>NZ_CP179896.1:0-5336784 GCF_047456085.1 Serratia sp. BNK-12
CGAACTCCCTATAATGCGCCTCCACTGACCGGGAACAACGACTCCTCTAACGAGAACCAGTCGCCCAGCCAGGAAGAAGCAAGCCGGTGAAAACACCGTTTCTTAATAAGAAAAAAGCTTGACTCTTCAGCGGGAAAGCGTAATATGCACCTCCCGCGTTACCGAGAAACATCTTAGTAACGAACGCTCTTTAACAATTTATCAGACAATCTGTGTGGGCACTCCACAAGACGATATCCAGAACCTTCGGGTTCAAAAAAATATCAAGTCTTGAAGAGTGACCAAGCAGTAATTCATTTAGTTGAATTATTACGAAAGTTAATTTTCGAGCATCGCTTCATGAGTTGAAGCAAATCAAGCTTTTAATTGAAGAGTTTGATCATGGCTCAGATTGAACGCTGGCGGCAGGCCTAACACATGCAAGTCGAGCGGTAGCACAGGGAGCTTGCTCCTGGGTGACGAGCGGCGGACGGGTGAGTAATGTCTGGGAAACTGCCTGATGGAGGGGGATAACTACTGGAAACGGTAGCTAATACCGCATAATGTCTACGGACCAAAGTGGGGGACCTTCGGGCCTCATGCCATCAGATGTGCCCAGATGGGATTAGCTAGTAGGTGGGGTAATGGCTCACCTAGGCGACGATCCCTAGCTGGTCTGAGAGGATGACCAGCCACACTGGAACTGAGACACGGTCCAGACTCCTACGGGAGGCAGCAGTGGGGAATATTGCACAATGGGCGCAAGCCTGATGCAGCCATGCCGCGTGTGTGAAGAAGGCCTTCGGGTTGTAAAGCACTTTCAGCGAGGAGGAAGGGTTCAGTGTTAATAGCACTGTGCATTGACGTTACTCGCAGAAGAAGCACCGGCTAACTCCGTGCCAGCAGCCGCGGTAATACGGAGGGTGCAAGCGTTAATCGGAATTACTGGGCGTAAAGCGCACGCAGGCGGTTTGTTAAGTCAGATGTGAAATCCCCGCGCTTAACGTGGGAACTGCATTTGAAACTGGCAAGCTAGAGTCTTGTAGAGGGGGGTAGAATTCCAGGTGTAGCGGTGAAATGCGTAGAGATCTGGAGGAATACCGGTGGCGAAGGCGGCCCCCTGGACAAAGACTGACGCTCAGGTGCGAAAGCGTGGGGAGCAAACAGGATTAGATACCCTGGTAGTCCACGCTGTAAACGATGTCGACTTGGAGGTTGTGCCCTTGAGGCGTGGCTTCCGGAGCTAACGCGTTAAGTCGACCGCCTGGGGAGTACGGCCGCAAGGTTAAAACTCAAATGAATTGACGGGGGCCCGCACAAGCGGTGGAGCATGTGGTTTAATTCGATGCAACGCGAAGAACCTTACCTACTCTTGACATCCAGAGAATTCGCTAGAGATAGCTTAGTGCCTTCGGGAACTCTGAGACAGGTGCTGCATGGCTGTCGTCAGCTCGTGTTGTGAAATGTTGGGTTAAGTCCCGCAACGAGCGCAACCCTTATCCTTTGTTGCCAGCGCGTAATGGCGGGAACTCAAAGGAGACTGCCGGTGATAAACCGGAGGAAGGTGGGGATGACGTCAAGTCATCATGGCCCTTACGAGTAGGGCTACACACGTGCTACAATGGCGTATACAAAGAGAAGCGAACTCGCGAGAGCAAGCGGACCTCATAAAGTACGTCGTAGTCCGGATCGGAGTCTGCAACTCGACTCCGTGAAGTCGGAATCGCTAGTAATCGTAGATCAGAATGCTACGGTGAATACGTTCCCGGGCCTTGTACACACCGCCCGTCACACCATGGGAGTGGGTTGCAAAAGAAGTAGGTAGCTTAACCTTCGGGAGGGCGCTTACCACTTTGTGATTCATGACTGGGGTGAAGTCGTAACAAGGTAACCGTAGGGGAACCTGCGGTTGGATCACCTCCTTACCTAATGATATTGATTCGCGTGAAGTGCTCACACAGATTGTCTGATGAAAAAGTAACGAGCAGAAATACCTTTATAGGCTTGTAGCTCAGGTGGTTAGAGCGCACCCCTGATAAGGGTGAGGTCGGTGGTTCAAGTCCACTCAGGCCTACCACTTCTTGAAGTGGAAAAGGTACTGCACGTGACTGTATGGGGCTATAGCTCAGCTGGGAGAGCGCCTGCCTTGCACGCAGGAGGTCAGCGGTTCGATCCCGCTTAGCTCCACCATATAGTCCTGTATTTCAATACTTCAGAGTGTACTGGCAACAGTATGCTGCGAAGTATTTTGCTCTTTAACAATCTGGAACAAGCTGAAAATTGAAACATGACAGCTGAAACTTATCCCTCCGTAGAAGTATTGGGATAAGGATTAACCTGTCATAGAGTCTCTCAAATGTAGCAGCACGAAAGTGGAAACACCTTCGGGTTGTGAGGTTAAGTGACTAAGCGTACACGGTGGATGCCTAGGCAGTCAGAGGCGATGAAGGGCGTGCTAATCTGCGATAAGCGTCGGTAAGGTGATATGAACCGTAATAACCGGCGATACCCGAATGGGGAAACCCAGTGCAATTCGTTGCACTATCATACGATGAATACATAGTCGTATGAGGCGAACCGGGGGAACTGAAACATCTAAGTACCCCGAGGAAAAGAAATCAACCGAGATTCCCCCAGTAGCGGCGAGCGAACGGGGAGGAGCCCAGAACCTGAATCAGTTCTTGTGTTAGTGGAAGCGTCTGGAAAGTCGCACAGTAAAGGGTGATAGTCCCGTACACTAAAATGCATTAATTGTGAGTTCGATGAGTAGGGCGGGACACGTGACATCCTGTCTGAATATGGGGGGACCATCCTCCAAGGCTAAATACTCCTGACTGACCGATAGTGAACCAGTACCGTGAGGGAAAGGCGAAAAGAACCCCGGCGAGGGGAGTGAAATAGAACCTGAAACCGTGTACGTACAAGCAGTGGGAGCACCTTCGTGGTGTGACTGCGTACCTTTTGTATAATGGGTCAGCGACTTATATTTTGTAGCAAGGTTAACCGTATAGGGGAGCCGTAGGGAAACCGAGTCTTAACTGGGCGAATAGTTGCAAGGTATAGACCCGAAACCCGGTGATCTAGCCATGGGCAGGTTGAAGGTTGGGTAACACTAACTGGAGGACCGAACCGACTAATGTTGAAAAATTAGCGGATGACTTGTGGCTGGGGGTGAAAGGCCAATCAAACCGGGAGATAGCTGGTTCTCCCCGAAAGCTATTTAGGTAGCGCCTCGTGAACTCATCTTCGGGGGTAGAGCACTGTTTCGGCTAGGGGGCCATCCCGGCTTACCAAACCGATGCAAACTCCGAATACCGAAGAATGTTATCACGGGAGACACACGGCGGGTGCTAACGTCCGTCGTGAAGAGGGAAACAACCCAGACCGCCAGCTAAGGTCCCAAAGTCATGGTTAAGTGGGAAACGATGTGGGAAGGCATAGACAGCCAGGATGTTGGCTTAGAAGCAGCCATCATTTAAAGAAAGCGTAATAGCTCACTGGTCGAGTCGGCCTGCGCGGAAGATGTAACGGGGCTAAACCATGCACCGAAGCTGCGGCAGCGACGCTTAGGCGTTGTTGGGTAGGGGAGCGTTCTGTAAGCCGTTGAAGGTGACCTGTGAGGGTTGCTGGAGGTATCAGAAGTGCGAATGCTGACATAAGTAACGATAAAGCGGGTGAAAAGCCCGCTCGCCGGAAGACCAAGGGTTCCTGTCCAACGTTAATCGGGGCAGGGTGAGTCGACCCCTAAGGCGAGGCCGAAAGGCGTAGTCGATGGGAAACAGGTTAATATTCCTGTACTCGGTGTTACTGCGAAGGGGGGACGGAGAAGGCTAGGCTAGCCGGGCGACGGTTGTCCCGGTTTAAGCGTGTAGGGGGAGTGACCTGGTAAATCCGGTTACTTGTCAACCCTGAGGCGTGATGACGATGCACTACGGTGCAGAAGTAGTTGATGCCAAGCTTCCAGGAAAAGCCTCTAAGCATCAGGTAACACAGAATCGTACCCCAAACCGACACAGGTGGTCAGGTAGAGAATACCAAGGCGCTTGAGAGAACTCGGGTGAAGGAACTAGGCAAAATGGTGCCGTAACTTCGGGAGAAGGCACGCTGGCGCGTAGGTGAAGAGACTTGCTCTCGGAGCTGAAGCCAGTCGCAGATACCAGCTGGCTGCAACTGTTTAATAAAAACACAGCACTGTGCAAACACGAAAGTGGACGTATACGGTGTGACGCCTGCCCGGTGCTGGAAGGTTAATTGATGGGGTCAGCCGCAAGGCGAAGCTCTTGATCGAAGCCCCAGTAAACGGCGGCCGTAACTATAACGGTCCTAAGGTAGCGAAATTCCTTGTCGGGTAAGTTCCGACCTGCACGAATGGCGTAATGATGGCCAGGCTGTCTCCACCCGAGACTCAGTGAAATTGAACTCGCTGTGAAGATGCAGTGTACCCGCGGCAAGACGGAAAGACCCCGTGAACCTTTACTATAGCTTGACACTGAACATTGAGCCTTGATGTGTAGGATAGGTGGGAGGCTTTGAAGCGTGGACGCCAGTCTGCGTGGAGCCAACCTTGAAATACCACCCTTTAATGTTTGATGTTCTAACTCGGCCCCATAATCTGGGGTGAGGACAGTGTCTGGTGGGTAGTTTGACTGGGGCGGTCTCCTCCCAAAGAGTAACGGAGGAGCACGAAGGTTAGCTAATCACGGTCGGACATCGTGAGGTTAGTGCAAAGGCATAAGCTAGCTTGACTGCGAGAGTGACGGCTCGAGCAGGTACGAAAGTAGGTCTTAGTGATCCGGTGGTTCTGAATGGAAGGGCCATCGCTCAACGGATAAAAGGTACTCCGGGGATAACAGGCTGATACCGCCCAAGAGTTCATATCGACGGCGGTGTTTGGCACCTCGATGTCGGCTCATCACATCCTGGGGCTGAAGTAGGTCCCAAGGGTATGGCTGTTCGCCATTTAAAGTGGTACGCGAGCTGGGTTTAGAACGTCGTGAGACAGTTCGGTCCCTATCTGCCGTGGGCGTTGGAAGATTGAGAGGGGTTGCTCCTAGTACGAGAGGACCGGAGTGAACGCACCACTGGTGTTCGGGTTGTCATGCCAATGGCACTGCCCGGTAGCTAAGTGCGGAAAAGATAAGCGCTGAAAGCATCTAAGCGCGAAACTTGCCTCGAGATGAGTCTTCCCTGGGCCTTTAAGGTCCCTGAAGGAACGTTTAAGACTAAGACGTTGATAGGCTGGGTGTGTAAGTGCAGCGATGCATTGAGCTAACCAGTACTAATGATCCGTGAGGCTTAACCTTACAACACCAAAGGTGTTTTAGAGAGATTGTAGAGATTTTCAGCGAGTTCCGAGATTGGTTTCAATGGCTACGGGAGTAGCGGTTGGAATGAAACAGAATTTGCCTGGCGGCAATAGCGCGGTGGTCCCACCTGACCCCATGCCGAACTCAGAAGTGAAACGCCGTAGCGCCGATGGTAGTGTGGGGTCTCCCCATGCGAGAGTAGGACACTGCCAGGCATCAAATAAACGTTATCAGCCTGACAACTGGTAATGAGCAGGATCGCCAAGCGCGGTTTTGCCCACATCGAAAGATGTGACGTAAAAGAATCGGTGGAGCGGTAGTTCAGTTGGTTAGAATACCTGCCTGTCACGCAGGGGGTCGCGGGTTCGAGCCCCGTCCGTTCCGCCACTTATTTAAATTATGCCTGCTATCTTAGCGGGCATAATGTTAAGCGAGATTTAGGGGCGTAGCTCAGTTGGTAGAGCACCGGTCTCCAAAACCGGGTGTCGCGAGTTCGAGTCTCTCCGCCCCTGCCATATTAGAAACCCTTTGCGAAAGCGAAGGGTTTTTTTTGCGTGAAATTTCCCCATTCCCCATAATTCCCCTGAAAGATCGCTTAAAACTCCCACCGAAATCGTTCCCAATTTAGACATTTTTAGCTGGATCCATGTACAAAATGGTTGTTCTGCCGTGATGTGATGCCGCGCATTATTCCTGCCCGATTTTCGACTACACCTTATGTGTGTCCAACCCTAAGGACATCCACTTCACCAGAAAAAAATGCAGCATACACAACAACGATAATCCCTGCCCGGCGTGGTTCCATGCCAAGGCAACGCGAGGAGAACAACATGGTTAAACGTCTGCTGTTAGCGGCCGCCATTACTGGCGCTTTGGTAGGTACGGGACAGGCGGCACCGTTGGTCGTCGGCTTTTCACAGATTGGTTCCGAATCGGGTTGGCGTTCGGCGGAAACCAAGGTTTCGAAACAGGAAGCGGAAAAGCGGGGTATCACGCTGAAAATCGCCGATGCGCAGCAAAAACAGGAAAACCAAATCAAAGCAGTCAGATCTTTCATTGCTCAGGGTGTTGACGCCATTTTCATTGCACCGGTTGTCGCCACCGGCTGGACGCCTGTGCTGCAGGAAGCCAAGGAGGCCAAGATCCCGGTATTCCTGCTCGACCGAATGATTGAGGTAAACGACCCTTCGCTGTATACCGCGGCGGTGGCTTCTGACAGCGTGCACGAAGGTAAAGTCGCAGGAGAATGGTTGGTGAAAGAGGTCGCCGGCAAGCCTTGCAACGTAGTCGAGCTACAGGGCACCGTGGGCGCCAGCGTTGCCCTCAACCGTAAGAAAGGTTTTGCTGACGGCATAGCCTCCGCCGCCAACGTTAAGATCATCCGCTCGCAATCTGGTGATTTTACGCGCAGCAAAGGTAAAGAAGTGATGGAAAGCTTCATCAAGGCTGAGCAAAACGGCAAAAATATTTGCGCCGTTTATGCACATAACGACGACATGGCAATCGGCGCCATCCAGGCGATCAAAGAGGCGGGTTTAAAGCCGGGCTCACAGATCAAAATCGTTTCTATCGACGGTGTGCCTGACATATTTAAGGCAATGATGAACGGTGAAGCCAATGCCACGGTCGAGCTAACCCCGAATATGGCCGGGCCGGCGTTTGATGCGCTGCTGGCGATGAAGAAAGACGGTACCCCGCCGCCGAAGTTTATCCAGACCGAGTCCAAGCTGCTGCAACCGGATACGGCTAAACAGGAGTTCGAGCTGAAGAAAAGCATGGGCTATTAATCTACTCACCGGCGGAGCAGCAGATGGCTAACTCTCAGACGACATTATTGACGATTAAGGGATTATCCGTTGAATTTCCTGGCGTAAAAGCGCTGGAGCAGGTTGATGTCACGTTGCAGCGCGGAGAGATCATGGCGCTGCTGGGCGAAAATGGCGCGGGGAAATCCACGCTGATCAAAGCGTTGACCGGGGTTTATCAGCGTTCCGCCGGCGAGGTATTACTGGAAGGCATCGCCATTGCCCCGCAGAGCACCGCGCAGGCGCAGACACTGGGCATTGGTACGGTTTATCAGGAAGTTAACCTGCTGGCGAACATCTCGGTGGCCGCCAACCTGTTCATCGGGCGAGAGCCCACGCGCTTCGGCCTGATCGATCAAAAAAACTGCTGCGCCAGGCTCAGCAGCTTTTACTGGGGTATGGGCTGCAGTTGGACGTCAGCCAGCCGCTGGGTAATTACTCCATTGCCATCCAGCAGATTATCGCTATCGCGCGGGCCGTCGATCTGTCCGCCAAAGTCTTGATTCTTGATGAGCCAACCGCCAGCCTGGATGCCAAAGAGGTCAGCATGCTGCTGGACATTCTCAGCCAGCTCCGTAGTCAGGGAATGGGAATGATCTTTGTTACCCATTTTCTCGATCAGGTTTACCGCATCAGCGATCGCATCACCGTACTGCGCAACGGCAAGTTAGTGGGAACGAAAGCCACCGCCGACTTACTGCGTATGGAACTGGTACAGATGATGCTCGGCCACGCGTTTGATGAGTCATTACTGAAACGCAGCGAGCATACGCCCTCAAAGGCGCCATCGTTGGTTGAATTCAGCGGTTATGGGCGGCGCGGGATGGTTGAGCCCTTTGATCTGCAGATTCGTCCGGGTGAGATTGTAGGGCTGGCCGGGCTGCTGGGATCGGGGCGTACCGAAACGGCCCAGCTCATATTCGGTATCAAACCGCGCGACAACGGCAGTGTAAAAGTCGAAGGGCGTGCGGTGAACATCCGGACGCCGCGTAACGCTGCCAGCCTCGGCTTCGGGTATTGCCCCGAAGATCGTAAGACCGATGGAATCATCGGCGCTGCGACCGTGCGGGAAAATATCATTTTGGCCCTGCAGGCTCAACGCGGCTGGCTAAGGCCGCTCTCGCTGAAAGAGCAAACCCGCATTACTGAAAGCTATATCCAACTGTTGGGCATTCGTACTCCTGGGCCAGAACAGCAAATCCAGTATCTGTCCGGCGGTAATCAGCAGAAGGTGCTGTTGTCACGTTGGCTGGCGACGAAACCCCGTTTTCTGATCCTGGATGAACCGACGCGCGGCATTGACGTTGGTGCGCATGCCGAAATCATTCGCTTGATCGAAAAGCTCTGTGATGAAGGTCTGGCATTGTTGGTGATCTCCTCCGAACTGGAAGAACTGGTGGGTTATGCCGATCGCATCGTTGTGCTTCGAGACCGGAAACACGTAGCGCAGCTTGAACATAACGCCATTACGGTGCCTGCAATCATGCAGGTAATAGCCGCACAACAGGGGGCAGGATGAACCTCAGGAGTTTCTCCATGACCAGTGGGCCGCGTAAAGTCAGGTGGGTCATCCCTGCCGGAGCAACGCAACTGGGGGCGCTGGCGGTGATTTTGCTTATCGACAGTCTGGTCGCCCCGAATTTCTTTTCCCTGCATATTCAAGACGGTCGACTGTTTGGCAGCGTAATCGACATTGTTAATCGCGGCGCACCGGTCGCGTTATTGGCATTGGGTATGACGTTGGTAATCGCCACCGGTGGTATCGACCTTTCGGTGGGAGCGGTGATGGCGATAGCCGGTGCTACGGCGGCAACGCTGACCAGCGCCGGTTATCCGCTGAGCTATGTACTGGCAGCCGCCCTGGCGGTTGGCGCACTGTGTGGCCTGTGGAACGGGTTTTTGGTGGCGGTGCTGCAGATACAGCCGATTGTTGCCACGCTGATGCTGATGGTGGCTGGGCGCGGCATTGCCCAACTGATTACCGAAGGGCAAATCGTCACCTTTGAGCGAGAGGGGTTGGCGTGGCTCGGCAGCGGTACGCTGATGTATTTGCCGATGCCGGCGATCATTGCTGCGGTCATGCTGCTGTTGATCTGGCTGTTAACGCGTAAAACGGCGTTGGGACTGTTTATCGAAGCCGTAGGCATCAATCTGCGTTCCGCGCGTAATGCAGGTGTCAGCACCGGCTGGGTGGTGATGGCGGTGTATGTGATCTGCGGGCTGTGCGCCGCCGTTGCCGGCGTTATCGTCACGGCGGATATCCGTGGCGCTGATGCCAACAATGCCGGGTTGTGGTTGGAGCTGGATGCGATCCTGGCGGTTGTGATTGGCGGCGGTTCACTGTTGGGCGGTCGTTTTAACCTGTTGCTGTCGGTAGTGGGGGCATTAATTATTCAGGGGATGAATACCGGCATTCTGCTGTCCGGCTATCGGCCTGAGTTTAATCTGGTGTTGAAGGCGATTGTGGTGTTGGCGGTGTTGATGGTGCAATCGCCCAGCTTCACGCTGCGCCACCTGCTTGGGAGAAGAAAACCATGATCAAACGTAATCTTCCGCTGCTGATTACCGTCCTGGTGTTCCTTCTGGGCTACGCTTTTTGTCTGACGCAGTTTCCCGGCTTTGCCTCAACGCGGGTGTGGTGCGATTTGCTGACCGACAACGCCTTTCTGGGCATCGTCGCGGTCGGCATGACGTTTGTGATCCTTTCCGGCGGTATCGATCTGTCTGTCGGCTCGGTGATCGCCTTCACCGGGGTGCTGCTGGCCAAGTTGATCGGAACTTACGGCATTGCACCGGGTTATGCGTTCATCATCGCGCTGTTGATGGGGGCGTCGTTCGGCGCGCTGATGGGTTGGATCATTGATGTACTGAAGCTACCGGCGTTTATTATTACGCTGGCCGGAATGTTCTTCGTACGGGGCATGAGTTTTATTGTTTCAGAGGAGTCGATTCCCATCGATCATCCGCTGTATGTGACGCTGGCGAACTATGCCTGGAAACTGCCGGGCGGTGGGCGCTTTACATTGTTGGCGCTGGTGATGCTATTGGTTGTGGCGGTCGGCATGGTGCTGGCGCACCGTACGCGCTTTGGGCATAACGTCTACGCCATCGGCGGTAATCGGGTCTCTGCCGCGCTGATGGGCGTACCGGTACAGCGTACCACCGTGCTGATTTATATGCTCTCAAGCACGCTGGCGGCATTGTCCGGGATCATTTTCTCGCTGTATACCTCGGCAGGTTATGCCCTGGCGGCCAGCGGCGTGGAGTTGGATGCCATTGCTGCCGTCGTGATTGGCGGTACCTTGTTGACCGGCGGCGTGGGCACCGTTTTGGGCACGCTGTTTGGCGTGCTGATCCAGGGATTGATTCAGAGCTACATTACCTTCGACGGCACGCTCAGTTCGTGGTGGACCAAAATCGTTATCGGTATTCTGCTGTTCTGCTTTATCGGCCTTCAGAAGGCGATAAGCGCGTTTTGGCTCAGCAGGCGAACCCAACCCCGGCATCCTCGTTTGAAGCCGTTATAGCGCCTCATGCTGAGGTTTTCAAAGGTATTTTCAGCAGTTGCCGGATCAGCGGCTGCTGGTCGCTATTTTGCAGCCAGACGGCGTACAGCGGGCGGATAATGGCCGGGATCTCGGCGATGGCGGTTAACTGCGGGTAATCATTCTCCCACTGACTGGGCAGGAAGGCGCAGCCACCGGTGGTTTCCAGCAGTTGCCGGGTCAGATGCGCAGAGGTAGTGGTGAGCACCGGCAGAGTGTCGCTCTCCAGCATGCGGCTTTCCTGCTGATGGAAATCAGCCCCCCATTCCAGCTTGATATAGGGCATCGGCGCATGTTGATCGCGCAGGGTGGAAGAGAACAGCCGCAACGAGAAATTCCCCAACAGCTGGCTGGCCAGTTCATCCATCTTTGGCGGTTCAGTGGTGATGAGCAAATCGAGCTGTCTTTCATGCAGCTGTTTTACCAAAGAGTGCCGTAGCGCCACCCTGGCCTCCAGCTGCAACGCCTCACGCTGCTGATAGAGCGACTGCAGCCAGGGGGTCAAATAAGCCTCCCACAATGACGCCGTGGCACCGATGGATAACTCGGTATGTTGCAGTGAACGCACCACCTCTTTTTTCGCCAGTTGCCAGGTCATCATCAGGCTCTCTGCATAGGGCAAAAGCCGCTCTCCAGCAGGCGTCAGGCGGATATTGTTGCGGTGACGGGTGAACAGATTCGCGCCCAATTGGTTTTCTAACTGGCGGATGCGGAAACTGACGGCGGACTGCGTTAAGTACAAGGATTCTGCGGCTCGGCCAAAGTGACGCGTTCTACTGACCTCCAAAAAGGTTTTCAGTAATTCGGTATCCACACCCATCTCCAGTAATTTTTATCGTTAAGATTTAAATGTTTTGTTTTACACAATGTCAAGCCTATCTAATACTCCGCGCCATAAACAGCACGGCCATGAGAGAATTAGGAGCGTGTCAGATGGCGGATAGCTTCACCACGACCAGTCGATTTTTTGATAATAAACATTACCCTCGCGGGTTCTCCCGTCACGGCGATTTCACCATTAAAGAAGCGCAATTGCTAGAGCGTTTCGGGTATGCGTTCAACGAGCTGGATACGGGTAAACGCCAGCCGGCCACTGAAGAAGAACAGTTGTTCGTCGCAGTGTGCCACGGTGAGCGCGAGCCGGTTACCGAGCAGGAAAAAGTATGGGCCAAATATCTGGCGCGCACACGTCGCCCGAAAAAATTCCATACTCTGTCCGGCGGTAAGCCGCAGGCTGATGCGGTGGAAGATTACACCGACAGCGAGGATTGATTTTAATGGGGCCTTTGGGCCCCATTATTATTCAAGGCTGCGGTGCAGCTGCAGCAGCAGGCGATCCATACTGCGGTAGCCAAGCGCTTCACTCAAGTGTCGCTTATCAATAGCCTGATCTCCCGCCAAATCCGCCAGCGTGCGAGCCACTTTCAGGATCCGCTGCCAGGCGCGAACCGATAATCCCAACCTGTTTAACGTCGTTTCAAGAAAATCCGCGTCCGCGTCGTTAAGTCGGCAATCCCGTTCGACCTCATGATTGTTCAGCAGGGCATTAATCTTCCCCGCTCGACTGAGCTGCCTTTCACGCGCCAACAGCACTCGTTCCCGTACCTGAGCGCTGTTTTCACCGGCAATGCGCTTTTTGCTAAGCAGGCCTGGTGGCAACAATGGCACTTCAATCGAGAGATCGAAACGATCGAGAAAGGGCCCTGAAAGCCGCCCCAGATAGCGCAGGACCTGCTGTGGCGATGCGCGGTTATGCATGCCCTGGTAATGCCCGGTAGGGCTGGGGTTCATGGCGGCGATCAGCTGTACCCGTGCCGGGAAGCAGACTTTGGCGCTGGCGCGTGAAACCACGATCTCGCCGGACTCCAGCGGTTCGCGCAGCGCATCCAGTACCCGCCTTTCGAATTCGGGCAGTTCATCCAGGAACAGGACGCCATTGTGCGCCATGGAAATTTCACCCGGCCTCGGCAGCGAACCCCCGCCGACCAGAGCGGCCATCGAGGCGCTATGGTGCGGTGCGCGAAACGGCCGCTGTCGCCACGGCAGAGCTTGCGCAGCATGATGCAGCAGGCTGGCCACCGCGATGCTTTCCAGTGCTTCCTGATCGGTCAGCGGCGGGAGAAGGCCATTCAGGCGGCTGGCCAACATGGTTTTCCCGGTCCCTGGCGGGCCCACCAGCAGCAGGTTGTGGCCGCCGGCCGCGGCGATTTCCAGCGCGCGCTTTGCCTGTTCCTGACCCAGAATATCCTGCAGATCGGCCGGTTCGGGCGCGTTGTTCATTGCCGGCGGCGCATGGGCTACCGGTAAATCCGCTTTACCCAACACAAAGGCGCACACCTCCAACAGGTGGTCCGCCACCAGGGTTTTGCTCTGCGTAATTAGCCCCACCTCCGGCCCATTGGCGGCCGCCAAAACCAATTGCCGTCCTGACTCCATGGCGGCCAGCGCGGCGGGGATGGCTCCGCTGACGCCCCGTAGAGCGCCAGATAATGCCAGTTCGCCAAGGAATTCATAGTGAGCCAGCTTATCGGCTGGCAGCTGTTCGGAAGCCGCCAGGATAGCCAGCGCAATCGGTAGATCATAGCGACCGCCTTCCTTGGGCAGATCGGCCGGTGCCAGATTGACGGTAATACGCCGTGCGGGAAAGGTGAAACTGTTATTGATCAAGGCGCTGCGCACTCGATCACGCGCCTCTTTAACCGTAGTTTCCGGCAGGCCGACCATCGTCAGGCCGGGCAGCCCATTGCTGATATGCACTTCCACCGTAACCGAAGGGGCCTGAACGCCCAGTGTGGCCCGGGTATAGATCACTGCCAGTGACATATTGCTCTCCTTGCTGAAGGCAACATGATGCGGGATGTGTTGCGACGTCGCGCTTTACCCTTGGAATATTTGCGCGATAAGCCGTAATTAAAATTATTGGTTTCAGATAGATAGCCTTTTTTTGTGCAGGGCTTCGCAAAGGGCGGCAATACCCCTTAACAATTACGCGAACGCTGCAACAAATTAGCAGGCTAACCATGTTGCGACCGGAGGGGAAATGGGTGTATTTAACAATTGATTAAAATAAAAATCACCTATTTAACACAATCCGACCGCCGCTGCATTCTGCCGCGGCAGCCGCTAAACCTCATGACTTCGTACTCTACGGTAGGGATAACATTATGTTTGGTTGGACACCGCTGCAACGCAATGCAGCTATCGCCAGCTTTTCAAGCTGGACGCTTGATGCTTTCGATTTCTTCGTGCTGGTCTTTCTGCTCAGCGATATCGCGCAATCTTTCCATGTTGGCATGGAAGAGGTCACGCTGGCGATCCTGCTGACGCTGGCGGTACGCCCGATTGGTGCGCTGATCTTTGGCCGTGCGGCGGAAAAATATGGCCGCAAACCGATTTTGATGCTGAATATCGTGTTCTTCTCGGTGTTTGAACTGCTGTCCGCGGCGGCACCCTCGTTGACGATATTCCTGCTGCTGCGGGTACTGTACGGCGTGGCGATGGGCGGGATCTGGGGTGTGGCCTCATCGCTGGCGATGGAAACCATTCCCGATCGTTCGCGTGGCCTGATGTCGGGGATTTTCCAGGCCGGCTACCCCTTTGGTTACCTGTTGGCGGCGGTAGTGTATGGCCTGCTGTTTGAAATTATCGGCTGGCGCGGCATGTTCGTGATCGGCGCGGCACCCATTTTATTGCTGCCGTTTATTTACTACTGCGTGCAGGAATCGCCGGTGTGGCTGGCGGCCCGAGAACGCAAGGAAAGCAGCGCATTGCTGCCGGTGCTGAAGAGCCATTGGAAACTGTGCGGCTACCTGGTGCTGCTGATGGCGGCGTTCAATTTCTTCTCACACGGTACTCAGGATATGTATCCGGTGTTTTTGAAAGTTCAGCACGGTTTCGACCCTAAAACCGTCAGTATCATTGCCATTAGCTACAATATCGCGTCAATCATTGGTGGCGTTTTCTTTGGGGCACTGTCGGAAAAAATCGGCCGTAAGAAGGCGATCATCATTGCCGCCTTGCTGGCGTTGCCGGTGATCCCGCTGTGGGCGTTTTCCAGCGGTTCGCTGATGCTGGGGATTGGCGCATTCCTGATGCAGTTCATGGTGCAGGGGGCCTGGGGCGTGGTGCCGACTTACCTTACCGAATTGGTGCCGGCCAATACCCGCGCGGTACTGCCGGGGTTTGTTTATCAATTGGGTAATCTGATTGCTTCGGTCAACGCCACGCTGCAGGCGACGATAGCCGAGCATCATGGCCATAATTATGGGCTGGCAATGGCGATTATTGCCGGTACGGTGGCGATCGTGATTGCGTTGTTGGTGTTCTTCGGCAAGGACACGCGCGGTAAAGCGATCTCGGGTGCCGTGAAGTCCTCAGGGGTGCAGGCTAACGTTTGAATACCGGACATTTTGCACGAGGTATGACCAGATTGCGCCGAATAATAACGCAAAAAAAGTGTTGTCATGCCGCGCGGGACTATGGTACCTCTGTAGGTATTAGTTCGAAACGAGCACAGTGAACAAACCCATTATGAAAGCCTTTGCCCAAGTGATTAGCCTAGTCGTGATTAGCGTGGTGGTGATTATTATCCCACCGTGCGGGGCTGCACTTGGACGAAGAATGGCTTAGAAAACAAGCCGGAATCGCAAGAGAACCCCCGCACCGAAAGGTCCGGGGGTTTTTTATTGGCAAGAGAAAAGTGAAGCGAGGATAAGAATATGAATAACAGAACAAAATCCTGCAGTTGTCGAAGTAAGGCGGGGAAATAACTATGAACGGGGCTCAGTGGGTAGTACAAGCATTGCGTGCACAGGGAGTTGATAAGGTATTCGGCTATCCAGGTGGCGCAATCATGCCGGTCTACGATGCATTGTATGACGGTGGGGTAGAACACCTACTGTGCCGCCACGAACAAGGCGCCGCAATGGCTGCCATTGGTTATGCCCGCGCAACCGGCAAAGTCGGTGTTTGTATCGCCACCTCTGGTCCCGGTGCCACCAATTTGATCACCGGCCTGGCCGATGCGCTGCTGGATTCGGTTCCGGTAGTGGCCATCACCGGCCAGGTGGGTTCCGCGCTGATTGGCACCGATGCCTTTCAGGAGATCGATGTTCTCGGCCTGTCTCTGGCCTGCACCAAACACAGCTTCCTGGTGGAATCACTGGACGCGCTGCCGGGCATCATGGCAGAAGCCTTTGCCATCGCCTGTAGCGGCCGCCCTGGCCCGGTGCTGATCGACATCCCGAAAGACATCCAACTGGCCCACGGCGAGCTGCACCCGCACCTGGTGCCGGTCGTCGAAGAGTTGCATTACCCGGCGGCGGAGGTGGCGCAGGCCGCCGAGTTGCTGGCGCAGGCTCACAAACCGATGTTATACATCGGCGGCGGCGTAGGCATGGCGCAGGCGGTACCGGCACTGCGTGAGTTTATCGCGGTGACTCAAATGCCCAACGTTGTCACGCTGAAAGGGTTGGGCGCGGCGGATGCTGCTCACCCGTATTACCTCGGTATGCTGGGCATGCACGGTACCAAGGGCGCCAACCTGGCGGTGCAGGAGTGCGATCTGCTGATCGCTGTCGGCGCGCGTTTCGACGATCGCGTGACCGGGAAACTGAATGCGTTTGCGCCGCATGCAAAAGTGATCCACATGGATATCGACCCGGCGGAAATGAGCAAATTGCGTCAGGCACACGTCGCGCTGGAGGGCGACTTGAAGGCCTTGCTGCCGGCGTTGCAGCAGCCGCTGAAGATTGCCGCCTGGCAGCAGCGGGTGGTTGAGCTGAAGGAAGCCCACACCTGGCGTTATGATCATCCGGGCCAGCCGATCTACGCGCCGCTGTTGTTGAAACAGCTGTCCGAGCGCAAGCCGGCCAACAGCGTGGTGACTACCGACGTGGGCCAGCACCAGATGTGGAGTGCGCAGCACATGACCTTCGAGCGCCCGGAGAATTTCATCACTTCCAGCGGTCTGGGCACTATGGGGTTCGGCGTTCCGGCCGCGGTTGGTGCCCAGATGGCGCGCCCTGAGGATACGGTGATCTGCGTATCGGGCGACGGTTCCTTCATGATGAACGTACAGGAACTGGGCACCATAAAACGCAAACAGCTGCCGCTGAAAATCGTATTACTGGATAACCAGCGTTTAGGCATGGTTCGCCAGTGGCAGCAGCTGTTTTTTGACGGGCGTTACAGCGAAACCAATCTCTCCGATAACCCCGATTTCCTGATGTTGGCCAACGCCTTTGGCATTCCCGGCCAGCGTATCACCCGTAAGGACCAGGTGGCAGACGCGCTCGACGCCTTATTCAACAGCGAAGGGCCTTACCTGCTGCACGTATCGATCGATGAACTCGAAAACGTCTGGCCGCTGGTGCCGCCGGGTGCCGGTAACGAAACCATGTTGGAGAAAATCTCATGATGCAGCATCAACTCTCGATCCAGGCCCGTTTTCGCCCTGAAATGTTAGAGCGCGTATTGCGCGTCGTGCGTCATCGTGGCTTTCAGGTTTGTGCTATGAATATGGTTTCGGCGTCAAATACCGACAAGATTAATATTGAATTGACCGTTGCCAGCCAGCGCCCGGTGGATCTACTGTCATCTCAGTTGAGCAAACTGATGGACGTCTCCTGCGTTGAGATCCAACAGCAAACATCACAACAAATAAGCGCCTGATGCGTGAGAAGGATAAAGAACAATGACGAAGAAAGCCGATTACATTTGGTTCAATGGTGAGATGGTTCCCTGGGCTGACGCCAAAGTGCACGTGATGTCGCATGCGCTGCACTACGGCACTTCGGTGTTTGAAGGCGTTCGTTGCTATGACTCCCATAAAGGCCCGGTGGTGTTCCGTCACCGCGAGCATATGCAACGCCTGCACGACTCGGCAAAAATCTACCGCATGCCGGTATCACAAAGCGTTGATGAGCTGATGGAAGCCTGTCGCGCTACGCTGCGTAAAAACAACCTGGTCAGCGCTTATATTCGCCCGTTGGTGTTTGTGGGCGACGTCGGCATGGGGGTTAACCCGCCGGCCGGCTACAAGACAGACGTGATTATCGCGGCGTTTCCTTGGGGCGCGTACCTGGGTGAAGAGGCGCTGGAGCAAGGCATCGATGCGATGGTTTCGTCCTGGCACCGCGTGGCGCCAAATACCATCCCCACCGCGGCCAAAGCCGGTGGTAACTACCTTTCCTCCCTGCTGGTGGGCAGCGAAGCGCGCCGCCACGGTTATCAGGAAGGGATTGCGCTCGACGTGCACGGCTATATTTCCGAAGGGGCAGGCGAGAACCTGTTTGAAGTGAAAGACGGCGTGTTGTTCACCCCGCCGTTCACCTCTTCCGCGCTGCCGGGCATTACCCGCGACGCCATCATCAAACTGGCGAAAGACATGGGCTTCGAAGTGCGTGAGCAGGTGCTGTCCCGCGAATCGCTGTACCTGGCCGACGAAGTGTTCATGTCCGGCACCGCGGCGGAAATCACCCCGGTGCGCAGCGTCGACGGCATCCAGGTCGGCATTGGCAAATGTGGCCCGGTGACCAAACAAATTCAACAGGCGTTCTTTGGCCTGTTTACCGGCAAGACCGAAGACAAATACGGCTGGCTGGATCCGGTAAACCCATAAAGAACGACGTTACCTGTTAGGGTAAAACGACAGACAGACAAGAATATCCAGGCGGTTCGTTCGCCGCCTGTAATAAATACATTTGGAGTGAAGAGCATGCCTAAGTACCGTTCCGCCACCACCACCCACGGCCGCAACATGGCGGGTGCCCGCGCATTATGGCGCGCGACCGGAATGACCGACGACGATTTTGGCAAACCCATTATTGCGGTGGTCAACTCTTTTACCCAGTTCGTTCCGGGCCATGTGCATCTGCGTGATTTGGGCAAGCTGGTTGCAGAACAGATCGAAGCCTCAGGCGGCGTTGCCAAAGAGTTCAACACCATTGCGGTGGATGACGGTATCGCCATGGGCCACGGCGGTATGCTCTATTCCTTGCCGTCACGCGAACTGATCGCCGACTCGGTGGAATACATGGTGAATGCCCACTGCGCGGATGCGATGGTGTGCATTTCCAACTGCGACAAAATCACCCCGGGCATGCTGATGGCGTCATTGCGCCTGAACATTCCGGTGATCTTCGTTTCCGGCGGCCCGATGGAAGCCGGTAAAACCAAGCTCTCCAATCAAATCATCAAGCTGGATCTGGTGGACGCAATGATCCAGGGGGCTAACCCGAACGTCAGCGACGCCGACAGCGAACAAATCGAACGCTCCGCCTGCCCGACCTGCGGTTCCTGTTCCGGCATGTTCACCGCCAACTCAATGAACTGTTTGACCGAAGCGCTGGGCCTGTCGCAACCGGGCAACGGCTCGCTGCTGGCGACCCATGCCGACCGTAAGGATCTGTTCCTCAACGCAGGTAAACGCATCGTTGCCCTGACCAAGCGCTATTACGAACAGGACGATGAAAGCGCACTGCCGCGCAGCATCGCCAACAAGGCGGCGTTTGAAAACGCCATGACGCTGGATATCGCCATGGGCGGCTCGACCAACACCGTGCTGCACCTGTTGGCTGCAGCGCAGGAGGGCGAAATTGATTTCACCATGGAAGATATCGACCGCCTGTCACGCAAGGTGCCGCACCTGTGTAAAGTGGCGCCAAGCACCCCGAAATACCATATGGAAGACGTGCACCGTGCCGGTGGCGTGCTGGCGATCCTCGGTGAGCTGGATCGCGCAGGCCTGTTGAACCGCGATGTGAACAACATACTGGGCCTGACCCTGCCACAGACGCTGGAGCGGTATGACATCATGCTGACCAAAGATGAGGCGGTGAAAAAAATGTTCCGCGCCGGCCCGGCGGGCATTCGTACCACCCAGGCGTTCTCGCAGGACTGCCGCTGGGATACGCTGGACGACGATCGCGCAGAGGGCTGTATCCGCTCGCTGGAAAATGCGTTCAGCCAGGATGGCGGCTTGGCCGTGCTGTACGGCAACATGGCGCAGGACGGCAGCATCGTTAAGACCGCCGGCGTCGATAAAGACAACCTGACCTTCCGCGGTCCGGCCAAAGTGTACGAAAGCCAGGACTCGGCGGTGGACGCTATCCTCGGCGGCAAAGTGGTTGCCGGTGACGTGGTGGTGATCCGCTACGAAGGGCCGAAA
This sequence comes from Serratia sp. BNK-12, assembly GCF_047456085.1. Lineage (NCBI taxonomy): Bacteria > Pseudomonadati > Pseudomonadota > Gammaproteobacteria > Enterobacterales > Yersiniaceae > Serratia > Serratia sp. BNK-12. Next base: position 19,805 of record NZ_CP179896.1, read on the forward strand.
GGCGGGCCGGGCATGCAGGAAATGCTTTACCCAACCACCTACCTGAAATCCATGGGCCTGGGCAAAGCCTGTGCGCTGATCACCGACGGACGTTTTTCCGGCGGCACCTCGGGCCTGTCAATCGGCCACGTTTCACCGGAAGCGGGCAGCGGCGGCCTGATTGCGCTGATCGAAGATGGCGACATGATCGACATCAATATTCCTCAACGCAGCATGGTGCTGGGCGTTTCGGACAGCGAACTGGCGGCACGCCGTGAAGTTGAGCTGGCACGTGGCGATCGCGCCTGGACACCGAAAAACCGTGAGCGTCAGGTTTCCTTGGCGCTGCGTGCCTATGCCATGTTGGCAACCAGCGCTGACAAAGGTGCAGTACGCGACAAGAGCAAGCTGGGAGGCTAAGCATCATGGCGGTATCGCAACCCCTACCCGACGCCCCCTGCGGCGCGGAGTATTTGCGAGCGGTGCTCCGCTCGCCGGTATACGAGGTGGCTCAGGTCACTCCGTTACAGGCCATGAGCAAAATTTCTTCGCGCCTCGGCAACACCATTCTGGTGAAGCGCGAAGATCGTCAGCCGGTGCACAGCTTCAAGCTGCGCGGGGCCTATGCCATGATCGCCAGCCTGAACGAAGAGCAGAAAGCGCGCGGCGTGGTAACGGCTTCGGCCGGCAACCATGCGCAGGGCGTGGCCTACTCCGGAAAACGTCTGGGGATCAAAACGCTGATCGTCATGCCGGTGTCCACCGCAGACATCAAAGTGGATGCGGTACGCGGTTTCGGCGGCGAAGTACTGTTGCACGGCGCCAACTTTGATGAAGCCAAGGCCAGGGCAATTGAGCTTTCGCACAAGCAGGGCATGACCTTCGTTCCCCCGTTCGATCACCCAACGGTGATCGCCGGGCAGGGCACGTTGGCGATGGAGCTTCTGCAACAGGACGCGCATCTCGACCGGGTGTTTGTTCCGGTTGGCGGTGGTGGTCTGGCGGCGGGTGTTGCGGTGTTAATCAAACAGCTGATGCCGCAGATCAAAGTGATCGGCGTGGAGGCGGAAGACTCCGCCTGCCTGCGCGCAGCGCTGGATGCCGGGCATCCGGTAGATTTGGCGCGAGTCGGACTGTTTGCCGAAGGCGTGGCGGTGAAGCGCATCGGTGATGAAACCTTCCGCCTGTGCCGGGAATATCTGGACGACGTGATCACCGTCGACAGCGACGCTATCTGCGCGGCGGTCAAAGATTTGTTTGAAGACGTGCGTGCCATTGCCGAACCCTCCGGCGCGCTGGCACTGGCCGGGCTGAAGAAATACGTTCAGCAGCACAACATCCAGGGCGAGCGCCTGGCGCACGTGCTGTCCGGTGCCAACCTGAACTTCCACGGCTTGCGTTATGTATCTGAACGCTGCGAATTGGGCGAACAACGCGAAGCCCTGCTGGCAGTGACCATTCCTGAGCAGAAAGGCAGCTTCCTGAAGTTTTGCCAACTGCTGGGCGGCCGGTCGGTGACCGAGTTCAACTACCGTTACGCCGATGCGGACAACGCGTGCATCTTCGTCGGTGTCCGCCTGACGCGTGGCCATGCCGAACGCCTGGAAATCATCGACGAGCTGAACGCCGACGGTTATCAGGTGGTGGATCTGTCCGATGACGAAATGGCCAAACTGCATGTGCGATACATGGTCGGTGGGCGTCCTTCGAAACCCCTGCGCGAGCGGCTGTACAGCTTTGAGTTCCCGGAGTCGCCGGGCGCGCTGCTGAAGTTCCTGCAAACTCTGGGCACCCATTGGAACATCTCGCTGTTCCATTACCGCAGCCACGGCACCGATTTTGGCCGCGTGCTGGCTGGTTTTGAGCTGTCGCAGACCGAACCTGAGTTTGAGCAGCATTTGCAGGCGCTGGGCTACGACTGCCACGATGAAACCGATAACCCGGCGTTCCGCTTCTTTTTGCAGGGCTAAGGGAACCGACAAGGACGGCGCATGACGGATAAATTTAACGGCTTTAGCCAGCAGGGCCTGAATTTTCTTCAGCAGGTGCGGATCGAGAACGACAAGGAATGGTTTGAAGGCAACCGCGGCGTTTACGATCGTGAGCTGCTGACGCCGTTCCGCTCGCTGGTGGCTGAGCTTGCCCCGACGATGCTGGCGATCGATCCGCAGTTTGAAACCCGCCCGGCGATCGGTAAAACGCTGTCGCGCATTCACCGCGACACGCGTTTTTCTCATGATAAATCACGTTATCGCAGCCGCATGTGGTTAACGTTCAAACGGCCGAGCAAAGACTGGAAGGATGCCCCGGTTTATTTCTTCGAACTGGGGCCGGACATGTTGCGCTATGGGCTGGGTTATTACAGTGCCAACAAGCAAACCATGGATCTGTTTCGTCATACGCTGCAGCGTCGTCCGCAGCCTTTTCTCGAGGTCGCGGCCTGTTGTCAGCCGCCGTTCGAGCTGGTGGGAGAAAGCTACAAACGCCCGCTGGTTAAAGAGCAGGCGGCAGACATTGCCACCTGGTACAACCGCAAATCTTTTGCGGTGATGGCTACCGACAGCCAGGTGGAGACGTTATTCAACGCCGGGCTGACGCAGAAGCTGGCGCAAGCTTTTCAGCAGTTGGAGCCGCTTTACCATTGGTTGATGCAGGTAGAGGCGATGAAACAAGTCGATCCGGCAGATCTCTAAATACCCGTCGTCTTTCAAGCTGCAGCGTTGTTGGCTGCACTAGCTGCAACATGAAATCTTTGGGGTATTTCTATCTCGCATTTCAAATGATCGTGTTTAAAAGCAATGGTGTCGTGTTAAGGATTTTTGACCGTTAATAACAAGCGCCAGAAAGCGTCGATCAGCGGATCGCTGAGGCGTTTTTTCTGCACGCAGACGCCCAGTTCGAACGGTTCGACCATAGAGATATTTTCTAACTGTGAGATGCGGTTACGTACCGGCTCCGGGCTGTTGTCCACCACCACGCCGGGGATCAGTGCGATGCCGCAGCCCAGTGCCACCATGGAAACAATCGCCTCGTGGCCGCCGACGGTGGCGTAAATCAGCGGATTGGCGATGCGCTGGCGACGGAACCACAGCTCGATACGTTTTCGCGACGGGCCATGCTCCGGCAGGATAAACGGAATATTGGCCCAGTCGGGCTGCTCGGCAAATGCCTGGCTGCGCACGGCGCAGGGCAGCGCCGGGGCAATCAATACCAGCGGGATCTCGCCGATTTTGGTGAAGGCTACGCTGGTGGGCAGGGTTTCAGGCCGGCCGGCAATGCCCAGATCGGCTTCGTTGGACTGAACCTTATCGACGGCGTCGGCAGCGTCACCGGTGGTGAGTTTAATTTCCACCAGCGGATGTTGCGCGCGGAAGCGGTCCAGGATCGGCGGCAGGTGGCTGTAGGCGGCGGTGACCGAGCAGAACAGCCGCAGCTCGCCGCTCAGCGAAGGGCCGTGCTGGCCGAGAGAATGCTTCAGTTGCTGGTATTGCAACAGCGTCTGCTGGGCAAAGTCTTTTAGCTGCTCGCCGGCATCGGTGAGCTGCACGGTGCGGTTATCGCGTAAAAACAGCGGCTGCCCGAGGATCTCTTCCAGCCGTTGGATCTGGCGGGAAAGCGTCGACGGACTGACGTGCATCGCCTTGGCGGTGCGGCCAAAATGGTGGCTTTCGGCCAGATGAAGGAACAGCTTTAAATCACGCAAATCCATATCAGTACGCTCGCAGCAAGAGTGTTGCATAAATTGCAATATCACATTCGTAATATATCAATTTAAGCAACGCGTTTCCTGTTATACATTGAGTTTAACGAATCTCCGCACAGACAGGCGGGGAATGAAAATAACATGCAAGACACAACATCTAACTGGAGTACCACCATGGCTAACTATTTCAACACATTGAACCTGCGTCAGCAGTTGGCGCAATTGGGTAAATGCCGTTTTATGGCACGTGAAGAATTCGCTGATGAAGCCGGCTACCTGAAAGGCAAAAAAGTGGTGATTGTCGGCTGTGGCGCACAGGGTCTGAACCAAGGCTTGAACATGCGTGACTCGGGGCTGGATGTGGCTTATGCCCTGCGTAAAGAAGCTATCGACGAAAAGCGTCCTTCATGGCGTAAAGCGACCGAAAACGGCTTTAAAGTAGGGACTTACGAAGACTTGATCCCACAGGCCGACCTGGTGGTTAACCTGACGCCGGACAAGCAGCACACCTCGGTAGTGCGTGCCGTACAGCCGCTGATGAAAGACGGCGCGGCGCTGGGCTACTCTCACGGCTTCAACATCGTTGAAGTGGGTGAGCAAGTACGTAAAGACATTACCGTGGTGATGGTTGCGCCAAAATGTCCGGGCACCGAAGTGCGTGAAGAATACAAACGTGGTTTCGGCGTACCGACCCTGATTGCGGTTCACCCGGAAAACGACCCTAAAGGTGAAGGCATGGCGATTGCCAAGGCATGGGCTGCCGCGACCGGCGGTCACCGCGCCGGCGTTCTGGAGTCTTCCTTCGTCGCTGAAGTGAAGTCTGACCTGATGGGCGAGCAGACCATTCTGTGCGGCATGCTGCAGGCGGGTTCACTGCTGTGCTTCGATAAACTGGTTGCTGAAGGTACCGACCCGGCTTATGCAGAAAAACTGATCCAGTTCGGTTGGGAAACCATCACCGAAGCACTGAAGCAGGGCGGTATCACCCTGATGATGGACCGTCTGTCCAACCCGGCTAAACTGCGTGCTTATGCGCTGTCCGAGCAACTGAAAGAGATCATGGCGCCGCTGTTCCAGAAGCACATGGACGACATCATCTCCGGTGCCTTCTCCAGCGGCATGATGGCCGACTGGGCAGAAGATGACGTGAAGCTGCTGAACTGGCGTGAAGAGACCGGCAAGTCGGCGTTCGAAAACGCGCCGCAGTTCGAAGGCAAAATCAGCGAGCAGGAATACTTTGACCACGGCGTACTGATGGTGGCAATGGTGAAAGCAGGTGTTGAGCTGGCGTTTGAAACCATGGTTGACGCAGGTATCATCGAAGAATCCGCTTACTACGAATCACTGCACGAACTGCCGCTGATCGCCAACACCATTGCGCGTAAGCGTCTGTACGAAATGAACGTGGTTATCTCTGATACCGCCGAGTACGGCAACTACCTGTTTGCCAACGCGGCAGTGCCATTGCTGAAAGAGTTCATGACTACCCTGCAGGCGGGTGATCTGGGCAAATCCGTGGCCGGGACTTCCGTAGATAACGCGCAACTGCGTGACGTGAACGAAGCGGTGCGCAATCACCCAATCGAATCCGTTGGCCGTAAGCTGCGTGGTTATATGACGGATATGAAACGTATCGCGGTAGCAGGCTAAATACCCGTCGTCTTTCAGGCTGTAGCGTTGTTACCTGCACTATCACACCCCAGTCGCTGACCAAGGTAAGCTCCTGGGGATGAGATAGCTTGGCACCTGGCTACAACCTGAAATCCATAGGGTACTAAGATGGGTTTTCGAGCCCAATAAAAAGGCCAGCATTATTGCTGGCCTCAGATTGCTGACAAAGTCCTATGCAGTTAAAAGTCCTGATCTGAGGACGAATAAAAACAAAGGATTATGTCTTCTGATTTACCCCAAACATCCGAAAACCACGTTTTTCGGGTGTTTGTCATCAGACTAAGGCCAGCATTATTGCTGGCCTTTCGCATTTGTACGGAACAGGATTCATTGCGGCATGGCTGCGAGTGGGATAATGGCGCCACGATGCTGGATCACCGTGCTGGCGGTGAGATGACCGCGCTGCGCCGCCTGCACGGCGTCGCCGCCGGTTAAGCGTACCGCCAGGTAACCCGCGCTGAAAGAGTCCCCGGCCGCCGTGGTATCCACTACTTTTTCTTTCGGCAGCCGTACCGCCGGGATTTCAAATTCGGTGCCTTCGGCGCTGAACACCAGGCAGGCCTCTGCCCCGCGTTTGATCACAATCTCCATTACGCCCAACTGCTGTGTGCGCTGCACCACCTGTTCCACCGGCTGTTTGCCCCACAGCAAATCCTCGTCATCCAGCGTCAGGAAGGCGATATCGGTGCAGGCCAGCACCTCGCGATAAGCCTGCTGCGTTTCTTCCCGGTTTTGCCACAGCCGCGGGCGATAGTTGTTATCGAAAATGACTTTGCCACCGTTGGCGCGGCACTGGCGCAGTAATGCCAGCAGCTTGGTGCGGCTGGCCGCGTCGAGGATCGCCACGCTGATGCCGCTAAGGTATAGATAATCGAAGTGGGCCAGTTGTTCGCATAACGTCTCCGCCTGTGGGTTGGCCAGCCAGTAACGGGCGGCGGCGTCATTGCGCCAGTAATAGAAAGTGCGTTCGCCGGCCTCATCGGTTTCGATCACGTACAGGCCCGGCAGCTTGTTTTCCAGCCGTTGAACCAGGCGCGTATTGACCTTCTCCTGTTGCCAGGCGTGCAGCATCTCATCGCTGAAACTGTCGGTGCCGAGCGCGGTAACGTAATGCACCTGCAGCGTGCTTTCTGCCACCTGGCGGGCGATGTATACGGCAGTATTTAGCGTATCGCCGCCAAAGCCGCGGCTAAGGTCCGCGCCTTTTTGCGACAGTTCAATCATGCATTCGCCGATCACGGCAAGATTCTGGGTGGTCATAGTCAACGAGCCCTGGCTGAAAGAAGAAGGTGAATGAATGCGAAACCCATCCAGTCTCAAGGCAAGGGGCGAGGGAGTCAACGAAAATAAAACAACGTTTTAATTTAATTATGACGACGATCGGGAAACTGAAAAATTTCCCGATCCGCAGACAAGAGTCCGCCGTTATTTAGCGGCTGCGCGCAGCTCGGTGACGCATTTGCCGCCGATGCCCCAGTTGTCGGTTTCTACTTCATCGATGACGACCACGGTGGTGGCCGGATTCTTCCCCAGCGTATCCACCAGCAGTTGTGTCACGCCGGCGATCAGCTGTTTCTTTTGCTCCGCTGTCGCACCTTCACGGGTAATTTTGATATTTACGTAGGGCATGTTTTTTTCCTTGGTTTTTTGTTATCGCTATTCACTGTAGAAGGCTTTTGCCGCCGCTTAAAGTTTTATCGCCTGCTGCCGATAAACCCAGGGAAGCAATCACGCAGACTGAGCGTTTTCATGTCCCTTCGATGGCGATAGTCCCAATGACAACCAAGATGATTTCTGGTCTGCTGGCGCCATTCCTTGCCGTATGCACACATATAAAAGCACAGCATTTTTGGCGGCAATGCCGGCGGCAGTATACTTTTCAGCCGATCTACCGCACCTGTGGCACTCTGCTGGCACTCGAACTGCTGACGGCGGTGTCTCATCCTGACGCACCGGACAAACCGCTGTCGCCGGAGCACTATTTTGCTGCCCTTGACGTGCGCAAGCGCCTGCAGATCATTCAGGAACAGCTGACGTTGCTCCAGCACTGGCAGCCGTTGTTGACCCGTCACGCGTTGATGGTGTCGGTCAATATCGACGGCATTGCATTGCAGGCGCTTCAGCGGCACGACGTGTTGCAACGACAGATTGCCAGCATGCCTTATCTGCGCTTCGAGCTGGTGGAGCACGCGGGAATGGCGTTGAACGGCCCGTTGCAGCAAATTGCCGGGGCCGAGCGGCTGTGGTTGGATGACTTCGGTAGCGGGTTGGCGAATTTCTCCGCCGTCAGTACCTGGCGCTATCAATACATCAAGGTGGCGCGTGAATTGTTCACCCTGCTTAAGCAGACGGAGGATGGCATTCAACTGCTCTCCACGCTGGTCAGAATAATGAACCAGCACAGCGAAGGAGTGATTGTTGAAGGGGTGGAAACCGAGCAGGAATGGCTGCTGGTGCAGCGCTCTGGTGCCCTGGCGGCGCAGGGGTACTACCTTTCCCGTCCCGCCCATTTCGACACTCTGCAAACCTTGCCCAGATTGTTTTCCGTGCCGGCTGCCTGATCCTCGTCCCCTAAAGCGTGAACTCTGGCCTATCCTCGGCTAGGCTTGATAACAGTTGCTTATCAATTGTTGGCAAGTTTCGCGTTCAGGGAGCCATTATGACAAAAACAGGAAAGGCGTTCACTTGGGTGGGCGGTATTGTGCTGCTGATCATCGTTGCGTTGGTGATCTTTGCGCTGGCCTTCGACTGGAATCGCCTCAAACCGACCATTAATGACAAGGTGTCTGCCGAATTGCACCGTCCGTTCGCTATCCGTGGCGACTTGGGTGTGGCCTGGACACGTGATAAGGATGAAGGCGGTTGGCGTGCCTGGGTGCCATGGCCGCGTATTCATGCCGAAGATATCGTACTGGGTAACCCGGAAAATATCCCGGGCGACACTATGGTCCAGTTGCAGCGCGTCGAAGCCAGCATCTCGCCATTGGCGTTGTTGGGCAAAGAGGTGCTGATCCCGCGTATTTGGCTGAAGCAGCCGAACGCGAGCCTGCGGCGTCTGGCCAATGGCGAGAATAACTGGACCTTTAACTTGGCCGGCGATCCCAATCAGCCCCCGTCCGACTGGACGGTGAACGTTCATGACATCGTATTCGATAAGGGTCAGATTGCTTTTAAAGACGCCACGCTGAAGGCCGATTTCCGCGCTGAGATTGACCCGCTCGGCAAACCTTTGCCGTTCAGCGAAGTGACGGGCAAAAAAGACGCCAGCAAAGCCATCACGCCTGACTATGTTTTCGGTTGGAAGGTGAAGGGGACCTATAACGGTGAGCCGCTGGCGGGCAGCGGCAAGATCGGCGGTATGCTGTCGTTACAAAGTGCCGACTCGCCATTCCCGCTGCAGGCAGATGTGCGTTCCGGCTCAACCCGGGTAGTGGTAGCAGGTACGCTGTCCGACCCGATGAACCTCGGCGGGCTGGACTTGCAGCTTAAATTCTCCGGTGACAGCCTGGGGAATCTGTATGGCCTTACCGGCGTGCTGCTGCCGAATACTCCGCCTTACTCCACCGATGGTCACCTGAGTGCTCGCCTGCACGAGAAAGGCGGAGCCGTATTCCAGTACCAAAAATTCGACGGCAAAATCGGCGACAGCGATATTCACGGTGATTTGACCTATGTCGCCAGCAAACCCCGGCCGAAGCTAAGCGGTGAGGTACTGTCGAAGCAGCTGCGCTTCGCCGATCTGGCGCCGTTGATTGGCGCGGACTCCAACACCGAAAAAGCCGGACGCGGCGAAAAAAGCCGTCAGCCGGCTGGCAAGGTGCTGCCGGTAGAAAAGTTTGAAACCCAAAGCTGGAAGGTGATGGATGCGGACGTCAAATTCACCGCCAAGCGCATTGAGCACGGCAGCTCGCTGCCGCTGAGCGACCTCTATACCCATCTGCAGTTGAACAACGGCGCCATCCTGATGGATCCGCTGCGGTTCGGCGTGGCGGGCGGTAACCTCAACGCCACCCTGCGCCTCGACGGCAGCAAGAATCCGATGCAGGGTCGGGTGGATATGCACGCGCGGAAATTCCAGCTCAAGCAGCTGTTGCCGAACGTGGGATCGATGAAACGTAGCCTGGGGCAGCTGAACGGCGATGCCAAGCTCACCGGCACGGGCAACTCGGTGGCGGACTTGCTGGCGACCAGCAGCGGCGATCTGCGGATGGTGATTAACAATGGGGTTATCAGCCGTAGCCTGATGGAAATTCTCGGGCTCAACGTCGGTAACTATCTGGTAGCGCAGCTTTTTGGCGACGACGTCGTGGGCATTAACTGTGCGGCGGCGGACATCGGGATCAGCACCGGCGTGGCGGCACCGCGGCTGTTTGTGTTCGATACCGAGAACGCGATTATCAATATCAGCGGCAATACCAATCTGGCCACGGAGCGGCTGGACCTGTCCATCGATCCGGAAAGTAAGGGGATGCGCGTGCTGACGCTGCGTTCGCCGCTGTATGTGAAAGGCACCTTCGCGCATCCGGACGCTGGGGTGAAGGCTGGTCCGCTGATTGCGCGCGGTGCGGCTGCGGTAGCGTTGGGCGTGGTACTGACGCCGGCAGCGGCATTGTTGGCGCTGGTTTCGCCGAGCGAAGGCGGTGAGGAGAACCAGTGCGGACAAATTCTGCAGCAGATGAAGAAGAAAAAATGACCGTTAATGGCCCGCACTGCGGGCCATTTTTATTGCAGAACCCGGCAGTCGTGATCCTGAATTTCTTCCGCCGAGGCCAGGGTAAACGGCAGCAAACTGCGCTCGGTGGCCAGCAGCAGGAAGTCGCCGCCCGGCAAAGCGGTCATTGCCAGGCCAAAACTGCCCATGCGGCCTTCGGATCGTGGTACCCCTTCTGCCAGCAGGCGGAAAGCCCCCTGTTTTTTCAGATCACTAGCGGTGACCTTACGTACCAGATAGTCGTGCCCCAGCAAGCCGCCGGGCATGGGTTCCCACTGTTCACTGTATTCTGTCGCATATCGCGCCAACTGCGTTTTTACCGCCGGTAACAGGCAGGAGATATGAATATGCAACTGATTCTGCGTTCGGCCATATTGCGAGTTAATCGCCAGCGAAATATCGGCGTCATCAATCTCTTTGCCGTATTTATCCGCCATAAAATGCCGTGCGGCCCAGGCTTGCTCAAAGAAGTTTGGGGTGGTGGCTTCCAGCACTTGCGGGCTTTCAATGCCGGTGATTTTGGCCGTTGGCATCAGTAAATACTGCAGTGGCCCGTTGCGATCCTTAAACACCACAAAACCGGCCTGTGGGTCTACCTGCGCGCAAGGTGCTGGGTTGTTATGCGTTTGTTGGTTGGGCAGGCACTGTTGGCTGACGATACGCCATAGCGCGTTTGAATTGGAGGGTATTAGCCAGAACCAGCCAGCCAGCGCAATGGCGATCACCACCAATGGCACAACGTACCAAAACAGTCTGCGGCGCAGAGACATTATTGATTTCCATTTCTGTCAAAGAGGAAGGGTTCAGCATAGTCCGATTTTATGACAGGAGACAATACGGGAAGTGCGGCCCGCCTGATGGGGGCCGCGTAAGCGGGGTTACAGCGACTTGTCTCGGGTCTCTTTCATCAACAACAGGGCGATCAGCGTCAGGCTGGCCATGGCCGCCAGGTACAGACCGACATAGAACAGGCCGTAGTGCGTTGCCAGCCAGGTGGCGATATAAGGCGCTACCGCGGCCCCGAGGATTGACGCGACGTTATAGGAGAAGGATGCGCCGGTATAGCGAACCTCCGTCGGGAACAGCTCCGGCAGCAGCGCGCCCATCGGGCCGAAGGTCAACCCCATGATGCTCAGGCCGCACAGCAGGAAGCCCATCACCAGCGCCTGGTTTCCGGAACCCAGCATGCTCGGGAACAGGAAGGCGAAGGCGATCATCAGCAGAGTAATGACGATCATGGTCTTGCGACGGCCAAAGGCGTCGGCCAGCAGACCGGCAATCGGTACCATAACGCCAAAGCCGATCACCGCCACCATCAGCATCCACAGGAAGCTGTTGCGCGAATAGCCCAAGCCCAGCGGCTGCGGCGTGGTGCCGTAGGTCATCGAGTAGACCGTCATCAGGTAGAACAGCGTATAGGTTGCCAGCATGATGAAGGTGCCGAGGATCGTCACCTTCAGGTGCTTGCTGAGCAGGGTGCCGAGCGGAATTTTCACCTGCTTGCCGGCTTTTGCCACCTTGGCGAATACCGGTGTTTCATGCAGTGACACTCGTACGTACAGCCCGATCAGCACCAGCGCGGCGGACAGAATAAACGGCACGCGCCAGCCCCATTCCATAAACTGCTGGTCAGTCAGCAACCAGGAGAGCAGCAGGAAGGTCCCGTTGGCGAAGAAGAAGCCGATAGGCGCACCCAGCTGCGGGAAGGAACCGTACAGCGCCCGTTTTCTGGCCGGGGCATTCTCGGTGGCCAGCAAGGCTGCGCCGCCCCATTCCCCGCCCAGGCCCAGACCCTGACCGAAGCGCGCCAGCGCCAGCAGGATTGGTGCGAAGATACCAATGGTTTCGTAGCTTGGCAGCAGGCCGATCAGCACGGTGGAAATCCCCATGGTCAGCAGCGAGGCGACCAGGGTCACCTTACGCCCAACGCGATCGCCGAAGTGGCCGAACAGCGCCGAACCAATAGGGCGCGCAACGAAAGCGACGGCGAAAGTGGCCAGCGACTGCAGCGTGGCGGTGGTGGGATCGCCCTGTGGGAAGAAGATATGCGGGAAAACGATCACCGCAGCGGTGGCGTAAATGTAAAAATCGAAAAACTCGATAGCGGTCCCGACCAGCGAGGCGACAATCACTTTTCCGCGTGAGTTAACCGGTGTTGACGCGTCGTCGGCGTCCAGAGTTGGTGCGATGGAGGCTTGCATAATATTTCTTATATTTTGAATTTGTAAAAATCCATCTTAGTCACAGCAAAATGCCTTTTCAATGACGAAACTTTGTACAATGCGGCGATTAACCGGTTAAAAAGCTTAATGTTTCATCACTGCGTTTCTGCATAGATTTTAACGTTGCCAAATGAATGATTCGCAGACTGAACATCTGTAAAAGGCGAAAAGAAAAGTTAGGCTGTAGTTTGTTATGCTGGTTTTGGCAGGAGAGCGGGTTTCTTATTGGTTTTATATGCTGGTTTAATTGCTTAAATGCAAAATAAAAAACCAGCCACAGGAAAGTGGCCGGTATGATTGCGTTGATTTACGGCGCGGATTGTTCTGAGGTTGGCAGGGTTTTATCCTCTTTATATTGCGCGGTGGCGATCCAGGCGGCGCAAAACAGCGTCAGTCTGGCGAAGAAATAGAAAAACGCCATCAGCCCAATCACCGAACCAAAGGCGGCCCCGGAAGGGGATTTAGCCACCTGTGGCAGCGTCATGGTCATCACAAACTTAATCACTTCGAAACCGATAGCGGCAAGCAGCGTGCCCCGCAGCAACGCCTTTTTCTTCGGCTTATGCCGTGGCAGCATCCAGAAGATCCACAAAAACAGCAGGTAGTTGGCAAAGATGGAGATCGACAGCGCAATCAGCGTCATGGCCGGTCGCAGCCATTCTATGCCTTCCAGACCCAGCGCCTGCACGATCGCCGCCTGCGCCGAACCGGCAATGGAGGTCAACGTCAGGGTGATAATCAGCGCCACCACCAGACCGGTGAGCGAGATAAAATCGCGGGTGTATTTGAAATAGATTTTTTCCTGATCCTGCGGATTGCGCTCCCAGACGTCACGCGACTGTGCACGGATCGCCTCTCGCAGGTTGCCCATCCAACTGATCCCCGAATACAGCGCCAGCGCCAGGCCGGTCAGCCCCACGGTGGTACGTTGCTGAATGGCGGTATTGACGGTGTTTTTCAGCGTACCGGCCAGGGTCGGATCGCTGATGCTGCCGACGATTTTATTGATCAGCCCGGTTAGCAGGTCCGGATTGGATGCCAACACAAAACCGACGGCGGCAAACGACACCATCAGAATCGGGATCAGCGAAAGAAACGAGAAATAGGTGATGGCAGCGCCGAATTGGCTGCCCAAGCGATCGTTAAAGCGCTCGGTGGCGCGCAGCAGGTGAGCGATGCTTGGCCAGGCCTTGATGCGTTCGACCAGGCGTGAAAATCCGGAAATGCGCCGGTCAAGGGTCTGGTGGCCGGTCTTGATGTCGATCAGCGGTTTTTGCGGCGCTTCACTGTTGGGCTGACGGGGGTCTTTATCTGATCCTGTAGGCATTACGTCACGATATCCTTAACGATAAATAGGCTGTCTCAATGTGATTATAGCCAAAAGGCTTGCCGTTTTGGCCGCCGGGGCCGGTAACCGGCTAATTTGTGAGCTTAGCGCGTTCACTCCCCCGGTGAAATGTTGCAGCCTGCCGATAGGTAAAATTCTTATGTCAGCCGCGTTCCAGCGCGGTTTTTTTCATTCTCCGACCTTCAATTTTTATCTGTTTCATCACCAAGAAAGCGTTTACTCATGATGTGGCGCGACGGTTTACCAGTCGCCGCGCAACTGCAGCCGTAGGGGCTGGAACGGTTTCAACTGTTAACACGAGAGAAAATGGAAGGTCATATGAAATTACTTAATCACCCCACCTGTCGCCCGTTTACCGAAGCGGGCAATTTGACCCAGATATCCGCCTACTATGAGGAGGAACGGCACATCATGTGGATGCTGCTGCGTGCTGAACCGCGCCCTTGCTTCAATCAGGCGTTAATCGAAGACATCATGACGCTGGCGCAGGCAGCAAAAGAGTCTTCATTGCAGTTTGATTTTTGGGTCACCGGATCGCTGGTGCCCAATATGTTCAACGTCGGTGGCGATCTGCAGTTCTTTGCCGAGGCCATTAAAAACCGCAAGCGCGAGGCGATGATGGCTTACGCACGTGCCTGCATTGACTGCGTGCATGCGGCGGCGCGCGGGTTTGATACCGGTGCGGTCAGCATTGCGATGGTGGAGGGCAGCGCTCTGGGGGGCGGCTTCGAAGCGGCGTTGGCACACCATTTCGTGCTGGCACAGAACAACGCGCGGATGGGTTTTCCGGAAATTGCGTTCAACCTGTTCCCCGGCATGGGGGGATATTCGCTGGTGGCACGCAAGGCAGGTATGCGCCTGGCGGAAGAGCTGATCTGGGGGGGCGAGTCGCACACCGCTGAATGGTTTGAAAGCCGTGGCCTGGTCGATCAGTTGTTCCAGCCCGGCGATGCTTATGTGGCGACCCGCACCTTCATCGATACCATCCGGCCCAAATTGAACGGGATGCGCGCCATGCTACGCGCCCGTCAGCGGGTGCTGCAGCTCACGCGTTCGGAGCTGATGGATATTACCGAGGATTGGGTGCATTCGGCCTTCACCATCGAGGAGAAAGATCGTGCCTATATCGAGCGTCTGGTTATGCTACAAGACCGCCACACGCTAAACCTGCGTCGTGCAGGCTAACATTACCTGGCCCGCATCAGGCTGAGGAGGGATGCGGGCAATAAGATTGCAGCCAATGTTCCAACTGGTCCGGGAGCATTGGCCGCGCAAACAGAAATCCTTGTTTCTCATCCACACCGACTTCATCCAGAAACTGATTTTCGCTTTCGGTCTCTACACCTTCGGCAATCACCCGGAACCTGAGCGCTTCGGCCGCCGCGACGATGGCGCGCACCAGCGACTGCGAAACCGGATTGCAATTCACCCCGCGCACGAAGCTTTTATCCAGCTTGATGGCATCCAGCGGAATGCGGGCCAACTGGGCCAAAGAAGAGTAGCCGGTGCCAAAATCATCGAGATGCACCTGCGCCCCCAGATCGCGTAACCGCGTGATCACTTCGCGGGCACGTTTTTCATCCTCAATCAGGCTGCTTTCCGTGAGTTCGAAGTCGAGCAGGCAGGGGGCCAGGTGATTGCACTGCAATACCTGAGCGAGATCTTCAACGATGGAATCATCAACCAACTGCCGTGCGGAAAGATTCACTGCCACCCGCAGATTCAAGCCTTGTCGTTGCCACTGTGCGGCCTGTCTGGCGGCGGTTTGCAGCACCCAGCGCCCGAGTGGGCCTATCAGACCGGATTCTTCGGCATAAGAGATAAACTGCAACGGTGGGATCAGGCCGCGCTCGGGTGAATCCCAACGCACCAAAGCTTCTACGCTGCACACCTTGCCGCTGAGCGCCTCGATTTTGGGCTGGTAGTACACCACCAGTTGATCTTGTTCCAACCCCTTTCGCAGGTTGGTATCCAGCCACATGTATTCCGCGACGCGTTTGTTCATTTCCGGCGAGAACACGGTATAGGTGCGTTTGCCGTGCTCTTTGGCGACGTACATGGCGGTATCAGCACTGCGGATCAGGCTGTCGAGATCGTTGCCATGTTCGGGGCATAGCGCAATGCCAATCGAACAGCCGGTATAGACCTCGATAAGGCCGATACGAAAGGGGGTCTTCAAGCGGTCGATAATGCGCTGGGCCAGCCGTTGCAGCATCTCGCGATCGGCCTGCTGGGCAAGCACCAGAAACTCATCGCCCCCCAGACGGGCCAGGGTTTGGTCTGGCGCGAGACAGCCAAGCACCGCCAACGACACCTCCACCAATAAACGGTCGCCGAACATATGGCCGTAGGCGTCATTCACTTTTTTAAAGTTGTCGAGATCGAGATACACCAGACCGACATGATTGCCGTCGCGTGCGGCGATTGCCTGGGTGATTTTGTCCTGAATGGCATTGCGATTGGGCAGGCCGGTAATAATGTCGGTATTGGCCAACACCCGCAGTCGTTCCTGAGCGCGACGCTCTTCGGTGATGTCGGTGCCGGAGCAAATCAGGAACACCTCATTTTTACCGCTGCCGCTGTGGACGAACTTGTTGCGAAACAAGAACAGCCGTTCCCCCTTCACCGTTTTGATCCAACGTTCCACCTCATAGGATGATCCGTTGCGAAAAAAACCGGCGATGTTTCGCCGCGATGCCGCCGCTTCTTCCGGGCTCATAAACAGCTGAAAGACGTTTTTACCAATAACATCATGTTCGTGCAGGCCGGTGTACTCTTCGCTCAGTCGGTTAAAGCGCTGAATACGACCATGTTGGTCAACAATCACAATCACCGAATTGGCTTCTGACACCACCTGTTCGGCAAAAGACAGGCCGTGTACCAGATCGCGGGCGACCGATTGGGTGTCGCTGAAGGCCGAGGCGGTACCCGCCCATTCCTGATTATTGATCCTGCGCCCGACCAGATGCAGATGTATCGGCTCACCCCCCAGCGTGATGGTGATATCAAGGCTGGCGGTAATGCCGGTCAGACGGCGGATTTTGGCTGCCTGCATGGCGCTGAGCGCCACGGCCATATGGGTTTTGCCTTTCACTGCCGACAGCGCCAGGGCATTGCTGTCAAACGCCAACCGCCAATATGGGCTGTTGGTGCCGAAGTGGGCATTAAGAAGCATAGGGCCTTGGTCTGCGAACATGATGATTCCTCAAAATGGCACGACAGCCAGCCTGTGCGATGGGCACAGCAGCAAATTCTGGCTCGGTAGTGGCCGTAGTGCACGTATCTCCATCATATAACACGTTTTTCACGGGCAGAGGATGAAACTATTATATAACCAATAATTAGTTTTGCAGTGTAAACGTCGCGTTGCCGCCGCTGCAGAAGGCTGCGTTGCGCAGCGGATCCTGACGATCTCACTGGGGGTGGATACAATCTTAAGTGTAAGTGAGAACCTGCGCTTTCGAGAGATTCGTACGATTGCTGCTTTCGATGCCGTCGTCATCTTGTTGCAGGACGGTTGCAGTGGATAAGCCTAAATTATAATAAAGACGGGCTTTGACAGGAATAACCCCATCGGGGGGAAAGCAAAATCAGGTGATCGTCAGGCCAGGGGAAACCAAAATTTCCAGATAATAAACAACATCTCCATAATTCATTCATTATTGTCGAATAAACCTGTTTCGGGCTTTAATAAATTTACACACCATCGCATTACTATATGTTTATCGGCCTATTATTATCTCCGACGAAAGATGAGCCTGTTCACGTACAGCGCTCCTGATGAAGAATAATTTTAAGGAAATGATCATGCGTAAACTGACCGCTTTATTTGTCGCTTCTACTCTGGCTCTGGGTTCTGCTTCCATGGCTTTCGCTGCAGATACGACAGCGGCACCTGCGACGACAGATGCCACTTCGATGAAAATGATGCACCACAAGGGCGAGGGTAAAGGCGGGCCATTCGCCGGTCTGAACCTGACTGAACAGCAGCGCCAACAAATGCGCGATATCATGAAAGAGTCGCATCAGAAACGCGGTGCGGGCATGAAAGAGGAGCGTCAGGCCTTGCATAGCCTGGTCGCCTCCGACAGCTTCGATGAAGCCAAAGCGAAAGCCCAAATTGACGCCATCAGCAAAACTCAGTCCGAGCATATGCTGGAGCGCGCCAAAGCTGAAAATAAAATGTACAACCTGCTGACCCCAGAGCAGAAAAAACAATACAATGAGAATTATCAGAAACGCGAACAGAAAATGATGGACCACATGAATAACATGAAGTCGAAAATGACGACTGAACAGAAATAATTTCATGCGGTAAGTAAAAAGGGCCAGATTAATTATCTGGCCCTTTTTTTGGATTAAAGAACCTTTCCGTTGATAAGGCCCGTGGAAGAAACTCATTCGGCACGCCAGTAACCGAGCGGAATTGTTCGATCACGATCTGGGCAAAATGCGGATCGTTAATATGATAAGCGGTTTTTACCAACACATCTTTTGCTGGTGGGCAGCACAGTGGTTCCCGGCGCATCGATAAAAGCGGCCAGTGCCTGTGGATCCCGAAACGGCTGCCGCGGCGCGTCCAATGTGGGTCCACCGCAAGCCGGGATCATGAAGCGCACTTCGCCTGTGCAGGCATTCATTACTGGCGAAAGTCATTATTCCGCAGGCTGAAGAAGATGCGATGAACAGCAAAAAACCGTTAGCATGATAATCCAATTTTCAATGGTCTGCTCCGTGTAAACCAGCATATTTCACTGAGTGAATATTGATAATTCTTATAATTAAAAGAAATAATAAACGCATTTTATGCTTTTTTTTAATGATCGACGGAGGCGAGTTTGTCGGCTTTTGTTATTTGATTTATTTCTATTTATCATTTAATTAGCTTTTCATCTCGCCAGGAGGGGCTCATTCTTCTCGCCCGTTTTCGGTCATTCAAAATCCTTATGTCTTTCCTTCCTTTTTTCTAACAATGACGTTCCCCCGTTAGGCGTTTGCCTTATTGACCCATAAGGCGCGCTTGAGATTGTTGTGCTTTATTTATTTGGTGTTACGAAACTGTTACACAAAAAAACCAATAAAACATTTGCAAACAACAATGGACGGTATCTGGGATGGAAAATAAACGTAGAGGAGTCAAGCCTGTTCAGGCGGCCTTCGGCTGGCCTGAAATTGGCGTTAGCCGCGCCCAGTGGAGCGCGATGCTTTTTTGCCTGGCAACCATCGGTGGGGCGCAGGCTGCGCCCTATGTAGAGAGCGGAAAGCAGGGCGATCCCGCCAGTTGGCGCAGTAAGGAATTTAATGCCGAATGGGGGCTGGGGGCCATCCACGCCGATCAGGCCTACGCCGCCGGTTATACCGGCAAAGGCGTTAAGCTCGGCATTTTCGATCAGCCGGTATATGCCAAACACCCGGAGTTCGGCAGTCAGGACAAAGTGATCAACCTGGTCACGACGGGGATCCGCGAATATACCGATCCCTATATCCCGGTGAAGAAAGGCGATGCATTTCGCTATGACGGCACGCCAAGCGTGGATTCCGACGGCACTCTCGGCTCGCACGGGACCCACGTAGGCGGCATCGCCGCCGGTAACCGCGACGGCGGCGAGATGCACGGTGTGGCGTTTAACGCGCAAATCATCAGTGCGGAGAACGGGGATCCGGGGCCGGAAGACGGCATCATTCTCGGCAACGATGGCGCGGTATATCAGGCCGGTTGGAACGCGTTGATCGCCAGCGGTGCGCGTATCATCAATAACAGCTGGGGTATCGGCATTACCGAGAAATTTGATCAGGGTGGTAAAGATCCAGCCTATCCGCATTTCACCCTGGCCGACGCGCAGAAACAGTTCGACCAAATCAAACAGATCCTCGGTACTAAAGCCGGTGGTGCTTATCAGGGGGCGATCGATGCGGCGCGCAGCGGCATTGTCACCATCTTTGCCGCCGGTAACGATTACAACCTGAATAACCCGGACGCGATGGCCGGTTTGGCCTATTTCGTGCCGGAGATCGCGCCGAATTGGCTGTCGGTCGCCAGCCTGCAGGATCCGAATAACACCGGTGATTACAGCATCAGCAGCTTCTCCTCCCGCTGTGGCTATACCGCCAGCTTCTGTGTTTCCGCTCCGGGCAGCAAGGTGTACAGCTCGATTATCGAAGGCAATAGCGTAGATAACCTGACCACCGGCTATGCCAAATACAGCGGAACCTCAATGGCCGCACCGCACGTGGCAGGCAGCATTGCAGTGCTGATGGAACGCTTCCCCTATATGACCGGCGCACAGGTGGCTTCGGTGCTGAAGACCACCACGGTTGATATGGGCGCGCCGGGCATCGATGCGCTTTACGGCTGGGGGATGATTGATCTGGGCAAAGCGATCCACGGCCCGGGGATGTTTGTCACCGAACAGGATATCCCGGAGGAGTTCCGCGTGAGCGGTGCCTACGGCCCGGACCAATTTGTGGTGAATCTGCCAGGCATCGGTGCAGTACTGGACAAAGGCAAACCTACCGAGCGTGTGTGTGACGATATTCATTGTGGGTTGGATGTCTGGAGCAACGATATTTCCGGCCATGGCGGCCTGACCAAATTGGGCATCGGCACACTGGTGCTGACCGGCAATAACAGCTACGCAGGGCCAACCCTGGTCAATCAAGGCCTGCTGGCGGTAAATGGTTCGGTGACTTCGGACGTGACGGTGCAAAGCGCCGGCGTGCTGGGCGGTTCCGGTACGCTGGGTTCGTTGACCGCGCGCAGAGGCGGTACCGTGGCGCCGGGCAATTCGATCGGCACGCTGAACGTGACTCGTGACGTCAGCTTCGAACCAGGCTCCCGTTACGCGGTGGAAGTGGCGGCGAACGGCCAGAGCGATCGGATCCAAAGTAACGGATCGGCGACGATCGGCGGCGGTGAGGTGGCGGTGTTGCAAGAAAAAAACGTCAATCTGCTTTCGCAGGGCAACGCAGGCAGTCTGATCGGCCGGCAGTTCAACATTCTCACCGCCCAGCAGGGTATCAGTGGGCAGTTTACCTCCACATCTACCTTCTCTCCCTTCCTGGGGGCCGGACTGACCTATCAGCCAAATCAGGTAACGCTCAACGTCGGCCGTAATGACACCAGTTTCGCCAGCGTGGCAGCAACGCAGAACGAGCGGGCGGTGGCGGCAGCGGCAGATGCGCTGGCGGCGGGTAATCCGGTGTTTGAAAGCATCCTCAACGCCGGTTCGGCGGGGGAAGCGCGGCAGGCGTTCCGCCAACTGTCGGGGCAGATCCACGCGGATATCGCTTCGGCACAGGTCAACGACAGCCGCTACCTGCGCGACGCGCTGAACGGCCGTTTGCGTCAGGCGGAAGGGCTGGCGACCTCGCCGGACATCAAGGCTGACGACGACGGTGGCGCCTGGGCGCAGCTGTTGGGGGCCTGGGACCACGCGTCGGGCGATGCCAATGCTACGGGCTATCAGGCATCCACCTACGGCGTGCTGGTGGGGCTGGACTCGGCGCTGGCGGACGAATGGCGGTTAGGGGTCGCGACCGGTTATACCCGCACCTCGCTGGACGGCGGTTATGGCTCGAATGCTGACAGCGACAACTACCACCTGGCGGTGTACGGCGGCAAACAGTTCGGTGAACTGGCGCTGCGTGCCGGCGGGGGTTACACCTGGCACCGTTTCGATACCTCACGCTCGGTGAACTACGGCATGCAGTCAGATCGCGAAACCGCGAAGTACAGTGCGCGCACCGAGCAGGTGTTCGCCGAAGCGGGATACAGCATAAAAGCGGCCTGGGTGAATCTGGAGCCGTTCGCCAACCTGGCGTACATCAACTTCCAGAACAACGGCATTGCGGAAGACGGTGGGGCAGCGGCGCTGCACGGTGACAAGCAACACACCGACGCGACGGTCTCGACGCTGGGGCTGCGTGCGGACACCGAGTGGCAGGCGAGCAAAACCACCGCGGTGGCGCTGCGCAGCGAGCTGGGTTGGCAGCATCAGTACGGCGATCTGGATCGCGGTACCGGGCTGAAGTTCAACGGCGGCAGCTCACCGTTCGTGGTGAACAGCGTGTCGGCATCGCGTGACGGTGCGGTGCTGAAAGCCAGTGCGGAAGTGGCGGTGAACAAGAACGCCACGCTGTCGCTGGGCTACGGCGGGTTGCTGTCGCAAAACTACCAGGACAACAGCGTCAACGCCGGTTTTACCTGGCATTTCTGATCTTAAAAAACAAACGGAACAACCGTCCCGCTGGGGCGGTTTTTACCAAAAACAACAAGGGATAAGGGAATGAAGCAATCTGCAGGAAACAACAAACCGGCATTGGCGCCGACATGGAAACTGAACGCCCTGTTATGCGCGTTGTTGGCCGCCGGTGGTGCACAGGCCGCGACCTATACCGAAGGGGGGAAGAGCGGCGATCCGGCCAGTTGGCGCAGCAATGAATTCAATGCTAACTGGGGGTTGGGGGCTATCCATGCCGACGAGGCTTACGCGGCAGGTTATACCGGCAAAGGGCAAAAGGTGGGGATCTTCGATACCCCGGTGAACCAGCATCCGGAATTTGCCGGTGACGGCAAGCTGACTAACGTTGTCACCGAAGGCTATCGCGCCTATACCGATCCGCATCGTGAGGGGATTAAGGCCGGCGATCGCTTTTACTTTGACGGTACTTTCCATTTTTACAGTGGTTCACAGGGGCAGTTAAGTAACCACGGCGTCCACGTTGCCGGTATCAGCGGTGCCAACCGTGACGGCACCGGCATGCACGGCGTCGCCTTTGATTCGCAAATCATCAGCGTCGATAACGACAATGACGGCCCGGCCTACGGTGAGTTCCTCGGGCTGGATGGCAGCGTGACCAACGCGGGCTGGCAGGCGATGATCAACAACGGCGTGCGGGTGATCAACAACAGTTGGGGCGTCAGCATTCCGGATTTTCTCTCGGATAATGGCAAGAAACCCGATGCGCTGCATTTCGAGCTGAAGGACGCGCAGGAACAGTTTGATCAGGTGAAACCCTTGCTGGGCAGCCTGGCGGGGGCGGGTTATCAGGGGGCTATCGATGCGGCACGTAAAAATATTCTGGTGCTGTTCGCCGCCGGTAACGACGGTAACTACAACCAACCGGATGTGATCAGCGGCCTGGCCTATTTTGTGCCGGATATTGCGCCTAACTGGCTGTCGGTTGCCAGCGTCGCGCAGGATGACGCCTCCACCAACAGCGTGCCTTACACCATCAGCAGCTTCTCTTCGCGTTGCGGCTATACCGCCAGCTTCTGCGTCTCCTCGCCGGGGAGTAAAATCTACAGCACCGTAGCCAACGGTTCAGATCCGAACCAGTTGGTCTCCGACTATGGCAATAAAAACGGTACCTCAATGGCGACGCCGCACGTGACCGGCGCAGTCGCCGTATTGCTGCAGCGTTTCCCGTACATGACGTCGGCGCAAATTGCCGATGTGCTTAAAACGACCGCGACCGATATGGGGGCTCCGGGCATCGATGCCTTGTATGGCTGGGGGATGATCAATCTGGGCAAGGCGATTAACGGTCCGGGCATGTTCTATACCGTCGATGATATCCCCGAGGAGTTTCGTATTCCGGACCCGACGGGCGTGGCTTATGGCTCGTCGCAATTTGTCGCCAACATTCCTGGCATGGGGGCGATCATCGATGAGGGTACGTTGCATGCCAGAGTCTGCGATGACTACCACTGCTCGCTTGAAGTGTATTCCAATGATATCAACGGCCATGGCGGCCTGACCAAAGAGGGCCAGGGGGCGTTGGTACTGACCGGTAACAACACCTACTCCGGCCCGACGTGGGTCAATACCGGCCTGCTGGCGGTAAATGGTTCGGTGACTTCGGACGTGACGGTGCAAAGCGCCGGCGTGCTGGGCGGCACCGGTACGCTAGGGTCGTTAACTGCCCGCAGCGGCGGTACCGTGGCGCCGGGCAATTCGATCGGTACGCTGAACGTGACTCGTGACGTCCGCTTCGAACCAGGCTCCCGTTACGCGGTGGAAGTGGCGGCGAACGGCCAAAGCGATCGGATCCAAAGTAACGGATCGGCGACGATCGGCGGCGGTGAAGTGACGGTATCGCTGGAAAACAGCAGCAACCTGCTGTCGCAAAACGAGGTTCGCAGCCTGCTGGGTCAGCAGTACAACATTCTGACCGCCCAGCAGGGTATCCGTGGGCAGTTTGATTCCGTGGCGCCGAACTACCTGTTCCTGGGCACCGGGCTGACCTATCAGCCAAATCAGGTAACGCTCAACGTCGGCCGTAATGACACCAGTTTCGCCAGCGTGGCGGCAACGCAGAACGAGCGGGCGGTGGCGGCAGCGGCAGATGCGCTGGCGGCGGGCAATCCGGTGTTTGAAAGCATCCTCAACGCCGGTTCGGCGGGGGAAGCGCGGCAGGCGTTCCGCCAACTGTCGGGGCAGATCCACGCGGATATCGCTTCGGCACAGGTGAACGACAGCCGCTACCTGCGCGACGCGCTGAACGGCCGTTTGCGTCAGGCGGAAGGGCTGGCGACCTCGCCGGACATCAAAGCTGACGACGACGGTGGCGCCTGGGCGCAGCTGCTGGGGGCCTGGGACCACGCGTCGGGCGATGCCAATGCCACGGGCTATCAGGCATCCACCTACGGCGTGCTGGTGGGGCTGGACTCGGCGCTGGCGGACGAATGGCGGTTAGGGGTCGCGACCGGTTATACCCGCACTTCGCTGGACGGCGGTTATGGCTCGAATGCTGACAGCGACAACTACCACCTGGCGGTGTACGGCGGCAAACAGTTTGGTGAACTGGCTCTGCGTGCCGGTGGGGGTTACACCTGGCACCGTTTCGATACCTCACGCTCGGTGAACTACGGCATGCAGTCAGATCGCGAAACTGCGAAGTACAGTGCGCGCACCGAGCAGGTGTTCGCCGAAGCGGGATACAGCATAAAAGCGGCCTGGGTGAATCTGGAGCCGTTCGCCAACCTGGCGTACATCAACTTCCAGAACAACGGCATCGCGGAAGACGGTGGGGCGGCGGCGCTGCACGGTGACAAGCAACACACCGACGCGACGGTCTCGACGCTGGGGCTGCGTGCGGACACCGAGTGGCAAGCGAGCAAAACCACCGCGGTGGCGCTGCGCAGCGAGCTGGGTTGGCAGCATCAGTACGGCGATCTGGATCGCGGTACCGGGCTGAAGTTCAACGGCGGCAGCTCACCGTTCGTGGTGAACAGCGTGTCGGCGTCGCGTGACGGTGCGGTGCTGAAAGCCAGTGCGGAAGTGGCGGTGAACAAGAACGCCACGCTGTCGCTGGGCTATGGCGGGCTGCTGTCGCAAAACTACCAGGACAACAGCGTCAACGCCGGTTTTACCTGGAAGTTCTGATCCAACACATTTCACTTTCGGGATTTAAACCCATAGGGCCAGCTTGCTGGCCCTATTTTTTTGCATGGTTTCCCCGCAGGCGGCGGTGTGGAGCGGCAGGGTTAAGGTAAAAATAAGGCAAGAAAAAACCGAGACCCTTGCGGATCTCGGTTCAAATGCGGGTAAAACAGATTAGCGCTACGGCTCAAGTTTCGGTGAGGGTCTGTTGCATACATTCTCTCAGTACAGCAACCGAAATGAGCTTTCCCTGGTGTTATTGTGATTATTGGTGATGCGATTTCACTATTGTTATATTTTTATTGTGGTGTTGCTGTGTGTCTCTTCTGATACCATGTTTGACTATATAATGTGGTATGTCAAGCAATGTTTAGATAATACATTGTACCATATACCAGTTTTAGATCGCTTTTTTGCACGGCAAGTATGAAAACGACTGAAAAAACAGCAAAAAAAATCGAAGGAAAAAATGGATAACAATCATCAGAAATTCGATTCACAGTCGATTGCAAACCGGGTCAGGGAACTGTTTGTACATTATGGGATTGGTAAGCGGCAGCATGCCAAGGAACTCAGCCGTATTCTGGATCTGAGTTTTTCGCATGCGCATCGCAAGCTGAAAGGGCAAAGTCCCTGGACTCTGGAGCAGATTAACGACGTCGCGGCGGCATTAGGGGAAACGCCAGCTGCGATCGTAGATACCGGTGCTGAACATGACGTCTCCGCGCAAACTATTGCACGTGATGCCATCTTTTACGTGGGCGGGGTGGAATTAGCCTGCGTCGGTTATATCGGCCATGAGCTGATTGGCGGGCGGACTGCGGAATATGTCGCACTGCAGCAGGCTGGGCAATGGGGCATTTATCGCGCGGATGATGCACCGCAAGGGCAACGCTATTGTGTGGAACTGATAGAGGTTCGCCCCGCCGCCGTCGAAGACGAGCGTTTGAGCATTGCGGTGCTCGATGATTCGCATCTGGCGGCCGATGAGTTGACCAAATACCTAAACGGGCGCGGTTTCCATGCCGTGGCATTTTACGACGTCAGCAGCTTTTGTCAGGCACTGCAGCAAAGCCTGTTCGATGGTTACGTGGTCGACTGGTTGATCGGTCAGGAAACGGCAGATCGCTGTATTGAAACCATCCGCGCGTCGGATAACCCAGACGCGCCGGTTTTAGTGCTGACCGGTCAGCTGGGTACCGACCAGCGGGAGTCTGAAATCGCCAGGGCGATGCGTGACTATGATGTGCTGGGCCCTTATGAAAAACCCGTGCGGCTTCACGTTATCGAAGCCGCACTGTTGCGGTGCTTCAACCTTTAGTAGCGAGCAGTGAAGCCAGTGCGGAAGACAAGGCGTCCAGCCGAACCGGTTTCATTAAATAGTTGTCGAACAGCGCCCGCTGTTCGACAGACAGTTGCTCAGGGGTGTAGGCGCTGATGCCGATAATCGGGATATGGCGGTTGGGGCCACGTTGGTCACGCAGTTTTTTAGCCAGTGCGGCCCCATCGATTCCCGGCATTTGCAGATCCAGCAGCAACGCGTCGTAAGGACGCCGCAGCAGTTTTTGCAGCGCTCTTTCAGACGAGTTGCACAGCTCATGCTGATAGCCGAGCTTGTCCAGCAGCGCCGAGAAGGCGTCACTCACCGATTTATTGTCATCGACGACCAAAATATGCTGCTGTTTCTGCGGCAAACTTTGCTGGTGGAGCGGTGTTTCACCCAACTTTTCCTCGTTACTGACTTCTACCGGAATGCTGACGATAAAGGTGCTGCCTTTTTTGATCTCGCTGTAGACGGTAATGGTGCCGTTGAGCAGCGTCACCAGCCCGTGCACAATCGCCAACCCCATGCCGACGCCGCCATACTGGCGGGTATGTGATTGATCAAGCTGGGTGAAGGGCCGGAATATCTGATCCAGCATTCCCTTTTCGATACCAATCCCGGTATCGGTGACCTCAATAATCAGCGAACTGCCGGTAGCCTGGCTGCGCAAGCAACTATGCAGCGTGATGGTGCCGCTTTCGGTGTATTTGAACGCATTGGTCAGCAGATTGACGATAATTTGCCGAATACGCAGCGGATCGGAATGTATCTGCAGATGGCCGCATTCCACTTCACACAGCAAAGTGACCTGATCTTTCTGGCGCAGCGTTTTGATTTCATTCGCCGTTTCTTCAACCAGCCGCTGGGCATCGAAGGGAGCGATACGCAGTTCCATCATACCGCTGTCGAGATGGGCGTAATCGGTCAGGTCTTTCATCTGACTTTCAATTTGCTGTGCGGCGGTTTCCAGCCTTTGGAAAGTGTCCGCGTGCTCGGCCGACACCTGGGTATTCACCAGCACATCAATGGCGGACATGATGCTCTGTAGCGAGGTGCGTAGCTCGTGACCGATGGCGCCCAGAAAGGCATTTTTGGTGCGGGTGGCTTTTTCCGCCTCAATCGCCTTGGCCTGCTGGCGGATGGTCAGGCGCTGCTGACGCAGCACAATCAGCGTGATGGCGATCAGCGCGATCACTGAAAACATCACGATCACCAGACCATAGAAAATGATGTGTCGTTTCTCGATATAGTCTTCGTAGGCCGCGGTGCGCTGCTTCACTTCGGCATGATCGGTCAGGTTAGCCATCTCAATCGCATAGGGCTTGATTTGCTTCATCGCCTGCGAAATCAGAGAGAAATCAATTTTCGGGCTGTTCAGCAAATTATCAATCTGATCCATTTTCTCGCGCATGTGCGTGACGACTTCGGGATAACCCGGTTCGGCATACAGCGGCTGGGTGGATTCGGAGACCGTTTCCAGCACGTAAAAACGCGAATAAAGGATTTCAAATTTGAGCCGAAGATCTTCGCTATCCACCTGCGGTGCGTTTTTCAACTGTTCGACCAGCGTGTCGAATTCCGCCAGCTTGATCGAGAATTTGGCGATCGACCAGGAGTAATTTTCCTGCGTGCCGGCGATAGCATACAACCCTTTTTTCGACAGGGTCGCGCTGTAGTAATACAGCGTCACCGTAGAGGCAACCAGAAACAGTGCGGCAAAGATAGCCGGGATCGCCAGCCTGCTGCCGCTTTTAAACCCTGTGAGCTTCATTTGATTACGATCCTGTCCACTTGCCAGATGAAGCGCGAGTTGTAGAGCGGAGAATTTAACTCAGGCCCGGCGGCATCCCTCGGGTAAACCAAAAACAGCGGGCCGAAGTTTCTGATCTTCAGCATGACGCCGTCCATTTTGTAAGCCAAAATCATGTTGTATTTTTCGACATCTGACAGCGGCACGTCGATGTAATAATCGTTCAGCGCATAAAATGTCAGCGTGCTGCCTTTGGCGCCGACGCGCGCCAAAATGTCCGCCACGCCAATCCCTTCGAACTTTCTTTGCGGCGTCCAGGAGGTAGAGGTGGTGATGCTGCGCACCGGCATTGCCAACAGTTGTTTATCGGTAAACAGATAGCTTTTCTTTACCGGATCGGTGGTGTTTTCGATGTTTCCCGCGACTTCCAGGGTGAAACTTAGCGCGCTGGTTTGAAGGATGGCCAGCGCAAAAAATGCCCACAGCGTGTTTTTAAACAGATTGAACAGCATCAATGTTCTCCAGAGTCGCGGATGCTTGCATGAGCCTTGCCCATATATCAGGCAAAATAATGGCAGAAAATGAAGGTTTGTGTCGAAGTAAAGGGTAAAGAGGACCAAAAGAAAAGGCCAGGGGGTTAACCTGGCCTGAGTTTTAGCGGGTGCCCAAGCTTAGCGCATGGTCACAAACTCTTCTGCGGCGGTCGGGTGGATCGCCACGGTGTTGTCGAAGTCTTTCTTGGTCGCGCCCATTTTAATGGCTACGGCAAAGCCCTGCAGGATCTCGTCCATGCCGAAACCGATGCCGTGCAGGCCGACGATTTTCTCTTCTTTACCCACGCAGACCAGCTTCATGCGGCACGGTTGACGGTGCTGCGTCACGGCGCTGTACATGGCGGTGAAGGAAGATTTGTACACTTTCACGTTGTCCTCACCGAATTTCTCAATCGCTTCCGGTTCGGTCAGGCCAATGGTGCCGATCGGCGGGTGGCTGAACACCACGGTGGCGATGTTGCTGTAATCCAGGTGCTCTTCCGGCTTGTTGTTGAACAGGCGTTCGGACAGGCGACGGCCTGCGGCTACGGCAACCGGAGTCAGTTCGACGGCGCCGGTGTTGTCGCCCACGGCGTAAATCCCTTTTACGTTGGTGTTTTGATATTTATCGACGTCGATGTAGCCTTTTTCGTTGGTTTTCACCCCGGTAACGGCCAGGTTCAGGTTATCGGTTGCCGGTTCGCGGCCAATCGCCCACACCAGGCTGTCGACGGTGAATTCCTTGCCGTTTTCCAACTGCAACGTCAGGCTGCCGTCGGCGTTTTTGACGATGGCTTTTGGCACGGATTCCGTGTGCAGGCTTGGCCCTTCGGTGTTCATCACTTCCACCAAGGTCTCGACAACCATCGGGTCGAAAGTCCGCAGTGGCGCGTGTTTACGCACGAACAGGTGGGTTTCAGCCCCCAGCGCGTTCAGCACGCCGGCGATTTCTACAGCGATATAACCAGCACCCACCACCGCAACGCGTTTTGGCATGGCGTCCAGATCGAAGAAACCGTCAGAGTCGATGCCGTATTCTGCACCCGGAATGTCAGGGTGGCTTGGACGGCCGCCGGTGGCGATCAGGATATGGTCGGCAGTGATTTTTTCACCGTTCACTTCCACCGTGTGGGCGTCGACAAAGCGCGCGAAGCCTTTGATCACGTCGACTTTGTTTTTACCCAGCACGTTGTCGTAGGAATTATGAATGCGGTCGATATAAGCGGTGCGGTTGGCGACCAGCTTCTTCCAGTCAAACGCGTTGACGGTGGTATCGAAACCGTAATCCGGGCCGTACAGGTGGATGGCCTCGGCGATTTGCGCCGCATGCCACATAACTTTTTTCGGTACACAACCCACGTTTACGCAGGTGCCGCCCAGTTCTTTGGCTTCAATCAGTGCGCATTTCTGGCCGTACATGGCTGCCCGGTTGATCGATGCGATGCCGCCGCTGCCGCCGCCAATTGCTAGATAATCGTAATGTTTGGTCATCTGGGATTTCCATGAATTGTGTGAATCGAAGAGCGTAAGAGTTTAACGCCTGATGCAGGTTTGTCGCAAAGATTGCGTCAATGGCTGTGATAGGTGGGGTAAAGGCGCGGCAGGCCGCGCCCCGGAAGCTTATTCCGGCACTACCCAGTTCACCAAATGGTGGCCATTGCCTGACGGCACCAGGGTTTTGTGCAGCCATGGCAGCACGTTTTTCATCTGCTGTTCCAGCTTCCACGGCGGGTTAATCACAATCATGCCTGAGGCGGTCATGCCGCGCTGGTCGCTGTCGGGTCTTACCGCCAGTTCGATCTGCAGAATATTGCGGATGCCGGTGGCTTCCAGGTCTTTCAGCATGCGCTTGATTTGCTGGCGCATCACCACCGGGTACCACAGCGCGTAGGTGCCGGTGGCAAAGCGCTTGTAGCCTTCCTGCAGGCCTTTTACCACGTCCTGGTAATCGGTTTTCATTTCGTACGGCGGGTCCATCAGGATCAGCCCGCGGCGCGACAGCGGCGGCAGTTGGGATTTCAACTGTTGGTAGCCATCGGCGCGTTGCACCTTGGCACGCTCGTCCTTCTGGAACTCACTGCGCAGCAACGGGAAGTCGCTCGGGTGCAGTTCGGTC
Source organism: Serratia sp. BNK-12 (assembly GCF_047456085.1). Lineage (NCBI taxonomy): Bacteria > Pseudomonadati > Pseudomonadota > Gammaproteobacteria > Enterobacterales > Yersiniaceae > Serratia > Serratia sp. BNK-12. The sequence continues at coordinate 50,546 of NZ_CP179896.1, forward strand.
AGGTGAATTTTATCCTGCGGACGCAGCAGCTGACGGGCAATCAGTGGCGAGCCAGGGTAGTAACGCAGCCTTTCGGTGCGGTTAAAGTTGTGCACTACGCTCATGTAGGCTGCCAGCTCTTGCGGCAGGTCATCACGTTGCCACAGCAGACCGATGCCTTCCAGGTATTCCCCGGTGCGTTCGGCGTGTTCACCGCTCAGCTGATAGCGACCTGCGCCGGAGTGGGTATCCAGGTACAGGAACGGCTTCTCTTTTTCTTTCAGCGATTCGATGATCAGGCTTTGAACGGTGTGCTTAAGCACGTCGGCGTGGTTGCCGGCGTGGAAACTGTGGCGGTAACTTAACATGGCTTGTGGTAATTCCTTGTGCTCCCGACGGAGCCTGCTGAACAGAATAAAGGCTTATATTCTGCACAGTATAAACTGTCTGGGCGGGAAAAAGTGAAATGCGTGACCTCAGCCCTTCAATCAAGGAGAAAGGCGATGACTAAAGCGGCCATTTTGGCTAAATACCCTGGCGCGTCTCGCTGGGCGTTCGGCGACAGCCCCATGCTGGCGGACGAGCTGTTGCAACGGGTGCTTGAGGGGCAAAAAACCGCCACCTGCTGTTCTTATCTTGCATATCGGCAAGAGCAAGAGCCGATGCTCGGGGATTACAACGTCGTGCTTGACGGCCGCGGCGAACCGGCCTGCGTCATCAGGATCCTGTCATTGAAGCTGATTCGCTATTGTGACGTTACGGCCGAGATGGCGGCACAGGAAGGTGAGGGGGATAAGAGCCTGGCGTTCTGGCGGCAGGGGCACCAGGATTTTTTTACGCGTGAAGGCACGTTCTCGCCCCAGATGTGGCTGGTGTTTCAACAGTTTGAGCTGGTTGAAGTTTTACAGTGATATCGACGGGGACTCCAGGGCGTTGACCACCTGCTCACGTAACCAGCCATGGGCCGGATCCAGGTGCGAGCGTTCATGCCACACCATTACCATGTCATAGCCGGGTATTGCCAAGGGGGCCGGCCAGGTGCGCAGGTCGCCAAGCAGTTCGCCCAGCATGCGTGAAGGCAGCATCGCGACCATATCGGATCTCGCCAGCAGTGCGGGGATGAACAGGAAGTGCGGCAGTGACATCACTACACGCCGCGCTAATCCCTGCGCTTCCAACAGCGTGTCAATCAGGGTGCGAAAACCGCCGCCGTCTTGCGAAACCATCACGAACTCCAACTGACAAAACTGCTCCAGCGAAGGGGGGCTTTGCAACAACGGATGGTCACGGCGGCCTACCAGCAGGTACTCCTCGCGAAACAACTGCCGGTGGCGCAGCTCGGCGGGGGCTTCTTCCCGGGACAAAAAACCGAGGTCGATCACGCCATCCGCCAGATCGCGACTCATGTGTTTCGGCGATGCTTCGCGGATCGCCAGGCGGGATTGGGGTGCTGCCTGCCGCAGTTTGGGCAGCATCGGCAACAGGATGGCATATTCGGCGGCGTCGGCGGCGGCCAGTTGCCAGGTCATTTCAGCCAGCAGCGGATCAAAGGGGTGTTCCGGCGCCAGCAGGCGGCCGAGGTCGGCCAGCGTCTGGCGCAGAGGCGTCAACAGGCTTAGCGCGCGCGCCGTGGGCAACATCCCTCGCGGGCCGGGCAGCAGCAGGGGATCATGGTAAATCTCGCGCAGTTTGGCCAGTTGAATGCTGACCGACGGCTGACTCAGATTGAGGCGTGCCGCCGCCCGCGTCACGTTGCGTTCGCTGAGCAGCGCTTCCAGCGTGACCAGCAAGTTGAGATCGACCCGCTTTAAATTGTTGATAACTATTCCTCGTATTAAATCTATCAATTTCAACTATAGCGCCAATCCTCCTACCGTGGAACGGACGTCGGAAAAGCCGGCGAAACCATAACGGATGAAGGAAGAGACGATGAAACTGAGCGAGTACGTTAGCTACGACGCGCTGGGGTTGGCAGCATTGGTACAGGCGGGTGAAGTCAGTGCACAAGAGCTGCAGCAAACGGCGAGGGCTGCGGTTGAGGCGGTAAACCCGGCGATCAACGCGGTGGTGGGGCATTGGCCACAACCTCAGTGGGAGAGGCGCGGCCCGCTGTCAGGCGTTCCCTTTCTGATCAAGGATATCGCCATCAGCATGGCCGGCAAGCGTCTTGAATTGGGAAGCCGGTTGGCGCAGGGGCAGATTGCCGCGGAAGACAGTTATCTGATGCGCAATATCCATCGCGCGGGGCTGGTGACCTTTGGCCGAACCACCACGCCGGAGATGGCGTTCAGCACCACCACCGAAGCGGTGCTTTACGGTGCTACGCGCAATCCCTGGAACCTTGATTTCAGCGCGGGCGGTTCCAGCGGCGGTGCTGGCGCGGCGGTTGCTGCCGGGGTCGTGCCTATGGCGCATGCCACTGATGCTGCAGGCTCTATTCGCGTGCCTGCTTCGTCCAATGGGTTGTTCGGCCTTAAACCGACGCGCGGCCGGGTATCACATGGTCCGGCGATGGATGAAGTGTTCAACGGCTTTGGCGTTCAATTGGGGCTGAGTCGCACGGTACGCGACAGTGCCGCTTTACTGGATGCGCTACAACATCCCCATCCCGGCGAACCTTATTACACGGCACCGCAGCCAGAAAGCTGGCTGTCACAGGTCACCCGCGAGCCTGGTCGGTTGCGTATTGGCATGATGACTCAGGCGTGGAATGGCGGGAAAACTGCACCGCAAATCGTTCAGGCCACCAACGACACCGCAGTGCTGCTGAGCGAGCTGGGCCATCAGGTCACTGAGGCGGAGATGCCGATCGGCGTCAGTTGGCAGGAACTGGTATTCGCCAATGCGCAGATCTGGTGCGCCAATCTGGTCGGTTGGGTTGAGGGGTTGAGCCAAACCACCGGACGCGCGATTTCAACCGACATGCTGGAGCCGGAAACGCTGGCCTGTTACCACTACGGGTTGGCCGCCAGGGCGGTGGATATGGTTGCGGCGCTTGAGGTGCGTAACCGGGTGACTCGTGCCGTGGGCGCCTATTTCCAGCAGTACGATCTGTTGTTGACCCCGACCATGCCTGACTTGCCCTGGCGCATTGGTCGCTACGGTACCGGAACGGCGGATATGAGTGGCCTGGAGTGGACCGCGCATTTATTCGATCATTCACCGTTCACGCCGGTGTTTAATGTGGCAGGCGTGCCGGCGATGTCGGTGCCGCTGGCGCATGATGCGCAGCACAATCTGCCGATAGGCATGCAATTTGTTGCCGGTTTTGGCCGCGAAGATCAACTGCTGCGGTTGGCAGGGCAGCTTGAACGGGCAGCGCCGTGGCATCAACGGCGTCCGGCCGTTTGGGCGGGAAATGCAGGGGAATAGCAGTCAAAAGGCAAAATATCCGCTATGTTGCTGAAAGGCTTTTTGCGGCGGGCTCTTGGCTCGCCGTCCCATTCAGGAGGATACGATGAGCTGCATCTTTTGCGAAATGGTGGCGGGCAGAGTGCCGTGCCATAAAATTTGGGAAGACGAGAACCATATGGCGTTCCTTTCCATTTATCCGAATACCGAGGGTTTCAGCGTAGTGATCCCCAAGGCGCACTATGAGAGCTATGCCTTTGCGTTGCCGGACGAGGTACTCAGCGAGCTGATGTTGGCGACCAAGCGGGTAGCGCAGTTGCTCGACCGGGCGTTTGACGACGTGGGCCGCTGCGGCATGGTGTTCGAAGGTTTTGGCGTCGACCATGTGCATGCCAAGCTGATCCCGATGCACGGTACCGCTGCGCTGGAACAGTGGCAGCCTATCGAATCGACCTCGGCGAAATTCTTCGACCGCTATGAGGGTTACCTTTCGTCCCACGACGCGGCGCGCGCTGACGATGAGCATCTGGCCGTGCTGGCTGCGAAGATCCGTCAGAGTGCGGTTTAAGGCACTATCTATCAACGCCGGGCCATTGATTTTCCTGCCGCTTGGCACCATGTTAGATATTCATACGCATTTTAAGGCCTGCCCGTCGTGGCGGGCCCCAACGCTAATCAGGACTGCCCTATGACAAATCCGTTGCTGACTTCGTTTTCCCTGCCGCCGTTTTCCGCCATTCGCCCAGAAGATATCGTGCCTGCGGTGCAATCCGCCTTGGACGACTGTCGCGCTGCGGTAGAGCGCGTTGTCGCGCAACCGGGGCCATTTACCTGGGATAACCTGTGTCAGCCGCTGGCGGAGTCTGACGATCGCCTGTCGCGCATCTGGTCGCCGGTCGGCCATCTGAACTCGGTGAAAAACAGCCCGGAACTGCGTGCCGCCTATGAGCAGGCGCTGCCGTTGCTGTCTGAGTACGGCACCTGGGTAGGGCAACACGAAGGGCTATACCAGGCTTACCGTAGCCTGAAAGAAGGCGAAGCCTTCAATCAACTGACAGTGCCGCAGCGCAAGTCGGTAGAAAACGCGCTGCGTGATTTCGAACTGTCGGGCATTGGCCTGTCGCCGGAAAAACAGCGTCGCTATGGCGAGATTGTCGCCCGCCTTTCCGAACTGGGTTCCACTTACAGCAACAACGTGCTCGACGCCACCATGGGCTGGAGCAAGTTGATCACCGATCAAGCCGAACTGAGCGGCCTGCCGGAAAGCGCGCTGGCTCAGGCTCAGGCGATGGCGCAGGCCAAAGAGCAGGAAGGCTGGTTGCTGACGCTGGATATGCCAAGCTATCTGCCGGTGCTGACCTATGGCGATAACCGCGCGCTGCGTGAAGAAATGTATCGTGCCTTCGCTACCCGCGCCTCCGATCAGGGGCCAAATGCCGGCAAATGGGACAACAGTGAAGTGATGGCGGAAACGCTGGCGTTGCGTCACGAATTGGCCCAGTTGCTGGGCTTTGACAGCTACGCCGACAAGTCGCTGGCGACCAAAATGGCTGAAAACCCGGAGCAGGTACTGGGTTTCCTGAGTGATTTGGCCAAACGCGCCCGTCCGCAGGCCGAGCAGGAACTGGCGCAGCTGCGTGCCTTTGCCAAACAGCATTACGGTGTGGATGAGCTGGAAGCCTGGGACATCACCTATTACGGCGAAAAACAAAAACAGCACCTGTTCTCGATCAGCGATGAGCAACTGCGCCCCTACTTCCCGGAACAACGTGTGGTACAAGGCCTGTTCGAAGTGGTGAAACGCATTTATGGCATCACTGCCAAAGAGCGTAAGGATGTGGATACCTGGCATCCAGAAGTGCGCTTCTTTGATCTGTTCGACGCTAACGGTGAGCTGCGCGGCAGCTTCTACCTCGACCTGTATGCCCGCGAAAACAAGCGCGGCGGGGCCTGGATGGATGACTGTGTCGGTAGCCTGCGCAAGGCCAACGGCGAGCTGCAAAAACCGGTTGCCTATCTGACCTGTAACTTCAACCGTCCGCTGGGCGACAAGCCGGCGCTGTTCACCCATAACGAAGTGACCACGCTGTTCCACGAGTTCGGCCACGGTCTGCACCATATGCTGACCCAAATCGACACCGCCGGTGTTTCCGGTATTAGCGGTGTGCCATGGGATGCGGTCGAACTGCCGAGCCAGTTTATGGAAAACTGGTGCTGGGAGCCGGAAGCGCTGGCATTTATCTCCGGCCATTATCAAAGCGGTGAGCCGCTGCCGAAGGAGATGCTGGACAAGTTGCTGGCCGCCAAAAACTACCAGGCTGCGCTGTTCATCCTGCGTCAGTTGGAGTTTGGCCTGTTCGACTTCCGCATGCACGCCGAATACAGCCCTGAGAAAGGTGCGCAGATCCTGCCGACGTTGGCAGAAGTGAAAAAAATGGTGGCGGTTGTGCCTTCTCCAAGCTGGGGCCGTTTCCCGCACGCTTTCAGCCACATCTTTGCCGGTGGTTACGCGGCGGGTTACTACAGCTACCTGTGGGCAGAAGTGTTGTCGGCAGATGCCTATTCGCGCTTTGAAGAAGAGGGGATTTTCAACGCCGAAACCGGTAAATCCTTCCTCGACAACATCCTGTCGCGTGGCGGTTCCGAAGAGCCGATGGAACTGTTCAAACGCTTCCGTGGCCGTGAGCCGCAGCTGGATGCTATGCTGCGCCATTACGGCATTAAAGGATAACCCCACCGGTGAGCGTGTGTTTATTGTGTGAAGAAGGCGCCGATCCCGGCGCCTTGTCTATTCTGGCGGAACGCTGGCAGTTGGTTTCGGACGACGACGCGACGATGGCGCTGGTGCTGACGCCGCAACGTCTGGAGTTGCGTAAGCGTGACGAACCCAAGCTGGGGGCGATCTACGTCGATTTCATTTCCGGCACTATGGCGCACCGACGCCGCTTTGGCGGCGGGCGTGGCGAAGCGGTGGCGAAAGCGGTCGGCATCAAGGGCAGCTATCGGCCAAACGTGGTGGATGCTACGGCAGGGCTGGGGCGCGATGCCTTTGTGCTGGCCTCGCTGGGCTGCCGGGTGAGGATGCTGGAGCGTAATCCGGTGGTGGCTGCCTTGCTGGACGATGGACTGCAACGCGGCTATCAGGATGCGGAAATCGGCCCATGGCTGCGCGAGCGCATGACTCTGCTGCATGCCTCCAGTCTGACGGCGTTAGCCGAGCTCGATTCCCCCCCGAGGTGGTGTACCTGGATCCCATGTACCCGCACAAGCAGAAAAGCGCGCTGGTGAAGAAAGAGATGCGGGTGTTCCAGTCGCTGGTGGGCAGCGACGACGATGCCGATGGTCTGCTGGAGCCGGCACGCCGTCTGGCGACCAAGCGCGTGGTGGTTAAACGGCCGGATTATGCTCCACCATTGGCTAACGTGCCCGCGCATGCGGCCTCGACCACCAAAAGTCACCGTTTCGATATTTATATGCCCTATCCTCTTCATACTTGACGCTGTATCTGTGTTGGCTGCATTACTCGGCCCGTCCATGGGCCTCGCCCCTTAACGGGGCCAACGCAAACGTTGTTCAAATCTGTTCCCGACAGATTTGTTGTGCGCCCCAGTCACTTACTTGAGTAAGCTCCTGGGGACTTACAAACTTGCCGCCTTGATACAACGCCAATTATTTAGGGCATAGAGGGCGAAATAGGGAGGTATTCATTGATCCACCTCCCAATTTTATTTTTTACCTTGCAAAGATACTGGCAAGCTTGTGTTCCAGATCGCATGATTCCTGTTCGTTCCCCTCCCTATAATTAGATGATAATGAAGAAGACACTCCTTGCTGTTTTGCTTTGCCTGGGTACCTCTGCAATGGCTTCTGAACCAGTCAATATCACCATCCTCGGCACGTCCGATCTGCACGGTACCTTTGTGCCCTGGGATTATTCGACCGACACCGAAAACCTGGCCGGCAGCCTGAGCCAAATCGCCACTCAGGTGCAACAGGTACGGGCGAAGCAGCCCAACGTGATCCTGGTCGATGCCGGCGACACCATCCAGGGCAACTTTGTCGAGACTTTTAAAAACGACAAAACCAGCCCGATGATCCTCGGGTTTAACGCGCTGGACTATGACGTCTGGGTGATGGGTAACCATGAATTCGATTTCGGCCTCAAACCGCTTTCCACCTCACTGAACCAGTTCAAGGGCACGGCATTGGCCGGCAATATTCTGTGGGAGAGCGGCAAACCCTACCTGCCAGCGTATAAAATCATTGAACGTCAGGGAGTGAAAATCGGCATTATTGGCATGGATACGCCGATGACCGCAGAGTTCGCCAAAGGCACCGACCGGGTGAAAGGGCTGAACTTTACCGATCCGGTACAGGCGGTGAAGCAGGTCATTCAGCAAATTCAGGGTGAAGTGGACGCTATCGTGCTGGTGGCGCACATGGGCATCGACAACGAGAACCAGCGCCCTGGCACCGGCGTTGGCGATATCGCTCGTGCGAACCCGGAACTGGCGGCGATCGTCGCCGGGCACATGCACGTCAAAGTCGATAAAGAAGTGATTAACGGCGTGATCGTTACCGAACCGGACAAATATGGCCGTGCGCTGTCGCGCATCGATTTGCAGTTTGAGCAGCACAACGGCAAGTACGTGCTGATCAACAAAGACAGCTATACCTACCCAATCAAAGGCATCGCGTCGGATAAAAAGCTGGAAGAGATTTATCAGCCTTATCACAAGATTTTGCGCGCCAACGCCAACCGGCCGATTGCCCAGCTCAGCGGCCAGGATCTGGTGCCGCCGGATGCCGTGAAGGGGATCCCGCAGGTACACGTGCAGGATACCGGCATCAGCAAACTGTATCAGGAAGCAAGCCGTTACTATGCGCCACAGGCGCAGGTGATCGCGCTGCAGATTGATAATGACCGGCCGAAATTAAACGTCGGTACCATTACGGCCAAAGATATCGCCTTCAATTATCAATATGCCGGCGGCGAGATCACCGTGTACCAACTCAGTGGCAAAGAGCTGAAGAAGTACATGGAATGGTCGGCGGGCTACTTCAATCAGCTGCAGGACGGCGATGTCACCTACAGCTTCAACCCGCAGCGCCGCGCGTCCAAGTATTCCACCAATGATTTCTTCGATGGCGTGACCTATAAAATCGACCTGCGCCAACCGGTCGGGCAGCGCATCCGTGATTTGCGCATGGCCGACGGCACGCCGGTGACTGACAGCACGCCGATCCGTCTGGGCATGAACAGCTATCGCATGGGGCACCTGACGCAAAAAGGCGGCGCACTGGAAGGTATGCAGTTCCCGGTATTGTCGGACAGCAAGGCTGAATATGGCGAAGAGGCCGGAACCATCCGCAACCTGACTATCCGTTATCTGACCGAAGTGAAAAAAGGCCAGTATCAGGGACAGGCGGTGCAGCGCTGGCAGTTGGTTGGGTTGGAAGGCTACGAACGTGAGCGTAAAATCGTCGAAAAACTGCTGAACGACGGCAAAATCAGCGTACCTACCAGTGAAGATGGGCGCTACGGTAATGTCGCGTCGTTCAACGTGAAGCCACTGCTGATCGGCGAGCCGAAGGCCCGTCAGCAGCAACAGGCGGCATTGAAGGCAGAATTGGCCGCCGCCAGCGATCCGGTGGCAAAAAAACGCCTGAGCGATCGGTTAGTGATTCTCGAGGCGATTAACAAAGCCTGATAGAGATAATGGGCTCGGCGTAGGTATGCTGAGCCCTACCAACAACACCCGTGGATTACTTCCCCTGCAGCAAGCGCTTGCCGACGTCACCGCCTGGGTGTACCGCCAGCAACGTTTCTTTGTCGTAGCCACTGCGTTCCATCAGGCAGGCACAGGCCGCGTCGAAGATTGCCAATACCAGCACGATAGACGTCGTTGCCAGCATATTCAGTGGATCTATCTCATTTTCTACTCCGGTGCGGATCACCAACCGTGCTGCTTTGGCGATCGCCGAATCCGGATTTTCCGTCACGCCGATCAGCGGCACACCCTTGGCCTGCAGCGTTGGCAGCAGGCGGGTCAATTCGTCGGAATTTCCGCCGCGCGAAATCAGAATCATCAAATCGTCGCTGCGCAAAAAGCCCAGATCGCCGTGGGCTGCATCGGTGGCGTTCAGGTAGATGGCTGGCCGTTCCACGCAGGCCAGCATATGGGCTATCTTGCGTGCCGCAATACCGGAAGTCCCGACGCCGGTAACCACGATTTTCCCCCGGCACTCGGCCAATGCCGTCAGCAACCGTTGCCAGCTTTGTGCGTCGATGCGCTGGCTCAGCTGTGCCAGTTCCCGGCTGTAGATTGCCCAGGCTTCAGTGGCCCGCTGCCATTCCTGCTGCATCAGGCTTCCTCCTGCATCAGTTGGCGGTATTTCATGTGGTCGTTATACAGCTCATGGAACACGCGGTATTTACGGTCGTAATAGCGTTTGATTTTGTTGGTCTGTGGCGTCACGGTTTTACCTATGCGACTCATGGCGCTCATGGCTTCCGGCAGCGTGTCGTATACCCCGGCCGCCACCGTGCCCATCATCGCTCCCCCCAACAGCATCGCCTCGCTCTCTTCCGGTAACAGCATGGCGCAGCCGGTGGCATTGGCATGTTCCTGCACGAAAATCGGGTTTTTGGTACCGCCGCCGCTGGCCATGATGGTGTCGATGCTGTAGCCACTTTGGTTCATGGTTTCAATAATATGGCGGGTACCCAGCGCAATCGCCTGGATGGTCGCCAGATAATGCAAGGCCATATCTTCCGGGGTACGCGACAGCTTCAGCCCGGTCAGAGTACCGGTCAGCGTCGGGTTGGCACGTGGTGAACGGTTGCCGTGGAAATACGGCAGCATATGAATATCCTGGGTGAGGAAGGCAATCTCCTCCGGCTCACCTGCCATGCGGCGCAGCAGGGCATTCAGCACTTCATAAATCGTCTGTCCCTGGGTTTTTGCCTGTGCCAGCAGCTCCGGGTAACAAGGATGCGACTGGATCACGTGGTCAATCAGCGCACCGGTGGCGGACTGGCCGCCCTCGTTCAGCCAGTATTCCGGCAGGATCGCCGAGTAATACGGCCCCCATACGCCGCCAATAAAACGCGCGGTACGGGACATCGCCATATGGCCGGTGGAAGTACCGCCAATCAGCGCAACGCGGCGGTTAAAATCTGCCACTTCACCGGAAACCCCGGTAGCGCCAAGCGTGCCTAGCGTCCCGGCGTGGGCGTCAATGATCGAGACGCTGACCGCCGTGCCGGCAATCAGGCCCATTTCACTGGCGGCACGCTGGGTGAGGCCGTGGCCGAGCGGTTCGCCCATCATTTTGACGTCGCTGCCGATCTTGGCGGCATCGTGCTCCAGCACGTCTTCCAATCCAATCTGTTTGAAATAGCTTTTGTCCCAGCGCTGTTCATGGCCGAGATAGGTCCATTTGCACACCGTCGAACACAGTGAACGGGTGGCGTCCTGGGTGGCCCGCCAGGTGAGGAAGTCCGGCAGGTCAAACAGGTAACCGGCATTGGCCCAGGTGGTCGGCATATGCTGTTTCAACCACAGCATTTTGGGGGTCTGCATTTCCGGCGAAATGATGCCGCCGACGAAATCCAGCACCCGGTGTTTGGTGGCGTTGATGCGTTCGGCCTGGGTGATGGCCCGGTGATCCATCCACACGATGATGTTCTGCTCGGTGCGGCCGGACGGGCTGACGGTCAGCGGTTGGCCCTCTTTGTCCAACACCACCAGAGAACAGGTGGCGTCAAAACCCAGTCCTTTAACCTGAATCGGGTTGATGTCGGCCTGGTTGACCGCATCGCGCACCGCGTTGCACACCGCCTGCCAGATATTGTCCGAAGACTGCTCAACGAAGTCCGCTTTCGGACGATACAGGTCGATGGTTCGGCTGGCCTGCCCGACCATGTGACCGTTGAGATCGAATACCCCTGCGCGCGCACTTCCGGTGCCTACATCTACGCCAATAAAATAGCTCGCCATTGTTTTTCTCCAGTCAGGCTTTTCGATTCTGTAATGCGATAAACAGGATCAGCACACCGCCCCACAGGGCCATGGTCAGATAGCTGCTGACGCCCAGCAGGTTGAGGCCGCTTTCCAGCATTTGCAGCACAATCAGCGCCAGCACCAGACCCAGCACCCGGCCAAACCCACCGTCCGGGTTAATGCCGCCCAGCACCGAGGCCAAAATGGTCACCAGCAGATAGGATTCGCCGTAACCGGCCTTGGCCGAGTTGAATTTGGCCATCATCAGCAGCGCCGCACCCCAGCCGAGCAGGGCGGACAAAATATAGACCGCAATCTGTACCCGGGCGGTGTTTACGCCGCTAAAACGGGTGGCTTGCTCGTTGGAGCCAATCAGATACAGGCTGCGTCCGAGCGTGGTGTGCTCCAGCAATAGCCACAGGCCAACGGATACCAGCAGGAACAGCAGCAGCGCTACCGGAATGCCGAGCAGACTACCGTTGCCGAGATACTGAATCGCCGCCGGGAAGCCGGAGATCACCGCGCCGTTGGACAGCAGAATATTCAGGCCGGTGATCAGCGTCATGGTGCCGAGCGAAGCGAGGATGGGCGAAACGCCAATCCAGGCGACCAGCACGCCGTTAAGCGCGCCAATGGCGACGGCGACCAGCAGCCCGGCCAGCAGTGCCAGCGCCAGAAACAGCGGTTGGTCCGGGTGGCTGACGATAATGGCTGCCATCACCAGCGAGCAGGCGTTGGCACCGGCGATAATCGACAGATTGATGCCGCCGGTCAGCATGGTGATGCCCATACCGAGCGCCAGCATGCCGAGGATCGGAAGCTGCGAGGCGATCGACTGGAAATTGCCGAGGCTGAAGAAGCGCGATCCGAGCAGCCCGGCGAACAGCAGCGCCACGGCGATAATGATCGCGCTCTGCAGGCGGATGATCCGATCGTTGGGGATCAGACGGGTTAACTGGATCATGTCATAGCTCCTTGGCCAGCTTGCGTTTTTCATTCCAGGCGGTGCTGCTGATGCTGATCAAAATGATCGCGCCGCTGAACACCTGGTGCCAATAGGCCGACACGCTGAGCAGCGTCAGGCCGTTTTGCAGGAAGGCCAACAGCACCACGCCCAGCAGCGTGCCGGTCAAGGAGCCGCGCCCACCGGTCATGCTGGTGCCGCCCAGCACCACCGCAGCCAGCACCGTCAGCTCAAAACCGAGCAGGGAGTTGGGGGCTACCGACTGGGTTATCTGCGCCTGCACCACCGCGGCGATACCCGCCAGAATGCCCATGTAGCCGTAAACGTAGAAGTGCAGCCGCAGCAGGTTCAGCCCCAGGCGTGACGCCGCATCGCGGTTGCCGCCCATGGCGAAAATTTGGCGGCCGAGGCGGGTAAAGTTCATCAGCACACCGGTGACGATAATCACCGCCAGCAGGCACAGCAGCGGCAGCGTCAGGCCGTAGTCATAACCGTCGGCCCCCTGGAATGAGAACCAGCTGATGCCATCCATAAACCAGTCGGGGAAACCGTACAGCCAGGTGCCGTTGGTGGCGTAAACCAGTAAGCCGTAGAACAGGTTCAGCGTGGCGATGGTGATGATGATCGCCGGCACCTTCAGCCAGTAGACCAGAAAACCGTTCACCAGCCCGAGCAGCAGGCCGACGCCCATTGCCAGTGCGAACGCCAGCGGGAAGCCGCCACCGTGTTGAATGACCCAACTGGCCATCACGTACTGCGCGATGGCGGTGATCGCCGGGAATGAAATGTCGATGCCGCCGGCTATCAGCACCACGAACAGGCCGCAGGCGAGAATGCCGAGAATGGCGTAGCTGGTGGCGACATCCGTCAGGTTACCCAGCGTCAGAAACTCGCTGGTGCTGACGCTCAGGCCTATTGCCAGCAACAACACCAGCAGGCCCAGGTAAAACTCGTGCCGGCCGGCCAGGCGGGCCAATAATGACTTATCCATTCACCACCTCGGCGATCTGTTGTTCGGTGCTGTGGTGCGGCGAAAACTCGGCGATCAGCTCGCCCTTGCGCATCACCATCACCCGATGGCTGTTGTAATAGGCTTCCGGGATTTCGTCGCAGATCATCAGCACCGCCATGCCGAGCGCGGCCAGATCTTTGGCGATCTGGTAGATCCCCTCTTTGTTGGCGATGTCCACTCCGACGGTAGGCGAATCAAGGATCAGGATCTTCGGCTGCGTTGCCACCCACTTGGCGATGGCGATACGTTGCGCATTGCCGCCCGACAGGGTTTTTACCGGCAGCGCGCTGTCGGAAACCTTGATGTTCAGATCGCGAATCAGCCGGTTAACCAGCTCGGTCGCTTTGGCATGGTCCAGCAGCCCGAGCGAGGTGTGCAGTTGATCGAAGACCGTGACGATGGTGTTGTCGTAGATCGACTGCTCCATGATCAGCCCTTGCGTAAGACGATCCTCCGACACATAGCCGATACCCTGGCGCACCGCTTCACGGTTGTTGTGCAGTTGGACCGGATGGCCGTCGATGCGAATTTCTCCGCTGTCGGGACGGGTCATGCCGAACAGGCTGAGGCACAGCTCGGTACGGCCCGCGCCAAGCAGCCCGACGATCGAGACGATCTCGCCGCCGTGCAGTGAAAGATTGATGTCCTGGTATTTTCCGCGTCGGCTGAGATTGCGAACCTCGAGCAGCGGTGCGCTGTCGGTGGACGCCAGCGCCGGCAGTTGGCTGTAATGGAAGCGTTGGCCGGTCATCAGGAACGCCAGTTCATGGCTGTCCAACTGGCTGGCGGGATAAGTGCCGACCAGCTTGCCGTCGCGCATCACGCTGATGCGGTCGGCGACCTCCATCACTTCATCCAGTCGGTGGCTGACGAACACCACGCAGATGCCCGCCGCTTTCAGTTCGTTGACCACCCGCAGCAGGCCGTCGACCTCTTGCCGCGTCAGCGAAGCGGTTGGCTCATCCATGATCACCAGCCGTGCGTCGGCGGCAATGGCACGGCATATGGCCACCAGTTGGCGATCGGCAATCGACAGTTTTTCGACTTTCTTGTCGGGATCGATACGCACGCCGACGCGCGCCATGGCATCCAGCGCCGTCTGGCGCATCACCTGCTTGCGCACCCAGAAATGGCCGCCGGGCAGGTAGCGGTGAATGGCGATATTTTCCGCCACGGTCAGGTTGGGGAATAACGACAGATCCTGATAAATTACCTGAATACCGTAATAGCCGGACAGCTGCGGCGTCAGAGAATGAAAAAGTTTACCCTCAAGCGAAATATTGGCGCCTTTTTCCGGCTGATAAACGCCGGAAATAATTTTAATGATGGTGCTTTTTCCGCAGCCATTTTGCCCGGCCAGGCAATGCACTTCGCCAATATTTAGCGTCAGGTTGATCTGGTCCAAGGCCAGCACGCCTGGGAATCTCTTACTGATATTTTCCAGGGTGATAAATGCGGTGGATGTGGTCATAGCGTTAACCTGTGCAGGTTTTTATTATGGTAGTGACTGAAACTCGGGGCGCACTATATTGCGCCCTTCGTTGTTTCATGACTTTCCCGGTGTGGCGTAATATTACTGAAAATTAAAATCCTAGCGATTTGGCATTATCTTTGGTGACTTCAAGAATTTTATTAAACCGAATCACTTTTTTATCCATGTCGACGTCGGCTTTACCCAAACCTTCGATCGACAAATCTTTGGTCACTTCTTTGCCCTGCAAGAGTTGATCGGCCACCGTCACCAGGGCATAACCGGCGTCTTTCGGGTCCCACAACAGGGCTTTCTTGATGTCGCCGCGTGCCAGGTAAGGCGCGGCCTGTGCCGGCATGGCAATACCGACTACGGCGATCTTGTCCTTGGCGCGTTTCTTGGCGACTGCCTGGCCGGCACCGATCGGGCCGAGGGAGCCGAAGCCGATAATGCCTTTCATCTGCGGATAGGTTTTCATCAAATCCAGCGTGGTGGCGTAGGACTTATCGATGCTTTCCGCCACCGGCAGGCGCGAAGTGACTTCGAACATGTCCGGGTATTTGGCTTTCTGGTACTTGATGGCGGAATCCGCCCAGGCGTTGTGCAACGGCACGGTCAGCGAGCCGACATAAATGGCATAGCCGCCTTTGCCGCCCATGTCTTTCGCCAGCTCATCGACGTTGGCCTGCGCATACTTCTCGCTGTCGATGGTTTCAATGTCCCACTGGCCAATCTGCTGGTCCGGGGATTCATGCGTCAGCACCACGATGCCTTTCTCGCGCGCCTTCTTCAGCACCGGCTCCAGCACCTTGGCGTCGTTAGGCACCACGATGATGGCGTTGACGTTCTTGGCGATCAGGTCTTCAATCACTTTCACCTGTGCGGCTGGGTCTGGGGTGGACGGCCCGGTCTGGTAGGCATTGACGTCGAGCTTTTTGGCCGCGTCGTTAACGCCGACTTCCATACGGTTGAACCAGGGAATGCCGGTCACTTTGGCAACCACGGCAATCTCGTACTTTTCAGCAGCAAAGGCAGGTGTTGTCGATAACATGCACGCAGAAACCACACATGCATTTAATAATGCGAGGTTAAATTTCATTCGCTGTACCTTTTTTATCTGTAGGGGTGGCTGTTTTTCCACCTGAGCAGATTACAAAGGAATGGAAGAGGGGACGTAACGAGAGTTGGGAAATTGTGATCTGTGCACATTGGAGTAAAAATATGACGGTTTTAATGTTAATTAATTGTTTAATAATTCAGTGGTGGTAATTTTACCACGAAAAATCATCATAAAATTAACAATAAAAACCATAATTATTTACATATATAAAACAAATGAGGCGGGGCAATCGGGTTTTGCAGGGGTAAAAATGCCGGACTGAGCGCCGGCATTGAAGCATTTTAGCAATGTGTGAACAAGATCACCTTATGAACCTGTTACAACACGCCCTGCGCCAGCATGGCGTCGGCTACCTTGACGAATCCGGCGATATTGGCGCCGTGTACGTAGTGGGTTTGCTTACCCTCGCCGCCGTATTCCACGCAGGCATGATGAATATCCGCCATGATATGTTGTAAACGTACATCCACTTTCTCGGCGCGCCAGCCGATGCGCGCGGCGTTCTGCGCCATCTCCAGCCCGGAGGTGGCAACCCCACCGGCGTTGGCCGCCTTGCCCGGCGCAAACAGCACCCCGGCGTCCAGGAATGCATCGGTCGCCTGAATGGTGGTCGGCATATTTGCGCCTTCCGCCACAGCTTTAACCCCGTTGCGGATCAGCGTCTGTGCTGCAGCCAAATCCAGCTCGTTTTGGGTGGCGCACGGCAGGGCGATATCCACCGGCACGTTCCAGGGCTGCTGGCCGGCCAGATAGGTCAGGCCACGTTCGCGGGCATAATCTTCCACGCGACCATAGCGCTGATTCTTGATCTCCACCAAATGGGCCAGTTTTTCGGTGGTAAAGCCGGCTTCATCGACCAGAGTACCGCCGGAGTCTGATACGGTGATCACACGCGCATCCAGCTCCAGTGCCTTCTCAATGGTGTATTGCGCCACGTTACCTGAACCAGAAACCGCAACCCGCATGCCTTCAAAACCCAGCCCGTGACGTTGCAGCATGGCGTCGGTGAAATAGACCAGCCCATAGCCGGTGGCCTCTGGACGGATCAGGCTGCCGCCGAATGAAAGCCCCTTGCCGGTGAACACGCAGGCGGTGTTGTTGGACAGCTTTTTCATCATGCCGCTCATAAAGCCGACCTCACGGCCGCCAACGCCGATATCGCCGGCGGGCACGTCGGTATCCGGCCCGAGGTGACGGTACAGTTCGGTCATCAGCGCCTGGCAGAAACGCATGATCTCCGCCTGGCTTTTCCCCTTGGGATCAAAGTCCGAACCGCCTTTTCCGCCGCCCATCGGCAGGGTGGTCAGGGCGTTTTTAAACGTCTGTTCGAAGCCGAGGAACTTCAGAATCGACAAATTGACCGAAGGATGAAAGCGCATGCCGCCTTTATAAGGCCCGATGGCTGAGTTGAACTGCACGCGCCAGGCGCGGTTGACCTGCACCTGGCCGCGATCGTCGACCCAACTGACGCGGAACTGGATGGTACGCTCGGGCTCTACCAAACGCTCCAGCAGCGCATATTCGCGATAGCGCGGATTACGCTCGATAAAAGGCCACAGCGAAGTGAAGACTTCCCTGACCGCCTGTAAAAATTCCGGCTGATGGGGATTATGTTGTTGAAGCGAGGACAAGAAAGACTCTACCGATACGGTATTTTCCATGGATAACTCCTTTATACCCGTCGTCTTTCAAGCTGCAGCGTTGTTGCCCGGCTACAGCCCGAAATTCATAGGGTAATACTATTAATTTCCCCCACTATTTTTATAAATATTGGTATGGATAAAACCTGGGGGAGGATGTTGTGTCTTTAGCGACTATATCACTGGAGGGCGGTTGATTATCAAGCGATTATTGATGTCGGCGGAATGAAAAACGCCCGCAATCGCGGGCGTTGGGCAAGTCTGTTTAGCGGCGCCGACTTAATCTTCGGCTTTTTCGTCTTCGTCACGCAGCGGCACAATCAGCATGTCGATGTGCACGGTGTTGATCAACTGACGTGCGGAGGACATCAGCTTGCTCCAGAAATCCTGATGGTGGCCGCACAGGACCAGGTCCATATCGTATTTCTTGATGGCATCAACCAATACCTGCGCCAAATCGCCGCTGCCGCTCAGGGTTTCGGTGATCGGATAGCCGGCATTCTGCGACAGTTCGGTCAATGCGTGGTGAGTTTCTTCGGAAATGCGTTTTTGCATATCGCCGAGATTAACGTCGATCAGGCCGGTATACAGGTCGGAATAGTTAACATCTACGTGGATCAGGGAAACTTTGGCGTTGTACGGACGCGCCATAGATACGGCTTTCTCCACCAGGATTTTACTTTCCGGGGATAGGTCTACCGCAATCAAAATGTGTTTGTAAGCCATGAGAATACTCCTTCCATATAATGCCGATTAAAAGGTTAGCAGGCATTTAGCGTACCAGCCTGGCGCTTCAGGTTTCATTTTATCATTCAGATAACACAATGATATGTTGAGGCGATCACACTGCACCGCATCAAAAAACTCTCTTTATCTTCCTACCGTCAGTTTTACACCCGCTGGGCAGAAAAGCCTATCGCCCATGATGCGGTTGCTGGGTTGACCGATTGAAATATAAGCATTCTTAAACAGAGTATAGCCCCAAATGCCCTTTAGGGCAGTGGAAAACTCCGGCGGCCTCAGGCAGGGCGGTTATCAGTTATAACCAATAGATGGATGACAAATGGATGGCTTGCGGTAAATTTTATCTACTGCTCAGGCCAGTTTGCGTTTCATTAACCTACAATAATGACTATAGGCCTTATCATTTCTCCTCTGTATCAAACCTGCGCGTGTGCATCTGCATGGCGATGGGGTGTTTCCAGAGGCGGTGGGTTATGCGCGGCCTGTGCTGTGCAAAGGGGATCGGAGCGGTAAGCTCCAGCAGTAATGGGTGATAGAGGTAGGGCAGTTGGACCCGGCGGAGCGCCGTGGATAACAACGCCTTGAGGAGGCAATCATGATCAGTACCGTCGCGCTGTTTTGGGCTCTGTGTGTGGTGTGTGTGTTAAACATGGTGCGGTATTACTCTTCTCTGCGCGCGCTGTTGGTGGTTCTGCGCGGCTGTGACCCGCTGCTGTATCAATATGTCGACGGCGGTGGTTTCTTTACCGCTCATGGCCAGCCGAGCAAGCAGATACGGCTGGTGCGCTATATCTTCTCGCAGCGTTATGTCGAGCACCATGATCCGGAGTTTATTCGCCGCTGTGAGCGTGTGCGCGGGCAGTTTATGCTGACCTCAGCCCTGTGCGGACTGGTGGTGATCAGCCTGGTTGCGCTGATGATTTGGTATTGAATCCGGCCGATTCTTTCTGTAACAGACAAAGAAAAAGGCGGCCACCAGGGCCGCCTTTCTCATCAGGCAAACTGCTTAGATCACCTTAAGCGCCAACCAGTACAGCAAACCGGAAAGCAGAATCGAGATTGGCAGGGTTAACAACCAGGCCAACAGGATGTTCTTCACGGTTTTGCTTTGCACGCCGCCGCCGTCCACGATCATCGTCCCGGCTACCGCCGAAGAGAGTACGTGGGTGGTGGAAACCGGCATGCCGGTATAGCTGGCAACGCCAATCGACAAGGCAGCGGTCATCTGAGCCGACACGCCCTGAGAGTAGGTCATGCCCTTCTTACCGATTTTCTCGCCGATGGTGGTGGCGACGCGACGCCAGCCGACCATGGTGCCGAGTGACAACGCCAGAGCAACCGAGACGATAATCCAGATCGGTGCATACTCAACGGTTTGCAGCAGATCCTGACGCAGGTTTTTCAGGAAACGTTGGTCCTGGGCCGAGGTTTCCGGCAGCTTGGCGATCTTGTCTGCGGTATCCGTTACGCACATCAGCAGGCGGCGCAGATGACTACGCTGTTCTACCGTCAGTTGATCGTAACTTTGCAGATTGTTCAGCAAGCCCTGGGTCAGCTCAATCGCCGGCATGGCGCGCGCGCTGTCACAGTGGAACTCGATAGGTTTATCCGGCGAGACGTCCTCATCCGGGCTTGGCACCAGTGGGGTCAGAGTGACCACGTGCGCCAAGGCGTCGCTGTGCTGCTGGTAATATTGCTGCAGGTGGGTCACGGCATCACGCGTACGGGTGATGTCATAGCCGGTTGCATTCATATTGACCACGAAGCCGGCCGGCGCAACGCCGATCAGCACCAGCATGATCAAGCCGATGCCTTTCTGACCATCGTTGGCGCCGTGCGAGAAGCTAACGCCGATAGCAGACAGGATCAGTGCGATACGGGTCCAGAACGGCGGCTTGCGTTTGCCGTCGACCTTTTCACGTTCCGCAGGGGTCATGTGCATACGCTGGCGTTTCTTGGTGCCACTCCAATAGCGGCGCAAGGCAAACACCATCAACCCGGCGACCATCATGCCGACCAGCGGCGAGATGAGCAATGACAGGAAAATACCGATCATTTTCGGGACGTTAAGCGCATCCACCACCGAAGTGTGGGTCATCAGTGCGTTGGTTAAACCCACACCGATAATTGCGCCAATCAGCGTATGAGAGCTGGAGGCCGGCAGACCGAAATACCAGGTGCCGAGGTTCCAGATGATAGCCGCCAGCAGCATGGAGAACACCATGGCTAATCCGTGCGCTGAACTGACGTTCAACAACAGATCGGTTGGCAGCAGATGAACAATGGCGTAAGCAACACTCAAACCGCCGAGCATAACGCCAAGAAAGTTGAACAAGCCAGCCATCACAACCGCAAGTTGCGAACGCATGGCACGGGTATAAATTACAGTAGCAACCGCATTGGCCGTGTCATGAAAACCGTTAATGGCTTCATAAAACAACACGAACAACAATGCGAGAATTAACATCAGGCCGGTATGGAAATCCAGGCCAGCGAACAAATGCAGCATAAGCGTTACGCCAGTTTGTGGACATGAACGCCGCGCATTATCAGTGACAACCGGGGCCGGGGAAAAGGAAAATATGACGTTTTTTTGATTTCGATATGACGAAATGATGGCGTTGGTATGACAAATACATGAAATATCAGCGCGTTATGCTGAATGTCTCGCTGTAATATTTTCTTACTATGGCGTTGAGGGCGGCATGGCTTTACAATCTGCCGCCGTAAAGTTGTCGGTTACCGGTAGCGATACGGCGTAAAATAGCGGCCTTTTGTCGCGATTGTGGTTTTTATTCAGAGAGGCGCAGGTGGAACAGTTTGATGTCGTGGTAATAGGTGCGGGCGCAGCGGGCATGTTTTGCGCGGCGCAGGCAGGGCAACTCGGCTGCCGGGTGCTGCTGCTCGACAACGGCAAAAAACCGGGGCGCAAAATCCTGATGTCCGGCGGCGGACGCTGTAACTTTACCAACATGTACACGGAGCCTGCCGCTTATCTGTCGAATAACCCGCATTTCTGCAAATCTGCGCTGGCACGCTACACCCAGTGGGACTTTATCGATCTGATCAACCGTCATGGCATCGCCTACCACGAGAAGACCCTGGGGCAACTGTTTTGCGACGACTCGGCGCAGCAGGTGGTCGAACTCCTGGTGAAAGAGTGCGAGCAGGGTCAGGTGACGACACGCCTGCGCAGCGAAGTGCTGGGCGTAGAAAAAATCGCAGAAGGCTTCGAACTGGCGCTGAATGGTGAGAAAGTGAGCGCTCGCTCACTTGTGGTGGCCAGCGGTGGATTGTCGATGCCGGGCCTGGGCGCGACGCCGTTCGGCTATAAGCTGGCGGAGCAGTTTGGCCTGAAGGTATTGCCGACGCGCGCCGCGCTGGTGCCTTTTACGCTGCATAAACCGCTGCTGGAGCATTTGCAGACCCTGTCTGGTGTCTCTGTGCCGGCAGTGATCACCGCAGAAAACGGCGTCAGCTTCCGCGAAAGCATACTGTTTACCCATCGTGGCCTGTCCGGGCCGGCGGTATTGCAACTTTCCAGCTACTGGCAGCCCGGTGAGTTTGTGAGTGTTAACTTACTTCCTACGCTTGATCTGGCGGGCTTCCTCAATGAGCAACGTCAGGCACACCCTAATCAAAGCCTGAAAAATACCCTGGCGCTGCACCTGCCGAAGCGGTTGGTGGAATGTTTGCAGACCTTGGGCCAACTGCCGGAAGCGACATTAAAGCAACTGAACCCGACGCAGCAGGCAGCGTTGGTGGAAATCTTGCAGAATTGGCGCGTACAACCCAACGGTACCGAAGGCTACCGCACGGCGGAAGTGACGCTCGGGGGTGTCGACACCAAAGAGCTGTCCTCCAAGACCATGGAGGCCGCCAAGGTGCCGGGCCTGTACTTTATTGGCGAAGTGGTGGATGTGACAGGGTGGCTGGGGGGGTATAACTTCCAGTGGGCCTGGAGTTCTGCCTGGGCTTGCGCTCAGGCGCTGGCGGCTCAAAAGCAATAATTTCTGCCGGGATGATGTAAAAGCCGGCATTTGCTGCGTCGGGCGGAACCGACGCAGCAAATAAAATTATGGTGTAAGACCGATAAATAAATCATGCGTACCGCACGAAACAGAGTAATCCGTCGATATTCAATTTATTGTATTTAGCGGTATTTAAATTATTTGTAAATCAAGTTTTTTGGTATTATTTTTAGTTTAATTATTCTGTCTAAATTGATTTAATTAATGGTGGATAACCTGATTTTTATTATTTACAGCGAGTGAAAAACCTCATCTATAATTATTTTTCATGTTTTCGAGTGAGAAATTATTATGAATGGCGTTTTCTTTGTTCGGCAAATACCTATTACCCCAGAACTTCAGGTTACAGAATTAAAAAACCACGCCAATGGTTTCCTGCGCTATAACAATATCAACGATCTGGCACACAGTGGTCCAGAAGCCCTGACCTGGTTCCTGAACCGCGCCAATACGCTGTTTAAAACCAATTATCCTTC
Organism: Serratia sp. BNK-12; assembly: GCF_047456085.1. NCBI lineage: Bacteria > Pseudomonadati > Pseudomonadota > Gammaproteobacteria > Enterobacterales > Yersiniaceae > Serratia > Serratia sp. BNK-12. The sequence goes on from NZ_CP179896.1 coordinate 73,340, forward strand.
TGCGCTGCCCACTGCCTCATTGCAATTGTCGTATTTGTCGGTTTTTTGCCGTGCGGAACATGAAGCGGATAGCCAGGCATTACCTGTTTACGATTTCCTCAAAATCGATATTCAACCCACAGGAAAAAGCGGCTACGGCGTGATGTTCTCTTCGCAGATGCGCGAGTATTATCGCGATCGGCTTGAAAATGGCATGGATACGTCGGAAATTCCGGTCGATCAGGCGTTCTTCAACTCTATTTTCAAGCAAGACTCGCCCAAGACCGGCGTACTGGAAAGTTATCCGGTGATCATGATCCCCCGTAGCGCAAATGAGCAAGCTCCTTCGCTTACGCATACCTATCTCAGCAGCCTGGGGCTGGATTCCCGGCATGTCCAGCCGCCTGCATCGGCTTATCCTTTCCGGTTTTACTTCAAACAGGATCTTGCCACGCAGGATCCCGAAGTCATCGCGGCAATCTCAGCCTGCGGGCAGGCGATGTTTGAAATCGTACGCCCGCACCTTTATCCGTTGGATCAGCAGGATATGCCGCGTTTTGACATGGCGCACCTGACGGACATCAAGTGGGAGCAGCACAATACGGCGCGCAGGTGGGTGGCTGAGCATCAGCCCTGCGTCGAGGCGCTGATGGCGCTGCACGGTATCAGGCAATAGGGTTAAGCCGGCGGCGGGAACCAATCATTCAATACTGCGGAATATCCTTGCGACGCTACGCCGCTGGGCCTTTCAGCTCCACGCGATTGCCGTCTGGATCGGTGAAATAGAGAGACGGCCCGTCGCCCTCTGCGCCAAATCGGGATTCGGGGGGATCAACGCTGATCCCCTGCGATCGCAAATACGCTAACAGTTCGCCCTCGTTGAAAGGTTCGATGCGCAAACAGAAATGATCGACATTCTGCTGGCGAGCATCGGGATGCTGGCCGCCTTTTTTACCCAGCACGCCCTCGACGTCGACCAGATCAAGCATGGAAACGCCGACGCGCAGATGCACCAGCCCCAGATCGGGACGCCGTCTGGCGATTTCACATCCCAGTATCTGGGTATAAAATTGAAGGCTTTTTTCCAGGTCGGTGACGCGCAGTACCAGGTGATCGATTTTCTTCAGGCTGAATGGGCGCACGCTGATGTCCTCAGATCGACGGATAATTAATCAGTATAATATACCCGTCGCCTTTCACGTTGCAGCGTCGTTACCTGCACTAAGTTACGTGGCCCTACCTGAATTTGTCAGTGCCCGTCATTGCCGGCAAGGGTTGCCACTATGGCTTCCAGCGCGGCATGCGGCGCGGCTGCGAGTGTAGAGCCCGCCTGCGCATTTTCCGCCAGCAGCCGCTGCAGCCCGACCAGCCAGTCGTAGATATAGAAGGCGGCATTTTTCGCCGGCGTGGGCGCCAGTTTGGTCAAGCGCTGCTGATTGCCCCAGTCGACCGCGGGCTGCGGTGGTGGGGTAAAGATTGGCTGGCCGGGATTGATGCGGCTGGCGGGGCGTAAAGCCGCCTCGCGCTGCTGGAAGCCCAGCCAGGCAACGAAATCGCTCAATACCGTCAGCGCCTGGCTGACCTGACGATCCTCCCCCTGTTCCGGCAGGGTACCTGCAGCCAATGCGCGCTCCAGCGTTGCGTCAATCTCCAGACGGCAGGCGGCGCTAATCAGCGCATCGACCAGCAGTTCCAGCTGCGGTTTTTCGACGCCCAACAGGGTCAGCAGTTGGGCATTGTCCGGCAGGCAACGCAGATGGTTAACCCAGTCGGCGAATACCTTTTGGGCAAAGGAAGAACGCCCATGTTCCACCGAGCCGGTCGCGGCGCTATCTTCCTCACCAAACAGGTCGATCTCCATATCGAACGGCGGTGCGGCGACAGTCGGTGCCGGTGAAGCATGCTGTTGCTGCACGAAGAGTTGGCGTAGCCTGTCGCGCTGCGGCAACAGCCATTCCAGCAATTCACCATGCGCTCCAGCCTGCGCCTGCAAGGCTCGCAGCAGTTGTTGGCTACGCTGTTGCACACGCTGCGGATCCGCAGCGGCAAGCCAGTTGCCGAGCAGGCTTTCACTCAGCTCACGCCGCAATTCTTGTTGCAGTTCCTGAATGCGCGCTTGTTTCAATGCCGGGCGCGCCTGCGCCATCAAATAGTCCGTCATGCGGCGGCAGTCGCGTTCATCCATGGCCAACAGGGTGGCCCAACTGTCGCCGGGCTCACCGACGTAGCGCTGAACGGCGTCGTCGGGGCGGGCTTTCCCTTCGCGCGACGCGTCGAACGGCGTGATTGCCCAGATTAAACCGGGCTTACGACGGCTGCGTACCGCAGCACTTTCCCCCTGGGTGCGTTTAACCCAATAGGCCAGCGCATGGCCGGTTCGACTGGCCTCCTGTGGCGTGCCGGCGGCATCGCTGACCAGCAACAGACTGGTCTGTAGATTATCGGCGTAGTGGGTCAGCAGATTGACGCGTTTGGCCTGTTGCATACGCCATGTCAGATCGCCTTCTGAACGACGGAGGCTGGCTGGAATGTCGAGAAGCTCAGTGTCGACGGGCAGCCCAGCGGGCAGAGGTGTTGTCACTTCGGCAGCTAACCACGCGAGATCGGCCTGCGCGACATCCACGACGGCGCCGTTTTCTGTCATTACAGAAAGTTTCACCTCGGCTGGCGTGGTGACCGCGTGGGCATGCTGAATACCCGTATCGGGATCCAAAGCTTGCAGAGCGGCCTGTACGCGTTCACTGCAGCCCAGCGTCTGGAGGCTATGCGCCAACTGACGATAGAGCATGGTCAGCGCCGGGTCTTCACCCCACAGCGGTGCGAACAGGCGGGCCCGGTCGTCAATGCTCAGATAGGGGGCCAATGAGACGGCCTGCGGCCAGAAGTGGCGGTCCAGCGCCTGTTGCCATTTGCCGCCGTGGTGACGAAGAGTGTCCCACAGCGCCACGATGGCATTGCTGTCCATGCCGTCAATCGCCATGGGCTGGCGATGGCGTTCCAATGTATTCAGGTGTGCGGCAATGGCTCGTGCGTCTCCATCCGGGCGAAAGCCGTTCATCAATACTGCACTGGCCGTTATGGCGAGCAACTGCGCGTTATCCAGCAAGGTGATGCTCACCGGATAAGCTGGGGATGTTACGACGGCGGGCGCGCAGTAGCGTACTGCCAGCGGGCAATCCTCTGAAAGCAGCGCGGCGCCGGGGGCCAATGCCGCCAAGAGGTGGGCTTTGGCAGCCGCGTTATGACCATAAAGGCCGATGGCGACGCGGTGAGGTGTGGCGGTGTCCAACTTCCGCGCCTGATTATAGCTGCGGCGCAAACGGATCGTCAGGTTATCGGCTTCCCGGTCCAGGCGAGCGGACTGTTGCCGTGCGCCGGCGACCCAGTCAATGGCCTGGATAATTCCGTCGCTGAGGCGGTTTATCGGGTCTGAAGTGATAGGTTTCATCGTTGATAAATGCTCCCGCTGTCGATCCAGTAATGGGTTGCACCAGAGGCACTGGCAGCCAGGGTATTGAGTTTAAGCTGTAGCTGATGTGCGTGAACCGGGCTGCCGTCGGCCAGCATGGCCTGGGCAATTTTAACGCCCTCGGCACCTTGCGCTTCACTGCCGGTAATGGCCAACCGCAGGCTGATGACCGCATCGCCAGCCAGCTTGCGTGCCAACAGGGGATCGGTGATGGTCAGCGTATATAACGGCGATGCCGGCCAGCGCGGGTTGTCCAACTGACGGAACCCAAGGCGCAAAGGACCGCGCAACTGGAAGCAGCCGGCGGGATCCAGCGCAAAATCGGCGCGATCCAGATCGATATCGCGATAGTAGACGTTATCGTCCGCCAGCATGTTATTGCCGTCCAGCATGCCCAGATGGCGAACGGTGGAATAGGGCTGGAAATCCCCAACGTTGAAGTAAAAACTCTCGAGGCGCAGGTCGATGGCCAGCAGGCACAGCATCGCTCCCACGGCGGCGGTGGATTTGGGGTTATCGATACGCCCACGCTTGTTAAACGGATACCAACTGCGGGTGTGATAGCCCTCGAGCGGCAAGATGCGGCTGGCGGGCAGCGGCTGCAGATGGCGCAGCAGGGCCTGGACGCCGGGGAAACGTGCCGGGCGGCCGGTCAGCAGCAACACATCGCAGGCGTACAGCGCCACCACTTCACACAGCAGCCGCAGGCAGCGGCCAATGCCGATCCGGTCAGACAAGAAGGCGCTGTGCAAGTCACCCAGGCGGACGACCAGCGGCGTGTGCAAAATATCGAAAGAAGAAGTGCCGGTTTCGCGCTGGATCTCGCCGTTGATAAACGCCAGCACTTGCGGGGTTGGGGCTTGAGGTAACAGATCGCCCAGGCTGGCGGCCACTTCGGCCTGGGCATCCAGCGGGTCGTAATCCTCATAGGCTGCCAACAACGCACGCCCGACAGGCATGAAAATCTGTAGCGCGGCCTGTTGGCGCAGGGTGGAAAATCCGTCCATGCGGCCTTCATTGCCGAAAAGCTTATCCATCACGGCCACCGGGGCCGCGACCCCAGCGTCCTCGATAGCCTGCTGCACGGCGGGCAAGATAAACAGCTGGATCACGTCCAGCAAAATATCGTCACCGGCGACTTTAAAGCCTTCGCGGAACAGCAGGCGAGGGTTGATCTTGATGTTATTGCCTACGCCATCGTCCAGCCTGTACTGGGTGATTGCCAGATCGGTGGTGCCGCCGCCGATATCGATGGAGGCGATACGCAGCGTTTTTCCTGCCGGTTCATCGGCTGCCAAAGGGCGATCCGGCCGGGCCATGCTGGCAAAAAAGGCGTCGGTACGGCCGGCGAAGTTCACCTGGGTTTCGTTGTACAGATAAACCATCTGGCCGCAGGTCGCCTCGTCCCATTCCATGTGCACCTGCGGAACGGGGAAGCGGGTTTGCTTGCCGTCGAACGGTGCGTCCAGCGGGTGCCAGCCCATGGCTTTCCACACCAGGCCAATCGCCTCCTGCATACGGCGGCGGAAAATTTCCCGTTCCGGTTTCGGCATCGCCGAAGGCAATGTCAGGATGAGAGTTCGCAGGCGGCGCGGGGCGGTGGCATTCGGCATTTTTGCCCGTTGGGCGACGCTGTTGATTTGCATCAGCGCCTGCGCCAGCAACTCGGTCAGCATCAGCGTCATAACCGCGCTGCGGCTGTAATGGGCGGCGAATACCGGTAGCCGTTCCGCTAACGGCAGCGCAGAAAGCGGAACGCCTTCATCGTTTAACAGGGTGGTCAAGGGAGCGGCGGTGGCCATCGGCTCCTGCTTGCCGTTAAAACGCCAGCCAGGCGCATAGCGTTCTTCGTCCCACAGGTAGCGGCGGGGGCTGGAAATACCGGTGGTGCCTTCACTGCCCTGCCGTTGTTGCGCCAGCTGTGCGGCCTCGCGGCCCACGCGGGTGATGGAAGGCCAGACAAAGGCGTCGTCGCGCCCGCTCTGGAACGAGAGGCCGGGTTTGCCGAACGAGACCTGAGAAAACTCGACCCGGCTTTCGAACAGTTCGTTGTACACGCAGTGCGGCGCGCTGAGCGAGCGTAGCTGCAGTTCATAGGTCTGCTTCAGGCCGTTGCTTTCTTCCGGATGGTCTTCGACCAGCACGCCACAGGTATGGGAGTTGCCGACGTCCAGAATCACGTCCACGTTGACCGCGGGCTGCTGCAGCGTAGCCGCGATGATCTTTATCTGCGGCACCGCCAGTTGGTCGCCGAGCATGTTCAACACGTTAAGGTAGTGCGCCTGATATTCGAAAGTTTTCAACCCGGTGTAGATCTGAGCTTCGGCACGTTGTTCCAGCGTGGTGGCGCCTTCGGTAAAGACTTCGCGCAGCCAACCGTCCACCCAGGTCAGATCGAGAAACTCGCCCAGATCGTGATTGCGGTGGGCCAGCGCGAAGCTTAGTCCGGTGTCGAGATCGCTTTCGCTCGGGGCTAACGCCTCCAGGCCTGGCGTCGCGATACGGGTATCGAATGCCAGCACCACCCGCAGCGAGTTGCCGTCCTGATCGGGGGTGTCCAACTGAAGGAGCTGCATGCGTGCCCAGTTCTCCGGCCCGGCCAGAAACGCCCCGGAAGGGGTGTAGCGAAAGAACGGCAGTGGCAGCCAGGTCTTATCCAACAGCCGCAAAGATTGCTGCAGGGGATAACTGAATTCAGGGCGCACCACTTCATCGACCTGCCCCGGCTGCGCGGGCAACAGGTATTTGCCGCTGTCGGCATGCCACTGCAGGCGTAAAAGTGGGCCACTCGCCGTCTGGCGGACAAACTTGCCCGGAAAATCGGCATCCAAAACCGGCGTCAGGGCAAAGTCCAGAAATTGGATGCCGCTGTCCTGAATCAGCGTAATGGCGTTTTTATAGTCCGTAAGGGGGGCCAGCATCATTTACTCTCGCGCTTTAACGTCATGGGATAAACCGTGTCCGCAGCGTAACGGCCGGTGCATTCCGCCGGGCCGGTCTCATTTTGCCTGCAGACGATTTCCGGCAGTGGGTAGCGGCTGCCGTCGCTGCAACGCGCTTTGGTGCGGCTGTTGATCACCAGATTGCCTGACTGCATCAGCCCGGCCTCTATCGGCGCCCGGCAGGTGATGGCGTCGCCGTAGGTGATGCTGGCGGTGCCTTTGCCGTTATTGAGACGGTATTGCAGGCTGGGCCGTTTGCCGGTCAGCGGATCTTTCAACGCCACCGTCGCGCGCCATCTGCCGTTGAGAAAACGGGTGGAGCCGGCCTTGACCGCTTCGGCTGGCAGTACCAGCGAATTTTTGTCCGCCGGCGGCAACACCACCGGGACGGGCGGCGGCGGCATTAGCGTGGCGTGTGCCAATGGCAGATGCAGCGTGGGGATCGGCTTGGCGACACCGACAGGCGAAGGTGGTGGTACCAGCACCGCCGGAGATGTGGCTGGTGGGGGATTCGTTTGGCTCAGCCAACCCGCCAGCAAGGCCATGATCGCTATCACTGGCGCCATCCACACATAGCGGCGCCACGGCCGGCGCACCGGCGCGGGGATAATTTCTGGCGTCAGGGATGCGGGTTCCGCAGCAGGTTGAGGCTCGGGGGCCACCTCTACGCGCGGACTGGCGGCAATTGGCGTCGGTTTTTCTGCCGGCTCTTCGGCTGGGCGCAGGCAGGCCAGCGGATCGTCCTGACACTGTGCCTGTGGCCTGATAAAGCCCCAAAAGGTCAGCACCGGTTTATCGTCGACCAGATAAACATGGTTGGGATCGGGTATTTGCATCGCCTTGCTTAACAAGGCGCCGAAAAGGCGTTGGCTGGGATGGTCGGTCGTCTGTGTCTCGGCGATCAGGGCGTTGAAGGTTGCCAGGCTGCGCTCCAACAGGTGCACCGCCTGAGCGCGTTGAGCCTCGTTCGCTGCCAGCCAGGAGGTGACTTTTCCAGGGAAAGGCGAGTACCAGTCAATGTGAGTGCCCGCCTCGTTAGGTTGCGGGATAGCCAGACAATCAGCGGCCGGCTGCTGTTGACGAATGCGCAGAGTTTCCCGCAGCTGCAACGCGCAGGCGTAAACCGGCTGTCCATTCTCGCCCAATGCAAGCACATCATCCAAACGGCCACTGCGTAAAAAGGGTTTTCCCACTGCCAAGCACCTTGTCCTGTTACCGATAAACGCATAAACGGTCATGGTAACCCGCGAACTAAAGCGGCAAACGGCCAAGGACAGGCGTAAAAAGGCACCTCTTGCTTTAATGGGCGAGGCAGAAAACGCATAGAGCCGGTTTATCGTGGCAATACCGCAGCCTGTTTCCTGATGCCGTGAGGCGAAAACCGACTCATAGGCTAAGCTGGCTTGAAGAGAGTTTTTCATTAGGTGACCCGCATGCAGATCATTCTGGCCCCGACCAATCTGGGGCTGCGCCCTCTGTGGCCCGGCCATATCCCCGGTACCTGGCGAGCGCCACAGGCGCTGATGGCACAGGGGTTGGCTCAACGGCTGGCGGCTGAGGCCATCCATGAGTTAGTGTCGCCGACCTATTCTCCGCTGGCCCCCTCGGGCACCCGCATACGGAATGGCCATGCCATTCGCGCTTTCAATTTAGAGCTGGCTGCAGAGGTGGCCGCGGTGCAAGCGCGTGGTGACTTCCCGCTGGTGATTGGCGGTGACTGCTCAATTTTGTTGGGCGCGCTGGCGGGGGCGCGCCGCGCAGGGCCACTTTCGCTGGTGCACATTGATGGGCACAGCGACTTTCGTCATCCCGGCAACTACGACCCTCAGCAGATGTTGGGCGCGGTGGCGGGGATGGATCTGGCATTGGCAACCGGCCGCGGGGAGGCGTTGTTGACCGAATGGCCCGGCGTGGTGGGGCCGTTGGTACCGGATCGCCAGGTTTTACAATTGGGTGAGCGAGAGTGCCGCGACGCGGACTTCGCCTGGCCGGATATCAATCAGACTGCCATCACGCGTATCGATGTTTTTGCCGCCAACCTGATGGGCAGGGCGGAAATTATACGGCATATCGACCAGATGCTGGCCGCCGAGCCAGCGTGGCGATTTTGGTTGCACCTTGATGTGGACGTGCTGGATCAGGCCGTGATGCCGGCGGTGGATTCCCCCGGCAGCCCCGGTATCGATCGTCTTTGGCTGGAAAATATCGGGGCTAAGCTGCTGCAAAATCCGCTGTGCTGCGGCATGACGGTATCGGTATTCGACCCGGATCTGGATCCCGATAACCGCTACGCGGCATTGATCGTGGAAATGCTCGCGGCGATGTTCCATCAGCACAAACCTTAAGTCAGGCCTTGTGTGTCGACAGCAGGATGCTGGTTTCGGTGCTGGAAATGCCGGCAATGCGCCGAATTCGCCCCAGGATTTTGTCGAAGTTCTCCAGGCTGTCGGTGCGGATCTCCACCAAAATATCCCACTTGCCGTTGGTGGTGTGCAGGGTAAACACCGCGGGCTCGCCGCGCAGCTGTTGCAACACGCTTTGCGCCTTGGTGCCTTCGACCGCCACGGACATCCAGGCGCGGATGCGGTTATGTTCCACCCCCGGTTTTACACGGATGGTGTAGCCGGTAATGATCCCTTGCGCCTCCAGCGCCTCAATTCTTTTTTGCACCGTAGCGCGTGATACCCGGACCTTATTGGCCAGTTCGGTCACCGAGCTACGGGCATTTTCGCGCAGCAGCGCGAGGATTTGGCGGTCGGTATCGTTCATGGTGGCAAAGTTTCGGTTTGAAGTGGCGATTTGTAAAAATATAGAGCAATTTAGCCAGTTATCACACTGTTTGGCGTCAAATTGATTTTCCATAATAGGGCGGCGTCGCTATCCCGAACCCTGTGAGAAACATCATGCAAACCACCCAATCCGTTTTTATGGTGCGGCCATTCGGCTTCGCCGCCAATCAAGAAACCCGGCACAGCAACTTCTTTCAAAAAATCACGGAACATAATGAAAATCAGGCAACGTTGGCATTAACTGCCTTCAATGATTACGTCGACGCACTGACGCAAGCCGGTATTGACGTTACGGTGATAGAGGATACTGGCGGGCAGGAAACGCCGGATGCGTTATTTCCCAATAACTGGATTGCTCTGCTGGGGGACGGCAGCCTGTTCACCTTTCCGATGGAAGCGAAGAACCGACGACGGGAGCGCCGCCAGGACATTATCACGCAGCTCGCCAATGATTTTGTGGTTGAACGGCAAATTGATCTTTCCGCCCACGAACTGGCGGGGCGCTTTCTGGAGGGTACCGGATCGCTGATCCTGGATCACCGGCATAAGCTGGCTTACGCCTGCCGGTCTTCACGCAGTTCGCCGGAGGTAGGCCGCGAATTTGAACGACACTCCGGCTACCAGATTGTCTGGTTCGAGGCTGCGGACCGCCATAATCGGCCCATCTATCACACCAACGTGATGCTGAGCGTCGGTGCGGAATATGCCTTTGTTTGCCTTGAAAGCATTCGCAACGAAACGCAAAAAAGTGCGCTGATCGTCTCGCTCACACGCAGCGGAAAAACCATTATCGATGTCAGTTTTGCCCAGATGGAGGCCTTTGCGTGCAACGTGCTGGAGCTGCGCGCCAAAGACGGCCACCCGGTTTACGCCATGTCCACCCGGGCCTGGGCTCATTTCACCCCGAAGCAGCAAACGCTGATCGGCAGCTATGCGCGCCTGGCGCTTGGACCTATTGATATCATTGAGGATCTGGGCGGCGGCGGGGCGCGGTGCATGCTGGCGGAAATTTTCCTGCAGCGTAAATTCGCACCGGCCTGACTGCGCCGGCCACTCAGTTCAATCCCAATTGATTCAGCAGCATCTTGTTCAATTCAATGCTTTTGTGGACGTTCAGCTTGCGCATCGCCGAGCGCTTATGGGCGCTGATGGTCTTCTGGCTGCGCTGCAGCATACCGGCGATGGTACAGGCGGACATGCCGGAGCTCATCAGCTTCAGCACCTTCTTTTCGCAGCTGCTCAGGGCGGCAATACGGCACTGTCGGCATTTCCAGATGCCGCTGGCGTGCAGGGCGACCCAGGGCTGCTGGCAGAAGCGCTCCAGCGCCAGCTGCAGTTTTGCGCGAACGACGGCATCATCATCGCGCCGATTAATGCTAAACAGCGCCGGATGCTTGTGCTCGTAGTGAGCATCTCGGTCGTTGAGGATCAGCACGGTCATTTGCCGATGGCGCGGCGTCTGATAAGGGCTCTGGTAGCAGCGGGCACAGCCGCAGCTGTCTTCCAGCGTGCGGAAGACGATTTCTATCGGCTCCATATTTAGCAAATCGGCCGAGGCGCCGCGGCTGCTTGCATTCAGGTTATGGAGGTAATCCTCTACCAGCAGGCGCAGTCCGAGCTGATAAAAGTTATCGCTGCCCAACAGGGTGAACCGGATATTAAGCATAGTTACTCCTCAAAGCGCGCATCGTGCGGAAACAGTCGCTTGGCCTGGCGTTGCAGATCGGCGGCTCGCTGGGGCTGTTGCAGTAGCCGGCTGACCGCCATCAAATTGATGTAAATATTGGCGTCTGGCCGCACGCGGATTTCGTTTTCAGCCCATTGCTGGTAGCTCAGCAACGTAGCCATATCGCGGGTTTGCGGGTATTGCAGCAGCTGTCGCAACTGCATGTCATAGTCGTAACGGACCTGCCAGGGCGTCGGTGTGATGACCTGGCTCATGGGGCCGAATTGCCGCAGGCCGCTTTTTTCCACAGCGGTAATGATCAGCGCGCTGTGCAGGCCGTTAAGCAGATACGGCACCATCAATGCAGCGATGCCCGCAGTGGTCAGCCGCAGCGGGAGCTGCGAATGGGAGGGCAGCCGCAAACGGCGTCGGAGGTCACTAACGCGCAGAATCACCAGCAGCAGCACCGAGTGGGCGGCGGAGAGATAAAGCGGGTATTCCACCATCATGTGCAGCAGGATCGGCAATGCCGCCAGCCAGGGCGCGGGCCGTAGCGGAACGGGGCGGCTGTGCCGCAGCAAACGCCAGAGTCCCCAGACGATCAGGGCGATACCGCTCAGGCTCAGCAGACCGCCTTCGACGCCCCACAGCAATATCTCGTTGTGCGGGTGGCTGATGGCAACGCTTTCCATACCGCTGCTGTGAGTGGTGTAAAAATGATGCAGAAAATCGTGCTGAAAATGGCCGTAACCCCAACCTAACCAGGGACGTTCGGCGATCATGTCTAGCGCCTCTTGCCAGTAGGTAAGTCGGTAAAAAATCGGTTCCGGCAGCATAAGCGCCCGCGTAGCGCCATTTAGCATCACCAGCAACAGCCCGGCGCTTACCCCGGCCATCAACAACAGCAGGGCGATGCCGGCGCGGCGGCGGTTAAGGCGGTACAGCATCCACAGTTGGAACGGAGACAGTAGCAGGGCCGCCAGCAGTCCGACGCGGGAGGCGATAACGATCAACAACAGCGGTGCCAGCAGCAGCATGGCGGCGGCCAGCCATTGCAAACTGCGCGACAAAGGGCGACGGGCGCTCAGCAGATACAGCGCCAACGCCAGGCCGGTGGCCATAAAGCTGGCCATCAGGTTCCACTGCTGGAAGATGCCGTAAGGGCGGTTTTTCAGGGTGTTGTAGCCCATCCAGTTGCCCGGCTGCAGCAAACTGTATTGCACCAGGCCCAGCAAGGCTTCGATAACCGTCGCTGCCAGCAGCAGCATCAATAGCCTGCGCCGCCACCGGCGATCGAGCGGGATTTGCAGCAGCGCAAAGTAGGCCAGAACACCCAGCACCAATCCCATCAGGCGCGGCAAGGCTTCGCTTAACCAGGGCTGTTGAGCCCACAATAGCGGCAGGAGTAAAATCAGGCTGCCGGACGCCAGCAGGTTAAAGAAGCCGGAGGTGGCCAGCGGCGGACGGCTGAACAGCATCGCACCTATGATCAACAGGGCGATGAAGATCCCGCCGACCAGATTCCACGGCAGATAGAATCCGCTGCCGCCGCGATTGGGCCAGTAAATGTGCATGGCGATCAGGCAATAAAATGCCGCCAACCCGAATAACCAGGCTGCTTTAGATTTGGACATCATGACGTGTTCCTGCGGCGCCGACTTACTGATAAGCCAGTACGAAATTGGCTACCGAACTGAACTCACCCTCGGTAATGGTTTTATTCTGTATCGCGCTGGGATGGCCCTGCACATAGGCGGTGAAATTCAGAATATTGGCACCGTCTTGCAACGTCACCGCGCTGGTGGCCTGGTTCAAATCAATGTCCGCGCCCTTGCTGTCAAACAGGGCGATCGCGGCACCGTTGGCGCCGTTATTGATCGCCAGCTTGCCCGGCAGTTCGCTGTCCTCGTTCCCGCTGAAGGTGACATTGACGGTTTTAAACACCGCCGTTTTACAGTCGGTCAACTTGATGTTGAACGGCACCGGGTTGCTATGGCCATAGCGGTACAGGGTTTTGACGATCACCGTGTCCATTTCCACCACCTGATCGGCCGATTGCGGTTCGATATTGCAGGGGCGACTCACCACGGTGCCGTGGAACTGCAGCGGTGAGCCGACCAGCTCGGTATCCGCCAGCGTCGGCAGTGCCGAAAAGAGTAGCGGCGTGCAACTGAGCATCGCTAAAGCGCGTAAACGCATCGTCTGTTTCTCCCTGAATTACTCGAAAGCCGCCACAATGGTGGCAGAGGCGTTGAATTCCCCTTCCGCGATTTCTTTACCGCCGTTGGCCAATGGCGCGGCAACCAGGTTCCAGCTACCGCCGTTACCGATATTTGGCACCGGGTAAAACTCATTCGGGATCACCAACTGGCCGTTATGTTTGATCTCGATACCGAGGTCGGTTTTATCGGTTTTAAATGCGTTATTGGTGAAGGGCGCCGGGGTGCCGGAGACCGCCAGTTTGATGTTCAGCGTACCGTCTTCGAAGCTGCCGCCTTCGCATTGGAAGCGCACCGGGATACTTTGTGGGTAGCTGGCGCCGTTCAGATTGCTGCCGCCGATTTCACCGAACTCGACGTTGATCAGTTGGCCTTCGTTCACCACACATTTATCCGGCACGTAGAGAATGGCGGACTGAATAAACACCTGCGCCATCGGATTGGGGCCGAAACCTGCGTCGGTTGACCCCAAACGGCCATACATCTCGATGATCTGCCGGTCATTGATCTGTACGCCGTTAATAATTTTTTTGCGTACCCGGAAGGTGATTTTGCCTTTGGAGCCACTGCCATAGTTATTGACCTGCAAATAAGGCGGTTTGCAGGAGTGCTGGTTGAGCAGATTGGACTCGTTATAAAACGGTACGGTGATATAGGCGTTTTTATTGCCGGCGATCCAAACTTCGGCTTTCAAGTCCAGGAAGTCATTCAGTTTTAAATAGCCATTGCCGTATTCGGACGCAGGCAATGCCGAATCCGACTTATAAAAGTGTGGGCTAACGGGGATCGGGGTGTCGCAATAGACCTTGCCGGTATAAGTGCCGCCTAACGAATAGGGAAACTCTTTGGTAAAACCGACCTTGTTGGTGATATTGCTTTCATTCAGGTCGATATAAAACTGTTTCGCTCCGCCGTCCGGCGTGACGTAGCCGTTGGCCCACACGGCTGGAGCCGTCAGCGCCAGTGCCAGCGGCAGGCAGGAGTTAAGGTAGGTTTTTTTCATCACGTTTGTGAACCTCACAGGTAAATCACCTGAATGTGCGCCACGCCGGAAAAACCGGCCGCCATCACTGCCCGCTGCGTGGATTCCACGCTGGCGCTGAACCACAGCGTATTGCTGCCGGGCTGCAGAATGTAAGGCCGGCTCTGCTGGTTGAGCGATAGCGCATGGCCCTGCTGATCTTTCAAACGCAGGCCGATGCCCTGTACGCCGCCGTTCAGTTTCAGCAGGTCGGGGTTGTTGATATCGCTTTCGCCGAGAAACACCAGCGTGGCGGCCTGTTCACCCTGCAAATAGAGCTGCCCGGCATCGCCGTTACGTTGCCCTGCCGGGTTATCCGCCAAGGCTTTGGCCCCCAGCAGACAGTTGCGGAACGAGAGGCGAAAACGTACCGGCGCACTCTGATCGCCGGCGTTTTGAAAATCGCGCGCGTTAACATCACCCAAATCAATCGACTGATCCTGGCTGTCCGGCGTCAGGCTGCACGGGGAGCTGAGCAGGCCGCCATGAAAGCTGACGGTGCCGGTGGTGCCTTGGATCACGCCCAGTGGCGTTGCCGCCGTCGCGCTGCCGCTAACCAGCAGCGCGGCGATCAGCAGGGGCCGCAGGCGGCCGCCGGTGAATTCAGCCATGCGGAATCTCCTTATTTTTTGGTCTCGGGCACGGCGTTGCACACGCTGCCGTTACAGGCGAAGCGCAGCTCCGGGTGACCGCCGTAGTCATTGATATAGGTGATGACAAAGCTGTTGAGGCCGTTGTCGCGCACCTTAATGGTTTCGCTCGATTTCGGTTTCAGCATCACCGGCTGGAAGTCGCCCAGCGCGCCGCCGCCCTGTTTCTGCGTTTGGCGAGTCATGCCGGTCAGGGTGATGTAAAACGGCGTAGGGTTTTCAACGGTGAAACCGCCGGTGCTTTTGCGAAATACCAGCTTCTCCTGCCACACTTCGCCTTTTGGCGCGACGATGGCCTTTGGCCGATAAAACAGTTTGATCTGGGTTTGCAGTGCCAACTGCATCACGTTGGTTTTACTGCTTTTCGGCGGAATTTCACGCAGGTTGAAATAGAACACCGACTCGCGATCTTGCGGCAGACGATCGGCCTCCGGCGTCTTGGTGATGCGCACCACGCTGCGTTCATTGGCTTCAACCCGCTGCAACGGCGGTAACACCACCAGCGGCGAAGTGATTTTCTGGTGCTGCTCGTTTTCCAGCCAGGACTGCGCCAGGAAAGGCAGTTCCTTGTTTTCGTTGACGATATTCAGGCTGATTGATTTCGCGTCGCTGAGGTAAACGGCGCGAGTACGATCCAGCGATATCGCTGCGTTGGCGGCCGGTACTGCTGCGGTCAAAGCCAGGCCCAGCGCGGCCATTTTTGCTAACGGAACGTTGTTCATAATCATCAATTCTCTGCGTTACGGATTACAGTTTGGCGCACGGCAGCAGTAGCTGGTCCAGCGGCTTGGCGGCGCCCGGTATAACAATGCGGCACTGGCGTTGGCCTTCCCAGGCGACGTCCAGCTGCTCTTGCGGCTGCACGCCGGTCAGGTAGACCGAGCCGCCGTCGTTCACGACCGCTACCTCACGGCCTTTTTCGCTCAGCACCGTGGCGCCGAACGGCGGTTCGCTGCCATCGGCAAGCTTGATGGTGGCCAGCAGCTTGCTGCCTTTCACCACCTCAAAGTGGCGGTAGCCGATGGCGCCCTCAGTCAGCGTGCCTTGCACCACCGCTCGGGTGGCCTCCACGTCGTCCGCCAGGGTATTGACGTCGATGCGGGTGTCGGTGTTGTAGTAGCTGGTGATATCGGAGATCACCGCCAGGCCGAAGCGGTTGCTGTAGGCGCGGCCGTTGTTGATCGGCACCCCGGCGATGCCGTCGGTGTCCAGCATCATCCGGCTGCCACCGTTGCTGGAGTTCTGGTGGGCGGCTATGCCGTGTCGGGTAGCGGTAATGCCGCTGCGGAAGGTCCCGCCGATCGACGAATAGCTGTCCTGCTGGTAAGAGGCGCTGGCGTTGAGCGAGCCGAACGAGGCGTTATGGCTGTAGTAGCCGCGGGCCAGCGATTTGCCGGACTGGTTAAAGCCGCCGCTGACCTGCCAGGTGTTGTTCGGGTCGGTATAATCGTTGTAAGACGCCATCTGCGTCACGTCGCTGTTGCTGGTTTGCAGTGAGTAACCGAGCCGGCGGCGATCGCCGATCGGCACGCTGAAGTTCAGCATCACGCTGTCATCGGTGCGGCCGTGATAGGTGGTACGGTAGGCCGACAGCGATGCGGTCACGTTGCTGACATTGCCGACGTTGAACAGCTTGCTGGCGGATAACCCGTAGCGATCCTGCGCCCTGGCATCCCAATAGGTTTGGTGCGAATAGGTCAGGTAAGCGGTGATCGCCTTGGCGCTGTCTTCCGCCATAAAGGTTTTGCTGGCGGTAATGGTGTACAGCTCTTTTTGGCGGCCGTTGTAGCGTTCGTCATAGTCGTTGTAGCGCTCTTGCAGATACTGCGACATGTTCATGAACTTGCGCTGTGAGAAGCGGTAGCCGGCGAAGGTGATCTGGCTGTTCAGCTCATCGAAGCGCTTGGCGTAGTTGACCTTGAACGACATGCCGCTGGCGGTAGGCTCATTGGGCAAACGGGCGATGGACTGCGTCACGTCCACCGACATGGCGCCGAACACGTTAAGATCGCGACCCAGGCCGAGCGCCCAGGCGTTGTAATCGCCGCCGAGCAGGGCGCCGCCGTACAGCGACCAGGCGCTGGTCAGCCCCCAGGAGAAGTCGCTGGCGGAAAACAGTGGCCCTTGCGTGCGGTGATCGTATGCCGAAGGCTTACCCACCGCGACGTTGTAGCGGACATAGCCGGGGCGCGTCAGGTAAGGGATGGTGGCGGTGTCGACCTGGAAAGTGGAGACGGTGCCGTCTTGTTCTTCCACCTTCACGTCTAACCGGCCACGTACCGAACTGTTGAGATCCTGAATGGCAAACGGCCCGGCGGGCACGGTGGTTTCGTACAGCGTACGGCCTTCTTGCGAGACGGTGATCTTGGCGTTGCTCTTGGCAATGCCGCGTACTTCCGGCGCATAACCCTGCAGGTTTGGCGGCAGCATGCGCTCGTCGCTGGCCAGATTCAGACCGGTAAAGCGGTAAGAATCAAAGACCCCCGAGTCGAGAAAGATTTCACCGAGCGTCAGCTTGGCAGCCTGCATCGGCAGCGCGCGGTAGGCGTAGATCTGGTTCCAGTCGAAGTTGTTATCGCGCTCGCCGGCCTGCTGATTGTAATTGGCCTGATAGTCGGCGCGCAGACGCCAGGCGCCCAGGTTAGCCCCCACCGTCCCGTAGCTGCTGAGATTTTCGGCGGTGTTGTTATTGTGGCTCTGCTTGCCGACCTGGCCGCTGATGCTGTAGTCCAGCAGCAGTCCGGGAATGCCGTCGTCCCACTGCTCCGGCGGTGTCCAGTCCGGATCGGAATATTTCATCCAGGCCTGCGGGATGGTGATGGCCAAGACGCCGCCGCCGATGCGGTCGGAGATGGTTGCCCCTTTGATGCCGCTGATATCGGCGCAGCTGTTGTCGTGCCACAGAGTGATTTTTTTGAGGACGTCTTCTTTCAGCGCCATTTTCTCGACCAGATCCGGCGGCAGGCAGACGCGAGAGCGATCCTTTTTATCCGGCGACGGATAATATTGAATGCTGCGCTGCGGCAAGGTTTTCTGGTTGATTTTGATATCCAGCAAATAGGCGCCGGGCATGACGTAATCGGCGTCGGAAAAACGCGATAAATCCACTTTGCTGCGATCGCCAATATCCAATACGTCGGTATTGAATTCCGTGGCGGAAAAAGCCGAATGCACCCAGAGGAAAGATAGAATGACGGTAAGGGGTATTTTTTTCCGTGTCAGTAATGACGTCATAGAATAATCACTCATGGCAAATCCGCGCCCAATAGCAGGTCATCCTGTACGACCTGAATACGTAATACGTGATGTCATTCAGTGCCTGACGGCGGCACCCGCCTAACGAGGCGTTACTTACAGATAAGACAGGGTGAATTTCGCCAGTGAGCTGAATCCGCCGGCCCTGGCCCTGTCGGGATGAATGCGTAACTGAGCGCCAAAGCGCAGCGTGTTGTCGCCGGCGACAATCTGGTAATCCGCGGTGGTACTGCCCAGCGGTATCTGAACGCCGTTGGCGGTCAGTAGCTCAATAGCCACGCCCTGGGCTTCGCCATAAACCCCCAAGAGATCGGGATCTCGGCTGTCGGCGATGCCGTTGAAAGTGACGGTGGCCGCGCGGTAGATAAAGTCGGGTTTCACGATGCTGGCCAATTCGCAGTTCACCAGCTTGATCTCAAAGTTGCGGCGGCTGCCGATCAGTACCGGCTGCGTATCCAATGCCGCATCGGTCATCGAGATCAGGCCGAAATCAACGGTCTGGTCCAGGCTTTCGCTGGCAATCCCGCAGGGGGTTTCGACGATTTCGCCACCCAGGTTGAGTGTGCCGTGGCCCTGATTTTTCGCCGTCGCCTCTGCGCTGCAAAGGCTGAGCGCGATAAGCAGTACGCCCGAAATCCGGTTTGTCATGCTGGCGTCTCCCTGTAGCCGTTGGTCCCGTTACCCAATGTCCGTGCAGGTAAAACGGGGACACCAAAGTAGCGTCCCCGAGGGGGGATTACAGGTAAGCCAGTGTGAAGTTTGCAACGCTGGTGAATTCGCCTGGGACCACGGCGCCAGAAGCGCTGCTGCCTTGCAGATAAGCGGCGAATTTCAGAGAGTTATTACCTTCGGTCAGACCCTGACCATCGGTTGCGGTGCCCAGTTCAACGTCTTTGGAATGCAGGTTGTCATAGATTCTGATGCCAGCGCCGGTTGCGGTGCCGCTCAGTGCCAGCAGTTTGCTGTTATCTGGATCCGGCGTACCGGTGAAGGTCACCTGGACGTTCTTCATGGTCGCAATAGAGCAATCTTTCAGTTCGATGCTGAATGGCTCAGAGCTGGATTTGCCTTCTTTAGCCAGCAGACGGCTGCTGATTTGGCCCATAGGGACAGTTTGATCAACAGATTCCGGTGCTACGCTGCATGGCGCATCAATAATTTCACCGGTAAAAGTGACTTTACCGCTGCCCTGGTTAGATGCGGCGTGAGCAACAGATGCAGAAGCGAAAGCAATCACGGTTGCCAGCATTAATTTATTCAGTTTCATTTCTCAAGTTCCTGTAGAGAGTATTTAAATAAAAAGAACAGCACATCTAAATCCCCCACAACAGCGGCAACGTCATGTCGCCGACGCCGTAGTTGGAGCCAGATCCTTTTGCTCTGGGCAATACGCCACCCTCCGTTATTCATGAGTGAATAACGAAATATTTTGGAAGTCGTACAAGCGAAATCCATAAAAGAAAAATAGGTATATCACCATAGCGTCTTGCTGGGATTATTCTTGCAAATAATAGGTGCGGTTGGAAATAGCTTTTATTAAGTTAAGTCAAATACAGAATATAAAACCAAAAGGAAAAAGAAATATATATAATTGAAAATCAATAGATCGTATACAAATATTATCCAGAATAAATGACTATATAAATAGCAATATGCGAGATATTAGATCGCCAGAATTAGTGTTCGCACTACAATTAGCAATATTGTTTTGATAATATCGCCCTCAGACAGCAGATGATGAATTCTGCGCGTTAATCGCGGGTAAAAAGTTAACTCTTTGTTTTTATGGGTGAACGCGTCGGTAATACTGGCCTGGGATGTGACTTTCATTCATTGTGGCTACGATAATTTCTTTTTGAGTTTTAACAAAAACATAACAATACAGATGTGTATCGGATTATTACCAATGCCCGACTGTTATTGTGCGTTTTTGTTATTTAACTCGTTAGGATTAATCAGAAGCAGTCAGATAAAGCAGGGCTTCGCGACATAATAATGACCTAAGTGATAATTAAGGGATGATAAACGGAATGATTACCATAATTAATGATTCAACTCGCCGTTCCGCCGTCGCTACGGCGCTGATGATAATGTCCTGTTTACTGCTGTCCGGTTGCGTAGGAAAAAATGGCACCGGCACGGTTGCCATGAAAAAAGTTTCACAGAGTAATCCTAAGGAAAACACTGATGAGCAACGGATCGCGCTTTGTCAGCAACGGGTCAACTCACTTAAGAATATTAATCCGCAAAGCTATCAGAAACGGATTGCTTATTTTAACGGGCTGTTGTCCAACGCCTCGGGATATGCCGGCATTCGCAGTAATGTCGATGAAAGCACCCGTAAAGCCATAGATGCGCTTTATAAATATAAAACCGAGAAATTCTGCGCCGACGTTGAGCATGAGCTGATGTCCGATCTGTCGAGCCGGGTGGAGAGCCTGTAATCATGAGAAGGTATGCGGAAGGAGCCGCTGCTTTGCTGCTGTTGTTGGTAGGGGGCGCTGCATCGGCGGCAGAGACTGCACCTGGCAAGGATGACGGCATTCCCGCATTGCTGAAATTTGCCGAGCAACAGCAGGCGGTGCCGGTGGTGGAAAGTGCACCTGCAGCGCCTCAGCCGGTGACTGCCAAACCCAGGCCCGCCGCTGTTACGCGCGGAGACAACGCCCGTCTGACTGCGCTGAATCAGGCCCTGCAACGGCAAGCCGAAACCATCCGCCAATTGGAACAGCAGCTGGCGGCTCAGGCTCAACCGGCGGCGCCAGCCCTCAAGGCAACACCCAAACCAGACCCGATTGATATCCGGCCGCTGGTGGCCGCGTTAAAAGGGATCCGTAAGGCTATCGCCACGCCACCAGACTTGATCGCCATGGCGGCGGCTCTGGCACGGCAGCAGCGGATCGTCACGCAGCAAGAGCAGCAGTTGCTGCAGCTCAACCGTCAGCTAGCCGCGCAGCGACAACCGCCGGAGCTGGCCAGCGATGCCGATAAGCAGGCCTACGCCGCCGGGGTTTCGCTGGGGCGTGACATTCTGCATTTACAGGAAGAGAACCGCCGCTTGGGAATTGAAGCAGATCGCCCGCGCTTGCTGGCGGGCATTGCCGATACGCTGGCGGGGCAGCAACGGTTGGATGATGCCGCCATCGACCGCGCGCTAAAGGCCGCAGACGCTGCCTTGCAGCAGGCCCAACAGCAGCGACAGGAGGCGATACGGGGGGAGGGTAAAACCTACCTCGCCGATTTCGCCAAGCAGCCTGGCGTGCAAAAAGATGCGCTCGGTTTTTATTACCGTGTGGACTATGCCGGCAGCGGGCAGATAAACGCCAATGATAACGTCGATATCGTGGTACGCGAGAGCCTGCCCGATGGGCAAGTGATCAAGGATATGGACTTGGCCGGCACCACTATCTCTTTGCCTTTGTCGCAATATCCACCGCTGTTTCGCGCCGCCATCGGCAAATTGAACAAGCATGGGTCCATGACGCTGGTGGTGCCGCCAGTTCTGGCATACGGCGACAAAGGAAGCCCGCCCGCAATCCCCCCGGGCGCCACGATGATTTACACCTTGCGCGTGGCCGACGTGCTGCCGCAGGACAGGAGCAGGCAAAAGTAACCCAAGGAGTACGCGATGGCCAAGGCGCCGATAACATATGAAATCAGGAAGTCACATATGCTAAACGTGTTACGAAAACTCTGTATGGAGCGTGCGTCGGGTGCAGGGGAACATCACCCTCCGGCACCGGAACACTGGCCTAAAACCAGGGAGCTGGCAGACAAATGCGGTGAAAATATTTACACCACGCGCACGCTGTTATTGGCATTGGAAAAAGAGGGTAAAGTTCGTTGTACTCATCGCAGCATCAATAATTCGTTACGCTGGTATATTTGTGCATCACCCAAAAAAATGTAATTCCTTTCCTGTTTCGTCATTTTGACTACCCTTCACAGCGGATCAACACAGGGCTGACGGAGCGAAAAGCGCCTCAGCCCGACTCCTTTGTTACGACTAATGACCAGCCATTGGCAGTGCAATTTTTGAGGCCGTATACTGAGGGCCTGGGTGCAAATATTTTCATGAGGGATGCGTGCTTATAATGAAGGAAAGCAAAGAAATACTGTTATTGGATGATATTCATTATCAAATAGACGAGCAGGTTATTTTAGATTCCGTGTCTTTCGGTCTGAATCAGGGCGAATTTAAACTGATTACCGGCCCGTCTGGCTGCGGAAAAAGTACCCTGCTAAAAATCGTATCTTCCTTGATCGACCCAACCCGTGGAAAAATTATCTTTGCCGGTAAGGCCATTACCGATATACCGCCGGAAGAGTATCGTCAACAGGTGTCGTACTGTTTTCAAACCCCTTCGCTGTTTGGCGACAGCGTGTATGACAATATCGCGTTGCCCTACCAGATTCGCAAACAAAAACCGGACAGGAAAAAGATGCAGGCCGACCTGGTGCGCTTTGGGCTAGCGGAAAATATGCTGGATAAAAGCGTTAACGAATTATCGGGCGGCGAGAAGCAGCGAATTTCGTTGATCCGTAACCTGCAGTTTATGCCCAAGGTTCTGTTATTGGATGAGATCACCAGTGCGCTGGATGAAGATAATAAACGCAACGTTAATGAAATTATTCATCAACTGGTCGCGCAGCATGGCGTCGCGGTGTTGTGGGTTACGCATGATAAAGATGAAATCAAACATGCGGATGATGTGATTACTTTGAGTGCGCATGGCGCTCGGGCGCAGGAGACGACCAATGAACCAGCATAACATCAGCAATGAATCTTTGGCTTTGTCGATGGTATTGGTGATTATTGCTATTTTAATCAGCCATAAAGAAAAGCTGGCGCTGGAAAAAGACATTATCTGGAGTATTTGCCGGGCGGTGGTGCAACTGATCATTGTCGGCTACGTGCTGAAATACATTTTTGATGTAAATAACGCCATTCTGACGGTGCTGATGGTGCTGTTTATCTGCTTTAACGCCGCCTACAACGCGCAAAAGCGCAGTAAATATATCGATCATGCATTTATGACGTCGTTTATTGCCATAACCACCGGCGCGGTATTAACGTTGGCGGTGCTGGTACTGACCGGTTCGATTGAGTTTACCCCAATGCAGGTGATCCCGATTTCCGGCATGGTGGCCGGCAATGCGATGGTGGCAGTTGGCCTGTGCTACAACAACCTGGGGCAGCGTTTCAAAAGCGATCAGCAGAAGATTCAGGAGATGCTGAGCCTGGGCGCCTCGCCGAAGTTCGCTTCGGCGGCGCTGATCCGCGACAGTATCCGTGCTTCGTTGATCCCTACGGTGGACTCTGCCAAAACCGTGGGGTTGGTCAGCCTGCCGGGCATGATGTCGGGTCTGATCTTCGCCGGTATCGATCCGGTCAAGGCGATTAAGTACCAGATTATGGTGACTTTCATGCTGTTGTCGACCGCCAGCCTGTCGACCATCATCGCCTGCTACCTGGCCTACCGGAAGTTCTACAACGAGCGCCATCAGCTGGTGGTCAGCACGTTGAAATAATCTGGAGAAAATAAGGGTAGGGGCGCCCGGTTAAATCAGGGGCGAGCATGCTCGCCCCTTTGCGGCCGCTACCCTTGCAGCAGAGCGATGCTCTGACGGATTTCACGTTCTATATCCGCTGCCGTCCAGCTGTCCAGTTGCGACGAAAACGGCTCGAAGGCGTAAATGCCGGTGTAGCCCAGGCGCTCCAGATCCTGCACCTGCTTTTTGCTCTCCAGCCGATCTTTGTCACTCAGCATGATGCGTTCTTCGTCGCTTAATGCGCTTTTAGCACGCAGATCTTCCACCCCGGAAAGGTGCACCAGCCCAATGCCGTCGATCTGAATTTGCGCATCAAATTCAGGCTGCGTGACGTCGCTTAAATAGTGGTGGAAGGTATCCAGCACGATTTTGTACGGCGCGCCAGAATCCCGGATCAGGGACTGCGTCAGCAGCGATGAGCGCAGTGAGCTGATACCGAACCCCAACGGCTCCACATAGCCCTGTACACCGTATTGCCTGAACAGCGGAGCCAGCAGCTTAAGGGCCGCCAGCGTGTCGGTTTTTTTCTGCTCTTCGCTGCGGTTATCGCCCGCGCTGCAATGCGGGCACAGTACCAGCGCCTTGCTGCGGATTGCCTGAGCTTGTGACAACAGCGCCTCGGCGTTTTTCAGCAACGCGGCTTGATCGTCCAGCAGGTTAAACATGCCGAGCGCGTTAATGGTGACGATTTCGATACCGTATTTTTCTGCCAACGCATTTAATTGATCGTTGCTCAGGTTATCGGTCACCTTGCCGCTCGACATATCGTTGCGCAGCTCTACTTTGTTGAGCCCGCACTTTTTCACCAAGCTGAAAAACTGTTCCAAATCGAGATTTGGCGCGATCTTGCGGTTGATGCAAAAACGGTCTGGCGCAATGGTCATGATGCATTACTCCTGAATGAGTTGATAAAGCCTGATATTTACAGGTCTATAGCGGCGTGCGTTGTATTTCGGGTTGAGGTTGGCGATAGCGTTTTGCCATGACCACGTCCTCCATTTTTTCCAGCGATACCCCTCGTGTTTCAGGAATATAGCGGCCGATAAACCAGTAACTGAACAGGCAGCAGACGGCGAACACCCACATTGGGAAGGCACCGTGGAAGCTGGAGAACAGATAAGGGTTATCGTTGATCATCGGGAAGGTCTGAGACACGACAAAGTTGGCCAGCCACATGCAGCCGACGGCAATGCTCATGCCCTGAGAGCGCATGCGATTGGGGAAGATTTCTGACACCAGGACCCAGGCGCCCACGCCCCACGACAGCGCATAGAACACCATAAAGAACAGCATGCCAAACAGCGCGAAGTAGCCGGTGGCCTCGGTATAGAGCGCATAGGAGGTGATCAGCAGGCCGGCGATGACGCCCAGCGTACCCCAACGCATCAGCGGGATGCGGCCCATGCGATCCATCAACATGGCACCGATGACGGAACCGACCAACTGCATCACGCCGATCCAGATGGTTTGGAACAGCGCTTCCTGCGCGTTTACGGTGACGGTTTTCAGCACCACCGGCGCGTAATACATCATTACGTTAACCCCGGTGACCTGCTGCAGCATGGCGATCATGCAGCCAACGAACAGAATGAAGCGTACCCGTTTATCGGCATAGCTGAGTTTTTTCTGGCTGGCTTGTTGATCCTGTTTTATCGAGTCTTTGATTTCCTGCAGCACTTTTTTCGCATGTTCGGCGTTGGACACTTTGGTCAGCATCGCCAGCGCCTGATCGTCCCGGCCGACCATCACGCTCCAGCGTGGCGACTCTGGAATGATAAATACCAAAATGCAAAACAGGATGCAGGGCAGCACGCCGGAGGCGAACATCCAGCGCCAGCCCATCTCCACCAGCCAGGCTTCACTGGCGATGCTGGCGATTTTGAAGTTAACGTAGAAGATCACGATTTGGCCGAACACGATGGCGAATTGCTGCATGCTGAGCGCACGGCCACGCATGTCTTTGGGTGAGACTTCCGACATGTACATCGGCGAAACGGTCGCGGCGATACCCACCGCCAAACCGCCGATAATGCGGTAAATCACAAACCAGGTGAAAGTGGGCGCCAGTGAAGAACCCACCGCCGAAATGGTGAACAGCACTGCCGCCAGCATCAGGGCCTTCTTACGACCGTATCGCCCGGCCAGTGGCCCGGCGGCAAAGGCACCGACCACGCAGCCGATCACCACGTTGGAAACGGCCCAGCCGGTTTCGGCGGGGCTGAGATTAAAATAGGTTTTCAGGGATTCGATCGCGCCGGAGATCACGGCGGTGTCGTAGCCGAACAAAATGCCGCCAAGTGCCGCAATGCCGCATATTCGCAGTATGTACCCGGTATTATGCTTACGCTGAGATGACATGTGTTGCTCCGATTTTTTTCCTGGCTTCCACCCGCGCTGTTGGTTGTAGGGAAGAGGAGGCGGAAGGGGTTGGACCCTGCCTGTCATTAAGGCGGTGATAGTCGAATTAACGCTTCGGTAAACAAGAACATTTATTTCATAATTAGTGAATAATGAAATATTGATTTTTAGATCCAGTTCAAAAAAAACCGCAAATGCCCCTCAAGCGTTACCGCGCGATCCTTTAGCGTCTAGCCGGGTCGTCTTTCCCCGTGGGCTGCCTGTTTCTGTATAAAAGTCAGGGCTAATTCCCTGCCGTTGGCGCGTGAACACAGGGACCGCTTTTTTTCCTTCATGTAATGGCCTTGCACGGTGACGTGGCAAAACTGCGACCTTCCGCACTAAAAACAAATTTTCTAAAATAATTTATTTGAAACTTTTTTTTCAATGAAATAGAGTTTGCTTCATCCGGTCAGGATTTAGCCTGCTTGCGGGCAGTCTCCGGCAAGCGGTGTGATGAAAACGCTACGGCCGCAGACGGTCAGGCGACAGCGGACTTAAAAGAGGGTGAGACATGAAAACCGTGGGTAACTTTATTGGCGGGCAGGTGTGCCTGAGCAGCAGCAATCAAACCGTCGACGTGCATAATCCGGCTTCCGGGCAGGTTGAACGCCGCGTGACGCAGAGCACTGCCGCCGAGGTGAAGCAGGCCATTGACGTGGCCCACCAGGCATTTGCCGACTGGTCGCGCACCACACCGCTGCGCCGTGCGCGCATCATGTTCAATTTTAAGGCGCTGCTGGAACAGCATCGCGACGAGCTGGCGGCGCTGATTGTCAGCGAGCATGGCAAGGTGTATTCCGATGCGCTGGGCGAACTGACCCGCGGCATCGAAGTGGTGGAATTTGCCTGCGGCATTCCACATCTGATCAAGGGCGAATATTCTGCGGACGTCGGCAGCGGCGTTGACAGCTTCTCGCTGATGCAGCCATTGGGCGTGGTCGCGGGTATCACCCCCTTCAACTTCCCGGCGATGGTGCCGATGTGGATGTTCCCTATCGCGCTGGCCTGCGGCAATACCTTTGTGCTCAAGCCCCCGGCGCTGGTGCCTTCGGCCTCGGTTCGCATGGCCGAACTGCTGAAAGAAGCCGGGCTGCCGGACGGCGTATTCAACGTGGTGCATTGCGCAAACGAAGAAGCCGCGCAGCTGTGCACCGATCCCCACATTCAGGCGGTGAGCTTTGTCGGCTCCTCTGCGGTGGCTGAACATATCTATACTACCGCCAGTGCCCACGGCAAGCGGGTGCAGGCCTTCGGCGCGGCGAAAAACCAGGCCATCATCATGCCTGACGCCGATCTGGACGCGACGGTCAATGCCCTGATGGGCGGCGCATTCGGCTCGGCCGGCGAGCGTTGCATGGCGTTGCCGGTGGCGGTGGTCGTCGGCGACGACACGGCCGATAAACTGATTGCCAGACTGAAGCCGCTGATCGCTCAGCTGCGCGTTGGTCCAGGGCTTAAACAGGGTGGCGAAGAAAACGAGATGGGGCCGCTGGTATCCTCGGCGCATCAGAAGAAAGTCCTGGGTTATATCGATCTGGGCGTGGAAGAGGGCGCTACCCTGGTGGCCGATGGCCGCAACTATCAAGTGGCGGGTTACCCGGACGGCTACTACGTTGGCGGTACCCTGTTTGACCACGTTACGCCGGAAATGCGTATCTATCGTGAAGAGATCTTCGGGCCGGTGTTGGGCATTGTCCGCGTGCCGGACTACCAGACCGCCATCGATACGGTGAATAGCCATGAATTTGGTAACGGCAGCGCTATCTTTACCAGTAACGGTCACTATGCGCGCCAGTTCGTGCAGGAAGTGCAGGCCGGCATGGTGGGGGTCAACGTCCCGGTGCCTGTCCCGATGGCGTTCCACAGCTTTGGTGGCTGGAAGCGCTCGGTGTTCGGTGCATTAAACGTTCACGGTACCGACGGCGTGCGTTTCTACACCCGGATGAAAACCGCCACCGCCCGCTGGCCAACCGGGCAGCAAACGGTGTCTGAATACAGTATGCCGACGCTGGGTTAAGGCACTATACCCGTCGTCTTTCAAGCCGCATCTGTGTTGGCTGCGTGTATTTGGCCCAGTCACCCGGTAGGGGGCGAATAAATTCGCCCCGATTATGCGGGCGCTGCATGCAGCGCCCCTACGATGATGCAACGCCAATTATTTGGGGTCTATTCATACTTAATTGGGAGAATTACCATGTCTTCATTGCTCGCCAAATGTCAGCAGCCAAATGCCGAGGGGCGCATCCAGCACGTCACCCCGGAGAATGCCGACTGGCGCTTTGTCGGGTTTGACGTCTATCGTCTCGAAGCCGGTCAGTCGCTGCAGTTGGAAAGCGGCGACAAAGAACTGTGCCTGGTGCTGGTCGCCGGTATCGCTTCTGTCGCTACCCTGCGAGCGGAATACCCGAGCATCGGTAAACGGATGAGCCCGTTTGAGCGCACCCCGCCTTATGCGGTGTATGTGCCGCATCACGATCGAATTGAAGTGCGCGCGGAAAGTGCGTTGGAGTTGGCGGTTTGCAGCGCGCCGAGCCACGGGCACCTGCCATCGCGGCTGATCACCCCGGCAGACGTGGGCGTAGAGCGGCGCGGTAAAGGGCGCAACCAGCGTCTGGTACACAATATCTTGCCGGACAGCGCGCCGGCCGACAGCCTGTTGGTGGTGGAAGTGTACACGGATGAGGGCAATACCAGCTCTTACCCTAGCCACAAACACGATCAGGAAGATTCGCCGGATGAAACCTATCTGGAAGAGACTTACTATCACCGGATCCAGCCGGAACAGGGCTTTTGCATGCAACGGGTCTATACCGACGACAGGTCGCTGGACGAGTGCATGGCGGTCTATAACCGCGACGTGGTCAAGGTGCCGCGCGGCTACCACCCGGTGGCAACGCTGGCCGGTTACGACAACTACTATCTCAACGTGATGGCCGGGCCGGTGCGCCTGTGGAAATTCACCTGGGAAAAAGACCACGCCTGGATTAATAGCGACGGATACCCAGCGGCGAAATAATTCGCATCAGGCCCGGCTAGCCGGGCCTTGTTGATCCTGCAAGTATTACTCTTCTTTGGCGTTATTCAGCGCCAGCGATACCGCCAGGGTTTGCGCCAGACACATAGAGGCGACCTGGGAGCGGAAACCGTCCACCTGCGCTTCGCGCACCACAAAGCACACGTCGCTGAAGGCGGCCAGCGGGCTGACCTGGCTGTCGGTAATGGCAATCTGCTGTGCGCCACGCTTGGCGCCCAACTCCACCAGTTCCAACGCTTCCTGCGCATACGGCGAATAGCTGATGGCGATCACGACGTCATTGGGTTTCACCATGCTGAGTTGCTCGGTAAACATGCCGCCCAAACCGTCGATCAGAAAGGCCCGGCGCTCCAGGTGACGCAAGGCATAGGTGAGGTACGAGGCGACGCTGAATGAACGACGCAAACCGATCACGTAGATATTTTCGGCGTTGTTCAGCAACTCAACTGCGCGATCCAACTGCTCGGGGCTGGTTTGCATCGCCAGCTGTTGCAGGGCCTGAGCATTGACCATGGTGAAAACGTTAAGAATTTCCGCCGGCTTTTCCGGCGCAACGTTATCGTCGGTAGAGGTCTGGCGAAACAGGCGGGCCCGCTCGGTATAGTTGACCGTTTCTTCCATCAGGTGCTGGCGAAAAACCTGTTTCATTTCGTTGAAACCGCTGAAGCCAAACGCGTTGGCAAAGCGGATCAGGGTCGACGGCGGGACGCTGGCCTGTGCGGCGATGGAGGCGACGGTATCGAAAGCAATGCTGTTACTGTTATCCAAAATGTAACGCGCCACCTGTTTCAAACGCTTGCTCAGCGTTTCATAACGGTGGCGGATCTCGTCCTGTAACAGCGAAAGTTGAGTTGGGTTGTTCATCCATTCGGCTCGCAGTGTGGGCTAAGGCGTATTGGCCTGACGCCTGAATTATTGACAGCTCATTCTAACAGATGGAGCGGAAGTTTCATTTCACCAAAAAGCGATTTATTCGATTGCAAGTTGCGTTACTTCACAGAAAACCGGCAAAAAAATCCCCTTAAAGCGGCGAAAATCGTTTAAGGGGAGGGTTTGTCGATTAAGACGAGTGAGAGGTTGGGCGGTATTGGCGCCAGAAGCCAATCAGCGTCAGGTATTTTTGTTTCACCTGCTCGATTAAGCCGGCGTCATCCAGTTCGCCCTGCAACCAGCGGCGTGAAGGCTGGCCGAAGATGGTGCGGCCGACGGCAAAACCTTTTACCCAACGGGCGTCTGCCGCCGCGGCGAAACCGGCCTTCAGCGTTTCTTCCGGTGAGTCCAGCCCCAGTATCAATACGCCACGGCAGAATGGATCGTTCGCCTCTATCAAAGCCCCCACCCGCTGCCAATTTTCTGCGCTCAGCGGCGGCAATTTCCACCAGTCGGGCTTGATGCCCAGCGTGTAAAAATATTGCAACATCTCCAGATAGTAGCTTTCGGCCTTGTCGGCGTTGCTTTCCGGCAGGATCACCTCCAGCAACAGTTCGTGGCCGGACTTGCAGCAACCGCGATACACGTCGCCAATCAGTTCATCCTGCTCGCGACGCAGCTCGGCGGCGTCATGCGGATGGTAAAACACCAGGCACTTCACCACGTGCTCCTGCGGCCAGTCGATCAGCTGCGAGCCAATATTGCCGTGCTCCAGTCGTAGCGGGCGTGAACTGGGCAGCTCGATCGGTCGGCCAATCCACCAGCCCTGGCCGGTGATGCTGTTCAGCGCCGCCTGCCCATAGGTGGTATCGGCCAGAATGCCGCTGTTGCCCTGCAACCCGGCAACCTCGGCGGCCTGTTGCGCCGCGGTCAGCAGCAGGGTTTTCAGTTTGGGAATGCGTTCCTCGCTGACGTTGGCTTCTCGCGCCATGTCCGCCAACTGTTTGCGGTGGTCGAAAGCGAACACGCACAGCTCCGGCCACTGCTGTTTGCGGGTAGTGACCCGGTGCAGATGGTTAAGCCGCGCATCGCGATCCGGACGTTTCACTTCCTGCTCGCGCTGCAGGTAGTCATCCAGTTCCTGCTTGGTCGGCATCGCCGGCGCACAGCCGTGACGCGAAACCACCAGTGCGCCGCAGGCATTGGCATAGCGGCAGGCCTGATCCCAACCTTCATCGTTCAGGTAACCGCGCAGCAGGCCGGACATAAAGGCATCGCCCGCACCCAGTACGTTCAGTACCTCAACCCTTACGCCGGAGTGCAGTTTGACCTGCTGCCAGCTTGTCGGGATCTCCGCTTCAAATACCGAACAGCCCTGGGCGCCGCGTTTGCAAACCAGCGTGGCCTGGGTCGCCTTGCGCACGTTTTTCAACGCGGTCAGGGTATCGGTGCTGCCGCCGGCAATATGAAACTCTTCTTCGGTGCCGACGATCAGATCAAAGTGATGCAGCACTTCTTGCAGTTCGCGGGTCACTTTTTCTGACTCGACGAAACGGGTTTCACCGTCGCCCAGCGATGTCAGGCCCCACAGCACCGGCCGATAATCGATATCCAACGCGGTGCGCAGACCGTGGCGTCTGGCGTATTCCAGCGCCTTCAACACTGCCGCGCGGGTGTTCGGATGCGACAGGTGGGTGCCGGTGATGGCCAATGCCCGCGACGATGCAATGTAGGCCTCGTCGATATCGTCCGGCGTCAACGCCATATCGGCGCAGTTTTCGCGGTAGAAAATCAGCGGGAAGGTTTCCTGATCTTTAATGCCGAGGATCACCAGGCCGGTCAGGCGCTGGGGGTCGGTAATCAGGCTTTGGGTGTCGGCCCCAACGCGCTGCAGTTCTTCGCGCAGGAAACGGCCCATATGTTCGTCGCCGACGCGGGCCAGCATGCCGGACTTCAGACCCTGAATGGCCGTGCCGTAAGCCACATTGCCGGAAGAGCCGCCGAGATATTTTGAGAATGTGCTGGCATCTTCCAGGCGTGCACCGATTTGCTGTGCATAGAAATCGACGGCGATACGCCCGAGACAAATGACATCAAGCTGTTTTTCTTGTGTAGCCATACCCGTTTCCTTCTGTATTAAGCGAAACCCCGACTGCGAAGCATTTTTGGAGTATGAGGAATAAAAATTTCAATTTCAAGATTGAATGAAATTTACACCCCAAAAATGTGATGCATTTAAAACCCCGTTGCTACAACGGTAAAGGGCATCGAAAACCCCGCCCGCCCTGAGGTGAAAACGCCGAGGGTCGGCAAGGATATCCTTGGTGTCACAGGCTGATGGTGCCAAGGGTTGCTGTGAGTTCAGGCGGTGTTGGGTGGACGCCTCAACGGGTGAAAGGGTGGCTAAGTCAGTGAATTCTAAAGGCATGGATGAAACGGGGTTTTCATCATTATGGGATCTTTATCGCAAAATGAAATGTTTCTTCTGTAATGTGATTTTATGAAAAATATATTTGTTTATAATCCCAACACGTTTCAGGTTGTCGGCTTAAGCAGGACACAGCGCTTGCTGACGGCGAGTATCACACAGCTTATCTGGTTCGGCATGCAGCTGGTGCCGGCGCGGGCGAGACTAATCTAAAAGGGTGAGTAAATGGGCAAGATCCGGTTAACCATGGCACAGGCACTCGTCAGGTTCCTCGACAACCAGTACCTGTTGGTCGACGGCGTGGAAACCAAATTCGTCAAAGGCATCTTTGCGATTTTCGGCCACGGCAACGTCCTCGGTCTGGGGCAGGCGCTGGAGCAGGACAGCGGTGAGCTGGTGGTGCATCAGGGGCGTAACGAGCAGGGTATGGCCCACGCAGCGACCGGCTTCGCCAAGCAGAAGCTGCGTCAGCAGATCTATGCCTGCACCTCTTCCGTCGGGCCCGGCGCCGCCAATATGATCACCGCCGCCGCGACCGCCACCGCCAACCGCATTCCTTTATTGCTGCTGCCGGGCGATGTTTACGCCTCACGCCAGCCGGACCCGGTGCTGCAACAGATTGAACAGTCTTACGATCTCAGCATCAGCACCAATGACGCCTTCCGTGCGGTGAGCAAGTACTGGGACCGCATAGTGCGCCCTGAACAGCTGATGAGCGCCTGCATCAATGCGATGCGCGTGCTGACCGATCCGGCGGAAACCGGCGCGGTGACGCTGTGCCTGCCGCAGGACGTGCAGGGCGAAGCCTATGACTACCCGGACTATTTCTTCCAAAAGCGTGTGCATCGGCTCGATCGCCGCCCGGCGACTGCAGGCATGCTGGAGGATGCGTTGGCGCTGCTGACCGCTAAACGTCGCCCGCTGCTGGTGTGCGGTGGCGGGGTGAAATACTCGCAGGCCGGCCAGGCACTGCGTGACTTCGCCGAGCGTTTCCACATCCCGTTTGCCGAAACTCAGGCGGGCAAAGGCACGGTGCCTAGCAGCCATGAATTCAACCTGGGGGGCATCGGTGAAACCGGCTGTCTGGCGGCGAATACGCTGGCCCGTCAGGCCGATCTGGTGATTGGCGTGGGCACCCGTTATACCGACTTCACCACTTCGTCAAAATGGCTGTTCCAGGATCCGGACGTCGATTTCCTCAATATTAACGTCAGCGCTTTTGACGCCGGCAAGCTCGACGGCGTGCAGGTGTTGGCCGATGCCCGCGAAGCGCTGTCCGCACTGAACGAACGGCTGGCACAGGCAGATTATCGCGCCGGCTGGGGTAATGCCATTGCCGACGCACGCAGCGCGCAACAGCAGGAAACCGCCCGGGTTTATGCGGTGGAATACACCGGAGAAGGTTTTGTTCCTGAAATTGACGATCACCTCGATCGTGACCGCGTGTTTGCCGAATTTATCGAAAAGACCGACTCCTTGTTAACCCAAAGCCGGGTGCTGGGGGTGCTGAACCAGCATCTGCCGCAGGACAGCGTGATCGTCGCCGCCGCGGGCAGCCTGCCGGGTGATTTGCAACGGGTGTGGCACAACCACGGCGAGCAGGGTTATCACGTGGAATATGGCTACTCCTGTATGGGCTATGAGGTCAATGCCGCGCTGGGGGTCAAGCTGGCTGAGCCGAACCGCGAGGTGTATGCGATGGTTGGCGACGGCGCCTTTATGATGCTGCATTCCGAACTGGTCACCTCGATTCAGGAAGGCTGCAAAATCAACGTGGTGCTGCTCGACAACATGACCAACGGCTGCATCAACAACCTGCAGATGGAACACGGCATGGACAGCTACACCACCGAGTTCCGCTTCCGCGACCCGCAGGGCGGCAAGCTCGACGGCAATTTGGTGCCGGTCAACTTTGCCATGCTGGCTGCGGCCTACGGTTGCAAGACCTACAGCGTGACCACCGAGCAGCAGCTGATCGAAGCGCTGGCCGATGCCCGTCGGCAAACCGTGTCGACCCTGCTGGACATCAAGGTGCTGCCAAAAACCATGGTGCACAAATATCTCAGCTGGTGGCGCGTGGGCGGTGCCCAGGTTGCCGACAGCGAAAAAATCGTCGCCGTGGCCCGCAAGCTGCAGGAAAACATCGATAAGGCCCGCGACTACTGATCAGGATCCCGTTTGATTACCCAGACCTTGCGTCTGCCGCAACTATTTGAAGAGGATAACGAAAATGACATTGAACATTGGGGTTATTGGCACCGGTGCAATCGGTCGGGATCACATTCGCCGCTGCAGCAAAGTGTTGCAGGGCAGCCGTATCGTGGCGGTCAACGACATCAATCGCGACAGCGCCGCCAAGGTGGTGAGCGACCTGAAGCTGGACGCCAAGGTGTATGACAACGGCCACGATCTGGTCAATGCGGCGGACGTGCAGGCGGTGCTGGTCACTTCCTGGGGCCCGAGTCACGAAGAGTTTGTGTTGGCCGCGATTGCCGCCGGTAAGCCGGTATTCTGTGAAAAGCCGCTGGCGGTCACCGCTCAGGGCTGCAAAAACATCGTCGAGGCCGAAGCGAAACACGGTAAACGTCTGGTGCAAGTGGGCTTTATGCGCCCTTACGATCAGGGTTACCGCGCGTTAAAACAGGTGCTGACCAGCGGGCAAATTGGCGAACCGCTGATGCTGCACTGCGCACACCGCAACCCGACCGTCGGCGAAGCTTACACCACGGATATGGCGATCACCGACACCCTGATCCACGAGATTGACGTGCTGCGCTGGCTGCTGGATGACGACTATGTCTCGGTGCAGGTCGTGTTCCCGCGTAAAAGCCCCAAGGCGTTCCCGCACCTGAAAGATCCGCAAATTGTGCTGTTCGAAACCGCCAAAGGCACGCGCATCGACGTCGAAATTTTCGTTAACTGCCAATACGGCTATGACATCCAGTGTGAGGTGGTGGGTGAAACCGGCATTGCCAAGCTGCCAGAGCCGTCTTCGGTGCAGATGCGCAGCGGCGCCCGACTGTCTACCGAAATTCTGACCGACTGGAAAGACCGCTTTATCGATGCTTATGACGTCGAGCTGCAAGGCTTTATCAATGACGTCTTGGCCGGCAAGCTGACCGGGCCTTCCGCCTGGGATGGTTATGCCGCTTCTGTCACTGCCGACGCCTGCGTGGCCGCGCAACTCAGCGGTGAAATTGTGCCGGTGACCTTGCCGCCGCGGCCGGCTTTTTACGGCAACTGATGGGTTGAGCGCCGCACTTACGTTTAAAGAGGAATGACCATGAAGATCGCTTTTGATGTGGATGTCATCAGGGACCTTGGCATCACTAAAATGGTTGAGCAGGTGGCGGACTGGGGCTATCAGTATATTGAGCAGTCGCCACACCCGCAGATCAATCCGTTCTACAAGCATCCGAAAGCCGGGCGCGAAGTGATGGCGGAATACAAAAATGCGCTGAAGGCCACCGGCGTGGAGATTTCCTCGTTTATCGTGGTGTATCGCTGGTCCGGTCCGGGCGAAGATCGCCGCCAGGCGGCGGTCAAAAACTGGCGCCGGATGATTGAAATCGCAGTGGAAATGGGCGTGCAGGTGATCAATACCGAGCTGGCGGGTAACCCCAATGAGCCGGAGATCTGTGAAGAACTGTGGTACCGCTCAATGGAGGAGCTGCTGCCGATTATCGAGCGCGAAGGCATCCGCATGGAAATCCAATCGCACCCGTGGGATTTCTGCGAGCTGAGCAACGAAACCGCCGATATCGTCAAGTCGTTACGCAGCGATCACGTGAAGTATCTCTACAGCGTGCCGCACACCTTCTACTACGACAAAGGTCAGGGCGACGTGGCCGGCATGCTGAAATATGCCGGTGACGATCTCTCGCACGTGTTGATCGCCGACACCATGAACCATACCAAGCACTGCCGCTATATCGTCAACCCGCCGGGTGTAGACGCCGCCGTGCACCAGCATATGGGTATCGGCGAAGGGGAAGTGGATTTCGATGCCCTGTTCCAGACGTTGCGCGATATGGAATTTGCCAATCGTAATTTTAAGGTGGGCGGCGAATCCATTATCTGCACCTCGCTGTTTGGCTATCCGGAACGAATGAAAACTCAGGCGGTAGCGACCCGAGAGCGCATCGAAAAAGAGCTGTTGGGTAAATAAATTTCTCGGCTGCGTGGGTGTGAAATCACCGGCGTGCTGCTCCTATGATTGAGGCTGAAAATGAATAAAGACAACGTAAAACTGGCCATCGCCCCGATTGGCTGGACCAACGACGACATGCCCGACCTGGGCAAAGAGAACACTTTCCAGCAGTGCGTCAGTGAAATGGCGCTGGCCGGGTTTACCGGCAGCGAAGTGGGCAGCAAGTATCCGCGCGATCCGGCGGTGCTCAAGCCGATGCTGGATATCCGCGGCATTCAAATCTGCAACGCCTGGTTCAGCACCTTCTTCGCCGATGGTCTGAAAGAAAAAACCATTGATGAATTTATTAACCATATGAATTTCCTGCATGCGATGGGTGCCAAGGTGATTGGCTGCTCCGAGCAGAGCAAAAGCATTCAGGGCACCACCAAAGGGGTGTTCGAAGAGAAGCCGTATTTCAGCGATGAAGAGTGGCAGCGAGTGGCCGATGGCTACAATGAGCTGGCCAAGATTGCTGCCGGCAAGGGCATGCAGGTTTGTCTGCACCACCATATGGGTACCGGCATTCAAACTACCGCCGAGATCGACCGCTACATGAGCATGGTGAACGACGACGTCTACCTGCTGTTTGATACTGGCCATGCTTACTATTCAGAAGGCAGCCAGCAGGCGATGATGGCGATACTGGAAAAATACCTGCCGCGTATTAACCATGTGCATCTGAAAGATGTGCGTGACGACGTGGTGGCCGAGGTAAAGGCCAACAAACTCAGCTTCCTCGACGGCGTGAAGAAAGGCACCTTTACCGTGCCGGGTGATGGGGTGATCGACTTCCGTCCGGTGTTTAAACTGCTGGATGAGCGCGGTTACAAAGGGTGGATGGTGGTGGAGGCCGAGCAGGATCCGGCGGTGGCCAACCCGTTTGAGTATGCGGTGAAGGCGCGCCGTTATATTAAAGAGACCGCCGGCATTTAATTCGCAGGCGATCGGCAAGGGGCGCTCGAGTCATCGATGCGCCCTTTTTTATTGGCAACGTCAGGCGAGGGTTTTCCAGGTGGTTACCTGTCCGCCGGGCCATGGGGTCGCCGCATAGACACCACGGGCGATGGCCCGTGCCAGGGTGTCCGCCGCCAGTGCACCTATCTGCAGCACCGCCAGCTCTCGGCTGCCTTGCACCTCACGCTGCCCGGTGGATAAGGCAAACACCACATCGCCGTCGAACGGGCTGTGTAGCGGGCGGATAGCGCGTGCCATGCCGTCCTGCGCCATCATCGCCACGCGTTTCAGCTCCACCCGGGTCAACGCCAGATCGGTGGCGATGCAAGCCAGGGTGGTGTTCTTCCTGCCGCCCGTCGGTTCTTCTGGCATCCAGTCTTCGCCCTGGCCATTCAACTGCGCCAGCGCTGCGGCACCGCCATTGCCAAACTCGCCGTCGATTTCATAAGGCGTCGCCCAGAAGGCACGTGTCCCGGGGGCGACGACCGACCCCAGGCTATTGACCGCCACCAGTGCGCCGACGGTAGCGCCATTGGTCGCCACGATCGACGCCGAACCCAGCCCGCCTTTCAGCTTGCCCATGCCGGTCATGGCACCATAGCCGGCACCCACGGTGCCGAGCGGAAAGTCGAGGCCTGCCTTACCGGCGGCCTCTATCCCCAATTGGCGATAGGGTGGGTCGAGCTGCCAGTTTTTCTCGCCAGCGTTGCTTAGATCATACAGGCAGGCGGTGGGTACGATGGGAGAGACCGGTACGCCCGGTGCCGGACGCAGGGCGTAACCA
The DNA here is from genome assembly GCF_047456085.1 of Serratia sp. BNK-12. Taxonomy (NCBI): domain Bacteria; kingdom Pseudomonadati; phylum Pseudomonadota; class Gammaproteobacteria; order Enterobacterales; family Yersiniaceae; genus Serratia; species Serratia sp. BNK-12. The sequence continues at coordinate 111,545 of NZ_CP179896.1, forward strand.
CGCCCCTGTTGCCCCAGCCAGGCTGCGACGCCATCTGCCGCCGCCAGGCCATACACCGAACCGCCGCTCAGCACCAGTGCATCAAGGGTTTGCACCAGATTGTCTTCCCCCAGCGCATCGGTTTCGCGGGTTGCCGGGCCGCCACCGCGCACATCGACGGCGGCGATCGCCGGGCTATCCGGCAGGATCACCGTGGTGCCGGTACGCACCCGGCTGTCCTGAGCGACCCCGACCTTCAGGCCGGGCACGTCGGTAATCAGGTTACGGGTGCCGGTTCGAACGGCGGGAGAACTTGGCATTGCGGCCCCCAGGAAGGTGGTGGGAGAGAGGATGCCGATAGCACCCGTTACGCAGGCCAGCGTTTGCACGAAGGTGCGACGGCTGACGGTGAAGGGGCGGTTTGCCGCCCCTGGTTCACTTTTTATCTCACTCATGAGGCTGATTTTTTCTGCTGTTCACTGCGAAAGCGAGCCATATGGTAAGAATCTACCAGTACGCCGTCGCGCATGGCGTAAGCGCGGCTGGTCCCTTCGATTTCAAAACCGAACTTGCGGTATAGCGCGATGGCCGCCTGATTATCGGTAAATACCGTCAGCTCGATGCGTTCGATGTCTGCCCAATTGTCGCACAGGTCAATCATCGCCTTCATCAGGCTGCTGCCGACACCTTTGCCGTGGTGGTGGTCATCGACGCCGATGCCAAAGGTCGCCACGTGGCGGCGGCGCACACGCTGATTCAGCATCACGCTCAACTGACCGACAATCTGTCCGTCGATGCAGGCCACCAGGCTATGCGTGCCCGGTTCGAGGTTGGCGAGGCGCTTGTGCCATAGTTCGACCGACGGTAGCGGAAGATGTAGCGTGTCACGGTAAGCCTTCGGCTGAGAATAGAGTTGATGCAGGGCCTGTGCATCTGCCGTTTCCACGTGACGAACTACGATTTCACTCATTACGCTGCTCCTTTGGCTTACCGGTTGAATAACCTCTGAATTTATCGGTTTATTGTGTCGAGTCAATATTATTCCGGATTGGTTAAAAAAACGCTTTACAGGTGCGAATGATAATGATTATTATTGCGATGTGTTCCGGGGAGAGTATCAACCTTTGATACCCTCGCTGCGAAGGCACGACATTGCTCACATTGCTTCCAAGTATTACTTAGCCAGCTCGGGTGCTGGCTTTTTTTTTGCCTGTTTTCAGCTCACCCGCCTTCAACAAATTCCCTGCCAATGGCTTTGCAACTCCATCTAAATTTTTGAACAGAGGGATGAGTTTTTTACGCTTTCATATTCTGCTGCCAGGACTAGACTGTAAAAAAACATTGAGGAGAGTTGAATATGATTTATTTACGTAAGGCAGAAGATCGCGGTCATGCCAATCATGGTTGGCTGGATAGCTGGCACACCTTCTCCTTTGCCAACTATTACGATGCCGATTTTATGGGCTTCTCGGCGCTGCGGGTGATCAACGAAGACGTGATCGACGCAGGGCAGGGTTTTGGCACCCACCCGCATAAAGACATGGAAATCCTGACCTACGTGCTGAGCGGCACGGTAGAACATCAGGACAGCATGGGCAATAAAGAGCAGATCCAGGCCGGTGAGTTTCAGATCATGAGTGCCGGCACCGGGGTGCGTCACTCCGAGTACAACGGCAATAACGATCGTCCGTTGCACCTGTACCAGATTTGGATCATTCCCGATCGGGTCGGGCTGGAGCCGCGCTATGAGCAACGCATGTTTGATGCGCCACAGGGCCGCCAACTGGTGTTGTCGCCGGATGCGCGCGACGGTTCACTGAAAGTGTTCCAGGACATGACGCTGTCCCGCTGGGCATTGAAGCAAGACGAACAGGCAGAATGCCCGATTGAAGCCGGTCGTCGCGTGTGGATCCAGGTGGTGCGTGGCAAGGTAGTGGTCAATGGTCAGCAGGCCGGCACCAGCGATGCGTTCGCGGTGTGGGATGAAGCTGCGCTGTCGATTCATGCCGATGAAGACAGTGAAATTCTGCTGTTCGATCTGCCGCCGGTCTGATAAAGCGGTAAATACTGAGGGCTCACACAGTGAGCCCTTTTTGCGTTGTGACGTCCGATAACCAACAATATCGGCAGCGGTTTTTTTTTGCTAAAATGAGCGCCCATTCACGGTTAGCCAGTTCATTGATAATGAAGAAAAAACGGCCGGTACTTCAAGATGTCGCAGACAAGGTTGGCGTTACCAAGATGACGGTGAGCCGTTATCTGCGTAATCCCGAGCAGGTTTCTGCCATCTTGCAGCAAAAAATTGCCGTCGCGCTGGATGAGCTGGGCTACATTCCCAACCGTGCGCCGGATATCCTTTCCAACTCCACCAGTCGCGCCATTGGCGTATTGCTGCCGTCGTTGACCAACCAGGTGTTTGCTGAAGTGCTGCGCGGCATCGAGAGCGTCACCGATGCGCACAATTACCAGACCATGCTGGCGCACTACGGCTATTTGCCGGAGCGCGAAGAACAGCGCCTGACCTCGCTGCTGTCTTACAACATTGATGGGCTGATCCTGTCTGAACGCCACCATACGCCGCGCACCATGAAGATGATTGAGGTGGCAGGGATCCCGGTTGTCGAACTGATGGACTGCGTTTCACCGTGCATTGACCTGGCCGTGGGGTTCAACAACTTTGAGGCGGCACGCCAGATGACCCAGCAAATCATCGCGCACGGTCATCGCCACGTGGTGTATTTCGGGGCGCGTCAGGATGAACGTACCATTATCAAGCAACAGGGCTATGAACAGGCGATGCGCGAATCCGGTCTCGAGCCGTACAGCGTCATGACCGCGCGTTCGTCGTCCTATTCCGCCGGTGGCGAACTGCTGCGTCAGGCGCAGCGCGATTATCCGCAGATCGACAGTATTTTCTGCACCAACGATGACCTGGCGATTGGCGCGACCTTTGAGTGCCAGCGCCAAGGGCTGTCGATCCCCAAAGATATGGCGATTGCCGGTTTTCACGGCCACGATATCGGTCAGGTGATGGTGCCAAAACTGGCGAGCGTCCTGACGCCGCGTGAACGTATGGGGCAGATCGGGGCTGAACGCCTGTTGGCGCGTTTGCGGGGCGAAACGGTCAGCCCGCGCATGGTGGACGTCGGTTTTACCGTGATCCCCGGCGGCAGCATCTGATCGCTTTTAACTCTTTGTTTCATCAATTTTAATTTGAAAATCGCGCCGCCCGGCGCGTTTTGCTAGTCATCTGTAAGCCCACCGCGCGTTACCCCCATAAGTTTGATCTCTATCCCAGAACGCGAATTTTAGCCCGTTACCCGGTTCCGACACTGCTGTTGTTACCGGTATCATGATACCGGTAACAACGAGGTCAATGACCTTGTGGCGGCGCGATAGGGTCGCTACAGGGAGAAATAGAACCCTTGACTCAGCACCACCTACAGCTCGTCTTCTAACACCGGGAAGAGCCTAAAAATACAACAAACGCGCGCTTTACGGCCTATCGTAAAGAGAGTCTGCGATAAAAAGGTTGGAGAAAAATTATGCCATTAGTGATTGTTGCAGGCGGCGTCGCGCTGCTGTTGCTGCTGATGATCCGCTTTAAGCTGAACGGCTTTATCTCTCTGGTTCTGGTTGCTCTGGCGGTGGGTATCGCTCAGGGTATGCCAGTCGATAAAGTGATCGGCTCCATCAAGGCCGGCGTGGGCGGCACCCTGGGCAGCCTGGCGCTGATCATGGGCTTCGGCGCCATGCTGGGCAAGCTGCTGGCGGACTGCGGCGGCGCCCAGCGCATCGCCACTACGCTTATCGAGAAGTTCGGTCAAAAATACATTCAATGGGCGGTGGTACTGACCGGTTTTACCGTCGGTTTTGCGCTGTTCTATGAAGTTGGCTTCGTGCTGCTGCTGCCGCTGGTCTTCAGTATCGCCGCGTCTGCACGCGTGCCGCTGCTGTATGTCGGCGTGCCGATGGCGGCTGCGCTGTCGGTAACCCACGGTTTCCTGCCGCCGCACCCTGGCCCAACGGCGATCGCCACCATCTTCCATGCCGATATGGGTAAAACTCTGCTGTACGGCACGCTGCTGGCCATTCCGACGGTGATCCTGGCCGGTCCTGTCTATGCCCGCTTCCTGAAAGGCATCGACAAGCCGGTTCCTGAAGGCCTGTATAACCCAAAAATCTTCACCGAAGAAGAAATGCCAAGCTTTGGCATCAGCGTTGCCACCTCGTTGGTGCCGGTGATCCTGATGGCGCTGCGTGCGGTAGCGGAAATGGTGCTGCCGAAGGGCCATAGCCTGCTGCGCTTTGCCGAGTTCTTCGGCGATCCGGTGATGGCGACGTTGATTGCGGTACTGATCGCTATCTTCACCTTTGGCTTGAACCGCGGCCGTACTATGGATGAAGTGATGGGTACCATCACCGACTCCATCAAAATTATCGCCATGATGCTGTTGATCATCGGCGGTGGCGGCGCGTTCAAGCAGGTACTGGTCGACAGCGGCGTGGAGAAATACATTGCCGCCCTGATGGAAGGCAGCAACGTCTCACCTATTCTGATGGCCTGGTCGATTGCGGCTGCGCTGCGTCTGGCGCTGGGTTCCGCTACCGTGGCGGCGATCACCGCCGGCGGCATCGTGGCCCCGTTGATCGCCACTACCGGCGTCAGCCCGGAGCTGATGGTGATCGCGGTCGGTTCAGGCAGCGTGATTTTCTCTCACGTCAACGATCCGGGGTTCTGGCTGTTCAAGGAGTATTTCAACCTGAGCATCATGGAAACCATCAAGTCCTGGTCGGTGCTGGAAACCATCATTTCCGTCTGCGGCCTGGTAGGGTGTTTGCTGCTGGCGACGGTGGTCTAATATTCCTGTCGTTTTTCAGGTTGGCGCAGCGTTGACTGCCACTTGAAATGCAAAGGGAATAGCGAGGTTATCCGGCACCCCGTGGGGGTGTCGGACATTCTTTTGAGTTTGAGGCGCATTTGATGGCGCAGGCGGCGTATCCCGTTGCCAGAACGTACATCTGACTCCGTAAGGGCATGACATTATGAGTAATCCACAGCACCACGTATTTATTTTGATGGGCGTTTCAGGCAGCGGAAAGTCTGCCGTCGCCAGCGCCGTTGCCCATGAAGCTCATGCCGCGATGCTGGACGGAGACTACCTGCACCCGCGCGCCAACATTAACAAAATGGCCGCCGGGCATGCGCTGGACGATAACGATCGCGCCCCGTGGTTGGCCGCATTGAATGACGCTATCTTTGCCATGGAACGCACCAATGACGTCTCTCTGCTGGTGTGCTCGGCGCTGAAAAAAAGCTATCGCGACCGCCTGCGTGAAGGCAACCGCAACCTGCATTTCATCTATCTGAAGGGTGACAAGGCGGTGATTGAAGAGCGCCTGAAGCAGCGCAAAGGGCATTTCTTCAAGCCGCAGATGCTGGTTTCCCAATTTGCCACCCTGGAAGAGCCGGGCGCGCAGGAGCCGGATGTGCAGGCGATTGATATCGATCAGCCGCTGGATGGCGTAGTCGCCGATACTCTTGCCTATATTCGGCATGTTGCAGCCCAGTAATCCGGGCTGCCACCCTAAGCCGGCGCCGCACAGGCGCCCGTTTATTCACTACAGCTTCATGTAAGCCCGCACGCCGTCCAGGAACATCTGGGTCGACAGCATCACCAGAATCAGCCCCATCAGCCTTTCCAGCGCGCTCACGCCTTTACTGCCCAGCAGGCGCAGGAACAAGTCCGACATCAGCAAAATAGCGGCAGAAATCCCCCAGGCAATCAGCAGCGCCACAACCAGATGTGAAATCTGGTTCGGATACTGGTGCGAGAGCAGCATTAGCGCCGCCAGAATCGAAGGCCCGGCGACCAGTGGGATGGCGAGCGGGACCAGGAAGGGTTCTTCCCCGGCGGAAAGCCCGCTGCTGTTGCCCTCCTGCGTAGGGAAAATCATTTTGATGGCGATCAGAAACAAAATAATCCCGCCGGAAATGGACACGGTTTCGGTTCGCAGGTTGAGGAACGCCAGAATTTTCTCGCCGGCGAACAGGAATATCAGCATTAACAACAGGGCGATCAGCAATTCGCGGATCACCACCACCCGGCGTCGGCGCGGTTCCAGATGTTTGAGTACCGACATGAAAATCGGCAAGTTGCCTAGCGGATCCATGATTAAAAACAGCAACACCGTGACGGAAATCATCTCTGTCATCATTACCTCTGCATCTGAAAAACGTGTCGGCCATCCCGACCCACGCACTAACCCATCCCCGATGGCTTGAAAGACAACGGGGTATATAAGAAGGATTGCTGAGAATCGTTCAGCTATCGAATAAATTCACTTTGCGCCTGCGCTGACATTTTGTAAGGTGGAGAGATAGTGCACACAACTTATAGCAGTCATCCTCCAAGGCAGGACAGTCATATGAAAAACGTTGGTTTCATCGGTTGGCGCGGAATGGTCGGCTCCGTACTCATGCAACGCATGACGGAAGAGCGCGATTTCGACGCCATTCGCCCGGTCTTTTTCTCCACTTCGCAGCACGGTTCTGCGGCGCCGGCATTCGGCGGCCAGCAGGGCACGCTGCAAGATGCTTACGATGTTGATGCGCTGAGCGCGCTCGACATCATTATTACCTGCCAGGGCGGCGATTATACCAACGAAATTTACCCGAAGCTGCGTGAAACCGGTTGGCAAGGCTACTGGATTGATGCCGCTTCTTCTCTGCGCATGCAGGATGACGCGATTATCATTCTGGACCCGGTCAACCGCGACGTGATTCAGCAGGGCCTGGACAAAGGCATCAAGACCTTTGTCGGCGGCAACTGCACCGTTAGCCTGATGCTGATGTCGCTGGGCGGCCTGTTCGCCAACAACCTGGTCGAGTGGGCATCCGTTGCGACCTATCAGGCCGCTTCCGGCGGCGGCGCGCGTCACATGCGTGAGCTGCTGACTCAAATGGGCATGCTGCATGCAGACGTGGCGAAAGAGCTGCAGGATCCGGCATCGGCCATTTTGGACATCGAACGTAAAGTCACTGCGGCCACCCGCAGCGGCAAACTGCCAACCGATAACTTTGGCGTGCCGCTGGCCGGCAGCCTGATCCCATGGATCGACAAGCAGCTCGATAACGGCCAGAGCCGCGAAGAGTGGAAAGGCCAGGCGGAAACCAACAAAATCCTCAACAGCAGCAGCGTGATCCCGGTTGATGGCCTGTGCGTGCGCGTTGGCGCGTTGCGTTGCCATAGCCAGGCATTCACCCTGAAACTGAAAAAAGACGTTTCGCTGCCGGAAATCGAGCAGATGCTGGCGACCCACAATGATTGGGTGCGGGTGATCCCTAACGACCGTGAACTGACCATGCGTGAACTGACGCCGGCTGCGGTTACCGGGACGCTGAATACGCCAGTCGGCCGTCTGCGTAAGCTGAATATGGGGCCGGAATACCTGTCTGCGTTCACCGTGGGTGACCAGTTGCTGTGGGGTGCGGCTGAACCGCTGCGCCGCATGCTGCGTATCCTGCTGTAACCTGAACTGTACTTCCCGAGGGCTGAGCTCTTTCAGCCCTCAAAAGCCTTATTTTCTTCCTTTTTCTCCGTTTCGGCGCGCTATGGACTAAGTCGCTGCAAAGGGGAGAAAGCACACAAGCCATCGGCACTCCACCATGCGGGCAGCAGCGCAAAGACGCTGTCAGGCTGGCAGTTTTCTTAATGAAGCTTTTTCCTGGTAATGCGGCAATGTTTTTAACTGACATTAGCTATGCTTAAAGGGCTGGCGGATAAATTTTCGCCAGCACCAAAAATAAGCATAAAGAGCGGTATTCGGGTCGGTAGGGTGAAAATTGATCAATAACCGACTGTAATCACGCTTTAGAAACCGAATGAATTGCATGATAACCAAAACGGCTATGGATTAAGCGTTACGCCCTGTGGATCTCAAGGTACAGCCAACGCCGCTGTAACCTGAAAGGCGATGGGCTGCGTGGCCTCTTATAAATCATGCTCTTAATCTTAGGAAGAAGACTATGCCTGTACTTCCCGATCGTGACGTGATTGATCAGCTTTTCTCCGGCAACTCTGCCGATCCTTTTTCCCTGCTTGGCATGCATGCGGTCGACAACGGCCTGCAGGTGCGTGCGCTGTTGCCTGACGCCAGCGAAGTCTGGCTGCGGGATCAGCAAACCGGCCGCCGATTGGTGCAGCTGAACTGTGATGATGAGCGGGGTTTTTTCAGCGCCACGGTGCCGCGCCGTAAAACGCCGTTCCGCTATCAGTTTGATGTGCGCTGGCACGATCACCAACAGATCGTCGACGATCCCTACCGCTTCGGCACCCTGCTGCAGGATATCGACAGTTGGCTGTTGGCTGAAGGGACCCATTTGCGTCCTTATGAACGTTTGGGCGCTCATCTCGCCGCGCTCGATGACGTCGAAGGCGTCAGTTTTGCCGTTTGGGCACCCAACGCCCAGCGAGTCTCGGTGGTGGGGGAATTCAACTTTTGGGACGGACGCCGCCATCCGATGCGCCTGCGTCGTGAAAATGGCATTTGGGAGCTGTTTCTGCCGGGCGTGAAGGCCGGGCAGTTGTACAAATATGAAATCATCGACTGCTACGGCAACACCCAGCTCAAAGCCGATCCTTACGCATTTGAAGCGCAGATGCGACCGGACACCGCGTCGTTGGTCACTCCGTTGCCTGAGGTGGTAGAAAACACCCCGCAACGTCAGCGGGCCAATGATTTTGACCGCCCGATTTCTATCTACGAAGTGCATCTTGGCTCGTGGCGCCGCCACACCGACGATAATTTCTGGCTCAGCTACGGTGAATTGGCCGTGCAGCTGATTGATTACGTCAAGGACATGGGATTCACCCATATCGAGCTGCTGCCGATTAACGAGCACCCGTTTGACGGCAGTTGGGGTTATCAGCCTTTAGGTCTGTACGCGCCGACCCGACGTTTTGGCACTCCGGCTGACTTTAAGGCGTTTGTGGCTGCGGCGCATCGGGCCGGCATTAACGTGATCCTCGACTGGGTGCCGGGGCATTTTCCCAGCGACGCCTATGGCCTGGCGAACTTCGACGGCACCGCGCTGTATGAATACGCCGATCCGCGCGAAGGCTTTCATCAGGACTGGAATACCCTGATCTATAACTATGGCCGCAACGAAGTGCGTAATTATCTGGCAGGTAATGCCCTTTACTGGCTGGAGCGTTATGGCATAGATGCGCTGCGCGTCGATGCGGTAGCCTCGATGATCTACCGTGATTACAGCCGCGCTGACGGCGAATGGGTGCCGAATTACTACGGCGGTAACGAGAACCTGGAGGCCATCGCCTTCCTGCGTTATACCAACCACACCGTCGGCAAGGAGCGCCCCGGCGCGGTGACGCTGGCGGAAGAATCCACCGATTACCCTGGGGTGACGCTGCCGCCGGAATCCAATGGCCTGGGGTTCCATTACAAATGGAACCTGGGGTGGATGCACGACACGCTTAACTACATGAAATGCGACCCGGTGCACCGAAAATATCATCACAATCAGATGACTTTCGGCATGTTGTACGCCTACACCGAGAACTTTGTGCTGCCGATTTCCCATGACGAAGTGGTGCATGGCAAGAAATCGGTGCTCGACCGCATGCCCGGCGATGCCTGGCAGAAGTTTGCCAACCTGCGCGCCTACTACGGCTTTATGTGGGCGCATCCGGGCAAGAAGCTGCTGTTTATGGGCTGCGAATTTGCCCAGGGGCGCGAATGGAACTTCGACAGCAGCCTCGACTGGCACCTGCTGGAAGGGTTGGACGGTTGGCACCACGGCGTGCAACGGCTGGTGCGCGATCTCAACCATTGCTATCAACAGCAGGCGCCGTTGTATGAGCGCGACTATCGCCCTGACGGCTTTGAGTGGCTGGTGGTGGACGACCACGACAACTCGGTGTTCGCCTTTGCCCGTTACGATTCGCAGGGCAATGAGCTGATTGCCGTCAGCAACTTCACTCCGGTACCGCGCCATCATTATCGCATCGGCATTTCGCGTGCCGGCGAATACCGGGAAATCCTCAATACCGACTCGCATCATTATCACGGCAGCAATACCGGCAATCAGGGCCGCGTGGTGTCTGAACAGATAGGCAACCACGGCCGCGAGTATTCGATCAGCGTGACCGTACCGCCATTGGCGACCATCTACCTGCTGCGGGAGGCGCAATGACTGAGCTGACGCCCGGCATCGCCGCGCCTCTCGGGGCGCACTATGACGGTAACGGCATCAACTTTAGCCTCTATTCCGCCCGAGCCACGGGGGTGGAACTGTGCCTGTTTGACGAGCAGCAGCAGGAGGTTCGGCTGCCACTGACGGCGCGCAGCGGTGATATCTGGCACGGCTACCTGCCGGGCGGTAAACCGGGGCAGCGTTACGGTTTCCGCGTACATGGTCCGTTTGATCCTGCGCAGGGGTTGCGTTTTAACCCCAACAAGCTGCTGTTGGATCCCGCCGCACGCGCGGTAGAGGGACCGGTTGCAGATGATCCCTATCTGCATGGCGGCTATGACCGGCCGGATCAGCATGACAGCGCCGAACTGATGCCCAAGTGCGTGGTGATTGACGAAGCTTACGATTGGCAGGATGACCGCCCGCCGGCTACGCCCTGGGGCAAAACGGTGATCTACGAAGCGCATGTGCGCGGCCTGACCTTGCAGCATCCGGAAATCCCACCGGTGTTGCGCGGTAGCTTCGCCGCGCTCGGTCACCCGGTGATGATTGCCTATTTCAAGCGGCTCGGCATCACTGCGCTGGAGTTGTTGCCGGTGCAGCAGCACAGTTCTGAACCGCGTCTGCAGCGGCTCGGACTGATTAATTACTGGGGCTATAACGTACTTGCGCCCTTTGCGCCGGATAACCGTTATTCCAGCCTGCGCACTGATACGACGCCGCTGCGCGAGTTTCGCGATGCGGTGAAAGCACTGCATAAGGCCGGTATTGAGGTGATCCTTGACGTGGTGTTCAACCACAGCGCCGAGCTGGATACCGATGGGCCGACGTTGTCGCTGCGCGGTATCGATAACCCGGGCTATTACTGGCTCACCCCCGACGGCGACTACGTGAACGATACCGGCTGCGGTAACACGCTGCGATTGGATCAGCCACAGGGCGTGGCCTGGGTGATGGACTGTCTGCGTTTTTGGGTGGGCGAATGCCACGTTGATGGCTTCCGCTTCGATCTGGGCAGCGTACTTGGCCGTACACCTGCGTTCGACCGCGATGCGCCGTTGTTCCAGGCGTTGCTGGCGGACGACCTGCTTTCTCGCTGCAAGCTGATCGCCGAGCCGTGGGATATCGGGCCTGGCGGTTACCAGGTGGGCCAATTCCCGGGGCGCTTCGCCGAGTGGAACGACCATTACCGGGACGATATCCGTCGTTTCTGGCTGCAGGACGGCATATCGTTGGGGCAGTTCGCCCAACGTTTCGCCGCTTCCAGTGATCTGTTTAACCAACGCGGGCGTGCGCCGTACGCCAGCATCAACATGCTGACCGCTCATGACGGGTTCACCCTGCAGGACTTGGTCAGTTTTAACCGCAAGCACAACCAACTGAACGGTGAAGGTAACCGTGACGGCAGTGATCGTAACTTTAGCAATAACCACGGTGTTGAAGGCCCGATTGCCGACGATGCCATTTTGCAACGCCGCAGGGCCAGCCGACGAGCGCTGCTCGCCACGTTGTTGCTGTCCCAGGGGACGCCGATGCTGCTGGCCGGCGACGAGCATGGACACAGCCAGCAGGGCAACAACAATGCCTATTGTCAGGACAACGCTATCACCTGGCTCGACTGGGCCACGGCAGATGACGCTCTCACCGATTACACCGCAGCACTGATCCGTTTACGCCAACAAATCCCTGCCTTGCAGCAAGACCGCTGGTGGCAGGAGGGTGACGGCAGCGTGCAGTGGCTGAACGCGCAGGGGCAACCCCTCGACGCACAGGAGTGGGAGCAGGGTGAGCTGCGTTTGCAGATCTGTCTGTCGCAACGCTGGCTGGTGGTCGTGAACGCCACGCAGCAGGCGGTGGAGATGACGTTGCCCGTCGGCGATTGGCAGCTTGTCGCTCCCTTTACTCAGGAAGATTCGCGGGCGGTTTTACCCGCCTGGCACCAGGCTGCGCACTCGATTTGCGTGCTGGTAAAGAAAAAATAAAAGGAGTCAGCTATGGTTAGGTTTGAAAATAAAGACCCCCTGATGTTGGCACGCCAACTGCCGATTAAGTCCGTCGCCCTGATCCTGGCCGGTGGCCGCGGTTCGCGTTTGAAAGATTTAACCTCAACCCGGGCCAAGCCGGCCGTCCACTTTGGCGGTAAATTCCGCATTATCGATTTTGCCCTGTCGAACTGTCTGAATTCGGGCATCCGCCGCATCGGCGTGATCACCCAATACCAGTCCCATACTCTGGTGCAGCATATCCAGCGCGGTTGGTCGTTCCTCAACGAAGAGATGAACGAGTTTGTCGATCTGTTGCCGGCCCAGCAACGCCTCAGTACCGAGCACTGGTACAAGGGCACGGCGGATGCGGTGTACCAGAACCTGGATATCATTCGCCGTTACGACGCCGAATATGTGGTGATCCTGGCGGGCGATCACATCTACAAGATGGATTACTCGCGCATGCTGATCGACCACGTGGAGAAGGGCGCGCAATGCACCGTTGCCTGCTTGCCGGTACCCCGTGAGGAAGCCAGCGAGTTCGGCGTGATGGAAGTGGACGAAAACGATCTGATCCTCGAATTCCTGGAAAAACCCAGCAACCCGCCGCCGATGCCGGGCAACCCGGATATGTCGCTGGCCAGCATGGGGATCTACATCTTTAACGCTGACTACCTGTTCCAACTGCTGGAAGAGGACATGTCGACGCCGGGTTCCACCCACGATTTCGGCAAGGATCTGATCCCGAAAATCACCGCCCAGAAAGCGGCTTGGGCGCACCCGTTCACGCTGTCCTGTGTGACCTCCAACCCCGATCTGCCGCCGTACTGGCGTGATGTGGGTACGCTCGAGGCCTACTGGCGCGCCAACCTCGATCTGGCTTCGGTGACACCAGAGCTGGATATGTATGACCGTGCCTGGCCAATTCGCACTCATATGGAACCGCTGCCGCCAGCCAAATTCGTACAGGATCGTTCCGGTAGCCACGGTATGACCATGAACTCGCTGGTGTCCGGCGGTTGCATCGTCTCCGGTTCGGTGGTGGTGCATTCGGTGCTATTCCCGCGGGTGCGGGTGAACTCGTTCTGCACCATCGACTCTACCGTATTGCTGCCGGACGTTAACGTCGGCCGTTCCTGCCGTCTGCGGCGCTGCATTATCGACCGTGCCTGCCATATTCCCGAGGGCATGGTGATTGGCGAAAACGCCGACGAGGACAGCAAACGCTTTTATCGCTCGGAAGGTGGCATTGTGCTGGTTACGCGCGAAATGTTGTCAAAGTTGTGAGTTAAGGTAGTCGGCAGCAAAAACTGCCGCCTGCCGCTATATATACCCAAAATAATTCGAGTTGCTTGTAGGCGGTAACTGAGTGAATCCCCAGGAGTTTACTCAAGATCGTTTCTGGGGTGAGTGACAAATCTGCCGGGAGCAGATTTGAACGCTGCTTGCAGCAGCCCCGTAAGGGGTGAGGCCCAAGGATGGGCCGAATAGTTCAGCCAACACCCAAGCAGCTTGAAGTATGACGGGTATAACGGACTGATGGCTTGCACAACGCGGGATTAACAACAGCGGCAAGCCTGCTTTTCCAGAGTAATTTTGCCGATTCTCAGGAGTGATAATGCAGGTTTTACACGTATGTTCTGAAATGTTCCCCCTGTTGAAAACCGGCGGGCTCGCAGACGTGGTTGGCGCATTACCGGCGGCTCAGATCGCCGAGGGCGGCGATGTTCGGGTGTTATTGCCCGCTTTTCCTGACGTGCGCAACGGCATACCGGACTCGGTTCTGGTGGCAGAAATCGATTCTTTCGCCGGCCGGGTCGGCTTGCGTTACGGCACCTACCACGGCGTGGGCATTTACCTGATTGATGCCCCCTGGCTGTACGAGCGGCCGGGTAGCCCGTATCACGACCAATCAATGAATGCCTATTCCGACAACCACCGACGCTTTGCCCTGCTGGGCTGGATAGCCTGTGAGCTGGCCAAGGGGCTGGATCGGTACTGGCGCCCGCAGATAGTGCATGCCCATGACTGGCATGCGGGGCTGGCCTGTGCCTATCTGGCCGCCAATGGCCATCCGGCGCGATCCATCTTCACCGTGCATAACCTGGCCTATCAGGGGTTGTTCTCCGCCCATCACGTGGCAGAGCTGTGGTTACCGCCTTCGTTCTACAACGTCTATGGCCTGGAGTTTTACGGCCAGATGTCATTCCTGAAGGCGGGGTTGTACTACGCCGACCATATCACCGCCGTCAGCCCGACCTACGCGCGCGAAATCACCCGGCCGGAGTTTGGCTATGGCATGGAGGGGCTGCTGCAGGAACGCCAGCATCAGGGGCGCTTGAGCGGCATTCTTAACGGCGTAGATGACAAAATTTGGGACCCGTCCCACGATCCGCGGCTGACTGCCCGTTACGACGCTGACGATCTGAAGAACAAGGTCAAGAACAAGCTGCACCTGCAAAAAGCCATGGGCCTGAAGGTGGATGAGTCGTTGCCGGTGTTTGCGGTAGTGAGCCGCCTGACCAGTCAGAAAGGGCTGGATCTGGTGCTGGAAGCCCTGCCGGCGCTGCTGGAGCAGGGCGGCCAACTTGCGCTGCTGGGGGCCGGCGATGCGGTACTGCAACAGGCGTTTCTCGCCGCTGCCGCCGACTATCCGGAGCAGGTTGGCGTACAGATTGGTTACCACGAAGCCTTCTCGCACCGCATTATCGGCGGAGCCGATGTGATCATGGTGCCGAGCCGCTTTGAACCCTGCGGGCTGACTCAACTCTATGGCTTGAAATACGGCACGCTGCCGCTGGTGCGCCGCACCGGGGGGCTGGCGGACACGGTGGTGGACTGCGCGTTGGAGAATCTGGCCGACGGCAGCGCCAGCGGATTTGTGTTTGATGATTGTGACGCCACCGCACTGGGCAACGCCATTCGGCGCGCCATGGTGCTGTGGAGCAGGCCGAAGCATTGGCGTCACGTCCAGCGCCACGCCATGAGCGTGGATTTTGGCTGGCAGGTCGCGGCAAAGGAATATTTGTCGCTTTATTCCCGTCATATTTGACGCTGTCTCTGTGTTGGCTGCACTCACTTACCCGAATCACTTACCAGTGTAAGCTCATCGGGATAAGTTTTTTTGCCGCCTTGATGCAGCACCAATTATTTTGGGTATATCAACACCTATTGTAATGCCCTATGAATTTCACGTTGCAGCCAGGCGGCCAGCTTACTCATCCCCAGGCGCTTACTTTAGTAAGTAACTGGGTGAGCAAGTGCAGGTAACAACGCTGCGGCTTGAAAGGCGACGGGCAGCCACAAACTTGGGATCGAAAAGCTATGACTTCACCGATTAGTTACACCTCACCCACGGTCAGTGTTGAAGCGCTGAAACACTCCATCGCCTATAAGTTAATGTTTATCGTCGGCAAGGATCCGGCTATCGCCAACCAGCATGACTGGCTGAATGCCGTGCTGTTTGCGGTGCGTGACCGTATGGTGGAGCGCTGGTTACGTTCTAACCGTGCGCAACTTTCGCAGGATGTGCGCCAGGTTTATTACCTGTCGATGGAGTTTCTGATTGGCCGGACGCTGTCCAACGCCTTGTTGTCGATGGGGATTTATCAGGATATCGACGACGCGTTGAATGAGATGGGGCTGAGCCTGGGCGAACTGCTGGAGGAGGAGAACGATCCAGGGCTGGGCAACGGCGGGCTGGGGCGATTGGCCGCCTGCTTCCTGGATTCGCTGGCGACGCTGGCGCTGCCGGGTCGGGGTTACGGCATTCGTTACGAATACGGCATGTTCAAACAGAATATCGTAAACGGCCAACAGATGGAGTCACCGGACTATTGGCTGGAATACGGCAATCCGTGGGAGTTCCCGCGTCATAACACCCGCTATAAGGTGCGCTTTGGCGGACGGATCCAGCAGGAAGGCGCCAAGGCGCGCTGGGTGGAAACCGAAGAGGTAGTCGCCACCGCTTACGATCAGGTGATCCCCGGTTTTGATACCGACGCCACCAATACGCTGCGGCTGTGGAGCGCGCAGGCCAGTAATGAAATCAACCTGGGTAAATTCAATCAGGGCGATTACTTTGCGGCGGTTGAGGATAAAAACCATTCTGAAAACGTATCACGCGTGCTCTATCCCGATGACTCGACGTATTCAGGGCGTGAGCTTCGCCTGCGGCAGGAGTATTTCCTGGTGTCGGCCACGGTGCAGGATATCCTCAACCGCCATTGGACGATGCATAAAAGCTTCGACAACCTGGCAGACAAGATTGCCATTCACCTCAATGATACCCACCCGGTGTTGTCTATCCCTGAGCTGATGCACCGGCTAATCGACGAACATAAGTTCAGCTGGCTGGATGCCTGGGCGGTGGTCGAGCAGGTGTTTTCTTACACCAACCACACGTTGATGAGTGAAGCGCTGGAAACCTGGCCGCTGGACATGATTGGTCGGATCCTGCCGCGTCACCTGCAGCTGATTTTCGAGATTAACGATCACTTCCTCAAACAGGTGCAGGAAGTGGCGCCGGGCGACAATGAGCTGCTGGCGCGGGTGTCTATCATTGATGAAACCAATGGTCGCCGGGTGCGTATGGCGTGGCTGGCGGTCGTGGCGAGCCACAAGGTTAACGGCGTTTCAGCGCTGCACTCCGAACTGATGGTGCAATCGCTGTTTGCCGATTTCGCCCGTATTTTCCCTGATCGATTCTGCAATAAAACCAACGGTGTCACCCCACGCCGCTGGCTGGGGCTGGCTAACCGACCGCTGTCTGACGTGCTGGACGACAGCATCGGTCAGACCTGGCGTACCGATCTCAGCCAACTGAGCGAGATCAAGGCCAATATCGATTACCCCAGCTTCCTGAAGGCGGTGCAAAGCGCCAAACGTCAGAACAAGGAGCGACTGGCGACCTACATCGCCAAAACGTTGAATGTGGTGGTCAACCCGGACGCGCTGTTCGACGTACAGATTAAGCGTATCCACGAGTACAAACGGCAGCTGCTTAACGTACTGCACGTGATCACGCTGTATAACCGCCTGCTGCAGGATCCGGAAACCGAACGGGTGCCGCGCGTGGTGATCTTTGCCGGCAAGGCGGCTTCGGCTTATTACGCCGCCAAACAAATCATCCGCTTGATCAACGACGTCGCCAAGGTGATCAACAACGATCCGCGAGTGCATACGCAGCTGAAAGTGGTGTTCATTCCAAACTACAGCGTCAGCCTGGCGCAAATGATCATTCCGGCGGCGGACCTGTCCGAACAGATCTCGCTGGCAGGCACCGAGGCGTCCGGCACCAGTAACATGAAATTTGCGCTGAATGGCGCGCTGACTATCGGCACGCTGGATGGGGCTAACGTTGAAATGCTGGAACACGTTGGGGCGGAGAACATCTTCATCTTCGGCAACACCGCCGAGCAGGTGGAGGAGCTACGCCGCAACGGTTACAACCCGCATCTGTACTATGAGCAGGATCCGGAGCTGCATCAGGCGCTGACCCAGATTGCCACCGGCGTTTACAGCCCTGAAGAACCTAAGCGCTACAGCAACCTGTTTGATTCACTGGTAAATCTGGGTGATCACTATCAACTGCTGGCAGATTACCGCAGCTATGTGGATACGCAGGACAAGGTGGATGAGGTGTATCGCAATCAGGACGACTGGACGCGTCGGGCGGTGCTGAATATCGCCAATATGGGCTACTTCTCTTCCGACCGCACCATCCAGGAGTATGCGGACGAAATCTGGCACATCAAACCCATCAAGCTGTAATGTAAAAAAGGGCCGGATATCCGGCCCTTTTAACGTTTAGCGGTTTACGATGCCAGAGACAGCGTTTTCGCTTTCGCGTGTTCTGCCAGCCAGGCCTTGACTCGTGCCTGCTGCGTTTCGTCCAGCCACATGCCCAACTTGGTGCGGCGCCAGATAGCGTCATCCAGCTCTACCACCCATTCTTTTTCGATCAGGTAGCGCAGCTCGGCTTCATGCAGGCCGTGACCGAAATCTTCGCCCAGATCGTTGAGGCTGTTGGCACCGGCCAGGATCAGCTCACTGTGGCTGCCGTAGGTGCGTGCAAAACGACGCGCCAGTGATTCAGGCAGCCAGCTGTGCTCGCGGCGCAGTTTTGCGGCGTAGCTATCGCGATCGCCACCGATGTCGCCGCCTGGCAGCGAACCGTTTTTGGTCCACGCCGGGCCGCAGCCAGGGTAGTAGTGCGACAGTTTTTCCATCGCATGCTCAGCCAGCTTGCGATAGGTGGTCAGTTTACCGCCGAACACCGACAGCAGCGGCGCTTTGCCCTGTTCGTCATGCACGTCCAGCGTGTAGTCGCGGGTAACCGCCTGCGGCGAGTCCGATTCGTCGTCGCACAGTGGGCGCACGCCGGAGTAAGTCCAGACGATATCGTCACGGCCCAGCTGTTTCTTGAAGTGGTCGTTATACACTTTCAGCAGGTAGTTGATTTCGTTATCGTCAATCTTCACGTCTTTCGGATCGCCGTGGTATTCCACGTCGGTGGTGCCGATGATGGAGAACTCGTCATTCCATGGGATCACGAAGACGATACGGTGGTCTTCGTTTTGCAGAATATAGGACTGCGGCTGATCGTGTACGCGCGGCACCACGATGTGGCTGCCTTTGATCAGGCGGATACCGTAAGGTGATTTCAGCTTCAGGCCGTCGTCGAAGAAGTGTTTCACCCATGGGCCAGTGGCGTTCACCAGGCCTTTGGCGCGCCAGGTAAAGGTTTTGCCGCTGTCGACGTCGACCGCTTCTACCATCCACAGGCCATTCTCACGCCATGCGCGGGTGACCTTGGTACGGGTACGCACTTCGCCACCGCGTTTTTCCACTTCCTGGGCGTTCAACACCACCAGGCGAGCATCGTCGACCCAGCAGTCGGAATATTCGAAACCGCGCTTCAATTCTGGTTTCAGCACCGATTCTGGTCCAAAGCGCAAACCCTTGCTGCCTGGCAGGCTGGTGCGTTTGCCCAGGTGATCGTACAGGAACAGACCGATACGGATCATCCAGGCCGGACGCAGGTGCGGCTGGTGCGGCAGACGGAAACGCATTGGGAAGGCAATGTGCGGTGCCAGTTTCAGCAGCACTTCACGCTCTGCCAGCGCTTCGCTGACCAAACGGAATTCGTAGTGTTCCAGGTAGCGCAGGCCACCGTGGATCAGTTTGGAACTGGCGGAAGACGTAGCACAGGCCAAGTCTTGCGCTTCCAGCAGCAGTACGGACAGGCCGCGCCCGGCAGCATCCGCCGCGATGCCGGCACCGTTGATGCCGCCACCGATAACGATCAAGTCTTTGGTTTCCACGTCAACTTCCTCCAGATGTTCGAAATAGCTCTTTCATGTTCGTTTTCGCTCATGATTGTAATCAAAAACCAACAAACAAGCCAAGACTTAACCAAACAAAAACATTTAGGCGTGATAGAGGTAACAGTTTGGTGATAGTAGTTATACAAAAAGAAGGGATATTTCGGATGGCAATGACCGGGGCCAGCAGGCTGAACCCCGGAGAAAACGGCAGGAATAACGGAGGTAAAAGCGGTACCGCAGGGTTAAACGTGACGGAGAGGGCTTAGCACAGTTCGAGCTGTACGTCGTACTGCTCGATGATTTTCATCACGCTTGGCGGTGGCAGTTGGTCGGTAAACAGATAGTCGATCAGGTTCATGTTACCGAGGTTGACCATCGCGTTACGGCCGAATTTGGAGTGGTCGGTCACCAGCATCACGCAGCGTGAGTTTTCGATAATTGCGCGTTTGGTGCGCACTTCGTGATAGTCGAATTCGAGCAGCGAGCCGTCCATATCGATGCCGCTGATACCGAGAATGCCGTAATCGAGACGGAACTGGGAGATAAAGTCCAGCGTGGCCTCGCCCATGATGCCGCCGTCGCGGGTGCGCACTTCGCCGCCGGCCAGGATCAAACGGAAATCTTCTTTGGCGGTCAGCAGGGTGGCGACGTTCAGGTTATTGGTCACCACACGCAGGTTCTTGTGGTTCATCAGTGCATGGGCGACCGCTTCCGGCGTGGTGCCGATGTCGATAAACAGCGTGGCACCGTCCGGGATTTGGCTGGCGACGCGTTGGGCAATACGCGCTTTCTGTTCCGACCACATCACTTTACGATCGTTATACGCGGCGTTCACCGAGCTGGAGGGCAGCGCGGCGCCACCGTGGTGACGTTGGATTTTGTTCTGATCGGCCAGGTCATTCAAATCACGGCGAATCGTTTGCGGGCTGACGTCAAAATGTTCGACCAGTTCTTCCGTGCTGACATACCCCTGCAGGCGCACCAGCTCGATAATTGCGTCATGACGCTGTGTTTGCTTCACGATAATCCCCTAAAACGCCCGGCTTGTACCTGGCTGTTATTGTTCGTTGTGCGCGCGATGACGCGTGTCCCAAAATGCCATCAATAACCCTAACACTAAACCGGCTACGTGTGCCGCGTTAGCGATCGACATTCCTAAAATATCGAAATATCCGGCCACCAGCCACAGAACCGAAAACACCATCAGGCCGCGTGGCAGCATCAGACCGCGTTCCGGTGCACGTTCGCCGCTAAGCCAGCAGTAACCCATCAGCGCATAGACTACGCCGGACAGGCCACCGAACAAGGCACCGCTGAACAGCGACTGCGCCCAACCGCTGAAAAAGGCCGAGACCACCGCCAGCACGAACAGCTTGCCGGCGCCGAGGCGTTTTTCCATCGGGCCGCCGAGATACCACCACCACATCAGGTTAAAGGTGATGTGCAGCAGCGAGAAATGCAGGAAAGCATGGCTGACCCAGCGCCACAGTTGCGTGTACTGCTCGCTGTTCTGCGGCCAGGACAGCCAGTACATTACCGCGTCGTCGCCCAGTATCTGCATCAGGATATAGACCACAATGCACAGCGCCATCACGCTCAGCGTCAGCGGGCCGGCCTTGCTGCGCAAGGTGTGCAGATAAGAATAGCCCTGGTAGTGCAGCTCGGCGTCGGTCTTGCCGGCCTGCCAACTGGCAGCCCGGTAGCGGCTGTTGAGTGGATCGATCAGAAACTGCTGCAGCTCATGTTGTACCTGCTCCAGATGGCTGTCGTCAGCCAGCCAGATCTCTGCCGCTTCGCCGCTGTTGTGCACCCGTAGCTCGATGCCCTGTGTCGCCATATAGTCGACAAAGGCCTGCGCCAGGCGGGGGTTGGATACGGCGATTACTCTAACCATGGCTTTTCCGTCTAAGTGAATGATTTTAGCCGCCGGTTTACCCCGATGGCGTTGACGGCCGATTATACCGTCGAAATCCTGAGCGCAGGCAGCAGATCTGCGAAAAACCCGCAAAAACACTCACTAAAAGCGCGAAAAAGGAACCCGCCGCAGACGGCGGGGGGAGGATTATGCGGAGGTTTCAACGTCCTGAGGATATTGGCGTGCCCATGCCTCGAAGCCGCCGTCAATGCTGTACACTGCGTCAAACCCCTGATGCAGCAGGTATTGCGCCGCGCTGCGGCTGCTGTTGCCGTGGTAGCACATCACCATCACCGGACGATCAAAGTCGTTTTGCTGCATAAAGGTCTGCAGGCTGGCGTTGGTCAGGTGAAAGGCGCCTGGCGTGTGCCCGGCTTCAAAACTCTGGGGATCGCGGATGTCGACCAGCGCGGCGCTGTCGTCTTTCCAACGGCTGTGCGCCTGCTCAACGTTGATCGCTTCAAACTGTTCCATAACTGCCAACTGCCTCGTAATAAGAATATGCCGCCATTGTAGTCAATTTCGCGGCAATTAAGACCAGATGAAAATTGTGGTTTATTACACCAGTTGTACTGCTGCTATATAGAACACTATCAGGAAAAGGGCGCCCTTTTCCTGACTCATTAAACTCCCGTTTCGACCGTCATCTTTTCGTAGCGATCGTTGAGGAGCTCTATCTCCGCCGTCACCTTGAACCCTAGCTTGCGATAGAGTGCTTTCAGATGAGGTTTTTTCGTGTCTGCCAGAAGGCCGACTTTATTGAGCCCTTGTCGCCCGGCCTCCTCAACAACACGGCTTATCAGAGATTTTGCTATCCCTCGTCCTCTGCACTCCGGCAGGACGGCCAGGGAATCTATATATATTTCATCGGGGTCTGATTCATTTTCCATTTCAGCTCGATGTTCTGTTATGGCTGTGAACCCTGACTCATCTTCTCCTTTGAAATACAGGATACAGCCAAGTATTTTTTCCTGGTCCCGAGCCACGAAGACGTTTTTATAGCCAAAATAGACATCATGGCGGCCGAAGTTCACTTCGTACTGAAACAGGGCTTCGTTGATATCGTCTTTGCCAGACAGGGCCAGTACCGCATCTTTATCCGCCAGTGCGATAAGCCTTACCACCTCTCCCGCATCAGTTTTTTTAGCGTTGCCAATAATGACATCTTCCATAATCGATGAGTCCTTTCTGTATTCGTCAGGCGCCGTACCCCATCATCTTCAGCAGTTGCTGCGCCTGCTGTACCGCTTCCTGGCGATGGGCTACGCCCAACTTCTGGTACAGGTTACGGATATGGGTTTTGATGGTGGTAGCCGCCACGTCCAGTTCGCCGGCAATTTGATCGTTGCTGTAGCCGGAATAAATCAGCCCCAGAACCTGCCATTCGCGCTGCGTCAGCGGGCTGGTGCGGATCAGTTCCGGTACCTGTGGATGAGTTAGCAGCTTATCGACGAAGTTCTCGTCAAAATGCGCGAACTTATGCCGGTGATGTTGATTGATGTCGCGCAGAATACGTTGGGCGCGATGATTTTCCAACTCCGGCAGCGTATTAAGCTGAATCAATTGGCGCAGTTGCTGCGCCATCGCTTCGCCTTCAATGACGAAATGGCTGATAAATCCGGTACGGCTGGCCAGTGAAAGCGCCTCCATCAGGACCTTTTGCGCGTCGCTTTTACGCTCCATCTGCCAGTAAAGCTGGTTGCTGAGCAACAGGTTACGGTTCAGATCGCTGACCAGGCGCAGGCGGCGGGCATTGTCGTTGAGCTCGTCGAGCACCACTTCGGCCTCTTCATACTGGCCCAGCATGATCTGTACCCGGGCAATGTTGCGCCACTGGCCTTGCATAAAGTGGTTGTCCGCCATGCCGGGTTTTTCGGTCTGGCGCAGCCATTGGGCCGCGGCTGCGGTGTCGCCGGTCATCTGCCAGTGGATCACCCGCGGTTTGTCGGCATTGGTCAGCCAGTCGCGGTGGTATTGAGAGCCGTGCAGCAGGACTTCACAACGTTGCATGTGCGCATTGGCGTTATCCAGATCGCCACGCGCCAGCGAGCACTTGGCCAACATGGCCATGCACTGCAGCTGCTGTTGAGGCTGATAGTTGGCCAGGATTTTCAGGCCTTCGCGGGCGGCGTCTTCCGCTTCGTCCAGCCGCGACCAGGACCACAGGATTTGTGAACGGATACGCAGCAGGAACTCGTGCATTGGCAGCTGTTCCAGATGCTGTTCGCGCACCAGCTCAAAAGCTTTGTCCTGCGTTTCGTAGGCGGCCTGCAGGAACCCCTGCGCAATCAGAATTTCGCTCTGCTGCAGCAGCGCCCAAAGCGCGTAGTGGTAAGCCTGATGGCGTCGGGCCATCTGCTCGGTCTGCTGCATCATCGGCAGTGCGCGAGCCAGCTCGCCCTTGCAGTGATGGACTTCGCCGGTGACCGAGGTGGCGACGATGCGGCTGTAATAGCTGGAAAGCGGCAGGAATTTCAGCGCTTCGGTGGCCAGGCGTTCGGCCTCTTCCGGCTTGCCGGCGTTGATTGCCACCTGCGCGCGCAGGGCATCAAATTCGGCGTGCAGGGTGCGATCGACGTCAATTTTATGCTCGCGCATTGCCTGTTCGGCGCGCTCCAGCAGGGTATTCACTTCGATATAGCGGTGCTGGCTCTGCGCCAGCCAGGCCTGCAGCAGTGCAAGCTTGGGGTTTTGGATCAGCTTTTCGTAAGGAAGCGCGTTCAGACACTCTTCCAGCAGGGCCAGCTCACTGTGGTGGAACAGCGACCAGGCATGCTGCAACAGGATATCGCGCAGCATGCTGACATCGCTGGCCGCCAGCGCGTGGTGGATTGCCTCCGCCGGATACCCCAGCGCCAGCCAACCTTCGGCGGCGGCCCGGTGCAGGCCCGGCAGTTCCAGCGCCAATTCCCATTGGCAACGCTGACGCAGGAAGGTGGCGAATAACGGGTGGAAACAGAACCACTCGCCGCTGTCGTCCATGCGGTGGATAAATAAGCCCTGACGCTCCAGCTCTTCCAGCCGTTGCTGGCCGTTGTCTTCGCCGGTCAGGCGGACGATCAGCGCATCGTTCATGGAACGCAGCACCGAACAACGCAGCAGGAAGGCGCGCGCCTCGGCATCGACGTGATCCAGCACTTCGTCCACCAGATAATCCGACAGGTGGCTGGCATTAAGCCCCGCCAGGCGTTTGGCCGACTGCTGGGCGGAAGAAGTGGATTGACGGGCGGATAACGCAATGAGCTGCAGCGCGGTAGCCCAACCTTCGACCTCATCGCACAGCCGGCTGCTGTCATGCTGTTCCATGGGGGCCGTCAGGCGGCAGTCAAAGAACTGTTTGGCTTCGTGATGGGTAAACGCCAGCTGTTGCGTGCCCATTTCCAAAAGTTGGTCACGCACGCGCAGATTGGCAATGCCCAACGGCGGCAAGGTGCGGGACAGCAGGATCAGCGTCAGATTTTCCGGCTGGTGGCGCAGGAAAAAGCGCATGGCTTCATGAATCACGTCATTGGTGATCAGGTGGTAGTCGTCAATCACCAGATACAGTGGCTGATGCCAGTCGGAAAGCTCGATAAACACCTGGGCGAACAGTGCCGACAGGCTGGCGTACTGATGCTTTTGACTCAGTGCTTCGCTTTTGACGCAGTGGCCGCCGCTGGCGTGTTGCAAGGCGGCTATCAGGTAGCTGGCGAAGCGCTCGGGTTGGTTGTCACTTTCATCCAGCGAGTACCAGCCCAGATCTGATTTACCGGCCGCCCACTGTGCGACCAGCGTCGTTTTCCCGTATCCCGCAGGGCAATTGACCAATGTCAGGCGATAGTTGGCCGTGCTGGCTAATTTGGCCAGCAGGCGATCGCGGATCACGGTATTTTGCAGCCGTACCGGACGGCTCAGTTTCGATGGGATCAGCATAGTATTCCAGAGTGAAAATCGCGGTTTCCGTAGCCGTTGGCCTGCCCGTTGGCGTTCATTGCAGCGCGACGCCTGCCGGGATCGGAGTAGGGTTAATTATTTTATGGCTCGTAATTAATCCCCCTCCTAACTTCTGACAACGTTAAACGTATTGCAACAAGGTTCCGCATTGGCTTGGAGTTATATTGCTATTGATCACACTTTTTTACGTTTACAGCTAAAGCCCTGTGGAACCGTGGTGTTTTAGCGCGCTTGAGTGACGCAGGTACAAGAAAGCATTTATGGGCGCGCAGGCGACTGTAGCCTCTGCGATAACTGTGCTAACGTCATTGAACAAGTTTTCACCTGGTTCTCAGTGCTCGCCGCGTCCGTCGGTGGGCTTTTTTGCATGATGCAAGGGAGTCAAAAAGTGCCTGAGATCACAATTTTAGCTACGCCCCAATCCTCCTCCCCAGCTAATCCCCAGGCGGGATGATGCCTTCACTCTTTCTCCCCGGCACGATAACGCTAATTTGACCCACTTACTGGATAGAGAGTTTTTTATGTCCCAGCCTACGCTTAAAAAGGATGCTTTCCTGGCGGCACTGACCCGTCAGTGGCAAAAGTTTGGCCTCAGTTCTGCACAACAAATGACTCAGCACCAATGGTGGGAGGCGGTAAGCGCGGCGTTGGCCGAGCAGTTGGCTGCGCAGCCTGCACCGCGCAAAAGCAGTAAGCCGCTGCGCCACGTGAACTACATTTCGATGGAGTTTCTGATTGGTCGCCTGACGGCCAACAACCTGATTAACCTGGGCTGGTATGACACCGTCGAGCAGGCATTGGCGGAGCAGGACATCAAGCTGGCGGATCTGCTGGAGCAGGAAACCGATCCGGCGTTGGGCAATGGCGGGCTGGGGCGTTTGGCGGCCTGTTTCCTGGATTCGATGGCGACGGTGGAACAACCGGCCACCGGCTACGGGTTGAATTACCAATACGGGCTGTTCCGCCAGTCGTTTAGCGACGGCCAGCAGCAGGAAGCGCCGGATAACTGGCAGCGCGAAAGCTACCCGTGGTTCCGCCACAACGCCGCGCTGTCGGTGGATGTGGGCATCGGCGGGAAACTGGAGAAATTGGCCGATGGCCGTGAACTGTGGCGTCCGGCATTTACCCTGCGCGGCGAGGCCTGGGATCTGCCGGTATTGGGCTTCCGCAATGGCGTGACTCAACCGCTGCGCCTGTGGCAGGCGACGCATCAGCATCCGTTTAATCTGAGTGATTTCAACGACGGTAAATTCCTGCAGGCGGAGAAGCAGGGCGTTGAAGCGGCCAAGCTGACCAAGGTGCTGTATCCGAATGACAACCACCAGGCAGGCAAGCGCCTGCGCCTGATGCAACAATACTTCCAGTGCGCCTGTTCGGTGGCGGATATCCTGCGTAAGCACCATCTGGCAGGCCGCAAAATTGAAGATCTGCCGAAGTACGAAGTGATCCAGCTTAATGACACTCACCCGACCATCGCCATTCCGGAAATGCTGCGCATTCTGTTGGATGAGCATCAGTTGGAGTGGGATGCCGCCTGGGCCATCACCAGCAAGACCTTCGCCTACACCAACCATACCCTGATGCCGGAGGCGTTGGAGTGCTGGGATGAGAAACTGGTACGCAGCCTGCTGCCGCGCCACTTCTCCATCATCAAACAGATCAACGCCAACTTCAAAAAGCTGGTGGACAAGCACTGGCCGGGTGACGACGCGGTGTGGGCCAAGTTGGCAGTACACCATAACAAGCAGGTCCGCATGGCTAACCTGTGCGTGGTCAGCGGCTTTGCGGTCAACGGTGTGGCGCAATTGCACTCCGATCTGGTGGTGAAAGATCTGTTCCCGGAATATCACCAACTGTGGCCGAACAAATTCCACAACGTCACCAACGGCATCACGCCGCGCCGCTGGCTGAAGCAGTGTAACCCGGCGTTGTCTGGGCTGATTGACGAAACGCTGAAGGTAGAGTGGGCTAACGATCTTGACGCGCTGAAGGGGTTGGAGAAGTACGCCGATGACGCGGCGTTCCGTCAGCGTTATCAGCAAATCAAGCGCGATAATAAAGTCGTATTGGCCAATTACGTGCACGACGTCATGGGGTTGAAATTGAACCCGGACGCGATTTTCGACGTGCAGATCAAGCGCCTGCACGAATACAAACGCCAGCACCTTAACCTGCTGCATATCCTGTCGCTGTATCGTCAACTGCGCGATAACCCGCAGCTGGATATCGTGCCGCGCGTGTTCCTGTTCGGCGCCAAAGCGGCTCCGGGCTATTACCTGGCGAAAAACATCATTTATGCGATCAACCAAGCGGCGTCGAAGATCAACAACGATCCGCTGGTGAAGGATCGCCTGAAAGTGGCGTTTATTCCTGACTACCGCGTTTCCGTCGCTGAGCTGATGATCCCGGCCGCGGATATCTCCGAGCAGATCTCCACCGCCGGTAAAGAAGCTTCAGGGACCGGCAATATGAAGCTGGCGTTAAACGGCGCGCTGACCGTCGGCACGCTGGATGGCGCTAACGTGGAAATCGCCGAGCAGGTGGGCGAAGACAACATCTTTATCTTCGGTAATACCGTGGATCAGGTGAAGGCGCTGCTGGCGAAAGGCTACGATCCGCTCAGCTACCGCAAGAAAGACAAACATCTGAAAGCGATTCTGGACGAATTGGCGAGCGGTGCATTCAGCAACGGTGACAAGCATGCTTTCGACATGATGCTGCACAGCCTGCTGGAAGGCGGCGACCCTTATTTGGTGCTGGCGGACTTTGCTTCTTACTGTAAAGCTCAACAGCAGGTAGACGAACTCTATCGTGACCGTGATGAATGGACGCGTCGTACTATTCTTAACACCGCACGCGTTGGGATGTTCAGCTCGGATCGCTCGATCCGCGACTACCAGCAGCGTATCTGGCAAGCCAAGCGTTAAGGAGAGCGAATGGATCGCAAGGTCATCGATCAGGCGGCAGCTCAGGCGGGTATCGCTGCCGATTATATTAACGCCCATGGTCAACAGCAGGCGATCGCTGAAGACACCAAGCGCAGGCTGCTGGACGCCATGGGCCGAAGCGCGTCACCGCAGGAGCCTGCGGTGACGCCGCTGCCGGCGGTGAAGGTGTTTTATCAGGGCGCGCCGGTGGCATTGCCGCTGGCGGGCAGCGGTGAGTATCAGTGGACGCTGCTGCGCGAAGACGGCGGCCGGCAGCAAGGCCGTGCCAGCGCACGCAAAACGTTCACCCTGCCGGCTGAATTGCCAACGGGCTATCATCAACTGACGCTGACACAGGGTGAACAGCAGTGGCAGTGCCGGTTGATTGTGGCGCCGAAACGCTGCTTCGAACCGGATGCCTTGTTGACCGGCAAGAAGCTGTGGGGCGCTTGCGTCCAGCTTTACACTCTTCGCTCCGATCGCAACTGGGGCATCGGTGACTTTGGCGACTTGCGCCAGATGGTGGAGCAGGTCGGTGAACGGGGCGGCGCTTTTGTCGGGCTGAATCCGATTCACTCGCTGTACCCGGCTAACCCGGAAAGCGCCAGTCCGTATAGCCCGTCGTCGCGACGCTGGTTGAACGTCATCTATATTGACGTGAACGCGGTGGAGGATTTCCAGCGCAACGAAGCCGCTCAGCAATGGTGGCTGAAACCGGCAACGCAAAAAAAGTTGGCCGAGGCCCGTGCCAGCGATCGGGTGGATTACGGCAAGGTGACGCAGCTTAAGCTGGCGGCGTTGCAACTGGCATTCCCGCTGTTCCAGGCGCGTAAAGCCGCTGACTCTCAACGTCAGGCATTCGAGCAGTTTGTTATCGACGGCGGCGAAAGTTTGTATCAGCAGGCGGCATTCGACGCGCTGCATGCTCATCTTGCGGCTGCGGATGACAGCCTGTGGGGCTGGCCGGCCTGGCCGGAAGAATATCAGCAGGGTGATAGCGCTGCGGTAAAGCAATTTTGTCAGCAGCAGCAAGAACAGGTGCAATTTTACCTGTGGCTGCAGTGGTTGGCTGCCAGTCAGTTCGCCGATTGTTTCCGCCAAAGTCAGCAACAGCAGATGCCGATTGGCCTGTATCGCGATCTGGCGGTCGGCGTGGCGGAAGGGGGCGCGGAAACCTGGTGCGAACGCGAGCTGTATTGTCTGAAGGCCTCGGTTGGCGCACCGCCGGACATTCTCGGGCCGCTGGGGCAAAACTGGGGGCTGCCGCCGATGGATCCGCATGTGATGGCGGCGCGCGGCTATCAGCCGTTTATCGATCTGCTGCGCGCCAATATGACCAGCTGTGGTGCGCTGCGTATTGATCATGTGATGGCGTTACTGCGTTTATGGTGGATCCCTTACGGTGAAACCGCCGTTCACGGCGCCTACGTGAAATACCCGGTCGATGACCTGCTGGCGGTGCTGGCGCTGGAAAGTCAACGTCACCGCTGCATGGTGATTGGCGAGGACCTCGGTACCGTTCCGGTGGAAATCGTCGGCAAGCTGCGCGACAGCGGCGTTTATTCCTACAAGGTGCTGTACTTCGAACGCGACGGCGAGAACCACTTCCGCGCCCCGCAGGCCTATCCGGTTCAGGCGATGGCGACCATCACCACGCACGACCTGCCGACGCTGCGCGGCTATTGGCAAAGTGGCGATCTGAAGCTCGGCAACAAGCTGGGGTTGTATCCGGATGCGGAGATCCTGAAAGAGCTGTTCGCCGATCGCGAACGTGCCAAGCAGGGGCTACTGGATGGCTTGCATCACTATGGCTGTGTGCCGCAGAAAGTGGGCAAAAAGGCGGCGTTGTTGAATATGAGCCCGCTGCTTAATCGTGGTTTGCAGCGCTATGTCGCCGACAGCGCCAGCGCCTTGCTGGGTCTGCAGCCGGAAGACTGGTTGGATATGGCGGATCCGGTCAATATTCCCGGCACCAGCGATCAGTACCCAAACTGGCGGCGAAAACTGACCAAAACGCTGGAGGAGATGTTTGCCGATCAGCAGGTCAATCGCCTGCTGAAGGATTTGGACAAGCGGCGGCGCAAGGTCTCGGTGGGGTAACAGAGAGCCATTGTGGTATTAAAGACGGAGCATGAGAACTTTAGCTCTCATGCAAATGGTAGATACCCAAATTAATTGGAGTTGCAGCTAGGCGGCAAGTGCGAGCATCCCCAGGAGCTTACTCAGGTAAGTGACTGGGGTAAGTGCACGCAGCCAACAACGCTGCAACTTCAAGTAAGAAAGGTATCAGTAGTAAGAGTGCTCACCGCGCTGGTGCTCGGTCAAATCGCGTACGCCTTTCAGTTCAGGGAACTTCTGCAGCAGCTCTTTCTCGATGCCTTCCTTCAGGGTCACATCGACCATTGAACAACCGTTACAACCGCCGCCAAACTGCAGGATAGCCAGGCTATCGTCGGTGATTTCCATCAGGGTCACACGGCCGCCGTGGCCAGCCAGCTGTGGGTTGATCTGCGACTGCAGCACGTATTCAACACGCTCCATCAGCGGCGCATTGTCGTCTACCTTGCGCATTTTGGCGTTTGGCGCTTTCAGCGTCAGCTGCGAGCCCAGTTGGTCGGTGACGAAGTCGATTTCGGCATCTTCCAGATACGGTTTGCTCAGCTCGTCGATATAGGCGGACAGCTTTTCGAACTTCAGCTCGGTATCTGTCGCTTCAACGGCGTCCGGCGGGCAATAAGAGACACCGCATTCGGCCGTAGGCGTACCCGGGTTGATCACGAATACGCGGATTTGGGTGCCTTCCTCTTGGTTTGCCAGCAGTTTGGCAAAGTGTTCCTGTGCAGTATCTGTTATACGAATCATGGCATTAGCTCGTTAGTTCAAATAGTTGACTTTAATACTAGGTTATAATACGCCCATTGCCCTGGTACTACAACGTGCGGCAAACGCACCAGATCTGGATCGATGCGGCTCCCTGCTGCTGCAACAACTTGGCGATTTCCATGACCGTACTGCCGGTCGTCACCACATCGTCCAGCAGCGCGACGTGTCGGCCCGCCATGGTTTCATGGCAACGAAACGCACCACGCAAATTGCGCCGCCGCGCGCGGGCCGATAGCCGTTGCTGCGGAGCCGTTTTACGCACCCGGCTCAGGGCGGCGGGGCGGTAATCGCACCCTAACCAGTGGGCCAGCGGCCGTGCCAGCAGATCGCTCTGATTATAGCCGCGCCGCCAGCAACGTTTTGCCTGTAAGGGTACCGCTAAAATGATATCGGGTCTGTTCAGATATTGCTCTCGATGCGCCTGTTGCCAGTTCAGCAGGATTAGCCGCGCCAGCAGCGGGGCCAGTTCCGGCGTGTGCTGAAACTTGAACTTTTTTATCAACTGGCGCAGCGGCGCGGCGTAGTCATTGACGAACACCAGCGCCTGCCAGGGTGGCGGCTGTTGCAGGCAGCGGCCACAGGGCAATCTGGCATCGCCGGCGGGCAGACCGCAGCGCGGGCAGCACAAAGGTTTGGCGGGCATGTGACGCAGGCAGTAGCTGCAGATACCCTGACCATAAAGACGCAGCGACTGTCGGCATAGCCAACAGCGGCTATGGATTGATAGCATAACCGTCCTCCCTGACGGATGAGAATGAAAGGACAATAACGGATGAGTGCGTTGTACTGGCAAACAATAGGTGAAGGCGATCGCGATCTTGTGCTGCTCCACGGTTGGGGGCTGAATGCCGAAGTGTGGCATTGCATGATTGAGCGACTGACGCCGCATTTCCGCCTGCATCTGGTCGACCTGCCGGGCTATGGCCGTAGCCAGGGGTTTGGCCCTATGTCACTCGAACAGATGGCGGAAACCGTGATGGCCGCGGCACCGGCGCAGGCCTGGTGGCTGGGCTGGTCGCTGGGCGGGCTGGTGGCCAGCCAGATTGCGCTGTTGCAGCCGCAACGGGTGAGCGGATTGATCACCGTGGCTTCATCACCCTGTTTTGCCGCTCAGGATGACTGGCCGGGGATCCGTCCGGAGGTGTTGAGCGGTTTCCAGCATCAGCTGGGGCAGGATTTTCAGCGTACCGTAGAGCGTTTTCTGGCATTGCAGACGCTGGGAACGGAAAGCGCGCGGCAAGATGCCCGCCTGCTGAAATCGGTGGTGCTTAACCAACCGATGCCAAGCGTTGAGGTATTAAACGGTGGGCTGGAAATACTGCGAACGGCCGATTTGCGCCAGCCACTGGCCCAGCTGCCGTTGCCGCTGTTGCGGGTTTACGGTTATCTGGACGGTTTGGTGCCGCGTAAGGTGGCAGAACTGCTTGATGCCAAGTGGCCAAACTCGCCATCAATCATCATTGCAAAAGCAGCTCATGCACCATTCATTTCCCACCCTGATGAATTTGCAGAAATTATTGGCACTTTTGTGGCAGAAAATGGGATCTGACCCAAAATCGCACAATAAAGCGCTAAAAAAAGAGCCGCTTAGTGGATAAAAAATAAACCTGTTCAATACTTAGGTGGGTAACTGCGTTGGCTGCACAATGAAAAAACGCGTGCGTATTTTCATTCGGCGTTTCGTCTCTGGGAAAACGGTCTCGTCAGGGAAAGCAACGAGGTCCGAAGATGTCACGGCAGCCAGTGTTATCGCGCATTTACTCTGGACGGCTTTCATAACAAATAAATTATCCCTTGAGAGGTATGGTAATGAAATCTTTGAAAATGATTGTTGCAGCGTTAGTTGTGGGTTCCGTGTCTTTCAGCACCCTGGCGGCAACCTTGCTGACCAAGGAAGACCTGGATAAGAATCCGGGTAAATATGAGAAGATCGGTACGGTAACTACCACCGCACAAACCACATCGCCGATGGATGCAAAAGAAGAACTGTCCAAACTGGCTGATGAAAAAGGC
Source organism: Serratia sp. BNK-12 (assembly GCF_047456085.1). NCBI lineage: Bacteria > Pseudomonadati > Pseudomonadota > Gammaproteobacteria > Enterobacterales > Yersiniaceae > Serratia > Serratia sp. BNK-12. The sequence goes on from NZ_CP179896.1 coordinate 144,724, forward strand.
GGACAATATTACGTGATCCTGGCAGGCCGTGAGCACGGCAAGTTCAGTGCTATCGCCGAAGTGTACAAAGACAAGCAATAATCAAGAAGGGGGCGCGCCTCGTGCCGCGCCCCACCTCTCAGTGTTTTAACCGATATATCACCGTACTGCTGCACGCTTTGCCTTCCGGACAGCTTTTGCAACTGCCGCTCAGGCAGGCGCTGTTATCCTGCTCGATGCGCTCCACTTTCCCCATTGCGACCAAACGCTCCAGCATTGCCTGCACCAGCGGCAGCGGAGCCGCCAGCTGACGGCTGAGCTGAAGCGCCTGTACGCTACCGTGCAGCGCCAATGCGTCGCGGATCTGCAGCAGGCCGGCCATCAGTGGCAGTTTCCCTTGGCGCCCTGACAGCAGGCTGCCGGGGTGGCGTTGCTCAGGCGTACCGTGACCCGACTACGTGCCCGGCGCAGGCCGAACAGAATCAGCAGATTGAACAACACCACGATGGCGATTGCCGCCAGACTGTACTGCGGATGCTGGCTGAAGGTGGCAATCTGATAAAACAACGTGGCCAGCGAGTAGGCGACGTTCAGCCCCCAGAGAATGGAGAAGGTCATCCAGCCGCGGCTGGATTCGCGGGCAATGGCCCCCATCACCGAGACGCAAGGGACGTACAGCAACACAAAGATCAGGTAGCTGTAGGCGGAAACCCCGGAGCCGAATTTGCTGCTCATAACGCCCATTGAGCCGACGTCCATTTCCCCATCGCCCTTGCTGGCCTCAATCGGGTTGGACAGTACGCTCAGGCTGAAGGTGTCTTTCAGCCCTTGCCAGGTGGTGTCCAATGCGCCACCCAGTTCATCCAGCAGGTTAAAGTTGGCGGCATCAAATTCGGTGCTGTTGATATGTTCGGCGGTGTACAGGGTATTTAGCGTACCGACCACCACTTCTTTCGCCATGGCTCCGGTCACCAGGCCGACGGTAGCCTGCCAGTTGTCACTGTGCACGCCCATCGGTTTCAGCAGCGGCGTCAATACTTTGGACACCGACGCCAGCGCCGAGTCATTAATGTTATCTACCGGCTTGCCGCTGAACGAAAAGCTGTTCAGGCCGCCAATAAAGATGCTGGCAACTACAATCACCTTACCGGCACGCAGCACAAAGCCTTTCAGGCGCTGCCAGGTTTGCAGCAGCAGGCTTTTCAGGTGTGGCACGTGGTAAACCGGCAACTCCATCACGAAGGGGGAAGCTTCACCGCGCATGATGGTGTACTTCAATACCAGACCGGTGAGGATTGCCACCACAATACCCAGCATATACAAAGAGAACACCACGCCTGCGCCGTCCTGGCCAAAGAAAGCAGCGGCAAACACGGCGAAGATCGCCAGCCGAGCCCCGCAGGACATGAAGGGCGCCATCATGATGGTAATCAGGCGTTCGCGCTGCGCATCCAGCGTACGTGCGCCCATGATCGAAGGCACGTTACAGCCGAAGCCGACGATCAGCGGCACGAAGGACTTGCCGGGCAACCCGAGCGCCTGCATCAGACGGTCCATCACGAATGCCGCACGCGCCATATAGCCGGAGTCTTCGAGGAACGACAGGAACAGGTACATCATGCCGATTTGCGGCACCAGCGGCAGCACGGTGTTGATACCACCACCGACCCCCTGCGCCAGGAAAATGGTCAACCATTCAGGGAAGTGCAGGGTATAGCCCAGCCATTGAATACCCTGAATAAAGATTGCCGCTGACCCGATATCGAAGATCGGCTGCAGTGCGCCGCCGAGGTTGATGGCCAGCAGGAACATCAAATACATCACCAGCAGGAAGATGGGCACCCCTAACCAGCGGTTGAGGATCACTTTATCCAGCGCTTCGGTCAGACGGTTCGGCATGGCCTGTTGTGAATTGCTCACGGCATCGCACAGGGTGGCGATTGACTGATAACGCGCATCGGCAATCACCAGTGCAGGATCTTCCTGCTGTTGCCGCTGCAGCGCCTGTTTGGCCGCCGGCAGCAGGGCCGCCGCAGGGCCGGCAAGCTGGTGGCTGTAGATATCACCTTCCAGCATCTGCAGCGCCAGCCAGCGACGTTGCTCGCTTGGCAGGGTCTGCGGCATGGCGTCGCTCAGCGTGGTCATTTCCTTGAGCAGCAGCGGCGGGTAGTTCACCAGCGCTTTTAATTCATTGAATTGATGATTGTCGATCATCTGCTTCAGCACGCCAATGCCGTCGGCTTTGGTGGACACCATCGGCACCACCGGACAGCCGAGACGCGCCGACAGTGCCGCGATATCGATATTAATTTTTTGGCTTTTGGCGATATCCAACATATTCAGCGCGACAATGCAGGGGATGCCCAGCTCCAGCAGTTGCAGCGTCAGGTATAGATTGCGTTCCAGATTGGAAGCATCGACCACGTTGATCAGCAGATCGGCATCGCCGCTCAGAATGTAGTGGCAGGCAATTTGTTCGTCGAGTGAGGTTTGCTCCGAGATGGTGGTCAGGGAGTAGGTGCCGGGCAGATCGACCAGTTTGACCTGTGATTGCGGCGTGGTGAACAGGCCTTCTTTGCGTTCTACCGTCACGCCCGCCCAGTTACCGACCCGCTGGCGTGCCCCGGTCAGCTGGTTGAACAGCGTAGTTTTGCCGGAGTTGGGGTTGCCTATTAAGCCAATAGTGAGTTTTTTCATAATTTAGCGTGATATCAGTCAATGGAAGTTGGGCCAGGCAAGATGCATGGCCAAGGCAAGGCGGCTCAGGACTAGCCGTCGAGCAGGATCAGGGCCAGATCTTTCCTACGCAGCACCAGGCTGACGCGGCGGGTTTTTATTTCTATGGGATCACCCAATGGTGCGACGCGTACCACTTCAAAAGACGAGCCCGGCAGCATGCCGAGGGATAAAAGTTTTTGGCGATAAGCCGGGCCGATTTCATTGGCGAAGCCGGCGATCTTATAAGACCGTTTAGGCAGAAGATGCATGTAACCTTCTCTAAGCCCAGGCTATTGGGCTGGTGATGATAAAAGAACGTTCCAATGGCAGTCCCGAGATAAAAACCACGGGCTGCCGACGCTTTCAATCCATGAGGCAATGCAGTGAACACGCAAAATAATAATAGTGAGAATAATTATCGTATTCAATACAAAAAATAGGGGTATTGGTAACCAAAGGTTGTGGCGATCACATTTAGAGAATGCAATTGCCTGACAGCGCTATTTTTATCACCCAGCCTGGTGGGGTGCAAATGCGAATGGTGAGTTAAATCAGTTACGTATTTGTAGTGAATTTTTCCGGTTTGAAAAAAGTAGTGACAGATTCGACAGCTTTGATTCAGTGACGTCAATATCGGTATTTATTAGGCAACATATTGCCGGCTGAATACGAGCGCTAAGCATTTGTGTTTCGCTGAGAAATACCGGAATGAGAATTTAATGTTAATAGAGATGTTAATAAATGGCTATTTAGCGTGGCTTTCAGGCTTAAAACCGGAATTATCAGGGCTGTCGGCGGCAGCGAATAAAAATGCGGGTTTATTGAGGCGGGTCAAAAAATGATGAGGGTATTTAGCGGAAAAGGGAGGGGTTAACCCCCTCCCTGTGCCTCATGCGTTTTCTGCTGGCCGCCTGACTACGACTTTCTGCCAAAGGCTGCCGCCAGTGCGTCACCCATGGCGCTGTTGCCTGCCGAGGTGTTAGCGCCACGCGGTTTGGACTTATTGGCCTGCGGTCGCGAGGTGTTGTCCTTGGCCGGCGCTGAATTGCCACCGCGCCGTGGGGAACCTTCACCCGGTTGCTCGTCCAGACGCATGCTCAATGCAATGCGTTTACGTTGCAGGTCCACTTCCATCACCTTCACTTTGACGATGTCACCGGCTTTCACCACGGTGTGCGGATCTTCGACAAACTTGTCCGCCAGCGAGGAGATATGCACCAACCCATCCTGATGCACGCCGATATCAACAAAGGCACCGAAGTTGGTGACGTTGGTGACCGAACCTTCCAGGATCATTCCCGGCTGCAGGTCGTTGAGGGTTTCCACCCCTTCGGCAAAGGTTGCGGTTTTGAATTCCGGACGCGGATCGCGGCCCGGCTTCTCCAGCTCCTTCAGGATGTCGGTCACCGTCGGCACACCGAACTTCTCGTCGGTAAAGTCGCTGGCCTTCAGGCTGCGCACCGCCGCCGGGTTGCCCATCAGATCCTGCAGAGCCTGATGAGTTGCGGCCAGAATGCGTTCGACCACCGGGTAGGTTTCCGGGTGAACGGTTGAGGCGTCCAGTGGGTTGTCGCCGTGGTTGATACGCAAGAAGCCGGCGCACTGTTCAAAGGCTTTCGGCCCCAAGCGACTGACTTTCAGCAGCTGTTCGCGGTTGCTGAAGCGGCCATTTTCGTCACGCCAGGTGACGATATTCTGCGCCATCATGCGCGTCAGGCCGGCTACGCGGGTCAGCAGCGGCACCGAGGCGGTATTCAGATCCACACCGACGGCGTTCACGCAGTCTTCGACCACGGAGTCGAGTTTTTTCGCCAGTTGGCTTTGGCTGACGTCATGCTGATACTGGCCGACGCCGATGGATTTCGGATCGATTTTGACCAGCTCGGCCAGCGGATCCTGCAGACGACGTGCGATGGATACCGCACCGCGCAGCGAGACGTCGAGGTTAGGGAATTCCAGCGCCGCCAGTTCGGAAGCGGAGTACACCGAAGCGCCGGCTTCGCTGACGATCACCTTTTGTGCTTTGACTTCGCTGAACTGCTGTTGCAGGTCGAGGTAAAAACGTTCGGTCTCGCGCGATGCGGTGCCGTTGCCGATGGCGACCAGCTCCACTTTATGCTTGATGCACAGTGCGGCGACGATGGCGGCGGCTTTAGCGGCCTGACCGGTGTGCGGGTACACGGTGTCGGTGGCGACCAGCTTGCCGGTAGCATCGACTACCGCCACTTTGACCCCGGTACGCAGGCCCGGATCCAGCCCCATGGTGGCGCGCATACCGGCCGGTGCCGCCATCAGCAGGTCATGCATGTTACGGGCAAAGACGTTGATCGCTTCATCTTCCGCGCGTTCGCGCACCGTGCTCATCAGTTCGGTTTCCAGATGCAGCAGCACCTTGATACGCCAGGTCCAGTTGACCACCGCTTTGCGCCAGGCGTCCGCCGGAGCATCATTCAGGCGCAGATCCAGGTGGCTGATGATGATCTGCTCCGCCTGGCTTTCGCGTGGGGCTTCTTCAAACTGCGGATCGGCATTCAGCGCCAGCTGCAGTACGCCTTCGTTACGGCCGCGGAACATGGCCAGCGCACGGTGCGATGGCACCTGGGCAATGGGTTCATGATGATCGAAATAGTCGCGGAACTTGGCCCCGGCTTCTTCCTTGCCTTCCACCACTTTGGACACCAGGTGCGCATGTTTCCATAGGTAGTTACGGACCTTGGCCAGTAATGCGGCGTCTTCGGCGAAGCGCTCCATCAGGATATAACGCGCGCCGTCGAGGGCGGCTTTTACGTCCGCTACGCCCTTGTCTGCATTAACGTAACCTTCGGCCAACTGTTCAGGTTGTTGCTGAGGATCCTGCCACAGCGTGTTCGCCAGAGGCTCCAGACCGGCTTCAATCGCGATCTGGCCACGGGTGCGGCGCTTCGGTTTGTAAGGCAGGTAGAGGTCTTCGAGTTCGGTTTTGCTTTGCGTGGCGGTGATCGCCGTCGCCAGCTGTTCGGTCAGTTTGCCCTGCTCGTCGATCGATTTAAGGATGGTCTGACGGCGGTCTTCCAGTTCACGCAGATAACCCAGGCGGGTTTCCAGCTGGCGCAGTTGGGTATCGTCCAGACCCCCGGTGACTTCCTTACGATAGCGTGCAATAAAGGGCACGGTATTACCTTCATCCAGCAGACGGATGGCGGAGTCAACTTGCTCCGGCCGGGCCTGCAGTTCTGTTGCAATAATGCGGCTCAGTGGGTCATTCATAAGTCTGGTATCTGTTGAGAACGGTTGGTAAACAGGGGGACAGTTATACGGATTGCGCGGGGAAAATGCCAGTGGAGCGGGCCGCCTCTCGACAGTCATAGCGCGTAAAGCGGCCTGTACTGCGGCGGCGGGCGGTCGCTCGGAAAAAACTGAAATCTTATTTTACGTACTCGATCTCATTCACGTACCACAGGGCATCGCCGACTGGCGTATTGACGGTGGCGGCATCACCCACTTCTTTTTTAAGCAGCGCGCGGGCCATGGGCGAATCGATGGAGATGTAGTCTCGGCGGCCAAAAATCTCGTCATAGCCGACGATGCGAAAGCGTTTAGTGTCGCCGTCCTCGTTTTCCACTACCACCCAGGCACCGAAAAACACTTTGCCTTCCTGCTGCGGGGAGTAATCGACAATCTTTAATTGCTCGAGGCATTTGGTCAGGTAGCGTACGCGGCGATCGATTTCCCGCAGCCGTTTTTTGTTGTACTGATAATCGGCATTTTCACTTCTGTCGCCGAGGCTGGCTGCCCAGGTCACTTTTTTGGTGACCTCTGGCCGATCTTCGCGCCAGAGAAAGTCTAATTCCTGCTTTAGCTTGTCGTAACCTTCGCGGGTTATCAGCTGCGTTCTCATCGTGGTTCCGCCTTTAGGGACATATCAAAGGGAAGGACGTCATTGCGTTGGCAAAGTGTCGCACAAACTCGCATCGGGCTGTAGGCTGCTGTTGCACAATCCAATGAGCGTTAATCATCGGCCACGCGCAAAATTGCCGGTGCTGGCGTTTCTTATCGCCCCGGCTGAGTTACACTGCCGAATCAGCCGTCGGGTATGCCGCCAGCCAAAAGACGCAGTGCTTCTAAATTTAACCTATGCGCATCGTGATTTTGGCGAATCGTTGCGGGCATTTTGATGAAAATTGTTGATAAATGGGCAAAAGAATAAGCTTTGTAACAATTTCGTCTAGAATATATACCATTAAACGCTGTCCGAAATGACAGGGTTTTTTAACAATATTCACGTCAGGCAATAAAGCCTTTGGGAGTAATACAATGCAAGAGAATCATAAGATTCTGGTCGTCGATGATGACATGCGCCTGCGTGCGCTTTTAGAGCGTTATTTAACCGAACAGGGTTTTCAGGTTCGCAGCGTAGCCAACGCTGAGCAAATGGATCGCTTGCTGACTCGTGAATCATTCCACCTGATGGTACTTGACCTGATGTTGCCGGGCGAAGATGGTCTTTCCATCTGCCGCCGTCTGCGCAGCCAAAGCAACCCTATGCCGATCATTATGGTGACCGCCAAAGGTGAAGAAGTCGACCGTATCGTTGGCCTGGAAATCGGCGCTGACGATTACATCCCAAAACCCTTCAACCCACGTGAACTGCTGGCCCGCATCCGTGCGGTGTTGCGCCGTCAGGCCAATGAACTGCCGGGCGCTCCTTCACAGGAAGAGGCGGTGATCGCCTTTGGTAAATTCAAACTGAACCTCGGCACCCGCGAAATGTTCCGCGAAGACGAGCCTATGCCATTGACCAGCGGCGAATTCGCAGTGCTGAAGGCATTGGTCAGCCATCCACGCGAACCGCTTTCGCGCGACAAGCTGATGAACCTGGCCCGCGGCCGTGAATACAGCGCCATGGAACGCTCCATCGACGTGCAAATTTCTCGTTTGCGTCGCATGGTCGAGGAAGATCCTGCGCATCCACGCTACATCCAGACCGTTTGGGGTCTTGGCTACGTCTTCGTCCCGGACGGCAGCAAGGCATGAGACGATTGCGCTTTTCACCGCGTAGCTCGTTTGCCCGAACCCTGCTATTGATCGTCACCTTGCTGTTCGTCAGCCTGGTGACGACCTATCTGGTGGTGCTGAACTTCGCCATCCTGCCCAGCCTGCAGCAGTTCAATAAGGTGTTGGCCTACGAAGTTCGTATGCTGATGACCGACCGGCTGCAGCTGGAGGATGGTACTTTGCTGGAAGTGCCACCGGCGTTCCGTCGCGAAATCTATCGCGAACTGGGCATTTCTCTCTACACCAATTCTGCGGCGGAAGAGAGCGGTCTGCGCTGGGCGCAGCACTACCAATTCCTCAGCCAGCAAATGGCGCAGCAGCTCGGCGGGCCCACCGACGTGCGGGTGGAAGTAAACAAAAACTCACCGGTGGTGTGGCTGAAAACCTGGCTGCAACCGGATATCTGGGTGCGTGTTCCGCTGACTGAAATTCACCAGGGCGATTTCTCGCCGCTGTTCCGCTATACCCTGGCGATTATGCTGTTGGCCATAGGTGGCGCCTGGCTGTTTATCCGTATTCAGAACCGCCCGCTGGTGGAGCTTGAGCATGCCGCTTTGCAGGTGGGCAAGGGCATCATTCCACCGCCGCTGCGTGAGTATGGCGCATCGGAAGTCCGTTCGGTAACGCGGGCCTTTAATCAGATGGCGTCGGGCGTCAAGCAGCTGGCGGACGACCGCACATTGCTGATGGCCGGGGTGAGCCACGACCTGCGTACGCCACTGACGCGTATCCGTCTGGCGACCGAGATGATGAGTGCCGAAGACGGCTACCTGGCGGAGTCGATCAATAAAGATATTGAAGAGTGCAACGACATCATTGAGCAGTTTATTGATTATCTGCGCACCGGCCAGGAGATGCAGACAGAAATCAGCGATTTGAATAGCATTCTTGGCGAAGTGGTGGCTGCCGAGAGTGGCTATGAGCGGGTGATTGAAACCGCTTTGGCGCCGGGCGAACTGATGATGAATGTGCATCCGTTGTCGATCAAGCGTGCGGCAGTGAATATGGTGGTGAATGCGGCGCGTTACGGCAACGGTTGGATCAAAGTCAGCAGCGGCCGTGAGCTGCAGCGCGGCTGGTTCCAGGTGGAAGACGACGGCCCGGGCATTAAACCGGAAGAGCTGAAGCATCTGTTGCAGCCATTTGTTCGTGGTGACAGCGCGCGCAGTACCAGCGGGACCGGGCTGGGCCTGGCTATCGTACAGCGTATTATCGATGGGCATCATGGCGCACTGGATATCGGCACCAGCGAACGCGGTGGGCTGTTGATTCGGGCTTATATTCCGTTACCGATGGAGAAAAAAGAGTCGGGCAATGGGCATCAGACCCCGAAGGACAGCGCGTAATCTTTTTGTCTGGGGGCCGCAGTTTGCGCCCCCGTCAGGACTTCCTGCTCATCACGTAGTATTCCGCTGCCTCTTCATGCAGACGCCGGCCCGTCGTGGCCTGCCAGGGATCGATTAACTCAATGCCGCAATGGATAAAGTTTTGGGTATTGCGCGTGGCCAGGGTGGCACCGTAATGCAGGCAGGTGGCGGCGATTTGGGTATCGACGATGCCCATTAACCGGCCCTGACGCTGATTTTTCTCCATAAGTTCCGCGTATTGCAGTGCGCAGAGTGTATCAAATGGCAGGGTTTGCTCATCAAATCTAATCTGCACTGCCTCCGCCAGCTTGTGTTTGAATTCGCGCTGCCGTTTCCCATCAGGCATACAGGCAACTCCACTGAACAACTCGGCGAGAACTATCGCACTCAGATAAAGCTCATCATTGTCTTTTTCATTCAGCCATCTGATGACGTTATAGTGCGGGTTGGGGCGCAACGTTTCTGAAACCACGTTGGTATCGAGAATAATCATAATTTGTCATCGTCGTCGTCAAAGGTGCCAATACGCGGCGGCGTGGCATCGCGCGGTGGGATCTCCAGTTCAACCCCGCCCAACTCGGCAAAGTGTTGATGCATCCAGGTGCCTAACCCATAACGCGGCGGTTTTTTCACTAATGCCTGTTTCAAAATCATGCGAGCTTCCTCCTCCATGGAATGGCCATTTTTTGCTGCCGAGACGCGCAGCAACTCCTTTACTTCGTCGTCCAGATTTCTGACGGTTATGGTAGCCATTGAAACCTCCGTTGCTATCAATGATTGCACTGCATTATTATCTCGTTGTGCCGATCAAGAAAACAACCGATAAAAATAAAAAAGGCGTGATATCCACGCCTTAGCTGAAGCTGTAAAAGGAAGGTATTACAGTTTTGGACCGGCGCTGACCAGCGCTGCACCCGCTGGAGTGTCGGTGTATTTGTCAAAGTTGGTGACAAAACGCTCGGCCAGATCCTGTGCCTTCTCTTGCCATTGCTCAATGCTGGCGTAAGTGGCGCGCGGATCCAGGATATCCGGGTTGACGCCAGGCAGTGAGGTTGGCATCGCCAGATCGAAGATCGGCAGGGTAATGGTTTCTGCCTTATCGATTTCACCGCTGAGGATCGCATCGATAATACCGCGAGTATCTTTGATCGAAATGCGTTTACCGGTGCCGTTCCAGCCGGTGTTGACCAGGTAGGCCTGGGCACCCGCAGCCTGCATGCGCTTCACCAGGACTTCGGCGTATTGCGTTGGGTGCAGCGACAGGAAGGCTGCGCCGAAGCAGGCGGAGAAGGTTGGGGTCGGCTCGGTCACGCCGCGCTCGGTACCGGCCAGCTTGGCGGTAAAGCCGGACAGGAAGTGGTACTGGGTCTGGTTGGCGGTCAGGCGAGAAACCGGTGGCAACACGCCGAAGGCGTCCGCAGTCAGGAAAATCACCTTGGTGGCGTGGCCGGCCTTGGAAACTGGCTTGACGATATTCTGGATGTGATAGATCGGGTAGGAAACACGGGTGTTTTCGGTTTTCGAGCCGTCGTTGAAATCAATCGTACCGTCGGCCAGCACCGTGACGTTTTCCAGCAGCGCATCGCGTTTGATGGCGTGATAGATATCCGGCTCGGCTTCTTCGGACAGCTTGATGGTTTTGGCGTAGCAACCGCCTTCGAAGTTGAACACGCCGTCGTCATCCCAGCCGTGTTCGTCATCGCCAATCAGCTGGCGTTTTGGATCGGTAGACAGGGTGGTTTTGCCGGTGCCGGACAGGCCGAAGAACACCGCCACGTCACCTTTTTCACCCACGTTAGCCGAGCAGTGCATGGAAGCGATGCCTTTCAGCGGCAGCAGGTAGTTCATCATGGAGAACATACCCTTTTTCATTTCGCCGCCGTACCAGGTGCCACCAATCAGCTGCATGCGTTCGGTCAGGTTGAAAGCGACAAAGTTTTCCGAGTTCAGGCCCTGTTGCTGCCAGTTCGGGTTAGTGCATTTGGCGCCGTTCATCACCACGAAGTCCGGTTCGAAATCCTGCAGTTCTTCTTCCGTCGGGCGAATGAACATGTTTTTGACGAAGTGCGCCTGCCAGGCCACCTCGGTGATAAAGCGGACTTTCAAGCGTGAGTCGGCGTTGGCGCCGCAGAAGGTATCCACCACAAACAGGCGTTTGCCGGAGAGCTGCGTGGTGACCAGCTGTTTCAGGTCAGCCCAAATTTCCGGACTGAGGGGTTTGTTGTCGTTTTTGCCTTTACCCTGATCGGCCCACCAGACGGTGTCGCGGGTGATGTCGTCACGGACGATGTACTTATCTTTCGGGGAACGGCCGGTAAAAATACCGGTGTCGACGGATACAGCACCCAGCTTGGTTACGACCCCACGCTCATAACCTTCCAGAGATGGGTCTGTTTCTTCCTTGAACAGCAAGTCATAACTCGGGTTGTGAACGATTTCGCCGACGTTATGAATCCCATAAGCGGCCAAATCCTGAGGGGTTATACCTTTAACACGCATGTCACTACTCCTTGGTCACAGAATTTCTGGCGCCAATTGTAGGGATTCAACAGCGAGTAACCGCGATAGGTATCAAATATTTAACGTTTTAGTCGGTTTTTCGTTACGATCTGAGAGATAGCACACGGAAAAAAGCAAACGTGCAAACGCGGTGAATGAGCGGGCGCAGGGCGCGCCCGCCGATATGGGGTGCTACTTAGTGCAACTGATCGCTGTCACCGGTGTTACCAGTGTACAAGGCGGCAACGTCTACGGCGTCAAACACATAGTGATTGCCGCAGTAATCGCAGTGCATATCGATATTGCCATCCTGCTCCAGCATTTGGGCCACTTCGTCGGTTGGCAAGGTGACCAACGCATCAGCGCAGCGCTGACGTGAACAGGTACAACGGAAGATCATGTCCTGTGGTTCATACAGAGTGACTTCTTCCTGGTGATACAGGCGATACAGCACTTCATTGGCCGGCAGGCTGAACAGCTCTTCGCTTTTCACCGTGTTGGTCAGTTGTACCAAATGATCGAAATCATCGGCATTGCCGTCCTGTGCCGGCAGCACCTGCAGCAACATACCGCCCGCGGCCGGTTGGCCTTCGAACTCGCCGGTGCGAATGAACAGACGGGTTGGCAGCTGTTCGGACTGGCGGAAGTAAGCCTCAAGGCATTCGGCCAGCGTTTCGCCTTCCAGTGCCACTACGCCCTGATAGCGCTCGCCTTCGGTTGGCGCGATGGTGATCACCATGACGCCGTTGCCGATCAACTGATGCAGCGTGCTGTCATTGGCGATTTCGCTCTGTACGCGCGCTACGCCACGCATTTCCTGGCGGTTGTTGCCGTTAATCACGGCCAGCTTCAGCGGGCCATCACCCTGTAATTGTACGGTGATATCGCCGTCGAACTTCAAGGTTGCGGTCAGCAGGCTGGTGGCCACCAGCAGTTCACCCAGCAGTTTTTTAACCGGCGCCGGATAATCATGGTTGTTCAGGACCTGCTGATAGGTTTCGCTGACGGTAACCAGCTCACCGCGCACCGCGTAGTTTTCAAACAGGTAACGGTGCAATTGGTCATGGTTAGACATAGTTTTCTCTCATTGCGGCGAGGGGTTATTCCTGCTCACCAAATTTAAATTTAATCAGGTCGCGCCGCTCTTTCTTGTCCGGACGGCGGTCCGGATGCGGCATGGTCAGCGCATTCATCTTGCGTGCGAGCGCCACTTTCTCTCGATTGGCGATGCTGGCTTCGGTTTCCTGATACATTTGCTGCGCCTCGTCGGCGCCGCGCCGTTGGCTGGCCAGAGCCAGAACGATCACCGTGCGCTCATCGTTACCCTGACGCAGCTTGATCTCGGCATTGAGCTCGACATTCTTGCTCGGCTTACCGCGCTGTCCGTTATAGTGCACCTTGCCGCCGTCGATCATGTCCCGCGCCAACGCGCGGGTTTTGTAGAAACGAGCCGCCCAAAGCCATTTATCCAGCCGGACCGCGTCGTCTCGTGTTTCCTTATCTTTCATTGCTCCCCCCTGGCTAACGCCGGTATCAACAGGCGGTAGTCGCGCATTGCCGGGTAGTGTCGAAAGGTTTTCTCCGCCATGCTGGAGTCCGGATTCTGCACGCCCAGGCAATAGCGAATACCGAAGGTGCGGGCAGCATCCAGAATAGGTTCACCGTCGTCGACGAACAGGGTGCGTTGCGGATCAAATCCGGTGTGTTGCTGCACGGCCTGCCACAAACGCTGATCTTCTTTCGGATAACCAAATGTGTGGGTAGAAAGTAATAAATCAAGGTGGCGATCCAAACCGGTATGCTCAATTTTTACCGCCAGGCTGTGCGGATGGGCGTTGGTCAACAGGATAGTCCGGTGACCTGCGGCTCGCAATGCCTGCAAAAAGGGCTCGGTATCCTCACGCAGGCGGGCTCGGCTGCCAACCTCCGTGGTCATGCGGTAAATATCAAGATCCAGCCGTTCGCTCCAGTAGTCGAAGCAGTACCAGTTCATGGTGTGCTGCACCGCCAAATATTCCTGGTGAATGATTTTACGCGCTTCGTCGAAGGGAATAGCACGCTGCTCGCTCAGGGCTTGTGGCACCAGGCTGAGCCAAAAGTGGCTGTCGAACTCCAGATCGAGCAGGGTGCCGTCCATATCCAGCAGCACGGTATCAATTTCACGCCAGTCAAACTCGGGAACCATGAAAACTCCATAGGCGAACCGTCGGGGGTCCGCAGGATAAGGGGAATAGCGTTAGCGTAGCATAAGCGGATGACAGGAAGCAGGCCTGCGAACGACTCAGGGCATTGGCCGCAATGACATCGGGGACAGTTGCGGGTTAAAGCAGCTTTCGTAATAGCGCTGGATATCGGCGGTTCGGTGCTGGTTGATGTGGCGGCGCTGCACCAGTCGCCAGGTGTTGTAACCCAGAACGATGGCAACCGTCAGCAGCAGCAGGCTGGTACCGAGATAGCGCCACAGGGTGATGATATCTGGCTCGCTGTGCAGCGCAATATGGCGTGTACCGTTGGCGTCGACGCTGATACTGGTGATCACGCCCTGAGCTTCAAACGGCGTATGCAGCAGCATGCTGGCCAGACGTTGCAGTTCATTCCATTGATCGAGCGCGTTGTACTCGTTTAAGGGGACCGCAGGCTGTGGGTGATTGACCAGCTGTTTGCCTTCATCGCTGCTGATCAGGAACCCGCCAGGTGGAGGGCTGTTGAGCGCGGCGGCGGCCTGCCGGGTTTCGCTGTAGACAAACGACGATGCGGCAACCTTGGTCAGGCTTTCCAGCGATTCGGCACTCACCGGGCGCAGCAACACGTTGACCCCCTGCAAAGCGCCCGACTTGGCGCGTTTCACCAGGGTAGCCCAGTTTTTGACGTTACCTAGGTTCACCAGGGCGTTTTTCAGCCGAACGCAGTCGTTGTCCGCCTGGCACAGATCCTGCGTTTTCAGCACGATATCGGAAAAATCGTCCAATAGGATCATGCCGGATTTTTCAATCGCGCTGGCCAGCTGCGGGTTGAGTTTCTGATCGGTACCGTCGGGATGCAACTGAGTATTGACCGTCGCCAGCAACGCTGAAGCTTTGTCGATGACGTCTGATTCCGGCTGCGGCAGGGGGGCTGCGTTGTTCCAGTAAATGCCTGAGCAGTCGAAAGGCATAAAGTTGGAGGTGTGCGAACCGCTGACCGGTGGCGGCACATAACACATACCGTTACCTTGAGCTTTCAGGGTATCGCCGATGCGCAAGGTGGCGCCTTCGAGAGCCTGAACGTTGGTCACTTCGATTTTTTGCGCGCCCTGCAGCCAGGCCATGCTCAGCTTAAGCGGCAGGCTTAGCGGAATATAGGTCAGCAGCAGCACCAGCACCAAAAACGAACTGGCCATCAGCACCGCGTTTCTGCCCCACTGCTGCAACGGGAAGTTTTTCACCTCATCATGCAGAGAAAGGAAGCGTCCCTGGCGCAACACCTGGCGGTTAAGGTAGATATCCACGTCGGTGGTCTTGCCCAGATCCTGGGTGATATAAGGCTGCCAGTGCGGCGGATAAATCAGATCGATGATGCCGAGAGAGATATTACTGATTTGCCCCTGATTGGATTCGCCAAACAGTCCCCAGCGCTTGGGGGTGCCTCGCAGGCAGTGCACTTCTTTCAGTTCTCGCGTTGCCGGCCGACGGAACAGGTTCCAGCAGCCCCAGGCGATCATCAGCACGGCGACCAGGATCATCCAGGGAATAACCACCACCGGGCTTATCAGGCTGAAGAACAGCAGCAGCAGGGCGGCCGAGATAACGGCAGCTTCCTTGATGCCGTTCGGGCGAGTCAGCGCGTGTTCTTCCGGCGTTTCCTTGCGGATATTCACCAGCTCGACATGCTCACTCTCTTCCTTGCGAATGGAGGCATTTTGAATTGGGGGCGCTTTCACCACCGGCGGTTGCGGTCGATCGTGAATATGGTCTTTCAGCGAATGCCCGTTAAGGGAGATAACCAGCGGTAACGTCTGGGTTCTGATCACTTCCACATGGTTATCGGCGCTGATGTACTGTTCCCAGAACGGCGGCAGATGCACCTCTTCGGCGTCCAGATAATAGCGCCACTTGTTGGGTTCATCGCTGGCCAGCCCGTAGCGGGTAATAGCGTGGGTAATGGGGTAGACGTTGTCGCTTTGCGGGGTCAGCGCCAGCTTGGCGGAAGGCAATGAGCTGTTACCGGGCAACAGTTTGTTGCTCAGCTTATTTTGCTGGCCGAGATAATGCTCGACGGCGGCGCGCTCTTCGCCGGTCAGTTTACGGTGCGTGGGTTTGATAAAGGGCAACGCGCGCGTGAGCAGCGGCTGATTGCGGGCTTTAAACCAGAGATACAGGCCGGCGGCAATCAGGCAGGCAAGCACTAAGGCCAATATCAACACTATTGTGCTCATGCTATCCCCATCTTGGACCCGTGAACCTCACCAACCTGATGAATCGTGGCGCATTATACGCAGTCAAATCACCAAGAGACACCCTGAACAGTGACGGGAGGAAAGATTCTCCGCCGGGATCTCATTTATTGATAATAACTGCCCGTTTTATCGCCATGTCTTACCTGTGTGATGATAGCAATCGGGCTCTTCTATCGGTATCGGCATTATCTTATTTTAATGCACTCTTTTTTACCCGAGAAAGACAGAAAATCGGCCTGAGCTGGCTACGGTTGTTAAAAAAAAGTAAATTACTGCTTGTGCTCGTTGCGGCAAAGGTTCTCATTAACGCACAATGTGATCAAGATCGGATTTGGTCAGCGTTTGAACGCAAGTGAACTGCGCGTCACGCCAATCATTATTCTGGTTATCTGCGTCATCACGCATGCTGTTGTGGCCTGCCGCCGGATAACTCATTTGAGGCAATCATGGATAAACACCTGCAAAAACCTAAAATTCTGAAAGTTGAAACGGTCGCACGTTCGCGTTTATTTAACGTTGAGTCCGTCGATTTGGAGTTCAGTAACGGTGTACGGCGGGTGTATGAGCGGATGCGGCCCTCGGACCGTGAGGCCGTGATGATTGTGCCGGTGATTGGCGATGACTTGCTGCTGATCCGTGAATATGCGGTGGGTACCGAATCTTATGAGCTGGGGTTCCCCAAGGGGTTGATCGATCCCGGTGAGGGTGTGTTGGAGGCGGCCAACCGTGAGCTGATGGAAGAGGTGGGGTTTGGCGCCAAACGTTTTGATTTCCTCAGCAAACTGACGATGGCCCCCTCGTACTTTTCCAGCAAAATGAATATCGTGCTGGCGCACGATCTCTACCCGCAGAGTCTGGAAGGGGATGAGCCGGAGCCCTTGCCGCAGGTTCGCTGGCCGATTGCCGATATGATGGCGTTGCTGGCCGAACCGGATTTCCGTGAGGCGCGCAATGTCAGTGCGCTGTTCCTGACCGAGGCATTTTTACGCGGTTCACGTTAATCTTTGATTGCTATGACTAGTCCTGATATAGGTTGACACTTTTCAGCCGGATAACGCCCGATGAACCTCATCGGGCGTTTTATATTTTAGCGACAGGTGCGGCCGCCGTGTGTTGTAGATGTTCACCGATTCCCTGACCATCTTTCTTGCCTGCGCGATGTCTTCTGGCCTGCCGAGCAGGTATTCCGTTTTAAGTATCCCGTTTACCCGTTCCGCCAGCGCATTCTGATAACAGTCATACCCGTCCGTCATCGAGCAAGTGACACCATACTTCTGATGTAACGCCTGATATTCTTGCGAGCAGTACTGGATACCCCTGTCCGAGTGATGCACCAACGGCAGCGCCGAGCGTCTGCTGGCCAGCGCCATTTTGAACGCGCAGGCGACATGTCGTGTATGCAGACTGTCATGCACGTGATACCCCACGATTTTTCTCGACCAGGCATCCGTTATCAGGCTGACATACGCCGTTCCCGTTCTCAGCGGCAGGTAGGTGATATCTGCCACCCATACTTGTTCCGGACGGCTGGCTATTACCTGATTATCCCCCGCCTTCAGCAAGTTGGGATGGCGATAAAAACGATGATGACTCTGCGTCGTCTTGTGATACGCCCGTTTGGGCATCACCAGTAACCGTGCACAACGCAGGATACTGAACAGCCGGTCTCGCCCCACATGCAACGCTGGTTCGGGGCGTCGTCGCAACAGGTGATGCAGCTTACGCGCCCCTAACCGGGGCTGGTGCAAGCGGATAGCCATCACCTGTTCGATGAGATGCCGGGCCTGCTCCTCTCTGCCTGCTTCGCGTTGCAGGGACTGATACCACGCCTGTCGGCTGATACCCATCCATCGGCAAGCGCGCGTTACTGTGAGTCGCGGCGTTTGTGTTTGCGCGATAAGGCGGCTAACTGCTTTTTTGTCAGCGTGGCACCGAACTCGGTATTCATCACTTTGACGACGGCTTCGAAGAACTGGGCTTTAACCTCGGATTCAGCCAATTGCTGTTCGAGTTCCTTAATGCGCTGTTCGGGCGTCAGAGGGAGTTTAGGCATGTTGTCTCCGCACGTTCTGGTGGCAGGGGAGGTCCGCCAGTCAAACTGACCGTATTTACGCAGCCAGTTCATAACCGTGTGGCTGCCCTGAATACCGTAGCGGTCTTGCGCCTGACGGTAAGTCATCTCGCCTTTTTCGACCTGTTCGACGACGGCTAATTTAAAGGATAGAGAATAATCGCGTTGTGTGCGTTTAACATACTGGTTCATCACATTTTCCTCTGTGCGTGAGTAAAATGTGTCAACGCTATTCAGGACGGGTCACTAGATAAAAAAGGGCCAGATTTCTCTGGCCTTTTTTTGTTAGAACAGCTCGTGGCTCTCGCCGCCAGGATCCGTCAACGTCGTGCCGGTATCTCGCGATGGGTAGTCCGTTGGCTGAGTCCCTTCGATGAAGTACTCGGAGCGACTGCCGCCGCCGCCGCCAGAAAGCTTGCCGCTGCTCTTGTCGATGGTGACGCTGATGATGCCGGGTGGTGGAGTGACCTTCTGCTCCGGAATGCCTTCCAGCGCGGTTTTCATAAAGTCGTCCCATGCCGGCTGTGCACTCTTCGCACCGCCTTCGCCGCCGGAAACCTGATCCGGTATCGCGCCTGAAGCCGTAGCACGGCCAAGGTCACGGCGATGGTCATCAAAGCCAATCCATACCGAGGTCACGGTATCCGGGCCATAGCCGGAGAACCAGGCATCTTTCGAGCTGTTGGTGGTACCGGTTTTGCCGCCGATATCACGACGCTTCAGGTCACGGCCCGCACGCCATGCGGTGCCCATCCAGCCCGGTTCGCCGAAAATGTTACTGTTCAGCGCGTCATGCATCAGGAACGCCAGCGGGGTGCTGATCACGTGTGGCGCATACTGCTGATCGCCATCCTGGAGCACCTGAGCCGGAGTCACCTGCTCCAGTTGCGGCATAGGCACGCTGCCATTCTTGCCTTCCTGCGACGTAGCGACATTTTCAATATTGTCTTCAGAAAGTACGGCGGAACGGTGGGTATCACCGTAGATCACCGGCAGGTTACAGCTGCTGCAGACAATCTTCGGCTTGGTTTCGAACACCGTGTTGCCGCTATCGTCTTCAATCTTGGTGATAAAGTACGGATCCACCAGGTAACCGCCGTTGGCCAGAACCGCATAGCCGCGCACCAGTTGCATAGGGGTGAACGACGCGGAGCCTAACGCCAGTGATTCGGTGTGCACGATGTTCTGCGCCGGGAAGCCGAAACGCTGCAGGTATTCTGCCGCATAGTCGACGCCCATCGCACGCATCGCACGTACCATTACCACGTTTTTAGACTGCCCCAGCCCCTGACGCAGGCGAATCGGCCCATCGTAGGTTGGCGGTGAGTTCTTCGGTCGCCAGTCAGTACCGGCGCCCGGATCCCAACGGGTGATCGGCAGGTCATTCAGGATGGTTGCCAGGGTCAGGCCCTTGTCCATCGCGGCGGTGTACAGGAAAGGTTTGATATTGGAACCGACCTGACGCAGCGCCTGGGTAACGCGGTTGAACTTGCTCTGGTTGAAGTCGAACCCGCCGACCAGCGCCTTCACGGCCCCGTCATTCGGATTGATCGACACCAGGGCCGAGTTGACGTCCGGCACCTGTGACAGCCACCAATTTTCGCCCACCTTACGTACCCAGACTTGCTGACCGGCCTGCACTACGTCGGTGACGCGTTTCGGCGTTGGGCCCTGCTGAGTATCTGATTTGTAAGGACGCGCCCAACGCATGGTCGCCATCGGTAGCGCAATGTGGCTGCCGTCAGCCATCATCGCCGTCGCTTCTTCGGCGTTGGCCGAGACAATCACCGCCGGAGACAGCGGGCCGTAGTTCGGTAGATTCTTCAACGAATCGACGATCTGTTTTTGATCCCACGCCGCTTCACCGACTTTCCACAGCACGTTGGACGGGCCGCGGTAACCGTGGCGCATATCGTAGGCCAGCACGTTGTTGCGTACCGACTCCTGCGCCGCCAGCTGCAGCTTTTTGGTGATGGTGGTGTAGACCTTGTAACCGTCGGTATAGGCGTTGTCGCCATAACGCTTGATCATCTCCTGGCGCACCATCTCGGAGAGATACGGGGCGGAGAAGCTGATTTCCGGTGCATGGTAGTTGGCCACCAGTTCTTCGCTACGGGCCTGATCGTACTGCGCCTGAGTGATGTAATGCTCATCCATCATGCGCGACAGCACCACGTTGCGGCGCGCAACGGCGCGATCGTGGGAGTAAAGCGGGTTGAAGGTAGACGGTGCTTTCGGCAAGCCGGCGATGGTCGCCATTTCGCTTAAGGTGAGCTGGCTAACGTCTTTACCGAAATAAACCTGAGCCGCGGCACCCACGCCATAGGCGCGATACCCCAGATAGATTTTGTTCAGGTACAGCTCGAGAATTTCGTCTTTGCTCAGCATCTGTTCGATGCGAATCGCCAGGAAAGCTTCCTTGATTTTTCGCATCAGGGTGCGTTCCGGGCTTAAGAAGAAGTTCCTCGCCAACTGCTGGGTAATGGTACTCGCCCCCTGGGACGCATGTCCGGAAACCAGCGCAATAGAGGCGGCACGGAAGATACCGACCGGGTCGACGCCATGATGCTCATAGAAGCGGCTGTCTTCGGTGGCGATAAACGCATGCACCATAACCGGTGGAATTTGGTTCAGCTTCAGCGGAATACGGCGTTTCTCACCATATTGGGCGATCAGTTCGCCGTCGGCGCTGTAAACCTGCATCGGTATTTGCAGCCGCACATCTTTCAGCGTCGCAACGTCAGGCAACTGCGGCTCGACATATTTGTACAAGCCAAAGATCGAGGCTGCCCCCAACACGATGCAACACACTGCAAGGATTAGTAAATACTTTACGAACTTCACCTGAGATTTCCCATTTTCATGTCATTTGGGCAGTTTATAAACAACCGCGCGGTAGTATAAAGGCAAGCCTGCAACATGGATATGTTCTTTTATCATCTGACGATATGGAGGTCGGGCGAAATATGTTCACTCAAGCATGGCAGGTGGGGCTGGATATACAAAGTCACTGCATTCGCGCCCTGGCGGTACAGCGCCGCCGCAACGGTTGGCAACTGCGTCACTGGTGGCAACAAAGGCTACCGCAACCGGTGTTGCGAGAAGGCTGCCTCGAACACCCCGAGCTGCTGATTCAGGCGCTGCGACAATGGCGAATTCAGTTACCAAGACATATTTCCTTACGCATTGCTTTGCCCGCGCAGCGGGTTTTACAGCAGCAGATGCCGCTGCCGGACGCCAGGCTGAAAGAGCCGGCTCGCGGTGAATACATCACCAACCAGGGATTAAAACAGTTCCCGCTGGACAGCCAGTCGCTGGCTCTGGATTACCGTCCATCACCGGCAGACGCTGCCACTTTGCTGCTTACCGCTGCGCGACAGCAGGAGCTGGAACAGTGGCTGCATTGCTTGCACCAAGCCAATTTGCAGCCGCAGGCGGTGGATATTACCCCTTGCGCGCTTCGCACGATGGCGACAGCGGCAGGCGTGTCGACCGAAACCGGTTTGCTGCATCGCCTCGAGCTGGAGTGGTTATGGGTTGCATCACCTTCTAGGTCCTTTGCCTATGGGGTTGTCCCAATGGTGGAGGCCACAGAGGCGGGTCAGGCGCTGGCGGCAATGCATGCCGCCTGCCAGCCACTTGCTACGCAGCAAATTTACTATAGCAGCGTGCTGGATGAGCTGCCTCCGCCAGGATGTTTGTCCTGGTCTCCATTTAGCGCTTTTAGTCAACTGCGTCCACCACAGCCCCTTATACCGGCGGCATTTGTATTAGCCGGGGGTTTGGCGCTGCGCACAGAGGACAACTAGCTGATGTATCAGGTTAATCTTTTGCCCTGGCGCACTCGAGCTCAGCGTCGGCGCGCCACTTTCTGGTTGCGCCTGTTGGTGTTGCAACTGGCGCTGGCTGCGGCGGTGCTGACGGGGGTTTTGGGGGTGTTAAACCGTCAGCAGGATCAAGAGTATCTGGCACTTTTGACGCTGGTCGGGCAGCAGACGGAATTGACGGAACGTTTTCAGCAACGGCAACGGGCAATGGCTCGCCTGGCACGCTTAACCGCGCAGGTGGAGCAACAGGGCAGAAATGGGGTGCACAACCGACGTTACCTTCAATTGCTGCAACAGCTGTCGCCCCTGTTGCCCGCAGCGTTGTGGCTTATCGCATTGGATACTAATGCACAAAATATCCGTCTGCGGGGCCTGAGCCGCCGTTATGAGGCGGTGACTCAGTTTGAACAACGGCTAGTTGCGTTGCCGTTGTTGCAGCACGGCCGCCTGACTGAGGTGGTGCAGCGTCAGGATGGTTTGTTTTCATTTACCCTGACGGCACAGTGGGGGCGGGATGAATAAGCCTCTACCGCGCTGGCTAACGAGATGCTTGAACCTGCCGGGGTGGAAGCTGTTGCTGATGCAGTGGCTGGCGTTGAGCGGCCCGATCCTGCTGTTCGGCCTTCTGCTGCTACAGGACAAATGGCAGCAACTGGGGCAGACCCAGGTGGAGCGGCAACGCCTAACGCAACAAATGTCTCCGCTGTGGGCACAATTGGCCCGGATGCCGACAATGGAGGCTCTCAATCAACAACTGCAACAGATTAAGCCCTCACCGGTGGCTAATGAAGCGGTGCTGGACGTATTGCAGCAAGTGGGGGCCGGGCTGCAACGCTGGCAGCAGCAGGAAAGTGCCTCGCGGCAAGCCCTACGGCTGCATCTTGAGTACGGTAGCTTATTAAGGCTGCTGGAAAAATTGCCCACCAGGCTACGCATCGATCAGATGACTGTTGAAACGCAGACGGAGGGGATGTCGGTGCATTTCACTTTCCAGGATGTGGCTGAGGCTGTGCGGGTTGCCCCCTATGAATAAAAACCTTGGATTCTGGCTGTTGTTGCTACCGATGGCGCTGCTGGCGCAGCCACGGGATCCTTTTCGACCGCTGCCTTCCCCCGACTGTCCTGCTGCGGCAGAGTCGCCGGTGAATTGGCGCTTAAAAGGTACCCTCGGACACGAGAGGCTGCGTTTTGCCTGGATAGTTACGCCGGGCGGAAAGTGGTTGCGAGTCAAACCCAGCCAAATGCTACTGGCTGGGCGTTGGCAGGTTGAGCAGATTCTGGAGCGGCAAGTGACGTTAAGCGCGGTTCAGAGTAATCCGGCCTGTTCGGTTGCCGAGGATAGGGTGGTGTTGGCGTTGGGAAAGCATAAGGAAGAAAAATGAAAGGATGTCGTTGGCTTGCAGCTTTGCTGTGGGGGAGTGCGTTCGCAAGCATAGCACAGGAGCCTGACCCCATTTCTCTGGAGTTTCAGGATGCGCCTGTGGCTGTGGTATTGCAGGCGCTGGCGGATCATCAGCAGCTTAATGTTGTCACCGCCGCAGGCGTGGGGGGAAACCTGACGCTGCGGTTGGATAAGGTACCCTGGCGGCAGGCGCTGGCCGTGATTTTACGCGTGGGGAAACTGACTATGACGCTGGAGGGCAACGTGATGATGGTGTTTCCCGAACCAAGCGAACAGGAAAAGCAACGACAACAGCTGGCTTTAGCGCAAAAACAGCCATTACACAGCGTGACCCTGCCGCTGAATCATGCCGATGCGACGGAGATTGCTGAAAATCTGAATGCTCAGGACGGTACCTTGTTGAGTGAGCGGGGCAGCCTGGTGGCGGACAAACGCACCAATGCCGTGCTGCTCCGCGATACCGCACCGATAGTGGCGTTATTGACGCAGCGGATCGCGGAGATGGATGTGCCATTGGCGCAGGTGCAGTTAGCGGCGCATATCGTCACTATTAACAGCGAAAGCTTGCGGGAGCTTGGTGTGCGTTGGGGGCTGGCGCCGGACGAGCGGCCAGCAAAGTCATGGCAATTGGATGGCTTCAACGTGGCGTTGCCGTTGGAGCGTAGCGCCGTCAGCGCCGGTTTTCATCTGGCACGAATCGGTGGCCGTTTGCTCGATCTGGAACTGATGGCGCTGGAACAGGAGAACCGGGTGGAAATTATCGCCAGCCCACGCCTGCTGACCGCCAATCTGCAGACCGCCAGTATCAAGCAAGGGACGGAAATTCCCTATGAGGTGAACAGCGGTGCCAGCGGGGCGACATCGATAGAATTTAAAGAGGCGGTGCTGGGCATGGAGGTGACGCCAAAAATTTTGCCGAATGGCCGTATTACCCTGACGTTGCAAATCAGTCAGAACATGCCGGGGCGCTCCATCAGCCGCGCGACAGGCGAGACGCTGGCGATAGATAAGCAGGAGATCAAAACCCAGGTGACGGTGAAAGATGGCGAAACCATTGTTTTGGGTGGCGTATTTCAGCGCCATAGCGCCCAGGGGGCAGATAAGGTGCCCGGTATTGGCGATGTGCCACTGCTGGGATCTTTGTTCAAACAGAGCAGCAAGCAGCATAAACGGCGTGAGCTGGTGATATTCATTACTCCGACATTGATTAAGGCCTGAGCGGCAATGTGTCAGGTTCGTGGGAAATCACCTAAAGTTGATGAGCAGATGCACTTTTTTATCGCCTTGGGGGCATCTGCGTTTGACGCTGCGACCGATTTAGCTTACAAGGGTTACCGAATTGAGCACCGAGGTTTTTTTGTTAGCGCCAAGACGCCGTTAAAAACGTATGGTTTCCCTCCTGCGGCGTGGATTGCGATTTATTCGGTTGCCAAACTACCAAGAGTGTTGAGATAATTTTCCGTCTGATCTCGCACTATCGTTCATGAGGTTTCAGTTTAGGTCCCGCCGCTGATTTGATTGGCGGGGCGGGTTAACATTAACGAATTGTCTTAGTAATACCGAAAAACATGGCAGAGAAACGCAATATCTTTCTGGTTGGGCCTATGGGTGCCGGCAAAAGCACTATTGGCCGTCAGTTAGCTCAGCAACTCAATATGGAGTTTTTCGACTCCGATCAAGAAATTGAGCGACGTACCGGAGCTGACGTGGGCTGGGTATTCGACGTGGAAGGTGAAGAAGGTTTCCGCGATCGTGAAGAAAAAGTCATTAATGAACTGACGGAAAAGCAAGGCATCGTGCTGGCTACCGGCGGCGGTTCGGTTAAATCGCGTGAAACGCGTAACCGTCTGTCGGCGCGTGGCGTAGTGGTGTACCTGGAAACCACTATCGAGAAGCAATTGGCCCGAACCCAGCGCGACAAAAAGCGTCCGCTGCTGCAGGTTGATTCTCCTCCGCGTGAAGTGCTTGAAGCGCTGGCGAAAGAGCGCAATCCGTTATACGAAGAAATTGCAGATGTCACCATCCGCACCGACGATCAAAGCGCCAAAGTGGTTGCCAACCAGATTATCAACATGCTGGAAAGCAACTGATTGCGGTTTCCGTGTTCGCCACGGCAAATGCGGAAAGACTGATTGTGTTCCCCGCAGTAGCGGGGATAAACCACACTGAGAACTGAGCGCGACATGGAGAGAATTACCGTAACGCTTGGGGAGCGCAGCTACCCGATTACCATAGCCGCCGGATTGTTCAACGATCCGGCTTCTTTTATGCCGCTGAAGGCGGGTGAGCAGGTTATGCTGGTCACCAACCAAACCCTGGCGCCACTCTATCTGGACCACGTCCGGAAGGTGCTGGAACAGGCTGGCGTCATGGTGGATCAGGTGATTTTACCTGATGGCGAACAGTACAAATCTCTTGCCGTGCTCGAGCAGGTGTTCTCGGCGCTGTTGGAAAAACCGCACGGTCGCGATACCACGCTGATTGCCCTTGGCGGCGGCGTGGTAGGCGATCTAACCGGTTTTGCCGCCGCGTGTTATCAGCGCGGAGTCCGCTTTATTCAGGTCCCTACCACTCTGCTGTCGCAGGTGGACTCTTCCGTTGGCGGTAAAACCGCCGTCAATCATCCGCTCGGTAAAAACATGATCGGTGCCTTCTATCAACCCGCTTCAGTCGTGGTTGATCTGGATTGCCTGAAAACCTTGCCGGCGCGTGAGCTCTCCTCTGGTTTGGCTGAAGTGATCAAGTACGGGATTATTCTCGATCGCGATTTCTTTGTCTGGCTGGAAAACAATATTGATGCTCTGGTGGCGTTGGACATGCAGGCTTTGGCCTATTGCATCCGCCGTTGCTGTGAACTTAAGGCTGAGGTCGTTGCCGCTGACGAACGCGAAAGCGGTCTGCGTGCGCTGCTGAATTTGGGCCATACTTACGGCCATGCTATCGAAGCCGAAATGGGCTATGGTGTATGGTTGCACGGTGAGGCCGTCGCTGCCGGCATGGTGATGGCGGCAGAAACCGCGCACCGTCTCGGTCAGTTCTCCGCCGAAGATATTGAACGTATCAAAGCACTGTTATTACGCGCTGGCTTGCCGGTGTGTGGTCCGCAGGAAATGGCACCGGAATCTTATTTGCCACATATGATGCGCGATAAGAAAGTACTGGCCGGTGAACTGCGTCTGGTACTGCCGACGGCCATTGGCCAGGCGGAAGTCCGCGGCGGAGTTGGGCATGAAATGGTGCTTGCTTCCATCGCAGCTTGCCTTCCTGCAGGGAATGCCTAAGTAAATCGGACGAAGTAACAGTGGCTTAGCCGCCGTTTACATCTATATTAATTATGTGCAAAGCAGGCATGGCGTCGCTTTGACATCATCGGGTTAATCTGCCCGTGCCACGGTAGATCTACAGTGGTGGGCTTTTGCCTCTAGTTGGAGGGTTTCAGATGGATGAGTTTAAACCGGAAGACGATCTCAGACCTGATAGCAGCGATCGTCGTCCTGCACGTTCGCGCAAACCGGCTCCGGGACCGCGTTTTGCCGTTTCGCGTCAGCATTTAATGATTGGTATCGGTATTTTGGTGCTGTTATTGCTGATTGTCGGCATTGGCTCGGCGCTGAAAGCGCCAACCAAGCATGAAGCGGCCCAGGAAGGCGCGCAAAATGGCGCGGCCAAAGACATTAACCTGTCCGGTTCTTCGTCGCTGACGGCCGGTAATTCCGGCGTTCCGGGTGGTACTACCGACACCAATGACAATAACGGTGTGAGCAGCAGTTCGCAGCCGCAAACCGTCAGCGTTCCACCGATCGCCAGCACCCCGACGGAAGCGCAACCGCAGCAGCCGCAGGGCGGCGCGCAGCAACGGGTCGATTTACCAGGCAATATGTCGGACGCGCTGTCGGCCCAGCAGGGGCAGATTGATACCGCGACGCAGGGCATGACGGGGCCGGCTTCGACCCTGCCGACGGCTCCTGCGACTCTGATGAACGGCGCAACGGCGAAAGAAACCGTACGTCCGGTTCAGGGAACGGCGCCACAGCAACACAAAACGCCGGCAAAAACCGTCAGCAAGCCGACGGCTACGACCTCGCAGCACAA
Source organism: Serratia sp. BNK-12 (assembly GCF_047456085.1). Classification (NCBI taxonomy): domain Bacteria; kingdom Pseudomonadati; phylum Pseudomonadota; class Gammaproteobacteria; order Enterobacterales; family Yersiniaceae; genus Serratia; species Serratia sp. BNK-12. The sequence continues at coordinate 172,148 of NZ_CP179896.1, forward strand.
AGCGCCAACCACGGTGTATACACCGGCGCCGACCTCTTCCGCCAAAGCGGGAGCGGCAAGTGCCAAGGCGGGAGCCGTAAGCGGCAACGCGGGTTCGCTGCAATCTGCACCGGCAGGCCATTACACTCTGCAACTGAGCAGTGCCTCGCGTTCCGATACGCTCAATGCCTACGCCAAGCAGCAGAAACTGCAGCATTATCTGGTGTACGCAACCCAGCGTGACGGTAAACCTTGGTATGTGCTGGTGAGTGGCAACTATGCCTCTTCGGCAGAAGCGAAGCGCGCAATCGCGACGCTGCCAGCGGATGTTCAGGCGAAAAAACCATGGGTTCGACCTGTACGCCAGGTACAGCAAGAACTGAAAAAGTAACCCGGTAGATTTCAAGCTGCAGTCAGACGGCAAGAGCAGGGGTTTCAGACATTAAGGGGCGCAGCATGCTGCGCCCATGTTAATCGGGGTGCGCCAGTTAACCCGCGACAGATGACTGAAGTGGCCTGGAAACAGGCTGAACAACCGTGCGTGGCCAGCGATGCTGCGGCTTGAAGTATGATGGGTATCAATCACTTAAATTTGTGCGCTGATGTGCTGTCTGAAACAGAGTACAATCCGCCGCTCTGAATTGTATAATAAGTAGCTAATTGACGGCATGAAGAAAAACCGCGCTTTTTTAAAATGGGCTGGTGGAAAATACCCGCTGGTGGACGAGATTCGTCGTCATCTGCCAGCAGGCGACTGCTTAATCGAGCCCTTCGTGGGTGCGGGTTCAGTCTTTCTGAACACGGAATACGATGCCTATATTCTCGCCGACATCAACAGCGATCTTATTAACCTGTATAACATCGTTAAGCTGCGTACGGATGACTTCGTGCGTGATGCCCGCCTTCTTTTCACCGATGAATTCAATAAGTCGGATCAGTTTTACCTGCTGCGCGAACAGTTCAATACTAGTGCCGATCCTTATCGCCGCGCGCTGCTGTTTCTTTATCTGAACCGCCACTGTTATAACGGCCTGTGCCGATATAACCTGCGTGGCGAGTTCAACGTTCCCTTTGGACGTTACAAGAAACCGTACTTCCCCGAGGAAGAGCTGTACTGGTTCGCCGAAAAATCCCGCAACGCCACTTTTGTCTGCGAGCATTACCGGGATACCATGGCAAAAGCCGAGCGTGGTACCGTGGTGTATTGCGATCCGCCGTATGCGCCATTATCGGCGACGGCGAATTTTACCGCCTACCACACCAACAGCTTCAGCATGGCCGATCAACAAAGCCTGGCGTTGATGGCACATCAGCTTTCGGTTGAAAGCCAGGTGCCGGTATTGATTTCCAACCACGATACCGAACTGACGCGTGACTGGTATCAGCACGCCTCGCTGTTTGTTGTGAAAGCGCGTCGCACCATCAGCCGCAATATTCTCGGCCGCAGCAAAGTGAATGAACTTTTGGCGCTTTATCGTTAAACCGGGGTTACGCCCCGGCGTATAACAAATTCGAACCCTACGTTTGGAGATAGCGGATGAAAAAATTTTTGATTGCCCCGTCCATTTTGTCGGCAGATTTTGCTCGCCTGGGTGAAGACACAGCCAACGTGCTGGCCGCAGGTGCCGACGTAGTGCACTTCGACGTGATGGATAACCACTACGTTCCCAATCTGACCATCGGGCCGATGGTTTGTCAGGCGCTGCGTAACTACGGCATCACCGCACCGATTGACGTGCATCTGATGGTGAAGCCGGTAGACCGCATAGTGCCGGACTTCGCCGCAGCGGGTGCCAGTTACATCTCTTTCCATCCGGAAGCCTCCGAACACGTCGATCGCACCATTCAATTGATTAAAGAGCACGGCTGTAAAGCCGGCTTGGTATTCAACCCGGCGACGCCGCTGAGCTATCTCGATTACGTGATGGACAAAATCGACGTGATCCTGCTGATGTCGGTCAACCCTGGCTTTGGCGGCCAGTCGTTTATCCACGGCACTTTGGATAAACTGCGCCAGGTGCGCAAGCTGATCGACGAAAGCGGTCGCGATATCCGTTTGGAAGTGGATGGCGGCGTGAAAGTCGACAACATCGCCGAAATCGCCGCAGCCGGTGCAGACATGTTTGTCGCCGGTTCAGCCATCTTCGGCAAGCCGGACTATCGCCGGGTGATTGATGATATGCGCAGCGAACTGGCGAAGGTGACGCATGGCTGATTTCAGTGCCATCCGCGCTCTGGCCTTTGATCTCGATGGCACGCTGGTAGACAGCGCGCCGGGATTGGCGGCCGCTATTGATATGGCGCTGGCGGAAATGGGTCTGCCGCAGGCCGGCGAAGACCGGGTCAGCACCTGGATTGGCAATGGCGCAGACGTGCTGGTACAACGCGCGCTGCGCTGGGCTGAGGTGGAAGCCACCCCGGAACACTGCCAACAACTGCGCGAACGTTTTGATCACTTCTATGCGCAAACCGTGGACAGCGGCAGCCGTCTGTTTCCGCAGGTGAAGGAAACGCTGGCCCAATTAGCTGCGCAAGGGTATCCCATGGCGCTGGTGACCAACAAACCGACGCCGTTTGTCGCACCACTGTTGGCCGCATTGGGCATTCTCGATGACTTTTCGCTGATTATCGGCGGCGATGACGTGGTGGAAAAGAAACCGCACCCGGCACCGCTGTATCTGGTCCTCGGCAAGTTGGGTCTGCGCACCAACGAGTTGCTGTTTGTGGGCGATTCCCGCAACGATATTCAGGCGGCGCAGGCGGCTGGCTGCCCTAGCGCCGCGCTGACCTACGGTTATAACTACGGCGAGGCGATTGCCCTGAGCCATCCCGACCGCGTGTTGGAGCGCTTTGCCGATTTGTTGCCCGCTCTTGGGCTGTCATCTTTAGAGAATCAGGAAATTTAAACATGAGTAAGCCCATCGTATTTAGCGGCGCACAACCGTCCGGTGAACTGACCATTGGCAACTACATGGGTGCCCTGCGTCAGTGGGAGAAAATGCAGGACGATTATGACTGCATCTACTGCATCGTTGATTTGCATGCGATCACCGTACGTCAGGACGCAGAAAAACTGCGCAAAGCTACGCTGGACACGCTGGCGCTGTATCTGGCCTGCGGCATCGATCCGCAAAAGAGCACCATCTTCGTACAGTCTCACGTGCCGGAGCATACGCAACTGAGCTGGGTGTTGAACTGCTATACCTATTTCGGCGAACTGAGCCGCATGACCCAGTTCAAAGACAAATCCGCACGCTATGCGGAAAACATCAACGCCGGCCTGTTCAGCTACCCGGTGCTGATGGCGGCGGATATCCTGCTGTACCAGACCAACCAGGTTCCGGTCGGTGAAGACCAGAAGCAACATCTGGAACTGAGCCGTGACATTGGTCAGCGTTTCAATGCGCTGTACGGTGACGTGTTCAAAGTCCCTGAGCCGTTTATTCCCAAGTCCGGCGCTCGCGTGATGTCGCTGCAAGAGCCGACCAAGAAAATGTCCAAGTCGGACGATAACCGCAACAACGTGATTGGCCTGCTGGAAGATCCGAAAGCGGTGAGCAAGAAAATCAAACGTGCGATGACCGACTCTGAAGAGCCGCCGGTAGTGCGTTACGACGTGGCGAACAAGGCAGGGGTATCAAACCTGCTGGATATTCTCGCCGGTGTGACCGGCAAGAGCATCGCTCAGTTGGAAGCCGAGTTTGAAGGCCAGATGTACGGCCACCTGAAAGGTGCGGTAGCCGAAGCGGTATCAGGCATGCTGGGTGAGCTGCAGGAGCGTTACCACCGTTTCCGCAATGACGAGGCCTTGCTGCAGCAGGTGATGCGTGACGGTGCGGCCAAGGCTCGTGCGCGCGCACAGGAAACGTTGGCCAAGGTTTACCAGGCGGTTGGCTTCGTGTCGCCACAGTGATCCTCGCCATAAAAGAAAAGCGGCCATTGGCCGCTTTTTTTACGTCTGAATCAAGCCATTTGCGCCAGTGGCTGTGGTGATTCCTGGCTGGAGAACCAGTTCAGCTTGCTGCGCAGGTTCACCACGCTGCCGACGATGATCAAACTTGGGCTGGCAGCTCGCATGGCCAGGGTTCCCAGCTGGTTCAGTTCCCCTTCGATCACCCTTTGACGACAAGAGGTGCCGTTTTCTACCAGCGCCACCGGGGTGGAGGCCGGCATACCGTGCGCGATCAGTTGGCGTTGGATCTCTGCCGCCTGCGTCAGGCCCATGTAAAACACCAACGTTTGCTGCCCGGCGGCCAGCGTTGACCAGTTTAACCCGCCATCGCGCTTGGCGTGCCCCGTCACCAGGCGTACGCTTTGCGCATGGTCGCGATGGGTGAGGGGAATACCGCTGTAGGCTGAGCAACCGGAAGCCGCGGTAATGCCCGGCACCACCGAGAACGGAATATTGGCGTCGGCCAACGTTTCCAGCTCTTCACCGCCGCGGCCAAAGATGAATGGGTCACCGCCTTTCAGTCGTACCACGCGCTTACCTTGTTGCGCCTGCTCGAGCAGGATTTGGTTAATCTGATCTTGTGGCACGCAATGGTTGCCGGCACGTTTGCCGACGAAAATGCGCTCGGCATCGCGACGCACCAGCGTCATGACCTCATCGGAGACCAGGCGGTCATAAACCACCACGTCAGCCTGCTGGATCTGCTGCAGGCCTTTCAGGGTCAACAGGCCAGCGTCACCCGGTCCGGCACCCACCAGTACCACTTCACCGCATTGTTGCTGTTGATGGCTAAACAGCTCTTCGATCTGCCGATCCGCCAGCGGTTGGTCATCATTGGCCAAAGACTGCGCCAGGCGGTCGTGGGCAAACAGTTTTTCCCAAAAACGACGGCGTGCGCCGATGTCAGAGAAGTGCTTTTTTACCCGTTGGCGCAATGAGCCGCCCAGTTGCGCCAGCTTGCCAAGATGCTGAGGCAGCATGGCCTCCAGTTTTTCTCGCAACAGCCGCGCCAGCACCGGCGCTTTACCGCCGGAAGACACCGCGACCATAATCGGCGAGCGATCGATAATCGATGGCATGATAAAGCTGGCGCGCTTGGGATCATCCACGACGTTGCAGAACACCCGTTGCTGGTTGGCGCATTGATACACCAACGCGTTGACTTCCACTCGATCGGTGGCGGCGATCACCAGCCACTTTTCCGCCAGCAATGCCGCGCTGAACTCGCCTTCTGCCAGCGTGACCCGGCCAAGCGCGGCCCATTCGTGAAATTGCGGGCTGAAGCTGCAGGCGTTGACGGTCAACGCCGCGCCGGCATCCAGCAGCAAACGGGCTTTGCGTTCGGCAATCTCGCCGCCACCGACCAGCAGGCAGGCTTTGTGTTGCAGTTGGCAGAAAATCGGCAGGTAATCCATCGGCAATCCTCGGGGCAATCAGCAGTGGGGCGCAAAGCGCCCCGGAATATTATGCGGCTTGACGCGTTACGGCTTTTTCAGCCTGCGGCCGTTCGGCACGTGGTGTGGCATACCAGTAGCCCAGGCCCATCAGCACCGAGCCGGACAGGATATTACCCAGCGTCACCCACAGCAGGTTATGGCCGATGCCACTCAGGGTATAGGCTTCGCTGTGATGGCCGAACCAGGACAGGGCGAACAGCGTCATATTGGCAACCGAGTGTTCATAGCCGGAAGCGATAAAGGCCAGCAGACACCACCAGATGGCGATGAACTTGGCGGCACCTTCCACGCGGATCGCCATCCAAATCGCCAGGCAGACCAGCCAGTTACACAGCACGCCCTTGAAGAACAGCACTTCCGCCGGTGCGGTGGTTTTTGCCAACGCCGCGGTGTGTACCAGACTGGTGTCTACCGGCAACAGGCTGCCGCCGCCGTAATAGTACATCAGCGCCACCAGCACCGAGCCCAACAGGTTGCCTAACCAGGTCTGCGGCAAGACCGCCCACATTTGGCCCTGCGTGATGGTGCCGGCCTTGACGCCGAGCGTCAGGAACATGGTGTGGCCGGTGAACAGTTCGGAACCGGCGATGATCACCAGCGTCAGCGCGATGCCGAAGGTGGCCCCCATCACCAGCGGACGCAAGGAGGGATCGACCAGATTGCCGAGGGTGAAGATCAAAATGATGCCGAGGCCGACGTAGGCCCCGGCCATTGCCGAGCTGATCCAAAAGCCCAGCGGGCTGTGTTTTGCCAGCCGGACGATGCGCGCCGCATTGGCGGCGCATTTGTTGATGGTATCGGTGAACATGCTGCTTCCCCTGAGGTTAAAGTAGAAATATCAGGCCGCGACCTGCACCATGCCGTCCAAAACCCGGCTGGCGAAATGCGCGACGGAGCGGCTGTCATCTTCCAGACAGTAACCGTCGTGCAGGCGGAAATGTTGTTTTTTTAACGGGCTGGCGACCCACAGCTCACCCTGATGTTCGGCGATCAGCCCGCGTGATAACACGCTGGCCTGGGCGAAGGGATCAATATTGCTGATGGCAAAGACCTGATCGTCGGCGTAGGGGCGGAAGATGGCCACCTGTTGGTCGCCAATCAGGGCACACACGCCGGTACCTGGCAGGATATCGCTGATAGGGCAAAGGGTTGTCCACTGGCTCATGCGTTGTTCTCCTCGGTTTCCAACAGGGTGACGGGAATGCGTTCATCCGGACGGGCCGGGCGGTGCTGCTCGCGTTCGGCGACCACCTGGACGTTCGGATCGCGCTGGCTACTGTTGATAAAGTGGGCGAAGCGGACCTGAGATTCGGGGTGCTCAACGGTTTCTTTCCACTCGCAGATCACCGCATCGCGCAGGCGGGCGATTTCGGCTTCCAGTTGAGCGTTAATGCCCAGTTTGTCGTCAATGATCACTTTGCGCAGGTAATCGATGCCGCCTTCCAGGCTTTCCAGCCATACCGAGGTACGCTGCAGCTTATCGGCGGTGCGGATATAGAACATCATAAAGCGATCGAGGTAGTGCTCCAGCGTCACGCTGTCGAGGTCAGCCGCCAGCAGATCGGCATGGCGCGGTTTCATGCCGCCGTTGCCGCAGACGTACAGGTTCCAGCCGTTTTCGGTAGCGATAATACCGACGTCCTTGCCCTGCGCCTCGGCGCATTCACGGGTGCAACCGGAAACGCCAAACTTCATTTTGTGCGGGGTGCGAATGCCTTTGTAGCGGTGTTCCAGCTTGACGCCAAACCCGACGCTGTCGCCGACGCCATAGCGGCACCAGGTGCTGCCAACGCAGGTTTTCGACATGCGCAGCGCCTTGGCGTAGGCGTGGCCGGTTTCAAAACCGGCGGCAATCAGTTTGCTCCAAATGGCCGGCAGGTCGTCTTTTTGCGCGCCGAACATGCCGATGCGCTGAGAGCCGGTCATCTTGGTGTACAGATTGTATTCCTTGGCGATCTGGCCGACCGCCATCAAACCGTCCGGCGTGATTTCACCGCCGGCGGAGCGTGGGATCACCGAATAAGTGCCGTCTTTCTGGATATTGCCGAGGAAGTTGTCGTTAGTGTCCTGCAGCGGCGTATGTTGCGGTTTGAGCACGTACTCATTCCAGCAGGAGGCCAGCAGTGAGCCAACGGTAGGTTTACACACTTCACAGCCGTAACCCTTGCCGTATTTGGCCAGCAGTTCGTCGAAGGATTTGATGCCTTCGACGCGGATCAGGTGGTAGAGCTCCTGGCGTGAATAAGCAAAGTGCTCGCACAGGTGATGGTTGACTTCGATGCCCTGTTTGGTCAGTTCGGCATTCAGTACCTGGGTGATCAGAGGAATACAGCCACCGCAGCCGGTACCGGCCTTGGTTTCAGACTTGATGGCGGCGACGGTGTGGCAACCCATGCTGACCGCCTTGATGATATCGCCTTTGCTGACGTCGAAGCAGGAGCAGATTTGCGCGGTTTCCGGCAGCGACTCGACGCCAATCGCCGGCTTGCTGCCTGCGTGCGACGGCAGGATCAGACCGTCCGGGTTTTCCGGCAGTTCGATGGCGTTTAACGCCAGCTGCAGCAGGTTGCCGTAGTCACTGGTGTCGCCCACCAGCACTGCGCCGAGCAGGGTCTTGTTGTCTGCGCTGACGACGATACGTTTATAAATTTCTTTGCTTTCATCCAGATAAACGTAGCTGCGCGCCCCTTCGGTGCGGCCATGGGCATCACCGATGCCGCCGACGTCTACACCCAGCAATTTCAGCTTGGCGCTCATGTCTGCGCCCAGGAAGGTGTTTTCGCGCCCCAGCAGATGGTCAGCCGTTACCTGTGCCATTTTATAGCCCGGTGCAACCAGGCCGAAGGTGCGATCGCGCCATGAGGCGCATTCGCCGATGGCGTAAACGTCCGGATCTGAAGTTTGGCAACTGTCGTTAATCACGATACCGCCCCGGCGTGCGGTGGCTAGCCCACACTGATGGGCCAGTTTGTCCTGGGCACGGATACCGGTGGAGAAGACGATAAAGTCGACTTCCAGTGCGGTGCCGTCGGCGAACTGCATGGTCTTGCGCGCCTGCTCCCCGCCGTTGACGATTTCCTGGGTATTTTTGCCGGTATGGACTTTGACGCCCATGCGTTCGATTTTACGACGTAGCTGATCGCCGCCCATCGGATCCAGCTGTTCTGCCATCAGTACCGGCGCAAACTCAATGACGTGGGTTTCTACGCCCAGGCTTTTCAGCGCGCCTGCGGCCTCCAGACCGAGCAGGCCGCCACCGACTACGGCACCGCGTTTGCTGCGGCGTGCGCAGGCTTCGATGGCGTTGAGATCTTCAATGGTGCGGTAGACGAAACAGTCCTGGCTGTCTGAACCCTTGATCGGTGGGATCCACGGGTAAGAGCCGGTGGCCATGATCAGCTTGTCGTAGTACACCGTGCGGCCGGTGTTGGAGTGAATAACTTTTTCACTGCGGTTGATGGTGATGGCCCGCTCGCCGACCAGCACTTTTACGCCCTGTTTTTCGTAAAAGCCTTCGCGAACCAGCGAGAGCTCTTCGGCGGTGTGGTGGGAGAAATAAGAAGACAGGTGCACGCGGTCGTAGGCGATGCGCGGTTCTTCACAAAATACGGTGATGTCGAACTGGTCTTTGTCTGCTTTTTCCAACAGATCTTCGATAAACCGGTGGCCGACCATGCCGTTACCGATGACAGCAAGTTTGACTCTGCTCATTATTGCCTCAAAATTCTGATTTCCTAGCGTTACCTTATTCCTCCCTACGGGCAATTTATTGATGCAAATCAATCGCCCCTCCATATACCTCTTATGTGGTATATGGATGATTTTTATCGATATTTGATAAGTTGCGGTTTTTATTCACCTTTAGCTGAAACGAGCCAGTTAATGCGAATTCTACTTATTTGGGAGTAAGGGGTGGGGTAATAACCGCAAGGGCGCTTTGTCAGTCTGATCCGCTGCCAGTATGATGAATAAAACAGGCTGGAACAGCAGAGGTGAAGCGTGGCCAAGAGTCCATTGAAGTTTATCGATAACCTGCGTTTAAGCGGGCATGAAGGGCTGTGGCAACTGGCCATTGAACAGGGGCGCATCGCTCATATCGTGCCGCAGCCGGAAGGGCAGGAGTGGCGCAACGACGTGCTGGATGCGCAGGGCGGGCTGGCGCAGCCGGCATTTGTCGAGCCGCATATCCATCTGGATACCACCCAAACCGCCGGGCAACCGGCCTGGAACCAGTCAGGTACCCTGTTTGAAGGCATTGAACGCTGGGCGGAACGCAAGGCACTGCTGACCCATGAGGACGTCAAGCAACGCGCCTGGCAGACGCTGAAATGGCAGATCGCCAACGGCGTGCAGTACGTGCGTACCCATGTTGACGTCTCGGACCCGACCCTGACGGCGCTACGTGCGATGCTGGAAGTGAAGCAGGAAGTGGCCCCCTGGGTTACGCTGCAAATCGTCGCCTTCCCGCAGGAGGGCATCATGTCTTATCCCAACGGCGAAGCCCTGTTGGAAGAGGCGCTGCGGTTGGGTGCCGATGTGGTAGGGGCCATTCCGCACTTTGAATTCACCCGGGAATACGGCGTGGAGTCGCTGCACAAGGCGTTTGCTCTGGCGCAGAAATACGATCGGCTGGTGGATGTCCACTGCGATGAGATTGACGACGAACAGTCGCGATTTGTCGAGACCGTAGCGGCGCTGGCGCTGAAGCTGGACATGGGTGCCAGGGTGACCGCCAGCCATACCACGGCGATGCACTCTTACAATGGCGCTTATGCTTCACGGCTGTTCCGCCTGCTGAAAATGTCAGGCATCAACTTTGTTGCTAACCCGCTGGTGAATATCCACCTGCAGGGGCGCTTCGACAGCTACCCGAAGCGGCGCGGCATCACCCGGGTGAAAGAGATGCTGGAGGCGAATATCAACGTCTGCTTTGGTCATGACGATGTGTTCGACCCCTGGTACCTGCTGGGGACCGCCAACATGCTGCAGGTGCTGCATATGGGGCTGCATGTGTGCCAACTGATGGGATACGGCCAGATCGACGACGGGCTGAAACTGATCACCAGCCACAGTGCCCGGACGTTGAACCTGACCGATTACGGCCTGGCGGCAGGGAACAGTGCCAACCTGGTGATTCTGCCGGCGGAAAGCGGTTTTGACGCGGTGCGTCGACAGACGCCGGTGCGCTATTCGATACGGCAGGGGGCGGTGATTGCCGAGACTCAGCCAGCCGAAACCACGCTGTATCTGGCACAGGATGAGAAGGTGGATTTCCGGCGTTAAGGCACCGGTTGCAGCATAAAAAAGGGCGCCAAGGCGCCCTTTTTACATCACGTCGGCAGGTTAGTGCGTCACGTGACCGTGGCTGCGGTGCTTGGTCACGAAACCGAGCAGCAGACACATGACGAATACCGCCAGGTACAGGCCGTTAGCGGTAGTCAGCGCTGCATGCGCGCCGCCTTTCGCTACGATCGGGCCGGTGACCACGAAGGTCAGCATGGTGCCGATGGTGCCGCAGGTCAGGATGAAGTTAACCAGTTTCGGTGAAGAAACCTTGGTCTGCAGCGAGCCCAGAGTGATCAACGTGGTGTAGATCGCGCTGGAGACGAAGCCCAGAGCCATAATGTAGTAGCCCAGGTGTTCCGGATTGTCGGTGCTGACGAACATGTACATCGCACCGGTCGCCAAAGCGGCCAGAATGGTGACGATGCGCTGCAAATCGAAGAAGCGCAGAATAAAGCTGAACACCCACATGCCCACCATGTATGAGGTCCAGAAATCGCTCACCAGTTTACCGGCCTGGCTGATATCCATACCGAATGACTTGGTGGCGTATTCCGGCACCCACTGGATGAAACCAAGCTGGCCGAGGATGTAGCACAGTGCGGCGATCGACAGGAACAGCACGCCGATACCCCATTTTTCTTTCGCTACCGGCTGGCCGGCGTCGGCGCCTTTGTTGCCCAGCACCGGGAACTCGGAGAACAGGGTCAGCACAAAGATACCTACATACAGCAGGCCGATGCAGGCGTACACCCAGTACCAGCCGATCTGACGAGCCAACAGCATTGCGGCAACAATCGGGAAGATCATCCCGGCCATGCTGAAGAAGGAGTCAGTGAACAGCAGGCGCGAACCGCGTTGGCGGCCGGCGTACATATGGGTGATCAAGAAGGTGCCTATCGACATGGTGATACCGCTGACCACGCCAAGGACGAACATGCACAACGAGAACATGGTCAGGCTTTTGCCGACCATCAACCCGGCGACAGCCAGCACCATCAGCACAAAGCCGAACATCAATTGACGTTTCAGCGGGATGATTTCCATCAGCCAGGCATTGAGGAAGATCGAAATCAAAATACCGGCGTTAAGAAAGGTAAAGGTATTGCTCATGCTGGAAACCGGCAGATTAAAGTACTCTGCAATGTTCCCCATCACCATCCCTGTGACGATAACTAAAGCACCGGTCAGCGCGTAAGAAAAATAGCTGATCCAGGTAAGCCGTAGACGGTTGCTGTCATTCATTATATAGGCCTGATTATGTCTGTTAGGATTATTCCCGTCGCCTTTCAAACCGCAGCGTTGTTACCTGTACTAACTCCCCCCAGTCACTTACCTAAGTAAGCTCCAGGGGATGAGTAAGTTGGGCGTCTAGCTGCAATTTGAAATTCATAGGGTATAACGCTGGATTAAGGCCGCTGGCTTTTCCTGGCAAAAGCAGAAAAAAGTCCCGATCAGGCCACCAGGGAGCGGATCCTAGCACAGACAACGGGAGTTTTTGTGATGGCTGTCGATTTTTTGATGCAATGAATGAGCGGTGGTGAAATATTTTTGTGATCTGTTAGCTCACCGTCACGATGGAATCTCGACTGATGACGATCGGTGAGAAGCTGACCTCAGGCGTGGTCGGATCAATCAGCCGCCTTGCCGCGTATTGCGCCATTTCGGTAATCGGGAAATGTACGCTGGTCAGCGCCGGTCGAACGAAAGGTGCACGTTCGCCGCTGTCGTAACAGATCAGCGAGATATCTTGCGGAACCCGTAGGCGATGTTCGTTGATTGCCAGCAGCGCGCCGATGGCCATTTCTTCGTTGCAGCAATAGATAGCGGTAGGCGTGGTTTTCATTTGCAACAGCAGATCGGCGCAGCGATAGCCGCTTTCCAAATCGTAAAGCCCTTCGACGCAGGCAACCGGTTTGATGTGTGCTGCCTGCATTGCCTGTTCAAATCCCTGCAGTCGCAAGTGGCTGGAGGGGCGATCGCGGGGGCCGCTGATGCAGGCGATGTGTCGGTGGCCGGCATCAATCAACTGTTGGGTCGCCATGCGGCTGGCGCGCGGATGATCGAAAGTGACGCAGCGGTCTTCCAGACCGGGCACCAGACGATCGAGCAGGATAAAAGGGCGTTGCTCTGTTGCCAACTGACGCAGTTGGTCGTCGCTGAGGAAGCGGACATGGAGGATCACACCGTCGCAACGCAGACTGAACAGCCGTTGAATCGCCTGCCATTCGTTTTCGGCGCTGTTGCGGCCCTGGGTCACCAGTAACTGTTTGCCATGGGATTCTGCTTCGGTTTGCACGAAGTCCATCAGCGCGCCGAAGAAGCCGCCGCGATATGAGGTCGTGACCAGCCCGAGGGTATTGCTGTGGCTGGAGGCCAGTGCGCGTGCTGCAGGGTTGGGGGTGTAACCGAGCTGGGCCACCGCGCGTTCCACTTTCTCGCGGGTCTGCCCTTTAACGTTGGTGTCGCCATTCACTACGCGGGACACGGTGGCGCGGGACACGCCCGCCAAGGCTGCGACATCTTCCAGTGTCACCATCATCCGACTCCTGATTACGACAAAAATGGGGTCGACGTATCGACCCCCTACAGATTAGTTATAGCAATGTATCAGCAACCGCGGCTGGCCCGGTGGTTATTTAAACTGTGGCAGATAAGGCGCATTCACCGCCAACACTTCATCCAGCAGCGGCTGGGCCACATTGGCATTACCGACCAGCGGATTGGTCACCAACGCCAGCAGACCACTACGGCGATCGCCATGCACTGCGGCTTCGATAGTCAGACGCTCGTAGGCTTTCACCTGTTGAGTCAGCGCATGCATGGAATCCGGCAGCGTGCCGAAGGTCAGCGGATGGGCACCCTGAGCATCGACAATACAGTTGGTTTCTATCACAGCATCGTCCGGTAAACCGCGAATGGCACCACGGTTTGCAGTATTGACGACTAATTGCGTGCCGAGATTATTATGGATCGCACGAATTAGCTCCAGCGCGACTTCCGAATAATATGATCCGCCGCGGAAACTTAATTGTTCCGGTTTGCTGTCGAGGTGTGGATCGGCATACAGCTCAAACAGCTCTTTCTCTACTTTCATCACCTGCTCGGCACGGGTGCCGCGCTCGGCCGCCGCGGCAATTTCTTCGGCCAGCATCTCTTTGGTTTGGTAGAAATAGCGGTGGTACGGGCAAGGGATTGCCCCTACGGCGCGCAGGAAGTCCGGCTGCCAAGGCTCTTCCTTGATGTTGTTCATGGTCAACGCGGCACCATCGCACAGCATGTCGATCACCTTACCGGTGACGTCTTGCCCCTTTTGCAGCACCTGATGAACCCAGACCATATGGTTCAGCCCGGCAAATTGCAGCTGTATTTCTTGAGAAGGGCTTTTCAGCATGTTGGCAATCATATGGTGCATGCTGATCGGTACGTTACACAGCCCGATGATTTTCGCTTTGGTGTAACGTGAGACCGCTTCGGTAACGATGCCGGCCGGGTTGGTGAAGTTGATGATCCAGGCATCCGGCGCCAGTTTTTCCACTCTGCGGGCGATATCCAGCATCACCGGTATGGTGCGCAGCGCCTTGGCAAAGCCGCCGACGCCGGTGGTTTCCTGGCCTATCAGATCGTATTTCAGCCCCAAGCGCTCGTCGGCGGCGCGTGCCGGCAGCTGGCCGACGCGGAACTGGGTCAGGACGAAGTTCGCGTCCCGAATAGCCTCATCCAGTTCGAAATGCACGCTGACTTTGACCTGCTCCAGGCCATGGCGTGCCAGCATGCGTTCGGTCAGCGCAGCAATGATCTCTACCTTTTCGCGGCCGGGTTCAACATCTACCAGCGCCAGTTCGGTCACCGGCAGTTCTTCGATACGTTGGATCAGCCCATCAACCAATTCTGGCGTGTAACTGCTGCCGCCGCCGATCACGGCGATTTTCAAGGCGCTCATGCGCGAACCTCCATCTGGGCCTGGCGGCGGTAGAGTTCAATCATGTCATCCGCCAGATCCTGGATCACCATGGCGTTCATCAGATGATCCTGGGCATGAACGGTAATCAGGTTGATGGCCAGTTTGCCGCAGCCTTCATCCATGCCGATCAGTTGGGTCTGGATAAGATGCGCCTTTTTCACCGACTGTTTGGACTCGGCCATGTGCTTGGCTGAGGCGGTAAAGTCACCGGCACGTGCCTGCTGCAAGGCCATCAACGCACTGCTGCGGGCACCACCGGAGAACACCAGCAGCTCCATGATGGTGCTTTCAAAATCGGGGCTGATTTCAGTCATCAATTCACTCACATTATTTCTCCTGTTATTGCGCGGCGGCAGTGCCGGCGGATATTCGTTACTTTCGCTGTCATTCTTAAAATGAGAGCGCTCTCATTTCTTTAGATTAACCGGAACAGGAAATGAAACCGGGAGTTGTGTCGCAAAAAGCGAGCAAGGCGTAAAAAGGGCAAAAAATGCGTGATGCAGTTGGCAAAAAGGTCTAAGGCGATCATACTTTTGGCAGTAAAATTCGGGGCTGGCTGAGATAAGTCCCACAATTGCGTAAATATAGGTAAATGGCTGGCACTCGCAGGTTCAGCTCTTTAGAATCAAAGCGCTTTTCCGTTGTTTGTCTCTTAGAGAAAGGACCCGTTAATGTTCAAACGTACTTTAGTGACCCTCGTTGCGCTGTGTTCCCTGACAGCAATGGCACCCGCTGCGCTCGCTGCCGGTGAAACTCATGTCATGCTGACCACCTCAGCAGGGAATATCGAATTGGCGCTCGACAGTCAGAAGGCTCCGGTTTCCACCAAGAACTTCATCGACTACGTGAACAGCGGCTACTACAACAACACTATTTTCCACCGCGTGATCCCGGGCTTTATGGTTCAGGGCGGCGGCTTTACTGCCGATATGCAGCAAAAATCCACCCAGGCACCGATCAAGAACGAAGCGGATAATGGCCTGCGTAACCTGCGTGGCACTATTTCGATGGCGCGTACCGCCGATAAAGACAGTGCTACCAGCCAGTTCTTCCTGAACGTGGCGGATAACGCCTTCCTGGATCACGGCCAGCGCGATTTCGGTTACGCGGTGTTTGGCAAGGTGGTTAAAGGCATGGACGTGGTAGATAAAATTTCCCAGGCGCCGACCGGCAACGTGGGGCCATACCAAAACGTTCCAAGTAAACCTATCGTCATTCTGTCAGCGAAAGTGCTGCCATAATGATTTTGCGCCGGCCCCGGTGGGCCGGCTGCATTGCTTTCCCCGGAAGCCTTGCCTGCATCACTGTTTTTTTCCCCGTCGCATGCTTTAATCGCCAGCTTATAATCAGACCGGAAACCCGGCGTTCTGCATCTGTTTTGTTAAGGGATGAGCTGCTGCCATGTTTGAATTTAGCCAGGTTCTGCTGCTGTTACAGCAGATGTGCGTCTACCTTGTCATTGCTTATTTACTGAGTAAAACCCCGTTATTCATTCCGCTGACACAGGTGACTATCCGCCTGCCGCACAAGCTATTGTGCTACGTCATTTTCTCGGTGTTTTGCATCATGGGCACCTATTTCGGGCTGCATGTCGAAGGATCGATTGCCAACACTCGCGCGATCGGCGCCGTGCTGGGCGGCCTGTTGGGGGGACCTTCGGTAGGGTTCCTGGTGGGTTTGACCGGGGGCTTGCATCGCTACACGCTGGGCGGTATGACCGACATCGCCTGTGCGGTCTCTACCGTGGCGGAAGGGTTGGTGGGCGGGCTGGTGCACAGCATCGCCATGCGCCGGCGGCGTATCGACCTGCTGTTTAACCCCTTGTTTGTTGCCGGGGTGGCATTGGTGACCGAAGTGCTGCAAATGGCGATTATCCTGGCGATTGCACGGCCGTTTGACGAGGCGCTGCGGCTGGTGGAGCACATTGCTTTGCCAATGCTGATTGCTAACACGCTGGGGGCGGCGATGTTTATGCAGATCCTGTTGGACAGGCGGGCGATGTTCGAGAAATACACCGGCGCGTTCTCCGCCAAGGCACTGAAAATTGCCGAACGTACCGAAGGCATCTTGCGCCAGGGGTTCGATCAGGAAAACAGCATGCGGGTGGCGCGGGTGCTCTATCAGGAGTTGGGGATTGGTGCCGTCGCGATAACCGACCGTGAGAAGCTGCTGGCGTTTATCGGCATCGGCGACGATCACCACCTGCCGGGCACGCCGATCTCATCAAAGCATTCGCACCGCGCGATCGACAACAACGAAGTGGTTTACGCCGACGGCAATGAGCTTTCCTACAGCTGCTCGATCAACGCCAACTGCAAACTGGGTTCGACGCTGGTGATCCCGTTGCGTGGTGAGAACCAGCGGGTGATTGGCACCATCAAGCTCTACGAGCCGAAGAGCCGTTTGTTCAGCACCATCAACCGCACGCTGGGTGAAGGTATCGCCAACCTGTTATCCGCACAGATCATGGCCGGCCAGTATGAGCGCCACACGCAGTTGCTGGCGCAGTCGGAAATCAAATTGCTGCATGCGCAGGTCAATCCGCATTTCCTGTTCAACGCCCTGAATACGCTGGTGGCGGTGATCCGTCGTGACGGGGACCGGGCCTGTGAGCTGGTGCAGTACCTTTCGACCTTTTTCCGCAAAAACCTTAAGCGTTCGGACGACGAAGTCAGCCTGGCAGACGAACTTGAGCACGTTAACGCCTACCTGCAGATCGAACAGGCGCGTTTTGCCGATCGGCTGGAGATTGCGGTATCGCTGCCGGAAGAGCTGTTGGCGGTACGTCTGCCGGCCTTTTCACTGCAACCAATCGTTGAGAATGCCATCAAGCACGGCACTTCGCAGTTGCTGGGCATCGGGCGTATAGATATTGGCGCTCGGCTCGAAGACGGCTGTCTGTTATTGCAGGTGACCGACAATGCGGGTCTGTACCAACCTTTGCCGAACAACAGCGGGTTGGGAATGAACCTGGTAGATAAACGTATTCGCGTACGCTACGGCGACGGCTATGGCGTACGGGTGGCCTGTGAGCCACAAACCTTCACCCGCATTACGCTCAATGTACCCTTGGCGAGGGCTGCCTGATGTTAAACGTACTGATTGTCGATGATGAACCGTCTGCACGCGATAACCTGCGACATTTGCTGGAAGCGGAAGAGGGCATCAGCATTGTCGGCGAATGCGCCAATGCGATAGAAGCCATCAGCGGGATCCATCGCCTGCAGCCGGACGTGGTGTTTCTGGATATTCAGATGCCGCGCATTACCGGGTTGGAGATGGTAGGCATGCTCGACCCTAATCGCATGCCGCATATCGTGTTCCTGACCGCCTATGACGAATACGCGGTGCAGGCCTTTGAAGAGCATGCGTTTGATTACCTGTTGAAACCGGCGGAGCCGAAGCGGCTGAGCAAAACGCTGCAGCGCCTGCAGCAACAGCGCGGGCAGCAAAACATCGCCGCGCTGGACGAAAGCGCCGGCTACCTGAAATACATCCCTTGTACCGGCCACAGTCGCATCTATTTGCTGCGCTTTGACGAGGTAGTAGCGATACGTTCGCGACTGAGTGGCGTATTTGTGGTGCGTAATGACGGCATGGAATGTTTTACCGAGCTGACGCTGCGAACGCTGGAGCTGCGGACACCGCTGGTACGTTGCCACCGTCAGTATTTGGTCAATCTGGAGCAGGTGCGTGAAATTCGCTTCGATGAGGGCGGCGCTGCGGAAATGATCATGCCGGTTGGGGAGCCAGTCCCGGTCAGCCGCCGCTATCTGAAAGCCTTGAAAGAGGAGCTGGGGCTGCGGGGGTGATTAATCCTTTGGCCATTGCCGGCGGGAATGTACGACTGCCAAAATAATAAGAAGGTCATTTTTTACTTCATAAATCAGTAGGTAAAAATGATGAATGACCCATTCACGTGTACCTGAAACCCGGCCCACTTTGCCACTTGATGGGTTTCGGGATAGTTGGCTTGCCGCCGCAGAAATCAAAGCATCAATCTCTGCGGCAGCTATCGGGTCCTTTGACGCAAGATAGTCATAAATTGCCATACGGTCAGCAATTGCGGGATCCGTCCACTTTAGCTTCACGATATTTCCTTATCGTTTTACCGCATTGATTTTGCCCTGCGCTCGGCGAAATAAGCCTCAACGTCCTCATTATCAACCACTCTTCCTTCCTGGAGCGCTTTTCGGCTTAAATCGACCTTCTCCTGCAACCACTGTTCATACTCTTTTTGCTGCGATTGTCGACTGACAAAATCTCGCATGAAATCGCGTAAAAGCTGAGATGCCGTTCGATCCGCTGCTTTGGCCGCACTGGCAAAAGCTATTTTTAACTCGTCATCCACGCGGATAACCACGGTAGATTCAGACATGGTAAATACCTCGTATATACAGCGTACTGCTTACTATATCACCGGTGTTTTATTGTTCAAGTGGGTTATCGCATGGCTGCAATGGGCTAAGCGGAATCCTAAATTTACCTGTCCAGTTGGCGGGTTAAGGGGCCGATTTTTGTTTGTCCTTGACGGGGTTAAGTCCCCCTTATAGCTTTATTGACATCAACAGGCGCTTTTTGCGTCGCGTCCAAGGAAAAGAAAATGAGTGAAGCACGGATTATCGCCAAAGCGATGAAAGACGGGAAACCGGTACAGGATTTGGTTATCCTGCCGGCATTGGCGAACCGCCATGGTCTGATCACCGGAGCGACCGGGACAGGTAAAACCGTGACGCTGCAAAAAATGGCCGAGCAGTTTTCGCGCATTGGTGTGCCGGTCTTTTTGTCTGACGTAAAGGGAGACCTGTCGGGTATTGGTACCGAAGCCGTGCCTTCCGAGAAGCTGCAGGCGCGTTTGGCGGCAATTGGCGTCACTGACTGGCAGCCGCAGGCCTGCACGATTATTCCGTGGGACATTTATGGCGAGAAGGGCCACCCGATCCGCGCCACCGTTTCCGATCTGGGGCCGTTGCTGCTGGCCCGCTTGCTGGATTTGAACGAAGTTCAAAGCGGCGTGCTGCAACTGGTGTTCAAAATAGCCGACGACAATGCGCTGCTGCTGTTGGATATGAAAGATCTGCGCGCCATGGTGCAGTACGTTGGGGACAACGCCAAACAGTTCCAAACCCAATATGGCAATATCTCTTCGGCTTCGGTCGGCGCTATCCAGCGCGGATTGCTGACGCTGGAAGAGCAGGGGGCAAACCAGTTCTTCGGCGAGCCGATGCTGGACATCAATGACCTGATGAAAACCGACGCCAACGGCCACGGCATCATCAACCTGCTGGCAGCGGACAAGCTGATTAATCAGCCGAAACTCTATTCGGTGTTCCTGCTGTGGCTGCTGGCCGAGCTGTTCGAACACCTGCCGGAAGTGGGCGATCCGGAGCAGCCGAAGCTGGTGTTCTTCTTCGACGAAGCTCACCTGCTGTTCAACGACGCACCGGCGGCGCTGCTGACGAAAATCGAACAGGTGGTACGCCTGATCCGTTCCAAAGGTGTCGGCATCTACTTTGTTACCCAAAACCCGCTCGACATTCCGGACAGCGTGCTCGGTCAGTTAGGCAACCGCGTGCAGCACGCGCTGCGCGCCTTTACCCCTCGCGATCAGAAAGCGGTGAAAGCCGCGGCGCAAACCATGCGCGCCAATCCGGTCTTCGATGCGGAAACGGCGATCACCGAGCTAGGTGTCGGCGAGGCGCTGGTTTCTTTCCTCGACGAAAAAGGGCGGCCAAACGTGGTGGAACGGGCGATGGTGATCGCGCCGGAATCCAAGATGGGCATGCTGGGGGCGGAAGGGCTGAACAGTGCGATCAATAAATCGCCGCTGTACGGTCGTTATGAGGATATGGTGGACCGCGAGTCCGCCTACGAGAAGCTGTCTGCGGAAGGTTTCGCCACCGTCGGTGCACCGCAAGCGGGCCAACCGGCGCAGCAACCCCAGGCGCAGCAGCAGGCGGGTGGCGGCCTGATGGGCGGCCTGAACGATATTCTGTTCGGCTCTACCGGCCCACGCGGCGGCAAGCGCGACGGCATAGTTCAAACCGCCGCCAAGAGCATGGCACGCGATCTCGGTCGACAGATCCTGCGCGGCGTGCTGGGCTCGATCATGGGCGGTCGCAAGAAGTAAGCTGAAATTATCGGTAGCGGCAGTATCGTGAGGGCGTTGTATACTGCGCCCGTGTAAATCGGGGCGGCATATTCGCCCCTGCGATTGCGATGATGTCTGTTGGAAACACTATGCTGCTGTTGATCGATAACTACGACTCTTTTACCTATAACCTTTACCAGTACTTTTGCGAATTAGGCGCGGAGGTGCTGGTGAAGCGTAACGACGAGCTGCAACTGGCCGATATCGAAAGGCTGGCGCCGCAGCGTCTGGTGATCTCTCCTGGGCCCTGTACCCCGAATGAAGCCGGTATCTCATTAGCCGCCATCCAACATTTTGCCGGCAAGCTGCCGATCCTCGGCGTTTGTCTGGGGCACCAGGCGCTGGGGCAGGCATTCGGTGCCAAGGTGGTGTGCGCCCGCGAGGTGATGCACGGCAAGACCTCGGCGATCCGCCATCTCGACAGCGGTGTTTTTCGCGGGTTGAACAACCCGCTGACCGTTACCCGTTACCATTCGTTGGTGCTTGAAGCTGCTACTTTGCCGGACTGTTTTGAAGTTACCGCCTGGAGCGAACGCGACGGCGTACGTGATGAGATCATGGGCATCCGCCACCGGCAGTTGGCGCTGGAAGGGGTACAGTTCCACCCAGAAAGCATTCTCAGCGAACAGGGGCATCAGCTGTTGGATAATTTCCTTAAAAGTTAATTATTTAGATTTTTTTTAGTCGCCAAGGTGATTTGCGTTTGCCCTTTAATGGTTTTTTATGCATATTTTGTGATTATATTTTCATTCAATTGCCATTAAAAAACTGAGTTACTTTCAGGGTGGACCCCATAATGACCGAAAAATCTGCAGTAACCCGCAGCACCTTTGATCAGGTTATCCTGCCTGTTTATGCACCTGCTCAGTTTGTCCCGGTCAGGGGCAAAGGCAGCCGCGTATGGGACCAGCAAGGGAAAGAGTACATCGATTTCTCCGGCGGCATTGCGGTGACGGCGTTGGGGCACTGCCACCCGGCGTTGGTTGAGGCGCTGAAACAGCAGGGCGAAACCCTGTGGCATACCAGCAACGTGTTCACCAACGAACCGGCGCTGCGCCTGGCGACCAAGCTAATTAACGCCACCTTTGCCGATCGGGTGTTTTTCGCCAATTCCGGCGCAGAGGCTAACGAAGCTGCCTTCAAACTGGCGCGTCATTATGCGATTACCCGCCACAGTCCGTACAAAACCAAAATCATCGCGTTCTATAACGCGTTTCACGGCCGCACGCTGTTTACCGTCTCCGTCGGCGGACAGGCCAAATATTCCGACGGCTTTGGGCCCAAACCGGCTGATATCGTACACGTGCCGTTCAACGATTTGGCCGCGGTGAAAGCGGTGATGGACGACCATACCTGCGCGGTGGTAATGGAGCCGATCCAAGGTGAGGGGGGGATTACCCCGGTAGACGCCGACTTCCTCAAGGGCGTACGCGAACTGTGCGACCAGCATCAGGCGCTACTGGTATTCGACGAAGTGCAAAGTGGCATGGGGCGCAGTGGCAAACTGTTCGCCTATATGCACTATGGCGTGACGCCAGACATCCTGACCACGGCCAAGGCGCTTGGCGGTGGCTTCCCGGTTAGCGCGATGCTGACCACCGAAGAGATTGCCTCGGTGATGCAGGTGGGTACCCATGGCACCACCTACGGCGGCAACCCGTTGGCCTGCGCGGTGGCGGAGGCGGCGCTGGACGTGATCAATACGCCGGAAGTGCTCAGTGGCATTGAACTGCGTCATGGACTGTACGTGCAGGCGTTAAAACAGATTGGCGAGAAATATGGTGTTTTCAGCGACATTCGCGGCATGGGCCTGCTGATTGGTGCCGAATTGACGAAAAATTACCACGGCAAGGCGCGTGATTTCCTGACTGCCGCCGCTGCACGCGGGTTGATGATCCTCAATGCAGGGCCAAACGTGATCCGTTTTGCGCCTTCGCTGGTGGTAGCAACCGAGGATATTGACGAAGGGATGGCGCTGTTTGAACTGGTCGTGCAGGACGTGATTGGCGCTTAATGCATAAGGGCACCGAGGGGCGGTCTCCCTAATAACAAGCTTTGTCAGCAGTCTGAGGGCACCGAGGGTGCCCTTATTGATCGCGCAGTTTGCGCTTCAGCCAGATACCATGGTGCGGACGCTGGCGCCAGGCCAGTGACGAGATGGTGTGCATGACGCTCAGGTGGGACAAAATCCGCCGCAGATGGCGTTCCATTTCAGTCACCGGCATATCCGGCTGCAAATCCGGTGGCTGCATAATGCCGTTGCCACTGCTCGGCCCGTCGTATTCAAGCCGCTGCTGACAGCTTTGCAGCGCGATTTCACAAGACTGCAAATACTCCTCCGCCAGCTTTGGCGTCAGCATATAGTGCTCGCGCGCCAGAATGGTCATCGCATTCAGGTGTTCGACAATAAACTGGCTGTGCGTAACCCACAGGCGCATATCTGCCAGGTAGCTCGATTCAAATCCCGGCTCCTGCATCGCCTGATTGAGTGAGGTGAACAGCGCGTTGTGCGCCTGATTGACCTGCATGCGGGCATAAGCCAGCGCGCTGGGATCGGGTTCTTGCTCTTCCAGCAACAGGCGCAGCGCCTGTTGATCGTTTTCCAACGCCTGATGGGCGTTCTTGCGTAGCAGACCGCTTTGCCACTGTGGCCACAGCCAGATGGTGCTGCCGAACACCAGCACGCAGCCGATCAGCGTGTCGATCAGGCGCGGCACCAGGAAGTGGGTGCCGTTCAGTGCCAACAGTTGCAGGGTGTAAACCGCCGTCACCGTAAAGCCAATTACCGCCAGCCCGTAATTTTTACGTGAAACCAGATAGGCCAGCAGCGTGATCACCAGCATCACGCCCAGCGTCTCAGCCTCGGGCAGCTGCAGCTGCAGTAACCCGGCGGCAATCACCAACCCAACCAGGGTGCCGAGCGCACGGTGCTGGATGCGCACCCGGGTGGCGTTGTAGCCGTTTTGGCTCACCAGCATGATGGTCAGCAAGATCCAGTAAGGTTTTGGCAGATTGAATATCATCCCCAGGCTGCTGCCCGCCGCCAGGGTGACTCCCAGCCGAGCCGCATTACGCAGGGCGTTGGATTTGAACGACAGGTAACTGACCAGCGCGGGCCAGAATGGCAGACGGTTTTGATTGGCCATCAGATCGCGTCGGTAGAGTGGGTGCTGGGTGCGCAGCAGGCGGGCGATGCGGCTGAAGTGGTAATAACAGAATTGGCCGACCGGGTTGTCCGGGTGTTGCGCCGCCACTTTTTCCAGGGCTGCCAGCTCATGATCCATGTTGAAACGCTGAGAATGCTGATGATAGAGGATATCGTGCGCTACCGTGCGCAGCCGATTGGCAATCACCTGTGCATTGCGGCGGATAATGGCTTCGGCCTGGCTCTGCTCTACCAGCTTTTGGACCTCTTCCGGCAGGTGTAGGCTGACGGTGATATGTTCCTGCAAATCCAGCGCGACCTGAAAGGTGCGTTGCAGGCGCTTTTGTTCGAGATTGCTGGCATGGGGCAGAAAATTAAGCTGCTGATACAGCAAGGTGATCAGGTCCATGACCTTTTGCTGGCGCACCAGCAGCGGTGGTAAGGCGGTCTGCGGATCGGTGTGCTGGGTCAACAGCGAATATTTGGCTTCGAAGTAGTCCGCCAGCTCCAGATAGAGCTGATTGAGCGACTCGCGCATCGGTTGCTCTTTCCACAGCTTGAACCAGAACCAGGTAAACAGGCCGTACCAGGCGGTACCCACGATATATAACACCGGCGCGTGCCAAAGCGGCACCGTACCGGCCATGCTGAGGGAGAAGATGGCGGCAACCAGCGCGGCGGGCAGCAGGCGGGCGTGCAGTGGGCTGATTTCGCCGCTGACGCCAAGCAACAGTGCCAGACCGAGCATCAATGCGGGCAGCGGTACTTGCCACAGCAGTGCCTGTTGCAGCAGCAGGCTGCTAAGCGCAAAGAGCGAGCCGCCGACGATCAGGCGTTTAAAGAAGCGTTTGTGGGGCGTGTCCAACCCGGCGATGTTGCAGCAGGCGGGAACCAGGGAAAATAGCAGGCCGTATTGCAGTTGGCCGATCAGCAGCCCGAGCAGAACCGGCAGGCACAGCACCAGCGTTTGTCGCAGTGCATAGTTGACTTCCGGATGATAAATCAGTCGGCGCCACATGATAAATCGGGGCATAAAAACGGCGCGAATTATCGCGCCGTTTTTTCAGTGATTAACGGGTGCCGTAAACGACAATAGTTTTGCCGTGAGCGGAGATCAGGTTTTGATCTTCCAGCATTTTCAGAATACGACCCACGGTTTCACGAGAGCAACCGACGATCTGGCCAATTTCCTGACGGGTGATTTTAATCTGCATGCCATCCGGATGGGTCATGGCATCAGGCTGTTTCGCCAGGTTCAGCAGGGTTTGCGCGATGCGGCCCGTAACGTCCAGGAAGGCGAGGTTACCCACTTTCTCAGAGGTTATCTGCAGGCGGTTTGCCATCTGGGCAGACAGGCGCATCAGGATGTCCGGGTTTACCTGAATCAGCTGGCGGAATTTCTTGTAGGAAATTTCAGCCACTTCACAGGCGGTCTTCGCCCTAACCCAGGCGCTACGCTCCTGACCTTCTTCAAACAATCCAAGCTCGCCGATGAAATCCCCCTGGTTAAGGTAGGACAGGATCATCTCTTTACCTTCTTCATCCTTAATCAGCACCGCGACGGAGCCTTTGACGATGTAGTAAAGCGTTTCGGCTTTTTCACCTTGGTGAATCAGCGTACTTTTGGATGGATATTTGTGGATATGGCAATGAGACAGGAACCATTCGAGAGTAGGGTCTGTTTGCGGTTTGCCGAGAACCATTCGCTGTTATCCTCTGTTGTTATCGCTGCCTTGTGTCACAGGGGTCAGAGTTCCCTGTAAAACGTGCTGTCGCCGTTGTTTTAATGGTGGCTATCAGCAGGTTTTGAGGCGTGTCATAAATATACGCTGTCGCTCTAGCATATTAACTTGCCGGGAGAGCTGCAAGCTACATTCTGTTAACATACCGGTAAAGGAGCCTTTCCCTGGGAGTTTCCCTGAAATCAGTGTCCCGGAAAGATTTATTGCGGCTCTGTTTGTAGCACAGAGTGAGGCGGGTGTCTCGTGTTGTCTCGCTTCAGCATGATTAGCATCAGGTTCCGTTGCCAGTTTCTATGCGAAAGCGTACTCTGATTTTAAGAAATTAACCGGAGTGACCAGCATGCAGGCAAGAGTTAAGTGGGTGGAAGGGCTGACGTTTCTGGGTGAATCCGCGTCTGGCCATCAGGTATTGATGGACGGCAACGCTGGCGATAAAGCGCCCAGTCCGATGGAAATGGTGCTGATGTCAGTAGGGGGCTGCAGTGCTATCGACGTGGTGTCGATCCTGCAAAAAGGACGCAACGACGTGCGTGATTGCGAGGTGAAACTGACCTCTGAACGCCGCGAAGAAGCGCCACGGTTGTTTACCCACATCAACCTGCATTTTATCGTGACCGGCAAAGATTTGAGCGACAAGATCGTGGAACGTGCGGTCAACCTGTCAGCCGAGAAATACTGCTCAGTTTCACTGATGCTGAGCAAAGCCGCCAGCGTGACCCACAGTTTTGAAATCCGCGACCTGGCGTAACGGATAAAGGGGCGCGGTTGTACCGCGCCCCGTAGATTACTCGATTTTTTTTCCTTCCAGCAGTCGCTGTACCAGCGGCGCCATGATCAGTTCCATCGCCAGCCCCATTTTGCCACCCGGCACCACCAGCGTATTGATATGCGAGATAAAAGATCCCTGCAGCATTGCCAGCAGATAAGGGAAGTCGATCTGGTCCAGCCCGCGGAAGTGGATCACCACAAAGCTCTCGTCCAGCGAAGGGATAGCCTTGGCGGCGAACGGGTTGGAGGTGTCTACCGTCGGCACCCGTTGGAAGTTGATATGGGTACGTGAGAACTGCGGCGTGATGTAGTTGATGTAGTCTTCCATCGAACGAACCACCGAATCCATTACCGCTTCGCGGGAGTGGCCGCGTTCACCGGTATCGCGGATCAGCTTCTGGATCCATTCCAGATTCACGATGGGTACTACGCCGACCAGCAGATCGACGTGTTTGGCCACGTCGATGTGTTCGGTCACGACGCCACCGTGGAGCCCTTCGTAGAACAGCACGTCGGTCGGTGCCGGCAAAGCTTCCCATGGGGTGAAAGTGCCGGGAACCTGATTATAGGGTACCGCTTCATCGTAGGTATGAAGATACTTACGTGAGCGACCGGTGCCGTTTTTGCCGTAGTCGAGAAAGCTTTGTTGCAGCAGGCCGAAGTCATTGGCTTCGGGGCCGAAATAGCTGATATGGCGGCCGAGATCGCGCGCTTTGCGGATCGCCGCGTCCATTTCCGGCCGGGTGTAGCGGTGGAAACTGTCGCCTTCCAGCTCGGCGGCGCGGATGTTCAACTGCTGAAAGATTTTACGGAACGCCACGCTGGTGGTGGTGGTACCGGCCCCGCTGGAGCCGGTCACTGCGATAACGGGATGTTTGGCGGACATGGTGGTAGGTCACTCCGTGTTAAATGCGCAGGCGTCAGATATGATTATTGGTCTGTTTGACGCCCTTTCGCCAAGGGCAAAATTCCGCGCGTTGGTTTGCAATAACCCATTGTTACCTGATTTTTTCCGTCAGTCATAGAACCGATCGCCACTAAATTTCTTCCTGCCCGGCGCGGAACTGGCCGCGTGGCATGATGTTGACGGTCTCATGCAGTTCTGACCAAACCAGCAGCACCTCGCCGTTTTTCAACTGGCGGCGCACGTCTTCCACTTTCTGTTCCAGCGAGCGTTCGTGCTCGCCGTAGTCGGTGCCTTCGCGTAACACAAAGGACTCGATCAGGCTGTTTAGGGTCTCAGTTTCCAGTTCTTTCCAGGGGATAATCACGTGGTTGTGTCCAGATAAGGGGAAAGCCAGGATGGAATACGGTATTCCAGCCACATTTGGGGGTGTTTCAAGGTGCCGCCGACAAAACCGACGTGGCCGCCAAACTCGGTCAACTGATACTCAATGTTGTGCGGCAGCGTGGTGACCTCGGGGATCACTTCGTCGGTCATAAAGGGATCGTCTTTGGCATGGATGATCAATAACGGCGTCTGGATCGCCGGCAACAGCGGCAGGGCGCTGCAACGGCGATAATAATCACTGGCGTCGCTGAAGCCGTGAATACGCGAGGTAATGGCGTCATCAAAGTCGCGGATCCGGCGCAACGCTTTGAGCTGCGGCAGCTTGAGCGGCAACGTGTCAGGGTAGTGCAGCAGCTTGCGGGTGGCATTTTGTTTGAGTTGCCCAAGCAGATAGCGCTGATAAACGCGCGAAAAGCCTTGTTCCATACGCCACGAACAGGGCTCCAGCATCAGCGGTGCTGAAACCACGACAGCCGCCTGCAGCAGACTGTCCGCCCCCTGCTGTGCCAGGTAGCAGGCCAGCATGTTGCCGCCGAGCGAGACCCCGACCGCGGCGGTGGGGGCTTCGCCGTAGGTTGCGCGCAGCCACCTCAGAAAGAAACGCGCATCTTCCGTTTCTCCGGAGTGATAGATGCGCTGCTTGCGGTTCGGTACGCCGCTGCAGCCGCGAAAATGCATCACCACGCCAAGCCAGCCTTTTTCACGCCAGGCGCTGAGCTGACCGTGAGCGTAGGGGCTGTAGAAATTGCCTTCCAGTCCGTGGAACAGTACCACGCGCGGCTTGCCGGCAGCCTGAGCCGGATCTTCGCTCCAGGCGAGATCGACAAAGTCGCCGTCGGGCAATTCCAGCCGTTGCCAATGTGGTTTTAGCTGCACGCGGCGGCGCACCAGCCTTGGCAGCAGCGTCTGCAGATGCGGATTACTGGCCCCGGTCAAAGGGCGAAAGGATTCATGCATAACCTGAGTAAAAATCTTATTGGCGGCTATTGTGGGATTAATAGTGCGCTGTTAGCTTCACTATCCTGAACTGACAATAATACTGCAAAAAATCACCCTGGGTGAGGAGCACCCACCTCATGGAACCGAGTTTATTTCTTTCGATGTTAGGCTTCCTGTGGGTCGCCGCAATCACGCCAGGCCCTAATAATATGTTGCTGACCACCTCCGGCGCCAATTTTGGTTTTATGCGCTCGCTGCTGTTGATGATAGGCATCATGCTGGGGATGCAAAGTATTTTGCTGCTGGTGGCGTTCGGGGTCGGCAGCCTGATCCTGGTTTATCCTGCGCTGCACCTGGTGCTGAAAATCCTCGGCAGCCTGTACCTGTTATGGCTGGCGTGGAAAGTGGCCACTGCCGCCTATGAAAAGCTGGAGACCGACGTGGCGCCGCCCAAACCGATACGCTTGTATCAGGGCTGGCTGTTGCAGTTCCTTAATCCCAAGGCCTGGCTGATGGCGCTGGGGGCGGTGGCCAGTTTTAGCCTGGCAGGCGACAGGTACAACACGTCGATTGTGGCGATCTCGCTGGGCATTTTGGTGGTGAATATCGTTGCCGGGGTGATTTGGCTCGGCTTCGGCACGGTGATTGGCCGCCTGTTACGCAGCAAAAAGGCCTGGATCATCTTTAATCTGTCTATGGGGCTGCTGACGGCGGCCTGTGTGTTTCTCATCTGGCATTAAGGAGTTGCGGATGGCAGAAAATTACTTCCACGTAGTGGCCTTCACCGGCGAAGGGCTTCGCGGCAATCCGGCCGGCGTATGCCTGCTGAAACAGCCGTTGTCGACCGCCGAGATGCAAGCGATCGCCAATGAGCTGAGCCTGCCTGAAACCAGCTTCGTCTGGGACGATGGCGATATGTCGGCCATTCGCTGGTTTACTCCCCATCGTGAGGTGGATCTGTGCGGCCACGGCACGCTGGCGGCGGCGCACGTGATGTTCAGCGCGGTCAATCCGGCGTTGCAGGATATCCGTTTCCGTTCGGCAAGCGGTGATTTGTACGTTAAGCGCGACGCCGAAGATGGCGAACGCTTGATCCTGGATTTTCCGTCCCGACCGCCGCAAAAAATCGCGACGCCTGCCGGGCTGAGCGCGCTATTGGGCGTTGAACCGCAGGAAGTGTGGCAAGCCAATGCGCTGCTGGTGGTGCTGGAAAACGAAGCGCAGGTGCGAGCGTTGCAGCCGGATATCCCGGCGTTGATTACTTTGGCCGGGCGCGCGGTGATCGCCAGCGCACCGGGCGAAACGGTGGATTTCGTTTCGCGCTATTTCACGCTGGACGGCGGTGAGGATCCGGTTACCGGCTCTGCACACTGCACGTTGATGCCTTACTGGAGCGCCCGTCTCGGCCGCCATCAATTACACGCGCGGCAGATTTCGGCGCGCGGCGGTGAGCTGTTCTGCGAACTGAAAGGCGACCGTACCCTGATAGGCGGCTATGCGCAGATTTTTTTGCGTGGCGAACTGAGCCTGTAAGCAGATGGGGTTCGTTTCAACCAGCCACCGCCCGTGACTTTTTATCTTAATGTGAGAACACTGACGCGGGCCCCTAAAAGATTCCCTGGAGGGATTCCGCCACATCGGGATGATTTGATTAAATATTCCCATAAGTAATAACGCAGAGTTTTTTATTCTTTTATAGCTCGCCAACGCTCGGATAAAACTGTCAGCAACTGAACAGACTTTTATCAACGGAGCGATCATGGCGAGCAAACTCTTTGCATTACGCAGCGCGGTACTACTGGCGTTGTCACTCGGCACAGCCAGCGCCTATGCGGTGGACGTGACCGTGGCCTACCAGACTTCGGCGGAACCCGCCAAGGTGGCGCAGGCGGAAAACAGCTTCGCCAAACAGTCCGGCGCTACCGTTGACTGGCGCAAATTCGACAGTGGCTCCAGCGTGCTGCGCGCATTGGCTTCCGGGGATGTCCAGATTGGCAACATCGGTTCCAGCCCATTGGCGGTGGCCGCCAGCCAAAAACTGCCTATCGAAGTGTTTTTGATCGCCTCCCAGCTCGGCAGTTCCGAAGCGCTGGTGGTGAAAAAAGAGATTAAAAGCCCGCAGGATCTGATCGGTAAGCGCATCGCCGTACCCTTTATCTCAACCACGCACTACAGCCTGTTGGCTTCTCTGAAGCACTGGGGTATCAAGCCAGAGCAGGTCAAAATCCTCAATCTGCAACCGCCGGCCATCGCCGCGGCCTGGCAGCGCGGTGATATCGATGGCGCCTATGTTTGGGCCCCGGTGGTCAATGAGTTGGCTAAACAGGGCAAGGTGCTGACGGATTCCGCCCAGGTCGGACAATGGGGCGCCCCGACGCTCGACGTTTGGGTAGTGCGCAAGGACTTTGCCGAGAAGCATCCTGAAGTGGTGACGGCCTTTGCCGCCAGCGCACTGAACGCCCAAAAAGCCTATTTGGCGCAGCCGGAACAGTGGCTGAAGGACAAGGGCAACCTCAGCACGCTGTCCCGGTTGAGCGGCGTGCCGGAAGAGCAGATACCGGTGCTGGTGCAGGGCAATACTTACCTGCCGGTCGCCGAACAGATCACCCAGCTTGGTCAGCCGGTGGACAAAGCCATTCATGACACCGCCGAGTTCCTCAAACAGCAGGGCAAAATTCCCCAGGTCGACAGCGATTACAGTGCCTATGTCACCGATCGCTTTGTGAAACAGGTGCAGGCTGCGCCGCAGTCGTAAGGGAGCAGAATGCTAAACGTTAACCATCTTTCAGCAGAGTACCAGGGGCGTCCTGCGCTGCGCGACGTCTCGTTCCAGATTGACGCTGGACAACTGGTGGTGGTGCTTGGCCCTTCGGGCTGTGGCAAAACCACGCTGCTGAATTTGATCGCCGGGTTTATCGAGCCTTCAGCTGGCAGCATCACGCTTGACGAAGTTCCCGTAAAAGGCCCCGGAGCCGAGCGGGGCGTGGTGTTCCAGCATGAAGGTTTACTGCCGTGGCGTAACGTGGTGGATAACGTCGAATTTGGCTTGCAGCTGGCCGGAGTCGGCAAGCCGCAGCGTCGTGAAGTGGCGCTGCAGATGTTACAGCGCGTCGGTTTGGCCGGTTATGATCAGCACTTCATCTGGCAGCTTTCCGGTGGCATGCGCCAGCGCGTGGGCATAGCTCGCGCACTGGCGGCCAATCCGCGTTTGCTGTTGCTGGATGAGCCGTTCGGTGCATTGGATGCTTTCACCCGTGAACAAATGCAGGAACTGCTGCTGACCATCTGGCGGGATACCGGCAAGCAGGTGTTGTTGATTACCCACGATATTGAAGAGGCGGTGTTCCTTGCCAGTGAGCTGCTGCTGCTGTCGCCGGGGCCGGGGCAGGTGGTGGAGCGTCTGGCGCTGAATTTCGGCCAACGCTATGCCGACGGTGAGCCTTGCCGTTCGATCAAGTCTGATCCTGAATTTATCGCCCAGCGCGAATACGTGCTGGGTAAAGTCTTCCAACAGCGTGAGGCCTTGTTATGAGCCTGCATTCTGCCCTTAAAGAGGTTGCCCAGCCGAAGGCTGCGGCACCGCGACGCTTTAGCGTGCCACGCAACGTCTGGTTGAGCAGCACCACCCTGTTGGTGGTGCTGGCTATTTGGTGGGGCGTGACCGCGTTGAACCTGATCAGCCCGTTGTTCTTGCCGGCGCCGCAGCAGGTGCTGCATCAGTTGATCACCATAGCCAGCCCGCAGGGTTTTATGGATGCCACGCTATGGCAGCATCTGGCCGCCAGCCTGGGGCGCATCCTGGTTGCGTTGCTGGCCGCGGTGATTATCGGGGTGCCGGTGGGTATTGCCATGGGGCTGAACGATACGGTACGCGGCATTCTCGATCCGCTGATTGAAATTTATCGCCCGGTGCCGCCGCTGGCCTATTTACCGCTGATGGTGATTTGGTTCGGCATCGGTGAAACTTCGAAGATCCTGCTGATTTATCTGGCGATTTTCGCCCCGGTGACGCTGTCCGCCGTGGCGGGAGTGCGTAGCGTGGCTCAGGTTCGGGTGCGCGCGGCGCGCGCGCTGGGCGCCAACCGCTGGCAGGTGCTGCGTTTTGTGGTGCTGCCGAGCGCCTTGCCGGAGATTTTAACCGGTATCCGTATTGGGCTGGGGGTCGGCTGGTCGACGCTGGTCGCAGCAGAACTGATTGCCGCCACGCGCGGTCTGGGATTTATGGTGCAATCCGCCGGAGAGTTTTTGGCCACCGATGTGGTGCTGGCCGGTATCGGTGTGATTGCGATTATTGCATTTGGGCTGGAACTGGGGCTGCGTGCCTTGCAGCGCCGATTGACCCCGTGGCATGGAGTACAGCAATGAACGAACGTTTGAGTATCACCCCGTTGGGGCCTTATATCGGTGCGCTGGTGGAGAATGTTGATTTGGCGCGCCCGCTGGGCGACGGTCAATTCGAGCAGCTCTACCACGCGTTGCTCAAACATCAGGTGCTGTTCTTGCGCAATCAGCCGATCACGCCGTTGCAACAGCGTAATTTGGCCGGCCGCTTTGGCGATCTGCACATCCATCCGGTTTACCCGCAAGCCGCCGATGTGAAAGAGATTATCGTGCTGGATACCCATGACAATAATCCGCCGGACAACGATAACTGGCATACCGACGTGACCTTTATCGAAAACCCACCGCTGGGGGCGATTTTGGCCGCGAAAACACTGCCTACCACCGGCGGTGATACGCTGTGGGCCAGCGGTATCGCGGCTTATGAAGCCTTGTCCGCCCCTTTTAAGCAGTTGTTGACGGGCCTGCAGGCGGAGCATGACTTCACCAAATCATTCCCGGAATACAAACACCGCGGCAGCGAAGAGGAACATCAGCGCTGGCAGTTGGCGGTACAGAAAAACCCACCGCTGTTGCACCCGGTGGTACGTACCCACCCGGTCAGCGGCCGGCAGGCGCTGTTCGTCAACGAAGGTTTCACGACCAGAATTGTTGATTTGGCACCGAAGGAAAGTGACGCGCTGCTGAACTTCCTGTTTGCTCACATTACCAAGCCGGAGTTCCAGGTGCGCTGGCGCTGGCAGGAAAATGACATCGCCATTTGGGATAACCGCGTGACGCAACATTACGCCAACGCGGATTATCTGCCACAGCGGCGCATTATGCACCGTGCGACCATCTTGGGGGATAAACCCTTTTACAAGGGGTGACATGCAGGGGCGGCAGGCCGCCCCGTAGCCCTTAGGATTCGAACTCTTGCGTAAAGCGTTCCAACTGCTCCTGCGCATCCAGCCAGGTCATTTCCGTTTCTTCCAAGGCGGACTTGGCCTGACTTTGTTGCTGTAGGCAGAGAGTCAGATCGGCCTTGCGGCTGATGTCGTACAGCGCGGAGTCCGCCAGCTTCTCTTCTACCGCCGCCAGTTCGGCGCCCAGTTTTTCCATCTGTTGTTCCAGCTTGGCAATTTGCTTGCGCAGTGGCTGAGTCTGGCTGCGGAACTCGGCTTCGCGACGCTTCTGGTCTTTACGTGCCTGCGCACTGTTGCCGTTGTTCTCTTTCTCCGGGGCGTCCTGCTGGTTTTCCTGACGTTGCAGGTCGCTCAGCCATTGCTGATAGTCGTCCAGATCGCCTTCGAACACTTCCACCTGGCCATCATGCACCAGATAGAGATCGTCCGTGGTAGAGCGCAACAGGTGACGGTCGTGCGAGACCACCACCAACGCACCCTCGAAATCGATCAGCGCTTCGGTCAGCGCCTGACGCATGTCCAGATCCAGGTGGTTGGTCGGTTCATCGAGCAGCAGCAGGTTGGGGCGCTGCCAGACGATCAGCGCCAATACCAGCCGCGCTTTCTCGCCGCCAGAGAACCGCTCGGTGGCTTCAGTGACCTTATCGCCCTGGAAACCAAAGCCGCCAAGGTAATCGCGCAGCTGTTGTTCCAGCACACGTGGGGCGATGCGGCTCAGGTGCTGCAGAGGCGATTCATCGGCCCGCAGGAATTCCAACTGATGCTGGGCGAAGTAACCCAGTTTAATGCCCTTTGCCAGGCCAATTTCACCGCTCAACGGTTCAAGCGAACCGGCCAGCATTTTGATCAGGGTCGATTTGCCGGCGCCGTTACGGCCCAGTAAGCCAATGCGTGAGCCGGGCACCAGATTCAGCTTGATCGAGTTCAGGATCACCTTGTCGCCGTAGCCGGCACTGACCTTCTCCATACGCAGCAGCGGGTTTGGCAAGCTTTCCGGCTGGCGGAAGCTGAAGCTGAACGGGTTATCCACGTGGGCCGGGGCGATCAGTTCCATGCGTTCGAGCATCTTGATACGGCTCTGCGCCTGCTTGGCCTTGGTGGCCTGCGCGCGGAAGCGGTCAATATAGCTTTGCAGATGCGCCACTTTCTCTTGCTGGTTCAGGTACAGCGACTGCTGCTGGGCCAGCTTGGTCGAACGCTGACGTTCGAACGAGGAGTAGTTGCCGGTGTATTCGTTGATGGTCTCTTGTTCGATATGCAGAATTTTATCGACGATCGGATCCAGGAAGTCGCGGTCATGCGAAATCAGCACCAGCGTGCCAGGGTAGCCTTTCAACCAGCGCTCGAGCCAGATCACCGCGTCCAAATCCAGGTGGTTGGTCGGTTCGTCGAGCAGCAGCAGATCAGAACGGCACACCAGCGCCTGCGCCAGGTTCAGGCGCATACGCCAGCCGCCCGAGAAGGCTCTGACTGGATTTAGCAGCTGTTCGTTGGAGAACCCCAGGCCGTGCAGCAGGCTGGCGGCGCGGGAGCGTATGGTCCAGGCGTCGATGGCATCCAGCTTGCCGTGCAGCGTGGCGATGGCGTGGCCGTCGTTTTTGTCGTTTGCCAGCTGCAGGTCGGCTTCAAGCTGGCGGAATTCGCGGTCGCCGTCGATAACATACTCAAGTGCCGGCACGTCGAGCGCCGGCGTTTCCTGGTTTACCCAGGCCAGGGCCCAGTTGCTTGGAAAGGTGTAGCTGCCGCCGTCTGCGGCCATCTCACCCTTTAGCAAGGCCAGCAGCGTAGATTTGCCACAGCCGTTTTTACCCACCAGGCCGACCTTCTGACCTGGATTAACCGTCGCCGTGGCGTTGTCCAGCAGGACGCGGGTGCCGCGTCGGATTTGTAGCGAGGAGAATACAATCATAAAGCGCCGTATGTTCAGAGTATGTTAAATTGAATGGATTCTAAGTTAACAGGACACAGACTGTCCTATTATTAGTCTTTGCGGAGCATGGTAACGGAAAACCGCTACCCTGACGACGCTTTGGAGGGGAATGATGTCGCAGCCGCCCAAGGTCTTGCTGCTGTATGCCCATCCGGAATCCCAGGACTCGGTCGCGAATCGGGTTTTGCTTCGACCGGCACAGCAGTTGGAACATGTCACCGTGCACGATTTATACGCGCACTATCCTGATTTTTTTATCGATATTCACCACGAACAACAACTGCTGCGTGAACATCAGGTCATTGTTTTTCAACATCCTCTCTATACCTACAGTTGTCCGGCCCTGTTGAAAGAGTGGCTGGACCGCGTGCTGTCGCGTGGTTTTGCCAGCGGCATGGGCGGCAATGCGCTGGCGGGAAAGTATTGGCGTTCGGTGATCACCACCGGGGAACCGGAGGGGGCCTATCGTACCGGCGGTTATAACCGCTACCCGATGGAAGATATTCTGCGGCCGTTTGAGTTGACCGCCGCCATGTGTCATATGCACTGGCTGACGCCGATGCTGGTGTATTGGGCGCGCCGTCAAAAGCCGGAAGTGTTGGAAAACCATGCCACGGCGTATGGCGACTGGCTGCGTAACCCGTTGCCGCACGGAGGAAGGTAAACATGGAAGGCTCAACGTTACTGACCGCAATTTTACTGTTTCTGTTCGCCGCCGTGGTCACGGTGCCGATTGCCCGACGCCTGGGGATTGGCGCGGTGCTGGGTTACCTGATTGCCGGTATTGCCATTGGCCCCTGGGGATTGGGTTTCATTCGCGACGTCGACGAGATCCTGCACTTTTCCGAATTGGGCGTGGTATTCCTGATGTTTATCATCGGGCTGGAACTGAACCCGAGCAAGCTGTGGGAACTCAGGCGCTCAATCTTTGGCGTCGGTGCCGGGCAAGTGCTGATCACCGCCGCCGTGCTGGGCGCGCTGCTTTATCTGACGCATTTTGCCTGGCAGGCCGCCGTGATTGGCGGTATCGGGTTGGCGATGTCCTCAACCGCGATGGCGCTGCAACTGATGCGCGAGAAGGGCATGAACCGCAACGAAGGCGGCCAGTTGGGGTTCTCGGTGCTGCTGTTCCAGGATATGGCGGTGATCCCGGCGTTGGCGCTGATCCCGATCCTGGCCGGAGCCGGCGGCAGCAGCGATGATTGGGCACAAATTGCACTCAAGGTGGCAGCATTCGGCGGCATGCTGATCGGCGGACGGTTCTTGCTGCGTCCGCTGTTTCGCTATATCGCCTCTTCCGGAGTTCGCGAAATCTTCACCGCTGCCGCCCTGCTGGTGGTGCTGGGGGCGGCGATGTTTATGGATGCCCTTGGTCTTTCTATGGCGCTAGGGACCTTTATCGCCGGCGTGCTGCTGGCCGAAAGCGAATATCGCCACGAGCTGGAAATCTCCATCGAGCCTTTCAAAGGGCTGCTGCTGGGGCTGTTTTTTATCTCGGTGGGCATGGCGCTGAATATCGGCGTACTCTATACCCATCTGGCCGAAGTGCTGCTGGGCGTGGTGCTGTTGGTGGCGATTAAGTCAGGGGTGCTGTACTCGCTGTCGCGCATTTTCGGCCTGCGCAGCTCAGTGCGCTTGCAGTTTGCCGGCGTGCTCAGCCAGGGCGGAGAGTTTGCCTTCGTGCTGTTTTCGGCGGCGGGGGCGCAGAAGGTGTTGCAGCCCGATCAGCTTGCGCTGTTGCTGGTGGTGGTGACCCTGTCGATGATGACTACGCCGCTGCTGATGCAGATTATCGATCGCATCCTGGTGCGCCGTTATAACGCCCGGGATGAGGACGAAGAGACCCCGTATGTGGAAGACGACGATCCGCAGGTGATCATCGTGGGCTTCGGACGTTTTGGTCAGGTGATCGGCCGCCTGCTGATGGCCAACAAGATGCGCATTACCGTCCTGGAGCGCGATGTCAGCGCCGTCGGCGTACTGCGGCGCTATGGTTATAAGGTGTATTACGGTGACGCCACCGAGCTGGAACTGCTGCGTGCGGCCGGCGCTGCGAAGGCAAAGTCGATTGTGATCACCTGTAATGAGCCGGAAGACACCATGGAAATTGTCCGCCTGTGCCAGCAGCATTTTCCCGAGCTGAGTATTTTGGCGCGGGCGCGCGGCCGTGTGGAAGCGCATGAGTTGTTGCAGGCAGGGGTCAAGCAGTTCAGTCGCGAAACTTTTTCCAGTGCGCTGGAACTGGGGCGCAAGGCACTGATGGAACTGGGCATGCATCCTCATCAGGCCTATCGCGCACAGCAGCACTTCCGTCGATTGGATATGCGGATGTTGCGTGAGCTGATGCCGCCGCATCACGGTGATGTGGCGCAAATTTCCCGCGTGAAGGAAGCGCGGCGCGAGCTGGAAGAACTTTTCCACCGGGAAATGCAAAAAGAGAGTCGCCAGTTCGACGGCTGGGATGAATACGAATAATTTGGAGCACTGAGATGTCTGCAACACGGAAAAGATTTATCGCCGGGGCGGTCTGCCCAAGCTGTAAGGCTATGGATACGCTGGCCGTTTGGCGTGAAGACCAGGTCGAAGTGGTGGAATGCGTCAAGTGCGGCCATCATCAGCGGCAGACCGAACAGCAGGTGGAAAAGCACGTCCGGCCGCAGGAGCAGGTGATCGGTATTTTCCATCCGGAATAGCGTTATCGAGCGCGTTTTTTTATGCTGGAGGGTACAGCGGGGCAGATTTCCGATACAATCTGTCCGGTAAAGGCGCGGCCTCATGACGGCTGCGTCCAAGTATCCAACGGTAGGAGATATCATGAAAGTAGCAAAAGACTTGGTGGTCAGCCTGGCTTATCAAGTACGTACAGAAGACGGTGTGTTGGTTGATGAGTCTCCGGTGAGTGCGCCGCTGGACTATCTGCACGGGCATGGTTCTCTGATCGCAGGTCTGGAAAAAGCACTCGAAGGCCACGAAGCGGGCGATCGTTTTGACGTTAACGTTGGCGCTAACGATGCGTACGGCAACTACGACGAAAACCTGGTGCAGCGCGTGCCGAAAGACGTCTTTATGGGCGTTGACGAGTTGGAAGTTGGCATGCGTTTCCTGGCTGACACCGATCAGGGCCCAGTGCCGGTCGAAATCACCGAAGTGGACGGCGATCACGTAGTGGTTGACGGTAACCACATGCTGGCTGGTCAGAACCTGAACTTCAACGTAGAAGTTGTCGCGATCCGCGAAGCTACCGCTGAAGAATTGGCGCACGGCCACGTACACGGCGAGCACGATCATCACCACGAACACGGTGAAGGTTGCTGCGGCGGCCATGGCCACGATCACGACCATGACCACGCGCATGATCACGGTCAGGCCAAGAAAGGCGGTTGTGGTAACGGCGGTTGCGGCTGCCACTAATCGCGGCGCAGTAACGGCATAAAAAAGGGCGGCCCTCAGGCTGCCCTTTTTTATGGCTTATCAATAATGTGGCGGCGGCGTTTCTTCCGACTGCGACGCGATCATCGACGTTTGGGTCGATCGCAGCTTGTCGGTCAGCACGCGCAGGTGATCCTGCAATTTCAGCATTTCAAGCTGGTGTTTCACCACGGTCTGATTGAGCTCTTCAATAGTGACTTCCTGAAAGGCCTGACGACTTTCCAGTTCTTCAAGCCGCAGTAACAGGCTTTGGATATCGGCGTTGTGCATGATGCTACCTCTGACGCGGTTAAATCCTGAATCTGACGCTATGGTAACAGCTGCCGACGGCTTTGCGCTGCGCTATTTCACCCCGCTGTGTGCGGGGGCAGACGGAAAACGCGGGTGCACTGTGTAAAGTGCTGAAAAATAGAGCGCTCGGTGTGGCGGTTTTTGTTACTGTGGATACCACGGGCGCAGGAAAAATCTGACTTATCATACGGGTAGCACATTAAACGAAACTTCTGTTTAAAGCTGGAGTCACACTTTGACTCGATTGGTTACCTGTGTGACTGTTTTGTTTTGTTTCGGACAGCTATAGTAGCCCGGTTATCTTACTTAATGATTGTTTGGGGCACCGCTTCAGACACTGGAGAAATGGATGAAATCTTTGTTTAAAGTCACGCTTCTGGCAACCACCATGGCTTTTGCTTTGAATGCGACCCAGGTCATGGCTGCCGATGCAGCTAAACCGGCAGAAGCAGCGAAAGCCGCAGACGCAGCACCAAGCACCGGCAAGTTCAAGAACGATGACGAGCAAGCGGCTTACGCACTGGGCGCATCCCTGGGCCGTTACATGGACAACTCGCTGAAAGAGCAAGAAAAACTGGGTATCAAACTGGACAAAGACCAGCTGATCTCAGGCGTTCAGGACGCTTTCGCCAACAAGAGCAAGCTGAACGACGCAGATATTGAAAAAACTCTGCAGAGCTTTGAAGCGCGCGTGAAGGCTTCCGCTCAGGCGAAGATGGAGCAGGACGCGAAAGATAACGAAGCGAAAGGCACCAAGTACCGCGACACCTTCGCGAAAGAAAAAGGCGTGAAGAAAACCGAGTCCGGCCTGCTGTATCAGGTAGAGAAGCCAGGTACCGGTTCTGCGCCTAAAGACAGCGATACCGTTGTAGTAAACTACAAAGGCACCCTGACTGACGGCACCGAGTTTGATAACTCCTACACCCGTGGTGAGCCACTGTCATTCCGTCTGGACGGCGTGATCCCAGGTTGGACTGAAGGCCTGAAACACATCAAGAAAGGCGGCAAAATCAAGCTGGTTATCCCACCGGCGCTGGCCTACGGTAAAACTGGCGTTCCGGGCATCCCGGCCAACTCCACACTGGTGTTCGACGTTGAACTGCTGGATGTGAAAGCCGCTCCTAAAGCGGATGCCAAGGCTGAGAAGCCGGCTGACGCAGCGGCAGACGCCAAAGCGCAATAAGCCTGTCTGAGTCCCCACACCGCCGCGAGCTTCCCTCGCGGCGGTGTTCATTTTAATCCGCCAAATCAGCGCTAACTTTCGCTTCCTGCCCACTGATCGCTTGACGCCTGCCGGGCATCGGGCTTAACGTCAATACCACGCGCAAACGCAAGGACTTTACTCTGGCTGTTTTGCTAGACTAATAATCCGGACTTATGAGTCATGCGCCTGCCCCTTAGGGCGTGTACCTAAAACTGTTCCTGGTCATCTCGGCCTGCGGACGCTCGTCGTGCTGTTTCAGACTGATATCAGCCAGCCCATCCCGCGTAACTTCAAGGGTGTGCCGCCTGTGGAAAGGAACCCGCACGAGCAGTTTTAGCTGCGCCCCCTGGCACAGGCGATCTTTGAGGGTGGTATTTTCGATGTCTAATTCGCTTTTATCCAGCGAAGCCAGCGAACTTGATTTGCTGAATGAACGTCCGTTTACCCAGACGGATCATGAAATCCTGAAGTCTTACGAAGCGGTTGTTGACGGCCTGGCGATGTTGATCGGCGGGCACTGTGAAATCGTGCTGCATGCTTTGGAAGATTTGAAATGTTCGGCGGTACGGATTGCGAACGGTGAGCATACCGGGCGGCAGATCGGTTCGCCGATCACTGACCTCGCGCTGCGTATGTTGCATGACATGGCCGGCGATGACAGCAGCGTGTCCAAGGCCTATTTTACCCGTGCCAAGAGCGGCGTCCTGATGAAGTCGGTGACTATCGCCATCCGCAATCGCGAGCAGCGGGTGATCGGTTTGTTGTGTATCAACATGAACCTCGACGTGCCTTTCTCCCAGGTGATGCAGACCTTTATGCCGCCGGAAACTCAGGATGTGGCACCCTCGGTCAACTTTGCGTCTTCCGTTGACGATCTGGTGGCGCAGACGCTGGAGTTTACCATTGAGGAAGTTAATGCCGATCGTAATGTCTCCAACAATGCCAAAAACCGCCAGGTAGTGCTGAATCTCTATGAGAAGGGCATTTTTGATATCAAGGACGCCATTAATCAGGTGGCGGACCGTCTGAATATCTCAAAACACACCGTGTATCTGTACATCCGCCAGTTCAAAAGCGGCGATCTGTTGGGAACTGAGCGCGGATGCTGAATTACTGCCTTTTGGTCACCGGTCCGGCTTATGGCACTCAACAGGCCAGCAGCGCCTATCAGTTCGTGCAGGCTTTGCTGGTCAAGGGACACCACCTCTCCAGCGTGTTTTTTTACCGTGAAGGGGTGTTGAACGCCAATCAACTGACTGCACCGGCCAGCGACGAATTCGATTTGGTACGGGGTTGGGTGCAGTTGGCACAGGAGCATGGCATTGAGCTCAACGTCTGCGTGGCTGCGGCGCTGCGGCGCGGTGTGACCGATGAGCAGGAAGCCGCACAGCAAGG
Organism: Serratia sp. BNK-12; assembly: GCF_047456085.1. Classification (NCBI taxonomy): domain Bacteria; kingdom Pseudomonadati; phylum Pseudomonadota; class Gammaproteobacteria; order Enterobacterales; family Yersiniaceae; genus Serratia; species Serratia sp. BNK-12. Next base: position 214,314 of record NZ_CP179896.1, read on the forward strand.
ATTGCCCAGCGCCAATCTTCAGCCGGGTTTTACCCTTAGCGGGCTGGGCTCGCTGGCGGAGGCTTCGCTGAGCTGTGACCGCCTGGTGCAGTTCTGAGAGAGTTTATGAAACGAGTCGCTTTTGTTTTTACCCAGAGTCCACACGGCAGCGCCAGCGGCAGGGAAGGTCTGGATGCGTTGTTAGCCACTTCGGCGCTGAGCGAAGATCTGGGCGTGTTTTTTATCGGTGACGGCGTGTTGCAGATTATGCCGGGGCAGCAACCGGAAAAAATTCTGGCGCGCAATTACATTGCCACTTTTGGCGTGCTGCCGCTGTATGACGTTGAACAGTGTTATCTTTGCCAGGCATCGCTACAGGAACGCGGCCTGAGCCAGGTGACCGACTGGGTGCTGGACGCCGAGATTTTGGCACCGGATGCGCTGAGTCGCCAACTGGCCAGCTATGACGTGGTGATGACATTTTAGGAAATCCTGATGCTGTATACCCTTAGCCGTTCCCCCACTCAATGTGATTTGCCCGCGCTGCTGCGTTTGATCGCACCGGGTGATGACCTGTTGCTGTTGCAGGATGGCGTGCTGGCTGGCCTGGCCGGTAGCGTGCACCTTGAATTGCTGCTCAATGCCCCCATATCCCTTTATGCGCTGCAGAACGACCTGGATGCCAGAGGGGTGTCTGGTCATTTTTCACACAAAATCACTGTCATCGGCTATAATCACTTCGTTGAATTAACCGAAAAACATCGCAGCCAAATGGCCTGGTGATGAGAGTGATGTTGTATATTTCTTGACACCTCTACTACTCAGCCATAAAATTCTGCGTCCTCGTACTTTGCCAGTAGTGCATACGAGGGGATTTATCACGTGTTTACGAAGCAAAAACCAGGAGCTTTTTAATGGCAACAATTAATCAGCTGGTACGCAAACCACGCTCTGTGAAGGCTGCTAAAAGCAACGTTCCAGCGCTGGAAGCCTGCCCGCAGAAACGTGGCGTATGTACTCGCGTATATACCACCACTCCTAAGAAACCAAACTCCGCACTGCGTAAAGTATGCCGTGTGCGTTTGACTAACGGTTTTGAAGTTACCTCCTACATCGGCGGTGAAGGTCATAACCTGCAGGAACACTCCGTGATCCTGATCCGTGGCGGTCGTGTAAAAGACTTGCCAGGTGTGCGTTACCACACCGTTCGTGGTGCACTTGACTGCTCCGGTGTTAAAGACCGTAAGCAAGCTCGTTCCAAGTACGGCGTGAAGAAGCCAAAGGCTTAATGGTTCTCCGTTAAGTAAGGCCAAACATTTTCACTTTAATGTCAAAATAAACTCGTAGAGTTTTGGACAATCCTGAATTAACAACGGAGTATTTCCATGCCACGTCGTCGCGTAATCGGCCAACGTAAAATCCTGCCAGATCCTAAGTTCGGATCCGAACTGTTGGCCAAATTTGTAAACATCCTGATGGTAGATGGTAAAAAATCTACTGCAGAAGCAATCGTCTATACCGCGCTGGAGACCCTGGCTCAGCGTTCTGGTAAAGATTACCTGGAAGCTTTCGAAGTAGCCCTCGACAACGTTCGCCCGACTGTAGAAGTTAAGTCTCGCCGCGTTGGTGGTTCTACTTATCAGGTGCCAGTTGAAGTTCGCCCGGTCCGTCGTAATGCTCTGGCAATGCGTTGGATCGTTGATGCTGCTCGTAAACGCGGTGATAAATCCATGGCTCTGCGCCTGGCGAACGAGCTTTCTGATGCAGTTGAGAACAAAGGTTCTGCTGTTAAGAAGCGTGAAGACGTTCACCGTATGGCCGAAGCTAACAAGGCGTTCGCCCACTACCGCTGGTAATTGCCACGCAGTAGTTATGCTAACCAAGCGGGCGCTTCAAGAAGCCAACCCGCTTGGGTTAACCGAACTTGAACGCCTAAGGCAATAGAGGAATCAAATGGCTCGTACAACACCCATTGAGCGCTACCGTAATATCGGTATCAGCGCCCACATCGACGCCGGTAAGACGACCACTACCGAACGTATTCTGTTCTACACCGGTGTAAACCACAAAATCGGTGAAGTTCATGACGGCGCTGCCACCATGGACTGGATGGAACAGGAGCAGGAGCGTGGTATTACCATCACTTCTGCAGCGACTACTGCTTTCTGGTCTGGTATGGCCAAGCAGTTTGAGCCGCACCGCGTAAACATCATCGACACCCCAGGACACGTTGACTTCACCATCGAAGTAGAACGTTCCATGCGTGTTCTTGATGGCGCTGTAATGGTTTACTGTGCTGTAGGTGGTGTTCAGCCTCAGTCTGAAACTGTATGGCGTCAGGCTAACAAATACAAAGTTCCACGCATCGCGTTCGTTAACAAAATGGACCGCATGGGTGCTAACTTCCTGAAAGTTGTTGGTCAGATCAAATCTCGTCTGGGCGCGAATCCAGTGCCATTGCAGCTGGCTATCGGCGCAGAAGAGAAATTCACCGGTGTTGTTGACCTGGTGAAAATGAAAGCGATCAACTGGAACGAAGCTGATGCTGGCGTGACCTTCGAATACGAAGACATCCCTGCTGACATGCAAGAGCTGGCTGAAGAATGGCGCCAGAACCTGGTTGAATCTGCAGCTGAAGCTTCAGATGAGCTGATGGACAAGTACCTGGGCGGCGAAGAGCTGACCGAGGAAGAAATCAAGACTGCTCTGCGTCAGCGCGTGCTGAACAACGAAATCATCTTGGTTACCTGTGGTTCTGCCTTTAAAAACAAAGGCGTGCAGGCGATGCTGGATGCGGTAATTGATTACCTGCCATCCCCAATTGACGTCCCTGCAATCAACGGTATCCTGGACGACGGTAAAGATACTCCGGCTGAGCGTCACGCTAGCGATGAAGAGCCGTTTGCTGCTCTGGCATTTAAAATTGCTACCGACCCATTCGTGGGTAACCTGACCTTCTTCCGCGTGTACTCCGGTATCGTTAACTCCGGTGACACCGTTCTGAACTCAGTGAAGGCTGCTCGTGAGCGTCTGGGCCGTATCGTTCAGATGCACGCTAACAAGCGTGAAGAGATCAAAGAAGTTCGTGCGGGCGACATCGCTGCAGCAATCGGTCTGAAAGACGTGACTACCGGTGACACTCTGTGTGATCCAAACCACGTGATCATTCTGGAGCGTATGGAGTTCCCTGAGCCGGTAATCTCCGTTGCAGTTGAACCAAAAACCAAAGCTGACCAGGAAAAAATGGGTCTGGCTCTGGGCCGTCTGGCGAAGGAAGACCCATCATTCCGCGTATGGACTGACGAAGAATCAGGTCAGACTATCATCGCAGGTATGGGTGAACTTCACCTGGATATCCTGGTTGACCGCATGAAGCGTGAATTCAACGTTGAAGCTAACGTGGGTAAACCTCAGGTTGCTTACCGTGAAGCGATTCGCGCGAAAGTTACCGATATCGAAGGTAAACACGCCAAGCAGTCTGGTGGTCGTGGTCAGTATGGTCACGTTGTGATCGACATGTACCCACTGGAGCCGGGCTCAAATCCGAAAGGTTACGAGTTCATCAATGACATTAAAGGCGGTGTGATCCCAACGGAATACATCCCTGCCATTGATAAAGGCCTCCAGGAGCAGCTTAAGTCTGGTCCACTGGCTGGTTATCCGGTAGTTGATCTCGGTGTGCGTCTGCATTTCGGTTCTTTCCACGATGTTGACTCCTCCGAATTGGCGTTTAAACTGGCCGCTTCTATCGCCTTTAAAGATGGCTTTAAGAAAGCAAAACCTGTTTTGCTTGAGCCTATCATGAAGGTTGAAGTTGAAACGCCGGAAGAGAACACTGGTGACGTCATCGGTGACCTTAGCCGTCGTCGTGGTCAACTGAAAGGTCAGGAATCCAACGCTACTGGCGTTCAGATTCACGCTGAAGTTCCGTTGTCCGAGATGTTCGGATACGCAACTCAACTGCGTTCTCTGACCAAAGGCCGTGCTTCTTACTCCATGGAGTTCCTGAAGTACGATGATGCGCCGAACAACGTCGCTCAGGCCGTTATTGAAGCCCGTGGTAAATAAGCTTTCGGGTTTAACACATTGATCAGTGCTCTCTCCATGAGGGGAGAGCATAAGAGTAAGGAATATAGCCGTGTCTAAAGAAAAATTTGAACGTTCCAAACCGCACGTTAACGTTGGTACTATCGGCCACGTTGACCACGGTAAAACTACCCTGACTGCAGCAATCACCACCGTTCTGGCTAAAACCTACGGCGGTTCTGCACGTGCTTTCGACCAGATCGATAACGCGCCAGAAGAAAAAGCTCGTGGTATCACCATCAACACTTCTCACGTTGAGTATGACACCCCGACTCGTCACTACGCGCACGTTGACTGCCCAGGGCACGCCGACTACGTTAAAAACATGATCACCGGTGCTGCTCAGATGGACGGCGCTATCCTGGTTGTTGCTGCGACTGACGGCCCAATGCCTCAGACCCGTGAGCACATCCTGCTGGGTCGTCAGGTTGGCGTTCCTTTCATCATCGTATTCATGAACAAATGCGACATGGTTGATGATGAAGAGCTGCTGGAACTGGTAGAAATGGAAGTTCGTGAACTTCTGTCTGCTTACGACTTCCCTGGTGATGACCTGCCAGTTGTTCGTGGTTCAGCGCTGAAAGCACTGGAAGGCGAAGCTGAGTGGGAAGCTAAAATCATCGAGCTGGCCGGTTACCTGGATTCTTACATCCCAGAACCAGAGCGTGCTATCGACAAGCCGTTCCTGCTGCCAATCGAAGACGTTTTCTCCATCTCCGGTCGTGGTACCGTTGTTACCGGTCGTGTTGAGCGCGGTATCGTTAAAGTTGGCGAAGAAGTTGAAATCGTTGGTATCAAAGACACCGTTAAGTCTACCTGTACTGGCGTTGAAATGTTCCGCAAACTGCTGGACGAAGGCCGTGCTGGTGAGAACGTTGGTGTTCTGCTGCGTGGTATCAAGCGTGAAGACATCGAACGTGGTCAGGTACTGGCTAAACCAGGTTCAATCAAGCCACACACCAAGTTCGACTCAGAAGTGTACATCCTGAGCAAAGAAGAAGGTGGTCGTCATACTCCATTCTTCAAAGGCTACCGTCCACAGTTCTACTTCCGTACAACTGACGTGACCGGTACCATCGAACTGCCAGAAGGCGTTGAAATGGTAATGCCAGGTGACAACGTGAACATGGTTGTTACCCTGATCCACCCAATCGCGATGGACGACGGCCTGCGTTTCGCAATCCGTGAAGGCGGCCGTACTGTTGGCGCTGGTGTTGTTGCTAAAGTTATCGCTTAATCGCGAATAATTTTTCGACACAAAAGAGGGCACTTCGGTGCCCTTTTTTTATGCAATTTGGTCAAATCTTAATTGAAATAAAAAGCATTCCTATTTAGACTTACAGAATTGGTTAAGAAGTGAGTCTCTTATGTACGTATGTCTGTGTAATGCCGTGACTGACAAAGCGATCCGTAAAGCCGTGCGTCAGCACAACCCGCATACCATGAAACAACTGCGTGAACTTGTGCCGATTGGTACCGATTGCGGAAAGTGCATTCGTCAGGCAAGACAGATTATGGTGGAGGAAAGCGGAACCATTATCCCAATGCATGAAGTTGCCTAACTAAAGGTAAGGTTATTTTTTGACTCTTGGCTTACAGCTTCTACACTTTTAGAACTGGCCAGGAGGATTTACCTATGAAAGGCGATAAAAAGATCATTGCTCATCTCAACAAACTGCTCGGTAACGAGCTGGTTGCCATCAATCAATATTTCCTGCATGCCCGAATGTTCAAGAACTGGGGGCTAACACGCCTCAATGAAAAGGAATACCACGAGTCGATCGATGAAATGAAGCATGCCGATCGCTATATCGAGCGTATCCTGTTTCTGGAAGGCCTTCCGAATTTGCAGGATCTCGGCAAGCTGAACATTGGCGAAGATATCGAAGAAATGTTGCGTTCGGACCTGGCCCTGGAATTGGATGGCGCCAAGAATCTGCGTGAAGGCATCGCCTATGCTGATTCTATCCATGACTATGTCAGCCGTGACCTGATGATAGAAATTCTGGCCGACGAAGAAGAACATATCGACTGGCTGGAAACCGAACTGGATTTGATCGCGCGTCTGGGTATCCAGAACTATGCCCAAGCTCAGTTGTAGGCAGTAAATACCTTTTACAACGATGTTCTCCTGCCGGCATGAGTTTCTCCGGCAGGGCAGGGGAGCAGCGACAAAGCCTTGCCCTAATCCCGACGAATTTCCCCCTCGGTTTTCACCCGTTAGTTACCCGCCGGTAAAAAATGTCGATATCCTGAGCATATTTCCATCTGTGCCTTGCTTCTCGCTCTGTTTTGCGTATAATGCGCGGGCTTACCTAATCTTGGTAAGCCTGATTTTAGCGAATCAGTCGATAGGCAGGACTTTCTGCTCTTCGAACAATACTCCCGATATGGGGGTTATATGTTGACGATTACACTCCCCCATCAATCGAAATGGGTGTGAGGAGTAATTATTTACGTTTATAAATAATTGGAGCTCTGGTCTCATGCAGAACCAAAGAATCCGTATCCGCCTGAAAGCGTTTGATCATCGTCTTATCGATCAATCAACCGCGGAAATCGTCGAGACTGCAAAGCGCACTGGTGCGCAAGTCCGTGGTCCGATCCCGCTGCCAACTCGCAAAGAGCGCTTTACCGTTCTGATCTCTCCGCACGTTAACAAAGACGCGCGTGATCAGTACGAGATTCGCACTCACAAGCGTCTGGTTGACATCGTTGAGCCAACCGAGAAAACCGTTGATGCTCTGATGCGTCTGGATCTGGCTGCCGGTGTAGACGTGCAGATCAGCCTGGGTTAATCAGGTCATTGAGCGATTGAGAGGTTGAAACAATGATTGGTTTAGTCGGTAAAAAAGTGGGCATGACTCGTATCTTCACTGAAGATGGCGTTTCTATCCCAGTAACCGTGATTGAAATTGAAGCGAACCGCGTGACTCAGGTTAAAGACCTGGAAAACGACGGGTACCGTGCCGTTCAGGTTACCACTGGTAGCAAAAAAGCTAACCGTGTGACCAAACCGGAAGCGGGCCATTTCGCTAAAGCTGGCGTTGAAGCTGGCCGTGGTCTGTGGGAATTCCGCCTTGCAGAAGGTGAAGAGTTCACTGCAGGTCAAAACATCAGCGTAGAAATCTTCGCTGAAGTTAAAAAAGTCGATGTTACCGGTACTTCTAAAGGTAAAGGTTTTGCTGGCACAGTTAAGCGCTGGAACTTCCGTACCCAAGACGCTACCCACGGTAACTCCTTGTCTCACCGCGTTCCGGGTTCTATCGGTCAGAACCAGACTCCGGGCAAAGTGTTCAAAGGCAAGAAAATGGCTGGCCACCTGGGTGACGAGCGTGTAACCGTTCAAAGCCTGGACGTAGTACGTGTTGACGCTGAGCGCAACCTGCTGCTGGTTAAGGGTGCTGTACCGGGCGCAACCGGTGGCAACCTGATCGTTAAACCAGCTGTGAAGGCGTAAGGGGATAGCAATGGAATTAGTATTGAAAGACGCGCAAAGCGCGCTGACTGTTTCCGAAACTACCTTCGGTCGTGATTTCAACGAAGCGCTGGTACACCAGGTTGTTGTTGCTTATGCAGCAGGTGCCCGTCAAGGTACCCGTGCTCAGAAGACCCGCGCTGAAGTGACTGGTTCCGGTAAAAAACCGTGGCGCCAGAAAGGTACCGGCCGTGCGCGTTCAGGTTCTGTAAAGAGCCCGATCTGGCGTTCAGGTGGCGTGACCTTTGCTGCTAAGCCTCAGGACCACAGTCAGAAAGTAAACAAAAAGATGTACCGCGGCGCGCTGAAAAGCATCCTGTCCGAACTGGTACGTCAAGATCGTCTGATCGTTGTCGAGAAGTTCTCTGTAGAAGCGCCTAAAACTAAGCTGCTGGCACAGAAACTGAAAGATATGGCTCTGGAAGATGTGCTGATCGTGACCGGTGAACTGGATGAGAATCTGTTCCTGGCTGCTCGCAACCTGTACAAGGTTGACGTGCGCGATGTAGCAGGTATCGACCCGGTTAGCCTGATCGCCTTCGACAAAGTGGTTATGACTGCTGATGCTGTGAAGCAAGTTGAGGAGATGCTGGCATGATCCGTGAAGAACGTTTGCTGAAAGTGCTGCGTGCACCGCACGTATCTGAAAAAGCATCCGCTGCGATGGAAAAAAGCAACACCATCGTACTCAAAGTTGCCAAAGACGCGACCAAAGCAGAAATCAAAGCTGCAGTGCAGAAACTGTTTGAAGTCGAAGTCGAAGACGTGAACACCCTGGTAGTTAAAGGGAAAGTGAAACGTCACGGTCAGCGTGTTGGTCGTCGTAGCGACTGGAAAAAAGCTTACGTCACCCTGAAAGAAGGCCAGAACCTGGACTTCATCGGCGGCGCAGAGTAAGTCGGAGGAGTAAGAACAATGGCAATTGTTAAATGTAAACCTACATCTCCGGGTCGTCGCCACGTTGTTAAAGTGGTTAACCCTGAGCTGCACAAGGGTAAACCTTATGCCCCGCTGCTTGAGAAACTGAGCAAAAGCGGTGGTCGTAACAACAATGGCCGTATCACCACCCGTCATATCGGTGGTGGCCACAAGCAACATTATCGTCTGGTTGACTTCAAACGCAACAAAGACGGTGTGGCTGCAGTGGTTGAGCGTCTGGAGTACGATCCGAACCGTTCCGCGAACATCGCGCTGGTTCTGTACAAAGACGGCGAACGCCGTTACATCCTGGCGCCGAAAGGCCTGAAAGCTGGTGACCAGATCCAATCTGGCGTTGATGCTGCAATCAAGGTAGGTAACACCCTGCCAATGCGCAACATCCCAGTGGGTTCAACGGTTCACAACGTAGAAATGAAACCAGGTAAAGGCGGCCAGATGGCTCGTTCTGCTGGTGCCTACGTTCAGATCGTTGCACGTGATGGTTCCTACGTAACTCTGCGTCTGCGCTCAGGCGAAATGCGTAAAGTTCCAGTTGATTGCCGCGCCACCCTGGGTGAAGTCGGTAACGCTGAACATATGCTTCGCGTTCTGGGTAAAGCAGGTGCTGCACGTTGGCGTGGTGTTCGTCCTACCGTTCGCGGTACGGCGATGAACCCGGTAGATCACCCGCACGGTGGTGGTGAAGGTCGTAACTTTGGTAAGCACCCGGTAACCCCGTGGGGCGTTCAGACCAAAGGTAAGAAGACCCGTAGCAACAAGCGTACTGATAAGTTCATCGTACGTCGCCGTAGCAAAAAATAATTAGAGGATAAGCCATGCCACGTTCTCTCAAGAAAGGTCCTTTTATTGACCTGCACTTGCTGAAGAAGGTAGAGAAAGCGGTGGAAAGCGGTGACAAGAAGCCTTTGCGCACTTGGTCCCGTCGTTCAACGATCTTTCCTAACATGATCGGTTTGACCATCGCTGTCCATAATGGTCGTCAGCACGTACCAGTGTTCGTTTCCGATGAAATGGTCGGTCACAAACTGGGTGAATTCGCGCCGACTCGTACTTATCGCGGCCATGCGGCTGATAAAAAAGCTAAAAAGCGCTAAGGTAGGAGGAAGAGATGGAAACTATCGCTAAACATCGCCACGCTCGTTCTTCTGCTCAGAAGGTTCGCCTTGTTGCAGACCTGATCCGCGGTAAGAAAGTGTCGCAAGCTCTGGAAACTCTGACCTACACCAACAAGAAAGCTGCTGGTCTGGTTAAGAAAGTGCTGGAGTCTGCCATTGCTAACGCAGAACACAACGATGGCGCTGACATCGATGATCTGAAAGTCACGAAAATCTTCGTAGACGAAGGCCCAAGCATGAAGCGCATTATGCCGCGTGCAAAAGGTCGTGCAGATCGCATCCTGAAGCGCACCAGCCACATTACTGTGGTTGTGTCCGATCGCTGAGACTCTGGAGACTAGCAATGGGTCAGAAAGTACATCCTAATGGTATTCGCCTGGGTATTGTCAAACCTTGGAACTCTACTTGGTATGCGAATACCAAAGAATTCGCTGACAACCTGGACAGCGACTTTAAAGTTCGTCAATTCCTGATTAAGGAACTGGCGAAAGCTTCCGTTTCTCGCATCGTTATCGAGCGTCCTGCGAAGAGCATCCGTGTGACTATTCACACTGCTCGTCCAGGCATCGTTATCGGCAAGAAAGGCGAAGATGTCGAAAAACTGCGTAAGGTCGTAGCGGATATCGCTGGCGTTCCTGCGCAAATTAACATCGCCGAAGTCCGTAAACCGGAACTTGACGCTAAATTGGTTGCTGACAGCATCACTTCACAGCTGGAACGTCGCGTTATGTTCCGTCGTGCTATGAAGCGTGCTGTACAGAACGCAATGCGTCTTGGCGCTAAAGGTATCAAAGTTGAAGTAAGCGGCCGTCTTGGCGGTGCTGAAATCGCGCGTACCGAATGGTACCGTGAAGGTCGTGTTCCGTTGCACACACTGCGTGCGGATATCGATTACAACACATCTGAAGCGCACACCACTTATGGTGTAATCGGCGTTAAGGTATGGATCTTCAAAGGTGAGATCCTGGGTGGTATGGCTGCAGTTGAACAACCGGAACCGGCTGCTCAACCTAAAAAGCAGCAGCGTAAAGGCCGCAAGTAAGGAGAGTCGCTGATGTTACAACCAAAGCGTACAAAATTCCGTAAGATGCACAAAGGCCGCAACCGTGGTCTGGCGCAGGGTACGGATGTTAGCTTCGGCACTTTCGGTCTGAAAGCTGTTGGCCGTGGCCGTCTGACTGCTCGTCAAATCGAAGCAGCTCGTCGTGCAATGACTCGTGCAGTTAAGCGTCAAGGTAAAATTTGGATCCGTGTATTCCCGGACAAACCAATTACCGAGAAGCCGCTCGAAGTGCGTATGGGTAAAGGTAAGGGTAACGTAGAGTATTGGGTTGCCCTGATCCAACCTGGGAAAGTCCTGTACGAAATGGACGGTGTACCAGAAGAGGTCGCCCGTGAGGCATTCAAGCTGGCTGCAGCTAAATTGCCGATCAAAACCACCTTTGTAACTAAGACGGTGATGTAATGAAAGCACAAGAGCTGCGTGAAAAAAGCGTTGAAGAGCTGAACACTGAGCTGCTCAACCTGCTGCGTGAGCAATTTAACTTGCGCATGCAGGCGGCAAGTGGCCAGCTGCAACAAACTCACCTGTTGAAACAAGTGCGTCGTAATGTCGCACGCGTTAAGACTTTACTGACTGAAAAGGCGGGTGTGTAAATGACTGATATTATCCGTACTCTGCAGGGTCGTGTTGTTAGTGACAAAATGGAGAAATCCATGGTTGTTGCTATCGAGCGCACGGTGAAGCACCCGATCTACGGGAAATTCATCAAGCGTACGACCAAGCTGCACGTACATGACGAGAACAACGAATGTGGTATCGGTGACGTGGTAGAAATCCGCGAATGCCGTCCACTGTCTAAGACTAAGTCTTGGACGTTGGTTCGCGTTGTAGAGAAAGCGATTCTGTAATAGAGTAGCTGGCTCTAACTTAATAAACGGCTCAGAAAATGAGCCGTTTATTTTTTCTACCCATACTCTGGAAGCGGTGTTATAATGCTGCGCCCTCGGTTATGGGGCTTTTCAACGACCTAGTAATAGGTCCTAAAGTTGTAGTTGACATTAGCGGAGCACTAACATGATCCAAGAACAGACTATGCTGAACGTGGCCGACAACTCCGGTGCACGTCGCGTAATGTGTATCAAGGTTCTAGGTGGCTCGCACCGTCGCTACGCAGGCATCGGCGACGTCATCAAAATTACCATCAAGGAAGCAATTCCTCGCGGTAAGGTGAAGAAAGGCGATGTGCTGAAGGCGGTAGTGGTGCGCACCAAGAAGGGTGTACGTCGCCCGGACGGTTCTGTCATTCGCTTCGATGGTAATGCATGCGTTATTTTGAACAATAACAGCGAGCAACCTATCGGTACGCGTATTTTTGGGCCGGTAACTCGTGAACTGCGTAATGAGAAGTTCATGAAAATTATCTCTCTGGCACCAGAAGTACTCTAAGGAGCGAACCATGGCAGCGAAAATCCGTCGTGATGACGAAGTTATCGTGCTTACCGGGAAAGACAAAGGTAAACGCGGTAAAGTAAAAAATGTCCTGTCTGCTGGCAAGGTCATTGTTGAAGGTATCAACCTGGTTAAGAAACATCAGAAGCCGGTTCCGGCCCTGAACCAACCAGGTGGCATTGTTGAAAAAGAAGCTGCAATTCAGGTTTCTAACATTGCTCTCTTCAACACGGCTACCGGTAAGGCTGACCGTGTAGGCTTTAGATTCGAAGACGGCAAAAAAGTCCGTTTCTTCAAGTCTAACAGCGAAACTATCAAGTAATTTGGAGTAATACGATGGCGAAACTGCATGATTACTACAAAGACGAAGTAGTTAAAAAACTCATGACTGAGTTTAGCTACGCTTCTGTCATGCAAGTCCCTCGGGTCGAGAAGATCACCCTGAATATGGGTGTTGGTGAAGCGATCGCTGACAAGAAACTGCTGGATAACGCAGCAGCTGATCTGGCAGCAATCTCCGGTCAAAAACCGTTCATCACCAAAGCCCGCAAATCTGTTGCAGGCTTCAAAATCCGCCAGGGCTATCCGATCGGCTGTAAAGTAACTCTGCGTGGCGAGCGCATGTGGGAGTTCTTTGAGCGTCTGATTTCCATTGCTGTTCCACGTATCCGTGACTTCCGTGGCTTGTCCGCTAAGTCATTCGATGGCCGTGGTAACTACAGCATGGGTGTGCGTGAGCAAATCATCTTCCCAGAAATCGACTACGACAAAGTCGATCGCGTTCGTGGCTTGGATATTACCATTACCACTACTGCGAAATCTGATGATGAAGGCCGCGCGCTGTTGGCTGCTTTTAACTTCCCGTTCCGTAAGTAAGGCAGGGTTACTGATGGCTAAGCAATCAATGAAAGCACGCGAAGTCGTTCGCGTGAAACTGGCTGAAAAGTACCGCGCAAAACGCGAGGAACTGAAAGCTATCATTTCTGGTGTGAACTCGTCCGACGAAGAACGTTGGGATGCTGTTCTCAAGCTGCAAACTCTGCCGCGTGATTCCAGCCCGTCTCGTCAGCGTAAGCGCTGCCGCCAAACTGGCCGTCCACATGGTTATGTGGGCAAATTCGGGTTGAGCCGTATCAAGTTACGTGAAGCCGCTATGCGCGGTGAAGTACCTGGCTTGAAAAAGGCTAGCTGGTAATTACCAATTGAATCACGGGAGTAAAGACAGATGAGCATGCAAGATCCGATCGCGGATATGCTGACCCGTATCCGTAACGGTCAAGCCGCGAACAAAGTTGCGGTCACCATGCCTTCCTCCAAGCTGAAAGTGGCAATTGCCAACCTGCTGAAGGAAGAAGGTTTTATTGAAGATTTCAAAATCGAAGGCGACGCCAAGCCTGTTCTGGAACTGGTACTGAAGTACTTCCAGGGCAAGGCAGTGGTAGAAAGCATTCAGCGAATCAGCCGTCCAGGTCTGCGCATCTATAAGAAAAAAGATGAGCTGCCAAAAGTTATGGCCGGTTTGGGTATCGCTGTTGTTTCTACCTCTAAAGGTGTTATGACCGATCGTGCAGCTCGCCAAGCAGGTCTTGGTGGCGAGATTATCTGCTACGTAGCTTAATTCGGGAGGAAAGAATGTCTCGTGTTGCAAAAGCACCCGTCGTCATTCCTGCCGGCGTAGAGGTAAAACTCAACGGTCAGGTTATTTCGATTAAGGGTAAGAACGGCGAGCTGACTCGTACTGTCCACGACGCCGTTGAAGTGAAGCAAGAAGCTAACGCACTGACTTTCGCTCCGCGCGAAGGTTTTGCTAACGCCTGGGCCCAAGCGGGTACTACGCGCGCTCTGCTGAACGCAATGGTAGTTGGTGTTACCGAAGGCTTCACCAAGAAGCTTCAACTGGTAGGTGTTGGTTATCGTGCTGCTGTTAAAGGCAACGTGGTGAATTTAGCCTTAGGCTTCTCTCACCCAGTCGATCACCAGCTGCCAGCAGGTATTACTGCTGAATGCCCAAGCCAAACTGAAATCGTGCTGAAAGGCGCTGATAAACAAGTTATTGGCCAGGTTGCTGCAGATCTGCGTGCCTACCGCCGTCCTGAGCCTTACAAAGGCAAGGGTGTCCGTTACGCCGACGAAGTCGTGCGTACCAAAGAGGCTAAGAAGAAGTAAGGTAACACTATGGATAAGAAATCTGCTCGTATCCGTCGTGCGACCCGCGCACGCCGTAAGCTCAAAGAACTGGGTGCAACCCGCCTGGTGGTACATCGTACCCCGCGTCACATTTACGCACAGGTAATTGCTCCAAATGGTTCTGAAGTACTGGTAGCCGCTTCTACTTTAGAAAAAGCTATCACTGAGCAACTGAAGTATTCCGGTAACAAAGACGCAGCAGCTGCCGTAGGTAAAACTCTGGCTGAGCGCGCGTTGGAAAAAGGGATCTCTAAAGTTTCCTTTGACCGTTCCGGTTTCCAATATCATGGTCGAGTCCAGGCACTGGCAGATGCTGCCCGTGAAGCTGGCCTTCAGTTCTAAGGAAGAGGTTTAAGATGGCTCACATCGAAAAACAAGCTGGCGAACTGCAGGAAAAGCTGATCGCGGTAAACCGCGTATCTAAAACCGTAAAAGGTGGCCGTATTTTCAGCTTTACCGCACTGACAGTAGTTGGTGATGGTAACGGTCGCGTTGGTTTTGGCTACGGCAAAGCACGCGAAGTTCCGGCAGCGATCCAGAAAGCGATGGAAAAAGCCCGTCGCAACATGATGAATGTCGCGCTGAACAGCGGCACCCTGCAGCACCCTGTTAAAGGTGCTCATACGGGTTCCCGTGTGTTCATGCAGCCGGCTTCCGAAGGTACCGGTATTATTGCCGGTGGTGCAATGCGCGCCGTCCTGGAAGTCGCTGGGGTGCACAACGTATTGGCTAAAGCTTATGGTTCCACCAACCCGATCAACGTGGTTCGTGCAACTATTGATGCTTTGGCAAATATGAAGTCCCCTGAAATGGTCGCTGCCAAGCGTGGTAAATCCGTTGCAGACATTCTGGGGTAATTGACCATGGCTAAGACTATCAAAGTAACACAAGTTCGCAGCTCCATTGGCCGTCTGCCGAAGCATAAAGCTACACTGCTCGGTCTGGGTCTGCGTCGTATTGGTCACACCGTAGAGCGCGAGGATACTCCTGCTGTACGCGGTATGATCAACCTGGTTTCCTACATGGTTAAAGTTGAGGAGTAACAGATGCGTTTAAATACTCTGTCTCCGGCTGAAGGTGCCAAGCATGCGCCGAAGCGTGTAGGTCGTGGTATTGGTTCTGGCCTGGGTAAAACCGCTGGTCGTGGTCACAAAGGTCAGAACTCACGTTCTGGCGGTGGCGTACGTCGTGGTTTTGAAGGTGGTCAGATGCCTTTATATCGTCGTTTGCCGAAATTCGGCTTCACCTCGCGCAAAGCTATGATCACGGCAGAAGTTCGTCTGTCTGAACTGGCTCTTGTTGAAGGCGACGTAATCGACCTGAACACGCTGAAAGCCGCTAACGTTGTTGGTACCCAGATCGAATTCGCGAAAGTTATGCTTTCTGGCGAAATCGCTCGTCCGGTTACCCTGCGTGGTCTGCGTGTCACCAAAGGCGCTCGTGCTGCTATCGAAGCTGCTGGCGGTAAAATTGAGGAATAAGTAGCAGATGGCTAAGCAACCAGGATTAGATTTTCAAAGTGCTAAAGGCGGGCTCGGCGAGCTGAAGCGCAGACTTTTGTTTGTCATCGGCGCGCTGATTGTCTTCCGTATCGGCTCTTTTATTCCGATTCCTGGTATCGATGCCACTGTGCTTGCCAAATTGCTTGAGCAGCAGAGAGGCACTATCATTGAAATGTTTAACATGTTCTCTGGTGGTGCCCTCAGCCGTGCTTCTATCTTTGCTCTGGGGATCATGCCGTATATTTCGGCATCGATCATTATCCAGCTGTTAACGGTGGTTCATCCAGCGTTAGCAGAAATCAAGAAAGAAGGGGAGGCTGGCCGTCGCAAGATTAGCCAGTACACCCGCTACGGTACGCTGGTGTTGGCCATATTCCAGTCGATCGGTATTGCTACCGGTCTGCCGAATATGCCTGGTATGCAGGGTCTGGTGTTAAACCCAGGCTTTGCATTCTACTTTACTGCTGTAGTGAGTCTGGTTACCGGGACAATGTTCCTGATGTGGCTGGGCGAACAGATTACTGAGCGCGGTATCGGCAACGGTATTTCGATCATTATCTTTGCAGGTATTGTAGCGGGACTTCCGCCGGCAGTGGCCCATACTATTGAGCAAGCCCGGCAAGGCGACCTGCACTTCCTCCTGTTGCTGTTGGTTGCAGTATTAGTGTTTGCAGTAACCTTCTTCGTTGTTTTCATAGAACGTGGTCAACGTCGTATCGTCGTTAACTATGCGAAACGTCAACAAGGTCGTCGTGTTTATGCAGCACAGAGCACACACTTACCGTTGAAAGTGAATATGGCAGGGGTAATCCCGGCAATCTTCGCTTCCAGCATTATTCTGTTCCCTGCCACGATTGCATCATGGTTTGGGGGCGGTACCGGTTGGAACTGGCTGACAACGATTTCGCTGTATTTGCAGCCAGGGCAACCGCTTTATGTGTTACTCTATGCGTCTGCAATCATCTTCTTCTGTTTCTTTTACACGGCGTTGGTTTTCAACCCGCGTGAGACAGCAGATAACCTGAAGAAGTCCGGTGCCTTCGTACCAGGAATTCGTCCGGGAGAGCAAACGGCGAAGTACATCGATAAAGTAATGACGCGTTTAACCCTGGTGGGCGCGATGTACATTACTTTCATCTGCCTGATCCCGGAGTTCATGCGTGATGCAATGAAAGTACCATTCTACTTTGGTGGTACCTCGCTACTGATCGTGGTTGTCGTCATCATGGACTTTATGGCTCAAGTGCAAACTCTGATGATGTCAAGTCAGTACGAGTCTGCATTGAAGAAAGCAAACCTGAAAGGCTATAACCGCTAATCAGGTGCGTTTGAGAAGTTACGGAGAGTAAAAATGAAAGTTCGTGCTTCCGTCAAGAAATTATGTCGTAACTGCAAAATCGTTAAGCGTAACGGTGTCGTTCGTGTGATTTGCAGCGCCGAGCCGAAGCATAAACAGCGTCAAGGCTGATTATCTCGCATATTTTTCTTGCAAAGTTGGGTTGAGCTGGCTAGATTAGCCAGCCAATCTTTTGTATGTAGCTGCAACATTATTTGAGTATCCTGAAAACGGGCTTTTCAGAATGGTGTTGCCGTATAAAATAGTAGGAGTGCATAGTGGCCCGTATAGCAGGCATTAACATTCCTGATCATAAACATACCGTAATCGCCTTAACGTCGATCTTCGGAATCGGTAAAACCCGCTCACAGTCTATCTGTGCAGCTACGGGTATTGCTGAACATGTTAAGATCAGTGAGCTGTCTGAAGAGCAAATTGAACAGCTGCGTGAAGCAGTCGCCAAATTCACTGTAGAAGGTGATTTGCGTCGTGAAGTTACCCTGAGCATCAAGCGTCTGATGGATCTTGGTACATACCGTGGTTTGCGTCATCGTCGTGGTCTGCCAGTTCGCGGTCAGCGTACGAAGACCAACGCACGTACCCGTAAGGGTCCGCGTAAACCGATCAAGAAATAATCAGGGTGATTGAATAATGGCAAAGGCACCTGTTCGTACACGTAAGCGTGTAAGAAAGCAAGTCTCTGACGGCGTGGCTCATGTCCATGCTTCTTTCAACAACACCATTGTGACTATTACCGATCGTCAGGGTAACGCATTGGGTTGGGCAACTGCCGGTGGTTCTGGTTTCCGTGGTTCTCGTAAGTCAACTCCGTTTGCAGCTCAGGTTGCAGCCGAGCGTTGTGCTGACGCAGTAAAAGAATACGGTATCAAGAACCTGGAAGTTATGGTTAAGGGACCGGGTCCGGGTCGCGAATCAACTATTCGTGCACTGAACGCCGCAGGTTTTCGCATCACTAACATTACTGATGTGACTCCTATCCCTCACAACGGTTGTCGTCCGCCGAAAAAGCGTCGCGTATAACGCTGCTTTTAGGTTAGTTGGAGAAAGAAAATGGCAAGATATTTGGGTCCTAAGCTCAAGCTTAGCCGCCGTGAGGGCACAGACTTGTTCCTGAAGTCTGGCGTTCGCGCGATCGATACCAAGTGTAAAATTGAGCAACCGCCTGGTCAACACGGTGCGCGTAAACCGCGTCTGTCTGACTATGGTGTACAGTTACGTGAGAAGCAAAAAGTTCGCCGTATGTACGGTGTTCTGGAGCGTCAATTCCGTAACTATTACAAAGAAGCAGCACGCCTGAAGGGCAACACCGGTGCAAACCTGTTGCAACTGCTGGAAGGTCGTCTGGACAACGTTGTTTACCGTATGGGCTTCGGCGCTACTCGTGCAGAGTCACGTCAGTTGGTTAGCCACAAAGCAATTATGGTAAATGGTCGCGTTGTTAACATCGCTTCTTATCAGGTATCTCCGAATGACGTAGTCAGCATCCGCGAGAAAGCTAAAAAGCAATCTCGTGTTAAAGCTTCTCTGGAGCTGGCTGAGCAGCGTGAAAAGCCGACTTGGCTTGAAGTTGATGCTGCTAAGATGGAAGGCGTGTTCAAGCGTATGCCTGAACGTACCGATCTGTCTGCGGACATTAACGAACACCTGATCGTCGAGCTTTACTCCAAGTAAGGCTTAGTACCAAAGAGAGGACACAATGCAGGGTTCTGTGACAGAGTTTCTAAAACCGCGCCTGGTAGATATCGAGCAAGTCAGTTCGACGCACGCCAAGGTGACCCTTGAGCCTTTAGAGCGTGGCTTTGGCCATACTCTTGGCAACGCACTGCGCCGTATTCTGCTTTCATCTATGCCGGGTTGCGCGGTGACCGAGGTTGAGATTGATGGTGTACTGCACGAGTACAGCACCAAAGAAGGCGTACAGGAAGATATCCTGGAGATCCTGCTCAACCTGAAAGGGCTGGCGGTGAGAGTTCAAGGCAAAGATGAAGTTATTCTTACCCTGAATAAATCTGGCATTGGCCCTGTGACCGCTGCCGACATTACCCATGATGGTGATGTCGAAATCGTCAAGCCTCAGCACGTGATCTGCCACCTGACCGATGAAAACGCTGCTATCAGCATGCGTATCAAAGTTCAACGTGGTCGTGGTTATGTGCCGGCTTCTGCCCGAATTCATTCGGAAGAAGATGAGCGCCCGATCGGTCGTCTGTTGGTTGACGCATGCTATAGCCCTGTAGAGCGTATTGCCTACAATGTTGAAGCAGCGCGTGTAGAACAGCGTACTGACCTGGACAAGCTGGTAATCGAAATGGAAACCAATGGCACGATCGATCCTGAAGAGGCGATCCGCCGTGCGGCAACCATCCTGGCCGAACAACTTGAAGCCTTCGTTGACTTGCGTGATGTACGTCAACCGGAAGTTAAAGAAGAAAAACCAGAGTTCGATCCGATCCTGCTGCGCCCTGTTGACGATCTGGAATTGACTGTCCGCTCTGCTAACTGCCTTAAGGCAGAAGCTATCCACTACATCGGTGATCTGGTACAGCGTACCGAGGTTGAGTTGCTGAAAACGCCGAACCTGGGTAAAAAATCTCTTACTGAGATTAAAGACGTGCTGGCCTCCCGTGGACTTTCTCTGGGCATGCGCCTGGAAAATTGGCCACCGGCAAGCATTGCTGACGAGTAACCGGATCACAGGTTAAGGTTTTACTGAGAAGGATAAGGTCATGCGCCATCGTAAGAGTGGTCGTCAACTGAACCGTAACAGCAGCCATCGCCAGGCTATGTTCCGTAACATGGCCGGCTCTTTGGTTCGTCATGAGATCATCAAGACGACCTTGCCAAAAGCGAAAGAGCTGCGTCGCGTTGTTGAGCCGCTGATTACTCTTGCCAAGACCGACAGCGTAGCTAATCGTCGTCTGGCATTCGCCCGTACTCGTGATAACGAGATCGTGGCAAAACTGTTTAACGAGCTGGGCCCGCGTTTCGCGAGCCGTGCCGGTGGTTACACTCGCATTCTGAAGTGTGGCTTCCGCGCAGGCGACAACGCGCCGATGGCATACATCGAGCTGGTTGATCGTGCTGAGTCTCAAGCAGAAGTAGCAACTGCAGAGTAATCTGTAGACGCGTAAAAAAACCGGGCAAGCCCGGTTTTTTTACGTCCATAATCAGCCAAACGTGCGTTCTTTCCCCGCCAGGCTTAAGATCCCCCTCCCTATCCGCTATGCTAACGCTATTCATTAGTCAGTTGAGAGAGTATGTTATGTGGCTACTTGATCAGTGGGCGGAGCGCCATATTCTTGATGCGCAGGCGAAAGGTGAGTTAGATAACTTGCCCGGCCAGGGGCAGCCTCTAGAGTTGGATGATGACAGTGCCGTGCCCGCTGAATTGCGAACAGGTTTTCGCCTGCTAAAAAATGCTGGCTATCTACCTGCTGAGCTCGAAGATCGTAAAGAGGCTTTGAACATTGCCCGTTTGCTACAGGGAATTGATAGCGAACATCCAGACTATGCCGAACTTGGCAAGCGAATGGCCCTGTTGGAACATCGTCTTCGTCAGGCTGGAATGAGCACAGATTTTTTACACGGTGAATATCAGAGAGCATTGAGCAGCAAATTTTCGCCGGAGGAAGAGTGATGTTTAAGATAGGGCAACTGGCAAAACTTGCCGATGTGACGCCGGATACCGTGCGTTATTACGAGAAGCAGGGAATGATGGATCATAACATTCGTACCGAAGGCGGCTATCGCTTGTACAGCGATCAAGACCTGCAGCGGTTGCGCTTTATCCGTTATGCCAAGCAGCTCGGTTTTACGTTGGAAACCATTGCTGAACTGCTGTCGATCCGTGTCGATCCTGAGCATCATACCTGCCAGGAATCGAAGTCGATCGTCGATGCGCGTCTGAGCGAAGTCGAGAACAAGCTTAAGGAATTAACGCGGATGCGTGAGTCGCTAAAGCGCCTTAGTGATGCCTGCTGCGGAAGCGCACATACCAGCAATTATTGCTCGATTCTGGAAGCGCTGGAACAGGGCGCCAGCGATGAAAAAGTGAAAAAGGGTGCCTGACAGGCTTGCCGGCCCTTTAATTTTTATACTGCTGGCAGTATTATCTTCTCGTTTTATAACCATAGACAAACAAGGTGAATTACCATGACTCAATACCGACATACTAAAGGTAAGATCCAGGACAATGCCATTGAGGCACTGTTGCATGATCCACTATTTCGCCAACGGGTAGAGAAAAATACCAAAGGGAAAGGCAGCTACCGGCGTAAAGACAAACACGCAAAAGGCGGTAATTGGGAGGCCAGTGGCAAACTATCAAATGATAATTTACCACTGGCCTTCTGGTTTTAAGGCATTAAAAAAGCCATCTGATTTAGATGGCTTTTTATTAGCGCAGGATTAACTGATTTACAGTTTTGGTTGCTGCTGATGACTGAGTAAATCGCGAATTTCAGTCAGAAGCTTCTCTTCTGCAGTTGGCACAGGTGGTGCGGCTGGCGCTTCTTCCTGTTTGCGACGTACTTTGTTCATTAACTTAATTGCCAGGAAAATAGCAAAGGCAACAATAACAAAATCAAAAACGGTTTGAATGAATGAACCGTAGTTCATCACTACTGCAGGCACTGCGCCCTGAGCTTCGCGTAACACCAGGTGGAACTGTTTGAAGTCAACGCCGCCGATCAGTAAACCCAGCGGTGGCATGATGATATCTGCAACGAAAGACGATACGATCTTGCCGAATGCTGCACCGATAATCACACCGACTGCCAAATCAACCACGTTGCCACGCATGGCAAACTCACGAAACTCTTTCATCATACTCATAGAACGCACCCCTTGCAGAATTAATAACTCAAGTTTAACAAAGCAATTTCCCTTTGCCACAATAAGCAGAGAAAAGTTTTTATCTCTTCTTACCCACGGCAACGAATATCAACCTGATTATAGACCATGGGACAATTAATTCGTTCTACAGGAAGAACGGACTTGGTTGGAACAAACGTTCAACGTCAGGAACGAACTTTTTATCGGTAATAAACATAATGACGTGATCGCCCTGTTCGATTTTGCTGCTGCCGTTGGCGATAATTACGTCATCACCGCGGACAATGGCGCCAATGGTCGTGCCCGGCGGTAATTTAATATCTTCAACGATACGCCCAACTACTTTTGAGGTGCTCTCGTCACCGTGTGCAATAGCTTCAATGGCCTCTGCCACGCCGCGCCGTAGCGATGAAACACTGACGATATCTGCTTTACGTACGTGGCCCAGCAACGCTGAGATCGTGGCTTGCTGAGGGGAAATGGCAATGTCGATGACGCTGCCCTGCACCAGGTCAACGTAGGCACGACGCTGAATTAACACCATCACCTTTTTGGCACCCATACGTTTGGCGAGCATGGCAGACATGATGTTGGCTTCGTCATCATTGGTGATAGCGATAAAAACATCTACCTGATCAACATGTTCTTCCGCCAATAACTCCTGGTCAGAGGCATCGCCATAGAACACGATGGTGTCATGCAGCTGTTCGGCCAGCTCCGTGGCGCGTTGCTGATTACGTTCGATCAGCTTCACGTTGTAGGATTTCTCCAAGCGCTGCGCCAGGCCAGCACCGACGTTACCGCCGCCGACAATCATGATTCGTTTATAAGGTTTTTCCAGCCGTTGTAGCTCACTCATTACCGCACGGATATGCTGTGAAGCCGCAACAAAGAACACTTCGTCTCCGGCTTCGATAATTGTAGAGCCCTGTGGGCGGATCGGCCGATCCTGACGGAATATAGCGGCAACGCGGGTATCGATATGCGGCATATGCTCACGCATAGAAGACAGGGCATTACCCACCAACGGGCCGCCGTAATAGGCTTTTACTGCAGCGATACTGACTTTGCCTTCTGCAAAGTTCACCACCTGCAATGCTCCAGGGTATTCAATTAATTTATAGATATAATCGATAACCAGCTGTTCAGGCGAGATCAAATGGTCGATTGGCACCGCTTCAGGTTGAAACAGTTTCTCTGATTCACGGATATATTCAGGCGCGCGGATACGGGCGATTCGGTTCGGCGTATTAAACAGCGAATAGGCAATCTGACAGGCAATCATGTTGGTTTCGTCAGAGTTAGTGACCGCAACCAGCATGTCGGCATCTTCTGCGCCTGCTTCTCGCAGTACGCGTGGATGGGAACCGTAGCCCTGAACAACCCGCAGGTCGAACTTATCCTGCAGCTGACGCAGACGGCCAGAGTCGGTATCCACGACGGTAATGTCGTTGTTTTCGCCCACCAGGTTTTCCGCCAGTGTTCCACCAACCTGACCGGCACCAAGAATAATTATTTTCATTCGCTTCTCTGCTTCACACTGAAACCGCTGAAGGTTTTCTGAAAGGGCGCAACAGCCGCGCCCTGAATACTGAATAGCTACATTTTAATCAGCTTAGCGTAAAAGAAGCCATCTCCATCCTCCGGATGGGGAAGATTCTGTCGGCCAGGCTGCTGTTCATCGCCGGTTTCAACCAGACGGGCTTCGGGATGGCGCTGGAGGAAGGCGGTAATCTGCTCCGCGTTCTCTGCCGGCAAAATTGAGCAGGTAGCGTATACCAGCACACCGCCCTTTTTGAGATGTGGCCAAATAGCTTCGATAATCTCGGCCTGCAGCGCAGCCAGTTCAGCGATGTCACTATCGCGACGCAACCATTTGATATCCGGATGACGGCGGATCACACCCGTGGCAGAGCACGGTGCATCCAGCAAAATGCGATCGAATTGCTTATCACCACACCAGTCTTGCGGTGTACGTCCATCGCCTTGCTTGACCTCGGCGTGTAAACGCAGGCGTTGCAGGTTTTCTTTGACTCGACTCAGGCGTTGCTCATCGATATCGACCGCCATGACATGAGCTTTGGGCGCAGCTTCCAGAATATGCGTGGTTTTGCCGCCGGGAGCGGCACACAAATCGAGGATCTGTTCTCCGTCTTGCGGATCCAGCAGATCGACACAACCCTGAGCGGAAGCATCCTGCACGGTAACCCAGCCGTCGGCAAATCCCGGCAGGTCGGTAACGGCGCATGGCGCCAGCAGGCGTATTGCATCGCGATATTCGGTATGGGGTTCGGCTGCAATACCCGTCTGCGCCATCAGCTGCAAATAATCTTCACGGGTGTGATGAAGTCGGCTGACACGCAGCCACATCGGGGGCTTCTGATTATTGGCATCGACGATTTGTTCCCACTGCGCGGGGTAGGCTTGCTGGATACGTTTCAAAAGCCAGCTTGGATGCAGATAGCGGCTGTCATTATTGGCGGCGCGTTGCAGCAACTCTTCCTGCTGTCGTTGGAACTGGCGCAATACACCGTTGATTAGCCCTTTAAGCTGCGGCCGTTTCAGCGCGACGGCGCCTTCTACCGTTTCCGCCAGCACTGCATGAGCTGGGATGCGGGTATACAGCAGTTGGTAGAGGCCGACCATCAGCAGATAGTGCAGCGTGCGCTGTTTGCCGGTCATTGGCTTGGCCATCAATTGCTGAATACACCATTCCAACTGTGGCAGCACGCGCAGGGTGCCGAAGCATAACTCCTGCAGCAGAGCGCGGTCTTTGTCAGAAATGGATTTTTGCAGTGGCGGCAAGACAGTACTGAGAGACTGGCCCTGATCCAGCACCTGGCCGATGGCTTTGGCTGCGATGCTTCGGAGATTGTAGTTGTTTTTCATAGGCTAAAGCGGGTAGCGATCGGCATTAAGAAAGAAACAGCCCGGCGATTATCGGCCGGGCAGTGAGGGCGGCTTATAACCGGTTACCCGGTGTAAACCATTCACGACGTGAGTTCAGCAGATCCTGTGCCGACATGGGTTTTTTGCCCGCTGGCTGCAGCTGAGTCAGGTTAAGGATACCCTCGGCGGTAGCAACCTGGATGCCGTGTTTGTCGGCATGAACGATGGTGCCGGGTTCCGCATTGGCGTTTTGTTCCAACACCGTGGCTTGCCACACTTTTACCGGCTGATCGTCAATGGTGAAATAGCTGACTGGCCACGGGTTAAAGGCGCGGATGCAGCGTTCTAGCTGCACGGCTGACAAGCTCCAGTCGAGGCGAGCTTCTTCTTTGCTCAGCTTCTCAGCGTAGGTGACCAGCGATTCATCCTGCACTTCACGTTTGGCAGAACCTTCAGCCATTTGCTGCAGCGTGGTCAACATGCCCTGCGGGCCGAGCTGCGCCAGTTTGTCATACAGACTGGCACTGGTGTCATCGGCTTCAATCGGGCAGGCGATTTTGTACATCATATCGCCGGTGTCAAGACCTACGTCCATTTGCATGATGGTGACGCCAGTTTCGTTATCGCCGGCCCAGAGTGAACGCTGGATCGGCGCGGCGCCACGCCAGCGTGGCAGCAGGGAACCGTGGACGTTGATGCAGCCAAGTCGCGGCATATCCAGCACCGCTTTCGGCAAGATCAGCCCATAAGCCACGACGACCATCACATCGGCGTTGAGATCGGCCACCAGGTGCTGGTTTTCTTCCGGGCGCAGTGATTTTGGCTGAAATACCGGTAATTGATGCTGCTCGGCCAAAACCTTGACCGGGCTTGGCGTCAGCTTGTTACCGCGGCCGGCGGGGCGGTCAGGCTGGGTGAAAACCCCGACAATCTGGTGCCCAGATGACAACAGCGCGTCAAGGTGACGCGCTGCGAAGTCTGGAGTTCCGGCGAAAATAATCCGTAAAGAGTCAGACACGTTGATTTCCTGATCGGTTAGGCGCGCGCGTTAAACTTGGCCAGTTTTTCCAGTTTCTGGCGGATACGCTGGCGCTTGAGTGGCGACAGGTAATCGACGAACAGTTTGCCAACCAGGTGATCCATCTCGTGCTGAATACAGATGGCCAGCAGATCGTCGGCTTCCAGCTCAAAAGGCTTGCCGTCGCGATCCAGCGCTCTGATTTTCACGTTAGCGGCGCGCGGAACTAAAGCACGCTGCTCAGGAATGGAAAGGCAACCTTCCTCGATCCCGGTTTCGCCGCTTTTTTCCAGCAGCTCCGGGTTGATCAGCACCAGGCGCTGATCGCGGTTTTCAGAAACGTCAATGACGATAATGCGCTGATGGATATCCACCTGTGTCGCAGCCAGGCCAATGCCTTCCTCTGCGTACATGGTTTCAAACATATCATCCACGATGCGCTGGATATTCGCATTGACTTCTTTTACCGGGGCCGCAACTTTGCGCAGCCGGTCGTCTGGGTAATGTAATACCTGCAATACTGACATATATCTTGAGATCTGTATCCGAGTGATAAACGAGGTTTAGCTTCTATTCTAGACATTTCCCGGCCTGATTGACAGCATTGCGCACCAATTGCTCGAATTGGTAATACCACCATTTTTTGCGAGGGAACAGGCGATGCAGGCACAGGAAATCGGCTTACGGATGCGCGGAGTCACTGGGCTTGGCACAGCGCAGGCCAGCCAGATAATACGGCAGTTGGTCTGGGCCGGTGGAGAACCTTCCCGCTTGCTGCATGAACTGGGGCTGAATACCCGACAGCAGGCGCAGTTTCGCCAGGCGGATCCACGTTATCTGGCTGCCACGCTTGCCTGGTTGGAACAGCCCGACCATTTTCTGTGGATCTACGGTGAGTGCGGCTATCCAGAGCGGTTGCTTCATATCGACGATGCCCCCTTGCTGCTGCTGGTCAAAGGCAACCCGCAAGCGGTGCAGCAGCCGCAAATCGCTATGGTCGGCAGCCGCCAGTTTAGCCACTATGGTGAGCACTGGGGCAATTACTTTACCACCGGTCTGGTTCACTGTGGGTTTACCATCACCAGCGGGTTGGCTCTTGGCATTGATAGCGTCTGCCATCGTGCAGCACTTGCGGCGGAAGGACATACGGTTGCCGTTCTGGGCAGTGGCCTGGCCAATATCTATCCGCGCCGACATCGCCGTCTGGCCGAAGAGATCGCTGATAGTGGCGGGGCTTTGCTCTCAGAATATTTGGTCACCGATTTGCCGATGCCGGACCATTTCCCACGCCGTAACCGCATCATCAGTGGGTTAAGTCTGGGCGTGGTGGTAGTTGAAGCCTCTCTGCGCAGCGGGACGCTGATTACTGCCCGCTGTGCGCTTGATCAGGGACGTGAGGTTTTCGCTTTACCCGGTGCGCTGGGTAACCCAATGAGTGAGGGTACACACTGGCTGATCCAACAGGGTGCTTATCTGGTTACCGGGCCGAAAGAGATCGCGGAACAGCTGGGAAGCGGCCTGCATTGGCTGTCGTTGAACGAAAATACAACTATTTGTGCGTCAGAAGCCGAAGTTGAATTGCCATTTGCCGATGTGTTGGCTAACGTAGGAGATGAGGTGACACCTGTTGACGTCGTCGCTGAACGTGCCGGCCAACCTGTGCCAGAGGTAGTAATCAAATTACTCGATCTGGAGTTAGCAGGGTGGATCGCAGCTGTACCCGGCGGCTATGTCCGAATAAGGAGGGCAGGCCATGTTCGACGTACTGATGTACTTGTTTGAAACTTATATCCACAATGAACCAGAGATGCGCGTCGATCAGGATCAACTGACTGATGATCTCGCTCAGGCGGGGTTTGATCGGGATGATATCTACAACGCGTTGAATTGGCTCGAAAAACTCGCTGACCTGCAGGAAGGCGAAAATGCGCCGTATTTTATGGATGCCGATCCGCTGGCCATGCGGATTTACACCGAAGAAGAAGGCGTGCGTTTGGATGCCAGTTGCCGTGGTTTCCTCCTGTTCCTGGAGCAGATTCAGGTATTGAACCTCGAAACCCGTGAAATGGTTATCGATCGTGTTATGGCTTTGGATAATACGGAATTCGATCTCGAAGATCTGAAATGGGTAGTGCTGATGGTGCTGTTTAATATCCCTGGGTATGAAAGCGCCTATCAGCAAATGGAAGAACTGTTGTTTGAAGTAAACGAAGGTTATCTGCACTGAGCCGATAACATCTATAGAAGAAGTTATGACAAAAGCCGCGATTTTTGCCGCCAGGCAAAATGAACCCTGTCCGGAATGTGGGGCCGAATTGGTGATCCGCAGTGGTCGCCACGGCCCTTTTCTCGGCTGTTCCCGTTATCCTGAGTGCCAACATATTCGACCGCTAAAAGCGCAGGCCGATGGGCACATCGTCAAGATGTTGGACGGGCAGGAATGCCCCAAATGCCAGGCGACGCTGGCATTGCGCCAGGGCCGTTACGGTATGTTTATCGGTTGCAGCAACTATCCGGAGTGCGATCACACCGAAGTCATCGATAAACCGGACGAAACCAGCATCAGCTGCCCGCAGTGTGGTCAGGGCAAACTGCTGCAGCGTAAATCACGCTATGGTAAGGTTTTCCACGCCTGCGATCGCTACCCTGAATGTCAGTTTGTCCTCAATTTTAAACCCGTCGCCGGTGAGTGCGAGTACTGCCACTACCCGCTGCTGATGGAAAAGCGTTCGGCAAAAGGCCCAGTCCTTTGCTGTGCCAGTAAGCTTTGCGGAAAACCCGTAGCAACCACAGAATAATGACGCCATGAACTCAGATACCACTCCTCTCTTTACACCCATTATTGACGCGCTGCATCTTCAGCAGGTTATCGCTTACCCTACAGAAGCCGTATTTGGCTTAGGGTGCGATCCTGACAGTGAACAAGCGGTAAATGCATTGCTGGCCCTCAAACAGCGGCCTTGGGAAAAGGGACTGATCCTGATCGCTGCCGATTATGCGCAGTTAGCACCTTATATAGATGACAGTGCACTCAGCGAGCGGCAGCGGGCTGCCATTTTTGCCAGTTGGCCCGGTCCGGTCACCTGGGTGATACCTGCTCGTCCGGAAACGTCGCGCTTGTTGACCGGCCGTTTCAACTCTCTGGCGGTACGTGTCAGCGATCATCCACTGGTTCAGCAGCTTTGCCGAGGATTCGGGAAACCGCTGGTCTCGACCAGCGCCAACCTCAGCGGGCAAGAGCCTTGCCGTAGCGCCGAGGAAGTGCAGAAGCAGTTTGGCGTCGCTTTCCCGGTGTTAGCCGGCAGCGTTGGTGGCCGCCTTAATCCTTCAGAAATCAGAGATGCCCTGAGCGGCGAACAGATCCGTCAAGGCTAGAGGTAATGTGAATGGAGAAGTTTGCGGTATTCGGTAATCCTATCAGCCACAGTAAATCACCGCGCATTCATGCGTTGTTTGCCGCTCAAACTGGCATAGAACATCCCTATGGTACGGTGTTGGCACCGCTGGACGGTTTCGAAACGGCGCTGCAAGCGTTCATTCACGCTGGTGGTCAGGGGGCGAACGTCACAGTACCTTTTAAAGAGCATGCCTACGAGGCTGCGTCTGAATTGAGCGAGCGTGCCTCGTTGGCCGGAGCGGTCAATACGCTCAAGGTGCTGCCGGACGGTGGGTTGCTGGGTGACAATACGGACGGGATCGGCCTGCTGACCGATCTGGAACGCCAAGGGCTGATCAAACCAAAGGATCGCATTTTGCTGGTGGGGGCGGGGGGCGCAGCACGGGGCGTGATCTTGCCGCTGTTGTCTTTTGGTTGTGAGATGACGATCACCAACCGCACTTTCAGTCGTGCGCAAATGCTGGCAGAAAGTTTTCAGCATCTCGGTGAAATCACCGCCTTGCCTCTGGATCAACTCGATCAACAACAATTTGATTTAGTGATCAACGCTACGGCGTCCGGGATCAGCGGCGAGATCCCGGCATTGCCGGTTGGCACTATCACTGGCAACACGCGCTGTTATGACATGTTTTATCAGCAGGGTTTAACGCCGTTTCTGACCTGGGCACAGCAACAGGGTGCTACAGAATATGCTGACGGATTAGGGATGCTGGTGGGGCAGGCCGCGCATGCGTTCCTGTTGTGGCACGGCGTGATGCCGGAGATAGAACCAGTACTACGTCAACTGCGCCACGAGTTGGCGGCATAACCTTGTGCCCGTTCTCTTGCCAGGGAACGGGCGTTTGTCAGATGTCTTCAGACAAATATTCGTCTTTCCAACGTACATAGTTAGTAGAAGAGTAGAGCAGCCCTTCCAACTCAGCTGCAGTCAATGGCCTAATCTGACGTGCCGGACTTCCCATATAAAGATAACCGCTCGCCAGACGTTTACCCGGAGCCACCAGGCTGCCGGCACCAATCATCACATCATCTTCTATTACTGCACCATCCAGCAGGATCGATCCCATCCCTACCAATACCCGGTTGCCTATGGCGCAACCGTGCAGCATGGCTTTGTGGCCTACGGTCACGTCTTCCCCGATCAACAGCGGGTAACCTTCTGGGTTATGTTCGGACTTATGAGTCACGTGCAGCACGCTGCCATCCTGAATATTACTGCGCGGACCGATCTTTACCGCGTTGACATCGCCGCGGATGGCAACCAGCGGCCAGATACTGACGTCATCGGCCAGCTCAACGTTGCCGATCACCACGCTGGAAGGGTCGATCATTACGCGTTGACCCAGTTTTGGAGAGTAATGAAGATAAGAACGCACTGCATCGGACATGGTAATAGCCTCACGTCGGGATCATATTTACCGGCAATACTAGACGTTGGCGGTGGAATTACAACCAACTGAAGCTACGGATCTTAAGGAAAATGGCGCTGATCGCGCAAGATCCGCCCGAAAGGGCTGAAAAGTGCGCAAACGGAAAGAAAAGATCAAAAAAGGGGTTGTGCAAAAAACTCGGATCCCTATAATGCGCCTCCATCGACACGGAACATGTGAACAACTTCACAGAGTCTCCGGGGTTCGAAGAGAAAAAATCCTGAAATTTAGGGGTTGACTCTGAAAGAGGAAAGCGTATTATACGCCACCTCGAGATAGCAAGCTACGGCGGCTAACTCACTGCTCTTTAACAATTTATCAGACAATCTGTGTGGGCACTCCACAAGACGATATCCAGAACCTTCGGGTTCAAAAAAATATCAAGTCTTGAAGAGTGACCAAGCAGTAATTCATTTAGTTGAATTATTACGAAAGTTAATTTTCGAGCATCGCTTCACGAGTTGAAGCAAATCAAGCTTTTAATTGAAGAGTTTGATCATGGCTCAGATTGAACGCTGGCGGCAGGCCTAACACATGCAAGTCGAGCGGTAGCACAGGGAGCTTGCTCCTGGGTGACGAGCGGCGGACGGGTGAGTAATGTCTGGGAAACTGCCTGATGGAGGGGGATAACTACTGGAAACGGTAGCTAATACCGCATAACGTCTACGGACCAAAGTGGGGGACCTTCGGGCCTCATGCCATCAGATGTGCCCAGATGGGATTAGCTAGTAGGTGGGGTAATGGCTCACCTAGGCGACGATCCCTAGCTGGTCTGAGAGGATGACCAGCCACACTGGAACTGAGACACGGTCCAGACTCCTACGGGAGGCAGCAGTGGGGAATATTGCACAATGGGCGCAAGCCTGATGCAGCCATGCCGCGTGTGTGAAGAAGGCCTTCGGGTTGTAAAGCACTTTCAGCGAGGAGGAAGGGTTCAGTGTTAATAGCACTGTGCATTGACGTTACTCGCAGAAGAAGCACCGGCTAACTCCGTGCCAGCAGCCGCGGTAATACGGAGGGTGCAAGCGTTAATCGGAATTACTGGGCGTAAAGCGCACGCAGGCGGTTTGTTAAGTCAGATGTGAAATCCCCGCGCTTAACGTGGGAACTGCATTTGAAACTGGCAAGCTAGAGTCTTGTAGAGGGGGGTAGAATTCCAGGTGTAGCGGTGAAATGCGTAGAGATCTGGAGGAATACCGGTGGCGAAGGCGGCCCCCTGGACAAAGACTGACGCTCAGGTGCGAAAGCGTGGGGAGCAAACAGGATTAGATACCCTGGTAGTCCACGCTGTAAACGATGTCGACTTGGAGGTTGTGCCCTTGAGGCGTGGCTTCCGGAGCTAACGCGTTAAGTCGACCGCCTGGGGAGTACGGCCGCAAGGTTAAAACTCAAATGAATTGACGGGGGCCCGCACAAGCGGTGGAGCATGTGGTTTAATTCGATGCAACGCGAAGAACCTTACCTACTCTTGACATCCAGAGAATTCGCTAGAGATAGCTTAGTGCCTTCGGGAACTCTGAGACAGGTGCTGCATGGCTGTCGTCAGCTCGTGTTGTGAAATGTTGGGTTAAGTCCCGCAACGAGCGCAACCCTTATCCTTTGTTGCCAGCGCGTAATGGCGGGAACTCAAAGGAGACTGCCGGTGATAAACCGGAGGAAGGTGGGGATGACGTCAAGTCATCATGGCCCTTACGAGTAGGGCTACACACGTGCTACAATGGCGTATACAAAGAGAAGCGAACTCGCGAGAGCAAGCGGACCTCATAAAGTACGTCGTAGTCCGGATCGGAGTCTGCAACTCGACTCCGTGAAGTCGGAATCGCTAGTAATCGTAGATCAGAATGCTACGGTGAATACGTTCCCGGGCCTTGTACACACCGCCCGTCACACCATGGGAGTGGGTTGCAAAAGAAGTAGGTAGCTTAACCTTCGGGAGGGCGCTTACCACTTTGTGATTCATGACTGGGGTGAAGTCGTAACAAGGTAACCGTAGGGGAACCTGCGGTTGGATCACCTCCTTACCTAATGATATTGATTCGCGTGAAGTGCTCACACAGATTGTCTGATAGAAACGTAATGAGCAAAAGCGCTACCTGTTGATGTAATGAGTCACTGACTCATGCTGATACGAACCGATTAAGACAGTCAGTTTAATCGGATTTTCGTGTCCCCATCGTCTAGAGGCCTAGGACACTGCCCTTTCACGGCTGTAACAGGGGTTCGAATCCCCTTGGGGACGCCATCCGATAATGAGTGAAAGACATTATCACCGGTTCTTGAAACCGAAAACATCTTAAAGATGACTCTTGCGAGTCGTGTTTAAGATATTGCTCTTTAACAATCTGGAACAAGCTGAAAATTGAAACATGACAGCTGAAACTTATCCCTCCGTAGATGTATTGGGATAAGGATTAACCTGTCATAGAGTCTCTCAAATGTAGCAGCACGAAAGTGGAAACACCTTCGGGTTGTGAGGTTAAGTGACTAAGCGTACACGGTGGATGCCTAGGCAGTCAGAGGCGATGAAGGGCGTGCTAATCTGCGATAAGCGTCGGTAAGGTGATATGAACCGTAATAACCGGCGATACCCGAATGGGGAAACCCAGTGCAATTCGTTGCACTATCATACGATGAATACATAGTCGTATGAGGCGAACCGGGGGAACTGAAACATCTAAGTACCCCGAGGAAAAGAAATCAACCGAGATTCCCCCAGTAGCGGCGAGCGAACGGGGAGGAGCCCAGAACCTGAATCAGTTCTTGTGTTAGTGGAAGCGTCTGGAAAGTCGCACAGTAAAGGGTGATAGTCCCGTACACTAAAATGCATTAATTGTGAGTTCGATGAGTAGGGCGGGACACGTGACATCCTGTCTGAATATGGGGGGACCATCCTCCAAGGCTAAATACTCCTGACTGACCGATAGTGAACCAGTACCGTGAGGGAAAGGCGAAAAGAACCCCGGCGAGGGGAGTGAAATAGAACCTGAAACCGTGTACGTACAAGCAGTGGGAGCACCTTCGTGGTGTGACTGCGTACCTTTTGTATAATGGGTCAGCGACTTATATTTTGTAGCAAGGTTAACCGTATAGGGGAGCCGTAGGGAAACCGAGTCTTAACTGGGCGAATAGTTGCAAGGTATAGACCCGAAACCCGGTGATCTAGCCATGGGCAGGTTGAAGGTTGGGTAACACTAACTGGAGGACCGAACCGACTAATGTTGAAAAATTAGCGGATGACTTGTGGCTGGGGGTGAAAGGCCAATCAAACCGGGAGATAGCTGGTTCTCCCCGAAAGCTATTTAGGTAGCGCCTCGTGAACTCATCTTCGGGGGTAGAGCACTGTTTCGGCTAGGGGGCCATCCCGGCTTACCAAACCGATGCAAACTCCGAATACCGAAGAATGTTATCACGGGAGACACACGGCGGGTGCTAACGTCCGTCGTGAAGAGGGAAACAACCCAGACCGCCAGCTAAGGTCCCAAAGTCATGGTTAAGTGGGAAACGATGTGGGAAGGCATAGACAGCCAGGATGTTGGCTTAGAAGCAGCCATCATTTAAAGAAAGCGTAATAGCTCACTGGTCGAGTCGGCCTGCGCGGAAGATGTAACGGGGCTAAACCATGCACCGAAGCTGCGGCAGCGACGCTTAGGCGTTGTTGGGTAGGGGAGCGTTCTGTAAGCCGTTGAAGGTGACCTGTGAGGGTTGCTGGAGGTATCAGAAGTGCGAATGCTGACATAAGTAACGATAAAGCGGGTGAAAAGCCCGCTCGCCGGAAGACCAAGGGTTCCTGTCCAACGTTAATCGGGGCAGGGTGAGTCGACCCCTAAGGCGAGGCCGAAAGGCGTAGTCGATGGGAAACAGGTTAATATTCCTGTACTCGGTGTTACTGCGAAGGGGGGACGGAGAAGGCTAGGCTAGCCGGGCGACGGTTGTCCCGGTTTAAGCGTGTAGGGGGAGTGACCTGGTAAATCCGGTTACTTGTTAACCCTGAGGCGTGATGACGATGCACTACGGTGCAGAAGTAGTTGATGCCAAGCTTCCAGGAAAAGCCTCTAAGCATCAGGTAACACAGAATCGTACCCCAAACCGACACAGGTGGTCAGGTAGAGAATACCAAGGCGCTTGAGAGAACTCGGGTGAAGGAACTAGGCAAAATGGTGCCGTAACTTCGGGAGAAGGCACGCTGGCGCGTAGGTGAAGAGACTTGCTCTCGGAGCTGAAGCCAGTCGCAGATACCAGCTGGCTGCAACTGTTTAATAAAAACACAGCACTGTGCAAACACGAAAGTGGACGTATACGGTGTGACGCCTGCCCGGTGCTGGAAGGTTAATTGATGGGGTCAGCCGCAAGGCGAAGCTCTTGATCGAAGCCCCAGTAAACGGCGGCCGTAACTATAACGGTCCTAAGGTAGCGAAATTCCTTGTCGGGTAAGTTCCGACCTGCACGAATGGCGTAATGATGGCCAGGCTGTCTCCACCCGAGACTCAGTGAAATTGAACTCGCTGTGAAGATGCAGTGTACCCGCGGCAAGACGGAAAGACCCCGTGAACCTTTACTATAGCTTGACACTGAACATTGAGCCTTGATGTGTAGGATAGGTGGGAGGCTTTGAAGCGTGGACGCCAGTCTGCGTGGAGCCAACCTTGAAATACCACCCTTTAATGTTTGATGTTCTAACTCGGCCCCATAATCTGGGGTGAGGACAGTGTCTGGTGGGTAGTTTGACTGGGGCGGTCTCCTCCCAAAGAGTAACGGAGGAGCACGAAGGTTAGCTAATCACGGTCGGACATCGTGAGGTTAGTGCAAAGGCATAAGCTAGCTTGACTGCGAGAGTGACGGCTCGAGCAGGTACGAAAGTAGGTCTTAGTGATCCGGTGGTTCTGAATGGAAGGGCCATCGCTCAACGGATAAAAGGTACTCCGGGGATAACAGGCTGATACCGCCCAAGAGTTCATATCGACGGCGGTGTTTGGCACCTCGATGTCGGCTCATCACATCCTGGGGCTGAAGTAGGTCCCAAGGGTATGGCTGTTCGCCATTTAAAGTGGTACGCGAGCTGGGTTTAGAACGTCGTGAGACAGTTCGGTCCCTATCTGCCGTGGGCGTTGGAAGATTGAGAGGGGTTGCTCCTAGTACGAGAGGACCGGAGTGAACGCACCACTGGTGTTCGGGTTGTCATGCCAATGGCACTGCCCGGTAGCTAAGTGCGGAAAAGATAAGCGCTGAAAGCATCTAAGCGCGAAACTTGCCTCGAGATGAGTCTTCCCTGGGCCTTTAAGGCCCCTGAAGGAACGTTTAAGACTAAGACGTTGATAGGCTGGGTGTGTAAGTGCAGCGATGCATTGAGCTAACCAGTACTAATGATCCGTGAGGCTTAACCTTACAACACCAAAGGTGTTTTAGAGAGATTGTAGAGATTTTCAGCGAGTTCCGAGATTGGTTTCAATGGCTACGGGAGTAGCGGTTGGAATGAAACAGAATTTGCCTGGCGGCAATAGCGCGGTGGTCCCACCTGACCCCATGCCGAACTCAGAAGTGAAACGCCGTAGCGCCGATGGTAGTGTGGGGTCTCCCCATGCGAGAGTAGGACACTGCCAGGCATCAAATTAGTGTGCTGATATGGCTCAGTTGGTAGAGCGCACCCTTGGTAAGGGTGAGGTCCCCAGTTCGACTCTGGGTATCAGCACCACTTTATTTAAAGTGGGTTTAGAAGTTCGGCAAAAAGAATTAAAAGAATTTGCTTGGCGGCAATAGCGCGGTGGTCCCACCTGACCCCATGCCGAACTCAGAAGTGAAACGCCGTAGCGCCGATGGTAGTGTGGGGTCTCCCCATGCGAGAGTAGGACACTGCCAAGCATCAAATAAAGCAACAAGCCCTACGTGAAAGCGTAGGGCTTTTTGTTTTATCTGCTGTATGTCGTTCTGCTCGAGCATGGGCATGCGAAAAGCCCGTCGGGAACGGGCTTTAACGCCGCTTGCGGCGGCCCCGAAGGGGTGAGTCTCAGGATGAGACGAATCGTGTAGGACACTGCCAAGCATCAATTAAGCCAGAGGCCATCCGCAAGGATGGCCTTTTTGCTTTTTAGCGTCCAAAAATACGTTCAACCTCCCGTCATCGCCGCGATGAAACATTTTCACCTTTCCGTTGAACACTCGACATTACGGTAAAAAACCGCTATCTTCGGGCATCTAGAAGTCTAAACGTTTAAACGGATGTGTGGGGATTAAGCAATGCCGATTCGTGTTCCTGATGAGTTACCTGCAGTAAGTTTCTTGCGCAATGAGAATGTCTTTGTGATGACATCCTCACGGGCAAAAACACAGGAAATCAGGCCGTTGAAAGTGCTGATCCTTAACCTGATGCCAAAGAAGATCGAGACGGAAAACCAGTTTTTACGTCTGCTTTCTAACTCGTCTTTGCAAATCGATATCCAGTTGCTGCGTATCGACAGCCGCGAGTCGAAGAACACGCCGGCGGAGCATCTGAACAACTTTTATTGTGATTTTGAAGACATCCAGGATCAGAACTTTGATGGTCTGATCGTGACGGGGGCCCCGCTAGGGTTGGTTGATTTCTGCGACGTTGCTTACTGGCCGCAGATTGAACGCGTAATAGATTGGGCCAAGAATCACGTGACCTCCACGTTATTTGTCTGTTGGGCCGTGCAGGCCGCTTTGAATATCCTGTATGGCATCCCGAAGATGACGCGTGAAGTGAAACTCTCTGGCGTTTACCAGCACCAAACCTTGCAGCAGCATGCCTTGCTGACGCGTGGTTTTGATGAGACCTTCCTGGCCCCTCATTCGCGCTATGCGGATTTCCCTACCGAGATTATTCGGCAGTACACGGATCTGGATATCCTGGCCGAGTCGGAGCAAACCGGGGCCTATTTGTTCGCCAGCAAGGATAAACGGCTGGCGTTCGTGACTGGGCACCCAGAGTATGATGCGCTGACGCTCGCCGGTGAGTACTGTCGCGATAACGAAGCAGGTCTCAACCCGGTAGTGCCGCTCAATTACTTCCCCGACGATAACCCCGAACTTACCCCCAAAGCGACCTGGCGCAGCCATGGCCACCTGTTGTTCGCCAACTGGCTTAACTACTACGTTTACCAGATCACACCTTACGATCTGCGTCATATGAACCCGACCCTGGAATAACATTTTTTGCTTTAACCGGCGGCTGAATCGAGGCCGCCGGCACTCCTCTCCCAGCGCTTTTCCCCTTATTTATCTGCCATTCTTACTAAAACTCATTATCTAACAAACACTTGATATAACCATCGACAGGAAATGGAACCGGTTTCCTTACCCTCTGGTATTGTTATTTTTAATAACCAATTGATAATAAAAGGTTAATAAAATATTTAATAATAAAATGGAAATCGTTTTTGATTTTTATTTTTAGTTGAGTATTCTTAGATCCAGCGAGATGAGATCTGACCAGTTGAGGATCATTTTATTCATCCTGATCCGCACTGATTTCTGATGAAGATGTGCCCGCCTGACTTGCAGCGGCGGTGCACAATGATGCGAAGGAGCAAGACAATGACGCAACAGATAGCAGGCACGGAGTTAACGTTTACGCAGGGTTTTACCGCTGCTGAACGGCAGGTGTTGACGGATGACGCGGTCGAATTCCTGGCGGATCTGGTGAGTAACTTTACTCCGCAGCGCAATAAGCTTTTGGCTGCGCGTGCCTGTTGGCAGCAGAAGATCGATCAGGGCGAACTCCCAGACTTTATTTCGGAAACTGATTCCATTCGAAATGGAGAGTGGAAGATCCGCGGCATACCCGAGGATCTGCGCGACCGTCGGGTCGAAATCACCGGGCCGGTTGAACGCAAAATGGTGATCAATGCCTTGAATGCCAATGTGAAGGTGTTTATGGCGGATTTCGAAGATTCACTGGCGCCGAGCTGGGACAAAGTGATCGATGGGCAAATCAACCTGCATGATGCAGTGAATGGCACCATTTCTTACACCAATGAAGCCGGCAAGATTTATCAGTTGAAGCCTAATCCAGCGGTATTGATAGCGCGCGTACGTGGCCTGCATTTGCCGGAGAAACACGTGCAGTGGCAGGGCGAAGCGATCCCTGGCGGTCTGTTCGATTTCGCACTGTATTTCTTCCACAACTACCGTCAATTGCTGGCAAAAGGCAGCGGCCCTTATTTCTACCTGCCGAAAACCCAATCCTGGCAGGAAGCCGCCTGGTGGAGTGAGGTATTCAGCTTTGCCGAGGATCGTTTCTCCCTGCCGCGCGGCACCATCAAGGCCACGGTATTGATCGAAACATTGCCGGCGGTATTCCAGATGGACGAGATCCTTTACCACCTGCGCGATCATATCGTCGGGTTGAACTGCGGCCGTTGGGATTACATCTTCAGCTATATCAAAACGCTGAAAAACCACGCTGACCGGGTCTTGCCGGATCGCCAGTCGGTCACGATGGACAAGTCGTTCCTCAGTGCTTACTCCCGGTTGCTGATCAAGACCTGCCACAAGCGAGGCGCTTTTGCCATGGGGGGCATGGCCGCGTTTATCCCTAGCAAAGACGCCGAGAAAAATGCCTGGGTATTGAACAAGGTACGGGCGGATAAAGAGCTGGAGGCCAATAACGGCCATGACGGCACCTGGGTGGCGCATCCGGGGTTGGCAGATACCGTCATGGAAGTGTTCAGCAAAGTGCTCGGCGAACGCCGTAATCAGCTGGAAGTCCTGCGTGAAAACGATGCGCCGATCAGCGCCGCGCAACTGCTGGAACCCTGTGATGGCGAACGGACCGAAGCCGGCATGCGCGCCAATATTCGCGTGGCGGTGCAATACATCGAGGCCTGGATCTCCGGCAATGGCTGCGTACCAATTTACGGCTTGATGGAAGATGCGGCGACGGCGGAAATATCCCGTACCTCAATCTGGCAGTGGATCCATCACCAAAAGAGCCTGAGCGATGGCCAGTTGGTCACCAAGGCGCTGTTCCGCCAGATGCTGAAAGAAGAGATGTTGGTGGTACGTGAAGAGTTGGGTGAGGCGCGCTTTAACGCTGGCCGCTTCGAAGAAGCTGCGCGCCTGATGGAACGTATTACTACGCAAGACGAATTAATCGATTTTCTGACCTTACCCGGCTATGAGCTTCTGGCCTGAACCTGTTCCTGACCATTAACCCTACATTATTGAAAAGGATAAAAATTATGTCTACCTCTCGTGCTCAACAGATTCAACAACTGGAACAGGAATGGAAATCGGCTCGCTGGGAAGGCATCACGCGCCCATACAGCGCTGAAGACGTGATTAATTTGCGCGGCTCGGTCAATCCGGTCTGCACGCTGGCACAAAACGGTGCCGCCAAGCTGTGGGAACTGCTGCACGGTAAATCACGCAAAGGCTATGTCAACAGCTTGGGTGCGCTGACTGGCGGGCAGGCATTGCAGCAGGCCAAAGCCGGCATTGAGGCGATTTATCTGTCTGGCTGGCAGGTCGCTGCGGATGCCAACACCGCGTCTGCCATGTATCCGGACCAGTCGCTGTACCCGGTTGATTCCGTGCCGGCGGTGGTTAAACGTATCAACAATACTTTCCGCCGTGCCGATCAGATCCAGTGGGCCAATAAAATTGAACCGGGCAGTAAGGGTTACACCGACTACTTCCTGCCAATTGTCGCCGATGCCGAAGCCGGTTTTGGCGGCGTGCTGAATGCCTTTGAGCTGATGAAAGCCATGATTGAGGCCGGCGCTGCCGGGGTGCATTTCGAAGACCAATTGGCGGCGGTGAAAAAGTGCGGCCATATGGGCGGTAAAGTGCTGGTGCCAACTCAGGAAGCGATTCAGAAGCTGGTAGCCGCCCGTTTGGCTGCAGACGTGCTCGGTGTGCCAACGCTGGTCATCGCACGTACCGACGCCGATGCGGCCGATTTGCTGACGTCAGACTGCGATCCATACGACAGCGAGTTTGTCTCCGGCGAACGTACAGCGGAAGGTTTCTTCCGTACCCATGCCGGCATTGAGCAAGCGATCAGCCGTGGCCTGGCGTATTGCCCTTACGCCGACCTGGTGTGGTGCGAAACCTCCACGCCGGATCTGCAGGCAGCCAAGCGTTTCGCTGATGCCATTCACGCCAAATTCCCAGGCAAACTGCTGGCATACAACTGTTCACCGTCGTTCAACTGGAAAAAGAACCTGGACGATCAGACGATTGCCCGCTTCCAGGAAGAACTGTCGGCGATGGGATACAAGTACCAGTTCATCACGTTGGCGGGCATCCACAGCATGTGGTTCAACATGTTTGACCTGGCGCACGCTTATGCACAGGGCGAGGGCATGAAGCACTACGTCGAGAAGGTACAGAAACCGGAATTCGATGCCGTTTCACGCGGTTACACCTTTGCATCGCACCAGCAGGAAGTGGGTACCGGCTATTTCGACAAGGTTACTACCATCATTCAGGGCGGTGCTTCTTCGGTAACGGCGCTGACCGGTTCGACGGAAGAACAGCAGTTCTGAGGCGGCAACGCTGAAAAAACCTAACCCAGAGCCTGCATATGCGGGCTCTATTTTCTGGCGGGAGGTAAGGATGGCGGCGAAACTGGAGCTGTTGATCGCACAGACGATACTGCAGGGTTTTGATGCGCAATATGGCCGCTTCCTTGAGGTGACTGCCGGTGCGCAGCAGCGTTTTGAGCGAGCAGACTGGCCGGCGGTGCAACAGGCGATGAAAAAGCGTATTCACCTGTATGACCATCACGTCGGTTTGGTGGTGGAGCAACTGAAGTGCATCACGGGGCAAAAGTCCTTTGATGCGGATTTCCCCAGCCGGGTGAAGGCGGTGTACACCGACCTGTTGCCGGAGTACCCACGCTTTGAGATCGCCGAAAGCTTCTTTAATTCGGTTTACTGCCGCCTGTTCAAACACCGGGATCTAACGCCGGAAAAGCTGTTTGTTTTCAGCTCCCAACCTGAGGGACGCTTTCGCGATATCCCGCGTCCGCTGTCGCGCAATTTCACTGCTGGCGGTGATGTATCGGCGATGCTGTACAACCTGCTGACGGATTTACCTCTGCGGCTACCTTGGGAAAACTTGTCGCGTGATATTGATTACATCACGCTGGCGTTGCAACAGAGCTTTAGCGCGCAGCAGCTGGCTGGGGCGACGTTCCAGATTGCCAATGAGCTCTTTTACCGTAACAAGGCTGCCTGGCTGGTAGGTAAGTTGCGGGTGGCGGATACGGTCTATCCTTTCCTGCTGCCGATCCATCACAGCGATTCCGGCGCCTTGTTTATCGATACCTGCCTGACCAGTAAGGCCGAGGCCAGTATCGTATTCGGTTTCGCACGTTCTTACTTTATGGTTTACGCACCGCTTCCGGCAGCGATGGTCGAGTGGCTGCGAGAAATACTGCCGGGCAAAACCACCGCCGAACTGTATATGGCGATTGGCTGCCAGAAGCACGGTAAAACGGAATGTTACCGTGAATACCTGACGTTTATGGCCGGCTCGCAGGAGCAGTTCATCATCGCGCCGGGGGTGAAAGGCATGGTGATGCTGGTGTTTACCCTGCCGTCGTTCGATCGGGTGTTCAAGGTGATCAAAGACGAGTTCGCACCGCAAAAAGAGGTGACGCAGGCGCAGGTGATGGCCTGTTACCAGTTGGTGAAAGAACACGACCGCGTGGGGCGCATGGCGGATACCCAAGAGTACGAGAATTTTGTCGTCGACAAGGCGCGCCTCAGCCCGGAGCTTTTGGCTGAATTGCAGCGTGAAGTGCCGGACAAGCTGGAGGATCTGGGCGATCGCATCGTGATCAAGCACCTGTATATGGAACGGCGCATGACGCCGCTGAACCTGTATCTGGAGCAGGCCAATGAGCAGCAGATGCGCGACGCCATCGAAGAGTATGGCAATGCGATCAAACAACTGGCCGCCGCTAATATCTTCCCTGGCGACATGCTATTCAAGAACTTCGGCGTGACCCGGCACGGGCGGGTGGTGTTCTACGATTACGATGAAATTTGCTATATGACCGAGGTGAACTTCCGCGATATTCCGCCGCCGCGTTACCCGGAAGATGAACTGGCCAGCGAGCCGTGGTACAGCGTGTCGGCGAACGATGTATTCCCGGAGGAGTTCAGGCATTTTCTGTGTGGCGATCGGCGCATTCGGCAGGTGTTTGAAGAGTTGCACAGCGACCTCTTCGAAGCCGATTACTGGCGCGGGCTGCAGCAGCGCATTCGCGACGGGCATGTGGAGGATGTCTTCGCTTACCGCAAGAAACGGCGTTTTAGCCAGCGCAGCGGGGTGGCACTGCCTGCTACCTCGGCAGCGACGTAAGGGCGCGGCACGCCGCGCCCGATAGCATTAAGCTTTTGCACCCGCAACGGCGGCACGCGCCAATTCGGTGATGCGTGCGTAGTCGCCGCTTTCCAGCGCATCCGCCGGCACCAGCCAGGAGCCGCCGATGCACAGCACGCTTTTCAGCGCCAGATAGTCACGGTAGTTGCTCGGTGAAATTCCGCCGGTCGGGCAGAAACGTACCTGCGGGAACGGGCCGCCGATCGCCTGCAGTGCTTTCACGCCGCCGTTGGCTTCCGCCGGGAAGAATTTAAACTCACGCAGCCCATGATCCATGCCCAACATCAGTTCAGACACGGTGCTGATACCCGGAATTAACGGGATTGAACCGGCCGTGGCCGCTTGCAGCAGATCGGCAGTCAGGCCCGGGCTGATGGCGAATTGCGCCCCGGCATCGGTCACTTCCTGCAGCTGCTGCGGGTTGATGACGGTACCGGCGCCGATGATGGCATCAGGCACTTC
The DNA here is from genome assembly GCF_047456085.1 of Serratia sp. BNK-12. NCBI lineage: Bacteria > Pseudomonadati > Pseudomonadota > Gammaproteobacteria > Enterobacterales > Yersiniaceae > Serratia > Serratia sp. BNK-12. Next base: position 257,786 of record NZ_CP179896.1, read on the forward strand.
TTTGGCAATAGCGCGGATCGCGTCCATGGCGCAGGCGGTGCGCAGGGTGACTTCCAATACCCGGACGCCACCAGCCACCAGGGCTTTCGCCAGCGGGATCGCGTGTTCCAATTTGTTGATGACGATCACCGGTACTACGGGGCCGGCCATCAGGATCTGCTCTGCGCTGGTTTTCCAATTGTTCATTAAGGGTTCTCTCCAGTTATGGCCGTCGCCTTCGGGCTGCCCGGCCATGCTATCGGTTAAAATTTAATGCAGCAGGCGCCCTGTTCGGCACCGGAAAGCTGGCTGCGTAATGCGCCGAACAGTTCACGGCCGCAGCCGATATGTTCAGCGCTCAGGTCCGGTTGGTATGGCGCTCGCTGGGCCAGAATGTCGGCATCGACCAGTAATGCCAATTCACCGGTGCGGCCGTTTACGCGGATCACATCGCCGTCTTGTACCTTGGCCAGCATGCCGCCGGTATAGGCTTCCGGGGTCACGTGGATAGCGGAAGGCACCTTGCCGGAGGCGCCTGACAGGCGGCCATCGGTGACCAGCGCGACTTTAAATCCGCGGTCCATCAGCACGCCCAGCGGTGGCATCAGCTTGTGCAGTTCGGGCATGCCATTGGCCTGCGGCCCCTGGAAGCGAACCACCACCACGCAATCGCGATCCAGCTTGCCGGCTTCAAATGCCGGCACGATGTCATGCTGGCTGTCAAATATCACCGCCGGCGCTTCGATAATCTGATTGTCGGCCGGCACCGCCGAGGTTTTCATCACCGCGCGACCGAGGTTGCCTGCCAAAACCTTGGTGCCGCCGTGATGTTCGAAAGGCTCCGCCACGCTGGCGATAACCTGGGTATCGAGCGAGCTTTCCGCGCCCTCGCGCCAGGCCAACTGACCGTTATCCAGCCACGGCTCCTGGGTATAACGCGTCAGGCCAAAACCGGCCACGGTGTGCACGTCTTCGTGCAGCAGGCCGTGCTTTAGCAGTTCGCGCACCACCAGGGCGACGCCGCCAGATGCCTGGAACTGATTGATGTCCGCCGGGCCGTTCGGGTAGATACGGCACAGCAGCGGTACGGCGTCCGACAGTTCGGAGAAGTCGTCCCAGTTGATGATGATGCCGGCGGCGCGCGCCATCGCCACCATATGCATGGTCAGATTGGTGGAGCCGCCGGTGGCCAGCAGCGCAACGATGCCGTTAACCACCACCTTTTCATCCACCAGTTTGCCGATTGGCAGATAGTTGCCGGCGGTTTCGGTCAGGCGAGTGACCTGGCGTGCGGCAGCGTCGGTCAACGCATCGCGCAAAGGGGTGTCCGGGTGAACGAAGGAGGATCCCGGCAGGTGCAACCCCATCACTTCCATTACCATCTGGTTGGTGTTGGCGGTGCCGTAGAAGGTGCAGGTGCCGATGCCGTGATACGAAGCGGCTTCGGCCTCCAACAGCGCCAGTCGATCGGCCTTGCCTTCGGCGTACAGCTGACGCACGCGCACTTTCTCTTTGTTCGGTAAGCCGCTGCTCATCGGGCCGGCAGGCACAAACAGCGACGGCAGATGGCCAAAGGACAGGGCGGACATCACCAGACCCGGAACGATTTTGTCGCAGATGCCGAGGAACAGCGCGCCGTCGAACATATTGTGCGACAGGCCGATGGCTGAGGACATGGCGATCACGTCGCGGCTCATCAGCGACAGCTCCATACCATCCTGCCCCTGGGTCACGCCGTCACACATCGCCGGTACGCCTCCGGCTACCTGACCGACCGCGCCCACGGCATGCAACGCCTGTTTCAGCCGTTGGGGATAGTTTTCGTAGGGCTGGTGGGCAGACAACATATCGTTATAAGCGGTGATGATGGCGATATCACTGCGCACCATGTTTTTCAGTGCGGTTTTGTCGTCCGGCTGACAGGCGGCAAAACCGTGCGCCAGGTTGCCGCAGGCCAGCTGTGCGCGGTGCACGGTTTGGGAACGCGCCGCTTCAATGCGTGCCAGATAGGCGGCGCGGCTCTGTTTGGAACGGTCGATGATGCGTTGCGTGACACGGGATAGGGTGGGATTAAGCATACCTTCCTCACATGGCTATTGTTATAGACGCCGCCTGTGGCGGTGCCCCCGGTGGAATATTGCAGCCCTGATGTGCAAAGGCCGGGGGCGGTGTTATGTCGTTATCGTGATTTAAAACAGGGTGAAAGCGATCATGCCGATGATGCCACCCACGCTGCCAAGGATGGTTTCCATCACCGTCCAGGTTTTTAGCGTTTGCAGCTCATTGGCGCCGGTAAACTTGCCGAACAGCCAGAAACCGGCATCGTTGACGTGGCTGAGCACGATAGACCCCCCGGCAATACAGATAGCCAGCGCGGCCAACTGCCCACCGCCGAGCCCCAACTGGCTGGTCACCGGCAGCACCAGGCCAACGGTGGTCAGGCAGGCAACGGTGGCGGAGCCTTGGATCACGCGTACCATAGCGGATAATGCAAAGGCGGCTACGGCGATCGGCAAGCCGGTGCCAATCATGGCGTCACCCAGTGCCGGACCTACGCCGGAATCCACCAGGATTTGTTTGAATACGCCGCCGGCACCGGTCATCAGCAGGATGATCCCGGCGGGCTGCACTGCAGCCGAACAGATGGCCAGCGTTTGTTCGTTGGTCATGCCGCGCGGTTTTGCCAGCCCATAAATCACGATTAGACAGGCGATTAAAATGGCGGTGAACGGATGGCCAATAAACTCCAGCCACTGCTGCAGCTGAGAACCTGGCGTGACCAGACGTGCACCAATGGTTTTCATGCCGACCAGCACCAGTGGGCAGAGTACCAGCGCCAGGCTAAAGCCAAATGACGGCAGGTTGCCTTTGTTGAGTGTCGGTTCGTTTTCGTCTGCCGGCATTGGCCAGTTAACGAAGCGGCTAATAAAGCTGCCGTACAATGGGCCTGCAATCAGCATGCCGAGGACGGCGGCGACCAGGCCGATGGCGATCATCCAGCCGAAGTCGGCTTTCATTTGCGCCGCCAGCAGCATTGGGACCGGCCCCGGCAGCAGGAAGGAAGCCGCAGCGGCGACGCCGGCGAACAAGGGAATGGCCAGCTTGACGATATTGCCGTCGGTGCGACGTGCGACGGCAAACACGATGCCGATCAGCAGTACCACCGCCACGTCAAAGAACAGCGGCAGGGCGCAGATCAACCCGGCGATACCGAGCGCGTAATGGGCTTTACTTTGGCCGAAACGTTTCAGCAAATGTGCCGCAATTTGATCGAGTGCGCCGACCTCATGCAGTATCTTGCCGAACATGGCGCCCAGCGCCACGACGATCGCCAGGAAACCCAGCGTATCGCCCATGCCTTTTTGCATGGTATCGGCGATGCGGTCCAACGGCATGCCGGAAAAAATACCGGCAGCGATAGACACCAACATTAACGCGACGAAGGCATGCATGCGTGCCTTCATCACCAGAAACAGCAGTAATAGAACCGAGCCGACTGCGGTACCGACCAGCGTTACAGTATTCACGCGCACACGTCCTGTGGCAGGAAACTCTGGATATGTCGCACGGTATCGGCGATGACGGCTTCCAGCGGCTGGTTGATATCTACGGACATAACGTCGCTTTCGTCCGCGCCCGGTTGCTCCAGCGCCGCGAACTGCGTTACCAGCATCTGTGGCTTGAAGAAGTGGCCGTTACGCGCAGCCAGGCGGGCTTCGATCACCGGAAAATCGCCGTGCAGGTAGATGAACGACAGGTTGCCGTTACCGGCGCGCAGGCGATCGCGGTAGTGCTTTTTCAGCGCCGAACAGACAATGACCGAAACAGTATTGGTGCGTTGCATCGCAAAGGCAGCATCGTTGAGTGCGGCCAGCCATGGGGCGCGATCGTCATCGTTCAGCGGTTCACCGGCGGCCATTTTCAGAATATTGCTGCGCGGGTGCAGAAAGTCACCGTCAAGGAACCCGGCAGACAGTTGGCGGGCCGCTGCGGCGGCCACGGCGGACTTGCCGCTGCCGGAAACGCCCATAATGACGTAAATACGGTTTTGATTATTGGTCATGGCTTAGCTCCAAAACGACAAGTGGCGTTACCTTGCATTATTTGTTACCGGTAACATGTTATCGGTAACATTGTCGAAGGAAGTTTCGCCGGTTGCAATCGGCTTCCGTTGGCAAAGTCATTATTTGTGATCGGCTTCAACTATTTCAGGCTGTCATCCAGACATGAAACCTCGTTGAAGTTGAGCAGTGAGCATGCGTCACGATGGGGATAATCGTCATGGAGAAAGGCTTGCGCAGCGACACTCTCTGCGCAAACCTGGGCATTTTTACGATGATGATTTTCGTCTGATGCGCCGGGTAATCAGCGCTGACGTTTATTTACTGCCTTGTTTTTGCGCTAACAGACGATCGACTTCCAGCTTGGCTTCGCGGAATTGTTTTTGATATTCGGGGCTGGCCTGGAGGCGAGCGAAAGCGCCGGCAGCAAGGAAACGACCCGCGTTGACATCACTTTCCCAATGTACGCCGCAGATCAGGCGACTACGACCAAACTCATAGCCTTTTTTCATTAACGGGGTTGCCAGCTGTGGCTCCATGGCGGTTAACGTCATGGCCCACATCATCCCGGTGACGGCATGACCGGAGGGATAAGAGCCGCCGTCGTTACTTAACGCGCTATGTTCCTTGGGCGTGCAACTGTCGATACGTAATGCCGAGTAGGGCCGAATCCGGCTAAACGCTTTTTTGGTGTCATTGGAGGCGTAACCTGCATCGGTAAAAGCACGGCTGAGGAGCAGGTGCAAATGAGGCGTATTTTTACGTGAAATAGTGATGCCCAGCGCCGGTGAAAATGCGCTGCCAATATGATTGAAGGAGAGCTTGGCATCTTCGATCGCCAACTGGCCGCGTGGCGTATCGCGCAGCTGTCGTAATTCATGGAACGTTTCAATATCGCTTTTTGCTGCTGCGGAATGCTCTTTTGGCGGCGGCGGCAGAATTTTTGCGCCGTCAGGATAATCTGCCGGTGTCAGATAACCATTAATCCAACCTTTGATATAAGGGGAAAAACCCACGTTCGGGTAACCGATATCGCTATAATCGGTGCGCCAGGTTTCAGCAGGATCGTTATTGGGTGCGGTATCGTTGTTTGCGTGGGCCGCCGATAAAAATGCCGTAGAACCCAACAGTAATGCTAATACTGCAAAGCACTTTGAGCGGGTTGTGTTTTGATTATTCTCTATTTTCATTATTATTTCCCTGTGTTTTTATTGCGACTTTAGTCAGACATTTCGTTTAAAACATTCGGTTAATTAACGACGAACAAACCTAAAAAATACAAAATGTTCAGTAAAATACCGCATATTATGGTCGCCACTACCGGGGCGGCAATTTTCAATATAGGACGCCCCAGCGCTTCATTAAGGAAGTACAGGGCAGCTGTGATGCTAAAGCCGGTATAGCCCGCCATCTTGATAGAGGCGAAAATAGCGCCGATCAGCAAAGCAAATTCCATCAGCATGTTCATCGCATTGCGGATACTGTCTGAGGCATTACGAACCGAGGGATAGCTGCTTAACCAACGGCCGATAGTCCGCAACAACAGCACTTCCAACGTGATGGTCAGGGCACCTAAAATGGCCGCTAACCAGGGCGAGGGGGCCAGATAACCGACGGTAAAGACGAAGGTAAAACCGGCGACGGCGTACACCCCAGTGGCTAGCGCGGTGGTGGCGATGAGCGGAATAAAGCCCAAACCACGCATAAACTCAGCCAGCGCAGCTTGATTGACCAACGCAGCGGATTCTTCCGGAGATACGCCGGGGGCCCAGGCTTTTGCCAGCGTATAGATCGAAACCTCAGACCCTCCAAACAGCTTAAGGCTGGCAACCGTCGAGATTAGCGCACCGGTAATGGCGAGCAGCGGCAGATTCTTGATAATGCGAGAGGTTCTCTCCTCGAAAACAGAGGTGCCATGGTTTACTTCATGATGCTTGCGCTGTGAGATATCACGAAATATCGCAATCCCCAGCAGCATCACCATACCGACGAATATCTCAATCGACTCTGGAAAGAGTGAAGGATAAAAGCGCACGACAATGACGCGCGACATCAGTACGGCGACGGCGGCCAGCAGGCTATGGCGCCAGCCGAATTGATAGAAAATAGCCACCAGTGGGAACAGCGCGAAGGCCGAAATCACCGGGCTGGAAAGCTCGCCCAGTGAACCGAGGATATCCACGGGAAGCGCGGTCAGCAGGGTATTGATCGGCACCAAACTGGTCAGCACCAATACTCCCCAGGCCATGCCCAAAGCGAAAGCCAGGTAGCTGTTAAAGGCCAGTACGCCGATGATGTCGGTGGGTAAAAACAGCAACCAACTGTTCAACAGCCCGGTTGAGAGGGTAAAGGAGATCCCGACGGATGCGACGAAGCCGATGCTCAAACCAAATGCAATGCTGCCGGCTTCACGGCGATTCATATTCCCTTCGACCAATTGCGGCAGAATCGGACGAATACCGTCGTGAAATACGGCAACGGAACGATGAGAAAGCAGCGAGGTCATTCCCGTTAGCAAAGCGACAATAACAATATGCAAATACTGCTCCATGGATACCCCCTTAATTCAAATGACCCATCAGCATCGGGATGGCATGTTCAACATGTTCCACCGAAAGGCCAAAGGCCACTTTGCCTTCGTTGACCCATTTTATTATTTGTTCTTCTTTTGCCTGTATTCCCGGTTTGGCAATGGTGCAGCAGCGGTTATAACCGATAATCGCAATAGCGATGGATAACGCTGCACCGGCGCCGGTATTACAGGCGCCAATAAAGTAATCCAGTTCGCCACTTTTGACTTTACTGGCCGCTTCCATGTCATTTTGAATAAAGCACTCAAATTTACCGGGGGCGGCTGATTCGATAGCTTGTTTAATTTGCTCGCGTTGTAAACCTGCAATACCGATCTTTTTCATTATTCTTGTCCTCTGAAGAAAGTGTTTGGATTGGTGCACAGCATATGGTCAATATCTTGTTGTGATATCCCAGCTTGCAGCAGCATGGGGACGAATCTATCAATGAGATAACTGAATCCCAGACCGCCATTTGCGGCCAGGTGGGAACGTCGGGTGATATCCATGGAAAGCATTACCTGGCTCAATAGTCCGCGTTGAGAAAGTGCCAGCAATGTCGCCACGCGCTTTTCGTCCGGGTAGTAATCGTTTTTGCCGATAGTGTCGAATTGAATAAAAGCGCCGGTTTCAGTAATCCTCAGCAAGGTGTCCAACTGATCGCGTAAATCGCAGTGGCCAATAACAATACGTTCGGCGGATACACCATGGCGCATTAATAGCTGCAACTGCTCCAATCCCATGGTGCTGAAACTGGTATGCGTAGAGATGGGTTTTCCGGTGGCTAAATGTGCCAGGGCAGCAGCATGGAATACTTTCTCTTCCGTTGGGGTAATGGTGCCTTCGCTGCTGCCAATTTCTGCAATTACGCTGGCGCGAAGCGTTGTGCCGTCAATGCCGTGCTCAATCTCGTCGATCATTTCTTGCGCCAACTGCTGCGCGCTGCGCTGAGCAACATGTGGCGGATAGAAATCCTGTTGGTAGTAACCGGTTGATGCCAGGATGTTTATGCCGGTTTCTTGCATCAAATCCAGCATAAATTGAGGATTACGCCCCATATAGCGGTTCGTGACCTCAACCAGGTTCAATACGCCTTTATTGACCAGCGTTTTCATTTCATCCACGAGGAGTGCGTAACAATCCAATCGGCAATCAATATTCTGTTTGAACGGCGACAGATCAATATGCAGATGTTCGTGCGCATAGGTATAGCCACGTCGATCAAATTGCGATGAAGGATTCATGGTTGTCCCTTATTCATTTGCGGGAAGAACGAATGGCCGTTTTGAGGTGCCGGAGCGCCAAATGCGTCGCAGACCGTAGCCCCGACATCAGCCAGGGTTGAGCGTTCGCCCAAATAGACGCCTTGAACGCCGGGGCGCCAGAAGAGTAATGGCACTTTTTCTCGGGTATGGCGCGAGTGACCAATCGTCGGGTCATTTCCATGGTCGGCCATCACCACCAGGGCGTCATCTTGACCGAGTCGAGCCAGTAATTGCGCCAGGTAACCGTCAACGACTTGTAATCGCTCAGCGTAGCGATCGCTGTTTTCGGCATGGCCGGCCAGATCTGTTTCCTGGATATTGGTGCAGATAAAGGCCTGTCCCGGCAGTTCGACCGCCTGCAAGGTCAATTGCATGATCTCTTCCGAATCTGAAATGCCCTGATAATTTGTTCCGTGAGGATTGATGACGATATCTGCGACTTTGCCGATTAACACCGTGGGCACGCCTGATGAGTGCAAACTGGCGGCGGTTTGCTGGCTTGCATCGACGCCATAACCGAGATGGACAACGGTAAAGCCATGGCCATAGACGCCTGACTTGGGGGCATTGATCCCGACATAGCGCTTTGCGCGGGTTTCGGCGGCATTGTGCAAAGCGGTATTACTGCCAATGTTGCCGCCAAAGACAATCACCCGGCCGACGTGAACCTGGCTGCGAACGATGTCACCAATGGTGCGAACGGTGGCGAAATCAATGGCATCCAAATTGGCAGTCACATTATAAACCTGTCCGGGATCGGTCTCGAGGTTATCGCCGATGGCGACGCATCCGTTAATTCGCAGGTAGCATAAACCATCCTCGACCGCGACACGTTCAACCTGGTACCCGGCCTTATTGAGCGCCGAAGCCACCTGTTCCCTGACCTGAGAAAAGGGCATCAATAACGGGATGTCAGGGCGAGTGCCCATGATTTCCTGATGCCCCATAAAGGAGTCGGCCCCCTGATGCTGCAAATTTGCGTTGCCGTAGTTTGCCGCCGGATTGGGGTGCATGACATTGTCTGGCTGATATCCCAAAGCGTTAATCAGGCCCAGCTTCTCTAATGTCGGCAGCCGTAGCAGGCCGTATTTTTGCAAGATGTGGCCGCAGGTATTGGCCCCAATATCAAGAGGGCGCTGGTGGGCGACATCGTCCATGGCGCCGATACCGAAGCCATCTAAAACAATAACCACAAATTTTTTCACCGGGCATCTCCTGAATGGCTGAGTCTGTTACCTTGGCTGTCGAATACCCCGGCAAGCTGCGGGGCACCCCGCGAAATACCGCACACCATGGCGACGTCGCTGCGGGTAACGAAAATTTGTGTGCGAAAACACATGATGACTACGCTACCAATAGGGAAGGTCCCGCGTAGCCCCAGGTAATAATCAATACTGTGGTCCTCCGGCGGCACCACTTCGGTTTGGCTCATCTGACCATCAGGGGTGAACACCAGCGCGTGTTGGACGTGGCTGCGGCGATAGTGCCCGCCGCCATAACAAAAACTGAGCTCTTTATAATGATGAGATATTTCAGTCAGATATAGCATTGCCAGGCGTTCTGGCTCAGTACCAAAAACGTTCGCCGGGAAGGTTCCTGTGAATGCGTGCCCCGGCTCAATGTGGGTCACGCCAAGCTGTGCGAGCATCGGCAACGACGAGCAGCTATTGGCGGAGGGGGCATTGATTTGGCATATCTGGAAGCCGGCCTGACGCAGGCGAGCCACAGCTTCAATCAGGGTGGCAAAGTTGGGGGTTGTCTGTGGGGTATCGCCGGCCTTGTGGCTAAGCAGGCAAGGGAAATGGGTGACGCCGACCACCTGTACATGCCCCAGCTGTGCTATTTGTCTGGCGGCGGCCACGACATCATCAAGCAGAAAGCCGCCCTCTTGCCCAGGGTAGAGGAGGTCGCCTTCCTGATAGACTTTCAGCAATAAAGATTGCGTGATGCCTATTTTTTTTGCCTGTTCAGCGACGCTGCGGGCTTTTTCAACCGAAAAGACGGTGATCGCTTCTGGCCGCTGCTTCAGAATGGCGGCGATCTCACCGTCAGGGATCTGGACAAGATGCCCTGCGTGGCACAAGGGAACGCGATGCTGCATTAGCTGCTGCGCTTCTTTGAAATCGACAGCGGCGGCGCCCGGAAAACCCTGATTGATAATGCGTTGGCATAACCAAGGGTTACGGCCAAATTGTTTGCTCATGACATAAGGCGTCAGGTGATGCTGCTGAGCGATTTGCAATATGTGTCGGGCGTTTTCCTCTACGGTATCAACATCGATCACGTAGCTATCCGGGCGAAGGATTCTCTGTTGCCACAGTGATACGGCAGTGCCGATCAGCGCAGGATTCTGACGTTGTAATGCAGTAATAAACATCGTTCCCTTTACTCCTGGTTTGTCATCCTTGTGGAAAATATTCATTTATTTGAATATTTAAGAGAAATTATTCATGGCGATTATGCTTTGCTCAAGCTGTACCAATTGACCAGCAGGTAGCCTTCTTCATCGGGATGGAGTTCGAGGGTAAAGTTTTTCATCAGGGCATTATTGAGCTCGCGCAACACTTCCAATTTCCCTGCTTCCGCTATTTCCGCCAATATTTCGTTGTCCAACGGTGAGACGGTTTGCTGCTGCCGGCAACGCATTAGTGCATTGGCCATGTGTGCGATCGCCAACCAGCCTTGCTCTGCGGGTAAGGGGCATTGGCAATGCTGTTGCAGTTGTTCGACGACGGCCAGCATTCCCTGATAAATGTCTTCATCAATCACTTTGGCTTGTCGCAGCGTGTTCAGGCCCTGGTGTATCATTTTATATCCTCATTTTTTTGAATATATAAATGAAATGGTAAGTGAGCGCATAACGGACGACAACGGGGAAGCGATTATTACTTGAACAAGATCACAAATTATAATGAGGCGCCATACCCGACGCCTGCCAATCTCATACCGGATTTACTGGTCATAAGGCGTACTGTAGCCGCCAAAATCATAGACATACTGCAATATGGCCGTTTTGTTCTCATCAGCATGATTTTCATGCTTGACCAACAGGGCGACAACGCCTTCCGCCCCACGTAAATGAGCGCCGGCCAGTAAGCCGGATAAAGTGAGGGTTACCTCATCAGGACGGCCACCGGGTGGGGCTAATTTGGGCTGGCATTCACTCCAGCGTAGCGTACTCCCCAGATAATCATTCAGGGTTTTGCCATGGTCGGCTAACTGCAAAACAATATTTTGGTATTTATTGTCGAAATGGTCGAGGGCAATAAATTCTTGCTTATCCGGATCGATAACATCGGCGAAAGAATTGATGCCATGTTTGCCGGTAAATGTCCCCTTCCAGGTATTCACGTCGGTAACATGGATTTTCCCGTCCGGAAGATCCATTATTTTTTCTCGCACTCCATTGGACCAATTGCTGACGTCGACATCTGAATAGTACATGGGGAGCTGTTCATTATCATAATGGGAGTAATAACCAAGATCCCAAAGGTCATGCTCACTGAATTGATAACCGACAAAACCCAGATAATTCATCACAGCATACTGCATCTGGCGAAACATCTCAGGATCGCTGGAGCCACGCGTATAGAGTTTATCAACGCCAAGCTTAATGAAATAGCCTTTTATTGACGTGGTGCTGTGCAGGGGAACGCCATTTTTATCGCGAATTACGCGACCTGGATACTCAACTTGTTGATAGGTTACTGCTTTGTCATCTTCGTAATGCTTGTCATAATAGTCGGCATCTTTAGGATCAATAGAGCATTCAAAGGTTCTTATTGCCGTTAGAAAATCAGTGTAGTCACCGTGATTATATTTATCTTCGCGTTTCATTTTCACATTCCTTATCTCTATTCCTGACACATTGGATATGATTCCGGAACAAACTAACGCGGTTATTTTATACCTCTTTAAAGGTATTAATATGGCATGAAGGGTTTTATTATCGGAAAGCTGTAAATAACGGCTGGCATTAATTATATACAAAGCCTAATCAGTAAAAAGGTTCTTCCTTTCCCGAAACGACATTTTTCTGGTGTTGCAGCAGTTGCTTCTTGTCAACCTGACGTGCCACAAGGCGCTGAATGAGAGCGTCATCGCTGCGAATAAGCAGCACGGCTTCAGAGGCTTGAATATAGGAAGGGTGACCTTGCAAGGGGATCGCGTCCAGGGTGTCACTGGCAAAGTTCTGCACCAGGTTCCAGATAGCTGAATCAATATTGCCTTTTTCTATTTGGTTTAAACAGTCGTGATAAGGCGTATCGACATATTCGATCTCTTGCCCCTGGAAATAGAGTTCGGATAATTGACGTTGATCTGGCGAGCGAGGATCCAAGCCCACACGACGGATGCTGTTTTCTTCGCCACGGCGGTAAACCATCTGGTGGCCTGAAACATAGGATCCCGCGCCTAACTCCAGCGCAATACGGGCTTTGCCCTCCTGTAAGACCTGTCTGGCGGCCAGATGGGATACGACGGCCATATCGTAGATACCATCCAGCAGGCATTCGATACGTACGCTGGCTCCGCGCATATGCGCGTAGTAAAGCGGTATTTGCCCAAACTGTATTTTCAGACCGCTGGCTAAGCCCTCATAAAGTTTGGTGTAGGGCAGTGGCATCGCACAAACAATATTGCCAATATCGGCCTGGGTAAGGAGCGCCTGATAGTTTAACTGTTTTAATTGCGTCCCGTTGCGGCCGCGCCGTTCCAACTGAATGCAGCCACTGCTTTCCAGCGATTTAAGTGCGTTTTGCACAATGCCGACGGAAAGGCCAAAACTTTCAGAGAGTTCATCGATAGTGCGTAACCGGTTCATCGGCTTCTCATCCAGCAAATATCTGGCGAGTTGGATAAGCGCAATACCTTCTTTCTTAATGAATTTATCTCTCATTGGCGGCTCGTTGGGGGCGATAAAACGTCTAATATTCGATTATTTGAAGGTTTAATGCAACGGCATTGCTCCACTTTAACGTACGCCACCGTATTCCAGGCTGATCTCTTTTGCGGCATGGATCACCAAGGCGCCCAGCTCAATCACGCGGTTGTCGGTGATGCGCGATACGGGGCCGGAAATCGAAATGGCAGCGAAGGCTTCGCGGTGCTCGTCAAAAATGCAGGCCGCCACGCAGCGCAGACCCAGCGCATGCTCTTCATCGTCAAACGAGAAACCCTGCTTGCGGATCTGCGCCAGCCCTTCCTTCAGGTTGTGCGGCGTTAGCGTATGCTGGGTATAGGTTTGCATGCCCTTTTTATGCAGCAATTTGGTGACCTGATCGTCCGGCAGGGTGGACAGAAAAGCTTTGCCGGCACCGGAGGCGTGCATCGGCAGTTTGCCGCCGATGGGCGCAGACATGCGCATCAGCGCGGTGCATTGCACCTGGTCGATAATAATCGCCTGGTACTCGCTGGTATCCAGTACAGCCAGGTTAACCGTTTCGCCAGATTCTTCCATCAGGCGACGCAGCGTGGGGTGCACCATCGCCAGCAGATTACGGCTTTGCAGAAAACTGCTGCCCACCACAAAGGCGTGTGAACCTATAGTCCACAGACCCAGATCGCCGACCTGACGCACGAACCCTTGCTGTTGCATGGTGGAAAGCAGACGGTGAGTGGTGGAGTTCGGTAACCCCGCCTGTTGGGCCAGGTCGGTCAGCGCCACGTTGCCCTGGGCTTCGGCAATGTATTCCAATAATTTCAGGCCACGGGTCAGCGACTGTACCTGACCGGTTGCCGCACTGGCGCTTGGAGATGCAGCGCGGGGCTTCTTGCCACGTTTGGCGGGAACGGGGGTGACCATGATTCACATTCCTTTTTCCGTATGATGGAATTCATTTTCGTTTTTTACGTGTGAAATGCAAGCCGTCAATCAGCTCATCGGATGTGTTGCCAGACAACCTGAAAAACTCTCAATAACCGCTCGCCCCTTTAGCGGCACAACCTGTGCTAGGATGACCGATACCCGTCGTCTTTCAAGCCGCAGCGTTGTTGCCTGCACGTGTTCACCCCAGTCACTTACCTTAGTAAGCTCCTGAGGATGAACAGGCTGGGCGCCTAGCCGCAACTTGAAATCCCTAGGGTATGGGTGATGGTGACATAGTGACCCGATAATTTTACATAGGGGTCAATATAGCAGTGGCTTGAAAGATAAAGGGGATAAGGGGTGGTGAATCGAGTAGAACAACTGCGCCGGCAGTTAGCGCAGCGAATTTTAGTGTTGGACGGCGGCATGGGCACCATGATCCAAAGCTACCGTCTGGAAGAGAGCGACTTTCGCGGTGAGCGTTTTGCCGACTGGCAAAGCGATCTGAAAGGCAATAACGACCTGCTGGTGCTGACCAAGCCCGAGGTCATTACCGCCATTCACTACGGCTATCTGGAAGCGGGAGCCGACATCCTCGAAACCAATACCTTCAACTCCACCTCCATCGCCATGGCCGACTACCATATGGAGTCGCTGTCCGCCGAGATTAACTATCAGGCCGCCTGCCTGGCACGTGCCTGCGCAGACGAATGGACTGCGCGTACCCCAGAGCAGCCGCGCTATGTGGCCGGGGTGCTGGGGCCGACCAACCGCACCGCCTCTATTTCGCCGAACGTCAACGATCCGGCTTTTCGTAACGTTTCTTTCGACGAACTGGTGGAAGCCTACCGCGAGTCGACGCGTGCGCTGGTGGAGGGCGGTGTCGATCTGATCATGATCGAAACCATCTTCGATACCCTGAACGCCAAGGCCGCCGCCTTCGCGGTGGAAACCGAATTCGAAGCCTTGGGCGTTTCGCTGCCGATCATGATTTCCGGCACCATCACCGATGCTTCCGGCCGAACCCTGTCCGGTCAAACCACCGAAGCCTTCTATAACTCGATGCGCCACGTCAAACCGCTGAGCTTTGGCCTGAACTGTGCGCTGGGGCCGGATGAACTGCGTCAATACGTTGCCGAACTGTCGCGTATATCGGAAAGCTACGTCACTGCACACCCCAATGCCGGTTTACCTAATGCGTTCGGTGAATACGATCTGGATGCGCAAGAGATGGCGAGGCAGGTTGGGGAGTGGGCGCAAGCCGGCTTCCTGAATATCATCGGTGGCTGCTGCGGTACCACGCCGGAGCACATTGCTGCCATGGCCAAGGCCGTGGCGGGCGTGCCACCGCGCAAACTGCCGGAGATCCCGGTGGCCTGCCGTCTGGCGGGGCTGGAGCCGCTAAACATCGATGCCAAAACGTTGTTCGTCAACGTGGGTGAGCGTACCAACGTGACCGGCTCGGCACGCTTTAAGCGGCTGATCAAAGAAGAGAAATACAGCGAAGCGTTGGCGGTTGCTCGCCAGCAGGTGGAAAGCGGCGCCCAGATTATCGACATCAACATGGATGAGGGGATGCTCGACGCGGAAGCGGCGATGGTGCGTTTTCTCAACCTGATCGCCGGTGAGCCGGATATCGCCCGGGTGCCGATCATGATCGACTCCTCCAAATGGTCGGTGATCGAAAAAGGCCTGAAGTGCATTCAGGGCAAAGGCATCGTTAACTCCATCTCGATGAAAGAGGGCGAAGAGGCCTTTATTCACCATGCCAAGCTGGTGCGTCGTTACGGTGCCGCGGTGGTGGTGATGGCGTTTGACGAAGTGGGCCAGGCCGATACGCGCGAGCGCAAATTCGAGATTTGCCGCCGTGCCTATAAAATTCTGACCGAGCGCGTCGGCTTCCCGCCGGAAGACATTATTTTCGACCCGAATATTTTCGCCGTTGCTACCGGTATTGAAGAGCATAACAACTACGCCGTCGACTTTATCGAAGCCTGTGCCGACATCAAAACTCACCTGCCGCACGCGATGATTTCCGGCGGCGTGTCCAACGTGTCGTTTTCATTCCGCGGCAACGATCCTGTACGCGAAGCGATCCACGCGGTGTTCCTGTATCACGCGATCCGCAACGGCATGGACATGGGGATCGTTAACGCCGGGCAGTTGGCGATCTACGACGATCTGACGGCTGAGCTGCGCGATGCGGTGGAAGACGTGATCCTCAACCGTCGTGACGACGGGACCGAACGGCTGCTGGAACTGGCGGAGAAATACCGCGGCAGCAAAGACAATGAAGTAGCAGTGCAGCAGGCGGAATGGCGCGGCTGGCCGGTCGAAAAACGGCTGGAATACTCGCTGGTAAAAGGCATAACCGAGTTTATCGAGCTCGATACCGAAGAGGCCCGACAGAGGGCGGATCGCCCGATCGAAGTGATCGAAGGGCCACTGATGGCGGGCATGAACGTCGTCGGCGATCTGTTCGGCGAAGGCAAGATGTTCCTGCCGCAGGTGGTGAAATCCGCCCGCGTGATGAAACAGGCGGTGGCCTATCTGGAGCCGTACATTGAGGCTAGCAAGCAAAAGGGCTCAACGGCAGGCAAAATCCTGCTGGCGACGGTGAAGGGCGACGTGCACGACATTGGCAAGAATATCGTTGGCGTGGTGCTGCAGTGCAACAACTATGAAATTGTCGATCTGGGCGTGATGGTGCCGACGGAGAAAATCCTGAAAACCGCGCGCGAGCAAAATGTGGATATTATCGGCCTGTCCGGACTGATCACCCCGTCGTTGGACGAGATGGTCAACGTGGCGAAAGAGATGGAGCGTCAGGGCTTTACCCTGCCGCTGCTGATCGGCGGCGCTACCACCTCCAAGGCCCATACTGCGGTGAAGATTGAGCAGAATTACAGCGGCTCAACCACCTACGTACAAAATGCCTCGCGTACCGTGGGCGTGGTGTCGGCATTGCTTTCCAGCGCTCAGCGCGACGATTTTGTGGCGCGAACCCGTAAAGAATACGAAACCGTCCGCATTCAGCACGCACGCAAGAAACCGCGAACTCCGCCGGTTGACCTGCAGAAAGCGCGCGCGAATGCCATGGTGCTGGACTGGGAAAATTATCAGCCACCGGTACCGAAGCAACTGGGCGTTTACCCGGTCGAAGCCAGTATCGAGACGCTGCGGCATTACATCGACTGGACGCCGTTCTTTATGACCTGGTCGCTGGCGGGCAAATACCCGCGCATTCTGGAAGATGAAGTGGTGGGGGAAGAAGCCAAGCGGCTGTTTGCTGACGCCAACCAGATGCTGGATATGCTGGCCGCTAACGGCAGCCTCAACCCGCGCGGCGTTTATGGCCTGTTCCCGGCTAACCGGGTCGGTGACGATGTCGAAGTTTATCGCGACGAAAATCGCGATGAGGTGCTGGTGGTCAGCCGCCATCTGCGCCAGCAGACCGAAAAAACCGACTTCCCGAACTACTGCCTGGCCGACTTCGTCGCGCCGAAAAGCAGCGGCAAGGCCGACTACTTCGGGGCTTTCGCAGTGACCGGTGGGTTGGAAGAGGATGAACTGGCGGCGGCCTATGACGCGCAGCACGATGATTACAATAAAATCATGGTGAAGGCGCTGTCCGACCGTTTGGCGGAGGCTTTCGCCGAGTACCTGCATGAACAGGTGCGCAAGGTGCACTGGGGCTTTGCCAGCGACGAGAACCTGAGTAACGAAGAGCTGATCCGCGAAAATTACCAGGGCATTCGTCCGGCGCCGGGGTATCCGGCCTGTCCGGAGCACACCGAGAAAGCGGAGATCTGGCGACTGCTGGACGTTAATCATCATACCGGCATGGAATTGACTGAGTCCTTCGCCATGTGGCCGGGGGCGGCGGTATCCGGTTGGTACTTCAGCCACCCGCAAAGCAAATATTTCGCGGTGGCGCAGATCCAGCGCGATCAGGTTGAAGATTATGCGGCGCGCAAAGGCATGAGCGTCGGCGAGGTTGAGCGCTGGTTAGCGCCTAATCTCGGTTACGACGCCGACTGATCCTTTCTTGATGGGCGCAGCAATGCGCCCATGTCATTACAACGCTTCGACGTCAATGTGCAGCGCGTCGTATCGCCAGTATTCCAAATCGCAGTCAATCACCCGATCGTGCTGATCGCGGTTAACCCGGGTAATAAATAACGCCGGGCTGCCGTAGGTGACCTTCAGCATGGCTGCCGCTTCCTGCGACAGCAGGGTTGGCAGCATATCGAAACGTACCCGCCCGTAGCGAATGCCGTAGCGTTCGGCATACAGCCCGGTCAGCGACTGGGTTAAATCTGCCTCCAGAATGCCGGCAAAGTAGGCCGGGTTGAGGTAGTGCTCACAATACAGCACCGCGCGGCCATCGATGTAGCGCAACCGACGAATGCGATAGACCTCGCTACCGGACGGTAAAGCCAGTTTTTGGCTCAGATCTTCGCGCAGCGGCACGGTGGCGCTGTCGATCACTTCGGTATGGGCATCACGCCCTTGCTGTTGCGCCATGGCGTGGAAGTGGCTGCGCTGCAGAGGGTTGTAAATCAGCCGCGGCGGCGAGATAAACCAGCCGCGCCTCACCTGACGGTAGATCACACCCTGCGCCTCCAACTGACCGAGCGCTTCCTGCAGCGTAATACGGGTGGTGGAAAACTGTTCGCTCAGAGCACGTTCCGAAGGCAATTTGCCGTCGGCGCTGAACTCCCCCAGGGCGATCCGGGCGTTCAGCGTCTGGCAGATGGCCGCCACGGTTGTCGATACTTCACTCATGCAACAGGTGCCCCATTTTAGTGCGTTTATCCCCGCTAAAGGTAGACCAGCGAAGGGCTGTCGAACACGCCAAATGCGATAAAACCGCTGCTTTTTTAGACTGACATATAATTATCACATTCGTCCGTTAGATTGGCTTGGTTCTTGCTGGACTAGTCCAGCCACTCCCACACTACCACCCGGAGCATCAGTTATGAAACGTTTGTGCGCTTCTGTGTTAACCAGTGCCATTGTCCTGACCAGTCAAATGAGCTGGGCAGCCGATTCCGATCTGGCGGCGCTGGGACAGGCTGCCAAGAAGGAAGGGGAAGTCAACAGCGTCGGCATGCCGGACAGCTGGGCTAACTGGAAAGATACCTGGCAGGATCTGCTGAGCAAGTACGGCCTGAAGCATGTCGATACCGACATGAGCTCGGCGCAGGAAATTGCCAAGTTTGATGCGGAAAAGAGCAATGCTACGGCGGATATTGGTGACGTGGGCGCGGCATTCGGCCCTATCGCGGTACAAAAAGGGGTGACCCAGCCGTATAAACCTTCCACCTGGGAACAGGTACCTGACTGGGCCAAAGACAAGGACGGCCACTGGGCACTGGCCTATACCGGCACCATCGCCTTCATTATCAATAAAAAACAGGTGAAAGAGATCCCTCACAGCTGGGCGGATCTGTTGAAGGGCACTTATCAGGTCACTATTGGTGACGTCGGCACCGCTTCGCAGGCGGCCAGCGGCGTGCTGGCGGCAACCTACGCGATGGGCGGGAACGAAAAGAACCTGAAGCCGGGTCTGGAATTCTTCGGCAAGCTGGCCAAGGCCGGGCGCCTGAGCCTGAGCAACCCGGTGATCGCTTCGCTGGAAAAAGGCGAAGTGCAGGTGGGGGTGGTTTGGGACTTTAACGGTTTGAACTACCGCGACCAGATCGACAAAACCCGCTTTGAAGTGCTGATCCCCTCTGACGGATCTATCACTTCCGGTTACACCACCATTATCAACAAATACGCCAAACACCCGAATGCCGCCAAGCTGGCACGCGAATACATTTTCTCAGACGCAGGCCAAATCAACCTGGCGCGCGGCTATGCGCGTCCAATCCGAGCGGAACACCTGACGTTGCCAGACGATGTCAAAGCCAAGCTGCTGCCAGCAGAACAGTATAAGAATGCTCACCCGATCGCCGATCCGGCGGCCTGGGAGCAAAGTGCCAAAACGCTGCCGCGCCAGTGGCAGGAAAACGTCATTATGTTTATGCAGCAGTGAGTTAAACCATCATGAAAACTATCCTCGTGCTGCTGGACGGTCTGAACTATCAGGTGGCACACGACGCCATGGGCTATCTGCAGGCCGAATGTGCGGCAGGGCGCGGACGGTTGTATCAGTTGGAGAGCGAGTTGCCCTCGCTCTCCAGACCGCTGTACGAATGCATCCTCACCGGTGTGCCGCCCGTGGAGAGTGGCGTGGTGCATAATCAGGTGTCACGCCTCTCGCATCAGCAAAGCGTGTTTCACTACGCTCGTGCCGCGGGCTTGACTACCGCGGCAGCGGCCTATCATTGGTTCAGTGAGCTGTACAATCGTACCCCGTTCGACCCCGCGCGCGATCGCCATACCGACGATGCCGAGCTGCCGATCCAGCACGGCCATTTTTATTACGACGACCATTACCCGGATTCTCACCTGTTTGACGATGCGGAAAGCTTGCGCCGCCGTCATCAACCCGATTTCTTACTGATCCACCCGATGAACATTGACGACACAGGGCACCGCTTTGGCCTGTCATCGCCGCAGTACCGCAATGCGGCGCGCAACGCCGACGGCGTACTGTCGCGCTATTTGGCCGACTGGCTGAATGCGGGTTATCAGGTGATGGTCACCGCCGATCACGGTATGAATGACGATCGCAGCCACGGCGGCGTGTTGCCGGAAGAGCGACAGGTGCCGCTGTTTGTCTTCGGTGACGCCTTCAGCCAGAGCGACGCTAATCCGCAGCAAACCGACCTGTGTGGCACCCTGTGCGAAGTGCTGCAGATACCGCACGACAAGCCGCGTTGCCGTGCGCTGTTGGCCTAAGGGTGAGCCATGAAAGCTAAGTGGATTGCCGCGCTGTGCCTACTGCCGTTTATCCTGCTGTTCGGCGCGTTTCAAATTGCGCCGCTGGTGTGGATTGCCGTCAGCAGCTTTTTCAGCCAGACCAGCGGCTGGGGGCTGGGCAACTATGTTGACGTACTGACCTCGCCGTTCTATTTGCAGGCGTTTCAGTTCTCGCTGGAGATCTCTCTTTGGTCGAGCGTTTATGGGCTGCTGATTGCGTTAGTGGGCAGTTACTCACTGCGCCGGCTCGGTCAGACAAGGTTTCATGATTTTGTGATGTCGTTTACCAACATGACCAGCAATTTCGCCGGGGTCCCCTTGGCGTTTGCCTTTGTCATTCTGCTGGGATTGAACGGCTGCCTGACGCTGCTGCTGCGCAAATATGGCCTGATGGAAAGCTTCAACCTGTATTCCAAAACCGGACTGATCGTACTTTATACCTACTTCCAGATCCCGCTGGGCGTGCTGCTGCTGTACCCGGCGTTTGACGCGCTGCGCGAGGACTGGCGCGAATCGGCATCGCTGCTTGGCGCCAGTCCGTGGCGCTACTGGCGGCATATTGGCTTGCCGGTGCTGGCGCCGGCGTTGATGGGCACCTTTGTCATCCTGCTGGCCAACGCACTGGGGGCTTATGCCACGGTGTATGCGTTGACCACCGGCAATTTCAACGTGATACCGATCCGCATATCGGCGCTGGTCGCGGGGGATATCTCCCTCGACCCTAACCTGGCCAGCGCGCTGGCCATGCTGCTGGTGGTGATGATGGCGTTTATTACTCTGATCCATCAATGGCTGTTGCGCAGGAGCTACCTCAATGCGCGCTCATAATGTTGCGGAGGGCGGCCATGTCGCGCTTTGAAACCGGCTATCACCGCGTAGTAAGCGGTCTGCTGTTGCTGATCCTGCTGTTGCCGCTGGCGGCGACGCTGATTTATGCGCTGGCCACCCAGTGGGGCGCGACTATTCTGCCGGACGGCTTTACCCTGAAATGGTTGGTGGCCTTATGGAGCGATCCCCGCTTCCTGCTGGCGCTGTGGCACTCGCTGCTGATCTGCTTTGGCACCCTGGTGCTGGCGGTGGTGGTGATTTTGCCAACGATGTTTGTGATTGCTTACTATTTTCCCAAACTGGATGCGGTAATGAACGTGCTGATCCTGCTGCCATTTGCCGTGCCGCCGGTAGTGTCGGCGGTCGGGTTGATGCAGCTGTTCGCCGCCGATCCGCTGCCGCTGCTGGGCACGCCGTGGATCCTGATCGGCTGCTATTTTTCCATTACGCTGCCGTTTATTTACCGTGCCATCAGCAACAACATGCAGGCGATCAACCTGCGCGATCTGATGGACGCCGCACATCTGCTGGGCGCCAGTACCTGGCAGGCGGCGCTGCTGGTGGTGCTGCCGAACCTGCGTAAGGGCGGGATGATTGCGGTACTGCTGTCGTTCTCTTTCCTGATTGGTGAATTCGTCTTCGCCAACCTGCTGGTGGGCAGCCAATACGAAACGCTGCAGGTTTACCTCTACAACATGCGTAACGGCAGCGGCCATTTCACCAGCGCACTGGTCATTTCTTATTTCGCCGTGGTGCTGATTGTCACCTGGTTGGCGAATTTGCTGAATAAAAATAAGGGCTAACCGCATGGCTTACCTCAATGTCACCCGCCTCAATAAACACTATGGCCAGACCCAGGTGTTTCAGGATATCGACTTCACCGCCGAGGAGGGCGAGTTTGTCACGCTGCTCGGGCCGAGCGGCTGCGGTAAATCGACGTTGCTGCGCTGTCTGGCGGGGCTGACCCCGGTCGACAGCGGACAGATCCTGCTGCAGGGCCAGGATCTGGTACCGCTCCCCCCGCAAAAGCGCGGTATCGGCATGGTGTTCCAGAGCTATGCGTTATTCCCGAACATGACCGTTGAGGGCAACGTCGCGTTCGGGCTGAAAATGCAAAAGCTGGCGGTCGGTCAGATCCAGCAGCGGGTGCAAGAGGTGCTGGCGTTGGTGGAGCTGACTGAGCTGGCGAAACGCTATCCGCATCAGTTGTCCGGTGGACAGTGCCAACGGGTGGCGCTGGCACGTTCGCTGGTGACCCGTCCGCGGCTGCTGTTGCTCGACGAGCCCCTTTCGGCACTCGACGCGCGTATTCGTAAGCACCTGCGCGAACAGATCCGTCGGATCCAGCGTGAACTGAACCTGACGGCCATCTTCGTTACCCACGATCAGGAAGAAGCGCTGACGCTGTCGGATCGCATTGTCTTGATGAACAAAGGACAAATCGTACAAAGCGGTGACGCGGAAACTCTGTATACCCAGCCGGCCGACGTCTTCGCCGCCGGGTTCATCGGCAACTACAACCTGTTGAGTGCGGAACAGGCGACGACTTTGACCGGCAGCCCTTACCACGGTAAGGTAGCTGTTCGACCAGAGTCCATTACCCTGGTGCCTGCCGGGCAGGGGATTGCCGCGGTGATCCTTAACCACAGCCTGTTGGGCAACGTGGTGCGCTATCGGGTACGGGCCCGCGGTGTGGAGCTGCTGGTCGACGTGCTCAACCGTTCGGTCGAAGATTTGCGGCCCGACGGCAGTGAAATTGGACTACACTTAGAAACTGTTACATTACGGGAAGTTGCATGACATCGCTGCGGCATTCAATGATAACTCCAGGGTAATTCCTGCCGTTGCGTTAACCCTCCAATAGCGGTCTGCAGCCTGTTGCCGCTGTCCTGCCTTTATGCACGCCTGGCAGGCAGGATAGCCTGCTGTGTCTTGCCGGGCGTGAAGGGAGCGTTCCTTCCGTGTTGACCCTTCTTCACCTGCTTTCTTCCGTTGCCCTTTTGGTGTGGGGTACCCACATCGTGCGCACCGGAATTATGCGGGTTTACGGCGCTAATTTGCGCCGGGTATTGAGCGACAGCGTAGAGAAAAAACCGCTGGCGTTCGTCTCCGGTATCGGCGTGACCGCGCTGGTGCAAAGCAGTAACGCCACGGCGTTGCTGGTGACCTCTTTCGTCGCGCAAGGGCTGGTGGGACTGACGCCCGCACTGGTGATTATGCTCGGCGCCGATGTCGGTACCGCGCTGATGGCGCGAATACTGACCTTTGACCTCTCCTGGCTGTCACCGCTGCTGATCCTGGTCGGCGTCTTTCTGTTTCTCAGCCGCAAGCAAACCCGTGTAGGGCAAATGGGGCGCGTGTGTATCGGCCTCGGGCTGATCGTACTGGCGCTGGAGCTGATTGTTGCCGCCGCGACGCCAATCACCCAGGCGGCGGGTGTGAAAGTGTTGTTCTCGTCACTGACCGGTGATGTGATGCTGGATGCCCTGACCGGTGCGCTGTTCGCCATTGTCAGCTATTCCAGCCTGGCGGCCGTACTGTTGACTGCCACTCTGACTGCCTCCGGGGTGATCTCGCTGAAGGTGGCGCTGTGCCTGGTGATCGGTGCCAATCTTGGCAGCGGTCTGTTGGCGATGATCAATACCAGCGGCCAGAATGCCGCCGGTCGTCGGGTGGCGCTCGGCAGCCTGTTGTTCAAGCTGATGGGCTGTGTGCTGGTGCTGCCGTTTGTCTCTTATCTGGCGGACGTGATGACTCGGTTGCCTGGCGGCAACGAAGAGTTGGTTATCTACTTCCACGTGTTCTACAACCTGATCCGTTGCCTGGTGCTGATCCCGTTGGCCGGGCCGATGGCGCGCCTGTGTGAAACGCTGATTGCCGACGTGGCGGCGGACGATCCCCGATTGCGACCGCGGCACCTTGATGCCAGTGCACTGGATACCCCGACGCTGGCATTGGCCAACGCGGCACGTGAAACCCTGCGTATGGGCGACGTGGTGGAGCACATGATGATTCTGCAGCGCGAAGTGCTGCACGGTAAGCAGGGGCAGGATAAAGAGGTTCGCCGGCTGGATGATGACGTCGACGTGCTTTATACCGCCATCAAGCTGTATCTGGCGCAGATCCAGAAAGAGGATTTAGGCGAGGAAGACTCTCGGCGCTGGGCGGAAATCATCGAGATGGCGCTGAATCTGGAACAGGCGGGTGACATTATCGAGCGCATGGCCGGGGACGTGGGGGCGAAATCACACGCGGCGCGGCGAGCATTCTCCACCGAAGGGCTGGCCGAACTGGATGCGTTGCATGAGCGGCTGATAGGCAATCTGCGTCTGGGACTGTCGGTGTTCTTGTCCGGAGACCTTACCAGCGCCAAACGGCTGCGGCGCTCCAAGCATCGGTTCCGGATTTTGGATCGTCGTTACGCCCATGCGCACGTTGATCGCTTGCATCAGCAGAACGTTCAAAGTATTGAAACCAGCTCTCTGCACCTGGGGCTGTTGGGGGATATGAAACGCCTGAACTCACTGTTCTGTGCGGTGGCATATAACGTGCTGGATCAAGATGAAAAGGATGATGAGCGTGAGTGGGAGGATACGCCCAGCACGCTGTAAGTCATGCCCCCGGCGTGGCCGGGGGCAGTACCTCAGTTATTTACCCGAAAAGACCCCCGCTTTGGCATCGGCGGCCTGGTTATTGATATAACCGCCGACCGGTGTCTCCAGGTTCACCACGCTTTTACCGGCGATGCCCAGCAGTGCGCCTGCCGAGGCAGCGGCATCGAGATGACCGCCACCCTGATAGCGGTTGCCCGCCACGTCCTGCTGTTCCAGTTTACCGTTACCCAGCGTCACTTCACCTTGCTGGCTGCGGATCTCGCCGCCAGTGAGACGAGTGGTGCCCTGAACGTTGAGCGCAACGTCATTTTTCCCATTGATGGCCGACTGCACGCCTACCGCATCGTTATTGACTACGTCGGCCTTGACCTTGAACTGGCCTTGCAGCCCGGCAGGACCGGTCAGGCTCTCTTTGGATTTGTTGCCCAGGAAGCGAGCGCCGCGATCCCACAGTGGCCCCTTTTCTTTTTCGCCGACCAGCGTTTCCGGCAGGGTGACCTTACCCTCGGCCTTGCTGAAGCTGACCGCGCCGGTGGTGTCCTGCTTCGGATCGAGGCGACGAGCTACGCTGTTGTACTTGTCGGTGGTGGCGTCAGCGACCTTGTTGATGCCGTCCTCCAGCTTCTCCTTCACCTTACCCGCGTAGTGCGGGGTACCCACTTTCGACAGTTTGCTGGTTATGCTGCTGGCCGGGTCGTTGGTGTGGCTCAGACCGACATCCACATCGACCTTCACGCTGCTTTCGCTGTCTTTGCGACTTTCGACGCGCAGATCGCCACCGATGTTGCCTTGCACGCTGTCGGCATCGATTCGGGCGCCGGCCAACTGGGTGTCTTTACCACTGTTGATCGTGACTTCTCCTGCGCTAATCAGGCTGTTGCCCTGAGTGGTTTTTTGCAGGTTATCGACACCGACTTTCACACCGGCGCCCAGGGTATGGGTGTCGCTGCCGCTGGTGGTATCCACCTTGCCGTTGGCGTCCTTATTGAAGGATTGGCCGCCTTTGGCGTTAGCCTTCAGCCCCAGGTTCCAGTTGTTTTTCTGCTCCTGGTTTTGCACCGACTCCAGCACCACGCCGCCGTTCTCGGCGTTCAGGCCAACGCTGCTGCCCTTGACCTTGGTTCCCTGCAGATGCAGAGCATGCGCGTCGTTGCCTTTGGCGGTAATGGTTACCGCGCCGCCGCTGGTGATTTTGCCACCTTGCTGGGTCGTCGAGGTCTCATCTACCTTGGCAATGTCAAACGCGCCGCCGAGAGAAAGGCCGCCCGCGCTCTTTTTGTCGTTATCGGTGCTGTTGCCGCCGATATCGATATTGCCGGAGAGCGTATCGTCCTTGCGGGTCTGCTGCGATTGGGCTGCCTGAAGCGCGACCTTGTCTCCCGCTTTCAGCGAAACGTCGCCCTGGCTGGTGACATTACTGCCTTGCAGCGTCAGCCCACGGCCGGCATCCAGTTCTAGGCCCTGTTTGCCGCCGATGTTGCTGACTTGCGCGCTGCTGCCGTCACTCTTCCCGTTGCTGTAGCCGCCACCCAGCCCAAGGCCGAAGCTTTTGGTTTCCGGTGTGGTGCCGCCTTTGGCCGACACTTTGACATTGAAGCCGTTGTGGCTTTCATGGCTGGTATCGGTGGCCTGGTCGAAACGGATGTTGCCGTCTTCCGCTTTTACCTTCGCCTTGCCGTCGCCGGCCTCCAACGAAGTACCCTGATACACCGCGTCTTGCTTGACCTTGATGTCGATGCCATTGGCGGCGGTGATGCTACCTGTCACGGCCTGGCTGCCGGTGCTTTCGCTGTGCTTATTGCCGCCTTCGCCTTTGGCATCGACGGTCAGATCGCTGCCGGTGGTGGTATAAACGCGCACGCTGGCGCCGCCGCGGGTTTCGCTGCTGCTTTCCTGCTGGCTGTTTTTCGCCGCTTCACTGTGGTGGCTATCGGCTGTCAGCGCTACGCTCCCTTGAGTCGCCTGATACTGAGTACCTGTATCCTGCAATTTTCCGCTGGCTTTTACGTCGATGGATCCGGCGGTAATTTTGCTGACTACGGCTTGGGAGCTGCTATTGCTCTTTTCGCTGCTGCCGCCATGGGCGCCAATATCCAGCCCGATATTCGGTGCGCCGATGCCGCCGATTTCGTTAATCACGCCGTTGGCGTCCAGCTTGGCGACTTTCCCTACCGCACGCTCTACCGGGCGGGTGACGGCGCTGTAATCGACGTTGGCACCGATGTCTACGCCGACGTCGGTTTTAGTGGTGTTGCTGCTTTCGCTGTTGACGGCGGCCAGGTGATCAACGCTGTTGGCATTCTCCTGATATTTGCCGCCAACCTGGTGCTGCGCACCTTGCTGGGTCAGTTTGTCTTTGGCATTAATCGTCAGATTGCCCGCGATATCGCTGCCGGAAGTCACCGCCTTGCTGCTTTGTGAGTGCGTCTTGCTGTTCTCGTAACCGCCTTCGATGCCGGAGCCAACTTTATCTATGCCGCCGGTGTAGTAGACTCCGCCGCCGATTTTAGTTTTTTCGGTATCGCTGGTGGTCTTGTTGTCGGCTGCCAGGAAGGCCACGTTGTCGCCGCTGATGCTGGCGTCACCTTGGGTGGTCACCAGTTTGGATCCGCTGAAGGTCACGTCCTTGTCTGCTTTCAGCGCGACGCTGCCGCCGCTCAGCGTTGATGACTGTTGTTCGCTGCGGGTGGTTTTCTCGCTGTCGCTGGTATGCTCAATACGTAAACCGGCACGGTATTGCTTGTCGCTTTTCTCGTTGGCATAGCCGTTGATGGCAAGGGCAGTTTTTTGCTCATCAATGTGCTGCTGCTGTTCTCCGCTGCTGACATTGATATTACCGCCGGCATTGACTTCCAGCTTACCGGTGCTGGTCACCTTGCTGCCCACCACGTCGGTATCCTTTTTGCTGACCAACTGCAGGTTGGTATCGGAAACCAATTCGCTGGCGGTGGACTGTTGGTGGCTGTTATTGGACTTTTGCGAGCTGTTGGTGATATTGAAGACGGTACCGGTACGGGCATCCACCTTGTCAACCGTGGTGCTGAGGGCGTTATCGATCCGCAGACCGCCGTCGGTGGCGGCGACAAAACCGCCTTTGGCGCCCTTCACGGTGCTGCCGGTAATGGTCACGCCCTGTTTGCCGTTCAGCCACAGGGTGCCGTCGGCCGTCACCTGAGAAGCGTTGCTGACTTCGCGACGGTTGCTGTTGTCCTGGTTGTTGCCGCCGCCGATACCGCCCCATGAGGTTTTATTGTCGCGAACGGTTTTCTCATTGGCGGTTTTTTGTACGCCGATATTGATTTGGTCGTTGGCATCCACCTTGAGATCGCCTGACGCGTACACTTTGGTTCCCTGGCCTACGACGCGATTACCGGCTTTTATCGCCAAATCACCGCCGGAGAAGACGCTGCTGGACTTCAGGCTTTCGGTTTCATTGCTGTTGCTCCAGCTGCCGGTACGCAGGCTGGAGGTATGGTTGCGCTGATTACCGCGTTCGCTGGTTTTTTCTCGCTCGATCAATCCGCTGAGCTGCACGTCGCGCTTGGCGTCGATGTTCAATGTATTGCCCGCCGAAACCTTGGCGCCACGCAGCGTCACATCCTGCTCGGTGGCGGTCAGCGTGGCATTTTTCGTGGCCTCAATGTTGCTGGTGGCCTGTTGAAGCTGCTCATTCTCACGGGTGACGTTGTATTTCCAACTGTAGAACCACTGCTCATCGGTGTGGCCCTGAGTCTGCTTCAGTTGCCGACCGTCGAGCGTCAGGCTGGCGCCTTGCAGCGTGACCTCTTCGCCACGAACGTCGGTGGCGGTCAGGTGGTTGCTGTTATCGGCCACCAGGCTGATATTTTTGCCTTTCAGTTCGGTGCGGGCCAGTTGCTGACCGGTGCTGCGGTCGTTGATGTAGATCCCGCCGCGGTAGTTTTGGTAATTCTCGCCGCTATTGCGGTTGCTGCTGCTGTCGTTGACCTGGCTGTCGGTGCGGATGTTGTAAGCTTTCACCCGGATTTCGTCGCTGCCATCCAGCTTGCCCGCCAGCTTTACGCCGCTGCCGGTGACGGTATGGATGATATTAATGCGCCCTGCCTGCATGCTGCCAAGATAGTAGCTGTCCGTGGTACCTAATAACTGGTCCCAGACTGTGAGCTCAGGTTGTTCGCTGCTGAGCACCTGTGCATCGCGCGATACGCGGTTGTTGCCGCTGATGGCGTTGATCGCCGAGATCATTTTATCGCTTTTTTTATCGTACAGCGGTGCGACGATTACCTCGCCGCGGCTGTTGATTCTCGGCGCGATCAAATCCAGCACGCCGCTGGCGTTCAGCCGGCCATCAAGGCTCAGGGTGTTGCGATTGCCCAACGTGCTGTAGCCCTGCAGCATGCCGTTTTCCACCAGGGGGTTACCCACCACCAGCGACGAGCGGCTGGTATTGATAAAGCCGCAGCCGTCGCAACTGATGCCGTTCGGGTTAGCCAGCACGTAGTCGGCCGCCATGCCGAAGATTTCTTGCTGTCCGTGCAACAGCGACGGGTTGCGGCTGATCACTTCATTGAGGATCACGCTGGCCGCCTGGTTGTTCAGGTTCGGGTTGGCAGCCAGTTGGCCGGCCAACTGAGACCGCCCGGCATCGAGCGAGTTATTCAGCACCGCGCCGGGTTGGTTGACGTTGAAATCCTGATACTGGTTATGTGACAGCCCGTGGTCGTTAGGCGTCACGATATTGACCACCTGTGCGCCGTTACCGGCAGTTGAAACACCGGGCCCGTTAGCGCCGTTGGCCGCTACGATCTCGCCGGCGTACGCGCTGCCGAGGGAGGCGAGAATGATCGCCAGTGAAGCGGCTAACTTGCCCGCTCCCGAGAGCCTGAAGTTATTATTTTTCATCCATGTATCTCCATATATCGCTGTGGTAGTGCAAAAAAACGCAAACTAAAAGGTGTACGAAAAGCGTGCCAGTACCTGTATCGGATCGTCGGGCATTGAGTGGCTGGACAGTAGCCAGCCGCGGCTGGCTTCAACGTCGAACATGGCGCGTTGGTAACGCAGGGTGACACCGGCGCTTAACCCCGCGCTGCTTTGCCAACCGGAAGGTCGGTTATCGCGAGGCAGCACCCGGCCGACGTCGCCGCCGATACGTGGAGTGAGGCTGCTTTGGCCCAGGGTGAAGCTGCGGGAAAGGGTGTTTTGCAGATACCAGCCGTTATCACCGGACAGCGTGCTGCGGCTGAAACCCCGGATCGCGCTGCGGTCCGTCAAGCTGAGCCATTCCACGCCAGGCAGGCGATCGCGGCTGTATTGCCCGTACAGCAAGTTGCTCAACTGGTAAGTGGCACCGGCAAGCTGGAGGCGTTGGTTGAGGTTGGCGAACAGCTTGCCCTTGGTGAATTGGGGATCGGGCAGCCCGGCCCCCCCTTGACGGTCGGCGCCAAACCAGGGCAACCCTTGCTCTACGCTGAGGTTGGCGCTGATCAGCCCGGTAGGCAGGATCTGCAGGTGGTTAACGCCCAGCTCAAACAAGCTGAGCGTTGGGCTGCCGAGGCCAATACGTACGGTTTCGAAATAGTTAGTGATGCGCTTATGGGTCAGTTGCCCGTTCAGGGTATTGATCTGGTCGCGATCGCGATAAAACACATAGTCGCCGCGCAGACCGTACTGTTGGGTCTGGCCGTGCAGTTTGTAGCTGTTGAACACCAACTGCTGGTGGTTCAGGTATTGCGAGTAGCTGGCAAAGCCGCTGAAGGTGAAAGCGCCGTAGGGCAGGGAATAGAGCAGGGTATAGGCGCGATTATAGCGTTGCGCCGGGTTGTCCAGCGTGCCGGCAACGTTCAGGCTGGCGAAGTCCGACAGGCCGAAAGGGCTGTCCAGCGTTGCTGTGCTGCGTGCCAGCCACTGGCCGGTATTCTTCTGGCCGTAATTATCCACAGTGGCGGACAGCAACCAGGGTTTAGTATGTTGATTATGCAGCCGAATAATGGAGGCGCCCACTTTGCTGCCCGGCAATATATCCAATCGGGTTTTATTCGATTGCAAACGATTGGCCTGATCTAATCCCTGATCGAGCTGGGTTAATTTTAATGGCTGACCTTCCAATCCAGGGAATAATAATTGGCTGTTAACCCAACGATCGCCCCCCTCTATTTTTTCGATAAATCCTTCTGTGACACGCAGGCCTAATTCACCCTCGGCATTGGGGCGAATAAATTGCACGCGTGCGGTGATATAACCTTTATCCAGGTATAAGCGGGTCAATTCACGCGTCAGGCGATTGATGTCGTTGCTGCTGATGCAGTGCTCTGGCAGTGCACTCAGCGTTGCCAAATCTTTCGCCGACAGCAGCGTTATCCCCTGCAGATACACGCCGCCGATCGGCAGGCATTGAGCCGAAAGTGGCAGTGCCGGTGCAGCGGGTTCGGGGTCTTCCAGCAACTGTTGCTGTTTAAGCTGCTGGTAGCGCCGCTGCTCTATTTGTTGATTCACTTCACGCGTACCGTCTTGCAAAGCGCGACGCGATTCGCTCATCGGTGAGAACCCCCCCATTTCCGGCAGGGTGACGGCGGGGAGTGCGGTGCTAAACAGCAGCGCCAGGGCGGCGGTTTTTCTGATCATTGTAATCCATTATGAGAAGCCGCTGGGGCGGCCTGCTCAATCCATGAGGTCAATAAACGGACGGCCAACGGCCGGCCCGGAATCGCGAGCGACAATCACATTGCGGGGTTCTTATTCGCCAGTGGAAAATAAGAAGGTGGGTTTTATTTTTCTAAATAATAATTAGGCTGCTTGTTTATATTTTTAATAATTACCCTTCAATTACTCATAATGAGGTAATTAAAAAAGTAAATTAATTGGACTTTTCCGCTCTCGTCGTTATAGGCGGTTATCGGCAGCTCTGGGAAAAATCTGAATTTTTATTTTGTGCGGGGATAATAGAGGATGGGGATAATTCTGACAATCCGACCAGTGGGAAATACGAAATTTCGTAGGAGAGTCCGGGGCGCAAATGTGAACTGCACCCCGAGGTGAAATTATTTTTTAGTGATTGGTCGGCCGGACCAGTAACCCGCCAACAGGGATCCGGACAGGTTATGCCACACTGAGAACAGGGCACCCGGCAACGCGGCCAGCGGTGAGAAGTAGATTTTACCCAGCGTCGCGGCCAGCCCGGAGTTCTGCATGCCGACTTCAATTGCCAGCGTACGGCAGGTCGATTCGTCGAAGCCGAACAGCTTGCCGCCCCAGTAACCACTCAGCAACCCGATGCCGTTGTGCAGGATCACCGCCACGATCACCACTAGCCCGACCGAGGCGATATGGCTCTGGCTGCCGGCAACCACGGCGCTGATGATCGCCAAAATGCAGATCATCGACAACGCCGGCAGGATCGGCTCAATGCGTTTGACGGTTTTGGTAAAGGTGTGATGGACGATCAAACCCAGACCAATAGGGATCACCACGATCTGCAGAATGCTCAGCAACATCCCCATGACGTCGACGCTGATCTCGGTATCGACGTACAGGCGGGTCAGCAGCGGCGTCGCGAAGACGCCCACCAGCGTGGAGACTGCCGAAATGGTCACTGACAGCGCCACATCCCCTTTGGCCAGATAGATCATGACGTTGGACGCGGTACCGCTGGCAACGCTGCCAACCAGCACCATGCCGGCGGAAAGATCCGGGGGCATATGGAACAGCATTGCCAGCAGCCAGGCCGCCAGCGGCATGATCAGGTAATGCAAAAAGATCCCCGCGGCAACCGGGCCCGGGCGGGACAGTACGCGTTTAAAGTCATCGAGCCGCAGCGTGACGCCCATGGCGAACATGATCAGCATCAGCAGCGGGCTGACGTAGGGGCCGATCCCGGTAAAGGTGGTGGGCGTGCTGTAGGCGGCGACGGCGAGCAGTACCGCCCACAGAGGGAATAATCGGGTAAATTTTGCCAGCATGAGTGAGGTTTTCCTTAGCCAAATAACAACGATGGGGGCGGTGTTGTGTTTTTTGCGGGTTCGGTGAACTGAACCCCTACGGTTATGGACTGCTTTTTTAGAGGTAGAGGCGCGGCGTGCCGCGCCTGCAAAGGTGACGGTAGCTTATTCGAACAGGTTGTGGTGCAGGGTGCGAACGACTTGTTCGGCGTCATCGCCCGGTACCAGGAAGCACAGGTTGTAGCTGCTGGCGCCGTAACAAATCATGCGGATATTGAACGGGTCGAGCACGCCGAACACTTCTTTGCCCACGCCGCAGGCCTGGGAAAGCTTGTTGCCGATCAAGGCGACCAACGCCAGGTTTTCTTCCACTTCTACCCGGCACAGTGACGACAGTTCGGTCAGCAATGAAGTGGTCAGCAGGCTGCCGCCGGTGGAGGTTGAACCCGTGGTATCCATGGTCAGCGCTACGCTAACTTCGGAGGTCGTGATCAAGTCCACCGAGATATTGTGGCGCGCCAAAATGCTGAACACCTCGGCCAGGAAACCGCGTGCGTGCAGCATGTTGAGGCTGTGCAGCGTCAGCAGGGTTTGTTTGCGGCGCAGCGCCAGCGCACGGAATAGCGGTGGGTTCTCGGTGGTGTTGCACACCAGAGTACCACCGGCGGACGGATCTTTGCTGGAGCCGACGAACACCGGGATATCGCTGCGAACGGCCGGTAACAGGGTGGCCGGGTGCAAGACTTTTGCGCCAAAGGTGGCCATTTCAGCGGCTTCTTCGAAGGCGATTTTATCGATGCGTTTTGCCGCCGGAACCACGCGTGGGTCGGTGGTGTAGATGCCCGGCACGTCGGTCCAGATATCGACCCGGCTGACGCTCAGCGCTTCACCCAGCAGGGCGGCGGTGTAATCGCTGCCGCCGCGACCCAGCGTGGTGGTGCGGCCTTTCGGCTCGCTGCCGATAAAGCCCTGGGTAACCACCAGGGCTTCCTGCAGGCGTGGCTTGAGCAGCGACTGGGCCAGTTGGTTCAGCGCTACGCTGTCCGGCGTTGCGCGACCGAAATGATCGTCGGTGTGCATCACTTTACGTACGTCAAACCACTCCGCCTGCACGTCACGACTGCGCAGGATCTCAACGAACAGCAGGGTAGACATCAGTTCGCCGTGGCTGACCAGTTCGTCGGTCAGCGCCGTGGAGGTGGCCAAGGAGGCTGCTTCGGACAGCATGGCAATATTTTCCAGCATGCGGTCGATTTCGTCGCGCACTACCGCCGGATTATCGAGGCGATCGAGAATGGCGTATTGAATGCGGCGGATTTCGTCGAGCTGATAGTGACGCTTGTCGGCGTCGCTGCCTTCGGCCAGAGCCACCAGCAGGTTGGTGACGCCCGCAGAAGCGGACAATACCACCAGACGTACGTTCGGATTGGCGAGAACGACGTCGGCGCTGCGGTTCATGGCTTCATAGTCGGCAACGCTGGTGCCGCCGAATTTGGCGACAACGGTGGCATTCTGGGGTGCTGCTTGGTTCATGTAAAAACCTCGTGTCAGGGTGGCCCTCTTCAGAGAGCACTTTTTTCATAGCCTTGGCACAAGGGGGGAGCGATAAACGGGAGCAGACGTAGAAGTGAAAGCTACGATACACCCAGAAGCGCCCCACCTTGTTGATTGCCCTTACGGACAATTCTGGTGACAACCCAGGGGATTCAGCCCCTGTAGTCGATACGATGAATGCCGCGCATCACCTTACCTCGGCGTCGCTCCCCCTCAAGCGTCGTCATTGGAAAACGGCTCCTCTGACACTCTACCTGGGCGACGCGCCTCTTCTGGCTTGCACACCGGGTGCGCAAGTAGGCTGTTAGGAATAGCCCGATATCGTGCCGCTGTCAACGTCCGGAAGTTGAGGGATTTTCATCTTGTACCAGTGCAATCAGCGTACAGGGCATTGCCGGGACAAAACCGGCGCCGATCGGCTGCAGCGTGCCGTCTTCCCGCTGGCTGAAAAGCGGAATAACACCATGATTTTTCTCTATATATTCCAACCAGCCAAAGTTCTCGTTCAGCTTGGTGGCTTTGATGGTGGCGCCCTGGGCAATCAGGCTGCTTAGCCGACCGTAGGTGGCCTCTTGATTGAACAGGATCTCATGCCGGCGGAAGCGCGAACTTTCCGCACTGTTGCCGCGGCCTTTCAGCGGGGCGCCGGAGCGGATGGCGAACACCTGTCCTTCGCCAAAAATATGGCCGAAGTGATAGACCGCCAACGCATTTTGGTGGCGGTTGGGAGAGAGCGCCAGTACTTGTGCGGTGTCGCTGAGATCGAGATAGTTTTCGGCATGCTCAGAGTAAGCATGGCCATAATAGGCGGGGATGCCGTCCATACGCGCCTGGCGATAATATTCCCAACTGCTGTCGGTGACGAGCACCGGAATATTCAACTTCATCAGCGCCTGTGCCAGCATACGTGCGACGCTATTGGCGCCGACAATCAGCACCCCACGCGGTTTTTGCTGCTGTACCCGCAGCCAACGCGCCATCATGCCGCTGGTCAGGCTTTGCAGTACCACGGTGCCGATGATCACGGCGAACACCACGGTCACCAGCCGATCGGCTCCCGGATAACCGCTGCGCTGCAGCGTCAGGGCAAACAGCGAACTGACCGCCGCGGCGACGATGCCACGCGGAGCGATCCAGCATAGCAGCAGGCGATCGCGCCAGTGCAGGGAAGAGCGCCAGGTTGATACCGCAATACACAGCGGGCGGGCGACGAACTGCACCACCAGCAACAGGCCCAATAATGGCCAGCCCATGTTCCACAAGGCCTGAATGTCGAGCCGCGCCGCCAAAATGATAAACAGTGCTGAAATCAGGATCGCCGACAGCTCTTCCTTGAACGCCAGAATGTCGCTGGTATCCACATCGCGCATATTGGCCAGCCAAATGCCCATTACGGTAACGGTCAGCAGGCCGGATTCATCGGCAATGGCGTTGGACACGCCAAAGGCGGTGAGCATGATCGCCAGTACCGCCAGGTTTTGCAGGTAGCGCGGCAGCCAGACGCGGCGCAGCGCCAGGCCCAGCAAATAGCCGAACAGCGCGCCAGCCACCAGGCCGACGGCGGCGGTAATGCCCAGCGTCCAGAACAGATGGGTGTAAGATTCTGAATGCTGTTTCAGTACGATAAATTCGAACACCAGCAGGGTAAAAATGGCGCCGACCGGATCGATGACGATGCCTTCCCAGCGCAGTACCTGGTTGATATTGGCATTCGGTCGCACCACGCGCATCAACGGGGCGATCACCGTTGGGCCAGTGACCACCGTGACCGCGCCGATCAGCGCCGCCAACTCCGGTGGAAAGTCCAGCAACCACCAGCAGGCCACGCCGATCACCAGGAAGGTCATCAGCATGCCAATGGTTACCAGGTTACGTACCACGCCGCCGAGGCCGCGTATTTCCTCGACCCGTAGCGTTAGCGCCCCTTCAAACAGAATAATGGCGACCGACAGCGACACCAGCGGGAACAGCAAATCGCCGAACAACGCGTCCGGCTGAACCCAATGCACCACAGGCCCCAGCACGATGCCAAATACCAGCAACGGCAGAATGGCCGGCAGGCGTAACACCCAGGCTAGCCACTGCGCCAGCAATGAGCTCAAGCCAATAACCACCAACATCAATGGGGCAGATAATTCCATAGTCATGTCCTTCGTCGTTCACACCGCAGCCTGGCTGGCCGCGCATCCTTAGCCTAATTACGTCATTGACGTGGTGATAACCTGACACAGTTTAGTGACAGTTAAGCAACCCTGATAACAGGCTGTTATCCAAAAGTATAGGGGAAGTGCTGAAACGATGCGGCGGCAATTGACAGTTAGCGCCTATCGCAAGAAAAGAGATCATAATCACGGTCGAACAGGCTACAATCGGTCAACCACGTCACATTTATTCTCAAGCCTAAGAGTGTTGCTATGAAAAATATCAATCCTAGTCAAACCGCTGCTTGGCAAGCCCTGCAGCAACATTTTGAACAGATGAAAGACGTACAGATCAGCGATCTGTTTGCTCAGGACAAAGAGCGTTTCTCCAAGTTTTCCGCCACCTTCAACGATCAGATGCTGGTGGACTACTCTAAAAACCGCATCACCGCGGAAACCCTGGAGAAGCTGCAGGCACTGGCGAAAGAAACCGATCTGCAAAGCGCGATCAAATCCATGTTCGCCGGCGAGAAAATCAACCGTACTGAAGACCGTGCGGTGCTGCATATTGCCCTGCGTAACCGCAGCAACAGCCCAATCATCGTTGATGGCAAAGATGTGATGCCGGAAGTGAATGCGGTGCTGGCCAAAATGAAACAGTTCTGTGACCGCGTGATTGGCGGTGACTGGAAAGGCTACACCGGCAAAGCGATTACTGACGTGGTAAATATCGGTATTGGCGGTTCAGATCTCGGCCCTTATATGGCTACCGAGGCACTGCGCCCGTACAAAAATCACCTGAACATGCACTTCGTCTCCAACGTTGACGGCACCCATATCGCCGAAACGCTCAAACCGCTGAACCCGGAAACCACTCTGTTCCTGGTGGCGTCCAAAACCTTCACCACCCAGGAAACCATGACCAACGCCCACAGCGCGCGCGACTGGTTCCTGAGCACCGCCGGTGATCAAAAACACGTGGCGAAACACTTCGCGGCGCTGTCCACCAACGGCAAGGCCGTCGGCGAGTTCGGCATCGACACCGCTAACATGTTCGAGTTTTGGGACTGGGTTGGCGGCCGTTATTCCCTGTGGTCGGCGATTGGCCTGTCTATCGCCCTGTCAGTGGGTTACGAGAATTTTGAACAGTTGCTGAGCGGCGCGCACGCGATGGACAAACACTTCGCGCAAACGCCGGCAGAGCAAAACCTGCCGGTGCTGCTGGCGTTGATCGGTATCTGGTACAACAACTTCTTCGGTGCAGAAACCGAAGCTATCCTGCCGTACGACCAGTACATGCACCGTTTTGCCGCTTACTTCCAGCAGGGCAACATGGAATCCAACGGTAAATATGTCGATCGCAACGGCAATCCGGTGGACTACCAGACCGGCCCAATCATCTGGGGCGAGCCGGGCACCAACGGGCAGCACGCGTTTTACCAACTGATCCACCAGGGGACCAAGCTGGTGCCTTGTGACTTTATCGCGCCGGCCATCAGCCATAATCCGCTGAGCGACCACCATGCCAAACTGCTGTCGAACTTCTTCGCACAGACCGAAGCGCTGGCGTTCGGTAAATCACTGGAAGTGGTAGAAGAAGAATTCGCCGCCCAGGGCAAAACGCCGGACGAGGTTAAGCACGTAGCGCCGTTCAAGGTATTTGAAGGCAACCGTCCAACCAACTCCATCCTGCTGCGTGAGATTACGCCGTTCAGCCTGGGCAGCCTGATTGCTCTGTATGAACACAAGATCTTCACCCAGGGCGCGATCCTCAACATCTTCACCTTCGACCAGTGGGGCGTGGAGCTGGGCAAACAGCTGGCTAACCGTATCCTGCCGGAACTGGCGGGTGATGAAGCGGTCAGCAGCCACGACAGCTCAACCAATGCACTGATCAATCGCTTCAAAGCATGGCGTTAATTAACGTCTGAATGAATGCCAATAAAAAACCCGCCTTGGCGGGTTTTTTTACATCGGAAGGATTACAGATTGATAGGCACTTCGAAACTGATGCCTGCGCCTACGTCATCGGCGGTGCTGGCGTTGTTGTCGGTGTACCACAGGCTGGTATCAAACTTGACCTGAGAGTCGAAGTTGTAACCCCAGCCCAGTTGAATGCCTTTCAGCGTATCGGATTTCGGGAACGCATGGTTTATCGACTGGCTGTTCGGGTTCACTTTGGCGTATACCAAGCGGGTGCTCCAGCGTTGGCCATCGTCCAACACCATCTCTACGCGGCCGGACAGCATTTGCCCGTCGCCACCCATGGCGTGGCCCAGTGGGTAGCCTTGCTGGTAGTAGCCACCTTTATAGGTGTAGTGGGTGTAAACATAGTTTTTACGGCTCATATCGGAGCGGGTATCTGCCCCTTCAATAGACCAGTTGATAGTGGTTGGGCCCCATTCAGGATGGCCTTCCAGCCCCAGCAGGTAGGTATTTTGCGATGGCAGGAAGCCCGCTTCATCTTCACCCACTAACTGACCGTACAGGCTGACAGGCAGACCAATCAACGGCTGCATTTTCAGCTTGAAGTCGAAACCGGCGAGCTGGTTGCCGGGATCGTTGCCCTGTCCTGAGTCATCGTTGTCCTTGCCGGTGAAGGCGTCCCAGAAGGAGCTAAAGGACTGTGGTCGGCCGCTGCCGCCCCACTGCATGATGCGCGAAGCACCCAGTTCAAGGAAGTTGGTCGGCATCATGGTAAAGCGGCCGCCAATCAGTTTGGTATCAGGCACGGCGGTGTACTGCGACAGCTGACCCGCCGTCAGTTGGTACTGCCAACGGCCAATCCAGGATAGCCAAGGGGTTTCAAACGGCGATTGGTCGGCGCGCTGCAGCATAAAGCCGGCAACCGGGCGTGCGGCGTCGGAACGGATCAGGCTGCCGTCGTAACCAGGGCCCCACCACTGGGATACCTCACCGAAGGACAGCCACTGGTTCCAGATTTTCACTGCACCGTAGGAGCCGTTGAGGTTGAATTTGGAACCGTCGCTGACGCGTTGATCGCCTTCGACTGAACCCTGGAGACGCACGTCCCAGAATTCGCCGTTGGCACCGGCGCCAACGGTCAGGCTTTGGTCAGCATATTGGCTTTGACCGAATCCCTGAGGAGTACCCGGCTTGTCGGTGGCGGCGTAACCGCTGACGCGGATATTGGCTTTCAGTTCGCCGACGCGGCGTTGAACGCGGTCGATGACATTTTTCTCGGTATTGGTTACCGGTTTGGCCTGAGAAATGACCGAGCTGATCTCTTCCTGGCTCAGTGGCCAGGTGGACAGGCTGACGTTGATGACGCCGCGATCCGACAACCAGGCAAGGTCGTTGCGCAGGTCATTATCAGGGGTTACCAATCCGCTGGCATGGCCGGTTAATGCACAGGTAAACAGGCCTGCGGCGACCAGTCCGTTAAGCTTAGCGCGCATAAATATTCCCTTGTTAATTCGAGTTGTTTGTTTTATGTAAAGATCTATGACCCATCATAGTTGACATTTCAATTTGCTACAAATATATCCACATGAAACATTTTAATATAACTAATTGAATAATATTTATTTTTTCTCTGTTTTGTGCAGATGTTAATTTTTAAGATAATGCCTATGTTAGGATGCGCGGATAATTTCAATAAGTTTTATGGGGAATAACTATGGCAAAAACCTCCCGCTCCGTGATGGTGGCCAAAGGGCTGCAACGGGTGCTGAACGTTGGGCTGTTGCTGCTGGCAGCGATCCTGATCGTTTTTTTGGTGAAAGAAACCATTCATTTGGCGAAAGTTTTATTTGTCAACAACGAGGAATCCACGTCTTATCTCTTGATTGAAGGGATTGTGATTTACTTTCTCTACTTTGAGTTTATCGCGTTGATTGTTAAGTATTTTGAATCTGGCTATCACTTTCCGCTGCGCTACTTTATTTATATCGGCATCACCGCAATTATCCGTTTGATCATTGTGGATCATGAAAACCCAATCGATACGCTAATTTATTCCGCCGCGATATTGTTACTGGTGGTGACGCTCTACCTGGCCAATACCGATCGCTTAAAACGCGAATAGCAGAAATAAAAATGGCGGCCCGATAGGGCCGCCGAAGACACAGGTATCGATCGGAAAGAACTGAAGTACATCAAGCGCAGTAGGGCTCCACCCTTGAGTGAAGCCCGAGAAAATCTAACCTTTCACCCCACCTGCCGTCAGGCCTCCTACCAGCCAGCGCTGCGCCAGCAAGAATACGGCGGTAATCGGGATTGCCGACAGCACCGCCGCAGCGGCAAAGTCGCCCCACAGATAGTTTTGTGGATTCAGGTATTGCTGCATGCCCACTGCCAACGTGTAGCTGTTAACGTCACGCAGCAACAGCGAGGCGACCGGCACTTCGGTGATGGCCGCGATAAACGACAGAATAAACACTACCGCCAGGATCGGTACCGACAGCGGCAACAGCACCAGGCGGAACGCCTGCCAAGGGCTGGCACCGTCCAACGCCGCCGCCTCCTCCAGCGAGTTATCGATGGTTTCGAAATAGCCTTTGATCGTCCAGACGTGCAGTGCGATCCCGCCCATGTAAGCGAAGATCACGCCGCCGTGGGTGTTCAGGCCGATAAACGGAATGTATTGGCCCAGACGATCGAACAAGGCGTACAACGCCACCAGCGACAGCACCGCCGGGAACATCTGGAAAATCAGCATGCTTTTCAGCAGCGTGCTCTTGCCGCGAAAACGCATGCGGGCAAAGGCGTAGGCGCAGGTGGTGGACAGCGTGACGATGCCGATCGCAGTGATCACCGCGATCTTGATTGAGTTCCACAGCCACAGCAGCACCGGGAACGGCGGCGGGGTAACGCTGCCATCGGCGTGGGTCACGCTCATGCCGAGCGCCAACCGCCAGTGGTCCCAGGAAATCTGTTCCGGTATCAGGCTGCCGGTGGCGAAGTTGCCGGAACGCAGCGAGATGGTCACCACCATCAGCAGCGGGAACATGATCAGGGCGATAAAGCACAGCATCAGAATATGGGTCATCCACAGGCGCAGGCGCTGGGACTTGGGTTGGACCATGGCCATTATTTTTCTCCCTAGTCGAAGTTCATCTTGCTGGCTTTCAGATTCAGGATCGCCAGAGCGCCTACCAGCAGGAAGATCAGCGTGGCAATGGCGGCTGCCAGTCCGAAGTCCTGCCCGCCGCCGCCCTCGAAGGCGATGCGGTAGGTATAGCTGACCAGCAGGTCGGTATAACCGGCCGGCGTGGTGGTGCCAATCATGTCCGGCCCGCCGTTGGTCAGCAGTTGAATCAGGACAAAGTTATTAAAGTTGAAGGCGAAACTGGCGATCATCAACGGCGTCAGCGGTTTGATCAGCAGCGGCAGCGTGATGCGGAAGAAGTTCTGCATCGGGGTGGCGCCGTCCATTGCCGAGGCCTCGTACAAATCGTCGGGTATTGCCTTCAACAGCCCCATGCACAGGATCATCATGTAGGGATAACCCAACCAGGTGTTGACGATCAAAATCATGCTTTTGGCGGTGATAGGGTCGCTGAACCAGGCCGGTTTGATGCCAAACAGATGGCTAAGCATCATGTTGATTTCACCGAAGCTTTGGTTGAACAACCCTTTGAAAATCAGTATCGAAATAAACGACGGTACCGCGTAGGGCAGTATCAGCATCACGCGATAAACCGCTTTGCCTTTCAGCGCTTCCCACTGCACCACGCAGGCCAGCACCATACCCACCGCCACGGTGAGGATCACGGTCATGACCGAGAACACGATGGTCCAGATAAAGATCGACACGAACGGCTTCTTGATGCCTTCGTCCTGCAGCACGCGCAGGAAGTTTTTCCATCCGATGGTGACGGTATAGCCTGGGCTCAGGGTCTCTTTGGCCCAGTTGCCCTCGGCATTCACCGCCTGATAGAAGCCAATGTCAGGGTTTGGGCGGTATTGAGTATGGGTCTGTTGGTCGGTCAGCGTATTGCTGTCCTTGTCCAGCGCGTAGAGCGGGGTGGTGCCGGAAAATTGGCGCAGGGAACTCATGCGCAGCTCGCCGCCGTCCGGAAGTAATGCCACCAGTTGGCTCAGCGCCTGACGATTTTGCGTGATCACTCGCAGCGTGGCGCGTTCGCCGGCCGGTTCTGCGCTTTCCTCCGTCAGTTTCAGCGTTTGCGGCGCACTGGCGTCAAAGCTGAACGGTTCGGAAATCAGTTTTTGGTCACTGTCAGGGTGGGTTAACTGCAGGCGCCAACGTTGATTTTCTGCCGGATACAGCCCGAAGGTGAAGGTTTTGCCGGTTTGGAACTGGCGCTGCATCAGCACCGACTGAGCGCGTTCAAAGGTGAGCTGGTTGGTGCTGCTGTAGTTGGTAAAGGCGATGGCGATGGTGCAAATCAGCGGAAACAGGACAAACAGCCCCATGCCGGCGATGCCCGGATAAACGTAGCGCCAGGCGTAAGCCCGGCGATTGGCGAAGACGTAAAGCCCGGCGCTGACCAGTATCAGCGTCAGAATGGCAAACAGGTATTCACCCTGTGCATACATCAACACAATCAGATAGCAGGTAACCAGGCTGAACAGGCCGATGACCAGCCATTTCAGTACGTCACTCTGCCACCACTTCGACTTTTTGCGCGCAGGCAACCCGGCGTGAGCTAATTGCATAGGGCGTTCCTTTCTGTGAAGCCACAGCGGGGCGCTTCTCCCCTTCATACTTGAAGCGACACCTTTGTTGGCTGCGTCCGCTCACCCCGGTCACATAGCTGTCTATGCTCCCAGGGATGTGCGTACTTACCGTCGCGGTGTAACTCCAATTATTTTGGGGATGCTAATCCCGCACAACGTTGTGTGTTACTTGGTGATACGGGTCTGCACATCATCCAACGCGGCTTTCACCGTCTGGCGGCCGCTGACGGCGTTGATTACCGCGCTGCGTTCGGCGTACCAGAAGGCGCTCATCTGCGGGATATTAGGCATGATTTCGCCGTTTTGTGAGTTTTCCATGGTGGCGGCGATTTTCGGATCCTTCGCCAGTTGCTCCTGGTAGGACTTCAGGGCCACCGCACCGAGCGGTTTGTCCTTGTTGACGTCGGCCAGGCCTTCGTTGGTCAACAGATAGTTTTCCAGGAATTCTGTAGCCAGCTCTTTGTTCGGGCTGGCGGCGTTGATCCCGGCGGTCAGTACGCCAACGAAAGGTTTGGACGGCTTGCCTTTAAAGGTCGGCAGCAGGGTTACGCCGTAGTTGATTTTGCTTTGCTCGATGTTTGACCAGGCCCATGGACCGTTGATGGTCATGGCGGTTTGGCCCTTATTGAAGGCGGCTTCGGCAATGGAGTAATCGGTATCGGCGTTGATCTGCTTGTTTTTCACCAGATCGACGATGAACTGCAGACCGGCCTGCGAACCGGCGTTGGCGACGCCAACGTCCTTGATGTTGTATTTGCCATTTTCATACTTGAAGGCATAACCGCCATCGGCGGCGATAATCGGCCAGGTGAAGTAGGGTTCTTGCAGGTTCCACATGATGGCGCTTTTGCCTTTGGCGCGCAGTTCTTTGTCCAGCGCCGGGATCTCTTCCCAGGTTTTTGGCGCCTGTTTGATCAGGTCTTTGTTGTAAATCAGCGACAGCGCTTCCACGGCGATCGGGTAGCCGATCAGCTTGCCGTCGTAGCGCACTGCGTCCCAGGTGAACGGGAACAGCTTGTCCTGGAAGGCTTTGGAAGGATGGATTTCCGCCAGCAGGCCGGACTGCGCGTAGCCGCCAAAGCGGTCATGGGCCCAGAAGATGATGTCCGGGCCGTCGCCGGTGGCGGCAACCTGCGGGTACTTCTCTTCCAGCTTGTCCGGGTGTT
Source organism: Serratia sp. BNK-12 (assembly GCF_047456085.1). Taxonomy (NCBI): domain Bacteria; kingdom Pseudomonadati; phylum Pseudomonadota; class Gammaproteobacteria; order Enterobacterales; family Yersiniaceae; genus Serratia; species Serratia sp. BNK-12. The sequence continues at coordinate 302,222 of NZ_CP179896.1, forward strand.
CGATGGTCACTTTGATGCCGGTGTCTTTCTCAAACTTTTTGCCGACCTCGGCCAGGCCGTTATAGCCTTTATCGCCGTTGATCCAGATAACCAGTTTCCCTTCCTCGATCTTGGCGAAGGCGGAAGAGGAAAGCACCAGGGTGGTCAGAGCCGAAAGCACCAGTGTGCGGGCGGTGGTAAAGCTGCGAGTCATAATCCAATCCTTCTTTTTTGTGGGCACGTAAGTCAAGGAGAGAGGTTTCGCGGTAATAGTGGGTCACAAAGCGACACATTCTCATCCTCCCCCCCTCTACGCCCCACGCCTGCGTAGTGTGATCCAGTTAACATTGCTCCCTATTCTGTGGTGTCAGACACAAAATAGGGGGACGATTTTTGCCAGGCAGATCACAGATTTGTCTTAAGCGTGGAACTTCTCGTCCCCGCGGTCGTTCTCTCATCCTCCCATCTCCTCCCCCATGAAAAATCCTGTTACGGATGATTACCCTTTGTGGGGTTTACCGCACTATCGGCCACATTGATTTTATCGCCACGTGCAGCAGGGAACCGGATTTATGTCGCCAATGCCTACCGTCACTCAGCCAACCCTGTACCGGATCCACCCGGTCAGTTTCCGTGATGGAAACGGGGATGGCGTGGGTGATGCTCACGGCATGATTGCGGCGCTGCCCTACCTGAACCAGCTGTCGATAGACGGCCTGGTCCTGCCGCAGCCATTGGCGGAGCAAGAGGGGGCGGCGGTCGCCGCGCAGGGTCTGGCGCTGTGGTATTGCGACGGGCCGCATCACATTCGTCGCGCCGCCGCGTCGCAGCAGTACCTTCGTAGCCCATTGGCGCTGGAGGTCGTGCCCTTCAGCGTAGAGAAATTGATTGAGGTGTTGAATGCTCGCCGCGCCACTCTGGCAGACAGCCTGTGGAGCACCGGTGATGCGGATCAGCCGCGAGTCGTTAGCCATTGGGGCCAGGGTAATCTGCGTTCGGCTGATGCCTTTTTGACGCTGCTGGCGATGTTGCCTGCGCCCATCTGCCTGTATCAGGGCGAAGAATTGGGTCTGCCACACGCCGCCGGCCTGCAGGATCCGCTGGGTGCGCAAACGCCGATGCCCTGGCATGAAGCGCCGGAACAGGTGACCAACGGTGAGATCCACTGGTACCAACAGGTGGCCATCGAACATCGCGCGCTGGCCATCAGCCGCCAGCAGCAGGACAACCAATCCACTTTGCGTTACTGCCAATCTCTGTTGGCGCTGCGCCGCTTGCCGGTGATCCAGCAGGGCGAACTGAGCGTGGTCAGCCAGCATAACGGCGTGGTTCGTTTACTTATTACCCATCAGGATCAATGCCTTGAAGCGCTGATTAACCTGCAGCCTTATACTCAGGCGGCCGCGCCGTCTGAGGCGACCTTGCCATTGGCATGGCAGCACGGTGCGCAGCAAGAGGGTCATCAATGGGTTTTGGCGGGTTTTGCGTCCGCCATTTTTACACGAAATGTTAACTGCGAAAGCAGGGGAGTAACGCATGGCTAGCGTCACATTGCGCAGCGTTTATAAGGCCTTCGGCGAAGCTGTGATTTCCAAAGACGTCAATCTGACGATAGATGACGGTGAGTTTGTGGTGTTTGTCGGGCCGTCGGGCTGCGGCAAATCGACACTGCTGCGCATGATTGCCGGGCTGGAGGACATCACCTCTGGCGACCTGATGATCGGCGATAAACGCATGAATGAGGTGCCGCCTTCCGAGCGCGGCATTGGCATGGTGTTTCAGTCCTATGCGCTGTATCCGCACCTTTCGGTGGCCGACAACATGTCGTTCGGCCTGAAGCTGGCCGGTGCCAAGAAAGCGGAAATCAGCCAGCGGGTCAATCAGGTGTCGGAAGTGCTGCAACTGGCTCACCTGCTCGACAGGCGGCCAAAAGCGCTGTCCGGCGGGCAGCGTCAGCGGGTGGCGATCGGCCGTACGCTGGTGGCGGAACCGGACGTGTTCTTGCTCGACGAGCCGTTGTCGAACCTCGACGCCGCGCTGCGGGTGCAGATGCGCATTGAGATTTCGCGTCTGCACAAGCGCCTGCAGCGCACCATGATTTACGTGACGCACGATCAGGTGGAAGCGATGACGCTGGCCGACAAGATCGTGGTGTTGGACGCCGGGCGTGTCGCCCAGGTCGGCAAGCCGCTGGAGCTGTATCACTATCCGGCCAACCGCTTTGTCGCCGGCTTTATCGGCTCGCCGAAAATGAACTTCCTGCCGGTCAAAGTGACCGCCGCAGAGCCGCAACAGGTCCAGGTCGAGCTGCCTAACCGCCAGTTGGTGTGGTTGCCGGTGGAAGGCTCCGACGTTCAGCCCGGTACCAACATGTCTCTGGGCATTCGCCCGGAGCATCTGCTGCCCAGTGATGCCTCTGAAGTACTGCTTACGGGTGACGTACAGGTGGTGGAGCAACTCGGTAACGAGACGCAAATCCACATCCAAATCCCGGCAATTCGTCAAAACCTGGTTTACCGCCAGAACGACGTGGTGCTGGTAGAAGAAGGTGCAACATTCGCCATAGGCTTGCCGCCTCACCGTTGCCATCTGTTCCGCGAGGACGGTACGGCATGTAAACGGCTGCACCAGGAGCCGGGCGTTTAAAGCATCACAGTCTGTATAACAGGAGAATAATGATGACTACTCTGCGCAAACTTCCTCTGGCACTGGCAATCGCCGCTGGTGTGCTTACCACTCAGGCGATGGCCGTCGATTTTAAAGGCTACGCCCGTTCCGGCATCGGCTGGACCGGCAGTGGTGGCGAGCAACAGTGCTTCCAGGCTACCGGTGCCGGCAGCAAGTACCGTCTCGGCAACGAATGCGAGACCTACGCCGAGCTGAAACTGGGACAGGAAGTGTGGAAAGAAGGCGATAAAAGCTTCTACTTCGATACCAACCTGGCTTACTCCGTTTCACAACGTTCCGACTGGGAAGACGTGACGCCAGGCTTCCGTGAAGTGAATGTGCAGGGTAAAAACCTGATTGAATGGTTGCCGGGTGCCAACATGTGGGCCGGTAAGCGTTTCTATCAGCGTCATGATGTTCACATGATTGACTTCTACTACTGGGATATCTCCGGTCCGGGCGCCGGTCTGGAAAATATTGATTTGGGCTTCGGCAAACTGTCTGCTGCCGTAACCCGTAACTCAGAATCCGGCGGCTCTTACGGTTACCTGGATAACGAGTGGGATCAACGTCCTACCGTCAACGACACCTTCGACGTGCGTTTGGCCGGCCTGGAGCTAAACCCGGGCGGTACCCTGGAGTTGGGTGTGGACTACGGTCGCGCCAATACTCAGGACGGATACCATTTGGCTGACGGCGCCAGCAAAGACGGCTGGATGTTCACCGCGGAACATACCCAGAGCATCCTGACCGGCTACAACAAGTTTGTGGTGCAGTACGCCACCGACTCCATGACTTCGCAGAACAACGGCCGCAACCAGGGCTCAACCATCGACAACAACGGCAAGATGATCCGCGTGCTGGACCACGGTGCCATCGACTTCAACGATCAATGGGCGCTGATGTACGTCGGTATGTTCCAGGATGTCGATCGTGACAACAATAACGGCACCACCTGGTACACCGTGGGCGTACGTCCAATGTACAAATGGACGCCGATCATGAGCACCCTGCTGGAAGCCGGTTACGACAACGTGAAATCCCAGCGCACCGGCGATCGCAACGGTCAGTACAAAGTGACCCTGGCGCAACAGTGGCAGGCGGGCAACAGCATCTGGTCACGTCCGGCTATCCGCGTATTCGCGACCTACGCCAAGTGGGATGAGAAGTGGGGCTACGCCAATAACGACTCCGGCGCCGGTTACACCTCGGGCACTGCGTACAACGACACCAGCTTACATACCTTCAGCCGCGGCAATGACGACGAAGTCACCTTCGGTGCCCAGATGGAAATCTGGTGGTAATGAGATAACGGGGAGGGCCAGGTGCTCTCCCCAGCCTGTATTCGCCGGCGTCGTCTCTCTTGCCTGAGCTGCGCCGGATATCATGGGGTATAACAATGAAAAAGAATCTGCTGTCACTTTGCCTGTCACTGGCTCTGACCCTTGGCACACCGCTGGTGGTCAATGCCGATACGCCGGCCAATGTTTCCATCGCGCCGGCCATTAGCGCCAGCACGCTGCAAAGCCTGCCGTGGCAACCGCTGATGCCGCCGGTCAGCCAGGACATCAAACTGGATAATGTCAGCCCGCAAATCAACCAGGGCGACATTCAGGGCGCTATTGCCGCTTATACGCTGCCGGCCGATCGCGGTTCGCTGGAAGTCACGCTGAGCAGCATCAGCAAGAACAACTCACTTTACGCGCCGAGCGTGTTGGTGCTGGATGAGCACCTGCGCCCTGCGGCCTATTACCCGAGCAGCTACTTCCCGTATCAACCACCGGGTGCGATGTCATCCGATCGGCTAGAGGGCACGCTGAAACTGACCCCGGCACTCGGTCAGAAACAAATTTATCTGCTGGTGTACACCACCCGTCAGGATCTGGCGAAAACCACGCAACTGACCAACCCGGCCAAGGCTTATGCACAGGGCGTGGGCAACGCGGTGCCGGATATTCCGGATCCGATCGCCCGGCATAGCACCAGCGGCACTATCAAACTGAAGGTCACGGCAGAGCAGGGCAGCGGCAACATCATGATCGGCATGCTGCAGCCGGCACCGTCGGCGACGCCAGTGGTGGTGGGATCAACGGCCGCCGTCGCAGCAGCACCGGCCCCGGCGCCGACTCAACCGGCGGAACCCATGTTGAATGACACCGAAGCTTACTTTAACAACGGCATCAAACAGGCGGTGAAGGCGGGCGATATCGATAAAGCGCTGAAACTGATGAATGAGGCTGAAAAACTGGGTTCCACCACAGCACGTGAAACCTTTATTGGTAGCGTGAAAGGCAAGGGGTAGTACCCGACGCTGTCGATGCTGGCTCGATGATTGGTGCGCCCCGGCGCACCTTTTTTCATCCGCGGGCCAGGGTGGTGCCGATCAACGCCAGCAGGCGGGCATTATCCACCTGCTGCATCACCCGCAACGGCTTGCCTTCGGGTTCCGGCATGCCGACCGTCAGACGCAGGCTTCCGGGACGCCAGCGGCGAGAACTGCCGCGCGTCATAGCGCCTTCCAGTGCGACATCTACATAATATTCCTCCGTGGTCACCAACTGTGGCTCAAGCAACCAGGCAATCACCAGCGCATCGTGGATCCAGCAACCCGGCAGATGGCGGGTATGGCGGGAATAGTCGATCCAGGGTTGAGTGGTGGTTCGCAGATAGCGACACAGCGGCGTGTCCGGTTGGGTCATCTGCGCCAGGCTTTCCTGAGTCAACATGGTTTGCGTAGTAACGTCCAGTGGGGCGAGCGTAATATTGGCACCGCTGGTCAGCACCTGCCGTGCGGCTTCCGGATCCAGACCAAAATTGGTGTCCTTGATGTAGCCTTCCAGGTTGAAGACTCCGCCCATGATCACAATTTCCTTCACCGCCTGTGCCATCTGCGGGTACAGCTGCAGAGCATGGGCGACGTTGGTCAGGGGGCCGATTGCCGCCAGGGTGATCTCGCCGGGGTTATTGCAGATCAACTCGCCGATCGCCACGGCGGCGTTCGGCGTTGGCGTGGTCGCGGCCTGTGGGTAAGGCGTATTGCGCCACAGTGCCGCCAGATCAGGATCGGCAATCGCGCGGTCGAGGTGGGCGCGCCAGGGTTCTGGCGGTTCGCTCAGCGCGCGCGCCGCGCCGACGGCAATCGGCACCTGATAGCCGGTTTGTTGCAGCAAATGTTGTGCCACGGCAAAGCCAGCGTCACGTGGCGTATTGCCCGCAACAATGCTGATCAACTCCAGTGAGAGTCGCGGGCGGGCCGCCAGTGCCAATGCCAGCGCCAGCCCGTCATCAACGTTGGCGCCGGGAATGCCGTTGCCGGGATCGCAATCAATAATCAAACGCATAGCGGTTACCTGAATCAATAAACTAACAGCCGCACGATCGGCGGATATGCAGTTGGAAAGCGAATTCGTGCAGCTCTGGCTGTGCAGCACCGGCGGCCAGCATGGCGATGGCTCGCTTGGCCATGGCGTCAATCGGTTGTTCGACCGCACTGAGCGGTGGCACGCTGAACTCGGACTGCTGGGTGCCGTTAAAACAAATGATCGCCAGATCGTCCGGCACGCGAAGCCGGTGTTCTGCCAGTGCCGACAGGCAACCGAGCGCCTGTTGTTCGTTAGAGGTGAATATGGCCCGCGGCCGCGGGGCTTGCAGCATTTTCTGGCTGGCCTGATAGCCCCCCTGACGGGTATAGGGCGCTTCGAATATCCACTCTTCGCGTGGCGCAATGCCCGCTTCCTTCAGTGCATCACGCCAGCCGTTAAGGCGGTCCTGCGCGTTGAGCATGGTCAAGGGGCCCACAAAAATGCCGATGTCCTGATAGCCGTGCTGCAACAGATGGCGAGTTGCCTGACAGGCTGCATCACGCTCGTCGACGCGAATGGCGCAGACGCCGGCATGGCTGTCTATGGTGTCAATCATTACGCATGGCGTGCCGGATGCGCGGATCAGATCGAACCAGGGATGGCGATCGACGCTGGTGTACAGCAGCCCGTCAACCTGACGGCGCAGCAGATGATTAATCAGATCGTGCTCGCGCTGGCGGTCGTCACCGGCGTCACCCAACAGCAGTACCCGACCGTGGCTGAAAGCCTCTCGCTGCAACGCCTGGGCCAGGGTGGCAAAAAACGGGTTGGAGATATCGGGTACCACCAACCCGTAGGTCAGGGTGTTGCCTGAAGCCAGTGCCCGGGCGATATCGTTTGGTCGGTAACCGGTTTTTTCGATCGCCTCCAGCACCCGCAGACGGGTGGCTTCCGCCACCGGGCGCGGTCCGTTGTTGATCACGTAGCTGACGACCGCAACCGAGGTGCCCGCTACGCGGGCGACGTCGGCACGGGTGATGCGTCGCGCAGATTGATTATCCAAGTTGGGTTCCTGTGCGCCCTGATTACGCCGCGTCCTGCGGCAGGTTTAGATCGCGGCCGCGTGTTTCCGGTGCAAAGAAGGTAGTGATTAAGCCAATGGCCGCCATTACAACAAAATAGCAGGCGACAGGCCACCAGTGACCGAAGCCGGACAGCAACGCGGTGGCGATCAGCGGAGCGGTACCGCCGGAAAGGATCGACCCCAGCTCCTTGGCGAACGCCATTTTTGAATAGCGATTTTTGACGCCGAACAGTTCCACGCCATAGGCCGCCTGCACCCCAAAAATGCCGAGTGACGCAATGCACATGCCGACCACAATCACTGAAATGACGGTTGCCGGTTCGCGGCTGTCGAGCAGCCAGAACGCCGGGAAGGCATACAACACCAGCAACAGACAGAACCAGCGGTAAGTGATGCGACGGCCGAAGCGATCGGAAAGCCAACCGGCCAGGGGGATCACCAGGAAACCGCACAGTGAGGCGATCATCACCGCCAGGGCGGGCACCGACTTGTCCACCATCAGCACCTTGGCGACGTAACCGACGATAAAGCCCTGACACAGATAGGAGGGGCCATTCTCGCCAATGCGCAGGCCAAGCATGATCCAAAAAGCTTTGGTGCGCTGCAAATAACTGCGGTTATCCGGCTCGGTGGGGGTATTTTCCAGCATCCGCTGGTGGTTTTGCTGCAGCTCGCGTTCAAACACCGGCGTTTCGCGTACGTGGCGGCGCAGGTAAAGTGCTCCTGCGGCGATCAGGATGCTGGCAAGGAACGGAATACGCCATCCCCAGGCGATAAGATCCGCTTTGTCCAACTGCAACACTAACAACCACACCAGCGACGCCAGCAGGGTGCCGCTGTTGGAACCGATGGCGATGATCGACGCGACCAGACCGCGTCGTTTTGCCGGCGCGTATTCTGCCAGCATCACCGCGCCGCCGGAGAGCTCCGCTCCGGCACCGAAACCTTGCGCAAAACGCAGGATCACCAGACAGACAGGCGCCCAAACGCCAATTTGTGCGTAGGAGGGGATCAGCCCGATCAGCGTGGTAGAAACGCCCATCAACGCGACCGTGGTGAGCAGTACCACGCGGCGGCCTTTGCGATCGCCAATCCAGCCGAATACCAACGCACCGATTGGACGGGCGACAAAGCCGACGGAGTAAGTGGCAAAGCTGGCCAACAGCGCCACTATCGGTGTGGCTTCGGGAAAGAACACATCGCCGAACACCATACCGGCCGCCAGGCCATACAGTGCGAAATCGACATATTCCATCGCGGTGCCGAGCCAGCAGGAAAAAGTGGCACGCCAGAATTGGCCGCGCCCTTCTTTGGTGGCCAGTCGTTCGTCGGCCGCCAGCGTATCGCCGGCGGCCTGTTGGTGTGCAAGCGTTGTTTCGCTCATGGCATTGATATCCTCTTTTCGTCATGCGCCATAAATGGCGCCGTTAAAGATGGTTTCCCTGGTGTCGGCAAGAAGGTTTGCTGACAAAGTGTTGGACTGATGGCGATTCAACGCTGCGGCACAAGAGTATCTACGCGCGTAGATAAAACAATGTGGCAGAGGCGAAAGTTTGCAGGCGATCACAGAATCCCCATCGCTCCGGTGGACGAAGGTAAAGAAAACAGATGGCAGAAAGATGACATTGCGTTGCTTTTTTGGGCGTTATTTTGCTGTGCGCCACGCCACGAATCAGCCTGCCGCTTTTGAATTTCTGCGTTACAATGGTCAACTGTTAACAGTTTGTCTGGTCTGGCGCGGCCGCAGGGCGCGGCGTCAGGCATGGAGTAGAGCAATGTCTGGCAATAAGGATTCCATCCTGCCGCCGTTGGAGTGGTTATCCGCGCAACAATCTCCGCCACCCGCCGCCGTCAGTGATTGGCTGATGGAGTTAGGATCCATGACCCGCCGCTTTGAACGTCACTGCGGGCGCGTGCACGTTGAGCCGCAGCGCGAGTGTTTTATCACCCGCGATCAACTGGGCGAAGAAGCCGACCATCTTCCTGACAGCCCACGATACTGGCTGCGTGAAATCGTGCTGTTGGGCGACAACCAGCCCTGGCTGCTGGGGCGTACGGTGATCCCGCAGGAAACTCTGACCGGCCCGGATTTGGCGCTGGTGGATTTGGGCACATTGCCGTTGGGGCGCTATCTTTTTAGCAGCGACGAGTTAACTCGCGATTACATCCATATCGGTCGGCAAGATGCGCTGTGGGCACGCCGTTCCCGCCTGCGGCTGGCGGGTAAACCGCTGTTGCTGACCGAACTGTTTCTACCGGCTTCGCCGCTGTACGCCGCGGGCAGTACTGACCCCGAATGATGAGGAGAGGAAATACCTTGGAGGGAAGCGTGATTCAAAGTAAATGGCAGGCTTATAGCCATCTGATGCGCATCGATAAACCTATTGGCACCTTGCTGTTGCTGTGGCCGACGCTGTGGGCGCTGTGGCTGGCGGGGAAGGGCATGCCGTCGTTGTCTATCCTGCTGGTGTTTGTGGTCGGGGTTTTCCTGATGCGTGCCGCCGGCTGTGTGGTGAATGATTATGCCGATCGCGCCGTCGATGGCCATGTGAAGCGTACCGCCGGACGCCCAATGCCCAGCGGCCGGGTGAGCGAAAAAGAGGCCAAGATCCTGTTTGTGGTGCTGGTGCTGATTTCGTTCGCGCTGGTGCTGACGCTGAATGCGATGACCATCTGGCTGTCTCTGGCGGCGTTGGCGCTGGCATGGGCCTATCCGTTTATGAAGCGGGTCACTCATTTGCCGCAGTTCGTATTGGGCGCTGCGTTTGGTTGGGGCATTCCGATGGCCTACGCCGCCGTCAGCGAATCGTTGCCGCTGAGCTGCTGGCTGCTGCTGCTGGCCAACATCTGCTGGACGGTAGCTTACGATACGCTGTATGCCATGGTCGATCGCGACGATGATCTGAAGATTGGCGTGAAATCCACCGCCATTTTGTTCGGCCGTTACGACAAACTGATCGTCGGCCTGCTGCAGTTCGCCACCTTGCTGCTGATGCTGTGGGTGGGCTATCTGGCGCAGTTGAGCGGCGCGTTTTATTGGTCGCTGTTGCTGGCGGGAGCCCTGTTTATCCATCAGCAAAAACAAATTGCCGGTCGTGAACGGGATGCCTGCTTCAAAGCGTTCCTGGATAACAACTACGTCGGGCTGGTACTGTTTATCGGTATTGCGCTGAGTTACTGGCAAAGTTGACCACGTTCGGACAGTAAAAAAGGCACCCTGGGGTGCCTTTTTGTTTTTTTTATCAACGTATTACTGGTCTTTCTCTTCCGGTTCAATCGCTTCCGGCAGAGCGTTGGTTTCCGCCGGCATGCTGACGCTTTCAATGGTCAGTTTGATTTCCGGGGTAATCAGGTCGCTCAGCATGTTGTACACCTCTAGGGTGTGCTCACGCACCGCATCGCCAATATCATTGATGTAGCCTTCTTCACGCAACGTAGCCACCAGAGTGGAGAATACCGCCTTGTCGAAGAACTCCGGTGCGTTGATGCCGTGCAGCACGGACAAACGCTGCGCCATGATACGGCTCTCTTTCTCCAGCGCACCGCGGTTAATGCTCGGGTTGGCGCTGAGGATAGACATGGTGATGGCGTAGCGCTGCAAGGTTTCACGGACACCGGCGGCCAGCAGCTGCAACGGACGGATACGTGCTGGATTCAGTACCAGATCGTCGCCTTTATCGCAGATCAATTGCTGACGGATCATTTCCTCGATCAGCGGTTGCAGCACTTCCGGCAGTTGTTCCTTGTCGTTGTGCAGGAACAGCTCGGCTTTCAGCATCGGGTAAATCAAACCAATCTGGCGCAGCAGTTCAGCGCGAGATACCCGGCGATGGTGCATCACGATAGTGGCAATCAGAGACGGCAGAACCAGCAGGTGATGGATATTGTTGCGGTAATAGGTCATCAGCACCGCCTGCTCGCGCGGCAGAATGATGATATCGCCGATGTTATCCTTCTCCACCTCGAACTTGTTCATGTTCAGCGCGTGATCCAGCAACTCATCCGGCGTTTGAGTCGGCACGGTAACGTCATCGGCATAAGGCACGTTGCGCATCAGTTGCAGATAGCATTCCAACTGTTCAAGCAACTGCTCGCGGGTTAACGAGCGCTGGCGAGAAGCCAGTAACGCCGTGGAACATAGGTTCATGGCGTTGGCCGCTGCGGCATTGTTGATGCGCACCATAATCTTGGCCGCCAGATCGTTGACCGTCGGCGTCAGCCAGCTTGGGCGCTGGGATTCGATCGGGTCAATCGATTCGCGCCACTGCGGCACATTCTGGTTCAGGTAGGTGGTCAACGGCAGGGGATCGCCGAAGTTCACGTAGCCTTGGCCGAGATTACGCAGTTTGCGCAAGCCGCGCAGCATCTGCAGCAGGCTCTCTTTTTCCTTGGTGGCGCCACGCAGCTCTTTGGCGTAGGTACCCACTTCCATCACGTGCTCGTAACCGATGTAGATCGGCACCAGCGTGATAGGGCGGGCCCCGCCGCGCAGCATCGCCTGAATGGTCATCGACAGGGTGCCGGTCTTCGGCTCCAGCAAACGCCCGGTACGGGAACGCCCGCCTTCGACAAAGTACTCGACCGAGTAACCGCGGGTAAACAGCTCGCCGAGGTATTCACGGAACACCGTCGAGTACAGCTTGTTGCCTTTGAAGGTCCGGCGGATAAAGAACGCGCCCAGGCGGCGGAAGATCGGCCCGGCCGGCCAGAAGTTGAGGTTAATACCGGCAGCAATGTGCGGCGGCACCAGGCCCTGGTGGTACAACACATAGGACAACAGCAGATAGTCCATGTGGCTGCGGTGACAGGGCACATACACGATCTCGTGGCCGTCCTGCGCCAGCTGACGCACGCGTTCGGCGTTGGTGACGTTGATGCCCTGATACAAGCGGTTCCAGGTCCAGCTCAGCACGCGGTCGGAAAGGCGCACCGTCTCGTAAGAAAAGTCGGCGGCAATCTCTTCCATCAATGCAATGGCATTTTGCTGGGCTTTTTCGTGGGAGATTTTTTTACTGCGCGCTTCGTCTTCGACCGCTTTTTCAATCGCTTTGGACGCCAACAGCTTGTTGAACAGGTCCTGACGGGCCGGCAGGCTTGGGCCTACTGCGGCCAGACGCTGACGCGAGAAGTGCATCCGGGCTACGCGAGCCAGCTTTTGCGCGATGATCTTGTCCGTACCGTGCTCGGTCGCCATGCGGCGCAGCGAAACGGTATTGGAGAAGCGCACAAAGCTATCGCGGCCGAGCCACAGCACGGCGAAGAATTTCTGCACGCCATTTAGCAAGCGCAGATGCGGTGTGCCGTGGCCTTCGCGCCCCGGAGAGCGGCCAAACATCACCGAAACCGGCAGCATCTGAATATCGAGATCCGGGTTACTGCGATGCAGATCCAGATAGTCGTGGAACAGTTTTACCGACTCTTCTTTCGGCGTGTAGTAGCGGAATACGCGCGGGCCGTCGTGAATAAACACGTGGCTGGGCAGCACGGTGCCGTCTATTTCCAGCGGTTCGAGAGGATCGGGCAAATCCTGCGCCAGGCACTGGGTGCGCAGCGTCAGTAAATCCGCCTTGGAATTATAAGGTAAAACATACAAAATCGGCCGTGAGGGATCCAACCCTAACTCCGTGACCGGATCTGAAGGGATAACCTTACTTCTTACCAACAATTTGAGTGGTAAATTCAATAGTTTATAATAAATTTTACGCCAACCTGACATAACAACGTGAAGCCTCTTGTTAGCAATGCGCCGCAAGCATACCAGAAACCGGGTAGCAGATCTGTGGTGTTGGAAAACCGGGAGCCGTGAGCGCTTCCTGGCCTAAACTGTTTAATTATGACTTACCTCTGCGAAAGGCACTAAAAACATGACGAACCAAGCAACCGGCCTGACCCGTATTATTAAAGCCGCCGGCTACTCTTATAAAGGTTTTTCCGCTGCCTGGCAGCACGAAGCGGCGTTCCGCCAGGAGTTGGTGGTGACCGTCCTGGCTATCATACTGGCGATTTGGCTGGACGTGGGTGCGATAGCGCGCATTTTACTGATTGGGTCGGTGGTGCTGGTGATGATTGTCGAGATGCTCAACAGCGCGATTGAGGCGATTGTTGACCGGGTGGGGACCGAGTATCACGAGCTGTCCGGCCGGGCCAAGGATATGGGGTCGGCGGCAGTTTTGCTGGCGGTTATTTTGGCGCTGTTTGTTTGGGGCGCGGTGCTGTGGCAGCACTTTGTCTGAGCAGAGCAAGCTCGTTGCGATCCGGGTCGCTAATCCCTGATTTTTATTCATTCTTCGGTTCCCAAGCCGCACTTACCTGTATATACTCACAGCAAGACTGTATAAACAAACAGGGGGCGGAATGAAAGCACTAACTACCAGACAGCAAGAGGTCTATGATCTGATTCGCGATCATATTTCGTCCACTGGCATGCCGCCGACGCGTGCCGAGATCGCCATGCGTCTGGGGTTCCGTTCGCCAAATGCCGCAGAAGAACATCTGAAAGCGCTGGCGCGTAAAGGCGTCATCGAAATCGTCTCCGGCGCTTCGCGCGGCATTCGGTTGCTGATGGAAGATGAAGAGGGTTTACCGCTGATTGGCCGCGTGGCTGCCGGTGAGCCGCTGCTGGCGCAGCAGCATATCGAAGGTCACTACAAGGTGGATCCTTCTTTGTTCAAACCGAGCGCGGATTTCCTACTGCGGGTTAACGGTATGTCGATGCGTGATATCGGTATTCTGGACGGTGATCTGCTGGCGGTGCATAAAACTCAGGACGTGCGTAATGGCCAGGTGGTTGTGGCGCGCATCGAAGATGAAGTTACGGTCAAGCGGCTGAAAAAGCACGGTAACGTGGTTGAGTTGCTACCGGAAAACAGTGAGTTCCAGCCGATTGTGGTTGATCTGCGTCAGCAGAACTTCACCATTGAAGGCTTGGCGGTCGGCGTGATCCGCAACGGCGACTGGGTTTAACCCATAAGCCTGCACGCTGCCCTTTGATTTAAATCGCCCCAGCTCTGGGGCGATGTCATTTCTGATCGATTAAAACCGCATTGCCACGGGAACATTTCACTATGCGCCTGCTCTCCGCCTTCACCAGCGATACCGATAAAGCCTTGTGGCGCCTGGCGCTGCCAATGATTTTCTCCAATATCACCGTGCCGTTGCTTGGGCTGGTGGATACCGCAGTGATCGGTCACCTCGACAGCCCTGTTTATCTGGGCGGTGTGGCGGTAGGAGCCATGGCGACCAGCTTCCTGTTCATGCTGTTGTTGTTCCTGCGTATGAGCACCACCGGTCTGACTGCGCAGGCTCTGGGCGCACAAAACCCACAGGGATTGGCGCGCGCCTTTATGCAACCGCTGCTGCTGGCGGCGTTGGCCGGTGTGGCCATTGTCTTGCTGCGCCATCCGCTGATCGAACTGGCGCTGAAAATCGTCGGTGGCGACGTGGCGGTGCTGGAGCAGGCCCGATTATTCCTCGAGATCCGCTGGCTGAGCGCACCGGCGGCATTGGCGAACATGGTTATCCTGGGCTGGCTGCTTGGCGTGCAATACGTACGTGCGCCGGTGATCCTGCTGATTGTCGGCAACTTATTGAATATTGTACTGGATATCTGGCTGGTGATGGGGCTGGGCTGGAACGTGCAAGGTGCGGCGACGGCAACCGCTATTTCTGAGTATGCCACGCTGCTGCTGGGCTTATGGCTGTCCTGGCGGGTCATGCGCCTACGTGGCATTTCCATGCCGATGCTGCGCACTGCCTGGCGTGGCAACCTGCGGCGTTTACTGGCGCTGAATCGCGACATTATGCTGCGTTCCCTGCTGCTGCAGCTGTGTTTCGCTTCTTTGACCATCTTCGGTGCCCGGCTTGGCGGCGAAGTGGTGGCGGTGAATGCGGTGCTGATGAACTTACTGACCTTTACCGCCTATGCGCTCGACGGTTTTGCCTACGCGGTTGAAGCGCATTCTGGCCATGCCTATGGCGCGCGTGACGATAGCCAACTGCGCAAGGTGTGGCGTGCGGCTTGCCGACAAGCCTGTCTGGTCGCGTTGGCCTTTGGCCTGGTTTATGCCGTTGCCGGTCAGCATATTATCGCCGCCTTGACCTCGTTACCGGAACTGCGTGCGCTGGCCGGCCACTATCTGCCGTGGCAGGTGGTGCTGCCATTGGTGGGCGTATGGTGCTATTTGCTGGACGGCATGTTTATTGGCGCCACCCGAGGAGCAGAAATGCGCAACAGCATGGCAGTGGCAGCGGCCGGCTATGGTTTGACGCTGCTGACCGTACCCGCCTTGGGCAATCATGGTTTATGGCTGGCGCTGGCGGTCTTTCTTTCTCTGCGCGGCATCGCGCTCGGCTGGATTTGGCACCGCCACAGGCTGCGCGGTACCTGGTTTGCCGCGGATCCAACGGCTCACAATGAGACGTTATCATAAAATTAACTAATGTTTTGTATTCATATTGAGTTACATATTATCGCGTCGATTGAGTCCCGCTTACTGACTGTTATTTCGGGTGTTTTACTGAATTTTGTTGTTTTGTTGAATTTTTATTCTGGTTTTTTGTTATTTATCGATATCTGTTGCTATAGTTAATCATGTGGCTGGCGGAATGAATTGGAATGATATTCCCTTCATTTTAGGTCAATTGACCATGATTATTACTCAGTTAAGCCCAGCGACAAGTTTTTAAAACTGACTAATCACAGGTAACGGAGAGGTTATGAACAAAGATCAAGCCGACGGTAACTGGAAGCAGTTTAAAGGGAAAGTGAAGGAAAAATGGGGCAAGCTGACCGATGATGATTTGACGGTCATTGAAGGGAAACGCGAACAGCTTGTCGGTAAAATTCAGGAACGCTACGGCTACCAGAAAGAGGCGGCCGAGAAAGAAGTGAAATCCTGGGAAGACCACAACAAGTATCGCTGGTAGTGCGATAGGCCGCAGCGGATTGCGGCCGTAAACTATGCTGATGGCCAGGCGTTTCAATCCCCTTGACGCTATGGCCGAAGGTACAGGGAGGTACCTGATACCCTCTTATTTCTTCTTGATAGCGATGCTGTGATCGTGTTCGCCGCAATCATGTTTGCTGTCGCAGGCTTCTACCTCAACGCAACCCTCACACAGACCATGGGCTTCTACCACGCTGTGACGCAGGGCAAATCCTGACTCTTTAGCCAGCTTTTGCAGCGTCTCTTCGATCCCTTCGGTTGTGCGCTCAGTCACCTGGCCGCAGCGATCGCAAATGAACAGTGCGGAAGTATGCATCGGCTGTTCGAAATGATGGCACAACACATAGCTGTTCGCCGATTCCACGCGATGAATAAAGCCTTGTTCCAACAGGAAATCCAATGCACGGTAAACCGTGGGGGGTTTGGCCTGGGGTTCGGCTACGCGCAGCAAATCCAGCAGGTCGTAAGCGCTGATGGCACCGGGCTGTTGTGCCATCAGGCGTAACACTTCCAGCCGCTGCGGTGTCAGCCGCACATTGCGTTGCTGGCAGAGTTGTTCAGCCTGCGCCAGCAGCTTTTCCTGGGTGCTTGAGTTCATGGCAAATTTCCCGGTACGTAAAAAAGCCGATTTTACCATGCTTCAGCCAAATCGCCGAGAGTCGGCCACTTTTCTGCCAGTATGGCGCATTAAACGTCCGGTTTAGCGCCCGTTGTTAGCCAGAAATGTGATGATATTCACGATGTTCCGTGCCGTTCTCGCAGGCTATGGCTTCGCGTAGGCTCTTAGGCGGTCAGCGAACGCTGTAATTGACTGGCCAATCTGACCATTTCCACTGCCGGGTTATGGCCAATCAGCATGAAGCTGTGTCTGCTATCGGACCAATAGACCACATTCATTCCCAGGCGTTGTTCGCTCTCGGCGGGCTGCGACTTGCCCGGTTGCTGGATAATACACAGTGCCAAAACACCGTACCGCGCATCCAACCAGGTTAATTGAGCAATACGGCGATCGTCGTACGCCAGCACACGGGCGTTTTTCAGTTCGGCCCCTTGCAACGTCAGCTGCGGCAGAGGAAGCGCGATGCCCAGCCGATCACCGGTGTGCTGTAGTTGACTGGTAATCTGCGCTGCGGAGCCTTCAAAACCCATCAGCGTTTCCGGGCTGTACAACGCCATATATTGAGCGACCAGGCTCCGCCAGTTGTCATCCGGTTGGCTGAGCTGCAGATAGGCGCGATCGCCTGCGATGCCCAGTGCCAGAAAAGCGACGGCGGCGGCAATCAGGCCACGGCGGCTGATAGCGTGCGGTGGCGAGGGGACGATAAGTGGCAATTTTGACTGCAATCTTTGCACCGGCGCTTCATCAAGCAAAGGCGCAAAGGCTTGCTTAAAGGGCAAGCTGCTGCGCTCCAGCAACGACAAGCGTTCTGCCAACGCCGGTTCACCGGCCAGACGCTGTTCCAGCCGATGGCGTTGCTGTGGGTCCAACTGATTATCCAGATAGGCGACCAGCAGTTCATCCGTTGCGTAGGCTGAATTCATGATTGTTCTCCTTTTACCTGCGGGGTACGGGTTTGCAGCAGGCTGTCGTTCGCCAACCGCAGCCGTGCCGCCGCCAGACGGCTCATGATGGTGCCAATGGGCACACCTAGCACCTCAGCGGCTTCCCGGTAAGAAAGTTCCTCCACGTACACCAGAAACAACGTATTGCGCTGCGCCTCCGGCAGTTGATTAACCCGTTGCATCACCTCATTGGCCCAAATCGGCTGCTCGCCGTTTTCCGCACCGGCCAGTTCGTCAACGTCGACAAAGCCCTGTCCCTGGCGAATGTGCTGAGAGCGGACCTCGTTCAACCAGATGGAGTGAAGAATGGAAAATAACCAGCGGTCCATACGCGTTCCCACGGCAAACTGTGCGGCGCGTTCCAACGCCCGCACGCAGGTGGCCTGAACCAAGTCGTCGGCTACGTCCCGCCGGTGGGACAGCACCAAGCCATAGCGCCACAGGCGGGAGAGATATTGGCCGATTTCGTTGCGGATCGCGTCGCTGCTGATGTTTGCCTCCGGGTTTTACGATTCAGGGTGATGATCGATAGCCGCCGCCAGATCTCGGTACTCTTCACAACCGGTACCGCACAGCGATTGAATAACCTTAAGCTGCTCCTTCGCCAGGTCCTGACGCCCTTTGATCATATAAGCCTCACCCAGGTATTCGCGGACTTTGGGGTATTTCGGATCGAGCGCCACTGATTTTAAATAGTAGCCGATCCCTTCGTCGGTGCGGCCGAGCTTGCGGGTGGCATAGCCGCGGTAATTTAGGGCCACGGCAGTGTTGGGATCTTTGAGGGTATTCAGCACATCCAGCGCTTCCTGATAGCGGCCGCTTTTGGCCAGCGCATAGGCATAGTTCGTGCGATCGTTGTCGCTGACCATGCTGCTTTTATCCACCATGCAGGTTTTGGTTTTCGTATCGTATATCTGGCCTTTGGGGCAGGTTGGCGTGGTTTGACCGCTGCCATCGCCGCCCATCGCCAGAGCGGTACCGGAAAACAGCAGTGAACCGGCAATGACTGGCAGCAGCAGGCGTTTAACGAAACTGTTCATGGTTATTTCCTCATCATGAAGGACGCAGAACTGCGGCCTTACAGAGAGAACACCTGACAGCCTCTTTTTATTCGCTTTTGCCGGTGCTTTTTTATCGGCGACACAGCGGTTTTCCCAACGCCGTCGATTGTCGTTATAATAGCCGTTTGCGGCAGCATGCCGTTCGTTGAACCCCAGACAGAATCAGGTAGCCAGTAGCCCAGCATGACGACAGACAATAACGCCCCAAAATACGCCGCCAATCGTTTTTCCATCGCGCCTATGCTCGACTGGACCGATCGTCATTGCCGTTACTTCCACCGCTTGTTGACCAAGGAAACCTTGCTGTATACCGAGATGGTGACTACCGGCGCGATTATCCACGGTAAGGGCGACTATCTGGCCTACAGCGAAGAAGAACATCCTGTGGCGCTGCAACTGGGCGGCAGCGATCCGGCTGCGCTGGCGCACTGCGCCAAACTGGCTGAGCAGCGCGGCTACGACGAGATCAACCTCAACGTCGGTTGCCCGTCGGATAGGGTACAGAACGGCATGTTCGGTGCCTGCCTGATGGGGCAGGCAACGCTGGTTGCCGACTGCATCAAGGCGATGCGCGACGTGGTGTCGATCCCGGTGACGGTGAAAACCCGCATTGGTATTGACGATCAGGACAGCTACGAGTTTCTGTGCGATTTCATCGCCACCGTCGCCGGGCGCGGTGAATGTGACATGTTTACCATTCATGCCCGCAAGGCATGGCTGTCGGGCCTGAGTCCGAAAGAGAACCGCGAAGTGCCGCCGCTGGATTATCCGCGCGTGTACCAGTTAAAAAAGGATTTCCCGACGCTCACTCTGGCGATTAACGGGGGGGTGAAAACGCTGGAAGAGGCGAAACAGCATCTGCAGCATCTGGATGGCGTGATGATGGGGCGCGAAGCCTACCAGAACCCGGGCATTCTGGCGCGGGTCGACAGTGAACTGTTTGGTTGCCAAAGCGAAATTATGGACAGCATAGCGATTATCGAATCGCTGTATCCGTACATTGAACGCGAGCTGTCGAAGGGCACCTATTTGGGCCATATCACCCGCCATATCCTTGGGTTGTTCCAGGGCGTGCCCGGTGCCCGTCAGTGGCGCCGTCACCTGAGTGAAAATGCCCATAAGCCAGGGGCCGATGCACGCGTGGTTGAGCAGGCGCTGGATTTGGTTCGCCTACCGCGCACCGAGATGGCGTAATAGAGATAAAATTCTGACTAACAGTTAGTGTTTTTGACCAGGCATGTTGCGTGATGCGGCATGCCTTTTTTTCAATTTCAATAACTTAGTCCTCTCACCATTTTGGCACGCTTCTTGTAATACCTTCGCAGATACTTTGTTTTGCGAAGGAGCAAAATCATGTTGGAACTCTTCTTTCTGGTCGGCTTTATCGTCATGCTGATGGTGACGGGCATTTCGTTGCTGGGCGTATTCGCGGCGTTGCTGGTGGCCGCGGCATTCATGCTGATTGGCGGGCTGTTTGCGATGGTGATTAAGCTGTTGCCGTGGCTGATTTTGGCGGTGGTTGGCGTTTGGATCTACCGTTCAATGCAGAAGCCTTCAATACGCCGCTATTAATTTTTTGTCGAATAATCAGTCGGTCACGCTGAAAATCGAGCAACAGAGGCGTTCTTAATGCGGCAGCGATCACAGCTTGACGTTTAAACGGCCGGTGCGGCGCATTAGCCATTTTTTTTGCGCCTCGGGGCTGTTAGGATGTTTGCCGATGCAGCGATGCGACCGATTTCATCACCGCAAGAGACAATAATAATACGAGCGTTGCTCAAGCAACCCACTGTCTCTGGCGGACTCTGCTCTACCCCTACAAACGCAGTAACAAAAAGGGCTCCTTACGGAGCCCTTTTTGTTACTGATAATCCAGGAATATTAAGATCTTGGCCAGTCGTCGCTTTCAAGCTGCAACGTGCGTTCAATGGTCATGTTCAGTTGGCATGAAGCCGCATCCAGTGCATCGCCGGAGCCATGCGGTGCTGCCACCAGCGCCTGGCATTGGCTGTCTTTGAACTTCAGCCAGTTACGCTGTGCCTCACGCCAGGCTTTTGGGGCCGCCTTAAACTTGAGCGCTTCTTTATAGGACTTGTTCAGGCGTGCATCCCAGAGCTTGAACTCTGTTTCAATGCAGGCAGCCATACTTGGTGTATTGAGATCTGGTTTGCTCATACATTGCGTATAGGCGGCAGAGTAAGGGTATTTCATCAATGCGTCTTTTTCTGCGTTTGGCGTCGCTGCCTGCGCTGCGGTGGCCAACGCTGGAGCTGCGGCGAAAACCAGCGCTGTAACCAGCATTTTTATTTTCATTTCAGAGCTATTTCCCTATTGAACAACGTGAATTGCCGGAAGATCATATTCCACTCTTCGCCTTTAGACGATGTACCACCGCACGTTATACCTAATTTTACCGATCTTTTTTCCAACTCAACGACCAGGGATCAGCAGGCTTGAGCCGCTGGTATTACGGCTTTCCAGCACCTGATGCGCACGTTGTGCGTCAGCCAGCGCAAACTTCTGCTCTTCCTTCACGTCGACCTTGATGGCCCCGCTGCCGATCAATGAAAACAGCTCATTGCTGGCAAATTGCAGTTCCGCGCGGCTGGTGATGTAGCCATTGAGGGAAGGGCGAGTGACATACAGAGAGCCTTTCTGGTTCAGCAACGCCAGATCGACTCCGGTAACCGGGCCGGAGGCGTTGCCAAAGCTCACCATCAGCCCACGTCGCTTGAGGCTATTGAGCGAGGCTTGCCAGGTACTTTGGCCCACAGAGTCATACACCACGCCGACTTTTTCGCCCTGGGTCAGTTCGGCGACGCGCTGGGCGATGTCTTCCTTATGGTAATTGATGGTGGCCCAGGCGCCGGCACGCTTCGCCAGCTCGGCTTTTTCGTCGGAACCGACGCTGCCGATTAACCTCGCCCCGAGCGCTTTGGCCCACTGGCAGGCAATCAACCCGACACCGCCTGCGGCAGCATGGAACAGGAACACTTCACCCGGCTGCACCTCATGGGTTTGACGCAGCAGGTAATGCACCGTCAGCCCCTTCAGGAATGAGGCTGCCCCTTGCTCGAAACTCAAATTGTGCGGCAGGATGGCCACTTTTTCCTGCGCGACGTTGTGCACTTCGCTGTAAGCACCGAGCGTTGACTGGGCGTAAACCACGCGGTCACCCGGCTTCAGCGCGCTGACTCCTGCGCCGATCTTGGTGACCACCCCGGCCGCCTCGGTGCCCAACCCACTTGGCAGGCTGGCGGGCGGGTATAACCCGCTGCGTATGTAGGTGTCGATATAGTTGATGCCGATCGCCTTGTTCTCGATCTGCACCTCACCGGCTGCCGGGTCTGGTGGGGTAAAATCAACGTATTGCAACACTTCAGGGCCGCCGGTGGCGGAGAATTGAATGCGCTTGGCCATATCAGTACCTCGTGTGGGTGTCTGATTTCACCCTACGCGTTTTAGTATTGGCGATCCAGTTTGTCCGCGCGCGGATTGATACCTTTTTTGCATCGGTTATGCCGCAGGAATCACAGATAAAAATCACGTATACTCTCGCGTCAGGATCCTTCATTCGCAACCGGATTAAGAATACGCTTCATGGCAGGAAAAAAACCAACCAACAAAACAAACGCAGACGAAGCCAGAGAACGTCCCCGCGATCGCCAGATGGAAGGGCTGAAGATGCCGCCACATTCGCTGGAGGCTGAGCAGTCAGTGTTGGGCGGTTTGATGCTGGATAACGAACGCTGGGATAACGTGGCGGAACGCGTGGTCTCCAATGATTTCTTCAGCCGCCCGCACCGCCTGATCTTTACCGAGATGCAGCGCCTGCTGGAGATGAGTCGGCCTATCGATTTGATCACCCTGTCCGAATCGCTGGAACAGCGGGGCGAACTGGACTCTGTCGGCGGCTTCGCCTATCTGGCCGAATTATCGAAAAACACCCCAAGCGCTGCCAACATCGGCGCTTATGCGGATATCGTGCGTGAACGTGCGGTAGTGCGTGAGATGATCTCGGTGGCCAATGAGATCGCTGACGCCGGCTACGATCCGCAGGGGCGCAGCAGTGAAGATCTGCTCGATTTAGCCGAATCGCGGGTATTCCAAATCGCGGAAAACCGTGCCAGCAAAGATGAGGGTCCAAAAGGGATCGAGCGTATCCTGGAAGATACCGTTGCGCGTATTGAGCAGCTGTATCAGCAGCCGCACGATGGCGTCACCGGGGTGGATACCGGCTATCAGGATCTCAATAAGAAAACCGCCGGTTTGCAAAAGTCGGATCTGATCATCGTCGCCGCCCGTCCAGCAATGGGTAAAACCACCTTCGCCATGAACCTGTGCGAACACGCCGCGATGACGCAGGACAAGCCCGTGCTGATTTTCAGCCTGGAAATGCCCTGCAACCAGATCATGATGCGTATGCTGGCCTCGCTGTCACGTGTGGATCAGACCCGTATTCGTACCGGCCAGTTGGACGATGAGGACTGGGCGCGAATTTCCAGCACCATGGGTATCCTGCTGGAGAAGCGCAATATGTACATTGACGATTCCTCTGGCCTGACGCCAACCGAAGTGCGCTCCCGTGCGCGGCGTATTTTCCGTGAACATGACGGCATCAGCCTGATCATGATCGACTACCTGCAGTTGATGCGCGTTCCGTCGCTCTCCGACAACCGAACGTTGGAAATCGCCGAGATCTCCCGCTCGTTAAAAGCCCTGGCGAAAGAGCTGCAGGTACCGGTGGTGGCGCTGTCGCAGCTGAACCGAAGCCTGGAGCAGCGCGCCGACAAGCGCCCGGTCAACTCCGACCTGCGTGAGTCCGGCTCCATCGAGCAGGACGCCGACCTGATTATGTTCATCTACCGTGATGAGGTTTATCACGAGAACAGCGATCTGAAAGGGATTGCCGAAATTATTCTGGGTAAGCAGCGTAACGGCCCAATCGGTACCGTACGCCTTACCTTTAACGGCCAGTGGTCGCGCTTCGATAACTATGCGGGGCCACAGTATGATGACGAATAATCAGCTAAGGAACTGAAATGAAAGCGGCAACCGCTGTAATCGACCGCCGCGCTCTGCGACATAATCTGCAACAGGTGCGCCGTCAGGCGCCGCAAAGTCGCCTGATTGCCGTTGTGAAAGCAAACGCTTATGGACATGGCCTGCTGGAAACAGCCCACACCCTGCAAGATGCCGATTGTTACGGCGTGGCCCGCATTGGCGAGGCGTTGAAGCTGCGCTCCGGCGGCATCGTCAAACCCATCCTGATGCTCGAGGGCTTCTTCTCGGCCGAGGATCTGCCGGTGCTGGTGGCCAATAACATCGAAACCGCCGTACACAGTATCGAACAGCTTGAAGCGCTGGAGCAGGCCACGCTGGCGCGTCCGGTGCCGGTGTGGATGAAGCTGGATACCGGCATGCATCGTCTGGGGGTCCGCCCTGAGCATGCCGAGGCGTTTTATCAGCGTCTCAGCGCCTGCCGCAATGTGGTGCAGCCGGTGAATATCATGAGCCACTTCAGCCGTGCCGATGAGCCGGGTTCCGATGCCACGCTCAAACAAATGCAGTGCTTTGAACAGTTTGCCCGTGGTAAACCGGGCCAGCGTTCTATTGCCGCCTCCGGCGGTACCCTGCTGTGGCCAGATGCGCATAACGACTGGGTTCGCCCAGGCATTATCCTGTATGGCGTCTCGCCGATGGAGGACGCCAACGGCAGCCAGTTTGATCTGCAGCCAGCGATGACGCTCAAGTCCAACCTGATCGCGGTGCGTGAGCACAAGGCCGGCGAGTCCGTAGGCTACGGCGGCACCTGGGTCAGTGAAGGTGATACTCGCTTGGGCGTGGTGGCGATGGGCTACGGCGACGGTTACCCGCGCAGCGCGCCTTCCGGTACGCCGGTGTGGCTCAACGGCCGTGAAGTGCCGATCGTGGGCCGGGTGTCGATGGACATGATGTCGGTCGATCTGGGGCCGAACGCGACCGACAAGGTCGGGGATGAGGTGGTGCTGTGGGGGCAGGAGTTACCGGTCGAACGCATCGCCGAATGCACCGGCATCAGTGCTTATGAACTGATTACCAAACTGACGCAGCGCGTGGCGATGGAATATATCGGCGAATAAGTCCATTGAGGGGCCGCCAGGCAGCGGCCCCGTTATATTGAGTTACTTCTTCACTGCCAACCACTGATCGATAATGCTTTGATACTCGCCGGTCGCCTTGGCCAGGTGCAGCCACTGATCCACATACAGCTTCCAGCTCAAATCGTCACGCGGCAGCATGTAAGCCTTTTCGCCATACTGCATCGGCTTTTTCGGGTTGACCGCGCACAGCTTCGGATAGCGTTTTTGCTGATACTGCGCCTCGGAAGCGTCGGTAATCATCACATCGGCTTTCTTGTCGACCAACTGCTGGAAAATCCCCAAATTATCATGGGTCAACGTCAGTTTGGCCTTGGGCAGATAGGCGTGGACAAAGGCCTCGTTGGTGCCGCCTGCCGGCTCAAGCAGGCGCACGGACGGTTTATTGATCTGGTCAATGGTGCGGTATTTCTTCACGTCGGTGCAGCGCACTAACGGGATCTTGCCGTCGGTATCCAACGGGTCGGCGAAGAACACCTGCTTTTGACGTTGCAGCGTGACTGAGATGCCGCCCATGGCGATATCACATTTGCCGGCGACAAAGTCCGGTGTCAGGGTTTTCCAACTGGTTTTCACCCATTTCACCTTGGCGCCGAGGCTTTTTGCCAGCGATTCCGCCATGGCGATATCAATGCCTTCGTAGCTGCCGTCTTCTTTTTGGAAGGTATGGGGTTTGTAATCGCCGGTGGTGCACACTTCCAGCGTGCCTTGTTGTATCACCTTATCCAAATGCGATTGTGCGCTGGCGCTTCCGGCGGCAACCAGCAGTGCGAGAGGGAGAAATCTTTTCATCGGCATCCTTATTATACATTCGTGGTTTTATGCGCTATTTAACCGCTCATTGTTGCTGACTTGCGCGAGTTACCCGTTTTTTATGCCATTGGCAGGCGGAAACGTCCGGCATTGCTGCTGTGCGCTTCACAACCTCGGCGCGGGAAGGGTATCCACAGTCAAAAAACTGATAGGCTGTAACGTCAACATTTATTAACACAGTTTACAGGTGGCTATGTACAACATTGACGATTTTGATATGAAAATCCTGACGCTGTTACAGGCCAATGGCCGTCTGACCAATCAGGAGCTGAGCGATCTGGTGGGGCTGTCGGCATCCCAGTGTTCGCGGCGGCGTATCAGCCTGGAACAGGCGCAACTGATCCGCGGTTACCACGCGCGACTGGCACCGGAGGCCGTCGGGCTAGGGTTGGTTGGCCTGATAGAAGTAAGTCTGACCCACCATGCCCAGGAGCAGATCGACAGTTTCCACCAAATGCTGGAAGAAGTGGACGCCATTCTTGACGCTTACAAAACCACCGGCGATGCTGATTATCTGCTGAAGGTTGCGGTGGCGGACCTGCCGGCACTGGACGATTTGATCAGCCAGACGCTGTCCCGCCACAAAAGCGTGGCGCATATCAAAACGGCGGTGGTGCTCAACCGAATCAAGGAAAATGGTTTGTTGCCGGTTGCGAGATAAAGCTCAAACTGAACGGCCTTTTCCGTCTATATTAGGAGCGTAATGCTGTGCCTACTCACCATAATCCAGGAGAATAATCCGTGTTCCAGAATGTTGATGCCTACGCAGGTGACCCGATCCTGTCGCTGATGGAAAAATTCAAAAAAGACTCACGTGCGCACAAGGTTAACCTGAGTATCGGCCTTTACTATGATGAGCAGGGCATTATCCCGCAGATGAAAGCGGTTGCTGCGGCAGAAGCGCAGCTGAACAGCGTGGATCAGGGGGCATCGGTGTACCTGCCGATGGAAGGTCTGCTGCCTTACCGCACGGCGATCCAACATTTGCTGTTCGGTGCCGAACACCCGATGCTGCAGCAAGGGCGCATCGCCACCATTCAAACCGTGGGCGGTTCCGGCGCGCTGAAAGTCGGTGCCGACTTCCTGAAAAGCTACTTCCCGGATTCGCAGGTGTGGGTCAGCGATCCGACCTGGGAAAACCACGTTGCCATCTTTGGCGGCGCTGGGTTCAAAGTGAACACCTATCCGTACTTCGACAGCGAAAGCCTGGGCGTGAAATTTGACGCCATGCTGAGCGCGTTGAAACAGCTGCCGAAGCACAGCATCGCACTGCTGCACCCGTGCTGCCATAACCCGACAGGTTCCGACCTGACCCACACTCAGTGGGATGAAGTGGTCAAAGTGATCGCCGAGCGTGAACTGATCCCGTTCCTCGATATCGCTTATCAGGGCTTCGGCGGCGGCATTGCCGATGATGCCTACGCTATCCGCACTATTGCTGCGGCCGGTCTGCCATGCCTGGTGAGCAATTCCTTCTCGAAAATTTTCTCGCTGTACGGCGAACGCGTCGGCGGCCTGTCGGTGGTGTGTGAAAGCGAAGAAGCGGCCGGACGCGTGTTGGGGCAACTGAAGGCCACGGTGCGTCGCAACTACTCCAGCCCGCCGAACTTCGGTGCGCAGGTGGTGGCTAAGGTGCTGAACGACGCGCAGCTGAAAGCCCAGTGGTTGGCCGAAGTGGAAACCATGCGCACCCGTATTCTCGAGATGCGCAAGACGCTGGTGGAAGCGCTGAAAATCGCCCTGCCGCAACGGAACTTCGATTATCTGCTGGCACAGCGCGGCATGTTCAGCTACACCGGCTTTAGCGCCGCACAGGTTGATCGCCTGCGTGAAGAGTTCGGTGTGTACCTGATCCACAGTGGACGCGTTTGCATGGCGGGCCTGAACCACCACAACGTGCATCAGGTGGCCGAGGCGTTTGCCGCCGTGCAGTAAAAGCTGTTAGGGTAAACTGACGTTAGTCCAGGGAGCGATAGCGATATCGCTCCTTTTTTGTTGTCGGTTTGCCGCCAGAGTTGCCGCAAACTGGATAGAGAATATACTGATTGAGGGGCGCTCACTTATGTGGCATCAGCAAACGCTAATCCTCAGCGCAAAAGCGCGTGGTTTTCATCTGGTTACCGAAGAGATTACTGACCAGCTAACCCACTTACACCGCCTGCAAACTGGCCTGCTGCATCTGTTATTGCAGCATACCTCGGCCTCGCTGACGCTGAACGAGAACTGCGATCCTACGGTGCGAGCCGACATGGAGCAGCATTTCCTGCGTCAGGTGCCAGAGAACGCACCCTATCAGCATGACTACGAAGGGCCGGACGACATGCCGGCGCACATCAAATCCTCTCTGTTGGGCACGTCGTTGACGCTGCCTGTCGGTCACGGGCGGCTGATGCTGGGCACATGGCAGGGAATTTGGCTGGGGGAGCACCGCATCCACGGCGGTTCACGCCGGGTTGTGGCCACGTTACAGGGGGAATAACCCAATGAATAACACAGCACTGCTGGAATACTGCATGGCGAAGCCGGGCGCGGAACAGAGCGACCAGAACCAGTGGCAGGCCAGCCAGATCAAAGTCGGCGACGTTATGTTCGCCATGGTGTGCGAGGTACAGGGGCGACCTGCTTTGGCGGTAAAATCCAGCCCGGAACTGGCGGAAAGCCTACGGGAGCATCACCCGGAGATCGTCCCCTGCGTCGGTCTGAACAAGGCACACTGGAATACGGTCTTTCTTGATGGCAATCTGCCGAACTCGCAGTTCTATACGTTGATCGACAGTTCCTATCAGCTGGTGCTGGAAGGGTTACCCGACCATGTGCGCCAGGAATTGCGCGCCTAACCATAGATAACGGCAGGTGTAGCGCCTGCCTGAGTCCTTCGTTTATTTCTTCTGTTTTCCCGCCAAACTGTGATCGTGATTCGATTTTGGGAACGTTCCCGTTTTATTGTGGATGAGGAAAGACTAGGCTTTTTAATCAATAAGCCGAAATACCAAAGGATGCCGCGAGATGGCGATGAGTGAAGAAAAACGCAAAATGATTGCCGGTGAATTGTACGACGCCGGCGACGAACTGCTGCGCAGCGAGCGCAAGCGCGCACGCCAATTGATCCACCGCTACAACCATTCGTCACCGGATGAGAGCGACCTGCGTAAACAGGGATTGGCGGAGCTGCTGGGCCAGTATCAGGGGGGCACTATCGAGCCGACGTTTCGCTGCGATTACGGCTACAACATCTATCTGGGGAAGAATTTCTACGCCAATTTTGACTGCGTGATCCTCGACGTATGCGAAGTGCATATCGGTGATAACTGCCTGCTGGCGCCTGGAGTGCATATTTATACCGCCACCCATCCGCTGGATGCGGAAACCCGCGTGGGCGGGGCTGAGTTCGGCAAGCCGGTGCGCATTGGCAATAATGTGTGGATTGGCGGTCGTGCGGTGATTAATCCTGGCGTTACGCTGGGGGATAACGTGGTGGTGGCGTCCGGTGCGGTTGTGACCAAGGACGTGCCTGCGAACTGCGTGGTCGGTGGCAATCCGGCACGAGTGATAAAGCAGCTGTAAGAAAATCGGGCGCCGCTGTGGGCGCCCGAGAGGCTTAGGCTCGCAAAGAGTCGATATCCACCACGAAGCGATATTTCACGTCGCTTTTCAGCATCCGCTCGAAGGCTTCATTGATTTGCTGCATCGGGATCAGTTCGATATCCGAGGTAATGCCGTGCTGGCCGCAGAAATCCAGCATCTCCTGGGTTTCTGCAATGCCGCCAATCAGTGAACCGGCGATGCGACGACGCTTCATGATCAGGTTAAACACCTGCGGTGACGGATGGTCGTGCTCCGGTGCGCCAACCAGCGTCAGGGTGCCGTCACGGCGTAGCAGATTGAGGAACGGGTTCAGATCGTGCTGGGCCGCCACCGTGTTAAGAATAAAATCGAAACTGTTGGTGTGCTGCGCCATCTCTTCCGGATTGCGTGAGATCACCACTTCGTGAGCGCCGAGGCGTTTGGCATCTTCGACTTTGGACGCTGAAGTCGTGAACAGCACCACATGCGCTCCCATCGCCCGGGCCAGTTTAACGCCCATGTGCCCCAGCCCGCCGAGACCGACGATGCCCACCTTTTTACCCGGACCGGCGCCCCATTGACGCAGCGGGGAATAGGTGGTGATACCGGCGCACAGCAAGGGGGCGACACCGGCAGGATCGAGGTTTTCCGGTACGCGAAGTACAAAGTCCTGATCTACTACCATATCGGTGGAGTAGCCGCCGTAGGTGGTGGCGCCGGTTTGTCGATCCTCACCGTTATAGGTGCCGGTAAACCCATTTTCACAATATTGCTCCAGACCCTCGTCACAGCTCGGACAGCTGCGGCAGGAGTCCACCATACAGCCCACGCCGACCAAATCGCCGACCTGATAGCGTGACACATGGTTGCCGACGGCGCTCACGCGCCCCACAATTTCGTGGCCGGGAACCACCGGAAAAAGGGTGTTGTTCCATTCGTTGCGGGCCTGGTGTAAATCCGAATGGCAGACGCCACAGAACAGAACCTTGATTTGCACATCGTGGTCGCGCAAGGTAC
Organism: Serratia sp. BNK-12; assembly: GCF_047456085.1. Lineage (NCBI taxonomy): Bacteria > Pseudomonadati > Pseudomonadota > Gammaproteobacteria > Enterobacterales > Yersiniaceae > Serratia > Serratia sp. BNK-12. The sequence goes on from NZ_CP179896.1 coordinate 332,357, forward strand.
GCGGCGTGTAATCAAAAGGAACTAACGCTGATTTGGCGTCATGCGCGGCATAGGCGTGCGTAATGTTCATGGTAACTCCAGTCATCAGTGTATGGGGGGAACGGCTTCCGGCAGTAGGGTGCCGGTGGACGTGGCCTGAGCACGGCAAAGGGCCACAGAGGGAACATTGATGATAAAAGCTGAGAGCAGGGAGGGAAATGCCTGAAAATGTCTAAATCTTGCCTGTTTCTGTTCAATTTGACCGAAACGGGTAAGCGTGCGGGCCGCTACAGTAACGACCCGCCTGGCAGGGGATTATTTCTTCTTCAGTAACGGCTTAAGGAAGCGCGCGGTGTGCGACGTTTCGCAATTAGCCACGGTTTCCGGCGTGCCGGCAACCAGGATCTCACCGCCGCCGCTGCCACCTTCCGGCCCCAGGTCGACAATCCAGTCCGCGGTTTTAATCACGTCCAGGTTGTGCTCAATCACCACGATGGTATTGCCCTGATCGCGCAGTTGATGCAGCACCGCCAGCAGTTGCTGAATATCGGCGAAGTGCAGCCCGGTGGTCGGCTCATCCAGGATGTACAGCGTTTGACCGGTACCGCGTTTTGACAGCTCACGAGCCAGCTTGACGCGCTGCGCTTCCCCGCCGGACAGCGTGGTCGCCGACTGGCCGAGACGGATGTACGACAGGCCGACTTCAATCAAGGTTTGCAACTTACGCGCCAATGCCGGTACCGCGTCGAAGAAATCACGAGCCTCTTCGATGGTCATCTCCAGCACTTCGTGGATGCTTTTGCCTTTGTACTTCACTTCCAGCGTTTCGCGGTTATAGCGTTTGCCTTTGCACTGGTCGCACGGCACATAGATGTCCGGCAGGAAGTGCATTTCCACCTTGATCACACCGTCACCCTGGCAGGCTTCGCAGCGGCCGCCCTTGACGTTAAAGCTGAAGCGGCCCGGGTTGTAACCGCGACTGCGCGATTCCGGCACGCCGGCGAACAGCTCACGCACCGGAGTGAAGATGCCGGTGTAGGTCGCCGGGTTGGAACGCGGAGTGCGCCCGATCGGGCTTTGATCGATGTCGATCACCTTGTCGAAGTGCTCCAGACCGGTCACTTCGCGGAACGGCGCCGGTTCGGCGATAGTGGCACCGTTGAGCTGGCGCTGGGCGATCGGGAACAGCGTGTCGTTGATCAGCGTGGATTTGCCGGAGCCGGATACCCCGGTAATGCAGGTAAATAGCCCCACCGGCAGCGTCAGCGTCACGTCCTTCAGGTTGTTACCGCGAGCACCGCTCAGTTTCAGCACCTTGGTCGGGTCCGCCGGTACGCGTTGCTCCGGAATGGCAATCTCGCGTTTGCCGCTGAGGAACTGGCCGGTCAAGGACTCAGGCTGCGCCATGATGTCTTCGACGGTGCCTTCCGCCACTACCTGACCGCCGTGCACGCCGGCACCGGGACCGATGTCGATGACATGGTCGGCGGCGCGGATGGCGTCTTCGTCATGTTCCACCACGATCACCGTATTGCCGAGGTTACGCAGATGGATCAGGGTTTCCAGCAGGCGTTCGTTGTCGCGCTGATGCAGGCCGATTGACGGCTCATCGAGCACGTACATCACGCCCACCAGGCCGGCGCCAATCTGGCTGGCCAAACGGATACGCTGCGCTTCACCGCCGGAGAGGGTTTCCGCCGAACGCGACAGCGACAGGTAGTTCAGGCCGACGTTCACCAGGAACTTCAGGCGATCGCCAATCTCTTTCAGCACTTTCTCGGCGATCTTGGCGCGCTGGCCGCTGAGCTTCATGTTCTGGAAGAAGGCCATCGCATGGCCGATGCTCAGATCGGAAATTTCCGGCAGCGTGGTGTCTTCAACGAACACGTTTCGCGCTTCTTCGCGCAGACGGGTGCCGTGGCACGAGGCACAAGGGCGGTTGCTGATAAACTTCGCCAGCTCTTCGCGCACCGCACTGGATTCGGTTTCTTTATAACGGCGCTCCATGTTGTGCAGCACGCCTTCGAACGGATGGCGGCGCACGGTGGTGTCACCGCGATCGTTGATGTATTTGAATTCGATCGATTCTTTACCGGAGCCGCTGAGCACCGCTTTCTGCACGTTGGCGTCCAGGCTGTTGAAAGGCGCTTCAACGTCAAACGCGTAATGCTCTGCCAGCGAGCGCAGCATCTGGAAGTAGTAGAAGTTGCGACGATCCCAACCGCGAATGGCACCGCCGGCCAGCGAAAGCTCGGGGTTTTGCACTACGCGTTCCGGATCGAAGAACTGCTGTACGCCCAGACCGTCGCACGTTGGGCAGGCGCCAGCCGGGTTGTTGAACGAAAACAGGCGCGGTTCGAGTTCGCGCATGCTGTAGCCGCAGATAGGGCAGGCGAAGTTGGCAGAAAACAGCAGCTCATCCGCTTTTTCGTCGTCCATATCAGCCACAATGGCGGTGCCGCCGGACAGCTCCAGCGCGGTCTCGAAGGATTCCGCCAGACGCTGCGACAGATCATCACGCACTTTAAAGCGATCGACCACCACTTCGATGGTGTGCTTTTTCTGCAACTCCAGCTTCGGGGGATCGGAAAGATCGCACACTTCGCCGTCGATGCGCGCACGGATATAGCCCTGGCTCGCGAGGTTTTCCAGCGTTTTGGTGTGCTCGCCCTTGCGGTCTTTTACCACCGGGGCCAGCAGCATCAGGCGTTTGCCTTCCGGCTGGCTGAGCACGTTATCCACCATCTGGCTAACGGTCTGCGCCGCCAGTTCGACATGGTGATCCGGGCAACGCGGTTCGCCGACGCGGGCAAACAGCAGACGCAGGTAATCGTGGATCTCGGTGATGGTGCCGACCGTGGATCGCGGGTTATGCGAGGTCGATTTCTGCTCGATGGAAATTGCCGGTGACAGACCTTCAATGTGGTCGACGTCCGGTTTTTCCATCAGCGAAAGGAACTGGCGTGCATAGGCGGAGAGCGATTCGACGTAGCGACGCTGCCCTTCGGCATACAGGGTATCAAAGGCCAGCGAGGACTTGCCTGAACCGGACAGACCGGTGACGACGATCAGCTTGTCACGCGGGATAATCAGGTTGATGTTTTTGAGATTATGGGTTCGAGCACCACGAACTTCGATATTGTCCATTTACACTTCCCGTCTTGATGATACACCGCGCCTGTCTGGGTGATTTACGCACGATTATGTGATCGAACGCGCAAAAAACCGGCACAGCCAGTACGAAACGCATAATTATGACACAAAAAAACCTGAATGAATATCCAGTACACGAATGCAAACAGGTCGATCGAAAGGACAATTCCGGAATACAGCACGCAGTAATCAACACGGGTGTCGTTTCAGGCTGAGCGTGTTAAACTTACTCGTTTATACTGTGTAAAAATCAATCATCAGGAGAGTTCTCATGGCCAGCAGAGGCGTAAACAAAGTAATTCTGGTCGGGAATCTGGGCCAAGACCCGGAAGTCCGTTACATGCCGAATGGCGGTGCAGTGGCCAACATTACCCTGGCAACCTCCGAAAGCTGGCGTGACAAGGCGACTGGCGAGCAGAAAGAAAAGACCGAGTGGCACCGCGTTGTGCTGTTCGGCAAGCTGGCTGAAGTGGCGGGCGAATATCTGCGTAAAGGTTCCCAGGTGTACATCGAGGGCGCGCTGCAGACTCGCAAATGGACCGATCAGGCCGGCGTAGAAAAATACACCACCGAAGTTGTGGTTAACGTTGGCGGCACCATGCAGATGCTGGGCGGCCGTCAAGGCGGTGGCGCACCGGCAGGCGGTGGTCAGGCTTCCGGCGGCCAGGGCGGTTGGGGTCAACCTCAGCAGCCACAAGGCGGCAACCAGTTCAGCGGTGGCCAGCAGGCGCGCCCGGCGCAGAACAACGCACCGGCAGCCAGCAGCAATGAACCGCCAATGGACTTCGACGACGATATTCCTTTCTGATATCAGGTTGTCCTAAGCCCAAAAAAAAGCCCCGAAAGGGGCTTTTTGCTTTTCAGAATCAGAACATTTAAGCCGAAAAACCGCCGTCGATGCTCAGGCTGGCGCCGGTGATATAGCCCGCCTCCGGACCGGCGAGGTAAGTGACAAAGCTGGCGATCTCCTCATCTTTACCGTAACGGCTGATGGCCATCATGGCTTTTAACTATTCGGCGAAATCACCGCTGGCCGGATTCATGTCGGTATCGACCGGGCCGGGTTGCACGTTATTGACGGTGATGCCGCGTGGGCCCAGATCGCGCGCCATGCCTTTGGTCAGACCAACCAGCGCGGATTTGCTCATGGCATAAACTGCGCCGCCGGCAAAGGGCATGCGTTCAGCGTTGGTGCTGCCAATATTGATGATTCGGCCACCGTCATTCATATGGCGCGCCGCTTCCTGGCTGGCGACAAATACGCTGCGCACGTTGACAGCCAGCGTGCGATCAAGATCTTCCAGCGGCAGCTCTTCGGTACTGCCCATCGCAAGCACGCCGGCGTTGTTCACCAGAATGTCCAGATTACCCAGGCTGTTTACTGCCTGGCGTACCGCTTGTTGCAGGGCCGCGGCATCGGCACTGTCGGCCTTGATGGCGAGCGCTTTACCGCCGGTGGCGCTGATTTCGGCCACCAGGGCGTCTGCTTTTTCGGCGGAGGCGACGTAGGTGAAGGCTACGGTGGCGCCTTCACGTGCCAGGCGCTTAACGATGGCGGCACCAATGCCGCGTGAGCCGCCCTGAATAAATGCGACTTTGTTTTGCAGAGGATGTGCTGTTGTCATGGTGCTTCTCCAGAGTGGGGTGAGGTTAAACATCTACCGGATCAGTATCTGGGAAACACCGGGTCGCCACTAGCCACAAAGAGCTATAATCAGCTTAAACCGTGGGTTTGAAATCAACAGGAGCAACCATGCTTGGCCACCTGGAATGTTTTGTTTGCAGCGCAGAGAACGGCAGTTTTTCCGCTGCCGGGCGCAAGCTGGGCATCAGCTCTGCGGCCGTCGGGAAGAACGTGACCAAGCTGGAGACGATCGTCGGGGTAAGGCTTTTCCAGCGCAATACGCGCAAATTGATCCTGACCGAAGAGGGCGAACGTTTTTTGCAGGAGGTCAGCGGCGGCCTGTTGTCGATCCAGTGCGCACTAAAGGGGATAAGCAGCAGCGGCGGCGTGGCGGCCGGTACGCTGAAGGTCAGCATGGGGACGGCGTTCGGCCTGCATTTTGTCATGCCGATGCTGCCCGACTTTCTGGAGCGGTACCCGGCAATTGTCCCCGACTGGCATTTCGACAACCGCAAAGTGGATCTGATTGGTGAGCATTTTGATGCTGCAATGGGGGGCGGTATCGAATTGGCGCAGGGCATGATTGCACGTGAACTGGCTCCAGCCCACGGCGTCCTGGTGGCTTCTGCAGCGTATCTGCAGCGCAACACTGCCATCCGGCAGCCGGAACAGTTGATGAATCATGCGGGCATTTTTATCCGCTCACCGCAAACCGGGCGGATCCGTAATCTGCCGCTGCGTAATGCGGAGAATGAACAGCGAGCGCCGTCGATGGAAATCAAAATGACGGTAAATGAACCGGATGCCGCAGCGCAGGCGGCGGAAATGGGGTTGGGGATCGCGCTGATCGCCATGCCGAACGCCTTGCCTTATCTGGAAAGCGGTCGACTGGTGCGGGTATTGTCGGGTTGGTATGTCGATCGCGGCAGCGTGCACCTGTATTTCCCCACCACCAAGTTCCTGCCGACCAAAACCCGAGTGTTTGTTGATTTCATGATCGAACAATTTCGGCTGCAGAAGCTGGCGGCGAGGTTTGATGCTCGCTAGAAACGAGAAAAGCCCCTTGCGGGGCTTTTTTCTTCCGTCAGTTTACTGTCTGACGATCAGTTGAAGATTTCTGCGGTGCCATACAGTTTGTTCTGGCCACCGGCGGAGATGATGCGGTAAGAGCTGGCACCGGATGCAGCGGCTTTGCTGGCCAGTTCATTTTCCAGCGTGCTCAGGTTAGAAGCGCCGCTCACGGAAACCACACCGATTTTCTGGGCACCGGCCGCAGGCTGGTTAGCGGGTTGGTCAGCGGCAACGCTGGCGAAAGAAGCGGTAGTCAGCAGCAGAGCGGTAGCAAAAAATTTGATGTTTTTCATGATTCAATCCTCAGGGTATTTTTTAGGTGAGAGGCTGTTGTCTCTCGATGTGTTAGATAATAGGCCGTCATGCCCAAAGAGAAAATCGGAGAGTTTTGAGTATCTCTGTCAAATTTATTGATTTATTTTTGAGCGACAGATGACCTTGTTGGCGGGTGGGATAATTCACCACTACCCTTTAACCTGAAGCCTCGACATATAACGGGTGTGGCAACAGAGTGGAGAAGCCCCATGATTATCGTGCACCATCTAAATAACTCGCGGTCGCAGCGCATCCTGTGGTTTTTGGAAGAATTGGGAGTGCCGTACCAGGTGCAGCGCTATCAGCGCGATCCGCAAACCATGCTGGCGCCTGCGGAGTTGAAAAAGATCCATCCGCTCGGCAAGTCGCCAGTGATTGTCGATGGCGATCTTACGCTGGCGGAGTCCGGCGCCATTATTGAATATCTGCAGGAAGCCTACGATGCGCAGGGGCAGTTTATCCCCACCGACTATCATGCCCGGCAACAGTATCGTTACTGGCTACATTATGCCGAAGGGTCACTGATGCCGCTGTTGGTGATGAAGCTGGTGTTTAGCCGCTTGGGCCAGCCGCCCATTCCCTGGCTGTTACGGCCAGTGGCAGGGGCTATTGGCAAAGGCGTACAGCGGGAGTATCTCGATAAACAGATTGCTCCGCACCGCGACTATCTTGAACAGCACCTGGAAAAAAGCACCTGGTTTGTCGGCAATGAATTCAGCGCAGCGGACATCCAGATGAGTTTTCCGCTGGAAGCGATGGCGGCACGTGGCGCATTGGATGGCTGTCCAAAGCTACGCGACTATCTCCAGCGTATCCATGCGCGGCCGGCCTACCAACGGGCGCTGGAGCAGGGCGGGCCTTATGATCTGCTGAAATGAGCGGGTGGGCTATACTCGATGAGGTCACTCTTCGTCGGAGGTAGCCCATGGCTACGCAAATTTTTGTTAACCTGCCGGTGGGCGATTTGCCCGTATCCATCGAGTTTTTCACTCGTCTTGGTTTCAGCTTTAATCCACAGTTCACCGATGACACCGCCGCCTGCATGGTGGTCAGCGACAGCATCTATGTGATGCTGTTGACCCACGACAAATTCAAAATGTTCACCCCGAACCCGATCAGCGATGCCAGAAAGGCGACCGAAGTGCTGATATGCCTGTCGCAGCCTAACCGGGCAGCGGTGGACGATCTGGTGCGCAAAGCGATCGCCGCCGGCGGCAATACCTATAATCAGCCGCAGGATTATGGCTTTATGTACGGACACGGTTTTCAGGATCTGGACGGACACATCTGGGAACTGATGTACATGGATGAAAAGGCGGCCCAGGCTCAGTAGTCGTTTTGCCCTCCGAAAGGGGGGCCTTCCCATCGGATTTACCTATGAGACAAATACCGTATTTTCGATAATGATTGATCCCAGTGCTTTTCCGCATAAATTGGCGCGATCTTTGGTTGATCAGACGGTATGGAAGGCTGGATAATCGTTTGCCTTGAATAAACCACCATAAATTACCCGCACCATTCACTGTGAGTTAAACGTTTGCCTTTGATGCGACGCCCATTGGCGACGTGAGCAAAGGGCAGAAAAGCAAACGTTACCCTAATGAACATGCGTGGGCGGAATAACAAGCCTCTTTAAACGGGCTGGCAATGAAACACAGGGGACAGCAACATGTCGAATTCTCAAGCGAATAACGCCGTTAAACCAAAAGGCGGGCTTGATGGTTATTTTAATATTTCTGCGCGCGGCAGCACCGTGCGTCAGGAAGTGGTGGCGGGGCTAACCACCTTCCTGGCGATGGTGTACTCGGTGATCGTGGTACCGAGCATGCTGGGCAAAGCCGGCTTCCCGCCTACGGCGGTGTTTGTCGCCACCTGCCTGGTGGCGGGGCTCGGTTCGTTGCTGATGGGGTTATGGGCCAATTTGCCGATGGCCATCGGCTGTGCGATTTCCCTGACCGCTTTCACGGCGTTCAGTCTGGTGCTGGGCCAACACATCAGCATTCCGGTGGCGTTGGGGGCGGTATTCCTGATGGGGGTGCTTTTTACCATTATTTCGGTAACCGGTATTCGCGCCTGGATCCTGCGTAATTTGCCGATGGGCGTCGCTCATGGTACCGGCATCGGTATTGGTCTGTTCCTGTTGCTGATCGCCGCTAACGGCGTTGGCCTGGTGGTGAAAAACCCACTGGACGGCCTGCCGGTGGCTTTGGGCGCATTCACTTCGTTCCCGGTAGTGATGACGCTGCTCGGGCTGGCGGTGATTTTCGGGCTGGAAAAACTGCGCGTTCCCGGCGGTATCCTGCTGGTGATCATCACTATTTCGGTGGTGGGGTTGGTGTTTGACCCGGCGGTGAAATACCAGGGCTTATTCGCGATGCCAAGCCTGGCGGATGCCAACGGCAATTCGTTGATTTTCAGCCTGGATATCATGGGCGCATTGCAGCCGGTGGTCTTGCCGAGCGTGCTGGCGCTGGTGATGACCGCGGTATTTGACGCTACCGGTACTATCCGTGCGGTGGCCGGTCAGGCCAACCTGCTGGATAAAGACGGGCAAATCATCAACGGCGGCAAGGCGCTGACTTCGGACTCCCTGAGCAGCATTTTCTCTGGTCTGGTCGGTGCGGCCCCGGCGGCGGTGTATATCGAATCCGCAGCGGGCACGGCTGCGGGCGGTAAAACCGGTCTGACAGCAACCGTAGTCGGTTTGCTGTTCCTGCTGATCCTGTTCCTGTCGCCGTTGTCTTATCTGGTGCCGGTTTACGCGACCGCACCGGCGCTGATGTACGTTGGCCTGCTGATGCTGAGCAACGTCACCAAGCTGGACTTCAATGATTTTGTCGATGCCATGTCCGGCCTGCTGTGCGCCGTGTTTATCGTGCTGACCTGCAATATCGTCACCGGTATCATGCTGGGCTTCAGCTCATTGGTGATTGGCCGCATCTTCTCCGGCGAATGGCGTCGGCTGAATATCGGCACCGTGCTGATCGCCGTGGCGCTGGTGGCATTCTATGCCGGCGGCTGGGCAATCTAACCGCTATGTCGTTTCCCCCGTCGCTCTGGCGGGGGATGTTTGCCCTCATACCCTATTCAGATAAATCTCCTTCTGCCGATGCTGCATTTTGAAAGGCACAACAAGCTTTAACCGCCGTAAAAAAAGTGATCTACTATCGGGTATACATCAGAGATGTAGTCTGAACCCAAGAGTCTAAGGAAAGCATGGAAATCTTTTTTACAATCCTCATTTTAATCCTGGTGGTCTCCCTGTCCGGGGTGGTGACGCGCATGTTGCCGTTCCAGGTGCCGCTGCCGTTAATGCAAATCGGTATCGGGGCCCTGTTGGCCTGGCCGCATTTCGGGTTGCACGTCGACTTTGACCCTGAATTGTTCCTGGTGCTGTTTATCCCGCCGCTGCTGTTTGCCGATGGCTGGAAAACCCCGACGCGGGAGTTTTTGCACCACGGTCGTGAAATTCTTGGCCTGGCGCTGGTATTGGTGCTGATCACCGTGGTTGGCGTCGGTTATCTGATTTACGCCATGGTGCCGGGCATTCCTCTGGTGGCGGCGTTTGCGCTGGCGGCGGTGCTGTCGCCAACGGATGCCGTGGCGCTGTCCGGCATCGTCGGTAAAGGGCGTATTCCGAAGCCGATCATGGGCGTGCTGGAAGGCGAGGCGCTGATGAACGATGCGTCCGGCCTGGTCTCACTCAAATTCGCTATCGCGGTGGCGATGGGCACCATGGTGTTTACCGTGGGCGGCGCGACGCTCGAATTCCTCAAGGTGGCGATCGGCGGCCTGCTGGCCGGCGTAGCGGTCACCTGGCTCTACAGTAAATCTTTGCGGATCATGAGCCGCTGGAGCGGCGATGACCCGGCGACGCAGATAGTCTTCCTGCTGCTGTTACCTTTTGCTTCTTACCTGATTGCCGAACACATTGGCGTATCCGGCATCCTGGCGGCGGTGGCAGCAGGGATGACCATCAGCCAGTCCGGTGTGATCCGCAACGCGCCGCTGGCGATGCGCCTGCGCGCCAACAGCGTCTGGGCGATGCTGGAGTTTGTGTTCAACGGCATGGTGTTCATCATGTTGGGCCTGCAACTGCCGGGGATCCTGGAAACCTCTATCCTGCAGGCGGAGCTGGATCCGACCATTCAGACCTGGTACCTGTTTGCCGACGTGGCGATTATCTACGCGGCGCTGCTGGTATTGCGTTTTACCTGGCTGTGGCTGATGAAAAACGCCAGCCGTCGCTTTATGAAAAAACGGCCGTTGCAGTTCGGCGATTACACCACCCGCGAACTGTGGGTAGCGTCGTTTGCCGGGGTACGCGGGGCGATTACGCTGGCCGGTGTGCTATCAATTCCACTGTTGCTGAGTGACGGCACCGCCTTCCCGGCGCGTTACCAACTGGTGTTTATCGCCGCTGGGGTGATCCTGCTTTCATTGATTGCCGGCGTACTGGCGCTGCCGCTGTTGCTGCGCGGCGTTCAGGTGGCGGATAAGAGCGTCAGCAAAAGCGAAGAGCGGATGGCAATCGCCATGGCGGCTGAAGTGGCGATCGAAAGCATCAACAAAATGGAAGAGCGGTTGGCGGTTGATACCGAGGAAAACCTCGATCCGCAGGTGCTGAAAGAGATCAGTTCGCGAGTGGTGGGGACGCTGCGGCGCCGTATCACCACCAAAGACGATATCGAGAATGCGCTGATGCTGGAAAACCTCGAGCGTCGTTTCCGCCTGACGGCGCTACGCGCTGAGCGCGGTGAGCTATATCACCTGCGCGCTACGCAAAAAATCAGCAACGAGACGCTGCAAAAGCTGTTGCACGATCTCGACCTGCTGGAAGCGCTGTTGATAGAGCGAGAAGGATAATACTCACGGGGCCGCATATGCGGCCCTGATTTGATGACAAACACCCGAAAAGCGTGGTTTTCGGGTGTTTGGGGTAAAACTGAAGACATCATCCTTTGTTTTTATCAGCACGCAATCCATGACTTTTAAGTACAAAGGAATTATCAGCAGTCTGGGGCCGCATATGCGGCCCTTGTTATTTGTGGTGACTGGTACTGGCTGCGGGCCAGTAGTCGCGGCAGCAGGCTATCCAGGCCTGTGCACTGTGCGACAGGTAGCTGCCCTGCCGCCAGATCAACCCGACTTTCCATTCCATACGGGGTTCCAGTGGCAGCCAGATCAGGTTTTCCTTATCCAGCCATTGGCAGACCGGCTCCGGCAGGGTGGCGATGCCGACCCCGGCCTGTACCATCGAAGCCAAAAAATCCCACTGTCCGCTGCGCACCGCAATCTGTGGCTCAAACCCGGCCTGACGGAACGCTTTCATCAGCATTTTGTACAGCGCGAAGTCCTCGTTATAAAGCAGGATCGGCCAGTTAGCCAACTCGGTGATATTGATGCTGGTGCGATTAAGCCAGTGTGGCGTACGCGGCGCAACCACGCACATGGGGTGGACGAGTAACGGCAGGAAGGTCAGTGGTTGATCCGAATCGACCGGCAGTATGGTCATCGCCAGATCCAGCTCGCCGGACATCACCGCCTGCTCCACCGACAGCCCACCCAGCTCGGAGATTTTCAGTTCGATGCCAGGGTAGGTTTGGCGGAATTGACGGATCAGATCGGCAATCTGCCGGCCGACCATGGGGGGAATACCCAGCCGCAGCACGCCTTTTTTAACCGAACTGATGTCTTCCAGCTCCGCCTCCAATTGGCGGAACTCATCAATGATCGCCAGCCCGCGCTGGTATACCGCTTGCCCGCTGTCGGTCAGGTGCAGTTTGCGGCCTTCGCGGATCAGCAGCGTGCATTCCAGTTCTTCTTCCAAATGGCGCAGCATCTTGCTGATGGTCGGTTGGGTGACGAACAGTTTCTCCGCCGCGCGGGTAAAGCTTTGCTGGCGTACCACTTCCACGAAGTAGCGCAGGGTGCGGACATCCACGTTGGATTCTCCTGGGGGAAGTACCGTCGGGAAACTATTCCCTGATGGCATGATGTCGATAATTTTAATTCATTTCAGGCGAGGTTTCCTGGCTGCGTATACTGTAAACCGTGAATTTTTTGTTTAAGGCCTTCCCCCATGTTATTGGCGTTCCGCCACGCTGCTCCCTCTTTGTTGAACCGGCTGCAGGTGCCGATCCAGGTTGCTTTATATGCAGTGTTATTTTTGATTGCCGACCGATTGGTGCAGCAGTTCCATCTGCCGCTGCCCGCCAACATTGTTGGCATGTTGATGTTGTTGGCGCTGATCCTGTTGCGCATTCTGCCGCTGAACTGGGTCAAGGCCGGTTCGCGCTGGTTGCTGGCCGAGATGCTGCTGTTCTTTGTTCCGGCGGTGGTGGCCGTGGTGAACTATGCCCAGCTGTTAATGGTGGAGGGGTGGAAAATTTTCCTGGTGATTGCGATCAGCACCATGCTAACGCTGGGCGCGACCGGATTGGTGGTCGATCGCGTCTATAGACTGGAAGTCTGGCTGCAACGGCGTAAACAACGCGATGAATGATTTTATCCTTAGCCTCGCCTGCTTTCTGGCAACCCTGGTGTTGTACTTCGCCAATAAAAAACTTTACCGGCGCCGTCGTACCCTGCTGTTGATGCCATTGGTGTTGACGCCGATGATCCTGGTGCTGCTGCTGGTGGTGACCCATATTTCCTACCAGGACTACATCGGTGAAACGCACTGGCTGCTATGGCTATTGGGGCCGGCGACCATCGCCTTCGCGGTGCCGGTCTACGAAAATCTGCATATCATTCGTCGCCATTGGTTATCGCTCAGCGCCGGGGTGCTAACGGCGGTGTTGGTGGCGGTTTACAGCTCGGTGTGGCTGGCTCGCCTGCTGACCTTGCCGGAAGAAGTGCAACGCAGCCTGGCGGTGCGATCCATCACCACGCCGTTTGCGCTGGAGGCCGCCAAACAGATGGGCGGCCAGCCGGATCTGGTGGCGCTGTTCGTGGTGATCACCGGGGTATTCGGTATGGCAGTGGGGGACATCCTGTTTCTGCGCCTGTCAGTGCGCAGCAGTCTGGCGAAAGGGGCCGGGCTGGGGGCTTCGTCGCACGGCGCCGGTACCGCGAAAGCCTATGAGATGGGGCAGGAAGAAGGCGTCGTCTCCAGCCTGGTGATGATGCTGGCGGGGATTATCACGGTGATTGCCGCCCCACTGATAGGACAATTGATGTGGTGAGCCTGCGGCACAAGCGCCGCAGGCGGGGGAACGTTAACGGATACCGGTCGATGCAGCGGGCGCTCGCGTAGACTCGCGCAGAACACGACCGATTTCCTCATGGCTGAAAATAATAGAGTGGTGGTTACAAGCCAGAGGCTGTATCTGCAAAGACGGGCTGATGGATGACAGCCCGTTGTCGGCAATCGCCAGCAGCTCGCGCCCATCCCCTTGGTCGCTCATACTCAAATTCACGTCTTCCGTGGCTTTGAATAGCGTGATCCGTGAGTGCCTCAATGGCGCACTGAGCCTTTCCTTATTCAAAGATAACTCCGTAGGCTCCGCCCGTAGCGCTCTGGCGGCGGCCTCGCCATCAATGCCCAGCATCGCCAGCATGGCCGCCAGCAGGCCCGGTTCGCTGCGGAGCTGGAAGGCGGTTTGGTAGAAGGTATCCAGCAGGAAGACCTGCACGTCACTAAAGCCGCGGCTTTCAAGCTGCGCCGCCATTTCAAGCGCAATCAGCCCCCCTAGCGACCACCCCAAAAGGCGCACGGGGCGGCTGGGAGCCAGTTTCATATGGCCGAGATAATATGATGCCAATTCGCGTAATGACGTGATGGGCGTTGGCATAAACAGGTTGTAATTGTTAATGCCAAAGGCGTTAAACTCACCCTCCAGCGAACTGGCCAGATCGTGGTAAATATCGCAGCCGGTGACCGCAGGATGAACCATCCAGATATCGTCGGCGGCCTGGGTGCGGTTAAGCCGCAGTACCTGCTTGAAGGCCAGGCTGGTTTGGTTCAGTCGCGCCAACAGCTGTTGTAGCGGTGCTGCCGTAATCGGTGCATCAATGTCAGAGTCCTTCTCGCTGGCCAGTGCTTGCGCCTGGGCGCGTAACGACGGATGAGCGAACAGCGTTTTTATCACCACCGGGTAGCCACGGCGTTTCAGTTTGACCAGCAGTTGAATGGCATGCAGCGAGTGGCCGCCGAGCTCAAAGAAATCATCGTCCAGGCCAATTTGCGCAACGCCCAGCAGTTCGGACCAGAGTTCGGCAAGCTGTTTTTCCAACGCAGTTTGGGGCGCTTCATAGCGCAGTGAAACTTGCGTAACCGGTGCGGGGGCAGGAAGGGCTTTGCGATCCAGCTTCCCATTAGGCGAGAGGGGTAATGCTTTCAGCCTGACAAAGCTGGAGGGCACCATAAAATCGGGTAACTGCTGTTGCAACTGCTGACGCCACTGTGTCGAATGGACATTCTCGTCCGGTGCCACCACGTAGGCTATCAGCCGTTTTCCGCCCTGTCCGTCTTCCTTTGCCAGTATTGCAGCATCTTCCACACCTGTGCACTGCCGCAGTTGCTGTTCGATTTCACCCAATTCAATACGTACCCCATGGATCTTGACCTGGAAATCATTTCTGCCAAGGTACTCAATGTTGCCATCCGGCAGCCAGCGGGCGAGATCGCCGGTTTTATACAAACGTGCATCGGACTCGGGGCTAAAGGGGTCGGCAATAAAACGCTCGGCGTTCAATTCCGGGCGGTTAAGGTAACCGCGGGCGACCTGGATACCGCCGATATGGAGTTCGCCGGCGACGCCGGGCGGCAGCGGCTGTAGCTGATGGTCCAAAATATGGAGCTGCGTATTGGCGATGGGTTTGCCGATCGGCACCAACGGCCGTTCGTCATTGGGCAGACATTGCCAACTCGAAACATCCACTGCGGCCTCCGTCGGTCCGTAGAGGTTGTACAATTGCGCCTGAGGCAACTGTTGCAGGCAGCGTTGCACTGTCGCCAGGGGCAAGGCTTCGCCGCTGCAGAGTATGCGACGCAGGGACGCGCACTGTGTCATTTCGCCATGCCGCAGGAATAATTGCAGCATCGAAGGGACAAAATGCAGCGTGGTGACGCGGTTTTGTGCGATGCAGGCGCTCAGATAGTCGGGGTCCTGATGGCCGCCGGGTTTGGCAATGACCAGTTGCGCACCCACCATCAGCGGCCAGAAGAATTCCCAAACTGAAACGTCGAAACTGAACGGCGTTTTTTGCAGTATCACGTCGTCATGCGTCAGAGGATAGGCTTGCTGTGTCCAAAGCAGGCGGTTGATCACGCCCCGATGTTCATTCATCACGCCCTTGGGTTTTCCTGTCGAGCCTGAGGTATAAATCACATAAGCCAGGCTGCGTTGCGGATCGGATGCCAAAGGGGCAAGGTTTTCCGTGGCTCCCTGTTGCCAGCGATGACTATCATGCTGCAGGTGCAGACGCGGAATAACGACGTCATGGATCGAATGCAGCGCCTGCTCACCGGCCTCGTCAATCAGCACGAATTTCGCGCCGCAATCCTGCAGCATATGGCGCAAGCGATCCTGCGGGTAGTCAGGATCGATTGGCACATAGGCGGCCCCCGATTTTAAAATGGCATACAGCGCCATCACCATCTCCGGGCTGCGGTTGACGCAAACCGCGATGCGATCGTCCGGCTGTATCCCTTGCTGACGCAAGAATCCGGCAAACTGGTTCGCCTGCTGATTCAACTGCAGATAGCTTACCTGTTGTTGCTCATAGCACAGTGCCGGGGCGTTAGGCGTGCGCAGAACCTGTTGCTCTAAAAATTGATGAATGCCCTGCGGCATGGCCCAGGATTGCTGCGTATGATTCCATTCGCCAAAAATCTGTTGCCGTTCAACGGGCAGTAACAGCGGCAATTGACCCAGGGGCAGGTCAGGATCGCCTTCTAACAGGCTATCGAGCATTTGCAGGATGCGGCTGGCGATACGTTCACCGTCTTTATCGCTAAACCAGGCTTGGTTGAGGTTGAACTCCAGCAGCGGATCGTCACTCGGGTGGTAATGGCGCAGATAGATACCCAATGGCAGCTGTTCATAGCCATGATGGATGTTTTCTACCTTGAACTGGCTTCCCTCCAGCTCGATATCGGTTGGGAAGGCCTCAAGCGAAAAGCTGATATCAAACAGCTGGCGTCTTCCCTGTTGATGCAGGTTCAACTGACGGTTCAGTTCGGCAATGGGAAAGCGCTGGTGGCGATAGCATCTGCGCAGCTCGCTGCCCACTTGTCGCAGCAGGTGGTGAAAGGGCTGCTGCAGATCCACGTCGATATTGAGTGGGATCATGGAGGAGAACATGCCCAGCGTTTGTTTATGATCCTGAGTGCTGCGGTTATGCACCGGGACGCCCAGGGTGACATTATCCATCTGCCAAATTCGGGCGAACCAACTTGCCAACAGAGCCACCATAAAATGCATGGCCGAACCGCCGTGCTGAGCTGCATATTGCTCCAACCGCAGGAAACGTTCACGCGGTAAACGCTTGATGATTTGACTGCTGGGATAGGCTTGCTGCTCTGTGTAATGTGGTCGCCGCTCCAGCACAGAAGCTGGTGCCGTTGCAAAACGTTCCAGCCACCAGTCACGGTCGCGTTGATAACGTAACGACTGGAGATAAGCCTGATCGCTAACGACGAAATCCCCGTAGTGTGACTTGCTGGCCTCACTTTTATCCCCAGCTTTTAATTGCTTATAGCGATCCATGATCATACGGCTTAATAAAGAGATCGAGGTGCCATCGGCAATCAGATGGTGCGAGGCCAATAACCATAGCGTAGTTGAATCATCGATTTTGGTTAAATGGCAGCGCCAGAGCAGGTCTTCATAGAGTTGATAAGGTTGGATAAACATGTCACGCAGATGGTTCTGCGCCAGGCTGGCGGCATCTTCTTGCTGCGAAAAGTCGGTGTAGTGAAGTTCAATGGATCTTTGAGAAAGAGGTTGCTGAATGATGCCTTGCGGTGTTTCCTTCAGGGTGGTTTGCAATGCATCATGCCGTTGCTGAACCTGTTGGATGGCTTCTTTAAACAGAGGGAAAGAGATCTCCCGCTCCACTCGCCATAAACACCCCACATTATAGAGAGGAATATCAGGATTTAATGTCTGGTCGAGCCATACGGCCTGTTGTACCGTCGTGAGAGAATAAGCGGACACGGAACCACCTCCATAAAAATAGGAAAGAGTCGACTTAAATAGGTGCGTAGTCGGTAAGTACTCGAACATTATAAGAGGTGATGGTAAATTCGCCCAATTTCACATTAACTATTTTAAATTGTTTGTTTGAATAATTTAAATTTGATTTGTTTGCGATTGAATTGTTTTGTGTTTAATTTATTTCTTTGTGTATCGTTAGTAACGATATAAATAGATATTTTCAATTGTTTGACGAGAAAAAATAAGGGGGGTTATCAAGGGGGTTTCTGAGGTCTCGATGGGTTTTTTATGTGTAATGTATTGATCTTAATTGGTTTATTTTTATTGTGTTGTCGGCGTTTTTTTTCTGAAAAATTTATGAGGGGATGTTGTCGTTGTAATGATGGCTTCATTTACTTCTGATCTCCTATCAAAAATGACAATAATTTATTGCTATTCTTGCTACTTCAGATTTATCGCCAGGTTCTCCGCGAGTACAAATTTTGCATCAAACTGCAGGGTTTCTAATGATATATTATTTAGTAATAAATAAGAGCATTATCAGATTATTGTCGGGTCGGTGTGTGAAAATATGGCATGCGCATGACGGAACAATTAATTTGGAATGAATTAAGTTTCTTTATCACAAACCAGCTTACGCTATCTTATTTTCCTGGCCCTGTTTGGAATTAAGGCAAGGAGGGCCATTATGCCATGACCCTCCCAGGGGCTATCAGGCCGTTGCCGCGGTCCTGATCAGTTCCACCACCAGTGGCGAAAGCTCGTTTCGCAATGCCGCACGTTCGGACTGAAACAGCGTGGCAGCGTAAAAACGGTGTCCCGGTAGTTCTACCGAGCGAACGTCACCTTCACTGTCGTGGCCGCTGATTATCAGCGGGTGCCGTTGCAGATCGGCGACAAACTCCGGGTTGACGCCAAAGTTGCAGTGGTAGCCTTCGTGCGTTTCCAGCTTGCCGTAGACACGGGCTGCCAGCGTATTGGATTGGAAAATAATGACCCCGCTTTTTTCAACCAGCGAACAGCTCAGGGGAGCTATTACCAACCGACCCCCGCTGTCGGTTTCCGCATGCCCGGCATCGTGCCAGCCCATCACGTTACGGGCGTACTCTACGATCGCATATTGGAAACCACCGCAAGAGCCCAGGAAGGGAACGTTTTGCTCGCGCGCATGGCGGATAGCCATAAAGGCACCATCGTCATGATTATACGGGCTGCCGGGTACCACCCAGATGGCATCGTAGTCCTGCAGAACCGACGTGTCGGTAATGGTTTCTGTGGGCAGCCAGTGGGATTGAATGTCGACGTTAAGATGGGAGGCGGTGAGCTGGAGAGCAATGGGGATGGCCTGGTGAGAAATGGCCTGAGGTTGGTAGTCACCGACCAGAGCAATACGGACTTGAGCTTTCATCATTTCCTTTTCCTGTGCGGGTAAAAAAGGAGGTTACAGCAAAGATCGGCGCTCATCCGCAATTTTTTAAATCCGGCGCACAAAAAAGCCCGGCATTGGCCGGGCTCAGACTGTGGAGGGAATTCTGTGTGACTAAAATCATGATGATGATTCGGTTAAAAACAAAGGATTATGCCTTAGGTTTCCCCCAAACATGCGAAAATCCCATTTTTCGGGTGTTTGCCACTAAACTAAGCCCGGCATTGGCCGGGCTGATAAATATGGTTTTTGGGCTCAGTACAATGACGGAGCCCCGACCGGCCGGGTTTTAAAGCGACGATGCAGCCACATGTATTGCTCAGGTGCGCGCATGATTTCTTTTTCCACCACTTTATTCATGTAAGCCGCCGCGGCAATCTCATCGCCGATAGGATAATTTTCCAGCGCAGGTTGGATCAGCAGGTCATAACCCCGACCTTTTTCACGGCGGATCAGAACCACCGGCACCAGCGCCGGCTTGGCCATGCGCGCCAGCATAAAGGTACCGCTGGTGGTGGCAGCCTGATCGACGGCGAACAGTGGAGCGAACACGCTACCGCGTGGGCCGTAGTCTTGATCCGGGGCGAACCATACGGCCTCGCCGCGCTTGAGGGCATGAACCATGCCGCGCAGATCTTTGCGATCGAGCATCGCCTTGTTGGAACGCATGCGACCTTTGGTCTGCGCCCATTCCATCGCTTTATTGTTGTGTGGGCGGTACATCGCCATCATTGGCTGACACAGGCCCATGGCACGGCCACCCAACTCCAGCGACATAAAGTGCACGCCAATCACCAACACACCGCGCTGGTTCTGCTGCGCCATTTTCAGGTGGTTGATGCCGGAAACGTTGAACCAACGTTTGACGCGCTTATCTGACCAGAACCAGGCCATGCCGGTTTCCAGCAGGCCCATGCCGAGGGATTCGAAGTTGCCGACCACTTTACGCTCGCGCTGAGCCTCGTCCATATCCGGGAAGCACAGTTCCAGGTTGCGGCGGGTGATGGAAACGCGGCGCTTCAGAAAGCGCATCGAGGTGCGGCCCATCCACACGCCGAGCTTGTGCAGCACCGGGTAGGGGAGTTGGACCAACAGGAATAAGCAGGCCAGGCCGAACCAGGTAAACCAGTAGCGCGGATGCAGCAGGGCCGATTTGAATTTTTGCGGACGCTTCATATGAACTCATTTATGCGTTAAGGGGGCAGCAACCTGTAACGCATAAAGATCCACTCAATTGCGATACAACCACTCAGACACCCAGATACCACTATGGTTTAGCCAGATTCCATAATTGACTAAATCTTTACACTCGAAGGGCGGCTCGCGCTGCTATCAGGCTTCGGGAGGAGGGCTGTAGGCCAGCGAAGGCGGTCCAAGACGGGGCATTTTACCACACAACATCAGGGGGAGGATCCGAATATTCCGATTCCCATGGGAAGAGAACGACGCATTTTCGTTGGTTTGCTTTTGTGCAAAATATGCGAGAGAAGATCAAAAAATAAGCATGTAAATGCGCGGAAATACGGTGGGATATAAAGTTTGATCTTTGTTTTATATCATGGCGAAGTCAGTTCATATGCATTATGCGTTTGTGGATTTTTTCCCCTGCAACAGAAGGTGTTAGTACTATTGATTTTCAATGGTCATCTTTTCTCAAAATTTTGTTTTTATTGTTTTTTTTTATTAAAATAAAATCAGCGGGAAACTTTTTGATACAGGGTGATACATTTCATTTTATTTTAATGCCCATTTAAAATTCTCAGCCAGTAAAATTGCGTCTGTGGATTCTTGTACTGGATTTTTATCTCAAGAGGGAATATTGTTTTTGGCGTAGTGCTGGTGGTCAAAATGAAATTTTCAAAAACTCAGTGGGATCGCTCACTGCTACTGCATTGGTAAAACGCCAACTCGTACTCTGACTAGACCCAATCTCGATAAATACCCTATCCAAATTCCTGATAACGCCTGGGGATTATTTCCTGGCGAAAATAGCCATCTGATCAATGAAAACTAATGTGCCGATTCAGCTTTGTTCCTAAGAACAATGGCTGCGGATGGCTATTTCCATTCGCCTGATAAGCAATGAATTGGTTTTCCATCACAAGCAATGAAATGAATAAGGGGCAGAAATGTACTCATGGTATCTCATTTGCTATCGTTCCAGATTACATGCGAAGGTTATTGATGAAATAGAACGTATTGGTGTTGAATGTTATATGCCAATGAAAACCAGGTTAACATTACGTGCCGATCGGAAAAATTCGTTTAGAACTCACACCACTCCATTGTTCCCCGGTTATTTATTTGTGCGATTCTCACCAGAGATCACTCATACCACTTTAATTGCTAAGCAAAGTAGCGTGCAGGGGTTTGTTCGTCTTGGAAGAGAGATTTGCACCGTCCCTCAAAATATTATTGATGCTATCAGACGTCTTTCTTTTCGATTAGAGAATAAGGATGAAAGATTAAGCTATATAGAATGTAAAAATGTTTCTCCTGGCATGTTGAAAGAGATAGAGAAAATAATAAAGGTGGAAAAGCCAGAGGTTAGAACACAAACATTATTGCAATATCTCTCTTATTCAATACAACATCCAACGGCTTTATTGGCAAGCGGTTAATGAACCTCATGGGCATGGCTTGAAATGCCACCTGATATTGGCAGGTGTTATCTCTGGCGCTGTTTTAACCCCGCAATGCTTGAAGTTGCTTCAGGGTTGATGAATGTGTTTATCACCTTGATGCAATGCTCATTATTTGGGGTTTTATTCAATAATAAGGAGTTCTCTAATGAGCGTAAGAACAAGGTTTGCGCCCAGCCCAACGGGTTTTTTACACGTAGGCGGGGCAAGAACAGCTCTCTATTCCTGGCTCTATGCACGCCATAATCACGGCAAATTTATTCTGCGTATTGAAGATACCGACGTGGAACGGGAAAAGGAGGGTGCAGTCGACGCCATCCTGGACTCGATGAAGTGGTTGGGTATGTATTGGGACGAAGGCCCCTTCTACCAGACTAAACGCCTGGAGCGTTACAACGAGGTGGTCGATCAACTGTTGGCGTCTGGGCAGGCCTACCGCTGCTACTGCAGCGAGGAGCGCTTGAATGCACTCAAGGCTCAGCAGGAAAAGAACAAAGAGAACTTCATTTACGACCGCCACTGTCTGCATCATCTGGGGCACGATCCCAGCCTGCCTCACGTGGTGCGTTTGAAAAGCCCACAGCAGGGTATTGTGGCCTGGGACGACATGATCCGCGGACGTATTGAATTCAGCAACAGCGAGTTTGATGACTTTATTATTCGCCGCACCGACGGTTGGCCAACGTATAATTTTTGTGTGGTGGTCGATGATATCGACATGCAGATGACGCATATCATCCGCGCCGAAGAACATATCAATAATACACCGAAGCAAATTTATGTTTACCGGGCGTTGGGGCTGGAGCCGCCTGTGTTTGCTCATGTTTCGCCAATACTCGGGGATGACGGTAAAAAACTCTCCAAGCGCCACGGTGCAGCCAACGTTATGCAATACCAAGAGGAAGGTTTTTTACCTGAGGCATTGCGTAACTATTTAGTGCGTTTGGGGTGGGGGCATCAGGATAAGGAAATTTTCTCTTTGGATGAGATGATCTCTCTTTTCGATATTAACAATGTCAGCAACTCACCGAGCGCGTTCAATACAGAGAAATTACTGTGGCTCAACAAGCATTATATCGCTGCCGCTACGACCGAAAATTTATTACCCGATTTGCAATGGCAACTCCAACGGCTGGCTATCAGTACGGAGGACGGCCCACCGCTGGAACGGGTTGTCATGCTGTTAAAAACCCGAGCCAGAACGATGAAGGAAATGGCGGAAGCCTGCCGTAGTTATTACGGTGAATATCAGTGTAACAACCAGGAAACTTACCAGCAGTTGCTTGCCTCGGCACATCCGACGGTTTTCTGTGAAATCTATCAGCACTTCTCCACGATAAACGACTGGCAAAGTGCCGAGATTAACCAAGTGATTGGCGATATTTCCAAGGAATTCGGCACGTCGTTAAAAGACATCAATATGCCGTTGCGATTATTTATTCTCGGGGCGAAAGATACACCATCGTTAAATGATTGTCTGGCCGTATTGGGAAAAGAAAAAACGTTGAATCGCTTACATGCGGCAATAGAGAATATGTCGTGTAAATAGCAGGTAATAGGGCCGGCCATCGTAAGATTAATCACGATGGTCGGAATGTATTAGGCTGGGATGACAACCAATATTAATTCCTGAAGGAGGTAAGTCGAAGCGTAATTATTAGCGGTATCCACGGCAACTTTCATGAAAACACATCAAATAAAAAGAGGTGATTTATTATGACTAATCAATATATGCCTATCTATTCCACTGAGGTGGCTCAACACACTTTATCTGAGGGAAAGATCCCAGAATCATCCAGCTGCCCGAGTTCTGTTTTGAATTTGATTAAAGATCGTTTAATGCTAGACGGCAATGAAAAACAGAATTTGGCGACGTTCTGCACCACCTGGTCAGAGCCCGAAGTCGACGAACTGATGAAGCTGGGATCGGTAAAAAACCTGATTGATAAAGAGTTGTACCCAGAAACGGCAAAAATTGAAGTGTGCTGTACAAAAATGCTGGCGGGGTTGTGGCATGCGCCAGACGTGAATAATTCGATTGGTACTTCCTGCGTGGGGTCCAGCGAAGCGGCAATGTTGGGCGGTTTGGCGTTGAAACGCAACTGGCAGCAAAAACGCAAGGCAAAAGGG
Source organism: Serratia sp. BNK-12 (assembly GCF_047456085.1). Lineage (NCBI taxonomy): Bacteria > Pseudomonadati > Pseudomonadota > Gammaproteobacteria > Enterobacterales > Yersiniaceae > Serratia > Serratia sp. BNK-12. The sequence goes on from NZ_CP179896.1 coordinate 355,862, forward strand.
CTGGACACTTCCAAGCCAAACCTGGTCACTGGCCCGGTACAAATTTGCTGGAAAAAATTCTGCACCTATTTTGAGATCGAGCACCGCGAGGTGCCCATCCGCGAAGGCGCCCTGTGCGCTCACCCCGACGACATGGTTAATTACATCGATGAAAATACCATCGGTGTGGTGCCGACTTTCGGGACGACCTTTACGCTGGTGTACGAAGACGTGCTTGGCCTGTCCAATGCGCTGGACAAGCTACAGAAAGAGCGTGGCCTGGATATTCCGATTCACGTTGATGCGGCATCCGGCAGCTTTATTGCGCCTTTCGTCGAAGAGCAAAGCCACATCGTTTGGGACTTCCGTCTGCCGCGCGTAAAATCCATCAACTCTTCCGGCCATAAATACGGCCTGGCCCCGCTGGGTCTGGGTTGGGTGGTATGGCGTGAAAAACAAGACTTGCCTGACGACCTGGTGTTCTACGTTAACTATCTCGGCGGCAACATGGCGACTTTCGCCCTCAACTTCAGCCGTCCCGGCGGTTCCGTCATTGCTCAGTACTACCAACTGCTGCGTCTGGGCAAAGAAGGTTATTCCGAGATCCAGCAGACCTGTGTGGATACCGGCAAGTTCCTGGCGCATAAATTGGCCGACTTCCCAGAATTTGAAATGCTGTACAGCAGCGAAGGGGGGTTGCCTGGCGTGGTCTTTACCCTGAAAGACGATGTAAAAGGCTTCACCCTGTATGATTTGCAAAACCAGGTGAAACAGCGCGGCTGGCAAACGGCGGCATACCCGCTACCGAGCAACCGTCAAAACACCATCATCATGCGCGTTCTGATCCGCTACGGCGTCAGCACCACATTGATGAACCTGCTGGCGCAGGACATTCGCAACATTGTTGACCAGCTAAAGGCCAACGCCACTACCCATGAGTCCGTGCTCTGCTGAGCGCTTCCTGACGGCATTCACGCCGTATCCCAATGGGGACGTCAAACACACTGACGTCAGTGCTCAGCGTGCCGGCAGGCCCCGTTGCTGCCGATGTTCTGAGCTACTCCCGTCTTTGCTTTGACAGACCTTCTTACTGAGCGTCCGGGCACCTAATGCTGGTGCCTGGGCGCTTTGTCTCGCAAAGGTGAATAATGAGCACTCAAACAACGACCTCGGGCAAAATGAAGTTCGGGACGATAGTCCTGTTCGGCATTAACTGCCTGCTGGGGGCAGGGATCTTCATCACCCCCGGCAAAGCTTATTCTGAACTCGGTATGAACCTGTTTCCGGTACTGGTGGTCTGTGCCGTTCTGGCGCTGATCATGGCATTGGCTTTTGCCGAAATGGCCGGGATTTTTACTAAAACCGGCGGGGTGTACGTTTACGTAAGCGCCACTTTTGGTCCTTTCCTGGGATTTAACATTGGCTTTATGCGTTTTCTTGCCGCCTGCGTAGCATTGGCAGTACAGGTGGCCGCATTGCCGGGGATCATTACGACCGCGTTAGGTATCCATTTGGCGCCAGCCAACTCGGCGATGATCAGTATCGCTTTTGCCTGCGTGCTTTGCGGTATCAACCTGATCTCGGTAAAAGTGATGTCGGTGTTTACCCGCGTGAGCAGTTGGCTGGTATTGGCGGCATTAATCAGCTGCATCCTGGTCTCTTTCAGCCATTTCGACCTGGCTAATTTTACCGATGTGCCAGGGTTGGTGGCACAGTCGACCGGGGTTGAAGTTCCCGCGTTTGGCCATTTGACCTCGGCAGAATTTTCAGGCGGCTTCCTGCTGTTGTTTTACGCGATGGTGGGTTTCGAGAATATTGGCGTGGCCTCGCAAGATATGGAAAACCCTACTCGCGATATCCCAAGGGCGATCATTCTGGTGCTGTTATCGGTCACGGCGCTCTATTTCCTGCTGTTTGCTTCCATTATCGGGTCTATGGGGGGCGAGCATCTGGCGTTTTCCGATAACTCCGTGGCGGACAGCGTGGGGATGGTTCTGGGCAATGGCGCTCGTGCGATCATGTCCTTAGGGTCGGTGGTTGCCCTGTTTGGTATCGGTCTGGCCATGTGCTTTGCCGGGCCGCGAAATCTGGTGCCGCTGGCGGTGGATGGCTTCCTGCCAGAGTCAGCCGGTGCCAATAACAAACGCGGCGTACCGGCCAAGTCGATCATTGCGATGCTGGTGGTGACTATCATCTTTATCGTCTTGGCGAATGCGATGTCGAAAGAGTCCTTTGTACTGCTGGTGGAGGTCGCAACGGTTTGCCGTCTGCTGCAGTATCTGGCGGTGATTGTCGGTATCTTTGTGGTGCGCAAGAAAAAGATGCAAGGGACTTACCGCATGCCGTGGTTCAAGGTACTGGTGCCTATTTGCGTATTGGTTTGCCTCTATCTCGGTTCATGCACCCCGCCAACCGTGCTGTTGATTACGCTTGGGTTGATAGTGATTTCCCTGCTGGTGTACTTCCTGTACGCGCAACCGCGAGCAAAACGGATGGATGAGTCGGGAGATGACGGCCACCACCACGGCCATCATCACGCGGTTTAATAAGGCTTAATAAACACAAAGGCGCTGATCCTGAGGGAAAAGCGCCTTTTTTGCGTTCTAATGGGACGGCCCACAAGAAAAAGGCGCCGCCTCTTGCGAGGTTGCGCCTTTTCAACATGCCAACTGACTAGTATCAGTTCATGCCGTATTTTTTCAATTTCTTACGCAGCGTACCGCGGTTGATGCCCATCATCAGGGCTGCACGGGTCTGGTTGCCACGGGTGTATTGCATCACCATGTCCAACAGTGGCTGTTCAACTTCAGCCAATACCAGCTCATACAGATCGTTAACGTCTTGACCATTCAGTTGAGCAAAATAGTTCTTCAGTGCTTGTTTAACCGAGTCACGCAGAGGCTTTTGAGTCACTTGATCCTGTGAGTTCACGGTTGAAACGGTCAGTACGTCAGAATTTACGCGTTGTTCGAACATAGTTCTGTCAGCTCTTTTTTGTTACGCAAGATTTTCGAAATATGCCTCCAACGCCTCCAGCTGTTCGCTGGCATCCTCTATGGCGTTGAATGTGCGCCGAAACTGGTCATTCGGGGCGTGCTCCTGGAGATACCAGGATACGTGCTTACGAGCAATCCGGAATCCCTTGCCTTGGCCGTAAAAGCCGTGCAATTCCCGAATATGCCCTATCAACAAACGCTTAACCTCGCCAAGTGGCAGAGGGGGCAGCAGTTCCCCAGTGTCCAGATAATGCTGGATTTCCCGGAAGATCCAGGGTCTCCCCTGAGCAGCGCGGCCTATCATCAGGGCATCAGCCCCAGTGTAGTCGAGCACTGCTCTGGCTTTATGCGGGTCAGTAATGTCACCATTCGCGATAATCGGAATGGAAACATTCTGCTTAACTGCCCGAATGCTGTCGTACTCCGCGTCGCCGTTGAACAGGCAGGCACGGGTTCGGCCATGAATAGTCAGGGCCTGTATACCACAGTCTTCGGCCAGTTGGGCAATCTCTACACAGTTACGGTGTTCTGGCGCCCAGCCAGTGCGGATCTTAAGCGTTACCGGCACATCCACGGCGTTAACCACCGCGTGGAGGATCTGTTTAACCAGATCCGGGTACTGCAGCAATGCAGACCCTGCAAGTTTCCGGTTCACTTTCTTGGCCGGGCAACCCATATTGATGTCGATGATCTGTGCACCGCCGGCCACGTTAATACGCGCCGCGGCGGCCATATCATCCGGATCGCATCCGGCAATCTGCACGGAGCGGATCCCTGGTTCATCGCTATGGACCATACGCAGACGCGACTTATCCGTCCGCCACACCTCCGGATTGGAGGAGAGCATTTCGGATACAGCCATCCCAGCACCCATTGCATGACATAGGGTCCTAAATGGGCGATCTGTAATGCCGGCCATCGGGGCCGCAATCAGGCAATTTGTAAGCTGGTGGTGTCCAATGCGCATAGACAAAGAGTAACCATACTGTGTCCGCAAGGGCGCGTATATTACGCATTTTTGCGCTGAGATGAAAGGCCAAACTTTGACCAATTGGCCGCTATTCGCCATTAAAAATGCGGTTTGTCGGGATTCATAAAAATATTATATATACTTAACAATGGCTTGCCTGATTTTGGTTAATTAGTGCGCTATAAAATATTCCCAATACAACAGGATTTTATCTGTAATGAGTCTCGATTCAGCTCGAGAACGGCAGTGATTTAAGTCGTTTGTCAGGGTTTTTCATTGAGAATGGGCTGAATTATGCTGAAATCGCGTGGTGAAGGCTTAGGCAGAAAATATTCAGGGTCACGTGAATTTGGCATGGCGTTTCAAAGGAGCGGGGTGTCGCCGTCGCGTAGACAGGAAAACAAAAAACCACCGCCACGGGCTACGTTGGCAGTGGTTTTTATCAGGGCAGTAAGGGGATTACTTGCGCTGACCGGTGATGCGGCACCACTCTTCACGCTCTGCGACCGGATCCAGCGTGAATTTCTCTTCATAGGCTTGCGCCACGCTTGCCGCCTGTGTTGCCAGCACGCCGGACAGGCCCAGATAACCGCCGGACTTCGGCAGACAGCCGATCAAGGGGGCCAGCTCACGCAATGGGCCCGCCAGGATGTTGGCGACGACCACGTCGGCCTGCAGATCGGCAGGCTGGTCTTTTGGCAGATACAGCTCCAGACGCTCTGAAACGCCGTTACGCTGCGCGTTGTCGCGGCTGGCCTGAATGGCCTGGGGATCGATATCGATGCCGATAGCGCGCGCTGCACCGAGCTTCAACGCGGCAATTGCCAGGATGCCGGAACCACAGCCGAAGTCGATAATGGTTTTACCGGCCAGATCGAGGCCGTCTAGCCATTGAAGGCACAGTGCAGTCGTTGGGTGAGTGCCGGTACCAAATGCCAGGCCCGGGTCCAGCATGACGTTGACCGCGTTCGGGTCGGGCACGTCGCGCCAGCTTGGGCAGATCCACAGACGTTCGCCGAAGCGCATCGGGTGGAAGTTGTCCATCCACTCGCGCTCCCAGTCCTTGTCTTCCAGCTGTTCAATTTTATGGCGGAAGCCGGCGCCCAGCAGCGGGTGCTGTTCCAGCATGGCGACCACGTCGGCCATGTCGGTTTCGGCATCGTACAACCCGATCACATCAGTGTCGCCCCACAGCAGGGTCTCGCCCGGTAGCGGTTCGAACACCGGATTGTCGTGGGTGTCCTGGAAAGTGACCGATACGGCGCCGCTTTCAACCAGCGCGTCGCTCAGGTCTTCCGCCTGGCTGCCGGTGGTGTTCAGTTTTAGTTGGATCCAAGGCATAACAATTCTCTTTAAGAGGCTAATGATGACGCCACTCGGCGCTTTTCGCCTATGACGTTACCGATATAAAACGCCAGCAGGCTAAGCAGCAGCGAAGGCACGATAGGGTGCAACCCCGCTAGCTGCAGATTGAAGCTGGCCAATAGCGTATAGCATACCGCACCCGTCACCATTGAGCTAAGTGCTCCCTGCGCATTGGCGCGTTCCCAGTACAGGCCCAGCACCAGTGGCCACAGGAATACCGCTTCCAGGCCGCCAAATGCCAGCAGGTTCAGCCAGATGATCATTTCCGGTGGCCGCCAGGCTGCCAACAGCACCAGCAAGCCCAAAATCAACGTGGTCAGGCTGGAGAAGCGTTTGATCAGGCGCTCGTTCTGCATGTGCTGTGGGCGTACGCCAAGGTAGAGATCTTTGATGATGGTGGCGGAAGATTGCAGCAATTGGGCGTTAATGGTCGACATGATTGCCGCCATCGGCGCCGCCAGGAAAATACCGGCGGCATAAGGCGGCAGCACGGTGATCATCAGCGTCGGGATCACCTGATCGGGGATCTTCAGGTCCGGCAATACCGCACGGCCCAGCGCGCCAGCCAGATGCATGCCAAACATCAGCACCGCGACCACCATGGTGCCGAGGATGATCCCGCGATGCACCGCCTTGCTGTCCTTGTAGGAGATGCAGCGCACCGCCGTGTGCGGCAGGCCAATCACGCCAAAGCACACCAGGATCCAGAACGATGCCATAAACGGCAGGCTGAGGATCTGTTCACCGCCCTGCGGTGATACCAGCGCGGGGTCAATCTGTTGCAGCTTATCCACGGCGCTGTGCAGGCCGCCGGCGGCGTGAATCACCGCAACCAGCAGCAGCACGGTGCCGATCAGCATCACCAGCCCCTGCATGGCGTCATTGAGCACGCTGGCGCGGAAGCCGCCAAAGGCGGTATACAGCGCGATGCTGATACCGAAGATCAGCAAACCGGTGTCGTAAGGAATACCGGCGGCGGTTTCCAGCAGGCGCGCGCCGCCGATAAACTGCACCGTCATGGCACCCAGGAACGCCACCAGCAGGCTGAGGCTGGCCAGCCAGACCAACAGACGACTTTGATAGCGGCCGTAAAGCATATCGTTCAGGGTAATGGCGTTGTAGCGGCGAGCCAGAATGGCAAACTTCTTGCCCAGCACGCCGAGTGAAAGCCAAACCGCCGGCAGTTGGATCATCGCCAACAGCACCCAGCCAAGGCCGTATTTATAGGCGGCGCCGGGGCCCCCGATAAAGGAACTGGCACTGATATAGGTGGCGGTCAAGGTCATGGCCAGTACGAAGCCGCCCATCGATCGGTTGCCCAGAAAATATTCGCTGAGGAAGTTGCCGCTCTGGCGTCGGCTATAGGCGTAAACCGACAGCCCGAACACCAGCACCAGATAGGCGACCAGCGGCAGAATGACTTCAGTTTGCATCGCCGTCCTCCAGCGAAATATCACGGAATATGCCGCGTACCATTAGCCAACACAGGCCGATGAACAGCAGCGGAACCAACAGGCAGGCCATTTCGAACCAATGCGGCAGACCGGTAATACCGGATGCGCTGTCCGGCAGATAGGCTGCCAGCGACCAGGCCAGCAGATAAAGCAGCGTCAGGCCCAGAGCCCAGCGCGCCTCGCGGTGAGCTTGAATAAAACGTGTGTCCATCCGTTTCTCCAATATACCCGTCATACTTGAAGCTGCCTCTGTGTTGGCTGCGCTCACTTACCCGAATCACTTACTACAGTAAGCATCATCGGGATGCGCTCCTTTGCCGCCTTGATGCAACTCCAATTATTTAGGGTATACAACTATTATGGATTTGATCATCCATTGAGTGACCCAAAGCAGTAAAGAAAAAGGCCGGTGATTAACCGGCCTTCTGTCAGGCGATGCGAATAGCCTGCCTTAGGTTTCCTGCAGACCGAGCTTTTTCTCCAGATAGTGGATGTTGGTGCCACCGTGCTGGAAGTTTTCGTCGCTCATGATCCGCTGTTGCAGTTCAACGTTGGTTTTGATGCCATCGATGATCAGCTCAGCCAGGGCGTTCTTCATGCGGGCAATCGCCACGTCACGGTTTTCACCGTAGGTGATCAGTTTGCCGATCATGGAATCATAGTACGGCGGTACGGTATAACCGGCGTAAATATGAGATTCCCAACGCACGCCGAAACCGCCTGGCGCATGGAAACGGGTGATCTTGCCTGGGCTAGGCAGGAAGGTGTTCGGGTCTTCGGCGTTGATACGGCATTCCACCGCGTGGCCGTGAACCTTCACTTCTTCCTGTTTGATCGACAAAGGCTGACCGGCAGCGATACGCAGCTGCTCTTTAATCAGATCCACGCCGGTGATCATCTCGGTAACCGGATGCTCAACCTGAATACGGGTGTTCATTTCGATGAAATAGAACTCGCCGTTTTCATACAGGAACTCGAAAGTGCCTGCGCCGCGGTAACCGATTTCCACACAGGCTTTCGAGCAGCGCTCGCCGATATAACGGCGCATTTCGCTGGTGATGCCCGGTGCCGGAGCCTCTTCAACCACTTTCTGGTGGCGGCGCTGCATGGAGCAGTCGCGCTCGGCCAGATAGATGGCGTTACCCTGACCGTCCGCCAACACCTGAATTTCGATATGGCGTGGGTTTTCCAGGTATTTTTCCATGTAAACCATGTCGTTGTTGAAAGCCGCTTTGGCCTCCGCCTTGGTCATGGAAATGGATTGCTCGAGGTCTTTGTCGCTGCGCACTACGCGCATGCCGCGACCGCCGCCGCCGCCGGATGCCTTGATGATAACCGGGTAGCCGATGCGCTTGGCGAAGGCACGGTTTTTATCCATGTCGTCGGTCAGCGGGCCATCAGAGCCAGGTACGCAAGGCACGCCAGCTTTCTTCATGGCATTGATGGCAGAAACCTTGTCGCCCATCAGGCGGATAGTTTCGGCTCTCGGGCCAATGAAGATAAAGCCGGAGCGTTCGATCTGCTCGGCGAAATCGGCGTTTTCAGACAGGAAGCCGTAGCCCGGGTGGATCGCCACTGCGCCGGTGATTTCAGCCGCAGAGATGATTGCCGGGATATTCAGGTAACTTTTTACCGATGGCGCAGGACCGATACACACGGTCTCGTCAGCCAGCAGTACGTGTTTCAGATCGCGATCGGCTGTCGAGTGCACGGCAACGGTTTTGATGCCCAGCTCTTTACAAGCACGCAGGATACGAAGCGCGATCTCGCCACGGTTGGCGATAACAATTTTATCAAGCATGTTCGCCTCGTTATTCGATGACGACCAGTGGCTCGTCAAATTCTACCGGTTGGCCGTTCTCTACCAGGATGGCTTTCACCACGCCGGATTTGTCCGCTTCGATCTGGTTCATCATTTTCATTGCTTCAACGATGCACAGAGTGTCGCCGGCGTTCACTTTCTGGCCGACTTCGATGAAGGCTTTCGCATCCGGGCTTGGCGTGCGGTAGAAAGTACCGACCATTGGGGAACGAACGACGTGGCCACTCATGGCCGCTGGTGCTGCAGGCGTTTCGGCTGGCGCGCTGGCAACGGCGGTAGCCAGTGCTGGCTGCGGCTGTGCCGGCATTGCGTATGCCTGTGGCATCATTGGGTAAGCCTGCGCTGGAGCAGCGCGGCTGATGCGAACTGACTCTTCGCCTTCAGAAATTTCCAGTTCAGAAATACCTGATTCTTCAACCAGTTCGATCAGTTTCTTGATTTTACGAATATCCATGAGTGTGATTCCGTACTCTTTTGCGTAGCAATTAGTGGGTTTTCGACAGACGGTTAACCGCTGCCTGTAAAGCAAATGTGTAGCCATCCGCGCCGAGGCCGCAAATCACGCCTACCGCAATATCGGAAAGGTAAGAGTGATGGCGGAAAGGCTCTCGGGCATGCACGTTGGAGAGGTGGATCTCGATAAACGGGATCTGCACCGCCAGCAATGCATCACGCAGCGCCACGCTGGTATGCGTGAACGCGGCAGGGTTAATCAGAATAAAATCTGTGTTGCCGCGCGCCTGATGTATGCGATCGATCAGCGCATGTTCGGCGTTAGACTGCAGATGGCTCAGGGTAATATCCAGTGCGGATGCCTGGTTTTCCAATCCGTTAACAATCTCTGTTAACGTCGTGCTGCCGTACTTCTCCGGCTCACGCGTCCCCAGCAGATTCAGATTGGGGCCGTTCAGAAGCAAAATGTGAAACTTATCCGCCATTGTGCTGGTATCTCCGGCAATAAAACCATCATCGTAGAAAATAACCCGACGTCACAGATTTGTCACCTGTTAAGGGGAAAATTCACCCTGAGAACAGGAACAAGGTCGGGCATTATAACGATATCGTAGCAATTCGCAGCTAAATACTGGTCTTATCAGCGAAGATATTCAACCCTAAATCAGTAAACTGGCCAGGGCGATATTGCATTATGAGGGGTAGAACACAGAAAAGTTCCGGCTTTTAACGCCACCAATTGCGGAATTTCTTGTATCGCAGCGCCAGTAGCGCGACGGCCAGCAGAGCATAAATGAAGGGCTGCGGCGAAAAGGTTTTTACCGACCACAGGTAGTGAATCGGTGCCAGAATCGCCACCAGATAGACCAGATTATGCAACGTCTGCCATTTGGCCCCCAGTTTGCGCATCGCCCACAGCGTGGAGGTTGCGGCCAGCGCCAGCAGGATCAGCCAACTGACAATGCCGAGCGTCAGGTAAGGGCGGGTGACCAGTTCACGCCCCAGCAGGCCGATATTGCTCAGCCCCAGCTCCAGCGTCGAATAGCTTATCAGATGCAGCGTGCCCCAGGCAAAACACCATAGTCCCACCAGACGACGACAGCGAATCAGCAGCGGTTGCCGGGCATAGCGCGCCAGTGGCGCAATCATCAAGGTCGCCAGCAACAGTTTCAACGTCATTCTGCCGGTAAAGTGTTGAATGTCTTTGGCCGGATCGGCGCTGAACCAACCCTGGTCCACCGACAGCACCAGCCAGAGAAAAGGCAGGAATGCCGCCAGATAAATGGCGACCTTAATCCACTTGATATGAGCCGGAGTTAAACGCACCTAAAAATTCTCCCTTAGATCCAGGCCGCGGTACAGCGACGCTACCTGTTCGCCATAGCCGTTAAACAGCAGCGTGGGTTGGCGTTTAACGTCCAGGATGCCGCCGGAGCCGATAAAGCGTTCGGTGGCCTGTGACCAGCGTGGATGATCGACGTTCGGGTTTACGTTGGCATAGAAGCCGTACTCATTCGGCGCAGATTCATTCCAGGTGGTGGGCGGCTGATCGCGCACCAGACGGATATGGACTATCGACTTAATGCCTTTAAAGCCGTATTTCCAGGGGGTGATCAACCGCAGCGGCGCACCGTTTTGCGGCGGCAGCGTTTTGCCGTATACGCCGACGGTCAGCAGGGCCAATGGGTTCATGGCCTCATCGAGACGCAGCCCTTCAACATAAGGGTATTTCAGCCCGCCGCCGATAAAACGATCCTTCTGGCCTGGCATCTGTTCCGGATCGTACAGCGTTTGGAAAGCGACGTAGCGGGCATTGCTGTTCGGCTCCGCCAGCTTGATCAGCTTACCCAGCTCAAAGCCAATCCAGGGCACGACCATCGACCAGGCCTCCACGCAGCGCATACGGTAGATGCGTTGTTCCAGCGGGAAGCGTTTGATCAAGTCATCGATATCCAATGTGATCGGTTTGGCGACCTCGCCGTCGATACGCACTTTCCAGCCTTCGGTTTTCAGGCCGCCGGCATTCGCGGCAGGATCGGCTTTATCCAGACCGAATTCGTAGAAGTTGTTGTAACCGGTGACTTTGTCTTCCGGCGTCATGGCCAGTTGCGCCTGCCAGGCCGCAGGCTTGCTGAATGACAGCGGTTTACCGGCGGGGGCCTTGGGCCGATCGTTGCCTTTGAACCATGACAGCAAATCGGCCTGCGCATTAAGCGGCAAGGCCAGCGACGCGGCGGTGATACCCAACGCCTGCAGCACTTTGCGCCGCTGATGGAACACGCTCTCGGGCGTGACATCGGCTTCGGTCAATTTAGGGGGCTTTCTCATGGTGTTTTCTCCGCGTTTCATCCCCGCCGCCTTTCAGGTGCGGGTACTCAAACCTGCTCCCGTCAGAGTGACTGTAGGAGGTAACCTTCTGAGCCCGATTAACGCGGACGCAGCATGCAACGCCCCTACAGTATGCTGGGGTATCTGTGTTGTAAGCATGGCGTGAAATCAGGCTATATGCGAGAGGGCGCGGGAAAATATGAAATTTCGCAGGCGAATGTTCCCCCCGTTGCCGGGGGGCGATTTAAGCTTTAGCGGATTTTAACCAGAGTGCGTCCGGTCACTTGATGATTCAGCAGCGCGGCGGCGGTGGCCGGTGCCTGTTCCAAAGTGATTTCCTGGGTGGCCTGTTGGTAGAAACTGTCCGGCAAAATACCGGCTAGCCGTTCCCAGGCGGTTTGGCGGCGATGCAGCGGCGTATGAACCGAGTCCACGCCCTGCAGGCGAACGTTGCGCAGGATAAACGGCATCACCGTGGTGGGCAGGTGATAGCCACCGGCCAGGCCACAGGCGGCGACCGTGCCGTTATAATTCATCTGTGACAGGACTCGCGCCAGCAGCGTGTCGCCAACGGTATCGACCGCCCCGGCCCACAGTTGCTTTTCCAGCGGACGCGGGGCTTCCAGGTAGCCGTCGCGCGACAGGACTTCTTTGGCGCCCAGCGCTTTCAGATACTCGGTATTGCTCTCGCGGCCGCTGATGGCGGTGACGTGATAGCCCAATGCCGCCAGAATCGCGATGGCCGTGCTGCCCACGCCGCCGCTGGCACCGGTAACCAGAATATCGCCGTCATCCGGGTGTACGCCGCCTTCTTCCAGCGCCATCACGCACAGCATGGCGGTAAAGCCGGCGGTACCCAGGATCATCGCTTTGCGTTCATCCAGCCCGTTCGGCAGCGGCACCAGCCATTCGCCTGAGACTCGTGCCTGTTCGGCCAGGCCACCCCAGTGGTTTTCACCCACGCCCCAACCGGTGAGCACCACGCTTTGGCCTTCTTTAAAACGATCGTCGCGGCTTTCGCGTACCGTACCGGCGAAATCGATGCCTGGCACCATCGGGAAGTTACGCACGATCTTGCCTTTGCCGGTGATCGCCAACGCATCTTTATAGTTAAGGCTGGACCAGTTGACGTCCACCAGGACATCGCCGTCGGGCAGCAGATCGCTGCTGATATCCTTGATGTGAGCCAGAGTTTGATCGCCTTGTTGTTCCAATAACAGTGCACGCATGTCACTCTTCCTCTTGTTTGCATTTTTGCCATGGATGGCTGAACCAGATTTAATTGACTATATGCATATAAGAAATTTATGTCCTGATAAAAGACAAAAAAGGGTGATTGAAGGTTTTCTTCGTTGTCGAGGCTTGGTAGCTTGGGTGGCGTGAACCGACAACGGGTATCGCCGGAGCGGTACCCGCTATTCATTAAAAAAATCAGGATATTGTGTTGGATTCATTTGAGCGGATTCGGGGCCTTTATACTTCCAAAGGTGAAAACTCACGTAACCATACCGGACAAGGCACAGGGATGCGATTCACCACCAAACTCTCTGCATTGATCACCTTGCTTGTTGCTTTGGCGATGTTTTTGATGCTGATGGGCTGCTCATACAGCTTCTTTTACGTCACTCAGGAGCGTCTGGATCGCCGCTTCGAGTCGCTGATGACCTCACTCGACCAAGCGATGCTGCGCGAATCCCCAGAGGAACAGAAACGCTGGTTGCCGTTGGTGATGCGTCCACTGGGTATTGTGGCGGTCAGCGTGGATACCAGCCACAGTAACCTCCTTTCCTATAAATTGCCGACGCTCAACAAACAGCCCTGGGATCCGCTCAACGGTTACAGGCAGGTGACTTTGCCGCTGATGCAGCATCCCGGCGCGGCACTGCAAATTACTTATATCGATCCTTTCGCCAGCGACGTACGCTCGTTGCAATCTACTGCCGCCGTGACGCTTTCGATCGTTGTGATGGTGGTGATCTTGCTGTTTAGCCTGCGCTGGCTTCGCGATCAGGCCGACGGAGAGGATCGGCTGGAACGCCGTGCACGACGCATTCTCAACGGCGAAAGAGAGAGCGTGATGCAGGGCGATATGCGCGAATGGCCGGCGAACGTCAGTGGCGCGCTCGATCGCTTGCTGGCAGATTTGGCGGAAGCGCGCGAGGAACGCAATCGGGTCGATACCTTGATCCGCGCCTTTGCCGCCCAGGATGCCAAAACCGGCCTGAATAACCGACTGTTCTTCGACAACCAGCTAACCACCCAACTGGAAGAAGAGGGCTCGCACGGTATTGTGATGATGGTGCGACTGCCCGATTTTGACACGCTGCGGGAAATTCACGGCAACGGCGCGGTGCAGGAACTGATGTACTCGCTGGTCAATCTGCTGTCGACCTTCGTGATGCGCTATCCGGCGGCGCTGCTGGCGCGTTATTTCCACAGCGACTTCACCGTCCTGCTGCCGCACCGTACGCTGAAAGAGGCGGACGGCATTGCTTCACAGCTGGTCCACGCGATTGACGCCTTGCCTTCAACGGCGCTTATCGATCGTGAAGCATTCCTGCACATTGGCATCGTGGCGTACCGCAGCGGACAAACCACCGAGCAGGTGATCGATTACGCGGAGCAGGCAACGCGCCATGCTACGTTGCAAGGCGAAAACGGCTGGTATGTTTATGACAGCCAGGTGCCGGAAAAAGGGCGCGGCAGCGTCAAGTGGCGCACCCTGCTGGAGCAGGTGCTGGCGCGGGGAGGCCCGCGTTTGTATCAGAAACCGGCGGTGACGGTAGAAGGGGAAGTGCATCACCGTGAGATCATGAGCCGGATCTACGATGGCACCCAGGAACTGCTGCCATCGGAGTATATGCCTCTGGTACGGCAGTTAGGGCTGGCGGAAAGCTACGATCGTCAACATCTGAGCCGTATTCTTCCTTTACTGACGCTGTGGCCCGAAGAAACATTGGCTTTTACGCTGAGCGTAGACTCACTGTTGCAGCGTAGTTTCCAGCGTTGGCTGCGTGATAGCCTGTTACAGTGTGAAAAAAGTCATCGTCGGCGAATTCTGATTGAACTTGCAGAGGCAGACGTGTGTCAACATATCGACCGTTTACGTCCGGTACTGAAGTTACTGTCAGGGCTGGGCTGTCGTCTGGCGGTGTCCCAGGCCGGGTTAACCGTGGTAAGTACCTCCTATATCAAGTCCTTACCGGTGGAATTGGTTAAGCTCCATCCGGGTCTGGTGCGGAGTATTGATAAGCGTGATGAAAATCAGCTGTTCGTTCAAAGCCTGACCGGCGCCTGTGAAGGCACCAGCACTCAGGTTTTCGCCGCCAGCGTGCGGACGCGTAATGAGTGGCAGACGCTGAAAGAGCGGGGGATCCTCGGTGGACAGGGCGACTTTTTCGCGTCGCCGGAACCGATAGACGTCGGGCGTAAAAAATATTCGCGTCGTTATCGTGTTTAACCTGAATACCGAACAAAAATTAACGTAGAATGAGCGCCAATTCATCTGGGCTTTTTTCTCTGTCATTTTGGGATAACCCCCAAACTGCCTGCGACAATGACGCCTATTTGATATAGGCTCTTGTCAGTCCTTTTCTGTTGAACGTTGGTAGGTGCTTACCACCAGCGGCAATCAGGGAATATGTTAGATTTTATGAGCTGTGTTACGCCGTTTCGTGCGCTGACAGGGTGGTAAACTGAGCCTTTGTTCAGGGAATTCAGGCCTCATCCATTTTCCGTGCATTCGAGCAGAAACAATACAGACTATTTTTCACCGAAGTAGAACGTTTTTGCGCCTTGTCGCTGCTTCGTGTGGTTGGTAAAGTAGGCGGATTTTATTTTCCGCCCCCAGCTTGCAGGATTATCCTTTAGTTATGTTTAAGAAATTTCGTGGCATGTTTTCCAATGACTTGTCCATCGACTTGGGTACCGCCAATACCCTGATTTATGTTAAAGGGCAAGGCATTGTACTGAACGAACCGTCGGTGGTTGCCATTCGCCAGGATCGTGCCGGTTCACCCAAGAGCGTTGCGGCCGTGGGTCATGAGGCTAAACAAATGCTGGGGCGTACGCCCGGCAACATCGCGGCTATTCGTCCGATGAAAGACGGCGTGATCGCCGATTTCTTCGTGACCGAAAAAATGCTGCAGCACTTTATTAAACAGGTTCACAGCAACAGCTTCATGCGGCCAAGCCCGCGCGTGCTGGTGTGTGTGCCGGTTGGCGCAACTCAAGTTGAGCGCCGCGCCATCCGCGAATCTGCCCAAGGGGCCGGTGCGCGTGAGGTGTTTCTGATTGAAGAACCTATGGCTGCCGCAATCGGTGCCGGCCTGCCGGTTTCTGAAGCGACAGGTTCCATGGTGGTGGATATCGGTGGCGGTACCACTGAAGTGGCGGTGATCTCACTGAACGGTGTGGTCTACTCTTCTTCTGTACGTATCGGTGGTGACCGTTTCGACGAAGCTATCATTAATTACGTGCGTCGTAACTACGGCTCACTGATCGGTGAAGCAACTGCCGAACGTATCAAGCATGGCATCGGTTCCGCTTATCCGGGCGATGAAGTGCATGAAATCGAAGTTCGCGGCCGTAACCTGGCTGAGGGCGTGCCACGTGGCTTTACCCTGAATTCCAATGAAATCCTTGAAGCGCTGCAGGAGCCGTTGACCGGCATCGTCAGTGCGGTGATGGTGGCGCTGGAGCAGTGTCCACCAGAGCTGGCTTCCGACATTTCCGAACGCGGCATGGTGTTGACCGGCGGTGGCGCATTGCTGCGCAACCTGGATCGCCTGCTGATGGAAGAAACCGGTATTCCGGTGGTCGTGGCAGAAGATCCGCTGACCTGCGTAGCCCGCGGCGGTGGCAAGGCGTTGGAAATGATCGACATGCATGGCGGCGATTTGTTCAGCGAAGAATAGTCAGCCCCAAGAAGGAGGAATCGTATCGGGTGAATGCGCAAAGCGAAAATCAGGTACGGTTCCTCTTTCTGTTGTCGAGGAACACGCATAATTTATGAAGCCGATTTTTAGCAGGGGGCCTTCCCTGCAACTACGACTTTTTTTGGCGGTGATCGTGGCCATTGGCCTGATCGTTGCCGATAGCCGTCTCGGTACGTTCGTGAAAATACGTAACTACATGGACACGGCCGTCAGCCCTTTCTATTTTTTGGCCAATGGGCCACGTAAAGTTTTGGACAGCGTTTCAGAAACGCTGGCTACCCGCCAACAGCTGGAGCTGGAAAACCGGGCTCTGCGGCAGGAACTGCTGCTGAAAAACAGCGATATTCTTCTTCTTGGCCAATTCAAGCAGGAAAACGCCCGCTTGCGTGAGCTGTTAGGCTCGCCGCTGCGCCAGGACGAACACAAAATGGTCACTCAGGTGATCTCGACCGGCTCGGATCCTTACAGCGATCAGGTAGTGATCGACAAAGGATCGGATAACGGCGTTTATGAAGGCCAGCCGGTCATCAGTGATAAAGGCGTAGTGGGCCAGGTGGTGGCGGTGGCTAAAGTCACCAGCCGCGTGTTGCTGATCTGCGATGCTTCACATGCGCTGCCAATTCAGGTGCTGCGCAACGATATCCGGGTGATTGCTGCAGGCAGCGGCTGTGCCGACGATTTACAGCTCGAACATCTGCCGAACAATACCGATATCCGCGTGGGTGATGTGCTGGTCACATCCGGCCTTGGTGGTCGCTTCCCTGAAGGCTATCCGGTGGCGGTGGTGTCCTCGGTCAAAGTGGATAATCAGCGCGCCTATACCGTGATTCAGGCTCGACCAACCGCAGGGCTACAGCGCTTGCGCTATCTGCTGTTACTGTGGGGGGCCGATCGTAACGGCGACATGCCGTTGCCGCCCGATGAAGTTCATCGCGTCGCCAATGAGCGTCTGATGCAGATGATGCCGCAGGTTCTGCCGCCAGCTGATGCGGTGGGGCCGCAACTGCCTCTGCCTGCTCCGGCAACCGGGGCCGCGGTACAAACCGCTGCTCCTGCCGCGGGAGTCACGCAATGAATCGTTACCGCAGCAACGGGCGCTGGATAATCTGGCTGTCATTCCTGGTGGCGCTGGTGCTGCAAATCATGCCGTGGCCGGAACAGATCTACATGTTCCGTCCCTCCTGGCTGGCTTTGATCCTGATCTACTGGGTGATGGCGTTGCCTCATCGGGTTAACGTCGGCACCGGCTTCGTGCTGGGGCTGATTATGGATCTGATCCTCGGTTCCACGCTGGGCGTACGCGCACTGGCGTTAGGTATTATTGCCTATCTGGTGGCGTTCAAATTCCAACTGTTCCGCAATATGGCGCTCTGGCAACAGGCGCTGATCGTCGTGCTGCTGTCACTGGCGATGGACGTTGTGGTGTTCTGGGCCGAGTTTTTAGTGATCAACGTTTCTTTCCGCCCAGAGGTGTTCTGGAGTAGTGTGGTAAACGGCATCCTGTGGCCATGGTTGTTCCTGTTGATGCGAAAAATTCGCCGTCAGTTCGCCGTACAGTAAGGGTATAACAATGACTTCGCTTTATCTGGCCTCCGGCTCTCCCCGTCGACATGAATTACTGACCCTGTTGGGCGTCCCCTTTGAAGTTATCCTGACGGATACCGAAGAGCAGCGGCAGGAAGGGGAATCCGCGGAAGCCTATGTGCGCCGTTTGGCGCAGGATAAGGCCAAAGCCGGCGTGGCGCTGGCACCGCAGGCGTGGCCGGTGCTGGGTGCCGATACCATTGTGGTGCTCAATGGCCGGGTGTTGGAAAAACCTCAGGACGAGACGCACGCGGCGCAAATGCTGGCGGCGCTGTCGGGTAAACAGCATCAGGTGATGACTGCGGTGGCGATCGCCGATCGCCATGACGTTCTGTGCCAACTGGTGGTGACGGACGTGACATTCCGCAACCTGTCACAGCAGGATATCTGCGACTATATTGCTACGGGCGAGCCGATGGATAAAGCGGGCGCCTACGGAATTCAAGGAAAGGGTGGTTGTTTCGTCAGAACGATAACCGGGAGTTATCATGCGGTGATGGGCCTGCCGTTAGTCGAAACACATGAGCTGCTCAGTAATTTTGTCGCATTACGTGATGTAAGAACCGGTTGATGGGCGCTGCCATTATCGACCGGCTCTGAGGAGAAGGCATGACAGCTGAGCTACTGGTTAATATCACACCGTCTGAAACGCGGGTTGCCTATATTGATGGCGGCATCCTGCAAGAGATCCATATCGAACGCGAATCCAAGCGCGGCATCGTCGGCAATATTTATAAAGGGCGCGTAAGCCGCGTGTTGCCGGGCATGCAGGCGGCATTCGTCGATATCGGCCTGGATAAAGCGGCCTTCCTGCACGCTTCCGATATCATGCCGCACACGGAATGTGTCGCCGGCGATGAGCAGAAAAATTTCCACGTGCGTGACATTGCCGAACTGGTGCGCCAGGGACAGGATCTGATGGTCCAGGTGGTGAAAGATCCGCTCGGTACCAAGGGCGCACGCCTGACCACCGACATCACTTTGCCTTCGCGTTACCTGGTGTTTATGCCGGGGGCGGCGCACGTTGGCGTTTCGCAGCGTATAGAAAGTGAAGCCGAGCGCGATCGCCTGAAAAAAGCGGTGGCCGGTTACTGTGATGAGCTGGGCGGCTTTATCATCCGCACCGCGGCTGAAGGCATTGGCGAAGAAGAGTTGGCGCAGGACGCCGCTTTCCTCAAACGCCTGTGGACCAAGGTGATGGAGCGTAAAAAACGCAACCAGACCAAATACAAATTATACGGTGAGTTGGCGTTGGCGCAGCGCATTTTGCGTGACTTCGCCGGCGCGGCGCTGGACCGGATCCGCGTGGATTCCCGCCTGACCCACGATCTGCTGGTGGAGTTTACCGGTGAGTACATCCCGGATATCACCGCCAAGCTGGAGCTGTACACCGGCAGCCAGCCAATCTTCGATCTGTACGACGTCGAAAACGAGATACAGCGTGCGCTGGAGCGCAAGGTCGAGCTGAAGTCCGGCGGTTATCTGATCATCGATCAGACCGAGGCGATGACGACCGTGGATATCAATACCGGCGCCTTTGTCGGCCACCGCAATCTCGACGAAACCATCTTCAATACCAATATCGAAGCGACCCAGGCCATTGCCCGCCAACTGCGGCTGCGCAACTTGGGCGGCATTATCATCATTGACTTCATTGATATGAATAATGAAGAACATCGCCGTCGAGTATTGCATTCGCTGGAGCTGGCGCTGAGTAAAGATCGGGTAAAAACCACGATCAATGGTTTCTCTCAGCTAGGCTTAGTGGAAATGACGCGTAAACGTACACGGGAAAGCATTGAACATGTGCTGTGTAACGATTGTCCTACCTGTCAGGGACGCGGCACGGTGAAAACAGTGGAAACCGTGTGCTACGAAATTTTGCGTGAAATTGTGCGCGTGCACCATGCTTATGATTCAGATCGTTTCCTGGTTTACGCCTCTGCGGCGGTGGGTGAGGCGCTGAAAAGCGAAGAGTCCCATGCGCTGGCCGAAGTGGAAATCTTTGTGGGCAAGCAGGTGAAGGTACAAATCGAACCTTTATACAGCCAGGAACAATTTGACGTTGTCATGATGTAGTTCGCCCGTTGGTGGCTAAAGTCAGACATGAGTGGGGCTCAGCATACTGAGCCCCATCGTGCATAGATATTCCCGTTGCCAGGCAGCGGAAGCAAGGAGAACTGCGTGAGGCGACTGCCTGGGATTTTGTTAGCTACAGGCGCCACTCTGATTGTCATCGTGGCGTTGCTGATCAGCGGGCTGCGTCTGGCGCTGCCTGAACTGAACAACTATCGCCCTCAATTGCTGGCAAAGGTTGAAAGCCTCTCCGGCGTGCCCGTACAGGTCGATTTCATCCAGGGCAGTTGGGAAACTTTTGGCCCACAGCTTGAAATGCGCAACGTGCGCGCCACGCTGCCCAAAAGCAATCTGAAGATTGAACGCGTGACCTTGGCGCTGGACGTGTGGCAATCGCTGCTGCATTTGCGCTGGCAGTTCCGCGATCTTACCTTTTACCAACTCCAGTTCGATCTTAACACCACGCTGGGCGGCGATGAGCACCAGGGTAGCACCATCGAACCGGGTAAAATCACCGATTTGCTGCTGCATCAGCTGGATCATTTCGACCTGCGCGACAGCCGCATCTCATTCCTGACGCCCGCCGGCGCGCGTGCCGAATTCGAAATCCCGCAGTTGACCTGGCTGAACGGCCGCGATCGTCACCGGGCAGAAGGGCAGATCAGCCTGTCGACGCTGAACGGTCAGCATGGTGTGGTGCAACTGCGCATGGATCTGCGTGATAACCAAGGGCTATTGAATACCGGCACTGTCTATATGCAGGCCGACAATATCGATATGAAGCCCTGGTTCACCCGTTGGCTGCGCGCCAATACCGGGCTGGAAAGCGCAGACTTCAGTCTGGCGGCCTGGCTGCAGATCCAAAATGGTGAAATCGCCACCGGCAGTGCATTACTGAAACAGGGGGCGGCCAACTGGAACGTGGGGACTCAAGCTCATCGGCTCGACGTGGACAATCTGGCGCTGACGCTCAGCCGTCAGGGTACCGGCTGGCAGGTGGACGTTCCGCAGTTGAACCTGGCCACCGACGGTCAGGCCTGGCCACAGGGTAAACTGTCTGCGCTGTGGTTGCCGGAAAACACCGAGTTCCTGGGCCCAGGGCAAACCGAAGAGCTGCGCGTGCGCGCCACTGACATTCAGCTTGAGCGCCTGGCCGCGCTACTGCCGACCTTCTCTTTCCTCAGCCCGGACGTGTTGGATCGCTGGAACGATCTGCAGCCGCAAGGCAAGGTCAACGCGCTGGCGTTGGATATCCCGCTGAAACAACCGGAAAAAACGCGTTTCCAGGCCCTTTGGCAGGATGTCAGCTGGCAGCACTGGAAACTGTTGCCCGGCGTGAATCACTTCTCCGGCGCACTGAGTGGCGGTGTGGAAAATGGTCGTCTGCAGCTTGATCTCAAAAACAGCACCTTGCCGTATGGCGATATGTTCCGGGCACCTCTGGAAATCAGCAGCGCGCGGGGGGTTCTGACCTGGCAGAACAACGATCAGGGCTGGGAACTGGCGAGCCAAAACCTGGATGTGAAAGCCAAATCGCTGTGGGTTAACGGTGACTTCCGCTATCAGCAGCCGGCCAAAGGCGACCCGTGGCTGAATATTCTGGCAGGTATCCGTCTGTACGACGGCGCGGACGCCTGGCGCTACTTCCCTGAGCCCCTGATGGGCAAGCATCTGGTGGATTACCTCAGCGGCGCCATCCAGGGTGGGCAGGTGGATAACGCCACGCTGATCTACAACGGTGACCCGCAGCATTTCCCGTACCGCAAAAACGAAGGTCAGTTTGAGGTGTTTGTCCCGCTGCGTCATTCCACCTTCCAGTTCCAACCGGATTGGCCGGCGTTGACCGATCTGGCTATCGATCTCGACTTCGCCAATGAAGGGCTGTGGATGAACGCTCCGCAAACCAAATTGGGTAAAGTCGATGGTAAAAATGTTAGCGCCGTCATTCCGGACTACCTGAAAGAGCGTTTGTTGGTGGATGCCGAGGTCGCGGGCCAGGGGGGGGAAATCCATGACTATTTCAAACAGACTCCGCTGCACGATTCATTGGGCTCTGCTCTGGACGAACTGCAGATTGGTGGTAATGTCAGTGGGCGCTTACACCTCGATATTCCCTTGAACGGCGAGCTGGTGCGCGCCACCGGTGAAGTTGCACTGAACAATAACTCACTGTTGGTGAAGCCTATCGACAGTGAGCTGCAAAAGGTCAGCGGCAAGTTCCGTTTTGATAACGGCAACCTGAGCAGCGATACCCTGTCCGCCAATTGGTTTGGACAGCCGGTGGCGGTGGATTTCAACACTCAGGAAGGGAAAAACGATTACAAGGTCAACGTTGGCCTGAAAGCTGACTGGCAACCGGGCAAATTCCCTGGCATCCCGCAGGAAGTGAGCGATGCACTGAGCGGCAGCGCCCCTTGGCAGGGTCAGGTGGCCATCGTATTGCCTCATCAGGGCGCGGCCAGCTATGACATTGGCGTTGATGCGGACCTTAAGAAAGTAAGTAGTCACTTACCTTCGCCATTAGATAAACCGGCGGGTGAGCCATTGCCGCTGAGCGTAAAAGTGAAAGGCGGTCTGAATGGATTCATGCTGACCGGCAGTGCTGGCAAACAAAATAAATTCAACAGCGAATGGACCTTCGCCAAACAGCAAGTCACGCTGGCACGGGCGGCCTGGCAGACCGCTGGTAGTGGGACTCCACCGCTACCGAACGGAAAATCGCTGACGCTTAACCTGCCGCCGCTGGACGGTGAGAAATGGCTGGGCCTGATGGCACCGGCGCTGAAACAAAGTGGCGGTATGGGCAAGGTGGGCGGATTTAACTTCCCGACCACCGTCGCACTAAAAACGCCACAGCTGCTGCTAGGCGGTCAGGCGTGGCATAAGCTGACGCTGTCGGCAGAGAAGCAACTGGGGGCCACGCTGGTCAGCGCCAAGGGCGATGAGGTTGACGGCAGTTTGCGGGTGGCGGACCGGGGGCCGTGGCGCGCCGATATCAATTATCTCTATTACAACCCGCAGTTTGACGCCGCTAAGAGCACTCCGACGGCGACCGCAGCTGCGCAGGTGGCCGCAGACAAGGTTTCCTTCCGCGACTGGCCGTCGCTGATGCTGCGCTGTAAGTCGTGCTGGGTGATGGGGCAGAACCTCGGCAAGGTTGAGGCTGATTTGACCAATCAGGGGGATACCCTCCTGCTGACGCACGGGTTAGTCGATACCGGCAAAGGGCGCATGACCGCCAGCGGTTTGTGGAAACAGAATGCCCAGGAAGAGCGCAGCTCGCTGAAAGGTAAACTGCTGGGTGCCAAAATTGATGAAACCGCGGCTTTCTTCGGCATCACCACGCCGCTGAAAGGCGCACCTTATGACGTCGATTTCGATCTCTACTGGCGCGGCCAGCCGTGGAAACCGCAGTTGAATACCCTGAGTGGCGCGCTGAAAATCAATATGGGCAAGGGCGAAATCGACAGCATGGGCGGCGGTCGTGCCGGCCAGCTGTTGCGTCTGGTGAGCTTCGATGCCCTGTTACGCAAGCTACAGTTCGATTTCAGCGATACCTTCGGCAAAGGCTTCTACTTTGACTCCATCCGCAGCACCTCGTGGTTGAAAGATGGCATAATGCATACCGATAACCTTTTGGTTGACGGGCTGGCAGCGGATATCGCCATGAGCGGGCAAATTGACCTGGCGCGTCGGCAGATTGATATGGAAGCGGTGGTGGCGCCGGAAATTTCAGCCACCGTCGGCGTGGCGACGGCATTCGTGATTAACCCGATTGTCGGTGCTGCGGTGTTTGCCGCGTCCAAAGTGCTGGGGCCGCTGTGGAACAAGATTTCGCTGATTCGTTACCATATCGGCGGCAGCCTGGATCAGCCGAAGATCAATGAGGTGTTGCGTAAGCCAAAGGAGGATAAGGCGTCATGAGAAATGCTAACGTTGCGTTGTTACAGTTGTGCAGTGGCGATCGGGTGCGTGACAACCTGGCCCAGATTGAACAGCAGATTAAGCAGCTCAATGCCGGGGTAAAACTGGTAATGACGCCGGAGAATGCGCTGCTGTTCGCCAACTCTGCGGCCTATCGTGAGCATGCGGAGCAACAGGGCGACGGGCCGTTGCAAAACGCGGTGCGTGAAATGGCGCGACGCTATGGCGTGTGGTTGCTGGTCGGTTCCATGCCGCTGGTCAGCCGCGAAAATCCTGCGCTTATCACTACCAGCAGCCTGCTGTTTGACGATCAGGGCGAGATCCGAGCGCGTTACGACAAACTGCACATGTTCGACGTGGACATTAACGACTCCCACGGCCATTATCGTGAGTCGGACACCTATCAACATGGCCAACAGCTCACGGTAGTGGATACCCCGGTCGGTCGGCTTGGCATGACCATCTGCTACGATTTGCGCTTCCCGGCGCTGTTCCAGGCGTTGCGAGCGCAGGGCGCTGAACTGATTTCCGTGCCTGCAGCCTTTACCCGTGTGACCGGTGAAGCGCACTGGGAAATACTGCTGCGCGCAAGGGCGATTGAAAACCAGTGTGTGATCCTGGCGCCGGCGCAGGTCGGCAGCCATGGCCCGACTCGCCGCACCTGGGGCCACTCGCTGGCGGTAGACGGTTGGGGCAAGGTGCTGGCCGAAAACGCGGATGCGGTCTCGGCGTTGAAAGTGCGGGTTGACACTACCGGCCTCAAAACGATTCGTGAGCAGATGCCGGTGTTGCAACACAACAGATTCCAGATGTCGCTGACGGCGCCGTTTGAAAAAAACTCCTCCATTAAAGAGTGAAAAAATTATGAGCCTGACGTTTGTCAGTGAGCAGTTACTTGCTGCGAATAAGTTGAGCCACCAAGACCTGTTTTCCGTCCTGGGGCAACTGGCAGAACGCCGCCTCGATTATGCCGATCTCTATTTCCAGTCGAGCTACCATGAAGCCTGGGTGATTGAAGACGGCATTATCAAGGATGGTTCTTACAATATCGACCAAGGGGTCGGGGTACGCGCCGTCAGCGGCGAAAAAACCGGCTTCGCCTATGCCGATCAGATCACCCTGAGCGCTTTGCAGCAGAGCGCTCAGGCGGCGCGCAGCATCGTACGTGACAAGGGCAACGGCCAGGTACATACCCTGGGCGAAATCAGCCATAAGGCGCTGTACCCGCTGCTTGATCCGCTGCAAAGCCTGCCGCGTGAAGAAAAAATCGCCTTGCTGCATCGCGTTGATAAGGTGGCCCGCGCTACCGATAAGCGCGTACAGGAAGTCAGCGCCAGTATCACCGGCGTATATGAGCAGATCCTGGTCGCGGCTACTGACGGCACCCTGGCGGCGGACGTGCGCCCCTTGGTGCGTTTGTCCGTCAGCGTGCTGGTGGAACAAGACGGCAAGCGTGAGCGCGGCTCCAGCGGCGGCGGCGGTCGTTTTGGCTATGATTATTTCCTGGAAATCGTCGAGGGTGACGTTCGCGCCGATGCCTACGCCAAAGAGGCGGTGCGCATGGCGTTGATCAACCTGTCTGCCGTTGCGGCGCCGGCGGGCAATATGCCGGTGGTGTTGGGCGCAGGCTGGCCAGGCGTACTGCTGCATGAGGCGGTAGGCCACGGCCTGGAAGGTGACTTCAACCGTCGCGGTACGTCGGTGTTCAGCGGTCAGATGGGCCAACTGGTGGCTTCCGAGCTTTGCACCGTAGTGGATGACGGTACTCTGCAAGGGCGTCGTGGGTCACTGGCTATCGATGACGAAGGCGTACCGGGTCAGTACAACGTGCTGATTGAGAACGGCATCCTGAAAGGCTACATGCAGGACAAGCTCAATGCGCGCCTGATGGGCGTTGCACCGACCGGTAACGGCCGCCGCGAGTCTTATGCGCACCTGCCAATGCCGCGCATGACCAATACCTACATGCTGGCGGGTAAGTCGACGCCGGAAGAGATCATCGCCAGCGTCGAGTACGGCCTGTATGCGCCTAACTTCGGCGGCGGTCAGGTGGACATCACTTCGGGCAAGTTCGTGTTCTCCACCACCGAAGCCTATTTGATTGAAAATGGCCGCATCACCAAACCGGTGAAAGGCGCTACGCTGATTGGCTCCGGTATCGAGGCGATGCAGCAGATTTCAATGGTCGGCAACGATCTGGCGCTGGATAAAGGCGTTGGTGTATGTGGCAAAGAGGGGCAAAGCCTGCCGGTGGGCGTCGGCCAACCGACCCTGAAGCTGGACACCCTGACCGTTGGCGGTACCGCGTAACCGTCTCCTGGGGCCGGATCCCGGCCCCTATCAAACGCCATTTTGCGGCCTGCATCGCATTAACGGCAATGAGTTGGCTTTGCTTAAATTAAGAGCGATTCACTGTTTTTCCCAGCCTCAGTAAATCAATAAATTAGATTTAACTATTTGAAGCTATTTTCTGCGGTTTTCCCTAAGAGCTTTCTGTATCGATTGCCCTAATTGCCTCTCCAGCTAATGATTCACAGCTTGTTACATTCTTCCTTCCGTCGTTAAAATGCTGAAAAAACACACGGATGATCTTCTGAATGGATTCAGTGACTCAACGACTTTCGACAGCTTTGCTGTGCATTTTCTTTTCCTCCGCGGCGGGCGCTAACCTGCTTAGCCCGGCAGATCGTGACACCATTCAACAACAGCAGCGTGAATTGCTTGAGCAAAACCAGCAGCAGCGGCAGGAGCTGCAACGTAGCCTGACGCCGGCCTTGCCGCCCCCTGCATCACCCAACGCCAACGCTGGCGGACCTTGTTTTAGCATCACCCATATCCGGCTGGAAGGCGCGGATCATCTGCCCGCCAGTGCACAACGTAAACTCACGCAGCCTTATCTGCAGCAATGTCTGAATCTGGGCCAAGTCCAGACGCTGGTGCAGCAGATCTCCGATTGGTATATCAACCGTGGCTATATCACCAGCCGCGCATTCCTGACCGAACAGGATCTGTCGCGCGGCGAGCTGCGGTTGCTGGTGCTGGAGGGCAAGCTGGAGAACGTTCTGCTGGAGCAACGAGACGATCGCATGCTGAAAATGGCCTTCCCGGGCCTGCAGGGCAATATTCTTAATCTGCGTGATATCGAACAGGGCATGGAACAGATCAACCGACTGCGTCAGCAGCCGGTACAGATAGAAATTCTGCCGGGTAGCCGGCCGGGTTACTCGGTGGTCAATCTGAGCGCCAAACCTGAATTTCCTCTGACGCTGGGAGCAGGGTTCGACAACAGCGGGCAAAAAAGTACCGGTGCCGGTCAGATCAACGGATCGCTGACCGGCAATAACCTGCTGGGGCTGGCGGATCAATGGTTTGTCGCCGGTGCCCGTAGCAGCGATTTCGCCAACGATCGCAATGCGCGCAGCGTGCAGGCCGGCCTCAGCTTGCCTTACGGCTACTGGACGCTGGATTACAACTATTCCTACAGCGACTACCTGGCTACCCTCAACAACCAGGGCTTTGACTGGCGTTCCAGCGGTGACAGCCAGATCCATCGGCTGGGCGTTTCGCGGGTGTTGTTCCGTGACGGCGAAATGAAAACCGGCCTGTCGCTGGGGGTCACGCACCGCATCAATCGCAATTATCTCAATGACACCCGGCTGGAAAGCAGCAGCCGCAAACTGACCAGCGTGACGCTGGGTGTTAGCCACAGCCAAAAGCTGTTGGGCGGTTTCGCCACCCTGAACCCGGCTTACAGCCGCGGGGTGCCGTGGCTAGGGGCAGAGAACGACAGCGGAAAAATCAAGGAAGCCCCCCGCGCCGAATTTCATAAACTTTCGCTTTCCGGCAGCTACTACCTGCCGCTGGCGCAAGATTGGACTTATCTCACCAGCCTGTACAGCCAGTGGAGCAATCACCGCTTATACGGCAGCGAACGTCTGACCATCGGTGGTGAGAGCTCGGTACGTGGTTTCAAGGAGCAGTATCTTTCCGGTGACAAGGGCGGCTACTGGCGTAATGAAGTTAACCGGGCGCTGGTGACCTTGCCGTATGTCGGCAGTATTAACGCCCTGGTGGCGGTGGACGGCGGCTATCTGCACCGTGACGCGCTGGATGCCAATGCCTCGGGGACGCTGTGGGGCGGCGCCCTGGGCCTGGGGAGCCGTAGCCGCTATTTCAGCAGTCAACTGACCGTCGGCTGGCCACTGGCTTACCCGGATGGAATGAAGCCGGATCGTGTTTCGGTCTATTACCGGGTCAATATCGTAATTTAACGCTAACGCACAGGAAGGTTTCAAGGATGAAACATAATGATAATCAAAACCTTAATACCACGCAGCGCCTGCTGAGTTATACCCTGTGCACATTGCTGGCGGGGCAACCGTTGCTGCCTGTACTGGCCGAGGGCATTAACGTAGCCGAAGGCAATACCCGAGTGGATCAGGCCGCCAATGGTGTGCCGGTGATCAATATTGCCACGCCGAACCAGGCCGGTATTTCGCATAACAAATACAACGATTTCAACGTTGGCAAAGAGGGGACGATCCTCAACAACGCCACTGGCCAGCTCAATCAGAGCCAGCTTGGCGGGCTGATCCAGAACAACCCCAACCTGCAGGCCGGCGGGGAAGCGCAGGGCATCATCAATGAGGTGGTGGCACCGAACCCCTCACAGCTGCGCGGTTACCTGGAGGTCGCGGGCAAGCAGGCCAGCGTGATGGTTGCCAACCCCTATGGCATCACCTGCGACGGCTGCGGCTTTATCAATACCCCCAACGCGACGCTGACGACCGGCAAGCCGGTGCTGGGTGCTGACGGCAAGCTGCAGGCGCTGGAAGTCACCCAGGGGGCAATCACCATTCAGGGTAAAGGGCTGGACGCCGGCAAGAGCGAAAAATTTGCCTTGATCGCCCGCGCAACCGAGATTAACGCGCAACTGCACGCCAAGGACCTCAGCATCACGCTCGGGGCCAACCGGGTAGATGCTACCGGCAAGGCCACGGCGATTGCAGGCAGCGGCGACGCGCCCAAGGTGGCGATTGATACTGGTGCGCTTGGTGGCATTTACGCCAACCGTATCCACCTGGTCTCCAGTGAAAAAGGCGTTGGGGTCAACCTCGGCAACCTCAACGCGCGTGAGGGCGATATTCAATTGGATGCCAATGGGCAACTGCGGCTGAATAATACGCTGGCAGAGGGGAGCCTGAATGCTACGGCGGCAGGAATGACGCTGAGCGGCAACCATAAGACTGGCCAGGCGATGAGCCTGAACAGCCGGGGTGAACTGGCTCTGGACAAGGCCGCGTTGAACGCCAAAGGCGATATGCAGCTTACCGCCGCAGGCAAATTGCAGGCGGGCAAAGCCAGTACTGACGGCAAACTGCAGTTGACCGCAGACACCCTGAGCAGCGCTAAAGACAGCAGCCTGACTGCCGAAGGCGACATCAATATGACGCTTAACGGTGACGGCGACTGGCAGGGCGTTCTGACCGCCGGGCGCGATCTGCACCTGCAAGCCAATAACCTCAGCAGCAGCGGCCAGCTGGCCGCCAACCGCGACAGCCACATTCAGACACAGGGCCTGGACAACAGCGGGCGGATACAGGCACAGGGCACGCAGACGCTGATCGGCGAACGGCTTGAGAACCGAGGGCAGTTGCAAGCGGGCGGTGTTCAGCGGATTACGGCTAAAAGCGTCGGTAACCAAGGGGCCATCGGGGCCAGGCAGCAGCTTGAGCTGCGCGTGCGCGACAAGCTTAACGTGGCAGGTTCCCTGTCTGCAGATGGCCTCTTAACCGTACAGGCCGGGGAATTCTTGCTGGTGGGCAGCGCCAGCGGCAAGCAGGGCATCACCCTCAACGGCGGCATACTGAGCACAGTTGCAGGCTCATCGCTGCTGAGTGATAGCGATATTGTCATTCAGGCTAATGACGTGCGGTTGGGTGGGCTGCTTTCCAGCGAACTCGCCCTGACGATGGACAGCCAGAATTTGTCGACCACCGCAGGCGCCCGCACCCAGGCCAAACAGGGCATGGCGTTAAAAATTACGCAGGATGCGCAGTTGGCGGGCGTGTTTAACACCTTGGGGGATTTGAACTTTTCCGCTGCGACTGCCGATAACAGCGGCCAAATCAACGCACTTAACATTGACTGGCGCGGTGGTTCACTGCGCCAGCGAGGGCATCTGCAGGCCGATAATGGCTTCACGCTGAAGGTAAATCGGCTCGATCAACAAGGCGAACTGCTGGCCGGCAAACGGCTGACGGTGAATGGCACAACCCTGATCAACAGCGGGCAGATCGGCGCCTCCGGGGTGGAGCTGAACTTTAGTGAAAAGGTGGACAACCAGGGCAAGCTGGTGGCGGACAATACGCTGACGTTAAAGGCTCCAACGTTAAACAATACCGGCACCCTCGCGGCAAACAGCATGAAGCTCACGGCGCAAGACGTGGAGAACAGTGGGCTGATACAGGCCAAGGGGCTGGCGGAGATTACAGCGAAAGATCTGCAAAACCGCGTGGCAGGGCGAGTGCTGGCCGGGGGGGCGTTGGCGCTGCAGGGGGAACGGTTGAATAACGCCGGTAAGTTACAGGGACAGAACATTGATATCGGCGTACAAGGTTGGGCCAACACTGGCAGTACCCTGGGGGAAAATGGGCTGACGGCAACGGTTGAACAGACATTGCACAACAGTGGGCAAGTGTTGAGCCAGGGGCCACTGAAACTGACGGCTGCCACGCTGAAAAACGACGGCAAGGTATTGAGCGAAGGCGCATTACAGCTTTCGGCCGACAGCATCAGCAATCAGGGGGAAGCGCAGGGTGCGGCGACCACCGTCACGGCCAACACGGTGAACAACAGCGGCAATCTGATTGGTCTACGGCAGTTGGCGTTGCAGTTGCAAAAGGATCTGAACAACACAGTAAGCGGCAAGTTGCTCAGCGAAGGGGAACTGACGGTAGGGGCGGCGACAGTCGAAAACGACGGAGTATGGCAGGGCGACAGCATCAGGCTGGCGGCTCAGCAGTTGGATCATAAAGGCGTGTTGCAGGCGGGCACGGGAGGGATCCATTTGGATCTCAGTGACAGCCTCAAGACGGAAACCAGCAGCAAGATCTTCTCCAGTGGGAAAACGGATCTGACGGCGCAGACCTTGAACAATCAGGGTCATGTACAGGCGGGCGAGTTGACGTTAAAAGCCGCTGAACTGACCAACACCGGCAGGCTGCAGGGGCAGAAAAATCTGGAGGCCAAGCTGAGTGGCATATTCCATAACCTGGCTGGTGGCACGGTACGCAGCCTGGAAACCCTGCGGGTAGAGGCGGCAGAGCTAAACAACGCTGGGGATCTGCAGGGAGATGGCGGCAGCGTATTGCGGTTGGATCGCCAGTTGATCAACTCAGGCAAAATGATCGTCGGCGGCGCACTGGATCTTCAAGCGCCTTCGCTGAATAACCTTGGCTGGCTGCAGGCTAATAGCCTGACGTTCAGGGGCACCCGGTTGGATAACAGCGGCACATTGAGCGGTATCGGCGATACCCGGTTTACGCTCGATGTTCTGAATAATATGGGAACCCTGCAGGGCGGCAATTTAACGCTACAGACAGGCAGCCTGGATAATACCGGCACGCTATTGGCGACAAGCCAGATGAGCGTTAACGCGCGGCAGATTGATAACCACCAGAACGGCAAGCTGTTCAGCGGTGGCGATGCGACATTGGTGAGCAGCCTGCTGAATCAGTACGGTCAACTGGTGGCGCTGGGCAATATTACGCTGACGTTAAAGGAAGCCTTCACCCAGAATGGCACCTTGGCGGCAGGTAAAAAGCTGACCCTGAGCAGCGACGACGATGTTGTGCTGCTGGGTACCCTCCAGGGGCAGAGCATCGATGTGCGTAGCGCTGGCCAACTGACCCATGCCGGTACCCTGCGCGGCGGAAGCGGCGACGTGCGGATCGAAGCCGCCGGCATCACGCAAAACAGCACCGCCAGTCTGCAGTCGGGGGGCTGGGTACAGTTGCTGAGCCGTGGCGATATCAACAATAACGGGTTTATCGGTACCGCCGGCAATTTGCTGCTGAGCGCGGCTAACCATCTGCTCAACACCGGCATGTTGTACGGCGGTGGCGATGTGCAACTGTTGGCGGAACGTATCACTAACCAGCATGGCGACGTCCTGGCGGGCAACAACCTGTGGATGCAAAAAGACGCGGCCGGCAATGCCAGCAGTGAGATCGTCAACACCTCCGGCACCATCGAGACCGAAAATGGCAATATTCAGATCAACACCGCGCATTTGCTCAATCAGCGTGATGGCTGGTCGGTGAGCACCGAAAAGCAGACGACGGCGAAAGATCCGCTGTGGAACGGCCAGACGCTGGTCAATATGAAACTGGGGGATTTGGCTGAAAGCGAGCTCGGTTATTACATCAAAACGGTGCGCACCGGCGGCAGCATGGGGCATGGCAACGGTTCCGTTGATGATTACTATTATTTAGCGCCTAAAGCGCCTGCCATTGATAAAAAGATCCTGGTTGAATCATCCAGCGTAACCGTCACTGCGAACGGGGGCGCTGGGCGAATTGCCGCAGGAAAGGACATTGTCGGCACCATTACGCGTTTTGACAATATTGCCAGCGACATGCTGGCCAATGGTGATATTTCGCTGAGTGGCGGCTCGCTGAATAATGAGAGCACCCAGGCAGGAAGTCAGAATAAATACCTGAATTACCGTTATGACGGCGAAATCGCACAGTATGATTTCGACAAGCACCGCTCGTTGGCTGACTTCAAAAAGAGCGGCCATTACATCCGTGATAACGTCAATACCCCCATTCAGTACCGCTTAACCGGACAGCCAGAGTACCAGAACGAAAACACCGCTGTTTATCGCAGCGTGATCCAGGCCGGTGGTGCCGTTAACGTCCATTTTACCGACGATATCAGCAACAGCATGGTGACACCGAACGCCGGCAGCCTGAGCCATACCCTGGCTAGACCAACATTGGACAGCCTGCAGCAGCCGGAGGCTATCAGCGGTGTTCAACAGCAGGATCTGGCGGCGGATCAGAGCGTTGCCTTCGGTTCAGCGGAGTGGAAAGACAACCTGCAGGCGGCCCTGGGCTCGCTGGGGAATAACGCCGTAGCCTTGGCGGACTACCCACTGCCGGGCGGGGATAGCGGCCGTTTTGTCGTCAGCGCGGATCCCAATAGCCCATACCTGATCACCACCAACCCGAAACTGGACGGCCTGGGGCAGTTGGATAACAGCCTGTTCAACGATCTCTACGCCATGCTGGGCCAACAGCCGGGTGCCGCTCCGCGTGAAAACGACCGCCGTTTTACCGATGAAAAACAGTTTATCGGTTCGGCCTACTTCCTCGATCGACTGCGACTTAATCCGGACTACGACTATCGGTTCCTGGGGGATGCGGCGTTCGATACCCGCTATATCAGCAACGCCATGCTCAGCCAGACCGGCAAGCGCTATCTCAACGGTATCGGCTCCGATTTGGCGCAGATGCAGCAGTTGATCGACAACGCCGCACAAGTGCAGAGCGGCCTGAACTTGCAGTTTGGCGTTAGCCTGACGCCGGGCCAGGTTGCGCAGTTGGATAAAAGCATCGTCTGGTGGGAGAAGGTAACGATTAACGGCCAGACGGTGTTGGCGCCAAAACTCTATTTGGCCAAAGGTGACGCAGCCCAGCTCAATGGCAGCGTGATCACCGGCAATATCGTTAACCTGAACGGCGGCAGTATTCGTAATGACGGCAGCTCGCTACAAGGTGGTGAACGGCTCAACGTTAATAGTAAAACGGGTATCAGCAACCTTAACCAGGGGCTGTTCGACGCCGACGGCAATTTGCAGCTCAGCGCCATTGGCGATATCAGCAATATCGGCTCGACCATCAGCGGCAAGCGGGTCGTGATTGAAAGTCTGGATGGCAGCATTATCAATAAAACTCAGGCTCGCCAGTGGGATGCCACAGGGACTCAGGGCGGCCAGACGTTGTCGCTGTCGCGTACCGAAGTTGGCGATACTGCTGTCATTAGCGCAGAAGATGCGTTGATCATGCGTGCCGACAAAAATATCGATGTTATCGGCGCGAGGATCGCCTCTGATGGCACGATGAATCTGCAGGCGACGGGTGATATCAACCTGCTTGTCAATCACACGGAATCCATTGATAAAACCAGTAATAGCGAGCGCATCAGCAGCGGTGCCGATCGCAGCATCATCACCAGTAGTGGGAATATGACGCTACATGCCGAGCATGATTTGAACTCGCAGGCGGCGGTGTTGGTGGGTGACGGCGACATCCTTCTGAGTGGCAAGCGAGACGTAAATCTTAACAGCGTGGAAAACCGGGAGTATCAGGCAAGCCACGGCGGCGGCCAGCTGCGGGTGAAGGAGTCCATACGCCAACAGGTCACCGAAATCGCCGGCGGCAGTTTGCGCGTTGATGCTGGCCAGGATGCCATCTTCGAGGGTACTCAGGCACAGGTAAGTGGAGATTTGGTGGTTAACGCCGACCGTAATATCGTGGTGGACAGCGTAACTGAAAGTGACTACAGCTTCTTCGAAGAGACTAAGGTCAAGAAAGGGTTTATGTCCAAAACCACCACCCATACGGTGGAGGAGGACTACGCGACCCATGAGAAAGGAGCGGTACTAAGTGGCGACAACGTTTTACTCAACGCCGGTAACGACCTGACAGTACGGGGTTCGACGATAGTGGGTGACGGCCAGGTCACATTAAAGGCCGATAATACCATCGATATTTTTGCCGCCACCGAGGAGCAATCCCTTTACCGGCTGAACGAGAAAAAAACCAGCGGCGTGTTCAGCGGTGGCGGCATCGGCGTGACCATCGGCAGTAAATCTTCTCGTCATCAATTGAACGAAGATGGTACTACCCAAAGCCAGAGCGTCAGCACCATAGGTTCGACCGGCGGCAGCGTGGATATCGAAGCGCGCGGCAAGGTGCATATCAGTGGCGCAGATGTGATTGCGGATAAGAATCTGTCGGTGACGGGGGATAGCGTCCATATCGACCCGGGTAAGGATATTCGTCGTCGTGACGAAGCCTTCGAACAGAAACAGAGTGGCCTGAGTCTGGCGCTGTCCGGTACGGTGGGCAGTGCGATTAATAGTGCGGTGACAACGGCCCAACAGGCAAAGCAGGAGACCGATGGTCGACTGGCTGCCTTACAGGGGGTCAAAGCGGCATTATTCGGCGTGCAGGCCGCTCAGGCGGGTCGACTGGCAAAAGTCGGCGATACCGATACTGAAGAAGGCAGCATGGTGGGGATCAGTATTTCTCTTGGCGGCCAGAAATCGTCGTCGAAACAGCATCAGGAACAAACGAGCATCGCCGGTTCAACATTCAGTGCCGGTAATAATATGCAGGTGACTGCAACCGGCAAGGGCAATACTGCTGACAGCGGTGACATTGTCGTTGTCGGCGGTCAGTTTAAAGTGGCGGGCAACACCACCGTGGTCGCCGAGCGTGACATCTTGCTGTTGGGCGCAGCCAATACTCAGAAGACCGAAGGAAGTAACAAGAGCAGCGGCGGCAATATCGGCGTCAGCATTGGCGTGGGAAAACAGACGGGATTGAGCGTCTTCGCCAATGCCAACAAAAGCCAGGGCAGTGAGCATGGTGATGGAACGTTTTGGACTCAGGCGAAGATAGACACCGTTGGCGTGCTGTCACTGCGCAGTACCCGGAATACTCTTTTGTCAGGGGCACAAATCAGTGGCGAAAGGGTGGAGGTGGATACCGGCGGTAACCTGATAATGCAAAGCCAGCAGGATAGCGACAACTATGACGCCAAACAAAGCAGCGTCAGTGGTGGTGTCAGTGTGGCTATCATCGGTGCTGGCGGCTCGGGGAGTCTGAGTATGAGCCATGACAAATTGCACAGCAATTATAACAGCGTGCAGGAGCAAACCGGTATATTTGCCGGCAAGGGCGGCTATGATATTAAGGTTAACCAGCATACGCAGTTGGACGGTGCGGTCATCGCCAGTACTGCCGCGCCAGAGAAAAAC
Source organism: Serratia sp. BNK-12 (assembly GCF_047456085.1). Classification (NCBI taxonomy): domain Bacteria; kingdom Pseudomonadati; phylum Pseudomonadota; class Gammaproteobacteria; order Enterobacterales; family Yersiniaceae; genus Serratia; species Serratia sp. BNK-12. Next base: position 391,802 of record NZ_CP179896.1, read on the forward strand.
CGTCTTGATACCGGCACCCTGGGCTTCAGTGATATCCATAATCAGGCGGATTTCAAGGCCGAGCATCAAGGGGGCAGCATCAGCAGCGGCGGCCCGGTGGGGTCAGATCTGCTGACCAATCTGGCGGGCGCGGCCCTTTCCGGCGCGGGCAATAGAGGGCATGCAGAAGGCACGACCAAGGCTGCGGTGTCGGGCGGTAGCGTGGTTATTCGCGATCGGGCCAACCAGCAGCAAGATGTGAATGCGTTGAGCCGGGATACGGATAACGCCAATGGCAGTATCGGGGCGATCTTCGACAAGGAGAAAGAGCAGAACCGGCTGAAGCAGGCGCAGCTGATCGGCGAAATCGCCGGGCAAACGATGGATATTGTCCGCACCCAGGGTGATATCAATGGATTGCAGAAGGCAAAGGACAAGCATCCGGGGCTGGATGCGAAAGCGTTGCGTAAAACGCCGGAATATCAGGCCGAGATGCAGAAATACGGCACCGGCAGCGATATGCAACGGGCCGCACAGGCGGTAACGGGCGCGCTGCAGGCGTTGGCGGGGAACAATTTGGCCGGCGCTTTGGCGAGCGGAGCGGCACCGTATCTGGCGAAAGAAATCAAGGCGCGGGTCGGTGAAAATAACGTGGCAGCGAACGCAATGGCGCATGCGTTATTGGGGGCGATAACTGCGCAACTGAACAACCAGTCTGCGGTAGCCGGTGCGGTGGGTGCGGGCGGTGGCGAGCTGGCCGCGCGGGTGATAGTAGAGATAAGGTTCCCGGGCCGTGACATAAGCAGCCTGACAGAAGGTGAGAAGCAGGAGGTCAGTGCTTTGAGCCAACTGGCCGCAGGACTGGCAGGGGGGATAGCTTCAGACAGTACGGCAGGGGCGGTAGCGGCTTCGCAGGCCGGTAAGAATGCGATCGAGAATAACTTCCTGAGCGTGTCTGAAAAGACAGAGCTCGAGCTGGCGAAGCAGAAGCTCCAGAACAGTAAAGACCCGGCAGAGCGTGAGCAGGCCCAGCAGAAAGTTAATGAACTGCGTGAAAAGGATATCGCCAGCGACAAGAAGGTGATCGAGGCCTGCGGAAATGGTGCGGCAGCCAGTGCGGCCTGTGGTGCGGCGAGACTGGAGGTTATCGCGGCCAAGGGTGAGTATGAAACCGGGCCGTATAACTCGAAGGTGAGCCAGCAATACGCGGATGCTTACGGCCAGATAGTGAACCTGCTGAATATCACCAGTGTTGATGCGCAGAATCAGCAGCAGATCCAAGACGCACTGATCAACTTCTTTATGACCACGAAAGGGGTTGATTACGCAACAGCCAAAGATTACGCCGAGTTGAAGCAAGGAGCCGATATTATTGTTGCTTCGGTCACTCCGGTACTTGGCGCGGCAGCGGCGAAACAACTTGGCAAGATTGTAGATGCGAATGTGAAGGTCGTTGCGAAAGGAAATGTTGATGGTAATAAGTTCAGTGATACTAACCAGGGAGCAAGGCCTTCACAGTTAGCCGATTTTAATAAACCGACTCTCATCAATGATGTTGTGCAGGCTAAGATAGATAAGCGCCCGGATAAAAATTACCCTAATGGAAACATGGGAACAGCCCATGCGGAAGTGGGAGTGATCCAGCAGGCTTATGATAAGGGAATGACTCAAGGGCGCGAAATGGCAATGAGCGTAGCAGGGAAAGAAGTCTGCAACTATTGCTTGAGTGATGTAAAGGTCATGGCAGAAAAAGCAGGGCTTAAATCACTGACAATTTATGAAGAGTCAACAGGTAACGTTCTGTTCTGGCAGCAGGGTATGAAAAAAATAGAAAATAAGGGGCCTGCAAAATGATAATAAAATATGAGCTTTCTCGTTTATGTTCTGGTGAGGAATATGTCAGAAATGAATCCCCTTTGTGGTCTGATGTGCTCGATTTTTTAAATGTTCTGAAGAATAGCAGCGGTAGCGTAAATATCAGGATTATTAATGCTCCAGATACCGGGCCAGAGAGACTCAGTGTTGAGGCAGAGAATGGTTTTTATCTAGTTACTTTGCTGGAATATGATGAGTCTGGAGGTGATGTAAGATCCATTTGGGATAATACGTCATCATCAAGAGATAGTATCATTATCCTTGGTAATCACTGGCCTGAGCGTCAGCTTACAAAAGACTTCGATCTTGTTGTCAGGATCTTTAAGGAGTTCTTCGATACTGGCAATGTATCAACGGATCTTCTGAACTAATCTACTCCCCCAGCCTTGGCCGGGGGAGTGTTATCAAGCCCTAAAAACCTCATCTTCTCGCCGCCGTAATCGAATAACACCGGGTGCGGCGGTGAGCTCCAGTTGTTCGGCATCGGTAATGTCCGGCTCGTTAACCGTTCATTAAATCTTCACGTCCCCAATCCTCTCTAGAGCATCCACCACCAAACCCCAGAATTTATCCTGATCCAGCGTTACTGCTACCTGCGTATGGCAGTCGGGCGGTGGTGCTGTGCGGAAATCGGCTACCGTCATGCCCAGTGTCAGGGTGCCGGTGAGTTCGATATCTACCGGGACTTTTCGCACCGTCATCACATCGGGGGCAATAACGTAAGCCACCGCACAGGGATCGTGCACCGGCGGTGCACTGAACCCCTGCGCCTGCTGGTACATTTTGCCAAAGAACTCGAGCAATTCGCCGACAAACCTGGCTGGTCCGGTGTGGATGGCGGCAATCCGTGCACACACCTCTGGGGTGGCGAGCGCCTGATGGGTCAGATCCAGCCCGACCATGGTCAGCGGCCATTTCTCATTAAAAACGATGTGCGCGGCTTCCGGATCAATCTTGATATTGAATTCCGCTACCGCACTCCAGTTACCCACGTGGTAGCCACCCCCCATCAGCACCACTTCCTTCACCCGTTCGGCAATCCGTGGTTCTTTACGAACTGCCATGGCGATATTGGTCAGGCCGCCGGTGGGGACCAGCGTCACGCTGCCTGGCGGATGGGCCATGATGGTGTCGATAATCAAATCTACCGCGTGTCGCGTTTCCAGCGTCAGCGTTGGCTCAGGTAAAACCGGGCCGTCCAGGCCTGACTCGCCGTGAATATCGGGCGCAACCTCGATTTGCCGCACCAGCGGCCGTGGGCAGCCGGCGGCGAAGGGCACGCCGGTGATATTGGCGATACGTGCAACAGCCAGCGCGTTGCGGGTCACCTTATCCAGCGTTTGGTTGCCCACCACGGTGGTGACGGCCAGCAGCTCGATCTGCGGATTGCCCCAGGCCAGCAGCATGGCGATAGCATCGTCATGCCCCGGATCGCAGTCCAGTATGATTTTTTTCATTTTTATTCCTGATGCAGGGAGAGGTCTCCGCAGCATAGCGCACCGGCAGCAGGCCAGGTAATGACAGATGATGCTTTTTGCTAGCCACATCAAAGCGTTGCTGATCTTAGGATGTAATTAAACGTAAATCCTTCTCGCAGCGCTTTACCCTGGAGTTTACTCCAGGGTTTACATTGAGTCCTGGCGTACAGCAGAGAGGTGAAGAGCGATGAGCATGTTGAAAAAGCTTTTGGGACAAGGTGGCTTTGGTGGTGGCCACTCACGTTCGCGGCACGGGGGCGGACACCATGGTAACCGTTATAACCAGCATGGCGATCAGGGCCAGCAGTGCCTGCAATGTCAGGCGCCTAACCGGCCCGGTGCCCGTTACTGCCACCGCTGCGGCCAACCTTTCGAAACGGAGTCAGCGTCCTGCCGCGGGTGTTCGGCGCCGCTGCCGCCGGGGAGCCGTTTCTGCCAGCAGTGTGGTACGGCGGTCAGCGGAGGGCAACCATGACCAAATCAGGATGGAGTCTGGTCGTCCTGTTGGCGGCCATGACGTTATGGACGCTGCTGGCCTGGGGAGCTTCCGGCGTGTTGGCTTGGCTGCCGTCGTTGACGGGGCTGGCACAAAGGGGTTCTGCGGAGCTGGCGCCCCCGTTGGCGGGGTTGCTTAGCCTGGTGCCGCAGGCGCTGTTGGAAAGCTGGTTACCGTTGTTGCAGCAACTGGGGGATTGGCTGGCGAGTTATTTCCCGCAGTTGATCACCTGGGCTGGGTATCTTGTCTGGCTGGTTTGGGGGCTGGGCATGCTGGCCATGCTGTTGCTTGCCGCGTTGGCACGCCGTATTTTGCTCAGCGATACTCCTGATAAACTTCCGCCACGCGCTTGAAGTAATCGCTCAGGTAGTTGATGCACACCTGCACCTTGAGCGGCAGCTTATCTTTCTCGGTGTACACCGCGTACACCGGGCGAGGATCCGCATGATAGCTTTTAAACAGGATCTCGATCTCACCACGTTTGATCTCTTCGATCACCCACATCAGCGGCGCATAGGCGATGCCGGCCCCGGCTTTCAGCCAGCGGATCATGGTCTGTGAATCATTGGTGATAAAACGTCCCTGCGGCGCAATACGCGTGCTGATGCCTTCGGGGGCGATCAGTTCGAATTCGCTATCCGGCCGCACGCTGTATTCCAGCCAGGAAAAGTTGACCATGTCGCTGGGCTTCTGCGGCGTACCGTGCTGGCTGAGATAGCTTTTGGCGGCGCAGACCACCATCGGCATGGATCCCAGACGTTTGGAGAACAGGCTGGAGTCCTGAAGCGCACCGGTACGGATCACCACGTCCAGCCCGTCAGCAATCAGGTCCGGCGCCGGAATACCGGTCACCAGGTTCACCGTCAGGCCAGGATATTCCTTCAACATATCGGCAGTCATGGTCGCCAGCACGTTTTGCGCCATGGTGGACGAGCTGCCAATGCGCAGCGTGCCGGTCGGGGTATTGTTAAACGCGTACAGCTGTTCGTGCACCTCGCTCACTTCCAACAACATGCGACGACAACCCTGGTAATAGATTTTTCCGGCTTCCGTCAGGCCAATGCTGCGGGTGCTGCGGTTAAGCAGTTTAACCTGCAGCTCATTCTCCAGTTTGGAGACGGTCTGGCTGATAGACGAAACGCTCATATCGAGTTGGCGCGCCGCCGCAGTAAATGACCCGCATTCAACCACTTTGGCGAATACCGACATCCGTTTTAATCGTTCCATTATTCACTCTGGCTTAAAAGTGATTTAGATCACAGATTGTTGATGAGTTGATAGTAAGCACGCTAATATAACGGGGTCGGGTGGAAAGACCTTATCAACGCGCGAGTGCGATCGGCGCCGACGTCGTGGCCGATCCCTCCGGTATCCTCGCATTCCCTATCGCGGATGTACGTTCCAGAGTTTACCTTTTTTTCAGGTTCGTGGCCTGGACAACCTGTCTGGGGCGGAATTTGTGGTGCGTGTCGGCTAAAATGTAAAGAGAATGTGAATGAAATATACCCTATAGCTTTCAAGTTGCAGCTAGGCGACCAGCTCGCTCACCCCAGGCGCTTACTTTTGTAAGTAACTGGGGTGAGCGAGTGCAGATAACAGCGCTGCAACTTGAAAGATGACGGGTATAAAGGGTTACGCCCGGTGCAGTGAGTAATAAGGAAAAATTGATGAGTTTGCTTCCGGTTATGGTCATTTTCGGACTGTCGTTCCCCCCGGTATTTTTTGAGTTGCTGGTCTCGCTGGCGCTGTTTTTCTTGCTGCGCCGCCTGCTGCAGCCTACCGGGATCTACGATTTTGTCTGGCATCCAGCGCTGTTCAATACCGCGCTGTACTGCTGTTTGTTCTATCTGATTTCATGTCTTTTCGTTTGAGGTCGCTGTGAAAAATTTTTCAATAAAAATAACCCGAATCGCGATCACTCTGATTCTGGTCCTGCTGGGGATCGTCGCCGTATTCAAAGCCTGGGTGTTTTACACCGAGTCCCCCTGGACGCGTGATGCCAAGTTTACTGCCGACGTGGTGGCGATAGCGCCGGACGTTACCGGGCTGCTGACCGACGTGCCGCTGGTGGATAACCAGTTGGTCAAGAAAGGGCAGGTGCTGTTGGTGATCGACCAGCCGCGCTACCAGCAGGCTCTGGCGGAAGCTAACGCCGACGTGGCCTACTACCAGACCTTGGCAGCGGAAAAAAGAAGGGAGGCGGGCCGTCGTGTTCGCTTGGGCGTGCAGGCGATGTCGCAGGAAGAAATAGACCAGGCGAATAACGTTCTGCAAACCGTAGAACATCAGTTGGCGAAGGCTGTAGCGACGCGTGAACTGGCGAAGCTGGACCTGGAACGTACCACGGTGCGCGCACCGGCCGATGGCTGGATCACAAACCTGAACGTGCATGCCGGTGAGTACATTACCCGCGGTTCAGTCGCTGTGGCGCTGGTGAAGAAAAACAGTTTCTATATTTTGGCCTATCTGGAAGAAACCAAGCTGCATGGTCTGAACAAAGGCGATCGTGCGGAAATTACCCCGTTGGGCAGTAACCGTATCATGCATGGCACCGTCGACAGCGTGGCTGCCGCCGTCAATAACAGCAGCAGCACCGTGAACAGCAAAGGGCTGGCGTCGATCGACAGCAACCTGGAGTGGGTGCGCCTGGCACAGCGCGTGCCGGTGAAAATTCTGCTGGATGACAAAGACCAATTGCATCCGTACCCGGCAGGTACCACGGCTACCGTGGTGATCACCGGCAAGAACGATCGCGCTACCGACAGCGGCTCGCCTTTTGTGCGTTTGATGCATCGGCTGCGTGAGTTCGGTTAATGAATAACCCAACCTTTATCAGGCTGAGATTTGCCTTCAAGCTCAGCTTTGCCATTGTGTTTGCCCTGTTTGTCGGCTTCCACCTCAATCTGGAAACGCCACGTTGGTCGGCGATGACCGCCGCCATCGTGGCCGCCGGCCCGGCCTTTGCCGCCGGTGGCGAACCCTTCTCCGGCGCTATCCGCCACCGCGGCTGGCTGCGTATCATCGGTACCTTTATCGGGTGTTTCGTCGGTCTGGCGATTATCGTCACTACGGCGCGTGCGCCCGTTGTGATGCTGTTGTTGTGCTGTATCTGGGCCGGTTTTTGTACCTGGTTGTCCTCGCTGATTAAAGTCGAGAATTCTTACGCCTGGGGGTTGGCCGGTTATACCGCGCTGATCATTATCGTGACGGTCGCCACCAGCGAATCCCACCTGCTGGAAGCGCCGCAGTTCGCCATTGAGCGCTGCAGCGAGATCGTGCTGGGGATCGTCAGCGCAGTGCTGGCGGATCTGTTGTTCTCGCCGCGATCGATCAAGCAGGATATCGATCGCGCGGTGGATCAACTGTTGGTGGATCAGTACCGCTTGATGCAGATGTGCATCAGCGATGCCGAGAAAGAAGACATTGACCGCGCCTGGAGCAACCTGGTGAAAAGCACCACTGCGCTGAACGGCATGCGCAGCAACCTGATGATGGAGTCTTCACGCTGGCAAAAGGTGAACCGTCGTGTTCAGGCGTTGCATACGCTGTCGCTGACGCTGATTACCCAGGCCTGCGAGACGTATTTAATCCTGCTGAATCATCCGGATGCGGTGAAAGAGAATATTCGCGAACTGCTGATGGTGCCGGCGGATACCCCGCAGGAAATTCACAAGCGCATGAAGCTGTTGCGCCAGGTGCTGACCACCAACCGCACCGACGAAACCTTGCTGACCATCAGCAGTTGGGTCGGGGCGGCCACGCGTTATCTGTTATTGGCTAAAGGCGTGCACACCAACAGCAGCATCAGTGCGGTGGAAGAAAGTGTGCTGAGCAGTGAGGTGGTGATCAAACCGACGTCGGCGGAAGGTCATCACGCGATGATCAACGGTCTGCGTACCTTTGTGGCGACGACCTTCGGCAGCCTGTTGTGGCTGTGGACCGGTTGGACCTCCGGCAGCGGTTTTATGGTGATCATTGCGGTGATCACCTCGCTGGCGATGCGTACCCCCGCGCCGCGTATGGTCGCAATGGATTTTGTGCTGGGCATGCTGGCGGCAATCCCGGTCGGTTCGCTGTTCTTTATGGTGATCCTGCCGGCGACCCAGCAAAGCATTTTGCTGCTGTGTCTCAGCCTGGGGCTGCTGGCGTTTTTCATCGGTATCGAAGTGCAGAAAAGGCGGCTGGGTTCGCTTGGTCTGCTGGCGGGGACCATCAACATTTTGGTGTTGAGTAACCCGATGGAATTCAACGTCACTCAGTTTCTCGACGGTGCGCTTGGCCAGTTCCTCGGTAGCTGCGTGGGGTTGATGGTGCTGTTGCTGATCCGCGATAATTCACGTGAGCGCACCGGCCGCACGCTGCTGAACCAGTTTGTCAGCAGCGCAGTATCGGCACTGACCACCAAGGCGTCGCGCCGTCGGCAAAACCATCTGCCGGCGCTGTATCAGCAGCTTAACCAACTGCTGATGATGTTCCCGAACGACATTGCCAAATACCGGCTGGCGTTGAACCTGATCATTGCTCATCAGCGCATGCAGCGGGCGGAGATCCCGGTTAGCGAGGAACTTTCGGCGTTCCACAAGCAGATTCGCAACACTGCCGATCATGTGGTTTCGGCCAAGAACGACGTGAAGCGCGCTTACTATTACGATCGGCTGCTGGACGAAATGAATGACTATCAGCAAAAGCTGGTGGATTATCACGCACCGCTCAGCGTTACCGATCCGGTAAAACGCCTGGCCGGCATGCTGCATCGCTACCGCCACGCGTTGATCGACTGATACGCCAAACGCCCCTGCCGGGGCTATACTTGCCTGATAGAGGCCTGTTTCAGAGTTGCACTGAGTGCCAGACGCGCTGCACAATGGCATGATTAGCTTGAATGGGTGTTGCAGGTTGTGGGGCGTGGTTTCCCTGAAGTGAAAACGTTACATACCAGTCATCTCTGCTTCATCCTCTTCATCTATAAATCCAACTAGCATGGGTGCCGGTGCACCCTTGTCGGCCATAATTCAGGGACAGCAATGAATAAGCGGATCCTCGTGGCGGTAGTTATCGCCATTGTGATAGCCGGTTTTAGCGCACTGCGTGGTAACGATCGGGCGATTACCAACGTACCGGCGGTGGCCGAAGGCCAGAGTATTGACCAACTGACGCAGCAGAAAAGGGTGGTGAGCTACCTGCAGCAGCATCAGCGGCTGCCGGACTATTACATCACCAAAAAACAGGCGCGCGAGCAGGGATGGGATGCACGTAACGGCAACCTGTGTTCGGTGCTGCCGGGCAAGGCAATTGGTGGCGACCGTTTCTCAAACCGTGAAGGACAACTGCCTGCGGCCCGCAGCCGGGTATGGCGCGAGGCGGATATCAATTACCAATGCGGCCGGCGTGGTGCCGATCGCCTGCTGTATTCCAGTGATGGCCTGATTTTTGTCACGCGTGACCATTATAAAAACTTCATTCGGGTGGAGTGAGCTTGATGGCAAAAGTAGAGTTCGATTTTAATCAGATTAGCGATCTGCCGGCGTTTTACCGCGTTTTTGCGCATAAGTTTGCACTGGATGAGGCTTTTGGTGCCAATCTTGACGCGCTGTGGGACGTGGTCACGGCGGATATCGGCCTGCCGGTCGAGATTGAGTTTACCCATCTCAACGCCCGCAGCAAACGTCGCTTTGGTGCGATTATCCTGTTGTTTGAAGAGGCGGAAGAAGAACTGGAAGGCAGCCTGCGTTTCAATATCCGTGAAAGCAGCGGTGAACCTGCACATCACCGGGGATGAATCGGGTTCATCCCGTGGTGACGGCGGCGATTATTCGGCGGTTTCGGCCAGATCGCGCAGGTATTGGAAAATTTGACGGTAAGCTTTCGGCGGCTTGTTAGCGGCTTTCTCTTTCTGTGCGTTACGCACCAGTGAGCGCAGCTGCTGGCGGTCGGCTTCCGGATACAGCGCCAGAATCGACGGGATCGCGTCATCACCTTCTTCCACCAGACGGTCACGCAGCGCTTCCAGCTTGTGGAACAGCGAAACCTGTTGGTTATGGCGGTTCTTCAGCTTGTCGAGTGCGGTTTGGATCGGCTCTACATCGCGGGCGCGCAGCATTTTGCCAATCAGCTGCAGCTGACGGCGGCGGCCTTCTTTCTTGATCTTCTGCGCCAGCTCAACTGCGGCGCGCAAATCTTCGTCCAGCGGGATGCGTTCCAGCGCGTTTTTACCTAGTTCGACCAGTTCGGTCCCCAGGTCTTTCAGGGCTTCGGCATCACGTTTAATTTCACTTTTACTGACCCAGATAATCTCGTCATCGTCCTCGTCCGTGTTCTCCGGGACATCGTCGAGCCAGTCTTCAGGCTGTTTGTTCATGGTAGGCTCCGTTAAAAAGAGGCTAATCCTAACAGGTTGCCGGCTTTATGCGAAATTCCACGCGGTTCCTGTTAGACTCAAAAGTATAAATCACATGATTTTTGCGCGTGACTCCGCGCGCAACCACGCCACCACGGCACTTTTCTCAACGATTTTCTGATTAAGTATGGCAGATTGATGAAAGTAGTCACTCAAGTTGCAGAACAGCGCAAGGCGCTGGAACAGGCCGTTTCACAGGCTTTGGAACTGGCGCGCGCCGGTTCTGATGCGGCAGAAGTTGCCGTGACCAAATCTACCGGTATCAGCGTCAGCACTCGCTTTGGCGAAGTGGAGAACGTTGAGTTCAACAGCGATGGCGCGTTGGGCATTACCGTCTATCACCAGCAACGCAAAGGCAGCGCTTCTTCCACCGATCTCAGCCCGGATGCCATTGCCCGCACCGTGCAGGCGGCGCTGGATATTGCCCGTTACACCTCGGTAGATCCGAACGCCGGCCCGGCGGAAAAGGACCTGTTGGCGTTTGATGCACCGGACTTGGATCTGTTCCACCCGGCAGAATTGGACGCCGAACGCGGTATCGAATTGGCTGCTCGCGCAGAGCAGGCTTCGCTGGCGGCTGACAAGCGCATCACCAATACCGAAGGCGGCAGTTTTAACAGCCACTACGGCATCAAGGTGTTCGGCAACAGTCATGGCATGCTGCAAAGCTACTGTTCCAGCCGGCACTCGCTGTCGAGCTGCGTGATTGCCGAGCAGGATGGCGATATGGAGCGCGACTACGCCTATACCATCGGCCGTGCGATGGGCGATCTGGAAAGCCCTGAATGGGTGGGTCAGGAATGTGCCCGCCGCACGCTGTCGCGTCTGGCACCGCGCAAGCTGTCTACCATGACCGCCCCGGTGCTGTTCGCTTCCGAAGTGGCGACCGGCCTGTTCGGGCATTTGGTTGGCGCCATCAGCGGCAGCAGCGTTTACCGTAAATCCACCTTCCTGCTGGATTCTTTGGGCAAGCAGATCTTGCCGGACTGGCTGACCATTGAAGAACACCCGCACCTGCTGAAAGGCCTGGCTTCCACGCCGTTCGACAGCGAAGGTGTACGCACCCAACGGCGCGACATCGTTAAAGATGGCGTACTGCAAACCTGGCTGCTGACCAGCTATGCGGCCCGCAAGCTCGGTATGCACAGCACCGGACACGCAGGCGGTATTCACAACTGGCGCATTGCCGGGCAGGGTAATGACTTTGCCGGCATGCTGAAGCAACTGGGCACGGGCCTGGTGGTGACCGAACTGATGGGCCAGGGCGTTAGCGGTATTACCGGTGACTATTCGCGTGGCGCCGCCGGTTTCTGGGTGGAAAACGGCGAGATCCAGTATCCGGTCAGCGAGATCACCATCGCCGGCAACCTCAAGGATATGCTGCGCAATATTGTCAGCGTGGGCAGCGACATCGAAACCCGCAGCAATATTCAGTGCGGCTCCGTTTTACTGCCGGGCATGAAAATCGCCGGTCAATAATGTTCGCCACGGCTGGCCGCTCCGGTTGCCAGCCGTTTCCCCTTCCTCTGTTTTAACCTTGCTTACAAATCTCCGGTTTCGGTTTTCTGCTCCCTTGCCTATGTTTAGGCTGTGCTGCGTCATGGCGTGGTCAATGGCGGCGCACGGCCCTAAAAGGGGACCACTAAAACAATAACTGGAAGGTGAGCAAGCATGTCGAACAAACTGAAAGCGCTGATGGCGCTGGCGCTGCTGGGCGCCAGTTCACTGGCGGTCGCGGCCGATCTGGCCGACGATATGGATACCATCGCAGGCAATTACAAAACGGTGCTGAGCACTGACTCCACGGATACCTTGAAGCAAAGTTTGCAGAACATGCGCGCCGCCGCAGTGGATGCAAAGCAAAGCACGCCGCCCAAGCTGGAGGACAAAGCGCCCGATAGCCCGGAGATAAAAGATTTCCACCACGGGCTGGACACGCTGATCGGTCAGATCGACCAATCGCTGGCGCTGGCCAACCAGGGCAAGCTGGCCGAAGCCAAGCAGGTCGCGCAGGGCTTCAAACAAACCCGCGACGCTAACCACAAGAAGTTCCGCTAACCCCTTTCGCGCCGTTCTGAAGCCAGATAGCAGGACGGCGCCTGCCCCAGCACGCGGCGAAACATGGTGGCAAACGCCGCGCTGCTTTCATACCCCAATTCCAGAGCCACCTGCGTCACGCTGCTGCCTTCGGCCAATTGGGCCAGCGCCAACACCACGCAGGCACGCTGACGCCATTGTGAGAAGGACATTCCTGTCTGAGCGCGAAACAGGCGGCTGAAACTGCGGATGCTCATATACAGCCGCGAAGCCCATGCCTGAGGTGAATCGTGCGCGTCAGGGTGTTGCAGGAATTGCTGGCAGAGTTCACTCAGCCGCCGGTCCGCCGGCAGGGGGATATGCAGTGGCAGAGGCGGTAGATTGGCCAGCTCATGCAGCAGCAGGCTAACCAGCGCGCCATCCCGGCCTTGCTCATTGTAATCCAGTGGCATATCGACGGCGGCCATCAACAGTTGGCGCATCAGCGGCGTTACGCTGACCACCTGGCAATCCTGTGGTGGGTCAACCAACAACGCGGCCGGTTCAATGTACAGGCTGCGGGTCGTGACGCCGACCATTCTTACTTCATGCGCCATCTGTGGGGGCAGCCACACCGCATGCTGAGGCGGCACAATCCAGTTCCCCTGACGGGTGAACACGTGCATTACCCCGGTGGCGCCGTAAAGCAATTGAGCGCGCCGATGTTGGTGAATAGGCAGCAGGTAACCCCTTGGGTAGTCGGTGCCAATAGCAATCACGGGCCTTTGCACCGAGTCGAGATCGTCAATATGTCGATTGCGCATAAAGCCTTTCGCTGAACAGTTGGCCGAAACGCAATGATAGTTGGCCTTTGATATGAAGCAAGCCAAAAGCCGGTGTTTTATGCTGCCGCTCGACATCTTTACTCAGGAGCGCCTGCGGCTATGGTGGATATTATTTTCGTGCTGTTGACCGGCGTTGTTACCGGTATGACGACCATCGTGTTCGGTTTTGGCGGTGGTTTTGTGGTGGTGCCACTGGTTTACCATCTGGTGATCGCCTCGGGGGAACAGCCCGGTCAGGCGATGCATATCGCAGTGGCCACCTCGACGGCGGTGATGATTTTCACGGCAGGTTACGCCACTTTTGCCCAGTGGCGCAGTGGCAACCTGCTGCGTGAAACTCTGGTTCCGCTCATTTTTTATATCGGGATGGGGGCGGTGCTGGGGGCTTTTGCATCCAGCCTGTTGGCGGACGGCACGGTGCGCTTGTTGTTTGTGATTTACATCCTGGTGACGATTGCGGATTGTCTGTTCAGGCCGGGGTTTTTGGTTAAGCCGGTACGCGCTGCACTTTCACCATCGACTCTGTTGATCGGCGGCCCGCTGATTGGTGTCATCGCGACCCTGCTCGGCGTAGGGGGGAGCGTGATGACGGTGCCTCTGTTGCGTCGCCATGGGTTCGAGATGCGGCATTGCGTCAGTTCGGCCAATGCGTTGTCGATCCCTGTCGCCGTCGTGGGGGCATTGATGTACGTCGGTTTGGGATGGAGGGAAATGACAGGGCCGCACTATCTGGGTTACGTCAATCTGGCCCTGCTCGGGCAGTTGGTGACGAGCGGTGTCGTGGGGACGGTGGTTGCCAGGAAGTGGCTGCCGAAGGTCAATGATCGGCTGCATGCCAGAATTTACGTGCTGTTGCTGATCCTGGTTTTGATCGCCATCGGTGTGTAAGAGACAGAAAGGGCGGCTGGTCACCGCCCTGAAAACCGCTTAGCGGTGGTATTCACCCGCCGCTTCCGGCTGGTACAACAGTTCCAGCACTTCGATACGCGCTTCTTCACCGTTCGGCAACTGCCAGGTAATCTGGTTGCCGATGTGCATGCCCAGCAGCGCTGCGCCCAGCGGCGCCATCACCGACAGCTGTTCGTGGCTATCCTTCAGCGAAGCCGGGTAAACCAGCGTACGCACGTGTTCTTCTGCCGTGTGCAGATCGCGGAAACGTACGCGGCTGTTCATGGTCACTACGTTGGCCGGGATCTGGGACGGCGGCAGAATTTCGGCGCGATCCAGCTCGATGTTCAGCGCAGCCGCGACATCGGTGTTGGCAAAGGCCGGTTGTTCCAATAGCGCATCCAGGCGTTCCGCATCCAGCTCATTAATAGTAATGGTTGGCTTGGTCATTCCACTCTCCAGTCAAATCAAAAGGCGTCGGGTAACGCGCCCATAAATTCGGAAAAACAGCACAAAAGCAAAACCCCCGCGCCAGAGGTACGGGGGTGTTGTTGATGTCGAATTGTCTTACCGATAGTAGGCGGTTAAGCCGGGAAAAGAAAGAGATCCCGATCACGAAGCTTTTCACCTCCCTTGGCTCAACTGGAAACCTTTTGTGGCGATATCTTTTTGTAATCTAATTAAATTATCTGGCAGATGCTTATTTTGCGAAATGGATCCCTGACGGTCATTGAATTTCCACTTTCAACTGGAAAAAAACAGAGTACACAGAATATCGCTCCGGGGTTAGGGTAAAGGCATCAGAGAAGGCGGCTTATTCAGGTGATGTGCTGTGCGACTTACTGAATCATGTTTGGATCTAGGGGTACTGAAAAGTGAATGATGGATCTGCTGCGAGAGAAAATAGTGAACAACCTGACGTCAGCACTGCCGGGGCGATAACCGAACGGGTGCTGGCTGATATTACCACCATGCTAAACGCCGAAGATATTTATACCAATGCGGTGCAGCAACAGATGCTGGAGTCGCATATTCGCGCCATGGTGTTGCGCTCAATAACCGGCGAGCCATTACCGGAAGTCGATAAATCACTGTTTGACGAGATCTCGGCGGAATCCATGCAAATGGCGGAGCGGGTAGTCGACCAATTTACCACTCTGCCGATTGAAGAGGCTTATTTGCTTTCCGTCCATTTTGAAGTGGCAAAAGATAATAACCAATAGCTTTTACCGAATTAAATTAATCAGGAGAAAATACCATGGGTCAGATTACCGTAGTGATTGGCGATCGTTTGGGTAAAGGTCAGAAAGTGGGTCAGGGTATTGAAAACGCAGGCGGAAAAGCCATCGTGATCCCCGGTGTGGCGGCCGACATGAAGCTGGGTGACGTGATGAAAGCGGAAGGCGCGCAACTGGGGATTTCTTTCTGCGGCAGCGGCGGTGCCGGGGCCATTACCGCCCAGACTAAATATGGCTACAAAGCCAAATACGGCATGCGTTCCATTGATGAGGGCGTGACGGCAATAAACGAAGGCTGCACCGTATTGGGTTTTGGTTTTATGGATAAAGAAGAGCTGGGTCAAAGACTGGTTGAAGCCTACGTCAAAAAACACGGCAACCCGTAATGAAAGAACAATATACAACGTCGGTAAAGGTGGAGGGTAAGGGCGATAGCAAAGCGAAAGCTTTTGCTTCCGCCTTGGCCAATGTGCAGGGCGCGGTATTAAAATCCACCGGTAATATTCTGCTGCGTATTGAACCGCAGGATGTCAGCGTATTAAAAGCAGAAGAGAAAATAACAAAAGAAAAGTTTCTGTTTTTCTTTCTGCCGCGCGAAAGAAAAAGCTACTTCGTGGCTCTGGAAATAACCGTGAACGTGACAATGATCAATACAGAAAAAGTTGTCTTCGTCGCGAAATAAAAACGTTAGCATAAATCAAAGGGTATACTGATGTTTTTAATCATCTTATTTAAGTCGCTTATTATCGGCGGACTGGTGGGGGTTGGCGTAGGGGCCGGCGCCGCACGTATGTTCCATGCTCCGACGACACAGGGCATGGGAGCTTTCCGCACCTTGGGCGAGTTGAACTCCTGCGAGGGTGACCCGGCTTCCCACTTCTCATTCGGTCTGGGCTTCTTCTTCAACGCCTGGGCGTCTTCCGTGGCAGCAGGGGCCTTCACGCAGGACGTTGACCACCGCATTATTCCACACTGGGGCGCGGCTGCGTTGATGGTCAAAAACCGCAACCTGGCGCAAACGCTGCACGATCCGAAAAAAATGGCTATCGCCTGCGGCATCATCGGCATGCTGGTTGTGGCATTCCTGAATACCACCGCTTCCGCCGTGCCTGCCGCATTGCAGGTGACGGCGATCAAGGTGCTGGTGCCGGCAGCAAACCTGCTGGTGAATACCGTGATGCCGGTGATCTTCTGGCTGGCGGCGATCGACGCCGGACGCCGTTCCGGCTTCTGGGGCACCATCTTCGGCGGCCTGGCGCAGCTGATTATGGGCAACGCCGTACCGGGGCTGGTGCTGGGCATCCTGATCGGTAAAGGCGTGGAAGAGAGCGGCTGGAACAAAATCACCAAGATCATGATGGCGGTGATCGTGCTGCTGTTCGTGCTGAGCGGGTTCTTCCGCGGCTTCGACATGAAAGTCCTCGAGTCCTTCAGCCTTGGCGTGCCGGGTTGGTTGGACGCCATTCACAACACCCTGAGCGGTAAATAAGGAGCTGGATAATGGAAGAACAAACCCAAAAAGGCTTCTGGTATGCCGACTGGTCATTCCCGATTTTTGTCGGTCTGCTTTCCTCCGGCGTGTTCGCCGGAACGCATATGTACTACCTGTACGGCATCGGCGCGTTTAACGAAGTGGCCTTTGTTTCCATGCTGCGTGCGGGAATGGACACTGGCGTTTACGGTGCCGTGGCGGCCTTCGGGGCCAGCTTCCTGTTTGCGCGCATCATTGAAGGTTCGCTGGTGGGGATCCTGGACATCGGCGGTGCGATCCAGACCGGCGTGGGGCTGGGGGTTCCGGCGCTGCTGCTGGGGGCGGGGATCATTTTCCCGGTCGCTAACTTTGCCGCCTCGCTGGTGACCGGCCTGGTGATTGGCCTGGCGATTGGCTACCTGATCATTTTGGCGCGTAAATTTACCATCAATCAGAGCAACTCCACCTACGGGGCGGACGTGATGATGGGCGCCGGTAACTCCTCAGGGCGTTTCCTGGGGCCGTTGATCATCTTGTCGGCGATGACCGCTTCCATTCCGATCGGTATCGGCTCGCTGCTTGGCGCCTTGCTGTTCTATATCTGGAATAAGCCGATCACCGGTGGGGCGATCCTCGGTGCAATGCTGTTAGGGGCCATTTTCCCGGTAGCTATCGCCTAATCACGAATGTGATTGCTGGGGGCGGTACCGGGTGCCGTCCCCAGGCTGTAAAAGGAGTAATGCGGTATGTATGACTTAGTAATCACAGGCGCCAGACTGGCGGATGATCGGCTGGTGGATCTGGCGGTCAAAGACGGCAAGATTGCCGAAGTGGGTCAATTGGCCGACGACGTCCACGCCCATCGAAGACTGGATCTGGCGGGTAACTGCCGCCTGAGCGCCGGCTGGATCGACTCCCACGTGCACTGCTACCCCTCTTCGCCGATTTACCATGACCAACCGGACTTGGTCGGGACGGCCTGTGGCGTCACCACGGTGGTGGATGCCGGCAGCACCGGCACCGACGACGTGGATGCGTTTTATACGCTGACGCGCAGCAGCAAAACCAACGTTTTCGCCTTCCTGAACATTTCGCGCATCGGCCTGCTGCGTCAGAACGAACTGGCTGATTTGGCAGACATCGACAAACAGAAAGTCAGCCGGGCGATCGACAAACATGCCGGTTTTGTCATCGGCATCAAGGCGCGCATGAGCAGCAGCGTCGTTGGCCAGAACGGCATCCGGCCGCTGGTGCTGGCCAAAGAGATCCAGCAAGAAAATAACCTGTTGCCGTTGATGGTTCATATCGGCAATAACCCGCCGGATCTGGATGAAATAGCCGATCTGCTAACCCGTGGCGACATTATCACTCACTGCTACAACGGCAAACCGAATCGCATTCTGACGCCGGCGGGCACGCTGCGTGAGTCTATCCAGCGCGCGCTAAAGCGCGGCGTCCTGCTGGATGTTGGCCACGGCACCGCCAGCTTCAGCTTCGAGGTGGCGCGCCAGGCGATAGCGCTCGGCATTTTGCCGCATACCATCAGCTCCGATATCTACTGCCGCAACCGGATGGCCGGGCCGGTACACAGCCTGGCGACGGTGATGTCCAAATTCTTCAGCGTTGGGTTATCGCTGCCGCAGGTGATTGCCTGCGTTACGGAAAATGCCGCCTCGGCGCTGCACCTGTCCCATAAGGGGCGACTAGAACCGGGCTGCGATGCCGATTTCACGCTGTTCGAGCTCCGTCAGGGGCCACAGGTGTTCGCCGATTCAGAAGGGCAGTCGGCCGAGGGCCAACAATTGCTGGTTCCGCTGGCCGCCGTGGTGGCCGGGGAAATCCTATTAACCGATGAAGGGAAAGCCGCTCATGTCTTCGATTTATGAAAAATATAATTTAAAACAGGTCATCAACACTTCAGGTCGCATGACTGCACTCGGCGTGTCTACGCCGCGCCAGGACGTCATTGATGCCGTGGATTACGGCATGAACCACTACTTCGAAATCAAGGATCTGGTCGACAAAACCGGCGCTTACATCGCCAATTTGCTGAATGTCGAAAGCGCGGTGGTGGTTTCCTGCGCCTCGGCGGGCATTGCCCAGTCAGTGGCGGCGCTGATCGTCAAAGACAACGCCAACCTGTTGGTGAACCTGCACTCCGCACCTATTACCGTTCCGCGCGAAATCGTGTTGCCGCGCGGTCATAACGTCAACTTTGGTGCGCCGGTCGATACCATGGTGGCGCTGGGTGGCGGTAAGGTGGTTGAAGCCGGTTACGCCAACGAGTGTTCCGCCGAGCAGCTCGAGGCCTGCATTACGCCGCAAACGGCGGCGATCCTCTATATCAAGTCACACCACTGCGTGCAGAAAAGCATTCTTTCCGTTGAGCAGGCGGTGGTGGTGGCGCGCAAACATAACCTGCCGCTGATCGTCGATGCCGCGGCGGAAGAAGATCTGCTGTGCTACTACCAGATGGGAGCCGACCTGGTGGTTTACAGCGGCGCCAAGGCCATCGAAGGCCCGACCAGCGGTCTGGTGATTGGCAAGAAACAGTACGTCGAATGGGTGAAGCTGCAAACCGGCGGTATCGGCCGGGCGATGAAGGTCGGCAAAGAGGGCATCCTCGGCCTGACGCAGGCGATAGAAAGCTACCTGCGGCTGGAGAAAACCACCGGGCAGCAGATGGTGGAAAGAATGACGCCGTTTATCGACAGTCTGAATACCCTGACCGGTATCAGTGCCAAAACCGTTTGGGACAGCGCCGGGCGTGATATCGCACGGGCAGAAATCACGTTCGACGAAGCGGTGCTGGGATGGTCGACCTACGACATTGTGCAGGCGTTGAAAACCGGCGAGATCGCTATCTACTTCCGTGGCTATAAAGCTAACGAAGGCAAGATTGAAGTGGACGTGCGCAGCGTTGATCAGCAACAGCTGATGACCGTTTTCACCTGTATTAAAAATCTGTTCACGGAGAAACAAGCATGAAGCTGCAACCTAACTACTATCGCGATCGCGTGTGCCTCAACGTGTTGGCCGGTTCGAAAGACAACGCGCAGGAGATTTATGCGGCGGCAGAAGGGCATGTGCTGGTAGGGGTGCTTTCCAAGAACTACCCGGACGTCGACAGTGCAGTTGCGGACATGCAGCGTTATGCGCGTCTGATAGAAAATGCGCTGTCGGTAGGCTTGGGCGCAGGCGATCCTAAACAATCGGCGATGGTCAGCCTGATTTCCCAGCGGGTACAGCCGCAGCACGTCAATCAGGTGTTTACCGGCGTGGGCGCGAGCCGTGCGCTGCTGGGGCAGAATGACAGCGTGGTGAACGGTCTGGTGTCGCCAACCGGCCGCGTTGGCTGGGTAAAAATTTCGACGGGGCCGCTGAGCGCTGCCGCGCCGGACGGCATTGTGCCGGTGGAAACCGCCATCGCCTTGTTGAAAGACATGGGCGGTAGCTCAATCAAATATTTCCCGATGGGCGGACTGGCATGCAGAGAGGAGTACGAGTATGTCGCCAAAGCCTGTGCCGAGCATGACTTTATGCTGGAACCGACCGGCGGTATCGATCTGGAAAACTTCGAGCCGATCGTTGAGATTGCATTGGCTGCCGGCGTGAAGCGTGTGATCCCGCACATCTATAGCTCAATCATCGACTCCAGCACCGGTAACACCCGCCCACAGGACGTGAAAGCCCTGCTGGCGACCGCCAAAAAGCTGGTGGGTTAAAGCGCATTATCGGATGACGTAAGGCAGGGAGGCGCAGGCTCTGTATCCCCAGGCGCGGGCACACCGCGCCGCTATCTTTCCCCTCTGGCTTTCAAGTTGCAACTAACAACGCGGTGGCTTGAAAGATGACGGGTATACCATCAGGATAACTATGCGAAACTGGCAAACATCTTCCACCCTGCGAACTGCAGTCACTCTGGCGCTGCTGGCGATGGCTAGCCCGGCGCTTCATGCTGAGGATGCAATGAAATCTACGTCATCTCATTTTGCTTATATCGGTACTTACAACCCTAACGGCGAAGGCGTTTACCGGGTGCAGGTCGATCCGGTCAGCGGCGCACTGAGCGCCAGAACCCTGGCCAGCAGCCAGCCGAACCCAGCACAGCTTACCGTGGATGCCAAAGGCCAGACGCTGTATGTCGCCAGCGAAGTGGCGGACTTTAACGGGACTCAACATGGCGGCATTATTGCTTACCGTATCAATCCGACGGACGGCAGCCTGACCCAGCTCAATCAGGTTGATGCGCAGGGGGCGGGGCCGGTTTATCTCTTCCTGACGCCAAACGGTCGTCATCTGTTGGTGGCAAACTACGTCAGCGGCACCGTAGCGGCTTTCCCAGTTGAAAGCGACGGCAAGCTGGGCACGGCCAGTTCGGTGCAGCAACAGCAAGGACCGGCAGGGGCCGGCAAGCCTGAGGCGGCGGTGGAGGGCAGCTTTGCCATCAGCGATCACAACGGCCCGCATGCGCATATGATCGCCAGCGATCCGAGCGGCAAGTTTGTGTTCTCCACCGATCTGGGGCTGGATCGTATTTATCAATGGCGCTTTGACGATGCCAGCGGCCAGTTAACGCCGAACGATCCGCCGTGGATCGCGGCATCTTCCGCCGGCGCCGGGCCGCGTCATTTCGTGTTCCATCCGGACGGGAAAACCTTGCTGCTGGTGAACGAAGAGGCTTCCACGCTGACCAGCTACCGTTTTGATAACCAAAAAGGTACTCTGAAACAGTTGCACGTGGTCTCTTCGCTGCCAGCCGATTATAAGGGCACCAACTTCGCCGCCGGCCTGGTGCTGAGCGAGGATGGCAAAAATCTGTACGTGGCCAATCGGCTGCATAACAGCATCGCGCAGTTCAGCGTTGGCAGTGGCGGCGAGCTGCATTCGGTGGCGGAAACTTGGACGCGCGGGGATTATCCGCGCTCGTTAACGCTGAGTCCGGACGGGCGCTATCTGTATGCGATGAATCAACGCAGCGATAACGTCACCCGTTTCAGCGTGGATAAGGCCAGTGGCAAACTCAGCTTTGTTGAAGGCTATATGCCGGTCGGTAGTCCCTCGCAAATGGTGTTCTTGCCGCTAGCCAAATAACTTGTTGCCCGCCGGATCCACCTGGCGGGCACTCTAATAGACGGAAAGAGAATGGTGCGATTTCCCTACCCGCGTTTGGCCTATCTGTTCGATGCTTTGCAGTCTGAAACCTTGCCGCAGGACGAGTTGGCGAAGCGTTTTGCCGTGTCCACCCGAACCGTGCGGGCTGATATCACCGCGCTGAACGATATTTTGGAAAAATATGGTGCGCACTTTGTGCATAGCCGCGGTGCGGGCTATCGCCTGCAGGTGGATGACGCCAGGTTGTTCAGCGCCCTGCAGCATCAGGAGCGTAAAAAACACGCCACGCCACGCAGCGCACAGGAGCGGGTACACTATCTGCTGGTTCGTTTTTTGACCTCAGCCTTTTCTCTGAAGCTGGAAGATTTAGCCGACGAATGGTTTGTCAGCCGCGGCACGCTGCAAAACGACATGGCTGAGGTGAGGGAGCGCCTGGCGCACTATCAGTTGACCATCGAGACCAAGCCGCGCTACGGCATGAAGCTGTTCGGCTCGGAGATGGCGATCCGTGCTTGCCTGACCGACTTGTTATTCCAACTGCATTTGGCCGACGCCGAAAACCCATTGCTTAACAATGAGATCCTGCAGCAACCGCAGGTGGCGACCTTTGCCGGGCTGCTGCATCCGCTGTTGTCTCAATATGCTATTCGTCTGACCGACGAAGGTGAACAGTACCTGATTTTCTACTGTGCGGTGGCATTGCGGCGCATTACCGACGGCTATCCGTTGCCGGATTTTGACGTTGAGGACGGTGATGACGCGGTGCGTAAGGCTTCTACCTGGCTAGCCGGGGAGTTACGCAAAGCCAGCGGCAAAGAGGTCTCGATGGCGGAGGAGGCTTATCTACGGGTCAACATCGCCGCGCGTCGTGTGCAGGAGGTGCAGCCGACCGAGATCAACGCCGACGATGAAGAAGCGCTGGTGGATTACATCCTGTCGTATATCAATTCGCACTATAACTACAACCTGCAGGGGGATAAGCAGCTGCGGGCCGATCTGCTCACCCACATCAAAACCATGATCACCCGGGTGAAATACCAGATTAATATCCCCAACCCGCTGTTGGCGAACATCAAGCAGCACTACCCGATGGCCTACGACGTGACGCTGGCGGCCGTATCGAGCTGGGGAAAATACACGCCTTACACCCTGAGTGAAAACGAGATCGGCTATTTGGTGCTGCACATTGGCGTTGGCCTGGAGCGGCATTACAACATTGGTTATGAGCGCCATCCGCAGGTGATGTTGGTCTGCGATACCGGCAACTCGACGGTCCGGATGATCCAGGCGCAAATCGCACGCAAATACCCGCAGTTGGTGATGACGCGCATCGTTTCGCTACGCGATTACGAGGTGCTCAATCATATCGACGAAGACTTTGTCATTTCCAACGCGCGGGTCAGTGAAAAGAACAAACCGGTGGTGGTGATGTCACCGTTCCCGACCGAATACCAGCTAGAACAGTTGGGTAAGCTGGTGCTGGTGGATCGCACCAAGCCCTATATGCTGGAGAAGTTTTTCGACGCCGACCATTTTATGGTGGTGAACGAGCCGCTGACTCAGGCGCAATTGTTCCAGAAAGTGTGCAGCCAACTTGAGCGCGAAGGCTACGTGGGTGATGACTTTTATCCGTCGGTCGTAGAGCGCGAGGCGATTGTTTCCACGCTGCTGGGCGAGGGGATCGCACTGCCGCACTCGCTGGGCCTGTTGGCGAAAAAAACCGTGGTGGTGACGTTGCTGGCGCCGCAGGGCGTGGTCTGGGGAGAGGGCGAAATCGCCCACGTGATCTTCCTGTTGGCGATCAGCAAAAGCGATTACGAAGAAGCGATGGCTATTTATGAGCTGTTTGTCACCTTTGTACGCGAGCGGTCAATGAGCCGCCTGTTGGGCAGCAACAACTTCGATAGCTTCAAGGCGGTGGCGCTGGACTGTTTGAGCCGGATCTAGGACTGGAGGGCCCTCTCTAACGGGCTTCAGGCAAGAACAAGGCCGGCGGCAGGTTGAAACGTTTTGCCAGCGCCATGATATGGGGGATGGTCAGCGATCGCTTTCCGCTTAGAATTTGGCTCACCAGTGACTTTTTGCCGATCTCGTTTTCGAAGTCGCTTTGACTGAGGCCATATTGCTCCATCAGCACGCTCAGCGCGGCTACACCTTGTGGTAGCTGTGCGATACGCTGATTGAACTCTGCAAAATCAGGGCTGTTATCTTCATACTCGACGATCTTGGCTGCCAGAACGTCAATCAGCGGGTGGCGCTCGTCGGTTTCAAGCAGGTGTTCCACTAACGCCAGAGCATCACGGTAATCCTGTGGCGAGGTGCTGCCACCTAACAAGGGTATGGCGCGTAACAGCTCATGGGTGGCCTTAAGCGCATCGGCGATCATTTTGGGTTCCTCCGGTACTGCTGCAGTAATCTGTCGTACTCTGCATGAGTCACTATCTGTTTAACAAATATTTTCTGGGTATCAAAACTGGCAAAGAATAAGATCCTGAGATGATTTCCTCCGACATCAATGACCCACCATTTTGCTTTGTACTTCATTCTGTCCAGGCTGGGGAAAAGGGATTTTAAATCTTCCGGCGTATGAAATGTCCCCCGGCGCAGCGTTTTGTAGATTGTGTTGAGAGAGGCTGCTTCGTTGGGGTAGCGGATTGCGGCCTCGTTGAACGGTTCCCTTGAAATTATATGCATCTCTCCCTCATCCATGCCCTGTCATCATTGTAGCGGCTGAATCGCTAGTTCACAAATTGTAAACTTCCTTTTTGTCTCTGCGGCGAGCGGCGGCGTAACTTGTCGGTAGGGTTTAGTATTTTGCTGTTGAGAAACCACTATAGATTTATTATTAAATAATAAAATCATGTGATTATGCTTATTACAATCGTTGGGATCGGGTTTGCAGAGAGGCAAGGTGTTTCTATTTAGCATGCATCGGGAATTGGGGATGTCTCACAAATGCTGAACGCGCCTTGATGGGCGCGTTCTTGATATTGGCTTCTTCGCTGCGGGGAAGCTAGTCTTCGTCAAAACCGGAATTAATCAGTTCAATCACCGCGGCCAGCGCTTTAACCTCATCCGGCCCGGTGGCTTCCACCTCGATATGGCGCCCTTGCGCGGAGTCCAGCATCAGCAGCGCAATCACGCTGCTGGCCTCGGCCTCGGTGCCGCTGTCGTTACGCAGCATCACTTCGGCATCAAAACTCTGCACCAACTCGAACAGCTTCATCGCCGGGCGGGCGTGCATGCCCAGTTTGTTTTTGATTTCAACCGTTTGCTTGACCGTCATTGTTTGCGTTTTTCCAGCGTGCGGTGGCGTGACTGTACGTTCTTGCCGCGTGAGCGGAAGTAATCGGCCAACTGTTCCGCTACGTAGACTGAACGGTGTTTACCGCCGGTACAGCCAATGGCCACCGTCAGATAGCTGCGGTTGTTGGTTTCCAGCATTGGCAACCACTGTTCCAGATAGCTGCGGGTCTGGTAGATAAAGTTGTGCACCTCAGTGTGACGATCGAGGAATGAGGCGACGGGTTTATCCAGGCCGGTCATCGGGCGAAGTTTAGGATCCCAGTGTGGGTTCGGCAGGAAACGTACGTCGAACACGTAATCGGCGTCGATCGGGATACCGTGCTTAAAGCCGAAGGATTCAAACACCATGGTCAGCTCGCGCTCGCGTTTGCCCAGTAAACGGGTACGCAGCATTTCGGCCAGTTCATGCACCGACATTTCCGAGGTGTCGATGATCAGATCGGCTCGTGAACGCAGTGGTTCCAGCAGATCGCTTTCTTCATCGATAGCGCTTTCCAGCGACAGGTTCTTGCTGGACAGCGGGTGCAAACGGCGAGTATCACTGTAACGACGAATCAGCGTGTTGCGATCGGCGTCGAGGAACAGCAACTGCGGCGAAAAGCTGTCCGGCAGTTGGGTCATCGCATATTCAAACACTTCCGGCGATTCCGGCATGTTACGCACGTCGATGCTTACCGCCGCGGAGCTGTTGCGTTCCGCCAGCGTATTGGCAAGCTGCGGCAGCAGTACCACGGGCAGGTTATCAACGCAGTAAAAACCCATGTCTTCCAGCGCCCGCAAGGCGACGGATTTCCCTGAACCGGAACGGCCGCTGACAATCATCAGCACCATGTGGCAACTCCCCCTGGCATCTCAGTGGCGTTTATCGCCACCGTTAGAAACTTTATTATTCCGATCTGAACCGGAATCCATCATGGCTAAACAGTATCGTTATCCGGGCTGGAAGTCACGCCAGCCGGGCGTTACTCGGTGATGATTTGGTAAAGCTCTTCGTCACTTTGCGCCGCGCGCAGGCGGCGGCATACTGTTTTGTCGGCCAGACGCTTGGCGACCAGAGACAGGGTATGCAGATGGGTTTTACATTGGTCGGCCGGCACCAGCAGGGCGAACAGCAGATCGACCGGCTGGTTATCAATGGCGTCGAAGGCGATAGGTTGGTCGAGACGAATAAACACGCCAACGGCCCGCAGTGTGTCCTCTTCCAGTTTGCCATGGGGGATGGCGATACCGTTGCCGATACCGGTGCTGCCCATGCGCTCGCGGGTGAGAACCGCGTCAAATACCACCTGGGGTGGCAGATTGAGCTGTTTGGCGGCCAGTTCGCTGATAATTTCCAAAGCCCGTTTCTTGCTGGTGCAATGTACGGAGCTTCTGGTGCACTCGATATTTAATACCGAGCTTAACTGCATTGTTTCGTTGTTCATCTCATCTTCACTTAAAACCACACCAGCAAGCAGGCTTGTGAGGTGATTTTTCGCCTTGTTTAACCCTGATGGCTTATCGGCGCGTACCCAAACAGGTAACGCGCCGATGGCCGAGGCTACGTTTGAGCCGTACCCGCTGACGGAAACGGCCCAGAATGTCAGTGTTGTTTCAGTTTGTCTTTATGTTTGTTCAATTGACGCGCCAGTTTGTCGATCAGGGTATCAATTGCCGCATACATGTTCTCGTCTTCCGAGGTGGCGTGCAACTCGCCTCCATTCACGTGCACCGTCGCTTCCGCAATCTGCTGCACTTTTTCCACACTAAGCACGACATACACCTGATTTATGCGGTCAAAATACTGTTCGAGTTTGGCGAACTTGGTGTTCACGAACTCACGCAAGGGTTCGGTGATTTCGATGTGGTGTCCGGTAATGTTGAGCTGCATAGTGTCTTCCTTCTCAATAGAGGTCAAACCAACTGTTTACGCTGGTTGGACGGCGGGATGGACAAAGACTCTCGGTACTTGGCGACGGTACGCCGCGCCACGATGATCCCCTGATCGGAGAGCAGGGTAGCCAGCTTGCTGTCGCTGAGCGGTTTGGCGGGGTTTTCCGCCGCAATCAATTTCTTCACCACCGCCCGGATCGCCGTAGAGGAAGCTTCGCCCCCGCTGTCGGTATTCACGTGGCTTGAGAAGAAATATTTCAATTCGAAAATGCCGCGCGGACTGTGCAAAAACTTCTGCGTGGTCACGCGTGAGATTGTCGATTCATGCATCTCCACGGCCTGAGCGATATCCGCCAGCACCATGGGCTTCATAAATTCCGCGCCTTGCTCAAAGAACGCCTGCTGCTGCTCGACGATGCAGCGCGAAACTTTCAGCAGGGTGTCGTTGCGGCTTTCCAGGCTCTTGATCAGCCATTTCGCTTCCTGCAAATTGCTGCGGATGTACTGACCGTCGCTGTCGTTACGCGCGCTATTGCCCAGCGCAGCATACTGCTGATTGATCTTCAGCCTTGGGATGCTGTCGCTGTTGAGCTCGACCGTCCACACATCCTGCACTTTGCGTACCAGCACGTCCGGGATCACGTACTCAGATTCGCCGGTGTTGATCGACTGGCCTGGACGCGGATCGAGTGACTGGATCAGCAACATCGCTTCTTTCAGTGTATCTTCTTTTGAGCGCGTTGTTCGCATCAGGCTGCGAAAGTCGTGGTTAGCCAGCAAGTCCAGATGTTCGCTGATGATCAGGCGCGCTTCCGCCAGGTAAGGCGTGTCTGGGGCGTATTGGGATAGCTGAACCAGCAGGCAATCGCGCAGGTCGCGCGCCGCTACGCCAACCGGATCAAACCGCTGTACGCGTTTCAATACCGCCTCGACTTCGTCCATTGTCACATTCTCGTCACCCATGCTCTCCAGAATGTCTTCCAGCGGCACGGTGAGATAGCCGGTATCATCGACGGCGTCGACGATCGAGGTGGCAATGGCAGCATCGGTATCGGAAAACGGCGTCAGATCCACCTGCCACATCAGGTAATCCTGCAGGGTTTGGGTGGTTTCCCCCTGATACACCGGCAGTTCGTCGTCACTGTAATCGGTGCGAGTTCCTGACGGAGTGCCGGCGGTATAGATCTCGTCCCAGGTGGCGTCCAGCGGCAGCTCTTCGGGCATGTCCTTTTGTTCCAGCGCCTCCCGGGTATCCAAACCTTCGGTTTCGGTCGTCTCTTTCGCGTCGATTTCTTCGTGCAGATCGGTCTGTTCAAGCAGTGGATTGCTCTCTAACGCCAGCTGTATCTCCTGCTGGAGCTCAAGCGTGGACAACTGCAGCAGGCGTATGGCCTGCTGGAGCTGGGGGGTCATGGCCAGTTGTTGGCTAAACCTGAGTTGCAAACCTTGCTTCATATTCTTCAGTCTACTTCCGTTAACAGTCGCCCATCAGGACGCGCCGGTACTCAGAGGCGGAATTCTTCGCCCAGATAAACGCGTTTTACCTGCTCATCGGCCAGAATAGCATCCGGCGTGCCGTGAGCAATCAGTTTGCCCTGGCTGACGATATAGGCGCGTTCACACACGTCCAGCGTTTCGCGCACGTTATGGTCGGTGATCAGCACGCCCAGACCGCTGTCACGCAAGTGCTCGATAATTTTTTTAATGTCGATAACGGAAATCGGGTCAACCCCGGCGAAGGGTTCATCCAGCAGGATGAATTTCGGGTTAGCCGCCAGCGCACGGGCGATCTCCACGCGGCGACGTTCGCCACCGGACAGCGCCTGGCCCAGGTTGTCGCGCAGATGGGAGATATGGAACTCTTCCATCAGCTCCACCGCACGGTCCGCCCGCTGTTCGCTGCTGAGATCGTCACGGATCTCCAGCACCGCCATCAGGTTGTCGTAAACGCTCAGGCGGCGGAAGATCGAGGCTTCCTGCGGCAGATAGCCGATGCCACGACGCGCACGGGCGTGCAGCGGCAGCAGGCTGATGTCTTCTTCGTCAATCACGATACGTCCGGCGTCACGCTGAACGATACCGACCACCATGTAGAACGTGGTGGTCTTGCCGGCGCCGTTTGGCCCCAGCAGGCCGACGATCTCGCCGGATTTCACTTTCAGGCTGACGTCTTCAACGACTTTGCGGCCCTTGTAGGCTTTCGCCAGGTTTTCTGCGATGAGTGTAGCCATAAGTGATTAGTTACTCTTGTTTTGCCCGTTTTTGTCTTGCAACTGCGACGGTACCAGAACCGTAGTCACGCGCTTGCCTTTATCGCTAAACGCCTGCATTTGCTGCTGTTGCACCAGGTAGGTGATGCGATCGCCCTTGACGTTGCTATCGAGCTGTTCCAGGTAGGCGTTCCCGGTCAGGGTCACCAACTGAGACGCCACATCGTAACGTACCTTCTGAGCGTGGCCTTTCACCGGCTTGCCGCTGTCTTGCATCTGATAGAAGGTTACCGGGTTGCCGAAAGCTTCAATATAGGTTTTGTTCTGATCGCCGCCTGGGCGGGTGACCACGACTTTGTCCGCTTTGATATCGATGGTGCCTTGCTTGATCACCACGTTATCAGTAAAGGTGCTGACGTTGCTCTGCATGTCCAGAGACTGTTTCAGCGAGTCGATGCTCACCGGCTGATTGGAGTCGGACTTCAGCGCCCATGCGGGGGCGCTGGCGGCCAAAATCAAGCTGCCGATTAACAGATTACGGCTTGGTTTGTTGGTTTTGAATTTCATAGTTGGTCTTAACCTTATCAATCAGCTCAGCGGTCTTGGCCCGCAGGTTCCCACGCATTTTCATGCCGTTAGAGGTGAAGTTCGTCCCGTAGAGCGTCACTTCGTCATCCGAAGACACATCCTGGGTCACCAGGTTCACCTGAGCATTGTCTGTTTTAATTTTTTCCAGCTGCGACGTGGTGGTCAGGCTGTTCACCTCGACGTGGCCGTAAAGATACAGCATCCGGTCTTTAGTCAGTTTGGCGCGGTCGGCGCGAACTGACCAGGTGGCCACCGCGTTTTCATCAAACAGCGTCATCACCGGCTGGGTGAACCAGCTTAATTCATCGGCGGTATAGTACTTCACGTCTTCCGCCACCAGCTTGTAACTCAGCTTGCCGGTCGGATTGTACACTATGGTGACCGTATGCTGGCTCTGATAAGTCGGGTCCTGGCTGTTCACCGGTCCCGGAGCAGTATCATCACTGAAATCCGTCATGTTCCAGCCAATCAGCGCCAGTGCGATCACCGCCAGCAGCACGGTGATCCAAAGTTTGGTTTTACTCATATCGATAGCCCTTTGGCGTCTTCCAGCTTGTTTTGAGCCAAAAGAATAATGTCGCACAGCTCACGTACCGCACCGCGGCCGCCGGCAATGCGGGTAACATAATGGGCCCGTGGCGTCAGCAGCGGGTGCGCATCTGCCACCGCGACCGCCAGGCCAACCTGCGCCATCACCGGCCAGTCGATCAGGTCATCGCCGATATAGGCGACCTGATCCGCCGTCAGCGACAGTGTATCCAACAGTTCGCGGAAGGCCAAAAGCTTATCGGATTGCCCCTGATAAAGGTGCGTGATGCCGAGCGTTTTAGCCCGGTCTTCCAATAGCTTGGCGGAGCGACCGGTAATGATCGCCACTTCGATATCCGAGGTTTTCAGGCAGCGGATGCCGTAACCGTCGCGTACGTTGAACGCTTTTAATTCTTCGCCATTGTTGCCCATGAAAATCAGGCCGTCTGACAGCACGCCATCGACATCACAAATCAGCAGGCGGATTTTGCCGGCACGCGCCATGACATCTTGCTCTACAGGCCCGTAGCAGGTTTCAACCAGACTCATTGAGTTCTCTTCCATAGTTAAACGACGCCGGCGCGCAGCATGTCATGCATATGTACCACACCCAGCAATTGGTCGCCATCGGCAACCAGCAACGCGGTGATATGGCGCTGCTGCATAAGGTTCAGCGCGTCGACCGCCAGCAGGTTCGGGCGTACCCGCACGCCGCCGAGCGTCATGACATCGACGATCCGCGCTTCGTTGAGATTGATGCCCATATCGAAAATCCGGCGCAGGTCACCGTCGGTGAAGATACCGGCGATTTTCATCAAATCATCGCAGATAACCGTCATGCCCAGATTTTTGCGGGTAATTTCCAGTAGCGCGTCGCGCAGCGATGCATCGGCGCTGACGTGAGGAATTTCATCGCCGCTGTGCATGATGTCGCAGACGCGCAGCAACAGGCGGCGACCCAGTGCGCCCCCGGGGTGCGATAACGCAAAATCTTCCGGCGTGAAACCGCGAGCTTTTAACAGTGCGACGGCCAACGCATCCCCCATCACCAGCGTAGCGGTGGTGCTGGTGGTCGGCGCCAGGCCGAGTGGGCAAGCTTCCTGTGGCACCTTGATGCACAGGTGAATATCCGCCGCTTTGCCCATCGAACTTTCCGGGTTGTTGGTCATGCAGATCAGCGGGATGCGTTGACGCTTCAAGACCGGGATCAGCGCCTGTATTTCGTTGGACTCACCCGAATTGGAAATGGCGAGCACAATATCCTGTGCGGTGACCATGCCGAGATCGCCATGGCTGGCCTCGGCCGGGTGAACAAAGAACGACGGCGTTCCGGTGCTGGCGAAGGTGGCGGCAATCTTGCAGCCGATGTGCCCGGATTTACCCATGCCCATCACCACCACTTTGCCGCTGCATTCGGCGATCAACTCGCAGGCGCGGGTAAAGTCTGCATTGATGTATTGATCGAGCTGGGCCAGCCCGTCACGCTCAATCTGCAGCACTTCTTTGCCTGCCTGCTGAAAATCAAAGCCCGGTTGCAACTGAATGTTCGACATGCTCATTCCCATCGGTCATACCCGTCATCTCTCAAGTTACAGCGCCGTTACCACTCATCCCGGTGACTTACCTGAGTAAGCACCTGGGGATGAGTGAGTTTGCCGTCTGGCTGCAACTTGAAAGCTAGAGGCTATAGCTAAATGAATTGAAAGGGTTAAAAAACAGCACCGCAAGGTACGCAATAAAACCACATAATAACAGAGCGCCGGCCAGATGGCCGATGCGATGTTTGCGCCCGATGCACAGGGCGCTGAGCACAATGCTGACCGCCAGCATGACCCAGTAATCGCGATGGAAGGCGGCGCCATCGACGGTCCCCGGAGACAGCAGGGCGGGCACGCCCAGCACGATCACCGTGTTGAAAATGTTGGAGCCGATGATATTGCCAATTGCCATATCATCTTCGCCCTTGAGTGCCCCGGCGATGGACGTCGCCAACTCCGGCAGGCTGGTGCCGATGGCGATGACGGTCAGGCCGACCACCAACTCACTCATACCGAAATAGTGCGCGATGACCGTGGCGTTATCGACCACCATTTTGGAAGACAGCGGCAGAATGATAAATGCCAGCACCAGCCACAGTATCGCGACGGTGTTGCTGCTGTCCTGCGGCAATTCGGCGATTTGCTCCACGGTCAGGCTGTCGCTGCCTTCGCGCTGCGCCAACCGGGCAATTTTCAACATCAACAGAATAAATACCGCGGCGGCGGCCAACAGCAGCACGCCATCCAGCCGGCTCAGCGTGCCGTCCATCAGCACGAAACCGCACAATACTGTGACCGCCAACATCAGCGGCAGTTCGCGCCGCAACACTTCGGATCGCGCCGCCAGCGGGTGTATCAGCGCGGCAACGCCGAGGATCAGTAAAATATTCGTGATGTTGGAACCTAGTACGTTCCCCACGGCCATATCTATTTGCCCGTTCAGTGCCGCAGTGGTCGACACGAACAGCTCCGGCAGTGAAGTGCCTATGCCGACGATGGTCATACCGATAATCAGCGGTGGCACGCCGAGTGAACGGGAAATTACCGCAGCACCGTAAACTAAGCGGTCTGCACCATATACCAGTAAAAATAAACCAACGATTAATAAAGCTATCGCGAGAAACATGCAGGGTCCTTTGTTGGGTATCATCCCGGTTCGTTGGTTAAAAGCCGTAATTCGGCTATCTTGCTTTGCCCTCCGTTGCGCAGGTTAAAGCCGCAGCAACGGGTTTTCCCGGCTAATATATGAACACTTTCGTTTTTTTTCGTTATGGCGCCAATTTTGACCGGGTGGCGCGTAAAAGTAAAACCTATGGCACCATTGGTAGCGAAATGGCGGTAAGTTTTTGTAAAGATGAGACGCATTGCGCCCGTTGCTTTAACATCGTGGGTAGATTTGGCAAAAATGACCCGTGAAGGATCAATTAACATGCACCAGAAGGCAGAGAATCTGGTCGAAGTTCGCGACATGACGTTCACGCGCGGCGATCGACTGATATTCGAAGATATCAACCTGACGGTTCCCCGTGGCAAGGTCACGGCGATCATGGGGCCGTCCGGCATTGGCAAAACGACGCTGCTGCGTTTGATTGGCGGTCAACTGGCACCGGACAGCGGTGAAATCTGGTTTGATGGCGATAACATTCCCGCGTTGTCTCGCCATCAACTGTATGAAGCGCGCAAGAAAATGAGCATGCTGTTTCAGTCTGGTGCGCTGTTCACCGATCTGACGGTGTTCGAAAACGTGGCGTACCCGCTGCGCGAACATAGCCGTTTGCCGGAGCCCATTCTGCGCAGCACGGTGATGATGAAGCTGGAAGCGGTTGGACTGCGTGGCGCAGCCGATCTGATGCCCAATGAATTGTCCGGCGGTATGGCGCGCCGTGCCGCACTGGCGCGAGCGATTGCGCTCGATCCGGAGATGATCATGTTCGACGAACCTTTCGTCGGCCAGGATCCCATCACCATGGGCGTGCTGGTGAAGCTGATCGATGAGCTGAATCATGCACTGGGCATTACCTGCATCGTGGTTTCGCACGACGTGCCGGAAGTGCTGAGCATCGCCGACTACGCTTACATTGTGGCCGATCATCGGGTGATAGCCGAAGGCACGGCGCAGCAATTACAGAACAATCCTGATGCACGCGTGCGCCAGTTCCTGGATGGTATTGCCGATGGGCCGGTACCCTTCCGTTATCCGGCCGGTGATTATCAGGCCGAGCTGTTAGGTTTAGGGAGTAAATAAGCTGATGTTATTTCAGGCGTTAGCGTCGTTAGGACGCCGTGGCATCAACACCAGCGCCAGCTTTGGGCGTGCTGGGTTGATGCTGTTCAACGCGCTGGTCGGGCGGCCTGAGCCGCGCAGGCAGTGGCCACTGTTGCTCAAGCAGTTGCACAGCGTGGGTGTGCAGTCGCTGCTGATCATCGTGGTTTCCGGGTTGTTTATCGGTATGGTGCTGGGGTTGCAGGGTTATCTGGTACTGACCACTTACAGCGCAGAAGCCAGCCTGGGCATGATGGTGGCGTTATCGCTGCTGCGTGAACTGGGCCCGGTGGTCACCGCGTTGCTGTTTGCCGGGCGTGCCGGCTCTGCATTGACGGCCGAAATTGGCCTGATGAAGGCAACGGAACAAATTTCCAGCCTGGAAATGATGGCCGTCGATCCGCTGCGGCGTATCGTTGCGCCGCGCTTCTGGGCCGGTTTGATCAGCATGCCCTTGCTGACGATGATTTTTGTCGCTATCGGTATCTGGGGCGGCTCGGTGGTGGGCGTAGACTGGAAGGGCATTGACAGTGGCTTCTTCTGGTCGGCCATGCAGGGCGCCGTTGAGTGGAAAAAAGACTTGCTCAACTGCCTGATCAAGAGCGTGGTATTTGCCATCACCGTGACCTGGATTGCCATCTTCAACGGGTATGATGCCGTACCCACCTCTGAAGGGATAAGCCGGGCAACGACCCGTACCGTGGTACATTCGTCACTGGCGGTGTTGGGATTGGATTTCGTGCTGACAGCACTGATGTTTGGGAATTGATTCGATGCAAACGAAGAAGAGTGAAATCTGGGTTGGGGCATTTATGCTGATTGCGCTGTGCGCCATCGTGTTTTTGTGCCTGCAAGTGGCGAACATTAAGTCGATCGGTAACGAGCCAACATACCGCATCTACGCGACCTTCGATAACATCGGTGGTTTGAAAGCGCGTTCTCCGGTGAAAATCGGCGGTGTGATGATTGGCCGAGTGGCTGATATTACGCTCGATCCTAAAACCTATACGCCGCGCGTAGCCCTGGATATCCAGGAAAAATACGACCAGATCCCGGACACCAGCTCACTGGCGATCCGTACCTCCGGCCTGTTGGGGGAGCAATATCTGGCGCTGAACGTCGGTTTTGAAGATCCGGATATGGGCACGGCCATCTTGAAAGATGGCGGCACGATTCAGGACACCAAATCAGCCATGGTTCTGGAAGATCTGATCGGCCAGTTCCTGTATAAGAGCGGCGGTCAGGATGATGCTGCCAAAACGGGAGACGCGGCTGCTCAGCCGGCTGCCGGTGCAGCTCCACAAGCCGCTGCCCCTATTCATTAAGAGAGGAAACCTGCATGTTTAAACGTTTACTTATGGTTGCCCTGCTGGTGGTCGCACCGCTGGCGAATGCGGTCGATCAGACCAATCCTTACAGCCTGATGCAAGACGCGGCTGAGAAGACCTTCACCCGTCTGAAAACCGAACAGCCGAAGATCAAGCAGGACCCTAACTACCTGCGTTCCGTGGTGCATCAGGAGCTGATGCCGTTTGTGCAGGTCAAATACGCCGGTGCGCTGGTGCTGGGCCGTTTTTACAAAGAAGCGACGCCGGCGCAGCGTGAAGCCTACTTCACCGCATTCCAGGCCTATCTGGAACAGGCTTACGGCCAGGCGCTGGCGATGTACCACGGCCAGACTTATCAGATTGAGCCAGAGAAGCCGCTGGGCGACGCCAGCATTGTGGCGATCCGCGTGACCATCATCGACAACGGCGGTCGTCCGCCGGTGCGTCTGGACTTCCAGTGGCGCAAAAACACCAAAACCGGTCACTGGCAGGCTTATGACATGATCGCCGAAGGCGTCAGCATGATCACCACCAAGCAGAACGAGTGGGCTTCTACGCTGCGTACCCAGGGGATCGACGGCCTGACCAAGCAGCTGCAGGCGGCGGCGGCTCAGCCGATTACTCTGGATCAGAAAAACTGATGTCAGCTGCACTCAGCTTTGAATCGCAGCAACAGACCCTGATCCTGCGCGGTGCGTTGGATCGGGAAACCCTGTTGCCGCTGTGGGAACAGCGGGAAACGTTGCTGGCGGATAAAACCGCTATCGACGTTACGCAACTGCAGCGGGTGGACTCGTCCGGGTTGGCACTGCTGGTGCATCTGCGCGAACAGCAACGCCAGCATGGCGTTGAATTAAAAATTTCTGGCGCCGGCGATCGCTTGAAAACGCTGATCGCACTGTACAATCTGCAAGCAATAATGCCTGTCGATACCGCTGGTTAGCCCGATTTTCGACTGGATGAAGACGTTTTCTCCCCAGAAAGCCCCTGTTGTACAGGGGCTTTTTCTTTAGTTTAAGAAAACGTCGTATTCCACTAAGATATCAGGCTGATTATGATCCTTTTGATACAGAACTGGATACTATGGAAAATAGCGAGATTAAAGATGTGCTGATGCGCGCATTGGCACTGGAAGAAGCACATGTTACCGGCGACGGCAGCCATTTTCAGGTGATCGTGGTCGGTGAGCTGTTTGCCGCCATGAGCCGCGTCAAGAAACAACAGGCGGTCTATGCGCCGTTGATGGAATACATTGCGGACAACCGTATTCACGCCTTGTCGATTAAGGCGTACACCCCTGAAGAGTGGCAGCGAGATCGCAAACTCAACGGATTTTAAGGCTGTTTGCCCAGCGGGGCGGGCAGCGTCAGTTTAGATAACAGAGAGTAGTCAAATGGATAAATTTCGTGTGCAGGGCCGGACCCGCCTCAGCGGTGAAGTGGCTATTTCCGGGGCTAAAAACGCCGCCCTGCCGATCCTGTTCGCCGCATTGTTAGCGGAAGAGCCGGTCGAGTTGCAGAATGTCCCGAAGCTGAAGGACATCGACACCACCATTAAGCTACTCAGCCAATTAGGCACCAAGATTGAACGCAACGGTTCCGTATTCGTTGACGCCAGCGGCGTGAACGAATTCTGTGCACCCTACGATCTGGTGAAAACCATGCGCGCTTCTATCTGGGCGTTGGGGCCGTTGGTTGCCCGTTTCGGCCGTGGTCAGGTTTCTCTGCCGGGCGGCTGCGCCATCGGTGCGCGTCCGGTCGA
Source organism: Serratia sp. BNK-12 (assembly GCF_047456085.1). Classification (NCBI taxonomy): domain Bacteria; kingdom Pseudomonadati; phylum Pseudomonadota; class Gammaproteobacteria; order Enterobacterales; family Yersiniaceae; genus Serratia; species Serratia sp. BNK-12. The sequence goes on from NZ_CP179896.1 coordinate 428,994, forward strand.
TCTGCATATTACCGGTCTGGAACAGCTCGGTGCAGAGATCAAACTGGAAGAAGGCTATGTTAAAGCTTCCGTCGATGGCCGCCTGAAGGGCGCACACATCGTTATGGACAAGGTCAGCGTTGGCGCTACCGTGACCATCATGAGTGCTGCCACCCTGGCAACCGGTACCACCGTGATTGAGAATGCGGCCCGCGAACCGGAAATTGTCGATACGGCCAACTTCCTCAACACGCTCGGCGCAAAAATCACCGGTGCCGGCAGTGACCGCATTACTATCGAAGGGGTTGAGCGTCTGGGCGGCGGTGTTTATCGCGTTCTGCCGGATCGCATCGAGACCGGTACCTTCCTGATCGCTGCAGCCGTTTCCGGTGGCAAGGTGATGTGCCGTGATACCCGTCCTGATACGCTGGATGCCGTGTTGGCCAAGCTGCGCGAAGCCGGTGCGGATATCGAAGTGGGTGAAGACTGGATCAGTCTGGATATGCATGGCAAACGCCCTAAAGCGGTGACCGTGCGTACTGCGCCACACCCGGGGTTCCCTACCGATATGCAGGCTCAGTTCAGCCTGCTGAACCTGGTTGCGGAAGGCACCGGTGTGATCACCGAAACCATCTTTGAAAACCGCTTCATGCATGTGCCTGAGCTGATCCGCATGGGTGCACACGCTGAGATCGAGAGCAACACCGTGATTTGCCACGGCGTTGAGCAACTGTCAGGGGCTCAGGTGATGGCGACCGATCTGCGTGCTTCTGCCAGCCTGGTATTGGCCGGTTGCATCGCCGATGGCGTGACCGTCGTCGATCGTATCTATCACATCGACCGTGGTTATGAGCGTATCGAAGACAAGCTGCGCGCGCTGGGTGCTAACATCGAGCGTGTGAAAGGCGAGTAATTTGTCTGACGCCGGGGCCTGGCGCCGGCGTAGTCAATGCAGTATTGAGGGCTCGGCATTGCCGGGCCTTTTTAATTGTTATCTTCCGGGAATTCGCCCACCGTCATCTTCAGCGTGATGCGTTTGCCTTCGCGCAGGACCACCACCGGGATTTCTGTACCCGGTCGGATTTCTGCTACCTGGTCCATGGTTTCCAGCACCGATACCGCAGGCTTGTTGTCCACGTTGATGATCACGTCGTTGATATGGAAACCGGCGTTGCCTGCCGGCCCGCCCTGAGTAATTTCAGTCACGATAATGCCCTGCAGGCGATCGATGCCGGAATTGGACGAGCGCAACGGAATAATCTCTTTGCCCTGAATGCCGAAATAACCCCGAATGACGCGGCCGTCGCGGATCAGTTTGTCCATAATCTTGGTGGCCAGCTCGATAGGAATGGCGAAACCCAGGCCTTCCGGCGTTTCACCGTCGGTGATTTTGTCGTAGGTCAGGGTATTGATACCGATTAATTCGCCGAGGGAGTTGACCAAAGCACCGCCGGAGTTGCCGCGGTTAATCGAGGCATCGGTCTGCAGGAAGGTCTGACGTCCGGTGGTGCTCATACTGATACGGCCGGTGGCGCTGAGGATCCCCTGAGTCACGGTCTGGCCTAGGTTGTAAGGGTTGCCAATCGCCAGCACGACGTCACCGACGTGCGCGGTGCGTGCGGTATTAATTGGGATCACCGGCAGGTTGCCCTGATCTATTTTCAGCACTGCCAGATCGGTCAGGCTGTCAGAGCCGACCAGCAGCGCCTCATAGCGGCGGCCGTCCTGGACGACCACGGTAATTTGTTGCGCATCCTTGATCACGTGTCGATTGGTCAGGATATAGCCACGTTCATTCATGATCACGCCTGACCCCAGCAACAGCACGTTGGCGGTGCCGTTCATATTGCGGTTGTAGATATTGACTACGGCAGGCGCGGCACGTCGTACCGCCTTATTGTAACTGACGGGTGTTTCATCAAGGGTACTATCATGTTTTTCTGCGAACAAGGCATTGGAAGAACGTAGCACGGGTAAAGCAACCAGCAGCAGGCCGGCAACGATTAGACCAATAACGACGGAACGCAAGAGCTTAGCAAACATGGAGTTTTAGTACGTAAGATGAAAGATACCGGGAGGATAACATGAGAATACCGAGCGCAGTATGTCACCGCGCCCGGTTTTTAAACAAATATACGATCAGCGCAACAGCAGATAAATGGTTTCGCCGCCGCGCACGATATTCAGCGCCATGACCGGTGGTTTGGCTTCCAGCACTTTGCGCAGTGCAGTGATGTTCTCAATACGCTGGCGGTTGACGCCGATGATCACATCGTCTTTCTGCAGCCCGATTTGTGCCGCCGCAGAGCCTTTGTCCACTTTATCGATCTTCACGCCTTTTTCACCGCTTGGGATTGCCCCGTTGCTGAGTGAAACCCCCTGCAGAGCTGGGGAAAGCGTTTCGGCATTGGTTGAGGCGCTTTCGCTGTTATCCAGCGTAACGGAAACTTCCTGCGGTTTGCCGTCGCGCAGCAGGCCAACCTTGATGGTTTTGCCCGGTGCGGTCGTACCGACCTTGGCGCGCAGCTCGGCGAAACTGCTGACAGGCTTGCCGTCCACCGAAACCAGGATATCGCCGGCCTTGATGCCCGCCTTGGCAGCGGCGGATTTCGGCAGCACTTCGCTGACGAACGCCCCGCGTTGCGCGTCGGTATTAAAGGCCTTGGCCATATCGGCGGTCATTTCACTGCCTTTAATGCCCAGTAGCCCGCGTTTCACTTCGCCAAACTCGATCAACTGCTGGCTGAGGTTCTGCGCCATGTTGCTCGGAATGGCAAAACCGATACCGACGTTGCCGCCGCTTGGCGCCAAAATGGCGGTGTTGATACCGATCAGCTCACCGTTAAGGTTAACCAGCGCGCCACCGGAGTTGCCGCGGTTGATGGACGCATCGGTCTGAATAAAGTTTTCCAACCCTTCCAGGTTCAGGCCACTGCGGCCCAACGCGGAAATAATGCCAGAAGTGGCGGTTTGGCCCAGGCCAAACGGGTTGCCGACGGCCACGGCGAAATCACCGACCCGCAGTTTATCGGAGTCCGCCATTTTTATAGCGGTCAGGTTTTTCACGTCGTTGAGCTGAAGCAGGGCGATATCGGACTGTTCGTCACGGCCTACCAGCTTGGCGTCCACTTCACGGCCATCGTTCAACTGTACGCTGATTTTATCGGCGTTGTTGATCACGTGGTTGTTGGTCAGCACATAGCCCTTGGCGGCGTCGATGATGACGCCGGAACCCAAGCCTTCAAACGGGCGTGAGCTTTGCTGTTGCCCAGGGCCACCAGGGCCAAAGAAGCGTCTGAACTCCTCCGGAACTTGCTGGCGTTGTACCTGGGTTCCTTCAACATGCACGCTGACCACTGCGGGCAAGACCTTCTCCAGCATCGGCGCCAGGCTTGGCAGCGGTTGCCCTTGAACGGCGACGGGCATCGCGGCGGTGGCAGCCGGTACGGAGGTCAGTGTGAGGCCAATACTCATTGCCAATGCACTAAGAATTAACGACTTTTTCTTCATTGATAATAGCTCTCTCAATACCTGCCGGTGGAATAGTGATGATAAAGCAGCAGCAATACCATAGTGAAGGGTAAGACCGTGAATTTGCGTGAAAAGTTCACTCAAACGTCTGCGTTAAGGATAGCTCAGCGTGGGGGAAGAAGTATGAGGAGGATCAAAAACCCGTGGGACTGGCCCACGGGCGAAGAACGGCGTTTAGTCGCGACGTGGACGTTCGCCACGTAGCAGGCCTGATGCGCCTTCGGAGTAGTCGCGCGGCATTTCTACCGGCGCCTGATCGTTATCCGCTTCGGCTTCGGTCAGGCGATAGCGGAACGGATTTTCCTGCATCGGCAGATCCGGCAGCAGGTTGTTTGAGCTTTTCGCCATATGCTGATACAGCTGGCGATAATCGCGTGCCATGTTGTCCAGCAGCTCGGCGCTGCGGGCAAAATGACCGACCAACTCCTGACGATACTCTTCCAGCTCGGTTTTGCTCTTATCCAACTCGTTCTGCAAAACTTGTTGTTGACGTAATTTACGGTTACCAAAACGCATCGCTACCGCACCAATGACGATACCGACCACCAAACCAATCAGCGCATACTCCCAGGTCATGATGACTCCTATTTTGACTTCGTTGTTCCGCAGGGATTTTTCACTTAATAATATCCACTATAACCGTTAACCTTGTCCGAGTGGAATCCTGATGAGCTTTGACCTGATTTTTACAGGGTTTTCAGCGCCGCTCAGAGTGGGCATTTGTGGCGATATGAGGGCTAACCAGCCGTAATATGTCGCGAAAATGGGCTAAATAATTTCTAAGCGTTCTTAGGGAACATCGAACAGATGCAGGCACAATCACCGTTATCACGCTACCAGCGGCTGCTTGCTGCGGGGGAATACCAGGCCGATGAGGTTCAACGCCAGGCCGTCACTCAACTGGATCATATCTATCAGGCCTTGCAGCAAATACCGGCCGTCAGTGCACCTGCCGGCGGTCTGCGCGGCAAGCTGAGCCGTTTGCTGGGCAAAAGCAGCGAAACGGTAAAACAGCGGCCGGTGCAGGGCTTATATATGTGGGGCGGGGTCGGGCGTGGCAAAACCTGGCTGATGGATATGTTTTTCCACAGCCTACCGGGTGACCGCAAGCTACGGCTGCATTTCCACCGCTTCATGCTGCGGGTGCATGAAGAGCTGACCGAATTGCAGGGGCAGGAAAATCCGCTGGAAATCATCGCTGATGGTTTCAAGGCGCAAACCGACGTGCTGTGTTTCGACGAGTTCTTTGTTTCCGATATCACCGACGCCATGCTGCTGGCGACGCTGTTGCAGGCGCTGTTTGCCCGTGGCATCACGCTGGTCGCCACCTCCAATATTCCGCCGGACGATCTGTATCGCAACGGTCTGCAGCGCGCGCGCTTCCTGCCGGCGATCGACCTGATTAACGAGTATTGCGATGTGATGAACGTTGACGCCGGCATTGATTATCGTCTGCGCACCCTGACTCAGGCGCACCTGTATCTGACGCCGCTGGATGAACAAACCCGGCAGACCATGGATCAGATGTTCGTGAAACTGGCCGGCAAGAAAGGCGAGGCGGCACCGGTATTGCAGATCAATCACCGGCCGCTGCAGGTTATCCACGCGGTAGACGGCGTGCTGGCCGTTGATTTTCATACCTTGTGCGAGGAAGCACGCAGCCAGCTCGATTACATCGCCTTATCGCGCCTCTACCACAGCGTTATCCTGTATAATGTGCGCGTGATGGGGCCGTTGAAGGAAAATACCGCACGCCGCTTCCTGGCGTTGGTGGATGAATTTTACGAGCGCCACGTCAAGTTGGTGATCGCTGCCGAAGCCTCGATGTTCGAGATTTACCAGGGCGAGCGGCTGAAGTTTGAGTACCAGCGCTGCCTGTCGCGGCTGCAGGAGATGCAAAGCGAGGAGTATCTCAAGTTGCCGCATCTGCCTTGATTGCCCGGGGGCGCCACCGCCGGTGTCCCCGATTTTCCGCTGCTGGCGATTAATTGCGTTTCCATTCAAAAAGCGTTCGATCTTTGTGAGCGACTTCTCTATAATCTTGCGACCCCACGTTACAACAAAGTTTTTTTTCCCAAAAACTTTATAGTGCCGGCAATGGCTATTCGAAGGGGTAGGTTTGCTGGACTTGTATGGTCGTGTGAGCCTCAACTGTTTTCGAGCGTTTGGGTGTTCACCAACGTGTAACTAATTATTGGGTAAGCTTTCTAATGAAAACTTTTACAGCTAAACCAGAGAGCGTTCAACGCGACTGGTACGTTGTTGATGCAGATGGTAAAACTTTAGGCCGTCTCGCTACTGAACTGGCTCGTCGTCTGCGCGGCAAGCATAAAGCGGAATACACCCCGCACGTTGATACCGGTGACTACATCATCGTTCTGAACGCAGAAAAAGTTGCTGTAACCGGCAACAAGCGTACAGACAAGGTGTATTACCACCACACCGGCCACATCGGTGGTATCAAGCAAGCGACCTTTGAAGAGATGATTGCCCGCCGTCCTGAGCGCGTGATTGAAATCGCGGTTAAAGGCATGCTGCCAAAGGGTCCGTTGGGTCGTGCAATGTTCCGTAAACTGAAAGTTTACGCGGGCAACGAGCACACTCATGCGGCACAGCAACCGCAAGTTCTTGACATCTAATCGGGATTATAGGCAATGGCTGAAAATCAATACTACGGCACTGGTCGCCGCAAAAGCTCCGCCGCTCGCGTTTTCATCAAGCCGGGCAGTGGTAACATCGTAATTAACCAGCGCAGCCTGGAACAGTACTTCGGTCGCGAAACTGCCCGCATGGTAGTTCGTCAACCGCTGGAACTGACTGACATGGTTGGTAAATTTGACCTGTACATCACCGTTAAAGGTGGTGGTATCTCTGGTCAAGCTGGTGCTATCCGTCACGGTATCACCCGTGCACTGATGGAGTACGACGAGACTCTGCGTGCAGAATTGCGTAAAGCTGGCTTCGTCACTCGTGACGCCCGTCAGGTTGAACGTAAGAAAGTCGGTCTGCGTAAAGCACGTCGCCGTCCGCAGTTCTCCAAGCGTTAATTTTTTACTGCTTCGGCAGTGGAATTTACGCAAAAAACCCGGTGCTTCACCGGGTTTTTTTATGCCTGAAAATCACGTTGCTGCTACTAAAATCTTTGGTATATCAGACAATTCAATACGAATTCGCCGCACAGCCCCCACAAAACAAGCAAAATCTGGTAAACTATCATCCACTTTTGCGCCTGTTCGCCATGCAGCAGTTATCAGTTTACCTCCGAGGCCGGTTTTTATGACCTAAGGTTTAGCTGCGAGTTGCTGGCCTGCGGTCAAGATCATTCAGGATAGCAGCCTGTCAGTGGGCTATTCGCAGTATTTTCTAGATAACTTGGAGGTTTTCATGGCTGTCGCTGCCAACAAACGTTCGGTAATGACGCTGTTCTCTGGCCCGACCGACATTTTTAGCCATCAAGTACGTATCGTACTGGCGGAGAAAGGTGTCAGCGTCGAGATTGAGCAGGTTGAGTTGGATAACCTGCCGCAGGATCTGATTGACCTCAACCCGTACCAGACGGTGCCTACGCTGGTCGATCGCGAACTGACCCTGTATGAATCCCGTATCATCATGGAATACCTTGATGAGCGCTTCCCGCACCCGCCGTTGATGCCGGTTTATCCGGTCGCGCGCGGCGAGAGCCGCCTGATGATGCTGCGTATCGAGAAAAACTGGTATTCGCTGATGTACAAAATCGAGCAGAGCAACGGCCAGGAAGCTGAATCAGCTCGCCGTCAACTGCGCGAAGAGCTGCTGGCGATTGCCCCTATCTTTGGTCAGACGCCGTATTTCATGAGCGAAGAGTTCAGCCTGGTGGATTGCTACCTGGCGCCGCTGCTGTGGCGTTTGCCGCAGTTAGGCATTGAGCTGAGCGGTGCTGGCTCCAAAGAGCTGAAAGGCTACATGACCCGCGTGTTCGAACGCGATGCCTTCCTGGCCTCCCTGACCGAAGCCGAGCGCGAAATGCGCCTGCAGACTCGGGGCTAAGCGTCATGGATATGTCTCAGATGACACCACGCCGTCCGTACTTGCTGCGGGCGTTCTATGACTGGTTGCTGGACAATCAGCTAACACCGCATCTGGTGGTAGATGTGACGCGTCCTGATGTGCAAGTGCCGATGGAATTCGCCCGCGATGGACAGATTGTTCTGAACATTGCGCCGCGTGCGGTGGGCAATCTGGAACTGGGCAACGACGAAGTGCATTTCAACGCACGTTTCGGCGGTGTGCCGCGTCAGGTTTCTGTGCCAATGGCAGCCGTGCTGGCGATCTATGCGCGTGAGAACGGTGCAGGCACCATGTTCGAACCGGAAGCCGCTTATGAAGCGGAAGGCGCGTTTGAAGGCCTGGACAATGAGACGATCCCATCGGAAAGCCTGATGTCGGTGATTGATGGCGATCGGCCGGATCTGAGTGAAGATAACGATTCGGACGATGAACCGCCTCCGCCGCCACGTGGTGGCCGCCCGGCACTGCGCGTGGTGAAATAACCTCGCGGTAGTGAACACCAAAGGTCGCTTCGGCGACCTTTTTTATTGCCTGCGATCCAGCTTGGCTTAGCTTTTCAATGAGGCGATACAGGCGTCACGCGGTGCACTGAGATCGCCGATACGGACGGTGGTGAGTGCATGGGTGGCGCGCTGCTTGAACGTGGTGATAGCGGTATCACCTTGCACTTCCGGCGGCGCGGTACAGATATCGTTGATCGGTAAGTTATTGCCTTTGTCGAGGGCATGCAGCACCGCCGCGGGGTTATAGACCAACGCGGAAGACAGGGCTGACTTCACGCCGGCAGTAAATGAGGCGTTACCGCCATTGGCCAGTTTAGGGGCCAGCGCGATCCAGTTATCGTCGCCCAGTTTGATGTTTTTTTCTACCGCGGCAAGCTGGCCTGCTTTAGCCAGTTGTGCGACCACCGACGCCGCACCGCGTGCCTCAATGTTATAACCCACTTCCTGAGAGTCGAGCGACATGGCCAGTGAATTGAAGCTGACAACCAGCAGTGCGCCAGTCAGTAAGGCAAAGGAGAATTTCATGGTTAGCTATCCTTATCAAGATATCAGACGCAGCAGCGCCCCTGAGTGATGCTAACTCAATACTATAGCGCGTTGGGCAAAAGGGGGTGTTACAAAGCGTGTGGGCTGCGGTGAAAAAACAAAGGCCCGGCAGTTTTGGCTGCGGGCCCTTGGGGGGAAGTCAGCGAAAAATTACACTTCCAGATAGCTCATGATGCCATCGGCGGCTTTACGTCCTTCGGCAATCGCCGTCACCACCAGGTCAGAACCGCGTACCGCATCGCCACCGGCGAAGATTTTCGGGTTGCTGGTCTGGAAGGCGTTATCGGTGCTTTCCGGTGCTACGATACGACCTTGCTTGTCGAGCTCGACGTCGTGGGCAGCCAGCCAGTCCATCTGGTGCGGACGGAAACCAAACGCCATGACCACGGCATCGGCATCGATAACGTGCTCGGAGCCTGGCACCTGTTCTGCAACCTGACGACCATTGGCATCTGGCGCGCCCAGCTGGGTACGAACCATTTTCACACCGGCGACGCGGCCGGCGCTGTTCAGTTCGATGCTCAGCGGCTGCAGGTTGAATTTGAAATCAACCCCTTCCTCACGCGCGTTTTTCACTTCACGCTTGGAGCCTGGCATGTTGGCTTCATCACGACGGTAGGCGCAGATAACCTCGGTGGCGCCCTGACGGATAGAGGTGCGTACGCAGTCCATCGCGGTATCACCGCCGCCCAGTACCACCACGCGCTTGCCTTCCATGCTGACATACGGTTCATGCTGCTCGGCTTGATAACCCATCAGCTGTTTGGTGTTGGCGATCAGGAACGGCAATGCGTCATAGACTCCCGGCGCGTCTTCATTCTCCAGACCACCACGCATCGACTGATAAGTACCGACGCCGAGGAACACCGCGTCAAACTCACTCAGCAGCGTTTCCATGGCGATGTCTTTGCCCACTTCAGTGTTGAGTTGGAATTCAATGCCCATCTCGCTGAAGATGCCACGGCGCTTCACCATCACTTCTTTTTCCAGCTTGAAGGCCGGAATACCGAAGGTCAGCAGGCCACCGATCTCGGGATGACGATCGTAAACCACCGCTTTCACGCCGTTGCGGGTCAGCACATCGGCACAGGCCAGACCGGCAGGACCGGCACCGATCACCGCCACCCGTTTGCCGGTAGGCAGTACATGGGACATGTCCGGCTTCCAGCCCATTTCGATCGCTTTGTCGCTGATATAGCGCTCGATGTTACCGATGGTCACCGCACCGAACTCATCGTTGAGAGTACAAGAGCCTTCACACAGGCGATCCTGTGGGCAAACGCGGCCGCAGACTTCCGGCAGGCTGTTGGTCTGGTGCGCCAGATCCGCCGCCTCCATGATGCGACCTTCATTCGCCAGCTTCAGCCAGTTCGGGATGTAGTTGTGAACCGGGCATTTCCATTCGCAATAAGGGTTACCGCAAGACAGGCAGCGGTCCGCCTGCGCTTTCGCCTGAGTTTCCGAAAACGGCTCGTAAATCTCTACAAACTCAATTTTACGGATCTTCAGCGGTTTCTTTGGCGGATCAACGCGCTGCAGGTCGATAAATTGATAAACATTCTGACTCATTTAATGACCTCTTACTGCGCCTGAACCCGCAGCTCGGCTGCGGAACGACTACGGTGACCCAACAATGCTTTGACATCACTGGACTTCGGCTTGACCAGAGCAAACTTCGGTGCCCATTCCGGCCAGTTGGCCAGGATCTCTTCCGCACGCGAAGAACCGGTCGCCTGCACGTGCTCGGTAATCAATCCGCGCAGGTGCTCTTCATGAATTGCCAGTTGGTCGACATCCAACACTTCCACCAGTTCTGGGTTCACACGTTTACGGAACTCGCCGTCTTCATCCAGCACGTAGGCGAAGCCGCCGGTCATGCCCGCACCAAAGTTGATGCCGGTTTTGCCCAGCACGCAGACGATGCCGCCGGTCATGTATTCACAACCGTTGTCGCCGATGCCTTCTACCACGGTGATGGCACCGGAGTTACGTACGGCGAAGCGTTCCCCCGCACGGCCCGCAGCGAACAGCTTGCCGCCGGTAGCGCCGTACAGGCAGGTGTTGCCGATAATGCTGGCTTCATGACTGCGGAACGCGGAGCCAATAGGTGGACGCACGGCGATACGGCCGCCTGCCATGCCTTTGCCAACGTAGTCGTTGGCGTCGCCGGTCAGGGTTAGTTCTACGCCGCCCGCATTCCATACGCCGAAGCTCTGGCCGGCGGTACCGGAGAAGTAGGCCTTGATCGGATCGGCCGCCATGCCCTGGTCACCGTGCACGGTAGCGATGGCTCCGGACAGGGTAGCGCCCACTGAACGGTCGGTGTTGCGGATATCGAAGTAGAAGGCTTTGCTGCTTTTCGCTTCAATATGCGGTTCCGCCTGCGCCAGCAGATCCTTGTTCATCAACCCTTGGTCGAACGGCGGGTTGCTGCTTTCGGTGCAATACAGCGCCTTGCCCGGATGCGGCGTGGCGGTTTTCAGCAACGGCGACAGATCCAGCTTGTTCTGCTTGGCGGAGATACCGTCCAGTTCGGTCAGGAAATCGGTACGACCAATCAGATCCACCAGTTGGCTAACCCCTAATTGCGCCATGATCTCGCGGGTTTCGCGCGCGATAAACTGGAAGTAGTTGGTCACGCGTTCCGGCAGGCCGTGGTAATGATCGCGGCGCAGTTTTTCATCCTGAGTTGCCACGCCGGTAGCGCAGTTGTTCAGGTGACAGATACGCAAGTACTTACAACCCAGCGCCACCATTGGACCGGTGCCGAAGCCGAAGCTTTCCGCACCCAGAATTGCCGCTTTCACGATATCCACACCGGTTTTCAGGCCACCATCCACCTGCAGGCGAATTTTATGGCGCAGGCCGTTGGCCACCAACGCTTGCTGGGTTTCCACCAGGCCCAATTCCCACGGACAGCCGGCGTATTTCACTGAAGACAGCGGGCTGGCGCCGGTGCCGCCGTCGTAGCCGGCGATGGTGATCAGATCGGCATAGGCTTTCGCCACGCCGGTGGCGATGGTGCCCACGCCCGGTTCGGAAACCAGCTTCACCGAGATCATGGCCTTCGGGTTGACCTGTTTCAGGTCGAAAATCAGCTGTGCCAGATCTTCAATCGAGTAGATGTCGTGGTGCGGTGGCGGCGAAATCAGCGTCACGCCCGGTACCGAATAACGCAGCTTGGCGATATAAGGGGTAACCTTATCCCCCGGCAACTGGCCGCCTTCACCCGGCTTGGCTCCTTGCGCCACTTTAATTTGGATCACATCGGCATTCACCAGGTAAGCCGGCGTCACGCCGAAACGGCCGGATGCCACCTGCTTGATGCGCGACACTTTGTTGGTGCCGTAACGGGCCGGATCTTCACCGCCTTCGCCGGAGTTGGAGAAACCGCCGAGGCTGTTCATGGCGATCGCCAACGACTCGTGCGCTTCCGGGCTCAGGGCACCGATGGACATTGCTGCGGTATCGAAACGTTTGAACAGCGATTCAGCAGGTTCAACCTGATCAACCGGAATTGGCGTGCCCTTCGGCGTGATGGCCAACAGGTCGCGCAGCATGGCCACCGGGCGCTCGTTCACCAGCTTGGCGTAAGCCTGATAGTCGCTGTATTTGCCGCTGTGCACTGCCGTTTGCAACGTGCTCACCACGTCAGGGTTGTACGCATGGTACTCGCCGTCGTGGACGAACTTCAGCAGGCCGCCCTGTTCCAGCGGTTTACGTTTCAACCACGCACGCTTGGACAGGTTCTGCAGATCCTGTTGGATGTCGCTGAAGCTGGCGCCGCCGATGCGGCTGACCACGCCCTGGAAACACAAATCGGACAGATCGCGGTGCAGGCCGACGGCTTCGAACAGCTTGGCGCAGCGGTAAGAGGCGATAGTAGAGATGCCCATTTTGGACATGATCTTGTATAAGCCTTTATTGATGCCGTTACGGTAGTTCAGCATCACTTCACGGTATTTCTTGTCGATTGCCTGGGTATCTACCAATTTGGCCAGCGTTTCGTAAGCCAGGTAGGGGTAGACCGCCGTCGCGCCAAAGCCTAACAGCACGGCGAAATGGTGCGGATCGCGAGCGCTGGCGGTTTCAACAATGATGTTGGCGTCGCAGCGCAGGCTTTTCTCGACCAGACGGGTCTGGATCGCACCAACGGCCATTGGTGCAGGCACCGGCAGGCGTTGGGGGGTGATGGCGCGGTCTGACAGCACCAGCAGCACGGCGCCGTCGCGGACTTTACGTTCCGCTTCGTCGCACAGCGAACGGATGGTCTGCTCCAGATCCTGCTCCGCCGGATCAAAGGTCAGATCGAGCGTGTCGGCCCGATAGTATTCGCCTTCCAGCGTAGTGAGCTGTTTGAAATCGGAGTACAGCAGGATCGGCGATTTGAAGCTTAAACGGTGCGCCTGGCCTTCGGCCTCGCAAAACACGTTCATTTCGCGGCCGATGCTGGTGGCCAGCGACATGACGTGCGCTTCGCGCAGCGGGTCGATAGGCGGGTTGGTCACCTGCGCGAACTGCTGACGGAAATAGTCATAGATGATGCGTGGGCGGCTGGACAGCACGGCAAACGGGGTATCGTCACCCATTGAGCCGGTAGCTTCCTGGCCAATCTCGCCCAGTACGCGGATCACCTGATCCAGTTCTTCGCTGCTGTAGCCGAACTGTTTCTGATAAGTCTCGAGCTGCGAATCGTCAAGCTCACGACTGCCGACCTGATCGGCCGGCAGGTCTTCGAACGGCACCAGCCGCTTGACGTTCTTTTCCATCCACTCTTTATACGGGTGGCGGCTTTTCAGATCGTCGTCGGTTTCGGCAGAGTGCAGGATCTTGCCGCTACGGGTATCGATCACCATCAGCTCGCCAGGGCCCACGCGGCCTTTCTCGACCACTTCATCCGGCTGGTAATCCCAGATGCCGACTTCAGAGGCACAGGTAATCAGCTTGTCTTTGGTGATGACGTAGCGTGCCGGACGCAGACCGTTACGGTCCAGGTTACAGGCGGCGTAGCGGCCGTCGGACATCACGATACCGGCAGGGCCGTCCCACGGCTCCATGTGCATCGAGTTGAAGTCGAAGAAGGCACGCAGATCGGTGTCCATATCCGGGTTGTTCTGCCAGGCTGGCGGAACCAGCAGGCGCATGGCGCGGATCAGGTCCATACCGCCTGCCAGCAACAGCTCCAGCATGTTATCCAGCGAGCTGGAGTCGGAACCGGTTTCGTTAACGAAAGGCGCTGCCGTTTGCAGATCCGGGATCAGCGGCGTCTGGAATTTATAAGTACGGGCGCGCGCCCATTGGCGGTTGCCGGTGATGGTGTTGATTTCGCCGTTGTGCGCCAGGTAGCGGAACGGCTGCGCCAGCGGCCAGCGTGGCACGGTGTTGGTGGAAAAACGCTGATGGAACAGGCAGATGGCCGATTCCAGACGCAGGTCCGCCAAATCAAGATAGAAACGGGGCAGATCCGCAGGCATGCACAGGCCTTTATAGATCGTCACCAGATTCGAGAAGCTGCATACATAGAAGCTGTCGTCCTGGACGCGCTTCTCGATACGGCGGCGCGCGATAAACAGGCGACGTTCCATATCGCGTGGGCGCCAACCGGCCGGGGCGTTAACGAAAATCTGTTCAATACGCGGCAGGGAGGAGAGGGCAATTTCACCCAAAACGTCCGGGTTGGTCGGCACTTCACGCCAGCCAACAACCGACAGCGTTTCGTTCTGCAGCTCTTCTTCTACAATGCGGCGGCTGGCACGGGCTTCCTCTTCGTTCTGGCTGAGGAACATCATGCCAACGGCGTAGTTCTTGGCTAAGCGCCAGCTGCGCTCTTCCGCCACCATGCGGAAAAAGCGGTCGGGCTTTTGTAATAACAGGCCGCAACCGTCGCCAGTCTTGCCGTCAGCAAGGATTGCGCCACGGTGCTGCATGCGGGCCAGTGCGTGAATCGCGGTACGCACGACCTTATGGCTAGGTTCGCCTTCTATGTGGGCGATCAGGCCGAAACCACAGTTGTCCCGCTCTTGGGATTTATCGTACAACATATCAGTGAACCTCCCCAGGCTCTGCGTGACTCTCACAACCGACTCACGAGCGGGCTTCTCAACGTCAGGCAGAAGTCCAATCAGCAAGCTGAATATCGCCGATCTGCTTTTCCGCCCTCCGTCAATGGCCTCTCGTGATGGTGCTCACAAGTGGTAAATGACTTGTTTTAAGAGGGAGTCTTAAATTACTGCATAAATATGACGAGACGTTTGCCCGTCCAGAAAGCTTCCAGCGGACTTCCAACTTAGCGAGAAAGAATACGCAGGTCAAATATAGGCCTAAGGGGGTTTTTTAATGAAATAACTGTATTTAATTATTTGATATTAATTGTTTTTTGGCGTTTTTTAAGCTTGCATGGAGGAGTGTCGTCCCCCGAAGAAATGTGAGCTGTCTCACTATAGTGCAACGCCTGAATCTCTGCACCATGCTAGTGCGGGTGGGAATGTCAGAGTTTTATTCTAATAACTTATTCTTTTTTGTTTTTTACAACTATTTTTCATCGCTTTGTCATACTGGCGTTAACGGTTGCGTGGAAATAAGAAAAATTCATCTCGGCCAAGATGATTTTATTTGCATTTATAATGAATAGTTATGCTTGGTGAAGCCTTGCGGAGAAAGCGTTGATCTCTGTCATCGCGGGAAAAGCCGTTTTTTATTAGCATCACGGGCTTTGAGCACAGAGACCCCCAAGATTATGCAGTTGCCGCAATTAGTCAATATGTTTGGTGCCGACCTTCAGCGGCGATACGGCGAAAAGATCCATAAACTCACCCTGCACGGCGGGTTCAGTTGCCCGAATCGCGACGGCACGTTGGGGCGTGGTGGCTGTACATTCTGTAATGTCGCTTCTTTTGCCGATGAACAGATGCAGCATCAAAGCATCGCCGAACAGTTGGCACTGCAGGCCGACAGGGTGAATCGCGCAAAACGCTACCTGGCCTATTTCCAGGCCTATACCAGTACTTATGCAGAAGTGAATCTGCTGGCGGAGATGTACCGCCAGGCGCTGGGACAGGCGGATATGGTCGGCATTTGTGTTGGAACCCGGCCGGACTGCGTGCCACCTGCCGCCCTGGATCTGCTGGCGAGTTACCGCGAAAAAGGCTACGAAGTGTGGCTGGAACTCGGGCTGCAGACGGCGCACGATAAAACGCTAAAGCGCATTAACCGCGGCCACAATTTCTCCTGTTATCAGCACACCGCCCGGCTGGCGCGCGAACGCGGGCTGAAGGTGTGTAGCCATCTGATTGTTGGGCTGCCGGGGGAAAGCGCCGCCGAACATCTGACCACGTTACAACGGGTGGTGGACAGCGGCGTGGATGGCATCAAGCTGCATCCGCTGCACATCGTGACCGGCAGCACGCTGGCGCGGGCCTGGCAGGCGGGTCGGTTGCCTGAACTGTCGCTTGAGGCATACGCCGCCAGCGCCGGAGAGATGATCCGCCACACGCCGAAGGAGGTGGTATATCACCGTATTTCCGCCAGCGCGCGTCGGCCGACGCTGTTGGCACCGTTATGGTGCGAAAACCGCTGGAACGGCATGCAGGCGGTCGGCGGCTATTTGCAACGCCATGGGGGGCAGGGCAGCCGATTGGATGAAAAGCAGCAATATCGCCCTTGATCGCTGTTTTGATTTGCAATCTTTCCCACACTTCGACGTTTGCTTCCTTATCTCCTCGGTGTTTTACGGTATGATTTAGACGATTCTGTCTGATGGGAGCGGCTATGAAGCAAATCCGGGTGTTAGCCCAGTACTACGTTGATTTAATGGTAAAACTGGGGCTGGTACGCTTTTCACTGCTGCTGGCGTCGGCGCTGGTGGTGCTGGCGATGGTGGTGCAGATGGCGGTGACCATGCTGCTGCGCGGCGAAGTGGAAAGCATCGACGTGGTGCGCTCAATCTTCTTCGGCCTGTTGATTACGCCCTGGGCAGTCTACTTTCTGTCGGTGGTGGTCGAACAGCTTGAAGAATCACGCCAGCGCCTGGCGCGGCTGGTAGATAAGCTGGAAGAGATGCGCCACCGCGATCTGGAGCTGAACCAGCAGCTTAAGGACAACATCAGCCAGCTGAATCAGGAAATTGCCGATCGTATCAAGGCGGAAGAAGAGCGCCAGCAGGTGATGGACAAGCTGACGGAAGAGATGGAACAGCGCGAACTGGCGCAAATCGAACTGGGCCAGCAGTCGGCGCTGTTGCGTTCTTTCCTCGATGCTTCACCGGATCTGGTGTATTACCGTAACGAAGACAAAGAATTCTCCGGCTGTAACCGGGCGATGGAGCTGCTGACCGGCAAAAGTGAAAAACAGCTGATTGGCCTGACGCCGTATGACGTTTACGGCCAGGAAATCGCCGAAAAGGTGATAGAAACCGATGAGAAAGTGTTCCGCCACAACGTTTCGCTGACCTACGAACAGTGGCTGGTCTATCCGGACGGGCGCAAGGCCTGTTTTGAGCTGCGCAAAGTGCCGTTTTACGATCGCGTTGGCAAACGGCATGGGCTGATGGGCTTCGGCCGCGATATAACCGAGCGTAAGCGCTATCAGGACGCGCTGGAGAATGCCAGCAGGGACAAGACCACCTTCATCTCCACGATCAGCCACGAGCTTCGTACGCCGCTTAACGGCATTGTCGGGCTGAGCCGCATTCTGCTCGATACCGAGTTAAACGACGAACAGTTGAAATACCTCAAAACCATCCATGTCAGCGCCATTACCCTGGGCAATATCTTCAACGACATTATCGAGATGGACAAGCTTGAGCGGCGCAAAGTGCAGCTCGACAATCAACCGGTAGATTTCACCGGCTTCCTGGCGGACCTGGAAAACCTCTCCGGCCTGTTGGCTCAGCCGAAAGGCCTGCAGTTTGTGATGGAGCCGCAGCAACCGCTGCCGCAGCAAATCATCACCGACGGTACCCGCCTGCGTCAGATCCTATGGAACCTGATCGGCAATGCGGTGAAGTTCACGCCGCAGGGGCAAATCGTGGTCCGCGTACGCCGCGAAGAGCAGGATCGGTTGGTGTTTGAGGTGGAAGACTCCGGCATGGGGATTCCGAAGGATGAGCAGGACAAAATCTTCGCCATGTATTATCAGGTCAAGGACCAGCACGGCGGCCGTCCGGCGACCGGCACCGGCATTGGGCTGGCGGTTTCCAAGCGCCTGGCGCAGAGCATGGGCGGCGATATCACTGTCAACAGCGTGCAAGGGCACGGTTCTTGCTTCACTTTGACCATCCAGGCGCCGGCGGTGAAGGAAGCGGAAAGTGAAACGCAGGCGGAAGAGGCCTTGCCATTACCGGCGCTGCATATCCTGCTGGTCGAAGATATCGAGCTGAACGTGATTGTGGCGCGTTCGGTGCTGGAGAAGTTGGGCAACAGCGTCGAAGTGGCGATGAACGGCAAGGATGCGCTGGCGATGTTTGATCCGGACGAGTTCGATTTGGTGTTGCTGGATATCCAGTTGCCGGACATGACCGGGCTGGATATCGCCCGGGTGCTGCGAGAGCGCTATGCCGGGCAGGCGCTGCCGCCGCTGGTTGCATTGACTGCCAACGTGCTGAAAGACAAAAAAGAGTATCTCGACGCGGGGATGGACGACGTGCTGAGCAAGCCGCTGTCGGTGCCGGCGCTGACCAAGGTGATTAAACATTACTGGGATCATCAACCCTCTCACACCACAAAGAAAATGGAGCAAAAGACGATGCAGATTAATGAGTCTTTACTGGATACCACCATGCTGGAACAGTACATGGACCTGGTGGGGCCGCAGTTGATCCATCAGAGCCTGGAGATGTTTGAGCAAATGATGCCGGGCTATCTGGCGGTGTTGGATTCCAATATGACCGCGCGTGATCAGAAAGGCATCACGGAAGAAGGGCACAAAATTAAAGGTGCAGCGGGTTCGGTGGGTCTGCGCCATCTGCAACAACTGGCACAGCAAATTCAAACCCCGACGTTGCCGGCGTGGTGGGATAACGTGCAGGACTGGGTGGATGAGCTGAAGCAGGAATGGCGTAACGACGTGCAGGTACTGCGGGCGTGGGTAGCGGAAGCTGAAAAAAAATGACCCCGACCTAGGCCGGGGTGCGCGAATATTGCGCCAACACCAGGGAAATTGTGAACCTGCGTATTGGATTTAGTGTTCTGGTCGAGCAGGTTGCAGAGAATTCCTAAACATCATACAGCCAACAACATAGCAAATGTAAGCGCTCTTGTTAGAAGATTCATTAAAATGTGTGATGTAGATTAGTGTTTGACTACTCCGAGCACTAACCAGTTGACAGTATCAACAGGAGGAAGGGTGATGAAAAACGTGGGTGTAGTGCTGAGTGGCTGCGGGGTTTATGACGGTACGGAGATCCATGAGGCCGTCCTGACGCTGCTGGCGTTGGACCGGGCAGGCGCACAGGCGGTGTGCTTTGCGCCTGACAAACCTCAACTTCATGTTATTAATCACTTATCTGGTGATGAAATGCCAGAGGCGCGCAATGTTTTGCTGGAGTCTGCACGCATTGCCAGAGGCAAGATCCAGCCGCTTTCACAGGCCGATGCCGACCAACTGGACGCCCTGATTGTTCCCGGTGGGTTTGGCGCTGCGAAGAACCTCAGCAGTTTTGCCAGCGAAGGGGCGGAATGCTGGATTGATAAAGATTTAGCGAAGCTAACGCAACAAATGCATAAGGCAAATAAACCAATTGGTTTTATGTGCATCGCGCCGGCGCTGCTGCCAAAGTTGCTGGATCAACAAGTGCGGCTGACCATTGGCAACGATCCTGACCTCGGTGAAGTGATTGATGCCATGGGCGGTGAGCCGGTCATTTGCCCGGTTGACGATATCGTGGTGGATATTGATAACAAAGTGGTGACCACGCCAGCCTATATGTTGGCGAAATCGATCGGTGAGGCCGCCCGCGGGATTGATAAGCTGGTTTCACGGGTGCTGGATTTGGCTGAATGAGAAAATCTGTGGGCAAATCGATGCTATCCCGGCCATGGTTTTGGCTGAAACGCGGATTGATCGCAGTGGTTGGTGCCTGGCTGCTGGGTATCCTGGTATTTGCTTTTTTACCGGTGCCTTTTTCTGCGGTGATGGTCGAGCGGCAGATCGGTGCCTGGCTGAGGGGCGATTTTGGCTATGTGGCGCACTCCGACTGGGTGTCGATGGACGAGATTTCCCCGCAGATGGCATTGGCGGTGATGGCGGCGGAGGATCAGAAGTTCCCGGATCACTGGGGTTTTGACGTGGCGGCGATAGAAAAGGCGTTCAGCCACAATGAACGTCGGCCCACGCGCATTCGTGGCGCTTCTACGCTGTCGCAGCAAACCGCGAAGAACCTGTTCCTGTGGGACGGCCGCAGTTGGTTGCGCAAAGGGTTAGAGGCCGGTTTGACCTCCGGCATCGAACTGGTGTGGACCAAGCGTCGGATCCTGACGGTATACCTGAATATCGTGGAGTTCGGTGACGGCGTGTTCGGCGTAGAGGAAGCGTCACGGCGCTACTTCAATAAACCGGCCAAGCGTCTGACTGCATCGGAGGCCGCACTGCTGGCGGCGGTGTTGCCCAATCCACATCGCTTCAAGGCCAATGCGCCTTCCGGCTATGTCATACAGCGACAGCAGTGGATCATGCGCCAGATGCGCCAGTTGGGTGGGGAAGGTTTCCTGAAAGAGAATAAGCTCGATTAACCAAGAGATACCCTGCTTTCGGGCAAGGTATCTCTCTTCGGCGACTAATACCACATCAGGACTTATTGCTGATGAATGCACTTAAATCTGCATGCATCTTTTTGAGCGATGGTTCATCCACGTACGGCATATGCCCGGTGTCATACCAATAGAAACGGATATTGTCGCGTAGTTTGGGCGACACGGGCAGATGGCTCATCTCATATTTGGCGACGAAATAAGGCGTTGCCAGATCGTAAACCCCGCCTATCACCATCACTCTCATTGCCGGATTCATTTTCATCACCCGCGACAGGCTCGGCAACACGTTAAACGATCTGTCGCGGCTGTTGCTGGACATGTTCCAGTCATAGACCTCATCGGAAAATGCGCGATAGTTTTGGTCGGCGCTAAAATGCAGCGTCTTGCCAAGATAATCGTGGAATTGCGCGACGTAGGCGGAGGTAATTGCACTGATGTTGGGATCGTAATTGGACGTTTCGGCGATATTATCCAGCGACGGCCCACGATAGCGGGTATCGATTCTGCCAATGGTCTCGTCCTGGCCGCTCAACAGTTGTTTGGCGAAAACCGGCCCACTCAGGCGCAGATTGGCCTTGAGCCAATAATCGGCCGAAATGCCGGTAAATTGGTAAAGTTGCTCGGCGAGCGTTTGACGATCTTTTTCAGGCAGATTGGCACCTTGCAGCAATGCCTGGGCATAAGTCCCCAGTGCAAACTTCTCGGCCTGGTCTAACAAGGTTTGCAGGCTCTGGTGTTTGTCCGGCAGCCGCTGGTGATACCACGCGCTGGCCGCGTAGGTGGGGAGTGCCAGGTAGTAAGGCTGATCGACGCCGGGGTTTTGATTGGGATCGTCGACATTGTTGTCATAGTTTAGAAACTGCGACATCAGAATAATGCCGTTAAGATCGATATTCTGATTTTTTAGCGTCTCGGCCAATACCACCGAGCGGGTAGTGCCGTAGCTTTCACCCAATAAATATTTAGGTGAGTTCCAGCGTTGGTAATGCGTTAGAAACTGAACGATAAACTGAGAAAAAGCCTGAGCATCGCCGTTGACGCCATAAACGTTGCTGGCACTCTGTGATTTTTGCTGCGCTCTCTCCGGTTGGCTGGCGGCACTGCTGGAAAAGCGGCTGTAACCCGTTCCGGGGGCATCGATAAATACCAGATCGCTGACGTTGAGCAGGCTGTATTGGTTATCGGTTAGTTGGTAAGGCGCCAGCTGTGTTTTCTCTGGCTGAGTAGCGATAACCCGTTTAGGCCCGAGTGCCCCCATATGCAGCCAAAGCGAGGCGGAGCCCGGCCCGCCGTTGTAGATAAAGGTAATCGGCCTGTTCTCGTTCTTATTCTCATTCTTTTTGAAATACGCGACATAGAACATGCCGGTCACGGGATCTTCCGGGTCGTCTTTACTCAATTCCAGCACCCCGGTTTGCGCCTGATAATTGATTTTTACCTGGTTGACCGTGATCGCGCCTTCGGTAGCAACGGTTTGATCGGCCATCGGGGCTAGGGCGTGCTCGGCGCGGGGTGCTTCCTGTGGCGGATTGGCGGCGGAAACTCCGGCGGTGAATAAAGAAACGGCAGTGAGAAAACCGATTAAAATTCTGTCCATTTGAATTTTATCCGTAATGAAGTGAGAGATGACTTTAAACGCGACTCATTAAACCAGGGTACAACAGCGGGGAGCGTGCAGAAAAGCGGCAAGGGGAAGGCCCCTTGCCTGAAGGATCATTTAACGAAGGTGAAGGCGGTGGTGACGTGTTTCACGCCGCTCACCTGGCTGGCGATCTGCGCCGCAGACTGGCCTTCCTGTTGGGTGACCAGGCCCAGCAAGAACACTTCGCCATTTTCAGTGGTTACTTTCACGTTGGATGACTTCACCGTATCGCTGGTGAGTAACTGTGAACGGACCTTGGTGGTGATCCAGGTATCGGAGGAGGCGGTGCTCAGGCTAACCGGCGTTCCCTGACGGATCTCGTTATACACTTCGGTGGTGCCTTCAACGCCCATGGCGATTTGCTTGGCGCGAGCCGCCAGATCGGTGCTTGGCGATTGGCCAGTCAGCAGGACTTTACCCTGGTAGGCCGTTGCGACCACCCGGGCCTCTTTTTTCAGCTGCTGATCTTTGCTCAGGGCATTTTCAACCCGGGCTTCCAGCGTCCCATCGTCTACCTGAGTCCCCACGCTGCGTGGGTCGGTGGCCGTTTTAGTGGCGACGGCGGCGCTGCCAACGACAACGCCTGCAATACAACCTTGTAACAGCAGGGCGCTGGACAGCACTGCAAATGTGGCTTTTAGCTTCATCTCAGTTCCTTAATCGTCCTGGTGGGGAAACAACGTATTGTCTATCAGGTCGCATAGGCAATTTACAGTCAGCATATGCATTTCCTGAATGCGTGCACTGCGGTGGGAAGGGATGCGGATCTCGACATCCTGCTGACCGAGCAAGCCGGCCAGTTCCCCACCGTCGTAACCGGTAAGTGCGACAATCGTCATGTCACGCGTCACGGCGGCTTCGACCGCTTTCACAATATCACGGCTATTGCCGCGGGTGGAAATTGCCAGCAGTACGTCGCCGGCGTGTCCGAGCGCACGAACCTGTTTGGCATAGACTTCATCGTGCAGGCGATCGTTGGTGATCGCGGTCAGCACCACGTTATCGGCATTCAGGGCAATGGCCGGCAGGCTTGGGCGCTCGGTTTCAAAGCGGTTGATCATGCTGGCGGCGAAATGCTGCGCATTGGCTGCCGAGGTGCCGTTACCGCAGCACAGAATTTTATTACCGTTAAGTAAGGATTGAACCAGCGTCATTGCTGCACGCGAGATGGCGTCGGGCAAAGCTTCCGCCGCCGCAATCTGGGTTTGGATGCTTTCGGTAAAACAGGCTTTAATTCTATCCAGCACGTTGTATTAATCCACTAAGTCAAAGGGCCGGTCTGCACCGGTAAACCGCGTTTAATCCGCATTGAAGGCATTGGGTATCCATTCTAACTGGCTACCGGTAATGGCCAAAACATCAAAACGGCAAGACGATGTGTCAAAACTGGCTCCGCGCCCCGCCAGCCAAACGGCGGCGGCATGCAGCAACCGCTGTTGCTTGCGATAGGTAACGCTGGCGGCTGCACCGCCAAACGCATCGCTGCGTCGGTAGCGTACTTCAACGAACACCCAGGTTTGGCCATCGCGCATGATCAGGTCGAGCTCACCGCCGCGCAGCGTAACATTGGCGGCGAAGAAAGTGAGCCCGGCGCGTTCCAGATAGTGGCGGGCCTGTAATTCATAGCCCGCCCCTGTGGCGCGTTGACTCAAGAGACCGGAACGACCATGCCCTGGCGGTATTGCAGCCAAGGCAGTTTTCTGTTGATGACGCAACCCGGTGAGGCGGTCAGCATGCCAGTGGTGCCTGAGACCTGGAAGCCGGGCAACTGGCGCATTTCAGCAAAGTGGTTGGACAATGTCCAGGCATCCATCCCCATGGCGTACAGACGCACCAGCGAGTAGTCGTTGCGGAACTGGCTGCTTGCCTGCTGCAATAGCTGCGGGTTGGCACCGGCCAGCAACGGGATATCGCTGAACTGCAGGCCTTCCATTTCCAGACGGAAGTCCGGACCGGCACCGGCCTGGTAGCTGCGTGAACTGGCGTACATCGCCGGCTTGCTGCGCGAGTTGGTGGCCATGTCGATCATCGGTTTGATCAACGTCAGTTGGGACTGGGTCGCGACGATATAGACCGAATCTACGCTGCCGCCGCTGGCTGCTGGCGTATCGCTCGGTGGCGCAGGGATGGTCAGCCCGGCAATGGTAACGGCCTGCGGTACCGGCGCGGTGGAGATTGGCGTACCCGACATGCGAATGCCGCCGCTGTTCACCATTTGGCGCAGTTCACCGGCGGAGCCGATATTTTGCTGCAGCACCGTTTGGCCGCCCAGTTTTTGCCACTCCTGATTAAAGGCTTTGGCAACGCGATCGCCGAAAGCACCGCGCGGGATCAGCAACAGCGGTTGCCGTTTCTGCTGTTCCCAAATGTGGCGGGCAGCATCGCGGGCTTCATCTTCCGGTGAAAGCGCGAAGTAACAAATGTTCGGATTGTCCTTCGGCGTTTCCGGCTGGTTGAGCGCCAAGACGTTCAGGGTGGTGGTGCTGCCGGCCAGTTGATCGACGTTTTCTTTCAGCAGCGGGCCGACCACCAGGGTGGCACCATCCTGCTGGGCCTGCGTCAGCAGCGCGGCCAGTGGCTGACTGGAGGTATCATACACCTTAATTTGCGCGTTAGCGGCCTGCGGCGGCGTAATTGGCGCGGTAGACGGAGCAGAAGGCTGAGCGGCAGTAACCGGGGCAGCATCTGCTGACGGCGCCGAGGTGCTTACTGCGCCGTTGGCATTGGGATCCGTTGAAGCAGGAGCCTGTACCGGTTCGCTGGTAGGCTGTTGCTGCTGTTGTTGTACCGGAGCGGAAGGCGTCACGCCGTTTTTCGCCGCTTCAAACCCTTTTTGGATCGCGTCGGCGAACACTTTTGCCTGGCCGTTCAACGGCAGCAGCAGTGCTATTTTTGAAGTGGAAGCCTGGGTAAAGTTCAGTACCTGGTTTAACTGAGTGGGCAGTGTTTTCGCCGCCGGATTCTGCGGGTAGCGATTCTGCCAATCTTTAATACCGGCCTTCAGCAGATCGGGATCCTGTTTGTTGTCCTGATAAACGCGCAGCAGATCCAACCAGCCCTGCAGTACATTCTCATTGGCGTTGATCACCAGACTGTTCATGTCCTGCGGTGTCAGCTGCAGCAGGGCTAGCCAGGTCTGGTCCAGATTGGTTTGGTGCGCTTTGCCGGTCACCAGCGGTTCTTGTGCGATGTAAGCGCGGATCAGCGGCAGGGAAGGTTTACCCTGATTGGCAGCGATCTGCGCCTGGTAGAAGCGCACCAGCTGGTTGGCCGACAACGAGCCGGTATCCAGATGGCTCAGGGTGGTGCGGGCAGCGACATAGCTTTTGTTCGCCACCTGCAGCTCGGCGCTCAGTAACTGGCGCTCCACCAGTTGAACGCTGCTGAGGTTTTTCGGCAGTTGGTTCAGTTGTTCACTGGCCTGCGGCAGTTTCCCTTCGCGCAGTAACGCGCGAATAGCAAGTAATTGCCAGTCAGCCTTGTTATCATTGCTGCTTTGCTGTAGCTGCTGCAGATAGTAATCGGAACTGGCGCTCGCTTCGTCCTGTATATTAGCGGGCGGCGTCTGCGGGGCCTGACTCGGGCAACCTGCAAGGAAAAGGGCTGCCGCGATAACTGCGGTAAGTCGGACAGGCTTTGAACGCCCTGCTTTGGTACGAACGAATGTTGAGGAAAGCATACTGTATCCAGTGATGTTTTTTTCAAGATGCTTAATATTAAATCGGCAATCCGGATGAAACAATGAATCAACACCAACAATCAGTCATTTCTGCATCAACGCTGTATGTGGTGCCCACCCCAATCGGCAATTTAGGGGACATTACCCACCGTGCGTTAGAGGTACTGAAAAGCGTTGATCTGATTGCGGCGGAGGACACGCGCCACACCGGGTTGCTGTTGCAACACTTTGCGATTAGCGCGCGGTTGTTTGCGCTGCACGACCATAACGAACAGCAAAAGGCCGATCAACTGCTGGCGAAATTGCAGGAAGGCCAGAGCATTGCGCTGGTTTCCGACGCAGGTACGCCTTTGATTAACGATCCTGGCTATCACCTGGTACGCCGCTGCCGTGAAGCCGGTATCCGCGTCGTACCCTTACCCGGCGCCTGTGCGGCAACCACCGCGCTGTGTGCTGCCGGTCTGGCTTCAGACCGCTTCTGTTACGAAGGGTTCCTGCCGGCGAAAACCAAGGGGCGTAAGGATACGCTGATGGCGCTGGCAGAGGAACCGCGCACGCTGATTTTCTATGAATCAACCCACCGTCTGCTGGAAAGTTTGCAGGACATGGTGACCGTGTGGGGGCCGCACCGTTACGTGGTGCTGGCGCGCGAACTGACCAAGACCTGGGAATCCATTACCGGTGCGCCGGTCGGCGAATTGCTGGCCTGGGTGCAGGAGGATGAAGTGCGTCGTCGCGGTGAGATGGTGCTGATCGTTGAAGGCCACAAAGTACAGGAAGATGCACTGCCGCTGGAGGCGTTGCGGACGCTGGCGCTGTTGCAAAAAGAATTGCCGTTGAAAAAGGCGGCGGCGCTGGCGGCGGAGATCCACGGCGTGAAGAAAAATGCGTTGTATAAACACGCATTGGAGCAACAAGAACAGTAAAGCGGTTGACCTGCCGTGAGCGCAA
Organism: Serratia sp. BNK-12; assembly: GCF_047456085.1. NCBI lineage: Bacteria > Pseudomonadati > Pseudomonadota > Gammaproteobacteria > Enterobacterales > Yersiniaceae > Serratia > Serratia sp. BNK-12. Next base: position 455,619 of record NZ_CP179896.1, read on the forward strand.
CGCTACTATCCGCGCCGGAGTTGACCAGACAGTCGCCGCTTCACTGCCGTCCCTTTCGGGGGAGACAGGTGGAGGGGAGGAAAGTCCGGGCTCCATAGGGCAGGGTGCCAGGTAACGCCTGGGAGGCGCAAGCCTACGACTAGTGCAACAGAGAGCAAACCGCCGATGGCCCGCGCAAGCGGGATCAGGTAAGGGTGAAAGGGTGCGGTAAGAGCGCACCGCGCGACTGGCAACAGTTCGTGGCACGGTAAACTCCACCCGGAGCAAGGCCAAATAGGGGTTCACATGGTACGGCCCGTACTGAACCCGGGTAGGCTGCTTGAGCCAGTGAGCGATTGCTGGCCTAGAGGAATGACTGTCCACGACAGAACCCGGCTTACCGGTCAGCTCCCTCTATAAAGAAAACCCCGCGTGACGCAAGTTACGCGGGGTTTTTTCCTTTCAGGATGTGACTCACACCGGCAAGTCGATCAGCAGCGCACGCAGCGGCGTGGCGGCGCGTATCGTCAGGCGGTTTTCATCATGGATAAATGCGCCGTCACCGCACGTCAGGTTCTGGCTGTCCTGATGGTTGCCCTGGGCTTCAATGGTACCGTGGATCGACTGCAAGTAAGCACGGGGCCCATTCAATGCCAGCGTCTGCTGCTCACCTTCCTGTAAATCCAGGTGATGGATCCACACCTGTTGTCGCAGTTGCAGGCTACCCTGAGCGCCGTCCGGCGATGCCAGTAGCGTCACACCCTTCGCTGGCAGCGTCAGGCGCTGCACACGTTCGTTATTGGTGTCTGGACAGGCATCCAACCACAGCTGCAGACGGGTTAGCGGCGTATCGCTGCTGGCGTTTTGTTCGCTGTAACTCATCCCTGGCTGGGTGGCCAGCAGCAAAGCCTCACCGGCCTTGGCGCTCATCGTGTTACCGTCGCTGTCGCGGTATTCGGCCTGGCCTTGCAGGATCAAATTCAGAATGTCCACGCTCGGATAAGTACGCGGCTGCAAGGCTGCGCCCGGCGCCAGGACTTCCTGATTGAGCACCCGCAGCGAGGCGTAACCCATCAGCTTGGGATCGAAGTAATGTCCAAAAGAAAAGGTGTAGCGAGCCTGCAGCCAACCAAAGTCAGCTTGCCCGCATTGTTTTGCTGTTCTGCATGTAATCATGGCAATTGGCTCTCTAAATTCATTATCTAGATGGTAAGCATCTGGACGCCGGATTGTTAGCCAGTTAATCTGGTCGGCATATTCAAATTTCCTGACAGAGAGATTCGATGGCCAGAGATCGGGCGTTAACGCTTGAAGCGTTAAGGGTTATGGATGCGATCGACCGACGTGGCAGCTTTGCTGCGGCAGCCGATGAGCTGGGGCGCGTGCCTTCGGCGCTCAGCTACACCATGCAAAAATTGGAAGAAGAATTGGACGTGGTGCTGTTCGACCGCTCCGGCCACCGCACCAAATTCACCAACGTCGGCCGCATGCTGCTGGATCGTGGACGGGTGCTGCTGGAGGCGGCGGATAAGTTGACCACCGACGCCGAGGCACTGGCGCGCGGCTGGGAAACCCATCTGACTATCGTCAGCGAGGCGTTGTCGCCGCCAAGCAAGCTGTTTCCGCTGGTTGATAAGCTGGCGCTGAAAGCCAATACCCAGGTGTCTATCTTCACTGAGGTGCTGGCCGGAGCCTGGGAGCGGCTGGAGCAGGGGCGCGCCGATATCGTTATCGCCCCGGACATGCATTTTCGCGCCTCGTCTGAAATCAACACGCGCAAACTGTACAAAGTGACGAGCATGTATGTGGCCGCGCCGGACCATCCGATCCATCTGGAGCCAGAGCCGCTGGCTGAGGCCACGCGGGTGAAATACCGTGGTATTGCGGTAGCGGATACCGCCAGGGAGCGTCCGGTATTGACCGTACAATTGCTGGATAAGCAGCAGCGCCTGACGGTGAGCACCATTGAAGATAAACGTCTGGCTCTGTTGGCCGGTCTGGGCGTGGCGACCATGCCTTACCCGATGGTCGAGAAAGATATCGAAGAAGGGCGCTTGCGGGTGGTGGGGCCGGAATACAGCCGTGAAGTTGACATTATCATGGCCTGGCGGCGCGACAGCATGGGCGAGGCGAAAGCCTGGTTCCTGCGCGAGATCCCAAGGCTGTTCACCCAGTTGGAGCGTCAGTAAGCGCTCCCCCTTGCCGCAGGCAAAGGGGAGCTTGCCGTTAACCGAAACGCGTGTCGCGACCGTGTGGTTCGTCGAGATCCTGCGCCAGCCCAATCGAAATGATGCCGTGCGGATTGATGGTGGCGTGGCTGCGATAATAGTGATTGCGGATGTGCGGCAAACTGACCGTTTCGGCAATGCCTGGCATCTGGTAGATATCACGCAGGAAGCCGTACAGGTTGAGGTAATCGCTGATGCGGTGTTTGTCGCACTTAAAGTGGGTAACATACACCGGATCGAAGCGTATCAACGTGGTCCACAGGCGCAGGTCAGCCTCAGTCAGGCGATCGCCCGTCAGATAACGCTGTTGTCCCAGAATTTGCTCCAGCCGTGCCAGGGCGTCGAATACCCCGTGTACTGCTTCGTCATAGGCCTCCTGGCTGGTGGCAAAGCCGGCCTTATACACCCCGTTGTTCACCAGGTCGTAAATCCAGCCGTTCAGCTCATCAATTTCCCCGCGTAGCTCTGCAGGATAATAATCGCCAGCGCGTGCGCCAACGCCATCGAACGCGCTGTTGAACATGCGAATGATATCGGCAGATTCATTGCTGACGATGGTTTGCTGCTGCTTGTCCCACAGCACCGGAACAGTCACACGACCGGTGTAGTGCGGGTCGGCGCGCAGGTAAAGCTGGTAGAGGAAATCTGAGTGATAGAGATCATCGCCGGTCGCTTCAGGGAAATCGGTGCCGAAGGTCCAGCCGTTTTCCAGCATCAGCGGATGTACCACCGAAACAGGAATGATCTGCTCCAGCCCTTTCAATTTACGCATCAGCAGAGTGCGGTGCGCCCAAGGGCAGGCAAGAGAAACGTACAGGTGATAACGATCTTTCTCCGCTTTAAAACCTGCGACGCCGTGTTCGCCCGGCTGGCCGTCGGCGGTCACCCAGTTGCGGAACTGAGAGGTTGAGCGTTTGAAACGGCCTCCGGTAGATGAGGTGTCATACCAGATGTCTTGCCAAACGCCATCGACGAGTTGTCCCATGGGAATCTCCTTCGTGTCCGAGTGAAAAAGCAGAAGGGCCCGCTTACCGGGCCCCGTGTCACTATTAAAAACTTACCACTTCTTGTTCAGCAAGCGGTCGATACTGAAACCGCCCGGGCCGGCAACAGCCAGTACCAGGAAGCCGCCGGCGATGGCCAGGTTCTTCATGAACATCAGCTGGTTTACGCCTTCCGCAAAATTAGTATGGAACAATAACGCGGTCAGCACAGTAAAACCGGCGGTGAACAGCGCTACGGTACGAGTCAGGAAACCGAACATGATCGCCAGACCGCCGCCAAATTCCAGCAGGATGGTCAGAGGCAGCAAGAAGCCAGGCACGCCCATCGATTGCATGTACTGTTGGGTTCCGGCATAGGCATCGCCCATTTTGCCGTAGCCAGCCACGATAAACAGGATTGTCATCAAAATACGCGCAACCAGCAAACCTGTATCTTCTAATTTTTTCATCATTTACTCCAAAGTGATTTTTGTTTGCCAGTCTTGGCGTTTTCATGTCGGTGGGCGGTATGCCGGGTATTTAGCCCCGTGCGGCCCGTCTCGTGTCGATGGAGTGAATGTTAATCGGGAAGCCTACGCTTTGTTAGCAAGTAAAACTGTCGTATTTTTTCAAAAAAACTGAATCTTTAGCCTGCTAACAAAGAGAGGGGAATCAGAATGTTGCCCAGCCTTCACCGACAGAAACGGGAATTTTCTGCGAAAAGGCGGGCTTAACAACGGAAGAATTGAAGGAACTGCGAAAGGTTATTTGTTGGAAAAGGTTTTCTGGATCAAACGGATAGTGCCAAAGACACCAAAAGCACGACGAGACCAGCGAATCAGCTTGCTTGGATGGCGTATACCGTAGATGGCCATCACGCTGGAGCCGACCACCAGGTATTTACGCAAGCCGAAAACCGTTTGCCAGCCGCGATCGATACGCTCGGTCTTTTCCAACCACAGGGTTTTGTTTTCCGCAAGATCCAGCCTTTGCTGCTGGATCTTGCGGATGAGCTTCTCTTTTCTCCATTCCAGATAGCGGCGACGATTCATTTTTCGTCCTCCAGCTCGGAACGGTCGATCTCCAACTGTTTGCGCGTGGCGCCCAACAACGTGGAGCGTCGAGCCTTGACCAGTGTCCAAATGGCACCGAACACGGCCAGGAACAGCAGCAACCCGGTAGTGGCCCCTAACGCCATCAGGCGGTAGATAGGATCGATGGCCCAGAAAATCAGGATTAACAGGCTCATCAGGCCAAATGCGGTGAACAACAGCGTCATGCCGGCCATGATCAGCAACTGAATGAGGTTGGCTTTCTCCTCTTCCAACTCGACCACTGCCAGACGGACACGGGTTTCCACCATACCGACCAAAATAGTGATGATGCGCTGGCCGACGTCCAGGACCCCCTTGGCGGGGCCCTGTGCACGAACTTGCGGTTGTTGTTCAGCCATAATTAGCGGCGCGCTAACAGAACGCCCAGTACCACACCGACAGCGGCGCCGATACCGATACCGGTCCACGGATTATCACGAACATATTCGTCCGCCTGGCCGGCGATCTGTTTGGTTTGAGAAGCCAGTTTGTCCCCGGCATCGCTCAGGCGAGCACGGGTATCCTTCAGCGCGCCTTCAGCTTTGGAGCGCAGCTTTTCCAGTTCGGCTTTTGGCTTATCGGTGGAAGAGTTCAACACTTCTTCCAGCGTATCGGCTAAGGATTTAAGTTCAGCGCGTAAGTTTTCTGCATTTGAATCATGTGCCATGTGATAATTCCTTAACGTTAACTGAGACAGACTTTTAACATAGCGGATTTTTTCGCCGGAGCAAAGGGGGGATGAGTAGTTGATATCACTAAGCATCCATTTCAAATACGGTAAAAATCCCGCTTGGTGCGGCTCTCAGCGATAAATCCGCTAGTGTAAAAAAATTATTCCGCTTGGGCTTGCTTAAGCTCGGCTTGAGCTTCAGCCAGCTTTTTCTGTTTCTTGGCCACTTTGTCCAGATTGCCGGTCTGCTGGGCTTCTTTCAGCTCCTGCTGACGTTCGGCTACCTTGCTTTGTTTCTCATCGATTTTTTTCTGGCGATCGGCCTGCAGGCCAGCTTCGGTGCAATTTGTCTGCACTTCGCTCAGCGCCTTTTTCAACCCGGCGACGCGGTGAGTATTGCCGTGCTGTGTGGCGTAATCGATCTGTTTTTGAATCTCTTGTGCTTTGGCGGCACAGCCGCCCTCAGCCGCAAATGACAGGGCCGGGAAGACGAAGAATGGGAGAGCCAGTAACATAGATTGGCGTAATTTCATGCTATCAATTCCTTGTTATTGGGATGCGTTGTCACGTATCCGCTTTCCTGACTGCCGACAGAGGCAGTGCGACAGGAGTCTTACGTAGCTGACTGACGCTAACCTTGAGCATAGCCATAAATCGTGAAGACCCCAAAGAATCCGCCACGGTTCAGTGTTGAGTGATGATTAATTGAACAGGGCGGTGATATGAAAGGAAACCCCTTCATTTGAAAGGGTATTATCCCAGATTAAGGGGGGAGCGCGCAAATTCGCGCACCCAGTGAGTGGGCACTGGGGATTCGCTCAGGGCAATGATGTACCCCGGCGGCAGAATGGTTTGCAAGGCCTCGCGCGCCAGCAACTGCTGTTCCGGCGAGTCCAGGCGGATCACCAGGCCGTCGCCTTCCGGAGTAATGCTTTTGATGCGAATACCGCGTTGATCCAGCCGCTGATAGACATAAAAACCGTCAGGCAGCGAAAGGCCTTGCTGCCCTGCGCGAATGCGTAGCTCGCTCTCGGTGCGCACCATGCAGGGCACCAACAGCGTGGCAAGCGCCAGCAAGGCGAGCGCAATCAGCAACACGTACTGCCAGCGCGGGCGCTTGATCATCACGCCCCTTTCCCCTGGTCCTGGCTATCGGCGCGTTTCTTGCGCCACAAGACGATCAGCGAGCCGACCAGCCCGACGACCAGCAGCACCAACGGCAACAGCATCAGGCAGAACATCAGCTGGTCTTCATACTTACGGAAGACCGGGGTTTTGCCCAGCGCAAAGCCCAGCGAGGTGAGGATCACGACCCACAGCAGGCCGCTCATCCAGTTAAAGAACTGGAAGCGGGCATTGCTCAGGCCAGACAGGCCGGCAATGGTCGGCAGCAGGGTGCGGACAAACGCCAGGAAACGACCGACCAGCAGGGCGGAAAGCCCGTGGCGGTGGAACAGCTGGTGTGCCCGTTGATGATAGTGAGCCGGCAGATGCGACAGCCAGCCCTGTACCGTTCGGGTATTGCCGAGCCACTTGCCCTGTATGTAGCTGACCCAGCACCCCAAGCTGGCGGCGACGGTCAGGATCAGGATGGTGAGCGGGAAATTCATGGTGCCTTTGGCGATCAGGACGCCGACCAGGATCAACAGGCTGTCCCCTGGCAGAAAGGCTGCCGGCAGCAGACCGTTTTCCAAAAACAGGATCATAAACAGCAGCACGTAGAGGGTCCAGACCAGCGAAGGGTTCGCCAGCGTCTCAAAATCCTGCTGCCATAAGGCATGTAACAGTTCTTTAATGATGTCCATCCGGTGTTCCTAAAACGTCATTGTTTATTTTATTTCAGCGGCTGATCGAGTGTGGGCCGAAAGCGCGCGGGCGATGCTGGCTGCTGATAATGATGAAACGGCGTTGCTTTTTAGTAGATTCTAGTCGGTGCGACACCGGTCATGAGTGGTAAGTCAGCGTGCCACGGTAAAGCATATTACTTTCTTTCCAGCCGCCTAGCCTGTTTTGCTGCTGCGGGGTGTGCAGCGTCCAGTTGATCTGGGCAAGCCGGTTGAGCGCAGGTGAGTTCTGGCGCGGGAGTTTGGTGCGGTGGCCCAGCTCTGCGGCCAGGGTATAGACCGGCGGTAATTGGGCGCAGGTCGACAGCGAGCCGGAGAAGGAATGCAACCGCGGCAATAACAACGGCAATTTACCCGGCTTTTTTCGCTGCAGCTCTGCCGGTGACCGATAAACCTGGTCGTAAGGGGAAAGCAGCGGATCGGAGAGCGAGGGTAAACTGCTCAGCGATGTAGGGGTTGCTTTGGAAGGTGCCGCGCATAGCTTTTGGCCGGAGACCGAACCGGTCCAGCAAAAAAGAGCAATAAGCATGGCAAACAACCAGCGCATGTATTCGCGTCCCGCCCCGTAGCAGAGGGTAAAAAAGTGGCTCAACTTTACCAAAATAGCACGATTGGCAACAGGGAAATCTACGTTGCCAGCGGTGAAATACTACACGGCAAATCGCCGTTCAGGCATCGATTCAGCGGATTTTACAATACCTGACATAACCCGACGATTTTTGACCGCCTGGGCTATTTATTTTCGGCGGCTACGCCATCCAGATGCACCACCGGGTTATCGGCGAACAGGTAGCGGTCGGCATTATATTCAAAATCGTCGCTGGTGGCGTTGAACAGCATCTGCTTGGTGTTTTCCAGGTGTTGCCACATGGCTAGCTTGGCGGCGTTAGGATCTTTACGTATCAATGCCTTGAGGATCTGATCGTGGTCGTCGCACCAGCTGGCGATGGAGCGATCGTCGATATGCTCATGCAGCTTGATCCAATAAGGGTTATTCACCCGCTGAACCCACATTTTTTCCACGATGGTGGCCATGGCGGTGTTCTGAGTGGCCAGCGCCACCTGCACGTGGAATTTCAGATCCCACTGCGAGTCGCGGAAGCGATCTTCCTTGCGCGCCTGTTCCTGGATCTCCATCAGTTGGACGATGTCCTGCTTGGTAACCTGGGTCGCGGCGAATTCGGCGATGTTGCTCTCAATCAGTTGGCGTGCCTGCAGCAGCTCGAACGGCCCGGCGGTGGCAAATTCAATGCTGTCGCCCGGCACCACCAGATGCTTTTGCTGGTTGGACATCACGTGGATCCCGGAGCCTTTGCGTACGTCGACGTAGCCTTCCACTTCCAGCATGATGATCGCTTCGCGCACCACGGTACGGCTGACGTTCATCTCTTCGGCAATGTAGCGCTCGGCCGGCAGCTTATCGCCCACCGGGTATCGGCCGCTTTCGATACGCTGTTTAAGCTCGGCGGCCAGTTGCTGATACAGGCGTCTGGTTTCAGTGAATTCCATAGTGAATGCTCTTTGGATAGGGAGGGGCGCATGGCCATGGATTTGTTATACCACTTATCCGGCAGAGCTGCCAGTAGGCTCCGGGGAGCGCCCGGCGCGATGGCCGGGCTGCGGGGTTAATGGCGCGCGGGGGAGGGGTCCAATACAGCCTCTTCGGATTGCGTAGCGGGGCGATTTTGCAGGACGGTCCAGATAACGATGGCGCCGAGAATATCGAATACCGACAGTGCGGCAAACAGTGGGCTGAAGCCCAGTGTGTCCGCCAGGGCGCCGACCACCAGGGCAAACAGGGTGCTGGCGGTCCAGGCCGCCATGCCGGTCAGGCCGTTGGCGGTGGCCACCTCGTTGCGACCGAAGACGTCAGAAGACAGGGTAATCAGTGCACCAGACAGCGCCTGATGGGCAAAGCCACCGACGCACAGCAGTGCGATAGCCGCATAGGGGCTGGTAAACAGGCCTATCATGCCAGGGCCAATCATCAGCACGGCACCCAGGGTAACCACCAGCTTACGTGAAACAATCAGGTTCACTTTAAAGTGTTTCTGGAAAAACGGTGGCAGGTAACCGCCGACGATACAGCCCAGATCGGCGAACAGCATCGGCATCCAGGCGAACATGGCGATCTCTTTCAGGTTGAAGCCGTAGGCTTTGAACATGAATAACGGGATCCAGGCATTGAAGGTGCCCCATGCCGGCTCTGCCAGAAAGCGCGGCAGCGCGATGCCCCAGAACTGGCGGTTGCGAACAATCTGCCAGGCGGACATTTTCTTGGCGTTGCCGGTTTGGTGCTGTGCTTCCTGCCCACCCAGAATGTACTCGCGCTCTTCGTCGCTGAGCTTCTTCTGGTCTTTCGGGTGCTTATAGAAAATCAGCCAGCAGACAGCCCAGATCAGGCTCAGCACGCCGGTGATGATGAACGCCATTTCCCAACTGTGCGCGACGATTGCCCAGACCACCAGCGGCGGCGCCAGCATGCCGCCTATCGACGAGCCGACGTTGAAGTAACCCACGGCGATGGAACGTTCTTTGGCCGGGAACCACTCACTGCTGGCCTTCAGCCCGGCGGGGATCATTGCCGCCTCCGCCATGCCCACGGCCCCGCGCGCCAATGCCAGCCCGCCCCAACTGTTGGCCAGAGCCGTGCCCATGCAAAACAGCGCCCACAGGATGGCGAACATGGCGTATCCGACCTTGGTACCCAAGACGTCCAGCACATATCCCGCCACTGGTTGCATCAGGGTGTAGCAGGCAGAATAGGCCGCGACGATGTAAGAATACTGCTGCGTGGTGATGTGTAAGGTGTCTTCCAGCGTGGGCGCCGCGACGGCGATGGCGTTACGCGTCAGGTAACCCAGCACGGTGCCGATCGTCACCAGTCCGATCATGTACCAGCGTAACCCTTTAATTTTACGCATCCGAAATATCTCCCAGTCTTGAATTGGCGGCGCCCTGTCGGCGTCAGCGTTTTAAGGGGTTATCCCTTTATCGTTGATTTGCACCGGCCTGTTCATCACCGGCGTATTCCCGCCGCAAGCACGACTGGGTGGCGAGACAATAACTTGTCATACAGATTTAAAAGTTGAGTGATATCACAAAAGCCATTTTTCAATTCGGCAATACTGTTTGCCGCATGATTGGGCTGTTTAGGCGCTATCTGGCCGTAAAAATGCCGGTAAACGGCCTTTTCTGGGTCATGGCAGCCTGGCTGAAGGCGATATTTTGCTGGACGCCCAATAAAATTGGTGTGATAACTTTGTCGCATTGAACACTGTGTCGAACGGCAAGCAAGGTGAGGAGCCAGCTATGGCGACGTTTTTAAACGAAGATTTCTTGCTGGGCAGCGAATTCGCCCGGCGTTTGTATCATGACTATGCGGCGGAGCAACCGATCTTTGACTATCACTGTCATCTGCCGCCGGAACAGATCGCCGAGAACACCCGTTTTAAAAATTTATACGAAATCTGGCTTAAGGGTGACCACTACAAATGGCGGGCGATGCGCACCAACGGGGTGGCAGAACGGCTGTGTACCGGCGATGCCGGCGATCGTGAAAAATTCGATGCCTGGGCTGCCACCGTACCGCATACCCTGGGTAACCCACTTTATCACTGGACCCACCTGGAGCTGCGTCGTCCGTTCGGTATCACCGACACGCTGCTTTCCCCGATGACGGCGGACGATATCTGGCAGCGCGGCAATGCCCTGTTGGCGCAGGACGATTTCAGGGCACGCGGCATCATGCAGCAGATGAATGTGAAGATGGTCGGCACCACTGACGATCCTGTCGACGATCTGCGCCACCATAAAGCCATTGCCGCCGACAGCAGTTTCGATATCAAGGTGTTGCCAAGTTGGCGACCGGACAAGGCGTTTAATATCGATGCGCCGGGCTTCAATGACTATCTGCAAAAGCTGGAAGCGGCAGCCGATATTCATATCGGTCGATTCAGCGCGCTGTGTGACGCGTTGAAAAAGCGCATGGATCATTTTGCCGCCCATGGCTGCAAGGTGGCTGACCATGCGTTGGACGTGGTGGTTTATGGAGAGGCGGATGAAGCTGCACTGGATGCGATTTTAACGGCGCGCCTGAGCGGCAAGCTACCTGCGCCAGAGCAGAGTGCCCAATTCAAAAGTGCGGTGCTGCTGTTCCTGGCGGCAGAATATCAACGCCGTGAATGGGTACAGCAATATCACATCGGCGCGCTGCGCAATAATAACAGCCGCATGCTGGCCAGCGTCGGCCCTGATATCGGCTTTGATTCGATAAATGACCGACCGCTGGCGGAGCCACTTTCACGCCTGCTGGATGCCCAGGCGCGTCAGGGGGGCCTGCCGAAGACCATCCTGTACTGCCTCAACCCGCGTGACAATGAAGTGATCGCCACCATGGTCGGTAACTTCCAGGGAGAGGGTATGCCGGGCAAGATGCAGTTCGGTTCCGGCTGGTGGTTCAACGATCAGAAAGACGGTATGCAACGTCAGATGACGCAATTGGCGCAGCTCGGCTTGTTGAGCCGCTTTGTCGGTATGCTGACTGACAGTCGTAGCTTCCTGTCTTATACCCGCCATGAATATTTCCGCCGCATCCTTTGCCAGATGATGGGGCGTTGGGTGGCAGACGGCGAGGTACCGGCAGATATCGCGCTGCTGGGCGAGATGGTGAAAAACATCTGCTTCGACAATGCCAAGAACTATTTCGCCATTGAACTGGCGTAGCCGCTGCCCGAGGTGGGTTTATGCAAAGCATGGTAAAAATTCATTCGCTGGATAATGTCGCGGTGGCACTGCGCGATCTGGCGGCCGATGAAACGTTGATGCTGGACGGCACGGCAATTCGGCTTGCGCAGCCGGTAGCGCGCGGGCATAAGTTTGCGCTACGGCCGATTACCGCCGGTGAGGCAATCATCAAATATGGCTTGCCGATCGGTCATGCACTGGAGACGATTGCTTCCGGTGTACATATTCACTCGCAAAATGCCAAAACTAACCTGAGTGACCTGGACAGCTATCAGTACCAGCCGCAATTTCCCGTATTACCGCCGCAGGCTGCGGATCGGGAAGTGCAGCTTTATCGCCGTAGCAGTGGGGAAGTAGGGATCCGCAACGAGCTGTGGATCATACCGACCGTTGGCTGTGTCAACGGCATTGCCCGACAGATCCAGCAGCGTTTCCTCAAGGAAACCCAGGATGCGCAGGGGATCGACGGCGTGCACCTGTTCAGTCATCCGTTTGGCTGCTCCCAACTGGGGCAAGATCATGAGAACACCCGCACCATGCTGCAAAACATGGTGCGCCATCCCAATGCCGGCGCGGTGTTGGTGATTGGCCTGGGGTGCGAGAATAATCAGGTGGATGTTTTCCGCAGTACCCTGGGTGCGGTTGATGATCAGCGGGTGCGCTTTATGGTCTGTCAGCAACAGGACGATGAGGTAGAGGCTGGGTTGGAACAGCTACATGCGCTGTACCAGGTGATGCGCGATGATCGCCGTCAACCTGGCAAGCTGAGTGAATTGAAATTCGGGCTGGAGTGCGGCGGGTCTGACGGGCTGTCCGGCATCACCGCCAATCCGCTGTTGGGGCGTTTTTCCGACTATCTGATTGCCAACGGCGGCACGACGGTACTGACTGAAGTGCCGGAGATGTTTGGCGCCGAACGGATCCTGATGAGCCGCTGCCGCGATCGTGCGACGTTCGATAAGACCGTCAGCATGGTCAACGATTTCAAACAGTATTTTATTGCCCATAACCAGCCGATTTATGAAAACCCTTCGCCGGGCAACAAAGCCGGTGGGATCACCACGCTGGAGGAGAAATCGCTCGGCTGCACGCAGAAAGCCGGGCACAGCCAGGTGGTGGACGTGCTCAAATATGGCGAACGGCTGCGGCAACCCGGTTTAAACCTGCTGAGTGCGCCAGGCAATGACGCGGTAGCGACCAGCGCGCTGGCCGGTGCCGGTTGCCATATGGTGTTGTTCAGCACCGGGCGCGGTACGCCCTATGGCGGTTTCGTACCGACGGTGAAGCTGGCGACCAACAGCGAACTGGCGGCGAAGAAGCCGCACTGGATCGACTTCGATGCCGGCCGGCTGATCCACGGCACCCCGATGGAAAGTCTGCTGGAGCAGTTTGTCGATCTGATCGTGGCGATTGCCAATGGTCAGCCAGCACGCAACGAAACCAATGATTTCCGTGAGTTGGCGATTTTTAAGAGCGGAGTGACATTGTAAGGCGACAGTCGTAAAAAAGGCGCCCGATCACGAGCGCCTTCTGGAACATTTTGGGGATTAACGCACTTTCAGCGGGTCTTCATCCGCTAAACGCTGATCTTCCGCCTGACAGGCAGCTGCGGTGAACAGCACGTCGGTCGAGGAGTTCAGCGCGGTTTCGGCGGAGTCTTGCAGTACGCCGATGATAAAGCCGACTGCCACCACCTGCATTGCCACGTCGTTCGGAATGCCGAACATGTTGCAGGCTAATGGGATCAGCAGCAGTGAACCGCCTGCCACGCCGGAAGCGCCGCAGGCACAGATAGCCGCGACGACGCTGAGCAGCAACGCCGTGGGCACATCAACCGGGATCCCCAGAGTATGCACCGCCGCCAGCGTCAGCACGGTAATGGTGATGGCGGCGCCAGCCATGTTGATGGTGGCACCCAGCGGGATGGAAACCGAATAGGTGTCTTCGTTCAGATTCAGCTTTTTGCACAGCTCCATATTCACCGGGATGTTGGCGGCTGAGCTGCGGGTGAAGAAGGCGGTCACGCCGCTTTCGCGCAGGCAGGCAAACACCAGCGGGTAAGGGTTGCGACGGATTTTCCAGTAAACGATCAGCGGGTTCAGCACCAGCGCCACCAACAGCATACAGCCGATCAGCACCACCAGCAGTTGCGCATAGCCCCAAAGCGCACCGAAACCGGTATCCGCCAGCGTCGAGGCCACCAGACCGAAAATACCGAGTGGAGCGCAGCGGATCACCGCGCGTACCACCAGGGTGACCGCATGCGACATATCGTTAATCAGCGATTTGGTGGTTTCAGAGGCGTGGCGCAGCGCCAGCCCCAAACCCACGGCCCAGGCCAGAATGCCGATATAGTTGGCGTTAATCAGCGCATGGAACGGGTTGGCGACCACGCTCATCAGCAGGCCTTTCAGCACTTCAATAATGCCGCCCGGCGGGTTGATATCCGCATTGCCGGTCACCAGCGCCAGGTTGGACGGGAACATAAAGCTGACCACTACCGCCACCAGCGCCGCGGCGAAGGTCCCCAGCAGGTAGAGGAACAGGATCGGGCGGATATTGGTTTTTTGCCCGTGCTTGTGGTTGGCGATTGAGGCCATGACCAACACCAGCACCAATACCGGCGCTACCGCTTTTAGTGCCCCGACGAACAGGGCGCCAAGCAGGCCCACAGCAGAAGCTGCTGCCGGTGAGATTAACGCCACGATAATCCCGGCCACCAGGCCGATCATGATTTGTTTAACCAGGCTGCCCTGTACGATCCTGTGTAGTAAGTTTTGCATAATGCTTTTTCCCGATGATGTTGCGTACAGACTTTGTCACCTCGGTGGGAACGCCACCGGACAACTTTATAGGGATCTGTAACCAAGTGTGTTTGCCGAATCAGTATTCAGTAAAGCCTGGGTATTGGAAAGGGGAGAGGGTGAAATTCTGAGCGCGGATCAACTCTTTATAACATACTGATTACATTTGTGTGATCGCAATAACATTTGGCGTTTGGGGGGAATTGCCAAACAATCGCGGGGCGGCAAGCCGCCCCGACTAACAGATTATGGTGCTTTATGATTGGCCAGACGGTCGTTACGACGGTTAACCCAGGCGTTGATCACCAACGTTAACGTCAGGATACCGGCCACCACGCCGAGCGAAACGCCGATCGGGATATGGAAGAAGTCGATAATCAACATCTTGACGCCGATAAACATCAGGATAATCGACAGGCCGTATTTCAGCATCGAGAAGCGCTCTGCCACGTTAGCCAGCAAGAAGTACATGGCGCGCAGGCCCATGATGGCGAACAGGTTAGAGGTCAGAACGATAAACGGATCCGTGGTCACGGCGAAAATTGCCGGGATGCTATCGACCGCAAAGATCACGTCACTCAGTTCCACCAGGATCAGCACCAGCACCAGCGGCGTAGCGAACAGCAGGCCGTTGCGGCGCACGAAGAAACGTTCACCTTCCAGGTTGTCGGTCATACGCAGGTGGCTGCGCAGCCATTTCACCAGCGGCTTGTCACCAATCGCCGAGTCATCTTCTTTTGCCAGCGCCATCTTGATACCGGTAAACAGCAGAAACGCACCGAACAGGTACAGCAACCACTGGAACTGGGTCACCAGCCAGCTGCCGGCGAAGATCATGATAGTACGCAGCACGATCGCGCCCAGTACGCCAAAGATTAGCACCCGACGCTGCAGGTTGGCCGGAACGGCAAAGTAGCTGAACAGCATCAGCCAGACGAAGACGTTATCGACCGCCAGCGCTTTTTCGATCAGATAACCGGTGAGGAAGGCCAACGCCTGGGTGTCGGCGACGGCGCGCCCGGCGGTTTGGTTCAGGTAGTACCAGAAGCCCAGGTTGAACAGCAAAGAGAGGCTGATCCACACCAGCGACCAACTGGCGGCCTGCTTGAGCGTCATGGTGTGTGCGCCTTTGCGGCCTTGCAGCAGTAAGTCGATTGCGAGCATCACAACTATGATGGCGGCAAAGCTGCCCCATAACCAAGGTGTGCCAACGGTATTCATCATCAGAGGTATCCTTCAAAAACAAAAACGGCCAACGTCGGAAGACGCTAGCCGCTCTTATGAACGCTGCAAGCAAACCTCGCCTTCCGGCAAGGTCTCACTTACAACGTTGATGAAGGTGCGCTGATCGTGCCCGTTACATCATGTTGCCCGGTAACCGGATGCTTGCGCATCGTAATGACGATTGACCGGCAATGAAGTTACTCCCCTTTGCACGGCAGAAAGTAATGCAAAATATGTCAGCGGTCAACGTTTATTAAGTTACCCGGCCAGGGCTTTTTGCGCGCCGAGGCTGACGACAAATCCCTGCAGCAGCAGCCGACTGAACGGCGTATCGCTAACCTGCTGTTGCTTAAGCTGATACGCTGCCTGCTGCTCAGGATACAGTTCACCGAGCCAGCTCAGATACTGATGCATCACCGCGCCGTTAAATTCCGGATGGAACTGGGTCGTCAGCACACGATCGCCATAACTGAGGATCTGATAGGCATCCTGTTGCGACCGGGCCAGCGGCACTGCGCCGGCGGGGGGCGTCAACACGCTCTGCGAGTGGATCAGATTGGCCTTGAAGCGCGGCGGTAACATCGCCATTCGCCGGTCGTTGGCGGCGGCGGGCAGCAATTCGACGTCCAATGTGCCGACTTCCATACCCTGCGGGTGATAACCGACTTCACCGCCAAGCGCATAGGCCAACAGCTGGTGCCCGTAGCAGGCACCGAAGATCGGCAGCTGGATCTGCATCGCCTGGCGCAGCCACTCGGCGGCTTGCTCGCTCCACGGCAGCCGTTCGGTCACCATCGCCGGTGAACCGGTGATCACCACGCCGGCATAATTTTGCGGCGGCAGCGGCTGCTCGCCTGCGGGAAGGTGCACGATCTGCACGCGATCGGCATCAATGTTCCCCTGTTGCAAGAACATGCCGTCGAAGTTGGCCTTTTCCCGGCGGATAACCTCTGGGGCATCGCCGGTTTGCATCAGTAATAAGGGTTTCATGTCACTCTCCGTCGGCAGGGAAGACCACGCCGGTCTGGCGGCGAATTTCGGTCAGCAGGCGGGCGATAATCAGTGAATTCTCCAGCCCCGGGTGTTCCACCTGTCGTTTTTCCACCAGATCGGCGAACACCTGTGCCTCATACAGCATGGTATTGATGTGCTGAGGACGGGTCAGATCCTGACGATGGCCGCCGCGTGGGGTCAGCACCACGCCCTGACACTCAGAAATTTTCTCAATCACCAGCGTTCCTTCTTCGCCCTGTATCTCACTGGGAATGTCCGAGTTGCTGACTTTGGAGTGGGAGAGGGTGACGTCGAAATCGCCGTAGTTGAGGCAAGCGGTACCGTGGGCATCCACACCGGTATCCAGCAGCGCCGCGCTGGCAATCACCGATTTCGGTTCGCCGAACAGGGCTACGGCGCTGGCCAGGCAGTAATAGCCAATGTCCATGATTGAGCCGTTGGAAAACTGCGGATTGAAGGTGTTCGGATTCTCGCCGGCCAGATAGCGCGGGTAGCGTGACGAGTATTGGCAGTAGTTGAGGAAGGCTTTGCGCAACCTGCCGATTTGCGGCAACGCCTGTTGCAGGGCCAGGAAATTCGGCAGATGAGCGCTTTTGAAAGCTTCGAACAGCACCACCTGATTTTCACGCGCGCAGGCCACCAGCTTTTCGGCTTCACGCAGGTTGGACACCAGCGGCTTTTCGCAAATCACATGCTTTTTATGGCTGAGGAACAGCAGCGATTGTTGGCAGTGAAGGGCGTTGGGGCTGGCGATGTAAACCGCATCGATGGCATCAGATTGGGCCAATGCTTCAAGGGAATCGAAAAACAGGCTGACGTGGTAGTTGGCGCCAAATTCCTGCGCTTTTTCCAGCCTGCGCGAATAGACGGCGGTCAATTTCAGCTTGCCGCTTTCGTGCGCGGCGTCGATAAAGCGTTCCGTAATCCAGTTGGTGCCCACAACGGCAAAGCGAATCATAGATATCTCCGGTTCCCAGGCGCTGTACCCTATGCGCTTCACACGTCGCACAGGGTAGAAAGAATCAGATTATCACGGCATTTACAGAAGGCGAATCTCGCTATGCATACAGATCGCCAAACACGGAGAGGTGGGTCAGATACAGCCGGGTGTCGAACTCCAACTGATGGTAATTGGGTTCCATATGGCAGCACAGGCTGTAGAAGGCCTTGTTGTGGTCTTTCTCTTTCAGATGCGCCAACTCATGTACCACGATCATGCGCAAAAACGGCTCAGGCGCCAGCTTGAAGACCGTCGCCACGCGGATTTCCGCCTTGGCCTTCAGTTTGCCACCCTGCACGCGGGAAATGGCGGTGTGCATGCCCAGCGCGTGTTTCATCACCTGAATTTTACCGTCGTAAGCCACCTTGCTCAGCGGTTGAGCGTTGCGCAAATACTGGTTTTTCAGATCGACGGTAAACTGATAAAGCGACTTGTCGGTAGTGCAGTCATGCACTTGCGGATAGCGCTGCAACAGCACATCCCCCAGGCGTCGTTGGTCGATCAACTGCTGCACCTGGCTTTGCAGATGTTCAGGGTAGCCCTGCAGGTAGGTCAGTTCGGACATCATCTTCCCGTTTTGGCCTCAATTGAGCGGGTCATTGTATGATGTTTTTTCGTGCAAAGCCCGCAAAGGGCAATTTATCCGAAAAAACATTTTACTGCCGGGCGTTTTTAGGGGATAAACAGCCCAAATTTTATCAGTCAGGAGGGGCAATGAGCCAACTCGATCTGGGAACACAGCAACTTGAGCTGGAACGTTATCCCCAACAGGAAGAATCCACCCAATTGCAGGCGTGGGAAGCGGCGGACGAATATCTGCTGCAACAGCTTGAAAATATAAACATTGGCGATCGCCCGGTGCTGATTTTCAACGACAACTTCGGCACGCTGGCCTGCGCACTGCACGCTCATCAGCCTTACAGCATCAGCGATTCCTACATGAGTCAGTTGGCAACGCGCCATAACCTGAAGCTCAATGAACTGGATCCGGAGCAGGTGACGCTGCTGGACAGCCTGGCCGAACTGCCTGCTTCACCGGCAGTGGTGCTGATCCGCATTCCTAAAGCGCTGGCACTGCTGGAACAGCAACTGCGCTCGTTGCGCAACGTGGTGGCACCGGATACGGTCATTATCGCCGGAGCCAAGGCGCGTGACGTTCACACCTCGACCATGCAGCTGTTTGAAAAGGTGCTTGGCCCAACGCGCACCAGCCTGGCATGGAAGAAAGCGCGTCTGATCCACTGCGAAGTGACGGATATTGTGCCGCCGGTGGCCCCGGAAACCACCAACTGGACGCTGGACGGCACGGATTGGCTTATCCACAACCATGCCAACGTGTTCTCGCGCAGCAATCTGGACATCGGCGCGCGCCTGTTCCTGGAGCATCTGCCGAAGGATCTGGAAGGGCATATTGTCGATCTCGGCTGCGGTAATGGCGTGATTGGCCTGACGGCACTGGCGCAGAATCCGCAGGCTCAGGTGACGTTTGTCGATGAGTCTTATATGGCGGTGGCCTCCAGCGAGTTGAACGTAGAGCACAACCTGCCGCAGGATCTGGATCGTTGTCAGTTTGAGGTGAACAACTCACTGGCGGGGATTGAGCGTGAAAGCGTGCAGGCGGTACTGTGCAATCCACCGTTCCACCAACAGCATGCGATCACCGATCACACCGCTTGGCAGATGTTCTGCGACGCCAAGCGTTGCCTGCAGGTCGGTGGCGAGTTGCGCATCGTCGGCAACCGTCATCTGGATTATCACCATAAGCTGAAGCGCCTGTTTGGCAACTGCACCGTTGTGGCATCCAACAAGAAATTTGTGATCCTCAGAGCGGTGAAATCCGGCGCACGTTACTGATTGACCGAGGGGCGCGGTGAATGCGCCCCTCCATGATTAGCGAATTAAAGTGCCATTGCCAGCCGCGTACCCTGATCGATAGCGCGGCGGGCATCCAGCTCGGCGGCGACGTCCGCACCCCCAATCAAATGCACGGTTTTTCCCATCTCCAGCAGCGGTTGCTGCAGTTCGCGTCTGGGTTCTTGTCCGGCGCAGATAATCACCGTATCCACCGGTAGGCAGCTTTCCTGTTCGGCGCGTGAAATATGCAGGCCTTCATCATCAATGCGTTGGTAGTTCACGCTGTTGAGCATTTTTACACCGCGCATCGCCAGGCTGGTGCGGTGGATCCAACCGGTGGTTTTCCCCAGGCCTTCGCCCACTTTGCTGGTTTTGCGTTGCAGCAGGTAGATCTGCCGAGCAGGGCGGGCAACCACTGGCCCCTGCACCGCCAGCCCGCCGCGTTGGCTAAGCTGGTCATCGATACCCCATTCACGGTTAAATTCCGCCGGATCCAGACTGCTCGACACCCCGTGTTGGCTGAGGTATTCGGCGGTATCGAAGCCGATGCCGCCGGCACCGATAATCGCCACGCGCTGGCCGACCGGCTTTTTATCGCGTAGCACATCCAGATAGGTCAACACTTTGGCGTTGTCGATACCGGGGATCGCCGGGGTACGCGGCACAATACCGCAGGCAAGGATCACTTCGTCGAACTCCGCCAGATCGGCCGCCGTCACCCAGGTGCCGAGCTTCACATCGACCTCTTGCAGCGTCAATTGGCGACGGAAATAACGCAGCGTTTCATGAAACTCCTCTTTACCGGGGATCTGCTTGGCGATATTGAACTGGCCGCCAATCTGATCGGCGGCATCGAACAGCGTCACCCGGTGGCCGCGGCTGGCTGCGGTAGTGGCAAAGGCCAATCCGGCCGGCCCGGCTCCGATCACCGCCAGCTTTTTCGGCTTCTCCGTTGCTACCAGCGGCATCTCGGTCTCGCGGCAGGCACGAGGGTTCACCAGGCAGGAGGTGAGTTTGCCTTCAAAAATTTGGTCGAGGCAGGCCTGGTTACAACCAATGCAGGTATTGATTTCATCGGCACGCCCTTCGGCGGCTTTCTGCACAAAAGCGGCGTCGGCCAGGAACGGGCGCGCCATTGATACCATGTCGGCGCAGCCGTCGGCCAAGACCTGCTCGGCTACCGCCGGGTCGTTGATGCGGTTGGTGGTGATCAGCGGAATGCGTACCTTACCCATTAGCTTGCGGGTCACCCAACTGAATCCTGCTCGCGGCACCATGGTGGCGATGGTGGGGATACGCGCCTCATGCCAGCCAATGCCGGTGTTGATAATAGTGGCCCCGGCCTGCTCAACGGCCAGCGCCAACTGTTCGATTTCCTGCCAACTGGAGCCATCCTCAACCAGATCGAGCATCGAAAGGCGATAAATCAGGATAAATTCGTGGCCGACCGCCTGGCGTACCGCCCGGACGATCTCCACGGCAAAACGCATGCGGTTGCTGAAGCTGCCGCCCCATTGATCATCACGCTGGTTGGTGCGTGCGACCAGGAACTGGTTGATCAGATAGCCTTCGGAACCCATCACTTCGACGCCGTCATAACCTGCCTGTTGAGCTAAAGCCGCGCACTGCGCGAAGTCTGCGATAGTTTGCAGAATGTCCGCTTCGCTCAGTGCGGTAGGGGTAAAGGGATTGATCGGCGCCTGTAGCGCGGAGGGGGCTACCGGCTGCGGCTGGTAGCTGTAGCGACCGGCATGCAGGATCTGCAGCGCAATTTTACCGCCGGCCTTGTGGACGGCGTCGGTGACGATGCGGTGATGGTCGACCTGCTCCGGGTGGCTCAGGGTTGAGCCGCCGCGATAGACCACACCTTTTTCATTGGGGGCGATGCCGCCGGTGACGATCAACGCCACGCCGGCTGCGGCGCGCTCGGCATAGAAAGCGGCCATGCGCTCGGGGCCATTCGGCAGTTCTTCCAGGCCGGTGTGCATCGATCCCATCAGCACCCGATTTTTCAGGGTGGTGAAGCCGAGATCCAGCGGCGCCAGCAGGTGTGGGTAATTGCTCATTGCAGTCTCCATCATTCATCCCCTTCATCTTTCAAGCTGCAGCGTTGTTGGCTGCATTCGCTCACCCCAGTCACTTACCTGAGTAAGCTCCTGGGGACTCGCGAACTTGCTGCCTCGCTGCCGCGTGAAAGCTATTGGGTATGATCTGTAGTTATTATTATGTGCGACCTCAAGTGGTCGGATGAGATAAATCTAGCCGTTGTCTCTGTCGTTGGGAATCTGCGTTGCGCTGAATGTGATAGATGTCATGAATCTGTGCCTCTGTTTGCATGGTGAACAACAAATGGGTTAGCATTCGTTCGTCATAAATTTCCTCTCTCTACGGAGCCATCACCGAAAATGAACACACACGCCTGCTGATATCTTGTCCCACGTTGCGCACACCGGTGCCTTGTGGGGATGTTTTGATTTCATTCAGGAGTGCTTATGGCTCATTTTGCGCAATCCCCTCATTTTGTTTTACATCACCTGATCTGCCAGTTCGCTGACGGCGAAACGCTGTTCGGTCCCTTGGATTTGACTTTCGATCAGCAACGCTGTGGCCTGGTTGGGCGCAATGGCGTCGGCAAAACGCGCTTGCTGCGTTTGATCGCCGGACTGGATCATCCCGGTGGCGGGCATGTTGAATCCCATGCATCGCTGGCTTACGTCGCGCAACAGCCGGAGCTCTCCCCACAGACTACGCTGGCCCAACTGCTGGGCTACGGTGAGATATTTGCCGCATTGGCCCGCCTTGAGCAGGGGCAACCGATGGCGAACGATCTCGATCTTTTGGAAGGTCAGTGGGATCTGCGCGATCGTCTGCAGGCTGCCTTTGTCGCCGCCGGGTTACCGGCGTTCGATGCGCAACGCCCCGTGAGCGATTTGAGCGGCGGTGAACGAATGCGTGCCGCGCTGTGTGGGGCGATACTGAGCAACGCGGATTTTTTGTTGCTCGACGAACCGACCAACCACCTCGACGGCCGGGGCCGCGACTGGCTGTATCAACAGGTGGAACAGTGGCGTGGGGGCTTACTGGTGGCCAGCCACGATCGGCAGCTGTTGGCGCGTATGCAGCGCATTGTCGAACTGACGCCGGGCGCACTGCACAGCTACGGCGGCAACTACGGCGACTATCGCCGCCAGCGTGATTTGGAGCAGCAGGCCGCACGGGCCGGGCTGGAACACGCGCGCCAGGAACGGCGGCGCACCCGGGCCCGGCAGCAGAAAGAACACGACATCAGCCAACGGCGCTCTGCGCAAACGCTGAAAACCGTCGATACGCTCAATATCGCGTCTTTTGAGCGTGTGGCCTACAAAGCGGCGGCCAAAGAAAGCCTCGGCACGCTGCGCAAGCAGCATCAGGACCAGAAGGATGCCCTCGATGCCGCCGTGCGCGATGCCTATCAGCGGGTGGAAGACGACTGCCCGGTGATGCTCACCCTGCCGGGCAGCGCCGTGGTAGCGGGCAAGCAGGTGTTGGTACTCGAACAGTTGGAACTGCCTTTTATCACCATGCCGCCGCTGAATTTTCGCATTGATGGCCCGATGCGCGTGGCGCTGACCGGCCCGAACGGCTGCGGAAAATCCACGTTGCTGAAGGTGATCCTGGGGCAGTTGGCGGCCAAAGCGGGGAGTTGTCACTGCCCACTGTCGACGGCTTACCTCGATCAAACCCTTTCACAGCTCGATCTTTCGCTGTCTGTGGTTGAGCATCTGGGGCTGCAGGATTCACCGCTCAATGAGGGTACGGTACGCAGTCAATTGGCGCAGTTGCAGCTAAACGCCGAACGCGTGCTGTTGCCGATGGCGGTGCTGAGCGGCGGCGAACGACTGAAGGCGGCGCTGGCCTGCATGCTGTGGCGTCGAGAGCCGGCGCAGTTGTTGTTGCTGGATGAGCCGACTAACCATTTGGATCTGGCGTCGTCACTGGCAATCGAGGCTTCGCTGGCCAGCTTCCCCGGCGCGATGCTGGTGGTTTCTCATGATGAAAACTTCCTGCAGGCGCTGAAATTGACCCATCGTTTGCAGTGGCAGGTGGGGGAATGGCACCTTCAGAGCTTATGAAGCTCATTCGTGCCTTAGGGCTGCCTTCTGTTTTCAGGGGGGATGCACTCCAACAGCAGGGTAAAAGCGGCGGCCATCTGCTCTTCCGGTACGCAGGCAAAGCCCATCAGCAGGCCGCGGCGATGGTTGGGCAACATGTAGTAACGCGACAGCGGCCGTACCAGTACGCCACGCGTATTGGCTGCGGCGGCAATCGCCACATCGTCCGCCTGGTCCGGCAGGTTGAGGATCAGGTGCAGCCCGGCATTGTTATTGAATTCACTCAGGGCCTGCTTACCCAGATGCTGCTCGATAAGACCGGTTAGGAAGGCGCGCCGCCGGGCATACAGCAGGCGCATGCGGCGGATATGTGCGCTGTAGTGGCCTTCCTGAATAAACTGCGCCAGCGCGGTCTGGATCAGCAAATGGCCGCCTCGATACAGTTCCGCGTGGGCAGTTTTCAGCGCCGCCATCAGCGGTTTCGGCAACACCACATAACCCAGTCGCAGCGCCGGATACAGCGTTTTGCTGAAGGTGCCGATATAGATCACCGGCGCGTCGGCTTCCAATCCCTGCAACGCCGGGATCGGCTGACCGGAAAAGCGAAACTCGCTGTCGTAGTCATCTTCAACAATCCAGCTGCCGGCGTTGCGCGCCAAGGCCAATAACCGTTGCCGACGCGCCAGGCTCATCACCGATCCCAGTGGGTACTGGTGCGACGGCGTGACGAAAATCAGCCGCGGCGCCTCGGTAGGCTGTTCCGGTGGCACCATACCGGCTTCATCCACCGCCAACGGGCAGATATTCACGTCGTTCATCCGCAGGATATTGCGGATCCCCCAATAGCCCGGTTCTTCAATCCATGCGTCATCGCCCGGATTACACAGCAGGCGCGTCACCAGATCTATCGCCTGATGGATGCCTTCGGTAATCAGAATTTGCTCTGGCGAACAGCGTACCGAGCGCGCTACGCGCAGATAGTCCACCAGCGCATGCTGTAGCTCCGGACTGCCGCCCTGGTTGCTGTAGGTCAACTTCTGCGGGGCCGGACGACGGCTGATACGCGCCTGGATCTTGCTGAATAACTGGTGTGGGAAAGCATTGACGTCAGGCACGCCGGGGATAAAGGCGCCCCACTGTTTGGGGCTGGCGCTGGCGTGGTGCAGCAGAGTGGCACCGCGCGCTGACAGTTCAATCCGTCGCTGTTCCCCGTCACTGCCTGCTGGCGTGCTGACGGTGGATAAACAGCTGTCCGGGACGGTTTCGGCGACGAATGTACCGCTTCCGGCGCGCGCCAAGACATATCCTTCCGCCAAGAGTTGTTCATAAACGGTTAATACAGTGTTACGAGAAAGGCTGAGCTCCTGGGCTAAATCCCGTGAGGCGGGCAGGCGGCTGGAGGGCGGCAGGCTACCGTCCAAAATGCTGGTGCGGATCGCATTATAAAGCCGCTTATGCAGCTTATCATCCGGCTGTTCGCCAAGACGTTGCAACAGCAGGTCACCACTCAGTGAGCGCAATTGGATCCCTCAATTAATCGTAACTGGCTCTCGATTATAGGGCCACATCCTGTGTAAATAAACGTCATTGTTTCACGAATGTGAACAAACCGTTTAGCTGGCACCGACTACCGACTGGAGAGAACAACATGAAAAACGCAGAATTGAATCAACGTCGTCAGGATGCCACCCCACGTGGGGTCGGCGTGATGTGCGGCTTTTACGCCGAACGCGCCGAGAACGCCACGCTGTGGGATGTCGAAGGGAATGAAGTTATCGATTTTGCCTCCGGTATCGCCGTGTTGAATACCGGACACCGTCACCCGAAGGTGATCGCTGCCATTGAGAAGCAGCTGAAGGCCTTCACCCATAC
Organism: Serratia sp. BNK-12; assembly: GCF_047456085.1. NCBI lineage: Bacteria > Pseudomonadati > Pseudomonadota > Gammaproteobacteria > Enterobacterales > Yersiniaceae > Serratia > Serratia sp. BNK-12. Next base: position 481,022 of record NZ_CP179896.1, read on the forward strand.
CGCTTACCAGATTGTCCCTTACGAAAGCTACGTTTCGCTGGCCGAACGCATCAACCAGTGTGCGCCGATCGAAGGACCATGTAAAACCGCGTTCTTCACCACGGGGGCGGAAGCGGTAGAGAACGCCGTCAAAATTGCCCGCGCCCACACTGGCCGTCCGGGTCTGATCACCTTCGGCGGCGGCTTCCACGGCCGCACCTACATGACCATGGCGCTGACCGGCAAAGTGGCGCCTTATAAACTGGGCTTCGGGCCATTCCCGGGATCGGTGTTCCACGGCCAGTATCCGAATGCGCTGTATGGCGTGACCACCGAAGATGCGATGAACAGCCTGGAGCGTATCTTTAAAGCGGATATCGATCCCAAGCAGGTTGCGGCCATCGTGCTGGAGCCGGTGCAAGGTGAAGGTGGTTTCAACGTCGCACCGGCCGAGTTTATGCAGGCGTTGCGCACCTTGTGCGACGAACACGGCATTTTGCTGATTGCCGACGAAGTGCAAACCGGTTTTGCCCGTACCGGCAAGCTGTTTGCCATGGATCATTACAACGTCAAACCCGATCTGATCACCATGGCGAAAAGCCTGGCGGGCGGCATGCCGTTGTCGGCCGTAGCCGGTCGTGCAGAGGTGATGGATGCCCCGGCACCGGGCGGGCTGGGTGGCACCTATGCCGGTAACCCGCTGGCGGTGGCGGCAGCGCTGGCGGTGCTGGATGTGATTGAAGAAGAGCAGCTATGCCAACGTTCTCAACGCCTGGGCCAGCATCTGGTGGAGGTGCTGCAGCAGGCCCGCCAGACCAGCCCGGCGATTGCGGATATTCGTGCGCAGGGTTCGATGGTGGCGGTGGAGTTCAACGATCCCAAGACCGGCAAACCCTCGGCCGAGATCACCCGCCAGGTGCAGCAGAAAGCGCTGGAAGAAGGCCTGCTGCTGCTGAGCTGCGGTGTTAACGGCAACGTGATCCGCTTCCTGTATCCACTGACCATTCCTGAAGACCAGTTCACCAAGGCGCTGGGCATTCTTTCCCGCGCGCTGGCTCAAAAGGAGTGACCGGTATGAAATTGAATAACCCCGAGCTGCTGCGCAGCCAGTGCCTGATTAACGGTGAGTGGTGCGATGCGCTGAGCGGTAAACGTGAAGCGGTCATCAATCCGGCGACCGGCGTTGAGCTGGCCAGTATTCCGTTAGTCAGCGGCGAAGAAACTCAACAGGCGATTAACGCTGCGCAGGTTGCGCAGCAAGGTTGGAAACAACTGACCGCCAAACAGCGTTCCGCTCTGATGCTGACCTGGGCCGACAAGGTGCTGGCGGCGCAGGAAGATCTGGCCCAGTTGATGACCGCGGAGCAGGGCAAATCGCTGGCGGAAGCGCGCGGTGAAGTGGCTTATGCCGCCTCGTTTATCACCTGGTTTGCTGAAGAAGCCAAGCGAGTGGACGGCGCGGTACTGCAAGCGCCGCAGGCTTCACAACGTCTGGTGGTGGTAAAACAGCCCATTGGCGTTTGTGCGGCGATCACTCCGTGGAACTTCCCGGCGGCGATGATCACCCGCAAGGTGGCGCCGGCGCTGGCAGCAGGTTGCGCAATCATCGTTAAACCGGCCGAACAAACGCCGCTGACCGCGCTGGCGTTGGGCAAGCTGGCGCAGGACGCCGGCATTCCGGCGGGGGTGCTGCAGATCGTGACCGGCGATGCCGCTCAGGTGGGCAAAGTATTGTGTGACAGCCCGGTGGTACGCAAGTTGAGCTTTACCGGTTCGACCGAGGTCGGCCGCATTCTGATGGCGCAGTGCGCGCCAACCATCAAAAAGCTGTCGCTGGAGCTGGGTGGCAATGCGCCGGTGATCGTTTTCGACGACGCCAATCTGGACGCGGCCGTGGCGGGTATTATGGCCTCCAAATTCCGCAATAGCGGCCAGACCTGCGTCTGCGCCAACCGTATCTACGTGCAGGACGGCATCTATGACCGGCTGGTGGATAAGCTGGTGGCGGCGGTTGAGCAACTGAAGGTCGGTGACGGCAGTCAGGCGGGCACCACTCAGGGCCCGTTGATTGACCAGGATGCGGTGGAAAAAGTGCAGAGCCATATCGACGATGCATTGATCAAGGGCGCGCAAATCGCTATCGGCGGCCAGCCGCACGAGCTGGGTCGTACCTTCTTCCAGCCTACGGTAGTGACCGGCGTGACGCAGAAAATGCGCTTCGCCAAAGAGGAAACCTTTGGCCCGGTGGCGCCGCTGTTCCGTTTCCATGACGAGGCGGAAGCTATTGCCATGGCCAACGATACCGAGTTCGGTTTGGCCGCCTATCTGTTCACGCAGAACGCCTCGCGTCAATGGCGAGTGCCGGAGGCGTTGGAATACGGCATGGTCGGCATCAATACCGGTCTGATTTCCAATGAAGTGGCACCTTTTGGCGGCGTGAAGCAGTCAGGGCTCGGACGTGAAGGATCGCGTTACGGGATTGAAGAATATCTGGAGCTGAAATACCTGTGTATCGATGTGAGCTGTTAACCCCTGGGAAATTAACCAACCCCGGTGGCCAGCGCCGCCGGGAGCCAAAGGATGCTGCATGTCTTCTGAAAACATCTCTATTTCTCCGGCGCTTGCCGCCGGGGTGCGAACGCCTGCACCCGCCAAATCACTGAGTTTCCTTGAAGGGGTGGCGATGATTGTCGGCACCAACATTGGCGCCGGCGTGCTGTCCATCGCCTACGCCTCCAGCAAGGCCGGTTTTCTGCCGCTGTTGTTCTGGCTGGTGCTGGTGGGCAGTCTGACCACTATCACCATGCTGTACGTTGCTGAATCTACCCTGCGTACCCGTGCCCATCTGCAATTGAGCGGACTGGCGAAACGTTATGTCGGCGGTATCGGTGCCTGGCTGATGTTTGCTTCGGTTTGCGTTAACAGCATTGGGGCGTTGACCGCCTACATGAGCGGCAGCGGCAAACTGTTGCAGTCCCTGTTTGGCATTTCCCCGGCAATAGGCAGCCTGCTGTTTTTCGTACCCGCTGCGGGGGTCTTGTACCTGGGATTAAAGGCGATTGGCCGCGGAGAGAAGTTTATCAGCATCGGCATGGTGGTCATGCTGAGTGCGCTGGTGGCGGCCACGCTGCTCAAAGACACCACCCAGATGCGCAACCTGCTGGACGGTGACTGGCGCTTTATGGTGCCGGTATTCAACGTGGTGGTGTTCTGTTTCTCTGCGCAGTATATCGTGCCGGAAATGGCGCGCGGCTTTTCGGACAAGCCGGAACAACTGCCCAAGGCGATTATGGTCGGAATGGCCGTGACCTTTGTGCTGCTGGCGGCGGTGCCGATGTCGGTGATTGCGCTCAGCGGGCTGAATAACATTTCTGACGTGGCGACCATTTCATGGGGCCAGGCGTTAGGGCAGTGGGCCTTCTTCTCCGCCAATATTTTTGCCCTGTGCGCGATGCTGACCTCTTACTGGGGCCTTGGCGGCAGCTTCCTGACCAATATTTTCGACCAGTTCAGGCTGGGCAACGATGAACAGCCACTGCGCCGTTTCGGCGTGCTGATGCTGGTGGTGCTGCCGCCGTTCGCGCTGGCCTACAGCGGGTTGGTGTCATTCGTTAACGCGCTCTATTTCGCCGGGGTTTTCAGCGGAGTGATTTTGTCGATTATGCCAATGCTGATCCTGCGTGGGGCGCGCAAGCATGGCGACCAGACACCGCGTTGGCAGTGTAACTGGATCACCCACCCGCTGTTGCAGATCAGCATCGTGTTGCTGTATCTGGCCAGTGCGGTGTATGCCATCGCGTCGCTGTTAGGCTATCTGCCCGCGGGATGGTGATTTGCCTTCCCTCAAGAAGTGATGTTATTTCTCAGTTGAGAACGGCGGCGTCGTGGCCGCCGATTTTTTATCACCCGCGCATTTTCTCTGGCAGCGCCAACCAGGCCTGCACGGAAGGACGTTGCCACTGTTTGTGAGCGTAGTGGCGAATATTTTCCGGTACCGGATCGCCATGTATCACCAGCCGATTCAGCATCAAAGCCAAATCGGTGTCGGCAATGCACCATTCCCTGAACAGATTATCCTGGCCGTGACTCAGCAGCTTTTCGACGGCGGCAATCAACTTGTTGGCGGCACCCTGCGCGGCGTTGGACAGTGGAGGAAACTTGCCGTTAATGAACACTGCCTCGGTCGGCCGCTCGGCGCGTAGCTGTAGCAGATCGCTGCGCAGCCATGCCTGAACTTCGCGGGCTTTGGCACGGTGTTTTACATCGCGTGGGTACACCGGATGGGCAGGATGGATCTCATCCAGGTACTCATCAATCGCCGAGGACTCCGAAAGCTGAAATTCACCGACCACCAGCGTTGGCACCCGGCGTGTCAATGACAGGGCCGCGTAGGCCGGCTCATGGTTTTTCCCCTGCGACAAATCGACCGGCTTCACGGTGAAGGGAATACCTTTTTCCGTCAGGGTGATAAACGCCGACATGGCATAAGGGCTGAAAAATTCGGCGTCGGTATAGAGTTCGGCAATCGGCTGAGACATTGGGTTTTCCTCAAGGCAAAGGGAGGCGAACTTTGATAATTGACGAGGAGTGGCTAAAGATCAATCTGTTAGCCGAAAGTTATTTTCGTAGTGAAAAGCGCGGCGAGCGGCGACGCCTGGCGTTGTGATATATTTGTTGCCATTAAGTTGAATTTGGCAGCACGAAGTAACATGAAAATGCCGTTGTTGGAAAGAGTGAAAGTAGGGTGCGCACGTTTGTGGCCGCACCCATTGGCGGTGGGCAAAAAAGAGATTTTGCTTTCCAGCGTCGGTGCCGGGCTGGGGCTGATGATTGCCGGCTGGATCAGCCATTTTGTTCTGGGCGAGGTGAACCTGTGGTTTATCGCCCCGATGGGCGCATCGGCCGTATTGCTGTTTGGCGTGCCAAATAGCCCGTTGGCGCAGCCCTGGTCGATCGTGGGCGGCAATATGTCGGCGGCGGCAGTGGGGGTCAGCACCAGTTTGCTGATTGCCGACCCGGGGCTGGCTTGCGGGGTGGCGGCAGCACTGGCGATTGGCTTGATGTTTAAGCTGCGCTGCCTGCACCCGCCCGGTGGCGCGGTGGCGCTGACCGCCATTCTCGGTGGCCCGGGTATTCATCAACTGGGCTATAGCTTTGTGCTGTACCCGGTGCTACTGAACTCGGTGCTATTGGCGCTGCTGGCGATCGTCTTCAATAACCTGGCCGGGCGACGCTACCCGCACCCTTTGGCGCCGACCGAGGCGAAGACGGCTAATCTGCCGATTGATGCGGTGTCTATCACCCGCGCCGATCTGCACGAGGCGCTGATGCAGGGCGAGCTGTTTGATATCGACGAGGACGATTTGCAGGAAATCCTGCTACGTGCCGAACAGCTAGCGCATCAACGGCAGAGCGGTGGAAGCTGATCACGCGGGCGGATGGAAATAAAAAAGCCACCTTTAGGAAGGTGGCTTTTTTGGCTGTGAAAACAGCGAGATTTGGTGGCCCCTACTGGACTTGAACCAGTGACCAAGCGATTATGAGTCGCGTGCTCTAACCAACTGAGCTAAGGGGCCAAGCGGCGAGATTATACGGCAATCCTTCGACGCAGGTCTACAGTTAACCATCCGTATGTTGCTTTTATGCGCAGTTCTAGCCTGTTGTAATTACTGGCGGATTTTGCGATAACCGCTGTAAATCCCCTTTAATGGACTCCCGAACCCTATGGAACTCCTGGCGCCAAACCTGCGGGTGGTGTTTTGCGGCATCAACCCCGGCCTCTCCTCCGCCCACCAAGGCTACCCTTTTGCCAACGGCAGCAACCGCTTCTGGAAGGTGGTGCATCAGGCCGGCTTTACCGAACGTCAACTGGCGCCCGAACAGTGGCAACAGCTGCAGGATACCGGCTGCGGCATCACCGCGCTGGTGGCACGGCCAACGGTCGCGGCCAGCGAAGTGACGCGTGACGAATTGCTCAGCGGCGGCGAGGCGTTAAAAGAAAAAATCTTGCGCTACCAGCCACGCGCATTGGCTGTTTTGGGCAAGCAGGCGTTCAGCAGCGCCTTTGGGGTGAAAAATGCGGCTTGGGGCCGTCAGGAGATGACGATCGGCAAAACTGAGGTTTGGGTATTGCCGAACCCCAGCGGATTGAATCGTGCCACGCTGGAGCAGCTTACAGAGAGTTATCGCGAGCTGTTTCTGGCATTGAAATAATCTGAGAGGGAGTTGCAGGATGAAAGCGATGATTAAAGCCGGATTGGTCGCTCTGCTGTTGGCGAGCGGCGTTGCCCATGCGGGCAGCAGCGCGCAGGAACTGAAGAACAAAAATAACGTGCTGGAGTTTTATCAGCAGGGGCTAAATAACAAGGATTTTGCCGCGGCACGGCCCTTTCTGGGTGACGAGTACAAACAGCACAATCCCAATGCGCAGGATGGGGTGGAAGGGTTCCGCAAGTTTGTCGAGCTGCTCAAAGCGCGTTACCCCGATTCTCACAGCGAAATCAAACAGGCATTTGTCGACGGCAACTATGTGATTTTGCACGTAGAGACCAGCGGACGAGAAAAGGGCAAGACGGCCGCGATTATCGATATTTTCCGGCTTGATGACGCAGGCAAAATCGTGGAGCACTGGGACGTGACCCAATCGGTGCCGGAGAAAACCGCCAGCGGCAACAGCATGTTTTAGGCAATAAAAAACCCCGGCGAGCCGGGGTTTTTTGTCAACAGCTGAACCTTAGTCGTCCAGGAAGCTGCGCAGCACTTCGGAACGGCTTGGGTGGCGCAGTTTACGCAGTGCTTTGGCTTCGATCTGACGGATACGCTCACGGGTAACGTCGAACTGTTTGCCCACTTCTTCCAGCGTATGGTCAGTGTTCATATCGATGCCGAAACGCATACGCAGCACTTTCGCTTCACGGGCAGTCAGGCCGGCCAATACGTCGTGCGTTGCGGAGCGCAGGCTTTCCGAGGTGGCAGAATCCAGCGGCAGCTCGAGAGTGGTATCCTCGATGAAATCGCCCAGATGTGAATCTTCATCATCACCGATCGGCGTTTCCATGGAGATCGGCTCTTTGGCGATCTTCAGCACTTTGCGGATTTTGTCTTCCGGCATCAGCATGCGTTCAGCCAGCTCTTCCGGCGTCGGTTCGCGGCCCATCTCTTGCAGCATCTGGCGCGAAATACGGTTGAGCTTGTTGATGGTCTCAATCATATGCACCGGAATACGGATGGTACGCGCCTGGTCGGCGATAGAACGGGTGATAGCCTGACGGATCCACCAGGTGGCGTAAGTCGAGAACTTATAACCACGACGGTATTCAAACTTGTCTACCGCTTTCATCAGACCGATGTTGCCTTCCTGGATCAGATCCAGGAACTGCAGGCCGCGGTTGGTGTATTTCTTGGCGATAGAAATAACCAGACGCAAGTTCGCTTCAACCATCTCTTTCTTCGCACGGCGGGCTTTCGCTTCACCGATAGACATGCGGCGGTTGATGTCCTTCACCTGCTCGATGGTCAAGCCGGTCTCTTCTTCGATCTGACGCAGTTTCTGCAGGCTGCGCTGCACGTCTTCGGCGACGTCTTTCAGCTTCTCTGACCATGGCTTGGCCATTGCCAGCGCCGCTTCGAACCAGGTGGTGCTGGTTTCGTTGCCGGCGAACAGAGTGACGAAGTTTTTCTTCGGCATTTTGCACTGTTCAACGCACAGCTTCATGATGATACGTTCTTGAGTACGAACGCGGTCCATCATGGTACGCATGCTGTTGACCAGGAAGTCGAACTGTTTTGGCACCAGGCGGAACTGCTTGAACACTTCAGACAGCTTCAGAATTTCTTCTGCTGCGCTGGCGTGGCTGCGGCCGTTCTTTTTGATGACGACACGAGTCGCTTCGTACTGATCGCGCAGGTCGGCGAATTTCTGACGGGCCAGCTCAGGATCGATGCTGTTGTCGTCTTCTTCTTCGTCTTCATCTTCTTCTTCGTCGTCGTCGTTCTGCTCTTCGGTAGACAGCTCAGAACCCACGTGGGTAGCGGTAGGGGCGATGTCCTCTTCCGCATTAGGATCGACGAAGCCGGTGATCAGATCGGACAGGCGAGCTTCGCCCGCTTCGACGCGATCGTATTGTTCCAGCAAATAGGTAATGGCTTCCGGGTACTCGGCAACCGAGCACTGCACCTGGTTGATGCCGTCTTCAATGCGCTTGGCGATGTCGATTTCGCCTTCGCGCGTCAGCAGTTCAACGGTCCCCATTTCGCGCATGTACATGCGCACCGGGTCGGTGGTACGGCCGATTTCAGACTCAACGCTGGACAACACCTGAGCGGCAGCTTCTTCCGCATCTTCGTCCGTGCTGTTTGAGTTTTCAGCAAGCAATAGGTCGTCGGCGTCCGGTGCTTCTTCCAGAACCTGGATGCCCATGTCGTTAATCATCTGGATGATGTCTTCGATCTGGTCGGAGTCGACGATATCTTCCGGCAGATGGTCATTGACCTCAGCATAGGTCAGATAGCCTTGCTCCTTACCACGGGTGACAAGTAGCTTTAGCTGTGACTGCGGGTTTTGCTCCATAAGACGGTATCCACACTTCAGAGTATTTGGGTTGGTGTCGGTCGGCGAAACCGCCAACAATAGCATTTGGGGCGTTTTTGTTGTTGCCGCGGCCCACTGTGGCGGCATATTGCAGGGCTCTGCCCTCGCATTTATCGGCACTTAAGCCGTTTGGTATTCAGTTTTTCTTCGCCAGCACCTGATTCAAAGAACGGACTTCTTCACGTTCTTCCGGGCTGAGGCCATGGGTTCTGGCCTGTGCGATCAATGTCTCCAGCCGCTGTTCCAGTACCGAGTCGTACAGGCTGGCTAAAGTATCCAAAAAAGTCTGTTCAACCATATCCTCAACGATCATATGGTTCCATGTTGCCAAGGTTTCAAGCTGTTGGCTCAATTTGTTGTCGCGATACTGCTCCAACAGCTGGCCGGTTGTCAGCCCTGGCTGAGCCAGACAGGTCTGCACCAGCTCGACAAACAGCGGCAAACCCGCCTGTTTGGTCTGCTCCAATCCCTCAAGCGAAGGGATAAGTGTAGCCAGTTGCGGATTTTGTACCAGTAACCCTATCAGTATACGCATGGTTGTGCGTTTTAGCTGGGGCGCCTGATAAGTATTCGCATTTTCGGCTTGCTTGGGCATCAGCTTGTCCAACTGGCTGTCGTCCAGCAAACCCAGCTTGCTGCCGAGCTGTTGGCGCAGGTACAAGCGCAACGTTTCGCCCGGCACCTGAGTAATCAGCGGCAGTGCCAGCGTGCTCAGCTTGGCGCGGCCGTCCGGGCTGCTCAGGTCTACCTGCGGCATCAGGGTTTCGAACAGGAAAGTGGAAAGCGGCTGCGCCTGCTCCATTCGCTGTTCGAAGGCCTCTTTGCCTTCTTTGCGTACCAATGTGTCCGGGTCTTCGCCGTCGGGCAAAAACATAAACCGCAGTTGACGCCCGTCATTGAGATAGGGCAACGCGGTTTCCAGTGCACGCCATGCCGCTTCGCGACCGGCTCTGTCACCGTCATAGCAACAGACAACGTTGTCGGTGGCGCGGAACAGCAGCTGAATATGTTCGGCCGTTGTCGAGGTGCCAAGCGAGGCGACGGCATAATCGATGCCGTATTGCGCCAGCGCCACCACGTCCATATAGCCTTCCACTACCAGCAATCGCTGCGGGGTAGGGTGGCTCTGTTGCGCTTCATACAGGCCGTACAGCTGACGACCTTTGTGGAAAACTTCGGTTTCCGGTGAGTTCAGGTATTTCGGCATGCCGTCACCCAATACGCGTCCGCCAAAGGCGATCACTCGCCCGCGTTTGTCGCGGATAGGGAACATTACGCGCTCACGGAAACGATCGTACGAGCGTCCTTGATCGTTAGTCACCAGCATGCCTGCATCGTTCAATGCCAGGCGTGACTCGGCGTCACGACCAAAACGCTTTAATGCGTTATCCCAACCGGCAGGTGCAAAACCGATGGCGAAATGACGGATAACGTCGTCACTCAGTCCGCGCTGTTGAAGATAATTGCGCGCCGGCGTGCCGGAGGACTGATGCAGTGACTGTTGATAGAACGCGCTGAGCTGTTCCATCAGTTGATACAGGCTTTGACGCTGATGGCGTTCGATTTGCGTCGGTCCGGAACCCGCCTCGTAAGGCACTTCCAGTCCGTGCATGGTGGCCAGCTCTTCGATGGTTTCGACAAACTCGAGCCTGTCGTAATTCATCAGAAAGTCGACGGCGTTACCGTGCGCACCACAACCAAAGCAGTGGTAAAACTGCTTTTCGCCATTAACCGTAAATGAAGGCGTTTTTTCGTGGTGGAACGGACAGCACGCGTGATAGTTCTTGCCCTGCTTCTTGAGCTTTACCCGGGCATCGATCAGATCGACGATGTCGGTGCGAGCCAGCAAGTCATTGATAAATACGCGCGGAATTCGTCCAGCCATAAGCCCTTACTTTACTAGCCTATAAACGAGAACAAGCCGCGCATTCCTTTCGGAAAGCACGGCCTTCGTATGCAACTACTCGGTCTGCGCGATTTTTAAAATCAGAAATTCACGCGGCGGGGTTGCCCCCGAAGAATTAATACAGACGAGTGCGGCGTGCGTTTTCGCGAGCCAGTTTCTTCGCGTGACGTTTCACAGCAGAAGCTTTAGCGCGCTTACGTTCGGTAGTCGGTTTTTCATAGAACTCACGACGACGAACTTCAGCCAGAACGCCCGCTTTTTCGCAAGAGCGTTTGAAACGACGCAGAGCAACGTCAAATGGCTCGTTTTCACGTACTTTAATTACAGGCATGTGCCTCTCACCTCAATAAAATTCGGTTTGCTGCTGGCCAAGCGCCAGCAATTTCAAAATGGTGCGGAATTTTACTTCAACGGATGCTGCTTTGTAAAGCACCACAGCAAATTGAAACCTGCGGCCACCCTGGTAAAACATGCGCAATTTTGCATCGGGCGCTGATTATAGACTAATCAGAAAAAAATGCTCGTTTTTAATCAAATCGGCATTTGTAGCTGTAATCATCAACATAGCCCAATAATGGTGACAAGCGTGCGCCACGCTGGCGGTAAACAGGCCCGATTGTGCTAAACTGGCGGCCGCACGTGAATGATGGGAAATGTAATGCGAGTACTGGGCATAGAAACCTCCTGCGATGAAACCGGAATTGCAGTGTATGACGATCAGGCCGGTTTATTAGCCAACCAATTGTACAGCCAGGTGAAACTGCATGCCGACTACGGCGGCGTGGTGCCGGAGCTGGCCTCCCGCGATCACGTGCGCAAAACCGTGCCGTTGATTCAGGCGGCATTGAAGGAAGCGAACCTGACCGCGGCGGATATCGACGGCGTTGCCTACACCGCCGGGCCGGGCCTGGTGGGGGCGCTGCTGGTCGGAGCCACCATTGGCCGCGCACTGGCGTTTGCCTGGAATGTGCCGGCGGTGCCGGTGCATCATATGGAAGGCCACCTGCTGGCGCCGATGCTGGAAGATAACCCGCCGGCGTTTCCGTTTGTCGCGCTGCTGGTGTCTGGCGGGCATACGCAGCTGATCAGCGTGACCGGTATCGGCGAATATGAACTGCTGGGCGAATCGGTCGACGATGCGGCCGGTGAAGCTTTCGACAAAACCGCCAAGCTGCTTGGGCTGGACTACCCTGGCGGGCCGATGCTGTCGAAGATGGCGCAACAGGGCACGGCGGGGCGTTTCACCTTCCCACGCCCGATGACCGACAGGCCAGGGCTGGATTTCAGCTTCTCCGGGCTGAAGACCTTTGCCGCCAATACCATTCGCTCCAACGGCAATGACGATCAGACGCGTGCTGACATAGCCCGGGCGTTTGAAGATGCGGTGGTGGATACGCTGGCGATCAAATGCAAGCGCGCGCTGGAACAAACCGGCTTTAAGCGCCTGGTGATGGCCGGTGGCGTCAGCGCCAACCGTACGCTGCGAACCAAGCTGGCAGAAATGATGCATAAGCGCGGCGGTGAAGTGTTTTACGCCCGACCGGAGTTTTGCACCGATAACGGTGCGATGATCGCTTACGCAGGCATGGTGCGGCTGAAAAGCGGCGCTAATCCGGAGCTGAGCGTTTCGGTACGGCCGCGCTGGCCATTGGCTGAGCTGCCTGCCGTCTGATTAGGTCGGCTCTTGCCGTAGCCAAACAAAAGGCTCCCAGTGGGAGCCTTTTCAGTTTTCAGTCAGGCAATACGCCAACCTTTGGTTCTGTGCCGCTGAGTCAGGAAATGCGCGTAGCGTCCCCCCAGGGCTTCAAGCTGGGCATGGGTGCCGCGTTCAGCAATTTCTCCGTCTTGCAGTACCAGAATTTGATCGGCCATCGCTACCGTCGACAGCTGGTGCGCAATGACAATCAACGTCTTCTTGCCGCGCAGCCGTGCCAGGGTGTCGGCGATGATCGCTTGATTCTCGGGATCCAGTGCCGCAGTCGCTTCATCAACCAGCAGAACAGGGGCGTCTTTAATCAGCGCGCGGGCGATAGAAATACGCTGGCGCTCGCCGCCGGAAAGCCGTGCGCCGCCTTCCCCTACCGGGGTATCCAGCCCCTGGGGCAGCCGTTCGATGATTTCTGCCGCCCCGGCCTGTTCGATGGCCATCAATACTTCCTCATCGCTGGCCGTCGGCTTACCCAGACGGATGTTTTCGCCAATGCTGCCTTGGAACAGGTAGGTATTTTGGAAAATCTGGCTGATCTGATCCGTCAATTGTTCGTTAGGGATCTGGCGTACGTCGGCTCCGCCAATCATCACTGCCCCGCCGGTGACGTCAAAGAAACGCGCAATCAAACGAACCAGGCTGGTTTTACCCGAGCCGGATGCGCCAACCAGTGCGGTCATGGTGCCGGGTTCAACCTTAAAGCTGACCCCGCGCAGTACGGCAGCCTGTTCTGGCGAATAGCTGAACGAAACATCGCGCAGCTCCAGCGAGCCGTCATGTGGCCGTTGCGCCTGTTGAGGTTCGGGCAAGGGGGTAATGGCTAAAATTTCGCTGACGGCATTTAACTGGCCGCGGGCGTTTCGCAGGGCTTCGCCATAACTGGCAACGTCCAGCAAAGGATCGATAAAGCGGCTAACCAGCATCAGGGCGATCACCGTCCCCACGGCGCTACCGATAGCCGGCAGGTTCCCCTGAGAATGGCTCAGCAGCGTGGCTCCGGTGACCAAGAGGGTGGCAAACACCAGTTGCACTACCCAGGAGTTGAGCACCACAGAGGCCGTGGAGATATAAATAAGCCGCTTGCCTGACTGATACTGCCGATCGATGGCCTGTTCGAGGAAACGGGTCCCGCCGCCTTCGCCATTGAAGGCACGCAGTACGGACTGTGCCTGAGCAAACTCCACCATACGTTGGCTGGTGTGGGCGGATGCCTGATGGAAGGCTTCGTCAGCCTGGGTACCGAGCCGCGCTGAGAGCAGGAAAATACCGGCAATCAGGGGGAGGGCCGCCAGCGCCAGTAGCCCCATTTGCCACTGCAGGGTGCAGAGCGCTATCACCAGCACCAGCGGCGTGACGACACCGCTGACGATCGGTGTAAAAAGGTGCGCCGGGAGTTGCGCCACATCCATCATCCCCTGAGAAACCACATGACTGAGTCGCGCCGTATTATCAGGAGTGAACCAGCCGATAGGCAAGGTAGCCACATGGTCGCCAATGCGTTGACGGGCGGTCAGTAACAGCGATGAACCTACGTTCATGCCGGCGAAATCGACGCGCCTGCGCAACAGCCAGCTCAAAAGTACGCCGGCGAAAAGCGCTATCAGCCAACCGGCAGCCGTGTAGACTTCACCTTGCAGCAGATAGCCGACAATAGGCACCAAGGTGGTGACCGTCAGGCCGCAACACACACCGTAAAGCGCGGCCATGCCGATATAACGACGGAATATGGGAGCATCGTTGCCGAGCAACTGCATAAATGTTTTTAACATGGTTGATCCGCCTGTTTCGTCATGTTTTCGTAACCCCCCGCAGCCCAGAGGCGAGCATAGCGGCCTTGGCCGGCCAACAACTCGGCATGGTTGCCTTGTTCGCGGATCGTGCCGTCCTCAAGCACAACGATATGATCGGCGTGCATGATGGTATCTAACCGATGGGCAATCACCAGTAACGTACGATTTTTGGCAAAGTTGGAAAGGGCTTCCTGAATCAGGTATTCGTTCTCCGCATCAGCGGCGGCGGTGGCTTCATCCAGTACCAAAATCGGTGGGTTCAACAGTACGGCGCGCGCAATGCTTACGCGCTGCTGTTCACCCCCGGAGAGTTTTGCATCCTCCCCGACCACCGAGTCGTAGCCCCGTGGCAAGCTCAGGATATGATCGTGAATATTGGCAGCCCTGGCGGCGGCTTCGATTTCTTGCATGCTGGCATTGGGGCGACCCAACGCAATATTTTCTCGCAGGCTGGCGTGGATCAGCTTCACTTCCTGCAACACGAAACCAATGTGTTGATAAAGCTGGGTCGAGCTCATTTCACGCAGATCGACGCCGCCAAGCGTGATGCGCCCCTGCGTCGGATCGAAGAAGCGCAACAGCAAGCGTGCCAGAGTGGATTTGCCCGCACCGGATGGGCCGACGATGGCGGTTACGCTGCCGGGTTTCAGGCTGAGGTTGATGTCTGCCAGCACGTGACTGTCACTATTGTAGGAATAACCGGTTTGTTCGAAACGGATCTCCGCGTCTTTCAGCATTGGCTGCACTTCCGGCTGCGTGAGGATCGGCGTGTCCAGCAGCGATTGTATGCGTTCCGCTGCCCCTGTGGCATTACGCAGGCCGTGGGTAATAAAGCCCATTAACAGCAGCGGGGCGGAAATACCCGGTGCGACCAGGGCGAACGGCAAGACGTTAAGCGGTTCAAGCCAGCCCACTGCCACAAACAAGGTACCGAAAACCAACACCACCCCCAATACAGTCACCGGAGCAACGATGGCATTCGCCAGCGCGATGGTCTTGATCACCGGGCTCATGGTACGGGTGAATATCTGGGTAAAGGAGGCGATCGCTTTACGGTAGCTGCTGTGCGCTTTGCCGCCGCCGCTGAAGGTTTTGATCACCGGGATGCCGTTAACGAATTCGGCTACGGCATTATTGATACGGCCTAATCCCTTAACAAACTCGCCCATATGGGGCGCTCCGGCTTTCTGAGCCCTGCCGAAAATGAAGAAGAACAGGAAGAAAGGAATGATCGAGACGATCGCCATCCGCCAGTCCATGACGAACATGTAGATAACCGAGATCAGCATCGCGCCGATTGTGCGTCCCAGCGTGGTGAAAAAGTGGGCGGTGAGATCGTGCAGGGTGCCAATATCGTCCTGCATCGCCTGTTTCACTTCGCCTGAGGCACGGTCGCTAAACCACCCCAAGGGCACCTGTGCCAGACGCCGGGCCGCCGTAATGCGCAGGCCATGGGTAATGCGGTTATCGGCCAGGTGTGCGAGCACTTCGGCCAGGGTGACAATGATTAAGCCGACAAACAGGCTGACCAGGCAGACGACGACGCTGTCGCCAATCCCACCCGCCGCCAGCAACGGAGTAGCGGCTCCTGTTTGTTCCTGATGACCCAAAACAATGACGGCAATATGGGCAATGCCCGCCAACGGCACCAGCGTGAATATTGTGCCGATAGCTGCCAGTACCCCGGCGACAATAAGGCTCCCACGTATAGGCCGCAGCAGTCGCCCGATAGGACCAGGCTTACCGGCCCCCGTTTGATGACTACTCATAATAACTCCCCTGAGGAATATAAATAAGGATTCTTGGCCAAGATTGGCCAAGAAATAGAGTGGCGAAAATTAAACGCCATAATTAAAGCACGACATGTAGCTCAATATAATTTCGGAAGAATAGGACTGTAATATTTGTTATTACCAATGCAATGTTAATGTGGTGAGGATTTGCCGTTCCGCACCCCATGAACAGGTATTGTTGGTAAAGCAAGAGGAAACATAGTGCTTATCAAAAAGATTATTTACGTTTAAAGCAATTTCTGCGTTTTCCAGTCCGGGGATATCATCCAGTTGATATTTTATGGCGGTGTCAAAAACCGTATAGCTCGGGACTTTGAAATTATTCCCATCGTCACCCGGGGTGCTTGACACATAACGTGCGCCACCGCCGAGGCTCAGCCCATTTAGCCAGCCTTGATTAAAGGTGTAATCGGTCCACAAATTAGCCATATGTTTAGGCACCATGGCTGGAGTATGGCCATTATTACCGGAGTTATCGCGGAACTCAGCATGGGTATAGGTATAGCTTGCGATTAAATTAAGGTTATAGGTGAGTGCGGCCTTACCTTCAATTTCAATCCCGCGAGAGCGGATTTTGCCTTCCTGCACATTGTAATAAGGGTTAAGGGCATCACGGCGTAAATTATTGTCTTTGGTCAGTTGGAATGCGGCGATAGAGGCAGAAACCGGTGCGTTATCAGGGATGAATTTAATCCCTGCTTCATATTGCTTCCCTCGGGAAGGTTTGAAAGCCTGGCCTGATAAACTGTTGCCGCTATTGGGTTCAAATGACTCGCTATAGCTCACGTAAGGTGCGATGCCGTTATTGAAGACATAGTTAACGCCGCCACGCCAGGTGAATTCATTATCCGTGATGCTGGATGAGGATTCCGCGCCCGTCATATTACTGCTTTCATGGGTTTTTACGACGCTGTGGTCAAAGCGGCCGCCCAGCGTGAATACCCAGTTCTGCCATTCGGCCTGATCCTGCAGATAAGTGCCTAACTGGTGGTTTTTGTTAATCGTATGGGTGTCGCCAAAATAAAGCACATCATGGTTGCCATACTGCGGGTTCACCAGATTTAGCGGCGCGGCAGAGCCCATCTTGTTTTGCAGATCGTTGCGCAGCTGCGAATAGTCGATCCCCATCAACAGGGTGTGGCGCCAACTGCCGGCGTTCAATTTCCCTTCCAGCCGAGTATCCGTGGTTAACCCATTCAATCTCTCGTCGCTGACCATGGTTGCGCGGGACAAGGTGGTGCCGTATTGCTGGGGTGCCACTCCCATGCAGGTCATTGGGTTGCACAGGCCGTTGCCATAGATGCTGCGCCAGTTGACCTTGGTATGCTGATAGCGGACGGCCTGATGGAAGGACCAGGTATCGTTGAAGGCATGATCAAGCTGATAGCCCACCGTGCGCTGCTGGCGTTCGAAACGGTTATAGCTGGGCTCGCCCTCGTTAAACGAAGGAGACAATTTGCCGAATTCGCCGGAAGTCAAAGTTCCTTCGCTCGGCAGCCAGCCGTAATAACCGGTGCGTGGTTCGTTTTGCAAAGACAGCTGAAACAACAGCGAGGTTTTATCCGACGGCTGCCAAAGCAAAGAAGGCGCAATGGCATAGCGTTTTTCGCGCTCGCCCTTTTGCTGGCTGTGCGCTTCGTAATAATTACCGGTTAAGCGGTAAGCCAATGCTTCTTCATCATCAAGAGCGTCGCTGAAATCGAATTGGGTTTTCCATTCGTGATGGTTGCCGGCCTGCAGTTGTAATTCATGCAATGGCTGCTTTTGTGGACGCTTGCTGACGCTGGAAATAACGCCGCCGGGGTTACTTTTGCCATACAGCACCGAGGCCGGGCCACGCAAAACTTCTACCCGCTGTAAAAAATACGGATCCACTTTGCTGTCGGCATACATATCCCCTTGTAATTTCAAACCGTCCAAATAGATATTCTGGCTGACGTTATTGAATCCCCGGATCATGACGCTATCAAATATGCTCGAACTGCCGCTGTTGCCTGTCATTACACCCGGCGTATAGTTGAGCGCATTTTTAATGGTGGCTGGGCGTTTGGTTTGTAATTCTTCTTGCGTAATAACGGAAATAGACTGAGGAGTTTTGATTAATGGGGTGCTGGTTTTTGTTGCCGTAACGCTTTGTTTGGCGGCATAGGTTCCATTGGATCCTATGGCTTCTTCTGCCGTATTTCCCTCGCCGTAAACGGTAATGACACTTTCGTTTTCCCCTGCGGCATAAGCCAATGAACTGGTACATATTCCTGCCAGCAGCATAAAAAGGTTAGGCTGTTTTATTATCAGGCGCCGAATAGTCTTCATAGGCATTTTATTGATGATCCATCTTTAGGGAATGACAATATTTAATTGTCGCTAATGATAATCATTAGCGATGGGGCCATTTGGCAATTCATGCGATTTTGAAAGAGGGATATTATTACAGCAGAGGCGTTACCCTGGCGGGAAAACGCAATATATTCACGACGATAGAGTGATAACTCAAAAAAACGGGCAACGAGGGGAACAGAACCCGGGCTAATTCGGGGCAGGCTGACCTGCCCCTGGCGTTATGAATTACTCTTCTTTTTTGGTTTCCTGCTCAACCGCTTCAGGCTTTTTCTTGCGGAATTTGCCCCAAATTTTTCCTTCCTGCCCACGCCAAAGGCGCTGAATGTTGTCGTGGTGCCGCATCAGGATCAGGCATGACAGCATGGCTACCGGGAAGGTGAACTGCGGTTTGAACCACCAAACGTAGAAGGGGGCAATCAGCGCGCTGACAATCGCGCCCAGCGAAGAGTAACCGCTGAGCAACACGGTCAGCAACCAGGTACCGGTCATCAGACCGGTCAGATCCCAGCCTATCGGTGCTATGGCACCAAATGCCGTTGCCACGCCCTTGCCGCCACGGAAATGGAAGAACACCGGATAGATGTGCCCAACGCAGGCGGCAATTGCCGTCAGCCCCAGGTACAGCGGCGGGACATTAAGCTTGTATGCCAGCCAGACCGGCAGCATTCCTTTGAGAATATCGAAAACCAGCACCGCCGCCGCCGCCAGGCGACCGCCGATGCGCAGGACGTTGGTAGCCCCTGGATTCCCTGAGCCATGTTCACGCGGATCGGGCAGCCTGGCGATCCGACAAACCAGGATCGCACTGGAAATTGAGCCACACAGATACGCGAAGATAATCATGCCAAGCGCGGTAGCACTCATAACGCGGTTCCGTTTAATAAGGGTCGTTTTACTCGCAACATAAAGGGATAATACGCATATTCCGCTGGAAGTGGTATCCGGCAAGGCCAAAAACAGAGAATGACGTGATGGATATCGTATTTATAGAAGAACTTACCGTAATCACCACCATTGGCGTTTATGACTGGGAACAAAACATTCGCCAGAAGCTGGTGTTCGATATCGAAATGGGCTGGGACAACCGCCAGGCAGCTGCCAGCGACGACGTGAACGACTGTCTGAGCTATGCCGATATCAGTGAAGCCATCATCCAGCACGTGGAGCCAAATCGCTTTGCGTTGGTGGAGCGGGTGGCAGAGGAAATATCTGAAATATTGCTCCAGCGCTTCAATTCCCCCTGGGTCCGTATTAAGGTCAGCAAACCGGGCGCTGTTGCACATGCCAGCCGGGTTGGGGTGATTATTGAGCGTGGTACCCGTCCGGTGTGATGTTCTGTCATACAGGTGCAACTAAAGGCCGTTAACCTGGTCTGAACCTGAGAATTGTTTTAGCGGCAATGTATTGAGCACTGCCGCTTTTTTATGTTTATAGCCGTAAATTTATGGGGTGATCGAAGCACATGGCGGACATGCATTCACTGTTTATTGCGTTTGTTCTTGGGGTGGTTGAAGGGTTAACTGAATTTTTGCCGGTATCTTCTACCGGGCACATGATCATCGTTGGCGAGTGGCTGGGTTTTACCGGCGATAAGGCCAAAACCTTTGAAGTGATCATTCAGTTGGGGTCGATTCTTGCGGTGGTGGTGATGTTCTGGCGCCGTCTGTTCGGGCTGATCGGCATTCATTTCGGCGGTAAGCCGGTTGAGCACGAAGGCAAAACGGCGGGCCGGTTGAAACTGGGCCATATCCTGCTGGCGATGATCCCCGCAGTAGTGCTGGGACTGTTGCTCCATGATTTCATCAAATCGCTGTTCGCACCGAAAAACGTGATGTATGCGTTGGTGGTCGGTGGTTTCCTGTTGCTGGCGGCGGAATGGCTGAAGCCGAAAAAACCGAGCGCTGAAGGGCTGGATGACATCACCTACCGCCAAGCGTTTATGATTGGTTGCTTCCAGTGTCTGGCGCTGTGGCCGGGCTTTTCCCGTTCAGGTTCGACCATTGCCGGCGGTATGCTGGTGGGCGTGAACCGTTATGCGGCCTCCGAGTTCTCCTTCATTCTGGCGGTGCCGATGATGATCGGTGCCAGCGGGCTGGACTTGTACAAGAGCCTGCACTTCCTGACGATGGGCGATTTACCGATGTTCGCCGTCGGTTTTGCTACCGCTTTCGTCGTAGCGCTGATCGCGATAAAAACCTTCCTGTCGCTGATCAAACGCATTTCGTTTGTGCCGTTCGCCATCTATCGTTTTATCGTTGCCGCCGTGGTTTACATGGTCTTCATGTAAGCGGCATGCCAATTAAAAACCCCGCGCTGCGGGGTTTTTTTATGCCTGGTCTTTCAGAATATCCTGGGTTTGTTTCCAGTCGGCCAACGCCTGTTGACGACGGCGTTTGAGCTCATCGCGGATCGCCAGCCCTTGCAGGCCGCTGGCCACCACTTCTTTTACCGAGACGGCATTCGCCACCTGAAACGCCTGGCGCAGATAGTCACCCTGCGGGTAGGGATTGTTTTCAAATCCGGTACGGCCGCGAGCATCGGCTTCGCTGGTGAGGATCATCTGCTCCAGCCGCTGAGGCTTGCGCCAGACATCGACCGCATCAAACAGTTTCAACAGGGTCTCCGGGCGCAGTTTGTTAACGGTGTGGATCAGGTCGTGATACTCGGCCACCAGTTTGGCCAGGTCGCGTACCGGGTTGGGCACGCGCAACCGCTGACATAAGGCCTCTACCAGCACAACACCGGCAGGCCCATGGCCGTGGTGGTGCGGCCACAGCTCTTTTGGTGTCTGCCCTTTACCCAAATCATGGCACAGCGCCGAAAAGCGCACGTCGACCTCGGGGCTGAGTTGGGCGGCGATAGCCAGCGTCATCAGCGTGTGAATGCCGGTATCGATCTCCGGGTGCCATTTGGCGGGGGCCGGTACGCCGAATAAAGCATCGATCTCCGGGAACAGTACGCTGAGCGCCTCGCAGTCGCGCAGCACCTGGAAATAGACCTGCGGGCTTTGGCTCTGCAGCGCCTTCTCGGTTTCTTTCCAGACCCGTTCCGGGGTCAGCGCCGCCAGTTCGCCGCTGTTCGCCATCTGACGCATCAACTCCGCGGTTTCCGGGGCTACGGTAAAACCCAGATGAGCGAAGCGGGCGGCAAAGCGCGCCACGCGCAGCACGCGCAACGGATCTTCACCAAAAGCTTCAGATACATGGCGTAACACCCGCGCTTGCAGGTCGGCCACGCCGTTGAAAGGATCGATTAACTCCCCGTCGGCGCTGCGGGCGATGGCGTTGATGGTCAGATCCCGACGCTGCAGATCCTGTTCCAACGTCACGTCCGGCGCGGCGTAACAGGTAAAACCGGTATAGCCCTGGCCGGATTTCCGCTCGGTGCGCGCCAGCGCATATTCTTCATGGGTCTTGGGATTAAGAAACACCGGGAAGTCTTTACCGACCTGTTGATATCCCAGCGCGATCAGCTCTGACGGCGCGGCGCCCACCACCACCCAGTCGCGGTCGAATACCGGTATCTCAAGCAGGCTGTCGCGGACGGCGCCGCCGACCAGGTAAGTCTTCACTGTTAACTCCTGAATTTATCTTAAGGCTCTGCTGACCAGATTACCTCAATTAGCCGGGCGGTGCCGCAGCCAATAAAAAGGGCGCCCCGCAGGCGCCCGATCTCAAACAGAAGGAGACTGAAATCAGTTCATCCAGCGGTTATTGCTTTTGCGCCGCGGGATCAGGTGTGGCAACAACAAGCCAAGCAGCAGGCCTACGCCGGCTACGCCACCGCCGTACATGAACCACTGCAGGATAATGGTGCGCTGTTTGTCGTCGAGCTGCAGATTAACCGCGTTAACCTTTTTCTGTGCGACCACCAGCTGATTTTTCAGATCCTGGTTTTCCTGCTGCAGACCGCTGATGGTGCTGTCGCTGCCGGCCACTTTCTGCTGCATTTCTGCCGTGCGCTGGTTCCAGCTGTTGTCGATGTTGGCCAGCTTGTCGGTCAGGGTTTTTACCTGTTGCTCCAGCGCCGGCACTTGGGTGCGCAGGCTTGGCGTCTGGCTCAGCTGATTGAGCGGGATCCAGGTCGTGCGGCCTTTCGCATCGCGGATCTGGCCATAGTTGGTGCTGTCATTTACGCTCAACAGGGTGACTTCTTCACCGGCGTTCAGGGTACCGACGATACGGTACTGATTACCCGGGCCGCTATGGACGTAAGTATTCAATTCATCGGAGATATAGCGTTTATCTTCGGCATGGGCGCCCCAAGTGATGCTGAAGCTCAGCACGGCAAGGCAAATTAGGCGTAATTTCTGCATTAGTTCATCGTTTCTGTGTGAATTTATGGGAACGATAGTAGAGCGTTCAGTCTGACGACGCAACGCAAAAACCGGAATGAGAACTATCTTACTGTGGCAGATTCTGTGAGTTGCGCAGTGTTTTATAACGTAACAGGTTTTTTCTGCAGTTAGCAGGGTTAAGGTGCAGGGAATCGCGGTAAGATAACGGCAACTGTGCGTCATCGGGCAGAGCGCGGCAGGCGAGGCCCGCCGCCGTGAAGGCTGACGCGAATGCGTAACTTATTGGTGTAAAAGACTTATGACCGTTGAAATAGAACTGAAATTTATTGCTACCCCGGATGCGGTTGCCGCTTTGCCGCAGCAGTTGGCTGCCTGGCCTCATCAGCATTCCGCGCCGCAAAAACTGACCAATATCTACTTCGAAACCGCCGATAATTTCCTGCGCAGTCAGGATATGGGGCTGCGTATCCGCGGCTTCGACGACAGTTATGAAATGACCATCAAAACCGCCGGTAAGGTGGTGGCGGGTTTGCATCAGCGCCCGGAATATAATGTGGCTATCACCACGCCGGAGCTGGCGTTGGAACGGTTCCCGGCGGATATCTGGCCGCAAGGCTGTGATGTCGACGCGCTGCAGCAGGCGTTGCAGCCCCTGTTCCGCACCGACTTCGTGCGTGAGAAGTGGGTGGTCACTTACGGTAAGAGCGAGATTGAGGTTGGGCTTGACCAGGGCGAGGTCAGCGCCGGTGAGCTGAGTGAAGCGCTGTGCGAGATTGAGCTGGAGCTTAAAACGGGTAATACCGACGATCTGCTGGCGCTGGCCAACGAATTGGCGATGCACGGCGGCCTGCGTCAGGGCAACCTGAGCAAAGCGGCGCGCGGCTATCATCTGGCGCAGGGCAATGCTCCGCGTGAGCGCCGCCCGCTGGCGGTATTGAAGCCTGCGGCCAAATCCAGCGTAGAACAGGGTATGGTTGCCAGTTTCGAACTGGGCCTGAGCCACTGGCAGTATCACGAAGAGCTGTGGCTGCGCGGTGATACCCAGGCCCGTCGCTCCGTTATGGAGGCGATTGCGCTGATCCGTCAGGCACTGGTGATCTTCGGTGGTCTGGTACCACGCAAAGCCAGCGCCGATCTGCGCGCCCGCCTGACCGCACTGGAGCCGCTGTTGATTGATAAGAGCACTCAGCCGCAGGTGTTGTGTTACAGCGCAGAATACCTGCAGTGTAAGTTAGCGCTCACATCATGGTTGGTGACCGGCGCCTGGAAACCCTTTATCGACGCCAAGGCGCAAACCAAGCTCGACGGTTCATTCAAACGTTTCAGCGACATTATGCTGGGACGCAGCGCGGCCGAGTTGAAAGAGGCCTTCACGCGCACGTTGAACGAGGATGAATACGAGGAACAGTTGCCGCGCCTGACCCGTCAGGTGTCGGCATTTATCCTGCTGTCCGGTGCTTATCCCGATGACGAAACCGGTCCTTATATCGAAAGCTGGCGCGAACTGCAGCAGGCGCTGGCCGAACGTCGTCAAGGCTGGTACGAATCCAGCCGCAAACAGGCCTTATCGCATGCGCCATTCTGGTTAAACGGCGCGCTCCGCTAATAAAGCTGGCCTGCGAGGCGCAGGCCGCAGAACGGATCCTTCACTATGTTGCCACTCTCGAGCAGGTTACAGGTTCAGGCACAGAGCATCGTGCAGCGTTTTCAGGAAACTCAGGGCGCGGACTGCGTGCTCAGCAGCCAGGAACAGCGGGTTTTGGCGTCGAGCGATTTTGTCTGCGACATGTTGCTCAGTCAGCCGCAATGGCTGGAGACGTTGCGCAAACAGCCACCGGTCGCGGACGAGTGGCAACATTACGCCGCCTGGTTGCAAGACACGCTGGAAGATGTGCGCGACGAAGCGCAACTGATGCGCGCGTTACGTCTGTTCCGCCGCGAGACGCTGGTGAGGATCGCCTGGGCGCAGGCGCAGAATCTGTGCAGCACGCAAGAGACGCTGTTGCAGCTGAGCGGGCTGGCGGAAACGCTGATCGTCAGCGCTCGCGACTGGCTGTATCAAACCTGCTGCCGTGAGTGGGGCACCCCGTGCAACGCCCAGGGCGTACCCCAGCCGTTGCTGATCCTCGGCATGGGGAAGCTGGGCGGCGGCGAGCTGAACTTCTCGTCCGATATAGACCTGATTTTTGCCTACCCGGAAAACGGTCAGACCCAGGGAGGACGGCGCGAGTTGGATAACGCGCAGTTCTTTACCCGTCTGGGGCAGCGGCTGATCAAGGCGCTGGATCAGCAAACCATCGACGGCTTTGTTTATCGTGTGGATATGCGGCTGCGGCCCTTCGGCGACAGTGGTCCGCTGGTCATGAGCTTCGCCGCCCTGGAGGACTATTACCAGGAGCAGGGGCGCGACTGGGAACGTTACGCGATGGTGAAAGCGCGGCTGATGGGCGGTTCGGAAGACGCCTACAGTGAAGAGTTGCGCAAAACCCTGCGGCCGTTCGTTTTTCGTCGCTATATCGATTTCAGCGTGATCCAGTCGCTGCGCAATATGAAAGGCATGATCGCCCGCGAAGTGCGGCGGCGTGGGCTGAAAGACAACATCAAGCTGGGTGCCGGCGGCATCCGCGAAATTGAATTTATCACTCAGGTATTCCAATTGATCCGCGGCGGGCGAGAGCCGGCACTGCAGGGGCGATCGCTGCTGCCCACGCTGCAGGCGGTGGGGGAACTGGGGTTGCTGGAGCCGCAACAGGTACAGGCGATGAGCGCCAGCTACTTGTTCCTGCGCCGGCTGGAAAACCTGCTGCAGGCCATTGCCGACCAACAAACGCAGACGCTGCCACAAGATGAGCTCGATCAGGCCCGTTTGGCCTGGGGCATGGGGTTCGACGACTGGTCGACGCTGCTCGCGGCGCTGGACGAGCATATGCAGGCGGTCAGAGCGGTATTTAACGACCTGATTGGCGACGATAGTCCCGATGTGGGCGAAGATCCCGATTATCAGCACTACCACAGCCTGTGGCAGGATGCACTGGAAGAACACGAACTGGCGCCGTTGACGCCACATCTGGATGAAGAAGCGCGCAGGCAGATGTTGCGTACCATCGCCGAGTTTCGTCACGACGTCGACAAACGTACTATCGGCCCGCGCGGTCGCGATGTACTTGATCAATTGATGCCGCGTTTGCTGGCGGAAGTGTGTCCGCGTCAGGATGCGCCGACGGCGCTGCTGCGGTTGACCCAGCTGCTGTTGAGCATCGTAACGCGCACCACCTACCTTGAGCTGTTGGTGGAATACCACGCGGCGCTCAGCCATCTGATTCGCCTGTGCGCCGCTTCGCCGATGGTCGCCAACCAACTGTCGCGCTATCCGCTGTTGCTGGACGAACTGCTGGATCCGGCGACGTTGTATCAGCCGGTAGCCCCGGACGCTTACCGCAGCGAACTGCGCCAGTACCTGTTGCGGGTACCGGAAGATGACGAAGAGCAGAAACTTGAGGCATTGCGTCAATTCAAACAGGCGCAGCAATTACGCATCGCCGCCGGGGATATCTCTGGGGCGCTGCCGGTGATGAAAGTGAGCGATCACCTCACCTACCTGGCCGAGGCCATTATCGATACGGTGGTGCAGCAAGCATGGAACGACATGGTGGCTCGCTATGGTCAACCGACCCATTTGCAGGAGCGGGAAGGGCGCGGTTTTGCCGTGATTGGCTACGGAAAACTGGGCGGTTGGGAGCTAGGCTACAGTTCCGATCTTGATCTGGTGTTTATTCTGGATTGTCCACCGGACGTGATGACCGACGGCGATCGCTGCATCGACGGCCGTCAGTTTTATCTGCGTTTGGCGCAGCGCGTCATGCACCTGTTCAGTACCCGCACCTCCTCCGGCATTTTGTACGAGGTGGACGCTCGCCTGCGGCCTTCGGGCGCAGCAGGCATGTTGGTCAGCACGGTCGAAGCCTTTGCCGATTATCAGCAGAACGAGGCCTGGACCTGGGAGCACCAGGCACTGGTGCGGGCGCGTATCGTCCATGGCGATCCGGCGCTGCATCAGCAGTTTGACGCGATTCGCCGTGAGATCTTGTGCAAACCACGCGACGGCGAAACGCTGCGGCTGGAGGTACGCGAGATGCGCGAGAAAATGCGTAATCACCTCGGCAACAAGCAGCGTGAACTCTTTGATATCAAAGCCGACGAGGGCGGTATCACCGATATCGAATTTATTGCCCAGTATCTGGTCTTAGGCTATGCAAGCACCGAGCCCCGTCTGACGCGTTGGTCTGATAACGTACGCATTTTCGAGTTGATGGCAAATTACGGCATCATGCCGGAAGAAGAGGCGCAGGCGCTCACTCAGGCCTACGTCACCATGCGCGATGAAATTCACCACCTGGCGTTGCAGGAGCATTCCGGCAAGGTCGCCAAGGGGCAATTTGCCGCCGAGCGTGAACAGGTTCGCACCAGTTGGGCGAAGTGGCTGGGTTAGGCAGGCCGGTTGCGCAATACGTTTTGCAGCTATTACAGACGTCTGTGGTAATATCTGCGCCACTAAAATTTTGTACTTTTTTGGAGTTATCGGATGAAAGTTACACTGCCTGATTTTCGCCGCGCCGGGGTATTGGTGGTGGGTGACGTCATGTTGGATCGCTATTGGTATGGGCCGACCAGCCGTATTTCACCGGAAGCGCCGGTGCCGGTGGTCAAGGTTGAAACCATTGAAGAGCGTCCCGGCGGTGCAGCAAACGTGGCGATGAATATCGCTTCGCTGGGTGCCAACTCACGCCTGGTGGGCTTGACCGGTATTGATGACGCGGCGCGTGCACTGAGCGCCAAGCTGAACGAAGTGAACGTGCGCTGTGATTTCGTTTCGGTACCGACGCATCCGACCATCACCAAGCTGCGCGTGCTGTCACGCAACCAGCAACTGATCCGTCTCGACTTCGAAGAAGGGTTCTCCAACGTCGATTCGCAACCCATGCTGGAACGTATCCAGCAGGCGCTGCCGCAAATTGGTGCGCTGGTGCTGTCTGACTACGCCAAAGGTGCGCTGAGCCAGGTACAGAGCATGATCCAACTGGCGCGGGCCGCCAAGGTGCCGGTGCTGATCGATCCAAAGGGTTCCGATTTTGAGCGCTATCGCGGCGCGACGCTGCTGACGCCAAACCTGTCTGAGTTCGAAGCGGTCGTAGGGCACTGCAAAGACGAAGCCGAGCTGGTCGAACGCGGCATGAAGCTGGTGGCGGACTTTGAGCTCTCCGCGCTGCTGGTCACCCGTTCCGAACACGGCATGACGTTGCTGCAATTGGGCGTTCCGCCACTGCACCTGCCAACCCAGGCGCAGGAAGTGTTTGACGTTACCGGCGCCGGCGATACCGTGATTGGCGTGCTGGCCGCCGCGTTGGCTGCCGGTAACACCTTGGAAGAGTCCTGTTTCCTGGCCAATGCCGCTGCCGGCGTGGTGGTGGGCAAACTGGGGACCTCTACCGTTTCCCCGATCGAGCTGGAAAATGCGGTGCGTGGCCGTGCCGAAACCGGCTTTGGCGTCATGACCGAAGCCCAGTTGAAAACCGCCGTGGCGCAAGCACGTCAGCGCGGTGAAAAAGTGGTGATGACCAACGGTATCTTCGACATTCTGCATGCCGGTCACGTTTCCTATCTGGCGAATGCCCGCAAACTGGGCGACCGCCTGATTGTGGCGGTCAACAGCGACGCTTCCACCAAGCGCCTGAAAGGCGAGACCCGTCCGGTCAACGCGCTGGAAAACCGCATGATCGTATTGGGTGCGTTGGAAGCGGTGGACTGGGTTGTGGCATTCGAAGAAGACACGCCGCAACGCCTGATCGCCGATATCCTGCCGGATCTGCTGGTGAAAGGCGGCGACTACAAACCTGAAGATATTGCCGGCAGCGCCGAGGTTTGGGCCAACGGCGGCGACGTCAAGGTACTGAACTTTGAAGACGGCCTGTCGACCACCAATATTATCAAGGCAATCAAAGACGGGCGTGGCTAACAGACTCTTTTTAGCCTAAATAATTCGAGTGGTATCAAGGCGGTAATCGGGTGAGTAAAAGCAGCCGACGCGGATGCAACTTGAAGTATGGCGGATAAAACGGCGGTGGCAGTGAGTGGACTGAAGCAGGAATTGAGTTTGGCGCAGGGCGTTGGGCTATTGTCCACTTCATTGCTGGGAACGGGGGTGTTCGCCGTTCCTGCGCTGGCGGCCCAGGTGGCGCAGGGCGATAGCCTTTGGGCCTGGCCGGTATTGATTGCGCTGGTGTTCCCGATTGCCATCGCTTTTGCTGCTCTGGGCCGGCATTTCCCCAGCGCCGGTGGTGCCGCGCATTTTGTCGGGCTGGCTTTTGGCCCGCGTATGGCGAAAGTGACCGGCTGGCTGTTTTTGTCGGTGATCCCGGTGGGCTTGCCCGCGGCGTTACAGATAGCCGCCGGTTTTTGGCAGGCCGCGTTCGGCTGGAGCGCCAATGGCCTGCTGCTGGTGCAAATAGCCACTCTGATGGTGATTTGGCTGCTGGGTACGCGCAGCGCCGGTTCCAGCGCCAATATTCAAACGCTGATCGCCATGCTGGTGGTGGCGCTGGTCGCCGCAATTTGGTGGCGTGGCGGCATCTCTCCTGCTCAAATCCCCTGGCCAGCACTCGACGAAATATCTCCCCCTAATTTGTTCCACGCGTTGGCGGTGATGTTCTGGTGCTTTGTCGGTTTGGAAGCCTTTGCGCATCTGGCAACCGAGTTCCGCAACCCTGAGCGCGATTTCCCGCGTGCCCTGCTGTTTGGCCTGCTGGTCGCCGGGGCGGTGTACTGGGGTTGTACCGTGGCGGTGTTGCACTTTCACGCGTACGGTGAACATCAGGCGGCGGCCGCGTCGTTGCCGGGTATCGTGGTGCAACTGTTTGGGCAACATGCGTTGTGGGTAGCCTGCGTCATAGGTTATCTGGCTTGCTTTGCCAGCGTGAATATCTATACCCAAAGCTTCGCCCGGCTGGTGTGGTCGCAGGCGCAGGATCGGCCAGCCAGCGCGTTGGCTAAACTGTCCGCCGGACAGGCACCGGTCAATGCATTAAGCGCGGTGGTGGGCTGTTGCCTGCTGTTTACCCTGCTGATTTATACGCTGAAACTGCCGTTGGATATGCTGTTGGTGTATGCCAATGGCATCTTTGTGCTGATCTACCTGCTGTGTATGCTGGCGGGCTGTCGAATTTTGCACGGACGTTCGCGGTTAATGGCGGCGGTAGGGCTGGGGCTGTGTTTGCTGCTGATGGTCATTATCGGCTGGAAAAGCCTGTATGCGCTGGGGATGTTCGCGTTGATTTGGCTGGTGTTGCCGCGCAGGCCGAAGGCGGCGTTAAAACGGCAGTAAGGGCGCGATGCCGCGCCCTTAGCGGTAACTATTCTGCGTCTGGCTGTTGTGCGGCTGGTGCTGCGTTCAGCTTGCTTTCCAACTCGTTCATGCGTTGTTCCAGCAACGCCAGCTTTTCACGGGTGCGCAGCAGCACCTGTGTCTGAACGTCGAACTCTTCGCGGTTGACCAAATCCAGACGGGTAAGCTGCGACTGCAGCACCTGACGGATTTTTTTCTCAACGTCTTCCCCGAATTCACGTACGCCTTTAGGCATGGATTCATGCACCTGGCGTGCGATCTGTTCAATTTTTTTCGGGTCAATCATGGCGTATCCCTTTCAGAGTTTAATAGCTGTCGTCTAGTGTAATGCGAGTTGCCCGCCGGATAAACTAATAACCGCATTCCCTGTGATTGGCCGAATTGTGCTTTTGCCAATTGCCCTGATTAATCATTAGCGTTATAGTCGAGAAGCTTATTCTCAGGGCGGGGTGCAAGTCCCCACCGGCGGTAAATCACCTTCTACGGTGAAAGCCCGCGAGCGCTCAGCCAGTCTCTTGCAGCTTGGTTAGAGGTCAGCAGATCCGGTGTAATTCCGGGGCCGACGGTTATAGTCCGGATGGGAGAGAGTAACGGTATCTGCCGGGTTTGCGCCCGCTTGCGTTATTTTTTTAGCTATTGCTAGCTACTCCTCAAGATCGCCCTGGTTCTGGTAATCCATAATTTTTTAATGAGGTTTTTTACCATGAATCAGACCCTACTTTCAGATTTCGGCACGCCGGTAGAACGCGTAGAGCGAGCTATTGAAGCATTGCGCAATGGCCGCGGTGTAATGGTGCTCGATGATGAAAATCGTGAAAACGAAGGTGATATGATCTTCGCCGCAGAAACCATGACCGTTGAGCAGATGGCACTGACCATTCGCCACGGCAGCGGTATTGTGTGTCTGTGTCTCACCGAAGAACGTCGTCAGCAGCTCGAACTGCCGATGATGGTGACCAACAACTCCAGCCAGTTCCAGACGGCCTTCACCGTGACTATCGAAGCGGCGCAGGGCGTGACCACCGGCGTGTCCGCTTCCGATCGCCTGACCACTATCCGTGCGGCCGTGGCCGATAACGCCAAGCCAAGCGATCTGAATCGTCCTGGGCACGTTTTCCCGCTGCGCGCGCAGCCAGGTGGCGTGCTGAGCCGTCGTGGTCACACTGAAGCGACTATCGATCTGGTCTCTATGGCCGGTTTCAAACCTGCCGGTGTGCTGTGTGAACTGACTAACGACGATGGCAGCATGGCGCATGCGCCGGAAGTGATCGTGTTTGCCAAACAGCATGATATGACCGTATTGACCATCGAAGATCTGGTGGCTTACCGCCAGGCTCACGAAAAGAAAGCCAGCTGATAACGAACTGACTTTCTGACGATGAAAAAAGCCGCGTAATGCGGCTTTTTTTGTGGCTGAAAACCGTTAACCTATGCCGCCGCTTTGCAACAGCGTCAGGCTGAATCCCATCACCGCCATCCCACACAGCACGCCGTAGCTCGGGTTATTGTGCGGATCGATTTCTTTCGCCAACGGCATCAGTTCATCAACCGACAGCGCCACCATGATGCCGGCAACCGCCGCCATAATCGACGCCATTACCACCGGCGAAATCATCGGGCCAAGCAGCAGGAACGCCAATACGCCGCCGAGAATCTCCGCCATGCCGGAAATACCGGACCACAGCAGGGCTTTGGTCTTGGAGCCGGTTGCGGCATACACCGGGCCAGCCACCGCCAGACCTTCAGGAATATTGTGGATAGCCACGGCCAACGCAATGCCCATGCCCAGTTCCAGGTCGGCGCTGGCGGTGACGAAGGTAGCGATGCCTTCCGGGAAGTTGTGCAGGCTGATGCCCAGCGTCAACAGCACCGCGGTGCGCTTCAGGTTGTGCGGTTTCAGCGGTTGCTGCATCAGATCCTGCGGGTGCTGGTGCGGCAGCATGCGGTCCAGCGCGAAATACCCCAGCAGCCCAAGCATGAACATGCCGTAACCCATCATCGGCGACATGCCGACGGTGTGCAGCGCCGCGGGCAGCATTTCCATCAGCGATATCAGCAGCATAATCCCAGCGGCAAATCCAAGAGCAAAAGCCAGCATTCGGTTGGAAGGCTTCTGGCCAATAATGCCGAACAGGGCGCCGACAAAGGTGGCGCCGCCGGCCAGCAAGGTCAGGAGCAGCGGTACGGACATGGTTGTCTCCTTTTATGCTGAAATTATCGTTTATTTTCTGATACTAACAGAGTAAAGGCATAAATCGAGTGGATTTGGCTGATTGTTTCTATCGTTTTAACCGTTCAAATTTATTGAAGATCATCATCACGGTTATCCGGCTGTGTCGCCGTGGCAAACGGCGTAGTCTAGTCCCCATCATGTTTGCGACTGACCAAGGATCTTGTATGAACAGCTCTCGTATGCCTGCACTTTTTCTCGGCCACGGTAGCCCGATGAACGCGCTGGAAGAAAACCGCTATACCCAGGCCTGGCGTCATCTGGGTGAAACGCTGCCGCGCCCGAAGGCCATCATTGCCGTTTCTGCTCACTGGTACACCCGTGGCACCGCGGTGACCGCGATGGAAAAACCAAGAACCATCCATGACTTTGGCGGTTTCCCGCAGGCGCTGTTCGATACCCGGTATCCGGCGCCAGGATCCCCTGAGCTGGCGGCGCAGATCCAGCAAGTGTTGGCGCCGATTACTGTCACGGCAGACGACAGCGAATGGGGCCTGGACCACGGCACCTGGGGCGTGTTGATCAAAATGTATCCCGAGGCGGATATTCCGATCGTGCAGCTCAGCATCGACGGCACCAAACCGGCGGAATACCATTATGAACTGGGCCGTAAACTGGCGGTGTTGCGTGACCAGGGGGTGATGATCGTCGCCAGCGGCAACGTGGTGCATAACCTGCGGATGGTAAAATGGCAGGGGGACGCCACCCCTTATCCGTGGGCCACTTCGTTTGACCGGTTTGTGCGTGATAACCTGAATTATCAGGGAGATAACCACCCGCTGGTCAATTTTATGCAGCACGAAGGCGCAGCGCTGTCTAACCCGACGCCGGAACACTACCTGCCGCTGTTATACGTACTGGGCAGTTGGGACGGCAAAGAGGCGATAACCCTTCCGGTGGAGGGCATCGAGATGAGCGCACTGAGTATGCTGTCGGTGCAGGTTGGCTAAAGGCTCTACGCCGGCCTCAGGCTGGCGTAGATTGATCGGCAAAGCCGCAGGATTGGCGGATCACCAGCGAAGGCGGCAGGATGATGCGTTTTGGCGGTTCATCATTGCCTTGAATGCGGCTATACAGCAGTTCCCCCGCCTTGCGGCCGATCTCGCGGGAGGCCACCGATACGGTGGTCAAACCCGGCTGCACCAGCGACGCTTCGGTAATATCATCAAACCCTATCAGCGCGAAATCACGGCCAATCTGGCGCTCGAGTTTGCGTAATGTCTGCATCACACCCAACGCGACAATGTCCTGATAGCATAACGCCGCCGTGATTTCCGGATGGGCCATCAGCAACTGCTCTGCAGCCTTGGCGCCGGAGCTTTGGCTGGCCTCGCTGTCGACGATCCATTCGCCCTTGACCACAATCCCCCGTTCCAGCAGCTTGCTGGTGTAACCCCCCAACCGCTGCGCGCGGGTGGTGGAGTTGATGGATCCTCCGATGAAAGCAATATTGCGATGGCCAAGATCCAACAGATGCTGGGTTGCCAACTGTGTGCCAAGGAAGTTATCTGTGCCGACAAAGTCAAAGTGCGCATCAGCCACCGGCCTGACCACCATGATGGCCGGGATCTTGCGGCGTTTCAGCGTTTCAAAAAACAGGCTCGGCGTTTGTCGGGCGGCACACAGCACCATACCGCTGGCGCTGTTTTGCAGCAGCGAGTCGACAAATTTTTGTTGCCTGTCGGCCGATTCTTCGCTGTTGGCCAGAAACAGCATCAGTTGATGGCGTTCCATTTCCTGACTCAACCCGGCGGTCATCTCGGCGTAAAAAGGGTTGGTGATGTCATGTAGCAGCAGGCCGACCTGATTGCTGCTGCGATTGCGCAGGTTTGCCGCGGTCTGATTGTAAACGTAGCCCAGATGATCGATGGCGCTCAGCACACGCTTGCGTGTTTCATCCGATATGCGGCCACGGTTGCGCAATACCATCGAAACCGTAGCGGTGGAGACTTTTGCGTATGCGGCGACATCCGCCAAGGTTATGGTGCTCATTTCATCTCCTGTCGATACTGGCTTTTACATCAAGGTATATCGATTAACCTTTTTCTGTGTGATTTCGTTAAATAGAGTGTGACGACGATCGCGATTTATAAGCTTTTTAGCAGGTTATTATCCGTTATATGAGGTTAATCTCGTTAATCAGCCTGTTTGTTATGGGGTTAATCGATTAATCTTTTTCTATCTATTCAGTGCATAGGCAGAAGGATATGACAGAGCAACAGCGCAACGCAACAAGCTATGACAAACACCCGGAAGTGGCGGTTCAGGGCTTTGATCATGCCGCCTGGCAAGGTTGGCCGGCGGTGGTCGAGGCAGTCAGCCGCAAGGTTGCCGCCCTCGGGTTACGCAAAACCCTGTTGGTGGTGGATTGCTACCCTGGGGTGAATTTGGCAGAACTGAGCGAGAATCTTATCCATCCGCTGAAGCCCGCCAGCAGTATCAACGCCGAATTGGCCAAATATGATGAATCGCATATTCACGCGATGATTGAACGCAACTTAACCGATGACCGCGTTTTTGGCGTGCTGTCATGCCATCAACTGCCTGAATTTTTTGATGATGAGCGCGTGCAGCAGCTACGCGATCAAATTGCGAGCGTCGACAGTGGCCTGGTAGTGATTTATGGACCGGGCGCGGCGTTGATCGCCGAGGGCGATGTGCTGGTGTATGCCGACATGGCTCGCTGGGAAATCCAGCAGCGTTTTCGCCGTGGTGAACTGGGCAACTGGGGCGTCACCAATGTGGACGAAGACGTGTTGCGCCGTTACAAGCGGGCCTTTTTTGTGGAATGGCGGGTGTTCGATCGCCATAAAACCCCGTTGTTGCAGCGTGCTGACCTGGTGTTGGACACCAACCAGGCAGGTAAGCCCAAGGCCGTGAGTGGCGAGGCATTCCACGCTGGATTGCAGCAGGTCACCCAACGTCCATTCCGCGTCGTGCCCTTTTTTGACCCCGGTATTTGGGGCGGTCAATGGATGAAGCAACAGTTCGATCTCGACCCGACGGCAGCCAACTACGCGTGGTGTTTTGACTGCGTGCCCGAGGAAAACAGCCTGCTAATGCGTTTTGGTGACGTTCGGGTCGAGATCCCCTCACAGGATTTGGTGCTGTTATACCCGAGGCCCCTGCTGGGCGAGCGCGTACACGCCCGTTTCGGCGCCGAATTCCCGATCCGTTTTGACCTGCTGGATACCGTCGGCGGGCAAAACCTCAGCTTCCAGGTGCACCCGCTGACGGAATACATCCAACAGCATTTCGGCATGCATTACACCCAGGATGAAAGCTATTACATTCTGGCGGCAGAGCAAGGCGCCGAAGTGTATCTGGGGATGAAAAACGGTACCGATCCGCAGGCGATGATGGCCGATCTGGCGGCCTCCCAAAGGGGCGAAAAGGCGTTCGACGATCGCCGTTTTGTGAACCGCTTCCCGGCGCGTAAACACGATCACTTCCTGATCCCAGCTGGGACGGTGCACTGCTCAGGTGCGGGTACCATGGTGCTGGAGATCAGCGCTACGCCGTACATTTTCACCTTCAAACTGTGGGACTGGGGCCGTGTGGGATTAGATGGCCTGCCGCGTCCGGTGCATTTGCAGCACGGTGAGCAGGTGATCAACTGGCAATGCGACACCGACTGGGCAACGGAGCACCTGGTCAACCGCGTTGAACCGGTTGCTGAAGGGCAAGGCTGGCAGGAAGAGCGAACCGGCCTGCACGAGCGCGAATTTATCGAAACCCGCCGTCACTGGTTCAGTGAACCGGTGTTACACCATACCGAAGGGCGAGTGAACGTGCTGAATCTGGTGGAAGGGGAAGAGGCAGTGATTGAAAGCCCTGAGGGCCATTTTGCTCCCTTTGTGGTGCATTACGCGGAAACCTTCATCGTCCCGGCTGCGGTCGGGGCGTATCGCATCAGCCCACATGGCCGCAGCCTGGGTAAAACCCTGGGCACCATTAAAGCCTGGGTAAGGGGATAAACATTATGTTGAGAGTGATTGTGACTTCTCATGGGCCGCTGGCCGAGGCGTTACTGAGCAGTGCGCGCATGGTTTACGGCGAGTTGCCGGGGACCAGCCATGTCGGTCTGAGTGAAGGCGCCGGCATCGAGGCTTTTAAGCGGGAGTTTGCCGACGAACTGCGTCGGGTGAGCGCAGGGGCTGACGGTGTGTTGATACTGTGCGACATGCTGTGCGGTACGCCGTACAACGTGGCTTGTCGTCACGCCTTTGATCCCAATGCGCCAGTGCCGATGGCGGTGGTGACCGGCGTGAATTTCCCGATGTTGCTGATGAGTGCCGAATTGCTGGAAGGAAAGGATGTTCAACTGGCGGCACAGGAGCTGGTGGCGCAGGGCGGTGAGGCGATTGCGCTTGCCCGTCCTGCGGTGACGGCGCAAATGGACGATTTCTGAGGAGAGAGTATGGCTATTTCATTCGTACGTATCGACGACCGGGTCATTCACGGTCAACTGGTGACCCGCTGGGCGAAAGAGCTGCCCTGCGACGGCATCGTGGCGATTGATGATGAGGTCGCGGCAGATCCGCTGTTGTCATCGGTGATGAAAGGGGCAGTGCAGGATACCAAGGTATGGCTGTTCACCGTACAGCAGGCGATAGAAAAATTGCCGAAGGTGATTGCCAGCGACAAGCAGTACTTCGTGATTGGCAAATCGCCGGTCACGCTGCGACGGCTGATGGAAGCAGGAATCGACCTCAGCAATCGCAACAAGAAAATCAACGTCGGCCCGATGTCTGCCCGCAAAGACACGGTGACTATCGGCCCGAATCAATCCGTGACGGTACCAGAATCGGAAGCCTTTGATTTCCTGACCGAACACGGCCACGCCATCGAATTCCGTTTAGTCCCGGATGCCAGCCATTTCAGCTGGCTGGATGCAAAAAAGAAACTCAAATAAGCCTGAACAGCGGGAGTGAACTATGTGGTTTGAAGCGACGCTTATCGGGATACTTTGCTATCTCGGCGCGCTGAGCAGCCCCTGGCTGCTGGGACTGACCGGAGGCTGGTATATTCTCAGCCGTCCGCTGGTCTCCGGCATGCTGGTGGGGGCTATCCTCGGCGATGTACAGACCGGCATCATCATTGGTGTGGCGGTACAGGCGGTTTATATCGCCATGGTTACACCGGGCGGATCGATGCCGGCCGACCTCAATTTTGTAGCATTCCCGGCGATTGCGCTGGGCATTCTTTCCGGTAAGGGGCCCGAGGTGGCCGTCGCCCTGGCAGCGACTATCGGCATCATGGGCACCGTGCTGTTCAATGCCATGATGGTACTCAATTCCTACTGGAACCACCGCGCGGATCTGGCGGTGGAGCGCGGGGACGAACAGGGCATTTACCTTAACAGCGCCATCTGGCCGCAGGTCACCAACTTCCTGCTGCGCTTTGTACCGACGTTTATCGCCGTCTTTTTCGGGGCGCGCTATATCAACGCCTTTATGGACAGCTTGCCGACGCTGGTGCTGACTACCATGAACGTGGTCGGCGGCATTCTGCCTGCGGTCGGTATCGCCATTCTTCTTAAGCAGATTATTAAAAGCTACAGCATGCTGATTTACTTCCTGGTGGGGTTCATCTGCATTGTTTTCCTCAAGCTGAATATGGTGGCGCTGGTGATTGTCGGCGCGCTGCTGGCATTGATTCACTACAACTATAAGCCAGAGCCGCAGGCGGCTGCCGCACAGGCCGCGCCTCAGGCTGACGATGAGGATGAATTCTGATGGATACGCCAACACCAAAATTGAATAAGCAGGACCTGCGTCGTTGCTGGCGCAGTTGGATGATGTACAACCTGTCGTCGATGAGCTTTGAACGTCTGGAATCTTACGGTTTCTGCCTGAGCATGATGCCGGCGCTGAAAAAACTGTATCCGGAAAAACAACAGCGCATTGAGGCCATTCGCCGCCATACTTCGTTCTATAACACCGAGCCGCAGTTGGGCGCGATTGTTAACGGCATGGTGATAGGGCTGGAGGAAAAACGTGCCAACGGTGAGCCGATCGACGGTGAAACCATCAATACGCTCAAGGTCGGCCTGATGGGGCCGGTGGCCGGTATCGGCGACTCCATGGTGCCGGGCATGTTGCTGCCCATTTTGTTGAGCATCGGTATGGCGCTGGCTGCCGGCGGCAGCGTGATTGGCCCGTTATTCTACATTATGGCGTTCAGCCTGATCGTCATTCCCGGGTCTTACTGGCTGTTTATGAAGGGCTACCATATGGGCTCCGGCTCGGTGGAAATGCTGGTCAGCAGCAAGTCCTCACGCCTGCGAGAAGCGCTTTCCCTGCTGGGAGTGTTCGTTATGGGCGGCGTAGCCGCGAGCTACGTCAAACTGGGCACCGGTCTGGAGTTCATCACCAAAGACGGGGTGAATATTCACCTGCAGCAAATGCTGGACGGCATTTTCCCTAACCTGATGCCGCTGATCGTGGTGCTGATGACCTGGTATCTGATGGCCAAGCGGGGATTGTCACCGGTGAAAGCGATGTTGGGGCTGTTGGCCCTGGCAGCGGCGGGGGTGGCCTGCGGCTTGTTCTCCTGATACCCGTCGCCTTTCAAGCTGCAGCCAGGCGCCTAGGCTGCAGCTTGAAACTCATAGGGTAGAAATTTCCTATTATTGAATTAGACAGTAGTCTTTAGGGCTCAAACCGTTGCCATTTTTCCGCTACGCTGCCCGGTTTGGAAATGAACTGGAAGCGCGCCGGATCGGTTTCAAACTGCGAGTAGAGCGGGGCATCACTCAGACCGAATTCATGGTATTGGCGTGGGCCGATGGCGTGCAGCCGGCCGGATTGATAACGCGGGTTCTGTTGCCAGATTATATTGTCGCCCTGCAATAGCGGGTACCACGCCAGTCCTTTGTATTCACGCACGGCATCGTATTCGAAGCCATATTCACGATCGCACCAGGCCGCGAAGGTCAGCGGCTGGTGAGGATCGGCAGAAATCGTGGCGTGGGCCCAGCCCGGCGGCACCAGCACCTTCTCGCCGGGTCCGGCGTGGACGGCGAAGCAGCGGCCCGGTTCATATTCCACCCGTTCCTGCATGTAAATGATCGCTTTTCCCTGCCAGATTTCATACAGCTCCGGTGGTGACCAACCGCTGTGCGCGCTGATACGGTGTACGTGTCCCTGGCTGCGTATCGGCTCTTGGCCCAATTGCCCTTGGGCATAGGTGACAATACCGAACAACAGCATGCGTTTCTTCAATTCGGCCAAATGTTGCTGTTTCGCGACGTCCATCGCGATGGCATAAACCTGCTCTGGTCCCTGGCAGTCAGGGTCGCGCAGGGAACGGCGGATTTGCTCCAGCGTGCGTATCTCCGGCAAGGGGCCAATCACGTCATTGCCATAGCCAAATCCCATCGGGCTGTCGCTAATACGGACATCAAGCCCAAATCGCAGCATTGAGTCACTCATATTGCGCCTCCGCCTTCCAGCCATCGCCATCGGCAAAGACCCGCAGCTTGAAACCCTGAGGCTGCAACGCATCGTAGTTGTGGCCGGCGACCGTTGGCCACACCGCCAGCGCAGAGAGCACGTCATTGCCGGTATTGATCAAACGGTGGGCAGTAAAGGAGGGGATATGATGAACGCTACCGGGGGAAACCTGTTCCAGCGTACAAGCGCCGTCCTGGTGTTGCAGCAACAGCAAACCTTGGCCCCGTAGGCCAAAATAGAACTCGGCCTGTTCTGGCCGCTGGTGAAAATGCCCACGGGTCATAAAGAATTCGTCGCCCACGCGGCCAGGTTGCAGATGAGTGGTGCCGACAAACAGCTCGCCTTCCTGCTGCACGGAAGGCAGCATTTCAACCTGATAGACGGCAAGCTCCGCCGATAAGCTTTGCCAGGCCACGGCATCGGCAAAGATCCCCGCCAGGCTGCCCAGCGTCGTGGATTTGCGTTGAACATCAGGTGCGGTAAAGCATCCGTCCGCCAGGTTGACCTGCGGTGGGATCATGGACGTCAGTTTCATATCTGGTTGCTCCGCCCGAGGAGAACAGACGCTTCGAGTATAGAAGGTTAATCGATTAATCACCAGGCGAAATGCATAAAAAAAGCGCGATAAGATCGCGCTTTTTACCCAAGAACTGAGCCGTTAGCCGAGAATGATATGCGGATAGAAACGCGACAGATCCTGGGTGATCAGTTCACGATCTTCGCGCAGGCCGATCCCGCAGGGTTGATCGTCCACCAGCCAACTGCCGATCAGCGTATAGCTGCCTTCGAACTGGGGCAGCGGGTGGAACTGCTGCACGATCATGCCTTCTTCGCCGTAAGGGCCATCGACGCTCGCGACTTGCTGGCCGTTCTGCACGATCTGGATATTGGCGCCTTCGCGTGAGAACAGCGGCTTGGTGACGTAGTGGTCAAGCTGCGGGTGCTCGTCTTCTGCAAAGTAGGCCGCCAACAGATTTGGATGATCCGGGAACATTTCCCACAGCATCGGCAGCAGTGCCTTGTTGGAAATGATGCTTTTCCATGCCGGCTCCAGCCAGCGTACGCCGGCGTCTTCCAGCTTGGTGGAAAACATCTCGCGCAGCATGAACTCCCACGGATAAAGCTTGAACAGGTTACCGATGACCTGGTTCTGCAGGTCGGTAAACTGGCCTTTTTCACCCAGGCCAATCTCTTCCATAAACAGGAATTCGGTCGGCACGCCGGCTTCCAGCGCGCAATCTTGCAGATACTGCACTGTCCCGCGATCTTCTTCGCTGTCCTGGCAACAGGCCATATGCAGCAGGCCAAAACCGTGGTGCGCTTTCAGATCGGCGAAGCGCTCGATCAGCTTTTCCTGCAGGCTGTTGTACTGATCGGATTCCGGGCTAAGGTTGCCTGCATTGATCTGATCTTCCAGCCACAGCCATTGGAAAAAGGCTGCTTCATACAGCGAAGTTGGCGTATCGGCGTTGTTCTCCAGCAGCTTCGGCGGGTTAACGCCGTCGTAGGCCAGATCGAGACGCGAATACAGCGAAGGCTGGTTGGTGCGCCATGAGCTGCGCACGAATTCCCAGGTGTGTTTCGGGATGCGGAACTTGGTCATCAGCGCATCGCTGCTGACCACTTTCTCTACCACCTGCAGGCACATCTGGTGCAATTCAGCGGTGGCGTTTTCAATTTCTTCAATCTGCGCCAGCGTGAATTGGTAATAGGCATCCTCACACCAGTAGGGTTCGCCGTACATGGTGTGGAAGCGGAAGCCAAATTCGGTGGCTTTTTCGCGCCAGTCCGGACGCTCGGTAATCGCAACGCGTTTCATGCATTAACCGCCCATGCTGCGTGAGCCGGAATTGGACGTTGCGCTGCTGCGCTGCATGCTGGTTTGCTTGGCCACGGATTCGCCGAAGCCACCGCGGGTGACGGTATTGGTCACTGCCGGTTTTGGCGCCATCGCGGTTTTCGGCACCGTCATGGTGCGGCCGCCGGCTGTGGCTGGGCCGTAGCTCTTGCCACTGGCGTCAACAAACTTGCCGTTTGCCGGGCTGGCTGCATTTTTGGAGGTGAACAGCGGTTGCTGAGCAAAACCGGAGCCGCCCATCATGCGGCCCATCATGTAACCGGCCATCAGCGGCATCCAGAAGCTGCCGCTGCTCTGTGACTCTGCGGCCATGCCGGCCTGGGCCGGAGCAGGTGCCTGAGTACACTGAGCTT
Organism: Serratia sp. BNK-12; assembly: GCF_047456085.1. Lineage (NCBI taxonomy): Bacteria > Pseudomonadati > Pseudomonadota > Gammaproteobacteria > Enterobacterales > Yersiniaceae > Serratia > Serratia sp. BNK-12. The sequence continues at coordinate 522,722 of NZ_CP179896.1, forward strand.
CGCCGAACTCGGCGACGCAGTCTTCGCGCGTTGCGTATTTCGGCGCCGTTTTCTCGGCTTCTTTCAGGGCGTTGTTATAGGCGGTGGTGCACTGCTCGCTCATGGAAGGGTTGTTGCGCGAACAGTCGTCGGCATTCTGATACATGGAGACAGTTTCATCGCTCTTCTCGCAGCCGGCCAGCATAAAGACTGCGCTGATCGCCAAAGCCACGGGGGCAACACGGTAGTTGCGCCAGGATTTGCGGAACGTCTCTTGGTTGATGTTTTTTGTCCGTTTCATCGTTAGTAATCCCATCAGTCGGGCTGTTTTCGCCCTTTCCCAGTAGTGGCCGTAAGAATAGGGGAAAGATGGTCAAAATTAAAGCTGAAACGCCCACAGAATCCACTCTTTACGCAGTTATACGTTGGGCTGTGCGCCAGCTCGCTTTACTGACTAAAAAAGCGGCGTCAGGGTTTCATTATGGAACGTACAGGGAAAAGTAATGTTCCATAATGAAACAAAAAATCCCGAGATCGCAAAGCAAGCGGCAAGCCCTATAGTCAGTCCATAACAACGCGGCGGCACAAGACCGACGCAGCATCACCTGATATCTGAACGTTACCATCGCCAATTTCCCTACAAGGATCCGGTTATGTTGAGAATCATCCAGTCTCCAGGCAAGTACATTCAGGGCGTCAACGCATTGGCCGCCGTGGGCGAATACGCCAAAAACCTTGCTGACCATTATTTCGTGATTGCCGACGACTTCGTGATGAAGCTGGCGGGCGATACCCTGATGGGCAGCCTGCAGCAGCACGGGGTGAAGCACCATGCCTGCGTGTTCAACGGCGAATGCTGCCATAAGGAAATCGACCGGCTCGGCCGGGAGCTCAAGGCTCACGGTTGTCGCGGAGTGATTGGCATCGGCGGTGGCAAAACGCTGGATACCGCCAAAGCGATTGCGTATTACCAGCATCTGCCGGTGGTGCTGATCCCGACCATCGCCTCTACCGATGCGCCGACCAGCGCGTTATCAGTGATTTATACCGAACAGGGCGAATTTGCCGAATACCTGATTTACCCACGCAATCCCGACATGGTGGTGATGGACAGTGCAATTATCGCCAAGGCCCCGGTGCGGCTGCTGGTGGCAGGCATGGGCGATGCGCTGTCGACTTATTTTGAGGCGCAGGCGTGTTTCGATGCGCAAGCCACCAGTATGGCGGGCGGCAAATCGACGCTGGCAGCCCTCAGTCTGGCGCGCTTGTGTTATGAGACGCTGTTGGCGGAGGGCGTCAAAGCCAAGCTGGCGGTCGAGGCCGGAGTGGTGACGGAGGCGGTCGAACGCATTATCGAGGCCAATACCTACCTGAGCGGCATCGGCTTTGAAAGCAGCGGATTGGCGGGAGCGCATGCCATCCACAACGGCTTTACCGTGCTTGAAGAGTGCCATCATCTGTACCACGGCGAGAAAGTGGCTTTTGGCACGCTGTCGCAGCTGGTGCTGCAAAACAGCAGCATGGAGCAGATCGAAACGGTGCTGGATTTCTGTCAGCAGCTCGGTTTGCCGATCACGCTGGCGCAAATGGGGGTTAGCGGCGATGCGGCAGAGAAAATCATGGCGGTTGCCGAAGCCAGCTGCGTTGCCGGCGAAACTATCCACAACATGCCGTTCAAGGTCACGCCGGCCAGCGTTCAGGCGGCCATTCTGACGGCAGATCGGCTGGGCAATGCCTGGCTGCAACGACACTCAAGCTGATGCCGCAGGGGCGCAGCAGGCTGCGTCCCGTGGGCCAAACGAGGAAATAACCGTGAAGAAACTGATTAATAAGGTGGAATCGGTACTGGAAGAGCAACTGCTGGGGCTGGCAGAGGCGCACCCGGAGCTGTTGGTGCATCAGGAGCCGGTGTTCGTCACTCGCGCCGACGCGCCGGTCGCGGGCAAAGTGGCGATCCTGTCCGGCGGCGGCAGCGGCCATGAGCCGATGCACTGCGGCTTTGTCGGCGAAGGCATGCTCGACGGTGCCTGCCCGGGCGAAATTTTCACCTCGCCAACGCCGGACAAAATGTACGAGTGCGGCCAGGCGATCGACGGTGGTGCCGGGGTGTTGTTGCTAATAAAAAACTATACCGGCGACGTGCTGAACTTTGAAACCGCCACCGAGCTGCTGCATGACAGCGGCGTCCAGGTGGCGACGGTGCTGGTGGACGATGACGTGGCGGTCAAAGACAGCCTGTTCACCGCCGGACGTCGCGGGGTGGCCAATACCGTGCTGATGGAAAAATTGCTCGGTGCGGCAGCGGCGCGCGGCGACGATCTGGATAGCCTGGTGACGCTGGGCCACAGCATCAACAATCACGGGCATTCGATCGGCATCGCATTGGGAGCCTGTACCGTACCGGCCGCCGGCAAGCCCTCGTTCGTGCTGGCGGAAAACGAGATGGAGTTTGGCGTCGGCATTCACGGCGAGCCGGGCATTGCACGGCGTCCGTTTACCACCCTCAATGCGGCGGTGGACGACATGTTCCATACCCTGATAGACCATGGCCATTACCAGCGCACCCTCCGCGTTTGGGATCGTCAGCAGGGGGAATGGCGTGATGAAGCGCAAACCAAGCAGCCGCTGACGCGCGGCGATCGCGTGATTGCATTGGTGAATAACCTGGGTGCGACGCCTCTGTCCGAGCTGTATGGCGTCTATCACCGTCTGGCGGAACGTTGCGCAGAAGCAGGCTTGATCGTCGAACGCAGCCTGATCGGTTCTTACTGCACGTCGCTGGACATGCAAGGGGTTTCAATCACGCTGCTGAAGGTGGATGACGAGTTGTTGTCGCTGTGGGATGCGCCGGTGAAAACGCCTGCGCTGCGTTGGGGTTGCTGAGGAGGAATTATGGCGTTAACCAAACAACAAGTGGTCGATTGGCTGATGCGTTGCGGCGAAGTGTTTACTCAGCAGCGCGATTTCTTGACCCGGCTGGATACCGAGATCGGCGACGCCGACCACGGGCTTAATATGAACCGCGGCTTCAACAAGGTGGTGGAGAAACTGCCTTCGGTGGCGGACAAAGACATTGGTTTTATCCTGAAAAACACCGGCATGACGCTGCTGTCCAGCGTGGGCGGCGCCAGCGGTCCGCTGTTTGGCACCTTCTTCATCCGTGCGGCGCAGGCGGCGAATGCCAAACAGAGTCTGGATCTGGCAGAGCTGCATCAACTGATGCAGGAAGGCGTTGACGGCGTAGTGATGCGCGGCAAGGCGGAACCGGGTGATAAAACCATGTGCGATGCCTGGTGGGCGGTGGTGGACAGCCTTGGTCAGTCGGTTGAGCAGCAGCTTGGCGTCGCGGAAGCCCTGCAGCGCGCCAGTGAGCGGGCAGAACAGGCGGTCGAAAGCACCATCACCATGCAGGCGCGCAAAGGGCGAGCCAGCTATCTGGGTGAGCGCAGCATCGGTCATCAGGACCCGGGCGCGACTTCGGTGATGCTGATGATGAAAACGCTGGCAGAGGTCGCCGGCCAATAGCAGGAGGCGAGATGATCAATATCGTTGTTGTTTCACACAGTGCGCAGTTGGCTCGCGGCGTTGAGGAACTGGCATTGCAGATGATGCGTGGCGACGGCTGCAAGCTGGCGCTGGCAGCGGGTGTCGATGATGCGGAGCATCCGATAGGCACCGATGCGATCAAGGTGATGGAGGCGATAGAGTCGGTGGCTGAGGGCGCGGGCATTGTGGTGCTGATGGACCTGGGCAGCGCGCTGTTGAGCGCCGAAACCGCCATCGATCTGCTGGATCCTGCGCTGGCCGCCAAAGTCAGGCTGTGTTCGGCGCCGTTGGTTGAAGGGACGCTGGCCGCCGTGGTTGCCGCAAATGCCGGCGCGGGGCTGGAGCAGGTGCTGGCCGAGGCGCAGGGCGCGCTGCAGGCCAAGCAGGCGCAACTGGGCGAGGGTACTGCGCCCGTGGTCAAAAAGGTTGAATTACCGCTGACGCAGGGGAAAAGCGTCAGTTGGACGGTGCAGAACCCACATGGGCTGCACGCCCGCCCGGCGGCCCGGCTGGCGGAAGCGCTGGCGCCGTTCGATGCCGAACTGGTGCTGGAAAAGCAGGGGCAGTGTGCCAATCCTCGCAGCCTTAACCAGCTGGCATTGTTGCAGGTGCGTCATGGCGACACCATCCGGCTGATTGCCGACGGTGCGCAGGCCGACCAGGCGCTGGCGGCCTTTAGCGCATTGGCGGAGCAGCACTTTGGTGAAACGGTCTCTGAGCAAAGTTTACCTTCGCTGCACGGTATCCCGGTGGCGGAAAGCGTCACCAGCGGCCCGGTTTGGCAGGCGTACAGCTTCTGCCCGGCGATCACCGAACGCCAGATTGGCGCCGATGACGTACTCAACGAACAGCAGCGGCTGCGTGAAGCGCTGCAACATACGCTAAGCGATTTGAACCGCCTGGCGGAGCGCACCGGCTCGTTGATTGGCAAGCCGCAGGCGGCGATTTTCGGCGCGCACAGCATGTTGCTGGACGATCCGGACCTGCAACAGGCGGCCTATACTCGCATTGCCCGTCAGCAATGCAGCGCCGAGCAGGCCTGGCAGCAGGAGATGGAAGCGATAGCCGAGGAGTATCGCGCGCTGGACGACGAATATATGCGGGCGCGTGAGCTGGATGTGCGCGACATGCTGCGCCGCACCTTGAGCCATCTGCAGCAGCAGCCGTTGTCGTTAATCACGCTGACCACACCGTCGATTCTGGTGATGGACGAACTGATGCCGTCTGACGTGGTGATGTTAGATCGCCGGCTGGTGCTGGGCATCTGCCTGAGCGGTGGCAATGCGCTGTCGCACAGCGCGATCCTCGCTAAGGCGATGGGGATCCCGATGGTGATTGGCATGCACGACTGCATGAGCAAAACCCGCAACGGCCAAAAAGCGATGCTGGATGCGGCACGCGGGGTATTGCAGCTCAGCCACTGACGGCCGCCTCAGGCGCGCAGCTTAAACTGGCGGATATCAATCTGATACTGTTTGATTTTCCGCCACAGCGTAGTGCGGCCAATCCCCAGCAGCTGCGCCATTTCATTCAACTGCCCGCGGCTGACGTTGGCCGCGCGAATGATCGCCTGGCGCTCCATTTCCGCCAATGTTAACAGCGGCATACCCGGCTGCGGATCGCTTTCCAGTAAGGGCTGTTGACCGAGCAAGTGCTCGGGCAGATCGGCCAGTTGCAGGTGGTGGCCGTGGCACATCATCGCCGTGCGTTCCACCACGCCTTTCAGCTCCAGATCGTTGCCGGGCCACAGATAGAGCCCAAGTTGGGTCATCACCTCGTCGTCTACCCGGAAGCGGCACTGGAAATGCTGTTCCAGCGTACGCAGATGATGCTTCACCAACAGTGGAATATCGCTCAGGCGCTGGCGTAACGCCGGGATCTGGATCTCGAACGCCTGCAGGCTGTAAAAAAGCTGACGGCGAAAGCGATTTTGCTGCACCAGCAATGGCAGATCGGCGGCGCTGCTGGCGATCACCCGCACGTCGACGGGGATCACTCGGTTAGAGTTGAGCCGCATTACCACGCCGGTTTTCAGCACCTGTAACAGTGCCGACTGCATTTCCATCGGCAAATACTCAATCTGCTCCAGGTACAGCGTCCCGCCGTTGGCCAGTTCAAACTTGCTGAGCTGGCCCGCTTCCTCTTCGTTGGCGTCGCTGCCCAGCAGCTCGCGCAGCCCCTGGGCCTCCGGCAATAGCTGACAGTTGAGGGCGATATAGGGCCCGGCGGCGCGATCGCTGGCATTGTGGATCGCCTGACTGAGCTGTTCCTTGCCGACGCCTTCTTCGCCACACAGCAAAATGGGATGCTGCCCCTTCGCCGCCTGTTGGCCATAGCGGATCAAGCGACGCATCTCCAGCGAGGCGGACGGCATCTGTTCAAAGCTGTGGCTGACGCGCCCCAATTGGCTGCTGACATACTGGCGCAGCCTTTCCAGCGGGTGCAGCAGGGCGATAAAGCTGCAGCGTTCGCCGTCGAAGATCGGCTTCAGGGTCAATAGCGTTGCGATAAACTGCCGCTGGCTCTCAAAGGTGACTTCAACGTGCTGCAGCGCCTGACGCTGGGCGATAGCTCGGTTGAGCAACGCGGGCAGCGTCAGCAGCTGTGTCAGCGGTTTGCCCTGGCTTTGCTGCTCATCCAGTTTCAACAGGGTGGCGGCACGCTGGTTGATGTACTGCAGGTAGCCGCGGTGGTCCCAGGCCATAACGCCGTCATCCACGCCGTCGAGCAGGCCGTAAAGCTGGTTCAGGTGGCGGTTGGACTCGGCGAGGAGGCCGTCGGCATTCAGCGAATTGCCGATTTCGCGTGCCAGTGCCAGCGTCAGGGACAGATCGCCGGCGGCGCAGTCGGCCAGCAGACAGCCCAGCGCAATTGACCCGCGTTGACGGCCGCTGTTGTCATAGACCGGGGTGGCGCAGAATGACCAGTCGTGCAGCGCCTGACGCACGTGCTCGCTGCCGCGTACCTGTATCGGATGCCCCTCCGACGCCGCCAGCGACGGTGCATTGGTGCCGATATCACCTTCCGCCCAGTAGGCGCCGGGGGTAAACCCCAACAGCTGCAGACGTTCGCGAGTCAGGACATCGCCGCACAGCCACAGCATGCAGCCGCTTTCGTCGAGGATAGCCAACAGGCAGCGGCGCTGTTCCATGTATTCGCAGGCGTCCTCCAACGCTGCCTGGCCGAGCGTCAGCAGATCGTTCTTACGCTGGCAGATTGACGCAAAAGTCGCGCCCAGCGCGCAGTGGGGGGCTTTCCACACCGCAGGCTGCATCAGGCTGCGACAACGTAGCCAGGAAGCATAAATTGCCGGAGCAGGGCGCTGGGCCGGCGGCAGTTCGCCTTCGATCAGGCGTTGCCAGCGTGAAGTGTTCTCCATCGGATCCCATCCAAACGAGATAAAGCGATAGCCGTGATGATATCACCCCCTCTTCTTTTCGACGGTTTGCCGTTGCCATATTGACGATGAAGATCACATCGCAGTGATTTGCCGCTTTTCTGTTATTTTTATTTCTCATAACCTGTCATACAGGTTGATAGCTTCTGCCTGAGGGGCAGGGTACGAATCCGTAATCGGTGATAAATAAAATTTTTTTTCTTCAGGAGATAAGGTGATGAAACTGGGTTTCGGTCTGTACAAGCATATGCTGGATGATGAGCACTTTGCCTTTGCTCGCCAGTGTGGTGCGACGCATGTCGTGGTGCACATGGTGGATTACTTTCATCGAAACGATCGTTTTTCTCGTTCGAATCAGCCCGTGGGCGATACTCAAGGGTGGGGAACGGCACAGGCGGAGATCTGGAGCACGGAAGATCTGCTCGATATTCGTGCCCGGATGGAGAAATTCGGCCTGACATTTTTTGCCATCGAAAACTTCGATCCCTGTCATTGGGACGACATTCTGTTTGATGGCCCCAAAAAAATCAGCAGATAGAAACGGTTAAACAAATTATTCGCAATGTGGGTGCCGCCGGTATTCCCGTTTTTGGCTATAACTTCAGCCTGGCCGGGGTCGCCGGTCGAATAGAGGAAAATAAAGCGCGTGGCGGAGCAAAAACCGTTGGGCTAAACGGAGCCAATGAGCAAACAGAAAGCCCGCTACCGGCCAGCATGGCGTGGAATATGGTGGTGGATGAAAACGCTACAGGGTTGAGAGAGGTGACGACGAAAGAGCAGCTTTGGCAGCGTCTTGAGTGGTTCCTGGCGCAGATTGTCCCGGTGGCGGAAGAGGCTGGCGTCAGGCTGGCAGCGCATCCGGATGATCCACCGCTCGAGTTTGTACGCGGTCAGCCGCGGTTGGTCAATCAACCGCATTTGTATCAAAAATTGCTGAATTTGCAACCCAGCCACGCGAATGCGCTGGAATTCTGCCTTGGCACTATCGCCGAAATGTCAGAGGGGGATGTTTACCAGGCGGTGGAGCAGTACGCACAGCAGGATGCCATTGCCTATATCCACTTTCGCAATGTGAAAGGCAAAGTGCCGTACTACCATGAAACCTTTATCGATGAAGGTGACATAGACATGCCGAAGGTGTTGCGAGTGCTAAAAGAGTGCAAATTTAACGGTGTATTGATCCCCGATCATTCGCCGCAGATGAGCTGTGAGGCGCCATGGCACTCGGGTATGGCCTATGCGATGGGATACATGAAAGCACTTATGCAGGTTATTTGAGCTTTTTCTCGATTTTCAGCCAGTTCTTCTGCCCAAACGCCCAGAAGTGAATTCCTGCTATTGGGGCTGAGGATCCAAATCTATAAGCCGAGACAAAAAAACGGGGCTGGCAGATGCCATACCCCGTTTTCAATGCTGTGCGCGAATCAGTTGCGGAATGGATTACCGCTGTTGCGTACAGGCGGAGTGGTTGTGCTCACCGGCGCAGAGGTCCGGGTAGCGGCAACCGGTGCCGGCGCTGCGCTTTGCTGTGCAGGCGCATTATCCTGATAACCGTCGGCATAAGCGTCTTGCGCCGTGGTCGGTGGCGCTACCACGTCTTGCGAGGTAGAGATTGGTTTGCCCAATGCACCGTTCAACAGCATCAGGTCGTTCTCGTTCAAGGTACCGAGTGCGAACTTGATGTTCAACTGGTTGATCAGATAGGTATAACGCGCGCTGGAGAGCTGTTGCTTGGCGTTATACAGCGTGGTGGTGGCATCCAGCACGTCGACGATGGTGCGGGTACCGACCTGATAACCTGCTTCCATTGCATCCAGTGAACTCTGAGCCGACACCACTGCCTGTTTGTAAGCGTTGATGCTACTGATCGAGGCGTTCACGTTATTGAATGAGGAACGAACAGTCTGCACCACATTACGGTGTGCACTTTCCAGTTGCTCACTGGCGCCCACGAAGTTGTACTGTGCTTGTTGCACCTGCGAGTTGGTCTGGCCACCGCTGTACAGAGGCAAGTTAAAGCTGATGCCAACTTTATTCTGACCGTCATCGGAATCGCTGTAACGTGATGAATTACTAGTAGCGGAACCGTTATATTTGGTATTGCTGATACCGGTAGATGCGCTGACGTCTATTGTTGGCATATAGCCGGTTTGTGCGGAGCGGATCTGCTCGCGGGCCAGATCCTGGCTCAGGCGAGCGGATAACAGGCTCAGGTTGCGGCTTTCGGCCTCTTTCAGCAGATTATTCACTGCTTCCGGGCGCTGGGTGCTGAAGCGGTCGGTATTCAGCGAAGCCAGTTCCGGGTAGAAGGTGCCGGTGACCTGGCGCAGTTTTTCCAACGCGTTATCCAGCGTGTTACGGGCAGTGACTTCCGCCGCCAGCACCGTATCGTAGTTGGAACGGGCGTTCTGCACGTCGGTGATTGCTACCAGACCAACGTTAAAGCGCTGAGTGGTTTGATCCAGGGTGCGATATACCGCCTGTTTCTGCGCTTGGGTATAGGACAGTGAATCGATGGCGCTCAGCACGTTGAAATAGGCGGTGGCGGTATCGAGGATCAGCTGTTGCGACGAAGTCTGGAACGTCACGTCGGAGATGCCGGCGGTTTTTTCCTGCAGCGTCAGCGCGCGCCATTTCGACATGTCGAAGATGGTCTGGGTCAACGCCAATGAGCCGCTGGTGACGTTACTGTTTACGCCATTGCTGTCACGATAACCGTTGGTGTAATCGTAACCTGCGGTTAACCCCAGCTGTGGCAGTAAGGGGCTGCGCGCTTCGTTGATTTTTTCGAATGCGGCGTCACGGTCAGCGGCGGTTTTGCGCAGATCCGGGTTACTTTCCCTGGCCTGTTTGTAGACCTGCAGCAGGTTCTCTGCCTGGCTCATTGCACTGAAGCCGCCCAGGCTCAGTCCGATAAGAAGGGGGAGCAGTTTCTTCATTTGCATTCCTTGTTGTGCAGCAATATTGCTATGTAGTTAGCGCTGACGATAGACGAAATAGTTGCCGATTCTAACAGAGTCTGTTGTACGCATAAGGTGGCGGAATGTGCCATCTTGCGTAACTTTTACCTTTCAGGCCGCCTGTTTACCTTAGTTCAACTGGCTGCGTACGTCACACCTGATATCATGGCTCACAATCTATCATAAAGCCGCGGAAGATTATCCCGCCGTTTCTGTCATCAAAACTGTTTATTTTATCGGCATACTCACGCAGGAGAATTCGCTTATGAGCCACTCGCAGCCATCGCCCGTTACTCTCGATAAAAATGATGTAGAAATTATTGCACGTGAGACACTTTACCGTGGTTTTTTTTCACTCAATTTATATCGCTTTCGTCACCGTTTATTCAACGGCGATATGAGCCCGGAGATTAAGCGCGAAATTTTCGAGCGTGGGCACGCGGCGGTGCTGCTGCCTTATGACCCGGTGCGTGACGAAGTGGTGCTGATTGAACAACTGCGCATCGCTGCGGTCGATACCAGTAGCTCGCCCTGGCTACTGGAAATGGTGGCGGGTATGATCGAAACCGGCGAAAGCGTTGAAGACGTGTGCCGCCGCGAAGCGCAGGAAGAAGCCGGCGTGACGGTCGGGCGCTGCAAGCCGGTGCTGAGTTATCTGGCGAGCCCAGGCGGCACCAGCGAGCGCTTGTCGATCATGGTCGGCGAGGTGGACGCCACCACGGCGGAAGGTATCCATGGACTGGAAGAAGAGCATGAAGATATCCGTGTCCATGTGGTCAGCCGCGAACAGGCTTACCGCTGGGTTGAAGAGGGCGCGATTGATAACGCGGCATCAGTGATTGCATTGCAGTGGCTGGCGTTGCACCATGAATCGTTGAGAAAAGAGTGGGCCAACTAATGAAACAGCGCTATACCCCTGATTTCCCCGAAATGATGAGATTGTGCGAAACCAACTTCGCGCAATTGCGCCGCTTGTTGCCGCGCAACGATGAAGTGGGCGAAACGGTGACTTATCAGGTGAGTGGCGCCAGTTATCGTCTGACTATTGTTGAATCCACACGCTATACCTCGCTGGTGCAGATTGAGCAGACTGTCCCGGCGGTCAGCTACTGGAGCCTGCCTGCCATGACGGTGCGCCTGTATCATGACGCGATGGTTGCGGAAGTGTGTTCAAGTCAGCAGATCTATCGCTTTAAAGCGCGTTATGATTATCCCAACAAAAAGTTGCATCAACGCGACGAAAAGCATCAAATTAACCAGTTTCTTGCTGATTGGTTGCGCTACTGTTTGGCGCATGGAGCGATGGCGGTTCCGGTTTGTTAGACAGACTGAGATAACAAAGGACACCATTTGGAAAGCCTGTTTAAACCGACCGTGGCAAGTGGGGCCAGGGTCAGGATTCTGCAAATAACAGATACCCACCTTTTTGCCGGCGAAAATGAGACTTTGCTCGGCATCAATACCTATCGCAGCTATCACGCGGTGTTGGACGCCATTTTGGCGCAGCAGCGTGATTTTGATTTGGTCGTCGCCACCGGTGATTTGGCCCAGGATCATTCATTGGCTGCCTACCGGCATTTTGCCGAAGGTATTGCCCGTCTGCCGGCGCCTTGCGTCTGGTTGCCGGGTAACCATGACTTTCAGCCGGCGATGGTCGACGCATTGGCCGCCGCCGGTATCGCCCCGTCAAAGCAGGTGCTGGTGGGCGACCACTGGCAGGTGTTGCTGCTGGACAGTCAGGTTTTCGGCGTGCCGCACGGCGAACTGAGCGAGTACCAGCTTGAGTGGATGGAGCGCTGCCTGCAGGCCTATCCCGAGCGCTATACCCTGATGCTGCTGCACCATCATCCGTTGCCTTCCGGCTGCACCTGGCTCGATCAGCACAGCCTGCGCAACCCACACATGCTGGGTGCGGTGCTGCTGCGCTACCCGAAAGTGAACACGCTGCTGTGCGGGCATATTCACCAGGAGCTGGATCTGGAGTGGCAGGGGCGTCGTCTGCTGGCGTCGCCCTCTACCTGCGTGCAGTTCAAACCGCACTGCACCAATTTTACCATCGACGATGTTTCGCCCGGCTGGCGCTATCTTGACTTGCTGCCGGACGGCCGTATCGAGACGCAGGTTTTCCGATTGGAAAACGACGACTTCCGCCCCGACATGGATTCGGATGGGTACTGATGCCTTCTACGCTGCTCTATCTGCACGGTTTTAACAGTTCGCCGTACTCGGCCAAAGCGACGTCCTTCAAGGCGTGGCTGGCCGAGCATCATCCGCATATCGAAATGTTGGTCCCTCAGCTGCCAGTCTTTCCGGCTGAAGCCGCCGAAATGATCGAGAATCTGGTGATGGAGCGTGCCGGGCAGACGATGGGCCTGGTTGGTTCCTCGCTGGGTGGCTACTACGCGACCTGGCTTTCGCAGTGTTTTTCACTGCCAGCGGTAGTGGTTAACCCTGCCGTGAAGCCGTTTGAGCTGCTGATTGACTACCTTGGCGAAAACGAGAACCCCTACACCGGCCAGCAATATGTGTTAGAGTCACGACACGTTTACGATCTGAAAACGATGCAGATCGATCCCTTGGAGTCACCGGATTTAATCTGGTTGCTGCAACAAACGGGCGATGAAATTCTCGATTATGGGCAAGCGGTGGCCTATTACACTGCGTGCCGTCAGACGGTGGAATCGGGTGGAAACCACGCTTTCGTCGGTTTCGAGCACTACTTCCCCCAGATTGTGGATTTTTTAGGGCTCAACGCTGTCTGAGCAGACGGTTCCGGCACCTTCCTTTAACCACGAAAAAATAATCAACGATGACTCAATCCAGCTATAACGCTGATGCCATTGAAGTACTCAGCGGTCTAGAACCAGTGCGCCGTCGTCCCGGCATGTATACCGACACGACGCGCCCCAATCACCTCGGCCAAGAGGTGATAGATAACAGTGTCGATGAAGCTTTGGCCGGTCACGCCAAGCGCATCGACGTGATTTTGCACGCCGATCAGTCACTGGAAGTGATCGACGACGGCCGCGGCATGCCGGTGGATATCCACCCTGAAGAAGGCGTACCTGCGGTTGAGTTGATCATGTGTCGTCTGCACGCCGGCGGTAAATTCTCCAATAAAAACTACCAGTTCTCCGGCGGTCTGCACGGCGTGGGGATCTCGGTGGTTAACGCCCTGTCGAAACGGGTGGAAGTCAACGTCAAGCGTGACGGTAACGTCTACAGCATTGCCTTCGAAAACGGCGACAAGGTGCAGGAATTGGCGGTGACCGGCAGCTGCGGCAAGCGCAATACCGGCACCAGCATCCACTTCTGGCCTGACGAGCAGTTCTTCGACAGCCCGCGTTTCTCGGTATCGCGCCTCAGCCACCTGCTGAAGGCCAAAGCGGTGCTGTGCCCCGGCGTTGAAATTTACTTCATCGACAAGCTGAACAATACCGAGCAACGTTGGTGCTATCAGGACGGCCTGACCGATTACCTGATGGAAGCGGTCAACGGCTTGATCACCCTGCCGGAAGCGGCCTTTGTCGGTAACTTCTCCGGTGATACCGAAGCGGTGGACTGGGCCTTGCTGTGGCTGCCGGAAGGCGGTGAACTACTGACCGAAAGCTACGTCAACCTGATCCCGACCATGCAGGGCGGTACCCACGTCAACGGCCTGCGTCAGGGCCTGCTGGACGCGATGCGTGAGTTCTGCGAATTCCGCAATATTCTGCCGCGCGGCGTTAAGCTGTCCGCCGAAGATATCTGGGACCGCTGCGCCTATGTGTTGTCGGTCAAGATGCAGGATCCGCAGTTCGCCGGCCAGACCAAAGAACGTTTGTCTTCGCGCCAGTGCGCGGCCTTCGTTTCCGGCGTGGTGAAAGACGCCTTCAGCCTGTGGCTGAACCAGAACGTTCAGGCGGCGGAACAATTGGCCGAGTTGGCGATTTCCAGCGCCCAGCGGCGTTTGCGTGCCGCCAAAAAAGTGGTGCGCAAGAAGCTGACCAGCGGGCCGGCATTGCCGGGCAAACTGGCCGACTGTACGTCGCAGGATCTGAACATGACCGAACTGTTCCTGGTAGAAGGGGACTCGGCGGGCGGTTCAGCCAAGCAGGCGCGCGATCGCGAATATCAGGCGATCATGCCGCTGAAAGGCAAAATCCTCAACACCTGGGAAGTGTCTTCGGACGAAGTGCTGGCCTCGCAGGAAGTGCACGACATTTCCGTGGCGATCGGCATTGACCCGGACAGCGAAGATCTTAGCCAACTGCGTTACGGTAAAATCTGTATCCTGGCGGATGCGGACTCAGACGGTTTGCACATCGCCACGCTGCTGTGCGCGCTGTTCGTGCGTCACTTCCGTTCGCTGGTGAAGGGCGGTCACGTGTATGTGGCGATGCCACCTCTGTACCGTATCGATCTGGGCAAAGAGGTGTACTACGCGCTGGACGAAGAAGAGAAAGCCGGCGTGCTGGAGCAGTTGAAGCGCAAAAAAGGCAAGCCTAACGTTCAGCGCTTTAAAGGGCTGGGCGAGATGAACCCATTGCAGCTGCGTGAAACCACGCTCGATCCGAATACCCGCCGTCTGGTGCAATTGACGGTGAGTGACGACGATGTGGATCAGACGCTGGCGATGATGGACATGCTGCTGGCCAAAAAGCGTTCAGAAGACCGCCGTAACTGGCTGCAGGACAAAGGCGATATGGCCGAGCTTTCTGTCTGACTGTCAGGCCCGGCTTCCCCGCCGGGCCTTCTTTCCGCAGGGGCGCTGCGTGCGGCACCCGACCACTCTGGGCGGCATGCATGAAAATCACCCTCGAAGAGTTACTGGCCTTTACCACCGTCGTTGACAGTGGCTCCATCACTGCCGCAGCCGAACAGCTCGGCCAGACCACCTCCGGCATCAGCCGCGCACTCAGCCGGTTGGAAAAAAAACTCGATACGACCCTGATGCGCCGCACCACGCGTCGACTGGAGCTGACCGAAGAAGGCCAGAATTTTCTCAGCCACGCGCGTGAGATTATCCACTCGGTGGAAAACGCCGAAGAGCAAATGGCGTTGCGCAGGTTGATCCCTGCCGGGAAACTGCGGGTCAACGCTGCCGCTCCGTTTATGGAACACGTGATCGTGCCGCTGGTGGCCGGCTTCCGGCAAAGCTATCCGCAGATTGAGCTGGAACTGAATACCGATAACCTGATCATCGATCTGCTGGAAAAGCGCACCGACATTGCCATTCGCATTGGCGCGCTGCGGGACTCGACCATTCATGCACGTCTGTTGGGCTCCAGCCGCTTGCGTATTCTCGCCAGCCCGGAATACCTCTCGCGTTATGGTACGCCGGGCAGCGTGGAAGCGCTGCGCGAGCACTGCCTGCTCGGGTTCACCCAGCCGGAGTCGCTCAACCTGTGGCCGTTGCGCTATCAGCAGGCGCAGCATTTTGCCATTACCCCGACAATCTCGGCTTCCAGCGGTGAAACCCTGCGTCAGTTGGCGTTACGGGGGGAAGGGATAGTGCAATTGGCGGATTTTATGACGCGAGACGATCAGCGTGCGGGGCGACTGATACCCTTGCTGGAACAGGAAACGCTGGATGTGCGCCAACCGATTAATGCGGTGTATTACCGCAATACCCAGTTGGCGGCGCGTATTACCTGTTTTCTGGACTACGTCAGTGCGCATATTGATGCGCAGACGCTGTAGAAAACGACTGGCTGTTCCCAACCGGTCTTACAGGGCGTTGCCCAGCACGTGAATGGTCACGCCCAGCACGCTGTCTTTGATGGTGTCACGATGACGGTGCATGTGAGCGATATCCAGATGCTTTTCCAGATGCGCCTGACTGGCCCATTTCTCCAGCATAAACACCGAGTCCGGCGACAGCTTCTGCCATGGCGCCTGGGTGTGGCTGTCGATCATCGGCGTGTATTCGCTACAGCCATCTTCTGCCAGTACCAGCGGGACCAGTTTCTCAATCGCCTTCAGAACCGTTTCACGGTGGCCCGGCTTGGTTTTGATTTCTGCAATTACGGTGATCATCATTACCTCATTGGTTGACGTGTATTCCCATCATACTTCAAGCCGCCTCTTTGTTGGCTGTCCGTATTTACCCCGGTCACGTACCGCTTGTACGCTCCCGCGGATGCGTTTGGTTGCCGCCTTGATGCAACTTGAATTATCTCGGGAATAGCCTATCAGTTAAGCAAAAATTTCGGTCAGATGCGCGCGATAACGTGCGATGTCGCTGTCGATATCCGGTTGTTTAATCACATCATTACAGATAAAGGTCGGCAGCGCTTCCATTCCCAGGAACTGATTGGCCTTATGGAAATGCAGATACACGCCGTCGACGCCGACGCCATGGAAGAACTGGTCCGGGTCGGTAAAGGCTTCCAGTGGGGCGTTCCAGGTCAGGCTCAGCATGTATTTCTTGCCCTGGATCAGGCCGCCGGAGCCGTACTTCTTGCCGGCGTCTGAGCGGGTACGACCGTCACTGGCGTACAGGCTGCCGTGCCCGGCGGTGAACACTTCATCGATGTATTTTTTCAGGATCCACGGCTCGCCCATCCACCAGCCCGGCATTTGATAAATCACCACGTCGGCCCACAGGTATTTTTGCACCTCGGCTTCGATGTCGTAACCGTCGTTGACGACGGTGACCTGCACCTGGTGCGGTACATCGCGCAGGAAACTTTCCGCCACGTCGCTCAGGGTTTGATTGAGTTCGCCGTTGGAATGGCCAAACTGCTTTTTAGCATTGATAATCAGGATATTGCTCATTATTCACGGCTCCTGTCAGAATTAGAATGTGTGATGTTCTCCGCGCCGGGGGCGGGAAACATTTCGCTGAGAAGCAGTGTAATCGTTAGCAATACAAGTAAAAATGCGATCCAGCGCACAACAGTGTTGACTGTGAGTCAATAAATGCGCCACTGCGTAGCGCTATTTTGCACAAAACTGCCTGATACACCGGCTTCGCCGGATGATTGCTGCGCCATCTGTGACAGCTACCCTGCTGATGGGTTACTATCGCAGGCAGAATCAACCCTTTGTCGTCCAGGGATTGCCAAGCCACGGTCTGAGGATAATTGAGTAATGAGTGATCTGACTCATGACGGTGTAGAGCGTTTACCGCTGCACACATTCACTGAAAACGCCTATCTGAACTATTCCATGTACGTCATCATGGATCGGGCGTTGCCGTACATCGGTGACGGTTTGAAGCCGGTACAACGCCGCATCATCTACGCCATGTCGGAACTGGGGCTGAGCAACAGCGCCAAATTCAAAAAATCCGCCCGTACCGTCGGTGATGTGCTGGGTAAATACCATCCGCACGGCGACAGCGCCTGTTATGAAGCTATGGTATTGATGGCGCAGCCATTCTCTTATCGCTATCCGCTGGTAGACGGCCAGGGGAACTGGGGTGCGCCGGACGATCCGAAATCCTTCGCCGCGATGCGTTATACCGAATCGCGCCTGTCCAAATATGCGGAAGTGTTGTTGGCCGAGCTGGGTCAGGGCACCGTTGACTGGGTGCCGAACTTTGACGGCACTATGCAAGAACCGAAGATGTTGCCGGCACGTCTGCCCAACATTCTGCTGAACGGCACCACCGGCATTGCCGTGGGCATGGCGACCGATATCCCTCCGCACAACGTGCGTGAAGTGGCTGCCGCTGCGGTGGAGCTGCTCGAGCGGCCGGGCGCTTCGCTTGAAGACCTGCTCGAGTTCGTGCAGGGGCCGGACTTCCCGACTGAAGCCGAGATCATCACGCCGCGCGACGAAATTCGCAAAATCTATCAAAATGGCCGCGGTTCAGTGCGTATGCGCGCCGTTTGGAAGAAAGAAGACGGCAGCGCGGTGATTACCGCCTTGCCGCACCAGGTTTCCGGCGCCAAGGTGCTGGAGCAGATTGCAAGCCAGATGCGCGCCAAAAAGCTGCCGATGGTTGAAGATCTGCGTGATGAATCCGATCACGAGAACCCAACGCGGCTGGTGATCGTGCCACGTTCCAACCGTATCGATTTGGAACAGGTGATGAACCACCTGTTTGCGACCACCGATCTGGAACGCAGCTACCGCATCAACATGAACATGATCGGTCTGGACAACCGCCCGCAGGTCAAGGGGTTGGTAGAAATCCTGACCGAGTGGCTGGCGTTCCGTCGCGATACGGTACGCCGTCGCCTGAATTACCGCCTGGAAAAAGTGCTGAAACGCCTGCACATCCTCGAAGGTTTGCTGGTGGCGTTCCTCAATATCGATGAAGTGATCAACATCATCCGTACTGAGGACGAACCCAAGCCGGTGCTGATGGCGCGTTTTGGTATTTCAGACACTCAGGCCGAAGCCATCCTCGAACTGAAACTTCGCCATTTGGCGAAGCTGGAAGAGTTCAAGATCCGCGGTGAGCAGGACGAACTGGCCAAAGAGCGCGATCAACTGCAGGCGCTGCTGGCCTCCGAGCGCAAGCTGAACACTCTGATCAAGAAAGAGATCCAGGCCGATGCATTGGCCTACGGCGACGATCGCCGCTCGCCGATTACCGAGCGTTCGGAAGCCAAGGCGATGAGTGAGCACGACTTCGTACCTTCAGAGCCGGTGACCATTGTGCTGTCTGAAATGGGCTGGGTGCGCAGCGCCAAGGGCCACGATATCGACCCAAGCGGCCTGAGCTACAAGGCGGGCGACAGCTTCCGCAGCGCGGCGCGCGGCAAAACCAACCAGCCGGTGGTGTTTATCGACTCCACCGGACGCAGCTACGCGCTTGATCCGCTGACGCTGCCTTCGGCACGCGGGCAGGGCGAGCCGCTGACCGGTAAGCTGACGCCACCGCCTGGCGCCACCATTGAGCAGGTGCTGATGGCGGCGGACGACCAAAAACTGCTGATGGCTTCCGACGCCGGCTACGGCTTCGTTTGTACCTTCAACGATTTGGTGGCACGCAACCGTGCCGGCAAGGCGATGATTACTCTGCCGGACAACGCCAAAGCGCTGGCGCCGATGGAGATCCACGGTGACGACGATATGCTGCTGTCGATCACCGCAGCCGGTCGCATGCTGCTGTTCCCGGTTGCCGATCTGCCTCAGCTGTCGAAGGGCAAAGGTAACAAGATCGTCTCTATCCCGTCGGCGCAGGCCGCCTCCGGTGAAGACAAGCTGACATGGCTGTTCGTGTTGCCGCCGCAGACCTCTGTGACGCTGCATGTGGGTAAACGCAAGCTGACGCTGCGTCCGGAAGATTTGCAGAAGTTCCGTGCGGAGCGGGGCCGTAAAGGCACCTCACTGCCACGTGGCCTGCAGCGTATCGATCGCGTAGAGATCGACGCCCCTGCACGAGCGCCGACGGGCGACAGCGAAGAGTAACCCTGAGGGAATAACAAGCGGGCGCAGCATATTGCGCCCGCTTTTTTTCACGCAACCGGCAATTATTTTCAAATAGTTAACATTTCTCTGCATAAAATTATTGTGCGTATCGCCGGCTGGCGGGAAAATAGCAAAAAAATGCAGGGCAGGTTTTCAGCCCCTGCAATCAAAGAATGAGTTTACCCAAAATAATTGGAGTTGCATCAAGGCGGCAAGGCCGTAAATCCCTGGGAGCTTAGTAAACTAAGTGACTGGGGTGCGCGGACGCAGCCAACACCGATGCAGCTTCAAGTATGAAGTGAAAAAGGGACCTGCGCAGCGTTTCAGGCTGTGTCGGCAGTGTGCTAATGAGGTTGTTATGTTATTAATTTTGCGTGCCATTCTTGCCACTCTGTATTGTATTTTGGTGTGCATCTTCGGTTCTATTTACTGTTTGTTCAGCCCGCGCGATCCTCGCCATGTGGCGACCTTCGGTCATCTGTTTGGCCGCCTTTCCGGGTTATTCGGTTTGAAGGTGGAAGTCCGCGTACCGGCCGATGCGGCCAAAAATGGCAACTGCATTTATATCGCCAACCACCAGAATAACTACGATATGGTGACCGCCGCCAAAGCGGTGCAGCCGCGTACCGTGACCGTGGGTAAAAAGAGCCTGCTGTGGGTGCCGTTCTTTGGTCCACTGTATTGGCTGACCGGTAACCTGCTGATTGACCGTGATAACCGCGCCAAAGCGCACGGCACCATTGCACAGGTCGCCGAACAGTTTAAAAAACGCGACATTTCGATCTGGATGTTTCCTGAAGGCACCCGCAGCCGCGGGCGCGGGCTGATGCCGTTTAAAACCGGCGCATTCCATGCGGCAATCGCCGCCGGGGTGCCGATTGTGCCCATCTGCGTTTCCACCACCAGCGGTAAAATTAATCTTAACCGTTGGAATAATGGTCATGCGATTGTCGAAATGTTGGAGCCGGTCGATATCAGCGGCTACGGTAGAGAAAATGTGCGTGAGCTGGCGGCCCATTGCCATGAGCTGATGCTGGCGAAAATCGCCGAGCTGGATGCGGAAGTCGCCCAGCGCAATGCCGCCGGAAAATAATATTCCTACCGGCTTCAAAGAATGAACTTTTAAACGGCGCCAAATGCCGTTAACGCCGGGGCTCCTGCTAATCTGATTAACAGGGGCCCGGTCTTTGCACACGGTTTAGTCATTGCTTTTCATGGAGAAAATATGTCACTCAGTCGACGTCAGTTTATTCAGGCATCGGGCTTGGCGCTGTGCGCGGGAGCCGTGCCGCTGAGGGCTGAGGCGAGCGGAACGCAGACCCCGTTACCTGTCCCCCCGTTGCTGGAATCCCGCCGTGGGCAACCGCTGTTTTTAACCTTACAGCGTGCCCACTGGGCATTTATGGATAACCGCAAGGCGTCGGTGTGGGGCATCAACGGCATGTACCTTGGGCCGACGGTGCGGGTTTACAACGGTGATGACGTAAAGCTGATTTACAGCAACCGCCTGCCGGAGCCGGTGGCGATGACCATCAGCGGCCTGCAAGTGCCGGGTACGTTGATGGGGGGCGCGCCGCGCATGATGTCTCCCAACGTTGACTGGTCGCCGGTGCTGCCGATCCGCCAGAATGCGGCCACCTGCTGGTATCACGCCAGCACCCCGAACCGCATGGCGCCGCATGTTTACAATGGCTTGACCGGGCTGTGGCTGGTCGAAGACGAGGTCAGCAAATCGCTGCCTTTGCCGAATCACTATGGCGTAGATGACTTCCCGCTAATCATTCAGGACAAGCGCCTCGATAACTTCGGCACGCCGGAATATGACCCGCCGTCGCAGGGGGGCTTTGTCGGCGATACGCTGTTGGTTAACGGCGTACAAAATCCTTATATCGAAGTCTCCCGCGGTTGGGTGCGCCTGCGCCTGCTTAATGCTTCCAACTCGCGTCGCTACATGCTGCAACTGAGTGACGGCCGACCGCTCAACGTGATCGCCAGCGATCAGGGCTTCTTGCCTGCGCCGGTCGCGGTACAGCAGCTTTCGCTGGCACCGGGCGAACGTCGTGAAGTGTTGATCGACATGTCAAAAGGCGATGAGGTGACGATCACCGCCGGCGAAGCGGCAGGCATTATGGATCGCCTGCGCGGCTTGTTTGAACCTTCGAGCATCCTGGTCTCTACCCAGGTGCTGACGCTGAAACCGACCGGGCTGTTGCCGTTGGTGACCGATAACCTGCCGATGCGCTTGTTGGCCGATCAACTGTTGGACGGCAGCGTCAGCCGCACCCGCGAGTTCCGTTTGGGCGACAGCCAGGCCGGGATCAACGGGGCGATCTGGGACATGAACCGCATCGATGTGCAAACTCAGCAGGGGAGTTGGGAGCGCTGGAATATCCATGCGGATACCCCGCAGGCGTTCCACATTCAGGGCGTACAGTTCCTGGTCAAGCGCGTTAACGGTGCGCAGCCAATGGCGGAAGATCGCGGTTGGAAAGACACGGTGTGGATCGACGGAGACGTTGAGCTGTTGGTTTACTTCAATCAGTCCACCTCAGAACATTTCCCGTTCCTCTACTACAGCCAGACGCTGGAAATGGCAGATCGCGGCAGCGCAGGCCAGTTTATGGTGCAGCCTGCACTCTAAACCCGCTGGGTACGGCGCTAAGCTGCCGTACCCAACATCGCCAGAAAGGCCTGCACCACCGGCGTCGCGCTGTCGGCATGGTAAATGGCGTACAAATCCGCTGACGGTGCCTGCTGCAGCGGGCAAAAACGCACGCCGGGCCACGGAATGCGGCCGTAGCTGTCCGGCAACAGCGTGATGCCATAGCCTTCGGCCACCAGCGCCATCAGGGTTTGCGGTTCGTTGACCTGATAGGCGATATCCGGTTTGAACCCCTGCTGCAAACACAGGTTGTGCAGATATAGCCCCAGACTGGCCTCATGAGGCGGCAGCACGATGAATTTTTCATGCCGCAGTGCCGCCAGCGGCAGGCTTTCCGCCTGTGCCAGCGGGTGATCGAGCGGTAGCACCAGCGCAATGTTCTCCCGTGCCAGCAGTTGGCATGCCAGCCCCGGTAATATCTGTTCCTTGGCTTCTCGCCACACGCCGATATCAATATGACGTTTTTGCAGCGCCGTTATTTGCTGGCCGGGTGTCAGTTCGTTCAACGCCCAGGTGACGTTGGCCGTTTGTTCGGTAAAGCGCTTCAGCGCCGGTATCAGCCCACCCCACACCGATGTGCCGACCATGCCAATCACCATATGGCCCGCTTCGCCACGCCCCAATTGCTGCACCTGATTGAGTGCATTACCCGCCTGATCCAATAGCATCTCGACGTTGTGAAACAAGGTTCGGCCCGCCAGCGTCAGCGCCATCGAGCGGGTGGTGCGTTTGAACAGCTCTACGCCCAGTTGGCTCTCCAGCTCTTTGATGTGTTTGCTGAGCGGGGGTTGGGAGATGTTCAGCCGCAGTGCGGCCTGGGTGAAGTTCATCTCTTCCGCCACCACGCGAAAATAGTGCAGCAGGCGGAAGTTAATCCGGCTGGGATCCGGCAGTTGCTGTGGCTGCTTTAGGTTGATGATGGCCTCCTGATGCGAGCAATTTATAGGTGAATGGAATAAATCAGCCGCCAATAATGTATTGGTCGCCGGTGCGCATCGCTCTCTACTATGGGGATTATTTCACCCTTCCACAGATGAGAATACTATGTTTAATCAAGAAGATGCTTTTTCCTGTGCTGAAACTATCCGCGCCCGCCTGCCGGGCTTCCAACCGCGAGCGGCTTTGATTCTGGGCTCCGGCTTGGGGGCGTTGGCGGAGGTGATGACCGACACCCTGACCATCGACTACGCCGAACTGCCGGGTTTCCCGGTCAGCAGCGTGGTGGGGCATGCCGGCCAGTTGGTTGCCGGCTGGCTGGAAGGTGTTCCTGTCGTGTGCATGAAAGGACGCGGTCATTACTACGAAGGGCGCGGTATGCAGGTGATGACCACTGCCGTGCGCACCTTCAAACTGTTGGGCTGCGAATTCCTGCTGGCGACCAACGCCGCCGGTTCGTTGCGCCAGTCGGTGTCGCCGGGCAGCCTGGTGGCCCTCACCGATCACATCAACTTTATGCCCGAGTCGCCGTTGGTTGGCGATAACGACGAGCGTTTCGGTCCGCGCTTTTTCAGCCTGGCCAATGCCTACGATCGCGATTTGCGTGCTCAACTGACGCAGGTGGCCCAGCGCGTGGGTATTCCGCTGGCGGAAGGGGTGTTTGCCGCTTACACCGGGCCCAATTTCGAAACCCCGGCTGAAATTCGCATGATGCAAACGCTGGGGTGCGACGTGGTCGGTATGTCCATCGTGCCGGAAGTGCTCTCGGCGCGCCATTGCGGGCTGAAAGTACTGGTGGTTTCGGCGATGACCAACTACGCCGAAGGGCTGTCCGATACGCCACTGTCCCACGAGCAAACGCTGAGCTGCGCGGCCCTGGCGGCAGAAGACTTTATGCGCCTGATCCGTGAGTTCTTCAAAACTCGGTAACGCTGCAAATTCCCCCGCGGCGAGGTGCAGGGGCCTGGCCGCGTGAATCATCGTTTTAATCAAAATAATAAGGTGATGGTGATGGCAATAAAAACGCGACTGAAGGTAATGGTTTTTCTGCAGTTTTTTATTTGGGGTGCCTGGCTGGTTACGCTGGGATCTTACATGATTAATACCCTGCATTTCAGCGGATTGCAGGTGGGCATGGTGTACAGCGCCAAAGGCGTCGCGGCGCTGATTATGCCGGGGCTGGCGGGCATTCTTGCCGACCGCTGGATCAGGGCCAATTACCTGTACGCGCTCTGTCATCTGTTCGGTGCGCTTGCGCTGTATTGCGCCGCCCAGGTTGAGCAGCCGATGGTAATGTTCTGGGTCATGTTGTTCAACGCCATGGTGTATATGCCGACCATTTCGCTTTCCAACGCCATTGCCTATTTCTGCCTGGAAAAGCACGGTTACGACACGGTGAAAGATTTCCCCCCGGTGCGGGTGTACGGCACCCTGGGCTTTATTGTGGCGATGTGGCTAATCGGCTTTAGCAGAATTGAGCTGAGCAATATGCAGCTGTATCTGGCTTCTGCCATGTCACTGTTGCTGGCCTGCTATTCTCTGACGCTGCCGAATTGCCCGACCAGCAAAGTCGAAAAATCGAAAAGCTGGTTCAGCGTGCTGGGGCTGGACGCGTTGGTGCTGTTTCGCCAGCGGCGTATGGCGCTGTTTTTCCTGTTTGCCATGCTGTTGGGCGCGGCACTGCAGATCACCAACACCTTCGGCAATCCCTTCCTGCATGATTTCGCGAGCAACCCGCTGTATCAGGACAGCATAAGCGTCCGATACCCGGCGGTGCTGTTGTCGTTGTCACAAATATCCGAGGTGTTCTTTATCCTCACCATTCCGTTCTTCCTGCGTCGATACGGTATCAAACAGGTGATGCTGATCAGCATGGCGGCCTGGACGCTGCGCTTCCTGTTCCTGGCCTATGGCACCCCGGTTGGTTTCGGCTTTGTGCTGTTGCTGCTGTCGATGATCGTTTACGGCTGTGCCTTTGATTTCTTTAATATCTCCGGGGCCATCTTCGTTGAGAAAGAGGCCGATAGCCGCATCCGCGCCAGTGCGCAGGGGCTATTCATGACCATGGTCAACGGTATCGGCGCGTATCTGGGGGCGATAGCCAGCGGCGAAGTGGTGGATTTCTTCACCCACGACGGCGTCAAAGATTGGCAGAGCATCTGGTTAATCTTCGCGCTGTATACGTTGGTGCTGGGGATCATTTTTGCGCTGACCTTCAACTATCAGCACCGGCCGGAAGAATATGTCGGGCCGGTAGAGCGAGCGCATTAGAAAAAGAAGAGGGGCGCGCAAACCGCGCCCATTAGGCGTCAAACGTCGGGGAAACGCTGTTGCAGCTGTTGCCAGTCTGGCCCGTCGCTTGCACCTTGGGTTGTTACCACGCAGGCGGCCACGCGGTTAGCCAGATCGACCGCTTGCGGCAATGGCCAACCGGCGGAGAGCCCGGCCAGCAGGCCGGCGCAGTGGGCGTCGCCCGCACCCAGAGTGTCGACGACGTTCACCGGATAGGCCGCTATCTGGAGCGGCGGGGTGTCGCCACGGCAAATCCAGACGCCATCGCAATCCAACCGACAGATCAGCGTGATATTGTGCGCGGCAGCAAACTGCTGGGCCAGAGTGAGCGCATCGCCTGCGCCGCAGAGCGTGCCCACTTCATTTCGGTTCAGCGTCAGCAGGGTGTGGCTGTCGCTGAGCATGGCAAAGAAATCTTCATCCAATTGAGCGATGCCCGGACCGGGATCAATCAGCCGCCACTGGTCAAACGGCAAGCGTGTTAACCATTCACGTACCGCCTCGCCGCTTTCTCCGGCCAACTGCTCGCCGCTGATGTAAATCAGCGTGTCTTCGCTCAGGGGCAGCGTGCCCAACTGGGCTTTATTCCACTGGGTTTCGCAGCCGGGCTCGATCACCGACAGCGACTCGCCGCTGGGTTGCATCTGTGTCAGACGGCGGCCGTTGTCCATCTGGCCATGGCGCAGCAGCACCTGCAGGCCTAAACTTTCCATCTCGGCTTCAATCGCCGCGCCCCATATTCCATTGCCGACCGGCATACCGTTGAGCACCGGGACCTGCAGGCGCTTGAGCGCCCGCGCAACATTAAACGCGCAGCCACCTATTTTTTGCTCCTGCGTCAGCGTCACCTCAACGATCGCGCTGCCCAGGGCCAGAATCGGTTTTACTGCTAAAAACTCACTCATTGATCTCCTCCGCTGTCGGCCGGTGGGCCGAACAGAATGCGCTATGATGACCGCGCAGGCGCGTGGAGTCGAGAGGGAAGCCCGAGATGCTGTGGTGAAGGCGTGAAATAACCATGCTCTTTTTGTCACTAGTGCGTATAATCGCCGCCCGGCGATTAATTAACCTGTGAAAGAGCACCAGAATGAGCACTACCAGCCTGATCCAACCCGATCGTGAATTGTTTTCCTATAAGCCTTATTGGGCCGAATGTTATGGCACCGCGCCATTTTTACCGATGTCGCGCGAAGAGATGGATCAACTGGGCTGGGATAGCTGCGATGTGATCATTATCAGTGGTGACGCCTATGTCGACCACCCGAGTTTTGGTATGGCGATCATCGGCCGCATGTTGGAAGCGCAGGGCTTCCGCGTCGGCATCATTGCGCAGCCGGACTGGAGCAATAAAGAAGATTTCATGCGGTTGGGCAAACCGAACCTGTTCTTCGGCATCACCGCCGGCAACATGGACTCGATGATCAACCGTTATACCGCCGATCGCAAACTGCGTCACGATGATGCCTACACCGCCGGCAACGTGGGCGGCAAACGTCCGGATCGCGCGACGCTGGTTTACAGTCAACGCTGCAAAGAAGCCTATAAAGACGTGCCGATCGTGCTGGGCGGCATCGAAGCCAGCCTGCGTCGTATCGCTCACTACGATTACTGGTCTGATACCGTACGCCGTTCGGTGTTGGTGGACTCCAAAGCTGACATGCTGATTTACGGCAACGGCGAGCGTCCGCTGGTGGAAGTGGCGCACCGCCTGGCTGCGGGCGAGAAAATCAGCGAGATCCACGACATCCGCAACACCGCGGTGATGCGCAAGGGTGCGTTGCCGGGCTGGACCGGGGTGGATTCTACCCGTCTGGACAAGCCGGGCCGCATTGAGCCTATCCCGAACCCTTACGGCGACGATCTGCCGTGTGCTGACGGCGGTAAACCGGAGCCGGAGGCCAAACCGGTCACCGTGCGCGCCGCCAAGCCCAAGCCGTGGGAAAAAACCTACGTGTTGCTGCCGTCATTTGAAAAGGTGAAGGCCGACAAGGTCCTGTATGCGCACACTTCGCGCATTCTGCACCATGAAACCAACCCTGGCTGTGCCCGTGCGCTGATGCAGTCGCACGGCGACCGTTACGTGTGGATCAACCCACCGGCGATCCCGCTGACCACGCCGGAAATGGACAGCGTGTTTGCCCTGCCGTACCAGCGTATTCCGCACCCTTCCTACGGTAAGGAAACCATTCCTGCCTATGACATGATCCGCTTCTCGGTCAACATCATGCGCGGTTGCTATGGCGGCTGTTCATTCTGTTCGATCACCGAGCACGAAGGGCGCATCATCCAGAGCCGTTCGGAAGACTCCATTATTCGCGAGATCGAAGAAATTCGTGACAAAGTACCGGGCTTTACCGGTGTGATCTCCGATTTGGGCGGCCCGACCGCCAACATGTACATGCTGCGCTGTACCAACCCGCGCGCTGAGCAGACCTGCCGCCGCGCCTCGTGCGTGTACCCGGAAATCTGCACCTACATGGACACCAACCACGAACCGACCATCAAGCTGTATCGCCGTGCGCGCTCGCTGGAAGGCATCAAGAAGATCCTGATCGCCTCTGGCGTGCGTTACGATCTGGCGGTGGAAGATCCGCGCTATATCAAAGAGCTGGCTACCCACCACGTTGGCGGCTACCTGAAGATTGCGCCGGAACACACCGAAGAAGGCCCGCTGTCGAAAATGATGAAGCCGGGCATGGGCAGCTACGACCGGTTTAAACAGCTGTTTGACCATTACTCCAAGCTGGCGGGTAAAGAACAGTATCTGATCCCGTATTTCATCTCCTCGCATCCGGGCACCCGCGATGAGGATATGGTGAATCTGGCGCTGTGGCTGAAGAAAAACCGTTTCCGTCTCGATCAGGTACAGAACTTCTATCCGTCACCGATGGCAAACTCCACCACCATGTATTACAGCGGCAAGAACCCGTTGAGCAGAGTGGGTTATAAGAGTGAAGATGTGGTGATACCGAAAGGCGATCGTCAGCGTCGCCTGCACAAGGCGCTGTTGCGTTACCACGACCCGGCCAACTGGGCGATGATCCGCACCGCCCTGGAAGAAATGGGCATGAAGCACCTGATCGGCAGCCGTCGCGAGTGTCTGGTGCCGGCACCGAGCATTGACGAACAGCGCGAAGCCAAGCGCTTGCAGCGTCATACCCGCCCGGCGCTGACCAAGCACACCGACATCACCCGTCAGCGTACGCCGTCCAACAAGCCGCCGCGCAAGCCGATTCGTAACGGCAAGCCATAACGGCTCGGCACTGGCTTAAATGAAAAGGAGAACCCTCGGGTTCTCCTTTTTTGCTTTTGAAAATCAGAGCTGCTCGTAGGCCGCTTCTACCTTCATCAAGTGGCGCGGCGCCTGCGGGGCGGGATGATACTTGCGCACGTGCCAGTTAAAGGCTTCCGGTGACAGATTGTTAATCATCGAAATGGCTTGCTGGCGGTTGCTGGAGAAGGTCCGCAGCAGCGCACCGGTGCCGTTGACGTAGGCGATGATGGTGGCATAACGCAGCGTGACAGGATCGTCGATGCCTTTAAGCTGCTGTTTTTGCAACACGGCCAGATAGGCTGCGCCGAGGTCGATATTGGTATCCGGATCCAGCAGATCGTCGTCGTCCGGACAGCCACGTTTCCCTTTGTAGCGATAGGCGTCACAGCCGGCGGTGTCGGCTTTCAACTGCATCAACCCGATAGCATTGGAGCGGCTGATTGCCGCCGGGTTAAAACCGGACTCGACCTTGATCATCGCAGCGATCAGTTTTTGATCGACATCGTATTTATCCGCAGCATCCTCAATCGCGTCGTCAAAGGCATGAGCATCATAACTGGTACGCGGTTTTTTGCTGGAACAACCGGCCAGGATCAGCATCAGGCATATCACGCCTGCGCGCGACCAGTGTCGTAGGGTGGGTTTCATGGTGCTCCGTATTGTTTTTGCTGGGATAAAAGTCGGCATCATAGCATCTCCGTCAGTGCCTGTTCGACATACAGATAGCCAATACCCATCACCTGCTGCGCGCGCGTGAGTTGGCCAAAGCCGATATGCGTGGCCTGAGTCTGGATCTGATCGTGACGATCGAAGGGGTTGAACCCGGTCTGGCTGATGATGGTCTCCAGCCAGGCCTGACCGAAGCCACAGCTGCGGCCATAAAGATAAATACGGTTAATATTTAAGATGTTAAGGAAGTTATACAGGCTAAGGCCAATCGCTTGGGCGGCGCGTTGCACCAACACTTGCAACGCGGGGTCCCCTTGATGATAACGGGCGATCAGCTCGGCGGTGGTGGGGGTTTTAAGCCTTTCGCCTTCGTGTTGCGCTCTGGGGGTGACTTTTAGCTGAATGCGCGCTTTTTTCTTCAGTGCCGACAGTGATGCGATGGTTTCCAGACAGCCGTAACGGCCGCAGGAGCACAGGCCACCATCGGGATCGACGATGGTGTGGCCAATCTGGCCGCTGCCGAACAGGCTGCCCCGGTAAATCTGCTGGTTGATCACGAACGACGAGCCGATGCCGTAATCGACGTTAATCACGCAGAAGTCCTGCGCGTTAGCGTTATTTTGCCACTTTTCTGCCAGCCCCAGCATCACGCAGTCGTTATCCAGCAGGACCTCGGTCTTCAGGCGCTCTTCCAGCAGGTATTTTATCTCCACCGGGCCTTCCCAGGGGGCCTGTGGCATGCGCTGCGACACCCCGGTGAGCGGGTTTACCTGGCCGTGGATCGACAGTGCTATTTTCAGCGGCATCCCCTGTTGTCGGCTGTGCAGATGATAGATCTGCACCATTTCCTGCAGCATCGCCTGTGGCGTGGTGGCAACGATTGGTTGCGGCGTGAAGACGCTGCACGGCGTGATCAGGCCATCCACCACGATGCTTTCAATCAGATAGGGCGACACGTTCAGGCACAGGATCCGTTGCTCAGAGGCAGCGATGCGGTAACTGCCGCCGCCCAAACCGCGGCGGTGCAAATTCTGCTGGTCGTGTTCAACCCGGCGTTCTTCCTGCAGCTCATCGAGAATTTTGCCGACGGCAGGAATAGACAGCTGTGAAAGCCGCGCCAGCGTCGATTTACTGGCCACCTTTTCCCGATACAGCAACGCGCACAGCACCCGTTTATTAAAATTGCGCACCCGTTGGTTATTCAACCCTTGCAATGCCATTCATTAAACCCCGTTTACTGTATTGCGTGATGGTAGCGCGTAAAGTAGCCGATTCTGTCATTTAGACTGCCTGAAAAGCAACCTTCAGTATTTTTAGTGAGGAAAACATGCACGGGACAGTCAAGGTTTGGCAAGAGCAGGTTGAATTACCCACTTACGGCACGGGCGAGCAGGATTCGCACCCGATGTTCCTGGAAAACCGCGTCTATCAGGGATCGTCCGGTGCGGTTTATCCCTATGGCGTTATTGACACCCTGAGTGGTGAAAAATCTCTGCGTTGCTATCAGGCGGTATATCTGGAAAACGACTACCTGCGCGTGATGCTGTTGCCGGAACTGGGCGGGCGTATTCATCGGGCTTACGACAAAGTGCAGCAGCGCGATTTTGTCTATCACAACGAGGTAGTGAAACCGGCGCTGGTGGGGTTATTGGGGCCGTGGATCTCAGGGGGGATCGAGTTCAACTGGCCGCAACACCACCGTCCGACCACCTATATGCCGGTGGACTGCCAGATCCAGCAGCACGATAACGGGGCGCAGACCGTCTGGCTGGGGGAGGTGGAGCCGATGCGCGGGCTGCAGGTGATGGCCGGTTTCACGCTGTATCCTGACCGCGCGCTGATTGAAATCAGCGCCAAGATTTTTAACCCTAACCCGACGCCGCGCCATTTCCTGTGGTGGGCCAACCCGGCGGTGAAAGGTGGAGACGATCACCAGAGCGTATTCCCGCCGGATGTGACCGCCGTTTTTGACCATGGCAAGCGCGATGTCTCTTCGTTCCCTATTGCCACCGGCACCTACTACAAGGTGGATTATTCGGCCGGTGTGGATATTTCGCGCTACAAGAATATCCCGGTACCGACGTCTTACATGGCGCATAAGTCGGACTATGACTTTGTAGGCGCTTACAGCCACGATGAGCAGGGCGGATTGTTGCACATCGCCGATCGCCATGTGTCGCCCGGCAAGAAACAGTGGAGCTGGGGCCACGGCGAATTTGGCCAGGCCTGGGATCGCAATCTGACCGACAATAACGGCCCTTACATTGAGCTGATGACCGGGGTTTACACCGATAACCAACCGGATTTCACCTGGCTCGACGCCTACGAAGAAAAATGCTTTGTGCAGAATTTCCTGCCCTACAACACCCTGGGCATGGTGCAGAACGCCAACACCCGTGCCGCACTAAAACTGGAAAGCGACGGGCGACAACTGGTGTGGGGGTTGTATGCGGTCGCGCCGCTGGCGCAGCACCGGTTGGTGATCCGCAGCGATAGCGATCAGCAGCTGCTGCTCGACCTCCGCGTTGATCTCACCCCCGGTGCGGCGCTGCTGGAGACCATGACCGGCGATTTCTCCGGTCGCCTGACGATTGAATTGCAGGACGCCCAGGGCCGCAGCGTACTCAGCTATCGCCAGCATCAGGCGAGCGAAAGCACCGAATTACCGCAGCCCGCCAAAGCGCCACTGGCGGCAGAACAGATCGTCAGCGCCGATGAAGCCTGGTTTATCGGCCAGCATCTGGAGCAGTACCACCATGCCAGCCGTTCGGCGTTCGATTACTACCAGCGGGGTCTGACGCTGGATCCTCTTGATTACCGCTGCAATTTGGCTCTGGCCACGCTGGAATATAACCGCGCCAATTTCCAACGCGCGATTGCCTACGCGGATGACGCGCTGACACGAGCCCATAACCTTAACCGCAACCCACAGTGCGGGTTAGCCAGCCTGATTCGTGCCTGCGCACAGGAACAATTGGGTAACGACGACGCGGCCTACGAGGATTTCTACCGCGCCATCTGGAGTGGTAACGGTAAACCGGGCGGTTTCTATGGTCTGGCACGGGTCGCGGCGCGGCGCGGGGAGTATCAGCAGGCGCTGGCGTTTTGTGAAAGCAGCCTGAGTGTTAACGCCAGCCATTATCCGCTGATCGCCCTGAAAGCGCTGCTGTTGCAACGCCTGGGGAAAGGGGCACAGAGCCTGGACTATATCGATGACCAGCTTGTCGCCCGTCCGCTGCATTACAGCCTGTATTACCTGCGCTATGCGCAAACTCACGCCGAGGCCGATTTACAACGGCTGCGGTCGGTGACCGGTTGCCGTGGGATCAATGCGCTAAACATTGCCGGTCAACTCTGTGAATGGGGAGCCAAAGAGCAGGCGATTGAGTTACTGACGCTGTTGGACAGCCAGGAAACCTTGCCGCGCTATATGTTGGCCAGCCTGCGCAAAGGCGCGGTAAGTGACCGGGAATATCGGCAACTGTTGGCGCAGGCGCGCGACGGCTTCGGCCACCAGGTGCGCTTCCCCAATAC
The DNA here is from genome assembly GCF_047456085.1 of Serratia sp. BNK-12. Classification (NCBI taxonomy): domain Bacteria; kingdom Pseudomonadati; phylum Pseudomonadota; class Gammaproteobacteria; order Enterobacterales; family Yersiniaceae; genus Serratia; species Serratia sp. BNK-12. Next base: position 555,319 of record NZ_CP179896.1, read on the forward strand.
CCTGAATGAAGTGCAGATGCTAAGCCAACTGCAGGAGTGCGTTTTTGCACAGTATCTGTTGGCTTGTTTCCATTACAGCAAGCGCAACTACCCGCAGGCGGTAGCGCTGTGGCAGCAATGCGTGGAGCGGGAGCCGACGTTTGCCGACGCCTGGCGCAATCTGGGGATCTACGCCTTCAATAAACTCCAGCAGCATGACGTGGCGCTGGCGCATCTGCAGCAGGCCTTTGCTCTGCAACCTGATGACGCTCGGCTGCTGTTTGAACTGGATCAACTGAACAAACGCCTCGGTACTGCACCTGCTCAGCGGCTGGCGATGTTGGAGCAACATTTACCGGTAGTGGCCCGGCGTGACGACCTTACCGCCGAATTGCTGAGCCTTTACAACCAGTGCGATCGGTTGAGTGACGCGCAACGGATCCTGCAGCAGCGTGAGTTTCACCCGTGGGAAGGTGGTGAAGGCAAAGTCACCGGCCAGTATCTGATCAATCTGCAACGGTTGGCATTCCAGGCGCTGCAACAGGGAGCGCCGCAGCAGGCGCAGCATTTGCTGCAGTCGGCGTTGCACTATCCGCAAAATCTGGGGGAAGGGCGTCTGGCCGGGCAAAGCGACAACGATATCTACTATTGGCTGGGTATTTGTGCTGCTCGACAAGGCCAGCTCGAGGCAGCGGCCACCTGCTGGCAACAGGCCTGCGCGGGGCACGGCGAACTGGCTGAAAGCCGCTACTACAACGACCAACCGGTGGATTATTTGTTCTATCGCGGCATGGCGCTCAAGCAACTGGGGCAGTCGACACAGGCCGAACAGCAGTTCACCCAAATGCAGCAATGGGCAAGCCAGCAGTCTGCAGTGTCGCCTGGCGCCGATTTCTTTGCCGTTTCGCTGCCGGATTTGATGGCGTTGGACAATGACCTGCAACAGGCGCATCAACAGCACTGCCTGCTGGTGACGGCTTTGGCGCAGCTGGGGTTAGGGCAGTTAGCCGCAGCGCAGCAAACGTTAAGCGAGCTGCTGGCGATAAATCCTGCGCATGACAAAGCGCGTTTATTCACCGTGCTGGCCGAGACTTTAGCCAACTGATGCCCAAAAGGGGACCAATGTGACGAATAAACTGAACATGCCCTATGTCTGGACTATCTGCCTGGTCGCCGCTTGCGGTGGTCTGTTATTCGGCTACGACTGGGTGGTCATAGGCGGGGCCAAGCCTTTCTACGAGGCCTATTTTGGCATCACCGATCCCGCCCAGTCAGGCTGGGCGATGAGTTCGGCGCTGGTGGGCTGTATTTTCGGCGCGGTGATCTCGGGCCTGCTGTCGGATCGTTTTGGCCGCAAGCTGCCGTTGGCGATTGCCGCCTTGACCTTCGTGATCTCGGCCTGGGGCACCGCCGTGGCCACCAGTTTTGACGCCTTTATCATTTACCGCATTGTCGGCGGGGTCGGCATTGGCCTGGCTTCGGCGCTGTCGCCGGTGTATATCGCCGAAATCAGCCCGGCGGCACAGCGGGGGCGCTTCGTTGCGGTGAACCAATTGACCATTGTGATCGGGGTATTGGCAGCGCAGTTGATCAACCTGCTGATCGCCGATCCGGTGGCGGCCAATGCCGGTCAGGCGGAGTTGTTGGCTAGCTGGAACGGACAGGTTGGCTGGCGTTATATGTTTGGCGCCGAACTGGTACCGGCGCTGGCCTTCCTGCTGCTGATGCTGGCAGTGCCGGAGTCGCCGCGCTGGCTGGCGAAGGTCGGCCGCCACGAGCAGGCGCAGAAGGTCTTGCGACGCATCGGCAATGAAAGCTATGCGCAGCAAACGCTAAAGGAGATCCGTCAAACGCTGGACAAGGACAGCGGCAAGGTGCCGCTCAGTGCGCTGCTGCGCAGCGATGTACGGCCGGTGTTGGTGATAGGCATTGTGCTGGCGATATTTCAGCAGTGGTGCGGTATCAACGTGATCTTTAACTATGCGCAGGAGATCTTCGCGTCGGCAGGGTTCGATATTAACGATACGTTGAAGTCGATCGTCGCCACCGGGTTGATCAACCTGATCTTCACCTTGCTGGCTTTACCGCTGGTGGATCGCATTGGCCGACGCCGGCTGATGCTGATAGGTGCCTGTGGATTAACGGTGATCTACCTGCTGATGGCGGCGGCTTACGCCTATGGTTTGCTGGGGCTGCCGGTGTTGTTACTGGTGTTGGTGGCCATCGCTATCTATGCCGTCACGCTTGCCCCCGTTACCTGGGTACTGCTGTCTGAAATCTTCCCCAATCGCATTCGCGGAGCAGCCATGGCCGCCGGCACCTTTGCGCTGTGGGTGGCCTGTTTTGTCCTGACCTATAGCTTCCCGTTGCTGAATGCCGCATTGGGCGCAGCGGGCAGTTTCCTGTTGTATGGCGTCATTTGCCTGGCCGGTGCGGGGTTCATTTACGCCAGAGTGCCGGAAACCAAAGGCATTACTCTGGAAGCACTGGAAGAACAGCTCAGTGCAGCAGGTACGGATCGCGCCAGGGAGAAAAAGTTTACTTAACCCTGTTTAGTTTAATGCGTGATCCTGTGGCGGTAAGTAATCAGTTTGATCATTTAGTGTAATGAGTCTGTGCTCCGCCTGAGGGCGAACAGCGGTAAAGCCTTCAGGCGGGATAATAAGAATAGGCAGCAAGAGGTTAATGAACATTAACTGGAGAATAACGATGTTGCTAAAAAAAATAAAACACGTGCTGTTAGCCATTACCGGGGGCCTGATTATTTTCAGTGCAGGCGCACAGGCTAAAAACGACAAAACCGCCATCGGCGCTATTTATCTCGATACCCAGGGGTATTACGCCGGGGTCCGCTGGGGCGTGCAAGACGGCGCCGCCAAGGACAAAGGGAAAATTGAAATCATAGAAACCAATGCGCAGGGGGATGTTTCTAAAGAAAGTTCGTTTATCGATACCATGATTGCGCGCGACGTGAATGCCATCGTGCTTTCCGCCGTTTCGGTGAATGGCAGCGTGCGGGCCATCAAGCGTGCCAACGAAGCCAGCATTCCGGTGATTTGTTACAACACCTGCATTAATGAGAAAGGCGTAGATAAATATGTTTATGCCTATTTGGTCGGCGATCCCTACGAGTTTGGCAAAAAACTGGGTAATACCGCCGCCGACTACTTCATTGAAAAGAAAATAACCGAGCCTGCGATCGCCGTTATTAATTGCGAAGCCTTCGAAGTTTGCGTGCAACGGCGTAAAGGATTTGAAGAGGCGTTAAAAGCGAAAGTACCGGGCATGAAAATCGTCGCTAATCAGGAAGGCACCGTGCTGGACAAGGCGATATCGGTCGGCGAGAAACTGCTGATTTCCTCCGGGAAAGTCGATGCCATTTTCGGCGAATCCGGCGGCGCTACGCTCGGGGCGGTTAAAGCCGTGCGCAACCAGAACAAGGTCGGCCAAACGGTGGTATTCGGCTCGGACATGACCACCGAAATCGCACAGGAACTGGTGAACCGTCAGGTACTGCAGGCGGTGGTGGATATCTCGGGCAAGAAAATGGGGGCGTTGGTCTTTACGCAGGCGATGAACGCCATCAACCAGCGGCCGGTCGGCCAAAAGGTGGTGCAGGTGCCGATCGATCTCTACGCCTCGTCGCAGAGCGCTACTGATTGGCTGACGACTCACAAAGACGGCTTACCTTAGAGCCTATTCCATTAGGCTATTTTATTTGTCCGTTTGGCCCTGGGCAGTGCTCAGAATCCTCACGTACTCTGTGTACGCTCCGGTTCTTCCGCGCTGTCCTTGTCCAAACTGCCTGCAACAATGACGCCTACTGGGATAGGCTCTTAATGTCGGTGGCTTGCATGAGTGACAGAGCCTTAAACGAATTGGCGCAGCAACCGGTCGTGGCCCGCATTCAATCGGGGCATAAGCGTTACCCGGGGGTGGTGGCGCTGCAAGATGTGAATTTCACGCTGCGGCGTGGCGAGGTGCGCGCTCTGCTGGGGAAAAACGGCGCGGGCAAGTCCACCTTGATCCGCATGTTGACCGGCAGTGAGCGGCCGGACGCCGGGCAAGTGTTTATCGGCGATCGACTGTTGGAGGGGCCAGATGCGTTGTTGACGCGCCGGGCCGGTGAGCTTGGCGTGCGGGCCGTCTATCAGGAGCTAAGCCTGGTACAGGACATGAGCGTGGCGGAAAACCTGTGTTTGGGGGCCTGGCCGCAGCGCGCCGGCGTGATTGACGCACCAGGCATGCTGGCGCAGGCCCGGCACGCGTTGGCGCTGCTCGGGGTGGACATCGATCCTCAACAATGGGTTCGCGATCTCAGCCCGGCGCAGCAGCAGCTGGTGGAGATCGCCCGGGCCTGTCAGGGGGATCCCAAAGTGGTGATCCTCGACGAGCCAACCAGTTCGTTGGCCAACGCCGAGGCCGATCTGGTCGCGGCGGCAGTGATGCGCCTTTCCGCCGCCGGGATTGCAGTGGTGTATGTCAGCCACCGAATGAATGAGATCCGCCGACTGGCGTCGTCCTGCACCATTATGCGCGACGGCCGTGTGGCGGGTGACGTGGCGCTGGACAACACCTCAACTCAGCAAATTGTCGACCTGATGCTGGGCCATCAGGACCACCATACGCAAACCGTCACGGCCCCGAAGGGCGGGGACAAGGTTTTTGAAGTTAAACAATTATCGCTGCCGCCCAAATTGCATCAGGTGAGTTTCGAGCTGCGGCGGGGCGAAGTACTGGGCATTGCCGGGTTGTTGGGCGCAGGCCGCAGTGAATTGCTCAAGGCCATCGTTGGCCTGACGCCGTTCGTCGAAGGCGAGCTGATCCTCGACGGTGAAGCGCTGAACTGCCCGAATTACGCCCAGATGCTCCAGCGCGGTATGGCCTACACGCCGGAAAACCGAAAGGCGGAGGGCATCATGCCGTTGCTGGGCGTGGATGAAAATACCGTGATGACAGACAGCCGCTCCGTCAGCCGCTTTGGCGTGCTGAATTGGCCGAAGATCAAACAGGCAACCTCGGCGATCGTCAGCCGGATGCGGGTGAAAACCGCAGAAACCGGCACGCCGATCATGACGCTTTCCGGCGGTAACCAGCAGAAGGTGGTGATCGGCCGTTGGGTTTACGCCAGAAGCCGGATCCTGTTGCTGGATGAGCCGACGCGCGGCGTGGATGTCGAAGCGAAAAATCAAATTTACCGTATTGCGCGTGAGCTGGCGGCAGAGGGGAAAAGTATCATTTTCGTATCGAGCGAAGTGGAGGAATTACCCCAGGTCTGCGACCGGATCTTGTTGTTGCAGCAAGGCACGATAGTGAAGGAGTTTATCTCGCCCGTGGATGTTGAACAGCTGATGTCTGAAGTGCTGATGATCCAATAATTCTGCCCACATTCGAAGGCACCGGAGGTAATACAATGTCCACATTGGTACCGGAAGTAAAAATAACCCGAACCCGAAAATTATCGAAGCACGCCAATGAACTGGGCCTGCTGGCAATTATTGTCGTGCTTTACCTGGTATTTTCTATTTATGCCACCGGGTTTATTTCGCTGAATAACCAAATGAATATTTTACGCGATGCCGCCACCATCGGCATTGCCGCCTGGGCCATGACGCTGATTATTATTTCCGGGGAAATCGACGTTAGCGTAGGCCCGATGGTGGCGTTTATCTCGGTGATCCTGGCTTATTTGATGCAGTACGCGATCCCGTTGCCGTTCGCGCTGATCCTGGCCTTGTGCCTGGGGGCGGCGTTGGGCTCGGTCGCTGGGGTGTTGCGAGGCTGGTTTAACGTGCCCAGCTTTGTCGCCACATTGGGGCTTTGGAGCGCCCTGCGCGGGATGGGATTGTTTATGACCAACGCCTTGCCGGTGCCGATCGACGAAAATGACGTGCTGGACTGGCTGGGTGGGCAGGTACTGGGGCTGCCGGTTTCGGCGGTGATTATGCTGATCCTGTTCGTGGTTTTTCAGTTTATCAGCAAGAAAACCGCCTTTGGCCGCTCGGTGTACGCCATTGGCGGCAACGCCAGCGCCGCCCAGCTGTGCGGCATTAACGTCAAACGCATTCGTGTCCTGCTGTTTACCCTGGCCGGCCTGTTGGCGGCCGTCACCGGTATTCTGCTGGCGGCGCGCCTGGGCTCCGGTAATGCCGGTGCGGCCAGTGGCCTGGAGTTTGACGTGATTGCCGCCGTGGTGGTCGGGGGGACAGCCTTGTCCGGCGGGCGCGGTTCGATGCTCGGCACTCTGCTCGGCGTGCTGGTGATCACCCTGATTGGCAACGGCCTGGTCTTGCTGGGAATTAACTCCTTTTTCCAACAGGTGGTCAGAGGGGTGATTATCGTACTGGCGGTGCTGGCCAATATTATCGTGATGCAGAAGAACAATAAGCAATAGCCTCGTATACCACTAAAAATAACGCATTAAATCTGGAAGGAAAATATTATGGGAAAAATGTTGGCGGCTTATTTACCCGGAAATTCCACGGCAGAGCTGCGCGAGGTGGATATTCCGCAACCGGGTATTGGCCAGGTATTAATTAAAATGAAGTCGTCCGGTATTTGCGGCAGCGATATTCATTATATTTATCATCAGCACCGTGGCACGGCTGCCGCACCGGATCAGCCCTTGTACCGGGGATTTATTAACGGTCACGAACCTTGTGGGCAGATTGTCGCGTTGGGGGCCGGTTGCCGGCACTTTCGCGAGAGTGACCGCGTGCTGGTGTACCACATTTCCGGCTGCGGCTTTTGCAGCAACTGTCGCCGGGGCTATTCGATTTCCTGTACCGGCGTTGGCAAGGCAGCCTATGGCTGGCAACGGGATGGCGGCCACGCCGACTATCTGTTGGCGGAGGAAAAGGATCTGATCCATCTGCCGGATTCGCTCAGCTACGAAGACGGCGCTTTTATTTCCTGCGGCGTCGGCACGGCCTATGAAGGCATTGTGCGCGGCGAGGTGTCCGGCAGCGATCACGTGCTGGTCGTAGGGTTGGGCCCGGTTGGCATGATGGCGATGATGCTGGCGAAGGGGCGGGGGGCGAAAACGGTGATTGGCGTAGATGTCATACCGGAACGTCTGGCGACTGCGAAGCGGTTGGGGCTGATGGATCACGGTTTTCTGACCGGTGAGGGGGTGACAGAGCGCATTCGCGAATTGACCGCGGGCGGCGCCAACGTCACCCTCGACTGTTCCGGTAACGCTAAAGGACGGCTGCTGGCGCTGCAGGCCTCCTCGGACTGGGGAAGGGTTGTCTACATCGGTGAAACCGGCAAGGTGGAATTTGAGGTCAGTGCAGACCTGATGCATCACCAACGACGAATTATCGGCTCCTGGGTCACCAGCCTGCACCATATGGAAAAATGTTGTACCGACCTGCACGACTGGAAAATGCATCCGCATCACGCGATTACCCACCGCTTTGCCCTTGAACAGGCTGCCGATGCTTATGCGCTGATGGCTTCCGGGCAGTGTGGCAAGGTGGTGATTAACTTCGCCGATTAACGCCAGGGGGCACTATGGCACTGTTTAGTTTGGATAACGGCTGCGTCTCGCTGGTGGTTTCCTCGTTGGGCGGCAGCGTGCTGAAATTTACCGCTTACACACCGGAGGGAGAGCTCCCTCTGCTGCGGCCTGCGGTAGTGAGTGACGCTACGCCGGCGCTGCAATCGGGATGTTTTCCTCTGGTCCCCTTCGGCAATCGGGTCAATCAAAACCGCTTCAGCTTCGAGCAGCAAGACTACCGGCTCAGCGCCAATACCGACTGGGATCGGCATTATCTGCATGGTGACGGCTGGCTGCAGGAATGGCAATGTGTTGAGCAAGGCGACGAAGTCCTTCACTTGCGCTATCAGCATGAGAATGGCCCTTATCGTTATCAGGTAGAACAATACTTTACCCTGCATCAGCACCAACTCAGCATCGAACTGGCGGTAGAGCACACCGGTGAAAAGCCGATGCCCTATGGGCTGGGTTGGCATCCGTACTTTCCGTTAACCGCGGATACCCGGGTACAGGCATCCGCCGCGGCCTATTGGCGGGAAGCCGAAGACTGGCTGGCGGGCGAGCAGGCAGCGCTGAGCGAAGAAATGGATTTCAACCAGCCGGGGCCATTGCCGCGTCATTGGGTGAACAACGGCTTTAGCGGCTGGAACGGCGAGGCGGAGATCCAGTGGCCGGAGCAGGGAGCTCGGTTACGAATGAACACTCAGCCGGCCTGTCCGGTTTATTTCCTGTTCGTCTCGGATCCGGCGTTCGATCCGGGTTATCAATTCGACTTTTTCTGTCTGGAACCCATGTCCCACGCGGCCAACGGGCATAACATGGCTGACCTGGGCGGGCTGCGCCGCCTGGCTAAAGGGCAACGGTTTAGCCAGACGATGTTGCTCAGTTATTCCGCGTTTTAAGCCCGAAAATTAAAATTCGGATCTCCTTCACAGAACCCATTCAAACTCTGCAACCGGTTACTGAAACCGGTTGCGGTTTTCTCGTTTTTGAAACCATACTCATTCTTCAACTGAATCATTTGTACCTATGCCTCCAGGAGAACGGATGAAAAAAATATTCTTATGCTGCGCCGCAGGAATGTCGACCAGCATGGTGGTGAATAAAATGAAAAAGTCTGCCGAACAGCAGGGGATTGAGGTTGATATTATCGCCGTCGGCCTGGAGGAATTTGAATCCACGTTGGCGAATTACCAATGTTGCCTGCTTGGGCCGCAGGTGAAATATAAGTTCGCCGATTTTAAAAAGATTGCCGACAGGGAAAATAAGCCGATAGCGGTAATAAACAGCATGGATTACGGCATGATGCGCGGCGATAAAATTCTCGCCGAAGCCTTACAGATGATCGCACAACACTGATCCCACCGGGCCGCCGGCATCAGGCCGTTTCCGCCGGTTTTCCCATCCTGTGACCATTGACTCAGCACCTCCCGAGGGTTGGACCATGAGTATCAGCCAGGCCGCATTCAATTTTATCGAAAACCGCATCAGCCCGATTGCCGGGAGATTATCGACTCAGCGACATATTATGGCGATCCGCGACGGTTTTATTTCCGCGATGCCCTTTATGATCGTCGGCTCATTCTTGCTGGTGTTTGCCTATCCGCCCTTTTCCGCCGACAGCAGTTGGGGCATAGCCCAATGGTGGCTGGGGGCGGCGGAAAAACATCAGGTCGCTATTCTCACCCCGTTTAATATGACGATGGGCATTATGTCCATCTATATCACCGCCGCCATTGCCTACAACCTGGCGCAGAGTTATAAGCTCGATCCCTTTATGGCGGCGATGCTGGCATTGATGTCTTTCTTGCTGGTGGCCGCGCCGCAAAGCGAAAAAATGCTGCCGACCGCCGCACTGGGCGGTGTGGGGATCTTCACCGCCATTTTGGTGGCGATATATACCACCGAACTGATCCGCTTCCTCAAGGCGCACAATATCGGCATCTCATTACCGGAGCAGGTGCCGGCCAAGATCAAGCAGTCGTTCGATCTGCTGATCCCGATCCTGGCGGTGGTGATCACCCTGTATCCGCTGAGCCTGCTGGTGCAGCACCAGTTCAACCTGCTGTTGCCGCAGGCGATCATGGCGCTGTTCCAACCCTTGATCTCTGCTGCGGATTCGCTGCCGGCGATCTTGCTGGCGGTGCTGATCGGTCATCTGCTGTGGTTTGCGGGTATCCACGGCGCGGTGATCGTTTCCGGCATGCTGCAGGCCTTCTGGCTCACCAACCTGGGGATTAACCAAGACGCGCTGGCCGCCAACCAACCGATGCCGCACATCTTTATGGAGGCCTTCTGGACCTTCTTTATCGTCATCGGCGGATCCGGCGCCACCTTTGGGCTGGTGCTGCTTTATCTGCGCAGCCGTTCGGCGCACCTGCGTTCGATCGGCAAGCTGAGCCTGGTGCCGAGTTGTTTCAACATCAACGAACCGGTGATCTTCGGCACGCCGATCGTGATGAACCCTACCTTCTTTATTCCGTTTATTACCGCGCCGATCGTCAATTCGATCATCGCCTACGCGGCGGTGAAGCTGGATCTGATCGGGCGGGTGATCTCGGTGGTGCCCTGGACCGCTCCGGCGCCGATTGGTGCCGCCTGGGCTACCGGTTGGGATTTCCGCGCCGCGCTGTTGGTGCTGCTGCTGGCGGCGGTTTCGGCGTTGATCTACTACCCATTCTTCAAAGTCTATGAGCAACAGCTGCTGGATCAGGAAGTGAGCGAAGCGGAGCAGATTGAACAGACACAAGGAGTCACCGAATGATGGACATGGAAACGGCAGTAATGGAGCTGATCATCAACGCCGGAGAGGCGCGCAGCTGTGCCATGCAGGCGCTGTATGCGGCGCGTAAGTACCAGTGGGACCAGGTGGATATTCTGCTGGCGGAATCGCAACTGGCGGCGAAGCGTGCCCACGCCACCCAAACCGAGCTGATCGGTTTTGACGAAGGGGAGGGCAAGCTGCCGGTCAACCTGATTATGGTGCACGCGCAGGACCACATCATGAATGCCATGCTGGCGCGCGATCTGGTGGAAGAACTGGTGAGAATTTACCGATTACTGGAGCAAAACGGGGTGAAAAACCAATGAGCGTATTTCCGAAAGACTTTCTCTGGGGAGCCGCGACCGCGTCTTATCAGGTCGAGGGCGGCTATGATGCCGACGGCAAAGGCCTGTCCAACTGGGACCTGTTCTCTCACCTGCCAGGCACCACCTATCAGGGGACTAACGGCGACGTGGCGGTCGATCACTATCATCGCTTCCGTGAAGATGTGGCGCTGATGGCCGAGCTGGGTATGCAGACCTACCGATTCTCGATTTCCTGGCCACGGCTGCTGCCACAAGGCCGGGGAGAAGTGAACGAGGCCGGGATCCAATTCTACAGCGATCTGATCGACGAACTGCTCAAGCACAATATCAAACCGATGATCACCCTGTACCACTGGGATCTGCCGCAGGCGTTGCAGGACGCATTTGGTGGTTGGGAATCACGAGAGATCGTCGATGCTTTTGATGAATATGCGCGTCTGTGTTACTCGCGGTTTGGCGACCGGGTCGAACTCTGGTCCACGTTCAATGAAACCATTGTGTTTATCGGCATGGGCTATTTCACCGGGGCGCACCCACCCAAACTGACCGATCCGAAAAAGGGCATTCAGGCGTGTCACCATGTGTTCCTGGCCAACGCCCGTGCGGTAAAAAGCTTCCGTGAAATGAAGATCAACGGCCAGATCGGCTTCGTCAACGTGCTGCAACCGAACGATCCGATCAGCGATTCACCGCAGGATCGCCGCGCCTGCGAAATAGCCGAAGGGATCTTCACCCACTGGCTGTACGATCCGGTGCTGAAAGGCGAATACCCGTCAGAGCTGCTGGCGATGGCGCAGCAGGCCTTTGGCGTGCCGCATTTCGCGCCGGGCGATGAGGCATTGCTGAAAGAGAATATCGTCGATTTTATCGGTCTGAATTACTACAAGCGTGAAATGGTCGCGCACAACGATGACGTGGACGGTTATACCATCAACACCAGCGGGCAGAAGGGCAGCGGGCGCGAGCTGGGCTTCAAGGGGTTGTTTAAACAGGTTCGCAATCCGAACGGCGTCTACACTGATTGGGATTGGGAGGTCTATCCGCAGGGGTTGACCGATGCCATTGGTCGTATCGTCAAACGCTACGGCAATATCCCAATCTACATTACCGAGAACGGGCTGGGAGCCAAGGATCCGATCGTCGAAGGTGAGGTGCGCGATCAACCACGTATTGATTATTTACGCGATCATATCCAGGCGATTGGCGCGGCGATCGAGCAGGGCGCGGATGTTCGTGGTTATTACCCGTGGTCATTTATCGATCTGCTCTCCTGGCTCAACGGCTATCAGAAACAGTACGGCTTTGTGTATGTCGATCACGACAACAATCTGGCACGTAAGAAGAAGCAGAGCTTTGGCTGGTACCAGCGGGTGATCGCCACCAACGGCGAACGGTTGTAGCTCGCTAAAGGGGTAAGTCTCAGTATGTCCCAGGCTGATAGGCAACACTTTAGCCTGGGCGGGTACTTACCCTCTTTTTCTGATCTGTCTGTCAATTATTCCCTTCTCAAAATCCCCTCTTGCTATTCCATTTCGGCATACCCGTGTTGTGACTATTCATTACTCACCGCCTATAAAAACACCATATAGTCAAATTATTGCCTTACCGTACCATCACAAACAGGAGGAGGGAGATGAGCGATTTCCCGCTTGAACCGCCACACAATTTTCCTCGCCGGCTGGCAGAGCATAAGCATCTACTACAGTTCTTGTGGGAAACGGCCAAATCTGGCCGTATCGCCATTCACCCCTGCATCCCACTTTCTGCATGATGAGGGAACAAGCATGAGCATGAAAACGATAACGCTGGGCAGCAATTCATTCGACTACCAGGACAGCGGCAGCGGGGACACCACCCTGCTGTTGCTTTCCGGTTGGTGCCAGGATCACCGGCTTTTTAAACACCTAATACCGCTGCTGGCGCAACACTATCGCGTACTTAATATTGATTGGCGCGGGCACAATGCCGCACGCAGTTATGACGGCGATTTTGGTATGGATGATCTCACGGCCGATCTGGTTCTGTTTCTTGACCGGCTGGATGTTGAGCGCTTGATTCCGCTCTCTACATCCCATGGCGGCTGGGCCAACATCGCTTTAAGCCAGCAACTGGGCCCGTTGCGGGTACCGAAAACCATCGTGGTGGACTGGTTGATGACCGGAGCTTTTACCGATCTGCTGCAGAATTTACAGCAGAGCCAGCGGCCGGAAAGCTGGCAACAGGCGCGAGATGCCCTGTTTGCGGAATGGGTAGCCCATACGGATAACCAGGATGTGATCAACCATGTCCAACAGGAAATGGCCGGATTCGATCAGGAGATGTGGATCCGTTCTTGTCGGGAAATCGAGTTGGCCTATGGGCAATTGGGCTCTCCCCTGCAACGCCTGGAACAGCTCACCCCTGAGCGTCCGGTAATGCACCTCTATTCACAACCGCATAGCGCAGAGTATGACCAGTTGCAGCGCGAATTCGCTCAACGCCACCGCGGGTTCAATCCGGTAAAAATTGCGGGGGCGAGTCATTTCCCCACCCTGGAATCGCCGGACAAAGTGGTGATGGAAATCCGGTCATTTATTGGCTAGGCAACATCCCGCCGTAGCAACAGCGCTCCTAATGATGAGCAGATTCATAAGAATGTGCGTAGCCGTATTTATGTCGTTCGGCCTGTCTGCCGTGATTAAACCACCGACATTGTGCACGCCTGTTTTCCAGTGGGTAATCAGGAGGTAAAACATGAGCATGCAGGCCGATCGTAAGGTCATCACTGGCGGTCATATTATCACCATGGATGCAGAGTATGGGGAACTGCCCCAGGGGGCGCTGCTGATTGAAAATGGCCGGATCGCAGCGCTGGCGGAAAACGCAAAGGCGTTTAGTCATCTGGATGCCGAAGTGATCGATGCGCGTGGTGCGATCGTGTTGCCGGGTATGATCGACAGTCATCGCCACACCTGGATGTCGTTGTTTCGGGGGATCTCCGGCGATATGTCGTTGCCGGAATTTCTGGCGAATACGTTTTATGGGCTGGGGGCCTTGGTGACCGCCGAGGATTTGTCCACTGCCACCCTGGTGGGGGCGCTCGAGGCCATAGACAGCGGGGTCACAACCATCCTCGACTGCTGTGACTGTGTGAATAGCCCGGATCATGCCGTCGCAGCGATCGAATCACTGCAACAATCCGGTATCCGTGGCGTGTATTCCTATGGATTTCAGGTTTATGATTTTCAGCCCGCCGGTTTTTCCAGCCATCAAGAACGCGTCAATTTTGCCGCTGAATTGCGCGAGCGTTATTTTAGCGACGATCAGGGTTTGTTGCGTATGGGGACCTTGCTCAGCGATTTCGGCACCGTGCCCTTTACGCAGACTGCGGCGGAGATCCGCATGGCGCAGCAGCAGGATATCCTGATTGCTTCTCATACCGGCGCACTACCGAATAGCCGGTTATTGAAAGGGTTACAGGAGCTTGACGATCATCAATTGCTGCAGCCCGGTCACCTGCATATTCACTGTTCCGGTCTGACCGATCCCGAATGGCGGCTGTTGGCTAAAACCGGCGCTAAAGTCAGCATCGCCCCCGAAACTGAAATGCAAATGGGCATGGGCTTTCCTCCCATCAGAGCCTGTCTGGATCACGGGATAGCCCCGGCGATCAGCACTGACATTGTCTGCGTGGGGTCTGGGGATCTGTTTTCGCAGATGCGGCTGGGGCTGCAAACCCAGCGCTGCCTGGATAACCATCAGCACCATATCCGTGGGGAAGTGGTTTCTGAACTTTCTCTCTCGGTGGGGGATGCGTTGCGTTGGGCGACCCACGGCAGCGCGGCTGCGCTGGGAATGGAGACAAGTATTGGTTCGCTGACGCCGGGAAAACAGGCCGATGTGATTATGCTTAAACATCAGCGGGCGATGGTGCCTTCTTCTTTCCCAAGGGCGAGCAGCGTGTTGCAGTCCCATGCCGCCGATGTAGATACGGTGATCATCAACGGCCAGACCCGCAAGCGGCATGGCGAACTGGTGGGACAGGATATGGCCGCCATCCGGCAACGTGCCGCTCAGACGCTGGCGCGTATTCAGCAGGCGGCGCTCGGGCGCGCAGAGATCACCGGAGCAGAAGCGGTTGCCTGGCTTAGGGAGGCGGAGCGGAGAGCGTCGGTAAATCTGGCGGAGGCCTATCGCCGATAAGCGTATTTTGGATGATGCTGCGCCCGACCGAAGCCGGGCGCAGGGAGATTACAGTGAGTCCGGATCCGGCCCCAGGCGGTTGCCGATATCCAGTTTGGCAATTTCGCCCAGTTCGTCTTTATCCAGTTTGAAGTCGAAGACTTCGAAGTTTTCACGAATGCGCGCTGGCGTGACCGATTTCGGGATCACGATCAGCCCGCTGTCCAGGTGCCAGCGCACCACGATTTGCGCCGGGGTTTTCTCGTATTTTTCCGCCAGGTTTTTGATCACCGGTTGGTCGAATACCCCTTCGCCACCCTGTGCCAGTGGGCTCCAGGATTCGGTCGCAATATGGTGGGTTGCGTTCCAGGCGCGTAGCTGACGCTGTTGCAGCAACGGGTGCAGCTCGATTTGGTTAATCACCGGTGCGACATTGGTTTCGTCCAGCAGGCGCTGCAGGTGCGGGGTGTGGAAATTGCATACCCCGATGCTTTTGACCAACCCCTGCTCGCGCAGTTTGATCAGCCCTCGCCAGGCGTCGACATATTGGTCCTGCTGCGGCCTTGGCCAGTGGATCAGATACAGATCGACGTAATCCAACTTGAGTTTTTCCAGGCTGGTTTCCAGCGCGCCTTGCGGGTCGCCCTGATCGTCGTTCCACAGTTTGGTGGTGATAAACAGCTCATCGCGTGGTATTGAGGTGGATTGCAGTGCTGCGCCAACCCCTTCCTCATTCTTGTAGATTGCAGCGGTATCGATCGAGCGATAGCCCACCTCCAGTGCTTTAAGCACCGCCTGGGTGGTTTCTGAAATACTCGCCTGCCAAACGCCGAGACCCAACTGCGGCATCAGATTACCATCGTGGAGTTTGATGATGGGTTGTTGCGTTGTCATGCGTATCTCCTTGTCAACGGATTGCCCAGTGCTGCATGCACCGGAAACGGCTATTAATAAATTCTAGTTGGCAAATTGGGGGAGTGCTGAGTTTGCTAACCAAATTCCAGCGCTGTCGGGATAGGGCGGCTACAGGTCATGTTTTCTCCCATGGGTTAATCAGATGAAGATCGGCAGCGCGAATAGCGCATTGAACTGCGCCCGATGAAGAGTCGGGCGCAGGAGAGAAGTTGAAACTAAAGCCTAGCAGGAAATAGGCGGTTTGCGATTAACGCGCCGCGTTATAAATGCGTTGGCTGACTTCGAGGGTGATGTCTTGATGCTCGCCAAGTGCTGTCATGCCGTGCTGATGCAGTTTATCAAGCAACGCCGGGATAGAGCTGCCGTCGAGCTGGTAATCCGCCATGCGGGTTGGTACGCCCATTTGTTCGAAGAAGGCACGAGTGGCGGCGATGGCACCGTCGATACGGCTGTCTTCACTGCCATCGCGCAGGCCCCAAACGCGGTCGGCGTACTGCAGCAGTTTTTCGCGTTTCTGCGCTTTTTTCTCGATCAGCAGCGCAGGCAGAACAATCGCCAGCGTCTGGGCATGATCCAAACCGTGCATGGCGGTCAATTCGTGGCCCAGCATATGGGTTGCCCAATCCTGCGGCACACCGGCGCCGATCAGACCGTTCAAGGCCATGGTTGCGCTCCACATCACGTTGGCGCGCACCGCATAGTTTTCCGGCTCGGACAGCGCGCGCGGGCCATCTTCCAGCAGCGTCAGCAGCAGGCCTTCGGCAAAGCGATCTTGCACCTTGGCGTCGACCGGATAGGTCAAATACTGCTCAATGGTGTGGACAAAGGCATCGACTACGCCATTGGCGATTTGGCGCGGCGGCAGAGAGTAGGTTACTACCGGATCCAGCACCGCGAACAGCGGTTGCACGTGTGGCGAGAAGAAATGCTGTTTGTCGCCGCTGCTTTTGCGGGTGATCACTGCGCCGCTGTTGGACTCAGAGCCGGTGGCCGGCAGTGTCAGTACGCAGCCCATTGGCACCGCGCCTTTGATTTCACTGCCCACGGTTTTCAGGATGTGCCATGGATCGGCATCCGCCTGATAGTGGGCCGCTGCGGCAATAAACTTGGTGCCATCAACCACGGAGCCGCCGCCGACCGCCAGCAGGAAATCGATATTCTCTGCGCGCACCACTTCGACCGCTTTCATCAGCGTTTCGTAGGTTGGGTTAGGCTCAATGCCGGAAAACTCCTGCACGTTGCGGCCCGCCAGTGCGGCATAAACCTGATCCAGCACGCCATTTTTCTTCACGCTGCCGCCACCGTAGGTGATCAGAATGCGTGCGTCGGCAGGGATCTGCTGTGCCAGGCCGGCGATTTGGTCTTGGCCGAACAGGATTTTGGTTGGGGTATGAAGAATAAAGTTTTGCATGGGTAATTTCTCTTCTGCATGTGGCAAGCGCCGCTGGCGCAAAATATCTGAGGTGTATTGTCAGTAACTTGGCTCAGCAGCACAATGCACATTCCTGCCCGAGTCTTGCCTATTCCTACAAAGCGTTGTAGAAAAATAGAGTTTTAAACTATTATTTATGCCGAATTATTCTTAATGTAAGAGGGTGTTTCCGTGAGCGAAATCGATGAACTGCGCGGCCGCATGGCGCGCCAGGCGGCCTGCTTTGCCGAGAGCAACGGTTACACGCCCTCGCCGGTGCCGCTGGTGAAAATTCTTTATGTCGATCGTCATTGCCCGCGCCAGCCGGTGATGTATGAGCCGGGTGTGGTGATCATTTTTCAGGGGCACAAGGTCGGCTACTGCGGTAATCGGGTTTTCCAGTATGACCCGCGCAATTATCTGTTGATGACGGTGCCACTGCCGTTTGAGTGCGAAACCTTCGCCAGCCCGGAATTGCCGCTGGTGGGGCTGTCGGTGAATATCGACAGCCAAATGCTGCAGGACCTGTTGATCGACATCGGCGATGACGACTACCTGGTGAAGCCGCGCAGAGAAAGCAGCGGGGTGAACCTGGCCGAGCTGTCGGAAGAACTGTTGTGCGCCACCGAACGCCTGCTGGATGTGATGGCCAAACCGCTGGATGCACGCGTACTGGGGCCGCAGATTGTACGTGAAATTCTCTACCACGTACTGCGCGGAGCCTGTGGCGCCTCATTGCAGGAATTGGTTAACCGCCATACCCACTTCAGCCAAATCGCCAAGGCGCTGCGGCGTATTGAGAACCAATATGCGGACAACCTCAACGTTGAGCAGTTGGCGGGGGAGGTGAATATGAGCATCTCGGCGTTTCACCATAACTTCAAGGCGGTGACCAACACCTCGCCGCTGCAATATGTGAAATCCTATCGCTTGCACAAGGCGCGTTTGCTGATGGTACACGACGGTTTGAAAGCCAGTACCGCGGCGATCCGTGTCGGCTACGAAAGCGCTTCGCAGTTCAGCCGCGAGTTCAAACGTTTCTTTGGCGTGACGCCGAGTGACGAAGTTGCTCGACTGCGCGAAAACCCTCCTTTAATGATGGAAGGTTAATCTCGCCGCCGGGCAGTGATTCAGCGCGTCAGCACAATTTTACCGAATGCTCCGCGATCGAGGTGATCGAGCGCCTGCGGCAATTGATCAAAGCGGTAGCGCTGGTCGATCACCGGCTGTAGGGCATTAACGTCCACCGCACGCACCAGATCTTCCAGTGCGCGGCGGTGGCCGACACCAATACCCTGAATGACCGGCGATTTCATCAGCAGCGGCCCTGCGGGAGCCGAAACTTCAAAGCCTTCCAGCGCCCCGATCACCGAGATACGCCCGTGCACCGCAACGGCGCGTACCGAATTACCGAGATTAGGGCCACCCACGGTGTCAATCACGTGGTCGATGCCGCGATCCTGGGTCAACTGGTACACCTTTTCTACCCAGTCCGCAGTCAGACGGTTAATGCCATGATCGGCACCCAAGGCTTTGGCTCGCGCCAGTTTTTCGTCGCTGCCGGAGGTTACATAGACCTCGGCACCCAGCATTTTGGCGATTTGCAGTCCGAACAGCGCCACGCCACCAGTGCCCTGTACCAGCACCGATTCTCCGGCGTGCAGCTGGCCCTGTTCCACCAGCGCGAACCAGGCGGTCAGTCCGGCACAGGGCAGGGTACTGGCCTGCGCATCGTCCAGCGAGGTGGGCGCAGCCGCCAACCAGTCTTCGTGCAGCACCACGTATTCCGCCAGCATGCCCTGATAAAAGCCGCCCAGAGTGCGGTAGGGTGGGATGCGCGCATTACCATAGGGTTTTTGCCGGCCATCGAGCCAGCCGGGGCTAAAGGTGGAAATCACCCGTTCACCGGGCTGAAAACGGGTGACGTCGGGCCCAATGGCGTCGACTTCACCGGCCATGTCGGAGGCTGGCGTGAAGGGCTGCGGCAGTTCTAGCCCCATGCCGGTTTCAATGACCAGTTTGTCGCGGTAATTGAGCGATACCGCATTCACTTTCACTCTGATCTGGTGCGGTCCCGGTTGCGGTATGACGCTTTCGTTCAGTTGCAGGTGTTGGCGCCCCAGGGCGTCCATTGTCCAGCGTTGCATTGTTTCGGCCATGATTGACTCCAAAGTCAGCGATAAATAGACCTGCTGATAATATCGTTGATAGAAGTTCGCCAGTGGCGATAAGATTTCCTTTGATTGTTTCTTTCAGGGCTACAAATCATGAGCGATCGATTGAACGGCATTTCGGTATTTGTCACCGCGGTGGAGGCAGGCAGTTTTGCGCTGGCGGCCAGCCGGCTACACCTTTCGCGTTCGGCGGTGGGGAAAACCATCGCCCGCCTGGAGCAACGGTTGGCCGTTCGCTTGTTTCATCGCACGACCCGCAGCCTGAGCCTGACCGACGACGGTGCGCTGTTTTACGAACGTTGTCTGCGGGCACTGGAAGAGATACGTACCGCAGAAATGCTGCTGGAGTCGGGGAAGCAGCAGGTTAACGGCAGGCTGAGGGTGTCGATGCCGGTGCTGTTTGGCCGCATGTGCATTGCGCCGCTGTTGACCAGTATGGCGCGTGAGCATCCTGGGCTGGAGCTGGAGCTGTCATTCAACGACCGCGTGGTGGATTTGATTGAGGACGGTTTTGACCTGGCGATCCGCAACGGTACGCTGGTCAGTAGCAGTGGGTTGGTGGCACGGCGCGTTGGCGACCACCGTATGACATTGTGCGCGGCTCCGGAATATCTGTTGCGCAGCGGCGAACCCAAAACCCTCGAACAGTTGGCACAACATGATGCGGTGACCTACATGCGCGCCGGCGTGGTTCTTAACTGGACGCTTCTGGATGCCTGCGGAAAAGAGCAGGAGGTGATACCGAAGAAAGGGTTACAGATGGATGACCTGCAGGCGATTGCGGATGCCACGGTAGCGGGGTTTGGCATAGCCTGGTTACCTTGCTGGCTGGTGCGCGAAGCGTTGTTGAAAGGGGAATTGGTCAGGCTGATGCGCAATCGGCCCGGCATGTCATTCGACGTTCACGCGGTTTGGCCGCAAACGCCACATTTGCCTTTGAAGGTTCGATTGGCGGTGGATACGCTGGTGAGCAAGCTGCCTCCCAGTCTGGCGTTGGTTGAAAAAGCGCTTTAAGGGCGACGATGGCCGCCCGTCCGGGTATCAGGAAGAGGCGGCGCGTTTTTTACGCCAGATAACCAGCATGCCGCCCACCAGGCCAACCAGCAGCAGCACCAACGGCAGGATCATCAGCCCGGTCATCACCTGGCTCTCATAGCGTTTAACCAAAGGGATCTGGCTGAAAGCGTAGCCGAGGCCGACCACTGCACCTACCCAAATCACCGCGCTTAGCCAGTTAAAGAACTGAAAACGGGTGCTGTTCAGGCCAGAAATCCCGGCCATGGTGGGCAGCAGGGTGCGAACAAAACCCAGAAAACGGCCGATGACCAGCGCCGTCAGGCCATGGCGGTTAAACAGGTTGTGTGCACGTTGGTGATACTGAGCGGGCAGTTGCAGCAACCAGCCTTTGACCAGATTGGTATGGCCCAACCAACGGCCCTGCAGGTAGCTCAGCCAGCAGCCCAGGCTGGCGGCGACGGTCAAAATGATCAGCGTCGGCACAAAGGCCATCACGCCTTTGGCGATCAGCGCGCCGGATAACAGCAGCAGGCTGTCGCCGGGTAAGAAGGAAGCTGGCAGTAGTCCGTTTTCTAAAAATAGAGTGGTGAAAAGCACCGCATAAACCACCCAAATTACGCTGGGATCGGCAAGGGCAATGAAGTCCTGCTGCCAAAGCGCATGAACAATCTCTCGTAATACATCCATTATTTATCCTGTTGCATACCGGTTGCGCCTGGCTTCAGGGTATCCAGGGCACAGTGTTGGCCGTATCTGACAGTTACCCGCCTAGTGTAACGCTAATAGCTTAAGCACACATTAAACAAGGCGAATAAAGTTGCCGATGCAAGCAGGCGTTCTGTTAGCGCGTATTGGCAATTCGGTCGAACCCGGCGGCGAGATCGGCGATCAGATCCTGCACATTTTCCAGGCCGATATGCAGGCGTACCAGAGTACCGGAGAAGTCTATGCCACCCGCTGGGCGAATGGCTTCCAGTTCTTCCGGTTGGTTAGCCAGGATCAAGGATTCAAAGCCGCCCCAGGAATAGGCCATGCTGAAGTGGCTGAAGTTATCCAGAAACTCGGCTAACTGCACGTCGCTCAGGCGCTGTTTCAGCACGAAAGAAAACAGGCCGTTGCAACCGTTGAAATCGCGCAGGTAAAACTCGTGGCCCTTGCAACCGGGCAGCGCCGGGTGATTGACCACTGCCACCTCTGGTCTCTGGGCCAGCCAATGGGCGACTTCGATGCTGCTCTGCTGGTGCTGCTTCAGGCGTACGCCCAGGGTGCGCAAACCGCGGCTGGCCATATAAGCGGTATCGGCGTCTACCATCTGGCCCATCAAATAAGAGTATTCACGCAGTTGGTCCCAACAGCGCTCGTTAGCCACGGCGGTGCCGAGCATGTAATCGGAATGGCCGATAATATATTTGGTGCCAGCCTGAATCGAAATGTCGATATCAAAATCCAGCGCCTTGAACAAGATGCCGGCCGCCCAGGTGTTATCGATCATGATCACCACTTCAGGTGCCACGGCGCGAATCGCCTGCACCATCGCCGGGATATCCTGGATCTCCATAGTGATCGAGCCGGGTGATTCAAGGAACACCACACGGGTATTGGGTTGAATCAGTCCGGCGATATCGGCGCCGATCAGCGGGTCGAAATAGGTGGTTTCCACATTCATGCGGCTCAGAATATGGGTACAAAAGTCCTGCGTCGGCTCATAGACGGAGCCGGTCATCAGCAGATGGTCGCCTGCGCCGACAAAGGACAGAATGGCGTTGGAGACCGCCGCCGCGCCGCAAGGATAGAGCACGCAGCCTGCGCCGCCCTCCAGCTCGACCATCGCATCCTGCAACGCGAAGTGGGTCAGGGTGCCGCGTCGGCCGTAAAACAGCTCGCCATGAGCACGTTTGGCGGTGGCCTCTTTTTTGGCCGCCACGGAGTCAAATACCAATGAAGAAGCGCGTTGGGTGACGGGGTTGACGGAGCCCTGGGTATAGCGCTTGCTGCGCCCGGCGCCAATCAGGGTAGTTTCGATGTTTTTAGACGTCATAGGAGCGGGCTCACCTTTGCTTGATCTTCACGGGCCATTTGCAATAGCCCTTACGTTAGCATGACGCTTTATAGCCATCCAGACGTTTTAACATCCAAATGTAGAAACGGCTATAATCTTCTGCTCAATCGTGCTCTCGCATGCCATCCTTCTGCCTGACGGCGATAACCAAGCGAGTTTATCGGTGAGACCGGGATGTAACAGTAAAATGCGACAAATCCCCTGTCTTTGTTGCAGCCCTGTGCGGTAAAAGTGACGAAATAGCCCTATAAAGGGTACATATAGGTTCGAACAGGCGGCGAATGGGTTCGCCAGGGAGCCATAAGTGCGCCGCAGGAGTAATTTTCCCGATTATTTGGTAAATAATAATGAGAACCACTATCAATCCCTGATTGGTTTGATATGATCGCACGCTGAATTATTCCTCAATTTTGATCGGTAACGGGTGGAGGCACAGCGTGAAAACGGCTGGCAAGAATTTAAATCAAGGATCGTTCGGTCAGGGCCGGGCGCAATGGGGCCAGGCGTTCGGCCGTGGTCTGTTAGCTTCAATGGTATTGGTGGCAGGTCTGGCCGGCAGTGCTCATGCGGCACCGGCGACTAATCCGGCCGTTACCGAAAGCGTGGCTCCGGCTGCCAGCGCGCCTGCCGCGGCAGCGCCTGAAACCCTCACTCCGGTCAACCCGCAACCGACCATCCAGCCGCCGGAAACCCGCGGTATGGACCTGTCCGTCTGGGGTATGTACCAGCATGCGGACATCGTGGTGAAAATCGTGATGATCGGCCTGGTGCTGGCGTCTATCGTCACCTGGACCATCCTGTTCTCCAAGGGCAGCGAACTGTTCCGCGCCAAGCGCCGTCTGCGCCGCGAACAGCTGGCGTTGGCCAACGTACGCTCGCTGGACGAAGCGTCCGAACTGGCACAGAGCTTCTCGGAAGAAAGCATCAGCTCCGTGTTGCTGAACGATGCGCAAAACGAACTGGAGCTGTCGGCGGCGTCCAACGACAACAACGGCATCAAGGAACGTACCGGTTTCCGTCTGGAGCGTCGCGTTGCGGGCTACAGCCGTAACATGGGACGCGGTAATGGCTTCCTGGCGACCATCGGTGCCATTTCGCCGTTTGTCGGTCTGTTCGGTACCGTTTGGGGCATCATGAACAGCTTTATCGGCATCGCCCACTCACAAACCACCAACCTGGCCGTGGTTGCGCCCGGCATCGCAGAAGCGCTGCTGGCTACCGCGCTGGGCCTGGTCGCCGCTATTCCTGCGGTGGTGATTTATAACATCTTTGCGCGTGTGATCAGTGGTCACCGCGCTCAGGTTGGCGACGTAGCGGCGCAGGTTCTGCTGCTGCTGGGCCGTGATTTGGATCTGGCCGCCACGGCGGAAGCCAAACGTTCACAGCATTCACACCAACTGCGGGTGGGGTGAGTTATGGCGATGCGCTTAAATGAAGATCTGGACGACAGCGGCGAACTGCATGAAATCAACGTGACGCCGTTTATCGACGTCATGCTGGTGCTGTTGATCATCTTTATGGTGGCCGCGCCGCTGGCAACGGTAGATATCCGTGTCGATCTCCCGGCGTCCTCCGCCAAACCTCAGCCGCGTCCTGAAAAACCGGTGTTCCTGTCGGTGAAAGCGGACAAACAGCTCTACGTTGGTGAGCAGGCGGTCAGTGCAGATCAACTGACGTCGGTGCTGGATCAACGGACGCAGGCGAATAAAGAGACCACCATCTTCTTCCAGGCGGATAAGAGCGTGGACTACGAAACGCTGATGAGCGTAATGGATACGCTGCGTAAAGCCGGCTACCTGAAAGTGGGGCTGGTGGGGATGGAAGGCACCGCCAAGTAGCGGGCTGGCATCACCCAGGATTAGAAGGGCGCTCAGGCGCCCTTTGAGGCCGTTGACAAAGTGCTCTGTTGTTTAATGGTAGGGGCGCTGCATGCTGCGCCCAATAGCATAATCAATGGGTTAAATCGGGTCGAACATGTTCGACCCCTACCGGTTTAGCCTTTCACAGGTTTGTCAGCAGTTTGAAAGGGCGCTCAGGCGCCCTTTTTTACGTCCAGAGTTCGAAAATATTCAGCCGCGAGCGTGCGCTGCAGCACGGGCGATTTGCTCATCGGTAGGACGTACGCCGGTGTAGAGGACAAACTGTTCCAGCGCCTGCAGTGCAATCACTTCTGCCCCGGTAATCACCTGTTTGCCGTGCTCACGTCCGTAACGGACCAGCGGGGTTTCCGCAGGCAGCGCCACCACGTCGAAGACGATTTTCGCCGCATCGACAGTCGCGGGCGCGAAAGCCAATTGCTCCGCTTCTGCACCGCCGGCCATGCCGATTGGCGTTACGTTGATCACCATATCCACTTTTAGCTCATCGACTTGTGCCTGCCACTGATAGCCGTATGCACTGGCCAGAGCCTGTCCGGCCTGCGGGTTACGGGCGATGATATAGCCATTTTTAAAACCGGCGTCACGCAGTGCCGCGGTCACCGCTTTTGCCATACCGCCGCTGCCGCGCAGGGCAAAGGCGGTTTCTGTCGGGATTTGGTACTGGGCCAGCAATTTGGCGATGGCGATATAATCCGTGTTATAGGCCCGCAAAAAACCGGCGTCATTGACGATGGTATTGACCGATTCAATCGCCGTTGCGGAAGCGTCCAGCTCATCGAGGAAGGGGATGCAGCTCTCTTTGAACGGCATGGAAACCGCGCAACCACGGATGCCCAAAGCCCGTACGCCGCCCACTGCCGCCTGGATATCCTGGGTAGTGAACGCCTTGTAGATAAAGTTCAGATCCAGTTCCTGATACAGATAGTTATGAAAGCGAGTACCGAAGTTGCCTGGGCGACCGGCCAGCGACATGCACAGCTGGGTATCTTTGTTAATCTCACGGCTCATGCTGAGCTCCTTAAGCGGAAAAAGAAAAACCTCAAGTCAGGGCTGGCCGAGCAGCGCCTTCGAACCGGCGTGGCGCCAGTGGATATTGCCCGGCAGGTAAAGCGCGTTCTGTTCCAGGGGCCGCTCGTCAATCAGCGCGCTGACCATGTCGAAGCTGTGTTGCGCCAGGGCACGACAGTCTTGGGCCACGGTGTCGATTTTCAGCGTCAGGCCATCGAACAGGTAGTGATCGTCGAAACTGCACAAATGCAGGTCGCTCTCCATCAACTGGTGCTGATTCAGGTAGCGCAACACCCCTTCCAGCAGACCACAGGCGGCGGTAAATAACGCTTTTGGCGGACGGCCCAACTGTGCGCACAACTGGGCGAACATCTCGTAGCCGGAGCTGGGGTGATAATTGCCGTTGATGATCCATTCCGGTTTACACGCCACGCCGGCGCGCTCAAGGCCGAGCTGAAAACCGGCCAATCGATCGCGGGTTGGCGAGATGCGCGGTTGCCCGCCAAGGAAATAGAACTCGTCAGGATGCTGGCGCGCGACGTTTTCCACCAGCGTAGCGGTCGAGTTCAGCGAGTCGGTGATCACCAGCGGCAGTTCGGAGCCGGTAATCAAGCGATCCATCTGCACTACCGGCAGGCTGGCGTTAATCTTTTGGTATTCCGCATCGTTGAGCTGGCTGGAGGCGACAATCAGGCCGTCGACCTGACGCTGCACCAGACTGTTCACCGCCATCATTTCCTGCGCCGGGTTTTCGTCGGTACAGGCGATCAGCAACTGCAAACCGGCCTCGCGGCACAGGGTTTCCAGCTCGCGTGAAATCACCGCAAAACCGTAGTTGGTCATTTCCGGCACCACCAGCCCCAGAGTATGGCTGCGGGAGGAACGCAGCGAGCGTGCATGGAAGCTGGGCTGGTAATGGTGCTCGCCGGCCAGCGCCAGGATGCGATCGCGGGTATCGTCGGACACCCGATACTCCTTGCTGCGGCCATTAAGCACCAGGCTGGCGGTCGATTTCGACACGCCGGCCAGTGCGGCAATATCACTGATGGTTATGCGTTTATTTTTTTTCACTGACGGCATCTGAATTCATCGAAGGATGCGTCATTCTAGCATGCATGGCGTCAGCGACCAGTGCTCGAGCGCCAGCTGCGCTTTACCGCTCAGGTGCAGTAAGGGTTGTGGGCCGGGGAAGTAGCGCGAACTCATGGTCGCTTCGCCGTGATTGATAAAAATCTCCACGCTCGAACGGTCGAACAGTATCTGCAGCTGAGTCAGCTCACCGCGCCAGTAACGGTGTTCCGGCTGCCCGCTGCGCAGGTTGTTGCGCGTCAGCCGCAGCACGGTGCCATCCCAATTCAGGGCCATCGCCCCGCCAAAGTCGGCGTTGAACGCGCCGTTTGGCGCCAGCAGCAGTTCCGCGCTGTCGACAGGCCAGCAGGGCGCGTCGTCGGCGGTGCCCTGCCATTGGCGGTTTTCGCCCCTCAGCTGTTGCAGTTCACGTGCCGGACGTTGGCAGAGTCTGCCGTTATGCAACGACAGCTCCCGTGGGCAGGTCAGAATATGGATCCAGCCATACGGCAAGGTCGGGTGGCAATCCTCGTCTTGCTCCGGCACGCCCATCCAGCCAACCAGTAGCCGGCGACCGTCTTCGGTCAGGGTGGTCTGCGGCGCGTAGAATTCAAACCCGGCATCCAGTTCGTGGAAATCCTGATGGTCGAAAGTGGCCTGTCGATAGTCCAGCCTGCCGGTGAAATACCCCGCC
Organism: Serratia sp. BNK-12; assembly: GCF_047456085.1. NCBI lineage: Bacteria > Pseudomonadati > Pseudomonadota > Gammaproteobacteria > Enterobacterales > Yersiniaceae > Serratia > Serratia sp. BNK-12. The sequence continues at coordinate 582,276 of NZ_CP179896.1, forward strand.
TGGTAAACATTGAGATAGCGTTCGGCCTCCGCCGCCAGGCCTTGCGGACAGCAGATAAGCACCTCGGCACCGTCCAGCGTAAACAGATCCGGGCATTCCCACATATAGCCGAAGTCACCGATGCCGTTCAGCTGTGAGCCGGCGATTTCACCCAGCAACTGCCAGTTGCGCAGCTCGGCGGAACGCAGCAGTAAAACCTTACCGCGATCCTGCAGGTCACGGGCGCCGAGCACCATGTACCAGTTGTCCTTATGGCGCCAGACCTTCGGATCGCGCACGTGGCCGCTATAACCCGGCGGCAGCGGCAATACAGGCCCGAGCTTGTCATAACCGCCGTGAGCATTTTCCTGCGCCAGGCATTGATAGGCGGTGCGCGAGCCGTCGGGATATTTTACGTTGCCGGTGTAGGCCAGCATGATTTTGCCGTCTGCCACTACCGCCGAGCCGGAATAACAGCCATGGCTGTCGTAGCAGGCTCCCGGCACCAGCGCCACCGGCTGGTGCTGCCAGTGGACCAGATCCGTCGACTGCCAGTGACCCCAGCATTTGTTGCGGTGATCGCAGCCCAGCGGGTTCCACTGATAGAACAGGTGGTAAACCCCGTTATGCTGAATAAAGCCGTTGGGATCGTTGAGCAGCCCGACGCTGGGGGCCAGGTGCCACGCCGGTCGGTGCGGATCGCGCAGCGCCTTGGGCATGCCGCTCATCATCGCCTGAACGGCCTGTTTCATCAGGTTTAGTTCTTCCATCATTCACTGTCCGTTTTGTATTTCAGCAACAACGAGAGGGTAAAGGCGCTGCCAAAGGCGATCACCAGACCAATGATATAACTCACCAGCGAACTGGCCTGCACGATTGCCATTCCCGGAATGGCCGTGAGCCCGACGGCGTTCATGCCGACATGATTGGCCACCACCCAGGCTCCACCGAGCGCACCACCCGCCAGAGCCGCCAAAAACGGTTTCACAAAGCGCAGGTTGATGCCGAAAAGCGCCGCTTCGGTAATGCCAAGCATGGCGGAAAAGGCCGAAGGTACCGCAATGGCTTTGATTTTTGCGTCACGGGTTTTGAAATACACCGCCAGACAGGCGCCACCCTGGGCGATGTTGGCCATTGACCAGATCGGCAGCAGGAAGTTAACGCCGATATTCGGGTTACCGAGCAGTCCGGCTTCGACGGCGTGGAAGCTGTGGTGAATGCCGGTGATCACGATAGCGGAATAGAGGCCGCCGAACAGCAAGCCGGCAAACCAACCGGCGTGGGTAATCAACGTGCTGAGGACAAAGGAGATGCCGTCACCCAGTGCGCGCCCGGCGGGGCCGATAAACAGCATGGCGACGAAGCCGGAGATCACCACCGTCAGGAACGGCGTCAGGATCAAATCCAGCGCGTTGGGGATCACCTTACGCAGCTGTTTTTCCAGTACGCTCATAAACCACACCGTCAGCAGCACCGGGAATACCGTGCCCTGATAGCCGATCATGGCGATCTCCAGCCCGAAGAAATCCATGGTATGGAAACCACCGGCCACGCCCCAGGCGTTGGTCAGCGCCGGATGCGTCAGAATGCCGCCGAGCGTGGCACCCAGATAGGGGTTACCGCCGAACTCGCGCGCCGCGGTGAAACCGATCAGGATCGGTAAAATGATGAACGCCGCCGAACTGAACATGTCCAGCATCACGAACAGGGCGCTGTTGGCATCGGCCCAGCCGTAGGTTTTCACCATGCCGAGCAGGCCCATCAGCAGGCCGGAGGCGACGATGGCCGGAATGATCGGCACGAAGATATTCGACAGCAGGCGGGCGATGCGTTGCAGCGGATTAAGTTTTTTAGCGGCTATGTCGGCGGCTTCCGATTTACTGGATTCGCTGACGCCGGCCGCTTTGATAAATTCCGCGTGCACCTTGTTGACCAGCCCGGTACCGAAAATCACCTGGATCTGCCCGGCGTTGCTAAAGCAGCCTTTCACCCCGTCCAGCTTGCCGATCGCCACTTTGTCTACCTTGCTGTCATCCACCAGCACCAGACGCAGGCGCGTGGCGCAGTGGGCGGCACTGGCGATATTTTCTTTACCGCCGAGCAGCGGCAATAGCGCGTTGGCGGTTGCGGTTATGTCCATGTTCACTCCCTTCATAAATAAAAATGCCGCCGCGATTTTTCGCGGCGGAAATCAGTTCATCCGCGTCAGAAGAAGTACTTGAATCTGGCACGTACGCCATAGCGCTGATCGTTATTGGCGTTGGCTATCTTGTTCTCGGCATTGGCCTCCAGCATCGAAACGTAGGCGCCGAGGTACAAATTGAAATTCTTCATATTCATGATGTTAGGTATCTGATACGAAGTATGGATTGTGTGGATGTCATACTTGCCCGGCTCGCTGAGCGGGTTGCTGATATCGGCCGTCATTCCGGCAGTGTTGAACTCTTTGATATTGTTGTGAGCATAGATATAACCCACTTCAAAGCGGCGCCACAGCACGTTGACCCCGGCGGTAAAGTCCTGTTCGCCGGAGGCGTCAAGATAGGCAGTGCTCAGGTTGGCGACCACGCCGTTGTCCGGATGAGTGGCAGTGTTGTTCCAACTGAGGGTCATGCCATAGCCGTTGCGCTTGGATTGGTCGACGAATTGTCCCTGACTGTCATGGTAGCCATAGGCGTTGTTGACCACGTTGCTTTCCATCGCCACCGCCGCGCTGAGCCGATCTTTTTTCCACGCGATCACCGGCCGCAGGTAGGCGACATTCTTTTTGTTATCCAGGCTGTTGCCGTGATAGGCGTCGTCCTGAAACAGCGAGGTACCGTCTTCGACCAGCGTATTCAGCTCGAAGTAGAAGTCGCCGGCGTACTTGCTCAGCATCAGGTTACCGCCGCTGCTGCTACGACCGCGGCCTTCTTTCATCATGTAGATATAACCGAAGCCATCAGCATACAAATCGTTGGCGGTATTGCCGGAATACTGGATGAAGGTGTCCTGATTGAGCGGGAACATGTCGTAGGCTTCAAAGCGACCAATCTTGGTTTGCCAGTTCTTTTCGTTACCGAAGAAGAAGGCGGCATCGTCGAGGTTCATTTTGCCGGTCATGTCTGCCAGCGGTTGCACGCTGAAACCAGAAAAGTTGCCATCCGGGTTGCGGCGATAACCGTCCACGCCGACCAGTATGCGACCGTTGATATCCCACTTTTCTTTGTTACCGGGCTTCCAGTCCTTGTTGTCGCTGCCTTTCAACGACGTCAACTGGCCGCTGCGGCTGGCGCCGTCAAGGTTGAATTCGACGTCGCCGTACAGCTTGAGATCGGTTAAGCCGGTGAGCTTCAGGTTGCTGGCCGGTGCGGCGTGGGTTTCCAGCGTCGCGGTACGCTGCGCCACTTGTACGGTTTGCCGCTCGGTGTTGGCGGTACGCTGCTCCAACTGCTGAGCCTTGCGCTCCGCCGCCGTGGCGCGCGTTTCTGCCTGGCTCGCCCGTTGTTCGGCCTGCTGCAGCCGCTGTTCCAACGCATTGAGGCGCGCTTCGATGCTGTCGTTGGCGCCTGCCGCTGCGGCAGAGGTAGAGATGAGAAGCCCTGTAGTGATGGCCAGATAGCTAAGTTTTTTCATGATTTTCTATCATCCGGGAAGGTTGTTATTATTTTTTGCTAAATTGCTAAACCGGTTTTTCAGGATGAAAGATAGTGAGTTGCTGTGCGGCTGGCAATCAAGTTTGCTAACCCGATTCAGCTATTGTGATCGACTCCGCAAATTGTGCCTGAACTGGCAAGGGCGAATGTGGCCCCGATATTGTTTGCTTAATCTCGGGTCTTGTCGGGGCCGGTTTTACTGTGGGCGGCTCAGCGGCGAAGGAAGGCCCGGAGCTCGTCGGCATGCGGCAGCGCGGTCATCGCACCTTTGGCGGTAGTCGCCAATGCGCCGCAGGCCTGAGCCTGAGCGATCACCGCCGGCCATTGTTCCTCCTGCGGCAAAGCGCCGATCTGCGCCAGCGCCGCCAGCAGGCCGGCAACAAAAGCGTCGCCTGCACCGGTAGTATCGACAGGGGTGATTGTGGGGGCACGGAAATGCCGGATCTGCTTGCCGTCGTGTACGCATACGCCGTTGCCGCCCAGCGTCACCAGCAATAAACGCAGCGGGTAGCGTTGCATCATCCAGTCAATGGCACTCTCCAACTCACCGATATTGCTGATAAAACTCAGCTCTTCCAGCGAGATTTTCACCACGTCTGCCAGCAGCAGGGCCTTTTGCAAACAGGTGCGCAGCGCATCCGGTTGACGCCAGACCTCTTCACGAATGTTCGGGTCAAAGCTGACCCAGCCGCCGGCCGCCTTGATGTTCTCCATGGCGGCAAACGTGGTGCTGCGGCTGGGCTCCTGCGACAAGGCAATAGAGCAGACGTGCAGCCATTCATCGGCGTTGAATTCAGGCAGATCTTCAGGCTGCAGGAACAGGTCGGCACTGGGATTGACCATGAAAGTGAAGGAGCGCTCGCCCGACAAATCAAGGTCCACCACCACGGTGGAGGTGTGGTGACCGGGGTCCTGGAACATATGGCCAATATCCACCTGTTCTTCGCTCAGTACCTGTTGCATGAAGGTGCCGAAACTGTCTTGGCCAACCCGGCCGATAAAGGCGCTGTCGCCGCCCAGGCGGGCAATGCCAACCGCCACATTGGCAGGCGCACCACCGGGACACTTAAGGTAACTGTTTGAGTTTTCAGGCACCAGGTCGACGACTGCATCACCCAGAACCCATACGCGATTAACCATGTTCAACCTCTGTTTTCACCCGTGTCAGATGGCGAGCTAAAATAGAAGAACCGGTTTAGCATTGCAACGAAAGAATCTGTCGCACCAGGCGAAAGGCAGCAGACTGCGAGGTGGCTATGACTTGATGGCGGAATAAGTTATATCGATTGTGAATAAGTAACGCATTGACAAATATAATTAAAAAATAGCATGGCAATTAATCGCGAATTTGATTTCTGGTGGGAGCTAATAAAGTGGTTAATCGTATTTTAAATAGGAAATTTCTTAAAGGTTGTAACCTGTTTAGCGTTAATGACTCGGTGATGAATAATTGCATTGTTTAGATGCAATTATTCATGAATATGAATGTCGATTAAAATTGATCTATAAATATAGTGATTAAAAACAATTTGTTAGTTGTTATTTTTGGCTTGGCTTAACAGCACCGGCATGAGCATTGCAGATCCTTCTTATTAAGCATTTTGTTACCCAGCGCCCATTACCGAGCAAAATTAAGTTGATCGTGAGCTATTCGTGCGCATAATGTTTGCGTTTATTTACAATTCTTATCTTTTATTTGTCTTTCGACAGGGAAAAAGTAATGCGCCACTCCGCTTACTCTTCGCTCGGCCTTGCTGTGCGCAAGGGCTGTATTCCATTTGGCTCCGTTGTCTTGCCGCTATTTATATTCAGCCAACCGTTGCTGGCGGCAACATCAAACAGCGAACAGCTGATCATACAGCAGCAGCGGCAAAAGGCGCTGGAGCAACAGCTGACCCCTCCGACGCCGGATGTGCGCTTGTCGCCACCTTCATCCAGTTTTGGACGTATTGCTTTCCCGCAGGAAAAACCCTGCTTCCCAATCGATCAGGTCGAATTGAGTGGCCAGGACAAACTCCCTCATTGGCTGCCGTTACAGCGCATCGCTAATCAGGCGCAGGGGCGCTGCCTGGGCGGGCAGGGCATTAACCTGTTGATGAGTACCCTGCAAAACCGGCTGGTGGATCACGGCTACATCACTACGCGCGTGCTGGCGCCGACGCAGGATCTGAAAAGCGGCAAGCTGCGGCTGGTGGTGGTGCCGGGTTACGTGCGGCAGGTGAAACTGACGCCTGACAGCGGCCATTACATTCAGCCTTACAGCAGCTTCCCGGCCCATGCGGGCAACCTGCTGGACCTGCGCGATATCGAACAGGGGCTGGAGAACCTGCAGCGCCTGCCGACGGTGCAGGCCAATATGGAAATCATCCCCGGCGAACAGCCCGGCGAAAGTGACATCGCCCTGAGCTGGAAGCAGGAACGCATGTGGCGTATTGGCGCCTCGCTGGATGATTCCGGCACCAAGAGTACCGGGCGCTATCAGGGTGGTTTAACGCTGTCGCTGGATAACCCGTTTTCGCTCAGCGATCTGTTCTATATCTCCGGCTCTACCGATCTGCAAAACCAGGGCGGCAAGGGATCGAAGAACATCACCGGGCACTATTCGGTACCGTTCGGTTACTGGATGGCCGGGGTTACCGCCAACAGCTATGACTACCACCAGACCATTGCCGGTCAGAATCAGGATTACCGCTACAGCGGCAAAAGCAAGAATCTGGATTTCCAACTCAGCCGGGTGCTGCACCGCAACGGCAGCCAGAAAACTACGCTGACCTATGACGTGCTGGCGCGCGAGTCCAGTAACTACATCAACGATACCGAAGTGGAAGTGCAGCGCCGACGCACCTCGGGCTGGCGCCTGGGGCTGCAGCACCGCCACTACATTCAACAAGCTACGCTGGACGCGGGTGTCAGCTATCAGCGCGGTACCCGTTGGTTCGGCGCATTGCCTGCGCCGGAAGAGACCTTTGGCGAGGCCACGGCGCTCAGCAAAATTGTGCAGCTTAACGCCCAGCTCGACGTGCCATTCAGCCTGTTCAGCCAGAATTTCCGCTACAACGTGCAATACCAGCGTCAGATCAGCGATACGCCGCTGACGCCGCAGGATCAGTTCGCTATCGGCAACCGTTGGACGGTTCGCGGCTTTGATGGCGAACGCACCCTGAACGCCAATCACGGCTGGTTCGTCCGTAACGATCTGGCCTGGCGCACACCGTTGCAGGGGCAAGAGTTGTACCTCGGCGCCGACTACGGCGAAGTGGGCGGTTACGGTTCCGACTATCTGGTTGGGCAGCACCTGGCCGGTGGCGTGGTGGGGCTGCGCGGCTACGCCTTCAAGGTCGGTTACGATCTGTTCGCCGGCGTGCCGTTCTCCAAACCCGAGGGGTTCAGCACCAGCCCGGTCACCCTGGGCTTTAACCTGAGCTGGAACTACTGAGGGCACGACCATGCGCATAGGCGAATACGATATCAGGGCGCCGTTGATCCTCGGCGGCGAAGACAGTGAGGCAGAAGCCTTTGGCGCGGCGGTATGGCTGTGGATGCATTCACCGATGCACCGCGACGCCCCGCTGCACACCCTGCCAACCCTGCTGCTGCCGATCATCAAGCGACAGCAATATGTGCTGGCGTCGCACCAGAATCAGCCGGTGTTTTTCCTCAGTTGGGCCTGGATGAATCAAGAGGCCGAGGCGCGGTATTTGACGCAGCCTGCGGTGAATATGCTGGAAAGTGACTGGAACAGTGGCGATCGTCTGTGGTTCTGCGACTGGATAGCGCCCTTTGGGCACACGCGAGAAATGCGCAATCTGATCGCTCGGGAAATCTTCCCGCACCTGTGCATGCGGGCGCTGTATCACCGCGGAGAGCAGCGCGGAAAGCGCGTGGTGAACTTTAAAGGCGCGCAGGTTAGCCATCAACAGGCGCAGCAATGGTGGGCGAGCCACCCGTTAGCCGTCGAGCCGTCAGAAATCCAATAAGGACATTGCCATGAACAAGAACCTGTATCGTATCGTTTTCAACAAAGCGCGTGGCATGCTGATGGTGGTGGCGGATATCGCCCGCTCCGGCCGTGCCGGGTCAGCCCGTTCGTCTGGTTTGGGGCATACCCTGAGCCAGTGCATAGGCAAGATGAACGCCGTCAGCTTTAGCCTGCTGATGGCGCTGGGGGCTATCCAACCGGTGCAGGCGGCGATTATTGCTGACGGCAATGCGCCGGGCGGCCAGCAGCCGACCATCGTCAACAGCGCTAACGGTACGCCACAGGTCAATATCCAGACGCCAAGCGCCGGTGGGGTTTCTCGCAATACCTATAGCCAGTTTGACGTCGACAAACAGGGTGCGATCCTCAACAACTCCCACAAAATGACTCAAACCCAGCAGGGCGGCTGGGTCGACGGTAACCCGTGGCTGGCGAAAGGCGAAGCCAAGGTGATCCTCAACGAGGTCAACTCCCGCGATCCCAGCCGTTTGAACGGTTATATCGAGGTTGCCGGGCAGCGTGCTCAGGTGGTGATCGCCAACCCGTCAGGCATTACCTGTAACGGTTGCGGTTTTATCAACGCCAACCGCGCCACCCTGACCACCGGGCAGGCGCAGATGAACAACGGTAACCTGACCGGCTTTAACGTCGAACGCGGTGAAGTGGTGGTTGAAGGCGCCGGTATGGACAGTTCGCGCCAGGATTACACCGAGATCATTGCACGTTCGACGAAGATCAATGCCGGACTGTGGGCGAACGATCTCAAAGTCACCACCGGTCGCAACAAGGTGGATGCTGCGCATCAACAGATCGACAAACAAAGCGACGAGCCGGCCACCCGTCCACAACTTGCGGTGGACGTGGCTAAGCTGGGCGGTATGTACGCCGGTAAGATCCGCATGATCGGCACCGAAACCGGCGTTGGAGTACGTAACGCCGGTAACATCGGTGCGCAGGCCGGCAGCGTGATAGTCACTGCCGATGGCCGTATTGAAAACAGCGGTAAAATTAGCAGCGGCGCTGATACGCAACTGGCCTCGAAGGGCGGCGTCAGCAACAGCGGTTCGCTGTTCGCGGCGGGCCATGCCGATGTCAGCAGCGACGGTGAGGTACAAAACAGCGGTTCTATTGCGGCCCGCAATAATGTGCGTATCCAGGCAGCCAGCCTGAACAGTGGCAAAGGCAGTACGCTGGCGGCCGGTGTGCAACAGGATGGTCGGCTTGGCGGCAGCGGCGAACTGGCGCTAACCACCAGCGGAAAACTGACTGCGCAGGGCCAAAATCTGGCGGCAGGCAACCTGCGTGCCAATGGGCAGGGCGTGGACATCAGCGGCAGCCGTACCGCGGCTACCCAGGTCACATTGGAAGCCGGGGCCGGCGATTTGTCCACGGCCAATGCGCAGGTTGAAGCCGCGCAACAGCTCACAGCCAGCAGCGGCAAGCGGTTCAATAATGACGGTGGCAAGCTGGCGGCGAATAAACTGGCGCTTAATGCGCATGACTTATCCAACCGCAAGGGGGAGATCACCCAGCTTGGCGAAGACAACCTCCGGTTGAACCCACAGGGCAAACTGGATAACGCCGGTGGCCGTATTGCCAGCAACGGCAATGACTTGACGTTGGAAGCGGGTCTGATCGACAACCAGGGCGGGCAAATCGTCCATGCCGGTAAAGGTGCGCTGGCGGTGAATACCGGTCGCTTGCAGGGCGATGGTGGCAAGCTGCTGTCCAACGGCCAGCTCAGCATGCAGGGCGGCGACTACGTATTGGACGGCGGCACGACTTCGGCACAGCAGATCGCGTTGGATGCCGGCAGTCTGTCTAACCGCAACGGCCAACTGGTGCAGAGCGGCAAGGGTGAGATGCGCCTTAATGCCCGCGAGGGGATTGATAACCAGGGCGGCCAACTGGCGGCTAACGGCAACGTCGCACTTAACGCCGCGCGGTTGAACAACCAGAGCGGCAAAGTGATTGCTGCGCAGGACGGCAGCCTGAAGGCACAGGTCAGCGGCGCTATCGATAACCGACAGGGACAACTGGCGGCCAGCGGCCATACTCAGCTGCGGGCGGACAAGCTGGATAACCGCAAGGGGCTGGTTTCCGCCGCGACGGGCAATGCTGAGGTTACGGCGCGACAGGCGCTGGATAACCGCGGCGGCCGTATTGAGGCCAAACAGGCTCTGCAACTGACCGGTACCGGGCTGGAGAATCAGGCCGGGCAGGTCGTGGGCGGCGCGCTTTCGCTGGCGCTGGGCAAAGGGGCGCTGAACAACCAACAGGGCGTTATCGCCGCCAGCGGAGATCTGGGCCTGAGCAGCGGTGTGTTGAACAATGACGCTGGCCTGCTGCAATCCGCCGGCAATATGAATATCGACACCCAGGGCGCGGCGTTGAGCAACCGCCTGAGCGGTGAAACCGGCGGCATCCTCAGCCAGGGGACGTTGACGATCCACAGCGGCGCGCTGGACAACAGCCAAGGGATGCTGGTGGGTGCCGGGACGACCGATCTGTTCACCGCCCAGCTTGATAACAGCCAGGGCACTCTGGTCGGCAAGCAGAAGCTGAATATCGACAGCCTGGCACTGACCAACGACGGTGGACTGTTGCAGGCGGGCGGCGATGCGCGCATCGATACCCACGGTCAGGCGTTGAGCAATCGCGACAGCGGCAAGAATGGCGGTATCAGCAGCCTGGGCAAACTGACGATCGCCAGCGGTGCCGTGGATAACCAGGCCGGTTTTATCGCCAGTGCGGGTGACCTGCAGCTGCATGGCGAGCAACTGGATAATCGCCGCGGCACGCTGGCTTCAGAGAAGCAGCTGTCGGCCACCGCCAGGGTGATCAATAACCAGGGCGGGGCGATCAAGTCCGGTCAGGATATGACGCTGGATGCCAAAGAATTGCTGGATAACAGCAATCTTGGGGTGATTGGCGCAGGCAAAAAACTGCAGCTGGACAGCGCGCATTTGGTGAACAATCAGGGAACGCTGGTCAGCGCCGATGTGGCGAAGATTAACTTCGGCCTGCTGGAGAATCAGGGCGGCCAGTTGGCGGCACAGACGGCGCTGGAGCTGCACGGCAATAGCCTCAATAACAACGACGGTGGCCTGATCCAGAGTGGTGAGGGGTTAGATCTGACCGTTGAGCGGCTGACCAACGCCAACAGCGGCGACAAGGGCGGCATCACCAGCCAGGGGGCGATGAACCTCACTACCGGCGTATTTGATAACGGCCAGGGCGTGGTGATTGCCGGCAAGGGCTTGCAGCTCGATGCCGAAGCGCTGCTGAACGGTGGCGGCAAACTGGTGGCACAGCAGGCATTGGTGCTGAATACCACCGGTGCAGGCGGCTTGAATAACCAGGGTGGATTGGTGCAATCGGGTGCGGATATGCATGTCGATACCCACGGCCAGTTGCTGGATAACCAGAACGGTACCCTGCACAGCCTGGGTAAACTGCAGCTCAGCAGTGGCGACGTCAATAATCAGGGCGGAACGCTGGGGGCCAAAGGTGACTTTGCCCTGGCGGCGCTGAAATTGGACAACAGTAACGGCGGGCGGATTGTTGGCGAACAGGCGGTTCAACTCGCCAGCGCCGGTCTGGATAACCGCAACGGACAAATTCAGGCGGTCGGCAACCTGTTGCTGGACAGCGCTCAGGGGGTTATCGACAACGCCCTGGGGCTGATCCGCAGCGGCGCCACCGTGACGCTCAATGCCCTGCAGTTCATCAACGACGACACCAAGGCGGAAAATAAAGGGCTGGAAGGCCAAGCCGTGGCGTTGAACACCGGCTCGTTGAGCAACCGTGGCGGCAGCATTCTGGCTAACCAACAGCTGACTATCACCAACGGCGGTCAGTTGGATAACAGCGCAGGCCAACTGGCCGCCAGCGAAAACCTGCAGTTGCAGGGCGCGGCGCTTAACCTGCTGAACACCGGCGGTATCGTTAAAGCGGGCAAGCTGCTGGACATCAACGCAGCAGCGGTCGGCGGCGACGGGCAATTGCTGTCGCTGGGCGATATGAACCTGGTCAGCGCACAGGGCATCAATAACAGCGGTGAGATGATTGCCAACGGCAATTTCAATTTCACCACGCCGGGCGATGTGACCAACAGCGGCAAACTGCTGGCGGGTGCCAAGCTCGATCTGCGCGCCAATAATCTGTTCAATGCCGCCAGCGGCGAGATAAACGCCGGGCAGGACTGGCTGACGGTCAACGGTACCTTGAACAACTATGGTCTGATTGACGGCAAACATACGTTGATCCAGGCCAATACGCTGACCAACATTGGCACCGGCCGTATTTATGGCGATGCTATTGGCGTGCAAACCGTCACCTTTAACAACCTGGCGGAAAACGGCACCGCTGCCACGCTGGCCGGGCGCGAACGGGTGGATATCGGCACCCAAACGCTGAATAACTACGATCATGGGTTGATCTACAGCGGCGGGGACATGGCGATTGGCGGCCAGCTTGACGCCAACCACCTGGCCACTGGCCAGGCCGGCACCCTCAATAATCACAGTTCGACCCTTGAATCTGCGGGCAACATGGCTATTTCGGCCGGACAGATCAACAACGTCAACGACCGCTTTACTACCGAACTGGTCACCGTTTCCAACGGAAAAATTACCGAGTATCAGCAATCGGGTGACCCAGTACGCTGGATGGCCGGAGAACCGGGCGTTTTCGTTGACCGCAATTCATCAGACTCGCTGTTGAACCTGAATACCCCAGGGAAAACTGGGCATAACAACGACAGATTTACGCAATACGACTACAACCGCACGGTGCAGGAAACCCAGGTCAAGGAAAGCGATCCGGCCAAAATCATCGCGGGTGGCGATATGGCGATCAACGCCGGGCATCTGCTGAACGACAAGAGCCAGGTGATCGCGGGCGGCACGCTGGCGATTAATGCCGGCAGCGTGGATAACGTGGCGGTGCCGGGCCAGCGCCTGACCACCGACGTCGGCGAAGTGACCAGTTACTACCGCATCAAGAAGAAGGGTAAAGATAAGCAGGGGCACAATGCCACGGCCTATACGCCACCGACCACCATTCAGACCATTTCGCTGAAGCCGAGCCAGCTGATTGACCACGGGCAGGTGGCAGGTAACCCAATCGCCATTGCCCCGCTGACGCAGCAGGGCACCAATACCACTATCGGCGCTGCCGGTGGGGTCAATGCGGTGGTCAGCGGCAGTGATATTTCCGCCGGCCTGCAGACTATTGGCAGTGGCGCTCTGCCGGTGATCCAGGCCGTAGCGTTGCAGCCGGGCCAGCAGTTCGAAGTCGCCAACAAGGTCAATAACCAGCAGGGCGACGCGGCGGACAGCGTGGTGCGCATTGTCGGGCCAGACACCCGTTTACCGGACAACAGCCTGTTCAAGACCAATCCGGCGCCGGGCGGCCAGTATCTGGTGGAGACCGATCCGCGCTTCACCAACCAGAAATCCTGGTTGGGCTCGGATTACATGATGGGTAAAGTGACCAATAATCCGGATAACGTGTTGAAGCGCCTGGGTGACGGTTACTACGAGCAGCGGCTGATCCGCGAACAGGTGATCAACCTGACCGGCCAGCGCTATCTGGACGGTTTCAACAACGACGAAGAGCAGTTTAAGGCGCTGATGGATCAGGGGCTGGCCTTCAGCCAGCAATATAACCTGAAGGTGGGCGTGGCGCTGACGGCTGAGCAGATGGGGTTGTTGACCCAAGATATCGTTTGGCTGGTGAACGCCAAAGTCACCTTGCCGGACGGCAGCCAGCAAAACGTCCTGGTACCGCAAGTGTATGCCCGCATGCAACCGGGCGATCTGGACGGCTCCGGTGCGCTGATTGCCGGGCGTAACGTCAATCTCAATCTGGGCGAAGGCCTGTTCAACAGCGGCCATATCGCCGGGCGTGAAATGGTGAAACTGAGCGCCGCCAACATCACCAACGTGGCGGGCCAGATTCAGGGGGCCGACGTTGGCCTGACTGCCCGTACCGACATTAACAATATCGGCGGGGTGATCCAGGGCAACAACTCGCTGCTGGCCAGCGCCGGGCGTGATATCAACGCCATCAGCACTACCCGTACGGCGCAGAGCGTTAACGGCGCCAACAGCTTCGAACGCACCAACATCGACAGCGTGGCAGGCATGTACGTGCAGGGAGCCGACGGCAAGCTGATGCTGCAGGCCGGTCGCGACATCAAGTTGGATGCGGCGCAGGTGGTTAACAGCGGTGAGAATGGCCAAACCCTGCTGAGTGCCGGGCGCGATCTCACCCTGAATACGGTGACTACGGCCAGCCGCGACAACCTGATCTGGAATGGCGACAACAGCCTGAAACAGGGCAACAGCCAGCAGGTCGGCAGCGAAGTGGTGGGCAAAGGGGCCGTGACCCTCAATGCCGGGAACGATATTACTGCCCATGCGGCAACGGTTTCGGCCGGCGATGCGCTGAACCTCAATGCCGGCCATGACATCAATATTCTCAGCGGCGAGAACACTCTCGATCTGGACGAGCGACACAAGGTGACCGGCGGTAACGGCCTGATGTCGAAAACCACGACCACCACCCGCGACACTCTGGATCGCCAGACCGTACAGGGCACTACCCTGAGCGGCGACAGCATTAATGTGTTGGCGGGCAATGATTTACGCGTTCAGGGCAGCAGCGTGGCCGGGACTCAGGACGTGAAACTGCTGGCAGGGAACGATCTTAGCATCACCGGCGCGACCGAAAGCAACAGCGAACTGCACCTCAAGCAGGAGAAAAAATCCGGCCTGATGAGCAGCGGGGGTATCGGCATCAGCTACGGCACCGAAAGCCTGAAAACCACGGATACCGCGCAGGGGCTGACCAATCAGGGCAGCACCGTCGGCAGCGTAAACGGCAACGTCACTCTGGGGGCCGGTAATAACCTGGCGGTGACCGGGTCCGAACTGGTGGCCGGCAAGGACATGGCGCTGAGCGGCAAGAATGTGTCGGTGACGCAGGCGCAGGATCAGAACAGCCAGACTCACAAGGTTGAACAGAAGAAATCCGGTCTGACACTGGCACTGTCCGGCACGGTCGGCAGTGCGCTGAACACTGCGGTAGAAACCTCGCAGCAGGCGAAATCCACCGACGACAGTCGCCTGGCGGCATTGCAGGGTACCAAGGCGGCGCTGAGCGGCGTACAGGCGGTGCAGGCGGCGCGTTTGGCGCAGGCGCAGGGCGCCGATCCGGCCAATAACAACATGGTGGGGATCAGCATTTCCTACGGTACCCAGTCTTCCACCTCTACTCAAAACAGCGGGCAGAGCACCGCGCAGGGCAGCAGCCTGACGGCGGGCAATAACCTGAGCATTACCGCCAGCGGCAACGGCGTGAAGGGCCAGGACGGCGACATCCTGGTGCAGGGCAGCCAGTTGCAGGCGGGCAAGGACGTCACCCTGAATGCCAACCGCGACGTGAACCTGCTTTCCGCCAAAAACACCCAGTATCTGGACGGTAAAAACGAGAGCCAGGGCGGCACGCTGGGCGTGGGTATCGGTGTTGGCTCCGGCGGTATTGGGCTGAGCGTTTCCGCCAGCGTCAACAAGGGCAAGGGTAACGAGAAGGGCAACGGCACCAGCCACACCGAAACCACGGTTAACGCCGGTAATCAGGTCAACATTACCAGCGGGCGCGATACCAACCTGATCGGCGCACAGGTCACCGGCGAATCGGTCAAGGCCGACGTGGGTCGCAATCTGCTGCTGGAAAGCCAGCAGGACAGCGATCGTTACGATTCCAAACAGCAGAATGCCAGCGCTGGCGGCAGCTTCACCTTCGGTTCGATGACCGGTTCGGGCAGCATCAGCCTGAGCAAAGACAAGATGCACAGCAATTACGACAGCGTGCAGGAGCAGACGGGCATTTTCGCCGGCAAGGGCGGATTTGACCTGACGGTGGGCGAACATACCCAGCTTAACGGCGCGGTGATCGGCAGCACCGCCACTGCCGACAAAAACACGCTCGATACCGGCACGCTGGGCTTTAAGGACATTCACAATCAGGCCGATTTCGACGTGGAGCACCAGAGCGTAGGCATCAGCTCCGGCGGCAGCATTGGCAGCCAGTTCGCCGGTAACATGGCCAACGGCCTGCTGGTGGGGGCCAACAACAGCGGACACGACAGCTCAACCACCTTTGCTGCGGTGAGCGACGGCACCATCATCATCCGCGATCAGGACAAACAAACGCAGGACGTCAACGACCTGAGCCGCGACGTGGAGCACGCCAACCAGACGTTGAGCCCGATCTTCGACAAAGAGAAAGAGCAAAAACGGCTACAGCAGGCGCAGCTGATCGGCGAGATCGGCAATCAGGCGATGGATATTGCGCGGACCGAGGGGGCGATCGCCGCAACCAAAGCCGCCAACGAGAAAATGAATAACGTTACCGATGCCGATCGCCAGGCAGCAGCGGATAAGCTGGCGAAAGAGAAACCGGGCAAGGTCATCACCGATAAGGATATCAACGCGCAGATTTACCAGACGGCGTATAACCAGGCGTTCAGCGAGTCGGGCTATGGTACGGGCGGTAAGGTTCAACAGGGTATGCAGGCGGCGGTTGCCGCAGTGCAAGGGTTGGCCGGTGGCGATCTAAAAGCCGCGATTGCCGGTGGGGCTGCGCCGTATCTGGCGGAACAGATACATCGCCTGGCACCGAATGAGGAAAGCCGAATTATCGCACATGCCGTGGTGGCTGGCGCACTGGCTGAACTGCAAGGCCAATCGGCCGCGGCGGGAGCTGCGGGCGCTGCGACAGCTGCATTAGGCACTAAAGCGATTGCCGAGGCGATGTTCGGCACCAGTGACTTCAGCAAAATGAGCGAAGAACAGCGCCAGACTGTTTCCGCGTTGGCTACGCTCGCAGGTGGTTTGGCCGGCGGCTTGGCAAGTGGCGATACGGCGGGTGCGGTCGTTGGTGGACAATCGGGTAAGAATACTTCTGAGAATAATGACCAGTTTAACTTCCCTATACCACCAGCCGTCCAGCAGGATGCATCGCTGGCATTTTGGATGGCACAGCAAGGGGCCGGACCAGAGGCTATTGATCAGGCAGTCAAAGACTCACATCTTGGTCCTTCAGTTGGTGTTACATATAAAGTTAAACCTTACGGTAAAGTTGAGGCTGCGGTTGGTGCCGGCTATGGCCTTTATGTAGACGGGACAGTCGACACAACGCAAATATCGCTTAATCAGGGGGAGACACTTGCTCTGGGCGGGCGAGTAGCTGGCCAAATAGGTATACAGCTGGGGCCATACTTTGCTAATACGCTTGATATGGAAAGAAATAACTCATTAGACTTTGGTTTTGGGATTGCCGGTGTGGGGATTTCGTATGGCAAAGATGGTGTAGGGTTAAGCTTGGGTGTAGGACCAGCTATCGGCTGGACCGGAATATCAAAAGAAACTGGAGTTGGTAATGTTGATATAAATGGTTCCTCCGGGACTGAGTTCTATCACTATGATTTTGAAAAAAAGTGAGATAGATAATGATGTTAATTTACTTTCAAATATTAATTATTGCCATTTTTTTTGTCTCTTTTATTGTTTTTTGTAAAAAAACGGGGCTCTCTTATTGGGCTCCTTCATCAATGTCAG
Organism: Serratia sp. BNK-12; assembly: GCF_047456085.1. Classification (NCBI taxonomy): domain Bacteria; kingdom Pseudomonadati; phylum Pseudomonadota; class Gammaproteobacteria; order Enterobacterales; family Yersiniaceae; genus Serratia; species Serratia sp. BNK-12. The sequence continues at coordinate 599,498 of NZ_CP179896.1, forward strand.
TGTTCTTTGATGGCATTTTCTTTGTTGGTAAAGAAAACTTTACAGCTATGACTGCGAGGATTGTTCTTCTATTGGTCATTCCTGCATCTTTTTTACTGCGTTTTGATATAGAGGCGAGACACACATATCAATTTATTCTGATAGCTGGGGCATGGGCTTTTCTCATGTATTGCTATTATTACAAGGGTGAGATTAAGCCGGGAAGAATAAAGAGCTCAGCAATCTTTAGTGAGATTTTTTTTGCCAAAAGAGCTGGCTTACGGGGTTTGGCCTTGTGGAGCATTAGGGTAATATATGTTGTTGGTATTATCTTTCATTTTTTAAGTTGAGTTTTATGCTTCATTTTAACTTAATATAGTAGAGGGTAATTCCATAGAGTTATTATGGAGCGTTTTTTGGATAAATATATTGCCGGATGTCAGGAGGAGAGGCTATGAAAAGATTTTACAAGACAGCCCTACCATTGGTGATTGGCGGTTTTATATTGCTTGGCTCCTTGGACTCTAGTGCTGTCACACGCGAAGAAATGCGGACACTCGATGCCGCCTATCCGCCTGGCAGTATTGTTAACTGCGAGGCCGAACTTGCCGGGAATGGTAAAAATCTATTGCCTATGACCACAAAAATTCGTGGGCATATCATAAGTAGAGCGGAAAATCTAAGCCACGCCGATGTCCGCGTGATGTTCATTCCTCATGGCTCATCAACGGCAACAATTACTCTGAGCTATCGGCAGAAAGTGATTATGGAAGAGAATGGTCAGCGGGTTTATATCGATCCGAAAAGCCTGAAAGTCTCAATGCCGGTCAGCCCTTCGAGTGAGGTGATTGTAGCCAAAGGATTTCGGGATCGGCTTCCAGCAACGCAAGAAGTCCAGCCCTATCAGACGACAGAAATCACCGATTTTCCGTCTTATGTGGTCAGGGCTCCGGGTGAATCCCCCCTTTATTGCCATAAAGTAGAGTAGGGAATAGTTTGAAAGCGAATAGACAGTTCCCAGCGACTAAAGACAGCGTGATTGTTCTTTCTAAAAGGCGGTTAGCAAATTGCACGTTCAACTAATTAATAATAAAAAGGGTTTGCTATAATCTAATTTTATCAACCAATTTTTGTTGATAATGAAAAATTAATGATTTATGCCGCCAATACGACATGGATAGTTATTTTTTTACCAATGTTGTTCCACTTACGATTAAGGAAGATTGCATGAAAAAGTTAATCATCTCCACTTTGGTTCTTTCCACTCTGGGCTTCGGCATGGCTGCCCATGCTGGGCAAAGTACCATCACTGCCGGTTATGCGCAGAGCAAGGTACAGGACTTCAAGAATATCAATGGCGTGAACGTTAAGTACCGTTACGAGTGGGATTCGCCAATCAGCGTTATCAGCTCATTTACCTATATGAGCGGTGACAAGGACGAGTCTTACAATGTCTATCGCGACAAAGTTAATAATCATGCCGAAGTTAAATATTACTCACTGTCCGTTGGTCCGGCATACCGTTTTAATCAATTTGTCAGCGTTTACGGGCTGCTGGGTTTGAATTATAACAAGGTGGATTACAAGTCATCCTGGAGCAATTACGCATACAACACTTACGAATATATGGGTGAAGAGAGCGGTAACCAGAAGAAAACCTCCTTTATGTACGGCGTTGGTTTCCAGGTTAACCCAATGGAAAATTTGGCGGTAGATATCGGTTATGAAGGCTCCAAACTGGATGCCGGTGGTAAAAATCGCTCTATCAACGGTTTCAATATCGGCATTGGCTATCGTTTCTGATAGTTGCATGCTTCCGGCCTCCCGATATCAAGAGGCCGGTAATCTTTACCCCATCTTCGGATAGACCCCCGGCCCGATCGGCAGGCCGAGTGCGTACCACGTCAGCAACAGTAAAATCCACACGGCAAAGAACACCAGCGGATACGGCAGGATCAGCACGTAATAGGTGCCGAGCTGGGCGTCTTTGCGGTAACGCTGCAGGAAACCGAGGAACAGCGGAAGGAACGGCGACATTGGTGCCAGCGGCAGCACCGAGGAGTCGGCAATGCGGAAGATCATCTGCGCGAACGCCGGGTGGAAGCCGAGCAGCATAAACATCGGCACAAAAATCGGTGCCAGAATCGACCAGATGGCCGAACCGCTGGCGATAAACATGCACAGGAAGGCAGAGAGGAACATCAGGCCGAGGAACGCCGGTGCGCCGCTCATGCCGGCGGCTTCCAGCATGTCGGTCAGGCCGATGGCCATAAACTTGCCCATGTTGCTCCAGTTAAAGAACGCCACGAACTGCGACAGCGGAAACACCATCACGATAAAGCCGGCCATGCTCTTCATCGGCTCTATCAGGTGGTGGGGAATATCGTCTGGGCGTCGGATCTGTTTGGTCACCACGCCATAGGTAATGCCGACGGTGAAAAAGAACAGGATAATGATCGGTACAATGCCTTTGATGAACGGCGAGGGGATCACCGAACCGGTTTTGGGATCGCGCAGCGGGGCGGCTTCCGGTACCACCAGCGCGGCGATAATCGCGATAAACACCAGTGCGGCGATGCCGCTCATCATCAGCCCATGGTTTTGCAACGGGGTTAGCGCTTCAATTTTATCTTCCGCGCTGCCGCGCCATTCCGGCAACCTGGGTTCAATAAACTTATCGGTCAGCAGTGCGCCGGCGATGGTCAGCACGATCACCGAGGTGGCCATAAAGTACCAGTTGTCGATCACGCTGACGTGAACGGCGGCGTCTACCGCTTTGGTGGCCTCGGTACTGATACCGGACAGCAGCACGTCGGTGGTGACGATCAGCAGGTTGGCGGTAAAGCCGGAAGCGACCCCGGCGATAGCGGCCAATAGCCCGGCAATGGGATGGCGGCCCACGGCAAGGAACATCAGTGCGCCGAGCGGCGGCATCACCACCAGCGCGGCGTCCGATGAAATGTGGCTGAAGAAGGCGATAAACAGCACCATGTAACTGGCATAGCGTGCGCTAACGCGTGAGGCCATTTTATACATCAGCGCCTGCAACAGCCCGACTTTCTCTGCCAGCCCAGCGCCGATGACCAGTGCCAGAATGGCTCCCAGCGGCGCAAAGCTGCTGAAGTTATGAATGATGTTCGGGAAAATCCACTGCATGCCCGCTACGCTCATCAGGTTATTCACCTTGATCAGCTCGCCGGTGGCCGGGTTCTTCACCGCTAGGTCCAGCCAGGAGAACAGCGCCGTGGACAGCATTAAAACAACGATTAAATAGACGAACAGTAAAAAAGGATTGGGAATTTTATTCCCGATGCGTTCTACCCAGTAAAAAATGCGACCGGGGCTTTTATTGACTGACGTTGTGGCCTCACTCATTGGCTTACCCTCTGTGTTTGTCCTGTTGTGTTTATTTTTTATTATTTGATTTATTTATAATTATTTTCACAGGCCCGTGGGTGGGCCTGTGTCGTTCTGTCTTTATTTTAACGGCGAAGGTTTAACCCCCGACGGGATTGGGCAACTGTACGGCTGTTCTGTTCGTTGGCGTTCGAACTCGCGGCGGCACTCCGCCAGCAGAGCGCTGTCGCTCAACAGATCGATGGCGGTGGCCGCCATCACCTTGCCCGCCAGGCACATGCCCTTGTGCGCAATAGAGGTGCGGCCCTGTGCCACCAGTTGCCAGGTGTGCAGCGGGGTGCCGAGCGCAAAGCACGGGCTGAAGCACTGAGCGGTCGGCGTCACCCAACTGACGTCGCCGACGTCGGTGGAACCGTACAGCAGATCTTCCGAGGCCACATAAGGCGCGACTTCATCCATCAGCACCTTGTCGCCCAGGTTTTGCACCCATTCACGCCCGGCCGCCCCGCCAGTCCGGGCGATATTCAGCTTGGCATTACGCAGGTCGTCCTTGTTCAGCGTTTGGCGGATCTCGGTGGCGAAGCTGCGCTCCTCCTCGCTGTACTCCGGCAGACCGAAGCCACAGACGTGGCGATACATCACCTGCTCCATGCTGCGGTTTGGCACGTAGTTGGAACAGGCCTTGTCGAAACGTACCGTCATTTGGGTATCGGTCATTAGCGCCGCACCCTTGGCAATGTTGATCACTCGCTGGTAAATATCCTGCGCTTGATCGAGCTGCGGCGCGCGGATCAGATACAGCACTTCGGCGTCGGCTTGCACCACATTGGGCGAGCTGCCGCCGGTATTGGTAACCGCATAGTGCAATCGCGCTTCCTGCACGATGTGCTCACGCAGGAAGTTGGCACCGGTGTTCATCAGTGTCACGGCATCCAGCGCGCTGCGGCCAAGGTGGGGTGAGTTGGCGGCGTGCGCGGCGACCCCCTTGAACTGAAACGCCGCCTGAATATTGGCCAGGGTGCTGGTATTGAACATGCCGCTGAAGCCTTCGGGGTGCCAGGTGAGTGCGGCGTCGACGTCATCGAACAGCCCTTCGCGTACCATAAAGGTTTTGCCGGAACCGCCCTCTTCGCCAGGGCAGCCGTAGAAACGCACGGTGCCGGTCAGGTGCTGTTGCTGCATCCAGGCTTTGACCGCGAAGGCTCCCGCCAATGCGGCGGTGCCCAACAGGTTGTGACCACAGCCGTGACCGTTCCCGTTTTCGACCAGCGGTTGCGGCGTGGCGCAGCCTGACCGTTGGCTTAATCCGGCAAGGGCGTCGTACTCGCCCAGCAGGGCGATCACCGGGTGGCCGCTGCCATAGCTGGCGATAAATGCGGTTTCAATGCCGCCGACGCCGCGTTCAAGCGTAAAACCTTCTTGCTCCAGCGCATCGGCCAGCAAATTGGCAGAATAGGTTTCGGTAAAGCGTGTTTCCGGGTGATCCCAGATACTGTCGCTCAGTGCGCTAAAACGCGGCTGGTGTTGGTCAATGTAGTGATGGATAAACTTCAGCAGCTGTGGATGGCTCATGCTTGGCTCCCAAAAGTAGGCAGGTTAAGCGCCAGCGACGCCAGCGTTTTCACTGCCACCGCCATGACCTGTTCATTAAAATCAAACTTCTCATTGTGGTGCCCGGCGCTCAGCTCGGTGCCGAAGATCACGTACGAGGCCTGCCCGCCGTGCGATTTCACCCGTTCCATCATGTAGGTTGCGTCTTCTGAACCGGCGGCCTGCTCGCGGCGGTCGACCACCGAACTCAGTTCGGCAATGCCCTGCGCCTGTCGGTGAATGTAGTCCACCCACGGCTGGGTCGGTTTGCTGCTCTGTGCCGCGCCCATCAGCGCGATATCGCACTCAACGCCGTGCATTTTTGCCGCGCCTTCAATCACGTTCAGCGCCTGCTGGTAGACAAATTCGTTGATGGCATTGGTGGCGCCGCGGGTTTCTACTTTCATGAATGCGTGGTCGGCGATCACATTCCGACCGGTCCCTGCCTGCAGCACACCGACGTTGATGCGCGAGCTGCCTTCGCTGTGGCGTGGAATGGCGTACAGCCCCAGCGTGGCCTGTGCCGCCGCCAGCAGCGCATTGCGGCCATCTTCCGGTTTGGCCCCCGCATGGGCGGCCACGCCACGGTAGGTGACGTCGAGTTTGCTGGTCGCCATAAAGCTGTCGCTGCCGCACACCAGTTCGCCGGCCGGCACGCCGGTGCCGATATGCACCGCAGTGAAGAAATCAACGTCGTCCACTACGCCGGCTTCCACCATGGATTTTGCGCCGCGGGTGCCTTCCTCCGCCGGTTGGAAAATCAGTTTGATGGTGCCGTTGAGCTGAGGCTCCAGGCTTTTGAAAACGTGTGCCAGTCCCAGGCCGATGGTGGTGTGGCCATCGTGACCGCATGCATGCATCATGCCGCTGTTGCAGGAGGCAAAACCTTCGCGAAACGGCAGGTGATCCGGCTGCAGCTTTTCGTTGAGATCGAGCGCGTCCATGTCAACGCGATAGGCGATCACCGGCCCGGGGCGGCCGGTATCCAGCGTGGCGACAATACCGGCGAAGCCGCCGGAAAAATGTGGCAGCCATTTTTCCAGCGCACCCTGTTCGCGGGCGCGCTGCTCCTGAGCCTGCAGAGCCTCGGCCGACGGTAACCCCATGCGGGCGTCGGCGTTAATCACTTCACGACCCAGTTGCAGGCGGTAGCCCAGTCGATCCAGCTCTTCCGCCACCAGGGTAGCGGTGCGGAACTCAAACCAGCCGGACTCGGCGTAGCGGTGAAAGTCACGCCGCCAGGCCTGCAGCTGCGGGTACAGATCGGTCACCAACATCGAAAGCGGATTATTCATTTTGATATCTCATAAGTTATCGCGCCCAGGTAAATGCCGGGCAGCAGTGGTGCGCTGAACCAAATCAGACGGTGAAGCTATTTAATGAAAAAAAAGACGTATTTAGTGACTAACTGCCGTGAATAGCGCTTATCGGCGCAGAAAATGCGCTTAATTAAGCGAAATAAGAATTTGGTTATATATTCTGTTTTTTTCGAATGTACACAATGGAATCAGGCTAAATAAGATGCCAATATCTTGCTATTGATAAACAACGGTTATCGCCATTTGCCTATGCCAGCCTCAATAAAATTGCACCAATTACGTGCGTTTGTAGAAGTCAGTCGCCAGGGCAGCATCCGCGCCGCCAGCCGCACTTCACGCCTTTCCCAGCCTGCGTTAACCAAGTCGATTCAGGAGCTGGAGCAGGTGCTGGGGGCCAAGCTGTTTATTCGCCGCAGCCAGGGCGTGGTGCTGACCGACTGCGGCGATAACTTTTTCCAGCATGCCAGCCTGATCCTCGAAGAGCTGCGGGTGGCGCAGGAGGATATTCAGCAACGGCTGGGGCTGGCGGGTGGTTCGGTGAATATCGGCGTAGGCGGCAGCATTGCGCGCACCGTCATGCCGCAGGTTATCACCCAGTTTCATCGTGAATACCCGAAGGTCAAAGTACGGATTGTCGAAGGACAGCTGGTATCGATGATCCCGGAGCTTCGCCAGGGCGAGCTGGATTTTACCGTCAATACTTATTACCCCAGCAGCCTGGACAATGAATTACAGTACGAACGGCTGATGGAAAAAGAGTACAAGGTGGTGGTGCGCAAGGGGCATCCGATGGAAGGAGCGACGTCCCTGAAACAGCTGCAGCACTGCGACTGGACCATGCCGACGCCCAAAGGCAGCTACTATCGCCTGCTGCACGATCTGTTCGGGGATTTGGGAATGGCGCCGTCAATCAGCGTGACCTGTGAGACATTTATGGCCTGCACCAGCCTGGTGGCGCAAAGTGATTTCGTCAGTATTTTATCGGTAGATGTGATCTCTGACCCAATACTGGGTAAGCATCTGGTGCCGCTGGCGCTGGAAGAAAGCTTACCAAAGGCGACGTTTTATCTGATTCAGCGTAAGGACACCACGCTTACGCCGATGGGCGCACACCTGGCGCGCCTGTTTCGTCTGCACTGTCGCTGAGGTGTTAACCAAAAACCGGCAGTGTTGAGCGAAATGTGCAAACCACTTAATTAGCCAATCAGTAGATATCTACGATGTTCTATTTTTGCGTAATTTACGTATTGTACACTTATAAAAAAACAGCTGAAAATCTCTCTGTCATTAATTTATAAAAATATCTTTATCTTAATGGGGGTATTTTAATTCCATTTCTCACCTTTGTAGTTATAGCATTATTTTTAATGCAATTTAGTTGGGTAAAAAAACGGCAAAAACAAAACCATAAGAATGTTTAATGTTTAAATTTATATTTCAAAATCAATGAGTTGAATTATTCATTGGGATTTTTCCTATGTATTGCTTGACCAAAATGGTTAATTTGACATACTTTTTTCTTGATTTTACTGTATTTAAAGGCGTTTTATGGAAGAAAACAAGATATTTAATAATAAAGTCGTTTTTGACTTTAACGCCTGTTGTTTGTATGAGGCTAATAATGAAGGTAACCGAGTTTCATTAACTACGCCTTCACGTGATTGCTTGGCTATCATTACATTAAACTCTCCTAATACAACATCTCAACAAGTGTTGTTTGAGCAAGTATGGGAGCAGCATGGGATCCCGGTTAATGTGAATACGCTGTATCAGCATATTTCTATGATTCGCCGTGCATTCAGACAGCTTGGTATGAACGATGACGTGATAGTGACGATCCCTCGTCGTGGCATGTGCTTGGCGGCGGGGCTGCATGTTGCAGCATTAGCGGGAGGTAAACAGGTTCCCTGTATTGAAAGGTTAGGCCAGCCTGGTAGGGTAATCGAAAAAGCGCCTGATATAATTTTACAGCCAGCGGCTGAAGTTGATAATCAGCAATATCCAGAAAAAGCTCCGGCAGATGCCAGAGGGCCCAGCATTATCAATTGGTTGCTCATTGCACTGCTGACATTGAGTGTGGCGCTGATCGCAACGGTTTTAATGGCGTATTTTTTCTCGACCAAAAACGGCCGGTTCCACGATTATCATCACGCCATGAAAGTTAACGGCTGCGATATTTATCTCTATAAAAAAGAGATTGCGTGGTCGAGAGATAAGATTTCAGACGCATTAGCCGAAGCAGGTAAAACCTGTTCACAGAGTGAAAGGGTATACATCAGTTATTTCAATACGTTGCCGAGAGTTTCCCTGATTAGCTGTAATGGTGATATTTTGAGCGAAAACACGGATTGCTCTTCCTACTATATTTATCGTGAAGGGGGGCATCGTTATGAAAAATAGGTTTTTTTTAGCTGTGATATTTTTATTGCTGCTTGGTTCTCTTGCTGGATGTTTTTTTTATAAAAAACTGACTAAGCGTGAGAATGGCTTGGGTTGCTATGCGCATGCGAGCTTTATTTATCCATCATCAAGTGGGAGTGACCGCCTGGAGCTTGGCATGTTATTTCTTTTGGATAAAAATGTTGGGATTATTTCATACAGCGGTAAGATTAATTCCGCAGGTGTTAATTATAACGTTAAGCGCTATGCTGAAGTAGAGTATGTTGTGCATGATGGCACCTCTTATTTTATAAAAACTAAAGCCGTGCATCCCGATGTTTCGGATAATGTGCCTGATGTGCTGTCGAAAAAATATTTTTATGATTACCTCGATAGGGTTGACGGTTGGGTTAGCTTTAGAGTGGTCAAGGATTACCATAATAAATATACTTTTTACACTAACTCAATTCCTCACTTTGTTTGTAAGGAACGCTGAGCTCCAAGTAGATGCTACAATTGTATAAAATCTAAAAAAACCTGACGTTAATGTCAGGTTTTTTTATAAGTTTTTTTTAGCTAAGTTAATTATTTATCTTAATCATCAATCTGTAGTGTGATTAATCTATAGTTGTTAGATTGATAAGGGAATATATGCTTAGTTACAATGTTATTATTGTTGGCAGTGATAAGTATTATGCACAGGGGTTAAAGTTGTTAATTGATAAAATATTTATTGAGGGCGGATTCATTGGAAATGTGAGTTTTGATAAGAGTAAACTGAACTATGCTGATGTTGTGTTTAAGGAAGTGGAGGGGGATGGCGACTGTGCCATGTCATTGCCATTAATCAGTAAGGGATTCTGTGGTGTGGTTTTTCCGGTATTTAGAGATGTAAGAGACGTCAAGAGAGGTCGTGGGTCGTTAACATGTTCTGTTTTCAATTCTGGATTGAAATTCTCAAAGCGGGACTCTACATCAGAAACTGTAGGTAAAATAAAAAAATACTTCAGCCAGCTGTCAATGAATAAAGAGGGCGGCTACAGCAATGCGTTGTCATCAACTTGTCAATCCTGTGGTAAGCAGCTTTTGACTCAGTGCGAGATTGATGTTATCGAGCTTCTTTCTGCTGGGTTCTCATTTAATAGCATAGCTTATATCTTGAGTAGAAATGCTAAAACAGTCTATACGCAGAAGTACTCTGCGATGAAAAAGCTAAAGTTAAAAAATAATCTGGAGTTGACATCTTTTATCTGTGGGGGGGCAAATAAAAAACGGATGTAATTCGTGATTGTTACATTATTTATTAATGTAAAAATGATTAGAATGCTCTGTTTCATCTTGTTTAGCTTGTTTAAGACATCTTAAATTATCTGCCAACTTTAATTGTTAAGTTTATCTCATTGTTTTTAATGGATTTGTTTTAATTTCATTAACTTTAGGTTTATTCATTGAGTAGTGATGTTTTGACGGTGTTATATTTTATCTCGTCGAAGGTTTTGATTAATTTTCGTCTTGGGAAGAGGGATGCTTCTATATAGGGATGTTTCCTCTCAAGGTAAGAGATAATTTATTGTGATGGAAGATTAAATAATGAATATTAATAAGCTTAAGATGGCGATGATCATGGGTGCTATGGGTGCTTCTTTTATCGCTAATGCCGCCGTTGTGAACCAGGGTTCCGGTAAGGTTACTTTCACCGGATCTATTATTGATGCGCCATGCTCTATTGCTGCTGATTCAGCAGACCAGACCATTGAATTGGGGCAGGTTTCTCAGGTTTCGCTGAAGGATGGTGGTAAATCTACGGTGAAACCTTTTTATATTAACCTAGAGAACTGCGAGTTAACCACTTCTGGTCCAGGGAAGAATAACGCAGTGAACCTGACTTTCACAGGGGCAAGCGGTAAAGACCAGGATGGTCGTCTGAGCATTACCGGTACGGCTAAGGGGGCAAGTATTGCTATTACTGATGGGACTGGTGAAGTCATTAAACTGGGAACTGCAACGAATGCTCAGACCTTGCAATCGGGGAAAAATACTTTGAGTTTCTCCGCCTATTTACAAGGCGATGGTGCTTCTTCAGCTACACCTGGTGATTTCAGCGCCGTGACTGACTTTACCTTGGCTTACCAGTAAACATTATTAAGTAGCTGGTGCTAGATAGGCATGCGGAAACCGCATGCCTGATTTAGCGCTCAATGAGGGTAAGGCCATGTTATCTAAGGGGAGAGTAAAGATAATAACCCCTTTAATTTTTGTGTTTGCATTGATTGTTTCTGCAAATGCAGAGGCCCTATCATCGCAAGGACGAGGGCAGGTCAATATAAAAGGTGAGATTGTAGCAACGGCATGCGCCATTTCTACCAAAAGCCGCGAGCAAACCATTGATATGGGAAATATCTCTGTCTCAGATATTTATCGGCGTGGGCAGGGGAATGCCAAAGCCTTTTCTATTGAGTTAATTAATTGCACTCTGGAAACACAGAGTGCGCATGATTCCGCCAGGAAATACGTGCAACTTACGTTTGATGGTAATAACGATAACGGACTCTTTCAGGGGGAAGGCAGAGGGAAGGGGGTAGCGATAAGAATTACGGATCATAATGGAAATGTCGCTATCCCCGGTGTTGCGATGCCGCTGGAAACTCTTGCTCCAGGAAATAAAATGCTCAATTACTTTATGACACTTGTTGCGGTTCATCATCCGCTCAAGGTGGGTGGGTATTTTTTCACCATTCGGTTCAGATTAGATTATTTATGACGAATCTTAGAACGCGTCTGAAAGTTAAGTAATAGATAAGGTTTTTAATTATGCGAAAGCCTACAAGGACGTTATTGAATTTTTACATGCCCAGGTTGTGTTTTTTTTTATATTTCTGGCAGCCGAATGGGGTGGTTTATGCCGTAGAAGAGATCCAGTTTAATACGGATGTACTGGATTTAAACGATAGAGAAAATATCGACTTAAGTCAGTTCTCTCGTAGCGGTTATATTATGCCAGGCACCTATGCCATGACGGTGCATGTGAACAAGAACGAACTTGCTGAGCAATCTGTGTTGTTTATCGCGCCGGAAAATGATCCCAAAGACAGCAAGGCCTGCTTGTCGCCTATGCTGGTTCAGCAACTGGGGTTAAAGGAGAGCATTCTGCCTCAGCTTTCTTGGTCACGCGATGGACGTTGCCTTAACTTGCACAGTCTGGAAGGGATGGAAGCACGTGGTGATTTGGCATCATCGGCGTTGTATCTGAGCGTTCCTCAAGCCTATTTGGAGTTTACTTCCGATTATTGGGATCCACCGTCGCGCTGGGATGAGGGGATTCCAGGGATCCTGCTGGACTATAGCGTCAATGCTCAAACGCAGTGGAATCAGCGGCAAGCTGGCAATGGGTATGACATCAGCGGCAATGGGACTTTGGGAGGGAACGCAGGTGCTTGGCGGTTGCGCGCTGACTGGCAAGGGCGACTGGCCAGCCAATCCGGTTCGAAACAACGGATGCAGCGTTCGCTGGAGTGGAGCCGCTACTACATCTACCGGGCTATTCCGGCATGGCGTGCAAAATTGACGCTGGGTGAGGAGTATTTGGAGTCCAGCCTTTTTGACAGTTTCAGATTTACCGGGCTCAGTTTACGGTCCGATGACAACATGTTACCTCCGAATCTGCGAGGTTATGCGCCAGAAGTAACGGGGATAGCCAAGTCGAATGCCAAGGTCATCATCAGCCAACAGGGGCGGGTGTTGTATGAGACACAGGTTGCTGCTGGACCATTTCGTATTCAGGGGCTTAGTGACGCTGTATCAGGGCAGCTTGATGTGCGGGTGGAGGAGCAGGACGGAGGTGTGGTGCAAACGTTTACGGTCAACACGGCCAGCATTCCATACTTAACGCGCCCAGGTTTGGTGCGCTTCAAACTGGCGGCAGGACGGCCAGCGGAATGGGGGCATCAGCTGCGAGGCCCGTTGTTTACTGCCGGGGAGTTTTCTTGGGGAGTGACCAACGGTTGGTCGCTGTACGGTGGTGGATTAGGCGGTGGCGATTATAACGCGCTGTCATTGGGGATTGGGCGCGATCTAATGGCACTGGGTGCGCTGTCATTTGATGCGACCCAGTCACGGACACAGCTGCGACAAGAGAGAGCCTTTAGCGGCAGCTCGTATCGCCTCAGTTATTCGAAGACCTTTGACGAATTGGACAGTCAAGTGACCTTTGCTGGTTACCGTTTCTCGGCGCAGGACTTTATGACAATGAGCGAATATCTTGATGCGCGCTATACCGGCCACAGAAGCGGTAGCAGCAGGGAAATGTACACCGTCACCCTGAACAAGAACTTTCGGGACTGGGGATTAAGCACTTATCTCAACTACAACCACCAGACCTATTGGAATCGACCAACCAATGATCGCTATAACCTGACGCTGTCGCGCTACTTTGATTTCGGCAATATCAAAAATCTCAGCTTGTCGATAGGGGCTTACCGCAACCGTTTTAACGGTCGCAATGAGGATGGAATGACGTTGTCCGTGTCGATGCCATGGGGAAATAGAGCATCACTTAATTACAGCCTAATGCTTGATCATAAGGACACAGTGCACCGTGCTGGCTATTACGATCGGATTGACGAGCATAGCAGCTACCAGTTGTCCGCTGGCACATCGCGCCGTGGTGGCAACCTGAGTGGTTATTACGATTATGAAGGGGATATTGCCAGGGTCAGTGCCAATGCCAGCTATCAGCAAGGCAGCTATAGCGCATTGGGTGCCTATGCGCAGGGGGGTATGACGTTAACGTCCGAAGGTGGGGCATTACACCGCAGCAACATGATGGGAGGCACACGTTTGTTGATTGACACCAATGGGGTCAGTGGTGTGCCGGTGCGTGGATATGGCAGTACCTCCAGAAGCAACCGCTTTGGCAAAGCGGTTGTCGCAGAAGTAAACAGCTATTACCGCAATAAGGTGAGCATCGATTTGAACCAGCTAAGTGATAGCGCGGAGGCGATAACTTCGGTGGTGCAGGCAACGCTCACCGAAGGCGCGATTGGTTCTCGACGATTTGACGTGATAGCCGGTGAAAAGGCTATGGCGATGATCAGACTCGCCGATGGCAGTGAGCCGCCTTTTGGTGCGACGGTGTTGAACGTGCGCAATCAGGAAACTGGCATTGTTAACGACGGTGGCAGTGTTTACCTGAGTGGTATCAATGCAGGTGAGACCATGAAGGTGAGCTGGGCGGGCCATGTGCAATGCGAGGTGAAAATGCCGGCGTCGCTGCCAGCGGATTTGCTGATGAATAACCTGCTATTGCCGTGTGAACCGGTAGGTAGGGGGAGCGATTTAAGCCAGCAAAGTGTGCGGGCGATGATGCTGCCATGAACAGTGTGTAGGGGGAGGCTCTCTCCTCAGCACAAAGAATAATGTAATAACAATCAGGATGTAGGTATTGATGATCATGACTTATGTAAAACGCCGTGGCATATCCAAATTGAGTGCGGTTATCGCTGTTTTGCTAGGTTTTATGACGGCTTGGCAGGTGCAGGGCGCTATTGCTCTGGATCGCACTAGAGTGATTTTTGACGGTGACTTGAAATCCGTAAGTCTTAATATTAGCAACCAAAACAAACAGTTGCCATATTTAGCTCAGGGGTGGCTGGAAGACGAACGGGGGAATAAAATCCTAAGCCCACTGACAGTGCTGCCGCCGGTTCAGCGTATTGAGCCGGGGAAAGCGAGTCAGGTGAAGTTGTTGGCGTTGTCGAAGATCGCACAGCTACCACAGGATCGAGAGACGTTGTATTACTTCAACCTCCGTGAGATCCCACCAAAAAGTAGTAAGCCGAACACGCTGCAGATTGCGCTGCAGACGCGGATCAAACTGTTCTATCGCCCGGCGGCCATAGCGCCTCAGCAAAACGCCGCGCCTTGGCAGGAAAAACTGACGCTGACCAAGATAGGGAATACCTACCGCGTCAATAACCCGACACCGTACTACGTAACGATTGTCGATGGCGGCGTCAAAAAAGGGAGCCCGGGCATTACGGGTTTTGAACCGTTGATGTTGCCACCTAAAGGCAACGGCATGCTGAACGTATCTTCAGCGGCTCTGGGGCAAACCCCTGTGTTGACCTATGTGAATGATTACGGTGGGCGTCCGCAGCTCACCTTTACCTGCAGCGGTAGTGAATGCCATGTAGTCATGGATAAACCCTAAAGGTATTTGGAGAGGAAATGGCAATGCAGGGAGCTAAGCATTGTGGGGGGGACGACGGCTATAGTCGCTACCTACATCGCTGGATAGGGTTGATTATTGCGGCGCTGCTGATGGTGTTGCTGACATTGGTCATGATGATGCTATTGATACAACAAGCCCAAGCCGATGGTGGTGAGGTTGATGGTGCCAATGGTGTGCTACTGATCACGGGTTCACTGACGGAAAGTGCCTGTCGACTGGATATGGCGAGTGCTGATCAGGTTGTGAGTCTGGGGAGTTTAGGAACGGCACAGTTACAGCAACCTGGTGATCGCGGTGCCTCAGTATTGCTCGAGTTGCGGCTGAAAGATTGTTTACGTATTCAGACCGGCCAGCGGGATGAGCTCGTGGGAAAAAGAGCCTGGGGAATCGAATATCCCACGGGCACGGTGAGTTTCAGTGCCCTACAAGATGCAGATACGACGGGATTAGTTGAAGTGCAGGGGGCATCGGGTATTGCGCTATTGTTGTCTGACCGTCAGGGAAAACCCGTGAGTCTTGATCTTCCTGGTACGCCACTGATGCTCTCCCCTGGTAATAATGCGTTGGTTTATCGGGTGACACCCGTGCGTACACCCGCTGCGTTGCAAGCTGGCGCATATAGTGCGGTGATCCACTTCCGGCTGTTTTATGAATGAGGTGACTAAGATGGCGGGGAAAAACCTGTGCATGGCAGCAAGTCTGTTGAGCTTATTGGCGTTGTCTGCGCCTTGGGTGATACAGGCCGCCACGGTAACGGTAAAAGTGGTTGTTGTTCAACCCCCTCCCTGCGTCGTTAATCAAAATCAACCAATAGAAGTGAATTTTGGCGAAGTCAGTACGATGAAGGTTGACGGCAGCAACTATCGTCAAACGATCAGTTATAGCCTCGCATGTAGTGGCGCAGTATCCAACGCTATGAAATTACAAATTAAAGGCAGTGGCGCATTGTTTGATCACGAAGTGCTGCTGACCAATAAGACGGGGTTAGGTATCGCTTTATTACATAACGATATCCGGCTACCTCTTAATCGTTGGGTCAACTTTACTTACCCAAACTCACCGGTATTGGCGTCGGTTCCGGTTAAAGCCGCTGGTGTAACGTTAACCGGGGGGGAATTTAGCGCTGGTGCAACCTTGGCGGTGGATTACCAATGACAAATGCGGGATGAGTCTCATGCAATCTATAAATATGCGCCGATATTGGCATATTCACGCTCTATTGCTGTTGGCTTTGGGGAAGGCTGGGGTGGGGCAGGCAACCGAGATGCAATTTCGGGGCAAACTGATAGAGCCGCCAGTTTGCTCGATTAATGATGGCGGGATTGTGGATGTGAACTTTGGCGATCGGTTGGGTGTGAACAAGGTTGATGGCGTGAACTACCGACAAGCCGTGAATTACCGAATTAGCTGTGAGGGGAGTACCGGCATGGACGGCATGACACTTATCTTTAGTGGCGCTGTCAGCACTTTCGATAAGGCAGCACTGCAAACTAGCATGAGTGATCTGGGCATCCGCATTTATCAGAATGATCAACCGATGGCGCCGGGTAGCAAGATTGCCATTAATCCCTCTAGCCCGCCGCAACTGGAGGCGGTGCCAGTACAGCGTCCCGGTGCGGTGTTGAGCGAAGGCCAGTTTGAGGCCACTGCGACCCTGCAGGTTAATTATCAGTAGCAGAGAAATGCATGATAACCATAAAAATGAAACACCATCCTTTGGTGTGTGTTCTGGGGATGTTGACGGTACTAAGTACAACGAGTGCTCTTGCCGAAAAAGACAACCTTCGTTTTCGTGGTGCGTTGGTGGCAGAACCTTGCGTTATCGCACCGGGGGACGAAGAGGTTCAGTTGGCGTTTGGCGTAATCGTCGATAAATACCTTTACCAGAATGTCCGAACGGTTGGAATGCCCTTCGAGCTGCGTCTGGCACAGTGCGACCTGAGTTTAGCCAAATCCATCTCGGTAACGTTTACGACATCGGAAGAGAGCCGTGAGCTGCCAGGGTTGTTGGTTCCCGTTGGTAACGCGAGGGGAATTGCTATAGGGCTGGAAACAGCATCAGGGCAAACCATTAAGCTTGATAAAGCGAGTGAACTTTACCCGCTGACGCAAGGCAGCAACGTGATACATCTCAAAGCTTATGTGCAGGTGGAACCACTGGCATTGGCTAACAGGTCAGTTGTGCTGGGAGCCTTTACCGCGGTGTCCACTTTTCGGTTGACGTATGAATAAGGTGGACAACATCTCCCCGATATAGGTTTTCAACCATATTCTATATTTCTGACTGGTGTTTTCTACGAGAATAATTATGGAAATAAGAAAAATTTCATTACGTATTGGGTGTCTTTTATTTTGTTTTTATACATCCATTTCTTATGGAATGCCCTCTGACTATGGTAGTGGCTATTTTAATGTGTCATCTTTCAATAATTATGAATGGCATATTGATCTGGATGGGTATGCTGTTGTCGATAAGGCCGACTTGTCGCTGCGTGTAAATACAGTGACCAATCCTTGTCTAAGTGCTTTTAATCTCGTTACTGGTATTGGCCGGTTTGTTTCTTGCCGCGTTGAACGAGAATTGTGCGGAGCCAGATGTGAATATTCAACGTTGTTTGAATCCACTAATATTAATGCGTTGTCAGTGGCCCAATTGAGAAATCTGTTGTCTGCCACGGGTAAGATGGCGTATGTCGGGTCTGCCCAGCAGGGGAGCATGATTTTTATATTGTCAGTGAGCGGCACCTCCGGGAGCTCTAACAACTATCTTCCCAAACAACGTGGAGGAGGAGGCGGTGGTGTTGAAGGTATCCCGATTACACCCGTTGAGCCGCCCACCAGTTGTTTAGCGTCAAGTACGACGCTTGATCATAAGACGTTGAGTGTCGCTGACTTGCAGGGCAATATCGCGACAGGCAACCTGACGATTTCTTGCAATAAAGCAGCCGGAGTGCGACTCAGGATTAATGGCTATAGCCACTCCAGTGGTCTGGCGTTGACTGACGACCGGTCGTTAATATCACACTTAACTCTCAACGGCGCACCGGCAGACAGCGATTTAAATGTCTCGGTACCGAGTTGGCAGGCAGCCACGGTGGTTGTCTATTCGATATTAGAAAAAACTGGAACGACGGTCACACCAGGCACTTATTCGAAAGCATTGATCGTTTTAATGACTATTGATTAGCACAGATAGAACCGCGAATTAATACTCCTTGGGTTATTAACGCTTTCCCTCATTACAATGAACGGGGATATGTATAGGTTGGGAAAGATATGCGTGTATTATATAAAATAAAGTATTGTGATAATTATTTGTTTCTACTTTTTCTTGTTGTTTTATTTTTTGTTTTTCGCTACTTCCCAAATATGGGAGGGGTGGGATTAAATCTGCCGGTGAATACATTGGTCTATGCTGCCAGCGCAAGCTTGATATTGCTCATATGGCTGCGGATGGTAAGAAGGCGGTCCATAACCATCACTTCGACGTTCCGCTATTTTTTCCTTGGCGGGATTATGTTGAGTATTCCGCTATTGTTTACGCGCCCAGAATGGTTGCCAGCTGCAGCTTGGCGAATGGCGGCGTTTTTTGCTGGCTTGGTGCTCTATTTCTCTTGGCTGCAACTCCCCTTGAACCGTCACTATCGGCGTACTTTATACGTACTGTTGTTACTGCTCGTTGTGCAACAGGCGGGTATGGCGTTATTGCAGCTGTTTGCCCCTGAATGGAGTGGTATGCCGCCGGGAGGACGCCGGGTATCTGGTGTTTTCCAGCAACCTAACGTGCTGGGCAGTTTTATCGCCACCGGGCTGGGGCTAACATTGATGCTCTATCTGCTACCAAGGAAAATGCTGGCGGTTTCGGGTTATGGACGTTATCACCGTTTGGCGCTCGCTTTGCTGTTAGTTTTACTCCCGGCATTACTGATTTGGATACAGTCGAGGGCCGCTTGGTTAGGCTCAGGATTGATGGCGTTGGGTTTCTGTTTGAGTTTCTGGCGGCATCAGCCATTGTTTTGTGCGAAGGCGGTTGGGTTAATGTCTGTGGGGTTGTTGTTGGGGATTATCGTGATGCAGTGGCAGCATAGTGAAATGCTACGCTATATCAGCCATGAGTCATCTAACCACGCGCGATTGTCGATGCTGATGGACACATTGGCAATGATAATCCGGCAACCTTTGAGCGGTTGGGGATACGGTGGTTTCGAATTCAGTTTCCAGCACTTTCGTATTAATCAGAGCCCTCCAACTGCAGTGTTGGAAATCGCTCGGCATCCTCATAACGAAATTTTGTTGTGGTGGGTTGAGGGAGGATTACTTGCTTTAGTGGGCATGGCGATGATCGCTGTGGCGGGAGGACTATTGCTGATACGAGCAATGTATAATGACCGGCAGGCATGGAGGGCTGGGCGAAGTGGAGCTGGAGAAGCAACCGCGCTCTGTTGGGTACTGGTTCCTATCCTGATTCATAGCCAACTTGAATATCCATTTCATATTTCTGCCGCGCATTGGGTACTGTTTTTACTGCTGTTAGCCACATTAGATGGCTTAACGAAAAAGCGTATAGCTTGTCGTCGGGTGGGCAGCGGAATACTGGTAAAAGGGGGAATGCTGGTTATGGCTGTGATGATCATCAGTGTGATGATCGCTGCCTTTCGGGGCGGGATAGAGCTAACGGCGGTTGAACGCAATGGTATGCGCGATATCGAACCACTGAAACAGATGTCACCATTGTCTGCGTGGGTGCATGATGAGCGCAGAGAGTTTGACCTGCAGATTAACGCTTTGATGAGCTATAACCAGACGAATGACGAGTTACTGCTGGTGGAACATGTCACTTGGGCACGGGCCTATTTGTTACGGCGCATTGATGTCAATGTCTACGCCAGCCTGATAACTATCTTACGCCACCAGAGGCGAATGGTGTTGGCTGAACGCTACCGTCTGGAGGCCGCCATGCTATTCCCCGCCGATCGACGCTTTTCTGATGAGCCTTGGTATCAGCAACAGTAATATCCAGCGTGGCTTTGAACAAAAAGCTCAGCAGGGGCTTTTATTCCCGTGCTCTGGCTTGTCGTGCTTACGACTCTGAGGTTACGCGTCGTTCGCAAGATTAACCCCCCGGTTCTGGCGAGCCGGGGGGCTTTAAACGCTTAGAATGCCACGGAACCCTGCACGAAGAAGGTGCGTGGTTCACCGACGTATTTGCCGAAGTTGTTGTCGTTGGAGCGGGTGAAGTAGCGCTGATCAAACAGGTTTTTCACCCCGGCACCCAGCGTCAGGTTCGACAGCTGCGGCCCGAAGTTATACTCCCCACGCATATTCCACACCATATACCCGGCGATGTTGCCAAACTGGCCGTCGGCGCTTTCCTGCGTGACGTAATCCGGCCCGGTACCCGGCGAGTGCTGCTTGGACTGGGCATAGCTGTCCAGATTCCACACCCAACTGCCGGTGGCGTAGCGGGTGCCGACGGTATACACCTGGCGCGAATAGAACGGCAAATCCTTACCGGCGAAGTCGCCCTTGTCGGTGCTGGCTTTGGTATAGGTGTAGCTGGTGTAGACGCTTACGCCATCCAGCGCGCGGTTCAGTTCGCTGAGATCGTAGCTGAGCGCCAGCTCGATACCCTTGTGCTTGGTGGCGCCCATGTTGGTCCAGCCGACATCGTTGCTGATGTACTGCAGCTGGTTATCGAAATCGATATAGAACAGCGTGGCTTCGGCTTTGACGATGGTGTCGTCATAACGGGTACCGAATTCATAGGTATGGGCTTTTTCCGCCGTCAGGCCCGGCGCGGGTTGGTTGCCGTTGCCGCCCTTGGTCAGCTGGAAGTACTGCATGCTGCCGAACGAGGTGTTGGCGTTGGCGAACAGCTTCCAGGCGTCTGACATGTGGTACATGACGTTCAGTGACGGCAGCGGTTCGCTGTAGCTCTTCTCGCGGCTGATGTTGTTGAACGAATCGTCCACATGGGTGCGGATGCTTTCATAGCGCAGGCCCGGCGTAACCGTCCAGTTGCCGACGTTAATGGTGTCGTCAATGTACAGTGCGTGGGCTGCGGTGCCGCCGGAGGTGTGCTGATAGTAATCCGGCGTTTCCGGCGTAGAACCGATATCTGCCGGGTTGTACCAGGCAGAACGGGACGCTTTTTCATCCATGGTTTCGTTCAGGTAGCGGTAGCCGAGGGTGATCTCGTGCGCCATGTCCCAGAAACGGAAGACCTGCGAGTAGCTGGGTTCGATCGCCCAGGTGGAGTAGTGGCGTGGGTAAGACACCATACGTTTCATCCCGGCGTTTTTACCGGTGCCTTCCGATTCGATGCTGCTGCCACGATAGCTGTCGGTGAAATACGTCAGCACTTCGAACTGCTTGTCGTCTTCCTGGTGCTTATATTTGAACGACATGTCCTTGCGGCGGCCTTCGAACTGGTCCCACGGACGGGTCGACTGGAACGGATTTTGCGCATACTGCGCGCTGCTCAGCCCGCCCGGCATACCGGATTTTGCATCGTAATAGTGGAAATTGGCCAGTAACTCATCACGATCGGTAAACGCATAGCGCGTTTTCAGCATGAAATCGTCGATGTCGGTATTGTCGTTGTTGTCGCGATAGCCCTGGCCGTGCAGGCCGGAATACAGCAGCTCTGCACCGAAACCGTTGTCGGCGGTGCCGCCGAGCGAGGTGCTGGTCAGGGTTTTCAGGCCGCCGTGGCTGGCCCCCTGGGTCTGGACGCTGGCCGCGCCACCGAAGGTTTTCGGGATGTCCTTGGTGACGAAGTTAATCACGCCGCCGACGTTTTGCGGCCCGTAACGCACCGCCCCACCGCCGCGCACCACGTCAACCGATTGCAGGCTGCCAATCGACAGCGGTGCCATCGACAGCTGTGGCTGACCGTAAGGCGCGACCGCCAAGGGGACGCCGTCCATCAAAATGGTGGAGCGAGGTGAAAGGCGCGAAGTCAGGCCACGTACGCCGACGTTGAGCGAAATATCGCTGCCGCCGGTACCGTTGCTGTCGCGCACCTGCACGCCAGGCACGCCGCGCAGGGTATCGGCAATGGTCTGATCGCCTTGTTCATGCATTTGTTGTTCGGTCACGATGGAACGTGCGCCGGGGTGGTTGAGCAACACCGAACTGGTATCCGGGTTATCCAGCCAGTTGCCGACGACGGTAATAGTGTCGGCTGGCGCATCATTTTGAGATTTATTATCAGCAGCAAGGACTGGCATTGCCATGGCAACGGAAGCCGCCAACAGCGAAAGACGAAAAAGAATTGACATAATAATGCCTTAAAAGTTTCGAACCCGGATGTGTTTTTTTAGAAATGACAATCTTAATGATAATTATTGGCAAGTAAATAGCTTTGTTGCGGAATAATTCAACCGGTAAGCAAGTGGCGGGGAAAGGTGTCGGAGCCCGGCCGGCGGGCCCCGAGCGGGGGTTATTTTGCGGTGACCCAAAACACGCCGCTGTAATCCAGCGCGGTGAATTTATGGTGCACCATTTCAATATCCGCTTGCGGATCAATATCTTTAAATAAGTCCGGATGCAGGAATTTGGCGATGGCCTCGACCGCAATAAAATTCAGCGGCGTGTCATAGAACTGGTGGTAAATCGCCATCACGCGTTTTTCCTTTACCGCCTTCAGCACGTTCAGGCCGGTGCGGTTCATCAGTACCGCCAGCTTTTTCTCTGTGGTGGCCGTATCGGTGGCATAGCCCAAGGGAACCGCCAATGTACCTTTATGACCGCGGCTCCAGTCGGCGCCGGTCATCAGATAGAAATCCGGGTTGCTGGCGATCATCTGTTCCACGTTCACCTCACCGCCCATTTCCGGGAACAGTTTGCTGCCGATGTTGTTGCCGCCGGCGGTATCGATAAACTGGCCAAAGCTGCCCTTGCCGAAGGTGTTGCAGCACTGCTCGCCTTTCATGCCGGCGCTGCGTTCGATAAACACGCTGGGGCGCTGTTCCGGCTTCAGCGTAGCCACCCGCTGGCGTACCAGATCCAGACGTTGCTGGTAGAGCTGGATAAAGGCGTCGGCATTTTGCTGCTCGTCAAACACCTTGCCCAACAGTTGCATGCTGGCGACGGTGTTGGTCAGCGGCTGCTGACGGAAGTCGATAATCAGTACCGGGATGCCGATTTTTTCCAACTGGGCCAGCACGCCGCTGTCCTTCAGCTTGCTCAGCAGGCCGATGTCGAAAATGATCAGATCCGGCTTACGGACAACGGCGCTTTCTACGCTGAAATCGCTGACGTAAGGGTTATCGAAGGTGGGGATCTGCATCACCTGCGGGAATTTTTTCGCGTAGGCCTCCACCAGATCCGGTGCCTTCACCTTCAGCGAGTTATCCCAGGCGATGATATTTTTCAACGGCTCCTGCGGATGCAGGATATTCAGTGCCAGCAGCGCGCGGGCATCGGCCAGGATCACCCGTTGGGCGGGCTGCTGCAGGGTGACTTCTCGACCCGCGACATCGGTGACGACGATCGGTGCGGCCTGTACGGCGCTGACCATCAGCAGGGCGCAGACGGCCAGCCAACGGCTGGCTTTGGCAATAAGAACGGCAGGCATGGAGATCCTTGGGCATGGGGTGTTGAATAAAGAGGCTAATGATAATCCATATCCTTTCGCTTTTTGAACACCCCCGTGCGGATATCTTAGGCTTTGCCCATTAGCGGATCGCTGACGCTGTGCTCGCCGTTCTCCAGCCGCCCGGCCAAGCGGCGTTGCCAACCGTCAGAAGCCTGCAGTGAAATATCGTACCAACCTCCGCTGGCCCTGGCGTCAAAGGCCTGCTGGTGGCGCTCTCCTGCCGGCAGCTCAATCGACCAGGGGCCGTTTTGCGTATAAGGGCAGCGGGCGATAGTCACGGTTATAGCCTGGCGGGTGGGGTTAGTGAGGGTTAATGACAAGTGGTCGCCTTGCGGCGTCAGGCGGACTTGCGGCTGCGGTTGCCCAGTGGCGCCGCGCAGTTCACGATGAAAGCCGTTCGGGCCCAGCAGCCACAGGTGATACTGGTTCACCACGGGCCAGTTATCGCTGATAGCTTTGCTGGCCTCGACGGTATAGCGCCGTGGGATCTGGTTCAAATCCAACCGGTTGTAAACGTGAAATACCACTCCCTGTGCCCCGGTGTTGTACAGGTTGAGCGTCAGTAATTGCTGGCCGGGGGAGAGAGTTTCTTCAACATGCAATTGGTAAGGCAGGGCGCGTGAAGGGCGTGCCAGCCGTGCCTGATGCGGCAACTGTTGCTTGTCTGCTGCTGGCAGAGGCACCTGCGGCAATTGCTCCTGCCGCTGGCGCAGGCTATCGGCGGAATGGCGGCTGGTGGCGGGCAGGTTGGGCAAGGTTTCCCCGTTGGGATCGACAAAGTTGAAGGCCGAAGTGAGATCGCCACATACCGCGCGTCGCCAGGCGCTGATATTGGGTTCGTGTACCTGGAAGCGCTTCTCGAGAAATTGCAGCACTGAAGTGTGGTCGAACACCTGTGAATTAACCCAGCCACCGCGGCTCCAGGGCGACAGCACCAGCATGGGCACACGCGGGCCGGGGCCATAGATGCGGCCGTCCGGCGGCGGTTGTTCCTGTGAACCTGGCGGGGCGACATGCTGAAAGATTTCACTGTCGAACGGCACCGTCGATTTACCGGCGAAGGTGCCATCTTCACGTAGTGACGGTGCGGAGGGCGACGGCATATGATCGAAGAAGCCGTCGTTCTCGTCGTAATTGACCAGCAGCACGGTTTTACTCCACACCTCGGGATTCTCCGTCAGCGCATTGAGGATCTCCTGGGTAAACCACCCACCCTGCACCGGGCTGGAAGGCCCGGGGTGTTCCGAGTAGGCCGCCGGAGCGATGATCCAGCTTACCTGCGGCAATTTGCCTTGCTGCACGTCGGCGCGGAAACCGGCCAACATGGCCTCTAAATCGTTGCCGTCCGCCGCCGGCAGCGTATTGCCATTGCCTTTGTATAACGGCGCTTCGGCGTTCAGCTCGTCGCGGTAGGGGACAAAGGCAGTAAAGTCCTTCGGCGGCTGCGCCGGATTGCCCACTTTCACGCTGGCCGCACGGTACTGACGGAACCCCGCCAAAGGGTTGTCGGTGAAGTTATCCGGTAAAAACTGGTAGACCTTCCAACTGACGCCGCTGGCTTCCAGCCGTTCGGGATAGGTTTGCCATTGGTAGCCTACGCTGGGTGGGCCTGGGCTGTCCCATTCGTTGACCACTACGGCGACCTCGGCTGCCGTCGGGCCGTTAGTGCCGGTCCAGTGGAACAAGCGATTGGTGTTAGTGCCGGCGTGGATCGAGCAATGATAGGCGTCGCACAGGGTGAAGGTTTCGGCCAGGGCAAACTGGAAGGGCAGCTCATGCCGACGGTAATAACCCATCGAGGTCGGCGTTTTGTAGGTTGGCCACGCACTCATGCGGCCGCTGTCCCAGGCAGCTTGCTCATCCACCCACGAGTGCGGCGTGCCGCTCACCCGCTGGGCATTGCCACGTTTGCTGTCCAGATGGTAAGGCAGCACCAGTCGATCTTCCCCTTGCTGTTGCCAGACGTGACGGTTGTCGGGCAAAGGAATGGTTATGCGATCGCTAAAGCCGCGTACGCCGGGCAGCGTGCCGAAGTAATGGTCGAAGGAACGGTTTTCCTGCATCAGGATCACCACGTGTTCGACATCGTTGATGGTGCCGGTGCGGTTATTGGCTGGGATCGCCAAGGCTTTGCGGATCGACGCGGGTAACAGTGAAAAAGCCGATCCGATGGCGGCAGCCCGCAGTATTTCTCTGCGCGAAAAGTCAGGCATGCGTCGTTAAACTCCCTGAGGTTTGCTTTGAAGATAGTTGCTAACGACGGTAATAGCGAAAAATAACAAGGAGATGAACAGGGGAAAAATAATGCCCCGCATGGGGGCATTGATGGGGAAGCTTATTGTCGGATCAGACGACCGAGGGTTGGCGCCGTTTCGAAGTCGCTGCGGAACGGGTTGATGTCCAGGCCGCCGCGGCGGGTATAGCGGGCAAAAACGCTGAGCTTTTCCGGTTGGCAGCTTTGCTTGATGTCGTTGAAAATGCGCTCAACGCACTGCTCGTGGAACTCGTTATGCTGGCGGAAGGAGATCAGGTAGCGCAGCAGGCGCTCGCGATCGATTTTCCGGCCCTGATAGTGGATCACCACGCTGCCCCAGTCCGGCTGGTTGGTGACCAGACAGTTGGATTTCAGCAGGTTGGACGACAGGGTTTCGGTCACGATGTCCCCATGTTGGTCTGCTGCACCGTGCAGATATTCCGGCTTAAAGTCGAAATCATCGACGGCAATATCCAGATCGTCGATATTGATGCCCGGCAGGCTATCGATCTGCGGCGAATATCCGTCCAGACCCGGATAGAGCTTAACCCCAACCTGGCCGTTTGCCGCTTGCGACAGGTCTTTTTGCATCGCGGCACTCACCTGTTCCACGCTGTCGAAGCGCGTCTGGTTAAAGCTGTTGAGATAAAGTTTGAATGATTTGGACTCGATCAGGTTGGTGGAAGAATGGGGCAGGGTGAATTCACCAATGCCCACCACCGGCTTGCCTTTGGCGTTGAGCCAGGAAAGCTCGAAGGCGGTCCACAGATCAAAGCCGCTGAACGGCAGGTTTTGTTCATCTACACCGATCAGATCCCGACCGCGTGAGCGTGGCAGGGCCTCGAGCAATTCGGGAGCGTACTGGTCCGGATAATCGGAGTTTGCGCCAAGATGGGTGATTTTATCTTGTTTTTTGATATGCATATTCATTGCTCCTTGCATGATCGGTATTGATATAGCGGTTAAACAGGCTGCGAGCGGCGTAAATCGGCCCGACACCCACCAGGGCGTAGACCACCTTGATCAAGAATTGTGACAGGATCATGGTCTTGATGATATCCCAGCTCAGAACGTTGTAGAACGCCAGCGTGCAAAACACCACGCTGTCGATGGCCGAGGCGACCACGGTGCTGGTGATCACGCGCACAAACAGGTAGCGGGAGTTGGTCAGCTCTTTGATTTTGCACAGCAGGTAAGAGTTGACGTTCTCGGAGATTAAATAGGCCGCAGATGACGCCACCAGGACCGCCATGATGCTGTGGACGATGCCGTCATAGGTCTTGCTGAACTCCCACTGCGGAATACTGGGTACCAAGGTGGTGACCCAGACGCCCAGCACGAAAATCAGGTTTGCCATAAACGAGATGATGATGGTGCGCCTGGCCAGTCGCAGCCCGTAAAACTCGTTCAGAATATCCACCAGGATAAAGGTGAGGGGGTAAATAAAAATCGCCGGGGGAGTGATGAGGTTCAATGCGGGAATTTGAATCGGTTTGACGCCACACAGGGTTGAGAAGATATAAATCACGCTGAGTGCGACGGTAATGATCAGATAGGCGTACCACGATCGTTCATGGCGATCGCTGAGCTCATAGGCGGTTTGCTGCTGATTGTTACCGTAGATTTTGCGGTACAGCGCCTGCAGCTCATGCCGGCTCAGATCTTCCGATATTTCGCTGTCGGCCAGCTCATTGAGCCCCATGGTGATGGTTTTGCCGGTGGCCAATATCATGACATTGGCGGCGAGGGTGCCATGCCGGGTAAAGCCCAATAGCTTGAACTTTTGATTCGGTTCCATTTATAGCCGTTCTCCAAAGATATAACCCAGGAATTGCACGGTATCCTGATGATTTTTTTCCATGCAGTAATCTTCTTTGTCGTTAACCACAAAGAAGCCATTTTTTCCCGAGTGATACAATAAAGGCGAATCGCAAACCAGCACCGGCGGGCGTTTTATAATAATCACCTCGCCTGGAATAAATGAACCTTTTATTTCGGTCTCTATTTTCATTGCTACCATATTTGACTCATCGCCGAAGAAATAAGTCAAAGGGAACTCCGTTACCAACTGACCGACTTTCCAACCGGCAACTGCTAAAAAACGCGACTGAGGAATAACGGGCACGGCGGACGGGTTTTTATTGCCTTCGGTAGAGAGCGTTTCATTGAGCAGTTCCAGCTTGGCCAGATCATAATCTTCGATCTCTTCACAGGAAACGCCAAAGAAATCTGAAATCCGATTGATGGTGGCCTGCTGCACGTTGTTAACCCGGCCGTCGAGAATTTTATAGATGGTGGTACGCGTCAGGCCAGTGCGGTTAGAGAAGGATGCTTTAGTTTCGCCCCGGGTGCGCATCAGATATTCAATATTCTTAATGATGTTGATTTTGCGCTGCGCGTTAGTGGTCTTCATAAGCATTCCTTACAATATTCTGGCCGGCATTACTATATCGCACGCGCCGACATTGTCCAGAACTGACGCTGAGGCTGGGGTGGTAACCGGCTGATTAATCATTGGAAATGGGCTTTGATCTCTCACGTATCATGCCAACTGATGCTTTTATCATGATGAGTAAAATGTAAAACAAAGGTAATTAAATATAAATCAATTGGTTAGGTTTAAGACTGGAGAAAGTGGACACAAAAGTGGGTTTTGTGTCTACTTTTGTGTTGACCACGGTGGTTTCCGTGAGCTACTGTTCATCCACACTGAAGTGTTTCTTGACGGTCAAAACGGTTAATAAACGATTGTCTGACAACTTCTATAATAAAAAGCTCGGGGAGGGAGGCGTTTCCATTCTCTGGGTATTAAAGGATGTTTTAGCTACCGACACCAGGGATCCCCACTACGTCTTCTGTTTTACCTTCGCAGTAAAAAACCCGCTTTCATATTGATGCCAGTCGGCTTTTTAGCCGACCGATATCAATTTGTTGCGCCTAAAAAAGGTGGCGACAACTTAATCAAACACCCTTTCTGTTCCGATTATCCCCACTCCCCAGCGCGGGAGAGTAGGGATATCAATCAGCTTTGCGCAGGCGCAGGTTTCTGAGAACGGCTCATGGCCAACTTAAATACCCAATAGATCAGGCTGGCAGCCAGCAGAGAGTTGATGGTCGGCACGCCCCACTCAGTCACCAAGCCGACAATGCTGCCGACGATGCTGGCGATGATCGCCGCCCAGCCGATAGTCGGCGTCTGGTCCGGCAATTTCCCTTCGCGACGGCTCTCGTCGAGAATTTTACGGTGAGTACGCAGCAGATAATAATCCACCAGCATGACGCCGATAATCGGCGGGAACACCACGCCAAGCACCGTCAGGAAGTCGACGAAGCGGTCGAGGATCCCCAGTACTGACAATGTGGTGCCCAGCACGCCGATCACCAGGGTGGTGGCGGTGTACTTCAGTCTTTTGCCCGTCATGCCTTCGACGGCGTTAACGATGCCTAGCGAAGAGGAATACAGGTTGAGGTCGTTAACCCTGAGGGTAGAAAACACCACGACCAGCAGGCCTGCACCACCGGCGACCTGTGACATGATGGTGACCACATCCGCCGTGCCCAGCGTTTTGGCGATCAGTATCGCCAGCCCGTTAACCACGAATTCCCCGGCAATGATGGTGAAAATGGTGACGCCAAAGACATGCTTGCCGTTCCTGGAGTAGCGCGTCAGATCCGGCGTCATCAGGCTGGCGACAATCGCACCGCCGACCACGATAGTGATACCGGCGCTGATCGACAGCGGTTCGCCTGGTGGTACCAGTTGAATAATTTCAGGCAGATTGTGGCCGGTGAGGGTGATGATGGAGATATAGGCCACCAGCATAATAAACATCGGTACCGCAATCCTGGCGGCGATACGCAAGGCTTTAAAGCCGAACGCCACCAGAATGGTCAGCAGGGTGCCGGACAGACCGGCCGCCAGGCCAAAGCCCAGCTTGTTCCCCAACGCGAAATCCAGCGACTTGGCGAAGATGGCGTTTTGAATGCCAAACCAGCCCAGCAGGCTGACGGCCACTACCACCCCGATCAACACCGATCCGAGTCGCCCAAAGCCGCACCAACGGGCCAACAGGCTGCCGGAGATCCCTTCGCGCATGCCCGCCAGGCCCAGGCCATAGGTCACCACGCCAAAGATCAGGCTGCCGATGAAAATGGCGGTAAATGCATCGAGCAGCGTCATGGAGTGGCCGAGTACGGCACCGAGCATAAACTGATCGAGCGCGGTCAGCATGCCCATATGCACTATGGCTACGCTTAAAAACGAGACTCTTTTATCCTGAGGTACCCGGGTTAACGGATAGTCTTCGATTTTGATCACGGTGAGGTATTCCTTGCTATTTAAATAAACTGGATGCCTTTAGCTATCAGGCGATCGGGAATGTAGCTGTCCAGCTGAGCATATTTGCAAAATTCCTCAAACTGCTGCTGTGTGTGGACATCAGATTTTTGATAAATGTTATATATTCTATTTTCTATGGTCTTATTGCTGATGTTATATATTTTGGCGATTTCTTTCACCGATAGCCGTTGCAGCATTAAAAATATAACGTCCAGCTCAGCCCGGGTAAAAATGGTGCTGTTGGTTTCAGTGGTCAGTACGCTGGGTTTTTGATGGTTGATATAGTTAAGCGGGGATAAGGTGTTAAGCGGTTTGGCGTTCCACATTACCCCGAAGACTTCTTTCTTGTCGTTGTAGATAGGCAGTTTTTCGCTGATAAACGGTGTCAGGCTGTCTTTCCCGTACCAATAATGTGTTTCTATCACGGCAACCCGATCCCGCGAGATCTCGGTCATTTTGTCATGTTCAACAAAATCGGCTGCAGATTCGGCCCAGTCGGCGGGGAACTCGTCGTCTCGTTTACCGGCTATATCAAAATTTAATGGCGTATTGGTATAGAGGTAGGCGGCCCGGTTCATGTAAAGATGACGGGATGCCAGGTCCTTGATGCCCCATGGCTCACTTAAGTGCTCCATCATGGCAATCAGGCCTTTCAAATAGAATTCATTACTTTTATCGGGCGAATCCATTCTGACCTCACCGACTGGAATTGGGTTAAATCTTTTTCGCCAGGTAGTGACGCGTATGCTGTTTGGCATAGTCGCCTAAGTTGCCGTAAACCTGATAGCCCAATTTTTCATAAAAGCCGCGGGCCTGAAAATCGAAAGTATCGACATAGGCCATGTGGCAACCGCGTTTCTTGGCCTCTTCTTCGGCCTGTACCATCAGTTGACGGCCATAACCGCTTTTACGGTATTGGTCGCTGACCCAAAGATACTGCACTTCAAGCCCGCCCCACCAGGTTCTGGCAACCAGTCCGGCAACGATTTTACCCTCGTCATCGGTGACGGTCAGGAATAAGGGGTGGATATCGACGGGTTCAATTTTGGCGTTGTGGGCCCAAAGACTGTCAATCACAAATTCTTCGTCTTTCGGGTTCGGTTGGTCGGTAATATTGATATTCATCGTTATAATATAATTCCCTGTGATAATTATTAGGCGGTGCAATCAAACGGAGGTTTCTCCAACCGGTTTAACTATCACTTTTCATAATGTATTACAAGGGTGGTTTTCACCCGTTCCCGTCACGTACCCAAGGGGCTATATTAGCTGCGACAGGGCCAGAAAATAACGTAATACGCGGTAATAAATAGCCTTTGGTCCTGCTCAGTCTATCTATTCCTATTGTGCCTCACCAGGGCCCCATCCAGGAAATACATTAGCTATTCAGGCTCCACCGGTAGAGCAAGTTAACTTGCCAAAGGGGAGCCGCCGCGTACAGCCTTTTCCCAGAACCCGCTTTTAAACCCTTATTTACCCGCCGCTTCGCCTTTGGCTATGCCTTCCAAAGCCGGCGGTATGGCCGCACCGAACATTGCCCCATGGTCTAAACCGGGCCATTCCCGATAGTCAACCTTAAGTCCGTCAAGTGTCGCCAGCCGTGTGGCCAGGCCATGAGCCGCATCTGCGGGTAACTGACTCTGCCTGATAATCGGCGGGGCTTCACGCATTTTCTCCGCACCGCCGATCCACAACTGCAAATGGGCGGACAAAGACGGATGCCTATCCATAACACGTTGCGCTTCTTGCAGGATAAAGCCTTTCCCCCACCACAGCGAAGGTTCCACCGCGATGTAATTCTGGAAAGTAGCAGGTTGGGTTAACAGAGTATGCAGAACGAAAAGGCCACCATAAGAGTGCCCCCACAGCGTTTGCTGCTGCGGGTTAACGGTGACCTGAGCGGCAACGGCAGGCTTAATCTGGGTTTCGATCAGTTTAAGGAAAGCGTCTGCACCGCCATGGGGCTGCTTTCCTGAACCTTGTTGCGAAGCCGGTGTGTAGTCGTAACTGCGGCCTCTGGAGTCGATACGCAGATCGTTGTCATAGCTGAGTAGCACCAGAACCGGCGGCTGTTTTTGTACGGCAAGCTGAGCCAGCAACTGGGCGTTCAACTCCATCAATACTGCGTTGCCGTCCAGGAAGTAGATAACCGGATAGCCGCCCAAGGGCGGAGCAATGCGCGGTTTTATTATGCGGACACGATAACGGCGCTGACCGTCCGCCGAAGTGAAGCGCAGATCGCTGAATTGATAATCAGGCAATTTTGAATCGACCAGGGTTGTGCCGATTTTACGTTCCAGATCGGGCCTGGCCTGCGCCAGCATGGGGGAGCCAACGCCGATAATCAGCGCGATAACGAGGGTGAGACAGCGACGATAAGACGATGGCATGCTGGATTCTGTTTATCAGGAAAAGGGGATATTAGCATTTATGTTGGGAAGCAAAAAACCTGTCTTTCGACCCTATCTTTGCATAGGAAGCCGACCTTGGACGGCCGGCGTTAGCGGTGGTTGTACCATCATCCTGTAAAAGAGGTGTTGGCCGGGGAGGAAATTCCTTTAAGGAGCTAAACCCCGGCCAACTCTGACATCAGTCAGAAGTGCATTTTAGAAAAGATATTTCACGCCAAGCGCAGCCTGGGTGTCGCTGTAGCCTGTATCCCCCATTTGTTGCCCAATGTTTGCCCACAGATTCAGATTGTTACCGAGTTGCCCTTCCACACCTGTTTTTATTTCGCCGATGTGGCGAGTGCCGGCCATAGAGACCCTGGTGTCATCCAGGGTTACGCCGAAGTTTTTACTGTTATGGAGCCAGTTGGCTTCGACAAAGGGTTGGAACATCCGATCTTTACCTTCGTCGATAGCGCTGTGCCCTTTAAGGTACGCCTTGACGCCAAGACGGGTACGGATGTTGTTTTGCCCGTCGCCCTGCACGCGAGTGCCATTGGATTCGGTATGTTCCTTCGCTTTCACGCCCATCCAGGTAACCTGAGCCTGAGGTTGTAACCAGAAGGTTCTGATCATGCCCTGGCGGCTCTTGCTTTCACCGAGAAGGAAGCTGTAACCGCTGGCTAATGATGCGGTAAATCCACGGGATTTATATTTCTCGGCGTTGAGGTTATCGCCATTCACTTCGTTGTTAAACCATTGGTATTGCAGCCAGCCATCCATGTAAAGACCAGACTTATTTGCCGCATTCGCATACCAGGTGCTGTAAATGCCGGTGGAGTAGCCATCAATGTTCCCACGTGAGCCGTAGCCGGTAACTGATGAGTGTGTATGGCTTTTCTGGTTGGCATAGCCTGACATTACACCGAGGTGGTAACGGTTAAGTCCATCAGTGCTCCACTGAGCGAGATCGGCACCCAACTGCACCACATAACGGTTGGCCTGAGTCTTGTTCTGACCATCAGCCATCTGGCTGCGTTGATGCCCACCCTGATTACGCAACCACATGCTGGTCACTTTTTTCTCACCGGTAAGCACGTCGGTGTACTGAGTTTCACCCAAACGGTCGTGCAGCGAGAGAGTAAATAGCGTATTGGCGGCCAGCATATTCGTGGCATAGCTGCCTGCTTCTGGGCGGAAGATATGCTCAGTGGGACGTTCTGGTTCCAGAGGGTATACCGGCGAAATCGGTTTTGCGGGGTCCCCCGGTATTACAGGCTCTGCTGGCGTTACAGGTTTTTCCTGCGTCCCAGGGTCTACAGGGGGGATAACAGGTTTTTCTTCCGATATGCCGGGGGAGACAGGGTTTGTCTGCGTGCTGGACAGATACCAGTTTTTGTTTTTCTTCACCAACTCGTAATCATAGGCACCGGCAGCAATACGTCCTGTTTTGGTGAAAACGCCTTCAGACTTTCCGCCGACGGAAATCAGCTCAATGCCTTCGACAGTTTGTGCGCCGCCGCCGCCGGCCTTATTTACCTGAACGTTTGAATTACCCGCCGAGTCACCGGTGATCACCAGCCGGTCCGTTTGCGACTTATCGTCACCCAGCAGGGTATTGAAGATCAGAGTGCCATTGTTACCGGTGTAGTTTTGGGTGGTGAGTGTTTTAAACTGCCCGCCGGTCGGGGGTGAGAAGGCAAGGGTGCCGGCGTTGCTGACAGATTGTGATACGGTTGAATTACCGGTTACCGTCCATACGCCGCCTTGGTCGAGGGTCATATTAGTGGCATTTTTGGCTGCCCCGGTAAGCGTGGCATCTTCCAGCCTGACCGATACCACGTTTTCTGGGGCGGCCATGATATCACCATAGAGGCTGGATTTTTGTGCAGTGAGATTGACAACGCCATGTTCACCGGGATCTGCGTCAAAGGAGGTAATCAGCAGGCCGCTGCCGGAGCGTGGGGCAATGACATTTTTAAACGTCACATCCAACGCGGCTCCGTAGGAAATCAGAATACTCCCCAGGGAAGACTTCAGCGTGCTGTCAGTTATGCTGACAGTACTGACATCATTATCTTTGGATAGTGTGTCTCTATTGGCAAAAATAACAGCGGCATTTTTCCCTTCTGTCTGGATTTGAGTATTAGTGGTGGTCATCCGGCCGCCGTTATATATGATCAGGCCGTGAGCGAGTTCACCGGTTGTTGTTATACTTCCGCCAACCAGAGTTATTTCTCCTTTGTTGCCGGCACCGGCACCTACAGAATTGAGCCCCTGTGTTTCTATGGCCACATTAATTGCAGATGCAGATGAGCCTTCATCTGCAGCTCCTATCCCGAGGCTTTTGTCACCGAAAGTTTTTATCGTACCGCCGTTGATGGCGACTTTGCCGCTTTTATAGGCCACCGCGCCATATGAGGCATTTCCGGTTGTTTCGGTGTTTACGTTAAACGTCTCAATAGCAGCACTATTATCCTTGGCCAGGATCCCCACGCTTTCTTCACCGGCGGTTTTTATGCTGCTATCACGAACAGTGACTTTGGCATTATTCAGAGCCACTGCCCCTACAGAGTTGTCCCCGGTGATTTCGATGGCTAATTTAGCAACCTCAGCGGATGATCCCGTATCAGTAACGGCAATACCGTGGCTGTTTATATCTGTGGTTTTTATCGTACTGCCGTTGATGATGAGCTTTCCGCTTTGATATGCGGCTACACCATAAGAATCCTTACCTGTTGTTTCTATACTGGCATCGGAGATTTCAATGGATGAATCAGCATCTTTGACATAGACCCCATAACTTTTGTCTCCTGTGGTTTTTATACTCCCGGCGCTGACGATGGTTTTCCCGCCCTGGTAAGCTGCCGCACCATAGGCTTCTTTACCACTTGTTTCTACGGCGACATCAGATGCCTTAACGGAACTGTCGACGCCAACTGCCTGGAGCCCATCGCTCATCTCACCCGCAGTTTTTATACTGCCGCCGCTCAGGGCTACTGTCGCAGCATCCTGAGCCATAGCCCCTTTTGTGCCATTTCCTCTGATATCCAGCGTGGTGCCCGTGGTGTTGATAGTCGAACCGTTACCAGACGCCATAAGCCCAGACCCCATATTTCCAAGGGTGGTAATACTTCCATCCGTCAGTGATATATGCGACTGGTCAAGGGCAATCACCCCAGTTTTATAATCTGAATTAGCGGTAAGTACAGTTATATTTTTCCCTGTGATAGAACTATCCTTTCCAGAGGAAATAATGATATCGAATGTTTTGTTCTCTACATCGATTTGCTTACCATTATTGACAATAAGCATTTCTGCCAAAGCATTCGGCAGGCCAGGTAAAAAACACGAAGTGCCTAGTATTAATGCGCCATTAATGGCGTAAGATATTCTTTTAACTTTAAAACTTAACATGGTATTAACGTCCCTTATGTTAACATATATATGATTGATATTTTATTTGATTGAGGGAGAGTTGGCCGAAGAATAGGGTGGTAATGCATTTGTTTTTTGAGGCTGATTGTTATCTCTCTCAGTATCTAACATGGCTAAAATAGCTCAGCTTGAAACTGGGGTAAAGCTTTCAGTTCTGATTTTTATTGATTATTGAAAGTGGGTTAGACTATTTGATGTTATTTGTTTTTGTTATGAATTAATATGTAATGTACTTACTGCTTATGTTTTTTTATTTTCTATGTATTTTTATTTAAAGTCAAAGGGTTGTGGTTTTTGTTTTGGGTTTATGAGAGCCTGGGTTACCGGGGGCTTAACGTTGAAAACTAAAATATTCTGGTATAATTTTGATTGAATTAATAATTAATTGATTTATAAGAAAGTAGAATTACTTATATCATGCTTTAAATAAATAATATGAATGTTTACTACTGTAATTATAATTTTATAGCGCGTGATATATGAGAGGTAATGTAATCATTTAAATAAGCTATTTAAGAATGGTGATTGTTCCTTCCTGTGGGGGAATAGCGTTGGCCCGCAGGGTGAGGCCTTTGGCCGAATAATCGAACGTGTTCGATGAAGAGTCCTACCCCAGAAAGCAAAAAACCCGCCATAGGCGGGTTTTTCTAAATAGTGGTGCCCGGACTCGGACAACCGGTGCTTGCACCGGATTGAACAACGCTTTAGCGTTGGCCCGTAGGGTGAGGCCTTTGGCCGAATAATCGAACGTGTTCGATGAGGAGTCCTGTCTCAGAAAGCAAAAAACCCGCCATAGGCGGGTTCTTCTAAAGATGGTGCCCGGACTCGGACAACCGGTGCTTGCACCGGATTGAACAACGCTTTAGCGTTGGCCCGCAGGGTGAGGCCTCTGGCCGAATAATCGAACGTGTTCGATGAAGAGTCCTACCCCAGAAAGCAAAAAACCCGCCATAGGCGGGTTCTTCTAAATATGGTGCCCGGACTCGGAATCGAACCAAGGACACGGGGATTTTCAATCCCCTGCTCTACCGACTGAGCTATCCGGGCAACGGGGCGCATTTAACCCTATTGGCCGGATATCGTCAATCGGTTTCTATCACAAAGCCGATCGGTTGCTCTATTTTCATGCAGTGGCGGGTAAGGTTCGTGGGGCATGGAGGAGGGGGGGAAGTGATAAATATGCAAAGAATCCGTGTATTTATACCGTTTTGGTTTTTCTGTTGGTTATTATTATGTGTTTTATAACAATTGGTTATGCTTAAATTATTATGTAATTAATCGACATAATAGTTACTTGAACCTCATAAAAAAACATGCAATCATTGCGCAAATTTTAGCACTCTACGTCCCCTAACGGCGTTTCCGCTCATTTAAGTCAGAGGGTTGCAGGCATGACTGGTATGGCTACTCAAGCGCTACTGCGCACCAGACATCTGATGATGCCGCTACTCCGCCGCGATCTTTCCCGAACGTCGTCCTCCATAAACGCCCAGCCCAACATGCGGTAAGGCAACTTCATGCTCGCTGTTAGGCATTATTAAAAATAGAGCTGTGGCTCTGATTTTACTGATGTCTATCGGACGCTGCCGATACCAGTTCCCGATAGTGGCCTGATAATCTTAAGAGAGTCAGCCGGTCACGCATGCGCTCTATGCTGCCACCCCGGACATCAAGTTGCCGGGATAACCTTTGTTATCTCATCACCGTGCCTTGTGGCACAGCCTCATCCTTAACCGTTTGAGAGTTAGCACTATGAAAGAATTGAAGATAGCCACCAGCGCCAGCCTGGTCGCCGCCATTGAAACGCTGCGCCAGATTGTCCGCGTCGAGCAGACGGATTATACCGACGTTGCGGCATTGGTCGTGTCGGTTGATGACGTCAACGCCGGCATCCTGGCACAGCTTAAAGCCACCGGGTTCGAGATCCCCACCTTTGTGGCGGTGGCCGGAGATGAGCATCTCTCGCCGGACTACCTGCCGTTTATCAGCGGTGTTTTCGCGCTGGACGGTGCCAGCAAGGCGTTTTATATGGCGCAGTTGGAAGCCGCGGCGGATGCTTACGAGCAGGCGCTGCTGCCGCCGTTTTTCAAAACCTTGAAAACCTATGTGGAAATGGAGAACTCGACCTTTGCCTGTCCGGGGCATCAGGGCGGGGAGTTTTTCCGCAAGCATCCGGCGGGCCGCAAGTTTTTCGAGTTTTACGGTGAAACGCTTTTTCGTTCCGACATGTGCAACGCCGACGTTAAATTGGGCGATTTGCTGATCCACGAAGGCTCGGCCAAGGACGCCCAAAAGCATGCGGCACGGGTGTTCAACGCCGATAAAACTTATTTTGTGCTCAACGGCACCTCGGCCGCCAACAAGGTGGTAACCAACGCGCTGCTGACCCGTGGCGATCTGGTGCTGTTCGACCGTAACAACCATAAGTCCAACCACCATGGTGCGTTGATCCAGGCCGGTGCGACACCGGTGTATCTGGAAACCGCGCGCAACCCGTTTGGTTTTATCGGCGGTATCGATTCCCGCTGCTTTGACGAGCGTTATCTGCGCGAACAAATTCGTCAGGTAGCGCCGGAGAAAGCCGAGGCAGCGCGTCCTTTCCGCCTGGCAATCATTCAGCTCGGCACCTACGACGGCACTATTTATAATGCGCGTCAGGTGATCGACACCATTGGTCACCTGTGCGACTACATCCTGTTTGATTCGGCCTGGGTGGGTTACGAAGGGTTTATCCCGATGCTGAAAGAGTGTTCACCGCTGCTGTTGGAGCTG
Source organism: Serratia sp. BNK-12 (assembly GCF_047456085.1). NCBI lineage: Bacteria > Pseudomonadati > Pseudomonadota > Gammaproteobacteria > Enterobacterales > Yersiniaceae > Serratia > Serratia sp. BNK-12. The sequence continues at coordinate 638,143 of NZ_CP179896.1, forward strand.
GACGAGCTTGACCCGGGCATCTTTGTTACCCAGTCGGTACACAAGCAGCAGGCCGGCTTCTCGCAAACCTCGCAGATCCACAAGAAAGATGACCATATCAAGGGCCAGAAGCGTCACTGCAACCACAAGCACCTGAACAACGCTTTCATGCTGCACGCCTCTACCAGCCCGTTCTATCCGCTGTTTGCGGCGCTGGACGTCAACGCCAAGATGCATGCCGGGGCCGCCGGTCGCCGTATGTGGATGGACTGCGTGAAGCTTGGCATCGAGACGCGCAAGCAACTGCTGGAACGCTGTTCGCAGCTCAGGCCGTTTGTCCCCCTGCAGATCGCGGGCAAGAACTGGCAGGATTACGACACCGATTTGATCGCCAACGACGCCCGTTTCTTCAATTTTGTGCCGGATGAGAAATGGCACGGTTTTGAAGGTTACGCGCAGGACCAGTATTTGGTCGATCCGTGCAAACTGCTGCTGACCACGCCGGGTATTGATGCCGCCACCGGCCAATACACCGAGTTTGGCGTGCCGGCCACCATTCTGGCCAATTTCCTGCGCGAGAACGGTATCGTGCCGGAGAAGTGCGATCTTAACTCGATCCTGTTCCTGCTGACGCCGGCGGAAAACCCGGCCAAGATGCAACAACTGGTGGATATGCTGGTGCAGTTCGAACGTTACGTGGAAGAGGACGCGCCGCTGAGCCAGGTGCTGCCAACGGTATATCGCAAGAACGAGCAGCGTTATCGTGGCTATACCCTTCGCCAGCTGTGCCAGGAGATGCACGATTTATACGTCAGCTTCGACGTTAAGCAGCTGCAAAAAGAGATGTTCCGTCAGCGTCATTTCCCGCAGGTGATGATGAACCCACAGGACGCCAACGTGGAGTTTATCCGTGACAACGTTGAACTGGTGCCGATCGGGCAGGCCGAAGGGCGCATTGCGGCAGAGGGCGCGTTGCCTTACCCACCGGGCGTGCTATGCGTAGTGCCGGGCGAAGTCTGGGGCGGGGCGGTACAGCGTTATTTCATGGCGCTGGAAGAGGGCATCAACCGGCTGCCGGGCTTCTCCCCGGAGTTGCAGGGCGTTTATATCGAGAAAAAGGATCACGGCTGGAAACGCATTTTCGGCTATATGATCAAGCAATAGAAAATAAGGGCCGGTTTGCACCGGCCCTTTTCATTGATAACGCCACCGCAAATTATCTTCTGCGGTAACTCTTCTGGGCGTTGTTCACCTTCACCAGGTAACGGCGAGATTCGCCGGCCGGATGCTTGGTGGTCAGCGTCTGATAGACGTCGCCCGGCTGCATGCCGTTGATGATGCTCACCGCACGGGTCCTGTCGCTAGAGAACACACGCAGCACGCTGCCGGCGCCGCCGTTATAGGCAGTGATAACCGCGTAGCGGCGTGAGGTCGGGTTTTGAATCCCTCCCAAATAGTTATTCTGCAAAATGGCCAGATAAGCCGTACCGGTATCGATGTTGTTTTCCGGGTCGAACAGGTAACTGCGGCTTGGTTTGCCCCATTTCCCACGCATCTGGAACACATCCTTACCGGCAGTGTGCTGCACCACCTGCATCAGGCCCAACGCATCTGAACCGCTCACCGCATACGGGTTAAAGCTCGATTCGGTCTGCATGATCGCCAGGATCAGCGACTCTTCCACGCCGTATTTCTCCGACGCCTTGCGAACCATCGGCAGGTATTTGTGGGCACGTTTGTCCAGGTGGTTTGGCACCAGCTGAATAGTGACCGAGTAAATTACGTGCAGGCCGGAGGTGCGTTTTTGCAGCTTGGTCTGCAACAGATAGTCGGCGAAGTGCGCCGCACGCCATTCCCAACGGATCGGCGCACCTTTGTTATCCAGTACCTGGCCGTACAGGAACGGCTCTTTACTGATCTGGATATCGTTGACGTCGGAATAGAGATCGATAGAACCCGGGTCGTCCCCCATCAGCAAGGTGCTGATAATCGCCTGACGCAGGTGAGCGGCAGGATCGGTGGTGGCGATGGTTTCAATAGTGATGGCACCAGAATCAAAGTTGATGTGGCTACGGGTTTGATACTGGTCGGTGTATTTAACGTAATCTTTCGGCCCGGCGATCAGAACTTCGTTCAGACCCCAGATATTCTCGATGTTGTGGGCGAACTGACCCATCAGGATTTCGAAGCCGTTGGTGTCTTTGACCCAGGCTTCGTTGACTTCAGTGCTTTTTTTGCCGGAACAGGATATCAGCAGGGGCGCTATCACTAGCAAAGCTAAAATTTTCTTCATCTTAAAGCCGTATACGAGAAGTATTGGAAGGGCCAGCGCCTGGCCCCAACAGCATTATTCGCTTGGTGGCGTATAGCCTTCGATATGGACGTCATGCCCTTCGAACAAGAATTTGATCATTTCCGCTTCCAGCAATTTGCGGTCGTCAACGTTCATCATGTTCAGTTTTTTCTCGTTGATCAGCATGGTTTGTTTTTTCATCCATTCTGCCCAGGCTTCTTTCGAGATCTCGTTATAGATGCGTTTGCCGACTTCCCCTGGATAAAGCTGGAAGTCCTGCCCTTCGGCGTCACGCTGCAGGAAGGTACAAAAAATGGTTCTGCTCATGCTAATTCCTCATCAATGGCGCTATTGCCAATAAACCCGTCATACTTTGAGCTGCAGGTGTGTTGGCTGCCTTTTCTCACCCGAATCACTTACCTCAGTAAGCTCATCGGGACTCGCTCAGTTGCCGCCTTCCTGCAACTCGAATTATTTAGGCTATAAACCCTGTTGGCGCGGGGACTGTTTTGCCAACTGTTGCAACAGGCGGTCAACCGGTGCGGCCAGCCCGACCGATGGCGGCTGCGCTAAGTTATACCAGAGACCGGCGCCCTCATCCATGCTGCTGCCTGCGGCGTCCATTTCCAGCCATATTGGCACGATATCAAGATGGAAATGACTGAAAGTATGACGAAATGCGGTCAGTTGCTCCCGGCGATTGTTTTTCAGACCGCGCTGTTGCAGCCAGAGTTCCATCTCTTCACGTTCGCTGAACTGCGGGAAGCAGAACAGACCACCCCACAGACCGACGGCGGGGCGCTGCTCCAGCCAGGCGCGTTCGCCGTGCTGCAGCAATAAAAAGTAGGCGGTTTTTTCCGGCAGGGTCTGCTTGGGCTTTTTACCCGGATATTTTGCCCAACTGTGGTGGGCATAGGCAATGCAGCCGAGGCTGAGTGGGCACAGTTCGCATTTCGGCTTGGAGCGGGTGCAGACCATCGCCCCCAGATCCATCATCGCCTGATTGAACTGGCCAACGCCCTTGGCCGGTGTAACGTTTTCGCTGATTTCCCACAGTCGGTTTTCTACCTCTTTCTTGCCCGGCCAGCCTTCGACGGCATAGCAGCGGGCCAGGACGCGTTTTACGTTGCCGTCGAGGATTGGGTAGTGTTGGCCGAGCGCCAGCGACAGCACTGCGCCTGCCGTTGAACGGCCAATACCGGGCAGGGCGTGGATTTCTTCAAAGGTTGTCGGGAACTCACCGCCGTGCTGTGCGACAATAGCCTGCGCCGCCTTATGCAGATTGCGCGCACGGGCGTAGTAGCCCAGGCCGGTCCACAGGTGCAGCACTTCGTCCAGCGGCGCTTCAGCCAGCGCACGCACGTTGGGAAAACGTGCCATAAAGCGCTGGAAGTAAGGGATCACGGTGGCAACCTGAGTTTGTTGCAACATGACCTCAGAGAGCCATACTTGATAGGCGGTCTTATCAAGCTGCCACGGCAGGGTCTTACGGCCGTAACGCTGGTACCAGTCAAGCACCACCTGTGCGAACTGCTGTGCTTGCATCATAAGCTGATTCGATATCCGGCAGAAAATGAAGCGCGATTGCAGCATAGAGTCATGATGCTGTAAACCGGAACTTTCCGACGTCGCACGGCAGGTACATTAGATGAACACTTGCTAAACCAATGTATCTTTGCATAATGCGCGTTTCCCTAATTGGCAGCCAAACAGACAGAAAGCACTATGATTAATGACGTCATCTCCCCGGAATTTGATGAGAACGGCCGCGCGATGCGCCGTATCCGCAGTTTTGTCCGCCGCCAGGGGCGGTTGACCAAAGGCCAACAGCACGCGTTGGACAACTATTGGCCGGTGATGGGCGTGGAGTATCAGGCTGAACCTGTCGATATCGCCGCACTGTTCGGGCGCGACGCGCCGACCGTGCTGGAGATCGGTTTTGGTATGGGCGCCTCGCTGGTGACCATGGCGGGCAATAACCCGCAGCAGAATTTCTTGGGGATAGAAGTCCATTCGCCGGGCGTGGGTGCCTGCCTGGCCGACGCTACCGAAGCGGAACTGAGCAACCTGCGCGTAATGTGTCACGACGCGGTTGAGGTGCTGGAGAATATGATCCCGGACGGCTCGCTGGACATGGTTCAGCTGTTTTTCCCCGATCCGTGGCACAAAGCGCGCCACAACAAACGCCGCATCGTACAGACGCCGTTTGTTGAACTGGTGCGTCGCAAACTGAAAGTCGGCGGCGTCTTCCACATGGCCACCGACTGGCAACCTTATGCAGAACATATGTTAGAGGTTATGAACGGGATCTCAGGCTATCGCAATCTTTCCAGCGATAATGATTATGTGCCGCGTCCGGATTCACGCCCACTGACAAAATTTGAATTACGCGGCCAGCGTCTGGGACATGGCGTTTGGGACTTGATGTTTGAGAGGAAAGAATAATGGCTAAGAACCGCAGTCGTCGTTTACGTAAAAAGTTACACATTGAAGAGTTTCAGGAGCTGGGCTTCTCCGTTGCATGGCGCTTTGCCGAAGGCACCGCGGTTGAAGATATCGACAGCACGCTGGACGCTTTTATCGACGAAGTGATTGAGCCGAACGGCATGGCCTTTGACGGTAGCGGCTACCTGCAGTGGGAAGGCTTGATCTGTCTGCAGACCATCGGTCACTGCACTGACGAGCAACGCGAACTGGTCAAAAAATGGCTGGAAGCGCGTAAACTGACCGACGTTAAGGTCAGCGATCTGTTCGATATCTGGTGGGACTGATTTTCCTGCCTGATAAGCGCGGCCTGGCGTCGCGCTGAATCTATTGATTTAAGGTGCCTTTACGGCACCTTTATTTTGTCCGGAGTGTGACCGCGGTGGTAACAACATTGGATAACGCGTTGCTGGATGAGATCCTGCAACAGGTGCGCCCGCTGATTGGGCAGGGCAAGGTGGCGGACTATATACCGGCGCTGGCGGAAGTGGCGGCCGATCGTCTGGCGATCGCCGTTTGCACCGTCGACGGCGAAATGTTCCAGGCCGGTAACGCCGACGAGCGTTTCTCTATTCAGTCGATCTCCAAGGTGTTGAGCCTGACGCTGGCGCTGACGCGCTACCAGGAGGCGGAGATCTGGCGTCGGGTTGGCAAGGAGCCTTCCGGTCTGCCGTTCAACTCGCTGCTGCAGCTGGAGATGGAGCAGGGCAAACCGCGCAATCCGTTTATCAACCCCGGTGCGCTGGTGGTGTGCGACATGCTGCAAACCCGGCTCAGCGCGCCCAAGCAGCGAATGCTGGAAGTGGTGCGTCAACTGGCCGGTGAAGATGACCTGGCCTATGATTCGCGGGTGGCCCGTTCCGAGTTCGAACACTCCGATCGCAATGCGGCGATAGCCTACCTGATGAAGTCGTTCGGCAATTTCGAAAACGACGTGCTTACCGTGCTGCAAACCTATTTCCACTACTGCGCGCTGCGAATGAGCTGTGAGGAGCTGGCTCGCAGCTTTGTTTATCTGGCCAATCACGGTCGTGATCTTAGCGGACGCGAGGTGATAAGCCCCCTGCAGGCGCGCCAGATTAATGCGCTGATGATGACCAGCGGCATGTACGACGGCGCGGGGGAATTTGCCTATCGCGTGGGCATGCCGGGCAAGTCCGGCGTGGGTGGCGGTATTGTCGCTATCGTCCCCGACGAGCTGTCGATCGCCGTCTGGTCGCCGGAACTGGATGCTTCCGGTAACTCATTGGCGGGAACTGCGGCGCTGGAACTGTTGTCTCAACGGATTAGCCGTTCGATTTTTTAGCCCCACCACGGAAGGGCGTCAGGAGAATATATGTTAAAGAAAACCGGGTTAGCCTTACTGCTGTTGACTGCTTCACAGGCCCATGCCGAGTATCAGTGCAGCGTTAAACCCCAGGACGACGTGATTATCAGCCCGCAGAACGTACAGGTGACCGGGGCCAGCGGCAATCTGCAGATTTCACCGGATGGCGATGTAACCCGCAATGGCCAGGCGTTGAGCCTGACAGACAGCCAGCGACAGAAGGCCTTCAGTTACCAGAGCGCATTGCGCAAAGAGTTGCCGTGGATCGACAACGGCGCTCAGCAACATCTGGAAAAAGCGCGGGTGGCGTTGGACAAGGTGATCGTCAAAGAGTTGGGCAGCGACAGCAACGTGCGTAACCGTCTGACCACGTTGAACGGTCAGCTTAAGCAACAGATGAACCGTATCATTGAGCACCGCAGCGACGGCCTGACCTTCCATCACAAGGCGATTGATCAGGTTGAGCAGGATGGCCGCAATATCGTCCAGCAGAGCATGGGCGGCGTATTGCAGGACAGCCTGAATGAGATGGGCGTCAAGCAGGCAGCCAATAGCGGCGGCAACCCGTTGCAGGCGATCATGGGCAATCTGGGCGGCCTGCAGAAGGCGATTCAGAACGAATGGAATAACCAGGAGCAGGATTTCCAGAACTTCGGCCACGACGTGTGCAACCGCGTTACCGGCCTGGAAACCCAGCGCAAAGATTTGCTTAATGCATTGAAGTAACATGAAATCACAGCGGATAGCGTGTTTTTTGACCTCCTGACGGTTATCTGACAGACTGGTTAAACTACGTACAGATTCATGGGTGTTTACGGAGAACGCTATGAGCCATACTCGCTACGAAACTGATGTTGTCGCCTGGGCAAATGAACAGGCAGCTCTTTTGCGCTCCGGAAAATTGTCTGAGATCGATGTTGAAAAGATCGCCGAGGAGATTGAGGACGTGGGAAAGAGCGAGCAAAGGGAACTTGCGAGCCGAATGACGGTGCTGATAGCACACTTGCTGAAATGGAAATACCAGCCGGCTCGGCGCGGAACCAGTTGGGAAAGAACGATTAAGGCACAGCGTAAAGAGGTGCTTTATAGCTTGAAAGAGTCGCCCAGCTTAAAAAGCAAACTCGGCGATGCAGACTGGCTGGATGTGGTATGGTCAAAAGCAGTCGCCTTTGCCACCACGGAGACCGGATTGGATGTTTATCCGGAAAACGGTATTTGGGACATTCAGCAAGTCCTTGCTCAAGATTTTTACCCAGATTGATTCAAATAAAAAAGCGCTGAAAACTCAGCGCTTTTTTTCATTCATCCGCCAGGAACAACTCCAGTAGCGAATTAAGGAACAGTTTGCCTTTCTCGGTGATCTGCCAATACTCCGGCGTTTCTACCAGATAACCTTTCGCCAGCGCTTCGTCCAGCGCAGCACGGATCGCGCTTTCATCCAGCCCGGTGTAGTTGACGAATTCAGCACGCGGTGCGGCTTCCAGCAGGCGGAAGCGGTTCATAAAGAATTCGAACGGCCGGTCCGCCGCCGTCACCTCATGCTGCTTGTCCATATACTTGCCCTGCATAAAACCACGCGGATGCTTGGTTTTCGCGGTGCGCAGAATGCGGCCGTCGCTGAAGGTTAACTTGCCGTGCGCGCCGCAGCCAATCCCCAGATAGTCGCCAAAGCGCCAGTAGTTGAGGTTATGTTGGCACTGATAGCCCGGTTTGGCGTAGGCCGAAGTTTCATACTGCTGATAGCCGGCGGCGCTCAGCAATTCATGGCCCCGCTCGAAAATGTCCCACAGCGCGTCGTCGTCCGGTAGCACCGGCGGGCGTGAACTGAAAAGCGTATTGGGCTCGATAGTCAGTTGATACCACGACAGATGCGGTGGATTGAGGGCAATGGCCTGGCGCAGATCGTCCAGCGCCTCTTCCAGCGACTGGTCCGGCAGGCCGTGCATCAGATCCAGGTTAAAACTGCGCAAACCCAGGCCGGTAGCCAGGTGAGCTGCGCGTTTGGCCTCTTCCGGGCCGTGAATGCGACCCAGGCGAGTCAATTTCTCGGCGCTGAAGCTCTGCACGCCGATAGAAATGCGGTTCACACCGGCGCGCTGATAGCCGCTGAAGCGATCGGCCTCCACGGTACCCGGGTTGGCCTCCATGGTGATCTCGGCGCCGTCAATCACCGGAATGCGTGCCCGCACGCCGTCCAGCAGCGATTGCATCGCTTCGGCACTCAACAGGCTGGGGGTGCCGCCGCCGATAAAAATGGTGCTGATTTCGCGACCACTGACCAGCGGCAGATCGGCATCCAGATCCGCCAGCAGGTGATCGACGTATTCCTGATGCGGCACTTCGCCCTTCAACGCATGCGAGTTGAAGTCGCAGTACGGGCATTTCTGCACGCACCACGGAATATGAATGTACAAACTCAGCGGGGGCAACTTAAGCATTGCGCATCGCTTCCAGCATCAGCTTCAGGGCTTTACCACGGTGTGATACGGCGCGCTTTTCGTCACGGCTCAGCTCGGCAGCGGTGCGGCCCAGCTCCGGAACGTAGAAGATAGGATCATAGCCAAAACCGCCTTCACCGGCGGCGGCATCGGTGATTTCACCGGCCCAGCTGCCGTGGAACACCAGCGGTGTCGGATCTTCCGCGTGGCGCATATACACCAGCACGCAGTGGAACTGTGCGCCACGGCTGCCCTTGGGCACGTCTTTCAGCGCAACCAGCAGCTTGTCGAGGTTTTGCTGGTCAGAGGCGTCTACACCCGCGTAACGTGCAGAATAGATGCCTGGCGCGCCGCCCAGTGCATCAACCGCCAGACCCGAGTCGTCGGCGATCGCCGGCAGACCGGTGATTTGCGCCGCATGGCGGGCTTTCAGAATGGCATTTTCGATAAACGTCAGGCCGGTTTCCTCGGCGGACTCCACGCCCAATTCGGTTTGTGCGACCACGTTCAGGCCGAAATCGGCCAACAGGTCGGCGAGTTCGCGCACTTTACCCGGGTTACCGGTGGCAAGAACGACTTTTTGCATGATGACTACCTTGAAATTTATTCGATTAGCGCCGCGACCACGGCGGGGATCTGTTGCGGATTAACGATGCGTAACTGTTTATGCCGCCCCAGCTCGCCTTTCTCTATGGTGACGTTGCTTTTCGCCACTTTGAACTGCTTGGCGAGAAACTTGATCAGATGAGCGTTGGCCTGGCCGTCTACCGGCGGGGCGGTAATGGCGACTTTAAGTTCGTCGCCATGCAAACCGACAATCTGGTCGCGGCTGGCTTTCGGCTGAATATATAGCCTGATTGCCAGCCCGTCCAGCACGGGGGTGACTGCACTCACAGCAGGAACCAGATCTCACCGAACAGATCCATACCCAGGTAGTTGATCAGATACAGGATCAGGATCACTACCATCGCTGAAAAATCAATGCCGCCCATTGCCGGAAGAATACGGCGGATTGGCGCCATCAACGGTTCGGTCAGTTGATACATCAACTGATCAATCGGGCTGCGGCCCTGACTTATCCAGCTCATCAGCGCGCGGATAATCATCACCCAGAAGATCAGATAACCGGCCGACTTTACCAGAGAGATCAAGCCAAACAGCAGGTTATACGGGCTGAGTGACATCGCGCCGCCCTGAATCAGCAGCAACAGCGGATACTTGATGGTCATCAGCAGGAAAGCCAACAGCAGTGATGCGCTGTCAATTGGTCCCATTGACGGGATAATACGGCGCAGCGGGCCAATCACCGGCTGGGTGATCTTCACGATAAACTGCGCGAATGGGTTGTAAAAGTCAGCGCGTGTCCACTGCATCCAGATGCGCAGCAGCAGTACCATGACGTAAAGATCAATAACGGTTTTGACCAAAAAAGTCAGCGTTAGCATGAAGTCGTCCTTCTCCTTAACTCTCGATTATTTAAAATGATTTTTCCATTTCCTGCGCACGGGAAACTGCCGCCTGCATGGCTTTGGCCACGGTTGCCGGCAGTTGTTGCTCGTTGAATACCCGCAGCGCCTCGGCGGTGGTGCCGCCTTTGGACGTTACCTGCTCACGCAAGGTCGACAACGGCGTCTCCGGGTTGGCTTCCACCAGCGCAGCGGCGCCGGATGCCGCTTGTTGCACCAGCGCACGGGCCGTCTGGCTGTCGAAGCCCATACGTTCGGCTTCCTGCTGCATGGCTTCCATAAACAGGAAGAAATAGGCCGGGGCACTGCCCGCAGCGGCGATCACGCTGTTGATGCCGTTTTCGTCATCCACCCAACATACCTTGCCAACTGACGCCATCAAATCACTGGTGTAGTCACGATCCTGTTGGCTGACCTGCTGCGGCGCATACAGGCCACTCATGCCTTTACCCACCAGCGATGGCGTGTTTGGCATGATGCGTACAATATTCAGATTGTCGGCCAGCAGCTGGTAAAAACGGCTGACCTGAATGCCTGCGGCGATCGACAGCACCAGTTTGCCGCTGAAATCGATCTGATCGCGCAACGGCTGGCAGACATCTGCCATCATCTGTGGCTTCACCGCCAGTACGATGACGTCTGCCTCGCGTGCGCAGGCAAGGTTATCACCGCTGCTAACGATGCCGTAGTCGGCAGCCAGCGCATCGCGGTTTTTAGCCGAAGGCGCGCAGACGCTGATGGATTTGGCCGGGTAACCGCCCGCCACCAGGCCGGCGATGATTGCGCGGGCCATGTTGCCGGCGCCAATGAAGGTAATCTTACGGTGTTGCATTAAAATTCCTCGTCAGTGTGTCAGGACTGCGAATAATCTCGCGCGCCAAAAATGGCGGTACCGATACGAACCAGAGTGCTGCCTGCGGCAATGGCCGCCGTCATGTCATCGGTCATGCCCATCGACAGCGTGTCTACCTGTGGATAATGCTGTTGCAGCGCCAGGAAGGCGTCGTGCATCTGGCGGAATACCGCTAATTGGCTCTGGTAGTCTTCTTGCGGAGCCGGAATCGCCATCAGCCCGCGTAAACGAACGTTCGGCAAGGCGACAACCGCTTCTGCCAGCGCCGGCAGTTCAGCCAGTACAATGCCAGATTTACTCTGTTCATCGCTGATATTTATTTGGATCAGAACGTTAAGCGGCGGCATGTCTGCCGGGCGCTGGTCGCTTAACCGCTGGGCGATACGCAGACGATCGACGGTATGGCACCAGGCAAAGTGCTCTGCCACCAGCCGGCTCTTATTGGATTGCAAAGGGCCGATAAAGTGCCAATCCAGCGTTGCTCCTTCCGGCAGCGCGGCAAAATGCTGAACCTTATCCACGCCTTCCTGTACATAGTTTTCCCCGAAGGTTCGCTGGCCTGCCGCGATAGCTTCTGCGATCGCCGCCACAGGTTTGGTTTTACTCACTGCAAGCAGCGTCACTTCTTCTGGAGCGCGAGCGCAGCCTTGAGCGGCCGCGGCAATGCGGTTTCTGACATCCTGCAGATTCTGTTGGATAGTGCTCATCATTGACCCAGGAGATTGATATGGATATCGGTGAATTCGTGGCCCTTAGTGTAAAGCATAATGCTTCCGATCTGCACCTTTGTACGGGGCATCAGCCGATGTTGCGCATCGATGGTGAATTACAGGCGCTGGCAGGTACGGAAAAACTGACCGAGACCAAGATGCATCGCTTGTGCAATGCGCTGCTGCAACCCCAGCAGCGGCAGCAATTGCAACAGCAGGGGCAGCTTGATCTGGCGCTGACGCTTGCGGGCGATATTCGGCTGCGCGCCAATTTCTTTCTGCAAAGCCTCGGGGTTTCGCTTGCCTTGAGGCTGATTGCCGGCGAGTGCCCGACGCTGGCGGCGTTGGCAGCACCAGACATCATTCCGGCCCTGGTGCGCAGGGAAGATGGCCTGATTTTGGTGACCGGCGCGACCGGCAGCGGTAAATCCACCACCCTGGCGGCAATGATTGACGACATCAATCAGCACCAGCGGCGGCATATCCTTACGCTGGAGGATCCGATCGAATTTATTCACCGCAGTCGACACTCTTTAATTCAGCAGCGCGAATTGGGCCGCGACAGCCACAGTTTTGACGACGCATTACGTGCTGCCCTGCGTGAAGATCCAGACGTCATCTTGCTGGGGGAGCTGCGTGACACCACAACCATCAGGCTGGCGCTTACCGCTGCGGAAACCGGCCATCTGGTACTGGCGACGCTGCATACCCGTAGCGCGACGCAGGCGGTCGATCGGCTGGTGGATGTTTTCCCGGCGGAAGAAAAGCCCTACGTGCGTGCACAGTTGGCCGGTAGCCTGCAGGCGGTGATTGCACAGAAGCTGTTGAGTCGGCCCGGGGGCGGCAGGGTGGCGATTTTTGAGGTGCTGACGGCGACGGCGGCGGTCAGCAGCATGATCCGCGAGGGCAAAACCCATCAGCTTGCCAGCGTGCTGCAAACCGGTGGGCAGTCCGGCATGCAGACCTTTGAGCAAGGTCTGCAACAGCGGATCTGTGCGGGATTACTGGGCGGCGCGGAGGGGACTTTGCCAAGGGATTAACCCAATTGCCGTTCGAACCAGCTTTCCAGGATTACCACCGCCGAGGCGGAATCCACGCTGCCCTTGTCCAGCGCGCGGAAGCCGCCGCGATCAAACAGGTTGGCGCGGGCTTCGACGGTACTGAGACGCTCATCATGCAGCGCGATCTGCACGCCAAAGCGGCCGTGCAGGCGGTTGGCGAACTTGCGCGCTTGCTCGGTGACCGGCTGTTCGGTGCCGTCCATGTTCAGCGGCAAACCGACTACCACCAGATCCGGTTGCCACTCTTTCAGCAACTTCTCGATCTTCTGCCAGTCCGGCGAGCCGTCCTGCGCTTTGAAAGCCGCCAGCGCACGGGCGCTGCCGGTTAGCTCCTGGCCAATGGCCGCGCCGATGCTTTTGGTGCCGAAGTCGAAGGCGATAATGGTGCGGTTGGTCATCAGGCGTGTCCTGCGTGGTTGGCAATGCTGCGGATATCAATGCCAAGGCGATTGGCGGCCTCGCGCCAGCGGCTGGCGATCGGCGTATGGAACAAAATGTCGGTGTCGGCTTCGATAGTCAGCCAGGCGTTTTCCAGCACTTCCTGTTCCAACTGGCCTTTTTCCCAGCCGGCATAGCCGAGCGCGACCAGTACGTCCTCCGGCTGTTCCGGCGTGCCCAAGGTTTCCAGTACGTCTTTCGAGGTGGTGATCATGGTATCCGGCGAGATCTGGATACTGGAGCCGAAGCCTTTGCACGGCGTATGCAGGATAAAACCGCGATCGTCAGCCAGCGGGCCGCCGGCAAACACCGGTTTATCCAGACTGATGGCCGGATCGCGTGCCTGTGGCATGATCTTCAGTTTGCTCAGCACTGTTTCCACCGTGAACTGTTCCACCGGTTTATTGATCACCAGGCCCATGGCGCCGTCTTCATTGTGCTCGCAGACATAAATCACCGAGCGTTTGAAGCGAGGATCCTGAAGTGATGGCATAGCGATAAGAAAATGGTGTTGTAAATTCATGGTGTTATTTAAGGTATTTGATTGGTGAGAAGTTAAACAGCCGCCAGTATGCGGCTATCCCCATCGCCTTTCAAGCCACGACTCGGTTGACGCGGGCTGACAGCGTCATTCAGGGAAGGCGGGCGACGCAAGTCACCCGCATTTCGATTACTTCGCTGCCAGACGCTTCTCGATTGCATCCATCAGCATACCGGTGATGGAAACCGGGAAGGCCGCTTCTATTTCACGCGCACAGGTTGGGCTGGTGACGTTGATTTCAGTCAGGCGATCGCCAATCACGTCCAGGCCCACAAAGATCAGCCCTTTTTCTTTCAGCGTCGGGGCTACCGCACGCGCAATTTTCCAGTCGCTTTCGCTCAGTGGACGCGCTTCACCACGGCCGCCGGCCGCCAGGTTGCCACGGGTCTCGCCCTGCGCCGGGATGCGCGCCAGGCAGTAAGGTACTGGCTCACCGTCAACCACCAGAATGCGCTTATCGCCCTCTTTGATTGCCGGCAAGAAGTTCTGCGCCATGCAGAAACGGCTACCGTGCTCGGTCAGGGTTTCGATAATCACCGACAGGTTAGGGTCGTCCTGCTTCACGCGGAAGATAGACGCGCCGCCCATGCCGTCCAGCGGTTTGAGAATAATGTCGCCGTGCTGCTGGTGGAATTTGCGGATGTGCGCCGCGCTGCGGCTGACCAGGGTGTCCGGCGTCAGTTCCGGGAACCAGGCGGTGAACAGCTTTTCGTTGCAGTCACGCAGGCTCTGCGGCTTGTTAACTACCAGCGTGCCTTTGACCTCTGCGCGTTCCAGAATATAGGTCGCGTAGATGTATTCGGTATCGAAAGGGGGGTCTTTACGCATCAGGATCACGTCCAGATCATGCAGCGCCAGATCCTGCTCGCTGCCAAAGCTGAACCAGCTCTCTTTATCTTCCTTCACGCTCAGCAGGCGAGTGCGGGCGCGGCCGTCACCGGCGTGCAGATAGAGATCGTCCATCTCCATGTAGTGCAGTTCCCAGCCACGGCGCTGCGCTTCGAGCAGCATGGCGAAGCTGGTGTCTTTCTTGATGTTGATGGAGGCGATAGGGTCCATCACGATGCCGAGCTTAATCATCTTTTCTCCTTTAACCCAGATCGCCGAAACGTACCTGCAAAGCGGTAATTGCGGTGAGCGCTGTGGTTTCTGTACGCAGAACGCGTGGCCCAAGCAGGATATCAGTAAATCCGTGGCCTGTGGTCATCGCAATTTCGTCGGCGGATAAACCGCCTTCCGGCCCAATCAGCAGGCGGACATGTTCCACCGGCAGCGGCAGGGTATTGATACTGTGGTTGGCGCGTGGGTGCAGGTTGAGTTTCAGGCTGCCATCTTGCTCGGCGCACCAGTCTTCCAGTTTCATCGCCTCGCGAATTTCCGGAATACGGTTGCGGCCACATTGTTCGCAGGCGGCGATGGCGATCTTCTGCCATTGCTGGATTTTTTTCGCCAGACGCTCGCCGTCCAACTTCACACCGCAGCGCTCGGAAAACAGCGGAGTAATGACATTGACCCCGAGCTCGATGGATTTCTGAATGGTGAATTCCATCTTCTCACCGCGAGAAATCACCTGGCCCAGATGCAGCTTGAGTGGCGATTCACGGTCTTCCGGTTGGCCGGCGGCTAGCCGCACCAGCACGTTTTTTTTGTCGACCTGGGTGATCTCGGCGTCAAATACCTGGTTGCTGCCGTCGAAGAGCTGCAGTGCCTGGCCGGCGCCCATTCGCAGTACACGCCCGATGTGGTTGGCGGCGTCTTCGCTCAGTGCGATTTCTGCATGGTCGATTAACGGCTGCGGGTGATAAATACGGGGTATACGCATTGAATATTCGATCCTGACTAATATGCAGTCATCAGTGCTGCAGCTTGAAAAAAAAGAGTATATACCCAAAGTAATTGAAGCTGCAGCAAGGCGGCAAGTGAGTGCATCCCGATGAGCTTACTTAAGTAAGTGATTCGGGGGCGCTCACGCAGTCAACACCGCTGCAGTTTTAAGTACGAAGGGGATTTAGCCCTTTCGTTGCTGGCAAGCCTGTTGAATATAGAGGTTATGGTTGCCCTGTACCTTAGCGATGCGTGCCTCCCGCAGGCATTCCCATTGGCTGACCGGATACTGACGGTTCCACACCTCGAAAAGCTGGGTCTGTTGGCGGGAAAGCCGTAATTGATAGCGATCGCGCATATAAAAATAGGTGCGGGCGATCGCGCCGCGAGCGCGTGCGGGCGGTTCGGCCTGCTTATTTTTAAAGTCCACTTTCATTGGACACTGGCCATACTGACCTTCGCCGCCTTTCCATTGGCTGTACATGAAATTATTGCGATCGCCGTTCACTTCGCCAATCGCCGGCTGCAGGTTGTGCAGGTCAGTTTCGATTTGGCGGTAGCTCGCGTCTTTGTTGCAGTTTTTGCGGCCACCTTGTTGCCAGCACTGCAATTGGTGGCCGAACTGCCAGGCCGGTACCACATGTTCCCATTCGATACGCTGTGCGCGTTGGGCGTTCTTGCGTGGTTGATAGCCACAACTGTTTAAATCTGGGATGCCTTTCTTGCCCTGCCAGGTGATCTGGCAGCCGCAGTAGAAAGAACCGGGCGCATCCTGGTTGATTTTGGCCGCTGCCGCCTTGGCCTGAGAAAAATTATTGATGCCGTGCGCCTGTACGGCGCCGGTGGTGAAAATAACCGTAAACAAAATTTTGCGAAGCATATTCCAAAACTGCTCAAAATTGGAAAGGCAGGCAGGGTAGCGGAAGTCAACGGCAGTGGCAAACGACGGGCGTTAACCCCGTGACTTTTCAAGCCAGCGCCGGAGTCTGGCTGTAACTTGGGACGTAGGGAGCAGAGGTTGGATTTTTCGCTTAAACAGGCTCACCGGCGATAAATTTCAATTTTTCGCCGCACTGACGGCAGCGGTATTCGCTTTCTCCGCGAAGCACCCGATTATGCCGACGTACGGTGAGCTGATGTTGTTGGCAACGACAGAGGTAGGGGAAGGTTTTGCTTTGCACCGAGGCAATTTCAAACTGGTGGGTGCGGCTGGCCGGTACCTGCAACACGCTTTCCATCATCCAGCGCCATTCGCGTCCATGTGGGGCCACGCGGCCAAACTGGCGGAAGACTAACAGGTGCGCCAGTTCGTGCGGCACCACTTCGTCGATAAACGGCTGTTGGTTTTCCATCAGCAAAACCGGATTCAGCCGAATTTCCCAGGCTTGCAGCCAGGCGGTGCCCGCACTGGTTCCGCGTTGCTGGTAAACGACTTTGGGTTCCGGAAACTCGACGGAAAAATGCTGACGCGCCAGCAGCAGTTTTTCACGCAGGCAGCGCATCACCGCCTGTTGCAGCGCTATGGGGATTCTTACTTTGTTCATTGCGGCTAGCTTAAGCAATGGCGCGACGGCTGGCAATAAGACGAAAAACTAATTCTCATCCCGCCTGCCGGGCCGGTTTTTCATCGCATTGATAACCCGATCGACGCTGATGGATTGTAATCAATGTGTTAACTGCGGGATAATAAACCGTACATGCTGAGTCTGTACCCGCAGCGCTCACAGAAAAGATTGGAAAGCATCCCGAGAAAATACCTTTCTAACGCAGGGGTTATTATGCGATTTAGCGCAATAACCGACTGATTAAAAATACGTAAGGTGTGGGAAGTTTTTTGACGCGGCCTGCCCCGAGCTGGCTGAGTAAGTGTGAATTTAACGCAGCTGATGTTGCAAGTGAGAGATCAATGTCGAATAAACCGTTCCATTATCAAGATCCGTTCCCGCTGAAGAAAGACGATACCGAATACTATCTGTTAAGCCGCGATCACGTTTCCGTGAGCGAATTTGAAGGCCAGGAAGTTCTGAAAGTAGCCCCTGAAGCGTTAACCCTCCTTGCCCAGCACGCGTTTCATGACGCCTCATTTATGCTGCGCCCGGCGCACCAGCAGCAGGTTGCCGATATCCTCAAGGATCCGGACGCCAGCGAAAACGACAAATACGTTGCGCTGCAATTTTTGCGTAACTCAGAAATCGCCGCCAAAGGTATTTTGCCGACCTGTCAGGACACCGGTACCGCCATTATCGTCGGTAAAAAGGGCCAGCGCGTCTGGACCGGTGGCGGCGACGAAGAAGCGTTGTCACGCGGGGTGTACAACACCTTTATCGAAGACAACCTGCGCTATTCGCAAAACGCCGCGCTGGATATGTATAAAGAGGTCAACACCGGCAGCAACCTGCCGGCGCAGATCGACCTCTACAGCGTCGACGGTGAAGAATACAAATTCCTGTGTATTGCTAAAGGCGGCGGTTCTGCCAACAAAACCTACCTTTATCAGGAAACCAAAGCGCTGCTGTCTCCGGGCAAGCTGAAGGATTATCTGGTCGAGAAAATGCGTACGCTGGGCACCGCGGCTTGCCCGCCGTACCACGTGGCGTTCGTTATCGGCGGCACCTCGGCGGAAGCAACCCTGAAAACCGTAAAACTGGCGTCGACCAAGTACTATGACGGTCTGCCGACCGAAGGCAATGAGCACGGTCAGGCATTCCGCGACGTGGCGCTGGAAGAAGAGTTGCTGAAAGAAGCGCAGAACCTGGGATTGGGCGCGCAGTTTGGCGGTAAATACTTTGCGCATGACGTTCGCGTGGTGCGTCTGCCGCGCCATGGCGCATCCTGCCCGGTCGGAATGGGGGTTTCCTGCTCCGCTGACCGTAACATTAAAGGCAAGATCAACCGTGACGGCATCTGGCTGGAGAAGCTGGAGCATAATCCTGGCAAATTTATCCCGCAGGAGCTGCGTCAGGCCGGTGAGGGCGAGGCAATCAAGATTGACCTTAACCGCCCGATGGCCGAGATCCTCAAGCAGCTGTCGCAATACCCGGTATCCACCCGCCTGTCCTTGAGCGGCACCATCATCGTGGGCCGCGACATTGCGCATGCCAAGCTGAAAGAGCGTCTGGACAGAGGGGAAGGTCTGCCGCAATACGTTAAGGATCATCCGATTTATTACGCGGGCCCGGCCAAAACGCCGGACGGCTACGCCTCTGGTTCACTGGGGCCAACCACTGCCGGGCGCATGGATTCTTACGTCGACCTGCTGCAGTCTCATGGCGGTAGCATGATCATGCTGGCGAAAGGCAACCGCAGCCAGCAGGTGACCGACGCCTGCCACAAGCACGGCGGCTTCTACCTCGGCAGCATCGGTGGCCCGGCGGCGGTACTGGCGCAGCAGAGCATCAAGAGCCTGACCTGCGTCGAATACCCGGAGCTGGGTATGGAAGCGATCTGGAAAATCGAAGTGGAAGATTTCCCGGCGTTTATTCTGGTGGATGATAAAGGCAATGACTTCTTCCAGAAGATCCAGTCTGGCCAGTGTTCTCGCTGCGTGAAGTAACCGCCGAAAGGATTTGCCGTCCGCAGTGGGGCGGCAAATTTCAGGTTTTATCAACCCCTGTGTAAATTACTGTAGCCCGCTGGACGCGATGTTTTAACCTGTATACCCTACGCGCAAAGCACTAATACGCGCATAAAGGCATATTTGGAACAGAAGGTTCGGCAAACTCATGGAAACGCAGGAAAGTCATATCAGGGAATTGCTGGTCTGGATTGAAGACAACCTAACCAATCCCTTGTCATTGGATATCGTTTCTGCCAAATCAGGCTACTCGAAATGGTATCTGCAGCGAATGTTCAAAAAGCAGACCAGTTTGTCGCTGGCTTCCTATATTCGCGCACGCCGCTTGTACCTCGCCGCTTTCGCCTTGCGTTATACGCAAAAAAGCATTCTTGATATTTCTATTGAATATCAATTCGATAACCAACAAACCTTTTCTCGCTGCTTCAAAAAGCACTTTGCCGAATCTCCCAGTGTTTATCGCCATGCGCGTAAACAGGACTTCAGCCATCTGGTTCGCTCGCTGTCGGTGAATCAGCCGGGGGATATCAAGGTCGATCGCATCAAGGTCGCCAAGGGGCAGTATGCTATCCGAGGGAAGAGTTACCCTTACCATCTGGACATTACCGATCTGGATAAGTCGCACCTTCCCATCCGCAGCAAAATCAAAGAGACGTTCTATGCTCTGCTGGGTGAGCGCCCTGCATTGACCTATTCGCTGGCCCAGTTTGTGCCGGATGGGGAACGAGTGCGGGTGGATTATACCCTGGGCGTTGCGGCAGACTGCCCGGTCAGTGACTGTGCCGGGCTTGAAGCGCTGCCGGATATCTCCGGTGATTTTTGTCGTTTTTGCTATGCCGGCAAGCCAGTGGCCCTGAACGATCATATTGTGCAGATGTACACTCAGGTCTTGCCGCAACTTGGCCTGGCTCGCCGGGAAGGGCCTGACCTGACGATGTTCAACTATTCGCTAAATGAGCGGGAGGAGCTGCATCTTGAGCTCCAACACCTGGTGCCGGTGACTCCCCTTGACTGAGCGGGGTGGCAGAGCGGTTCTTTTGCTGCACGATATCTGCCATCACCGCCAGCGCGATTTCAGCCGGGGTCTTGCTGCCGAGCGGTAAGCCAATCGGGGCATGAATTCGCTCCAGCTCTTGTGGGCTGAATTCGGCAATCTGCTGCAGGCGTTGGCGGCGACGCGCGCTGTTGCGCAACGATCCCATGGCGCCGATATAAAACGCCGGAGTGTGGATAGCCTCCATTAGCGTCAGATCGTCCATACGGGGATCGTGTGTCAGCGCGACAATCGCGGTATTGGCGTGACAGCCGCCGTCTTCAATAAACTTGGCCGGAAACTGACGCAGTAGCGTCACGTTGGATCTCAGCTGCGGGGCGAAATTTTCCAGCGCCTCCGGACGGTTCTCGCACACCAACACTTCAAACCCCAGCGAACTGGCGAAATCGGCGCAGTACAATGCCACGCTGGAAAGACCGGCGATCAGCAAACGCGGGGCTGCGGCAATATGCAGGGTAATTTGCGGGCCGCGGCGTTCCACCTGGGTCGCACTGGCGAAATCGGTCAACGTCAGGCTGCCGCAGGCATCCGGCAGAGTGAGGCGTTTGACCAGCGCATGGTGTCCGTTTAACGCGCCGGCGAGGGTTGTCAGATAATCGATGCTCTCGTCGCCCGCCGGTAAATACTCAATCAGCACCTCCAGCACGCCGCCGCAGGGCAGCGCTACGTTGGGCTCCAGACCGCCCTCACCGTAACGAATGACCTGGCTGGCAGCCTGATACTCCCCGGCCGCCAGGCGCCGCAGAAAGTCTTCTTCCACGCATCCTCCGGACAGCGAGCCGCAATAATGTCCGTCCTGCGTGGCGGCCAACAGCGCCCCCGGCGATCGCGGTGAGGAGCCGTAAGTGCTCAGCACGGTGCACAGCCACACCGGTTGTTGTTTCAGCCAGTTTATCGCCTGGCTGACCACGGTGATATCGAGATGTTGCATAGATGAGTTACTCGCTGACCGGTAGCTGTGACGGAAGATCTATATCCTGCACGACAGTGGGTTGATCAAGATTAAGCCAGTGTACCGCCTGCTCTTTAAGCAGATCGCGTGCACCATTATCGCCACGTAATTGGCTCAGTTGTTTGCGCAATAGAGCGGAAAACCCAACCGGGTGACCCGGCTGTTGTTCAAAACGGGGACGGACAATGGCGTGGTGCTGCAACGCGCTGGCTACCTGCTGGAAAACCGCCGGGGTAACGAACGGCATATCCGCCAAATGAACCAACCAGCCTTGCCAGTGCGGCGTGGCGTTAACGCCGGCGGCAATGGAATCGCCAAGGCCGACGCTGGCCAGCAGCGTGACCGGAACCTGATAGGCGGCGCAAATCTGTTGAACCTGGCGGTTGTCTGGCCGGGTGACCACCCATAGGGGCAGGCCGGAAGCCAACGCTTGACGCAGCGTCTGTTCAAATAGCGAACGTTGGCGGCCTGTGGCATCCGCAAACTCGGCATTTAATTTATTGCCTGCGCCACCGGCCTGAGAGAAGCGTTCTCCACGTCCGGCAGCGGCGATCACTATGCCTGTTGTCATCTTATCCGCCCGAATTTGCGCAACTTCTAATTACCTTACTAAAAATATGTGTTGTTGAGATGTGTTTTTATTGAAAATCGCATGTTAATCATCACATAATTTTGGTTATAAGCATATGCTTATGACGTCTACGGCAAGGTCGTCAGCGTTTGCGCAACACCACCGCTGAACACAAAACTACAATAAAGATGCAAAGGACTTTTTATGAGCAATTTCAACCCGTCGCGGCGTCGCTTTATCAAAAGCGCCGTGATAGCGGGGGTCTCCGTGTACCTCGCGCCCCTGTACAGCCGTGCCTATGCCGCGCTGTTTGAGCAGAAGATCCTCCAGTCCCCGAACTGGGATGCCCACGAGAAACGTATACGCTTTCGTATCGATGGCCGTGCCAAGGTCATGGGGCAGAAGGTCTTTGCCCGTGATATTCGCGCGGTGGATATGCCGCACTGGCCACAGCATCAGGCGCACGCCTTTATTTTGCGTGTCACTCAAGCAGACAAGCTGTTCGAAGGTATCGATCTCTCATTGCTGGGCGACGACCTGCAGCCCGATCGGCTGGTAACCGCCGACGATTTGGCGCGCGACGGTTTGGCCTTCCCGGCATTTTACGGCGACGACATGCTGCTGCCGATTGGCAAAACCCCGGCTTACCTGGGCCAGGCGGTGGCAATCCTGATTTATCACGATTTTGCCCGTTTCCGCTTTGCCAAGGACAAGCTGAAATTCCGCGAAGGCACGATTAAATACGGGGCGCAAACCGGTCCGCTGCAGCGCGACCCTTGGGGCACTTTCCGCTATGTGCGGGTGGGGGGAGACAAGCCGTTCGATGACGACCGTTTTTCCAGCCTGAAGGATACTCCGATTTTCCCGGTTTCGATGAAGAAACACCTGCCGGTCTGGCCGGAAGGACGCGAAGGCGGCAAGCTGGATCAGGAAGGCATGTATTACGCCGGCATGATTGCTGATGAGTTGAAAACGCCGCCGGATGAGTGGCTGGTGATGTCACGCCGCTATACCACGCAGTCCGTCGACACCTCCGCGCTGGAGCCGGACAACGCCAACGGCTGGTTCGACGCCGAGACGCAAACGCTGCATCTGGTGGTGCCGACTCAATCGCCGCAGGAAGTGGCAGATGAAATGCCGCGCATGCTGGCAAAACGCAATCCGCCGGTTAAACAGCTGATTCTGCACCCATGCTACACCGTCGGTTACGGCTCAAAAGATCACTTTAATTTCCCGTATTACGGCGCGGTGGCGGCGATGTACGGCGACGGGCACCCGGTTCGGCTGGCCAACGACCGTTTCGAACAGTTCCAGACTGCGCTGAAACGCCACGCCTTCGACATGAATTACCGCATTGCGGTAAACCGCCAAACCGGCGTGCTGCAGTCATTCCATGGTGAGATGACGGCAGACGGCGGTGGCCGCAGCAACTTTACGCCTTCGGTGGTGATGGTGGCGGCGACCGCGGCGCAGTCGATTTATTACTTCCCGAAAAGCGATTTGTCTGCGGTGGGGCTGGCTTCGCGCGCTATCGACGCAGGGTCGGCACGGGGTTACGGCACGCTGCAAAGCATGGCCGCCACCGAGATGATGGTCGATGAGCTGGCTGCCGAACTGAAGATTGACCCGATTGAATTCCGTTTGCGCAACGTACTGAAATCCGGCATGAAAAATACGCAGGGGGCCATTCCTGCCGGGGCTATTCGCGCCGATGAAGTGCTGGAGAAGGCGGCGAAGCATGAGATGTGGCTGCAACGCGCCAAGCGCAAGGCGGAGTTTGAAAGCCAGCATCCGGGCAAACGCTATGGCGTAGGCTTTGGCTGCGTGCAAAAAGACTTCGGTACCGGTGCCGAAACTTCATTCGCCCGCGTCGAGCTGGGAGAAGACGGGCGCATTATGCTGCATCACAGCGGTGCCGAGATGGGCACCGGCATGTCGACCTCACAATCGGTGTTGTGCGCACAGTGGCTGGGCAAACCGGCAGACGAGGCTCACTTCTCGGTGACCGACTGGTCAGTGCTGCCGATGGTTACCAGTGGCGATCCCTACGTTATGTCGCAGGCCGATCAGGATCGGTTGCAAACCAATCCGGCCTGGACGCCAAGCTACTGCTCACCTTCCAGCGCCAGCAACTCGGCGTATTACTTCTCGCACAGTACGCGCGAAGCGGCGCGGCTGATATTCGATCATGGCCTGTGGCCGGCAGCGATGGCCATTTGGCAATCCGGCCCCGGTGGCGGCCAGGCGGCACCTTTAGTGGTGCGCCGAGAGGATGCGCGTTGGGTGGAGGGGGGATTGACCGCTGCCGGTATGGAGGTGTTGAGCCTGGAGCGGCTGGCAAAACAACTTTACCAGATGGGCGGGATCGCAGGCGCAGCGGTGCACGTTTTCAACCGCTGGCAGTGGGCGGAAGCGGACTTTACCCTGAGCGGCAATAGCGAACGCCTGCCGATTGATGGCCTGGCTGTGCGCAACGCCGGTGGCGAGTTCAAAACGCTGCCACGCAATCAGGTCTATTATCCCCCGACTCAACGCAATAACGCGGCGGTGACCTATTACAGTGCCGTCGGAACCCTGGCGGAAGTGGCGGTGGATATCGCCACCGGCCAGGTAGAACTGCTGAATCACCATTCGATCATGGAGTGCGGCAACCTGATTGTGCCGGAACTGGTTTCCGGCCAGTTACAGGGCGGGTTGGCGATGGGAATTGGTCATGCATTGCACGAATATTTACCGCTGTACGAAGACGGGCCCGGTAACGGTACCTGGAACTTTAACCGTTACCACCTGCCACGCGCCAGCGATGTGGCGGTATGGAAACAGACCGATGACATCCTGCCCGCGTTGTCGGAAACCGATCCGCCCAAAGGCATGGCCGAAGTGGTGATGATCCCGGTGGTCGCGGCCTTGGTCAACGCCATCGCCGACGCCACTGGCCACCGTTTCCGTGATTTGCCCGTTCGTGCAGAAAATATTCGTGAGGTATTACAATGAGCATCAAAACCCAGCCGATTTCCCTGACCATCAACGATAAGCAATACGGCCCGATCGACGTACCTGAAGGGCTGATGATGATCGATTTCCTGCACGAGTATCTCGATCTGACCGGCTCGCGTCTTGGCTGCGGGCAGGGTATCTGCCACGCCTGCGTAGCAATTGTCGATCACCCAAGCGGTACCAGCGAAGAGGTGCGTACCTGTATCACCGGCGCGCACTTCTTCAGCGGCAAAAAAGTCCGCACCGTAGAGGGGCATGCCAAGGTGGATGCGCAGGGCGAAGTGGTGGAGTTGTCACCTATCCAGCAGGCGTTTCTGGAGCATTACAGCTTCCAGTGCGGCTACTGCACGCCGGGCTTTGTCAACGCCGCCACCATTTTTGTGGAAAAACTCAAGCGTGAACCCATTGCCCGTGAGCAACTGGAAAGCGCCATTGAGCAGGCGCTGGACAGCCATATCTGCCGCTGTACCGGCTATGTTCGTTACTATGAAGCGGTTCGCGACGTGGTGCTCAAAACCCCGGGCCTGCTGAAGGAGACGGCGCAATGAAAAAACGTCTCGCACTGTTGATCCTGCTGGTGGTCATTATCGTCATCGCCGTGCTGTGGTGGCGTGAAAACCGCCGTTACGATGGCCCGGTGCAGCAGGTAACCGCCAGCACGGAACAGGTTGCCCGCGGTCGCTATCTGGCGCAGGCCGCCGACTGCGCCGCCTGCCATACCGCCAGCGGCGGCGCGCCCTTGGCCGGGGGCTATCCGCTGGAGACGCCGTTCGGCACTATCTATGGCAGTAACCTGACGCCTTCGGCCGATCATGGCATTGGCCGCTGGACCAAAGACGATTTCTTCCTTGCGCTGACTCAGGGTGTGGCACCGGGCGGGCGTCATCTGTACCCGGCGATGCCCTATACTTCGTATAAAGGTATTTCACGCCAGGATGCCGATGACATCTACGCCTATCTGATGACCCGACCGGCGGTGGACGTCGCCATTCCTGAAAACGACATGCCGTTCCCGTTTAATCAACGCATGGCGCTGATCGGTTGGAACCTGCTGTTCCGCAGCCAGGCGCCGTTGCCAGCCAGTTCACAAGGCAATTCGGCGCAGTGGCAACGCGGCCGTTACCTGGCGGATACGCTGGGTCACTGCGGGGAATGCCATACGCCACGCGGCATGCTGGGGCAGATGAATCTTGGCAAGCCGATGCAGGGGGGCGATTTGGGGCGCTTTATGGCGCCGGACATCACGCCGCACGGATTGGCCCAGCGCGGCTGGACGCCGGATGACCTCAACCGTTTCCTGGCAACCGGGATGGCACCTCAGGGATCTGCGTTCAGTGAGATGCACATGGTGGTGGATCTCAGCACCCGTCATCTGACGCCGGAAGACCATCAAGCACTGGCGACCTATCTGATGGGTGAACAGCCGCCGGCCGCAGTGCCGGTTAAAATCGGCCAGGGCAGCGATGCCGGGCGTATCAGCTATCTGGATCAGTGCTCCGGCTGCCATGCACGGGAAGGTGAGGGCAAACCGCACGTAGCGGTGGCGATGCGCGATAACGCCACGCTGCGCCAACCGGATGCCAAGAATCTGATTGTCTCGGTGCTGGACGGTTTACCGGCGCAGCAATTCCCCAACGGCGAAAGTATGCAGAGCATGCCGGCCTTTGGCGAACGTCTGGACGATGCGCAAGTGGCGGAGCTGGTGAACTATCTGCGCGTAACCTGGGGGGGCTTGCCGGCGGATATCACCGCCGAGCAGGTGAAGGCCCTGCGCAAGAAGTAGCCTAAGTCAGGCTAAAAAAATGGCCCGCAGTGTAAAACTGCAGGCCATTTTGTTTTTGCGTGAACTAGCTGCGGCTGGTTGCGCTCATTGCACGCTGGCTACGTTGCTTGACGATATAGCCAATGGCCAAAATTGCCACCCAAACCGGGATCAGCAACACCGAGATTTGAATGCCCGGCGTCAGGTACATGATCACCAGGATGCCGGCCATAAACACCAGGCACAGGTAGTTGCTGAACGGATACCAGAAGGCCTTGAACTTCGGCTCTACGCCTTCGCGGTTCTTGGCTGCGCGGAACTTCAGGTGCGCCAGGCTGATCATCGCCCAGTTGATCACCAGCGCCGAGACCACCAGCGCCATCAGCAATTCGAATGCGCGACCGGGGATCAGGTAGTTAATCAGCACGCAGAACGCGGTGGCCGTGGCGGAGACGGCGATAGCGATAACCGGTACGCCGCGGCCGTCCACCTTCAGCAGGCTCTTCGGACCGTTGCCTTGCTTCGCCAGGCCGTACAGCATGCGGCTGTTGCAGTAAACGCAGCTGTTGTACACCGACAGGGCGGCGGTCAACACCACGATGTTCAGCACGGTTGCTACCAGGTTGCTGTTCAGCGCGTGGAAGATCAGCACGAACGGGCTGCCGCCTTCCACCACTTTGCCCCAAGGGTACAGCGACAGCAAAATGGTCAGTGAGCCGATATAGAACAGCAGGATGCGGTAGATCACCTGGTTGGTGGCTTTGGGAATGCTTTTCTGCGGGTTGTCGGCCTCCGCGGCGGTAATACCCACCAGCTCGAGCCCACCAAACGAGAACATGATCACCGCCATTGCCATTACCAGCCCCATGATGCCGTTCGGGAAGAACCCGCCCTGTGCCCACAGGTTGGTTACGGTGGCTTCCGGGCCGCCCAGGCCGCTGAACAGCAGGTAGGCACCGAACACGATCATGCCGATAATCGCCACGACTTTGATGATGGCAAACCAGAATTCCATCTCGCCGTAGACCTTAACATTCGCCAGGTTGATGGCGTTGATGGCCAGGAAGAACACCGCCGCCGATACCCAGGTTGGGATCTCCGGCCACCAGTACTGCACATAGATACCGACCGCGGTCAGTTCCGCCATCGCCACCAATACATACAGCACCCAGTAGTTCCAGCCGGAAGCAAAGCCGGCAAAATTGCCCCAGTATTTATAGGCGAAGTGGCTAAAGGAACCGGCTACCGGCTCTTCCACTACCATTTCACCCAGTTGGCGCATGATCAGAAATGCGATAAAGCCGCCAATGGCATAGCCGAGAATGACCGAAGGACCGGCCATTTTTATTGTTTGCGCGATCCCGAGAAATAGCCCGGTACCAATAGCGCCCCCTAGAGCAATAAGCTGAATATGGCGGTTTTTCAGGCCGCGCTTCAGCTGGTCGCCATGCTGTTGACCATCCATCAATGAAACCCTCTGTCGTTGCAGAATTACTCACATGCTGTAAAGCAGTGGTTACGATGTGTGTTTTATTTTATTTACGGCGTTATATCTATTAATTCCACGGAGCCGCTACCGTTTGGCAAAGAATAATGTTATGCGCGTCAGTTTGCACCTGCTTTATAGGGTGAGTGATTAAGATTTCAGCAGTTTAGGAAACAAAATGCGGGTTGTGTGACGGCAGGGGGGATTCAGTGCATGAAATAAGCAGCAAATCACATAATGCGCAAAAATAATTTAGCGCTGGTCGCTTTGGTTCGGCGAAATATTGACCGGTTGAGCGCACCTTATGCGCTGCAAATAGCTATTCGTTAAAGCTTAATAAACATGCAATAAAATCCTGCCTTTGATGCTTCAGTCTGCCTGACGGCAGGTTTCGCAAAAGTTAAATCAAAAACCTACCTCGTAAATGGTATTACCAAGCGTGCGTTAGCGGTTTGCAGCAGCTCTGGTATTGAGGTGTTAAAATGTGCGGGTAACCTGATTTCGATCAAGGCCCATATGGACAGGAGGTGAATACTTTGTTACTTTACCGTCACGTTTTTGAAATTGGTATTACCAATTGACTCCGCGCCATTCGCAGAGAAGAATTCACCCATGGCCTACAGCAAAATCCGCCAACCCAAGTTGTCAGATGTTATCGAGCAGCAGCTCGAACACCTGATCCTCGAGGGAACACTGCGTCCAGGCGAAAAACTGCCACCGGAGCGCGAGCTGGCGAAACAATTTGATGTTTCCCGTCCTTCTCTGAGAGAGGCCATCCAGCGCCTGGAAGCCAAAGGGCTGCTCCTGCGCCGTCAGGGCGGTGGTACCTTTGTGCAAACTAATCTGTGGCAGAGCTTCAGCGATCCTCTGGCTGAACTGTTGGCCGACCACCCTGAATCACAATTCGATCTGTTGGAAACCCGTCATGCCCTCGAAGGCATTGCTGCCTATTACGCGGCGTTGCGCGGCACCGACGAAGATCTGGCGCGCATCCGCGATTGCCACATTGTGATCCAGCAGGCCCAGGAAAGCGGCGATCTCGACGCCGAAGCCGACGCGGTCATGCAATACCAAATCGCCGTGACCGAAGCTGCCCACAACGTTGTGTTACTTCACCTGCTACGCTGCATGGGGCCGATGCTGGAACAGAACGTACGTCAGAACTTTGAATTGCTCTACTCGCGCCGTGAGATGTTGGCAAAGGTGAGCAGCCACCGCGCCGGAATTTTTGAGGCGATTGTGGCACGCGAGCCGGAAAAGGCCCGTGAAGCCTCGCACCGCCATTTGGCGTTTATCGAGGAAATCTTGCTGGATCTCAGCCGGGAGCATACTCGGCGCGAGAGATCGCTACGGCGTCTCCAGCAACGCAAGGATTAAGAGCGTTCTCTTCAGGGCACACCAGCCTGCGGAGCTTTCGTTCGAAGTGCTTAGTTAAGCATTTAAGCGGCAACTAAACTGATGGGCCTGTCTTCGTGTGTTTTGCCTCAGAACACAGGAAGACAGGCTCCAAAACAAACCATTAGACAGATAAGGAATACCACCATGTCAGAACGTTTAAACAATGACGTGGATCCGATCGAAACCCGCGACTGGCTGCAGGCGATCGAATCGGTCATCCGTGAAGAGGGTGTTGAGCGAGCTCAGTTTCTGATT
The DNA here is from genome assembly GCF_047456085.1 of Serratia sp. BNK-12. NCBI lineage: Bacteria > Pseudomonadati > Pseudomonadota > Gammaproteobacteria > Enterobacterales > Yersiniaceae > Serratia > Serratia sp. BNK-12. The sequence goes on from NZ_CP179896.1 coordinate 667,606, forward strand.
GATCAGGTATTGGGTGAAGCCCGTAAAGGCGGTGTTAGCGTTGCAGCCGGTGCTGCGGCTCACAACTACGTCAACACCATCGCGGTGGAAGACGAACCTGCTTACCCTGGTAACCTGGATCTTGAGCGTCGTATCCGCAGCGCTATCCGCTGGAACGCGGTAATGACCGTGCTGCGCGCTTCCAAGAAAGATCTGGACCTGGGCGGCCACATGGCTTCCTTCCAATCTTCCGCGACCTTCTATGAAGTCTGCTTCAACCACTTCTTCCGTGCACGCAACGAGCAAGACGGCGGCGATCTGGTTTACTTCCAGGGCCACATCTCTCCGGGCGTTTACGCACGTGCCTTCCTTGAAGGCCGCTTGACCGAAGACCAAATGAACAACTTCCGTCAGGAAGTTCACGGTAAAGGCCTGTCTTCTTACCCGCATCCTAAACTGATGCCTGAATTCTGGCAGTTCCCAACCGTTTCCATGGGCCTGGGCCCAATCAGCGCCATCTACCAGGCGAAGTTCCTGAAATATCTGGAACACCGTGGCCTGAAGAACACCTCTGCTCAAACCGTTTACGCCTTCCTGGGCGACGGTGAGATGGATGAGCCGGAATCCAAAGGTGCGATCACCATCGCCACCCGTGAGAAACTGGACAACCTGGTGTTCGTCATCAACTGTAACCTGCAACGTCTGGACGGCCCAGTCACCGGTAACGGCAAGATCATCAATGAACTGGAAGGTATCTTCTCCGGCGCAGGCTGGCAGGTACTGAAAGTGATTTGGGGCGGTCGTTGGGACGAACTGCTGCGTAAAGACACCAGCGGCAAGCTGATCCAGCTGATGAACGAAACCCTGGACGGCGACTACCAGACCTTCAAATCCAAAGACGGCGCTTACGTACGTGAGCACTTCTTCGGCCGCTTCCCGGAAACCGCCGCCCTGGTCAAAGACATGACCGACGACGAAATCTGGGCGCTGAACCGCGGTGGTCACGATCCGAAGAAAGTCTTCGCTGCACTGAAAAAAGCGCAGGACACCCAAGGCAAACCAACCGTTATCCTGGCCCATACCATTAAAGGTTACGGCATGGGTGAAACCGCGGAAGGTAAAAACATCGCTCACCAGGTGAAGAAAATGAACATGGAAGGGGTTCACCACTTCCGCGATCGTTTCAATGTGCCAGTTGCCGATGCCGACATCGAAAAACTGCCGTACATCACCTTCGAGAAAGACTCTGAAGAGTACAAATACCTGCACGAACGCCGTCAGGCGCTGAAAGGTTATGTACCGACCCGTCTGCCAGCCTTCACCCAGAAGCTGGAAATGCCGGCTCTGGAAGACTTCAGCTCACTGCTGGAAGAGCAGAACAAAGAAATCTCCACCACCATCGCCTTCGTGCGTGCCCTGAACGTGATGCTGAAGAACAAGTCGATCAAAGATCGTCTGGTTCCTATCATCGCTGACGAAGCGCGTACCTTCGGTATGGAAGGTCTGTTCCGTCAGATCGGTATCTACAGCCCGAACGGTCAGCAATATACCCCGCAAGACCGTGAGCAGGTTGCTTACTACAAAGAAGACGAAAAAGGTCAGATCCTGCAGGAAGGCATCAACGAACTGGGCGCAGCATCTTCATGGCTGGCCGCAGCGACTTCCTACAGCACCAACGATCTGCCGATGATTCCGTTCTACATCTACTACTCGATGTTCGGTTTCCAGCGTATCGGTGACCTGTGCTGGGCAGCAGGCGACCAACAGGCGCGCGGCTTCCTGATCGGCGGTACTTCAGGCCGTACCACCTTGAACGGTGAAGGTCTGCAGCACGAAGACGGCCACAGCCACATTCAGTCTCTGACTATCCCTAACTGCATCTCTTACGATCCAGCTTATGCATACGAAGTGGCAGTGATCATGCACGACGGTCTGGTCCGCATGTACGGCGACGCGCAAGAAAACGTCTACTACTACATCACCACGCTGAACGAAAACTACCACATGCCGGCCATGCCGCAGGGCGCAGAAGAAGGTATCCGCAAAGGTATCTACAAGCTGGACACTCTGGCAGGCAGCAAAGGCAAGGTTCAGTTGCTGGGTTCAGGTTCTATCCTGCGTCACGTACGTGAAGCGGCGAAGATCCTGGCAGACGATTACGGCGTGGGTTCTGACATCTACAGCGTGACTTCCTTCACTGAACTGGCGCGTGATGGCCAGGACTGCGAGCGTTGGAACATGCTGCACCCAACCGAAACTCCACGTGTACCGTACATTGCTCAGGTGATGAACGATGCGCCGGCGGTTGCGTCTACCGACTACATGAAGCTGTTTGCAGAACAGGTTCGTACTTACGTTCCAGCCAGCGACTATCGCGTACTGGGTACTGACGGCTTCGGTCGTTCAGACAGCCGCGAAAACCTGCGCCACCACTTTGAAGTTGACGCTTCTTACGTTGTGGTTGCTGCACTGGGTGAACTGGCTAAACGCGGTGAAATTGAAGCTTCTGTGGTAGCTGATGCGATTAAGAAATTCGACATCAACCCAGAAAAAGTTAACCCGCGTCTGGCATAAGAGGTACAGAAGAAATGTCTATCGAAATCAAAGTACCGGACATCGGTGCAGACGAAGTGGAAATCACCGAGATTCTGGTGAAAGTGGGCGATAAAGTTGAAGCTGAACAATCGCTGATCACCGTTGAAGGTGACAAAGCTTCCATGGAAGTCCCTTCCCCGCAGGCGGGTGTGGTTAAAGAGATCAAAGTTGCCGTCGGTGATAAAACCGAAACCGGCAAACTGCTGATGATCTTTGAAGCGGAAGGGGCGGCTCAGGCCGCACCTGCTGCCAAGGCTGAAGAAAAACCGGCTGCGGCACCTGCTGCTCCGGCTGCCGCGGCTGCCAAAGACGTTGCCGTACCGGACATCGGTGCCGACGAAGTAGAAGTGACCGAGATCCTGGTGAAAGTGGGCGACAAGGTGGAAGCCGAGCAGTCCCTGATCACAGTTGAAGGCGACAAGGCTTCCATGGAAGTCCCTGCACCGTTCGCAGGCACCGTGAAAGAGATCAAAATCGGCACTGGCGACAAAGTCACCACCGGTTCTCTGATCATGGTATTCGAAGTGGCTGGCGCAGCTTCTGCTGCCGCTCCGGCTGCGGCAGAAACGCCTGCTGCTCCAGCGGCACCGGCTGCCTCTGCGGCCAAAGACGTTGCCGTACCGGATATCGGTGGCGATGAAGTAGAAGTGACCGAAGTGATGGTTAAAGTGGGCGACAAAGTTGCCGCTGAGCAGTCACTGATCACCGTTGAAGGTGACAAGGCTTCTATGGAAGTGCCGGCACCGTTCGCAGGTACCGTGAAAGAAATCAAAATCAGCGCCGGCGACAAAGTGAAAACCGGCTCCCTGATCATGGTGTTCGAAGTTGAAGGCGCTGCACCAGCGGCTGCTCCTGCTCAAAAAGCAGAAGCAGCGCCGGCACCGGCTGCCAGCGCGGCACCAGCCAAACAGGCTGCTCCAGCTTCCAAAGGTGAGTTCGCCGAGAACGACGCTTATGTGCATGCCACTCCGGTCATCCGCCGCCTGGCGCGTGAGTTCGGTGTAAACCTGGCGAAAGTGAAAGGCACCGGTCGTAAAGGCCGCATCCTGCGCGAAGACGTTCAGACTTACGTGAAAGACGCGGTCAAACGTGCAGAAGCGGCGCCAGCTGCTGCTGCCGGTGGCGGTCTGCCAGGCATGCTGCCATGGCCGAAAGTGGACTTCAGCAAGTTCGGTGAGATCGAAGAAGTTGAACTGGGCCGCATCCAGAAAATCTCGGGTGCCAACCTGAGCCGTAACTGGGTGATGATCCCGCACGTGACTCACTTCGACAAAACCGACATCACCGATCTGGAAGCTTTCCGCAAGCAGCAGAACGAAGAAGCGGCCAAGCGTAAGCTGGATGTGAAGTTCACCCCGGTGGTGTTCATCATGAAAGCCGTTGCTGCCGCTCTGGAGCAGATGCCGCGTTTCAACAGCTCTCTGTCCGAAGATGGTCAGAAGCTGACGCTGAAAAAGTACATCAACGTCGGTGTTGCGGTTGATACGCCAAACGGCCTGGTGGTTCCGGTATTCAAAGATGTGAACAAGAAGAGCATCACCGAACTGTCCCGTGAGCTGATGGCTATCTCCAAAAAAGCGCGTGACGGTAAACTGACCGCCGGCGAAATGCAGGGTGGCTGTTTCACCATCTCCAGCCTGGGCGGTATCGGGACAACTCACTTCGCGCCGATTGTGAACGCGCCGGAAGTGGCTATCCTGGGTGTCTCCAAGTCTGCTATGGAGCCGGTCTGGAACGGTAAAGAGTTCGTGCCGCGCCTGATGATGCCAATGTCGCTCTCCTTCGACCACCGCGTTATCGATGGTGCAGATGGTGCGCGCTTTATTACCATCATCAACAACATGCTGGCTGATATCCGCCGTATGGTGATGTAATGAAAAAAGGGCGCAGCATGCTGCGCCCTTATCGCTTCTGTAGCAGTTTTGTCGGTTTTTGCACGACTCGACAAAATTGTTGAGACACGGGTCACTCGAACACGCTTTGCAGATTATTAACAATTCTGTAAACTGCTCGCGGTGTAAGCGTCCCGGTGGATGAAGGGCGTTATGAGATCGATTAGCAATAAAAATGACGTCTGACCCGCCGGACAATCAATTAAGAGGTCATGATGAGTACTGAAATTAAAACTCAGGTCGTGGTACTTGGGGCGGGCCCGGCAGGTTACTCTGCTGCCTTTCGTTGCGCTGACTTAGGTCTTGAAACCGTTCTGGTTGAACGTTATTCCACGCTGGGCGGTGTTTGCCTGAACGTGGGATGTATCCCTTCCAAAGCACTGCTGCACGTAGCCAAAGTGATCGAAGAAGCCAAGGCGCTGGCCGAGCACGGCATCGTTTTCGGCGAGCCGAAAACTGACATCGACAAAGTGCGCGTCTGGAAAGAAAAAGTCATCAATCAGCTGACCGGCGGTCTGGCTGGCATGGCTAAAGGCCGTAAAGTGAAAGTGGTTAACGGCCTGGGCAAGTTCACCGGCGCTAATACCCTGGTTGTTGAAGGCGAAAATGGTCCAACCACCATCAACTTCGACAATGCCATCATCGCTGCAGGTTCTCGTCCGATCCAACTGCCATTCATTCCTCATGAAGATCCACGCGTGTGGGACTCTACCGATGCACTGGAGCTGAAAACTGTCCCAGAGCGTCTGCTGGTTATGGGCGGCGGTATCATCGGCCTGGAAATGGGCACCGTATACCATGCGCTGGGTTCACAGATCGACGTTGTCGAAATGTTTGACCAGGTGATCCCGGCGGCTGACAAAGACGTGGTGAAAGTCTTCACCAAGCGCATCAGCAAGCAGTTCAACCTGATGCTGGAAACCAAAGTGACCGCGGTAGAAGCCAAAGAAGACGGCATCTATGTCACTATGGAAGGCAAAAAAGCGCCTGCAGAACCACAGCGTTATGACGCGGTGCTGGTGGCTATCGGCCGCGTGCCGAACGGTAAGCTGCTGGAAGCGGGTAAAGCCGGTGTGGAAGTTGACGAGCGTGGCTTCATCAACGTCGACAAACAGCTGCGTACCAACGTGCCGCACATCTTCGCTATCGGCGACATCGTCGGTCAACCGATGCTGGCGCACAAAGGCGTGCATGAAGGCCACGTTGCCGCTGAAGTTATTGCCGGCATGAAGCACTACTTCGACCCGAAAGTGATCCCATCGATCGCTTACACCGAGCCGGAAGTTGCCTGGGTGGGTCTGACCGAGAAAGAAGCGAAAGAAAAAGGCATCAGCTACGAAACTTCCACCTTCCCGTGGGCAGCTTCTGGCCGTGCTATCGCTTCCGACTGCGCAGACGGCATGACCAAACTGATTTTCGACAAAGAAACTCATCGTATCATCGGTGGCGCGATTGTCGGCACCAACGGTGGCGAGCTGCTGGGTGAAATCGGTCTGGCTATCGAGATGGGTTGCGACGCAGAAGACATCGCGCTGACTATCCATGCTCACCCAACCCTGCACGAATCCGTAGGCTTGGCGGCAGAGATCTTTGAAGGCAGCATCACCGATCTGCCTAACCCGAAAGCCAAGAAGAAGTAATTCTGCTGGTTTGAAAGGTGAATAAGCGGCTCCTGAAAAGGGGCCGTTTTTTTATGCGCGGCATCCAGGTAAAAGGCCGCTCGATGAGCGGCCAGTAGCTTACTTGTTCTGGAATATCACGTTGAACGTGAGGCTGTTGCCGTTAACCGACCAACCGCCTTTGCTCACGCCAAACGCCGATCCCAGTACAATGAGCAGGATAAACATGGAACTCCCTTTCATTGCGCGATCCTTGTGGAACCACGACCACCGCGACTTCACCGGAAAAATCCCGGCGGAACAAGCGCTTTGTGGCGCCTGTATCGCAGTTGTTGCAGCACTGTTCTCAAGCCCGATGACCGACTGCTAAACCGGTAGAACAGACCCGGCTAAATATTACGTTGAAATGAATTTTCAAACATTCTTTTTGTTGATTTTTTAATCATCGTTGCGCACAATGTCCCTGCTTTGTGGCGCTTGTATCGTTCTTAACGATGTAAGAAATCCGTGAGGTGCCTGCTAACACTGAACGGAACAACAGAACCGCCTTAATGGCGGTTTTTTTGTGCCTTCCGCTCTCAAATTTTACTATTCGCGACCAGTAGCCATTGTAAGTGAGTGGGTATTATGTTGTTCTCGTCAGGCTGATGTATGTTGGGAACGGAACCTCTCTGTAGCCCCGTCGGGCCTGTGTCGCAGCCGATTACACTGCGCTCAACGATTCAGCAAAGATTTAATGTTGCTTTTATGTGAACGAATTAACAACCAATTCAAATCCTGATATGCTGGCTGAGCGGAACCGGGCACTGTACTTACAGTCCAGGACATCGACAGCAGTGCCCCGTCAGGATCAATGGCATCAACACCGTGCGCTAAACCCGGTTTGAATAGAGAACGCCAGGCACAATAAATGACAATGAGAGCGAGGAGAATGTCGTGCTAGAAGAATACCGTAAGCACGTAGCCGAGCGTGCTGCAGAGGGCATCGTCCCTAAGCCGTTAGACGCCACCCAAATGGCAGCGCTGGTTGAATCATTAAAGAATCCGCCAAAAGGCGAAGAAGAATTCCTGTTAGACCTGCTGATTAACCGTGTGCCACCGGGCGTCGACGAAGCCGCCTATGTAAAAGCCGGTTTCCTGGCAGCCATCGCCAAAGGCGAAGCGACCTCCCCCCTGATTACCCCCGAGAAAGCCGTAGAGCTGTTAGGCACCATGCAAGGTGGCTATAACATTCATCCGCTGATCGACGCGCTGGATAACGAAAAATTGGCTGCGATTGCCGCCAAAGCGCTGTCCCATACGCTGCTGATGTTCGACAACTTCTACGACGTGGAAGAAAAAGCCAAAGCGGGTAACCCGCACGCCAAGCAGATTATGCAGTCCTGGGCCGATGCCGAGTGGTATCTGTCTCGTCCGCAACTGGCGGAAAAAATCACCGTTACCGTATTCAAAGTCACCGGTGAAACCAACACCGATGACCTGTCGCCGGCACCGGATGCCTGGTCACGCCCGGATATCCCACTGCACGCCCTGGCGATGCTGAAAAACGAACGTGAAGGCATAGTGCCGGATCAGCCGGGCAGCGTTGGGCCTATCAAGCAAATCGAACTGCTGAACAAGAAAGGTTTCCCGCTGGCTTACGTCGGTGACGTTGTCGGCACCGGTTCTTCTCGTAAATCCGCCACCAACTCGGTGCTGTGGTTTATGGGCGACGATATCCCTTACGTGCCTAACAAGCGCGGTGGCGGTGTAGTGCTGGGCGGTAAAATCGCGCCTATCTTCTTCAACACCATGGAAGATGCCGGTGCATTGCCGATTGAAGTGGACGTCAATGACCTGAACATGGGCGACGTGATCGACATTTACCCGTACAAGGGTGAAGTGCGCAACCACGAAACCGGTGAGCTGATTGCCAACTTCGAACTGAAAACCGACGTACTGCTCGACGAAGTGCGTGCCGGTGGCCGTATTCCGCTGATCATCGGTCGTGGCCTGACTACCAAAGCGCGTGAAGCGCTGGGCCTGCCGCACAGCGACGTGTTCCGCATTGCCAAAGAAGTGGCTGTCAGCAGCAAAGGCTTCTCCCTGGCGCAGAAAATGGTTGGCCGCGCCTGTGGCGTTGCCGGCGTGCGCCCGGGCGAATACTGCGAGCCCAAGATGACCTCTGTCGGTTCACAGGACACTACCGGCCCGATGACCCGTGACGAGCTGAAAGATCTGGCTTGTTTGGGCTTCTCCGCCGATCTGGTGATGCAGTCGTTCTGTCACACCGCTGCGTACCCGAAACCGGTTGACGTGACGACCCACCACACGCTGCCGGACTTCATCATGAACCGTGGCGGCGTGTCGCTGCGTCCGGGTGATGGCGTTATTCACTCCTGGCTGAACCGTATGCTGCTGCCGGATACCGTAGGCACCGGCGGTGACTCCCACACCCGTTTCCCAATCGGTATCTCCTTCCCGGCGGGTTCCGGCCTGGTTGCCTTTGCCGCCGCTACCGGCGTGATGCCGCTGGATATGCCAGAGTCTGTCCTGGTGCGCTTCAAAGGCAAGATGCAGCCTGGCATTACTCTGCGTGACCTGGTACACGCAATCCCTTACTACGCCATCCAGCAGGGCCTGCTGACCGTAGAGAAGAAGGGCAAGAAGAACATCTTCTCCGGCCGCATTCTGGAGATCGAAGGCTTGCCGGATCTGAAAGTCGAGCAGGCATTCGAACTGACTGACGCTTCGGCCGAACGTTCCGCTGCCGGCTGTACCATCAAGCTGGATAAGGCACCGATTGAAGAGTATCTGAACTCTAACATCGTGCTGCTCAAGTGGATGATCTCCGAAGGCTACGGCGATCGTCGTACCCTGGAGCGTCGTATTCAGGGCATGCAAAAATGGCTGGCGGATCCGCAACTGCTGGAAGGCGATGCGGATGCAGAATACGCTGCGGTGATCGACATCGATCTGGCAGAGATCACTCAGCCAATCCTGTGTGCACCAAACGATCCGGATGACGCGCGTCTGCTGTCCGACGTGGCCAACAGCAAGATCGATGAAGTGTTTATCGGTTCCTGCATGACCAACATCGGCCACTTCCGCGCGGCCGGCAAGCTGCTGGATCAGCACAAAGGCCAGTTGCCGACCCGTCTGTGGGTGGCTCCGCCAACCAAGATGGATGCGGCTCAGTTGACCGAAGAAGGCTACTACAGCGTATTCGGCAAGAGCGGTGCACGTATCGAGATCCCAGGTTGTTCACTGTGCATGGGTAACCAGGCGCGCGTGGCCGACGGTGCGACGGTGGTTTCCACCTCGACCCGTAACTTCCCGAACCGTCTGGGGACCGGTGCCAACGTGTATCTGGCTTCTGCAGAACTGGCGGCGGTGGCTTCGCTGCTGGGTCGTCTGCCAACGCCGGACGAGTACCAGACGTACATGGCACAGGTCGATAAGTCAGCGGCGGATACCTACCGTTATCTGAACTTTGACCAACTGGGTCAGTACACGGAAAAAGCCGACGGCGTGATCTTCCAAACCGCTGTTTAAGTCGCTATATTGCGCAACTGTTTAACGGGAGGCCTTGGCCTCCCGTTTTATTTTTCTCAGTTGCCAACTTTGCGAGCGCTCACTGAGTTAGTCATGAATTAATGTTTACACTAAGAGAAAGGGCTCAGGAGGGCGTGCTATGGATTACGAATTTCTGCGTGACGTTACCGGTCAGGTAGTGGTCAGATTTTCGATGGGGCATGAGGCGATTGGCCACTGGATCAACGAAGAACTCAAAGGCGACTTCAACCTGCTCGATCGCATCGAAGCCGGGGCGGCGCAAGTGAAGGGCAGCGAGCGTCAATGGCAGCTGGAAGGCCATGAATACACGTTGCTGATGGACGGGGAAGAAGTGATGATCCGCGCTAACCTGCTGGAGTTCGAGGGCGACGAGATGGAGGAGGGGATGAATTACTATGACGAAGAAAGCCTCTCATTCTGCGGCGTCGAAGACTTTTTGCAGGTATTGAAGGCCTACCGTTCTTTTATGCTGAAATACTGAACGTAAGGGCGCGGCGTGCCGCGCCCGATACAGATTACAGATGCGGAATATTGCGGCCGTAATAGATTTCCTGCATCTCTTTCCACAGCAGATCGGTAATCTCTTTACGCTCGGCTTCGCTCAGCGCGTCCGGTTTGGCATTAAACAGGTAGTGCTTCAGATCGAAATCCTTCAGCAACATCTTGGTATGGAAGATGTTTTCCTGATAAACATTCACGTCCATCATGTGGTACAGCGCCTTCATATCATCAGACATAAAGTTCTGGATCGAGTTGATCTCATGATCGATGTAATGCTTCAAGCCGTTTACGTCGCGGGTAAAACCGCGCACGCGGTAATCCATGGTGACGATGTCAGATTCCAACTGGTGGATCAGATAATTCAACGCTTTAAGCGGTGAAATCACGCCGCAGGTGGACACTTCGATATCGGCGCGGAAGGTGCAAAGACCGCCTTCCGGATGGCTCTCCGGATAGGTATGAACGCAGATGTGGCTCTTGTCCAGATGTGCGACTACCGTCTTTGACAGTGGGCCCGGGTGTTCTGAAGTATCGACATCGTCCGGGTCGACCGGCTCTTCGCTGACCAGAATGGTGACGCTGGCGCCCTGAGGCTCGTAGTCCTGACGTGCGATGTTGAGAATATTGGCGCCAATGATCGAGCAGGTCTCGCTGAGGATCTCGGTCAGGCGGTTGGCGTTGTATTGCTCGTCAATGTAGGCGATATAGCCAGCGCGGTCGTCCGCGGTTTTGGCGTAACAAATATCGTAAATACAAAAACTCAGGCTTTTGGTCAGGTTGTTGAAGCCGTGCAGTTTTAGCTTATGCAATTTGGTTCACCTCCTTTATCTTCTCGCTTAACGTGAAACGTTCAGTGCGTCGAGCAAATACTGCGGCAGTGCAAAGCTGCCCGCGTGAATTGCCGGGTTATAATAACGACAGTTTAAGCCGCTTTGATGAAAGCGATGTTGCAGCGTTGGCAAGTCGAGCTGACGCAGCGCCGGATTTTGGCTGGCCCAGGCGAAAGTCATAATGCCGCCGTAATAAGTCGGGATCGCCGCCTGGTAGAAACTGACGTCCTTGAAGTATTGGCTCAGCTTGGTGTGGCTATTGACCGCTTCGTCTTGCTGCAGGAAGCACACGCCGTTCTGCGCAACAAAAATGCCGCCCTCGTTCAGGCAGCGTGCGCAGCCTTCGTAGAATGCCGAGGTGAACAGGCTTTCGCCGGGGCCGATAGGATCGGTGCAGTCAGAGATAATCACATCGAATTTTTCATCGGTCTGATTAACAAAGTTGACGCCGTCGTCGATCACCAGCTTAAAGCGTGGATCGTCGTAAGCACCGGCATTGTGATTAGGCAGGTATTGGCGGCAGAATTCCACCACGCCGGCGTCGATCTCGACCATGGTGATTTGTTCAACGCCCTGATGGCGGCTGACTTCGCGCAGCATAGCGCCGTCACCACCGCCGATGATCAGGATTTTCTTCGCCTGGCCGTGAGCCAGCAGCGGTATGTGGGTCATCATCTCGTGATAGATGAACTCATCGCGCTCGGTGGTTTGCACCACGCCGTCGAGCGCCATAACGCGCCCCAGAACCGGGTTTTCAAAAATCACCAAATCCTGATGCTCGGTCTTCTCACGATACAGCACGTTCTCTACCGAGAAGTACTGGCCGAAGTTGGCATGCAGTGTTTCATACCAAATTTCTTTCTGGGTCATGTGCGGGAACTCCGTAATAACAGCCATGAAAAATTGGCGCAACATCATAGCTAACTCTGCCTGGTGATGCACGGCTGAATTTCAAACAGAGATAGCGGAAGGCGGGGGATTAGTTAGCGTAGGCCAGCAGGCTTAGCGAGTCGCGTGCCAGAGATTTGCATTTGTTCGGGGTAGGAATGGCGATACCACTGAGATCGCGATAGCTGTCTTCACCCAGAGCCTTCATATTAAAACTATTATAGTTGGTCAGATCCCAACGGTTTTGCTGCGCGAAATAAACGATGGCGCGTTTGATTTGTGCATTGGGCAAGTCGTTGTAGCCGCAATCGTTTTTCAAATAAATAAACACCGCCGTCAGATCGGCCAGATCTTCCGCTTCGGACTCATTCAGCGCCAGACTGGCGTTGGAGAACCCCAGCATGGTGAGCAACAGCACCAGTAAACTTGTTTTTTTCATCATGAAAATAGACCTGTTTGTTGTCTACAGACGTTATCACACTTGCCTGTAAAGGCACCAAATTTTATTACTCACAGGTAGCATAACCGGCAGCAAAGGCTTGACCTTCCGCTAAGGGGAGGGTTTAGGCTGACGTTTAGATGAGTTAGATCACTGAGAAAAGGGAGTCAGCGATGTTACGCCGTGATTTTATCAAACTGACCGCTGCGCTGGGCGCGGCAAGCGCTTTACCGTTGTGGAGCCGGGGCGCGTGGGCGGCTGAATTGCCGGCGTTACCGATCCCGCCACTGCTGATACCGGACGCACAAGGGAACGTTGCTCTGGCGCTGCAAACCGGTGAGGTGAACTGGCTGCCGGGCAAGGCGACCCAAACCTGGGGTTTTAATGGCGCGTTGCTGGGGCCGGCGGTGCGCCTACAGCGTGGCAAATCGGTCACGGTGGATATCCGCAATGCGTTGCCGGAAGCCAGTACCGTTCACTGGCACGGTCTGGAAATCCCCGGTGACGTAGACGGTGGACCGCAGGCGCTGATTCAGCCAGGCGCAACGCGCAGGGTGCAGTTCACTATCGAGCAGCCTGCAGCTACCTGCTGGTTCCATCCGCACACCCACGGCAAGACCGGTCAGCAGGTGATGAAGGGCTTGGCCGGGCTGGTGCTGCTCGAAGATGACGAAAGCAGTAAGCTGCCGCTGCCGAAAACCTGGGGACAGGATGATATTCCGGTGATCCTGCAGGACAAGCGGCTGGGCAAGGACGCGCAAATTGAATACCAACTGGACGTGATGAGTGCTGCCGTTGGTTGGTTTGGCGACCGCATGTTCACCAACGGCGCTCAGTATCCGCGCCACGTGGCCCCTCGCGGCTGGCTGCGTCTGCGTTTCCTCAATGGCTGTAATGCACGCTCGCTAAACCTGGCCGCCAGCGATAACCGTCCACTCTATGTGATTGCCAGCGACGGCGGTTTTCTGGCCGAGCCGGTCAAACTAACCGAATTGCCGATGCTGATGGGCGAACGTTTCGAAGTGCTGGTGGATGCCTCTGACGGCAAAGCTTTCGATATCGTCACGCTGCCGGTCAAACAGATGGGCATGACGCTGGCACCGTTCGACCAGCCGCTGCCGGTATTGCATATCCAGCCTTCGCTGGCGCAGGGCATCAAGACGATGCCGGACAGCCTGGTGAAACTGCCAGCGCTGCCTGCGGTGACCGGCATTCAGGAGCGTTGGCTGCAGCTGATGATGAACCCGCAGTTGGATAAGCTGGGTATGCAGGCGCTGATGGATCGCTATGGCCATCAGGCCATGGCCGGCATGAGTATGGATCACGGTGGCATGGGCAAAGGCGACAGCGGTGATATGTCCGGTATGCAAGGGATGGATCACGGCAGCATGAAGGGTATGGACCACGGCAATATGAAAGGCATGGATCACGGCGCGAAGCCGTTCGATTTCAGCCATGGCAATATGATCAACGGCAAGGCCTTCGACATGACCAAGCCGATGTTTGAAGCCAAACGCGGCAAGTACGAAAAGTGGACCCTTTCCGGCGAAGGCGACATGATGCTGCACCCGTTCCATATTCACGGCACTCAATTCCGCATCCTGTCGGAAAACGGTAAACCGCCGGCGGCCCATCGCAGCGGCTGGAAAGATACGGTGCGCGTAGAGGGTTGGCGCAGTGAAGTGTTGGTGCGCTTCGATCACCTGGCCAATAGCGATCACGCCTATATGGCTCACTGTCATCTGCTGGAACACGAAGATACCGGCATGATGATGGGCTTTACGGTAGCTGACTGATCTCCTCGTTGTCTTTCAAGTGGCGGCGCACTCGCGTCGCCACCGGCTTCAGGCTATGCTAAACTCTGCGCCCTTCTTCCGGCAACTGACCTGAAAACTATGAAACACACTGTAGACGTAATGATTTCCGAGCAGGAAGTTAAGACCCGTATTGCCGAACTTGGCCGCCAGATCACCGAACATTACCGCGACAGCGGCAGTGATATGGTGCTGGTCGGGCTGCTGCGCGGCTCCTTCATGTTCATGGCTGACCTGTGTCGCACCATCGAAGTGCCGCATGAGGTCGACTTTATGACCGCTTCCAGCTACGGCAGCGGCATGTCCACGACTCGCGACGTGAAAATCCTTAAGGATTTGGATGAAGATATCCGCGGCAAAGACGTGCTGATCGTGGAAGACATCATCGACTCCGGCAATACGCTGAACAAAGTGCGTGAAATTCTGGCGCTGCGTGGGCCGAAATCCCTGGCGATTTGCACCCTGTTGGACAAGCCTGAACGCCGTGAAGTGGAAGTGCCGGTTGAGTACGTCGGTTTCTCAATCCCGGACGAATTCGTGGTGGGTTACGGCATTGACTACGCTCAGCGCTACCGCCATTTGCCGTACGTCGGCAAAGTGGTGCTGCTGGACGAGTAAACTGCTGTGGGCGCGGCATGCCGCGCCCTATGAGCTTTAGATGCCTTTATCCTGTTGCAGCGTGGCCATGGCTTTGCGATAGCCCATTTCCAGGCTTTCGCGGCTGGTCGCAGCCACTTCCAAATCGCGCAGGCGGCCGTCCTGGATCCCGTACACCCAACCGTGAATCATCACTTTCTGGCCGCGTTTCCATGCTGATTGCATGATGGTGGAATGGCCCAGGTTGTAGACCTGCTCAATAACGTTGATTTCACACAGCACGTCGAGACGTTGTTCCGGTTCCAGTTCACCCAGCAGTGAGCTGTGTTTGTACCACAGGTCGCGAATGTGCAGCAGCCAGTTATTGATCAGCCCCAGTTCCGGGTTCTCGACCGCCGCTTCCACGCCGCCGCAGCCCAGGTGACCGCAGATAATAATATGCTCGACTTCCAGCACGTCGACGGCGTATTGCACCACCGACAGGCAGTTTAAATCGGTATGGATCACCAGGTTCGCCACGTTACGGTGAACAAACAGCTCACCCGGCTCCAATCCGGTCAGTCTTTCCGCCGGTACGCGGCTATCAGAACAACCTATCCATAAAAAACGGGGCTTTTGCGCCTGTGCTAAGCGTTCAAAAAAGTTTGGGTCTTCCTTGCTGATGTTAGCTGACCAGGTGTGGTTATTGGCGATAAGCTTTTCGATCTCTTTCATGGCGGTTATAGGCCTGTAACGAACAGATTGCGTTGGGGTAATATAGGACAAGCGTCACAATTTGGATATCGGAACAGTGGCGCCGGGCGATATTCGGCCACTTTTTATTCAATATGGCGGGATGGAACCTGAATATACCGCACGGATTTGCCTCAGTGAAAACGCTGCTGATGATAAGATCATCTTCATTACAAAAACGCAGCAGCATACTCATCGTCACAAGGTACTTTTTAACTTATGAATTATGCACTGGAATTAGCGCAGTTAACCAAGACTTACGCCGGTGGCGTCAAGGCGTTGCGCGGGATCGATCTCAATGTCGAAGCGGGGGATTTCTATGCCCTGCTGGGGCCGAACGGCGCCGGAAAATCCACGACCATCGGCATCATCAGTTCGTTGGTTAACAAAACCTCCGGCAGCGTACGGGTGTTCGGCTACGACATCGACAAAGACATCGTTAACGCCAAGCGTCAGCTCGGGCTGGTACCGCAGGAGTTCAACTTTAACCCGTTCGAAACCGTGATGCAGATTGTGGTCAATCAGGCGGGCTACTATGGCGTGACCCGCCGCGAAGCCTTGGCTCGTGCGGAAAAATACCTGACTCAGCTGGATTTGTGGGGCAAGCGCGAAGAACGCGCTCGCATGTTGTCCGGCGGCATGAAGCGCCGCTTGATGATCGCCCGGGCCTTGATGCATCAGCCAAAACTGCTGATCCTCGATGAACCGACTGCCGGGGTGGATATCGAGCTGCGTCGCTCTATGTGGGGCTTCCTGAAAGAGCTTAACGCCCAGGGCACCACCATTATTCTCACCACTCACTATCTGGAAGAAGCAGAAATGCTGTGCCGCAATATCGGCATTATCCAGAACGGTGATCTGGTAGAGAACACCTCGATGAAAGGCCTGCTGGCCAAGCTGAAGTCCGAAACCTTTATCCTCGATCTGGCGGCGAAAAGCCCGCTGCCGAAGCTGGATGGCTACCGTCATCGCCTGACGGACACCTCGACGCTGGAGGTGGAAGTGATGCGCGAGCAGGGCCTGAACGGCCTGTTTACCCAGCTCAGCGCACAGGGCGTCCAGGTCCTGAGCATGCGTAACAAGGCCAACCGGCTGGAAGAGCTGTTTGTCACCCTGGTTAACGGTAATGGAGAAAAAGCATGACGCGTTTGTATTGGGTGGCTTTGCAGAGCATTTGGGCTAAAGAGATCAACCGATTTGCCCGTATCTGGATCCAGACCCTGGTGCCGCCGGTGATCACCATGACGCTGTATTTCATCATCTTCGGCAACCTGATTGGTTCACGTATCGGCGAAATGCACGGTTTCGATTACATGCAGTTTATCGTTCCCGGCCTGATTATGATGGCGGTGATCACCAACTCGTACGCCAACGTGGCCTCGTCGTTCTTCAGCGCCAAATTCCAGCGCAATATCGAAGAACTGCTGGTGGCTCCGGTGCCGACGCACGTGGTGATTGCCGGTTACGTCGGCGGCGGCGTGGCGCGGGGTATCTGCGTCGGCGTGTTGGTGACCGTGATCTCGCTGTTCTTTGTGCCGCTGCAGGTGCATGCCTGGTGGGTGATTGTGGTCACGCTGCTACTGACGGCGATCTTGTTCTCGTTGGCGGGCCTGATCAACGCGGTGTTTGCCACCACCTTTGACGATATCAGCCTGATCCCGACCTTCGTGCTGACGCCGTTGACCTACCTGGGCGGGGTATTCTACTCGCTGACGCTGCTGCCGCCGTTCTGGCAGGCGGTGTCCAAGCTGAACCCGATCGTCTACATGATCAGCGGTTTCCGCTACGGTTTCCTGGGTATCAGCGATGTACCGTTGGCGTTCACCATGGCGGTGCTGGTGGCGTTTATCGCGGTGTTCTATCTGCTGGTCTGGTTCCTGATCGAGCGCGGCCGCGGTTTGCGCACCTGATAGTATGGCGTCCCCGGGCAGACGTACGGGGACGCGTTTATCAATCTGCGGCAAGCATCCCGTAAATCAATAAAATTGCTCGAATAACCCCTTTCTCCCCGCTGTTCAAATCGTGCTATGCTGACGCTCCACATTTTCTCCATTTTGTTATATACCCTATGAATTTCAAGTTGCAGCCAGGCGGCCAGCTCACTCATCCTCAGGTAAATCATGAGATGATCGAGTGCAGGTAACAACGCTGCAGTCTGAAATACGACGGGTATTACGTACTCGTAAGTAGAATATAACCATGCGGTCTACACACAAGATAGCGGCTGGAGTACTCGGCATCCTGTTGTCGTTTGCTTCCCCGGCCGGCCTGGCAAGTTTGTTGTCGGAAGACAGCGCCGTTAAATCCGAATATATGGAAGCGCAGCGCGACAGCGAGGTTTATTCGCTGATTGGCGAACACGTTATTCCGGTCGGCGAAGTGAAGCAGGGGCAACTGATTCAGGTGTTCCCGGCGGATGCGGAGTATTACGAGTTCAAATTCGGTCACGGCACCGGGTTTATCGATAAAGACGATGTGCGCGATCTTAAAAAATCGCACAAGGTGAAGGACGATCTTGGCGAACTGAATAAGCCGCTGACCAACCAGAACCTGATCACTCAAAAGGCGATCAACGTCTATACCGATGCGGATAACACCAGTGATGTGTTTGGCGTGCTGGAAGAGAATCTGCGCTACCCGATTATCGGCAAGCTGAAGGATCGGCTCAACAATACCTGGTATGAGATCAACATTGGCGATCGTCTGGGTTATGTCAGTGAGCTGGACTGCGAGATCGACACCGGTATTCCGGTGCTGACCTACCATCACCTGCTGAAAAACGAAGAGAACAAGCGTTTCCGCCATACCTCGACCACCACTTCCGACGTGGCGTTCAGCAATCAGATGACCTACCTGAAGCAGGCGGGCTACGACACGATTTCCCTGTATCAGTTGGAAGCCTATCTGAACAACCAGATCAACCTGCCCGGCAAGGCCGTGGTGCTGACGTTTGATGACGGGCTGAAATCGGTCTACCGTTACGCTTACCCGGTATTGAAGAATTACGGCTTCCGCGCCACGGCGTTTATTATTTCCTCACGCATCAAGCGCCACCCGCAAAAGTGGAATCCTGATTCGCTGCAGTTTATGAGCATTTCCGAACTGAAGCAGATCCAGGACGTGTTCGACGTGCAGTCGCATACGCATTTCCTGCATCGCACCGACGGTAATCGTCAGCCGATCCTGCTGAGCCGTTCGCTGCACAACATAGAATTCGATTTTGAGCACTCGCGCCGCGCGCTGTCGCAGTTTAATCCGCATGTGCTGTATGTGTCATACCCGTTTGGCGGCTATAACCAACGGGCGATACAGGCGGCGAAGGATGCCGGTTTCCATATGGCGGTGACCACGGTGCAGGGCAAAGTGAAGCCGGGGGACAACCCCTATACGCTGAAGCGGTTGTACATTCTGCGTACCGACTCGATTCAGACCATGGCGGACAGAATCGCCAACAAGCCGGGAACGCTGGTGGTGCAGTAATCAGGAAGAAACGGGCACCGACGGCGCCCGTTGTGACTTTTAGGCGACCTGAACCGGCACGGCTTTCGCCTTGCGCTGCAGGTTATTGTCGCCTTCGAAGTAGGCCACTTTCGGATGGTGTTGACGGGCATCGGCATCGCTCATCTGCACGTAAGAACAGATGATCAGCTTGTCGCCGACGCAGGCGCAACGCGCTGCCGCCCCGTTGACCGAAATAATGCGCGAGCCGCGTTCGGCGGCGATGGCATAGGTTGAGAAACGCTGACCGTTATCAACGTTATAAATATCGATAGCTTCATATTCCAGAATGCCTGCGGCCTCCAGGAAGTCCTGATCGATGGCGCAGGAACCTTCGTAGTGCAAGTCGGCCTGAGTCACTTTCACCCGATGCAGCTTGCCTTGCAGCATAGTACGTATCATAACTTTACCTAACTGAGTATCCGCCTTCACAGGCGATTGAGGTTGAACATCCATCCGGCGTTTATCGTCACCGATAAGTCCCTCCATGTCTACTTTCAGAAGGGCTGTAACAGTGACGACTGCACAAAAAGTAGCTTACAGCGTCAGATCAACCTGCTGGTTGTCAATCAAGCGCGCCTTGCCGAGCCAGGCGGCCATCAGCACCACTGCCCGTTGGCTTTCCACGCCCAGCGGTTGCAGGCTGTCGGCGTCACGGATAAACAGTTCGTCCGGTGTGAAACCAGCGCTGCGCAACTGAGCGGCGGTGTGTTCCAGCAACTCGTCGACATGGCGTTCGCCGTTGCTGAGCTGTTCTGCCAGCGCATTCATGATCTTGCTGAGTTGAGGGGCGATTTTACGCTCTTCGGCGGTCAGGTAGCCGTTGCGTGAACTGAGCGCCAGGCCATCCTTAGCGCGTACGGTAGGCACGCCGACGATGTCGATGTCGTAACCCATGTCCGCCACCATTTTGCGGATCAACGCCAGTTGCTGATAATCCTTCTCGCCAAAACAGGCCAGATCCGGTTGCACCAGGTTGAACAGCTTGCTGACAATGGTCGCGACGCCGCGGAAGTGGCCCGGACGGCTGGCCCCTTCCAATATGGAGGACAGGCCAGGTACGTCGACATAGGTTTGTTGCTCCAGCCCCTGAGGGTAGATATCGGCCGGCGCGGGTGCGAACACCAGCTCTACGCCGCGACGGGTCAGCTTCTCGCTGTCCTCTTGCAGGGTGCGCGGGTAGCGCGCCAAATCGTCAGGGCGTTCGAACTGCATCGGGTTGACAAAAATACTGACCACCACGACATCGGCACGTGCACGTGCTTCATCGACCAGCGTCATATGGCCTTCGTGCAGGTTGCCCATGGTCGGTACCAGCGCGATGCGTTTACCCTCTTGACGCCAGCGGCGGATCTGCTGACGCAACAGAGGCAGGGTTTCGATAATTACCATTCCATAACTCCTTGATAGGCTATTTTGCTTGCCTGATTGCGATTGGGCAGTGCTCGTTCTCCTCACGTACTAGGTGTACGCTCCGGGAACTGCGCGCTGGCCGCACTCAACCAGGCGGCGCCAATCACGCCTATTTAAACCATGCCGTTAATTAAATGAGTGCTCTTCAGCGGGGTAAATTCCTTGCTCCACGTCCTGAATATAGTGTTGCACCGCCGAGCGGATATCGCCGCTTTGCGCCAGGAAGTTTTTAGCGAATTTAGGCGTGTGGCCGCCGGTGATGCCGAACGCGTCGTGCATCACCAGGATTTGGCCATCGGTGGCATTGCCGGCACCGATGCCAATCACCGGAATGGTCAGTTCTTCGGTGATCTTACGCGCCAATTCGGTTGGCACGCATTCCAGCACCAGTAGCTGCATGCCGGCCAGCTCCAGATTTTTGGCATCTTCCAGCAGTTGCTTGGCGGCAAGCTCATCACGGCCTTGCACTTTGTAGCCGCCAAACACGTTAACGGATTGCGGTGTCAGGCCAAGGTGGCCGCACACCGGCACCGCACGTTCGGTCAGCATTTTCACCGTTTCGCACAGCCAGCTGCCGCCTTCCAGCTTCACCATGTTAGCGCCGGCCTGCATCAGCTTGGCGGCATTGGCACAGGCCGATTGCGGCGTGGCGTAACTCATAAAAGGCATATCGGCCAGCAACAGACAGGCTGGCGCGCCGCGGCGGACGGCGCGAGTATGATAGGCAACGTCGGCGACGGTGACCGGCAGCGTGGAGTCGTGGCCCTGCAGCGTCATCCCCAGCGAGTCGCCTACCAGCAACACTTTAACGCCTTGCTCTTCAAACAGTTTGGCAAAGCTGGCATCGTAGGCGGTGAGGGAAGCAAACTTGCGTTGTTCCTGCTTCCACTGGCGCAAATGGGTCACGGTGGTGGGTTTCATCACTACGTCTCCTGAATAGGGCCGAGCGGTATGCGCAGGGCCCTGGCTGCAAAAAAGTGCTGTCATTCTACTGTAACCCTAACGGGGTGGGTAGCGCAGATCATCATGCTTAAGAGCTTCTTAAGAACCTTGTGGTGTAATGGGCGGCAATGGCTAAAAAAGGACGCACATGCGAATTTTGCTGATAGAAGATGACAAGTTAATTGGCGACGGCATCAAGGCTGGCTTGACCAAACTCGGCTTTAATCTGGACTGGTTTACCGATGGTCTGGTGGGGAAAAACGCGCTGGAAAGCGCGCCTTACGACGCGGTTATTCTCGATCTCAGCCTGCCGGGTCTCGACGGTTTGGATCTGCTGCGACAGTGGCGGCAGGCTGGCCACGACGTGCCGGTGCTGATCCTCACCGCGCGTGATGCGTTGGAGCAGCGGGTCAGCGGCCTGCAGAGCGGCGCTGACGATTACCTGTGCAAGCCTTTTGCCCTGGCGGAAGTTGCGGCTCGCCTGCAGGCGTTGATCCGTCGTCGCCACGGCCAACTGATGCCGCAGCTGGTGCATGGCAATGTGGTATTTGACGCAGCCACCCGCAGCGTGAGCTGTAACGGTGAACCGGTCACGCTGACACCGCGCGAGCTGGCGGTGCTGGAACTGTTTCTGCACAACAAGGGGCGGGTGCTGGCGCGGCCGCTGATCCAGGAAAAATTGTACAACTGGGACGATGAGGTCAGCAGCAACGCGGTAGAAGTGCATATTCACCACCTGCGACGCAAGTTGGGCAATAGTTTTATCCGCACCATTCACGGCGTGGGTTATACCCTGGGGGATGTGCCGTGAAACATCTTAGTCTGCGGTTGCGGCTGATCCTGATCTTCAGCCTGTTGGCATTATTGACCTGGTGCTCCGCCAGTTTGGTGGCGTGGATGATGACGCGCAACAACATCAACGAAGTGTTCGATACCCAACAGATGTTGTTCGCCAAACGCCTGGCGACCGCCAATCTGGGGGATCTTTTGGCCGACGAAAATGCACGCAGCCTGCCGAAAACCAAGAAGCTGGTGCATCACGGTAAACGCGGCGAGCAGGACGACGACGCGCTGGCGTTCGCCATTTTCGACCGTAACGGCAAGATGTTGCTCAATGATGGCGAGAACGGGGCGGATTTCCTGTTTGATGGCGAGCGAGAAGGCTTTACCGATGGTGAACGCAAAGGTGATGACGACAGTTGGCGCCTGCTGTGGCTGACCAGCCCGGACGGGCGTTATCGCATCGTCGTGGGGCAGGAGTGGGACTATCGACGCGATATGGCGTTGGGCATGGTGACTGGGCAACTGGTGCCCTGGCTGGTGACGCTGCCGATCCTGATGCTGCTGATTGCCTTGATGGTCGGGCGAGAACTGAAGCCATTGCGCACGGTCGCCGCTGGACTGCGCAAGCGCGCTCCGGATGACGCCACACCGCTGGACGCGCGCCAGGTACCTACCGAAGTGCGCCCACTGGTGGATGCGCTTAACGCGCTGTTTGCCCGCATTAATGCGCTATTGGTGCGTGAGCGGCGCTTTACCTCCGATGCGGCCCATGAGCTGCGCAGCCCGCTGGCGGCGCTGCGGGTGCAGACGGAAGTGGTGCAACTGGCGGGTGATGATGAACAGATGCGCGAGCATGCGCTGGAAAACCTGACGGTGAGTATCGATCGCGCAACCCGGCTGGTGGATCAGCTGCTGACGCTTTCGCGGCTGGATTCACTGTCTGATCTGGCCGAACTGGAAGCGGTCGACTGGGGGCAACTGGTGCCGATGACCCTGGCCGAACAGGATCGTCATGCCCATGCCGCAGGTGTCACGCTGCGCTATGAACAGCAGGGCACACCACCGCCGTTACAGGGGCAAGCGCTGCTGCTGTCGCTGCTGGTGCGCAATCTGGTGGATAACGCAGTGCGTTACACACCGGCAGGCGGCACCGTTACGGTGAAGCTTACAGAGCGGATGCTGAGGGTCGAAGACGATGGTCCGGGCGTGACGGAGGAACACCTGACAAGGCTGGGGGAACGTTTTTATCGCCCACCAGGACAGGAACAAACCGGCAGCGGGCTGGGATTATCCATAGTGCAGCGTATCGCCAGTTTGCACGGTCTGCGCGTCAGCTTTGCCAATCGGCCGGAAGGGGGATTTGTCGCGCAGGTGGTGCTGTGAGGGCGCCGTATATGAACTGCGCACGACGCTGGCGTTTACTTGGGTTTATGCCACAGTTCCATGCCGTTTTCCGGCACGCGCTTCAGGCAACTGGTCAGCGACTCGCCGTCCGGGAAAATCAGGTCAGGGGCGATTTCCGCCAGCGGGTAGAGCATGAACTCGCGTTCTTTCAGGCCGTAATGCGGCACCGTCAGGCGATCGGTATGAATAACCTGATCGCCGTACAGCATGATGTCTAAATCGAGGGAGCGTGGGCCCCAGCGCTCATCTTTGCGCACGCGGCCCTGATTGCGTTCTATCGCCTGGGTATGATCCAGCAGCTGTTCCGCAGGCAGCAAGGTATCCAGCGCCACCACCGCATTGAGAAAGTCCGGCTGGTTTTGCGGCCCCAGCGGCTTGGTGCGATAAAACGAAGAACAAAGGATCAACCGGGTGCGCGGGAGATGCTCCAGCGCTTCCAGTGCGGCCTTGACCTGTTGCAACGGGTGCGCCAGGTTACTGCCCAGCGCGATATAAACGCGGATCATTATTCCCCTTCTTTACGCGGCGTCCGACGGCGAGGGCGGCGTTGACGCGTGCGGCGCGGCGCCGGATCGTCACCCAAGGTACTCAACATGTTCTTTTGGCGCGCCGGGGTGGCTTCCTGGAACTCGCCCCACCATTCGGTCAGACGCAACATCTCCTGGTTTTCTTCCACTTCGGCACGCAGCGCCAGCAGATCGTAAGCGGCGCGGAATTTCGGGTGTTCCATCAGCTTGTGCGCGCGCTTGCCCTGGCGGCGAGACAGACGGAGCTGCAACTGCCAGATATCGCGAACCAGCGTGGTAATGCGTTTCGGGATCGCCAATGAACGGCATTGCTCGTCCAGCACGTCATTCATGGCCAGTGCGAAGGCGTCGTAGTACGCCAGACCGCTTTCCTGCGCCAGTTTCTGCGCATGTTCCAGCAGCGGATACCAAAGCATAGCAGCAAACAGGAATGCCGGATTGACGCGCATGTCGTTTTGCAGACGGTAGTCGGTGTTCTTCAGCACCTGAACCAGAATACGCTCCATTGGCGTGTCATGGGTCGGGGTGAAGTGACGTGCGATCTGCGGGAACAACGGCTGGAACAGCTGGTATTCACACAGCTTCAGATAGGTTGGGTAACCGTAGCCTGCCTGCAGCAGTTTCAGCGACTCTTCAAACAGGCGCGCCGGTGGGATCTCATGCAGCAGCGAGGCCAGACGCGGGATCGGCTCGGCGGTTTCGTCACTGATGGTCATGTCCAGCTTGGCGGCAAAGCGCACTGCACGCAGCATGCGTACCGGGTCTTCGCGGTAGCGGGTTTCCGGATCGCCGATCAGACGAATCACGCCCTGCTTCAGGTCGCGCAGGCCGTCGACGTAATCACGCAGGGTGAAGTCCGCCACGCCGTAATACAGGCTGTTGATGGTGAAGTCGCGACGCTGAGCATCTTCTTCGATCGAACCGAAGATGTTGTCGCGCAGCAGCATGCCGTTTTGGGCCTGCTGGGAAGAGTTTTTGTCAGAATCCGGCGTTTGCTGTTCGTGGTGGCCACGGAAGGTGGCAACCTCGATGATTTCCGGCCCGAACATCACGTGCGCCAAACGGAAACGGCGGCCCACCAGGCGGCAGTTGCGGAACAGCTTGCGCACTTGCTCCGGCGTGGCGTTGGTGGTGATGTCGAAATCTTTCGGTTTTTTGCCCAGCAGCAGGTCACGTACACCGCCGCCGACCAGATAAGCTTCGAAGCCGGATTTATTCAGGCGGTACAGCACCTTCAGCGCGTTCTCACTGATGTCTTTACGTGAGATGGAGTGCTGATCGCGGGGGATAACGGTCATTGGGCCGGTTCCCTCTGCGGCAGGAAAAGGTGGGCGTTTACGCGGTGCCTGCCGGCGGGCAGGAGTATCTCTGCCGCGATCGGCGGAACGTTGCTGCGGCGCAGACGGCTTCGCAGCCACCGCGCTTTCTTCGCGGACTACGTTTGTATCGCTGACCGGCGCATCGTCACGCGGCAGCTTGTCATCGCGGGTTAGCACCTTACGGCAGAAATTGGCTACTCGGGTAAAAATGGTACACCTCGATAGTGTCTGAAAAAAATGGCGCTAACAAAAAATAGCGGCTAATCATAGCTCACCATGGCTCTTTTGAGAATGCTGATGTGTTTTCGTCCAGGGGAATAGCCTCCTGACGCGGCACATCATCCAGCTTCCAGTGTGCGATCGCCCAGCTCAATAATAACGGCAGGTCAAGATCTTGCCAGCTTTCCGGCAGCGGTTGGCGCAGAAACTTCAGTGCGGCAACCAGCACCGGGCGCGGATCGCCTGCGGGCAGCGCGGGCGCATGGTTTTGCTTCGACAATTTGATGCCGTTGGCACCCAGCGCCAATGGCAGATGAACATAGGCGGGCACCGGCGCCTGTAACTGACGGTACAGCGCAATCTGACGCACGGTAGGTTCGATCAGATCGGCGCCGCGCACGATTTCGGTCACGCCCTGAAAATGGTCATCAACCACCACCGCCAGGTTATAAGCGAACAGCCCATCGCGTCGACGGATAATAAAGTCTTCCCGCGCCAACGCCGGATCGGCCTGCAACTCTCCCTGCAGGCGATCGTGAAAGGCATAAACCGGGCTGGATTGGCGCAAACGGATGGCGGCGCCCTGCGGGCCGAGATTCAAAGCACGGCAATGACCATCATAAAGACCGCCAATCTGCTGGATACGACTGCGGGTGCAGTTGCAGAAATAGCTCAGTCCCTGCTGATGCAGGTGTTCCAGAGTGGCGCGGTAAGCTTCGTGACGTTGGGATTGATAGATGACCTGGCCGTCCCAGTGGAGACCATAGTGTTCCAGAGCGGATAAGATACGATCGGCCGCACCGGCGACTTCGCGCGGGGGATCGATATCTTCAATGCGAACCAGCCATTGCCCGTGTTGGGCACGAGCCTGGAGGTAGCTTCCCAGAGCGGCAATCAGCGAACCGAAATGCAGATCCCCGGAAGGCGATGGGGCAAAGCGCCCCACATAATGTCTTTCTTGCATATCAGAGGGGAAACTTTCCCTTTTCTCTGTGCGGCGCACACTGACGCGCACGCCGCAGCGATAACAACTGTATTAGCCGGCCATCTGCTTTTCGCGGATTTCGGCCAGAGTCTTGCAGTCGATGCACAAATCGGCAGTCGGACGCGCTTCGAGGCGACGAATGCCAATCTCCACGCCGCAGGATTCGCAGTAGCCGAAATCTTCGTCTTCTACTTTTCGCAGCGTTTTCTCGATCTTTTTGATCAGTTTGCGTTCGCGATCGCGGTTACGCAGTTCAAGGCTGAATTCTTCTTCCTGAGTGGCACGGTCGGCCGGGTCAGGGAAGTTTGCTGCCTCATCCTGCATATGCGATACAGTACGGTCCACTTCATCCCTGAGCTGGTTGCGCCATGCTTCAAGAATGCGCTTGAAATGCGACAACTGGGCGTCGTTCATGTACTCTTCGCCCGGCTTCTCTTGGTACGGCTCCACCCCAGCGATGGCGAGAATGCTCAAGGACGAGGTTTTACGGGTTTGCCCTTCTTGCATGTTGCTTCTCCTACATACACACGCACTATCGAATCCCCAATGCGGGGGAAAAACAGGCCGCTATAAATACCAGATGGGGAGTAGGTTGGCAATTATTCCTGTCGCCTGCTTGACAATGGTGTGAAGGAAGGCGTATTTGGCGATACGATAACCGGTAGTCGGATTATTTGTACCCGGTCAGCGCTAATCGATAAAAAACGGTAACTTATCGCAGAGAGATATACCGTCAGGTGATAATTTAGCCCCATAACAAACCACTTCTACGCCCAACTGCTGAACCTGTGCCAACAGTGCCGCATAACGCTCATCTATATGATGTGCCGGTGCGACCTGCTCAATACCGCTATGTAACACAGCAAAGAACAATACCGCCCGTTGCCCGTTTTCAACCACGCTTTGCAACTCACGCAAGTGTTTCTGTCCTCTGAGCGTTACCGCATCAGGAAAGTAACCACGTTGTTGTTGCAGTAATGTGACTGACTTAACTTCAATATAGCAGTTGGCTCGATTTTCTGCCTGTAATAACAAATCGATACGGCTATTTTCACTGCCATATTTTACTTCGCTGCTGATTTTACTGTAACCGGATAATTCATTGATTAGATTCTGTTCGATTGCCTCGCGTACCAGCCCATTGGCACGCAGGGTATTTACGCAGATCCAATCCCCCTGTTGGGTATGCGTCAGTTCCCAGCTGTGGGCGTATTTGCGTTTGGCATTATCCGAGGTGGAGTACCAAACGGTGTCGCCGGGAGTCGCACAGCCGGTCATGGCCCCGGTATTGGCGCAGTGCAGCGTGAAGGTTTCCCCTTCTGGCGTGACGACGTCCGCCAGAAAGCGTTTGTAACGTTTAATCAGCGTGGCATGGCGCAGGGGGGGCGTAAAAATCATGGGGTGTCCTGAGGGGCTAAGGGCCATTGTTCAAGCATCTGATAACGCGTGCGGCCGTTTTCAAAAACTGACTGGTATAAGGCGAATTCGTTGGCGCTGAAGTGCCAGCCCGGCGTTGCGGGCGGTATGGCGACCGGCTGGGTCGCGGAGCGCAGCAGGGTGATATGCGGATGAAACGGCATTGGGCTTTGGTAGCAGCCGCTGCGCGCCGCCTGCGAGCGCAGCAATTCCGCCAGTTGCAACAGCCCACGTGGTGCGCGCCGGGTGCCAAGCCAAACGACGCCGGGACGCTGCCAGTGACCGAGATCATCGAGCACCATGCTGAAACCGGGCTGACTGATGCGACCGGCCAGTTTTTTCAACGCCGTTTCTTTCTGCGCCGTGACGTCGCCGAGAAAGGCCAGCGTCAGGTGCAAATTGGCGGCCGCGACCGGCCGACCGGCTTCCGGCGTAAAGGCATCGGCACGCCAGCGGATCACCTGCTGCTGCAGCGCATCAGGCAAGGTCAGGGCGAAAAACAGGCGGCGCGAACTGGACATAGATACCCGGCAAGTAAATGAAACGCAGAGTCTAATGCTACAATGTGCGCCGTCTAATGTTAACCACTACGGAGAGTTCTGTGTCTTCACTGCCCGTCAGCGCGGTTCTTGATGAATTGCTTACTGCGCTGCAATCCGCTCCGCAGGTTCTGCTGCATGCGCCGACCGGCGCCGGTAAATCGACCTGGCTGCCATTGCAGATCCTGGCTAAAGCCGGATTGCCTGGCCGCATTATCATGCTCGAACCCCGGCGGTTGGCGGCGAAGAACGTGGCGTACCGGTTGGCGCAGCAGTTAGGGGAAGAACCCGGTCAGACCGCGGGCTACCGCATGCGCGCCGAAAGCAAAAGCGGGCCGGAGACCAAGCTGCTGGTGGTGACCGAAGGCATTCTCACCCGCATGCTGCAGCAGGATGCCGAGCTGCAGGGCGTTTCACTGGTGATCCTCGACGAATTCCACGAGCGCAGCCTGCAGGCCGATTTGGCGTTGGCGCTATTGCTGGACGTCCAACAAGGGCTGCGCGACGATCTGAAACTGCTGATCATGTCGGCGACGCTGGATAATGCCCGTTTGGCGCAGCTGTTGCCACAGGCACCGGCGGTGGTATCTGCCGGGCGCAGCTTCCCGGTAGAGCGCCAGTATCAGCCCCTGGCCAGCCACCAACGGCTGGAGGACGGCGTGGCGGCGGCGGTGAAGCGCCTGCTGTCTGAGCAAACGGGATCGCTGCTGCTGTTCCTGCCCGGCGTGGCAGAAATCAACCGGGTGCTGGAGCGGTTGAACGGTGAAGTGGCGGCCGATACCGAGCTGTGCCCACTGTACGGCGCTTTACCGCTGGCGCAGCAGCAGAAGGCGATTCAACCGGCGCCGACCGGTCGCCGTAAAGTGGTGCTGGCGACCAATATTGCCGAAACCAGTCTGACCATCGAAGGTATTCGGTTGGTGGTGGACAGTGGCTTGGAACGCGTTGCGCGTTATGACGTGCGCAATGGTCTGACGCGGCTGGTGACTCAACGTATCAGCCAGGCGTCGATGATCCAGCGCGCAGGCCGCGCCGGGCGTCTGGAACCGGGCATCTGCTGGCATCTGTTTGCCAAAGAGCAGGCTGAACGGGCGGCAGAGCACGCCGAGCCGGAAATCCTGCAAAGCGATCTCGCCGGTTTTTGGCTGGAACTGCTGCAATGGGGTTGCCATGACGTCGGGCAACTGACCTGGCTCGACCGTCCGCCGGAAACGGCGCTGACCGCCGCAAAAAGGCTATTGCAGCAGCTTGGCGCCACCGATGACGCCGATAAGCTCACGGCGCGGGGCCGACAAATGGCTGTTCTGGGCTGTGAGCCGCGTTTGGCGGCGATGCTGACCCACGGCGCAGAACTGGGGGCGGATGGGTTGGCGACGGCCGCTGCTTTGGCTGCGTTGCTGGAGGAACCCCCGCGCGGTGGGCAAATGGATATCGGCTACTGGCTGAGTCGTCCGCAGCCAAATTGGCAGCGCCGCGCCACACAGCTAGCTCGCCGTCTGCAGGTGAAAGCGGGGCGGATCGATGTCGAACTGGCACCGCGGCTGCTGGCATTGGCGTTTACCGATCGCATTGCCCAACGACGGGGGCAGGATGGCCGCTATCTGCTGGCCGATGGCATGGGCGCGGCGATGAATCAGGATGAAGCATTGTCACGTGCCCCCTGGCTTATCGTGCCAAGCCTGCTACAGGGGCACAACAGCCCCGATGCGCGTATCCTGCTCGCGTTGCCGGTGGAAATTGATGCACTGGCGGCGCAGTTGCCGGCGATGGTTTCCCAGCAAACGGCGGTGGAATGGGATGAAGAAAAGGGCACTTTACGTGCCTGGAAACGCCAGCAAATTGGTCGTCTGACGCTGCGTGCTCAACCGTTGGCCAAGCCGGCGGACGAAGAGCTGCAGCAGGCATTGATTAACTGGGTTCGCGCTCAGGGCATAGCGGTACTCAACTGGGATACCGCCGCCGAACAGCTGCGGCTGCGCTTGCAGTGTGCGCAAAACTGGTTGCCGGAGGCCGCCTGGCCGCCGGTCGACGATGAGTCGCTGTTGGCCTCGCTGGAGCAGTGGTTATTGCCGTCGCTCGGTGGCGTGCGGGACATGCGCGGATTAAAACAGGTGAATATCGCCGAGGCTTTGGCGCGGTTGCTTAACTGGCAGCAAAAACAGCGGCTGGATAATGCGCTACCCACTCATTACACTGTGCCGACCGGCAGCCGCTTGCCCATCCGTTATGATGCCGGAAAACCTCCGGCGCTGGCGGTGCGTTTACAGGAAGTGTTCGGTGAACAGCGCAGCCCGATGTTGGCCGAAGGTCGCATCCCGGTGGTGCTTGAGTTACTCTCACCGGCGCACCGGCCGTTGCAAATTACCGGCGATCTGGCGGCGTTCTGGCAGGGGGCTTACCGGGAAGTGCAAAAAGAGATGAAAGGGCGCTACCCGAAACACGTGTGGCCGGACGATCCGGCGAATACCGCCCCGACGCGGCGCACGAAAAAATATCAGTAGCCTCGTCATATTTGACGCCGCATCTGTGTTGGCTGTGTTCACTTACCCGAATCACTTACTAGAGTAAGCTCATCGGGATAAGCTCTCTCATCGCGTTACTCGGCAGAGCCTCGCCCCGTTGGGGCCAGCGCAAGCGCTGTTCAACAAAACCGTTGGTTTTGTTGTGATGCAACGCCAATTATTTAGAAGAAGAATTCAGATGTTTCTTCTGTTCAGCGGTCTGGCGCCGCGACAGATTAAGCGACTCATAATGGCCGGCAGTGCCGCCAAGTCTGGAGAACAACAGCAATGGCTGGGGATGACCGCGAGCCCATCGGGCGCAAAGGGAAACAACCAACACGCACCGCGTCGCGCAAGCCGCCGCGCCGTCGTCGAGATGACGATTACGATGATTACGAGGAAGATGAGTACCAGGATGACGATGATGATTATGAAGACGAGGAAGAACGCATGCCGCGTAAGGTAAAAGCGACTCCGCCGCGTAAAAAACGCCGTTGGCTCGGCCTGCTGATCAAACTGATTCTGGTGGTTGCCGTGCTGTTGGCGATCTATGGCGTGTACCTGGATTCGCAGATCCGCAGCCGCATTGACGGCAAGGTCTGGCAGTTGCCGGCGGCGGTTTATGGCCGCATGGTCAACCTGGAACCGGGCATGCCGTACAGCAAAAAGGAAATGGTCAATTTACTCGAGGGCATGCAATACCGCCAGGTAAGCCGCATGACGCGCCCGGGTGAGTTTACCGTGCAGGCCAACAGCATTGAGTTGCTGCGTCGTCCGTTTGATTTCCCGGACGGCAAAGAAGGGCAGATCCACGCGCGTCTGAATTTCCAGAACAACCGTCTCGCGAATATCGAGAACATGGAAAACCAGCGCAGCTTCGGCTTCTTCCGTCTCGATCCGCGTCTGATCACCATGTTGCAGTCGCCGAACGGCGAACAGCGGCTGTTCGTGCCGCGCGCCGGTTTCCCTGACCTGCTGGTGGATACGCTGATTGCCACCGAAGACCGTCACTTCTATGAGCATGACGGTATCAGTCCTTACTCCATCGGTCGTGCGGTGCTGGCTAACCTGACCGCCGGACGTGCGGTGCAGGGCGGCAGTACCCTGACGCAGCAGTTGGTAAAAAACCTGTTCCTGACCAACGAGCGTTCGCTGTGGCGTAAGGCCAATGAAGCCTACATGGCGTTGTTGGTGGATTACCGTTACAGCAAGGATCGCATCCTTGAGCTGTATCTGAACGAGGTTTATCTCGGCCAGAGCGGCAACGATCAAATTCGTGGTTTCCCGTTGGCCAGCCTGTACTACTTCGGCCGTCCGGTGGACGAACTGAGCCTGGATCAGCAGGCGCTGCTGGTGGGCATGGTCAAGGGCGCGTCGTTGTATAACCCTTGGCGTAACCCGAAGCTGGCGCTGGAACGTCGTAACCTGGTGCTCAAACTGTTGCAGAACCAGGGCGTTATTGATGCTGAACTGTACGACATGCTCAGCGCTCGTCCACTGGGCGTGCAGCCGAAAGGTGGGGTGATCACACCGCAGCCGGCGTTTATGCAGATGGTGCGTCAGGAGCTGCAAGCCAAGCTGGGCGACAAGGTTAACGACTTGTCCGGGGTGAAAATCTTCACCACGCTGGATCCGGTGTCGCAAGATGCGGCGGAAAAAGCGGTTGAAGACGGCGTGCCGGCCCTGAAGGCGGCTCGTCATGTTCAGGATCTGGAAGCGGCGATGGTGATTGTCGATCGTTTCAGCGGCGAAGTTCGCGCCATGGTCGGCGGTGCCAACCCGCAGTTTGCCGGGTTTAACCGTGCCATGCAGGCGCGTCGCCTGGTCGGTTCACTGGCCAAGCCGCCGACGTACCTGACTGCGCTGTCTGAGCCGGACAAATATCGTCTGAACACCTGGCTGGCGGATCAGCCGCTGACGCTGAAATTGTCGAACGGCACCGTCTGGCAGCCAAACAACTATGACCGCAAGTTCCGCGGGCAGGTGATGCTGGTGGATGGCCTTGCCTTTTCACTCAACGTACCGACGGTAAACCTGGGTATGTCGGTTGGCCTGGATCAGGTCAGCGCAACGCTGCAGCGTTTGGGCATTCCGAAAGCTGAAATCAATCCGGTGCCTTCGATGCTGCTCGGCGCGATTGGCCTGACGCCGATGGAAGTGGCGCAGGAATACCAGACCATTGCCGGTGGCGGTAACCGTGCTCCGCTGTCTGCGGTGCGTTCGGTGATTGCTGAAGACGGCTCAGTGCTGTACCAGAGCTTCCCGCAGGCGGAACGCGTGGTACCGGCCCAGGCGGCTTACCTGACGCTGTATGCGATGCAGCAGGGCGTAGCGCGCGGGACTTCCCGCTCATTGTCGGTGAAATTCCCCAACTACAATCTGGCGGCGAAAACCGGTACCACCAACGACCTGCGCGACAGCTGGTTTGCCGGTATCGACGGTAAAGAAGTGGCTATCGCCTGGGTAGGGCGCGATAACAACGGCCCAGCCAAGCTGACCGGTGCCAACGGTGCGCTGACGCTGTATCGCCGCTATCTGGAAAACCAGACGCCGCTGCCGCTGATGCTGCAACCGCCGGAAGGTATCAACCAGATGACTATCGACGGCAGCGGTAACTTCGTCTGTGGCGGCGGTGGGCGTACCATTCCGGTATGGACCGATAATCCGCAGGGGTTGTGCCAGGCGAGTCAGGCCGCTCAGCAGCAGCAACAAGAGCAGCAGCAACAGCCAGCGGGCGAACAAAAAGATGCTGACGGCGTTGCCGGCTGGATCAAGGACATGTTCGGCAAGTAAGCGACCTTGCTTGTCACTGCTCAGGTGAAAAGTTTTTCTTTATTATTAAGCCCGTAACTTCCCGTTGCGGGCTTTTTTATTTCTTTGCGCAGTTTATTTCCACCTGCTTGATGTGGCTAAGCGGTTAATCGCACACCAATTTACCGGCCGAATTCGACTTGCAGTTTAATTTAGCTTCTGCATAAAATGCCGCGATTATAATAATTATTATCGTTTACATTCGTTATCAAATAATTCATCAGAGAAACCACCTATGTCGACCAAGCGTCTTCCTTCCGCGGCCAAGCAGAGCCGTTCTCACGTCAGTGGGTTAGCGATGACTATCGCTGCCGCCCTTGGCACGCTGGCTATGCCGGCATTTTCCGCCGATACCAAGTCCGCCGCCAAGGAAGAGACCCTTACCGTGGTAGGCAGCAGCCAATCGCAGCAGGAAAACGCCTGGGGGCCGGTAGGGACCTACGCGGCCAAACACAGTGCCACCGGTACCAAGACCGACACGCCGATTGAAAAGACTCCGCAGTCGGTTTCCGTCGTGACGCGTGAAGAGATGGATATGCGCCAGCCGGATACGGTAAAAGGCGCACTGGCTTATACGCCGGGCGTGATGGTGGGCAACCGCGGCGCCTCTACCGCTTATGATGCCGTAAATATTCGTGGTTTCAGTTCGGTAGGTACCAACATGTACCTGGATGGGCTGAAGCTGCAGGACGATAACTATTCCATTTACCAAATTGACCCTTACTTCCTGGAACGTGCGGAAGTGTTGCGCGGTCCTTCGTCGGTGCTTTATGGCAAGAGCAACCCGGGCGGGGTTGTCGCCTTGGTCAGTAAGCGGCCGACCACGGAAACCCTGCGTGAAGTTCAGTTTAAAATGGGTACCGACAATCTGTTCCAGACCGGCTTCGACTTTGGCGGGGCATTGGATGATGACGGCATTTATTCCTATCGCTTGACCGGTCTGGCGCGAGATGAAGATCAGCAGCAGGTCGGTGAGAAGAGCAAACGCTATGCGATTGCGCCTTCTTTCAGCTGGCGGCCGGATGATCGTACGTCACTGACATTCCTCAGCAGTTTCCAGGATGACCCAAGCGTGGGCTTCTATGGCTGGCTGCCGAAAGAGGGGACGGTACAAAATGGGATTAACGGCAAGTTGCCAACCAGTTTCAACGACGGTGAGCCGGGTTATAACAACATCTCGCGTAAGCAACAGATGGTGGGATACGCCTTTGAGCATGGCTTTGATGATGTGTGGACCCTGCGTCAAAACCTGCGTTATTCCAAGATGGACGTGGACTACCGTTCTATCTATGGCCAGGGCATCAGCGCGACCAATCCTGCAGAGTTGACGCGTGGGGTGATGAACTCGAAAGAGCATTTGTCGAGTTTTGCAGTGGACACTCAGGCGCAGGCAAAGTTTGCGACGGCAGCGGTTGATCACACCTTGCTGATGGGTGTGGACTACATGCGTATGCGTAACGACGTCGTTTATCAGTATGGCAGTGCTTCTAGCCTTAATGTGGTGGCGCCGCAGTACGGCAATCAAAGCTATACCATTACCGGCGGCGCCAGCCAGGTTAACCGCCAAGAGCAGACCGGGCTTTACGTGCAGGATCAGGCCGAGTGGAACAACTGGGTACTGACCATGGGCGGGCGTTATGACTGGAGCGACACAAACAGCACCAACCGCCTGAAACAGAATTTGGTATCAAAACAGAAGGACAACGAGTTCACCGGCCGCGCGGGTTTGAACTATGTATTTGAAAACGGCATTGCGCCCTATGTCAGCTACAGTGAATCCTTTGAACCTACTTCAGGGACTGACTTTAGTGGCAATACCTTCGCCGCTTCCAAAGGCAAGCAGTATGAAGCCGGGGTGAAGTTTGCACCTAAAGATCGCCCAATTACTGCCAGCATTGCGATTTATCAGCTGACCAAAACCAACAATAAGGTGGCGGATCCCGATCCGGAACACTCGTTTGCTAGCGTGCTAGGAGGGGAGATCCGCTCCCGCGGGGTAGAGCTGGAAGGCAAAGCCGCACTGACGGCCAACGTCAACCTGCTGGGGTCTTATACCTACACGGATGCCGAGTACACCAAGGACACCACGCTACAGGGCAATACCCCGGCGGCGATTCCAAAACATATGGCTTCAGTGTGGGCGGATTACACCTTCCATGAAACCGCACTCAGCGGGTTGACCCTGGGCTCCGGCGTTCGTTATGTCGGTTCCAGCTATGGTGATGAAGCCAACACCTTTAAAGTAAAGGACTATACGGTTGTAGATGCGGCGATAAAATACGATTTGGCGCGTTTCAATCTGCCAGGTTCCTCGATTGGCATCAACGTGAACAACCTGTTTGATAAAGAATACGTCTCCAGCTGCTTTGCCACCTATGGCTGCTACTGGGGCGCTGAACGCCAGGTGGTCGCCACCGCAACCTTCCGCTTCTAATCGGATTACCGGGGCGGCGCCATGTCGCCCCGGACAGAGTAGGACCTATGCAGGATAAACACCTCAATCACGACGCCACCTTTACCCTGGACAGCGCCAGCTTTGCCGTTCCCGGCCGCGTGCTGCTACAACCCTTGTCGTTGACCTTTCCCGTGGGGAAAGTCTGCGGGCTGATCGGCCACAACGGCTCCGGCAAATCGACCTTGCTGAAAATTCTCGGTCGCCACCAAAATCCAACCGCCGGTACGGCGCGGCTTAACCAGCAGCTGCTGAGCCAATGGGACAGCAAGGCCTTCGCACGTCAGGTCGCTTATCTCCCTCAACAATTGCCCGCCGCGGAAGGGATGACGGTGCGCGAACTGGTGGCGATTGGCCGCTACCCCTGGCACGGCGCCTTGGGCCGCTTTGGTGTTAACGATCGCCAGCAGGTGGAAGAGGCGATTGCGCTGGTGGGGCTGAAGCCGTTTGCCAACCGCCTGGTCGACAGCCTGTCCGGCGGCGAGCGTCAACGCGCCTGGCTGGCGATGATGGTGGCGCAAGACAGCCGTTGCCTGTTGCTGGACGAGCCGACCTCTGCGCTGGATATTGCCCATCAGGTTGAGGTACTGGCTTTGATCCAACGTTTGAGCCATGAGCGTGGCCTGACGGTGATTGCGGTGCTGCATGACATCAATATGGCCGCACGCTACTGCGACCATCTGGTGGCGTTGCGCGGCGGCGAGATGATTGCCCAGGGCACCCCGCTGGAGTTGATGCAGGGTGACGTGCTGGAGCAAATCTACGGTATTCCTATGGGTACGCTGCCGCATCCAAGCGGCGGCGCGCCGGTGAGTTTTGTCTACTGATGCCTGATTCTTCTGATTTTCATCATGATGCCGTTCGCCGTCGCCTGCTGACGGCCATGGCGCTGTCGCCCCTGCTGTTTTCCTTGCCGAGCCAGGCGGCGGCAACGCCACCCGATCTTTCGCGCATTGTGGCGCTGGAGTGGTTGCCTGTCGAGCTGCTGCTGGCTCTGGGGATCACGCCGCTGGCCGTCGCGGATATCCACAACTACAACCTGTGGGTAGAAGAGCCGAAAATGCCGGCGTCGGTGATCGACGTCGGTCAACGCACCGAGCCGAATCTGGAATTGCTGCAGCAGCTGCGGCCCTCGCTGTTGCTGCTGTCGCAGGGATACGGGCCGACGCCGCAAAAGCTGGCCCCTATCGGCCCGACCATGAGCTTCGGCTTCAATGACGGCAGCGGCAAACCGCTGACGGTGGGCCGGAAGTCGTTAGTGCAACTGGCGCAGCGGCTGGGCCTTGAGGCACGGGCAGAGCAGCACCTGATCCAGTTCGACCGATTTATCCAGGATGCGCGTCAGCGGCTGCAGTCTTACAGCCGACAGCCGCTGCTGCTGTTCTCCCTGCTGGACACGCGCCATGCGCTGGTCATTGGACAGAAAAGCCTGTTCCAGGAGGTGATGGACCAGCTTGGGATCCAAAATGCCTGGGAGGGGGAAACCAATTTCTGGGGTACGGCGGTAGTGGGCATTGAGCGCCTGACGGCGGTAAAAAATGCGCGCGCGATTTATCTCGATCACGGCAATCAGGCCATGATGGAAAAAGTCAGTTCTACCCCACTGTGGCAGGCATTGCCGTTTGTCAGGCAGAACCAATTGCGTCAGGTGCCGGCTGTGTGGTTTTACGGCGCGACGCTGTCAGCGATGCGTTTTTGCCATCTGCTGGAGCAGGTGCAGGAGAGTTATTCATGAGCGCACGCATTCGCGCATTACCGCTGACATTGCTGCTGTTACTGTTGGCGGCGGCGGGCGGCCTGACGATCTACAATCTGCTGCAACAGCTGCCCTGGGCACTGTGGGGACAGGCGCTGAGCGCGCCGAACATCGACGATGTGCGCCAAATGCTGTTCCACTACAGCCTGTTGCCACGGCTGTCGGTGTCTCTGTTGGCCGGTGCCGGCTTGGGGCTGGTTGGCGTACTGTTCCAGCAGGTGCTGCGCAATCCGCTGGCGGAACCGGCGACGCTCGGCGTGTCAGCTGGGGCGCAGCTTGGGCTGACTATTGCCACTTTGTGGATGTTGCCGGGCGGTGAGATGACCCGGCAACTGGCGGCAATGGCTGGCGCCATCCTGGTCGGCGGGCTGGTGTTCGGCGTGGCCTGGGGCAAACGTATGTCCCCGGTGACGCTGATCCTGGCCGGGCTGGTGCTGGGGCTGTATTGCGGGGCGGTCAACAGTCTGCTGGCACTGTTCAACTACGATCAACTGCAGGGTCTGTTCCTGTGGAGCACCGGTGCGTTAAACCAGCAGGACTGGAGCACCGCGCAGTTTATCCTGCCGCGCCTGCTGATTGCCGGGGTGTTGGC
This sequence comes from Serratia sp. BNK-12, assembly GCF_047456085.1. Taxonomy (NCBI): domain Bacteria; kingdom Pseudomonadati; phylum Pseudomonadota; class Gammaproteobacteria; order Enterobacterales; family Yersiniaceae; genus Serratia; species Serratia sp. BNK-12. The sequence continues at coordinate 706,204 of NZ_CP179896.1, forward strand.
TGTGCTGCTGTTGCGCCCGCTGACCTTGCTGGGGCTGGACGATGGTGTTGCGCGCAATCTGGGTTTAGGGTTGTCGATGGCGCGTTTTTGCGCGCTGGCTGTGGCGATAATTTTCAGTGCGATGTTGGTGAATGCGGTAGGCGTCATTGGCTTTATTGGCCTGTTTGCACCGCTGATGGCAAAAATGCTGGGCGCGCGCCGTCTGGCGCATCGCATGATGCTGGCGCCGTTGCTGGGGGCGCTGCTGCTGTGGTTGACCGACCAGGTGATGATCTGGTTGACGCAGGTCTGGCGTGAGATCCCGACCGGGGCGGCAACGGCGCTGTTTGGTGCTCCGCTGTTGCTGTGGTTGTTGCCGCGGTTGCGCAGTGCCGCTACGCCGCCACCAATGAACCTGGGTGACAGGGTACCTGCCGAACGCGGTCATCTGTGGGGGTGGGCAGCACTGGCAGCGACGGTGTTGCTGGCCGGCATTGCCGTGGCATTGATGTTTGGTCAGAACGCCACAGGCTGGCACTGGAGCCAGGGCGCAGAGCTGGAGTCATTGATGCCGTGGCGCTGGCCACGCGTGCTGTCAGCGCTGGCTGCGGGCATGATGCTGGCGGTGGCGGGGACCTTGATCCAAAAGCTGACAGGCAACCCGATGGCCAGCCCGGAAGTGCTGGGTATCAGCTCCGGCGCGGCCTTTGGCGTGGTGGTCATGCTGTTTATCGTGCCGGGGGATGCCTTTGTCTGGCTGCTGCCGGCCGGCAGCCTGGGGGCAGCGGCGACGCTATTGGTGATTATGATCACAGCCGGGCGCGGTGGTTTTTCCACCGAACGCATGCTGCTGGCCGGTATTGCGCTCAGCACGGCCTTTACCACCACTATTTTCCTGCTGCTGGCGAGCGGCGATCCGCGTATGGGCGGGTTGCTGACCTGGATTTCAGGTTCCACCTACTCGGTGACGCCGGAACAGGCGGTACGTACGGCGGCCATTGCTGCGCTGCTGATCGCGTTGGCGCCATTGTGTCGCCGCTGGCTCAGTATTCTGCCTTTGGGCAGTGCCACGGCCCGTTCGGTGGGGATTGCGCTGACGCCGGTGCGAGTGGTCATTCTGCTGCTGGCTGCTACGCTGACGGCGATGGCGACGTTGACCGTGGGGCCGTTGAGCTTTATCGGCCTGATGGCGCCGCATATGGCACGTATGTTGGGCTTCCGCCGTGCGTTACCGCAGATGGTGATAGCCGCGCTGTTGGGGGGCTTGCTGATGGTGTTTGCAGACTGGTGTGGCCGTATGGTGATGTTCCCGTACCAGATCCCTGCCGGGCTGCTAGCTACCTTTATCGGGGCGCCGTATTTCGTTTATTTACTGCGTAAGCAAACCTCGTAACCGACGTCCTTCCTGCCGTTTCTATCCTCAAAGGCTCAGCATCGCTGGGCCTTTATTTTTTCGTATTTTCATACCATTGCAAAGCTTTGCGTACGGCTGCGCAGTACGGGTATTCAGTGTGGAAAGGGGGCTGAGATCTGAGGGGCGATGCATATACTGCGTGCGGGGCTCAGGATCCTATCTCGAGTGCCCATACTCACGTTAACTTGGTGTACATAGTACATTTCGTGGTGTACTTTGTACCTTAAATGGAGAGGGTGCCAGTGAGTCATGCGCTAGTATTTATTGAGACCCCGATGTTTACGCGGCAGATCAAGCTAATAGCCACGGACGACGAGCTAAAAGAACTCCAGAAAGAACTCATCGAATCACCGGGTAAAGGCGATTTGATACAGAAAACCGGCGGGTTGCGGAAAGTCAGGATGGCAACAGGCCCACAGGGAAAAAGGGGAAGCGCCAGAGTGATTTACTTTCTGGCGACCAAAGAGGTGATCTATCTGGTGATGGCCTATCCGAAAAGCATTAAAGACAGTCTGACCGATATGGAAAAATCAGAGCTGAAGAAATTAACGAAATTGTTGAAAGATGAGGTGTGACATGAGCTTTTTTGACGATATGAAAACGTCTCTTGAAGAAGCTGTCGCCATTAAGAACGGGGTTAAGTCCCCTGCTAATGTTACGCGTTATGATATCGCAGATGTGAAGGCGATCAGGGCGCAGCTTAATGTTTCTCAGAGCGAAATGGCAAAGGTATTGGGTACCAGCGTTGATACCATTAAGAGCTGGGAAACCAAAAGACGTAACCCAACCGGGCTGGCTGCAAAAGTGTTGGCGGCGATCCAGGCTAACCCCGCTTTCTTCCGTGAGCTTGCCTCACACTAGACGATCTCCGGTGTTCTTATCCACGATGAAAGTGTCTGGGATGAGTAGATCATTACAGTCAAGTAAAGCCAGAAAATTGCTGGGTACACTTAAGCGCTAACAGCCAACTGTTGGCGCTTTTTATTTTCGCATTTTCATACATTTGCAAAGTTTAGCGTACGGCTGCGCAGTACGGGTATTCAGTGTGGAAAGGGGGCTGAGATCTGAGGGGCGGTGCATATACTGCGCGTGGGTGCTCTGGATCTTTCGTCCCGAGCATTCGTAAGGGATAGAAAGAGAAAAGCCCCGTGTCGATATACATCAACCCGAGGCCAACTCTAACGCCAGACAACGTTAGGTTAGCTTCTTACCCGCCGAGAGGCAAGGAGAAGGAGGCATGATGCCGAACAAAGGGAGTGTCCTAAAACTGGTCGTTATTTGTGCCACTGTAATATCACTGGCATGGATAACACGCAGCAAACTTTGTGAGCTGCGGATCCGATCGGGCAACACGGAAGTTGCGGCCATTCTGGCTTACGAATCCAAAAGGTAAGGCAACCCAACGGCGGGAGTATTGCTCCCGCCTGTTGGTTGTTTGAGCGTGGATCCACGAGCACCCATCCGCTAAAAACAAAAACGGCAAGCCAAGGCTTGCCGTTTTCACATTCGATACGCAGGCTTATTTCAGGCCGGCAGCATCGCGCAGCAATTCTGCTTTGTCGGTCGCTTCCCAAGGGAAGTGCTCGCGGCCGAAGTGACCGTAAGCTGCAGTTTCGCGGTAGATCGGCTGCAGCAGATCCATCATCTGGATCAGGCCGTATGGACGCAAATCGAAGAACTCGCGTACCAGCAGGGTCAGCTGTTCGGTAGGGACTTTCTCGGTACCGAAGGTTTCCACCATGATGGAGGTTGGCTCCGCCACGCCGATAGCGTAGGAAACCTGGATCTCACAGCGGTCAGCCAGGCCGGCGGCAACGATGTTTTTCGCCACGTAGCGCGCTGCGTAAGCCGCTGAACGGTCAACCTTGGACGGATCCTTACCGGAGAACGCACCGCCACCGTGACGAGCCATGCCGCCGTAGGTATCAACGATGATTTTACGTCCGGTCAGGCCGCAGTCGCCCATTGGGCCACCGATAACGAAACGGCCGGTCGGGTTGATGTGGTATTTGGTGCTGGCGCTCAGCCATTCTGCAGGCAGAACCGGCTTGATGATCTCTTCCATCACCGCTTCTTGCAGATCTTTCAGAGAGATATCTTCGGAATGCTGGGTGGACAGTACCACCGCATCGATACCGACGATTTTGCCGTCGTCATATTGGAAGGTGACCTGGCTTTTCGCATCCGGACGCAGCCACGGCAGAGTGCCGTTTTTACGGACTTCGGACTGGCGCTGCACCAGGCGGTGCGCGTAGGTCACCGGTGCCGGCATCAGCACTTCGGTTTCGTTGGTAGCATAGCCAAACATCAGGCCCTGGTCGCCAGCACCCTGTTCCAGAGGATCGGTACGGTCAACACCCTGATTGATATCCGGGGATTGCTTGCCGATGGCGCTCAGTACGGCACAAGAGTTGGCGTCGAAGCCCATATCCGAATGAACATAGCCGATTTCGCGCACGGTTTTACGGGTGATCTCTTCGATATCTACCCAGGCGCTGGTGGTGATTTCGCCGCCAACCAGAACCATGCCGGTTTTCACGTAGGTTTCGCAGGCTACGCGTGCTTTAGGATCCTGTTCCAGGATGGCGTCGAGAACGGCATCGGAGATCTGGTCAGCGATTTTATCAGGATGTCCTTCGGAGACGGATTCGGACGTGAATAGGTGTTTAGCCATGGTGTTCTTTACCTTGCATAAGACGGGTTAGAAATTACTGCACAGCGCTGGAGATCCGGCATCAAAGCGAAGGGTCTTCCGCTGATGGCGCGAGATGCTTCCTGCAACGCCCCTCAGGCAAAGCCGTTAAGCAGTTTATCAGTTAACCAGTATAGATGGATTAACATCTGGACGTCTATTTTAGGTCAGGCCTTAGCCGGATTGCCAGTATTTTTTTGCCCTTTCGCTCTTTTGCGCAAAGCTTCCGGCGCCATTTTCATCGCTTGAAACAGTTTCCGACAAATTTTCATTTTGCATTTTCCCCGTGTTATCGGTATAAACTGCGCGCGCGGCTCATTTGGTGCACAGTGTGGGGTACGAAGTTGTAAACTTCTGTGACGCCTCCACGGGTGGTCTGATTGTCAGCCGCAGACGCCAACCTTTGGCGTCGCCGCTTCATAGAACGGTCACGTTCTTACACTATTAATAGAGGCTCAGTCGTTCATAGAGGGCGACGTGCGTGGAGGTGGTTGGATTAATGATCCGTTGTCTACCGGTTGTTGGTTCTCAACAGCAGTGCCGTTCTGGCGCACATTCTTCTGCTATTTCCCGTCTTGTCTCTACACCACCTTCCAGGTGTGATAAACACTTGGGCGCTACTCAGGATTCTCGGGCCGGTTAACGGTCGTCTGAAGAACTGAACAAGGGTAGCCTGCAGCCTTCCTGTGGGATGTTTCTTGACCCGATTCACGAGGTTTGAACAGGGTGTCTTACAATTATATGAGTAATAAACCGATCGCTGACCGCGAACGGCAGTTTTATTCGCTGCCGCAAGGGCGGTTTGTTGGGTTGTTCTCGCGGGTTGTAGCTGCGATAGTGGCTGACTGTATCGTCAGTACGCGATGTGAGGCGAGTAATGTCTGATGATCTTTTGATTCACCGTCCGTCAGCAACGGGCGAATCTATATCTTTGCGCTCCATGCAGGAGGTTGCCATGAATGATCGTGATGCCAGCAAGATGCTGCGCACTTATAACGTCGCCTACTGGGGCAACAATTATTATGACGTCAATGAACTGGGCCACATCAGCGTGTGCCCGGATCCGGACGTCCCGCAGGCACGTGTCGATCTGGCCGAGCTGGTGAAGCAGCGTCAAAACGACGGTTTACGCCTACCGGCACTGTTCTGCTTCCCGCAGATCCTGCAGCACCGTCTGCGTTCGATCAATGCCGCGTTCAAACGTGCGCGTGAGTCGTTCGGCTATGAAGGTGGCTATTTCCTGGTTTACCCGATCAAGGTAAACCAACATCGCCGCGTGATTGAATCTCTGGTCAATTCCGGCGAACCGCTGGGGCTGGAAGCCGGCTCCAAGGCCGAACTGATGGCGGTGCTGGCGCATGCTGGCATGACCCGCTCGGTGATCGTCTGTAACGGCTATAAAGACCGTGAATATATCCGTCTGGCGCTGATCGGCGAAAAGCTGGGGCACAAGGTGTACCTGGTGATCGAGAAGATGTCCGAGATCAACATGGTGCTGGAAGAGGCCGAGCGCCTGAACGTGGTACCGCGCCTGGGCGTGCGTGCGCGTCTGGCGTCGCAAGGCTCCGGTAAATGGCAGTCGAGCGGCGGCGAAAAGTCCAAGTTCGGTCTGGCAGCCATTCAGGTGCTGAAGCTGGTGGAAACCCTGCGTGAAGCGGGCCGTCTCGACAGCCTGCAACTGCTGCACTTCCACCTGGGTTCGCAGCTGGCCAATATTCGCGATATCGCCACCGGCGTACGTGAGTCGGCGCGCTTCTACGTCGAACTGCATAAGCTGGGCGTGAACATCCAGTGCTTCGACGTGGGCGGCGGTCTGGGCGTAGATTATGAAGGTACCCGTTCGCAGTCCGACTGTTCGGTGAACTACGGCCTGAACGAATACGCCAACAACGTGATCTGGGGCATCGGCGACGCCTGTAATGAACACGGTTTGCCGCACCCGACGGTGATCACCGAATCCGGTCGTGCAGTGACCGCGCATCATACGGTGCTGGTATCCAACGTGATCGGCGTTGAACGCAACGAATTCAGCGATCCATTGCCGCCAGCTGAAGACGCGCCACGCGCGCTGGAAAGCATGTGGGAAACCTGGCAGGAAATGAACGAGCCGGAAAATCGCCGCTCGCTGCGTGAATGGCTGCACGACAGCCAAATGGATCTGCACGACGTTCATACTCAATATGCACACGGCATGTTGGATCTGACCAAGCGTGCCTGGGCTGAGCAGCTGTATCTGAACATCTGCAACAAGATCCAGCAGCAGTTGGATCCGAGCAACCGTGCACACCGCCCAATCATCGACGAACTGCAAGAGCGTATGGCGGACAAGTTCTACGTCAACTTCTCGCTGTTCCAGTCGATGCCGGACGCCTGGGGTATCGATCAGCTGTTCCCAGTACTGCCGCTGGAAGGCCTGGATAAGCCGCCGGAAGGTCGCGCGGTGCTGCTGGACATCACCTGTGACTCGGATGGCACCATCGATCACTACATCGACGGTGACGGCGTGGCGACCACCATGCCAATGCCGCCGTACGATCCGGAAAACCCGCCGGCGCTGGGCTTCTTTATGGTTGGCGCCTATCAGGAGATCCTCGGCAACATGCACAACCTGTTCGGCGACACCGCCTCGGTTGACGTGTTCGTGTTCCCTGACGGTACGGTAGAAACCGAGTTGTCCGATGAAGGCGATACCGTTGCCGATATGCTGGAATACGTGCAGCTTGACCCTACCGCACTGTTGGCCAAGTTCCGCGATCAGGTGAAAGAAACCGATCTGGACAGCGAACTGCAGGCGCAGTTCCTGGAAGAGTTCGAAGCCGGTTTGTACGGTTATACTTATTTAGAAGATGAATAAGTAGAGCGCTTCTGAAAGGCCGGGCATCCAACGGATGTCCGGCCTTTTTTATACCCTGATGCCAAATCACAATGTCAGGCACCCGTAAGGGCAATGGTCACACGACGGTAGGATTCAGGGTATATACTGGCTAACGACGAGCAGCCGATATGATGATGCGCGCTCTTGAAGCGCGAGCGAAATGCGGCGATAATCTGCTGCATAGGCAGTACTGAAACAGATTTCGAATGGATCCCTTTCTCGTCGGGCTAACGACGCGGGAGGGATTTTTTTTTGCCAGTGTCTGTGTGATTTTTCAACAGGCGAAACGTTGAAATATGAGGGTTTACTATGAGTACCTTAGGCCATCAGCCCGATAATTCCTTAGTGTCCAATGCCTTTGGTTTCCTGCGCTTTCCGCTGAACTTTATGCCTTACGACAGCGATGCAGAGTGGGTCATCACCGGCATTCCATTTGACATGGCAACCTCCGGCCGCGCCGGTGGCCGTCACGGTCCGGCGGCAATCCGTCAGGTTTCCACCAACCTGGCCTGGGAAGGCAACCGCTGGCCGTGGAACTTTGACCTGCGCGATCGTCTGAATGTCGTCGATTGCGGCGACGTGGTGTTCAACTTCGGCGATGCTCAGGACATGAGCGACAAGCTGCAGGCGCACGCGGAAAAACTGCTGAAAGCCGGCAAGCGCATGCTCTCCTTCGGCGGCGACCACTTCGTGACTCTGCCGTTGTTGCGCGCACACGCCAAACATTTCGGCAAACTGGCACTGGTGCACTTTGATGCCCATACCGACACCTATGCCAACGGCAGCCAATACGATCACGGCACCATGTTCTTCCATGCGCCGAACGAAGGCCTGATCGATCCCACTCGCTCGGTGCAGATCGGCATCCGTACCGAGTTCGACCATGACAACGGCTTCACCGTACTGGACGCGGCACAGGTTAACGATCGTAGCGTTGACGATCTGCTGGCTCAGATCAAACAGATCGTCGGTGATATGCCGGTTTATCTGACCTTCGACATCGACTGCCTGGATCCGGCATTCGCACCGGGTACCGGTACGCCGGTCATCGGCGGGTTGACGTCCGATCGTGCACTGAAACTGGTGCGCGGCATGCAGTCGCTGAACATCGTCGGTATGGACGTGGTAGAAGTCGCCCCGGCGTATGACCAGTCCGAAATTACCGCGCTGGCTGCGGCGACCCTGGGTCTGGAGATGCTGTATCTGCAAGCGGCTAAAAAAACCAAATAAGTTCCTAATAGTATTAACAGGCGGTTATGGGCGGTAAGCCGAGTCGCTTGTAACGGTACCATAGAGAAATACACACAACCGGTATCTATATACCCTATGGATTTCAAGTCGCAGCTAGGCACCCAGCTCGCTCATCCCCAGGAGCTTACTTTTGTAAGTGACTGGGGTGGGGGAGTGCAGGTAACAACGCTGTGACTTGAAAGACGACGGGTATGGAGAAAACATGCTGACCAAGCCTTCCACACGTCTTAACAAATATATTAGCGAGAGCGGCATCTGCTCTCGCCGCGACGCCGATCGTTATATCGAACAAGGCAACGTTTTTATCAATGGCAAGCGCGTTACTCTTGGCGATCAGGTATTCCCAGGGGACGTCGTCAAGGTCAACGGTCAGCTGATTGAGCCTCGTAACGAAGACAACCTGATCTTTATCGCGCTGAACAAACCGGTCGGGATCGTCAGTACCACCGAAGAGGGCGAGAAAGACAATATCGTCGATTTCGTCAACCACAGCACCCGTATCTTCCCGATCGGACGCTTGGACAAAGACTCGCAGGGGCTGATCTTCCTCACCAATCACGGCGATCTGGTGAACAAGATCCTGCGTGCGGGCAACGACCATGAAAAAGAATACCGGGTGACGGTCAACAAACCGGTCACCGACGACTTTATCCGTGGTTTGGGTGCCGGCGTGCCAATGCTGGGTACGGTGACGAAAAAATGCAAAGTGAAGAAAGAAGCGCCCTTTGTGTTTCGCATCGTGCTGGTACAGGGGCTGAACCGTCAAATTCGCCGCATGTGCGAGCATTTCGGCTATGAGGTCACCAAGCTGGAACGCACTCGCATCATGAATGTGAGCATGGCAGGTTTGCCACCGGGTGAATGGCGTGATTTAACCGACGACGAACTGGTCGAACTGTTTAAGTCGATAGAGGGTTCCACTTCGGAGGCCAAACCGGCGAAGAAAGCCAAACCGGCAGTGAAAAAACCGGCCGGCGGCGGGGCGAAAAGCGCCGACAAACCCAGCAACAGCGCGCCTGCGCGCAAGCGCTTTGCTCAGCCGGGTCGTAAAAAGAAAGGGCGCTGAGGCCCGGTAACATAAATACGGATCGGGGCGCATGTGCGCCCCGACTGCTTTACGCCCGCCTGGCTTCTCGCGTCATCCGCATCCGGCCAAACAGAATACAGCCCGCCAACAGCGTTACTAGCTGCGACACCATCAGCACCGCAAATCCTGAAGACACCTTGCCCTGGCTAGCCATCACCATGCCCATAATCATCGGCACAAACGCCGAAAACATATTGCCGATGCCGTTAATCAGTCCGTAGGCGCTGCCGACCGCCTGCGGCTGCGCATAATGTTGCAACAGAGTTGGGATCGCTGCCCCCTGAGCCCCCCAGCAGGCATTGGCCGCCAGCAGGAAGAAAGCAATCCAGCCGAACTGATGACTGTGCATCACGCCATAGATACACAACGCAGTTGTCGCACCGCCAAAGGCGAAAATCAACGGTGCCTGATAGGGGCGAATGCGGTCAAGCAGCACGCCGCCGAGATATTTGGAGGCGATGCTGACGATAAACGGCAGCGAAGCCATCCAGCCCATTTGTTTGATGGAGAATCCTTTCTCGTCGGTCAGGTAAGCCGGCAGCCAGGAGCTGGAGCCCCACAGGTAGCTCAGGGTCGCGATCTCGATCAGCATGATCCAACCCAGCATCGGGGTATGCCAGGCCAGGGCGAAGGTGTGCCAGACACGGCTCAGAACCGGCTGAGGATCGACGGCGCTCAGCGGTAACGAGCGAGGATGGATAAAAAGACGCACCAGCGCTAGCCCCAGCAGCAGGTTGATCAGCGCCAGCAGATAGAAAGAGACCGCCCAGCCGAAGTGCGCCATCAGGAAACTGACCAGCGGAAAGCCTATCACCAGGCCCAGGGAAACACCCAATGTGCTGACGGCATTGGGTTTACCGCGCTCATCGGCGGCGAAGTGATCGCCGATGTACATGGTTTTCAATGAGAACAGCGGCCCTTCGCTGACGCCAAGCAGTGCGCGTACCGCAAACAGCAGCAATAACGACCCCGCCAGCGGTGAGGCAGCAGTCAGTAGCGCCCAGAGCACAATGCTGAGCGTCAGCGCCCGGCGATAGCCCATCAGGGTTTCCAGAAAGGGCGTCAGCAGCATGGCGGAAAGCCCGTAACCGAGCAAAAACACCGTCATCAGCATGCCCTGATGCGCACGGTTACCGTCGAGCTGAAAGTGTTGCAAGAAGTCGGGGTTGACCAGCATCACGGCAATATTGACCCGATCGGCATAGGCGATGACGATCAGAAACAGCAGGGCCACTACCCCGAACCAGCGTTGACGTTGTTGCACAATGCGCTCCATGTACGCTCCTTTGGCGGGCGAATAACGAATTTAGACAGCAGTAAACTAACCCGCTGATTTCACAGTGGTGAAAAGCAGGTTTGAGCCGTTTTTATGTAAATTTATTGTTATCAAAAAGGGTGTTTCAGACAGCGAGATAGCACTTTTACTCGCATTGCATCAGCCAGATCAACGTCTTTTTATCCATAAATTAGTGATAGAAAGCACAGATTTCATCAGTTTTTCATATCGGTGCATTTTTTCGTGATCCTTCCCGCATTTGTCATGTTTAAACAACTTTCCATTAACAATTGCCGCTTTGCTCTCTTGACGAAAGTTTCACCAGACTTATAGTGAGTGTATTAAATAAGAAACTGAGTTTCATATATGAAACAATCAGATAGAGGACAAAAGCAATGAGCTGGACGAAAGTGTGTGAAGTGTCTCAGGTGAAAGAAGATTTTCCTTTCTCCGCCAACGTGGAAGGGAAAGAGGTCGGGGTGTATCTGATCGACGGCAACTATTACGCGCTGGAAGACGTTTGCCCACATGCCTATGCCTTGCTCAGCCAGGGGTTTGTTGATGACGGCAAGGTCGAATGCCCGTTGCACGAAGCATTGTTCGACGTACGTACCGGCCAATGCCTGCGTGAGCCAGGCGGCCGCGATCTGCAAACCTATGCCACCCGGGTGATCGACAATCAAATCCAAATCACCTTTATTGCGGAGGAGTAATAATGCAGCACATCACCGATTTCAATCCCTGGCTGCCGGACACCCAACAGGTGATCCCGGCGCGCGAAGGCGGCAATGGCCAAATCCATCAGCCGGGCCAATTTCAGAACGTCATCTGGCAAACCCGCGCTCGCGTACCCGACGGTTTCGAGACCGCGTTGGTCACGGCGCTGGAAGAGATCTTCGATCAGGGTGCAGAAGAGCTGGAGCAGATCGTCAGCGCCCTGAATCAGCGTCGCCTGTTCGATCGCAATGGCCAGCCGTGGAATGAGACGGCGTTCCGCGAATTCCTTCACGTTAACGGTTTCTGAGCAGCATCCGGGAGAAGACAATGACAGCAAACACAACATCCTCCGCACAGACCTTACAGGACTATCTCGACCAGGGGCTGCGCGGCATGTGGTATCCGGTGCTGGCCAGTTGGGAAATCGGCAATAACCCGGTGGGCATTACGCGTCTGGAGCAACAGATTGTGGTGTGGCGCGACGGCGACGGCGCGATCCATGCGCTGGAAGATCGCTGCCCGCATCGCGGTGCGCGCCTTTCCATGGGCTGGAACCTGGGCGATCGCATCGCCTGCTGGTATCACGGCGTGGAAGTGGGTGGCGACGGTACGGTAAAAGACGTGCCGGCGGTCGATCGTTGTCCGCTGGTGGGGCAGAAATGCCTGCGCTCTTACCCAGCCAAAGAAGCCTACGGTGCGGTGTTCCTCTATTTCGGCGTGACGGCGGATGAAGAGCCGGCTGAATTGACCTTCCCGCCGGAGCTGGCGGACGAAGCGGCCTACAGCAACTTCCTGTGCACCGCCAGTTGGGACTGCAATTACCAGTACGCGCTGGAAAACGTGATGGATCCGATGCACGGCACCTACCTGCATTCGTCCTCGCACTCGATGGCGGAAGGGGATCGCAAGGCGGACATGGCGCTGGAGCCGACCGACAACGGTTTCATCTTTAAGAAGAATGGTCAGATCGGCGTTAACTTTGACTGGGTGGAGTTTGGCAGCAGCGGCGCCTACTGGATGCGTTTGTCGATCCCGTACAAAAAGCGCTTCGGGCCGGGCGGTCACTTCTGGATCATCGGCATGGTGGTGCCGGAAGATAAGGATCACTGCCGGGTGTTCTTCTGGCGTATCCGTAAGGTGAAAGACTGGCAGCGTGACATGTGGCGCTTTATGTATCGCAACCGCCTGGAGTCGCTGCACTGGGACGTACTGGAGCAGGATCGTATCGTGCTGGAAAATATGGCCCCGAACGCGCGTGGCCGCGAGTATCTGTATCAGCATGATGTGGGGCTGTCTCGCTTGCGCCGCATGATGCAAAAAGAAGCGCAGAAGCAGCTGGCGAAGCTCAGTGAGCTGGAGGCGGCGCAGTGAACGGCTTGCTGACGGGAAAACGCATTGTGGTGACCGGCGCGGCACGCGGGCTGGGGCGGAGTTTCGCCGCAGCCATCAGCGAGGCCGGTGCCAGAGTGGTGATGTGCGATATTCTGGCGGATGAACTGGCAGACAGCGCCGCGAACCTGCGCGAGCAGGGCGCACAGGTTGAAACGCAGGTGATCGATTTGGCCGAACCGGCGTCGATCAGCGCGGCATTCACCGCCATTGCCGAAGGCGGTGCGATCGACGGGTTGGTGAACAACGCGGCGCTGGCTACCGGCGTCGGTGGCAAAACCATGATGGAATACGATATCGATCTGTGGGATCGGGTGATGCAGGTCAACGTACGCGGTACCTGGCTGGTGAGTCAGGCAGCGGTACCCCTGTTGGCGCAAACCCCACATGCCAAGATCGTTAACGTGGCTTCGGATACCGCACTGTGGGGCGCACCGCGCCTGATGGCTTACGTGGCCAGCAAAGGAGCGATCATCTCCATGACCCGCTCAATGGCGCGTGAACTGGGTCCGCAGGGGATTTGCGTGAACGCAATCGCACCGGGACTGACGCGGGTAGAGGCCACCGAATACGTGCCCGCCGAGCGTCATCAACTGTACGAACAAGGGCGTGCATTGGCCGGGGCACAGCACCCTGACGACGTTAATGGCTCGGTGCTCTACCTGCTGTCGCCGTTGGCGAATTTCGTGACCGGCCAACTGTTGCCGGTTAACGGCGGCTTTGTTTTTAACTAATCAACCTTTAGCCAGGAGCAGCACATGGCGGACGATCAAGCGTGTAAATATCTGATCCCAGGACTGGATCGCGGGTTACAACTGTTGCTGGCGTTTGGCGAGCAGCATAAGGAAATGACTTTTGCCCAATTGCATCGCCTGGTCGACATGCCAAAGGCTACCGCCTATCGCGTGGTGCAAACTCTGGAGCATCTGGGTTTTCTGGAGCGCAACCCACGGACCAACACCTTTGCGCTGGGTATCAAAGTGCTGCGCCTCGGCTTTGAATATATCGCTTCTCTGGACGTTGCCCAGGCCGGTCAGCCGGTGATAGAGCAACTGCGCGATCGCAGCCAGTGCAGCAGTCATCTGGCGATCCGTGATGAGCGCGACGTGATCTACATCGCCCGCGTCAGCGCCGCCGGTTCGCAAATCAATCAGGTCAGCGTTGGCACCCGCCTGCCGGTGCACCAAACCTCACTGGGGCGCATGCTGCTGACCAGCGCTACCCGCGACGAATTCGACCAGCTCTATCCGCAGGAACAACTGCCGGGCAACGGTCCGGGGACCCCGGCAGATCGTGAAGCGCTGTGGCAGATGGTGCAGCAGGATAAGGCGCGCGGTTATGTGATTGGCGAGTCGTTTTTCCGCCATGGCATCTCTTCGATAGTCTATCCAATCTTTAACCGCGAGCAGCGGGTCGAGGCCGTGGTCAGCATTATGGTGCCGTTCGATGAGATCCCTAAAGCAGATCGCGAACGGCTGCGCATGGAAGTGCGTGACGCCGCAGAGAAAATCTCCGGCTTTCTGGGCGCGCCGCCGCAGGCTAACGTCGGCTAACTGACAACCCCTTGTTTTCGTCGGGGGGCTGCAAGCCGCGTTCGCATTAATCGGGGCGACTGTATTCGTCCCCTACCAATGAATCAGGCAGGGATAAGGCTCATGGCAAACAGGGGCCGGGGTTTGTCATGCCTGAAAACCGCATTCAGCGAGAACGTGAGGCACAACAATGAGCGTAATCGGAATCGAAAAACTGGAATTTGGCGTCGAAGATCTGCCAACCTGCGAAAAATTCATGCAGGACTTCGGCCTGCAGGCGGCACAACAGCACTGGGGCGAACGTCAACGTGAATTCACCACCCTGAGTGGGGCGCGCGTGGTGCTGCATCCGTTGCAGAGCGAGACCTTGCCGGCGGCGTTTGAGGGCGGTTCGACTCTGCGCCGCATGACCTGGGGCGTGGGCAGCCCGGCGGAATTGGCCGCTTTGCAGCCGCTGTTGGCGCAGATGCCGGGCTTCCGTCAGGTGGGGGAAGAGCTGGAGTGTATCGATCCGAACGGTATGACGCTGCGCTTTAGCGTCAGCCAACAGCGCGAAGTCGATTTACCGGTATCACCAATCAACCAATGGGGTGATGTGCGCCGCATCGATCAGCCCAGCCCGGTATATGCGCAGGCACAGCCGATCAATATTGGCCACGTGGTGTTCTTCGTCGAAGATCTGGCCGCCACCGAACGTTTCTACCGTGAGGTACTGGGCTTCCAGGTCTCGGATCGCTATATCGATCGGGCAGTGTTCCTGCGCACTCAGGCGCGCGGCGGGCATCACAACCTGTTCCTGCTGAAATTGCCGAATCGTCCACGTGGCCTGAATCACGTAGCTTTTACCGTGCGCGACATCCACGAGGTGATCGGCGGCGGTATCGCCATGAACAAAGAGAAGTGGAGCACCTTTATCGGCCCCGGTCGCCATCCGATTTCCTCAGCCTATTTCTGGTACGTCAACAGCCCGACTGGCGGCGCGTTTGAGTACTACACCAACGATGACTATCTGACTGAAAACTGGCAGCCGCGCGAGCTGGAACACTCGCTGGTGTCGTTCACCGAGTGGGCGGTGGAAGGGGGGATCGACCACGATACGCGCCGCCAGCAGAAAAAACCGGAGGCGCTATGAGCCAGCCAGAAGCGGCGGGGATCGTCATTATCGGCGGTGGCCAGGCTGGCGGTTGGGCGGCGAAAACGCTGCGCGATCGTGGCTATGCGGGCCGGCTGACGGTGATCAGCGACGAACCCTATGACTTTTATGAACGCCCGCCGCTTTCCAAGGCGGCGTTGCTGGACGGCGAAGCGCCGCTCAGCCGATTGTTCAGCGAACAGGTGGTCGCCGGGTTGAATCTCAACTGGTGCCGGCCGTTACGTGCCGAATCCATTGATGCAAAAAAACAAATCGTCAGCCTCAGCGACGGTCGGCAGCTGCAGTTTGATCAACTGCTGATTGCCACCGGTGGCCGACCGCGCCTGCCGGACGCCCGTTGGGCCAGTCACCCTCGGGTGATGACGCTGCGTTCCTGGGATGATGCGGCGAAGCTGCGTCAGGCGCTGCAAGGATGCCGTCGACTGGCGATCGTCGGTGGTGGCTGGATTGGGCTGGAGATTGCCGCTTCGGCGCGGCGCCCCGGTGCTGACGTGACGGTCTTTGAACGCCAGCCGGCGCTGTGCATGCGCAGTGTCGGCGCGGATGTCTCCCAAGCGCTGCTGGAATTGCATCAACAGCAAGGCGTGACCCTGCACTGCGGCTGCGGTGACATTCAGCTGGAAGATCGTGACGGTAGCGCCTGGATCGGCAGCGGCGTCAGCGATCCTCAGCCGTTTGACCTGGTGGTGGTGGGGATCGGCGTCGAGTTGAATCTGGAACTGGCGCGCAGTGCCGGGCTGAAGATTGACGTGGGGATCGTGGTTGACGGCCAGGGGCGCACCAGCCACCCGGCGATCTTCGCCGCCGGCGACGTGGCGCGTCACCCGACGCTGGGCCTGTGCCTGCAGTCCTGGGCCTATGCGCAGAATCAGGCGATCAGCACCGCTTGCGCGATGCTGGACGCCTTTGCCGCCCCTTACGATGACGTGGCCTGGCTGTGGTCGGATCAATACGATGCCAATATCCAGATCCTCGGCGTGCCGACCGGTGGCGTGCACCATGTGGTGCGGCGCACGCCGCAATCGCAGGTGTTCTTTACGTTAAATGCCGATCGTCAGTTGGTGCAAATGGTGGCGTTTAACGACGCTCGTACCATCAAGCTGGGCAAACGCTGGCTGGCCAGTGGGCGCGTGCTGGAACCGCAGCAGTTGGCGGATGCGGAGTTTTCTTTGATGGCGTTGAAATAACGCCCGTAACCTCGGGAGCGTTTCATGACTACGCAAGAGATTGACGCCCGCGCTGAACGGGTGGGGGATGCTGTTGCCGAAAATCCGCAGCAACGAGTGCGCTGGTCGGTGCCCATCGCGCTGTTTGCCTGCGTGCTGCTGGCGTTTTTCGACAAGATCAGCATCGCGGCACTGTTTTCCGATACTGAATTCCAGCAGGCGCTGGGCATCAGTTTTGACCCGGCGCGGCTGGGGTTGCTGATGAGCGCGTTTTTGTTCTCCTACGGCATCTCTTCGATGTTGCTGAGCGGAATTGGCGACCGCTTGAACCCGGTCAAGGTGCTGATTGGCATGATGGTGGTGTGGGGCGTACTGATGGTGCTGATGGGCATGACACGCTCTTATCACAGCATGATGACGCTGCGCATTTTGCTCGGCATTGCCGAAGGTCCGCTGCTGCCAATGGCCTACGCCATCATTCGCCAGGCCTTCCCGCAGCGCCTGCAGGCACGCGCCACCATGTTGTGGCTGCTGGGTACGCCATTGGGCGCCGCGCTCGGCTTCCCGGTTACGCTGTACATCCTTAACACCTTTGACTGGCAGACCACCTTCTTCTTTATGGCGTTCCTGACGCTGCCGGTGATGCTGCTGGTGCTGTTCGGAATGCGTCATCTCAACGTGTCACGCCCCGCGGCGGCTAGCGTTTCCAAACCGGCTATTGCCGAACGTAAACAACATCGCCATGAGCTGCTGCGCAATCCGCATTTTTGGATGATCTGCCTGTTTAACATCGCCTTCCTGACCTACCTGTGGGGCATGAACGGCTGGCTGCCGAGCTACCTGATCAAGGGCAAAGGTATTCATCTGGAGCACGCCGGTTATCTGTCATCGCTGCCGTTTATCGCCATGCTGCTGGGCGAAGTGGTCGGCGCCTGGCTGTCGGACAAGCTGGATCGTCGCGCGCTGGCCTGTTTTGTCTCGCTGTGCGGCGCCGGGCTGGGGCTGGCCGTGGTGCTGCAGCTGCAGGGCACCTACAGCGTGATCGCCGCCATGGCTTTCAGCACCTTTATGTGGGGGGCCGGTGCGCCAAACATCTTTGCCCTGCTGGCGAAAGCCACCAGCAGCAAGGTCAGCGCCACCGCCGGCGGTATTTTTAACGGATTGGGCAATTTTGCCGGTGCGCTGGCACCGGTGCTGATGGGGGCGCTGATCGCCGCCACCGGCAACATGGATAACGGCTTGCTGTTCCTGGTGGTGATGGCCCTGATCGGCTGCATCATTCTGCTGCCGTTGCTGAAGAAGTATTGATTTAACCGTTTGATTCAACAGAGGAGTTACAACATGTCCCAGGTTGAGAAGCAAGCCGGCGTCAAGCCGCAGGATCAATCGATTGAGCATTGGGTGGAATCGCGTATCGCCCGCTTTGAAGGCCGTAAATATGACTGGAACGCGTTGAAGTTCCAGGCCGATTACGACCCGAAATACCGCCGTGCGCAGATGCGCTACATCGGTACCGGCGCCACCGGGGTAGCCAGCGACACCAATACCATTCCGGCAGGCAACTTCACCTTCTCCACCATGGTGCTGCCTTCGAAGTGCGAGGGCCCGTTGCACCTGCACGATGACGTGGAAGAGGTGTTCTTTATGCTGAAGGGCAGCATCACGCTGATGATCCAGGACGGTAGCGAATATTACGAAACCAAGCTGAAAGAGCGCGATCTGATCTCGGTGCCGGCCGGAGTCTACCGTGGGTTGTTCAACCACGGCGAAGAAGAGGCATTGATGTGCGTGATGCTCGGTACCGCCAAACCGGAAACCCCGACCTACCCGGCGGATCACCCGTTATCCAAAGTGAAACGCAACTGATGAACGGCCTGGCGCAACGTCAGCAGGCGCGCTGCGGGGAGTTTACCCTGAGCTGGCGCGAGGCGGGTCACGGTCGCCCGGTGGTGTTGCTGCACGGCATCAGTTCCGGTTCGGCTTCGTGGATCAAGCAGTTCAATGACTCGGGGCTGGCCGACGGTCATCGCTTGCTGGCCTGGGACGCCCCAGGCTACGGCGGCAGCCTGCCGCTGACGATCAGCGAGCCGGATGCCGCCGCCTACGCCGCCGCGCTGGCGGCGCTGGTGGCGCACTTGCAGTTGGAGCAACCGCTGATCGTCGGCCACTCGCTCGGTGCCTTGATCGGTAGCGCCTATGCTGCCGGTTATCCCGACGGATTATGTGGGCTGGTGCTGGCGGATCCGGCGCAGGGCTACGCCAACGCACCGCTGGAGAAACGCCAACAGGTTTATAGCCAGAGAAAACAGATGATTGAGCAGCTTGGGCCGCAGGGCTACGGCGAGCAGCGGGCGGCGGCGTTACTGCGTGAAGGTGCGGATCCTCAAGATATTGCCTGGGTACGCAACGGCATGCAGCAGCTGGATCCCGAGGGGTTTCTCAATGCCGCCTGGATGCTGGCCAACGACGATATCGGCCGCTATCTGGCGCAGTACCGCGGCCCGTTGCAGGTGTGGTGCGGTGACTGCGATCGGATCACGCCACCGGAAGCGGCGGCGGTGCTGGCGCAACAGCAGGACGCGGCACTGCGCCTGATTGAGGGGGCCGGGCATGCCAGCTATCTCGATGCGCCGGGGCAATTTAACCGCTATCTGCAGGATTTTACGGGAGCAATTCAACCATGAATTTTCAGCTTGAGAAACGGGTCGCGGTGGTCACCGGCGGTTCGTCGGGCATCGGTTTCGAAACCCTGCGTCTGCTGCTGGCGGAAGGCGCGAAGGTGGCATTTTGCGGCCGCAATCCGGACAAACTGGCCGGTGCCGAAGCCAGCCTGCGCCATGAGTTTCCGCAGGCGGAGATCCTGGCACTGTGCTGCGACGTGCTGGATGAGTCGCAGGTAACGCAGTTTGCCGCCCAGGTAACGGCACGTTTCGGCGGCGTAGATTTGTTGATCAACAACGCCGGCCAGGGGTTTGTTGCGCATTTTGATCAAACGCCGCGTACCGCCTGGCTGCATGAGGCGGAGCTAAAGCTGTTCGGCGTGATTAACCCGGTGCAGGCATTTTTGCCGGCGTTGGAGCGTTCGGATATCGCTTCCATCACCTGTGTGAATTCGCTTTTGGCCTTGCAGCCGGAAGAACACATGATCGCCACCTCGGCGGCGCGTGCGGCACTGCTCAACATGACGCTGACGCTGTCGAAAGAGCTGGTGGACAAGGGCATTCGCGTCAACTCGATCCTGTTGGGCATGGTGGAGTCCGGCCAGTGGCGCCGCCGCTTCGACGAGCGCAGCGATAAAGATCAAAGCTGGGAGCAGTGGACGGCGGCGATTGCCGAACGACGCGGCATCCCGATGAAACGCCTGGGGAAACCGCAGGAGCCGGCACGGGCGCTGCTGTTCCTGGCTTCGCCTCTGGCGTCCTTTACCACCGGGGCCGCGCTGGACGTCTCTGGCGGCTTTAACCGCCATCTTTAACCGCAGAGGCTGAAAAGATGAAGAAGATCATGATGATTGGTTACGGCGCAATGGCCACAGAGGTGCTGTCCCGCCTGCCGGACGGGGTGAGCGTTGGCTGGATTGTCGCGCGTGCGGCTCATCATGCGGCGATTGCCAACGCCTTTGGTGGCCAGGTGCAGGCGTTGACCCACCCCGACCACTGTGCTGAAAAACCGGATCTGGTGCTGGAGTGCGCCAGCCAGCAGGCGGTGGCGGAGTTCGGTGAGGCGGTGGTCACGCGCGGTTGGCCTTTAGCGGTGATCTCTACCGGCGCGTTAGCGGATGCCGCGTTGCAGCAGCGTTTGCAGCAAGCCTGTCGGCAGCATCGGGGCCAGGTGATCGTGCTGTCCGGTGCGGTGGCGGGCATGGACGGCTTGGCGTCGGCACGTGAGGGCGGTCTGGACAGCGTCACTTATCAGGCGTGTAAAAGTCCGGCCAGCTGGCGCGGCAGTATGGCAGAGCAATTGATTGATCTCGATGCGGTAAGCGAGGCGCAGGTGTTTTTCGAAGGCTCGGCGCGGGAGGCGGCGCGGTTATTCCCGGCTAACGCCAATGTGGCGGCGACCATTGCGCTCAACGGCCTCGGAATGGACGCCACCCGGGTGCGGTTGCTGGTCGATCCCGCGACCCGACGCAATACCCACCGGCTGCAGGTGTGCGGCAATTTCGGTGAGTTTCATATTGAGCTGAGCGGCAACCCGCTGGCAAGCAATCCCAAGACATCAACCCTGGCGGCGCTGAGCGCGGTACAAGCCTGCCGCCGTCTGATCGACGGTGGTTTTATTGCCTGAACGGCAGGAGCGAGTATGGAAAGGTTAAAGATTTTTGTGGCTGGGCGTTGGTGTGAAGGGCGTGGCGATGAAATGGCCTCGCAGTTCCCGGCCGACGGCAGTGTGAATGCGCGGCTGCGTGCCGCCAGTATTGAAGACGTCAATGATGCGGTAGCCGCGGCGGAACGCGCCTGGCGGGCCCCCGAGTGGCGTGGGCTGGTGCCGCATCAGCGAGCCAACATTCTGTACCGCGTCAGCAACCTGATTATGGCGCAACTGGAAGAGCTGGCGCAGCTGCAGACCCGCGACAACGGCAAACCCCTGGCGGAAACCCGTGGGCTGGTGGCCAGCGCGGCGGCGACGGCTCGCTACTTTGCCGCTGCCTGCGAGGTGCTGGAGGGCGAACTGCCGACCCAGCGCAGCGCGGAGATCATGACGTTGAGCCAGTATCAGCCGCTGGGCGTGATCGCGGCCATTACGCCGTGGAACTCGCCGATCGCCAGTGAGATGCAAAAAGTGGCCCCCGCACTGGCGGCGGGCAATGCGGTGATCCTCAAACCGGCCGAAGCGACACCGCTGATGGCGCTAAAACTGGCGGAACTGTTTGAGCAGGCAGGCCTGCCCGCCGGACTGCTTAGCGTGCTGCCGGGCAAAGGCTCGGTGATTGGCGAGGCGCTGGCGCGTCACCCGTTAGTGAAAAAGATTTCTTTTACCGGGGGGACCAATACCGGTCGCCATTTGGCGCATATCGCCGCCGAGAAGCTGATCCCTACCTCGCTGGAACTGGGCGGCAAGTCGCCGACCATCGTGCTGGAGGACGCCGATTTGGAACAGGCGGCTCGCGGGATCTGCTACGGCATTTTCAGCTCCGCCGGCCAGGCCTGCATTGCCGGCTCGCGGCTGTTTGTGCACCGCTCGCTATACCAGCCGCTGCTGGCGCGCCTGAGTGAACTGGCGGCCGGGCTGCGGGTCGGCAATCCGCTGACGCCGGGCGTGCACCTCGGCCCGCTGATTAACGACAAGCATCGCCAAAGCGTGGCGGATTATGTGGCGCTGGCGCAGCAAGAAGGCGGCCGGGTAGTGATAGGCGGCGAAGCGCCGGCCGATCCGCTGCTGGCCGGCGGCAGCTATTACCTGCCAACGATTATCGAAGGGTTGAGTAACCGTGCCCGCGCTTGCCAGGAAGAGATTTTTGGCCCGGTACTGGTGGCACTGCCGTTCGATAACGAACAACAGTTGATCGAGCAAGCCAACGATTCGGTGTACGGGTTGGCCGCCGGGATTTGGAGCCGGGATTTCCCGCGGGCGATGGCGCTGGCGGAACAATTGGAAACCGGCACCGTGTGGATCAACACCTACAAAACATTCTCTATTTCTACGCCTTTCGGCGGTTTCAAAGAGAGCGGTCTGGGCCGCGAAAAGGGTCTGCACGGCATCAAGGCCTATATGCAGCAGAAAAGCCTTTACCTGGCGCTGAGCCATCAGGCGAACCGCTGGAGCGATTAGCTTTGCTCGACGGTGCGTACCCCCTACAACGAACACAATAAGAAGGCAGATGATGAGCGATAAAATAACGGTTGGCGAGGCGATAGCCCGGACTCTGGAACAGTACGAGGTGTCGGCGATGTACGGCATCATTTCGATTCATAATCTGCCGATTGCCGATGCGGTAGGGCAACGTGGCAACATCCGTTTCGTACCGGCGCGTGGCGAAGCGGGCGCGGTCACCATGGCCGATGCCCACGGCCGTTTCTCCGGTCTGGGCGTAGCCTTGACCAGCACGGGCGCGGGGGCCGGCAATGCGGTCGGTGCCATGATCGAAGCGCTGAATGCCAACACGCCGTTGCTGCACATTACCGGCCAGGTGGAGAAGGCCTATCTGGATGCCGACGCCGGGTTCATTCATGAGACCCGCGATCAGTTGGGTTTCCTGCGCGCCTGCTCCAAACGCGCATATCGGGTCAACTCAGCGGAACAGGCGGTGGCCGTGATCCAGCGGGCTATCCTCGATGCGCAGACGGTGCCTTGTGGCCCGGTGGCGGTCGAGATCCCGATCGATATTCAAAGTAGCCTGGTTTCCAGTTCGGTGCTGAGCCAGCCCGTGGCGCCTGCGCCGCTGCCGGCGGCCAGTGACGAGGCGGTTGAGCGCCTGTATCAGCGGATGAAACAGGCCAAACGCCCATTGCTGTGGTTGGGTGGCGGTGCGCTGGCCTGCGCCGATGCGGTACGCAAATTGGCAGATGCTGGCGTGGTGGTGATCTCCAGCACCCATGGGCGCGGTATCCTGCCTGATTGTCATCCGCGCAGCCTGCGTGCGTTCCACAACTCACCGAGCATTGAGGCGATCCTGACGCAGTGCGATTTGACGCTGGTGGCCGGTTCACGCTTGCGCAGCAATGAGACGCGTACCTGGACGCTGCCGCTGCCGCGTCCGCTGGTTCAAATTGATATCGATCCGGCGGCGGCCAACCGCAACTATCTGGCCGACGAGCAAATCAACGGTGACTGCGGCGCCTTGCTTAACGCGCTGGCTGCTCGTTTGAGCCCGGGTGAAAAAGTGAATGCCGAGTGGGATGCCGAGATAGCCACGGCGATACAGCAGGCGGAAAGTGCGCTGCGCCAGCAGTCGGGAGAGTATGCCAAATTGAACGACGCCATCGCCGCTGCGTTGCCGCAGGACGGTCTGTTGGTACGTGATATCACCGTTTCCGGCAGCGTGTGGGGCAGCCGTTTGTTCCGCGCCATTTCGCCGCTTTGCAACATTCACTCGCTGGCCGGGGCGATTGGCATGGGGCTGCCAATGGCGATTGGCACGGCGATCGCCAACCCGCAGCGCAAGGTGGTGGGGCTGGTCGGGGACGGGGGGCTGGCGTTAGGCCTGGGCGAACTGGCAACCATGGCGCAGGAGCAGGCCAATATTACCCTGTTGATCATGAACGACGGCGGTTACGGCGTGATGCGGGGCATTCAGGACAAGTATTTTGCCGGCCGTCAGTATTATAACGAACTGCACACTCCAGCATTTACCCAGGTTGCCGAGGCGATGGGGCTGAAGGCGTGGAAAGTGGACAGCGCGGCGCAGTTCAACGGCGTGCTGGCGGAAGCGATTAATTATCCGGGGCCGTCGGTGGTGGAAGTGGATATGAACAGCATCGGGCCGCTAACCTTCGCCGGGCCACCGCAAAAGACATTGTACTGATGAAATGAAAAACGCCCGGCATCTGCCGGGCGTTGTGTTTTACTTGCCTGCTGCGATGCGCTCGCGAATATGCTGTGCGCGCGCTTCGGAAGCGGGGTGATCGTCGAACATGCTGCTCTGACGGCCGGCCTCCATTTTAGCCAGTTTTTCAAAGCTGGTGACCAGGCCGTTCGGGTCGATGCCGCGTTGTTTCAGCAGATCGAACGAATAGTCATCGGCTTCACTTTCCTGTTTTTGGGAGAACTGAGCGTTAACCAGCTTCTCGCCCATATCCGCCAACTGTGACTGCGACAGCGAACCTATGATGCCGCCGGTCGAGGCCGCTGCGGTACGCAATGCCACGGTGCCGTAAGCGACCTGCATTGCTTTGCGGGTATGGCCCAGCGCCACGTGGCCCATTTCGTGGCCCAGCACGCCTTCCACTTCATTGTCGGTCATCATGTCCATCAGCCCGCTGTAAACGCGGATACAGCCGTTGGCCATTGCCCAGGCATTCACGTCTTTTGTGACGTAGACCTTATAGTTGGCCGGCGTGCCGTTGATATTATCTCCCAACGCCGCCGCGATTTTGTTCAGGCGTTTGGCATAGGTACTGTCGGCCGGCGCGATTTGTGCCTTGCTGTCCATCTCTGCGCAGGATTTATCACTCAGGATTTTTACGTCGTTATTGCTCAGCGTTGCGGCCTGGAACGCCTGCGCGCCAGACTGCATCAGGGTATCGGTGTTCAGGTTTTGACAGCCGCTTACCAAAGTGGCAATGCTTAATGCAATCAAAGAGGTACGGATCTTCATAAAGCCATTTTCCTGTGAGAGTAACAAGGGGGTCGTGTCATTTTAGTTTAGGGAAATCTTGCCGCTTGAGACTAGTGTACGCCGACAATCGGGAAAATAGTGTTATTCCGAAAAACCGACCAATTGTGCTAATAAGTTGTGAACTCGCTCTCATTTGGTATTAGGGATTGCCGTTTTAATGCGGAGTCTGAGAAAATAGAAAACTTGACTGATTTTTTAATCCGACCTGGAGTAAAACATGTCCTCTCGTAAAGAGCTTGCCAACGCCATCCGCGCACTCAGCATGGACGCCGTACAAAAAGCAAATTCCGGCCACCCGGGTGCACCTATGGGCATGGCGGACATCGCCGAAGTCCTGTGGCGTGACTACCTGAACCACAACCCGACCAACCCGCACTGGGCTGACCGTGACCGCTTCGTCCTCTCCAACGGCCATGGCTCCATGCTGATTTACAGCCTGCTGCACCTCACCGGCTACGACCTGCCGATGAGCGAGCTGGAAAACTTCCGCCAGCTGCACTCCAAAACCCCGGGTCACCCGGAATACGGCTACACCCCAGGCGTGGAAACCACCACCGGCCCACTGGGCCAGGGCATCGCCAACGCCGTCGGCTTCGCCATTGCCGAACGCACCCTGGCTGCGCAGTTCAACCGCCCGGGCCATGACGTGGTCGACCACCACACCTACGCCTTTATGGGCGACGGCTGCATGATGGAAGGCATCTCTCACGAAGTCTGTTCCCTGGCCGGTACCCTCAAGCTCGGCAAACTGACTGCGTTCTACGATGACAACGGCATCTCCATCGACGGTCACGTGGAAGGCTGGTTCACCGACAACACCGCCGAGCGCTTTGAAGCCTACGGCTGGCACGTGGTGCGTCACGTGGACGGCCACAACCCGGATGCCATCAAGGCCGCGATTGAAGAAGCCCGCAAGGTCACCGACAAGCCGTCCCTGCTGATGTGCAAAACCGTGATTGGCTTCGGCTCCCCGAACAAGGCCGGTACCCACGACGTGCACGGTGCTGCACTGGGCGCCGCCGAAGTGGCCGCCACCCGCGAAGCCCTGGGCTGGAAATACGCCGCCTTCGAAATCCCGCAGGACATCTATGCCCAGTGGGACGCCAAAGAAGCCGGCAAGGCGAAAGAAGCGGCCTGGAACGACAAGTTCGCCGCCTACGCCAAGGCCTTCCCGGAACTGGCTGCCGAGTTCAAACGCCGCATGAACGGCGAACTGCCGGCCAACTGGAAAGCCGACGCCAAAGCCTTCGTCGAGCAGCTGCAGGCCAACCCGGCCAACATCGCCAGCCGCAAGGCCTCGCAGAACGCGCTGGAAGCCTTCGGCAAGGTGCTGCCTGAGTTCCTCGGCGGCTCCGCTGACCTGGCGCCAAGCAACCTGACCATGTGGTCCGGCTCGAAAGCGCTGAACGTTGACCCGGCGGGTAACTACATCCACTACGGCGTGCGCGAGTTCGGCATGACCGCCATCACCAACGGCATCGCGCTGCACGGCGGCTTCCTGCCGTACTCCGCGACCTTCCTGATGTTCGTGGAATACGCCCGTAACGCGGTGCGCATGGCGGCGCTGATGAAAATCCGCAACGTGTTCGTTTATACCCACGACTCCATCGGTCTGGGCGAAGACGGCCCGACGCACCAGCCGGTTGAGCAGATTGCCAGCCTGCGCGTGACCCCGAACATGAGCACCTGGCGTCCGTGTGACCAGGTGGAATCGGCGATTGCCTGGCAGTACGGCATCGAGCGCAATGACGGCCCGACCACGCTGATTTTCTCGCGTCAGAACCTGACCCAGCAGCCGCGTACCGCGGAGCAGCTGGCCAACGTTTACCGCGGCGGCTACGTGCTGAAGGACTGTGCCGGTACGCCGGACGTCATCCTGATTGCCACCGGTTCGGAAGTGGGCATCACCGTGGAAGCGGCAGACAAGCTGAGCGCGGCGGGCACCAAGGTGCGCGTGGTCTCGATGCCGTCTACCGACGCCTTCGACAAGCAGGACGCGGCTTACCGTGAATCCGTGCTGCCGGCGGCGGTCACTGCCCGCGTGGCGGTGGAAGCGGGTATCGCGGACTACTGGTACAAGTACGTGGGCCTGAACGGCGCTATCGTGGGCATGACCACCTTTGGTGAGTCGGCACCGGCAGAGCAGCTGTTCAAAGAGTTCGGCTTCACCGTGGATAACGTGGTGGCCAAGGCGCAGGCACTGCTGAAATAAGGCATCTCGCGTCGCATTACCCCAGGCCCGACACCTTGCCGGGCTTAGTCTAATGACAAACAGCCGAAAAACGTGGTTTTCGGCTGTTTGGGGTAAATCTGAAGACATAATCCTTTGTTTTTATTCGTCCCCAGATCGGAATTTTTAACTGCAAAGGACTTTGTCATCAATCTGAGCCCGGGCATCTTGCCGGGCTTTTTCTTGCCCAAAAATCGCCCAACCTCACAAAATACGAAGATAAAAAATCAACGGCGTTGCTTAAGAACACTTATTAACTATATGTTAATTTTTAGTTTATTAAATGTAACCAGGAGTTGATTATGTTAACAAGAATCGGCGCGTCGGTGGTGGCGATGGCGGTACTGGGTGCAGTGCCTGCTTACGCTGAGTTCCCTGCAGGCTATCCAGCCGACTATCAGAAAATTGTGGATGGCGCGAAGAAAGAGGGCAAGGTAGTGGTGTATTCCACCACGGATACCAAAGCCGCAGGACCGTTGATTCAGGGGTTCGAAGCGCTGTATCCGGGCGTTAAGGTCGAATACAACGACATGAACAGCACCGAGCTGTATAACCGCTATATCAGCGAACAGGCGGCGGGTGGCACCAGCGGTGACGTGGTGTGGAGTTCGTCGATGGATACCGCGCTGAAGCTGGCAACCGACTATGCGCAAGAATACGCCTCGCCGGAACAGGGCCAACTGCCCAAGTGGGCGGTCTGGAAAGAGAGAGCCTACGGCACCACCTATGAGCCGGTGGTCTTCATTTATAACAAACGGCTGATCCCGCAGGGGGATGTGCCGGACTCGCACGCTGCGCTGGCAAAGCTGATCGCCAGTCAAACCGACAAGTTTAAAAAGAAAGTCACGACCTATGACATTGAAAAATCAGGGTTGGGCTTCATGCTGTCGGTGCAGGACTTCAAGGCCGATCCGAACTATTTCGCTACGCTGGCTGACGTTGCCAAAGGCGGTCTGGCCGTGCAGTCGTCCACCGGTACCATGATGGAAAGGGTATCGTCCGGTGAAAACCTGATTGGTTTCAACATTCTGGGTTCCTACGCCGAAGCCCGCGCCAAAACTGACCCTTCTCTGGGCATCGCTTACCCGAAAGATTACACCCTGGTGCTGTCGCGCGTGTCCTTTATCAGCAAAGAGGCTGCCAACAGCAACGCGGCAAAACTTTGGCTTAACTACGTATTGTCGGAAAAGGGCCAGAGCATTCTCGCCAACCAGGCCGATATTCCCTCTATCCGTAATGACATTGAAGGCAAAAACGACATCGACGGCATGACCAAAATGCTTGGCAACGCGCTGAAGCCTATTCCGGTGGACGAAAGCCTGTTGGAGTACCTGCAGCCGGCCAAACGGCTGGACTACATCAAGCAATGGCGTACCGCCGCGGCAAAATAAATTAGGACAGGCTCCGGACGCGCGTCTGCCAGGGAGGCGCGCGCCCTTTGGTGGTCGATGTTTACAACCATTGGGATAGATTATGAATACATGGCGCAGAAAGTGGCAGAGCCTGCCGCGTGGCTTGGTGGTGGTGATAACCGCGCTGGTTATCTATGTTCCGCTGTCATTTATCGTGATTCAAAGTTTTCTCTCCGCACCTTTTTTTTCGCCCTCCAAGGTTTTTAGCCTTGAGGCGTTCGAGTTTATTTTTACCGATCCCGACTTTTACAAGGCGCTGAAAAGTGGCTTTATCCTGGCCTTTGGCTTAGTGGTGATCGCCATTCCGCTGGGAGGTATTCTGGCCTTTTTGATGGTCAGAACCGATTTGCCCGGTCGTCGGTTTATTGAACCGCTGATCCTGGTGCCGATCTTTGTCTCACCGATGGTGCTGGGCTTTGGCTACGTGGTGGCCGCCGGGCCGGTCGGCTTCTTCTCGCTATGGGCGGAATCGCTGCTGGGCTTTGTGCCCTGGAATATCTACTCGATGGCCAGCATTGTGGTCATTGCCGGATTAACCCACGTGCCGCACGCTTATCTTTATATTTCCTCGGCCTTGCGCAGCGTCGGCTCAGACGTGGAGGAGGCCGCTCGTACGGCAGGGGCTTCGCCCTTGCAGGTCATGACGGCCGTCAGTTTGCCGATGGTGCGCCCTTCGATTCTGTATGCTGGCGTATTGCTGTTCTTTCTCGGGCTGGAGGTGTTCGGCCTGATGCTGGTGCTGGGCGATCCCGAAGGGAACCTGGTGCTGGCGACCTACCTGTATCAACTGACCAACAAGCTGGGCACGCCGTCTTACCACCTGATGGCGGCAGTGGCGGTGGTGCTGATTTGCATCACCATTCCGCTGGTGATGTTGCAGCGCCGTCTGATGCGTACCGCCAACCGTTTCGTCACCGTAAAGGGCAAGGCGTCGCAGGCGCGGGCGCTGCCGCTGGGCAAATGGCGCTGGGTCGCCGGTGCGGTGGTGGTGTTTTGGCTGACGGTGACCATAGGTGTGCCACTGGTGGGCGTGGTGCTGCGTGCCTTTATTTCCAACTGGGGCGTGGGTGTTTCTATCTGGGACGAGCTGTCGCTCAATACCTTCCGCACCATCTGGCAGCAACCCAACCTGTTGCGAGCCATCGTCAACTCGATGGCGATAGGGGTGATCGGCGGTGCTCTGGCGGTAGTCTGTTATCTGTTCATCGGCATTGCCATGCACCGCAAACCCGACGGCGCTACCCGTTTTCTCGATTACAGCGTGCTGGTACCGCGTGCGGTGCCGGGTTTGCTGGCGGGGCTGGCGTTCCTGTGGGTGTTCCTGTTCCTGCCGATGTGGCTGGACAAGTCGCTGAAAGAGGGCTGGTTATCGGCCCTGCCGGTCGCCGAATGGCTGCGGGAAAACCTGATTGTCTGGCTACGTTCTTTGCGCAGCACCATCTTCAGCGTTTGGCTGGCGTATACCGTGGTGTGGATGGCCTACGGCCTGAGGTTGATCTCCTCGACGCTGTTGCAGGTCGGCCCTGAACTGGAAGAGGCTGCGCGCAGTGCCGGTGCCTCCCGTGGGCAGATCACTCGTCACGTGACTATTCCGCTGTCGCGCTACGGCCTGATCGGCTCGTGGTTGCTGATGTTCCTGATTTTCGAACGAGAGTATTCCACCGGGGTTTACCTGTTGTCTCCAGGCACCGAAACCATAGGTTCGATGCTGGTTTCGCTGTGGGCGGCGGGTGCCATTGATATCGTGGCCGCGCTCTCCTTCATTAACATCCTGCTGGTGGTGCTGGGGCTGGGGATCGCCTTGCGCTTTGGAGTGAAATTACATGATTGAACTTTCGGTAGAGAACCTGCATTTGACCTACGGCGACAACCCGGTGCTGAAAGGCGTTTCGATGCAGCTCAAGCGCGGCGAGGTGGTTTCGCTGCTGGGGCCGTCGGGCAGCGGTAAAACGACGCTGTTGCGGGCGGTCGCCGGGCTGGAGAAGCCAACGCAGGGCAGCATTACCATTGGCAGCAATAAGGTGTATGACGGCACTGCGCGCAGCGAGATCCCGGCGGAGGAGCGCAACCTCGGGCTGGTATTCCAGTCCTATGCCCTGTGGCCGCATAAAACCGTGTTTGAGAACGTCGCCTATCCGCTGAAATTACGCAAAGTTTCCACGGCGGAAATTACCCAGCGGGTGCAAGGGGTGCTGGATCAACTGGGACTGGGACATCTGGGCAAACGCCATCCGCATCAGCTGTCCGGCGGCCAGCAGCAGCGCGTGGCGATTGGTCGGGCGTTGGTGTACAACCCGCCGGTGATCCTGCTGGATGAGCCGCTATCCAACCTGGATGCCAAGCTGCGCGAAGAGGCGCGGGTGTTTCTGCGTGAACTGATTATCAAGCTGGGGTTGTCGGCGCTGATGGTGACCCACGATCAGAACGAGGCGATGGCCATTTCCGATCGCATTTTGTTGCTCAACAACGGCAAGATCGAACAGCAGGGCACGCCACAGGAAATGTACGGCTCCCCCTCGACCCTGTTTACCGCCGAGTTTATGGGCAGCAATAACCGCCTGTTCGGCAAAATCACCGAGATGAGCGAGGGCAAGGCGCGCATCGAAGGGAAAGATTGGGCGCTGTGGGGCATGGCAGGCGCAGGGGTAAAGGTTGGCGATGAAGCCACGGCGGTGATCCGGGTAGAACGCGTGCGCCTGGGTGAGGATCCCCAGGGCAACCAACTGGAGTTGCCACTGCTGACCAGCATGTACCTGGGCGATCGTTGGGAATACCTGTTCCGCACCGTTGCTGAAGATTTCGTGGTGCGGGCTTATGGCACCGAAGTGCGCGGACAGACGCTTTGCCGGCTGTCCTTGCCGGCAGAGCACCTGTGGATTTTCCCCAAGGCCTGAGGTTAAAGCAGGGCGGCGATCGCCTGACCGACCTGCTGGGTGGTGGCATCGCCGTGCATGTCCGGGGTACGTGGCCCGCAGGCGATAACCTGTTCGATGGCGGCGAGAATACCGTCATGCGCCTGGCGATAGCGTGGTTCATCCTTACCGAGGAAGTCCAGCATCATGGCACCGGCCCAGATCATGGCGACAGGGTTGGCGATTTTTTTGCCGAAAATATCCGGTGCGGAACCGTGCACCGGCTCGAACAATGACGGAAAATTGCGCTCGGGGTTCAGGTTGGCCGAAGGCGCGATACCGATAGTGCCGGCGCAGGCCGGGCCAAGATCGGACAGGATGTCGCCGAACAGGTTGGAGGCTACCACCACGTCGAAACGTTCGGGTTGCAGCACGAAGCGCGCGCAAAGAATATCGATATGCTGTTTGTCCCAGCGAATGTCCGGATACTGCTGCGCCATGGCGGCTACACGTTCATCCCAATACGGCATGCTGATCGCCATTCCGTTGGATTTTGTGGCGGCGGTGAGCGTCTTGCGCGGGCGTTGTTGCGCCAGCTCAAAGGCGTATTTCAAAATGCGGTCGACGCCGTGGCGGGTGAACACCGACTCCTGGATCACCATTTCGCGTTCTGTGCCTTCAAACATTCGGCCGCCGAGCGACGAGTACTCCCCTTCGGTATTTTCACGCACCACGTAAAAATCGATATCCCCCGGGTTCTTATTTGCCAGCGGGCAGGGCACGCCGGGGAACAAGCGCACCGGACGCAGGTTGACGTACTGATCGAAATCGCGACGGAATTTTAGCAATGAGCCCCACAGCGAGATATGGTCCGGCACCTTGTCCGGCCAGCCGACGGCACCAAAATAGACGGCGTCAAAGCCTTGTAGTTGCTCGAACCAATCGTCCGGCATCATCTGGCCGTGCTGAAGGTAATAATCGCAGCTGGCCCATTCGAAGGTTTCAAACTCCAGGGACAAATCCCAACGCGCGGCAGCAGCTTGCAACACCCGAATGCCTTCCGGCATCACTTCCTGGCCAATACCGTCTCCCGGTATGGCGGCGATTTTATAGCTTTTGCTCATAGGATCTCACTTGTGAAGAGGGGCGATTGACATCCCTTCCATCCTATAATTGACTAACTGTTAATCAATGCTGGAAACGGTGAAACATAAAACACGAATCATGAATAATCTACCTATCCTGAGTGACCTGCGGGTGTTTGTGTTGGTGGCGCGACGCGCCGGTTTTGCCGCCGCCGCCGACGAGCTGGGCGTTTCACCGGCATTCATCAGCAAACGTATTGCGCTGTTGGAAAAGGCGCTGGACGTGTCGTTGCTGCACCGCACTACGCGCCGGGTGGCGATCACCGAAGATGGCGAGCGCATTTACGAGTGGGCACAACGCATTCTGAACGACGTCGATCAAATGATGGATGAGCTTTCCGACGCCCGTCAGGCACCGCAAGGTACGTTGCGTATTGTCAGCAGTTTCGGCTTCGGTCGGCGTTTTGTCGGCCCGGCACTGTCGGCGCTGGCGCTGGAATACCCGGCGCTTGAACTGCGGCTGGACGTTTCCGATCGGCTGGTGGATTTGGTCAGCGAAGGTTTTGACCTGGATATCCGCATCGGTGATGACATTGCCCCCAATCTGATTGCCCGCAAGCTGGCGCAGAACCAACGCATTTTGTGCGCGTCTCCGCAATACCTGCAGCGTTACGGCACACCGAAAACCTTGAGCGAGCTTTCCGGACGCGCATGTCTGGCAATTAAAGAGCGTGACCATCCTTTTGGGCTGTGGCGACTGCAGGGGCCGCAAGGGGAGGAGGCGGTGAAGGTGACCGGCGGGCTGTCATCCAACAACGGTGAAATTGTGCATCAATGGTGCCTGGACGGACAGGGCGTTGCGCTACGCTCTTTCTGGGACGTACGAGAGAGTATTGAAAATGGCTGGCTGGTGCATATCCTGCCGGACTACTACCAGCCGGCAGATATTTGGGCGGTGTACGTTTCACGCCTGGCGACCTCGGCGAAGGTGCGGGTGACCGTCGAATTTTTGCGCGATTATTTCCGCCAACACTATGGCGAAGCCTCGTTGTTGTCGGAATACCTGGCGCGTCGCTAGGGCAAGGAGGAGGCAAAAGTGTGCGCCAGATCATTTTATTCCCGCAAAGTGTCGATCAGTTGTCAGGCGAGCTGTCGCATCTGTTCCTTTTGGCAAAACTTTGGTTTATGCTCAGCTGAAGCGTTTCAGTTGTATCGGAATTCAACTGAAACGCTGGAGTGAAGGTGATGAACACGCGGCTGATGGAAGGAATAATGCGACGTGGCGATTCACAGCAGGCGGTGCGCTAAAGTACTCTATGCGAGTGAGCTTGATAACCTATCAGCGCTCTCTCAGATAGGGTGAGCATGCCCGGTGTGAGAAGGCCCTTTTTCAGGAGCAGCATGACAATCCGCATAGCGATAAACGGCTTTGGCCGCATAGGCCGCAGCGTTTTACGCGCACTGTATGAGTCGGGACGAAGAGCGGAAATTTCCGTGGTGGCGATCAACGAATTGGCGAACGCCGAGGGGATGGCCCACCTGCTGAAATACGACTCCAGCCATGGCCGTTTTGCCTGGGATGTTCGCCAGGAATGCGACATGTTGACCGTCGGGGACGATACCATTCGTTTGCTGCATCAGCCGGCGGTGGAACAGCTTCCCTGGGGCGAGCTGGGCGTTGACGTGGTGCTGGACTGCAGCGGCGTGTACGGCAGTCGGGCGGATGGCGAGGCTCATCTGGCGGCGGGGGCGAAGAAAGTGTTGTTCGCTCACCCCGGCGGCAACGATCTGGACGCCACCATCGTGTTTGGCGTCAACCATCAGACGCTGCTGGCGGAACACCGCATCGTGTCCAATGCGTCATGCACCACCAACTGCATTATTCCGGTGATCAAACTGCTGGACGATGCCTACAGCATCGAGTCGGGCACGGTGACCACCATTCACTCCTCAATGAACGATCAGCCAGTGATAGACGCCTATCACCAGGATTTGCGGCGCACCCGCGCGGCGAGCCAGTCGATTATTCCGGTCGACACCAAGCTGGCCGCCGGTATTACCCGCGTTTTTCCGCAGTTTTGCGATCGTTTTGAAGCGATTTCTGTACGTGTACCAACCATCAACGTGACGGCCATCGATCTCAGCGTCAGCGTCAGTTCGGCGGTGAAAGTGGCAGAGGTCAACCAGCTGTTGCAAATGGCCGCACGGGGATCTTTTCGTGGTATAGTTGACTATACGGAACTACCATTAGTCTCGATCGATTTTAACCATGACCCGCACAGCGCTATCGTCGACGGTACGCAGACTCGGGTCAGCGGACAACACCTGATCAAGACCTTGGTCTGGTGTGATAATGAATGGGGCTTTGCCAACCGGATGTTGGATACAACACGGGCAATGGCCGCAAGCGGTTTCTAGTACGGCGGCATCGGCACTGGCCGGTGCGCCGCTCAGGCAACTTTATAGAGAATCAACCAAGAGGGTTCACCATGTCTGTAATTAACATGTCCGATCTGGATCTGGCAGGTAAACGCGTTCTGATCCGCTCCGATCTGAACGTTCCAGTGAAAGACGGTAAAGTGACTTCCGATGCACGTATCCGTGCCTCCCTGCCGACTATTGAAGCTGCGCTGAAACAAGGCGCCCGCGTGATGGTAACTTCCCACCTGGGTCGTCCTACCGAAGGCGAGTACAACGAAGAATTCTCCCTGCTGCCTGTTGTCAACTATCTGAAAGAACACCTGAAAAACCCGGTACGTCTGGCTAAAGACTACCTGGATGGCGTTGATGTTGCAGAAGGCGAGCTGGTCGTGCTGGAAAACGTCCGTTTCAACAAGGGCGAGAAAAAAGACGACGAAACCCTGTCCAAGAAATATGCGGCACTGTGTGACGTGTATGTGATGGACGCCTTCGGCACCGCACACCGTGCACAGGCTTCCACCCATGGCGTGGGCAAGTTCGCGCCTGTTGCCTGTGCCGGCCCGCTGCTGTCTGCAGAGCTGGAAGCGCTGGGTAAAGCGCTGGGCAACCCAGCCCGTCCGATGGTTGCCATCGTGGGTGGTTCTAAAGTTTCCACCAAACTGACCGTACTGGATTCCCTGTCCAAAATCGCCGATCAGCTGATCGTCGGTGGCGGCATCGCCAACACCTTCGTGGCGGCGCAGGGCAACAACGTGGGCCAGTCTCTGTACGAACCTGATCTGATCGACAACGCCAAGAAACTGCTGGAAACCTGCGACATTCCGGTTCCGACCGACGTGCGCGTGGCGACCGAGTTTTCTGAAACTGCGGTTGCGACCGTGAAGCAGGCGAACGAAATTCAGGACAACGAGCAAATTCTGGATATGGGCGACGTCTCAGCCGAGCGTCTGGCCGTTATCCTGAAGAACGCCAAAACCATTCTGTGGAATGGCCCGGTTGGCGTATTCGAGTTCCCTAACTTCCGTAAGGGCACCGAAATTGTCGCTCGCGCTATCGCAGACAGCGAAGCCTTCTCTATCGCAGGCGGCGGCGACACCCTGGCAGCAATCGACCTGTTCGGCATTGCTGACAAGATTTCCTACATCTCAACCGGCGGCGGCGCCTTCCTGGAATTCGTGGAAGGTAAAGCGTTACCGGCGGTCGTGATGCTGGAAGAGCGCGCTAAGCAGTAATTCAGACAACGGGAGGCGAAAGCCGCCCGTTTGTTTTATACCGCGCGGCATAATGCGGCGCGGCATGAAAAATCGATTTACATCCATCTACGGCCGACGAAACAGGACAAAGTAACATGTCTAAAATTTTTGATTTCGTAAAACCGGGTGTCATCACTGGTGATGACGTTCAGAAAGTATTCGCAGTAGCTAAAGAGAACAACTTTGCTCTGCCAGCAGTGAACTGCGTAGGTACCGACTCCATCAACGCCGTGCTGGAAACAGCAGCGAAGGTGCGTGCTCCGGTTATCGTACAGTTCTCTAACGGCGGTGCCGCGTTCATCGCCGGTAAAGGCGTGAAGACTGACGTTCCTCAGGGTGCAGCAATTCTGGGCGCTATCTCTGGTGCACATCATGTTCACCAGATGGCTGAGCATTACGGCGTGCCGGTTATTCTGCACACCGACCACTGTGCGAAGAAACTGCTGCCATGGCTGGACGGCCTGCTGGACGCTGGCGAGAAACACTTCGCGGCTACCGGTAAGCCACTGTTCTCTTCTCACATGATCGACCTGTCTGAAGAGTCCCTGGAAGAAAACATCGAAATTTGCAGCAAATACCTGACTCGCATGGCGAAGATCGGTATGACCCTGGAAATCGAACTGGGCTGCACCGGCGGTGAAGAAGATGGCGTGGACAACAGCCATATGGACGCATCCGCTCTGTACACCCAACCGGAAGACGTGGCTTACGCGTACGAAAAACTGAACGCCATCAGCCCACGCTTCACCATCGCAGCGTCCTTCGGTAACGTGCACGGCGTATACAAGCCAGGCAACGTTAAACTGACTCCGACCATCCTGCGTGATTCTCAGGACTACGTGTCCAAGAAATTCAATCTGCCGCACAACAGCCTGAACTTCGTGTTCCACGGCGGTTCCGGTTCTACCGACGCAGAGATCAAAGAATCCGTAGGTTACGGCGTGATCAAAATGAACATCGATACCGACACCCAATGGGCAACCTGGGACGGTATCCTGCAGTACTACAAAGCGAACGAAGCTTACCTGCAGGGCCAGTTGGGCAACCCGAAAGGCGCCGACCAGCCGAACAAGAAATACTACGATCCACGCGTATGGCTGCGTTCAGCCCAGACTTCCATGATTACTCGTCTGGAACAGGCTTTCAAAGATCTGAACGCAGTAGACGTTCTGTAATCTCGGTCAGCTGTTAACCATATTGAAAGGCTCCCTTCGGGGAGCCTTTTTTGTTGCTAGCCCAACAGACTGGCGCCGACGTTAATCGACAGCCCCAGGATCACCAGATTGAAAACAAAGGAAATCACCGATTGCAGTAGAGCGACTTTGCGCACCTCGGCCGCACCGACGGCCACGTCGGCAGTTTGCGAAGCCACCGCGATGGTGAACGAGAAATAGGCAAAGTCCCAATAGGTAGGCTCCTTAAGGTCGCCGGGAAACAACAGCGGCAGCGGATCCTGCTGTGCACCCTGACGATAAAACTGGTGGGCATAGTGCATGGTAAATGCCGTGGGCAGCAGTAACCAGGACACCACCAGCGTCGCGCCGGTCAGCGCCAGATGCAGCGTCTTCAGCGAATCGCTGACCTGTTTGGCGGTGCTCAGCTCAAACAGAATGGATAAAATGCTCACCAGACAGCCGATGCTGACCAGTGCCAGCACCATACTGGCGCTCTCATCCTGTGCCCGTGCCAGTTGGCGGATGTGCTTTGGCGTGCTGATCAGCATCAGTCGCCAGAGAAACAGCAGATAGCACCAGGCCAAAACGTTCCAGCCGAGCATCAGTCGCTGCAGCTCAGAAAGCGTGGCGGGCAGCAGCAGGTAGCACAAAATGCCCGCACCGACGGACAGCAGCAGCCTTGGCCGAACCTGCCAGTAGTGTTTGATTGACGATGGAATGTGCATAACCGATGAAGTTCCTTATCGTTATAAAGGCGATAGCGCTGTGTTCAGCATAGAAGAAGCGTGGCGGCTGTTTCGGCTATTTTTGACGCTTACGGTTGGCATGCGGTGGAAATGTTGGTTAACCTAAGGCGGTGGTTTCCGACTGACGGCTGATGTCAGTTTTTTTGCGAGTTTATCCCCTTAGGGACAAGTTAGGACGACACGAATGAAAGATCTGAATGTAGTAGATGGCATTAATGGTGCCGGTAACTGGCTGGTGCAGAACCAGGACTTATTGATTCAGTACGCGGTGAACATCGTCGCGGCGATCGTTATTTTCATCATCGGTTCGATCATTGCACGCGTAGTCAGCAATGCATTAAGCCGGGTGATGAAGCTGCGCGGTATTGACGCCACGGTTGCCGACTTCCTGTCTGCCATGGCGCGTTACGGCATTCTGGCCTTCACCTTTATCGCCGTGCTGGGGCGCGTTGGCGTTCAGACCACCTCGGTGATCGCCGTGTTGGGTGCCGCAGGTTTGGCCGTCGGCCTGGCGCTGCAGGGCTCACTGTCCAACTTCGCTGCAGGCGTGCTGCTGGTGGCCTTCCGTCCACTGCGTGCCGGTGAATATGTCGATCTGGGCGGCGTAGCCGGTACCGTCGACCAGGTGCAGATTTTCTCCACCACGCTGCGTACCGCAGACAACAAAACCATCGTGGTGCCGAACGGCAAAATCATCGCCGGCAACATCATCAACTATTCCCGCGAGCCAAACCGCCGCGTAGACATCGTGGTTGGCGTGGCTTATAACGCCGATATCGACGTGGTGAAAAAAGTGTTGGGTGATGTGATCGCTGCCGACAAGCGCATCATGCACGCCAAAGGCGTAACCGTACGCTTGAACGAGATGGCGCCATCTTCACTGAACTTTGTCACCCGTTCCTGGACCACCAATGCGGAATACTGGAACGTATACTTCGATCTGATGGAGAACTTCAAGCGCGCGCTGGATGCCAACAATATCGGCATTCCGTTCCCGCAGATGGATGTTCATCTGTACCGCACTGAAGAAGCGGCTACCGCGAAAGCGGAATAAAGCAGAACAAGAGAAAAGGGGCCACGGCCCCTTTTTTTATTGCCGGCCGAGGCTGCATCCTGCGGATGTCGCCTCGGCTTTTTCATTTTATCAGTTTGATAACGCGGAGTCTGGCACAGGGACGCGGCGGTTCACGCTGAGCCGGTAGAGCAGGAAAATAGCGGCAGAGCCCACCAGTACCGGCAGCGCCAGCCAGATGAAGAACATCTCCGACGTCCCTGCCGCGACGATCATCCAGGCGCCAAGCATTGAACCGACGATCGAGCCGAAGCGACCGCTCGCCATCGCCCAACTGACTCCGGTGACGCGAGCGGCGGTAGGATAAAGGGTAGCGGAGACCAGATTCAGACCGTTCTGCGCACCGGCCACGCCGAAACCGATGAGGAATACGGTGACCGCCAGCGTATAGGCGTCCCCCATCAGATAACCGGTAGCGCCAATCACCAGCGCGGCACCCAGGTACGACAGGGCCAATACCCGGTAGGGGCCGACGCGGTCCATCAGCAGCGCCATAAGGATGGCACCGAGGGTTCCGCCCAGCGGCACCATCGCCCCGATGCGCGAAGCGTGGACGATATCGTACCCGGTATCCTTGAGGATGCTCGGCAGCCAACTGGTGAGCAGATAAAACACAAACAACGAGCAGAAGAATGCCACCCACAGCAGCAAAGTGCGCACTGCGCGACCTTCGATGAACAGGTGGGAGATTGGCGATCTGGCCAGCGCGGGGCGTTCATCATCGATAATCGTCACGCCGGCCCAACTTTTGCCGGTGATACGCTCGACCACCTGGCGCAGGCTATCGGCATGTTTCGGGCTGGCACTCATAAAGCGCGCTGACTCGGGCATCTGCCAGGCCAGCAACGGCAACAGCAACAATGGCGCGATGCCGCCGAGCATCAGCAAACCACGCCAGCCGAAGGCCGGAATAACCTGCCCGGCAAGGATGCCGCCCAGTGCCAGACCGGCGGTAAAACCGCTCCAACTGAGGGTGACCATGATCATCCGCCGACGTGCCGGCGAGTATTCCGAGCTCAGGGTGATGCAGGTGGGCATCGCCCCACCCAAACCGATACCGGTGATTAAACGCAGCAGGGTCAACGACTCGATTGAGCTGGTATAGGCCGAGGCCAGAGTGCCTCCGCCAAAGATCAGTATGGAGGCGAGCAGCACGCGCTTGCGCCCTATGGCATCGGCAACCGGGCCGAAGATCAGGCTGCCGAGCAGCAGGCCGAACAATCCCGCGCCAAACGTCGGCGATAGCTGGGCAGGCAGCAGTTGCCACTCTTCGCGTAACGCCGGGGCGATATAGCCGATGATGGCAGTGTCAAAACCGTCCAGCAGGACGATCAGGAAACACAGGGTAAGGATCAGGATTTGATAGGGCGAGATTTTCGCGTTGTCGATGATCTCGCTGATACGAGCGGTATTTTGGCTCATGGGGGTTCCACTTTAATTAGGCTTGTGTGGAGCTGGCTGGAGGGCTGTGCAGGCGTCAGGCTCTTGCTGAAACGGGCCTGAACCAAAGCCGCTGTGGCTGGCATGGTGCAGAAAGTCTGAGTATACACCAGAGCCAGCGGCTTGCAGCGATGCGCTGAGATGAGCCGTTCTGTTTCAGACAAAACGGCCAAAATACTCGGTTCTCAGAACGGGCAAGCATGGTGGGCTTTGATCTTCTCTGCGCTGACAGGATGAACGAAATGCAGTTCGCTGGCGTGCAGCATCAATCGCGGCGTCCCTTCGGTGCCTGGCAGCAGACGGCCGCCATACAGGTCACAGCCCAAAATAGGATGGCCCAACTGCTGGCAGTGGATACGCAGCTGATGGGTGCGCCCGGTCTCCGGGATTAACTGTACCCGCGTCAACGGCAGTAACGTCCCGTCTGTCAACTCGCGATAAGTGCGTTCAACGACCCGATAGCGTGAGCGAGCGGGCTTGCCGTGGAGTGAGCAAATCGACATCAGCGGGAACAGCGCCGGATCTTTGGCAATTGCCGCATCTATCACCCCTTCGTCGTCGTTCAGGTGCCCGCAGAGCAATGCGCTGTACACCTTGGTGACGGTACGCTGACTGAACTGTTGGCAAAGGGCGGCATTGATCGCTTTATTACGCGCTATCACCATCAGCCCGGAAGTGCCTAAATCAAGGCGGTGGACCAGCGTACAGCCAGGAAATAGCTGCACCAGCCGATGATGCACCGAATCGAGGTTTTGCGGGTTTTTCCCCGAGAGGCTTAGCAGCCCGGCGGGTTTATTGATAAGCACCAGACTCTCGTCCTGATACAGCGTTTCTATCTGGTCATGGCACGGCGGGGCAATAAAGGTATCGATAATCTTAGACATCAGGCTGCCCGACGGGAAAGTGGGAGCGGATAATAACGAATTTTTGGCCGCCAGTCAGTTGTCGCTGCCCGGCCCCTTGCCAAAGGAGGGTGAACGGTTAACCCGGCAGAGGGGCTTTCACCAGACGCCGAACGGCGTCTGGCTTCCAAAGGGGTTACTGAAAGGCGTTGCCGGCTTATTGCCCGTAGTAGGCATTTTTGCCGTGTTTGCGCAGGTAATGTTTATCCAGCAGTGCCGGTTGCATGCTGTGAATGCCCGGCGTTAGCTGACGTGAAAAAATCCCCATGTAGGCAATTTCTTCCAGCACCACCGCGTTATGCACCGCACTGTGCGCGTCCTTGCCCCAGGCGAACGGCCCGTGTGAATTGACCAATACTGCCGGAATGGCGTTCGGGTTGATGCCGCGACGGCGGAAGGTATCGATAATGACCTTGCCGGTTTCCAGCTCGTATTCATGCTCAATTTCGTCTTCGGTCATCAGGCGGGTACAGGGAATCGCACCGTAGAAGTAATCGGCGTGGGTGGTGCCCCAGGCGGGGATATCCAATCCTGCCTGCGCCCAGATGGTAGCGTGGCGCGAATGGGTATGAACGATACCGCCGATATCGGCGAATTCACGGTACAGCGCCAGATGGGTAGCGGTGTCAGAGGAGGGCTTTTTGGTGCCCTCGACGGTGTGCCCGTTGGCGAGATCGACCACCACCATGTCCTCCGCAGTCATGTGTTCATACTCCACGCCGGAA
Source organism: Serratia sp. BNK-12 (assembly GCF_047456085.1). Classification (NCBI taxonomy): domain Bacteria; kingdom Pseudomonadati; phylum Pseudomonadota; class Gammaproteobacteria; order Enterobacterales; family Yersiniaceae; genus Serratia; species Serratia sp. BNK-12. Next base: position 748,326 of record NZ_CP179896.1, read on the forward strand.
GGTTTGATCACCACCAGCCCGCGTTCGCGATCCACGGCGCTGACGTTACCCCAGGTGAAGGTCACCAGGTTATGGCGCGGCAGGTCTAGGTTGGCTTCCAGCACCTGTTGTTTAAGCTGCGGCAGCGTTAGCATGTCATACCCCCTTGTTGCATTTTCTGTTCGATCCACCGGCGGGCCTGCACAATCTCGGCCACTGGCTCTTCGGCTTTTTCGGTCCACATTTCAATCAGGAAAGCACCGCGGTAGTTAAGCTGTTTCAGGGTGCGGAATACGGCGACAAAATCGACGCAGCCTTCGCCAAACGGCACGTCGCGGAACTGTCCCGGCGAGCTATCGGTAACCGGGTAAGTGTCCTTCAAATGGATGGCGGCGATGCGGTCAATGCCCAGCGCCAACTCCTGCGCCACGTCATTGCCCCAGGCGCTCAGATTGCCGACGTCCGGATAAACCGTGAACCAGGGGGAGGCCAGGCAGGCGTCCCAGGCCTTCCATTTGCTGATGGAGTTCATAAAGGCGGTGTCCATGATCTCTACCGCCAGCATCACCTGCGCTGCGGCGGCGCGCTCGACTGCCCACTGCATACCCTCGGTGAAGCGGGCAAGGGTGCTTTCGTCCTGCGGCTCGTAATAGACGTCATAGCCGGCGAGCTGAATGGTGCGGATGCCGACGTCCTTCGCCAGTTGAATCGCCTGTTCCATCATCTCGAAGGCACGCTGACGCAGCGCATCGTCATGGCTGCCGAAGGGAAAGCGGCGATGACCGGACAGGCACATCGACGGGATGCTGATGCCGGTTTCCAGCATGGCGCTGACCAACGACAACCGCTGCTCCTTACTCCAGCTCAGACGTGCCAGCCGCTCGTCGCTTTCATCCACCGACATTTCAACAAAATCAAAACCGCAGGCCTTGGCCAGCGCCAGCCGCTCGGGCCAGGTCAGGTGCTTCGGCAAGGCTTTTTCATAAATTCCCAAGGGGTGCTGACGCATATCAACTTCTCCAGATGTCATCAATGGCCGAGCGGAACTGACCGGCAGCGGCCAGCGGATCGGCAGCCTCCGCCAGCGCTCTGCCGACGATAAAAGCGGTCACGGCGATGTCTTTAAACAGCGGCAAATCGGTCGGCGTGATACCGCCGGTCACCGACAATTCAATGCCCAGATCAGACAAGGCCTTCATCAGATCCAAATCTTGATGGCTCCAGGTTTGCCCGCTGGCCTGCGCGTCGCGGCCACGGTGGTATATCGCCTGGCGGATACCGAGATCGCGCCACTGTTGGGCATCCTCCAACGTCCAGCGGCCGAACAGCTCAATCTGGATCTCGCCCTGGTGTCGTTGCGCCACTTCCAGCGCACTGGCCATGGTGGCCAACGGGGCGGCGCAAATGACGGTCATCCAGTTGGCACCGTGGCCGAAGGCCTGTTGCGCCAACGTGCCACCGGCATCGGCCACTTTCAGGTCGGCCACCAGCGTATGTTGCGGGCAGCGCTCGCGCAGTGCGCTCACCGCCTGAATACCGGCGCTGATGCATAAGATGGTGCCGGCCTCGATGATGTCGACGTGGGGCCGCAGGCGTTCTGCCGTCTGCAGAGCGGTATCTAACCGGGTGTGATCGAGCGCCAGCTGCAGGCGCGGTTTATTGCTCATAAAGCCTCCTTACTGTGCGGATTGCAGCGTTTGCAGCGCGGCAATCAGCGCCTGATAACGTTGGTGTTTTTTGCCGTAGGCCGCACTTGCTGAAGTATCCGGCAACACCTGCTCAATACGTGGCGCCAGCTCGCGTTGGGCAGCGGTGAAGTCGCTGAATGCGTCGCTGCCGACCATCGCCGCCATCGCGGCGCCCAGGCAGCCGGTTTCTTCCACCTGCGGCAGTTCGACCGGCAGGCCGCTGACGTCGGCAAACATCTGCATCCAGGGCACTGACTTGGCTGGGCCACCGGTGACGCGCAGCGCGGTGGCCGCAGGGAAACGTTGCCGCATGCGGTTGAGATGGGTCATATGGCAGAACACCACCCCCTCGTAAATCGCCTGCACCAGGTGCTCGCGCTGGTGGAAAGCCTGCAGGCCGTGGAAGCTGGCGCTCAGGCCCAGCCCGGCGTTGGAGCCATACAGGAAGGGTGCGAACAGCAGGCTGCTGTCGGCCTTGGGCAACGCCGCTACCCAGTCATTGAGTTGGGCGTAGTCTTGCAGGCCCCATTGTCGGCAGAACCACTCCAGGTTGGCGGCGGAGGTGGGGCTGGCTTCATGCACGATGTATTTGCCGGCTTCGGCATGACGGCCATAAACAAAGGGATGATCGAACCCTGCGGTAATGCGGTCGGTGATGCCGCTGGTGACCGACCAGGTACCCATCACAGCATTGAGTCGGGTTTCGTCCTGCAGCCCGGCGCACAGTGCGGTAGACACCACGTCAAACAGCCCGCCAACCACCGGCGTTCCCGGCAGCAGCCCGGTCGCGGCGGCAGCAGTAGCGTTGACGCGCCCGGCGATTTCGGCGGAACCGACGATCGGTGGCAGCGCGGGCATGATGTCGCCAATCCCCAGCAACTGCGCCAGCGCCGGGTCATAGCGGCCGTCGGCCATCTGATAAAGATTGGATTCGGAGATATTGGTCTCTTCGCAGGCCAGCTCGCCGGTCAGGCAGTAGCGCAGATAATCGTGCGCCATCAAAACGCTGCCAATTTGGCGATAGCGTTCCGGCTGGTGTTGCCTGACCCAGCGCAGCAATGACACCGGATGGCCGGTCCACAGCGTTTGTCGGGTCTGCGGGTAGAGTGCCTGCGGCACGCCCTGTTTTTGCCACTCCTGCACCAGTGTCAATGCGCGCTGATCGGAAGACAGCATGGCGTTGCCCAGTGGCAGGCCGCGTTTATCCAATAAAAACGCGCCCTTGCCCTGTGCCGAGATGCCGATTGCCTGAATATCACCGGCGGCAACCTCGTTGCGGGCCAAGACTTCCCGGATCACCTCGGCGGCGGTGCTCCACAGCGCGTGCATATCCCGTTCCGCCCAGCCGGGCTGCGGCGCGATAATCTCAAGATTGCGGCGGGCAATATCCAGCTCGCTACCTCGGCGGTCATAGAGCCCGGCTTTGATAAAGGTGCCGCCGCAGTCCAACCCCAACCAATATTCCATTATTCGGCCCCCGCTTTCTGGTCGCATTTATTCGGCAACATCAGTGCCAGAACCGACGCGATGGTCAGCGATACCGCCAGGCTATAAACGCCGACATCCTTGCTGAACAGACTGATCAAGACGCCGACCATGTACGGGCCGCAGAAGCCGCCCAGGTTGCCAAGTGCGTTGATCACGCCGCGTGCCCCGCCGGCCACTTCGGCGTTAAACAGTTTGGGAGGAATGGTCCAAAACACCCCGGCGGCGGCCTGGATAAAGACGCCGCAGCCGACCAGCGCCGCGTAAGACCACCAGATGTGATCTTTTAACAGCACTGACAGCGCCATACAGATGGCGAAGCAGGCCAGCGGCAATGCGACGAACACTTTGCGTTTGCCGGTACGATCGGACAGGGTGGAGATGATCAGCATGCCGAAGATGGCGCCGATATAGGGCAGGATGGCCAGCATGCCGACCTGCTCCATGTTGCCGTTGGTCAGCCCCTTGAGGATGGTCGGCAGCCACAGGGTGTAGCCGTAGATCCCGGTTTGATAGAAGAAGTTCACCATGATCAACTGCCACATGATCTTGTCGCCCAGCACCCGGCGCAGCGAGGCGTTACGCACCGTTTTGCCTTTGATCAGCAGCTGTTCGTCATGCAACGTTTTGATCAGGTAGTCTTTTTCAGCCTGTGAAATCCACTTGGCCTCCTGCGGGCGGTTGCTGATGGTGAAATACCACAGCACCATCACCACCAGCGACAGCGCGCCTTCCACCAGGAACAGCATGCGCCAGTCCCAGGCGGTGATGATCCAACCGGACAGCGGCGCGGTGAGAATACCGGCAATGGGCACGAACATAATTACGATGGCGTTGGCGCGCCCGCGCTCCTTGTCCGGGAACCAGTTGCTGATCATGGTCAGCACCACCGGCAGCATGCCGCCCTCGGAGACGCCCAGCGCGAAACGCAGGAATAACAGCTGATATTGATTGCTGACCAGCCCGGTCAGTACCGAGATCACCGCCCAGGCCAGCAGTGACCAGCCGATGAATTTCTTGCCGTTGCCGTACACCGCCAGCTTGCCACCCGGCACCTGCAAAAACAGATAGCCGATAAAGAAGATGCCGCCGGCCAGGCCGGCCATGGAAGCGGTGATGCCTAGTTCATCGTCCATGCCGCCGGGCATGGCGAAGGCAATATTCACCCGGTCCATGTAGGAGATGATGCAGGTAATAAGAATAGGCGGCACTATTCTCAACCAGCGTAATTTGGGAATGACCTGGCTGCGGCTAACGGAAACAGAGGCTGTATTCATCTATACACCTTTCGCTATTTTGTAGGGTCGGGCTTTATTGTTTTGGTTTGCGTTGGGCACAAGGGCGCCCGCACCGGCCTGAGGACCGGTGTTTTTTGCAGGTTTTCGTTTGCTGCTAATTAAGCGCTAAATAATGCCAGCGGTATTTTCACCACCACTTTGCGAATATCGCCGGGCTGTTGGTTAATACAGGCCGGGCGATGCACATCCTGCGGGAAAAATACCGCAAAATTTCCGGGCCGCAGGGTTAACCAGGATTCATCGGCGACGTCCTGATAAAAAAGAATGTCGCGCTGCGCCAGCAAATCCTGGTGGATCGGGTTATTACCGCGATCTGCCGCCACACCGATCAATTCGGTGCCGCTGACCAGAAACTGCACGTCGACGTTTTCCCGGTGTACCTCCGGTCGCAGATCGCTCGGCTGGTGGGTCTGCAGATCCAGCACCTGTACCACGTAGCCGGTGGCAGGATCCTGATACCGACCGGCGGGCAGGGCGCTGAAATCGGTGCTTTGCAGATAGGCGATGGCTTTGGCCACCGGCGCCGGGTACTGCTCCGGCGAAGTATGGACAATATGGCCGAATATCATGGTGACTCTCCTGTTAAAGCGCCTGAATACGCGCCCAGACGCGCTCATCCACGGGAATGCCGTCACGCATGTTTTCCGCGTGAATACGTGGGAATTTATGGCCCGGCAGGCGAATGGCTATCTCCGGGTTGTCGCGTTCTGCGCTGGTGATGTAGTCCATGATGCGCTGCAGTTTGGCATCGCGGGTGGCGCCGTCGATCAAGCGTTCGATCTCAATGGCGATGAAGACCTGCGACACGCCATACTCTTCGCGGTTGTCTTCGGTCACTTCCGCCACTGAGGATCCGCCAGACAGCAGGGTGGCAATCATATCGAGCACGATCGACAGCGCGGATCCTTTCCAGTAGCCCATAGGCAAAATGCGGCGGTTCTCTTCAATGGTGGCAGGATCGCGCGTCAATTGTCCGTCGTTGTCGAAACCGCCGTCCACCGGCAGCGTTTTGCCCGCCAGCCGATTTAGCTCCAGTGCGCCATAGGAGAACATCGACATCGACATATCCACCATGGTGATGGGGTTGCCCGGCACCGCGACGATCAGCGGGTTGGTGCCGATGCGGCACTCCTTGGCGCCCCAGGGTGGCATAACGGCAATTGAGTTGGTCCAGCAGATACCGATATAACCTTTCTCCGCCGCCTGCCAACCGAAACCACCGCCGCGCATCCAGTGGTTGGCATTGCGCAGGGCCACCAGACCTATGCCGTGGCTGTCGGCCAACTGCATGGCGCGATCCATCATCCGGCGCGCCGTGAGATTGCCGATACCCTGATGCGCGTCCCATTGTTCAATGGCTCCGAGCGACAACAGCTTGCTGGGCTCGGCGTCCGGCACGATATCGCCGGCGTCCAACTGCTGAATAAAGCGTGGGAAACGGTTAACGCCGTGGGAGTAAACGCCGTTGGCAGAGGTGTCGGCGAACATGCCCGCACAGTCATCGGCGGTGGCTTCCGCCACGCCCCGCGACAGCAGCACGCGTTTGAATTCCTGTTTCAGATCGGTGTAACTCACTCTCATGCTGGTTCTCCGCTACGGCATTTTGTTTGTTTTATGTTCTTTGAATTTCAATATGCGAAATTGCATTTCAAATAAATGCTATACCTGCGGCCAGATGAAGTCAAAGCGAGGGAAGAGAAAGTTATTCATATAAAACAAGTGGTTAAATTAACTTGGTGGTTTTGTGATCGCAGGCACGTTTTTGGCCGTTGCGGTGTTTTAGGCGTGGCAAAGCAGAGCGGTAACTGCCCGCTCTGCTTTGGCCTTTATGACTAATTACCCTCGCGTATTCAGTATTTTGCGGTACAGCGAAGTGGTGGCGGTGATGTACAACTCATTGCCGTCTGGTCCGCCAAACGTGCAGTTGGAAACCCGCTCTGGCACTTCGATCTTACCGAGCTGTGTTCCCTGACTGTCGAAGATCAGTATGCCGTCGGCACAGCTGCAAAAAATGTTTCCAAACGCATCGACACAAAAGCCGTCCGGGAAGCCGGGGGCCACGGTGGCGAAACGGCGTCCGGCGTTAAGTTCACGTCCGTTAACCTGATACACCCGCAGCTCTCTGCGGCCCAGGGTTGGGAAATCGACGATCGACATATCCGCCACGTACAGCAGAGATTCATCCGGCGAGAATGCCAGGCCGTTAGGGCGCTGCAGATCGCTGGCCGCGATGTTCAGCGAACCGTCGCGGGGATCGAAGCAGTAAAGGTAACAGCCAACGATCTGACTTTCCGACTTGTAACCTTCTTCGTCACCGATAATGCCGTAGGGCGGATCGGTAAACCAAAGGGTGCCGTCGGAACGCACCGCCAGATCGTTGGGTGAGTTGAAACGCTTGCCGTCAACGCGATCGACCAGCATTTGCACCTCACCGTTGCTTTCGGTTCGGCTGATGCCGCGTCGTCCGTGCTCGCAGCTGACCACGCGGCCTTCGGCATCCCGTGCGTTGCCGTTGGCATAATGCGACGGGGAGCGCCACAGGCTCAGTTCCCCCTGTCGCGACCAGCGGAACATGCGATTGCCTTTCACATCGCTGAACACCACCGCATTTTGCGCGGGCAGCCACACCGGCCCCTCGGCCCAAATGGCCGGTGAGCACAGGCGTTCGAGCGGCGGGCCCGCCATCAGTTCGTTCATGCTGACCTCCGCTTACTTCACGCCCCAAATGGCTTTGTAATGGCCCTGATAATCATTTTGCGGGTCATACAGGTTACTGGCGCCGCCGTCGGCGGTGATGTTGTCGCGGGTCACCAGGTGCGCCGGGGTCACGTAGCCGGAAGGTGGCTGTTTGGCGAAGGCGCGGTTGAACTCATCCAGCAGTTGCCAGCCGTGCAGTTTAAGCGGCTCAGGTACCGTGGCTGACTGGCTGCCGCCGGAACGAATGCGCTGATAGGCCGAAATCGAGCCGTCGCCGGCGGAAATGCTGTATGGCGCATGGGTACCGCCCTTACCGGCGGTTTTCAGTGCCGGTGCCATAAAGTCAAAATACAAATCGTTAATCGCCAGTGCGTACTGGAATTGATCGCCGTATTTCTGCAGCAGGCTGAAGGTCATGGCGGGCATGCGGTTGGCTGTGTCCGCCAGCGGGGTATCGATAAACTCAACCACCTTGCAGCCGCTGCATTTGCCGATCTCCTCTTTCATCACGTTGGCCTTGTCCAGCGCGATTTGGTACAGCGAATCGGTGAAGATCAGCACGCTGGCTTTGCCGCCGGACTGCACCACGGCATATTGGGCGGCAATGCGCGCCACTTCGTTAGAGTCAGAGGTGACGTTATAGAACACGTTGTACTTGGCGATTGGCCCCGGCTCCGGCACCGCGTGCCAGGCCGTCAGCACTATGCCTTGTTGAATGGCCTTTTTCAGCGGGATCTTGGCGACGTTAGGGTTCCAGCCGCCGATCACTATGCCGTCCGGTTTTTGGGCAATCGCCTGATTGAGCGAGGCCAGCTGATCTTTCACCGAGCCACCGCCGTCGAGGGTTTCCAGCTTCCAGCCCGCGGCTTTCGCCGCTTCGCTCAGCCCTTCCTGCACCCCTTGCACACCGCCGTTTTTCATGTCCGAAGCGATAAAGATGATTTTCTTGTTGGCTTGCAGCTGTGGCCCGCTGGTGGGGCCGTCCCACTGAGTCACGCTGGCAGTCGCCTTGGCGACCGCTGCGGTGGCCTGATCCAGATAGGCGTCGGCCCAGGCGGATGAAGCAGCGCTGGCCAGCAGCAGGGTGGTCGGTAATATCCAAATACGTTTCATTCGGTGCACTCCTGGTTAAGGATTGATCGCTTTTTGGTTATTTTTATCAGCCGTAGCGGCTGGGCTGCGTTGTACCGCTTTTTGATTGAGTAACCGGCGGCGTTGGGCATAGCCCGCCAGGGTGATCGACAGCAACAGCGTCGCACCGTTGAACAGTGGCTCGACCCAGAATTCACCGCCGAACTGTTGGATACCGGCGATGCCGATAGCCAGAATGGCAATGCCAACCACGGTGCCCCAGACGTTAACCCGGCCCGGGCGAATGGTGGTGCTGCCGAGGAAGGCGCCGACCAGCGCCGGCAGCAGGTAGTCCATGCCGACGCTGGCCTGACCAACGCCCTGTTCGGCGGCGATCAGTACGCCACTGAAGCCGGTCAGCACGCTGGAGGCGATAAAGGCGCCAATGGTGAAGCGATTGACCGAGATGCCGTTCAGCCGTGCCGCCGCCGGATTGCCGCCCACGGCGTACATGCAGCGGCCAAGCGGGGTATGTTCGGTGATTAACCACAGCACCACGGCGACGATCAGCACGTAGAATGCGACGATCGGGATCCCGCCGATCTCGGTATGGTGCAGGGCGATGAAAGCATCCGGCAGATCGCCGACGATCTGTCGCCCGCCGGAGTGCCACAGCGCAATGGCATACAGCACGGTGCCGGATCCGAGCGTGGCGACGAAGCTGTCGATGTCCGCCAGTGCCACCAGAATGCCGTTCAGCAGGCCGTACAGAGCGGAAAGGGCCAGCACCGTCAGTACCGCCATCTGCCACGAAAAGCCGTATTCCACCTGCAGGGTGATGGCCAGGATATGCCACAGCACGATGCCGAAACCGACGTTGAGGTCAATTTTGCCGACGATCATCGGGATGGTCGCCGCCAGTGCCAGCAGCGCAATCTTGGCTTTGCTGGAGAGGATTGCCTGCAGCGTCAGCATGGACGCGAAAGACGGTGCGATCAGCGAAAATAGCACCACTAGCGCAACGCACAGCAGCAGCAGGCCGTAGCGGGTGAGAACCTGCATCAGCCAGGGGCCGGCACCGTCCTGCGACAGGCTGACTCTTTGCTCCAGTGCCGTTGATTTAACAGATGTTTTAGACATGGCCTACCTCAGATTCTAACGTTGTCGCGAGGGGTTCCCCGGAGCTGGCGGAGGCCAGTTCCAATAAATTGGCGAATGACACCTGCTGATTTTTCAGCTCGCCGACCACTTTTCCCCGGTTGAATACCAGTGCGCGGTTGCAGATATGGGCGATCTCTTCAAAGTCATTGGAGATCACCAACACCGCGATGCCGTCAGCCAGGGATTTATTTAACAGATGATAGATTTCCGCCCGGGCCCCTACGTCTACACCGGCGGTGGGATCTTCCAGGATCAGCAATGGGGCACCGAGGTGCATCCAGCGCGCCATCACCACTTTTTGCTGGTTCCCGCCGGACAGGGCGCTGATATCGATATTGACGTCCTTGGGCCGCACGTCGAACAGCTGTACTTTCCACCAACTGGCGCCGATTTCGGCCCGGCGGCTGTAGCGGGAAAGCAGCTTGTGGCCACTGGCACAAGGGTTGATAAACAGGTTTTCACGCACGCTCATCGACATCACCAGGCTTTCGCCGGTACGGTCACCCGCCACCAGCGAAACGCCGCAGGCCATGGCCTGTTGTGGGCTACTGGCGCTATAGGGTTGGTCGCGAAAGCGGATTTCACCTTCATCGGCATGACGCAGGCCGAACAGCAGGCGACCAATCTCTTCTTGGCCTGCGCCGCGCAGGCCGGCCAGCGCCAGCATTTCACCGGGCTGCAGGTTAAAGCTGACCGGGCCGATATCACCCACCACCACGTGATTGAGCTGCAACACCGGCGGCTGATTTTCCGGCAGGGGCTCGCGCTGATCTTCTGCCATTGCCTCACCGACGATCATCTGCACCAGATCCCGCAGCGAATAGTCGGCGGTATTGCCGCCCGCCACATAGCGGCCGTCGCGCATGACGCATACCCGGTCGGCAATCTCGATCACTTCGTCCAGCCGATGGGTGACGTAAATCATGCCGACCTTTTTGTCGCGCAGCCGGTTAATGACGGCAAACAGATGACGCACATCGTTGGCGGGCAGCGAGGCGGTCGGCTCATCCAACACCAGCAGTTCGGCGTTAACGGCCACCGCCCGGGCGATCGCCAGCAGCGATTTCTCGGTGCGCGACAGTTCGAACACCCTGGCGTCGGGATCCAGCGCGATGCCGACATCCTGCAGCGCCTGAGCGGCGCGGCGGCGAATGGCTCGCCAATCGATCAGGCCGAAGCGGCGTGGGAATCCCATCACCAGCGCCATGTTCTCCGCTACCGTCATCCATTCGATCAGCCCGAGGTCCTGATGAATAAAGGCAATAGGCTGGCGACTGTCACTTTTTATCGCCGCGGCGGAGGCTATGCTGGTGCCCTGGAACTGAATGTCGCCGCCGTCGCGTGGATACACCCCGGCCAGCACTTTGATCAGCGTCGATTTGCCGGCGCCATTTTCGCCCAGCAGGGCCAGGACTTCGCCCGGCATCACCTGCAGACTGACGTCGTTTACCGCGACGTTGCCGCCAAAGCGCTTAACGATATGGCTGAGGGTTAGAATGGGTTGTTCCGCATTATCTGGTGTCATGTGATGCGCCCCTGATAGTGAAATACGCAATCTGATTTATGCTTTCTGGTGTTTATATGTCCGTTAAATTTCAATATGCGAAATTCAATTTCAAAAATAATATGACGAACGCCAATCTAAAGCAAAGCCGGAGGTGTTTTAATTCTTGTTTTAAAACAACTGGTTATTTATGTCTTTGCGGAATTGTGACGTACAACTCACTTCAGGGGTTAGCAGAGTGTTGCGCATTTTTAACCTGCTGCTGACAATGAAACGGCGTTCCGTCTTCACCTGATGCGGGCCTTGGGGTAACATTCCCGGCAAAGGGGCCGTTTGCCACGCCGTGGCGTTGGCCGGCGGTTCGACACTGGAGAAATTGCGCAATGAGCTTGAAAGCTGTCGAAGAGAAAGATGACAAGAAAGACAAACCCCTGGGCAGTCAAAGCCTGTTCCGCGGATTGCAACTGATTGAGATCCTGAGCAACTTCCCTAACGGCTGCCCACTGGCGCATCTGTCTGAGTTGGCCGGCATGAACAAAAGCACCGTCCATCGCCTGCTGCAAGGGTTGCATACCAGCGGATATGTGACACAGGCGCCGTCGCCCGGCAGCTATCGCCTGACCACCAAGTTCATTTCGGTCGGCCAGAAAGCGCTTTCTTCGCTGAATATTATCCACGTTGCCGCACCACATCTGGAGCAGCTCAATCTTGAGGTGGGGGAGACGGTAAACTTCTCCAGCCGTGAAGACGACCACGTTATTTTGATCTACAAGCTGGAGCCCACCACCGGCATGATGCGCACTCGTGCCTATATCGGTCAGCATATGCCGCTGTACTGCTCGGCGATGGGCAAGATATTTATGGCCTACGGCAACAGTGATTATCCGGAACACTACTGGCAGACACATCAGCATGAGATCCAGACGCTGACGCGCAATACCATTACCGAATTACCGAAGATGTATGAGGAATTGGCCGACATTCGCAAACAGGGCATGGCGATGGATCGCGAAGAAAATGAGCTGGGCGTGTCCTGCGTAGCGGCGCCGGTGTTTGATATTCAACAGCGGGTGCCCTACGCGGTATCGGTATCGTTGCCGACCGCCAAACTGCAGCAAATCGGCGTTAAAGCCCTGATTAAGCCAGTGCTGGCAACCGCACAGCGCATTTCTCAGGAGCTGGGTTTTGTCATTCCCGCCTGATTATTAGCATTGCTGATAGTTGATTAGAAATATCAATTTCACCTAATAATTTTTTCCTCCTATGATGCGCGTGTTGACCGACACGCGCCGCTGACCGGCGCACTCTTTCTGTGAGGAATACCATGCTAGCTGTCTTTCTGCAGGGCTTTGCCCTGAGCGCCGCGATGATCCTGCCGCTGGGCCCGCAAAATGTTTTTGTCATGAACCAGGGCATCCGCCGTCAGTATCATCTGATGGTCGCCTCACTGTGCGCATTGAGCGATGTTGTGTTGATTTGCGGGGGGATTTTCGGCGGGAGCGCGTTGTTGAGTCGTTCGCCGTTGCTGCTGGCGTTGGTCACCTGGGGCGGGGTTGCCTTTCTGTTGTGGTACGGCTGGGGGGCGTTTCGCACCGCGTTCAGCCGCCAATTGGCGCTGGCAACGGCCGAGGAACTGAAGCAGAGTCGCTGGCGGCTGGTGGTGACCATGCTGGCGGTAACCTGGCTTAATCCGCACGTTTATCTCGATACTTTTGTGGTGTTGGGCAGCCTGGGCGGTCAGTTGGCGCCGGACGTTCGTTCCTGGTTTGCGCTGGGGGCGGTGAGCGCGTCGATTCTTTGGTTCTTCGCGCTGGCGCTGTTGGCTTCCTGGCTGGCACCCTGGTTGAAGACCCAAATGGCACAGCGCGTCATCAATACGCTGGTCGGCGTGGTGATGTGGGGCATCGCATTGCAATTGGCCTGGCAGGGCGCAAGTTTATAAGAATTTGTCACTAATCCGAATTCAAAAGCCCGTGCGATATGCTACGTTTGATGCCAAGGAACCGGCCGTTTTCAGTCGAGAAAGGCCGGTAATCAGTTACAGCCTGTCATCAAGGAGACTCTGTGAAGCTTAAAGCATTGGCTATGGCCGCAATGATTGGATTAGGGACGTTACCGCTGGCGTTGCAAGCGGCTGAAGTGCCGGAAGGGCCGCACGTGGTGACCTCTGGCACTTCAAGCGTTGATGCCACTCCAGATATCGCCACCCTGGCGATCGAGGTCAGCGTTTCTTCTAAAGACGCGGCACAGGCGAAGAAGCAGGTCGATGAGCGCGTAGCGCAATATTTTGATTTCCTGCAGAAAAACAATATCGAGAAGAAAGACATCAGCGCCGCAAATCTGCGCACCCAGCCGGAATACGATTACCTGAAAACCGGTGAGTCGGTGCTGAAAGGCTACCGTGCAGTTCGTCAGGTGCAGGTAACTCTGCGTCAGTTGGATAAGTTGAACGAGCTGCTGGACGGCGCGTTGAAGTCTGGCCTGAACGAGATCCGCGCCGTTGAGTTGGGCGTAGCCAAACCGGATGTTTACCGCGAGCAGGCGCGTCAGAAAGCCATCGAGAACGCCACGCAGCAGGCGGCTTCACTGGCGAAAGGCTTCAACGCGAAACTGGGGCCGGTTTACAGCATTCGTTATCACGTCGCCAACTACCAGCCGATGCCGGTAGCGCGCATGTACAAAGCGGCGGGAGCCGCTGCGGAAAGCGACGTGGCGCAAACCTACGAGCAGCAGAGCATTCACTTTGACGATCAGGTCGATGTAGTCTTCGAGCTGCAGCGCAACACGGCGCAGTAACATACCCGTCATACTTGAAGCTGCATCTGTGTTGGCTGCAGGCAGTCACCCCAGTCACTTACTTGAGTAAGCTCCTGGGGACTCCCGCCCTGGCCGCGTTACTCGGCAAAGCCTCGCCCCGTTGGGGCCAGCGCAAGCGCATCACAACAAAACCCTTGGTTTTGTTGTGATGCAACTCCAATTATCTAGGGTATAAGTCAGGTTTTTCAAACTGCTGATAAAACCTGTTATTAGCGAGAGCGTGCTGAAGTGGTCAACGGCCCGGAGGGGGATACAGGGATGCATCCCACAATAGCCTCTCGGTACGCGAGATCGGGGAATCTCGGACTTAAAACAACTTTGTTAGTAATCTGAGGTTCGCTGCGGCGAACCTTTTTACCTTTTAATCCTGACGCAGAACCTGACGACCGTGCTCCAGCAGGGCATCGGTCACTTTACGCATCATGCGGCTTTCCGGCGCGAAGCGGTGCCAGAACAGCATGCGGCGCTGGAACAGGCCCGGTGTAAGGTCGATAAGCTCGCCCGACTCCAACTCTTTCTCAATCTGCAGATGCGGGATCATACAGCAGGTGGTGCCCTGCCGAGCCAACTGCACGAAGGCTTCCGATGAGTTCACGATATGACAGGGAACGCTGCCCGGCGACAGATCAAAGTTCTGCTGCAGGAAAGCCTGGTGCATGTCATCGAGATGGTCGAACGCCACCGCCGGCGCTTTTAGCAGCGCAGAACGCGTGACGCCGTTCGGGAAGTAGCGCTCGGCAAAACCCTTCGAGGCGACAAACAGATAGTCCAGCGCACCCAACCGGTCTACCAGGCAGCTCGGCAGCGGCTGCGGTTGGATACTCACCGCGCCGACCACTTCACCGCGCCGCAGACGTTCCTGAGTACGGGTTTCGTCTTCCACCTGGAGGTTCAGGCGGATAGGGGAGTCCGTCAGCACCGGTTTTAACGCCGGCAGCAGCCAGGTGGCCAGGCTGTCGGCGTTGACCGCCAGCGACAGCAGCAACGGCGTGTCGATACCGGTGTCGTTGCCCAACCACTCTTCTTCCAGCAACTCGACCTGGTGCAGCAGCGCCAGCAATTTTTGGCCCTGCTCGGTCGGGCGCGGCGGTACGGTGCGGACCAGCAGCGGTTGGCCGAACAGGTTTTCCAACTGCTTAATGCGCTGGGATACTGCCGATTGGGTGATACAAAGCTTTTGCGCGGCGCGCTCAAAGCCGCGCTCACGGATCACCGCGTCCAGCGCTTGCAGCGTTCGATAGTCTGGGCGTTTCATCGGAAAGATATCCCTTACAGTAATAGATACAGGCACTATGCCACATCTGGGGTGTTTTACAGGTGGAAAATCACCGCGCGACTTTACCGCGACGCGCCTAAAAATGCGGCTTAGGGTGAAGAAGTGTGATCCTGCCTGAGTGAAAAATAGCGATTTACCCTATAATACGCACACGTTTTCGTACAGAGGCAATGGACATATTATGACGCAGGATGAACTGAAAAAAGCGGTTGGCTGGGCCGCGCTGGATTACGTAACCCCTGGCACCATCGTTGGGGTAGGTACCGGCTCCACCGCCGCCCACTTTATTGACGCGCTCGGCTCGATCAAGCACCAAATCGAAGGGGCGGTGTCCAGCTCCGACGCCTCCACCGCCAAGCTGAAAAGCCTCGGCATCCACGTGTTCGACAGCAACGAAGTGGATTCTCTGGATATTTACGTTGATGGTGCGGATGAAATCAACCGCCAGATGCAGATGATCAAAGGCGGCGGTGCCGCGCTGACTCGCGAAAAAATCATTGCCGCCATCGCGCGCAAATTTATCTGCATCGTCGATGCCAGCAAGCAGGTCGACGTGCTGGGCAAGTTCCCGCTGCCGGTCGAAGTGATCCCGATGGCGCGTTCCTATGTGGCGCGTGAACTGGTGAAGCTGGGTGGCTTGCCGGAATATCGTCAGAATGTGCTGACCGATAACGGCAACGTGATCCTCGATGTGCACAACCTGAGCATCGTCGACGCCATCGCGCTGGAAAACAAAATCAACGGTATCGCCGGCGTGGTGACCGTCGGTTTGTTCGCCAACCGCGGCGCCGATGTGGCGCTGGTCGGCACGCCTGAAGGTGTGAAAGTCGTCGAATAACCGCATGTGTTAGCAGGGGCGTCGCCATGGCGCCCCTCTGGAATACTATCTTGGATCCCAGCGGACCGCATAATTCACTGGCTAAAATATCTTTTCTTTAAAGCGCCAAATTTGGTGACATATGTCACATTGTCAGCGTTAGCTCCACAAAGCTTCTGTCTATTTCTTTCCCTATGGCATTTTCTGCCACAAACCGCCAACATCGCTGAGCCTTGTACTGACGGGCGGGCAATCGTTTGTATTGCCGCCCGCGTTATTTTTGTTATGTTGGATGCGTGCTGTTAACAACAGCCGCTTCTGAAGTCTGAACATAGGGTCGGGTAAATGGCAAAAGTATCATTGGAGAAAGACAGGATTAAATTCCTGTTGGTGGAAGGGGTTCATCAGAGCACGGTAGATAATCTGCTGGCAGCCGGATATACCAACATTGAATATCACAAAGGTGCGTTAGACACCGAAGCGCTTAAGGCATCCATCCGCGATGCTCACTTCGTCGGCATCCGATCGCGTACGCATCTGACCGAAGAAGTCTTCGCCGCTGCAGAAAAGCTGGTGGCGGTAGGGTGTTTCTGCATCGGCACTAACCAGGTTGATCTGAAGGCGGCGACCAAACGCGGCGTTCCGGTGTTTAACGCACCTTTCTCTAATACCCGATCCGTGGCCGAAATGGTGCTGGGCGAACTGCTGCTGATGCTGCGCGGCATTCCATCCGCCAACGCCAAAGCGCACCGCGGCGAATGGCAAAAATTGGCCGTGGGCTCGTTTGAAGCGCGCGGCAAGAAGTTGGGGATTATCGGCTACGGCCATATCGGTACCCAACTGGGCATCCTGGCCGAAGGCCTGGGCATGAAAGTGTTCTTCTACGATATCGAGAACAAGCTGCCGTTGGGCAATGCTCAGCAGGTGCGCCACCTGTCAGACTTGCTCAATATGAGCGATGTGGTGACGCTGCACGTGCCGGAAACCCCTTCAACCAAAAACATGATGGGTGCAGAAGAGCTGGCACTGATGAAGCCGGGCTCGATTCTGATCAACGCTTCGCGCGGCACCGTGGTGGATATTCCGGAACTGTGCAAGGTATTGGCCAGCAAGCACTTGGCCGGCGCGGCGATCGACGTCTTCCCGGAAGAGCCTGCGACCAACAGCGAGCCGTTCAACTCACCGCTTTGCGAATTCGATAACGTGATCCTGACCCCGCACATTGGCGGTTCCACTCAGGAAGCGCAGGAGAATATCGGTGACGAAGTGGCCGGCAAGCTGGCGAAATATTCCGACAACGGCTCAACCCTGTCGGCGGTAAACTTCCCGGAAGTGTCCCTGCCGGCGCATGGGCCTAACGCCAGCCGCCTGCTGCACATCCATGAAAACCGTCCGGGTGTACTGACGCAGATTAACCAAATCTTCGCTGAAGAAGGGGTGAACATCGCCGCGCAGTACCTGCAAACCGGTGCGGAAATCGGCTATGTGGTTATCGACATTGAAGCGGAAACCGAGCGTGCCGATGCGGCATTGCAACGTATGAAGGCGATTGACGGCACTATCCGTGCTCGCTTGCTGTTCTGATTGAACGTGCTGTAACTAATAAAGGCCGGATTTATCCGGCCTTTTGCTATTTAACGATCTGCCAAACCCAATTCTGCGCGGGGGTAACAATCTCCGGCAGCGGAATATCCCAGTGTTCCACCGGCACCTGTTCGACCTGCTGGCAATCATGGGCCAGGCCTATCGGATAAGGGCCACGGTGTTGCCAGTTTTGCAGCGTGCGATCGTAGAAGCCACCCCCCATCCCCAGGCGCTGGCCCGCGCTGTCAAAGGCCACCAACGGCGTCAGTACCACGTCGAGCGAGCCCAATGGCAGCACGTGGCGCACGTCGAGCTCGGGCTCGAGAATGTTGAAGCGGTTGTGCACCAGCGGCGTTTCAGGGGTGTAATGCAGGAATAACAGATTACCCTTGCTGAACGGGTGCAATACGGGCAGATAAACCTGCTTGCTCAACTGCCACAGCCGTTCAATCAACGGGCGGGTATTTAGCTCACCGTCGAACGACAAAAATACCGCGATATTCTGCGCTGCCAGGATGCGTGGATGTGCAGCGATGCGTTCAGCTATCTGCAGGGAGGATTGTTGTTGTTGTTCAGGCGTTAGAGCGCGTCTACGCTGACGGATTTGATTTCGGATATTTTGCCGCTGCTGGGCATACTGGGCTTGAAAAGACATAGTCAGCACACATACCGCTGAGGAAGGGGGAATCTCCGAGATGCCGTCGCAGGCTGTAACCCTTGAACCCATGGTTCAAGGTGAACGTGCTGTCGCAATCTTAAGGCTTCTCGGCGGGCCGAGCATGCACACCGATCGCGGATCATCACATTCTGTTGGTACTAAATATCGGCTCAGGGGACTGGCCCGCTGGCGAACATCTCAGAGAAATTTTTTACTCATTGCCAAAACCTGAGGTTTCAGCAACTTAAGTTATTCGAATTGTGCATCCTGACGTTCAGAGATGCGACCCTGTTCAAGCAAAGCCTGTTCAATGGTCTGTTGCAGCATGCGAATGCGTTGTTCCATATTGGACGCATAATCACGGGTTTTCAACCGTTCTTGAGCAAGTTCATGACAAACGTTCAATGCTGCGATGAAAACGAGCTGCTCAGTATTTGTGACTCTAGTGCGAACTTTAAGATCTTGCAACCGTTCGTTAAGATCGACCGCGGCCATGTTCAACGCATCTTGTTGTTCTGGCGGGCAATTGACTCTTAAAGAGCGACCAAAAATTTGAATATCTACCGGTTGTGCAGACATGCCACCTTCCTGCCTAAATTTCGCGCCAGCCCCAGCTTGCCCTGACCGGGCCTACCAAAGCGGGCGCCACTATATATACCTCGGTACCAAGATACAACCCCTTTTTCAGTACCTGGTTGTAATCTACTGCGTCAGACATTACCAGTCAAAAAAGGGTTTCAAAATGCGTATTTAGCGTCATTTCGTCCCCTGCCGGCAGCGTGTGAGTTCTGACACATCACGATTATAACTAGCCACTGAGGTGTCGCGCTTATCTGGTACAGCGACGGACCTTGGTGGTAGCATAACACGAACTTATCCTGCCAACGATGACGAATGCGCATGTCTATACAGAATACATTTCCAAGTTACCAATCTTTGACCGTTGCTCTCAACCAGCAAGCGGTGGCGTTAACCGCAGCAGAAATGCACGGCCTGATCAGCGGCCTGCTGTGCGGTGGCAGCCGCGACGCTGGCTGGCAATCGCTGGTCTACGATCTGACCAATGAAGGCGTGGCCTTCCCGCAGGCGCTGAGCCTGCCGTTACAGCAACTTCATGAAATAACGCGTGAAACGCTGGAAGACGACGACTTCATGTTCCAATTGATGATGCCGGAAGGCGAAACCGTCAGCGTGTTTGACCGCGCCGATGCGCTGGCCGGTTGGGTGAATCATTTCCTGCTGGGGCTGGGCATGATGCAGCCGAAGCTGGCGCAGGTGAAAGACGAAGTGGGCGAGGCGATCGACGATCTGCGCAATATCGCTCAGCTCGGTTATGACGAAGACGAAGACCAGGAAGAGCTTGAGCACTCTCTGGAGGAAGTGGTGGAGTACGTGCGTGTGGCGGCCATTTTGTGCCACACCGAATTTACCCGCCATAAGCCGACGGCGCCGGAAAATGCCAAACCGACCTTGCACTAAACACCCGATTTCACGTCCTTAGCGGCCGTGAGCACAGGCAGATTGATTTCAGGAGAAGGTGATGACTCAGCAGGAATTCAACGGCCGCCGTCAGGCGCTGTTGGCTAAAATGGCTCCGGCCAGCGCGGCAATTATTTTCTCTGCGCCGGAAGTGACGCGCAGTGCAGATACCGAATATCCCTACCGTCAGAACAGCGATTTCTGGTATCTGACCGGCTTCAACGAACCGGGTTCGGTGTTGATTCTGGTCAAGAGCGACGAGACGCACAACCACAGCGTGCTGTTCAACCGGGTGCGCGACCTGACGGCGGAAATCTGGTTTGGCCGTCGCCTGGGGCAAGAAGCGGCTCCGGCGAAACTGGGCGTGGACCGCGCGCTGCCGTTCGATGAAATCAACGATCAATTACCCCTGTTGCTCAATGGCCTGGACGTGGTTTACCACGGGCAGGGCCAATACGACTACGCCGATAAAATCCTGTTCGACGCGCTGGACAAGCTGCGTAAGGGTTTCCGCCAGAATCTTCAGGCACCGGCGACCGTGACCGACTGGCGTCCATGGGTGCATGAAATGCGCCTGTTCAAATCGTCTGAAGAGCTGGCGATCATGCGCCGCGCCGGTGAAATCAGCGCGCTGGCCCATACCCGCGCGATGCAGAAATGCCGCCCCGGCATGTTCGAATACCAGCTTGAAGCGGAAATTCATCACGAATTTACCCGCTTTGGCGCTCGTTATCCGTCTTACAACACCATTGTCGGCGGCGGTGACAACGCCTGCATTTTGCACTACACAGAAAATGAAAGTGAATTGCGCGATGGCGATCTGGTGCTGGTCGACGCCGGCTGTGAGTATAAAGGCTACGCGGGCGACATCACTCGTACCTTCCCGGTCAACGGCAAGTTCAGCCGGCCGCAGCGTGCGGTGTATGACATCGTGCTGGCATCGCTGACGCGTGCCCTGGAGCTGTTCAAACCGGGTACCAGTATCCGTGAGGTCAATGATGAGGTGGTACGCATCATGATCACCGGGCTGGTGGAACTGGGGATCCTGAAGGGCGGAGTGGAGCAGTTGATTGCCGAACAGGCCCATCGTCAGTTCTACATGCATGGACTTGGCCACTGGCTGGGGCTGGATGTGCACGACGTTGGGCATTACGGCACGCCAAACCGTGACCGCACGCTGGAGCCGGGCATGGTGTTTACCGTCGAGCCAGGGCTGTACATCGCGCCGGATGCCGACGTGCCGGAAGAGTACCGCGGCATGGGCATTCGCATTGAAGACGACATTGTGATCACTGCCAACGGTAATGAAAACCTGACCGCCAGCGTAGTGAAAGACGCTGACGCCATCGAAGCACTGATGGCGGCGGCAAGGTAACGGCATGAGCGTAATTATTGTTGGCGGCGGCATGGCGGGCGCGACCTTGGCGCTGGCCATTTCATCGCTCACTCAGGGAAGAATGGCGGTTGATCTGGTCGAAGCCACCCGACCGGACGATCGTAGCCATCCGGGGTTTGACGCCCGCGCCATTGCCTTGGCGCAGGGCACCTGCCAACAGTTGACGCGTATCGGCGTTTGGCCGGCATTGCGCGATTGTGCGACGGCCATCACCGAGGTACACGTCAGCGATCGCGGTCACGCCGGGTTCGTTAATCTGTACGCGCAAGATTATCAGGTTGACGCGCTAGGGCAGGTGATTGAACTGCACGACGCCGGGCAACGGTTGTTTGCGTTGCTGGCCAAGGCACCCGGCGTCACGCTGCATTGTCCGGCCAGAGTGGTCGATGTGGTGCGCACGGCGGAGCAGGCCGAGGTATTGCTGGATAATGGTCGGCGTATCAGTGGAAAATTGCTGGTGGCAGCGGACGGCTCGCGCTCGGCGCTGGCTCAGGCCTGTAATCTGCAATGGCAGCAAAGTGACTATCCGCAGTTTGCCACCATCGCCAACGTAACCACGGCAGTGCATCCGCAAGGGCGTGCCTTTGAGCGTTTCACCCGCTACGGGCCTTTGGCGCTGTTGCCAATGTCCCAGGGACGTAGCTCATTGGTGTGGTGCCATGCACGCGAAGATCGTGAACAGGTTGATGCGTGGGACGATGCACGCTTTATCAATGAATTGCAGCAGGCGTTCGGCTGGCGATTGGGGCGGATCCTGCGTGCCGGTAAGCGCCACAGCTATCCGCTCAGCCTATTGACCGCTAATCAGCACGTCAGCCATCGGCTGGCTCTGGTGGGCAATGCCGCCCAGACGTTGCATCCGATCGCCGGTCAGGGGTTCAACCTTGGCCTGCGCGACGTGATGTCGCTGGCGGAAACGCTGGCCCAGGCACAGCAGGACGGGGAAGATCCCGGTGGCTATGCGTTGTTGAGTCGTTATCAACAACGCCGCCAGCAGGATCAGCAAGCGACGATTGGCGTCACCGACGGTTTGATCCGGCTGTTCGCCAACCGTTACGGTCCTTTGGTGGTCGGACGTAATCTCGGTCTGATGGCGATGGCCCAATTGCCGGCGGTGCGTGATGCCTTTGCCAAGCGGACTTTGGGATGGGTAGATCGCTAGGCAATAATCAGTAGCGGCGCAGCGTGTTGCGCCCAAAAGCGCTGGGCAATCACTGCGCAGCGCGTCATTTAAGGAAATTAAGCAGCATGCAATCATTTGACGTGGTTATCGCCGGTGGCGGTATGGTGGGGCTGGCACTGGCTTGCGGATTGCAGGGCAGCGGCCTGCGCGTTGCGGTGCTGGAGCATCAGCAACCGGATATGACACCGCCGTCGCCACAGCCGGCACTGCGCGTATCCGCCATCAACGCCGCCAGCGAGCGCCTGCTGCAGCATATTGGCGTCTGGGACGAGATCCTCAACCTGCGCGCCAGTGCCTATAACGCGATGGAAGTGTGGGATCGCGACAGCTTCGGCAAGATTGCCTTCCGCGGTGACGAATGCGGCTTCAGCCACCTCGGCCACATCATTGAAAACTCGGTGATCCAGCAGGCGTTGTGGAAACGGGCGGCAAGCCTGAGCGATGTCACGCTGATTACCCCGGCGGCGCTCAAACAGGTAGCCTGGGGCGAAAACGACGCGTTTATCACCCTCGAGGACGGCCGCATGCTGACTGCCCGGCTGGTGATCGGCGCCGACGGCGCTCACTCCTGGCTGCGTCAGCATGCCGATATCCCGTTGACCTTCTGGGACTACCGCCATCATGCGTTGGTGGCCACCATTCGCACCGAAGAGCCGCATTTGGCGACGGCGCGTCAGGTATTCCACGGCGACGGCATTCTGGCATTTCTGCCGTTCAGCGATCCGCATTTAAGCTCCATCGTCTGGTCGGTTGCTCCTGAAGAGGCCGAACGCCTCAGGCAACTGGAGCCCGAGCAGTTTAACCGTGAGTTGGCGATGGCCTTCGATCTGCGCCTTGGCGCCTGCCAGTTGGAAAGCGAACGCCAGACCTTCCCGTTGACCGGGCGCTATGCACGCAGCTTTGCTGCACACCGTCTGGCATTAGTGGGCGATGCTGCCCATACCGTGCATCCGTTGGCTGGCCAGGGGGTCAACCTGGGCTTTATGGACGCCGCCGAGCTGATCGCCGAATTGCGCCGCCTGCAACGTCAGGGCAAGGACATCGGTCAACACCTGTATCTGCGCCGCTATGAGCGTCGTCGCAAACACGGTGCAGCGGTCATGCTGGCCAGCATGCAAGGGTTCCGCGAACTGTTTGACGGCAATCACCCGGCGAAGAAGTTGCTGCGCGATGTCGGGCTGCGGCTGGCTGACAGCCTGCCGGGCGTGAAGCCGAAGCTGGTGCGCCAGGCTATGGGCCTGAACGATCTGCCGGATTGGCTGGCCTGATCACCGCCTGAGAGAGACCGGTTTGCCGGTCTTTCTGTCTTGTTTCCCCGTAGCGTTATCGCTCTCCAAAGGCGCAGATCTGCGCCTTATGCCCATAGCTTTTCCTTATATAACCCTTCATTTGAAATAATCTAATTTCAGGCTGTTTTTACCATTACTTTTTCTAATTTCATAACCGGTTATCAAAAGTCGAAATTCCGTCTCTGGCCGTGGGTTTGTTATATAACTTCGGATTTTTGGTGCTCTAATTGTTGGTTTTGTGCCTTAAAGCGCAGTTTTCCAGTTTAAAACTCTGCACACTAGCCCAGCTTTTTACTGGCGCAGAACGCCGTCCAGCCTATTTTAACTTATGGTTAATGTGGTCGTTCGGTGATAACGTCAGGGCAAAGGTATCGTTTGCGTCGCGGCGATTTGCCGCAGTTTTTGTCAATTTCGACGCAGCGTTTCTGTTGGGCAGTCAGTGCGCCACGCAATCCGGCCACGAGCCATAATCTGACGTATTGCGTAGCAGCACCCTATCTTCAGCTTCTGAGTGGAATGAGGGAAAAGATGGCAAAGCAAACCCCACTGTACGACCAGCACGTGGCGTGCGGTGCGCGCATGGTAGATTTTCATGGCTGGATGATGCCGCTGCATTATGGCTCCCAGATCGATGAGCACCACGCCGTGCGTCAGGATGCCGGTATGTTCGACGTCTCCCATATGACCATTGTTGATTTGCGCGGTGCCCGTACCCGCGAATTCCTGCGTTACCTGCTGGCGAACGATGTCGCCAAGCTCACCCAGCCTGGCAAAGCGCTGTACACCGGCATGCTGAACGCGTCCGGCGGCGTAATCGACGACCTGATCGTTTACTTCTTTACTGAAGACTATTTCCGCCTGGTGGTGAACTCCGCCACACGCGACAAAGACCTGGCCTGGATCGAAGAACACGCAGCGCCGTATGGCGTAACGCTGACGGTGCGTGACGATCTGGCGCTGATTGCAGTACAGGGCCCACAGGCCAAAGAACGCGCGGCTACCTTATTCACCCCGGAACAAAAAAACGCGGTTGAAGGCATGAAGCCTTTCTTCGGCGTGCAGGCAGGGGATCTGTTTATCGCCACCACCGGTTATACCGGCGAAGCGGGTTATGAAATCGCCCTGCCGAAAGAGCAGGCGGCGGATTTCTGGCAGCAACTGCTGGCGGCGGGCGTTAAGCCAGCCGGGCTGGGCGCGCGTGACACGCTGCGTCTGGAAGCTGGCATGAACCTGTATGGCCAGGAGATGGATGAAAGTATTTCGCCGTTGGCCGCCAACATGGGCTGGACCATCGCCTGGCAGCCGGAAGATCGTCAGTTCATCGGTCGTGACGCGCTGGAAAAACAGCGTGAGCAGGGCACCGAACAACTGGTCGGCTTGATCATGACGGAAAAAGGCGTATTACGTAATGAGCTGCCGGTGCGTTTCACCGATGCGGCAGGCCAGACGCATGAAGGGGTGATCACCAGCGGTTCATTTTCACCGACCCTGGGCTTCAGCATCGCCCTGGCCCGCGTCCCTGCCGGTATCGGCGAACAGGCTATCGTACAGATTCGTAACCGTGAAATGCCGGTCAGGGTCACCAAACCTGGCTTTGTGCGAGCCGGTAAGTCACTGATTAATTAATTTTTGTTTATTGATTCTTTATTTCTTCGAAGGAGTAGCTGGCGATGAGCAATGTGCCAACAGAATTGAAATACGCATCCTCCCACGAGTGGGTTCGTTCAGAAGGTAACGGCGTTTACACCGTAGGTATCACCGAACACGCGCAGGAACTGCTGGGCGATATGGTGTTTGTTGATTTGCCAGAAGTGGGCCGTGTCGTTGCCGCAGGCGAAGATTGCGCCGTGGCGGAATCCGTTAAGGCGGCATCGGACATTTACGCGCCAATCAGCGGCGAAATCGTAGCGGTAAACGCTGAACTGGAAGGTTCTCCGGAGCTGGTGAACAGCGAGCCTTACGGTGAAGGTTTCCTGTTCCAGATTAAAGCATCAGACGAGAGCGAGCTGGCGAACCTGCTGGACGCCGGTGCTTATCAGGCTTCTATCGACGAGTAATCCATGCAACGCCCCAGGTCTTTCTGCCGGGGCGTTTTAGTTCAGGCTATATCCCGTACCACGCCAGAATTCAGGAATTTGTAGCAATGACTCAGACACTCAGCCAACTTGAACACAGCGAAGCGTTCATCGAACGTCATATCGGCTCTTCTGCAGAACAACAGCAGCAGTTGCTGGAAGCGGTGGGCGCACGCTCGCTCAGCGCGCTGATCCAACAGATTGTGCCGGCAGACATTCAACTGCCTGCGCCGCCGCCGGTGGGCGATGCGGCAACTGAACATCAGGCGTTGGCCGAACTGAAGGCGATTGCCTCGCAGAATCAGCGCTACAAATCCTATATCGGTATGGGCTACAGCGCGGTGCTGACGCCGCCGGTGATCCTGCGCAACATGCTGGAAAACCCAGGTTGGTACACCGCTTATACCCCGTATCAGCCAGAAGTATCCCAGGGCCGTCTTGAGGCGCTGTTGAACTTCCAAACCCTGACCCTGGATTTGACCGGTTTGGATCTGGCGTCCGCCTCGCTGTTGGACGAAGCCACCGCGGCTGCCGAAGCGATGGCGCTGGCCAAACGCGCCAGCAAGCTGAAAGACGCCAACCGTTTCTTCGTGGCTGATGACGTACATCCTCAGACGCTGGACGTGGTGCGTACCCGCGCCGAAACCTTTGGTTTCGAAGTGATCGTGGATAAAGCCGAGAAAGTTCTGGAGCTGCAAGGCGTGTTCGGCGTGCTGCTGCAACAGGTCGGCACCACCGGTGAACTGCACGACTACAGCGCACTGCTGGCCGAGCTGAAGAACCGTAAAATCGGCACCAGCGTGGCAGCCGACATTATGGCGTTGGTGCTGCTGACCGCACCGGGCAAACAGGGAGCCGACGTGGTGTTCGGTTCTGCACAGCGTTTCGGCGTGCCGATGGGCTACGGCGGCCCACATGCCGCCTTCTTTGCCTGTCGCGACGAATTCAAACGCTCAATGCCGGGTCGTATCATTGGCGTTTCCCGCGATGCCGCCGGCAACACCGCGCTGCGCATGGCGATGCAAACCCGTGAGCAACATATCCGCCGCGAAAAAGCCAACTCGAATATCTGTACCTCGCAGGTGCTGCTGGCCAACATAGCCAGCCTGTATGCGGTGTACCATGGCCCGCAGGGCCTGCAACGCATCGCCGGGCGCATCCATCGTCTGACCGACATTCTGGCCGCCGGGCTGCAACAAGCCGGGCTGGCATTGCGCCATAAAACCTGGTTCGACACCCTGACGGTAGAAGTGAAAGACAAGGCCGCGGTGCTGGAACGTGCATTGAGCTTCGGCATCAACTTGCGTACCGACATTCACGGTGCCGTAGGCATTACGCTGGACGAAGCCACCTCACGAGAAGACGTGCAGACGCTGTTTGCCTTGCTGGCGGGTGACGATCACGGCCTGGACATCGACGCGCTGGACGCCGCGGTGAGTAAAAACAGTCAGTCGATCCCGGCAGCCATGCTGCGTCAGGATCCGATCCTGACTCACCCGGTGTTCAATCGTTATCACAGCGAAACCGAGATGATGCGCTATATGCACCGTCTGGAACGCAAGGACCTGGCGCTCAATCAGGCGATGATCCCGCTGGGCTCCTGCACCATGAAGCTCAATGCCGCGGCGGAAATGATCCCGATCACCTGGCCTGAATTCTCCGAACTGCACCCGTTCTGTCCACCGGAGCAGGCGGCAGGTTACCAACAAATGATTGGCCAACTGTCGCAGTGGCTGGTGCAACTGACTGGTTATGACGCGGTTTGCATGCAGCCGAACTCCGGCGCACAGGGTGAATACGCCGGTTTGCTGGCGATCCGTCGTTACCATGAAAGCCGCAATGAAGCAGGCCGTCATATTTGCCTGATCCCAAGCTCTGCGCACGGCACCAACCCCGCTTCCGCGCAAATGGCGGGCATGAGCGTGGTGGTGGTCGCCTGCGACAAGAACGGCAACATCGATCTGCATGACCTGCGCGTCAAGGCAGAACAGGCGGGCGAAGAACTGTCTTGCATCATGGTGACCTACCCGTCGACCCACGGCGTGTACGAAGAAACCATCCGTGAAGTGTGCCAGATCGTTCACCAGTTCGGCGGCCAGGTCTACCTCGACGGCGCCAATATGAATGCGCAGGTGGGCATCACCACCCCAGGTTACATCGGGGCGGACGTTTCGCACCTTAACCTGCATAAAACCTTCTGTATCCCGCACGGCGGCGGTGGCCCAGGCATGGGCCCTATCGGCGTGAAAGCCCACCTGGCCCCGTTTGTTCCAGGCCACAGTGTGGTGCAGATCGACGGCGTGACCACCCAGCAGGGCGCGGTCTCCGCTGCGCCGTTCGGCAGTGCTTCTATCCTGCCAATCAGCTGGATGTATATCCGCATGATGGGCGCGGAAGGGTTGAAGCAGGCCAGCCAGGTGGCAATCCTTAATGCCAACTATATTGCGACCCGTTTGAAGGACGCGTACCCAGTGCTGTATACCGGTCGCGATCATCGCGTGGCGCATGAATGTATTCTCGATATTCGTCCGCTGAAGGAAGAAACCGGTATCAGCGAAATGGATATCGCCAAACGTCTGATCGACTACGGCTTCCATGCGCCGACCATGTCGTTCCCGGTGGCGGGCACGCTGATGGTTGAGCCAACCGAGTCGGAGAGCAAGGTCGAACTGGATCGCTTTATCGATGCGATGTTGGCGATTCGCGGAGAAATTGACCGGGTAGCAAAAGGTGAATGGCCGCTGGAAGATAACCCGCTGGTAAACGCCCCACACGTGCAGGCGGAGCTGGTCAGCGATTGGCAGCACGCCTACAGCCGTGAGCTGGCGGTGTTCCCTATCGCCGGAGTACGTGAGAACAAATACTGGCCGAGCGTGAAGCGTCTGGATGACGTTTATGGCGATCGTAACCTGTTCTGTTCCTGTGTGCCGATGAGCGACTACGAATAAGCTTATTCGGCGAGGTTTGCCATCAGGAAGCAGCGCATTATGCGCTGCTTTTTTTATGGCTAAACCCTGAGGGTTTTCTTGCTTATATATTTGATTAATTACTGGTTATTTTATTTTTCTTCAGTTTGTTACCCCGATCGTTTAAGACTCTCTCCAGTTTACTTTCCGTTTAAACCCCTGCGGCTAAAT
Organism: Serratia sp. BNK-12; assembly: GCF_047456085.1. Taxonomy (NCBI): domain Bacteria; kingdom Pseudomonadati; phylum Pseudomonadota; class Gammaproteobacteria; order Enterobacterales; family Yersiniaceae; genus Serratia; species Serratia sp. BNK-12. Next base: position 776,920 of record NZ_CP179896.1, read on the forward strand.
TGTCATCAGCAAACTATTTTGCAGGGAAGATTTACTGACAGGGAGTGCACTATGAAAAAGTTGGCTATCGCAATCGTTGCGGCTTTACCCTTGTGTTCCGCGCAGGCAATTGAGACTTATGACGTTCGGAATAACAGCGGCCAAACGGTGTTTAAACTGAATTTCTACGGTCCAACCGATGGCAGTTATTTAAATGATGATGGCGTTCCAAAACACTCCACCCGGGTGTTGGATAATGCTAAAAAATCTCAGGTGATCAGCGCCGCGCAACGCTGGGCCGATATTATCAAACCCCTGCCAGGCAAATTGCCGGGCGTAATCAACGTCGGCACCTTTGACGACGAGAATGCGGGAGCGATGAGCCCAGACGTCAGTGATGCCGCATTTAGCCTGACCCAGCTTCAGGCAGTGTTGCAGGGCCAGGATGCCGGCGAATTGAACAGCGGTGCCCATGCCGTCGTCCAGATCGGGAAAATGGATTTTACCCCTGGCCAGGCTTCGCCAGCACTGATCCCCACCGATCACCGTGCCGATCTGGAAGTCATCATTTTTCATGAAATAGCTCATGCATTAGGCATCAGCGCTGATGCCGGTGTGGCTGATGGTGTGACCCAATTTGGCCCGACGTTCGGCAGCTGGAGTTCGCACCTGTTTGATGACAATGGCAACCCTGCACAGCCGGGGCAGGCTATCTTGTGTACTAAGTGTGAGGGGCCGGAGGACCCTTCGGCCTTTGACGTACGCAAAGATCGGGGTTATTTCGCCGGTAGCCACGTCAAGGAGGTGCTGGCGGGTGCAATGCCGGGTGTCCCGGTGCGTATTCTCGGTGTGCTGGGCGATCTGGATGATGATTACATGTCCCACATTGAACTGGATCGCAGCTTGATGAGCCACCAAGACTACCGCAATTACACCATAATGATGGAAGCCGAGCTGGCGCTGCTGCAGGACATGGGGTACGGCATCGACCGCCGTAACTTCTTTGGTCACTCGGTGTACGGCAGCGGTCTGGATATGGTTAACCAACAAGGATATTTTGCGCGCAACGCCGCAGGTACTGGGTATATCGACGGCAAGGCCAATACCGCAGCCCGGGGTGTCGGGTTGCACATTTATGGCAGTAATAATCGGGTCGAGCAGCGCGGCGATATTTTGGCGGATGGTGTTGCCGCTGCAGGTATCAGAATTGATGGCGCAGGGAATACGCTCAGTATTGCACCTGGCGTGCGGGTGCAGGCCAACGGCGATTACGGCACCGGCTTATTGGTGGCTTACGGAGATAGCCACAGCATTATTCAACGCGGCAGCCTGGAAGCGACCGGTAAAGAAGGCATCGCCGCCAGGCTGGATTTCGGCAACAACCTGCTGGGCAACGAAACTGAATACCGTGGCTCGTATATCTGGCAGTGGGCTGGGGTCGACCTGTCCCAATACCGCGCTGCGCCGTTGGTGTCTAACTTCGATATCACCGGCTCGTTGAAAGGAGCCAAAGCGGCCATCTACCAGTCGGTGAATGCATTGGCCGGTGCGATTAACGTGATGCGCGGCGCCGATATTCAGGGCGACATAATTTCCGATTATGCGCAACGGGACGAAAATAACCAGGCTCGCCTCACTCGCTTAACATTCGGCCTGCAGCCAGATGCGCAGGGGCAGGTCACTGCGCTGGCGGATAACAGTTTTGATTTCACCTATAACGGCAATATCCGCGGCAAGGATAACCTTGCGCTGGTGGCCGAAGGCGGGAAAACCACGCTGAACGGCGACCATCAGGTCTATAGCGTGGATATCCAACCGGGCGCCCAGTTGGCGGGCAACAGCCGCTATGGGCTGTCGGATGCCGGGTTGTTTACCAACAATGGCTTACTCACTACCGGGGCTTCTTTTGGCAAGCTGTCAATCAACGGTAATTATCTTCAAGGACCACAGGGGCGCTTGCAACTGACATTTGACAGTCTGGGGCAGGGGGATCAAGTACAAATCAGCGGCAAATCCAGTCTGGGCGGGGCTCTGGAGCTGCTGCCGGTCAAAGGTTGGTATGCCTCGGACTGGCAGATGAACAGTACTTCCCTGCTGCAATTAGGCCAGGTCAGCGGTGAATTCGAGCAGTTGAGCATTCAGGCACAGTCACCGACGCTGAGCTTCCGGGTGGCACCACTGGAGGACGGGCAATATCAAATCAGCGCAACCCGTGACGCATCGGCCTACAGCCAGTACGCGCAGACTGCGAATGAACGAAATGTGGGTCTGGCGTTAGCCCATGCTGCGGCGACGGCGGGGGATGACCTGCGGCCGTTACTGACCGCGCTGGACTTCTCCAGCCCCGAAGGCCGGCAGGTGAATAGCGCGTTGGCTCAACTGGAGCCGTCGGCTTATAACAGCCTGATTCAGACCTCATTTGACCGCGAACGCCAGTTAACCCGGGCATTGACTGCGCCGGAACGCAATCTGACGTTGGCACCCACCGGCGACGAGCCAGATTGGATCAGCTTTGCTCTGCCTTACGGCGGTGGCAATTGGCAAAATAATACGGGCAATATCGCCGGTTACAACGCATCGCGTTATGGCGTGCTGTTCGGTGCCGAGAAACGTAACGGGCTGGTAGCGGGCCTGACCACCGGGTTCCACGCGGCGGTCGGCGGGCAAACGGTCAATGCCAAAAGCGCCGATCGGGCACGTACGAACAGCACCTCATTTGATGTTGGCTTGCAGTTCAATTATGCGCAGGACGTGATGGCCGGGCCTTTCGCCTACGGTCTGGGCCGCATAGGGGCGGAGGATAATCAGATGAAGCGCCAGTTTGATGTTGCCGGCATCAGCGGTACCAGCAAAAGTCACTGGACGGCCTGGAATGGGTCATTGACCTTGGGCGGCGGCTATCATTTTGCGTTAACCGATACCTTCAGCCTCGGCCCGGTCGCGGCGCTGGACTATACCGCGACTACTCATCGCACAATTAAAGAGTCCGGGTTCGGTACCGCGCCGCTGCAGATTAAGGGGCGTTACGCCGACTCGCTGCAAAGCACGCTCGGCGTGGAGGCACTGTACCAGCAGCCGTTGCAGGGCTCACAGGCATTGTCCGCCACTTTGCGCCTGGGTTGGCAGCATGAGTTGTTAAGCAACAAGGTGACCCAGCGCGCTCAATTTGTGGGGTATAACGCCTCTGCCTTTGATAGCGAAAGCACCTTGGCCGGGCGTGATACGTTGGCCGCACAGGCCGGTGTGCAGTATCAACTCAACCAGGCGGTCTCTTTGGGCGCCGGCGTTTCCAGCGAACTGTTACGCCAGGGCAGTCATTCATTAGAGGGTAACGTTGCCGTGACCTGGCGCTTCTGATGTTTAAACCAGCTTGCCGCTGAGCGAATTTCAATAACACTTTTCGGCTAGATGTATTATCAAGGGACACGGCATGATGCAGTGTCCCTTTTCAATTATCGCCGCAGGGCCATCTGAACGGCGTGAGGATCCATGATGAGAGCAGCAATCGTAAACGCATTAGGGCAGGCACCGGTGTTTGGCAATATCGACGAACCGGTAGCGCGTGAAGGGGAAACGGTGATCGCGGTGAGCGTGGCCGGCATCAAACAACTGGATCGCGCCATAGTGGCCGGAACGCATTACTCAAGCCCGAAGATCTTGCCGATCGTACCCGGCACCGATGGCGTTGGCTACGCGCCGGACGGTCAACGGGTCTATTTTGCCTCCTTCCGCCAACCGCACGGTGCGCTGGCAGAACGTAGCCTCGCCTCCTGGACGGTACCGGTGCCGAAAGGCGTGGATGATGCTACCGCCGCCGCGTTGATTAACCCGGCGTTTGCTGCCTGGCTGCCACTGCACTGGCGTGCCGAGTTACAGCCCGGTGAAACGGTGCTGATTGTTGGCGCGACCGGGACGTCAGGTAAGCTGGCAGTGGCGGCTGCACGTCAGGCGGGGGCGGGACGAATTGTCGCAGCCGGTCGCCGTCAGAGCGTGCTGGATGCGCTGGACGTTGATGCTACGGTCGATCTTGGACTGGAAGGGGCTGCACTGACACAGGCTTTCGCTGCCGCAGCGGGGCCGCATGGCTATCAGGTGATTGTCGATTATATCTGGGGGGCAGCGACCGAAGCCTTGCTTGCGACGCTTAACAACCACGATTTGTCTTCCTACGCAGGTGGACGCGGCATACGTTTGGTCAACGTCGGATCGATGGCCGGGCCGGATATCCGACTGCCGGCGGCGGTGTTGCGCAGTAATCAACTACAAATCATCGGCAGCGGCACCGGCAACTTCCCGCCGGTGGCTGAAATGAAAAGATATGCCAGCGAAATCCTGGCATTGGCGGCGGCAGGGCAGATTTCGGTCGAAACCCAGGAGCACGGCTTATCAGAGATCGCTGAAGTCTGGGATCTGAACAAGAAAAGCGACGTGCGTTCGGTGATCCGTATTGCCCAATAGGCGGCTAGCGGCAATAGCAAACCAGGTGGATATCTTCCGGTTCGCGGGCGAACAGCTCTGCATCCGGCTGATCAATCACCTGGCAGCCCTGCGACAGGTAGAAATCCACGGTGTTTTTATTGGGGATTGAGGAGACGTACAGCCCCTGAACCCCGCCTTTTCTGGCCTGCTGCAGACAACGGCGGAACAGGATTTTGCCCAGCCCTTTACCGCGTTGGGCGGCACCGACGTAGAAAAACAGCAGTTGGTGCAAGTCCTGTTGCGGGCCGCGTGGCAAGGTATCTACCGCCGCAGCAGCGACAATCTGACCTTTTTCGAACAGGGCGAAAAATGCCCCGCCGCGGGCAAAGCATTGTTCATGGATCGGCGTATAGGTTTCCCGATCGTGTGGATCCCAGCCGCGTACATCGTAATAGTCGCTGTAAGGCTGTAACTCCCCGTCTTGCAGGCGATAAAGAGTATCAATAATTTCACTGCGGTCGATCTGCCACAGCGCATCAAGCTGGTGCTGCTGCAGTAAAATGGGAGCGGTCATGGGGGATTAGTTCTCCGTCGGTATCAGGTAACTTTCCGGTAGGTCGATGACAAACCCGATACCGCGTTCATCAAGCCCTTCGGTGATCCTTAGCTGCGCCCCGATTTTATCGGCCAGGTTTTTGGCAATGGCCAACCCCAGGCCGCTACCGGTCTGCTGGACGCCAGGCACGCGATAAAAACGCTCAAACAGGCGTTTTTGGTATTCCCGGCTCACGCCGGGGCCATTGTCACGCAGGGTAATATAGCAGCCCAAGGGGGACAACGAACGGATGTTGGCTTCGATCCTGCCGCCGGGCGGTGCGTATTTGATGGCGTTTTCCAGCAGGTTGGTAAAGATGGTGATCAGCGAATGGCGATCGGTATCGATCACCACGTTTTCACTGCCCTCGAGCGAAAGCTCAACGTTCTTCTCCATTGCGTAGGGCACGTGTTGAGCAATGCATTTGCTGATTTCTGCGTAGATATCCACTGCTTCAATCTTGAGCGGAAAGTCTTCCGATTCCAGCTTGGCCAGATCAATCAGCTGGCGCGACAGCGATGCGGCGCGATCCAGCCCCTGTTGCATGTCGCCGATAATTTCCTGCCGTTCGGTTTTATCCGCCACCTGGGTCAGCAGGTGCAGCTGTGCCAGCACGGCGGCAATCGGGGTGCGCAGTTCGTGGGCGGCATCCGCCATAAAGCGTTTTTCCCGCTGGTTGGCGGCATCGATACGCGTCATCAGCTTATTGATTTCCAGCACCACAGGCCGAATTTCCTGATACTGCGCGCGTACATTGATCGGCGATAAATTGCCTGGTTTACGGTCAGAGATGGTACGGGCAATTTGCCGCAGCGGCCGCAGGCTGAAGTAGGCGGTGATCAGCAGCGTGACAATGATCGCCGCCAGGATCACCAGCAAAGGGATCGCGGTGCTTTCCGCCGGATTGCCGAAAATGGTGGTCCGGTTGTCAAAGGATTCGCCGACAATCACCCGATATTTTTGTTTATCGCTCCAACTGCCGGCGATATGCCACTTCACGTTGGCGTAACTGATGGTGCCGGACAGCACTGAAGGGGGCAGGAATAATGCTTTGTCCTGTTGCGGCGAGGCGTAGATCATCCGATTACTGCTGTCGTAAACAACGAATAACGGGCGATAATCTATCTCGTCTTGCATACCGTTTTTAATCGAGTCGATATACATGACTTCGATATCTTTAATGATATCGGTGTAATTTTTGTCGGTGATATCAGTCTTATCGAGAATATTGGCGATGCCTTGTGCGACAATGCGTTGCTGATTATCCAGGTACTTTTCAGCATCTGGATAATAAAGGTATTTTACCCAGCCAAGCAATATTCCCCAGAGCACCAGTATGGCCATTACCTGGAAAACAATGGTTCGCATGAAAAAGGATTTGAAGCTAATCATCCCTGAGACTCTTTTTTCAATAAATACCCTATGCCGCGTACGGTAATAATTCTCTCCTTGCCAATTTTTCGTCGCAGATTATGCATGTGCACCTCAAGAGAATTACTTTCTACATTATCGCCATTGCCGAACAGACGCTGTTCCAGGGCGGCCTTACGCACCACGGTACCGGCGCAACGCATCAGTTCGTGCAACAGGCGGTACTCTTTTTTCGACAGCAGCAGCAGTTCGTCGTCCAGCGTGACCTGGTGGTTCATCGGGTCCAGATACAGGTTGCCCAGGCTCCAGGTTTGGGAGGCAAACCCCGCCATGCGCCGGTTTACCGCCTTCACGCGGGATATCAGCTCAGGCAGGGCAAAAGGCTTTGCCAGAAAATCATCTGCGCCGGAATCCAGGCTGTTGACCAGGCTTTCAATGCGGTCACGGGCGGTGAGAATAATGATCGGAATATTTTGGCCGGCAGCGCGCCATTCGATCAGTTTTTTCAAGCCATCGCCGTCGGGCAGGGTGAGATCCAGCAGCATTAAATCAAAGCTGCCCTCAGACAATTTATGTTGTGCATCATGGACTAGCCGCACCCAGCACAAATCAAACCCGGCCAGCTCCAAAGCACGGCACAGGGCTTTGCCCAATTGCAGATCGTCTTCCACAAGCAATATGTTCACTTGATATCCGGTTTATGTCACGGCGCTGGCGGCTATATAACTACAACCGCACAGGGAAGACAACGACGTCATCCCGTTTGTTCGCTCCTTCTTAAGCAAACCTTAATCTGGGATTAATTTGACGTTAAGGGAGCCCCGTCCTTTTTCAAGTACGCTCGACTCTGAATAAATCATTCAGGTGGAAAAAATGCGTATCGACAATCTTTCAATGAAGGCTGCCCGCTTAGGCGCAAGTTTATTGTTGGTATTGACCATGCTGTCTTTCCACGTCGATGCGCAAGATGGGGATCATGGCGGCCCATTGTTACCCACCCTGCCTCTTATTCAGCATACGGAGTCATCGGATTTTTATAAAAGCTTAAAACCACGCATTAAAAAACAATTGCGGCGCCTGGTGGCGCTACAACCCTTTATTAAATAATAAGGCAGATACGGTGAAAAATACCCTGGGTTATTCCGCGGCGACGTTATTGGTGTTATTCCCTTTGCAGGGGCTTACGCAAAATGGCACAGAGGCGTCATTGAAATTCAGCGGCGGCATGGCCGTGGCGCCGGACTATCAGGGAGCTTCCGACTACAGTGCGGTGCCGCTGTACGATATTGAGGCCGGTTACGAGAAGTCTGCCTGGGGTGACTTCAGCCTCGGGCTGCAAAACGGTGCTCGCTGGCAGTTGCCGTTATCCGGGCCCTTCGGTATAGCCCTATTGGCGGGTTATGACGGTGGACGTGATGAAGAGGTGAAAACGCTGCGGGGTCACAACAAGCGGCTGAAAGGCATGGGCGATTTGGGTGGCGCTTTTGAAGCCGGTATTGAGCTGAGCTATAAATTTGACCCTTTTCGCACTTACGTTAAGGGAATGCAGGCCACCAAAGCACGGCGTTATGGGGATGAGGACCTGGGGCATACTGCATACGTCGATCTGGGTATCGCGGCAGTTTATCCGCTGAGCGAGGCATTGACGTTTTCAACCGATTTGAGCACCACCTGGGCCAACAAGGGTTACCAGCGTGGTTATTTTGGCGTGACGCAGCAACAGGCGAAGCAAACGTCATTCGCCGCGTATCGACCGGGTAGCGGCTTTAAGCAAGCCACGCTTACCGGCGTGCTGAACTACCAATTGACGCCAGAAATTGCCTTTCAGGGCGGTGTGAGTCTCTATACTTTGTTGGGCGACGCGGCCAAAAGCCCGATCGTCGAGAAAAAAACGGCCGGCATCGCCTTCCTGAGCGCCAGCTACAGTTTCTGACTTCCCAACCAGAGAAAGGAACGACATGACGAAAGTTGTATTGGTTACTGGCGCCAGCCGCGGCATTGGCCGCGCCACGGCGTTGTTATTGGCCCGACAGGGTTATGCGGTGGGCGTTAACTATCTGAAAGATGAGGCCGCGGCGGCGCAGGTGGTGGCGGAAATTGAAGCCATGGGCGGTCGTGCACTGGCACTACGGGCGGATGTCGCCGATGAAAATCAGGTGGTGGCGATGTTCAATGCACTGGATGTCGGCCTTGGCCCGATCAGCGCGCTGGTTAACAACGCCGGTATCTTGTGTCAGCAGACGGGGATTGAGCAACTGACCGCCGAGCGCATCAATAAGGTATTGAGTACCAACGTTACCGGTTATTTTCTCTGTTGCCGTGAGACGGTGAAGCGCATGGCGCAGCGTCATGGCGGCCAGGGCGGGGCGATCGTCAATGTCTCTTCCGCTGCCGCGCGCCTCGGCGCTCCGGGAGAATACATCGACTATGCCGCCTCCAAAGGGGCGGTAGACACGCTTACCACCGGGCTGGCGCTGGAGGTGGCTGCGCAGGGCATCCGCGTAAATGCCGTGCGGCCAGGGCTGATTTATACCGAAATGCATGCCAGCGGCGGCGAGCCGGGGCGCGTTGATCGGGTAAAAAGCAGCCTGCCGATGCAGCGTGGCGGCACCCCGGAAGAGGTGGCGGAAATCATCGTCTGGTTACTGTCCGATGCCGCTTCTTACGTCACCGGCAGCTTTATTGAAGCCGCCGGCGGCCGCTGATGAAATAATAGGGAAAGCGTGTCGGAATATTCTTTCCCTGTTTTTAGGAAGCTAGCCAATCAATATATATTCCTGGGGCATCTCAGCTACTCCGCTGACTTCAATTTTCGGCGGGGTATAATGTGCCAGTTTTAGGGTGTCACTGACGGTCATGTTCCCCAGTGAAAAGACGATGTCATTGCTATCGAAGGAATGGTTATTATTGCTATCAATAATGACAAAACTGTTATTGTCGAGTTTCAGTACGCCAACTTGGCTTAGTGAAGTTTCACTGGCGCCATGGGTTGCCACCGACAGTGTTTTACTGAACAAGTCAAACGCATTGGCAGTAGGGCTTAAATCCAGTGAGTTAAACAGTGCAGCCGCCTCTCGTAACGAATATTCGCCATAGCGGGTCATAGCGTAGTCACCCTGAGTGGAAAATATCCATGGGTTGGAGGTATCACCCACAATAAATTTATCATCATTATGGATTGTTGGGGTGGTATCACCACTTGACTCTTTAGCTTTGATCGTGACCATGTTATTAATGTTACTTTCTTTAAAAATAATAGTGTCGCTGTCAGATTGATTGTTTATCTCACGTGTGATAGTCGTGTTTCCCTGAATGTTAAATGTGTCATGTTCTGTCGAACCAACCACATTGAGCTGGTATCCAGAAAGCTCACTGACTATCGTTGCGTATTTTAAAGAAGATGATTTCAAAAGCTCATACAGCGCTCCGCCACCTGTGCCCCCTTTCTCAACCAGAAGATTGACTGGGGTGTCGGAATTATCGATGCGAGTCAAATGGTTGCTGAAATCGTTTTTGATGATCAAGTTAAGTTGCTTGTTTCCGGAAATGCTGACAGCCCCAATCGAATTTTGATCGCCAGCTAACCGCAGAGTATTTTCAGCCGAACCGTTTGACTCGATATTGATATATCCGTAAATACTGTATGCAGGATCAGGGCTCTGATATTGTTTTATAGAAAAACTCAAAGTTCCAGCATCAATCTTATCGATATGTTCACCATTGAATTTAATTGTCATCACTGGGGTAGTGCGCATATAACGATCGTCATACAGATAATCAAAATGAACCTTGCTATTAGCCGTGGCGTCGCCCAGTACGCTGAGCGTTCGGAAACTGTAAGTCAGCCCCCATTCGTCTACTGGCATATTTATCACTGTGACATTGTCCGCGAAGCCGGTTAAAGCCAAACCAGAATCACCGGTTGCATATTTCCAGAAGCTGCTGGGGGGGCGGGAAGCCTGTGTTAAGTGGTCAACGTTGGCGTATTGGGTATTATGGATACTGGCAAGCGAGCGTATGACACCGATGTCAAAAACGTTTTTCCCTTCTGTCGCCACCAGATGACCATCAAGATAAATGGAGCCGGTTCCTTTGTAGTTGGCCAGGTCTATCACTTGGAAATACGAAAAATTGTTGATATTGCTTTCTATCGTGCCATTTATTTTACCGTTCTCTGCCGTTGTCAGATAAATATCCTTGGTCAGAAAATTAGCAGAAATCATATTGTTATGATTGTTATCCTCTTCGAGAAGAGAACCACTGGCTTTAAAGTCCTTGCTGACAGTATTAGCGCCACCTGCGGTGGCGTTACCCTGCCAGAGTAACCAATCGACGCCTTGGCCCATCTGAATTTCTGACTTGGCGTTGAGCATATCGGCGTTGGGTGCGATGAATATTCTATCTTCTCCATCGGAGCCAATAAATGAGACATGCGTGTTCTCGATGATGATATTTATCGGGTTATCGGCATGGGTTTTATTTTTACTGAAATCTAAAGTGCCTTTTTTGTCACCGGTGACTCTGAGTAATTCAATGTTAGGTAGAAAGTAAATCGGAATTTCTGTTTCAATATTTATTTTAATTTCAGCATTTCTTAATGCGTAGAGCTCGACATTTGTGAGCGTATGTTGACTTTGGTGATTAATGTCACCGACCAGTTTTCCATTATTATCTATAGTTAGTACAGCATTTTTTGTGTATCCTAATGTATCGGCGATTTTTTCATAGCTCTTGGCGTTGTATACCCACCCTCGATTATACTCGCCGGCTTCAAAATTCAAGAAGGTTTCAATTAAGATGCTGTTTGCTACATAGGCATCCTTACCGCTTTTTTCCCAGATTTGATCCTTAACGAAGGTGCTTAGTGTGGTGTTAAATAATTGGTGATAGGTTTGCTCCCAATATACTGCCTCGGAAAATACTGGGGTTTTGGCTAGTTCGCGTAGTAGATCTGCTGTGCTTAAACCGGCAGCCAGCTGTTTACTGTATGATTCTAGCGTAGCGGCATTCATCGTATACCCCGTAATTCCATAATAAAGTGCAGCTACAGTTTCTAAATATTTATTCTCAGGTAATTCACCTGGTTGATATACATGAGTGGCTGACAGGAATTGTTTTTTTGCAGCGGAATTTTCACTGGATGTATCGTTGCGAATATCATTTATCATGTTGACGACAGTGTCGCCGCGGGTTAATGTATGATTATTCAAACCTATAATGTATTTGTTTATATCACTTTCCGTTGCTGTCTTCTTAAACGTTTCCTCAAAAATTCTTTTTATGAAGTCGTGGTTGTTTAATGATGTTAAATAATCTCTAGTATTAACAAATAGATCAGCAATCTTATTTATGTCGCCGGGCCTTTCTTCCAGTTTATGACCCCAGAAATTTATACCGTCAGCCACCATGGCGGAATGCAATACATAATAAATAGCCTGAACATCTGCGGCACCGGAATAACCAGAAATATTTCCAGTATAGGATGGGAATAAAGTCTGCTCAATGGTCGTCTCCAGCGTTTTTTGCTGGGATAACACAGCAGGGTCATCACCCTCATAGCCACGTAATGAGTTCACCATATTGGAGGTAAGTTGGCCTAAAGTTACACCGCTATCAAGCTGTGCCTGCAGCGCAGAAAGTTGTTCTTCATTGGCGGCGACGCTATGGGTATTATGATAAATATATTGAATTTTTTCAGCATCATCGAGTGCGGCTAGCCGCGCTTTTCCGTCGTCAGCGTTGATGAAAACGTTGGCCATGCTGGAGGCGGTTAGCTCTCCGGTATGCAGTTTTTTTGCGAAGTATTCGAGAGTTGCCCTGTCAGCATGCTTACCTAAAACACCGAAATAAAGTGCGGCGACATCACGTTGTAATGATATGAAATTCATGTGTATTATCCCCAGATAAAATAATGAAACCCACCTTCATTTAAGTGCAAAAATGCAGATTAGCAAGGTAGCGGCCTATTAATTTTATGATGTGAATAAATCAACAATAATTCGAATTTTCCTGTAATTTTGGTGATTATTTCCTATTTAATAATTTCGTATTTATTCTTTCCAGAACAGCTACTCCGCTAATAAAAACGGGCGGTAACTCTCGGATGAATACAGGTGATATAGATACCTAATAAAATGTCATGCAAACGCTCACAGGGCGAAATGTTTGCATGACAACGTTCTGCGCGTCAGCCATGGATGCAAGGTAGTCGAAACGGTGGCTTATCCTTCGTGCAGTAGCGCACTGCGGAATGAGAGTATGTGCGCCTGCGCCGCATTGGCGGCTGCATCATCGTCCTGCGCGGCCAGTGCGGCGATAATCGCCCGATGCTCCTCTATCACCTCTCGCATGTGGCCTTCGCGTGATAGCGTGCTGGCCCAAAAGCGCTGTGCTCGGGCATGCAGTACGCTCAGAATGTCCGCCAGCATATTATTACCGGCGATTTGCGCCAACTGCTGGTGGAATTGATGATCCAACGTCATCATTTTTACTCGATCGCGTTGCTGACTGGCGGCTTCGATTTGTTGATTAAGATCCGTCAGCTCGGCGATCTGGGGGGCCGTAATTCTCTTGCTCGCCAACCGCATACACAGCATTTCATTGGCCAAACGTACTTCAATCAATTCCAGCGCATCATCCATCGAAAGCGGCGCAACCATCACCCCTTTACGCGGTATCACCTGCAGCAATCCTTCATTGGCCAGCCGGTGGATCGCCTGATTGATCGGCGTTCTGCCCATGTCCAGCTCGCTCATCACCTGAGCGGTATTGAGATATTCACCAGGTTTATAACTTAACGTCACCAGCGCCTGCTTAAAGCGTCGGTAGGCGAGTTCATTCAGTGACAGCCCGGCTTCCTCTGCCGTCGGGAGTTCCGGGCTCTCTGCGTCAAGGGTCATCACGTTCTGCTCCTGCAAGACGAAAGTTTTTAGACATAGTACACAAAAACATGGCACGGAAATCGCTTATTTGGTAACTAAAGATATAGTGAAATTTCACAGTATTTTAACCAAAGAGGCACAAACGCCATGAGACTGACCTTTACTTTACCCGAATCCAGCGGCACTGGGGTGTTGGATGTCGAGATCGATCACCTGGTGATTGCCGGCTGGACCGGCCGGGATCGCGAGGCGATCCTGCACCATATCAGGGAGCTGGCCGAGCTCGGCGTGCCCCAACCCAGTGCAATTCCTCTGTTTTACCGGGTGGCGGTTAACCAGCTCAGCCAGAGCGAACGTATCGAAGTTATCGGCAATGCCAGCTCCGGCGAAGCGGAACCGCTGATCTTCACACATCGCGGTGAATTGTATGTCTCGCTGGCCTCGGATCATACCGATCGTCAGTTGGAGGCGCACAGCGTGGCCCTGTCCAAACAGCTCTGCGTCAAGCCGGTGGCTCGTGCCGCCTGGCCGTTGCGTGAGGTGAGCGCGCACTGGGACTCGTTGATCCTGCGCTCGTGGATCAAGGAAAACGGCGAATTCCAGCTCTATCAGCAGGGCCGTCTGGCCAGCCTGCGTACTCCGGGCGATCTGCTGGATCGCTACCTGAGCGGCCAACAGTTACCGGAAAGTGGGCTGACAGTGCCGCAGCCGCAAGACGGTCTGGCGATGGCCTGCGGTACGGTGGCGGCGATTGGCGGCATCCGGCCGGCGACCGAATTCCGTATGGAACTGGTAGATGAGGTGCTGGGGCGGACCATCAGCCACCATTACAGCAGCATTGAGCTGCCGGTGGTGGCCTGATGAAAAAGCTGACGTTATCCCAGGCCGCTTCAGGCCTGTCCAACGGCGAATTTACCGCCGCGCGGTTAACCGCTGACGCATTGTCACAAATTGCGGACGAGCAGGGAGAGGGGCGGCGCACCTTTACTCATGTGTATGCTCAATGGGCTCAGGAGCAGGCCCTGGCGGCCGATCGGCGGCGTGCCGCGGGTAACCCGTTGTCGGCGCTGGACGGCGTACCGGTGTCGGTCAAAGACCTGTTTGATGTTGCAGGGGAAGCCACCGCGGCCGGGTCGCGCGTACTGGCCAGTGCGCCAGTGGCTAATGCCCATGCCGCCGTGGTGGCGCGTTTGTTGCAAGCGGGCGCGGTGGTGATGGGCAAAACCAACATGACCGAATTTGCCTATTCCGGGCTGGGGATCAATCCCCACTACGGCACGCCCGCTAATCCCTGGGATCGCAGCGCTCGTCGTATTCCCGGCGGTTCGTCCTCGGGGGCTGCGGTGGCGGTGAGCGACGGCATGTGCTTCGGCTCGATAGGCAGCGACACCGGCGGTTCGGTGCGGATCCCGGCGGCCTTCTGCGGCCTGACCGGCTATAAGCCCACCGCCAGCCGCATTAGCAGCGGCGGCCTGCTGCCACTTTCCCCTTCACTGGATTCGATAGGCGTAATTGCTCATGACGTTGCCGGGTGCCTGGCGCTGGATACGGCAATCGCCGATCGGCCGCTGCAACCGCAGCAGAAAAATTTGAGTCAGGCATGCTTCGCCGTCCCGCAAACCCTGGTGCTGGATGGCCTGGATCGGGAGGTCACCACCGCGTTTCATCTCAGCCTGCAACGTTTGACGCAGGCTGGGGCGCAAATTGAATTTATTCCCTGTCAGGAGTTCGCCGAGCTGGCGGCGATCAATGCCGACGGCGGTTTTAGCGCGCTGGAGTCCTGGCACTGGCACCGGGCGTTGATTGCCGAACATGCCGATGCTTATGACCCCCGGGTGCTGTCACGCATTCGTCGCGGCCAAACGCTGGATGAAAACAACCTGCAGCAATTACGGTCACAGCGCGCCGATTGGCAGCGGCGGGTGAGTGCCGCAGTGCAAGGATTCGATGCGTTGCTGATGCCGACGGTGCCCTTCGTTGCCCCGACCCTTGCCGAGTTGGAAGCAGATGAAGAAGCCTATTTCCGTATCAATGGCGCCGTGCTGCGTAATCCTTCGGTGATCAATTTCCTCGACGGCTGTGCATTGTCACTGCCGTGCCAGCAGGCCGATGCGGCACCGGTTGGCCTGATGGTGGCCGCACTGCCTTTGCATGACGAAGCGCTGCTGGGGTGGGCGCTGGCAATCGAACGTTGCCTCGCCGGCGCGTGATTTTTACTTTGAGCTAACAGGAGAGTCCCCATGACCGGTTCCCCGAACGGAATGCTGTTTGTCGCAACAGATATCGCCACGCAGGATGAGGCGGATTTCAATCAGTGGTACGACCGCGAGCACGTGGAAGAGCGAGTACGGGTGCCTGGTTTTTTGTCGGGCACCCGTTATCAGGCGCTGCACGGCGGGCGTAAATATCTTGGCCTGTACAAAACCGAATCACTGGCCAGTTTTACCTCAGCGGCCTACCGCGCTGCGTTTACCCAGCAAACGCCCTGGTCGGTGGCGAGCCTCGATAAAATGCGTGACCCGATGCGCCGGGTGTGTGCGGTGGAGGCGGTGACCGGTCAGGGCTGCGGCAGTTACCTGGCTATCGTTAACCTTGCACCGGCGCAGCCGGAGGTATTGAAAGCCAGCATCAGCCATTTGGGGGCTCTGCTGGCTGAGCAACCAGGCTTTGTGCGCAGTAGCCTGCTGTCGCCGGACGCAGAGCTCAGTTCGCCGTTACCGAAAGAGTCGCGTGAGAATCGCCATCTGTTGCCGATGCTGCTGATCGAAAGCAGCAGCGCCGAGGCTGGCCAGCGGCTGAGCGAACTGGCCTGCCGCCAACTGAAAATCCCCGCTGCCGAAGCCCTGCATTATGCCCTTGGCTGGCAACTGACCACTCAGGAGCTGTCATCATGAGCACTTCAACCACCGAAACGCCGACCTTGAACCTGTCCGCTGACGACTCTGCCGCTCACCCACCGAAAACCGGCAGGCTGGCGGCCGCCAGCTCTATCGGCACCGCGTTGGAATGGTACGATTTCACCGTTTACAACATCATGGCGGCGCTGATTTTCAATCACGTATTTTTCCCGTCTTTCGACCCGCTGGTGGGTACCATTCTGGCGTTTTCCACCTATGCGGTCGGTTACGTTTCAAGGCCGATTGGCGGCATCGTGTTCGGTCATCTCGGCGACGTGCTGGGACGGCGCTTTGTGCTGGTGACGACGCTGGTGATCATGGGCGTGACTACTGCGCTGATGGGGCTGTTGCCCGGTTACGCCAGTTGGGGCATCTGGAGCCCGCTGCTGTTGGTGACGCTGCGCTTTATTCAGGGGATTGCATTGGGAGGCGAATGGGCCGGTGCGGTACTGCTGTCGATGGAGCACGGCAAACCGCACCAGCGGGGGCGCAATGCCTCCTTTGCTCAGGTCGGTCCTTCCTGCGGCACGCTGATTGGCACCGGCCTGATCACGCTGGTGACGGTGGCGATGTCGGCAGAAGATTTCCAACAGTGGGGCTGGCGTATCCCCTTCCTGCTGAGCCTGGTGCTGGTGGTGTTTGGCCTGTGGCTGCGCCGTGGGGTAGGGGAAACGCCGGCGTTTCTGAAACTGGAAGCTTCGAAGGACGTTACGCATGCGCCAATCCGTGAGGTTTTCACCCAACATCGGCGTCCGCTGTTGATTGCCGGCGGTTCACGTATCGGCTCCGACGTGCTCTATGCGCTGGTGGTGGTCTTCACGCTGACCTACGTCACCACGGTGCTGAACCTGCCGCGCCCGCTGGCGCTGACTGCCACCATGCTGGGGGCGATCGGCAACGCGATTACCGTCCCCATGTTTGGTGCACTGTCGGATCGTTTTGGCCGCAGGCCGGTGTATATCGGCGGAGCGCTGGCGGCGATGGTATGGGCGTTTGTGTTCTTCGTGCTGCTCGACAGCAGCCAGCCGGTGCTGATCTGCCTGGCGGTGGTGGTCGGTTTGTTGATCCATGCGGCGATGTACGGCCCGCAGGCGGCATTTATCACCGAACAGTTTCCGACAAGGGTGCGCTATGCGGGATCGTCGTTGGCCTATACGCTGGCGGGTATTATCGGCGGTGGGTTTGCGCCGCTGATTATCGCTTCGCTGTTCAAGTCCTACGACAGCACGCTGGCGATCTCGGCCTACGTGGTGGTGGCGTTGCTGATCACGTTGTGGGCGGTGATTGCCGCAAAGGAAACGGCGCACAAGCCGCTGTGAAGGTGGGGCCGGGTGAGGGATGCACCCGGCCTGCATCGAGTTACTTCAACCAGCCCTTGCGCTGGGCGTCCTGCAGGTGGTGCAGCAGGTGTTTCCACAGCTCAGGGTAAACTTCTTCAATCATCGTATTGCGTGACAACACCTGTTCCAGGCTGATGCCGTTTTCGACCCAGCTTTGGCCTTCATTATGCAGGTTCATCAGCATCGGCATGGTGCGGTCCAGCACCAGCGCAAAGCGTGCGTCAGCGCTCTCGCCATCTTCATATTCCTGCCATAAAGCGGTGAAATACTCGCGTTGAGCGTCCGGCAGCATACCAAACAGGCGCCGTGCCGCGGCAACCTCTTGATCGTGGATCGCTGCACGTGCCGCCAGATCGTATACCAGCACGTCGCCGGCATCGATCTCAACG
This sequence comes from Serratia sp. BNK-12, assembly GCF_047456085.1. Lineage (NCBI taxonomy): Bacteria > Pseudomonadati > Pseudomonadota > Gammaproteobacteria > Enterobacterales > Yersiniaceae > Serratia > Serratia sp. BNK-12. The sequence goes on from NZ_CP179896.1 coordinate 794,791, forward strand.
ATGTCATGCAGCAGAGCCATTTGGATCACCCGCTGAATATCTACGTCTTTACCGGCGTAAGGAGCCAGACTCATGGCGCCTACGGCAAAGTGCCAACTGTGTTCGGCTGAGTTTTCCTGGCGTTGGGTGCCCAGCACCTTGGTGCGGCGTTGCACGCTTTTCAACTTGTCGATTTCCATCAGGAACTGGATGACCTGGGTCATGGAGCCGAAATCTAACGCGGGTACAGCGGATGACATGGTGTAAACCTCAAGGTAGATGGGTTGAAGCGGATCGATTGTAGACCAGTGAGCGGGGGATTTCGATGGTTACACGCGTACACAGTTTTATTTTAGCGTACACGTGTACACTGAAATTATTCTCAGTTAAGCTGCTTTGCGGTAATTTCGAACAATGTTGAGCGTTTTGAGGGGTTGTGCTTTATGGGAAAAACGGGCGTAGTGAAAGCCGGGACTGAAAAAATCGCCGCTGCGGCCTATCCGTGGGCGGAGGAGATAGCCAACAGCATCAGCCACGGTATCGGGTTGGTTTTTGGCATTGTCGGCCTGGTATTGCTACTGGTGCAGGCGGTCGACAGCGGTGCCGATGTCACGGCCATTACCAGCTACAGTCTTTATGGCGGCAGCATGATCCTGCTGTTCCTGGCCTCCACGCTGTACCATGCGATCCCCCATCAAAAGGCCAAGCATTGGCTGAAAAAGTTTGACCACTGCGCCATTTACCTTTTGATTGCCGGTACCTACACGCCGTTTCTGTTGGTGGGGTTGAACTCACCCTTGGCCAAAGGGTTGATGGCGGTTATCTGGGGCCTGGCGCTGCTGGGTGTGCTGTTCAAACTGGCGTTCGCCCACCGTTTTGAAGCACTGTCGCTGGTGACCTATCTGACCATGGGCTGGCTGTCGCTGATCGTGATCTATCAGTTGGCGACGCGTCTGGCCTTAGGCGGCGTGACGCTGCTGGCGGTCGGCGGCGTGGTTTACACCCTGGGGGTGATTTTCTACGCCTCGAAGCGATTCCGCTTTGGACACGCCATCTGGCATGGCTTCGTGCTCGGCGGCAGTCTGTGCCACTTTATGGCGATTTATCTTTACGTCTGACGTGCACCCCTGCAGCGTTAGTATCATGTTGATTAAGCGTTTCTTTTAAGTTAAAAAAGAGGCGCTTGTTTCTTTCGGGTATCCAGCAAGCCCATTTTTCTGTTTATTCCTGAGCCCGACTTTGCACCTTCGGTGTTTACGTTAATCTTTCAGGACTCATCAATATGATTATTCGCTTATCCAAAGCGCTGCTGGTGTGCGCGATTGCGCTATTTGCCACCCTGGTGGCTTTCGGCAATATTACGGATTACGGTTCCAACTTCGCCTTTGTGCGTCATGTCTTTATGATGGACACCATTTTCCCAGATGCCACCATCACCTACCGTTCCATACAGTCTCCCTGGCTGCATCATGCCGGTTACATCGGCATTATTTTCTTGGAAAGCCTAACGGCACTGCTCTGCTGGGTGGGCGGTGTGCGCCTGCTGTGTGGTCTGAAACTGCCCGCCGTGGCGTTCAACAGAAAGAAAAAACTGGCGGTGGTGGGTCTGACGCTCGGTTTTCTGACCTGGCAGGTGGGGTTTATGTCGGTGGGGGGCGAATGGTTCGGCATGTGGATGTCGAAACAATGGAACGGAGTGCCGGACGCCTTTCGGTTCTTTGTCACCATTATTCTGGTGCTGATTTACCTGGTGCAACGCGATGGGGAGTTAGACGAGTAACGGATATGTCAGCAGGGGCGCAACAGGTTGCGCCCCCAGATAAAGCCGGGAGGTACTCTAGGCTTCCAGTGAATACGGCAGCGGTCTGATCGCCAATTCGCTGGCGGCATCATCGCGCACGCGCAGCTTACTGTCGGCTTCCAGATCGTTATTCAACACCACCTGTACCCACAGCGTGCCGTCGGCAAGTTTGGCGGCGCTCAACACCGTGCCGGTACGGCGCCAGTTTTCACCCAACTGCAGTTCCAGATCCTCGGCCGGCTGCGGCACCCGTCCGGCTTTGCCTTCCAGCCAGTACAGCGCTCGCTTGTTGGCGCCGCGGAATTTGGCGCGCGCCACCATTTCCTGACCGGTGTAGCAACCTTTGCTAAAGCTGATGCCTTCCAGTGCCTGTAGATTGGTGGCCTGTGGGATCAACTGCCCGCTATTGGCGGCGTCAATGACCGGATAACCGGCTTCGATATCCAGCGTCAGCCACTGTTGGCTGTCGTTGAGTTCCGCCTGTTCGTGCAGCCTGGCGACCAGTTGTTCGGCTATCGCTGCGGTGGTAACCAACAGAAAACGTTCCGCCGGTAAAGTGAAGTGCAGCAGGGTGGTTTCACCGTCCTGCACCACCGGATGTTCCGCGTCCGGCAGGCTGTTGAAAATGCCCGTCAGCGCCGCACGCGCCTGAAAACCGGCTACGCCCAGCAGCACCGCTTCGTTATCGGCGGCGATGGTGAGTTTGGAAAACACCGCATATTTTTTGATTTCAGCCAGTTGGCTGTCCAGCACGCTGCGGCGTTCCAGATAGGCAAAGCCTTCGCCACGGTGGAACAGACGCAGGTTGCTCCACATTTTGCCTTTGGCGTCGCAGTGGCCGCACAGCACGTGCTGGTCCGCCGCCAGCGCTTCGATGTCAGCGGTCACCTGGCCCTGAAGGTATTTTACCGTGTCGGGCCCGTTCAGCGTCACCAGTGCCCAATCTTCCAGCGAGATTAAGGTCAGGGGCAGATGGGAAGAGGCGGAAGGCTGACGGGGTGGAAATGGAATTTTATACGCCATAGTAAGATCCTGCTTAACGTTAGCTTACCTGAAGGTGTGTTGGCCCCATGGTAAAAGAGGCGGCGGGCTTTGCAAACTGTTATTCACGCTTGTCGCTGCAGCAGCGCTTTTTTTGACATTTAGCGCTTAATTACGTTTTAGGCAGAGAACGTCCTTCCCGGCGAGTATGTCAAATTGTTACTCTATAGGCTTGCGGCCAAAGGTTACCCTTGCAGACAGATCTTTGGCTGATGGAATTATATCGCGCCGGTGTTGCCATACAGTGTGTCGGTTGAACCCTGCGATGGCGTTGCCACGCTGAAAAGAGGTTAGTCATAACAACATGGATATTAATAACAAAGCACGTATTCACTGGGCTTGTCGCCGTGGCATGCGTGAGCTGGACATCTCGATCATGCCGTTCTTCGAATATGAGTACGATCGGTTGAATGACACAGACAAAGCGCTGTTTATCCGCCTGCTTGAGAGTGACGATCCCGATTTGTTCAACTGGCTGATGAATCATGGCGCTCCGCAGGACAGTGAACTGCAGAGAATGGTGACACTGATCCAGACGCGAAATAAAGACCGTGGCCCAGTGGCGATGTGATGTTCGTATTTCCTGGCGCACCCAGTTACTTTCGCTGTTGACGCATGGCGTTCTGATCCTGCTGATCCTGATTTCACCCTGGCCGGAAGGCTACGGGCCAATCTGGCTGGTGTTGCTGACGCTGGTGGTGTTTGAATGCATACGTAGCCAAAAACGCATTGCGTCGCGTCAGGGGGAGTTACGCCTGCTGGAGAACCAGCGTGTGGGCTGGCAAGGCCAGGAATGGCAGTTGGCCAAGCAACCCTGGATGCTGCGCTTCGGTATTCTGCTGACGTTGCAACCGATGCAGGGGAAAAAGCGTCGTCGCTTATGGTTGGCCTCCGACAGCATGGCCAAGGCCGAATGGCGACATTTGCGCCAACAGCTGTTGTATCCACCGGCCAGTGATGATGAGGAACCCTGATGAAGCCGACGCTGTGGCTGGTGGAGGATGAACCCAGCATTGCCGATACGCTGATTTATACCCTCGAGAGCGAAGGCTTTCAGGTGCGCTGGTTCGAACGTGGCGAACCGGCCTTGCAAGCATTGGCGCAAGGGGCGCCCGCGTTGGCTATCCTCGATGTCGGCTTGCCGGATATCAACGGTTTTGAACTGTGTCGCCGTCTGCTGTCGCAGGCGGCGGATTTGCCCATTCTTTTTCTTACGGCTCGCAGCGACGAGCTCGATCGCCTGATCGGGCTGGAGATCGGTGCCGACGACTACGTCGCCAAGCCTTTTTCCCCGCGAGAGGTCAGCGCCCGCGTTCGTACCATTTTACGTCGTTTGCAAAAACAACAGCGCTTGCAGCAGCCCACGCTGTATAGCTTCGGCCCCTTTGGGCTGGATGAACCGGCGGCGACCATTTATTACCATCAGCAGCCGTTACCGCTGACCCGCTATGAATTCCTGCTGTTAAAAACCTTACTGCTGACGCCCGGCCGGGTGTTTTCCCGCCAACAGCTGATGGACAGCGTTTGGGCCCATGCGGAAGAGAGCCTGGACCGCACTGTCGACACCCATATCAAAACCTTGCGCGCCAAGCTACGTCAGATCGATCCGGGCGAACCGCCCATTCATACGCATCGTGGCCTGGGCTATAGCGTGAGCCGCCAACCATGAGAATAGGCCTGCGCCTGCTGCTGGGGTATTTCCTGATTGTGGCGGTCGCGGGCTATTTCGTGCTGAGCATTTTCGTGCAGGAAGTGAAGCCTGGCGTGCGGCGCGCAACCGAAGGCACGTTGGTGGATACCGCCAACCTGCTGGCGCAAATCGCGCGTCTGGACATGCAGCGTGCCGACGTCGCACACGGCCAGTTGGCGCAGGCTTTCGCCCAACTCAATCAACGGCCCATTGGCGCCAATATTGCCGGTATTCGCAAAGATCGCAGTGAATATCATGTCTATCTTACCGATCGGCAGGGTAAGGTCATTTTTGACTCTAGCGGCAGGGCACTGGGTCAGGATTATTCTCGCTGGAATGACGTGTATCTGACGCTGCGCGGCCAGTATGGCGCCCGCAGTACGCGAAGTGATCCACAGGATGAAAACAGCTCGGTGATGTATGTCGCCGCGCCGGTGCTGGAGCAAGGCAAGATAATCGGCGTGCTTAGCGTCGGAAAACCCAACAGCACCATGGCGCCGGTGATCAAACGCAGCGAACGCCGCATTCTGTGGGCAGGTGCGCTGCTGCTGGGCATTGCATTACTGATTGGTCTGGGTTTTGTCTGGTGGATTAACCGGTCGATTGGTCGATTGGTGCGTTACGCCGACGGTGTCGCGCAAGGTGAAAGCGTGCCGCTGCCAAAAATGGGCGGCCATGAGCTGACGCAATTGGCGCAGGCGCTCGAAAGCATGCGGGTGAAGCTGGAGGGCAAAGCCTACATCGAACAGTATGTGCACACTCTGACCCACGAGTTAAAAAGCCCCTTGGCGGCGATCCGCGGCGCAGCGGAGCTGTTGCAGGAGTTCCCACCCCCGGCTACCGCTCAGCGCTTTCTGACCAATATCGAACAACAGAGTACGCGCATCCAGCAACTGGTGGACAAGCTGCTGGTTCAGGCGCGGCTGGAAAGCCGCCCCGGGCTGGAACCGGCGCCGATCGCGATGGCGGCGTTGGTGCGTCAGGCGGTAGCCGGCAAGGAAGCGCAGGCGGTACGGCGCGGTATTTTATTGCAGGTAGACGCTCTAGAAGAGATCACCCTGACCGGCGATGGGTTACTGATCGGCCAGGCATTAACCAATTTGCTCGACAATGCGCTGGATTTTACCCCCGCGGGCGGCACGATCAGCGTGCGTGGCGAACGCGATGAAGGCCATTACCGGATCACCGTCAGCGACGACGGCAGCGGTATCCCGGATTACGCGTTGGACAAAGTGTTCGAGCGTTTCTATTCGCTGGCACGGGCCGACAAGCCGAAAAGCAGCGGCCTGGGCCTGAGCTTTGTACAGGAAGTGGCGCGTTTGCACCGGGGATCTATCCGGTTGCACAATCGTCAACCGCACGGCGTGGCGGCTATTTTCACCTTATCTCTCTGACTTCACCTTCCCTTCACATAACCACATCCTGCTTTCACCGAAGGCCATTATCGTGGCGCCATTACCTACAAGGAGCGCGCAGCGATGATGAAATCGGTACTGTTTTGGAAAATAGCCACCCTGCTGGGATTGATGATTTTGATGATTATCCCGGTGACGCAGTTAATGAATGTGATTGAAGAGCGCAGCGGCTACCGCCAGAGCGTGGTGGGGCAGGTAAGTGAAAGCACCAGCCGCGCACAGCGTATTTTGGGGCCGTTGATTGTCATTCCTTACACCGAAAGGGAAGAAAAGACCGACGATAAGGGGCAGAAAGTGGTGCAAATGGTCAGACATCATCGCTATCTGCTGCCGGAAAACCTGCAGGTGAACGGCAAGCCGAACGTGGAAGTGCGCAAGCTGGGGATTTACCAAACGCAGGTGTACCAAGGGCCGCTGAAGTTTCAGGTGAAATTCGGTCAGCCGGATTTGAGTGACCTGCAACGCAGCAATGTCGTGATTGGCCAACCTTTCCTGTTGGTCTCGTTGAGTGATTCACGTGGTATCAAGAGCATCTCGCCGCTTATCAGCACGCAGTCGCAGACGACCTTCGAACCGGGCACTCAGGTAAACGTGTTGCCGCAGGGGATCCATGCTCCGCTAACATTGGCTTCGCTGCAGAAATCCGGATTGGATGCCGATTTCACCCTTACGCTGGCGGGAACCAGCAGCCTGTCATTGGTGCCGCTTGGGCGCAGCAGCGAATTGACGCTGCAGAGCAACTGGCCACATCCGAACTTCCTCGGCAACTTCTTGCCGGACGAGCGCAAAGTAACGGAGAAAGGATTTAGCGCCCGCTGGCGCAGCACCTGGTTCGCTAACAATATCAACAGTGCTTTTCACTACGATGACGGGATCCTCGACGAAGACAAACTGCCGGCTTTTAGCACCAGCCTGATCGAGCCGGTAGATCACTATCAACTGACCGAACGCGCGGTGAAATACGCAGTGCTGTTTATCGGCCTGACGTTTATGGCGTTCTTCCTGTTCGAAACCCTGACCGGGCTGCGGGTGCATCCGATTCAATATCTGTTGGTCGGTGCGGCGCTGGTGCTGTTCTACCTGATCCTGCTGGCGTTCTCTGAGCATTTCGGTTTCGCCACTGCCTATCTGCTGGCCAGTCTCGCCTGCAGTGGACTGATCGCCTTTTATCTCAGTGCGGTTCTGCGCGGCCGGTTACGCGGTACGCTGTTCGCCGCCAGCCTGCTGATGCTGTATGGCGTGCTGTACCTGCTGCTGCAGTCGGAAGATAACGCATTGGTGCTGGGCGCGGGGCTGCTGTTTGCGATTTTGGCGGGGATTATGCTGTTGACGCGCAAGCTGGACTGGTATCAGGTGGCCGACCCGGCACGTTTGAGCGGCGAGACGCCAGCAGGAGAAGAGGAAAACCGCTTCCGGTTGTGGAAATAGGCAAGCAATTGGGCGCGGCAACCGCGCCCAAAGGCATTACAGCAGGGGTTCCATTTCCAATAGGATCTGTTCGCACCACTGCTGCATGCGGTCTTCACTCATGTCGTATTGGTTCACATCATCCAGCGCCAGGCCGACAAAGTGTTTGCCGTCGGCGCTCAGCGGTTTAGGGCTGGTGAACTCGAAGCCGTCGATGGGCCAGAAGCCGATAAACTGCACGCCGAGCGGGGCGATATGATCGTGCAGCATGCCGAGTGCATCGAGGAACCATTCGCCATAACCGAGTTGATCGCCCATGCCATACATGGCAACGATTTTCCCTTTCAAATCCAGCGTGGTCAACTGCGGCCAAATTGCTTCCCAGTCTTCCTGCAGTTCACCGAAGTCCCAGGTGGGGATGCCGAGGATCAGGATGGAGTACTCTTCCATCAGCTTGGGAGAGACGTCTTTCAGGTTGTGCAGGTCGACCAGGTCTTCACCCAGAATCTCACGGATTTTTTCTGCCGCCATCTCGGTGTAGCAGGTGCTGGAGCCGTAAAACAGACCAATCTTCATGTGTAAACCGTTTATATTGCCGTAGGTAGAATTGCGTCGAGTATACCCGATTTGTACCGGTTTAAGGCATAATGCCTGTGGCATAAACGTAACAAAGAGAGGACCGCGTGCAACAGCAAGATCATGCGTTGATTGAGCAATTCCTGGATGCGCTGTGGCTCGAACGCAATCTGGCAGAGAATACGCTGGCCTCTTACCGGCTGGATCTGCAGGCGCTGGTCGCCTGGCTGAACCAACAAAACATTTCGCTGGTAAAGGCGCAGGCGCTGGATCTGCAGGCGTTTCTCGCCGAACGGGTGGAGGGCGGCTACAAAGCTACCAGCTCCGCGCGTTTGCTGAGCGCGATGCGCCGCCTGTTCCAATATTTGTACCGTGAAAATATGCGCACCGACGATCCCACCGCGCTGCTTGCCTCTCCTAAGCTGCCGCAGCGGCTGCCGAAAGATCTCAGCGAAGCGCAGGTCGATGCGTTGCTGCAGGCTCCCTGTGTCGATCAGCCCCTGGAACTGCGTGATAAGGCGATGCTGGAAGTGTTGTACGCCACCGGGTTGCGGGTCTCCGAATTGGTCGGGTTGACCATCAGCGACGTCAGTCTGCGCCAGGGCGTGGTGCGGGTGATAGGTAAAGGCAACAAGGAACGGCTGGTGCCGCTGGGTGAAGAGGCGGTGTACTGGATCGAAAATTATCTGGAACACGGCCGCCCATGGATGGTCAACGGCCAGGCGCTGGACGTGTTGTTCCCCAGCAATCGTTGCCAGCAAATGACCCGACAGACGTTCTGGCATCGTATCAAACACTATGCGATCCTAGCGGGTATAGACAGCGAGAGGCTGTCGCCGCACGTGTTGCGCCACGCTTTTGCCACCCATTTGCTGAACCATGGGGCGGATCTTCGTGTCGTACAGATGTTGCTGGGACATAGCGATCTCTCGACCACGCAAATTTATACGCATGTAGCGACCGAAAGACTTAAACAGCTACATCAACAGCACCACCCGCGTGCCTGACACGCCGGGTTCAAAAGGATTGGAAGAATGAAGAAAGGTTTAATGCTGCTCTCTCTGCTGGTGGCTTCTGTAACCGGCGCGGCCCATGCCGACGATGCGGCAATTCAAAAAGCGCTTGGCAGCCTGGGCATTCAGCAGGCGGATGTGCAGCCTTCACCGGTGAACGGCCTGAAAACCGTGCTGACCGATAACGGCGTTCTGTACGTGAGCGAAGACGGCAAACACATTCTGCAAGGCCCGCTGTACGACGTCAGTGGCAAAGAGCCGGTCAACGTCACCAATCAACTGCTGACCGGCAAATTGGAAGCGCTGAAAGATCAGATGATCGTTTATAAAGCGCCGAAGCAAAAGCACGTGATCACCGTGTTTACCGATATCACCTGCGGCTATTGCCACAAGCTGCACGAGCAGATGAAAGAGTATAACGATCTGGGCATTACCGTCCGCTATCTGGCGTTCCCGCGTCAGGGGTTGAATTCCCAGGCCGAAAAAGACATGCAGTCCATCTGGTGTACCGCTGATAAAGCCAAAGCTTTCGACCAGGCAATGAAAGGCGACGCAGTGTCCCCGGCAACCTGTAAAACCGACATCAGCAAACACTACGCGCTCGGCGTGCAGTTCGGCATTCAGGGTACCCCGGCGATCATTTTGGAAAACGGCATGATGATCCCGGGTTATCAGGGACCGAAAGAGATGGCCGCCATGCTGGACGCACATCAGACCGCAACTAAAACCGGTGGTTAATCGCCGGTGAGCATCAAAACACAACTTCGCCGCCGTGAAACGGCGGACGGCAGCCATTTGCCTGCCAGCCTGCATCCGCTGCTGCGCCGTTTATACGCGCTGCGCGGTGTGAAGGCGGAGCAGGAGCTGGAGCGCAGCGTCAAAGGCATGCTGCCCTGGCAGCAGCTGGACGGCATTGATACCGCCGTGGGGATCCTGCAACAGGCATTGGCCGATCATCGTCGCATCATGGTGGTGGGGGATTTCGACGCCGATGGCGCCACCAGTACCGCCCTGACGGTGCTGGCGCTGCGCAGTATGGGTGGCAGTGCCGTCGACTATCTGGTGCCCAATCGCTTTGAGGACGGCTACGGCCTGAGCCCCGAAGTGGTGGAGCAAGCGGCGACGCGCGGTGCCGAGCTGATCCTGACCGTGGATAACGGCATCTCTTCTCACGCGGGCGTCGATGTGGCGCACGCTAAAGGCATACAGGTGCTGGTGACCGACCACCACCTGCCGGGAGAAACCCTGCCGGCAGCGGAGGCGATCGTCAACCCGAACCTGCGCGGCTGCGAGTTTCCGTCCAAATCCCTGGCCGGCGTCGGGGTGGCTTTCTACCTGATGCTGGCGCTGCGTGCCCGGCTGCGGGACAGCGGCTGGTTTGAACAACGGGCGCTGGCGATGCCAAATCTTGCCGAACTGTTGGATCTGGTGGCGCTAGGTACGGTTGCCGACGTGGTACCGCTCGACGCCAACAACCGCATTTTGGTGTATCAGGGCCTGAACCGTATTCGCGCCGGCAAGTGCAGACCGGGCATTCGTGCGCTGCTGGAAGTGGCTAACCGCGACGCGCGTCAGCTGGCGGCCAACGATCTTGGTTTTGCATTGGGCCCACGCCTCAATGCTGCCGGGCGGCTGGACGATATGTCGATTGGCGTGGCGCTGCTGCTGAGCGACGATATTGCGCAGGCACGTATGCTGGCTAACGATCTGGATGCGCTCAACCTGACGCGGCGCGAGATTGAGCAAGGCATGCAGGTTGAAGCCTTGCAGCTGTGCGACCAACTGGAACGCAGCAGCACCACCTTGCCCTACGGGCTGGCGATGTACCATCCGGAATGGCACCAGGGCGTGGTGGGGATTTTGGCTTCACGCATCAAGGAACGCTTCCATCGCCCGGTGATCGCGTTCGCGCCGGCGGGCGAGGGCATTTTGAAAGGCTCCGGCCGTTCGATAGCCGGTCTGCACATGCGCGATGCGCTGGAACGGCTGGATACGCTCAATCCTGGGCTAATGATGAAGTTCGGTGGCCACGCCATGGCGGCCGGACTGTCGTTGGAAGAGGCCAAATTCGACGAGTTCCGCCAACGCTTTGGCGATCTGGTCGGAGAATGGCTCGATCCGGCGATGCTGGAAGGGGTTATCTGGTCTGACGGTGAGCTGGCTTTGCAAGAGCTTTCGCTGGAAACCGCCGAGCTGTTGCGTGAGGGCGGTCCCTGGGGGCAGGCTTTCCCCGAGCCGACCTTTGACGGCAAGTTTCGCATTTTGCAACAGCGGCTGGTGGGTGAAAAACACCTGAAGCTGATGGTCGAGCCGCTCGGTGGCGGACCGCTGCTTGACGGTATCGCCTTCAACGTGGATACCACGCTGTGGCCAGACAGCAGTGTGCGTGAGGTCGAACTGGCTTACAAACTCGACGTCAATGAGTTTCGCGGCAACCGCAACGTGCAGCTGTTGATTCAGCATCTCTGGCCGCGTTGATTCGCACTTCCCTTTAGCCGGGGTTAGCCTGCCTCGCCCCGGCCACATTTCTTGCCCACAAAAACTGAGCAACTCGCTATAAACTGACGCCTGGATCCGATAGAATTACCGGTTCTAATGGCATTTCGCCATCGACGACATCTAACGAAAAAGAACGCTAAAAACCATGTTTGAAATTAATCCGGTAAAAAACCGTATTCAGGACCTGTCCGAGCGGACTGCCGTTCTTAGGGGGTATCTTTGACTATGATGCCAAGAAAGAACGCCTAGAAGAAGTCAACGCGGAGCTGGAACAGCCTGACGTCTGGAACGAACCCGAGCGCGCACAGGCGCTGGGTAAAGAGCGCGCGGCGCTCGAAGCCATCGTTGAAACCATCGACCAACTGGAGCAAGGTGGCGAAGATGTCACCGGCCTGCTGGAATTAGCGGTGGAAGCCGACGATGAAGAAACCTTTAACGAAGCCGTCATTGAGCTTGATCAACTGTCTGCCAAGCTGGAGCAACTAGAATTTCGTCGTATGTTCTCTGGTGAATACGACAGTGCTGATTGCTACCTGGACATCCAGGCAGGCTCCGGCGGTACCGAAGCGCAAGACTGGGCCAGCATGTTGCTGCGCATGTACCTGCGCTGGGCCGAAGCCAAAGGCTTTAAAACGGAAGTGATTGAAGAGTCCGACGGCGACGTCGCGGGGCTGAAATCTGCCACCATCAAGATTATCGGCGACTATGCGTTTGGCTGGTTGCGTACTGAAACCGGCGTACATCGCCTGGTGCGCAAGAGCCCGTTCGACTCCGGTGGCCGTCGTCATACCTCCTTCAGTTCGGTGTTTATCTACCCGGAAGTGGAAGACGACATTGATATTGAAATCAATCCGGCGGATCTGCGTATCGACGTATATCGCGCTTCCGGTGCGGGTGGTCAGCACGTAAACAAAACTGAGTCGGCGGTGCGTATTACCCACTTACCGACCAACATCGTAGTGCAGTGCCAGAACGACCGTTCTCAGCATAAGAACAAGGATCAAGCGTTCAAACAGCTGCGTGCCAAGCTGTATGAGTTTGAGATGCAAAAGAAAAATGCTGATAAACAGATGATGGAAGACAACAAGTCGGATATCGGTTGGGGCAGCCAAATCCGTTCATACGTGCTGGATGATTCCCGCATCAAGGATTTGCGCACTAACGTTGAAACGCGCAACACGCAGGCCGTATTAGATGGCGACCTGGATAAATTCATTGAGGCAAGTTTGAAAGCCGGGTTATAAGGAACAGAAATGTCTGAGCAACAACCACAAGGCGCCGATCAGGCGTTGGATCTCAATAACGAGTTGCAGTCACGCCGTGAGAAACTGGCTGCGCTGCGCGAGAACGGCATTGCGTTCCCGAATGATTTTCGTCGTGACAACACGTCAGACAAGCTGCATGCAGCGTACGGCGAAAAAGACAACGAAGAGCTGGAAGCGCTGGGCGTAGAAGTCACAGTAGCCGGCCGCATGATGACACGCCGTATCATGGGTAAAGCGTCATTTGTCACGCTGCAGGACGTTGGCGGTCGTATCCAGCTGTACGTTGCGCGCGACGATCTGGCGGAAGGCGTTTACAACGAACAATTCAAGAAGTGGGACCTGGGCGATATCGTTGGCGCACGCGGCAAGCTGTTCAAGACCAAGACCGGCGAGCTGTCCATCCACTGCACCGAACTGCGTCTGCTGACCAAGGCCCTGCGCCCGCTGCCGGACAAGTTCCATGGTCTGGCGGATCAGGAAACCCGTTACCGTCAGCGTTATCTGGATCTGATCGCCAACGACGAATCGCGCAAGACCTTCCAGGTGCGCTCTCAGATCATGGCGGCAATGCGTAACTTCATGGTGGAACGCGGCTTCATGGAAGTCGAAACCCCTATGATGCAGGTGATCCCTGGCGGTGCTTCCGCACGTCCGTTTGTGACACACCACAATGCGCTGGACATCGATATGTATCTGCGTATCGCGCCAGAGCTGTACCTGAAGCGTCTGGTCGTCGGCGGTTTCGAGCGTGTGTTCGAGATCAACCGTAACTTCCGTAACGAAGGCGTTTCTCCGCGTCATAACCCAGAGTTCACCATGATGGAACTCTACATGGCTTACGCGGATTACAAAGATCTGATCGAACTGACCGAATCCCTGTTCCGTACCCTGACCCAGAAAGTGCTGGGTAACACTCAGGTACAGTACGGTGATGAAGTGTTCGACTTCGGTAAGCCGTTTGAAAAGCTGACCATGACCGAAGCGATCAAAAAATACCGTCCGGAAACCGATCTGGCCGATCTGGCTGACATGGGCAAAGCGGTGGCTATCGCCGAATCCATTGGCATCAAGGTTGAGAAGAGCTGGGGCCTGGGTCGCGTAGTGACCGAGATCTTCGAAGAAGTGGCGGAAAGCCATCTGATTCAACCGACCTTCATTACTGAATACCCGGCGGAAGTGTCCCCGCTGGCACGTCGTAATGATAACAACCCGGAAATCACCGACCGCTTCGAGTTCTTTATCGGCGGCCGTGAAATCGGTAACGGCTTCTCCGAGCTGAATGACGCAGAAGACCAGGCGCAGCGCTTCGCTGACCAGGCTAATGCGAAAGACGCCGGCGATGATGAAGCCATGTTCTACGACGAAGACTACGTCACTGCGCTGGAGCACGGTTTACCGCCAACTGCAGGCCTGGGTATCGGTATCGACCGTATGGTAATGCTGTTCACCAACAGCCACACCATCCGTGACGTGATCCTGTTCCCGGCCATGCGCCCGCAGAAATAACGTTTCACAGAGTAAATATCAACCGGTGCAGGTAACTGCGCCGGTTTTTTTTGCCCGTTGGGTAGGATAAGAAGCCCATGGCTGCTAACTGCTTAAAACATCAGCAGTTACATGCTATCTCCGCTTGCCCGGCAGGGATAACAGGTTATAATGACTGCCGCACACCGACGCGGGTGTAGTTCAATGGTAGAACGGCAGCTTCCCAAGCTGCATACGAGGGTTCGATTCCCTTCACCCGCTCCAAGCACACTTCTGCAGACATCTCCATTTACTCCAAATTCGAACCCGCTAGTTTTTTGCGTGACAGTATTCTTTTCCGGATAAATTTTTTCACTTCCTGCTGGATGATTTGAAAATTGAATTTGGCCAAAGTGTTTTCGGCCGGTAAGCCAGAATCACTTTTTTGCAAATCTGCCAGATTCATCCTTGGGTTTTTGCTCTCTTGCGTAAGTGATTTTATGCGTAGCTTAGACACCGATCTGACTCCGGTATCCCCCCGGCTGATTTTGACCTCGGCTTGCGGCCTCAGGGCTGAATTGTCGGTTAACTGCCCTTGATGCTTTCCGCTGGCCGGTTGATTTATATCCCCGATCTGATGGCTATTAGGCGACAGGTTATCATCTTGCGTAGAGTGCAAAATCGCAGGAATATTGGAAACGTTAATGATTCTCAAAAGTGATGGCAGTAGCGCCAGCAGCAATAGCAGCATGCTGAGTAAACCAAGCAGGGTTGCACGGTTTAGTATCACTTTGCGGTTTCCTTTCGTTGTGCAGTCGCTGAGTTGTCGATTACCCGTAATTTATTGTTGACCGGACAATCGAAAACACCGATAAGGCATGCTGTAAATCGAATAGAGAAAATGTATTTATCCCCATGTTTAGCCTGCCTTTGGAGAAATAGATGCTTGAAAGTAATGATGGATCTCTCTGTGAGAAGGTTACATCAGAATATGTTTCCCAACGTCCTTCAAACCACCACACAACAACCAAAAATGCAGTTCAGCATTACGTTTGAAATTCAGTTTTCGCATCGCGTTACGTTTATGTTGACTGATGGTCTTTTCACTGAGATTCAATTTTCGTGAAATCGAAATGTTGGGTAGGCCCAAGGAAAGATAATGAATGACTTCGTACTCTCTGGTAGAGAACTTGGCGAGTCTGGAGGCGTTATTAAAACTGCAGCGATTTCTTTTATTTTGAATTATTTTAGAGAAAATAACACGTTCAATAGCTTCAAATAGAGCCTCTACACTTTTGTTACGCGAGATATAAGTGAATTTCATCCGGCTGGCGCTGTTGGCTACCGGCGTTGAACCTCGTTCCTCCTCAATCAAGAAAACCAATGGACAACAAGCCTTCGCTTGCGAATACAGATAATGAGGCAAGGTGCTTTCGCTTGGATTCGCTGCCAGAAAGATGATGTCGGCGGTCCTGTATTCGAAGGTATTTTCGGTAAATCGCACATTCACATTTTTTGAGTGGAAGTAGATCTCCAGTGCTTGCTGGAGGCCATCTATAAAAAATCGATTTTTGTCTGATAATAATACGGTTATTGATTCTTTGAGCATAAGTGGTTCCTTCCCTCTAAATCGTATTTAGACGCCATATTCACGTTGAACTATAATCGCGTAAGGCGATTGAAGGCGGATATGGGTGATAAGCCTGATCCATGCTTTTGTTGGATGATTATATCGTTAATTATGATAATTATGGATATGGTTTTGCGTTAATGGAATAAAACAGAGCTTTCGACTTAATATGCCATGTTTATTGGTAATCGCGCTCGAAAATCAACTTGTTGTATTACAAGGATGGTTTTTTATTGTGTTAATTGAAAATTACAATGTTGTGTGTTTTTTTATATTTTGTATGTGCTAACTCAGGTAATTATTATTTGTTATGGTAATATTTAAGTGTTTTAAGTAAAACTATGTAACCTTGTACTATCAGTGGCATACCTGAATTGAGTGCGGGTTGTACAATCCGGAAGGGTTTTAATGCTGAGTGACCAGGGAACAATTCCTTTCGCATATTAGAATTGAACCCGTGTTGCCTCCCGTCGAAATTAAGGCTTATCTGTTGGAGTCAGCAAAGACTTGCCGGAAAAGTAGGCGCTAATATTTTCGTAAACCAGTTCCGACATTGCTTTGCGGGTACTCTGCGTGGCGCTGCCCATATGGGGAGTGATCACCACGTTATCGCGTTGCAACAGCGCGCCTGGGACTCGCGGCTCATCGCAAAACACGTCCAGCCCCGCACCGGCAATCAACTTATGCTCAATGGCATGCACCAAAGCCGCTTCATCCACCACCGAGCCTCGAGCGATATTGATTAAAATACCTGTGGGGCCCAGAGCCTGTAATACTTCGGCATTGACCAGGGCGCGGCTGCTTTCTCCGCCAGGGGCGCACACCACCAGGAAATCACAGTGCGCTGCCAGTGCTTGCGGCGTTGCACAGTACTCACCCTCAAAGCCCGCGTGCCGAGTACGGCTGTGATAACACACTGACATATTAAACGCCGAAGCGCGCCGGGCTATAGCACGGCCAATACGACCCAGACCGAGAATGCCGAGCCGGCTGCCGCTGACCTTGCGTGTCCAGCGGAAGCTCTGGTCGGCCCAGTCACCGCGTTCGATAAAGCGCTGTGCGCCGACAATCTGGCGGGCGCAGGCCAGTATCAGCCCAAATGCCAAATCGGCAACGTCGTCGGTGAGCACGCCCGGCGTATTGCTGATCTGAATGTTACGTTTGTGGGCCGCGTGGGCATCCACTCGCTCATACCCTACGCCAAAAACGGCAATCAGCTGCAGGTTGGGAAAGCATGCCATGGCAGCGTCGCTCAAAGATGTTTCACCGTTGATTAATAAAACGCGAACCTGAGGTAACAGTTCAACCTGTTGCTCCGGGGTAAGTTGGGCGTAATTGACTAAGGTGAAATGCTGTTGCAGGCGCTGAGTCAATTGCATGGGCACTGGTGCCATCTGCAAAATAACGTTTGTCATACTTGCTCCTTAATGTTCTGGCATGTCCTGATGTACCGGCAGTTTGGCGATGTGCTTCCGGCGCCCAACTTGCAAACCGATAATTCCCCCTAATACCAACGCAATAGCTACCATAATTAAGGCGGCATCATAGCTGTTGGTCATATCTTTAATTCGGCCAATAACCGGTGGTAACGCCAGCCCAACGATATTGGCCACGGCATTGATCAACGCAATGGAGGCCGCTGCCGCTACGCCGGACACCGTTTCCGTTGTTACTGCCCAGAAGATAGGGATGATCGCCCAGTTCAGCGCAATGGTGAACACCAGCAGAACATAGGCTAACGCCAGGTTGGTGCTGAATATGGCCATTAGTAGCAGCAGTCCGGAAAAGATTAGCGGTAGCCCCAGGGGCAATGCGCGGGCGCGGTGGGTGTCGGAATAGTGACCATTAAAATACATAAACAGGCAGGCGAACAAAAAGGGGACGGCGGAAAGTAGGGTAATGATGAAATTGCTTTGCTCGCTGACCACGCCTTTGATAATCAATGGCAGAAACAGGCCAATGCCGATGGTACCGAAGGCTTGCAATAACCACATTAGACTCAGCAGCCATACTTTGCGGTTTTTGAACGCGGCCTGCCAATGGTGCTCTTGCTGGGTAGGTGTCTGCCTGGCTTCTTGCGTGAGTATGCCTGTCAACCAGGCGCGCTGCTGGGGTTTCAGCCATTTGGCGTCTTCCGGTTTGTTATCCAGGTAGAAGTAAACCGCGATGCCCAACAACACTGCCGGGGCACCTTCCAGCAGGAATAACCAGCGCCAACCGGCGATACTCAGCACATCATTCATCTGTAAAATAGCGCCGGAGATTGGTAAACCAATGAGCGAAGCCAGCGCTGCGCCGATATAAAACATCGACATGGCGCGGGCACGATCGCTACGAGGATACCAGCAGGAAAGGTAATAGATGATCCCGGGCGTAAAACCGGCCTCCGCCACCCCAAGCAGAAAGCGCATAATGTAGAGTTGCAGAGGCGTTTGCACCAGGCTCATTCCCATGGCAATGATGCCCCAGGTGACCATTATGCGGGCGATCCAGATTTTCGCCCCTACGTGAGTAAGAATAATATTGCTGGGAATTTCAAAGAGAATGTAGGAGACGAAGAATATGCCGGCCGCAATGCCATACATTTCTGCAGTTAATGCCAAGTCGGCATTCATTTGTAATGCGGCCACGGAAATATTTGCACGATCTATATATGCAATTAAATACAGCAGCATGATGAATGGAATTAGTCTTAAATTTATTTTCTTTACAGTTGAGTGATGTAGGTTATTATCCATTTTACCTGGCCTGTATAAAAATTAATGAGGGTGATTTTTTGAATTAATTTTTGGGTTTCTTTGTAACTGTGTTTTTTTGGCTTATTTTCTATGATCTGATTTATCACAGTTGCATCACTGGTGCTATGATTATTTTCTTAAACAAGATTGTCGAGCTTTTAAGTTATTCTTGTTGTTTGTTTTTTTATTTAACTGGTTGAGTTTATCTTGTTGATTGCTGAAGTGATCTGGTAGGTGTTTTAATAAGTGAGTTATTTAATAATTGGTTGGGTGGAATATAACGTTTAGTGTTATTTTAAATATTAATTAATCTACACTGCAAATGATTGTGTTATCATTGTTGCTTGGTTATCAATATATCTGTCAATTAAATATCTCAATCAATCAATCAATCAATCAATCAATCAATCAATCAATCAATCAATTAAGTATTGATGGAGACTTCCTCCCAAAATAGCATCGGCAAGCTATTTTTTGCAGTTATAGCATGTGCAACTGCAGGATCAACTGCGCAATAGCCTGTTTAAAATCCTGCAGATCGCCGGTGAGATTGATTTTTCCCTGATTTAACCGTGTCTCCAATCTTGTCGCCTGCGTGGCCATGATATGGCAATTAAGCGCCCCCAGATCCAATGCCAAATGGCGTACGATCAGAGCTTGCTGCGTGGAAGATCGGCTGGCGGCCAACTGATGCAGCCCATGTTCCAGATTGCCCAGCATCATACTTATGACCACTTTGGCTTTTTCTTCTGAACCATAACGCTTATTCAAGGAGGCCATGTCGACATTAAACAAATGATTTGGGTTGGTTGCGCCAAGGGCTGTTGCGGTCACCATTATTGGCGTGATAAATCGAGTGAGAATTTCCTTCAGTCCTTTAATATCAATGGGTTTTGTCAGGTAAGCGTCCATGCCGGCGGCAATGCACTGATCTTCTTGTTCTTCCAGTACGCCTGCCGTAAGTGCGACAATTTTCAGTCTTGCACTCTTCGTCGCCGCCTCTTTTTGGCGGACCAAGCGGCTTAATTCCAGACCGTCTATATAGGGCATATGGCAGTCGACAATCGCCAGGCCATAACGGTTAGTTTCTATCGCCTGCAAAGCCTGTCGGCCATCCTCGACGAGGTCGAAGCAATAACCCAGCATTTGCAACTGGTGTTTGATCAGTTCTCGGCTGATAGGGTGGTCTTCGGCGACCAATATCAGGCTTCCGTTCGCCAGGGCATGTTCGCGGTTCTGGATGATATCTGGCACATTTTCTACCGTTGGCTTGTTGGCGTTGACGGCCTGTTTTTTTTGCTCGACGAGCAGAGTGGCGCAGATTTTTTTAACCTTCTCCCACGATAATGGCGTGACGTCGAGGATATGCGGATCGATCGAATTGTCCGGCTGTGATTTTTCAGTCAAAACGATCATGTTGTCCCTGGTGGTGGAAGGCATCGCAAGCGTTGTCAGCGTGGTTTCCTCTATAAACAGTAAATCGCAGCCGGTCATGATAAGCGACGGCGTCTGTGGACCTGACAGGCAGGTGACGGTAACGCCTAATGCCAATAGCATTTCCCGCAGGTTCTGGCTGATAACGACGTCATCACACCAAAGGGTCGCTCGGGTACCTGACAGTTCCGGCAGCGCCGCTGACGGTGTATAGACGTCGAAATGAACATCGAAACTGAGGGTGCTCCCTTCGCCCGGCTCACTGTGCATAGTGAGCGTCCCGTTCATCTGTTGTGCCAGGCCTTTGGAGATAGCCAACCCCAAGCCGGTTCCGCCAAAACGGCGGGTGGTGGAAGCCTCTGCCTGCTGAAAAGGCTGGAACAGTTGTTGCTGCATATCCGCAGGGATACCGATCCCGGTATCAATAACACTGAAACGCAAAAACTGCCGACCCTTCTGCTCGCCGAGCAGAACCAACCGCAGCGTAATGTCACCCGCATGGGTAAATTTCAGTGAGTTACTGAGAAAATTCATTAAAATTTGGCGTAGCCTGACTGGGTCGAACAACAGTTTTTGGGCAACCCTGCTATCCAGATACAGATGCAGTGACAGACTCTTTTTCAACGCTTGCAGGTTCAGGGTTTGCATCATTTCTGACAGGAATACCCGGATATCCATCGCCAGGTTTTCCAGCGAGACCTGGCCCGCTTCCAGCTTAGAGAAATCAAGAATATCGTCAATCACCTGGGTCAAATGCTGCGCAGAGCTTTGTACCGTAACCAGCATTCTGTTTTGTTCATCGTCCAGTCGGGTTCTTTCCAGTAGCTCCAGCCAGCCAAGAATGCCGTGTACCGGGGTGCGTATCTCATGGCTCATGGTCGCCAGGAAAGTCGCTTTTGCTCGGGCAGCGGCCTCCGCCTTGGTTTTTGCCTCGAGCAGCATGCGTTCCTGGCGGCGGGATTGAGTAATATCTTCAAAGTAGCCGCCCCATAACACATCCCCGTTTTTCTCACGTTTGCCCTTGCCTGAATTGACACGGATCCAGCATTGATTGTTTTTGACCTGCATGCGGAATTCGTTCTGGAAGGGGGCGAGCGTACCTTGCATGCGAACCAAATTCTCTTGCAGCATGGATCGATCTTCGGCATTTACCCGCTGCTGGAAGCTTTCATGGTCTGCCATCATGGTTTCGGCAGATAAGCCAAAGGTGGCCTCTGCAGCACCCGCTACGTAGGTAAAATGTATATCGCCATTGACCGAAAGGCAGACTTGAAACACGGTAACCGGCAGCGATTCGGTCACGTCGGTCAGCAGGGCTTCGGATATCAAAGCTCGTTCTTCAGAACGGCGGATATCCGTGACGTCGACCAAAACGGTAACGCTGCCGCCAGGCCCCCCGTCAACGCTGAAGAAGGGTTTTAGCCAGAACAACCCCTCTCGCATTTCTCCTTTGGCATTGGCATAGCGCAGTGGACGGTGGATGCCTTCCTCGGCTGACAAAGCCGCGCGGTTTTCCGGTTCGCGCTCCAGCGATACGATGGCATCGATGTAGCCGCATTCTTCTGGCGTTTTGCCCAACATATGCGCGGACGCATGACCGGTCAGTTTCTCAAAGGCGCTGTTGACCGCGATATAACGATCGCGGTGGTCCTTGCCCAATACAGGGAAAGGGATGGTTTCCAACAGAGCATGCTGGAAACTGAGCTGGTCGGCTAAGGTTATCTGGGCGCGGATCCTGCGGCTGGTCTCCTTGCGCAAACGCCAATAGGCGATGATAAGCAGTGCCATGATGAAGCCGACGGCCAATATGGCGGGCAGAATTTTCCTGATGATAACCATAAGATCGAGGTCTTCATGGAAGGTGATCGGGAACCAGGCGCTGCGGATCTGCTCTTTGCGATCGGTGCTGATATTTGCCAGAGCCTGGTTGATCAGCGGGATGACATAAGCGTACTTTTTGGTGACCGCTACTGCCAGTTCGGCATAGTAACCGGTCGGAGCCGCGACCTTTAATATATTGGGATATTGCTCGGTAATAATGCGATCGGTGACCACCAAATTGCCGATGTAAGCATCTACCTGGCGGTCGGCTAACAGCTGCAAACCTTGTTCGGCTGTATCGGTATGAATCAGCGTCAGCTCCGGGTTTTTACGCAGTAGCGTTGGGATGGGCTCTGCGTCCTCGGATATTGCTACCCGCGCCTTGCCAAGGCTCTCGATACCTTCGATATTGCTGGTTTCTTTACGCGTAGCGATCATCAGTGGAAAGCGCGCGTAAGGTTGGCTGAACGCTAAAAACTGCATGCGCTCTGCGGTTGGCGGCAAACCGGGGACCAGATCGATCTCACCCTCTTTGATCATTTTCATCAATTCATTCAGCGAACGAACCCTGACACGTTCAGATTTAAGCTGCAGCTGGCGGCGTATCAGATCGAAATAGTCCTCGACCAGGCCGCTGGGTTCGCCATGCTGATTGCGGAAAGAGAACGGCGGATAGGATTCCAGGTTGCTGACTTGCAGATGTGGCAGTTGGTTCAGCAAGGTAATCTGGTCGGGAGAAAGATTGATACGTACAGTTTTTGGCAACCGGGCAGGGAAAGGAGCGACCCATTTTTCAAATAACGCCTGTTGTTCACGCCAGCCAATATCGGTAATGGCCACATCGAATGCGTTGGCCAGTAGCGAGTTTTCCCGTGGAAAGGCGAATCTTAACGTTTGCAGCGGTAAATAGGCATTGCCCACGGTTCTGAAAGCTTCGCTTTTGTTAAGGGCAATATGGTAGCGGATAGTGTAGCGATTGCCGATGAATGCATCGGTTTCGCCCTGCTCGACGCTGAGCAGAGCCGCGGTCTGGTTGGCGAATTCATGCAGCCTGATGGCAGGATAAACGTCCGGGATCAGCTCAGCTTCGGGTGAGCCGGTGACTACGGCGACCGATGCCTTGGCGAGGTCTGAATGATCCAGAATGTGCCGATTGTCGCGGGCGCTGACAATAATCAGATCGTTCTCGCCGTAAGGCTGGCTATAGCGCAGATATTTGGCGCCTGAGAACGTAGGGGACATGTTCATCACCACATCGATTTCACCGTGCCTCAGTGCCTGCATCATATCGAGACGATTTTGATACTCTTTAACCTTTAGCGTTAATTTCAATCGACTGGTGACTTCGTTGAGTACGTCAGGGGCAAAACCGGTTAATTGGTTTTTAACCCTATCTTCCAGTGGAGGTAATCCGCCTTCATAGGTGCCGACCCTCAGTTCCGGGTGGGACCTGATCCACTCTTTTTCTTCCATAGTCAATTCTGCGGCGTGAAGTGCCGGCATGATCAGTGTAAACAGGGTTAATGCGAACCAGAATATAAGGCCGACTAAATTATTTTTAAGCGTTATAAAGAACATATCGGCTTATACCTTGTTTTAAAACGACGCATTGATTATCAATGGCTTTATGTAGAATGCATGGATTTTAATTTCCAGGCTAACGAGGTGTAAATTAGCACTAATTGATAATCATAAAGTCTGGAAATAGTTAAACGGCAGAGGCCGTTGAACCTTAATAAAGTGCAGTTTCTATAGGGATATTGTCAAATGGAGGTGTAGACATTATGGGTGTAAGGCGTTGAGATAGGATATAGATAGATTATAGTGGAGCTTTCCTTTAACCCATCGGAACATACTTTCAATTTTTGTAAGGTAATCCTGATTTTTTTGTAATCATTGACGTTATTTTGTGTAATATTTCCCTTACACAAGCTTTGTGTCTGGAGTCCAGGTTTTCTCCAACGGTCTGGGCGCGAAATTCTCAATAATGATATGATCTGTTAAACAACAAAATAATGAACGGAGCTGGCAGGCAACATCCGCATAACATTAATAAAAACAAAGGGTAAGTGAATTATCTCTATGGTGGTGACCGAGAGGGTATAGTATGATTCATTGTTACTGCTAATGGTTTTTGGGGCTTAATATAAAATAATCTTAGCCATTCATGCCATGTTGAATCGCGTATCGTTGAGCCAGGTTTCAATTGTCCACTGTCATCTTAGTGGGCTTTCCAGGGCAGCAGTAAATTGACGAAAATAATGAGGTAGTGACCGATGAAGAGTGTTTTGGTTGTTGACGACCATCCTGTCACACGTTTTGCCATTAAAGTTTTGTTGGAAAAAGAAGGCCTCAGGGTAATTAGTGAAACGGGTGATGGTTTTGAGGCGCTATCATTAATTGAAAAACACAAGCCGGATCTGGTTATCGTTGATATCGACATTCACTCTATCAGCGGCATTGAACTGGTTCAGCGTTTGCGCAAACGCCAGTTCAGTGGGGCTATTCTGGTGCTTTCGGGGAAAGACGAACCTTACTATATTAAAAACTGTGTGGGCGCTGGGGCGGATGGTTTTATCAGCAAGGCAAATAACCTATGCGATCTGCATAGTGCTGTGGCGGCAATTAGCGCCGGCTATGGCTATTTCCCTTTAAAACAAGCAAGGCAACAAATTTTGCAGCCCGGTGAAGATAAACAAAAGAATGCAATTGCTTCGCTTTCGGCAAAGGAGTTACAGGTATTACGTTATTTGGCAAAAGGCATGCGATTGGTCGATATTGGTTTGCAGATGAACATAAGTGATAAAACGGTAGGGACCTATAAAAGAAGAGTCATGGCCAAGCTGGACCTAAATAGTATGATGGAAACTTATGAGTTTTGCATAAAAAATAATTTGGACTAATGATTTGAGCGAAAAATGCACAAAGCCAACGCGGGGGAAAGTGTAATGGATGATGACAAGTTGTCGTTATCTGCACATGTGGATATCAACCGGCTTTTTCAGGTTGCTGGCAACGACATTTCTTTTATTAAAACGTTACTTTATAAAGCTAATGAAGAAAATATAAAGGAAATTTCCCTGGCCCAAACCTTGGCAAAGCAGGGTGATCGGGTTGGGGTTGCCAAAACGGTCCATCGATTAAAAGGCTCTGCGCAAACCATTTGTGCGAAAGAGATCGCAGCAGCCTGCCTGGCATTCGAGAATCGACGGTTGGAGGATATGCACCCTGATAAAATCTATAGTGGTTTGAAAATAATAGAGTTAATGATATTTTCTCTGAATGATTGTTTAATCCATCTGCGCTAGTTTAAGCACGGTGATGAGGTAATAATAGAGCATTTAAATGCTCACTCCCGGTTATGTCATCTTTACCTTACGAGAGTTACGGGCATTACTCTCACAATAACCGTCAATAGCGTTACGGTGCCGAGCTGAATTCTCATTTTTATCCACTATCTCCAGCGCAATAATGCCCTGACAGGATGAGAAAAATGTCACCAGGAGGGTTTTATGACACGCGATAGCATTGTTCAGGCGCGAATTGACACCAACTTAAAGCAACGCGCAGAAGCGGTCTTCAAAGAGATGGGCATGACCGTTTCTGAAGGTATTCGAATGTTCCTTAATCGTATAGTCAAGGAAGGGGCGATGCCGGAAGAACTGCTCAATGGCAGTAGCACTAACCGTGAACAACTTTGCTACCAGGCTTATAATGATATTCTGTCCCAGCTGGAATATCCTGAAATTCAGCGTAACTATTCTCAATATAAATCAGAAAAGCTAGGGGATATGCTGAATGTCGAGAAGCACCGTTAAGTTAATCATTTCTCTATAATGAAATAGAATATTTTCTCACTCGCTCAGCGGTTTCGACCGCTGAGACATATCGCCGACTTTATACAGGAAACCTTCTTGCTGGCTACTTTTAGGAAACGGCAATCAAAACACCCAGAATGGCGAACAGCACAAACCAAAACCACTTAGAGGTTTTTTCAGGCTTCCATTCTTCGCCATACTCAACCCGATAATCCTGCTTACGCTGATTGTCACCCATTTCATTCCCTGAACATCAAGATCCATAAATATCCGGCTTGAATTTTAAGATAAATCTTAACGACGTTGAATTTAAATTGTATTTTTAGGTAAAAATCCTAACGATAAGTGTGGGGGGAGTCGTAAAAGAACCGTTACGCAGAGCGGTAAATGAGATTGTTGCTGCGGTTTTTCTGAGGGGTATTGCGATGAGGAATTTACTGATTAATACGCTCAGGGTTGCCATAAATGATAAAAGCCCTGACCGTTGCAGCCAAGGCTTTTAAGGTACTATTGACTTCTGATTTAACATTAATGAACTTACTATTATTTACTGCTAGAGTTCTACACTAAATGTACAGGTTAATCACAGATAATATTGGGTTAACTCAAACCTCCCCTATATTTACCAGTTAACAATTACCGCCTACCAAAATAATCAAAGGTATGGCATCTCAACTCGTACATCTCCCCTCGCGATATCTATTCTTTGATGCATAGCCTCACTTCTATTGCGATCTGTTTTCACTGTCTTACTCATTGATCGCAAACAAAAAACAGTTCTAACATGACCTTACATCATCGCGTTTTGGTACACACCCTGCGATTGTCGGTACTTACAACGTGGCCTTAAAGCTTCATCGAGCAAGACTGTAACTTTTCTCAGCATCGATGACCCATACTAAAAAACTTCGTGGCCTTTATCGCAAAATAACTTAATAACAACTTACTAAACACTTTTACTATTAACAGCTGCTATCATTACGCTGCTGTTGATTACCAATCTACGGATTTATAAAAGAGTGTCAATACTGTTTTTAATGACATGTCTTTATTAACAGTACTTATTAAAAAACATGAACGCTTATTTTAAGTAGTTAAAGCCTATTTTTATCGCCCTCCATTCGCTCAGTGGATTTATTGCAACGAAATTGTTTTTCTGAGCGAAGGTGGGCGCGATGCAATGGGCTGTTTTCGCCCTGTCAGGGCCTGGTAACGAATCGCGCCAGCCGTTGGTGCAACTGGCTGTTCTCTTTACGTAACTGCTCAATCTCTTCGAGCAACGTCAGGGTGACGGCAATACCCGGCCAGTCCAGCGCCAGTTCATGGTGCAATTGCTGAGCACGATGGAAAGTGATCAAGGCGCGATCGTCAAAGATCCACTCTTCCGTTGCCGGGTTCCGCGGCTCTATCACGCCCAGTCCGACAATCTCCGTTAGCTCTTCTTCTGTCACACCGGTATGCAGACAAAACTCGGTAATGGTGAAGGTTACTTTTAGGTTAGCCATTTTGCTTACTCCACTCTTTGCGCGGATCAAAGCTCGTCTGAGTTTCCGCCAGCTGTTGCCACAGTGCAGCACTCTTTTCGTCCGGCTTCGGCGGCATCACAACCTTGATCACGGCATACAAATCGCCGGTTTCTTTTTTACTGACCAAGCCTTTCCCTTTAACGCGCAGACGTTGTCCGGTTTGGCTACCGGCAGGGATGGTCAACAAAATACTGTCTTTGAGGGTAGGGACTGGCACCTTGGCACCGAGCGCAGCTTCCCAAGGAGCAATCGGCAACACAATTTCCAGGTCGTGGCCTACGACGTCGAACATGGGGTGTGGCGCAATGCGGATGATAAGGTAGAGATCGCCATTCGCACCGCCGTCTATCCCCGGGCCGCCCTGGCCCTTCAGGCGAATGCGTTCGCCGTCGCCTACGCCGGCAGGGATCTTCACATTAAGGGTTTTGGGGATTTCCTGCTCCACCATGCCAAAGGCGTTATAGACCGGCAGGCTATAGCGGATGGTGCGGGCTTGCTCGGCCAGCGTTTCTTCCAGGAAGACGGCCACTTCCATTTCAATATCTTGCCCGCGCATGGCTCGGCTTTGGCGCTGACGCTGGCCGCGCGCATGTTCGCCGAACATGGAGGAAAAGATGTCGGAAAAGTCTTCGGCATTATTTGCATTCGCATGAGCATGCTGGGTTTGGCGGCCGAAGTTAGGGTCATTACGATGTTGACGCAGTTGATCATATTCAGCACGGCGCTCGTCGTCTTTCAGCACCTCGTAGGCTTCGGCCACTTCTTTAAACTGTGCCTCGGCATTTTTTTCTGTGCTGACATCAGGATGATACTTTCGCGCCAACCGACGATAGGCGGTTTTTATCGCCTTGATGTCATCTGATGGTTTGACCCCTAAAATGGTATAATAGTCCTTGAATTCCATAGCGTTATCATCTCATTTCAATCTTTCGTCAGGGGGGAGTAGTTGAACCTGCTTTGCGTGAAACCTTACTAATATTAGGGCACTTGGCCGCCGATGTATCGGGGTAATTGTCGGCTGTGCAGTAGAAAAGCGGAGCCGGGTGGCCCCGCCTGAAATCACGAGCGCTTCAGTTGGCGAGCAACCTGGAACAGGCCAAAAGAGCTGAACAGCATTTCGATGCCGACAATGGTGGTGACCAGTACGACGGAAGTCATAGGATCGGCGCTGAACAGCATCCAGGCAATGATCAGATCCAAAATACCAATCACGTACTGCAGCCAACTGCCGCTGACATCACGTAATTTGTAGCCAGCAATCAGTCGTACGATGCCGCCCAGAGCGAAGAGTACGGCAAGATAGATCGCCATGGCGAAAATGCCTACCGCCGGGGTGGTGATAAACACGTAGCCGATAATAAGGTAAGCGACCCCTAGCAGAATACCGCCGATCATCGGCCAGGTATTTTGTACTCGGTTAGCTATCATACCGAAAATCAGACCGAATCCGCTCAACAGCAAGAAAATGCCCATGACCATACTCAGCGCTGCGCCGGAGGCGAAGGGGCTGAACAGGCAAAAAATACCGCCTAACAGCAGCAATATAGAGATGATTAACAGCGGGGTACGTTGTTTCTTTAAACTTTGTTCATCGATAATCAGCGAATGGCGTGGACCCATATTTAACATGACGTATCTCCTTAAACTGTTTGGATATCCTATCTCGTATTGTCTTTTTAATTATAATACCTGTCGTCAAGTGCGGGAGGATAATTGTGCGTAATCGTTGTTTTCAATCGAATAAGTCAGCCATCCTGTGCGAAATCTTCGACAACGAAGTCGATCAATGCCCTGACGGCGGGCAGCAGGCCCTGGCGCGAAGGATAAATAGCGACAATTTTGCGCGGCTCCAGCTGCCAGTCATTCAGCACGGTTGTCAGGGTGCCATCGTGAATTTCCTGACGTGCCAGCTTTAGCGGCAAACAACCCGTAGCCCTGCCGCAAAGGATCGCCTCTTTGAGTAATCTGATGTCGTCACACACCAGGCAGGACTCATTGCTTATCTTGACTTCCCGGCCTTCTTTGTTGAACGTCCATGCGGATTGAAAATGGGAAGATAGCCAGCCAACGGTAGGGAGTTGATGCAGATCTGACGGTTCTTGCACCTGGTTGGGGTGGATCCTGCCGGCAGGATTCAGCATAAAAGAAGAGGAAATGTCGGCAATTTTCCGCATAATCAGATTGCTGTTTTTGGATTCCTTGCCCATCAGTTGAAATGAGATGTCGTACCCCTCTGCAATAATATCCACATCACGATTGAATATTTTTACCTGAAGTACCACCTCAGGGTAAGCCTGCATAAATTTCGCCAGGGTTTTTGACAGACCGAGATCCATAAGAATCGTGGGGCAGGTAATCCTGATTTTACCCGTGGGTTGGTCACTTTTGTTATTGATCAGGTTTTCCGCTTTTTCTGCCGCAGCGATCATTTGCACGCAATATTGATAATATTCCTTACCGATTTCCGTGATCATTATATTTCGGGTTGAGCGTTGTATCAGTCTGACATTAAGGCGTTGTTCAAGTGCGGATATTTTTCTGGACAGTGTGGACTTGGGGATACCAAATTTCTTACTTGCAGCAAGAAAGCCTCCGCATTCAATAACCTTGGCAAACATAAACATTTCATTGAAATCTATCATAAAGACCATTTTCCCATTGATGAAACACTCATTTCCAATAATTGGCCTGTTTGCCGATTTGATTCATTGCTAGGTTAAATATGAGGCTTCCATTCATAAGTGCATGCTATATCGATGAAAAGCCTTGGACAATCGGAACTGTCATATTCCAGTCGCCTAAATTTAATGACTCGCTTTAGCCTGCTGAGTTCAGGAAAAGCAGCTCTTTGACCGCTAACGTTTCAGGATGAACAAGTGAGGATCTATGAGTGCCCCAGCAAACTTTAATAACCAGCGCCCGGTAATCAACCCGGCCGATGCCGTAATGCTGCTGATCGACCACCAAAGCGGCTTATTTCAAACCATCGGCGATATGCCGATGCCCGACCTGCGCCGCCATGCGACCGCTCTGGCCAAAATTGCCACGCTGGCCAACATGCCGGTGATTACCACGGCTTCGGTGCCACAGGGGCCAAATGGGCCACTGATCCCGGAAATCCATGCGAACGCACCGCATGCGCAATACGTGGCACGCACCGGCCAGATTAATGCCTGGGATAATGCCGACTTCGTGCAGGCGGTGAAGGCCACCGGGAAAAAACAGCTGATTATTGCTGGCACCATTACCAGCGTCTGTATGGCTTTCCCGGCTATTAGCGCAATTGCCGACGGTTATCAGGTGTTCGTCGTGGTCGATGCGTCCGGTACCTACTCAAAAATGGCTCAGGAAATTACCCTGGCGCGGGTAGTTCAGGCCGGTGCTGTCCCTATGGATACCGGGGCTGTGGCGTCAGAGATTCAACAAACCTGGAATCGTGAGGATGCGGCACAGTGGGCCGAGATCTACACCTTGATCTTCCCGTCATATCAATTGCTTATCGAGAGCTATAACAAGGCGCAAGACGTCATCACGCATCACGAAACCTTAGACTCGGAGAAATAAACCGCTGTGCGCCTCCATGGTCAGCCTAATGCCATGGGGGCCATTGCGTCGATACTTCGGGCTGGGTATTAGGCCCGCGCATGTATGCAGCAGGGATGTAAACATCATGTCATTCCTCACCACCGAGGTGTGCCATTCAGGTGATCAGGGTTCAAAAGAGCCGCATCGGAGAATTGCCGAAGGTTTTTCGTGGCATACGTGCCAGAATATACAAAACCATGCCGCACTGCTGACCGAGACAATAGATACCTGATATGGACCGTTCCCGCTTATTGAAGTTTCTGCTGCCCTACCTGTGGCCCAAAGAGAACCCCCGACTGCGTTGTTACCTGGTGATTGCCTTTGTTTTTATGGTGGTCTCCAAGGTCAGTATCACGCTGGTGCCGCTGGCTTATAAAGCCATGGTCGATGCCTTGAGCGGTGAAACCGCCAAAATGCTGGCCATTCCCATCGGTTTGATCCTGGCTTATGGCGTGGCGCGTGTTGGGGGGGCGTTATTTGAAGAATTACGCAACGTGATGTTCGTGCACGTTAGCCAGAATGCGACCCGGCTACTGGGGCTACGCGTTTTCAGACAACTGCACGCGTTGAGCCTGCGTTTTCACCTGGAGCGGCAGACCGGCGGGCTGTCGCTGTCTATCGAACGCGGCACTCAGGCGGTGGCGACGGTGCTTTCGCGGTTGCTGTTCTCCATTTTCCCCATTCTGTTCGAAATCACCTTGGTTTCGGTGATCATGTGGCATCTGTTAAACGGCTGGTTTGCGCTGGCGATTGTGGTGACGGTTGGCTGCTATATTCTGTTCACCGTGATGGCCGTCAGTTGGCGAACTCGCTTCAGACGTGAGCTCAACCGAGCCAACGCTGATACCAACAGCAAATCACTCGACAGCCTGCTGAATTACGAGACGGTTAAATACTTCGGTAACGAGGACTTTGAGGCCGATCGGTTCAACATGTCACGTCGCCTGTATGAATACGCCGCCATCAAAAACCAGTTCAGTTTTACCGCCATCAACCTCGGACAAACCGCCATTATTTCCATCGGACTGATCGTGATGATGGCGATGGCGGCGCAGGGCATTGTGCAGGGGCGGATGACGGTCGGCGACTTTGTATTGGTGAATGCCTATCTGCTGCAGCTCTATCAGCCGCTGAATTTCTTCGGGTTCATTTATGCTGAAGTCAGACAGGCGCTGATCGACATGGAGAACATGTTCGATCTGCTGCAGGAAGAGCAGGAAATTGTCGACAGGCCGGATGCGACGGCGCTGCAATTGCGTGCAGGGGAGGTGCGTTTTGACTCGGTCAGCTTTGGCTATGATGAGCGTCGGCCGATCTTGAAAAACGTCAGTTTCACCATCCCGGCCGGCAACACGGTGGCGATCGTCGGTGCTTCGGGGGCCGGCAAATCCACGCTATCCCGATTGTTGTTTCGTTTTTATGACGTCAGCGGCGGCGCTGTCTCGATTGACGGCCAGGATATCCGCAGCCTGAAGCAGGCTAGCCTGCGTGCGGCAATCGGCATCGTGCCGCAGGACACCGTGTTGTTCAACGATACGTTGGGCTACAACATTGGTTACGGTAAAACCGGTTCGAGTCAGGAAGAGATCGAGCGCGCGGCTAGGTTGGCGCATATTCACGAGTTTATCGTCAGCCTGCCTGACGGGTATGAAACTCGGGTGGGCGAACGCGGGCTCAAGCTGTCGGGTGGGGAAAAGCAGCGGGTGGCGATTGCGCGCACCATCCTGAAAAATCCGGCGATTCTGGTGTTCGACGAGGCGACCAGTGCGCTGGATACCCAGACCGAACGCGAAATCCAGGCGCATCTGCGTGAAGTGAGCCGCGACCATACCACGTTGGTGATTGCGCACCGGCTGTCGACGGTGGTGGATGCCGACGAAATCATCGTGCTGGAGGCCGGTGAGATTGTTGAGCGTGGGCGGCATGACGCCTTGCTGGCTGCCAACGGCCGCTATGCTGCAATGTGGCAAAACCAATATAGCGAAGAACAGCAGCCCTGAAAGTGCGTCCCCCAGTTGATGCTCAGTCTGGGGGACGGCGCGCTAAAGATCACCGGTCAGGTATTGTGCCACGCCGTTGCCGAAGCTCCAGTCTCCCTTGCTGTTGGTGGTGATGGACACCATCAAATCACTGCCTTCAATCCCACAACTTTCTTTCAGCTCACGGCTAAGCTCGGCATAAAACTGCTGTTTTTGTTCTTCGGGGCGCGGGCTGGTAATCACTCGAACCACTACCAGATTGCGGGTGCGCGTCAGGTTAAGGCCGGTATCTTCAATCACCATATGCTTAGCCTTGTTTTCATGAACAATCTGGTAGCGGTCCTGCACGGGAACCTCAAAGGCGCTGAGGACGGCTCGGTGGGCGGCGTCGAGCAGCGTTTGCAGTTGGGCGTCGCTGCGACCTTCGATGACGTCAAAGATGAGTAATGGCATTTTAATAATCCTGTCAGTGGGTTAATAGTTATTGATGCGCGCAGGGCAGCGTTTTGACATCGCCTTTGAGGATCCATCTTAGCCAAACGCTGGCGCGGGAAGAAGCGCTATACTTGAACTCATTGTTTATATAAATGAACAGTCGACGATGAAAAATCCAAAAATAGAAACCCTGTGGACCCATTTACACTGGCTCACCGTATTGGCTGAGCAGGGGAGTTTTACCCGTGCGGCAGAGCGGCTGGACGTCAGCAAAGCGGCCATGAGCCAAAAAATCAAAGAGATTGAAATGCTGGCAGGGGTGCCGTTGGTGCAGCGCACCACTCGCAGCGTCAGGCTGACCGATGCCGGGCTGAGGCTGGTCGAGGAACTGCGCCAGCCTTTCGCACAAATCAAACAGAGCTTTTCCGGCATTTGCGATTCTGCCGGGCCGCTGCGCGGTTCGGTGCGGGTCACGGCGCCGGTGGCGTTTGCCCGCCAGCAACTGGTGCCGCGTATTACCGGTTTTCTACGCGAAAATCCTGAGGTGCGGGTGCAGCTTGAGGTTTCGGATCGGCTGGTGTCGTTGGCCACCGAGGGTTTTGATTTGGCGATCCGCCACAGCGACAGCTTGCCCGACACCCACGTCGCCTGGCGGTTGTGCTCAACCGAAACGGTGGCCGTGGCGTCGGCGGACTACCTGAAACGGCACGGTATGCCGACGTCACCGACGGAGCTGCAACGGCACCAGTGCCTTTACTATCCCCGCGGTACCGAAGCGCCGGAGTGGAGCTTCGCCGCGAAACAGGGGCTGCCGGGCCAAGCTGAAAAGACCCGCGTGCCGGTCAGCGGTCCTTTTGCCACCAACAACAGTGAATCGATACGTGATGCGGCGGCAGAAGGGCTGGGTATTGCCTTGCTGCCGGACTTCAGTGCGCAGCAGGCATTGGCGGACGGCCGGTTGATCGAGGTACTGCCGGCCTGGCGCCCTATAGGTGCTTTTGCCGACAGTCTTTATGTAGTGCGCCCCTATGCGCCGCAGGTATCGCGAGCAGTGACGGAGTTCAGCCGTTATTTGCGCAACGCCTTTGCCGAAGGGTTTTTCATCCGCTGAGTGCCTGGCGGCTTCAGGAGCCGCCAGGAGAAGGTGCTAGCCGCGTCCGTGGACCAGAGAGCCTGCGCCAATCTCAGCAATGGTTTTTGCTCCGGTGAGCGTCATGGCGACGCGCATCTCTTTATCCAACAGTTCCAGCAGGTTAGCGACACCAGCCTGCCCGGCGGCGGCCAGTGCGTAAACGAAGGCGCGCCCCAGCAGTACGCTGTCGGCTCCCAGAGCGATCATTCGCACCACGTCCAACCCGCTGCGGATGCCGGAGTCGGCCAGCAGCGTAATGTCGCCTTTTACCGCATCGGCGATCGCCGGCATGGCGCGTGCGGTTGAGAGTACACCGTCCAACTGACGGCCGCCGTGGTTGGATACGATGATGCCGTCGGCGCCGAATCGCACTGCATCTTTGGCGTCTTCGGGATCCAGAATCCCTTTAATGATCATCGGCCCCTCCCAGAATTCACGGATCCACTCCAGATCTTTCCATGAGATGGAAGGATCGAAGTTGGCCCCCAGCCAGCCGATATAGTCTTCGAGACTGGTCGGTTTACCGCGATAGGCCGACACATTGCCCAGATCGTGAGGTTTGCCGAGCAGGCCAACGTCCCAGGCCCACTGCGGGTGAGTAACGGCCTGCAGCACGCGGCGCAGGGAAGCGTTAGGGCCGCTCATACCGGAATGGGCGTCGCGATAGCGCGCGCCGGGAACCGGCATATCAACGGTGAACACCAGCGTTTTCACCCCGGCCGCTTTGGCACGCTCGAGCGCATTGCGCATAAAGCCACGGTCTTTCAGCACGTACAGTTGGAACCACATGGGCCGATCGATGGCCGGCGCGACTTCCTCTATCGGACATACCGAAACCGTAGACAGCGTAAAGGGAATGCCTTTCTGCGCAGCAGCCCGGGCCGCTTGTACCTCGCCACGACGGGCATACATGCCGGTTAACCCGACCGGGCCCAGTATTACCGGCATCGCCAGCTTTTCGCCGAACAGGTGGGTTTCCAGACTGAGGTCCGACATATTGCGCAGCACGCGCTGGCGTAGGGCGATATCGGCCAGATCTTCGGTATTGCGCTTGAGCGTATGCTCCGCGTAGGCCCCGCCGTCAATATAGTGGAACAGAAAGGGCGGAAGCTTGGCTTGTGCGGCGGCCCGATAGTCGGTTGAGGCGGAGATGATCATGTTTTTTACCTTCTTTCGATAACGTACTTTGGATCAGAGAGCCAGGATCAGGGCCATGACGGCGGCGATCCCTCCGTACGCCAGCATCGGCAGCACGGTCTTTCTGATGATTTTTCCTTCGGCGTTGCCGATCCCGAGGATCGAACAGACGGCGATAATATTGTTCAGGCACACCATATTGCCCATGGCGCCCCCGACGGATTGCAGCGCCAGCGTCAGATTGACGTTGAGTCCGCTGCTCAGGGCGATCGACTGTTGAATGCCGCCGAACGTCAGGTTGGAAACGGTATTAGAGCCAGAGAAGAACGACCCCAGCGCACCCAGGAAAGAAGAGAACAGCAGCCAGCTTTCCCCCGTCAGTGCCGCAAGCGCTTTGCCAATGAGGATCACCGGCGCGTCGTTTTCTCCCTGCATCATCAGGTTGACCATCACCAGGGCCCCCAACAGGGCGATAAAGGGTTTGGCTATCCGTTGACCGGTTTCGCTGAACATCTGTTTGACCTGGTGACGGTTCAGCCGAAACAGCGGAATACACAGCACTACCACCAGCAGAAAGGGGATCAGCGCGGGCACGTACAGCGTTTTGTAGTTGGCAGCGGCCTGCGTGCCGAGCACCTGTTGCAGCTCGATAATCAGGGCGTCGCTGACGCGCAGCTCACCCAACCAGCCGAGGCTCCCTTGCCACAGCGGTGCCGTACTGTTGAGCAGCGCTTTGATGCCCAATTGGTGGATGCGGGTCACTATCAGGATAGCAATCAGCAGCAGGGTCGGCGTCATGGCTTTGAGCACCTGGATAAAGGGCACCGGCTGGCCGGGTTCCTGGTTTTTATCAACCCGAACCAGGCCGATGCCGGCGCGGGCCAGCAACACCGACACCGCCAGGCCAATGGCGCCGCCGACCAGCGCCGGAAACTCATAATTCACCTGCGCCAACAGCAGATAAGGTAGGGTACAGCTTAGGACGCTAAGCAAAATAAAAGGCAGATTGCGGCGAATATCCCGCCAGGAAACGATAAAACGCAACGCCAGCAGCGGGATCGCAAACCCGGCGACAAAGTGGATCAGCGCGGTCTGGCTGCCAATCTCCAGCAGGTTGGCGTCCGACAGGCCCAGATTGGCAAAGCCGAACCAGGTGGGGGTGCCCACGGCGCCGAAGGAAACGGGCACCGAGTTCATCACCAGCGTCAGCAGGGCGACCCGCAGTGGGTTAAAGCCCAACCCCACCAGAATCGGGGCCGCGATAGCCGCCGGCGTGCCGAAGCCGCTGGCACCTTCTATCATGAACGCGAATGCCCAACCGATGATCATCAACTGGGCCACGGGATTGGGGCTGATATTCTCCAACCAGCGGCGTACCACGTTTTCCGCCCCGCTGATCTGCATCAATTTGTTCAGCAAAATCGCACCGGCGATGATGGTGATAGGGGTCAAAACCGCCACAAATGCAGTGACGATATTGGCATGCAACAGCAGGGGGGCGCTGTCGAACCACAGTAGCTGCACGGTATACACGACGGCAGCCGTCAGCGGCAGAGCGAGGTAAGAGGGAACGCCATTCCTTTTGGTCATCATCCAAATCAGCAGGACGATGGGCGCAACGCTGAAAAAAAGGGACATAAGATCCTCTTCGGTTATTATTTTTATTTTCACGGAGATGTAGCTAAATAGTTAATTGCCGCAACATTTTTATTCTAATCACAACATTGGAGGCGGTGCTATACGGCAATTTTTTAACATCGAAGTGCTTAGGCGTGATGATTACGAAATGAGACTATTGGTATATGAAAGGTGAGGTTTTATTTATCTAAAAATCAATGAGTTGAATTTTCACTTAAGATGTGGGTGGGGCTGGTTCACATTAATTAGGCGTTAATTGACCATAGATTATCCCCAAAAATGACATAATCCCCCGTCGGCATCTTACTGCTGGTGGGAATAATATTGTGATCGACCTCAAAAATAATGGCTGATATTTTGATAGCCCGCGATGATATGTTCGATCAACAACCGGGTCTTTAAGGGTAAATTGCGGGTATACGGGTAAACCGCGTAAACGCCTAATATCTTGCCACAGTGCCCGGACAAGACTTCTACCAGTGTTCCTGCCTGCAAATCCTCAAATACCATGCAGCGTGGCACCATGGCAATGCCATAACCGCCGATCGCCGCCTTGCGGATGGCCCGCGCGTTATTGGCCGACAAATTGCCTTTAACCTGTAGCTCATAAATTTCGCCGCCGCCCGGTGGCTTCATCAGCCAGTTGTCGGTACCACTTTCCTGATAGGTGTAGGTCAGGCAATTATGCTTGAGCAGATCGTCGGCCGAATGGGGTTCGGCATGCTGTTGCAGATAACCGGGCGAGCAGACTATTACCCATCGGGAGTCAAGAATGTGGCGTGCGATAAGGCTTGAGTCCGGCAGGGTGCCGGTGCGGATCGCCAAATCTATCCCTTCGTTGACCAGATCGGCAAAGCGATTTTCCAGCCGCATCTCTACCTTCAGGTTCGGGTGCCGCGCACAAAATTCGGCCACGCTCTCACTGAGCAGCAGCTCGCCAGAAATCGTCGGTACCGACATGCGGATGACGCCAGTCAACTCGTCGCTGTTTTCACTGACGATATTCAAAGCATCTTGAATTTTGGCGCTGATCTCTTTGGCCTGGCGATACAGGCTGCGGCCATTTTCCGTCAGCGTCAGGCTGCGCGTGGTGCGGTAAAGCAGGCGCGCGCCGAGGGATTTCTCCAGACGTCCGATACGCTTGCTGACCACCGAGCTGGTGATGCCGGCAGTTTCTGCGGCTTTGCTGAAAGAACCGCAATCAACAATTAAGGCGAACAGGATCAGATCGTTGGCATATTCATGTGTAGGCAGCATCAGTCTTGGTTTTCCTTGTCCCAGATCTCCAGCCAGTGTAAATCCTCTCGGGCAGGAATCAATCGTCGACGACAATATGAGAATTGTTATTGATATCACTTTTTGGCCGCTTACAATGCCTGCCATCTCAATATTTCAGGGTAAGGGTTTTTCATGGAGTTGCTACGGGTGGTTTACCGCCAATATCGCTGGCCGTTTGTGGCGGTAATGGCGTTAACCATGGCCAGCGCGGCATTGGGTATCGGCATCATTGCCTTTATCAACCTGCGGCTGATGACGGCGGCGGGCGATCCGCTGGCGGTATTGCCGGAGTTTCTCGGGTTACTGGCATTGCTGATGGCTGTGACGCTGGGTTCGCAGTTGGCGCTGACCGCCTTGGGCCACCACTTCGTGTTTCGGCTCCGCGGTCAACTGGTGAAGCGGATCATGGATACCCATATTGAGCGGATCGAGCAGCTTGGCAGTGCGGCATTGCTGGCGAGCCTGGCCAGCGATATTCGCAACATTACCCTGGCTTTTGTGCGTTTGCCTGAACTGGTTCAGGGGGTGATATTGACGTTGGGGTCGGCAGCTTATTTGGGCTGGCTGTCGCCGCAGATGCTGGCGGTGACGGCCATTTGGGTCGCGGTGACGGTGTTTGGCAGCGGGTGTCTGGTATCGCGGGTTTATCGTCACCTGACCAACGTGCGTGAATCTGAAGAGCGACTCTATCAGCACTATCAGTCAGCCATTGACGGCCGCAAAGAGCTGGCGTTGAACCGCGATCGAGCCAAAGCGCTTTACCGCCAGGCCTACCAGCCGGATGCCGAAGAGTATCGCTATCATATTATTCGTGCCGATACCTTCCACCTCAGCGCGGTGAACTGGTCGAATATCATGATGCTGGGCGCGATAGGCCTGGTGTTCTATATGGCCAACAGCCTGGGCTGGGCCGATACCGCCGTGGCGGCGACCTATTCACTGACGCTGCTGTTCCTGCGCACGCCGTTGCTGCAGGCGGTGGGGGCATTCCCTACGCTGATTAGCGCAGAAGTGGCTTTCAACAAGGTCAAATCCTTACGGCTCGCCGACTATCAAGAGGAATTTCCGGCGGGAACGACCAAGGCCTGGCAAACATTGGAGCTGCGTGAGGTGATGTTCCATTATGGCGCGACGGAAGAAAAGGCCGGATTCGCCGTGGGCCCGCTGAATTTGACGCTACGCCGCGGCGAATTGGTGTTCCTGATTGGTGGCAATGGCAGCGGAAAATC
Organism: Serratia sp. BNK-12; assembly: GCF_047456085.1. Classification (NCBI taxonomy): domain Bacteria; kingdom Pseudomonadati; phylum Pseudomonadota; class Gammaproteobacteria; order Enterobacterales; family Yersiniaceae; genus Serratia; species Serratia sp. BNK-12. The sequence goes on from NZ_CP179896.1 coordinate 834,321, forward strand.
GACGCTGGCTATGCTGCTGACCGGACTGTATCAGCCGGTCAGCGGGCAGATACTGCTGGACGGCATTGCGCAGAATCCGGCGGACATGCATGACTATCGCCGGTTGTTTTCCGCCATTTTCACCGACTTTCACCCGTTCCAGCTTTTGCAGGGGCCTGAGGGCGGGCAGCCGGATGCTGAACTGGTGGAAAGCTGGCTTCATCGCCTGAACATGAAAAACAAGCTGGAGTTTGACGGTCTTCGGGTGACCAACCCTCAGTTATCCCAGGGGCAACGCAAGCGTCTGGCGCTGTTGCTGGCGGTGGCCGAAGAGCGGGATATTCTGCTATTGGACGAATGGGCGGCGGATCAGGATCCGCAATTCAGACGCATCTTTTATCGTGAGCTGCTGCCGCAGCTGCGCGCGCTGGGTAAAACGGTGTTTGCCATTAGCCATGACGATCACTATTTCGAGCATGCGGACCGCCTGTTGCAAATGCGCGATGGGCACCTTAGCGAATTGACCGGCAGCGATCGTGAACTTGCCAGTAAAGACTCGGTTTCCCATCTTGACTGATTGATATCACTCGGGCGGCGGTCGCTGCCCGGACCATCCTTTCCCTTCAACTCCCTTTCAATAACCCATTTAACCCTGTGTTAATCATGGTCTTGGTCGATCGTGCGATTAATTTGGTTTTTTAATAGTTTTTTATTTCAATAAAGCTCGTATTACCCATTGTTTTGTCCTTGTCATCAGTATCATAAAAAACGGCCAGAGGTCCCGTGCGGGACTCATTCTTGTGTGCCGAGAACCGCGCCCCTCGGGCGTTCTCCCTTCATTTACGTGGATCCCTCTAAGTGGGTAGCATGTATTTTTATAATTACCATAGGAACAAACTACTTTATTGATCGTTTAAATAGATCAATAATCGATTATCGATTAGTTTAATCTATTGGATGGAGTGACTGTGATAGGCAAGGATGACGCGGATATTAAACGTAAAACTTGGTTGTGCGTATTTATCGGCTGCGGGGTGTTTTGGTTGGCCGTCGCCGCCGTGATTTATTGGCTGTTTATTTAGGAAGTAGGGTGATGGAAAAAAAACGCGTAAAGCGCACAGGGGGCGACCGGGATGAAAGTCCGGCCAAAATCCCCCCGTCATGGCAGTTGACGAGCGAGCAACGGGATTTTATCAACGACCTCTGGCAGGACGACGCCGGGGAATCCGGGCCGGAACACCCCATTCCCCCTGAGGTTAACGAATAACCTGATTGCGCCCGGCCAACATGCCAAACAGCATTTGCAACAGTGTCAGGCACAGCAGAACCATCAGTGGCAATCGCCAACCCTGAGTCAGATCGTGTAACAAACCGAACAGCGTGGGTCCCAGCGCCGCCAACAGATAGCCGACCGATTGCGCCATGCCCGACAGCTGCGTGGCCTGATGATGATGGCTGCTGCGCAGGCCAAAGAAGGACAGCGCCAGCACCAAAGAACTCCCCGCCCCCAGTCCGGCAAAAATCAACCACACCAAAGAGTAACCCGGCAGCAGCAGCAGACCGGCGACGCCGATAAAAATCAGCAGAGAACTGCATAGCGCGATGGCGCGCTGATCGCGGGCGCGCGGCAGAATAAACACCATGACAAAGTTGGCGACGATCGCCACCACCTGATAGATAAACAGCTCAAAACCGGCCTGTTGCGGCGACGTGCCGTGGCTGGCAGCAAAGGTGCTGAACCAACCAATAATGGTGTAGAAGGTGATGGATTGCAGGCCCATAAACAGCGCCACCTGCCAACCAAGAGCACTGCCCCAGGGGGAACGTGACAGGGCGGGTTGAGCCGGTGTTGCGTTACCGGCCGTCGGGGCCGAAGAGCGACGCAGTTGCGGCAGCCAGACAATCAGCGCCAACAGCGCCGGCAGGCTCCAGCACAGCAGGGAAAAACGCCAGCCTCGATCGTGCAATGTCGCCAGCGGTACCGCCAGGCCGGAGGCTGTGGCTGCTACCAGTGACATGACTGCCGCATAGGCGGCAATCATGGCGGCTGCTCGGCTCGGGAAGTCGCGTTTCACCAGCGTGGGAAGTACCACGTTGGCAAACGCGATGGCGGCACCGATCAAAATACTGCCCAACCACAACATGCCGGTTTGCGGCATCGAGCGCAGCACAATACCAATCACCAGCAACAGCAATGCCATACCCAGCGTACGCTCAATGCCGATGCGCTTCGCCAGACCGGGCGTGACCGGCGACAGCACGGCAAACAGGATTAGCGGCAGTGAATTAAGCAGGCCGGCCGAAGTGGCGGAAAGCATCAACTGCTGCTGGATCTGTTCCAGCAGCGGCCCCACGCTGGTCAGCGCGGCACGCAAGTTGGCAGCGACCAGCATAATGCCGGCAACCAGTAACAAGGGGTGACGTAAACGGCTGCGCTTTGTTGCGGCAGACGTTGGGGTTACAGCGGATTGGGGCATTAGTTCCTCGCACCAGGGCATGCAGTCAATCAATTCTGCACGGCATGATGCGTTGATTGACGTTAACGCTTACGTACCGGCAGGGGCCGATATCTGCGCGCAAGTGTAGGGAAGAACCCCTGGCCTGACAAGGGGCCGATTCAGCAGTGCGCAAGCCTTTCCCCTGCCGCAAGCGGCACGCAGAATACGCATAATTACGATTATGTGATCCCGATCACCCGGTGAACTAAAAGTCGGCCAACCTGGTCGTTGCGTGGACGCTTTCGTTCTGCGCATTGCGGCAGGCTTCTCACCCCGGCTACCGCGCTCGCCCTGACATTTCATTTTGCCTTTCGCTGCGGCCATTAATTTTCACTTCATTTCGATTCGAAAGGTTTTTAGCCACTTTTTCTGCTAAAACAGCGCTGTAACCGCGATCACAATTTCATTGCTTTCGCTTTGCTGTAATGCCTGCGCAGTAGAGCGAAAGCCATCTTCTCCCCGGCCTGGCCGGAAACCTGAGGACCGCAGCTCATGCCAGTGAATACCGCAAAGCGCCGTGAACACATTATCGATCTGTTATGCGAACACGGCAGCGTTCGTGTGGAGCAGCTCAGCAAACAGTTTGCAGTATCCACGGTGACGATCCGCAACGATCTGCGCTTTCTGGAACGAAAAGGGTGTGCGCTACGGGCCTATGGCGGCGCAATGCTCAATCAGCAATTTGCCTTCGATCGTCCACTGCATGACAAAGGACGGTTGAACCGCGATGTGAAGTCGCAGATCGCAAGCGTAGCGGCAAGCTATGTGCGTGATGGCGACGCGCTGATCCTCGATTCCGGTTCCACCACCACCCAGATAGTGCCGTTCCTGAAAGGACGACGCGATCTGGTGGTGATGACCAATGCGCTGAACATTGCCTATGAGCTTTCCGGTAATGATGGGGTGGAGGTGATGGTGTTGGGCGGCAGCGTGCGCCGTAATTCTTACTCGCTCTACGGTCCGGCTGCCGAGCAGCAATTGCGCCAGTACCGTTTCGACAAACTGTTTTTGGGCGTCGACGGTTTCGATCTGGCTGCCGGTATCACCACGCCTCACCCTGGAGAGGCACACCTCAACCGCGTGATGTGCGAGGTGGCGCGCGAGATTATCGCCGTGGCGGATGCCAGCAAGTTTGGTCGCAAGAGCTTTTGCATGATTCGCGAAGCCGGACAAATTCATCGGCTGATTACCGACAGCCTTCTTCCGGACGATTACGAGCGGGCGTTAACCGAGTTGGGCGTGGAGGTAGTCATCGCCGATCGGTAGTACGGCGCCTGCATGGGGGATTCATGCAGCAGTTGTTACAGCTTGTTGAGCAGCACAAGGCCGGTAAACCGGTCGGGATCTTTTCCGTTTGTTCCGCTCACCCCTGGGTGCTTAAAGCGGCCCTGCGGCAGGCCAAAACGCGCGGCACGCCGGTACTGGTCGAGGCCACCTCGAATCAGGTCAATCAATTTGGCGGCTACACCGGCCAGACGGCGGAACAGTTCCGCGACGCCCTGTGGCAATTGGCGGACGAGGAAGGGTTGGCACGCGATCGTTTGTGGCTGGGAGGCGATCATCTCGGTCCCAACGCCTGGCAGGATCGGCCGGCAGAAGAAGCGATGCAGTTGGCGGAAACGCTGATCGACGATTATGTTCGCGCCGGTTTTCGCAAAATCCACCTCGATTGTTCCATGTCCTGCGCTAGCGATCCTTTCCCTCTAAATGATGAAACCGTCGCTGCCCGTGCGGCACGTTTGTGCGCCATTGCTGAACGCGCCTGGCAGCATAGCGGCGGTGAGCCGCCGGTGTATGTGATCGGGACCGAAGTGCCGGTGCCGGGCGGCGCACAGGAGGCGTTGGAAGGTATGCAGGTCACCACGCCACGGGCGGTGCAGCAAACGCTTGAAATCCATCGCCTGGCCTGGCAGCAAGCCGAACTGGTCGATGCCTGGACGCGAACCATTGCGCTGGTGGTGCAGCCGGGCGTTGAGTTTGATCATCACAGCGTGGAGCACTATCAACCGCAACGGGCCCATGAACTGAGCCGCTTTATCGAACGGCAGCCGGGCATGGTGTACGAGGCGCACTCGACGGATTACCAACCGCCGCAGGCCTATCGACAGCTGGTGGGCGATCATTTTGCCATCCTGAAAGTCGGCCCGGCACTGACTTTCGCACTGCGTGAAGCGCTGTTCGCACTGGATCACATTGAACGTGAATGGCTTGGTGAACATCAGTCGGCGCAGCTGTGCGCCACGCTGGAGCAGGTCATGCGCGAACAGCCACAGCAGTGGAGCCGTTACTACCATGGCAACCCTCATCAGCAGTATCTCGACCGCCACTACAGCCTGAGTGACCGGGTACGTTATTACTGGCCGCAACCACAGGTGCAGCAGGCGGTAGATAGCCTGATCGACAACTTGCGCCGCCATCCGGTGCCGTTAGCGCTGTTGAGCCAGTATCTGCCAGACCAGGCCCGCGCGCTGAATGCCGGGGAACTGAGCAACGACCCGCAGGATTGGGTAATGCATAAGGTGACGCAGGTGCTCGACGACTACCATGCCGCCTGTTATCCGGAGGTGCGTTGAAATGCCGAATATCTTGATGACTCGTATCGATAACCGACTGGTGCACGGCCAGGTGGGCGTCACCTGGACCAATACTCTGGGCGCCAATCTGGTGGTGGTGGCCAACGATGAAGCGGCAGCCGATCCTGTGCAGCAGAACCTGATGGATATGGTGGTGGCGGAAGGGGTGCAGACGCGCTACTTCACGCTGCAGAAAACCATCGACGTGATCCACAAGGCGGCGGATCGCCAGAAGATCTTTTTGGTATGCAAAACGCCGCAGGATGTTTTGCGGCTGGTGCAGGGCGGGGTGCCGATCCGCTTCGTGAACGTCGGCAACATGCATTTTGCCGAGGGGAAGCGTCAGGTGCATAAAACGGTCTCGCTGGATGAGAGCGACGTCGCCGCTTTTCGCGAACTGGCGGCGCTTGGCGTTGAATGCGAGGTACGCCGGGTGCCGGATGAAGCGGGTGAGGCGGTCGGCAAGCTGCTGTTCTGAGTTCGGGGGAAATCATGTTAACTGATGCGTTATTGATTGCACTGTTGGCCGGGTTGGCGGGGGTCGATCTGTTTGACGGACTGACCCACTTTCATCGCCCGGTGGTGCTGGGGCCGTTGGTCGGCCTGATTTTGGGGGATGTATACACAGGTCTGCTGGTGGGCGGTACGCTGGAATTGGTATGGATGGGCATGGTGCCGCTGGCGGGCGCCCAGCCGCCGAACGTGGTGATTGGTGGGGTGATCGGCACGGCGTTTGCCATCCTGACCAAGGCCGATCCCAAGGTGGCGATCGGCGTGGCCGTGCCGTTTTCTATCGCGGTGCAGGGCTGTATTACGCTGCTGTTTACCCTGTTTTCACCGATGATGCACCGCTGCGATCGGATGGTGAAAGAGCTGAACTGGCGCGGTATCGAACGGGTGAATTATCTCGGCATAAGCATCCTGTTCGCGTTCTATTTTGTCGTGGCTTTTTTGCCGATTTATTTCGGTGCCGATGCGGCCAGCGCCATGGTGCAAAAAGCACCGACCTGGCTGCTGGACGGCCTGGCGGTGGCGGGTGGCATGATGCCGGCGATCGGTTTCTCGCTGTTGATGAAAGTGATGATGAAAAAAACCTACGTGGCTTATTTTATCCTCGGCTTTATTTCCGTCACCTTCCTGAAACTGCCGATCCTGGCGGTGGCGCTGGGGGCACTGGCGATCGCACTGATCGATTTCTTTAACAGCCAACGAGCCGGGGCGGACACGCCCAAACCGTCCGTACAACAGGAGGATGCTGAAGATGGCATTTAATGATTCCGACGATCTGCTGGCGCAAAAAGCGGAACAGCGTATGGCGCAGGCCCTGGCGACCAGTCAGGTAGACCAGGACGATTATGTCGACAGCGAGCCGGCAGAGGCGCTGACCCGTGGCGATATCAACCGCATGGCATGGCGTTCCTTACTGCTGCAGGCGTCGTTCAACTACGAACGTATGCAGGCCGGTGGCTGGCTTTATCAGTTAATTCCAGGATTACGCAAGATCCATCGCAATCCGCAGGATCTGGCCAATTCGATGAAGATGCACATGGAGTTTATCAACGTGCACCCGTTCGACGTCACCTTCCTGTCCGGGCTGGTGCTGGCGATGGAACAGAACAAGGAGAAGATTTCTACCATTCGTGCGGTAAAAGTGGCGCTGATGGGGCCGCTGGGCGGCATTGGCGATGCGCTGTTCTGGCTGACGCTACTGCCGATCTGCGCCGGGATCGGCGCCTCGTTGGCGCTGGAAGGCAGCCTGTTCGGGCCGATCGTCTTCCTGCTGCTGTTTAACGTTTTTCACTTCGGCTTGCGGTTCGGGCTGGCGCATTATGGCTATCAGGCCGGCACCAGCGCCTTGGCGCTGCTGAAAACCCATACCCGACGAATATCACACGCCGCCTCGATTGTCGGCATGACGGTGATCGGCGCGCTGGTGGCTTCCTATGTCCATCTTTCCACCCCGTTGGTGATGCATGCCGGCAAGGCCAGTGTGGCGTTGCAGACCGACGTGCTGGACAAACTGATGCCCAATCTGTTGCCGCTGTGCTTTACGCTGCTGATTTTCTTCCTGATGAAGCGAGGGTTCTCGCCAGTGAAGCTGATTGGCGTGACGGTGGTGATTGGCGTCGTGGGCAAATTTATCGGTTTATTGTGAGGAAAGGGCGATGCCAGGCATTGTGATTACCGGCCACGGCAGCTTTGCCAGTGGCCTGCTGCAGGCGGTAGAACAGGTTGTGGGGCCGCAGCAAAATTGCGTCGCGGTCAATTTCCCGGAGCAGATGAGCACCGCTCAGTTAAGGGGCGCCCTTAATGCGGCGCTAACCGAAGTGGCGCAGGCGGACGGCGTGGTGTTTCTCACCGATATGCTCGGCGGATCGCCGTTCCGCTGTGCCAGCGAACTGGCGGACGAGCGCGGTGATTGCGAAGTGCTGACCGGGGTAAACATGCAGCTGGCAGCGGAAATGATGCTGGAACGCGATGGGCTAAGCCTGGATGAGTTTCGCGAAGTGGCGTTGGCGTGCGGCAAACGTGGGCTGACCAGCCTGTGGCACGAAAGGCGTCGGGTGAAATGCGAGGACGTTCAGGCCGATGGCATCTGAGTAAAGCCGGGCGCAACCGTACAGGCTGCGCCCGGGCACTTAGCCGGCAACCGGCAATGGGCTGAGTGCCATGCGTGCCGGTTGGCTTTCTTCCGCGCGGCTAAAGCGCCAGCAGCTCTGATGATACTTCGCCACGCTGTTGCGGTGCGCCACGCTAACCAGCGTCACATCCGGCAATTCATCCACCAACAGGCAGTACATCAGTTGCTCGGTCTCGTCGTCCAGCGCGCTGGTGGCTTCGTCGAGGAACAAAATGTCCGGGCGGGTCAGAATCGCACGGGCGAAGGCTAATCTCTGCTGTTCACCTGGAGACAGGCGTTGGCTCCAGTTGGCGCTGGTATCCAGCCAGCGCTGAAGGTGTTTAAGGCGGCAGTTATCCAGGGCTTTCAGCAGCTGTTCATCGCTGTACTCGGCGGCAAGATGCGGATAGCTCAGCGCCTCTCGCAGCGTACCGATCGGAATATAACTGCGTTGCGGCAGGAATAACGTACTGCTGGCGGCGTCGAGCCCAATCGCACCGGAACCATACGGCCAGATACCGGCAATGGCGCGCAACAGGGTTGATTTACCGCAGCCTGATGGGCCAACGATCAGCACCCGATCGCCACGTTTGAGCGTCATTGAGGTCGGCTCCAGTAAGCGTTGGCCATCCGGCAATTGCAGGCTGAGGCGGTCAAGGACCATCGGCTGTTCATTCTCCGGCTGCAATTGAATGCCTCGCTGTTGATGGTGCACCTGATCCACGGCGGCGTTAAAACCGGCCAGACGGTTAACGCAGGCTTTCCAGGTGGCCAGATCGGTAAAGGCATCGATAAACCAGGACAGAGCGCCCTGTACTTGCCCAAAAGCGGAGGCTATCTGCATCATTCCGCCCATTTGGATGGCGCCGGAAAAATAGCGTGGGGCGGCCACCAGTAGCGGAAAGACAATGGCGAATTGGCTGTAGAAATTGGAGGCAATATTGAGCCGCCGGGTGATGCGCATGATTGACCACCAGTTGGCACGGATGGCTTCAAAGCGCCCGCCCAACTGCTGTGCTTCATGCGGCTCGCCGTGATACAGCGCGATGGCATCATTATTTTCGCGGATGCGGATCAGCCCAAAACGAAAGTTCGCTTCATAGCGCTCCTGATTAAAACCCAGTTGTACCAAGGGTTTGCCGACCCACCAAATCAGCAGTGATCCCAGTCCGGCGTACAGCAGAGCGAACCACACCATATAGCCGGGTAGGGTAATAGCGTGCTGGCTGATGACAAAGGTAATAGGGCCACTGACATGCCACAGGATGGCGATAAAAGAAAACAGCGTCACCAGGCTGGACAGTAACCCCAACGAAAGCGACAGCGTGTATTGGGTCAGCACGTTGAGATCCTCGGCGATACGCTGGTCCGGGTTATCGACGATTTGCTGCTGTTCGGTATGGTAATACGCCTGATGCGCCAGCCATTTACCCATGAATTTTTCGGTCATCCAGCGCCGCCAGTGCATCTGCAGGCCCTGTGTCAGGTAAATTTTAAACACCGCCAATACGATGAAAATCAGCGCCAGATAGGTAAAGCGCCACAGCTGCGCCTTGAATACCGGGTAATTTTTATTTTGCAGCGCGTCGTAAAACACCTGGTTCCACTGGTTGATCAGCACGCTGATGTACACCAACCCCAGCGACAAGGCGATGATGGCGATCAGCATCGCCCAGGCCCGCAGTTTCTCCTCCGAGACCCAGAAGGGTTTAATCAGTTGCCAGACGGCGTTTTTGGGGGTGGGGATAGCGTTCATGGACCCTCGCAGGTTTAATCTTTTTTTCAGCATGGGCCGGGGACAGGTAACAAACAAACGTTGACTGTAAGCAGTTTTAACGCCGCTAACCGTTTGAAATATCGCGGCTGAATCGTCAGGGGTGATGCGGTGGCGGTTGGCGGTTATACTGGCGCCGAAATTTGGCTCGTTTACTGCGGAAAGGATAAGTGATGAAGACGTGGGTTCCCCTGCTGTTGGCCTATGGTGCGCTTGCCTGCGACCAGGCGATGGCGCAGATTGACGAGCCGGATATTGATGCCGATTGTCACAAGGTCGCAAGCTATGCCGAGTTGGGCAAAAATGCCTATCAGCGTGGCGATTACCCGCGAGCTGCCGATATTTTCCGCGATCAGGCCGCCTGGAGTGAGTTCTGCGGTTTGGACAGCCAGGCAACGGCCACTGCTTATAACAACGTAGCGCTGGCGCTGATACACGCGGGCGAGCTGCTTAAGGCGCGTGCCTATTTAGAATTGGCACCACAAGACAGCAAGTCCCAACATAATCTCAAGCTGTTGCAGGAGCGGCTGGCGAAACGAACGCCACTTACCGGGCCGGGCGGAGTGTATTGGCAATATGCCGGGCGTGGCGTCTGGAGCGAGGTTGAGATCAAGCCGCAAGATGGCCGCTGGCTGATCAGTTATTCCGGTTATTACATGCCGCAGATGGGGTTGTATTACGGGCCGAATATGGGGGAGTTCACTCAGACGTTGCCGATAGAGCACGGCAAAGCAGTATACCGTCAGCGGGAACCGGAAGATGTGATGGCGTGCGATGTGGCGATGCAGTTCGGTAGCGATGGTCTGGACATGCACACCGAGGGGGATTGTGGTTTCGGTTTTAACGTGCGTGCGGAAGGACACTTTGTACGGGTTGAATAATCAGCTCCGGGCATCCAATACTTTGAACACCCGGCAGCCGTAACAGGTATTAGGCCCAGGTAGCGGCGCCGCTCAATAACTCTTTCCAGGCCTCAACGTTGCCCAGATAGTTGCCCGCCGGGATCTGGCGCAGCTGGCCTTCGCTGTCTTGCAGAGCGAAAGTTGGGAACCCCTGGCCCTGAACCTTGGCAAGCAATGCCCGGCTTTGCGCGATGTGCTGCGCGGTTGGCGCACCGGCGTTAAACCGCATTTCGGCGATAAACGGAGCAGAGGGCAAGCCCAGCTCTTTTGCCAGCGCTTCCAGCACCGGCGTGTCGGCGATACGTCGACCTTCCTGGTAATGCGCTTCCTGAATGCGGTGCAGCATATCCAGCCCGCGTCCCGCCAGCGCTTGCGCTGCCAGTATGGCGGTAATCGGCGGCTCCGAGTCCATCACCGCGGTGGTATCACGCAACAATCCATTGAAATAAGCTTCGCCAAAGGGTTGGCCGGTTAACTCCGCAATGCGCTTGTCATGCGGGATCACATAATTGCGCCATTCATCCGTGATTTGGCGGCGGTTGTTGCCGGTCATCATACCGCCGGCGTGCAGGGCGATGGTTAGCCCTGGAATGGTTTTGGCCGCCTTCACCAGCGGGGCTGCGCCATAGCACCAGCCACACAGCGGATCGAAAATGTAGTGCAGAGTCGTACCGGTCATGTCTTTTCCTCGTTATACCCGCCGCCTTTGCGGCGGCTGGGTAGCAGTAGCGCCTTGGCCTGGGTGTTTCGGCGTGCTTATTGCGGCCACTTCATTTCGCCTTTCAGCACTTTGGCGCTCAGTTCCAGGCTGGATTCGTCTTTCAGATCCGGGTAATGCTTTTTCATTGCCGCCACCAGTGCTGCAGAATCTTTGGCTTTTGGCAGTTCAGCTTCCAGCGTGGTCAGGTAGTTCTGGGTAAAGGTGACGGACTTCAGCGTCTGGTCTGCCCCCGGCAGGAAATGGCCAGGGACCACGACTTCCGGTTTCAACGCTTTGATGCCTTCCAGCGTTTGCTGCCAGTGCGCGCGGGATTCAACGGTTTGGTTATCGGCAATCCACGGATGGATATTGTCGCCGGCTACCGGCACACCGCCCACTACCGCTTTCAGCGCTGGGATCCACACGTAGGTGCGTTCTGGCGTCGGGCCGGTCAGGCCTTTCACTTCCACTTTCTGGCCGTCTACGGTGAAGCTGTCACCCTGCAACGCCTGAGGCACCACCACCGCTTTCGGCGCGTTGTCCTTCAAGATTGGGCCCCAGTACGCCACTTTGCCGTCTTTGGTGGCATTGATTTCTTCGATGGTACCCGGTGACGCGATGATTTTAGCCTCAGGGAACGCGGCTTTAATGACGTCCAGACCAAAATAGAAATCCGGATCTGAATGGCTGATGTATACGGTGGTCAGCTTCTTGCCGGTCGCCTTGATCTTTTTCACCAGGGCTTCCGCGTCGTTACGCTGGAACTGGGCGTCGATCAGTGCGACTTCGTGTTTGCCGCTGATGATTTCGGAAGACACCGGGAACACGCTTTTCTCACCTGGGTTATACACTTCCATCGTCAGGGTGTTGGCGGCGGTAGCGAAGGTGCTTACTGTGGCGATGCCGGCAAAAGCCAGGGTCAACAATGATTTCTTAAACATGGGTAGAGGTCCTTGGGATGCGATTAATGTTGTATAGATGTTAGGTTGCATAAAGCGATAGAAAAACCGGATAATGAGCAACTATTCATTGCGTAAATCGGACGAATCATGGATCGCATTACCGCTGCTGAGGTTTTTATCACCATCGTCGACCGTGGCAGCATGATTGCCGCCGCGGAAACGTTGGAAATGTCGCGGGCGATGGTGACGCGTTATCTGGCTCAAATGGAGCAATGGGCCGGCGCGCGTTTACTGCATCGCACTACTCGTAAGCTTAGTCTGACTGACGCCGGTGAGCGCACGCTGGAACGCTGTCGACAGATGCTGGCGCTGGCGGGCGAAATCGATTTGGTCGAAGGGGAGCAGAGTGACGAGCTGCGTGGCCTGTTACGCATTACCTGTTCACAATCGTTGGGCCAGACGGCGCTGGTGGGCGCGGTGGCGCAGTACCTGAAACGCCATCCGCAGGTTGCAGTGGATCTGCAAATGAACAATCGCACGGTGAATCTGGTGGAGGAGCGTATCGATCTGGCGTTACGCATCACTAACGAATTGGATCCCAATCTCATCGCCCGGCCATTATCCTCCTGTGCTTCCGTGGTCTGCGCTTCCCCGGCCTATCTGGCGGCGCACGGCACGCCGCGTCATCCGCAGGATTTGGCGCTGCATAACTGCCTGACTTATTCCTACTTCGGTAAGAGCCTGTGGCATTTTGACCTTCAGGGTGTGAAATCGGCGGTCGCGGTCAGCGGCAACCTGAGCGCCAACGAATCGGTGGTGTTGATGGCAGGCACGGTACAAGGCGCGGGTATTTCCATGCAGCCTTACTATTCTGCAGCCCCTTTACTGGCCAGTGGCGAACTGATTGAGCTGATGCCGGATTATCGGCCCCAGTCGATGGGGATTTACGGTATCTATACCTCACGCCGCCAGATGCCTGCGACATTGCGCACCATGTTGGACTTTTTGGTGGAGTGGTTTGCCCACGATCCGGATTGGCAGGCAACGCTGCGCTGATAGCGTTAATACACGGGTAACATTTTTACACATTTTTCATCATCAGCGCATTCAACCAGTTAGCGAGCCAGGCATGGCTTTTTGTGCGCAGCGGCCGTTTTGCCACTGGTTTTTACGCGGGATTGCGTGCTATTTCTGTAACGTGAAAAGCGTGAATAAGACTTAATAATTATAGGGTTAAGCAGTTAAACCCGCTCTTTGAACACCCTCTCTGACCCTTTTTCGCGGGCAGCCTGCCGGGCTGCCCGTCAATTTTATGTGTTTTTACCGGCCCCGAGTGCCTGACACCGGGGCTTTGTTGACTGGGAGCTTTCCGCATGCCTGTTTCTCTGCTCGCACTGGCATTAAGTGCATTCGCTATCGGCACCACCGAGTTTGTGATCATGGGGTTGCTGCCTGAAGTGGCGGGAGATCTGCAGGTCTCCATTCCTTCTGCTGGCTGGCTGATCAGCGGCTATGCCCTTGGCGTGGCTATCGGTGCACCCATCATGGCCTTGCTGACCGCGAAGCTGCCGCGTAAAAAAACGCTGTTGCTGCTGATGGTGATTTTCATCTTCGGCAATATTATGTGCGCCCTGGGGTACAGCTATGACTTCCTGATGCTGGCGCGCATTATCACCGCTTTGTGCCACGGTGCCTTCTTCGGTATTGGCGCGGTGGTTGCGGCCAATCTGGTGCCGCCAAACCGCCGGGCTTCTGCCGTGGCATTGATGTTCACCGGCCTGACGCTGGCAAACGTGCTCGGCGTGCCGCTGGGTACCGCACTGGGTCAGGCGCTGGGTTGGCGTTCGACGTTCTGGGCGGTGGCGGTCATTGGCGTACTCTCTCTGTTGGCGCTGTACAGCAAGCTGCCCAGCGTGAAGGACGAGGCCCCGACGGATCTGAAAAAAGAGCTGGCGGCGTTGCGCGGCGGCGGTATTTGGCTGTCATTGCTGATGACCGTGGCCTTTGCCGCATCGATGTTCGCGCTGTTTACTTATATTGCCCCGTTACTGACCGAGGTGACGGGTGTTTCTTCCCATGGCGTCAGTTGGACGCTGTTGCTGATGGGGGTTGGTCTGACGCTGGGCAACATCCTGGGTGGACGTTTGGCGGACTGGCGCTTGCCGTTGACGCTGACCTGTACGTTCCTGGTGATCGCCTGCTTTGCGGCATTGTTCAGTTGGACCAGCCATTCGATGGTACCGGCTGAAATTACCCTGTTCCTGTGGGCCGCTGCGGCGTTCGCCGCCGTACCGGCGCTGCAAATCAACGTGGTGACCTACGGTAAAAAGGCTCCCAATCTGGTGTCCACGCTGAACATCGCCGCGTTCAACGTCGGTAATGCGATTGGTGCCTGGGTCGGCGGTGTCGTGATAGCGCAGGGGTTGGGCTTGACCAGCGTACCGCTGGCCGCTGCGGGGATCGCGTTGCTGGGTCTGGTACTGTGTCTGGTGACGTTCAGCCGCGCCAAGCGCCCGGCTAGCGCGTAATCACGGCGGCCAGACGGGCGGGCAGCGTTTGTGCCTGTTGCTGTAAATGTTGAGTAAAGGCCGTGACCAGCGCCGACGACGGGCGATGCAGCGGCCGGATCAGGCTAACGGTAAAGGGCACGTCAACGCTGAATGGCCGTATATGCACACCGTTGTTGGCGTAGTCCAACGCCGTTAGCGGATTGACTATCGATACCCCCACGCCAGCTTTGACCATGGCGCAGACCGACGCTGCGCTGTGGGTTTCCATCACCAGCCGGCGGTTAACCCCTTCCTCACTGAACAGCGAATCCAGCAGTTGGCGATAGCTGTCGGTGTTCGACAGGCTGATAAAGTTTTGTCCGGCAAAATCCTGCGGCGTCAGCCGCTTTTTCGCCAGCAGCGGATGCCCGGCCGGCAAGACACACACTTCGTTCAGCGTCATCAAGGTCATTCGCTCGGTGCCCGCCGGAGTCAGGGTATTTTCCGTCAGGCCCAAATCGTGGCGCTGCGCCGATAACCACTCTTCCAGCAACGGTGATTCCTGCGGTATCACGCTGAAGCTGACCTCCGGATAGCGATCGATAAAGGGTTTGCACACCGCCGGCAGCAGCGATTGTGAAAATACCGGCAGGCAGGCAATCGAAAGCTGCGCCTGCTGGAACTGGCGGATACCGGCGGCGGCATTGACGATGCGATCAAGGCCGTAATAGGAACGTTGAACCTCTTCCAACAACCTCAGGCCCTGTACCGTGGGGGATAACCGCCCGCGTACCCGTTCGAACAACTGCAGTTGGATCAGTTTCTCGAAGCGCGCCAGCTCGCGGCTGACGGTGGGTTGCGAGGTCTGTAGCAGCGCGGCGGCTTCGGTCAGATTGCCGGTCGTCATCACCGCATAGAAGATTTCAATCTGGCGCAGGGTTATCGCGTGCATCGGCTGATTCCATCATGAGCAAAGCCATATCATAAATGAATAGACTCTGGCTAAATAGATATTTTCCACCCGAGAAAGAGTGCGGCAATATTGTGGGCATACCATTTTCGAACCGGGAACATCACTATGCCACGCGCTTTGCACGACACTTCTACCGCTCTTAACGCCGCTAACCTATTGGCGCTGCCTCAGCGCTTTGGTTGCCCTGTGTGGGCCTATGACGCAGCGATTATCAGCGAGCGCATCAGCCAATTGCGGCATTTTGACGTGATCCGTTTTGCCCAGAAGGCCTGCTCGAATATTCATATTTTGCGCCTGATGCGTGAGCAGGGCGTCAAGGTGGACTCGGTGTCGTTAGGCGAGATTGAGCGTGCATTGCAGGCCGGTTTTCAGCCGGGTGGCGAACCAAGCGAAATCGTGTTTACCGCCGATGTGCTCGATCACGCGACTCTGGCGCGCGTCAGCGAATTGAAAATCCCGGTCAACGTCGGTTCGATCGACATGCTGGAACAGCTGGGGCAGGTCTCTGACGGGCATCCGGTGTGGCTGCGCATCAATCCAGGTTTCGGTCACGGCCATAGCCAGAAAACCAACACCGGCGGTGAGAACAGCAAGCACGGTATTTGGTATGCCGACTTACCGCAGGCGGTGGAAAAAATTCAGCAATACGGTCTGAAGCTGATTGGCGTGCATATGCATATAGGGTCGGGGGTGGACTACCAGCATCTGGAGCGCGTGTGTGACGCCATGGTGCAACAGGTGATCGACCTCGGCCAGGACATCAGTGCGATTTCTGCCGGAGGCGGGCTGTCGATCCCCTATCAGTACGGCGAAGAGGCGATCGATACCGAACACTATTTTGGTTTGTGGAACAGCGCCCGCGAGCGTATTGCCGCACATTTGGGTCATCCGGTGAAGCTGGAGATCGAACCGGGCCGTTTCCTGATGGCGGAAGCCGGTGTGCTGGTCGCCGAGGTGCGCGCAGTGAAAGACATGGGCAGCCGGCACTTTGTGCTGGTGGATGCCGGTTTTAATGATTTGATGCGTCCGGCAATGTACGGCAGCTATCACCACATATCCCTGCTGCCGGCCGACGGTCGTGATACCGCACACCAGCCACTGCGTGAAACCGTGATTGCCGGACCGCTGTGTGAATCCGGAGACGTCTTTACTCAGCAGGCCGGGGGCGGTATTGAAACCCGCAAGCTGCCGCCGGTGCAGGTTGGCGATTATCTGGTGTTCCATGACACCGGTGCTTATGGCGCGTCTATGTCTTCAAACTACAATAGCCGCCCGCTGCTGCCGGAAGTGCTGTTTGAGAACGGTGAACCGCGCCTGATCCGTCGTCGCCAGACCATCGAAGAGCTGATTGCGCTGGAAATGATCTGATGCTTTTGGGCGCAGTTTGCTGCGCCCATTTTACAGCGTCATCCGTCGATGCTGGCCGTTCGGGAGCTGAACTTCCAGCGATAGCGTTCCCCCCATGGCTTCGATATAGCGTTTGAGTGAAGAGAGTTTAATTTCGCTGCCGCGTTTTTCCAGGTTGGCGACCGAAGGTTGGCTGATACCAAGCCGCTTGGCCAGTTCCACCTGAGACACCGCCAGTTCTTCCCGAAGCATTGCCAGCCGCAGTTCAAAAATTTCTTTGTCCGCTTTCTGTTGCGCAGCTTCAACTACGGTGGGATCGAGTCTGTCGATCAGATCTGATAAGGGTTTGGCCATTTACGTTACCTCTGGGTTGCCAAGTAATGTGAAAACTCTCTGATGGCGATCGGCAACATTTGTTGATAGAAGCGTTTATTACCGGTTTTATCGCCACCGCAAAGCAGGACCGCTTGTCGTTGCGGATCGAAGGCGAAGAAAATCCGAAACGGCCGACCGCGATGCTGAATACGTAACTCTTTCAGATGCTGTATTTGGTTTTTGTGATTCAGCGTGTCGGCATGAGGACGCGCCAACAAGGGGCCGAATTCCTGCAGTTTGAATATTCCTACCAGCACGCTTTTTTGTTGATCGCTGTTTAATGATAAAAACCAGTTGTCGAATCGTTCGACGGTCACGATCTGCCACATGTCAAACTCCGAATATAGCTTTTAAGCTATATAGTGTAAAGGTTATTGTCTTGACAATATGCGGATTGGTGGCAGGGAAGGGAAATTGGCGTTGAAGAAATACGGCGCTGTACGCAATCTGCGACAGCGCCCGGAGGGATCAGTCGGCGTAAGGCCCGGGGAGCACCGATTCACGCAGCCGCAGTTCGCCGGTGAACGGGGTGAGTGGCTGTGTGTCTTCCCCATTGATCAGGCGAAAAGCCTGGCTGATGGCGGCTTCGATCATCACGTCGATCGGCAGATACACGGTAGATAGTGCAGGTTGCAAATAGGCGGCGCTGGGCTCGTCGTCAAAGCCGAACAGTGAGACATCCTGCGGCAGGCGTTTACCCGCATCGTGCAGCGCCTTCATCGCGCCGACCGCCATGTCGTCGTTGCAGGCGAACAGCGCGCTGAAATCGATATGCTCGGCCAGCAAACGCCGGGTGCCCTGATATCCGCTTTGCACGCTGCTGTCACCGTAGGCCACGCGGGCTTCATTGAAGGCAATATGGTGCTGCTCTAACGCTTGTTGATAACCTGCCAGCCGCGCCTGTGCTGTTGGCGTGGCGATGGGGCCGGTAATGCAGGCGATCTCGCGATGCCCCTGCCGAATCAGATACTCCACCGCATGGAAGGCCGCCTTTTGCTGTTCGAAGAACACGCAGCGTGCGCGCGCCTGTGGCAGATCCCGGTTGATCACCATAATCGGCACCGGCAGGCTGTCCAGCAGCTTCATCAGCGCAGTTTCTGACATGAAACGGGTATACAGGATGATGGCATCACAGCGGCGATCCGCCAGCAGCTGTACCGCCTGCAGTTCATCTTCCGGCGTGTCGTGGCCGTCGGTCACAATCAGATGTTTGCCGCTGGCCTCGATCAGCTTGGCTGCGCGACGAAGCAGGCGTCCGAAGTAGGGGCCGTCGAAATTGGACACTACCAGGCCAATGCTGTTGGAGCTTTTGTTTGCCAGCGATTGGGCGAGGAAGTTCGGGCGGTAACCCAAATCATCCATGGCCTTGAACACCGCATCGCGGGTGCTCTTTTTCACCTGGCCGGTGCCATTTAACACGCGTGAAACCGTGGCTTTGGATACCCCCGCGCGAATGGAAACATCCAACATGGTGATCATCAGTGGCTTACCCCTTTCAACATCCGCAGTGGCAAATAACGCTCAGTCTAGCATAGGCTTACCCCTTGGCTGCGTGGGATTTTTCCGCCGGGATTGTGTTGTGGCGCAACGTCCGTAGACTGATGCCAGACAATGGGAAAAGAGAGAAGAGATGACTGAGATTAGGCTTCTGGCGGATTATCCACAGCATCGCGGTCAGGTGATTGATTGGCTGTGGCAGGCGTTTGGCAGCGAAAGCAGCCGGGCATTTTTCGCCAGCGTGGTGGACAGCGGGCTGTGCGGAGCCGATTTGCCCATTACTTTTATCGCCCTGCAGGACGATAAAGTGGTTGGCACCGTCGGCTTATGGCGCTGCGACTTGATCAGCCGGCAGGATCTGACGCCCTGGCTGGCGGCGCTGTATGTCGACGAAAGCCAGCGCGGCAGCGGTCTGGGGCTGCGGTTGCAGCAGCATGTGCAAGACTACGCCCGACGCACCGGCTTCAGTGAGCTTTATCTCTACAGTGACTTTAGCGGCTATTATGAGCGCCATGGTTGGCGCTACATTGGCGATGCGCTGGATTACCCCGATCGCCCGGTGCGGCTGTATCACCGGGAGTTGATCTAGTTCTGCTCGTAAACGTTATTGATGCTGGCCACCGAATGGCGGCGCACCAGCGTCGGGCTGAACATGTTGGTGATCTCCGGCAGCGGCTGATTGTTGGCCAGTGCCAGCGCCAGTTCGGCCGCCTGGGTCGCCATGGCCACCACCGGATAGCGAATAGTGGTCAGACGCGGCCGCAGGTAGCGTGAAATCAGCACGTCATCGAAACCAATCAGCGACATCTGCCCCGGCACATCCACGCTGTTGTCGCTCAGTACCGAAAGGGCACCGGCGGCCATTGAGTCGTTGTAGCAGGTGACCGCGGTGAAGTTTTTACCGCGCCCGAGCAGCTCGGTCATCGCCTGTTCGCCGCCAATCTCGTCTGGCTCGCCGTAGGCAATCAGTTTTTCATCTACCGCAATGCCGTGCTCCTGCAATGCATCGAGATAGCCCTGCAGACGGTCCGCCGCGTCGGAAATTTGGTGGGTGGAGCAGATGATGGCAATACGCTGGTGCCCCTGTTGGATCAGGTGGCGGGTCGCCAGCCAGGCACCGTAGCGATCGTCGAGCGCCACGCAGCGCGATTCAAACCCCGGCAGCGTGCGGTTAATCAGCACCATGCCCGGGATCTGCTGCATCCACCCGCTTAACTCACGGTCGGTCAGCTTTTTGGCATGTACCACCAGCGCGGCACAACGGTGGCGTACCAGCTGTTCAATCGCCTGACGCTCTTTTTCTGCCTCGTGGTAACCGTTGCCAATCAGCAGGAAATTGTGGGTGGCGTAGGCCACCTGTTCCACGGCCTTGACCATGGCACCAAAGAAAGGATCGGAGACGTCGGAAACGATCAGCCCGAGAGTTTCGGTCGATTGCTGCGCCAGCGCGCGGGCATTGGCGTTTGGGTGATACTGCAGTTGTTCCATCGCAGCCAGCACGGCGGTGCGTGAGCCTTCGCTGGCCTTGGGAGAATTGTTTATTACGCGGGATACCGTGGCCACGGAAACACCCGCCAGCCTGGCAACATCCTTTATGGTAGCCATATCTGTCATACATCCTGGGTAATCGCTTACATCCCTCAGTCTTGCGGAAAAAGCCCGGGGCTGCAAGCGCTGGCGATCGTAACTTGTGGCGGCTGTTGCAGATATGGGCAATTTACCCCGAGCTTAGACCTGTGCCGCTCAGTGATAGAGCCATTTGTGCTTTGGCGCTGCGCATCGGCTAATGCTATTTTTGGGCATCCATTCTTGGCTGAGAACACCATGTCGATTAAACGCTATCCGCAACTCGCTCACTGGGGCGCCTATACCGCCGTGGTTGAAGACGGCAGGCTTATCCGTTGTGAGCCGTTTGCCGACGATCCGGATCCTTCCCCAATGCTCGACTCCATCGCGCCGATGGCCTATTCCGACAAGCGCATCCGCAAGCCGTCCGTGCGCCGTTCCTGGCTGCAAAAGCGTGAAGGCAGCGACCGTACGCTACGTGGCCGCGAGGATTTTGTCGAAGTGGATTGGGAGCTGGCGCTCGACCTGGTGGCGGAAGAAAACCGGCGCGTGCGCGATCGCTACGGCCCCTCCGGCTTGTTTACCGGTTCCTATGGCTGGTCATCTGCCGGGCGCCTGCACCACGCTCGTTCGCTGGTGCGCCGTTTTTATTTTGCTGGCGGCGGCGGTGTCGATCAGTTGGGCAACTACAGCTGGGGAGCGGCCCAGTTTTTCCTGCCGTATGTGATCGGCACTTTCACACCATTGACCGGCCGTGTCACCAGCTGGCCCAGCGTGGTTGAGCACTGCGAGCTGTTTGTGGCCTTCGGTGGCCTGGCGTTGAAAAATGCCCAGGTCTCTTCCGGCGGTGCGGCGGAGCACTCGCTCAAACCCTGGCTGCAAAAGCTGGTGAAAAAAGGCACTCCGGTGATCAACATCAGCCCGATGCGTGATGACTGCCCGGAATTTGTTAATGCCGAATGGATCCCAATTCGCCCGAATACCGACGTGGCGCTGATGCTGGCACTGGCGTATGAAATCCAGCGCCGTGGCGCTCAGGATGAAGCTTTCCTCTATAGCCACTGCACCGGCTATAGCCAGTTGGCGGATTATCTGCGCGGCACCGACGACGGCGTGGCAAAAACGCCCGAATGGGCCAGTGTCATCACCGGCATTCCGGCGGCGCGTATCGGTTTGCTGGCGCAGCAACTGATCGGCGTGCGCAGTTTTATCACCTGTTCCTATTCGGTTCAGCGTGCCCATCGCGGTGAACAACCCTACTGGATGATGATTGCCTTGTCGGCGATGCTCGGCCAGGTGGGGCTGCCGGGGGGCGGTTTCTCCTTTGGTCACGGCTCGATGAACGGGGTCGGCAACCCGCGGGTGGATACGCCGGGACCCATGATGCCGGTCGGCGCCAACCCTTGCGGGCTGGCCATCCCGGTGGCGCGTATCTGCGACATGCTGTTGCAACCCGGCGGCTCCTATCAGTTCCGTGGCGAGATGCACCAGTATCCGGATATTCATTTGGTGCACTGGGCCGGCGGCAACCCGTTCCATCATCACCAGCAGCTAAACCGGCTGGTGGAAGGCTGGCAAAAACCGGATACGGTGATAGTGCAGGATATCTGGTGGACGCCGGCGGCCAAGATGGCGGACATCGTGTTGCCGGTTACCACCTCGCTGGAACGTAACGATATCGGCGGTTCATCGCGCGATCGCTACGTATTGGCGATGCATCAGGCCATTGCGCCACAGCATCAGGCACGTAACGACTTTGATATTTTTGCCGATCTGGCGGAGCGGCTCGGTTACCGTGAGCAGTTCACCGAAAACCGCGACGAGCGGGCCTGGATCGAATCTATCTATCAACAATGCGGCCAGGCGCAGGCGGGGACCGGCGTAGAATGGCCCGAGTTTGAGGATTTTTGGCGCAAAGGCTACGTCGAGCTGCCGGCACCGGCGAAAGAATTCGTGTTCTTCGACGATTTTCGTGCCGATCCGCAGGCCCATCCGCTGCAAACGCCGAGCGGCAAGATTGAGTTGTTCAGCGAGAAAATCGCCGGTTATCGCTATGCCGATTTTGCCCCGCATCCGCAGTGGCAGCCGCCAGTCGAGTGGCTGGGGGCACCGGAGGCCAAAAAGTGGCCATTGCACCTGATATCCATCCAACCGAGCGATCGCCTGCACAGCCAAATGGATCCGGCGCCGCTGGCGCAGGGCAATAAAACGGCCGGGCGCGAAACGCTGTATATGCACCCGGAAGATGCAGCCAGGCGCGGCATTGCCGAGGGGGCGGAGGTACAGGTCAGCAACGCGCGTGGCAATTGCCTGGCAGGCGTAGCGATCACCGATGGCGTCACCCAGGGCGTAGTGCTGATGGCAACCGGCGCCTGGTTTGATCCAGGTTTTGGTGCCGAGCGCCTGCAGGTGGAACAGTCCGGCAACCCGAACGTGTTAACGCTGGATATCGGTACCTCGCCATTGACTCAAGGGCCGAACGCCATGAGCTGCCTGGTAGAAGTGAGCGTACGATAAACATCCAGCCCCACGGCAAGGCGAGCTCGCTGTGGCTTGAAAGGCCGTGGGGATACACCGCTGGTTACACTTTGCGCCCTAATGTTTCGATTGGCCGCTGGCTGGTTTTCGGCTCAACGGGGTAAATTAAACGTCCCAGAGGTATTGATTGGTGAGTTTCAGCAACTTGTTTGTTGAGCCCATATTAATTTGCACCAACCTACGCAGATGCGTAGGTTTTTTTTTGCCCGATCCCCCTCCGTCCCGCCTGCGTAAAATCTGATTTTGTATTTTTATTCCGCAGGACTATTTACATTTCATTGAGTTATTTCAGTACATCGCGGGAAATTTACAGCTGGTTGCATTTAGAGCAAAACTCTTGCGATTGATCGGTAGTTTCTTAATCGCCACCTCTCTAGAGTAGGTGATCCCAGAGGTATTGATTGGTGAGAAATCAGCATACTCTGTATGTTGAAGCCATTTTCAATTGCACCAACCTACGCGGATGCGTAGGTTTTTTTTTGCCTGCCATATAGTATTCTTTTCCCTACAACCATTTACGCTCATCTTGGGCAAAGGGAGAAGGGCATGATCTTTTCAATGCTGCGGGTGCTGTTCCGCCTGCTGTACCGGGTACGCGTTGAGGGCGACGCCCGACATTTCGATCAGAAAAAGCTGCTGATTACGCCCAATCACATCTCCTTCCTCGACGGTATTCTGTTGGCGCTGTTTTTGCCGATCAAACCGGTGTTTGCCGTCTACGCCAGCATTGGCGATCGCTGGTTTATGCGCTGGTTGCGGCCTTATATCGATTTCGTTTCGCTCGATCCCACCAAGCCGATGGCCATCAAACAGTTGGTGCGCATGGTCGAGCAAGGGCGGCCCATCGTGGTGTTCCCCGAAGGGCGCATTACCGTGACCGGCTCACTGATGAAAATTTATGATGGTGCCGCGTTTATTGCCGCCAAATCGGGGGCGACCGTGGTGCCGATACGGCTTGATGGCGCCGAATTCAGCCCTTTTGGGCGTATGGCCGGGGTATTCAAGATCCGTTGGTTCCCGCAGATCAGCATCCGTATTTTACCGCCGACGTCATTGCCGATGCCGGTCGCGCCACGCGCCCGAGAACGTCGCATGCTGGCTGGCGATCGCTTGCACCAGATCATGATGAAGGCGCGTATGGACACGCGCGAGCCACAGACCCTGTTCCGCGCTTTGCTGGCGGCGCAGCATCGCTATGGTCGGAGCAAGCCGTGCATTGAAGATATCAACTTCAAGGAAGACAGCTACCAGACACTGATCAAAAAAGCGCTGGGCGTCAGCCGTATCCTGCAGCGCTTTACCGCCGAGGGCGAACATGTCGGCATGCTATTGCCGAATGCCACCATTACCGCCGCGGCGATTTTTGGCGCCTCGCTGCGCAACCGTATCCCGGCGATGCTCAACTACACCGCGGGTTCCAACGGCCTGAAAAGCGCCATGCTCGCCGCCAGTCTTAAAACCATCGTCACCTCGCGCCAGTTCCTGGAAAAAGGTAAGCTGACACATTTGCCGCAGCAGGTGCCGGAGGCCAACTGGGTGTATCTGGAGGATCTGAAAGATACCGTGACCCTGGCGGACAAGCTGTGGATCCTGCGTCATCTGTTCCAACCCGCGCGCGCCATGCTGCCGCAGCAGCCTGACGATGCGGCACTGATCTTGTTCACCTCGGGGTCGGAGGGCAATCCGAAGGGCGTGGTGCACTCCCACGCCAGCCTGCTGGCCAACGTTGAGCAGATCCGTACCATTGCCGACTTCACTCCGCGCGACCGTTTTATGTCGTCGCTGCCGCTGTTTCACTCGTTTGGTTTGACGGTCGGGCTGCTGACCCCGTTGATGACCGGCAGCCGCATCTTCCTCTACCCCAGTCCGCTGCATTACCGCGTGGTGCCGGAGCTGGTGTATGACCGTAACTGCACCGTACTGTTCGGCACGGCCACTTTCCTCAATAACTATGCGCGTTTTGCCCATCCGTATGACTTTGCCCGGTTGCGCTATGTGGTAGCCGGTGCGGAAAAGCTGGCGGACAGCACCAAACAGATTTATCAGGACAAATACGGTATTCGCATCCTGGAAGGCTATGGCGTGACCGAGTGTGCGCCGGTGGTGTCAATCAACGTGCCGCTGGCGGCCAAGGTGGGTACCGTCGGGCGCATCATGCCGAATATGGAAGCGCGTTTAATGAAGGTGCCGGGTATTGAGAACGGTGGACGCCTGCAACTGCGTGGGCCGAATATCATGAAAGGCTATCTGCGGGTGGAGCATCCGGGCGAGCTGGAGCCGCCAGCGGCAGAGGATGAACAGGGCAACCTGCAGCCGGGCTGGTACGATACCGGCGATATCGTCACGCTGGACGAACAGGGCTACTGTGTGATCCGCGGTCGGGTGAAGCGCTTTGCCAAACTGGCGGGCGAAATGGTCTCGCTGGAAAGCGTGGAGCTGCTGGCACAGCGCGTATCGCCGGAAGGGCTGCACGCCGCCACGGTGAAAAGTGACAGCAGTAAGGGCGAGGCGCTGGTGCTGTTCACTACCGATGCAAGCGTAACCCGCGAAGCCTTGCTGCGGGCAGCGCGTGAATTGGGCAGCCCTGAACTGGCGGTACCGCGTGATATTCGTCTGTTGAAAACGCTGCCGGTGCTGGGCAGTGGCAAACCGGATTTTGTGACCCTGCGTAAAATGGCTGAACAGCCGGAGACTGTCTGATGAACCCGTCGTCGAACACTGATTCACCCTTGCTTTCGCGCAGCATGATTGCCGTCATTTGCGCACAGTTTCTCTCTGCGTTCGGTGACAATGCGTTGCTGTTCGCCACGCTGGCGCTGATCAAACAACAGCTTTATCCCGACTGGAGTCAGCCGATTCTGCAGATGGCGTTTGTCGCCACCTATATCATTCTCGCGCCTTTTGTCGGCCAGATTGCCGACAGCTTTGCGAAAGGGCGGGTGATGATGGTGGCTAACGGCCTGAAGCTGGCCGGCGCATTGGTGATCTGTTTCGGGTTGGATCCGTTCCTCGGTTATAGCCTGGTGGGCGTGGGTGCCGCAGCTTATTCACCGGCCAAATATGGGATTTTGGGTGAGATCACCAGCGGTGAGAAACTGGTCAAGGCCAACGGCCTGATGGAGGCCTCCACTATCGCGGCGATCCTGCTGGGCTCGGTGGCCGGCGGCATCCTGGCAGACTGGCACGTGGTCGCCGCACTGGCGGTATGTGCACTGGTTTACGCAGCGGCGGTGATCGCCAACCTGTATATTCCGCGCCTGCCTGCGGCACATCCGGCGACGTCATGGACGCCGCGTGCCATGACTCGCGCTTTCTTCAACGCCTGTGTGGTGCTGTGGCACGATGGGCAAACCCGTTTCTCATTGATTGGTACCAGCCTGTTTTGGGGCGCAGGGGTCACGCTGCGCTTTCTGTTGGTGCTGTGGGTACCGGTGGCGCTGGGTATCGCCGATAACGCCACGCCGACGTTGTTGAATGCCATGGTGGCGGTGGGGATTGTGGTTGGCGCCGGTGCCGCGGCTCGCTTCGTTACGCTTGAGACCGTGAAACGCTGTATGCCGGCCGGGATCTTGATTGGTGTAGCGGTGGCGATATTTGCGCTGCAAACTACCCTGCTTAGCGCCTATGCGGTACTGCTGATTATCGGCGTCTTGGGCGGCTTCTTTGTGGTGCCGTTGAATGCGTTGTTGCAAGAGCGAGGCAAAAAATCGGTGGGGGCAGGCAACGCGATCGCGGTGCAAAACCTTGGCGAGAACACCGCCATGCTGTTGATGCTCGGGCTCTATTCGCTGGCGGTGAAAGTCAGCGTACCGGTGGTCGGCGTGGGGATCGGTTTTGGTGTGGTTTTCGCGCTGGCGATCGGCGCACTGTGGTTGTCGCAACGACGGGCAAAATAATCAAAGGGGCGCGGTTTAGGCGCCCCTGATTATTTAGGGGGCAGGAATGGTAAAGCGGGTGTGGATCTCCTCCAGCCCCTGAAGCACGTCTTCATTCAACACCAGGTCGAAACTGTCGATGTTGGTTTTCAGCTGTTCCAGCGTGGTGGCGCCCAGCAGGGTACTGGCAACGAAGGGTTGCTGGCGAACAAAGGCCAGGGCCATCTGCGAAGGATCCAGTCCGTGTTTTTTGGCTAATGCGACGTATTCGGCAATCGCCAACTGCGTTTGCGGGGCCGAATAACGATTAAAGCGGCTAAACAGCGTATTTCGCGCACCGGCCGGTTTGGCGCCGTTCAAATACTTGCCGCTCAGGGTGCCGAACGCCAGGCTGGAATAGGCTAACAGTTCGACGCCTTCGTGCTGGCTGATCTCCGCCAGAGCAATCTCAAAACTGCGGTTCAACAGGCTGTAGGGGTTCTGAATTGAGACGATGCGCGGCAGCTCATGCTTTTCAGCCAACTGCAGGTAACGCATCACGCCCCAAGGCGTTTCGTTAGACACCCCGATATAACGAATTTTACCGGCGCGCACCTGCTCGGTCAGCGCTTCCAGCGTTTCCAGCAGGGTGACGGTAGCCTTTTCGTCAGTGTACTGATAGTTGAGCTTACCGAAGAAGTTGGTCGCACGCTGCGGCCAATGCAACTGGTAGAGATCGAGATAATCGGTGTTGAGGCGTTTCAGGCTGGCGTCCAGCGCGGCACGGATGTTTTTGCGATCCAGCGCCTGCTGCGGGCGGATACTGCTGTCAGTCCCGCGCACCGGCCCGGCGATTTTGCTGGCCAGCACCAGTTTCTCACGGTTGCCGCGAGCCTTGATCCAACTGCCGATGTACTGTTCGGTCAGCCCCTGGGTTTCAGGGCGGGGCGGTACCGGGTACATCTCTGCGGTATCGATCAGGTTGATGCCAGCGGCTAATGCATAGTCGAGTTGCGCGTGGGCATCGGCTTCACTGTTCTGTTCGCCAAAGGTCATGGTGCCCAGTCCCAGTACGCTCACTTCTAAAGAACTGTGGGGAATACGGTGGTATTGCATTAACGGCCTTCCTTTCGTGTTAGCGCTTACGGGCTATACACCCGATAAAACAGGAGCCAAACAATCTGCAAGGCGGTGATATCGCCTTTGCCGACTATAACCAAGCCGAGAAGATGGGGGAAGTGGATTCAGTGCGGGGAGGGCTATCGCGCAATGCGGGGGCGATAGCCGATCGGGAAACTAGCGTTCGATGACCTGTGAAACCTGATCGCCGTTAATCTGGCGATGGTTGCCTTTTTCGTCTTTATAGCTGATCAGGCCGGTATCTTGGTCAATCTCTGGCTTGCCCTGAGTCAGGATCATATTGCCGTCTTTGGTCGCCATCACGTAATCGCTGGAGCATCCCGCCAACCCGGCGGCCATCACCAACGCAGACACTGCCATTACCCACTTTTTCATCCTGCGGATCCTCAGTTAAGTATGCAAAAAGAAGCTTCTTTCTAGATTAGCAAACTATAGATGCATCGTGTTTCGGATAAGTCCTTATCTCTGTAAGAGAAAGTGACATTGAAACTGTGCGGGGGATACAAAAATATTAACGGGAGCGGCTTACGCTCGCTCCCGTTGGGGGATTACTCAGAGGCGGGTTTTTTCTTGCTGCGCATCAGGTTGAGTGCTTCTACCGACATCGAGAAGAACATCGCAAAGTAGATGTAGCCTTTAGGTACATGCACCTGGAAGCTTTCCAGCATCAGGGTGAAGCCCACCAGGATCAAGAATGCCAGCGCCAGCATTTTCACCGAAGGGTGGCGGTTAACGAACTCGCCAATCGGCCGGGCGGCAAACATCATAACGCCCACGGCAATCACTACTGCTGCCATCATGATAAACAGATGATCGGACAGGCCTACCGCGGTGATCACTGAATCCAGGCTGAAAATGATATCCAGCAGCATGATCTGCACGATGGCACCGAAGAAGCCGTGCACTTTAGTGTGGTGCTCTTCGTCCGACCCTTCGATGGTTTCATGGATCTCTTTACTGGCTTTCCAAATCAGGAACAGCCCGCCCAGCAGCAGGATCAGATCGCGAGCTGAAACGCTGTGATCCATGACGGTAAACAGCGGATGGGTCAGACGGATCACCCAGGCGATAGAGGCCAACAGCCCCAGACGCATTAACATTGCGCCGGCCAGCCCGATGCGACGCGCCTTGTTCTGCTGGGCTTTCGGCAGTTTAGACACCACCAGGGAAAGGAAAATAATGTTATCAATACCCAGAATGATCTCAAGAATGGTCAGCGTACCTAACGCTAACCAGGCATTGGGATCCATAATCCATTCGAACATTGCCTAGCCACACCTTAATAAAAAGCAAAGGCTGAATTATACGCGTTTATTGATACGGCGACACTGTTAGCTAAACACAGCCTAAACAAAAGCGATCAGATTAAGAAATGTCTTGCCAGCAGCGCGGCGGTGAAACTTTTTTTCAAATAGAAACCGCGCGGTAATGTGAGGATCGGCTGACCTTGTTCGCCGATGGCTTCGGTCAGGGCTTTACTGTTGGCCGCCTTGGGGCGTAGTTGCAGCACTTCACCGTGTCGTGCGGTGATCCGTTCTACGTGGCCAAGCACGATCAAATCCATCAGTTCTTCCCAGTCGCGGCGCAGCATCTCTTCTTCTTCTTCGTTCGGGCTCCACAACAGTGGTGAACCTATGCGCCGCTGTGCCAGCGGAATCTGCCGCTCGCCTTCCACCGGGATCCACAGCACCCGCGCCAGCTTATGCCGTACGTGGCTGCTGGCCCAGGTGACGCCGCTGTTGCCGGTCAAGGGCGCTACGCAGACGAAAGTGGTTTCCAGCGGCTTGCCGGCGGCGTCTATCGGGATGGTTTTCAGCTCGATGCCCAACTCGGGAAAATCCTGTTCCGGCTTGCTGCCGGCCATGGCGCCAAGATACTGCTCCAGCAGCATGCCAACCCATCCTTTATCCCGCTTCAGGTCTTTGGGAATAGGCAACTGCGCACGTGTCGCCAGTTCTCCCAACTGACAGCCGGCAAGCTGCTGCGCCCGTTCAAACAGTTGCTGTTCATTTTCTGGAGGAGGGGGCAGAGGAGATAAAAACGCCATAATGCGAACCTGCTAGATTTGGTTGAAAAACGTACTGTATTTGTACACAGCGAACCTTGGTGGGTAAGGTCTGGGGAAAAGAATAATAGTAGCATGATTTTCCATGACTTTTTTCCCGCTACATGACGGGGGAAAAATTCAGGGCGACGCTTGTGCACCTGAAGCCACCGACAATAAACAGGATCTTACACCTATTTATCCACAGATTTATGGGATAACCCAAATTTTTACCGATCACTGGTTCGATTTACAGCCTTGACTCAGGGGGTTTTTTGCGAAATTGTCCGTTTTGTGCGTAACTCATACGGATAATCTGTGGATAAAAACGACGTTGGTGGATCTTTCGCCAGGGTAAGATCCTAAACGGATATAGATCACATTTTTACTCTGTATAGGGTTGTTGATAAATAAATAACTTTATGTTTTTAATGGTGTAATTTTGTTTTTGTTTTTATGGTGATTTTGAGTTCACCAGAGTTTTACCGGCTTATCCCTTGAGTTCTTCACACACCTATCCACAGAAAAAGTGAATAAAACCGCGTGTAAACGGCTTCACATGTTTATAACTTTGCCATTATCTGTGAGTTATCCCAATGTTATCCGGTCTGCACCGCCGCAAAGCAGTGGTTTACCGCCTGTAGCTTGTGTGAAACAATCAGGGTATCTATGCGAATTTAAGCTTATCGAGGTAGTCCGGTGATCGATGATGATGGCTACCGCCCGAATGTTGGTATCGTAATCTGTAATCGTCAGGGGCAAGTCCTGTGGGCTCGCCGTTACGGTCAACACTCCTGGCAGTTTCCCCAAGGGGGGATCAACCCCGGTGAAACCGCAGAACAGGCAATGTACCGTGAGCTGTTCGAAGAAGTGGGGCTGAGCAAAAAGGATGTGCGTATCCTGGCCTCAACCCGCAACTGGTTGCGCTATAAATTGCCAAAACGTTTGGTGCGTTGGGACACAAAGCCGGTTTGTATCGGCCAAAAGCAGAAATGGTTTCTTTTGCAGTTAATGTGCAATGACGCTGATATCAATATGCAACGCAGCAGCACGCCGGAGTTTGACGGCTGGCGCTGGGTGAGCTTTTGGTATCCGGTGCGCCAGGTGGTGTCGTTCAAACGCGACGTTTACCGCCGGGTGATGAAAGAATTCGCCGTCACCGTGATGCCGATGCAGGAGCAGGCAGCGCAGCGGCAGACCCCCGCTTATCGCCGGAAGAGAGGTTAAGTTAAGCCGACTATGCTCACGCGCTTGCGAGAAATTGTTGAGAAGGTGGCCGCGGCGGCCAGCCTGACAGATGCGCTGGATCTTTTGGTCAATGAAACCTGTCTGGCAATGGATACGGAAGTCTGTTCCATCTATCTGGCAGACAATGACCGCCGCTGTTATTACCTGATGGCGACACGCGGGTTAAAAAAACCGCGTGGGCGCACTATCGCACTGGCCTTTGATGAAGGCATCGTCGGCCTGGTTGGGCGCCGTGCCGAGCCGATTAACCTGGCGGACGCGCAGAGCCACCCCAGCTTCAAATATATTCCCCAGGTGAAGGAGGATCGGTTCCGATCCTTCCTCGGCGTGCCGATCATTCATCGCCGCCAACTGCTGGGCGTATTGGTGGTTCAGCAGCGTGAGCTGCGCCAGTTCGACGAAAGCGAAGAGTCTTTTATGGTGACGCTGGCCACGCAAATGGCCGGTATCCTATCGCAATCGCAGCTTAACGCTCTTTTTGGCCAGTATCGCCAGACGCGCATTCGTGCGCTGGCGGCATCGCCTGGCGTGGCGGTGGCTGAAGGTTGGCAGGACAGCAGCCAGCCGTCACTCGATCAGGTTTACAAGGCCTCAACGCTCGATACCGCCAGCGAACGTGAACGCCTGACCCAGGCGCTGGAAGAAGCCGGGGCGGAATTCCGCCGTTTCAGCAAGCGCTTTGCCGCCAGCTCGCAAAAAGAGAGCGCGGCGATTTTCGATCTTTACTCTCACCTGCTGAACGACGCCCGCCTCAAGCGCGAACTCTTCGCCGAGATCGATGCCGGCTCCGTAGCCGAATGGGCGGTGAAGCAGGTGATCGAAGTCTTTGCCGCCCAGTTCGCCAGCCTGCAAGACACCTACATGCGCGAGCGCGCCAGCGATCTGCGCGCGCTCGGTCAGCGCCTTTTATTCCACCTCGACGATACCACTCAGGGCGCAACCCAGTGGCCGGCGCGTTTTGTGCTGGTGGCCGATGAACTGACCGCTACCCTGTTGGCCGAAATGCCACAGGACAGGCTGGTCGGCGTGGTGGTCCGCGACGGTGCCGCCAACTCACACGCGGCTATTTTGGTGCGGGCAATGGGTGTGCCGACGGTGATGGGGGCGGATATCCAGCCTGCATTGCTCAGCCAGCGCCTGCTGATTGTCGATGGCTATCGCGGCGAGCTGCTGGTTGATCCTGAGCCGGTGCTGGTGCAGGAATACCAGCGGCTGATCAGCGAAGAGCTGGAATTAAGCCGATTGGCGGAAGACGATGTCGAACAGCCGGCTCAGCTCAAAAGCGGCGAGCGAGTGCAGGTGATGCTCAACGCCGGTCTTAGCCCGGAACACGAGCAATTGCTGGGAGGGCGCGTCGATGGCGTCGGCCTCTACCGTACCGAAATTCCATTTATGCTGCAGAGTGGCTTCCCTTCAGAAGAGGAACAGGTCGCCCAATATCAGGGTATGTTGCAGCTCTATCCGAACAAGCCGGTGACGCTGCGCACGCTGGATATCGGCGCCGATAAGCAGCTGCCTTATATGCCTATCAGCGAAGAAAACCCCTGTCTGGGTTGGCGCGGTATCCGCATCACCCTGGATCAGCCGGAAATCTTCCTGATCCAGGTGCGCGCCATGCTGCGTGCCAATGCCGGTACCGGCAATCTGGGCATTTTGCTGCCGATGATCACCAGTCTGGAAGAGATCGACGAGGCCCGACGCCTGATCGACCGCGCTGGGCGGGAAGTAGAAGAAGTGCTGGGGTATGAAATTCCCAAACCCAAACTTGGCGTAATGCTTGAAGTGCCGTCGATGATCTTCCTGATCCCGCATCTGGCCGGGCGGGTGGAGTTTATTTCCGTCGGTACCAACGACCTGACCCAGTACCTGTTGGCGGTTGATCGCAACAATACCCGAGTGGCGTCGCTGTACGACAGCCTGCATCCTTCCATGCTGCAGGTGCTCAAGATGATTGTCGTTCAGGCCCAGGCCGTCGGGCTGCCGGTGGGGTTGTGCGGTGAACTGGCCGGCGATCCCATGGGGGCCTTGCTGCTGGTGGGCATGGGCTACCGCAACCTGAGCATGAACGGACGTAGCGTGGCGCGGATCAAATATCTGCTGCGGCATATTGAGCTCTCCGATGCCGAAGTGCTGGCGCAGCGGGTACTCAGTGCCCAAATGACCACCGAAGTGCGCCATCAGGTGGCGGCGTTTATGGAGCGGCGCGGCATGGGCGGGTTGATCCGCGGCGGCAAGTAGCGCCGCAGGCTGACTGATTTTTTTACAGAACTTTTCCCAGCAGTCCAGTCCGGAGACGCTTAAGCTTATGCTATTATCCGCCTCCTCACTGTGTTGAAAGCAACGGAAAAAGTGCTCCTGCTGCGTTTCACCGCGTTTGGCACCTGCCGCCCCCGGATGGGGAAGAATAATAGACATGTTGTGGTGATAGATGACCAATAGCTATCTGGCGTTTCCTAAATTTGATCCGGTGATTTTCTCTATCGGCCCGGTCTCTCTGCATTGGTACGGTCTGATGTACCTGGTTGGCTTCGTTTTTGCCATGTGGCTGGCGGTGCGCCGTGCCAACAAACCGGGCAGCGGCTGGACCAAGGATGAAGTAGAGAACCTGCTGTATGCCGGTTTCCTCGGCGTGTTCGTCGGTGGCCGCGTTGGCTATGTGTTGTTCTACAACCTGCCGCTGTTCCTGGATAACCCGCTCTATCTGTTCAAAGTCTGGGATGGCGGTATGTCGTTCCACGGCGGCCTGATGGGGGTTATTCTGGTGATGTTCTGGTTCGCTCGTCGTACCAAACGCACCTTCTTCCAGGTTTCTGATTTTATTGCCCCGCTGATCCCCTTCGGCCTGGGTGCCGGTCGCTTGGGCAACTTTATCAATGGCGAACTCTGGGGCCGTGTTACCACCGATACCCCATGGGCGATGCTGTTCCCAAGTTCACGCGCGGAAGACGTAGCGCTTGCCGCCGCCGATCCGCAACTGCTGCCGATCCTGAATCAATACGGCGTGCTGCCGCGCCACCCGTCCCAGCTGTATGAACTGCTGCTGGAAGGCGTGGTGCTGTTTATCATTCTGAACCTGTTTATTCGCAAACCGCGGCCGATGGGCGCCGTTTCCGGCCTGTTCCTGATTGGTTATGGCGTATTCCGCATTATCGTCGAAGCTTTCCGTCAGCCGGATGCCCAGCTCGGCCTGTTCGACGGCGTAATCAGCATGGGGCAGATCCTGTCCGTTCCTATGGTGGTGGCCGGTATTATTATGATGATTTGGGCGTATCGTCGTCGCCCGCAGCAACAACTGTCGTGAGGAACAAATGAAACAGTATCTGGATTTGATGAACAAAGTGCTCGCCGAGGGCACCCCTAAAGCCGACCGTACCGGCACTGGCACGCTGTCGATTTTCGGCCACCAGATGCGTTTCAATTTGCAGGAAGGCTTCCCGTTGGTGACCACCAAAAAATGTCACCTGCGTTCGATCATCCATGAACTGTTGTGGTTCCTGAACGGCGACACCAACGTGGCTTACCTGAAGGAAAACAAGGTCAGCATCTGGGACGAGTGGGCGGACGAGAACGGCGACCTTGGCCCGGTGTACGGTAAACAGTGGCGTGCCTGGGGAGCCGCTGACGGCCGTCAGATCGACCAGTTGACCACGGTGCTGAACCAGCTGAAACAGGATCCGGATTCACGCCGCATCATAGTCTCGGCCTGGAACGTGGGTGAATTGGATCAGATGGCGCTGGCGCCATGCCATGCGTTCTTCCAGTTCTACGTGGCGGACGGCAAATTATCCTGTCAGCTGTACCAGCGCTCGTGCGATGTGTTCCTCGGCCTGCCGTTCAACATTGCCAGCTACGCGCTGTTAGTGCATATGATGGCGCAGCAATGCGATCTGGAAGTGGGTGATTTCGTCTGGACCGGCGGCGATACCCACCTGTACAGCAACCATATGGAACAAACCCAGCTGCAGCTGACCCGTGAACCGCGTGCCTTGCCAACGCTTTTGATCAAACGCAAACCGGCATCGCTGTTCGATTACCGTTTCGAAGATTTTGAAATCGAAGGGTACGATCCGCATCCCCCAATCAAAGCACCGGTTGCTATCTGATTTTCTCCGCATAAGTTACCCCCAAGGGCGCACAGGTTGCGCCCTTATCTTTTCCTGCCGTTCCCTTACTGCGCACTGCATCGCATTTTGTTGTGCTTGTTCACCAGTTGCATAGAAAGCCTGCGCGGTGCGCTTCAAGGCTGAAAAGCCCCCCTTTACCCTGTTGCGCGCCTGATTACACTGGCCGCCATGAACGACGAGATGAAGTTTAACCCCGATGGCCAGCGCGGTATGACGCTGATAGAACTGCTGGTGGTGATTACCCTGGCGGGTCTGCTGACGGGCTGGGGTGTCAGCCACTGGCGTCATTATCAGCAGGCTTTGCGGTTGGAACACACTGCACAACAACTGCTGGCTTTTCTCAACCGGTTGCAGGCTGATGCCAACTGGCACAACCGCATGGCGCTGCTGGGGATTAAACCCGGAACGACCTGGTGTATCGGTGAAGGTCAAACGCCTGCGAATTGCGCTGCACTCGACGATGACATCTTCAAGCCGCATTACCCTGATGTGCGGCTGACAGGGCATACCCAAAAAGAGATGGGGTTTTATGGCCTGCGCAATAATGCGCAGGCGGGGCATATTGTGCTTAGCAACGGTGCAGGCAGCCTGAGGTTGGTGCTTTCTGCCAAGGGGCGACTGCGACTGTGCAGCGAAGGGGTGAGCATCAGGGGGGTTGCGCTATGTCAGCCTTAGAGCGGGGTTTTACGCTGCCGGAGGTGATGTTGGCGCTGACGTTCGGCAGCCTGATTGCGCTTGCTGCCGCCAAAACCTATCCGGTTTTACGTCAACACAGCGTCGATGTCGGCAGGCACTACCGGCTGGAGTCGGTACTGCGGCAATTGGCCTTCGGCATTGAGAAAGATCTACGCCGTGCGGGGTTTTGCGCCAGTCAGTGCCGTGGGCAACCAATACTGCTTAGCCACCTTCCCGGAGAAGCGGCGGGCAGTTGCGTGATTATCGCCTATGACATCAGTCTTAACGGCCGTTGGGAGGCTTTCGGCGCCGATGCCGACTATTTCGGTTATCGCCTGCGCCAGGGGATGTTGGAAGGGCAGCGGGGTGTTAATCATTGTCGGGGCGGTGGCTGGGAACGCCTGATCGATAACGACGAAGTGCGTATCGAAGCCTTTAGCGTAAAGACCAACCTGGGTGAAAACGGAAAAACCTGGGCTACGCTGGTGCTAAGTGGCCGTGCGAAAGCGGATAGCAATATACGGCGCAGCCTGGTCTGGGCGGTCAATATGGCTTCAATGCCATGAACATTAGTGCCGAACGAGGCGGCAGTACCCTGGCGGCCGTGATGATGCTGTTGGTTATGGGGCTGATGCTGTTGAATGCCCAGCATCGCCAACTGGACAGCGCTTTACTGCTGGCGACCGACGAGAAGCGCTATTTACGGGCTTACAATCAGGCCGCTTCAGCGCTCAGTTGGGGTGTGGCCCAGACTTGGCCTCGCGGGCAATTGAGCGTCAGTGGCTGGTGGTGCCGGCAAGCCGACGCGCTACGCGCCTGCGCAAAATTATCCTCCCAGGCGGGTATTGTCCTGGTGCGTGGTGAAGCACCGATGAATGGCGCAGAGCCTTTGCGGTTATATCAACGGAGCAAGCCTGAGGGCGCAACCGGAGAGATTGCGCTCAGAGCAGAAACCGGCGGGTGGCTGGATTTTTGCCCTGAAAAAAAGCAGGCGGACTGTGAGGATTAACCCAACTGATGCATCTGACGCAACCTTATGGCGCCAGCGGGGCTTCAGCTTGCCGGAGGTCTTGATTGCCGCGTTGCTGTTCGCGGTGTCGCTACTGGGGTTGTTACAGTATCATCAGGTGCTGTTGCAGTCGTTCCAGCGTCAATGGCAGTATCGACAGGCGTGGTCGTTGGCGCACCAGCATCTGGAAGTGTTCGCCGCTACCGGTCGCCTAGATGCCGGGCTGCCGCCACTGGCACCCGGCTGGCGGCGTGAGAGCAGCTTGAGCAGCCCACAGCCTGCCTGTCAGCGGTTAGTGGTAAGAATACAAACGCCCCAACAGCAGTGGGCGGAACTCAGTCGTTGGTACTGCATGCGCCAGTGAGCTGGCACATATTCTGTTTTAAGGGAGCGCCCAATGTTTAAGGTTTATCACTCCAATCAGTTGGACGTGTTAAAAACGCTGACCAGCATTTTGATAGCCAGAGAGCCCTTGGCCGATCCTTTCCAACAGGAAGTGGTGCTGGTGCAGAGCCCCGGTATGGCGCAGTGGCTGCAGATGCAACTGGCGGAGCAGTTCGGCATCGCCGCCAACATTGCTTTCCCCCTGCCGGCTACCTTCATCTGGGACATGTTTACCCGGGTGTTACCGGGTATCCCGAAAGAGAGCGCCTTCAGCAAAGACGCCATGACCTGGAAGCTGATGTGGCTGCTGCCCGATTTACTCACCCAGCCTGAATTTGCTCCACTGCAGCATTACCTCACCGACGACGGCGACAAACGTAAAATTCACCAGTTGGCCGGTCGGGTGGCAGACCTGTTTGACCAATACCTGGTGTATCGCCCGCAATGGCTGGAAAGCTGGCAGAAGGGCGAACGCGTTGACGGACTGGCGGAAGCGCAGCAATGGCAGGCCCCGCTGTGGGCGCGCCTGGTAGAGTACACCGCGGAATTGGGGCAGCCGGAATGGCATCGCGCCAACCTGTATCGCCGTTTTATCAACGAGCTGGAAAAGGCACAGCAGCCCCCAGCGGGATTGCCGCCACGGGTCTTTATCTGCGGCATTTCGGCATTGCCGCCGGTCTATCTGGAGGCCCTCCAGGCGCTGGGCAGGCACATTGACGTTCACCTGATGTTCACTAACCCTTGCCGCTACTACTGGGGAGATATTCAGAGTCAATCATTTCTGGCGAAATTGCAGAGCCGCAAACGACGCCATTATCAGGATCAAACCGAATATGCGTTATTCAAAGATCCTGAAAATGCCGCCGCACTGTTTAATGAAGCCGGTGAGCAAGACCTGCCGAACCCGCTGTTGGCCTCATGGGGCAAGTTGGGACGCGATCACCACTTTTTGCTTTCGCAGATCGAATCTGCGCAGGAAGTTTTCGCATTTGTCGATATCCCTGCGGACAATCTGCTGCATGGCATTCAGTACGATATGCTGGAGCTGAAGAACAGTGCGGTTATCGGCACCACGCCGGAAACGCTGGAAAGCAGCGCCACCAAACGACGACTGGATCCTGCCGATCGCTCCATCAGCCTGCACGCTTGCCACAGCCCGCAGCGTGAAGTTGAGGTGCTGCACGATCAGTTATTGAGCATGTTGGCGGATGACCCTGAGCTGACGCCGCGCGACATTATTGTGATGGTGGCGGACATCGACAATTACACGCCTTATATCCAGGCGGTATTCGGCAATGCCTCCCCAGAACGCTACCTGCCGTTTGCCATTTCTGACCGCAAAGCCAGCCAGGCCCACCCGGCGCTGCAGGCTTTTATCTCGCTGTTGGATCTGCCGCAGAGCCGCTTTACCTCAGAGCAGGTGCTAGCACTACTGGAGGTTCCCGCACTGGCGGCGCGATTCTCCATCCGGGAAGAGGGCCTGCGTCTGTTGCGCCATTGGGTGGGGGAATCCGGCGTACGCTGGGGCCTGGATGACGACAACGTGCGCGAACTGGATTTGCCCGCCACCGGACAGCACACCTGGCAATTTGGCATTACGCGTATGCTGTTGGGTTACGCCATGGACAGCAATGCCGGTGACTGGCAGGGGGTCTTGCCCTACGACGAATCGAGCGGATTGGTCGCCGAGCTGGCTGGGCAGCTAGCTGAGCTGCTGGCGGCGTTGAGCCGCTGGCGGCAACGGCTGGGGCAACTGCGTACGCTGCAGGAATGGCAGCCGCTGTGCCGCCAACTGCTGGAGACCTTCTTTGAGCAGGACGGTGAAACCGAAGTGGTGCTGGCGCTGATTGAGCAGCAGTGGAACAAGCTGTTCGAGTTCGGGTTGGCGGCCCGTTATCCCGATGAGGTGCCACTGTCCATCCTGCGTGATGAACTGGCGTCACGCCTCGATCAGGAGCGGATCAGTCAGCGTTTCCTGGCCGGGCAAATCAATTTCTGCACCCTGATGCCGATGCGTTCCATCCCGTTCAACGTGGTTTGCCTGCTGGGCATGAACGACGGCGTTTACCCACGGACGCTGCCGCCGTTAGGCTTTGATCTGATGGCACAGCAGGTCAAGCGTGGCGATCGTAGCCGCCGTGATGATGACCGCTATCTGTTCCTGGAGGCGATACTGTCGGCGCAGCAACGGCTGTATATCAGCTTTATTGGCCGTTCCATTCAGGATAACAGCGAACGTTACCCTTCGGTGTTGGTGACCGAGCTGCTGGAATACCTTGAACAGAGCTACTGCCTGCCGGGGGATGAGGCGTTGGACGCCGATGGCAGTGCAAAACGCGTGGGTGAGCACTTGCTTAACTGGCACTCGCGTATGCCGTTTGCCGCCGAGAATTTCCTGCCCGGTACCGAAGATCAGAGCTACGCCGCGGAATGGCTGCCGGCCGCCGACGGAAAAGGGGCTGCTCATCCACCGTTCAATCAGCCTCTGCTGCCGGAAGCGCAGACCCAGATTTTGCTGGATGATTTACTGCGATTCTATCGCCACCCTATCCGCGCCTTCTTCCAACTCCGTCTGGGGGTCAGCTTCATTCTGGAAGAAACCGAACTGCCGGATGAAGAGCCCTTTACCCTGGATAATCTCAGCCGTTATCAGTTCAACAGCCAACTGTTGAATACCCTGATTGACGGTGAGGACGCCACGCGCCTGTTTCAGCGAGTTCGTGCCGCCGGCGGATTACCCTTTGGCCCATTCGGTGAAATTTATTGGCAGAAGCAGCAGGAAGAGATAGCTGAATTGGCTGAGCAGGTGCGGGCAGAGCGTAGCGAAGGGCACAGTCTTGAACTGGATATCGACATTGCCGGCGTGCGCATTAGCGGCTGGTTGCATCAGGTTCAGGAAGACGGGCTGTTACGTTGGCGGCCATCCACCCTGTCGGCCGTCGATGGGATATTGCTGTGGCTGGAGCATCTGGTGTACTGCTGCGCCGGTGGCACAGGGGAAAGCCGTATTTACGGTCGCAAAGGGGCAGCCTGGCGTTTTGCCGCCCTGAGCGCAGAGGATGCCCATGAGCAACTGGCCGAATTGGTGGCCGGTTATCAGCGCGGTCTGTGTCAGCCGTTGCTGTTGCTGAACAAAAGCGGCTGGGCTTGGCTAAGCCAATGTTACCAGCAGGAAACGCAGCAGATTGACTGGGATGAAGAGGTGCAAATCAAGGCTCGAGCCAAGCTGCTGCAGACCTGGCAGGGCGATCAGCGCATTCCGGGAGAAGGCGAAGACCCTTATGTGCAGCGGGTATTCCGGCAGTTGGATAATCCTTGTTTAGCGCAAATTCTGGCCGAAACAGAACGTTACCTGCTGCCGGTTGCGCGACATAACCTTGGGTAACAATCCCCCGGTGGTACTGATTGCCGGGAGGTGGTAAAAATAATTAGGGTTATATTCAACTATCGGGGTCAGCTCCGGTCTTACATAACGTACAAGCATATA
Source organism: Serratia sp. BNK-12 (assembly GCF_047456085.1). Taxonomy (NCBI): domain Bacteria; kingdom Pseudomonadati; phylum Pseudomonadota; class Gammaproteobacteria; order Enterobacterales; family Yersiniaceae; genus Serratia; species Serratia sp. BNK-12. Next base: position 875,019 of record NZ_CP179896.1, read on the forward strand.
GATATTATTGTGTTGTGTTGTTTTGATGTACGCCGTCAACGTCAGGGATTTGGCGCGACGGCGTCAGAATAGGGGTTTATTTTGGATATGCGCAGACAGTTGGCCCGCATCACCGGGTTAGTATTATTGGTTATGTTTTGGGCACCGTTGAGCTGGGCCGCACAGGGATGGCAACCGCTGGCGGAGAAGATCAACAAAAGCGATCACGATCCGCGTCAGTATCAGGCGATTAAACTGACGAACGGCATGACCGTGCTGCTGGTGTCCGATGCTCAGGCACCAAAATCGCTGGCGGCGCTGGCGCTGCCGGTGGGCTCGCTGGAGGATCCGAACAGCCAGCTTGGGCTGGCGCACTACCTGGAGCACATGGTGCTGATGGGATCCAAGCGCTATCCGCAGCCGGAAAACCTGTCCGAGTTTCTGAAGAAACACGGTGGCAGCCATAACGCCAGCACCGCCTCTTACCGCACCGCATTCTATCTGGAAGTGGAAAACGATGCGCTGGCCCCGGCGGTAGACCGCATGGCGGATGCCATTGCCGAGCCGATATTGGATCCAGGCAATGCCGATCGCGAACGTAATGCAGTGAATGCCGAACTGACGATGGCACGTTCGCGTGACGGTATGCGCATGGCGCAGGTCGGGGCGGAAACGCTAAACCCGGCTCACCCGAGTGCGCGCTTTTCCGGCGGTAACCTCGATACCCTGAAAGACAAGCCCGGCAGCAAGCTGCACGACGAACTGACCGCATTCTATCAACGCTATTATTCCGCCAATCTGATGATGGGGGTGTTGTACAGCAACCAACCCTTGCCGGCATTGGCTGAACTGGCGGCCAAAACCTTTGGCCGCGTATCTAACCATGATGCCAGCGTACCGCCGATAACCGTCCCGGCCGTCACGCCTGAGCAACAGGGGATCATTATTCACTATGTGCCGGCTCAGCCGCGCAAGCAGTTGAAGGTCGAGTTCCGCATCGACAACAACAGCGCTCAGTTCCGCAGTAAAACTGATACCTATATCGCTTACCTGATTGGCAACCGCAGCCAAAACACGCTGTCGGACTGGCTGCAGAAGCAAGGGTTGGCGGATGCAATCAATGCCGGGGCCGATCCTATGGTCGATCGCAACGGCGGGGTGTTTTCTATCAGCGTTTCGCTGACCGATAAAGGCCTGGCCAAACGTGACGAGGTGGTTGCCGCAATTTTCAATTACCTGAAGATGTTACGCAGCGAAGGCATCAAGCAAAGCTATTTTGATGAGATCTCCCATGTACTGAACCTGGATTTCCGTTATCCCTCGATCACCCGTGATATGGACTATATCGAATGGCTGGTGGATACCATGCTGCGCGTGCCGGTCGAACATACGCTGGATGCGCCTTACCTGGCCGACCGCTACGACGCCAAAGCGATTGCCGAGCGTCTGGACGCCATGACGCCGCAAAACGCACGCATCTGGTTTGTCAGCCCGAATGAACCACACAACAAAACGGCTTACTTCGTTAATGCGCCTTATCAGGTCGATAAGATTACGCCGCAGCGCTTCGAGCAGTGGCAGCAACTGGGCAAGGGGATCAACCTGTCGTTACCGGCCTTGAACCCGTATATTCCTGATGATTTCAGTCTGACCAAGCCTTCGCACGAGTTCAAAAAACCGGAGATGGTGGTCGACCAACCGGGCCTGCGCGTATTGTATATGCCGAGCCGCTACTTCGCCGACGAGCCTAAAGCCGACGTTACAGTGGCGTTCCGCAATGCAAAAACCATGGACTCGGCGCGCAACCAGGTGCTGTTCTCGTTGACCGACTATCTGGCGGGAATTTCGCTGGATCAGCTGAGCTATCAGGCCTCGGTTGGCGGCTTGAGTTTCTCTACTTCACCGAACAACGGTCTGCAATTCAACGCTAACGGCTTCACTCAGCGTCTGCCGCAGTTGCTGACGTCGTTGATTGAGGGGTACTCCAGCTTCACGCCGACGGAAGACCAACTGGCGCAGGCCAAATCCTGGTATTTGGAGCAACTGGATTCTGCCGAAAAGGGCAAAGCCTTCGAACTGGCGATTCAGCCGGTGCAGATGGTTTCCCGCGTGCCGTACTCCGAACGCAGCGAGCGCCGTGAGGTGTTGAAAACCCTGACGCTGAAAGACGTGCTGGCCTACCGCGACAGTCTGCTGGCCGATGCGACACCGGAGTTGCTGGTGGTGGGCAATATGAGCAAGCAACAGGTGGATACGCTGGCCTCCACGTTGAAACACCGTCTGGGGTGTACCGGTATTGAATGGTGGCACGGCGAAGACGTTGAAGTGGCTAAAAAGCAGCTGGCCAACCTGCAGCGTGCCGGCAGCAGCACCGACTCGGCGCTGGCAGCGGTCTATGTGCCGACCGGCTATGACGAAGTGACCGGCATGGCCTACAGCTCGCTGTTGGGCCAGATTATTCAGCCGTGGTTCTACAGCCAGTTGCGTACCCAGGAGCAATTGGGCTATGCGGTATTTGCTTTCCCGATGTCCGTGGGGCGGCAGTGGGGGATTGGTTTCCTGTTGCAAAGCAACAGCAAGCAGCCGGCATATCTGTACCAGCGCTATCAGGATTTCTACCCGAAAACCGAAAAACGCTTGCGTGAGATGAAACCGGCCGACTTTGAACAGTATAAGCAGGCGATGATCAACGAGTTGAAACAGCGCCCGCAAACCCTGAGTGAAGAGGCTGGCCGTTTTGCCAATGACTTCGATCGCGGCAATTTTGCGTTTGATACCCGCCATAAGCTGATTGAACAGATCAAGCAACTGACGCCGGTCAAATTGGCGGACTATTTCCATCAGGCGGTGATCCAGCCGCAGGGTCTGGCGGTATTGTCGCAGGTGAGCGGCAGCGGCCAGGAGAAGGCGGATTATGCCGTGCAGCCGGAGTGGGTGACTTATCCTAATGCGTCCGCACTGCAGCAAACTATGCCGCGTAAGGTCGCTACACCATGACAGAGACTACCCCGCAGCGGCTTGATCCGCTAACGTTGCCGCTGTTTGGCGAACGGCTGATAGAAGCCTCGGCGGGGACCGGCAAGACCTTTACCATCGGGGCGCTGTATCTGCGCCTGCTGCTTGGCCTGGGCCAGGCGGCGGCTTTTCCCCGGCCGCTGACGGTAGAGGAGATCCTGGTGGTGACCTTTACCGAGGCCGCCACCGAGGAGTTGCGTGGACGTATTCGCAGCAATATCCATGGGTTGCGTATTGCCTGTGTCCGTGGCCGTAGCAAGGATCCGTTATTTACCTCGTTGATGGCGGAGATTAAAGATCTGCCCGACGCCGCTGCGCAGCTGTTGGCGGCCGAGCGGCAGATGGACGAAGCGGCGATATACACCATCCACGGTTTCTGTCAGCGTATGCTGACCCATAACGCCTTCGAGTCCGGCATTCTGTTTGAGCAGACTCTGGTGCAGGATGAGTTGCCGCTGCGTCGCCAGGCCTGTGCGGATTTTTGGCGTCGCCATTGTTACCCGTTGCCGCTGGGCGTGGCCCGGGCGGTAAGTCAGGAATGGAGCGGCCCGGAAGCCCTGCTGGCCGATCTCTCCGGTTATTTGCATGGCGAAGCGCCGCTGTTACGACGACCGCCGAAAGATGACGAAACGGTGCTGATGCGCCATGAGCAAATCGTGGCGCGTATTGACGCCATTAAAGCGCAGTGGGTGTCTGCCGCGGGCGATCTGGAAGCCTTAATTAGCCAGTCCGGCGTAGACAAGCGCAGCTACAGCACCAAACATCTGCCCAACTGGCTGCATAAGGTGGGCGAATGGACGGTGCTGGAAACGCAGGACTATCAGCTGCCGAAAGAGCTGGAGAAATTCCGTCAGTCGGTGCTGTTGGATAAAACCAAAAAAGGCGAGCCGCCACGTCATCCGCTGTTTGTGGCTATCGACGAACTTTTTGATGAACCGCTGACGCTGCGAGATTTGATCATGGCGCGGGCATTGAGCGAGATTCGCCTTTCTATTCAGCAAGAAAAGCGTCAACGAGCTGAGTTGGGCTTTGACGATTTGCTCAGCCGTTTGGATAGCGCACTGCACAGTGAAGGCGGCGATCGGTTAGCGCAGGCGATCCGTCAGCGTTATCCGGTGGCGATGATCGATGAATTCCAGGATACCGATCCGCAGCAATACCGTATCTTCCAAAAGCTTTACGTTGGCCGCCCCGAATGCGGCCTGCTGCTGATAGGCGACCCGAAACAGGCGATTTATGCCTTCCGCGGTGCCGACATCTTTACCTATATGCGAGCCCGCTCAGAGGTAAGCGCCCACTATACGCTTGAGACCAACTGGCGCTCGTCACCGGCAATGGTCGGCAGCGTTAACCATCTGTTTGCTCAGGTGGAAAAACCCTTCCTGTTCAGCCAAATTCCCTTTATTGACGTGGCCGCCGCCGCAAAAAACCGGGGCTTGGCTTTTGAACTGCAAAACCAACCGCAACCGGCAATGCAATTCTGGCTGCAGCAGGGAGAAGGTGTTGGCGTTAGTGAGTACCAACAATTGATGGCGCGCCTGTGTGCCACACAAATCCGTGACTGGCTCAGCGCCGGGCAACAGCAGCAGGCTTGGCTGGTGGATGGCGATAAACGCCGGGCGGTGCAGGCTTCAGACATTACCGTGCTGGTGCGTAGCCGTAACGAGGCGGCGTTAGTTCGCGATGCACTCAGTGCGCTGGCCATTCCTTCGGTTTATTTGTCCAACCGCGACAGCGTGTTTGATACGCCAGAGGCCAAGGATTTGCTGTGGTTGCTGCAGGCCGTGCTGGCACCGGAGCAGGAGCGTACCTTGCGCAGCGCTATGGCGACCGGGCTGATGGGATTGGACGCATTGGTGCTGGACAGTTTGAATCAGGATGAGCGCGCCTGGGATAGGCTGGTCGACGAGTTTGACGGCTATCGCTCCCTCTGGCTGCGTCGGGGAGTATTGCCGATGTTGCGTGAGGTGATGAAGCAGCGCCATCTGGCAGAAAACCTGTTGGCTACGCAGGGGGGCGAGCGTCGATTGACCGACGTGATGCATTTGGGGGAACTGTTGCAGGAAGCCTCAGCCCAGCTCGACAGCGAGCATGCGCTGGTACGTTGGCTGGCGCAGCAGATTGCCCAACCCAATCGTCAGTCTGACAACCAACAGCTACGTCTGGAAAGCGATCGCCATCTGGTGCAGGTGATCACCATTCATAAATCCAAAGGGCTGGAGTTTGATCTGGTGTGGCTGCCGTTCGTCGGTAATTTCCGCCAACAGCAGCAGGTGCTGTATCACGATCGCCAGAGCTTCCAGGCTTTGCTCGACCTCAACGCCGATGAAGAAAGTATCGAATGGGCGGAGGAGGAGCGACTGGCGGAGGATTTACGCCTGTTGTACGTGGCGTTGACCCGTTCGGTGTATCACTGCAGCATCGGTATTGCGCCGCTGATCCAAGGCACCCGCAAGAAGCAGGGGGATACCGATTTACACCGCAGCGCGCTGGGCTATCTGGTGCAAGCCGGCCAGGCCGGCGATGCAGCCTATCTGCAGCAATGCCTGCAACAGCTTGTCAGGGAGGGCGTTGCGCTGTCGCTGGTCGACACGCTGGATGAACAGCCCTGGTTACCGCAAACGCCGGAATTGAGCGAATTGGCCGCCAAAGGTTTTTCACGTCAGGTGCAGGATTTTTGGCGAGTGACCAGCTATACCGGCTTGCAACAGCACGGCGCAGGCCTGATGCAGGATTTATTGCCGCGGCTGGATGTTGATGCCGCAGGCGAGCAAGCTCAGGACAGTGAGCCAGCGCTCACACCGCACACTTTTCCACGCGGTGCTACGCCAGGGACTTTCTTGCACAGCCTGTTTGAAACGCTCGATTTTACCCAACCGCTCGATGAACAGTGGCTGCTGGAGCAACTGCAACAACAAGGCTTTGCCGAACATTGGCAACCGATACTGCTGGCGTGGATGCAGGTGTTGCTCAACACTCCGCTCAATGATACCGGTGTCGTGCTGTCGGCATTGGCGCCGCAGCAAAAGCAGGCGGAACTGCAGTTTTATCTGCCTATCGACAGGCTGTTGCAGGCCCGTGAGCTGGATGCCCTGGTGAAAAACTACGATCCGCTTTCTGCTCGCTGCCCGGCACTGGATTTCCAACAGGTGCAGGGAATGTTGAAAGGGTTTATTGACCTGGTGTTCTGCTGGCAGGGGAAGTACTACCTGCTGGATTACAAATCCAACTGGTTGGGCGAGGACAGCAGTGCCTATACCCGGCCGGCGATGGAGCAGGCGATGGCAGAACACCGTTACGATCTGCAGTATCAGTTATATACCCTGGCGCTGCACCGTTATCTGCGCCATCGGCTGGTGGACTACGACTATCAACGGCACTTCGGCGGGGTGATTTATTTGTTCCTGCGCGGGGTGGATGCGCAGCATCCAGGCAACGGCATCTTCGCCTGTCGGCCAGAGCAAGCGTTAGTCGAGGGTATGGACAGGTTGTTCAGCGGCGAGGCCATTACGGCAGAGGATGAGCCATGATAGCTTTACTGGAACAGGCGCAGGCACTCGGCGTGCTGCGCCCGCTGGATTTACAGTTTGCCCGCGTGGTGGCCACAGCGGACCAGCCGGATATTTTATTGGCTGCCGCTTGCCTCAGCGCCGAGGCGGGTGCCGGCCATGTTTGCCTGATGCTGGAACAGTTGTTGCCGGAGAATCTTTTTGACGGACGTCAGCCAGAGCTGGCGCAGGCTGTGTGGTTGGCGGCCGGGCAGCCCGATCTGACCGACTGGCAGCAGCGCCTGTCCGCCAGTGCGGCGGTTGGCGATGGCAGCACGGCGATGCCGATGGTGTTGCAACAGCAGCGTTTGTATCTGCAGCGCATGTGGCAGAACGAAGGTGAGGTTGCCGATTTTATCAGCGGTGACAGCCTCCATCAGGCGGTTGAAGAAGCCGAGCTACGCACCATTCTCGATCAATTATTTGGCGAAGCGACCGACGAACCGGACTGGCAGAAAATTGCCGCCGCGGTGGCCGCCACGCGGCGCATCGCCGTCATTTCCGGCGGACCGGGCACCGGTAAAACGACCACCGTGGCCAAGCTGTTGGCCGCGTTGGTGCAGCTTGCCGAAGGCCGACGTTTGCGCATTCAGTTGGCGGCACCCACCGGTAAAGCGGCGGCGCGCTTGACCGAATCCTTAGGCAGCGCCGGCAGGCAACTGGCGCTAACGCCGGAGCAACGTGCGCTGTTCCCAACCGAAGCCTCCACTCTTCACCGTCTGCTAGGCGCTCAGCCCAACAGCCAGCGTATGCGATATCACCGTGGCAACCCGCTGCATCTGGATGTACTGGTGGTCGATGAAGCCTCGATGGTTGACCTGCCGATGATGGCGCGCCTGATTGCCGCTTTGCCTGCTCAGGCGCGGGTGATTTTCCTGGGCGATCGCGATCAGCTGGCTTCGGTTGAGGCTGGCGCGGTGCTGGGCGATATCTGCCGCTTTGCCGAGCAAGGTTATAGCGTGGCACGGGCGGAACAGCTCTCGCGGCTGACGGGTTGTCTGCTGCAGGGGCAAAGTGCCGAGGCACAGGCAGCCGTGCGCGACAGCCTGTGCCTGCTGCGCAAGAGCTATCGCTTTGATGCCAACTCGGGCATTGGTCAACTGGCCTTTGCGGTAAATGCCGGGGATGGCAAGAAGGCAGCATGGGCGCTGGGCGGCAATTTCAGTGACGTTACGGGGCACCCGTTGGCGGAAACGCAAGACTATCAGGCACTTTTGGATGCGTGCGTGGCGGGCTATCGTGATTATCTGCAGCAGGTGGCGACAGGTGCTGACGCGGTGACGATACTGGCTGCGTTTGGCCAATTCCAGGTGCTATGCGCGCTACGAGAGGGGCCATTCGGTATTGCCGGGTTGAATGAGCGGATTGAAACGGGACTGCAACGCGCCGGTTTGATCCAGCGTAAGCCAGGAACTGCGGGGCGCTGGTATCCGGGGCGTCCGGTGATGATTGGGCGTAATGACAGCGCGCTGGGGTTGTTCAACGGTGATATCGGTATTGCTTTGCGAGATGAGAGCGGCGAGCTGCGCGTTCATTTCCAACTGCCGGACGGTAGCATTAAGTCGGTGCAGCCGAGTCGTTTACCGGCGCATGAAACTGCCTATGCGATGACGGTGCATAAATCGCAGGGCTCGGAGTTCGATCATACGGTACTGGTACTGCCCAATCATTTCTTGCCGGTGCTGACCCGGGAACTGGTGTATACCGCGATTACCCGGGCGAGGAAGCAGCTTTCGCTGTATGCCACCGAAGCCGTTTTACTACGGGCGATCCGCACCCCGACCCAACGCCGCAGTGGGTTGGCAGAGCGGTTACAGATAACGGGTTAAGAGAGAGCTTGGGGCGCAGCATGCTGCGCCCGCGCGGGTTACAGATCGGCCAGCAGAATTTTGGAACGGCGTTGGTAGTTGTACAGCGCCTGTTTTTGCATTGGCAGCACGTCAACTTCCGCCGGGGTGAACCCGCGCTCCTGGAACCAGTGGATGCTGCGGGTGGTCAGCACGAACAGTTTACGCAGGCCCATCTGGCGCGCCTGACTCTCCACCCTCTGCAGCAACATTTCACCGCGTGATGAGCTGCGGTAATCCGGGTGCACCGCCACGCAGGCCATCTCGCCGATTTTCTCTTCCGGGAACGGATACAGCGCCGCGCAGGCGATGGTCAGGTTATCGCGTTCAATAATGGTGAACTTGTCGATCTCCATTTCCAACTGCTCACGTGAGCGGCGAACCAAAATGCCTTGCTGTTCAAGCGGACGGATCAGTTCGAGGATGCCGCCGATGTCGTTAATCGTGGCCCGGCGCACCTGTTCCGCGCTCTCCATGACGATTTGGGTGCCGATACCATCGCGTGAGAACAATTCCTGCACCAACGCACCGTCTTCCTGATAGCTGATCAGGTGGCTGCGGCGTACGCCGCTGCGACAGGCCTTTACCGCGCCGCGCAGGAAGCGCACGGTGCCCGAATGGTAATCACCGCTCTCTTCCAGTTCTTCGATGCGTTTCTGCGCATCGTTGGGAAACAGTTCGGAAATGATATTGCCTTCCTGATCGGTGACCCCTTGAGACGAGCAGAAGCCGATCATCTTCTCGGCTTTCAGCTTGATGGCCAACTGGGTCGCCACTTCCTCTGACGTCAGGTTAAAGCTTTCGCCGGTAACCGAAACGGCAACCGGGCCGATCAGCACAATGGCGTTGCTGTCGAGCTGACGATGAATGGCTTCTTCATCAATACGACGGATGCGGCCGCTGTGGCAGTAATCCACACCGTCATCGATACCCAGCGGTTGGGCAATGATAAAGTTACCGCTAACCACGTTGATATGCGCACCCTGCAGCGGTGTGTTGTTGAGGCTCATTGACAGCCTGGCGGTGATATCCAGTTGCAACAGGCCTGCTGCTTGTTTAACCAGCTCAAGGGTGTGGGCGTCGGTAACGCGCGTATGTTTGTGATAAATCGGTTCGTAATTATGCTGCGCCAAATTAACGTCGATTTGCGGCCGTGCGCCATAGACCACCACCAAACGAATGCCCAGGCTATGCAGCAGCCCGATATCGTTGACGATGTTGGAAAAGTTCTCATGTTCGATGGCTTCCCCGCCAAGCATGACGACAAACGTCTTGCCACGGTGGGCGTTGATATAGGGAACTGAGTGACGGAATCCTTGGACCAGCTCTGTACTACGTTCCTTCACGGCCAAACCTCATTTGCATATTTATACGGTATTTTTGTATTTTTATTCTTTTATTGGCCTGATGGCAAGTGGGAAATTGTCTCTATTTCTTTGCTAAGGGCGCTGAATCGTTAATAAATTGAAAAACCATAAAAAGATTTTCTGATGACAGCGCCGGAATGATTGGTTAAAGTTTTCGGCATTCCCGTTTACTGGTGTTTTTTTCATCTGTTTTAATCTGTTACCACTGCCGGAGTCGCATGCCAAACTCAAATCACAATCTGGGCCGCCGTCGTTTATTGCAGGGGGTTGCCGCTAGCTGGTTGCTGAGTGTGAGTCGGGTGGGCGTCGCCGCTTCGTCGCACGTCATCGCCGTACGTGTCTGGCCTTCGTCTACCTATACCCGAGTGACGCTCGAATCTAACGTTGAACTGAAATATAAACAGTTTGCGTTGACCAATCCCGATCGCGTGGTGGTGGATATCGAGGGCGTGCAGCTCAACAGCGTGCTTAAGGGCATTGTCGGCCAGGTACGCGACGACGATCCTTACCTGAAACAGGCGCGTGTCGGCCAGTTCGATCAAAACACCGTCAGGCTGGTGCTGGAGCTTAAACGCAGCGTCACGCCCCACATGTTTACATTGGCGCCGGTGCCGGAATACCGCAATCGTCTGGTGATGGATCTGTACCCGAGCAAGGGCGGCAGCGGCGAAGACTATGATCCGCTGTTGGCGTTACTGGAAGATTACAACAAGGGCGATCTTGAGCGCACTTTACCGGCGGAAGCACCGCAGGCCGGTAAAGCAGGGCGCGATCGGCCTATTGTCATCATGCTGGATCCCGGCCACGGCGGCGAGGATCCCGGTGCGATTGGCAAATTCAAAACGCGTGAAAAAGATATCGTACTGCAGATTGCCCGTCGCCTGAGTACCTTAATCAAGCGTGAGCCGAACATGAAGGTGTTTATGACGCGCAATGAGGACGTCTTCATTCCGCTTAAGGTGAGGGTGGCTAAGGCACGCAAGCAGCGCGCCGATCTGTTTGTGTCGATCCATGCGGATGCCTTCACCAACCGTGCCGCGCGCGGTTCGTCGGTATTTGCGCTGTCGACCAAGGGGGCCACCAGCTCGGCGGCCAAGTTCCTGGCGCAGACCCAGAACGAATCGGACCAAATCGGCGGTGTCAGCAAAAGCGGCGATCGCTATTTGGATCACACCATGTTTGATTTACTACAAACCGCAACCATCAACGACAGCCTGAAATTCGGCAAGGAAGTGCTTAACCGAATGGGCAAAATCAACCGTTTGCATAAGAATCGCGTCGATCAGGCCGGTTTTGCGGTGTTAAAGGCGCCGGATATCCCCTCTATCCTGGTTGAAACAGCATTTATCAGTAACATAGAGGAAGAGCGTAAGTTGCGTACCACCCATTTCCAGCAGCAGGTGGCGGAGTCTATTCTCGCAGGTATCAAAGCGTATTTTGCTAACGGCGGTGCGGTTGCACGCAGCTAGAGAGCGGCGGCGGGGATCTGCAGACCGCTGCGCTTTCGCAATAACTGTATTCCTGAACAAGCCGGAGTTTGCCCCAACGGCGAATGTTTTGCCGAGTCTTCCCATCTCTAATTGTCCCTGAAACTGGCGACGAAAAGCTCGCGAATCCTATCGGCAGCACCCATTTCGTTGCCCCTTCACCGGCAATCGTCAAGCCAATGGTTGGCTGCAATAAGCGTGACTCCCCATTCCTCATCTGCTAAGGCTCCAGATCCTGGTTCGTCGACTCGCTCACACTCTGAGACACCGGCGCGCAAAATCCGTGTTGCACATTGACAGGGAATAAAAAATATATTCTATTAAAAAATATATTTTATTCGCATAAAAAAGGATATCCCGTGTCAATGTCCGCAAACGAAGGAATGCAGAGCATTCAGGAAATGGTAGACAGCACGGGGACGCGTCGCGGCCAAGTGCTGTTGCTGACTATGTGCGCGCTTTGTCTACTGTGTGATGGTTTCGATATCCAGGCTATGGGTTATGCCGCACCGGCCATTCGGGATGCCTGGTCGCTGGAAACCGCGGTGCTGGGCCCGGTGTTTAGCGCCGGCTTGGCCGGCATTGCCATCGGTGCCTTTGCTCTGGGCTGGCTTGCCGATCGCATCGGGCGTAGGCCGTCCATCATTTCTGCCACACTCATTTTTGGCGTATTCACCCTGTGCTCTGCCTTCGCCCAGAATGTTAACCAACTGATGGCGTTCCGTTTCCTTGCCGGTATAGCCTTAGGCGGCGTGATGCCCAACTGTATTGCATTGGTTGTCGAATACAGCCCCTTACGCCAGCGAGCGACCTATATCACTGCGATAACCTGTTTTTTTGCGATCGGCGGTGGGCTGGGTGGCGTTACCGCGGCTTTGCTGATCCCGCTCGTTGGCTGGCAGGCTATTTTTATTCTCGGGGGGCTTTTGCCGATTATCCTGGCGATTTCTATGTGGGCTTACCTGCCGGAGTCGGCACAATGGATGTTGAGATGCGGAAAGGGAGAAGCGGCAATTCGTTCAACCTTGCGAAAAGTGTTTCCGGAGCAGCAGGCCATGAGCGTCGATCTTTCCAACAGCCACATTGGCATGCAGCGCGCCAAAGCCACGGTGGTTGATCTCTTTCGAGATAACCGTGCTGCGTTCACCTTGCTGCTTTGGCTGGTGAATTTTATGAATCTTATCGATCTCTATTTTTTGGCAAATTGGCTGCCAACCCTGATCAAGGACGCGGGCCTGTCGCTGGAAATCGCCAATTTAGCCACGGGAGCATTACAGTTTGGCGGGGTTTTAGGCACCCTGGCGCTGGGTCGCCTGATTGATAAATTCGGGGCTTACAGCGTGCTTATCACCGGCTTTTCAATTGCGGCCCTTTCAATAGCCGCGATAGGTTTTGAGCCGAAAAATCTGCTGATACTGTTCAGCTCGGTCTTTGTTACAGGCGTTTTCGTCGTCGGCGGCATGCCGGGGGTAAATGCGCTGGCTGCCGGCGGTTACCCGACATTTTTGCGTTCAACCGGTTTAGGTTGGGGGCTGGGTATAGGGCGGGGCGCTTCGATGCTCGGGCCTCTATTGGGGGCTGCACTGATTGCCCGCCATTGGATGGCATCCGATCTGTTGCTGCTTGCGGCGGTGCCGGCGGTGGTATCGGCGTTAGCCATTGGGGGGATGTGGCTGCAAAAACGTGAAAGTCATTATGATTGATCGGGTGTGCTAACCTGATTTCATGGACGTCAGGGAGAGGGCGTTGTTCGCGGGAGTGAAATCGGGATTGGTGGATTTCAGATACAAAAAAACACCCGTTAAGGTGCTTATCTGTGGTCATTAAGATTGGTTGCGGAGGCCGGATTTGAACCGACGACCTTCGGGTTATGAGCCCGACGAGCTACCAGGCTGCTCCACCCCGCGTCCGTCTTAATGCTTGTATTATCGTAAACCAACTTTCATAAGATACCGCTGGTACAGTATCGGTTGGTTGCGGGGGCCGGATTTGAACCGACGACCTTCGGGTTATGAGCCCGACGAGCTACCAGGCTGCTCCACCCCGCGTCCGTATAATACTTTTTTCATCGAATCCAACACTTACTTGATACTGCTCTTGCAGTATCGGTTGGTTGCGGAGGCCGGATTTGAACCGACGACCTTCGGGTTATGAGCCCGACGAGCTACCAGGCTGCTCCACCCCGCGTCCGATGGAAGCGCACTATACTCTCCGTGCATTTTGTTGCAACCCTTTTTGCATTTTATTGAACTAAAACAGCCTTTCTGTCGAATAAGTCCGCAACTTGCGTTCTTTTTCATCATTATCCGGCCGAGGGCTTTTTTTATAGGCGGCGATTCCTTTATCTATGGGCGTTTGTTATCGTTCGCCGGTAGATCATATCAGTTGAGAGTGTGCGCGATGAAAGGACGTTGGGGCAAATACCTGCTGGGCGGGTTAATGGTAGCGATACTGGCAGGCTGTTCGTCAAAGCCGACCGATCGGGGACAGCAATATAAGGATGGACGTCTGGATCAGTCGCTGGAGTTGGTGAATCAACCCAACGCGAAAGGTGTACCGGTTAATGCCAAGGATTATTCAGATCAGCTGATGGAGATTAAATACGCTTCTCCTTCACTTTTTAATCGCAACAACACCACCTATCAGGCAGTACAGAACTGGATGGCCTCCGGCGCCGATACGCGCAACCTGAACCAGTACGGCCTCAGCGCTTACCAGATGGAAGGCGTAGACAACTACGGCAACGTTCAGTTTACCGGTTACTACACGCCGGTGGTGCAGGCGCGCTATACCCAACAGGGTGAGTTCCGTTATCCGCTGTACCGCATGCCGCCAAAAGGAAAAGGCCGCCTGCCCGATCGCGCGGGCATTTACTCAGGCGCGTTGGATGACCGTTATATCGTGGCGTACACCAACTCCCTGATGGACAACTTTATGATGGAAGTCCAGGGCAGTGGCTATGTGGATTACGGCAACGGCCAACCGTTGGTGTTCTTCGGCTACGGTGGCAAGAACGGCCATGCTTATCGCAGCATTGGCAAGGTGCTGATCGATCGCGGTGAAGTGGCGAAGGCAGATATGTCGATGCAGGCGATTCGTCAGTGGGCGGATACCCACAGCGCGGCAGAAGTGCGTGAGCTGCTGGAACAAAACCCTTCCTTTGTCTTCTTCCGTCCGGAGGCCTTTGCACCGGTACGGGGTGCCAGTGCGGTGCCGCTGATCGCCAAAGCCTCGGTGGCCTCCGACCGTTCACTGATCCCGGCGGGCACCACGCTGCTGGCGGAGGTACCACTGCTGGACAACAAGGGTAAATTCACGGGAAAATATGAGATGCGTCTAATGGTGGCGCTGGACGTCGGTGGGGCGATCAAAGGCCAGCACTTCGATATGTACCAGGGCATCGGGGCTGACGCCGGTCACTCGGCGGGTTATTACAACCACTATGGCCGCGTTTGGGTGCTCAAAGGCGCCAACGTAAACGCGCCGCTGTTTACCAGCCAGACCAGCTCCGCCTCTGGCGGTTCGCTGTTGGTCACCCGTTAACGGCACCAGGCTTTACCCGATAAATTTCAGGCTGGTCGTCTGACTGTGGCTTGAAAGGCAACGGGTATACCGAAATTGACTCGTAAGGGCCGGATCCTCCGGCCCTCGAGACTGCATACAAACATATAATGTTTGGTGGCAGGCGCTAAAGATTTTGAAAATAATCAGGAAAATCAATTTATTGATTTTCGGCTGATAACACAAAGGGGGAAAAACCACGCTTTTATCCCCCTTTGTCAATAATCTTAAGGGCCGGATCCTCCGGCCCTTATCATTTGCAAAGTTAAGGTAATCAAAGCGTTATGAGCACAGCCTATTCTGAAGCCTATCTGCAGCGTTTTGGCGGCACGGCACGTTTATACGGTCAGCAGGCGTTGGCGCTGTTTGCCCAGGCGCACATTTGCGTGATTGGCATCGGCGGCGTGGGCTCCTGGGCGGCAGAAGCGCTGGCGCGTACCGGCATCGGCGCTATCACCCTGATTGATATGGATGATGTCTGCGTCACCAACACCAACCGTCAAATTCATGCGCTGCGCCAACATGTCGGGCAGTCAAAAACGGAAGTAATGGCGGAGCGCATTCTGGCGATCAACCCTGAATGTCGGGTGACCTGCATCGACGATTTCATTACGGCGGACAACGTTGCCGAGCTGCTCGATAACAATTTCAGCTACGTCATTGACGCGATTGACAGCGTGCGGCCGAAGGCGGCACTGTTGGCTTATTGTCGACGCTACAAGATACCTGTGGTTACCACCGGCGGTGCCGGTGGACAGATAGACCCGACCCAGATTGCGGTGGTCGATCTGGCGAAAACCATACAGGATCCGCTGGCGGCCAAGCTGCGTGAGCGGCTGAAAAATGATTTCAACGTGGTGAAGAACAGCAAGGGCAAGCTGGGCATCGACTGCGTGTTTTCCAGCGAACCCCTGGTTTATCCGCAGCCGGATGGCAGCGTTTGCGCGTCGCGCAGCACCGCAGAAGGGCCAAAACGAATGGATTGCAGTGCGGGATTCGGTGCGGCAACCATGGTTACCGCGACCTTTGGCTTTGTCGCCGTTTCCCACGCGCTGAAAAAGATGGTAGCCAAAGCCGCGCGTCAGGCGTAGCGGGCGCCGATCGTTTTCACTGCGGCAGCCAGCGCTTCCAGTCCACTGGCTCGGGTGGCGCTGAGCTGGGCGCGTAGCGCCAACTGATCAAACAACCCCAAGGGGTCCATCGCCGCGATTTGTTGCGGCGTTTTTCCTTCTACCGCCGTCAGCAGCACCGCCAACAGGCCTCGTACAATGCGACCTTCGCTGTCGCCATAAAAATGCAGCGTCCCGTCCGCCTGCAACTGATGCCCCAGCCAGACCCGGTTTTCACAGCCGCTCAATTCCATTTCCGCTGCACGTAATGCTTCCGGCAACGGGGGCAGCTGCTTTGCCAACATAATCAGTTGGCGATAGCGATCTTCCCACTGTTTCAGCGCGGTAAATTTTTCGATTAGCGCCCCGGCGGTGATTTCACGGCCAAAGGGATGAGGGGCAAGCATAGCGTCTCCGGTGTTCATTCAGTCTAGTCGGCCAGCAGGTCGATGGCGTTGATCAGGGCTGCGACCAAAGCATCGACATCTTCCTGGGTGTTATAAGGTGCAAAGGAGGCGCGCAGCGTCCCACTGACCCCGAGCGCCGCCATCAGCGGTTGGGCGCAGTGCTGGCCGGCACGTACGGCGATGCCTTGTTCTGCCAGCAGGGTGACGATGTCGCTGTGGTGGATGCCGGCAATATCGAATGCCAGCAGGCTGGAACCTGAGCAACGGAAGCTGCGAAAGCCCGGTAATCCCCCCAACCTTTGTTCGGCGTTATCGGCCAGGCCACGGCTGTAGCGTTCGGCAGCCAACATGTCCTGATTGGAAAGCCACTCCAGTGCGGCGGCTAACCCCAACACGCCGGCGATGTTGGGCGTGCCTGCTTCAAAGCAGTGAGGAGGCTTTTGCGGCGTGAACCCCTCGAACGATGCCTGGGTCAGCATCTTGCCGCCGCCCTGCCACGGTGCCATTTGCGCCAATAACTCGCTCTTGCCGTACAGCGCCCCTATGCCGGTTGGGCCGTAGAGTTTGTGGCCGGAGAAAGCGTAGAAATCAATATCAAGCCGCTGAACATCGGCAGGGCAGTGCACTATGCCTTGCGCGCCGTCGATCATCACGCGTGCGCCGGTGCGGTGGGCCAAAGTGATGGCATACGCCAGATCCGGGCAGCCGCCGGTGACGTTGGACATTTGCCCCAGTGCCAGCAGACGGGTTTTGGCGTTGAGCAGGCCAGGCAACAATGTCAGGTCCGGCAGGCGATCTGCACCAAGGGGCAGTTTTACCACCCGAGCTCCGGTTTGCTCTGCGACCATCAACCAGGGGATCAGATTGGCGTGATGCTCGGCCTCGCTCACCAGAATTTCGTCACCCGGTTGCAGCAGTGGGCGAGCATAGCTCTGCGCTATCAGGTTGATGGCTTCGGTGGTGCCGCGGGTCCAGATAATATCATCGGCTGAAGGGGCGTTGATCAGTGTAGCGACCTGTTGGCGCGCCTGCTCGAAACGGGCAGTCAGGTCCTGTGCGGCCCTATGCTGGCTACGATGCACCGTTGCCGCATCGTCACGATAAAACTGCTGCGTAGCGGCGATCACCGCCAGAGGTTTTAATGCGGTGGCGGCGCTGTCGAGATAAATGCCCGCCTGCTGCAATGCAGGAAACTGATTACGGAAGTCGATGGGATTAAAAGGCGTCATACCCTGATTATCACTGGCTGGAGTCAATCACTGATCCTGTCTTATTTTACGGCTGGAGACAAGCTATCACGACCATTAGGACTTATCGCCTGGCAATCTTGGGAAAGTTTGTTATGCTAATAAGTACGCGCTAAATAATGGCGTTGAATAATAGAAAGGGTTTTTTACAGCATTTAAAACTACAAGGAGTCCACAATGAAGAAGACAGCCGCAGTTATCTCTGCTCTGATGCTTACGTTCACCCTGGCAGCCTGCTCCAGCAATTACGTGATGCACACCAATGATGGGCGCACTATTGTCGCTGACGGCAAGCCAAAAGTGGACAACGACACCGGGATGATCAGCTATAAAGATGCCAACGGTGTTGAGCAGCAGATCAACCGCTCCGACGTGAAAGAAATGGTTGAAAGCAACCAGTAAACGTCAGGCAAAAAAAAGCACCGCAAAGCTTGCGGTGCTGCATAAAATCACTATGGACAGACAGGGTAAATGTACAGGAAGTGAAAAAACAGTAGCTTAGCTACCACGTCTGGATTGCCAGACAATTTGCAAACACAACATCACAACCACAAGCCAAAAGTTCATCGGCGTCCTCGACACCCACTCCCTTTTCGTTCCGGCCCGGGAAGTGCCGCCACTATAGGTATTTGCTGGCGCATGCTCAACGGACAATTTATAATGGCTCGGATTAAAAAAACTAATGGTAGCGCTTTGTTGTTCTGTGCCTTTTGCACCGCACACCACGCCGCCTGATTTTTTATGCCGAATCACTCGGAATATTGTTACACAAAAGTAGCTAATAAATGTCTAAACGCTTACCACCTCTGAATGCACTGCGGGTCTTTGACGCGGCTGCTCGTCATCTGAGTTTTACCAAAGCGGCTGAAGAACTGTTTGTCACCCAGGCCGCGGTGAGCCACCAGATCAAGTCGCTGGAGGACTTCCTCGGCCTGAAGCTGTTTCGGCGCCGCAACCGCTCGCTGTTGCTGACGGAAGAAGGGCAAAGTTATTATCTGGATATCAAGGAAATCTTCTCCTCGATCAATGAGGCAACGCGCAAGTTACAGGCGCGCAGCGCCAAGGGTGCACTGACCGTCAGTTTGCCCCCGAGTTTTGCCATTCAGTGGCTGGTGCCCCGCCTGTCCGGCTTTAACTCAGCTTATCCGGGAATTGACGTGCGTATCCAGGCGGTGGACCGTGAAGAAGACAAGCTGGCGGATGACGTGGACGTGGCGATTTTCTATGGTCGCGGCAACTGGACTGGGTTGCGCGCCGAGCGTTTATACGCGGAATACCTGCTGCCGGTATGCTCTCCCAGCCTGCTTACCGGCGAACATGCGTTAAAAATGACGAGCGATCTGGCTTATCACACGCTACTGCATGATACTTCACGCCGCGATTGGCTGGCCTACACGCGCCAGTTGGGGTTGCAGCACATCAATGTACAGCAGGGGCCGATTTTCAGCCACAGCGCCATGGTGGTTCAGGCGGCAGTGCATGGGCAGGGGATTGCACTGGTCAATAACGTGATGGCACAGACCGAGATCGAAGCCGGGCGATTGGTATGCCCGTTTAACGACGTCCTGGTCAGTAAAAATGCTTTTTATCTGGTATGTCATGACAGTCAGGCAGAACTGGGTAAAATAGCCGCCTTTCGTCAGTGGATCCTGGCGCGGGCAGCCAGCGAGCAAGAAAAGTTCCGCTTTCGCTACGAACAATGAGGCCGGTCGCCGTTTTGTCGCCGCCGGTTTTTTTCAATAAAGGTAAATAACGATGAGCAGTCGTTCAATGCTGATTTTTGCCGCTATCAGCGGTTTTGTATTTGTTGCTCTGGGCGCGTTTGGCGCACACGTATTAAGTGGCACGCTGGGCGCTAACGAGATGGCCTGGATCCGTACCGGGCTGGAATATCAGGGCTTTCATACCCTGACGATCCTGGCACTGGCAGTGGCGATGCAACGCCGTGTCAGCCTGTGGTTTTACTGGAGCGGGGCGTTATTGGCGCTCGGCACCGTACTGTTCAGCGGCAGCCTGTACTGTCTGGCGCTGTCGCACCTGAAGGTCTGGGTCTATATCACGCCGATTGGCGGCGTGTGTTTCCTGGCCGGTTGGGTATTGATGTTGATTGGCGCTTTGCGTCTGAGGAAAAAGGCCGAGCGCCATGAATAAGATTGCGTTGTATTGCCGCCAGGGTTTTGAAAAAGAGTGTGCGGCGGAAATTACCGCCAAGGCTGCCGAGCTGGAAGTGTTTGGCTTCGCCAGAGTGAAGGACAACAGCGGCTACGTGCTTTTTGAGTGCTACCAACCGGACGATGCCGATCGCCTGGCGCGGGAAATTCCGTTCCGCGAGCTGATTTTTGCCCGCCAGATGCTGGTGGTGGGCGAGCTTCTGCGTGATTTGCCGCCGGAAGATCGCGTATCACCGATCGTTGGCATGCTGATTGGCGTGGTCGATCGCGGTGGTGAGCTGCGAGTAGAAGTGCCGGACACCAACGAAAGCAAAGAGTTGATGAAGTTCTGCCGCAAACTGACGGTGCCGTTGCGCGCCGCGATGCGTGAGCAGAAAGTGTTGATGGCCCGTGAGAATGCAACCCGTCCGGTGGTGCACGTGTTCTTTATCGCGCCGGGTTGCTGTTATGTCGGTTACTCCTTCAGCAACAACAACTCACCGTTCTATATGGGCATTCCGCGCCTTAAATTCCCTTCAGACGCGCCAAGCCGTTCTACGCTGAAGCTGGAAGAGGCATTCCACGTGTTTATCCCCGCCGACGAGTGGGACGAGCGTTTGGCCAGCGGTATGCATGCGGTCGATCTGGGGGCCTGTCCGGGCGGTTGGACCTACCAACTGGTGCAACGCAGCATGATGGTGCACGCGGTGGACAATGGCCCGATGGCGCCAAGCCTGATGGATACCGGACAGGTAACCCATCACCGCGCCGACGGGTTCAGATATGAACCTTCCAGCAGCAAGATTTACTGGCTGGTGTGTGACATGGTGGAAAAACCTGCGAAGGTGACCAGCTTGATGATCCAATGGCTGGTGAAAGGCTGGTGTCGCGAGGCGATCTTCAACCTGAAGTTGCCGATGAAAAAACGCTACGAAGAGGTTTCGCAGAACCTGCAGTCGATCAGGGAAGCGCTGGATGCGGCGGGTATCAGCTCGCAAATCCATGCCAAGCAGCTGTACCACGATCGTGAAGAAGTTACCGTGCACGTCCGCCGTATGTGGTCTGCCGTGGCTGGTCGTCGCGACGAGCGTGATTAATTGAGCGGGCGCTTTCTGCAGCGCCCTGGTTTATGCCGGTAACCGCAGTTGCTGCAGGTTACCGGTTAACGTCAGGTCGGTGCGCAAGGTGGCGACCTTTTTACTGATATAAGCCATGTCGCGGTGTTGTTGAAGTTTACCGCGCCATTTCTCCGGCACCTGCTCCAGGGCCTGGTAGAGCCCGTCCAGTGAACCTGCCTGCTGCAACAGCAACACCGCCGTTTTCGGTCCGATGCCGGCTACGCCAGGGATCTTGCTGCTGCTGATCCCCGCCAATCCCCAGTAATCCGCCAACTGCTGTGGCGATACCCCAAACTCCTGCTGCACAAACGGCATATCCAGCCAGCGCTTTTGAAAGTAATCGCGGATTTGCACGCTGGGTGCCAACAACTGACAGTAACCTTTGTCGGTGGACACAATAGTGACCTGATGGTCGCCGCCTGCGATTTTGGCCGTCAGCGTTGCCGCCAGATCGTCCGCTTCATTGCCTGGCGAGTGCCAACAGGCGACGCCGAGGGCCTCGAACGCCTGGCGAAGCTGCGGCATTTCCTGCTGCAGATTCTCCGGCATCGGCGAACGTCCGGCTTTATAGTCGGGCAGGATCTGATGACGCCAGCTTTCGCTGCGATCGTCCTCGTCGAATACCGCCACCGCGTGCGTTGGGCGGCTGTGCTGGATCAACTGTTGCACGGCGTGCTGGCAGGCGTTGACACAGGGAGACCCCTGCACGGCGTGAATGCGGCGGATGAGGTTGAGGGCGTCGACAATCAGTAGGTGTATAGGCATTAACTCGTCGTCTTTCAAGCTGCAGCGTTGCTGACTTCACGTACTCCCCCCAAGTAAGCTCCGGGGATGAACACGCTTACCGCCTGGCTGCAACTTGAAATCCATATAGAGTAAAGGCGGAAAAGTCAGGTAAAAAGAAGGGCGGTTATTAAGCCGCCCAGAGGGTTCGTTAAGCGACTATTTCGTAGCAGGGTACATAGGCGCTGCCCGGCAGCTTCATACGGTGTTGAGCAACGAAGCCCTGCAACAGGCTGTCCATCTGTTTCATCATCTGCGGTTCGCCGTGCAGCTTGTACGGGCCGAACTGCTCAATGGCATGAATGCCATTTTCCTTCACGTTGCCGGCGACGATGCCGGAAAACGCGCGGCGTAGCGCAGCGGCCAACTGTTCGGCCGGCTGGTCCGGATACAGGTTGAGATTCGCCATATTTTCATGGCTCGGCTCGAACGGCAATTGCAGATCCGGCGCGATGCGAATAGACCAGTTGAAGCTGTAGGCATCGCCGGTATTGCGGCGGTTTTCTTTCACCAGCGGCATGGCTTTTTTCATCTGCCGCGCCACTTCGGCCGGATCGTCGATGATGATGGTGTAATGGCGGCGCGCTGCGTCCCCCAGCGTGTTCATGATGAACTCGTCCAACACGCGGAAATAGTCGGCGCTCTCTTTTGGCCCGGTGAGGATCAGCGGCAAGACCTGTTCGCTGTTTTCCGGGTTCATCAGAATACCCAGCAGATACAGCAGTTCTTCCGCCGTGCCAACGCCGCCCGGGAAGATGATGATACCGTGGGCAATACGGACGAAGGCCTCCAGGCGTTTTTCGATGTCCGGCATGATAACCAGCTCATTGACCAGCGGGTTTGGCGGTTCTGCGGCAATGATTGAAGGTTCGGTCATGCCGATAAAACGGCTGTTGCGGTAGCGCTGCTGGGCGTGGCCCACGGCGGCGCCTTTCATCGGCGCTTCCATGGCACCCGGTCCGCAGCCGGTACAGATATTCAGCTCGCGCAGGCCCAGTTGGCTGCCGACCTTGCGGGCATAAAGGTATTCATTTTCATTGATCGAATGGCCGCCCCAGCACACCACCAGGTTAGGATCCTCATCGAGGTGCAACGCACGGGCGTTACGCAGGATAGAGAACACCAGGTTGGTAATGTGGGCCGAGTTTTCCAGATTCAGATGCTGGAAACGGCCGGCGCTGTCGATCTGCCCGTGAACGAACAGAATATCGCGCAGCACGGCGAACAGGTTGGCCTGCAGCGAGCGGATAATTCGACCGTCGACAAAGGCGTCTTCCGGTGGGTTAACCAGTTCGAGTTTCACACCGCGCTCACGGCGCAGCACGTTGATATCAAAGGTTTCGTAGCGTGACAGCAGCTGTTTGCTGTTGTCGGTCTGGCTGCCGGAGTTCAAAACGGCCAGCGAACAGTTGCGGAACAAACGGTATAGATCACTGCTGGCGGTACGCTTCAGCATGTCTACTTCCAGCTGCGACAGCAAATCCATAGAGCCAAGCGGGCTGATGTGTGTAATCAAGGTAACTCCTTTGCACCCGGAACGGGGCAGTAGTAATCCATACGCAGCAGAACAGCATCTCGTTATTGTCAGGGCACGGCGGCAAAACCCGACCGGAATGCCCGGCGCACCTGATTTAACCTTACCGCCGTCCCCCGATTTTTACCAACACAAACCACTCGTTAGCTCAGTTGTTGAGCAATGTTTCGCACTATTGGCGTGTCGGACGACCTCGAAACGGGACAAAGTCCGTTTTGCTGCGCCAGGGATTGATGTCCTGCCCGCCGCGACGGGGGCAACGTGCGTAGATTGTCAGGCTTTGCCCAGCGTCAGTTCCGACAGGGAAGGGGCTTGGTTGGAGGACATCTGCTGTCACCTTGGTGAGAGATAGGTACAATGGTCGCCAGTTTACCGTATGCGAGAAAAAATATGGACCACGATGTACCGCACGCCCTGCGTGAATTTACCCAGCGTTATGTTGAGCTTTGGCAGCAGGAGCGCGGTCATGCGCCGGCAAGTCAGGAGCTGTACGGCGTGCCGTCGCCCTGCCTGGTCGAAAACCGCGATGACCAGGCGCTGTGGTTGCCGCAACCCTTCACCCCGGCCGCAACGCTGGAAAAGGTAGAGACTGCGCTTGAGCTTCGTCTGCAGCCGGACATCAATCTGTTTTATACCCAGCAGTATGCTGGCGATATGGGTGCGCAGTTCGGCGAACATCATTTGACCTTGCTGCAGGTATGGAGCGAAGACGATTTTATCCGCCTGCAGGAAAACCTGATCGGTCATCTGGTAACGCAAAAACGTTTGAAACTGTCCCCGACGCTGTTCCTGGCAACCACCGAATCAGAAATGACCCTGGTCTCTTTGTGCAACGTCAGTGGGAATGTGGTGCTGGAGCAATTTGGCAGCGATAAGCGCACCTTACTGGCGGCGTCGTTGGGCAATTTCCTCGATGCATTGCGCCCGCGGATTGACGCTTGACGCTAATTTAACCATATCCCGTGTGAGATATCTCGCACACGGGCTGTGAGAGATCGCTTTTAATTTTCACCGCATTGTTGCTGAGATGGATTTTATTGTTATCCAGATCAATTGGTTAGTTTTTCTTTAGGATAACTCTTAGCATTAATTTTCCGTCAGCCTGCCGGTAAGCTCTTGTGAACCCGGGATAATTAAGCGATCTTATGTTCACCGGAAGGGATACGGCGGAGCTGGAAAGCATCAGGATGATGCAGCTTCAGGAAGAAGAAGTGGATGCGCTCAGTGAAGAGCGAAGGACGGCGTCAGGAGATGCCAGGATGTTTCAGGATTGAAACCAGGGACACCTCCAGGATGGAGATTGAGAGCCGGCAAAGGATGGTTGGCGGGTCATGAAGACTGAGGAACCGCATCAGGACGATGTTACGGGACAACGCCAGGATGGTTTGGTCAGGATGGCCGCAGGAAAAGTTTTCAAGGATTGAGCAGGGAGCACACTGTGTAGCGGGACTGCTATAAAACGAACCGAGGGCACTGTTAGCGCAGTGCCCTCAACTTTTTATACGGATTTATGCTTTAAGCCGTCAACAGGCTTAACCCTGCTCGAATTCATCTCAGTTGTTAACCAATCGCCCCCAGCGTATCGCCATCGACCTGTTTTTTAGGCAGCAGGAACAGCGTGGCATAAATATCCAGCAGATAAATCGCCGCCAGCAGGCTGATTGCCGCAGCGAAGGATACCTGCGTCACCAATGCGCCGATCACCAATGGCCCCAGGCCGCCAACGCCTCGCCCCAGATTGAACAAAATGTTTTGTGCGGTAGCGCGCGCCTGTACCGGGTAAGTATCGGAGATCAACGCGCCGTAGCCGCCAATCATCCCATTAACGAACATTCCCATCAGCGCGCCGGCAAACAGCATTAACGTCGGGTCGCTAAGTTGCGCATAGACCACCACCATCACCACCGCACCGATCTGATAGCTGATAAAAATCTTCCAGCGGCTGAAGCGGTCGGCCAAGACGCCAAACAGCCAGATACCGAACGTCATGCCGATCACCGTAACCGCTGTCCACAGGCCTGACTTGGTTAATGAGAAACCGAAGTTTTTGGCCAGGTAGGTCGGCATCCAAATCATCAGCCCGTAATAGCCGAAGTTCTGCACCGAGCACAAAATAAAAATACCGATACTGGCCTTGCTGGTGGCGCGGTCTTTGAACAGCAGCCTGATACGTTGGGCGAAAGAGAGCTGTTCACCGGTGCTTTGCTGGCGGACGAACGCTTCCGGTTCTCCCAGGGTGCGGCGGATCAGGAACGACGCCAGTGCGGGCAACAAGCCCACCAGGAACATGCCGCGCCAGCCGATATGCGTCAGCAGTAACGGGGTGAGAAACGCCGCCGCCAATACGCCAAGCTGCCAGCCCATGCCCACGTAGGCCGAGGCTCGATTGCGTTTTTCCGCCGGCCAGGCTTCGGCGATCAGCGCCATGCCGATACCGAACTCCCCGCCCAGCCCGATGCCCGCCAGCGTACGGTAGGCGAGCAAATCCCAGTAGCCTTGTGCCAGGGCACAAAGGCCGGTAAACACCGAGAACATCAGGATGGTGATGGTCAATACCCGGATACGACCAAAGCGATCGCTGAGGTGACCGAAAATCACCCCGCCCAGTACGGCGCCGATCAGCGTCCAGGTGACCAGCGAACCGGCGGCGGAAGAACTCAATCCCATTTCGATACTGATGGCCGGCAGCATAAAGCCGAGGATCAGCAAGTCAAAGCCGTCCATGGCGTAGCCGGTGACCGAAGCCAGCATGGCTTTGCCGGGCGTGGCGTGGTTTTTTGTCGTTGTGATTGCAGGCATGTGTCTAATCTGTTTGGTTTAGTCGGTGGGCCTATTGTGCCGTGGGGCGCTGGACGCCACCAGATAAAAACGGCCGTGCTAGTCAAGTCAGCCGAATTTGGGCTATAAAAATGCTATGCTTTGCCGCTTTTCAGCC
Organism: Serratia sp. BNK-12; assembly: GCF_047456085.1. NCBI lineage: Bacteria > Pseudomonadati > Pseudomonadota > Gammaproteobacteria > Enterobacterales > Yersiniaceae > Serratia > Serratia sp. BNK-12. The sequence continues at coordinate 901,106 of NZ_CP179896.1, forward strand.
ACGCGGCTGAATCATCATCATGAAAATAGATCGGGAATGCAGATGAGTATAAATAATCAGGTTCGCCACAGTTTGCAGGCGATTGAACAGTCAATGCGCGATCTGGCTCTTTGGCAGGCCGCGCCGCCTGAGCCTGAGGCCTTCGCCAGCACTGAACCTTTCTGCGTAGACAGCATGTCGGCCGAAGCCTGGCTGCAATGGGTGTTTCTGCCGCGTATGTACGCGCTGCTGGATGCGGATGCGCCGTTGCCGACGCGTTTCGCCATCACGCCTTATTTTGAAGAGGCGCTGAAAGATAATGACCCCAACTGCATGCCGCTGCTGGTTGTGCTGCAGAAATTGGATAACATGCTGAATAAAGAGTCGTAATTATATTCCGACGTGGCCGCTGATTTTCGCCAGGCGGCAGATGGGTGTATTAGCGCAGACGCCAGGACAGGGTATTTGGCGGCGTCTTTCGAACCCGATAAACCTTGGCCGTTTATCCGGGGATCTGCAAAGGATTATAAGGTGCTGCAATAATGGATTTATTAAAGTTTATCCTTCGTCTGCCTTTTACGTTAATCAAGGGCGCATTTCGCCTGCTGGCACTGAGCCTGGCGTTACTGGGCCGGTTATTCAGGCCGCTGATCGGTAATCTTGCCTGGAGTGCGCCTGCCTGGTGGACTGCGCTGTCCGGCGGTGTGAAACGGGCGTTTTTGCGGCTGGAAAGCGGCGTAAACAAATACCCGAAAGCCATCAGTCTGGCGTTGCTGGTTTTGTTGTGTATCGCCGGTGGCGCTGTCTACGGCTGGCACTGGTGGCTGAACCGACCGCAACCGATCGAACCGGCACCCATGGTGTATCAGCAAACCGACGTGCAGGCCGCTGGCCCTGAAGCGATAAACTACGCGGTTCAGAAGCCGACACCGCAGAAGCTAAGCCTGACGTTCAGTCACTCGGCGGCGCCTTTGACCGACGTTGGTAAAGCGGTGACCAAAGGCGTGACGCTTAAGCCGCAGGCCGAGGGCCAGTGGATCTGGAACGACGCCTCAACCCTGGTCTTTACGCCGAAAAAACCGCTGCCGATGGGCACGCAATACCAGGTTAACCTCGATCCTGCCACGTTGCTGGCCCCGCAGATCAAGCTCGCCAATACCCGTTACACCTTTAACGTGCCCGCTTTTAATTACCAACTGGGGCAGGCCGAGTATTACCAGGACCCGCAGGATCCGAAGAAGCGCAGCGCTATCTTTAATTTGAAGTTCAATGCGCCGTTGGACGTCACCAGCTTTGAAAAACAGGTCTCGCTGGGATTGAAGGAAGGCAACGCCAAGTCGGAGAAAAAGCTTAACTTCTCGCTGGTCTACGATGAGAAAAAACTCAACGCCTGGATCCACTCAGAGCCGCTGCAGGCGCTGGATCAGGGCGGTGTGGTGCACCTGACCGTCGGCAAGGGCATCAAAGCGACGGTGCCCGCCAACGCCATCGACGAGGTGAAAAGCAACCGGGTCACGGTGCCGACGCTGTACAGCCTGGCGCTGAGCGATGCCAGCGCCCAGGTGGTCGACGCCGAGGGTGCCAAGGGGCAGCGGGCCCTGATCGTCGCTTTCAGCGACGCCGTCAAGGATAAAGAGCTGGTGCGCGCGACCAAGGCCTGGTTGCTGCCACAGCACGATCCCAGCGATGCTGAAGCCGCTAAAGACCCGAATGATTTTTATCAGTGGGATACCGACAGCGTCGCCAAGAATGTGCTGGCGCAGTCCACGCCGCTGACTCTGACGCTCAACGAAGCTGAAGAGAGCTACCAGCCACAGTTCAGCTTCAAATTCGATGCCCCGGCACATCGCTTCATGCTGCTTGAGATCGACAATCAGCTGGTCTCCAACGGCGGTTACAAAATGCCGAAAAAGGCCTACCGGGTGATTGAAGTGCCGGAGTTCCCGAAATCCCTGCAGTTCATGTCGCAAGGGTCGCTCCTGTCGGTCAACGGCGATAAGCAGATCAGCGTTGCCGCGCGCAACGTGGCGGGCCTGCGCCTGGATATCAAACGGGTGATCCCAAGCCAATTGCAGCACATCGTTTCTTTCAAAAGCAGGGAATACTCTTCCGCCGAGTTTAACCGGCTGGATGACGAATATTTTACCGAGCATTTTAAATACCAGACCGCGCTCAACAATGACCAGCCGGGCGTGGTGAATTATCAGGGCATCGATCTTTCCCGCTACTTGTCCACCAATCCTGATTCTCACCGCGGCGTTTTCCTGCTGACGCTGTCCGAATGGCAGCCGAACAAGAAGCCGGCGGAGGAAGAGGCAGGAGCGGATGAGTCTGAGGAAGAAAGCGGCGATCAAGCTGGGGTCGGCGATTCACGTTTTGTGGTAGTAACCGATCTGGGCATCGTCGCCAAAAGCTCCCAGGACAAAACGCGCGATGTATTTGTCCAATCGATTCACAGCGGCGCACCGGTCGGCAGCGCGAAAGTGTCGGTGATCGCGAAAAACGGCGTAACCTTGCTCAGTCAAATCACCGATACCAACGGCCACGTGCGCTTCCCGGCGCTTGATGTTTACACCAATGAACGCCAGCCGGTGATGTTCCTGGTGGAAAAGGAGGGCGATGTTTCCTTCTTGCCGACCGGCAGCTATAACGATCGCGGGTTGGATTTCTCGCGCTTCGACATTGCCGGTGAGCAGACCCCGACCGATCCGCGTGCGCTCAGTAGCTATCTGTTCTCCGATCGGGGCGTTTACCGGCCGGGAGATACCTTTAATGTTGGCCTGATCACCCGTGCTGCTGATTGGAGCGTGGGGCTGGCCGGCGTGCCGGTACGTGCTGAAATCCGCGATCCGCGCGATAAGCTGATGACCACGGTGCCGCTGACGTTGGGCGCCAGCGGGTTCAACGAGCTGAGCTACACCACCGATGAGAATTCACCCACCGGCGAGTGGAACGTCTATCTGTATCTGGTGGGGAAAAATCACGACACCTCAACGCTGCTTGGTCATACCTCCGTCAATGTGAAAGAGTTTGAGCCGGATCAATTGAAGGTGAAGCTGGAGCTGACGCCAAACCGGCAACAGGGTTGGGTGAAACCCTCAGAATTGCAGGCCAAGATCGACGTGCAGAACCTGTTTGGCACGCCGGCGCAAGATCGTCGTGTCACCTCACGATTGACTCTGCGCCCCATGTATCCGAGCTTTGACCGTTTCCCGGACTACGCCTTCTACGAAAACCGGCAAAACAGCGACGGCTTCGAAACCGAGTTGGAAGAGCGCACTACCGACGAGCAGGGCGCGGCTAACATTCCGCTGGATCTCAAAGGCTATGCCGACGCCACTTATCAGTTGCAGCTGTTGTCGGAAGCCTTCGTCGCCGGCGGTGGGCGTTCGGTGGCGGCTACCGCCAGAGCTCTGGTATCGCCTTATGATTATCTTGTCGGCGTGAAGGCGGATGGGGATCTTGGCTATATTAACCGCGATGCGCTGCGCCAGCTGAATGTGATCGCCGTAGATCCGTCGCTCAAACAGATTGCCCTGGCGGATCTGAAGCTGGTGCTGATCGAACAGAAATACATTTCCGTGCTGACCAAGCAGGATTCCGGCGTTTACAAATATCAATCGAAAATGAAGGAAGTGACGCTGTCGGAGCAGCCGTTGGCACTGAGTGAACAGGGGAATGATCTGCGGCTGGCGACCGACAAGCCGGGGGATTTTGTGCTGGTGATTGAAGACGCGCAGGGCAAGGTGCTTAACCGCGTTGCCTACAGCGTGGCCGGGAATGCCAACCTTAGTCGTTCGCTGGATCGCAATGCGGAACTGAAATTGAAGCTGAACCAGGCGGAATATCAACCTGGCGAAGAAATAGAGGTGTCGATCAACGCGCCTTACACCGGCAGCGGTCTGATCACCATCGAGAAAGATCGGGTTTACGCCTGGCAGTGGTTCCACAGTGACACTACCAGCTCGGTACAGAAAATTCGCCTGCCGGCCGGCATGGAGGGTAACGGCTATATCAACGTGCAGTTTGTGCGCGACGTCAACTCCAGCGAAATCTTTATGAGCCCGCTGAGTTACGGCGTTATGCCATTCAAAATCAGCACCCGCGCACGGCAGAATGGGCTGGAAGTGACGGCACCGTCGGTGATTAAGCCAGGCGAAGATCTGACCATGACGGTGAAAACCGATGGCCCGCAGCAGGTGGCGCTGTTCGCCGTCGATGAAGGGATCCTGCAGGTCGCTCGCTACCGCTTAAAAGATCCGCTGGAGTTCTTCTTCAGCAAACGTGAACTGAGCGTCACCAGTTCGCAAATTCTTGACCTGATCCTGCCGGAGTTCAGCAAGCTGATGGCGCTGACGGCGGCCCCGGGCGGCGATGCGGGGGAAGGTTTGGATCTCAACCTGAACCCGTTCAAACGCAAGCGTGATAAGCCGGTCGCTTACTGGTCAGGTATCACCGAGGTGAACGGCGAGAAGGCGTTCGTCTATCCGGTGCCGGATTACTTCAACGGTAAGATCCGGGTCATGGCTATCTCGGTCACGCCGGACAAGATCGGCAAGGCGCAAACCGCCGCGACGGTGCGGGACAACTTCATCATGACGCCAAACGTACCGGCGATGGTGGCACCGGGCGATGAGTTTGACGTCAGCGTGGGCGTCAGTAACAACCTCGAAGGATTGAACGGTCAACCGGTGGCGGTAAGCGTGCACTTGACGCCGCCTCCTCAGTTGGATGTGGTGGGCAACGCCGTGCAAAGCCTGTCACTGGCGGAAAAACGCGAGGGTGTGGTTAACTTCCGCCTGCGTGCCAAATCTGCGCTGGGGGATGCGCCTTTGGTGTTTGACGCCAGCTATGGCGACAAGAGTAGCCGTCGCACGGTCAGCACCTCGGTGCGGCCGGCTATGCCGTATCGAACCCAAACGGTAATGGGGCGGATGAGCGGCGGCAGCCAAAACGTCGAAGGCCTGCGTCAGATGTTTGACGCCTATGCGCAGCGCCAGGCGGCGGTTTCCCATTCACCGCTGGTGCTGACCAACGGACTGGCTCAATACCTAGCAGACTACCCTTACTACTGTTCCGAGCAGATCGTCAGCCGCTCCATTCCGCTGATCCTGCAGAGCCGTCATCCGGAAATGGCGGGGGGCCTGAGCCAGTCCGAGGTTAGCAAACAGCTACGCAACCTGCTCGGCGTGTTGCGTTCTCGTCAGAATGACAGCGGGGCCATTGGCGCCTGGCGGTCATCGCCGGATGCCGATCCTTTCGTTACACCGTATGTGGTCCAGTATCTGCTGGAAGCGAAACAAGCCGGGTATGCGCTGCCGGAGGGGATGCTTGAGGAGGCCAACGGCGCACTGCGTGAATTGGCGGCCAGCGGCTTTGATGACCTGTATCGGCTGCGTTTGCGCAGCTGGGCTATCTATCTGCTGACGCGGCAAGGCGAGGTGACCACCAATGCGCTGGCAATGGTGCAGGATACGCTGCAAAAACGCTATCCAGACAGTTGGAAAACCGATCTGAGCGCGCTGTATCTGGCATCGTCTTATCAATTGCTGAAGATGGATGACGAGGCTGCCGCACTATTGCAGCCAAGCTGGCAGCAGTTGAGCAAAGCCTATGACAACGCCTGGTGGACGCAGAATTACTTTGATCCGCTGGTGCAGGATGCGACGCGGCTGTATTTGATTACCCGCCATTTCCCGGAAAAGGTGGCATCGATTCCGCCGCAGGTGTTGGAGAACATGGTGAAGGCGTTGAAAGAAGAGCGCTACACCACCTACTCTTCCGCGATGAGCATACTGGCGCTGGAGAGCTATTCGGCCCAGGTGGCGCAGTCAGCCAACGCGGGTTCGCTGGACATTACGCAGATTGGTAAAGGCGGCAATGCAGCACCACAGCGGATAGCCGAGCTGCAGGGGCTGTTTGCCAAAGGGCAGTTTACCGCTGATGCCGCCGCTGTCCGTTTTACCAACAGCGGTGATGCGCCGGCCTGGTACTCGGTGACGCAGGCCGGTTATGACCTTGCTGCGCCACAGAAAGCCCTGGCACGCGGGCTGGAAATCACCCGCGATTACACCGATGAGCAGGGTAAGCCGGTCACGCAGGTAACGCTGGGCCAGAAGGTCAATGTACATCTGAAAATCCGTGCTAACGCTAAAGAGGGGCTGAGCAATCTGGCGATCGTTGATCTATTGCCTGGCGGGTTCGAAGTGGTGCAGCAAACGCCGCCGGAACCTGCTGCTGACGAGGACAGCGAAGCGGAAGCGCCAAGCAGCGGTTGGCAGTCACCGCTGGCGGCTTCAGGATCCAGCTGGGCGCCGGATTACAGCGACATTCGTGAAGATCGGGTGATCATTTACGGCAGTGCCAGCACCGACGTACAGGAGTTCGTTTACCAGATCAAAGCGACCAATACCGGCAGCTTTATTATCCCACCGGCCTATGGCGAAGCCATGTATGACCGTGAAGTGCAGGCCATGTCGGTCAGCAACGGTAAACTGGTGGTGGTGCCGGCGGAAAATAAATAAGCCGTGACTGGCGTCGGGCATATATCCGCCCGACGCCAGCGCGTTGAGATCCGATGAAAATCCTGAAAACACCCTGGCTGCAGAATAGCCTGATGGCGGTCTTTCTGCTCGCGCTGGTGCTGGGTGCCATTCGGTTATGGCCCCACCCGCCGTTGGCGCAAGAATTACCGCTGTCCTCCACCTACTATGATCGCCAAGGTACGCTGATGCGCATCACGCTGGCCAACGACGATCGTTACCGGCTATGGACTCCGCTGGAGGATATTTCACCTTTGGCGGTGCGTGGTCTGCTGCTGCATGAGGATCGGTGGTTTTACTACAACCCCGGTTTTAACCCCGTTAGCCTGGCGCGCGGCTTCTGGCGCAGCTATGTTTCCGGTGGCAGGATGCAGGGTGGTTCGACCATCAGCATGCAACTGGCGCGCATGCGCTGGCATCTCAACACCCGTACGCCGGGTGGCAAACTGCTGCAAGTGGCGCGTGCGATACAGCTAGAACTGAGCTACTCCAAGCACGATATTTTGGAAGCCTACCTGAACTACGCTCCTTACGGTCGCAATATCGAAAGCATCGGTGCCGCCAGCCTGATCTACTTCGCCAAGCAACCGCGAGACCTGACTCTGCCGGAAGCGTTAACCCTGGCCGTATTGCCGCAGTCACCCAGTTACCGTCTGGAACCGAAAACGGGCGTGCTGGGTGTTGCCCTGACGCAGGCGCGCGACCGCTTGTTCCAGCGCTGGCAGCAAGTCTACGCGACCGACAGCAGTCAACAGGCCCTGTTTCGGCTCCCGCTAGCGCTGCGTCAACCCGAGCAGATGCCCTATATTGCACCGCACTTTATCGAGCAACTGCGTCAGCAGACTCAGCAGTTGGTGCAGCATAATAGCCGCGTCGACACCACGCTGGACGTGGGGCTGCAACGTTTGGTCGAACGACAGGTAAATGCCTTTATCGCCCGTAATCAGAGCCGTGGGATCCACAATGCTGCAGTGCTGCTGGTGGACAGCCGCGATATGGGGGTCAGGGCGCTGGTGGGGTCAGCAGACTATTACAACCGCCAGATCCAAGGGCAGGTGAACGGGACCCATGCCAAGCGTTCGCCCGGTTCGACCCTGAAGCCCTTTATCTATGCCCTGGGCATGGAGCAAGGCGTGCTGCATCCGATGACCATCCTGAAAGATGTACCTTCCTCATTTGGTGCCTACGCGCCGGAGAATTTTGACCGGCGTTTTCTTGGGCCGGTAACCGCCACCGATGCGCTGAATTTTAGCCGCAATATTCCCGCTGTGTACGTGGCGTCGCAACTGCGGCAGCCGACGTTCTATCAGTTCCTGCGCCTGACCGGCGTTGAGAATATGGCCAGCGAGAATCACTATGGCTTGTCGCTGGTATTGGGGGGCGGTGAGGTTACCGCTCAGGAACTGGCGAAGCTCTATGCTCTGTTGGCGAATCGCGGCGCATTGCGCCCGTTACGCATGCTGAGTAGCGATGCGGAGACGCCGGCGGTGCGCTTGCTCAGCGAAGAGGCCAGTTTTATTACGCTGGATATGCTGCGGCAACACCGACGGCCGGGAGATACCTTGGCGCAGCGCTCATCGTCGCTGCCGGTCTATTGGAAAACCGGGACTTCATGGGGGTTTCGCGATGCCTGGAGCGTAGGGATTTTCGGGCCCTATGTACTGGTGGTATGGGAGGGGAACTTCGACAGTCGCGGCAATAATGCCCTGGTGGGCGCCGATGCAGCGGCTCCGTTATTCTTCAATATTATCGACAGTGTGCATGCCAGCTATCCCACGCTGCGGGAGCCCCGAAAGCCATTTCCGAAGCGGCTGCGGCGGGTGGATATTTGTCTGGCCAGCGGCGATTTACCCACCCCCTGGTGCCAGCAAAAGGGCAAAACCTGGTTTATTCCCGGTAAGTCACCGATCAAGGTCGACAGCGTTTATCGGCCGGTGGTGCTGGATATTCACAGCGGTGAGGTGGCCTGTCCGCCCTATGACCAGGCACAAACCCGCACTGAAGTGTTTGAGTTCTGGCCTTCCGATCTGGCCAACGTGTTCGCTCAGGCCGGGTTGCCTAAGCGTTCGCCGCCGATAAATCGCTGTAAGGACAACGGTATTGCCGTCGGGGGTAATGCGCCGCGCATCACCTCGCCGCTTAAGAACACCACCTATACCCTGCGGCAATCGCAGCAGGGACGCGATAAAATTGCCTTCAACGCAGTGACCGATGCCGACAGCAAAACGGTGTACTGGTTTGTTGACGATATCTATCTCGGTAGCAGCGCCAGCAAAAAGGCCATCGACTGGCGGCCGATCAACAATGGGCAGTACCGCATTCGGGCGGTGGACGATCGCGGCCGGGCCGATAGTCGTCTGGTGACCATCGAATGGGTTAACTAGCCCTGACGCACTCCTGTATACTCGCGCCGGAATCTGGGCTTTTACGTAGGAAAAGAGATTGTGATTGAGGTTTTGTATCAGGATGAGCACCTGGTGGCGGTGAACAAGCCGTCCGGTTGGCTGGTGCACCGCAGCTGGCTGGATCGCCATGAAACCCGGTTTGTGATGCAGACCGTGCGCGATCAGATTGGCCAGCACGTGTTTACCGTGCATCGCCTTGATCGTCCTACATCCGGGGTATTGCTGATGGCGCTGTCCAGCGAGGTGGCGCGGCTGTTGTCGCAGCAGCTTGAACAGCATCAGATGCAGAAAACCTACCATGCGGTGGTCCGCGGTTACGTGCTGGAAGGCGATACCCTCGATTACCCGTTGACGGAAGAGCTGGACAAAATTGCCGACAAGTTTGCCTCGGCGGACAAAGGTCCGCAGCCGGCAGTCACCCATTATCGGCCGCTGGCGCAGGCAGAGATGCCGGTGGCGATTGGCCGTTACGACAGCGCGCGCTACAGCCTGGTTGAACTGAAACCGGAGCATGGCCGCAAGCACCAGCTGCGGCGCCATATGGTGCATATCCGCCATCCCATCATCGGTGACAGCAAGCACGGCGATCTGCGTCAGAACCGCGGCATGGCGGAGCATTTCGGCTGTTCACGCCTGATGCTTCACGCCAGTCACCTGCAGCTGAATCACCCGGTGACCGGTGAGCCGCTGCAGATTTCCGCTCGCTGGGACGAGTCCTGGCAGGGCGTTATGTCACAGTTTGGCTGGGCGGAGAGTATCCCTGAGCTTGCCAGGGTTGAGTTTCCTTCAGCTAGCGGTCAGGATAACTGATCATTTCTAAAGGTATTTAAGGGAGTAGGAGCAATGGCTCAGGTTGGAATCTTCGTGGGAACGGTTTACGGCAACTCACTGCTGGTGGCGGAAGAAGCGGAAAATATCCTCAGCGAACAGGGGCATGAGGTCAAACTGTTCGAGGAGGGCACGCTTGAAGCCTGGCAGTTTTACCGTCAGCATTACGCGTTGGTAATTACCTCCACCACCGGTCAGGGCGATTTGCCGGACAGCATTGCACCGCTGTTCCATGCTATTCGCGATCGGGTCGGCTACCAGCCAGAGCTGCGTTACGGACTGATCGCGTTGGGTGACAGCAGCTACGATAACTTCTGCGGTGCAGGGCGCGCATTTGATGCATTGCTGCAGGAACAAGGAGCAACTCGCGTAGGTGAGGTGTTGGAAATCGATGCGATGGAACAGCCGGAGCCGGAAGTGGTTTCCTGCCCGTGGGTCGAGCAGTGGGCCACATTGCTGAAATAGAATTACCCGTTGCCTTTCAAGTTGCAGTGTTGTTAGCTGCAACTTGAAATTCATAGGGTAAAAATGAAGTCCAGTAGATCCAGTTCGCTGAACCCTTACTTACCGCGAGTCAGTTTTTCCAGATCGGATTCGATCTCGGCAATCTTGTGGGAAACCACGCCTTCCAGATGACGCAGGTCATCAAGAATTTTGCGTTTCAGATCCACTTCAACCTGGTCCCGCTGGCACAGCTGATCCAGCTCATCAATCACGTAACGCAGGTTCGGGTTAATTTCGTGGATTTCTTTGTAACCCTGGCCGGCATTGTCCGCAACCACGGTCTTGCGTTGGCGCGGGTATTTGAACTTCACGCTTTTGGCAAAGAACTCGCCTTTATCCTTGCGGAAATAAATCTTAAGAATGTCGTTATTGGCCTCCTGACGCAGGCTATAGCGATCGACATCTTCCGGTTGATTGATTCCTAAGCTTTTCAGGTTGTCATACATAATAGCGCCACCTTATAAATAGACTTTATTCCACGGTCTGGGATTATGGCAAATAACCACGCCAGAGACTGTGACTGCTCACGTAATGAAGACAAAAAAATAGCGGGTGATTCACCCGCTATCTTAATTTAGTCGATGGTGCGCAATAACTCATTAATGCCGACTTTACCGCGCGTCTTGGCATCGACTTTTTTGACGATAACCGCGCAGTACAGGCTGTAAGAGCCATCTTTGGACGGCAGGTTGCCGGAAACCACCACCGAGCCGGCAGGCACGCGGCCGTAGTGTACTTCACCGGTTTCGCGGTCGTAAATGCGGGTGCTCTGGCCCAGGTATACGCCCATGGAAATTACGGAACCTTCTTCTACGATCACGCCTTCAACCACTTCTGAACGCGCACCGATGAAGCAGTTGTCTTCAATGATGGTCGGGTTGGCCTGCAGAGGCTCCAGTACGCCACCGATGCCGACGCCGCCGGACAGGTGAACGTTCTTGCCGATTTGCGCGCAAGAGCCGACGGTAGCCCAGGTATCCACCATGCTGCCTTCGTCAACGTAAGCGCCGATGTTCACGTAGGATGGCATCAGAACCGTGTTGCGGGCGATGAATGCGCCCTGGCGAACGGTCGCCGGTGGCACTACGCGGAAGCCTTCTTTCTGGAAGCGCGCTTCGTCGTAATCGGCGAATTTCATTGGCACTTTGTCGTAATAACGGGTTTCTGCACCGTCCATCACTTTGTTGTCATTGATGCGGAAAGAAAGCAGCACGGCCTTTTTCAGCCACTGATGCGTTACCCACTGACCGTCAATCTTCTCGGCAACGCGCAGGGCGCCGCTGTCCAGCAGGCCGATCACCTGGTTTACCGCTTCGCGCGTTACGGTGTCTACGTTCGCCGGGGTGATTTCCGCGCGGCGCTCGAAGGCGTTTTCAATAACGTTTTGTAATTGCTGCATGCTGTTCTCTGTCCTGATGTTGTCTACGAAAAGGTTACTTGTATCACAATTTATCGTTTGGATTGAGGGCCTCTGTCAACCGTTGTTCCAACTTTCTGCGCGTTTCCGGGTTAAGGGCGCGTCGATCGCTGTCGGCCAGAATAAATAAATCCTCAACCCGCTCGCCGATGGTGGAGATGCGCGCGCCATGCAGTGACAAACCGAGATCGGCGAACACTTCGCCTACCCGGGCCAGCAGGCCTGGCTGATCGAGCGCGGTCAGTTCCAGATAGCTGCGGCGGTCGGTATGGGTTGGCAGGAAGCTGACTTCGGTCGGCACGCTGAAATGACGCAGCTTGGAGGACGGCCTGCGCACGCGCGGCGGCTGATATTCCCGCTGGGTAATGGCCTGCACCAACGCATGGCGGATCGCCGCATGGCGGTCCTGCGCCAGCGGGCTGCCATCCGGCTCCAGTACGATAAAGGTATCCATCGCCATGCCGTCGCGATTGGTGAAGATCTGTGCGTCGTGCACGCTCAGGTTGCGACGATCCATCTCGCCGGCCACGGCGGCAAACAGGTATGGGCGATCCGGACTCCAGATGAAAATCTCGGTGCCGCCGCGCGTCGCCTGACGGCTGACCAGCACCAGCGGCTGGGTGGAGTCATGGGCCAGCAGATGGCGTGCGTGCCAGGCCAATTGGTTCGGCGAATGGCGCAGGAAGTAATCGGCGCGACAGCGGCTCCAGATACGGTGCAGCGCTTCTTCGTCGATATTGTCCATGCGCAGCAGCGCCAGCGCTTGCAGGCGGTGGTGACGCACGCGTTCGCGCAAATCAGGGCTGTTCTGCATGCCGCGGCGCAGCTGTTTTTCGGTAGCGAAATAGAGCTCACGCAACAGGCTCTGTTTCCAGCTGTTCCACAGGGTCTCGTTGGTGGCGCAGATGTCCGCTACGGTCAGGCAAACCAGATAACGCAGGCGGGTTTCACTCTGCACTTCGGCGCTAAACTGCTGAATCACCGTCGGATCCTGAATGTCGCGCCGTTGGGCGGTGACCGACATCAGTAAATGGCAGCGAACCAGCCAGGCCACCAGTTGAGACTCACGGGAATTCAAACCGTGCAGCTCGGCGAACTCCAATGCGTCCTGCGCGCCGAGGATCGAGTGGTCGCCGCCGCGGCCTTTGGCGATATCGTGGAACAGCGCCGCCAGCAGCAGAAGTTCAGGGTTCGGCAGGCGCGGATACAGCTCAACGCACAGCGGGTGACGTGGTCGCGTTTCGGCATCGGCAAAGCTTTCCAGTTTTTGCAGGACGCGAACGGTGTGTTCGTCGACGGTGTAGGCATGAAACAGGTCGAACTGCATTTGCCCGACAATTTTGCCCCACTGCGGCATATAGGCCCACAGTACGCTGTGGCGGTGCATCGGCACCAGCGCCCGCGAAACGGCACCTGGGTGACGCAGGATGGCCATAAACAGATCGCGTGCTTCCGCAATGGTGCACAGCGGCTGTTTCAGATGGCGGCGCGCATGACGCAACTGGCGGACGGTGGTGGAGTAAATGCCTTTGATTTCGCGGTTGCGCACCATCAGGTAGAACATCCGCATGATCGATTCCGGCTGACGAATAAACAGCGTTTCGTCACGCAGGTCGATCAGGTCGCCACGCAGTTGAAAATCTTCGTTCAACGGCCGGGGTTTTTCCGTGGCGTCCAGGGCCAGAATCGCCTCATCGAACAGTTGCAGCAGCATGTGGTTCAGTTCGCCGACGCGGCGGGTCATGCGATAAAAATCTTTCATCATGCGCTCGACCGGCTCGTTGCCTTCCCCCTCATAACGCAGCAACTGCGCCACGTTAAGCTGGCGATCGAACAGCAGTCGGTTATCGTAGCGGGGCAACACCAGATGCAGCGCGAAGCGAATGCGCCACAGGAAGCTTTGGCATTCGTTAAGCTCGTTGCGTTCGGCCTGGGTCAGAAAACCAAAGCCGACCATTTCGTCCAGCGAAGTGGCGCCGAAGTGACGGCGCGCTACCCACAGCAGGGTGTGAATGTCCCGCAGGCCACCGGGGCTGCTCTTGATGTCCGGCTCCAGATTGTAGCTGGTGCCGTGGTAGCGTTGGTGGCGCTCTTGCTGTTCGACCAACTTGGCGTGGAAAAATTGGGGGGAGGGCCAGAAGCCGTCGCTGAAAATGTGCTTTTGCATTTGCAGGAACAAGGCCACATCGCCGCAGATCATGCGTGATTCAATCAGGTTGGTGGCGACGGTCAGATCCGCCAGACCCTCCAGCAGGCACTCCTCGAGCGTACGTACGCTGTGGCCCACTTCCAGCTTAAGATCCCACAGCAGGGTGATAAACTCCCCCACGCGCTGGGATTGCTGTTCATTCAGCCGGCGCTGGCTCAGCACCAGCACGTCAATGTCCGAAAGCGGGTGCAATTCGCCACGGCCATAACCGCCGACCGCCACCAAAGCGGTTTCCGGGATATCTTCGAAACCGTAGAACACCCACAGGCGACGCAGCAGGCGATCGATAAAGTCGCTGCGGGCGGCGACCAGGCTTTCGGCGCTGGAGCCGGCATTGAACGCTTCTGCCAGCCACAGTTGGAACTGTTCGAGGCGCTGTTTCAGCGCGACGCAGTTGAGCTCCTCATCGCCATAGGCGTTGGGATATTCAGGCTGCTCCGGCACGGCCTGTCGTGGAATGACCGAGGTGTCTTGTTGGCGAAAGTTTTCAGACATAGTACGCAGCCCATAAAAAAGGCCGGCAAAAGCCGGCCTGTGACATCATGCATCGCGGCAATACGCCGCGGCGCTTACATCTCGTGCGTAATGATGTTGGGGATGGTGTCATCCTTGCGCAACGTCATTATCTCGCAGCCGTTATCTGTGACCACAATAGTATGCTCATACTGCGCCGACAAGCTGCGATCCTTAGTTTTTACCGTCCAGCCGTCTTTCATGGTGCGGATGCGGTAATCACCGGCATTGACCATTGGCTCGATGGTGAAGGCCATGCCAGGTTGCAGTACCACACCGCCGTCGTCGGCATCATAGTGCAGCACCTGCGGTTCTTCGTGGAACACTTCGCCAATGCCGTGGCCACAGTATTCGCGCACCACGGAAAAGTTTTCGGCTTCAACGAATTTCTGGATCTCTTTGCCCAGCGTGCGCAGGCGGATGCCAGGCTTCACCATTTTCAGCGACAGATAAAGGCTTTCCTGCGTGATGCGGCACAGACGCTCGCCCAGAATGGTCGGTTTGCCGACGATGAACATCTTGGATGTGTCACCGTGGAAACCCTCTTTGATCACGGTAACGTCGATATTCACGATGTCGCCGTCCTTCAGAACCTTGTCATCGCTCGGAATGCCGTGGCAGACCACTTCATTAACCGAGATGCACACGGATTTCGGGAAACCGTGGTAGCCCAGACAGGCGGAAATCGCCTGCTGCTTGTTGGTGATGTGGTCGTGACAGATACGATCGAGTTCGCCGGTGGTCACGCCAGGCTTGACGTGCGGCTCGATGATTTCCAGCACTTCGGCAGCCAGACGGCCGGCCACGCGCATTTTTTGGATGTCATCAGGTGTTTTAATTGAGATTGCCATGAAATTCGTCCGCAGGTGTCGTGCTCGCCGACAACAGAAAGAAATAATAAGAAGCAGTCTCTTATGGTATCAGTCCGGCCTGAGGCTGCCAAATTTGATTTCTCGACGATGACGACTGTGGCAACAAAAGTTGGTGTCCGGGGTGGGTTTATGGTATAAAGCGCGCCGGCAGATCCGCGTCTTGGTCCTTGCGATAAGGACGGGAAAGGCCGAAAATACTTTAACTGCACTCACATTGTGTAAATAACACACACGTATCGGCACATCCGCCGGGGTGCCCTGAGGTGATTTATCACCGCCAGGGTCGGCGTTATGGGATACGTGGAGGCATAACCCCAACTCACTCTATAGAGGTTTAATCATGGCAACTGTTTCCATGCGCGACATGCTCCAGGCTGGTGTACACTTTGGTCACCAGACCCGTTACTGGAACCCGAAAATGAAGCCTTTCATCTTCGGCGCACGTAACAAGGTTCACATCATCAACCTGGAAAAAACTGTACCAATGGCCAACGCAGCACTGGCTGAACTGACCAAGATCTCTTCCCGTAAAGGTAAGATCCTGTTCGTTGGTACTAAGCGCGCAGCAAGCGAAGCGGTAAAAGAATATGCTAACACCTGCGATCAGTTCTTCGTGAACCATCGCTGGTTGGGCGGCATGCTGACTAACTGGAAAACCGTTCGTCAGTCAATCAAACGTTTGAAAGATCTGGAAATCCAGTCTCAAGATGGCACCTTCGACAAGCTGACCAAGAAAGAGGCGCTGATGCGTACTCGCGAACTGGCCAAGCTGGAAAACTCCCTGGGTGGTATCAAAGACATGGGTGGTCTGCCTGACGCTCTGTTCGTTATTGATGCCGATCACGAACACATCGCGATCAAAGAAGCCAACAACCTGGGTATCCCGGTATTCTCTATCGTTGATACCAACTCCGATCCAGACGGCGTTGACTTCATCATCCCTGGTAACGACGATGCAATCCGTGCAATCAAATTGTACCTGACTGCCGTTGCTGCCGCCGTCCGTGAAGGTCGTTCTCAAGATCTGGCCGTTCAAGCGGAAGAAAGCTTCGTAGAAGCTGAATAATAAGGCAAGCTCGTCACTGAGCCCTTATTAACCAGGTATTGAATATGTTGGTTAGGGGGGCCTTTATTGGCCCCCTTTGCTTATCTGAATGAGAACTGTCTCTACGTGAGATAACCGAGGAAAAAGAAATGGCTGATATTACCGCTGCTCTGGTAAAAGAACTGCGCGAGCGTACTGGCGCTGGCATGATGGATTGCAAAAAAGCTCTGGTCGAATCTAACGGCGACATCGAGCTGGCAATCGAAAACATGCGTAAATCTGGCGCGATCAAAGCGGCGAAAAAAGCAGGCAACGTAGCTGCTGACGGCGTGATCAAAACCAAGATCGAAGGCAACTACGGCGTGATCCTGGAAGTAAACTGCCAGACTGACTTCGTTGCTAAAGATGCCGGTTTCCAGGCATTCGCTGACAAAGTGCTGGACGCTGCTGTTGCAGGCAAAATCACTGACGTTGAAGTGTTGAAAGCACAGTTCGAAGAAGAACGTGTAGCGCTGGTTGCCAAAATCGGTGAAAACATCAACATCCGTCGCGTGGCTTCCCTGGAAGGCGAAGTGCTGGGCAGCTACCTGCACGGCGCACGTATCGGCGTTCTGATCGCGGCTAAAGGCGCTGACGAAGAGCTGGTTAAGCAAATCGCCATGCACGTTGCGGCGAGCAAGCCAGAATTCGTTAAGCCTGAAGATGTGTCTGCTGAAGTGGTAGAAAAAGAGTACCAGGTTCAGCTGGACATCGCCATGCAGTCTGGCAAGCCGAAAGAAATCGCTGAGAAAATGGTTGAAGGCCGCATGAAGAAATTCACCGGCGAAGTTTCTCTGACCGGTCAGCCTTTCGTTATCGAACCAAGCAAAACCGTTGGCCAGGTGCTGAAAGAGCACAACGCTGACGTCGTTAACTTCATCCGCTTCGAAGTGGGCGAAGGCATCGAAAAAGCGGCAAATGACTTTGCTGCTGAAGTTGCTGCAATGAGCAAGCAGTCTTAATGACTGTATACCCGATAGATTTCGCGGTGCGGCAAGGCGGCAACTGAGCGAACTCCCAGGAGCCTGGTTCACCAGGTGACTTGGGGTAAGTGAAGGCAGCCAACGCAGCGGCAACGTGAAAGATGAAGGGTATAATGGAGCCGCCGTCAGGCGGTTCCATTTTATCCAGCCAGAATTACACCGGTGGCAGGCCCTGTGGCAATATACTCATCACAGGCGCACTTCATCGGCTGAAATCCCCAATACTAATACTGCTTCTTAGGACAGAACACCATGGCAACCAATGCAAAACCCGTATATCAGCGTATTCTGCTCAAACTGAGTGGCGAAGCCCTGCAAGGCGCAGAAGGTTTTGGTATCGACGCTAGCGTTTTGGATCGCATGGCTCAGGAAGTTAAAGAGCTGGTCGAACTGGGAATTCAGGTCGGTGTAGTTATTGGCGGCGGTAACCTGTTCCGCGGCGCGGGCCTGGCGCAGGCCGGCATGAACCGCGTAGTGGGCGACCACATGGGAATGCTGGCTACCGTGATGAACGGCCTGGCTATGCGTGATGCACTGCACCGTGCCTATGTGAACGCCCGCCTGATGTCAGCCATTCCGTTGAACGGCGTGTGCGACAACTACAGCTGGGCCGAGGCGATCAGCCTGCTGCGTAATAACCGCGTGGTGATCTTCTCCGCCGGTACCGGCAACCCGTTCTTCACCACCGATTCTGCTGCGTGTCTGCGCGGGATCGAGATCGAAGCGGACGTGGTATTGAAAGCGACTAAAGTGGATGGTGTATACTCCGCTGATCCGGTTAAAAATCCGGATGCAACGCTGTACGAACATATCACCTATCAAGATGTACTGGAGCGCGAGCTGAAAGTGATGGATCTGGCGGCGTTTACGCTGGCCCGCGATCACGGTCTGCCGATTCGCGTATTCAACATGAACAAGCCAGGTGCGTTGCGCCGGGTGGTGATGGGTGAGAACGAAGGCACGCTGATCAGCAAATAAGGCTGTTCTGCCCAATTTAGCGGGAGCGGGTAACGTGGTGCGTTATGCGCTCTCCTTGAGTAAAATTCACGGGCTATACTGTGGTATGGCCTGCCAAGTCTCCAGCTTCCAAGGGTTTGCAACGTGATTAATGAAATCAGAAAAGATGCTGATTCACGCATGGAAAAAAGCGTAGAAGCATTCAAAAACCAAATCAGCAAAATCCGTACCGGCCGTGCTTCTCCAAGCATCCTGGACGGCATCATGGTGGAATACTATGGTTCTGCAACGCCGCTGCGTCAGTTGGCTAACGTGACCGTAGAAGACTCCCGTACCCTGGCAATCAACCTGTTTGATCGCTCCCTGGGTTCAGCGGTAGAAAAGGCCATCATGGCGTCTGATCTGGGCCTGAACCCAAGCTCAGCCGGCAGCGTGATCCGTGTTCCGCTGCCTCCGTTGACCGAAGAGCGCCGTAAAGACCTGATCAAAGTGGTGCGCGGTGAAGCCGAGCAGGGCCGTGTTGCCGTACGTAACGTGCGCCGTGACGCCAACGACAAAGTGAAGGCGTTGCTGAAAGACAAAGAAATCAGCGAAGACGAAGATCGTCGTTCTCAGGACGACATTCAGAAAATGACCGACGCCTACATCAAGCTGCTCGATGCCGCGCTGGCGGACAAAGAAAAAGAGCTGATGGAATTCTAATCAGCATCGCGCAGAAAAAAAGCGTCGCCTGGGCGGCGCTTTGTTTTTTGTGGCGCAGATCCCGTTTCATCGTGCTGATTGATCATGGACAAGCGGTGGCGAAGGTTACACACTGGAGCACCTCCGATCTCATCAGACAGTTATTCAGAGTGAGCTCATGAAGCAACTGACTATTCTTGGCTCCACCGGCTCAGTGGGGACCAGTACCCTGGCCGTGGTCAGGGAAAACCCCGACCGTTTTGCGATTAAAGCGCTGGTTGCCGGCCACAACGTAGCGGTTATGGCGCAGCAGTGCATGGAATTTCGTCCGACCTATGCCGCGATGGCAGACGAAGGCGCAGCGCGTGAACTGCGCATCCTGCTGGCGGAAAATGGCGTTGCCACCGAGGTGATGGCGGGCGAGCAGGCCGCTTGTGAACTGGCGGCGTTGGATGACGTTGATCAGGTCACCGCCGCCATCGTCGGCGCTGCCGGGTTGCTACCCACGCTGGCGGCAATTCGCGCAGGCAAGCAGGTGCTGCTGGCGAACAAAGAGTCGCTGGTGACCTGTGGGCGCCTGTTTATGGACGCGGTGCAAAAAAGTCAGACGCAGTTGCTGCCGCTGGACAGCGAGCATAACGCGATTTTTCAGAGTTTGCCTGAGAGCATTCAGCGTCAGTTGGGATACTCTTCATTAGACAGTCATGGTGTGTCGCGCATCGTGCTCACCGGTTCCGGCGGCCCGTTCCGCACCACGCCACTGGAACAGTTTGCCACGATGACGCCGGATCAGGCCTGTGCCCATCCCAATTGGTCGATGGGGCGCAAGATCTCGGTGGATTCCGCCACCATGATGAACAAAGGACTGGAATATATTGAGGCCCGCTGGCTGTTTAACGCCTCGGCTGAACAAATGGAAGTGATTCTGCATCCGCAGTCGGTGATCCACTCGATGGTGCGCTACACCGATGGCAGCGTACTGGCCCAGTTGGGCACGCCGGATATGCGCACGCCGATCGCCCATGCTATGGCTTACCCGCAGCGGGTCAGTTCTGGCGTGGAAGCGTTGGATTTTTGTCGCATCGGCTCGCTGACCTTTGCCGAACCTGAACGGGAACGTTATCCCTGCCTGTATCTGGCCATCGAGGCCTTTGACGCTGGGCAGGCGGCAACCACCGCACTGAATGCGGCTAACGAAGTGGCCGTGGCGGCGTTCCTGCAGAAGCAGATTCGCTTTACCGATATTGCGGCGGTGAACCAAAAAGTGGTCGAACGGCTATCCCTGCAGGAACCGTCCTGCATTGATGCGGTCTTAGAAATAGATCGCCAGGCACGTGAGGTTGCAGTTGGGTTGGTTAAATCACTGCGTAACTGATAACGGCATTTATCTTATTTTGTTCGCAAATTACGCGTGCCGCAGTGGGGCCGTTTGTTCAGGCCCGGCTGAGGTGATATAGTCTGCGCCACTTGTCAGCGGTTATACCGTTGAATTCTGGCCCGATTGATATCTCGAACGCCAACGGAGCAGCGGAAATTACCGACTGTCTCCAGGCAGACTGAAAAGCCGTGTCGGGCACACGGCTTTTTTTGCGCGTAAGGGCCTGATGTTCCGGAAGGGCAGTTGTATTTCTATTGAGGAAATAAGTACGAGTTATGTCGTCCGCAAATCAACAAGAGGCTAATCCGTCCACTCTGGGGCCACGGCATGTTGCCATTATCATGGACGGTAACGGGCGCTGGGCTAAACGTCAGGGTAAGTTACGTGTCTTCGGTCATAAAGCAGGGGTGAAATCGGTTCGTCGCGCGGTCAGTTTTGCCGCCAACAACCATTTAGATGCGCTCACGCTTTATGCCTTCAGCAGCGAGAACTGGAACCGTCCGGTGCAGGAAGTCTCCGCCCTCATGGAGCTTTTCGTCCGAGCCTTGGACAGCGAAGTAAAAAGCCTGCATAAACATAACGTCAGACTGCGGGTGATCGGCGATATCAGCCGTTTCAGCGCGCGTTTGCAAGAGCGGATCCGTCGCTCTGAGCAACTGACTGAAAATAACGATGGCCTGACGCTCAACATTGCTGCCAACTATGGCGGCCGTTGGGATATTATTCAGGGAGTAAGGGAACTGGCTGAGCAGGTGAAGGACGGTTCGCTGCGTCCGGAGCAAATTAGCGAAGAATTACTGGGTGAGCGGGTCTGCATGAGCGATCTGTCACCGGTGGATCTGGTGATCCGCACGGGCGGTGAACACCGCATCAGTAACTTCTTACTGTGGCAAATTGCTTATGCCGAACTTTACTTTACTGATGTACTCTGGCCTGATTTTGATGAACTTGTCTTTGAAGGTGCGCTGAATGCATTTGCACAACGCGAGCGTCGCTTCGGGGGAACAACACCTATCGGCGCCAATGCGTCCTAGGGGGAACTTTTGCTGAAGTATCGCCTCATAACGGCTCTGATTTTAATCCCGATTGTTATCGCGGCGTTGTTCTTGCTGCCGCCGGTGGGCTTTGCCCTGGTAACGCTGGTTGTGTGCATGCTGGCAGCCTGGGAGTGGGGCCAACTGGCCGGTTTTACCTCCCGTTCGCAGCGCATCTGGCTGGCGATATTGTGCGGCTTCCTGCTGGCGCTGATGATGCTCAGCATTCCGGCCTACCACCAGTCGGTTCACCTGCCTCAGGTAGGCGGGCCGCTGTGGCTGTCACTGGTCTGGTGGTTGGCGGCGCTGCTGCTGGTGCTGTTTTATCCGGGGTCTGCCGCGCTGTGGCGTAATTCGCGTCCAATACGTCTGATTTTTGGTTTGCTGACCATAGTTCCGTTCTTCTGGGGCATGCTGTCGTTGCGTCAGTTCGGCTATGAACAAAACCACTTCACCGGCTCCTGGTGGCTGCTGTATGTGATGTTGCTGGTTTGGGGCGCGGATTCCGGCGCCTACATGTTCGGCAAGCTGTTCGGCAAGCATAAGCTGGCGCCAAAAGTTTCTCCGGGGAAAACCTGGGAAGGGCTCATTGGTGGTTTGATTACCTCGGCCCTGATATCCTGGTTGTTTGGCCGTTACGCCCCGTTGAATATCGTGCCGACCACCTTACTGATTTGTTCGGTGATTGCCGCACTGGCTTCCGTGCTGGGCGATCTTACCGAGAGCATGTTCAAACGCGAAGCGGGTATCAAAGACAGTGGTCATTTGATACCGGGTCATGGCGGTATACTGGATCGTATCGACAGCCTGACCGCAGCAGTGCCTGTATTTGCCTGCCTGATGCTGTTAGTGTTTTAATCCGTCAACGACGGGGAGTGAAGGGATTATGGGTAGCGTGCTCTGGAACTTAGTCGCATTTCTTATTGCACTCGGTGTTTTGATCACCGTGCACGAGTTCGGGCACTTTTGGGTAGCCCGTCGCTGCGGCGTCCGTGTAGAACGCTTTTCCATCGGCTTTGGCCGCGCCTTATGGCGCCGTACTGACCGTCAGGGGACGGAGTACGTGATTGCCCTGATCCCTCTGGGCGGTTACGTGAAGATGCTCGATGAGCGGGTTGATTCGGTTGCACCGGAATTCCGCCATCAGGCATTTAACAACAAAACCGTGTGGCAACGCGCCGCTATCGTCAGTGCCGGCCCTATCGCCAACTTCCTGTTTGCTATTCTTGCTTACTGGCTGGTATTTATTATCGGCGTTCCCAGCTTCCGTCCTGTGATTGGTGAAATATCGCCACAGTCGATTGCTGCCCACGCTGAAATTTCGCCTGGAATGGAACTTAAGTCCGTTGACGGTATCGAAACGCCTGATTGGGAATCAGTTCGTCTGGCGCTGGTGGCGAAGATCGGCGACGCGGAAACCGAAGTGGGTATCGCGCCGTTTGGCTCTTCTCAGGTGGTGACTAAAACCCTGGATTTGCGCCAGTGGAATTTCGAGCCGGACAAACAGGATCCCGTGGTGGCGTTGGGTATTATTCCGCGCGGCCCACAGATAGAATCTGTCCTTGCCGAAGTGCAATCGGGGTCGGCGGCACAAAAGGCGGGTTTACAAGCGGGGGACAGGATCGTTAAAGTCGACGGTCAGCTATTGGGTCGTTGGCAAACGTTGGTTAAACGGATCCACAACGGCCCTGGGCAACCGCTGGTTTTAGAGATTGAAAGAAACGGCGCCCCCTTGTCTTTGACGCTGATACCGGATACAAAGCCGGTGGGAAAAGACAAATCGGTGGGTTTCGCCGGCATCATTCCGAAAGTGCTGCCGCTGCCGGACGAGTATAAAACGATTCGCCAGTATGGACCTTTCCCAGCGCTGTATCAGGCTGGGGACAAGACCTGGCAGCTAATGAGCCTCACGGTCAAAATGCTGGGTAAATTAATAACCGGTGATGTAAAGCTGAACAACCTGAGTGGCCCGATTTCGATTGCACAGGGAGCAGGGGCGTCAGCCGGGGTCGGGTTAGTGTATTATCTGATGTTCCTGGCGTTGATCAGTGTCAACCTGGGTATCATCAACCTGTTCCCATTACCGGTGTTAGATGGTGGGCATCTCCTCTTCCTGGCGATAGAAAAGCTGAAGGGTGGGCCGGTTTCCGAGCGAGTACAGGACTACAGTTACCGCATAGGTTCGATCGTGTTGGTGCTTTTAATGGGTCTTGCACTTTTCAATGATTTTTCTCGCCTTTAGGGGCGGGGATAGGTTAGGAAGAACGCATAACAACGATGGCGATGAAAAAGTTGCTCATAGCGTCGCTGCTGTTTGGCAGCGCCACCGTATACGGTGCAGACGGGTTCGTAGTGAAAGATATTCATTTCGAAGGCCTGCAGCGAGTCGCCGTCGGTGCGGCGTTACTCAACATGCCGGTTCGCGTAGGCGATACCGTCTCTGACGATGATATCAGTAATACCATCCGTGCCTTGTTTGCCACTGGCAACTTCGAGGACGTTCGCGTGCTGCGCGATGGTAATACGCTGATTGTTCAGGTTAAGGAACGCCCTACCATTGCCAGCATCACTTTCTCCGGCAACAAGTCGGTGAAGGATGACATGCTCAAGCAAAACCTGGAGGCCTCTGGCGTTCGGGTTGGCGAAGCGCTCGACCGCACCACGATATCCAGCATTGAAAAAGGGCTGGAAGACTTCTATTACAGCGTCGGTAAATACAGCGCCTCGGTGAAAGCCGTTGTCACGCCGTTGCCGCGTAACCGTGTTGACCTGAAACTGGTGTTCACGGAAGGGGTTTCCGCCAAGATTCAACAAATCAACATTGTCGGCAACCATGCCTTCACTAACGATGAGCTGATTTCACGCTTCCAGTTGCGTGATGAAGTGCCGTGGTGGAACCTGGTTGGCGATCGCAAATACCAGAAACAAAAGCTGGCGGGTGACCTCGAAACCCTGCGCAGTTTCTATCTGGACCGCGGCTACGCGCGCTTTAATATCGATTCGACTCAGGTCAGCCTGACGCCGGACAAAAAAGGCATCTACATCACCATCAATATCACTGAAGGCGAGCAGTACAAGCTCACCGGCGTGATGGTTAACGGCAATCTGGCCGGTCACTCGGCGGAAGTCGCGCAACTGACCAAGATTGAACCGGGTGAGCTGTATAACGGCAGCAAAGTGACCAAAATGGAAGACAACATCAAAACGATGTTGGGCCGTTATGGTTATGCCTACCCGCGTGTTGCTACGCAACCTGAAATCAACGACGCGGATAAAACCGTGAAGCTGCACGTAAACATTGATGCGGGTAACCGTTTCTACGTGCGTCGCATCAAGTTCGAAGGCAACGACACCAGTAAAGACTCCGTACTGCGCCGTGAAATGCGTCAGATGGAAGGTGCGTGGCTGGGCAACGCTCAGGTCGAGCAGGGTAAAGAACGTCTGAACCGTTTGGGTTATTTTGAAACGGTAGACGTGGAAACCCAGCGCGTGCCTGGCACTGCGGATCAGGTAGACGTCACTTACAAAGTGAAAGAGCGTAACACCGGTACCTTCAACTTCGGCGTCGGCTACGGTACCGAGAGCGGCGTGAGCTTCCAGGCGGGGGTCCAGCAGGACAACTGGCTGGGTACTGGCTATTCTGTCGGTATCAGCGGCACCAAGAACGACTACCAGACCTATACCGAGCTGTCGGTAACCAACCCATACTTCACCGTTGACGGTGTGAGTTTGGGTGGGCGTATCTTCTACAACGACTTTAAAGCGGATGACGCGGACCTGTCCGACTATACCAACAAGAGTTACGGCATAGACGGTACCTTGGGCTTCCCGATCAACGAAAACAACTCGTTGCGTACCGGTTTGGGTTACGTACATAACGGCCTGTCCAACATGCAGCCGCAGGTTGCCATGTGGCGTTATCTGGACTCCATGGGTCTGGATCCGAACAAGACTGACCGTGCCAGCTACTCTGCGGACGACTTCACGCTGAACCTGGGTTGGACCTACAACAACCTGGACCGTGGTTATTTCCCAACGTCGGGTAACCGTACCACCCTGAATGGTAAAGTGACCATTCCAGGGTCGGATAACGAATACTACAAACTGACGCTGGACAGCGTGCAATACGTCCCAATCAACGACGATCGCACCTGGGTGCTGTTAGGTCGTGGTCGTCTGGGTTATGCGGATGGTCTGGGCGGCAAAGAGATGCCGTTCTACGAGAACTTCTACGCCGGCGGCTCCAGCACGGTGCGTGGTTTCGGTTCGAACACCATCGGTCCAAAAGCGGCGTACTACAATTCCAACTCGTATAGCTGCAGCAATGGCGCGACGATTTGTAATTCGGACGATGCGGTCGGTGGTAACGCCATGGCCGTTGCCAGTATGGAGCTGATTACGCCAACGCCATTCATCAGCGAGAAATACGCAAACTCAGTGCGTACTTCCCTGTTCATGGATGCGGGTACCGTATGGGATACCAACTGGCAGAACTCTCAGACCAGCATGTACGATATTCCGGACTACAGTAAAGCGAGCAATATCCGCGTTTCTGCCGGTATCGCCTTGCAGTGGATGTCACCTTTGGGGCCATTGGTGTTCTCTTATGCCAACCCGATCAAGAAATACGAAGGCGACAAGTCCGAACAGTTCCAATTTAACATTGGTAAGACCTGGTAACAGGTCGAGCTTCTGGGCATAAGCAGTTATTAAGAATCGCAAATGCCAGGCGCCTGCCAAAACACAGAGATGATTCTCATTGTTTTGCGGGATAAGTCTGGCAGATTGTGTACTTCAAGTGTCATATGGCACAAATGGGTGATGGTAAGGAGTTTATAGTGAAAAAGTGGTTGTGTGCCGCAGGCCTCGGTTTAGCAATGGCTGCTTCAGCTGGCGTTCAGGCAGCAGATAAGATCGCTGTAGTTAACGTCTCCAGCATTTTCCAACA
This sequence comes from Serratia sp. BNK-12, assembly GCF_047456085.1. Lineage (NCBI taxonomy): Bacteria > Pseudomonadati > Pseudomonadota > Gammaproteobacteria > Enterobacterales > Yersiniaceae > Serratia > Serratia sp. BNK-12. Next base: position 927,440 of record NZ_CP179896.1, read on the forward strand.
GTTGCCGGCTCGTGAAACCGTAGCTAAACAGCTGGAAAACGAGTTTAAAGGCCGTGCGGGTGAGCTTCAGAACATGGAGCGTAGCCTTCAGACCAAAATGCAACGTCTGCAGCGTGATGGCGCTACCATGAAAGCCAGCGATCGCAGCAAGCTTGAAAAAGACGTGATGGCACAGCGCGAGCAGTTCTCTCAGAAAGCCCAGGCTTTTGAGCAGGACAACCGTCGCCGCCAGATGGAAGAGCGTAACAAAATCCTGAGCCGTATTCAGGACGCTGTGAAATCTGTTGCCAGCAAAGAAGGCTATGACGTAGTGATCGATGCTAACGCCGTTGCCTACGCAGGTTCTTCTAAAGACATTACTGCTGACGTGCTGAAACAGGTTAAATAACAACATGCCTTCTATTCGACTGGCTGATTTAGCGCAGCAGTTGGATGCACAATTGCACGGTGATGGCGATCTCGTCATCACCGGCATTGCTTCTATGCATTCGGCACAGGCTGGCCAAATCACGTTTTTGTCAAACAGCCGCTATCAAGAGCAGCTGGCTTCCTGCCAGGCAAGCGCAGTCGTGCTTACCGAGGCGGATTTACCACACTGCCGTTCTGCGGCGCTGGTGGTTAAAAACCCTTACCTGACCTACGCGCGCATGGCGCAACTGATGGACACCACTCCCTCTCCGGCCCAGGATATCGCCCCTAGCGCGGTTATTTCCCCTGAAGCCACCTTGGGGCAGAACGTGGCTATCGGAGCAAATGCGGTGATCGAGTCGGGCGCAGTCCTTGGCGATAACGTGGTTATCGGCCCGGGCTGTTTTATCGGCAAACGTGCACGCATTGGCGCAGGAACGCGTCTGTGGGCTAACGTAACGATTTATCATGAAGTCGAGATCGGTCAGCAATGTCTGATCCAATCGGGCACCGTGATTGGTGCTGACGGTTTCGGCTATGCCAACGAACGCGGCAACTGGATTAAAATTCCTCAGTTGGGCACGGTGATTATCGGCGATCGCGTCGAAATCGGCGCTTGCACCACCATTGACCGCGGCGCGTTGGATAACACCCAGATCGGGAATGGTGTTATCATCGACAACCAATGCCAGATTGCACATAACGTTGTGATTGGCGACAATACTGCCGTTGCCGGCGGTGTTATCATGGCGGGCAGCCTGAAAATCGGCCGCTACTGCCAGATCGGTGGAGCCAGCGTGATCAATGGTCACATGGAGATCGCCGACAAGGTTGTTGTCACCGGAATGGGAATGGTTATGCGACCAATCACCGAACCTGGGGTATACTCTTCGGGCATTCCGTTACAACCCAACAAAGTTTGGCGTAAAACCGCTGCGTTGGTGATGAATATCGATGAGATTAGCAAGCGCTTAAAAGCTGTCGAACGAAAAGTCGGAAAAGACTAATCACTACCGCCCGCCTGACTGGGTACAAAACGAAACGCGTTGGTCATGAGACCAAAAGCGCAAAGAGTTGTTAATTTGCGGCCTGCATGATGATCTCCTTTTGGGGTCAGCGCAGGCCGTGTTGTTGATGCCATCAGTTTTTAGAGACAGGAAGAGTATTTTGACTACTGACACTCATACTCTGGATATTGCAGAAATTTTAGAGTTGCTTCCTCACCGTTACCCGTTCTTGCTGGTTGATCGCGTCCTCGAGTTTGAGGAGCACAAATTCCTGCGTGCGGTGAAGAACGTATCTGTAAATGAGCCGTTTTTCCAGGGACACTTCCCTGGTAAGCCGATTTTTCCAGGCGTATTGATTCTGGAAGCCATGGCGCAGGCCACCGGTATTTTGGCGTTTAAAAGCGTCGGCAAACTGGAACCGGGCGAGCTGTATTACTTCGCCGGTATCGATGAAGCCCGCTTCAAACGCCCGGTCGTGCCTGGTGATCAGATGATCATGGAAGTCACCTTTGAGAAAACACGTCGTGGTCTGACGCGCTTTAAAGGCGTGGCAACCGTCGACGGCAAAATTGTCTGCGAAGCAACCATGATGTGTGCGCGCAGCCGGGAGGCTTAATCCGTGATCGACAAAACCGCCTTTATCCATCCTAGCGCGATTATTGAAGAAGGTGCCGTTATCGGCGCTGGTGCGCACATCGGTCCCTTCTGTTACGTCGGCTCCCAGGTGGAAATCGGCGAAGGCACGGTACTGAAGTCCCACATTGTGGTGAATGGCCTGACCAAAATCGGTCGCGACAACCAGATCTATCAATTTGCCTCTATCGGTGAAGTGAATCAGGATCTGAAATACGCGGGCGAACCTACGCGCGTCGAGATTGGCGATCGCAATCGCATTCGCGAAAGCGTGACCATTCATCGCGGCACAGCGCAGGGCACAGGGTTGACCAAGGTAGGTAATGACAACCTGCTGATGGTTAACGTGCACGTTGCGCACGACTGTGTGGTGGGTAATTCCTGTATCTTGGCGAACAATGCTACGCTTGCCGGGCATGTGGAAATTGACGACCATGCCATTATTGGCGGCATGACGGCTATCCACCAGTTCTGCATCATCGGCACCCACGTGATGGTGGGCGGTTGTTCCGGTGTTGCCCAAGACGTGCCTCCTTTTGTCATCGCGCAGGGTAACCACGCCACGCCATTCGGCGTAAACGCCGTGGGCCTGAAGCGTCGTGGTTTCGATAAAGATCAAATGCAGGCAATCCGTAACGCCTACAAGATCCTTTATCGCAGCGAGAAAACGCTGGATGAAGCGAAAACAGAAATCGAAACCCTGGCAAAAGAGCAGCCGGTGGTGCAGCAGTTCCTGGATTTCTTTGGCCGCTCAACCCGCGGTATCATTCGCTGACCTATGCAAAATCGCCCATTGACTATCGGATTGGTCGCCGGAGAAACCTCCGGTGATATTCTTGGCGCCGGTTTGATCCGTGCGCTTAAGGCGCAAGTCCCCGACGCGCGTTTTGTTGGCGTCGCCGGCCCGCTGATGCAGGCTGAAGGCTGTGAAACCTGGTACGAAATGGAAGAGCTGGCGGTAATGGGCGTGGTCGAGGTGCTTGAGCGCCTGCCACGCCTGTTAAAGATCCGTAAGGATCTTACCCGCCGGTTCAGCGATCTGAAGCCGGACGTGTTTGTGGGTATCGACGCGCCGGACTTCAATATCACTCTGGAAGGTCGTCTGAAACAACGCGGCATTCGCACCATTCATTATGTCAGCCCGTCCGTCTGGGCCTGGCGTCAAAAGCGCGTTTTCAAAATTGGCAAAGCCACCGATCTGGTGCTGGCGTTTCTCCCTTTCGAAAAAGCGTTTTACGATCGTTTTAACGTTCCCTGCCGGTTTATCGGCCACACCATGGCTGATGCCATGCCGCTGCAGGCGGACAAATTGGCTGCGCGCGCTACGTTGGGCATCGCACCCGATGCGCGTTGTCTGGCCCTGTTGCCGGGCAGCCGAAGCGCTGAAGTTGAGATGCTGAGCGCCGATTTCCTGAAAACGGCGCAGTTGCTGCGTACCCGTTATCCCGACCTTGAGCTGGTGGTGCCGCTGGTTAACGCCAAACGACGCGAACAGTTCGAGCGGATCAAAGCTGAAGTGGCGCCAGAGCTGCGGGTCCATCTGCTGAACGGCCAAGGGCGTGAGGCGATGGTTGCCAGCGACGCGGCATTACTGGCTTCAGGTACCGCCGCACTGGAGTGCATGCTGGCCAAATGTCCGATGGTGGTGGGTTACCGTATGAAACCGTTCACCTTCTGGCTGGCGCAGCGGCTAGTGAAGACGCCATATGTTTCGCTGCCTAACCTGTTGGCAGGCCGTGAAATCGTCACCGAACTGCTGCAGCATGACTGCGTGCCGGACAAGCTGGCGGCGGCGGTAATGCCGCTGCTGGAAGACGGCCCGCAAACTGACGAACTGAAACAGACTTTCCTGACCTTGCACCAAAGCATCCGTTGCGGTGCCGATGAACAGGCCGCTCAGGCTGTGTTGGAGCTGGCAAAAGCATGATTGAACCCTTCATCTATCCTGTCGCCACGCTAATTGCAGGCGTGGACGAAGTGGGCCGTGGCCCTTTGGTTGGCGCAGTGGTTACCGCTGCGGTGATCCTCGATCCCGCTCGGCCGATCGTTGGCCTGGCGGATTCGAAGAAGCTCAGTGAGAAGCGCCGCCTGGCGCTGTATGACGAGATCGTCGAGAAAGCGCTGTCCTGGAGTCTGGGCCGCGCTGAGCCAGAAGAAATCGACCAACTGAACATTCTGCATGCCACTATGCTGGCGATGCAGCGTGCTGTGGCCGGTTTGCATATCGCGCCGGACATGGTATTGATCGACGGTAATCGCTGCCCTAAATTGCCGATGCGTTCGCAGGCGGTCGTGAAGGGCGACAGTCGCGTGGCGGAAATCAGCGCGGCATCCATTCTGGCTAAGGTAACGCGTGACCGCGAAATGGCCGAGTTGGATCTTGTGTTCCCCGATTACGGTTTTGCGCAGCATAAGGGCTACCCGACCGCCTTCCATCTGGAGCGGCTGGCCGCTCTGGGTGCGACCGAGCATCACCGCCGCAGTTTTGCCCCGGTAAGAAGGGCGCTGGGGCTGTAATCTGCAGGCCTGGTTATCCGGGCCAGACAAGCGATAGCGTTAACCCGGGTTCAGTCCGCTGAGCCCCTAGATTCAGGTATCTGGATATGGCCGAACCTCGTTTTATTCACCTGCGCGTTCATAGCGACTACTCCATGATAGATGGATTGGCCAAGATTGGGCCGTTGGTGAAGAGAGCCGCCGCGTTAGCCATGCCTGCTTTGGCAATTACCGACTTTACCAACCTGTGTGGTCTGGTGAAGTTTTATGGCAGCGCGCACGGCGCCGGGATCAAACCGATCATCGGCGCGGATTTTCATGTGCAAAGCGAAGTGCTGGGCGATGAGCTGGCGCAGCTCACCGTGCTGGCCGCCAATAATGAAGGTTACCAAAACCTGACGTTGCTGATTTCCCGCGCTTATCAGCGTGGTTACGGTGCCGCCGGTCCGACTATTGATCGGGACTGGTTGATTGAGCACCGTGAAGGGCTGATTTTGCTCTCTGGCGCGCGCCAGGGGGACGTCGGCAAGTTTCTGCTGCGCGGCAACCAGCCGCAGGTGGAGCAGTGCCTGGAGTTCTATCAGCAATACTTCCCTGACAGCTATTACCTCGAACTGATCCGTACCGGTCGGCCGGACGAAGAAAACTATCTGCACGCCGCAGTGGCGCTGGCCACTGAACGCGGATTGCCAGTGGTGGCCACTAACGACGTGCGCTTTCTGGTCGAGGATGACTTTGACGCCCACGAAATCCGCGTCGCCATTCATGACGGCTTCACGCTGGACGATCCCAAGCGCCCACGTAACTATACGGCGCAGCAATACATGCGTAACGAAGACGAGATGTGCGAGCTGTTTGCCGACATCCCGGAAGCGTTGCTCAACAGCGTAGAGATCGCCAAGCGTTGTAACGTGACTATTCGTCTCGGCGAGTACTTCCTGCCGCAGTTCCCGACCGGTGATATGAGCACCGAGGACTTCCTGATCCTCAAGTCGAAGGAAGGGCTGGAAGATCGCCTGGAGTTCCTGTTCCCAGACCCAGAGGTGCGCGCTCAACGCCGCCCTGAATACGATGAACGTCTGGATATTGAACTGAACGTGATCAACCAGATGGGCTTCCCGGGCTACTTCCTGATCGTGATGGAGTTCATCCAGTGGTCGAAGGATAACAATGTGCCGGTTGGCCCGGGGCGTGGTTCCGGTGCCGGTTCTTTAGTAGCCTATGCACTGAAAATCACCGATCTTGACCCGCTGGAATTTGACCTGCTGTTTGAACGCTTCCTTAACCCGGAACGTGTTTCGATGCCCGACTTCGACGTCGATTTCTGCATGGAAAAACGCGATCTGGTGATTGAGCACGTGGCGGATATGTACGGCCGTGAGGCGGTATCGCAAATCATCACCTTCGGCACCATGGCGGCGAAAGCGGTTATCCGCGACGTGGGTCGCGTGCTGGGCCACCCCTATGGCTTCGTCGACCGCATCTCCAAACTGGTGCCGCCCGATCCGGGCATGACGCTGGAAAAAGCCTTTGCTGCCGAACCCCAACTGCCGGAAATTTACGAGGCCGATGAGGAAGTCAAAGCGCTGATCGACATGGCGCGCAAGCTGGAAGGGGTCACACGTAACGCCGGTAAGCACGCCGGGGGCGTGGTGATCGCGCCGACTAAAATCACCGACTTCGCGCCGTTGTATTGTGACGCCGAGGGGCAGCATCCTGTTACCCAGTTCGACAAGAACGACGTTGAATACGCCGGGCTGGTGAAGTTCGACTTCCTCGGCTTGCGTACCCTGACCATCATCGACTGGGCGTTGGAAATGATTAACGCCCGGCGCGCCAAAACCGGGCTGGAGCCGATTGATATCGCCGCCATCCCGCTCGAAGACAAAAAAAGCTTCGACATGCTGCAGCGTTCGGAGACCACCGCGGTATTCCAGCTTGAATCGCGCGGCATGAAGGATTTGATCAAACGTCTGAAGCCCGACTGTTTCGAAGACATGATCGCATTGGTGGCGTTGTTCCGCCCTGGTCCTCTGCAGTCAGGCATGGTAGATAACTTTATCGACCGCAAGCACGGCCGCGAAGAAATTTCCTACCCGGATATCCAGTGGCAGCATGAGTCGCTCAAGCCGGTGCTGGAGCCGACCTACGGCATTATCCTGTATCAAGAACAGGTTATGCAGATTGCCCAGGTACTGGCCGGGTATTCGCTGGGCGGCGCGGACATGCTGCGCCGTGCGATGGGTAAAAAGAACCCGGTTGAAATGGCCAAGCAGCGTGGCGGTTTCGAGGATGGGGCAAAAGCACGCGGCATCGACGGCGAACTGTCGGTAAAAATCTTCGATCTGGTGGAGAAATTCGCTGGTTATGGCTTCAACAAGTCGCACTCCGCCGCCTATGCACTGGTGTCCTACCAGACGCTGTGGCTGAAGGCACACTACCCGGCCGAGTTTATGGCGGCGGTAATGACCGCCGATATGGACAACACCGATAAGGTGGTGGGGCTGGTGGATGAGTGCTGGCGTATGGGGCTGAAAATCCTGCCGCCGGACATCAACAGCGGCCAGTACCATTTCCACGTCAACGATGAAGGCGAGATCGTTTACGGTATCGGCGCCATCAAAGGCGTCGGGGAAGGGCCGATTGAAGCCATTCTGGAGGCGCGTAACAGCGGTGAACAGGGCTACTTTAAAGACCTGTTCGATCTGTGCGCGCGCTCTGACATCAAAAAAATCAACCGCCGCATTCTGGAAAAGCTGATCATGTCCGGGGCGTTCGACCGCCTTGGGCCACACCGCGCCGCATTGATGAACTCTTTGCCCGATGCGTTAAAAGCGGCAGATCAGCATGCCAAAGCCGAAGCGATCGGCCAGGTGGACATGTTTGGCGTACTGGCGGAAGCGCCGGAGCAAGTGGAGCAATCCTACGCCAACGTGCCCCGCTGGCAGGAGCAGGTGGTGCTGGACGGTGAACGGGAAACGTTGGGGTTGTACCTCACCGGCCACCCAATCACCCAGTACCTGAAGGAGATCGAACGCTACGCCGGTGGCCAGCGTTTGAAAGATATGCACCCGACGGATCGGGGCAAAATGACCACCGCCGTTGGGCTGGTGATCGCCTCGCGGGTTATGGTCACCAAGCGCGGTAACCGCATCGGGATCTGTACTCTGGATGACCGCTCTGGCCGTCTGGAGGTGATGTTATTCACCGATGCGTTAGAAAAATACCAGCATTTATTGGAAAAAGACCGTATCCTGATCGCCAGTGGACAGGTCAGCTTTGATGACTTTAGCGGCGGGCTTAAAATGACCGCCCGCGAGCTAATGGATATCAGTGAAGCCCGTGAAAAATACGCTCGCGGACTTGCTATCTCGCTGACGGACAGGCAAATTGATGACCAGCTTTTGAACCGTCTCCGTCAGTCTTTGGAACCCCATCGCTCGGGGACGATTCCAGTGCATCTTTACTATCAACGGGAAGATGCGCGGGCCAAGCTGCGTTTTGGCGCAACCTGGCGCGTGACGCCCACCGACCGCTTATTGATAGATTTGCGGACTTTGGTAGGTAATGAGCAGGTGGAACTGGAATTTGACTAAAATAGGAATGCTATGAGTCTGAATTTTCTTGATTTTGAACAGCCGATTGCAGAGCTGGAAGCGAAAATTGACTCGCTGACTGCAGTCAGCCGTCAAGACGAAAAATTAGATATTAATCTGGACGAAGAGGTTCAGCGCCTTCGTGAAAAGAGCGTTGAGCTGACGCGCAAGATTTTTTCCGATCTTGGGGCCTGGCAAGTTGCCCAATTGGCACGCCACCCGCGCCGTCCTTATACCCTGGATTATATCAAACACATCTTTACCGACTTCGAAGAGCTGGCGGGTGATCGCACCTATGCCGATGACAAAGCGATTGTCGGTGGCATTGCGCGCCTGGATGGCCGTCCGGTGATGATCATCGGGCATCAGAAAGGCCGCGAGACCAAAGAGAAAATCCGCCGTAACTTCGGCATGCCGGCACCAGAAGGCTATCGCAAAGCGCTGCGCCTGATGGAAATGGCTTCTCGCTTCAAGATGCCGCTGATCACTTTCATCGACACCCCAGGCGCCTACCCGGGCGTGGGCGCGGAAGAGCGTGGCCAGTCAGAAGCGATTGCCCATAACCTGCGTGAAATGTCTCGCCTGAAAATTCCGGTGATCTGTACGGTGATCGGCGAAGGCGGTTCCGGTGGCGCATTGGCCATTGGCGTGGGCGACAAAGTGAACATGCTGCAGTACAGCACCTATTCGGTGATCTCACCGGAAGGTTGTGCTTCCATTCTGTGGAAGAGCGCCGACAAAGCGCCGATTGCCGCAGAAGCCATGGGCATTACCGCACCGCGCCTGAAAGAGCTGAAGCTGATCGACTCGGTGATCCCGGAACCGCTGGGCTCTGCTCACCGCGACGTGCCGGCGATGGCGGAAGCGCTGAAAGCGCAGCTGCTGGCCGATCTGAAAGATCTCGACGGCCTGAACACCGAAGAGCTGCTTAACCGCCGCTACCAGCGCCTGATGAACTACGGCTATTGCTGAGTGCTGTCACGCGTTGCAAGAAACCGCCTTCGGGCGGTTTTTTTTTGTCTACACACCGCAGTATTTTCATGTTGTTATAGAGGTTTGGTGGTTAACTGACAGGAGCAGCCGATGAACATCATCGCGATCATGAGCCCAGCGGGCGTTTACTATAAAGACGAGCCGATCCGCGAGCTTCACACCGCACTGGCTGCGATGAACTTCCAACTGGTGTATCCCAAAAACAGCGGCGATTTGTTGAAGCTGATCGAAGCTAACGCACGCATTTGCGGCGTGATTTTCGACTGGGACGACTACAGCCTGGAGTTGTGCAGCGAGATCAACGAGCTCAACGAGTATCTGCCGCTGTATGCGTTTATCAACACGCATTCCACCTTCGACGTTAGCCTGCATGAAATGCGTATGGTGCTGTATTTCTTCGAGTACGGCCTGAATGCAGCAGATGATATTGCGCAGCGCATCCAGCAATATACCGCCGAATACATCGATACTATTACGCCGCCGCTGACCAAGGCACTGTTCAACTACGTGCATGAAGGGAAATACACCTTCTGTACTCCCGGCCATATGGCCGGTACCGCCTTTCAGAAGAGCCCGGTCGGTTGCCTGTTTTACGATTTTTTCGGTGCCAATACTCTGAAAGCCGACGTGTCGATTTCGGTCACCGAGCTGGGCTCGCTGCTGGATCACACTGGCCCTCACCTGGAGGCCGAAGAGTATATTGCGCGCACCTTTAACGCCGAGCAAAGTTATCTGGTGACCAACGGCACCTCTACCGCCAATAAAATTGTCGGCATGTATTCGGCACCGACTGGCAGCACGGTATTGATCGACCGCAACTGCCATAAGTCCCTGTGCCATCTGCTGATGATGAGCGATATCGTGCCGATTTATTTGCGCCCGCTGCGCAATGCCTACGGGATTCTTGGCGGGATCCCACAGCGTGAATTCACCCATGACAGCATTGCCGCTCGGGTGGCTGACACGGCCAACGCCAGTTGGCCAGTCCATGCGGTGATCACTAACTCGACCTACGATGGCCTGCTGTACAACACCGACTACATCAAGCAGACGCTGGACGTCCCATCAATTCATTTTGATTCCGCCTGGGTGCCCTATACCAATTTCCATCCGATTTACGACGGCAAGAGCGGCATGAGCGGTGAACGTATACCCGGTAAAGTGATCTACGAAACTCAGTCGACTCATAAACTGCTGGCGGCGTTTTCACAGGCCTCGATGATCCACATTAAGGGTGACTATGACGAAAGTACCTTTAACGAGGCCTATATGATGCACACCACCACTTCGCCGAATTACGGCATCGTGGCGTCGATGGAGACCGCGGCGGCGATGCTGCGTGGTAATCCGGGGCGACGGTTGATTAACCGTTCGGTGGAGCGTGCGCTGCATTTCCGTCGTGAGGTGCAGCGTTTGCGGGAAGAAAGCGATAGCTGGTTCTTCGATATCTGGCAGCCGGAAGAGATTGACGAGGCGCAGTGCTGGCCGCTAAACCCGGATGACAACTGGCACGGCTTTGGCAATACCGACCGCGATCACATGTATCTCGATCCTATCAAGGTCACCATCCTGACGCCGGGGATGAATGAGCTTGGCGCGCTGGAAGAGAGCGGCATACCGGCAGCGCTGGTAGCGAAATACCTGGACGAACGCGGTATCGTGGTGGAGAAAACCGGCCCTTATAATCTGCTGTTCCTGTTCAGTATCGGCATTGATAAAACCAAGGCGATGAGCCTGCTGCGTGGCCTGACCGACTTTAAACGCGCTTACGATCTCAATCTGCGAGTGAAGAACATGCTGCCGGACCTGTATGCCGAGGATCCGGATTTCTACCGTAATATGCGTATTCAGGATCTGGCCGCCGGGATCCATAGCTTGATCTGTCGGCACGATCTGCCGGGTTTGATGCAGCGGGCTTTTGATGTGTTGCCAGAAATGAAGCTGACGCCACACCAAATGTTCCAGCAGCAGGTGCGTGGCAACGTGGAAACCTGCGAGTTGGATCAACTGGTCGGCAAAGTCGCGGCGAACATGATCCTGCCTTATCCGCCAGGGGTTCCGCTGGTGATGCCGGGGGAGATGATCACCGAAGAGAGCCGAGCAGTGCTCGATTTCTTGCTGATGTTGTGTTCTATCGGCGAGCGCTATCCGGGGTTTGAAACCGATATCCACGGCGCGAAGCTGACCGAAGATGGGCGTTATCTGGTGAAAGTACTCAAAGCACCGCAGCCTTAAGCAAACTCACGGCAGATCAGGTTCACGCTGCTTGTCGGCAGCGGTTCCTGCGTCAGGCCGCAAAATGGCTGCCCGTCATGCCGCTGGTGATAGCGGCATTGATGACATTCGCCGAACAGTGCCACATTATCATCCTGTTTTTGCAACTGACGCAGCAACTGCGTCAGTAATTCCAGCAACTGTCCGCCATCCTGCTGCATGGCATCCTGCGCTTGCTGTAAATAGGCCGGCGGGAATAGGGCATCCATCAACGAGCGCGATTTGTCGGTCAGCTTTAACCTGACGCTGCGACGGTCCTTCTCGTCTGCCGTACGGGCGATCATCCCATTACTTTCCAACTTTTTCAGCGATTGCGACACCGTGCCCTTGGTCAGGCCGAGATATTCTGCCACCGCCATCGGCGTATTGGAGTAATGGTTGCAGCGTGCCAGGTAATACAAGGCGCTCAGCTGCACCGGCGGCAGGCTTTCCAGCTCTTCATGACTCCGCAGCCAGCTGCGTTGCAGGCTATTTAGTCGTTCCAGTAAATCAAACAGTGTCAACATGGGATCCTCGCTAGTTTGGCAAAATAGTATCGATTAAAAACTATATTGACAAGGCATGGTGGAGGATTTATTGTGCTATTGGTTTCGAATCGAAACTAAATGGGTGCGCAGTTCACCCACAACAGTCAGAACCAAGGAGAATTATCATGACTAAGGCCGTTTTCTATCATGCCGGTTGCCCGGTTTGCGTGAGCGCAGAGCAGCAGTTGTTAGGCCTGTTGAGCCAGGATGTGCAGGTGGACGTGGTTCATCTGGGCGAAACGCCGGCGCGTATCGCCGAAGCCGAAAAAGCCGGGGTGCAGAGCGTCCCTGCGTTAGTGGTGGATGGGCAGGTGCTGCACATTAACTACGGTGCGGCATTGGCGGATCTTAAAGCCTGATCGACCTATTGCATTGCCGATAGCTCAATAACAGCCCCGTCTTATCCAGCGGGGCTTTTTGCCGTTGACGATACCGCCGCTGCCGGATACCTTGCCTCATCAGACAGACAATGAGGCATCACAATGTTGGCATTACGTCAGGTACACCACATCGCAGTTATAGGCTCAGATTATGCAGCCAGTAAGCATTTTTACTGCGATATTCTGGGGTTCACCCTATTAGGCGAGTTTTACCGTGCGGAGCGCGATTCATGGAAAGCGGATTTGGCGCTCAACGGTCAATACACCATCGAACTGTTTTCCTTCCCGTCACCGCCGGCCCGCGTCAGTCGTCCGGAAGCCTGCGGCTTGCGTCATTTAGCTTTCAGCGTCGACGACATCGAGCAGGCCATCCAGCATTTGCAGAATGCTGGGGTGGATTGCGAACCGGTGCGTATCGATCCTTACACCCAGTCACGTTTCACTTTTTTCAGCGATCCGGATGGGTTACCTCTAGAATTATATGAGCTATGAATGCTTAATCGGGACCAGGCGGCGCAGGCGGCACCCGCATATGCTATCATCCCGCGCTTGCCGCACGCCCCTTTTGAGTTATGTTCACTATGCAAGAGCCTGTTTTTCGCGTTGGAGAATGGTTAGTTACTCCCGCAGACAACAAAATAAGCCGTGACGGGCGCCAACAGACGTTGGAGCCTCGCCTGATCGATATGCTGCAATATTTCGCCCGGCATCCGGATGTGGTGCTGAGCCGAGATGAGCTGATCGATAATGTATGGAAACGCAACATCGTCACCAATCATGTGGTGACCCAGAGTATTTCCGAGCTGCGCAAATACCTGAAAGACGGCGACACCAATAGCCCGGAATACATTATCACCGTACCCAAACGCGGCTATAAGCTGGCTGCACCGGTCATGTGGTGTGAAGGGGACGATGTGGCAACGCCTGCGGTGCCGCAGGTCGCGGTGATCATGCATGAGCCGGAAGATGGCAGCGACGGCAGCGAAGAAGACGAGGTAGCCTATGAGCCGCCCAAACCAACCAAGACAAAAACGCCGTCGGTCACCTCAACCACCCCTTTTTATCGCCAATCAACATTCTGGGTATGGCTGGCATTTCTTGCTGCGTTGAGCGCCTGTGTGGTGTTTGTTGCCATCGCGACCTTGTCGCAGCGCATACCGGAATCCACCATGCCGGTGCTGATGAACCCACGTGATATCGACATCCGTATTCAGGGCGGTAACAGTTGCAGCAACTGGACGCCGCAGCTCTCTTATGTTGTTGGCCTGAGTGAAGTGGTGACGGACTCGCTGAATACTTACTCGACCTTCCTGGTGCACGATCAGACTAACTACAACTACACCGGACCCAGCAGTTCAGGTAAGTCTCTGACCATTGAGTTCGTCAATCAGCGCCATTATCGCGCTCAGCAGTGTTTCCTGTCGGTGCGTCTGGTGAACAACGCGGACAGTTCTATCATGTTGGATAAGCGTTACTTTGTGACCGATGACAACCAGCTAAAAATTCAGGAAGATTTCCTCAGCAGTCTGTCTACTGCTCTTAAGCAGCCCTGGCCGCCGCAGTTGCAGCAGCGCCTGACCCAGCTTTTGCCGAATTCCGGCCCGGCCTTGCAACAGTATTATCAGGCGCACCAACTCTTGATTCAGGGTGATAACGACTCACTGACCCATGCGAGTAATATGCTGGCGGATATGATAAAAATCACGCCGAATTTTATTTATCTCTCTGCAGAAAAAGCGCTGGCCGATTTATTGCGTAACTCTTATCAACCCTTTGACGGCGTACAATTGGCGCAATTGCAGGCAGAAATCACCCGTCTGAATACGCTGCCGGCGTTAAAAGAGAGCCCGATTATTCAGCAAATCCATACAATACAGGCGCTGGGGCAGGGGAATACCGATGAGGCCCACCAGGCAATCAACAGAGGCATCGAATTGCAGATGTCCTGGATGAATTATGTTTTGCTGGGTAAGGTTTATGAAATGCAGGGCAATAACCACCTGGCGGCAGATTCCTATATCACCGCCTTTAATCTTCGTCCTGGAGAAAATACGCTGCATTGGATCAGTAATGCCGTTTTTCACACCTCAATTAACGCCGTTGTTCCCTATCTCAATAACTATACTCAAGGCGAATAACCTTCGATAACACCGCTGACTCAATATCTTGAGTGGCGGTGTTATTTATTGTGCTGATTTTGTTAAATTAAATAAATACATCGGTTGGTGATTTATTCTCTGTTGTTCACGTTTGTAGGTGAAAAATAACACACTTACCCTGCTGTTTTTTAATGATATTTATCTTTTCTTGATGCCGTGTTTAGCTCTTTATTTGTTAATGGAAAACCTCAAGTTATCATTTGTATGATCATGACCGTAATATCACTTTATCTTTAGGACTTTACTGACGCCATTCTTTAGCATCCTGACCATCAAGTCCGGTCATTAGCAAAACTGCATAACGACCTGGACTTATAAGAAATCAAAATCAGGAGAAACTGACCATGGCTTCATCCAAGAAAATCGGGCTTATTGCCTGCACCGGTGTTGTTGCCGGTAATATGATGGGGAGCGGTATTGCCTTATTACCCGCGAACCTGGCAAGTCTCGGATCTATCGCTATTTGGGGATGGGTAATATCCATTATTGGTGCGATGTCGCTGGCCTATGTATATGCTCGCCTGGCCACCAAAAATCCTCAACAGGGCGGTCCCATTGCCTACGCGGGTGAAATTTCCCCGGCGTTTGGTTTCCAAACTGGTGTGCTTTATTACCATGCGAACTGGATCGGTAATTTGGCCATCGGCATCACCGCGGTTTCTTATCTTTCTACCTTCTTCCCTGCACTGAATAATCCGGTACCGGCGGGTATTGCCTGTATTGCTATTGTTTGGGTGTTTACCTTTATTAACCTGCTGGGCGGTTCATGGGTCAGTCGTTTGACGACTATGGGCCTGGTATTGGTGCTGATCCCGGTGATTGTGACTGCGACTGCAGGCTGGCATTGGTTCGACGCGGCAACCTATCAGGCTAACTGGAATACCTCCGGTACCACTGATTTCCATGCCGTAATCAAAAGTATCCTGCTGTGCCTGTGGGCGTTTATCGGCGTGGAATCTGCCGCAGTAAGCACCGGCATGGTGAAAAACCCGAAACGTACCGTACCGCTGGCAACCATGCTGGGGACTGCGCTGGCTGGGATCATCTATGTTGCAGCAACTCAGGTTATCAGCGGTATGTATCCTGCGTCTGAGATGGCTGCTTCCGGTGCACCGTTCGCTATCAGCGCCTCTACCATCATGGGTGGCTGGGCTGCGCCAATGGTTTCTGCCTTCACCGCCTTCGCCTGCCTCACTTCACTTGGTTCCTGGATGATGCTGGTTGGTCAAGCCGGGGTACGTGCCGCCAACGACGGTAACTTCCCGAAAGTTTATGGTGAAGTCGATAAAAACGGCGTGCCGAAAAAAGGCCTGCTGCTGGCAAGCTGCAAAATGACTGCGCTGATGGTGCTGATTACGGCCATGAGCTCCGGCGGCGGTAAAGCTTCCGACCTGTTCGGCATGTTGACCGGTATCGCGGTACTGCTGACCATGCTGCCTTACTTCTACTCCTGCGTAGATCTGATCCGCTTCGAAGGTGTCAATATCCGTAACCTGCTGAGCCTGATTGCCTCGGTGCTGGGTTGTGGCTTCTGCTTCATCGCACTGATGGGTGCCGACTCGTTCGAACTGTCCGGTACCTTCATCATCAGCCTGATCATCCTGATGTTCTACGCCCGCAAAATGAATACCCGTCAGACCGCCAAAGCCAACGGTGTAGCCCTCGACGGCAACACGACGGCCAAAGCGCACTAAGCACGTACTGACCCACTTCTTAATTTAGCCCCTTGCAGTAATTGTCACTCGTGATGGCAAGGGGCTCGCTTTACCTGGAGAAATGATTATGAACGTTATAGCTATCATGAACCACATGGGTGTCTACTTTAAAGAAGAGCCTATCCGCGAACTGCACAAAGCATTGGAAAGCCTGGACTTCCGCGTTGTCTATCCTAACGATCGCGAAGACCTGTTAAAGCTGATCGAGAATAATGCACGCTTGTGCGGGGTGATTTTCGACTGGGATAAATACAACCTCGAGTTGTGTGAAGAAATCAGCCAGTTGAATGAATATATGCCGCTGTATGCATTTGCCAATACGCATTCAACCCTGGATGTCAGCCTGAACGATCTGCGCATGCAGGTGCGTTTCTTTGAATATGCGCTGGGTGCGGCTACCGATATCGCTGCCAAGATCAAACAAAACACCGATGAGTACATCGATACCATCCTGCCACCGCTGACCAAAGCGCTGTTCAAATATGTGCGTGAAGGCAAATACACCTTCTGTACTCCAGGCCACATGGGGGGCACCGCCTTCCAGAAAAGCCCGGTCGGTAGCCTGTTCTACGATTTCTTTGGCGCCAACGCCATGAAGTCCGACATTTCTATTTCGGTTTCCGAACTGGGCTCACTGCTGGACCACACCGGTCCGCACAAAGAAGCTGAAGAGTATATTGCTCGCGTATTCAACGCTGAACGCAGCTATATGGTGACTAACGGCACTTCTACCGCCAACAAAATTGTCGGCATGTACTCCGCACCGGCCGGCAGCACCGTATTGATTGACCGTAACTGCCACAAATCGCTGACCCATCTGATGATGATGAGCGACATTACGCCAATCTACTTCCGCCCAACCCGCAATGCTTACGGCATTCTCGGTGGTATCCCGCAGAGTGAGTTTGCCCGTGACACCATCGCCAAACGTGTTAAAGAAACACCAAACGCGACCTGGCCAGTGCATGCGGTAATCACCAACTCTACCTATGACGGTCTGCTGTACAACACCGATCATATTAAGAACGCGCTGGATGTGAAATCTATTCACTTTGACTCCGCCTGGGTGCCTTACACCAATTTCCACCCGATCTACAAAGGCAAATGCGGCATGAGCGGCGGCCGTGTGGAAGGGAAGGTGATTTATGAAACCCAATCCACCCATAAACTGCTGGCGGCGTTCTCGCAGGCTTCGATGATCCACGTGAAAGGCGATATCAACGAAGAAACCTTCAACGAAGCCTACATGATGCAAACCACCACTTCACCGCACTACGGTATCGTGGCGTCTACCGAAACTGCCGCGGCGATGATGAAAGGCAATGCCGGTAAGCGTTTGATTAACGACTCTATTGAACGTGCTATCAAGTTCCGTAAAGAAATCAAACAGCTGAACGTTGAGTCCGAAGGTTGGTTCTTTGACGTCTGGCAGCCAGAACACATCGATCAGGCTGAATGCTGGCCGCTGAAGTCTGACAACGCCTGGCACGGCTTCAAAAATATCGACGATGAACATATGTATCTCGACCCGATCAAAGTCACTCTCCTGACCCCAGGGATGAGTAAAGAGGGTGAAATGCAGGAGTTTGGTATCCCGGCCAGCCTGGTTGCTAAATACCTGGACGAGCACGGTATCATCGTTGAGAAAACCGGCCCATATAACCTGCTGTTCCTGTTCAGCATCGGTATCGACAAAACCAAAGCCCTCAGCCTGCTGCGCGGCCTGACTGATTTCAAACGTTCGTTCGACCTGAACCTGCGGGTGAAAAACATGCTGCCGTCACTGTACAAAGAGGCGCCTGAGTTTTATGAAAACATGCGCATTCAGGATCTGGCGCAGAACATTCACAACCTGGTGGTTGAGCACAACCTGCCGGATCTGATGTACCGCGCATTTGAAGTGCTGCCAACCCTGGTTATGAACCCGTTCAATGCGTTCCAGAAAGAGCTGCACGGTGAAGTGGAAGAGGTTTATTTGGAAGACATGGTCGGCAAGGTGAATGCCAACATGATCCTGCCATATCCTCCAGGTGTTCCACTGGTGATGCCAGGTGAAATGCTCACCGAGGAAAGCCGTCCGGTACTGGAGTTCCTGCAAATGCTGTGCGAAATCGGCGCACATTATCCGGGCTTCGAAACTGATATCCACGGCGCTTACCGTCAGGCGGATGGACGTTACACCGTGAAGGTGTTGAAAAACGATAAATAACTGAAATAACGGGGAGGCGTTTACGCCTCCCTTTTGTCGTTCACCGACTGATGGGAGAAAACCATGAAAACACCCTCACAGCCGCGCGCAATCTACTATGTCGTAGCCATACAAATTTGGGAATATTTCAGCTTTTACGGCATGCGTGCATTACTTATTCTCTATCTTACTCATCAACTTGGTTATTCCGATAGCCGCGCTATCAGCCTTTATAGCGCCTATGCCTCTCTGGTTTACGTCACGCCGATCCTTGGCGGCCTGCTTGCCGATCGCCTGCTGGGCAACCGCGTTGCGGTAATCGCCGGGGCGGTACTGATGACGCTGGGCCACATTGTCCTCGGTCTGAGCGCCGTCTCGACACATTCACTCTATCTGGCCCTGGCGATCATCATCTGCGGCTACGGCCTGTTCAAATCCAATATCAGCTGCCTGCTGGGCGAGTTATACCAACCGCAAGACTCGCGCCGTGAAGGGGGCTTTTCACTGCTGTATGCCGCCGGCAACGTGGGGTCGATTCTGGCACCCATCGCTTGTGGGCTGGCGGCAGAGCGCTATGGCTGGCACGTCGGTTTTGCGCTGGCGGGGATCGGCATGCTGGCAGGGCTGGCCATCTTCCTGTTTGGCAGCCGTCATTTCACCCACACACGCGGGGTGGATCGTGCGCAGATGTGCGCCAACACCCTGAAGGTACCGAACTGGGTGTGGCTAAGCGCCATGCTGTTGTTGGCCCCCTTGTTCTTTACCTCGCTGTTTATTTACGGTCTGGCGGGGCAATTACTGATGCTGGTGTGTGCCGCTGCGGTGGTAATGGTGGCGCGGATTATGATCCGGGCTACGAGAGAGCAACGCCGTGGACTGTGGCAGATCGTTATGCTGATGCTGCTGGGTACTTTGTTTTGGGCTTTCGCTCAGCAGGGCGGTAGCTCCATCAGCCTGTTTATCGATCACTATGTCGATCGCCAATGGTTTTCCTGGACGGTGCCGACGGCTTTATTCCAGTCAGTGAATGCCTTTGCCGTGATGTTTGGCGGTGTGATGCTGGCCTGGCTTGTACGAGGCAACGGCAGCGGTAGCCGTACGCTGCGCATTTGGGGGAAATTCGCCTTCGGCTTGCTGCTGATAGGCGTCGGTTTCACCCTGATGGCGCTGAATGCCCGCTACGGTCAGGGATCGATGTTCCTGATGATCGCCGGGCTTTCCGTGATGGGGCTGGCCGAATTGTTCATCGACCCGGTCGCCATGGCGCAAATCACCCGGTTGAATATCCCAGGCGCTACCGGGGTACTGACGGGCATCTATATGCTGACCACCGGCTCGATTGCAAATTATCTGGCGGGCATTATCGCGGGGCAAACAGCGGAAGATCCGGCAACCGGAGCGACCGCACAGGCCTACGCGCACCTGTTCTCGCAAATCGGCTGGTGGGCATTGGGTTGTACTGCCGCAGTGATTGCGGTGTTGGCCATGTGGTGGTTGCTGGCCGGCCGCCACCTGCGTGCGGTTAATGCTTGATTGATGGTATTGCGGGGGGTAACGTGCAGCTATCTGGACGTTATTAAGCCTAATCAATGAATAGCAATCAATTATCTGGACAGCTTGCCCGTCAGCTGGGAGCGCGCCGGCACTTGCTGGTGGCATTCAGTGGCGGGCTGGATTCCAGCGTACTGCTGCACTTACTGGTGCAGTTGCGTCAACAGCTGCCGGAGTTGCAGCTACGCGCGGTGCACGTGCACCACGGCCTGAGTTCTTTTGCCGATCGGTGGGTAGAACACTGTCGCCAACAATGTGCCGCCTGGCAACTGCCATTGGTGGTGCAATATGTGCAGGTCGACGGCCGTCAGGACGGCATCGAAGCCGCGGCCCGGGCGGCGCGCTATTCCGCATTTGCTGCCACGCTGGCCGTGGATGAAACCTTGCTCACCGCGCAACACCTTGACGATCAATGTGAAACCTTTCTTTTGGCGTTAAAGCGCGGCAGCGGCCCGGCGGGCCTGTCGGCAATGGCTGCGCAAACCTCATTGGGAAATAACGGCTTGTTACGCCCATTGCTGGGCAGTTCCCGGCAGCAGTTGGAAGCCTATGCCCAGCAGCATCAGCTCAGTTGGATTGAAGACGACAGTAACCAGGACTCGCGCTTCGATCGCAATTTTCTGCGCCTGCAGGTATTGCCACTGTTGAATCAGCGCTGGCCGCATTTTGCCGCCGCGACGGCGCGTAGCGCCAGCCTGTGTGCCGAGCAAGAGCAACTGTTGGATGAGCTGCTGGCAGAGCAGTTGCACTCGCTGCTCGATGAAGAAAATGCGCTGGCGATTGACGGTTTGTTGGGATGCTCGCCGGCCCGACGTTTTGCTTTATTACGCCGTTGGATCGCAGCACGTGGCGCAAGCATGCCCTCACGCGAACAGTTGCAGCGTCTGTGGCACGAAGTGGCGCTCAGCCGTGAAGATGCCGAACCTCAGCTACAGCTGGGGCAATATCAGATCCGCCGTTTCCGTCGGTGCCTATACCTGTTGCCATTGATGGCCGATCTGCGTCAAACCTGCCTGGAGTGGTCGTTGACAGAGCCGCTGATATTGCCGGATGGATTGGGTGAGCTGGTGAGTGGGGAAGGCGATACTGTCCTGCGCGCTCCGCAGCCACTGCAAAAAGTGAGCGTTCGCTTTAGCGCTCAGGGCAAGCTCCGCATCCTGGGGCGCACGCATTCCCGGCCGATCAAAAAACTGTGGCAAGAGTTGGGTATTCCACCGTGGCAGCGTGAGCGTACTCCTTTGATCTATTATGATGACCAACTTATCGCTGCGCTGGGCGTTTTTGTCAGCGAGGCCGGACAACCCGTTGAGGGGCAGCAGCCCCTGCGGCTGCAGTGGCGTAAAAAATAATAAGAGCGTAAGGAGCAATGATGAAATTTGTGAGCGCAATAGCGGTGTTGGTTGGTTTGTGCAGTTTGCCGGCCATGGCGGCGGGGGATGCGGCGGCAGGCAAGGACAAATCTGCCAGTTGCATGGCATGCCACGGCGCCGAAGGGAAGGTCTCGGTGCCAATGTATCCTAATTTGGCTGGGCAAAACGCCATGTACCTGGAGCATGCGCTGCAGGCTTATAAGAAAGGCGAACGTAACGGTGGCCAGGCAGAGGTGATGAAAGCCTATGTTTCAGCGCTGTCCGATGACGATATTGCCGATTTGGCAGCTTACTATGCCAGCCTTAAACCCTAACCAGCCTGAAGCCCTAAATGACGAGGGCAGCCGTTGGGCTGCCCTGTTGGGATGGCGTTACCGAAAAATCAGTCAGACAGGCTGACGACCACGGTACCGATTTCCGGATGACTGAAACTGAGGATGTGATCCAGACGCAAGCTGAGAGCATTGCCGGCCTGATCGATAATCAGGTACTCAACGCCCTTGGTAAATTTCAGCTCGGTGGCTTTGCCTTCGAGTTTATCTCCGTCGCGTAACTCCAGCTTCAGTATGTAGTTATGCTGACAGGCGAGTTCCAGGCTTTCATAGTCATCGCAATTGATGGATTGGTACTCATCATTCATCAACATAGTCGCTCACCAATAAGTTAGCGGCAGCAAAAGCCGCCTGTTCCCTAACGGAGGACGGTAGCGCGTTATCCGCAGCAACTTCGTCCAATGCCTTTAATACACATGCTAACGCATCAGGCACGTAGCCGCGATCACCACTGCCGATCTCGGCGTAAAAACGGCGTACTAACTCACAGTATTGTTGCACAGTTTCCTCCCTTAAGAACCTCTGCGTCATCGAAACCCTTTAGCGATGAGGCGCAGGCTCTCGGAGCTTGACTCTATCCTAGACGACTATAGCACAGCTATTCTGGAGTTATTAGCACCTGCGCGCGGCTTTCGCACTGCGCTTTGCCTGGCAGCGGTTGGGCCAAATCAAGTACACTGTCGCCTGATAATTATGAGGTCACCCATGGCGCTGAAAGCTACCATTTATAAAGCCACGGTCAATATCGCTGATATGGATCGTCATTTCTACCACGACGCCACGCTTACCCTGGCCCAACACCCTTCCGAAACCGAACAGCGCATGATGCTGCGCCTGCTGGCCTGGATTTGCCACGCCGACGAGCGCCTGGTATTCACCAAAGGCCTGAGTGCTGAAGATGAACCGGAAATCTGGCAGCGTAATGACCATAACGGGCTGGAAATGTGGATCGAAATGGGTCTGCCTGATGAGAAGCGCATCAAGAAAGCCTGTAATCAGTCTCCGCGAGTGGTGCTTTACGCCTACGGGGAACGTGCCGGCCACGTATGGTGGCAATCGATGCAGAGCAAAGTGGCAAACCACAAAAACCTAAGCATCCGTTTCCTGGATGATGAACAATTAAGCAAGCTGGCGGCCTTGGCCAGCCGTAATATGACGTTGCAGGCCACACTCCAAGAGGGAACTATCTGGCTTTCTGACGCTCAGAATAGTCTGGAAATCCAATTTGCCGAATGGCAACAGGCGCAGGTGTGATCGGTGCTGGAACTGTCGAGAAGCGTTGCCATACCGGATAACGAGCTGGAATTGACGGCGATCCGCGCGCAGGGTGCGGGTGGCCAGCACGTGAACAAAGCCTCAACGGCCATCCATTTGCGCTTTGACATCCGGGCATCCAGCCTGCCAGAGTATTATAAGGAAAGGCTGCTGGCCCTGAATAATCATTTAATTACCGCCGATGGGGTGGTGATTATTAAAGCGCAGGAATATCGCAGCCAGGAATTAAACCGTGAGGCGGCGTTGGCCAGATTGGTGGCGCTGATTCAGCAGGCGATGGTGGTGGAAAAAGCGCGCAGAGCGACCAAGCCCACGAAAGGGGCTAAATTACGTCGGCTGGAAGGCAAAGTACGTAAAGGCGCAACGAAAGCGCTGCGCGGCAAAATCCGCACTTAAGGATACATGGACACAGTAGGAGAATAGCTGTGAAGAAAATAACAATAGCCCTGTTTTTAGCGGCAGGGGCACTCTCATTATTGGGATGTAATAATCAGTATCAGCCAAAGGAACAGCCTCTTCAGGCAATGCAGCAAAGTTATCAGGGCGTGTTGCCTTGTGCAGACTGCGGCGGCCTGGATACTTCGCTGTTCCTGGATGAAGACGGCACTTTCGTGCTGCAGGAAACCTATCGTGATACCAAAGACGGCGACCAGACTTTCGCCGACTACGGTAAGTGGGCACGAACCGCCGATAAGCTGGTGCTGACGGACAGCCGTGGCGACAAACGCTATTTCCGGCCCGCCGGCAAGAGCCTGGAAATGCTGGATCAAAGCGGTGCGATTATCGAGTCCAAATTGAATTATCGTCTGGATCCGGTAGAGAAAGCCTTGCCTAAAACGCCGATGGCGCTGAAAGGCAGCTACACCTACATGGCGGATGCGGCGGTGTTTAAAGACTGCGCCACGGGCAAGACGTTCCCGGTAGACAATACCATTGCGTTGGAACAAGGGTATGCCAAAGCCTATAAAACGCCGGGTGAACCGGTCTTCCTGACGTTGAATGGCCACTTCAGTGTTCAGCCGTCAATGGAAGAAGGGCAGACTGAAAAGGCGCTGGTGCCGGACGGTAAACTCGTTTTCGACCGCAGCAAAAATTGCGACAGCAAATAACGACCATAAAAAAACCCGCCTAGGCGGGTTTTTGCTTTCTGTCTCTGCGGATCAGCGTTTGATCTGCCCCAGCAGGAAATCAACGATTTCGCCGGTTTTGATCATTTGCTTCTCGCCGACACGGCGGTTTTTGTACTCAATCTCTTCGCTGTCGAGGTTACGGTCGCCGATAACGATAGAGTGCGGCACGCCAATCAGTTCCATATCCGCGAACATCACGCCTGGACGTTCTTTACGGTCATCGAGGATCACGTCGATGCCATGGGAACGCAGGGTGTTGTACAGCTCTTCCGCCAGCGCCTGCACGCGGAAGGACTTGTGCATATTCATTGGCAGAATGGCGACCTGGAACGGGGCGATAGCATCTGGCCAGATGATGCCGCGATCGTCATGATTCTGTTCGATAGCTGCAGCCACCACGCGAGTGACCCCAATACCGTAGCAGCCCATGGTCAGGACCTGATTACGGCCGTCTTCGCCCTGAACCGTCGCC
This sequence comes from Serratia sp. BNK-12, assembly GCF_047456085.1. NCBI lineage: Bacteria > Pseudomonadati > Pseudomonadota > Gammaproteobacteria > Enterobacterales > Yersiniaceae > Serratia > Serratia sp. BNK-12. The sequence goes on from NZ_CP179896.1 coordinate 951,946, forward strand.
TTCATTGCTTCCGAGTACTTGGTGCCGAGTTGGAAGATATGGCCGACTTCGATACCGCGTTTGATCAGCAATGTCCCTTTACCATCCGGGCTGGTATCGCCATCGACCACGTTACGGATATCAGCAACCTGCTGTGGCAGCGGCAAATCACGCTCCCAGTTGATACCGAAGTAGTGTTTACCGTCAATGTTGGCTCCGGCGCCAAAATCGCTCATCGCTGCGACGCTGCGGTCGGCTACGACCGGAACCTGCAGATTGACCGGGCCGAGTGAACCCGGGCCTGCACCAATGATGGCGCGGATCTCTTCTTCGGTGGCGAAGGTCAGTGGAACGGCAACCTGTGGCAGCTTCTCGGCTTTCACTTCATTCAGTTCGTGATCGCCACGTACCAGCAGAGCAACCAGCTTGTGGCCGCTTTCTTCTTTAGCGCGAACCAGCAGCGTTTTGACCGTTTTCTCGATAGGCAGTTGGAATTGCTCTACCAGCTCGGCGATGGTCTTGGCATTCGGCGTATCTACAATGCGCAGTTCTTCGCTGGCTGCGGCACGTGGCTGAGCCGGGGCAACCGCTTCTGCCAGTTCGATATTGGCAGCAAAGTCGGAACCGGTGGAAAACACGATATCGTCTTCACCGCTGTCGGCCAGTACCTGGAACTCGTGTGAGGCGTTACCGCCGATAGAGCCGGTATCGGCATCCACCGCACGGAAGTCCAGACCCATGCGGCTGAAGATTTTGCTGTAGGCTTCGTACATCGCATCGTAAGTCGCCTGCAGGGATTCTTGCGAGGTGTGGAACGAGTACGCGTCCTTCATCAGGAATTCACGCGAACGCATCACGCCGAAACGAGGGCGGACTTCATCGCGGAACTTGGTCTGAATCTGGAAGAAGTTCAGCGGAAGTTGCTTGTAAGAGCTGATCTCGTTGCGGATCAGATCGGTGATCACTTCTTCGTGCGTTGGACCCAGTACGAATGGGCGATCGCCGCGATCGACAAAGCGCAGCAGTTCAGGACCGTACTGCTCCCAACGGCCGCTTTCCTGCCACAGATCGGCAGGCTGTACTACCGGCATGCAAACTTCGATCGCGTTAGCATTGTTCATTTCTTCGCGAACGATGTTTTCAACCTTTTTCAGAACTCGCAGGCCGGTAGGCAACCAGGTATAAAGACCGGAGGCAAGCTTGCGAATCATCCCGGCGCGCAGCATCAGCTGGTGGCTGATCACTTCGGCATCGGCAGGTGTCTCCTTCAGAGTGGAGAGCAGATATTGGCTAGTACGCATGGTGTTTTGGTTCCGTTAGAACTGCAAATTGCAACCGGCTGCCAGTAGTAGGGCAGCCAAAATTTTCGAAAGTGATTTAGTTTACCAGTGCGAGCAGGTTGTCAAAAGAGAGACGGTGGAATTTTAACGCAGGTCGAGTGACAACACCTCGGTTTGCTGATCCACCACCCGCCAGCGCACGTTGAAATCCAGCAGCCAGACGGCATAATCCCGTTCCGCCTGTTGCCCCTTGCGGTAAGCCGGACGCGGATCCTGAGCCAGCACCTGAGTGATAAACCGACGTAGCTGCGGATAACGCTGCTGATGTTGCAGCAACTGCTGTTCCGCCTCGGCAGTAAAGCTCACCGGCATATCGCCGGCTGGTGCGGCTTGGGCAAATCCGGCGCGTGCCTGCGGCTGGCTTTCGGCAAACGGCAGATAGGGTTTGATATCTACCACCGGCGTGCCGTCAACCAGATCCAGGCTGCCTAATTCCAGTACTACCTCAGCGCCTTGAATGCGCACGCCTTTTAATTCGATCAGCGACATGCCGAGCGGGTTGGGGCGAAAGGTCGAGCGGGTTGCGAAGACACCCATCCGGGCATTACCGCCCAGACGAGGAGGGCGAACGGTTGGCCGCCAGCCACCTTCCAGGGTTTGATGGAAAATGAACATTACCCAAAGATGGCTGAAGTCGCTAAGGCCGCGTATTGCTTCCGGCTGGTTATAAGGAGGCAGCAGCACCAGTTCGCCGCCACCGTCTTCGACTAACCCCGGCTGGCGGGGTACGGCGAATTTTTCTTTATACGGTGAACGAATAGTGCCGATCTGATTGAAAACAAACTCGGTCATTTGGACGAAACGTTAAGCGCAGAGCCCTGGCAAATGGCCTGTTGGTAACAGCCGGCAACGCCGCTGACAATCTGGCAGTCATGCAGCAGCACGGCATTGGCCTTCATGTAGGACGCGCGAATTTGCATACGCTTACGGGCGGTGGCCAGATTGGGTGGGGAATCCTGTACTGTCGTCTGGCAAGATTCGCCGGAGACTTCACCCAGATCGCGGAATGGCTTACCTACTAATTCTTCTGCACTTTTGTACAGTTTAACCGGTGCCGGACGTGCTGCTGGCGTGGTTTTTGCGGGTGTGGTCGAGACCGGTTTGCTGGTGCTGCTTGTTGAAGGTGGCGCGAAACGCTGCGACGAACACCCTGCAAGCGCGAGCGCTAACAAACAGAGAGGTAAAGCACGCATTGAGATTCCTCTGCCTTGATGGAATATGTGAGTGGCGCTATTGAAGCAATCTATGGTGGAAATAACAAGACGGGCCGGAGCCCGTCTAGATTTCTGACAAACACCCGAAAAACGTGGTTTTCGGGTGTTTGGGGTAATGCAGAGAATATAATCCTTTGTTTTTATTAGGACTAAATGGTTGCATTAGTCGCAAAGGATTTTATTAACAGTGTCTGACGGGCCGGAGCCCGTCTTGCAATTATAGGAATAAATTCGGTAATTAATGATTACCAGCCTTTAACTGCACCACCGTTAAAGATTTTGTTGGCTGCTTCGTTCACTTCGTCAGACTGATAGGCCTGAACGAATTTCTTCACGTTTTCCGCGTCTTTATTGTCTTCGCGGGCAACCAGCAGGTTCACGTAAGGTGAATCTTTATCTTCAACAAACAGGCCGTCTTTTGCCGGTGTCAGGCCAATCTGGCTGGCGTAAGTGGTGTTGATCACCGCCAGCGCGATTTGCTGATCGTCCAGCGAGCGTGGCAGTTGCGGCGCTTCCAGCTCGACCAGCTTCAGGTTTTTCGGGTTTTCAGTCACGTCCAGCACGGTTGGCAGCAGGCCAACACCGTCTTTCAGTTTGATCAGGTTAACCTTCTGCAGCAGCAGCAGGGAGCGGCCCAGATTGGTTGGATCGTTTGGCAGCGCAACCTGAGAACCGTCTTTCAGTTCGTCCAGAGATTTGATCTTCTTGGAGTAACCGGCAATCGGGTAAACGAAGGTGTTGCCAACCGGTACCAACTTGTAGCCGCGATCTTTGATCTGCTGATCCAGATACGGTTTGTGCTGGAAGGCGTTCAAATCGATGTCGCCTTTACTCAGTGCTTCGTTCGGCAGCACGTAGTCGTTGAAGGTCACCAGTTCGACGTCCAGACCGTATTTTTCTTTCGCCACTTTTTGCGCGATTTCAGCAACCTGCTGCTCAGCACCGACAATGACGCCGATTTTGATATGGTTCGGATCTTTTTCTTCCTGACCGCAGCCTGCCAGAGCCAGAGTACCGATCAGTGCGCCGATTGCCGCGATGGATTTAAATTTTAACGACATATCCCTTCCTCATTAGACTCGCATTTGAAATACGCTGTGTGAGCGCAGTTGCTGTAAAAACTATTTATGGGTGACGGCTTTGACGATCCGATCACCGCAGAACTGAATCAGATAGACCAGCACCACCAGTAATACTAATACGGTATTCATTACTGTGGCGTTATAACCTATATAACCGTACTGATAACCGATCTGCCCCAGCCCGCCGGCACCTACCGCACCGCCCATGGCGGAATAACCCACCAACGTGATCAAGGTAATGGTGGCAGCGTTGACCAGGCCCGGCAGGGCTTCCGGTAAAAGCACCTTTTTGATGATTTGCATCGGGGTCGCGCCCATTGCGCGGGCAGCTTCCACCAGGCCAGAAGGGATCTCCAGCAGGGCGTTTTCTACCATACGGGCGATAAAGGGCGCTGCGCCGACAGTCAGCGGCACGATAGCCGCCTGCAGGCCGATAGAGGTACCGACGATCATCCGCGTAAAGGGAATCATCCACACCAGCAGGATAATGAACGGAATGGAACGGAACACGTTCACTAACCCGGACAGCGTCCTGTATAGCGTATTGTTGGCGGCGATTTGCCCCGGGCGAGTCACATACAACAGCACACCAACCGGCAAGCCAAGTACGAAACCGAAGAAGCCGGAGACAAAGGTCATCATGACGGTTTCCCACACCCCGCGCGCCATTAACCAAATCATTGCCTCAGACATAACCCAGAACCTCTACTTTTACCTGATTTTCCTGCAGGAACTTAATCGTTGCCAGCGCGTCTTCGTCGCTGCCGTGCAGCTCTGCCAGCATCACGCCGAATTTAACGCCGCCGGCGTAATCCATCTGGGCGCTGATAATATTGTTGTTGACGTTGAAACGGCGAGCCGCTTCTGACAGCAGCGGCGCATCTACGGACTGGCCGGTGAATTCCAAACGCAACAGCGGCTGACGGCCACCGCTGCGTTCCGGAGCCAGGCGCTTGGCATAATCATCGGGGATATCCAGATGCAATGTGGATTGAATAAACTGCTGGGCCAGCGGCGTTTTCGGATGAGAGAACACTTCGCTGACGCTGTCTTTTTCAATCAACTGCCCTTGGCTGATGACCGCAACCTGATCGCAGATGCGTTTCACCACGTCCATTTCATGGGTGATCAACAGGATGGTCAGGCCGAGACGACGATTAATGTCTTTCAGCAGTTCCAGAATGGAACGGGTAGTGGCTGGATCCAATGCGCTGGTGGCTTCGTCACACAGCAGGACTTTCGGTTGGCTTGCCAGCGCACGGGCAATCGCCACGCGTTGCTTCTGGCCGCCGGACAGATTGGCCGGGTAGGCGTCGTGTTTGTCCGACAACCCGACCAGTTCCAGCAATTCGGTCACGCGCTTTTTGATTTCAGCCCGTGGGGTGTTGTCCAGCTCCAGCGGCAGCGCAACGTTGCCAAATACCGTGCGGGAAGAAAGCAGGTTGAAGTGTTGGAAGATCATGCCGATTTGGCGGCGTGCGCGTGTCAGTTCGCTTTCAGACAGCGAGGTCAGATCCTGTCCGTCAACCAACACCTGGCCGGAAGTCGGGCGCTCAAGCATGTTGGCGCAGCGGATCAGCGTACTTTTACCGGCGCCTGATGCACCGATAACGCCATAAATTTGCCCGGCAGGGACGTGAAGAGTCACGTCAGAGAGCGCGCTAATGGTGCGCGAACCCTGCTGGAACACTTTGGTGATGTTAGAAAGTTTAATCATATTCTTCTTATTTTAGCGTGGTTGCCCGTGGCTAGATAAAAGTAAACCTTGGCGTGGACCAAGGTATAAATCAGATGTTAAGGCGTCTAGACGTCTAAGTCAACGATCAACGCTGTTCTCTGCCGTTCTCAGTACCGGGTAAAACATGCGATACTGTCCGGGTTTTCAGGCCCTCAGGAGCAAACCGGTGACACAAAGCGTTCCAGCAATTTTCCTCGATCGTGACGGCACGATTAATGTCGACCATGGCTACGTCCATGAAATCGATAATTTCCACTTTATAGAAGGCGTGATCGACGCCTGTCGCGAACTTAAAAAGATGGGCTTTGCTTTAGTATTGGTGACCAACCAGTCTGGCATTGCGCGTGGCAAGTTCAGCGAAGACCAATTTATGTACCTGACGGAGTGGATGGATTGGTCGCTGGCCGATCGCGATGTTGACCTGGACGGTATCTATTTCTGTCCGCATCATCCTGAAGCAGTAATAGAAGAGTACCGCCAGACATGCGACTGCCGTAAACCTGAGCCGGGCATGCTGTTGCAAGCGCAGCAAGAATTGAACATTGATATGGCCGCTTCTTATATGGTGGGTGACAAACCGGAAGATATGCAGGCGGCAATAGCGGCAGGTGTCGGTACTAAAGTTCTGGTGCGCACCGGTAAGCCGGTCACTGAACAAGGTGAGAAACTGGCGGATTGGGTGCTAAATAGCCTGGCAGACCTGCCAGAAGCCATCAAAAAGCGGGTTTAATAGACGTTGTGCATGAATAGTGAGCTGTCAGATAAAAAGTGAATATTAATCCTTGTCATTCTGAACCGGCTCCCTATAATGCGCCTCCATCGACACGGAACATGTGAACAAATTCACAGAGTCTCCGGGGTTCGAAGAGAAAAAATCCTGAAATTTAGGGGTTGACTCTGAAAGAGGAAAGCGTATTATACGCCACCTCGAGATAGCAAGCTGCGGCGGCTAACTCACTGCTCTTTAACAATTTATCAGACAATCTGTGTGGGCGCTCCACAAGACGATATCCAGAACCTTCGGGTTCAAAAAAATATCAAGTCTTGAAGAGTGACCAAGCAATAATTCATTTAGTTGACGTGTTTAACTGATGAATATTACGAAAGTTAATTTTCGAGCATCGCTTCACGAGTTGAAGCAAATCAAGCTTTTAATTGAAGAGTTTGATCATGGCTCAGATTGAACGCTGGCGGCAGGCCTAACACATGCAAGTCGAGCGGTAGCACAGGGAGCTTGCTCCTGGGTGACGAGCGGCGGACGGGTGAGTAATGTCTGGGAAACTGCCTGATGGAGGGGGATAACTACTGGAAACGGTAGCTAATACCGCATAATGTCTACGGACCAAAGTGGGGGACCTTCGGGCCTCATGCCATCAGATGTGCCCAGATGGGATTAGCTAGTAGGTGGGGTAATGGCTCACCTAGGCGACGATCCCTAGCTGGTCTGAGAGGATGACCAGCCACACTGGAACTGAGACACGGTCCAGACTCCTACGGGAGGCAGCAGTGGGGAATATTGCACAATGGGCGCAAGCCTGATGCAGCCATGCCGCGTGTGTGAAGAAGGCCTTCGGGTTGTAAAGCACTTTCAGCGAGGAGGAAGGGTAGTGTGTTAATAGCACATTGCATTGACGTTACTCGCAGAAGAAGCACCGGCTAACTCCGTGCCAGCAGCCGCGGTAATACGGAGGGTGCAAGCGTTAATCGGAATTACTGGGCGTAAAGCGCACGCAGGCGGTTTGTTAAGTCAGATGTGAAATCCCCGCGCTTAACGTGGGAACTGCATTTGAAACTGGCAAGCTAGAGTCTTGTAGAGGGGGGTAGAATTCCAGGTGTAGCGGTGAAATGCGTAGAGATCTGGAGGAATACCGGTGGCGAAGGCGGCCCCCTGGACAAAGACTGACGCTCAGGTGCGAAAGCGTGGGGAGCAAACAGGATTAGATACCCTGGTAGTCCACGCTGTAAACGATGTCGACTTGGAGGTTGTGCCCTTGAGGCGTGGCTTCCGGAGCTAACGCGTTAAGTCGACCGCCTGGGGAGTACGGCCGCAAGGTTAAAACTCAAATGAATTGACGGGGGCCCGCACAAGCGGTGGAGCATGTGGTTTAATTCGATGCAACGCGAAGAACCTTACCTACTCTTGACATCCAGAGAATTCGCTAGAGATAGCTTAGTGCCTTCGGGAACTCTGAGACAGGTGCTGCATGGCTGTCGTCAGCTCGTGTTGTGAAATGTTGGGTTAAGTCCCGCAACGAGCGCAACCCTTATCCTTTGTTGCCAGCACGTAATGGTGGGAACTCAAAGGAGACTGCCGGTGATAAACCGGAGGAAGGTGGGGATGACGTCAAGTCATCATGGCCCTTACGAGTAGGGCTACACACGTGCTACAATGGCGTATACAAAGAGAAGCGAACTCGCGAGAGCAAGCGGACCTCATAAAGTACGTCGTAGTCCGGATCGGAGTCTGCAACTCGACTCCGTGAAGTCGGAATCGCTAGTAATCGTAGATCAGAATGCTACGGTGAATACGTTCCCGGGCCTTGTACACACCGCCCGTCACACCATGGGAGTGGGTTGCAAAAGAAGTAGGTAGCTTAACCTTCGGGAGGGCGCTTACCACTTTGTGATTCATGACTGGGGTGAAGTCGTAACAAGGTAACCGTAGGGGAACCTGCGGTTGGATCACCTCCTTACCTAATGATATTGATTCGCGTGAAGTGCTCACACAGATTGTCTGATGAAAAAGTAACGAGCAGAAATACCTTTATAGGCTTGTAGCTCAGGTGGTTAGAGCGCACCCCTGATAAGGGTGAGGTCGGTGGTTCAAGTCCACTCAGGCCTACCACTTCTTGAAGTGGAAAAGGTACTGCACGTGACTGTATGGGGCTATAGCTCAGCTGGGAGAGCGCCTGCCTTGCACGCAGGAGGTCAGCGGTTCGATCCCGCTTAGCTCCACCATATAGTCCTGTATTTCAATACTTCAGAGTGTACTGGCAACAGTATGCTGCGAAGTATTTTGCTCTTTAACAATCTGGAACAAGCTGAAAATTGAAACATGACAGCTGAAACTTATCCCTCCGTAGAAGTATTGGGGTAAGGATTAACCTGTCATAGAGTCTCTCAAATGTAGCAGCACGAAAGTGGAAACACCTTCGGGTTGTGAGGTTAAGTGACTAAGCGTACACGGTGGATGCCTAGGCAGTCAGAGGCGATGAAGGGCGTGCTAATCTGCGATAAGCGTCGGTAAGGTGATATGAACCGTAATAACCGGCGATACCCGAATGGGGAAACCCAGTGCAATTCGTTGCACTATCATACGATGAATACATAGTCGTATGAGGCGAACCGGGGGAACTGAAACATCTAAGTACCCCGAGGAAAAGAAATCAACCGAGATTCCCCCAGTAGCGGCGAGCGAACGGGGAGGAGCCCAGAACCTGAATCAGTTCTTGTGTTAGTGGAAGCGTCTGGAAAGTCGCACAGTAAAGGGTGATAGTCCCGTACACTAAAATACATTAATTGTGAGTTCGATGAGTAGGGCGGGACACGTGACATCCTGTCTGAATATGGGGGGACCATCCTCCAAGGCTAAATACTCCTGACTGACCGATAGTGAACCAGTACCGTGAGGGAAAGGCGAAAAGAACCCCGGCGAGGGGAGTGAAATAGAACCTGAAACCGTGTACGTACAAGCAGTGGGAGCACCTTCGTGGTGTGACTGCGTACCTTTTGTATAATGGGTCAGCGACTTATATTTTGTAGCAAGGTTAACCGTATAGGGGAGCCGTAGGGAAACCGAGTCTTAACTGGGCGAATAGTTGCAAGGTATAGACCCGAAACCCGGTGATCTAGCCATGGGCAGGTTGAAGGTTGGGTAACACTAACTGGAGGACCGAACCGACTAATGTTGAAAAATTAGCGGATGACTTGTGGCTGGGGGTGAAAGGCCAATCAAACCGGGAGATAGCTGGTTCTCCCCGAAAGCTATTTAGGTAGCGCCTCGTGAACTCATCTTCGGGGGTAGAGCACTGTTTCGGCTAGGGGGCCATCCCGGCTTACCAAACCGATGCAAACTCCGAATACCGAAGAATGTTATCACGGGAGACACACGGCGGGTGCTAACGTCCGTCGTGAAGAGGGAAACAACCCAGACCGCCAGCTAAGGTCCCAAAGTCATGGTTAAGTGGGAAACGATGTGGGAAGGCATAGACAGCCAGGATGTTGGCTTAGAAGCAGCCATCATTTAAAGAAAGCGTAATAGCTCACTGGTCGAGTCGGCCTGCGCGGAAGATGTAACGGGGCTAAACCATGCACCGAAGCTGCGGCAGCGACGCTTAGGCGTTGTTGGGTAGGGGAGCGTTCTGTAAGCCGTTGAAGGTGACCTGTGAGGGTTGCTGGAGGTATCAGAAGTGCGAATGCTGACATAAGTAACGATAAAGCGGGTGAAAAGCCCGCTCGCCGGAAGACCAAGGGTTCCTGTCCAACGTTAATCGGGGCAGGGTGAGTCGACCCCTAAGGCGAGGCCGAAAGGCGTAGTCGATGGGAAACAGGTTAATATTCCTGTACTCGGTGTTACTGCGAAGGGGGGACGGAGAAGGCTAGGCTAGCCGGGCGACGGTTGTCCCGGTTTAAGCGTGTAGGGGGAGTGACCTGGTAAATCCGGTTACTTGTTAACCCTGAGGCGTGATGACGATGCACTACGGTGCAGAAGTAGTTGATGCCAAGCTTCCAGGAAAAGCCTCTAAGCATCAGGTAACACAGAATCGTACCCCAAACCGACACAGGTGGTCAGGTAGAGAATACCAAGGCGCTTGAGAGAACTCGGGTGAAGGAACTAGGCAAAATGGTGCCGTAACTTCGGGAGAAGGCACGCTGGCGCGTAGGTGAAGAGACTTGCTCTCGGAGCTGAAGCCAGTCGCAGATACCAGCTGGCTGCAACTGTTTAATAAAAACACAGCACTGTGCAAACACGAAAGTGGACGTATACGGTGTGACGCCTGCCCGGTGCTGGAAGGTTAATTGATGGGGTCAGCCGCAAGGCGAAGCTCTTGATCGAAGCCCCAGTAAACGGCGGCCGTAACTATAACGGTCCTAAGGTAGCGAAATTCCTTGTCGGGTAAGTTCCGACCTGCACGAATGGCGTAATGATGGCCAGGCTGTCTCCACCCGAGACTCAGTGAAATTGAACTCGCTGTGAAGATGCAGTGTACCCGCGGCAAGACGGAAAGACCCCGTGAACCTTTACTATAGCTTGACACTGAACATTGAGCCTTGATGTGTAGGATAGGTGGGAGGCTTTGAAGCGTGGACGCCAGTCTGCGTGGAGCCAACCTTGAAATACCACCCTTTAATGTTTGATGTTCTAACTCGGCCCCGTAATCCGGGGTGAGGACAGTGTCTGGTGGGTAGTTTGACTGGGGCGGTCTCCTCCCAAAGAGTAACGGAGGAGCACGAAGGTTAGCTAATCACGGTCGGACATCGTGAGGTTAGTGCAAAGGCATAAGCTAGCTTGACTGCGAGAGTGACGGCTCGAGCAGGTACGAAAGTAGGTCTTAGTGATCCGGTGGTTCTGAATGGAAGGGCCATCGCTCAACGGATAAAAGGTACTCCGGGGATAACAGGCTGATACCGCCCAAGAGTTCATATCGACGGCGGTGTTTGGCACCTCGATGTCGGCTCATCACATCCTGGGGCTGAAGTAGGTCCCAAGGGTATGGCTGTTCGCCATTTAAAGTGGTACGCGAGCTGGGTTTAGAACGTCGTGAGACAGTTCGGTCCCTATCTGCCGTGGGCGTTGGAAGATTGAGAGGGGTTGCTCCTAGTACGAGAGGACCGGAGTGAACGCACCACTGGTGTTCGGGTTGTCATGCCAATGGCACTGCCCGGTAGCTAAGTGCGGAAAAGATAAGCGCTGAAAGCATCTAAGCGCGAAACTTGCCTCGAGATGAGTCTTCCCTGGGCCTTTAAGGCCCCTGAAGGAACGTTTAAGACTAAGACGTTGATAGGCTGGGTGTGTAAGTGCAGCGATGCATTGAGCTAACCAGTACTAATGATCCGTGAGGCTTAACCTTACAACACCAAAGGTGTTTTTAGAGAGATTGTAGAGATTTTCAGCGAGTTCCGAGATTGGTTTCAATGGCTACGGGAGTGGCGGTTGGAATGAAACAGAATTTGCCTGGCGGCAATAGCGCGGTGGTCCCACCTGACCCCATGCCGAACTCAGAAGTGAAACGCCGTAGCGCCGATGGTAGTGTGGGGTCTCCCCATGCGAGAGTAGGACACTGCCAGGCATCAATTAAGCCAAGAGGCCATCCGCAAGGATGGCCTTTTTGCTATGTCCGCTATATAAATATTTGCTGTTATTTCGCCCAATTTTCACGCCAGTCTTCAATGCGCATCACAAAAATCACGCTATATTCTTCGCCCGCTATTTGTTTTAATTGTTAACTCAATATTAACAATTGAGTTACATTTAAACGGCGGGACGCCGACTTCACGCTTTATCTGGCTCGGAGAATAGAAAATGACAGAAACAACCTCGGCCATTGAGGATGGAAATACCGTCGATTCGGCAGTGCAGGACAAAAAGAAACGCATTTTCGCTATTGTTGGCGCTTCATCGGGTAACCTGGTGGAGTGGTTTGATTTTTACGTCTATTCCTTCTGTTCTATCTACTTTGCCGCTTCATTTTTCCCCGCCGGTAACAGCACCACCCAATTGCTACAAACTGCCGGTGTGTTCGCCGCCGGTTTCTTCATGCGCCCGATCGGCGGCTGGTTGTTCGGTTATATTGCCGATAAGCATGGTCGCAAAAACTCGATGCTGATCTCTGTTTGCATGATGTGTGCAGGATCGCTGGTGATCGCCTGTTTACCGACCTATGAGTCGATCGGAAGTTGGGCTCCGGTGCTACTGTTGGTTGCGCGTCTGTTCCAGGGCCTGTCGGTCGGCGGTGAGTACGGTACCAGCGCCACCTATATGAGCGAGGTGGCAATAAAAGGGCGACGTGGTTTCTATGCTTCTTTCCAGTATGTCACGCTGATTGGTGGCCAACTGTTGGCGTTGCTGGTTCTGGTGGCTCTGCAGCAAATCCTCTCCGCAGAGGAACTAAAGGCTTGGGGCTGGCGTATTCCCTTTGCGATTGGCGCGGTATTGGCGGTAGTGGCGTTATATCTGCGTCGGTCGCTGAATGAAACCTCCGATGCCAAAACCCGTAACCATAAAGATGCGGGTTCACTGAAGGGGCTGTGGAAAAACCGTAAAGCCTTCCTGATGGTGTTGGGCTTTACCGCCGGTGGTTCGCTGAGTTTTTATACTTTCACGACCTATATGCAAAAGTATCTGGTCAATACTTCCGGGATGGACGCCAAGCTGGCCAGCGGCATTATGACCGCTGCACTCTTTATCTACATGCTGCTGCAGCCCTTGGTCGGGGCATTGTCAGACAAGATCGGTCGCCGCAGTTCAATGCTGATCTTTGCCTCGTTGGCGACCTCGCTGACCGTGCCTATCTTGCTGACGCTGAAAAATGTCAGCAACCCTTATGCGGCCTTCGGTCTGATTGTGCTGGCGTTATTTATCGTCAGTTTTTATACCTCGATCAGCGGGCTGCTGAAGGCTGAAATGTTCCCGCCGGAGGTGCGTGCGTTAGGCGTTGGCCTGTCTTATGCGGTGGCTAATGCGATGTTTGGCGGGTCGGCGGAATATGTTGCACTGTCGCTGAAGTCGTTTGGCTTCGAGAATGCCTTCTTCTGGTATGTTTCCGGCATGTGTCTGCTGGCGCTGATCGTTTCTCTTCGCTTGCACCGCAAAGGGAAAGAGATCCAGCTGTGAATCAGCGGGTTGCGTGGTAAAGGCTATAGCCGGTCGCTGCTCCCGCGACATCCCAGGCAAAATCTTTCCAACTCCAGCCGGTGCCGCCTTCGCGACTGTCATACAGTTCTTTGGCGGCGCCGAGCCCGATTGAAAACATCAGGCCAAAGCTGCGGCTGCGTGCCTCATTCCAGTTTTGATGATCGCCATAAGCCGCACCGGCGGCAGCGAAAGCCGCAGAGGCGACAAAGTGTTGTGCCTTGTCTTTCCCGGTCCAGCTGTCATTTGCCAGGTGGGTACAGCCGCTGGTGAGCAATAGAAAGGGGAGCACGGCCAGGCAGCGGAGTGGGCGCATAATGAAAACATCCTGTTGTCATGACACATAAAAACCCCGGCATAGGCCGGGGTGAGACTGCTGAAAAACATATAATGTTTGTCAGCAGGCGCTAAAGGTTTTGAAAATAAATCAGGAAAATCAATTTATTGATTTTCGGCTGATGACACAAAGGGGGAAAAACCACGCTTTTATCCCCCTTTGTCAACAATCTGACCCCGGCATAGGCCGGGGTCTGCGATAGCTAAATTATAGCGGGATTACAGTATACGGCTAATCAACCGGTCAATACGGATACGGCGCAGACGGCGGATCAACTTGCGCACTTTGATCGGGTACTGCTGGATGCTTTGCAGTTCCAGGTAGTTCCCCACGACGGTGGTGTGAGTGCGGATGCACTCCAGCTCTTTATGCCGTTGCTCACGCATCTCCTGCTTGGGATCGTGGATCAGAATGGCATTTTCCAGATCCAGCCGCCAGGCGCGCGGATTGAGGTTATTACCGGTAATCAACTGCCATTCGTCATCGACCCACATGCCTTTCAGGTGGTAGCTGTTATCGCCGTCTTTCCACAGGCGAACAATCAGTTGGCCGGTATCGACATAGCGCTGCAAGCGGCTGAGAAAGCGTCGCAGGTTGATTTCGTACAGATAAGGCAGGGCGCCGATAATTTTGAACGGCTGATCTTCCGGAATATAGAAATCATTGGCGGTTTTGTCGCCCACAATAATTTCCACCTGTTTGCCCTGGCGCAGCAGATAGATGATATTGCGCACCAGCAGGGCCGGCAGGTTGAAGTAAGGGGTGCACAGCGTCAGTTTCTGATCGGCACAGGACATCAGATGGTGAATGGTTTTATTCAACACGCTTTGCTTACCCAGCCCAACCAGCGGCGTTACCGCCAGCTCATCGTTGCCCGCCTGGTTGCGAAACTGATAACCGGCTCGGCGCAGACCGAAACGAAATAAGCGAGTTTCGTTTTTGATCTCCGGGCTCTTGGGACGATCGTCACGATCCAAACGTTGCACGGCACCGGCGGTCAGCAGGTGCTGCTTGATGTAATCGATCATGGTATTGGCCAATTCGCCATTGGTGATCAACTGGTAACGATCGTAGCGGTATTTCTCATGCTGATGCAGGTAAACGTCATTGATGCTGGCACCGCTGTAAACCACGGTATCGTCGATCACAAAACCTTTCAGGTGCAACACGCCCAGGGCTTCGCGGGTATTCACCGGCACGCCGTAGATTGGCACGGAAAGCTCTGGGTGCTGGTCTGCCATTGAGCAATACCAATCGGCGTTGGTATTGGCGGCCGCGGCGCCGATGCGTCCACGCTGGGCACGATGCCAGTCGACCAGAATGCAAATCTCCAGCGCCGGGCACCGCTGCTTGGCTTGATAAAGCGCGTTGAGAATATCGCGTCCGGCGTCGTCATGCTCCAGATACAGAGCGACCAGATAAATGCGTTGGGTGGCGTTAGCGATCAATTCCAGCAGCGTGGCACGGTAATCAGACGGTGTGTACAAAGTACGTACATCAGCTACCGTCTGGGGGAGTTTGGGCAGTTGTGCAAGGTGTTGTTGATGTTTGCTACGTTTAAATTTTGACAACATCACAGTGCGCTTCTTCTCTCATGATTAGATGGCCGGAACGCCAAATACGGGAAAACAGTAAATCGAATAATCGGGCGATAATACCACTAGTTGTCCCGATTGTGCGTATGTTTTGGCGTTAAGTGGTGGATTCGTAGCGCATTGCGACACAGGTCACTGCGCTTCTTCCGCCTGCAGCGGCAGGGTCAAATTGACGATACCGTCCTCAAGCTGCACATCGATGCCAAAGCCCAGCCGTTGCGCCAGCGCTATCATTCCGCGGTTATTAGGCATGGTGATGCCGGTCAGGCGGGCCAACCCGTGGGCGCGGGCATAGGCAATCATTTTTTCCAACAGTTGACGCCCCAGACCGAGCCCTTTCAGATCTGAACGCACCAGCACGGCAAATTCCGCGTCGGTATTATCCGGGTCGGAGAGGGCTCGTGTTACGCCAATGATTTGGTCATCCCGCACCGCGACAAAAGCCATCTCCCGATCGTAGTCGATCTGCGTCATGTTAGCCAAATCGTCATGGGTAAACTCGTTGATCTCACTGAAGTAGCGATAGTAGAGATCTTCCTTGGTCACGCGATCGATAAAGTGTTTCAGCGCGGGTTCATCTTCTGGCAGGATTGGCCTGAACAGGCATTGCGAGCCGTCTTTCAATCCGATGGTTTCTTCCAGCTCATGAGGGTAAGGACGGATCGCCAGCCGTGCCTGCGGATCACCTTCGAACGGAGCAAGCTGCATGGAAACGTCGAGCAGGGTGAATTCGCTGCCAGAGGCCAGAACCGGGTGGATATCCAGACGGGTAATTTCCGGGCAGTCGAGGATCAGATTGGACACCTGCACCAGCAAGCGGCTCAGTCCAGGGATATCCAGCGGTCGTAAAGCGCTGCGGCCGCGAATTTTTCCGCCTTTCACCGCCTGCAATACCAGATAACGTGCCAGCGCCATATTCAGCGGCGGCAGCGCTACGGCGACCTGATTTTCCTGGCGCCATTCGATACCGCCTTCACCCAGCATGATCAGCGGGCCGAAAATGGCATCTTGCTCCACCGCGATACGAAGCTCCTGCGCTCCGGCGCGGTTGGCCATGCTCTGAACCAGCAGGCCGTGAATGCGCGCTTGTGGATAGGTACGTTTAACGCGGTCGAGAATTGCCTCAGCGGCGCGTTGTACCTCGGTAGCGGTGCGCAAATAGAGCATTACACCCTGAACTTCAGACTTGTGCGGAATATCGGGGGAGCGCAGCTTCAGGGCCACCGGATAGCCAATTTGCTCGGCAATATGCACGGCTTCGGCGCTGTCTTCGGCAATCCAGGTAGGCAGCGTCGTCAGGTCATAGGCCTTTAGAATCGACTGTACCTCGTGGGTATCGAGCTGCGTTGCGCCTTCCGCCAGCGCCTGCTGAATCAATCGGTGAGCGTCGGCGGTGTTGGCCGTCAAACCGACCGGAAGCGCCGGGGTTTCTTTAAGCTGTTTCTGATTACGGCGATATTCCACCATATGCATAAACGCGGTTACTGCACCTTCCGGCGTTCGGTAGGTGGGAATACCGGCTTCGGTAAATAACCGGCGGGCTTCTTGCGAAGAGTACTCGCCGCACCAGTTGGTCAGCAAAGTCACGCGTTTGCCACGCGGGTGCTGACGCACGGCCTCGATAATACGTTCGGCGGTCAGGGTGCCTGGGGCTGCCGCGCTAGGTGCGTGGATCAGCAATAAAGCGTCGTAGTCGTGGCTGTCGAGCAGGGTCTTGACCGCCGCCAGATAGCGCTGCGGTGTTGCATCGTCTCGCAGGTCAATCGGGTTGCCGGCGCGTATAAAGTCGGGCAAGGCGTCACCCAACTGCGCCAGGATCTCGTCTCCCAGCGGCGCCAGCTTGCCGTTGCGTCCCAGCAGTTCGTCCAACGCCATTGCCGCCGGTGCCGCACCGTTGCTGACGATCATCAACCGCTCTCCGCGCAACGGATGCATATGGCTCAGCGTTTCCACTGCCGAGAACAGCTCGTGGGTATCCTGTACGCGCAGTAAACCGGCGCGTTGGATTGCGGCATCGTAAGCGGCATCCAGCCCCTGCTGACTGTTTAGCAACAGCTGGGCCTGCTGACTGCGTCCGCTTTTGACTACCAGAATGGGTTTGTTGCGCGAAGCACTGCGCGAGGCAGATAAAAAGCGGCGCGCATCGCTGATGTTTTCCAGATACAGCAGGATGGCGCTGGTTTTACTGTCGCGCGCCAGAAAATCCAGCAGGTCGTCGACGTCAATATCCAGGCTGTCGCCCAGCGCGATAAAATAGGAAAAGCCGACTTCGCGTTGCTGTGCCCAGTCGAGAATGGTATTGGCCACCGCGGCGGACTGGGAAATAAACGCCAGCTTGCCCTTCAGGATCGGTACCGGCGAGAAACTGGCGTTGATGCCTTGCCAGGGGGCCAGCAGGCCCAGGCTGTTCGGCCCCAGCAGGCGCATCGAATAACGCTGCGCGCAGGCTTTCAGCTCGGCGAACTGTTCTGGCGGCGAGGAGAGCACAATGGCCGTTTTGCAGCCGCGTTTGCCCAAATCCTCAATCAAGGCCAGATTGCGATGCGCATGGGTACACAGTATGGCCAGATCGGGGCTGAGCGGCAGGCTGGCGACGTCCGGGTAGGCCATGACTCCGCATACCGCCTTATAACGCGGCGTGACGGGCATGACCGGCCCGTTGAAGCCGCCGGCCAGCAGGTTGCTCATCATCAGGTTGCCGGCGCGGCCAGGCTGCTGTGAAGCGCCGAGAACGGCAATCGATTTAGGACGTAAAAGCGCTTCTAACCCTCGCTGGCTCATGCACGGCTCCTTTATATCCGTTATCCTTCAAAAGACAGGGGTGTTGGCTGCCCTCTCTCACCCTGGTCACTTAGTTAACTAAGCTCCCTGGGATGCGTTCAGTTGCCGCCTACCTGTCTTTCGAATGCTATTGGCTATAGGCAACATTACCGCCTTGATTCTAGGCGTTTTACAACGGCTTTGCTGTGACCGGTGCCTCCGGGCGAGTAGGTTTCCCTGCCAGATACTGTTGACGGAAGTAGCGAAAATGCTCAGCCAGGCCGTCGGCCGCGGCGGTATCACCGGCCTGTTGCAACAGCGCTGTCGCCACTTCCGCGGTGCAGTGCTGCTCGGTGCGGCTGGCTTCACGCAGTTGGTAATTTGAGGCAGCGGTAACATTGAGCGAAAACACCGGAAACTGATTGAGGTACGGGCTTTTGCGGAACATCTTGCTCGCCTCGGTCCAGGTGCCATCGAGCATAATAAACAGCGGCGGTTTGCCACCGACGGGCAGTTCGCTGAATACCGGTCGTTCAGGGGCGGCATAAGATGCGGGAAACACCACGTAAGGCTGACGTTCGGGATCGTTAATCGCCGCCAGCAGGCCAGGGTCAACCTCGGTACGTGACCAAAGAAACGCCTGGGTGTCCGGCAGAATATCGGCGATCAATCTGCCGGTATTGCTTGGTTTGAGCGGTTCTGCGCCAAACATGATCAGGCAAAAACGACTGGCGGCCGGCTGCGGCTGGATAGTGTCACACAGGCAGTTTTTTTGTGGCAGCAGACACCTCTGACAACGCGTAATGCGGTTGCCACGCGCCAGAAAAGGGCGGGTTGATCGTTCCAGGCGAAACTGGCGCAGGCGAAGTACGGCGTTGTCGGTCATAAAGATCCCGGGGAAAAAACGCCATTGTAACGCAGAAAAAAGCCCGACGGGAGCGTTCGGGCCGGTTTGAAATGCGGCGGTGTCATTGACAATGGGCAACACCGCCTGGACTTTCTGCGTTAAACTAGTTCATTGAGCCAGTTATCAAACGGCGTTTTCGGCATGGCGCCATTGAGCATGTCGACCATTTTTCCGTCGCGGAAGAGCATAATGGTCGGGATGCTGCGGATGCGGAAACGGGCGCTCAGTTCCGGTTCAGCCTCGGTATTCACTTTTACGAAGCGGACTTTACCGGCGCGCTCTTCGGCAACGTCTTCGAAGATCGGCGCAAAGCTGACGCAAGGGCCACACCACGGTGCCCAAAAGTCGACCACCACCGGCAGGCCATCCTGCAGCAGCGCGTCCAGTGTCGCGGCGGTGGCATTGATCACTTCACCGTCAAAAAGCGCATGGCCGCAACGGCCGCATTTTGCGCCGTCAGCCACACGATCTTCAGGTACGCGGTTGGTGGCATTACAAGCGGGACAAACTGTATTCATGATGACCTCGGATACTGGGAAAGCACGACATACCGCATTCGGGTTGCGGAGATGTATCTTTAATGCTGCTTATTATCGTTAAAAGCGCGTCAATGAACAAAGAGGTTTGTTCAATGAATACGATAGTTGTTAGCTTTTAGCGCAAGTAGGTGGCTTAGCACCCCAACATCAGGTAATCTTCGCGCCCTGCGCGTTGGTGGAGAAGAAAATGAACGATTCATTTAGTGGCAAGAACGGTAAAGTTAAAGTGATGTACGTCCGCAGTGACGACGACAGTAACGGCGACGACCGTAACAAGAATAAGCGTCCGGCCGGCAAAGGCCGTCCGGCAGACGGTGCTCGCTCTTCGGGCCGTACCGGTCAGGACAAGCCGCGCGGTAACAACGATCGCCGTGGCTCTGGCTCTGATTCCCGCCGCAGTGAAAGCGATCGTCCTCGCCGTCCAGCGCGTACTGAAGACCGTGGCGGTTATGATTCGCCATGGAAAACCGTGTCTCGTGGTCCGGAAGAAGAGCCGGCGTTCGATCACGGTGGCATCAGCGGCAAAAGCTTTATCGATCCAGAGCAACTGCGTCGCCAGCGTGCGGAAGAAACCCGCGTGTACGGTGAAAACGCCTGTCAAGCGCTGTTTGCCAGCCGTCCGGACGCGATCGTCCGCGCCTGGTTCGTGCAGTCGGTCACGCCGCGTTTTCGTGAAGCGCTGCGCTGGATGGCAGCCAACCGCAAAGCCTACCACGTGGTAGATGAAGAAGAACTGGCCAAAGCGTCCGGCACCGAGCACCACGGCGGCGTATGCTTCCTGATCAAAAAACGTCAGGGCCTGGATGCGCAAACCTATCTGAAAGAAGCACCGGCGAAGGACTGCGTGCTGGCATTGGAAGAGGTGGGCAACCCGCACAACCTGGGCGCTATCGTCCGTTCTTGCGCACACTTTGGCGTGAATGGCGTTCTGTTGCAGGATCCGGCATTGCTGGAGTCCGGTGCGGCGGTACGTACCGCAGAAGGCGGCGCGGAACACATCAAGGCGATCAGCGCAGATGACTTCCTGTCGGTGCTGGATACTTTCCGCAAGGCCGGTTACGCCATCGTGACCACTTCTAGCCATAAAGGCACCCCATTGGCACAGGCTAAGCTGCCGGCCAAAATGGTGCTGGTGTTGGGGCAGGAGCGTGATGGCCTGAGCGACAGCGCCTGGCAGCAGGGTGATATGAACGTGTCTATCGGCGGTACAGGCAAGGTAGAAAGCCTGAACGTATCAGTCGCGACCGGCATTTTGCTGGCCGATTGGTGGCGTCAAAACCAGGCTTAATATCCGTCGCCTGGCTGCAACGGTATAAATAAAAAACGGGCGCCTCTGGGCGCCCGTTTTGCTTTCTCTGGTTTAGTGAGCGCCGCCGCCCCCACCGCCGGAGCTGAACGGCGGTTTCGCCACCCAGACCAGCACCAGCAGGACCAGGAACACCCCGGCCGACAGCCAGAAGATCTCGTTGGCGGAGATAATCAGCCCCTGCGCGGTGATCTCGTTGGCGATGTAGGCCGAAGCCTGCTGCTTGCTCATGCCAATTTGTTCCAACTGCCGGTACATCTCTTGCGACTGTGGGTTGTAAGGATTCACAAACTCCGTCAGCTGCGAGTGATGCTGCGATTCTCGCTGGGTCCACAAGGTCGTGGTGATCGATGTCCCGATCGACCCCGCCAGTGTTCGAGTAAAGTTCGACAGGCTCGATGCCGCCGCCATGCGCTCCGGCGGCAGGCCGGACAGCGTAATGGTGGTCAATGGCATAAAGAAGCAGGCGATGGCGAAGCCCTGAATAAACTGCGGCCAGGCCGAGGCGCCGAAGTCCATTCCCGGTTCAAAGGTATAGGCGCGCCAGTAGAAGCACACCGCATACATAATGAAACTGAAGGTCACCAATCGTCTCATATCGAGCCGGTTGCCGAACTTGCCGATGATCGGCGACAGCAATACCGGTATCAACCCGACGGGCGCCGAAGCCAGCCCTGCCCAGGTGGCGGTATAGCCATAAACCTCCTGCAGCAACTGCGGCAATAGCACAATGGCGCCGAAGTACAGCATGTAGGCCAGGCTGATACACAGGCAGCCGACGGTAAAGTTGCGCGATTTGAACAGTGACAAATCCACCACCGGGTGGTCGTCCGTCAGTTCCCAGACAATCAGGAACAGCAGCGCCACCACCGCCACCACCGTCAGAACGATGATCTCGGTCGAGTTGAACCAGTCGAGCTCCTTGCCCTGATCGAGCATCACCTGCAAAGATCCTATACCGACGATCAGCAGCACCAGACCGACGGTATCGATCGGTTTGATCTCGGTTTTGGTTTCCCTGCCTTTCAGCGTCGACATCGCCACCAGGATCACCACGGCACCGATCGGGATGTTGATGAAGAAGATCCAGCCCCAGTGATAGTTGTCACTGATATAACCGCCGAGGATAGGCCCGAAAATGGGCGCAACGATCACTGTCATCGACCATAGTGCCAGGGCCATCGCTCGCTTGGCGGGCGGATAGTTGTTCAGCAACAGACTCTGCGACAGCGGGATCAACGGCCCCGCGACCACACCCTGGATCACGCGGAAGAAGATCAGCATGCCCAGACTGTTGGAAATGCCGCACAGCCAGGAGGCGAGTACGAACAGCGCGGTGGACCAAAGGAACAACCGCACTTCACCGATGCGCTTTGCCAACCAGCCGGTGATCGGGATGGAAATGGCGTTCGCCACGCCAAACGAGGTGATCACCCAGGTTCCCTGCGAGTTGGAAGACCCGAGGTTACCCGCAATCGTTGGGATCGCCACGTTGGCAATGGTGGAGTCCAGCACCTGCATAAAGGTCGCCAGGGCAAGCGCGACCGTCATCCAGGCGAGCTGAGCACCTTCAAGCGGTTTCTGTGCCAAGGTAGCCTCCCGCGCGCTTAACCGGCATTCGCATGGATCACGTCGGCGATCATTTGGTTAACCGGTGCCAGGTTCAACGCCAGGGCGTCGCTTTGGTACAGCGGTTTGTCGCGCACCACGTCAGACAGCACGCGGCCGTCCAGATTGGTGGTGTCAACTTTAACCAGGGTCGACAGACCGATACGCAGCGGATGATCGGCGATTTGCTTGGCGTCCAGTTCAATACGTACCGGCAGACGCTGAACCACCTTGATCCAGTTACCGGTGGCGTTCTGCGCAGGCAGCAGTGAGAAGGCGCTGCCGGTACCCATATCGATACCGACCACTTTACCGTTGTACACCACGTCATCACCGTAAATGTCACTGACTACGGTAGCCGACTGGCCGATACGCATATTGGCGATTTGGGTTTCTTTGAAGTTGGCATCAACCCAGATGTGATCGGCTGGCACCACTGCCATCAGCGGGGAACCGGCGGCGATTTGCGCGCCAACCTGTACGCTGCGGCGTGAGACATAACCGGTGATCGGGCTGATGATTTTGGTCCGTTGCAATGCCAGCCAGGCGTCACGCATTTGCGCGGCGGCCTGTTGAATGGCCGGCTGCTGCTCCAGCGGGGTATTCAATACCATCGCCTGGTTAGCGTTGTATTGCTGCACCGCCACTTCCAACGCCGCCTTGGCGCTGTCGACTGCATCGCGAGCATGTTGCAGTTCTTCACGGCCGATAGCATCAACGCTGCCGAGCACGACGCGGCGTTTCAGATCGTTTTCAGCCTTGCTCAGGTCAGACTTGCGCAGGGCAATATTGGCCTGATACTGCTTGCTGTTGATGATCAGCTGGTGGGTCTGACGCACGCTATTGGCCAGGCCGGTTTTGGCGCGTTCCAGCGCCTGTTCGGCATCGGTCGGATCAAGGGTAATCAACACGTCACCCTGTTTCACATAGTCGGTATTGTCGAAGTTGACGCGGTTAACGCTGCCGTTCACCTGGGCCATGATCTGGACCTGGTTACCGGAAACATAGGCGTCGTCGGTTTCCTGATGATGACGTAACACCAGGAACCAATAGACTAAATATGCCACCCCAATAACGATGAAAATAACCGTCAGCAGCAGCAGCCAAAATTTACGCTGCTTCTTTTTACCTGCCGGTTGCTGCGGGTTTTGAGTCTCCGCGCTTGCGCTCATGGTGTTCTCCAAGCTCTCTATTTTATTATGCTTTTGAACCCGTAGCGGCCGGGGCCTGATAGCCACCGCCCAGCGCACGGATCAGTCCTATCTTCGCCTGCAGCAAATTGCTGCTGGCATTCAGTTCCGCCTGCTGCTGCTGCAAAAGCTGCGTTTGGCTGGTCAACAACTGGTCGCGCCCGATAATCCCTGCCTGGTATCGAGCGTTAGCGACGCGGTACACCTGTTGCATCGATTCGGACGCAGATGCCGCCTGCAGCTGCTGTTGCGCAGTGCTTTGTTGGACGGTGATGGCATCGGCGGTTTCCTGCACGGCATTCAGGATGGTTTGGTTATAGGACTCCACCGCTTGGTCATACAGCGCGGACTCCTCACCCAGCTTGCTGCGCAGCGCACCGGCGTGGAAGATCGGCAATGAAATTGCCGGCATCACGTTCCAGGCCTGGCTGGCCGCTTCAAACAGATTCGGGCTTGTCCCACTGGTGTTGGTGGTGGTCAGGCCGGCAAAGGCTGAAATGGTCAGGCTGGGGTAAAATTCTTTACGGGCGGCGCTGACGCGCTGGTTATAGGACTCCACCAACTGGCGCTGTGCGGCGATATCCGGACGTTTACCGAGCAGATCGGCGGTCAGTTCACCTTTTGGCGCCATCAAACTGCTGGCGGGAAGGGCCACCGGGCGCAGGTGTTGCATGGCGTTCGGGCCCTGGCCTGCCAATGCGGCCAGTTGGTGTCTGAGTTGTTCAATCTGCGATTGCAGTTGCAGGATCTGCTGCTTGGCGCCGTCGGCTTGCGCCTGGGTTTGTTGCGGAACATCAACGCCGGTGATGCCGGCCTTATATTGCTGTTGGCGCAAGTCCGCCAGGCGTTGGTTGTTGTCCACTTCCTGCTGCAACAGCTTTTCCAGCGCGAAATTGCTTTGCAACTGGTAATAGGCGGAGGCTACCGAACTGGTCAGCGTCAACGCGGCCTGTTCCTGCTCGGCGCGGGCCGCATCGACCTGTGCCTTGGCGGCGTTGACCTGGTTGCGGTATTTGCCCCACCAGTCGAATTCATAGGCCAGGTTCAGCCCCAGCGAGTTGGAGGTTTCGTAGATCGGTTGATGAGGATACCCCAGCCCCAGGTTCACGTTTTGCGGCACTTTCTGGCGATTGCTGCTGGCGTTGAGATCCAGATTCGGCCCGTTGGCGGCGCTGGCTTCCCCCATTACGCTTTGTGCTTCGCGTACGCGTGCCGCTGCCTGTCGCAGCGAAGGGGAGCTTTGCAGCGTCTGGGTCATCAGCGCGTCAAGTTGCTGGTCGTTAAGCGCGCGCCACCACTGCGGGCTGACGTTCAACGAGCTGACCTTCGGCTGCGCAAGCTGCAGAGCCTGCGGATCCATCAGGGTGGATTGCGGGGCAATATTATCGGTAGACGCACACCCGGCCAGCAGTAATACGGCGAACAGTGGGGTGAATCTCCAGTTAAATGGGGATCGCATAGTATGTATGTACCTGAACAGAAATTATTGGGATAACTGTTCTGTAACTTCCATCTGGTCCAGGCGCGTCAACAGCTTACGCGTCAGCTTTTCAAGCTGTTGCTGTTCATCATCGTTCAGCGTGGACCACAGGAAATGCAGACACTTGTGCTGCGGCGGCAGCAATTGATTGAGAAACTCTTCTCCCTGCGGCGTCATGTGCAGGTGCAGGCAGCGACGATCGTTGTCGCTTTCACGGCGTTCAATCCAACCGCGTTTCTCAAGTTCGTCGGCAATGCGCGTGGCATTGGTCCGTGACGAGCCCAGGGCAGAGCTTAGCTCAGAAGGCTGAATGCTGTGGCTTTCCTGCGCATCCAGGGTAATCAGCGCCATAAACAATGTTTCGTTAATCCCTTGTGCTTTCAGCATTTTATTGCGGTTTTCCAGCAGCTTGCTTTGCATGTGCATGCACAGGCGGGTCAGCAGGATTTCCTGATAAGGGAAATCTTTCTGACGCTTGGCGCGGAAATTAAGCATTTGTTCAATGGGAGCAAACGAGCTTTCCATAATTTTGGGCCTCATTAGTTTCGTCCGAGATAGTAACGATAGTGATTAATAATGTAAATGTTCAGCAGGGTGATTAATTTAGCAATTCGTGTCATTTGTCAGCGGATTGTCAATAAACCCACTTTAAGCAAAAGGGTTAATGCGACGTGCTGCCTAAGATTAAAGGTTACCCTGACTGAAAATCATAAATAACTTTAATGTAATGCCAAAGGATGCCGCGCCAATCAGCGTCGACAAAATGATGCTTTTGGTTCGGTAAAAACACAGGCCCAGCGCGGCGAAACCGACCAGAGTGGGCCACAGCTTGTCCGGTTCACGCATCACTACCGGGGTGCTGGAAACCACCAGCAACGCGCAGATTGAGGCGATGCCGATGCTGTCGAGCAACAGTGCGGTTTTACCGCGTTTGATTCCCGGTTGTGCCCGCGCAGGCGCCAAACGCAAGGGTAAGTAGCGGAACAGATAATTAGCACAGCCGACCACCAGGCCGATCACCAGCACATCAGTGTTCATCAATGGACTCCGTTGCCGAGGGTTGGAACAGGGCTGCGATACAACCGGCGCTGATGCCGGCCAAAATGGCCACTGGGATAGAGAACAGCACTACGCCAAGCAGCGCACCGGCCAGCGCGGCGGCGATGGTCAGGCTTTGCGGGCGTTTGAATGCCGCCAGCAGGAAGCTGAGGAACAGCGCCGGCAACATAAAGGATAATGAGGCTTCAATCACCGGGAACTGCTCTAGTGGCCCATTGCCGAACACGGCACCCAGCGCGGTGCCTGCGACCCAAGACAGCCAGGAGCAAAGCGAGATGCCGATCATCCAGTTCTCGCTCCAACTGCGGTTATTGCGCATCAATTTAGCGGTGGCGGCGGCGAACACTTCATCAGTCAGGCCAAAGGCCCAGAGCGCAGTTTTGCCGCCCGACATGCGCGAGACGATGCGATGGCGCAAAGCAGGACCATACAACAGGTGCCGTATATCCATTGCCATCACGGTCAGCGCGGAAACCCACAGTGACATACCGGCGCTTAGCAAGGCGGTGATCACGAACTGGCTGGCGCCCGCATAGATGATGCAGGAGAAGAAAATGCTCTCTAGCGGGGAGAACCCCAGCTTAACGGCGCTAAGGCCAAACGCAAAAGCCACCGGCACATAGCCGATAACGATCGGTAAACTGTCGACAATGCCGTGGGTGAAGGTGGAACTGACGGCTGGGGGATTGATACTTTCTGCAGCTTGGCTTTGCATAATGTATTTGAATCGCAGGGTATATAGGGAACCAATAGTTTATCCCCAGAACATTACCAGAGAGTAAGTAATGTTTATACCCTGCGCCGCTAATAAATTTCCGCTATGACTATTCGCTTGCTAATCAGATGGCCGCCGGTCCCTGGGGATCATGACGCTTGCCCAACCACCAGGTGAGCAGGTTAAACAGGCACAAAATGCCCCCTGCTGCAGCGACCCCTGTCCACCCCGCGTGCTGATAGGCTGAGGCAGACAGCAGCGAACCCAGAGCGCCGCCGATAAAATAGCTGGTCATGTAGCCGGCCGTCAGGCGATTGCGCGCTTCCGGCATAATGCGATAAATCACGCTCTGGTTGGTAACGTGTACGGCCTGCACGGCCAGATCGAGGATCAGAATACCGACGATCAGTGCCCACAGCGATTGTTTAGCGAAAGCGATAGGTATCCACGACAGCAGCAGCAGTACCAGGCCTACCGTAGTGGTTAATCCCGCCTTGCCCTGATCCGCCAAATGCCCGGCACGGGAGGCGGCCAACGCTCCGGCGGCCCCCACCAGCCCGAACAGGCCGATGACCCCTTCGGAATAACCAAAAGGCGGGGCCGCCAACAGGAAAGCCATTGAGGTCCAGAGCACGCTGAAGTTGGCAAAGGACAGCGCACCGAGCACTGCACGGGTTCGCAGCAGCGGTGAACCGCAAAACAGGGTGAAAATAGACTTCAGCAACTGAGGGTAATTCAGTCCGGAGTGCTGTTTGTAACGTGGCAGCGCGCGCCACAAGATCAACGCCATCAGGATCATCAGCACGCTGGCCACCCAGTAAATGGTGCGCCAACCGCCGATTGAAGCCAGTGCACCCGCTACGGTACGTGCCAAGAGAATGCCGAGCAGCAGGCCGCTCATAATGATGCCAACGGTTTTCCCGCGTTTTTCCGGGTGTGCCAACGTAGCGGCCAACGGCACCAAAATTTGCGCCACTACCGAGAACAACCCGGTGAGGGCCGTCCCCAGGATCATCATCGGCAGCGTGGTGGAGCTGGCGGTGATCAGCATGCCTCCGGCGGCCAGCAGCGTCATAAACACGATCAGCCCACGACGTTCAAACATATCGCCGAGCGGCACCAGCAGCAGCAGGCCTACGGCGTAGCCCATTTGGGCGGCGGTGACGATAAAACCGGCCTGATTGACCGATAGCCCAAAGTTTTGGGCGATGGTTTCCAGCAGTGGCTGCGCGTAGTAGTTACTGGCGACGGCCAAACCGGTGGCGATGGCGATCAGCACAATCAGTGCCGGGCTGAGGCCTGGAGGTGAATTTTGTTGGCTCATTGGTTTCAATCACAAGAAAAAGTGGTGCAAGTATCGGGCAGGACAGCGGGTTAAACCAATGTATAATTTTCATCTGATTAATCTCATTTAGAGATAAATGAATGAACCTGAAACAGATCCGTTTTGCGCTGGCGGTTGCCGAAGAGCAGAGTTTTACCCGGGCGGCGCAGCGCTGTCATACGGTGCAATCGGCGCTCAGCCACCAGATCGCCAAATTGGAAGAGGAGCTGGGCTGTGCATTGTTTGAGCGTACTTCGCGCCGGGTCAGGTTGACCACCGCCGGGCAGGCATTTATTCAACCGGCGCAGCGACTGCTGGCGGCAAAACAGATGCTGGTGGAAGAGGTTGTCGCCGCCAGCGGCACGGTTTCCGGTACCCTGACCATCGGCACAATTTCCACCATAAACGCGATTGATCTGACCGAAAAATTGGGTAACTTTCACCGCCATTATCCCGCAGTGAATATCCGGCTGTACGTGGGCATGAGTGAAGAGTTGTTGGAAGACGTTCGTCAGCAAAAGACCGATGTGGCGTTTGTCGGCCTCTGGCCGGGGGATATCGATATGCTGCCGGTGTCCCATCGGCAACTGACCGACGAGCCACTGGTGGCGTTGGTGTCACCACAACACCCGTTAGCCAGTCGGGAACGCGTGAATTTGCAAACCTTGTCGGAAGTGCCGCTGGTGGACTTTTACAGCGGGACCGGTGCCCGGCGCCAGACCGACCGCGCGTTTCAGGCGGCAGGCATCAAGCGTCACGTCAGTTTTGAGATTGACCATATCGAATGGCTGGAGAATTTGGTACGCCGTGGGTTGGCGACGGGCATTGTGCCGATTTCGACGGCGCAGCGCTTGAGCACGCTGGTGTCGATTCCGATAGAAGATGGTCCACGGCGTCAGGTGTACTGCGTTTGGCCACAGCCGCTGCCACGGACCGCCGAGCGTTTTTTACAGTTTAGCGGGATTGAAATCAGCGAATAGGGCGCGACAGGCTGCCGCGCCCAGGGTGATTATTTCTTCGCGGCTTCCGCGGCGGTTTTCACCCAGCCGTCGAAGGTGGCCTGATGCGCCTTGATCCAGCCATTTACATGGTTTTGGATATCGGCTTCGGAGGCCTGGCCTTCATGCATCCGCAGGTTCTGCGCATTCACGTCGGCAATCGGCAGCTTCATGATGGCAAACAGCTTGGCGGCCGCCGGGTTGGCTTCGGCCCACTGCTTGTTGGCGGCGATGCGCATGGTGTTGACCGGGAAACCATAGTTGGCGCCGTTAGGCAGCTTGGTATCGAGGTTTTTCTGCTCGCCCGGCATGGCGGAGAACGGCACCTGCAACCAAACAACGTCGCGGCCCGGCACCAGCACGTCACTCACCCAGTACGGCGTCCAGGTGTAGTACAGCACCGGCTTACCTTCTTTGTAGCGAGTAATGGTATCGGCAATCATCGCCGCGTAGTTGCCCTGATTGTGCTCGACGGTTTTCTCCAGGCCGTAGGCTTTGATGTGATGGTTAATGGCCGCCTCGCAGCCCCAGCCTGGCGTACAGCCGGTCAGGTCGGCCTTGCCGTCGCCATTGGTATCGAACAGCTTGGCAATATTGGGATCTTTCAACTGTTCAACGTTGGTGATGTGGTATTTATCGGCGGTTTTCTTGTCGATCAGATACCCCTGAGCCGCCCCGTTGACGTAAACCCCTTCACGGTAAAACTTGGCGTCGCCGCCTGCGGCCTTGTATTGATCGGCGTGCAGTGGATCCCAGTTTACCGCCAGGAAGGTCGCGTCGCCGGAGGCGATGGAAGTGTAGGCGACGTTGTAGTCCACTTCGCGGGTGTCTTTAACGTCATAGCCCAGCTTTTCCAGCGCCTTGCTGACCAGTAGCGTCTGGAAGGTCTCTTCTGAAATGGTGCTTTGCACCGGTTGAACGGTGACGCCTTTACCGGGCAAGTCGGCGGCGGAAACCGCCTGTGAGCTAATCAGTGTGGTAAGGGCAACCGCCCAGATTCCTGTAGTGCGCATAGTGAAATACCTTTTTATGTTATGAAGCCGGGATTTCCGGCACCCTGGGATTATTTCGCTGCTGCTGCAGCCGTAGTGATCCAGCCGTCAAAAGTGGCCTGATGCGCTTTGATCCAGCCGTCTACGTGACGTTGTATATCGGCGGCGCTGTTCTCGCCTTTGTGCATGCGCAGGTTCTGCGCGTTCACGTCCGCCAGCGGCAGTTTCATAATGGCGAACAGTTTGGCGGCGGCCGGGTTAGCCTCGGCCCATTGCTTGTTGGCGACGATATGTTCGTTGTTGACGGAAAAGCCGTAATTTTTGCCGTTCGGCAAGGCGGTATCGTTATCTTTCAACGAACCTGGGCTGGCGGAGAACGGTACGGTTAACCAAACCACATCACGACCCGGTGCCAGCTCATCGCTCACCCAGTACGGCGTCCAGGTGAAATACAGCACCGGTTTACCCTGTTTGTAGCGAGTCAGGGTGTCGGCGATGATGGCGGAGTAATTGCCCTGGTTTTGAGTCACTGTGTTGCTCAGACCATAGGCTTTGATATGGGTGTTAATGACGTTGCCGCACACCCAGCCCGGTTCGCAGCCGGCCAGATCGGCCTTGCCGTCGCCGTCGGCATCGAACAACTTCGCCAGCTTGGGATCTTTTAACTGGGAGATATCGCTGATGTGGTATTGATCGGCGGTTTTCTTGTCGATCAAATAACCCTGGGCCGCATTGGTAATATAGGCACCCTGGCGATAGAACTTCTTGTCGCCGCCGGCGCTTTGGTACATGTCGGTTTGCAGCGGATCCCAGTTCACCGCCATGTAGGTGGCGTCGCCGGAAGCGATAGAGGTGTAGGCGATATTGTATTCCACCTCGTCGGTAGGCTGGACGTCATAGCCCAGCTTGACCAGGGCGCGGTTGACCAATTCGGTCTGGAAGCTTTCTTCGGCGAGGGTGCTTTGCAACGGTTTTACCGTGACGCCTTTGCCGGGTAATTCGACGGCGAACGCCTGTGTGCTTAGCAATGAAGTCAGGGCCAGGGCCCAAATTCCTGTCGAGCGCATAGTGGTTCCTTCGTTTTTATAAATGCTGTCGGTGCCCCCGACGTTTGGCCGGGGGCAGGGCGATTAAGGCTTTTTGATGAAGGGCCGGGTGACTAACCCGATCGGGCCGTGAGCATACCAACGGCCGATGCCTTTGCTGCGGCGATCGCGCCCCAGCGATTGGGTGAGGCGGTCGAGAATAATCGCCAGGATCACGATACCGACCCCGCCAACGGCGGCCAGCCCCATATCCAGACGACCGATACCGCGCAATACCATCTGGCCCAGGCCGCCAACGGCGATCATCGAGGCGATAACCACCATCGACAGCGCCAACATCAGCGTTTGGTTTACGCCGGCCATAATGGTCGGCATTGCCAGTGGCAGTTGCACTTTAAACAGCAGTTGGCGCGGGCTGGCACCAAAGGATTCGGCGGCTTCGATCAGATCCTCAGGCACTTGGTTAATGCCCAGAATGGTCAGTCGCACGATCGGCGGCAGCGCAAAGATAATGGTCACCACCACCCCCGGTACGTTACCGATACCGAACAGCATGACGATCGGCACCAGATAGACGAAGGCCGGCGTGGTCTGCATGGCGTCGAGCAGTGGCCGGATCACCTTGCCGGCATGTTTGCTGCGCGCGAGCCAAATGCCGAGCGGCAGACCGATGACGATACAGAAGAACAGGGCGGTCAGGACCAGCGCCAGGGTCACCATGGCTTGCGACCAGGCGCCAATCGCGCCAATGGCAATCAGCGAGACCAGCGTCGCAGCCCCCATACCAAGGCTGGAGAGCTGCCAGGCAATCAGCGAGAACAGCAGAATGGCGATCGGGGCAGGCATGCCGAGCAGCAGCTGCTGAAAGCCGCTGAGAATAAAATCGACCGGTACGCGAATGCCCTGAAACAGCGGGCGAAAGTGCAGCACCAGCCAGTCGATGCCGTGGGTCACCCAGGAGTCAAACGGCACCCAGGTTTTGTGGAACGGATCCAGCAGGCTGAAATGTTCCTGTTGGACCGGTGCGCTGTTAAGCCAGTCGGCACCCTGAGCGGCCTGATTGGCGGCGTCATGGGTTTCTGGTGGCGGTGTGCTGGACCAGGCATCGCCGGCGGGCGCTGTCGATGTTGCGGCGTCAGTCGCCGGTGCGGCGCTGGGGTCGGCAGGCGCAGTCGCCCATGGATCCTGTGTAGTGTCACTCATTCGCTGGGCCCTCTTTATCTAAGGCCTGCAACAGCATGGCCTTGGAAATAATTCCGATATAGTTATTTTCTTCGCAGACCACGGGGACCGCACAGGGCGCCAGGGCAACCAATGAAATCAGTTCGCTCAGCGGCATGTCGGCCGGGACCGGGGCAGGGGCTTCCAGCAGGGCGTCATCCAACGTCTGGTTGGCCGCCAGCGCCTGCTTGAGTGAATCTACCGACACCACGCCGATAAATTTCTTCCCGCGTTCAATAACATAACCATAATCGCGGTCTTCATCGCGCAGCAGCTGTAGTGCTGAACGCGGACCAAAACCGGGGGTTTTGCGAATAAGGGCGACAGGACGACGCTGGGCGATATCCTTGGCGCTGAAAACGTGGCTGATATCGACGCCACGGAAGAAGGTGCGGACATAATCGTTGGCCGGATTATTTAATATTTCCTCCGGCGTACCGACCTGAATAACCTCTCCGCCTTGCATAATGGCAATACGATCGCCAATACGCATTGCCTCATCCAAATCATGGGAAATAAAGACGATGGTGCGCTGATGCTGGGCCTGTAATTTGACCAGCTCATCTTGCATCTCGGTACGGATTAATGGATCCAGCGCCGAGAAGGCTTCATCCATCAATAATATGTCCGGATTATTCGCCATGGCACGGGCTAATCCCACGCGCTGACGCATCCCGCC
This sequence comes from Serratia sp. BNK-12, assembly GCF_047456085.1. Lineage (NCBI taxonomy): Bacteria > Pseudomonadati > Pseudomonadota > Gammaproteobacteria > Enterobacterales > Yersiniaceae > Serratia > Serratia sp. BNK-12. The sequence goes on from NZ_CP179896.1 coordinate 984,907, forward strand.
GGAAAGTTCATCGGGATAAGAATAGGCATAATTCTCCAGCCCGACCTGACGTAATGCCTCCAGGGCTTTTTCCTGGCGCTCCTGCGGTGGAATGCCGGCCAATTCCATACCGAACGCGGTGTTATTCAATACATTCATATGCGGCATTAAAGCGAATGATTGAAACACCATGCTGATCTTATTACGGCGTACGGCGCGCAGTGCGCTGTCGGATATTTTAGATATATCCTCGCCATCAATCAGCACCTGACCGCGGGTGGGTTCTATCAGACGATTGAGAAGGCGTACCAGGGTAGATTTTCCGGATCCGGAAAGCCCCATGATGACAAATATCTCGCCTTCTTCAATGGCCAGAGAGGCGTCTTTTACGCCCAGTGATAATCCGGTTTTTTCAAGCAATTGGTCTTTTGTCAGGCCTTTTTCAATCAGTTTGAAAGCGCGATCCGGATGTTCGCCAAATATCTTATACAGGTTCTTTACTTCGAGTTTAATTGCCATGCAATTTGCTGTTTCCTCTGATGAATTATCAAACGATAAAAATTTCCCAATAGAAAATAATAGTCCCCTATACCCTAACACAGTGAATATCTGAGACAACCCTCAATGTCCGATGAATGGGATATTGACGATTTACATCAAGTTTTCGATTAGTTATGGTAATGAGGTGAGTGCTCAATTATCAGTGGCTGATATTTCCGATAAACGGTTGGTTTTAAGTAAGAATAATCCGCTCGGATTATTGCTGTTATTTGCCTGCCCAAGCCTGTTTTCGGACAATAAAAAACCCGACCAGAGGCCGGGTAAAAGTCATCAGTATTTCATCAATTTTCAACGACAGGTGCCGATATCGAGGGGATATCGCCGAAGTTATATTACCCCTTAAATATGACAGCCAGATGGCAGCTTATGCCTTGCGATACAGACGCCGCGGATGACCAATATTGCCGTACATCATTTCAACGCGCACAAACTGGGTGGCGACGCAGTATTCCAGATAACGTCGGGCCGTGGTTTTGCTGATCCCGACCTGTTCGACCACGTCTTCTACCGCATGCGCAGCTTCCGGTTGCTTGATAAACAGCGCCTGCACCAGCTCCAGCGTGTTGGTTTCTATGCCTTTGGCGCTGGGTTCGCTGGAGAACTGCTTGGATTGCAGGTTATACAGCGCGTCGACGTTGCTTTGGTCGATTACCTTGAAGGTGCGCTGGGTTTGCACAAACTGCATAAAGCGCTCCAGTGAGTTGCGCAGCCGCTTGTAGGAGACCGGCTTAATGATGTAATCGAAGGCGCCATTGCGGATCGCCTGGCTGCAGGTATTCATGTCGCTGGCGGCGGTAATAAAAATCACTGAACAGCCGGGGTTTTTCACCGCCGCCTCTTCCATCAGTTCAATGCCCTGGCCGTCGGGCAAAAAATTGTCCAGCAGGATCAGCCGTGGCTGGTGGGCATTGACTTTGACTCTGGCCTCGGCCAGCGTGGCGGCATAAGCCACCACCCGCAGAGCAAAGTTCTGCTCAATAAATTCCGCGTGCAGCGTCGCCAGCTGTGGCTCATCTTCCACGATCAAAACGTCCAGTGCTTCTGGTTGCATCATTCGGGTGCTCAAGATTGTTTAGGGATAAACAAAGAAAAAATAGCGCCGTGCGGATCGTTGTCCGACACTTCTATGCTGCCGTGCGCCTGCGCCACGTGGCTGGCAACCAGGTGCAGGCCGATGCCGTGGTCACCCTTGTCATCTTTGGTGGTGACGCCCTGTTCGAACAGCGTATCGCGCACCTCAGGGGCAATACCGGTGCCGCGATCGGCCACTTCAATCACCAGTTCATTGCTGCTGTCGCTGATATAAAGTTCTACCGCCTCATAGGGCGCGCCGTAATGCAGCGTAGCGTCTACCGCATTATCCAGCAAATTGCCGATGATCGACATCAATTCGGTTTCATTCAATGCCGCCGGGATCTGCCGCAGCTGGCAGGCCGGGTCGAAGCGAAGCTCCACGCCTTTTTCCTTCGCGCTGGAGTATTTGCCCAGCAGCAGGCCGCATAATGCCGCCGAACTGAAACGCTGTGAGATAAAGTCGAGGATCTCCTGCGCACCTTCCGATTGCGCCTCCACATAGCGGATGGCCTCGTCGTAGCGTTGCATATGCAGCAGGCCGGCGAGGGTGGCGGTCCAGTTCAGCTGTTCGTGGCGCATGATGCGCAGGTTGTCGGCATAGCGCTTCACCTGGCTAAGCTGGCTGCTCAGGGTGTTGATGTCGTTTTTGTCGCGGAAGCTGATCACCCAGCCCTGCAGCTCTTCTTCCTGCATGATGCGTACCCGGCTGGCGATAACCCGGACATGGTTGAAACGACAGACCTCGTCATGGGTGTCATGCCCTAACTGTGAGGCGCCGAAGAAATCCGGCTGGGATTGGATCACCTCACCGATTTCTCTGCCCATCAGGGCGGCGGCGGGCTGACGCAAATCCAGCAGTTCACGGGCCGCGTGGTTAATGGTGATGATCCGCAACTGAGGATCGACGGCAATCACCCCTTCATAGATTGCTTCCAGCAACGCTTTCTGTTGGCGTACCAACAGGGCAATTTCTTTCGGTTCCAGCCAGAACATTTGGCGTTTTAAATTCTTCGATAACAGCCACGAAAATACGAACAGCGCGATTAATAAAAGCACTATCGACCCAAGAATTTGCGTCAGAGTTCTGGAATTTAAATTGTCGATATGTGATTTGAGATAACCCACCGAAACAATGCCGATGACGTTATTATTTTCGTCCAAAATGGGCGCCTTACTGCGCAATGATATGCCGATGCCGCCTTTGCGAATGGAAATAATGCTTTTGCCTTCGAGAACCTCTTTATTATCGCCGCCGACCATCGGCGTGCCGATACGGTTGGCATATTCAGAGTGATAAAGATGCCGGGTTTGCTTATCGCCGATAACGATATAGCTGGCATCGCTGCTGGCGCGAATTTTCTTCATTAGCGCTGCAATTTTAACCGGGTCTTTTTTTTCCACTGCGGTGATCAGGGAAGGGATCAGGGCAATCTCTCGGGCCTGCACCTGCGCTCGTGCACCGAGGTCGCGGTGCAGTTGCGCATCGAGCTGGTAGTAGGTGTAAGCACCAATAAACGTCAACAGCAGGCAGGAGAAGGCAACCAGGCACAGGAATAGCTTGATTTGAAATGAGAGTTTTATACGCATGACCGGGGTTCGCCCTGATAAATCCTGAAGGCTTACCCTATCATGAGTGGCCGTTAATGTAATATTGCGCCGGATCAACTTGTGATCGCAGCCACGGGATTATTCTTGTCGGGGTGGTTAATGCAGCAGCTGCAATAAAACTGATAATTCTTAAAGTAAAAATAACGTTAACACCATTAAAACCACGGCAAATTTTACATAATCCTAATTAACACCATAGAAACCATAACCACCATTAAAAACCCTTTTTAACTTTGAACAAAATCACAGCAGATAATCCGTGCGTTTCTCTATGATGGCTGAACAAACTAATAAGAGGCCAGATTATGAGCACAACAGATGATTCTTTCCTCGCCGCCAAAGACAAAACCGCTGAAATACCGCTGCGGGAAAAATGGTGGCATATACTGGACAATTACAAAGTAGGAATTATTCCGTTGCCGTTCTTTGTTCTGGCCGGCGTACTTATTTTATTGGATTGCCTGGAAGGGAAATTACCGAGCGATATCGTGGTCATGGTTGCCACATTGGCGTTCTTTGGTTTTGCCTGCGGCGAGTTTGGCAAACGCCTGCCGCTGATCGGCAAAATGGGGGCCGCGGCGATCTGCGCCACCTTTATTCCTTCTGCGTTGGTGCATTACGGCTTGCTGCCGGACGTGGTGGTGGAATCGACCACCAAATTCTATAAATCGACCAATATTCTGTACCTCTACATCTGCTGCATTATCGTTGGCAGCATTATGAGCATGAACCGTCAGGTGCTGATCCAGGGCTTTCTGCGCATTTTCGCGCCGATGCTGTGCGGTGAGATTGTCGGCATGCTGGTAGGAATGGCCGTGGGCATGGCGCTGGGGCTGGAGCCGTTCCAAATCTTCTTCTTCCTGATTTTGCCGATCATGGCCGGTGGCGTCGGTGAAGGCGCGATCCCGTTGTCGATGGGGTACGCGGCGATTCTGCATATGGAGCAGGGGGTAGCCTTGGGGCGCATTCTGCCTATCGTCATGCTTGGCAGCCTGACCGCCATTGTTCTGGCCGGCTTGCTTAACCAACTGGGTAAACGTTATCCGCACCTGACCGGCGAAGGCAGCCTGATGCCGAGCAAGCAGGGCGAAAGCGAGATGAGCGCGGTGGAAAAAATCAGCGGTAAGGTGGATGTCAGCACCATTGCCTGCGGTGCGCTGCTGGCCATCCTGCTGTACATGGTAGGGATGTTGCTGCACCGCATGATTGGCCTGCCGGCACCGGTTGGCATGCTGTTCGCAGCGGTGGCGGTGAAGCTGGCACATGGCGTGTCCCCACGCATTCAGGAAGGTTCGCAGGTGGTCTATAAATTCTTCCGTACTGCGGTCACCTACCCGATTTTGTTCGCCGTCGGCGTAGCGATCACTCCGTGGCAGGAACTGGTTAACGCCTTCACCTTCCAAAATCTGGTGGTGATCGTCAGCACCGTGTCTGCACTGGTGGCGACCGGCTTCTTCGTCGGCAAGAAAATTGGGATGCACCCGATCGACGTGGCGATTGTCTCCTGCTGCCAGAGTGGGCAGGGTGGCACTGGCGATGTTGCCATCCTCACCGCCGGCAACCGTATGTCGCTGATGCCTTTTGCTCAGATAGCTACCCGTATCGGCGGCGCGATCAATGTCTCGCTCTCTTTGCTGGTACTGGCCAAATTCTTCGTATAACTCAAAAAAATCCTTAGTGTTTCTTTGCCTTTCCCCGCCCCCGCGGGGATTTTTTTATTCATTTTTTGCCTCCGGCAGGCGTCATTTCCGCTTTGGGTTAATACTTAGCGCTCAAACGACAACAAGGAGTCACCATGTTCTGGAAACGTTACCTGCTGGGGGCGGCGCTGGCCGTTATGTCGCTGCAAACCCTGGCCGCCGCGCCGCAGGTGAAAACCCCCGCGCCGGGTTTTTATCGCATCATGCTGGGCAGCTATGAAGTCACAGCCTTGTCTGATGGCGTACTCCGCTTGCCGGTTGACAGACTGCTGCTGAACAGTTCGCCAAAGCAGATAGAGACCGCTCTGGCTGAGCACCATCAGGGCCTGCCGGTCGTCACCTCTGTTAATGCCTACCTGATCAATACCGGCAGCAAGCTGATTCTGGTTGATACCGGTGCGGGTTCGCTGCTGGGGGACGGGTTGGGCAAACTGGTCGTAAACCTCAAGGCTGCCGGCTATCAGCCACAGCAGGTGGATGAAATTTACCTGACGCATATGCACCCGGATCATCTCGGCGGTTTGACGCAAAACGGTAAAGCTGCTTTTCCAAATGCAGTGGTGCGTGCCGGGCAGCAGGATGCGGATTTTTGGCTTAGCGAGAGTCGGTTGAAACAGGCGCCGCCGAAGGAGAAAGCCTCGTTCGAGAATGTTATCGCCGCGCTCAAGCCTTATCAGGCCGCCGGACATTTTAAAACGTTCAGTAATGATGGTGAGCTGTCGCCGGGGATCAGTGCGTTTGCCGCCCATGGTCATACGCCAGGCCACAGCATCTATCTGGTGGAAAGCCAGGGTAAAAAATTGTTGCTGCTGGGGGATTTGATCCACGTGGCGGCGGTGCAGTTCGCCCATCCGCGTGTCGCGATAAGCTTTGATAAAGATGCCAAAGCGGCAGTAGCCCAGCGGCTGCGGGTGTTTGGTGATAGCGCTCAACGCAGTGTGCTGGTGGGCGGACCGCATCTGTCATTCCCCGGGCTGGGTTACCTGAATAAACAGGGGGAAGGTTACGACTGGGTGCCGCTGGAATATGGCGCCATGTAAGGCATTTATCGGTTACGGGCGGCGAACACTTTGCTGAACCAGTCGATGAAGACCCGAACGCGCGGTGAAAGTTGGCGGTTGCGCGGGTAGAGCAATGAGACCGGCATCGGAGTGGAGGGGAATTGCGGCAGCAGGGGCAGCAAGCTGCCGTTGTCCAGGCTGTCGCGCAGGTGATAACGCGGCACCTGAATGATCCCCAGCCCCATGCGCGCCGCAGCAACCAGGCTTTCCGCCGCGCTGACCGACACCGTGCAAGGCAATGTCACCTGCCGCGTCTGGCCAGCCACCGTAAATTCCAGCGGCATCAGGGTGCCGCTGGCCGAGGAACGGAAGCCCACCATGCGGTGGCCTTCAAGTTCGCTGATGGAATGCGGCGTGCCAAAACGTTGCAGGTAGTCCGGGGCGGCGCAGGTGACCTCTTCAAGCTCGCCTAACCGACGCGCCACCATATCGCTGTCTTTCAGTTTGCCGACCCGCACCACGCAGTCGATACCTTCCCGCACCGGATCTACCAGCCGATCGCCCTCGCTCATAAAAAGTTCGATATCCGGATATTGCGCCAAAAAGTCGGGAAGTTCCGGCAGCAAAAAGTGCCGTGCCAACGTGCCGTGCACGTCGATGCGCAGCAGCCCACGCGGTTTGGCACCGGCAAACGCCATCTCGGCATCTTCGATATCCGCCAGAATAGTCAGGCAGCGTTGATAGTAAGCTTCGCCATCCAGGGTTGGACTGACGTGACGGGTGGTGCGTTGCAACAACCGCACCTGCAGCCGAGCTTCCAGTTGCTTGATGGCATCGGTCACCGTCGATCGCGGCAGGTTCAGATCCTGTGCGGCCTGGGTAAAGCTGCGTTGTTCCACCACGCGGGTAAACAAGCGCATGGCATCGATTCTGTCCATGGTTATTGTTCGCTAAATTCGGATAGTGATAACGAAGAGTAGGGGATTATTCGCCAAGGCGAAAGGTGCATGATGTTGTCACGCCGGTAAGTCGCCGGCGCATAGCCGACGAGGATAGAGAGCATGAACACCAAGACTCAGCAAGTTGCTATTGTCACCGGCGCATCGCGCGGTATAGGCGCGGCCATTGCCGAACGCCTGGCTGCCGACGGTTTTACCGTGATCGTCAACTATTCAGGCAATCAGGCATTGGCCGATGAGCTGGTGCGCAAAATTGAACAAAGCGGGGGGCGGGCGCTGAGCGCCAGGGCGGACGTCAGCGACGCCGCTGCCGTTGCCCAGCTGTTTGACCGTGCCGAGCAGGCTTTCGGCGGCGTGGATATCCTGGTGAATAACGCCGGGGTGATTGCGCTGGCTCCGGTCGCAGAAATGAGCGATGCCGATGTCGATCGGCTGATCGACATTAACCTGAAGGGGACCTTCAACACGCTGCGAGAGGCGGCGAAACGCCTGTGCGACAACGGGCGCATCATCAACTTTTCGTCCAGCGTGGTCGGGCTGCTGCAGCCGAGCTACGGCATGTATGCCGCCAGCAAGGCCGCCGTCGAAGCGCTGACCAGCGTGCTGGCGAAAGAGCTGCGGGGGCGCAATATTACCGTCAACGCTATCGCGCCGGGCCCGACCGCCACCGGGCTGTTCCTGGACGGTAAAACGCCGGAGCTGATCGACCGGCTGGCGAAAATGGCCCCATTGGAGCGTCTGGGTCAGCCGCAGGATATCGCCGCGGCGGTGTCATTCCTGGCCGGTGCTGACGGTGCCTGGATCAACGGTCAAACCCTGCGGGCCAACGGCGGCATTATCTGATTTTACCGGGGCGGTTTCTCTCGCGGCAGGATCGGGTATCCTGTCGCGAGAAATCCACCGGAGGAAGCGCCTTATGGTAGGCCGCAGCAGAAGAAGAAAAACCGGCAGTCAGATTGACGATGGCGTGCGTTCACCCTGCAATAATGTTTGCCAGATCGACACCGAAAACGCGTGGTGCCGGGGCTGTTGGCGCACGCTGGAGGAAATCGCCGCCTGGTCGAGTGCTGATGACGAGGAAAAACGGGCCATTTGGCAGCGCATCCGACAGCGTACCGGAAATATCTAAACTGTAGGGGCGCGGTAGCCTGCGCCCGTTCAGCGGTTATGGTTTAGAGCGAAGTGATTCGCCCCGGCGATTTCACTCAGAAATCCCAGTCGTCATCTTCAGTGTTGACCGCTTTACCAATCACGTAAGACGAGCCTGAGCCGGAGAAGAAGTCGTGGTTCTCGTCGGCGTTAGGCGACAGCGCCGACAGAATGGCCGGATTCACCTGCGCCATCGACGGCGGGAACAGCGCTTCGTATCCCAGATTCATCAACGCCTTGTTGGCGTTATAGTGCAGGAAGGTTTTCACGTCCTCAGTCCAGCCTACACCGTCGTACAGCTCTTCGGTGTAACGCACCTCGTTATCGTACAAATCCTGCATCAGATCGAAGGCGAAATTTTTCACCTGTTGGCGGCGCGCCGCGTCGACCTTCTCCAATCCTTTTTGGAATTTATAACCGATGTAATAACCGTGCACCGCCTCATCGCGGATGATCAGACGGATCAAATCGGCGGTGTTGGTCAACTTGGCGCGGCTCGACCAGTACATCGGCAGATAAAAGCCCGAATAGAACAGGAACGACTCCAGGAATACGCTGGCGACCTTCTTCATCAGCGGATCGTCGCTGCGGTAGTGGGCCAGAATGATGCTGGCTTTTTTCTGCAGCGCGCGGTTTTCCTCGCTCCAGCGGTAGGCATCGTCGACGTCCGGCGTCTGGCACAGCGTAGAGAAAATTGAGCTGTACGAACGAGCATGCACCGCTTCCATAAAGCTGATGTTGGAGTACACCGCCTCCTCATGCGGCGTAATCGCATCTTCGATCAGCGCCGGCGCGCCCACGGTATTTTGAATGGTGTCCAGCAGCGTCAGGCCGGTGAACACCCGAATGGTCAACTGCTGTTCCTTTGGCGTCAACGTTGCCCACGACGGAATGTCGTTCGACAGTGGCACCTTCTCCGGTAGCCAGAAGTTGGAGGTCAGGCGGTTCCACACCTCCAGATCCTTGTCGTCTTCGATGATGTTCCAGTTGATCGCGCGCACCAACTGCGCCGGTTTAGGGGTATTCATAGATTGCCTCACAGTGCGCAGGACACGCAGCCCTGCACCTCGGTGCCTTCCAACGCCATCTGGCGCAGGCGGATGTAATAGATGGTTTTGATGCCTTTACGCCAGGCATAAATCTGCGCGCGGTTGATGTCGCGGGTGCTGGCGGTATCGCGGAAAAACAGCGTCAGCGACAGCCCCTGATCGACGTGCTGAGTGGCGGCGGCATAGGTATCGATAATTTTTTCCGGCCCTATGTCGTAGGCATCCTGGTAGTACTCCAGGTTGTCGTTGGTCATATAGGGCGCCGGATAATAGACGCGACCAATTTTTCCCTCTTTGCGGATCTCGATGCGTGACACGATCGGATGGATGCTGGAGGTCGAGTTATTGATGTAGGAGATGGAACCGGTGGGCGGTACCGCCTGCAGGTTCTGGTTGTACAAGCCGTGCATCATCACCGACTGGCGCAGTGCCAGCCACTCTTCGCGGCCAGGGATGGCGATATTGGCGTCGGCGAACAGCGCGCGAACCCGTTCGGTTTGCGGCTGCCATTCCCGTTCGGTGTATTTGCTGAAGTATTCACCTGAAGCATAGGTCGACTCTTCGAAGCCGCCGAATGCGCTACCGCGCTCGATGGCCAACCGGTTAGAGGCGCGAATGGCGTGGTAAGCGACGGTATAGAAATAGATGTTGGTGAAATCAATCCCTTCTTCTGAGCCGTAGAAGATGCGTTCGCGGGCCAGGTAGCCGTGCAGGTTCATCTGGCCGAGGCCAATGGCATGCGAACTGCGGTTGCCTTCGGCAATCGACGGCACCGAGCGAATGTCGCTCATGTCCGCCACCGCCGTCAGCGCACGGATCGCGGTGTCGACCGCTTTGCCAAAGTCGGGGGCATCCATGGTTTTGGCGATGTTGAGCGAACCGAGGTTGCAGGAAATATCCTTGCCTACCTGGTCGTAGCTCAAGTCATCGTGATAGGTGCTGGCGCGGTTAACCTGCAAAATCTCGGAGCACAGGTTGCTCATGTTGATGCGCCCGGCGATCGGGTTTTCACGATTGACCGTATCTTCAAACATCATGTACGGATAACCGGATTCAAACTGGATCTCCGCCAGTACCTGGAAGAATTCACGCGCATTGATGCGTGATTTGCGGATGCGCTTGTCATCCACCATTTCGCGGTACTTCTCGCTGACGCTGATTTCCGAGAACGGCACGCCATACACCTGCTCGACGTCATAGGGCGAGAACAGGTACATCTCTTCGTTATTCTTCGCCAGTTCGAAAGTGATATCCGGGATCACCACCCCCAGCGACAGCGTCTTGATGCGGATTTTCTCGTCGGCATTTTCACGCTTGGTGTCGAGGAAACGCAGAATATCCGGGTGATGAGCGTTGAGATAGACCGCACCGGCACCCTGACGCGCACCCAGTTGGTTGGCGTAAGAGAAGGCGTCCTCAAGCATCTTCATGATAGGGATCACCCCTGAAGACTGGTTCTCTATGCGTTTGATCGGAGCACCGACCTCGCGAATGTTGGTCAGTAAAAACGCCACGCCACCGCCGCGTTTTGACAGTTGCAGCGCAGAGTTCACCGCCCGACCGATGGACTCCATATTGTCTTCGATGCGTAACAGAAAACAGGACACCAGTTCGCCGCGCTGCTGCTTACCGCAGTTGAGGAAAGTGGGCGTCGCCGGCTGGAAGCGGCCCGAGATCATCTCCTCCACCAAATCTTGTGCCAACGCGGTATCACCTGCCGCCAGCGTTAAGGCGACCATGCACACCCGGTCTTCGTAGCGTTCCAGGTAGCGCTTACCGTCGAAGGTTTTCAGCGTATAGCTGGTGTAATACTTAAAGGCGCCGAGGAAGGTCTCAAAGCGGAATTTTTTCGCATAGGCCTGTTGGAAAAGCTGTTTGATAAAGGCGAACTCGTATTGCGCCAACACGCTCTGTTCATAATAACCTTCCTCCACCAGATAGCGCAGCTTCTCCTCCAGGTTATGGAAGAACACGGTGTTTTGGTTCACGTGCTGCAGGAAGTAGTGCCGCGCTGCTAACCGATCCTTGTCGAACTGGATACGGCCTTCGGCATCATAAAGATTGAGCATCGCGTTGAGCGAATGGTAATCCAGCGCGCTTGCGGCGGGCCGGGTCAGTTCTGTCGTTGCCAAAATGCGGTTACTCCCTGTCGAACGTTTGCAACGTCTTGTGTGGTGCCGAGCAGCTCAAAGCGGTAAAGAAAAGGCACCTGACATTTTTTGGCGATGATGTCGCCGGCAATGCCGTACGCTGCGCCGAAATTGGTATTCCCGGCGGCGATAACGCCGCGCAGGAAAGCGCGATTTTGTGGATCGTTGAGAAAGCGGATCACCTGGATCGGCACGGCTCCTACGGCGCTGCCGCCGCCATAGCTGGGCACGATCAAAATATAGGGTTTATCCATCAGCAGTTTGCTGCGGGCGCCGGCGATAGGGATACGTATCGCCGGCAATCCCAGTTTTTCAACGAACCTGTGGGTGTTCTCCGAACTGCTGGAGAAATAGACCAGCGGGTTCATGGGCAACCTCAGGACGCCAGGGCGTGGGCCAGCGCGCCGATTTTGTCCGGCCGGAAGCCAGACCAGTGATCTTCACCGGCGATAATCACCGGAACTTGCTGATAGCCAAGGGATTTAACATGGTTCAGCGCCTGCTGATCCTGGGTGAGGTCGATCACCTGATAACCAATCCCTTGTTTATCGAATGCGCGATAGGTGGCGTTGCACTGGACACAGTCCGGTTTACTGTAAATAATAATGCTCATGATTCGCATTTACCTTTTAGGCTGAAGGAAAGGCGGACAGGTCAGATAACGGAGCATTGAACGGCGTTTCTGACGGCGTTACCAACCGCTACATGTTCCCTGCGGTTGATGGGTTAAATACTATATGTGGATATTTAATTTATCAACCACGCTATATATGGTGTTTTGGCAGGATTCACGTTGAGACCGCATCAGGGCTGGAAAAGCAGAGGGAAAAATTTTTTTTGGCGGTTGTTGGCGGGAAACCCCTCTCGGGCGAGAGGGGGGATAAGTGCGGTTTCGTCATTGACGCATGCTGATGGCCAGGCGGTTAAAGGCGTTCATGATGCTGATGGCGAAGGTTAAATCGGCAATTTCCGCTTCGCTAAAGTGCGTCTGCAGCGCTTCAAACGCGCTGTCCGGTGCGCCAGTTGCGGCGATCAGGGTCACGGAGTCTGCCCACTCAAGCGCCGCGCGCTCGCGGTCGCTGAACGCATGACTCACGCGCCAGCCCGCAAGTTGGTCCAGCTTGGCGTTGTCAACGCCACTTTCTCTCAGTGCTTTACCATGCATATCCAGGCAGTAGGCACAGCCGTTAATCTGCGATACGCGCATAAACATCAGCTCAATTGTCGCCTTGTCCAGCGCGCCTTTCTCCAGTGCCATCAGGGCGGTCACCATGCCTTTGTAAGGGGCGGGAGAGAGTTCGGAATATTTCAAACGTTGCTTAATCATGGTCAACCTCAGTTAGCGAACAGCAGAATAATGAGGCTACTTTAATGGCGATATGGACTATGCTATAGAGCCATAAAATGATTATTTAACCAGGCCATGATGCGTCAGTTTCTCTCCTCTTTGCGGCTGGATGCTCAGCTCGCAGATCCTTTGTACCGGCAGATTTATCTGCGGATTAAAGACGCCATTGCGCAAGGAAGCCTGCTGGCGGGCAGTCGGCTGCCTTCGGTGCGTGGGCTGGCGAGCGATCTGGGCGTGGCGCGGGCCACGGTGGAAAGCGCTTACGGCCAACTTATCGCCGAAGGTTTTCTGCAAAGCCGGGGACAGGCTGGCACTTATATTTCGCCGCAGTTGCAGAATCTGCCGGTACGCGCAGCATTGACGACGGAAGTGTTGCCGGCGGTGGCGGCGAATCCATTGCATCCGAGTGGGGCAACGCAGCCTTTTCAATTGGGGTTGCCGGCGCTGGATGCTTTCCCGCGCGCACTATGGCAGCGGATTGTCGGTCGCCAATTGCGTACTGCTCCTTTGGCGGCCATGGCTCATCCGTCAACTCAAGGGTTGCCAGAGCTGCGCGCGGCGATCGTGAATTATTTGCAGCTTTCGCGTGGTATCAATTGTCGACCGGAACAGGTTTTTATTTGTGCCGGCTATCAGGCATTGCTGGATTTGGTGATCGGCACTTTACTCAAGACCGGTGACGAGGTGTGGCTGGAAGACCCTGGCTACCCGGTGACCCTACCGCTATTTCGCGCCGCCGGCATGCAGCCGGTGGCCGTGCCGGTTGATGAGCAGGGGATGAATATCGCCGTCGGTGTTGCCGCTGCACCTCGAGCACGCATGGCGGTGCTGACGCCGACCCACCAGAGTCCCCTGGGCGTCTCGCTTAGCCTGGCGCGGCGTATGGCCTTACTGGAGTGGGCACAGCAGCAGGGGGCATGGATACTTGAAGACGATTACGACAGCGAGGTTCGTTATCATGGTCGGCCGCTGCCGCCGTTGAAAAGTCTCGATCGTCAGGGCAGGGTGCTGTACGCCGGGACTTTCAGTAAAACCTTGTTTCCGGCACTGCGTATGGCTTATTTGGTAGTGCCGCTTGAACAGGTGGACGCTTTTGGACGCAGCAGCCGGTTACGCGGTTGCGGCTGCCCGCCACTGATGCAGGCCAGCGTGGCTGATTTTATCCATCAGGGGCATTTCTATCGCCATCTGAAACGTATGCGGCCTCTCTATCGCCAGCGCCGTGAATGGCTGGCGCAGGCGCTTGCACGACAGCTGGGGGAGTATTTGACGGTATCGTCGCAGGCTGGCGGCATTCAATTACTGGCACGATTGACGGCAAAAGGCTTGGATCGGAGGATCGCGCAAGAGGCCTGGCAACGCGGGTTGTCGATACAGGCACTTTCGGATTGGCACATAGCCAGTGCGGCGGGAGATGGCCTGCTGATGGGGTTTGCCAACTTTACCCAGCAGAGCGAGGCTGAGCGGGCAGTGGCCAGGCTAGCCGAGTTGTTTGACGCCACAAATTAAACGGCCCGCGGTTTCCCACGGGCCAGACGCACATCTGTTGTTTTATCTTTATGACTGCAAGGGGTGTTAACGCCGGGCCAGCAGAACGCCGAGGACGATGCCAACCGCGGCCCCGATCCCTACGCCCTGCCAAGGTTTGTCGCGCACGTAACTGTCGGCTTGTTCGACGGCATCGCGGGCGTGCTGTGTCAGATTGCTGGAACCATTGAAGCGAGCACGGGCGTCGCGTAACACGCCTTTGGCTTTGCTGTGCAGCTCTTTCAGTTCCTCTTTGGTTTTGTCACCGGATGCACGTAGCACCTCATCCAATGTATCAGCCAAAAGAGTGACGTCCTGATCAATGTCGCGTTCTACTTTTTCTGATTTCTTAAACATTCGACTCTCCGTTTTTGACACATGTCTCTTAAGTGTAGACCATTTCTCAAAATGTGCCGGCGATCACGGTAAAATACCTTGTGGGATAACGTCACCGGCGATGCCTGTCTGTGTTGTACATTTGGTTACTCGGCGAAACCAATCACTCACGGAAGCGGCTCATCGATTCCTCTAGTATCTGCTTCAACGGCCCAACGGGGCTTACTGAAAAAACACTCTGAGGAATTAAAGATGAAAAAAGTATTAGCCCTGATCGTTGCTGCCACCATGGGTCTGTCTTCTGTTGCTTTCGCTGCTGATACTGCTGCAGCTCCGGCAACGGCTGCTCCGGCTGCAACCACCACTACCGCTGCGCCAGCTGCTGCTGAGAAGGCTCCTGCTAAAGCCACTCATCATAAGAAAGCGCACCACAAAGCGACCAAGAAAGCCCCAGCTCAGAAAGCCCAGGCGGCTAAAAAGCACCACAAAGCGACCAAGAAAGCCCCAGCTCAAAAAGCTCAGGCCGCTAAAAAGCACCAAAAAGTAAGCAAAAAAGCTCCAGCACAGAAAGCTCAGGCTGCTAAAACTCACCACAAAGTAAGCAAAAAAGCGCCAGCTCAAAAAGCCCAGGCTGCTAAAAAACACCACAAAAAAACGCCAGTGCAGAAAGCTCAGGCCGCTAAAAAACACCACAAAGCCACCAAAAAAGCAGCAACTCCAGCCGCTTAATTGAGTGAGGAATGCGGTGCCTGAGGGGGCCGCATCATCCCGACGTTATTGAGACACCCGGCTTGGCCGGGTGTCTTCTTTTGAGGGCTAGCTCATGATGATCAATCGCTATCTGTTCGAAGTGATTTTCAGTGCCGTCACCCTGTGTGGGCTGATCGTGGCCTGGGAACTGTTTCTGGCTGACGGTTTTCTCTGATTACTGCGCGATGGGCGTTTCATGCAGGTGCCGCCAGCCCAGCCCGGTTTGGGTTTGTTCAAACACCACGGTGGAGTTGCGCAGCGTCGCCGCCTGTCCAGGCAGCCTCTGTTTCTCGCGATAGCTGACCACTGCCCCCGTCGGCCATTCGGCCACCAACGTCATCTCTTCTATGCTGATTGCCAACCCCGGTTTGGCGGCCCGATGCGCACGGAAAAACGCGCTCAGTGCGGCAAAATCGAGTCGGCTGCCGTTCAGCGCGATCATGCTGAAGGCGGGATCAAAACGTGCCAACAGCCCCTGTTCATCTCCGGCCCCTTTTTCCAGCCAGTTTTCAATGGCGACGTGTGCGTCGATCACTTCGGTAAAATATTGGTTCATTGGTGTTCCTGTTGAGTATTGAGACGGCGCACTATGGCGCGGTTTGCGATGCGCAGGCACAGCAGCATGGGGATCAGCGTGCTGGCGGCGGCCAGGTAAAAACAACTTTTGTAGGCGACGGCGGGGGTAAAATGTTCCAGCAGCAGGTTGAGTAACAAGCTGAGCAGGGCGACACCCAGGCAGAAGCTGAGCTGTCGGTTGATATTCCACAGCGCACTGGCGTCGGCCAATTGCTCATCGGCAATATGCAAAAATGCGCTGCTCTGCGCGGTGCTGCTGCACAGGCTGCCGCCAAAGCCCATCAGGGCGAAGGCCGCAACCTGCAATCCGTAATCCCCAGCGTGCGCAATCTGTGACAGCGCCAAAATGCCCAACCCTTGCAGCAGACAGCCGAAGATAAACAGCGGTTTCGGGCCAAAATGGTTAAATTTCCTGCCGGTCAACGTGATGGCCAGGAACGAGGCCAGCGACCAGGGCAGCATCAGGCTACCGACCTGCGCGGCACGCATGCCCAACTGATTTTGCAAATACAGCATGGCGATCAGGCTGACGCCGATAAACAGGCCGGGGATGCACTGATAAATCATCATCGACGTGCGCAACAGCGGATCCTGAACCAGGCGCAGATTCAGCAAAGGGTGGGTAATGCGCAGGCTACGGCGCAGGAAATAGGTCAAGGCGATCGCTCCTACGGTCAACAGTAACGCGCCTTGCGCAAGGCCCCCGTTTTCCCCCAGTCGGGTGAGGCCCAGTAAGATCAGCGTCAGGGCCGTACAGGCGCTAAGCAACCCCTTGATCTCGAGCGGTCGACGTTGCGGATCGGGTTCCTGAGGACGCAGCCAGAGTGCGGCCAACAGCAGCGCCAGCGCGGCGAGCGGCAGGTTGGCAAAGAACACCCAGCGCCAGTCGAGCCGGTCGACAATAAGCCCCCCCAATGTCGGTGACAGTGCCGGGGCCAGCAGGCCTACCAGCATAATGGCGGCGGAAAGCCCCGCGCGCTCATGGCTACGGTACAGTTGGTAGGTCAGCGTTTGGCCGATCGGGATCAGCAACCCGCCGCCCATACCCTGCAGCACTCTCCAGCCAACCAGTTCGCCGATGGAATCGGCATAGCCCGCCGCCGCCGTTGCCAGCATAAACAAGGTTAACGACAGCAAAAACACCCGCCGTCCGCCAATGCGCTGCGCTAACCAGGCGCTGAGCGGGATCACCAGCGTCAGGCCGAGAATGTAGCCGTTACTGACCCAGGCCAATTCACCAACCGAAGCCTGCAGCGCATGGCCGATTGAGGGGTAAGCGACGTTGGCGATAAACATGTTGATCAGATCGACAAAAAATCCGAGCAGGTAGACGATTGCGACTTTGATGCGATAGGGCATGGTGCCTCCGGTTGAAGGCCAGCAGTGTAACGGGCGGGAAAGTGCGGATAAATCGGCTACGAGCGATTACACTGTCAAAATTATTTTGACAATAAGGGGCGACAACATGCTTAACCTGCAGCGTTTGGCTATCTTCGTGGCCGTGGTGGACGCCGGCAGTTTCACCGCTGCTGCGGTGGCGTTGGGGCAAACCAAGGCGGTGGTCAGCTTCAATGTCAAACAGCTGGAGGGCGAACTGGGGGTGTCGCTGCTGGTGCGCAGCACCCGACGGCTGGCACTGACCGACGCCGGCGAACGTTTTTATCAACGTTGTCTGCGGTTGTTGCAGGATGCGGAAAACCTCTTGGATGACGTACGTCGGGATCACCATGGATTGAGCGGCGTATTGCGCATCACCACTACGCCGGAATACGGCGCTCAGGTGGTGGTACCGGCGTTGGCGGCGTTTTCCCAATTGCATCCGCGCCTGCGCATTCAGCACGTTTCCTCTTCCTATCATGCCGATTTGATTTCAGAGCGTTTCGACGTGGCCATCCGGCTGGGACAACTGGCGGATTCCAGCCTACGGGCGGCATTGCTCGACAGCTTTGCTATTGTGCCGGTCGCCTCGCCGGCCTACCTGGCCCGCCATCCCATTGCGTCTCTGGCCCAACTGGCACAGGCGCAGTGGATTGCTCACAGTCGCCTCAGTTCGCCGCTGAGTTGGCAGGTCATTACCCCTGAGCGCCAGGCGGTGCTGTTTAAGGTGGAAGATGCCGCCACGTTGATGGGCGACAGTGCCGCAGCGCTGTTGGCGTTTGCTTTGCACGGTGCCGGGGTGGCGCTGTTGCCCGAATGGCTGGTGCGGCCTGCCCTCGCCGAGGGCAAGCTGTGTCCGCTACTCACGGACCATCAGTTTCCTGCGCAGAGTATTTATGCGCTATACCCCAACACCCGCCACGTACCGGAAAAGGTGAGGGCGTTTATCGATTTCCTGCGGGCGCGGGTAGCCACGGATGAATAAATGCCATGATGGCGGCCAGCGTTTGCCGGTGTACGGTTTCGCGTTGTTCGCTGGAAGAGGCGCAAAGCACCGCCCCATCATCTTCTTCACTCGCCAGGATTTGCCGGCCTTTGGGCTGACAAACCGGCAGGAAATCGAAATGATTGCCGCTGGATAGCCTCAGTGCATGAATAGGTTGCTTTCCGTTATCCGCCACCAGCGTGGCTCCGCCAAGCCCGGGTTCCTGGCCGTCGGGCAAAAAGTGCTGTGGCTCGACGATCAGTAACGGTGCGCTGAGCCGACGCAGGCTGGTCGGCAGCAGGTAGGGCACCATGCCGGGATCTAGAGCCACCGCAAAGCGAATGCGCGGGTCGGTGTAGTCGGCGTCAAATGCCCTGGAGGAAAGCTTCGTCAGTGCGACATTGGCTTGTGTATAAAACTGACAGTTGGGCGACTGCGGTGCTTGTCGGCAGCCATCGATGAAATCGCTCAGCCGGACTTTACCGCCGATAGCTGCAATGGTGCTGTAACCACCCTTGGAGTGGCCGATAACGCCAATCGCCTGAGGGTTGAGCATCGGCTTCCAGCGAGGGTCGGTGGTAACGCCGCTAATCAAGGCGGAAATATCGCTGGTTTGTAACCACAGCTCGGCAGATAAAGCCGGAACCGAGTTACCGGTAGTGCTGCCTGGGTGGTTGGCCGCCACCACGATCGCGCCTTGTTGGGCCAGCGCTGCCGCCAGCCAGGCCTGGCTGGCGTTATTGCCGCCGCTGCCGTGGCTGATCACGATCAGCGGAAAATGCCCACTTGCTGCCGGCGCGTCCGGCTGACTCTCAATGCCGGTAAAGACCCGGTTTGCACCGATGAGCTGCGGTTTAGCCGTTTCAGTGGTGGGGTAGTAAATTCGGCTGACTAACGAACGCGAGCCGGCCTGAAAGGTTTCATCGTGGGTGGCGACCTGATAGGGGGACGCGCTCGCAGTACCGCACCACAGCATCAATAACAACAAGGTTGTTTTCATTTTCACTCCTCAAGGTATCGAGATTGAGAGGGTGGCATTGGCGGTGCCATCCGGCGACCTCGATCGCGATCCGGGTCGTTAAATGATTGTTTTAACAGTACACTGTTGATTCCGTGTGCAAACGACAAGACCTTGATGATGCCGCTTATTCCTCTCACATTTCTGTTCGGTCTGCTGTGCCTGGGGCTGCTGTATCGCCTCGGTCGTCCAACGGCGCGGCGCTGGGTCTTTCAGCTATTGTTGTTGCTGTGCGCGTGGCAAAGCCTGCTGGTGGGTATCCGTTATGGCTACGGCATAACGCAATTCAATGGGCTGCAACCGTTCGGCGCGATGGCGATCCCTTCACTGGCTTATGTCGCGTTTTTGGTGAGTACCCAGGGCCGTTTGCGGCGGCGCGAACTGTGGCATCTGATGCCACTGTGCCTGACGCTGTTGGCCAGCCTGACGGCGCCCTTTTTGCTGGATGCCATGATTGTCGGGGGTTATCTGGGGTATGGAGCCGCATTGCTGTATGCGTTGCGGCGCGGTGAAAACGCTTTGCCGCAGGTGGCGCTGGCGGAAAGTTGGCTGAGCTATCGACTGTGGCGCGGTTTGGGGGGCCTGCTGATCATGGTGGCGGTAGCCGAAGGGGTGATTGCGCTCGACTTTTCCCTGTTTGACGGGCGGCACGCCGGTTGGCTGGCAACGATCGATAATCTGTTGGTGGCGTTGAGCCTATGCCTGGTGCTGTCGCGCAGCCGACCTGCGGAAAGCCCGGTTGAGGTCATATCGGAAACGGCGGATAGCGGGGGGGAAGATGAGGATCAACTGGCCGAGTGGTTTGAGCGGGTGCAACAACGGCTGCTACAAGATGACTTCTACCTGGAGCCTGAGCTGAACCTGGCCCGGCTGGCGCGCAAGGTGGGCTTGCCGGCGCGACGGGTTTCGCAGGCTATCAATCGGCATACGGGAATGAATGTGTCGCAATATGTGAATCAACTGCGTATTCGTCAGGCGGCGCAGTGGTTGCTCGCCGGTGATGAGCCGGTGACTGATATTATGCAAAAGGCCGGATTCACTACCAAATCGAATTTTAACCGCGAATTCTTGCGCATTCAGGGTGTGAACCCAAGTGAATGGCGCAGGCAACAACAGCGGCTTTAAATAATACTTTGTTATCCCTTGCCGGGTTTGGATCGGAACTATGCTAAATGCTGTTGATGAGCCGTACGGGCGTGCCGTCAATCTCTTGATTTTGCGGTACTGAGGGTGTTTCCGGGCGTGATGTTGACGCTGCGCCTGCTGTTGCAAAAACGGCAAAATACCTGGTTAAGGAATATTCCTAAACCCACATCCATACCGAAAAATTTATTGTTTCATCTCATGATTACGGTAAGGTCGCTCAGCGGTCCAGAACGAGAGGAGAAATCGATGTATTTACGGCCGGATGAAGTGGCTAGAGTGTTGGAGAATACGGGGTTTGAGCGTGATTATGTCACCGATCAAGCCTATGGTTACCGCAAGGGTGAGCACTACGTGTATGTGAATCGTGAAGCGCGGATGGGCAGAACCGCGTTGGTGATCCACCCGGCGCTGAAAGAGAAAAGCGTGCATTTCGCCACGCCGACCTCGCCGATACGCACCAGCGATCAGTACCTTGAGTTTCCCCTGGATTTAAGCAGCGATACCCCGAGTGCGCGTTATGGCATTCCCCACGGTTTCAGCTCGCGTGACGCGCTTTCGCGCTATATCTACAGCATGTTTCTGTAATGCATCCCCCGCCTGCGGGGGACATCTTCACCAATTGGCAATGGCTTCCTGGTTAAAACGCTCGTTGTAGGCGCGGCGGAACTGTGCCAGCTCGAAAGCATCGATATCCAGATCGGCAAAATAAAACAGCGCGGCTTCGGTGTGCTCGGCATGTAACTCTGGCGACAGACCGGCACGCAGCAGGGTTTCCCGCCACAGGGCAATCTGGTGGTCGTCTGCCTGTTTGATAAAGGTCAGATAGATAAACAGCAAATAGGCCGCCTGGTGCATCTCTTCGGTGTAACCGTTGTTCAGCATGCGGATAAAGGTCTGGCTGTTGCGGCTACCCATCTCCTGAATCATCGATTCAATCAGCATAGGTTTCACTTTCAACAGGTGGGCCAGAGAGTCAATGGCTTTGCGGGTATCGGAAGTCAGAATGCGGTAACCAATAATAAATACAACGATCAGGGCAGCGATGATGATCCAGGTCATTTATGATTTATTACACTCTCGGAACGCCAGTATTTGGCAGGAGGCGCTGCAGGACAGCGCCCGGTGTCAACGCTGTTCGCCGCTGAAATTGTCGGCTGCCCGCTGCTGATTGCGCAGGTGGTGGTTGAAGCTGGCGGCATCTTTGGCCAGTGCGTCCAGATGGGCGCCCAGCATTTTAATTTGCTTCACCAATGCGTGCTGCTCCGGCACTGAACTGGCGGTGCTCAGCTTGCGTACCAACTGTTCGTTCTGCATACGCAGTGCGACTTCGCGCTGTTTAGCCTCTTCCAGCAACTGCTGCAGGGCCTGATAGCTGTGCTGCCATTCACGGTGCTGCTTTTCGAAGCTGGCCTGCAACTCACTCATGGCATTTTGAAACTGGGTTTCCAGCTCGCGCATTTTCATGGGATCGATCCTTTGCGGCACTCAATAATGGTTTTGCAGTATAACGAAAACTGCACAGAACCTCACCCGTTGACGACGATTGCGGAAAATTCCCGGCTTGCAACCGGAGCTGTGGGTCTTACAATCAGGCTTATTCCGGCATGAAAGGCTTAGTGTCCAAGAGTGGCTTTGAGATGAGCAACCAAGACAAAGATTTTTTTGAACAGGCGATGGCGGATGTCATTCCGTTATCCCGCGGCCCCGAGACGTTGTACTTGAAGCCGCAGGAAACCATGGATAAGCGCGCGCGCCGTGAAGCGCAGGCGCTGCAGCAGGAAAACTTTCTCAGTACCGGCTTTCTCGAACTGATCCCCTGTGAGCAACCGTTGGAATATAAAGGCGAGGGCATTCAACAGGGCGTGCTCGACAAGCTGAGCCATGGCCGCTACCCGCCACAGGCCAGTCTGAACCTGTTGAAACAGCCGGTGGAGGCCTGTCGGCAAGCTCTGTTCCGCTTTATTGTGCAGGCGGAAAAGCAAAGTCTGCGTTCGCTGCTGATCGTTCACGGCCGTGGGCGAGATGATGAAAGCCACGCCAACGTGATCCGCAGCTATGTCGCCAAGTGGCTGGCCCAGTTTGAGCAGGTGCAGGCTTTTTGTCGGGCATTGCCGCGCGATGGCGGTGAAGGTGCCTGTTACGTGACGTTGCGCAAATCTGCACAGGCGAAAGCCGATAACTTCGAACGTCACGCCAAACGTAGTCGATAAACGGGGCAACAGAAGGCCAGCCGGTAGCGGGGCCACCGGCTGGTGGGGTTATTTATTGAAGAATTTATAATCCAGTGAATAACGTCCGGCGCCGGTGACCGCCAGCAGCAACAGCCCGCCAATAATGCTGATGTTTTTGAAGAAGTTTATTTCATTGCCCATCATTTCCATGCCGGTCATTTTCCAGAATGGGTGGCCGATAAACGCGGTGCCGAGTACGTAAAGGGCAAAAATAACCGCGATAGGGCGGGTAAATAACCCAAGAATAAGCGCAATGCCGAAAAAGAACTCCACCACCACGGCGATAATCGCCGCTAAATAAGGCATGGGCGTACCATACCCTTCCATTGCCGTGACGGTTGCACCAAAGCCAACCAGCTTCATCCAGCCAAATATGATAAACAGGATCATCAACAATATTCGGGATAGCAGAATAACGCCGTCTTTTGAGCTTTCACCCATTTTGAACTCCTCAGCCACTGTCACAATTATGTTGTGTTACTGATTAAAGAGTAGACTAATATTGGCTTTGTTGTAGCGACAACCGAGAGTTACGCACTTTTTTATAGGAATAAATTCTATGGATCTTAAATTTTTGGAAGATGAAAAGCGTTTCTATATAAACGATCAGCAGGGGAAGATGATTGCCGAGATATCTTTTGTGCCCAGCGGCGATAAATTAACCATCATTGATCACACTTGGGTTGACGAAGTGCTAAAAGGCCAGGGGGTAGGTAAAAAGTTGGTGGCGCTGGTGGTCGCCAAAATGCGCGCGGAAAACCGCAAAATCATTCCGTTATGCCCGTTCGCCAAACACGAATTCGACACCACGCCAGAATATCAGGATATACGCGCCTGAAACCTAGCGGGGCGTAACCACGTCCCGCTGCTCAGCGCATGTCAAAGTTGTTACTACTGCGTTGGTCGGAACCTGCGGTCTTTGCGCGTAATCCATGCTGATAAGCTTTTCCCCCAATAGCGAACTCGCTCTTTGTGGCAGCGCTGGTTGCATAACAATCGCTATATAATATATTACATAACGATTATTAAAACAGAGGGATAGCAATCTAATGCCGGGATTATTGATGTTCTATGTGGGCGGCACCGCACCGGGTGCCAATATCGAATTGCACGACGTACAATTCGTTGCAGCGGAGCGGCCAGAACAGGCTTATCCCTTGCTGCGCGAGAAATGGTTTGGCGATAAGAACAAGGTGCATGTTGATGGCTATACGCGTATTGAATGGGCGGATGGCTATGACGTGGCGCTGAGGGCTGAGCCGTTCGTCGGGCCGGAGAAGCTGTTCTTTGTTAACGTGGGCGGTTACCGCAGTGACGAGTTGGCTGAGCTGCACGAGTTTGGCCTGTTTGTCGCGCACAGTGCGGATGAAGCCAAAGAAAAAGCCAAGCAGACGTCACTGACCGGCAGCTTCAAGCAGCATAAGGATGATCTGGCTGAGGTGGACGATTGCCTGCTGTTGCAGTCACTGCAGGGTTACCATGTACATTTGCAGGCCAATGCGCAGGGTAAAGCGGCGCAACCGCTGTGGCAGGGCTATTTGCCGATCGGCGAGTAGAACGTGATAGCGGCACCGATGCCTGCAACCGCGCCCTAAGCCATTGGGGGGAGGCAGCCTCCCCAATATTGGATGTGTTCAGGATTTATTGCGGAAAAGAAGCATTAAGCAGGTTTATGAGCGGCGAGAATAAATATCATTGGGCGCTCTTTTTCTTCGTCCAGCGCCGGGTTTTCTGCGATTTGTTGAGCCGAAGGGCCCCATTCGTTCAGATAGCTAATGACGAAGCCTTGCCGGATCAGCAAGTTTACGTAGCTGCCAAGCGTGCGGTGCTGCTTGATGACCCCATCTGCCAACCAATTTGAAATCCGCTGACCTTCCTGCTGATAGCCGTTAACCGGCCATGACTTCTGCCCGTTTTGATCGACCCACCATCCCTGATGCTGCGGTGCGGTATAAATGGGGTGCTCAGCGGTGAAGATAAACTGCCCGCCAGCCGTCAGCGCCTGATAAACCGTGGCGAACAACCGCGCCAGATCTTCGATGTAGTGCAGCGTCAGTGAGCTGTAGGCGATATCAAAAGACGCCTGCGGCAACTGAAGCTGTTCCAGATCCTGCTGGCGGTATTCAATGCCGGCATCCTGGGTCATCGACTGCGCTTTACCCAGCATTTTTTCTGAGACGTCCAACCCCAGTACGCTTACGGCACCTTGATCACGAGCGCTGCGGCAGAACCACCCGTAGCCGCAGCCGAGATCGACTACGCGCTTGCCGTGCAAATCCGGCAGTATGCTGCGGATAGTCGGCCATTCCGGTGCGCCGTCCAGCCCGTTCACCGAGCGGCTGAGCTGGGCATAGCCGTCGAAGAAGGCCTGATTGTCATAAATATTTTGCGTCATAATGACTCCTGTTTTGGTGAAATCGCTGCCGGTTAAGGGGCAGCGTCGCCATATTATCTGCCCACCCTGCTGATTTCCATGATAAAGGTCGTGCTAACCTCTACGGGTTACCGCATAATTTTACGCCAGAAAAAGAATGAAAAATCACCTCAGGAAAAGATATGAAGATTATTTCGGTGCGTCAGTCCCCCGAGTTTAAACAGCAAGCGATCGGTTATTTCCAACAACAATGGGCTTCGCAAGAAACGCTGATGATGTATGAGGATGCCATCACTCGTTGCATCGGTGCGGCTAATCCATTGCCGCAGTGGTATTTGCTGGTGGATAACAGTCAGATCCTGGGGTGCGCAGGATTAATCACCAATGATTTCATTAGCCGCGGTGAACTCTATCCATGGCTGTGCGCGCTGTATGTGGAGGAGGCCCACCGTAACCGCGGTTACGGCAGGTTGTTGATTAACCATGTAGCGTATGAGGCTCGCCAGCTGGGTTTCCCACAGTTGCATTTGTGTACCGATCTGGAAGGCTACTACGAGAAACAGGGGTTTGCCTTTAATGGGTTGGGTTACCATCCCTGGGGCGAGGCTTCGCGAGTGTATACGCGGGATCTGTAAGAGGACTAACTGGCTCTGATAGCCAGTTAATAACGCTTTGGCAGCCGGTTAACCGCCAGCAAAATACCTTTTTCGACGGTAATATAATCTCCCTTGCGCAGGTCAGATAATATTTTCATGATGCCACTGCGCGAGAGCTGCGTTCGTTGCTGAATATAGCGCGGAACCGTGGTGGATAAGCGAAAGGCTTCTTTTTCATTCATTAGCATCAGCAAGTGATTGCAGACAACCTCGTAGGCATCGTTGCCTGACAATAACCTGTCGCGGATGCTCAGAACTTGGATGACATAGGCTTGTATATGCACTAAGTTTTGCCAAAGGTTTTCCCGTGCCAGCGTTTCCAGCACATCACTTTCCTGGTACATCACCAGTTCAACCGGTGATTCGGCCAGGAAAAATATCAACTCTTTAGGGAAGAAGGTTTCCGCGATACCGGCGAGCGAGGGTTCTCTAAAGTTGGCTATTTTCAAACCATCACTGTCGCGGCATGCGGACATTTCACCGGACTGGAGCAAGAACCAATGCCGAATGCCATTGTGAAATAAGCGAATTTTTTTGCCTGCTGGAAAAGAACATTTTTTACCATAGGGCATTAAGGCATGCTTAATCGCCAATATATGCTCTATCGGCTTATCATCTTTATTAAATAAAGTGGCTGAGTTTCTTTTCCCAAGAGTGAAGGGAACGTCTGTTTCCATAATGTCATGTTCCAGGGGCGTAAATTTATTACGGTGAAGCCAGGGGCGAATTTTTCCGCATACTATATTATGCCTTCTAGCTATGCAATTATGCGGCTCTGTCTGGTGGGTGATGGCGGGCAGTGAATGGTAAAATAGGGTGAATGTGATTAAAAATCAATTTGTTGCCTGGTGTGCATTTTTGGACACTTAAGCCGCTATCAGACAATTACCCTGGTGGAGTAGTATGCACGGCGTTTGATGCTCCCACTATGGATGATAATAATGAAACCGTGCTCAGATTTTCTAACTCCTCGCATTAGGGGGAGTAAGTTTAGTATTTCTCTTTCGCTAATTTTCGCTTACCTTATTTATTCGCCTTTTTCAGTTGCAGCGAGCTGGTCCTTAGGGGCAGCTGCGATGGTGAATGATTATGGTTATGTTGATACCGATGCTAAAACCCAGGGATTGCCCACGTTAAACTATGAGAAAGGGAACTTTTATATTCACTCTTTGGCGGCGGGATATTATCTGCTGAATATGCCAAAGGATCAGATTTCGATCATCACCTATTATTCCCCCCTTGGTTTTGATCCGGATGATAGCAATAACAGCCAAATGAAAAAGCTGGATAAGCGCGATGGCACATTAATGGCCGGGATGGCCTTCACCCATAAAGAGAAATGGGGGGTTATTCGCGCCTCGCTGGCTGGTGATACCCTTGATAACAGTAACGGTGTGGTAGGGGACGTGGCCTTTTTGTATCCAATCAAGGCGGGCAAGCTACGCGTTGTTCCCGGTATTGGCGCGGTCTACAACAACGGTAACCAGAACGATTACTACTATGGCATTGGCCATGCGGAGGCAAAAAGCAGCGGTTTCTCAACGTATTCGGCCGGAGAGAGCTGGAGCCCTTATGTGGAGCTGAGCGCCAACTACCAGTTTAACGAACATTGGTATGCCTTGGCGTCAGTGCGTGCCGTGCAGCTGAGCAGTGAAATCACCGATAGCCCAATGGTGGATAAAGATATCTCCAGCCAGGCTTTACTGGGCGGTGGATACCGGTTTTAAGCTACATGTTCGTAATCCTGTGCCGCCTTCAGGGCATGCGTGCCTGTCTGCTCTGGCGACGCGACCAGGTTGCGAGCGAAGTGACGATCGGGAAAGACCGGTAAACGAGTAACTGTCGACGGTTCGGAAAGACGAACAGCATCACCTCGCTTCGGCGGGGTTTTGCTTTTAGTGTTTGTGGCCGTTATCGCTAAATCAGGCGCTGCTCATGCAATTTCATATTATGCATGATGCTGTCCATCATCACCTGAACCCTGTGGGGTAACACCCCACGCTGGCGATAAATAAGAAAGGCTTGCATATCGATACAGCGCTCACGTTCAATGCAAGGCATCAGTGACCCCGATTCCAGCGCAGAAGCGACGGAGTAATAAGGGGCATAGACGATGCCAAGCCCCTGTTTTGCCAGCTCGATGGCCGGCAGAATATTGTCGCATATGCTGCTGCCAGTGACTGCAACCTGCATCAATTGGCCCTGAGAACTATAACAGCTCCAGGTATTGTGGCTCCCTCCCAGCACCCGCAAGGTAATGCAGCGATGCGCTGTCAGCTCCTCTGGCTCGACAAGAGGGGCGTTCGCGATATAGTCCGGTGAGGCAAATAACCCGACGCGAAAACGGGTCAGGGGCCTGGCGATCAGGCTTTCATTTTGCGGCTGGAAGAAACTGATCAACAGATCGCAGTCACTGTCGAATACCGCACCGTACTTCTTCTCGCGTTCATCCGGATTGCGGGTAACCAAATCGACGATCAGCTCCGGCGATTCGCGTAACAGCGGCGGCAGCAGATAACGGGTCAGGAATGAATGGATACCAATAGGTGCGCCCAGCGTCACCATGCCATTCAGACTGCGTTTATAGGTACCTGATATATCGAGCAGATCGTTATGCTCATCTAACAGCTGAGTGGCTCGGCGTAAAAATTGTTCGCCAAACTCGGTTAGCGACAAGCTGCGCGGGGTGCGTAAGAAGATCTCCAGGCCAAGCCGGCGCTCCAGCGCCGTCAGGGTGCGCGACACATTTGACTGTGGCATGTCTAGCCGCTGAGCGGCCTTGCTGACGCTGGCCGTTTCGGCAATGCAGCGAACGATCCTGAGTTCGTCGATCTTGAAGTCTTTTGATTTCACTCTACGCGCCAGTCTGATTTTGTATATCAAAAATGATATACATTTTTGCCTGTATTGTCATATGACTTATCAGTCACTAGCGGGTACTATTTCGATTAATTATTTATTGCTTATTAAATTAATATTGGAAGTTATGATGAGAAAAAAACGTGCGGCCATTTTGCCCTTGGTATTCATTCTGGCCGCTTGTTCATCCAAGGTCACCGAAAAAGAAAAGTATTCTACGTTCCTGAATAATTACAATGATATTACCCAGGGGAAATCGGCCTCCGGTAAGGACGTTTTATATTGGAAACAAACTAACGTTGACTATTCTAAATATAAATATTTGGTTTATCAGCCGATGATCTATTTCCCGCGTCCGAAACCCACTGAGATGGTAAGCCAGCGCGCACTTGATAATATCCTGAACTACACCAACCAGCAGTTTAAGCAGTCCATGGCATCCCATTTTATCTTGGAGGATGTGCCACGTGAAAATACGCTTATTTTCCGAGGGGCTATAACGGCTATCGATACCCATAAAAAAGGGCTTCAGGTGTATGAGGTATTGCCAATCACGCTACTGGTGGCGGCAACACAGAGCGTAACCGGTCACCGCACCATGGAGAGCTCTGTGTATATGGAAGGCGAGTTTATCGATGCTTCGACTAATCAGCCGGTTATCAAAGTGGTGCGCAAAGCGTCCGGAAATAATTTGAATAATGAAAAGGCAAAACTCACCGTGGACGATGTTAAAAATGCCATTGATATCATTGCCAAAGATATCAAAGAGTATAAGACAACATAAGCCTCGATGCGTTAATTAGCGTTACCAGCCAGGGTGTAGCATGTTTCTAGATTATTTTGCTTTAGGCGTATTGATCGCCGTGTTTTTGATTTTATTTTACGGCGTGATAATTATTCACGACATTCCTTATTTGCTGGCCAAAAAACGGCAACATCCCCATCAGGATGCCATTCACGTTGCAGGCTGGGTCAGCCTGTTTACCCTGCATGCTATCTGGCCACTGCTGTGGATTTGGGCGACGTTATATCGGCCAGAGCGGGGATGGGGCATGAGCGAGAAGGCCGAACACCCTGAAGTGCTGCAAGCGCGAATTCATCAGTTACAAAGCGAGTTACAGCGAATGCAGATGCCCGTTGCAGATGAAAGCTCGTCGTCCAATAAAGGGTGTTGAAAGGGTATGGATCTCTTAATTATTCTCACCTACGTAGCGCTGAGCTACGGCGTTTTCAAACTGTTCCGTATTCCCATCAATAAATGGACCGTGCCGACTGCAGTATTGGGCGGCATTTTTATCGTAGGAGCTTTGATTCTGGGGATGAATTACAACCATCCATATACCTACCGGGCGCAGAAAATCGCTGTTTCGGTGCCCATTGTTCCCCAGGTATCGGGAGTGATTGTCGAGGTTACGGATAAGACCAATGTGCTATTGCATAAGGGCGATGTGCTGTTTCGCCTGGATGATACCCGCTACCGTGCCCGGCTGAACAAGCTGCAGGCAGATCTTGCCAGCGCGCAGGCGGATGTCAGAACACGACAGGCTACGCTAAATGAGTCCTCGGCCAATGTGCAGCGGGTTTATGCCGAGTATGAACGCACGCGCCAGGATTATCAGCGTTACGCCAAAGGCGCGGCAATGGCAGTTAACCCTTTCTCGGAACAAGACATCAGTCATGCCCGGCAGCAGTATCAAGCGCAATCTGCAGCGCTGCAGGCTGCCAAAGCTCAGCATCAGCAGGCGCAGGAGCGGCTTTCGGGCCACTACAATGGTGAGGACGCCCGCATTGCCAGCCTGAAATCACAGATTGCGGAAGCGACCTACAATTTGGAACAAACAACCATTCGAGCACCCAGCGAGGGTTATGTTACCCAGGTGCTGGCTCGGCCTGGCACCACCGCAGTGCGCTTGCCGTTCAAGCCGGTGATGATTTTTATTCCGCAGCAAAAACGGCAGGTGGTGGCGGTATTCCGTCAAAACTCGATCCTGCGTTTAACCCAGGGCGATAAAGCCGAGGTGGTATTTAACGGCTTGCCGGGGAAAATCTATGGCGGCTCGGTCACGCGGGTGCTGCCGGTAGTCCCCGACGGCAGCTATCAGGCCAGTGGTGTTATGCAAGGGCTAAACGTTGGCGCTCAGCAGGAGGGTGTTTACGTGATGATCGATTTAGACCCTGTTCCCGCGCTGGACAAATTGCCCGATGGCGTTACCGCACAGGCTGCGGTCTACACCGAGCACTTTGAGCATCTTTCCATCATGCGCAAAGTCCTGCTGCGCATGACCAGCTGGCTGCATTATCTCTATCTGGATCACTAACGACCAGTCTGCGCTACAGACACAAAAAAGCCCGCAACGTGAATTGCGGGCTTTTTCGTTATTGCCACCGGATCTATCTGGGGTCACCGGTGACCTATTTGGGGCTGGGGGAATCTGAATAACTTGATTAGTTTGTTGTAATCATTGATAAAATTTGATTTCAGACTTGTGGGATATACCTAAACGTATACCAATGCAGGAAAGTGACACGATTTAGAGTGCGATTTTAGAATCCGGCATTAGCAGCTATCCCTCAAATGAGTCTGTTTTTGGATCTGCCCCATGATAGATCGAACCCGTCATCTCGCTCAGAAAAAAAGATTTATAGAAAAACTGGTCACACTGTTCAATTTTTTTTAGTTCTTTAAAAACAATATATTAAACAGTGATTAGTTGGTGATGAGTTTGCCCAGGCTGGTCACTGACAGTGAACAGTCAGGCCAAAAAATGCAAAATACCGGTCTTAACCAGTGATTGTTTGCATAGTGGGTGTGCGGCAGGGAGAGGTTTCAGGCAGAGAAAAGACCTGCAATGCAGGCCTGAGTAGTCACCGCTACGGGGTTCCCCGGTGTTGGGTGTATGCGGTTTGTACAGCTCGACTATATCTGTTAGACGCTGGCCCAGGGCAACACGCTGCCGGATGTGAAACCAGGCGAGCAGCTACAGCAGTAGCGAGAAGAAGTCTCTCAGCGTGTTACCCAAGCAGGGGATTGGGAACGGAAAACCGAGCCGGCTATCCGTGAAAGCTCCATGATCAGGGAGATCGAGGCCGACGAAGAAACGCGCACACTGGTGGCCAGGACTACAACGGTGCAGGCCACGGACAAAACCACGGTGCTGGGCACACGTCCACCTTGCTTGCCGGTGCAGTGCAGTATATTGCCGAAGGGGATTACAGCGTAGCGACCCAGGGCAATTTGGTGGCCAGTGTGGTAGGGGATGCCACCAAGGCGGTGGCCTGCAGCCTGATGGAGAAAATAGGCAATATCGTGTGCTCCTGTACGTTTAAAACGGTAGAGAGCGTCGATGGAATTTTATGTCAGCCATTATCATGTTCCCCGGATTTAAGTCGAAAACGTGTCAACGTTATTCAGGGCGGGTCACTAGACACAAAAAAGCCCGCAGCGTGAATTGCGGGCTTTTTCGTTATTGGCATTGGATCTATCGGGTATAATTGATGATCTATTTGGAGCTGTGGAAGTTGAGTTTTGATTCTATTTAATTGATTTAAAATAGAAATTTAAAATTCATAAAATTTGTATATATCCAACGCTATGCCTAACAGCAGAACTGCTGTAGAAAAGTGCTTATCTGGGCCGGAATGGCCCGTAGTGACTAGCTGGCGGTTCAACTCCTACCTTCTAAAGGTAAGCAACCATAGCTAGAGACGATGGTCTCTGTTGTATGAGTTCCTCATTTGGAAAAAAATTTCCATTCCAAAATTAGTCTTCTGACAAGCACTGATTAGGTCGAACGGTTATCCTCTAGTTTCCAGTGCAGCCTATGCACGTCAACTATATCCTGACGACAAAAACAGTACTGATGGAATACTTCGGGGTTGATGACTCTTACCGTTGTAGGGACAAAGACTGATTCTCCCTGTCATCAAGTGCTTGAAGCGAAACATCGCTGGTCGATCCATATTCCCGGACTTTCTACTCACCTTCACCAAACACCTTGAGGCCGGTGGAGTCGATAATCAAACCGTTGATGTATCACCTAGCGCAAGGATAGGCTCAGCAACCTTCGCGCACCGTCTGCCGAACCGACTCATTGGGGCTTGTCAGGTGTGATGGCCAGAGTACGGGATCTGTATTCCAGGAAGGGAATTGATATTCTTGCCAAATGGTGTGGTGATTTTGCTTGGTGTGATGCCGGACATAGTTGCGTCAGGGTCAAGTTGGTAAACTGCAACCTGAGTCGGTGTTAGTTTGGTAGCCATGAGTCAGCTTAGTCTCAAAAGCCGCCATCTACACGATGCTCAACCGGTTGGAGGCATAGCCCATTTTTTTCTTAAGGTCCTGTACATGTGCGATTTATATGATGTGACCAAGAAGACAATAAGCTGTGCAATGCCTTTGATACTGCTTATAATTTATATTGTTCGTTGCGTTTATCAAAAACAATGGATTTGCGAATGTCCGTCAGAAGTTACTTGAATTATTTTATTAGCGATCTTGGTAAGTTAGCGCGCCAGAGTCGGTATGATACTGACCTACTTCACGCTATCCTTGACGAGCTTTCGTGTCGAAAAAAATCGCTGGCACGCAGAGAGTTGACCGAAGAGATCCATGAATATCTTTCCTACCAGCCCCCACCCAGTGTTGCGCCGAGACAGACCGTTAGTCGCAGCCTGGTGTCGCCTGCTGCGAAATTGCCGAAATTAGAACTGAATCAAATCGAAAAAGAGCGTCTGACCGGCAAGTTCAATACCAGTGAAATCCCAAATGCATACCGTCGCGCTGTTCTTAATACGACGCATATTCATAATCTTCGCAAAGAGAACCTGCTAAGAATGCATCTGGCTGGTATATGCGGAAACGATGCCGCCGCGATTCGCTGCATAATTGAATTCTTTCTTCATGGTCATGTTGTCGCACAGGCAGTACGGCCAGAGGAGAATAAAACGGCTACTGCATTAATCAACTCAACCAACACTCGGAAACGAAATAAATTCAGTGACGTAAAATCCACAGATAATATTGTGGAGATAAACGCTGGTCAGAGCAGAAAAACAGAGAATGAAATTTGCGCCAGTAAATCTGATTTTTATCAGGCGGCTCTGGATAAATGTATTATTTTGAGCGCACCACCCGGATGCGGGAAAACCTATAGCATCGTAGAGCGGCTGGCAAATCATGTTATGGCCCTGAGTGAACCCTACGATGCTAAAAAAATCTTGGTGCTGAGCTTTACTAGAAACGCAGTCAAGGAGCTTAAGCTACGTCTGGATAAACAGAGCCAGAGTGATCAATCCGGGAGCCTAGATCTCATTCGAGTGATGACGTTTGATGCCTTAGCCTACAGCATTTTACTGGTCAGTGACGCAACATCGCCAGACGACGATTTTGACAGCAATATCCGCAGGGCGAAGTCGATCATTATTCAGGAAAAGATTGCTGACGTTGAGGTGCTAAAAACTGTTAAATGGATTTATGTCGATGAGTATCAGGATCTGGTAGGGTGTCGTGCTGATTTTACCATTGAACTGATGAAATTAGTCTTAACGCGGGGCGGTGCAGTTTCGCTTTTAGGCGATCCTTGTCAGCAAATTATGAATTTCCAGCTCAAGAACCGCAACGATACAACCAATGACGCTTTTCTGCACCAATTTAAGTGTCTGGCAGCCAAACAACTTCTGCAATACAGACTCAACGAAAGCTATCGATTTATCACTGCCGAGCAAAAGGAGAGGGTCAAAAAATTAACTGACCAGCTTGTGTCTGCGCAAACCACAGAAATCATCAGCCATGACTATGCGCAGATGGTTGCGCTAGATGCAATTCATGAAGGGGATGCAATCCTATGTATGCGCAATATCGACTGCTATTTAATTTCACAGGTGCTCATTCAACGGGGATTTTCAGTTAGGTTGCAGGCAGGCGGCGATAAATCAGAGCTACCAATATGGCTCTATCGCGTGTTTGCTGGCTGGCGTCAGGAAATAATGTCCGTAGAGCTTTTTCAGCAGAAGTGCCAGACCATTTTAGGCTGTAATGGCGAACAGGAACTGGACTATCTTTGTCGCGCCGGTATGGTGATGAATAACAATATTCTGGTTGTCAGGTTGGTTCAGAATGCAGAAAAATACAGTGCCAGAAGTCCCATGACGGCAGCGCATCAGATTATAGTCTCTACGGTGCATAAAGCCAAAGGTCTGCAATTTCCGTGTGTGTTTTTTTACAGCAATAAGACGCATTTTGGGCGTAATCGCGACGCGATGAGCACGTTCTATGTTGCTGTGACGCGTGCTGAAAAGCACTTCTGTATCTTAAAAGACAGCGCAATCAAAACGGTGCGTCCCACACCTAGCGGAATGTACATGGTCGATCAAAGCCTGTTGCTGGAAGGGCTCAACGAGATCGATTTGAAATCGCTTATTCCTGAACCTGAAACGCTTAGCACAGCGTACTTAGATAAGCTGCTCAGGGGAGAAACCCGGTATTTTGTCAGTCGTCGTGAAACGCAGGTGTGGTTGTTTTCCGAAGTGGATAATCAAACGACGATGCGTCTCTATCGGATGCCAAGGCTAGAAAAAATTGCCCGGATTCAGGGTAAGAATCGGTATTACTTAAATTTTTCTATGGCTGAAATGTCGACATTTTTTTATTCTGGTGACTCAGAATGGATTGAAAAAATTGTCGGACCAACCTGCTTATTGCCGTTGCCTGTATTTAAGGGCTTATGGGAGGTATAGAGTGAATAATATACATCAACAAGCGCGTGACAATTTCCTGTCGGAAGTGAAACGGCAAATGATTGGCCCTTTTTACTCGTCAGAAAGTATCACGGTAGCGCCATGGGATTTGTATCACACTGGGATGATCTGGCCTGCAGGGAGTAAAATTCAGCTCGACGAGTGTGAGGAGGAGAAGCAGGAAGATGACGAGAACGTCGAAGGATTTATGGATCTCGTTAATGCAGCTAGGCAGAGTGCAATTGGTTTCACTTTCTTTGTCAGTGATTCGGCTACCTCGTTTTCATTAATGCTCGAATACGCACTCTATACAGAAAGTATCACCGATAAAGAGTGGCGCAGAATACCGTTTTATCATGAGCTGACCGTTAATATCGAAGCGTTAACCGACGGAACACATGATGTTATTTTAAACGATGATCATGTCGCTGTAAGAGCCCGTGCAAAAAAGGTTAAAGATCGTATTGCGTTAACCGTCACGCTGATCAACCAAAAGCCGATCACCTCCCGCTATGGCGAAGGTATTTTATATCAGGCCGAGATGAGTATCGCTGCGGAGGCATTATTACCGGCACCGGTATTAGACCATATCGTCAATCACGACCCTGAATACTGGCAGCACGAGCTGCTCTATCGTGCTTCTGCCAATTTTGCCACCGGCCACGGTTGTGCGGTTCACTGGGCCGGGGAACATCCTAGGCGCATCTCCTCGTGCTGGCTTCCTGTGCATGAAGTGCTTAAAGCCTCGCCTGAAATAGAGGATTTAAGTGATACACCGCTACTCAATATGAAATTTATTATTGAGTCCGGTGATTCAACGTTACTTGAACATCTGGCGCTGATCCCAGAAAAATACTGCGCCTGGATCCATGATCAGACCACTCGGGTAGAGGCAATTGTGAATGCGTTCTCGGGAGAGAGGCGCGACAAAATTCACGCTGTGGCGATGCAAAATTTGCATGAGTGCCAAAAACAGAGTGACAGAATGGTGGAAGGCATTCGCTGTTTAAGCAACTCGGCTTCGTTGATGCGCGCCTTCCGCCTTGCGAACCAGACAATCCAGAAGAGCATTGAGCTTAGCACGTTGAGAAAACAGGGCGTGATGAATTTTGAACCGCGCTGGCGCCCCTTTCAGCTAGCGTTTTTGTTGCTGTCGTTGCCTTCGTCCATTGATCGTGACCATCTCGATCGCGAAGTTATGGAATTGATTTGGTTCCCAACCGGAGGGGGAAAAACGGAAGCCTATCTTGGACTTACGGCTATTTTAATGTTTCACCGCTATCTGACGGCGGCATCGCCCCAAGAGGCAGCAGGTACTGTGGTGATGACGCGATACACACTGCGTTTATTAACCATACAACAGTTTGAAAGGGCCGCGCTCATGATTTGTGCTGCCAACATGATAAGAGGTGAACAAGCCGATCTCCGATCGTTTAAAACGTTTGATATCGGCCTATTTGTCGGTGGTGGTGCAACGCCAAATACGCTGGAAAAAGCCGGTAAGCTCCTTCAGGAGCAGACCGACGATCCAGAAACTACCTTGCCGGTGCAGAGTTGCCCCGTTTGCGGTGCGATGCTCTCAACTCGTCATCAGGCGATTCGTGATGGGGTTTTGCTGACTTGGTGCAGCGACTCCTCCTGTATTCATGGTTCGCCAGATTTGCCTTTGCCGCTGATCTTTGTTGATGAGCAACTTTATGCCTCGCCGCCGACATTTTTGATTGGGACGGTCGATAAATTTGCCAATATGCCTTTTACGCCAGACATGGCGCGCCTGCTTGGCCGGGGGACTGCCAGCGCGCCGTTACAGCTTATTATCCAGGACGAATTGCACCTGATTAGCGATGCGCTCGGTACGGTGACTGCGTTGTTCGAAACGGCCATTGATGAAATAACCAGCGTAGATGGCAAACGGGTCAAAATAATTGGCTCGACGGCAACAATCAGACGTGCAGAAGTACAGATCCGAAAGCTGTTCAATCGTAGAGTCATGCAGTTTCCGACTCCATGCCTTGATGCGGATAACTCCTTCTTCTACCAGAGTGATAAGCAAAATCCAGGACGGCTGTATGTCGGGTTGCATGCACAGGGCCGTTCACCGAAACATACTCTGGCAAGGCTTACGGGCAACTGTTTGCAGGCGGCGGAGTATGTAGAAAAAAATGCCCGTGACTATTTCTACACGCTGGTAATGTACTTCAACAGCCTCAGGGAGTTGGGTGGTTCACTGCTGTTATTGCAGGATGATATTCCCCGTTACCTTGAGGTAATAAGAAAGGATGAGAACATCGACCGTCGTGTTATTACCAGGTTTACTGAGTTAACCAGCAAACTGAATTCGGCTGAAATACCTCAGATTCTTGATGACTTAAATGAACGCTGGCCTGCCAGTGCCACCAGTCAAAAAGAACCGATTGACGCAGTGCTTGCTACAAATATGATTTCGGTCGGGGTGGATGTTTCTCGTCTTGGAGTGATGTTAGTCAACGGTCAGCCGAAAAATACCTCCGAGTATATTCAGGCATCCAGCCGCGTCGGACGCGATACAGGCAAAGCCGGCATCGTATTTACCTTGTATAACTGGACTCGTCCCCGTGACCGTTCCCACTATGAAAAATTTCAGACCTTCCACAGCGCGTTCTATCGTCATGTCGAGTCATCAAGTGTTACGCCGTTTGCATCGCGCGCGCGTGACCGGGCGCTGCACTCCGTTCTTATCGCTATGGTGCGGTTAACAATTCCTGAATTCGCGAGTAATAAAAGCGCAATCAGGATACATGAACCGGCGTTGAGGCAACGTGTCAGGGCATTGATTGGTGTCATTTGCGCACGGGTGAAAGAGATAGAAGCAGAAGAGGCAGACGATACGCGCCAATATCTTGAAGATATTTTATATGACTGGATGGAAAAAGCGCGGATGACAAGCAAGCTCAGCTGGACAGGCCACCACACTGACAGTAATGCGCTTTTGAAAAATAAAGTGAATGGGGAAGATCCATGGGAAATGCAGCGCTCAGTGCGAGATGTGGAAGCGCAGGTTAAGGTTAGCATGTTGGTTCAGGAGTAGACAATGAGCGGATTTCGCAATAAACGGGCGCCGGTAAAACGGAAATTGCCGACAGGGACAATCAACCTTAGCCAAAGTGTGACCACATTTGGCGTTGGCGCGCTGATTGAGGTTCGTTCACAGCAGGGACGACGTACCAGAACGGCATCTGCGATCATTAGCGGTCTGGATATGTGGCGAGAGGATAAACTCGCCATCATTGCCGAACCCGATCTATGCCGCTTATTAGGCGTCACTGAGCTGAAGGCTCCGCCAGCGGAAACATCTGGCCTTGCGCTGCCTGCGCGCCGTTTTCCGCGCTGGCTGGAGTGCAATCAATGTCACCGCTTAGGCATCGTGGGAGAACAGTTCGATGAGCGACCCGATGGGATCCCGGTGTGTTCAAGTAACGACTGCCAGGGATGGGGGTCGCCAACCCGTTTGCTGAGTGTATGCTACAGCCACGAAGAAGGGCATCATTGTTCCGATTACCATATTGATGATTTCCCGTGGGTGTACTGGGCACATAAAAACACCAAGATAGGGATCTGTGGAGCTCCGAGATTGCGGATTAGAACGGTGGGGGATAAAACTGGTCTCGACGGTCTGAGCGTTATCTGTGCCTGCGGGGCCGATAATTCGCTCAAGGGCGCACTGGGTGACAAAGCACTGGGTCATATTCCCTGCAAAGGCAATCAGCCTTGGCTGGGTATGAGCGACACCTGCACACGAAATTTGCGTGCGTTACTGCGCGGCGCGTCTAACGTCTATTTCCCGGTTACAGCGTCAACGATTTCTATTCCGCCAAACTCCAGCCGGTTGATGCAGCTGCTGAACAGTACGCGCTTTTCAGCAATTGTGACCTTATACCGCTTGGGCCGACAAATGGCGTCGGAAACAGCGGGGCATCTTAGCACTTTCCCGGATTTTTCCGCGTTTTCATCACAAAAAATAGAAAATGCGCTCGTATCGTTTAATCAGGTTGGCAGCTCGCGTTCAGAACAAGAACGCAAAAGAGAAGAGCGCGAGGCGCTCATCGCTGACTATCCCGATCCAGCGAACGAAGAGAACGATCCTCACGATGATTTTGAAGTCGAAATTGTGGGGGGAGATGCGTTAGATGCGGTATGTGACGGGCTTTTCGTGTTTATAAATACCGTCTCTCTTGTGCATCGTTTGCGCGAAGTGATTGCCTTCAGGGGATTTACCCGCCTTGAGAGTAGTATCACGACAAACCGCTTCACACAGCGCTGCGCACCCATCGCTAGGGAGAGAAAATCTTGGCTGCCGGCGATAGAGAACCGGGGAGAGGGTATTTATATTGAGCTTAACAACGCTACCCTGACTGAGTGGGAGCAACAGCCCGATGTTACACGGCGAATTGGCTTGTTGATGCAAAATTACCAGCGCTCATCGCTTGAAGGTGCACAAGAGGGGGGTTATCAACCCGATGCCAGACTGGTGCTGATACACACGCTCTCGCATCTATTGATCCGCCAGTTATCGCTTGAATGCGGCTATGCCAGCGCGTCGCTAAAAGAGCGAATCTATTGTTCACCAGAATATTGTGGTGTACTGATCTCAACTTCATCTGCGGCTTCTGATGGTACCTTAGGCGGATTAGTCCGTCAGGGCAAACCTTCTAACTTTGCCTCCACACTAATCAATGCTTTGCAGTCGGCAGCATGGTGCTCATCTGACCCGCTGTGTCTCGACAGCGAGGGGCAGGGCACTGAGGCTTTGAACCTCGCGGCATGCCATGCATGTACGTTGATCTCCGAAACGTCCTGTGAGCTGCGAAATGTTTTTCTCGACAGGGCGCTTGTAATTGGCACGCTGGAAAAACCAGAGATAGGCTTTTTATCGGCGCTATTGTTGTCGGCCTGAAAAACAAAAAACCACGCGATTGCGTGGTTTTTTTACTGCCGTTAACATTTAACATTAAATAGAGGTGGATTTTAGGGAAGGTGCGAATGTAAGCATCCCTGTAATCCGAACCATTCACTTTTAGAGATCTTCCGACATACTGATTATGTCCCCGGAGGAGATCGCTATGCGTAAGATCCGATTCACTGAACACCAGATCATCGCCGTATTGAAGTCCGTCGAAGCCGGACGTACCGTCAAGGATGTGTGCCGTGAAGCCGCTATTTCGGAAGCCAGCTATTACAACTGGAAGGCAAAGTATGGCGGGATGGAAGCGGCCGATATTAAAAAAATCAAAGATCTGGAAGACGAGAACCGGAGGCTCAAACAGATGTTTGCTGACCTCAGCCTTGAGTGCCGGGCACTTAAAGACGTCATCGAAAAAAAGCTTTAAAACCAGCGATAAAGCGTGAACTCGTCAGCTATCTGACAGCGCAATTTGCCATGAGTTTACGTCAGGCCTGCAGGACGTTATCGCTGAGCAGGACGGTCTATTTTTATCAGCCCGATACCCGGCGTGATGAACCGCTGATCCATGCGCTGACTGAACTGGCAGAACGCTATCCGCGCTACGGTTTTAAGAAGCTGTTCCAGCTGCTGCGCAGGCAGGGCAATACCTGGAACCACAAACGCGTTCACCGGATTTACTGCCTGCTGAAACTGAATTTTCGTCGTAAGGGAAAACAGCGGCTGCCGGTACGCAACCCGTCGCCACTGGTGGCGCCTGAGGCATTTAACCAGAGCTGGTCGATAGACTTTATGCATGATACGCTGGTCTGTGGTAGACGCTTCCGGACCTTCAATGTGGTGGATGATTTTAACCGGGAAGTACTGGCGATAGAAATCGACCTGAATATCCCGGCTCAACGTGTTGTCCGGGTACTGGCGCGGATCGTGGCAAACCGTGGCTACCCGCTGAAAATGCGGATGGACAACGGACCAGAACTGGTCTCACTGACGCTGGCACAGTGGGCTGAAGAACATGGTGTGTTGCTGGAATTTATCAAGCCTGGCAAGCCGACACAGAATGCTTTCATCGAACGGTTTAACCGGACGTACCGGACAGAAATCCTGGATTTTTACCTGTTCAGAACACTGAATGAGGCCCGGGAAATCACAGAGCGCTGGCTGACGGAATATAACAGCGAACGCCCTCACGAATCGCTGAACAACCTGACGCCGGAAGAGTACCGACTGATGGCTGAAAACACGGAAGTCTCAAAAAGTGCGTGGAACTAAAACGGGTATGCTTACACCAGCACTTGGATCAGCAAACGTGCTTTAATGTCCTGAACCGGGACATTCTCGATAGATGGCAGTATGTCCTTTTCAAGAGAACGCCAGATATCTTCAGCATGTTTAGCGCTGACGCTGGCCTGTTTCAATGCGAACCATTGCTTTGCCACGTTCAGGAAAATGCTTTCTTGGGCTACCTGCTTTTGTTCTGCTTCTTCTGCTTCTTTGGCCTGTGGGTCAATGCCTCTTGCCAGTATCGCGAGCTTTTCGGCGCGTATTTGCCGCGCGTCGGCAAGTGACAGGGCAGGGTAGGCACCGAGGCTGACCATAGTCCGTGAACTGGTGCCGGGGCGGAGGTAGCGGAAACGCCACAATTTCTTGCCAGTGGTTTTAACTAACAGGAACAGGCCGTCACCATCATGCAGGGTGAGGTCTTTCTCTATGGCTTTGGATTTTTGTACTTCGGTATGTGTGAGGGGGCGTGTAGTCCGCGCCATGCAAGGGTTCTTCCATAATTGGTATACGTTTATGGCATACATTTTAACGTATACCTAAACGTATACCAATAAATCCCGGATTTAGCTGGATATACTCGGACTACTACAGACACAAAAAAGCCCGCAAACCTAGGTGGGATGCGGGCTTTCCGTACTTCTCCGGACTTATCTGGTAATACCCGGATCATCATTTGGTGGAGCTGGGGGGATTTGAACCCCCGTCCGAAATTACTACACCGTCGGCACTACATGCTTAGTCCAATCTTTACATTCGCCGGTCAGCTGCGGATGGACACGCCACTAACAAACTAGCCTGATTGGATTTAACGCTTCAGCCCCAGGCAGGACATCCACGCGATCTCTTTTGGGTTTGACCTCTCTTGATCCCCGTCCTAAGAGCGGAGGCTAGGGAGAGAGGGCTCTTAGCAGGGTATTAAGCTGCTAGGGCGTAGTTTTCGTCGTTTGCGACTATTTTTTTGCGGCTTTTTACGAGGCCAACCGCCCCTCGGCATGCTCCTAGGGCTTCGCAAATCCCGTCGAATCCAGAATCAGCCCCAAGTAACTTTGTGCAGTATACCAGAAGTTTAACCCGTTAAGCCAGAGGCTTATCGGTTGGCGTGCTTCATGATACGGGCTTTCGCCGTCTGCCACTCACGATCTTTGATGTCATCGCGCTTATCGTGTTCTTTCTTGCCTTTGGCTACGCCGATTTTGACCTTGACCCAGGCATTTTTCCAATACATGGACAGGGCAACAACGGTATAGCCTTCGCGGTTAACGCGGCCGAACAGCGAGTCCAGCTCGCGCTTGTTCAACAGCAGTTTGCGGGTACGTGTCGGGTCGCAGACCACATGCGATGAAGCCACGCTGAGCGGCGTGATGGTGGCGCCAAAAAGATAGGCTTCACCGTCACGGAAGGTCACGTAGCTGTCGCTGAGGTTGGCTTTGCCGGCACGCAACGATTTGACTTCCCACCCTTGCAGGGACAGGCCCGCCTCGATTTCTTCTTCAATGAAGTATTCGAAACGTGCTCGCTTGTTTTGCGCAATGGTGGCTGAACCAGGTTTGTGAGCTTTTTTCTTTGTCATAGTGCGTTCATTATACTGGATGCGTCAGCGAAAGAAATCCTTTACCGCTCAGCACCTGCGCAATTTTTCGCATTTTTGGCTCCTGTCTTGCATAGCAGATTTTTTGTTTGCCGATAGATAAATGGTATGATTTGTATGTTTTGTGTCTCACAGGAAATGATATGCCCCAGATCAGTCGGTCTGCGTTAGTGCCGTTCAGCGCCGAGCAGATGTATCAGTTGGTTAACGATGTTCATTCTTATCCCGATTTTCTGCCAGGTTGTACCGGTAGCCGGGTGATTAACGCGTCCAACAATGAAATGACCGCCGCGGTGGACGTTGCCAAAGCCGGTATCAGCAAAACTTTTACCACGCGCAATACGCTGCTGGATAACCAGAGCATCAATATGCAACTGGTTGACGGCCCGTTCCGCAAGTTGATGGGGGGCTGGCACTTTACGCCGCTCAGTCCGGAAGCCTGTAAGGTTGAGCTGCACCTGGACTTCGAATTTACCAACAAACTGATCGAGTTGGCGTTCGGCAAGGTATTTAAAGAGTTGGCTGGCAATATGGTGCAGGCATTCACCCAGCGGGCGAAAGAGGTTTACAGTGTCTGAGATACGGGTTGAGGTGGTTTATGCCTTGCCGGAGCGTCAGTATCTGCGCAACGTGAAACTGGCAGAGGGCAGCAATGTTGAGCAGGCGATTGTGGCCTCCGGATTGCTGGAACTGCGCAGTGACATTGATTTGCAAAGTAACAAGGTGGGCATTTATAGCCGACCGGCCAAGTTGGGCGATGTGCTAAATGATGGCGACCGGGTGGAAATCTATCGCCCATTGATTGCCGATCCCAAAGAGCTGCGCCGTCAACGGGCAGAGAAGGCAAAAAAATAAGGCGCTGAGTGCGCCTTATTTTTTATCAGAATTTTATCTTCCGAGTTGCAGCCTGTGACTGTCATGAAGAACTTGATTCGTCCCTCACGGGCCGGACGACAGTTCCTGTACTGATTATTTGGTCAGCGCAGGCTTGTTCTGAATATCCGTCAATACGCCCGCGCTGTTAAAGGTCAGCGTCAGAGTTTGCTGGGTGATATTTTCATGACCCGGCTGCTGGCGGAACACATAGAACCACGTCTGAGTACCGAACGGATCCTGCAGCATTGGGGTTCCCAATGTATAAGCGACCTGTTGCTGGGTCATACCTTTTTGGATTTTAGCTACGTCGGTTGACGTCAGGTAGTTCCCTTGGTTGATGTCAGGCCGGTAAACCACCTTCTCAAAAGTAGAACAGCCTGCAGTCAGCATCACAAGAACCACAGCGGCGGCAGTCAGCGTTTTACAGCGCATAGTAATCACATTCCTTTAGGGCATAGGATGCCGATGATAATAGACCTTGCAGCAGTTGGAAACCTTTACAGGGCCCCAATATGACCTCAGGAAAGTAAAAAAGTTGAGCTTTTCTATGCAGCAAGCAGTTCTTTTGCGTTCGCCAGTGTGTTTCGGGTGACTTCACTGCCGCCAAGAAGGCGCGCCAATTCTTGCAAACGAGCACGTTTATCCAACGGTGACATCTGCGTTTCGGTTTCCGTGCCGTCAGTCTGCTTGCTGACAAACAGGTGCTGATGC
Organism: Serratia sp. BNK-12; assembly: GCF_047456085.1. Classification (NCBI taxonomy): domain Bacteria; kingdom Pseudomonadati; phylum Pseudomonadota; class Gammaproteobacteria; order Enterobacterales; family Yersiniaceae; genus Serratia; species Serratia sp. BNK-12. Next base: position 1,029,453 of record NZ_CP179896.1, read on the forward strand.
CCACAACCGGCCACCTGTGGAAGGTGGGTGACGCACATAACTTGGGTAGATTCTCCAAGTTGACGCAACAGGCGCCCAACAATGGCGGCCGTCGGGCCGCTGATGCCGACGTCCACTTCGTCGAAAATCAGCGCCGGGGTTTCCATCTTGCGAGCGGTAATCACCTGGATAGCCAGCGCAATGCGGGACAGTTCGCCACCGGAGGCCACTTTCGCCAGCGCTTGCAGCGGTTGACCTGGGTTGGTGGACACACAGAATTCGGTGCGGCTGGCCCCTTCAGCACTCAAATGCTGCGGCTCGAAGCGAACGTCGATATTGAATTTGCCGTGCGGCATGGAGAGGGCCTGCATGCTGTCGGTAATCAACGTGGTCAGCTCTGCGGCATAGTGCTGGCGCTTCTGGTGCAATTGCTCCGCTAACAGCAGCGCTTGCTGATGATGCAGAGTGACCGCCTCGTTAAGGTGTTCATGGTCGTTCTCTTGCTGCGACAGCAACTGCTGCTCATCCAGCATCTGTTGGTGCAGCTGTGGTAGTTCCTCTGGCGCAACGTGATGTTTCCGCGCCAGGTTAATTTGGCGCGACAGACGCTGTTCAAGTTCTTGCAGGCGGTTGGGGTCCAGATCCATGCGATCGGCATAGTGACGCAGTTCGTCGCTGGCCTCACTGATTTGGATCGACGCCTCTTCCAGCATGTCCAGCAGCCCGCTGAGTTTGTCATCCATGCCGACCAGCTCAACCAGCAGATGTTTGGCGGTGTAAAGCTGGCTCAGCATGTTGTTTTCTTCATCGTCAGCCAGCAATTGCAGGGTCTGCTGGCTGATGGTCAGCAATTGGCCGCTGTTGGCCAGGCGTTTGAACTCCGAATCTATCTGTTCGAACTCACCGGCCACGGGCGCAAACTCGTTCAGCTCTTTCAATTGGTATTGCAGCAGCTGTTGGCGTGCGTCGCGTTCGATGGACTGCTGCTGATGATGGGCCAGTTCGCGACAGCTTTGGTGCCAACGCTGATAAGCCTGTTGCATCTGCGCTAACAGGGCAGGTTCGTCGGCATAGGCGTCGAGCAGTTGCTTCTGGTGATCGGGCTTGAGCAGCAACTGGTGGGCATGCTGACCGTGGATTTGAATCAGCAACTGACCGAGTTCGCGCAGTTGTGAAAGCGGCACGGAAGTGCCGTTGATAAAGCCGCGTGAGCGGCCGTCTGCGTTGATGACCCGGCGCAGCAGGCACTCATTGCTGTCGTCCAGGTGATTCTGTTCGAGCCATTGGCGTGCAGAAGGGGTATCTGCCAGTGAAAAACGGGCGCAGATATCGGCACGGGCGGCTCCCAGCCTGACGACGTTACCGTCGGCGCGGTTGCCGAGGCACAGCCCCAGCGCGTCGATGGCGATAGATTTACCGGCGCCGGTTTCACCGGTAATCGCCGTCATACCCGGTTGAAAATCAATTTCCAACTCACGAACGATAGCAAAATTGCTGATGGTCAATTGCGCCAGCATGGGAACCTTCCTGTGTATAAACACATAACTGTAGTTTCATACAGTATAAACTGGTTTTATATACAGTAAAGGGGCTGGCGATATTTTTAGAACAATTTTTTAGACCAGCCCAGCTTGGTGCTTAACGTGTTGAAATAGCTGTAGTCCTTTGGATGAATAAGATTCAAATGGAAATCACTGCGGCGTATCAATACTTCCTCGCCTTCCTGGATAGGCAGTGCGATCTGGCTGTCGCAGCTGATTTCCAGATCGCTGCCGATCTGCGAAAACTTCAGGCGAATGGTGCTGTTGCCGTTGATCACCAACGGGCGGGCCGAGAGGGTATGCGGGAACATCGGCACCAGCGCGATGGCTTCCAGCGATGGCGTCAGGATCGGGCCGCCGGCAGAAAGCGAATAGGCAGTCGAACCGGTCGGGGTAGCGATAATCAGACCGTCAGAGCGTTGCGAGAAGGCGAAGCGATCGTCGATATACACTTCGAACTCGATCATGTGCGCCACTTTACCCGGATGCAGTACCACTTCGTTGATAGCAGTACTGATGCGGCACTGCTGGTTCTCTTTGTGCACGATGGTTTCCAGCAGGAAGCGCTGTTCATCGATGTATTCGCCCTCCAGCACGTCGGCCAGTTGCTGCAGTGCGTTGTCGGGGTCAAGATCGGTCAGGAAGCCGAGATTGCCGCGGTTAACGCCGATCACCTTGATGTCGTAGCGGGCCAGAACGCGGGCTGCGCCGAGCATATTGCCGTCGCCGCCGACCACTACCGCCAGGTCGGCCTTTTGGCCAATATCCGCCAGGCTGCCGGTAACCGCATCTTTTAACCCCAAATCCTGAGCGATTTGGCGTTCAATCATCACTGAATAGCCTCGGGCGACTAACCAGTGAAACAACATCTCATGCGTTGCCAGCGCCGAAGGGTGACGCGGGTGGCCAACAATGCCAATACAGGCGAATTTTTTATTCATTGTTGTGATTTTCCTCACCGGGACCAGTTTATGCCCCACATTGTGACCGGTTGACTTGAAACCCCGGTTTTGATCCCCATAATAAGCCAAGTTGCGAGATTAATGCTAAAACGCGGAGATATTCATGAGTAGTAAAGAACAGAAGACGCCAAACGAGCAAGTCTCGGAAGAAATGGAACAGCAGGAAGTCTTGCCGGAAGCGGCTGAGGGCGTCGATCTGCGGGATGAGCGCATTGCTGAGCTGGAAGCTCAACTGGCCGAAGCCCAGCAGCATGAACGCGACAGCCTGCTGCGTGCCAAAGCGGAAATGGAAAACGTCCGCCGCCGCACCGAGCTGGATATCGAAAAAGCACACAAATTTGCGCTGGAGAAGTTCTCCGGTGATCTGCTGCCGGTGCTGGATAACCTGGAGCGCGCGCTGGAACTGGCGGATAAAAACAATCCGGAACTGACGGCGATGATTGAAGGCATCGAGCTGACGCTGAAGTCCCTGCAGGACGTTGTGCGTAAGTACGGGATTGAAATCGTTGGTGATATTAACGTGCCGTTCAACCCGGATGTGCACCAGGCAATGAGCCTGATGGAATCTGCCGATCACCAGCCGAACCACGTCATGATGGTGATGCAGAAAGGCTATACGCTGAATGGTCGCCTGCTGCGCCCGGCGATGGTGGCGGTTTCCAAAGCCAAGGCTTAAGCCGAATTCAATAAGGAAAAGGCACCTGCGGGTGCCTTTTTTGCGTCTGGGTTATGCCTGCGGCAGTCGCGGTAGCCAGTCGATAGGCGCCAGCCCCTGCTGTTCCAACAGTTGGTTGGTCTGCGAAAAGTGGCGACAGCCCAAGAACCCACGGTGGGCGGAAAGCGGCGATGGATGTGGCGCTTTCAACACGTGGTGGCGGTTGCGATCGATAAAGTTGCCTTTTTTCTGCGCGTGCGATCCCCAGAGCAGGAACACGATGCCTTCGCGGTTTTCATTCAGCGCGGCGATCACTCTGTCGGTAAAGGTTTCCCAGCCCAGTTTTGCGTGGGAGTGCGCCTGGCCGCCTTCAACGGTCAATACCGTGTTTAACAACAGCACACCCTGTTCCGCCCAGCTTTGCAGGTAGCCATGGCTGGGGCGCTCAAAGCCCGGGATATCCGTCGCCAGCTCTTTGTACATGTTTACCAGCGAAGGGGGCGCGGGTACGCCAGGGAGCACTGAAAAGGACAGCCCGTGGGCCTGATTCGGGCCGTGATAGGGATCCTGGCCGAGGATTACCACCTTCACGTCCGCCAGCTCGGTATAACGAAAGGCGTTGAACACGTCTTTTTGCGGTGGGTAAATGGTCTTACCGGCCTGGCGTTCAGCGGCAACAAAGGCAAGCGTTTCATGAAAATAGGGCTGCTCTTTCTCCTTGCCGATAACATCATGCCAGGTGAGGGAGGTGGACATAAACGCTCTCCTTTGTTTTCGTTAACAATTCACTGGGCATAGCTTACCGTTTAGTGCCACGCAGCGAAACCTGCTTTTCTTTTTCCGCCGCGCCCCTGCATATAAATATTTTTTAAAATTTACAAAAATAATTGCGATGTGCTCTACAGGGAAAATTGACATAAAACATAAACTTGCCCATTCTCGCTCTATGGGTACCCCGTGAAAATTGACTTTAATCAAAGAATTGCCCCGGCCAGACTGGTATACAGAACAACAAGACAACAATGGTTTTACCAAATGGCCGAAACCAACATTGGGTTTTCTTTCGAAGTAGAATTTTTCGCCCTTGTACGGAGGCAACAAAATGATTACTGGTATTCAAATCACTAAAGCGAACGACCAGGCGCTGGTGAACTCTTTCTGGCTGCTGGACGACGAAACATCAGAAGCCCGCTGCGTTTGCGCTAAAGCCAACTATGCGGAAGATCAGGTGGTACCGGTCAGCGAACTGGGCCAGATCGAGTACCGTGAAGTGCCATTGGAAATGCAATCGACCGTTCGCGTAGAAGGTGGTCAGCACCTGAATGTGAACGTGTTGCGTCGCGAAACTCTGGAAGACGCGGTTAAGCATCCGGAAAAATACCCGCAGCTGACCATCCGCGTGTCCGGCTATGCAGTGCGTTTCAACTCGCTGACGCCAGAACAGCAGCGTGACGTGATTACACGTACTTTTACAGAAAGTCTGTAATTTTACACACGCTTAATAAGGGAGCTTCGGCTCCCTTTTTTCTTGCTGCAACGGCCAGAAAGTGAATCCGGATCACATTCCTCGCAAAGATAATTCTTCTCATTACAGAACTACTCCGACCTGCCGATAGCTACATCAGCACCCAATGAGGTGCGGCATTGATAAGTCTATCGACAAGGAGTCGGCATGAGTATGTCTTTGAGTTTTACCTCTGCGGTCAGCCCCGCGGCGATTCTGCCCCCGGCAACGCGCTCGCTGCCAGAGCGTTTGGATCCTTCCCAGCCTACTGAACCCTCGGCATCAAAGGCCCCCGCGGCCACGCTTTCCCAGAATAGCCTGAATGCCCAGAACCTGCTGAACACGCTGGTCAGCGATTTGTCGGCAGCAGCGCCGGCGGCGGCGAATCAGGGCGTGACACGCGGTCAGCAGCCACAGAAGGGGGACTATACGCTGGCGTTACTGGCTAAAGACGTTTACAGCACCGGCAGTCAGGGCATCGAGGGGTTCAATCGGTTGAGTGCCGATGCTTTGCTGGGGGTCGGCATTGATCCTGCCAGTCTGCAGGATGCGGCGTCGGGTTTTCAGGCCGGGATCTACAGTGATAATCAGCAGTATGTGTTGGCCTTCGCCGGCACCAATGATATGCGCGACTGGTTGAGCAACGTGCGCCAGGCGACCGGCTATGACGATGTGCAGTACAATCAGGCGGTATCCCTTGCGAAAAGCGCCAAGGCAGCCTTTGGTGATGCGCTGGTGATCGCCGGTCATTCGCTGGGCGGCGGTCTGGCGGCTACGGCAGCGCTGGCAACGGGCACGGTGGCGGTGACTTTTAACGCTGCCGGGGTTTCCGATTATACGCTGAATCGTATGGGGATCGATCCGGCAGCGGCGAAGCAGGATGCACAAGCCGGTGGTATCCGCCGTTACAGCGAGCAATACGACATGCTGACCGGCACGCAGGAATCCACTTCGCTGATCCCGGATGCCATTGGGCATAAAATCACGCTGGCCAATAACGACACCCTGAGCGGCATTGACGACTGGCGCCCGAGCAAACACCTGGATCGCAGCCTGACTGCTCATGGGATTGATAAGGTGATCGGCTCGATGGCGGAGCAAAAGCCATGGGAGACGAAGGCCAATGCCTGAACGGCGGCGCCTATGGCAGACGTTAATGGTCGCCACGCTGGCGGTAATCGCGATCGCCGGTTTGCTGATGATGGCTAAGGAACAACAGATGAATCAGGAAATTTCTCCGTTTAACGGGCGCAGCAATCTGGCACTGGCTCAGGCAGTGGCGCGTGGTGATAGCAACGGGATTGCCGAACAGGCAACTGAGGCGCGCCTGCATGAACAGGGGGACCGTCAGGTTACTTTGCTGCAATGGGCCATACTGTCGCAGCAAACGCAAAGCCTAAGCTCGCTGCTGGCGTTGGGGGCCGATGCGACCACTCCGGGCCTGGATGGCAATAGCGCGTTGCATACCGCCGCTGCGGTGCAGGACCCGCAGTATCTTCGATTGCTGTTGGCACACGGAGTGCCGCTGAACCCGCGCAATGCGGTGACCGGTGCTACGCCGCTGGCAGCGGCAGTCTTGGCGGGGCGTGAGGAGCAAGTACGGCTGCTGTTGGTGTCCGGTGCCGATGTCACCCTTAGCGATCGGCTGGGGGATACGCCTTTGCACCTGGCGGCGAAAATCAATGCGCCGCAGTTGGCGCTGATGCTGTTGCAGGCGGGGGCGGACGCCAAAGCGCGCAATCAGCAAGGCGTGGCCTTCCAGTTCTACTTATCGCAGACGCCGACGGCATTGCAGAATGAAGAAATGCGCGATCGCTATCGTCAACTGAACGCCTGGTTGAAAGCCCATCAACAGGTGGCGCAATACGGACAGCAGTAACGGGGCATAAAAAAACCGCCTGCGGAAAAGGAGGCGGTTTTTATTCACTGCGGCGGTATTACTTCGCGCCGCTGCCCTCAGGCTTGGCCTTTGGCTGGCGGCGTTTGCCTACGTTTTTCGCATCGCGATGACGTACTTTCACCTTGGCTTTTTCTTTATTTTTTTCTTTGTCTGACGCGCGTTTGGCCAGAACCTTCTTCGAAGGCTTGCCGTTGCTCTTTTCGCTTGGCACTTTGGTTGATGGACGCAGCTCATCGATCACGCGTGCTTTCAGCGGCTCGTTCAGATAACGGCCCACTTTGCCCAGCAGCAGGTGGTCGTGTGCTTCAACCAACGAAATTGCGGTGCCCTTGCGCCCGGCACGACCGGTACGGCCGATACGGTGCAGATAGGTATCTGCGGTGCGCGGCATGTCGAAGTTGAACACGTGGGTGATATCCAGGATATCCAGACCTCGCGCAGCAACGTCGGTTGCGACCAGCACGTTCACACGGCCGTCCATCATACGTTTTACCGCTTCGTTGCGCTTGGCCTGCACCATTTCGCCTTCGAGGTAACAGGTGTTGATGCCTGCCTCGCGCAGCCAGCCGGCCAGCTCATGCACACGCTCACGTTTGCGCACGAAGATAACGGATTTCTGCACGTCCGGTTGCTGCAGCAAGTGCACCAACAGGGCGGTTTTATGCTGTACGTCGTCGGCGCGGTAGTACCATTGCAGGATCTTTTTACGTTCGCGGCGTGACGGATCGGCTTCGACCTCTACCGGTTCTTTCAGAATGCGTTCGGCGAATTCGCGGATGGCATCGCCTTCCAGCGTCGCGGAGAACAGCAGGGTCTGGTTACGCCAGCGGGTCTCGGCGGAAATGGTTTCGATGTCCTGCGCGAAGCCCATGTCGAGCATGCGGTCGGCTTCATCGAGGATCAGCGTCTCTACTGCGCGGCAGTCGAAGTTTTCTTCTTTAATATACTGCAGCAGGCGGCCGGTGGTCGCGACCACCACGTCCTGGTTTTCACTGAAGACTTCCGCGTGGTTCATATAGGCGACGCCGCCGGTGATGGTGGCGATATCCAGCGAAGTATGAGCAGCCAGTTCACGAGCCTGATCGGCTACCTGCATCGCCAGCTCGCGCGTCGGAGTCAGGATCAGTACGCGCGGTGGGCCGGACTTCTTACGTGGGAAGTCGAGCAGATGTTGCAATACCGGCAGCAAAAATGCCGCGGTCTTGCCGGTGCCGGTTGGCGCCGAACCCAATACGTCGCGCCCATCCATCGCAGGCGGGATCGCCTCGGCTTGAATGGCGGTTGGGCGTTCGTAGCCTTTATCGCGCAGGGCGTTTATCAGGCGTTCATCGAGTTCGAGTTCGGAAAAATTGGTTACTGTCATGGTCTACCTCTACTTGGGGCGCCGATTATAGACGGGTTGGCCGCGTTCTTCACCTATTTAAGCGGAAAGCATCTCTTTTCCCAAAAATCAGATTGCCTTATGCTACGCCAGTTTTGTCTTCAGGTGGTTATTGTGAGTACTCAATCGAAAGCAAATTTCACCCCGCGTCGCGGTGGTTTTACCTTTAAGCAGTTTTTTGTTGCTCACGATCGCTGTGCAATGAAGGTGGGCACCGATGGCGTGCTGCTCGGCGCATGGGCGCCCTTGGCGCAGGCCCAACGCGTGCTGGATATCGGTAGCGGTAGCGGACTGATCGCGCTGATGTTGGCACAGCGTTCAGCCGAGTCCGTGCTGATTGACGCCGTGGAGCTGGACGAGGCTGCCGCCGCGCAGGCGCGTGACAACGCTCAGGAATCGCCTTGGCCTGAGCGTATCCAGGTGCATGCGCAGGACATTCATCATTATGCCCAGCACCATGCCGGCCAATACGACCTGATCGTCAGCAACCCGCCATATTTTGAGCCAGCTGTCGCCTGCCGGGACCAGGCTCGTCACAACGCGCGTTATACTGAAACGCTTACCCACGATGCTTTGCTGGAAAGCGCGGAACGGTTGATTGCCCCACAGGGGACTTTTTGCGTAGTGCTGCCGCATGATATTGGTGAGGCCTTTGAAAGTAATGCACAACGCCGTGGATGGCATACTGCGCAACGGCTGAACGTCAGCGATCGCGCCGATACGCCGTTACATCGCGTGCTGCTGGCCCTGACCCGTCAACCGACGGGAGAAAAAGCGGCGCAAAGCCTGGCGATCAAGCTGGCTGATGGCAGTTACACCGAGGCGTTCCGCCGTTTGATTACCGATTTCTACTTGTTCTATTGAAATGAAAAGGGCGCCACAGTGGGCGCCCTTGCGGTGTCGCTGCTAGGGTTGCAGTATGGTCGGTAGCGCTTCCGGCAGCATATCGGGGTAGTCCAGCGTAAAGTGCAACCCACGACTTTCCTTACGCGCCATGGCGCTGCGTACGATCAATTCCGCCACCTGCACCAGATTTCGCAGCTCCAGCAAATTGTTGGAGATACGGAAGTTGGCGTAGTACTCATCAATTTCCGCCTGCAGCGTATTGATGCGGCGCAGTGCACGCTCCAACCGTTTGGTGGTGCGCACAATACCCACGTAGTCCCACATAAATAGCCGCAACTCATGCCAGTTGTGCTGAATGACCACTCGTTCATCCGCGTCATCCACCCGGCTCTCATCCCATTGCGGCAGCTGTTTCGCCAACTTGATAAACGGCAGACGCATCTTGATGTCTTCTGCTGCTGACCAGCCGTAAACCAAACACTCCAGCAGCGAGTTGGACGCCATGCGGTTGGCGCCATGCAGGCCGGTATAGCTGACTTCGCCAATGGCATACAGCCCATCCAGATCGGTACGGCCATGCTGATCGACCATTACGCCGCCGCAGGTGTAGTGCGCGGCGGGTACGATAGGGATAGGTTGCGTAGTCAGATCGAAACCCAGCGTCAGCAGTTTTTCATGGATCATCGGGAAATGCTGAGTAATGAATTCAGCCGGTTTATGGCTGATATCCAGATACATGCAGTCCGCACCCAGGCGCTTCATTTCGTGGTCGATGGCGCGGGCAACGACATCGCGTGGTGCCAGTTCGCCTCGTGGGTCAAAATCGGGCATAAAGCGGCTGCCGTCCGGGCGCTTCAGATAAGCCCCTTCACCGCGCAAGGCTTCGGTCAGCAGGAAGTTACGTGCTTGCGGGTGGAACAGGCAGGTCGGGTGAAACTGGTTAAATTCGAGGTTGGCGACCCGGCACCCTGCGCGCCAGGCCATGGCGATGCCGTCTCCGGAAGAGATATCCGGGTTGGTGGTGTATTGATACACCTTGGCTGCACCACCGGTTGCCAGCACCACCGTTTTGGCACGATAGGTTTCTACCTGCTCCAGCTCGCGGTTCCAGACGTAGGCGCCGACGACTCTGCGGGTGCCCGGCAGGCCGATTTTGTTGGAGGTGATCAGATCGACCGCATTGCGGCGTTCCATCACGCAAATATTGGGGTGGGCGCTTGCTTTCCCTACCAGTGTGGTCTCTACTTCTTTACCTGTAGCATCAGCGGCATGCAGGATACGGCGGTGGCTGTGCCCCCCCTCCCGCGTCAGGTGGTAATGCTCTTCGCCCTGAGCGTTGACTTCGGTGTCGAACAAGACCCCTTGGTCAATCAACCACTGCACGCAGTGGCGGGCATTGCCAGCGATAAACTCAACGGCGTCTCTGTCACACAGGCCGGCTCCGGCAATTAAAGTGTCATCAACGTGTGAGGCAATACTGTCCGTTTCATCGAAAACCGCGGCGATCCCGCCTTGGGCATAGAATGTGGCGCCTTCGTTGAGCGGCCCTTTGCTGAGTACGGTAACCTTGCAATGCTGCGCCAGGCGCAACGCCAGTGACAAGCCCGCAGCACCGCTGCCGACGATCAGTACATCGCTAACATGTTCAGATGATGGTTGCATAACGTATGATGTGTGCAGAAGAAGAGTGAAATTCATGTTAGCCTAATTGTCCGGGCAAAAGCCACGGATGGGTGACATCAACATAAAAAACAATGGCAATACGGAACTTCGCGTTCTGTATGAACTCCAAGCGAGTGCTTGCTCAGGAAAATAATGTATGGCTGGCAGTACAATTTTACGCGTGGAGACGGATTTGGGGAGAGTTTACCTCGGATGAGCGAGCAGTTAACGGATCAAGTTCTGGTTGAGCGGGTCCAAAAGGGCGATCAGAAATCGTTTAACTTACTGGTAATTCGTTACCAGCATAAAGTTGCGAGTCTGGTTTCCCGGTATGTACCGCAGGGCGATGTGCCGGATGTGGTGCAGGAGTCGTTTATTAAAGCCTATCGCGCACTGGAATCATTCCGTGGGGATAGCGCTTTCTATACCTGGTTGTATCGAATCGCCGTGAACACGGCAAAGAATTATTTGGTTGCTCAGGGCCGTCGTCCGCCATCCAGCGATGTGGATGCCAACGACGCAGAAAATTACGAAAGTGCGGGTGCACTGAAAGAAATTTCGAACCCTGAGAACTTAATGTTGTCAGAAGAGCTGAGACAGATAGTTTTCCGTACCATTGAGTCTCTCCCTGAGGATCTTCGCATGGCGATTACCCTGCGGGAGCTGGATGGTCTAAGCTACGAAGAGATAGCGGCCATCATGGATTGCCCGGTCGGAACCGTACGTTCGCGTATTTTCCGCGCCAGGGAGGCTATCGATAATAAAGTTCAACCGCTGATTCAACGTTAGCAATGGCGGACACAGGAAGGGTACTTAGGCATGCAGAAAGAAAAGCTTTCCGCTCTGATGGATGGAGAATCGCTCGACAGCGAGCTACTGAGTTCATTGTCTAAAGACAGGGCGCTTCAACAAAGCTGGCAGAGCTATCACCTGATACGTGACACACTACGGGGTGATATCGGGCAAGTCATGCATTTCGATATCGCAGATCGTGTTGCTGCTGCACTTGAGAAAGAACCCGCACGTCTGGTTCCTTCTGCCGTGCCGGAGTCTCAGCCGCAACCGCACACCTGGCAGAAAATGCCGTTCTGGGACAAAGTTCGTCCTTGGGCCAGCCAGATCACACAGATTGGCATGGCGGCCTGCGTGTCGCTCGCGGTGATTGTCGGCGTTCAGCAGTACAACCAGCCGGCTGAGCAATCGGCTGCCGCTGAATCACCAGCGTTCACTACCCTGCCAATCATGGGGCAGGCGTCACCGGTTAGCCTCGGCGTGCCGGCAGACAGTTTCTCTACCGGCAGCGGACAACAGCAGCAGGTGCAGGAACAGCGCAAACGCATTAACGCTATGCTGCAAGATTATGAGTTGCAACGTCGTTTGCATTCTGATCAGCTGCAGCTTGAGCAAAGCACACCACAACAGGCTGCCGTTCAGGTTCCCGGAACTCAGTCTTTAGGAATGCAACAGCAGTAATGAAGCAAATTTGGTTCTCCGTCTGTCTATTGACGGGCAGCCTGCTCTACTCAAGCATCGCCCCGGCGCAGCCCACTGCGTCCGGGGCGTTGTTGCAACAGATGAGCAGTGCCAGCCGTTCGCTCAATTATGAACTCGCCTATATCAGCATCAGCAAGCAGGGGATTGAATCGCTGCGTTATCGTCATGCGGTGATCGATCAATTGCCGCTCGGTCAATTGCTGCATATGGATGGTCCACGTCGTGAAGTGTTACAACGCGGCGGCGGGATCAGCTATTTCGAACCCGGTTTGGAACCCTTTACGCTGTCCGGCGATCATATCGTCGATGCGTTGCCGGCGATTGTTTATGCCGATTTCAGCCGCCTGGCGAAATATTACGATTTCATCTCCGTTGGCAGCACCCGTATTTCCGATCGTCCCTGCGAAGTGATCCGCGTGGTTGCGCGTGATGGCTCGCGCTATAGCTATATAGTCTGGATGGACGAAGATACCAAGCTGCCACTGCGGGTTGATCTGATCGATCGCGACGGCGAAACGCTGGAGCAATATCGGGTGATTTCGTTCGTGGTCGGGCCGCAAGTGCAGGGCGTGATGGAAGGGCTGATCAAAGCTAACCTGCCACCATTGCTGTCGCTGCCTGCGGTAGATAAAATCAAGCTGAGCTGGAGCACGGGCTGGTTACCGGCTGGGGTGGACGAGGTGGCGCGTAATCGCCGTAAACTGCCGAATGTGACAGAGCCGGTAGAGTCACGGCTTTACAGCGATGGTTTATTCAGCTTCTCGGTCAATATCAGCCCTGCGGGCAGCGGTGCGGGCCAGCAGTATTATCGTCAGGGTCGACGCACGATTCAAACCGAAGTGCGTAACGGCAATGAAATTACCATTGTTGGCGAATTACCGCCGGCAACGGCCAAACGTATTGCAGACAGTATTTCCTTCAAGGTATCACCACAATGATGAAAGAGTGGGCCACGGTCGTTTCGTGGCAACAGGGCGTGGCGCTGTTGCGTTGTGAGCCGAAAGCCGGATGCGGCAGCTGCACTGCTCGCTCTGGATGCGGTGCGCGCGCGTTAAACGAATTGGTGCCGGAAACCGAACACCAACTGCAGGTACGCATTGAGCAGCCGCTCGAGCCGGGTCAACGCGTCGAAGTAGGCATTGCAGAAGGCAGCTTGCTGCGTTCTGCGATGCTGGTTTATCTGACGCCGCTGGTGGGAATGATGCTGGGTGGCAGCCTGTTGCAATACTGGCTGGGTACTGACGCTTCTGCCGCGCTCGGTGCATTGCTTGGCGGTGGCCTGGCTTTTATTCTGGCGCGTGGTCTGGCTCATCGTCTCGGCGAGCAAGCCAATTACCAACCTGTCGTTTTGCAAATTGGTTTACCGCCTGGGGCCATGCGCCTGCAGACGGAAAACGAACCTCTGCGTTAAAACTTCGGCCGCGTCACCGCCGGTTATGGTAGGCGGGGATGCGGCTGTAGATCATATGCTCTAACAGTGCGACAAACAGGTCTGCGCTGAGCAGCGAAAAATACCCTATCGTAAACAACGCATTCCCCTGGTTATCCAGCAGTCGAATGGTGCCACGTCGTGGATTATTCTCGAGTTCACGGATCTGTTCAATCGGGATTGATCCTTGTGCCGTGATAACCGCAGTTGCGCTCAACTGTAGCGTTTGAACCTGTTTTCCTTGTCGGTTTCCGGGCAATAAATGATTCAGCCAGCGAGCTCCGCAGCTGAGATAGTGAAACGACAGCACTTCCCCCTGATACAACGCATTCAGCGCCAGCGGCCCACGTTGCTGGATCTGCTGATTAATAATGGTATCCGCCAGCCGCCAGGAGTGAGACAGGTTGCTGAACACCGGGTACCAGGGGTGTTCAGCCGAGGCACGAAATGCCATTACGTCGAATAGCCCGCCAAACAGGCGCCCGCCGCGAAAACGATAAATATCCCCAATTTTTTCAAAGGGGATAAAGCGTTCTTTGTGACTATGTTGGTTTATCACCCTAACGCCATGTTCGTACAGACGGTAAGTCACCGCTGGCCGCAGATAGTGGCGTAGCGCCAGAAGAATACAGCCGAGTACAATAGTGGCTGCGCCGGTTTGCAGTAGGGTCAGTATTGCATTTTCATCCATATTGCTCAGCAGCGGCAGCAACAGCAGCGCCGCACCAATGGTTAACAGCAGCGCCGCTGCCGTCAGAATGCCCCAATTGACCTTAGAAAAATCGTGCCGGCTCAGCATTTGCCCTTTATCGATCATTTTGCACCTTCCAATCAATACGTAGAGATATGCTGGTGAACCCCGGTGGGCATGCCGATGTAGTGCCCTGAATTATGTTTTGTCACGGTGTTCACCTTCATTTCTATAGAAGCTACCGGGACGCGTATATGGGGTTTTTCCTAAAGCCGGAGGGGTAGACTGCAATTCTAAGATATTGATCCAGATATTATTTAATCAATAACTCGGAGAGGGTTTATTGCGTTATTGGCGGTTATGTATTACTGCCGGATCCCGCCGATGGCGGTGAAAGAAATGCGGAGGGCAACGGCTGTTGCAACTCGGTGTTGTGAGCACGCTGAGTTTTGTTAACATCGGCTTTCATAACCCGGAGCGCTCTGTAACATTAAAGTGCACATAATAGAATGCCTTCACTGCACCGATCGCTAGGTTTTCAGTGTTGTGACATGTAGAATGCAGCGATTCAGGCGCAAGACGGCCGAACCCATTCACTGTCGCTTTAGGTCCATGCGGGTTTCTATAGGCGAGTAATTCAGAAATACCAAGGCAGAAAAACTTTTATAATGAAGCATATACGAAATTTCTCCATTATTGCCCACATTGACCACGGTAAGTCGACGCTGTCCGACCGCATCATTCAAATTTGCGGTGGCTTGACCGAACGTGAAATGGCCGCGCAGGTGCTCGATTCTATGGATCTGGAGCGCGAGCGCGGTATTACCATCAAAGCGCAGAGCGTCACGCTGGATTATAAGGCGCAGGACGGTCAAACCTATCAGCTCAACTTTATCGACACCCCAGGGCACGTTGACTTCTCTTACGAAGTTTCGCGCTCACTGGCCGCCTGTGAGGGCGCGCTGCTGGTGGTCGATGCCGGGCAGGGCGTAGAAGCTCAGACTCTGGCTAACTGTTACACCGCGCTGGATATGGATCTGGAAGTGGTGCCGGTACTGAACAAAATTGACTTGCCGGCTGCCGATCCTGACCGCGCCGCGCAGGAAATTGAAGATATCGTTGGCATCGATGCGACCGACGCGGTGCGTTGTTCCGCCAAAACCGGTGTTGGCGTGCCGGAAGTGCTCGAACGCCTGGTGCGCGATATCCCGGGGCCGCAAGGCGATCCGGATGCGCCACTGCAGGCCCTGATCATCGACTCCTGGTTCGATAACTACCTGGGCGTAGTTTCCCTGGTGCGCGTTAAAAACGGCACCATGCGCAAGGGCGACAAGATTAAAGTCATGAGCACCGGCCAAACCTACAACGCCGATCGTCTGGGTATCTTCACGCCGAAGCGTGTCGATCGCGACGTGTTGAACTGTGGCGAAGTAGGCTGGTTGGTCTGTGCAATCAAAGACATCCTCGGTGCGCCGGTGGGTGATACCCTGACGTTGGCGCGCCAGCCGGCGGACAAAGCCTTGCCGGGCTTCAAAAAAGTGAAGCCGCAGGTTTATGCAGGCCTGTTCCCGATCAGCTCCGATGACTATGAGTCCTTCCGCGATGCGTTGGGCAAGCTGAGCCTGAACGACGCCTCCCTGTTCTATGAGCCAGAGAGCTCCACCGCGCTGGGCTTCGGCTTCCGTTGTGGCTTCCTCGGCCTGCTGCACATGGAGATCATCCAGGAACGTCTGGAGCGTGAATACGATCTGGAGCTGATCACCACCGCACCGACGGTAGTGTATGAAGTGGAAACTACCAGCAAAGAGACGATTTACGTTGATAGCCCGTCCAAGCTGCCGCCTCTGAACAATATCGAAGAGTTGCGTGAGCCGATCGCCGAGTGTCACATGCTGATGCCGCAGGAATTCCTGGGTAACGTCATCACGCTGTGTATCGAAAAACGCGGCGTGCAAACCAACATGGTTTATCACGGCAATCAGGTTGCGCTGACTTACGAAATCCCGATGGCGGAAGTGGTACTCGACTTCTTCGACCGCCTGAAGTCTACGTCACGCGGTTATGCGTCGCTGGATTACAACTTCAAGCGCTTCCAGACCTCTGACATGGTGCGTGTCGACGTGCTGATCAACAACGAGCGTGTGGATGCGCTGGCGCTGATTACCCACCGCGACAATGCGCAATACCGTGGCCGCGAGCTGGTGGAGAAGATGAAAGAGCTGATCCCGCGTCAGCAGTTCGACATCGCCATTCAGGCGGCGATCGGCACCCATATCATCGCGCGCTCCACGGTGAAGCAGCTGCGTAAAAACGTTCTGGCAAAATGCTACGGCGGCGACGTTAGCCGTAAGAAGAAGCTGTTGCAGAAACAGAAAGACGGTAAGAAACGTATGAAGCAGGTCGGTAACGTAGAGTTGCCGCAAGAAGCGTTCCTGGCCATTCTGCACGTTGGCAAAGACAGTAAGTAAGCGATAAGTTCGCGTAACTAGGGAGTTTGCATGGCGAATATGTTTGCCCTGATCCTGGCGCTGGCAACGTTGGTCACCGGGATCATTTGGGCCTTTGAGCGCTTTAAATGGGCGCCTGCCCGCCGCGCCAAAATTGCGGCGGTCAATGCACAAACTGCGGGTGCCGTGGACGACAAAACGCTGGCCAAAGTGGCGAAACAACCGGGTTGGATTGAAACCGGCGCGTCGGTGTTCCCGGTATTGCTGCTGGTCTTTGTGGTGCGTTCGTTTATTTACGAACCTTTCCAGATCCCGTCCGGTTCGATGATGCCGACGTTGTTGATTGGCGATTTTATTCTGGTGGAGAAATATGCCTACGGCATTAAAGATCCTATTACCCAGACCACGCTAATTGAAACCGGCCATCCGAAACGCGGTGATATTGCGGTATTTAAATATCCGTTGGATCCGAAACTGGATTATATCAAACGCGTAGTCGGCTTGCCTGGCGACCGTGTAAGTTACGATCCGGTCAATAAGCGCGTAACCGTTCAGCCATCCTGTAATAGCGGTCAGTCATGCGATACCGCGTTAGCGGTGACTTACAACGATGCGCAGCCAAGCGACTTTGTTCAATTGTTCAGCCGCAGCGGTATGGGCGAAGCCAGCAATGGCTTTTACCAGATCCCACTGAGCGACAACGTGCCGCAGGGCGGTATCCGTCTGCGTGAACGCCAGGAGACGCTGGGCTCGGTTTCTCACCATATTCTGACCGTGCCAGGCACGCAGGATCAGGTGGGCGCTTACTACCAGCAGCCGGGTAAACAGTTGGCGGAATGGGTTGTGCCGGCGGGTCATTACTTCATGATGGGTGATAACCGCGACAACAGCGCCGACAGCCGTTACTGGGGCTTCGTACCGGAGAAAAATCTGGTGGGTAAAGCCACGGCTATCTGGATGAGTTTTGAAAAGCAGGAAGGCGAATGGCCTACCGGCGTAAGATTTAGCCGCATCGGTGGAATTCATTAATCAGGCGTCTATAAACGCAGCATTATATTTCCACTCGTTGTAGAATACCGGCTCGAGCGATAAAAAGTTGGCTCCCTGTTGGGAGCCACTGCAAACGAAACAGCTTTGGATTGGCTTTCGGCGAAGCAGGCCTGTTCCGTATGCTGCAAGTTTTTGACGCATTCTTGATCTATTGGTAACTCATGAACCCCATCGTAATAAATAGGCTACAGCGGAAGCTGGGCTACACTTTTCAACAGCAGGAGCTCTTACTGCAAGCGTTAACTCACCGTAGCGCCAGCAGTAAACACAATGAACGTCTTGAGTTTCTGGGTGACTCTATTCTTAGTTTTGTCATCGCCAATGCGCTCTATCATCGTTTTCCTCGCGTAGACGAGGGCGATATGAGCCGCATGCGTGCCACGCTGGTGCGTGGCAATACGCTGGCGGAGATGGGGCGCGAGTTCGATCTGGGCGAGTGTCTTCGCCTCGGGCCGGGTGAGTTGAAAAGTGGTGGATTCCGCCGCGAATCAATCCTGGCGGATACGGTGGAAGCTTTAATTGGCGGCGTGTTCCTGGATAGCGATATTCAAACTGTTGAACGACTGATTTTGGACTGGTATCGCAGCCGGTTGGACGAAATCAGCCCCGGTGATAAGCAGAAAGACCCCAAAACCCGTTTACAGGAGTTTTTGCAAGGTCGTCATCTGCCATTACCTTCTTATCTGGTGGTGCAGGTTCGCGGTGAGGCGCACGATCAGGAGTTTACTATCCACTGTCAGGTGAGTGGTTTGAGCGAACCCGTGATGGGTACCGGCTCAAGCCGTCGTAAAGCCGAGCAGGCGGCAGCGGAACAAGCGCTGAAAAATCTGGAGCTTGAATGAGCGAAGTAAAACAATACTGTGGTTTTATTGCGATAGTCGGTCGTCCCAACGTGGGCAAATCCACGTTGCTGAACCAACTGCTGGGGCAAAAAGTCTCCATCACCTCGCGTAAACCGCAGACGACCCGTCACCGCATTATGGGTATCGACACCGATGGCGCCTATCAGGCCATTTACGTCGACACCCCGGGTCTGCACATCGAAGAAAAGCGCGCCATCAACCGTTTGATGAACCGCGCCGCCAGCAGCTCAATCGGCGACGTCGAGCTGGTGATCTTCGTAGTTGAAGGCACTAACTGGACCGCCGACGATGAAATGGTGGTCAACAAACTGCGCAGCCTGAAATGCCCGGTTGTGCTGGCGATCAACAAGGTCGACAACGTCACCGACAAGTCCAAGCTGTTGCCGCACATTGCGTTCCTCAGTCAACAGATGAACTTCCTCGATGTGGTGCCAATCTCTGCGGAGAAAGGCATGAATGTCGATACCATCGCCGCTATCGCGCGCAAGGTATTGCCGGAAGCGGAACACCACTTCCCGGACGATTACATCACCGACCGTTCCCAGCGCTTTATGGCGTCGGAAATCATCCGTGAAAAGCTGATGCGTTTCCTGGGTGAAGAGTTGCCTTACTCGGTGACGGTTGAGATCGAACAGTTTGTGCCGAACGAGCGCGGTGGTTACAACGTGCACGGTCTGATCCTGGTTGAGCGCGAAGGCCAGAAGAAAATGGTCATCGGCAACAAAGGTGCGAAGATCAAAACCATCGGTATCGAAGCCCGTCAGGACATGGAACAGATGTTTGAAACCAAAGTGCATCTGGAACTGTGGGTGAAAGTGAAATCGGGCTGGGCGGACGACGAACGTGCGTTGCGTAGCCTGGGCTATACCGACGATCTGAAATAACCTCTCCAATGGACGGCTGGGAGCGCGCTTTCGTCCTGCATGGACGACCGTACAGTGAAACCAGCCTGATGCTGGATATGTTCACGGAAGGCCATGGACGGGTGCGCTTGCTGGCAAAAGGCGCGCGCAGCCGTCGTTCTAATCTGAAGGGTTGTCTGCAGCCCTTTACCCCTCTGTTAGTACGCTGGGGCGGTCGTGGCGAAGTCAAAACGCTGCGTAACGCCGAAGCGGTGTCCCTAGGTTTACCTCTCAGCGGCATGATGCTGTACAGCGGCCTCTACGTGAATGAGCTGCTGTCACGGGTGCTTGAGCAGGAAGCCAATTACTCGGTATTGTTCTTCGACTATCTGCAATGTTTGCAGGCGCTGGCGGCAGAAAACGTTTCGCCGGAGCAGGCACTGCGCCAGTTCGAATTGGCCTTGCTGAATCACCTGGGTTACGGTCTGGACTTCCTGCACTGCGCCGGCAGCGGTCTGCCGGTCGATGACGGCATGACCTACCGCTACCGTGAGGAAAAAGGCTTTATCGCCAGCCTGGTGGTGGATCACTACAGCTTTACCGGCCGCGAATTACGCGCACTGGCGGAGCGTCAGTTCCCTGATGTGCAAACCTTGCGTGCCGCCAAGCGTTTTACCCGCATGGCGCTAAAACCCTACCTGGGCGGTAAGCCGCTCAAGAGCCGCGAGCTGTTCCGTCAGTTTGTCCGTAAACAGCCGGATACGCCGGTCGACGACGCCTGACCTTTTCTCCTTTTGCGCTACTGCACCCGCGTGTAAACTACCGCTACTGAAAATCGTTTTTTAGAGGGTTGTCATGGCTGATTTGCTGCTGGGCGTCAATATCGATCACATCGCCACGTTACGTAACGCGCGCGGAACCCAATATCCGGATCCTGTTCAGGCGGCATTTATTGCCGAGCAAGCAGGGGCTGACGGGATCACGGTGCACCTGCGCGAAGACCGTCGTCATATCACCGATCGCGATGTTCGCATTTTGCGCCAGACCATCCAGACGCGCATGAATCTGGAAATGGCCGTGACCGATGAAATGGTGGATATCGCCGTTGAGCTGAAACCGCACTTTTGCTGTCTGGTACCGGAAAAGCGTGAAGAAGTGACTACCGAAGGTGGGCTGGACGTTGCCGGGCAGCAGGACAAAATGGCCATCGCCGTTGAACGCTTGGCGCAGGTCGGTATTCTGGTTTCGCTGTTTATCGATCCCGATCATCGCCAAATTGATGCAGCGGTCGCGGTGGGCGCCCCTTACATTGAAATTCATACCGGCGCTTATGCGGAAGCTGAAGGCGAACTGGCGGTCAAAGCCGAGCTGCATCGTATCGCCGTTGCCGCCACCTACGCCGCAGAGAAAGGCCTGAAGGTTAACGCTGGCCACGGCCTGACTTACCATAACGTTCAGCCGATCGCGGCCCTGCCGGAAATGCATGAGCTGAATATCGGTCATGCGATTATCGGCCAGGCGGTCATGTGCGGCCTGCCGGCGGCGGTGACGGATATGAAACTGCTGATGCGTGAAGCGCGCCGCTAATGGCCGTGCTGGGGCTGGGCACCGATATCGTTGAAATGGCGCGCATCGAAGCGGTCGTCGAGCGCAGCGGCGATCGCCTGGCGCGTCGCGTACTGAGCGATGCCGAATGGGAAGTGTATCAGCAGCATCAGCAGCCGGTGCGCTTTCTCGCCAAGCGTTTTGCAGTGAAAGAAGCTGCCGCCAAGGCCTTCGGCACCGGGATACGAAACGGATTGGCGTTTAATCAGTTTGAAGTGTTCAACGACGGTCTCGGCAAGCCGAATATCCGCTTGCATGCTCGCGCCGCCGAGCTGGCGCAGCAAATGGGGGTGACCTCCATTCACGTTTCGCTGGCAGATGAACGCCGTTATGCTTGCGCGACGGTGATTATCGAAGGGTAAGCCGGCGATCGGCCATGAAAAAAAAGGCGCCTGTTGGCGCCCTTGTCGATCTGAATTTCTGTGTCACAGCCGATCGGCATGATGCAGCACCACAAACTTGTCCCACAGCTGTTCGTTGGTTTCGCGGTGCTCTGGATTGACGATAATGGTGTTGTCGATCGGGCACACCTGCTGGCAGGTTGGGATATCGTAATGACCGACGCATTCGGTACAGCGATCGGTATCGATCTGGTAGATATCATCGCCCATCGAAATGGCCTGATTTGGGCATTCCGGTTCGCACATATCGCAGTTGATGCATTTTTTGGTAATCAGTAGTGCCATTTCAGTTATCTTTTAATCGGTGCACACGAACAGGCGCGCAATCTATCATAAAACCCATTTTATTGGGCGTTTTTCCACCGGCGCCCGCTAATGCGTTGCTGCAGAGCGCTCACCCCTTGAGATGGCCGTCATAATAACTCTGGCGGGTCATTGGCCAACTGATCGAAATCAACCATTTCCTGACCATTGAAAGTAGGTCGCTTACCAGGCCCTGCTACTCGCGTATTCAGTTCTGGATGAGTCACGACTATGCCTGCCTGCCGGGCAAAAAGACGGATAAACTCAAAGGCACTGTGTGGCTCGTCAACAAAGATACGTTGGCGATCGGTATCAGAAAGCACCAAGAGCGGGACTTCGTAATTCTGTCGTGTATCGCCGCTATGTCGCAGATACACTTTGCCATCAATAGTTCGCTGAGAGAGACCGTGATCAGAGAAATAGATTAATTTAAACGGTGAATGGGTATCTTGCAGCATTTGGTAAGTATGTTCGATGAACCTATCCGTCTTGCGGTAGGTGGAAAGGTAGCAGGCGAGCTCAGTATTGCTGCTGGTGAAAACCGGCGGCTCACCACCGAGTCGTTCGCAAAAGTCAGAATGCGAACCCATAATATGCAGAACATATAGGTTCCCCGGTGAGTTGTTAGCCAACGCGGTTTGTAACAATGGCAGCAGTTCATCATCATCGGTGTTACGCGATTGATAATCTCCTTTTTTCAGGAACTGATATTCATCACTGAACATGGCTATTTTGGATACCGGTGCATCAAATTGACCAAGCAGTCCCTGATTGGAAAACCAATAAGTATGTAATCCTGCTGCTTTTGCCAACGTGACAATATTATCTGAGATATAGCTGATTTTTCCGTCGCTCAGTGCCAGAGTTCTCGGCAGGGATTCGAAGGTGTTCGGCGCGGTAGAAATATAATTACTGTAAAAGGTGCCGTTTACGCGATCCAAAAATGGGGTCGTTGACGTCGGGTACCCAAATAAGGACATATAATCCCTGCGCATGCTCTCACCCACTATAATGACATAGTTAGTCTGATTATTATTTACGCTATCAATAGTCCAGCGGGGCTCGGCCAGCATGCCGGCATTGATTTCTATCATTTGCCGATTATAACTTTGGTATGAGGACATCAATGAGGAAAAGAAATCTATCAACTTAATATTTCCGGCGTTTCCACTGAGTATTCTGGCAAACAGTACTACAATTAAAATCAGAAAAAACGGCATAGCCTTACGCGCCGAGAGCGGTTGACGCCAGCAATAGCGGGCGAGAAGAAACAGCATCATCAGTGTAGCGAAGGGTAACAGATAACAGCCTGTCGGTATGGCATGCAGGAATTCAACGGCCTCGACCCTGTTGGTTTGAAACAGCGCCGAGACCACTGCAACGGAAGGTGGGCCATATATCATGCCGACAGGGGCATAGATAGCACAAAGTATAATGTAGGGAATGACCAGGAAATACCGAGTGAGAGGAGAAATAGACAATAATAATAGCGTAAGGGAAATAAAAATAATATCAACCCCTTTACCGCCGCCGTAGCCCATCGATTTTATTAATATCAACGAAGTGACAACGAAAAGTAATAAATCTCGGAGTGCGTAAAGTGTTACGGATGTGTGGAGTTTATTTAGAATGGCTGTGTGTGTTTTCATTAAGCTCAGTTGTCAATATATTGCTGTCCATGCCAGTTCAAACCCTGCTCGGAATTTGAACAATAAGAGCCACGTACTCTATTATTAGATAGGTTTTTTATACCTGGATATTTGTGGCCCGGACATTATACGACTCAGACGAGTTTTTTCATTAATTGTTCGCTGTGTTTGATGCGTTCGGGGGCGCGATCGAGATCGTGCTGAATTAAGGCCATAAACAGCAGGTCGGTGAGGGCATATTGAGCGGTACTGGAAGAAATGGCAGCGCTGCGGGTATTGGGCTCTTCGGCAATGGTATACAAACAGTGATCGGCACGTTGCTGCAGGCCGTTGGGTGAAAAACTGGTGAGCGCCAGCACTTTTGCGCCGGCAATGCGGGCTTCTTCCGCCGCCAGATTGATTTCCCGCCGTTCACCGCTGAACGAAATTGCCAGCAATAAATCCCGCTTATCCAGCGCCTGAACCGCCGCCAGCTGAACGTGCATATCCTGCTCGGCTACGGCAATAACGCCGATTTTCAACAGCTTGTATGAGAAGTCCTTGGCGACCAATCCGGAAGCGCCGATCCCCAATAAAATGACCCTCCGCGCCTGACGCAGCATTTCCAACGCTTGATGCAGGCGCTCTTCACTGTTGATATCTAGCGTGGCGCGCAGTGCAGCCTGCTTTTCCACCAACAGTTTTTCGCCGACGGCTTTCAACGAGTCGCTGCTGAGGATCTGGTTATGCACCGTGACCACAGGTTCTTTCTGCGGCTGGGCTAGCGTTTCACTCAGCGCCAACTTTAGCGCCGGGAAGCCTTTGTAGCCCATCTTCTGAGCAAACTTCACCACGCTCGACTGGCTGATGCCGGCCAGTTGAGCCAGCTTCTGCGAACTGAGATGGCGTGCCTGCTCCGCGTTATGCAGCAGAAAGTCCGCCAGCTTGCGGTCATTTTGAGCCAGGGTTGGATACATCTGGCGAATACGAAGAAGGGTACTCATTCATTTTTCCCTTGAGGCCAGCGGCCATTCTGCCACGTGGGAGGCGAAAACGCGCGGTGAAAATTTTTTGTGAGCGAGACTTTAAAATAGCAAAAAGCGCTCGCTTTGTTGAATAAAATATTCAAATAATGATTTCAGTTTGTGAATTAAAAATTCAAAGGTGAAGAGATGAATTTAGGCGCATTAGTATCCGAAAGCCGCAACCCGGCCACGCTTCGACTCGACGAGATGACAACGTTGGAAATGGTGAGTTGCTTCAATCAGGAAGACCGCAAGGTGCCGGAGGCGATAGAAAAGGTGTTGCCGGCTATCGCACAGGCAGTGGACCTGGCAGCGGCCGCATTGAAGGCCGGCGGTCGGCTGATTTATCTCGGTGCCGGGACCAGCGGCCGCCTTGGCGTGTTGGATGCCTCTGAATGCCCACCAACCTTCGGCGTGCCGCACGGCATGGTCATCGGGTTGATTGCCGGCGGTCCGGGTGCGTTGCTCAAAGCGGTAGAAGGCGCGGAGGATGATGCGGCGTTGGGTGAAGCCGATCTTATCGCACTGGATTTGACCGCGACCGACATGGTGGTGGGGCTGGCGGCATCCGGGCGCACGCCTTATGTGATTGGTGCGCTGCGCTATGCGCGACAACTGGGCTGCCCGACGGCGGCAATCTCCTGCAATCCGGACTCACCGATCGCCCATGAAGCGCAGGTGGCGATTTCGCCGGTAGTGGGGCCAGAGGCCCTGACGGGGTCCACTCGGCTGAAGTCGGGCACCGCACAGAAGCTGGTGCTGAACATGTTGTCGACCGGGGCGATGGTCAAACTGGGGAAGGTCTACCAAAACCTGATGGTGGATGTAAAAGCCACCAACGTCAAACTGGTGGATCGTGCCTGCCGCATCGTGGTGGAAGCCACCGGTGCTGAACGCAGTCAGGCCGAAGCGGCGCTGACACAGACCGGTTTTGAGGTTAAACCGGCAATCCTGATGATTCTGGCCGGCGTCGACGCTGAAGAGGCGCAGTTGCGCTTAAAGCAGCACGACGGCTATTTACGCGCGGCGTTGACGCGCTAACGACACCTGGGGCGGGCGATGGACAAAACAACGGCACTGGCAACACAGATTCTGGCAGGCATTGGTGGGGAAGGGAATATCCTCCGGCTGGAGAACTGCATGACACGGGTACGCGTCGAGGTTAGCGACGAGCAACGCCTTGATCTGGCGGCGCTCAAGCAGTTGCCAGGCGTCAAGGGCTACATCAAACAGGGCGAACAGCATCAGTTCATTGTCGGGCCCGGCGCCGCCGCCAAAGTGGTGGACGCGATGCGCTCATTGCTTACGGGGGCCCCTGCGGTTGCAGTTGCGGCTGCCGGGGACAACATCGCCCGCAACAAGGCGCAGGCCAAGCAGAAATATGCCGCGCCGATGAGCGGCGCGCTGAAAAAGCTGGCCGATGTCTTTATCCCTTTGATCCCGGCTTTCATCGCCTCAGGCCTGATTACCGGCATCATCAACCTCTTGAAGCGGCCGGACATTGCCGGCGAACTGGCGGTGAATTACCCCAACGTGCTCGGGCTGCTGGCCATTTTCGGCAGCGCGGTGTTTGCCATCATGAATATTTTGGTGGGGGTTAACGCCGCACGGGTGTTTGGCGGTTCGCAGGCCATGGGCGGTGTGATGGCCGGGATTCTCTCAAGCCCGGCATTGGCGCAGATTACTTTATTCGGCGAAGCGCTGCAGCCGGGGCGCGGTGGGGTGATTGCCGTGCTGTTGGTGGTGGCGTTGATGTGCTGGGTAGAAAAACGCCTGCGCAACTGGCTGCCGGAGTCGATTGAGCTGATCCTCAACCCGCTGATCACCACCTTGGTGACCGCATCCCTGGCTATTGTGATCCTGCAGCCGTTGGGCGGTTATATTTCAGACGTGATTGCCCACGGCGCCAATCTGGCGATCGATAAAGGTGGCTTACTGGTGGGCGCGGTGCTGTCCGGGCTGTTTCTGCCGCTGGTGCTGTCCGGTTTGCATCAGGGCCTGGTGCCGATCCACGTCGAACTGGTTCAGGCGCATGGTTCCAACCCGCTATTGCCTATTTTGGCGATGGCCGGGGTTGGGCAGGTTGGGGCCGCGTTGGCGGTATTAATGAAAACCCGCAATGCGCGCCTCAAAAAGGTCATCAAAGGGGCGTTGCCGGTCGGCATTCTCGGTATTGGCGAACCCTTGATTTTTGGTGTCACTCTGCCGCTGGGCAAACCTTTTATTGCCGCCTGTCTCGGCGGTGCGGTGGGCGGGGCGCTGATCAGCTATTGGAAAGTGGCAACGGTGATCACCTTTGGCATCTCGGGTTTACCTTTGGCGTTAACCATCGTCTCGGGTAAGGTGATGTTGTATCTGACCGGCCTGGTGATTACCATTGCCGCTGGATTTATTTTCACCTGGATAATGGGATTCAACGATCCTGAGGAGTAGCCCTTGAGCGAGAAACAGAGCCAGCAGGCCGGGGAAGGCCGCCGCGTGGTGTTCTTTGATCTGGACGGCACGCTGCATCAGGAAGACATGTTTGGCAGTTTCTTGCGTTTTTTGCTGCGCCATCTGCCGTTGAATCTGCTGCTGGTGGTGCCGCTGCTGCCGATTGTCGGGTTGGCGCTGCTGGTGATGGGCCGTGCAGCCCGTTGGCCAATGAGCGTACTGCTGTGGTCGATCACCTTTGGGCGTTCGGAGGCCAGGTTAAAGGCGCTGGAGCAGCGTTTTGTGACTTATTTCCGCAATAAGGTGACCGCTTTCCCGGTGGTGCAAATGCGTTTGCGGCAGTACCTCGAGGCGCATGATGCGCAGGTATGGTTGATTACCGGTTCACCGGAGCGGCTGGTGGAGCAGGTGTATCAGGATTCGGCCTTTCTGCCGCAGATTCACTTGGTGGGCAGCCGCATCCTGCGGCGTTACGGTGGTTGGGTGCTGGCGTTACGTTGCCTGGGTGTCCAGAAGGTGACGCAGTTGGAACAACGTCTAGGCACGCCGCTCAAGCTGTATAGCGGCTATAGCGACAGCAAGCAGGATAACCCGCTGTTGTATTTCTGCGAGCACCGCTGGCGAGTCAGTAAACTGGGTGAGCTGCAGCAGTTGGAATAACCAAAGGGCGGATTTTCCGCCCTTTGCCGTTTTTGATGACTTACATTGCCGCGCGGAAAATGGCGACAATCTGCGCGTGAGTGGCCTGTATTGGGTTAGTGAAGCCGCAAGCGTCTTTCAGCGCGTTGGTGGCCAACGTATCCAGATCCTGTTCTTTCACCTGCAAATCACGCAGCCCGGCCGGGATGCCAACGTCTTGTGCCAGTAATCGAATGGCGGCAATACAGGCCGCGGCACCCTGCTGATCGTTAAGGTAGCTCACATCCAACCCCATGGCGGCGGCGATATCCTTCAGGCGAGACGCACAAACGCTGGCGTTAAATTCCTGCACGTGTGGCAGCAACACCGCATTACACACCCCATGCGGCAGGTCGTAGAAACCGCCGAGCTGGTGCGCCATCGCATGCACATAACCGAGAGAAGCGTTGTTGAAGGCCATCCCAGCCAGGAATTGGGCATAGGCCATATTTTCGCGCGCTTGCATATTGCTGCCGTCGGCAACGGCGTCGCGCAGCGATTCGGCGATCATGGTGACGGCCTTCAACGCACAGGCGTCGGTAATCGGGTTGGCGGCGCTGGAAACGTAGGCCTCAATCGCGTGGGTTAAGGCATCCATGCCGGTAGCGGCGGTCAGGCCTTTCGGCATCCCGGCCATCAGATGCGGATCGTTTACCGACAGGAGCGGCGTAACGTGTTTGTCGACAATCGCCATTTTTATGTGGCGTGCTTCATCGGTGATGATGCAAAAACGGGTCATTTCAGAGGCGGTGCCGGCGGTAGTGTTAATGGCGATCATCGGTAACTGCGGTTTTGCAGAGCGGTCTACGCCTTCATAGTCCTTGATGTCGCCGCCGTTGGTGGCCAGCAACGCGATGCCTTTGGCACAATCGTGCGGTGAGCCGCCCCCCAGGGAGATCACGCAGTCGCATTGATGCTCTTGCAGCAGGGCCAGGCCCTGTTTCACGTTCAGCGTGGTGGGGTTAGGGTGAGTGCCGTCATAAACGCAGCTTTCGATTTGCTGCGCGGCGAGCAACTGTTGAACCTGGGCGACTACGCCAATGTTATTCAACACTTTGTCGGTCACGATCAACGCCTGACGCAATCCCTGCTGTTTCAGGGTTTTTGCCGCTTGGTCCAGACAGCCGGAGCCAATCATGTTGACGGAAGGGATAAAGAAAGTTGAGGCAGCCATAAGTCACTCCTGGATAAAAGCTTTATTGCTTGCCCCAAACACTACTCCGCTAATTATTAAGTCATCATGATCTATCGCAACATCACAGAGATTAGGTCAGGTGATTGATTTAGTTTTAGTTTAACCACTTATACTTTGTGGGTTTGGCCCGGTCAGAGTCAAACCCAGCAGTAACTCTTACCGTTAAAACCGGCGAGCCTTAATCATCGGTTTGGTCATGCGGTTTACGGCCCCATTGCCAGACTTTTTCCGCGTAATGTCCCAGCGCCCACAGGCTCAGGCCGAGCACCACAAAGAAAATCGCCTTGGGCATGGCGTCCCAGAAAAATTCGAAGAAGCGGGTATAGAGGTTAATACCGAGGAAGGTCAACCCAAACCCACGTAGCATGGCGTCGTCGCGTTTCAGCCCCAGCCAGATGCACCCGACGGCGGCGAGGCCGAACAACAGACTCCAGTGGAGCAGTTCAATCTGACGTGCGTTATACCAGCTGTCGAGATCGCCATAATTCCCGAAAATCGACAGCAACCATAGGGCGATGAACAGATACAGCAAGCCCATCGCCAGCGAAACTCGCTCCAGTCCACGGCGAGCGAGCAGTGGTTGCAACAGCAATGCTGCGGCGATCAGCACCACGCCAAAGGCGATAAAGCGAATCGGGAAGCTCATGCCCAGCCAATAAGCCCCCCAGCCGGACAGATAGCCGGTCTCGGCACCAAAAGCATTGCCGAGCGACAGCAGGGCAAACCACCACACCAGCCCGGAACGGCTGCACCAGCCAATCACGCCATACAGCAGCGCGGCGAACGTCAACAGCAACGAGACCCGGCCACTGCCGTTATCCAGCCAGACGCCCATTTGCCACAGGGCGCAGGCGGTGAACAGCACGGCAACGAACAAGGCGGCTTCATTACCGTAGCGTTTCTCCGGATGCCGACGGCGGCGTCTCAGCGCCCAGACATAGCAAAGCGCGGCCACTACGGCGGCGATCGCCATACGTACTGGCGCATCAAAGCGGAATAATTCCCCCAGGCGATAAAGCAATTCGCTGTCAGCGAACAGGCTGCTGATGGCAATCACCAGCGAAGCTAGCGCGGCGAGAAACGCATAACGTGCCAGCCGTCGCCAGTCGAAGGGTTGTACCTCAACGTGTTGCAGCAGCTGTTGCTGCTGTTGCGCCGTCAGCGCACCTTCATCTACCCAGCCGTCCAGCGCTTTGCGCACGACGGTGGCGTTTTTCTTGCTGAGTTTCATGTTTCCTGTCCCTGAAAAACACCGTGATTCAATCAGTATATACCCGTTGTATTTCAAGCCGCAGTGAGTCATTTCTCCGCCGCTGAGAAGGGACGGCTATATTTTCCCCGGTTAACACGGGCGCAGCATGCAGCGCCGCTACTGTGTATAATGCCCGCCGCAAAGTGCACGAGGAATAATGCAATGACTGAATATAACGATGAATACTGGATGCGTCAGGCATTGCGGCTGGCCCTGCGTGCGCAGGAAGAGGGAGAGGTGCCGGTCGGGGCGCTGTTGGTACTGGACAATCAGGTGATTGGCGAAGGCTGGAACCGGCCGATTGGCCGCCACGATCCGACCGCGCATGCAGAAATCATGGCGCTGCGGCAGGGCGGGGCCGTGTTGCAGAATTACCGCCTGTTGAATGCGACCTTGTACGTGACCCTGGAGCCGTGCGTGATGTGTGCGGGGGCGATGGTGCATAGCCGCATTCGTCGATTGGTTTACGGTGCTGCCGATGTGAAAACCGGGGCAGCGGGATCGCTGGTGGATATTTTACGCCATCCCGGAATGAATCATCAGGTGGAGATCCTCTCCGGCGTGCTGGCCGAGGAATGCGCGGCTACCTTGAGCAACTTTTTCCGCATGCGCCGTGAACAGCAAAAGGCGTTGAAGCAAGCGCAACGCGCGCAGGCAGATAAGGATCCCGAATAATCAGAAGTTAAGTGCCAACTCCGGCGCCACTGCCGGATAGCCTTTCCCCAGCTCCGCCTGTTCGGCCGCTTCCTGCGCCGCCTTTCTTTCCCTTTCTTGCAGATACCCCACCAGGCTGACCTGATAGCGGCGGATGTTTTCCACGTAGTTATAGGCTTCGCGTCCGCGCGCATAGCCGTAGGTCAACTGCGGGTAGTAGCGCTTCTGGCTGAGCATCGGCAGGCGCTGTTTGACGTCGACCCAACTGTCCGGGTTGCCTTTTTGCATTTTGGTCAGCTTGCGGGCGTCGAGCATATGGCCCCAGCCCATGTTGTAGGCCGCCAGCGCAAACCAGATACGCTCATCTTCCGGCACGGTGTCGGGCACCTTGGCCATCAGCCGCTGTAAATAGAGTGCGCCCCCCTGAATGCTCTCCTCAGGATCGAGGCGATCGTTAACCCCCAGACCGTCGGCGGTGGCCCGCGTCAGCATCATCAGACCACGAACGCCGGTGGGTGAAGTGGCCTGCGGGTTCCAATGCGATTCCTGATAGGCAATGGCGGCCAGCAGCTTCCAGTCGATCTCGCTGGCGTATTTTTCAAACAGCGAACGGAAGGTGGGCAGTACCGAATCTATCGCCGACAGGAAGGTTTTGGTATCAACGTAATCGAAACTGCCCACGTGGCCGAGGTATTTTTCTTCCAGCCGCGCCAGCGTGCCGTCGTCCACCATCTGGCTGTAAAAATCCAGCATGGCCGCATACAGGCTGTCGTCGGTGCCGCGCTTCAGGTACCAGGTGACAGGTTCTTCATCGGTGACGTCGAAAGCCACCGCCAGCTGCGGATGGATGCGCTGCAGCAGGGCGATGGTCACGGAGTCGCCGAGGGTGTAATCCAGTTTGCCGTCGGCGACCTGCTCGAGCAGCTCTTTGGAGGTGAGATCGCTGGAAGCTTCCCAACTGAGGTCCGGGAACTTACTTTGTTTGAGCTGTTTCAGCGTGCTGACGTGTGCCGAGCCGGAGGCGACCGCCAGCTTGCCTTTAATATCGGCAAAGCTTTTGGGGCGTGCGGTGCCCAGGCGATAAACCAACTGCTGGGAAACGGAATAGTAAGCCGGGCCGGTTCGGGCGCGGCTGAGGCGATCCTGATTGTAGATCAGGCCGGCGGCCAGCAGGTCGGCATCGTCATCGTCCAGATCGTCGAACAGGTCGTTGATGTTCTTATGCGGGATCACCACCAATTTCACCCCCAGATAGTTGGCGAAACGTTTCGCCAACTCGTAGTCGAGACCACTTGGCCCCTGCTTGGTGGTGAAATAGGTTAACGGCGAGTTTAGCGTACTGATACGCAACTCGCCGCGGGATTTGATCTCTTCGAGTTGCCCGCCCTGGCCGCCGCGCCAGGTAATATTGGGCCACAGGGCGAGCGCCAGAAGCAGGGTGACAACACCGATTAGAATGTAGTTTATTTTAAGGCGTTTCAAATAGTTATCCAGTGGTGGCACAGGTGCACTGCCGATTGTCATCCCGCTTTTTCTTATGGTTAAATCACCAGTGCCGGGGCATTTTGCGCAACAAAACGCCAGCGTGCAACTTTATTGATACGTTATGACAATTCGATGGCGCGAACAGCTTTTATCAATAATAGCTACGCAAACGGTTTCGTCTGTCGCGCAGATTCTCTATAATGGCGCGCGTTTTCCCCCTGTTGCGCCCAATGAAGTGCTGAAGTCAGTTGCTTCGAAGACGAGAGAACTTTGATTATGGAAATACTGCGTGGTTCGCCCGCTTTGTCGGCTTTTCGTGTTACCAAACTGTTGTCCCGCTGTCAGGACGCCCAACTTCCGGTCAGTGATATCTACGCCGAGTACGTCCACTTTGCCGATGTCAGCGCACCGCTCAATGCCGAAGAACACGGCAAGCTCACGCGCCTGCTCAAGTACGGTCCCTCTCTCGCCGAACATGCCCCTGAAGGTCGCCTGCTGTTGGTGACACCGCGTCCGGGCACCATTTCTCCCTGGTCTTCCAAAGCCACCGATATCGCCCATAACTGCGGTTTGAAGCAGGTGGTGCGGTTGGAGCGCGGTCTGGCGTTTTACGTCAAGGCACCGACGCTGACTGAAGCGCAGTGGCAACAGCTTGCCGCATTGCTGCACGACCGGATGATGGAAACCGTCTTCAGCAGCTTGCAACAGGCAGAACAGCTGTTTGCTCAGCATCAGCCGGCGCCTTATCAGGCGATCGATATGCTGGGGGAAGGGCGCAGCGCGCTGGAACAGGCCAACCTCAAGCTCGGTCTGGCGCTGGCCGAAGATGAAATCGACTATCTGCTGAATGCCTTTACCGGGCTGGGGCGCAACCCGACGGATATCGAACTCTATATGTTCGCGCAGGCCAACTCGGAGCACTGCCGTCATAAAATTTTCAACGCCGATTGGGTCATCGACGGCGAACAGCAGCCGAAGTCGCTGTTCAAAATGATCAAAAACACCTTCGAGCAGACGCCGGATTATGTGCTGTCGGCTTATAAAGACAACGCCGCCGTGATGGAAGGTTCGCAGGTTGGCCGTTTCTTCGCTGCGCCGCAAAGCGGTCAGTATGACTATCATCAGGAAGAGGCCCATATCCTGATGAAGGTGGAAACTCATAACCACCCGACGGCGATCTCCCCGTGGCCGGGTGCCGCTACCGGTTCCGGTGGCGAGATCCGCGACGAAGGCGCTACAGGTCGCGGTGCCAAACCCAAAGCCGGTCTGGTGGGCTTCTCGGTTTCCAACCTGCGCATTCCCGGCTTCGAGCAGCCCTGGGAGCAGGATTTTGGCAAGCCGGATCGCATCGTAACCGCACTGGATATCATGACCGACGGCCCACTGGGCGGCGCGGCGTTCAATAATGAATTCGGCCGTCCGGCGCTGGTGGGATACTTCCGTACCTACGAAGAACAGGTTAACAGCCATAACGGCGTCGAGCTGCGCGGTTATCACAAACCGATCATGCTGGCGGGCGGTATCGGCAACATCCGCGCCGATCACGTGCAAAAAGGTGAAATCACCGTCGGCGCCAAACTGGTGGTGCTGGGTGGCCCGGCGATGAACATCGGTCTGGGCGGCGGCGCAGCCTCTTCTATGGCCTCCGGCCAGTCCGACGCCGATCTGGATTTTGCCTCGGTACAGCGCGACAACCCGGAAATGGAGCGCCGCTGCCAGGAAGTGATCGACCGCTGCTGGCAGTTGGGCGAACAGAACCCGATTCTGTTTATCCACGATGTGGGAGCGGGCGGTTTGTCTAACGCCATGCCGGAGCTGGTCAGCGACGGTGGCCGCGGCGGCCGTTTCGAACTGCGCGATATCCTTAACGACGAACCGGGCATGAGCCCGCTGGAAGTCTGGTGCAATGAATCACAGGAACGCTATGTGATGGCGATTGCCCCGGCGCAGATGGCGCAGTTCGACGAGATTTGCCGCCGTGAGCGTGCCCCTTATGCAGTGATCGGTGAAGCCACCGAAGAACAGCATTTGACGCTGAACGACAGCCATTTCGACAACCAGCCGATCGACATGCCGTTGGACGTGCTGCTGGGCAAAACGCCGAAGATGACGCGCGACGTGACTCGTTTGCAGGCTAAAGGCCAGCCGGTACAGCGCGACAACATTACTCTGGCCGATGCGGTAAAACGCGTTCTGCACCTGCCGGCAGTTGCCGAGAAAACCTTCTTGATCACCATCGGCGACCGTACCGTGACCGGCATGGTGGCACGCGATCAGATGGTCGGGCCATGGCAGATCCCGGTAGCCGACTGCGCGGTTACCACCGCCAGCCTGGACAGTTACTACGGTGAAGCGATGTCGATCGGCGAACGCGCGCCGGTTGCCCTGCTGGACTTTGCCGCTTCCGGCCGCCTGGCGGTGGGGGAAGCGCTGACCAACCTGGCGGCGACCGAGATCGGTTCGCTCAAGCGCGTCAAACTTTCCGCTAACTGGATGGCGGCAGCCGGTCACCCGGGTGAAGATGCCGGCCTGTATGAAGCGGTAAAAGCGGTGGGCGAAGAGCTTTGCCCGGCGCTGGGCATCACCATTCCGGTGGGCAAAGACTCAATGTCGATGAAAACCCGCTGGCAGGAAGGCAACGAGCAGCGCGAAATGACGTCGCCGTTGTCCCTGGTGATCACTGGTTTTGCCCGCGTGGAAGATGTTCGCCACACCGTGACGCCACAACTGCGTACCGACAAGGGCGACACGGCATTGCTGCTCATCGACCTGGGTAACGGCCATAACGCGCTGGGCGCCACTGCGCTGGCGCAGGTTTACCGTCAACTGGGCGACAAACCGGCCGATGTGCGTAACGTCGAGCAACTGGCAGGTTTCTTCAACGCGATGCAACAATTGGTCGCCGACCGCGCACTGCTGGCCTACCACGACCGCTCCGATGGCGGTCTGTTGGTGACGCTGGCGGAAATGGCGTTTGCCGGCCACTGCGGTGTACAGGTAGATATTCAAGGGTTGGGCGACGACGCGCTGGCAGCGCTGTTCAACGAAGAGTTGGGCGCGGTGATCCAGGTGACGGCCGATCGGCTTGAAGCGGTCCAACAGGCGTTTGCTCAGCATGGCCTGACGGACAATGTGCACCACATCGGCAGCGTACAGGCCGGCGATCGCTTTGTGATTACCCAGGGCGACAAACCGGTGTACAGAGAAAGTCGTGCCACGTTACGCACCTGGTGGGCGGAAACGACCTGGCAGATGCAGCGCCTGCGCGATAACCCTGAATGTGCCGATCAGGAGCACCAGGCCAAGCAGAATGAACGCGATCCTGGCCTGAACGTCAAACTGAGCTTCGCACCTGAAGAAGATATTGCAGCACCTTATATCGCCAAGGGGGCTCGCCCTAAAGTGGCGGTACTGCGCGAGCAGGGCGTTAACTCCCACGTTGAGATGGCGGCGGCATTCCATCGCGCCGGTTTTGATGCGGTGGACGTACACATGAGCGATCTGCTGGAAGGGCGCCGTGACCTGCAGGACTTCCATACCCTGGTGGCCTGCGGCGGTTTCTCTTACGGTGACGTGTTGGGCGCAGGCGAAGGTTGGGCGAAGTCGATTCTGTTCAACGAGCGCGTGCGCGACGAGTTCGAATCTTTCTTCCACCGTCCGCAGACCCTGGCACTGGGCGTGTGCAACGGCTGTCAGATGATGTCGAACCTGCGCGATCTGATCCCCGGAGCCGAACATTGGCCGCGTTTCGTACGTAACCTGTCAGACCGTTTCGAGGCCCGTTTCAGCCTGGTGGAAGTGGCGGCCAGCCCGTCGCTGTTCATGCAGGGGATGGCGGGTTCGCGTATGCCGATTGCGGTATCGCATGGTGAAGGTCACGTCGAAGTGCGCGATACGGCACATCTGGCGGCGTTGGAGCATCATGGTCTGGTGGCGTTACGCTTTGTCGATAATGCCGGTCAGGTAACGGAAAGCTACCCGGCCAACCCGAACGGTTCGCCGAACGGTATCACCGCCGTCACCAGCGCCAATGGGCGTGCGACGGTAATGATGCCGCATCCGGAGCGTGTGTTCCGCACCGTCAGCAACTCATGGCATCCGGAAGAATGGGGTGAAGACAGCCCGTGGATGCGCATGTTCCGCAACGCCCGTAAGCAGCTGGGCTAAGCGATAACGCTGTGCTAGCCGAAAGGGACGCAAGAGATTGCGTCCCTTTTCTATTTATTTATGGCCATGGTTAAGACGATGGCGATTGTCTGCATTTTGCGACAGAGGGTATTTTCATTGTCTCTAAAAAGAGACACGTAACTTATTGATTTTTAATGACCAGAAATTAATTGGCTTAAGTTGTCGGTTTTTGGCGACAGGACGGTGTTTTTTTCTTCGCCAGCACATCTGAAAATGAGAGTGCCTTGGCATGGGTTTTGTTTTTTTTATTTTAAATTCAGTTGGTTAATAAATTCATTGAAAAGTTGGCACGTTAAGTGCATTATTCTGCTCAGTTGCTCATTCAACTTTTTATGACGGCCCCGTAAATAGACGGAACAGTTGCCTCATAAGCCCCCCGAATGATGCCAAAGAAATGGTGCCTATCGTCCAACTAAACCGATAATAGCCGCGTAAGCGCTTTATCAAGCATCGGGCGACACGTGGAGTGAGGCACCGCCTGTATCCAACTGTGATGAGTGTTCATCAATTCCGGATACTTACGGATGCTATTCGTCCTGTTCGATGCCAGCCCTTGGGCTACATCACCCTGGGGACGAGAAATTAAGGGCATCCACACTTTCTTGCGATGGGGCAGTCTTGCCCCAACGTCAAATACCAAAGCATGCTCACCACTCTTTACCGATAAGTTCTGACCCGTACTCCCTACCTATGGCCTG
Organism: Serratia sp. BNK-12; assembly: GCF_047456085.1. Taxonomy (NCBI): domain Bacteria; kingdom Pseudomonadati; phylum Pseudomonadota; class Gammaproteobacteria; order Enterobacterales; family Yersiniaceae; genus Serratia; species Serratia sp. BNK-12. The sequence continues at coordinate 1,066,244 of NZ_CP179896.1, forward strand.
ATTCTCCTTATTTCCTGACGCTCCGCTGAACGCCGGGCTTTCCTCTCATCGGCGACTCGGTTAGCATCGAAGCAGACTAGAGACAATGAGATGATTTCGTTGAAAAGATGGCGTTTATTTCCCCGTTCGCTACGTCAACTGGTGTTGATGGCGTTCTTGCTGGTGCTGTTGCCGCTGCTGGTGTTGGCCTATCAGGCTTACCAGAGCCTGGATCACCTCAGCGCCCAGGCGGCGGACATCAACCGCACTACGTTGGTGGATGCACGACGCAGCGAGGCGATGACCAGCGTGGCGTTGGAAATGGAGCGTAGCTATCGCCAATATTGCGTGCTGGTGGATCCCACACTGGCGCGCCTCTATCAGAATCAGCGCAAACAGTATTCGCAAATGCTGGATGCCCATGCCCCAATCCTGCCGGATGAACGCTACTATCAAACCTTGCGCGATCTGTTGACTCAACTGGCAGCGATTAAATGCCAAAGCAGCGGTCCGGATCCGCAGGCTTCCACGCTGTTAGAATCGTTTTCACGCTCCAATGCCGAGATGGTACAGGCGACGCGTGCCGTGGTGTTTTCACGTGGCCAGCAGCTACAGCAGGCGATTGCCGAGCGCGGCCAGTTCTTCGGCTGGCAGGCGCTGATGCTGTTTTTGGTCAGCGTGATGCTGGTGGTATTGTTCACCCGCATGATTATCGGCCCGGTCAAGGCGGTAGAGCGAATGATCAACCGTTTGGGGGAAGGGCGAGCCTTGGGCAGTACGGCTTCCTTTAAGGGGCCGCGTGAATTACGTTCGCTGGCGCAGCGCATTATTTGGTTGAGCGAGCGCCTGGCCTGGCTGGAGTCGCAGCGCCATGAGTTCTTGCGCCATATCTCGCATGAACTGAAAACGCCGCTGGCCAGCATGCGTGAAGGCACCGAACTGCTGGCAGATGAAGTGGCAGGGCCGCTGACCTCCGATCAAAAAGAGGTGGTGACCATCCTCGATCAAAGCAGCCGACACCTGCAGCAACTGATTGAACAACTGCTGGATTACAACCGCAAACTGGCCGATGGCCCGGCGGAACATGAAAATGTCGAGTTGACCGAAATGGTCGAGATGGTCGTGGCTGCGCACAGTTTGCCGGCCCGGGCAAAAATGATCCGCACCGAGATCCAACTGGATGCGGAAATATGCTGGGCAGAGCCTACTCTATTAATGCGCGTGCTGGATAATCTCTACTCCAATGCGGTGCACTACGGCAAGGAATCCGGTAACATTTGGATCCGCAGCCGTCAGGTTGGACAACGGGTGCAGATTGATGTCGCCAACAGCGGCACGCCAATCCCCGAGGCCGAGCAAACCATGATTTTCGAGCCTTTTTTCCAGGGTAGCCACCAGCGAAAAGGGGCGGTAAAAGGAAGCGGTCTGGGGCTGAGCATCGCGCAGGATTGTATCCGCCGGATGCGCGGTGAACTGCAGCTGGTTGAAGTCGCCGGCGCAGACGTCTGTTTCCGTATTGAATTGCCATTAACCGCCGAGAATGAATAATAATGTACACATGGTCTAAACGCCTTCGTCTTACGCAGACCGAACGTTCACCGCGTGCCGCACTGGGTACGCCACTCGGCAAGCGTCGATTTTCTTTTTTAGGTAGCGTGCTTTTTATGCCGTTTCTGTTGGCAGGCTGTGTCGATCGCGCAGTCAGCGGTGGTCTGAATCAACCGCAGCAGGAAGCGATCCCGGACACCAAAGTGGTGGATTACCGCATTGCGGCCTGTGACAGTCTGTGGGCGCTGGATGATAAAGATGCGTTGAATAATTCACTGTACTGGCTGCGCGCTATGGACTGTGCCGATCGTATCGGTTCAACCCAGGCACGTGCGCTGGCGAAAACTCTACCCGGCAACAGCTGGGACGGCATTTTCAAACAGAGCATTTTGCTGGGCAGCGCCGAACCGACTTCGGGCGAGCGACGCCAGATAATTGACCGCCTGAACAGCTATCGCCTTGAGTTCCCAAGCTCGCTGCGCCCGCTGCTGCAGCTGTGGCGTCAACAGCAGGTACTGCAGGTCACCCTGTTTGATGAAAAAGCACGTTATCAGCACCTGCAGGAAAGCTCCGACAGCCAGATAGATCTGCTACGCCAGAATCAAATACGCCTACAAGCGCAGCTGCAGGATACGTCACGCAAGCTGGAAAACCTGACCGATATCGAACGTCAGCTCTCTTCACGCAAGCAGCTGCAAAGTGAAATCCCGGATAACAACGGGACACAGCCAAAAACCGACGCAGCGGGCAAGAAAGTGGCGCCGGCCAAGGCCGAAGAATCGGACGCCGAGCCGGAAAAGGGCACCGCCCTGCCGGTCGAGCCGGAAGATACTTACGCGCCGCCCCCCGCTAATAAGGAGTCTCACGCGCAATGACAGCACGCAAACCGGCCAATTTGTTATTGGTTGACGACGATCCCAGCCTGCTCAAGCTGTTGGGCATGCGCCTGACCAGCGAAGGGTTTCATGTCACCACCGCCGAAAGTGGCCAGGAAGCGCTGCGCCTGTTAGGGCGCGAGAAGATTGATCTGGTGATCAGCGATCTGCGGATGGATGAAATGGACGGCATGGCGCTGTTTGCCGAGATCCAAAAACACCAACCGGGCATGCCGGTGATCATCCTGACCGCCCACGGTTCGATCCCGGACGCGGTGGCGGCCACTCAGCAGGGTGTGTTCAGCTTCCTGACCAAACCGGTGGACCGCGATGCGCTCTACAAAGCCATCGACGAAGCGCTGTCCCAATCATTACCGGCCGGTGACGACAGCTGGCGTGAGGATATCGTCACCCGCAGCCCCATTATGCTGCGCCTGCTGGAGCAGGCAAAAATGGTGGCGCAGTCAGATGTCAGCGTCTTGATCAACGGCCATAGTGGCACCGGTAAGGAAGTGTTGGCACAGGCGATCCACGGCGCCAGCCCGCGCGGCAAGAAGGCGTTTATCGCCATTAACTGCGGTGCGTTGCCGGAGCAACTGCTGGAGTCCGAGCTGTTCGGTCATGCCAAAGGGGCGTTTACCGGCGCGGTCAGCAGCCGTGAAGGTTTGTTCCAGGCGGCGGCAGGCGGGACGCTGTTCCTCGACGAGATTGGCGATATGCCGCTTTCGCTGCAGGTGAAGTTGCTGCGCGTGCTGCAGGAACGCAAGGTGCGTCCGCTGGGCAGTAACCGCGATCTGGACATCGATGTACGCATTATTTCCGCCACCCACCGCGATCTGCAAAAGGCGATGGCGAAAAACGAATTCCGCGAGGATTTGTATTATCGTCTCAACGTGGTGAACCTAAAGATCCCGGCGCTGAACGAGCGGGCCGAGGATATTCCGCTGCTGGCCAATCATCTGCTGCGCGAATCTGCCAAGCGACACAAGCCGTTTGTCCGCAGCTTCTCTTCGGACGCCATGAAACGCCTGATGACCGCCACCTGGCCGGGCAACGTGCGCCAATTGGTGAACGTGATCGAGCAGTGCGTGGCCCTGACTTCCGCACCTGTTATCAGCGAAGCGCTGGTAGAGCAGGCGTTGGAAGGGGAAAACACCGCCTTGCCGACCTTTGTCGAGGCGCGTAATCAGTTTGAATTGCATTACTTACGCAAACTGTTGCAGATCACCAAGGGCAACGTCACCCAGGCCGCGCGCATGGCGGGCCGTAACCGTACCGAGTTTTATAAATTGCTGTCGCGCCATGAGCTGGACGCCAACGATTTTAAAGAATGATGTTTTCCGCCGCGGCCTGCGCACGCAGGTTCTCAACAAACGCGGCGGAATGATTTACACTCCGTTCTCAATTGCTGGCATGACCAAACGCAAAGCACCATGGAACGTATTAAGCGGGACCCTAAACAATGAGCAGATCACTTTCCATCGCACTGGCCCAGTTGAATCTGTTGGTCGGTGACATCGAAGGCAACACCGAACGAATGTTGCAAACCGTGCAACAGCAGCAGAAGGCGGGAGCCGATCTGGTCATGTTCACCGAACTGGCGCTGTCCGGCTATCCGCCGGAAGACCTGCTGTATCGCAACGATTTTTACCAACGTTGTGACGAGCAACTTCTGCGTTTGCAGCAGGCCTCCACCGACGTGGCGATCCTGGTCGGCCACCCGTGGCGCGAAGGCGACAAACTCTATAATGCGCTGTCGCTGTTTTCTGAAGGGCAATTGCTGGCGCGTTACTTCAAGCAGCAGTTGCCGAACTACGGCGTATTCGACGAGAAGCGCTACTTCCAGGCCGGTAACGACACCTGCGTGGTTGAGCTGAAAGGCTACCGTTTGGGCCTGCTGATTTGCGAAGATCTGTGGTTCCCGGAGCCGGTGGATGCCGCCAAGGCCGCCGGAGCCGAAATGATTCTGTCGATCAACGCCTCGCCTTACAACCGCGAAAAACCGTACATCCGTAAAACCCTGATGGCCGGTCATTGCCAGCGCACCCATTTGCCGTTGGTGTACCTGAACCAGATTGGCGGACAGGATGAACTGATTTTTGACGGTTGTTCGAAAGTCTTCGACGCGGCCGGCAACATGACCCATCGCCTGGCGGCGTTTGCCGAGCAGGTAACCCTGCTGGAGTTCAACGAGCTGGACGTGGTGCCGATGACCGCTCCGGCCGCTGAGTTGCCGCAGTTGGCGCAGGTCTATGAAGCCCTGGTGCTGGCGGTGCGCGATTACGTGACCAAAAACGGCTTCAAGGGTGCCGTGCTGGGGCTTTCCGGCGGTATCGATTCGGCGTTGACGCTGGCGATTGCCGTCGATGCGCTGGGCAAAGACAAGGTGCAGGCGCTGATGATGCCGTTCCGTTATACCGCGGACATCAGCATTGCCGACGCCAGGGAAGAAGCAGAAATCCTGGGCATTGAATTCGATATCGTCTCGATTGAGCCGATGTTCGACGCCTTTATGGGCCAGCTGACGCCAATGTTCGCTGGGACCGAGCGTGATACCACGGAAGAGAACCTGCAGGCGCGCTGTCGCGGCGTGGTGTTGATGGCGCTGTCCAACAAGCGTCGCAGCATCGTGTTGACCACCGGCAACAAAAGCGAGATGGCCGTAGGTTACGCCACGCTGTATGGTGATATGGCCGGTGGCTTCGACGTGTTGAAGGACGTGCCTAAAACGCTGGTGTTCAAGCTGTCCGAATACCGCAATACCGTCTCTTACGTGATCCCGCAGCGCGTTATCGATCGTCCACCGTCCGCCGAGCTGGCGCCGGATCAGCTCGATCAGGACAGCCTGCCGCCGTACGACATTCTGGATGCGATTCTGGAAGGTTACGTCGAGCGCGATAAATCGGTTGCCGATCTGGTGGCCGAAGGCTTCGACGAGGCGATCGTTCGCAAGGTGATACGCCTGGTGGATATTAACGAATACAAGCGGCGTCAGGCCGCCGTCGGGCCGCGCATCACCGCCCGCAATTTCGGCAAAGACCGCCGCTACCCAATCACATCCGGCTTTGGCCGCAAAAATTGGTAAAGGAAAGAAGATGAAAAAGATCGACGCTATTATCAAGCCGTTCAAACTGGATGATGTCCGTGAAGCGCTGGCTGAAGTTGGCATTACCGGGATGACCGTGACCGAAGTGAAAGGCTTCGGCCGTCAGAAAGGGCACACTGAGCTGTACCGTGGCGCTGAGTACATGGTCGATTTTCTGCCGAAGGTGAAAATTGAGATCGTCGTGGCCGACGATATCGTCGATACCTGCGTGGAAACCATCATGCAGACCGCGCAGACCGGTAAAATCGGCGACGGTAAAATCTTTGTCTTCGACGTGGCGCGCGTAGTGCGTATCAGGACCGGCGAACAAGACGAAGAAGCTATTTAATGTGATCGTCTACCGAGCACCGCCAGCTTGAGCTTGAGCTGTGCTCGGCCTCCTCGTGTACTGCGTGTACACTCCGGGGCACTGCGCGCAGGCCGCACCCAATCTGGCTGGCGCTCGCTACGCCCTTGATTCCCGAGTCTGTGATCCTCTACCGAGCACCGCCAGCTTGAGTTTGGGCTGTGCTCGGCCTCCTCGTGTACTGCGTGTACACTCCGGGGCACTGCGCGCAGGCCGCACCCAATCTGGCTGGCGCTCGCTACGCCCCAAATCTCCGTCAACCTCTCCGCTGTTCTGATTGTTTTCATCATTAGCATTCTAAAAAAGCGAAGGCTATCGCGTTTTTGATACTTTTCTCGATCGCTTTACGCGCGGCGTCTACACTCAACTCAACTATTTTGATTAAGGCGATCCCCAATGAATTTCAGGTTGCGGCTAGGCGGCAAGGGCGTGCATCCCCAGGAGCTTACTCAAGTAAGTGACTGGGGTAAGCGCACGCAGACAACAACGCAGCGGCTTGAAAGGCGATGGGGATGATGACGCTGCGCCAAATCCGCCATTTTATCGCGGTGGCCGAAACCGGCTCGATCTCTGCCGCCGCCCAGGCGGTGTTTGTTTCCCAGTCTTCGCTGACGCTGGCTATTCAGCAGTTGGAAACCGACATCGGCGTACGTCTGTTTGAGCGTCACGCCAAGGGCATGAACCTGACGCATCAGGGTCACCAGTTTCTGCGCCAGTCATATCTGATCCTTGCCACGGTGGACAACGCCAAGCGCAGTTTGCAACTGGGAACCGAAAGCCTGACCGGCAAGCTGACCATCGGTGTGACCAGTCTGGTAGCGGGCTACTTTTTGGTCGAGCTGCTTAAGCGCTTTAAATCGGCATACCCCAACGTCACCATTCAGGTGATTGAAGACGAGCGGCCCTATATTGAGCATCTGCTGGTCAGTGGGGAAATCGATATCGGCGTGCTGATCTTGTCGAACATCGAAGACCGCGATGCGCTGCAAAGCGAAGTCCTGATGCATTCACCTTATCGCCTGTGGTTACCGCCGCTGCATCCACTGCTGGATCATGAAAGCATCAGCCTGGCGGATGTGGCGAAGCTGCCGCTGATCCAGCTTAATGCCGACGAAATGGACGTGCATGCGCGGCGTATCTGGGCACGCGCAGGTTTAAAACCGGAAATAGCCATGAAAACCGCTTCAACCGAGGCGGTACGCAGCCTGGTGGCGGCGGGAATGGGCGTTTCTATCTTGCCGGATATGGCCTACCGTGCCTGGTCTCTGGAAGGCAATATGATTGAGGCGCGCAAGCTGGCGGATCTGCTGGAACCGTTGGATATCGGTTTGGCATGGCGGCGCGGCAGTGCGCGGCCGGAGCTGGTTACGCCGTTCCTCACTATTGCGCGTGAAAACGGCAATATGCACGCGGCTGGGCTGAAGCATTCGATTTAATCGAACGCGTCGTTCAGTATTTAGAATTTGTTGGCTGCCTGATGCTCGCTTAGTCTGATTAAAACTAACTTATTTCACATTTAGTTAACGTTTTTGTCACTCAGAGGCGATACGCAATGGCAGATGTGCACCTCCTTTCAGGTTTATCCTGTCAGCAATTTATTAACGGTCAATCGGTCGAAGGCGAAGGCCAGCAAGAGTGCATCGTTAATCCGGCGAATGGCGAGACGCTGGTCTCGATCACCGAAGCCTCATCTGTCCAGGTCGGCAACGCAGTGAAAGCGGCGCAACAGGCGTTCGCTTCCTGGTCGCGGACTACCCCCGCCTACCGCGCGGCTATTCTGTTGCGTATTGCCGATGCCATCGAGCGTCAGGCCGAGCGCCTGGCCGGTCTGGAGGCGCTCAACTGCGGCAAACCGCTGCATCAGGCGCTTAATGACGACCTGCCGGCGGCCATCGACGTCTTTCGCTTCTTTGCCGGCGCGGTGCGCACCCAGCAGGGGCAGTTGGCCGGGGAATATATCGAAGGGCACACTTCAATGATCCGCCGTGATCCGATCGGCGTGGTGGCCTCTATTGCGCCCTGGAATTACCCGTTGATGATGGCGGCGTGGAAAATTGCGCCAGCGCTGGCCGCGGGCAACACCGTGGTATTCAAACCTTCCGAACACACCCCTCTGACCATTTTGGCGCTGGTGCCCGCGTTACAGGAGATCCTGCCGCCGGGGGTGCTGAATATCGTCTACGGCGGCGGGGAAGGGGTCGGCAGCCATTTGGTCGGTCACCCGCAGGTGCGGCTGGTGTCGGTCACCGGCGATATCGTTACCGGGCAGAAAATTCTGCAGGCGGCGGCGAAAAGCGTCAAACGCACGCACCTGGAGTTGGGGGGCAAGGCACCGGTGATTGTCTGCGATGACGCCGATTTGGACGAGGTGGTCAACAGCATTCGCACCTATGGCTACTACAACGCCGGGCAAGACTGCACCGCGGCCTGCCGTATCTACGCGCAGGCGGGGATCTATCCGAAGCTGGTGGATGCGTTGGGCGAGGCGGTTGCCAGCCTGCGCTTTGCCCGCAAACGCGATGAGGATAACGAAATTGGTCCGCTGATCAGCAGTCGCCAGCGCGATCGCGTCGCCAGCTTTGTCGAACGTGCGCTCAGCCAGCCACACATTGAATTGATCACCGGCGCCGCCGCGCATTCCGGTCCGGGTTTCTATTACCAGCCCACGCTGCTTGCCGGCTGTCTGCAAAGCGATGAAATCGTCCAGCGGGAGGTGTTTGGCCCGGTGGTGAGCATCACCCGCTTCGAACATCTGGAGCAGGCGGTCAACTGGGCAAACGATTCCGAATACGGCCTGGCCTCATCGGTCTGGACGCAGAATATCGATCGGGCGCTGCATATCGCCGCTCATCTGCAATACGGCAGTACCTGGATCAACACCCATTTCACCCTGGCGAGTGAAATGCCGCACGGGGGCCTGAAACGCTCCGGCTACGGCAAAGATCTTTCCAGCGATTCACTGCAGGACTACAGCGTTGTCAGGCATGTGATGGCGAAATTTAAAGCCAGCTTCTAAAGGCAGCATACCCGTCGCTTTTCAAGCTGCAGCGATGTTACCTGCACTCATCCCAGTGGCTTACTCAAGTAAGCGCCTGGGGATGAGTGAGCTGGTCGCCTGGCTGTGCTGTACAGGGATGTACAAATGCCGCGAGCGCATGGACGCGCTAGAGCGGCCAACTTGAAATTCATAGGGTAAATAAAATGAGACTAGGGCGGCAGCCGTTCCCTGCCGCACACAGATAGGCCACACAGGGGTAATTACGATGGGAAAAACTACCGCAGTCACCACCACAGTTTCCGCGCTCTGTTTCACCGTACTTTGCGGTTTGGCCCAGGCGGCCGATCTGCCGCAGGTGCTCGGCAAGGGCGAAGGGCGACTGGATATCATTGCCTGGCCCGGTTACATCGAACGCGGTCAGTCCGATAAAAACTACGACTGGGTCAGCCAGTTTGAGAAGCAAACCAGCTGCGCGGTGAATGTGAAAACCGCCGCCACTTCCGACGAAATGGTCAGCCTGATGGCCAAAGGAGGCTACGACCTGGTCACCGCTTCCGGCGACGCTTCGCTGCGGCTGATTTTCGGCAAGCGGGTGCAGCCGATCAATACCGCGTTGATCCCTAACTGGAAAAACATCGACCCGCGCCTGTTAAACGGTGCCTGGTACACCCTGGACGGCAAAACCTACGGCACGCCCTATCAGTGGGGCCCGAACCTGCTGATGTATAACACCAAAACCTTCCCGACACCGCCGGACAGCTGGGCAGTAGTGTTCCAGCAGCAGAACCTGCCGGATGGCAAAACCAACCAGGGCCGGGTTCAGGCCTACGATGGGCCAATCTATATCGCCGATGCGGCGTTGTTCCTGAAGGCTACGCAACCGCAGCTTGGCATCAGCGATCCGTACCAGCTTAACGAAGAGCAGTATCAGGCGGCGTTGAAGCTGTTGCGTACCCAGCATGCACTGATCCACCGCTACTGGCATGACACCTCGGTACAAATGAGCGATTTCAAAAACGAAGGCGTGGTCGCCTCCAGCGCCTGGCCGTATCAGGCCAATGCCCTGAAAGGGGAAGGCCAGCCGATCGGTACGGTATTCCCGAAAGAGGGGGTGACCGGTTGGGCCGACACCACCATGCTGCACGCCGATGCCAAACACCCGAACTGCGCCTATCTGTGGATGAACTGGTCGCTGGAACCGAAAGTGCAGGGCGACGTTGCCGCCTGGTTCGGTTCTGTCCCGGCGTCACCGGCGGGTTGCAAGGCCAGCACGCTGTTGGGTGATAAAGGTTGCGAGACCAACGGTTTCAACCAGTTCGACAAGATTGCCTTCTGGAAAACGCCACAGGCGCAGGGCGGAAAATTCGTGCCCTACAGCCGCTGGACTCAGGATTACATTGCCATCATGGGCGGTCGCTAATATCCCCTTCATACTTCAAGCTGCCTCTTCGTTGGCTGCCCGCACTTACCCCGGTCACGTACCCTTTGTACGCTCCCGGGGAGGCGCTTGGTTGCCGCCTTGATGCAACTCGAATTATTTTGCGGATAGGTTTGGCCAGGTTACGGGGTGTTGCCAAACCCGCCGAAATCATTTGATTTTTTGGAGCGCAGATCATGACCATTGCCGTGCAATTTATCGATGTTTCGCGAAGCTTCGGCGAGGTTCGCGCCGTGGATCGGGTTTCAATCGAGATACAAGACGGGGAATTCTTCTCCATGCTCGGGCCTTCCGGCTCGGGGAAAACCACCTGCCTGCGGTTGATCGCCGGTTTCGAACAGCTTACTGCCGGCTCGATTCGTATTCACGGGCAGGAGGCCGCCAATTTGCCGCCGTATCAGCGCGACGTGAATACCGTCTTCCAGGATTACGCGCTGTTCCCACATATGTCGGTGCTGGAAAACGTCGCTTACGGGCTGATGGTTAAAGGCGTCGCCAAGCGTGAACGCCTGGCCCGTGCGCAGGAAGCGCTGGACAGCGTGGCGTTGGGATTTGTAGCCGAGCGCAAACCGGCGCACCTTTCCGGCGGCCAGCGGCAGCGTGTCGCACTGGCTCGCGCACTGGTCAATCGGCCGCGGGTGCTGCTGTTGGATGAACCGCTCGGCGCGCTGGATCTCAAGCTGCGCGAGCAGATGCAGGGGGAGTTGAAAAAGCTGCAGCGCCAGCTCGGCATCACCTTTATTTTCGTCACCCACGATCAGAGCGAAGCATTGTCGATGTCCGACCGGGTGGCGGTGTTCAACAATGGCCGTATTGAACAGGTGGACGCGCCGCGCGAACTCTACATGCGACCGAAGACGCCGTTTGTCGCCGAGTTTGTCGGCACCTCTAACGTGGTGCGCAGCGATTTGGCGCAGCGGTTGTTGGGCCAGGCCGCCACCTTCTCGATCCGTCCCGAGCATATTCGGCTCGCGGATCAGGCCGGCGCAGCGCAGGGGGAAATTCAGGTGCAGGGTACGCTGCAGGAGATCCATTACCAGGGGGCGGCGACGCGCTACGAAATTGCCTTGAACAGCGGTGAGAAACTGCTGGTCAGCCAGGCGAATCCTCAGTGGCACGCCGACGGGCAGCCGCATCTGATCGGCCAACCGGTCACCGCCTGCTGGTCGCGTGAGGCGATGGTGCCATTGCTGGAGGCGAGGTGAAATGGAGATGAGCATCGATTATCCCGCGCCGCGCCGCGGTACCTTGCGCACCCTGTCGACCTACCTCTATCGCCGGCCGACGCTGTACCTGCTGCTGTTACTGGTGCCGCCGCTGCTGTGGTTTGGCGCGGTCTACCTCGGCTCATTGCTGACGCTGCTGTGGCAGGGTTTTTACACCTTCGACGACTTCACCATGACGGTGACGCCGGATCTGACCTTCGATAACCTGCGGGCGCTGTTCAATCCGGCCAATTACGACATCATTCTGCGCACGCTGACGATGGCGATACTGGTGTCCCTGGCCAGCGCGGTGCTGGCGTTTCCCATTGCCTATTACATGGCACGCTACACCAGCGGCCGCACCAAGGCGTTTTTCTACATCGCGGTGATGATGCCGATGTGGGCCAGCTATATCGTCAAGGCCTACGCCTGGACGCTGCTGTTGGCGAAGGATGGCGTAGCGCAATGGTTCCTGCAGCATCTCGGGCTGGAGCCGTTGCTGGCGGCGATCCTGACCGTACCGGGTGTCGGCGGTAACACGCTATCCACCTCCGGGTTAGGCCGTTTTCTGGTGTTTGTTTATATCTGGCTGCCGTTCATGATCCTGCCGATCCAGGCGGCACTGGAACGCCTGCCCCCTTCGCTGCTGCATGCCTCGGCGGATCTGGGCGCACGCCCTGCGCAGACCTTTCGCTACGTGATCCTGCCTTTGGCGGTGCCGGGGATCGCCGCCGGATCAATCTTCACCTTCTCGCTGACGCTGGGGGATTTTATCGTGCCGCAGCTGGTGGGGCCGCCGGGCTACTTTATCGGCAGCATGGTGTACGCCCAGCAAGGGGCGATCGGCAATATGCCGATGGCTGCGGCCTTTACTCTGGTGCCGATCGTGCTGATCGCAATTTATCTTTCCATTGTGAAACGTCTGGGGGCTTTCGATGCACTCTGAACGCGCGCCGTTAGGGCTAAAACTGGCCGCCTGGGGCGGACTGATTTTCCTGCATTTCCCGTTGGCGATTATCGCCATCTACGCCTTCAACACCGAGGATGCGGCTTTCAGCTTCCCGCCGCAGGGGTTTACGCTGCATTGGTTCAGCGTTGCCGCCGGGCGCCAGGACATTATCGATGCGATGCTGCTGTCCGCACAGATTGCCGCGCTGGCCACCGTCGTGGCGCTGGTGCTGGGCACGCTGGCGGCAGCGGCTCTCTACCGGCGTGACTTCTTCGGCAAAGACAGCATTTCGTTGCTGCTGCTGTTGCCGATCGCGCTGCCGGGCATTGTCACCGGTCTGGCACTGCTGGCGGCGTTTAAGGCGCTGAATATCGAACCTGGGGTGCTGACCATCGTTATTGGCCATGCCACCTTCTGCGTGGTGATCGTGTTCAACAACGTGATTGCCCGTTTCCGCCGAACCTCATACAGCCTGATCGAGGCCTCTATGGATCTCGGTGCCGACGGCTGGCAAACCTTCCGCTACGTGATATTGCCCAACCTTGGCTCGGCGCTGCTGGCCGGGGGCATGCTGGCGTTCGCGTTGTCGTTTGATGAAATCATTGTCACCACCTTCACCGCCGGCCATGAGCGCACGCTGCCGCTGTGGTTGCTGAACCAGCTCGGTCGCCCACGTGACGTGCCGATCACCAACGTGGTGGCGCTGTCGGTGATGCTGCTGACCATGATCCCGATTTTGGGGGCCTATTACCTGACCAAAGGTGGCGAAAGCGTCGCCGGCAGCGGCAAATAGCTTTCCCCTTCGTCTTTCAAGCTGCAGCGTTGTTGGCTGCGAGCGTAAACCCCAGTCACTTATTTTGTATAAGCTCCGGGGGATTTACGCTCTTGCCGCCTAGCTGCAACTTGAAATCCATTGGGGAAAGGGATCATGTCGCTAAAAATAAATAACTGAGGGGTTCGTCTATATGCAAAGCCAATTGTTGATTAACGGCCAACTGGTTGCCGGCCAGGGGGCGTTGTTGCCGGTGTATAACCCGGCGACCGGAGAGGTGGTGGTGCAAGTGGCTGAAGCCAGTGCGGAGCAGGTCGATCAGGCGGTGTTGGCAGCCGACGCCGCGTTTGGCGAATGGGGCCAGACCACACCGAAAGAGCGTGCCGAGCACCTGCTGAAGCTGGCGGACCTGATCGACCACCATGCGGAAACCTTTGCCCGTCTGGAGTCGCTTAACTGTGGCAAACCTTACCACTGCGTATTGAACGATGAACTGCCGGCGGTGGCGGATGTGTTCCGCTTCTTCGCCGGTGCCAGCCGTTGCCTGAGTGGGCTGGCGGCCGGTGAATACCTGGCCGGGCACACGTCGATGATCCGCCGCGATGCGTTGGGGGTGGTTGCTTCAATCGCTCCCTGGAACTACCCGCTGATGATGGCGGCGTGGAAGCTGGCTCCGGCATTGGCGGCAGGTAACTGCGTGGTGCTTAAGCCTTCGGAACAAACCCCGCTGACCACCTTCAAGCTGGCGGAGCTGGCCGCCGATGTGTTCCCTGCGGGCGTATTCAACGTGCTGTTTGGCCGCGGCGCCAGCGTCGGTGACCGGCTGACCGGCCATGACAAGGTGCGCATGGTGTCGCTGACCGGCTCAATCGCTACCGGTGAACACATCATTGCCCATACTGCGCCCGGCATTAAACGTACCCATATGGAACTGGGCGGTAAGGCGCCGGTACTGGTGTTCGACGACGCCGATCTGCAACAGGTGGTGGACGGCATTCGCAGCTTTGGTTTCTACAACGCTGGCCAGGATTGCACCGCCGCCTGCCGGATTTACGCCCAGAAAGGCATTTACCCGCAGTTGGTAAAGGCCTTGGGTGAGGCTATCGGCAGCCTGAAGATAGGCCCGCCGGAAGATCCAGACAGCGAACTGGGCCCGTTGATCACCGCTCAGCATCTGGAGCGGGTGGTGGGTTTTGTCGAGCGAGCCAAGGCGCTGCCGCACGTGCAGGTGGTGACCGGCGGTAAGCGCGTTAACGGCCCCGGCTACTATTTCCAGCCAACGCTGCTGGCCGGTGCGCGTCAGGAAGATGAGATTGTGCAGCGTGAAGTGTTCGGGCCGGTGGTAACCGTCACGGAGTTCGAAGATGAGGCGCAGGTATTGGCCTGGGCCAACGAGTCACAGTATGGCCTGGCGTCGTCGTTGTGGACCCGGGATGTTGGTCGGGCACACCGTCTAAGCGCTCGCCTGCAGTATGGCTGCACCTGGGTGAATACCCATTTCATGCTGGTGAGCGAGATGCCGCACGGTGGCCAGAAGCTGTCCGGCTACGGCAAGGATATGTCGATGTATGGCCTGGAAGACTACACTGCGATACGCCATGTGATGTTCAAACATTGATTTTACAGTATTTATCCGCAAAATAACGCGGCCTTCAGACCGGCCTCGCCGGTCTGATGATAATAAAAACTGAAAGGAAGCCAATTATGGGTATCACCAGACGCGATTTTCTTAATGGGGTGGCGATCACCATCGCTGCCGGGCTGACGCCGATGCAGATCCTGCGGGCATCGCCGCAAACCGCCAATCAAACCCTCTACTATCCGCCGACGCTGACCGGACTGCGGGGCAACCACCCCGGTTCCTTTGAACATGCGCACCAATTGGGGCGTGACGGCCGAGCCTTCGATTTTGCCGCCGTACCGGCGACGGAAGAGTTTGATCTGGTGGTGGTCGGTGCCGGGATCAGCGGGCTGGCCGCGGCCTGTTTCTGGCAGCAAATGAAGGGGACGCAGCAGCGTATTTTGCTGATCGACAACCATGATGATTTTGGTGGTCATGCCAAACGCAATGAATTCAGCAGTGAGAACGGGACCATCCTCGGCTATGGCGGCAGCGAGTCGCTGCAGTCGCCGCGTTCCAACTTTAGCCCGGTAGCGATGGGGCTGCTGAAAAAACTGGGTGTCAGCATCGACAACCTGGAAAAGGCTTTCGACACCACTTTTTACCCCAATCTGAACCTGAGCCGCGGTGTCTATTTCGACCGTAAGAACTTTGGCGTCGACAAAGTGGTGAGCGGCGATCCCGGGCGTATGGTGGCGGACGATATTCCGCATGACCGACTCAACGGCCGTTCCTATGAAGCTTTTATCGGCGATTTCCCGCTGCCGGAAAGCGACCGTCAGGCGCTGATTGCACTGCATACGGTGGACAAGGACTACCTGCCGGAAATGAGCCAGGAGCAGAAAAGCGAATGGCTCGACAAGCACAGCTATACCGAATTCCTGCGTGAAAAGGTGGGGCTGAGCGAAATGGCTATCCGCTATTTCCAGCAAACTACCAGTGACTTCCAGGCGGTGGGCATTGACGCGACTTCATGCAGCGACGCCCGTATTTGTGACCTGCCGGGCCTGAACGGCATGAACCTGCCGCCGCTGGACGAAGAGTCGCAGGCGGATCTCGACGATCCTTACGTGTTCCACTTCCCGGACGGCAACGCTACCCTGACGCGTCTGATGGTACGCCATCTGATCCCGGCGGTTTCACCGGGCGGCAAAGACATGAATGACATCGTTCTCGCCAGGTTCGATTACAGCCAGCTAGACCGGGCCGATTCGCCGGTAAAACTGCGATTGAACAGCACCGGATTGCACGCGGCTAACGTCGGTGACAAGGTCGAAGTGACCTATATGACCGGTGAGAAAATGACCAAGGTGCGCGCCGGGCAGGTGGTGATGGCCGGGTACAACATGATGATCCCGTACCTGGTACCGGAAATGTCGGCCGAACAGCAAGAGGCGCTGAAGCAGAACGTGAAGTCACCGCTGGTGTACAGCAAAGTGGTGATCCGCAACTGGCAGCCGTTTATCAAACTGGGCGTACATGAAGTTTACTCCCCAACCGCCCCTTATTGCCGCGTGAAGCTGGATTATCCAGTGAGTATGGGCGGCTATCAGCACCCGCGCGATCCCAACCAGCCCATTGGCCTGCATATGGTATACGTGCCGACGTTGGCGGGCAGCGGACTCAGCCCGCGCGAACAGTCACGTAAAGGCCGTGCCCTGCTGTTGGGCACACCGTTTGAAGTGCATGAGCAGATGATCCGCGAACAATTGCAGGGCATGCTGGGGTCGGCCGGATTCGATCACCAGCGTGATATTGAAGCCATTACCGTCAACCGCTGGTCGCACGGTTACTCCTATTTCCTCAACGGCTTGTTTGACGACGAGGATGAAGCGAAGAAAATCATTGAGACGGCGCGCCAGCCGATCGGCAAAATCGTGATTGCCAACTCGGATTCAGACTGGAGCCCGTACGCCAACTCGGCGATCGACCAGGCATGGCGTGCGGTCAATGAGCTGGCCTATGGCAAGGTTGCCGCGAAGGAGGGAGCATGAGAATGCGTTCACTGTATTTGCTGACCTTACTGGTGGCGGGCGGTTCGGCCCAGGCGATGTCGGCCGGGGAATACGTGGCCAAGGCCGGTGACTGTACCGCCTGCCATACCTCGCCAGGCGGCGCATTGTTTGCCGGCGGTATGAAGTTCCCGACGCCGCTGGGCAATATCTACGCCACCAATATCACGCCGGACAAACAGCAGGGCATCGGCGCTTATTCTTTTGATGAGTTTGACCGCGCCATGCGTCAGGGGATCGCTAAAGACGGCCACCGGCTTTATCCGGCGATGCCGTATACCTCCTACGCCAAAATGAATGCGGAAGATATGCGCGCGCTGTATGACTACCTGATGAACGAAGTGCCGGCGCAGAATACCGCCAACCGCGCCAGTGACATCAGTTGGCCGTTGTCGATGCGTTGGCCGCTGGCGGTATGGAATCAGCTGTTCCATGACGATACGCCTTACCAGCCTGACCACAACCAGAGCGCAGAGTGGAATCGCGGCGCCTATTTGGTTCAGGGGGCGGGGCACTGTGGCAGTTGCCATACGCCGCGTGGCTGGGCGATGCAGGAAAAAGGTCTGGACAGCAAAGAGCCGGCCTTCCTGAGCGGCGCCGAGCTGGACGGTTGGTACGCTTCCGGGTTACGCGGAATGAAGCAGGACGAAGTGGTTGCCCTGTTGAAAACCGGGCGCAGCCAACATGCCGCGGTTTCCGGGCCGATGAGCGAAGTGGTGAGCCACAGTACGCAGTATCTTACCGACGGCGATCTGAACGCTATTGCCACCTATTTGCACAGCCTGGCGGCGGAGCAACCCGCGGCGCAGAAAGTGACGCCGCTGGCCGCCGACCATCAGCAGGCGGGGCAGCGCAGCTATGCGATGTACTGTTCAACCTGTCATGGCAATAAGGGCGAGGGCAGCGCCAACACCATTCCTGCGCTGGCGGGCAACACGACGGTGACGGCGGAAAATCCGATCACTGCGCTACGCGTGGTGCTGGAAGGTGCACACACGCCAATCACCCAGCACGCCACCGCGATCGCCATGCCGGGCTACGCCTGGACGTTGAACGACCAGCAGGTAGCCGATCTGATGAGCTATCTAAGAGGCAGTTGGGGGAATCAGGCTGCACCGTTGACGGCGCAGCAGGTGCAGGAGACACGCAAGCTGGCGGAGAAATAATCATACCCGTCATACTTGAAGCTGCCTCTTTGTTGGCTGCCTGCGCTTACCCCAGTCACGTACTTATTGTACATTTCTGGGGATGCGCTTAGTTGCCGCCGCGATGCAACTCCAATTATTTAGCGTATAGGGCGCGGTTGTGGATGAACTGCGCCCTTTTCAATTACATCACCTTGTGTGGGCCGAAGCATTCGTAGTGGATACGATCGGCGCTGACGCCCATCTCCAGCAACTGTTTGCCCACGTGTTGCATAAACGGCACCGGTCCGCAGAAGTAGTAATGCATCTGCGGGGTGCTGAGCGTTTCGCGCAGGGCGCTGAGATCCATCAGGCCACGGCTCTGGTAGTCTCGGCCTTCCACATCATTAGCATTCGGTTGGTTGTACCACACGTGGCGGCTCAGGTTTGGCATGCGCCCGGCGATGTCCGCCACTTCATCGGCAAAGGCGTGAACGCTGCCATTTTCCGCCGCGTGCAGCCAGTGCACGTCCGCCTGATGCTGGTTATCGTGCAGGGTATTGAGCATGCCGAGCATAGGCGTTTGGCCAACGCCGGCGGAGATCAACGCCACCGGAGTATCCGGCTTGGCTTCGAGGAAGAAATCCCCGTGCGGCGGAGCAAGGTAAATTACGTCGCCTTCTTTGGCCTGCTGATGCAGGAAATTCGAAACCTTACCCTGATCTTCACGCTTCACCGCAATGCGATAGTATTCGCCGTTCGGTGAGGTGGTCAGCGAGTATTGGCGAATCTCCTGATTCTCCATGCTCTCGTGCTTGATATAGACCGCCAGGTATTGCCCCGGTTTGAAGTCGATCACCCGGCCACCGTCAACCGGCGCCAGCACGAAGCTGCAAATCACCTCGCTCTGCGGCTGTTTTTTGACGATGCGGAAAGCGCGCAGATCGCGCCAGCCACCGTCGGCGCTTTCGCTGGCCTGATAAATCTGGCCTTCACGCTGGATAAATACGTCCGCCAGTACGCCATAGGCTTTGCCCCAGGCGTCCAGCACTTCCTGACCCGGGCTGAACATTTCGTCCAGGGTCGCCAGTAAATGGCCACCGACAATCTGATATTGATCCGGCTGAATATTCAGGCTGGTGTGCTTCTGGGCAATACGTTCTACCGCCGGCAGCAGCGCCGCCAGATTTTCGATATTCGCGGCATAGGCGCAGATCGCATCGAACAGCGCCTGACGCTGATCGCCATTGCGCTGATTGTTCATATTGAACACGTCTTTGAGCTCGGGATTGTGCTCGAACATACGATCGTAGAAATGTGCGGTCAGCTTCGGCCCGGTAGCGGCCAGCAGGGGAATAGTAGATTTTACGGTGGCGATGGTTTGGCTATCCAGCATGGCAGCGCTCCTTGGTCGATCATTATTGGAATAATGTAATGATGCATTTTAAATGCATCTTTAAGTTTAAGCGCATCCTAACGGTTTCTGTGGTGGCTGTAAATACCCCTGTTTTTGTTGCGGGGTCGGCGAGCGGCGATCCCGCTCACAGAACATGAAAAAACCGCATTCCCAGCATGAGTAAAAGTCCGTTGCCGAATGGGGAGATTTATCGGATCAAAGCCTTGCCGCGCCTAATGCCAATCGTTTGCGTAAAAACCTCTGTCAAGGCCTATCCTCGGTGGGGGGAAACAGTTTACACTGTGCCCCAGAACCCAAACGGGTAGTTATTTGGTGATTTTTTAGTTAGCCGATTTAAGTCAGGAGAAGCCGGATGTTAAAGCGTGAAATGAACATTGCTGATTACGATGCCGAACTGTGGCGTGCAATGGAGCAAGAAGTGGTGCGTCAGGAAGAGCACATTGAGCTGATTGCGTCTGAGAACTACACCAGCCCGCGCGTAATGCAGGCTCAGGGTTCCCAACTGACCAACAAATACGCTGAAGGTTATCCGGGCAAGCGTTATTACGGCGGCTGCGAATACGTGGATATCGTTGAGCAACTGGCTATCGACCGTGCCAAAGAGCTGTTCGGTGCCGATTACGCCAACGTACAGCCGCACTCCGGCTCCCAGGCTAACTTTGCCGTTTACACCGCGCTGCTGCAGCCGGGCGACACCATTTTGGGGATGAATCTGGCGCACGGTGGCCACCTGACCCACGGTTCTCCGGTTAACCTGTCCGGCAAACTGTATAACGTGGTGCCTTACGGCATCGACGATAAAGGTCAAATCGATTACGAAGATCTGGCCAAGCAGGCGCAAACTCACAAGCCAAAAATGATCATCGGCGGCTTCTCTGCCTTCTCCGGTATCGTTGACTGGGCAAAAATGCGTGAAATCGCCGACAGCATCGGCGCTTACCTGTTCGTTGATATGGCGCACGTTGCGGGCCTGATCGCCGCCGGCGTTTATCCGAACCCGGTTCCACACGCTCATATCGTGACCACCACCACTCACAAAACCCTGGCGGGTCCGCGCGGCGGCCTGATCCTGGCGAAAGGCGGTGATGAAGATCTGTACAAGAAGCTGAACTCCGCCGTGTTCCCGGGCGGCCAGGGCGGCCCGCTGATGCACGTGATTGCCGGTAAAGCGGTAGCGCTGAAAGAAGCGATGGAGCCTGAGTTCAAGATCTACCAGCAGCAAGTGGCCGATAACGCCAAAGCGATGGTGGAAGTGTTCCTGGAGCGCGGTTACAAAGTGGTTTCCGGTGGCACCCATAACCACCTGTTCCTGTTGGATCTGGTTGACAAGAACCTGACCGGTAAAGAGGCCGACGCCGCCCTGGGCCGCGCCAACATCACCGTGAACAAAAACAGCGTACCAAACGATCCTAAGAGCCCGTTCGTCACCTCAGGTGTGCGTATCGGTACTCCGGCTGTAACGCGTCGCGGCTTCAAAGAAGCGGAAGTGCGTGAGCTGGCCGGTTGGATCTGCGACGTGTTGGACAACATCAATGATGAGGCCACCATCGAACGCACCAAGAAGAAAGTGTTGGATATTTGCGCCCGCCTGCCGGTTTACGCTTAATTCCGCTTTCTGTTTAAAAACCCGCTTCGGCGGGTTTTTTTATGCCCGCGGCAGGCAAACTGTGAACTGCTTAGCAGTCTATGGCCTCGTACCTGAATGTACATTGCTAGCCAGTGTGAGCTCTGTCAAAGTATTGCCTTCACACCGGAGGGATCATGGTTCTGCAATCAACGCGTTGGCTCGCTCTCAGTTATTTCACCTACTTCTTTTCTTACGGCATTTTCTTACCCTTTTGGGGCGTTTGGTTAAAAGGCGAGGGGATACCCCCTGAAACCATCGGTATTCTGCTCGGTGCCGGGTTGGTTGCGCGTTTCCTCGGAAGTTTGCTGATTGCTCCCCGGGTTAAGGATCCCTCTCATTTGGTGACGGCTTTGCGGCTGCTGGCATTGCTGACGCTGGCTTTTGCCATCGGGTTCTGTTTCGGTAACGGCTGGGGCTGGCTGATGCTGGTGATTGCCGGTTTCAACCTGTTCTTTTCGCCGCTGGTGCCGCTGACCGACGCACTGGCTGCGACCTGGCAAAAACAGATCACCATGGATTACGGCCGGGTCAGACTGTGGGGCTCGCTGGCGTTTGTCATCGGTTCGGCGCTGACCGGACAGATGGTTTCCGTCTGGGGGCATAACGCGATCCTTTACAGCCTGATCATCAGTATTTTGGCGATGCTGTTGGGCATGATGCTGAAACCGAGCGTGATGCCACAGGGAGAAGCGCGCAGCCACAGCGAAGCCGACCGTTCATTGTGGGAGATGTTAAAAGAGGGGCCGGTCTGGCGCTTCCTGCTGTGCGTCACCTTGTTGCAGGGCGCACATGCCGGCTATTACAGCTTCGGTTCGATCTATTGGCAGGAAGCGGGGTATTCGGCTTCGACCATTGGCTACCTGTGGTCGTTGGGTGTGGTAGCGGAAGTGATCATTTTCGCTAGCAGTAATTTCCTGTTCCGTCGCTGGAATGCCCGCAATCTGCTGCTGCTTTCCGCCTGCTGTGGCGTACTGCGCTGGGGCCTGATGGCGTCCAGTACCGAACTGGGGTGGTTGCTGGTGATCCAAATTCTGCATTGCGGCACTTTCACCGTTTGCCATCTGGCGGCCATGCGTTTTATCGCCGCGCGCAAGGGGCCGGAAGTGATCCGGTTGCAGGCGGTCTACTCGGCGCTGGCGATGGGCGGCGGCATTGCGATTATGACGGTGATTGCCGGCTTCCTGTTCGAACATCTGCAGGGCGGGGTGTTCTGGGTGATGGCAGCGGTGGCTCTGCCGGCGATGTTTATTCGCCCGCCGGCGGTGGCAGTCAGCGGCAGCCGTTAAGAGGTTTCCAGCAGCGCACGGATGGCTTTGCGCTGCTGGCGTTCCAGCGGTAATTCGGTGTAAATCAGCGGTGGCTCCGACTCGGTGTGTTCTGCGGCATAAGGGGTAATCACCAGCGTGATGCCCTGCGGCGCGCCAGAGCGCAGATAATCGCGTAGCGGCAAATATTTGATGTTCAACGGCAGCAGCGTTAATTCACGGATTTGATACTCCACTTGCTCTTCCAACTGCGGGTTGTCCAGCGTCAGCAACAGCACCTGCTTTTCCTGTAGCGCATTGCCCTGCATCAGCCAGGCGCCAAAACTGATGGCGACCAAGCCCGCCTCCTCACTGGAAAAATGAATATCGTACTCCTGCTCCAGCGGCGCCAGTGCCTCCTGAGCGGTACGCATCAGGCGTGGATACTTACGTTCGACCTCTTCCAGCAGTTGGTTATCGATGCCAATCTCAAAGCGACAGCGCTCCACCGCCGGCGCCAGATGAGCAAATAACTGGCTAATCAAATCCTCTTCACTGCTGAAGGTCATGCCGGAGATCTGTTGGAAGCGATCGACCATGTTTTTTATCGCCGCCATCAGCCGCAGATCTTCCGCTGAGTCGTTGCTGTGGTAACTGTGGTTTTTCAACATGGTGAACGTCAATACCAAAAAGTCACTTTCGTTGGCCACGGGCGGCAGGGTAAAGAGCTGATTTAACGAATGATGCAGCAAAGTGGCCGCCTGGTATTCCGGTTTCTGATGCAGCCAGTCGTGCTGAGCAGGGGTGAAAACAGGGTGTCGTTGGCGCTGGTTTTCCCAGACACAAAAGCGCAGGTAGTGCTGCAGAAACTGACGATCGCGTCGATCAAAACTGCGGTTGAGCAACGCTTCGCATTCGCCGATGCACTGCTCCAACTCTGGCGTCAGCTCTGCACCCCGTCCCAGCGCCTGCTGTAACCACTGGGAAAAGTGACGTTCGACAAACTCCGGGCTACAGCGCAGGGCTCGTCGCAGCCAGTGGATCAGGCAGAGGCGTTGGTTGAGCGCGCTGCCTCTGATCCGGTAGCCTTCGTCGGGATTGCCGTCAATTTCCAGGTGATGGAAACGCTGGATTTCACTGGCAACCTCGGCTATATCTTGCCGGGTGATGAGGGGGGCGACGCCATTAATTTGGCTGATAGTCTCCAGTTGTACTGCGGGCACCGGCGCGTACAGCATCAATAACAGATGGCAGCGTCGCTGTTGACCGGAGAGCTCAGGCACGGGGGAAGTGTCCAGGCTCATATCACCTTCTGGCGGGTAACGATTAAATTATGAATAAGCATAGCAAAAGGCGATGCGCGGCGCGGCGACGGCACCCGGTTTTACTTCGGCTTACAACTTTCGTCACAATTATTGGCTGTAATGGCGACGGTTTAAGGTTGGTTGATGTTACTTTATAACAATAATGAGTATCGTTTGATGATGAAGTTACGATTTATTCTGGCCGGTTTTTTGACGCTTTTCAGCGCCGGTGCTGTCGCTCACCCACACAGCTTTATTGATATGAACACCACTTTCGTGGCTAAGGATCAACAGCTGGTTGGCTTGAAAATGGTTTGGGTTATGGATGAAATTACCTCGGCGGATCTGCTGTACGATGCGGAAAACGCCAAAGACGACTCGGAAGTGTGGAAGAAGTTGGCGGCGCAGGTGATGGCCAACGTGCTTGGCCAACACTATTTCACCGACATGTATCGCGACGGCAAACGAGTGAAGTACCTGAACCTGCCGACTGAATATCACCTGTCGCGTCAGGGGCATCAGGCGGTGCTGGAGTTTGTGTTGCCGCTGGCCGAGCCGCAGCCGCTGGCGGGCAAGCCGTTTGAAATCGCCACCTACGATCCCACCTACTTTGTTGATATGACCTATAAAGATAAAACGGCGCTGCATTTGCCGCCGGAAATGGCCGCTCAATGCAAGTTCAAGCTGATGACGCCAAAACCGAACTCCTCCTTGCAGGCTTATGCGTTATCCCTCGATAAGAACGATTCACCCGGTGAAGATATGGAGCTGGGGCAACAGTTTGCGCAGAAGGTCAGCCTGCAATGTCAGTAAATCTCAGCCAGCCCGCCACGCGTAAACGGCACTGGGTCTTCAGCCTGTGGCCGCTGTTGCTGTTTGCGCTGCTGCTGGCACTGGGGGCCCGGTTGGCGTGGCACTATTGGCCGCAGTTGCTGTTGCAAAGCGTGGTGTGGCAAAAAGGATTGCATCTGCAGATGGCCGGTCTGTTGCAGCAGGTCAAAGCGGCACCGCAGCAAGCCGGATTGGCTTTGATGCTGTTCAGCCTGAGCTATGGGGTGTTGCATGCGCTCGGCCCCGGTCACGGCAAGGTAGTGATTGCCACCTATCTGGCTACCCATCCGGCGCGGCTGAAAAGCAGTCTGAAACTGACTTTTGCCGCCTCGTTGGTGCAGGGGCTAGTGGCCATCGCCCTGGTAACGCTGATGTTGGTGGTGCTGCAACTGTCATCACGGCAGTTGCATCAGAGCAGTTTCTGGTTGGAGAAGGGCAGTTTTGTTCTGGTGATGTTGCTCGGGGTGCTGCTCACTTGGCGCGCGTTGAAGCGTTTGTATCACGCGGTGAAAACCCTGCGTCCGCAACCGGCGTTGCGAATCAACAGCCTGCAACCTCTGCCGGCGGATCACGTTCACAGCGAGCATTGTGGCTGTGGTCACCGCCATTTGCCGAGTGATACAGAGCTGCAGGCCGGCAGCGATTGGCGTACACAGACTGCCATCGTACTGGCGATGGGTATGCGGCCCTGCTCGGGGGCGATTCTGGTATTGCTGTTTTCCAAAGTGATTGGCGTTTTCGCCTGGGGAGTTATTTCGGCACTGGCGATGGCGCTCGGCACTTCACTGACTATCTCGTTGTTGGCCTTGCTGGTGCATTACAGCCGCCGACTGGCGGTGCGACTCAGCCGTTCACGCGCTCCCGCTGCCTGGAGTGCGGTGGCCTGGGGTTCGCTGGCGCTGGCCGGCGGTTTGATTTTGCTGTTTGCCGGGTTGTTGTTATACGCCAGTGCCCAGCCGGAATTCGGCGGCGGCATTCGGCCTTTCTCCCGCTAGCAGGCATAAAAAAAGCGCTGCAGTGATTGCAGCGCTTCATTATTCAAAACAGGTTCAGGCGTGATGAGCGCAGGCAGTTTGGGTACGGCCAGCGCGGAGAACCCGGAGCGTACACGCAGTACGTGAGGAGTTCGAGCACTGCCCAAGCCTAAAATGGCCAGCGTAATAGCCTGAATTAACGCTTCAGCGCTTCGCTCAGTTCATCACGCATGGTAGAAAGCATGGCTTTCACTACGCGTGGGTTACCGGCTACCACGTTGCCGGAGCTGAAGTGGTTGTGGCCGCCAACGAAGTCGGTCACCAGGCCGCCAGATTCGCGCACCAGCAGTTCACCCGCGGCGAAATCCCATGGCTTCAGGCCAATTTCGAAGAAACCGTCCACGCGACCGGCAGCCACGTAGGCCAGATCCAGTGCGGCAGAACCGGTACGACGGAAGTCGGCACATTGGGTAAACAGCTTGCCAACCACGTTGATGTATGGCGTTGCGTGCTGCTTAACTTTGAACGGGAAGCCGGTTGCCAGGATGGTGCCATCCAGGTCTTTGGCGTTGGTGCCGCGCAGACGGTAACCGTTGAGCTGTGCGCCCTGACCGCGGGTAGCGGTGAACAGTTCGTTACGCATTGGATCGTAAACCACAGCGACTTCGGTACGGCCTTTAATGCGTACAGCGATAGAGACTGAGAAGTGTGGGAAACGTTTGATGAAGTTTGATGTGCCATCCAGTGGATCGATCACCCATTGTACGTCTTTATCTTCGCCGACCAATTCGCCGCGTTCTTCGGTAACAATAGTATGTTGCGGATAGGACTTGCGAATGACTTCGATGATCAGATGCTCTGCATCGCGATCGACGTTAGTGACAAAGTCATTGGTCCCTTTTTGACTCGCTTCTACAGCGTCTGGGGTTTCGTAGTTTTTGGCAATCAGGTTACCGGCCTTGCGCGCAGCGCGCACGGCGATCGTCAGCATCGGATGCATGGGTATCTTCCAACTAGGATGTTAAAGAACAGGAAACGGCGCGAAGTATAGCAGGTGTTCGGTAAAATGCCTACGGCTGTGTTAAGATGCTGTGATTTTCCGCTACGCTCAGAGTTTGTATGCTGCATAACATCCGCATTGTTCTGGTAGAAACCTCTCATACCGGCAACATGGGCTCGACCGCCAGAGCCATGAAAACCATGGGGCTAACCAACCTTTATCTGGTTAACCCGCTGATAAAACCCGATTCTCAGGCGATCGCCCTGGCCGCTGGCGCCAGCGACGTGATCGGCAACGCCACTATTGTTGACACTTTGGACGACGCCATTGCCGGCTGTAGCCTGGTGGTGGGTACCAGCGCGCGTTCACGTACTTTGCCGTGGCCGATGCTGGAACCCCGTGAATGCGGCGTACGCGCGGTGCACGAAGGTGAGCATGCGCCAGTGGCGTTGGTCTTCGGCCGTGAACGTGTCGGCCTGACCAATGACGAACTGCAAAAGTGTCATTATCACGTCGCCATTCCTGCCAACCCGGATTACAGCTCGCTGAATCTGGCGATGGCGGTGCAGATCCTGGCCTATGAAGTGCGCGTGGCTTACCTCGATCGTCAACAGGCGGGCGTGCCGCCGTTGGAAGAGACGCCGTATCCGCTGGTGGATGATCTCGAACGTTTCTATCAGCATCTGGAACAAACGCTGCAAAATAGCGGCTTCATTCGTCCGTCCCATCCGGGGCAGGTGATGAGTCGTTTACGCCGTTTATTCACCCGCGCACGGCCGGAAGCTCAAGAGCTGAATATTCTGCGCGGCATGCTGACGTCGATAGAGAAACAGGACAAACAGCAAGGTCATTAATTTGGGGGCTGCGTAACGGTTAACGGTAATAGCATTAGTTATCCAAGGGTTATAACATGTATTTTATATGCATTTTGCATGGCTAAGTACAAAATGTGCTAATACTTGAGTAAATTACTAGGTTAAATAGTTGACTGATTTACTCGGGAATGTCAGACTTTCGGCCATGTTTGACCAACAGGTAACCACTTAGCTATGAGACTGACATCTAAAGGCCGTTATGCCGTAACCGCTATGCTTGACGTGGCATTGCACTCCCAGGAAGGGCCAGTCCCTCTGGCGGATATTTCTGAGCGCCAAGGTATCTCGCTCTCTTATCTGGAACAATTATTCTCCCGTCTGCGTAAAAATGGCCTGGTTGCCAGCGTACGCGGACCGGGCGGTGGTTATCTGCTGGGCAAAGACGCGGGTGAGATTGCCGTTGGTGCAGTTATCACTGCCGTCGATGAATCGGTAGATGCAACCCGTTGCCAGGGTAAAGAAGGCTGTCAGGGTGGCGATCGCTGCCTGACCCATACCCTGTGGCGCGATCTGAGTGAGCGCATCAGCGGGTTCCTGAACAACATTACGCTGGCTGAACTGGTGAACAACCAGGAAGTGCTGGTGGTGGCGGACCGTCAAAACAACGATACCCGTCGCACGGCCAACGGTCGTCCGCAAGAAACTATCAACGTTAATCTGCGCGCATAAGCAGCTGGCGATACTTTTTTTAGTTTTTGGAAGTGATGTACGGAGCACAAGAGCAATGAAATTACCGATTTATCTGGATTACTCAGCAACGACGCCGGTTGATCCGCGCGTCGCTGAGAAAATGATGCAGTTTTTGACTCTGGACGGGACTTTCGGTAACCCGGCTTCCCGTTCCCACCGTTTCGGGTGGCAGGCGGAAGAAGCGGTAGATATCGCCCGTAACCAAATTGCTGAACTGGTTGGCGCTGACCCGCGCGAAATCGTGTTCACTTCCGGAGCAACCGAATCCGACAACCTGGCGATTAAAGGCGCTGCCAATTTCTATCAAAAGAAAGGCAAGCACATCATCACCAGCAAAACCGAACACAAAGCCGTGCTGGACACCTGTCGCCAGCTCGAGCGTGAAGGCTTTGAAGTGACCTACCTGGCACCGCAAAGCAACGGTATCATCAGCCTGCAAGCCCTCGAAGCCGCGATGCGCGACGACACCATTCTGGTTTCGATCATGCACGTGAACAACGAAATCGGCGTGGTGCAGGATATCGAAGCGATCGGCGAAATGTGCCGCGCACGCGGTATCATCTACCACGTTGATGCGACCCAGAGCGTGGGCAAACTGCCTATCGACCTGAGCAAGCTGAAAGTCGATCTGATGTCCTTCTCCGGCCACAAGATTTATGGCCCGAAAGGTATCGGTGCGCTGTACGTGCGTCGTAAACCGCGTATCCGTATCGAAGCCCAGATCCACGGCGGCGGTCATGAGCGCGGTATGCGTTCAGGTACGTTGCCAGTGCATCAGATCGCCGGTATGGGTGAAGCCTACCGTATCGCCAAAGAAGAAATGCCGACCGAAATGGCGCGCCTGCGTACGCTGCGTGACCGCCTGTGGAACGGCGTGAAAGATATGGAAGAAGTGTATCTGAACGGCGATCTGGAACACGGCGTTCCTAACATTCTGAATGTCAGCTTCAACTATGTTGAAGGTGAATCGCTGATCATGGCGCTGAAAGATCTTGCCGTCTCTTCAGGCTCCGCCTGTACCTCCGCTAGCCTTGAGCCATCTTACGTGCTGCGCGCGTTGGGTATGACCGACGAGTTGGCGCATAGCTCGATCCGTTTCTCCCTGGGGCGTTTCACCACGGAAGAAGAGATCGATTACACCATTCAACTGGTGCGTAAATCCATTGGCCGTCTGCGCGACCTGTCTCCACTGTGGGATATGTTCAAGCAGGGCGTGGATATCAACAGCATCGAATGGGCACATCATTAATTCTCAGGATTCAGGAGCAAGGTCATGGCTTACAGCGAAAAAGTAATCGATCACTATGAAAACCCGCGTAACGTGGGTTCTTTCGACAACGAAGATCCTAGCGTCGGTAGCGGTATGGTTGGCGCACCGGCTTGTGGCGACGTCATGAAGCTGCAGATCAAGGTCAACAATGAAGGCATCATTGAAGACGCGCGTTTTAAAACGTACGGCTGCGGCTCCGCCATCGCTTCCAGCTCGCTGGTGACCGAATGGATGAAAGGCAAATCTCTTGATCAGGCCGAAGCGATTAAAAACACCCAAATCGCCGAAGAACTGGAATTACCGCCGGTAAAAATTCACTGCTCTATCCTGGCGGAAGACGCCATTAAAGCAGCGATTGCCGACTACAAGAGCAAACATAACGCCAAGTAATTCTTGTGTAGGGGCGCTGTATGCCGTGCCCGCATTGATTGGGGCGAATATATTCGCCCCCTACACCGGTTAGCCCCCCAACATCGGTTTTGCTACAGGTTGGGAATATTGAGTATGAGGTTGTGATGTCAATTACCATGAGCGACAGCGCTGCGCAGCGTGTTCAGGCATTTATGAATAACCGCGGCAAGGGTCTTGGCCTGCGTCTGGGGGTGAGAACCTCTGGCTGCTCCGGGATGGCGTACGTGCTGGAATTTGTTGACGAAATGAACGATGACGACATCGTTTTTGAAAACAAAGGCGTTAAGGTGATCATTGACGGCAAGAGCCTGGTCTACCTTGACGGCACCGAGCTTGATTTCGTTAAGGAAGGCCTGAACGAAGGCTTCAAGTTCAACAACCCCAATGTCTCAAGCGAGTGCGGCTGCGGCGAAAGTTTCAACGTCTGACAGTCCGTCAAGCTCCCCCGCTGGCGCGGGGGAACTTCATCCGATAAAGCCCAGAGCACGCTATGGATTACTTTACTTTATTCGGGCTGCCAGTTCGCTATCTCGTGGACGGCAGCCTGCTTGCATCTCGCTATCAGGATCTGCAACGCCAATTCCATCCCGATCGCAATGCTCTCCAGCCGGAACGCGAACGCCTGATGGCGTTGCAACAGGCGGCGACTATCAATGAAGCCTACCAAACGCTGAAGCACCCATTAAAACGCGCAGAGTATATGTTATCTTTGCACGGTTTTGATTTGGGCAACGAGCAGCATACCCTGCGGGATACCGCTTTCCTGATGGAACAGCTGGAATTGCGTGAAGAGCTCGACGCCATTGAGCGCAAAGCGGAGGCGGAAAGCCTGCTGGCCGACTTTGGCGCGCGGGTGAACGAAACGGTCAAACAGCGCACTGCGCTGATGGTGCAGCAGTTGGATAACCAGCAGTGGCCCGAGGCCGCCGATACCGTGCGTAAGCTACGCTTTTTGGACAAACTCCAGCAACAGGTTGAACAACTCGAAGAAAAACTGCTGGGTTTTGAGTAATTCTTTTCATTTATACCCAAAATAATTGGAGTTGCTTGTAGGCGGCAACTGAATGAATCCCCAGGAACTTACTCAAGTAAGAGACTGGGGTGAGTGAAGGCAGCCAACACCCAAGCAGCTTCAAGTATGAAGGATATGGGAAGCTTCAATATGGCCTTATTACAAATTAGTGAGCCCGGCCTCAGCGCCGCGCCGCACCAGCGCCGACTGGCTGCCGGTATTGATTTAGGCACCACCAACTCTCTGGTCGCCACGGTGCGCAGCGGGCAGGCGGAAACGCTGGCCGATGCTCAGGGGCGCGATTTACTGCCCTCGGTGGTGCACTATCAGGCTGATACCTTGCGTGTCGGTTGGGATGCGCGCCAGCAGGCCGCACAGGATCCCGCTAACACCATCAGCTCAATCAAACGCATGATGGGTCGCTCTCTGGCCGACGTACAGCAGCGTTACCCGAACCTGCCGTACCAGTTCCAGGCCAGTGAAAACGGCTTGCCGATGATCCTGACCGCCGCCGGACCGGTTAACCCGGTAGGCGTTTCCGCCGATATCCTCAAAGCGCTTGCCGCGCGTGCGCAAACCGCGCTGGAAGGGGATTTAGACGGCGTGGTGATCACCGTTCCCGCATATTTTGACGATGCACAGCGCCAGGGCACCAAGGACGCTGCGCGTCTGGCCGGGCTGCACGTGCTGCGCCTGCTGAACGAACCTACGGCGGCAGCGATTGCCTATGGCCTGGATTCCGGGCAGGAAGGCATCATCGCGGTTTACGATTTGGGCGGCGGCACCTTTGATATTTCCATTCTGCGGCTGAGCCGCGGCGTGTTCGAAGTGTTGGCCACCGGCGGCGATTCCGCGTTGGGCGGCGACGACTTTGACCACCTGCTGGCCGATTGGCTGCGGGAACAGGCCGGCGTGGCCGACCGTAGCGATCACGGGGTTCAGCGTCAACTGCTGGACGCAGCCATTGCCGCCAAGATAGCTCTGAGCGATGCCGACAGCGTGAGCGTGGAAGTTGCCGGTTGGCAGGGCGAAGTGACGCGTGCGCAGTTCGACGCTTTGATCGCCACACTGGTTAAACGCACCCTGATGGCCTGTCGCCGTGCGCTGAAAGACGCCGGCGTCAATGCTGAAGACGTGTTGGAAGTGGTGATGGTTGGCGGTTCCACTCGCGTACCTTTGGTGCGTGAGCAGGTAGGCGCGTTCTTTGGCCGCACGCCGCTGACTTCGATTGATCCCGATAAAGTGGTCGCTATCGGTGCCGCCATTCAGGCCGATATTCTGGTGGGCAACAAGCCGGACAGCGACATGCTGCTGCTGGACGTGATCCCGCTGTCGCTGGGTCTGGAAACCATGGGTGGTCTGGTCGAAAAAGTGATCCCGCGCAACACCACCATTCCGGTGGCGCGTGCCCAGGAATTCACCACTTTCAAAGACGGCCAAAGCGCGATGATGATCCACGTGCTGCAGGGTGAGCGTGAGCTGGTACAGGATTGCCGTTCGCTGGCGCGTTTCTCGCTGCGTGGCTTACCGCCGCTGCCTGCCGGTGGCGCGCATATTCGCGTCACCTTCCAGGTGGATGCCGACGGCCTGTTGAGCGTTACCGCGATGGAGAAATCCACCGGCGTTGAGGCTTCGATTCAGGTTAAACCTTCGTATGGCCTTTCTGACGCCGAAATCGCCGGTATGATCAAAGACTCGATGGCCAATGCGCAGAGCGATGTTGGCGCACGCAAACTGGCAGAACAGCGGGTAGAGGCGTCTCGGGTGCTGGAAAGCCTGCAGGGCGCACTGGCAAGCGATGCTGCTTTACTGAGCGAGGCCGAAAGTACGGCGATCGCCGCGGCGGTGGAAGCTTTGCAACAGGCGACGCAGGGCACCGATCCTGCCGCTATCGAAGCCGCAATAAAAACATTAGATGCACAAACGCAAGACTTTGCCGCGCGCCGCATGGATGCTTCCATTCGCCGTGCGCTGGCTGGCCATTCTGTGGATGAGGTTTAATCATGCCTAAAATTGTTTTCCTGCCCCATCAAGATTTATGCCCGGAGGGGGCGGTACTGGAAGCTGAGCAAGGGGAGTCAATCCTCAACGTTGCACTGCGCAACGGTATCGAAATTGAGCACGCCTGCGAGAAATCCTGCGCCTGCACCACCTGTCACTGCATCGTGCGCGAAGGCTTTGACTCTCTTGAAGAGAGCAGCGAGCTGGAAGACGACATGCTGGACAAGGCCTGGGGTCTGGAGCCGGAAAGCCGCCTGAGCTGCCAGGCGCTGGTGGCCGACGAAGATTTGGTGGTCGAAATGCCGCGTTATACCGTTAACCATGCGCGTGAGCATTAATTGCTAGCCGCGGCGCAGAGCTGGAGATAATAATGGGACTGAAGTGGACCGATAGCCGTGAAATCGGCGAAGCCCTGTACGACCAATACCCGGATACCGATCCGAAAACCGTACGTTTTACCGACATGCATCAGTGGATTTGCGATCTGGAAGATTTTGACGACGATCCACAGGCTTCCAATGAGAAAATACTGGAAGCGATCCTGCTGGTCTGGTTAGATGAAGCGGAGTAAATAGCGTAACGGGCTGCCATAGGCGGCCCGTTTATTTTGTATCCGACACGATTAATAAAAGAATAATCCGGAGTAAGAAGGCTATGACAACTGAATTCATGCAGGTAACGCTGTCGAACCAACCTGCCGACGCTCGCTGGGGCGAAAAAGCGCTGCTGAGCACTGATGATCGAGGAATGACCATTCACCTGACCGGCAACGACAAGCTGGGGGGCATCCAGCGTGCTGCCCGCAAGATTGACGGCCAAGGTGTCAAGAACGTCAAACTGGCCGGCGATGGCTGGGATCTGGAGAACAGCTGGGCGTTCTGGCAAGGTTTCCGCGGGCCAAAAGGCAAGCGCAGCGTCGAATGGGCAGAGCTGCCGGAAGCGGAACGCAAAGAGCTGGAACAGCGTCTGAAGATTGTTGACTGGGTACGCGACACCATCAATATGCCGGCGGAAGAGCTGGGGCCGGAACAACTGGCTACGCGCGCGGTTGATCTGATGTGTGACGTTGGCTGCGATGCCGTCAGCTATCGTATTACCAAGGGTGAAGATCTGCGCGAGCAAAACTACGCCGGTATTCACACCGTGGGCCGGGGCTCCGATCGTTCACCGGTGCTGTTGGCACTGGACTTCAACCCGACCGGCAACCCGGAAGCGCCGGTATTTGCTTGCCTGGTGGGCAAAGGCATCACCTTTGACACCGGTGGCTACAGCCTGAAGCAAAGTGCCTTTATGGATTCCATGAAAGCGGATATGGGCGGTGCGGCCACCATTACCGGCGCACTGGCGCTGGCGGCGGCCCGTGGTCTGAAACAGCGCGTGAAACTCTATCTGTGCTGCGCCGATAACATGGTTAGCGGCAACGCCTTCAAACTGGGTGACATCATCCGTTATCGTAACGGCAAAACCGTTGAGGTTATGAACACCGATGCGGAAGGGCGCCTGGTACTGGCTGACGGACTGATCGATGCTTCTGCACAAAACCCTGAGTTGATCATCGACTGCGCCACCCTGACCGGTGCGGCGAAAACGGCGGTGGGTAACGATTACCATGCGTTGTTCAGCTTCGATGATGCTTTGGCACAGGAACTGCTGACCAGCGCGGCTGCCGAGCAAGAGCCTTTCTGGCGCCTGCCGTTGGCTGAGTTCCACCGCAGCCAACTGCCGTCCAACTTTGCTGAACTGAACAATATTGCCGGTCCGGCCTACACTGCCGGTGCCAGCACCGCGGCTGCATTCCTGTCGCATTTTGTGCAGAATTATCAGAAAGGCTGGTTGCACATTGACTGCTCCGCCACTTACCGTAAGGGCGCGGTGGATCAATGGTCTGCCGGTGCGACCGGTCTGGGTGTGCGTGCCCTGGCCAACCTGTTGCTGAGCAAAGCCAAATAATGGCATGCCCGCCTTGGCGGGCGGCTTGAACGTCGTTTTATTGTCGGGGCCCAGCATGCTGGGCCCCGTTATTTGATTGCTGGAGTTTGTCATGAGTTCTCACCATCACGATACCGCCACAGGCGAAAACGAACTTGAACGCCTGCTGAAGCTGGCGGTGACCGAGCCGGCCCATCGCCCGGCGTTTTTCCGTGAGTTGCTCGACGCGACGGTGTTGATCCTCGGTGACAGCGAACAGGTACAGCATGGCGGTGACATCACGCTGAACGCCGATACGCCGGTGAATATTCAGCACTGGGAAAAACAGGACGGCGGCAGCATCATTCCGTTTTTTAGCTCGGTAGAAGCGCTGCAAAAGGCCGTTGAAGACGAACAGCCGTTTATCGCTATGCCGGCGCGGGTATTGTTCGAAATCACTCAGGGCGCGGATCTGTTCCTCAACCCTAAGGCCGAGTACGGCAAAGAGTTTTATCCTGAAGAAGTGGCAATGCTGCTGGCCACCGGTGGCGTAGCCAAACCGGCGGAACGTTATATCGACAAGGATACCCAGATCCTGTTGGGTCAGCCGGAGGAGTACCCGTCGGCGATGGTCGATGCCTTGACCACGCTTTTCAGTCAACGCAAGCCGGTACGCCGTGCGTTTTTGGCACTGATGCACGATCAGGCGGTCGACGAAAAACCAAATCTGTTGGTCGGACTGGAAGTGGACGGTGAGCCGGCGGAAATTGAAGCGCTGATCAACGAAGCCGGAAGCGTTGCCAGCGAAACTGCGCCCAACGACGAGCCGGTAGATTTTTGTCTGGTCTCTGAAAAGGAGCGTGGGGTCAGCCATTACCTGATCACCCATACCCAACCCTTCTACCAGCGCCGCTGGGGCAGTTGGCTGCGTAATATCATTCCTTCGACCGACAAAACCCAATAATCCTGCTTTTCGCTACCGGCGCACATTCTGCCGGTAGCGCTTGCTTTTTCCTGCTGATCAAAGCGACGGTTTTAATCGCGCGAGCCCTGCAATGGCGCTTTCAAGATATTGACGCGGGCAGCCGAGATTGAGGCGGATAAATCCTTTTCCCTGTTCGCCAAAGCTGACGCCCATGGAGGCAGCAATTTTTGACTGGTGGATCAGCGCCTGTTGAAGCGCATTGTCATCCAGGCCCAAAGCGCGACAATCCAGCCAGGCAAGATAGGTGCCTTCGGCCCGGGTCATTTTGCACCAGGGGGCGGCATAGGCTAAGGCCTGTTCAAACCAGCGCCGGTTGTCTGCCAGATATTGCTGCAGAGCATCAAGCCAGGTTTCCCCTTGCTGATAGGCGGCCGTGGCGGCGGTCATCGACAGCGCATTGAAGACATCCAACCCATGGGCATTGAGGCGTTCGACAAACGCATTTCGGGTTTGATCGTTGGGGATCAGGAAGTTTGAGATGCGCAGTGACGACAGGCCAAAGCTCTTGCTGGCGGAAGTCGCAGAAATCACATGGTCTTGCCAGCTCTCGTCCAGATGCAGCACGGAGGTGAAGGTCTCGCCAGGCAGCAGCAGATCGGCCCAGATTTCATCGGAGATAACCGTTACGCCATAGCGGCTGCACAGCGTCATCAACTGCGTCAGTTCGTCGCGGGTCCAGCACCGGCCCGTTGGGTTATGCGGATTGCACAGCAGCAGCAACGGGGGCTTGCGCTGTTCAAAACACGCCTCCAGATGATCGAAGTCGAATTGATAGCCTTTCGGGCCGAAGGCTAAAGGATTTTCAAGCACCTCTCTGCCGTTCAGGGTAACGATCTTGGCAAAAGATCCGTAGTACGGCCCCTGGATCACGATCGGATCTCCGGGCTGGCTTAGCAGTTGGATCAGGATCGCCAGACCGGGAACCACGCCTTCGATGGAGGTGAACCACTCCCGCTGCAAAGGCAACTGATGCCGTTTTGAGAACCAATCCATCACCGCCTGGTAATACTGGTCATCGCGTTCGCTGTAACCGAATATGCCGTGTTCAACGCGGTGATGCAGCGCCTGTCGGACTTCCAGCGGACACTGAAAGTCAAAATCGGACACCCACATCGGCAAAAGATCGGTTTCATCGAGCTGCAGATAGCGGTCGATAAAGTCCCATTTCACCGAGCCGGTGTGGTGGCGGTTGATGATCTGGTTAAAATCGGTTTGTTTCACGTCAGGCTTCCTTACGCTGTAAATCTTGCTGTGGCTGTATCTTGGCAATGCCGAAACCGGTAAATCCGTAAATCAGGGCGAATACTACGGCGGCGTAGCATTGGATGGCCCAGGGCAGCAAATCCAGCGTGCTGACCCCCAGGGTGGTCGCCATATAAATGCCTGCGGCGGTCCACGGAATTAACGGTTCGATGACGGTGCCTGCATCTTCTACGGTCCGCGACAGGTTTTTATTGTCCAGGCCCATGCGGCGATAGGCGCCTTTGAAGAGTTCAGCGGGGATCAGCAGCGCCAATTTGCCGTCGCTGGTGGCGCCGGTGACCAGAATGGTGGTTGCAACCGTTGCGGCGATCAGTTGGCCGGTAGTGTGAACCACTTTCAGCAGCCGATTGATGATGACGGTCAATGCCCCGGTCAGGGTTAATGCGCCCGCAAAGGAAAAGGCGCAGAAGACCAGCAGGATGGTGCTCATCATCGAAAACATACCGCCCCGGTTGAGCAGGCGAGGCACATCTTCGACGATACCGTTGATGCCGTGCCCTTGAGTGGCAAACATTGAAAGGTTAAAACCATCCATCAGCGCATTTAAGCCTTGTTGCAGACTGAACCCCTGCAGAAGTACGCCGATGGCGATAGCCAGCGCACAGGCTGCCAGCATGACCGGGATCACCGGACGTTTGGTCACCGCGCCCCACAGCACCAAAACCGGGGGCAGGATTAGCAACAGGTTGAAGTGATAAAGGCTCTCTAGCGCCGTCACGATCTCGGTGACTTTTTCCGGTGTAGCCACGCTGCCGACGGCGCTGGTGTGTCCGGCAATCAGATACACCACCGCCGCTAAAATGAAGCTCGGAAGCGTCGTATACATCAGGTGCTGGATATGGCTGTAAAGGTCGGTGTCCGCAACGATGGCCGCGAAATTGGTTGAGTCAGACAATGGGGAGATTTTGTCGCCAAAATAGGCCCCGGAAACGACGGCGCCCGCGGCGGCGGCCAATGGCACATCCAGCCCGGCGGCTACGCCCATCAGCGCGACCCCGACGGTGCCTGCTGCCCCCCAGGATGTACCGGTACACACGGAAATCACGCTGGTAATGAAGAACGCGGCGATCAGGATATATTGAGGGCTGATCAGTTTGAGCCCCCAATAAACCATATAAGGAATGGTACCGCTGAACATCCAGGTGCCGATCAGCCCGCCCACACAAATCAATATCATAATCACCGGCATGGCTTTGGCCAGCTTGGCGACGATGGAATCAATGATGTCGTCCCAGCGATAGCCCTGCCAGTAGGCCAGCGCAGCGGCAATGCCGGCGGAAGCCAGCAGCAGCGGTTCGATCCGCAGACCCAGTTGGCCATAGCCTATGATAAGCAGCAACAGCATGGCCACAATGGGGAGCATCGCTAACCCCAGGTTGAGCTTCTTTTTGTCATTCATTTACAACTCCGGTTAAGGATGGGGAAGTGACGCAAGCCTAATGAATTTGCAGTGAATGAGGTGTGAGCGCGGGCCATTGGCGATGTAATCGGTTACATGAAGACGCGTTATGTGAGAGAACTCTCACTTGGCGGCCTTGTTTTCTTCAAATGGTTTTTTTTTCCACAAAGGCCACCGAGTCCCGCAGGATCAGCTCAGCGGAAAACCGATTGTTCTGCGGCGTAACGGCGGTGCCTGAATTGAGTTGCAGCGCCAAATTGGCCGCGCGTCGGGCCATTTTCTCAATCGGATAATGCACGGTAGTCAACGGCGGGTGGAGGTATTTTGCCAGGGCTACGTCATCGAAGCCGACAATCGAGATATCTTCGGGCAGGTTCATCCGCCGCTGGCGAAAGGTGCGCATCATGCCGGCGGCCATTACGTCGTTGAATGTCAGCGCGGCGGTAAAAGCCTGCTTACTGGCGAGGATTTTCTCTGCCGCTGCTTCGCCCCCTTGCTCATTGAAGGGAACGCTGATGATCCAGTCACCCGGCACCGCAACCCCGGCTTCGGCCATCGCGGTTCGATATCCCTCGAGACGCTGCTTGCGGTCATCGATCGGCAGATCTGTGGTGATGCAGGCAATGTTGCGGTGTCCGCGCTCGATGAGCATTCGGGTGGCAGCCTGAGAAGCGCTGACGTTGTCCAGCCAGATGCAGCGATTGGCGATGGCGGGCAAATAACGGTTGATCACCACCATAGCCGGAGTGTGGGCGGCATAGCGCAGAATATCGGCATCGCTCATGCGGGTGACGTGGGCAACAATCGATTCGCAGCCTTGATTGATCAGAAAATCCAGGCCGTTTTTCTCCAGTTCGGCCTGATGGCCACCGCTGCAGACCATCAATTTTACACCGTCTTTGCGCGTGATATCTTCCACGCCTCGGGCCAGTCGCGAGAAAAACGGATCGTCGAGGTTACCGGTCAGCAACCCCAGCATATTGCCGCTGCGTTTCGCCAGCGCCAGCGCGGCGGCATTTCGATGATAGTTAAACTCGCGCATGGCTTTTTCAACGCGTTCACGGGTGACGGGTTCAACATAAGCGGTGCTGTTGATCACCCTGCTGACGGTGGCGGTGGAAACGCCAGCGCGTCGGGCAACGTCTTTCATGGTGGCCATATCATTTCCTGCTGGTTTCGCGGCTGCCGAAATGGGCGGGGCCAAGTCTGGATGATTTTTATTATCTTTTTGTTTTAAAAGAATATAGTCATAAACTCAACCCAGAGTGTCACGCACTGTGATCGGCATGGCAGTTCGTTGTGAAGCAGGGAAGGGTCGGTAACGGCAGCG
Organism: Serratia sp. BNK-12; assembly: GCF_047456085.1. Classification (NCBI taxonomy): domain Bacteria; kingdom Pseudomonadati; phylum Pseudomonadota; class Gammaproteobacteria; order Enterobacterales; family Yersiniaceae; genus Serratia; species Serratia sp. BNK-12. The sequence goes on from NZ_CP179896.1 coordinate 1,105,758, forward strand.
CGTTTTGAGACTCGGTCCGTATGAGTTCGTACAACCTGTGCTCTGGGCCGCAAAGTGAAGAATCAGGATAATAATTTTTTAATGAAATGTTGATTTTCCCGTAGGCAAGCGTTAACGGCACACATATAATCTGCGCCACTTGAGAAGGCCGGCACCTGTTTTCAGACCGGCCTGTTTTGGAAGTTATACAGAGGCCATCATGACCGTAGAACGTACCTTTTCCATCATTAAACCAAACGCTGTAGCTAACAACGACATCGGCGCAATCTATGCTCGCTTTGAGCGTGCCGGTTTCAAAATCATCGCATCCAAAATGCTGCGTCTGACTCGCGAACAAGCCGAAGGCTTCTACGCTGAGCACAAAGGCCGCCCATTCTTCGATGGTCTGGTTGAATTCATGACCTCTGGCCCGATCGTGGTTCAGGTTCTGGAAGCGGAAAATGCAGTACAGCGCAACCGTGACATCATGGGCGCAACCAACCCAGACAACGCTCTGGCCGGCACCCTGCGTGCTGACTACGCGGACAGCTTCACTGCCAACGCCGTGCACGGTTCTGACGCAGTAGAATCTGCTCAGCGCGAAATCGCTTACTTTTTCAACGAAAGCGAAATCTGCCCGCGTTAATTGCAGCCATTTCGACGCTGAAGTATGGCATTCACTGGCTGAAACAATAAAAATGCCCTGAATGCCTTTCAGACGTGGAAAGCAGCTACTAAAATTTGTACAATGCCGCGCCCCTGATGAGTCATCTTGTCAGGGGCGCGCTTTTAGCGCCGTCGCCCGATTTTTATGGGCTGAGCGACGCACTTACTTTCCACTCTTTCGCGCCATAAAGTGTAACAACGAGGCCAGAGATCAATTATGTTAGAACCCATCACGTCCGAGCACATCGTGTCTGAAAATAATTCGCTGACTACTCAATCCGTTAACGCGGAAAAACCGGCTGTGGCCAAAATTAATCTGCTGGATCTGAACCGTCAGCAAATGCGTGAGTTTTTCGCCAAAATGGGCGAGAAACCCTTCCGTGCCGATCAGGTGATGAAGTGGATGTACCACTACTGCTGCGATGATTTTGAGCAGATGACCGATATCAACAAGGTCCTGCGCAATAAATTGCAAAGCGTCGCCGAAATCCGTGCGCCAGAAGTGGCGGAAGAACAACGCTCAGCCGACGGCACCATTAAATGGGCTATCAAGGTGGGCGATCAGCAGGTCGAAACCGTGTATATCCCGGACGGCGACCGTGCGACCCTGTGTGTTTCTTCCCAGGTGGGTTGCGCGCTGGAATGCAAATTCTGTTCGACCGCTCAGCAGGGCTTTAACCGCAACCTGCGCGTGTCGGAAATCATCGGCCAGGTGTGGCGTGCGGCGAAAATCATCGGTGCACTGAAAGTCACCGGCGAGCGCCCGATCACCAACGTGGTGATGATGGGCATGGGTGAGCCCTTGCTCAACCTGACCAACGTGGTGCCGGCGATGGAAATCATGCTGGATGATTTCGGTTTTGGCTTGTCAAAACGCCGCGTGACCCTGTCGACCTCGGGCGTAGTGCCTGCGCTGGACAAGCTGGGTGATATGATCGACGTCGCGCTGGCGATCTCGCTGCATGCGCCGAACGACAAGATCCGCGATGACATCGTGCCGATCAACCGCAAATACAACATTGAGACCTTCCTGGCTGCGGTACGCCGCTATCTGGAAAAATCCAACGCCAATCAGGGCAGGGTGACGGTCGAGTACGTGATGCTGGATCATATCAACGACAGCACCGACGACGCACACCAGCTGGCGGAAGTCCTCAAGGACACGCCATGCAAGATCAACCTGATCCCATGGAACCCGTTCCCGGGTGCACCTTACGGCCGCAGCTCCAACAGCCGCGTGGATCGTTTTTCCAAAGTGTTGATGGAATACGGCTTTACGACTATTGTTCGTAAAACCCGTGGTGACGATATCGATGCCGCCTGCGGGCAACTGGCGGGTGAAGTGATCGACCGCACCAAGCGTACCCTGAAAAAGAAAATGGCCGGGGAACCTATCACCGTGCGTGCGGTCTGAATCCTATAGCATGATTTTTGTTATCTTACAGTCTGTTATGTGAAAAGACGTCAAGGTAACATCTGACAAGGAAATGAATGCAGGCATGAAGCTGATTCTGTGGGGTACGTTGCTGGCGGCCGGGTTACTGGCCGGTTGTTCCGGTTCAGCGCCGGAAGAAAAAGACGCGCTGCCTGAAGCCGGTCAGACGCGATTGCAACTGGGTCTGGAATATCTGAAGCAGGGCGATTTAAACGCCGCGCGCCAGAATCTGGAGAAAGCGGCAGACGCCGCCCCACAGGATTACCGTACCCAATTGGGTATGGCGCTCTACGAGCAGCGGATTGGCGAGAACAGCGCGGCTGAACAGCGTTATCAGCAGGCGCTCAAACTTGCGCCGAACAATGGCACAGTGCTGAATAATTACGGTGCGTTTCTTTGCAGTTTAGGGCAGTATGTACCGGCACAACAGCAGTTTAGCGCAGCAGCCGTGGCACCGGATTACGGTCAGGTTGCCGACAGCCTGGAAAACGCAGGTTACTGTTTTCTCAAAGCCGGACAAAACGACGAGGCACGTATTTTGTTAACACGTGCTTTGAAGATCGATCCGGACAAGGGCACTCCACTGTTGGTGGAGGCGGAAAAGCAATTTGGAGAAGGGAAGCGCGCACAGTCGCAACTTTTATTGGATAGTTATCAACATGTTCTGCCGGCCAGCGCCGACAGCTTATGGTTACAGATTCGTTTCGCCGCGTTAGCCGGGCGCCAAGATAGCGTGCAACGTTATGGCAAGCAGTTATCGCGAAGTTTTCCACAATCCAAACAGTACCAGCAGTTCTTAGCTAATGAATACTGAAGCCTCCCAAGATAAAACCGTATCAATGACGACAGGCGAACGTCTGCGTCAGGCCCGTGAACAACTCGGGTTGAGTCAACAGGCCGTTGCAGAACGCCTGTGCCTCAAAATGTCTACCGTGCGCGATATTGAAGAAGACAATCTGTCCGCAGACCTGGCTTCAACCTTCGTGCGTGGTTATATCCGTTCCTATGCCAAGCTGGTGCGTTTGCCAGAGGATGAACTGCTGCCGATGCTGGCCAAGCAGGCACCGTTGAAGGTCGCGAAAGTGGCTCCGATGCAAAGCTTCTCTCTGGGCAAGCGCCGTAAAAAACGCGACGGCTGGCTGATGAGCTTCACCTGGTTGATCGTTTTCGTGGTGGTCGGCTTGACCGGTGCCTGGTGGTGGCAAAATCACAAGGCCCAGCAGGAAGAGATCGCCACTATGGCCGATCAATCTTCTGCCCAGCTTTCACAAAACAATGAAGGCCAATCCGTACCGTTGACCGACAGTAATGCCGACAACAGCGCACCTTTGGCCGACAATGGCTCCACACCGGTTGACACCGGTGCGGGCGCAGCAGCACAGCAATCACAGACTCCGGCCGTGACCGGCAGTGCAACCGCGCAGCAGCCTGCGGTGGTTTCACCAAGCCAAACCACGTTGCCTGAGACAACGCCTGCGGCGCCAACCGCACCGTTGCCGACGGCAGATGCGGGCGTAGCTGCACCGGCGGTTGATCCTAATGCGCTGGTGATGAACTTCACCGCCGACTGCTGGTTGCAGGTGACTGACGCCAGCGGCAAAACGCTGTACAGCGGTAGCCAGAAGAACGGCGGTAAGCTGAGCCTGGCGGGCACCGCGCCTTATAAACTGACCATTGGCGCACCGGCCGCAGTACAGATTCAATATCAAGGTAAGCCGGTTGATTTAAGCCGGTTTGTTAAGTCAAACCGTGTTGCTCGTCTGACCGTTGCCGCGCAGTAATTGCGCGGCCATTGTCGTTAAGTCAGAGCAACAATGGAGAGTAAGTAATGCATAACCAATCGCCCATCATCCGTCGAAAATCAACGCGAATTTACGTCGGCAATGTGCCTATTGGTGATGGTGCGCCGATTGCTGTGCAGTCGATGACTAACACCCGTACTACCGATGTCGAAGCCACGGTCAATCAGATTAAAGCGCTGGAGCGCGTCGGCGTCGATATCGTCCGCGTTTCAGTCCCCACCATGGATGCCGCCGAGGCATTCAAGCTGATCAAGCAACAGGTCAACGTGCCGCTGGTCGCCGATATCCACTTCGATTACCGCATTGCGCTGCAGGTGGCTGAATACGGCGTAGACTGCCTGCGTATCAACCCGGGCAATATCGGTAACGAGTCGCGTATCCGTTCAGTTGTGGACTGCGCACGCGATAAAAATATCCCAATCCGTATCGGGGTAAACGGCGGCTCGCTGGAGAAAGACATCCAGGAAAAGTACGGTGAACCTACGCCGGAAGCCCTGCTTGAATCCGCCATGCGCCACGTTGATATCCTCGATCGCCTCAACTTCGACCAGTTCAAGGTCAGCGTCAAGGCTTCCGATGTGTTCCTGGCGGTGCAATCCTACCGGCTGCTGGCGGCGCGTATCGATCAGCCGCTGCATCTCGGCATTACCGAAGCCGGTGGCGCACGCAGTGGTTCGGTCAAGTCGGCGATTGGCCTGGGTCTGCTGCTGTCGGAAGGCATTGGCGATACCCTGCGTATCTCGCTGGCGGCCGATCCGGTGGAAGAGGTTAAGGTTGGTTTCGACATTCTGAAGTCACTGCGTATCCGCGCTCGCGGCATTAACTTCATCGCGTGCCCGACCTGTTCACGTCAGGAGTTTGACGTTATCGGTACGGTGAACGCGCTGGAACAGCGCCTGGAAGATATCATCACGCCGATGGACATTTCGATTATCGGCTGCGTGGTCAATGGGCCGGGCGAAGCGCTGGTGTCCACGCTGGGCGTTACCGGCGGCCATAAAAAGAGCGGCTTCTACGAAGACGGCGTGCGCCAGAAAGATCGTTTCGACAACGAGCAGATGATTGACCAGTTGGAAGCCAAAATTCGCGCCAAGGCGTCGATGATGGATGAGAGCAATCGCATCTCGGTCAACCTGCTGGAAAAATAAGCATTATACCGATACGGCGGGCTTTTTAGCCCGCTTGTTTATGAACCCGGGAGCAGAACTCTGCATTCGCGTTGAATACGGGACGGCAAAGTCCCTATAATCGGGTTCATTTTTATAGACAACGGACAGAGAACTCACGTGGCAAAGAACATTCAAGCCATTCGCGGCATGAACGACTACCTGCCGGAAGAAACGGCATTATGGCAGCGTATTGAAGGCATCCTCAAGCAGGTGCTGAGCGGCTACGGTTACAGCGAAATCCGCTTGCCGATTGTAGAGCAGACCCCGTTATTCAAACGCGCGATCGGCGAAGTGACCGACGTCGTAGAAAAAGAGATGTATACCTTCGACGATCGCAATGGCGAAAGCCTGACGCTGCGTCCGGAAGGGACCGCTGGTTGCGTTCGCGCCGGCATCGAACATGGTCTGCTGTACAATCAGGAGCAGCGTCTTTGGTACGTCGGTCCGATGTTCCGCTACGAGCGTCCGCAAAAAGGCCGCTACCGCCAATTCCACCAACTGGGTGCCGAAGTGTTTGGCCTGCAGGGCCCGGATATCGACGCCGAGCTGATCCTGCTGAGCGCCCGCTGGTGGAAAGCGCTGGGCATCGCTGATCACGTTAAGCTGGAGCTGAATTCCATCGGCTCACTGGAAGCTCGCGCCAATTACCGTGATGCTTTGGTGGCGTTCCTGGAACAGCATCAAGACAAGCTGGACGAAGATTGCAAACGCCGCATGTACAGCAACCCGCTGCGCGTGCTGGACTCCAAAAACCCGGAAGTGCAAGCGTTGTTGAACGATGCGCCGCGCCTGTCCGAGTATCTGGATGAAGAATCCAAAGCCCACTTTGAAGGCCTGTGTGAACTTTTGGCCCAGGCAGGTATCCCATATACCATCAATGAACGCCTGGTGCGCGGTCTGGACTATTACAACCGTACGGTATTCGAATGGGTGACCACCAGTCTGGGCGCTCAGGGGACGGTGTGCGCCGGTGGCCGTTATGACGGTCTGGTCGAGCAACTGGGCGGGCGTGCAACGCCGGCAGTCGGTTTCGCGATGGGCCTGGAGCGTTTGGTGCTGCTGGTTCAGGCGGTCAACCCAGAGTTTAAAGCTCCGGCGACCATTGACGTGTACGTGATCTCTTCCGGTGCCGGTACGCAGAGCGCGGCGATGCAGTTGGCTGAACGTGTTCGCGATGCCGCGCCGCAGTTGAAACTGATGACCAACTACGGCGGCGGTAACTTTAAGAAGCAGATCACCCGTGCGGATAAATGGGGCGCGCGCGTTGCCTTGATCCTGGGCGAGAACGAAGTCGCAGCCGAGCAGGTGGTCGTCAAGGACCTGCGCAGTGGTGAACAAGAAACGCTGGCGCAGAGCGAAGTCGCTGTGCGTCTGGCTTTGATGTTAGGTTAAGGAGAAGGACACCGTGGAAGTCTATACCACTGAAAACGAACAAGTCGACGCCGTGCGTCGGTTCTTTGCCGAAAACGGCAAAGCGCTGGCAGTGGGCGTGGTGCTCGGAATTGGTGCCCTGGTCGGCTGGCGTTATTGGCAGAGCCACGAGAACTCCAACATGATGATTGCGTCCCAATCTTATCAGGAAGCCAGCGATCGTCTGGCGGTCGGTAAACCGGACGACGTGGCCGCTGCGGAGAAGTTCGCCCAGGCCAACAGCAACAGCTACGGCGTGCTGGCCTCGCTGGAACTGGCGAAGCATTTTGTTGAGCAGAACGACTTTGCCAAAGCGGACCAACAGCTGGTGCTGGCTCAGGGCCAGACCAAAGATGAAAACCTGCTTTCGATGATTAACCTGCGTCTGGCCCGTGTGCAGTTGCAGGAGAAAAAGCTGGATGAAGCGCTGAAAACGCTGGATGGCGTGAAAGGCGAAGGCTGGGCGGCGATGGCGCAGGATACGCGCGGCGACGTGCTGTTGGCCAAAGGCGACACCAAAGGTGCGCGCGAGGCGTACAGCAAAGGCATTGAGTCTAACGCTTCTCAGGCGCTGCAGGTTCTGCTGCGCATGAAATTGAATAACTTGTCCAGCTAAGGGGAATTCCCATGCAATTGCGTAAAACACTCTTGGTCGGACTGGTTTCCGTTGCCTTGTTGAGTGGTTGCTCACTGTTTAACAGTGAAGAAGACGTGGTTACCATGTCGCCGCTGCCGAAAGTTGAAAATCAGTTCACGCCAAGCAAGGCGTGGAGTACCTCGGTCGGCGACGGCGTCGGTGAGTTCTATTCTCACCTGCGTCCTGCTTTCCAGGACAACACCATTTATGCTGCCGATCGCCACGGTCTCGTGAAAGCGATGGATGCCGATAGCGGTAACGAAAAGTGGAAGGTTGATCTCTCCGAGAAGACCGGCTTCTTCTCCAGCAACCTGCCGGCGCTGCTGTCGGGCGGTATGGCTGTTGCGGGCGACAAAGTTTATGTCGGCAGCGAGAAAGCCGTCGTTTACGCTCTGAACACCGCTGACGGTAAGGTAGCCTGGCAGACCAAGGTGGCCGGTGAAGCGATTTCGCGTCCGGTAATCAGCGACGGCATGGTACTGATCCATACCTCCAACGGTCAATTGCAGGCGCTGAATGAATCTGATGGCGCAGTGAAGTGGACGGTTAACCTGGATATGCCTTCGCTGTCGTTGCGCGGCGAGTCTGCTCCGGCCGTTGCCTTTGGCGCAGCCATTGTCGGCGGTGATAACGGCCGCGTCAGTGCCGTACTGATGCAGCAAGGTCAACTGATCTGGCAGCAGCGTATTTCCCAGCCGAGCGGCGCGACCGAAATCGATCGTCTGAACGATGTCGACACTACGCCGGTGATTGTTGAAGGCGTTGTCTACGCATTAGGTTACAATGGCAACCTGACGGCGCTGGATCTGCGTTCCGGCCAGATCTTGTGGAAGCGTGAACTGGGCTCGGTAAACGACTTTATCGTTGATGCAGGCCGCATTTACCTGGTCGATCAGAACGATCGCGTGGTCGCGCTGAGCACCGAAGGTGGCGTCACCGTATGGACGCAGAGCGAGCTGTTGCACCGCAACCTGACCCCGCCAGTGATGTATAATGGTTACCTGGTGACCGGTGACTCCGAAGGTTACCTGCACTGGATTAACACCACGGACGGCCGTTTTGTTGCCCAGCAGGAAGTGGATAGCTCCGGCTTCCTGTCTGCGCCGATGGTAGCCGGCGATAAGCTGGTCATCCAGGCGAAGGGCGGAAAAGTTTACGCTTTCACCCGCTAACGCCGCTCGTCGTGACCCTTCTTGCACCCGAAAGCTTTCGGGTTGCAGCCAGGCGGCAAGCGCATGAGTCCTCGGGAGCTTAGTGAACTAAGTGAGCGGGGCGAAGGTGCGCAGACAACGCCGCTGTGGCGCGAAAGATGAAGGGGAAAACGGCTCCTGAGTGTTCAGGGGCCGTTTCGTATTTTATAAGCTGCACTTCTGGTGTCTATCCATAGTGCAGTAACGCATTGATTATTAAGTAATGAGGCTTCACAATGATACCTGTCGTCGCGCTAGTTGGGCGCCCGAATGTGGGTAAATCCACCTTGTTTAACCGTTTAACACATACGCGCGATGCGCTGGTGGCGGATTTCCCCGGGCTAACGCGAGACCGCAAGTATGGTCGTGCAGAAGTTGAGGGCAATGAATTCATCATCGTCGATACCGGGGGTATTGACGGTACCGAAGACGGCGTTGAAACCCGCATGGCTGGCCAGTCGCTATTGGCGATCGAAGAAGCAGACATCGTGTTGTTTATGGTCGATGCCCGCGCCGGTCTGATGCCTGCCGATCAGGGCATCGCCCAGCATCTGCGCAACCGCCAGAAAGCCACCTTCCTGGTCGCCAACAAAACCGACGGCATGGATCCAGACATGGCCACCGCCGATTTCTACTCGCTGGGGCTGGGTGACGTGCATGCGATTGCCGCTTCACACGGTCGTGGCGTGGCGCAGCTGATCGAACACGTGCTGGTGCCGTTTGTCGGTGAAAAACCGGAAGAAGTCGAGCTGACCGAAGAAGAGGCTAACGCTGCTTATTGGGCCGAGCAAGAAGGTGAACTGCCTGAAGACGAGGAAGAAGAGCCGGAAGACGACTTCAACCCGCAAGATTTGCCGATCAAGCTGGCAATCGTTGGCCGTCCTAACGTTGGTAAGTCCACACTGACTAACCGTATCCTCGGCGAGGAGCGTGTGGTGGTGTACGACATGCCGGGCACCACCCGTGACAGCATTTATATCCCGATGGTCCGCGACGAGCGCGAATACGTGCTGATCGACACCGCCGGGGTGCGTAAACGCGGCAAGGTAACGGAAACCGTAGAGAAATTCTCGGTAATTAAAACCCTGCAGGCGATCGAAGACGCAAACGTTGTGCTGCTGGTCGTCGATGCGCGCGAAGGCATTTCCGATCAGGATCTCTCGCTGCTCGGCTTTATCCTCAATAGTGGGCGCTCACTGGTGATTGCGGTCAACAAGTGGGATGGCATGAGCGAAGAAGATCGCGAGCACGTCAAAGAGATGCTCGATCTGCGCCTGGGCTTTGTCGACTTCGCCCGTGTGCACTTCATTTCCGCTTTGCACGGCAGCGGCGTGGGTAACCTGTTCGAATCGGTACAGGAAGCTTACGAGTGCGCGACGCGTCGCGTGAACACCTCGATGCTGACCAAAATCATGCAGATGGCTGCCGATGACCACCAGCCACCGTTGGTGCGTGGCCGCCGCGTGAAGCTGAAATACGCGCACGCCGGTGGGTACAACCCGCCGATTGTGGTGATCCACGGCAACCAGGTAACCGATCTGGCCGACTCGTACAAACGCTATCTGATGAACTACTTCCGTCGTTCTCTGAAGGTGATGGGTACGCCAATTCGCATCCAGTTCAAAGAGGGTGAAAACCCGTTCGCCGGCAAGCGCAACCTGCTGACGCCGAACCAGATGCGTAAACGTAAACGCCTGATGAGCCACCTGAAGAAAAGCAAATAATCAGTACAAGGGGCGCGGTAACCATACCGCGCCCCTTTTTTATTGCGCCGAAATCGTTTTATTATCTGAAGATTACCGCCGTCAGCTTGAAGGAACACCATGTCCTGGGAAACCTGGAGTTTTGCGTTCAGCGTCACCGTACCCAATCTGTTAATGATGTTGCTGGGCGTGCTGCTACGCCACTGGCGGATGATGGATGACCGCTTTATTGATGGCGCCACGCGGTTGGTGTTCAATCTGGCGCTGCCTTGCTTGCTGTTCTTCAGCATTGCCACCAATCATCCGCAACTGCTGGGTAACCTGTCGCTGGTGATCTACGGTGCGGTCGGCACCGTCGCCACTTTCCTGTTGCTGGAGATAGCCGCCGTCTGGCTGGTGAAAGAACCGCGTGAGCGCGGCGTCTTTGTTCAGGGTGGTTTCCGTGCCAATACCGCCATCGTCGGCCTGGCTTATGCCATGACCGCTTATGGCAGCGAAGGGGTTGCGCTGGGGTCGTTATACCTGACGGTCACGGTGATCCTGTTTAACGTACTGTCGGTGGTGACCCTGACCCGCAGCCTGCAGGGCGGAGAGGGTAAGAAGATCAGCCGGCTGTCGCTGTTGCGCAGTATTGTCACTAACCCGCTGATTATCGGCCTGGTGTGTGGGTTGCTGTTCGCCCAGACCGGGCTGGAAATCCCACAGGTTATCCGGCAAACCGGCAGCTATATCTCAGGGTTGTCGTTGCCACTGGCGCTGCTGTGCACCGGTGCCAGCCTGGATTTGCGCGCCATGTTCCGCTCGTCTAATGTGGCGGCGCTGTCCTCCAGCGCCAAACTGTTTCTGGTGCCGATATTGATGACGTTGGGTGGCTGGCTATGCGGTTTCCAGGGCGCGGCATTGGGGATTATCTTCCTGTTCTCGGCCACGCCAACCGCCTCCGGCAGTTATGTCATGACGCGCGCCATGGGCGGCAATGCCACGCTGGCGGCGAACATTATCGCCATCACCACCGTCGGGTCGTTTTTCACCACCGCGCTGGGGATCTATTTCTTACGCTCATGGGGCGTAATTTAACTCGGGAGAGTCTATGGAAGCGCTATGTCCGCAATGTCACCAGGCAATGCAGTGGGTGAAGGGTCACTATCATTGCGAAGCCTGTCACAGCGATTATCGCCAGTTGGCCGAGTGTCCGGAATGCCGGCAGGCGCTGCAAGAATTGAAGGCCTGCGGCGCGGTAGATTATCTGTGCCAAAATGGCCATGGGCTGATATCGAAAAAGCGTGTGTTGTTCAGCTATACACCTTGGGTAGAGGGCGAATAAATTCGCCCCGATTAACTCGCCGTTGCGTCCCTCACTTTAGAACCGTTCACTCATCGACCTGACCGGTTTTCCAAAGGTCGATCAATGCCTGTGGGGCGCTGGTTTCCGGTATCAGCAGCACGATTTCACTACTCAATGTTTGGCTGTAATAGCTGATTTGCACGCGGAAGTAGCGCTGGTCGCCGCAGCCGGGAGAACCTGGCTGCCCCTCCTCTTGCGCGTAGGGCAGCGTCTGGTTCAACAGTTGATTCAGACGTTGCCGCTGTTCCGGCGTAATATCGGCCAGCGCAATGCGCCGCTGGCCAGCCAGTTTGGGAATAAAGGCGAAGCCGCCTTCACGTGCCAGCTCAATGACCGTGTCCTGATTGAGCGTCGGCAAGGGTTTCATTATTCCACCCCCACCTGATGCCAGGCCTGCTGCACCTTATCCGCCACGTCACCGTCGAAACGTTGTTGCGCATGTTTTACCGTAGTGCGGGCAAAGGTAGCGAAGTCGGCGTCCTGCGGCAGCGTCTTGTCGCAAAGCGTGTCGTACCAAATATAGCCCGCTTTTTCCCAGGCAAAACCCCCCAGTGCTTTAGCTGCCAGATAGAAAGCGCGGTTGGGAATGCCGGAGTTAAGGTGTACGCCGCCGTTATCCTCTTTGGTCTGAATATAGTCCTTCATGCTGGCCGGTTGCGGGTCTTTCCCCAGCAGCGGATCGTCGTAAGCCGTACCGGGGGCCGACATGGAACGCAGGCCCTTGCCGTTGATGCCTTTCGCCAGCAGTCCCTCGCCAATCAGCCAGTCGGCTTTATCCGCGGTCTGTTTGAGGTGGAATTGCTTAACCAGAGAACCAAACACGTCGGACAGCGACTCATTCAGCGCACCAGCCTGCTGGAAGTAAATTAACCCTGCTTCGCTTTCGGTAACGCCATGCGCCAGTTCATGGCCAACCACGTCGATGGCGATGGTAAAACGGTTAAAGATTTCGCCGTCACCGTCGCCAAAGACCATCTGCTGGCCGTTCCAAAAGGCGTTTTGGTATTCCTTGCCGTAATGTACGCTGCCGGTCAGCGGCAGACCGCGATTGTCCAGAGAATTACGTTTGAATGCCTGCCAGAAGAAATCGTAGGTCACGCCGAGGTAGTCGTAAGCTTCATCTACTGCGACGTCGTGGTTACTGGGTTGGCCCTCATTACGCACCTGTTTTCCGGGCAGTTGGGTACCGTTTTCGGCGTCGTAAATATCGCGAATAACCTGGCCGGCACTGGCGGTTTTCGCGCCGGGCGCACGCAACGGCTTGTTACCGAGCAGGCTCTGGACGTGGTTCAGGGTGTGCAATGCGCAGTCGCGCTGCGGTAGGCTGCCGTGTTCAATGATTCGGCGCAGCATATAAGGGGGAATGACTGAACGTGCTGTCAGGGTCGGCATAGTGGCTCTCCTTAGGCAAAAAAATTTAGCCCTCATCTTTCAAGCTATCGGGTATTTATAAATATTCTGCCACTAAGTGTAGTTCAGACATCGTAAAGGCGGTGGTCATGGGTGCTGACCGCCGGGCTGGTTTTATGGGGACTGATGCGTTTGACCGAGGCGCGTACCGCCAGTTTGCCGTGCAGCAGCAGGTTACAAGGCGGTGCATCGGCGCGCAGCATGCGGCGTTGCAGCAGTTGGATCGCCTCATAACCCAGCTCGTCGCGCGGTACCTGCACCGAGGTGAGCGGCACGTCGTGAATTTCCGCCAGATTGAAGCCGTCGGTGCTCATCACCGAGATATCCCCCGGTACGCTCAGCTGCAGCTTGTTCAGTGCTTTGACCGCGCCGACCGCCATGTAGTCGCCACCGGCAAGAATGGCCGTTGGTAGCTGCGAGCGGTGGCTCACCCGGTTGATAAAGGTGGTAAGCGCCTGTTCGGCTTCTTCGCTGCCGAAGCCGGAAGTAGTCACCAGATGGCGGCCGTCGTCAAAGGCGATATTGTGCCGCGCATAGGCTTGTTTAATACCCGCCAGCCGCAGTTCCATGGTGTGGCGGCGCAGGCATTGCAGATTCAAAATATGGCTGTGCCCTTGTTGCATCAGATAGTTGGCGGAGAACTCGCCAATCAGTTGGTGATCGGGTGACACGCTGTCGAGCCGCATCTGGCGGTCGGTGCAGTTAATCAGTACGCAGGGTTTATTCAGGTCGGCAGCCAACTGGTGAATGTGTTCGTCATCGATGCCGATAATCAGCGCCGCCTGAGTTTGCGGATCGCTCATTTTTTCCAGAAACAACGCGCCGTCGCTGTGCAGTTCTTCCAGCCCACAATAGCGGATCCGCACTTCATGCTCAGCTAATGCGGCGGAGATCCCCTGGATCACCTTGTAGTAGAAGATATCGGTGCGCACATCAAAAGCGCGCTGGGGGGCGAAGACCATCACGTTATTGAGCATCAGCCTGCCGCTGGAAATGCCCTGCAGAATGCCGTTCTGTTGAGCGCAGGCCAACACCTTTTGTCGAGCTTCGACGCTGGTATTGGACTTACCGGCTAATACACGTGAAACGGTGCTGATCGACAGCCCGGTTTGCCGGGCAATTTCCTGTATTTTCAGCTTTCCGTTCATTCTGTGATCTCCTTCAAATTCGGTAATGAAAATATTTTCACGGTGTTTTTTCAGCGTACTGTCAGGCTTATGTCGCCATTATGGCGAGCTTTTATTCTATGCATGAGAATTTTTGCAAAAAACCTCGTTTCGCTCACGCTTCCGGCTGGTTAGTCTGAATTGGTATACCAACTTTATAGATTTATCAGTCCAATTGATGGGCTGAATTATAAATAAAACGAAAATAAATCATGTGGTTGTGATCGTGATGCGTTGGTCTTTGTCAGACATACCGCAGTTTTCCACGGCCCATACCTTCGATACCAAAACGTACCCTACCAAAAGGCGCGCTGTTGCACCGGGCAGCCGTCGTGGAGAGAAGACAGATGAGTGTTGAAATTAATCAAAGGGTCGCCGATACCGGCCGGCGCAAGTTCAAATCGCTGCGCTGGTGGATGTTGGCGCTGTTTTTACTGGGCGTAACGGTCAACTACATCACCCGTAATTCGCTTGGCATTCTGGCACCTGAACTGAAAACCAGCCTCAACATGACCACCGAGCAGTACTCCTGGGTGGTGGCGTCGTTCCAACTGGCCTATACGGTATTTCAGCCGATCTGCGGCTGGCTGATCGACGTGATTGGCCTGAAGATGGGCTTTCTGATCTGCGCCAGTATCTGGGCGGTTGTTTGCATGCTGCATGCCGGCGCGGGCAGTTGGCTTCAACTGGCTATCCTGCGGTTCTTTATGGGCGGGGCGGAAGCGGCGGCCACGCCGGCCAACGCCAAGGCGATTTTCGACTGGTTCCCTAAAAAGGAGCGGCCGATCGCCGCCGGTTGGGCGGGCGTCGGTTTCTCTATTGGCGCCATGCTGGCTCCGCCAATTATCGTGATTGCCCACGTTTCCTTTGGCTGGCAGGGCGCTTTTTTGTTCTCCGGCGCGCTGGCGTTGATCTGGGTAGTGTTGTGGTGGTTGTTCTATCACTCGCCGCAGCAGCACCCCAATCTGAGCCAGCAGGAACTGGATCTGATCCGCGAAGACAATGAGCCGGAACTGCCCAGATTGCCGTTTCTCAAGTCGCTGGCGATTTTGTGCCGCAACAAAAAGTTCTATGGCATCGCCATTCCGGCCTTTCTCGCCGAACCGGCCTGGGCAGTGTTCAGTTTCTGGGTGCCGCTGTACCTGGCCACCGAGCGCGGCATGGACTTAAAGCACATCGCCATGTTTGCCTGGCTGCCGTTTTTGGCGGCGGACATCGGCAGCGTCGCCAGCGGCTATCTCACCACCCTGTACCGCAAATGGTTCGGGTGCAGCCGCGTCAACTCGGTGGTCGCCAGCTCGGTGACGGGCGCCTTTATGATGGTTTCGCTGGCATTTGTGGCGATCACCAAAGATCCCTACGTGGCGATCGCCCTGATCTCGATCGGTGGCTTCGGGCACCAGGTGATCTCCTGCATGCTCAGCGCGCTGGTGGTGGAGTCGTTCGATAAAAACCAAATGGCGACCGTCAACGGCATGCGCGGCTCCAGCGCCTGGATCGCCAGCTTCCTGTTTACGTTGCTGATCGGTGCGGTCTCCGACACCGTCGGTTTTAACCCCTTATTCATCGCCATGGGCTTCTTCGACCTGATCGGCGCCCTGTTCCTGATTGCTTTGATCGCCGAACGCGGCGGTAAAAAAACACTCAATAGTTAAGTTGGATGCCTATGAAAACCTTGAAAAACTGGACGCTGGCAGGACAGTATGCCGATCGTATTGAACTGCTGGTCGATGAACGCCATCTGTTTTGCCTGTTCGTATTGGAAAACCACCTGTGTCGTGTGTTGATCAAGCGCAGCGGAGAGCTGGCGCTGGATCGCACCTGGAGCATTGCGCCACAGACCGACGTGCCATGGGAAGGGCGCGACCGGCTGAGCGTCGCCGGTTTCAGCCTGCCGGGTTACCACTTGCAGCAGCATGAGGATCGGTTGGTGCTGACCACCTCTGCGCTGCGCGTGACCGTGCATCAGCCGCTGTGGCTGGAATGGGAACACTGTAACGCCGCCGGTGAATGGCGTCCGCTGGCAGCCGATCGGCCCACCAGCGCCTATTTGCTTAACCCGCACGGTGACGGCGTGGCCCATTATCAACGTCGCCATGCCGCCGAGCGCTATTATGGCCTGGGCGAGAAGGCCGGTGATTTGGAGCGCAGCGGCCGCCGTTTTGAAATGCGCAATCTGGATGCGATGGGTTACAACGCCGCCAGCACTGACCCGCTGTACAAGCACATTCCCTTCACCATCACCCGTGGAGAAGAGGCCAGCTTTGGGCTGTTTTACGACAACCTGAGCAGTTGCTGGCTGGATTTGGGTAACGAGATCGACAATTACCACCTGGCCTATCGCCGCTATCAGGCCGAGGCGGGGGATTTGGATTATTATCTGTTCCTCGGGCCAAAGGTGCTGGATGTCACCAAGGCGTTTGTGCGTCTGACCGGCAAGACACACTTCGGGCCCAAATGGAGCCTGGGCTACAGCGGATCCACCATGCATTACACCGACGCGCCGGATGCTCAACAGCAGCTACAGCAGTTTATTGAGCTTTGTCACCAACATGACATTCCCTGTGACTCCTTCCAGCTGTCCTCGGGTTATACCTCTATCGGCAACAAGCGTTACGTGTTCAACTGGAACTACGACAAGGTGCCGCAACCCAAGCAGCTGAGTCAGGCTTTCCACGATGCCGGATTGAAATTGGCGGCCAACATCAAGCCGTGCCTGTTGCAGGATCATCCGCAGTATCAACAGGCGGCGCAGTTAGGGCTGTTTATCCGCGATTCAGAAAGCGATAGGCCGGAGCGTTCGAGCTTTTGGGACGACGAAGGCTCACATCTGGACTTCACCAACCCGGCGGCAGTGCACTGGTGGCAGCAGGGCGTGACTCAGCAACTGCTGGAGATGGGCATCGATTCCACCTGGAATGACAATAACGAATATGAAGTGTGGGACGGCGAGGCGCGTTGCCACGGTTTTGGCCGGCCGATCGCCATCAAACATATTCGTCCGGTGATGCCGTTGCTGATGATGCGCGCCTCGATGGAGGCGCAGCAGCGCTTTGCCCCTGAGCTGCGGCCGTACCTGATTTCACGCTCCGGCTGTGCCGGTATGCAACGTTATGTGCAGACCTGGAGCGGCGATAACCGTACCAGTTGGCAAACCCTGCGTTACAACATTCGCATGGGGCTGGGCATGAGCCTGTCCGGTTTGTACAACCTCGGGCATGACGTGGGCGGTTTCTCCGGCGACAGGCCGGACGCCGAACTGCTGGTGCGCTGGGTGCAAAATGGCGTGATGCATCCGCGTTTCACCATCCACTCCTGGAACGACGACGCCACGGTTAACGAACCCTGGATGTACCCTGCGGTGACGCCGGCAGTGCGCGAGGCGATTGCTTTGCGTTATCGGCTGATGCCGTATTTCTACACCTTGTTGTGGCAGGCCTGCGTCGACGACGAACCGATGCTGCGCCCGACCTTCCTCGACCACGAGCATGATGAGCGCACGCTGAACGAAACCGATGATTTTATGATGGGTCGCGATCTGCTGGTGGCCAGCGTGGTGGAGCAGGGGCAGCGTCAGCGGCCGGTGTATCTCCCGGATAACGGCGACGGCTGGTACTGCTTCTACAGCGGCCAATGGTTCAGCGGCGGCCAGGAGGTGCTGCTGGAAGCACCGCTGGAGCGCTTGCCGCTGCTGGTACGTGCCGGTGCCGCGATACCTTTGTCGTCGCGATTGGCGCATGTTGACGTGACGGCGGACGATCGGCGCGAGCTGAAGCTGTATCCGCTCAAAGGCTGTGGCAGCGCTTCTGGGCTGTTATTCGAAGATGACGGGGAAAGTTATGGCTGGCAGCAGGGCGATGCGCTGTGGCTGCGCTGGGAGATGCTCAGCGACACTCAACGCATCATGCTGAACATCACTGCCGAAGGCCGGTTCAAACCGGCGTGGCAGACGTTGGCCTGCAGTTTGCCAACTGGAGAGACGCGAGAACTGTGGATTAACGGCGTGCCGGGCAGCCGTTTTACGCTGGAGTAGTAAAAGTTATACCCTAAATAATTGGAGTGGCATCAAGGCGGCAAGAACGCTCATCCCGACGAGCTTACTCAGGTAAGTGATTCGGGTGAGCGGGTGAAGCCAACACAGATGCGGCTTCAAGTATGACGGGATTATTCGGCCGCGCGTTTCTTGCGCGGCTTTTTGGCAACGGTGATGGTTTTCACCTCGCTTTCCACCCAGCCATCCTGCAGGCGGGTTTTCAGCAGTTCGCCAACCTGAGCCTGCTTGGTGGTTTTCAGCAGTTCGCCGCGCGGGGTTTGCGTCACGCTGTAGCCGCGGGCCAGCGTCGCCAGCGGGCTGACGGCCTCGAGTTGGCTGCAGGCGACGCCGAAGCGCTGGCGCAGGCCGTTAAGCTGGCGATCCCATGCCTGCTGCAAACGGTATTCCTGTTGCTGCACGCGTTGTTGGTAGCGGTGAATACGCGCCTGCGGTTGCATCTGCGCCAGCCGTTGCTGAGCCCGCTCGCTGCGACGCGAAGACAGACGCAGTTGGTTTTGCATGCCGTCTTCCAACCGACGTTGCAGTTTGAACAACAGCGTTTGTTGGCGCGCCAGACGCAGGTGCGGGTGCTGCTGCTGCAAACGGTGGTTGATGCGGGTGAACTGCTGCTGGCGTTGCGCCAGGTAGTAGTCCATCGCCATTTCCATCCGCTGTTGCTGTGATTGCAACTGACGCAGCAGTTCCAACTGATTGCGACTGACCAGTTCGGCAGCGGCAGAAGGGGTTGGCGCACGCAGATCGGCGACAAAGTCGGCAATGGTGACGTCGGTTTCGTGGCCGACGGCGCTGACAATCGGAATGCGGCTGGCGAAAATCGCCCGCGCAACGCGTTCGTCGTTAAAGCTCCACAGGTCTTCCAGTGAACCCCCGCCACGGCCGACGATCAGCACGTCGCACTCGTCACGGCGGTTGGCCGTTTCGATGGCACGTACAATCTGCAGGGGGGCTTCCGCGCCCTGCACCGAAGTAGGGTAGATAACGATGGGCAACGAAGGATCGCGCCGTTGCAGCACCTGCAGCACATCGTGCAGCGCCGCGCCGCTGGCGGAGGTAATCACCCCGACGCGTTTGGCCGGGCTGGGCAGCGGCTGTTTGAACTGTTGGTCGAAAAGGCCTTCGGCGCTCAGTCGCTGTTTTAACTGATCGAACTGCTGTTGCAACAGGCCGTCGCCGGCGGGCTGCATGCTTTCGGCGATCAGCTGATAGTCGCCGCGCGGCTCATACAGCGTGATGCTGGCACGCACCAGCACCTGTTGGCCATTTTGCGGGCGGAAGGTAGTACGACGGTTAGTGTTGCGGAACATCGCGCAACGCACCTGCGCGCGGTCGTCTTTCAGCGTGAAATACCAATGACCGGAAGACGGCTGGGAGAAGTTGGAGATCTCGGCGGAGAGCCAAATCTGGCCCATTTCCATTTCCAGCAGCTGTCGAACCGTCTGATTCAGGCGGCTTACGGTAAAAATGGAAGGCGAAACAGGTATCGACATGTGACCCAGATCAAATTTCAAAACAAGCACTTAATTGGTCGATACTACATGGCTGAAAAAGGTAATCAAGAGTTTTTGTGAGAAAGTGCTGGAGGCAACCGATTACGCTCTGTATAATGCCGCGGCAATATTTTATCTTTTTCACAGCCCACTCTGGTGAGATATTGCCCATGCTACGTATCGCGAAAGAAGCACTAACGTTTGACGACGTTCTCCTGGTTCCAGCTCACTCTACGGTTCTGCCTAATACCGCTGAGCTCGGCACCCAACTGACCAAAAATATCCGCCTGAATATCCCTATGCTGTCCGCAGCCATGGATACCGTTACCGAATCCGGCCTGGCCATCGCGCTGGCGCAGGAAGGCGGTCTGGGCTTCATTCACAAAAACATGTCTATCGAGCGTCAGGCAGAAGAAGTCCGCCGCGTGAAAAAACATGAAAGCGGCGTGGTAACCGATCCACAAGCCGTAACCCCTGCCACTACCCTGAAAGAAGTGAAAGAGCTGACCGCACGTAACGGCTTCGCCGGTTACCCTGTCGTCACCGAAGAGAACGAACTGGTCGGTATCATTACCGGCCGCGACGTCCGCTTCGTCACCGATCTGAACCAGCCTGTTACCGCCGTGATGACGCCGAAAGAGCGTCTGGTTACGGTGAAAGAAGGCGAAGCGCGTGAAGTCGTGCTGCAGAAAATGCACGAAAAACGCGTTGAGAAAGCGCTGGTAGTGGACGACAGCTTCCACCTGCTGGGCATGATCACCGTAAAAGACTTCCAGAAAGCGGAACGCAAGCCAAACGCCTGTAAAGACGAGCATGGCCGTCTGCGCGTTGGCGCAGCGGTGGGGGCAGGTGCAGGTAACGAAGAGCGCGTTGATGCGCTGGTCGCCGCCGGCGTTGACGTGCTGCTGATCGACTCCTCGCATGGCCATTCCGAAGGCGTATTGCAGCGTATTCGCGAAACGCGCGCCAAATACCCGGATCTGCAGATCGTGGGCGGCAACGTGGCTACCGCAGCCGGTGCCAAAGCGCTGGCTGACGCCGGCGTCAGCGCGGTCAAAGTAGGTATCGGCCCTGGCTCCATCTGTACTACTCGTATCGTAACCGGCGTAGGTGTACCGCAGATCACGGCCATCGCCGATGCGGTTGAAGCGCTGGAAGGGACAGGTATCCCGGTCATCGCCGACGGCGGCATTCGCTTCTCCGGTGACATCGCCAAAGCTATCGCGGCCGGCGCATCCTGCGTAATGGTCGGCTCCATGCTGGCGGGTACCGAAGAATCACCGGGCGAAATCGAGCTGTATCAGGGCCGTTCGTTCAAATCCTACCGTGGTATGGGTTCACTGGGCGCGATGTCCAAAGGCTCTTCCGACCGTTACTTCCAGACCGATAACGCCGCCGACAAACTGGTGCCGGAAGGTATCGAAGGCCGCGTGGCTTACAAAGGCATGCTGAAAGCGATCGTACATCAGCAAATGGGCGGCCTGCGTTCTTGCATGGGCCTGACCGGCTGCGCCACCATCGACGACCTGCGTACCAAGGCTGAATTTGTTCGCATCAGCGGCGCCGGTATTCAGGAAAGCCACGTGCATGACGTGACCATCACCAAAGAGTCACCGAACTACCGCATGGGTTAATTTCAGGGGCTGCGGCCGGCGCATTTGTTCGCCGTCCGCTGCTCGCATTGCTCATTGACTTTATGTCAACTGCGCATGCTGTGCTGCGGGCGACCACCAACTGTTTGGCCTCGCCGACTGAAACTGTCCTAACGTTTTAGATTTTCCTTTTTCTCTGTTGCTGGAATTCGCCTCACATGACAAAAAATATCCATAAGCATCGCATTCTGATTCTGGACTTTGGTTCGCAATACACCCAACTGGTCGCCCGCCGCGTGCGCGAAATCGGCGTTTACTGCGAGCTGTGGGCCTGGGACGTTAGCGAAGAGCAAATCCGCGAATTCAATCCGAGCGGCATCATCCTGTCCGGCGGCCCGGAAAGCACCACCGAAACCAACAGCCCGCGTGCGCCAGAATACGTGTTCACCGCCGGTGTACCTGTGCTGGGCGTATGCTACGGCATGCAGACCATGGCAATGCAGCTGGGCGGCCATGTGCAAGGTTCCAACGAGCGTGAATTCGGTTACGCGCAGGTAGAAATTACCACCGACAGCGCACTGGTTCGCGGCATCGAAGACGCGCTGAGCCCAACCGGTAAACCGCTGCTCGACGTGTGGATGAGCCACGGCGACAAAGTGACCGCTATCCCGTCCGACTTCGTGACCGTTGCCAGCACCGATACCTGCCCGTTTGCCATTATGGCCAACGAAGAAAAACGCTTCTACGGCGTGCAGTTCCACCCGGAAGTGACCCACACCCGTCAGGGCCAGCGCATGCTGGAGCGTTTCGTGCTGGATATCTGCCAGTGTGAAGCCCTGTGGACCCCGGCGACCATCATCGAAGATGCGGTAGAGCGCATTCGTGAGCAGGTGGGCGAAGATCACGTGATCCTCGGCCTGTCCGGCGGCGTCGACTCTTCCGTGACCGCAATGCTGCTGCATCGCGCCATCGGTAAACGCCTGACCTGCGTGTTCGTCGATAACGGCCTGCTGCGTCTGAATGAAGCAGACCAGGTGCTGGAAATGTTTGGCGACCACTTCGGCCTGAACATCGTTCACGTGGCGGCGGAAGATCGCTTCCTGAGCGCGTTAGCCGGCGTTGACGAACCGGAAGCCAAGCGCAAGATCATCGGCCGCGTGTTCGTTGAACTGTTCGACGAAGAAGCCTGCAAGCAGACTGAAGTGAAATGGCTGGCGCAGGGCACCATCTACCCGGACGTGATCGAATCCGCCGCTTCCGCCACCGGCAAAGCGCACGTGATCAAATCGCACCACAACGTGGGTGGCCTGCCGAAAGAGATGAAGCTTGGCCTGGTCGAGCCGCTGAAAGAGCTGTTCAAAGACGAAGTGCGCAAAATCGGTCTGGAACTGGGCCTGCCGTACGACATGCTTTACCGTCACCCGTTCCCGGGCCCAGGTTTGGGCGTACGCGTACTGGGCGAAGTGAAGAAAGAGTACTGCGATCTGCTGCGCCGTGCCGATGCGATCTTCATCGAAGAGCTGCACAAAGCCGATCTGTACAACAAAGTCAGCCAGGCATTCACCGTGTTCCTGCCGGTGCGTTCGGTTGGCGTGATGGGCGATGGCCGTAAATACGACTGGGTTGTTTCACTGCGCGCAGTGGAAACCATCGACTTTATGACCGCTCATTGGGCGCACCTGCCGTACGATTTCCTCGGCCGCGTCTCCAACCGCATCATCAACGAAGTCAACGGCATTTCCCGTGTGGTTTATGACATCAGCGGTAAGCCACCGGCTACCATTGAGTGGGAATGATGAACCGCTAATCACTGACTATCAGTGATGATTTAAAAACCCCCGTTGCGGCTAGGCTGTGCGGGGGTTTTCTTTTTTCCGACGCCCACGAAATATTCCCTTTGCGCGCCTCCTTGTATTCATTTTGGTTATACCAAAGATCCCTTTTTTGATTATTCCCTGATATCAGCACAGCCCTATACTCGATCAATCCCTGCTCTCTGGAAAACCTGCCCCTGCAGCGCTACCCAGTAAAACACCAGGCTATGCATAAGCTCCGGAACTGGCAGAAGGTAAATTATTACTAATCAGTATGTTGATGCCATTTTATTCACCGGTTAATCCCGGGTCTTCCTGCCGGTGGTGGCGTGCTTTTCATGATGCAAGGTAATACAAAAACAAGAAAAGAGGATTTTTGCCATGAACAAACAATCCGTCACCGACATTGTCGATCAAAGCCCGATCGGTGGTTTGCAGATAATGACGCTGCTCTTGTGTTTTATTGTATTGATGATTAATGGTCTGGATGCCAGCGCGATGGGTTATATCGCCCCTGAATTGGCTAAAGAATGGGGGATTGATCGCGCCGAGTTGGGCCCGGCTTTCGCTGCAGGTCTGTTCGGCATGTTACTCGGCAGTTTTATTTGTGGCCCCGCGGCGGACCGTTATGGGCGCAAAACGGTGCTGCTGATCTGCTCGGTTATCGTCGCTTTCGGCACCCTGGGTTATGCCTTTTCCTCATCGATTACCGTGCTTGTGGCACTGCGGTTACTGACTGGCATGGGACTAGGCGGCGTATTGCCCGGTTGCATTACTCTGGTGTCAGAGTATTCGCCCATTCGCTGGCGCATGTTGCTGGTCACCTTGAGCTTTTCCGGTTTTACCTTGGGTATGGCGCTCGGCGGCTGGGTGGCCGACTTACTGCTGCCGGTGCTGGGCTGGAGAGGCCTGCTCTTTGTGGGCAGTATCGCTCCTTTGGTGATGCTGCCAGTGCTGTATTTCATGCTCCCTGAGTCGATCTGTTTCCTGGCCAACAGGCCGCAACAGAGAGCTAAATTACTGCGGATCGTCGAGCGGATTGGCGGCCATAGTAAGTGGCAGGACGTAATCTTTACCGACGGTATGGACAGAAAGCCCGGCGAAAAAAATCTGCAGCTGTCTCCCGTGGCGGCGCTATTTTCTGAAGGGCGAACCGAGCGTACGCTGCTACTCTGGCTGACCTTTTTCTGCTGCTTATTCTCGTTCTACCTGTTGAGCAATTGGCTACCCACGGTATTGCGCAGCAGCGGATTTGACGCTCGGATGGCCTTATATGTTGCCGCAATGCTGCCGCTGGGGGGCATGATTGGTGGCATCATCACCGCACTTCTCATCGATCGTATCGGTATCGCCAAAATACTCCCTCCTTTAGCCTTATTGGCCTCGGTCGCGCTGCTGGTTACCGGCAGCCAGCTCGGCAGTTCTACCCGTTTATTGGTTTGCGTTTTTTTCGTGGGTTTTACCCTCACGGGAGCATTGAACAACATCAGTATTTTGAGCGCTGGCCTTTATCCCACCACGGCACGTGCGACCGGAGTGTCATGGGGGATCGGCGTGGGTCATGTGGGTTCCATCACGGGGGCTTATCTTGGCTCTTGGCTATATACCGTGGTTGGTGATTTGCAGAATTTTTTCTACTGGATGGCGATTCCCGCATTAATTGCCGCTTTGGCGTTGTTCTGCATGACCAGGAGAAAGGATCTGTTTGCGGTACAGGCGGGTTCTTAACGACGGGTACGATCAAAACAAACGGGGCTGAGGAGAGGGTATGAAGCAACTGCATGCAGAAATTGCTGGGGCAGGTATCGCCGGGCTTACGGCGGCGGCGGCGCTGGCTCAGCGTGGCTGGAGCGTGAGAGTGCATGAGCGTTCGGCAAACCTGCGCACCTTTGGTGCGGGCATCTATATCTGGAGTAATGGGCTGCGTGTGCTCGAGGCGATTGGAGCCTATGACGAAGCTATGGTGGGGGCACACGAAGGGGCCGTATTCCAGACCCGGGATCACGGCAACGCAACGATGGAGGATATTCCGATCAACAGCAGCGGTGCCCCACGTCTGGTTACCATCCTGCGCGAGCGGCTGCTGCTGTCTTTGCTCAATGCGGCTCGCCGCGCCGGTGCTGAAATTGTCAGCGATTCCGAGGCGGTGGGGGCGACACCGGATGGAAAGCTGCTGATGGCGGACAAGCGAATGCTGTCAGCCGATTTGGTGATCGGCGCTGACGGTATCAACTCGCGGGTGAGAGAATCTCTGGACCTGCTGATGTACCGCAAACCGCTGCACTATGGCGCGGTCAGAATGATGTTGAAGCGTGATGACGATGACGTACCGCCTGCAGATCGTTCGAACTACATTGAGTACTTTTCAGGCACGAGGCGGATCCTTTATACGCCCGCCAGCGCGACCGATCTTTATGTTGCACTGTGCTGCGCTGAGGACGATGTGGGTGCCTATCAGCTTCCGATTGCCCCGGAACTTTGGCGCAAATCCTTCCCACACCTTTCCGGCCTGATCGCACGTTTTGGCGAGGCCGGCCGCTGGGATGCGTTTGAGGTGCTGAAACTCAAGGCCTGGAGCAAAGGGCAGGTGGCGATCCTCGGCGATGCAGCCCATGCGATGCCGCCTTACCTCGGCCAAGGGGGCGGTTGCGCACTGATGAATGCTCTTGGATTGGCGGTCAGTCTGGAAAATAACCGGGATATTCCGGCGGCGCTGGCAGCCTGGGAAGTGCAGGAAAGGCCGTTGACCGAACATACCCAAGACACGGCGGAACGCATGGGGCATATGAACCTGTGGCCAGACGACGTTCGATCGGCCGTTTTGCGTATCACCGGACGTTGCGAGCAGATCGGCGCAGAGCGTATGAAAACGGCATTAAGCCTGCCGACGGGCACTTTGGCCTGATCATTGCTCCGGCCCGAGAAACGGGGCCGGGAGTAACCACTTTTTTAGTCCGCAGCCGCTGGGATATGGCGGTATTCATCAGGGAGGTTGAAAAATGACGCTTTTGGCAGACGAAGTGTTTATGGATCCGGCACGCCTCAATGAGGATTACGATGCACGCGCTACGGTAGGTGTCGACGGCTTCGCCAAAGAAATGGCGCGTTATCGCTCGCAGTCTGAAAAGATGAAACAGGCTTATGGCCTCCATTTTGATATCACCTATTGCCAGAAAAGTGGCCAGGCTCTGGATATTTATGGGCCAACGGTGAATGGAAACGGGCCGCTGCTGCCCGTTTTTCTTTTTATTCACGGGGGATACTGGCGAGCGCTGTCGAAAGAAGATTCCGCGATGATGGCGGGCACATTGGCGGCAAATGGCATTGCCACGGTGGTTATAGATTATCCACTCGCGCCGGCAGCCGGCATCGGTGACATCGTCCATGCCGTACGCAGTGCGGTGGCGTTCATTTGGCGGCGGGGACATGAGTTTGGGCTGGATCCGCAACGGATCTCGCTGGGTGGCAGTTCTGCTGGTGGCCATTTGCTAGCAACGCTATTAGCACCAGGCTGGCATGCTGCCTTTGGCGTGCCGACCGATGTGGTGAAGTTTGCTTTTCCCATCAGCGGGCTTTTTGAACTCGCACCTTTGATGAAGACGCCCGTGCAGGCATGGCTGGCACTCTCCGACACCAGCGTGGCCGATTACAGCCCGATGCGTCACATCCCTGCGCCGGGGTGCCCCATCACCGTTGCCTGGGCTGAAGGCGATCCCCCCGGCTTCAAGCGGCAGTCCGAAGCCTTTGCCGCTTTGTATAAAGCGGCCGGTGCGGAAACGGATCTGCTCGAGGTGCCCCATTGCAACCATTTCGATGTGCTGATGGAGTGGGCTGACCCGACTTCTCTGCTTTCCAGAACGCTGATCTCGGGAATATTCCGCAACCTCTGATCGCCTCCCACTCATTTCTAGAGTTTCGGTTATCGCCGGGTGATTACTGGATGTACGCGGCCATTCATCGCAAGGAAAAGTGAGGCAGGAGCCTCACTGTTCAAGCTGCTGGTTTTGCTCATCATATCTGCGCCGGCAGTCCTGAATAGCCTCCATATTCCCCATCGTCCACTCAAACAGAATAGAGAACGGCCCTTGCAATGACTGGCCGAGCGGCGTCAGCGAATACTCGACGCCGAGCACCCGCCCATCCAAAACCTTGCGGTTCACCATGCCGTTACGCTCCAGCTTGCGCAGCGTCTGGGTGAGCACACGTTGAGTGACGCCATCAAGGCGACGCTTGATCGCATTGAAGCGCCTCGGCTCACGCAGCACCTCCAGCACCATCATTGACCATTTGTCCGCGATCTGGTCGAGAATGATTCGGCTCGGGCAGTCAGCGCGGTAGACAGTTTCATTCGTCTCCATCGGTATCCTCCAGCATCCCTGGGATGCTTCAAGTGCGTAATTGACGCCAGGTATGCAAAGTATACCATTCGATCGGCGGCGCGAAAGTCCAGCGCCGATACCCTGACAAACAAGGACATCGACATGAAAGATACCGATTTCAGCAAACTCAGCTTGTCTCACGTAAAGGGGGTCATGACGATCACCCTCAATAATCCGCCGGTCAACGTGCTTGATGTGGCTTTGATGTCGGAAATCAGCCGCTTACTGCGTGCCGTGCGTGACGACCCGGATACTCGCGTGCTGGTTTTCCAGAGTGCGGATCCGGAGTTCTTCATCGCTCATGTCGACATGACCTTAATCGATGAACCGCACGCTTTTGATGAGCTGGCGCGTAATGCGCCGGAAGGGCTCAACCCGTTCCAGGCATTCGGTGAGTTGCTGCGCAGCCAGCCCCAGGTGACTATCGTTAAGCTTGCCGGGCTGGCGCGTGGGGGCGGTGCAGAATTCGTTGCGGCGGCCGACATGGCTTTTGCCGCCGAAGGGCGGGCAGGGCTGGCCCAATGCGAAGCCTTGATGGGCATTACGCCCGGTGGCGGCGCGACGCAATACCTGACGAACCGCATGACGCGTGGTCGCGCGCTTGAAGTGGTCCTGGGAGCCGATCTTATCGACGCGGCGACCGCAGAGCGCTATGGCTGGATTAACCGCGCCTTGCCCGCATCCGAACTCGACGACTTTGTCGAACGCCTGGCGCACAACATTGCGGCACTGCCCGAAGGGGTTATCGCGGCGGCCAAGCAGGCGATGCCGGCGGCAGATCTGCGGGAAGGTTTTTATCGTGAGCATGAGGCCTGGGCGGGGCTTTTTGAACGTCCCGCAGCGGAGAGACTCATTCGGGGCGGACTGAAGGCGGGCGCCCAAACCAAGGTAGGTGAGCGCAACCTCGAAGGCCTGCTGCGCAATCTTGGTGCCTAAGCGGCAGTCTCAGCCGCAATCTTGCCGATGCCGGAAATGCAACGTCGGCAGGGTACAGCCCCGAACAGGCCTGGCGCCGGCTAGCAGGATGACCACTGCGACAGCAAGGCATGCAGCTTCGCGGGTTCCAGCGGCTTTCTTAATACCAGATAACCTTCCTGTTCGGCCTCTTGCAAAATGGGGGAGTTGAATTCCCCGCTGACCATGGCGCCGCTGGTGTCCGGCAGGCGTTCGAACAGCGCTTTCAATATATCGAAGCCGCTTTCACCGGAGCGAAGCCGTTGATCGCAAAGCACGGCGAAGGGGGTGAAGCCTGCGTCGATAATCGCAAAAGCCTCCTCGGCGGAAGCGGCGCAACGCACGGTGATCCCCCAGGTACTCATCAAACTCGACCAGGCGGAGGTGACCAGCGGATCATCATCCACCACCAGGCAGGCGCCGCTCAATGACTCATAGCGGGTAGGGATCTGGCTGTGGGTATAGGCGTTGAGGTTTTCTGGCGCTTTGACTTCGCCGGTATAGAGGGCAAAACGCATCCAGAAATGCGATCCCTTGCCCTCCACGGAGCGCATGCCGTATTTCACCTTCATCAATTTGGCGCAGCGGGCCACTACCGCAAGGCCTAACCCATGACCGGCGCTATCGATTTTCCACGCCAGTTCGGGGCGATAGTAGGGGGAGAAGATTTTGCCTTTCTCTTCGTCGGCTATGCCCACGCCGGTGTCCCAGACTTCGATCAGGCATTCTCCCTTTTGTGGGCGGATGGCAATCAATACGCCGCCTTTCTGGGTGTAGCGCAGCGCATTTTGTATCAGGTTAATCAGCGATTGTCGGATGAGCAATTGATCGCCCATCACGGCAATGCGTCGCTTGGGGCGCCATGTCCGCAGGGATAATCCCCGGCTGTTCGCTTCTTCACGGAACAGGGTTATCACCGAGTCAAGCAGGGTTCCAATATCGACATGGGTGGTCGCCGTACTGACGTTGCCGGACTCAATCTTGCTGAGATCGAGCAAAGAATTGAACATCAGGTGCACGGAGCGCACGCTCTGCTGCAGATCCAACAGCTGGGGGGTTAAAGAGGCATCGCGATTTTTATGGATGATGGCCTCGATCAGGAAACCCATGGCATGTACCGGTTGGCGCAAGTCGTGACTGGCGGTGGTCAGAAATTGGTTTTTATCGAGCAGGGCTTGTTCCGCCTCCTCTTTGGCCTGGCGGAATTGCTCCGCAAGGCGAGAGCTCTTCTCTTCGAGACGGGCTTGCTGAATAAAAAACTGATGAGAACTCAATGCGTGGCGGTAGATGGCGAACCCGTAAAGCAGGTTGAGCATCAACACAATGAGCATGACGTCGTTTAAACGCCAAATGATGCCAACGTTAAGCATGCCCCAGCAGGCAAAGAAAAACAGGGTAAAGGTACTGATGATGGGCGTCAAATGGGTCGCGTTCGCCGCGACGATGGCCGCGATGCTGATATTTAATAACAGGAAAAAATCGAAATTATTTATTTGTGGGGTTATTAAATATAATGAGGATATACCTATCCCATGTACGAAGGCGACTTTGTTGATATGTGGGAGCCAGCGGTTAAGAATAACGCCCGCATCCTCTTTCTCCGCTTCGCGTTGATATCTTTGGTGCCATAATCGGATAGCCAAAGCGCAGAATAAATACACTATTATCCAGCTGATTATCGGCCACAGCGGTTCACCCAGTAAATATATCCAAATAGCAAAGGGGATGCCGACGCAGGGCACAGCACTGAAACTAAAGACCAATCGAATAAACGTATTGTTCAATAATCGGATTTGCGCGTGCGACGAAATGCCATCATCTTGTAAAGATTGAAGTAGTTTCATTCGGACGGCCCCTGCCTGCCATGCAGTAACGTAATAGCTTCTACCCTACTGTTTACGCCTATTTTTTTAAGGATATTGCTGATGTGCTCTTTAACCGTAGGTTCGGAAATAGCAAGCTGAGAGGCTATTCTCTTATTGGGAAAACCGCGCATCATCATGGTCAAAACGTCAATTTGTCGCGGCGTTAAATTGAAGTTTTGAAGATGGTTTTTGGCACTGGAAGCCTCCAATAGATTATCCATAGGAAACCAGCTTTGATTTTCTAACAGCGCAGCAACGGCTTTGGCGAATAATTCTGGCGGCTCATTTTTGAGCACGAAACCATGGCCTCCGGCATCACGTACCTTTTGGCCTATTTCATTATTTTCATCGCCGCTGACCACTAATAATCTTACCTGTGGGTAAAGCTGCCTGATCTCTTTGAGTAATTTTAATGCCGTGCCGTCGGATAACCAAAAGTCGATGACGATTAAACGCGGGGCGCCATTTTCCAGAATATGTCGATAACAACTCTCCTCGTTTGTCATCACGTAGGCGTGTTTAAATCGACAGTGCGTATTCAGGAAATTGGCGATGCCACTTGCCACCAACGGATGGTCATCAACGACCAACGCATAATCCTGCCCCAAGGGTATCTCCTTTTGCTAAAACCTATCAGATTGGTCTGACGACTTGTTATTTTCTACCCTCCCTACTTTAGGAGGGTTTTTTCGGTTAGGAAAGGGAAATATATTATTCAGGGATTTTGATAAGGTAAAACATAAAGCCATTCAGCATTTGGAACTGTTTGGTTACAAAGGACAATTTATGAGAAAACCACTTATCGCATTAACCGTTACGCTTCTGGTAGCTGGCTGTTCCACATTGAAAACCGATCAGGCAATACCGCTGCTGCAGGCGGAAACGGCCAAAATGCTGGGCCTGGGTTCATCGGATGAAATTACCGTCACCAATGTTAATGGTGCCCAACCCGACGCCCTTGGCGGGCAAAAACTTTCTTACCGTGCCACTACGGAGAAAGGACGAATCTTTGACTGCTCCTCGATGATGATGCCGGGTATTTTAGGTTCAGCCCCGTCGTTAAGCACACCAAGCTGTACCCCGGTCGTTACGCATAAATAATTCACCTGACGCGTTTAGCGAGGGTGGATGATCAATACCGATCCGCAGTTCCCATAATTTTGGCATCGAGACGTTAGCGCTGGGGGGCAATAAGCTAGTGTCTCGATGACAAATCAGCCTGTGTTCTCGCAAAACGCGCCGCGCATCCTCTAATGCATTGAGTTTTTCATATAAATAATAACTTTGATGGCATCAAGATAATTGGGCCGGAGAGAAAACATGAAAGATAAAACATCGCATAACTTAGCGGTAAGAAAACCGCTTTCGAAAGTTTACCTCGCACTTTTTTCCGCACCGTTGATATTGATTGGCCCAGCCGACGTGGCGCGTGCCGATGATGCTATTTTTGATGGTGAATCACGTATTACCGAATCTTTGACTTACACCGGGGATGTTTACGTCGGCCGTAATCAAAGCGGAAACCTGTTGATCGATAATGGCCAAATCAATGCCTATAACGTCAATATTGGCCGTCGTGCTAATGGCCAGATATACGAAAGCCTGGTCACGGTCAAAGGGCCGAATGCCGTATTAAATGCGATCAATGACCAATCCGTTATGCACGGCAGTCTGAATCTGGGGCTGGGGACGTTACGGGTAGAAGAGGGCGGATTGGCGACGGCGGAAGAGATTATCGTCGGCACCACCGGGGGGTATGACAGCCATCTTAATGTCAAAGGGGCCGGTTCCCAGGTGATCAGTGAGAGACTCGGTCTCGGCTTCGGACAGGGCGCACGTTCAACCTTGCTGATTGAAGATGGCGGGGTAGTGACCACCACGGCCGCCGCCAGAATCGACAGCGGTTTTCGCCCCGACGAGGCTGACAAGCTCAACCCCAAAGCCACGGTGACCGGCAATAACTCTCTGTGGAATATCACCCAGTCGCTCACCGCCAATGGCGATGTGGACGTGCTGAACGGCGGTGCGGTCAACGTTGGTAGCGCGGAGATTGCCGGTGTTTCAGGCTCAAGAAAAACCGCAGAGCTTTACATCGCCGGCAACGGCTCACGCTTTACCAGTGCGGGCAATGTCAACGTAGGGGATTATGGCAACGGGGTGCTGTCGGTTGTTGATGGCGGCTCATTCTCTGCCGGCAGCAACGAATTGCGGTTGGGGGATACCGGGTCCGGCTCTAACCGCGGCGCGTTGATTATCGGCAGCCGAGGCAACATGGATACCGGCACCGGCTTGACCGAACCTACGCTCGGCGCGGCGGGTGGTGCGGGTACTGTCGATGCCCAAACGGTGGTCAATCTGCGTGGCGGGTTGTTCGGCAGCTACGTTTACTTTAATCACAACTCAGATAACTACGACTTCCGCAACAAGATGGTCGGCGAAGGCGAAGTCATCAACACGGCCGGCCAGACGACGTTGAGCGGCGACCTGACTCAACTCCAGGCGAATGTCACCGCACGCGGCGGCAAAATCACCATCGCCAGCGACATCAATACGCAGCAAGAAGACAACGTTTTCGATGTGCAGACGCTGAGCGCCGAGAATGGCGGCACGCTGATCCTGAACGCCACTGCCGGTTCTGACGTCAGCAATGGTCTGGGTTACAGCAGCGCCGCGTCAATCAAAGCCGGCGGGACGCTGGGCGGCAACGGCACCTTGGGGCAGACTGAAATCCAGTCCGGCGGCCATATTTCCCCTGGCGACGGCAACATCGGTACCCTGACGCTGAAACGCTATCTGAATTTCCTGGGTGAATCCTTCTATGACGTCGATATCGCCGGTGATGGCAGCAGCGACAAACTGGTCGTTTCAGGCAAAACCACCATCAGCGATCAGGCCAAGGTGCAGGTGACCGCGTTGGATCCGCAAACCAGCTATCAAACCGGCCAAAGCTATCGCATTTTGACCTCGGATGGCGGGATTGACGGTCGGTTTGCTGAAGCCGTCTCAAAATCTGCATTTTTGGACGTTGCGCTTAACCACAGCACCAACGCCGTGGATCTGACGATTGCACAAAAGGACGGTAATCCAGGCGAAGGTGGCAACCCAGGCGAGGGCGGTAACCCAGGTGAAGGTGGCAACCCAGGCGAAGGCGGTAACCCAGGTGAGGGCGGCAACCCAGGCGAGGGCGGCAACCCAGGCGAGGGCGGTAACCCAGGCGAGGGCGGTAACCCAGGCGAAGGAGGCAACCCAGGTGAAGGAGGCAACCCAGGTGAAGGCGGCAAGCCCGGTATTTTCCAAACGGTCGCGCAAACCAGTAACCAGTGGAATACCGCCGGTGCGCTCTCGACGTTAACGCAAAGCGGTCCTTCGCTGGCCTTGTATAACTCTGTGCTGCTGTTGAGCGCACCGGAAGCGCGCGAGGCGTTCAATCAACTGTCCGGTGAAGTTTATCCGTCCATTCAGTCTAACCTGATCGCCGGCAGTAGCATGCTGCTCAACGTGTTGAATCAGCGCATGCTTCGCGTATTTGATAATGATGCGCTGCCTGTTCCACCGATGGCGATGACGTTGGTTCAACCGGCTCAGGCTGAAAATAACGGCGTTTGGGGGCAGACGTTCGGCTCCTGGATGAGAAACAGCGGTAACGATAACGTTGGGAAATTGGACGGCCACACCAGCGGTTTCCTGTTGGGCGCCGATCGTAAACTCGCTGACCACAGTATCCGCGTAGGGGGATACGTAGGCTATAGCCGTGGCGACTATGATGTCGATAGCCGTCGCTCCAGTTCCGACAGCGATAATTACCACCTGGGTCTGTACGCTACAGGGCAGCAGGATGCCTTCTCCCTGCGCGGTGCGCTGGGCTATACCTGGCACCGACTCGAAAATGAGCGCAACGTTAATTTCGGCAATTACTCGGATCGGCTCAAGGCGGACTATGACGCAGACTCGCTGCTGGCGTTCACCGAAGCGGGTTACCGTTTTGGTCAGTTGGATGCGAATATCGAGCCATTCGTCAACCTGAGTTATATCCGTTTGCATACCGATAACTTCCAGGAGAAAGGCGGGGCAGCGGCGCTGAGCGTCCGTAATGAAACGATGAATACGTTCTATTCAACGTTGGGCGTGCGGGGATCTACCGAACTGCCGAAAAACGTCAGCCTTTACGGTTCATTAGGCTGGCAGCACGCTTACGGCGATAAAAATACGTCATCGCGCATGGCATTTGCCGGCAGCGACGCATTTATCACGCAGGGACAGGCGGTAGATGACAATCTGCTGGTGGCGGATGTGGGGGTGAGCGTGAAGCTGTCGCGTTCCACTACGTTGGCTCTCGGTTATCAGGGGCAGTACGGTTCTGATACCCAGGTCAATTCGGTCAATGCCAATATCAGATGGTCGTTCTGATTCACTGAGGAAAAGGGCCTTTGGTCTTGAGATGTCGTTGGGCAACTTGCAGTTTTACCTGGTTGCCTGGCGATATCTCTGCTCCAGAAAACCTTCACTCCCTGTCGAGATTTTCGCTGACATCAGGCGCTAGCGAAACGGGCAGGCGAACATCCTCGCAAGATGAGTGCTCAATCAGCTTAAACAGCACGTTCTTTTCGTCACCGGTCAAATCTCGCCATTCGCCCAGCGGCAATCCTGTCAGATCGACGTTCATAATGCGCACACGCTCAAGTTTGGTGACGTGATAACCAAAGTATTTGCTCATACGGCGGATTTGGCGGTTAAGGCCCTGAACCAGCGTGATGCGAAACATCTGCGGCGCGATTTTCTCCACCCGGCACTTTTTCGTCACCGTATCCAGGATGGGGACACCGGCGCTCATCCCCTGAATAAACGCGTCGGTCAGCGGCTTATCGACGGTAACCAGATACTCTTTTTCGTGGTTATTGCCGGCACGAAGGATCTTATTGACCAGTTCGCCGTGATTGGTCAGGAAAATCAGCCCCTGGGAATCTTTGTCCAGACGGCCTATAGGAAAGGTGCGTTTGCTGTGATTGACGAAATCACCGATGTTATTTTGCACGTGCTTTCCCATGCTGGTGATGATGCCCACCGGCTTGTTCAGCGCGATAAGCACCAAATCTTCCGCATTACGTGGCTCAATCCGCTGGCCGTTAACTTGCACCACGTCCCCGACAAATACCTGAGCGGCCACGGCGGCTACGTTGCCGTTGATGAAAACGTTGCCCTGTTTGATATGACGATCGGCACTGCGGCGTGAACAGATGCCGCTGTCGCTAATGTATTTATTAAGGCGAATGGATGATTGAGTCAGCATGATTTCCCCGTAAAACGCGGACTATACAGTAACCCTTGAGGCCTTGCGAAGGGGCATATGGGGTAATGCGTAAACCGAAAGATCGCCCCCAATAAAATCGTGTGAATAATTTTTGCTCAAGAAATCGAATGAGCGAATCGAACGATTTAGTCGAAAGGTAATGAAAATGCATATTCTGACAGCCAATGAAGCCCAAACCCAGTTTGGCGATTTGCTGCTTAAGGCTCAGCGTGAACCGGTACAAATCACCCGTAATGGCAAGCCCGTTGCGGTTGTGGTGTCTGCCGAAGATTACGAGCAAATTGAAGCGATGAAACTCCAACTGTTACAAATGAAGATTCAGCGTTCCCAGCATGATATGGCGATCGGCAATGCCGTTGATGGCGAGACGTTTTTCTCTGAACTGCTGGAGCAGGATAAAGGATAAAGGATAAATGGCCAGTTACCGACTGACCGGTGAGGCGCAAAACGATATCCGGGAGATTCGCGACTACACATTGAGCAACTGGGGCATGCAGCAATCCAGAGATTACCTCGTAAGACTGCGCCAAGTATTAACCAACCTGACGGAAATGCCAGGCATTGGGCAGCATCGAGTCGAGGATCCAGGGAACGGTGTTTATAGCTTTCCCTACCTCAGCCATATGATTTATTACGCTACAGCAAACAGCGAAATTACCATTTTTGCAGTTTTGCTCCAAAGCCGCGTTCCAGCCAAACATCTGCCTCAGCGGCTGTAGGTTCAACTAATGTGATTTTACTCTTCACCCACCTTTACCACCCGGGTATTCAGCGGTGTGAGCGTTTGCCCGACGCTGCCGGTCGGCGTCATGCGCGGGATCGGTTGGCCGCTGTCGCTTTCGACCAAGGTTGAATGCGCCTCTTGCTCGGCAAACAGATGGTCTTCCCCCCATTGGCGCAAGCCGACGATCACCGGGAACAGGGCTCGGCCCTTGTCTGTGAGAATATACTCCTGATAGGCGCTGCCGTCTGAGGCCGGTGCGATCTCCAGAATGCCCTGTGCCACCAGGGTGCGCAGACGGGTGGAAAGGATATTTTTCGCCATCCCCAGCCCCTTTTGGAATTCACTGAAGCGGCGCACGCCGTCGAACGCGTCGCGCACAATCAACAGTGACCACCAGTCGCCAATCACATCCAAAGTGCGTGCCACCGGGCACGGTGCATCTTCCAGGCTTTTACGTTTCACGTTATCCCTCCTGCCACACTATCTGGTTGCATTATAAAACCTCTACGCGTAATGTCCATTAGGTTTAATAATGAAACCACTTTGGAGAAAACGATGAGTGACAAAACGCTGGATCCGATCTGCGTATCTCAGGCGAGGGGACTGAGTCGGCTGCCGGCTTCGCTGGTGTTGTTGCTGGCCGGCGCCAGCGCTTTTAGCGTGGCTAATGTCTATTACGCCCAGCCGTTGTTGGATGCCATAGCCCAGGAATTTGCTATCAGCGTGGCGTCGGTGGGTATGGTGATCACCGCCACCCAGCTTGGTTGCGCGTTGGCGCTGGTATTGGTAGTACCGCTGGGGGATCGCATTAATCGCCATCGGCTGTTAGCGGTACAGCAACTGTTGTTGATTGCCGCATTGTGCATGGTCGGTTGGGCAAACAGCAGCCTGCTTATGCTGATCGGCATGTTGCTGGTGGGATTATTGGGCACCGCCATGACGCAAGGACTCATCGCTTTTGCCGCCACGCTGGCGGCACCTCATGAGCGTGGGCGGGTCGTGGGGGCGGCGCAGGGCGGTGTGGTGCTGGGTCTGCTATTGGCGAGAACCCTGTCCGGCGCGTTGGCAGACGCAGGAGGTTGGCGCACGGTGTATTTTTTTTCCGCCGGAGTGACGCTGATCTTGCTGCCGATTCTGGCACGTTTGCTGCCTGCACCGAGCACGCCGCCTTCAACGCTTAGCTACACCGCCTTGCTGCGTTCGATGCTGACGCTGTTGCTGCGCGATCGCACGTTGCAAATTCGCGGCATGCTGGCGCTGTTGATGTTTGCGGCATTCAGCATCTTCTGGAGCGCATTGGTGCTGCCGCTGAGTCAGGCACCGTTCAACTTTTCGCATGCGGTGATTGGCGCCTTTGGCCTGGTGGGCGCGGTGGGGGCGCTGGCGGCGGTAAGAGCAGGGCACCTGGCGGACCGCGGCTTGGCGCAGGTGGCGAGCGGTATCTGCCTGCTGCTGTTGGTGCTGGCCTGGCTGCCGCTCGGCATGCTGGGTTATGGCCTGGGGTGGTTGATTATCGGCATTGTATTGCTCGATTTGGCAGGCCAAGCCATTCATGTGTTGAATCAGAGCCTGATTTTCAGCGCACATCCGCAGGCGCATAGCCGGTTAGTGGGCGTCTACATGCTGTTCTATGCCATTGGCAGTGGGCTCGGCGCTTTTGCCAGCACTCACGTATTCGCCCTGGCAGGTTGGCAGGGGGTGTGCTGGCTGGGGGCGGGCGTCAGCTTTATTGCCCTGGTGTTCTGGGGGCTGACGCTGCGTGCGATGCCGACGGCGCCGGGAAAATGACGGCGTTCTTGATTCTGCCTGGCCCCTTGCTTAATCCGCAGTAAGAGAGGACCGGAGGGGGATCTTGCCCAAGGTTGCCAAGATCCCTTCTGTTCTGGGACCGAAGTCACACATAAAATCCAATACCCCCATTGTTTGTCATAATTCACCGCGATACTGTTGTGCAATCTGGTTTAAACCAATTAGGTGTGGATATGGAAAACAGCTCAACCGTTGAATTGGCAAAGGCCAGGTTGAATGACTGGCTGAGCCAGGGGGCAATCACCCCCGGTGACAAGCTTCCTTCGGAGCGAGAACTGGGAGAATTGCTGAACATCAAACGCATGACGTTACGTCAGGCGCTGTTGTTCCTGGAAAGCGAATCGAGGATCTTCCGCAAGGATCGACGGGGTTGGTTTGCGGCACTGCCGCGTTTTAACTACAACCCCAATTCCTCTACCAGTTTCAAACAGGCGGCTATCGAGCAGGGCCGTTGTCCCTCCTGGGACTATATGACCAAAGAGTGCGTATTGGCAGCTCCGGGGTTTATCAAAGAGTTATTGCAGGTCGACGCGGCGAGCGAGATCTACAAGATTTCTGGTTGGGGAGCGCTGGATCATCACATCGTGTTTTATCACGAAACCTTTATCAGCCCGCGAGTGGCACCCGGTTTTATCGAACGCCTGGGTGAGAACTCGTTTGCCGAGGTCTGGGAACAGGCTTATGGCACTTCCACGCGAACCCGTCATCTGGCCTTTAAACCCACTCGGTTATCCGGAGAGGCCTGCAAGGTGATGGGCGGAAACGCCAGCACCCCTGCGATTTTGGTCGAAAAGCATCGTGCCGATGCCGAACGCCGTATCGTGCAGGTGGATATCGAGCACTGGCGCTTCGAGTCGGTAGATTTCTTTATTAACTTATAGGTGAATATCATGGATCGCTTAACGGCGGAGAAAGTCCTTCTACGGGCGCAGAACTTGCCCCTTTACCTGCATGCTTACGCCTTTCATCTCAATATGCGTATGGAGAAGATCCTGCCAGAGGATTTGCTGATCATCGCCCATCAGCAGCGGCTGCGAGGGGTGAAGCTGCATGTGCTGGATGGGGAAAGTCAGGCGCTTTGCCATGCTGATGATGCCCGGCTGCGCCGGTTTGGCGAACAGGCTCGGCGCTATGGATTGGATATTCATATCGAAACCAGCGCCTCCGACTCGCAAACTATCGATCAGGCGGTGAATATCGCGCTGAAATGTGGGGCCAGCTCAGTGCGTTTTTATCCGCGCTATCAGGGCCCTTTGCAAGAGGTGTTGGCGCGTATCGGTGCGGATATTCAGTACATCAAACAGCGTTATCAACACAGCGGCCTGAGTTTTACTCTGGAACAGCATGAAGATCTCAAGAGCCATGAATTGGTCGGCCTGGTCCGAGCTGCAGATTTCCCTCAGCTTTCCCTGCTGTTTGATTTCGCCAACATGATTAACGCCAATGAAGAGCCGCTGCCGGCACTGGCGGCAATGAGTGGGGAAATCACTCAGGTGCATATCAAGGACGCAATTATTGTGCGAGAGAACAAGGGGATGGGGCATCGTGCCTGTATTTCCGGACAGGGAGATCTGCCATTCCGAGAACTGTTATTGGGGCTGATCTGTCTGGGTGAAGATCAACCGCAGGTCACCGCCTACGGGCTGGAAGAAGAGGTGGATTATTACGCACCGCCGTTTCGTTTCAGCGACGAAGGGAATAATCCTCCCATTCCATGGCGAGAAATGAGTGAAACAGCGTTACCGGAGCAAGGGTTGGAAGCGCGATTAAAGAAAGAAACTCAGGATGCTTTAAATCAAATTCACTATGTTCGCACCATCATTGACAGTTTAA
Source organism: Serratia sp. BNK-12 (assembly GCF_047456085.1). Taxonomy (NCBI): domain Bacteria; kingdom Pseudomonadati; phylum Pseudomonadota; class Gammaproteobacteria; order Enterobacterales; family Yersiniaceae; genus Serratia; species Serratia sp. BNK-12. Next base: position 1,145,489 of record NZ_CP179896.1, read on the forward strand.
CGCAGCAAGCTCAGGAACTGCTAAATCCGGCATAATATAAAAATAAATCTATAAATTACATATTCTCGCTGATGAGCGATCAACGCTCGTCTCATTATCGGGTAAACAACACCGCTTATTAATTATTGGCTGTGAGGGGACTATGTTAACTAAAAAAAGATGGGCATTATTTAGCTTGTTGGTTTTATGTGGAGGGACAATCTATAAATTGCCTTCCCTTAAAGATGCTTTTTATGTTCCGATGCAACAGTATTTTCACTTGAGTAACGGCGAAATAGGCAATGCCATGTCGGTTAACTCGATTGTGACGACCATTGGCTTCTTCTTATCAATCTATTTTTCCGATCGTCTGCCGCGACGTTTTACCATGTCGTTTTCGCTGATTGCTACTGGCTTGCTTGGCATCTACCTGTCCAGCATGCCGGGGTACTGGGGCATACTGTTCGTCTGGGCGCTGTTCGGCGTGACCTGTGACATGCTGAATTGGCCGGTGCTGCTCAAATCGGTGAGTATGCTGGGGGATAATACTCAGCAGGGGCGGTTGTTCGGCTTTTTTGAAACCGGGCGCGGGGTTGTCGACACGGTGGTGGCCTTTTCTGCGCTGGCGCTGTTTACCGCATTTGGTAGCGGCTACCTGGGTTTTAAAGTCGGCATATTGTTTTATTCGGCCATCGCTATTTGCGTAGGGGTTATTATTCTGTTGGTGATGAAAGAAAGCCCAGAGGAAAAATTACCCGCTAAAGAACAACCCCTCGTCAATAAAAAGCCTGGCATGGGCAGCGTATTGAAAAACAAAACGGTATGGCTGATTGCCTTCAGCGTTTTCTGTGTTTACGCGGTGTATTGCGGATTGACGTTCTTTATTCCTTTCCTGAGTCATGTCTATGCGCTTCCGATTGCACTGGTGGGTGCTTACGGGATCATTAATCAATACTGCTTAAAAATGGTGGGGGGGCCGATTGGTGGTCTCATTGCCGATAAAGTATTAAAGTCTCCCAGCAAGTATTTATTCTATACCTTTATTATCAGCGCCATTGCGCTGGCGCTATTGATCCTGTTACCGCATGAACAAATGCCGGTTTACTTGGGCATGGCCTGTACGCTGGGATTTGGTGCAGTGGTCTTTACCCAAAGAGCGGTGTTCTTTGCCCCCATCGGTGAGGCCGGCATTGACGAAGAACATACCGGTGCGGCTATGGCGCTGGGCAGCTTTATCGGTTATGCCCCGGCGATGTTCTGTTTTAGCCTGTACGGTCATATTCTCGATGCCTTCCCAGGACTGACCGGTTACAAGATCGTTTTCGGGCTGATGGGCATGTTTGCCTGTGCCGGGATCATAGTGTCGGGGCTGTTGGTCAGAAATATCCGCGCACGCGCAAAACTGACCCCGGCAGCTTCTGTCGCCTGAGCCGGGGGCTTTAATGAACGGGCACGGTTTGCGCTGTGCCCTTATTTTATTTTGCCGGGGAGTGCAGCAGGTAATATTCTTCGCCGCCGTCATTGCCGGTAGTGATGATTCGCCAACCGTGCTTGTGGTAGAACGCCAGCGCCTTCTCATTCTTCACCAGGCATTTCAGCGAACCGGTGGCGGTAAAGGTTTGTTCTGCCGCTTGTAACAGTGCGCTGCCGACGCCGAGCGGCGGCAGATGCGGATCGACATACAGGTTGTGAATAAAGTTGTCCTGGCGATAAATCGACACAAATCCCAGCCGCTTCCCCTGATCTTCCGCCACCCAAATATCTTCGCCCAGCGTTGAGCGATCGAAATCCTCCAGCCGGTAATCTTCGGTATCGCGCCACGGAAACGCCGCTTTACGCGAAGCCAGATACAGGGTGCGCAGGAAGGGGCGATCGGCCTCTTGGTATTTTCTTATCTGCATGGCGCCTCCTTTTTATTTTTTGACACTATAGCGCGATTGACCTCACCGGCGGCAACCCCAATAATGGCCGTCTTGACTCGGGGTGCCCTGCGCGATGCGCGGTGGCTGAGATTTTACCCGTATTACCTGATCTGGATTATGCCAGCGTAGGGAAGTCTCGGTGCCCCAACCGGTACCCGCCTTCTTGAACGCCGGTTGGGAGGAATATGCTCGCTCGACCTGATGTTTTCCCCGGCGCCCGCGCCGCGGCCTGTTTGACTCAATTTAAACGCCAATCGCCCCTGATCCATTGCCTGACCAACGAAGTGGTGCAGGAACTGACGGCTAACGTCCTGTTGGCGCTCGGCGCTTCGCCGGCGATGGTGGTAGAACCGACCGAAGCAGCGCAGTTCAGCCGACTGGCGGATGCGGTGCTGATCAACGTTGGCACCCTCAATGCATCACGCGCTGAATCCATGCTGGCTGCGGTGGAAGCTGCCAACGTGGCACAAACCCCCTGGACGCTGGATCCGGTAGCGGTCGGCGGGTTGGTCTATCGCACCGCGTTTGCCCATCGTTTGTTGGGTGAGAAGCCGGCGGCGATCCGCGGCAACGCTTCTGAAATCATGGCGCTGAGCGGTTTGCAGGCTAACGGACGTGGCGTAGACAGTGCAGACGACTCGCTGGCGGCATTGCCGGCGGCGCGCGAATTGGCGCGCAGCAGCGGTGCGGTAGTGGCAGTAACCGGCGTTGTTGATTACATCACCGATGGCCAGCGTGACTGGGCGGTTACCGGCGGCGATGTGCTGATGACGCGGGTGGTCGGTACCGGTTGTGCACTTTCTGCGGTGGTGGCGGCATTTTGCAGTTTACCGGGCGATCGGCTCGATAACGTGGCGACCGCCTGCCGGGTGATGTCGCTTTGCGGTGAACGGGCCACGCGCCGTGCCGCCGGGCCGGGCAGTTTCACCCCAGCGTTCCTCGACGCACTGTATCAACTGCGCCCGGAGGAACTGCAATGAAACGCATTAACGCACTGACAATTGCCGGGACCGATCCGAGCGGCGGCGCCGGCATTCAGGCCGATCTAAAAGCTTTTTCTGCGTTGGGGGCCTATGGTGCCTCGGTGATTACCGCGCTGGTGGCGCAAAACACCCGTGGTGTGCAGTCGGTCTACAACATAGATCCGGCCTTTGTCGCCGCTCAGCTGGATTCCGTCTTCAGCGACCTGCGCATCGACAGCACCAAGATTGGCATGTTGGCCAACGCCGATATTGTGCAGGCGGTGGCGGAGCGTTTGCGCCATTATCAGCCGTCGTTTGTGGTACTGGATACCGTGATGCTGGCAAAAAGCGGCGATCCGCTGCTGGCGCCGGAGGCGGTGGATTCGATCCGTCGTGAACTGTTGCCGCTGGTGTCGATCATCACGCCGAACCTGCCGGAGGCGGCGGCGCTGCTGGCGTGCGCCCCGGCGGAAAATGAGCGCCAGATGCGCGAGCAGGGCCGGGCGCTCCTGGCGATGGGGTGTCAGGCGGTGTTGATGAAAGGGGGTCACCTTAGCGAAAGCGAAAGTCCGGATTGGCTGTTTACGGCCGAGCAGGAGCTGCGGTTTACCGCGCCGCGCGTGGCGACCCGACATACTCACGGCACCGGCTGTACGCTGTCTGCCGCCCTGGCGGCGCTGCGACCGCGTCACGACGACTGGGCCGGAACGGTCGCTGCCGCCAAGGACTATTTGCAACAGGCCCTGCTGCAGGCGGATACCCTGGAAGTGGGGCACGGTATTGGGCCGGTACATCATTTTCATGCCTGGTGGTAAGTCAACTTTTTGCTACCCTTGTGGTCTGACTAGATCCAGACCCGGCTTGGGCCGGGTGCAACCGAATTTTTTCTAGGGAGAAGGCCATGACAGGACAAAACGCACTTCGCGGCGCCATCTTCGGCGCGTTACTCAGCTTCAGCGTGGGTGGTTTCGCTCAGCAGATCGTCACCACCTCGGACGTGATCCAACAGCCGGGTTACCAGACCAGTTGGCAAAATATGGTCAAAGGTCAGGCTCGCTTGCCGGGTTGGGCGCGCAAGGGGATGGGAACCTCCACGCCGGCGCAGAGCCTGAGCTGGAAAGGGCAGAACTATCTGGTGGGCAATCTGTGCAAGCCGCATGACTGCGCCAACAACTTTATGATAGTGGCGTTTAAGGAAGACAAATCACAGGCCTGGGCCGTGCGCGTTGAGGTGGCGGATAAGCCGGAAGCGGTTGACCATCCGAAGAAATACGCCAAATACCAATGGCTGGGTAAACCGAACGACGATATGAAGGCGTTGCTGAAACAACAGTTTGAGAATAATCCCGACTGGAAATAATCATTTTTCGGCTGAAGGCATCTGCATTCAGCCGAATTTTTAAGGTATGTGTCTATTATTGAAATGAAATTTATATAAAATAAATCCTAGCGAGGAATATATTGCTTCATCATGAATTAATTATCTAATTGTATCTATGCTTTATCATTTTGTTTTTCCTGTTATATATATTCCTTTGCCATTTAATTGGTTGCATGATTTATGGTTATTTTTGCCTGATAACCTTGTTGGATTTATGGTTTTATTTTATTTAGTGTCTATGATCTTGTTTGGCGAATTTATTTCACACGAAATAAATAATCATTGTTAATTTTGCAATGGTGTCTGAGGTTAAATATCCAAACGGAGCATTATGATCATGGCAACTAATCACGTCACTCTTTCTGAAGATGAAAAAGCCTCTTTGTATTTGTTGGATCAAACGATGGGATTCACCGTGCAGGCCGCCTTGCGGGCTGCGGCTGAGCTGTGCGTGGCCGATCATCTGATCGACGGCCCCAAAACGGCCCAGGAGCTGGCAAGGAAGCTGGAGGTAAATAGCAGAATGCTGCATCGGGTCTTGAGTATTCTGGCATCGCGCAATATTTTTTCCGTTTCCGAAGACGGACGTTTCTCGCTTAACCCGGTAGCGCAATATTTACGTTCAGACTTGCCGGATTCACTGCGTGGCGGTGTAATGATGCTGACGGATGAAACAATGTGGCGTCCGTTGGGAAAATTGGCGGCAACGTTACGCGGCGAACCGGTATTTAAACAAATATTCGGCATGCCATTCTATGATTATTGGTCGCAAGAGGATATTCCTGACGCGGAAAATGATTTCCATATCGGCATGGCATCGATGTCGGCGTTGGAAAATAAAATTTTGATGCGCAGTTATAAATTCCCCGAGCATTCTACGGTGGTAGATATCGCCGGGGGATTTGGCGGATTGCTGCTGAGCGTATTGCGCGCCAACCCGACGGTTAAAGGCATTCTTTTTGACCAACCGCAGGTATTGCCAAGAAACCGCCTTGGTGAATTGGGTGATGATTCGCGTTGGGAAACCTGCGCGGGCAGTTTCTTTGAAGCCTGTCCGACGGCAGACTTTTATCTGTTGAAATTTATCGTCATGGACTGGGCCGATGAGCCGGCCAGTCGCATATTACGCACCTGTCGTAATGCGATGCACCCGCAATCGAAGCTATTGCTTATTGAACCTGTAATAGTGCCGAATAACACCGCCTGGGACAGCTGCCGGGAGCTTGATTTGGTTCTGATGGGCAGTTTTGACGGTGGGCAGGTGCGCACTGAAGAAGAACTGAAGGCGCTGTTGGCCAGCGCCGACCTGAAGCTGAACCGGATTATCGATACCGGTTGTTATTTGTCGATCGTCGAGGCTGTACCGAATTGATACCCGAGATGAATTGGCAAGGAGGAACCCGCATTGCTGCGGGTTTCTTCAGTTTAATTAGCCGATCCCGGCCTGATGCAAATCGTGCAGGTTGATCGCGCCGACCAGCACGCCGTCCAGATTGACCACCGGTGCGGCACTGATATGCTGTTCGTGCAAAGCTTCCAGGGCTTCCCCTGCGCGCCACTGCTCCGGCAAGCGATAGCCAGGGCGGGTAATGGCCGGGCTCAACGCATCCTGCAGGCTATTGCCTTTTACCAGCCAGCGGCGCAGGTCGCCATCGGTAAATACCCCCACCACTTTCTGCTGTGCGTCGCACACTGCGACTAACCCCAGCCCGGTGCGGCTCAGTTCGAGCATGGCTTCCATCACGTTGGCGCTTTCACTGACTTTCGGCAGACGATCGCCGGTGCGCATCAGATGATGCACCCGGTTGAGCAAGCGCGCACCCAGGCTGCCGCCCGGATGTGAACGGGCAAAGTCTTCGGCGTTGAAACCGCGCTGGCGCATTAAAGCCATTGCCAATGCGTCGCCCATCATCAGCGTATTGACCGCGCTGGAGGTCGGCGCCAAACCCATCGGGCAAGCCTCGCGTTCGACGCTGATGTCCAGCATGCAGGCCGCAGCCAACGCCAGAGGTGACTCTTTGCCGCCGGTGATAGCAATCACCGGGATGTTATTTTCCGCCAGCAACGGCAGGATTAAATCCAGCTCTTTGGCGCGGCCGGAATAAGAGATAAACACCACCACGTCGTCGGCGCCAATCATGCCGAGATCGCCATGCAGTGCTTCTGCCGGGTGCACGAAGAACGACGGAGTGCCGGTACTGGCCAGCGAGGCGGCAATTTTTTTACCGATGTGGCCGGACTTGCCGATGCCGGAAATCACCGCCTTGCCGCGGCAGTTCAGCAGCAGTTCGCAGGCGCAGACGAAATTATCGTCCAGTCGCGCCAGCAGGCGTTGTGCTTCAGTTAGCTCAATCTCCAGCGTTTCGCGGGCAAAGGCCAGCAGGGCAGCGGCGTTACTCATCAAAATCTCCTACCAGAATGATATTGATCCCTTTCGCCTGCAATGCGGCGAGGTAATCCGGATTGATGTTTTTATCGGTGATCAGGGTATCCACGGCGCTCAGGTCGCAGACCACGTTCGGGCTTTTGCGGCCGAACTTTGACGAGTCCACCAGCAGGATAATGCGGCTGGCGGCTTCGCACATCGCCTTGCTGACGTTGTGCACTTCGTTAAAGGTGGTGACACCGGCATTAAGGTCCACGCCGTCCGCCCCGATAAACAGTTTGTCAAAGCTGAACTGCTGGAAAGCCGATTCCGCCAGGCTGCCGTGAAAGGACGCCGACTTTTTGCGATAGGTGCCGCCGGGCATCAGGATGGTTTGGTCGTTATCCAGCTCCACCAGAGCATTGACGATGTGCAGGCTATTGGTCATGACCGTGATGTTATTGAACTGCGCCAGATGCGGCACCATTTGCAGCACGGTGCTGCCGGCGTCGAAAATCAGCGAGTCGCCGTCGTTGATAAGCCCGATGGCGGCATAGGCGATCTGGCGTTTCTTTTCGGTATTGATATGGGTTTTGCGGTCGATAGGCTGATCGCCATCGTCGCGGCTGAGCACCACGCCGCCATAAGTGCGGATCACTTCACCTTCCTCTTCCAGCAGGGTGAGATCCTTGCGGATGGTGGTGCCGGTGGTGGCAAAGTGCGCTGCCAGGGCATCCACTGCCGTTTTGCCATGCCGCTGCAGATATTCAAGGATAGCGGCCTGCCGCTGCTTTGGTTTCATAGCCCGTCCTGTTCACAAGAGTTGCGCATTTCCCTTCGGCTAACAATTCAATATGAAAGGTAATGTCTTTTAATGTGAAAATATCATGATTTAGGGGCAATCGCTAACGATAGTGCAGTCTGGCATGCGGGATCCTCGGGGAAGATCACATCCGGGCGAAGATCGCGCTGATGCAGGCCGTGCAGCCTGGCGATAGGTTTCGGTTGGGCAAAGATGGTCAGGCCGCGCATTAACATGCTGCCGCAAACCCGCCGCTCGGAATCAAAGGCCAGCGCCAGCACCACCCGGGGTTGAAAGCGTCCGCCGGAACGCCCGACACCGACGGCACCCAGTCGGCACAGGCCGTCGAAGGCACGGTTGAAGCGTTGGATCTGCCACCAGCCGAGGGCGATTTGCAGTAGCCAGGCCAGAACTGCGAAGGTGATCAATGCCTGAGTCATATAGCCTCCTGTTTGTTTTCCCTCTCCAGAAGGAGAGGGAGCGTTGACAAGATCAGAACATCACCTGACCGCCGGTAATGTTGATCGACTGGCCGGTGCAGTAAGAAGCCTTATCGCTGGCGTAAAACAGCAGGGTATTGAGCACGTCCTGATAGTCACATCCGCGTTTCAGCGGCACCTTGTCGGTGTAATACTTTTCAACCTGATCCGGCGCGATCCCCAGTTTTTGTGCGTACTGCGGCAGCAGCGACTGGAACATCGGCGACTTCAACAGGTTACCCAGCATTAAGGAATGCACGGTAATGCCGTATTCCGCCAGATCGAGCGCCAACGACTGTGTCAGCCCCACGCCGCCGAACTTGGCGGCGCTGTAGCCCGAGTTGTGCTTGCTGCCGACCTTGCCGGATTTAGAGTTGATCTGAATGATGCGTCCGGCAATGCCGTCGCGGATCATCAGGCGAGAAAACTCGCGGGCACAGAGAAAATAGCCCACCAGATTGACCTGCAGCGAGCGGTCGAAATCCCCCAGCGGGAAATCGGTGATCGGTGCCGCCTTGGCGATACCGGCGCTGTACACCAGCAGGTTGGCCGGGCCGAATTCATCGTCAACCGCTGCCGCCAGCGCAATCACGCTTTGTTCGTCGGTGGCGTCGGCCTGGAAACCACGCGCGCTGCCCGCGCCGTATTGGTCGTTAATCTGTTGTGCTACCTGCCGGGCGTTATCCGCGTTTAAATCGGCGACCGCCACGCGATAGCCCGCCTGCGCCAGACCCTGGCACAGAAATGCACCCAACGTTTGGCCACCGCCAATCACTACAGCTACTTCAGACATGGTTTACTCCTTATGCGATAAATTTCAGCGTGCTGCCCAGCGGGATATCCGCCGGCGTGGTGCCGGATACGTGGATCGAACCGGGGAATTCGGCCTGTGGCTCGCCGTCGAAACGTACGGTAAGGTGGCCCAATTCACGCAGGTTTTGAGTGGCGACGTCGCCGACGGCGGTGATTGGATAACGTTGCTCTGCCAGCTCCATCCACCCCCCGGGCTGCAATTCACCGGAGGTGTTGCCGTGCTGGTGGATGAAACAGAATTCTTCGATGTCTGCCGGTGCGCCTTCACGGAAGGTGATCAACATGTCATCTTGCAGCGCCTCGCGGGCGCAGTCGCCAATCTGGGTGATGGTGGTCTGGAAAATGGTATTCATAACGGCTCCCTGGCAAACGAAGTTATTGGTAGATGAAGGCGGATGCGGCCCAGGCGATCAGCACCGTCGGTGCGCCGGTCAGGAAACGTCCGACCAATACCGAAGGAACGCCGACCCGAACCGTGTCCTGCTTGGCCTCCGCCAGCGACAGGCCGACGGGAATAAAGTCACAGGCGGCCTGCGCGTTAATCGCGAACAGCGCGGGCAGCGCCAGCTGCGGCGGGATATGGCCGAGGCCTATCTGCACCCCGACCAATACGCCGATCACCTGAGCGATCACCGCGCCAGGGCCGAGGAACGGCGATAGCAGTGGGAAGGAGCAGATCAGCGCCAGCGTCACCAACCCAATCGGGCTGTTGGCCAATGGCGTCAGGCCATGGGCGATAAAATCCCCGAGGCCGGAAGCCATGATGATGCCGATCAGCGCCGAGACGAACGCCATAAACGGCAGTATGGTCTTCAGCACCGTGTCGATGGTGTCGCGCCCGGCCTGGAAAAACACCGCCACCACCGATCCCATGCCCATACCCACTTTGGCCAACAGGCCGTCGCTCTGCTCGGTGATTTTTTTGCTGGTGTCGTAATCCCGTCCCTTGGGTTGCGACGTGGCTGTCGGGATCTGATCGGTAGCCGCTTCCACCCGGCTGATGTTGCTATCACGCACGCCGGAGACGTAAATATCCTCGAGGATAAACTTCGCCAACGGGCCGGATTGGCCGGTAGCGTGAATGTTGACCGTCGGAATACGGCGCTTCGGGTACAGGCCGCAGCGCAGGGTACCGCCGCAGTCGATCACCATGACGCCAATTTCGTCTGCCGGCGGTTCGCCTTCTTTAAAGCCATCGACGGCAGGCCAGCCGGTCAGTTCGCTAATCCGGTCGACGATCGATGGGCGGGTACCGGCAGTGATGTACACCACTTTTTTGCCAGGTTCGATCGGCAACGTTAATGGGCCACCCCAGCCGCTGGCGCCTTTCTCAATACGGATATAAGCACTCATGCTGCACTCCACGAATTAAAGTTGCACCTGGCGATCCAGGCGGATCCCCATCTTGCGTTCGAACAGGCTGGTGGTGAGATCGGTGATCCAGCCGCGGAAAAAGTTGGTGAACAGCCCGACCAGAAAATAGCTCACCGCCAGCGGCCCCAGTGGCAGGCCGAGGGTGGTCAACCCGCTGGCAATGCCGAGATAAACGAAGAGTTCGCCAGGGTTGATATGCGGGAACAGACCGTTCATCGAGTGGCAACTGTAGGACGCTGCCGCGTAATAGCTGGGTTTGTATTTCTCCGGCATAAAGCGCCCTAGGCTGAGGGTCATCGGGTTGCAAAAAACAAAGGTGCCGATCAGCGGCAGCAGCAGATAACGAGAAACCGGGTTCCCCGCACAGCGCTGCGCCAAGCGTTCGATACGTTCCTGGCCTACAAATTTGATCAGCGCGTTCATAATGACCAACAGGCTGATTAACAAAGGTAAAATGCCCGTCACCATGCCGACAAACACTTCACCGCCTTTCTGAAACAGGCCGATAAACCATTCGGCTCCGTGGGTGATTAGCTCAATCATTATTATTCTCCTGTGATGGAAGGTATGGCCTGGAGCGAACGGCGGCTCTGTCGCCATGGGCCTTACACTAATCACTTTATGGATTCATTTGTTTTAAATAGATCACAATTTGAAAGATAAATATTTTATTGTGAAAGTTAATAATGAAAGAAAAATAACATTAAGCGGCGGGGGAGCAGAAAAGGGGAGCGGGGATCGACAGAAAAATGCGACAAAAAAGCCCGGCGAACCGGGCTGGAGAAACGAACTGGGTGTGGCTTGGGATCAGGCGATGGTGACTTTCTTGTCCAGGTAGGTGTCCTGAACGGCATTGATCAACGCCACGCCTTCTTTCATCGATTTCTTGAACGCCTTGCGCCCCAGAATCAGGCCCATGCCGCCTGCGCGTTTGTTGATGACCGCGGTGCGAACCGACTCCTGCAGGTCATTCTCACCGGCGGCACCGCCGGAGTTAATCAACCCGGCGCGGCCCATATAGCAGTTGGCCAGTTGGTAGCGCACCAAATCGATCGGATGGTCGGTAGTTAGCTTGCTGTAAACGCGGTCATCGGTATAACCGAATTTCACCGCGCGGTAGCCGCCGTTGTTTTCCGCCATTTTTTGCTTAACGATATCTGCTCCGATGGTGGCGGCAATGTGGTTGGCCTGGCCGGTGAGATCGGCACTGGAATGATAGTCCACGCCATCTTTGTTGAACGCCGGGTTGCGCAGATAGGCCCACAGCACGGTGACCATACCCAGCTCGTGAGCGCGCTCGAAGGCGCTGGAAATTTCTTCAATCTGGCGGCGTGACTGCTCGGAACCAAAGTAAATAGTGGCGCCGACCGCAACCGCGCCCATGTTGAACGCTTGCTCGACGCTGGCGTACAGCGTCTGGTCGTATTGGGTCGGGTAGCTCAGGGTTTCGTTATGGTTCAGTTTGACCAGGAACGGAATTTTGTGCGCGTAGCGGCGCGAGACTGACGCCAGCACGCCATAAGTGGAGGCGACGCAGTTACAACCGGCCTCAATGGCCAGTTCGACGATATTTTTCGGATCAAAATACAGCGGGTTAGCGGCGAAAGACGCGCCGGCAGAATGCTCAATGCCCTGATCGACCGGCAGAATAGACAGGTAGCCGGTGCCGGCCAGGCGGCCATGGTTAAGCAGGCTTTGCATTGAACGCAACACGGTGTTGGGGCGGTTGTTATCGATCATTATCCGGTCAACAAAGTCGGCGCCCGGCAGGTAGAGATTTTCAGCAGGGATGGTAGTACAGCGGTGTTGCAACAGGTCTTCCGCTTCCTTTCCTAACAACTGTGCAATATCAGTCATGATTAACTCCCGATTTAGCTTCTTCATACACCGGCAACCTAAGGTATCTGACCACCGGCGTAGCAAAAAGCGGTGATTGAAGCTGATAGAACGATAGTAATGAAATCCTGATGGCAAGGAGAAACAATAGATGCGATTGAGAGGAATTGCCATTTGCGTGGCCAAATACGTGGGGACGATCGCCCCACGGAAGATTTGTGGCTGATTATTCGACTTCAAACCACTCGGTATTTTGCATAGAGATAGGGGTAATGGAGTAAATCATCTCTTGCAGGTGTTCATGAATGGCGCGCTCGGCAGCGTCGGCATCCTGTGCTTTCAGCGCTTCAAAAATGCGGTAATGCTGTTGGATCAGGCTTTCCGGCGGCGAAACCTCGCTCAGGCTGAGAAAGCGCACCCGATCCATGGTGGCCTTGATGGTTTCGATGGTTTCCCAGGCCAGCGGGCAGCCGGCAAACTGGGTTAGCAACTGGTGGAACTCGTCGTCCAGTGCCAAAAACTCACGGGTTTGCCGATTTTGCGCCGCCAACGTCTGGCGATGCAAATTATGCTCCAGCGTCATCAACTGCTCCGCCGTGATCCGTTCTGCGACACGACGAACAATCGCGCATTCCACTGCCTGACGAATAAAGCGCCCGTCGGCTACCCGCTTGGCGGAAATCTTCATCACGAAAGTACCGCGCTGCGGCAGGATCTGCACCAGTCCCGCTTCCGCCAGCTTGATAAAGGCCTCGCGCACCGGCTGACGTGAAACGCTAAAGCGGGTGGAGATCTCTTTCTCAGACAACAAGGTGCCGGGGGGAATGGTGCAATCGACGATATCCTTACGCAGGAACCGATAGATTTGCTGATTGACCGGGAGGTTGTTGGTAAGGCTGTAGGTTTCAGACATGGTGAAGATCGGTAATCTGGCTGAGATTCGGGTGCCACCATACTAGCAGATTATTCTTTGATGGCGGGCGGATTAATCCACCCGCTTAATATGATAACTCAATGATGTCATTCGCTGGCCAGGGGCTTCGACTCAGTGACATCCATCATCGTGCTTCCGATGTGTTTTCGAAGACGGGCAGCGCGGCAACGGTGGCTCGAGCCCCCTGCGCCAGCAGCGTAAGGTAGGCATCGGTCACCGCCTTGACGAACCGTAAGCTGTCCGGCAGATCGCGCCCAAACACCGTCTCGAGTTGCAGCAGCGCCAGTACCCGTTCGGCGCCTTCACGGCTGTTGCCGACCCGTTCGGCAAGACGTTCACGCAGGGGATCGTTGATTTCGATAACCTGACCCTGCTCGTCCTGGCCGCCGACGTAGCGCATCCAGGCGGCCACCCCTAAAGCCAGGCAGCTAAAATCGCTGCCCTGTGCCAGGTGCCAGCGGATGGCGTCCAGCAAACGCTGTGGCAGTTTTTGCGTGCCGTCCATGGCGATTTGTCCGGTGCGGTGCTTCAGCGCACCATTGCGATAGCGAGCCAGCAGCGATTCGGCGTACTGCGTCAGATCCACACCGCTGACTTGCAGCGTCGGCGCCTGTTCCGCCAGCATCAGATGGCGCGCCGCACGCACAAAATGCGCATCCTGCATGCAGTCGCTGATATGCGCATAGCCGGCCAAATAGCCCAGATAAGCCAGAAAAGAGTGGCTGCCGTTGAGCATCCGCAGCTTCATTTCTTCGTAAGGCAGCACGTCGTGGACCAGTTCGGCGCCGACCTTTTCCCACGCCGGACGCCCCTGTGGGAAGTTATCTTCTATTACCCATTGGCTGAAGGGCTCGCAGGCGACAGCGACCGGATCGACGATACCACCCAGTAAACCTTCAATCTGCCGCAGCGTTTCCGCCGTCATCGCCGGAACAATGCGGTCGACCATGGTGGAGGGGAAGGCGACATGCTGTTGAACCCACGCCGCCAGTTCCGCATCCTGTCGCTGCGCCAGTTGGCAGAGCAGGTTGCGGGTCACCTGGCCATTGGCCGGCATGTTGTCGCAGGACATCACGGCGAATGCCGGCAGCCCACGCTCACGACGTAGCCGTAGCGCCGCCAGCAGCAAACCGGGGGCGGACTTTGGCCGCTGCGGGTGGGCGATATCATGCTGAATGTCCGGATGTTCAGCCAGCAACTGGCCACTGGCGGGATGATAACAGTAGCCTTTCTCGCTGATGGTCAGTGAAACGATAGCGACTTCCGGCTGCGCCATAGCTTCAAGTACGGCTTCCAGCCCGTCGACCTGCAGATGCAGCGCTTGCCTGATAATGCCGACAACCTGACCTCGCCAGCCGCTGTCGTCCATTTCGGCCACCGTATATAACAGGTCCTGACGTTGTATATCGGCGATTTTTTGCTGGCCGTTGTGCATGCTGATCACGCCGTAGCCCCAATCGCTGGCGTGATCCTTTGCCAGACGCTCGGCGTAAATCGCCTGATGAGCCCGGAAAAATGCGCCAAAACCGAGGTGTACGATTCGGGGTTTTAGCCGTTGGCGATCGTAGCCTGGTGCTGCAATTGCCGCCGGTAGCGCGGCGGTGCTGGAAAGCGTCATGTTGTCGTTCCTGAAGAAGGGGAAAGCGGGGCGACCTTGGCCGCCCCTGAAGCATTAAGATTTCGAGATTTGCGGCTGTACGGTGTTGCGCGGTGCCTTGATCACCAACAGCACCAGCACTGCACCCAGCGCAGCCACGCCGCCAGCCAACATAAAGGCGCTGTCGAACTTACCGGTGTTTTGCACAATGTAGCCGGTCACGATAGGGCCAATGATGCCGGAAACGCTGCCGACCAAATGGATAAAGCCACTGGCACCGCCGACCCGGGACTTATGCACCACGTCCTGAATAATCGCCCAGTAAATGGCGCCGGTGATGTACAGGAAGAAGATCGACACCGACATCAGCACCACCGCCGGTACTACGCTGCTGACGGTACCCGCCAGGGCCACGCAGATGGCCGCCGCCAGCAGGCTGGTGACCAGCACGATCTTGCGCGACAGCAATAGCTTGCCGGTGATATTGAAAATCTTGTCGGAGATATAGCCGCCGAGCGCCAGCCCGACAAAGCCGACAATCCACGGGATCATGGTGGTGAGGCTCATTTCCTTGATGTTCAGGTTATGCGCCTGAACCAGATAGGAAGGGAACCAGCTCAGGAAGAAGAACAGGATGTAGTTGTAGCAGAAGAAAGCGAACGCAGTGACCAGGATGATCGGCTGTTTCAGGTAGTAACCCAGCCCGTGTGCCGCGTTGCTCAGCTCTTCTTCCGCGCTGTGGGTTTCCTGTTTCATCCGGTTGACCAGCGCAAGTTCCTCATCGCTGACCCGTTTGCTTTTCGCCGGATTATCCGCCACCACGAAGAACCACACCAGCATCCAGACGATACCGATCGAGCAGATAATCATAAACGCCGGTCGCCAGCCGAACGCCAGTGCCAGATAGCCGACGATTGGCCCGGCGACGGCACCACCCAAAGGTGAACCGGCGCTGAGCAGCCCCATGGCGGTTGCGGCCTGTTTCTTCGGGAACCAGCCGTTGATCATCTTATTGGCCGAGGCGCAGATTGGCCCTTCTGCCATGCCGAACAGCACGCGCAGGATCAGCATGGAATAGAAACCGGTGGCTAATGCCGTCATGCCGCAGAAAATCGACCACAGGCCAACGGCGACACCGAGCACCAGCGTCGGGCCGAACTTGTCTACCGCCAGCCCGCCGACAAAGTTGAAGATGGCGTAACCGAAGAAGAAGCTGCCGAAGATGATGCCGAACTGTTCGGCATTCAACATCAGATCCTTCTCGATCATCGGCACGGTAATCGACAGCGCAACGCGGTCGAGGTAGTTGATCATGTAGACCATAAACAGCAGGAATACGATGGTCCAACGCAGGTTTTTAAACATAAAGCACTCCACTTATGTTGTTTTCATTGTGATGCTTAGTTCTTTGCAAAGGTGGCGACGCCGGGTGCTAATCGAACTGTAATAACACCTTGCAGCAGGTGCGCTGATCTTGTTCGAACATCAGCATCGCCTGCTCAACCTCGCTGGCCGACACGCAGTGGGTAATTAATCGTTGCGGATCGATTTTGCCGCTGGCCATCCAATCGATGACCTGCGGGAAGCGCCCGCTGTTTAGGCGTGAGGAGAAAATCGACAGCTCCTTACTGGTGATGCTTTGCTGGGTCAGGGGGCAGGCCTCGCCGGAGAAGCCCATGATGCCGATACGCGCCGCCGGTGATGCCAGGTTAATCGCCTCCTGCAAAATGGCCGGATGGCAGGCGGCATCGACGATCAGCGTCGGCTGGAGTCCGCGCCGCTCCAACTCGGCTTGCAGCGAGCCTTCAGCGTTATTGAAGGTCCAGTCGGCACCGCTTTCCTGCGCCATCACCAGGCGCTCACTGATGCGGTCGGTCACGATCACCTGCTTCACGCCGTAGACCCCTTTCAGCGTTTGGATCACCGTCAGCCCCATCGGCCCGGCGCCGAAGATCAGTGCGATGTCATCGGCGGTGGGTTGCAGGTGGGCGGTGATATTGGCGCCAATGGTGAAAGGTTCGACCATGGCGGCATGGCGATCGCTGATGCTGTCCGGGATGCGGTAGGCATTGCGCGCCGGGGCGCAGGCGTAGTCGCTGAATCCCCCGTCGCGGTGCACGCCAATTACCTGCAGCTCGGTGCAGACGTTAGGGCGGCCTATAGAGCAAGGGTAGCAATGCCCGCAGCTGACGACCGGATCGACCGCAACGCGTTCCCCGATGCGTTGTGGATCGACATCGCTCCCCACTTGGTCAATGACGCCAAAAAACTCATGCCCGATGACGCGCGGGTAGCGAGCGAAAGGGTTATGGCCATGGTAGATATGCACATCTGAGCCGCAAATACCGGCGAACTTTATCTTCACCCGCACTTCGTTGGCTGCCGGCTGTGGCATGGGGCGTTGCTGGATAACCAGTTGGCCTGGTTTTTCAATGACCACGCTGTGCATGGTGCGTTCTTCTGTTACCAGTTCCATAAGGTGCCATCCTCCAGGCGTGCGACCGGCAGATAAGCCGGTTCATAGGGATAACGGGCCGCCAGTTTTTCATCGAACTCGATACCCAGCCCCGGCTTGTTGCCCGGATGCATGTAGCCGTCGTTGAAGCTCCAGCTGTGCGGGAATACTTCGAGCATCTGTTCGGAGTAGCCCATGTATTCTTGTACGCCGAAGTTAGGGACCCACAGATCAAAGTGCAGCGCCGCCGCCATGCAGATAGGGGATAAATCGGATGGCCCGTGTGAACCGGTACGTACCTGATACAGCGAGGCAAAGTCGGCGATACGGCGCATGCCGGTAATGCCGCCGGCGTGGGTCAGGGTGGTACGGATATAGTCGATCAGCTGTTCTTCGATCAGTTGCTTGCAGTCCCAAATACTGTTGAAGACTTCGCCGACGGCGATAGGGGTCACGGTATGCTGGCGGATCAAACGGAAGCATTCCTGATTTTCTGCCGGGGTCGGATCCTCCATCCAGAACAGGCGGTATTGTTCAATGCTTTTACCGAAGCGGGCGGCTTCGATAGGGGTCAGCCGGTGGTGCATGTCGTGCAGCAGGTGTTCGTCGAAACCGAAACGGTTACGTACTGCTTCAAACAGCTTGGGGGTGAAATCGAGGTATTTTTCCGTTGACCACAGCTGTTCTTCCGGCCAGTTGCCTTTGGTGGCGGGTTCATAAGCCAGGCCTTTGCCTTTGGCCATGCCGTAGGTGGTTTTCATGCCAGGCACACCGCATTGGGCACGAATGGCTTTAAAGCCCAACTCTTTATGTTTGGCGTAGTCGTCGAGCACTTCGTCGATGGAATGGCCGGTGGTGTGGCAGTACACCATGACGCCGGTACGCGATGCGCCACCGAGCAATTGGTACAGCGGCATATTGGCGGCCTTGCCCTTGATGTCCCACAGCGCCATGTCTACGGCAGAGATGGCGGACATGGTGACAGGCCCGCGGCGCCAGTAGGCGCCTTTATAGAAGAACTGCCATATGTCTTCGATCTGATGGGCGTCCCGGCCGATCAACTGCGGACAGACATGATCTTTCAGATAGGACGCCACCGGTAGTTCACGGCCATTAAGCGTGGCGTCACCGATACCGGTAATGCCCTCGTCGGTGGTGATCTTCAGCGTGACAAAATTCCTGCCTGGGCAGGTCACAAATACCTCTGCGTTAACAATCTTCATAACGTCTTTATCCTGTTCCCACGGGTCATCATATTGGACGGAAAATACGCCATGAACTAACTACCATACAAGTATGATTTAAAGGATTTGCCGGAGAGGATCACATTTCGATGCGGAATAAAGTGCAAGCGACAGGCGGTAAATTATCTGGGGGAAAGGGGCTGATGCTATGACGAGTGGCGCTCAGCCTTGCCGGTGAGCGCCATAGACGGTTATTCGGGGGTAGGGCCTTGACCCAGCAGCCCGCAGTTAGGCGGCAGGCGACATTCAATGGCATGCGGCAACACTTCAATGCGAAAATGCTTGCCCTTCAGGGGTTCACCGTCGAGGTTAAAGGTCATCTCGTGCGGGGCCTTGATCTCCAACCAGGGCAGTGCGGCGCTGATGACGTTTTTGTTTTCTTCGTCGTTAAACAGGCTGGCTACCAGCGCCGGCAGAAGTTCATCCGCGATCAACAGGCGCAGTTGCAGCAAGCCGTCGTTGATCAGCGCGTCCGGGCAGAGTTGCTGACCACCTCCGGCCTGTTTGCCATTGCCGATGCCGATGACCAACGCATTGCCTGCCCAGTGGAAATCCGGCCCGCGGATCTCGCAGCGGTCGGCCTTGAGCGTATCCATGCGCAACAAACCGTGGATAAAGTAGGACACGCCACCCAGTGCCGCCTTCAGTTTCTCTGGTGTTTCGGTGGTGATGCGTGTGCCGAATCCGCCGGTCGCCATATTGATGAAATAGCGTTCATCGTTCACTTTCGCCAGGTCTATCGGCACCGCGCGGCCTTTTACTGCCAACCGCAATGCCTGTTCCGGCATCAAAGGAATGTTGCAGGCCATGGCAAAGTCATTGGCGGTGCCCAGCGGCAGAATACCCAGTACCGGGCGCCCGGCCGCCGGCAAGGCCGTTAGCGCCGCAGCCACTTCGTTGATGGTGCCGTCACCACCGCCGGCAATCAGCGTTTTAACACCCAGTTGGCAGGCTTCCCGTGCGTAACGCGCTGCGTCACCCTGTTCCCAGGTTACGCGAACGTGAAGAGGCTGGCCTTCATCTCGCAACTTTTGTACTGCAAGGCGAACCTCGTCGTTGCCGGCGCCTTTGCCGTTAATGATAAGAAGCGCTGGTGCTGGTGAATGCATTCCCGATATCTCCCGGCTGTAAACTATAGGGCAACGATAAACTACCCATCGGCGGCAGGCCATAAGAATATTCAGTTAATTCTGATTAATCCTGACCTGGCAGAGATTATTTCTGCAGGATTGACTTAAATTAAGATATATCCGTGGGCAAGTTAGTGGTTTTTGTTAATGCATTAATTAATCGTTGTAGCTTTATTTTTATATCGCCATGACAACAGGGCGTAATGAAAAATAGGCAAGTCAGTGAATTGAAAGCTAATGGATATATTAGATAGGATTATTTTACGATATCAAAGAAAAAGCCAGTCCAAGGGAGATTGGACTGGCTAAGGAGGTGGTTCCTAGTATTGCTATGCAAATCTTTTTCGTTCTTAGTTTTAAGCAGCCTGATGTTAACCAAGCTGCGGAGTAATTGATGTGATCCAATTCTAATATTTGCTAAAAAATGCCATTAAAGGATCACTCCCTGCATTTTATGCCGCAGGAGTATTGGTATCCGGCAAATTTCGGATCAGCAACGCGTAATTGAGATCGATATCTTGCGGGATCGGCAAATAAACGATATGGCCGTTACCCGGCGCCACGTCGATCGCTTCACCTTTCTTATTTTGCATGCTCTCCAGGGTAAACAAGACGTTACCTCCTGGGGTCATCATTTCTACGCTGTCGCCGAGCAGGAATTTGTTTTTCACGTCAACTTCAGCCCAGCCGTCACGCCGTACCCCGGTGAATTCGCCGACAAACTGTTGGCGCTCAGACAGCGATGAGCCGTAATCGTAGTTTTGCTGCGCTTCATGTACGTGACGGCGCAGGAAGCCTTCGGTGTAACCCCTGTGCGCCAGACCTTCGAGCGTGGTCAACAGAGTGGGATCGAAAGGCTTGCCGGCGACGGCGTCATCGATGGCGCGACGATAGACCTGCGCGGTACGCGCGCAGTAGTAGAAGGATTTGGTGCGGCCTTCAATCTTCAGCGAATGCACACCAAGTTGCGTCAGGCGCTCCACGTGCTGGATGGCGCGCAAATCCTTCGAGTTCATGATGTAAGTGCCGTGTTCATCCTCAAAGGCGCTCATGTATTCACCGGGTTTCTGCGCTTCGGACAGCATGAACACCTTGTCGGTGGGGGCCCCGATGCCCAGCGTCGGCTCGACGGTCTGTACCGGGATCGGTTCATGCATATGTACGATGTTGCCGGTCTCGTCTTCTTTACCTTCTTCCGCTTTGTACTGCCAGCGGCAGGCGTTGGTGCAGGTGCCCTGGTTAGGATCGCGTTTGTTGATATAGCCGGACAGCAGGCAGCGGCCGGAGTAGGCCATGCACAGCGCACCGTGGACGAAGATTTCCAGTTCCATCTCCGGCACCTGGGTGCGGATTTCGGCGATCTCCTCCAGCGACAGTTCACGCGACAGGATCACCCGCGTCAGGCCCATTTGCTGCCAGAATTTTACCGTCGCCCAGTTTACCGCGTTTGCCTGCACCGACAGGTGGATATCCATCTGCGGGAAGGCTTCACGCACCATCATGATCAGGCCGGGATCGGACATGATCAGCGCGTCCGGGCCCATGTCGATCACGGGTTTAAGATCGCGCAGGAAGGTTTTCAGCTTGGCATTGTGCGGGGCGATATTCACTACCACGTAGAAGCGTTTTCCCAACGCATGGGCTTCGTTAATCCCCTGCGCCAGATTCTCGTGGTTGAATTCATTGTTACGTACCCGCAGGCTGTAACGCGGCTGGCCTGCATAAACCGCGTCGGCGCCATAGGCAAAGGCGTAACGCATGTTTTTCAGCGTGCCGGCTGGGGAGAGGAGTTCCGGTGTAAACATAATGAGTCTCGGTCTGATTTCAGGTCAGTATACCTCTGTCTTTCTAACCGCAGCGTTGTTGGCTGCATTCGTTCACCCCAGTCACTTGGTCTACCAAGCTCCCGGAGACTCACGAACTTGCCGCCTAGCTGCTGTATGAAAGCCAGTGGGTATAACGCGCCCCAAATGGCGCAGTAAAAGCGGGGAATTGTAGCCGCAGCGCGGCGAGAAATCAGCAGGTAACCGGATTTATTACAGGGAGATTGATCCTGGTCATAAGAAAAACGCGCGATGGCGGGCATCGCGCGCCTTACAGATGCATCACGCGCTCAGATCGCGCACGTCGGTGGCCGGACCGTTTTTGATCACCGACTGAATACCGTTCTTTGCCGCAGTTTCAGAGCTGTACATCTCACTGACGCCGATCACCTGATGGTTTTTGGCTTTCAGCACGAAATAAGGCTGATTGCTGGTGCTGTGCTTCAGTTCGTATTGTGCTTCGTGGGGGGAATTGGTTTGCACCGAGGCAATGCCATTTTCCGCCGAGGCCTTGCTGGCGTACATCTCGCTGGCCAGAATGATTTCGCCATTGCTGGCTTTCAGGTTGAAGTGGTATTGCCCATTCTTTGCTTTTTTCAGCTCATAGTGACCGATTGCCATGGTTCTTCTCCTGTGGGTTCCGATTAGTGATGTAAGTGTAGCCAATGGCTTGAAATTGAGCGGCTAATAAACCGGACTTGAGAAGGGTAGCGCAAAAAAAACGCCATTTTTTTGCGCTGACAGGGAGTTTTGTGCAGCGGATACTGCTGTAGCACGGGAAGCTAACGGGGGATTGTCATGCCGAAAGTTTGCGCAGCCCGCCGCATTCTTGAGCACGCAGTATTTCAACCGCAACCTGGGAAGGCTAGGGTGAGGCCGTTGCATTATTGCGGTCAAAAAATAAGCACCGCATATTGGCATCTCCCCTTAACAGGCATATGCTTAGGCCTATGCCTGTTAAGGGGGATGGAAATGGAAAGGGTCGCGAAACTGTTTAAAAACGGCAGAAATCAGGCGGTGAGGTTACCCGTGGAATTCGAATTTGATACAGATCGTGTGTATATCCGCCGCGATCGGGAGGGAAACGTGATTTTATCTAAATATCCGGCCAAACCTGACAGCTGGGCTCCGCTGCTGCAAATGATCGAAAAAACGCAGGTACCGCATGACTTTCTGGCGGCTGATGAACGTCAGCAGGGCAGTGCCACCCGCGATCCGTTCGCCGGGGAAGAGTAAGTATGTATATGTTTGACACCAATACGGTCAGCCAACTGTTCCGTCGGCATCCCCGCTTGCTGAGCCTAATGGAAAAAATCCCGCCTTCTGCGGTATGCATTTCCAGCATTACGCAGGCGGAACTGCTTTATGGCGTAGCCAAGCGGCAGAACCTTGCGCTGAAAGCGACGGTCGCGGCATTTCTTGATTCCGTGACGGTATATGCCTGGGACAGTGAAGCCGCGCATTGCTATGGCACGCTGCGGGCGGAAATGACGCAAAAGGGGCGGGTGATGGGGGCCCTGGATCAGCTTATTGCCGCCCACGCGCAGAGCCGCGGAGCGACAATAGTGACTAACGACCGGGCGTTTGCCATGGTGCCAGGCCTGACGGTAGAAGACTGGACCTAGGGCCGATTAAAGCCCGTTCACCAGGCGGCAAGGTTCGGACTCCCAGCGGTAACCGACGCCGTACACGGAGCGGATAAATGATTTCTCGCCGTCGATCAGCTCCAGTTTGCGCCGCAGGTTTTTGATGTGGCTGTCGATGGTACGGTCGGTCACCACCCGGTAGTCGTCATACAGATTATTCAGCAGCTGCTCGCGCGAGAACACGTTGCCCGGCTGGCTGGCCAGGGTTTTCAACAGGCGAAACTCCGCCGGAGTGAGATCCAGCATCTGCCCCTGATAGCTGGCCTGAAAGCGCGGTTCGTCAATGTGAAGCTGAGTTTCTTCCTGCATATTGTCCAATGGGCGATAGCAGCGGCGCAGAATGGTTTTTACGCGCGCAACCACTTCACGCGGGCTGTAAGGTTTGCAGATATAATCGTCTGCACCGATCTCCAGCCCCAGCAGGCGGTCGATCTCTTCAATTTTTGCCGTCACCATCACCACCGGAATGTCAGTGAAACGGCGCAATTCTCGGCATACCGTTAACCCATCGCTGCCCGGCAGCATCAGATCCAACAGGATCAGCGCCGGCGAATGTTCATGTACCGCCGGGACCACCTCGCTGCCGTTGGTCAGCCAACGCGTGGCATATCCCGCCGCCTGCAGGTAGTCCACCAGCAGTTGGCCGAGCTTGGGCTCATCTTCAACAATCATAATTTGCAACGGTTGATTCTGGGTTTCCATCATGACGCCTTATTCATTACCGGGGTGGCGAATTCTACTGTAATCCGCACGCCGCCCAAAGGCGAGTGCTGGGCGTAGATCGTCCCGTTGTGTGCTTCCACTATGTTTTGACAGATTGACAACCCCAGACCGGAGCCGCCACTGGCGCGGTTACGCGAACCTTCGGTACGGTAAAAACGTTCGAAAATGCGCGCCAACTGATCGTCATTGACGCCCGGCGCGCTATCCTGCCAGTAAATCAGCAGGCGGCCTGGCTGCGTCTGGGCGCCAATCTCCAGCTTGCCGCCGGCGTCGGTGTAACGCAGGCTGTTTTCCAGCAGGTTGTTGAATAGTTGGTTAAGCCTGTCCGGATCGCCAAACAGCGGTGCCTGTTCTGGCAGTTGGGTCACGATGTCCAACCCTTTGGCGTGAAAACGCTCGCGGAAGCTGGCAACCGCGATTTGCAGTAAATGCACGCAATCAACCTGCGATTTACGGTAGGCGAGCGCACCGAGATCGGATAACGACAGTTGATGCAGGTCGTCCACCAGTTTGGTCAGGGTGGAGACTTCGGCCTGCAAGGAGCCCAGCGAAGCAGCCGTAGGCTGACGTACGCCGTCCTGCAGCGCCTCCAACTCGCCGCGCAGCACCGCCAGCGGGGTACGCAACTCGTGCGAGACGTCGGCCATCACGGCGCGCCGCATCTGCTCATTTTTTTCCAATGAGGTAGCGAGCTGGTTGAAGTCATGCGCCAGCCGGCCCAGTTCATCCTGGCTGCTGACGGCTACGCGGGTGCTGAAATCGCCAGCCGCCAGCCGGTGGGTACCGGCTACCAGGCGTTTGACCGGCGCCAGCAACCCGCGCGACATCAGCCAGGTGACCGCCGCTGCCAGCAGGGTGGACAGGGCGACAATCATCCAACTGGTGCGTCTTTGCTGCTGATCGAAACTGATGTCGGTATTACGTGTCAGCCTCTCTATGGGCGTCGTAATTACCCAGCCGACGATTTCATTGTTGTAGCGGATCGGATGACGCGGGCCCTCCTTCGGTACCGGGCCGGAATGCCCCACCAGCCGGTTGTACTGGCTGTCCACCACCCAAAACTGGGTGCGCCAGCCTTTGGGCGGCAAATTGTGGCTGCTGTCGCTGTTTTGTTCGAACGAACGCATGATCTGGTAAATCACCTGATCGTTATTGCGCAGAAAAACCCAGTTACCGTGACGACTGTACTGTTCTTCCAATGCTTCGCTCAGCATGTTGATGCGCTGCTCGTTGCTGTTTTTGATGTAGTCGATAAAACCGCGCTCGAAGCTGATGCGAACGCCCCAATGCATGGTAATGAGCACCAACATGCAGGTGGCGAAAATGGCCATGAACAGCTTGCCGGTGATGCCTATTTTCATTATTGCAACCTCGTGGAGCCGGTCCCCGGCTCTTTGGTCAGCGTACGGTTGGGGGCGGTATCGGCCGGAACGCGGGCGAAGGCCAGCGCGGGCAGCGCGATGATCAACGCCATGCAACAGTAGCTGTAAATAAATGCGCTATGGATGGCCGGGCTGTCGGTAACCACCTGATGATGGGCAAAGCTGCCGATCAGAATACCGGCGATGCTGACGCCGAGGCTCATCGACAGCTGCATCACCATCGACAGCAGACTGTTGCCGCTGCTGGCCAGTCGATCCGGCAGATCTTTCAGCGTCAGGGTGTTCATGGCCGAGAAGCGCAATGAGTTGACCATGCCCTGGAAGAACAGTACTACCGGCAGCAGCCAGATCCAGCCCAGCATCGCCACCAGCGGGAAACTCAGGCTGATCAACGCCAGCATCAGCGTGGCGGCAACCAGCACGTTACGATAACCGAAGCGGTTAACCACCCGCACCACAATGCGTTTCATTCCCATGCTGCCGATAATCATCGGGATCATCATCAGCCCGGCGTGGAACGGGGAGAAGCCCATGCCGACCTGCATAAACAGCGGTGTCATAAAGGGCAACATGCCGCTGCCGATACGGCCCAGCAGGCTGGCCGTCAGCCCCACTTTATAGGTTTGGGTTTTGAATAACCGCAGTGAGAACAATGCGCGGCTGTTGCCATGCGCATGCCACCAGTAACCCGCCAGTGCCGCGATGCCGGCAACCACCAGCGCGGCGATGGCGGGAGAGGAGAGCCCCATCCCCTTGTGGCCGTCGAGCGCCAGCGTCAGCGTCGCCATGCCGATCGCCAGCATGATAAAGCCGCTGATGTCGAAGCGACGGGTCTGCATGCGGTAATTGGGCATCAGCAGCAACGTGGCGATGGCACCGGCGATCCCCACCGGGATATTGATCAGGAAAATCCAGTGCCAACTGGCGTACTGCACCAGAAAACCGCCCAACGCCGGCCCCATTAACGGGCCAATTTGGCCGGGCAGGGTGACGAAGGTCATCGCGGCCATATACTGTTCGCGCGGGACGATTTTCATCACCGTCAGGCGACCCACCGGTACCATCATGGCGCCGCCGATGCCCTGGATCACGCGCGAGGCGATCAGCTCATTCAGCGTCTCAGAACGGGCGCACAGAATGGACCCCAGAGTAAACAACACGATGGCGCTGAAGAACACCCGCTGCACCCCAAATCGATCCGCCAACCAGCCGCTGGCAGGCAGCATCACCGCCACCGTCAGCACATAGGAGACAATCACCGACTGCATGCGCAGCGGGTTCTCCCCCAGGCTGACGGCCATCGACGGCAGGGCGGTGTTGACGATAGTGGTGTCCAGCGTCTGCATAAAGAAGCCGAACGCCACGATCCAAAGTTGCCATTGTACGGAGGCGGTGTGTTTTATCAGCATCGGGTGGCCATTATTGGGGCAATGGATCCAGTTTCTTGCCGCGACGGAATTTCATCTGCAGCCGGTCAAAATACAGGTACACCACCGGGGTGGTGTACAGCGTCAACAGCTGGCTGACGATCAGGCCGCCGGCGATGGTGATGCCGAGCGGTTGGCGCAGCTCGGCGCCGTCGCCGTGGGTCAACACCAGCGGCAATGCGCCAAACAGCGCCGCCAGGGTGGTCATCATGATTGGCCTGAAGCGCAGCAGGCACGCCTGGAAAATGGCGTCATGTGCGCTGATGCCGCCATTGCGCTGCGCGTCGAGGGCAAAATCGACCATCATGAT
This sequence comes from Serratia sp. BNK-12, assembly GCF_047456085.1. Lineage (NCBI taxonomy): Bacteria > Pseudomonadati > Pseudomonadota > Gammaproteobacteria > Enterobacterales > Yersiniaceae > Serratia > Serratia sp. BNK-12. The sequence goes on from NZ_CP179896.1 coordinate 1,172,073, forward strand.
GGCGTTTTTCTTCACGATACCGATCAACAGCATAATGCCAATCAACGCTATCAGGCTGAACGGCGCACCGAACAGCTCCAGCGCCAGCAGGGCACCGACCCCGGCGGAGGGCAGGGTAGACAGAATGGTCAGCGGATGAATGTAACTTTCATAAAGAATGCCCAGCACGATATACACAGTAGCGATGGCGGCGGCGATCAGCAGCAACTGAGATTTCAGCGTTTCCTGGAACACCTGGGCGGTCCCGGCAAAAGCGCCGCGTACGGTGGAAGGCACGCCGAGCGCCGTCATGGTTCGCTCTACGGCGGAGGTGGCGTCCGACAGGCTGCCGCCATCCGGCAGGTTAAACGAAATAGTTGACGCGGCCGACAGGCCCTGATGATTGACCGACAGCGGTGCATTGGCGGGGCGCCAACTGGCAAAGTAGGACAGCGGGATTGCCTTGCCGTCTTTGTTGATCACAAACATTTTGTCCAGTGAGCTGACGTCCTGGGTGTATGGGGGGGCGACTTCCATCACCACTTTGTACTGATTGAGCGGTTGATAGATAGTCGAAATCTGACGTTGGCCAAAGGCGTTATTCAGCAGGTTGTTGGCATCGGAAACCGAAATACCCAAACGGGCCATGGTCTCGCGATCGTAAACCAGATCCATTTCTGAACCTTTGTCCTGCTGATCGGAGTTGACGTCTGCCAGCTCTGGCAGTGCAGCCAGCGCAATACGGATTTTCGGTTCCCATTCGCGCAGTGCGGCGAGATCGTCCGCCAACAGCGTGTACTGGTAACTGGCGTTAGCCTGCCGGCCGCCGACGCGGATATCCTGTACCGCCATCAGGAACAGACTGGCTCCCGGTTCTTTCGCTAACCGGGCACGCAGCCGGGCAATCACTTTCTGTGCATCGTCGCTGCGCACTGACAGCGGTTTTAACGAGATAAACATCGATCCGCTGTTGGTGCGTGAACCGCCGGTGAAACCGGTGACGTTTTCCACATCCGGATCTTCACGCACGATCTTCATGAAATCTTCCAGCTTAACGCGCATAGCCTGGAAGGAGATGCTCTGGTCTGCCTGGATAAAGCCCATCAGTCGGCCGGTGTCCTGCTCCGGGAAGAAGGTTTTCGGAATGCTGATATACAGCCAGACATTGAGCGCGATGGTGGCGAGAAATAGGGCCAATACCCAGCGTGAATGGCCAAGCACCCAGCTCAGCGAGCGTCCATAGCCTTTTTGCAGCGCCAGCAGCATTTTACCGAAACCACGAATGCGCCGCTGCGCTCGCGGCGGCTGGTGACGCAGCAGGTAGGCGCACATCATCGGCGTCAGCGTTAGAGAGATAATCAAAGACAGCCCGATCGAGACTGACAGAGTGACGGCAAACTCGCGGAACAGCCTGCCGGGCAGGCCTTCCATCAGCAGCAGCGGGATAAATACCGCCACCAGCGACACGCTCATCGACAGCACGGTAAAGCCGACCTCCCGAACCCCCTGCAACGCGGCGTTCAGCGGTTTCATGCCGGCTTCGACGTGGCGCGAAATATTTTCCAGCACCACGATGGCATCATCGACCACAAAGCCGGTGGCGATGGTCAGCGCCATCAGCGACAGGTTATTCAGGCTGAAGCCGCACAGGTACATCGCGGCAAAAGAGCCGATCAGCGACACCGGTACTGCCACCGCCGGGATCAGCGTCGCGCGCCCGGACCGCAGGAAGATGAACACCACCAATATCACCAGCCCAATGGCGATCACCAGCGACTGTTCCACTTCCGCCAGCGAAGCACGGATGGTTGGCGAGCGATCCTGCGCGATATTCAGCTGAATGGACGCCGGGATGTTGTCTTGCAAGGCGGGCAATTCGGCGCGAATGCGATCGACGGTTTCGATGATGTTGGCGTCCGGCGCCCGGCTGATGGCCAGAATAATCGCCGGTTTGGCGTTGGTCATCCCGGCGTTGCGTACGTCCTGTACCGAGTCTTTGATCTCGGCCACGTCGCTCAGGCGTACCGCCGCGCCGTTGTTGTAGTGGATAATCAGCGGGCGATAAGCCTCGGCGGTTTTCAATTCATCATTAGCCTGGATCTGCCAGCGCTGCTGCTGATTGTCTACCGAACCCTGCGGTCTGCGTACGTTGGCATCACTGATGGTTTGGCGCACCGCATCGAGCGATATCCCCTGATTGAACAGCGCACTTGGGTTAAGTTCGACCCGCACAGCAGGCAGTGAACTGCCGCCCACCGAGACGTCGCCCACCCCTTCGGTCTGGGCGATTTTTTGCGCCAGCTGAGTCGAGGCGAAGTCGTAAAGCTGGCCCTGGCTGTAGGTGTCGGAGGTCAGCGTCAGGATCATGATTGGCGCATCTGACGGATTGACCTTACGGTAGCTCGGGCGGCTCGGCATGCCGGTGGGCAACAGGCTTTGCGCCGCGTTGATCGCCGCCTGCACGTCACGGGCCGCGCCGTTGATATCACGGTCGAGATCGAACTGCAAAATGACCCGGGTGCTGCCGAGTGAACTCATCGAGGTCATTTCATTGACCCCGGCTATCCGGCCCAGAGCGCGTTCCAGCGGCGTAGCCACCGACGAGGCCATGGTTTCCGGATCGGCACCCGGCAACGAAGCGCTGATCGAAATCACCGGATAGTCGACCTGTGGCAGCGGCGATACTGGCAACAGGCTAAAACCAATCACACCGCTGATGGCAATTGCCAACGTCAGCAGCGTGGTGGCCACCGGTCGGTAGATGAACAGGGCGAAGAATTTCACGGCAGCTCCTGCACATCCGGCTGCCGGCGAGTGTTACGCGCCAGCTTGTCAAACAGCAGGTAGATCACCGGGGTGGTGAACAGCGTCAGGATCTGGCTCATTACCAGCCCGCCGACCATGCAAACCCCGAGCGGGTGTCGCAGTTCCGCGCCGACGCCGGTGCTGAGCATCAGCGGCAGTGCCCCCAGCAACGCCGCCAGCGTGGTCATCAGTATCGGCCGGAAACGCAGCAGGCAGGCCTGATAAATCGCATCGTACGGCGTCATACCTTGCTCACGTTCGGCGGCCAGCGCGAAGTCGATCATCATGATGGCGTTTTTCTTCACGATGCCGATCAGCAAGATGATGCCGATGATGGCGATCACATCCAGTTCGCTGCCGGCCATCATCAGTGCCAGCAAGGCACCGACCCCGGCGGTGGGCAAGGTTGAAAGAATGGTAACCGGGTGAATAAAGCTCTCATACAGCACGCCCAGCACGATATACATCGCTACCACCGCCGCCAGGATCAGCCACAGGGTCCCCCCCAACGCCGCCTGGAACGCCAGCGTCGCGCCCTGGAACTGGGTGGTGATATCTTTCGGCATATCGAGATTTTTTTCCGCCAGGGTGATGGCGTCGACCGCTTCCCCAAGCGAATAATTGCCGGCCACGTTAAAGGAGATGGTGGCCGCCGGGAACTGATCGAGATGATTGACCGATAGCGGCCCGAAACGCTCTTCGATTTTGGCAATGGTGTTCAGCGGCACGATGGTGCCGTTGCTGCTGGTCAGGCGGATCTCACTCAGCGCCGCCAACCCTGGCGTGGTGCTGACGTCATGTTCCAGCACCACCCGGTACTGATTGGCCTGGGTGTAAATGGTGGAGATCAACCGCTGGCCGAAAGCGTTGTACAGGGCGTTATCCACGTCACTCATGCTGATGCCGAGGCGGGAAGCCGAATCGCGATCGACGTTCACGTAGGCCACCAGTCCTTGATCCTGCCAGTTACTGGTGACGTCCGCCAACTGCGGTGCCTGTTTCAATTCCGCCATCAGCTGCGGTACCCACAGGCTGAGCTCGTCCAGCGACATGGCCTGCAGGGTAAACTGGTACTGGGTGCGGCTGACCTGGGTGTCGATGGTCAGATCCTGCACCGGTTGCAGATACAGCTTCACGCCAGGAAACTGTGTGCTCAACTGCTGCAGACGAGTGATGATGGCCGGAATACGGTCGCTGCGTTCGCTCAAAGGTTTGAGGTTGATTTGCAACCGGCCGCTGTTGAGCGTGGCGTTGCTGCCATCGACGCCAACAAACGACGTCAGGCTCTCCACCGCCGGATCCTTGAGGATTTCTGCCGCCACCTGCTGTTGGCGCTCGGCCATATTACTGAACGACACCGACTGCGGCGCCTCCAGCGTGCCCTGAATAATGCCGTTGTCCTGTACCGGGAAGAATCCTTTCGGGATCAGCAGGTAAAGCAAGACGGTGAGCACCAGCGTGCTGAACGCCACGCCTAGCGTCAACCAGGGATGATTCAGCACGGTTTTCAGCCATTTGCCGTAGCGGGCGATGACCCGGTCAAAGAAGCGTTCAGAAGCGGCGGAAAAACGGTTCTGCTTGCGCAGGGATTCGTGGCTCAGCATGCGTGCGCACATCATCGGCGTCAGCGTCAGCGAAACCACCGCCGAAATCAAAATCGCCACCGCCAGCGTCACGGCAAATTCACGGAACAACCTGCCAACGATATCGCCCATAAACAGCAAGGGGATCAGCACGGCTACCAGCGAGAAGGTCAGTGAAATAATGGTGAAGCCGATTTCGCCGGCGCCTTTTAAGGCGGCGTCGAGCGGTTTCTCGCCCTTTTCGATATAGCGTGAAATGTTCTCGATCACCACGATGGCGTCATCGACCACAAAACCGGTGGCGATGGTTAGCGCCATCAGCGTCAGGTTATTGATCGAAAAGTCCAAAAAGTACATGGCGGCGAAGGTACCGATCAACGACAGCGGTACGGCGACGCTGGGAATAATAGTGGCCGGGACATTGCGCAAGAACACGTAAATCACCATCACCACCAGTGCTACCGCCAAGAGCAGCTCGAACTGCACGTCGCTGACCGAGGCGCGAATGGTGGTGGTTCGATCGGTCAGCACCTTGACGTCGACCGACTTGGGCAGGCTTTTAATCAACTGAGGCAACATCTCGCGGATGCTGTCGGCGGTGGTGATGACGTTTACGCCTGGCTGGCGCTGAATATTGAGCACGATGGCCGGCTGCTTATTGGCCCAGGCCGCCAGCCGGGTATTTTCCGCGCCTTGTTCGATGGTGGCGATATCCTGCAGGCGGATAGCCGCACCGTTCTGGTAAGCGACAATCAGCTGACGATAGTCGTCGGCTGATTTCATCTGGTCATTGGCCGAAAGGGTGACCGAACGCGTCGGGCCGTCCAGGCTACCTTTGGCAGAGTTGACGTTGGCGTTGCTGATGGCGGTGCGGATGGTTTCGCTGTCCAGACCGTAGGCGGCAACGGCCGCCGCATTGAGCTTCACGCGGACCGCCGGCCGTTGGCCACCGGAAATGGTCACCAGTCCGACGCCGGTGACCTGAGATATTTTCTGCGCGACACGGGTTTCCACCATGTCTTCCACCTGGGTCATCGGCATGGCGCTGGAGGTCACGGCCAGCGTCAGGATCGGTGGATCGGCGGGGTTAACCTTGCTGTAAATCGGCGGGTAGGGCAGATCGTTCGGTAACAGGTTAGTGGCGGAGTTGATTGCCGCCTGCACTTCCTGTTCGGCGACGTCGAGCGGCAGCTCAAGCTGGAATTGCAAGGTGACGACCGAGGCGCCACCGGAACTTTGCGATGCCATCTGCTTGAGGCCGGACATCTGGCCAAACTGACGCTCCAGCGGAGCCGTGATCGCCGAGGTGACCACGTCCGGGCTGGCTCCGGGATACAGCGTGACCACCTGAATGGTCGGATAGTCGACCTCCGGCAGGGCGGACACCGGCAGAGCGCGATAACCGATGATCCCCGCCAGCAGGATCGCCAGCATCAACAGCGTGGTGGCAACCGGCCGCAGTATAAACAGGCGGGATGGACCGCCGCCGGCGTTAGGTGGCATCACCTGCATCAGGATTTCCCCTGGGTGCGAGGTGAGTGGATTGGTTTGCCGGCCGCAGACGCCGCCTGCGGCGTGACCACCTCAACCTGCATGCCTTCGGTCAGGCGATCTATGCCGTCGGTCACCACCCGGTCACCGGCGTTCAGCCCGGCGTTAATCACCACTTTTTGGCTGTCCTGCACGCCGGTGGTCACCAAATGTTTACTGACCTTGTTATCTTCGCTCAGGGTCCAGACGAAGTTGCCTTCGTTGCCCATCTGCAAGGCCGCCGTAGGGATAACGATCGCATCCAGCAGCGTTGCCACTTTCAGGCGTGCATTAACAAATTGGTTGGGGAACAGCGCGTCATCCTCGTTGGTGAAGCGCGCTTTCAGTTTGATGGTGCCGGTAGCGGTGTCGATTTGGTTATCCAGGCTCAGCAGTGAACCGGTCGACAGCAGATTTTGGTTGGTGCGATCCCAGGCTTCGACGCTGACCGGGCCAGCTTTTTGCGCTTTGATCAAATCGCTGATAGTAGCCTCAGGCAGGGTAAATACCACATCGATAGGGTGAGTTTGGGTGATCACCACAATGCCGGTGGTGCTGCCGCTGGTGATGTAATTACCGACGTCCACCAGCTTCAGACCGACACGACCGTCAATTGGTGCGGTGATACGGCTGTAGGTGATTTGCAGCTTGGCGCTGTCGACGGAGCCCTGATCGGCTTTGATTGCGCCTTCGGTCTGTTGCACCAGCGACAGCTGCGTGTCCAGATCCTGCCGCGACACCAGATTGGTTTTGGCCAGTTGCTGATAACGTGCCAGATCGCGCCGGGCATTGGCGAGGGTGGCCTGATCTTTGGCCAGTTGTCCCTGCGCTTGAGCCAGCTGTACCTGGAACGGACGCGGGTCAATTTCAACCAGCAAATCGCCGGCTTTGACCTGTTGCCCTTCGGTGAAGTGGATCGCCATCAGTTGGCCATCGACCCGGCTGGTGACGGTCACGGTGTTGGCGGCGGTAGCCGTGCCCAGCCCGGAAAGGTAACGCGGCACCGTTTGCTGTGTGGCGGTCGCAGCCTGTACCGGTGACATTGGCGCTCCCCGTCGTCCTGCGCCTGCCGCCGCTTTGCCCCCACCGGCGTGACGCGCTCCAGGGGCAGCATTGTCGGCCGGCTGCGGAGCGCTGAAGTGACGCCATATCAGCACGGCGGCAATAGCCACAATAACCACCACCAACAGGCGCAGTAACAGTGAACGACGTGGGTTTTTTGCATTCATGGTGGCGAAAATCTCTCCAAAAGGCAGGCGTGCGGGCACTCATTGCCAAAAAAGTTACACTCCTTACAGAATACTAGTTTAGCGAGGAAAGACGGCATAAAAATGAAGGAAATATGGAGGAACCGTCAGCATTGTCCGAATAAGTTGTAGATTTGATCATGCTATGTTTATAAGCGTTGCCATCCGGCTTATAGCGAATGCGTTTTAGCGGATTTCCTGCTTTCGCGCTAATAATTATCCTGCGAATCATCAACTCCATGGAGCATGCAATGAGTCATAAAGAACTGGGCCGTTCGGGCATCAAAGTGCCGGCATTGACCTTCGGCGGTAACGTGTTTGGCTGGACGGCGGATCGCGAAACTTCATTCAGCCTGTTGGATGCGCTGGTGGAAAATCAGCTCAACTTTATCGATACCGCCGACGTGTACTCGAGCTGGGTGCCGGGCAATCAGGGCGGTGAATCGGAAACCACCATCGGCCAGTGGCTAAAAAAGAGCGGCAAGCGTGACCAGGTGATCATCGCTACCAAAGTCGGCAAGCCGATGGGCGAGGGTAAGCAGGGGCTGTCACCACGCTATATCCAGCAGGCGGTAGAGGATTCACTGCGGCGTTTGCAGACCGATTATATCGACCTTTATCAATCGCATGACGACGACCGGGACACGCCGTTGGCGGAAACCCTGGCGGCGTTCGACGACTTGATCAAGGCCGGTAAGGTGCGGGCGATAGGCGCTTCCAACTATCAGGCCGATCGTCTGGAGGAGGCATTGAAAGTCAGTGAAGAGAATGGGTTGGCGCGCTATGAGACCCTGCAACCGGAGTACAATCTTTATGCGCGTGAGGAGTATGAACGCAGCCTGGCGCCGGTGGTGCAGCGCCATGGATTGGGCGTGATTAACTTCTTCTCGCTGGCCAGCGGTTTCCTGACCGGCAAATACCGCAGTGAAAAAGATATCGGCAAGAGCCAACGTGGTGACACCATCGTTGAGCGCTACCTTAATCCACGCGGTTTCAAGATTTTGGCTGCGCTGGATCGGGTTGCGGAAAAACACCACACCTCGCCAACGCAGGTTTCACTGGCCTGGCTGATAGCGCGGCCGGACATCACCGCGCCGATCGTCAGCGCCACGTCGCTAAAGCAGTTGGATGAGCTGATCAGCGCTACCCGGCTGCGGCTGGATGCCGAGGATATCCGCATCCTGAACGACGCCAGCGCCTGGTGACCTGCTCAGTTGCCGACGGCGTTAATCAAGGACAGCAACTGAGCCACGCTGGCTTCCACTGGCTGGCCTGCGGTATCAATACGGGCCACCGGGGTATGCCAGGGTAGGTAATCGTGGCGGGTGACGCTGTGCCAGTTAGGGAGGCGCAGTCCGGCAACGTCCCCGTCGCGGGTTTCAACCCTGCGACGGTGCTCGGCACTGTCTGAGCAAACCACCTCAAAATCTATGCAGGCTACACCAGCCCGTTGTGCGACGTTATGCCAGGCTTCGCGAGTGACCGGCAACGGGTTGACCGAGTCGGCAATCACCCAGTGGCCCAGACGCAGGTTATCTTCGGCAACGCCATAAGCGGCAAAATACCCGGCGGGGCCGACGTCATCGGCCAGGGAGCCACTGTTACGGATAGCTTGTTCAAGGGTATCGATGCGCAGATGCATTGCCGGTAATGCGCGAGCCAGCGCCCGTGCGAGCGTAGTTTTACCACTGCCTGGCAGCCCGGAAAGAACGATCAGCATTGTTGTTCCTGCCATGATTATGGTTCCAGCCGATACAGTACCTGATTTCGCAGCGAATGGCTTGGCGGCGGGGCGCGGCATTGAGCTACCGCGCCCTGGTGCCCTTAACGGAACAGCGTCTGCGCCCAGCGAGCCAACCCGGCGGTGACCGAGCCGAAGTCGTTGCCGCCGACGATAGGAATGCCCGGCAACTGCTGTTGTAGCGCGGCGCGCAACAGCGGGGAACGTGCGCTGCCGCCGGTGAGATAAATCACCTGCGGTGCGGTCTGGCTACTGGCCAGCGCGGCGCTGACCTGTTCCTGAATGCGCAGCAGCGGCTGTGAGATGGCCTCGGCAAGCTGATCCTGGCTGATGGTTTCTGCCAAATCAGTCTGGACGAAGGCCAGCGGAGCGCTGATGTTTTGCTGTGCCGACAGGGCGATTTTACTCTCCTCCGCGGCGCGCACCAGACGGTAGCTCAGGCGTTGCTGATGCACTTTCAGCAGGCGTTTAACTTTTTCAGGCTCGGCGGCATCGCGGATCAAATCGCGCAGCATGCGGCCATTGGCAGCGCTGTAAAAGTCGATCTGGGCCGGAACGTCGTTGGTGGCTACCGCGTTCCAGTAAGGCAACGCAGGCAAAGCGATGCCTTTTTCAGTTTCGCCACCCATACCGAACAGCGGCATCAACTGTTTGAACGCCAGCATGATGTCCAGATCGTTACCGCCAACGCGGCAACCGCTGTGGCCCAGCAGGCTTTGCTGGCGATCGGCACGGTCACGCCATTGCGGCCCCATCAACAGCACCGAACAGTCGGTTGTCCCGCCGCCAATATCCACCACCAGCACGGTTTTTTCTTCTTCCAGGGTCGCTTCGAAATCCAGGCCTGCGGCGACCGGTTCGAACTGGAATTCAATGTCTTTGAAGCCTGCACGCTCGGCAGCGCGGTGCAAAATACCCTGCGCCTGGCGGTTGGCTTCTTCGCCACCGATGCCCTGGAAGTTGATCGGACGGCCGATCACCGCCTGGCTGATGCTGTCTTGTAGTACGTTTTCCGCCTGACGTTTGATGTGGAACATCATGGCGCACACCAGATCCTCAAACAGCGCGATCTGTTGTGGTTTCAGGCCGTTGGCGCCGAGGAAGGATTTCGGGGAGCGGACAAAATACACTTCTTCCGGATCTTCAACGTAGTGCGCCAGCGCCTGCAGGCCAAACAGCACGCTGTCGCTGGCGACCGGGATATCTTCTTCGCGGTTATAGTTGATTGCCCGGCGCAGCAGTTGCTGGTTTTCCTCGCTGGCGGTCGGCACCTGCCAGTGGCGGTGCAAACACTCGCTGACGGCTTCGCGCGTCGGAGCACATAGCATCGACGGCAGATAGGGCTCGTTGTTTTCCAGCGTCAGCAGCTCGGGGCCATTTTCTCGCATCACTGCGACGGAACAGTTGGCCGTTCCGTAGTCAAATCCAATAAACATGTCTTTTCTCTATCCCCATGCCAATGAAGGGGGGCGACTTTACCCGAGACTCGGCCCCTGGGCAATCTGAGAGCGCTTAACTGACGAAAAATTTAGCGGCGACGGCGCTAGCATGCTTAACTTAATGTCCGAATCCCGCACGTCAGCGCACCCATCGAGTCGCATAATGCACAAAAAACTGACCCCGAGCGTGGCTATGAAAAACCAACAGCAGGCGTTGTATGAAGCACTGAGTGCACGCGATCGCAAATTTGACGGTCGCTTCTTCGTCGGCGTTTCGTCGACCGGTATTTATTGTCGCCCGGTTTGCAGCGCCCGTACGCCAAAAATTGAAAACTGCACCTTTTACCCGAGCGCGGCGGCGGCGGAACTGGCGGGGTTTCGCCCCTGCCTGAAGTGTCGGCCGGAATTGGCGCCGGGGTTGGCATTGATCGATCTCGGCAATCGCTATGCTCAGGTGGCGGTGCAGTTGATTGAGCAGGGGTATCTGTCGGAGCACAGCTGCGAGCAACTGGCAACGCGGCTAGGCATTTCCGATCGCCACCTGCGGCGTATTTTTGCCGATCAGTTTGGCGCCTCGCCGATTGATTATGCCCAGTCGCACCGGCTGTTGCAGGCCAAACGCCTGCTGGCGGATACCGATATGCCGTTGAGTGAGGTGGCCTTTGCCGCCGGTTTCGGCAGCCTGCGGCGTTTTAACGAACTGTTCAAGGCGCGCTACCGGCTGATCCCCTCGGCACTGCGCAGCAGCAGCGGCCGTAACGAACGTACCGTCGCAAGCGGGCTGGTGTTTCATCTGGGCTATCGACCGCCCTATGACTGGTCGCGCATGCTGGGTTTTTTGCAAACCCGTGCGGTGAGCGGTGTGGAGCGGGTGGAGGGGCAACAGTACCTGCGGGCGATAGCCATCACTCAGGGCGGCATCGAATATCGTGGCTGGGTCAGCGTGCAACCGGAAGAGGCGCATAATCGGGTACGGGTGGAAATTGCACCTTCCCTGAGCCGGGTGACGACGGAAGTGCTGCGCCGCACTCGCCAACTGTTTGATCTCGACGCCGCGCCGGACCTTATCGCTCAGGCGTTGGGGCCGTTGGCTGCCGATGCGCCGGGCCTGCGGCTGCCTGGCTGCGTCAACGCATTCGAACAGGCGACCCGCGCGGTGCTTGGGCAGTTGGTCAGCGTCAAAATGGCGGCGACCTTTGCCGGACGGATGGCTGAACTTTGGGGCACCCCGCTGGAACAGCCCTACGGTGGCATTACCCACGTTTTTCCCACTGCCGAACAGATTGCGCGATTACAGCCTGAGGCGCTGCGCCCCTTGGGCGTGCAACTGAAACGAGCGGCGGCGTTAATCGGTATTGCGCAGGCGGTTACCGAAGGGCGGTTGCAATTGGAGAACGTGCTGGATATTGAGCAGGGGATCAAGGCGCTGACTGCGCTGCCGGGGATTGGCAGTTGGACCGCCAGCTACATCGCCATGCGAGCCTGGTCGTGGCCGGACGTGTTCCTGGCGGGGGATTATCTGATCAAACAGCGTTTTCCCGGCATGACGCCACGCCAGATTGAGCGCTATGCTGAAAGCTGGCGACCCTGGCGTTCCTACGCCACGCTGCATCTGTGGCATAACGATGGCTGGGCGCCGTCAACGGAGGCTGTCGGGTAGCGGCTACGGACTAGTCTTTGGCAGCAATGCGCGTCAGCAGGCCGTCTATTCCTTCGCGCATCAGGAAGGCCAGTACCTTCTCGCGCTCGCTTTCACTCAGATGATGGTAATACTCAATCCACACCGCCAGCGGATCCTGGCGTTCAACCTGATATTCAGCAGGATCTTCTTGCAGTATCAGTAAGCTGCGCGCTCCGATCGGCAGGCTGTTGATGTGGTATTCCACCGCTTTGCCCTGCACGCCTTTGCGCCGGCGACTGATCCAGCCTTCGCGGCGGGCCATTAAATTGATGCCCTGTGGCGAGGAGGGCAGTCCTGCAATGCCGGTCAGCTCTCTGGCGGCAAACCACTCTTTTTTCATAGCCATTCATCCCTGAACAATTAGGTGTATTGAGAGAGGAAAAAATTAATTCGCATGCTGATTTCCGTATCGAGGTGTTATGCAAGCGATTAACTTTGACCTGTTAGTTATACCACTAACCTCAGGCGGGCTAAGCAAAAAAAGCAGAATGGATGAGATGCGGCGGCGAGGCCGCCGCTCGAAAGGCAGGGGGATATTGCTGGGAATGGCGACTAGCGGATACCAAAGTAACCGCCGCTGAGCAGTTCCGTCAGCGATTGTTCCAGTGCGATGGCGTCGCCCTCCGACAGATCGATGCCAATCGCCTGCAGGGTGTTCAGCGTTATCTGCTGGTGTGCCGGGCCGGCCAGCGTTTGGGCGTGCACCCGATGCGTCGCCCCATTGAGCATCGACACCATCAGTTCGTCCATCTGGTTGCAGTGCACGTTGGTGATGAAGCGTTCGTCGACGCGGATATAGTCAATCTTTTGGCCATGCAACTCGTCAAAGGCGTTGAGGCTGTGCCCAAAACCGTTAACGATCAGCTTGCAGCCCCGTTGCTGCAACTGCTGGAGGAACGGCCTGCAAATGCCGGCGTGCTCCAGCACCACCGCATCATCGACCGCCAGCAGCAATGCCCCTGGTTGCAAGGGGGAGGCGTCCAGCGCTGCCAGCAGATCGTCCTGGAAGCTGGCGTCCAGCAGGCTGTCGGTTGTCAGCGGCAGCGCGATGGACAACCCCTTGCGGGCAATATCAGGGGCGCGCTGCGTCAAAATCTGCCCGATGATCCAGCGGTCAACCTCTTGCGTCAGATCGTATAGCCGGGCAGCGGAGATAAAATCGTCGCTCGCCAGCGCCTGACCGTCCTGATCCCTCACCTGCAGTTTCAACTGATAGAAACAGACCGCCAGCGGCGTTTTTGGCGGTGCGACCGCCCTGACATGCAGCAACAATTGCCCATCGTTGATGATGTCCGTCACTTCCTGGCGCGTCAGCAGTTCATGCTGACGTTCCAGGATCATTTTTTGACGCGCCTCATAGAGATAAACCTGGCCACGTCCGCGATGCTTGGCGGTATAACAGGCAATATCCGCCTGCGCCAGCAGCTCGCTGCTCTTGCCGGCATCGGCATCAATACGGGTTACGCCTGCACTGGCGCCGACGTGGTAAATCTTCCCTTCCCAAAAGAACGGGTGCTGGCTGATGTGATTAACCAATTGCTGTATCAGCGACTGGGCCTGTTCCCGCGTGCAGTCGAACAGGATCAGCCCGAACTCATCGCCGCCAAGCCGGGCCAGACAGTCGCTGTTACGCAGATGGTGCCGCATCAACAGGGAAAGATCTTTCAACAGCGCGTCGCCCGCGGCGTGGCCGGCATTGTCATTGACCGCCTTGAAACGGTCGAGATCGAGGAACACCAGCGCGTGCTGCAGTCGTTTTTCAGTGGCGTTGGCAATAGCGGCCTTCAGGCGCTTTTCAAAACTGGTGCGATTGGGCAGCGTGGTCAGGGCATCGTGGGACGCGCTGTAACTCAACTTCTGCATCAGTTCGCGCGAGGCCGTGACATCCTGCAGTACCATCACCGCGCCCATGACGTTGCCGTCGATCGTTTTCAATGGTGATACCGACTGCTGGATGTCAAAACAGCGACCGTCGCGACCATGCAGCACCAGGGCATAGTCTGCGGACAGCTGCCGGTTTTCCTGCAGGCAGCACTGGATCGGGTTTTCTACCTCTTCGCCGTCTTTGCCGTTGGTCATTCGAACCACGCCGGCGACGGGCATGTCGATCGCCAGACTGAGCGGCCAGCCGCACATTTGTTCGGCCACCGGGTTCATAAAGGTAATGTGCATTTCGTCGTCGGTGGATATCACCGCTTCGCCGATCGCATCGAGCGTAATGTGCAGACGCTCTTTTTCTTCGTGCAGCGCTTCGGTCAGATTACGGACCTCCGTCATGTCGATATTGGTGCCGATCATGCGCAGCGGCAGACCCTGAGCGTCTAAAATAACGTTACCCTGGCCGCGGATATGCCGCACTTTTCCCTCGCGGGTGAGCAGTCGGAACTCCAGAACAAAGGGGCCCGGCCGCTTCAACAATGTGGCCATCTCACGGTCGGTGCGTTCACGATCTTCCGGTACCAGCAGCGTCCGCCATAGCGAAAACGTTGGCGTCTGGTCCGGGCTGAGGTCGTAAAGTTCAAACATACGCTTGTCCCAGGTAAGCTCTTCGCCGTGCATCATCCATTCCCAAACGCCGATGCCGCCCACTTTATTCGCCAGCGTAATGCGCTCCATCAGTCGATGGTTCTCTGCGGCCGTGCGTTTCAATTCGCTGATGTCTTCTACCTGCGAAATAAAATACAGCGGCAGCCCTTCGGCATCGCGCACCAGCGATACGGCCAGTAGCGCCCAGACGTGCTCGCCGTCGCTGCGAATATAGCGTTTCTCCAGGGTGTAACTGCTGATATGTCCATCGAGCAGATCGTGCAGCTGCGTCAGGTCGGCGTTCAGATCGTCCGGGTGGGTGATTTCCTGGAAAGTCAGGCGCCGCAGAGCCTCCGGGGTATAGTCGAGCAGTTTGCACAACGCCTGATTGACCTGCAGCCATTTCCCCTGCGGCGACACCAGCGCCATGCCGATGGCCGAATATTCCAACGCATTACGAAAGCGAGTTTCACTCTCGACGATATGCTGTTTCTCCACCCGGAAGGCGTGCATCACCATGGCCATCGAGTGCGCCGGGATCAAAATCAACAGGATCGGCAGGTAAATCTCGATATCGCTGAACGGACCGGTGGGCGCATGAAAATGCAGCAACCCGATGGAAATCATCACGGTGATCATCAGCGTGGTGCAAAAGCAGATGACGAAAGCCTCGAGCCGCGGCAGCGCGATTGCCGCCCACAGCAGCGGCAGAATGACGAAGGTGAACGGAAAGGGCAGGTAGCTCAGCGCCAGATAGCTGAAGGTCAGCGCGACTATCAACGTCAGCAGCAGAGTGTACAGATTCAGCGTATCCAGCATGCGGCGGCGATAGACCAGCCCGATGGGCGTCAGCGACAGGACGCCAATAGCTTCTGAAATAAACCAGGTACTGAAGGGGTGCCAGAAAGGGTGACCCGGGGCGGGAACCCACCAGGCGGCCAGCAGGGCGCTGAACAACGGGGTGAATATCACCGCGCAGACGACAAATTTAAGCCAACTGGCCAGGCTGTTCAGCGGATCGTCCTGCAGCAGCATGCGGCGCAACAGCAGGGTGCAAACCACGGCTTCCAGCAGGTTGATCAGTGTCAGTTTTACCGGGAACCAGCTAAAGCCGAACAGCGTGAAGCTGGCGGCCACGATGCCAACCCCGCATGTCAGTAGCGGTAACCCCCATTGGCGTGGCGAGTGGCGGAACAGTACGGCAATAATGGCGGCAGTGGGGAACCACAGCGGGGTAAAGTGGCTGGATTCGTTCGACAGCGTCAGGCACAGCAATGCCAGTAAAAATACCGCCACCGCCGCCAGCAGGCTGTGCGTCAACAAGGCGCCCTGACGCGTGATGAGATGATTCGGTGCGCTGATATCCATAGACAACCCTTAACTCTGGCATCTGTCACTGAACGAGGTCATGACGCGAATGAGATGGAAAGTTTATTGGCAAAGGGTAGTACAGCGCGGCAATAAAACCCACTGAATCAGACAGCTTTAGTGAGCAAACGCAAAAGCCGGCGCGGGGCCGGCCTTCTGGAGGTTTAAAGCAGGAACAAGGTGGCCAGCCCGAGGAAGATAAAGAAGCCGCCGGTATCGGTCAGAGCGGTGATCAATACGCTGGAACCTACCGCCGGATCGCGTCCCAGTTTGAGCATGGTCATCGGGATCACCACCCCCATCAGCGCGGCTACCAGCAGGTTGAGGATCATCGCCAGCGTCATGACGCCGCCCATCGCCCAGTCGCCGTACAGCAGCCAGGTCACGACTCCCATGATGCCGCCCCAGACCACGCCGTTGATAATGGCCACCCCCAGTTCTCTGAACATCAGGCGGGAAATGTTGCCGACCTCAATTTGGTGCAGTGCCAGCGCGCGTACGATCATGGTGATGGTCTGATTACCGGTATTGCCGCCGATACCCGCGACGATCGGCATTAACGCCGCCAGTGCCACCAGTTGTGAAATGGTGTGTTCGAACAGGCCGATGACGCGCGAGGCGATAAACGCGGTACACAGGTTGATGGCCAGCCATGCCCAACGGGTTTTCACCGCCTTGCTGACCGGGGCAAACACATCTTCTTCCGGGCTTAAGCCCCCCATGCGGCGCAGGTTACTGTCGCTTTCTTCATTGACCACATCGACGATTTCTTCGATGGTCAAACGGCCCATCAGCTTGCCCTTGGCGTCGACCACCGGGGCGCTGATCAGGTCATAACGTTCGAATGCGCTGGCTGCCGCTTCGGCCTTGTCATCCGGCTGGAAGCTGGTAGGGTCGCTGTCCATCACCGTCTGGACCAGGGTTTCCGGGTCATTAAGCAGCACGGCGGTGAGCGGCAGTTCGCCCAGCAGAGTATTTTTACGATCGGTGACGAAGAGCTTGTCGGTGGCTTCCGGGATGGTTTTGCGCAGGCGCAAGAAGCGATGTACGGCACCGATAGTGACGTCGGGGCGTACCGTGACCAGTTCAAAATCCATCATCCAGCCGACGGTGTCCTTGCCGTAGTGGATCATCTCGCGCACCTGTGCGCGTTGATCCGGCTCCATGGAGGTCAACAGGCGTCCCATCAGGTTACGCGGCAGGTATTGTGCCAAATAGGCCTGTTCATCGACGTCCAGCGTCTTGATCGCTTTGAGCAGGTCCTTGTCGCTCATCTCTTCGATCAGGCTGTCCCACACGGGCTCGGCAACTTCCACCAGCGTTTGACCGCGTTTGGCGTTCCCCACCAGCCGCCACAGTGCCAGTCGCTCGTCTTGGGGCAGCGCTTCCAGCAGGTCCGCGAGGTCAGCGGCGTGCATGTCGTCCAGCAGGCCGGTGATTTCTGCAGTCTGGTTTAGCAGCTCGCTTTTGCTGAGGGCGTTCTCATCCCCTGGCCGGCCGAGAATGCCATCGACCAGATCTTTGTTGTTTAACAGCAGAGAAAGAATGCGCTGGCGGTACTCAGCGACTTTTTTAACGTTATGTGTTGCAGCTGACATGGTCTTCCTTACTGGCACTCAGTGATCCTTAAGACCCACTCTGGACTAGATAGAGCATAGTGAATGCAGGCGTCATTTTTATGAAATGGGAGCAGTTGCTGAGGAATAAGTAAGGGGTCTGGCGCGCCGAGATACTGGCCGACGGCAGGCTGCTTAACTATTCGCAAGCCCTGCGGGATAACTTGAATCTGTGAGTTCAGGGAGTGGTGTCCCGGTTTTCGTCGCTCATCTCAGTGGTGCTTTGCTGAGGGGCGAGTTTTTTTTCCTGATGGTGGGGCACCGCGACGACCGCGGCATACAGCAGACGGCCGACTAAAATGATAAAGCTGACAAACAGCACTATTTTGGTCATCTGTCCGGTGGATTTTCTACGCATATATCACCCGGCATGCCGGTTTCCTGTGTTATGCCCGCCATCTTTCACGCTGGCCGTGCTGCGGCCACTTGAAATTTATAGAGATATTGAACGCTGATGCAGGCCCATAGAGTGTAAACGGAATTCTAGCCATTGATGACAAATATTGTCTATACCCGTCATACTTGAAGCTGCATCTTTGTTGGCTTTCCTCACTCACCCCAGTCACTTACTAGTGTAAGCTTCTGGGGATTCGCTGCGTTGCCGCCTCGATGCAACTCCAATTATTTAGAGTATATATTTCCGGGCAGCAAAACCCGGTATCTCGCCGCTGTTTAGCTTAAGTTTGGCTTTATCTGTCGGATCAGCAGCTTAAGATGAGGCAAAAAATAGGCTTACACATTTTTACCCAACTTTTCCTCTTTGGTTGATCGGAGTCAAGCCTCACCCCCGCCCGGCGCCTAAAATTTCCGCCATTCTCCTGTCGCATATGATACTTTCAGCTTGCCTCATGAATGGATAGAGGTACGAAAAGGAACCTGCCTTGTTACCCGAACGCGTGAATGGAATTACGCCCTGACGGACTCGTTATTTTTATGATCAAGCCAATATTCTGGAAGCATTTACGCGAGCGCTGGTGGGGGTGCCCCCTCCTCTGGAGCCTGTTATTGATCCCGTTCGCAGGTTGGCTATCGCCGCGGATAATGCTGCCTGAAGGCAAAGTCTATCTGCTCTATCTACCGCTCACCGCCTGTATTGCGCTGTTGATGGTCTACGACTGGCGGGCGCTGCCGGGTATTGCCCTCGCGATCATGCTGCGTTACGCCCACCGGCTGGGGCTGGAAAGTGGCTTGCTGGTGACGCTGCTGTACCTGTCTTGCCTGAGCCTGTGTTGGCTGGGGTATCGCAGGCAAACGCAACGCCGTTGGTGTGCGGCCCCAGGTGGCGCGGCGCTGGTGAAGGAGCGGCTAATCTGGCTGGTGGTGCTACCGGCATTGCTGTTTGTCTTCGGCCTGAAACTGCTGGTCGCCTTTGCCCGGTTGCCCGACGAACTCGGGATGATGCCCGGCGATAACAGCTACCTGATGGCACTGGTTAATTTTCAAGCGCTGTTGCTGGGCTGTCTCTCCGCCATGCCCTTGCTCTACATCTTGTTGCGCATCTTGAATAAACCCCGTTTTGCCCTGACGCTCTGGCGACGCTTTGGTCGTGAAATGGCGCCAAACGTCGATAAAAAAGAGCTGTCGCTGTGGCTGTTGGTGCTGGTGGGGATGGTGGCGGTGCTGTCCCATCACGCTAAAGAGGCCATTCCCCTGTTGCTCGGGGGGTACGGATTGGTGTTACTGCTGCCGGTAATGCTCTACGGTGCGATGCGTTTTGGCTATCAATTCAACTGCCTTATCTGGTCTGCCACTCTGTTGGTGCTGTTTTTTCATTATCCCGGCGCTTCACAACCCGACAACCTGTTGCATAACCTGGCGGTCATCTCTTCGATGATGGTGGTGTTCACCCTGTGCATTTTCCTGATGTCGGCGCTCAATACTCACCAACGGTTAAGCCATGCCAGGGCACAAAGCGCCTCGCTACAAGATCCGGTAATTGGCCTGCCGAACCTGCGTGCCCTCAAGCGTGATCTGGCTCAGTCTCCGCCTTCAACCCTGTGTTTCCTGCGCGTCAGCGAACTGGATTTGCTGAGCCGTAACTATGGCATGCAGCTTCGTATTCGTTTCAAACAGCAACTGGCGGCGCTGCTGCATCAGGTATTGGCCCCCGGTGAAGGGGTTTATCATCTGCCGGGCTATGACTTGTTGCTGCGAGTGGATGCGGACAATAGCGAAGAAAAGGTCGAAGCGATTTACCGCGCGTTGGAAAAATTCCGCCTGATCTGGAACGGTTTGCCGCTGCACCCCCCGCTGGGGTTAGGGTATTGCAGCGTGCTGCCCGATTTTGAACACCTCTACCAGTTGCTGGGGGAGCTTAGCGCGTTGGCGGAAGTGTCGCTGACCAGCGGTAAGCCGGAGAATGTGCAGAGCAGCGGCAATTTGGTGCAGGATGAAGTCAAACGCAAGGTGGCGCTCTTGCATGGGGTACAACGTTCGCTGGATAACGACGGCTTTATCTTGATGGCGCAGCCGATAGTGGGCCTGCGCGGTGATCGTTATTATGAGATTCTGCTGCGTATGCTCGACGATCAGGGGAACACAGTATCGCCGAATGATTTTCTGCCGGTGGCGCATGAGTTTGGCCTGGCTTATCGGCTGGATTTGTGGGTGCTGCGCAATACGTTGAAGTTTATGGACCAGCACCGTATCGATCTGCCCAGTGCACGCTTTGCGGTGAATTTGACGCCCTCTTCGCTGTGCCGACCGATGCTGAGCCAGGATGTAGACAACCTGTTGCAGCAGTATCGCATCGAACCGTATCAACTGACGTTGGAGGTGACCGAGTCGCATTTGCTGCAGAATACGGATTACGCCGGCGCCAACCTGCAGGCGCTGCGTGAAATGGGCTGCCGCATTGCTCTGGATGATTTCGGCACCGGTTATGCCGGTTACGATCGGCTCAAGATGTTGCCGGTTGATATGCTGAAAATCGATGGCAGCTTTGTACGTGACATGCTGACCAGCGCGGTGGATTTCCAGGTGATTGCCTCTATCTGTAAAGTCGCGCGAATGAAGCGCTTGACCATTGTGGCGGAATACGTAGAAAGCCTGGAGCAGTTGGTCGCGTTGAAAGGGGTGGGCGTAGACTATATGCAGGGGTATTTCGTCGGCGAACCGCAACCCTTGGTGACGTTGCTATCAGAACAGAATTGATTGTCGCCCCCGCAGTACGGGGGCGACAGACTCAGGCCGAGCGCTGCTCGTCTTGAGAACCTTCCTCTTCGCAAATCAGTTTCCAGCCCACAACGTCGTTCCAATAGGCTTGTTCACGTTCGAGATCCAGTTGCACCAGGTTGTTCAGCGCCAGATAACCGGCCGGGAAGCGCAGCGTCCAGTGGTTATCGTCGGTGCTCAGGCGCAGCGTTTCCGGCGTGGTGGTCGACTGGCGCTGGTTGTTGAGCAGGGTACTCAGACGCAACAGTTGGATCAGCGGCAGGTAATGCTTTTTCTTGAACAGGTTCAGGCGCGGCAATTCTTCCAGCTTGATACCCTTGCGATGGAAGCGTACCAGCGCTGACAGCAGCAACTGCTGCTCCTGGTTGAAGCCCGGCAGGTTGGTGTTTTGCAGAATGTAGGCCGAGTGGCGATGCATGCCGCTGTGGTTGATGCTCAACCCCACTTCGTGCAACATCGCTGCCCATTTCAGCAAGGCTTCCAACTGCGGGTTCGCCAGCTTGGTATTTTGCGCCATCCACTGCGCATACAATAGCTCAGTGGTATCCAGCACCCGTTTGGCCTGCTCGCGGTCGATATTGTAGTGATCGGCCAGGCTCTTGGCGGTGCGGCTGCGAATGTCCTGATGACGGAAACGGCCCTCCATCTCATACAGCACGCCTTCGCGCAGCGCACCGTCGGAAAGGCGCAGGTCGCGGATCGCCAACGCATCGAACACGCCGCAGAGGATTGCCAACCCCGGCACAAACACCGACTGGCGGTCTTCCGACAGCCCCGGCAGGCTCATTGCGCTGAAATTTTTAAACTGCAGCACCTGTTCCGCCATCATTTCCAGCCGCTCGAGGGTGATCAGGCCATCTTTTTCGCCCATTGCCACCAGCACTTCGTGCGCGGCCTTGATGGTGCCCGACGCGCCCAGAGCATATTGCCAGCCCTGAATGCGGTACTGCCAGGCCAGCGTTTCCAGCTTCTGTGCCGCCGCCAGGCGTGCGCGTTTGAAGTTGTTTTTGCTGATTTCCCCACCCGGGAAGAATTGTTGGGCGAAGCTGACGCAGCCCATGCGGCGGCTTTCCGCCAGCAGGGGTTCAAAATCTTCGCCGATCACCAGTTCGGTAGAACCGCCGCCGATGTCGATCACCAGCTTGCGACCTTTTTCCGGTTGGGTATGTTCCACACCCATAAAGATCAGGCGCGCCTCTTCCTGCCCGGCGATGATTTCGATCGGGTAGGGGATCACTTTGGCTGCGCGCTTGAGGAATACCTCGGCGTTCACCGCCTGGCGCAAGGTGTGGGTACCGACGATGGTGACGTTATCCGCCGGGAAGCCTTGCAGCCGTTCGGCGAAAAGCGCCAGGCAGGCCAGGCCGCGTTCTATTGCCTCTTCACTGAGCACATTGTTGCTGTCCAATCCATCGGCGAGGTGGACCCGCTGTTTTAAACGCCCCAATACCTGTAAGGCGCCATTGACGACGCGGGCAATCACCATGTGGAAGCTGTTCGACCCGAGGTCGATGGCAG
Source organism: Serratia sp. BNK-12 (assembly GCF_047456085.1). Taxonomy (NCBI): domain Bacteria; kingdom Pseudomonadati; phylum Pseudomonadota; class Gammaproteobacteria; order Enterobacterales; family Yersiniaceae; genus Serratia; species Serratia sp. BNK-12. Next base: position 1,194,280 of record NZ_CP179896.1, read on the forward strand.
CGATTTCCTGCGGTTTGTTCGTTGCAGTGCTTTTTAGCGGCATAGTTGCTGGCCTACTGTCCTGGTTGTTCCAGAGCTTTTAAATACTCGTAAATGGCAACCTGAGAACGGACTTTGCGGCGGTTGCCGCGCGGCACGTACTGGTTGCTCAGTTCTTTATCGAGGTAACGCGCCTTGACCGTGTCGCTGAACAGGATTTCCAGAATATCCAGAACCCGTTGTTTCAGCGTTGGATCCAGCAGCGAGACCGCGACTTCGATGCGGTAATCTATGTTACGGGTCATCCAGTCGGCAGAGGACAGATAAACCAGTTTGTCACCTTTGTTTTCGAAAACGTAAACCCGATCGTGTTCCAGATAGCGGTCGACGATGCTGATTATCTGAATATTGTCACTGATCCCCGGCAGGTTGGGAATCAAAGAACACATCCCGCGCACCAACAGGCGGATTTTTACGCCGGCGCCGGAGGCGGTATATAACCGATCTACCAGCCCTTTATCCACCAGATTGTTGATTTTCAGCATAATGCCGGCCGGAAGTCCGGCTTCGGCGTTGGCAATTTCGTTGTCGATCAACTCATACAGTTTCAGACGCGAGTTCTGCGGCGACACCATCAGGTTGTCGAAGGTGACCGGCCGGTACGGGTTTTCGATAAAGTTGAACACCCGGCGTACTTCGTTGGTGATGCGCGAATCGGCGGTCAGCAATGAATAGTCGGTGTAAATGCGCGCGGTTTTCTCGTTAAAGTTACCGGTGCCGATATGAGCATAGCGCACAATCTCGTCGCCTTCACGGCGTGAGATCAGGAACAGTTTGGCGTGAATTTTCAAGCCAGGCGCGGAGAAAATAACGTGCACCCCGGCTTCCGTCAGGCGCTTGGCCCAGTGGATATTGGCCTCTTCATCAAAGCGCGCCTGCAGTTCCACCACCACCGTGACTTTTTTGCCGTTATGGGCGGCGTGGATCATCGATTCGATGATGCGCGAGTCTTTTGCCACGCGGTAAATATTGATTTTGATCGCCAGCACGCTGGGGTCGAACGACGCCTGGCGCACCAGCTCCAGCACGTGTTCAAAGGTGTGGTAAGGGTAGTAAAGCAGCACGTCGTGCTCGCGAATGGCGTCAAACCCGTTGCGGAATTTTTCGAACCAGGTATGGCGCAGGCGCGGCAGCGGTTTGTTGACCAGGTTGGCCTTGCCGACGTTCGGAAAACCGATGAAGTCTTTGAAGTTATGGTAACGGCCGCCGGCAATGACCGAATCATAGTTGGAAATACCGAGCTTGCCGCGCAGCAGTTCCACCATTTCATTGGGCATGTCACGCTGATAAACAAAGCGCACCGGCTCTGCAGTCAGGCGCTGCTTCAGGCTGGAAGACATCAGTTCCAGCAGGCTGGATTCCATCTCGGTAACCAGATCGTATTCCGCATCGCGGGTCATTTTCATCGAATAGGCGTTGAGCGCGTCGTAATCGAAGAAGCCCTTGAAGATGTCGTCCAGGCAGTAGCGAAGAATGTTATCCAGCAGGATCATCGGCTTGCGGCGACGAGGGGCTTCCGGCGGCAGGTTGACGAAGCGCGGTACCTTGTCGGAGGGGATCTCCAGCAGCGCGTAATCGATACGCGTGCCGCGGATAATCTCCACCGCCAGATAGGTGTAATCGTCTTTCAGGAACTGCACCAGGTTGGTTTCATTGTTGATCAGGATCGGCGTGATGTGCTGGCGCAGATGCTGTTTAAAGTATTGCCGCAGCCAGATTTGCTGGTTTTCCGACACCTGGCGTTCGTTGATCAGGAAGATCTGGTTGCGTGCCATTTCCAGCAGCAAATCGTTATACAGGCTGTCGAATTCTTGATCGGTTTTTAATACCTTGGCCTGGATCTTTTTCAGCAGATGGCGTGAAGCGCCGCCAGAGCCCTGTTCTTCGCTGATCAGAATGCGTCGTTTGAGATCGGCAAAGCGGACCTTATAGAACTCGTCAAGGTTATTGGAATAAATGCCCAGAAAACGCATGCGCTCAATCAGGGGATTGCTCTTATCTGCGGCTTCCTGCAACACGCGTTCATTAAAGGATAACCAGCTTAGTTCTTTTTCGATGTAGAGCTTTTCCTGACCCATTGCCACTCCAGTTCAATTTTAGAAAAGGATCCGGGACGCAGCGCCCGGATGCCGCTCTAGTGTCCTTCATCATTATTGCGAGAGATTGACAGGAAAGTCCAACATATCCATTACCTTGGGGCGAGGCATTTTAAGGCGTAAAAATATTCTCTGCGGCGTCCGGGGCGTTGAACATATCGGAGCAATATAAAATGAAGACAATAATGCTAAATATCTCTACAGATGATCGGCTTAACCATCATTTTTCAGCAATATATAGGGTTAAGAATGCTAATGAATAGCGTTAAATTCGATATTGGCGGCAGGCAACTTTGTCATGCAAACGTCACAAAACTGACATAAGATGCCCGGTTATTCTATGGCGCAAGCCTGCTTACATCAGCGACAGCGAGAGACATGGCACAAACTACGGTAAACCAACATCCCCGGGATCGCCTGCGCGCGCGCATCGACCGTAGCGTTCAGGCGGCGGTTACCGTCAGCGGGCTGCTGGTGTTGATGACGCTGATGCTGATCTTCGTTTACCTGCTGTTTGCGGTGTTGCCGCTGTTTAAACCGGCGGCAATGGGGCAGGCGAAACCGCTGACGATCAGTGCCTCTGCACCTGCGCTGGCGCTGGGTATGGATGTGCAGCAGCGGATAGGTTACCGCATCGATGCGCAAGGGCAGGGGCAGTTCTATCCTCTGACGCAGCAGAACGCCCATCCTCTGACGCAACAGACGCTGCTGGCCAAACCGACGCTGCTGACTCAGGCGGCCGGCGAACGCGATCTGTTTGCTTTGGCACAGGCCGACGGCCGGTTTATCGTCGCCAGTGCGGACTTCGCAGCAGCCGGGGCGTCGGCACCGCAGTGGTTGTTTCCGCTTGGGCAACGACCGCTGACGTTGGATAAACAGGGGCGAGCATTAACGCTGCTGACGTTGGCTGAAGCACGCCATGGGCAGTACCTTCTGGCCGGTGTTACCGAAGATCGTCGTTTGGTGTTTGGCCGTTTCGGCAGCGACCACCCACCGCAGCTAAGTGAGATCACGCTGGACAGTGCGGTGCAGCAGTTGGTGTTGACGCCCGACGGTCGCCAATTGTATCTGCTGGCGGGGAATCGGCTGGCGCGCTACCAAATTAACGACACGCAGCTGCAGCTAAAAGAAACGCGTACGCTTGGCGAACATTCTCCTTATCAGCTGACGGCGTTGCCTGGCGGCAGCGCGTTGCTGATCGAAGCGCCTGACGGCAGCGTACGCGAATGGTTTGATGTCGAAAAAGATCGGCGCTGGCAACTGACGCCGGTGCAGCATTTCGACCACCAGTCCGAGCCGCAGGATTTGCTGGTGGCCGAACCTTATCGCCGGGTGTTCGCCACCCTGAGACCGGACGGCGGTTTCTCGCTGTTTTCCAGCATCCAGCCGCAGCCACTGTTGAACGGCAGGCTGAGCGCCGGGGTACAGCAGATGGCGTTCGCTCCACGCGGTGATGGACTGCTGCTGGAAACGGCACAGGGCTGGCAACATTATGCGATCGACAACCCTTATCCCGACGTCACCTGGCGCTCGCTTTGGCACAAGGTGTGGTACGAGAATTACCCCGAACCGGCTTACGTCTGGCAATCCACCTCTGGCGAGGACAGCTACCAGGCCAAATTCAGCCTGATGCCGGTGATTTTTGGCACCTTCAAGGCCGCGGCCTATGCCATGCTGTTCGCCATTCCGCTGGCGCTGGCCGGGGCAGTTTATACCGCCTATTTCATGTCGGCCGGACTGCGGCGGGTGATTAAACCGGCGATTGAGGTGATGGGGGCTTTACCGACGGTGGTAATCGGGCTGGTGGCGGGCATCTGGCTGGCGCCGGTGATTGAATATTATCTGCTGGCGGTGTTGTCGCTCCCCTTGCTGTTGGCGGCGGTGGTGCTGGCATGCGGTGCGCTGATGAACCGGTTTGCCCCGCGGCGCCTGCCGCCGGGCATCGATCTGCTGATCCTGTTGCCGCTGATTGTACTGACCGTCTGGCTGGCGTTTAGCGTGGGGCCCTGGCTGGAAGTGAAACTGTTCGGCGAGCCGCTGCATTTCTGGCTGGGCGATGATTATGACCAGCGCAATGCGCTAGTGGTTGGCGTGGCGATGGGCTTTGCGTTAGTGCCGATTATTTTCTCTTTGGCGGAAGACGCGTTGTTCAGCGTACCGGCAACCCTGAGCCAAGGGTCGCTGGCGTTGGGGGCGACCCAGTGGCAAACCGTGATACGCGTGGTGCTGCCTTCGGCCAGCGCCGGCATTTTCTCGGCGCTGATGATTGGCTTTGGCCGCGCGGTGGGGGAGACCATGATTGTGCTGATGGCGACCGGAAATACGCCGGTTATCGACGGCAGCCTGTTCCAGGGCCTGCGCGCCCTGGCGGCCAATATCGCCATAGAAATGCCGGAAGCTGTCGCCGGCAGCAGCCATTATCGGGTGCTGTTCCTGACTGCGCTGGTGCTGTTTATTTTCACCTTTGTCTTCAACACGCTGGCGGAGGCGATCCGACTGCGGCTGCGTGAGCGCTATACCCTGAACCAGGAGGCGCCATGAAGCGCTGGGCGAAGAGTGGTTCGCCGTGGATCTGGCTGACCGCCGGGTCGGTGGCCGTCAGCCTGTTGGCGCTGATCGGCATTATGCTGCTGCTGGCCGGACAGGGGATGCGCTATTTCTGGCCGAGCCCGGTCTATCAGTTTGAGCTCAACCAGAGTGCCGCAGGGCCGGTGATGATGATCGGCGAGCTGTATCAGCAGCAAAGCATTCCGCGCCGGCAACTGCTGGAGTCCGGTATCGCACTGCCGCCGGGGAATGCGCAAAGTTTTGAGCGCTATCTGATCAAGGTGGGCAACCGCGAGAGCGAAGGACAAGACTTCCGTACGCTGCTGGCCGGTGACATTATTCGCCAAAGCACGCCGCGCGATCTGCTGGTGCTGGAACGTAATAACAACGGCACCGCTTACGGTTATCTGGCCGGTATGCTGGAGGATGGTCAGCCGCTGACCGGCCGCAATCTTAGCCAGGCGCTGCTGCAACGTTTGCCGCAGATTGCCGCGCTTTCGCGTCAGGCCCATGATATTCAGTTTCGCGATATGGCGCGCATTAACCAGCGGTTTGATGCGCTGCGTCTGCGAGAGAAAAGCTTACAGCGGGAAGATAAGCTAGACGCCCGCGCACAGGCGTCAATCAACGCCGAGCGGCTGGAACTGCAACGTCAATATCGACTGCTTTCCGACCGTCTGGAAGGTTTGAACCGCGATCGCCACCGCGATGCGCTGTTGCTGCGTGACATGCATGGCCAGACCCATACCATTGCGCTAAGCCAGGTGCGCGATGCCTGGTACCCCAACGCGATGAATACCACGCAAAAGCTGGTGCACTGGGCCGAACAGGTGAAGAAATTCCTCAGCGACAGCCCGCGAGAGGCCAATACCGAAGGCGGCGTATTCCCGGCGATTTTTGGCACGGTGCTGATGGTGATCCTGATGTCGATCGTGGTGATGCCGTTTGGCGTGATTGCCGCCGTTTATCTGCATGAATACGCAGGCAATAATCTGCTGACGCGGCTGATCCGCATTGCCGTGGTTAATCTGGCCGGCGTACCGTCGATTGTCTATGGCGTATTTGGCCTTGGCTTCTTCGTCTATATGATTGGCGGCACGCTCGATCAGCTGTTCTACCCGGAGTCGTTGCCTAACCCGACTTTTGGCACGCCGGGCGTGCTATGGGCGGCCTTGACGCTGGCGCTGTTGACGTTGCCGGTGGTGATTGTCGCTACCGAAGAGGGGCTGTCGCGCATTCCTGCTTCGTTGCGTCAGGGCTCGTTGGCGCTGGGCGCCAGCCGGGCGGAAACGCTGTGGCGTATTGTGTTGCCGATGGCGGCGCCGGCGATGATGACCGGCCTGATCCTGGCGGTGGCGCGCGCCGCCGGGGAGACGGCACCATTAATGCTGGTGGGGGTAGTGAAATCCGTGCCGGTGCTGCCGGTAGATGATATTTTCCCGTATCTGCATCTGGAGCGGAAGTTTATGCACCTGAGCTTCCAGATCTACGATATGGCCTTCCAGAGCCCGAGCGTGGAGGCAGCCCGGCCGCTGGTGTTCGCCACCGCCTTCCTGCTGGTGGCGATTGTCGTGGGCTTGAATCTGGCGGCGATGGGCATTCGCCATTCGCTGAGGGAGCGGTACAGAGCATGGTCGCAGTAACAACGATGTTATTCCTGGGGAGTGCCTAATGAGTTTGATGACGCCAGGCAGTTTGCCCCGGTTGGATGTTCAGCACCTTGATGATGAACATACCGCGCTGGCGGTAAACGACCTCAACCTGTTTTATGGCGAAAAACAGGTGCTGCACGATATCTCGCTGCGTATTCCCAAGCACCGGGTGACGGCGCTGATCGGCCCGTCCGGCTGCGGCAAATCCACGCTGCTGCGTTGTTTCAACCGTATGAATGATTTGGTGGACAACTGCCGGATTGAAGGCGATTTGCAACTGAACGGTCAAAGCATTGGCGGCGCGCAAATCGACGTTGCGGCGTTAAGACGGCGGGTCGGCATGGTTTTCCAACGGCCGAACCCTTTCCCGAAATCGATTTATGAAAACGTGGTTTACGGCCTGCGTCTGCAGGGCGTGCGTGACCGACGGATCCTTGATGAGGCGGTGGAGCGTTCGCTGCGTGCCGCCGCGCTGTGGCACGAGGTCAAAGACCGGCTGCGCGAGAACGCGTTTCGTCTTTCCAGCGGCCAGCAGCAAAGGTTGGTGATTGCACGGGCGATAGCCATCGAGCCGGAAGTGCTGCTGCTGGATGAGCCGACCTCGGCGTTGGATCCGATCTCCACATTGACCATTGAAGAGCTGATTTCCGCGCTGAAGCAGCAGTACAGCGTGGTGCTGGTGACGCACAACATGCAGCAGGCGGCACGCGTCTCGGATTACACGGCGTTTATTCACCAGGGCCGATTGGTGGAATACAACGACACCGACGACATCTTTACTTCACCGCGCCAACGCCGCACCGAGGATTATATTACCGGACGCTATGGTTGATGCCGCAGCTGTCTTTTCCTGCCGTTGGGATAAGCCCGAATATCATGATAGTAAAAACCCGCTCTCGCGGGTTTTTGTTTTCACTTAACCAAAGGCTGATCGCTGGCGGCGGTTTTGAATTTCGCCATGTACTGCGGCTGGAAGATGCACATGCGCAGCACGGTACGGTATTCACCGTTAACGAAGAATTCGTCAATCAGCTCGCCTTCGACTTCAAAGCCCAATTTGCTGTAGATGTGGATTGCCTTCGGGTTTTCTTTATCGACGATCAGGTACAGCTTGTACAGGTTCAGTACCGAGAAACCGTAGTCCATCGCCAGCTTGGCGGCGATAGTGGCGTAGCCTTTGCCCTGATGCGTCGGGTCGATGATGATCTGAAATTCCGCGCGGCGGTGGATATGGTCGATCTCCACCAGTTCCACCAGCCCGACCTTGGCACCTTGGTGTTCGATGATAAAGCGGCGTTCGCTCTGGTCGTGGATATGTTTGTCGTAGAGATCGGAAAGTTCTACGAAGGCTTCATAGGGTTCTTCAAACCAGTAGCGCATCACGCTGGCGTTGTTGTCCATCTGATGGACAAACGTCAAATCATCCCGTTCCAGTGGGCGTAGCCTGACGTTGGTAGTGCTGGACATGGGGGTTCCTCAATGTCGTTATAGATAGGGGCGGTTGCTACTGTGGGCAAGTATAACGTCGGCGATGGGTTGCGGCGAAAAAAAACGGCGCCGTGAGCGGCACCGTTTAGAAGGGGTTAAGATTGGCTTTTTAGTCTGCCGCATGCCCTTGTTCGGGCAGGCGCTCGCCATCCAGCCAGGCGGCGTTATCGCGCATCGCCAGGCGGCCTTCGACAAACCAGTTCACCACCAGCGGGTAAAGGGTATGTTCCTGAGCCTGTACCCGTTCAACCACCTCGTCTTCCTCGTCACCGGGGAAGATTGGCACCTTGGCCTGCAGGATCACCGGGCCGCCGTCGAGCTGTTCGGTCACGAAGTGCACCGAAGTGCCGTGTTCGCTGTCGCCGTTGTCGATGGCCTGACGGTGAGTATGCAGCCCTGGGTATTTGGGCAGCAGGGAAGGGTGGATATTCAGCATGCGTCCGGCATAGCGCTGCACGAACTGCGGGCTGAGAATGCGCATGTAACCGGCCAGCACCACCAGGTCCGGTTGGTATTGGTCGATGGCATCCGCCAGGGCGACGTCAAACGCGGCCCGGTCGGCAAAGGCCTTGGCGTCCAGTGCATGAGCGGCAATACCTGCCGCTTCTGCACGTTGCAAACCGTAAGCCTGCGCCCTGTTGCTGAACACCGCCACAATCTCGCCGGCAATTCTGCCCTGCTGGCAGGCGTCAATCAGCGCCTGGAGATTACTCCCCTGGCCGGAGACCAACACCACGATCTTTTTCATCCGTTGATGACCACTTGTTGTTCGTCAGAAGAAGCGGTCAGTTTACCGATCTTCCACGCTTTTTCACCGGCTGCGGTCAACAATGCGATGGCGGATTCCACGGCTTCTTCCGGCAGCGCGATCACCATGCCCACGCCACAGTTAAAGGTGCGGTACATTTCGTGACGGCTGACGTTGCCGTTTTGCTGCAGCCAGTTGAAGACGGCAGGCCATTGCCAGCTGGATTCTTCGATCACGGCCTGCATGCCTTCCGGCAGCACGCGCGGGATGTTTTCCCAGAAGCCGCCACCGGTCAGGTGGGCGATAGCGTGCACGTCGATTTTCTCGATCAGCTCCAGCACCGATTTCACGTAAATCTTGGTCGGCGCCAGCAGGTGGTCCGCCAGCGGTCTGCCTTCCAAAACGGTAGTGGTCGGGTCGGTGTTGCTGACTTCCAGAATTTTGCGTACCAGCGAGTAGCCGTTGGAGTGCGGGCCGGAAGCGCCCAGGGCGATCAGTGCGTCGCCGGACTGCACCTTGCTGCCGTCGATAATCTCGGACTTTTCGACCACGCCGACGCAAAAGCCGGCCACGTCGTAGTCTTCGCCGTGGTACATGCCCGGCATTTCAGCGGTTTCACCGCCCACCAGAGCACAGCCAGACTGCTTACAGCCTTCGGCGATACCGGTGATCACGCTGGCCGCGGTGTCCACGTCCAGTTTGCCGGTGGCAAAGTAATCCAGGAAGAACAGCGGCTCAGCGCCCTGAACCACCAGGTCGTTCACACACATTGCGACCAAATCGATGCCGATGGTGTCGTGTCGTTTCAGGTCCATCGCCAGACGCAGCTTGGTGCCTACGCCGTCGGTACCGGAAACCAGTATCGGCTCGCGGTATTTCTGCGGCAACGCACACAGGGCGCCAAAACCGCCCAGACCACCCATCACTTCCGGGCGGCGGGTCTGTTTTACTACACCTTTGATGCGGTCTACCAATGCATTGCCAGCATCGATATCGACACCTGCGTCTTTATAGCTGAGAGAGGTTTTGTCGGTCACTGCGCGATCCCCACGACGGTTTGCGGTTTGAATACTGTGCTTCCGGCATTGATTCCGGAATAAGGCGCGGCAATTCTAACAGCGCAGGCAAACGTTTGCGAGTGGCTTGTGAACCAGCTCCGCTTTTTCGTCATCTATACTGTTATTCAAACTTTTGTTGATCCCGATCGGGCTATTGTGGGTGGCGCAGTCGGCAAAAGGAGGTATAATCCGGCGATTTTTTTTGCCGTAAACCACCTTAATAGGAGAAAAATGATGAAGATCGTTGAGGTGAAACACCCGCTGGTGAAACACAAGCTTGGCCTGATGCGTGAAAATGATATCAGCACCAAACGCTTCCGTGAGCTGGCCTCAGAAGTGGGTAGTTTGCTGACCTATGAAGCGACCGCCGATCTGGAAACAGAGAAAGTCACCATCGATGGCTGGTGCGGCCCGGTTGAAATAGACCAGATTAAAGGGAAAAAAATTACCGTTGTGCCTATTCTGCGTGCCGGTCTGGGCATGATGGAAGGGGTACTGGAAAACGTACCGAGCGCACGTATCAGCGTGGTTGGCGTTTACCGTGACGAAGAAACTCTGGAGCCGGTGCCGTATTTCCAAAAGCTGGTGTCCAACATCGAAGAGCGTTTGGCACTGGTTGTCGACCCTATGCTGGCTACCGGCGGCTCGATGATCGCCACTATCGATCTGCTGAAGAAAGCCGGCTGTAACAGCATCAAGGTGCTAGTGCTGGTTGCCGCGCCGGAAGGGATCGCCGCGCTGGAGAAAGCGCACCCGGACGTCGAGCTGTACACGGCCTCTATCGATCAATGCCTGAACGAGAAGGGCTACATCGTACCGGGCCTGGGTGATGCGGGCGACAAGATATTTGGTACCAAATAAACAAAAATAAAGCCGACTGATGAGTCGGCTTTTTAATGCTCGTCGTCTTTCAAGCTACAGCGTTGTTGTCTGCGGGCGCTAACCCCAGTCACTTATTATAAATAAGCTCCAGGGGATTAACGCCCTTGCCGCCTAGCTGTAACTTGAAATCCATTGAGCATATATCATTAGGCTTACACAACTGATAACGACCCAGAGGAAAAACATCCATGACCCGTCGCGTGATAGGCGTAAGCGAACGCCCGCCGCTACTCCAGACTATTCCGCTCAGCTTCCAACACCTGTTCGCCATGTTTGGCGCGACCGTGCTGGTGCCTATTTTGTTCAAGATTAACCCGGCGACGGTGTTGCTGTTTAACGGCGTCGGAACCTTGCTGTACCTGTTTATCTGCAAGGGCAAGATCCCGGCCTATCTCGGCTCCAGCTTTGCGTTTATTTCCCCGGTGCTGCTGCTGTTGCCGTTGGGTTATGAAGTGGCGTTGGGCGGTTTTATCATGTGCGGGGTGCTGTTTTGCCTGGTCGCGTTGCTGGTAAAAAAAGCCGGTACCGGCTGGCTGGACGTCATTTTCCCTCCGGCGGCGATGGGGGCGATTGTGGCGGTCATCGGCCTGGAATTGGCCGGTGTGGCGGCGAACATGGCGGGCTTGTTGCCGGCTGACGGCGTCAGCGCAGACACCACTACCATCACTATCTCGCTGGTGACGCTGGGTGTGACCATCCTGGGTTCCGTGCTGTTCCGCGGTTTTCTGGCGATTATCCCGATCCTGATCGGTGTGCTGGTAGGGTATGCGCTGTCGTTCTTTATGGGCGTGGTGGATCTGACCCCGATCCGCGAGGCGCACTGGTTCGCGCTGCCGACGTTCTACACCCCGCGTTTTGAATGGTTCGCCATCTTCACCATCCTGCCGGCGGCGCTGGTGGTGATCGCCGAGCACGTCGGCCACTTGGTGGTGACTGCGAATATCGTCAAAAAAGACCTGCTCCGTGACCCTGGCCTGCACCGTTCAATGTTCGCTAATGGCATATCGACGGTGATTTCAGGCTTCTTCGGCTCCACGCCAAACACCACCTACGGTGAGAATATCGGCGTGATGGCTATCACCAAGGTATACAGCACCTGGGTGATCGGCGGCGCGGCGGTTCTGGCCATTCTGCTGTCCTGCGTCGGTAAACTGGCGGCGGCTATCCAGGCGGTACCGGTGCCGGTGATGGGCGGGGTCTCTTTGCTGCTGTATGGGGTGATCGGCGCGTCAGGTATTCGTGTGCTGATTGAATCCAAAGTGGATTACAACAAGGCGCAAAACCTGATCCTGACCTCGGTGATCCTGATTATCGGCGTCAGCGGGGCCAAGGTGCACATCGGTGCTGCCGAATTGAAAGGCATGGCGCTGGCGACCATCGTCGGCATCGGCCTCAGCCTGCTGTTTAAGGTCATCAGCCTGTACCGCAAGGAAGAGGAAGTGATCGAAGCGCCGGACGAGTCGGCCGAACAGAAGTAGTAAGGAAAACGGGCAGCCAATGGGCTGCCCGTCAGATTATTGACAAAGGGGATAAAAGCGTGGTTTTTCCCCTTTGTGTTATCAGCCGAAAATCAATAAATTGATTTTCCTGATTTATTTTCAAAACCTTTAGCTCCTGCCGCCAAACATTATATGTTTGTCAGCCGTCTCACGGGCAGCCAATGGCTGCCCGGTTTGTTGATGCGCAATAAATTAACTGCGGATTTTACGGTATACAAACAGCACCACGATGGCACCAATCACCGCCACGACGAAGCTGCCGAAGTTGAAACCGTCAACTCTGCCGTAGCCAAAGAAGGTACTGATATAGCCCCCAACCACGGCACCGACGATACCCAGGACAACGGTCAGAATAAAACCGCCGCCGTCTTTGCCTGGCATAATCCACTTGGCTAAAATACCGGCGATCAGACCGAAGATAATCCAGGAAATAATCCCCATTTACTGCTCCTTTCTTTATTGCTAAGTATTATTGTTGTGCGGCCGGCGGGGTATTTTCTTTCCCTGCTGCGTCGGCATCACTTTTTAATTCTTCCGCTTTATTTTCTGCGCTGTTTTTAATCGCTTCGGTTTTCGCTTTGGCTTGCTCGGTCAAATCATTGGCACCATTAATGGCATCGTTCTTAATGGTTTTAGCCTGATCGACCAACTGCTGGCTTTGCTTGCTGGCATCCTCTTTGATGGCGTCAGCCTTGGCTTTCGCATCATTGGTGATGGCATCAGCCTGCTTGGCGGCATCGTCTTTGATTGCCGAAGCCTTGTCTTTCAATTGGTCGGCCTGAGTGGTGGCCTCTTTCTTGATGTCCTTGGCCACTGCGGCGGCTTTATCGGTCAGATCGTCCGCTTTTTTCTGTGCGGCATCTTTCATCTGCTCAGCGCTGTCTTTGGCTTTTTCAAGATTGGCGTCGACTTTGGATGAGTCATCACAGCCGGCAAGCAATAGCCCAATGATTGAGGCCAAAAGCACTTTATTCCATACTTTCATTGTCTATATCCTTGTAGAAACCTTGTTTAAGGAGATTGCGTTTCGCCCCTCTATACTAGGATAACTCTTGGATAAAATACAAATTTCACCGGTGAAAGTCGTTGGCAATTTAATCTTGCTGCTGAGCGTTGTTCACTATTACGCCATAAAATCCTGCCGGTTCAACAGAGCCCGTTTTCTGTGGTAGACTTACCGCGTTTTCCTGCCAGTTTTGGTTGAGGTGCTTTTCTGAATACGCCGGCACAGCTTTCACTGCCACTTTATCTTCCCGATGATGAGACTTTCGCCAGTTTTTATCCGGGGGAGAACCCATCCCTATTGAGCGCGATCCAGTCCGCCGTTCGTCAGGAACATGGCAGCTATATCTATTTCTGGTCACGCGAGGGCGGTGGGCGCAGTCACCTGTTGCATGCGGCCTGTGCGGAGCTTTCGCAGCGTGGTGAAGCCGTGGGCTATGTGCCGCTGGATAAGCGAGCCTATTTCGTGCCGGAAGTATTGGATGGGATGGAGCAGCTGGCGCTGGTGTGCATCGACAATATCGAATGCATTGCCGGTGACGAAGAGTGGGAAATGGCGATCTTTAATCTCTACAACCGCATTCTGGAAACCGGCCGCACGCGCCTGTTCATTACCGGCGATCGCCCACCACGCCAATTGAATCTGAACCTGCCGGACCTGGCTTCGCGCCTGGACTGGGGGCAAATCTACAAGTTACAGCCGCTGTCGGATGAAGAAAAACTGCTGGCCCTGCAACTGCGCGGCAAATTGCGCGGCTTTGAGCTGCCGGAAGACGTCGGTCGTTTCCTGCTGAAGCGGCTGGATCGCGAAATGCGCACCTTATTTATGACCCTGGATCAACTCGATCACGCCTCGATCACCGCCCAACGCAAGCTGACCATCCCGTTTGTGAAAGAGATCCTCGGGTTATAATTCTGGCTCGCCAGGCTCAATTCTCGCCGTGCTCCAGCAGGGTTACGTAGCTATCGATCTGGCTGCGTTGATTGCTGGCCCGGAGCTGCAACGCCAAATTGATATTTTCCAGATACTGCGCATTCTCGGCCAGTGCCTGGCCAATTTTCCCCTTGCTTGCCAACCAGTCTGCAACGCTATGCCAACGCCACAAAGGGGATGACCCCTTAAGCCTTTGAATGGGAGAAGGGAAGTCTCCAGAGCCGCGAGTACCGTCCTTTAGCATCGCGATAGCTTGCCGAGACATGCCGGCGAGTGCTGCGATATCACTTAATCCTACCAGATGAGAATCGACTGCCATTACCTGCGCGCCCAGACCGGCGGATTCGATATTTTTGATGGCCCCAAGAATGGCGTTGGCGAAGCTATCGCTTTCTCTATCGAACTCCACGTAAACCGCTTTGCCATAGAAACAAATCAACCCGTCATCGCAACCACTGGCGTAGAGAGCATCTTCCAAACCCGGAGTTTGCGACGTCACACCGGAAAGTGTTAACGAGAAATTATAGAGCGCCATAATGACCTCCTTTATCCTTTCTGGGAAAGAGCCAGACATTCATCGACTTTACGGCGAATCTGTTTGGCATGTTGTTCTGGGTTCCTCGGTGTAGACCAGATACTCATCATATGCTCCCTGTGCTGAGGAAGAGCGCACTGGAGGCGGCCGAACGCATGTCCATTGCTGGCGCGAAATAACCAACCCTGCGAAATGGCATAGGCTAATGCAGCCTGAATATGTTTATTAGGATGGTTTTTCATCACCTGCCTGCCGTCTTTATTGAGAATATTTTAGCTGTTGACGCATGTCAACGCTGGCTGTGCGTTAATACAACACACCGGGAGGATAATATCAGTCAGGACTCAGGGGGATGATGAAAAGTATTTATATAACAATCAATTAAAAATAGCCCAGGTAAGGGCTATTATCATAATGTTGCTCAATAGAGTGCCGAGAGACTCACAAAATCTCCAGCACCTGTTCCGGTGGCCGGCCGATGCGTGCCTGGGTGCCTTTGACCACGATGGGACGCTCAATCAGCTTTGGATTGTCTACCATCGCCTGCAACAGTTGGGCTTCGCTCAGGCTTTCATCCGCCAGCTTCAATGCCTTGTACAGATCTTCTTTTTTGCGCATTAACTCGCGTGCGGAACTGAAACCCAGTTCTTTCAGCAGTTTCTTCAGTTGGTCTACCGACGGCGGCGTTTCCAGATACAGCACCACGTCGGGCGTCACGCCATGCTGTTCCAACAGCGCCAGGGTTTCACGGCTCTTGGAGCAGCGTGGGTTGTGGTAAATAGTGACGTTTTTCATTTAACTTCATCCTTTATGAAAATCAGCTGCGCTGGTACTGGCGGAAACGCTGTTGCAACTGGCGCAGTTGGTCGATGCGCGCATCATAACGCGCCTGTTTCAGACTGCCGAGTTTTTGCAGTGAACTGGCATTGCTGAGCAAGCCAATAGCCTGATCGAGACGGCCGGTCAGGGCCAGGCTTTCGGCACGGGCGGAAAGCTCTTCATCGCGCAGCCCCTGTGCGGCGCTGGCCTGCGCCAGCAGATCCCAGGCGTTGGGATCGTCCGGATGGGCGAAGGTGTAACGGTTGAGAATTTTTGACGCCTGCGCCGGTTGGTTACCTTCCACGTAGGCGTTGGCCAGGTTGAGTTGCAGCACCGGGTTGTTGCTTTGAGCGGCATTGGCGGCCTGCAGACGGGCAATCGCCTGCGGCGCACGTTTCTGACCGAGGTCGATATCGGTCATCAGATCGATCAGCCAGACGTTTTTCGGATCTTGCGTCAGCAGTGGCTGAATGATGTTACGGGCATCGTCATACTTTTTGGCCTCGTAGAACAAAATGGCGCGGCCATATTTGGCTGCCGTCTGCTCGCGTACGTTACCTTTGCTGTAAGTATCGAGCAGCTCTTCACGCAGGCCGTACCCCTCTGAGCTGTACATACCAAGCGAACGCACCTTGGCCATCAGATAATCCTGCGTCGATTGCACCAGGTGCTTGGGCATCTGGTTGGCGCGGTTGCGCGCATCGGACAGGCGGCTGTCGGGCAGGGGGTGGGTCAACAGCATTTCCGGTGGTTTGGAGGCGTAGCGTGACTGATCGGACAGCTTTTGCAAAAAGTCGGGCATGGCTTCAGGATCGAACCCGGCGCGTTGCAGCACCTGAATGCCAATACGATCGGCTTCCTGTTCGTTCGATTGGGTAAAGCTGATCATGCCTTGCTGGGTGCCGGCCAGAGTGCCGCTCAACGCCGCCATCCCCATGGTCGGGTTGGCCATCGCCAGCAGGATGGAGCCAAGGGCGCCTACCCAGGTCAGCGGGGCGTTGCGTTGCTGGTCTTCCATCGCTCGCGCCAGGTGGCGTTGAGTCACGTGCGAGATTTCGTGCGCCAGTACCGAGGCGAGTTGGCTTTCGTTGTCGGTTTCGCGGAACAGGGCTGAGTGCAACACCACGTTACCGCCAAAGAAGGCGAAGGCGTTGATCTCGTCGTTGCGCACCAGATAAAAATGAAACGGCGTGCGTACCGAATAGGCGCTCGCCACCAATCGGTTACCCAATTGGTTAATATATTGTGTGAGTAGGGGATCGTTGATCAGGGGCGCGCTGGCGCGAAGCTGACGCACGTAAAAATCACCCATCGCCATTTCCTGGCCAATACTCAGGGTGCCACCCGCAGAGGTGCCCATATCCGGCAGTTGATCCTGGGTTTCCGCCTGCACCGGCGCCAGCGCCGTGGCGTTGAGTGTGCCGAGCAACAGTACTGCAATTGCTGTTTTGGTCAACCGGGTGGTCATAGTCAGGCCTTTCCCTTAAATAGTCATCTCTAAGACGTCAGCATCACACAAGAGTTCTTCTTCCTTGCCGGACTCGCCAAAACAATCAGTGCGAAAGCGTGTTGGCTCACAAAAATGCACGCATTGCGGCGCCCTGTCGGCAGATAACATCATAGTCAGCCGAAGACGACAAGGAAACTTCTGTTCGGCAATAATCAGACAGAATTGTTTGATTTTTCATTTCTGAATCTTCCCTTGATGATCAACGTCCTTGGGCCTCGTCGATGCCGCTTTTTCGCCACCCATAAAAACAAAGACAAAGTTTGTCCGTGTTTTAATTGACAGAATAAACGTGGACTAATATAGTCTGCGTTATTGAATTCCAGAGTGCAGCGCAAACCCAATATGGCTTACATCACTACCAGCGTTGAATACGGCATCCACTGCTTGCTTTGGTTGGTCGGCGAGGATCAACGCGCGTTAAGCAGTCGCGATCTCGCGGAACTACAGGGAATTTCACCCAGTTTCCTGGCCAAGATTTTCCCCAAGCTGGAGAAGGCGGGGATCGTCGCCGCCAGCGAAGGCGTGCGCGGTGGGTATCGGTTGGCCCGTCCGGCAGAGGAGATCACTTTCCTGGAGATTATCGATGCCATTGAAGGACACAAGCCGTTGTTCGATTGTCAGGAAGTCCGCGGTCGCTGCGCGGTATTCGATGATAACCCGCCTGACTGGGCCATATCAGGCAAGTGTGCGATCCATGCGGTGATGCTGCAGGCCGAAAAGGCCATGCGCGATGCGCTGGCGCTACAAACACTGGGCACTGTCGCTTCTCGTTTTGGGCGCAAGGCGCCGGAAGGGTTCTTTGGCGAGGTCAATATCTGGCTTGATGAACGCCTGAGCGAGCGTACGACTCGCAGCGGCAAGCCCCCTCGCGCCAAACCGCAATAACGCCCCCGTCATTTTTCTGATGCTTTTTACCCGCCTGTGTGCCACAGGCGGTCACCCTTCTGCACCCTTTTTCAGGGAGGCAGCGGTAAAACTCGCCTGAAAAATACGTCAGGCGCTCGACAACAGGTATTTGAAGGAGTCATTCCATGACGCAGAAAATAGTGATCGCCGGTTCTGGTTTTGCCGGGTTTTGGGCCGCTGTCTCCGCCATGCGAGCCGTAGCGCTTGCCGGTAAGGAACAGAGCGTTGAAGTGACGATGGTTTCGCCGACCCCGAACGTCACCATCCGCCCTAGATTGTACGAAGCCGTACTGGAAAATATGAGCCCGGACATTTCGGCACAGCTCGCTGCGATTGGCGTTCGTCATTTGGCCGGTCTGGTTGAGCAGATAGACGGCGAAAACAAGACGCTGGTGGTGGAGAGCGCCGAAGGGAAAAAACTTCAGTTGGCGTATGACCGGCTGGTACTGGCAACCGGCAGCAAACTGTTCGTGCCTGCGGTCGCCGGTTTTGCCGAGCATGGTTTTAATGTTGATACGCTGCAAAGCGCGCAACGGCTGGATGCCCATTTAAAAGCGTTGGCGACTCAACCTGAGACCCCGGCACGCAATACCGTGGTGGTGGTCGGTGGTGGGCTTACCGGGCTGGAAAGTGCTGCTGAAATGCCGATGCGCTTACGTGCCATTTTGGGCAACCAAGCCGATATTCGCGTGGTGATTGTCGATACGGCGGCCGAAGTTGGCGCCGGCATGGGGGCTGAACCTGCCGTGGTGATCCGCCAGGCACTGGAAGAATGTGGCGTTGAGTCTCAAGCCGGGGTTCGCGTTACGGCTATTAACGCAGGCAGTGTGACCTTGTCGAGCGGTGAGCGCATCGCCACCGATACGGTGATTCTGGCCGCCGGGGTACGGGCGCATCCATTAGTTGAGCAAATCCCGGGTGAGCGCGACAGTGCCGGACGTATTGTCGGTGATGCCTTCCTGCACGCGCCTGCGGCGGACGGCGTGTTTGTTAGCGGGGACACGGTCAAGGCAGCGACCGACGAACTGGGCAATCACAACCTGATGACCTGCCAGCATGCGATGAGTCTGGGCCGTGTAGCGGGCCACAATGCCGCAGCGGAACTGGTAGGTTTGCCGCTGCACCCTTACAGCCAGCCAAAGTATGTGACCTGCCTTGATCTTGGAGCCTGGGGCGCGCTCTACACCGAAGGTTGGGATCGTCAGGTGCGCTTTACGCGTGAAGAGGGCAAAAAGATCAAACAGGAAATCAATACGCAGTGGATTTATCCACCGGCAGCGGATCGGCAGGCGTTGTTCGCCGTTGCCAATCCCGACTACGTGATTGTGCCCTGAATACCCTATGGGAGCGGAGACGCTCCCATTTTTTTCACCAGAACGGCAGCCCAGAGCGCGGTAATGACCCTGGTAACGCCCGTAAAAGCAAGGTAACCGGCGCTACTTATCGCTCCAGCCACTCAATCGCCAATTCGCGCGCTTCATCCAAATTGACATCACGACCTTCGCGGGTGATCGCCGTTTTAAGCTCATTGATCACGTCCGCTTTTTGCGTTTCATGCTCTTCATTGGCCAACGCCAGAAAGGCATCGCCTACCACCGTGCATATGCCGATGTACAAGGCCTTTGAGTCCTCGAAACCACTGTTCATAACTGTATCCTTCTGGATTTGATTGTGATCTACAACGGCAGAAAGGGCCGGTCCTGCACCACGCTTTTCATCACCAGCGTGGAGGTCAGGCGTTGAACGCCGGGCAGGGCGGAAAGCTGTTCGTCGTAAAGCCGCTGAAAAGCCGGTAAATCGCGGGCGATGACATGCAACAGGTAGTCGGGATCGCCGAACAATCGCTGCGCCTGGATAACCTGGGGAATATCCACCATGGCGTTTTCGAAGGCTTCAACAGCCTGGCGATCCCCTTCCCGCATGGTGACGAAAACCAGCGCGGAAAAGTTAAAGCCCAGACTGCCGGGATCGAGGTGAGCACGATAGCCTCTGATCACGCCAGATTGTTCCAACGCTCGCACCCTGCGATGGCAGGGGGAAACGCTCAGCCCAATTCGGTCAGCCAGGTCGGTAACAGAAAGACGCCCATCAAACTGAAGTTCAGCAAGGATTTTGCGGTCAATCTTGTCCATTTGGAAAAATTTCCCTCAATTTGCGATTTATAAGCAAATAATTGAAACCACATTCTAACAACTTGGGGATATTCTTTTCAATAATTGAACAACTTTGGACATAAATGGCTTTCGGCCTGTTAACGCTGTCCAGCGGAGGAACGCGAAGTGATGAAATGGATAAGCCAGACTGCCGGGTGTCGGTGGCGGGGACGATATTTATGACGCTCGCCATTTTTGCGGCTTTCTGGGCCGTTTCGATTCTGTTCGTTATCACGCCGGGGTTGGACTGGGCGTACATCATCTCGGCCGGCATCCGCGGGCGGGTAGTGGTGCCTGCGGTAGTAGGATTGCTGTGTGGGCACCTTATCGCTATAGCGATCGTGGCGGCAGGCGTGGGCGCTTTGGTGACAGGCAGTCCTATGGCTCTCACGGCGCTCACCCTGCTGGGGGCCGGCTATCTGTTGTGGATTGGCATCAACATGCTGTGCCATCCCCCGACGCCGAGCGCCGGCGATGCGCAGGCGTCTGGCTCCTGGCTGCGTTGGGCTGGCAAGGGCATTTGCGTCAGCGGCCTGAACCCCAAGGTATTCCTGCTATTTTTGGCTTTACTGCCTCAGTTCACCGATGCGGGTGCCAGTTGGTCGATCCCGAACCAAATTCTCGCGCTTGGCTTGTTGCATCTGATCAGCTGCGGGGTGGTTTATTTGATCGTGGGGTATGGCTCGCAGTCGGTACTGCAGACGCGCCCGCAGGCTGCACGGGTTGTCAGCCGTTTTTCCGGCGCGGCCATGGTGTTGATCGCCGTCGGGCTGCTTGTCGAGCAGGGGATAAAGTAACGTCTCAGGCAGTTGCCTCACTAAAAAGCCCGCCGATGCGGGCTTGAAAGGGCCTGGAAACTACGCCCTGACGGCAAGCAGCACGGAGGAGGCTTTGACCAGAGCGATGACACGGGCCCCGTTCTTTAACGCCATCTCCTGCAGGCTTTCATTGGTGATCACCGAGGTCAGTTTGAAACCGGCATCCGTTTTAATGTGCACGGTGCTGTTCACCGCCCCTTGCTCCACTGCACTGACTTCCCCGGCGAATTGATTGCGGGCGGAGAAACGCAGTCCGCAGTCTTCCGAAGCCAAAATAACCCAGGGGGCCTTAATCAGCGCCACCGCTTCCTTACCGGCGACCAGGCCAAGCGACTGCTGGCTTTGTACCGTCACAATAGCGACTAACTTCTCGCCGCCCGGCAAAGTGATTTCCACCTCGTCATTTACGGCGCCTTTAGCGACGGCAGACACGGTGCCGGATAACTGGTTACGGGCTGAAACTGACATAAATTCTCCTTGGTCAGACATGAGGATGAGATGGCCTTACAGCATGACCACTTCCCGCCGCGTTTGCCAATGTCGCGAGATAATTCTGTGAGCGGCGGAGGGCATTCGCAGCACGACGTTTTCCCACGTTCAAGATGACCAATTACATTTGCTCGCCAAAAAAGTAATGAGTATGATTATTATTCTCTTTGTTATTCGCAGCCAAGGCGGTCCAGCCGCCTGCGATAAAGTGAACCCCATTCACAAGGAAACATTGAGACGTACGGTGGGGCTCATTTCTCCTGTTGAGAAAGCCAAAAATAATCCGCAAGAGCCTCCACTCAATCAGTTTATATGGCCAAGGATTTCCTGATGAAGATGAAAGTTTCTGCGCTCGCCGTGGTGATGACACTGGCGCTGAGCGGTTGCGTCGCCCCTAAGCAACACGCCGCTTCTCCGATTGCCCAACCTGTCGCTGCGGCGGCTCAATCTGCCGACAACGTGGTTAGACGCGATCTGGCGGATGGCCTGTATGAGATGGCGCTGACGCCGGCGGGCGATGCCTTGTACGTGGCCAGTTCCGAAGGCTTTAAAGATGTGCAGGGCGGGGTGGTTTATAAGCTGGATGCGAAAACGCTGAAAACGCTCGGCGCAACCCACACCGATCTGAAAAACTTCGCCATGCAGATCTCCCCGGATGGCAAAACTCTTTATGTCACTAACTCCCTGGACGGCGGCATCAGCGCGATCACTACCGCCGACGGCAAAGTGAAAGGCCGCTTGCTGTTTAGCGAACGCAACGAGAAAGGGCTGCCGTATGGCGCGCGTCAAATTCTGCTGCACAAAGATACGCTGTACGTAGGTGCTGTGGCTGACCCGGCGTTGATTTGGGTGGTGGACGCCAACACGCTGAAATTAAAAGCGCGGATCAAAAACACCGGCAAATGGATGACCGGCCTGCATTACTCGGAACAAACCCAGCGTTTGTACGCCGCGAACGGCAGCGGTGAAATTCTGGTCATCAACCCGAAAAACAACCGAATCGAAAAACGCTGGAAGCCACTGGGCGAGAAGCCGGCGCTGCTGCTTAACCTGGCGGAAGACAGCGAAACCGGGCGCCTGTTTGTGACCGACAATTCCAAAGCCAAAACCACGCTGGTGCTGGATATTCATAGTGGAAAACTGCTCAAGCAGCTGGATGTCGGCGACTCTCTGGCAGTGCTGTTCAATGCCAAACGCAATGAAATCTACCTCTCGCAGCGTGAGTCCGGCAAGGTGCTGAGCCTCAATGCCACGACCTATGCCGTGAAACAGAGCTGGGCGGTAACGCCAAATCCAAACAGCCTGCAGCTTTCCCCAGACGGCCAGGTGCTGTTTGTCACCGTCAAGCAACCCTTTAATAAGGATCACTCTACTCAGGGGCCGGACAGCGTCGTTCGCATTGATTTAAATAAATAAGCTCTATCGGCCCGGTAACGGGCCATTTTGTTCCACTTCTCCTCATACATGAGTGAATTATGCACAACACCAGTTCAACATCATTTCCGCAACGCCTGACGTTATTGGCGCTGGCCATCGGTGCGGTAAGCCAGGGCGCGCTGGCCGCTCCGACAGAAAGCAGCAAAAAAAATCAGGAAGAAACCCTGGTGGTTCAGGCCACCAAAGAGAGCGATTTTAAAGCCGGCGGCGAAGATCTGGTTCCCGCTTATCTCGATGGACAAATCGCGCATGGCGGACGTCTGGGGATGCTGGGCGAACAAAAAGCCATGGACGTACCTTTTAACGTGGTCGGCTACACCGCGAAGTTGGTGCAGGATCAACAGGCGAAAACCATTGCCGATGTCATCAGCAATGACGCAGGCGTTCAGGCGGTGCAGGGCTACGGCAACTTCGCCGAAACCTACCGCATTCGCGGCTTCCAGTTGGATGGTGAGGACATGACCATGGGCGGCCTGTCGGGCGTGGTGCCGCGTCAGGTGATGGATACTCAAATGCTGGAGCGCGTGGAGGTGTTCAAAGGCGCTAACGCCTTGCTGAACGGCGTAGCCACCAGTGGGGTGGGCGGTATGATTAACCTCGAACCCAAACGTGCGGAAGAGACGCCTACCACGCAGGTGGGCATCGATTACACCTCTGACTCTCAGGTCGGCGGCAAGCTGGATGTAGGCCGTCGCTTCGGTGACGACAACCAGTTTGGCGCGCGGGTGAACCTGGTACACCGCGAAGGTGAAGCTGCCGTCAACGACGACAAACGCCGTACCACGCTGGCCTCGGTGGGACTGGATTACCGTGGCGATCGCTTGCGCACTTCGCTGGATTTCGGCTACCAGAAGAAGACCTTCCACGGTGGAACCATGGGGGTCAACATCAGCGGCGTCGACTTTATTCCAGCCGTGCCGGATCCGACCAAAAACTACAGCCAGAAATGGGGCTACAGCGATATCGAAAACGAATTCGGTATGGTGAAGGCGGAATACGACCTCACTCAACGCTGGAAAATTTATACCGGGCTGGGCGCGCAGCATGCTCATGAAACCGGGCTCTACAGCGCACCCAAGCTGATCAATGCCAACGGCGACGCCACGGTAGGGCGTCTGGACACCAACCGCATTATCGATGCGTTCAGCGGCATGGCCGGGGTCAGCGGCGAATTCAATACCTGGGATGTCTCGCACAAGGTGAACCTGGGTTATTCTGCGCAAATCAAACGCGACAAAACCGCCTGGCGCATGTCGGCCAACAACCCGACGACCAATATTTATGACAATCACGATGTGGCGGTGCCGGATAACGCTTACTTTGGCGGCAACTATTCCGATCCGTTAACCACCGCCCGTAATCGCACCCAGGGCTGGCTGTTCAGCGATACTTTGGGGTTCTTTAGCGATCGGGTGCTGTTTACCGCAGCGGCGCGCCATCAGAAAGTGGTGGTGCGCAACTACAGCAACGCGACCGGCCTGGAGGATACTTCATCCCGTTATACCCAAAGCCGCTGGATGCCGACCTTTGGTCTGGTCTACAAGCCGTGGGAAGAAGTGTCGCTCTACGCCAACCACACCGAAGCCCTGCAGCCGGGGAGCAACGCGCCGAAGGAAGCCACGAACTTTGGCCAGAGCACCGGTATTGCCCGTTCCAAACAAAATGAAGTGGGGGTGAAGGTCGATTTCGAACGCGTGGGCGGTTCGCTGGCGCTGTTTGAAATCAAGAAGCCTTCAGCCATGCTCAACAGCGAGAATTATTATGCGCTGGATGGCGAGCAACGTAACCGCGGCGTGGAACTGAACGTGTTCGGTGAGCCGATGCTCGGGCTGCGCCTTAACGGCAGCACCACCTGGCTGTCGCCTGAGCTGACCAAAACCAAAAATGGCACCAACGACGGCAAAGATGCTATCGGCGTTTCGAATTTCTATATGGTGATGGGCGCCGAGTATGACATCCAACCGGTTGAAGGCCTGACTGCGACCGCCAGGGTTCGCCATACCGGCTCGCAGTTTGCCGACGCGGCGAACACCAAGAAACTCGACAGTTACACCACGCTGGATCTCGGTGTGCGTTACCGGATGCGCATGAACGCGGATCAAAACACCATGGTTTGGCGCGTTGGCGTGGATAACGTCACCAACGAGAAGTATTGGTCCAGCGTGGAGAGCAACGGCACCTATATCTTCCAGGGGCAATCGCGCACCCTTAAAGCCTCGCTGACTTACGACTTCTGATCTTCTCAGGCCTGATGGCATAGCGGCGGTTTGACTCACCGTTAAACCGCCGCGACTTTCCCCGCGGTAAATCGATCGTTTTCTTTCCCCCGGTCGGTGCCGACAATCGCTGGATGGCAAAGGGGCGGCATGGTACAACCATACGCTGAATGTCCGGCCTTCAGCCTTTCCTCTTTTTGGCTTGGCCAGCGTAGGGTCAATAATACTTATTACAGGAACAGCAATGCCTGCCAGTCAAACCTCTAGGAGCCCTCTCTGATGCTGGAGATGTTATTACAGTGGTACCGCCGCCGCTTCACCGATCCGCAGGCCATCGCGCTGTTGGTGATCCTGCTCGCCGGGTTCCTCATTCTCTATTTTCTGCATGGTATTCTGACCCCGCTGCTGGTGGCCATCGTGCTGGCGTATCTGCTGGAGTGGCCAACCGCGCGGTTGCAGCGCATCGGCTGTTCGCGAAACTGGGCGGCAAGCATGGTGATGATCCTGTTTGCCGGTATCGCGATGCTGCTGGTCTTCGTGGTGGCGCCGACCGCCTGGCAACAGGGCATCAACCTGATGACCGATCTGCCGGGCATGCTCAACCAGTTCTATAACTTCGCCGCGACGCTGCCGAAGCGTTACCCGGCGCTGGTAGATGCCGGCATCATCGACATGATGGCGGAGAATCTGCGCGGACGCCTGTCGGGCATGGGTGAGTCGGTGGTGAAATTCTCGCTGGCGTCGCTGGTGGGCCTGCTGACGCTGGCGATTTATCTGATCCTGGTCCCGATGATGATGTTCTTCCTGTTGAAGGACAAGGAACAGATGCTCAATGCCGTGCGCCGGGTACTGCCACGCAACCGTGGGCTGGCCGGGCAGGTGTGGATCGAAATGAACCAGCAGATCACCAACTATATTCGCGGCAAGGTGCTGGAGATGGTGATCGTCGGGGTGGCGACCTATCTGGTGTTCGCGGTTCTCGATATGCGCTATTCGCTGCTGCTGGCGGTGCTGGTCGGTTTTTCGGTGCTGATCCCCTATATCGGTGCGGTTCTGGTGACCATTCCGGTGGTGGTGGTGGCGATGTTCCAATGGGGTGTCGGCGCCGATTTCTGGACGCTGATCGTCGCCTATCTGGTGGTGCAGGGGCTGGATGGCAACCTGCTGGTGCCGATTCTGTTCTCTGAGGCGGTCAACCTGCATCCGCTGGTGATCATTCTGTCGGTGATTATCTTTGGCGGGCTGTGGGGTTTCTGGGGCGTGTTCTTCGCTATCCCGCTGGCAACCTTGGTGAAGGCGGTGATCCATGCCTGGCCGGACGAACTGCGGGTAGAAACGGAACAGGAATAAGCGTGGATAACGAAGCGCAGCAGGTCGCTGCGCTTCGTGAGGATTATTGTTTCAGGTAATCCAGAACGATGTCGTGATGATTGGTGGTCTTGAAATCATCAAACACTTTTTCAACCTTGCCTTTGGCGTCGATCAGGAAGCTGATGCGGTGGATGCCGTCATAGGTTTTCCCCATGAAGGTTTTCTCACCCCAAACGCCGAACTGCTGTGCCACCTGATGATCCTCATCAGACAACAACGTGAAGTTTAACAACTCTTTCTCGGCAAAACGCGACAGTTTCTCTGGTTTATCCGTGCTGATGCCCAGAACTTCGACACCCGCTTTTTTCAAGTCATCCATGTTATCCCGCAAACCGCAGGCCTGTACGGTACAGCCCGGCGTCATCGCCTTGGGATAAAAATAAACAAGCACTCGCTGTCCCTGGAAGTCGGCCAAATTAATTTCCTCACCGTCCTGGTCAGGCAAACTAAACTTCGGCGCTGTGTCACCGGCTTTCAATGGGCTCATCACTACTCTCCATCTTTCTCATCATGCTGTGGATAGTTCACAACGCTAATACTGCCTTGTGCTTTCAATTCTGTACATAGGCGATGAAAGGCTTGTTCAATATTTGAGGCATCCTGATTGCCGGGGCTGTGCGCGGTGATCTGGATATACAGCTGCGGCGGCAGGTCGCCTTCCGCAGGCTGGGTGCGCGATACCAGCTCGGCAATGTTCATCTGGCAGGAGTCGAACAAATCGGTAAAGCGTTCGATGATGTGCGGCGAGTCTTTCACCTCCACCTGCACCCACACCGTGGCCGGCATCGGTGGCCTTTCGTGCGAGTTGGTGCGCTTCATCACAATCAGCAGCTCCAGCTCCGCGCCTTTTTGCGGCAGGGTTGATTCGATCAGGGTAATGGCGTTCCAACTGCCGGAAAGCAGCATGATGAAAGTGAACTCTTCACCCAGCATGGCCAGACGGCTATCTTCGATATTGCACCCGCAGCTGCTGACGTGGCGGGTGATGGCATTGACGATTCCGGGGCGATCGGCGCCGAGCGCGGTAATCACGAGATAGTGTTCATCTGGCTTAGGCAAAATGGAGCTTCCTGTCGTGCTCAATGGGGTTACCATGGTAAACATAAAAAAAACCGCCTGCCAAGCGCTTACAACGCCGTTGTTTGCTTGCTTTTGGATAGGCAGCAAAAGTACCATGAGTGACTTGTTTGTGGAGGGGACGGCCAATGTTTACGGGAAGTATTGTTGCACTGGTTACGCCGATGGACGACACAGGTGCTGTCGATCGCGCGAGCCTAAAAAAATTGATTGATTATCATGTAGCCAGTGGAACTGCGGCCATCGTTTCCGTAGGGACTACCGGCGAGTCCGCAACGCTTGCCCATGACGAGCACGTTGACGTGGTATTGCAGACGCTGGAACTGGCCGCAGGCCGTATTCCGGTGATCGCAGGTACCGGCGCCAACGCCACCGCCGAAGCCATTTCGCTGACCCAGCGCTTTGAAAATACCGGCGTAGTGGGTTGCCTGACGGTCACGCCTTACTACAACAAACCGACTCAGGAAGGGCTGTACCAGCACTTCAAGGCGATTGCCGAAAGCACCGCACTGCCGCAGATCCTCTATAACGTGCCTTCGCGCACCGGGTGTGACATGCTGCCGCCGGTGATTGCGCGTTTGGCAAAAATTAAGAATATTGTTGCTGTTAAAGAGGCAACAGGGAACTTAAGTCGTGTAAGTCAGATCCAAGTGCTGGTTGATGATGAAGATTTCATTTTGCTGAGCGGCGATGACGCCAGCGGTCTGGATTTCATGCAACTGGGCGGCAAAGGGGTGATTTCCGTGACGGCCAACGTGGCGGCGCGTGAAATGGCGCAGCTTTGCGCGCTGGCAGCACAGGGCGACTTTGCTGAAGCACGCCGCTTAAATCAGCGCTTGATGCCGTTGCATCAGGATTTGTTTGTAGAAGCAAACCCAATTCCGGTGAAATGGGCCTGTAAGGCATTGGGATTGATGGCAACCGATACGATGCGTCTGCCTATGACGCCGTTGACCGACGCTGCCCGTCCGGTAGTGGAACGCGCGTTGAAAAGCGCCGGTTTGCTGTAACTCTAAGGGAAATTTGATGGTTTATTCATTGCAAAAGTCGACGGTAGCAAAAGTCGTGGGTATTTCGCTGGTTATGATGCTGGCCGCCTGCACCACCGATCAGCGTTACAAACGCCAGGTGAGCGGCGATGAGTCTTACCTCGATGCGTCGGTGCTCAAGCCACTGAACGCACCAGCCGGTATGATCCTGCCGGTGCAAAGCGGTAATTATGATGTTCCGGCCACCACGCTGAAAGGCGGCGTCGGCAAGCAACTGGATATTCGTCCGCCGGTGCAGCCACTGGCATTGCTGAGCGGTTCACGTGCGCAATATGCCGGCGACAGCGGTACGCTGCTGTTGGAAAACAACCCGCAGAACCAGAATCTGTGGTCGCGCGTTGTCAGCATGCTGCAGACGAAAAATATCGCAATCGCCTCACGTCAGGACGCCGGTCAGACGCTGACCACCGACTGGGTGAAGTGGAACCGTCTGGATGAAGACAACCAGTACGAAGGCCGCTACCAGATCAGCGTACAGCAGCAGGGTTACCAGCAGGCGCTGACGGTAAAAACCGTGGGCCTGCAGCAGCAGGGTAAAACCGAACAGATTACCGACCCGTCAGAAGTGCAGCGCTACAACGGCATGATGATGAACACCATCGTTGAAGGCCTGGACAAGCAGGACAACCTGGCAAGCAGCCAGACGGCCAACCGCTTCGGCGCGCTGGACGTGCAGAGCAGCGCCGATGACACCGGCCTGCCGATGCTGGTAGTGCGCGGCCCTTACACCGTGGTGTGGGATCGCCTGCCTGCGGCGTTGGAGAAACTGGGGATGAAAGTGGGTGACCGCAGCCGTCCGCAGGGCACCGTCGCCGTCACCTACAAATCCCTGAGCGGTAGCGATTGGGATGCGTTGGGCGCCAAGGATCCTGAACTGAAAGAGGGCGATTACAAACTGCAGGTCGGGGATTTGAACAACCGCACCAGCCTGCAATTTATCGATCCTAAAGGGAAGCCATTGACCCAGTCGCAAAACGACGGCTTGGTGGCGGCCTTCCAGGCAGCATTCAGTAAAACCAGCGTTAACTGATTGAAAAGGGGCTACGGCCCCTTTTTCTTTGAACAATACGGTATCGTTTGCGTCGCAGTTTTGGCACAATATACCCATCATTTTTGAAGCTACAACCGTGTTGGCTACGTGCACTCGCCCTGTCACTTACTTGAGTAAGCTCGCGGGGAGTTCCGCACCTGCCGCCTTGCTGTAACTCCAATTATTTTGGGTATATCACGCCTGTGTGTTAAAGCATTTTTAAACAATTCTTTATTGGAGTATGTAAGATGCAAAAGCTAGCTGAGTTGTATCGCGGAAAGGCAAAAACCGTCTACACCACCGAAAACCCTGATTTGCTGGTGTTGGAGTTCCGCAACGATACGTCAGCACTGGATGGTCAGCGCATTGAGCAGTTCGATCGCAAAGGCATGGTGAACAACAAGTTTAACCATTTCATTATGAGCAAACTGGAAGAGGCCGGCATCCCGACGCAAATGGAACGCCTGCTGTCAGACAACGAAGTGCTGGTGAAGAAGCTGGACATGGTGCCGGTCGAATGCGTGATCCGCAACCGCGCTGCCGGTTCACTGGTGAAGCGTCTGGGCATCGAAGAAGGCCTGGTACTGAACCCGCCGCTGTTCGACCTGTTCCTGAAAAACGATGCCATGCACGATCCGATGGTCAACGAATCCTACTGTGAAACCTTCGGCTGGGTGAACAAAGAGCACCTGGCGCGTATGCGCGAGCTGAGCTACAAGGCAAACGACGTGCTGAGCAAGCTGTTTGACGACGCGGGCCTGATCCTGGTCGACTTCAAGCTGGAGTTCGGCCTGTTCAACGGTGAAGTGGTGCTGGGCGATGAGTTCTCGCCGGACGGCAGCCGCCTGTGGGATAAAAACACCCTGGACAAGATGGATAAAGACCGCTTCCGCCAGAGCCTGGGTGGCCTGATCGAAGCCTACGAAGAAGTGGCCCGCCGCATCGGCGTCAAGCTCGACTAAGCGTTGTCGCGCTCTACGGGGTCATCTGGCCCCGTCAGATTTTGACAAAGGGGGATAAAGCGTGGTTTTCCCCCTTTGTGTTATCAGCCGAAAATCAATAAATTGATTTTCCAGATTTATTTTCAAAACCTTTAGCGCCTGCCGCCAAACATTCTCTGTTTGTCAGCAGTCTCACGGAGCCATTCGGCCCGTTAACTTCCCGCAATATTTCTCTCTGACTGAATTTCCGGAAAAATTCTACATTTCCTCCGCTGCTCAGCACTTATAATGATAATACCCGGCATACTTGAAGCTGCATCTGTGTTGGCTGCACTCGTTCACCCGAATCACTTACTTGAGTAAGTTCATCGGGATTCACTCATTTGCCGCCTTGATGCAACTCCAATTATTTTGGGTATTGCGTACAATGACAAAAACCTAATCTGGAGTTTATTTATGCGTTGGCAAGGGCGTCGGGAAAGTGACAATGTTGAGGATCGTCGCGGGCAGTCTTCAGGTCTGGGTGGCGGCGGTGGCGGCTTTCGTGTTCCTCGCGGCAAAGGCGGTATCGCCATTCTGGTGGTGGTGTTGGTGGCCGGCTATTACGGCATCGATCTCTCGCCGCTGTTGAACGGTGGGGACGTGAGCCCGCAAACTCAGCAACAAAGCGCCAACATCAGTCCAAAAGACGATGAGCTGGCTAAATTTACCTCGGTGGTGCTGGCGTCTACCGAAGATAACTGGAAAGAAGTTTTCCAGCGTATGGGCAAAACCTATCAGCCGCCCAAACTGGTGATGTATCGTGGCGTAACGCGCACCAGTTGCGGTACCGGCCAGGCGGCGATGGGGCCGTTCTATTGCCCGGGTGACAAAACGGTGTATATCGACCTGTCGTTCTATCAGGATATGAAAACCAAGCTGGGTGCCGGCGGTGACTTTGCCCAGGCCTACGTGGTGGCGCACGAAGTCGGCCACCATGTGCAGAACCTGCTGGGTATCGAGCCGAAAGTGCGCCAAATGCAGCAAGGTGCCAGCCAGGCGGAAGTGAACCGCCTGTCGGTGAAAATGGAACTGCAGGCGGACTGCTTTGCCGGCGTGTGGGGCAAATACGCCGAGAAACAGCAGATGTTGGAAGAGGGCGACTTGCAGGCGGCATTGAACGCCGCGCAGGCGATCGGCGACGACCGTTTGCAGCAGCAAGGGCAGGGACGGGTGGTGCCGGACAGCTTCACCCACGGTACTTCGCAGCAGCGCTACACCTGGTTTAAACAGGGCTTCGACAGCGGCGATCCGAACACCTGCAATACCTTCGCATCCCGTTAACATGCCATGCCGGAGCCTGACTCCGGCATTTTTTTCAGGTCTGGATCCACGGTTATGTTACTGGCAATGCAACAACTTATGCAGCAGCAGGGCATCAGGCGCCTGCTGGTGATCAGTGGCGAGCCGCAATGGTGTCGCCAGCAGGCGCTACAACTGGCGAGTACCCTGCCGGGTGACTGGCCGTGGGTAGGGGAAAACCCGCCGCCGGGCCTGCAGGCCTTGGCGAGCGGTGCGGTGCGGACGCTGCTGGGGCAAGAGCGCCAGCACGCGGTATTTGATGCGACGAAAGGGCTGGACGTTGAAGCTCTGGCCGCGCTGTCGGGCACGCTGCGAGCCGGCAGTTGGCTACTGTTGCTGACGCCGCCGTGGCAGCAGTGGCCTCAGCAACCGGATGACGACAGCCTGCGCTGGAGCGATTGCCCACAACCGATCACCACCCCAAATTTTATTCATCATCTGCAGCGGCATCTGACGGCGGACAGCGAAGTCACCGTCTGGCTGCAGGGTGAGGCGCTGACGCTGGCGCCATTGCCGCTGCGTCCACAGTGGCAGGCACCAGACGGCCAACCCACCGCCGAGCAGCAGCGGCTGCTGGCGCAATTACTGAGCGCGGCATCGGGCATTTGGGTTTTGACCGCCGCACGCGGGCGCGGCAAGTCAACGGTAGCGGGTATGCTGGTGGCGAACACCTCGCAGACCTGCTGGTTGGTCGGACCGAGCCGCGCTGCCACCGAAGTCGCCGCCGAATGGGCGCAGGGACGTGCGCAATTCTGGGCACCGGATGCGCTGTTGGCCCATTGCCGCGAACAGGACGTCAGCGACGTTGGGTGGTTGCTGGTGGACGAAGCGGCGGCGATACCTGGCCCGCTGTTGCAGCAGTTGGTGAGCTATTTCCCGCGCGTTTTGCTGACCACTACGGTGCAGGGTTATGAAGGCACCGGCCGGGGTTTTTTACTGAAATTCTGCGCCGGACTGCCTGCGTTCCAGCCATTGGGGTTAGATCAACCGATGCGTTGGGCGCAGGGCGATGCGCTGGAGCGCATTATAGATAACGCGCTGCTGTTTAACGAGCAACCCTGCTGGCAGGTAACGGATAAGCCGGTGAGTATCAGCGGGGCTGAGCAAACCATGCTGTGCGCCGATCCACAAAGGTTAGCGCGTTTTTACGCTTTGTTGAGCAGTGCTCATTACCGTACTTCACCACTGGATTTACGGCGGTTGATGGATGCGCCGGGCATGCACTTTGGTTTGGCTCAGGTAGACGATGAGGTTGTCGGCGCCCTGTGGCTGGTGGAAGAAGGCGGGCTGAGCGCCGAACTGGCACACGAAGTCTGGGCCGGTCGACGGCGTCCCCGTGGCAACCTGGTGGCACAATCGCTGGCGGCGCACGGGGGCCAGTGGTGGGCACCTACGCTACGTTCGCGGCGCATCACCCGCATTGCGGTGTTACCCGCACTGCGTCAACAGGGCATTGCCCGCGATCTCATTGCTCAGCAGCGCCAGCAAGCACAGGGGCTGGATTATCTCTCGGTCAGCTTTGGCTATACCGAGCCGCTGTGGCGTTTCTGGCAATCTTGCGGTTTTGAACTGGCTCGCATCGGCAGCAAGACAGAGGCCAGCAGTGGTTGTTACACCGCGATGGCGATCCTGCCGCTGAGCGAACAGGGCGAGGCGTTGCGCCATGCCGCCCATAAACACCAGGCACGTGACTGGCGCTGGTTGCAGCCGCGTATTGATCTGCAGATAGAGATCCCCGGAGACGACGGCGATACGCAGCTAGGGGAGGACGACTGGCGTGAGCTGGCAGGATTTGCCTTCGCGCATCGACCGCTGGAGGCCAGCCTTGGGGCACTGCAACGCTTACTGTTGGCCAGTACGCTATCATTGCCCGCACTGCGGATGCATCTGCAGCAGTCGCTGGCGCCGGCAGTCTGCGTGGAACGGCTAGGGTTTAGCGGGCAGAAAGCCTTGCTGCGCCGCTGGCGACACGAGGCAGGACTGGCGCTCGAACAGCTGGATGCGCAGCACGGTCTGCGCTGGAAAGCGTGGGCCCAGTCGTTGCAATAAATTGAAGATGTTGCTCAATAAAACCCGATTTTCCTGATTTCTCAGCGGCGTATAGTAGCTGGCAGAAACCGGGGCATCTGGCGCCGGACAGGATCTTAATCACACGAGGAGTCACCGATGAAACATGAGCATTTCGTTGTCCAGAGCCCGGCAACACCGGCTGCGCAGCTGATCCTGCTGTTTCACGGTGTCGGCGATACCCCGGTGGCAATGGGGGAAATTGGCCGTTATTTCGCTAAAGAATTCCCGCAGGCGCTGGTGGTCAGCGTGGGTGGCCCCTCTGCTTTTGGTAACGGCAGCGGCCGCCAGTGGTTTTCAGTGCAGGACGTCACCGAAGAAAACCGCGTTGAGCGCATTGCTGAAGTGATGCCACTGTTTATTGAAACCGTGCGTTACTGGCAGCAACACAGCGGCGTGAATGACGCCGGCACGGCGTTGGTGGGCTTCTCTCAGGGGTCTATCATGGCGCTGGAAGCCCTGAAGGTGGAGCCTAAATTGGCCGGCCGCGTGGTGGCTTTCAGCGGGCGCTTTGCCAGTCTGCCCGACCAGGCGTTCGGTGACAGCGTGGTGCATCTTATCCACGGTGAGCAGGATGCGGTGATTTCAGTGCAACATGCCCAGGCGGCGGCGGAAAGGCTGCAGGCCAACGGCGTCGATTTTACGCTGGACGTGGAAGAGGGCGTGGGGCATGCCATCAATCAGGACATGATGGACAGCGCGCTTGAACGGCTGCATTACTACGTGCCGCAGCGCTACTGGGAAGAGGCTATGTTCGGCAAGCGCGGGGATTTGATCGCCTTTAAATAAGCTTCAGGGCGCATAATGCGCCCTGATGTCATTTTTTCTTCGGCCAGTCGTCTTCGTCATCCCACTCGGCGTTGTTATCGCGGTGCGGCGGCAGCTTCGGCTTATCGGCCAGATAGCCTTTCACGTCGACGCGGCGTAGTTCTTTGATCCCGCTGATGATCATCCCTACTAGAATCAGCAGGATAATCCACCAGTAGTCAGCTAACCATTCCATATTCACTCCTTTCCTTCAGCGCGTATAAAACGCGAAAATATCGCTGGCAGATGGGCTTCAAGCCATTGAGCACCGGCAATGTCCTTATCTTTCCAGGCCGCCAACAGCAGCGCAGGCGTCAGCAGATGTTCGGCTTCCTGCGCCAGCGGGCGGTAGCTCAGGTGCCAGGGCTCCACCGCCACGCCGTCGCCGTCTTCGGTGAACGGACGATAAAAGCCAAATTCGGCCATGTGTTCCGTCATCCACTGATTGAGCGGGTAAAAGTAACCGCCTTGTTCGTATTCCCACGGTTCCAGCTGCAGCTTTTGCCCTTCGGGCAACAGTGTGGGGTCATAGACATCCAGGTCGCTGCCCCAGTGATGGCGGCTGGCACCCGGCAAGGCCGACCAACGCAGGATCGCTTCGCAGCGCTCGGCAGCAGACAGCGGCGTGATGTCGATCGGTCGGCTGTCCTTATCTAATACTGGTCGCTCGCCGCAGAATTTTCCATTCCAGATCGCCTGTTGCCGTTCAAAATCGCGAAATGTGCTGGCGGGTTGCAGATTGAACCCGGCGGCGTGCGCCGCTTGCTGCATGGCGAGAAACGCGGCCACTGCGGCAGGCTGCATGCGGTGGTTACCGCTTAGCGGCGCCAGATGGTCGGTCGAGCGCCCGGTCAGCATTTCTGGCGTGATCATGCGATCAATTGCTCCATGATGCGCTGATACATGCGGCTCAGCAGTTGCAGATCGGCCGCGTGGACGCATTCGTTAACCTTATGGATGGTGGAGTTTACCGGGCCCAACTCAACCACTTGCGCCCCCATCTGGGCGATGAAGCGACCGTCTGAAGTCCCGCCGGTGGTCAGCAACTGCGGCGTCAGCTCAGAATAATGTTCGACGGCATTAACCACCGCATCCACCAATGCGCCGCGCGCAGTGAGGAACGGCTGACCAGACAGACGCCATTCGATGCTGTAGTTCAGTTGATGACGCTCGAGCAGCTCTTCCACGCGTTGTTTGATCGTCGCATCGGTCGATTCGGTGCTGAAACGGAAGTTGAACTGGACGAACATCTCACCGGGGATCACGTTGTTGCTGCCGGTACCGGCCTGCACGTTGGCGATCTGCATGCTGGTCGGCGGGAAGAATTCATTGCCGCGATCCCATTCTATCGCCACCAGCTCATTCAGCGCCGGCATGGCGCGATGTACCGGGTTATCCGCCAGGTGCGGGTAGGCGACGTGGCCCTGAATGCCGTGGATGTGCAGGTTTGCGGTGATAGAGCCACGACGGCCGTTTTTCACCACGTCACCAACGCGTTCGGTACTGGACGGCTCGCCGACCAGGCAGTAATCCAGACGCTCGTTGCGTGCCATCAGGGCTTCGACCACTTTCACCGTGCCGTGGGTTGCGCTGGCCTCTTCATCGGAGGTGATCAGGAATGCCAGGCGCCCCTGATGGTGCGGATTGGCGGCCACAAAGCGCTCGGCCGCCACTACCATGGCTGCCAACGAACCTTTCATGTCCGCCGCGCCGCGGCCATACAGCATGCCGTCGCGGATGGTCGGTTCAAACGGCGGGTTGTCCCAGCGTTTTTCGTCGCCGGTCGGCACCACGTCGGTGTGGCCGGCAAATGCCAGGGTTTGCCCCTCGCCACGCCAGGCCCAAAAATTCAGGGTATCGCCGAAAGGCATAGGCTCAACGGTGAAGCCGATGGCCTCAAGACGTTCAATCATCAACGCCTGACAGCCTTCGTCGTGCGGGCTGAGGGAAGGACGTTTGATCAGCTGTTGGGCCAGTTCGATTACCGGGCAAGTCATGCTGCCACCTCGGAAATAAATTGCTGATAGCTGTCGGCGTTGAAACCGAGCAGAGCATGCCCCTTGCCGTCGCTCAGCAGCGGGCGCTTGATGATGGCCGGCTGGGCCAGCATCAGTTCGATGGCCGCATCGGCATTATCGCAGGCGTTGCGCTGCGCTTCGTCCAGTTTGCGCCAGGTGGTGCCGCGAGTGTTCAGCAGCGGTTCCCAGCCCAAAAGTTCGACAAAACCCCGCAGTTGCTGTTCGTCCAGCCCGTCGGCGCGGTAGTCGTGAAAGTGATAAGCCACGCCCTGTTCTTCCAGCCAGCGGCGTGCTTTTTTGATGGTGTCACAATTTTTGATGCCGTACATGGTCAACGTCATGGAGTAAGAACCTTCTCTGCAACCCACACCGGCGCGTGTGGCCGGTGGTAAACCGCCGGGGGCGGTGAAATGAAAACCAGCGACCAGCATGCCGAAAAATGGCGGGGAGTTCCACCGTCCAATGGCCTGAAAGCCGGGGAAAAGCTGAAAAAAAACGGCGCGCATTTATTGCGGCGGATTTTGCTAATCTTAGTGCGCTATTCAGTCACCCTACATAAGAAGAAGATGAGCATGGAAAAATACCTGATTGAAGTTGCCGAAAATGCGACGGAAGAAATAGAAGCCCTGATCGAAGCCGGGCTGAATCAATATAACGACGAGATAACCGGCACCAACGATCGTCGCCCGTTGGCGGTGGTGGTGCGAGATCCGGCCAGCGGTGAAGTGTTGGGCGGCATCAGCGGACGTTCATCGTTGGGCATGCTGTTTGTGGATCTGTTTCATTTGCCAAAATCGCTGCGCGGATCGGGGTTGGGCAGCGAACTGCTGCGCCGTTTCGAGCTGGAAGGGCGGCGCAGAGGCTGCGTTTCCGCCGTGCTGTACACCATCAGCTTTCAGGCGCCGAAGTTTTATGAATTGAACGGCTGGACGCGCTTTGGCGAGGTACCCTGTCTGCCGGCGGGCACCAGCCGCGTTTTCATGATGAAGACGCTGTAGCTTAGCGGACCGTTACTCGTCTCTGACCTGTCGCAACTTATAACCCAGGTTCTTTTTCACCATCGGCCATTCGTGGTCGATGATGGAGATTCTATTCACTTTGGGTCTTGGACCAATGCTTCATCTCTTCGCTGATAAAGTAATTGACCAAATCGCGATACATTTTTTCTATAACTTCCGGGCTCAAACCTTGCTCTTCGGCCCAGGCCCGTCTTTGCAATAACATGGTTTCAAAACGTGCTTTGGCCCGCACCGCATCTGGGCTGGTTTTGAATTTTGCCGCCGCCCTTACATAGGCGAAACGTTGTGCGATCAGCGTGATAATATTTTCATCCAGCAGGTCTATTTCTGTGCGGATCTCATCCATGTCTGCACAATCTTGTGCGGCTCGCTTGTTCTCTATGATCAAAGGGACATTCCTTAAAGAGGGGTGCGCAGGTAACCATTCTGCTCCAGGCGTTCCAAAGCCGCGCTGTCCGCATAGACCATGCCGGTGGTCAGCTCGCGGAAGCGGTATTTTTTGTAGAATGCCAGCTTGTCGGGAACCGAGTAGATAAACACTTTGCCGAGCGGCGCCAAATCCTGCATCACCCGATCCATCAGCTGTCGCCCCAGTCCCAGCCCCTGAAAGTCCGGATGGATTGCCACGTCGGCCAGATAGGCTACCGAGGTCATGTCGCTGATGGCGTGGGCGGTGGCCATCAATCGGCCGTCGCGATAGCCCCAGTAGCAAAATTGGCTGTGTTGGTAAACGCGCTGCAGCACCTGCGGGTCACGCTGGCCCAGCCCTGCAGCTTCCAACAGCGCGGCCAATTGCGACCAGTCGACGCCATAGCGATTTGGATCGGTGACAATTTCCATGTTTTCCTCCTAGCCGATACGGTCCAGATCGGCAGCGTATTGGCGAATGGCGCGCTGATAACTGCTGATGTCGCTGTGTGAGGAGGTTTCCGCTAACAGCACCAACAAATCGGCCACCGCCTGTTTGGTTTCACCCAGGTTGTACAGCGTCATGGCGCGAAACAGGGTGATCTCTTTGGCCTCGGGAAATTCGGCCAACCCCTGGTCGAAGGTGGCCAGCGATTGCTGATACAGTCCAAGCGCCCGATAGGTGCTGCCCAGGCCAAGCCAGGCTTCCTGTCGCTGCGGAGCCGGTAAATTGCGCGCCAGCGCGGCCTGGTAGCAGGGAATTGCCTGTTGCTCGAATCCTTGCACGTCGTACAGACAGGCTAATTGGTAGTGCAGCACCGCGTCTTCCGGTTGTTGCAGCAACTGCTGCTGCGCCAGTTCGGTGGCGTCTTGATAACGGCCCAGCTCTTTCAGTTGTTCGATGGTCAGCGTAGGGGACATGACATGGCCTCAGAGAAATGGGGGTTTTTTATACCTTTGGCACGCTACTACGGAAGAATTCATCATACAAGGGATATAGCGGTTAGAACTAAATCGGCCCCGTTATCCGGGGCCGTTTAATACTGTAGGGCGATCAGAACTCGTGCTTCAGCGTCACCATAACGTTACGTGGCTCGCCATAGTTGCGGGTGCTGTAGAAATTCACCTGCGAGTAGTATTTCTCGTCGAAAACGTTGTTCAGGTTCAACTGCACCGAGGTTTGCGGCGTCAGCTTGTAACGCGCCATCGCATCGACCAGCACGTAGGACCCTTGCTCGGCTTTGCGCTCGACAAATTCACCGTTGCTGGCGCCCTGGACGTTGGCATAAACATTACTCTGCCAGCGTGCGCCACCGCCCAGCGTCAGATCGCGCAGCGCACCCGTCAACTGATAGGTGGTGAACAGAGTGATGCGGGTGCGGGGCTGCTCGGTGTTGAGATCAACCTTATCCTTGTCCTTCAAGGAGAAATGGGTGATGCCCAACTGGGCATTCCAGCCCTGCGCCAGTTCACCGCTCAGCTCGAACTCCACCCCTTTGCTGGTTGCGCCCTGACTCTCATGATAGGTCTGTTGCAGCGCGTTGATGTTTTCCGGATTTTCATCCAGTACGCCCAGATTATCCTGAGTAATGCGGAACGCCGACAGCGAAACGTTGAGACGCTCATCCAGCAGCGCGGCCTTGATGCCCACCTCTTTGTTGACCCCTTCGATCGGCGCCAGATAGTGGCCGCTGCTGTCGAGATAGTTCTGGTCCTTGAAGATGTCGGTGTAGCTGGCATAGGCAGAGACCTGATCGGTCAGCTTATACACCGCCCCCAGGAACGGAGTCACTTTGTTCGCCGTGGTGGTGGTGGTGTTTTTAAAGCTGTTGAAGCGGGCACCGAGCACCAGATCCAGTTGATCCGTCACCGAGAAGTCGGCGCTGCTGTAAATCCCGATTTGCCGCGTACGGAAATCCTGCTGAGGCATTTTGTCTGACCACGCAGGTTCACCCAGGCCGCCGTTCCAGTCCTTCAGGCTGCCGCTAAACAGCTGTGTGGTACTGGCACTGCGATAGGTGCTGTAGCTGTGTTGCCAGGCGGAGGAACTGCCCACCACAAACTTGTGGGTGCGGCCCAGCAGTGGAAAGTCCCCGTTCAGCTTCAGGTCTACCGCTTGCTGATCCCGATAGCCTTCATAGCGTCCGGCGTAAGGGGTTGAAGGCTTCACCGCCCAGGTGTCCGGGTCGATCAGGCCGCCGAGGCTCATCGCCATTTTGGCATCGAAGGCCTGACGGTTGTGGGTGTAGTTGGCTACGCCTTTCCAGTCGTTAGCGAACTGGTGTTCCAGCGTGGCGAACTGGGTGCTGAGGGTGGTGTCCCAGCTTGACCAGTCAGAAGCCCCGCTGTAGTGGCGATCCCAGTTGATCTCGCTGCCGTCGCTGAACCAGCCGGTCGGCAGCGCGCCGCCCCAGGTGGAAGCTTTTGGCCGGTTTTGCTGATAGTCAGCCCCCAGACGCAGCAGGGTGGCGCTGGTCAGGTCAGCTTCCAACGTCCCGTAGACCGTCCCTTTGCGTTCTTGATGGCGATCCATGAAAGAGTGGCTGCGTTCACCGGAGGCAGCGACGCGCACCCTGACGGTACCTTCATCATTGAGCGGGGTACCGGCATCGATCGTGGTGCGATAGTGATCCCAGGAACCGGCCGAAAGCTCGGTACGGGCAAAAGGAGAAAGGCTGGAGGCTTTTTTCCTGACCAGATTGATCGCAGCGCCCGGGTTTCCGACGCCGTTCAACAATCCTGCCGCACCCCTGACGATCTCCACGTGATCGAGCGTGATCGAGTCAATTTCGGATTCCCCGCCGGAATAGCCGGAGTCAAAGAAAGTAGGGATACCATCGTATTGATAGCTGTCCACACTGAAACCACGGTAGTTGAACGAAGAACGTTCACTATCGTAATTGCTTTCACTGACGCCGGTAGACCAGCGCAGAATTTCCTTCAGCGAGTTGGCGTTGAGATCGTCAATCAATTGGCGCGAGATCACCGAAACCGACTGTGGCGTATCCTTAATGCTCAACGGCAACCCGGTTGCCGTGGTCATCTGTTTGGTGGTGTAGGAGCCGGTATTCTCGGTGCTGCCGTCATCGCTGAAGGGGGACGCGACCACCTCCAGGGTTTCTTCTTTTTGGCTGTGGGCGGTCTGCTCGGTGCCTGCCGCCTGCGCCATCATCACCGGGACGCACAACAGTGCGCCGCCGGAGAGGCGAATCATAAAGCTAGCCATGGAGATGCCTCACAATCCGCCAAGATCAATCTTGATCAGGTAATCCTGTTTTTTCTCCATCTCTTCCTTGGACTGCTTGATGCTGGCGAACAGCTGCTGGCCGTCGGAAGAAAGCGCCAGGCTGTTAGGCAATGCATGGGTAGTGATGCTGTTTTTCACCTGATAGCTGTTGCTGTCGACGATGCTGATGCGTTTGGCTTCACGGTGAGTGATATAGATCTCGCTGCGCAGCGGGTTAAATAGCACCGCCAGAGAATTGATTACGTCAATCTGGTGCAGGATTTTCCCGCTGTTGACGTCCACGACCAGGACGTTTGGCAGATCCGGATCGGTGATAAACGCACGACCGGTTTTGCTGTCCAGAGCGATATTGAGGAAGAAGTGTTTCTTGGTCGGTTCGACCACCACGCGTTTGAGGATCCTATGGCTGGTGGCGTCCAGCGTAATCAGTTCGCCACGGCCGTTAACGCAATAGATATGGCCGCGTTCGCTGTCCAGCGCAATGCCGGTCGGGTATTCACCCATGTTGCCCAGCGTGGCAATTTTTTCCCGCTTGGCGGTATCAATGACCCATAGCACGCCTTTTTGCGCCGTGCCGGAAACATAAAGGCGCTGATTTTTCTTATCGAGCAGCAGTTCGCGCGTCGGGACAAACTGATCGTCTTTCACGCTTTCATTGAGTTGAATAGTCGCGAGTTCTTTACCTGTCTGGGTATCGATCACCGTGACTGAGCCGTCGACGGTGTTGCCGATGTACAACAGATGGCGCTGCTCATCCAATGCGGTGGCGAAGGCGCGTCGCTTAGTGACGATATTGGCGTCGGTGGCCAGCGTGGCGGGATTGACTCTAAAGACGATACCGCCGTTTTTTTCTTTGGCGAAGGAAGGCGTAGAGGCGGCAAACAGGGTGTTGCTGGTGCCATCAAAAGCCAGTTCATACAGGCCGTGCCCGACCGGTTTGGTTTGAAATTGACTCTCGGGAAGGTCAGCGGCCAGCGTTGAACAAGACAACAGCAGCACGGCAGACGCCAGGGCGCTGAGGGAGAAACCTTTGCCTGAAGTGGACAGGTGCATCTTCATATACATTCCTTTACATCAGTTTACGATTCGCCGATGCTAATGATATTGATTATTAATATCAATATCATTTAATTAATCATATGAAGATATGGTTTTTTGGCATTGAAATATAATGATTTATTAAATATCCCTTATAAAATCATGTTATTGAATGGCGATGTTTCCGGTATGTTTAAACTATGTAATGATTTTCATTTCGTTTTAATGTCTGAAAATATCCGCTATATTCGCCCGGCGACTGTTAAGAAGTGTAAATAAAAAATCATAACGACAGGTCGTTATGGCGACGCTGGTGGTGGCATTGATGCGTACTGCGTTTTATTGCGTCAGCCGTTTTGGGAAGGCTTTGTGGGCGACAACACCCACCGGAAACAGGCTTTATTAGGAAAGGAAATGATCAATCAACCCTCCATGGGAAAGGGCTCCCGCATCGCCACGGCCATAGCGCTGGCTTTGATGTGCGCACCCCAGGTTTACGCACAGGAAGGCGGGACAGAAAAAGACAAGGATGCCTTGCAAGAGGATCAGGTCGTGGTGACCGCCTCCGGGTTCAAGCAGAACAAAAAATATGCCCCCGCCAGTATCTCCGTCATCGATAAAAAGACCTTCGAAAAGCAGAACAGCCGGGATGTCGCCGAAGCGGTGCAGGATGTCTCCGGGGTGTTCGTCAGCAACGGGGCCGGGAGCGAAGTGACCGGCGATGTGATGATCCGCGGCATGGACTCGAGTTACACCTCGTTCATGGTCAACAGCATCAAACAAAATACCGGCGAGTCGCGCCCGTATGGTCAGAATATCGGTACCGAAGCCGGTTTTTTACCGCCGCTGGCGGCCATCGACCGCATTGAAGTGATCCGTGGCCCTATGTCATCGTTATACGGTTCCGACTCCATTGGCGGCGTGGTCAACGTGATCACCAAAAAGCCGTTTGGCGTACGGGAGTGGATTGGCTCGATTGCCGGCAACAGCTTCCTGCAACAGCATCAGGACTTCGGTAACACCCAACAAGCCAATCTGTTTTTGATGGGGCCCTTGGTGCCCGATGTACTGGGCCTCAGCCTGTCGGCGGACTACCTCGATCGCCGTGAAGATGAAAAACCTAACGCCTTCAGCAAAAACAACAAGAAGTCGCTCGACATGACGCTCGGCTTTGCCGCCAATGAAACCAACCTGTTCGATCTGAACCTGGCCAAAGGAGAGAAAAAACGCAGCCGTTCTGCCAAAGGCGGCGGTACGCCGTGGGGCTGGGACTTCGATCGCGATGCTCTGAGCCTGACTCATTCAGGTTGGTACGTGGATGACAGTGTCGCCACCACCAGTTATTTCCAGTACGAGAAAGGCGAATCGGTATATCGCTCCGTCAGCCTGGCCCCGCAGCATATCCAGACCGAAAATTATGTGCTGAATAGCCAGGCCAAACTGAGTTTGGGGGAACATAACCTGACCGTCGGTGCCAATTACAGCCGCGAAACGCTCAATGACGATTTCTACGCCGACAGTAAAAAAGCGCCGGGGATCGATCCGGTAACCAAAATTTCGCGTGATGGGTGGGCACTGTTTGCCGAAGGGCAGTGGAATATCGATGACTTTTCGCTGACAACCTCGGCGCGTATGGACAGGGACAACTACTTCGGCACCCACATCAGCCCGAAACTCTACGGCAACTGGATTTTAGACGAAGCCTGGGCGCTGAAGGGCGGGATCTCTTCCGGCTATAAAAAACCTTCGCTGCGGGAAAACTCGGATCAAT
Source organism: Serratia sp. BNK-12 (assembly GCF_047456085.1). NCBI lineage: Bacteria > Pseudomonadati > Pseudomonadota > Gammaproteobacteria > Enterobacterales > Yersiniaceae > Serratia > Serratia sp. BNK-12. The sequence continues at coordinate 1,238,292 of NZ_CP179896.1, forward strand.
TCATTACGCCGCGTGGCAGCAACCCGCCTTATCCCTATCTGTCGGTGGGCAACAGCGAGCTGAAGCCGGAAACCAGCGTGAATACCGAGCTGGGCCTGTACTGGAACAACAACCGTGATTTATCCCTCGACGCCACGGTGTTTTATACCGACTTCAAGGACAAAATCGCTGAAGTTAACATCTGCGAGGCGAGTGAGAATCACCCTTGCGTGGTTAACGGCTATAACGCCGATTCCATTGATAAATATTTCAATATCGGCAAGGCCAATGTCTACGGTGTGGAGCTCAATGCCGATTGGCAGGCGACCGACAGTTTGAACCTCAGCGCAAACTATACGTTTAACAAGAGTGAACAGAAAAACGGCATCAACAAGGGTTATGCGCTGAATGACTTCCCGAAACACATGGCCAACTTATCCGCCAAGTGGGCCGCAGCTTCGGCATTGGACGTTTGGTCCAAGGTCAATTATCGCAGCCGCAACGAGGATACCGGTAATCATACCCGCTATAGCGCTTATGCCTTGTTGGATGCCGGCGTGATTTATCGCCTGGATAAGCACACTCAGGTGATGGCCGGCGTGTATAACATCTTGGATACGGCCCCTAAACGCACCACCAATTGGGGCGCTTATCCGCAGCTTGAAGGCCGTCACTACAACCTTGGCCTGCGCGTTGATTTCTAAATCTCGCTGAGTTAAAGCTCCGGCCGCCAGCCAATGGCGGTCGGTTTAGATCTTTTATCTATCTCATTTGCTGGATTGATATCGGAAGGGAATAGCCGTAGTTCTTGCTCGATAAGATAAGTACGAAAATGTGCACTATCCCCTGTTTTCGCGGGTGGCATCGTTCCCGAGGTGCTTCACTTGCTCAAAAAACAGGCGTAGAATTCGCTTCGTCTATTAATTGAGGTTGTGAATTATTATGGTTGATCGTGAGTTGGGAAACTGGAAAGACTTCATCGATGAGATGTTAGGTAACTGACACTGCGGTAAAGTTGATAGCAAGGTTGGTTTATTGGTTGGTCATTGAAACACCTTGGGATCGAGCCTCGGGTTCGAAATAAAGCAGCATCGGTTACCCGACGCTGCTTTTTTATGTCCGTTATTCCCCTGCGTCTTCCGTTGTAGTGGCTAAATACCCGTCATACTTAAAGCTGCATCTTTGTTGGCTTTCCTCACTCACCCCAGTTACTTACTAGTGTAAGCTCCTGGGGATTCGCTGCGTTGCCGCCTCGATGCAACTCCAATTATTTAGGGTATAGGTTGCTTACCTGGGAAACGGCGGCGTACCAGCACGAAGAATAATGGCACGAAGAAGATCGCCAGCAGGGTAGCGGAAATCATGCCGCCCATCACCCCGGTGCCCACCGCATGTTGGCTGCCGGAGCCGGCGCCGCTGCTGATGGTCATCGGCAGTACGCCGAAGATAAAGGCCAGCGAGGTCATCAAAATCGGCCGCAGGCGCATGCGCGAGGCTTCCAGCGTGGCCGACATCAGATCCTGCCCTTTTTGATTCAGCTCGTTGGCGAATTCGACGATCAGAATGGCGTTTTTCGCCGACAGCCCGATAATGGTCAGCATCCCCACCTGGAAGTAAACGTCATTTTCCAACCCACGCAGCCAGGTGGCGGCAACGGCACCAATCAGGCCGAGCGGCACCACCAACATCACCGAGAACGGAATCGACCAGCTTTCATAAAGCGCCGCCAGGCACAGGAACACCACCAGCAGTGAAATGGCGTACAGCGCCGGCGCTTGCGAACCGGAAAGGCGTTCCTGGTAGGACATGGCGGTCCATTCCAGACCGAAGCCGGTCGGTAACTGGCTGACGATTTTCTCCATTTCCGCCATCGCGGTACCGCTACTGACGCCCTCAGCCGCTTCGCCGACAATCTCCAGCGCCGAGTTGCCGTTATAGCGTTCCAGGCGCGGTGAGCCGTATTCCCAATGCGAGGTGGCGAAGGCGGTGAACGGCACCATGCCGCCTGCGCTGTTACGCACGTACCATTTGTCGATATCGCCGGGCAGCATGCGGAACGGTGCGGCAGCCTGCACATACACCTTCTTCACCCGGCCGCGATCGACAAAGTCGTTGACGTAGGTGGAACCCCAGGCGGTCGACAGCGTGTTGTTGATGTCATCGATGGAGACGCCCAGCGCCTGCGCCTTGCGTTGGTCGATATCGATTTGCAACTGCGGGCTGTCATCCAGGCCATTGTGACGCACCCGTGAAAGCAGGGGATTGGCCGCAGCCAGTTGCAGCAGCTGATCGCGTGCCGCCATCAGTTTGTCGTGCCCCAGGCCTGCGTGATCTTCCAATTCCATATCGAAACCGGATGAGTTGCCCAGGCCGGTGATGGCCGGCGGGCTGCTGGCTATCACCCGAGCCTCGTTAATCTTATTAAACTCATGAGTCGCGCGATCGATGATATCGAAAGAGCTGTTGGCACCTGAGGTGCGCAACTCCCAGTCTTTCAAACGAATAAACATACGCGCCACGTTCTGTCCGTTACCGCCCGGCCCGGCACCGATGGTGGAGAACACCGACAGCACATCTTCTTTTTCTTTGGTCAGGAAGTAATTTTCCACCTTTTCCACGACCTTGGTGGTTTGCTGCAGGGTCGATCCTGGCGGCAGCTGCACCTGAACGGTGAATACGCCACGGTCCTCCTGAGGCAGGAAAGAGGTCGGCAGCTTGATGAACAGCAGCGCCATCCCGCCGAGCAGCAACACGTAAATCAGCATATAACGCAGGCTGGAATGGAGCACCCGTGCCACACCACGCTCGTAGCGGTCGGCGTTGCGGTTGAACATGCGGTTGAACCAGCCGAAGAAGCCGCGCTTGCCGTGATGGTGGCCTTTGGCAATGGGTTTGAGCAGGGTGGCGCACAGGGCAGGGGTCAGGATCATCGCCACCAGCACCGACAGCACCATGGCGGAAACGATGGTGATGGAGAACTGGCGGTAAATGGCGCCGGTAGTGCCGCCGAAGAACGCCATCGGGATAAATACCGCCGACAGCACCATGGCGATACCGACCAACGCACTCTGGATTTGCCCCATGGATTTGCGCGTAGCTTCCCGTGGCGGCAAGCCTTCTTCGCTCATCACGCGTTCGACGTTTTCCACCACCACGATGGCGTCATCCACCAGCAGCCCGATGGCCAGCACCATGGCGAACATGGTCAGGGTGTTGATACTGAATCCGCAGGCGGAAAGGATGGCAAAGGTGCCCATCAGCACCACCGGCACGGCGATGGTGGGGATCAGCGTGGCGCGGAAATTCTGCAGGAACAGGTACATCACCAGGAACACCAATACAATGGCTTCCAGCAGGGTTTTCACCACGTCTTTGATTGAGGCCTTAACGAACGGGGTGGTTTCATAGGCGACTTTCGCCTCCAGCCCGTGCGGGAAATACTGCGACAGTTCGGCAATCTTGTCTTTAACCAACTGATCGGTTTGCAGCTCGTTGGCCCCGGACGCCAGCTTGATGTTCATGCCAGCGGCCTGCATACCGTTATAGCGGCTGAGGTAATCGTAGTTTTCGCCACCCAGTTCAATGGTGGAAACATCGCCCAGCGTCACCAGTGAGCCGTCCTGATTGACCCGCAGGGTGATTTGCTTGAATTGTTCCGGCGTTTGCAACTGCGATTGCGCGTTAATGGTGGCGTTGAGCGCCTGCTTGTCGACCGACGGCGTACCGCCAAGCTGTCCGACCGCCACCTGCGCATTCTGCGATTGGATCGCGCTGACCACGTCCTGGGTGGTGAGCTGGTAGCTGTTGAGCTTGTTGGGATCGAGCCAGATGCGCATGGCGTATTGCGAGCCGTAGACGTCCATGCTGCCCACGCCGTTGATACGGCTGAGCGGATCCTGCAGGTTGGAAACGATGTAATCGGCAATGTCCTGCTTGTCCATGCTGCCGTCGGTGGAGACGAAGGCTACCATCATCAGCGTGGTATCGCCGGATTTCGACACCGTCACGCCCTGGGTCTGCACCGCCTGCGGCAGCCGTTTGATGGCCGCCTGCAGCTGGTTTTGCACCTGCTGCATCGCCTCGTTAGGATCTGTGCCGGCCTCAAAGGTCAGCGTGACCGTAGCCCGGCCGGTATTGGTGCTCTGTGACGACATATACATCATGTTGTCCAGGCCGGTCATGTTCTGTTCGATAATTTGGGTGACGGTGTTTTCCAGCGTTTGCGCTGAGGCGCCAGGGTAGTTGGCGCTGATGCGAACGTTTGGCGGCGCGAGGTTAGGGTACTGTTCCACCGGTAATGAAAAAATCGCCAAGGCGCCGGTCAGGCAAAGAATAATTGCCAGAACCCAGGCGAAAATCGGGCGATCAATAAAAAAATTGGCCATGCAGCGCGAACCTCGTTGTGACTTGTTCTATCTTTAAGACGCATCAGAATTGCGTTTATCAGCGGCTGGGAAGGATTCCGGCGCTTATGCACTTTACTCGGGAAGTGGGAGTAAAGCGTGGAGAAAAAAAGGAGATAATGTAAATAACGGTAGGATAAACGCGCAATATTGCCATCATTGCCGTTAAAAACGTCATTAAGACAATTTTATTGCAATCAAGGACCTGACCGCTGGGGTTCCCGCGACGTCATCAGGACTCACCTTAAAGCAGGAGCAAGGCATGGAAATTAACCCGGTATTTGCCCGTCGTCTTTATCTGTGCTGGTTAATCAGCCACAGCGAACGGCCAAACGTCCCGCGGCTGATGGAATTGACCGGCTGGCCGCGTCGCACCCTGCAAGACGTGTTGAAAGCCTTGCCGGGCTTGGGAGTGGCATTGCAGTTTGTTCAGCAGGGCGTGCGCAATAACGACGGTTTTTACCAGTTGGAAAGCTGGGGGCCGATCAACAAGAGCTGGGTTCACCAGCATCATCAGGCGCTGCTTGCCGCCATCGAATAAACCCTCCCCGGCGCGCCGGGGAAGCCTTATTGACTCCGGTGTTCCAGATACATCACCGTCGCGGCCACGCGTGAACGCACGTCCAGTTTGCGCAGCATGTTACGGATATGCACCTTCACCGTCTCTTCAGAAATATGCAGTTGCGCCGCCACCTGTTTATTGGACAGGCCACGCGCCACTTCCTGCAAGACGTCCAGCTCGCGTTCGGTCAGCTCGGCAAAGGGATTATGTTGTTCACTGCGGGATAACAGGTAGTCCGCCACCGCGTCGCTGATCACGTTTTGTCCTTCCGCCGCTGAGCGAATATGCTCCAGCAGCTGTTCAGGTTCGCTGTCTTTCAGCAGGTAGCCGTCGGCTCCCGCGTCAATCAGCGCATAAACGTCGTTGCGCGAGTCTGATACCGTCAGCACGATGATCCGCGCATCGACGCCTTCATTGCGCAGCGCTTTCAGCGTGTCCAGGCCGGACAAACCTTTCATATTCAGATCGAGCAGGATCACGTCCGGAGCCTGCTGCAGCGCGAAAGTAATGGCTTCGTTGCCGTTGCTGGCTTCGGCGACCACGTTGAACAGCGGATCCAGCCCCAACAGCTGCTTGATGCCTCGGCGCATCAGCGGGTGGTCGTCGACGATCATCACTCGGTAATTCTTCATCACCATGAAATATGCTCCCTGTAGCGAGTAAAGCCACTCAAACGCGCTGTCCAGCACGCTTCACAGTGGGACTGACTCTTATAAAATAGTGGCAATTGGCGCCACAAACATCCTGAAATGACCGTCGGACATCGTTAAACCGTAACGAAGGGTGAACGGCCGTGGTTTTATGGCGGAAATGTCAGGCGGACTTCCGTGCCGTCTGGCTCACCCCGCTGGATGCGCAGCGTTCCCCCCAGCCGCGCGGCGCGTTCGCTCATGATGGTCAGCCCGTAGTGACCTTCAGGTTCATTCAGGCTGGCAATACCGCAGCCATCGTCAGCGATGCTGATCCTGTTGTCACCCTCGGCCGTGACCTCACAGCGAATCACGATCTCCCGTGCATCGGCATGTTTGATGGCGTTGAGCACCGCTTCACGCACAATTTGCAGCGCATGTACCTGCTGCTGAGCGTTAAGCGCCTGGGAAGAAAGCCGACAGTGTAACTGAATCCGCGCTGCGGTAAGAACCTTTAATGGCGCCAACAATTGGTTCAATGCGGTGTTCAAGTCGGCTTCCTGAATGTTCAGGCGGAAGGTGGTCAATAGCTCGCGCAGCTGGCGATAAGCATCGGCCAGAGCCCGATCAAAATCGGCGATAATCTCTTGTGCGTCGGGGGTGCTGTCCGCCAACGTGCGCTTGAGCAAAGTGAGCTGAATACGTAAAAACGACAGGGCCTGCGCCAGAGAGTCGTGCAGTTCCCGGGCGATGGTGGCGCGCTCTTCCATCAACAGGAATTGCATGTGCTGTTTCTGCGCCCGGTTAAAATAAACCCCGCGGCTGAGCATGTTGGCCACGCTCTGCATCAGGTGCGGATGCGGCGGGTGTTCCTGATATTGCCAGCTCAGTTCCCCCAGAGGTTTGTCGCCCTGGATGATGGTCAGCGATTGCCAGTCCAGCGTCGACGAAGGGAGACCGCTGTGCAACTGCCATTCGCTGAGGCTGTCCGCCACTTTTAAGCGGATGCAGTGCAAATCTTCACTTTGACGCACGATATGCAGGATTTTCTCAAAAGCCTGCTGATCTATCTGCCGCACGCTCAGCGCCTGCGAGCAGTTGTACAGCACCTCCAGCGTCTTGTTCGCCTGCTGCAGGCGCTGGGTTTTCACCTGCACTTTCTGTTCCAGCGACTGGTAAAGTTTGGCCAGATCGCCGGACATGGCGGTAAAGGCCTGCGACAGCACGCCCAGCTCGTTCGGCAGTGCGGTATCCAACGGGAGATGGTTAAAATCGCGCTGTTGCACACGCTGGCTGGCGTCCACCAGATGCTTGAGCGGCGCCACTACCTGACGGCGCATAAAACGGATGCAAAACAGCACCAGACCGATGATGGCGATATAGCCCACGACGCTAATGGTGGCCACGATGGTCAGTTTCAACTCGGAATAACGCTGCAGCGCTAACACGAAATGGTCAATCTGGTTCACATAGCCGGCGATATTGGCCTGATAATCGGCCGACTGACCGGCCTGGATTTGCTGTGCCAGCGGTTGCCAGGCGTGCTGCAGCGACAGGTATTTTTCCCGCACGTCCGCAGGCACATAAAAACGATCGAGCTTTTGCAATGCCGGGGCCTGCAGAGACCGCTGATACTGCAGCAGGTGTTGTTCCAGCTCCGGGGCGGAGCGGGTGAGATCATAGGCCAGCCGGTAGCTCTGCATGCGCAGTGAACCGGCGATGTTGACCGCTTCGGCATCGCGCAGGCTGTCCGCGACGGTGGTCAGCGCCAACCCGGTAGAGAGCACGGACAGAATCACAATGCAAAACAGCGCCTTGGCCAGGCTGCTGGTCACTGAACGTTTAACAAGCAATCCTTCATCCTTCTCTTGCAGGCAATGGGCATTGCCGGGTTTCATTCGAAAGCAAAATTATAACTTTTGCAACTAAAATGCGCGGCATTGTGCGCCAGGTCGTTCGTCGCAGCGGTAAGCACCTACGTTATATAATCAACTAGATAGCGTTTGACGGCAGATCGGGGACGAAAACCCCGCGACCCCCATTAATAGATTGATCTGGCGCAAGCTACCCCCGTATTTACCCCTTTAGGGGGATTATATACCCCCCGCGCTCCTCTTATCTTACCCCCGTCTTTCTCAGGGGTTTATGCCTGTCAGCATGATGAAACCCACTGGGCACAGCAGCAACAATAACAATACAAAAACAGGTTCTATTTACACGCGATGCCGTGTTTGCAATGTCAAGGATAACCAGCATGACCATATTGTCGCGACGCAAACTGCTCGGAGGACAATGGCGTCAGCCAACCGCTGCGATCCGTCCCCCGTGGTCGCGGCAAGGATCCCTTTTTATTACCGATTGCACCCGCTGTCAGGCCTGCGTTCGCGCCTGTGAAACCGGGGTGCTCATCAGCGGCAGCGGCGGTTTTCCCGAAATTGATTTCCAACGCGCGGAATGCACGTTTTGCGGGCGTTGTGCGCAGGCCTGCGCGGAACCCGTGTTTCGTCCACTGACGGAAACCCCCTGGCGACAACACGCGGTATTCGGTACTGCCTGCCTGGCACAGCGGGGCGTGGAGTGCCGCAGCTGCCAGGACAGCTGCGAGCCCCAGGCGATCCGCTTTCGGCCCCGCTTGGGCGAAATGGCGCAGCCAGTATTGGATGCAGCAGCCTGCAACGGCTGCGGTGCCTGTGTCGCCGGTTGCCCGACCGGCGCCGTCACCTTAACCCAGAGCGAAAATAATAATGATGAATAGCGAATGGCATGTCAGCGGTCTGGTCGTGCAGGCGAGACCGGAAAGCTTTCCCCAACTCGTCACGGCCTTGCTGGCGATCGCTGACACGGAAATTCCGGCGCAGGATCAGCAGAACGGCAAGCTGGTGGTAGTGATGCAAGCGGCATGCTCTCAAGGGCTGCTGGAAAAAATTGAGTCGGTGCGCAATCTGGATGGCGTGCTGGCGGTATCGCTGGTTTATCACCAGCTGGACACTCAAGGTGAGGTAACGCCATGAAACTCAGTCGTCGAGACTTCATGAAAGCTAATGCCGCGGTAGCCGCTGCGGCCGCCGCCGGACTGACTATTCCCACGGTGGCACAGGCGGTAGCGGGCAGTGCTGACGCTATCAAATGGGACAAAGCGCCATGCCGTTTCTGCGGCACCGGCTGCGGGGTGCTGGTCGGCACTCAGAATGGCCGTATTGTTGCCTCGCAGGGCGATCCGGACGCGGCGGTCAACCGTGGGTTGAGCTGTATCAAAGGCTATTTCCTGCCAAAAATCATGTACGGCAAAGACCGTCTGACTCAGCCGCTGCTGCGCATGAAAAACGGCCAGTACCATAAAGAAGGCGAATTTACCCCGGTCAGTTGGCAGCAGGCTTTCGACGTCATGGCCGACAAGTTCAAGCAGGCTTTGAAAGAGAAAGGCCCAGAGGCGGTCGGTATGTTCGGCTCCGGCCAGTGGACGGTGTGGGAAGGCTACGCTGCCGCCAAGTTGCTCAAGGCCGGGCTGCGTTCCAATAACCTGGATCCTAACGCACGTCACTGCATGGCGTCGGCGGTGGTGGGCTTTATGCGTACCTTCGGCATGGACGAGCCTATGGGCTGCTATGACGATATCGAGCAGGCCGACGCCTTTGTGCTGTGGGGCTCCAACATGGCGGAGATGCACCCGATCCTGTGGTCGCGCATTACCGACCGTCGCCTGAGCAACCAGCACGTCAACGTCTCGGTGTTGTCCACCTTCGAGCACCGCAGCTTCGAACTGGCGGACAACGGCATGGTGTTCACGCCGCAGACCGATTTGGCGATCATGAACTACATCGCCAACTACATCATTCAAAACAACGCGGTAGATCAGGACTTCCTGAATCGGCACGTCAACTTCCGCCGCGGTGCGACGGATATCGGCTACGGCTTGCGTCCGACGCATCCGCTGGAGAAAAAAGCGAAAAACCCGGGTTCAGATGCTTCCGAGCCGATGAGTTTCGAAGAGTACAAAGCCTTCGTGGCGGAATACACGCTGGCAAAAACGGCTCAAATGAGCGGCGTGCCGGAAGACCAGTTGGAAGCGCTGGCGAAGCTGTATGCCGACCCGAACATCAAGGTGGTGTCGTACTGGACCATGGGCTTCAACCAGCATACGCGCGGCGTGTGGGCCAATAACCTGTGCTACAACCTGCATTTGCTGACCGGCAAGATCTCCAAGCCCGGCTGCGGGCCGTTCTCCCTGACCGGCCAGCCTTCTGCGTGCGGCACCGCACGTGAGGTCGGGACTTTCTCTCACCGTCTGCCGGCTGACATGGTGGTCACCAATGAGAAACACCGCCAAATCGCCGAACAGAAATGGCAACTGCCGGCCGGCACCATTCCGGCGAAAGTCGGTTTGCATGCGGTGGCGCAAGACCGTGCGCTGAAAGACGGCAAGCTGAACGCCTACTGGGTGATGTGTAACAACAACATGCAGGCCGGGCCGAACATCAATGAAGAAAGGATGCCGGGCTGGCGCGATCCGCGCAACTTTGTGGTGGTGTCCGATCCCTATCCGACCGTCAGCGCATTAGCCGCCGATCTGATCCTGCCGACTGCCATGTGGGTGGAGAAAGAGGGCGCCTATGGCAATGCGGAGCGTCGTACTCAGTTCTGGCGTCAGCAGGTGAAAGCGCCGGGCGAGGCAAAATCCGATCTGTGGCAACTGGTGGAGTTCTCCAAACGCTTCAAGGTTGAGGAAGTGTGGCCGGCCGATCTGCTGGCGCAAAAACCGGAATATCGCGGCAAAACGTTGTACGACGTGCTGTTCGCCAACGGCCAGGTCAATAAGTACCCGCTGTCGGAAATCCCGGCGGACCAGCTCAACGATGAGGCGCGGGAAGTCGGCTTCTATCTGCAGAAAGGGTTGTTTGAGGAGTATGCCGGTTTCGGGCGTGGCCACGGTCACGATTTGGCGCCGTTCGACAGTTACCACCAGGCACGCGGTCTGCGTTGGCCGGTGGTGGACGGCAAAGAAACGCTGTGGCGCTACCGCGAAGGAACGGATCCGTATGTGAAGGCGGGCGAAGCGGTGCGTTTCTACGGTAAACCCGACGGCAAGGCGGTGATCTTTGCGCTGCCGTTTGAACCGGCGGCGGAAAGCCCGGACGGCGAATACGATCTTTGGCTTTCCACCGGTCGGGTACTGGAGCATTGGCACACCGGCACCATGACCCGACGGGTACCGGAGCTGCATCGCGCCTTCCCGCAGGCGGTGTTGTTTATCCATCCGCTGGATGCCAAAAGCCGTGGCCTGCGTCGTGGTGACAAGGTCAAAGTGCTGTCGCGCCGCGGTGAGGTGATCAGTTCTGTCGAAACTCGTGGCCGTAACCGCCCGCCAAGAGGGCTGGTGTACATGCCGTTCTTCGATGCGGCGCAGTTGGTGAACAACCTGACGCTGGACGCCACCGATCCGCTTTCTAAAGAAGTCGACTTCAAGAAATGCGCCGTGAAGTTGCAGAAGGTGTGAGGCTGACGAATTGCGAATGAAGACCCCATTTTATTACCCGGGAGCCAAATAAAAATGAAAAGCCCTGTTATGAAAAAGACGCTTGCCCTGTGGGTGACCTTATTGTCGCTGGCGTTCGCCGGCCTGGCGTTTGCCGCGGGTGATGTTGATCTCAGTAAATCTCCGGAAGTGTCCGCCTCGGTCGGCGGGCCGATTTCGATGCCGAAACAGCAGGAACGGATGGCGCTGAACTATGTCAATCAGCCGCCGATGATCCCGCACAGCGTTGACGGTTACCAGATCAGCAAGAACACCAACCGTTGCCTGCAGTGCCACGGGGTGGAGCATTACCGCACCACCGGCGCACCGCGCATCAGCCCGACGCACTTTATGGACCGGGACGGCAAGGTGCTGAGCGATGTCGCGCCACGTCGCTACTTCTGCCTGCAGTGCCACGTACCGCAAACCGACGCGGCGCCGATTGTCGGCAATGATTTCCAGCCCATGCCGGGCTTTGGGCGCTAAGCGGGGGAGCTATGAGCGAACGCAAACACACCACGACTGAGAAAAAGCCCGGCCTGCTGTTACGTTTATGGCGCTGGTGGCGCAGGCCAAGCCGCCTGGCGTTGGGCACGCTGTTGCTGCTGGGCTTTGGCGCCGGGATCATCTTCTGGGGCGGCTTCAATACCGGCATGGAGGCGGCGAATACCGAGCAGTTCTGTATCGGCTGCCATGAAATGCGTGAAAACGTCTACGAGGAGTACATGGGCACGGTTCATTACAACAACCGCAGCGGCGTGCGTGCGACCTGCCCGGATTGCCATGTGCCTCATGAATGGGCGCCGAAAATGCTGCGCAAGATAAAGGCCAGCAAGGAGTTGTACGCCAAGGCGTTCGGCCTGATCGACACGCCGCAGAAGTTTGACCAGCATCGGTTGGCGATGGCGAGCAACGAATGGGCGCGAATGAAGGCCAACGATTCTCAGGAGTGCCGTAACTGCCACAACTTCGAGTATATGGACTTCACCGCACAGAAAACCGTGGCGGCGAAGATGCACGACAAGGCGGTAACGGAAGGCAAGACCTGCATCGATTGCCACAAGGGGATTGCGCACAAGCTGCCGGACATGCGCGACGTTCCTAACGGGTTCTAAATCTTTTGCGGTCAAATGCCCCGTAGCGCTCCATGAGCCGCGGGGCTTTTTTGTTGCAAATCCATTGCCCCTTCGGCGCTTAATCGCGGTATCATTTTTGCGTTTCAGCTAACGGAAAAGAAGAAGGGTTCATGTCGGCGAAAATTGAGAATGTGAAGAAAGAGCTGCTTTCGGATAACTGGTATGTGCTGCACAAATATACTTTTGATCTCAAGCGTAAGGATGGCGGCTCCGTTCAGCAGATGCGCGAAGTCTACGATCGTGGCAATGGCGCCACCATTTTGTTGTACAACCGTGCCAAAGGGACCGTGGTGCTGACCAATCAGTTCCGCATGCCGACCTATGTGAATGGCAACGACAGCGGCATGCTGTTAGAGGCCTGTGCCGGCTTGTTGGATGCCGATTCTCCAGAGCAATGCGCCCGTCGCGAAGCGGTAGAAGAAACCGGTTTTCAGGTCGGTGACGTGCAGAAGATTTTCGAAGCCTATATGTCGCCAGGCGGCGTAACCGAGATCGTCCATTTCTTTATTGCCGAGTACCATGACGACGAGCGCAATGCGGCCGGCGGCGGTATCGAAGACGAAGACATTGAGGTAGTAGAACTGCCCTTTACCGAAGCGGTGGCGATGATTGCCGACGGCCGTATTAAAGACGGCAAAACCATCATGTTGCTGCAGTACCTGCAAATTCATCGGATCATGGGCTGAGACCTGCTGGTCATCTCGCCGGTGAACGGCGAGATGACCCCACGTTCGCTAACTATGCTTGTGGGCGTTAGGTGGGCCCGTCGGTATTTTTTGTGGCATCGTCGGCATGTATAAGGAATGGCAGAGCCGCTTATTGTTCAATTGCTTGCTTCTCCTCAGCTCGCCTGGCGTGGTCTTTAGCTGTTTTTTGAATATTCGGGTAAAAACCTGCAGAGAGTCAAAGCCATAGTCTAGTGCGATATCCATGATTTTTCTGTCGGTGAACCTCAGGGCGATCGCCGCCTCGGTGACTCGTCGCATTCTGATATATTGGGCAATGGTCAGTCCGGCATGCAATTTGAAAAGCCGCTGAATATGGAATCTGCTGTAGCCGGATTTCTTGGCAATGGTCTCTATATCCAGCTCTGCGCCCAAATTGCTTTCTATCCATTTAAGCATGTCATTAATAAAAATCTGCATATTAATTGCCATGGAAAACTCCTTTTATCGCATCGGCTTTTTGGGGTGTTCATACTCTGTTGCTTGGGTGAATGGCCTCTGATTTATAAAAAGAATGCTGACAGCGAGCGGGGTAGGTTACTGGTGTCATGCATGGCTAGAGGGAAAGATACCGTCGAACAGCAGATCGATTTCATTGGGGGTTAACAAGGATGAAATATCGGCGCCGTTGACATACCAATAGGACAGCGAGTGGAAACTGTTTTCTTTGAACAGGGCGTCCAACGTGCTGGTCGCGATGGTGATCGGAACGTAAACCAGGTTGTTCTTTATCATGGCGTGCAGCTTATGCTGCCCCAAAATCAAACCCAGTTTGAACGTATAGTGAATAATGGCGTCTGCATTGACGCAGAGCAGGCGCTGCAGGTTAATTACCATAATGTCATGCGAGATAACCTTCACGATAACGGCGTTTTTCGTCTCTTCATCCCAGATTAAAATGTCGCCATCCGCCAGTGAGCTGTTGGGCGGCATAAACACGGCCAGCCTCAGCCCATCATGGGTGGATTGTTGATGACATTCCTTTTCCAACTGCGCAGCGTCCAAAATAAGGTAGTCTGGTGAGGTTCCGCTGATCTTGTCTTGCCACTCTTTGTGCTGATTTATGTTTCCAAGTGTTTCACTGATAATAATCATGGTGTCTCCCTCATGTTGGATGTAAATATCCCTATTTCATTTGTTGGCTGATTCTAAATGCGGAAGGAAACATTTTTTGTCTTATGATTTTTTATTTTATTCCTTTGTGGTTTTAAAATAGGAATGAAAATTACACGCTATGATCGTATCGTTCAATCTATTAATTTTTATTTTTTGATCGGTTAAATCTATCGGTGCTATCGATCGAAAAATAACTATCAATAGTTACAATCTATTAAATTATGATGTGTTTATTTTTAAGTTATTGATTTTTTTCTGTATTTTAACTTTATTTCTTGAGTGTGTGCGAATTATCCTAAGGAATACAGACTCATTGGTTATATGAGATGTTTACCAATATTCCGTTTTGCAATAAAAATAATGGCACTAAAAATCAATAAATATCTCAGAAATTGATTTCTTAATAAAACTATCGCGGGAGTTATTTTGTTTTAATTATGCCATTGTGATGGGGTGGGCGCCGTTTAAAATAAAGTAAGGGTATAAGCTACCCGATTATGATTAACTCAATCGAGGGTGGGGAATATAGAATTTAAAGCGCGTATCTGCCCAAATGAAAAAGCCCGGCAAGATGCCGGGCTCAGATTGATAACAAAGTCCTTTGCAGTTAAAAATTCCGATCTGGGGACGAATAAAAACAAAGGATTATGTCTTCAGATTTACCCCAAACAGCCGAAAACCACGTTTTTCGGCTGTTTGTCATTAGACTAAGCCCGGCAAGGTGCCGGGCCTGGGGTAATGCGACGCGAGATGCCTTATTTCAGCAGTGCCTGCGCCTTGGCCACCACGTTATCCACGGTGAAGCCGAACTCTTTGAACAGCTGCTCTGCCGGTGCCGACTCACCAAAGGTGGTCATGCCCACGATAGCGCCGTTCAGGCCCACGTACTTGTACCAGTAGTCCGCGATACCCGCTTCCACCGCCACGCGGGCAGTGACCGCCGCCGGCAGCACGGATTCACGGTAAGCCGCGTCCTGCTTGTCGAAGGCGTCGGTAGACGGCATCGAGACCACGCGCACCTTGGTGCCCGCCGCGCTCAGCTTGTCTGCCGCTTCCACGGTGATGCCCACTTCCGAACCGGTGGCAATCAGGATGACGTCCGGCGTACCGGCACAGTCCTTCAGCACGTAGCCGCCGCGGTAAACGTTGGCCAGCTGCTCCGCGGTACGCGGCTGCTGGGTCAGGTTCTGACGCGAGAAAATCAGCGTGGTCGGGCCGTCATTGCGCTCGATGCCGTACTGCCAGGCAATCGCCGATTCCACCTGGTCACACGGACGCCAGGTGCTCATGTTCGGGGTCACGCGCAGGCTGGCAATCTGCTCAACCGGCTGGTGCGTCGGGCCGTCTTCGCCCAGACCGATGGAGTCGTGGGTATAAACGAACACGTTGCGGATTTTCATCAGCGCCGCCATGCGCACCGCGTTACGGGCGTATTCCACGAACATCAGGAAGGTCGCGGAGTACGGCAGGAAGCCGCCGTGCAGCGCGATGCCGTTGGTGATGGCGGTCATGCCGAACTCGCGCACGCCGTAGTGGATGTAGTTACCCGCCGGGTCAACGTTCAGCGCTTTCGAGCCGGACCACATGGTCAGGTTGCTTGGCGCCAGGTCAGCGGAGCCGCCGAGGAACTCAGGCAGCACCTTGCCGAAGGCTTCCAGCGCGTTCTGCGAGGCCTTGCGGCTGGCGATGTTGGCCGGGTTGGCCTGCAGCTGCTCGACGAAGGCTTTGGCGTCGGCTTTCCAGTTGGCCGGCAGTTCACCGTTCATGCGGCGTTTGAACTCGGCCGCCAGTTCCGGGAAGGCCTTGGCGTAGGCGGCGAACTTGTCGTTCCAGGCCGCTTCTTTCGCCTTGCCGGCTTCTTTGGCGTCCCACTGGGCATAGATGTCCTGCGGGATTTCGAAGGCGGCGTATTTCCAGCCCAGGGCTTCGCGGGTGGCGGCCACTTCGGCGGCGCCCAGCGCAGCACCGTGCACGTCGTGGGTACCGGCCTTGTTCGGGGAGCCGAAGCCAATCACGGTTTTGCACATCAGCAGGGACGGCTTGTCGGTGACCTTGCGGGCTTCTTCAATCGCGGCCTTGATGGCATCCGGGTTGTGGCCGTCCACGTGACGCACCACGTGCCAGCCGTAGGCTTCAAAGCGCTCGGCGGTGTTGTCGGTGAACCAGCCTTCCACGTGACCGTCGATGGAGATGCCGTTGTCATCGTAGAACGCGGTCAGTTTGCCGAGCTTGAGGGTACCGGCCAGGGAACAGACTTCGTGAGAGATGCCTTCCATCATGCAGCCGTCGCCCATAAAGGCGTAGGTGTGGTGGTCGACCACGTCATGGCCCGGGCGGTTGAACTGCGCGGCCAGGGTGCGTTCGGCAATGGCGAAGCCGACGGCGTTGGCGATGCCCTGTCCCAGTGGGCCGGTGGTGGTTTCCACGCCTGGGGTGTAGCCGTATTCCGGGTGGCCCGGGGTTTTGGAGTGCAGCTGGCGGAAGTTTTCCAGCTCGCTCATCGGCAGGTCGTAGCCGGTGAGGTGCAACAGGCTGTAAATCAGCATGGAGCCATGGCCGTTGGAGAGGACGAAGCGGTCACGGTCAGCCCAGTGCGGGTTGGTCGGGTTGTGGTTCAGGTAGTCACGCCACAGGACTTCGGCGATGTCCGCCATGCCCATAGGTGCACCCGGGTGGCCGGAATTTGCTTTTTGTACGGCGTCCATGCTGAGTGCGCGGATGGCGTTGGCAAGCTCTTTACGAGAGGACATGTTTTACTCCAGAGTAATTACAGTTCAGCGGACAGCATGTCTTCCAGCTTTTGCTGGTCAACGGCGAACAGACGAATGCCTTCGGCCAGTTTTTCAACGGCCATGGCGTCCTGATTATGCAGCCAGCGGAATTCGGCTTCGGCCAGCGGGGCAGGTTGGTGGAAGGCCTCGGTGGATGGCGTCAGTTTGCGTTCTACCGGTTGCTCGCTTTGTTTGAGCTGCTCCAGCAGGTTCGGCGCAATAGTCAGACGATCGCAACCGGCCAAAGCCAGGATCTGCTCTACCTTACGGAAGCTGGCACCCATAATCACGGTCTGATAGCGGTGCTGTTTGTAGTATTCATAAATGTTGCGCACCGATTTGACGCCCGGATCCTGCTCGGCGTCATAGTCTGCAGCAGGCTGTTTGGCCTGATACCAGTCATAAATACGCCCCACGAACGGGGAAATCAGGAACACGCCGGCTTCGGCACAGGCGCGGGCCTGGGCAAAAGAGAACAGCAGCGTCAGGTTGGTGTTGATGCCTTCTTTTTCCAGTTCTTCGGCGGCTTTGATGCCTTCCCAGGTGGAGGCCAGCTTGATCAGAATACGCGACTTATCAATACCCTGTTCCTGATACATGCCGATCAGCTTACGCGCCTTGGCCACGCACATGCCGCGATCGAAGGACAGGCGTGCGTCCACTTCGGTGGAAATGCGGCCCGGCACGCTTTTGAGAATTTCGACGCCGATGTTCACCGCCAGTTTGTCGCTGGCGTTGATCAGTTGGGTTTCTTTATTGCCACCTTGCTGGCGGGCATAGTTCAGAGCTTCGATGATCAGTGGCTTATATTGAGGCAGCGCAGCGGCTTTCAGGATCAATGAAGGGTTAGTGGTGGCATCCTGCGGTTCGAACTGGCGGATGGATTCGATATCGCCGCTGTCGGCTACCACCGTGGTGAGCTGCTTGAGTGCGTCTAATTGGTTCATTAATAAGCTCCTTGACCAAACGTCAATGTAGGGAAATGAGAACGTTTTTCATCGTAGGCTGAACACACTGCATCAGAAGCCCGATGATTAAAATGCGCTTTTTCTGATTGTTGCGATGGATAAGAACAATGGATCCCGAAACGAGCCAGGTAGGGCGCGGTTTTGCAGCCGCTTACCTCACCTGCGAAGGCGGTGTCAGTATGGGCTGACCGAGGGGAAAAAGATGTGGCATAGCGCACTCGCAATAAAAAAGGGTTCAGCACCTGGCTGAACCCTGTGGTATTTCCCTTCCTTATTATTTGGTCAAGTTAACGTCAATCGCCTGATAGAAGGCATTGGTCGTATCTGCTACATCCCACACGGCGAGGATGACGTGCGAACCGCTACGGTCTGCAGGTATGTTGCACTGGTGGGTGACCTGCGCGGCTGGAATCGCACCGCCGTCGTTCTGTTGACAGAACGGCGTCAGGTCAAAGGACGCACGGGTCAGTGGCTGTGACGCGTCCCAGTTCGGCTTGGTAATGAAATAACGCCAGCTGGTGGTGCTGTGGCGAGCGGTCAGTCTCCAGGTGAAGGAGTTGGCGCCGGTGTGCAGATTGATCTTGTTCCAGCGGGTTGGCGTTTGCTGATCCAGTTCGAAGAAGGTGGATTTGTCGGCGCTGGCGATATGCCCGTCAACCGGACCCGCCTGTGGGAAGCCTTTCAAGCCTTCAACGCTCTGTGGTTCATATTGCACACTGCCGCATTGGGTATTGAGCTGCAGTTTGCACTGATAGGAGCGGCTGGCCGGCGTTTCGACGTAACCGTGGGCGGCGGCCTGTTGTGATACGCCGAACAACGCGGCGCTCAGCAGGCCAAGGGACATAAGGGTACGGGAAGTATTGTTCATAAGTCACTCCTGACTGAAGTTGTATTGTAAGTTGGGTTTATTTTCACCGACAAAAAGAGAGGTTATTAAAAAATTAAAAACATCATTCTTGGCGGCTTGTTTTATTTTTACCCTTAGACTCAGCTGTCAAGGTGGAATGTTTTATAGGCTATTAACTAAAATTATTATGATGATTGTCTTTTATTTCTTGATTGAATTTATTTAAACGCTGCTGTCTAAAAAAACGGCGTCATGATGAATTTTATTTAAAGTGTTGATGAATAGTCTTTCAGATGACGTGCTGCAATATAGAGTATATTGCTTGTGGTTTTGCTTACTCTTGTGTGACTTGAACGACTTTTACGCGCCAACCACTTGGGAATTTAGTGTCATTTTTTTCTTATTTTATGTCAAAGAGGAATTTGTATGACTAGATTATCCCTGGATGCGATTAAAATAATCAGCACCATCAAAAGTACCGGCTCTTTCTCAATGGCGGCGGAGGCGTTGCATAAAACCCCTTCGGCAATATCTTACCGGGTTTCCAATATAGAAAGTAAACTCTGCGTGAAACTTTTTCATCGTAATGGCCCGATGATTACCCTGACGGATGAAGGGGAATTCCTGCTGCAGGAAGGTGGCTGGATTTTAAATGCGGTACAGGATCTGGAAAGTAGGGTAAGAAACATCCCAAAGTTCGATAATAATATCCGCATCGTGGTTGATAATTTCTTTCCGCTGGAAACGCTCACCCAGGATATCCGCGACTATATCCAGCACAGCCCAAACGCCAACATATCCGTGCAGCGTGAAGCGTTGAATGGCACCTGGGATGCGTTGAAGAACAACCGGGCGGATTTGATTATTGCCATCGGCCAGATCCCGGACAGCGTGCAGGCCAAGACGCTGATGCTCGGCAAGCTGAATTTTGTGCTGTGCGTTTCTCCTTCTCATCCCTTTGCGGCGCAGAAAAAGCCGGTGGATAAAAACCAGCGGCTGAACGATATCGTGGTGGGCATTGCCGACAGCAGCCACGAGCTGCCCAAGCGTAACCATGGCGCCATGCCGTTGCAGCGCCAACTGATGGTATGCGACGTCGAGAGCAAATTGGCGCTGTTGAAGCGGGGTATTGGGCACGGCTTCTTGCCGCCGGCGCTGATAGAAAAAGAGCTGGCCAGCGGCGAGTTGGTGACGGTACCGGTCGATATGCAAAAAGGCGATGAAATGATTTGGCTGGCCTGGCATCCGGCCAGCAAAGGGGCCGGTTTTAGCTGGTGGCATGAGCGGCTGACGCGCAAAAGCGACGTCTTCAGTCTGCTGGGGCGGGAAGTAATACGTGATGGGGGTTATCCTTGGTGTAACAACTGAGGGAGTGACCACGAAGGGATGCGAAAATTAAACGTTTAATTTGCAGGCTGCGTCCCACCATTGCACGTGAGCGCCGCTGGCGGTCATTTGGACGCGCAGCAAGGCGCGAGTCGTGACGTTTGGCAGGCCAAATAAGCGGCTCGTAACACAGGTGCGCGTTCAAATGGCCCCAGCCCTTCGGGTCGCGCCCCAAAAGCCCGTACTCTGCGTTGTCGGGCTTGAACGTAGGCCCGCTATGCCCAGCACCCTCCGCCTTGATTACGGGCTTTTGGGTCTGCGACGGCGTCATGTGCAATGGTGGGACGCAGCCTATAACCCCGTCGCCATCAGCCCCGGGGTTTTTTTATGTCGTCGCTGACCGTTACGCCACGCGCCCCACTTTCAGCCAGGCGGTATCGGAACCCGGCACGGCAGTGATATAGCCCCACTTGGCCTGCCAGACATAGCCCTGATACGACACCAATGCTCCCTGGTTATAGGTGGTACCGGCAACGTAGGCCGGGGCGCTCATGATTGGCAGATTACCTGGGCCAACGCCGGTATAGCGCAAGCCGGTGCCCATATCCAACTGGCTGTCGTCATAGTCCGGTGCGTTGAAGTAACGGTCGAGTGAGGCCAACAGATCGCCATTGCGGTTGTCCTGGCCCAGGTGCCAGAACATCACGCCGCCCAGTTGCTGCTGTTTGATGTACTTCGCCTTGTACTTGAAGCTTTCGGCATCGTCATAGGTGACGAACAGGCCATTGGCCGCGTGGTACAGATACGGCGTTTTGGTTTTATCGTTCCACAGGCGCTGATAGCCGTAGTTGCCCAACAGCATTTGCTCCAGCTGGCGGTAAGAGGCGATGCGCGGATCCTTGTCGCGGACGCACTCTTCACAGCCGACCAACCAGTAATCGGTGCCAGGGAAGGGATCTTCCCCCGGCGTGCTGTGGCTGCTGTACTGGCCGCCGTTAGTGGCGCTGACGCCTTTGAACGCCCGGCCGTAGAACGGCACGCCCATGACGATTTTGCTGCTCGGCACGCCTTCCAGCATCAGATGTTGCTGTACGGCGGCGTCTACCGTCAGGCTGAACGGGCTGGGGAAGGCGCGAGTCAGCTCTTCCCAGCTCCAGCCGAGATTGGCTTCACGCAGCGCGTTATAGAAGGTTGGCCCGGCGCTGTCGCCAAACAAGCCTGCCTGGTGGTTGGTGATTTTTTCCCATGGACCGGCCAGATCGTAGGTCATCAGGTTGATGTAATCGAGTGAGGCGACGATCTGCGGCAGCTTGCTGTAGTAGCGCGACAGGAAGAACGCGCCACCTGCACCGGCGATGGTCAGTTGGTAAGGCAGCGCCTGACGGCCGTCGGCCTGGGTTTGCTGATTGAGCAGGGTGCGGATTTCCTGCAGCGCGGCGACAAAACCGTCGACCTCGCTGCTCTGCGGGTATTCCCAGTCAATGTCTACGCCGTCAAAGCCATAGTCTTTCATGATGCGGACGCAGGATTGCGCAAATTTGGTGCGTGCCGCCGGGGTTTTGACCGCGTTGACATAGTTGGCATGGGACACCCCCAGATCGTTGGAGTAATACCAGCCGCCGATGGAGAACATGATGCGCAGATTCGGGTTATGCGCCTTCAGCGCAGTCAAACGGCTAACCACATCACGCGCCTTGGCGTCATTGGTTTCCGGATCCCAGGCACACTCCAGATTGCTGTTAATGTCGAGGAACGAGAAATTAATGTGGGTCAGTTGCCTGGCCTTGGCCGGTGTAATATTGGACACCGGGAAAGGTACGATTGAAGTATCGGACTCGGTATAGTGATTAATTTGGTTAGTAGGAATGAAATAATAACCAATAACGGCTTTACGTTCTGACATGGTATTTCTCCAGAGTTAAGGTTTTTGTCATTGAGAGTGAATCTCCCGCCGCTATTAATGTTTATTTATCGGATAAAGAGAAGTCGAAATAAATCACAATAAAGATGAATTTTTTATCGGCTTGCCAAGTTATTTGGCAGGGCGGTGTTGTGCCATGGGTGAGCATGAATGAATTTGACTTTAGAGGCTGTATTTATTCATTTGCTTTGTTATAGCATCCTTAACTAGATTCTGATGGTACCGATATTCCACCGGCCGTGATTGGCGTTTAATTAAAATAAAATAGGAGTGTAGCTATGTCCAGCTTAGAGCCAGACGCTGTTGGCTTAATTATCCAGCGAGCATGTGAATATCTTCAGCCGGTGATGAATGCCATTTTGGCAGGGCTCATGGCGCTATTGCACGGGGCTTATCGCAATGTCGGTATGCGGCGCCGTTTATTAAATGCAGGCATGTGCGCGTTATTGGCCTGGACGGTGCGCGACGCTTTGGCGCTGACCGGGCTGGAATTAAAGTGGGCGAACCTTGCCAGCGTGCTGATTGGTTTTCTTGGGGCTGATTATATCAGCGCATTAATTAAAAGATTTATTGGCAAAAAAACGGGGTTTAAAGATGATAAATGAAATTGAAGACATTCGTTTTACCGCACGCAGCGAGACCAATTTAATGGACGTGCATCCGGATCTGGTGCGGGTGATGCGGCTGGCGCTGCATTATTCGCTGGTGCCTTTTTCCATCACCGAAGGGCGCCGCAGCATGGCGCGTCAGCGTGACCTGGTGCGGGGTGGGCAAAGCCAGACGCTGAAAAGCCGCCATTTGACCGGCCACGCGGTGGACGTGGTGGCTATGCCGGCAGGCGTGGTGTCCTGGGAGTGGGACTATTATGCGCAAATCGCGGTGGCGGTCCGTCGTGCCGCGCGAGAGTGTGCGGTTGCCGTTGAGTGGGGCGGGGAATGGAAGACGCTGAAGGACGGGCCGCACTTCCAGCTTTCCTTTAAGGATTACCCGGCATGAGCGGTTGGCTGAGCAGGCTGGCGCAGGGCGGATTGCTGCTGTTGTTGTTGGTAGCCATCTGCCTTGGCGGCTACAGCTCGCTGTTGTCGCACCGGCTGGAGCTGGCGCGGCAGCAGGCGTTAGAGCAGCAAAAGACCCTGGCGCAGCAGGCGGGGTTGATTGCCACGCTGCAAACTCAGGATGCACAGAATCGTGCGCTGATGGCGGCTCAGCAGCAACAGGAGCAGCAGTTGCGGCAGCAAAGCGATGTTTATCAGAGGAAATACCGTGAAGCGATTAAAAATGACGCCTGCGCTGGGCAGCCTATGCCTGGCGCTGTTATTGAGCTCCTGCGCCCAACCGCCGCAGCCGGCAGTGCCGGTGGTACTGTTGCCCCCTGAAACGGTGTTTATTCCGTGCGAGCAGCCGCAGCTGCTGGGCAATACCTGGGGCGATGCGCTGAGTTATACCCTGGCGCTACAAACCTCGTTACAAATCTGCGCAGGCCGGGTGGCCACGATGAATGCCTGGCGCGCCCAACTGCCAGCGCACTGATGGCAGTGTTTTTCTTCTTCGTCCTGTGGTACTTCTTTTTTTACTTTTATAAAACTATTTCGATCAAGGTTTTGGCCCGCTTCAAAGTTTGTGACGTTTCTCTCACTATACTACAAGGCTGCGTCCTGCCATTGTACGTGAGCGCCAGCCCTTCGGGCCGCGCCCCAAAAAACCGTACTTAGCGTTGTCGGGTTTGAACATAGGCACGCTATGTCCAGCATCCTCCGCCTTGATTACGGGCTTTTGGGTCTGCGACGCTGGCACGAACAATGGCAGGACACAGCTTAATAGCCTTACCTCAACATAAAAGCAAAAAGCATAGGAACCTACAATGGACGAACAGCTCAAACAGAGTGCGCTTGATTTCCACCAATATCCGGTCCCAGGGAAGATCCAGGTATCCCCCACCAAGCCGCTGGCAACGCAACGCGATCTGGCGCTGGCCTACTCGCCGGGCGTCGCGGCACCTTGTCTGGAAATTGCTGCCGATCCGCTGGCGGCCTACAAATATACCGCGCGTGGCAACCTGGTGGCGGTCATTTCCAACGGCACGGCCGTGCTGGGCCTGGGCAATATCGGTGCGCTGGCCGGTAAACCAGTGATGGAAGGGAAGGGCGTCCTGTTCAAGAAATTTTCCGGTATCGACGTGTTTGATATCGAAGTCGATGAGCTAAACCCTGACAAGCTGATCGACATCATCGCCGCGCTGGAGCCGACCTTCGGCGGCATTAATCTGGAAGACATCAAAGCGCCGGAGTGTTTCTACATCGAGCAGAAACTGCGCGAGCGCATGAAGATCCCGGTGTTCCACGACGATCAGCACGGTACCGCGATCATCACGACCGCCGCAGTGTTGAACGGCCTGCGGGTAGTGAAAAAGAATATTTCCGACGTGCGGCTGGTGGTTTCCGGAGCCGGCGCCGCGTCGATCGCCTGTCTGAACCTGCTGGTGGCCCTGGGGCTGCGCCAGCAGAACATTACCGTCTGCGACTCCAAAGGGGTTATCTACAAAGGCCGTGACGCCAATATGGAGCAGACCAAGGCGGCTTATGCGATTGAAGATAACGGCCAGCGTACGCTGGGTGACGCTATCCCTAACGCCGACATCTTCCTCGGTTGTTCCGGCCCGGGTGTCTTGACTCAGGATATGGTGAAAACCATGGCCAGGGATCCGTTGATCATGGCGCTGGCCAACCCAGAACCGGAAATCCTGCCGCCGCTGGCGAAAGCCGTGCGCCCGGACGCCATTATCTGTACCGGCCGCTCCGACTACCCGAATCAGGTAAACAACGTGCTGTGCTTCCCGTTCATCTTCCGCGGTGCGCTGGACGTGGGGGCGACCACCATTAACGAAGAGATGAAGCTGGCCTGCGTGCATGCGATTGCCGATCTGGCGCTGGCAGAGCAAAGCGACGTGGTGGCGTCGGCCTATGGTGATCAGGATCTGTCATTTGGCCCTGAATACATCATTCCCAAACCTTTCGATCCGCGCCTGATTGTTAAAATCGCTCCGGCAGTGGCCAAGGCGGCGATGGAGTCTGGCGTGGCGACGCGGCCGATCGAAGACTTTGATGCCTATGTCGAAAAGCTGTCTGAATTCGTTTACAAAACCAACCTGTTCATGAAACCGATCTTTGCCCAGGCGAAGAAGGAAATGAAGCGGGTGGTGATGGCGGAAGGCGAAGAAGAAAGGGTACTGCACGCCACTCAGGAATTGGTGTCGCAAGGCTTGGCCTATCCGATTTTGGTAGGGCGCCCGAGCGTGATCGAAATGCGGCTGAAAAAACTCGGCCTGCAGCTGACGCCGGGTAAAGACTTTGAAGTGGTGAACAACGAGTCCGATCCGCGTTTCAATGAATACTGGGGCGAGTACTACCAGATCATGAAACGCCGCGGCGTTTCGCAGGAGCAGGCGCGCCGTGCGGTGATCGGCAACCCGACGCTGATTGCCGCCATCATGCTGCATCGTGGCGAGGCGGATGCGATGATCTGCGGCACCATCGGCAGCTATCACGAGCATTACGACGTGGTTGAAAAAGTATTTGGCTTCCGTGAGGGCGCCCATGTCGCCGGGGCGATGAATGCGCTGCTGCTGCCAAGCGGCAACACCTTTATCGCCGATACCTATGTCAATGACGATCCGACGCCGGAGCAACTGGCGGAAATCACCCTGATGGCGGCGGAAACCGTGCGTCGTTTCGGCATTGAGCCGAAGGTCGCGTTGCTGTCCCATTCCAGCTTTGGTTCTTCCGATAACCCGGCAGCCTGCAAGATGCGTAAAACGCTCGAGTTGGTGAATCAGATGGCGCCGGAGCTGGAAATCGACGGCGAGATGCACGGCGATGCCGCGTTGGTTGAGAGCATTCGTAATGATCTGATGCCGGACAGCCCGCTGAAAGGCTCGGCCAACGTGCTGATTATGCCGAACATGGAAGCGGCGCGTATCAGCTACAACCTGCTGCGTGTGTCGTCTTCGGAAGGGGTTACCGTGGGGCCGGTGCTGATGGGAGTAGCGAAACCGGTACACATCCTGACGCCAATCGCCTCGGTGCGCCGCATCGTCAACATGGTGGCGCTGGCGGTTGTGGAAGCGCAGACCGAACCGTTATAAGCCTTCGGCATTAAACCGCCCCCTGACGCCTTGGCGCAGGGGGCTTTTTTATGCCTTGCAGAGTGCCGCGATCTGGCGAATATCCTTTGGCGTAGTCCGGCAGCAGCCGCCGATCAGCCGTGCGCCGATGCGTTGCCATTCTCCTACCTGATCAATCAGGCTGCCGTGCTCGCCGCCGCAGGCGTGCCAGGTTTTGCTCACCGCGTCGTAATGTTCGCCGGAGTTAGGATAGACCAACAGCGGTTTATCGGTCAGCACGGCAAATTGGCGCAGCGCCGGGGCCACATTTTCCAGCGCAATGCAGTTGATGCCAATCGCCAACGCCTGCGGATTACCGTGCAGCGCTGCCAGCACCTGCGTCAGCGGCGTGCCGTCGCTGAGGTGTTGGCTGTCGCGCAGGGTGAAGGCAAACCAGGCGCCGAGCGTCGGGAATTCTTGCAACAGCGTGAGCAACGCCTGCAGCTCGGTGAACGAGGGCAGGGTTTCACAGGCCAACAGATCTACGCCGGCTTCGGCCAACGCACGGATGCGTGGGCGGTGGAAGGCGATCATTTCTTCCTGCGGTAATGCGTAATCGCCGCGATATTCAGAGCCGTCGGCCAGATAAGCGCCATAGGGGCCGACCGAGCCGGCGATCGGCAAGGGGGTTGCCTGCGGGTGCTGAGCCAGAAAGTCGCTGCGCGCCTGTTGCGCCAGGTGCACGCTTTTGGCGATCAGCGCCAGTGACTGCTCGTGATCCAGCCCCCGGCGCAAAAAGCCCTGTGGCGTGGCCTGATAGCTGGCGGTGATGGCGCACTGCGCCCCTGCGTTGAAATAGTCGAGATGAACCTGATAAATCAGCTCGGGGTTTTCGATCAGCACCTTGGCCGACCACAGGGAATCACTGAGGTCACAGCCGCGAGCCTCCAGTTCGGTCGCCAGTGCGCCGTCAAGAATCAGCGTGTTGTGGGTGGCCAACAGCGTGGCGACGGGGTTGTTAACCAACATGATTTTCTCCCAAAGATGTTTTTTGCCCGCTGCGGCGGGTCAGATAATAGGCGGCGTAGCACAGTGCGACGAACGGCAGCCCGCAGTAAAGCGCGATGCGCTGCTCCGGATCGAACGCCAGTCCGATACAGGCCAGCAGGCACAGGGAAAAACCGACGATCGGCGTTAACGGATAGCCCGGCGCGCGGTATTTCAGGCCGGCGATCGGCTGGCCGCTGCGCAGATAGTGGCGGCGGAAAGCGTAGTGGGAGGCGCAGATGCTCAACCAAACTGCCACCACGGCAAAGCCGGAAATGGCCGACAGGGCAACAAACACCGTGTCCGGCGCAATCACGCTGGTTAACAGCGCCAGTACGCCGCCAAGCATGCTGAAGGTCAGCGCATTGATCGGAATGCCGCGTTTATTGACGCGAGAAAAATAGGCCGGCAGGGTGCGCTGGTTGGCCAGCGACCACAGCATGCGGCCCGAAGCGTACAGGCCTGAGTTGGCGGCCGACAGGATGGCGGTCAGGATGACGAAATTAAAGATATCGGCGGCATAGGGCACGCCGATGCGTTCAAACACCAACACAAACGGGCTTTTGACAATCCCGGCCTGATCCATCGGGATCAGCGCAGCCAGAATAAACACCGTGCCGACAAAGAACAGCATCAGGCGGATCACCGTGGTGCGTATCGCCCAGGGCACCACCTTTTCCGGATTTTCGGTTTCGCCTGCGGCAATGCCGATAAGCTCCGTGCCGGAGAAAGCGAAGTTGACCGCCACCATCGTCATCAGGATCGGCAGGGTGCCGTTGGGCAGCCAGCCGGAGGCGGTCAGGTTATGCAGAAAGGGAGCCGGGGTGCCGTCTTTCATCGGCAGCAGGCCAAACATGGCTGCTCCGCCGAGGATGATAAACGCCAAAATAGTGATCACCTTGATCAACGAGAACCAGAATTCGCTCTCCGCGAAGAAGCGAGTGGTGACTACGTTGAGCAGGAAAATGGCCGCGCAGAAAATCAAACACCACAGCCAAACCGGCGACTGTGGGAACCAATACTGCATGCAGAAACCGGCGGCGGTCAGGCTGGAACCGAGTGCGACGGTCCAGGTGAGCCAATAGAGCCAGGCCACGGTATAACCGGTCGCCGGACCAAGATAGCGGGAGGCATAAACATGGAAGGCGCCGGTTTCCGGCATCGCCACCGAAAGCTCGCCCAGGCACAGCATGACCAGATAGACCACCAGTGCGCCAATCAGATAGGCCAGCAGGGTACCCAGGGCGCCGGTGGTGGAAATGATATAGCCGGTGTTGAAAAACAGCCCGGTACCGATCACGCCACCCAGCGACAGCATCACCAGGTGCCGGGCCTTCATGGTGCGTTTGAATTGCCCTTCGGCGGGGACAGGTGAGTGCATGGTGTTTTACCCGTATAGACGTCTAAGCTGCTAAATGGCTATTGGTTATACCTGCAATACTTCATGAAATCAATGCGTGGTCAGAGATCCTAAAGTAAAAAAATAGTTATCGATGTCGCAGGAAAGGGGGTTGTCTATATGCAAATGATAATTATTATCTATAATGTCGCCACTTTTTATGACAGGGCAGCATCATGAGACTTTTGATTTTATTGGCCGCGCTGGCGCTCGCCGCCTGTAGCCAAACCCCGGTTTCCTCGCCAAAAAATACCCTTGATAGTTTGGGCAAAATTACGGATTTGCGCAGTGGAGAAAGCCTGTCACCTGACCAGCTTCTGGCCCGTTTGGCCGGTCAACCGCGGGTCATTGTCGGCGAAAAACACGATAACCCCTATCACCATCAGATTGAGCTGTGGCTGGTGCAAAACCTGCCGCAGCAGCGTCCCCAGGGTAGCGTGCTGATGGAAATGATTAACCCGAATCAGCAAGACAAGGTTAACCAGGTGAAACAGTGGCTGCAGGGGGACCCCAGCGTTCGCGACGGACGCGTAGCGGAGTTGATCGGCTGGCAGTTGGGGTGGAAATGGTCGCTGTACGGCGATGTGGTAATGGCGGCGATGCGTGCACCCTATCCGCTGTGGTCGGCTAATCTGGATCGCGATGAAATCATGGCTTTTTATCAGCAGCCAAGTTTCCCGCAGGGCCAACTGTCGGTGCGTCCGGTGGTGCAGAAAGCGCTGGAGGAAACTATCCGCACTTCGCACGGCGGCAAGATTGAACCTCAACAATTGCATGCGATGCTGGCGATCCAACAGCAGCGTGACCGCCGCATGGCCGAACGCCTGCTGGCCGCGCCCACTCCCGCGCTGTTGATTGCCGGTGGCTACCATGCCGCCAAATCCGTAGGAGTGCCACTGCACGTGCAGGATTTGCAACCGGCTGCGTTGCCAACGGTACTGATGCTGGCGGAACCCGGGGTACAGGTCGACAAACAGGTGGCCGATTACCTGTGGATCACCCCGGCCGTAAAATGAATCTGTTAAGGCAGTGAAAAGGACTGTTAATAATAATTACAAATGATTATCATTAGCAAATGTGATCTGCAATCATTCGCAATTAAGTAATCTAATGTCCCTATGCTAAGTCAGTCTTTCTCTTTTTCGGCCCCTGCGATGCCGCAACCGCGCTGGTCGCGCGGTTTTGTGTGCGCTATCGCGGCACATGTGGCGCTGGTACTGTTGTTTTACTGGCCGCCACGCTCGCTGCCGCCGATGCAATTGCCGCCTCCGGCGGTAATGATGAGCTGGGCCGCGCAGATTGAAGCGCCGGAAAGTCCCAAACCCTTACCGCTAGGCGTACAGCAGGCGCAGTCGTCTGCTGCACAACCGGCTGAACAGCAAGAACAACCCGACTTACCAAAGCTGGCAAGGGCTGAAAAAACCAAGATTGCCGTGGCCGAAAAGAAGCGAACTGAACAGCGGCCGCCGCAGAAAACTCAGCCGAAGCCCGAGGAGCAGGCAAAAGAGACCAAACACGCTGCGGCCTCCAGCGCCGCGGCACCGAAAGCGTTGAATGTAGCCCGGCAGGCGGCGGCACCGCTGAACAGTGATTCCGCCAGTCAACTGCAGGCCAAGCTGTCGTGGGAAAGCCAGGTTAAGGGGCTGCTGAACCGCATCAAACGCTATCCGTCGGATGCACAGCGCCGCCGCCGTACAGGCATGCCGCAGGTGGTCTTTACGGTGGATGCGCAGGGCCGGGTGTCTGATTTGAGATTGCAGGCGTCGTCAGGTACCGCCTCGCTGGATCGGGAGGCACTGGCGGTGGTGACTCGGGCGCAGCCTTTGCCGCAGCCGCCGGTGGAGATGCTTCAGCAGGACAAGGTTCGGGTGACGATGCCCATCGATTTTAATCTGGCGGCGTTGCACGCCGTCCAATAGTTTATGCCGACGGCAGCGGCCTTTTGTTTGCTGAAACAAAAGCAGGCGTTGCCGATGTCAAACCATCGTGAGGGACTATGAAATATCCACTTTTGCCGGGCCGTTGTTGGCGTGCGGCAACCTCTGTCGTGATCTCATTAAGCTTAATGGGCCAGGCCGTTCAGGCGGCACCGCAGGCTCCCAGCGCGGAAATCATCCCGAAAAAGTTGACCGCCCAGGGTGAAACCCGGGTAGATGATTACTATTGGTTGCGCGACGACAGCCGCCAGAATAAAAAGATGCTGGATTATTTGACGGCGGAAAACCGTTATACCGAACAGATGATGCAGCCGTACAAAAAACTGCGCGATACGCTGTACCAGGAAATGCTCGGCCGCATGAGCCCGGAAGATCGCTCGGTACCTTATCAACTGAACGGCTACCGCTATCAGGAAAGCTATGCGGCGGGCAAGGATTTTGCCCTGTACCAGCGTCAGGCCCTTACCGCCGATGCGCCATGGCAAACGTTGCTGGATGCCAACCAGCGCGCGACAGGGCAGGCTTATTACCGTGTTGGCGGTCTGGAGATCAGCCAGGACAATCAGCGGATGGCGATCGCCGAAGATTATCAGGGGCGCAGGCAGTACCGTATTTCGTTGCGTAATGTCGACAGCGAGAAATGGGCCGCGGAAGTGATTGAAAACACCTCTGGCGACATGGTGTGGGCCAACG
Source organism: Serratia sp. BNK-12 (assembly GCF_047456085.1). Classification (NCBI taxonomy): domain Bacteria; kingdom Pseudomonadati; phylum Pseudomonadota; class Gammaproteobacteria; order Enterobacterales; family Yersiniaceae; genus Serratia; species Serratia sp. BNK-12. Next base: position 1,269,362 of record NZ_CP179896.1, read on the forward strand.
ATGGCAAGACGCTGTTTTATATTCGCAACCATCCGCAAACGCTGTTGCCGTACCAGGTTTATCGCCATCAGTTCGGTACGCCGGTCGCGGACGATAAACTGGTGTATCAGGAAGATGACGCGGCGTTTTATCTGAGCCTGGCCCATTCCTCCTCCCGCGACTACCTCATTATTACCATCAGCGGCAACACTACCTCTGAGGCGCGGCTGATCGATGCCAACCAACCGCTGAAAGCGCCGGTGCTGTTTGCCGCCCGTCGGAACGGCCATGAATATTACCTCGACCATTATCGCGGCGAGTTCTATTTACGCTCCAATCACCAAAGCCCGCATTTTGGTCTCTATCATACCGCGGCGCTCGATAAACCGTGGCAGACGCTGATTGCACCGCAGGAAAAGCGCGAGGTCGAAGGTTTCACCTTATTCCGCGACTGGCTGGTGGTGAAAGAGCGTGGCGATGGCCTGGTACAGCTACGGCAAATCAGTTGGGACGGCAAAACCCAGCGCAGCATTCCGTTCGATGATGCCAGCTACATGGCCTGGCTGGGCTATAACCCCGATCCGGACAATCAGCACCTGCGCTACGGCTATTCGGCGATGACCACGCCGACCAGCACCTACGAATGGGATCTTGATAAAGGCACTCGTACCCTGTTGAAACAGCAGGAAGTGAAAGGGGTTGATCCCAGCCAGTACCACAGCGAACGGGTGTGGATCAGCGCGCGTGACGGTGTGAAGGTACCCGTCTCGCTGGTCTACAACCGTGCGATGTTCAAACCGGGGCACAGCCCGCTGCTGGTGTACGGCTATGGCGCCTATGGCATGAGTATGGATCCGGCCTTCAGCGCCAACCGCATCAGTTTACTGGATCGCGGTTTTGTTTATGCGCTGATCCACGTGCGTGGCGGCGGAGAATTGGGGCAGAACTGGTATCAGCAGGGCAAACTGAGCCATAAACCCAACACCTTCAGCGACTTTATCGATGCAACCCAGGCGTTAATCAAACAGGGTTACGGCCAGCCGGGGCGTATCTATGCCATGGGGGGCAGCGCCGGCGGCTTGCTGATGGGCGCGGTGATCAATCAGGCGCCGCAGCTGTATAACGCGGTGGTGGCGCAGGTGCCTTTCGTGGATGTTTTGACCAGCATGCTCGACGACAGCATTCCACTGACCGTCGGCGAATATGAAGAGTGGGGCAACCCAAATCAACCAGAAGCCTATGCGCTGATGAAGTCTTATAGCCCCTACGACAACGTACGCAAGCAGACGTACCCGAACCTATTGGTGACCAGCGGCCTGTATGATTCGCAGGTGCAATATTGGGAACCGGCAAAATGGGTGGCCAAACTGCGTCGCTTTAAACAGGGCGATTCGCTGCTGCTGCTGGCCACCGATATGACGGCCGGGCACGGCGGCAAATCGGGCCGACTGACGCGGCTGGAAAATAGCGCCTTGGAATACAGCTTTATTTTGGCGGTGGATCAGAAAACGCGGAAATAACCCTTCTGGCCGCCAGGAAATAACCTGGCGGCTTATTAAAACGATAAAGCGTTAATTTTACCGTCGATTTCGGCGGGCTTTGTGCTGGGCATTGTCGGCCATAACATCTTTTTGGTCATTTCTGGGGATCTATGAAAATTAAATTACTGGTAAGCCTGATCGGTGCGGGAATAGCGCTGAGCGGGACGGCGACGGCTGCGCAAGACGGGGCAGATAATGGCAACGGCAACGTGGTGTTTAGCCCGTTGAACGTTTCGGCTGCGACAGAAAGCGACCGTAGCGAAAAGGAGGCGTTGGAAAAACTGGGTGCCTTCAGCTCACGAGGGGAAAATAAGAATCTCGAATCGGTAGACAGCATTTTGCGCAGCATGCCGGGCACCTATACCCAAATCGATCCGGGCCAGGGATCGGTTAGCGTCAATATCCGCGGCATGAGCGGCTTTGGCCGCGTTAATACCATGGTGGACGGTATTACCCAGAACTACTACGGCAGTTCGCCGAGCGATGCAGCCCATGGCGGGTTACCCACCAGCCAGTTCGGTGCGCTGATCGACCCCAATTTTATCGTCGGCGTTGATGTAGCGCGCGGCAATGCGACGGGCTCCGCCGGAGTGAATGCGTTGGCAGGCAGCGCCAACTTCCGCACCCTGGGTGTGGATGACGTGGTGTTTTCCGATAATCCCTTTGGCGTGCGCACCAAATTTTCCGTGGGCAATAACGGCATTGGCCGCAGCGGCATGATTGCCGTGGGCGGGAAAACCGGCGCCTTTGGCGAAGGCGGCAGCCTGGGCGCGATGGCAGCCATCAGCGGCAGTTCCATCACGTCTAATTACAAAAACGGCTCCGGTTTTGACAGTGAAGAGTTTAACGTTGATAAAACTTATCGACAGAACCCTAAATCCCAGTTATTCAAAGTCGATATTAAGCCAGACGCTTTTAATAGTATCGAACTGTCGGCCAGGACCTACCAGAATAAAATAACCCGCCGTCATATCGACAGTAATGACTTCTATATTAAATATCACTATGCGCCTTTCTCCGAGCTGATTGATTTTAATCTGACAGCCAGTACCAGCCGCGGTGAGCAGAAATTCATGTCTGACAATATGGCAGGGTTTAGCGACAGTAAGGCGAAAAATATCTCGGACGCGCTGGACGTCAATAACACCAGCCGTTTCAGCCTGCAGGAGGTCGATTTTGCCTTCAGTTATGGTGGCAAGCTGATCCGTAACGAATACAAGAAGCACGCATCCGGGCTGGTAACCGACGATAACCAGGCGGAAAGTTCGCCGGTGGGGATCGCGGGTAAACAAAATATCGCCAGCCTTTACAGTGGGCTGCAGCTTAACTACGGCATCTGGCAGAGCAACTTTGATCTGAACTACAGTTCCTATGATATTTCCGGTTATAAACCTGCCTGTGATGAGCGAGTGGCCTGCTTCCCGCAGGGGGCCAGCAATATCAATTTGAAAGAGCACGGTTTTAATCCGTCGGTGCTGTTATCGGCGCAGGTGACGCCATGGTTGCAGCCGTTTGTCAGCTACAGCAAGTCGATGCGCGGGCCGAATATTCAGGAGGTATTCTTCGCCAACAGCGGCGGGCAGTCGATGAACCCGTTCCTGAAGGGCGAAACCGCCGAAACCTACCAGGCCGGCTTCAACGCCAATGCTCATGACCTGTTGTTCAAGCAGGACAGCTTCCAGCTGAAGGCGGTGTATTTTGAATCAAAGATCAAAAATTACATTTCCAGCCAAAACTACATGGTGTGCAGCAATCGCGAGAAGTGCAACCGCTCCCAGGCTACGCAGGAAGAGTGGGATAACGCCGATGAGAATGTCGTGATGACCATGTACAGCAATGCTTATGAGCCGGTCAGAATGCGTGGGGTGGAAGTAGAGGCAATGTATGATGCCGGTTTCGCCTACACCAAACTCTCCCTGAGCAAAGAGCACACCAGCCAACCGACCAATCAGGCCAGCAACGAATTCGGTGCCGGTGACATCAGCGAACTGCCGGAGTTTTATTTCACGTTAGATTCTGGGGTTCGTTTGCTGGACGAGAAACTGACGCTGGGCGGATTGGTCAAATACACGGGTAAAGCGGTTCGCCTGTCGCCAAATTCGGATCGGGACGAAAATGAGCAATTGCTGAAAGAGCCTGCGCCGCACATTCCGACGATTATCGATCTGTACAGCACCTATCAGTTCAACCGTAACCTGCTGTTGAAATTCAGCGTGCAGAACCTGATGGACAGAGACTATTCCGATGCGTTGAACAAGATGAACTCGATGCCGTCCCAGTCACAGGACTTCACACCGACCAACACCGCCCGCGGCCGAACCTATATCTTCGGCGGGGAGGTGCGATTCTAAGCGGAGTACGGGCGCAATCACTGCGCCCGTTTTGCCTGCTGCAACCACTTGTCCAGCTCGTTGGCGAACTGCTGACGGTCGCGCTGGTTCAGCGTATTCGGGCCGCCGGTCTGGATACCGCTGGAGCGCAGGGTGTCCATAAAGTCGCGCATGTTCAGGCGCTCACGAATGGTGTCTGGCGTATAGCGTTCCCCGCGCGGATTCAGCGCCACCGCGCCTTTTTCGATCACCTCGGCAGCCAGCGGGATATCGGCGGTGATCACCAGATCGCCTTTCTCGCAGCGGCGCACGATTTCGTTATCCGCCACGTCAAAACCGGCCGCCACCTGCAGAGTGTGGATATGCCTGGAAGGCGGCGTTCTCAGCGGTTGGTTGGCGACCAGCGTTACCGACATGGCGGTACGATCCGCCGCGCGGAACAGCACTTCTTTGATCACGTTGGGACAGGCGTCCGCATCGACCCAAATCTGCATTATTCCGGCTCCTTCAACCAATCGCGCACCGGCAGGAAATCACGGTAAAGGGCCGCTTCCGGGCTGTCTTCCGCCGGTTGATAGTTGTATTCCCAGCGTACCAGCGGCGGCATCGACATCAGGATAGATTCGGTACGTCCGCCGGTTTGCAAGCCAAACAACGTGCCGCGATCCCAGACTAAATTGAACTCGACGTAGCGGCCACGGCGATACAGCTGGAACTGACGTTGGTTATCGCCCCAACTCAGCGCCTTGCGTTTTTCCACGATCGGCAAATAGGCATCGAGGAAGCCTTCGCCCACCGCTTGGGTAAACGCGAAGCAGGTAGCGAAGTCGGGCGTGTTGAGATCGTCAAAGAACAGGCCGCCGATGCCGCGCGCTTCGTTGCGGTGCTTGATAAAGAAATAGTCATCGCACCACTTTTTGTATTTGGGATACACCTGCTCGCCGAAGGGGGCGCACAGCTGTTCGGCGGTGCGGTGCCAATGAATGGCATCTTCTTCAAAGCCGTAGAAGGGGGTCAGATCAAAGCCGCCGCCAAACCACCACACCGGTTCTTCGCCCGGCTTTTCCGCAATGAAAAACCGCACGTTGGCGTGGCTGGTCGGGATATAAGGGCTGCGCGGGTGGATCACCAACGACACGCCCATCGCCTGGAAGCTGCGGCCGGCCAACTCGGGGCGGTGCGCGGTAGCGGAGGCGGGCAGGGTGGCACCGGAGACGTGTGAGAAGTTGACGCCCGCTTGTTCGAACACCGCGCCGTCGGTCAATACCCGGCTGCGGCCACCGCCGCCTTCTTCCCGCGTCCAGCGGTCCTCGTTGAAAACGGCGCCGCCGTCGGCCTGAGCCAGCTGCGTGCAGATGCGGTCCTGCAGTGCCAGCAGGAAGGATTTTACTTCTGCGATGGTCGATAAACTCATACGGATTAATTCACAGCGTCTGACTGAACAAGCCGCAGAGTATACCTTTATTCACCGTGGCTGGCAGTATCAGCCGGGTTTTCGTTGGTGTGAATCGTAATAGCTGAAGAAACTGATCACGCCGTCGGCGATGGCGCGGGCTATTTTCTCGCGGAATGCGGTGGTGCCAAGCAGGCGCTCTTCCGCCGGATTGGTGATAAACGAGGTTTCGACCAGTACCGACGGAATCGACGGGGATTTCAGCACCGCGAACGCCGCCTGTTCGGTGCTGTTGCTGTGCAGATGATGCACCGGGCGGATCTGGCCGAGCACGTGGCGGCCGAGCGTCAGGCTGTTGTTGATGGTATCGGTTTGCACCAGGTCGAACAGCACCTGCTGCAGATAGTTGTCCTGATTTTTGTATTTGCCACCGGCCACGTCATCGGCGGCATTTTCGCGGTTGGACAGATAACGCGCCATGGCGCTGCTGGCACCGCGATTGGACAGGGCAAACACCGAGGCACCGGAGGCTTCCGGGCTGGTAAAACCGTCGGCATGGATAGAGATAAACAGATCGGCCTGATGCTGGTGGGCAATCTCCACCCGCTGAAACAGGGGGATAAACTCGTCTTCTTCCCGCGTCAGGCGCACTTCAACGTGTTCCTGTTCGTGCAGAATGCGACGCACGTGGTTGGCAATCTCCAGCACCACGTGTTTTTCCTGCGAACCTTCTCTGCCGACGGCGCCCGAATCGATGCCGCCGTGACCGGGATCGATCATCACCAGCCTTTTGCTGCCGCTGGGTTTGGGCGCAGTTTTAGCGTGTTGCTTGCGCAGCATGCCGCCGGTTTCGGCTTGGGCCGTTTGGCTCTTGCTGCCGAGCAGCACCAGCGCCAGACCAGAAAGCAGTAATTGACGTCGCGTGGGGGAAACGGGGAGCGGTTTAAAATTGAGGAAGGGTTTAACCTGCTTTTTCATAACGCTACGCTCCATCGACAAATTCTATTTTGCGACGTTATATCGTATTGATAATCATTAATCGACCGGATAACTATGTCCATTTATTACGCGAGTTACCGGGGATTTCTGCATTATTGCCCGGGGAAATCGCAGTTTGATATTGCGTAAGTGAATAATCCCGCGATAATCAGATAAACATCTTAATTAACAGCGGCGAACATCGATGGAAATTCGCGTATTTCGACAAGACGACTTTGAAGAAGTCATTACCCTGTGGGAGCGCTGCGATCTGCTGCGGCCGTGGAACGATCCTGAGATGGATATTGAGCGCAAACTGAATCACGATCCGGATCTGTTTCTGGTCGCGGAAGTGGGCGGAGAAGTCGTGGGATCGGTGATGGGGGGATACGACGGTCATCGTGGTTCGGCGTATTATCTCGGGGTGCATCCAGATTATCGCGGACGCGGTATCGCCAATGCGTTGATCAGCCGGTTAGAGAAAAAATTGATCGCGCGCGGTTGCCCGAAGATCCAACTGATGGTGCGGGAAGATAACGACACGGTGATCGAGATGTACGAGAAACTCGGTTACGAGATCCAGAGCATTACCAGCCTGGGCAAGCGGCTGATCGAAGATCAGGAATATTGAGCGATACTTTGGGCGGTGAGGCTTCACCGCCCAAACTGCGCGTTAGGGCAGTTTTTTGATGGTTTTCACGTCGACTTCCACGTTACTCCAGTCTTTATCCACTTTCCCTTCCAACTGCACTTTATCTTTCGGGGTGATGGTCTGACCGTTCCAGCGTTTTTTGTCGATCTCGACCGTCAGCGTGCCGCTGGCGTCGCGGAAGGTATAGGTCTCGTCGCCGACGCGTTGCTCAATGTTGCCTTGCAGCATCACCCAGGTGTCATCACTCATTGACTTGACCTTGTCGACGGTGGTCAACGCGGCGCTAGGGCCGGAAAATCCGCCTTGCTGCGTGTTTTGGGTGTGCGTTTGCGGTGCCGCAGGATCGAGGAACCCGCCTTGCTGAGCCATAACCGGTGCGCTGCACAGAGCAATTAATGCTGCCAGGGTATATTTTTTCATCTTAAGCTTCCTTATCTCAATCTAGAATCAAAGCCCTGCCAATCAGGACTGCTGGTTTGATGGGGTTAAGTAAAGCATGAAAATCTTAAGGGGTTCTTAAGCGCGCGCATTGAAAACAATAAACACGGCACCCATTTGAAAAATCATCATGATATTGGCAAGGAATCGATGTTGAAGCCACTTCCACCCCGTTTTTCTCCCGACGATTACGATCAGCACGGTGCGTTGCGTTTGCCGCTGTGGTTTTGGGGCGTACTGATTTTACAGGCCCGCACCTGGATCCTGTTTGTGATGGCCGGGGTTTCGCGCCAGCAGGGGGAAGGCCTGCTATCGCTGTTTTACCCGGACACCCAATGGTTCTGGTATGGCATCGTGCTGGGGCTGCCGGCGGCGTTGGCATTTTTGATTGCTCCGCGTCGTCACCAGTGGCCACGGCTATGGCGTGCCTGGCGCTGGGTACTGATTGCTTCGCTGCTGGCAGCGCTGGGCGGTTCCCTGTTTAGCCTGTGGCAGCAAGACGACAATCCTTCGGCGTTGGACATCGTGTTGGCGCTGCTCGATGCGTTGGCGCTGGCTTACTTGCTGCTGAGTGCGCGTCTTAAGGCCTGTTTCGTGGTACAGGATGAGGCGGGTTAATTGCCGCACAGTGCGGCACTTTTCTCATTTTCCGCACTCCAAGCTCGCAACCGATGGCGATGCGTGGACAGTTGTGAGAGGCTGACACGCAACAAAACGCCAAGTGCGGCAGGGCAGAGCAGGCTGTGCCCCGTCATTGATGTTAAGGAGCTAAAAATGAATGTTCGCCCACTGTTGTTAGGGCTTCCGCTGTTACTGACCGGCTGTTCGACGATGTCCAATTTCTCTTGGTCCAGCCTGTCGCCATTTAACTGGTTTGGCAGCAGCCTCGAAGTCAGCGCCAAGGGCGTTGGTGACCTCAACGCCGGTACCACGATGTCGGAAAGCGCCATTAACGACGGGCTGAATGGCGATTACCGCCTGCGCGGTGGCATGGCTACCAGCCAGGGCAAAATAGTTTCCTACTACCAGGCGATGGACGGCAACGACGTGAAGCTGGTGATCACCGGGGAACCCAAGGGTCACGTGCAGCGCGTGGACGTGATGGACAGCAAAGTCGCGACCGAGTGGGGCAGCAAGCTGGGCACGCCGTTCAGTGACCTGTACAGCAAGGCGTTCGGTGCCTGTAAACCGGCCGACGGCGATGATGCCGGCAAGGTCGAGTGCGTCGCACAGCAGAGCAAGTACGTCACCTATATCTTCGACGGCAAGTGGGCCGGCCCGCAAGATATCATCCCACCGGATGACACGCTGAAAAGCTGGACGGTCAGCAAGATCATCTGGCACGCCAAACCGCAATAAAGCTTCCCCCTGGGCGCCCGATCCGCGGCGCCCCTGATTTATCTGGTTTCCATCCCCACTGAACGTTAAATCACCGCTACCTTTGGGCAAGATTGCCCGGTTATGGGTAACCCTATTTTCTTTGCGCTGATGCAAGGCAATCCCGTTTTCATCGGGTATGATACTGCGCATTCGTAACAGGAAATCTAGACATATACCCTATGGCTTTAAAGTTGCAGCCAGGCGGCCAGCTCGCTCACCCCGGGCGCTTACTTGAGTAAGTAACGGGGGTGAGCGACAAATCTGTCGGGAACAGATTTGAACGCTGCTTGTAGCGGCCCCGAAGGGGCAAGACCTACGGAGGGGTCTTGTAAGCAGGTAACAACGCTGCGACTTTAAAGACGACGGGTATACAGCAGCCTGTTACTCGATTTCGATTTTGAGGATAACGATAATGACCCAGGTTCAGAGCGGTATTTTACTGGAACACTGCCGCTTCGCCATTTTTATGGAAGCCACCGTGCAGGGCGAATTCGCCGATTTGCGCCAGGGCTGCAAGCAGTTTTGCCAGACGTTGACCGAGCTGCAACAGCAGTTTCCCGATGCGCATTTGGGTGCGGTGATCGCCTTTGGCTATGACGTCTGGCACGACCTTTCCAGCGGTCAGGGCGCAAAAGAGCTGAAGCCATTCACCCCGCTGGGCAAAGGGTTGGCCCCGGCCACCCAGCGCGATCTGTTGATCCACATCCAATCCTTGCGTCATGACGTTAACTTTACGCTGGCGCAGGCGGCGCTGGCAGCGTTCGGCAACGCCATCAAGATTGAAGAAGAAACCCACGGATTCCGCTGGGTGGAAGAGCGCGATCTGAGCGGCTTTATCGACGGCACTGAAAATCCGCAGGGCGATAAACGTCCTGAAGTGGCGGTCATCGCCGAAGGTGAAGAAGACGCAGGTGGCAGCTACGTGCTGGTGCAGCGTTATGAACATAACCTGCGTCAGTGGCAGCGCTTTACCACCGAGCAGCAGGAGCAGATTATCGGCCGCACCAAGCACGACAGCGAAGAGTTGCCGCCGGAGCAGCGTCCTGACACCTCGCATGTCAGCCGTGTCGATCTGAAAGAAGACGGCAAAGGCCTGAAGATTTTGCGTCAGAGCCTGCCTTACGGTACTGCCAGCGGTAAACACGGGCTATATTTCATCGCCTATTGCGCCCGCCTGCATAACATCGAAAAACAACTGCTGAGCATGTTTGGCGATTTGGACGGCAAACGTGATGCGATGCTGCGTTTTAGCCGTGCGGTGACCGGCAGCTATTACTTTGCGCCTTCGTTGACGCGCCTGCTGTCGCTTTAACCTTTCCTCCGGGGTCGGCCATGCCGGCTCCGGATTAACTTCCTCCTCTGCCACACCGCTCTGCCCCTGCCTTATAGCGTTTGATGCTTGAAAATCACTAAACGGTATATAAAAGCGTTACAGCTCCGCACCTAGTTATAAATACACTGGTCAACATCAGGGCGAAAGCCCGGCGGATTGATTCAGCTATAAGGTGCACAATGAAACAAACACGGGTTAAAAATTTCATGCTGAAAGGATGGTTGGCGGCGGCGCTGTTAGCCAGCGGTACCGTTTCGGCCGCTGAGCTGCTGAACAGCTCCTATGACGTTTCCCGTGAATTGTTTACCGCACTGAACCCGGGTTTTGAACAGCAGTGGAACCAGCAGCATCCGGGCGACAAGCTGACCATCAAACAATCTCACGCTGGCTCTTCCAAGCAGGCGCTGGCCATATTGCAGGGGTTACGTGCCGACGTCGTGACCTACAACCAGGTGACCGACGTGCAGATCCTGCACGATCGCGGCCAACTTATTCCGGCTGACTGGCAGGCTCGCTTACCGAACAACAGCTCACCTTTCTATTCCACCATGGCTTTCCTGGTGCGCAAGGACAACCCAAAAGGCATCCATAGCTGGAACGATTTGGTGCGCGACGATGTGAAGCTGGTGTTCCCGAACCCGAAAACCTCCGGCAACGGCCGTTATACCTATCTGGCTGCCTGGGGAGCCGCCAGCCAGGCTGACGGCAACGATCAGGCCAAAACCCGTGCCTTTATGACCCGTTTCCTGAAAAACGTGCTGGTGTTTGACACCGGCGGTCGCGGTGCGACTACTACCTTTGTGGAACGCGGCCTGGGTGACGTGCTGATCAGTTTTGAGTCGGAAGTGAACAATATCCGCAAGCAGTATGGCGAAGACAAGTATCAGGTGATCGTGCCGCCGGTCGATATTCTGGCGGAGTTCCCGGTCGCCTGGGTCGACAAAAACGTGGAAAGAAACGGTACTGAACAGGCCGCCAAAGATTATTTGAATTACCTCTACAGCCCGGCTGCGCAGCAGGTGATCACCAGCTTCTACTATCGCGTGTATGACAAACAGGCGATGGCGGCCGCGAAGGGCCAGTTCCCGCAGACCAAACTGTTCCGTGTAGAAGATCAGTTTGGTGGCTGGCCACAGGTGATGAAGACGCACTTTTCTACCGGTGGCGAGTTGGATCAACTGTTAGCGGCAGGGCATAAGTAATGTTGTTGTCCAGCAAACGGGTTCTGCCTGGGTTTGGTCTCAGTCTGGGAAGCAGCCTGTTTTACACTTGCCTGATCCTGCTGCTGCCGCTCAGCGCACTGGTGATGCAGCTGGCGCAGATGAGCCTGGCGCAATATTGGGAAGTGGTTTCCAACCCGCAGGTGGTTGCAGCCTATAAGGTCACGTTGCTGGCGGCGGGCGTCGCCAGCTTGTTCAACGCGGTGTTCGGCATGCTGATGGCCTGGATCCTGACTCGCTATCGTTTCCCCGGGCGCACGCTGCTGGACGGCCTGATCGACCTGCCGTTTGCGCTGCCGACGGCGGTGGCCGGTTTGACGCTGGCGGGGCTGTTCTCCACCACCGGGTGGTATGGCCAATGGTTGGCGCATTTTGACATCAAGGTGACGTTCACCTGGCTTGGCATCGCGGTGGCGATGGCCTTCACCAGCTTGCCCTTCGTGGTGCGTACCGTTCAACCGGTGCTGGAAGAGCTGGGGCCCGAATATGAAGAGGCCGCAGAGACCCTGGGCGCAACCCGCTGGCAGAGTTTTCGCCGCGTGGTGATGCCGGAGTTGGCACCGGCGCTGCTGGCCGGCACGGCCATTTCCTTTACCCGCAGCCTGGGCGAGTTTGGTGCGGTGATTTTCATCGCCGGCAACATCGCCTGGAAGACGGAAGTGACCTCGCTGATGATTTTCGTTCGTCTGCAGGAGTTCGATTATCCGGCGGCCAGTGCGATTGCCTCGGTGATCCTGGCGGCTTCGCTGCTGCTGCTGTTCAGCATTAACGTTCTGCAAAGCCGCTTTGGCCGACGCATCGGGGGGCACTGATGGCGGATATCTCTGAGTTCAACGGTGTCGAACGCCCGCGCGTCAATTGGGGCAAGTGGACGCTGATCGGTATCGGCGTGCTGTTTTCGGTATTGCTGCTGGTGGTGCCGATCGTTTCCATTTTCGCCGAAGCCTTTTCCAAGGGCGCTGGCGCGATGTGGAGCAACCTGGTCGATCGCGACATGTTGCACGCTATCTGGCTGACGGTGCTGATTGCCCTGATTACCGTGCCGTTCAACCTGGTGTTCGGCACCTTGCTGGCCTGGCTGGTGACGCGGTTCACTTTCCCGGGCCGCCAGCTGCTGCTGACGTTGATCGACATCCCGTTTGCCGTTTCACCGGTGGTGGCGGGGCTGATTTACCTGCTGTTTTACGGCAGTAATGGCCTGCTGGGCGGTTGGCTGGATGCGCACAATATCCAGATCATGTTTTCCTGGCCGGGCATGGTGTTGGTGACCATTTTCGTGACCTGTCCGTTCGTGGTGCGTGAGCTGGTGCCGATGATGCTGAGCCAGGGTAGCCAGGAAGACGAGGCCGCCATTTTACTGGGCGCTTCCGGCTGGCAGATGTTCCGCCGGGTGACGTTGCCGAACATTCGCTGGGCGCTGCTGTACGGCGTGGTGCTGACCAACGCGCGCGCCATTGGCGAATTCGGCGCGGTGTCGGTGGTGTCCGGTTCTATTCGCGGCGAGACCTTTAGCCTGCCGCTGCAGGTCGAGTTATTGCAACAGGATTACAACACTGTTGGCTCCTTTACCGCCGCCGGGTTACTGACCCTGATGGCGATAGTGACCCTATTTTTGAAGAGTGGCCTGCAATGGCGTCTGGAACGCCAGAATGCACGTCTCGAGCGGGAGGAAAGTCATGAGCATTGAGATTAACGGTATCAACAAGTTCTTCGGTCGTACCAAGGTATTGAACGATATCTCGCTCGATATTGCCTCCGGTGAGATGGTGGCGTTGTTGGGGCCGTCGGGCTCCGGCAAAACCACGCTGCTGCGCATTATTGCCGGGCTGGAAAACCAGAGCGGCGGCAAGCTGGGCTTCCACGGCACCGACGTCAGCCATGTGCATGCGCGCGATCGCCGGGTGGGTTTCGTGTTCCAGCATTACGCGCTGTTCCGCCATATGACGGTGTTCGACAACATTGCCTTTGGCCTGAGCGTGCTGCCGCGTCGTGAGCGTCCGAATGCCGCGGCAATCAAACAAAAAGTGACCCAACTGCTGGAGATGGTGCAGCTGGATCATTTGGCCAACCGCTATCCCTCACAGCTTTCCGGCGGCCAGAAGCAACGCGTAGCTTTGGCTCGTGCACTGGCGGTAGAGCCGCAGATTCTGCTGCTGGACGAACCTTTTGGTGCGCTGGATGCCCAGGTGCGTAAAGAACTGCGCCGTTGGTTGCGTCAGTTGCATGAAGAGCTGAAGTTTACCAGCGTGTTCGTCACCCACGATCAGGAAGAGGCGATGGAAGTGGCCGACCGCATCGTGGTGATGAGCCAGGGCAATATTGAGCAGGTAGGTTCGCCGGAAGAAATTGTCCGCGAACCGGCCAGCCGCTTTGTGCTGGAGTTCATGGGCGAAGTGAACCGCCTGAGCGGCGAAATCCGCGGCTCGCAACTGTTCGTCGGCGCGCACCAGTGGCCGCTGTCGTTCCAGCCGATGCATCAGGGCAGCGTGGATCTGTTCCTGCGGCCTTGGGAGATGGAAGTGGGCACCGAGAGCAGCGAACGCTGCCCGTTGCCGGTGCAGGTGCTGGAGGTTAGCCCGCGTGGCCACTTCTGGCAGATGACCGTTCAGCCGATCGGTTGGCACCAGGAACCTATCAGCGTGGTGTTGCCTGACGGTAACGAGCCGCCGGTTCGCGGTGGCCGTTATTACGTCGGCAGCCTGAATGCGCGCCTGTACGCTGGCGATCGGCTGCTACAACCTGTTGCGTTAGCTAAAAGCGCCTGATAGTTTTTACCTCCCAACATCATTTTAAAGGCAACCCTGGGGTTGCCTTTTTACATTACGCACTTCAACACACAGGCAAAGCACGTGACAACGCTCGAACAATGCATCGGCAATACCCCGCTGGTAAAATTACAACGTCTGGCCGCAGGACTGGGCAGCGAGGTTTGGGTCAAGCTGGAAGGCAATAATCCGGCGGGCTCGGTGAAGGACCGCGCCGCGCTGGCGATGATCCAGCAGGCGGAATTGCGCGGTGAGATAAAACCCGGTGACCGGCTGATTGAGGCCACCAGCGGCAATACCGGCATTGCGCTGGCGATGATCGCGGCGTTGAAAGGCTACGCTTTGACGCTGCTGATGCCGGAAAACATGAGTCTGGAACGCCAGGCGGCGATGCGCGCCTACGGGGCCGAGCTGATCCTGGTCAGCCGGGAAGTGGGCATGGAAGGGGCGCGTGACCTGGCGTTGGACATGCAGAATCAGGGGCAGGGCAAGGTGCTGGATCAGTTCAACAATCTGGACAATCCCTACGCCCACTTCACCACCACCGGCCCGGAAATCTGGCAGCAGAGCCAGCAGCGGGTCACCCATTTCGTCTCCAGCATGGGCACCACCGGCACCATTACCGGCGTGGGCGGCTACCTGAAGAGCCAAAATCCGCAGGTGCAGATCATTGGCTTGCAACCGGCGGAAGGCAGCAATATTCCCGGTATTCGCCGCTGGGCACCGGCTTATCTGCCGGGTATTTTCCGCCCGGATCTGGTGGATCAGGTGTTGGATATCGAGCAAACCGACGCCGAGCAGACCATGCGTCAGCTGGCGCAGCGCGAAGGCATTTTCTGCGGCGTCAGCTCCGGCGGTGCGGTGGCCGGTGCGTTGCGGATCGCAGCGGCGAACCCGGGCAGCGTGATTGTGGCGATCATCTGCGATCGCGGCGATCGCTACCTCTCCACCGGCGTTTTCGGTTGAGGGTTACTCCCTTTCCAACGCATGTATCGGATCCATCCCGGCAGCGCGTCTTGCCGGGAAGAAGCCAAAAATCACCCCGATCAGCGTCGAACAGATAAACGCGGCGACAATGGACTCGGTGGAATACACCATCGTGAAATTGTCGCTGAATTGACTGAACACCACGCCAATCCCCAGCGACAGCAGAACCCCCAATGTGCCGCCCAGCAGGCACACCAGTACCGCCTCAATTAAAAATTGTTGCATGATGTCGCTGGCGCGGGCACCGACCGCCATACGCACGCCGATTTCGCGGGTGCGTTCGGTCACCGACACCAGCATGATATTCATTACCCCAATGCCACCCACCACCAGAGAAATCAATGCGATCATCGACACCAGCAGCGTCAGGGTGGCGGTGGTTTTCTCAATGGTTTGGCGAATGCTGTCGGTATTCATCACAAAGAAGTCCTTGCCGCCATGGCGCTGGCTCAGCAGACGGGTGACGCCGTCTTCGGCGCTGGTGAGATCGATATCGTCGTTCACCCGCACGGTGATGCTTTTCAGGTAGCTCTGGCCCAGCATGCGTTTCATGGCGGTGGTGTAGGGGATCCAGACGTTCAGATTCTCGTCGCTGCCGAAACCGCTCTGTTTTTTGGCGGCGACGCCGATAATGCGACACGGCAGCGAGCCGAGCAGGATCACTTCGCCAAGCGGGTTGGCGCCGTGAGGAAACAGTTTGTTGCGGGTATTTTCGTCAATCACCGCTTCCTGCATCAATTGGTCGACGCTATGGCGGTTAAACGCCATGCCGCTGTCGATGCTGTAACCGCGCACCAGAAAATACTGCTCACCGACGCCATTGACCGTGCCGCTGACCGACTGATTGCCATAGCGGAAGGTGGTGCTGCTTGAAACGGTCGGCGTGACGCTGTGCACGTAGCCCTGCTGCGCCAGCGCATCGGCGTCGGTGGCCCGCAGCGTCTGTACTGCAGCAGAACGCATATCGCCGAAATCTTTGCCCGGATAGACCTCCAGCGTGCTGGTGCCCATGGCGTTGATGTTGGCCAGCACCTGCTGCTGAGAGCCTTTGCCCAGCGCCACCACCGATACTACCGAGGCAATGCCGATGATAATGCCGAGCATGGTCAGTAGGGTGCGCAGGCGTTGTGAGGCCATCGCCAGCAGCGCCATTTTGAATGCTTCGTACAGGCGATCGCGTTGCGATTGCCAGCGGCTGACGGCGTTATCCAGCGCTATCGGTAGGCGTGCCACGGTGTGGGCCGTTGTTTTCCGTCGGTCGGCGACAATCTCGCCGTCACTAAGCTCAATGATGCGCTGAGCATGTTCGGCAACTTGCATATCGTGAGTGACAATCACCACCGTATGGCCGCGAGCGTGCAAGTCTTTCAGGATGCTCATCACTTCTTGCCCGCTGTGGCTGTCCAGCGCGCCGGTGGGTTCGTCTGCCAAGATTACCTCGCCACCGTTCATCAATGCGCGAGCGATACTGACACGTTGCTGCTGGCCACCGGAGAGCTGGCTGGGACGATAATTCAACCGTTGCGCCAGGCCGAGCCTTTGCAGCAGATCGGCGGCGCGTTGTTGGCGTGCGCTGCGGGCATGGCCGGCATACACCGCAGGGACTTCCACGTTGCCTTGGGCGCTAAGATCCCCCAGTAAATGATAGCGTTGGAAGATAAAACCGAAATGTTCGCGGCGCAGTTCGGCCAGGCTGTCGCGATCCAGCCGTGCGGTACTGCGGCCGGCCACCTGATAATCCCCTTCGCTTGGGCGATCGAGGCAGCCGAGAATGTTCATCAAGGTTGATTTACCCGAGCCGGAGGCGCCCACGATGGCCACCATCTCGCCTTGGGCAATGCTGAGATTGATCTCCTTGAGCACGGTGACGTTTTGGTCACCGGCCTGAAAACGGCGGCTGATACCCTGCAGTTGCAGTAGGGGTTGTGAGGCCATCATCACATCCCCATCGGTGGCGGGCCCATACGACGGGCGGGGCTTTGGCTCGTGGCATTGGCCTGGCTGACGATCACTTTCTCACCGGCCAACACGCCGCTGATAATCTGTGCGTCGACGTTGTTATTGATACCGACCTTGACCGGACGGCGGGCGATATTGCCCTGCTTATCCACCACCTGTACCCAGTCGCCTTCCAGCGCGGTTGCGGGGATCACCACCGCATTTTCCGCTTTGGCCAACACGATATACACCTGCGCAGTCATTGAGATGCGCAGCGCGCCGTCCGGGTTTGCCACATCAAACAGGCCGTTGTAGTAAATTGCGGTGCTGGAGCTGGAAGTGCTGCTAGACGTGCTGGTGCTGGTCGAAGTGGTTTCGTCGTTGATCGAGTCTGGTGCCGGCTCTATGGCCCGCAGCTGGGTGCTATAACGCTTGCCCGGTTCGCCGAGGATGGTGAAATAGACCGGCATGCCGGTTTTCACCTTGACCACATCGGCTTCGGATATTTGCGCTTCGACAGTCATGGTCGCCAACTGAGCGACTTTGACGATGGTGGGGGCGCTTTGGACTGCGTTCACCGTTTGGCCTTCTTCTACCGGTAACGCGACGATGGTGCCGTCGATCGGCGAGGTGATTTTGGTGTAACCGAGGTTAACCTGCGCGGTGTTGACCGCGATTTGCGCCTGAATGATCTGCGCATCCAGCGCGTTGATATCGGCGCGGGTGGCAATCAACGTGGCCTGAGCGCTGTCCAAATCTGCGCGGACCCCGACGCCACGCGCCACTATGGCCTGCTGACGCTGATAAACCAGCTGATTGTTGTGCAGCGCCGCCATTTTGGACGCGCGCTGTGCCTGAACGTTCTTCAATGCCGCTTCCGCGTCCCTCAGGGCGTTCTGCTGGGTTAAGTCATCAATCTCAGCCACTCGCTGGCCTTTATGCACTTTGTCGCCCAGCGCCACGTACAGGGCCTTAATCTGGCCCGATACCTGAGCGCCGACGCTAACCTGTTTTTGCGCTTCTATCGTACCGTCGGCCAGCACCGTTTGTTCCAGGTCACGGGTTTGCGCTACCGCTGTGATATACCGGGGCGTTTCTGTAGCGTCGTGGGATCGGAAGTAGAGAAATAGGGCGATAGCGGCCACAATAACAGTGGGCGGCAGATAGCGTTTTAAGCGTTGAAACGATGGCATGAGGAGAAGCTTCCCTGGCATAAAGCGTGGCGAAAATCTGTTGGCACTAATTTAACGCGCCGTCGGCCGGGCTGCGGTTAAGTGGCATTCAGGAATATGTAAGGATTGAGTAAAACCGGCTGCGAAGCAGGCAAATAGGCGTGAAAATGACGAAAATCCGCGAAGGAGCAAGGCATGAAAATTTTATTGGTCGATGATGACCTCGAACTCGGCACCATGCTGAGTGAATATCTGACTGGCGAAGGTTTCAATGCCACGCTGGTGCTGACCGGCAAAGCGGGCGTGGAAGGCGCGCTGTCTGGCGATTACACCGCAATGATCCTCGACATCATGCTGCCGGACATGAGCGGCATCGACGTGCTGCGCGACGTGCGCAAAAAGAGCCGCATGCCAATCATTATGCTGACGGCCAAAGGCGACAATATCGACCGGGTCATCGGGTTGGAGATGGGGGCCGACGACTACATGCCCAAGCCATGCTATCCCCGTGAGCTGGTGGCACGCCTGCGTGCGGTGCTGCGTCGTTTCGACGAGCGCCCGGAAGAAGTGGACGACGAAATTGCCATTAACTTCGGTGAGCTGACCCTCAACCCATCGACCCGCAGCAGCGAATGGCGCGGTAAACCTTTCGATCTGACCGCTTCCGAATTCAACTTGCTGGAGCTGTTGCTGCGCGCGCCCGAACGCGTGGTATCAAAAGACGAGCTATCGGAAAAAGGGTTGGGGCGCCCGCGCGAAGCCTATGACCGCAGCGTTGACGTTCACATCAGCAATATTCGCCAGAAGTTGGGGGCGTTGACGGATAACGCACTCAGCATTGAAACGGTGCGCAGCATCGGCTACCGCATTCGGTAATGGCCATGCGCGGAAGACTATTCTGGAAAATCCTGCTCGGCTTCTGGCTGACCTTTATCATCATGACCCAGGCGCTGTGGGTCGCTTTTTCTTTGTATGGCGATCGCTATGAGCCACCGGAAAACGCGATGGCCCGGCGTGCGGTTACGCTGCAACTGACTTCGGCCGCCACCCAATTGCGCGAGGGCGGACTGCCGGCATTGAATGCCATGCTGAAAGACTGGTCGGATGATGACCGACGCTTGCTGTCCGTAACGCCGATGGCGCAGCCACCAGCAGCGGAGGAACCGGTATTTGAGGGGCGCCGCAGGTTAAAAGAGGTGACTGCGTGGGTGAAAGATTCGGGTGGCACGGGCTATCTGTTGAGTTACGACATGCGGGCCCTGCGGGAAGAATATAGCCCGAACCGGCGTCCGCACGTGTTCAATATCCCTATGCCGATGCTTTGGGTGGGGGGGCTGGCGGGGCTGCTGTTCAGTACGGTACTGGCCTGGAACCTGACCCGGCCGATGCGTAAGCTGCGCGATGGTTTTGACCGCGTAGCTCAGGGCGACTTATCGGTGCGTTTGTTCCCTGCGATGCGCCGGCGACATGATGAACTGTCCGAGGTAGCGCGCGATTTTGACAGCATGGCCGAGCGGCTGGAGCTGTTGGTCAGCGCCCGCGAGCAGTTGCTGCACGACGTTTCGCATGAGCTTCGTTCACCGTTGGCCCGGTTGCAGTTGGCCATTGGCCTGGCGCGGCAAAATGCAGGCAACGTCGAGAACTCGCTGCAACGCATTGAGCATGAAGCGGGGCGGCTGGATAAAATGATTGGCGAACTATTGGCGCTGTCACGTGCCGAGAGCAACAGTCTGCCGGACGAAGAGTATTTCGATCTGTACGGGCTGGTGGATGCGGTAGTGAGCGACGCGCGTTACGAAGCGCAAATCCCTGGCGTCGAGATTGCGCTACAGGCCAGTTCGGACGTGGAATATACCGTTAAGGGCAATGCCGAGCTGATGCGGCGCGCGGTGGATAATATCGTGCGCAACGCGTTACGTTTCTCCAGCCATGGTCAGCGGGTGACGGTGGTGTTGACGCGAATCGACCAACTGTTCCAAATAGAGGTCAGCGATCAGGGGCCTGGGGTAGAAGAGTCGAAGCTTTCCAGCATCTTTGATCCGTTCGTCAGGGTAAAATCGTCGATGTCGGGCAAGGGTTACGGACTGGGACTGGCGATCACCCGCAAGGTGGTGCTGGCACATGGCGGACAGGTTGAGGCGCGCAACGGCGAACAGGAAGGATTGGTGATTACTCTGCGCATTCCGCGTTGGCAGTAATAATACCCTTCGCCTTTAGAACCGCCGCGTTGTTGGTTGGCTGCTCGTGCGCACACCAGTCACTTACTTGAGTAAGCTCCTGGGGATTCCCCCGCTTGCCGCCTGGCTGCAATTCGAAATTCGTTGGGTATTCTCAGTTGTGCAATAGGCGTTATCGGCGCAGGCAGTTTGAAAATGCCTCGGAGTGTACGTGCAGTACATACTGATTCAGCCTGGTGACATAAAAAAACGGCGCCAAGGGCGCCGTTCTTATTTCATTCGCAATTACTTCTTGATGCGGATGATTGGGGTCTCACCAACGGTTACGTTACCGGTCAGTTTGATCAGCTCTTTGATCTCGTCCATGTTGGAGATAACCACCGGCGTCAGGATAGACTTGGCTTTCTCTTCCAGCAGGGCCAGGTTGAACTCGATAACGACGTCACCTTTCTTGACGCGCTGGCCTTCTTCAGCGATGCGTTTGAAGCCTTCGCCTTTCAGTTCAACGGTGTCGATACCGAAGTGGACAAACAGCTCGATGCCGCTGTCGGATTCGATAGAGAAAGCATGGTTGGTTTCGAAAATTTTACCGATAGTACCGTCAACCGGGGCAACCATTTTGTTGCCGGTAGGTTTGATGGCAATACCGTCGCCAACGATTTTTTCAGCAAATACTACGTCAGGCACATCTTCGATATTAACGATTTCGCCAGAAAGTGGAGCTACGATCTCGATAGTGCCCGTGTCTTTCTTGTCATCAGAAACCAGAGATTTCAGTTTATCGAACAAACCCATGATCTTCTCCTAAGCATTAAATTGGGCGGCGTTCCAGTGTCGTGGAAGTTTAGCAGAGCGTCTTTTCTTCGATGAATTTATTCACGCAATTCATCAGATCTTGCGCCGTTGGCTGTGCCAAGGCTTGCGCTGCCAACGCCTTCACATCTTCGAAATTAGTATTACGAATAATTTTCTTGATGCGCGGGATTGAAATCGCACTCATGCTGAACTCATCCAGCCCCATGCCCAATAACAACAGTGTAGCACGCTCATCGCCAGCCAGTTCACCGCACATACCGGTCCACTTGCCTTCTGCATGAGATGCATCAATAACCTGTTTGATCAGGCCAAGCACTGATGGGGACATCGGGTTATAGAGATGAGAAATCAGCTCATTGCCGCGATCTACCGCCAGAGTATACTGGGTTAGATCGTTTGTCCCAATACTAAAGAAGTCGACTTCTTTCGCCAGGTGATGAGCAATCACTGCCGCGGCCGGTGTTTCCACCATTACGCCCACTTCAATGGTCTCGTCAAAGGCCTTGGATTCTTCACGCAGCTGCGCCTTCAGCGTCTCGATTTCACCTTTCAGATCGCGGACTTCTTCCACGGAAATGATCATCGGGAACATGATGCGCAGTTTGCCGAACGCGGAAGCGCGCAGGATGGCGCGCAGTTGCGCGTGCAGGATTTCTCTGCGGTCCATGGCGATACGAATCGCGCGCCAGCCGAGGAACGGGTTCTCTTCTTTCGGCAGGTTCATGTACGGCAGGTCTTTGTCGCCGCCGATGTCCATGGTACGGACGATCACGGCCTGTGAGCCCATGGCTTCCGCAACGGCTTTGTAAGCCTGGAACTGCTCGTCTTCAGTCGGCAGTGAATCGCGGTCCATGAACAGGAATTCGGTACGATACAGACCAACACCTTCTGCGCCGTTGCGCTCTGCACCGGCGACGTCGCGCACGGTACCGATGTTGGCACAGACTTCAACCTGATGACCGTCCAGCGTAATCGCCGGCAGATCTTTCAGCTTGGCCAGATCGTTTTTCTCGGTGACGTACTGGTTCTGTTCGGCTTTCAGCTGATCGATAACGTCAGCGGTCGGGTTAACGTAAATTTTGTTGTTAACCGCATCCAGAATCAGATAGTCGTCGTTCTTCACCTGCTTGGTCACGTCGCTGGTGCCTACGATTGCCGGCAATTCCAGGGAGCGAGCCATGATGGAGGTGTGGGAGGTCCGGCCGCCGAGATCGGTAATGAAGCCCAGCACTTTGTCCAGGTTCAACTGTGCGGTCTCAGACGGGGTCAAATCGGTAGCGACCAGGATAACTTCGTCCTGGATGGCGCTCAGATCGACGATAGCCAGACCCAGAATGTTCTGCAGCAGGCGTTTACCGATGTCGCGTACGTCGGCCGCACGCTCTTTCAGGTATTCATCGTCAAGTTCTTCCAGTGCTTTCGCCTGGCCTTCGATGATGGTGTAGGCCGCAGCGTCTGCAGAAGCCAACTCATCTTTGATTAGGGCTATGATTTCCTGCTCAAGCTCTTCGTCTTCCAACAGCATGATGTGGCCTTCGAAGATAGCTTCTTTCTCTTCGCCGAAGGTTTCGCCAGCTTTGGTCTTGATCGCTTCCAACTGCTCGGACGCTTTGGCGCGGCCGGCAAGAAAACGTGAGACTTCCTGCTCTACATCATCTGCAGAGATTTTCTTCCGGTTGATGACAATTTCATCTTCTTTCAGTAGGAGAGCCTTACCAAAAGCGATACCCGGTGATACTAAAATGCCTGAAATCATAACCCTACCTTACTCTTGACTGGTGTTAACTAAGAAGACGGGCCGATTACTCAAGCTCTGCCATCAGTTTTACCAAGTGCTCAACGGCTTTCTGCTCGTCTTCACCTTCAGCGGAGATGGTCACTACGGTCCCTTGAGTCAGCCCCAGAGTTTGCAGTTTGAACAGGCTTTTGGCGCTGGCGCTTTTCCCGTTAGAGGTCACGGTGATGTCAGAAGTGAAGCCTTTGGCTTCTTTAACGAACTGAGCGGCAGGGCGAGTGTGCAGACCATTCGGAGCGGTAATAGTAACTTCTTGCTGGAACATTGATGTTTCCCCAACTTATTGGTGTGTCGTGGAGCTAAAGTTTAGCCCAAGGGTATGACTTTAGCTTGTCTGGTTAGCGCCTGACTATGGTACAGGGGCGAGCATTGATGCAACAGAAAACGACGAGTTTGGCACTTCAGATCAAAAAATTTGGCTTCCGCCGTCGTTTCAATCCGCGCTTCATTATGCCGTGTTTAACGCATCAGCGACAAATGAGTAAATCGATTCAGCCTAAACAAGAAATGAAGGGCGATTAATTTTGCGCATCGAAATAATGCACCGTTAAATACTAAAGCTGACGGGTAAAATCAATCTTTGACTGCTATAAACTTTGATCCAGCCCACAAAAAAGCACCCCGAAAGGTGCTTTTTTAGCGATTTATGCGCGGCTGGCACTACTGTTGCAATTCTTGCTCGGTGAACAAATCGGCGAACAGGGCGGTGCTCAAATAACGTTCGCCGGAAGACGGCAAAATCACCACGATAGTTTTGTCGGCGAACGCCGGTTCTTCGGCCAATTTCACCGCTGCGGCTACCGCGGCACCGGAGGAAATGCCCGCCAGGATGCCTTCTTCGTCCATCAGGCGGCGCGCCATGCTGATGGCCTCGTCGTTGGTGATTTGTTCCACGCGGTCCACCAGATCGAGATCCAGGTTGCCGGGGATAAAGCCTGCGCCGATGCCCTGAATTTTGTGCGGGCCCGGTTTGATTTCTTCACCCGCCAGCGCCTGGGTGATGACCGGTGAATCGGTTGGCTCCACCGCCACGGTGGTGATCGCCTTGCCCTTGGTGTTTTTGATGTAGCGGCTGACACCGGTCAGCGTGCCGCCGGTACCGACGCCGGAGATGAATACGTCAACTTCGCCATCGGTGTCGTCCCAGATTTCCGGGCCGGTAGTTTGTTCGTGGATCGCCGGGTTAGCCGGGTTGCTGAACTGCTGCAGGATGATGTAGCGGTTCGGATCGGTGGCGACGATTTCTTCCGCCTTGGCGATCGCGCCCTTCATGCCTTTTGCGCCTTCGGTCAGCACCAGGTTGGCGCCCAGCGCTTTAAGCAGCTTGCGGCGTTCGATGCTCATGGTTTCCGGCATGGTCAGCGTCAGCTTGTAGCCACGCGCCGCGGCGACGAACGCCAGCGCGATGCCGGTGTTGCCGCTGGTCGGCTCCACCAGTTCTTTACCGGCGACCAAAATGCCACGTTTTTCTGCGTCCCAAATCATATTGGCACCGATGCGGCATTTAACGCTAAAGCTGGGGTTGCGTGATTCAACCTTGGCCAGAATGCGTCCGTTGCCGATACGGTTCAGACGAACCAGCGGCGTATGGCCGATTGTTAATGAGTTGTCTTCATATATCTTGCTCATAGCCCGTCCTTTAACTCTAT
The DNA here is from genome assembly GCF_047456085.1 of Serratia sp. BNK-12. Taxonomy (NCBI): domain Bacteria; kingdom Pseudomonadati; phylum Pseudomonadota; class Gammaproteobacteria; order Enterobacterales; family Yersiniaceae; genus Serratia; species Serratia sp. BNK-12. The sequence goes on from NZ_CP179896.1 coordinate 1,293,905, forward strand.
GAAAAATGTGGGGAACGTCGAAAGCATACGCTAACAGTACCGGCAGGGAAGTAAAGAATTGGTATATCTATATGTTATTAGGAAATAAGTTTTAAGCACAAGGATAAGGGCGCAAATTGCGCGCCCTGTCGAAGAATTAATCGTAATGCGGCCAATAAAACGGCTCAGGAACGGACGAATTGTGGGCGATAACGATCGACCCACATGGCGGTGGCACCGCACACCGCGACCGGCAGGATCACCAGGTTAAGGATGGGGATCATGGTGAACAGGCTGACCATGGCGCCAAACTGCAGGTTGTCGGTTTTATGCTGGCGCAGCGCGCGACGCATATCGGCGAAGCTTACCTTATGGTTATCGAACGGGTAGTCGCAATACTGGATGGCCAACATCCAGGCGCTGAACAGGAACCACAGCACCGGCGCCACCGTTTGGCCGATGCCCGGGATGAAATAGAGTATCAACAGCACCAGCGCGCGCGGCAGGTAGTAGGCCAGCTTGCGCCATTCGCGCGCCATAATGCGCGGCAGATCTTTCACAATGCCAAAAATGCCGGTATCCGGCAGCGGTTTGCCGGTCAGGCTGCCTTCCAACTGTTCGGCCAGCAAGCCACAGAACGGGGCGGCAATCAGGTTGGTAATGGTGCTGAACAGATAGCTGAACACCAACAGGACGGAGATCACCGCCAGCGGCCACAAAACGTAGCTTAGCCACTGCAGCCAGGTCGGCACATGGCTCATCATGCTGGGGATCCAGTCACCCAGCTGACTGAACAGCCACCAGAAGGCGGATCCCATCAACAGCACGTTGACCAGTAACGGCAAGACGACATAGCGTTTAATCCCCGGGCGCGAAATCAGGCGCCAGCCTTCGGCAAAATAATGAAGGCCGCTGGTGGAGTGAGAAGGTGACTGCGAATAGGACATATCTTAAGTTATCTCTTTGTCTGAACAGGCATCGCTATCATATCGGGATGATTTTCTACTGGCTAGGGTGACATTGGCTTAAAAAACAGCAAAAAAAGGCAGAATAATCATCTTTATTGGCATAAAGTTCAGCACGGACTTGCACTTGTGTGCTTGGGCAAATAGAGTTAAAGAGTGAATGTTTGCCGCGGTGGCAATGTATTGGAACAACAGAGATAGCAATGATGCAGGATTTGCGTCTGATATTAATCGTTGTTGGCGCGATCGCCATAATAGCGTTGTTATTGCACGGTCTTTGGACCAGTCGTAAGGAACGCTCATCGCTTTTTCGCGATCGCCCAGCCAAACGTTCCAAAAAGGAACGTGAACAATCCCCGATCGACGATCTCGATGAAGGCGTGGGAGAGGTGCGTGTACGCTCCGCTCACCCGCAAGATGAGCCGTCCTTTGGTCATTTTGATGCCGCTCGCGAAGAACCCGTGGTTGCGCCCAAGCCCGCTCCGGCGGCTGAGCCAGCACCGCGTGCCGTTCAACCGGCTGCTCATCAGTCTCCGCCACCGCTGTCTCAGCGACCGGATTATGATGACATCCTGCTGGACAACTACGCGCAGGATGAAGACGACGAGCCGCAGCAGCCTGCGCCGCGCCGTGAACCGCGCGTTGACGATCTGCCGCCAGTGGCGCATGCAGCGGAGCCGGCGTTCCACGCCGAACCTGCTCATCAGCCACAGCCGGAAGAGAAGCCAGCGGTGGTGCACGAGCCTCAGCCTGCACCTGCTGCCGTCAAACCGGCAAAACTGAAAGAAACCGTACTGGTGCTGCACGTTACCGCACATCAGGGTGGCGTAATCGGCGGCGAAGTTCTGCTGCAGAGCGTGCTGCAGGCGGGCTTCCAGTTTGGCGAAATGGGCATCTTCCATCGCCATATCAGCCCTGCGGGCAGCGGTCCTGTGCTGTTTAGCCTGGCGAATATGGTTAAACCAGGGTCCTTTGATCCTGAGATGATGTCCGATTTCTCGACGCCGGGCGTATCGATGTTCATGATGGTGCCGTCGTATGGCGACGCTAATCAGAACTTCAAGCTGATGCTGCAGTCGGCACAGCGGATCGCCGACGACGTGGGTGGTGTGGTGCTGGACGACGAGCGCCGCATGATGACCCCGCAGAAGCTGGAAACCTACAAAGCGCGCATTCGTGAAGTGTTGGATAACAACGACTAAACGGCTGCTACGCGCACTGAACATCCGTAACAACAAAGCCCCCGCCTGCCGGGGGTTTTTTATCTTTGATGGTGAGCCATGGAATCGATAATCCAACAAATCAATCAACTACGAACCTCACTGCGCCATCACGAATATCAATATCATGTGCTGGACGCGCCGGAAGTGCCGGATGCGGAATACGATCGCCTGATGCGTGAACTGCGCGAGCTGGAAAGCGCACATCCTGAGTTGATCACCGCCGACTCGCCCACCCAGCGCGTGGGCGCGGCTCCTTTGGCGGCGTTCGATCAGGTACGCCATGAAGTGCCGATGCTGTCGCTGGACAACGTTTTTGACGAAGAGAGCTTCCTGGCGTTCTACAAGCGGGTGCAGGATCGCCTGAAGAGCAGCGAGCCGCTGACCTTCTGCTGTGAACTGAAACTGGACGGCCTGGCGGTCAGTTTGCTGTACGAAGACGGCGAGCTGGTGCGCGCCGCCACGCGCGGCGACGGCACCACCGGTGAAAACATTACCTCCAACGTGCGTACCATCCGCGCCATTCCGCTGCGTCTGACCGGTGACAACATCCCGCGTCGGCTGGAAGTGCGTGGCGAAGTCTTTATGCCGCAGGCCGGTTTCGAGCAGATGAACGAAGAGGCGCGTCGCAAAGACGGCAAAATCTTTGCCAATCCGCGTAACGCCGCCGCCGGGTCGATCCGTCAGCTTGATCCGCGCATCACCGCCAAGCGCCCACTGACCTTCTTCTGCTATGGTGTTGGCCTGCTGGAAGGGGGCGAATTGCCGCGCAGCCACTGGCAGCGGCTGATGCAGTTCAAAGCGTGGGGCTTGCCGGTTAGCGATCGCGCCAAATGTTGTACCGGCAGTGACGAGGTATTGGCGTTCTATCGTCAGGTAGAGCAGGACCGTGCGCAGCTCGGCTTTGATATCGACGGCGTGGTGGTGAAGATCGACGATATCGATCTGCAAGAAACGCTCGGCTTTGTGGCGCGTGCGCCACGTTGGGCAACGGCGTTCAAATTCCCGGCGCAGGAACAGATTACCCTGGTGCGCGAGGTGGAGTTCCAGGTTGGTCGTACCGGGGCTATTACCCCCGTGGCGCGCCTGGAGCCGGTGCTGGTTGCCGGGGTGATTGTTAGCAACGCCACGCTGCACAACGCCGACGAAATTGAACGTTTGGGCCTGCGCATTGGCGACACGGTGATCGTGCGCCGCGCGGGTGATGTGATCCCGCAGGTGGTTGGGGTGATGACCGATCGCCGCCCTGCAGACGCGCGTGAAGTTGTATTCCCGCAACACTGTCCGGTATGCGGTTCCGATGTCGAAAGAGTCGAAGGCGAAGCGGTGGCACGCTGCACCGGCGGGCTGATTTGCGCCGCGCAGCGTAAAGAAGCACTGAAGCATTTCGTTTCCCGCAGAGCGTTGGACGTCGACGGCATGGGTGACAAAATCATCGAACAGCTGGTGGAAAAAGAGTACGTCAAGAACCCGGCCGATCTGTTCCGCCTGTCCGCCGGCATTCTCACCGGGTTGGATCGCATGGGGCCGAAATCAGCGCAGAATCTGGTCAATGCGCTGGAGAAGTCCAAGCAAACCACCTTCGCCCGCTTCCTGTACGCGTTGGGCATCCGTGAGGTCGGTGAAGCCACGGCCGCCAATCTGGCCGCGCATTTTGGCACGCTGGAGAAGCTGTTTGCGGCTGACATCGAGGCTTTGAAAGAAGTGCCGGACGTCGGTGAAGTGGTGGCGAAACACACGCGGCATTTCCTGGACGAGGAGCTTAACCAGAAGGTTATCAATGAACTGATCAGCGACGAAATAGGCATCAACTGGCCGGCGCCGGTGGTGATAGTCGCGGACGAAATCGACAGCCCGTTTGCCGGTAAAACCGTGGTGCTGACGGGCTCATTGAGCCAGCTTTCACGCGATGAGGCCAAAGATCGCCTGACGGCGTTGGGCGCCAAGGTCAGCGGCAGCGTCTCGAAGAAAACCGATTTGGTGATTGCCGGGGAAGCCGCCGGTTCCAAGCTGGTGAAGGCGCAAGAACTGGGCATTGCGGTGATCGACGAAGCGGAAATGATCCGCCTGTTGGGTGCCTGATGGAAAAAGAGAACCTGCTGGAAATCGCCAACACCGTGATGCCGTTCGGTAAATACCAGGGGCGGGTGCTGATTGACCTGCCCGAGGAGTACCTGCTGTGGTTTGCTCGCAAGGGGGAGTTCCCGAATGGCAAACTCGGCATGCTGATGGAAATGACGCTGGCGATTAAAATCGAAGGGCTCGACCACCTGGTCAAGCCGCTGAAGAAAAGTTGAGTAGCCGGGCGCGGCAATCGTCGCGCCCGTTTGATTATCCCCGCGCCGTTTCGGCGTTTGGCACCGCCTGTTTTTCCTGCTGTTTCTTTTGATAGCGCCGCGCCAGCACGGCGCAGGTCATCAGCTGTACCTGGTGGAACACCATCAGCGGCAGCACCATAATCCCCACGGTAGCGGCCGGGAACAGGATATTGGCCATCGGGATACCGTTCGCCAGGCTTTTCTTCGAGCCGCAGAACACGATGGTGATCTCATCGGCTTTACTAAAGCCCAGCCAGCGCGCCATGTAAGTGTTCACCACCAGCACGATCGTCAGCAGCACCAGGCTGCCGACGATGATAAACACCAGCGAACCCAATCCGACCTGATGCCAGATACCGTGGGTGACGGCTTCGCTGAAGGCCGCGTAAACCACCAACAGGATCGAAGTCTGATCGGTCTTGCCAATCAGCTTACGGTTGCGTTCAATCCATTTACCAATCAGCGGGCGCGACAGGTGACCGGCCACAAAGGGCACTAACAGCTGCAGGACGATGGAACCCACCTGCTGCAGGCTGCCGGTTTCACCGTGAACGTTCATCAGCAGCCCCACCAGCAGCGGCGAAACGAAAATCCCCAACAGGCTTGACGCTGAAGCGCTGCATACCGCCGCCGCCACGTTGCCGCCTGCCAGCGAAGTAAAGGCGATGGCCGATTGCACGGTGGCGGGCAGAATGCACAGATAAATAAAGCCGGAATACAGCTCGGGGCTGACGTTGACCGGCGACCACCATTTAAACAGCACGCCCAGCGCCGGGAAAATAATGAAGGTGCTGAACATCACCCACAGATGCAGCCGCCAGTTATTGCTGCCGGCCAGAATGGCTTCGCGCGACAGCTTGGCGCCGTGCATAAAGAACAGCAGGGCGATGGCGGCGATGGTCAGTGCGTTCAGCCAGCCGACGAACTCGCCGCGCGCAGGCAGGAACGAAGCCAGCAGCACGGTGGCGATCAACGTCAGGGTAAAGCGATCGGGCAAGAATCTCATGGCGGCGTACTCGGATGAAAAATCAATGCGCCCATTGTCGCGCGGCGGGATATAATAATTAAATTGATTTATTTAATTCATTTATGAATAAAAAACATGAATTACTCGATTAAGCAGCTCAAGGTGTTTGTCGCCATTGCCCGCCACCGCAGTTTCAGCCGGGCCGGTGAGGCCATTGGTCTGACGCAGTCGGCGGTCAGCCACAGCGTGAAAGAGCTGGAAGCGGAGGTCGGCGTTCGCCTGCTCGATCGCACCACTCGCGAAGTGGTGCTGACCGACGCCGGGCAGCGGTTGGCCAACCGCGTTGAACGCTTGCTGGATGAGCTGCAGTCGTCATTGCTGGATGCGCGCAGCTTCGGCGTGCAGCGCAGCGGTACGGTACGGGTGGCGTCCAGCCAAACCATCTCCGCACACCTGATGCCGCAGTGCATTGCGGCAGGGGAAAAGCAGTATCCGGATATTCGCATTATGCTGCGCGATCAGGCACAGCAACAGGTCCTGCACAGCATTCGCAACGCCGAAGTGGATTTTGGCATCGTGGTGGATCCGGTCCAGGCGGTGGATCTGGACTGCGAACCCATCCTGCACGAACCCTTCCTGCTGCTGTGCCGTAACGATCACCCCTTCGCCGGGCGGGCCGAGGTGCACTGGTCGGCGCTGAACGGCAGTCGTCTGGTATTGCAGGACTATGCGTCCGGTAGCCGGCCGCTGATTGACAGCGCGTTGCGTCAGCAAGGCGTGGAAGCGCAGGTGGTACAAGAGATAGGCCACCCGGCAACGTTGTTCCCGATGGTGGCGGCAGGTATCGGCATCAGTATTTTTCCTGCGCTGGCGTTACCGCTGCCGGAAGGGGGGCAATTAAAGGTGCGTCGGCTGATGCCGGAAATCAACCGCGCACTGATGCTGGTCCGGCGTAAAAACCGTTCGCTGACACCCGCGGCGGAAGCCATCTGGCAAGTGGTTGGCCAGCAGGCGGCATTGTTGCAGCAGCAACGCCGACAACAGGCGGACTACTGAGTCAGATATACACGTCCACGGCGTTGGCCGCCGTCGGGCGGTTGATGCCATCGCCCTTGGCAGGGACAATGCTCTCATTGGCCTTGGCCATCTGCTCGGCCTGCTGTTTTTCCATCTCTTCTTTTTGAATCCGCGCGATCTCGGCCTGCAGCATCTTGATCTGCGCCTGGATCAGCTGTTTCTGTTTTTCGATCTCTTTGGGATCGCTGTCCGAATCTTTCAGATCCACCAGTTTTTGCTGCAGAGCCTGAATCTGTTTGTTCAGCACTTTGATGCGTGCTGAAGCGCTGCTGTCGGAAACGCTAACCCGGTCGCTACCGCCCGCCGCTTTGGTTTCATTAGACTTGTCGCCTTCAGGTTGCTGATGTACCGGCTTGGCCATCAGCACCTGGCCTGTATTACCGGGGGCGCTAAAAACGTTGCTGACGCCGGGTACGGTATTTTTCACCGGAACAATCATGGTGATGCTGGTCGACATAATGCTCTCCCTGAGTCTTGATATGGCTACTCAGGGTATCGGCAACCTGGGGAAAAACTTTACCCGCGAATTTGCCGCAGGCGCGGCCATCGTTGTAACCAGCCTTTGCCGACAACCCGCTGTTCATAGGCATCGAGGTCGCCGTTTTTGGCATTGAAGGTAATAGTGTCGGCAAACAGCCCCTCGAGACCGAACGGCGCGACCAGCGTAATGCTGTCATCTGCATTCAGGCGTGCACCCACGGCCGTTTCCACCTCGGTCCAAAAGCTGATGGCGTCTTCGCTATTGCGATAAGGAGCCCGACCGCTACGCAAATGCATACGCGCCTGGTTTTTCACCGACCAGGGCTGTGGCAGCCACTCTTGCAGCCGCGTTTCCAGCATGTGGTCACGTTCCGCTTCCGGGCGCTGTGGGTCGAAATGGATCACGTCGATGTCGTTGAGCGGCGTAGACGTAACGTAACCGTGGCGCTGATCCCACACCAGATTGCGCACAAAACCGGCCCCCAGGCACCAGTCATTCAGCCCGAGTCGTCGTGCGGTGCGCAATGCCATCATTCTTTCGTTATCTTGCTGTAACCACTGGATAATTTTCTGCTGCAGACTCATTACCGCTCCTTAGTTGAGGCTACTGTAACCCGAAGCGACCACAGGCGGAATGCCGTGCATGATTTTAGTGCGCGCCACTGCAGCGTGGATAGCCCGAGATATGGGGACATAGGCTGATTTCCGGCAAAAAATAATTTCACACGCCCACTGACTACACTTGGTACAGGGTTTGCAACTTCCACCGACCATTCAGGGCAAAACAGGGGGCGCTATGTATCAGGCCACGCTTAGCCGGCGCAGCTACCGTTTCAACGATTTACGCCAGTTGCTGGCCAAGGCATCACCGGCACGTTCCGGCGATTATCTGGCGGAGGTGGCGGCGGACAGTGCAGAAGAACGCATGGCGGCGCGCATCGCGTTGGCGGATGTGCCGCTGAAAACCTTTCTCCAGCAACTGCTGGTGCCTTATGAACATGACGAGGTCACACGGCTGATTGTCGATAGCCACGATGCGTTGGCCTTTGCGCCGATATCGCACCTGACGGTGGGGGATTTCCGCGATTGGCTCTTGAGCGAGCAGGCGGACAGCGCGATGTTGGCACGGGTAGCTGCAGGCATTACGCCGGAAATGGCGGCGGCAGTGAGTAAATTGATGCGCAATCAGGATCTGATCCTGGTGGCGAAGAAGTGCCGGGTCATTACGCGTTTTCGCAATACCCTCGGCCTGCCGGGGCGGCTCAGCGTGCGGTTGCAACCGAATCATCCTACCGACAGTCTGCAGGGTATTGCCGCCAGCATGCTCGACGGCCTGCTGTATGGTTGCGGGGATGCGGTCGTCGGCATCAATCCGGCCAGCGACAGCCTGCCGCTGCTGGAAAAGCTCAACTACATGCTGGACGACGTGATCCAGCGCTTCGCCATTCCGACGCAATCCTGCGTGCTGACCCATGTGACCAATACGCTACGGTTGATGGAGCGTGGCGTCCCTGTGGATTTGGTGTTCCAGTCGATCGCGGGTACCGAAGCGGCCAATCAGGGGTTCGGCATCAATCTGGCGCTGCTGGCGGAAGCGCAGCAGGCGGCATTGAGCCTTAACCGCGGCACTTTGGGCAATAACGTGATGTATTTTGAAACCGGGCAGGGCAGCTGTTTGTCGTCCAACGCACACCATGGCGTCGATCAGCAAACCTGCGAAGCGCGGGCCTATGCGGTGGCGCGTCATTTCTCCCCGTTGTTGATCAACACCGTGGTCGGCTTTATCGGCCCGGAATATCTGTACGATGGTAAACAAATTATCCGCGCCGGCTTGGAGGATCATTTTTGCGGCAAGCTACTTGGTCTGCCGCTAGGGTGCGACGTGTGCTACACCAATCACGCGGAGGCGGATCAGGACGACATGGACACGCTGCTGACGCTGTTGGCCACCGCCGGGCTGACTTTCCTGATTGGCGTGCCGGGTGCCGACGACATCATGCTCAATTATCAAAGCACCTCATTCCACGACGCGCTCTATATCCGCGAGCTGCTGGGGTTGAAGCACGCACCGGAGTTTGCCGACTGGCTGACTAAAATGCAGATTACCGATGAACGGGGTCAACTGCGCGATACCGCCGCCAATCACCCTTTGCTACTGGCCCTGCAGGGAGAGAGACGATGAGCAAACCGGTGCACGTTAACCGTTGGGACGCGCTGCGCGCCTTTACCGATGCGCGCATTGCATTGGGGCGTACCGGTTCCAGCCTGCCTACGGCGGAGTTGCTTAAATTCGGTCTGGCGCATGCGCAGGCGCGTGATGCGGTACATCAGCCGTTTGATAGCGATACGCTGGCCGGGACATTGCAGGAGCAAGGTTGGCAAACCCTGACGGTGCACAGTCAGGCCGCCGATCGCACCGCCTATCTCCGTCGGCCGGACCTCGGGCGGCGTTTGGCTCCTGACAGCCGCAGCCTGCTGCTGGGCCTGCCGGAAAAACCGGCCGATCTGCTGCTGGTGGTGGCGGACGGTTTATCCTCCAAGGCGGTGCACCGTCAGGCGCTACCGTTGTTGCAGGCGCTGCGACCTTATCTCGATGGACTGGGGCTTTCGGTTGCCCCTGTGGTATTGGCACACCAATCGCGGGTCGCGCTGGGGGATGATATCGGCGAGTGTTTGCAGGCCAGAGCGGTGGCGATGTTGATCGGCGAGCGGCCGGGCTTATCGTCGCCGGACAGCCTTGGTATCTACCTTACCTGGGGGCCGAACACCCGGCGGCGCGAGTCGGAGCGCAACTGCATCTCCAACGTGCGTCCGGAAGGGCTGGATTATCCGCAGGCGGCGTTCAAACTGGCCTGGCTGCTGGAGCAGGCTTTCCAGCGTCGGCTGACCGGGGTGGAGCTGAAAGATGAAAGCGACAACTCGGCGCTGCAAGGACAGGTTTCCCCACGTTACTCCCAGCTCGGCGGCTGACCGATGCTTTGTTTTAGCAGGGTAATAAACAGGTTCAGCCGCGCGGATACCTTCGCCACCGGCCGTAACAGGTAAATCCCCTGTTGCTCCTGGCGCGGGTCTTCCAACACCTGCAGCAAGCGGCCGGCCTGAATATCCGGGCCAACCACCCAGTTGGGCAAAAAGGTGAGCCCCAACCCCAGCAGCGCCGCCTGGCGTTGAGCGGTAAAGTCGTCACAGCGCAGCACCATGCTGCAGCGGCTCATCAGAGGAACGCTGAGGATTTGCGCCCAACAGGCCGGTTGTTGCTTATGGTAGCGGGCAATCAGTCGATGCTGCGGCAATGCATTGAGGTCGGCCGGCTGTCCGTAACGGGCGATATAGTCAGGGCTGGCGCACATCACCCAGCGCTGGGTCGCGATGCGGCTGGCGTACAGCCCGCTGTCTTTTTGCTCGCCGATACGAATGGCGGCATCCAACAGTTCCTGGGTCGGATCGGTTTGGCGTTCGGTCAAATCCAGGTCGACAAACAGTTGCGGATAGCGTTCGGCCAGCGTCGGCAACAGCGGCAGGATATAGGTTTTGCCGAAGGTGGGCAGACAGCTGATACGCAGCGTGCCTTGCGGTATATCGTTCCACGAAGCCAGTTCGGCACGGATGTCGGTGATATCCGTCAGCAGCGTGCTTGCTCGCGCCTGCAGCCTTTCGCCCGCATCCGTCAGTATCAAACCCCGCGTAGAGCGGATAAACAGCGTGGCGTCCAGCGCGTTTTCCAGCGCATCAATGTGGCGTACCAGCGAAGAAGGCACCATTCCCAGCTTGCGAGCGGCGGCGGAGAAGCTGCCCAACAGGGCGACCTCGAGAAATATCGGCAGATGTTCAACATAGCGGGCGTCATTCATCTTTGCATTATATGCAAAAGCGTTTCTTATGAATACCAGGTTCTCCGTCCGTCGCAATGCGGCTACTCTTTTTTCGGGCTTACGGAAAGCGAAGGCGTGTCGTGAACCCCGCCGCACAGAGAGAAAATGCATAAAACTCGCGGTTTTTAGAACTTTAAATACAGAATTTCCCCCAGGTTCCACCGTGTGCCTGCGGTATTGATGATGACTTCAACACCAGATTAACCGTTCAAATTGATGCCCTGTTTACCAACAATGATTAGTGAATCTAAACCGTTGTTGACATTGGGCATCGCCGGCCTGCCGTGCCGGTTTTTTTGTCGCCGTTGGCTGAATCGTTCCAACTGAACGCGCTGCCGGCGACATCTTTGTTCACCTACGGGTGGGCATTTTTGAACGCGCGGGGCATTTCACTCCGCGCTGGTGGAGGAGTAGTTATGAACGAAGACCATGGGTGTTCCTGCGCACAGCATTTGGCGCAAGGGTTTGCCAGGCAGTCGCTGAGCGTTGGGGAGGGCGAGATCTATCAAATCTCGCTGATGAGCGCACTGATCAGCGGCGTTTACGAAGGGGAGGTCACTATTGCCGAGTTGCTCAAGCACGGCAACTTTGGCCTGGGAACGTTCAATCACCTCGACGGCGAACTGATCGCTTTCGACCAGGAAATTCACCAGTTGCGCGCCGACGGCAGCGCACGACCGGCCAGTTTGCAGCAGAAAACCCCGTTTGCCGTTGTCACCTTTTTCCAACCTAGCGTCACCCAACACTTCGACAGTCCGATCACCAAGGCGCAGTTGCACCAGTGCATCGATGAGCAGGTGGCTTCGCCGAACCTGTTCTGCGCGCTGCGCGTCGACGGCGAGTTCAGCCATGTGGAAACCCGCACCGTGCCGCGTCAAGAGCGGCCTTATCGTCCGATGCTGGAGGCGATAGAAGAGCAGCCGACCTTTGCCTTCCATCGACGTCAGGGCACCCTGGTTGGCTTCCGTTCGCCTGATTACATGCAGGGCGTTGGCGTGGCCGGTTATCACGAGCATTTTGTCACCGACGATCGCAACGGTGGCGGTCACGTGCTGGATTACCAACTTGACCACGGTCGCCTGCAATTTGGCGTGATCACCCGCCTCAATCTTCAATTGCCGCATGATGCGGATTTTCTGCGCGCCGACCTCTGTCCCGAGGATTTGGATAGCGCAATTCGTTCTGCCGAGGGTTAATTCCGCGACAGTCCTGGGTGTATTTTCAGGAGGTATTCCATGAACAAGGCAAAAACAGACAATAATTGGGCATGTGGCGCAGATTTGGTGGTGAAAAATCTGGAGGCGCAGGGGGTTAAACACGTATTCGGTATTCCGGGCGCCAAGATTGACCGGGTATTCGATTCGCTGGAAGACGCGCCGTCGATAGAAACGGTGGTGGTGCGCCACGAGGCCAACGCGGCGTTTATGGCGGCGGCGGTGGGGCGTTTGACCGGCAAGGCCGGGGTGGCGTTGGTGACCTCCGGGCCGGGCAGTTCCAATTTGATCACCGGGCTGGCGACCGCCACCTCGGAAGGGGATGCGGTCGTGGCGTTCGGCGGGGCGGTGAAGCGTGCCGACAACCTCAAACAGACCCACCAGAGCATGGATACCGTCAGTATGTTTCGGCCAGTGACCAAGTATTGTGCCGAAGTGCATGCCGGTTCGGCGATTTCTGAAGTGATTGCCAACGCTTTCCGCCACGCCGAATTCGGCCGTCCGGGGGCGTCTTTTGTCAGCCTGCCGATGGACATCGTCAATGAGCCGGTCAGCGCCCCGGTGCTGGCGGGGTGTCGGTTGCCGCGAATGGGGGCCGCCGCTGCCGAGGATATTCGCGCCGCGGTTAAGCTGATCCAACAGGCGAAATGCCCGGTGTTGTTGCTGGGGCTGCAAGCCAGCCGCCCGGAAAACAGCGAGGCGGTGCGCCAACTGCTGCATCGCACCCATATGCCGGTAGTGGGGACCTACCAGGCGGCAGGGGTGATCGACGTTAATCACTTTGCACGCTTTGCCGGCCGCGTCGGCTTGTTCAACAACCAACCGGCCGACCAGCTGCTGCAGAAAGCCGATTTGGTGGTCAGCGTCGGCTATGGCCCGATCGAATACGATCCCTGCATGTGGAACAGCCAGGGGCGATTGAAACTGGTGCATATCGACGTGCTGCCGGCGGACATCGATACCTGCTATCGTCCGGACGTCGAGCTGGTGGGCAATATCAGCGCCACGCTCGACATGATGACCGAAGCCTTTAACAGCGTGGTGAGCGTGCCGGCCGAAGTGGAATCGATCCTCAGCGATCTTGGTCGCCAGCGTACCGAACTGGCGGAACGTGCCGCACGGCGCGGCGGTATGCCAATCCACCCGCTGCGCATCGTCAAAGAGCTGCAGGATATTGTCAGCGACGACGTGACGTTGTGTGTGGACATGGGCAGTTTCCACATTTGGATTGCGCGTTACCTTTACAGCTTCCGTGCGCGCCAACTGCTGATTTCCAACGGCCAGCAGACCATGGGGGTGGCGCTGCCGTGGGCCATCGGCGCGGCGCTGGTGCGGCCGGGCGACAAAGTGGTGTCGATTTCCGGCGACGGCGGTTTTATGCAGTCGAGCATGGAACTGGAAACCGCCGTGCGGCTGAAAAATAACATCGTGCACGTAATTTGGGTGGATAACGCCTACAACATGGTGGAAATGCAGGAGGTGAACAAATACCGCCGCAAATCCGGGGTGGAATTCGGCCCTATCGATTTTAAAGCCTATGCCGAGGCGTGCGGGGCGGTCGGGTTTGCGGTGCAGTCGGTGGATGACCTGCGGCCCATGTTACGCAGGGCGATGGAAATCCAGGGGCCGGTCGTGGTGGCCATTCCGGTCGATTACGCCGACAACTACAAGTTGATGGCGCAGATGAACTTCAGCCAGATGATTTAATTTCATCAAGCGTAAAAACCACGGGGAATGCCGTACGCGGCGCTCCCCGTTTTTTATGCCTAAAATTTGTTCTTTACATCCCTAACTTCATGATTTATTGGTATCCATCGAGTCTATTTTCTATACCGGGGATGGCAGGATGAAAACAAAAACACTCACAATGACGCTGGGATTATTGGCTTTGGCAGCGATGGGCGGTGCGCGCGCCAGTACGCTGGTTTATTGTTCTGAAAGCTCACCGGAAGGGTTTAACCCGCAGTTGTTTACCTCGGGCCCGACGGTGGACGCCAGTTCGGCGACGATCTATAACCGATTGGTGGACTTCAAAACCGGCACCGTTGAGCTGCAGCCCAGCCTGGCCGAAAGCTGGCAGGTGAGCGAAGACGGCAAAAATTACACTTTTCACCTGCGCAAGGGGGTGAAATTCCAGAGCAATAAATACTTTACCCCCACCCGCGATTTCAACGCCGACGACGTCATCTTCTCCTTCATGCGGCAAAAAGACGCCAATAACCCTTATCACAAGGTTTCCAACGGCGCTTACACCAACTTTGAGTCGATGGAGTTCGGCACGTTGATCAACAACATTGTCAAAGTGGACGATAATACCGTGCGCTTTGAACTTTCGCGCGCTGAAGCGCCATTCGTGGCCGATCTCGGCATGTACTTCGCCACCATTCTCTCCGCCGAATATGCCGATGCGATGCTAAAGGCCGGTACCCCGCAGCGGGTGGACAACGACCCGATCGGCACCGGTCCCTTCCAGTTGGTGCAGTACCAGAAGGATGCGAAGATCCTCTATAAGGCGTTCGACCACTATTGGGAAGGCAAACCCAAGGTTGACCGTCTGGTGTTCTCAATTACCCCGGATGCGGCGGTGCGTTATGCCAAGCTGCAAAAAAATGAGTGCCAGGTCATGCCGTTTCCTAACCCGGCGGATCTGACACGCATGCGTCAGGATCCCAATATCCAGGTCATGGAGAAGTCCGGTCTGAATATCGGTTTCCTGGCGTTCAATACCCAGAAAAAACCGCTGGATAACGTCAAGGTGCGGCAGGCGCTGGCGCTGGCGGTGAACAAACCAGCGATCCTCGAAGCGGTGTTCCACGGCGCGGGCCAGCCGGCGAAGAACCTGTTGCCGCCGACCCAGTGGGGCAGCAATGACAAGATTGAGGATTACCCGTATTCCCCGGAGAAAGCCAAAAAGTTACTGCAAGAGGCAGGGCTGGGGCAGGGCTTTGCGATAGATCTGTGGGCGATGCCGGTACAGCGGCCCTACAACCCGAATGCCAAGCGCATGGCGGAGATGATCCAGTCCGACTGGGCGAAGATTGGCGTGAAGGCCAAAATTGTCACCTTCGAGTGGGGCGAATATCTGCAGCGGATAAAAAATGGCGAGCATCAAACGGCATTGATGGGCTGGACTACGGCCAATGGCGATCCGGATAACTTCTTTGGCCCGTTGTTTACCTGCGTATCGGCCAACGGCGGTTCGAACTCGGCCAAGTGGTGCTATCCGCCGTTCGACAAGTTGATTTCGCAAGCGCGTGAGGAAAACGATCACGCCAAGCGGGTGGCAATGTATGAACAGGCACAGGTGATGATGCATGATCAGATGCCGGCGTTGATGATTGCCCATTCGACCATTTTTGAACCGGTGCGCAAAGAGGTGAAAGGCTACGAGATCGATCCCTTCGGCAAACACATCTTCAAACAGGTTTCGCTGGAGAAATAATAAAAAAGGGGCTGCATGGCAGCCCCTTAGGTCGTTGGCAATCGGCTCTGCTTTTTTATGGTAGGGGCGCTGCATGCTGCGCCCAGTTGCATAAACACTGGATTTAATCGGGTCGAACATGGGTACAACCGCCACATGGGTTACAGATCTGACCGGCCACATAGGTAACACTTTCGTCTAATCGATACGGATAATACTGTGCTTAGCTCTGTCGTAATAAGCCAGTATCATCCGGTCGAACAACACGACATCCAACCCTTCACCCACTTCTTTAAGCATCACATATTCTCCCCGTAACGCCTCGCTGACAAACAGTCTTTTACCGAGCCGTATATCTCCTTTTTCAGCCACCTTGTACAACCGGGCTCCTTCCGGATAATTGACCTCCGGTATCCGTCCGTCCCACTGCCGGGGTGAAGGTGTCCACACCGAAGAAGGCGTTGCTCCTCCCAGTGCCGCATGCGGCCTTTCATGATTAAATTCATAACGATAATCACTGAACCATGCCTGTTGTTCTTCCATCGTTTGCCGGATGTTGTTATGGCTTAGGCCAGCCTTTAACGAACGGTGCATCCGTTCATGACGGCCATTTTGTTCCGGGTGGCCTTTCTTTATACGCTCCGGGTAAATACCTAACTTTATCATCCATACACTGAGACTACTCAGCCCGGCTATACCCGTTCCGGCAAAGGGCGCCCCATTATCAGTTCGCACAACCTCTGGCAGACCATACTCATGGAAGGCTCTCTCAAAACAGGCTCGAGTGAACAGCAGGTTTTCTGACGCGCTAGCCTCACATGCCAGAAGATAACGGCTATGGTTATCGGTCAGTGTAAAAGGGCGACAGTACTCCTGACTGAGTAGCCTAAATTTACCTTTAAAGTCAGCACTCCAGACCTGATTGACGGCCTGAATATCAGTGAGCGCATGCGTATTTTCGGGAGTTTTTCTGCGTTTTATCCTGTCTGGGACAAGGCCTTCGCGTTTGAGAATATCGCCAATCGTACTGCCTGCGGGAACGTCAAAAGGGATTTCATGGTTGAGAAGCCACTGACGAATTTTATTTGGGCCCCAGTCAGGATGAGCACGACGAAGGCTAATGAGGCAGTTAATGACGTCGGATGAATGTTGCCGTGAATGAGTCAGAGGTGCACGGGAATGGTCCTCAAGAGAGGAGACGTCATCGGGCTGAAAACGCTTAAGCCACTTGTAACCCGTTTTACGGCTGATACAAAAATGCCTGCAGACAGCGGAAAAAGAATCCCCGCTGGTCTGACAGGCATGAATAAATTCAAGGCGTTTCATGGTAACGGTCTCGGTCCAGGGCATAGTGAATTACCTCCGCTATGCCAGTCTATAACTGTTACCCATGTGACCGGTTAAAAGTGTTACCTATGTGACCGGTTTGTACCCATGTTCGACCCCTACCGGTTTAGCCCCTTAGTGGGGGTTAGCAGTCTTGATTAAGCCGGCCGTTTAGAAATGGGTATTCACGCTCATATAGTAAGTACGACCCGGTTCGTTGTAGGTGGCGGCACCTGCACCGGCAATGTTAATGGCACCGGTGGTTGGGTCACCCACGTTCTGCGAGTTACCTTCGCGGAACTGACGTTTGTCGAACAGGTTGTCGATACCCGCCGTCAGGCTGATGTTTTTGGTCACATCATAGGTCGCGCTGGCACCTACCACGGCGTAAGGGCTGACCTCCTTGGTTTCGGTACCGCTGACCGGTTTACCCTGGTAGTTGTACTTCTTCGGTTTCTGACGGCCGTACCAGGTCAGGGTCGATTGCATCGACAGATCCTGGGTCGCCTGCCAGCTCAGCGTCGAGTTGATGGTGAACTTGGGGATCACCGACAGGTAGTCGCCGGTGCTCTTGTTCTTGTTCTCGATCATATAGGTGGCGTTGTTGCTCCAGGAGACGGTCTCGCTGACCGGCACGTTCAACGTGCCTTCCAGGCCCTGGACTACCGCTTTCGGCACGTTTTCCCATTGGTACACGGCTGTGCCGGTGCTGCTGGTGCCGATACGGCTATTACCCGCTTCGATTTTATTGTGGTAATCGTTGCGGAAATAAGTCACGCCGGCCAGCCAGCCTTCATTGTGGAATTCCAACCCGACTTCTTTATTGACGCTGGTTTCTGCCTTCAGGTCGTCGTTACCCAGCAGGTAGCAGCCATTTTTGACATCGCTGGACGAACAACCCTGACCTTTGCTGTACAGCAAATAGTTCTGGTTGGTCTGGTACAGGTTAGGCGCTTTGTAGGCGCGGGCGATGCCCATTTTCAGGGTGAAGTTGTCGCCCAGTTCCTGTGACAGGTTCAGCGACGGGCTCCAGTTGTTACCGGCTTCGGAGTGCAGATCGTAACGCAGGCCCGGCGTCAGCATGGTGCTGTCGGTCAGCTCCATGTTGTCTTCGGCAAACAGCGAGAAGATATGGGCGGATGCGTAAGGGCTACGAGTACCGCTACCTTGACCGGGAATGGTGCCCCCCATCATCGTTTGGCTGGTGGATGAACCGTCCTTCATGCGTTGCTGGTTCCATTCGGTACCCAGGGTGGCGGTTTGCGTCACGCCCAGTTCAAATGGCACGCTGACTTCGCTGTGCGCCAGGAAATCGTCCAGTTTGGTGGTGCCGAAGCCTTCGTTTTTAGCGTCGAAGATACCTTCGGTACCGCCGGCCAACCCTTCGTTCAGGCGGGTATTGCGAGTGCGCTCGAACTGAACGTAGTTGTTGGTGCTGACGCCATTGTCCCAGGCACCGCGGTGGTTAAGGCCGAAGGTCTCGCGATAGATACGGTTGGTTTCTTTGCCGTAGTTGCTCTGTACCAGCGCATTGGTGTTGGTGTTCTGAGTGTCACCGGCGTACAGGTTGCCCTGACGGCCATAGGAATACTCAAACTCCAGCGACTGCAGGTGCGCGAAGTCCCAGTGCAGCAAGGCGTCGATATTTTTATCTACCACCCCTTCACGGCCGGAAGGAATGCTGCTGGCGTAGGCACCCACTCGCTCGGATTTATGCGATTCGTTAATGTCCCAGGCATCGGCCTGAGTTTTGCTGTAACCCCCGAACAGGCGGAAGCTCAACTGGTCGGTCAGCGGGCCGGACAGGCTGAAGTCGGTACGCTTGGTGGAGCCTTCCTGCTTGTGCTCCGGCACGTTGAAATAGGTGTTCAGCGAGCCGTGCAGCTCTTTGGTGTTCTTCTTGGTGATGATGTTGACCACGCCGCCGGCGGCGCCGTTACCGTAACGGGCTGCCGCGGGGCCGCGCAGCACTTCGATACGTTCAATCATTTCCGGCGGGACCCAGGCGGTATCGCCGCGGGTATCACGCTCACCGCGCCAGCCCTGACGCACCGAGTTGCGGCTGCTGGCAGGTTTGCCGTCAATCAGGATCAGGGTATTTTCCGGGCCCATGCCGCGGATATCGATCTGGCGGTTGTTGCCGCGCTGGCCGCTGGTGGAGTTACCGGTCAGGTTAACGCCGGGCATGGTGCGGATCAGCTCGCTGATATCACGGGCAGGTGGGCGTTTTTTGATTTCGTCGGCGGTAATGGTAGAAACCCCAGGTGCCTGCAGGTTTTGCTTGGCGGCAGTGACGACAATAGTGTCCTCGGCGGCTTCTTTTTTACTTTTGGCGACCTTGTCTGTTTCTGGGCTGGTGTCGGTTTGCTGTGCGGCGTGTGCAAAAGCGGACGCGCCTAACCCTAACCCGATGAGTGTGGCTAAGGAATAACGTGATAATTTGCTGTTCATCTGAGAGTTCCTACCTTGCTGCCTTTCTCCGGGCACCGAAGCAGTAGCTCTCCGGCTATGAGAAGGGCGGTTGTAGTTTTTTGTTTTCGGAAAGAGAAACCCAATCGGCCAAGACGCAGCGGCCACGACATTGGATTCAGCGCTTAAATTCGGCATCCGTCCCTGTTGAAGAATACCTGCCCTGTTTACGAGCCTACACACACTATTGCAAACGCAAATAATTATCAATAGTATTCGACTTACCGTTTTCTTGGGCAGCGCCTCGCGCCGCGAAATTACCGGCTTTCCTGAAGCTGCCAGCTAAATAGTGAATAGGCGTTTGAAAACAAAATCCGAGTCAGAAAGCAGCAGATTATTATCAAGCAAGCACGCCGGGCGCCATGGATGGTGGCTGAATATCGCCAAACGCGGCACGCCGCTGGTGGAGCTGCAAGGGGATGGACGCGGGAAGGTCACCTTTTTATGGCGTGACCCCCAGGGATGTGAACTCACTTCCGCCTATCGACGCGTCTGGATCCACATCAATTGTCTGACCGACCATCATCAGTCGTCGCCGCCGCAGAGCCTGCAACGGCTGGAAGGGACCGACGTTTGGTACTGGCAAACCGAGCTCAGCGCCGACTGGCGCGGCAGCTACTGCTTTATCCCCTGTATGGACGACCGGCCACTGGCCCCCAGTGATGAGGATGCGCACGTTAATATGCATTCGGTCCGCCATTGGTGGCATCAGGTGTTTGCCGGTGCGACCCAGGACCTGCTGAATCCCCATCGTTCCTGGGCCGGTGTCGGCGGGCATGTATTGTCAGGCCTGCATATGCCGGAAGCGCTGCCGCAACCGGCCTGGCAGGATTTCGATCGCTATGCGGTCGCCAGCGGGCGTTGTACTCCAGCTCCCCCGGCGAAACTGCAGCGCCACAGCTGGCACAGCGAGCGTCTGGGCAATACCCGTAACGTCTGGGTTTATACCACCGGCGAAGGCGATCCAACACAACGTCCGCTGGCGATATTGCTGGACGGTCAATTCTGGGCGAGCAACATGCCGGTCTGGGATCCGCTGATGCAGTTGACCCGCGAGGGCAAGCTGCCGGAAGCGGTTTATCTGCTGATTGACATTATCGATCTCAAACACCGCTCCCAGGAGCTGGCCTGCAATGCAGATTTCTGGCTGGCGGTACAAGAAGAATTGCTGCCGCAGGTCGCCGAATGGGCGCCGTACCAGCGCGATCCTGCCCGTACTCTGGTGTGCGGCCAAAGTTTTGGCGGCTTGTCATCGCTGTATGCCGGGCTGCACTGGCCGCAGAGCTTCGGCGGGGTGATTTGCCAGTCCAGCTCTTTCTGGTGGCCACGTCGCGACATGTATCAGCTTGCGGAAATTCCGGCCGATGCCGGTTGGTTACTGCATCAGGTTGAGCAGGGCGTTGGCAAAGGCAAGCTGAAGGTGTTTATGGAAGCCGGCGTGCATGAAAAAGTGGCGCGCCGGGTCAACGATCGGATGGCGGACTTGCTGCGTGATGCCGGTCACCGGGTGCAATACCGGGTGGTGGCCGGGGGACACGATCATTTGTGCTGGCGTGGCGGTCTGATAGACGGTCTGCAGGCACTGTGGGCGGACCAATCCTCTGCCCCCTCGATCAAGCTAACCTTCACTGCCCAAGGAGTCCGCGATGGAAACTCTGAACCCGTTCGATGACGAGCAACAAAGCTGCCTGATTGTGCAGAATGATGAATTGCAATACAGCCTGTGGCCAGACTTTAGCGCAGTGCCGGCGGGGTGGACGCCGGTGTTTGGCCCGGCGGCGCGTCCGCTGTGCGTGATTTGGCTGGAACAGCATTGGCAGGATATGCGGCCCGCCTCGCTGCGTAAGGCGTGATGGCGCCAATACCGATAACAGGAGTCAGTACCTTGTCAGACCGGAATTTATTACCGACCGAACGGCCGTTCGCCACTGAACTGCCGTTGGTCGCCGCGCAACCCGGGATCTGGGTTGCCGATCAGATTTCGCCGCATGCCAACGCCTATGCGGTTTCCCACTATATTGAGCTGAATGGCCCGCTGGATCAGGCGTGCCTGTTGCGTGCGATTGAGCAGGGGCTGTCGGAAGTAGATACCCTGCAGTTCCGCTTTGAAGAGCGTGACGGGGTGCCGATGCAGTGGCATGACCCCGAGCTGGCGATCCTGCCGGTAGAATACTTCGATCTCAGCGAATCTCCCGATGCCGCTGCAGCAGCGCGTGCCCTCATGCAGTTGGATATGTCCGGTGATTTGCGCATCGGTAGCGGCAATGCGTTATATCGTCATATGCTGATCCGCCTGTCGGAACAGCGCTGGTTTTGGTATCAGCGTTATCATCATATTCTGGTAGATGGCTTCAGTTTTACCGCCATTGCCCGCAGAATCGCCCATATTTACACCCGGACGTTGCACAATGAACGGCCGGATCCGACGCCCTTCAGCGCATTCAGCGAAGTGGTCGAGGAATATCAGCGTTATGCGCAATCGTCCACCTCTCAGCGCGACGCTGCCTTCTGGTTGAACAAGGCACAGCAATTGCCGACGCCTGCCACCCTTTGCCCGCAACCGTTGGCCGGGCAGACGCCAACCACCCGTATTCACCGCTTGTCACAGCTGTGCGACCGACAAGATTTCACGCAGTTGGTGAACGCCGGTCAGCAGCAGTTCAGCGTGGCAGATATGGCACTGGCGTTGGTTGCGTTGTGGGTTTCACGCCTGAGCGGACATGCCAGCTTCAGCGCCGGTTTTATCTTTATGCGCCGTACCGGTTCGGCCGCGCTCTGTGCCAACGGACCGGTGATTAACGTCTTGCCGATCGAAATGCACCTCGACCCTCAGGCTACGCTGAGCGAGGTCGCCGGTAATATTGGTCGTGAGTTAAAAACCGTTCGCCGCCATCAGCGCTACGAGGCGGAGCAGGTGCAGCGCGATCTGGGGCGAATTGGCGATGCCCAACCGCTGTACGGCACGGTATTCAACTTTAAGATGTTCGATTTCCAGTTGGACTTCGGCGGTATCGAAGGCATCACCCATGAGCTGGCCTCCGGGCCGGTCCGTGATCTGGAGATTGCGTTGTACCTCGACGAGGCCGGTACGCTGAAGGTCGATCTGTTGGCTAATGCCGAACGTTATCAGCGTGATGAGCTGGCGGCGCATCTGCAACGCCTGCCTCTGTTGTTGCGTCAGTTTGCCGCACAGCCTCAGATGCCGATTGGCGATGCCGATTTGCTCACCGAGCAAGACCGCCAACTGTTGGCCCGGGTTAATGACACGGCACATCCGGTGAAGGCGCAAACCCTCAGCGGGCTGCTGGCGGAGCAGGCGCAGAAAACCCCTGACGCCCCGGCGCTGGCCGATGCGCAGTACCAATTTACCTATCGCGAAACTCGTGAACAGGTTGCCGCGCTGGCGCGTCAGTTGACGGAGCAGGGTGTACAACCGGGTGATATCGTCGCCGTCGCCTTACCGCGCTCGGTCTTTTTGTCTCTGGCGTTAATGGCCATCGTCGAAGCCGGGGCGGCCTATTTGCCGCTGGATACCGGTTATCCTGACGAGCGTCTTGGCATGATGCTGGAGGACGCTGCGCCGCGCCTGATTATCACCGAACCGACCCAGCAGGCACGTTTTGCCGGCAAGGGTGAGATCTTGCTGTATGACGCGCCGTTGCCGATAGACAGCGCAGTCAACGTCACGCTCAATGGACCGACGCCGCATCACCCGGCCTACATTATCTTTACCTCCGGCTCGACCGGGCGACCGAAAGGCGTGTTGGTGGGGCATCAGGCGATCGTCAACCGGTTGCTGTGGATGCAACATCAGTATCCTATGGCGGCAGGCGATGTGGTGCTGCAGAAAACGCCTTGCAGTTTTGACGTTTCGGTATGGGAATTCTTCTGGCCGCTGATAGTGGGGGCCCAGTTAGTGATGGCCCCGCCTGAAGCGCATCGCGATCCGGAACAGTTGCTCCAGCTGATTGATCAACATCGTGTCACCACCATGCACTTTGTCCCTTCGATGCTGGCGGCCTTCGTCAGCGCGTTGGATAGCCCGCAGGCGGTGGCGTGTTGTGCGCCGTTACGCCAGGTATTTTGCAGTGGTGAAGCCTTGCCGGCGGAACTGTGCCGCCTGTGGCAAAGCCGCACTGCGGTGCCGTTGCATAACCTGTACGGGCCGACCGAAGCGGCGGTGGACGTCAGTTGGCATCCGGCCTGGGGCGAAGCCTTGGCTGCCGTCACTGGCGCCAATGTGCCGATTGGTTTACCGGTTTGGAACACCGGTTTACGCATCCTCGATACGCGCCTGCGGCCAGTGCCGCCGGGCGTCGCCGGTGATTTGTACCTTACCGGTGTGCAACTGGCGCACGGCTATCTGGGACGACCGGAACTGACCGCCAGCCGCTTTGTGGCCGATCCTGACGGCGATGGCGGGCGGATGTATCGCACGGGTGACGTCGCCCGTTGGCTGCCGGGAGGCGAGGTGGAATACCTTGGCCGCAGTGACGATCAGTTAAAAATACGTGGGCAACGTATTGAGTTGAGTGAAATCGATCATGCTTTGCTGTCGCTGCCGGGGATTAAACAGGCGGTGACTCACGCGCTGGTGCTGGAAAATACGCCAACCGATCCTGGCGGTGGCGATGCCCGCCAGCTGGTGGGCTATCTGGTGGCGCAGCCCGGCGTGCGCCTTGATCTGGACGCACTCCGCGCAGCGTTGGCCGATCGCCTGCCGCCGCATATGGTGCCGGTGGCGCTGGTCGAGATGGATACTCTGCCGCTGAGCGCCAATGGCAAGCTGGATCGTAAAGCGTTGCCGCAACCGCAGGGCGCAGCCCGCGCTGCAGGGCGTGAGCCGCAAGCGGGGCTGGAGACGGCGATTGCTGCGGTGTTCGCTCGCCTGCTGCAACGTGAAACCGTGTTTGCCGACGATGACTTCTTTGCCCTCGGCGGGCACTCGCTGTTGGCGATGCGTTTGGCGGCGGAGCTGCGGCGTGAGCTGGGCAAGGCGGTGTCGGTAGGGCAGGTGATGGTGGCTTCCCGCGTGGAACAGCTGGCGCAGCTGTTGGCCGAAGAACGCACCCAGGAAGAAGCTGACAAAACCGGTTTTGACCGCGTTCTGCCACTGCGCACCACCGAAGGACCAACGCTGTTCTGCCTGCATCCGGCGTCCGGCTTCTCATGGCAGTTCAGCGTGTTGCCGCGCTATATCGATCAGCACTGGTCGCTGGTGGGCATTCAGTCACCACGGCCGGATGGCCCGTTGGCGCTGAGCGAAAATATGGACCAGGTATGCGACGCGCATCTGGAGACGGTGTTGCAAGTGCAACCGCACGGCCCGTATCACTTTATCGGTTACTCGCTGGGCGGTACTCTGGCACAAGGCATTGCCGCGCGCTTACAGGCAAGGGGCGAAGAAGTGGCTTTCCTTGGGCTGCTGGATACCTATCCGCCGGAAACGCAAAACTGGGACGTGATGTTGGATGACAACGTGTTGAAAGAAGTTCAGCGCGAACGACAGCAGTTCCTGGCGGTGTCTGAAGATGCGCTGGATCCGGCATTGGGCGAAACTCGCGTAGCCATGTTCGATAATATCGAAGCCAACTATGCCGATTCGGTTCGTCTGCTTTCAGCCACCCATACGGCGAACTTCAAAGGACAAGCGACGCTGTTTGTTGCGCGCCAGACGTTGCAGGAGGGGATGGATGTTCAGCAGACCTGGTCGCAATAT
Organism: Serratia sp. BNK-12; assembly: GCF_047456085.1. Taxonomy (NCBI): domain Bacteria; kingdom Pseudomonadati; phylum Pseudomonadota; class Gammaproteobacteria; order Enterobacterales; family Yersiniaceae; genus Serratia; species Serratia sp. BNK-12. The sequence goes on from NZ_CP179896.1 coordinate 1,318,932, forward strand.
GTGGACGCGCTACAGGTTCATGAACTGGACTGTGCGCACGTGGATATCGTTTCACCAACGTCGTTCAAGGTATTAGGACCGTTGTTGAACCGCATACTTCGCGCTTTATAATACCCAGTGATGGTAGGGGACGAATACATTCGTCCCGATTAACGCGGGCCCAGCATGCTGGGCCCCTACAATCTCGATTACTTACCCAGCGGTACCACCAATGGCGTGTGCGAGACGGGATCGTCAATGATCATGCAGCGCAGACCGTAGACCTTTTCGATCAATTCCGGCGTCACAATATCCTTCGGTGCACCCTCTGCGACCACTTTACCGTCGCGCATGGCAATCAGATGCGTGGCGTAACGGCAGGCATGGTTGAGATCGTGCAGCACCACCACCAGCGTATGGCCATTTTCACGGTTTAACTGGCGCATCAGTTCCAGCAAGTCGATCTGATGGCTGATATCCAGCCAGGTGGTCGGCTCATCCAACAGCAGCAACGGCGTTTGCTGCGCCAATACCATAGCGATCCAGACCCGCTGACGCTGTCCGCCGGAAAGCGTATCAACCGGCTGTTCAGCCAGTTCAAACACGCCGGTGGAGCGCATGGCCTGTTCGACCGCCTGCTGGTCTTCTTCACGCCAGCGGCTGAACAGGCGCTGATGCGGATAGCGACCGCGTGCCACCAGATCAAACACGGTAATGTCACCTGGCGCGGTCGAGCTTTGTGGCAACAGCCCCAACTGGCGAGCCACCTCTTTGGTGGCATAGTCGCTAATGTGTTTGCCGTTGAGCCAGATGGCACCGGCCTGCGGCTGCATCAGGCGGCTAAGAGTGCGCAGCAAGGTCGATTTACCGCAGGCATTCGGCCCGATAATGACCGTCAGTTCACCGTGCGGAATAGAAACGGAAAGGTCGCGCGCGACGATTTTTTTGTCATAGCCGAGCGTCAGGTTTTCGGCGCGTAACGGCGCGGGCTGTAAGAGTTCAGCATTCATTTTTTTCGTGACTCACGGATTAATAGCCAAATCAGATAAATGCCGCCCAGGCTGACGGTCAATACCCCGACCGGCAACTGATAAGGCATAAACAGGCGTTGCGCCGCGACATCGGCGAGCAGCAGCAACAGGGCACCAGTCAGGGCTGTCAGCAACAGGACGCTGCGGTTGGCGCACAGGCGTCGCGCAATCTGTGGGGCCACCAGCGCAATAAAGGAGATCGGCCCGGCGACGGCGGTGGCGGCGGCGGTCAGGGTAACGCCGACCAATAACAGCAGCACGCGTGAGCGCTCCACCGGCACACCGAGTGCGCAGGCGGTGTCATCGCCCATCTCCAGCAGCCGCATGCGGCGGGCCAGCATCAACAGCAGCAGGCAGCACAGCGCAATCACCGCCAGCACCGGCAAACTTTTCGCCCAGGTCACGCCGTTGAGTGAACCGGCGCTCCACAGTCCGGCGGTCATGGCGGACTCCAGCGAAGCGCTGATGATCAGCCAGGTATTGCCGGCCACCAGCAGGGCGCGAACGGCAATACCGACGATAATCAAACGGAATGACTCGACGCCGTTGCGCCATGCCAGCAGATAAATCAGCGCGGCGGTCAGCAAGCCACCGGCCAGTGCCCCGGAGGTGATGCCGAGAATGCCGCCGTTAAACAGCACTATTGCCACCAGTACGCCGCTGTAAGCGCCGGTATTAAAACCGATGACGTCCGGGCTGCCGAGCGGGTTACGCAGCAGCGATTGGAAGATGGCGCCGCTGATACCAAGCGCGGCACCCAACAACAGCGCCATTATCACGCGAGGCAAACGCCACTGGGTAACGATCACCGCCAGGTTGGCCGGGCCTTCACCGCGTAAGGCGTCGATCACCTGCAGAGCGCTGAGCGACAGAGCGCCGGAACCCAAGGCATAAATCGCCAGTGCCAGAGCGGCAAGCAACAGCAGCAGCGCGGTTAGCGCCGGGCGCGACAAGGCGCGCATTTTGTGGTTGGCCATCAGGCGGGCTGCGGACATCGACATTAGCGCTGCCTCCTGAACATATGGCGTTGGCGCACCAGCATGATCAGCAGCGGTGCGCCAATAAGCGCGGTGACGATGGAAACGCGCAGTTCACCGGCGACCAGGAAGCGGCCGATCAGATCGGCGCTCAGCAGCAGGATAGGGGTCAATACCAAGGTCCACGGCAGCATCCAGTGCAACTCGGAGCCGGCCAGTCGCCGGGCAATGTGCGGCATCATCAGTCCGACAAAGGCTATCGGACCAACGGCGGCGGTGGCGCCACCGCACAGCAATGTGATCGCCAGCAACCCCAGCAACTGGGTGCGGACGATGCCGGTGCCCAGCGCGGTGGCTAACTCATTGCCCATACTCAGGCTGTTCAGCGATTTGCTCATCCACAGCGTGATTGCTGTGCCCAGCAGGATCGGCAGGGCAACGGTGCGCACCACCTGCATATTTTGAATATCCAGCGAACCGGCCTGCCAAAAACGCAGCTGATCGAACACCAGCGGGTTCAACAGGGAAATGCCGGAGGTCATGCCTTCCAGCACCGCCGCCAGCGCGACGCCGGCCAGCGTCAGGCGAACCGGGTTCAGGCTGCTGCCACCCAATGCGCCGATCAGCGCCACCAGCAGGGCGGCAAACATCGCGCCGGCAAAGGCGAACCACAGATATTCGCCGACGTGAGCGGCACCAAAGAAAGTGATGCCCAATACCACGGCAAACCCCGCGCCGGCGTTAACGCCGAGAATGCCAGGGTCGGCCAGCGGATTGCGGGTGAGGGTTTGCATCAGCACGCCGGACAGGCCAAGGGCGATACCCGCCAGCACGCCGATCAGCGTGCGCGGCAGCCTGGCGTTGGTAATGATGGTGCAGTCGGCGCCGCTACATTGGCCGTTGAGCGCCTGGATAACCGTGTCGAAGGGGATAGATTTGGCACCGAGCGACAGGCTGAGCAGCATGACGACCAACAGGGCGCAAACGGCAATCAGCAAGCCAAGCAGCTTGCGACGAAATGAGCGGGGAGTGCCACCCGCAAGACGGTCCCTGGACAGCGGAATGGACGGTGTGCAATTGCGTGTAATCCGTAACATAACAATCCATTATTTGATTGAATATGAATGATATTTATTATCATTATTGATTGTTTTCATCTATGGTACCATGAGTCCCTTCGCTATTGCAGCACAGACGCTGCCCCTTTTCTTTAGTTGTGGTGAGAAAGCTAATGAGTAAGCCCTCTATTTTGCTTGATTTTGGCCTGCTTAAGACCAATAGCGCCTTTCGCGCTGTGTTCTGCGCGCGTTTTATTTCCATTCTGGCGCTCGGGCTGATGGCCATTGCCATCCCGGTGCAGATCCAGGCCCTGACCGGGTCGACGCTGCTGGTCGGGTTGTCCGTGACGCTGGCCGGCAGCGGCATGTTTGCCGGTTTGCTGATGGGGGGCGTACTGGCTGACCGCTACGAGCGCCGCCGTCTGATCCTCTTCGCTCGTTCCACCTGTGGTATTGGGTTTATCGGTCTTTGTTTAAATGCCGCTTTACCTGCGCCGTCATTAACGCTGATTTATCTGCTGGCGGTTTGGGACGGGTTCTTCGGGGCGGTAGGCGTGACGGCGTTGCTGGCGGCGACGCCTGCGCTGGTTGGGCGTGAAAATATCGTTCAGGCCGGTGCCATCAGCATGCTGACGGTGCGTTTCGGCTCCATTCTTTCCCCGGCGATCGGCGGGTTGGTGATTGCCAACGCCGGCGTGACCTGGAACTACGCTTTGGCGGCCTTCGGCACCTTGCTGACGTTGATCCCTTTATTGCAGCTGCCACAGCTGTTGCCACCCCCTCAGCCGCGTGAGCATCCGCTGCGCGCACTGGCCGGGGGATTTGGCTTCCTGTTTCGTAACCGGGTGATTGGCATGGTGGCGCTGATCGGCGCGTTGCTGACCATGGCCAGCGCGGTGCGAGTGCTGTACCCGGCGATGTCCGGCATGTGGCAGGTCAGTGCGGCGCAGCTGGGCTTTATGTATTCCGCCGTGCCGCTGGGCGCGGCAATTGGCGCCTTTACCAGTGGCCGGGTGGCGCACGTGGCGCGGCCGGGCTGGATGATGCTGATGACGGCGATTGGCGCGTTTGTCGCTATCGGCCTGTTCGGCCTGATGCCCTGGTACGGTCTGGCACTGTTCTTCCTGGTGGTGTTTGGCTACCTGAGCGCATTGAACTCATTACTGCAGTACGGGCTGATTCAGAACCTGACGCCGGATGCTTTCCTGGGGCGCATTAATGGCCTGTGGACGGCGCAAAATGTGGTGGGGGACGCATTGGGTGCCCTGCTGCTGGGGGCGATGGGGGCGTTTATGTTGCCGGCCATGACTTCAACCAGCTTCGGTTTTGGCGTGGCGGTACTGGGTGTGGTGCTGGCGTTCGCGATGAAAGGTCTGCGTCAGGTGAGCCTTGGCGGGCAGGAAAGCGATCTCCAGCCCGCCGCGGGATCTACTGAGAAATAAACTGTTTTTCCAACAGCGTCAGCAGGTTGCTGGCGCTGTAGTAGTCCAGTCGGAAGGTGTCATTGCCCAGCGCATAAACCCGCTTATGCTGCACCGCCGGCAGGTGAGCGAGGAAAGGATTGGCCATCAGCCGCTGCGCATCGCTTTCGTTGTTGGCAAACAGCATCAGCGTCTGGCCGTTCAGCCCTTCCGCCAGGTTTTCCCCGGCGAGCTGAATGATGTCCTTTCGCATACCCATGCTGCGGCTGTTGTTCAGCTTGTCAGACGGAACCGCCAGGGTGAAACCCAGCTGCTTGAGCATTTGCCCCTGGGAAGATTCGGCGGTCCACAGGTTGGCTGACTTGCCGTCGGCGCTGAAGACCAGAGCGGAGGTCGGTTGTTCCGGCAGCGTCATACGTTGTTTGAGTGACTTTTCCCGGCTATCGAAATCATCAACGATTTTTTGCGCATCGGCTTCGTGCCCGGTGGCCTGGCCCAGCTCTATCGCCAGCGCCTGCCAGCTTTTGTCGTCGTAATTGACCACCAGCACCGGGGCAATGGCGGACAGCTGATCGTACAGGCGTACGGCGGAGTCGGCACCGGTAGCGGAGATGATGATCAGGTCGGGCGCTTCACCGGCAATGGCTTCTGCGTTGGGTTCACCAATGTACAGGCGCTTTACGCCGCGCTGCGTTGCGATAGCGCTCCATTGGTGGAAGAAACCTTGTGAGTCCGCCAGACGGCTGCCGGGCGTGGTGGCGCCGCTGGCGATCACTGGCGCATCAATCGCCAGCAGGGTGCCGGTGACGGTTACGCTGGTGGAAACGATGCGGGTAGGGGGCTGCTGCAGGGTCACTACGCCGTGTGAAGTTTCGATTTTACGCGGCCAACCGGCCTCTGTGGCATGGGCTGCACCCATGGCTAACATGCCAAACAGTGCGAAGCCGAAGAACAGGTTCTTCTTCATAAAGCATTCCTTAGAATTTAAATAGTAATACTTATCATTTATATAATTAAAACTGCTGGTTTTATAGCACGATAATGAATAGAAGAACTGTTTACATTTATTGACATAGCATATTCACGAGGGTAATTTAACGCGATTCAATACAAATGATAATCATTATTATACAGGTTATTGTTCATGATACGAAAGGGAGAACCGATGAGCGTGACAGTAAAGGGTACCGGGCAGAAGAAGCCGCACAGCAAGGAGAGCGAGTCGTCCGTAGCAGGCGTGTCGCCGACCTCCGGCTTTTTCTTTACCTCTCCTTTCCGTAGCCTGAGCACCCAGGGCTGCTTCGCCAAAATCACGCTGCCGGCCCAGGGCGGGGATCAGCTTAACGGCGAGTTCCAGCAGGCGGTACGGCATGCTTTTGCCGAAGCCAAACTGGCGGGGGTGAAAAACCCGGTCCTGTGCGGCGCGATCCCGTTCGATACTCATCAACCCTCTGCGCTTTTTATTCCCCAGCACACCCAGTGGTTTGAGCGCGATGCCTTTTTGGCTGGCGTAACCTCACCACAGGAAGCCCTGCCGGAAATTATCAGCCAAAATGAAGTGCCGGCACAACAGCCTTTCATGCAGATGGTGGCAGATGCGGTGGAAGCAACCCGTGGTGACCAACTGGATAAAGTGGTGCTGTCACGCCTGCTGGAGATTGAAACACGCGAACCGGTAGACAGTCAGGCATTGATGGCGCGTATCATCGCGCAAAACCCGCATGGCTTCCATTTCCATGTGCCGTTGGAACAGGGAGCATTGCTGGGCGCCAGCCCTGAACTGCTGCTGCGTAAATCCGGCGCACAATTTTATTCCAACCCGCTGGCAGGCTCCGCCCGTCGTGACGCCGACCCGCAGCGGGATCGTGAAGTCAGCCAACAGCTGTTGGTTTCCGAGAAAGATCTCTACGAGCACCAGTTTGTTACCGAAGGTATGCGGCAGGTGCTGGCCGATCGCTGCAGTTATTTGAATATCCCCACCTCGCCTGAATTATTGAGCACCACCACGCTGTGGCACTTGTCTACACCAATCGACGGTGAGGCCGCCAGCCGGGCGGAAAACGCGTTGTCGTTGGCCTGCCTGCTGCATCCGACACCGGCGCTGTGCGGTACGCCAACGGCGCTGGCGCATCAGGTGATCAAGCAACTGGAGCCTTTTGATCGCGGCCTGTTTGGCGGCATCGTCGGCTGGTGTGATGCCGAAGGCAACGGGGAGTGGGTAGTGACCATCCGCTGTGGCACGGTGCAGGGCAACCAGGTGCGACTCTTTGCCGGAGCCGGCATTGTGCAAGACTCTTCGCCGGAATCTGAATGGCACGAAACCGGCACCAAACTCAGTACCATTTCGCGGGCGTTTGGCCTGAACCAAGGATAGACATTTCCATGAGCATTGCTTTTACTCCCTGGCCTGAGGCATTAGCCCGTCGCTATCGCGAACGGGGATATTGGACCGACCGGCCATTGACCGACATCATCACCCGCCAGGCTAAAAATGACGCCATCGCGCTGATCGACCCGCAACGCAGCCTGAGCTATCGCCAGCTTAATCAACTCTCCGATCGGCTGGCTGCGGCCTTGCTGCGTCGGGGCATACACAGCGGTGATACCGCGCTGGTGCAGTTGGGTAACGTGGTCGAGTTCTACGTGACTTTCTTTGCGCTGTTGAAAATTGGCGTGGTGCCGGTAAATGCGCTGTTTAGCCACCAACGCAATGAGCTGAACGCCTATGCGGCGCAGATCAAACCGGCGTTGCTGATTGCCGATCGTCAGCATGGCCTGTTCGGTAACGACGAATTCCTGATGACGTTTCGCGCTGAACATCCTTCATTGCGCCTGGTCGCTTTGCGCAGTGAGGAACAGGGTGAGCAGTCGCTGGTGAGCTGGCTGGAAGAGGATTGCGGCGATTTCGTGGCTGCGCCAACCGCGGCCGATCAGGTAGCGTTCTTCCAACTCTCCGGTGGCAGTACCGGCACGCCGAAGCTGATCCCACGTACCCACAACGACTACTACTACAGCATTCGCCGCAGCGTGGAGATTTGTCATTTTGATGACGAAACCCGTTATCTGTGCGCACTGCCGGTAGCACACAACTATCCGATGAGCTCGCCTGGCGTGTTGGGCGTGTTTTACGGTGGTGGGCTGGTGGTGTTCGCCAGCGATCCGGATGCCGGGCAATGCTTCCGCTTAATAGAACAGCACCAGATTAACGTGACGGCGCTGGTGCCACCGGCGGTAACGCTGTGGCTGCAGGCCATTGAGGAATGGGGCGGTTGCCAGCAGTTGGCCAGCCTGAAGCTGTTGCAGGTGGGCGGTGCCAAGCTGGGGGAAACCCTGGCCGCGCGCATTCCGACCGAAATCGGCTGTCAGCTGCAGCAGGTGTTCGGCATGGCGGAAGGCCTGGTGAACTACACCCGGCTGGATGATGACGACCAACATATTTTGACTACTCAGGGCTGCCCGATGTCGCCGGATGACGAGCTATGGGTGGCCGATGACGACGGTAATCCGCTGCCTGTCGGCGAGACCGGGCGTCTGATGACCCGTGGCCCCTACACCTTCCGCGGTTATTACCAAAGCCCGGACCATAATGCCGCCGCCTTCGATAAAGACGGTTTCTACTGCTCCGGCGACTTGATTAGCCTGACTGAAGACGGCTACGTGAAGGTTGAAGGGCGTCAGAAAGACCAAATCAACCGCGGTGGTGAGAAGATTGCCGCCGAGGAGATCGAAAACCTGCTGCTGCGTCACCCGGAAGTGATCAATGCGGCGTTGGTTTCGATGCCGGACGAGTTGATGGGCGAAAAAAGCTGCGCCTACATTATCGCCACCAGCCCATTGAAACCGGTCGTTTTGCGTCGCCATTTACGCGCCGAGGGCGTGGCCGAATTCAAATTACCCGACCGCTTTATACAGGTTGAGACGCTGCCGCTCACCCCGGTTGGCAAAGTGGATAAAAAACTGTTGCGCCAACGCCTGGAGGCGCAACAACTGACTCAGGTCCAGGGAGAATAAGTCATGGCCATTCCAAAACTTAATGATTACGCGTTGCCGACTCAGGCTGAACTGCCGACCAACAAAGTGAGCTGGACGGTGGAACCGCAGCGCGCTGCACTGTTGATCCACGACATGCAGCAGTATTTTCTGAATTTCTGGGGTGAAGACAGCCCGTTGATCAAACAGGTAGTGGAGAACATCGCCAACCTGCGCCGCTACTGCAAATCTCAGGGCATCCCGGTGTTTTACACCGCGCAGCCTAATCAGCAGAGCGATGAAGATCGGGCGTTGCTCAATGATATGTGGGGGCCTGGATTGAACAAGCACCCGGAGCAACAGGCGGTGGTCGCCGCGCTGGCGCCGGAAGAAGACGACACTGTGCTGGTGAAATGGCGTTACAGCGCCTTCCACCGTTCACCGCTGCAGGAAATTCTGCAGGAGTCAGGCCGCGATCAGCTGATCATCTGTGGTGTTTACGCCCATATCGGCTGCATGACCACGGCGATCGATGCCTTTATGCGTAACATTCAGCCGTTTATGGTTGCTGATGGTCTGGCCGACTTCTCCCGCGAAGAGCACCTGATGGCGCTGCGTTACACGGCCGGCCGCTGTGGCCGCGTGGTTACCACCGCCGAGCTGCTGCCAGGGATCACCAGCAAAGCGGCGTTGCGTCAGCAAATCATGCCTTTCCTCGACGAAGACAGCGAAGACATGGGTGACGACGAGAACCTGATCGACTACGGTCTGGATTCAGTGCGGATCATGGAGTTGGCGGCACGCTGGCGTAAGATCCGCGGCGATATCGATTTTATCGCCCTGGCCAAGAACCCGACCATTGATGGTTGGTGGGCGCTGTTGTCAGAGGGGAAAGCCTGATGAGTCAACAGGGCGATTTTGCCGGCAAACGAGTCTGGGTTACCGGCGCGGGCGCCGGGATTGGCCTGGAGACCGCATTGGCGTTTGTGCGGGCCGGTGCCGAGGTAATTGGTTTCGATAAGCATTTTGGCGAACCGGAATACGCGTTTCGCACCGAAGTGCTGGATATCGCCGACAGCGATGCGGTAGATGCCCTGTGCGGGCGTTTGCTGGTGGAGCAGGGTGAGTTGGACGTGTTGGTCAACGGCGCCGGTATTCTGCGCATGGGGCTGGCGGACGAAACCAGCACCGCAGACTGGTTGGCCTGCCTGGCGGTTAATGCCGGTGGTGCATTCAATATGTTCCGCCATGCCCTGCCGGTATTCCGTCGCCAGAGACGTGGCGCTATTGTCAGCGTGGCATCCAATGCGGCGCATGTGCCGCGTGTTGGCATGGCGGCCTATTGCGCTTCCAAAGCGGCGTTGCGTAGCCTGTGCCAAACCGTGGGGTTGGAAATGGCGCCTTATGGCGTACGTTGCAATCTGGTTTCGCCCGGCTCGACCAATACCCCGATGCAGCGCGGCATGTGGCAGGACGAAACGGGGGAACAGAACACCATCAACGGTTTCCCGGAACAGTTCAAGCTGGGTATTCCGCTGGGTAAAATTGCCCAGCCGCAGGAAATCGCCGATGCCATTTTGTTCCTGGCTTCCGACCGCGCCAGCCATATCACCATGCAGGATATCGTGATTGACGGCGGGGCGACGCTGGCGGCCTGATAATCCGCTCGACAACGCCAGGATAGCCCAAGGGCGCTGCTTGCAGCGCCTTTTCTATTGGCGGCGCAGGGGCATTATTATTTTCAGGGGCAGGGCGGACGTGGTGAGGCTTATAGAGATTATCAGGGCGCAGATGCGAAAAAAGCGCCAAAAGGCGCTTTTTTCTGTATTGGTGGGTCGTGCAGGATTCGAACCTGCGACCAATTGATTAAAAGTCAACTGCTCTACCAACTGAGCTAACGACCCGCAGAAGTGGTGGGTGATGACGGGCTCGAACCGCCGACCCCCTCCGTGTAAAGGAGATGCTCTACCAACTGAGCTAATCACCCACTTCAGGACTTCCAGGTACTGCTAAACAAGAGAATGAGTGGTGGGTGATGACGGGCTCGAACCGCCGACCCCCTCCGTGTAAAGGAGATGCTCTACCAACTGAGCTAATCACCCTCATTCTTCTCATTTCTTACTGCTTTACTGCTCAACAAGATGGTGGGCGATGACGGGCTCGAACCGCCGACCCCCTCCGTGTAAAGGAGATGCTCTACCAACTGAGCTAATCGCCCCGTCTTGTTGGAGTCGCATTATAGGGATAGTTGAAAGTGAGTCAACGGTTTTTAAAATGATTTCAATCGTTCGCCGCAAATTTAAACAGGATGCGATATTTATCGCCAGCAATGCTGATTCTTTGCACATTGTTATGCGAAAAGCGCCGCAGAGATGATGAAAGCTGATGCAGCAATATCGTGTCAGCGTTGAGGAATTAGCGCGTGGTGATACAATGTCGGCCACTTTTTTAAATTCCGAGCAATCGTCGGCAACCGCTGACATGCGTTGCGTAATAAGGCAGTGAACCCAATGAAAATCAAAACCCGTTTTGCACCGAGCCCAACCGGCTATCTTCACGTCGGTGGCGCCCGTACTGCGCTTTACTCCTGGCTATTCACTCGCCATGCGGGCGGTGAGTTCGTTCTGCGTATCGAAGATACCGATTTGGAACGCTCAACCCAGGATGCTATCGACGCAATTATGGATGGCATGAACTGGTTAAACCTGGATTGGGACGAAGGCCCGTACTTCCAGACCAAGCGTTTTGACCGTTATAACGCGGTGATTGACGACATGCTGGTGCAGGGAACTGCTTATAAATGCTATTGCTCGAAGGAACGTCTGGAAGCGCTGCGTGAAAAGCAGATGGAAAACGGTGAAAAACCGCGTTACGACGGCCACTGCCGCGACAGCCAATGCAGCCACACCGACGACGAGCCGCACGTGGTGCGTTTCCGTAACCCACAGGAAGGCTCGGTAATCTTCGATGACAAGATCCGTGGTCCGATCGAATTCAGCAACCAGGAACTGGATGATCTGATCATTCGTCGTACCGACGGTGCGCCGACCTATAACTTCTGCGTGGTGATCGACGACTGGGATATGGAAATCACCCACGTGATCCGCGGTGAAGACCACATCAACAACACCCCGCGCCAGATCAACATCCTGAAAGCGCTGGGCGCACCGGTACCGGAATACGCCCACGTTTCGATGATCCTCGGTGACGACGGTAAAAAGCTGTCTAAACGTCACGGTGCCGTGGGCGTGATGCAGTATCGCGATGACGGCTATCTGCCGCAGGCGTTGCTGAACTATTTGGTGCGTCTGGGTTGGTCACATGGCGATCAGGAAATCTTCTCTATTGATGAGATGAAAGAGTTCTTCACGCTGGAAGCGATCAACAAATCCGCCAGCGCCTTCAATACCGAAAAGCTGCAGTGGCTGAACCATCATTACATTAACCATATGCCGGCCGAAGAAGTTGCCGTGTATCTGGCGTGGCACGTGGAGCAACTGGGCATTGAAACCCGCAACGGTCCAGAGCTGAAAGATATCGTTAAGCTGCTGGGTGAGCGCTGCAAAACGTTGAAGGAAATGGCCGAGTCTTGCCGTTACTTCTACGAAGACTTCAGCGAGTTCGACGCTGACGCTGCGAAAAAACACCTGCGCCCGGTTGCACGTCAGCCGCTGGAAGCGGTACGCGCCAAATTGGCGGCCATTACCGCCTGGACGCCGGAAAACGTGCATGACGCCATTCAGGGCACGGCTGATGAGCTGGGCGTCGGTATGGGCAAGGTAGGTATGCCGCTGCGCGTAGCGGTCACCGGTGCCGGTCAGTCACCAGGCATGGATGTGACCGTGCATGCCATCGGGCAGGCACGTTCTTTACAGCGTATCGATCTGGCATTGGCTTATATCGCTGGGCGTGAAGCTCAGGCCTGATAGTTTCTGAGCCCATAATGAAAAAGCCCCGTGGAGCAATCCCGGGGCTTTTTTTGTCGCTGTCTATCAGGCCTGTTCAGCGGCCGGCACGGTGGGGCGGTAGGCGAGGAAGTACATCAGGCCGACGAAACCGGCGCCGCCCAGTGCGTTACCGAGAAACACGGCCGTGAAGTTGGGCAGGTATTGGCTCCAACTTAAACCACCGGCAAAAATGGCCGCCGGGATAATAAACATGTTCGCCACCACGTGCTGGAAGCCGATGGCGACAAACGCCATCACCGGGAACCACATGCCAATCACTTTGCCCGGCACATCCTTGCTGGCAAAGGCCAGCCACACCGCCAGGCACACCAACCAATTGCAGCCTACGCCGGATATAAAGGCGTGCAGGAAGTCGGCATCTACCTTGGCTTGTGCGATGGACAGGGTTTTGTGCAGGAAGGCGCCCTCGGTCAAGCCTAGCAGGTGGCCAAAGAAATAGGCGACGGCCAGGCTACCGACGAAGTTGGCCAGGGTGACCCAGAACCAGTTGCGCACGACAGCAAGCAGCGAAATTTGGCGAGCAAACCAGGCTATCGGCAGGGTCATCATATTACCGGTCAGCAGCTCGCCGCCGGCCAGAATCGTCAGGATAAGCCCTATCGGGAAGACGGCAGCGCCCAGCAATGCGCCGAAGGAGCCCCATTCGGCCGGCAGGGTGCCGATCACGTGGATATCTAACAGGAAGCCGGTCGCGATAAAGGCACCGGCGAGAAAGCCCAGAATGAGCAGGTTGGCGAGCGACGCCCGGCTTTTGTTTACGCCGGCCTGAATGGCTAACGCAGCGATTTCTTTTGGTGAATGCAACGACATAACTGACTCGGTTTATTGTTGTGGGATTTAAGACGCGGGGAAGTCTATGCCTGTGGGCGAGATGACTCAAGGGTATTTCGCTAACATTCCGTTAATTAAAAATCAACACAATGGATAAGGTTTTTTGTTTTTTGTGAGGTCAGGCGACGATGGCTGATTTTTGTCCGTCATGGCGATTTTTTAGCGTGAAAAGCGCTGATTTGGCGGCTTTTTCAGCGCTTGATCGACTAATTCAATTTAGCCGTTGACAGTTTTTCAGGGGTTTCATATTATGCGCCCCGTTCACAGGATTTCGTGATTGTGGATTGGGGCTATAGCTCAGCTGGGAGAGCGCTTGCATGGCATGCAAGAGGTCGACGGTTCGATCCCGTCTAGCTCCACCAACCTTTATCTCAGAAGGGTTGGGGAATACCGTAACGCCGGTTAAAGCGTACCACTTTTGTGGGGCTATAGCTCAGCTGGGAGAGCGCTTGCATGGCATGCAAGAGGTCGACGGTTCGATCCCGTCTAGCTCCACCACCATTTAAAAAGCCGACCTTAGGGTCGGCTTTTTGCTTTCTGTCTTTTCCCATATTGAATCACCGTAACGCCTCCTGTTATGCCAGCAGTTACAGAAGAATCGCAGGTAATAAAAAAGGCCGCCGAAGCGACCTTTGCATGACTGGCTTTTAAGCTTAGCCCAGAACCAGGCCTGCGATCGACGCAGACAGGATGCTGACCAGCGTAGAACCGTAAACCAGCTTCAGACCAAAGCGGGAAACCACGTTGCCCTGGTGCTCGTTCAGCCCTTTAATCGCACCGGCTACGATGCCGATGGAAGAGAAGTTGGCGAAGGAAACCAGGAACACCGACAGGATACCCAGGCTGCGCGGAGAGAGTTCAGCAGAAACCTTCTGCAGCTCCATCATCGCCACGAATTCGTTGGAAACCAGCTTGGTCGCCATGATGCTGCCAACCTGCAACGCTTCGTGCTTAGGAATACCCATAATCCAGGCGAATGGATAGAAGAAGTAGCCCAGGATTTCCTGGAAGCTCAGGCCGAAGATGGCGCTGAACAGGCCGTTGAGCGCGGCGATCAGGGCAATAAAGCCGATCAGCATCGCAGCAACGATAATCGCGACTTTGAAACCCGCCAGGATGTATTCGCCCAGCATTTCGAAGAAGCTCTGGCCTTCGTGCAGGTTGCCCAGATGCAGCTCTTCTTCTTTACTGGTGTCATAAGGGTTGACCAATGACAGCACGATAAAGGTGCTGAACATGTTCAGTACCAGCGCCGCCACCACAAACTTGGCGTCCAGCATGGTCATGTAAGCGCCGACGATGGACATGGAAACCGTGGACATCGCGGTTGCCGCCATGGTGTACATGCGCTTTTCTGACATCTTGCCCAGAATATCTTTATAGGCGATGAAGTTTTCAGACTGGCCCAGGATCAGCGAGCTGACGGCGTTGAAGGACTCCAGCTTGCCCATACCGTTTACTTTTGACAGCACGGTACCAATAATGCGGATGATAAACGGCAGTACTTTAATGTATTGCAGAATACCGATCAGCGCAGAGATAAAGACGATTGGGCACAGTACCTTCAGGAAGAAGAAGGCCAGACCTTTGTCGCCCATACCGCCGAATACAAAATCAGTCCCTTGCCCAGCAAACCCGAGCAGCTTGTCAAACAGCGCGGCAAATCCTTTTACAAAGCCTAAACCCGCTTCCGAATGCAGGAAAAAATAGGCCAGCAGTACTTCAATAACCAACAGTTGAATAACATAGCGAATGCGGATGCTTTTACGATCGCGACACACTAAAAGTGCCAGGATCGCGACGACCACTAACGCCAACGCAAAGTGCGCAATATGGGACATGTTTGCTCCAAACTTGAGGCAGGCTGAATTTCGGATGTCATTTTATGTAACGCCACGTTTAAAAACGAGAGCTCTATTGCAAATATGGAAAATCATAGGGGGAAACATCTTAAACTTGTACGGTAAAGCATAAAAAATCAATAGGTTAATCAATCCATATGAAATTCATATTCTTGCGCTAAATGGATCATCCAAAGGATTTTTCCCAGGATAGAACTTCGTTCAGTGCGGTAAATGTTCACTTACCCGCCAAACCCTTCGTTAAACCCGTGGTTATTTTCTATTGCAGAGATAAGCATTACCGCTCTAAATGCACTTGATAATTATTATCATTTACATAAGATAACCACAGGCTTAATAGAAGTAAGGGTTCAGAACATGCTGAACAGTGATGTGGTTGAAACCACCAGTCGCCCTGCCAGGAAGATCAAACTTTCCTTGATGGGCCCCGCATTCATAGCGGCTATCGGCTATATCGATCCCGGTAATTTTGCTACCAACATCCAGGCAGGCGCTTCCTTTGGCTACACCCTGTTGTGGGTGGTGGTGTGGGCCAACGTCATGGCGATGTTGATCCAGCTGTTGTCCGCAAAACTCGGTATTGCCACCGGTAAAAATCTGGCAGAGCACATTCGCGATCGTTTCCCGCGTCCGGCGGTTTGGGCCTATTGGGTTCAGGCGGAAATCATTGCCATGGCCACAGATTTGGCCGAGTTTATTGGTGCAGCGATTGGCTTCAAACTGCTGCTGGGCGTTACGCTGTTGGAAGGGGCGATCCTGACCGGTATCGCCACGTTCCTTATCCTGATGCTGCAAAAACGCGGGCAGAAACCGCTGGAAATGGTGATCGGCGGTTTGCTGCTGTTTGTTGCCGCAGCTTATATGGTGGAATTGGTATTTTCACAACCGCAGTTGGAGCCTTTGTTGAAAGGCATGGCGATACCGGACCTGCCGAACGGCGACGCGGTATTTTTGGCTGCCGGGGTGCTCGGCGCCACCATCATGCCGCACGTGATTTATCTGCATTCGTCATTAACCCAGACCGGCGGTGAGCATTCAAAAGCCGATCGCTACGCGGCCACCAAGTTTGACGTCGCCATTGCCATGACCATAGCCGGTTTTGTTAACCTGGCGATGATGGCTACCGCCGCTGCGGCCTTCCATTTTAACGGCCACAGCGGCATTGCCGATCTCGATCAGGCTTATCTGACGCTGCAACCGCTATTGGGTCAGGCGGCAGCGACCATCTTCGGACTGAGTCTGGTCGCTGCCGGATTATCTTCCACCGTGGTGGGGACGCTGGCAGGGCAGGTTGTGATGCAGGGATTTGTACACTTTTATATTCCGCTGTGGGTGCGCCGGGTGGTCACCATGCTGCCGTCGTTTATCGTCATTATGATGGGCATGGACGCTACGCGTATTCTGGTACTGAGCCAGGTGCTGCTGAGTTTCGGTATTGCGCTGGCGCTGGTGCCGCTGTTGTCGTTCACCGGCAACCGCGAGCTGATGGGGGAGATGGTCAACAGCCGCAGCATACAGGCGATAGGGAAAGTGATCGTGCTGGTGGTGGTTGGGCTGAACGGCTACCTGCTGGTCAGCAGCCTTCTCTGAGCGGACACCAAATGAAAGGCCGAGATTGAGTCTAATGCGGTTCACTAAAGCTCAATATCAGCGGAAACCCGGGCGCCCCGGGTTTCTCGCTCTGTTAAATGAGGGGTATTAGGCGGGCTGACGGCCTTTGGCCGTCAATCATCGTGGTCATGGTGGCGATGATCGCGATCGTCGTGACGTCGGCCTTTCCCGTGATGCTTCTCATGGTGCTTATAATAGTGCTTATCGTATTTACGATAGCGCCCCTCATGATAGTAATAATTCTTGCGCCAGTAATTGTTGTCTCGCCAGCGATAACCATCCCAGTTGTAGCCCCGACGATTGCGTTCACCCAGGTACCGACCCTGATGGCCCTGCCACCAGTCGCGGTCGCGCCAGTCATAACCGTCCCAGTAACGGCCGCGATTGTCTTGCTCACCGATACGTAATGAGACGCCCGGCATCAGATCGATACTCAGCCCTTCCGCCTGCGCTGGCTGGATGGCAGGCAGCGTTGACACCACCAACAGAGCGGCCAATAACAGAGGTTTAAACATGAATGCTCCTTTCCGCCGTAGCGGCTTGGCCGGTTTTACAATTAATGAAGCGCGTTCATCAGTTTATAAAACAGCCTTATAGTTTTACCTGCAATATCGGCATATTAGCCTTTGTGGATAGGGTTGAATCTTAGCGGCATTCTTAAAAACGGGGCAGGGAGAGTGATTTAAGATTTGTCTGGCGCGGCAGGCGTTATCGCCGGCGATAAACCGGCGATAATTGTAAGCGATTACATTAATATTTGCTCGATCTGCTTAATTTCATCATCGCTAAAGGTGCGGTTAGCCAACATGCCTACGGCGTCTTCAATTTGGCTGGTCTTGCTGGCGCCAATCAGTGCCGAAGTGACGCGATCGCCACGCAATACCCAGGCCAGCGCCATTTGCGATAGCTTCTGTCCGCGCTGCTGCGCCAGTGCATTAAGTCGACGAATTTTTCCCAGTTTATCCTCGGTGAGCTGATCGGGTTGCAGGAACTGGCTGCCGCTGGCAGCGCGTGAATCCTGGGGAATGCCCTGCAGATAACGATCGGTCAACAGGCCGCCGGCCAGCGGTGAGAAGGCGATAGAACCCACACCGTGTTCTTCCAGCGTATCCAACAATTCTGGCTCCACCCAACGTTCGAACATGGAGTATTTCGGCTGATGGATCACGCAGGGCGTGCCGAGCTGTTGCAGAATGCTGAACGCCTGGCGCGCACGATCGGCAGGGTAGTTGGACAACCCGACGTAAAGCGCCTTGCCCTGTCGTACCAGCAAATCCAGGGCGGCCATGGTTTCTTCCAGCGGCGTATCCGGATCCGGTCGATGGTGATAGAAGATATCCACGTATTCCAGCCCCATACGCTGCAGGCTTTGATTCAGGCTGGCGACCAGGTACTTTTTCGATCCCCAATCCCCATAAGGCCCGGGCCACATGGTGTAACCGGCCTTTGACGAGATGATCAGTTCATCGCGCCAGGACTTCAAATCCGCCTTGAGAATGCGACCGAAGTTTTCCTCGGCGGAGCCGGGCGGCGGGCCATAATTGTTGGCCAGATCGAAATGGGTAATGCCGAGATCAAACGCGCAATGGATCAGCTTGCGAGCGTTGTCATACAGCGTGACGTCACCAAAGTTATGCCATAAGCCAAGTGAAATGGCCGGGAGCTTTAGCCCGCTGCGGCCGCAGCGACGGTATTCCATTCTTTGATAACGTGAAGAATCAGCCTGGTAGAGCATACGAACCCTTTTCAGCGGAGGTGAAATGAATTTTAGTGTATGCGCTTTCACCGCATTTGTCAGAGGCTGCGATCACGCTAAACAGCCTGTATATCAACATGGCTTATCAGAGCGGCCCAATGCCAGCCAATGGGGCAGGGATGTAACGCAGGGTTTCCAGTTACCTTTCAGACATAAAGTTCGAAATTTATACAACATCTTCGATACTTAATACTGAAAATCCTAACCCTTGGCAGGTGATGATCATGAATAAGAACTATACGGTGGCTGATTACCTACTCGATCGTTTAGCTCAGATCGGCATCCGGCACTTCTTTGGCGTGCCTGGTGACTATAACCTGCAGTTTCTTGATCACGTGATCGATCACCCGCAAATCACCTGGGTAGGATGCGCCAATGAACTTAATGCCGCCTATGCTGCTGACGGTTACGCGCGCTGTAAACCAGCCGCTGCCTTGTTGACGACTTTTGGCGTAGGTGAACTGAGCGCAGTCAACGGTATTGCCGGCAGCTATGCCGAATACCTGCCGGTGATCCACGTGGTGGGCGCCCCGGCTCTGCGTGCGCAACGGGCTGGTGAATTGTTGCATCACTCCCTGGGCGACGGGGATTTTGGTCACTTCGCCCGCATGGCGAAAGAGGTGACCGTGGCTCAGGCCAGCCTCACCGCCGATAACGCCGAAGGGGAAATAGATCGCCTGCTGACTACCGCGCTGTTCGAGCGTCGTCCGGTCTATCTGCTGCTGCCGAGCGACGTAGCTGAAGCGCCGCTGGTGTCAAAGCCTGCCCCATTAATGCTACGACAGGCCAATCTTTCACCGGCATCACTGCAGGGCTTTATCGCCGCCGCACGGGAGTTGCTGTTACCGGCACGGCGGGTTTCTCTGTTGGCCGATTTCCTGGCCGAACGCTTCGGTGCTGAAAAGGTGCTGGAGCAGTGGATGAATGAGGTGGATATGCCGCATTCAACCTTGCTGCTTGGCAAGAGCGTATTGGACGAAACTCATGCCTGTTTCACCGGGACCTACGTCGGTGCGGCTAGCGAGCCACAGGTAAAACAGCTGATTGAGAACGCCGACGTGATCATTAATGTTGGCGTACGTTTTACCGATACCATTACCGCCGGATTCAGTCAGCACCTTCCTGCCGAGAAATGTATTGATCTTCAGCCCTTTGAAGCGCGTGTGGGGCAGCAGGTATTCAGTCAAATCCCGATGCGTGACGCGGTTATCGCGTTACACCAGTTAACGTTGTCGCTGGCCAACCAATGGCAACGGTCAGAGATTAAACGTTCAGCGTTGCCGGATCCGAACGGCAGCGGTCTGGATCAGCACGGTTTCTGGCAACAGATACAGGGCTTTTTGCGGCCGGGCGATATCCTGCTCGCCGAGCAGGGATCTGCCTGTTTTGGCGCGGCATCGTTAAGCTTGCCACAAGGCTGCCGTTTCATCGTCCAGTCGCTGTGGGGATCTATCGGTTACACACTGCCGGCGGCGTTCGGTGCACAGACGGCGGAGCCGGAGCGGCGAGTGGTGCTGCTGATCGGCGATGGTTCAGCACAGCTGACGGTGCAGGAATTGGGATCGATGTTACGCGATGGGCTGAAGCCGGTGATCTTCCTGCTGAATAATGACGGATACACCATTGAACGGGCAATCCACGGCCCGAACCAGCGTTATAACGACATCGCTCATTGGAACTGGACCCAACTGCCGCAGGCGTTAGGTGCTGAACGCCAAGTGAAAGCGTTACGCGTTAGCGAACCGGAACAGCTGCGCCAGGCGCTGAGCGAAGTGGCCGACAGCCCACAGCTGGCCTTTGTCGAAGTGGTGCTGCCGAAGATGGACATTCCCGAACTGCTGCAAACGATCTCAAGTGCCCTTCAGTCACGTAACGCGGCGGCCTGAACCTGTTAGCTTTCCAAAAGCCGCTCCAGCATCCAGTACCCCGCCGGTCCCGGCGGGGTCAGCTTAGACCAAACCGCATCCACCGATATCAGCTTGGGCCAGCCGCGCGGACGCAGCTCGGTGAGCCTGTTGTGACCGTATTGCTGCACCAGCCAGCGAGGCAGTACCGCCCAGCCAAACCCTTGTTCCGCCATTTCCAGCAACAGCAGATAGCTGGGGGCTGACCATACCAGCCCGCCAGAGCGGGCGGTTTCGGCACCGGTATAGGTGTTCAGGATAAGTTGCCGCGTGCTGGACAGTTGTTCAGGCGTGGGCGAGGCAGTTTGCGCCATCGGGTGCGAATGTGCGACGAACAGCCCCATTTCGGTTTGCTCCGGCAGCCGGGCAAAGGCGATGTCTGGCGGATACTGTTTTTGCACCTCAACCATGCCCAGGTGCGCGCGACCGATTTGCAGCAGGTCAATCACGTCACCTTCTTCAGCGATCATCCACTCCAGTTCGATATCCTGATAACGCTGCTCGAACTGCTGCATCAGCCGGTCATGGTGTTTCGGCTGATAGGTATCGGAAAACACTACGCTTAAGCGCGGCTCTATATTGTCCGCCAGCCGAATGCTCAGGGCATCCAACCGTTCGCTGGCCGCAAGAATTTCCTGTACATGGCCCAGCACTTTCCGCCCAGCGGCTGTCAGTACCGGCTGGCGTGCCTGGCGATCGAACAGGATCAAACCCAGATCGGCCTCAAGATTGGCGATGGCGGTACTGATGGTTGACTGGCTTTTACGCAGCTTACGGGCCGCGGCGGAAAAAGAGCCCAGGGCGGCGGCTTCAACGAAGGCCAGCAAAGCTTCGGGGGAGTAGCGCATGATGTATCTACTTTATAGATGGAATCTATCTTTAATCTACTCAAAAACTCGATGATAATCACCTGGTTTTCATAGGAGGCGAATAAATCCGCTCCTGGTAACACGGGCGCGGCTTGCAGCGCCCCTATAAATTAATAAGGTAAAAAAACAGGTGATGTATGCAACTGCAAAACAAGTCTTTCATTGAACGTATCGTCCACGCCGTCGGTTTTGAAGCTATCGCAGTGATGATTTGCGCCCCGCTGGGCGCCTGGCTGCTCAACCGTTCGATGGTGCAGATCGGTGCGTTGGCGGTGATGTTATCCACCGTCGCCATGGTTTGGAACATGGTTTATAACACGGTATTTGACCGCCTGTGGCCGGTGAGCCGTGTGGCACGTAACCTTAAAGTGCGGGTGTTTCACGCGCTGGGCTTTGAGGCCGGTTTTGTGCTGATCGGCGTGCCGATTGCCGCCTGGATGCTGAGCATTTCTTTCGTTCAGGCCTTTATGCTGGAGATCGGTTTCTTCCTGTTCTTCCTGCCGTACACCATGCTCTATAACTGGGTGTACGACACGCTGCGTCAGCGCTGGTTCGAGGCGCGCCAGCCGGTGAATTCCGGTGCGAAATAAGCCGTCGTATCCGCCGTGATTCTGAGGTAATGTCGAAGAATTACGGCGATGAAAACGAGGAGCAATGATGAAAGTGCTGGGACTGCTGGGCGGTATGAGCTGGGAATCGACCATTCCTTATTACCGCACGATCAATGAACAGGTTAAGCAACGGCTGGGCGGTCTGCATTCCGCTAAAATCGTGCTCTACAGCGTCGACTTTCACGAGGTGGAACGCCTGCAGCATCAGGGCGACTGGGACGGCGCCGGGCGCTTGTTGGCTGACGCGGCGACCTCGTTACGCGCCGCCGGTGCGCAGGCCATTGTCATTTGCACCAACACCATGCACAAGGTGGCGGATGCGGTCGAGCAGGCCAGCGGTTTACCGCTGATCCACATCGCCGACGCCACTGCGCTGCAGGTGCGCCAACAGGATATTCGTCGCGTTGGGCTGCTCGGTACGCGCTTTACCATGGAGCAGGAGTTCTACCGTGGGCGACTGCAGGAAAAGCACGGTATCGAGGTGGTCACTCCCGTAGCCGCCGATCGTGACATTGTGCACCGCATTATTTATGAAGAACTGTGCCTGGGTAAAATCCGCGATGCGTCGCGTGACGAGTATCGCCGCATTATCGGTGATCTGGAGCAGCAGGGGGCTCAGGGCATTATTTTCGGCTGTACCGAAATTGGCCTGCTGGTCAGCGCGCAAGATGCGTCAGTGCCGGTATTCGACACCACCGACATCCATGCGCGCGCCGCAGCGGAATTCGCGCTGGCTTAATCTTCGCGCGGGGGAAGCTGTTTGCCCTTGCCCACCAGCATCAGCGGTTTGCCCGCCAGCACCAGCCAGGCGGGCAGCATCACGATGCACAGCACCGGCAGCAGATGCAGCTCCGGCACCACCGCAACGGCCATAAACAGGCTGAGCCAGCCGTCACGCGTGACCACCAGTACCAACCCCATAATGGCGCAGGAAACGGTAATGGCTGCCGGCACGGCCGGCACGTGCTGATGCAGCATCAGCCCCAAGGCTACGCCGACAAACACCGCTGGGAAGATGCGCCCGCCGCGAAAACCACTGGCAGCGGCAATCACCAGCGCCGCCAGTTTAGTCAGCGTAATCAGCATCAGTTCCGTGACGGAGAAATTCTCACCGATGGCTAACTGCTTCATTTCGTCCAGCCCTTTGAACAGCGTGATTTCACCGCCGATCAGCGCCAGCAGGCCGAGCACAAAGCCGCCTAACCCCAGCATCAGCACCGGATTCTTAATCGAATGAAATAGGCGATGAATGTGCGGAAAACTCCACACGGCTACCATACCCAGCGCGATGGCGATCAGGGCGACTACCGAGCCGCTGAAAATATCTGCCAGCCGGGTCGCGGCATAGGCATCAATTTGCAGTGAGAAATTCGGGGTGAAAAATAGCTGGGTGGTGACCGCTCCCGCCGCTGCCGCCATCAGCGGGGCAAATAGCCTGTCCCACAAGGGAACGTCATTATTGCCCGCCAGGGTTTGCGAAAAGATCAGCGCCGCGGCGACCGGGGTGCCAAACAGCGCGCCGATGGTGCCGGCCGCCGCGAGAATAATCCAGTCCATACGCGGCACTTTCGGCAGCAAACGCGAACCTGCCGCCACCACCAGCGCAATATTGATGGCGGTGATCGGATTTTCCGGTCCCAAACTGACGCCGCCCGCCAGGCCAATAATCAACGCCAGCCCCAGCCCAGGCACCGCAGAAAGCGGCAACGGCATACCGATCAAAGACTCGGTCGCCGGATCCGGCCCTGCATGGCCGGGGAGAAAACGGATAATCAGCCCGACGGCGACGCCGGTGAGCGTTAACATGCCCACCAGCCACCAGGGGGAGTGAGTGTCGATATTCAACGCTGCGGGAACATTGACCCAGAGCAGCCGTTGCAGGGCCTCGGCGAACTTCATCACCAGAATGAGCACCAAACTTGAGGCAGAACCGATAATGAGAGCAGGCAGAGCGAAGGCCAACATGGCATTGGCGCGCGGGTGCAACATGCGGGGATCCCTTGTCAATGGCCCTCTGGCTGGCAGGGCGAACGGGTGATTGGGTTATAGCGCTAGCTTGCCAGACAATCGACACGCTGGCACGCAAAGAAATTTCCGGCTGGGCCAGGTCCACAGCGGAGTAATAGTGCCTACGAGTTATGACGGTTAACAGCCACTGCGCGACGTTTTTTGCCGCAATTTGTTTCAAATCGCCTTGAAGCCGCCAGGCTGAAACGTTTTTTGTGATCTGGATCGCTAATGGACGGCAGCGCGGAGGATGGTGATTGTTGTTTTTGCGGCGGGATTTTACAGTGTGGGCAGCTTTCTATTATTCATTTTGCGGAGAAGATACTGATGACCTATGCCCTCGTAGGTGATGTAGGCGGCACCAATGCCCGCCTGGCGTTGTGCACTGTGGCGACGGGTGAAATTACCCAGGCGAAAACCTATTCCGGCCTGGAGTTTGACAGTCTGGAGGCGGTGATCCGCCAATATTTGCAAGAGCATGATATTCAGGTGCAGGACGCCTGTATCGCGATTGCCTGCCCGGTCACCGAAGACTGGGTTGCCATGACCAATCACACCTGGGCGTTTTCGATTAAAGAGATGAAGGCCAACCTGGGGCTGAGCCATCTGGAAGTGATTAATGACTTCACCGCCGTGTCGATGGCGATCCCGATGCTGTCAGAAGACGACGTGTTGCAGTTCGGCGGCGGTAACGCGCAAAAAGACAAACCTATTGCGGTATACGGTGCCGGGACTGGCCTGGGGGTGGCGCATCTGGTGCACGTCAACCGCCGCTGGGTGAGCCTGCCGGGCGAGGGCGGTCATGTGGACTTTGCGCCGAACAGCGAAGAGGAGGACATCATTCTGGAGGTGTTGCGCGCCGAAGTGGGTCATGTCTCCGCCGAACGCGTCCTGTCCGGTCCCGGCCTGGTCAATCTTTACCGCGCTATCGTCAAGTCGGATAACCGGCTGCCGGAAAAGCTGGAGCCGAAGGACATTACCGAGCGCGCATTGGCCGACAGCTGCATCGATTGCCGCCGTGCCCTGTCGCTGTTTTGCGTAATTTTGGGCCGTTTCGGCGGCAATCTGGCGTTGAACCTGGGGACCTTTGGCGGCGTTTACATCGCCGGGGGCATTGTGCCGCGCTTTATGGAATTCTTTAAAGCTTCCGGTTTCCGTGCGGCGTTCGAGGATAAAGGACGTTTCAAAGATTATGTACGTGAGATCCCGGTATTCATGATTACCCATGACCAACCGGGCTTGCTGGGTGCCGGTGCCCACCTGCGCCAGACGCTGGGGATGCATCTGTAACCTGACGCAGCGATAAAAAAGGGGCGCAACCCAGTGGGTTGCGCCCCTTTTTGCCGTCTAAGCTATCAGGCTTTAGCCAGATGCGCCGGCTCGAATGCTTCTTCTTCCTGCGCTACCGCTTTCGGTGCCTTGATGAACAAGGTGATAATCAGGGAAGCGATGGACAGCACGCCAATCACCATAAAGGTCGCGTGGAAGCCGCCGAAGTATTTGGCGACAAATGAACCCGCCAGCGCGCCCAAACCGAAGCCTTGATAGATGATGCCGTAGTTTTTGCTGTGGTTTTTCAGGCCGAAGAAGTCACCGACAATCGCTGGGAACACGGTGATGTTGCCCCCGAAGCAGAAGGCGACTGCGCCGACGCAGATAAAGAACAGTGTGTGATTCAGGGTGAGGAAGCTCAGCGCCACAATCGCCAGCACGGTAACCAGCATGGTGAAGCTGATGACGCGCATGCGGCCCACTTTGTCAGACAGCGTGCCCAGAATGATGCGGCCTGCGGTGTTAAAGATAGCGACGGCGGACACGGTGTTGGCGGCGGTCGCCAGGTCCATTCCGGCCAGTTGCACGCCCATGTCTTTGACGATACCGATCAGGTAGAGACCACTCATGCAGGCAGCGAAGAAAATCATGAACAGCAGGTAGGCTTCTTTGGTCGCCAGCATCTGGCGTACGCTGAAGTCGTTGCCCAGGTTACCCGCGCTCTGCTGTGCGGATTTGCTTGCCAGTACGGGTTCTTTCAGCAGCAGGGAGCCCAGAACAATCAGCGCCATAACAATGGCACCCCAGTAGAAGAAGGCACTGGAGACGCCCACGTCGGCAATCAGCGCGGCGTTGACGTATTTGAACAACAGGCTGCCGCTACCAAAAGCCCCCACAGAGATACCCGAGATCAAGCCTTTGTTGGCCGGGAACCATTTGATCAGGTTGGACAGGGTAGAGATATAGGCGATACCTACCGCGAAACCGACCACCACGCCGGCCAGCAGGTAAATCATGTCCAGCGAGCTGACGTAGGCGCTGGCAATCAGCCCAAGACCTACCAGGATACCGGAGAACAGCGTCAGGTTACGGATGCCGAAGCGTTCCTGCAGTTTGCCGGCAAACAGGGTGGCGAAGGCCAGGAAGAAGCTGGTGATGGAGAAGGTGGTGGCGACGTCACCGAGGCCCCAGTGGAACTTGTCGACCAGCGGCTGGTTGAACAGGCTCCAGGTATAGATAGTGCCGAGACCCATCTGGCAGATGATGGTGCCCAGAACGATTAAGCTGCGATTTACCGGTTTAGTGTTCATGGCCGGTCTCCTTCCTGTGTGTGTATTGCCGGGCGGTCAGCCGTTGGCGAGAATTTGCGGTAGCGTCTGTAGCCCCGCGGTATGGGCATATTATATGGCTGGTAGTACCACTCGGCGGCGGATCGGGAATGAGTTGCACAAGGGAAGGAATGAAATGCATCTGGCAGCGCATGAGTTGCCGTTTTAGGGGGGAAAAGGGGATGAAATGCAGCTGATGCCACGTGATCTACATCAAGAATATCAGCGATTTATTGTAAATCATCGGTGCAAGATTGTGGGTAAATTGTGAAGGATGTGTGCGAAAGGCGTAAATGGGCACTGTTCCTATAGAGCGGCGGCGGGCACAGGCCTATGTTAGCGGTGAACGGACGGGTTCCGCTTTGCAGGAGTCGTTAAGATGAAAAAAACAGTGTTGTTACTGGCCGCACTGCTGTCGCTGCCGTTAGTGAGCCATGCGGACGTGTCCATCGGTGTGAATGTGCCGGGGCTTTCGTTGCATATCGGCGATCGCGATAATCGCGGTCACTATTGGGACGGCGGTCGCTGGCGCGATCCACGCTGGTGGGCTGAACATCGTGGCTATGAACGTCCGCGTGGCTATTACTATGGCCCACCACCGCGGGTGATCTATTACGGTCCGCCACGGCGCGAATGGCGCGAACGCCCACATTACCGCATGCCGCCTCCGCCACCGCCAGGTTATTACTACGGGCCGGGGCCACGCTGGTAGCCGCTGGCGATTACAGGCGCATCAGCTTGCGAAACTCTTTGACCTTGCTGCGGCTGACCGGCACTTCAAAATCGAGGTCGCTCAGCCGCAGAATATAGGTGTTATTGAACCAAGGGACGATCTCGCGAATTTTTGACAGGTTGACGCAGTAGGAGCGGTGGCAGCGGAAGAAATGCTCCTCAGGCAGGCGGCCGTAAAATTCGGTGATGTTCATCGGCATCACAAACTCTTCGCGCCGGGTGTAAACCCGCGTCACTTTCTCATCGGCGGCGGCATAGTAAATGTCGTTGATGTCGGTAACGATAATCCGCTCGTCTTTGATCAGGTTAATGCTGTGGCTGCTGCGGTTCGGTGCGCTGGCCTGTTCCGGCAGGTTGGCCGGGCGGTTATGCAGCGCCTCCAGCTTTTGCAGCATGGTGACGATGCGTGCCTCGTGATAGGGCTTGAGAATGTAGTCAAACGCTTCGATTTCGAACGCTTCCACCGCATGTTCTTTATAGGCGGTGATAAACACTATCGAAGGCCGGTGCGCAAATTTGCTGATGTTTTGCGCCAGCAGTACGCCGTCCAATGACGGAATATTGATGTCGAGGAAAATGGCGTCTACCTGGTGGTTTTGCAGGTATTTCAGCACGTCCAGCCCGTCATCGAAGGTGGCTTCGATGACGATATTGCTGTGTTTCTTGATCAGATAACTGAGCTCCTCCTGAGCGAGAAACTCGTCTTCGACAATGATGGCTTTCATGATGGCTCTCCGGCTGGCAGCGCGCTGTTATCCACCGGCAGTTTGCCGCCGTTTTTGCTGATGTAAAAGGCAATCTCGGTGCCGGGTTCCAGACGGCGAATTCGCAACCCTTCGCCGTACAGCAGGGAGACGCGATGATGCACGTTCAGCAGGCCGATATTGTGCCCAGGCATCTCATTGCGGGCGACGCGTTCGATGACCTGCGGGTCGATACCGTGACCGGTATCTTTGACCGAAATCCTGACTCGATCGCCCTGATCTTTCACCGCAATCACCACTACCCCTTTGCCCTTGCACGGTTGAATGCCGTGCACAATGGCGTTCTCGACCAGCGGCTGGATCAGCAGGCTGGGAATACGCACCGAGATGTCGTCATCGATATCATAGATCACCGTCAGCTTGGCGCCGAAACGCGCCTGTTCGATGGCGATGTAATCCTGAATTTGATGCAGTTCCTTGCGGATGTCGATCAACTCGTCGTTCAGCTCCAAATTATAACGCAGGTAGCGCGACAGGTTGATAATCAGCTGACGAGCGGTGTCCGGATTGATGCGGATCGAGGACGAAATGGCGTTCAGGGCGTTGAACAGGAAATGGGGATTAATTTTGCTCTGCAGGGCGCGCATTTCCGCCTTGTCCGCCATTTGACGCAGATGCTCAATACGCGAGACCTCCATTTGGGTGGAGATGATCTGCGACAGACCGACCGCCATCACCTTCAGCGTATTGGTGATCTGGTGGGCGTGGCAGTAGTAAATTTTCAGCGCGCCGGTCACTTCTCCCTTTTCCCACAGCGGGATCACCAACTGCGAGTGGATCTGCGGCGTGGCCGGGTTTTCCAGGTTATTTTTGATGATGATCTTGCCGTGCCGGATGCTTTCGCGGGTGACGCGACTCAGCCCTTCACGCCCAATGGGGTATGCCTCTTCGCCCACGCCGACGTAGGCCAGCACCTGGTGGGTATCCGTGATGGCCACCGCATCGGCCTGAATGTCATGACGAATGATGTCGCAAATGGTGGCCAGCGTTTCGCTGTTGATATTACGGAAATAGGGCAGCGTTTTGCGGGCAATATCCAGCGCCAGCTTGGCTTGCCGCGCGGCAATCACTTCTTTTTCGTCTTCCACGCTCTGCACCAGCAGCACGATCAGGCCGATGCACACCGTGCCGAGGATCATCGGCAGGGCGATTTTGGAGACAATATCCAGCCCCAGCTCGGTCGGCTTGGCCCACAGCACAATCAACAGCATGGTCAGACATTCGCACAGCATGCCGCCGACGATCCCGGCGCGCCAACGCTGCTCTTTCTTCACCTTCAGGTTGATATAGCCGGCGCTGATACCGGCAATGATGCTGGTGATCAGACAGGGAACCGAGGTGATACCGTCGATATCAATCAGGTAGCGGTGCACCCCGGCGATAATCCCCGTGACTATCCCTACCCAGGGGCCGAACAGGATGCCGCCGGCCATGATGGCGATCACCCGCACGTTGACCAGCGAGCCTTCCACGTTGACGCCTGAATAGGTGCTGAACAGCGCAAACAGCGAGAAAATGGCGGTGACCATGCCCAGTTCAAGCGGCGTATGGTCCTCTTTTTGCAGCAACTGGCGGAACAACCGGGTGCGGGTGAGGAAAAACAGGCAGATCAGCATCAGCGCTGCGCGATCGAATACCGCTAACAGCATTTCAAAAAAAGGGTGCACGACGGACTCTCGCTGCGGCGGAAAGATAGGGCGGAGTATATCACAGCGGATTGGCCCCGTGGCGGCCGGCGGCGCACCACGGGGACGCGGTTATTTGATGCCTAACTGTTCTTTGCCGAGTGGGGTCAGCAGGTCGACCGTGGCGCGCCCGTCGAAATCCACCTCGAAATCATCGGGGGCGAAGTCCGGCGGTGTTTTGCCGCTCATAAAACTGGGCAGTTGGCGTTGCAGGTAAGCGTCGTTCTTCTCGCAGCCCGGTGCGGCGGCGATGTACATCACGTTGCTGTCGAACTCGCCGTTATGCTCGTTTTCCACCGCATGGATCACGTCGCAGTGCCAGAACACCGTGTCGCCCGGTTCCAAATCGGGAATAGGGGAAATTCCACTTAATAAAAGGGGATGCCATTTTTCGGAGATCGACAGCGCCCGGCCTGGTGCGGCATCGCACAAATCGTCATCCGCGACGTCATCCTGCAGCGCACGCAGCAACACGTAGGCCATGGCGTTGGCAATCGGCACCAGGTTCAGCGTGCCGGCGTGGGTACGCTGCGGCGTTAATGCTGTCCAGCCCTGGAAGGTGCGGAACATCGAACACACCGCCGGTGACGCGATTTCACGAACTTCGGTGCGACCATCGGCGGCAAAGGGATCGTAAGCCTGCCAGTTGCCTGAGAACACGTGACGATAGACGTAACGGAAATTCTCATCCAGCCAGCGTTCGATGGTGCCGCTGTCGACGTGCGGCGACAGGCCGAGCGAAGAGGAGTTTGGCGGACGGCGGCGGGTGCGATCGGCATAGGTGGTAACGCGCGTCGGGTCAAAGTGCTGTTTGCCGTTACTCTCGGTTTCCCACAGGCTGTTGAGGAACACCTGCACTGCGTGCATGCGCGCGTCCTGACGCGCTTCCACCTGCGGTTTTGACCAGTAAATACCGTAGATTTGCGGTTTGCTGGCGGCCAGTTTACCGAAGTAGTTATCTTCGGCAGCGCCTTTCAGGCGTTCAACGAAGTTGTTGCGCTCCAGGTAGTTGCCGACTTCCCGGTTCCAGGCTTCGGCTTTATCGCGAGGAAACACGCCGCGGATGGCGCAGGCACCACGCTGTTTGATCAAGGCTTTTTGCTGCTCGCTGACGCGTTGCTGCAGAATATCTTCGGCATCGATTTGCGGCACCGGGTTCTGACCGGCGGCCAGTTCCTGGCGAATTTGTTCAACCTGCTGGCGGATGTTGTCTTCCAGCGCCAGAAAGGTTTCGCGGTAATTTGGCAAAGCCTGTCGCAATTGCCGTTTAACGGCGGTAATGGCGCTGGGAATATCGTCAATCAGTAAGGAAGCCATGGTGTTCTCCTCGCGCTGCCGCTGGGCAACGACGGACGGTTGTAGGGGACCGGGTAAGGCGTTATGGTTTTGTTGTTTTGACGTTAATGATTATCTGAATTTAATAGAGGAAAATAAAGGGATATCTTTCATTCGTAACTTCCTCATTTTCGTTTTTCGGAGATTTTAGATGAAACTGGTCACTGAACGTTTGACCCTGCAGTCGATAACGGCCAACGATTGGCCGCTGTTTCTGCGCTTGTATCAGGATCCCGAGGTGATTCGTTATATCGCCGATCCGCTCAGTGAAGCAGAAATTCGCACGCGCTTTGAAGCCAGACTCCCTGTCTGGGACAAATATGGGGAGCAGTGGTTGTGCCTGGTAATGCGAGAAAAGGCCAGTGGAGAAGTGGTAGGGATGACCGGTTTTCGTCCGCAGTGGTTACCTTACCAACAGGCGGAAGTGGGCTATGGCAGTTTGCCGTCCGGGCAGGGCAAGGGCTACGGCAAGGAGTCGTTGCGGGCGGTGCTGGATTTCGGTTTTAACGCCTGCGATTTTCATAAGCTGACGGCCACCGTGACCGAAGGTAATATCGCCTCGCGCCGACTGCTGGAGTCATGCGGTTTCTTGCTGGAGGGGACGTTGCGCGATAACTACCGGCTGGCGGGGCAATGGCGCGATGACTGGCAGTTCGGGCTGTTGGCGAGGGAGTTCAGGGCCGGTAAATAAAAATATTGCGCGAGGTATCGACAAGCCTGCCGGGGCTGAGATATGTTCAATATCCGGTCAATCGACAGATTGGCCAGCGTCGCTCGGATGGTCCGGGCGCTAACGTCACTTTGAGGTCCCTATGGCTGATAATAGTCCGCAACGCCGTTTCACGCGTATTGAACGTCTCCCCCCTTACGTATTCAACATCACCGCCGAACTCAAGATGGCTGCACGCCGTCGCGGCGAGGATATTATCGATTTCAGCATGGGCAACCCCGACGGGCCGACGCCGCCGCACATTGTGGAAAAACTCTGCACCGTTGCGCAGCGTGACGACACCCACGGCTATTCTACCTCGCGCGGTATCCCGCGTTTGCGCCGTGCGATTTCACGCTGGTATGCCGACCGCTACCAGGTGGAGATCGATCCCGAAACTGAAGCCATTGTCACCATTGGTTCGAAAGAAGGCCTGGCGCACCTGATGCTGGCGACGCTCGATCATGGCGATACCGTGCTGGTGCCGAACCCGAGTTACCCGATCCATATTTACGGTGCGGTGATCGCCGGCGCGCAGGTGCGTTCTGTGCCGCTGGTGGACGGCGTGGATTTCTTTGGTGAGCTGGAGCGCGCCATTCGTGAAACCATTCCGCGTCCGAAAATGATGATCCTCGGCTTCCCGTCGAACCCTACCGCCCAGTGCGTTGAGCTGGACTTCTTCGAACGCGTGGTGGCGCTGGCCAAGCAATACGACGTGCTGGTGATCCACGATCTGGCTTACGCCGACATCGTTTATGACGGCTGGAAAGCGCCGTCGATCATGCAGGTGCCGGGTGCCAAAGATATCGCGGTAGAATTTTTCACCCTGTCGAAAAGCTACAACATGGCGGGTTGGCGCATCGGCTTTATGGTCGGCAACCCGGAGCTGGTCAACGCACTGTCACGCATCAAGAGCTATCACGACTACGGGACGTTCACCCCGCTGCAGGTCGCCGCGATTGCTGCGCTGGAAGGCGACCAACAATGCGTGCTGGATATTGCAGAACAGTATCGCCAGCGCCGTAACGTGCTGGTCAAAGGGCTGCATGAGGCGGGATGGATGGTGGAAAATCCGAAAGCTTCGATGTACGTTTGGGCCAAAATCCCCGAGCCTTATGCGCATCTCGGTTCGCTTGAGTTTGCCAAACGCCTGTTGGCGGAGGCCAAGGTTTGCGTATCGCCAGGCATTGGCTTTGGCGATTACGGCGACACCCACGTGCGTTTTGCATTGATTGAAAATCAGGATCGTATTCGCCAGGCGGTTCGCGGTATCAAAGCGATGTTCCGTGCTGACGGGTTGATAAAGCCGGTCAAGAGCAGCACCCCGGCCGCGACCAAGTAATGCCTTCAGGCCGGTGCATTCGCGCCGGCTTTTTTCTTCCCGCTAAGGTTTTCTTCATTATTTACCCACTATGATCCAATAAGATTTTCTTTATTTATTTGGAAGCCTGTATGGGTAATCGTTACGCAAAATCGCAAATTGTTTTGCACTGGCTGACGCTGCTGATGGTGATCCTCACCTATGCGGCGATGCTGCTGAAGAACTCGGTACCGGAGGATCTGGCGTCGCTGGTAAAAAATCTGCATTTTAACTTTGGCCTGGCGGTCTTTTTGCTGATGTTCATCCGGCTGGGATTACGTCGGCGTTATGCTACGCCGGCAACCACACCGCCGCTGGAAGAGTGGCAGGAATGGGGCGCAAAAATCTTTCATGCGTTGCTCTATCTGCTGTTTCTAACGTTGCCGGTGTTGGGTGTACTGACGCTGGCTTACGGGGGAAAGGAGTGGGTTTTGCTGGGCTGGCAGGTCCCGCAGTTCGTTACGCCGGATCCGTGGTTGCGCCGGATAATCAAAAGTACGCATGAGACCCTGGCCAATACCGGTTACTTTATTATTGGCGCGCATGCGTTGGCGGCGCTGTACCACCACTATCTGCGTAAGGACGATACCTTGCGCCGCATGATGCCGGGGAAATAGCCGGGGAGCAGAAACAACAAAGGGGCGCTGGTGCGCCCCTTTATCTAAATTCCCGGTCATGCCTTGGTTATGCAACCATCAGCATAAAGGTGCCAATCCATGTCACCAACATGAATGAAACGCCCATAACAAAATATTTCACTGAACAACTCCCGTTTGGAGTCCCTCGCAAGCCAATGATCCCGATTGTTGTGCTGAGTGTTTTGTGGGTAGTCCAGGGCTAATAGGCGGATCCTTCAAAAGGAAGAACAACGTCCTCGGCCACGGATTACCCGGTCGTCGCGCTTCATAGTCCTTGAGGTAAAACATGAACCACGACAGGATCGGCGCTAATGTACTCCCATTGCCAGCCTGATTACAATACTGTGTTTTTGATCACATTTTTTGGCGATTTCTTAACCAGCGCTGACTGTTTTTAAACGATTTTTATTTACCTTTTTTATCAGGCAATAGAGGATTAGCCCGCTGACGCGGGCCTTATAATTATGCTTGCTGTGATGTTATGAAAAGGGATCAGGCGACGGCGTTGGCGCCGGTCAGCAGGATGACCCAGAAGACAAGGCACGACAGCAGAATAACGGTCCAGATATTGCGGCGACTCCACTCCATTTTTAGCCTTCACTTTTTGCTTTTGGTGATTCGGTAACGAACACATCGGCGAAAAGTGAAGAATATTTAGCCCCCGACAAAAATATTTTTCTTAACCCCGACAAACTTCTGCTACCGAGGTCTGGACTTCATAGCCCAACAGGTAAAGCGCCTGTTCCAGCGCTTCCACCTTCGAGGCATAGGCCACATCCAGCAGGCGATCCATCTGGCCGGCGTTAAAGCCCAGTTTGCGCGCCAGATCGGCTTTGGAGGTGGCACTGGCCAGCATAATGTTATGCAGTTCGAGTTTTAGCTTCACCAACACCGGCAGGTGGATAGCCAATTCATCCGGCAGAGCAGGGGAAGGGGCTGGCACCGTACGGCCTTCTTCCATTTCCATGGCGATGGCAAGCAGCAGGCTTTCCTGCGCTTCCAGCTCGATATCTTCACGTTTATAGCAGGCGGCCTGCTGTTCAGGAAAATCGCGAAAGTGAATCTGCCAGGCGTCGCTTTCGTTATCGAAGGCGTAATGGGCGGGGTAGTGGCAAGACATGGCATTTCCTGTTTGGGCCGGGAGAGATGTGGCATTGTGACCGCTTGCCCCGCAGATAGCCAGCGGCGACGCGCCTAACCGGCCTTACGTGCCAGGAACCCTGAGGGCAGCAGCAGTGCGCACAGCAGCCCTAACAGGCTTATCAGGATCAGCCAGCGTTCGACAGGGCCGGGATGGTAGTTATTCACCACGCTAAGTCCATACAGTATCAGGGCCAGCGGCCAACCGAGCGTGCCGATGTCGTTGAGCCGAAAGGCGGTACGGGCGACAAACCACAGGGTTAACCCTATCCAGCCCAGCGACCACAGCATTATGCACAGCAGGTAGACGAACACCGCAAAAAACTCGCCGATGTCGCTGTGTGCGTAGACACGAAACCGATTTTCATCCAGATAGGGCGATAGATAGGACAACAAGGTCAGGCCAGCGGCGAAAATAAGCATGGAGAAAAGGTAGGTGCGGCGAGTAATACATTTTTTAAAGGTGTTTTTAGCGATCTGTCCGAGAGAATCCAAAATTACACTCCGTTGTATCAGTCATTGCCGACGGGAAGAGCCGCTAAAAAAGCAGCGTAGGGAGGCTTTGCGTCGAGTCAAAATGAGAGTTTATCTCATTTAATCAAGGTTTAGGTTTTTGTCTGTATCGCGGACCTACCCTAAGTGGTGCTTTGTTTCTGTGCCTTGCATCACATTTCGAAAATACTTCGACTTGTTGCTCTGTGATGAGCGACATAATCCAGTTTTTTCGCACCCGACAATGGATTAACATAACCCACACTTATCACTGGCCTGGCTTATATGGATATCCGATGCGTCATTTAGTTGTTCTTCTCCCTCTGCTTACCTTACTCACTGCCTGTAGCAGCGGGCCGAAGTCGACCCCGGCCGTGCCTCAGGACAACACCGTAAAAGGAGGATTCCTGTTGACGCCGGCGCATTCCGGTCAGCCGTTGGGCGGCGATTTTGCCAATAACCCGAACACCGCCCGCTTTATCGATAAAATGGTGCGGGAGCACGGTTTCGATCGCCAGCAACTGCATGATGTATTGGCGCAGGCCCGTCGGCTGGATTCCGTGCTGCGGCTGATGGATCGTCAGGCGCCGACGCCAAGCACCCAGGGACCGACCGGGCCAAACGGCTCCTGGTTGCGTTATCGTAATAAATTCATCACCCCGGACAACGTGCAAAACGGCGTGCAGTTCTGGAATCAGTACCAGGACGCGTTGCAGCGTGCCTATCAGGTTTACGGCGTGCCGCCGGAGATCATTGTCGGCATTATCGGCGTTGAAACCCGTTGGGGCCGCGTGATGGGTAAAACCCGCATTATCGATGCGCTGGCGACGCTGGCCTTCGACTATCCGCGTCGCGCCGACTACTTTGCCGGCGAGCTGGAAACCTTCTTGCTGATGTCGCGCACAGAAGGGGATGACCCGCTGGAGCTGCGAGGTTCATTCGCCGGGGCAATGGGTTACGGTCAGTTTATGCCGTCTTCATTCAAGAGCTATGCGGTTGACTTCAACGGTGACGGCCACATCAACCTGTGGGATCCGGTGGATGCCATCGGCAGCGTTGCCAACTACTTTAAAGCACACGGTTGGGCCAAGGGCGAACCCGTGGCAGTACAGGCAAATGGCCAGGCGCCAGGATTGGAAAATGGGTTTAAAACCCGCTATTCCGTCGCCAGTCTGGCGGAGGCCGGGTTGAGCCCACAGGGATCGCTGGGCGACAATCAGGAAGCCAGCCTGCTGCGTCTGGATGTTGGCACCGGTTATCAGTATTGGTACGGTCTGCCAAACTTCTACACCATCACTCGCTACAACCACAGCACCCATTATGCGATGGCGGTTTGGCAGTTGGGTGAAGCGGTGGGCCGGTCGGCACGCGGCGGATTCTGATACCGGATCAGCAATGAAAAAGGCCGCATAAGCGGCCTTAGTTAGATGACAAACACCCGAAAAGCGTGGTTTTCGGGTGTTTGGGGAAACCCTGAAGACCGAATCCTTTGTTTCTATGAGCGCACAAAACATAACGTTTAAGTGCAGAGGATTTTGTCAGCAGTCAGAGGCCGCATAAGCGGCCTTTTTTACATCGGTGATAATCAGAAATCGTAGCGCAAACGCACCAGAGTCATGTCGCCGAGGTTATCGGTGCTGGACGTCAGTACGTGTTCCACGTCCACACGGAAACCGTAATCAAATTGTACCGTCACGCCAAGACCGTTATCGATACGCTGATAGTTGCGGCCGGTTACGTACTCAAGACGGTCACCCATAAAGTACGGCATCACGGATTTCACCGCATATTGGCCTACCGGCACAGTATACCCCGCCAGATATTCAATCCCCCAGGCATCGCCAGCGAAGTAGTCGTTAACGTTGGCTTTTTTGGTGGTCAGGAAGTTGTTGTACCAACCGCCGCCGAAGGTCAGGGTCCAGTTGTCCGGCTTCCAGCTGATCGCCGTACCGACAATATTCTGATCGTAATTTTTCGAGCCGCTGGTGGAAGGATTGCGCATCTCGGCGCGGGTATAGTTCCACGCGGTACCCCAGGTCAGATCCGGTGTCAGATGGTAGTCCACGCCCAGTGAGCCGCCGCCCTGGCGTTTATAGCGCAGACCGTTGCCCGGCAGGTATTCGCCATCGCTGAACAGGTAAGAGGCATAAACATCCGCATCGCCGAAGCTGTTTTTGTACTTCAGCATCTTGCGTGAACGGTAGGAACCGTCGTAGTCGCCGTTGATGCCGTTGCCTGGCGCCTGAGCCAACATGTCATAGTCCCAGATATCGGTTTTGGCACCGACCACGTCATAGTAAATGCTGTTTTGCTGGCCGAAGGTCAGTTGCCCCCAGGTTTTGCTTTTCAGGCCGGTGTAGAGCATACGGCGGCTGGTGTCATTGGCGCCGTCGGCGTAGTGGTTATCCCAGTTGAACAGCGCAGGAATATTGACACCCAGCTCGTAATAGCTGATCCAGCTAATATCGTCGAACAGGTAGTAATCGGCGGCAAAACGGAAGCGGGTGCCGCCGTCGAAACCGTTACGTTTGTAAGAGCCCTTATCGCCATCGCCGGTCATATTGTTGAACTGCGGGCGGATGCTGCCGCCAACGGTAAAGTTAAGACGGCTCAACGGATCGCCGGCCTGCGGGTCTTGCTTCAACAATGTGATCTCAGCCTGGGCAGCGAAAGAAGCACTGCCAACGACCAGTCCCAGAGCAATAGCCTGAGTTAATGTACGCAATTTGTATGTCATTTTTTATCCCTGTGTATAGATTGCCAACCTCTCCGAAACCCTCTGGCATCAGTGAGTTGCCCAGGCTGTTTTCTGAGCGTTTTCATTGTTTTTTGGCGTGAGTAAAGCGGAACGCATATGTAACACAATGTGCGTCACAATGAGTTACTTTTCTTGCTAATTATTTGGTTTGTTTTTAACCGGCTCGATGCTGGGGAGAGGCGAGGTGTGCGAAACATGCTCAATTGAAGGGCGTGGGGGAGGTCAATCTTCGGATGAATTCATCTAACACAAAGCTCTATATTTATCACTTGTCAGAGAATGGCATATACCGTGTAATTTCATCGTAACGAAATATATTTAAATGGATTTTACGCCTTGTTATTTAACACGGGTTATTTACAAGTCAGATGAAATTGATAAGGGTTGTGGAGGTTATTATGAAAGTATGTTTCATACTGTTAATCGGGCTTTTTTCAATGCCGTTAATGGCGGCTGAGTCGCATGTTTGTCAGTCAAAATATTATGATTATGCCAGTGTCGGTGAGATGCGGTTGAGTGATGATACCTTGTTTAACTGTCGCGACATTGGCCGCATGACTATTCCGGATCTCGCTAAACGAGGTTGGAAGGTCATTCATGTGGCACAACAAACTGAATATACCGGGGATACTGACAGCGACAGTGAAGTGATTAAAATGTACCAGGAAATATTGGTCTTTAAAGAATAATTTTTTCGGCTTCCCTCGATTTTATTGTATATCACCTGATTATTTGTGGTGAGGGAGACGTGCATTTATAACTCAGCGGTTTGCGGGAGGCTAGATGAGTGCCAGAAATAATATAGACGGCAAAGCTGGCGCCGCCATGGTGATGATATGCGCCATATGGGGGCTGCAGCAGGTGGCGATCAAGGCAGCCGAGCCGGATATTTCCGCCGTGCTGCAAATTGCCATCCGATCAGGGATTGCCGCTTTGGCAGTCTATCTCTTGGCGCGTTTTAAAGGCGAAAAGCTTTTATTCGATCCCCGCACGCTGTTAGCCGGTTTCGGCGTTGGGCTGTCGTTCGCGCTGGAGTTCTTTTTCGTTTCTGAAGGTTTGCGCTATACCAGCGCCTCGCACATGGCGGTCTTTCTGTACACTGCCCCCCTTTTTTCTGCCATCGGACTGCATTTTTTCATCAGGCACGAGCGTTTGTCGGCTGTACAGTGGGCCGGTATTGCCATCGCTTTCGGCGGTGTGGTGCTTGCGATTTCCGCTATGGGCGAGAGCTCTGGGGGCGTGAATCAGCTGCGTGGGGATATTTATGGCTTATTAGCGGGGTTATCCTGGGGCGGCTCTACAATCCTTATTCGAACAACCGGTTTGGCGAATTGCTCGTCAAAACAGACGCTGCTGTTCCAACTGACGGGCGCCTGCATTGTGCTATCCCTGCTGGCGATGACGATGCAGAACGTACATTTCACGCTGAGTTCCGTGGCCTGGAGCAGTTTGGTATTTCAAACGGTTATCGTCTCATTTATCAGTTATTTAATTTGGTTCTCCCTGCTGCGTCATTACCAGGCTTCTTCGCTGGGTATCCTGACGTTTATGACGCCTATTTTTGGCATTCTGGCTGGCGTGGTGATCTTGGGAGAACCGCTGCAGATCGAGTTCGTCTTGGGTTCAGTGCTGATCGTTTTGGGGCTTATTGTCGTGAGCTGCTCATATTTGTTTTATTTTACCAGAAGGATTGCACCAAAAATATAAACTATGGACGTTGATATTCATACCTATCAGATAAACTGTGAAAGCCAATTCATTATTACTGTACAAGTGTCAAAATATGCCTGGGGTTATCCTTTGATCACCTTAAGCGATAATGGTGATTTCTTTGTGGTGAAAAATACGAAACGGGGGAAATTATCAAACCAAACTCCGGTTGAAATAATAAACTTTGCTAATAACTATGCTGTGGTGTGGGATAACAACCGCAAGCATATTTATTATTCAAAGGCCGGACGATTGTACAGCTGTGCGCTTGAGTTTTCGTATACTCCGAAAAAATGGTGATCATTTCGATCTTTTCGCCTTTAGCCCCTCAGACCAGAGGGGTTATTTTCATCATCCATTCTTTGAATGCGATAATCTTAGGCCACTGACGCCCAGAGAGCGTCGACATAAAATAGCTGTGTTCGCAGGGCAAGATCATGTCGGTAAACGGGATAATCAGTTCGCCGCTTTTGATCCAGTCCTGCACCAGATTGAGTCGCCCCATCGCCACGCCAAGATGCTGAGTTGCCGCCAACACCGCCAGGTCCGAACGGTCGAACTCCATGCTTTTGGCGTCGGTATCCAGGCCCAAATCAAAATGCTGTGACCAGATCTGCCACTCGTCTTCACCGGAGTTGTATCTGTCATGCAATAGAGTGCAGTCTGCCAGGTTCCCAGGCGCATTATAAAGGTTATGCGTTTTGGCGTATTTCTCCGTGCAGATTGGAACCATGGACTCCCGCATAAAGATTTCGTCCAGCTGTTTATCCGATGGTGGACGGCCAAAATACATGGCTAAATCCACGCCCCGATTGGCCAAATTGATATTTTCCTGCCCGGTGAGAATGTTTAAATGAATGGTCGGATGCAGAGCAATAAAATCGCCGATGCGGGGTATCAGCAAACACTGGACCAGAGACGGGTGAGAATAAATGGTCAGGCTGCCCGTCAGCTCGCGGTTTTTGATATCCAGGATTTCCTGTGTCAGGGCATCGAAGGAATGATTTAACGCCCATTGCATTCTCTCGCCATCCGGCGTTAACGTAATTCTGCGGTGGAATCGTTGAAATAAAAGAAACCCCAGCTCTTTTTCCAGCAGGTTAATTCTGTGGCTTACGGCGCTGGGAGTAATAGACAGTTCTTCTGCCGCCAGTGAAAAAGATAAATGACGGGCGACGCATTCAAAAGTATGCAGACGAGAAAATTGATAGCTGGTCAGCGGGTTTGCTCGTCGTGAATATTTTTTGTTGGGAAACATGCTATTACTCCATCCGGATCATTTGCCAATATTAACATTTTAACGAAGGGAACTAAAATACGATTTTAAGTTTTTTAATGCTGTAGGTGTGACCGTTTAATTTGTCAGTTTTAAGCGTGATGAAAATATTTTTTAGCCTGCGGACACTAATCATTGATTTGCAGTAAGTGACCTTTTCGTGGTGCGGCAGGAATACGGATTTTTGATGTTAGGGCAAGAGGGAGAGTCCGTTGCCCTAAAGTTCTGATTACCACATCAAATCATCAGGGACGACAAAATCGGCGTAAGGATCTTCTTCGTCTTTGGCTTCCTGGCTGAGTTCAGCGCTCAGTACAATATAGCTTGCATCTCGCTGTGCAATTTTATTGGCCACGACCGCAGGGATAATGGCATATTCACCCTCAGGGTTATTATCACTAACCAGCCGTGCAATGGCGAGACGCCCATTAATTAACTGAGATTGAGTCAGTTTATCTACGCGTACATTTTTAATTAAATTGTTGTCTGTGAAATTATAACTAATGTCACCATTTGAAATGACGATCCTGTTCATTTCAATCAGCTGTTTTACCTGAGCTTTATATTCTTTAGATAAAGCGGCCTGCTTTTGCTGTTCA
Source organism: Serratia sp. BNK-12 (assembly GCF_047456085.1). Classification (NCBI taxonomy): domain Bacteria; kingdom Pseudomonadati; phylum Pseudomonadota; class Gammaproteobacteria; order Enterobacterales; family Yersiniaceae; genus Serratia; species Serratia sp. BNK-12. The sequence continues at coordinate 1,360,584 of NZ_CP179896.1, forward strand.
CTCAGCTGTTTATCGCGCTCTATTTGCGCCTTTTTGTTGATTTCAACGGCTTCTCTTGCCTCGCGAGCCTGAACGCGTGATTTTTTCGTGGTTCTTTGTACTTTCTCCAGCTTTTTACTGCTTACTAATCCCGCTTTGAGCATCTGCTCTTGTAATGTCAGCTTTGTCATGTTCGTTTCTAAAATCGATCAAATAGTATCTGAGATTATACCTTTAATATTCGACGTTGTGCCAGATTGTGGGCGAGAGGATGCATCATTCTGATAAAACGGGGTTTATTGACCAAATTTGAAGTTCGATAAATCGCTCAGGATTGGAGGGGGCGTACGTCGTGGGTTAGTGGGTGCGGTAGAGGTGAGTATATAAATTTATGGTGTCCCCGACTGGAATCGAACCAGTAACTAGCCCTTAGGAGGGGCTTGTTATATCCGTTTAACTACGGGGACGCTGCGGGCCGGCAACCTAGGCTGCCGGGGCAGTATACCTTTTTTTACCCGCAGAATAAGCGCTTAGCGGTGCGTTTGCTCATTCCCTCGCCAATATGCGGTGATTTTCGCGCGCTGCGCTGATCGCGATCACGGTTTTCTCGCCTTGTCGGTTTGTTTTTCCGCCACCAGCCGCTCTGCCTTGTTTTTGTCGCTCATGTCGTTGCGGATCTGCGCATGGCTGATCAACGCAAAGATAAAGGTGCCGCCAATAATGTTGCCGGCCAGCGTTGGAATAGCGAACGGGTAGATAAAATCTTGCCAGGGAATGACGCCACTAAACACCAGATAAAGGATCTCTACCGATCCCACCACGATGTGGGTCAGATCGCAGATCGCCACCAGGTAGGTCATCAGTACAATCACCCAAATCTTGGCGGCCCCGGCGGAAGGGAACATCCACACCATGGTGGCGATGATCCAGCCCGCCAGAATGCCGTTGGCGAACATTTCAGACGGCGAGTTTTTCATCACTTCTTCCGACAGGCTAACGAAGGCGCTGCGGGTGTTCTCGTCGAAAATCGGCATGTGGATAAACGCCAGCGACGCCAGCCCGGTCCCCACCAGGTTCCCCAGCAGCACCACGCCCCACAGGCGAAACAGAAGCAAGAGGTTTCTCGACGTCGGTTTTTGCATGATCGGCAGTACCGCGGTGACGGTATTTTCGGTAAACAGCTGTTGGCGGGCCATGATCACGATGATAAAGCCAAAGGTGTAGCCGATATTTTCGATAAAGAAGCGGCTGGGATCGTCCGGCAGGCGGGCGTGGAAGATGCCTTTCGCCATCAGTGAGGCCCCCATCGACAGCCCGGCGGCCACCGCTGACCACAGCAGTGCCAGCCAGTCGCGCTCCAGCTCTTTTTCGCCCTCCATGCGGATCAGCTCATGCACTGCCGCTGCGCGCGAGGGCAAGTTCTCTTCCTTTACCTCAATTTCGCTCTTGCCCTGTTCATGCTCTTTGCTTTCTACCTGCAGGCTATTTTCCTGCTCTGCATCCGGGCGCTGCTGCTGATTGCTCATTATCCGTTATCTCCATCAAAGACTGTCAGGGTCATGATTAAGCGTAGTTGGCTCAGGGAAGCTGTGAAAGCGATGTGGCAAATTGCAGAAAAAAGTAACAAGAGTTTAACGTTGCCGGGTTTTTCTACGCATTTTTGATCTGGGGCGCAATATTACCCCTATTGGAGTAGTTGAGTGACCGGCTGCGGGCTACGAGCCACAGATGGCTTATGCTATGATCGCTATCCCAAAGAAAAATATGAGTTCTCCCGATGCTGGAAGCTAAAAATCTGAGTTGCGTCCGTGATGAACGCACCCTGTTTAGCGCGTTAAGCTTTACGGTAAAACCGGGCGACATTATTCAGGTAGAAGGGCCGAACGGCGCGGGAAAAACCAGCCTGCTGCGCATTCTGGCGGGCTTGGCAAGACCGGAAAGCGGAGAAGTCTGCTGGCACGGGCAAAATACGTTGCGTCATCGCGAACGTTATTATCAGGATTTGTTATTCCTCGGCCATCAGCCGGGGATTAAAACCATGTTGACGCCCTTTGAGAACCTGCAGTTTTACCAGGCGGTGCGGGGTGCGCCCGATCGTCAGGCCATTTGGCAAGCGCTGGAGCAGGTCGGTCTGGTGGGTTATGAGGATTTACCGGTGGCGCAGCTTTCCGCCGGTCAACAGCGGCGTGTGGCGTTGGCGCGGTTGTGGCTCAGCAGTAGTCCGCTGTGGATCCTGGATGAGCCGCTGACGGCGATAGACAAGCAGGGTGTGGCTGAATTAATAAGCCTTTTTGAGCAACATGCTCAGCAGGGCGGCATGGTATTGTTGACCACGCATCAGGATTTGGCCGGCGCAACGCAGGCGGTAGGGAAAATAAGCCTGACGGAAAACCGCGTGGAGACTCTTTAATGTTTTTGACTGTATTGCGCCGTGAGCTGAAGATTGCCTTTCGCAAAGGGTCGGAAATCGTTAATCCGTTGTGGTTTTTCCTGATCGTTATCACGCTGTTTCCGTTAGGGATTGGGCCAGAACCGCAACTGCTGGCGCGTATATCGCCGGGGATTATCTGGGTGGCGGCGCTGCTGGCGGCCCTGCTGTCGCTGGAGCGTTTGTTTCGCGATGATTTCCTCGACGGCTCGCTGGAACAACTGTTGTTATTGCCAACGCCGCTGCCGATGACGGTGTTAGGCAAAGTGTGTGCTCACTGGGTAGTAACGGGCTTACCCCTGTTGATCCTGTCGCCGCTGGTGGCGCTGCTGCTGTCGTTGGACACTCACACCTGGCTGGCGGTGGCGTTTACGCTGTTGCTGGGTACGCCGACGCTGAGCCTGATTGGCGCTATCGGCGTGGCGCTGACCGTCGGGTTGCGCAAAGGGGGCGTGCTGCTGAGCCTGCTGGTGCTGCCGCTGTATATCCCGGTGCTGATATTTTCTACCGCCGCTATCGACGCCGCCTCTATGGGCATGCCGATAGACGGTTACCTGGCGATACTGGGTGCGATGCTGGCGGGAAGCATAACGCTGGCGCCTTTCGCCACCGCAGCAGCGCTGCGAGTGAGCGTACACTAGCTAACTTATTGAAACGCGGGTTAACGCCATCAAGAGCGTGTTCCACCGCACAAGCAATTTTCGTCGCCCCGGTAAACGGGGCGGCCACCGTATAAATTTACCGTGAGCAATGACGACAATGTGGAAATGGTTACATCAGTTTGCCCAGCCTGAACGGCTGTATCACGTCTGTGGCCGCTTTATCCCCTGGCTGGGACTAGCCGGAGCGGCTTGCCTGTTGCTGGGCTGGGTCTGGGGATTCGGTTTCGCACCCAAGGATTACCAGCAGGGCGATAGCTTCCGCATCATGTATATCCATGTGCCGGCGGCGATGTGGTCGATGGGGATCTATGGCTCAATGGCGGTAGCGGCGTTTATCGGCCTGGTGTGGCAGATGAAAATGTCCGATACCGTGGTGGCGGCGATGGCACCGGTCGGCGCGGTGTTTACCTTTATTGCGCTGGTCACCGGCTCCGCCTGGGGCAAGCCGATGTGGGGTACCTGGTGGGTGTGGGACGCCCGCCTGACGTCTGAACTGGTGTTGCTGTTTCTTTATATTGGCATCATTGCGCTGTACAACGCCTTTGAGGACCGCCGCCTGGCGGGCCGCGCCGCCGGCATTCTGGTGCTGGTCGGGGTGGTGAACATCCCGATCATTCACTTCTCGGTCGAATGGTGGAACACGCTGCATCAGGGTTCCACCAATATGCAACAGAGCATCGCGCCAAGCATGCGCACCCCGCTGCGTTGGGCAATCCTCGGTTACCTGCTGTTTTTCATCACTCTCACCTTGCTGCGCTTGCGCAATCTGATTTTGTCTCAGGAACGCCAGCGCCCTTGGGTGGCAGGGCTGGTTAACAAGGAGCGTCAACCATGAATGCAGCCTTTACTTCCTGGCAGGCGTTTTTCGCCATGGGCGGCTATGCCTTCTACGTTTGGTTGGCGGTAGCCGTAACCCTGCTCTCGTTGCTGGGGCTGGTGGCCCACACTTTCTGGCAGCGCCGGCAATTGCTGGATGAGATTGGACGCCGTCAGGCACGCGAACGACGTATTCGTCATTCGCAGCAGTCGAAACAAAAAACCGCTAACCCGCGGGAGAAATCATTGTGAATCCTCGTCGTAAAAGTCGCCTGTATTTGGCGATCGTAGTGCTGATCGGCGTTGCGCTGACCGCGACCCTGATGCTGTATGCGCTGCGCTCCAACATCGATCTGTTTTATACCCCAAGCGAAATTCTGCAGGGCAAGGGCGAAAATCATGAGAAGCCGGAGGTGGGCCAACGCCTGCGCATCGGTGGCATGGTGATGCCGGGTTCGGTAAAGCGCGATCAGAAAACGCTGCAGGTCAGTTTCAAAGTTTATGATGCACGCGGTGCAATCGACGTCACTTACACCGGCATTCTGCCGGATCTGTTCCGTGAGGGGCAGGGCGTGGTGGCACAGGGCGTGCTGGGCGAAGGCAACGTGGTGAATGCGCGTGAAGTGTTGGCGAAACACGATGAAAAATACACGCCGCCGGAAGTGGCCGACGCGATGAAAGAAAACCATAAGGGACCGGCTTCGGCCTACGCCACCCCGCAGAACGAGGGCGCTAAATCATGATGCCGGAAACGGGAAGTTTTCTGCTATGCCTGGCGCTGGCGATTTCGCTGCTGCTGAGCATTTACCCGCAGTGGGGCGCGGCGCGTCAGGACCGTCGCATGATGGCGGTGGCGCGCCCACTGACCTACGGCATGTTTGCGGCTATCGCCCTGGCGTTCATCTGTCTGGTGCACGCCTTTGTCGTTAATGACTTTACCGTGGCCTATGTGGCCGCCAACTCCAACACCCAACTGCCGGTGTATTACCGTATTGCCGCCACCTGGGGCGCCCACGAGGGATCGCTGCTGCTGTGGGTGCTGTTGCTGAGCTGCTGGTCGCTGGCGGTGGCGCTGTGCAGCCGTTCGATGCCGCAAGATGCCGTGGCGCGCGTATTGTCGGTGATGGGCATGATCACGGCAGGTTTCCTGCTGTTTATCATCATGACCTCCAACCCCTTCACCCGTACGCTGCCGAACTTCCCGATCGACGGTAGCGACCTTAACCCGCTGCTGCAGGATATCGGCCTGATTTTCCATCCGCCGCTGCTGTACATGGGGTATGTCGGTTTCTCGGTGGCCTTTGCTTTCGCCATCGCTTCACTGATGGCCGGTCGCCTGGATACGGCCTGGGCACGCTGGTCGCGGCCGTGGACCACGGCCGCCTGGGTGTTCCTCACCATGGGCATCGTGCTGGGCTCCGCCTGGGCCTATTATGAACTGGGCTGGGGCGGCTGGTGGTTCTGGGATCCGGTCGAGAACGCTTCATTTATGCCGTGGCTGGCCGGTACCGCGCTGATGCACTCGTTGGCGGTGACCGAGAAACGCGGCACTTTCAAAGCCTGGACGGTATTGCTGGCGATTACCGCCTTCTCATTGTGCCTGCTGGGCACCTTCCTGGTGCGCTCCGGGGTGCTGGTTTCGGTGCACTCCTTTGCTTCCGACCCGGCACGCGGCATGTTTATCCTCGCTTATCTGGTGATCGTGATAGGCGGTTCTCTGCTGCTGTATGCGGTCAAGGGCGGGCAAGTGCGCAGCCGGGTGCAGCACGAAACCTTCTCGCGTGAAACCTTCTTGCTGGGCAATAACGTACTGCTGATCGCCGCCATGCTGGTGGTGCTGTTGGGGACGCTGCTGCCGCTGGTGCATAAGCAGTTGGGCCTGGGCAGCATTTCTATCGGCGAACCGTTCTTCAACACCATGTTCACCTGGCTGATGGCACCGATGGCGTTACTGATGGGGATTGGCCCGTTGGTGCGTTGGCGCCGCGACGAGCCGACCAAGTTGTGGCGTCGCCTGAGCGTGGCGCTGGTGATTACGCTGGTGCTGTCGATCCTGCTGCCGTGGCTGTTGCAAGACAGCATCGCCGGCATGACGGTGGTGGGGCTGATCATGGCCGTTTGGGTGATAATCCTGACGCTGATGGAACTGCACGAACGTGCAACGCATCGCCACGGTTTCTGGCGTGGGCTGAGCCATCTTTCCCGCAGCCACTGGGGGATGGTGCTGGGTCACCTTGGCGTGGCGGTAACGGTAATCGGCATTGCCTTCAGCCAAAACTACAGTGTGGAACGTGATGTCCGCATGAAAGCCGGCGACAGCGTGGATATCCATAACTATCACTTTGTGTTCCGTGACGTGCACGATATTCGTGGGCCGAACTACAGCGGCGGCGTCGGCATTATCGATGTCACGCGCAACGGCAAACCGGAAGCGACGTTGCACGCGGAAAAACGCTATTACAGCGTGGCGCGCAGCATGATGACCGAAGCGGCGATTGACGGCGGCTTCAGCCGCGACCTGTACGCCGCGCTGGGCGAAGAGCTGGACGACGGCTCTTGGGCAGTGCGGTTGTACTACAAACCTTTCGTACGCTGGATCTGGTTCGGCGGGGTGTTTATGGCGCTGGGCGGTATCCTGTGCATACTCGATCCGCGCTATCGGATGAGCAAAAAACTCAAGCGTGAAGGCAAGCTGGAGGAGCAGGCATGAACCGTAAGTTGCTGTTTATCCCATTAATCCTGTTCCTGCTGCTGGTGGCGGCGTTTATGGTGCAGCTGACGCGCAACGCCGGTGGCGAAGACCCGACCATGCTGGAATCGGCGTTGATCGGCAAGCCGGTGCCGGCTTTCAAGCTGGAATCCCTCGACCAGCCTGGCAAAACTTACGACCAAGCGGTGCTGCGCAATGGCAAACCCATGCTGCTGAACGTCTGGGCGACCTGGTGCCCGACGTGCCGCGCCGAACATCAATACCTCAATACGCTGGCCGCGCGCGGCATTCGCGTGGTGGGGCTGAACTATAAAGACGATCGCGGCAAAGCGGTGACCTGGCTGAACTCGCTGGGCAACCCATACGCGCTCAGCCTGTACGACGGCGACGGCATGCTGGGGTTGGATTTGGGCGTGTACGGCGCACCGGAAACCTTCCTGATCGACGGGCAGGGCATTATCCGCTACCGCCACGCCGGAGACATGAACGAGCGCGTTTGGCAGCAGGAAGTGCTGCCGCTGTACAAAAAATATGGGGGTGAGGCATGAGGCTGCTGACCCTGATATTTGCCGCGTTACTGAGTTGGAGCGCCGCGGCGGCTATCGACACTTATCGGTTCAATTCGGTCGAGCAGGAACAGCAATACCGGGAGCTGACCGAACAGCTGCGTTGCCCGAAATGCCAGAACAACAGCATCGCCGACTCTAACGCCATCATCGCGGCCGATATGCGTACCAAGGTGTACGAGTTGATGATGCAGGGGCAGAACAAGCAGCAGATTATCGACTATATGGTGGCGCGCTACGGTAATTTCGTCACCTACGAACCGCCGGTGACCCCGGCGACGCTGATCCTGTGGGTAGGCCCGTTGCTGTTTGTGTTGATCGGCGGTGCGGTAGTGATACTGCGCACCCGCCACCGTCGTACCGGTGCTGTTAACGCTAACGATGAATTCTCCGAGCAGGAGCAACAGCGTCTGGCGGCGCTGCTGAAAGAGACTGACAGGAAGAAACCCTAATGGCTTTTTGGCTGATTATTATTGTCCTGCTGGTGGGCGCTGCGGCGTTGCTGGTGGTACCGGCGATGCGCCATAGCGGTAAAAGCACCGCTGCGAGCCGCGATACGCTGAACAAGGCGTTTTATCAGGATCGTCTGCATGAGCTGGAGCAGGACGAACAGCAGGGCGTGGTTGCTGAGCGCCCTGAACTGGTGAAAGAGCTGCAGCAAAACCTGCTCAATGACATCCCCGGCCAGCAGGATACGCAGGAGAAACCCATTAACCGCTGGGCATTGGTGCCTGGGGTTGCCTTGCTGGTGGTGGTCACCCTTGGCTTTTATCTGAAAACCGGTGGGTTGGCGCAGGTATTGGACTGGCAACAGGTCGAGGCGCAAATGCCGGATCTGCGCGCGCGCGTCGCTAATGAGCGCGCCCAACCGTTGAGCATGGAAGAGATTGCTCGCCTCGGGCTGGGGCTGCGTACCGCGTTGCAGCAGGACGATCGCAATATCAACGACTGGATGATGCTGGGTCGTGTGGGGATGGCGCTGAATAATGCCACCACCGCCACTCAGGCATTTGCTCATGCTTATCAACTTGATCCGAATAGTCTGGAAGTCCGTCTCGGCTATGCAGAAGTCTTGACGAGATCCAGCGATCCGGAGGATAACAAGCAGGCCACTCAGATGCTGCGCAAGATGATCGCCGAAGATCACACCAATATGCGCGTGCTGAGCCTGTTGGCGTTCAACGCCTTCGAACAGGGGGATTTCAAGCAGGCGATTGGCGCCTGGCAGGTTATGCTGAAGTTGTTGCCAGCCAATGATCAACGCGCCGAAGTGATAAAGCGCAGCATTGAACAAGCAAAAACACAGGCGGGCGAAGAAACTGTTAAACTTGGCATTAACGTGACGTTATCGCCACAGGCGACGAACGCTTTGCCGCAGCAGGGGACGCTGGTAATTTCAGTGACCGATGGCACCAATCCAGTGCCGGTTGCGGTAAAACAACTGCCCTTAAGCCGTTTCCCGCTGTCATTTTCTCTGGATGACAGCAACGCCATGATGCCTGAACGCCTGCTTTCGGCTCAGCATCAGGTCAAGGTGCGGGTGCGAATTTCTCAGGATGGTCTGGCCACGCCACAGGCGGGTGATTGGTTCGGCGAGAGTGCGCTGCAGAATTTCAGCGGTAAAGAGCAGATTGACGTTCAGATAAACAAACAGGTCCCTTAAATAAAAAGACCGAACGTGTTTTTATGGAGAAAAATATGAACTTTCGCCTGACTGGGCTGGCTTTCACAACGGTGTTATTGGTGGGCTGTGCCAGCGCGCCACAAGATGAACCACAAGGGCGATCCGATCCTCTGGAAGGATTTAACCGGACGATGTTCAACTTCAACTATAACGTCCTGGATCCGTATGTACTTCGCCCGGTGGCCGTGGCCTGGCGCAACTACCTGCCCATGCCGGCGCGTAATGGGATAAGCAACTTTACGTCTAACCTGGAAGAGCCGGCCAGCATGGTCAACTCCTTCCTGAAAGGCGACCCCTATAAGGGGATGATCCACTTTAACCGTTTCTTCCTCAACACCCTTCTGGGGATGGGCGGTCTGATCGACGTGGCCGGGATGGCTAACCCGAAACTGGCTCGCGAAGAGCCTAACCGTTTCGGCAGCACCCTGGGGCATTATGGCGTCGGCTACGGTCCTTATGTGATGTTGCCGGGCTACGGCAGTTTCACCCTGCGTGAAGAGGGCGGTGACTGGGCGGATACGGTCTATCCGGTGCTGAGCTACCTGACCTTCTGGATGTCGGCGGGCAAATGGGTGGTTGAAGGGATTGAAACCCGTGCCGAGCTGTTGGATTCCGACGGCCTGCTGCGCAACTCTTCCGATCCGTACCTGATGGTGCGCGAAGCCTACTTCCAGCGTAACGACTTCCTGGCGAACGGCGGCTCGCTGAAACCTGAGATCAACCCGAACGCTCAGGCGATCCAGGGCGATCTGGACGAGATCGACTCGCAGTAATCTCGCTTGGCGAAGAGAAAGAACCCGCTTTGATGGCGGGTTTTTTTATGCTTTGAGATCGGCGGGCAAAAAAAAGCGCCCTAAGAAGGGCGCTCCTGACTTCGTCATCGAAAAGATTAGAAGCGGTAGTTGAAGTTGGCGCCGTACAGCCAGGCCTTGCCCACGGATTCGAAGGTATATGGACCTTCTTTGATGGTGACTTTCTGGCCGTGCATGTAGGAAACACCGACGTCAACAGAGGCGTCTTTGTTGAATGCGTAGCTGGTACCTGCGCTCAACCAGAAGCGGTCCTGATCCGGGATAGAGATAGAACGGTTCTGGGCCGGCACCGGGCTGTCATCGAAGGCGATACCGGTACGGAAGGTCCAGTTATCGTCGTAGAAGTAGGTAGTACCCAGTGCGATGCGGTAAGCGTCTTTAAAGCCTTCGTGCTTCTCAAACAGGGTTTGACCGTTGTTGCCGGTAGCTTTCAGCTCCTGGAACTGGCTCCAACTGGTGTAAGCCAGGCTGTAGTGGATAGCCCACTGCGGTGCAACCTTGTTGTAACCCGAGATTTCCCACATTTCCGGCAGGTTCAGATCCAAAGAGCCTGGGATGGTGGTGCCGTCGGTGCCCATTGGCAGGCCGAGAGCGCCAAGGCGCGAGTTATAGGCGGATGGCAGGCTGCTCTTGTAGTCGCCGTCAAACTTGATTTTGACTTCGGAACGGTAGGTGAAACCGTAACGGTTGTTTTCATCCACTTCGTACAGAATGCCGGCGTTCCAGCCAAAGCCCCATTTGTCACCCTTCAGGTGAGAAATTTGAGTATCCGCCGGGATCTGTGAGACCGGGCCGGCCAATTGAGGTGGCAACTGGCCAGAACCTGCGATCAACTTTGGCAATTCACCGGCATAACGCTCGAGCTTGGCTTTGGCGTAAACCGCGTCAAAGCCCAGACCGAAGCTGAATTGTTGGTTCAGACGGTAAGCACCGCTCAGGTTCAGGTTAAGTGTGGTCAGGTCAGTTTTACCGCCGTAAGCCCCTGCGGTGTAACCGTCGTTGAATTCTGTCGCCAGGCCGTAGTTGCTGGTGACCGAGCCGCCTACGGCAAACTGATCGTTAATCGGTTGAACATAATGCAGGTTTGGCACCCAGGCGGTAGGGGCGATGTTCTTGGAATCGAGGCTGGCACCGGAAGGTGACTTGCCGGAGATATCTACATCCGGATCGATAAACACCGCACCGAAGGAAAGTTCCGGGCGGGTGTACATCATCAGCAGGGCCGGGTTGCGGCTGGCGGAAGCTGCAGTATCCGCCATGGCGCCCTCGCCAGAATACGAACGTCCTAAACCAGCTGATGAAAACTCATTCAGCTGGAATCCTGCGGCAGACACGTTTGAAGAAATAATTGCCACTGCAGCTGCGAGAGCTGATTTAGTAAATAGGTTTTTCTGGCTCATGACCAAAACCTCATTATGTGTTTATTATTTAAACTATGTTACTCAAAGTAACAAGGAGCGCGGGATTGTAGGGTCCGTTATCATTCAGACAAATCAGACCAGTGGCTGAATTATAGGTCCGACCTGTGAAAATGTTGCAACAATGTTTTTGAGATATTTCCAAATTGATATCAAAAAGGAGATCTGCATAACAAAAAACCAGCGATGCATAACAATATTCTTACCATTCCTTAGCAGACGTCGATTTTCATTTGTGATTTCCATCACTTAAAACACCTATAAAAAGTAAGTGCTAGTGATCGGTTTCATCGCAGAGTAAAATAAACGCAGAATCTTGTGTCTTTGCGCCAGTAGCTAAATGGCAATTTGGACTCGCGTAACGGCGGTCCCTGAGGAGAATGAATCATGTCCAATCCAATTAATAAATGTAGTGCCCAGGAAACTGCCGCCTGTTGCTGTGTTGATGTCGGTACCGTGATGGACAATACCGATTGCACCGCCTCCTACAGCCAGGTGTTTACCAATCAGCAGGATGCAGAAAAAATGTTGGCCACGCTGACCGAAAAAGCCCGCGGTGTGGAATCCGACCCTTGCGACATCAGCAGTAGCATTAAACCGGTTGACGGTGGCGTGGAACTGGTGGCTGATTTCACCTTCGCCTGCCAGGCAGAAACCCTGATTTTCCAACTCGGCCTGCGTTAATCACGGCTTTAAAACGGTGCGGGGTCATCCCGCGCCGCTCGCTTCCTCCTCAATCCCCCTCTAGAAAGTTGCTCCTGCTCTCAGTTTTCACTTCTGCCGGTTTGCCAAATGTAAACATTTGGTTAACAATGACCCCATCAGGTCAGACCTCTTCTTGACCGTTGCGCTGGCGTTATTTTCTTCAGGAGCGTTTATGAGTAAGGCACTGCCGTTGGTGACCCGTCACGGTGACCGTATTGCGATTGTAAATGGACTGCGGACCCCCTTTGCCAAACAGGCGACCGCTTATCACGGCATTCCAGCGGTGGATCTGGGGAAAACGGCGGTAAGTGAACTGTTAGCCCGCAGCGGTATCGATCCGGCGCTGATTGAACAACTGGTGTTCGGCCAGGTGGTGCAAATGCCTGAGGCGCCGAATATTGCGCGTGAAATCGTGCTCGGTACCGGCATGAGCGTGCATACCGATGCTTATAGCGTGTCGCGTGCCTGCGCTACCAGCTTCCAGGCGATTGCCAACGTGGCGGAAAGCATCATGGCAGGCAGCATCAGTATCGGCATCGCCGGTGGCGCTGACTCTTCTTCCGTTCTGCCTATCGGCGTCAGTAAAGCGCTGGCGCGCACGCTGGTGGACGTCAACAAAGCCCGTACCCTGTCGCAGCGTCTCAAGCTGTTTAGCCGACTGAAGTTCCGTGACCTGATGCCGGTGCCGCCGGCAGTGGCGGAATATTCCACAGGGCTGCGCATGGGCGATACCGCAGAGCAAATGGCGAAAAGCCACGGCATCACCCGGGAAGAGCAGGATGCGCTGGCGCACCGCTCTCACCAACTGGCTGCCAAAGCCTGGGAGCAGGGGCTGCTGCGCGACGAGGTGATGACGGCCTATGTGCCGCCATACCGTACGCAAATCACCGAAGACAACAACGTTCGCAAAGATTCCAGCCTGGCGTCCTACGCAAAGCTGAAACCGGCATTCGATCGCAAGCACGGCAGCGTTACCGCAGCCAACAGTACGCCGTTGACCGACGGCGCGGCAGCGGTGCTGATGATGAGTGAGTCGCGAGCGAAAGAGTTGGGGTTGCAACCGCTGGGTTATCTGCGCAGCTTTGCCTTCTCCGCCATCGATGTGTGGGAAGATATGCTGCTCGGGCCGTCTTACGCTACGCCGCTGGCGCTGGATCGCGCCGGCATCGGCCTGGCCGACCTGACCCTCATTGACATGCATGAAGCTTTTGCTGCCCAGACCCTGGCGAACCTGAAAATGTTTGCCAGCGACGAATTTGCTCAGAAAAAGCTGGGCCGCAGCCGGGCGATTGGCGAAGTGGACATGGAAAAATTCAACGTATTGGGTGGCTCAATTGCTTATGGTCACCCATTTGCCGCTACCGGCGCGCGCATGATCACCCAAACGTTGCACGAGCTGAAGCGTCGTGGCGGCGGACTGGGGCTGACGACCGCCTGCGCAGCCGGAGGGTTAGGGGCCGCAATGATCGTAGAGGTGGAATAATGAGCTTTGAAAACGCATTGCATGAACAGCGGGCCAAACCCTCGGCCTTTCAACTGACCCTTCGTCCGGACAACATTGGTGTGATCACCATCGATGTTCCGGGGGAGAAGGTAAACACCCTGAAGGCCGAGTTTGTCGAGCAGGTCAACGACGTACTGATCCGCGCGCAGCAGCATCCGGCGCTGGAAGGGCTGGTGATTATCTCCGGCAAGCCGGATTCGTTTATTGCCGGGGCGGATATCAGCATGATTGCCGCCTGTACCACTGCCAAAGAGGCCGAAGCGCTGGCGAAAAAAGGCCAAAGTACGCTGGCACAGATTGCCGCATTCCAGGTCCCTGTGGTGGCGGCTATTCACGGCGCCTGCTTAGGCGGTGGGCTGGAGCTGGCGTTGGCGTGCCACAGTCGCGTTTGTTCTCTGGATGACAAAACCGCACTCGGCCTGCCGGAAGTGCAGCTAGGTTTGCTGCCGGGTTCCGGTGGCACCCAGCGTTTGCCGCGGTTGATTGGTGCCAGCAAGGCGTTGGACATGATCCTGACCGGCAAACACATTCGGGCGCGTCAGGCGTTGCGTATGGGGTTAGTGGACGATGCCGTGCCCCAGTCAATTTTATTGCAGGCTGCCGTCGAACGGGTCAAGCAAGGCTGGCAGAGCCGGCGCGAATTGCCGTGGCAGGAGCGTTTGCTCAACGGCCCGCTAGGTAAAAGCCTGCTGTTCAGCATTGTGCGCAAGAAAACGCTGGAGAAAACGCACGGCAATTATCCTGCCGCAGAACGCATTATTCAGGTGGTGCGTACCGGTCTGGATCACGGCAGCGCCAGCGGTTATGAAGCCGAGGCGCGGGCGTTTGGCGAATTGGCCATGACCCCGCAGTCCGCCGCGTTGCGCAGCCTGTTCTTTGCCTCTACCTCCTTGAAGAAAGAACGCGGTGGCAATGCACAACCTCATGAACTGCACCGTATCGGCATTCTGGGTGGCGGCCTGATGGGCGGCGGTATCGCCTGTGTGACCGCCACGCGGGGTGGTTTGCCGGTGCGGATTAAAGACGTTAACGAAACGGGCATTAACCACGCGTTAAAATACAGTTGGGACGTGCTCGGCAAGCGGGTACGCAGTAAACGCATGCGCCCGGCGGAACGGCAAAAACAGATGATGCTGATCTCCGGTTCGACCGATTACACCGGTTTTGAACGGGTGGACGTGGTGATTGAGGCGGTGTTCGAAGACCTGGCGCTGAAGCAGCAGATGGTGGCCGAGATAGAACAGCACGCGGCGCCACACACCATCTTTGCCTCCAATACCTCATCGCTGCCGATTGGCCAGATTGCCGCCAAGGCGCAGCGCCCTGAGCAGGTGATCGGCCTGCATTATTTCAGCCCGGTGGATAAAATGCCGTTGGTTGAGGTGATCCCACACGCCACCACCAGCGAAGAAACCATAGCCACCACCGTGGCGCTGGCGCACAAGCAGGGCAAAACGGCGATTGTAGTGGCCGACCGCGCCGGTTTCTACGTTAACCGTATTCTGGCTCCTTATATAAATGAAGCGACTCGTTGCCTGCTGGAAGGCGAACCGATTGAAGCGCTGGACAAGGCGCTGGTGGATTTCGGTTTCCCGGTTGGGCCGATAACTCTGCTGGATGAAGTGGGCATCGACGTCGGTACCAAGATTATCCCGGTGCTGGTAGAGCAGTTAGGGCCGCGCTTTGCCGCTCCAGCCGCCTTCGAGGCGGTGTTGAAAGACGGACGCAAAGGGCGCAAAAACGGCCGTGGTTTTTATCTCTACCCCAGTGAAGGCCAGCAGCGTCAGCGGAGCAAGCGCGCTGATACCTCGGTCTATCTTTTGCTGGGCATCACGCCGAAGTCGCATTTACAACCGGCCGTCATCGCGCAGCGTTGCGTAATGATGATGCTCAATGAAGCCGCACGTTGTCTGGATGAAGGCGTGATCCGCAGCGCGCGCGACGGCGATATCGGCGCGGTGTTCGGCATTGGTTTTCCTCCATTCCTCGGCGGGCCTTTCCGCTATATGGATCAGTTGGGGGCCGATAAGGTGGTTAAAACGCTGGAGTACCTGCAGCGGCAGCACGGTGAATATTTTGCGCCTTGCGAACGCCTGCAGCGCATGGCTCAGCAGGGTGAACGCTTCTATCCGCAGGGGACCTGAGCGGCGCGGCGACGTGATTTGTACTAGAGTAGGATCAAGGTTGCATGTGATCACTATCACTCCTTGCAATACCGGTATTCCCTGACCCTATACAGGGAGATAGGGACGAGGTAACGTAGCCTGATGGCGGTGAAAGGCTGGCCGCCATCAATAAAATTCATGATGAGAAGGTTGAAATTTAACCTGTTGAATTGGTTGTTATGTGAGCGCTGAATTCCCGTTAAGGCGCCATTGATGTAAAAAACAGCATTTTCTTTACGTGAACTTTCAGGCAAAATGCCCGGCCGCCATAAAGAGACGGCGCGTTATCGTTTCAAAGCGTTTGCTTTGGGGTTGTAAAACTCGGCGATACAGCACGCTCGGCGTTTCTGTATAGCGTTATTTTGTCAACAACAGCGGTGCAATATGCAAGTTTTGATTATGCGTCACGGAGAGGCGGCACTTGATGCGGCCAGCGATTCGGTAAGACCTCTTACTGTTTGTGGCCGTGATGAGTCACGTCAGATGGCGGCCTGGTTAAATACCAAGTCTGTGGATATTGAACGCGTGCTGGTCAGCCCGTACCTGCGGGCAGAGCAGACGCTGGCTACGGTTCGCGAAGCCTTGACCCTGCCGGCAAGCGAAGAAGTGCTGCCTGAGCTGACGCCGGGCGGAGATGCCAGCCTGGTCGGCAGCTACCTGCAGGCGCTGGCGCAGCAGGGGGTTCACGCGGTGCTGATCGTCTCCCACTTACCGCTGGTGGGTTACCTGGTGGCGGAACTCTGTCCGGGCGAATGCCCGCCGATGTTCGCGACCTCGGCAATTGCCAATGTCGATTTGGCCGCCGACGGCAGCTACGGTAAATTTGAGTGGCAGGTGAGTCCATCGCAGGTGATGGCTAAAGTATAAGGCACCCCAGGGCGGGGCCAAAACGAAAGGGCGATGTCAAACATCGCCCTTTGTCATTTCTGCCGTTCACTCAGCCAGTTCGACCAGCAGTAAAATCGCCGCGCTGCCGCCCCATTCTTTGGGCGCCTGGTGAAACACCAGCACGTCAGGGTGCTGCGCCAACCATAGCGGCGTCTGCTGTTTGAGAATGTGCTTGCCGTGACCGTGCATCACGCAGGCGCAGTGCACGTGTTCGCGCTTGCAGGCGGCGATCAGCGCCCCCAGCTCTTGCTTGGCCTGCATCTGGGTCAGGCCATGAAGATCGAGAAACAGCTCCGGTGAATAATCGCCGCGACGCAGCTTTTTCAGTTCAAAGGCACTGTAACCGGGGCGCACATAGCGCGTCGGGCCTTCCTCTTCCAACTGCGGCTGGTATTCATCCGAGAAATAATAACTGGCGTCTACCTGTTCCTGCAGCAGGCGCTGAGGAGCAACTTTTTTGGTGACAGGCTTGGGTTTACGGTGGACGATGGTGTCCTGACGCAGCTTTTTTGCGTCTACTACCGACTCTCTGAAGAGCTGCAATTCATCTTTGCTCAGAGGGTGCTTGTTCTTCATTTGGAATTCACCGGAAATCATTTATCGCGATAGTTTACCTTGTCGCGGGTCTCTGTCGACGCAAAATTCACGCCAGAATGAAAAGCGCAAGGGGTTAGCGTGATTTGTCGCGGGCTTCATGGCAAACTATGCGGCTAAATCATGAATCACAGTGCCTGCCGGAGGGCAAATTGGACAAAATTTTCGTCGAGGAAGCAGTGAACGAACTGCACACCATTCAAGATATGCTGCGCTGGACGGTCAGCCGTTTTAACGCCGCTGATATCTACTATGGTCACGGAACCGATAATCCGTGGGACGAAGCGGTGCAATTGGTGCTGCCAAGCCTGTTCCTGCCGCTGGATATTCCAGAGGACATGCACACCGCCCGTTTGACCTCCAGCGAGCGCCACCGCATCGTTGAGCGCGTGATCCGCCGCGTCAACGAACGTGTCCCGGTAGCCTATCTGACCAACAAAGCCTGGTTCTGCGATCTGGAATTCTACGTTGATGAGCGTGTGCTGGTCCCGCGTTCCCCGATTGGCGAACTGATCAACGATCGCTTCAGCGCCCTGATCCCGCACCCGCCGCGCCATATTCTCGACATGTGTACCGGCAGCGGCTGTATCGCCATTGCCTGCAGCTACGCTTTCCCGGAAGCGGAAGTTGACGCGGTCGATATCTCCAGCGACGTACTGGCGGTGACCGAGCGCAATATTCAGGCGCTGGGCGTTGAACAACAGGTGATCCCGATCCGTTCCGATCTGTTCCGCGATGTTCCCGCGATCCAGTACGATCTGATCGTCACCAATCCGCCGTACGTGGATGCGGAAGACATGTCCGACCTGCCGCAGGAATTCCGCTTTGAGCCAGAGTTGGGCCTGGCGGCCGGCAGCGATGGCCTGAAGCTGGTGCGCCGTATTCTGGCCTGCGCGCCGGACTACCTGAGCGACGACGGCGTGCTGATTTGTGAAGTGGGTAACAGCATGGTACATCTGATGGAACAGTATCCGGATATTCCGTTCACCTGGCTGGAGTTTGAAAACGGCGGTGACGGCGTGTTCATGCTGACCAAGCAGCAACTGGTGGATTGCAAAGAGCACTTCAGCCTCTACCGCAGCTAAGCATTCTTCGGGCCTGCTTTGGCGGGCCCCACAAAGATAATAATTAAGGGTAAGGAGCCGCGATGGCAGGAAACAGTATTGGGCAGATTTTCCGCGTCACCACATTTGGTGAATCTCACGGTGTGGCGCTGGGATGTATCGTAGACGGTGTACCGCCGGGTATCCCGCTTACCGAAGCCGATCTGCAGCACGACCTGGACCGTCGCCGTCCAGGCACCTCTCGCTATACCACTCAACGTCGCGAACCGGATCAGGTACGTATTCTTTCTGGCGTGTTTGAAGGTGTGACCACCGGCACCAGCATTGGGCTGATGATAGAAAACACTGACCAGCGTTCACAAGATTACGGCGCGATCAAAGACGTGTTCCGTCCGGGGCATGCGGATTACACCTACGAGCAGAAATACGGCGTGCGCGATTATCGCGGCGGTGGTCGTTCTTCGGCTCGTGAAACCGCCATGCGCGTTGCGGCAGGGGCTATTGCCAAGAAATACCTGCTGCAGAAATATGGCGTACAGGTGCGCGGCTATCTGGCGCAGATCGGCGACGTGGTCTGTGAGCTGAAAGATTGGGAGCAGGTTGAACAGAACCCGTTCTTCTGCCCGGATCCCGATAAGCTGGAAGCCCTGGATGAACTGATGCGTGCGCTGAAGAAAGAGGGCGACTCCATTGGCGCCAAGGTCAGCGTGATTGCCGAAAACGTGCCGGTTGGCCTCGGTGAGCCGGTGTTTGACCGCCTCGACGCGGATCTGGCCCATGCGTTGATGAGCATCAATGCGGTGAAAGGCGTGGAAATCGGCGACGGTTTCGCGGTGGTCAACAAGCGCGGCAGCGAAAACCGTGATGAGATCACTCCGGAAGGCTTCCAGAGCAACCATGCAGGCGGCATTCTCGGTGGCATCAGCAGCGGTCAGCCGGTCATTGCTCACCTGGCGCTGAAACCCACCTCCAGCATTATGGTGCCGGGCAGAACCATTAACCGTCAGGGCGAAGCGGTGGAGATGGTCACCCGTGGCCGTCACGATCCTTGCGTAGGCATTCGTGCGGTGCCGATTGCCGAAGCGATGATGGCGATTGTGCTGATGGATCACCTGCTGCGCCAGCGTGCGCAAAACGGTGATGTGGTCTCTAACGTTCCACGCTGGTAATTCCCATGAAAAACTGGATGTTGGGCATCCTTGCCCTGATGGCTTCGGGCTCCGCCCTGGCGCTGACGCCGTGGCAGAAGATCGACCACCCGGTGGCCGGCGCGCCGCAGGCAGTGGGCGGTTTTGCCAATGGTTGCATTATCGGCGCTCAGCCGTTACCGCTGAACTCACCGGATTATCAGGTGATGCGGCCCGATCAACGCCGCTACTTCGGCCACCCGGATCTGCTGGCGTTTATCCAGCGGCTGAGCAGCAAAGCCAACCAAAGAAATCTGGGCACGGTGCTGATCGGCGATATGGCGATGCCGGCCGGTGGGCGCTTTAGCAGCGGCCATGCCAGCCATCAGTCCGGGCTTGATGTCGACATCTGGTTACAGTTGCCGCGCCAGCGTTGGAGTGCGCAGCAGTTGCTGAAGCCGCAGCCGATCGATCTGGTTTCCAGCGACGGCAAGCAGGTGGTTGCTCGCCAGTGGCAGCCGCAGATTGAATCGCTGATCAAAGCGGCGGCACAGGATCAGGAAGTGACGCGCATCTTCGTTAACCCGGCGATCAAGCAGCGTCTGTGTCTGGATGCCGGTGCCGATCGCGACTGGCTGCACAAGGTGCGCCCGTGGTTTGGTCATCGTGCCCACATGCACGTGCGTCTGCGCTGCCCGGCAGGCAGCCTGGAATGTAAAGAACAGGATACGCCGCCGCCGGGCGACGGTTGCGGTGCCGAGCTGGCAAGCTGGTTCGTGCCGCATCAGCCGAGCGCCAAACCGGGTAAACCGGTGCCGCCGCCGTTACCGCCGACCTGTCAGGCTTTGCTGGATAACCATTTCGCTGCGGAATAATATACCCAAAGTAATTGGAGTTGCATCAAGGCGGTAAGGGAAGGAATCCCGATGAGCTTACACGAGTAAGTGATTCGGGTGAGTGAGTGCAACCAACACAGATGCAGCTTCAAGTAAGAGGGGTATAAATGGACTGGTTCGTCGTTGGCCCCGAGATGCTCGGGGTTTTGTTTGTGGTGGCGTTACTCGCAGGCTTTATCGACTCTATCGCCGGCGGCGGCGGGCTGTTAACCGTACCGGCGCTGCTGGCGGTGGGGGTTCCCCCGGCACAGGCGCTGGCGACCAACAAGCTGCAGTCGGTGGGCGGTTCCCTCTCCGCCAGTCTGTATTTTATCCGCCGACGAGCGGTCGATCTCAACGATCAGAAGCTGACCATTTTGCTGGCCCTGATCGGTTCCGTTGCCGGGGCTGTGCTGGTGCAGCACATGCGCGCCGATCTGCTGCGGCAAATGCTGCCGTTATTGGTGATCGGCATCGGCCTGTACTTCCTGCTGACGCCGCGGTTGGGGGAAAACGATCGGCAGCGCCGTTTGAGCGCCTTGCCGTTCGGGCTGGTGGCCGGTGGCTGCGTCGGTTTTTACGATGGCTTCTTTGGGCCCGGTGCCGGTTCCTTCTATGCGCTGGCCTACGTGACGCTGTGCGGTTTTAACCTGGCCAAATCCACCGCGCACGCCAAGGTGCTGAACTTCACTTCCAACTTTGGCAGCCTGGTGTTGTTTATCATTGGCGGCAAAGTGCTGTGGGGTATTGGCCTGGTGATGCTGGTTGGGCAGGTGCTCGGTGCGCGCCTCGGGGCTCACATGGTGATGACCCGCGGGCAAAAGCTGATCCGACCGATGATCGTTATCGTTTCACTGGTGATGAGCTGCAAGCTCTTGTACGACAACCACGGCGCTGAAATTCAGCAGTGGCTGGCCCTGCATTTTTAGCATGCTAAAAGAGCGGTAAAATGAAATAATTACCTCTTTATTTTTGTGGTTATTGGATTTTTATTTATGTCAGACACACAGGCTACCCATCAATATGAGCAACTGATTGAAATTTTTAATCAGTGCTTCAGCGATGAATACAACACGCGACTGGTCAAAGGCGACGATGAACCGATCTATTTGCCGGCCGACGATCAACTGCCGTATAACCGGATCGTTTTTGCTCATGGCTATTACGCCAGCGGCATGCATGAAATCTCGCACTGGTGCATCGCCGGCGAACAGCGCCGCAAGTTGGTAGATTTCGGTTACTGGTACTGCCCGGACGGGCGAGACGCACAGACGCAAAGTGAATTTGAAGCGGTGGAAATTAAACCGCAATCTTTGGAATGGATGTTCTGCGTCGCCGCCGGTTTCCCGTTCAATGTCAGTTGCGACAACCTCAACGGTGACTGCGAGCCGGACCGCATTGCCTTCCAACGCAAGGTACGCGAACGGGTGCTGCTGTTGTTGGAGCAGGGAATACCCACAAGACCTGCGCGCTTTATTCAGGCGTTACAATCGTTTTACAATACGCCACCGCTGGCGGCGGAGCATTTTCCCTATCCGGAAGATCTCAACTGACTATACCCTAAATACTTGGAGTTGCATCGCGGCGGGAAGCCTGCGAGTCCCTGGGAGCATAGTCCACTATGTGACCGGGGCGAGTCGGCGCAGTCAAGAAAGAAGCAGCTTCAAGTATGACGGGTATATATGTTTAACTGAAAATAGATACCCAATAGCTTCTAAGCTGTAGCTAGGCGGCAAGCAAACAAATCCCCAGGAGCTTACTCAGGTAAGTGACTGGGGTGCGTGAGCGCAGCCAACAACGCTAGAGTTTGAAAGATGAAGGGTATGAGAGGAAATTTGATGATCGCAGAATTTGAAGCGCGCATTTTGGCGCTGATTGATGACATGGTAGAGCACGCCAGCGATGATGAACTGTTTGCCGGTGGCTACCTGCGCGGTCATCTGACGTTGGCGGTTGCCGAGGTCGAAGAGCTGGGTGAACACTCCGCTGAAGCGCTGAAGGCGCAGGTGGAGGGCAGCCTGCATAAAGCCATTGCCGCCGGTGAACTGTCACCACCGGATCAGGCACTGGTGTATGGCATGTGGGAAACGCTGTACAAAACGGCATTGCCTACTGCCTGATAGTGCTTCTGCAGGGCGCTGTCGCCGGCGCCCTGCGTGATTTTTCTTACGCTACCGCACGTCCCTTCAGTAATTTCCTTACCCACATTCTATTCGGGTTCAACGCCGCTAACAGGTCTGCGTCGCCCGGCAAGGGTTCGCCAAACAGCTGCGCCGCCAAAATCTCTGCCGCCAGCGGGGCCGAGCACAACCCGCGAGAGCCTAACCCGCCAATCATGAACAGATTGGGGTAGCTCGGCGCATTGGCGATAGCTTCACCGCGTTGGTATTGACGTTGCAAATCCTGGTACTGCGTTAGCGTGGCCTGGTAGTCGGGCACTGCACCTACCATTGGCAGGTGATCGCGAGTGGCGCTGCGTACGCCGCAGCGCGCCTGGCGGTCGCTGACGTCCACCTCCAGCGGCCAGGTTTGATCCGGCAGGCAACGTAGCAGGCGAGCCCGATTTTCCTGCTGCTCTTCTTCGCGGTATTCGGTGGCGGTCTCGCCGCGCTGGTAACTGGCGCCGATACAGTGCTGCTGATTATTGGCATTCACCGGCGTCAGGTAGCCGTCGTAACACAGCACCTGCTTCAATGCACTCAGCTGCGGCGTGGTAGGAATATGGGATACCTGACCGCGCACCGCATAAACCGGCAGCGCTTCACTTTGCGTCAGTTCGGACAACCGATGGCCGTTGGCCAGAATCACCGTCGCATGCTGCCGAATTTCACCCTGGCTAAAGCTGAGTTGCCAACCTGATTCTTGGACGGTCAGAGCGCTGAGCGTAGCGTCATAATGGCAGCGCATCCCTTGACGTTGCGCCAGCGCAATCGCACTGCGCGTCAGCTCGGCCGGACACAGCCAGCCACCCTGCGGGTAGTTAATGCCGCCAAAACCGCTGTCGACGCCGCACAAGGCGCTGAGCGTAGCGCGGTCGGCCGGCATGGCGAGCGCCTGCGGCCATTCAACCGCCAGCATCTTGGCAATTTTCCCGGCGCTCTTCTCGTCAAAGGCCAGTTGGCTCACACCGCACCACTGATGGTCGAATACCACGCCCTGTCGCACCAGTGCATCGTACTGACGACGGGCAAACGGAAACGCGGCGCTGAAGAAATTTTCCAGCGCATCGGCTCGGCCGTTCAACAAAGGGTAGAGTGCGCCCTGACGGTTGCCTGATGCCCCTTCGCCCGGCTGCGGATCTGCGCAATACAGCGTGACTTTTGCGCCGCGTCGCAACAGGGCGAGGGCGGTTAGCGCGCTGGCGACGCCGCCGCCAATGATGGCGATATCATCGGTATTCTCCGCCACCGGGCGCTTCAGCCAGGGAGCAGGGTGAGCGACGGCCGGCGCATCGGCAGGCAACTCGCCGGTCAGCATCTCTCGCTTCTGGCCGAAGCCTTTGGTTTTGATGACATCAAACCCGGCCTGCTGCAAGCCGCGACGCACGAAGCCTGCGGCGGTAAAGGTGGCAAGGCTGCCGCCCGGCCGGGCAAAGCGCGCCATGGCGCTGAACAGCTGCTCCGTCCACATATCCGGGTTCTTTGCCGGGGCGAAGCCATCGAGGAACCAGGCATCGATTTGACGGTTCATGCTGGCGTCGAAGTGAGGCAGCAACGCGTTCACGTCGCCAAACCACAGATCGAGCGTGATGCGCCCTTCGGCCAGCAGCAGGCGGTGGCAGCCCGGCAGCGGCAACGGCCATTGAGCGCGTAATTCATCGGCATATGGCGCCAGTTCCGGCCAGCGGGCATGCGCCGCCGCCAAATCGGCCTGCAGCAGCGGGAATTTTTCAAAGCTGATAAAGTGCAGGCGCTGAAGCGGGGCGTCCGGCATCGCCGTGCGGAAACCGGCAAAGGCCTGCCACAGCGTCAAAAAGTTAAGCCCGGTGCCGAAGCCGGTTTCCGCCACGATAAACAGCGGGCGAGGGTGGTCGGCAAAACGTTGCGGCAGTCGGTTGCCCATGAGAAACACATAGCGGGTTTCTTCCAGCCCATCCTGATTGGAAAAGTAGACGTCATCAAACTGTTTCGAAACAGGTGTACCCTGTTCATTCCAGGATAACGCTGCGGTTTGGATCGGGGCGTGGCTCACGGTTAGTTGCTCGTAACTCAAGGGGTGACGGGATTCTAACGGCGCTGGCGCTATGGCGCAAACTGGATAAGAATAAAGCTGAAAAACGCTGATCGGACTTGTTCGGCGTACATCTGTACGCTAAAGTGCGATGCAAAATCCCGAATGTAAAATTGTGGAAGAGGTATTGAATGAAACGTGCAGTGATTACTGGCCTGGGAATCGTCTCCAGCATTGGTAACAACCAGCAGGAGGTCCTGGCGAGCCTGCAGGAAGGACGTTCTGGGATCACTTTCTCCCAGGAGCTGAAAGATTCCGGCATGCGTAGTCACGTATGGGGCGATGTTAAACTGGACACTACGGGTCTGATTGACCGTAAAGTGATGCGCTTTATGAGCGACGCGTCCGTTTATGCCTATCTTTCCATGGAAGAAGCCATCAAGGACTCAGGTCTGGCTGCCGATCAGGTTTCCAACGATCGCACCGGTCTGGTTGTTGGCTCAGGTGGTGGTTCTCCGCGCAACCAGGTTGCCGGATCCGATGGCATGCGTGCCAAAGGCCTGCGCGGCGTTGGCCCGTACATGGTGACCAAGGCTATGGCTTCAGGCGTTTCCGCTTGCCTGGCAACCCCGTTCAAAATTCGTGGCGTTAACTATTCCATCAGCTCTGCCTGCGCAACCTCTGCACACTGCATTGGTCACGCGGTTGAACTGATCCAACTGGGCAAGCAGGACGTGGTCTTTGCCGGCGGCGGCGAAGAGCTGTGCTGGGAAATGGCCTGTGAGTTCGATGCGATGGGCGCACTGTCCACCAGCTACAACGACACCCCTGAAAAAGCTTCTCGTACTTACGACTCTGCCCGTGACGGTTTCGTCATCGCCGGCGGCGGCGGTATGGTGGTGGTTGAAGAGCTGGAACACGCTTTGGCGCGTGGTGCGCACATCTATGCTGAAATCATCGGCTACGGTGCGACCTCCGACGGTGCCGACATGGTGGCTCCATCAGGTGAAGGCGCGGTGCGCTGCATGAAGATGGCTCTGCAGGGCGTTGATACCCCAATCGACTACATGAACGTTCACGGCACCTCCACGCCGGTGGGCGACGTGAAAGAGCTGGGTGCCATTCGCGAAGTGTTTGGTGACAACACCCCGGCAATCTCTTCCACCAAGGCGATGACCGGTCACTCACTGGGTGCCGCGGGCGTGCAGGAAGCGATCTACAGCCTGCTGATGGTTGAGCACGGCTTTATCGCGCCGAGCATCAACATCGATAACCTGGATGAGAAAGCCGCTGGCATGAACATCGTGACTGAGCCAACTCAACGCGAGTTGACCACCGTGATGTCCAACAGCTTTGGCTTCGGCGGCACCAACGCCACGCTGGTGATGCGTAAGCTGCAGAAGTAATTCCGGCCTCAAGGTTCTGGATCAAGCCCGCATTTTTGCGGGCTTTTTAATGCCTGCAATCCCTGCCGACGGGCCGCTAGGAGTTATCCCAAATTACATCTCCTGACGGATCATTAACGCTTTGTTCAGCCTTTTGCGCATACAATGGCTCAATAGCGCGAATATCACTCGGCGTAGCGTTTCAGAGTGATCGAACATTGAGGCAAGAGTATGAAAAAGTTAATTGCGGTTGGATTGCTGTCGGTCATTCTGGCTGGGTGCGCGACCGATTCCCCTTGTGTCCCGGTCTATGACGACCAGGGCCGTCTGGTGCACACCAATACCTGCATGAAAGGCACCACGCAGGACAACTGGGAAACCGCTGGCGCCATCGCCGGTGGGGCGGCGGCAGTTGCCGGTCTGACGCTGGGTATTATCGCGTTGACCAAATAACCTTCCGTCGGAGAGTCTCCCGGTTTAAAAGCCCAGCATCTGCTGGGCTTTTTGTTTGGGTAATCCGCCGCCAGTTGATTGAAGTCATGGCATTTATATTACTGGCCCACAGATGGGCAGTTCTTTGTCAGCGGATGTAAATTCCATTCCTGCGCCCGGTCCGGGTCGATATACTCCCGCTATCTCCCACTCTGGAACGATCTGATGTCGGCTTTGGCGTCCATCTCCTTATCCATGCACCGCCTGCGCTTTGCTAAAAAGCGGGCCTGCGCATGGTTATTGGTCGTCAGCTGGTTGTTGTTGAATACTCAACTGGCGTTGGCCAGCCACAACTGCAACCTGCAGTTCAGCGGTGAAGCGCCGATGGCTCAGCATATGATGCATATGCAAAACAGCGTGCCGTCGCAGCAGCAGATGCAGACCCAAGAGCCGCTGTGTGAGAAACACTGCGTTCCGGAGTCAGCCCAACAGGATCACAGCAACCTGGCGTTGGCTGCGCTGCCCACCAGCAGCGAATTGGCCGTTATTACGCCTTTCCCGTCTCGTTCAGTCCCCTCCAATACCTGGCAAACGCCCCCGATAACAGGTCCGCCGGCAGAGATCGTTTTCTGCCGGTTCCGTGAATAGTTCTGACAACCGCTTTGCCGTCCCCGACGGTTTTCCGCGTTTGTTAACTATTTTATGGAGTACCCGTTATGCGTAATGTATTTGCTGCCGTAGTGATCGCCCTGTTTTTCTCTTTTAGCGCCAGCGCTGCCGATATGGCAATGCAGGATCCTGCCGCAAGAACTGCCGTTGAAATCCACAGCCAGGGCGTCGTCAAAAGCTGGGACGAGCGAAAGGTGTCTATCGCGCACCAGGCCATTCCTGCACTCAGTTGGCCGCCAATGACCATGAGCTTCCTGCTCCCTTCATCGCCTTCATTCGCCGTCTTGCCGGTGGGTACCGAGGTTGATTTCAGCTTCCTGCCGATCGACGGCGGTTATCAGCTGATCGCCATCGCCGCCGCTCGACCATAACGGAGGCGTTATGACCATTATCCTTTCTCACCCTTGGCGGGTGGGCTGGCTGCTGCTTGCCTGTTGGGCACCGGCCACCCTGGCGGCGGGTCTGACGCTGCAACAGTCATTGACGGCGGCCGAAGGTTATTCGGCGGAGTTATCCGCCAATCGTCATCAGGTTGACGCCTTGCAGAACATGGCGGATTCGGCAATGCAGTTGCCCGATCCCAAGCTGAAGTTCGGCATTGAAAACGTGCCGGTGCAGGGCGGCAACGCTCGGCGTTTTACCCGCGAAGGCATGACCATGGGACGAATCGGCATCATGCAGGATTACGTCAGCAGCACCAAACGTCAGCGTAAAGCGGATACCCTGCGCGCCGAAGCCAGCCAGACGGATGCGGGCAGCGCCACCATTCGCGCTCGCCTTCAACAGCAAACCGCACAGGCCTGGCTGGCGCTGGCGCTGAGTCGGCAAACCCTGCGGGATGCCTCAGCCCTGGTGACGGAGAGTGAACGCCAGATTGCCACTCAGCGTTCTGCGGTAGCCGGTGGGGGAACCCCAGCGAGTGGAGTGCTGGATGCCAGGCTGACGCTGCTAAGCATGCAGGATCGCATCAGCGAGGCGCAGCGTGATGTTGCTGTCGCGCAGGCGCGTCTGACGCAGTTGACCGGCCTGTCTGCGACGGATACCGCCGGGGCCATGCCGCGCTTTGAACGTTTACCGGCGGACAGCGAAGTATTGCGGCAGGCCATCAGGCAACACCCCGAGGTGTTGCAGGCCAGCCGTGAGGCGGACGTCGCCAAGGCACGTTCGGCGCAATCAGAGGTGGCGGCGATACCGGACGTCGGCGTCGAGGTGTATTACGGCAAACGGGCCGACGAGTACGAGGATTTGGCCGGGGTGATGTTTACCGTCGATCTGCCGTTGTTCCGCTCGCAGCGGCAGGATAAGGACTATGCCGCTGATGTTTCCCGCAGCATGGAGGCCAACGATCGGCTCACGTTGTTGATCCGTGATCATCAGGCACAGCTCGATACGCTGTTGGCGCAATATCAGGCGGCTCAGGCGCAGTGGCAACGCCAACAGGAGCAGGCTATTCCCCTGCAACAACAGCGGGTCACTTTGCTGTTAGCGCAGTACCGCAGCGGTAAAAGCGATTTGTCGGCGGTACTGGAAGCTCGGCGGGCGCTGCTCGACAGTCGCCTCAGCGCCGGCAAGGCTGCCAGGGAACTGGCACAGATTTGGGCCGCCATTCGCTATCTCACCCCTCAGGAATCAATGCAATGAAAATACAATTCAAGCTGGCGCTGTTAGCGGCGCTGATTGGCACTGGGCTGGCGGGATACTGGTTTGGCGCAGCGGGAGAAGCGCCTGCGCCGGCCATCAAGAGTGAGCGGCAGGTGCTTTATTGGTACGACCCGATGATGCCGGGGCAGCGTTTTGACCAACCGGGTAAATCGCCCTTTATGGATATGCAACTGGTGCCGCGCTATGCCGATGAGGTTGAACCGGAAGGGGGCGTGACCATCAGCGCCCGGCAACAGCAGAACCTGGGCGTTCGCACCGAAGCTGCACAATTGCGCCAACTGGAGCCACAACTGAGCGCTTTCGGCAGCGTCGCCACCGATGAACGCGGGGTTCAGATTGTCGCCGCCCGCGCCAACGGACTGGTGGAAAAACTCTACGTGCGTGCCAGTCAGCAACAGGTGAAAAAGGGCGAAGCCCTGGCATTGCTGTGGATCCCCGACTGGAGTGCGGCACAGCAGGAATATCTGGCAATACGCAAACTGGGCGATAGCGCACTGACCGCCGCTGCACGTCAGCGGTTGCAGCTGCTGTTTATGCCCGAGGCGGTGATCCGGCAGGTGGAACGTTCAGGTAAACCCGAACCGCGGGTGCAGATAGCGGCACCGGAAAATGGTTTTGTGAATAAGCTGAGCGTGCTCGAAGGCGCTCAGGTGACGGCCGCGCAGGGGCTGTTTGAACTAGCCAGCCTCGATCCGGTGTGGATCGTTGCCGATTATCCGCAGGCGCAGGCCGGATTGTTGAAAGTGGGCGATAAGGTGCAGGCCGCTTCCGCCAGCTGGCCTGGTGAACGATTTGAAGGCGAGGTGAGCGAACTGCTGGCCAATGTCGATCCGCTGACCCGAACCTTCAAAGCGCGCATCCTGTTGAAAAACCCTCAACAAAAGCTTCGACCGGGCATGTACCTGCAACTGACATTGTCACACAGCAACCTCGGCCAACCGGTGTTGGCGATACCGCAGGAGGCGCTGATCGACAGCGGCGATCGCAATAGGGTGTTGATCGCCGAAGGCAATGGGCACTTCACGCCGGTTGACGTGGTGGCCGGTCGTGTGCAGGACGGCTGGGTAGAAATCAAACGTGGGCTGAATGCTGGGCAAAGGGTAGTGACCTCCGGCCAATTCCTGATTGATTCCGAGGCCAGCATGCGCAGTGCCTTGCCACAAATGGCGGCGCAAAACGAGGTGAAACAATATCAGGCCGAGGGGGTGGTGGATGCCGTGAACGAGAGCACCATCACGCTGTCCCACGGCCCCGTGCCGGAGCTGCAGTGGCCGGCGATGACCATGGATTTTGCCCTGCCGCCAGGGGGAATACCTGCCGGTATCAAACCCGGTGATAGCGTAAAAATCCACTTTAGCGTTGATGAACAAGGTTCACATATCAGCCAAATCGTGCCGACAAGCGCTGAACATGGGGGCCACTTATGATTGCTTTCGTGATCCGCTGGTCGCTGCGCAACCGGCTCTTGGTGCTGCTGGCTTCGGTGCTGTTGGCCGGTTGGGGGATCTGGGCATTGCAGAAAGCGCCGCTGGATGCGCTGCCGGATCTTTCCGACGTACAGGTGATTGTCCGTGCCACCTATCCGGGCAAGGCTCCGCAGGTAATTGAAGATCAGGTGACCTATCCGCTGACCACCACGTTGCTCTCGGTGCCGGGGGCCAAAACGGTACGGGGTTTTTCCATGTTTGGCGACGCCTACGTTTACGTGTTGTTCGAGGACGGCACCGATTTGTACTGGGCGCGTTCGCGGGTGCTGGAGGCGCTCAGCCAGGTGCAATCCTCACTGCCGCCGCAGGTGAAGGTGGCACTGGGGCCGGACGCCACCGGCGTCGGCTGGGTGTACGAGTATGCCCTGGTGGATAAAAGCGGCAAGCACAGCCTGGCCGACCTGCGCGCGCTGCAAGACTGGACGCTGAAGTTTGAACTGAAAACCGTGCCCAACGTGGCGGAAGTGGCCAGCGTGGGCGGCATGGTACGCCAATATCAGGTGGTGCTGGATCCACCCAGCCTGCGCGCGCTGAACATCACCCATCAACAGGTAGTCAGTGCCATTCAGGACGCCAACCAGGAAGGCGGCGGGGCGCTGCTGGAAATGGGGGAGGCGGAGTATATGGTTCGCACCTCGGGCTACCTGAAAAAACTCAGCGATTTTGCCAACGTGGTAATCACCGTGCGTGACGGTGTGCCGATCCTGCTGTCGCAAGTGGCAACACTGCGCGAAGGGCCGGAGATCCGCCGGGGCGTGGCGGAGCTGAACGGCGAGGGCGAAGTGGCGGGCGGCATCGTCGTGATGCGCTACGGCAAAAATGCCCTGGAAACCATCAACGCGCTGAAGGTCAAGCTGCAGGAGGTTCAGCAGACCCTGCCGCCGGGTGTGGAAATTGTGACCGTGTACGACCGCTCCCAACTGATTGAGCATGCTATTGAAACCCTGTCCCACAAGCTCCTGGAGGAGTTTATCGTAGTGGCTTTGGTGTGCACGCTGTTCCTGTTCCATTTTCGTTCGGCGCTGGTGGCGATGATCACGCTGCCGCTCGGCATTCTTGGCGCCTTTGTGGTGATGCATTACCAGGGCGTAAACGCCAATATCATGTCGCTGGGGGGAATCGCCATCGCCATTGGCGCCATGGTGGATGCGGCCATCGTCATGATTGAGAACATGCATAAGGTGCTGGAGCAGTGGCGGCAACGCCATCCCGGACTGCAGCCGACGTCGACGGATTATTGGCGCATTTCAGAGCAGGCGGCGGTGGAGGTGGGGCCGGCGCTGTTTTGCAGTTTGCTGATTATCACGCTGTCCTTCATTCCGGTGTTCACCCTGCAGGCGCAGGAAGGCCGGATGTTCTCCCCGCTGGCCTACACCAAAACCTACGCCATGGCGGTGGCGGCCGGTCTGGGCATTACGCTGGTGCCGGTGCTGATGGGCTACTTTATCCGCGGCCGCATTCCCGACGAACATGCTAATCCGATCAACCGCTGGCTGATCCGCCTGTATCAGCCGGTGCTGGCGTCGGTGTTGGCACGGCCAAAAACCACGCTGGGGATTTCGTGCCTGCTGTTGCTGTTAACCGCCTATCCGCTTAGCCGGTTGGGCAGCGAATTTATGCCGCAGCTCGACGAAGGTGACCTGTTGTATATGCCTTCCTCGCTGCCGGGGATGTCGGCGCGCGAGGCCAGCAGGCTACTGCAACTGACCGACAGGTTGATCAAAACCGTGCCGGAGGTAGCGACGGTGTTCGGTAAGGCCGGCAGGGCGGAAAGCGCTACCGATCCCGCGCCGCTGACCATGCTGGAAACCACCATTCGTTTCAAACCGCGTGACCAGTGGCGACCGGGCATGACCATGGACAAGCTGGTGGCGGAACTGGATGCGGTGGTCAAGGTGCCGGGTATTGCCAACGTCTGGGTTCCGCCGATCCGCAATCGGCTGGACATGTTGGCCACCGGAATCAAAAGTCCGGTGGGCATCAAGGTGAACGGCAATAACATGGCCGATATCGAACGGATTTCCGGGCAGATTGAGCAGGTGGTGAAGCAGGTGCCGGGCGTCACTTCGGCGCTGGCAGAACGCATCACCGGCGGCCGCTACGTGGATATCGATATCGACCGTCAGCGGGCTGCGCGCTACGGCGTTTCGGTGAAAGAGCTGCAATCCATGGTGGCGACGCTGGTGGGGGGCGAAAACATTGGCGAAACCGTCGAGGGCCGGGCGCGTTACCCGATCAATGTGCGTTATCCGCGTGAGGTGCGTGATTCGGTACAGCAGTTGCAGGCGTTACCGGTACTGACCGCCAGCGGTGGCCAGGTGCCGCTGTCGATGCTGGCGGATATTCGGGTTAGCGAAGGGCCGCCGATGCTGAAAAGTGAAAACGCGCGGCTCTCCAACTGGATTTATGTCGATCTGCGCGGGCGCGATCTCAAATCGGCGGTGGAAGAGATGCAGCAGGCCGTCGCGCAGCAGGTCAAGCTGCCGGCCGGGGTGTCGTTGAGCTGGTCCGGGCAGTTTGAATATCTTGAACGCGCCAGCGCTCAGTTGAAAATCGTACTGCCGGTAACATTGGCAATCATTTTCGTGCTGCTGTTTGTCACCTTCAGCAGCGTGCGTGATGCGTTGTTGATCATGGCGACGCTGCCGTTTGCGCTGATCGGCGGAGTATGGCTGCTGTATTTGCTGAACTACAACCTGTCGGTGGCCGGGGCAGTTGGCTTTATCGCGCTGGCGGGTGTGGCGGCGGAGTTCGGCGTGATAATGGTGCTTTACTTGAACCATGCGTTGGAAAAACATCGCCAGCCGGGACAACCGCTCACGCAAAAACAGCTGATGGATGCCATCACCGAGGGGGCGGTATTGCGGGTGCGACCAAAAGTGATGACCGTTGCCACCATTATGGCCGGGCTATTGCCGATCATGTGGGGTAACGGTGCCGGTTCTGAGGTAATGCGGCGCATTGCGGCACCGATGATTGGCGGCATGCTCAGTGCACCGCTGTTGTCGATGTTGGTGGTTCCTGTGGTTTACCTGTTACTGCACCGAAAAGGATAAGCAAGCGGGGCGCAGTGCACTGCGCCCCGTCTTTACCGCACAGAAACTATTTCACCAGAAACGCCTTGAACTGCGGCGTCATTACGGCGCTGAACCCATCATCGGTTTTGCTGATCAGGTAAACCGCCAAGCCTTTTTCTTCCGCCAGTTTGAGCGCTTTTTCCGTCCCCAACACCATCAACCCGGTATCCCAACCGTCGGCTTCCAGCGCGGTGGGCGCTATCACCGTAGCGGAGACCAGGCGATGAGTAATCGGCCTGCCGGTTGTGGGATCGATCACGTGCGAATAGCGCTGCCCGTCCTGTTCAAAATAGTTGCGGTAGCTGCCGGCGGTGCTGATGCCGTAACCCTGCAAATCAACCAGTGCCTGAACCGCATTTTCGCGGTCGGTCGGTTTTTGGATCGCCACGCGCCAGGGTTTGCCCTGCCCGTTAACGCCGCGCGAGGATACTGCACCACCGACCGACACCAGATAATGGGTGATACCATTACGGGCCATCAGCTGCACCAACTGATCGACGCCATAGCCTTCGCCCAACGTCGAGAGATCAACATACATCCCGGGCAAGTCCTTTTGCAGCCATTCGCCACGGCTGTCGCTGAGTAGCTTGAGGTGCTGCAGGCCAATATTTTTTTGTGCCGCCTCTATTTGCTGTTGGCTCGGTACCTTGACCACACGCTTGTCTGGGCCAAAGCCCCATAAATTCACCAGCGGACCCACGGTGATATTCATCGCGCCCTGAGTGTCGCGGCCAATGCGCTGAGCCATCAGGATAATATCCGCCATTCCGCGCGGGATCGGCTGTGGCTCGGTACTCTGGGTTTGATTAAAACGCGAAAGCACAGAATCATTGCGATAGGTGGAGATATCGTCATTGGCGCGTTCCAGCACGGCGTCAATCTGCTGTTGCAACTGCTGTTTATTGACCGCCACGTCACCGCTGACCTTGACGCTGTAGAAGGTGCCCATGGTTTTGCCTTCAATGTCGATCTGTGGGCGGGTATCCGGGTCATTACAGGCAGCCAGTAAGCCGATGGTCACACTCAGCAACAGCCCTTTGGCAAAAACGTTAGCCATGAAAACATCCTTTGAAACAGAGAAAGGCGCTACAAATAAAGTAAAGCGCGGCAAATGAAAAGCAGTTAACGGTAAAAGAGCATTTTGCTGGCGTTGCCGCCGTGCTTGGGCTAACGTCTGGTTCCTGATCCCTGGTTGTTTTTTTGAAGCGCTCAACATGAGTTCAAACGCCGTTTCCCGGCTGATTCAGCCGTTCCTGAAAGATCGTTTTTTGCATATTTTGCTGTTAGTCGGCGTACTGATGGCGGCCTTTAACCCGCAACAGCTGCCTGCGTTAAACAGTTTTATCGACTGGCGCACCATCATTACGCTGCTTGGATTGATGTTACTCACCAAGGGCGTCGAGGTCAGCGGTTATTTCGATTTTGTCGGTCGCAAAATCATCAATACGCTGCACAGCGAGCGGCGATTGGCGCTGTTTCTGGTGTTTTCCGCCGCGTTGCTGTCGTCGTTCCTGACCAACGACGTGGCGTTGTTTATCGTCATTCCGCTGACCATCACGCTGAAAAAACTGTCGTCGTTACCGATTGGCCGGTTGATTATCTTCCAGGCGCTGGCGGTCAATGCCGGTTCATTGCTGACGCCGATTGGCAACCCGCAAAACATTCTGCTGTGGAGCAAGTCTTCACTCTCTTTCCTGGGGTTCATTGGCCAAATGGCACCGTTTGGCGTAGTGATGCTGGTCAGTTTGCTGCTGCTGACCGGGTTCTGCTTCCCGGCGCGGGATATCGTTAAAGCGCCGCACACCGAAGGTTATCCGTATCAGCTACGCCTGTTGCTGAGCTGTGTGGCGCTGTACGTGATTTTTCTGCTGTGTCTGGATCTTGATCTGCCGCTGTATGGCCTGTTGGCGGTGTTCGTCGGTTTTTTGCTGCTGGCGCGTCGGGTATTGCTGCAGATCGACTGGAGCCTGATTTTCGTCTTTATCGCCATGTTCATCGACGTGGGGCTGTTTACCCGCTTGCAGGCGATCCAGCCTTGGTTTGCCGATATCGCTACGCTGGGTAACGGGGGCATTTACGCTTTGGGGATTGGCCTGTCGCAGGTGATCAGCAACGTGCCGGCGACCATTTTAATGCTCAACTACGTGCCTTCCAGCCAACTGCTGGCCTATGCGGTCAACGCCGGTGGCTTTGGGCTGGCGATCGGTTCGCTGGCGAACCTGATTGCGCTGCGTATGGCGGACGAGCGCAAAATTTGGCTGAAATTTCATTACTTTTCGTTGCCGTTACTGGTCTGGGCCGGTTTGCTTGGCTGGCTGTTGGCTTAAGCGCGGTATTTTCCTGCCATACCGCGCTTGTTAACTATGGCGTCTAACCGCGTGCCGCCAGCAAGCAGATGCTGCGAGTCACCTGATAGGATTTCACAAAGGCGCTGATCGGCAGAAACTCAAAGCGCGAATGGAAATTGTGCGCGCCGGTGAAGTAGTTCGGCGTCAGCAGCCCACGGCTGGAGAGTGCGGCGCCGTCGGTGCCGCCACGCATCGGGATCACCTTGGGGGGAATGCCGTGGGCGGCCAGGGCACCGAAAATCAGCTCAATGGCTCGCTGGTCTTCCCCGATAGAGTTGCTGATATTGCTGTAGATATCCGTCACCTTGCAGCTGACCTTGGCGCGCGGGTAGTTTGCCGCCACCTGTTGCACCACTTCCTGAATACGCTCTTTACGCGCATTGAACCCGGCCAGGTCAAAATCGCGGATCGACACTTTTAACGTAGCGAGGTTGGCATTGGCGGTCAGATCGTTGAACCAGAAGTAGCCTTCGCGCCCCTCGGTATGTTCTGGCGTGTCCTTGATGTCGAATTGGTTGATGATGTCGTTGGCGATGCGAATCGGGTTGATCAGCACGTTCTTCGCCGACATGGGGTGCGCGGTGACCCCTTCGATACGGATCTCCGCACCTGCGGCATTGAAGTTCTCATACACCACTTCCCCCAACTCGCAGCAGTCGATGGTATAGGCAAAATCCACCTCGAAACGCGTCAGATCCAGCGCTTTGGCGCCGCGCAGGCCAATTTCCTCATCCGGGACAAAGGCCACCACAATGTCGCCGTGGCGATCGGAGGCGCTCAGGTTGGCCAGCAGGGTCATGACCACCGTGACCGCCGCTTTGTTATCGGCGCCGAGCACGCTGGTGCCGTCGCTGAAAATAATTTCTTCATTCGGATAGGCCAGGATCTCCGGATGTTCGGCGGTGCGCAGCCAGATATCGTGTTCGGCATTCAGGCACAAATCCTGGCCGGTAAAGCGCAGGCGCTGCGGGTGAATATGGGCCGACAGGCCAACGTCAACGGTATCGATATGGGTGATAAAGCCGATACGCGGAGCGCCTGGCTGATTGCCGGGTTTGCGTGCGGTCACGGTAGCGTGCTCGTCGATTTGCACGTCTTGCATGCCTAGCTGGCGCAGTTCGGTCGCCAGCAGCTTGGCCATATCATGTTGGCCCGGCGTGCTGGGCAGGGTGGTTGCGGCGGCGTCGCTCTGGCTGGTCACCGCCAGATAGCGGAAGAAACGTTCGGTGAGCTGTTCGGCAATGGCGCTGGTCATGCGGGTTCCTCTCGATAAGCGGTCTAACGGTTTTAAAGCTAAATCAGCCGGTTGTCCAATGGTGCAATGCTTTCGCTGCCGGAATGCGAGATGCCGCGCAGAATAAAAAAATAGCGGCACAACTAGGAAATAGTCTCGGGTAACTGCGGCAAAATCGTTGTTAGCTGTGGGGGAACGGGTGCCCCCAAATAATAGGATCGTTAAAGGAGAATACATGCGCTCACGTCATGCTTTACTTATCACTTTGTTATCCCTGGGAATATCGCATACGGCCTGGTCATCCACCGATGGTGGCCATGCCAACAGCAACGCCAATAGCCGTGAAGTGGCCAGTGCGCTTGGCGGTCTGAAAAACAAAACCTATAGCCTGGAGCAGGCACCGAAGATCCGCGTAGCCAGCTTCAATATCGCCGCCGGCAAGGTCAGCGACATGACCGCAATCGCCAAAGCGATCAAGGCGATGAATGTCGATGTGGTGGCGCTGCAGGAGGTGGATAAACTGACCGGCCGCAGCGGCAAGCTCGATCAGGCGGAGGAACTGGCCAAACTGACCGGTATGCACGTCGCGTTCGGCCGCGCGATTGATTTTGACGGCGGCGAATATGGGCTGGCGTTTTTATCGAAATACCCGCTGCATGACAGCAAAATTTACCCGTTGCCTTCCGGTCAGCGCGAACAGCGAATTGCATTCAGCGCCCAGACCGACGTGCCCGAGTTCCCGGCGCCGATTACCCTGATCAATACCCATCTGGACACCAAGGAAGATCCGGCGATGCGGCTGGATCAGGTGCGCGAACTGAATGACCGCACGATTGAAATGCGCGGTATCAAGCTGTTGTTCGGCGATATGAACGACGTGCCGGGTAGCGTCACCTGGACTGAGCTGAGCCGCTATTGGAACGACATCATGCCCAAGCAGCAGGATGGCCGCAGCTGGCCGGCGGAAAACGCCGAAATCAAGGTCGATTATATCTTTAGCGGCAATGCCCAGCGCTGGCATCTGGACAGCCTGACGGTGCCGAACGCCAGCGGCGACTGGAACGGCATTCACTGGCCGGCAGTCAGCGATCACCTGCCGTTGGTGGCCGAGCTGCGGTTGACCGAGCAGTAACCTGACTCGGGGCCGCCAAGCGTCCCGCAAGGTCAAGCAGGCGAGATCCGCGTCAACCGCTCGACGGCGGCGCGGATCTCGCCCGGTGTCAGGGCGGAAAAGCCCAGCAGCCAGCCGTCGCGCCGCAGGCTCGGGGTTTGGTACTGTGCCGCCAATCCGGGCGTGACTACGCCCAGGCGCTGCGCCTGCTGAGTCAGGGCGCTCTCCTGCCCGGGCGGCAGCCAAACGCTGAGCTGCAAGCCGCCCCCTGCCGGTTGCGGGGTGGCGAAATGCCCAAGCTTTTCCTGCACCTCCACCAGTAACAGGTCACGTCGGCTGCGGTACAGCTGGCGCATATAGCGGATATGGGCGGCAAAGTGCCCCTGCTGGATAAATTCGGCGGTCACCGCCTGCATCAATTGGGCGCTGTGGCCGTCGTATACCGTGCGTGCGGTGGTAAAAGGCTCCACTAACGCCGGTGGCAACACCAAATAAGCCAGCCGCAGGGAAGGAAACAGCGCCTTGGAAAAGGTGCCCAGATAAAGCACGTTGCCGTGCCGATCCAACCCCTGCATCGCCGGCATCGGCTGGCCGTCATAGTGAAACTCGCTGTCGTAATCATCTTCAATAATCCAGGCCCGCTGCCGTTGTGCCAGCGCCAGCAGCTCGAGCCTGCGTGGCAGGCTGAGTGCTACGCCGGTGGGGTATTGATGCGAGGGCGTCAGGTAAATCAGTCGAGGTGCAGGCAGGTGTTCATCGGGCATCAGTCCGGCGTCGTCCACCTTGACCGGGACAAGTTCGGCTCCGACGCTGCTAAAGGCGTTTCTGGCACCGCGATAACCGGGGTCTTCCATCCACACTTTGTCACCGCTATCCAACAGCAGGGTGGCAATCAGCTGCAGGGCCTGCTGCGAACTGGTCAGCACCACGATCTGCTGCGCATCGCAGTTAACGCCGCGCGTCTGGCTGACATAGCCGGCAATGGTTTCGCGTAGCGGAAAGTAGCCCTGAGGATCGCCATAGCGCATCAGAGCTTCCCCACGCAGACGCAGTTGTTGAGCGGTGAGCTGTTTCCACAGTTTTAGCGGGAAAGCACGTAAATCCGGCGAACCGGCAGCGAAGGGCAGAGGCTGCAGTGGATCGTGGCAGCCACCGGTTTGCGCGATCTGCGTGCCGCGTTGTGAAAGGCGGGGTTCGCCGCTGACTTTGGCGGCGGATGGCGACTTGACGATGTTGATCGCCACGAAGGTGCCTTGACCAACGCGGCGCTGCAGATAGCCTTCGGCTTCCAACTGGGCATAGGCTGCTTCGGTGGTTACGCGCGAGACGCCCAAATCTTCAGCCAGAACCCGCGATGAGGGCAAGCGTTGCCCAGGGCCAAGAGCCCCATGATGAATAGCCCGGCGCAGCGTGCTGCAGACGCGTTCACGCAAGGTGCCACCGGCGTGTTCCGGTTGATGAAACAGAGTGGGCAATGCGTTAGCCATAATGGGACTTATCCATGGGCGAAAATGGGTATCAAGCATAAGACCAAAATCAGGCAATATTGTCATCAGTCTTTCTCTACAGGAGTGAATTCCATGGCGGTATCTTCATTGGTTTTGGCTTTTCCACCGGGCAGCGCGGCCCAGAGCCTGGATTATCTGGCCGCTAAGCTGAGTTATTACGCGGATGCGTGGGACGTGGCGGAGGATCTGCGCAACGGGGTCAGTGAGATCCTGGTGATCGATACCCGTGCAGAGGCGCTCTATGCGGCCGGGCATATTCCCGGCGCTATCAGTTTGCCGCACCGCTTGATGGACGAGGCGGGCACGGCGCATCTGGATCGCGACAAGGTTTACGTCACTTATTGCGATGGCATCGGCTGCAACGGTTCGACCAAAGGGGCTTACAAACTGGCTCAACAGGGGCTGCGGGTGAAAGAGCTGATTGGTGGATTGGACTTCTGGATACGTGATGGTCATCCCCTGGCCACCGGTGAACAGCCGGGCTCGCTGGTGGGAAGTGCCAGTGGAGAGGACTGTGGCTGCGCCTGACGTTGGCCGGAGTTACCGCGAAGTTAACATCAGCATTCGAGTCTGGCCCTGGACAGGGCATCCACAGGCCAGAAATCGTTTGGGAAGGGAAAGCGTTAAAACACCAGCGCCAATACCAGAGCTAGCACCAAAATGAACAGGATAAGCGTCACCGCCGGTTTGCTCAGCGCTTTTTGTAGCGGCTGGGGCAGGGCGGCAATCAGCGGATTGAGCAGCGGTTGCGGCTCGGTAGCGTTGCCGATGATCGGCTGAGCATGACCGGCTTTTTCCAGACGACGTGCAAATAGCTGGTTGATGACGTCGCTCATCTGCGGGTGGGTCAAGGGGGCGCTGGCATTGCAGTTGAAGCGGGACTGGCAGTAGTCATTCAACTGCTGCTGCTCCTGCGCATCCGCCGGCTGTTTGAGCACGGCGAGCAGGTTGTTCAGCGTCGGCGCGGTTTGTGGACTCAGCGCGACCTTCACCTGCAAAAACTGGTTCAGCAGTTGGAAGTGGCGCGCCGGCAGCGGATCGTTGGTTTTAACCCCGGTCAGATCAAACAGCGTTTGCCAGATCTTGGCCGGCGACTCGCCGGTGGCGGCACTGAGCTTGGTGACCTGCTGTTGCAGGCTTTGATGCTCGGCGGGCAGCAGCGGGCGATCGCTGGTGGCAGTTTGCTGCGGGTGAGGGATCGTCAGGCTGCCGGTCTGTAACAGATTCAGTACCTGCTGCAACTGCGAGTGGCTCAACTGGCTCAGTACCGTGTGGCCAAACTGCTGGCGAATGAAATCACTCACCGCCTGGCGGTTATTGCCCTGCGGCAACAGTTCGGTAAGCTGCTGCATCAGTTGGCGACTGGCATGGTTTTGCTGTACCTGCGTCAGACGGTTTTGCAGCAGTTGCTCGGCCGGCTGAAAATGACGCGCCAGCAATTCACTGCTGTTGTCTGTCTGCAGATCGTGACGCAGCGTGACCCAAATCTCTGCGGATTTGGCCGGGCTTAGCGCCATGATTTTGACCACCAGCTTCTCCAGCGTCGTACGCTGCGCCGGGGAGAGCGGGCTATCGTCTGTGGGGGTGGTTTTGCCCGGGGTTGAAGGACGATCGCTGGCGATCGGGGTGCCCGGTCCACTCAAAGGTTGCATATCACCTGTCCTTCGCTGTGTATCCCCCAGTTTAGCTGGCGTTGCCGCGGTGTGGTCTGCGCAATCTCACTCGAAACACTTACCTGAGTAAGCTCATCGAGACTCGCTTGCTTGCCGCCTTGCCGCAACACCCATGACTTTGGGGAAAGAATAATCGTCGTACCCGGCGAAAAGCGCAGGTGTGCGCCTATGATACCCGTAAATGCCCGCCATCAATACCGTCGTAAGACATTTCTTTACAGGCAAAACATTGCTAAACGCGCCTGCGCCGCTAAGATAAGCGCAGACTTGGAATTGAGGGCGGCATGGTTAAACAGCAGCGGATTGCGAAATGGTTTTTATGCCTGGCTTGCCTGGTGGTACTGACCTGCATGACTCAGCGCATGGCGAGCCTGCATGCGTTGCAGCAAGCGATGGGGATTCCTGCTGCCAGCGCTGCGCCATCCGCCGGCGACGATGCCGCCGAACTGCAACCTACCCCCTGTGAACTGAGCGCTAAATCCTTATTGGCCTCACCGCCGGTGATGTTTGAAACCGTGCTGTTCGGGCTTGGCCTGCTGCTGGCGCTGTTGGCGCCTACCGTGGCTGCGCGCTTGCGCATTCCTCCTCCCAGAGTGATTTCCCCTCCCACCCTCAGGGTGCATCTCCGATTATGCGTCTTCCGTGAATGAGTTAATCGCCCGTTTGTTTTGGTGATTGTCTTATTTATGGAGAAAAAACATGTTGAATATCATCAGGTCGACGTTTGTCTGCCTGTTAATGCTGTGGCTGCCCGCTTTGCAGGCGGCGGACAGCGGCTGGTTGCAAAGCCCGACCAACGATCATGCCAAGGTGCGACTCCGCGCTGACACCTCGCAGCCAGGAGAAACCCGGCTGCTGTTGGCTATTGAGCTGCAAAAAGGCTGGAAAACCTACTGGCGTTCGCCGGGGGAAGGTGGCATTGCGCCGGCAATAACCTGGCAAGGCAATCCGCCTCCGGTGACCTGGTATTGGCCTACGCCGCAGCGTTTTGAGGTGGCCGGTATTTCCACGCAGGGCTACCACGATCGGGTAGAGCTGCCGATGGTGATGAAAGGAACGGCACCGCGCCAGTTAGCGGGGACGCTGACGCTGTCCACCTGCAGCAACGTCTGTATTTTGACCGACTATCCGTTCAGTCTGGATCTTGCCGCGCCGTCTGACGCGCAGTTTGACCATGACTTTGCCCAGGCGATGGGTCAGGTGCCGATCGCCGAGGGCCTGGTGGAGAGCATCAAGGCCGGTTATCTCAATGGCGAATTACAGATCAGCGCCGAGCGAGCCGCCGGTTGGCAACGGCCGGAGCTGTTCTTCGACACCTTGGAGGACGCAGACCTCGGCAAGCCACGGGTCAGTAGCGAAGGTTCACTGATGACCGCGCGGGTACCGGTCAGCGATGGCTGGGGTGACAGCGCCCCGGATCTGCGCGGTAAAACCCTGACGTTGGTAATCGGCGACGGCGGCATGGCGCAGCAGGTGACGCTGCCGATTGGCGGGCCGCTGACGCTGCCGAGCGCCGCCAGTTTCACTCTGTGGCAAGCGGTGCTGATGGCGTTGGCGGGGGGCCTGATCCTCAACCTGATGCCCTGTGTGCTGCCGGTTCTGGGCATCAAACTGGGATCGATTTTGCAGGTGGAGCAGCGCGACCGACACAGCATTCGGCTGCAGTTCCTTGCGTCCTCGTTTGGCATTGTGGCGTCCTTTATGGCGCTGGCGTTGCTGATGACGCTGCTGCGCTTGAGCAATCAGGCGCTGGGCTGGGGTATTCAGTTCCAAAACCCGTGGTTTATCGGCTTTATGGTGCTGGTGACGTTCCTGTTCAGCGCCAACCTGTTTGGCCTGTTCCATTTGCAGCTGTCCTCCTCCCTTAATACCAAATTGGCGACCCATAACGGCCGTGGCCTGAGCGGGCATTTCTGGCAGGGCGCATTTGCCACCTTGCTGGCGACGCCCTGTTCGGCTCCCTTCCTGGGCACTGCCGTGGCCTTTGCACTGGCTGCGCCGCTGCCGGTGCTGTGGGGCATGTTTGTCGCCTTGGGTATCGGCATGAGCCTGCCCTGGCTGCTGATTGCCGCATGGCCTGCTTTAGCGCTGCGCCTGCCGCGTCCGGGGCGTTGGATGAACACTTTACGGTGGGCCATGGGGCTGCTGATGCTGGCTTCTTCACTGTGGCTGCTGAGCCTGATGGTCAATCATATTGGCACCT
This sequence comes from Serratia sp. BNK-12, assembly GCF_047456085.1. NCBI lineage: Bacteria > Pseudomonadati > Pseudomonadota > Gammaproteobacteria > Enterobacterales > Yersiniaceae > Serratia > Serratia sp. BNK-12. The sequence goes on from NZ_CP179896.1 coordinate 1,403,540, forward strand.
TGCCGACGCTGGCATTGGGCGGTATCGCACTGTTGGCCTTGTTGTTGGCGGTAGGCTGGCAACATGGGGTTCGTCTGGCGGCCAAGCTGGCGGCCGGCACGCTGGTGCTGGTCGGTGTGGTGTTACTGGCCGGTTCGCTGACCGCCGGGCTGTGGCGTCAGCCGCTGCACGACAATGTCACCTGGCAACCGCTAAGTGAGCAGGCGATCGCCCAGGCACTCGCCCAGAACAAACGGGTGTTTGTCGACGTCACCGCAGACTGGTGCGTAACCTGTAAAGCCAACAAATTCAACGTGCTGTTGCGTGATGACGTGCAAAAAGCGCTGAGTGCCGGCGACGTTGTCGCCCTGCGAGGAGACTGGAGCCGTCCTTCGGCCGAGATTAGCGCTTTCCTGCAAAAACACGGCAGCGTTGCCGTGCCTTTTAACCAGATTTATGGCCCCGGCAGCCCTGACGGCGTGGTGTTATCCCCGCTGTTGACCCGCGATGCCGTCTTGCAAACCCTGTCCGCCGCCAAAGGAAATTCACAATGAAAAAATTACTGATGTTACTGATGCTGATGGTTACTCCGGTCTGGGCTGCGGCTCCTTTTACCCCGGAACAAGAGGTGCGGATTAAAGAGCTGATCCGCGAAACGCTGGTGTCGAACCCGGATATTCTGGCGCAGGCGGTGGATGCCTGGCAGCAACAGACCGCCGGTCAGCAAATCAGCCAGGCGATCAAGCAAAACGCCAAAACCCTATACGAAGATCCGGCCAGCCCACGTTTGGGAGCGGCCAACGCCAAACTGACGCTGGTGGCCTTTACCGATTACAACTGCCCGTACTGCAAGCGTTTTGACCCGATGCTGGAAAAAATCGTCAAACAGTATCCTGATGTGGCGCTGGTGGTAAAACTGCTGCCGTTCAAAGGAGAGAGCTCCGTCAGTTCTGCACGCGTGGCGCTGACGACCTGGCAGCAACACCCGGACCAATTCTGGGCGCTGCATCAGCGGCTGATGGCGAAAAAAGGCTTCCATGACACGGCCAGCATCGCTGCCGCACAGCAGAAAACCGGGGTGAAAGCCGTTGCACCAAGCGAACAGAGCATGACCACCTTGCGCACCAATATGGCATTGGCGGAGCAGCTTGGAGTACAAGGAACGCCGGCCACCCTGATCGGCGATCAAATGCTGCCAGGCGCGGTGTCGTATGAGGATCTGGAGGCGGTAGTGAAACAACAGCTTGCGAAGGTTAACAATGGCTAAGCTGCGGCGTTGGGGCCGCGAACTGCTGATCCTGTTGCTGATTGTGCTGGCGGTTGCGTTCGGGATGGACTGGTTACGCGCGCCGCAGCCACCGGCGGCGTTCGATTCGCAACCGTTGACGACGTTGAACGGTGAACACGTCTCGCTGGCGCAGCTCAGCCAGGACAAGCCGCTGCTGGTTTATTTCTGGGCCAGCTGGTGCGGGGTTTGCCGGTTTACCACGCCGTATGTTGCCAGACTGGTCGGCGAGGGCGGCAACGTATTGACCGTGGCGCTGCGTTCCGGCGACGATCGTCAGGTGGAACAGTGGCTGGCGGGCAAGCGTGTGACGTTGCCGGTGGTTAACGATCCCCGTGGCGAGCTGTCGGCGCAGTGGCAGATCGGCGTCACGCCCACCTTGGTGGTCATTTCCCAGGGCAAGGTGGTGCAAAGCACCACCGGCTGGACCAGCTATTGGGGAATGAAGCTGCGGCTATGGTGGGCCGGGCTCTGAACCGCGGCCTATTCTGAAGTGATGACCTCATTAATCGCCCGGCACAGTCGGGCGATACCTTCCTCTATCTGCGGCGGCGTATTGGCGGCGAAATTCAATCGCAGGCCATGTGCGCCTTGCTGTTCTTCGGCATAAAAGCACTCCCCTCGCGCAAAGGTTACGCCGTGTCGCCAGGCCAGCGGCATCAGTGCCTCGGTGCTGACGGCGGCAGGCAGCGTCAGCCAGATAAACAGTCCACCCTCCGGCGTTTCAAACTGACAGCCGGGCGGCAGTTGCTGCTGCAAGGCTGCCACCATCACGTCTCTGTGCTGGCGATATAACCGCCCGGCGCGCCGCAGTTGCTTGTCGTAACGACCGATAGTGACGAATGCGTCCAGTGCCCGCTGGATCAGGTTGGAGCTGGTAAAACTGTCGACGTGTTTCAGACGAGCCAGTCGCTGATAGTGTTCGCTGTCCGCCACCAGGTAACCGATGCGCATGCTGGGCAGCAGCATTTTTGAAAAGGTACTGACGTAAATCACCGCCCCCGGTTGCGCCAGCGATCGCAGCGACGGCAGCTGTTTGCCGTTGTAGCGCAGATCGCCGACAAAATCGTCTTCCAATATCACTACACCGGCCTGCTGGGCCAGTGCCAGCAGGCGTCGACGGCGCGCTTCACTCATGCAGCGGCCGGTGGGGTTATGAAAATTGGGAATGGTGTAAATCAACTTCGGTTGGTGTTTTTCGATCAGTGCGGGCAGCTGTTCAACCAACATGCCGTGCCGGTCGCTGGCGACGGTGACGATATTGATGCGGTGCTGGCGCAGCAGCCCCAGCGCTTCGGCGTAGGTCGGTTGTTCGACAATCACCGTGTCGCCCGGCTCCAGCAGGCTTTGCACTATCAGGCTGATGGCGTGTTGCGAACCGTTGGTGATCAGCAGTTGCTCTGCATGGGTCGGAATACCCTGAGCGGTGAGGATCCGCCCCAGAGTATCGCGCAGCGGGTAATAGCCGCAGTATTCGCCATAGCTGAAGGCCTCTTCCGCATGGCGGCTGAGTACCGACAGCAATATCTTGCGGAACTCCTCCTGCGGAAAGACTTTCGGGCTGCCGACGCCGGCGGCAAAGTTGATGATGTTGTCCGGCAACGGCGTATCGGGGTAGCCATCCAGCCGAGAGGTAAGGGTAGTGAAACGCTCCGCCGGGAAGGGCGCATCGCTTGTTGGGCGTGGCTGGGCTGGCTGGATCAGAGGGTGCAAGACATAGGCACCGCTGCCGCGCCGCTGGTGCAAAAAACCTTTTGCCGCCAGTTCGGCATAGGCGTTTTCCACCGTCAACCGGCTGACCGCCAGCTTGGCGGCAAGCGTGCGCGTGGAGGGCAGCTTATCGCCGTCGACAAATGCGCCGCTGAGGATCGCCCGCCGCAGCGCTTCCTCAATTTGCAGATATAAAGGAATGTTTTGCTGACGGTCTAAGGGAATATGCATGCAAAATTGGCCCGGTTGACGATGATGTTTTTTACTATACCCCATAGTTACAGGGCTTAAAGAGGATAAAAGTGGCCTATATAACATCGGGGGAAAGTGGCTCTGGCGGTAAAGTTACGCGGCGTTAGAATCTCGCCTGAGTCCACTATTGCCGTTTTTTGAGGGTGTCATGTCATTACCATCGGGTATCTCAGCCAGGCCGGTTTTCCCGGGGGCGCACATTTTACAGGGCAGCAGTCAGGGGTATGTGATTGCTATCATCAGCGCCATGTTGCTGGCCTTTACCGCCATTATTATCCGCGTGCTGACGGAGTATTATCACCTGCCGACCTTTGTGCTGGCTTTTTGGCGCGCGGCGCTGGTTGCTCTGGTGCTGTTGCCGGTACTGCTGCTGTTCAAACCCGAATGGGCGCGTTTACAGCGCGCGCAGATCCCCTTTTATGCCTGCTATGGTCTGCTGCTGGCAGTGTTCAACAGCCTGTGGACGCTGTCGGTGGCGCTGAACGGTGCGTCGGTGGCGACTATCCTGACCTACTGCTCGGTCGGTTTTACCGTGTTTCTCGGCTGGATGATGTACAGCGAGCGCCTGAGCCTGCGTCAGTTGGTGGTGATTGTGGTCAGCCTGGGCGGCTGTTTTCTGGTCAGCAACGGCGACAGCTTGGGCAACAGCCATTTTAACCTGTTGGGGCTGGTGGTGGGCATGCTGTCCGGCATCGGATACACCCTCTATACGCTGGGTGGGCGGGTCGCGACCGAACGGCGTTACCCGGTGTGGAACACCATCCTGTACGTGTTCGGCTTTTCGGCTGTCTATCAATGGTTGTTCAATGCCGCGCTGACCTTTTACCCACTGGAGGCGTTCCACGGCATGACGGGGTCATTGTGGTTCCTGTCCCAAGGCGTTCAGGGTATCGAGTGGGGGGGCTGGTGGTTGCTGCTGACCCTGGCTGCCGGCCCAACGCTGTTGGGGTTCGGCCTGTACAACATCAGTTTGAAAAGCTTGCCGCTGGCGGTGGCAAACCTGATTTTGTCGCTGGAGCTGGTGTTCACGGCAGCGATCGCTTACTTCCTGCTGGGGGAAAGCATGAATCAGTTACAGCTGCTGGGCAGTGCGTTGGTGATGGGCGGGGTGCTGATGCTGAAGAGCAAGACGGCTGCGACGTGATTTGTTAACATTAGGGCCGGATGTGGAGGCAACAATGACCAATAACCCAAGATTAAAACGGGCGTTAATCGCTTAAAGCGGCAGTGTTTTACGACCAAAAAACACTGCCACAGACATTTGGCTGTGGCTCTTGCAATGAATATAGAGAAAGCGCCATGACTGAAAAACACTGGTCAAAAACAGAACTGTTACACCAAACGGTGACCAACCCCAATATTATCGTCAAAGGGACTCACAGCTATTACAGCGACTACCTGGATGACGGCTTTGAGCGCTCCGTGGTGCGTTATTTGCACGGCGACGAGGTCAGCCAACAGTGGCAGCCGCTAGGAACGATAGACCAACTGCTGATCGGCGATTATGTCTGCATTGCCGCCGAGGCGGTGATCCTGATGGGGGGCAACCATACCCATCGTGCCGATTGGTTCTGCCTGTATCCGATGATGGAAAGCATTCTGGCTTCCTATCAGCCGAAGGGCGATACCCGTTTGGGGGACGGCTGCTGGATAGGCATGCGGGCGATGCTGATGCCGGGCGTGACGATTGGGGAAGGAGCGATAGTCGCCGCCGGTAGCGTTGTGACGAAGGATGTTGAGCCTTACACCCTGGTGGGGGGCAATCCGGCGCGACCAATAAGACTGCGCTTTGCTCCGCAGATCGTAGCCAGGTTACTCGCTTTGCGTATTTATGATCTGTCGGCCGAGGATTTTGCTCAGGTGCAGCCTTTGCTGGCCAATGACGATATTGCGGCCCTTGAACGGGCGATAAGCGAAATTAAACGTTAAATGAAAAGGGCGGAGTTAATACTCCGCCCTTTTGCTTATTCGGCCTTGGCCGCTTCCGCCGTCAGGCGGTGTTTGCGTATTCTGCGCAACAGCAGCGGCAGCACCAGCACGGATACCGCCAGCACCAGCAGCGTTTGCGCGATGCCACTACCCCACAGGATGCTGAACTCACCGTTGCTGATCGACAGCGCGCGGCGCAGGTTTTGCTCCAGCATTTCTCCCAGAACGAAGCCCAGGATCAGCGGTGACATCGGGAAGTGCATCTTCCTCAGTATGTAACCGAACACCCCCAGCCCTACCATTAACAGCAGGTCAAAGGTGGTGCTGTGTACCGCGTAAACGCCGACCGCCGACACCGCGGCAATCGCCGGTACCAGGAACCACAAAGGGATGGTCAGCATGCGGGTAAACAGGCCCACCAACGGCAGGTTCATGATCAGCAGGATCACGTTGGCAATCAGCAGCGCGGCAATCAGCCCCCAGACAATATCCGGCTGTTCGGTGAACATTGCCGGACCTGGCGTGATGTTGTACAGCGTCAGCGCTCCCATCATTACCGCGGTGGTGCCGGAACCCGGTACGCCCAGCGTCAGCATCGGAATGAACGAACCGCAGGCCGAGGCGTTATTGGCCGCTTCGGGCGCAGCGACGCCGCGGATATCCCCTTTGCCGAAGGTTTCACTGTTGCCGCTGATTTTCTTTTCGGTCATGTAGGTGAGGGCGCTGGCGATGGTGGCCCCGGCACCCGGCAGAATGCCGACGAAGAAACCGATCACCGAAGAACGCAGCGTGGGGCCCACGCACTCGGCGGCCTCTTTACGGTTAAACAGCAGGCGGCCGGTCTTACGCACCAGCTTTTGCCCGGCGCTGGTGCTTTCGAGCATCAGCAAGATTTCACTGACCGAGAACAGGCCAATCACCACCACGATAAATTGCACGCCGTCGGAGAGGTGGACGCTGTCGAAGGTGAAACGATAAACGCCGGTATTGGCGTCCACCCCGACCGTCGCCAGCCCCAGACCAATCAGCGCCGCCAGCAGCGATTTCAACGGGTTTTGGCTCATCATGCTGCCCAGGCAGGCGATAGCGAATACCATCAGGGCGAAATATTCTGCCGGACCAAATGCCAGTGACCAACGGGCCAGCAGCGGGGCAAACAGAATGATCCCGCCGATGGCAATCATCGAACCGACAAAGGAGCTGACCGCCGAAATCGACAGCGCGACGCCGGCACGGCCTTGTTGTGCCATGGGGTAACCGTCCAGTGCGGTCATGATCGCAGCAGCGTCTCCCGGTACGTTGAGCAATATCGAGGAGATGCGGCCGCCGTACTCGCAGCCGATATACACCGTCGCCAGCAGGATCAGTGCCGACTCGGCCGGTAATTTGAGGGCAAACGCCAGCGGCAGCAGGATCGCCACGCCGTTGATCGGTCCCAGGCCCGGCAGCAGGCCGACAATGGTGCCGACGAAGCAGCCGATCAGGGCGATAATCAGGTTCTGGGGCACCAGCGCCACCTCGAACCCTTGAGACAAATACATCCAGGTTTCCATCATCGCCCCCGTTAACTCAGCCAAACGCCGAGTGGCAGTGTCACATCAAGTAAGCGGTCAAAGGCGTAATAGAGCGCAACGCCCATGATCGCGCCAGACACCAACGCCGCTATCAGGCTGGCCTGGAACAGCAGGCCAATGCTGAAGGTCAGCAGTGCGGTCGCCAGCGGAAAGCCCAGCCACTCGAAGCCCCAGGCGTACAGCACCAGCGTGATCACCAGCACCAGCAGACGTTGCATCACCTTGTTATGTGGCCATTCAACGGCCTGCGGTTTGTTCAACAGCAGCAGTGCCGCACACAGCGCCATCAGGCTGAGGATAGCCAGTGGGAAGGGCCGCGGACCCAGTGGCTCGTAGCTGTATTCACTCTGGATGCCCCAGCCGATAAACAGGCCGCCGATACACAGCAGCAGCCAGAACCCGGCAAAAATGCGATCGCTCATGGTATGCCCCCGGTTATTTTGCCAGGCCGAAAACTTTGGCCTGTTCGCGGTACTGATTGACCTGGTTTTTCACGTAGGCGTCCAATTCCTTGCCGGTCAGGTCGAATTCAAACAGGCCGCGCAGATCGCGCTGTTGCTTGAATTCCTCGGTCGCCATCATTTTCTTGAAGGTATCGAGCCACCACTGGTACTCCTCTTCCGTGACCTTCGGGCCAACGTAGAAGCCGCGAATGATCGGCCAGACCAGATTGAACCCTTGCTCTTTGGCGGTCGGAACATCGGCTAACTGACCCGGCAGGCGCTGTTCGGAATACACCGCCAGCACGCGAATTTTGTCACCCTGCAGGTAAGGCACCATTTCGCTCAGATCGCCGGAAACTGCCTGGATGTGGTTGCCGAGCAGGGCGGTAACCGGCTCGCCGCCGCCTTCGAACGCCACGTAACGCATCTTGTGCGGATCGACGCCGACTTCGCGCGCCAGCAGGGCGGTTTTCATCCAGTCCTGACTACCGATCGAAGCGCCTGCGCCGAACACCACGCTGTTGGGATCTTTTTGGAAGGCGTTCATCAGGTCTTTCAGGGTTTTGTACGGTGAGTCGGCACGCACGGCGATCATGCCGTAGTCGGTGCCGACAGCGGCCAACCATTTGACGTCATCGACGTTGTAACGGCCGAATTTTCCCTGTGACAAATTCAGCAGCGAACCGCCGGAGAAGGCGACTACCGTGCCGAATTCCGCCGGGCGCTGAGCCACGATGGCGTTGTAAGCCACCGCGCCGACGCCGCCAGGCATATAGGTCACGCGCATCGGTTTGTCGATGGCTTTGGTTTCTTGCAGCGAGACCTGGATCAGCTTGCAGGTCAGGTCAAATCCCCCGCCAGGCTTGGCAGGAGCGATGCATTCGGTGCGTTTCGGCGCTTCCAGGGCAAAAGCCTGATGGGTGGCCAGCAGCAGAGCGGTAGCGGTCAGTGTGCGGGTGATTATTTTTTTCATTGCTTTCCCCAAGGTATTTTTCAGTCGGTGTAGATCCCCGCCGATACGGGTTGCTGGATTGTTAAATCAACAACCTTTCATTTACCTTTCAACCGAGGGAAAAGTTTCCGGGATGTGATACGTGTCTCCTGTTAGCGAGAATTACACGACTGACCATCGTCCTGATTGCCCGCCGGTTAACACATGCGATGAAGGAATAACAGCGCATAAACCTGGCGTAAAGCCTGCGTAATATCAGTTTTATCGGTTTCGTCTTGCGATAAAATGCCGAAAAATAAAATGAATGAAGGTGCATTATTATGTTTTCATTAGGGAAGTTATTCGGCAGCAAGGACGGCAATAAAGTGAGTGCCATCAAGATGTTGCCCGCGGCTTATGCCGAGGCTGTTGGGAAAGAAGGCCATTGTCGTGTTAAGCGCCTGCGAGCAGATATCGGCGTTTTTGAACTGCATTTTTCGAATGACAAAGGTGAAAAATACGCTTGCCACATGACGGCCTGTATCACCGGTATTGATCTGGTCTTCGCCGCCAACAACCGCTCGGTGCTGGTGTCTCCGCCGTTTACCCCCGCCAAATTGAAACCGGTATTGGAAATCGCCCTGGCCGACTGCGAAATCGAAATGTAGTGGCTGACTAACCGAATTAGCCCTGTTGCCGACGGCTCACGGGTTATTCCGTGTCGCATTTGTGTTCCAGCTCCCAAAACGGAATGGGAGCAACCCTTCTATCACTGCGTCTTCCGTGCCATCCTGCTGTTATAAAGATGTTAATTGACAATAAGTCGGATGCTGACGTCATCGCTCAGCATTCGGCCTGCGGGCATAGAAAAATCAATGGAATGGAAACATGCGTCTGTTATTGGTTGAGGATCATCCCGAGTTATCCCACTGGCTGCAAAAGGCGTTAACCGGCGTCGGTTTTGCCGTCGACGTCGCGCCGGACGGGCTGGCGGCCGATCATTTGCTGTTAAACGAATCCTATGCGCTGGTGGTGCTGGACGTGGCGTTACCGCGGCTGAACGGGCTGGATCTGCTGGCGCGTCTGCGCAAGCGAGGACAGGACTTACCGGTGCTGTTGCTGACGGCCAGAACCGACGTTGCCGATCGGGTTAAAGGGCTGAACCTGGGGGCGGACGATTATCTCACCAAGCCTTTCGAACTGGATGAACTGGAGGCGCGCATTCGCGCGTTGCTGCGCCGCAGCGTTGGCGTGACCCAGCAGGCGCTGAAATATGGCGCGCTGACCTATCTCGATGAAGGCTATTTTCAGCTGGACGACAAACCGCTGCAATTGACGCCGCGTGAGTTGGCGGTGCTGACCGCGTTGATTCACCGCCGTGGCCGGCCGGTGGCCAAACAGCAGTTGTTTGAACAGGTGTTTACTTTGGCCGACGAGGCCAATCCGGAAAGCATTGAACTCTATGTACACCGGCTGCGAAAAAAACTGCAGGGCAGCAACGTGGCGATAATCACTCTGCGCGGTCTGGGCTACAGCCTGGAGCTTTGCAATGAGGTGGTTTAACGCGCCGCAATCGCTATTTTATCAACTGCTGTTGTTCTTTGGCCTGCCGCTGCTGGTGTTAGGCGGCATCTCGATTTATACCCACTACTTCAGCGCGATGAATGCCGCTACGCTGGCTTACGATCGCACGTTGCTGGCGTCAGCGCGTACCGTGGCGGAACGGCTGGTGGTGCGAAATGGCCGGCTTGAGGTGGATGTGCCCTACGTGGTGCTCGACAGCTTTGAGCGCAACATGAACGATCAGCTTTACTACGAAGTGATCTCCCCGCAGGGCGTAAGTATCTCCGGCTATGACGATTTGCCGACGATGCCGCCGCATATTTTGCGCTCAAGCCTGTACCCGGCGCTGGTGCATTTCTATGACGCCGAATACCGCGGGCGGCCGATCCGCGTCGCTGCCCTGTACCAGCCGGTCAACGAATCCGGAGTGATGGGCATGGCCACCATTCTGGTGGCGGAAACCCTGGAGTCGCGCCGCTATTTGGCACGGCAGATGATGCTTTCCGCTTTGCTCAGCCAGGGAACCGTGGTGGTACTGACCATGATCCTGGCCTTTGCGTTGCTCAAGCGGGTGCTTAAGCCGATGCGCAAGCTTTCCGGCATTATGCTGCGGCGTGACCCGGGTGAGCTGACGCCGTTGCCGATGGTATTGCCCTGGTCGGAAATGCAGCCGCTGTTGCTGGCGTTCAACCGCTATATTGAACGGCTGCGGGTGATGGTGGCACGACAGGAACGTTTTAGCGCCGACGCTTCACATCAGCTGCGCACGCCGTTAACCGTATTGAAAACCCAGGTGGGGGTGGCGCTGGCCAGCGATAAGCCGGAGCAGTGGCGGGAAAGCTTACTGGCCATGAGCGCAACGCTGGATAACACCGTGGCGCTGACTGATCGCCTGCTCTATCTCTCACGGCTCAAAGCTCATGAGCATCACGCCGATCGCCAACTGCAGCCGGTAAACCTGGCGCAGGTGCTGCGCGATGCCTGTTTTTCACGTTTACCCCAGGCCCGCAGCAAGCGCATCGATTTGGGGTACGAGGGAGAATCGGTCTGTTGGGTCGGCGGAGAAACGCTGTTGCTAACCGAACTGTGCGCCAACTTGCTGGATAACGCACTGAAATATACGCCGCATCAGGGCACGGTCACCGCACGTTTAACCCTGGACAAGCAGGCCGGGGAGGGAATATTGGAAATTGAAGACAGCGGCCCGGGCATTGCCCAACAGGATACCGCGCAGGCGCTGCAGCCGTTTCATCGGTTGGATAACGTGGGTGATCAACCCGGTGCAGGGCTGGGACTGGCGCTGGTCAGCGATATCACCCGTTATCACGGCACCCGCCCGGAGCTGTTGACCTCGGCCACGCTGGGTGGCCTGCTGGTGCGGGTGCGTTTTCAATTGTTATCTTAGCTCTGACATTCCGCGGCTTGTTTGGCCTTGCGCCCTAGCGGCGTGCGCAGACGCTGCGACAGGATCACGCCCAGCAGGGTAATGCCGCCGCCGATCAGATGGTAGCTGTGCAGATGTTCATGCAGGAACAGCACCGCAATGATGGCGGTAAATACCGGTGCCAGGTTCATAAAGATCGACGCGGTATTGGCCCCCAGACGCATAACGCCGTGGATCCACAGATAAGGTGCGACAATCGAGGCCGGAATGCCGGCAAACAGCACCAGCGGGATGTTTTGGCTGGTCAGAGACACGTCTTGTGCCATCAGGAAGTTCGGCAGTAACAGCACCACGCCGAACAGGATCTGCACATACAACGACTGCCAGTTCGGCAGGGCAATCGCCCAACGTTTGGTCAGCACGCCGTACAGCGCATAAGAGGCGGTGGCGGCGAACATCATCAATTCCCCCTTGCCGATGCCGTGCTGCAGCAACTCACCCGGGTTACCGGCACTCACCAGCCAGATCAAGCCGCCCAAAGACAACAGGCTGCCGATGGCAATACCTACCGTGGGAGCGACCCGCAACAGCACGATGCTGATCAGAATGGTCAGTAATGGGATCAGTGAGACAATAATGCCCATAAACAGCGCGCTGACGCTGTGCGCCGCGTAATAGGCCAGACTCTGATACAGCACCATGCCCAGCATGCCGAGAACCAGCAATTTCCACCAGTTGGCGCGTATCGCCGACCAGTGGCGGATCACGCCGGGCAGCACGAACGGCGTCAGGGTGATCAGCGCCAGCAACCAGCGGTAGAAGGAGATCGCGGCCGGATCGATAGCGGTGGCCGAGAGCTTGCTGACCACGGCGTTGATTGACCAAATCAGAACCGCCAGCAAAGGGAAGAGCATATTCATGATAATTATTCTCATTAACGACTAACATGCTGGCTAGTTTACTCGTGTCCGGTTTATTATATATAGCGATATTCAGACAAATTTTCTGCCAAACAAGACAAGTAACGGGGCGAAACCATGCCAGAAATCCGCCATTATCCCGAAGCGCTGATCCCGGCGCCGCGGCCGGTGCAGTTCCGCTGCGAAGAGTTCAATGCTCGTACCGAGTTCCAGCCACATCGTCATAGCTGGGGACAGTTGATGTGGGTAAAAGCTGGCGTCATGGTGCTGCGTATCGGCGGCCAGCGCTTTTTGGCACCGCCGGAATTTGTGTTGTGGGCGCCAGCGGAGATTGAACACTCCTGCTATAACCAGCGCTTGGCGCAGTGTCGCATGGTGGATATTGCGCTGCCGCTGTGCGCCGGTTTGCCGGAAGAACCTTGTCTGGTTAGCGTTACCCCGATTTTCCGCGCCATTGCCGAAGATTTTTACGCTCGCAAACAATACATCCCGCAAAGCAAACAGGATTTACGCCTGTGCCGCGCGTTGATCGACCAACTGCATGTCTCACCGGTGCAGCAAACTTATCTGCCGACCTCCGAAGACAAATTTTTGGCACCGGTGTTGGAAGCCCTGGAGCACTGTCCGTCGGACAATACCTCGCTCGCCATCTGGGCCACTCGGGTCTACACCACTGAACGCACGCTGTCGCGCCGCTGCCAGCAGGACTTGGGGATGTCGTTTAGCGAATGGCGCCAGCGCCTGCGTTTTTTGCATGCCGTTTCGCTGTTGGAGCAGGGTAAAACCGTACAAGAGGTTGCGCTGGAAGTAGGCTATAGCTCTGCGTCTGCGTTTATCGTCATGTTTCAGCAAATCGCTGGCACCACCCCCGAGCGCTTTCGCCGGGCATGATTCAATGGCACACTATTTCACAGATAACTCTTCATACTTGACGCCGCCTCTGTGTTGGCTGCGAGCACTCACCCCAGTCACTTATTTGAGTAAGCTTCTGGGGACTCCTGCTCTTACCGCCTTGATGCAGCGCCAATTATTTTGGGTATAAATAGCCGTAAACCGTCGGAGCAACAAGTGAAAATCCTGGTTGATGAAAATATGCCGTACGCGACTGAATTGTTCAGTCGCTTGGGGAACGTACAGGCCGTGCCTGGCCGCCCAATTCCGAGTGATGCGTTGGCGGATGCCGATGCGTTGATGGTGCGCTCGGTGACCAAAGTGAATGAAGCGCTGCTGGCCGGCACCCGCATTGGTTTTGTCGGCACCGCGACAGCCGGCACCGATCACGTAGACGACGCCTGGCTACAACAGCAGGGCATAGGTTTTTCTGCGGCACCGGGGTGCAACGCCATTGCCGTGGTGGAATATGTCTTCTCCGCGCTGATGTTGCTGGCTGAGCGTGACGGTTTTCACCTGCGCGATAAAACCGTCGGCATTATCGGCGTCGGCAACGTAGGTTCACGGCTGGATGCCCGTTTGAAAGCCCTGGGCGTGCGTACCTTACTGTGCGATCCGCCGCGTGCCGATCGTGGTGACAGCGGCGAGTTCTGGCCATTGGAGAAGCTGGTGGCGGAAGCTGACGTGCTGACCTTCCATACGCCGCTCAATAAATCCGGCCCTTATCATTCATTGCACCTGGCGGATGCCGAACTGCTGGCGGCACTGCCGGACAATCGCATTCTGATCAACGCTTGCCGCGGTCCGGTAGTCGACAACGCGGCGCTGTTGCAGGCGCTGGAAAAAGGCAAAAAGCTGAGCACGGTGCTGGACGTGTGGGAACCTGAGCCGGAGCTGTCTCTGCCGCTGCTGGCGCGGGTCGATATCGGTACCGCGCATATCGCCGGTTACACGCTGGAGGGCAAGGCGCGCGGCACGACGCAGGTTTTCGAGGCCTTCAGCCGCCACCTGGGACAGCCGCAGCAGATCGAACTGGCCTCATTGTTGCCGGTGCCCGAGTTCAGCCAGATCCAGCTCAATGGGCCACTGGACGAAGGCAAATTAAAACGATTGATGCACTTGGTGTATGATGTGCGCCGCGACGACGCGCCGCTGCGTAAAGTGGCCGGGCAACCGGGCGAGTTTGATCGTCTGCGCAAACATTATCAGGAGCGCCGTGAATGGTCTTCATTACGCGTCCAGTGTGATGATAGCGCCAGTGCGGAGCTGCTGCACAAGCTGGGCTTTTCGATCGCGTAAGGCTTTCTTAAGCCACAGTGACTAATTTTGTTATCAGGGCGGCGAATCAGTCGCCCATCTGCATTTGAAAAATACTCTGGAGAAACCCAATGTCTGACGGCTGGAATATCGCTCTGCTTGGCGCCACTGGCGCGGTAGGTGAAGCGTTGCTGGAATTGTTACAGGAACGCCAGTTCCCGGTGGGCGAACTCTATCCTTTGGCCAGCGAACGCAGTGCCGGTGCCACGGTGCGCTTCAATGGCAAATCGGTTCTGGTGCAAAAAGCGGAAGAATTCGACTGGTCACAGGCCCAATTGGCGTTCTTCGTCGCCGGTAGCGAAGCCTCGGCCCGCTATGCGGAAGAAGCCGGCAATATGGGCTGCCTGGTGATCGACACCAGTGGCCTGTTTGCGCTGGAGCCGGACGTTCCGCTGGTGGTACCGGGGGTTAACCCGCAGGTGCTGGCGGATTACCGTAATCGTAATATCGTCGCCGTGGCCGACAGCATGGTCAGCCAACTGCTGACGGCCATCAAACCTTTGACCGAACAGGCCGGGCTTTCCCGTCTGCACGTCACCACCCTGATGTCGGTCTCTGCCCGCGGAAAAGTGGCGGTAGACGATTTGGCCGGTCAGAGTGCTCGCCTGCTGAACGGCATTCCGGCCGAGCCGGGCGTGTTTGCCAAGCAGCTGGCGTTCAACCTGCTGCCGTTGATGACCGACGAGCAGGGCAGCGTGCGCGAAGAACGGTTGATCGTCGACCAGGTGCGTAAAGTGCTGCAGGACGAAGGGCTGCCGATCTCGGTGAGCTGCGTGCAGTCGCCGGTGTTTTACGGCCATGCGCAGGTGGTGCATCTGGAAGCGCTGCGCCCAATTTCTGCGGAAGAAGCGCGCAGCGAGCTGGAGCAGGTAGACGATATCCAACTGAGCGAAGAAGACGACTATCCGACTCAGGTCACGGAAGCTTCCGGCAGCGATGCGCTGAGCCTGGGTTGCTTGCGCAATGACTACGGCATTCCTGAAATTCTGCAGTTCTGGTCGGTCGCCGACAACGTACGCTTCGGCGGCGCGCTGATGGCTATCGAAACCGCAGAGCGTCTGGTGCAGGAGCAGATGTACTGATGTCAGAGGTTGCTTTGCCCACCCAGCCGACACTGAAAATCGCGCTGGGGATTGAATATGACGGCAGCCGTTATTATGGCTGGCAGCGTCAGCAGGAAGTGGCCAGCGTGCAGGCCTGTCTGGAACAGGCCTTGAGCAAGGTGGCCAACGCGCCGATCAACGTGCTGTGCGCCGGACGTACCGACGCCGGAGTGCACGCTACCGGTCAGGTGGTGCATTTTGAAACCACCGCGCAGCGCAAGGACGCCGCCTGGACGATGGGGGTCAACACCCATCTGCCGCCGGATATCGCCGTGCGCTGGGTAACCGGCGTGCCTGAAGATTTCCATGCGCGTTTCAGCGCCACCGCGCGCCGTTACCGCTACATTATTTATAATCACCGCTACCGCCCAGCGGTATTGCAGCAGGGGATGACCCATTTTTATCACCCGCTGGATGCCGACCGGATGGAAAGGGCGGCGCAGGCGCTGCTGGGCGAGAACGACTTTACGTCGTTTCGCGCCGTGCAATGCCAGTCGCGTACTCCCTGGCGTAACGTAAAACACGTTAAGGTTACGCGCCACGGTGAATATATTGTGGTAGATATCAAGGCGAATGCCTTTGTGCATCATATGGTTCGCAACATTGTCGGTAGCCTGATGGAAATTGGCTGCGGCAATCAGGACGAGAACTGGATGGCCGAGTTGCTGGCGCTGAAGGATCGCAATCTGGCTGCGGCTACGGCGCGGGCCGAAGGGTTATACCTGGTGAGCGTTGATTATCCTGAGCACTTTGCTTTACCCCGGCCACCGATGGGGCCACTGTTTTTACCCGACGATTAAACGCCGGCGCGACTGACGCGTTGCTCCCTTGTGTACCTGCCGGGTGGGTGAGACACCCGGTCAAAGAGAGAACCTATGGACATCATCAAGTTTGTGATTGATTTTATTCTGCATATTGACGTGCATCTGGCCGAGCTGGTGGCGCAATACGGTATGTGGGTGTACGGTATTTTGTTCCTGATCCTGTTTTGCGAAACCGGCCTGGTGGTGACGCCTTTCCTGCCGGGGGATTCTCTGCTGTTTGTTGCAGGGGCGCTGGCGGCATTGCCGACCAACGATCTGAATGTGCACACCATGGTGGCGTTGATGATCGGCGCGGCGATACTCGGGGATGCGGTGAACTACACTATTGGGCGGTTGTTCGGGGAAAAGCTGTTCAGTAACCCGAATTCGAAAATCTTCCGCCGCAGCTACCTGGATAAAACCCACCAGTTTTATGAAAAACACGGCGGGAAGACGATCATTCTGGCGCGATTTGTGCCGATCGTGCGTACTTTTGCGCCGTTCGTTGCCGGTATGGGGCATATGTCCTATCGCCATTTCGCTGCCTACAACGTGATTGGCGCACTGGTTTGGGTGCTGCTGTTCACCTATGCTGGTTACCTTTTCGGCGACTTGCCGATCGTGCAGGAAAACCTGAAACTGTTGATCGTGGCTATCATCATTGTTTCAATTCTGCCGGGCATCATTGAAATTTGGCGCCACAAGCGCGCGGCTGCCCGCCAGCAAAAACAGTAAAAACATCGCTCAACCTGTCGGTTCGACCAGTTTTTTATCCACAGTGTCGGGCCGATATGGTTTAATGAGCGACATTTATGGTCTGTTCCTGTTAACAACCTTGAAACCAGTGCCTCTGTCGCGCGCTTGTCGCGTTTTGCTCGGGCACTTTTTCATTGGGTCTGTTTTCGGGGGGATTGTTAAAGCATGAACTGCGGACTGGCGTCTGCCAGGTTCAAACAGAAAGGTCATCGATGAGCTGGATTGAACGAATTCTTAACAAGAGCAATATTACCCAAACCCGTAAGGCGAGTATTCCTGAAGGGGTTTGGACCAAATGCGATAGCTGCGGCCAGGTTCTCTACCGCGCCGAGCTGGAGCGTAATCTGGAAGTGTGCCCGAAATGCGACCACCACATGCGCATGACCGCGCGTATGCGTCTGCATACCCTGCTTGATGAAGGCAGTGAAGTGGAGCTGGGCAGCGAACTGGAGCCGAAAGACGTTCTGAAGTTCAAGGATTCCAAGAAGTATAAGGACCGCCTGGTTGCCGCGCAGAAAGCGACCGGTGAAAAAGATGCATTGGTGGTGATGAAAGGCACGCTGTACGGTATGCCGATCGTTGCCGCTTCATTCGAATTCGCCTTCATCGGCGGTTCCATGTCGTCCGTGGTCGGCGCGCGTTTTGTTCGTGCGGTTGAGCAGGCGCTGGAAGACAACTGTCCGCTGGTGTGTTTCTCTGCCAGTGGCGGTGCCCGTATGCAAGAAGCGCTGATGTCGCTGATGCAGATGGCGAAAACCAGCGCAGCGTTGGCAAAATTGCAGGAACGCGGTCTGCCGTACATTTCGGTGCTGACCGACCCGACCATGGGGGGCGTTTCCGCCAGTCTGGCCATGCTGGGCGATATCAATATCGCCGAGCCGAAGGCGCTGATCGGCTTTGCCGGCCCACGCGTCATCGAGCAGACGGTGCGTGAAAAACTGCCGCCGGGCTTCCAGCGCAGTGAGTTCCTGATTGAGAAAGGCGCGATCGACATGATCGTGCGTCGCCCGGAAATGCGCCAGACCTTGGCGAGTATCCTTTCCAAGCTGACCAACCAGCCGCAGCCGCATTTCGATGAGGTAGCGCCGGTGGCCGGGCAGGAAAGTCAGGCCGACGCCTGAGGCTGATAAGTCACCCGCGCGGCGCAGGTCTCGCGGGTTTCAACCGTCATTTTGTGGCTAAGTGACGGTTGAAATACCCTTGTAGATTGAGCGTAGTGGTCCATTCCGACGCTTGGAAGACAACGGGTATCATGCAGAGCATCGCCTTTACCGCGGTGAGGGTGGTGCCCTGATGGATTAATGAACCCAAGTTCAGTGACGGGACTCATGCAAAACCACCAAATTCCCCAAGCCACGTCGCCATTGAGCTCGTGGCTTTTCTATCTTGAGCGTCTGCACAGCCAGGCGATCGAACTCGGCCTGGAACGCGTACAGCGCGTTGCAGCGCATCTTGATTTACTCACCCCTGCACCGACGGTGTTCACCGTTGCCGGTACCAACGGCAAAGGCACCACCTGCCGCACCCTGGAAGCCATTTTGATGGCGGCCGGTCTGCGCGTCGGCGTTTATAGCTCGCCGCACCTGGTGCGCTACACCGAGCGTGTGCGCATTCAAGGCGATGAGCTGAGCGAGGCCGAACACAGCCGTTCGTTTGCCGCCATTGAAGCGGGCCGGGGCGAAACCTCACTGACTTACTTCGAATTTGGCACCCTGTCGGCGTTGCAGCTGTTCAAACAGGCTAAGCTTGACGTGGTGATCCTGGAAGTGGGCCTGGGCGGCCGCCTGGACGCAACCAATATCGTCGATCCGAGCGTGGCGGTGGTAACCAGCATCGCGCTGGATCATACCGACTGGCTGGGCAGCGATCGCGAAAGCATTGGCCGCGAAAAGGCCGGTATTTTCCGTGGTGGTAAACCTGCGGTGGTGGGGGAACCGGATATGCCGGCGACCATTCAGCAGGTGGCGGATACGCTGGGGGCGCAGCTGTATCGTCGCGGCGACGCCTGGACCTTCAGCGAACAGGGCGAACGCTGGCAGTGGGAGGGCGGTGGCACCTTGCTGACCGACTTGCCGATGCCAAATGTGCCGCTGGCGAATGCCGCGACGGCGTTGGCGGCGCTGCATTTTTCTGCGCTGGAAATCGATGAACGTGCGATCTTCGCCGGTCTGCAGCAGGCGACGTTGCCTGGGCGCTTCCAGATTGTGCGCCGCGATCCGATGTTGATCCTCGATGTCGCGCATAACCCACACGCAGCCGGTTATCTGGCCGGGCGTCTGGCGACGCTGCCGCGCAATGGCGGTAAAGTGCGCGCGGTGGTGGGCATGCTGTCGGACAAAGACATCGCCGGTACGCTGGCCTGTCTGAGTGAGCAGGTCGATGAGTGGTATTGTGCGCCGCTGGAAGGGCCGCGCGGTGCCAGCGCCGAGCAGTTGGCGCAACATTTGACGGAACCGCGGCAGTTCGCCGATGTCGAAACTGCCTGGCGTCAGGCTATGCAGGACGCTGATATTCAGGATATTGTGATCGTCTGTGGATCGTTCCACACCGTTGCACAGGTAATGGCGGCGTTAGACGAGATGCGGGGAGTGTGAGTGGCAAGTAAATTTCAAAACCGATTGGTCGGTACCGTCATTTTGGTTGCGCTGGGGGTGATTATCCTGCCAGGGCTGCTGGACGGTAAAAAGAAACATTATGAGGACGAGTTCGCCGCCATCCCTTTGGTGCCGAAGGCCGGTGATGTGGAAGAAAACGACGTGGTGCCGCCGGTAAGCCAGACGCTGCCGGCCCAACCGCCGGAAGGCGCGGGCGCGATGGTGGAGCAGCAGGCCGCCAATGAAGCGGCGACGCAACAGGCCATCCGCCAGCCGGCTCAGCAGCCGACCCAGGTTACGCCGCCGCCGGTTGAAACCCGACCGGTACAGCAGCCGAAACCGAAACCGGTTGAAGCCAAGCCGGTGGAAGTGAAACCGAAACCGGTGCAGCAGCCGAAACCGGTGGAAGTGAAGCCGGTGGTGAAACCTGAACCTAAGCCAGAGCCGAAACCGGAGCCTACGCCGACACCGAAGCCTGAACCTGCACCCGTGCAGAAACCGGCGGAAGAGAAAGCGCCGGCAGGGCAGGCATATGTGGTGCAGCTCGGGGCGCTGAAGAACGCCGCCAAGGTCAATGAGGTGGTGGCGTCGCTGAGGCTGTCCGGCTATCGTGCCTTTACCGTGCCGTCAACGCCGGTACAGGGGCAGATCACCCGGATTTATGTCGGGCCAGACGCCTCGAAACAGAAACTGCAGTCTTCGCTGCCCGCGCTGAATTCTATCAGCGGCTTGAGCGGTCAGGTGAAGCCGTACGGCGTACGTTAAGCGCAGGGGGCACAGCATGCTGTGCCCCGGAACCGAAAGATGACGGTATAATCATTAAAAAAACTGTGCCTTTCGTAGCTGAAATGGCCTATGTAGGCGCGGCGATTGGGAATTTTTTTATCGCCGCTTTTTATTTGTAACGTGGTAGGAAAACCCCTACGCAAACGTTTTCTTTTTCTGTTAGAATTCGCCGCGAATTGGATGCAGGGGCGATTCATCATTGGAATAGTTCATGGTCTGGATTGATTACGTCATTATAGCGGTGATTGGATTTTCGGCTCTGGTTAGCCTGATCCGAGGGTTTGTTCGCGAAGCATTGTCACTTGTGACATGGGGATGTGCGTTTTTTGTTGCCAGCCATTTCTACTCTTACCTTGCGGTCTACTTCACTCGTTTTGAAGATGAACTGGTGCGAAACGGCATCGCGATTGCCATCTTGTTTATCGCGACCCTGATCGTAGGAGCTATTGTTAACTATGTGATTAGCTCACTGGTAGAGAAAACCGGGTTATCAGGCACCGACCGGGTACTGGGCGTCTGTTTCGGCGCACTGCGCGGCGTGTTAATTGTTTCGGCGATACTGTTTTTCCTGGATACCTTTACCGGCTTTTCACAAAGCGCAGACTGGAAACAGTCGCAGCTTATTCCCCAGTTCAGTTACATCATCAGGTGGTTCTTTGACTACCTGCAGAGCACGTCGAGTTTCTTACCGACCCATTTACCGGGGCGGTAGCGCTGATGAGGAAAAGACAACATGTGCGGTATTGTCGGTATCGCCGGTTTTATGCCGGTAAACCAGTCGATTTATGATGCGTTGACGGTGCTACAGCACCGTGGCCAGGATGCCGCAGGCATCGTCACCATCGATGCCCATAACGGGTTCCGTCTGCGTAAGGCAAACGGTCTGGTGAAGGATGTGTTCGAGGCACGCCATATGCAGCGCTTGCAGGGCAACATGGGTATTGGCCATGTGCGCTACCCGACGGCTGGCAGCTCCAGTGCCTCAGAGGCTCAACCTTTCTATGTAAACTCACCGTTCGGCATTACGCTGGCACACAACGGCAACCTGACCAACGCCCATGAACTGCGTCAAACGCTGTTTGAAAGCGGTCGCCGCCATGTCAACACCACCTCCGATTCCGAGATTTTGCTGAACGTGCTGGCCAGCGAGCTGGACCGTTTCCAACACTATCCGCTGGAGTCCGACAACGTTTTCACCGCCGTTGCCGCCATGCATCAGCAGCTGCGCGGCGCTTACGCCTGCGTCGCGATGATCATCGGCCATGGCCTGCTGGCGTTCCGTGACCCTAACGGCATCCGCCCGCTGGTGATTGGCAAACGCACGCTTGAAGACGGCCGCAACGAGTATATGGTGGCTTCCGAGAGCGTGGCGTTGGATACGCTGGGCTTCGAGTTCCTGCGCGATGTGGCGCCTGGGGAAGCGGTGTACATCACCGACAAGGGCCAACTGTTCACTCGTCAGTGTGCAGAGAACCCAAAAACCAACCCGTGCCTGTTCGAATACGTTTACTTCGCCCGTCCAGACTCCTTTATGGACAAGATTTCGGTCTACAGCGCCCGCGTGCGCATGGGGCAGAAGCTGGGTGAGAAAATTGCCCGCGAATGGGAAGATTTGGACATCGACGTGGTGATCCCGATCCCGGAAACCTCCTGTGATATCGCGTTGGAAATCGCCCGTATCCTGGACAAGCCGTATCGTCAGGGCTTTGTGAAGAACCGCTACGTCGGCCGCACCTTCATCATGCCGGGCCAGCAGGCGCGTCGCCAATCGGTACGCCGCAAGCTGAATGCCAACCGCGCCGAATTCCGCGACAAGAACGTGCTGCTGGTGGACGATTCCATCGTGCGTGGCACCACGTCTGAACAGATCGTGGAAATGGCGCGTGACGCCGGGGCGAAGCGTGTTTATCTGGCTTCCGCAGCGCCGGAGATTCGTTTCCCCAACGTGTACGGCATCGACATGCCAAGCGCCAACGAACTGATTGCCCACGGCCGTGAAGTGGATGAAATCCGCCAGATCATCGGCGCCGACGGTTTGATCTTCCAGAATCTGGACGATCTGATTGAAGCGGTGCGTGAAGAGAACCCGGACATCAGCCAGTTCGAATGCTCGGTATTCAACGGTATCTACGTCACCAAAGACGTCGACCAGAGCTACCTCGAGTATCTGGAATCGCTGCGCAATGACGACGCCAAAGAAATGCGTAGCCAGACCGAAGCGGAAAATCTGGAAATGCACAACGAAGGTTAAGCCTTCGCACTGACCAAAATGGTGCGCCGCGGCGGTCGCTGCGGTGCATTATTCCCGCCTGACTTGCTTATATAGCGCCATTGCGGCAAAGTCTGCCTGATCCTATTTTTTCCGTGGCAGAGGCCAGCTTTATGAAACGAATCATCATCGGTATTTCCGGCGCCAGCGGCGCTATCTACGGCGTGCGCCTGCTGCAGGTATTGCGTGACGTCGCAGAGGTGGAAACCCATTTGGTGATGAGTAATGCAGCGCGACAAACGCTGTCGCTGGAAACCGCGCTCAGCCTGCGCGAAGTGCAGGCGCTGGCCGATGTGGTACATGACTCGCGCGATATTGGCGCCAGTATCTCTTCCGGATCGTTCAAAACTATCGGGATGGTGATTTTACCTTGCTCAATCAAAACGTTGTCCGGTATCGCCAACAGCTACAGCGATGGTCTGCTGACGCGCGCCGCTGACGTGGTGCTGAAAGAGCGTCGCCGGCTGGTGCTGTGCGTGCGTGAAACTCCGCTGCACGTGGGCCACCTGCGCCTGATGACTCAAGCGGCAGAAATGGGAGCCATCATTATGCCGCCGGTGCCGGCGTTTTATCACCGCCCCGAAAGCGTAGAAGACATCATCGACCAAACGGTGAACCGGGTGGTCGATCAGTTCGATATTGAATTACCCAAAGATTTATTTTCCCGCTGGCAAGGTGCCAATTAACAAATTTCTCTCCAATTTGGCACATTTGTGCAACACCGCACTGAATTAGGGCGGCACCTGCACCATAATGATCCCACTTCATCACGTTCACTGTTTCAAGGCGCTGGTATTTCTCCATTGCCCGTGGCGCGGCCCAGCCAGGCCGATTTAATTTTGCGGTTATCGTCCCAGGAAACAGTTTTGTGAAGGTCGGAGCCGTTCCCTCCGCCGACAGCAACCAATGTGGCACGATTACTGCAAATTGATTTGGTGGAAAAATAATGCCCGCAGTGGCATCGAAAAAATCAATTTGAGGGTAATTTATGAAAAAGCTGGTTAAGGTTCTTCCTTTAGTCTTGGCTTTAAGCGCGGCAAGCAGCGCATTTGCCGCCGTACCATCGACCTTGAAGATAGGTACCGATCCGACCTATGCACCCTTTGAGTCCAAAAATGCCAAAGGTGAGCTGGTCGGCTTTGATATCGATCTGGCCAAAGAGCTGTGCAAACGCATAAATACCCAATGTACCTTTGTGGAAAGCGATTTTGACGCGCTGATCCCTTCCCTGAAGGCGAAGAAAATTGACGCCATCATCTCTTCTTTGTCGATCACCGAAAAACGCCAGCAGGAAATTGCCTTTACCGACAAGCTGTATGCCGCTAACGCCCGCCTGATCGCGCCGAAAGGGTCGAAACTGTTGCCTACCGTGGATGCGCTGAAAGGCAAGAGCGTCGGCGTGCTGCAGGGCACCACCCAGGAAGCCTATGCCAACGCCATGTGGCAGCCGAAGGGCATCACCGTTGTGCCTTATCAGAACCAGGATTTGGTCTACGCCGACCTGGCATCAGGCCGTATCGATGCCGCCTTCCAGGATGAAGTCGCAGGGAGTGATGGCTTCCTGAAACAACCTCCAGGCAAGGATTACGCTTTCGCCGGTGAATCGGTGAAGGATGACAAATTCTTTGGCGTAGGCACCGGCATGGGCCTGCGCAAGACCGATACCGAGCTCAAGGCGGCGCTGGATAAGGCCTTTGCCGAAATGCGCAAAGACGGCACCTACGACAAGTTTGCGAAGAAATACTTCGACTTTGACGTCTACGGCGGTTAATGCCGCATACCCTTCCATGTTGTGACTACGGGGCCGGTCTGCCGGCCCCGATGGTTCGGGATCCTATGACGACAGGGTGAAGTAAATGCTGCAAGGCTACTCCCAATTGATATTTGAGGGCGCTCTGGTGACGCTGGAGCTGGCCCTCAGTTCCGTACTGCTGGCGGTGGTGATTGGTTTGATCGGCGCCGGTGGCAAGCTTTCCCATAACCGCCTGCTTTCCACGCTGTTTGGCGCTTATACCACGCTGATCCGTGGCGTACCCGATCTGGTACTGATGCTGCTGATTTTCTACGGCCTGCAAATTGCACTTAACAACATCACCGAACTGCTTGGTTTTTCGCAAATCGATATTGATCCGCTCAGCGCGGGGATCATCACCCTTGGGTTTATCTACGGTGCCTATTTCACTGAGACTTTCCGTGGGGCCTTTTTGGCGGTGCCGAAAGGGCAGATAGAAGCGGCCACCGCCTACGGTTTTTCCGGTTCGCAAATATTCCGCCGCATTCTGTTCCCTGCCATGATGCGTTTTGCCCTGCCTGGCATCGGCAATAACTGGCAGGTGATCCTCAAGGCGACGGCGCTGGTGTCGATTCTAGGCCTGAACGACGTGGTGAAGGCCACCCAGTTGGCCGGTAAAGGCACCTATCAGCCGTTCTTTTTCGCGATCGTGGCCGGGGTGGTTTATCTGGTCTTTACCACCGTGTCCAATGGCGTGCTGTTGTGGCTTGAACGGCGTTATTCCCTCGGCGTCCGGAGGGCTGAGCTATGATCGAAATTTTGCAACAGTATTGGCAGTCGTTGTTGTGGAGCGACGGTTATCGCTTTACCGGCGTGGCGGTCACGCTGTGGTTGCTGATCTCCTCGGTGGTGATGGGCGGTTTGCTGGCGATCCCAATGGCGGTGGCGCGCGTTTCCTCCATCAGCTGGGTGCGCTTCCCGGTATGGCTGTATACCTACATATTCCGCGGCACGCCGTTGTATGTGCAATTGCTGGTGTTCTACTCCGGCATGTACAGCCTGGAAATCGTGCGCGGTACGGACTTCCTCAACGCCTTCTTCCGCAGCGGGCTCAACTGCACCATTTTGGCGCTGACGCTGAACACCTGCGCCTATACCACCGAGATTTTCGCCGGGGCTATTCGCGCGGTACCGCACGGTGAAATCGAGGCAGCCAATGCCTATGGTTTCTCACGCTTTAAAATGTATCGCTGCATCATTTTACCTTCCGCGCTGCGCACCGCGTTGCCTGCCTACAGCAACGAAGTGATCCTGATGCTGCACTCTACCGCGCTGGCGTTTACCGCCACCGTGCCGGATCTGCTGAAGATAGCGCGAGACATCAATGCGGCGACCTATCAACCGTTTTATGCCTTCGGCATTGCGGCGGTACTGTATCTGATCATCTCCTACGGGTTAATCAGCCTGTTCCGCAAGGCGGAAAAGCGCTGGATGGCACACGTTAATCACTGATAATGACGGGAACACACTATGTCTGAGAATAAATTAGCCGTCACCGAACTGCATAAGCGCTATGGCGAACACGAAGTGTTGAAAGGCGTATCGCTGGCGGCCAACGCAGGGGATGTGATTAGCATCATCGGTTCTTCCGGGTCCGGTAAAAGTACCTTTTTACGCTGCATTAACTTCCTGGAAAAGCCGAGTGAAGGGTCCATTAGCCTGAACAATGAAGATATCCGCATGGTGCGCGACAAGGACGGGCAGCTTAAGGTGTTCGACAAGAAACAGCTGCAGCTGCTGCGTACCCGCCTGACCATGGTGTTCCAGCACTTCAACCTGTGGAGCCACATGACGGTGCTGGAGAACGTGATGGAAGCGCCAGTGCAGGTGCTGGGGTTGAGCAAGACCGAGGCGCGTGAGCGCGCGATACGCTATCTGGATAAGGTCGGCATCGATGAGCGTGCCCGCGGCAAATACCCGGTGCACCTGTCCGGCGGGCAGCAGCAGCGCGTGTCGATCGCCCGGGCATTGGCGATGGAGCCGGAAGTTTTACTGTTTGATGAACCGACGTCGGCGCTGGATCCGGAGCTGGTAGGGGAAGTGCTGCGCATCATGCAAAAGTTGGCGGAAGAGGGGAAAACCATGGTGGTGGTGACGCACGAGATGGAGTTTGCTCGCCACGTGTCCAGCCACGTGATTTTCCTGCACAAAGGGCTGATTGAAGAGCAGGGGCCACCGGCCGAACTGTTTGGCAATCCGAAAAGCCCGCGTTTGCAGCAGTTTCTTTCCGGCGCATTAAAATAATCGATTGTCGGGGCCGGATTTTTCTGGCCCCGATATATTCTTCCTCAGCGGACTGGGTCCCGCTGATTGATCACATCATCCAGCGCCTGCTCCAGCTCCAGAAAGCGGAAGCTGAAGCCTGCCTCTTCCAGCCGTTTCGGCACCGCACGTTGCCCACCCAAGACCAACACTGCCGCTTCCCCCATCAATAAATGCATGGCGAATGCCGGTACGCGCAAAAATGCCGGCCGATCGAGCACGTTGGCCAACTGAGCGGCAAACTGCTCGTTGTGGACCGGGTAGGGGGCAACCATATTGAAAGGGCCTTGCAGGGTCTGGTGCTCCAGCAAATAGATAATGCCATTGACCATGTCGTCCAGATGGATCCACGGCAGGTATTGACGGCCACTGCCGATGGGCCCGCCCAGTCCGAAGCGGAACGGCGGCAACATCTTCGCCAGCGCGCCGCCTTTTGCCGCCAGCACTACGCCGGTACGCAGCAGGCAGACGCGGGTGGCATCGCTTTGCGCCTGCAACGCCAACGATTCCCAACGTTGACACAATTGATGGGTGAACTCGTCATGCGGCGCTTCGTCTTCGGTGACTACCGCCTGGCCCTGATCGCCGTAATAACCGGTCGCGGAACCTGAAATCAGCACGCTGGGCGGGGTACTGCCGGCGTTAATCAATTTCACCAACTGCTCGGTCAGATCCCAACGGCTGTGGCACAGGCGTTCTTTCTGCGCCTTACTCCAGCGCTTGTCGGCGATCGGCTCGCCGGCCAGGTTGATCACGGCGTCAAAGCCATCGAGCGAAGGCTGATCCTGCAACGTTGACCAGTAGCTGACCTGTTCACCGAAGCGCTCACGAGCGCGGGGCACGTTACGGCTCAGCACCGTGACTTGGTGAGAAAGGCCCAACAGCCGTCGCGTCAGGCTGCTCCCTATCAATCCTGTGGCGCCGGTGATCAGGATCCGCATGGTCGATTCTCCCTGAAACAGGTGGTTTTCAGGCCCGGCGATAGCTCATGGTCATCGAAACCGAGTCGGCGTAGCGCAGGGCCAGTAGTTTATCTATCTCTACTTCAGCATAGGTTACCCAGGCATGTTGTTTCACGATATCGAGCACATCCTGAGTTAATTTTTCCAGCAGGGCGAAGCGGTTATCTTCCACATGGCGGATGATGGCTTTGGTGATGGTGCGGTAATTGAGCGCGTCGTCGATATTTTCACTGTCGCGCGCTTTATCCGCCGGGTAGTGGATCACTACGTTAATCAGGATGTCCTGACGATTGTTAATTTCTTCTTCCTTGATACCGATGAAAGTACGCAACCGCAGGTTTTTTATACGAATAATGGCGTCGGGTTGACTGAATGACATCAGAAGATCTCCACAGGTCTGATTATTGCCGCTCAGAATACACGGAAAGTAAGGAAAAGATAACGAGCTAAAGGAAACTCCCCGCGGGTCGGGGAGCGGGAAATTTAGCCCTGTTCGGCCAGCTTGTAGGCGCGTGCGGTAGCGGGACGGTTGCTGATGCGTTCAAACCAGTTGCGTACCGCCGGGTAATCCGCCAGATCGATGCGCTGGCGTGGGTGAGACACCACCCAGGGGTAAGTCGCAATATCAGCGATGCTGTAGTTGTCGCCGCCCAGGTACGGGTGCTTTTGCAGCTCGGCTTCCAACACGGCATACAGACGCTTGGTTTCCAGATGGTAGCGTTCGATGGCGTAGGGCACCGGCTGCGGCGCGTAATGGTTAAAGTGATGGTTTTGCCCGAGCATCGGCCCAAAGCCCGCGACTTGCCAGAACAACCACTGTAGCGTAGCGGCACGCTCGCGCAGGCCTTTGCTCAGCAATTTGCCGGTTTTCTCCGCCAGATACAGCAGGATTTCGCCGGATTCGAACAGGCTGATCGGCGCACCGCCATCAACCGGCTGCTGGTCGACGATGGCCGGAATTTTGTTGTTGGGTGAAATGCTCAGAAAATCCGGCTTGAACTGGTCGCCGGCGCTGATATTTACGCGATGGATACGGTAGGGTAAGCCAACCTCCTCCAGAAACAGGGTAATTTTGTGACCATTGGGAGTAGGCGCGTAATACAGGTCAATCATGTTGCCTCCTGCGGTAAGGTGATCTGTAAGTCATTACACGTTGTTGCGGTCTTCGCCGCGCACAAAGGTATATCAGAGATCTTTCTATAGGGTTACCCACAATAGCAGCTAAGAATAGCAGGCTATGTGAGATTCGTCTGATGCTATCTCTACAACATGCATCACAATTCCGGGTCTTCAGGAATCGCTTCCTCGGCAGCCTTGCCGTCGCTGGCCACTGCGATAAAATAGCCGTTATTTCCCTGCCAAAGGAAAGGTTATGAAGCTGATATTCGCCTCCGATATACACGGTTCGCTACCCGCCACCGAAAGCGTGCTGGAACGTTTTGAGCAAAGCGGTGCCGACTGGCTGATCCTGCTGGGTGATTTGCTGAATCACGGGCCGCGAAATGCGCTGCCAGCGGGCTATCAACCGGCGCAGGTTGCTGAACAATTGAATCGCTATAGCGACAAGATCATCGCCGTTCGCGGCAACTGTGACAGTGAAGTTGATCAGATGTTATTGTCATTTCCCATCACCGCGTCTTGGCAGCAGGTGCTATTGCAAAAAAGACGATTGTTTTTAACCCACGGACACCTTTATCATCCTTCCGCACTGCCGCCGTTATCTGCCGGTGATGTGCTGGTCTATGGGCACAGCCATTTACCGCAGGCGGAACGGCAGGGCGAAATTTACTGCTTTAATCCAGGGTCGGTCAGCATTCCGAAAGGGGGCTTTCCCGCCAGCTATGGCATACTGGAGGACGGCATTTTAAGTGTGGTCACTTTGGACGGCGGCAAGGCTGTTGCAGAGGTGGCATTAACGCACTAATTTATACACACACAATAAAAATCTTTGAAAAACACTCATTGATTAACCAGTGCGCGGGATGCATCGCGCCAAAATAGAAGGTTTTAGAGGATGGCGGAACAGGGTCAGGCTGCAGATACCGAGTGGGTTGATATCGTCAACGAGCAAAATGAAGTGATTGCTCAATCCAGTCGCCAACAGATGCGTGTTCAACGGCTGCGTCATCGTGCTACCTATATTGTGGTGCATGATGGAATGGGAAAAATTCTGGTGCAGCGTCGCACCGACATTAAAGATTTCTATCCGGGTTGGCTGGACGCCACTGCCGGTGGCGTAGTGCAAAGCGGGGAGAACGTGCTTGACTCCGCTCGCCGCGAGGCGGAAGAGGAACTGGGCATTGCCGGCGTGCCTTTTGCCGAGCACGGGCTGTTCTACTTTGAAGAAGAGCAGTGCCGGGTGTGGGGTGCGCTGTTCAGCTGCGTCTCGCATGGCCCCTTTGCACTGCAGGAAGAAGAAGTGGTTGAGGTTAGCTGGCTGACGCCGGAAGAAATCACCGCCCGCTGCGACGAATTCACACCGGACTCGTTAAAAGCGCTGTCGCTGTGGCTGACGCGCAACAACGAACAGGCCTATGGCAAGCCGTTGCGCGATAGCGATGAAAATGCCTGATGCGTTCGTGCAAATAAAAAAACCGGTCAATTGACCGGTTTTTTTTATCTGATAATTCGGGGATTATCAGGCTTTGACTGCTGCTGCATCAGCCTGGGAAGACTGAATGGCGGTCAGGGCGACGGTATAAACGATGTCGTCTACCAGTGCGCCACGTGACAGGTCGTTCACCGGCTTGCGCATGCCTTGCAGCATTGGCCCGATGGACACCAGGTCAGCAGAACGCTGTACCGCTTTGTAGGTGGTGTTACCGGTGTTCAGGTCTGGGAAGATGAACACGGTAGCCTGGCCTGCAACCGGAGAGTTTGGCGCTTTGGACTTGGCGACGTCGGCCATGATGGCGGCGTCGTACTGCAGTGGGCCGTCGATGATCAGGTCAGGACGTTTTTCCTGCGCCAGACGGGTTGCTTCACGCACTTTCTCAACGTCGCTACCCGCGCCGGAGTTACCGGTGGAGTAGGAGATCATGGCAACGCGTGGTTCGATACCGAAGGCCGCAGCGGAATCTGCCGACTGGATCGCGATTTCAGACAGCTGTTCTGCGGTTGGGTCCGGGTTGATCGCACAGTCGCCGTATACCAGAACCTGGTCAGGCAGCAGCATGAAGAACACGGAGGACACCAGCGAGCTGCCCGGTGCCGTTTTGATCAACTGCAACGGTGGACGGATGGTGTTGGCGGTGGTGTGAACAGCGCCTGAAACCAGGCCGTCGACTTCGCCTTTCTCCAGCATCAGGGTGCCGAGAACCACGTTATCTTCCAGTTGCTCGCGCGCAACCACTTCGGTCATGCCCTTGCTCTTACGCAGCTCAACCAGACGTGGAACGTACTGCTCGCGCACGGCGACCGGATCAACAATCTCGATGCCTTTGCCGAGCTCAACGCCCTGCGCAGCGGCAACGCGCTGGATCTCTTCCGGGTTACCCAACAGCACGCACTCAGCGATACCACGTTCGGCGCAGATAGCCGCCGCTTTCACGGTACGCGGCTCGTCGCCTTCCGGCAGCACGATGCGTTTGCTGGCTTTACGTGCCAGCTCGGTCAGCTCATAGCGGAACGCCGGTGGAGACAGGCGACGCGAACGCTCGGAGGTCGCAGTCAGTGACTCGATCCATTCGGCGTTGATGTGGCTGGCCACGTAGTTCTGCACTTTCTCGATGCGCTGGTGGTCGTCCGCCGGCACTTCGAGGTTGAAGCTTTGCAGGCTCAGCGAGGTCTGCCAGGTGTTGGTTTCGACCATAAAGACCGGCAGGCCGGTTTGGAACGCACGTTCACACAGCTTTCTGATTGGCTCGTCGATAGCGTAGCCGCCGGTCAGCAGCACTGCGCCGATTTCCACGCCGTTCATCGCGGCCAGACAGGCAGAAACCAGCACGTCAGGACGGTCTGCCGAGGTGACCAGCAGTGAACCCGGACGGAAGTGTTCCAGCATGTGCGGAATGCTGCGCGCACAGAAGGTTACAGACTTCACGCGACGGGTCATGATGTCGCCTTCATTGACCACGGTGGCCTTCAGGTGACGGGCCATGTCGATAGCGCGGGTCGCGATCAGGTCGAAGCTCCACGGCACGCAGCCCAGCACCGGCAGCGGGCTGTTGGCGAACAGTTGCGCCGGGTCAACGTTGGTTACGCTGGCCTTGGTGGAGTCGTCGAAGATCTCGGACAGGTCAGGACGGGTGCGGCCCTGCTCGTCAACCGGGGCGTTCAGCTTGTTGATGATCACGCCGGTGATGTTTTTGTTCTTGCTGCCGCCGAAGCTGCTGCGAGCCAGCTCGATGCGCTCTTTCAACTGAGCCGGGGAATCATTGCCCAGTGCCAGTACAAATACGATTTCCGCATTCAGGGTCTTGGCGATTTCATAGTTGAGCGCGTTGGCGAACTGGTGTTTACGGGTCGGCACCAGGCCTTCGATCAGCACCACTTCCGCGTCTTTGGTGTTCTCGTGATAGCGCGCCACGATCTCTTCCATCAGCACGTCTTGCTGGTTGGAGCTCAGCAGGCCTTCAACGTAGCTCATGCGCAGCGGTTCGGCCGCCGTGATGGTGGAGTTGCTGCTGCGGATGATGGTGGTGGTCTGGTCGAGCGAGTCGCCGCCGGTGCGTGGTTGAGCGATAGGTTTGAACACGCTCAGGCTAACGCCTTTTTGCTCCATGGAGCGGATGACACCCAGGCTGACGCTGGTCAGGCCGACGCTGGTGCCGGTGGGGATCAACATAATTGTACGTGACACAGAATAGTCCTCTTCACGAATTAACATGAGGCTAAAACAGCACCGTCAGCCTGGGCTGACGGTGTCGGAGAGCGTTACGCGGTCAGACGGGATGCGTCTTGCGCGATGACCAACTCTTCGTTGGTCGGGATAACCAGCGCCAGGCGGCTGCCGTCTTTGGTGATGGCGCCGGATTTACCGAAGCGAGCGGCCATGTTGCGTTCGTGGTCAATCTCGAAGCCCAGCAGGCCCAGTTTGTCCAGGGTCAGCTCACGCACCATACCGGCGTTTTCGCCGATGCCGCCGGTGAAGATCACCGCGTCCAGACGGCCGTCCATCAGTGCGCTGTAAGCGCCGATGTACTTGGCCAGACGGTGGCAGAATACGTCCATAGCGCGTTTTGCATCGGCTTTGGTTGCGTAGTTGTCTTCAACGTAACGGCAGTCGCTGGTGACTTCGGTCAGGCCCAGCAGGCCGGATTCTTTGGTCAGCATTTTGTTGATTTGATCAACGCTCATGCCCAGAGAGTCGTGCAGGTGGAAGATGATCGCCGGATCGATGTCACCGCTGCGGGTGCCCATGACCAGGCCTTCCAGCGGGGTCAGACCCATAGAAGTGTCAACGCATTTGCCGTTGCGCACTGCGGTTACGGAACCGCCGTTGCCCAGGTGGCAGGTGATCAGGTTAACTTCTTCAACCGGCTTGTTCAGCACTTTCGCAGCTTCTTGAGTTACGTAGAAGTGGCTGGTGCCGTGTGCGCCATAGCGACGAACGCTGTGGTCGCGGTACAGGCTGTACGGCAGGGCGTACAGGTAGGATTCTTCCGGCATGGTCTGGTGGAACGCGGTGTCGAACACGGCAACGTTTTTATCCGCCAGTTTAGGGAAGGATTTCAATGCCTCAGCGATACCGATCAGGTGCGCTGGGTTATGCAGTGGTGCAAATGGCACCGAATCTTTGATACCCTGCAAGACTTCGTCATTGATTACGGCAGAAGAAGTGAACTTCTCGCCGCCGTGCACAATGCGGTGACCGATAGCGGTCAGCTGTGCAGAAAGCTCCGGTTTTTGTGCCAGAATAGTATTAACAATGTAGTTCAGTGCTTCGCTGTGCGCAGCGCCGGCACCCAGAGCCGCTTCGTGTTTGGCGCCGTCCATCTTCCACTTGAGGCGAGCCTCAGGCAGGTGGAAACATTCGGCCAGGCCGGAGAGGTGTTCTTCACCGTTGACAGCATCGATGATAGCGAACTTCAGGGAAGAACTGCCGCAGTTCAGGACCAGTACTAGCTTACTCGACATGGAAGTACCTACTTAAATAGTTCGTGTTGTTAAAGGAAATACCAAAACACGTGGTGAATTAATCGTCAATCAGACAACAAGCGTAGCGCATAATGCCGTTGACATTTATGATTAACATCATGTGAATTGCACAAACCACATGACGATGAAAAAACCGATGATTTCTCTGCGGTTTAAATAATCTTGATTTTTATAGGGCTAAAAGTTGACAGAATTATTGTCATCTTCTACCGGCCAAAAGGCCGGCCTAGGATACCGATAGCCCGAGGCAAACACAAAATAAATTTAAAGCTTCAAATTTTTTAGTATGTGTTGGCCGTGTCCTTATTTTTCTTTGTGACGTTGAGGTACGCGATGACGAGCAAACCGTCCGGTTCCGTAAGCTGGTTTCAGGTCTTCCAGCGCGGGCAGCATTACATGAAAACCTGGCCGTCAGACAAACGTCTGGCTCCGGTCTTTCCGGAGAATCGCGTTGCGAGTGCCACCCGCTTTGCCGTCCGCTTTATGCCGCCGCTGGCGGTGTTTACCCTGACCTGGCAGATTGCCCTGGGGGGCCAACTGGGCCCGGCGATCGCCACCGCACTGTTTGCCTGCAGCATGCCGATGCAGGGTCTGTGGTGGTTGGGCCGCCGTTCGGTTACCCCGTTGCCGCCCACGCTGCTGCAGTGGTTCCATGAGGTACGCAACAAGCTGACGGAAGCCGGTCAGGCCGTCGCGCCGGTAGAAGGCACGCCAACCTACCAGTCGCTGGCAGACCTGCTGAAGCGCGCCTTCAAGCAGCTGGATAAAACCTTCCTGGATGACCTTTAACACTAAAAATGGCCGTATTGCCGGCGGCCATTTTAGCGTTCTGGCCAATAACCCCCGTTCAAATCAAAGAACCGGCGAGTTGTGATTTCCTGTGATATTGCGCTGTGCGATGCTTTCGCCATGAGTAATTTATCGAGGAAATTATAATGGAAATGACCCACGCCCAACGCCTGATCCTGTCGAACCAATACAAGATGATGACCCTGCTGGACCCGGATAACGCCGAACGTTACCGTCGCTTGCAGACCATTATCGAGCGCGGTTTTGGCCTGCAGATGCGCGAGCTGGATCGCGACTTCGGCGAAATGAGCGAAGACGTGTGCCGCACCATTATCAACGTGATGGAAATGCACCACGCGCTGCAGGTTTCCTGGGACAATCTGAAAGACAAACAAGGTATTGAAGCCCGCCGCCTGGCGTTTCTCGGCTTTGACGCCGCGACCGAGGCGCGCCATCTGAGCTACGTGCGTTTCCTGGTTAACACCGAGGGGCGCTATACTCATTTCGATTCCGGCAGCCACGGCTTCAACGCCCAAACCAAAATGTGGGAAAAGTACCAGCGTATGCTGGCTATCTGGCTGTCATGCCCACGCCAGTATCACTTGAGCGCCGTTGAGATAGCGCAAATTATCAATGCCTGATTAAAAGAGGTTTCCTGTGGAGTGTAAGGGTTTTCTGTTCGATCTTGATGGGACGTTGGTGGATTCATTGCCTGCGGTAGAGCGCGCCTGGGTTAACTGGGCCAAACGCCGCGGCGTTGATCCGCAGGACGTGCTGGATTTTATTCACGGTAAACAGGCCATTACCTCGTTGCGTCATTTTATGCCGGGTGAAAGCGAGGCGGCGATCCAGCAGGAGTTTCTGCTGCTGGAACAGGTGGAAGCGCAGGACACCGAGGGCGTTACCGCACTGCCCGGCGCCGCTGCCTTGCTGGCACGCTTGAATCAACTCGACATTCCCTGGGCGATCGTCACTTCCGGCTCGATCCCGGTAGCTACCGCTCGGCGGAACGCCGGTGGCCTACCACAGCCGGAGGTTTTCATTACTGCCGAGCAGGTGAAAAAGGGCAAGCCGCAGCCGGATGCGTATCTGCTGGGGGCTGAGCGCCTGGGGTTGGCACCGCAAGATTGTGTGGTGGTGGAAGACGCCGCTGCCGGCATTCTTTCCGGGTTGGCCGCAGGCTGCCAGGTGATTGCCGTCAATGCTCCTGCCGATGCACCAAAGTTGGATCAGGTCGATCTGCTGCTGTCATCGCTTGAGCAGATCGCCGTGAGCAAAACGGAGCAGGGCGCCGCGATTAACCTGGTGGCGTAACGCGCTATCTTCACCCAAATTGATTAGACCCCGCACCCGCGGGGTTTTTTTATGCTAATTTTTAAGCCCTTGGATATCTCTGCCGGGTGAGGCCGTTTTGAACAGCGAATTACTGTGGGTGCTGAGTTTACTGTTGATTGCCATTGTGTTGTTTACCACCAATAAACTGCGTATGGACGTAGTGGCGTTGCTGGTGATCATCGCCTTTGTGCTGAGCGGTACCCTGACCCTGCCGGAGGCCACGGTCGGGTTCAGCGATCCCAACGTGATCCTGATTGCTGCGCTGTTCGTGATTGGTGAAGGGCTGGTGCGTACCGGGGTGGCTTATCAGGTGGGAGACTGGCTGGTGAAGGTCGCCGGCAGTAGCGAAACCAAAATGCTGATGTTGTTGATGGTCACCGTCGCCGGCCTGGGGGCATTCATGAGCTCGACCGGCGTGGTGGCAATTTTTATCCCGGTAGTGCTCAGCGTGGCGGCGCGAATGAAAATCGCCCCGGGAAGGTTGATGATGCCGCTGAGCTTTGCCGGCCTGATCAGCGGCATGATGACCCTGGTGGCGACCCCGCCGAACATGGTGGTAAACAGCGAGCTGGTGCGCGAAGGCATCAGCGGTTTTGGCTTCTTCGGCGTGACGCCGGTAGGCCTGGCGGTGCTGGTGTTGGGCGTGGGCTATATGCTGGTGGCTCGACGTTGGCTGGGTAATGAAGACGGCGATAAGACGCGCGAAACCTGGCAGCGACGCACTTTCCGCGATTTGATCCGTGACTACAAGCTGACCGGCCGGGCGCGTCGGCTGGCGCTGCGCAGCGGTTCGCCGCTGGTGGGACATTCCCTTGACGAGCTGCACCTGCGTGCTCGCTACGGCGCCAATGTGGTGGGCATTGAACGTTGGAAGCGCTTTCGGCGGGTAATGGTCAGCGCATCCGGCAGCACCGAGCTGCGCGAAGGCGATGTGCTGCTGCTCGACATGTCGGACAGCCAGGTCGATTTACGGGAATTTTGCAGTGAGCAGCAACTGGAACCTATGGTTCTGCGCGGCGACTATTTTTCCGAGCAGTCGCGCAATGTCGGCATGGCGGAAGTGTCGTTGATTCCTGACTCGACGCTGTTGGGCAAAAGCCTGCGCGAATCCGCCTTTCGCAGCCGTTACGATCTGAACGTGGTGGGGATCCGCCGTAATGGCGAAACCCTGGCGGGCAAGCTGGTGGATGAGCCCCTGGCGTTGGGTGACATTCTGTTGGTGATTGGCGACTGGAAGGCGATCCGTCAGCTGCAGGCGAAAACCCACGATTTTATCGTACTCAATCTGCCCGCCGAGGTCGACGAGGTTGCGCCGGCCATCACCCAGGCGCCGCACGCATTATTCTGTCTGGCGTTGATGGTGGCGATGATGCTGACCGACGAGATCCCCAATCCGATCGCCGCATTGATTGCCTGCCTGCTGATGGGTAAGTTCCGCTGTATCGACATGGAAAGTGCCTACAAATCGATCCACTGGCCGAGCATTATTTTGATTGTCGGCATGATGCCCTTTGCTCAGGCGTTGCAGAAGACTGGCGGGGTGGATTTGATCGTGCGCGGGTTAATGGACGTTGCCGGCGGTGCCGGGCCAAGGGTGATGCTGGTATGCCTGTTCGCTCTG
The DNA here is from genome assembly GCF_047456085.1 of Serratia sp. BNK-12. Classification (NCBI taxonomy): domain Bacteria; kingdom Pseudomonadati; phylum Pseudomonadota; class Gammaproteobacteria; order Enterobacterales; family Yersiniaceae; genus Serratia; species Serratia sp. BNK-12. Next base: position 1,440,889 of record NZ_CP179896.1, read on the forward strand.
TGCGCCACTATTGGGTTGTTTATCTCCAATACGGCAACCGCGGTGTTGATGGCGCCGATCGCCATTGCCGCCGCCCGCGAAATGGGGGTGTCACCGTACCCGTTTGCCATGATTATCGCCATTGCCGCTTCGGCGGCCTTTATGACGCCGGTTTCTTCCCCGGTGAACACGTTGGTGTTGGGGCCAGGGAACTATAAGTTCGGTGATTTTGTGCGTATGGGCGTGCCGTTCACACTGTTGGTGATGCTGGTTAGCGTGATTATCGTGCCCTGGCTGTATGCATTTTAACGGCGCAGCGTGCTGCGCCATAAGATTTACAGAGAGGAGTCGAGGCTGATTTCGTCCAGCGACAGGCTGAAGCTGGGAATAAACACGTTCATGAAATAGTCCATTTCCGGGCTGCTGCGCTGCTGCAAGGTCTTGTCCAATCGCGCCTTCGCCAGCTTGAATTCGTTATTGCCGGCAGACAGCTCCTCCAGACACTTCAGGTAGGCGCACAGCGCATCGGCCTGCTTCACCACCAACTTTTCGTCCTCGGTGTAATAGTGCTCGTCGAGAATCGAGCGGAAATCGTTGCGCAATTCGGCCGGGATCATATCCAGCAGTTTCTGCTGGGCGATCTTTTCGATCTTTTTGTACTCGTGGGCGATCTGCGGATTGTAGTATTTGATCGGCGTCGGCATATCGCCGGTGATCACTTCACTGGCATCGTGGTACATCGCCAGCAGGGCGACACGCTCGGCGCTCAGGTTGCCATTGAACTTCCGGTTCTTGATCACCGCCAGCGCATGGGCGACAAATGCCACCTGCAGGCTGTGCTCGGAAACGTTCTCGGTACGTACATTGCGCATCAGCGGCCAGCGGTTAATCAGTTTCAAACGTGACAGATGGGCAAAAAAGTGGCTCTGGCTCATGGTGCTCTCTTATACAACGGCAAGTGAGGGTTCCATTGTGAGCAGTGATGGCGGGTTATGCAACTCAGGCAGTGCGGTGATGGGGGAGAAGGGCGCAGCAGGCTGCGCCCATCATGACTATTGACGATAGCCTTCCAGGAAGCGGCCCAGTTTGCCGACCGCCATTTCCAGTTCATCTACGCGCGGCAGCGTAACGATGCGCACATGATCCGGGTACGGCCAGTTGAAGGCGCTGCCCTGCACCAGCAGCACTTTTTCCTGCAGCAGCAGATCCAGCACCAATTTCTGATCGTCGTGAATATTAAAACGTTTGGCATCGATGCGTGGGAACATATACAGCGCGCCCTGAGGTTTCACGCAGGAAACCCCTGGGATTTCGTTCAACAGTTCCCAGGTGCGATTACGCTGTTCATACAGACGGCCGCCGGGTTGAATAAATTCGCTGATGCTTTGGTAACCGCCCAGTGCGGTTTGAATAGCGTGCTGCATCGGCACGTTAGCGCACAGACGCATCGACGCCAGCATTTCCAGGCCTTCGATATAGCCTTTGGCGTGTTTTTTCGGCCCGTTCAGCACCATCCAACCCTGACGGAAACCCGCCACACGGTAAGTTTTGGACAATCCGTTAAAGGTGACGGTCAGCAGGTCCGGTGCCAGCGCGGCGATCGAATGGTGTTCGGCTTCGTCATACAGAATTTTGTCGTAAATCTCATCGGAGAAGATGATCAGGTTGTGCTGACGGGCGATCTCGACGATCTGCTCCAGCAAGGCCTTGCTGTACACCGCACCGGTTGGGTTGTTCGGGTTGATGATCACGATGCCGCGGGTGCGTGGAGTGATCTTGCTGATGATGTCATCCAGATCCGGGAACCAGCCGGCTTGCTCATCGCACAGATAATGCACTGCTTTACCGCCGGACAGCGAAACTGCCGCGGTCCACAGTGGGTAATCCGGCGCCGGCACCAGCATTTCGTCGCCGCTATTGAGCAGCGCCTGCATGGATTGCACGATCAGCTCGGAAACCCCGTTGCCAATGTAGATATCCTCAACGGTCACGTCGCGTATGTTGCGGGCCTGGTAGTGCTGCATGATCGCTTTACGCGCCGAGAAGAGCCCTTTGGAATCAGAATACCCTTGCGCCGTGGGCAAATTGCGGATCACGTCGACCAGAATTTCATCAGGGGCATCGAAACCGAATGGGGCTGGGTTGCCGATGTTCAGTTTCAGGACTTTATTGCCTTCTTCTTCAAGACGTTTAGCTTCTTTGAGCACCGGGCCACGAATGTCATAGCAGACGTTGTCCAGTTTGCTGGATTTCTCAATGGGGGACATAAAAAGTTGAGCCTTTTGCTGGGATGGGGGCGTTCCTACCGTGGAATGCCGCAACCTGCCCAATGTACTCCTGGCGCGGGCGCTTTTGAAGGGCCATGCACGCCTTTGGTGCAAACGAAGGGGGTAACGCAGGAACCCAGGTGAGATAAGCAATGTTAAAGTGTTTTGGTGGGTTTTAGTGCTGCATTTTATTTTGAAATTGGTATTTAATTCTGTCTTTGTGGTGGTGTGCAGTCATAATTACCCGGTATCATCCCCGTAACGGAACGGGACCCGACAAACGGGTTATCCGGCCAAAGATTAAAGAAGTTAAAATGTAAAGAAATGATAATGCCAGAGTAGTCTGATAGCGGGATGTCAATCGGCGATCCAAACTGAAAGACAAGGATGAATTACATTAGCCGTATTTCAGTTTCTATCTTAAGCGCTGTTTAAGTAGTTATTTCTGATTTATTCACGCAATAAATGTTACTGATTGAATTTATTAAAGTCATGAAAAAATGAACCAGACGTTACGCTGCGAACTACGGATTTTTCTGTGCAGAAAACGGCGCTGAGGCCAGTCTGGACGCGGGAGTTATGCAGCACGATTGGTGTGGAAATCTCACGCGTTGAATGAGTAAAATATTTAACCCGGTAAAAATGAAACACTTTCACCACTTATAAAGTACGGCATTTCTATAAGCATTCACGATAGATCACATTTTAAAAGGCGATAGAGGTAACGAAATAAAAGTAATTTTTTTGCCCTCCACTTATGAGTGGGGTACTGTCATGTCTGGCATCGTCCTTTAACGATGTCTTAGAAACACACCAGGGTAGTTTGTAAATTAGAATTCAAAAAGTGAAGAAAACACTATGACAACTGCAAATCGTCCGATACTCAATCTCGACCTCGATCTGCTAAGAACCTTTGTAGCTGTTGCTGATTTGAATACTTTTGCGGCGGCGGCAGTCGCCGTTTGTCGCACTCAATCAGCCGTCAGCCAACAAATGCAGCGGTTAGAGCAACTGGTTGGCAAAGAGTTGTTTGCCCGTCATGGGCGCAATAAATTACTGACCGAACACGGTATTCAGCTTCTCGGCTACGCCAGGAAAATCCTGCGCTTCAATGACGAAGCCTGTACTTCGTTGATGTACAACAATATAAAGGGTGTTCTGACTATTGGCGCTTCCGACGATACCGCCGATACCATCCTGCCTTTCTTGCTTAACCGCGTCACGTCGGTGTACCCAAAACTGGCGATTGATGTCCGGGTGAAACCCAGCTCGTTCATGGTCGACATGCTGGAAAGCGGCGAAGTCGATCTGGCTATCACCACTATAGCTGCCGCAGATCGCCCGCACATTGTGCTGCGTACCTCACCAACCCTGTGGTATTGCGCGGCCGATTACCATTTCCAGGCTGGCGAACCGATCCCGTTGGTGGTGATGGACGATCCAAGTCCGTTCCGCGCGATGGCGATCAAACACCTGGATGACGCCGGGATCCCATGGCGGATCGCCTATGTGGCTTCAACGCTTTCCGCCGTTCGCGCCGCCTGTAAGGCCGGGCTGGGCATTACCGTTCGCCCAATAGAAATGATGAGTCCGGACCTGCGTGTGCTTGGTGCAACCGAGGGGTTACCCGCGTTGCCTGATACTCAATACAGCCTGTGCAAGGATCCTCAGTGCGGTAATGAGCTGGCGATGGCGATATTCAGCGCCATGCAAAACGGCAACGACAGCTACAGCTTCAATGGACCTGGGGCATCGTTGCAAGATGATGCTTGTTTGGTTGATGATGAAGAATAACGCCGAAACGCGTTAAAACGGGATGATAAAACCTCTGCTTCGGCGGAGGTTTTTTTTGGCCAAAATTCGGTAAAAGTTTTATTTATATCGAGTTCGTTTGATTCAGATATCGAAGTGGGTATTTATTTAAGTCTTGCTGGGTAATGAGAACGGTTATCAGACGAAAAAAATGACTTTCGCTGTTTTTTTGAACGATTAATTTCACCGCTAAAGACCTGGAATAGATAGGGTTATTTTGATAGCGTGTCACGGCGATTTTTACCGCAAGAATTGACAAAATTTATTAAAGGGCCACACTTTTTTTGAGGTTTTATGCTGAAAACGTGTCCTGGATCAAAAAAATACCCCTAGGTAGTGAGTGGAAGAACAGGAGATTCCTGAGACAATGGTATAGTAAAACTGAAATGTGCATGTTGGTTTATATCTATCTGTTTCTACACGGCAATTAACTGACACGATTTAGCCTAAGCCAGGCGCATCAAATGTTAATTAAATGATACGTATGTAAACTAGTGTGTAGATACTTTTGTCAAAGTTGACAAAAGGTTATAGAAAGGAGTAAAAAGCCCACAGTAAAACGCTGCCTAACTCGCTGTAAAAGCAGTTTGTTTGTGTGGTTTATTTATCCTTCCCTTAAATCGATGTGGTGCACTAACTGCCAGATACAAGAGCAGAGCGATCGACGCCACTTTTGATGAGTAAGCATAGAGTATGTCAACAACCACTGAAGTTATCGCTCATCACTGGGCGTTCGCCGTATTTTTTGTCGTGGCTATCGGGCTTTGCGGTTTAATGCTGCTGGGCGCGTTCTTCCTGGGTGGGAGAGCCCGTGCGCGTGCCAAACATACCCCGTTTGAATCAGGCATCGACTCGGTCGGCACGGCGCGTATGCGTCTGTCCGCCAAGTTCTACCTGGTTGCCATGTTCTTCGTTATTTTCGATGTTGAAGCCTTGTACCTGTACGCCTGGTCGGTCTCCATTCGCGAGAGCGGTTGGGTTGGCTTCATCGAAGCCGCCATTTTCATTTTGGTGCTATTGGCCGGTCTGTTTTATCTGGTGCGTATCGGCGCATTGGACTGGACACCGTCGCGTTCCAAACGTCTGAGTAAACCAGGCACGATCACTAACACCAACAGTCATCCGCAGTAGTCGGTAAAAAACGAGGCATTAAGATGGACTATACGCTCACCCGCATAGACCCGAACGGTGAGAACGACCGTTACCCCCTGCAAAAACAGGAGGTCGTCGCCGATCCCCTGGATCAACAGGTTCACCGCACGGTTTACATGGGTAAACTCGAACATGCATTGCATGACATGGTGAACTGGGGGCGTAAAAACTCTATTTGGCCCTATAACTTTGGCCTTTCGTGCTGTTACGTGGAGATGGTGACGTCGTTTACCGCCGTTCACGACGTGGCTCGTTTTGGTGCCGAAGTATTGCGTGCTTCGCCGCGTCAGGCTGACCTGATGGTCGTAGCCGGTACCTGCTTTACCAAGATGGCCCCGGTTATTCAGCGCCTGTATGAACAGATGCTGGAGCCAAAGTGGGTGATCTCCATGGGCGCCTGTGCCAACTCCGGCGGCATGTACGATATCTATTCCGTCGTGCAGGGCGTGGACAAATTCTTGCCGGTCGATGTGTATATCCCGGGTTGTCCACCGCGTCCAGAAGCTTACATGCAGGCGCTGATGCTGCTGCAGGAATCGATCGGCAAAGAACGCCGTCCGCTGTCCTGGGTTGTTGGCGATCAGGGCGTTTACCGCGCCAATATGCAGTCTGAAAGAGAGCGTAAACACGGCGAGCGTATCGCGGTGACCAACCTTCGGACGCCTGACGAGATTTAAGACGTTCATTTAACGTCCATCTTAGTGCGCTATTGGTTAACACAGCGAAAAGTGAACTTGCGGCGAAATAACCCTTTAGTGTGGTGAAAAAAAATTATGACAGATTCAACGACGCACGACGCCTTGCCGGCCTGGCAGACCCGAGATCACCTCGACGATCCGGTGATTGGCGAACTGCGCAACCGTTTTGGGCCGGAAGCCTTCACTGTTCAGCCCTCCCGTACCGGAATGCCCGTGGTATGGGTCAAGCCTGACCAGTTACTGGAAGTAATGACGTTTTTGAGAAAACAGCCGAAGCCTTACGTCATGCTGTTCGATCTGCATGGCGTGGACGAGCGTCTTCGCACCCACCGCGACGGTTTGCCGGCCGCGGATTTTTCTGTTTTCTACCATCTGATTTCTATCGAACGCAACCGCGATATCATGCTGAAAGTGGCACTGTCTGAAAAAGACCTGCACGTGCCCACAGCAACCAAGGTTTTCCCTAATGCCAACTGGTATGAGCGCGAAACCTGGGAAATGTTCGGTATTACCTTCGACGGCCACCCGCACCTGACGCGCATCATGATGCCGCAAACCTGGGAAGGCCACCCGCTGCGTAAGGATTATCCGGCGCGCGCCACCGAGTTCGATCCCTTTGTGTTGACCAAACAGAAAGAAGATCTGGAAATGGAAGCGCTGACCTTCAAGCCGGAAGACTGGGGCATGAAGCGTGGCACCGAGAACGAGGACTTCATGTTCCTCAACCTTGGCCCGAACCACCCATCAGCGCACGGTGCATTCCGTATCATTCTGCAACTGGATGGCGAAGAGATCGTCGACTGCGTTCCGGATATCGGTTACCACCACCGTGGCGCCGAGAAAATGGGCGAGCGTCAGTCCTGGCACAGCTACATTCCGTACACCGACCGTATCGAGTACCTCGGCGGCTGCGTGAACGAAATGCCTTACGTGTTGGCGGTTGAAAAGCTGGCCGGTATCAAGGTGCCGGAGCGCGTTGACACTATCCGCGTGATGTTGTCCGAACTGTTCCGCATCAACAGCCACCTGCTATACATCAGCACGTTCATTCAAGACGTCGGCGCCATGACCCCGGTGTTCTTCGCCTTTACCGACCGTCAGAAAATCTACGATCTGGTGGAAGCGATCACCGGTTTCCGTATGCACCCGGCCTGGTTCCGTATTGGCGGTGTTGCACACGATCTGCCGCGCGGTTGGGATCGTCTGCTGCGTGAATTCCTGGAGTGGATGCCAAAACGCCTGGATTCCTACGTCAAGGCTGCGCTGAAGAACAGTATCCTGAAAGGCCGTTCCGTGGGTGTTGCATCCTACAATGCCAAAGAGGCATTGGAGTGGGGCGTGACCGGCGCCGGCCTGCGTGCTACCGGTATCGAGTTCGACGTGCGTAAATGGCGTCCGTATTCCGGCTATGAGAATTTCGACTTCGAAATCCCGGTCGGCGACGGCAACAGCGACTGCTACACCCGCGTGATGCTGAAGGTAGAAGAGCTGCGCCAGAGTCTGCGCATCCTTGAGCAGTGCCTGAACAACATGCCGGAAGGCCCGTTCAAGGCCGATCACCCGCTGACCACGCCGCCGCCGAAAGAGCGTACGCTGCAGCACATTGAAACGCTGATCACCCACTTCCTGCAGGTTTCCTGGGGCCCGGTGATGCCAGCCAACGAATCATTCCAGATGATTGAAGCCACCAAAGGGATCAACAGCTACTACCTGACCAGCGACGGCAGCACCATGAGCTACCGCACCCGGGTACGTACGCCAAGCTTCGCGCACCTGCAGCAAATCCCAGCGGTAATCCGTGGCAGCCTGGTCTCCGACCTGATCGTCTATCTGGGTAGTATCGATTTTGTAATGTCAGATGTGGACCGCTAACTATGCATGATCAAAAAGACAATCACGCGAATAACGAAGCGCTTGAACCCATCAATGCGGCCGCTCCTCAGAGCGGCGTTGATGCATTTGAGCTGAGCGCGGAAGAACGTGATGCGATCGAGCACGAAAAGCACCATTACGAGGATCCACGCGCCGCCTCAATCGAAGCACTGAAAATTGTGCAGAAGCAGCGCGGCTGGGTTCCGGACGGTGCGATTTATGCCATCGCGGAAGTGCTGGGCATTCCTGCCAGCGACGTAGAAGGCGTGGCCACGTTCTACAGCCAGATTTTCCGTCAGCCAGTAGGACGTCACGTGATCCGTTATTGTGACAGCGTTGTTTGTCACATCACCGGTTACCAGGGCATTCAGGCCGCCATCGAGAAGAAGCTGAGCATCAAACCGGGTCAAACCACCTTTGATGGTCGCTTCACTCTGCTGCCAACCTGCTGTCTGGGCAACTGCGATAAAGGGCCGACCATGATGATTGATGAGGACACTCACAGTCAGCTGAAGCCTGAAGATATCGAGACGCTACTGGAGCAGTATCAATGATTAAAGACATTGTACGCACTCCCGAAATGCACCCGCTGACCTGGCGACTGCGCGATGACAAACAGCCGGTCTGGCTGGATGAATACCGCAGCAAAAACGGCTATGCGGGCGCCGAAAAGGCCATTAAAGGCCTGGCTCCGGACGAGATCGTCAACCTGGTGAAAGACGCCGGGTTGAAAGGCCGCGGCGGCGCAGGTTTCTCCACCGGTCTGAAGTGGAGCCTGATGCCGAAAGACGAATCCATGAACATCCGTTACCTGCTGTGTAACGCCGATGAAATGGAACCGGGCACCTATAAAGACCGCTTGCTGATGGAACAGATGCCGCACCTGTTGGTGGAAGGCATGCTGATCTCGGCTTTCGCGCTGAAGGCTTACCGCGGCTATATCTTCCTGCGCGGTGAGTACATCGAAGCGGCGGTGCATTTGCGCCGTGCGATTGCCGAAGCTACCGAAGCCGGGTATCTGGGCAAGAACATCATGGGCAGCGGTTTCGACTTCGAGCTGATTGTTCATACCGGTGCCGGTCGCTACATCTGCGGCGAAGAAACCGCGCTGATTAACTCGCTGGAAGGCCGCCGCGCCAACCCGCGCTCCAAGCCACCATTCCCGGCTTCCTCCGGCGTATGGGGCAAACCGACCTGCGTTAACAACGTAGAAACCCTGTGTAACGTGCCGGCCATTCTGGCGAACGGCATTGACTGGTACAAGGGGATCTCCGCCGGCAAAAGTAACGACGCCGGGACCAAACTGATGGGCTTCTCCGGCCGGGTGAAAAACCCAGGCGTTTGGGAGCTGCCGTTTGGTACCACCGCACGTGAAATTCTGGAAGATTACGCCGGTGGCATGTGTGACGGACTGCGTTTCAAAGCCTGGCAGCCAGGTGGTGCAGGGACCGACTTCCTGACTGCCGATCATCTCGATTTGCCAATGGACTTCGAGAACATCGGTAAAGCCGGCAGCCGTCTTGGCACCGCGCTGGCGATGGCGGTGGACCACGAAATCGGTATGGTTCCGTTGGTGCGCAACCTGGAAGAGTTCTTCGCTCGCGAGTCCTGCGGTTGGTGTACGCCATGCCGTGACGGCCTGCCGTGGAGCGTGAAGATCCTGCGTGCGTTGGAAAATGGCCAAGGGCAGCCGGGGGATATCGAAACCCTCGAGCAGCTGTGCCGTTCCCTCGGCCCGGGCAAAACCTTCTGCGCCCACGCGCCAGGTGCCGTAGAGCCACTGCAAAGCGCAATTAAATATTTCCGTGAAGAGTTCGAAGCGGGCATCGCCGTGAAGCATTTCAGTAACGCGCATGCGATTGGCGGCATTCAGCCGAACAACCTGCTGAAGCAACGCTGGTAAGCCGACTCGCCCCGACGACACGGCCAGAATTTTTGATTAACGCCTGCCGCAAGGCAGGCCACTTGGAAGCATGCTGACTATGGCTACGATTCATGTAGACGGCAAAGAATACGACGTAGATGGAGCTGACAACCTGTTGCAGGCTTGTCTCTCTCTCGGCCTCGATATTCCTTACTTTTGCTGGCATCCGGCGCTGGGAAGCGTCGGCGCTTGCCGCCAATGTGCGGTAAAGCAATACCAAAACGCGGAAGATACGCGTGGCCGTTTGGTGATGTCTTGTATGACACCGGCATCCGATGGAACCTTTATTTCCATCGACGATGCCGAAGCCAAACAGTTCCGTGAAAGCGTGGTTGAGTGGTTGATGACCAACCACCCGCACGACTGTCCGGTATGTGAAGAAGGCGGTAACTGTCACCTGCAGGATATGACAGTAATGACCGGCCACAGCTTCCGTAAATACCGCTTCAGTAAGCGTACCCACAACAACCAGGAACTGGGGCCGTTTATCTCGCATGAGATGAACCGCTGCATCGCCTGCTACCGTTGTGTGCGCTATTACAAGGATTATGCGGACGGCACCGACTTCGGTGTGTACGGGGCGCACGATAACGTCTACTTCGGTCGTGTTGAGAGCGGCACGCTGGAAAGCGAGTTCTCCGGCAACCTGGTAGAAGTGTGCCCGACCGGCGTGTTCACCGACAAAACCCACTCCGAGCGTTATAACCGTAAGTGGGACATGCAGTTTGCGCCAAGCATTTGCCAGCAGTGCAGCATCGGCTGTAACACCAGCCCGGGCGAGCGCTATGGTGAATTGCGTCGCATCGAAAACCGCTATAACGGCAGCGTGAACCACTACTTCCTGTGCGACCGCGGCCGCTTCGGTTATGGCTACGTGAACCAGAAAGATCGTCCACGTCAGCCACAGCAGCTGCGCGGCAACGATTGGATCACCCTGAACGCCGAACAGGCTATGCAGGGCGCGGCGGACATCCTGCGTCAGGCGAAGAAAACCATCGGTATCGGCTCACCCCGCGCCAGTCTGGAAAGCAACTTCGCACTGCGTGAACTGGTCGGTGCCGAGAATTTCTACACCGGTATTTCACAGGCGGAACAGGGTCGTCTGAACCTGATGCTGAACGTGCTGCAAAACAGCGGCGTTCACACGCCTGCGCTGCGCGAAATTGAAGGCTACGACGCGGTATTGGTGCTGGGTGAAGATCTGACCCAGACCGGCGCACGTATTGCTTTGTCGGTACGTCAGGCGGTGAAGGGCAAGGCTCGCGCCATGGCTGCAGCCCAGCGCGTTGCCGACTGGCAGATTGCCGCGATACAAAACATTGGTCAGCATGCCAAGTACCCACTGTTCGTCACCAACGTGGACAACACCCGTCTGGACGACATCGCTGCGTGGAACTACCGTGCACCGGTGGATGAGCAAGCGCGTCTCGGCTTCGCCATCGCCCACGGGCTGGATAATGCGGCACCGGCGGTCAACGATTTGGCTGACGGCCTGAACAAGAAAGTCGATATCATCGTGCAGGCGCTGACCGACGCACGTAAACCGCTGATCGTCACCGGTAGCAACGCCGGCAGCGAAGCCATCATCGAAGCGGCGGCCAACATCGCCAAAGCGCTGAAGGATCGCGGCTCTGATGTGGGTATCACCTTCGTGGCCAGCGCGGCCAACAGCATCGGTTTGTCGATGATTGGCGGTGGTTCGCTCGATCAGGCGCTGTCGCAGTTGGAAAACGGCGAAGCAGACACCGCTATCGTGATGGAAAACGATCTCTACCGGCATGCGCAGGCGGCAAAAGTGGACGCCGCGTTGGCCAAGGTCAGCAACCTGATCGTGGTTGATCATCAGCGCACCGCGATCATGGATCGGGCCAACCTGATCCTGTCGGCGGCCAGCTTTGCAGAAAGCGACGGTACCCTGGTCAACCAGGAGGGTCGCGCACAGCGTTTCTTCCAGGTATACGATCCGGCCTACTACGACGACGCGAAAAAAGACGTTTACACCGTAATGCTGGAAAGCTGGCGTTGGATGCACTCGCTGCATTCCACCTATACCAGCCGTCACGTGGACTGGACGCAGCTCGATCACGTTATCGAAGCCTGTGTTACCGCGTTGCCGCAGCTGCAGGGCATTGTGGACGCGGCACCGGACGCAAGTTTCCGCATCCGAGGTCAAAAATTGGCACGTTCGCCACATCGTTCCAGTGGTCGTACGGCTATGCGCGCCAACATCAGCGTGCACGAGCCGCGTCAGCCGCAGGATAAAGACACCATGTTCGCCTTCTCGATGGAAGGGAACAACAGCCCGCTGGCCGATCGTCAGCAGATCCCGTTCGCCTGGGCACCAGGTTGGAACTCACCGCAGGCATGGAACAAGTTCCAGGCCGAAGTGGGCGGCAAGCTGCGCCATGGCGATCCGGGCGTGCGTCTGATCGAAGCAGGGGAGGGCAAGCTGGATTACTTCACCCAGGTGCCTGCCGCCTTTGATCATGAGCAAGGCTGGCGTGTCGCGCCTTATTACCACCTGTTCGGCAGTGATGAAATGTCACAGCGTTCCGGCGTGATCCAGCAGCGTATGCCAGAGGCCTACGTGATGGTGAACCCGGCGGATGCCGCTACGCTTGGCGTGAATGCCGGTGCGCTGGTGGAGTTCAGCTGTGCGGGCCAGACGCTGCGTCTGCCGGTGCGCCTGAGTGAAACGCTGACCCAGGGCCAGGTGGGCTTACCGCTTGGCTTGCCAGGGATCCCGCCGGTATTGGTGGGTGCGACGGTTGAAAATCTGCGGGAGGCAACACGATGAGCTGGTTTACCCCTGAGGTGATCGACATTCTGATCTCCGTGCTTAAAGCGGTAGTGATCCTGCTGGTCGTCGTCACCTGCGGTGCTTTCATGAGCTTCGGCGAACGTCGCCTGCTCGGCCTGTTCCAGAACCGTTACGGACCAAACCGTGTCGGCTGGGGCGGTTCGCTGCAGCTGGTCGCCGACATGATCAAAATGTTCTTCAAGGAAGACTGGGTTCCGAAATTCTCCGACCGGGTGATCTTCACCCTGGCGCCGATGATCGCCTTCACTTCCCTGTTGCTGGCATTTGCCATCGTCCCGGTCAGTCCGACCTGGGCGGTGTCCGACCTCAACATCGGTATTTTGTTCTTCCTGATGATGGCCGGCCTGGCGGTATACGCCGTGCTGTTCGCCGGCTGGTCGAGCAACAACAAATACTCGCTGTTGGGGGCGATGCGTGCTTCTGCGCAAACCCTGAGCTACGAAGTGTTCATCGGCCTGTCGCTGATGGGCGTGGTGGCGCAGGCGGACTCCTTCAACATGCAGACCATTGTTGAATCTCAGGCGCATCTGTGGAACGTCATCCCGCAATTCTTCGGTTTCGTGACCTTTGCGATTGCCGGCGTTGCGGTGTGTCACCGTCACCCGTTTGACCAACCGGAAGCCGAGCAGGAACTGGCCGACGGTTACCACATTGAATACTCCGGCATGAAGTTCGGTCTGTTCTTCGTGGGTGAGTACATCGGTATCGTCACCGTTTCTGCCCTGATTGTGACGTTGTTCTTCGGTGGCTGGCAGGGTCCATTCCTGCCGCCATTCATCTGGTTCGCGCTGAAAACGGCTTTCTTCATGATGATGTTCATTCTGATTCGTGCTGCTCTGCCACGTCCGCGCTATGACCAGGTAATGGCCTTCGGCTGGAAAGTGTGTCTGCCGCTGACGCTGCTGAACCTGCTGGCAACTGCCGCAGTCATTTTGTACAACGCTCAATAAGGGGTGAATAAACCATGACATTGAAAGAGTTATTGGTTGGTTTCGGCACCCAGGTGCGCAGCATTTGGATGATAGGCCTGCATGCCTTCGCCAAGCGCGAAACCCAGATGTATCCGGAAGAACCGGTTTACCTGCCGCCGCGTTACCGTGGCCGTATCGTGCTGACGCGCGATCCGGACGGTGAAGAGCGTTGCGTAGCCTGTAACCTGTGTGCGGTTGCCTGCCCGGTGGGCTGTATCTCGCTGCAAAAAGCAGAACAGAAAGATGGCCGTTGGTATCCGGAGTTCTTCCGCATCAACTTCTCGCGCTGCATTTTCTGCGGCCTGTGCGAAGAAGCTTGCCCAACTACCGCGATCCAGCTGACGCCGGATTTCGAAATGGGTGAGTTCAAACGCCAGGACCTGGTGTACGAAAAAGAAGATCTGTTGATCTCGGGGCCGGGTAAATATCCGGAATATAACTTCTACCGGATGGCCGGTATGGCGATTGACGGCAAAGCCAAGGGCGAAGCCGAAAACGAAGCCAAACCGATCGACGTCAAAGGTCTGTTGCCTTAAGGAGCCAGCAAGCATGGAAATTGCCTTTTATCTGGCAGGTTTGATTGCGGTGATCGCGACCATTCGCGTGATCTCGCATACCAACCCTGTGCATGCGTTGCTGTATCTGATCGTCTCGCTGTTGGCGATCTCTGCAGTCTTCTTCTCACTCGGCGCGTACTTCGCAGCGGCGTTGGAGATCATCGTTTACGCCGGTGCCATCATGGTGCTGTTCGTGTTCGTGGTCATGATGTTGAACCTCGGCAGCGCGGTACAAAAGCAAGAGCGCGACTGGCTGAAGCCGTCGGTATGGATCGGTCCGGGCCTGCTGTCGTTGCTGCTGCTGGCGGTGCTGATTTTCGCGATTCGCAGCGTGTCCGATCAGGGCATCAGCGGTGAGATGGTAGACGCCAAAGCCGTGGGGATCAGCCTGTTCGGTCCTTATGTGTTGGCGGTTGAGCTGGCTTCAATGCTGCTGTTGGCAGGTCTGGTTGTTGCCTTCCACATTGGCCGTGAGCACAAACCGGGTGAGGTGTTGAGCAACGCGCCGGTCGGTGGCGAAATGGCGAGAAGAAAATCGGAGGAGCAAGCATGATCCCTCTTCAACATGGCCTGATTCTGGCGGCGATCCTGTTCGTCCTGGGTCTGACCGGGTTGCTGGTTCGTCGTAATCTGCTGTTTATGCTGATCAGTCTGGAAGTGATGATCAACGCCGCAGCATTGGCGTTTATCGTGGCGGGTAGTTACTGGGGCCAACCGGATGGGCAGGTGATGTACATCCTGGCGATCAGTTTGGCGGCAGCCGAGGCCAGTATCGGTCTGGCGTTGCTACTGCAGCTCTACCGTCGCCGTCATACCCTGAATATTGATACTGTCAGTGAGATGCGCGGATGAACCTATTATATTTAACTATTCTGCTACCGCTGATCGGGTTCCTGCTGTTGGCCTTTTCCCGAGGCCGCTGGTCTGAGAACGTCTCGGCAACCATTGGCGTAGGCTCTATCGGCCTGGCTGCGTTGGTCACGGTGCATGTGGCGATGGATTTCTTCGCCCAGAAAGCGACGGGCGTGCAGCTGTTTGAGCAGAGCCTGTGGAACTGGATGACCGTCGGTAACTTTAATATCGGCGTGACTCTGACGCTGGACGGCCTGTCGTTGACCATGTTGTCCGTGGTCACCGGCGTGGGCTTCTTCATCCACATGTTCGCGTCCTGGTACATGCGCGGTGAAGAGGGCTACTCGCGCTTCTTCGCTTACACCAACCTGTTTATCGCCAGCATGGTGGTATTGGTACTGGCAGACAACCTGTTGCTGATGTACCTGGGCTGGGAAGGCGTGGGCCTGTGCAGCTACCTGCTGATCGGCTTCTACTACAAGGATCCGGCCAACGGTGCTGCGGCGATGAAAGCCTTCATCGTGACCCGCGTCGGCGACGTGTTCCTGGCGTTCGCGCTGTTCATCCTCTACAACGAGCTGGGCACGCTGAACATCCGCGAACTGATGATCCTGGCACCGCAAAAACTGGCGGTCGGCGATACGGCGATCACCTGGGCTACCCTGATGTTGCTGGGCGGCGCGGTCGGTAAATCAGCGCAGCTGCCGTTGCAGACCTGGCTGGCAGACGCCATGGCGGGTCCAACCCCGGTTTCCGCACTGATCCACGCGGCGACCATGGTGACCGCGGGCGTTTACCTGATTGCCCGTACGCACGGCCTGTTCCTGATGGCGCCGGAAGTGTTGCATCTGGTGGGCATTATCGGGGCAGTGACCCTGGTGCTGGCCGGCTTTGCCGCGCTGGTACAGACTGACATCAAACGCGTACTTGCCTACTCCACCATGAGCCAGATTGGTTACATGTTCCTGGCGTTGGGTGTGCAGGCGTGGGATGCAGCAATCTTCCACCTGATGACCCATGCGTTCTTCAAGGCGCTGCTGTTCCTCTCCTCCGGTTCAGTGATCCTGGCTTGCCATCACGAGCAGAACATCTTCAAGATGGGCGGCCTGCGCAAGAGCATTCCACTGGTTTACGTCTGCTTCCTGGTGGGGGGCGCTGCGCTGTCGGCACTGCCGCTGATCACCGCAGGCTTCTTCAGTAAGGATGAGATCCTGGCGGGTGCGATGGCCAACGGTCACATCAACCTGATGATTGCCGGCCTGGTCGGTGCGTTCATGACCTCGCTGTACACCTTCCGTATGATTTTCATCGTGTTCCATGGCGAAGAGAAAATCAAAGCGCATGCCGGTAAAGGCATCACTCACCACCTGCCGCTGTTGGTTCTGCTGGTGCTGTCCACCTTCGTTGGCGCGATGATTGTTCCGCCACTGCAGGGCGTGCTGCCAGATACCACCGAGCTGGCGCACGGTAGCGTGCTGCAGTTGGAAATTACCTCCGGCGTAGTGGCTATTGTTGGCATCCTGTTAGCGGCGGCGCTGTGGCTGGGCAAACGTACCCTGGTTACCCGCATCGCCAATAGCGCACCGGGACGTTTCTTCTCTACCTGGTGGTTCCATGCCTGGGGCTTCGACTGGCTGTACGACAAAGTATTCGTCAAGCCGTACCTGGGTATTGCGAAGTTGCTGCAACGTGATCCGCTGAACTCGATGATGAACCTGCCGGCCATTTTCTCCCGCTGGGGGAACCGTGGTCTGACAGTGAGCGAGAACGGTCAGGTGCGTTGGTATATAGCGTCTATGGGTGTGGGTGCAGTGGTCGTATTGGCTCTGTTGATTTTGGTTTAATTGAATAATTTAAACAGACGCATTTTTCGGGCGTAGCGCTCTGCAGGGCAGGCGCTACGTACAAAGTTTGAAATTATTCGTATAAGGGACACAAAACGCCATGCTATTACCTTGGCTAATTCTTATCCCCTTTATTGGCGGTCTGCTGTGCTGGCAGTTTGAGCGCTTCGGTACTAAGGTGCCGCGCTGGATTGCGTTGATCGCAATGGGGCTGACATTGGCGCTTTCTCTGCATCTGTGGATGCAGGGCGGCTACACGTTGACTACGCCGAAAGGCATACCGCAGTGGCAGTCTGAATTCCTGCTGCCGTGGATCCCACGCTTTGGCATTTCCATCCACCTGGCGCTGGACGGACTTTCACTGCTGATGGTCGTGCTGACCGGCCTGCTGGGCGTGTTGGCTATCCTCTGTTCCTGGCGTGAAATCCAGAAATACCAGGGCTTCTTCCACCTGAACCTGCTGTGGATCCTGGGTGGGGTTATCGGCGTGTTCCTCGCCATCGACATGTTCCTGTTCTTCTTCTTCTGGGAAATGATGTTGGTGCCGATGTACTTCCTGATCGCACTCTGGGGTCACAAGGCGTCGGACGGGAAAACCCGCATCACTGCGGCTACCAAGTTCTTCATCTATACCCAGGCCAGCGGTCTGGTGATGCTGATTGCCATTATGGGCCTGGTATTTGTGCACTATAACGCGACCGGCGTGTGGACCTTCGATTACGAAGACCTGCTGCAAACGCCAATGTCACACAACGTGCAATACCTGTTGATGCTGGGCTTCTTCATTGCCTTCGCGGTGAAAATGCCGGTGGTGCCGTTGCACGGCTGGTTGCCGGATGCGCACAGCCAGGCTCCTACCGCAGGTTCTGTCGACCTGGCGGGGATCTTGCTGAAGACCGCGGCCTATGGCCTGTTGCGCTTCAGCCTGCCGCTGTTCCCGGAAGCTTCGCATGAGTTCGCGCCAATCGCCATGTGGCTGGGTGTTATCGGTATCTTCTACGGCGCCTGGATGGCGTTTGCGCAGACCGATATCAAGCGTCTGATCGCTTACACCTCGGTTTCCCATATGGGCTTCGTCCTGATCGCCATCTACACCGGCAGCCAACTGGCTTACCAGGGTGCAGTGATCCAGATGATTGCACACGGCCTGTCTGCGGCCGGTATGTTCATCATCTGTGGCCAGTTGTACGAACGTCTGCACACTCGCGACATGCGTGAAATGGGCGGCCTGTGGGGGCGTATCAAATACATCCCTGCGCTGTCGCTGTTCTTCGCGGTGGCTACGTTGGGGATGCCGGGTACCGGTAACTTCGTCGGTGAATTCATGATCCTGTTCGGCAGCTATCAGGTTGTGCCGGTGATCACCGTGATTTCTACCTTCGGTCTGGTGTTTGCTTCGGTTTACTCGTTGATCATGATGCAGCGTGCCTACTACGGCAAAGCCAAGTCTGACCAACCTTTGCCGGGCATGACCGCGCGTGAGCTGTTCATCATTCTGCTGTTGGTGGTGTTGCTGGTTCTGTTGGGGTTCTACCCACAACCGATTCTGGACACTTCTAATGCGGCGATGAGCAACGTGCAACACTGGTTTGGTTCGTCAGTTTCAGCAATTTCAACAACAAGGCCGTAATTCGCCATGACAATAACTCCTCAACAACTGATCGCACTGTTGCCGCTGTTGATCGTCGGATTGACGGTGGTGGTTGTGATGCTAGGCATTGCGTGGCGACGCGACCACTTTATCAACGCCACCCTGACCGTGATCGGGCTAAACCTGGCGCTGCTTTCGCTGTACTTTGTCGGCCAGGCAGGCCCAATGGATGTCACCCCGCTGCTGCGGGTTGACGGCTACTCGATGTTCTATACCGGGCTGGTGATATTGGCGAGTCTGGCGACCTGTACCTTTGCCTATCCGTGGCTGGTCGGTTACCCGGACAACCGCGAAGAGTTCTATCTGCTGGTGCTGATTGCTACCCTGGGTGGCATTCTGCTGGCGAGCGCCAACCATCTGGCCTCGCTGTTCCTCGGTATTGAACTGATCTCGCTGCCGTTGTTTGGTCTGGTGGGCTACGCCTACCGCCAGAAGCGACCGTTGGAAGCGGCCATCAAGTACATGCTGCTGTCCGCCGCGGCGTCGTCCTTCCTGCTGTTCGGTATGGCGCTGCTGTATGCGGAGTCCGGTGACCTGTCGCTGGCCGGCCTGGGCAAGAGCCTGCAAGAAAACATGATGCACCAGCCGCTGATCCTGGCCGGTATGGGCATGATGATTGTCGGTCTGGGCTTCAAGCTGTCGCTGGTGCCGTTCCAACTGTGGACGCCGGATGTGTATCAGGGGGCGCCTGCGCCGGTTTCAACCTTCCTGGCCACCGCCAGCAAGATTGCTATCTTTGCGGTCGTTATGCGTCTGTTCCTGTATGCGCCTGCTGCCGACAACGAAGCGCTGCGCATGGTGCTGTCGATCATTGCCGTTTGTTCGATTTTGTTCGGCAACCTGATGGCCATCAGCCAGACCAACATCAAGCGTCTGCTGGGTTACTCGTCGATTGCCCACCTGGGTTATCTGCTGGTGGCGCTGATTGCGGTGCAAACCCACCAGCTGTCGCTGGAAACCGCCGGGGTTTACCTGGCCGGTTACCTGTTCAGCAGCCTGGGCGCGTTCGGCGTGGTCAGCTTGATGTCCAGCCCGTACCGTGGCCCGGATGCAGATTCACTGTTCTCCTACCGCGGTCTGTTCTGGCATAAGCCCATTCTGTCCGCCGTCATGACGGTGATGATGCTGTCACTGGCCGGTATCCCGATGACCCTGGGCTTTATCGGTAAGTTCTTCGTGATCGCAATGGGCGTCAGCGCTCACCTGTGGTGGTTGACCGGCGCCGTGGTGCTGGGTAGCGCCATTGGTTTGTACTACTACCTGCGCGTCACCGTCAGCCTGTTCCTCAGCGCGCCGGAAGCGCTGCAGCGCGATACCCCAAATAACTGGGCGTTGACCGCAGGCGGCGTAGTGGTGCTGATCTCCGCCGCGTTGGTGCTGCTGCTGGGTGTTTATCCGCAGCCGCTGATTACGCTGGTACAGATGGCACAACCGATGTTCTGATGGGCATCAGGGCAGTAAAAAAGGTCGCTTCGGCGACCTTTTTTTATGGCGTGGGGAACGGATTAGAGCATCATCTGCGACGGGCTACAGTGGTATAACTCTGCCAGTTTTTCCCGGGTTTTTTTTTGCGGTTTAGAGTCAATGGCTTCCCACTGAGAAACGGCAGATTGGGTAGTCCCCAGTCTTGTCGCCACATCGTACTGCGAGAAGCCGCGGAAAATTCGCCATGCGGCTATCAGACTGATGTTCTGATCCAACATGA
This sequence comes from Serratia sp. BNK-12, assembly GCF_047456085.1. Lineage (NCBI taxonomy): Bacteria > Pseudomonadati > Pseudomonadota > Gammaproteobacteria > Enterobacterales > Yersiniaceae > Serratia > Serratia sp. BNK-12. The sequence continues at coordinate 1,460,994 of NZ_CP179896.1, forward strand.
TAGAGACCACTTCATGAGGAACAGTTTCATCATCGTGCGCATCGCTTTGATAGGGAACAGACTCATAGTCATCTTGCCGGCCTACCAGCTTTTTATATTCATCGAGAGGCAATATCACGTACAGCGGCTTGCCTGATTCATCATGGATATATTGTAACTTCGCCATCTGGCATACCTCGGATTATAAATTTCAGCTCAACGCGGTTTAGTAAGTTGTCGACGTTCTACGCTTCACTTGTTGGATCAGACAGACAATAGGTTCACCATCACTCATCTCAAAAATAATGCGGTAGCTGCCGACGCGCAGGCGAAATTGGCTGTCAGCACCATGCAATTTTTTGATATCCAGCCCGGCGGCCGGAAACGCGCTTAACAGCCCGACCTTGTCTCTAATGGCTGAGCGATCCTGAGTCGGTAGCGTCATCAATTGTTTAACTGCTTTGCGCGACCAGTTAACCTTTGCCATCATTCCCTCGACAGTGGGGGCACGTCCTGTGCATTAATTAGATAATAAGCTTTTTATCTAATCATGACAATGTGGTGAAACGGGATAAGAGGGGCAGGGTAAGTCACCCTAACCCCTGAGTAGGGGGGATCAGCCGGGATTGTTTTTAAATGAGGTTTCCAGCGCCTGGACTACGGCACGCACCCTGGCGGCACGCTGCAGGTCAGGATGCAGCACCAGCCAGATATCTACCCAGTCTTTGTTTTCCGGGAAAATTCGCACCAGATCCGGGTCCTTATCCGCCAGGAACGAGGACAGCAGGCCAATCCCCAACCCATTGCGCGTGGCAGAGCGCAGCAGCAACTGCGAATTGCACTGCAGCACCACGTTAGGATCGATCAGCGTTTCGCCACAGAAGTTATTCCAGTGACGGGGCACCAGTTCTCGCGGGAACATCAGCAGGTCATGACCCCGCAGATGGTCGCCCTTGGTCGGCATGCCGTGTTTGTCGAGATAGTCCTGCGTCGCATACAGCCCCATTTCGATGGTGGCCATGCGTTTGATAATCAGCTCATCGGATTCGGGACGGGCGCCGCGGATCGCCAGATCTGCGCCACGGTACGAAATATCAGAGATATTGACCGCCGTCAGCATGGTGACGGTGATTAACGGGTATTGCTCTCGCAGCGCCTTCAGCGCCGGGATGACAAAAGCCTCGGCCATGGTATCGGTGGTGGCGATGCGTACGTTACCGCACAGGCTGTCGTCGCCACTGGTGGCTTTGCGGCCAATCGCCTGCACCGAGTTTTCCATGTTCATGACGTCCGCCAGCATTTCTTCTCCCAACGGACTGAGGGAGAACGATTTTGGCGTACGGATAAACAGTTTGGATCCCAGGCTCTCTTCAAAAGCGGTAATACGCCGCCCGACGGTGGCTTGGTCGACGTGTAGTTCATTGGCGGCTTTTCGTAAAGTGCCGCAGCGTGCGACCGCCAGGAAGAAGCGTGCATCATCCCAATTCATCATGCCATTTCCTTTGTGCAGGCTTATCGGTCTTGTCTGTGTTCATTATTGCGCAACCGTACCGGCTCTGGTTTTGGCTGCAAATGAGGCCCACGTATCATAATTATTAATTATGTTTCAGGATATGAATAAATGCATCAACGTGAAGCAGTTTTGCATCTTTATTTTTACCCGACAATCTTTATGCTTATCAACGTTTATGCTGTGATCTGGCGCACATTTTGTGCCAATGTTACCCTGAACGCGTAAGCAGACGCGCATGAGAGCCTGTCTCTGTGGGCTAATCGCCTGGTGGGATCGACTCTGAATCTAGGTTGGCCCACCACGACTGGACATTGAAAATGGAGTCTCACGCAGAGAAGTTATACACCCCCGTAGCACTGGCAACTGCGGACGGTGTCAGAGTTATTGCAACCCCCGGTGCGAAAGCGGCAACGCAAAGCAACGCTGATGCGATTATCCAGAGTCTCGAAGCTCGCGGCATTCAGCACATATTCCTGGTACCCGGCAAGCTGGTGTACCCATTGATAAAATCCATTGAACATTCAGGCATTGCCGGCATCGTCGGCGCCCATGAAACCGCCTGCGGCTTTATGGCGGACGGTTATGCCCGCGCCAGCCGCAAGTTTGGCGTTTGTCTGGGCATCTCCGGTCCCGGCACCATGAATTTCCTGCCGGCGATGGCGGCGGCACAGGCCGACAAAATTCCGGTGTTGTATCTGGCCGGCGGCATTGCCACTTATCATGAGGCGCAGGGTGCCTTCCAGGACGGCAGCAATAGTGGCATCGATGAGCTGACTATCGTCAAACCGCTGCTTTCCGCTGCGATAGAAGTGAAAAATAATCTCACGTTGCAGCACGAACTGCGGCGCAGTCTGTCCTGCCTGAACACTCAGCGAAAAGGTCGCACCTATCTCAGCGTGCCGGTCGATATGCAAAAGAAAGAGGTGGCTGGCGGTCATGAAGTTAGCCCGCCACGCACGCCCCAGTGCCGAGAGGCCGCCATCGACCCACAGGCATTGGATCAGGTGCTGGATGACTATCTGCTGCGCGGGCTGAACGTCGCCTGCCTGGTGGGTAACCGCATGAATAATCCGCTGGATGCGGCCCTGCTGTTGCGCCTGGCGGAGAAATACCGTCTGCCGGTTGCCACTACGCTGTCCGGCAAGGGCGCGTTTCCCGAAGGGCACGAGCTGGCGCTGGGGCTGTATGGTTTTGCCGGTCATACCCGGGCGGTGGAAACCATCAATGGCGATGAAGTGGATGTGCTGCTGGTGCTGGGTTGCGATCTGAGCCAACGCGATAGCCTGAACTGGAATCCGCGACTGCACGGCACCAAAACGTTGGTGGTGATTGACGAGGATTTCGATAAGGTCAGCTCGCATTATCAACCGGATATGCAGATTTTCTCCAGCCTGACCGGCTCGTTGCACCACCTGCTGGATGCGGTCAGCGACGATGACGCGCACCTGAACAGCATTAAGCGCTTGCGTAACGGCTGGCTTGAGCAGGTGGGTCAACTGCCGCTAGAGCAGCAACGGCCCGATTTGCAGGTGCGTCTTGCCGAGGGTGAGGCCAACATGTACCCCGGCGACGCCATCAAACGCATCCGCAGCCGTATGAATCAGGACACCAACGTGGTGGTCGATTCCGGCGCACACCGTATCTTTATGGCGCACCACTGGCAGGCCAGCGGCCGGGGCGATTACCATACCTCAAGCTCTCTGGCGCCGATGGGCTGGGCGATTTGTGCCGGCATTGGCATCAAACTGGCAGCGCCGCACCGCGACTGCGTGGTGGTTACCGGCGACGGCTGCATGCTGATGCACGGCATCGAGATCCAGACGGCCGCCCGTTATCAGGTCAAAATGACCTTTGTGGTGATGAACAACTGCGCTCACGGAGCGATGCACATCGACACCCTGCAAAACCGTGGGGTATCTGCGGACTATACCGCGTTGCCGAACCATGACTGGAAGGCCTTCGCCAACAGCCTGGGGGTTGCCTCCGCCAAAGCGGCGACGCTGGAGGAACTGGACGAAGCGCTGACCGCCGCGGCTGAGCATGAGGGGCCTTTCCTGATAGAAGTGTTGGTAGGAAATCATGTGGCGCCTAATCGATACTATGCCGAGAGCATCGTAGAATACGAGCAGCGTATCAAAGGCTTGTAAAGGCGTAACCCCAGATTCCAGGAGTCGTCATTCATTGTCCTTTGTATTACGCCATTCTATTTTGTTCACCGTAGTCATGGAGCGATAACAATGTATAAACTGACACTTCTGGCATTAATGATGGCATTTCAAGGCGCTGCACAGGCCGCAGAGGATCACGGCGAAGGCATAAACAAAGAAACCTTGCTGAAAACCGAAACCTCATGGGAGGGGACGCCGTACCAGCATTATCCGGCAGGCGCTCCGCAGATCACCATGTTGAAGGTCACAGTGGAACCGAACAAGGTGCTCGCCTGGCATACTCACCCGTGCATCAGCGCGGTGTATATGACTGGGGGCAGCGTTTCGCTGACGGTCAAGAAAACCGGCGTGAAACATACCTTTAAGCAGGGCGACTCCTTTACCGACACGGTAGATATCGTTCACCAAGGGGTTTCTGGTGATAAAGGCGCGGAGATGCTGGTATTCTTCGCCTGCGCTGATAATAAACCGCTGACGGTGAAAGCTGCCGAATAATATCCCCGCCGTTTTTCAAGCTGCGGCGATGTTGACTGCATTAGCCGTAGGGGGCGAATCAATTCGCCCCGTTTTATTTTGTCGCCCGTTGGGGTGATATACCGAGGAAATCATGGTTGCTTTGTGGATGGTCGTCGCCAGCGGGTTCTTTGCGTTGATGGGGGCCAGCATCAAACTGGCTTCGGCCAAGGTCGGTTTTTTCGACATCATTTTTTACCGCTCTGTGATTAACGTCCTGATCGTTGCCGCGCTGATCCATGTGAAAAATCTCGGTTTCCGCACCCAGCATTTGGGGTTGCACATGAAACGCGCCGCCATTGGCAATGCGGCGATGTACTGCGGTTTCTACTCACTAATCCATCTGCCGATCGCCACGGCCACCACGTTGGGCTACACCAATCCTATCTTTCAGTCGGCGATTGCCTTTGTCACTAGCAAAGGTCAACTGACCGGCAAGCTGCTGTTCTCGGTACTGCTGGGTTTTATCGGCATTTTGGTGCTGCTGCGCCCCGATACGCCGAACGGCGAGTATGCCGCGACCCTGATTGGCCTGCTTTCCGGCCTGCTGACCGCGCTGGCCTATTTTAACGTCGGTAAGCTGGTGCGCAGCGGCGAACCCGAACTGCGAGTGGTGTTTTACTTCTCGTTGGTGGGCACCCTGGTGGGCGGCATGATGACCTCAGTGGTGGGGTTTACCGCGCTGGACAGCGCCATGATGCTGTGCGTTTGCGCCATCGGCGTGTTCGGCAGCCTGGGGCAAATCACCATGACCCGCGCCTACGGCAGCGGCAATGCGGTGATTGTCAGCATTCTTTCCTATAGCACCATCATTTTCTCCACGCTGCTCGGCTATCTGTTGTTTGGCGAGAAGCTGTCCTACATTGCTGCGGGCGGCATGGCGCTGATTATTTTCTCCGGTGCGTTGGCGATAGTGAAGCGCTCTCCGGCAAAAACCTCGAAGGCGGCGGCGGTGTGAATAGCACGGCATTAAGCGCTGGCGGGCGTCAGCGCAAATGCATTAATGAATCACTGTGATGCATTCTTGGCTATTTTGACCGTTATACCCGAAAGGTATGATAAACGCGTTTCCTGAGGAGTTTGGTTTTCAGGGTTAGGTGTTTATCCAGATTGTTTCGGGAGAGAAAAATGTCTGAAGGTGTGGCTGTTGATGAAGCCGCTAAAGCGAAGTTGGGTGAGTCGCATTTTGCCATCCTGCTGTTTTTAGCCCTGGCATTAATGTCCGCATTGCTGAACAGCAGTGCGCCGACACCGCTTTACCCGCTTTATCAACATGAGTTGGCGCTAAGCTCGGTCAGCCTGACCGTCATTTATGGCGCCTATGCCGCCGGCGTGCTGATTTCGCTGTTCGGCGTGGGCAACATGGCCGGCAAGGTCAAAGATCTGCGCAGCATGATTGTACCGGCGCTGCTGGTGGTGTTGGCCGGGGCCTTGCTGTTTTCGATGGCCGATTCGTTTTTGATGATGTTTATGGCGCGTCTGCTGGCCGGGATCGGCACCGGGGCTTTGACCGGTGCGGCTAACATTGCGCTGGTGCGTTTTGGGCCGAAGGACGGCGGTAAAAATGCGGCGCTGATTGCCACGCTGTCATTCACCACCGGTCTGGCTTTGGGGCCGATTTTCAGCGGCGTGGCGCTGCAAACCGGGTTCCACACTACCTCGCTGCCGTTCATTATCATCATGGCGGTGGCGGCAGTTGCCGCACTGGGCGTGATGTTGAAATGGCCGGTTGAAGCCGTTGTTGTACCTCTCAGCGGGGCACCGGCAGCAGAAGCCGCGGCAGAAAAAAGCTCGTTGGCGGATGGCCTGCGCGCTACCGGAGGCAAGTTCTTCCTGTGTGCCGGCGCGTTGTTCATCTGCTGGGCAGTGGCTGCCAGTATTCTGGCGATTGGGCCAAGCGTATCGGAAAAGCTGCTGGGCATGCACAGCCGGGGCGTTTACGGCTATGTGATTGCGGTTTATCTGGTGATTGCCGGTATTAGCCAGATCCTGAGCCGTCGCGTTAATGCGCGCCATTCGCTGATGTTTGGCTGTCTGGCGCAGGCGCTGTCAGTGGTGGTGTTCGCCGAGGCGATTCAGATCCACTCGCTGGCTCTGGCCAGTGCCGGTATGGTGATTGCCGGTTACGCCTACGGGGCGATTTTTGTCGGCAGTGCCACCTTGGTGAACCTGATTTCACCGAAGGCCAGCCATGCGAGACTGATTTCACTGTTTTACGTAATCGCCTATATCGCCAACTGGGTTCCGATCCTGCTGGGGGCGGTTATCGACCATGCCAGCCTGCATCTGGCGGTCAATCTGTTATTTCTGGTCAGTGCCGTGGTTTGCTTATCTTTGAGCTTCATGGTGACCCGCGCGGGTTTCCCGCGCTGATACCCGCCGAGTTTCAGGTTGTCCGTCGGCAACGTGAAATTCGCAGGGTAGCTGAACAACGATTTTAGCCACGCAAGGTGGCGAACGATTTCCCTGGTGTTGTTGTGTGTCATTTCCAGCGTGCTAGTCACGCTGGTTTTTTTGTGACAAATTCCTCAATTCTGCAATTTCAGTATTTCTCATTACAAAATTTTTGTGATTTACATCACTTGAATTTGCCGATTTTCGCGTAAACTGCGCGCTTTCTTTGCTGCGGGTCAGTTTATGAACGTTCTTTTTGCCATTGCTGTGACTACCGGGATCCTCTCCGGCGTGTGGGGATGGGTGGCTGTTAGCCTGGGGCTGATCAGTTGGGCCGGTTTCCTGGGCTGTACGGCCTATTTTGCTTGCCCGCAGGGGGGGCTGAAAGGGTTGTTGATCAGCACACTGACCTGCTGCAGCGGGGTATTTTGGGCGATGGCGATCATTCACGGCAGTGAGCTGGCGCCCGGCTGGAGCCTGCTCGGTTATCTGCTGACCGGCGCGGTGGCTTTTCTGATGTGCATTCAGGCAAAGCAGCAGTGGCTGGGTTTTGTGCCCGGCACCTTTATCGGCGCTTGCGCCACCTTCGCCGGCGGCGGCAATTGGTCTCTGGTGACCCTTTCCCTGTTGGTGGGATTAGTGTTTGGCTACGCGATGAAAAACAGCGGCCTGTGGCTGGCGGCGCGCAGCGAAAAACCGAAACCGGCGGCCGCTGTTACCGAACATGTTAACCGCTGAGTTAAATGGTGCCGCCGAGTGAGATGCGGTAGTGCAGATCAACGCGCTCAATGCACGGCACCCCTTTAATGCGTTTCAACAAGATCTCTGTGGCCACCTTGCCGATATCAAACCTGGGTGTAATAACGCTGGCGATGCCCGGCGTGGTGGCTTTGCCGATATCCAGGCCGTGAAATCCCGACAAAGCGATATCCTGCGGAACCCGCAGCCCCAGCCGCAGACACTCCTGTAAGACCCCAACGGCCAGATCGTCATTGGTGCATAAGATACCGTCCAAATCCGGGTAAAGCTGCCGTGCCATGGCCAGCATGTCGGAGCCGACCGTCACCGACGAAACACGGTGCGGTGTGATTTGGCGCGGTGTCAGGCCCTGTTTTTCCATCGCCCGGCAGTAGCCCTGAAAACGTTTGGTGTCGCGCGCATCGGACATGGCGCCAAAATAAACCACCTGACGCTTACCGCTGGCCAGCAGCGCTTCGGTCATGTCGTAACCCGCCTGGAAGTTATCGAACCCCACGGCGATCCTTCCTTCCGGACCTTCCAGATCCATCACCTGCGCCACCGGGATTTTGGCGGCCGTCAGGTACTTTTCCGCCCGCAGAGTATGCTCCGAATCCGTCAGGATCAGCCCGGCAATCGGGTAAGCCAGCAGTTGGACGATATGCTCTTCTTCGCGCTGCCGACTGTAGTCATAGTTCACTACCAGCGTTTGGTAGCCCTGTTCCAGAGTGATGGATTCGATTCCGGCCAGCAGATCGGCGAAAATTTGGTTGTTGAACGAGGGGATCAAAACGCCAATGCGCGGCTTTTGCGTTGAGCGTGCTTCATCGCCGTCGGTAAAGTTAACTTCCTTCATCACCTGGGCAATTTTCTCGGCGGTTTCGGCCGCCACCTTTTCCGGCGTTCGCAGATAGCGGCTGACGGTCATTTTGGTCACGCCGGCGAGCAGCGCAATATCTTGCAGCGTGACGCGTTGGTTCTTCATTCTGAGGCCTTAACAGGGTGGGGCGGCGAAATCGCGAATAACGCCATGTTAACAAATCGATTTAGTGATAACAATCGACGACATAAAGTATAAAAATCTTATTTTTCAATGAAATGTGTTGAGTTTATTTCCCGCGAGATTGCGTGGCTTCACGTTAAAGGTAACAGGTTTTAGTAACACTGTTTTAAGTGATCGTCATCACGTTTTTGCCGGCGGCGATCCGCTGAGATAGGCACCTGTCTTATCTGAATGACACTGCCGGGGACGTTATGAACAACTTATTTTCACTGGATAATAAAAAAGTACTGATTACCGGCGCTTCTCGGGGCATTGGTTTTCTGCTGGCGCGTGGGCTGGCGGAGTACGGCGCTCACATATTGGTCAATGCGACCACCGAAGAAAACGCCCAGCGAGCCGTTGAAGCACTGCGCCGTGAGGGCTTCCGCGCCGATGCCGCGGCCTTTGATGTCACTAACTCCCAGGCCATTCATGCCGCTATTGAGAAAATTGAGGCGCAAAGCGGTGGGATCGATGTGTTGATTAACAACGCGGGCATACAGCGTCGCCACCCGTTTACCGAATTCCCGGAAAAAGACTGGGACGACATTATTGCCGTCAACCAGAAGGCGGTATTTATGGTGTCACAAGCCGTAGCCCGCCATATGGTGCAGCGTCAAAGCGGTAAAATCATCAATATCGGCTCGATGCAGAGCGAACTGGGCCGCGACACCATCACCCCCTATGCCGCTTCCAAAGGGGCGGTGAAAATGCTCACGCGCGGCATGTGCGTAGAGCTGGCGCGCTACAACATTCAGGTCAATGGTATTGCCCCGGGCTACTTCAAAACCGAAATGACTCAGGCACTGGCGGACAACCAAGAGTTTACCGCCTGGCTGACCAAGCGTACCCCGGCTGCCCGTTGGGGCGATCCGCAGGAGTTGATTGGCGCAGCGGTGTTCCTGTCGTCCAAAGCCTCTGATTTTGTCAATGGTCACCTGCTGTTTGTCGATGGCGGAATGTCGGCCGCGGTATAGCCGCCTGCTTATGAGAATATGATGATGAAAATTCAAACCCAATCCTGCGTGGTCAACGGCAAATATGACGTGGCGGTAGTGGAGCAGGAGGTTGAGTACCAGGGCCACGGCACGCTGGTGAAAATCACCCGTGGTGGCATCTGCGGATCAGACCTGCATTATTATCAGGAGGGTAAAGTCGGCAGTTTTCAGGTGCGTCAGCCGATGGTGCTGGGCCATGAGGTGATCGGTGAAGTGGTCGCCAGCGACACGGCTCGTCTGCCCGTGGGCCAGAAAGTGGCGTTAAACCCCAGCAAGCCCTGCGGGCAGTGTAAGTATTGCCTGGCGGATCAGCAAAACCAATGTACTCAAATGCGCTTTTTCGGCAGCGCGATGTACTTCCCACATGTTGACGGCGCTTTTACCCAGTACAAGGTGGTTGATAGCGCGCAATGCATTGCGTTCGACGCCAACTGCGACGAGAAGGTGATGGTTTTTGCCGAGCCGCTGGCGGTGGCGATACATGCCGCCAGGCAGCCCGGTGAAGTGAAAGGGAAAAAGGTATTTGTGTCCGGCGTCGGCCCGATAGGCTGCCTGCTGGTGGCGGCGCTGAAGGCGTTGGGCGCCGACGAAATTGTCTGCGCCGATCTCAGCCCGCGTTGTCTGGATATCGCCGGAGAGATGGGGGCATCCCGCTGTCTGCACGCCGGCAATGACGATTTCAGCAGCTATCAGCAGGAAAAAGGGTACTTTGATATCGCTTTTGAAGTCTCCGGCCATCCACTGTCGTTGCAGCGTTGTCTGGAGGTCACCCGCGCCAAGGGGACGGTGGTGCAAGTCGGTATGGGAAGCAGCTTCCCGGATTTCCCGCTGATGCTGTTGATCGCCAAAGAGCTGAATCTGCTGGGATCCTTCCGGTTTGTTGAAGAGTTCGCCCTGGCGGTGACGTGGCTGGCCGAGGGGACAGTCAATCCGCTGCCGCTGCTGTCCGCCGAGTTCGACAATCGTCAACTGGCTGAGGCGCTGACGTTTGCCGGCGACAAGAGCCGGGCCGCCAAAGTCCAACTGGTGTTCTGATTTTAGCCATCAGTCTGATGGCGGGGATCGGCGATCCTTGTCTATAGTTAAGGGCCGTTTCATTTTTTAAACACGGAGAACTTACCATGGCGAGAAATACGGATGCGGATCAAACCACGCTCGATGACGATCTGAGAATGCTGAGCGACACGCTGGAAGAAGTGTTGAAGTACTCCGGCGATCGTGCCGATCAGGCCTATATCGATATCAAAGCTCATGCCGAAGAGGCATTGAGTGAGGTCAAGTCGCGGTTGGCTGACACCACCGAGTCCTACTATGCGCGTGCCAAGGACGCCGTTTGCCGAACCGACGGATACGTGCGTGAAAACCCCTGGTGCAGCGTAGGGATTGGTGCAACGGTTGGCCTGGTACTGGGCTTGTTGCTGGCGCGTAAATAACGGCCTGTAGACGTTGGGCGCGGCACCCGCCGCGCCCCGATATTTACTGCCCCAATGTCACTTCCACCTGATGGATTTTGCCATCGTCTACCAGCGTTATCACAGCTTCCGACTGTTTTTCACCGTCGACGCTGACCTGCGCCGCGCCTTGCCCCTGACGAACAACCAACCGATATTCGCTGCTACCCTCCCGGTAGTTAAGCGTCACCTGTGGCCAGTCCGCCGGCAGGCGGGTATTGACGCTCAGCCGATCGCCATGGCGTTTCAGACCCAGCAGTGACTCGAGGATCAGCCGATACATCCAACCGGCAGAGCCGGTATACCAGCTCCAGCCGCCGCGACCGACGTGCGGCGCCACCGCGTAAATATCGGCGGTAACCACATACGGCTCGACCTTGTAGCGTTCCGCCGCGGTACTGTCCAGGCTGTGGTTGATCGGGTTGATCAGCGCCATCAGTTCCCAGGCGCGCTCGATATTGCCCATTTCGGCGAAGGCCATCACCGCCCACACCGCGCCATGGGTATATTGTCCGCCGTTTTCCCGCACGCCAGGCAGATAGCCGCGGATATAGCCCGGATTCGGGCCGTTGCCGTCAAAAGGCGGCGTCAGCAGTTTGATCAGGCCGGCCTGGTTGTCGACCAGGTGTTTATCCAGCGACTGCATGGCTTGCAGGCTGCGTGGCGCATCACCGGCACCGGACAGTACTGACCAACTTTGGGCAATGGCGTCGATACGGCACTCCGCCGACTGATGAGAGCCCAGTGGTTCCCCGCTGTCGAAATAGCCCCGACGGTACCATTCGCCGTCCCAGGCATGGTCACGCAGATTATTGCGCAGCGTCTCGGCCTGTTGGCGGCACAGCGTCGCCAGTTCGTCGTCATGACGCGCGGTTGCCAACTTGCCGTAACGCTGCAGGATATGGAACAGGAAGAAGCCAAGCCAGACGCTCTCGCCACGTCCCTCCAGGCCCACCATATTCATGCCGTCGTTCCAGTCACCGGCTCCCATCAGCGGCAGACCGTGTTCGCCGAAGTTCAATCCGTGTTTTAACGCCCGGACGCCATGCTGATACAAGGTTTCTTGCGTTGCACTCTGCGCCGGTTGTTCATAGGAAGACTCCTCGCCGGGTGCCAGTTTGCGCGCCTCCAGATAGCCCACCTGTTCATCCAGGATGCTCTGATCGTCGGTGGCGTCCAGATAGTGGCAAATGGCCAGCGGCAACCACAAATAGTCATCCGAACAGCGGGTGCGCACGCCGTTGCCCTGCGGCGGATGCCACCAGTGTTGCACGTCGCCTTCGACGAACTGGCGCGAAGCGCACAGCAGGATCTGTTCCCGCAGCCGTTCCGGGGCGGCATGAGTCAGTGCCAAAGTATCCTGCAGTTGATCGCGGAAGCCAAAGGCACCGCCGGATTGGTAGTAACCGCTGCGCGCCTGAATACGGCAGGCAAGGGTCTGGTACAGCAGCCAGCCATTGGCCAGTAAATCGACGGCCGGTTGCGGCGTCCCTATCTGCACTTTGTTGAGAATACCGTCCCAGTGCGCAGCCACCTGTTGCAACTCATCCTGCAGGTTGTCCTCCTGGAGGTATTTGTGCAGCAGCGCTTCGGCTTCTTCGGCGTTTTGCCCCAACCCGAGGGCGAACACAAAGCTGCGTTGATCGCCGTCGATCAGGCTGATGGCCGACTGCACCGCGCCGCACGGATCCATACCAGCCCCGACTTTGTCAGACAGGCGCCGCAGTTTTAGCACCGCCGGATTGGCCAGCGAACCATTACGACCGATAAATTCACGCCGGTCGCCAGTGAGCGAACAATGCGCCCCCGAGACGCCGAAGAACGCGGTGCGATCCGAGCCGTTGCCCCCATAGTGGTTGGTCGCCAGGATACCGCAGCCGTTTTCAGACGAAGCCGCCTGGGTGACGATATGCATGGCCGACTTTTGCCGCAGATCGCCGAGGATAAACTCGACATAACCGGTAGCCGAGAGCTTGCGGGTACGTCCGGAGGTGTTGGTCAGCGTCAGCAGGAACAGTTTTACCGGGGCATCTTTGGCCACCAGCAGGGTGAACTGGCTGTCGATGCCGCTTTCGCGGTGATCGAAAACGCTGTAGCCGAAACCGTGACGGGTCAGGTAATGGCCTCGGCCCCGGGCGGGCAGCGGGGTTGGTGACCAGAAATGGCCGCTCTCTTCGTCGCGCAGGTAGAAAGCTTCGCCGCTGCGGTCACAGATGGGATCGTTGTCCCAAGGCGTGAGACGGTATTCGTGGGCGTTTTCGTACCAGGTGTAGGCCTGGCCGCTTTCCGAAACCACCGAGCCGAACATCGGGTTGGCCATCACGTTCGACCAGGGCGCCGGGGTGATCTTGCTTTCGTTCATCGCAATCACATATTCGCGGCCATTCTCCGAGAAGCCGCCGAGGCCGTTATAGAACTGCAGCGCGGCAATGTCGGGCAACTGCGGCGAATGCAGGTTGCGCGGCAAATTATCCACCGTCGCCAGTTTCGACGAGGCGGTCACCGGCGACAGCGGTTGCTGCAGGATCTGCGGCAACTGCAGGCGCTGGTTGAGCTGCTCGGTTAAACCGCCGCGTCGATCGTCGAGGTAAATACGCGCGACGCTGAGCAGCAGACGATGATCTTCCGGTGACATATGTTCGCTGGTGCGTACGAAGATGCCGCCCGGCTTATCGGTTTGGGTCGATTCCATGCCGGCGGCGATCAGGCCCATGATCTGGTTTTGCAGATCCTGACGGTAGCCGCCGATATCTTCGTTGAGGATCACCAGATCCACCTGCAACCCTTTCAGACGCCAGTAGTTGTGCGCCTGGATCAGTTGCCGAACCAGCTCGATGTTTTCGCCGTCGGTCACGGTCAACAGCACAATCGGCAGATCGCCGGAGATTGAATATCCCCACAGACCAGACTGACCACGGCGGTTGTTAATGATTTCGCTGCTGGCGGCGCGCATTTCCTGCGCCGGGAAGACCACCGCGCTGGCCAGACGATTGAACAGGTTGGCGTCATCCTCATTGGCGTTCAGTTGACGCAGTACCACCTGGCTGTGCGACCAGGCCAGTTCAAACACCCGGTCTGCCAAATGGCGATCGCGGTATTTTTCCAGCATCGCCAGGCTGCTGGCGCGGTCTTCACTGACGCCATAGAAGATATCCAGTGTGAGCGGTACATTTGGTTCCAGCACCACGCGCTGACGGATAGCGATGATCGGATCAATGACCGGTCCGGCGCTGTTGCTTAGCGGGGTATTTTGATACAGCGCCTGCGGATTGGCCGGGGTGCGGCCGCGGCCGATAAATTTGGCGCGATCGGTTTCGAACGACGTCTGGCTGGTGCGGCCTTGCACCGTCATCATGTGCAGTAACCACGGGCATTTTTCTTTCGGTTCGCGCGGGCGGCGGTGGCACAAAATGGCGTCTTGATCCGGCAACAGTTCGGTTTGTACGAACAGGTTACTGAACGCCGGGTGGGCCAGATCATTGCCGGCCGGTGCCAGCACCACTTCTGCATAGCTGGTGATTTCGATGGTGCGCGGTTGCTTGCTGCGGTTGACCAACGTCACGCGGCGCAGCTCAATATCATCTTCCGGCGATACCACCACCTGCGTTTTCACCGACAGCGACCCCTGCTGACGCTGGAACTCGGCCCCGGCGTCGTTGAACACGGCGCTGTACCCCTTGGCGGCACCACCGATCGGCTGCCAGGTATTGCTCCAGACCTCACCGGTTTGCGGGTCGCGCAGGTAACAGAAAGCGCCCCAGTTATCGCAGGTGGCGTCTTCGCGCCAGCGGGTCAAGGCCAGATTCTGCCAGCGGCTGTAGCTGCCGCCGGCCTGGGTGAGCATCAGGTGATAGTTGGCGTTGGACAGCAACTGCACTTCGGGGATCGGGGAGTCCACACGGTTGAACTCGCGTGCGGCGAAGCTGGCCGGGGTGATAGTCCCCTCGTGGGTTTCGAAATGGCGACGGGTGCTGTACAGCTCGACTGCATCCGGCACCCGTTCCTGCAGCAACAGCCGCGCTGACTGGAACGCCGGATACTCAGCGAAGCGCGCTACCATAGGCGCATCCAGCAACAGATGCGACAGGGCAAGGAAGCTCATGCCCTGGTGGTGCGCCATATAGGAACGGATGATGACATACAGTTGCCCCCGGCTTAGGCGAGCGGTGGTGTAATCCAGCGCTTCGTAGAAACCGTAGCGGCCTTTGGCCCCATTTTTCTCCAACGTAACCAGGTTATTGCAGGCGGCGTCCGGATCGACAATCAGCGCCATCACCGTGGCATAAGGCGCCACCACCATATCGTCACCCAGCCCGCGTCTCAGGCCCAGACCCGGAACGCCAAAGGCGTGATACTGATAGTTTTGGTCGGCGTCGAAACCGAAATAGCCGGATTCGGAAATGCCCCAGGGAACGCCGCGTTCCTTACCCCAGGCAATCTGCCGCTCCACCGCCGCATGGCACATCTGCACCAGCAGTGAATCAGGGTAGGCAGGCATCACCAACTGTGGCATCAGGTACTCAAACATCGACCCACTCCACGACATCAGCGCGGGTTCGTGGTCGATCACGGTGAACAGGCGGCCAAGTGCAAACCAGCTGCGCTGCGGCACCTGATTGGTGGCGATGGCGACGTAGTTGGTTAAACGAATCTCGGAGGCCAGCAGGTCGTATTTACTGCTGTCCATCTTGTTTTGATCGCAGTTAAAGCCAACGGTCAGCAAATGGGTTGATTCGTCATACAGGAAGTTGAAATCCATTTGCGCCATTTTTTCCAACCGCTGCTGCAGGCTTTGCAACTGCGTCAGACGTTCCTGCGCCAGCGCACCCGCCGCGCTCAGCTGATTTTGCTGTTCCGGCGACAGCGTCAACTGGCCAGGCGGGTTAGCCAGCCAGTGCAGGCTGGGCACCTGCTCCAGTTCGGGCATGCCGTCACTCAGCCAGCCGAACCACTGCGCCCATTCGGCACACAGTTCGTTAAGCTGCTGGTGCAAGGCTCCGGCCCAGCGTTTGGTTTCCTCATCATGATTTAGCGCCGGTTCCTGCAGCCCGTTGCTGTAGTTGCGCATGGCATTCAGTTCCGCCAGCAGGGCTGCCGGATGGCTGTGGTGGGCCTGCTCCCAATGGTTGCGCAGCTTCGACAGGTTTTTCGGTGCGGCGTCGCCCCAGTGCTGTTCCAGCAGTTGCAGGCTGTCACCAAGACCGGTCAGCACCCGCAGCGGATCTATGGCCGGCTGGTGGGCCAGTGCCGGCAAGCCGGCGCTGAGTGTCAGCAGGTGACCGGCCAGGTTACCGCTGTCGACGCTGGAGATATAACGCGGGTTCAGCGGCTCCAGGGTGCGGGTGTCGTACCAGTTGTACAAATGGCCACGATAGTGTTCCAGCCGATCCAGAGTGTTGAGCGTCAGTTCGATGCGCCGCAGCGCGTCGCTGAGCGTCAGATAGCCGAAGTCATAGGCGGTGAGGTTGGCCAATAACGACAGCCCGATATTGGTCGGTGAGGTACGGTGCGCCACCACCGGCTCCGGTATTTCCTGGTAGTTATCCGGCGGCAGCCAGTTTTCCTGCTGGTTGACGAAGGTATTGAAGAAGTCCCAGGTTTGGCGGCTGGTTTGGCGCAGAAAGCGCCGTTGTTCATCGTTGATGGCGGTTTTGCTGCGCTGTGGCTCCTGGCTGAGGTAGTACAGCAGGAACGGCGACAGGATCCACAGAGTGGCGAACGGCAATGTGATAAACAGCGCCATTGGATTATGCAGAAAACTGAACAACAGCAGTGCGGCACCGGCGACCGGGTTGATCCACATCGCGCGATAGAAGTTTTCCAGCGTGACCTGCTGGCGTGCCTTGGATTGATCGTAGCTGGTCCACTCTTGCAGATTGCGCTTGCTAATCAACAGCCGCCACAGGGTCACGGCAATCGCTTTCAGGCTGTACAGCGCTTCATGCGGCAAGGTCGCCAGCCGCAGTCCGATTTGTGCCAGGCGATGCAGCGAACCGTTTAACGCCAACAGCAGATGTTGCAAGACGGGCCTGCGCGGCGGTTTACGCAGGATGTCCTGCACCAACGCCAACAGGGTCGGTAGCAGCAGGATAAGGGCGAACACCCCGAGCCAGTAACGGGTGTTTGGCAGCCAGACAAAACCGCAAAACAGTAACAGCAACAGACTGGGGGCAGCCAGGCTGCGGCGCAGGTTATCGAACAACTTCCAGCGCGACAGGGTGCTCAGCGGATTGGCGGTGCGGGTACCGTCCTCGGTTTTCACCCGTGGCAGAAGCCAGTTGAGCAATTGCCAGTCGCCGCGGATCCAGCGCGTGCGGCGCGCGACGTCCACCAGATAATTGCTGGGATATTGCTCGTACAGCAGCACGTCGCTCAGCAGGCCGGAGCGGGCGTAACAGCCCTCCAGCAGATCGTGGCTCAGTACCAGGTTCGCCGGGCAGGTGCCTTTCAGGCTGTGGGAGAACACGTCCACGTCGTAAATGCCTTTGCCGATAAACGAGCCTTCGCCAAACAGATCCTGATAGATATCCGAGGCCATCAGCGTATAGGGGTCATTACCCGGCGTGCTGCTGCACAGGGCGGCATAACGGCCCTGGCCGTAGCTGGGGATTTCTTCGGCCATGCGTGGTTGCAGGATGGCATAACCTTCAACCACCCGTTGCTGGCGCGCATCGTATTGAGGTTGATTGAGCGGGTGCGCCATCGCGGCGATCAGCTGATGGGCGCTTTCGCGCGGCAGGACGGTATCGCTGTCGAGCGTAATGACATACTTGACGTTTTTCAGCACCTCCAGCCCATCGCCAATCTGCGTGCAGAAGGCGTTACCTCGGTTGCGCAGCCAGTTGTTCAGCGCGTTCAGTTTGCCGCGTTTTCGTTCCAACCCCATCCATACTCCCTGTTTTTCATTCCATTCGCGGTCGCGGTGAAACAGGAAAAAGTGGCTGGGCCCTTCGCAGGGATAGCGTCCGTTCAATGCTTCCATCTGTCGGCAGGCGTAATCCAGCAAGGCTGCGTCGTCCGCATGCCGTTGTTGGGGCGCATCGTTGAAGTCGGTGAGCAGGGCAAAGTGCAAATGTTTCATCGCGTTGCCCAGATAACAAACCTCAAGCGCATTGATCAGTTTATCGACGTCGCTTTTGCTGTCGATTAACGTCGGGATCGCTACCAGGGTGCGGAATTCAGCGGGAATACCGCAGGAGAAATCCAACCGCGGCAAGGGTTGCGGCGTGCGGCTGCGGGTAGTGACCTCGCTGAGTAAATTGAGCACGAACTGACTGACCACGATAGCCATGGGGAAGAACAGCAGTACCAGTCCCCAACTGATGCCGGTGCTGTAAGCGTGACGCAGCAGTTCCGCGCAGATGGCGGTAGTGATCAGGCTCAGGCTGCCGAGCCAGGAAAGCAGCGGCGCCTGACTGAGCGCATGGCGCAATTGGGTAATGCGTCCGAGTTTTACCTCTAATTGCTGCTCAAGTTCGGGGCGACCATCGTCAACCAGGTAGTAACCGATGTGATTGCGGCGTGGATCGCTCGACGGGTCTTCAGCCGCTACGCGCGCCATATTAAGCACGTGTTGAGCGACCTGCACTTCATTGTGCGGACAGTGGCGCGCCAGCATTTCGATCACGTGGCGGTAGTTGTCGCGGGTTGTGAAATGCATTAACGGATAAACCCCGGCGGGATCTTCACGCAGGGTCTGTTCGACCTGGCTCATGGTTTCGACAAATTCTGCCCAATCCATTTCGCTTAGCTGGCGCAGGCCGGAGATGCTGTTGCTGACCGACAGCTGGCTGACGGCCAGTTGCTGGTTAAAGCGGTGGATCAATTCATCTGAGGTCAGGCTGACTTCCGCCAGACGCTGCTCTACCCAGGTGAGTGGTAGCGCCAGCATGGTACCGTGCCCCTGCAGACGGCGCACCAGCTCGGCAACAAAGGCGCTGGTGCGTGGGGGATTGGATCGCGCCATATCGGCGATCACCACGATCAGGTTGGCGGGATCGTTTTCCGCCGACTCCAGCATTTTCGTCACCCAGCTGTCGGCCAGATTGCGTTCCTGCTGGGCCTGCGCGACTTCCACGCTGACGCGGCGCAGGTTTTCGATCAACGCCAGGCGCAGCATGCCGGGCAGCGCCCAGAGTTCGCCGAGCGTCAGATTGACTTCTTTTTGATAGGCGGCGATATACCGCGTGAGGCTTTCGGCGTCCCAGTGGCCGTCACCGTGCGCGATGGCTTCGGCAGCCACGTCATAGATCCGCGGACAGTTATGCGGCGGCGCCAGCTGCGGCAGACCGCGACCGAAGGTTTTCGGCAAGTGGTGGCGCACAACGCGGATTTGTTCTTCAATCAGATAGTAATTGTCCAGCAGCCATTCGCCGGCGGGAGTCATGCTGGCTTTCTTGCCGTTGCTGAGCTGGTGGCAGCTTTCCGCCAAAATGCGTTCGTTGTCGTCCAGACGCTTCAGCAGGTAGTAGGGCGTTTTGCGCGTTGCCAGCTTATGGGAACGCGCCAGGCGTTGCCCGTAACGCTCCATTTGATCGACAGAAAACAGTTCTGCCTTAATGGCACCGCCGCTGTTGTCAGGAGCGTCTTTTTGACGCCGAAGCGGCAATGATTTAATTTTCGAATTTTTACGTTGTTTTTTTAACCAATTGATTAGTATTTCTTTCACACAAAAGCTCCTTACATCTGACCCAAAGGACAGCCGGTGAAACCGCTGGGAGAGCGTGAACATCCTGTTTTTAGCGCCAGTAAGATCTGGCGTGGGTTCACAGCAGGCAGGAACATGCTTTCTCAGTATAGTCGTACAATGCATTCTTGGCCGCTTTTTGAGCTGATTGTTTAATTTTAATAAACAATTTGCGGGCCCTGCCATTGGCGTTATGACGCTATTTTTCCGCCGTTGATCCTTGATTTACCGTATAATTCCCTACATTAAGTTTGGTTATTGAGGTGGCCGTGGAACAACTTTCGGCATTGCTGCGGCGATTACGCCGGCAGTTTGAACAACATTTTCCCGTGGCGGGCGGCTTCCGCCAGCTTGCACTTCCCGTTCCCGCGCCGTTGACCACCCCCTTGCTGGCATGGTTAGCGGCACAGCCGACATTCCCTCAGTTTTACTGGCATCATCGCGACGGGCATGAAGAGGCCGCGGCCTGCGGTGCACTGCGCCTGTTTACCCAACCGGAACAAGCACAGGCATTTCTCAAGGCGCATGAAGGTGCGCGGGTGTGGGGGCTGAACGCCTTCGATGGCACGGCGCATTTATTTTTGCCACGCCTGGAAATTTTGACCCGCGAGGGCGAAACACAATTAATGCTGAATCTGTTTTCTGAAAGTTCGCTACGCGACGATGCGATCGTCGCCGAGTGCTGGCTGGAAAATAGCGTGGCTGCACGGCCTATGACGCCATTAAAGGCGAAAGTGAGAAAGGTGCAGCATCAACCGGAACGTGCCGGGTGGGAAACCATGTTGCACGAAGCGCTGAAGGCGATAGATCGGCAACAGATGGAGAAGGTGGTGTTGGCGCGCAGTACGCTACTGACGCTGGATGGCCCGCTGTTTGCGCCGGCGATGATGGAAGCCAGCCGCAGAGTGAACCACCGATGTTACCACTATATGCTGCGATTTGATGCAGATTCCGCCTTTCTCGGTTCCAGCCCGGAAAGGCTGTATCTACGCAAGGGGCGTCAACTGCTGACGGAAGCTCTGGCGGGCACCGTGGCTAATCACCCCGAACACCAACAGGCTCAGGCCCTGGCGCAATGGCTGCTGCAGGATGGCAAGAACCGGCGTGAAAATCTGCTGGTGGTGGACGACATCTGCCAGCGCCTGCAAGGGGGAGCTAATGCCGTGGATGTGTTACCGCCGGAAGTGGTGCGTTTGCGTAAGGTGCAGCACCTGCGGCGCCGTATTGAAGGCCGGCTGAAACGTGAGGACGATGCCGATTGCTTGCATCGGTTACAGCCTACGGCGGCGGTCGCCGGCTTGCCGCGTCAGGCAGCACGCGAATTTATCCTGCAGCATGAACCCTTCTCCCGCGGCTGGTATGCCGGTTCTGCCGGCTATTTGTCCGCGTCCCGCAGCGAGTTTTGCGTATCGCTACGCTGCGCGCAGTTAGACGGCGACCGATTACGGCTGTACGCCGGGGCCGGTATCGTGAGCGGTTCCGACGCCGCCGAAGAGTGGCTGGAGATCGAAAACAAGGCCGCCGGGTTGCTGACGTTGTTACAGCCAGACGCTTTGCCCTGAATTTCCCTGCTTGGGTTACGGATTTATTGAGAGAACGACGCGGTGAGTGTAAACTGCGTGTGATTTTTATGTTTATTTTTTGTTCTAAATCAATTAATTGTCTACCATAAAGTCACCGGGATGTACGGCGTTTTTGCGCTGGCGCAAAAGTCGTAAAGATAACTACTCATATAATGCAGAACATCATTTTGGCATGCCGCCGATCGGCGGGTGCCAGAGGCAGATTCTGTTAACCGACTTGTGAGCGAACTATGTCGACAAGTGTTTTTAATCGCCGGTGGGCGGCGTTGCTGTTGGAAGCGCTGGCTCGCCATGGAGTGCGGCATGTTTGTATCGCTCCGGGATCGCGCTCTACGCCTTTGACGCTGGCTGCGGCGGCCAACAAGTCTTTTATCTGCCATACCCATTTTGACGAGCGCGGGCTGGGCCATTTGGCGCTTGGCCTGGCGAAGGCGTCACGGGAGCCGGTGGCGGTCATCGTCACTTCCGGCACTGCGGCCGCCAACCTGTACCCTTCCTTGATCGAAGCCGGGCTGACCGGCGAACGGCTGGTGTTTCTCACGGCCGATCGTCCACCTGAGCTGATCAACTGCGGTGCCAATCAGGCCATCCGCCAAAACGGCCTGTATGCCAGCCACCCATCTTTGAGTCTCGATCTGCCGCGCCCGACGCCGGATATTTCCGCCAGTTGGCTGGTTTCCACCCTCGACAGCGCCATGGCACGTTTGCATCACGGCGCGCTGCATATTAATTGCCCCTTTGCCGAACCGCTGTACGGCGGCGATGAGCAGCAGTACGACGATTGGTCCGCGACGCTTGGCGACTGGTGGCAAGGCAGCCAGCCCTGGCTGCGCGAAATGGATCCACACGTGGTGCTCAAACAGCCAGACTGGTTCTTCTGGCGGCAAAAACGGGGCGTGGTAGTGGCAGGCCGCATGAGTGCGGAGGAGGGTGAGCAGGTGGCGCAATGGGCCGCCATGCTCGGCTGGCCATTGATAGGCGACGTTTTGTCTCAGACCGGGCAACCGCTGCCCTGTGCCGATTTATGGTTGGCTCAGCCGCAGGCGCAAAAACGGCTGGCGGATGCGCAACTGGTGGTGCAGTTCGGCAGCAGCCTGACCGGTAAACGCCTGCTGCAGTGGCAGGAGCAGTGCCAGCCGCAGGAATATTGGTTGATCGACGATTTACCGGGGCGACTCGACCCGGCGCACCACCGGGGGCGGCGCATTCGTTCCAGCGTGGCGCAGTGGCTTGAGTTGCATCCGGCCCAGCCTCGCACCCCTTGGGCGGATGAACTGACGCAGCTGGCGGATAACGCGCTGGACGCGGTCTCGGGCCACCTGGTCAACCGTTTTGGCGAGGCGCAGTTGGCGCACCGCCTGCCGGAGCTGCTACCGGAAAACGGCCAGCTGTTTCTGGGCAACAGCCTGATCGTACGCTTGATTGATGCCTTGACCCGCTTGCCGGCGGGTTATCCGGTGTTCAGCAATCGCGGTGCCAGCGGCATCGACGGCCTGATCTCTACCGCCGCAGGCGTGCAGCGGGCCACCGCCAAACCAACGCTGGCGGTGGTGGGAGATCTTTCCGCCCTGTATGACCTGAACGCGCTGGCGCTGCTGCGTCAATGCTCTGCGCCAACGGTGCTGATCGTGGTCAATAATAATGGCGGCCAGATTTTTTCATTGCTGCCAACGCCGGAAGAAGACCGGCAGCGCTTCTACTGCATGCCGCAGGACGTGGAGTTCAGCCATGCCGCAGCGATGTTCCAACTCGCTTACGCCCGCCCGGAAAACTGGGGACAGTTGCTGCAGGCGGTGGAACAGGGGTGGCGCCACAGCGGTGCCACGCTGATTGAGCTGCAGGTGCCGCCGAGCGATGGTGCACAGACGTTGCAGCATCTGGTGCAACAGATGGCGGAGCAATAATGCTGGCGACAAAAGTCTTGCAACAGGGCGAAGCCGATCGGCCCTGGTTAATCTGGCTGCATGGCCTGTTGGGCAACAACAATGAATGGCGGGTGATCGCTTCCCGCTGCCCGGAGTGGCCGTCGCTGGCGATCGACCTGCCGGGCCACGGCGATTCCGTTGCGGTGACCTGCAGCAGCTTTGACGATATCAGCGCGCAAATCAGCAGCACCTTGCAGATGCACGGCATCGAACGCTATTGGCTGGTGGGCTATTCATTGGGTGGGCGCATAGCCATGTACCACGCCTGCTGCGGCGACACCACCGGCCTGCAAGGGGTAATTATTGAAGGCGGAAATCCCGGACTGGCCGATCCGGCCCTGCGTGCTCAACGTCTGACGCACGATGCGGCCTGGGCGGAACGTTTCCGCCACGAACCCATTGAACAGGTGCTGGCGGACTGGTACCAGCAGCCGGTCTTCGCCAATCTCAGCGCGGTGCACCGCGATGCGCTGATCGGTGCCCGCAAGGACAATTCCGGCGCGGCAGTGGCGGACATGCTGGAAGCCACTTCGCTGGGCAAGCAGCCCTGTCTGGTGCCGCAATTGCAACAGCTGGCGATACCGCTGGTGGTGTTGTGCGGTGCCGACGATCACAAATTTCAGCAGTTGGCGCGTGACGCCGGGTTGCCGTTACGCATCGTGCCGCAGGCCGGGCATAACTCGCACCTGGCCAACCCGCAGGATTTCGTCGCCGAACTGCGCACTTTTCTCGTTAACCCTGGTTAAAGGAACAGAACATGCTCTATCCGAATGAAGAACAGCTGTACGCCGCCATCGAGTGGCAGGATTGCTCAGGCGATTTCGAAGATATCCTCTACCACAAGTCCAGCGACGGCATCGCTAAAATCACCATTAACCGTCCGCAGGTGCGTAATGCCTTCCGGCCGCACACGGTGAAAGAGATGATCGAAGCGCTGTCCAATGCCCGCTACGACGACGGCATCGGCACCATTATTCTCACCGGCGCCGGCGACAAAGCCTTCTGCTCCGGCGGCGATCAGAAAGTGCGCGGCGATTACGGCGGTTATCAGGATGAAAGCGGCGTGCACCATCTGAACGTGCTCGACTTCCAGCGCCAGATCCGCACCTGCCCGAAACCCGTGGTGGCGATGGTTGCCGGTTATTCGATCGGCGGCGGTCACGTATTGCATATGATGTGCGACCTGACCATCGCGGCGGATAACGCCATCTTCGGCCAGACCGGGCCTAAAGTGGGGTCGTTCGACGGCGGTTGGGGCGCTTCTTACATGGCACGTATCGTCGGCCAGAAGAAAGCGCGCGAGATCTGGTTCCTGTGCCGTCAGTATGATGCTGCCGCCGCGCTGGACATGGGCCTGGTCAACACCGTGGTGCCCTTGGCGAGCCTGGAAAAAGAAACCGTACGCTGGTGTCGTGAAATGCTGCAAAACAGCCCGATGGCGCTGCGCTGCCTGAAAGCGGCCCTGAATGCCGACTGCGACGGTCAGGCCGGTCTGCAGGAACTGGCGGGTAACGCCACCATGCTGTTCTACATGACTGACGAAGGTCAGGAAGGGCGCAACGCGTTCAACGAAAAACGCCAGCCGGACTTCAGCAAATTCAAGCGTAATCCGTAATGAATGCTCCGATCCGTAACGCCGCCGTTTACCGTTACAGCCTGCCGATGGAGGCTGGCGTGGTGCTGCGCAACCAGCGGCTGAAAACCCGCGATGGTTTGCTGATCCATCTGCAGCAGGGCGGGCAGGAAGGTTGGGGTGAGATAGCGCCGCTGCCAGAGTTCAGCCAGGAAACGCTGGCGCAGGCCGAGCAGGCTGCGCTGCGTTGGGTACAGGACTGGCAAGGCGGGACCTTGCCGTCAGACAGCCCGTTGCCTTCAGTAGCGTTCGGCACCAGCTGCGCGTTGGCGGAATTGGAACAGCGGTTGCCGCTGCAGGCAGATTACCGCAAAGCGCCGCTGTGTACCGGCGATCCTGACGAGCTGTTCGCGGTATTGACCGCGCTGCCGGGAGAGAAAGTTGCCAAGGTGAAGGTTGGGCTGTATGAGGCGGTGCGCGACGGCATGATAGTCAACGTCTTGCTGGAAGCCCTGCCCGATTTGCGTCTGCGGCTGGACGCCAACCGCAGTTGGACTCGTGCCAAGGCGGACGGGTTCGCTAAATACGTGGCACCGGCGCTGCGTGAACGCATTGCTTTCCTTGAAGAGCCTTGCAAAACCCGTGATGAATCGCGGGATTTCGCGCTGGCGACCGGCATTGCTATCGCCTGGGACGAAAGCGTGCGCGAGGCGGACTTTGTGGTGCAGGCCGAGCCGGGCGTGGCGGCGATCGTCATTAAACCAACCTTGACCGGCAGTCTGGTTCGTTGCCGTACCCTGGTGGAGCAGGCCCATGCGGCGGGGTTAACGGCGGTGATCAGCTCCAGCATCGAATCGAGCCTGGGGTTGACGCAACTGGCACGCATCGCGCACTGGCTGACGCCGAATACCGTACCTGGACTGGACACGCTGGATCTGATGCAGGCGCAGCTGCTACGCCCCTGGCCGGACTGCGAGTTGCCGCTATTGGATACATCAGCGCTGGAGTGTTTATGGCGCAGCTAAAAGACTGGCCGTGGCGGCAGTGGGCGCAGCGACGGCCACAGGCGACGGCGGTAACGGTGGGGCACCAGCCGGTGAGTTGGCTGGTGTTGCGCCGTCAGGTGGATAGGCTGGCGGCAGATTTTCAGCATCAGGGCGTCGAGCCCGGCTGTGGCGTGGCGTTATGCGGCAAGAACAGCTACCCGCTGCTGTTGGCTTATCTGGCGCTGCTGCAGTGCGGTGCGCGGCTGCTGCCGTTGAATCCGGCGCTGCCCGCGGCCCAGTTGGCGACGTTGCTGCCTGATCTGGATATCGATTTTGCTTTCAGTCCGGACCGGTTACCGACCTTACCGGCAACGATCATCCCTTTAACCCCTCCCTCTACCGAATCTCGCTGGCTGAATCCACCGCGTTGGGATGCGCAACGGCTGGCGACGCTGACCTTGACCTCCGGCTCCAGCGGCAGACCAAAGGCCGCTGCGCACAGCTATGCCGCGCATCTGGCCAGCGCCGAAGGGGTACTGCGGCTGATGGACTTCCAACCTCAGGACCGCTGGCTACTGTCTTTACCGCTGTTTCACGTTTCCGGCCAGGGCATTGTCTGGCGCTGGCTGGCGGCGGGGGCCGGACTGGTGGTGCGTGATATGCATCCTCTGGCTGACGCATTGGCAGGGTGTACCCATGCCTCGCTGGTGCCGACACAGCTTTGGCGTTTACTGGTGCAGCCGCTGGCGGCGCTGACGTTGAAGAAAGTGCTGCTTGGGGGCGCGATGATCCCGCCAGAGCTGACCGCGCAGGCGGAGGCGGCAGGCATTCGCTGTTGGTGCGGCTACGGCCTGACCGAACTGGCTTCCACGGTGTGTGCCAAGCGCGCTGACGGGCTGCCAGGCGTTGGGCTGCCATTGGCTGGTCGGGAAGTTAAGCTGGTGAATGAGGAAGTGTGGATCCGTGCGTTGAGTCTGGCGTTGGGATATTGGCAACGCGGTGCGTTGCTGCCGCTCGTCGATGATCAAGGCTGGTTTCATACCCGCGATCGCGGCGTCATGGAACAGGGTGAACTGCGGATCATTGGCCGGTTGGATAACCTGTTTTTCAGCGGTGGGGAAGGCATTCAGCCGGAGGATATCGAACGCGTGCTGGCGGCTCACTCGCAGATCTTGCAGGTGGTGGTGGTGCCGGTGGATGACGCCGAGTTTGGCCAACGACCGGTGGCAGTGATCGACAGTGGGGTACCGCTTTTGCTGGAAGATCTGCTGGCGTGGTCGCAGGATCGTCTGGTGAATTTCCAACGGCCGGTTGCTTTGTTGGCGATGCCCGCCGAGTTGAAAACCGGGGGGATCAAGATCTCCCGCCGTCAACTGCAGCAATGGGTGGCTGAACAGCTATCCCATCGATAAAAAAGGCCGCCCAAAGGCGGCCTCAGACTGCTGACAAACCTGCGAAACGGCTAAACCGGTAGGGGTCGAACATGTTCGACCCGATTTAACCCATTGATTATGCTATTGAGCGCAGCATGCAGCGCCCCTACCATTAAACAACAGAGCACTTTGTCAACGGCTTCGGTGACTGCCGACGGTTATTTCAGGCCCAGCGCTTTGGCTACGCCAGCGCCGTAATCCGGATGCACTTGGGTGAACAAATCGACCTGACGGCGCTGGATCTGTTCCGGCACCTGTGACAGCTCACCGGCGATACGGGTGAACATACGCTGATGTTCTTCCGCGCTCAACAGGTTGAACAGCGCGCGCGGCTGGCTGAAGTAATCCCCGTCTTCACGGTGATTCCAGTGGTCGGCGGCTCCTTCAATGCTCAACGGTGGCTCTCTAAAGTCCGGTTGCTCCTGGAACAGGCCAAAGCTGTTTGGCTCGTAGGTCGCGCCGTTACCGCTGTTGCCGTCCACGCGCATCGCGCCGTCGCGGTGGTAGTTGTGGAACGGGCATTTTGCGCCGTTAACCGGGATTTGATGATGGTTAACACCCAGACGGTAGCGGTGGGCGTCCCCGTATGAGAACAGGCGACCCTGCAGCATTTTATCCGGCGAGAAGCTGACCCCAGGCACTACGTTGGCTGGGTTCAACGCCACTTGTTCCACTTCCGCGAAGTAGTTTTCCGGGTTGCGGTGCAGCTCGAAGAAGCCAACGTCGATTAACGGGTAATCGCCGTGCGGCCATACCTTGGTCAGATCGAAGGGGTTGTAAGGTGTCTGCGAGGCTTCGTGTTCCGGCATGATCTGAATCTGCAGTTTCCAGCGCGGGTAATCACCCCGTTCGATGGCTTCATACAAATCGCGCTGTGAGCTTTCACGGTCTTTGGCAATGATCGCCTCCGCTTCGTCATCCATCAGGTTTTCAATGCCTTGTTCGCAGCGGAAGTGGAATTTAACCCAGAAGCGTTCGTTGTTGGCATTGATAAAGCTGAAGGTGTGGCTGCCGAAGCCGTGCATATGGCGGTAGGATTTCGGGATGCCGCGGTCGCTGAAGTCTATGGTCAATTGGTGCAGGCTTTCCGGCGACAGCGAGAAGAAATCCCATTTATAAGTTGGGTTGCGCAGATTGGTACGCGGATCGCGTTTGACCACGTGGTTAAGATCGGGGAATTTCAGCGGGTCGCGCAGGTAAAACACCGGGGTGTCGTTACCCACCAGGTCCCAATTGCCCTCCTCGGTATAAAACTTCATCGCGAAACCGCGAATGTCGCGTTCGGCGTCGGCGGCCCCGCGCTCACCGGCTACGGTGGAGAAGCGGATAAACATGTCAGTTTGCTTGCCGATTTCAGAGAAGATTTTTGCGCGGGTGTACTGGGTAATATCGTGGGTGACGGTAAAAGTGCCGTAGGCGCCGGATCCTTTGGCGTGCATGCGGCGCTCGGGGATCACTTCACGGTCGAAGTGAGCCAGCTTTTCCAGGAACCAAACGTCCTGCAGCAGCATCGGGCCGCGTTTACCTGCGGTGATCACGTTATTATTATCGACAACCGGGGCTCCGGCTGCGGTGGTCAGTCCTTTCTTGCTCATCACTTGCTCCTTATCGTATTGCAATTGAGTGAAGACTTGGGCGACTCAAGCTTTCATCATAATCCGCCAGGGCGTTCTCACCCTGACCCTAATCAATGCCACTACTAGTTGTAGACCTATTGAACGCACTCGGCAAATAGGTCTGGGTTATCGTTGCTATTGCCACCCGGGAGGACGCTTTTCCTTGCAAAACTTTACATTCATTTGATTACAGAAGAATTTTTTCGCTTTTATCCCTTAAGAACTGGTTGTGGTTTGGTATAGACTCGTGACGGTATTATTACGGGTTAACTCATATCATTCTTAATGGATGAAGTAGCAAGAGGGATAGACGATGAAAAAGACTTTGGTCGCCTGCGCGGCAAGCATGCTGTTTATGACCGGTGCGGCGAACGCGCTCAGCCTGTCTGGCGAAGCCGGCAAGCATTACACCAACCTCGGCTTCGGTCAGGACACAGGCACCAGCGGTTTGGGTTTAACGGGTAACTGGGCCCGTAGCGATCATAACGGCAACGTTGGCAGCCTGGGGCTGAACTTCGGCCTGCCACTGGGACCGTTGACTGCGACGTTAGGGGGCAAGGCGCTGTATCTGAGCCCGAAGGACGGTAAGAGCGGTGGGGCTTTGGCACTGGGCGGCGGTCTTGACTGGGCAATCACGCGTTCTCTCAGCCTGCATGGCGAAGGCTATTTCGCCCCGGAATCACTGACCAGTGGCGTTAAGGCTTACAACGAAGCCAGCGGCGGCCTGCGTTGGACGGTTTTCCGCCCGCTTAGCGTAGATGTGGGTTACCGCTATATTCAGATGCAAGGGAAGGACGGGCGTCGTGACAACACCTTGGCCGATGGCCCTTATGTTGGCGTGGGTCTGAGCTTCTGATACAAACAGCGAAGGGGCCAATTGGCCCCTTCGTTTTATCGAAAAATCTATTAGCCTACGGCCGGCAGGATACCGCTGGCGATACCCACCTGAATGGCAATCACCGTCACCCCGCAGACAAACACCACCGCCAGCGCCGGAGTTCCCCCCCAGACGCGGTATTTCGCCTGATGCTGTTGACGCGTTTTCCACACCAGCATTGACGGTAGCAGCAACGCCAGCACTGCCAGCGCGATGGCGGCGAAGCCCAGCGCCAGCACAAAGCCACGTGGATAGAACAACGCGAAAGCCAGCGGCGGCAAGAAGGTGATGGCACCGGTCTGCAGACGGCCTCGTACGTTATCCTGGCGCTTGAACAAGTCGGCCAGGAAATCAAACAGCCCGAGCGCTACCCCCAGGAAGGAAGTGGCCAGCGCCAGATCGGCAAACAAATGCACCGCCAGTTCGACATGTGGGGAAGCCACGACGTCGCGCACCGCCTGCAACAGGCCGTTCAGACCGGCTTGCTGTGCCAAGATACCGACGAAAGTGGTGGAGCTGATGCTGCCGAGCGTGGCCAACTGCCAGAAAATATAGGCTATCAGCGGAATGGCGCTGCCGATAATAAACACCCAACGCAGCTTGCGGATGTTGCCGCCCATGTAGTTCACGATGCTTGGCACGCTGCCGTGAAAGCCGAACGACGTGAAGATCACCGGAATGGCCGACAGCGCTAGCCCTTGCTCCAGCGGGAGCGTCATCAGGTTGGTCTGGTGGATATTGGGCAGCATCAGGCCCAGCATGACAATCAGAAACACCACTTTGGCGCTGAACAGAATACGGTTAAACAGATCGACCGAGTGGGTACCGATGCAGACTACGCCGCCGGCCACCAGAGTAAACAGCAATACGCCAAGCGTGGTGGGGAAGTCCTGCGACGTCCACTGGCTGATGCTGGCCGCCAGCAATTCACCGGCGCCGCTGATATAGGCGGCAGTCAGGGCATACATCAAAAACATCATGCTGAAGCTGGTCAGCCATTGACCGCCGCCGCCGAGGTAGCGCTTTGCCAGGGTACCGAGGCCGGTATCGGCCTGTTCATGTTGATAGACTTCGACCAGCAGCAGCGCGGTATAACACATCAACAGCCACAGGCCGACTAACAGAGCCAGGGTGACGCCGAAGCCTACACCGGCCGCCGCCAACGGCATTGCCAGCATCCCGGCGCCGATGGTGGTTCCTGCTACGATAAATACACTGCCAAGCGTGCGATTTTTCACGTTTTTCTCTATCAACCAAAGATTTTGGAAAATTATAGGTAACTGATTCTAAGTGCGGCAGGATAGTTGATGGAATATTTCGTGTCAAACGGGCGTTACGGGTGCTGTTAACTTATCTTTACGATGCAGCGGGCTGCGCTATCTCGCAAAAAAATGCCTTTAACCGAAATTAACTGGTGGTGCCTAGTGAAAACTTATTTACAGGCTTCTATAGTGGAAAGATCGGAAAATGTGGGAGAGATCAATGTTAAGGGTGGAGATGCTCAGCACCGGTGATGAGGTGCTACACGGGCAAATTATAGATACCAACGCCGCCTGGCTGGCAGACTATCTGTTCCAGCAGGGCATGCCGATGAGCGGCCGCGAAACGGTGGGGGACAGTCTCTCCTCTCTGATCGAAACATTACAGGAACGCAGTCATATCGCCGACGTGCTGATTGTTAACGGCGGTCTGGGGCCGACCAGTGACGATCTCAGTGCTCAGGCGGCCGCGACCGCCTGCGGCGTCGAGCTGGTTGAACATGCTGAATGGATGGCGCGTATCGAGGCGTATTTTGCTGAACGCGGCAGGCCGATGGCGGCCTCAAACCGCAAGCAGGCGCAGATCCCCGCTAACGCAGAGATGCTCGACAATCCGGTTGGCACCGCCTGTGGTTTTGCTTTGCAACTGAACCGATGCATGATGTTTTTCACGCCCGGCGTGCCATCTGAATTCAAAGTGATGGTCGAACAGCAAATTGTGCCGCGCCTGCGTCAGCGTTTTACCTTACCGGCACCACCGCTGTGCCTGCGGTTAACCACTTTTGGTACTTCGGAAAGCGATCTGGCTGCTGAGCTGGACGGCATGCCGCTGCCGCCGGATGTGGTTCTGGGTTATCGTTCCTCCAGCCCGATCATTGAACTGAAGCTGACCGGCCCGGTTGCCCAGCGTGCGGCGATGGAGCAAGCGTGGGAGCGGGTTCGTCAGGTTGCGGGTGATAACACCCTGTTTGAAGGAACCCTTGGCCTGCCGGCAGTGCTGGCACAGCGGTTGAATCAGCAAGGGTTGAAGTTGGCGCTGAGCGAACAGTTCAGCGCCGGGTTGATAAATCTACAACTGCAAAGCGAAGGGGCGCCGTTGGCCGGTGGCGAATTGTTGCCGTCGCACTGCGTGGAAACGCTGGAAACCACGTTGGCGCGCGCTCGTTCGTTGGCGGAACTGACCGGGGCGCAGCTGGCATTGGCGGTCAGCGCCATGAGCGGCGATCGGGTGAGCATTGGGCTGCATACGCCAAAAGGCAGCATCGGGCAGACGGTACGTTATCGGGCTGCGCGGCATAGCCTGCGGTTAAGGCAAGAGTCGGTGGCGATGCTGGCGCTAGACATGCTGCGGCGGTGGTTGAACGGTGGGCCGGTATGCGGCAGGAATGCCTGGCTGGAGACGCTGGAGATTATCGAATAGGGAGGCTTGAGACTGTTGGTCTTGGGCATTGTGTGGCAAGGCGGATAGATGAAAGCCCCAAACTGTATTGACTCTCAATCAGAATGGGGCTGCACATAACGCCTAGACACCGTTACGCTAGCCTCTTCACAGCAAGGAGGCAAGCATGCAGTTAAAGCAGGTGTTTCACTCGTTAGCCGTTGTATCTATTACGATTTTGGTATTTATACCCGTCGTCTTTCAAGCTGCAGCGTTGTTGGCTGTAACTCGAAAGTCATAGGGTATATTCAGGTGATGGAAGGATGTTCTTGAAAATCAGATTTCCAACTCGATATCCGTCAGCGGCATGCAACAGCAAGGCAGGATTTCACCCTGGTTGATAAACGCCAATGGCTGTTGGCGGTAGGTCACTTCACCTTTTACCAGCTTCAGGCGGCAGGCGCCGCAGTAGCCGGAACGGCACTGATACTCCACCTCAACGTCGTGCAATTCGAGCACGTCGAGCAGGCAATTTTCACTTTTGGCGCAGGCAAGCTGCGTACCCGTGGTACGCAGCGTCACGATTGATGATGCCATCGCTTAGAGTTCGAAGTCGCTCAGGTCGTCGGCATGGACTTCCGAGTCGATCTGCCCTACCAGGTAGGAGCTGACTTCCACTTCCTGTGGTGCAACCTGCACGTTGTCGGAGACCAACCAGGCGTTAATCCATGGGATTGGGTTAGAGCGGGTGGCGAACGGCAGGCCAAGGCCCACTGCCTGCATGCGGATATTGGTGATGTATTCCACGTACTGGCACAGAATGTCTTTGTTCAGGCCGATCATCGAGCCGTCACGGAACAGGTATTCCGCCCACTCTTTTTCCTGCTCGGCCGCCAACACGAACAGATCGTAGCACTGTTGCTGACACTCAACGGCGATTTCTGCCATTTCCGGGTCATCGGCACCGGAGCGCATCAGGTTCAGCATGTGCTGGGTACCGGTCAGGTGCAGCGCTTCGTCACGGGCGATCAGCTTGATGATTTTGGCGTTGCCTTCCATCAGTTCGCGTTCCGCGAAGGCAAATGAACAGGCGAAGCTAACGTAGAAGCGGATGGCTTCCAGCGCGTTAACGCTCATCAGGCACAGATACAGCTGTTTTTTCAGCGCGCGCAGACTAACGGTAACGGTGTTGCCGTTGACCTGATGCGTGCCTTCACCCAGCAGATGGTAATAGCCGGTCATCTCGATCAGATCGTCGTAGTAGCCGGAAATGTCCTTCGCACGCTTGAGGATCTCTTCGTTGGTGACGATATCGTCAAACACCAGCGCCGGATCGTTAACGATATTACGGATGATATGGGTGTAAGAACGTGAGTGGATGGTCTCAGAGAATGACCAGGTTTCCACCCAGGTTTCCAATTCCGGGATCGAGATCAGCGGCAGCAGCGCCACGTTCGGGCTGCGGCCCTGGATCGAATCCAGCAGCGTCTGGTATTTCAGGTTGCTGATGAAAATGTGTTTTTCATGTTCCGGCAACGCCTGATAGTCGATACGGTCGCGGGAAACGTCAACCTCTTCCGGGCGCCAGAAGAAGGACAGTTGTTTCTCAATCAGTTTTTCGAAAATTTCATGTTTTTGCTGATCGAAACGCGCAACGTTAACCGACTGGCCGAAAAACATCGGTTCCAGCAACTGGTTGTTTTTATTCTGAGAAAATGTGGTGTAAGCCATAAGCCTGAGTCCATCGTATCGTGGCTAAATGAAGGGGCCGGAAGAGTTCCGGCCCGCTGTTTCAAACTTTAGATCTTGCAGGCGCCGCTTTCGCAGTCATCATCGCCGCCCTTGGCCGGCAACAAATCTTCCTGGACGTCTTCCGCGCCGTCGCGGGTGTTCTGGTAGTACAGCGTCTTGACACCAAACTTGTAGGTGGTGAGCAGGTCTTTCAACAGCTGCTTCATTGGCACCTTGCCGCCCGGGAAACGGGTTGGGTCATAGTTGGTGTTGGCAGAGATCGACTGGTCGATAAACTTCTGCATCAGACCGACCAGTTGCAGGTAGCCGTCGTTGTTCGGCATTTCCCACAGCAGCTCGTAGTCGTTTTTCAGACGTTCGTACTCCGGCACCACCTGGCGCAGGATGCCGTCTTTCGACGCTTTGATGCTGATGTGACCACGTGGCGGCTCAATGCCGTTGGTGGCGTTGGAAATCTGCGAAGAGGTTTCCGAAGGCATCAGCGCCGACAGGGTCGAGTTGCGCAGACCGGTTTCCTTGATCTCTTTACGCAGGGTTTCCCAGTCGTAGTGCAGCGGCTCCTGGCAGATGACATCCAGATCTTTCTTGTAGGTGTCGATCGGCAGGATCCCCTGCGAATAGGTGGTTTCATTGAACCACGGGCAAGCCCCTTGTTCCTGAGCCAGACGGTTCGAGGCCTTCAGCAGGTAATACTGGATAGCTTCGAATGTCTTGTGAGTCAGGTTGTTGGCACTGCCATCGGAATAACGCACGCCGTTTTTCGCCAGATAGTAAGCGTAGTTAATCACGCCGATACCCAAGGTGCGACGACCCATGGCGCCACGGTGTGCGGCTTTGATTGGGTAGTCCTGGTAATCCAGCAGGGCGTCCAATGCGCGCACTGCCAGGGTAGCCAGCTCTTCCAAATCGTCCAGGCTTTCGATGGCGCCCAGGTTAAAGGCGGACAGCGTACACAGGGCGATTTCGCCGTTTTCGTCGTTGACGTCGTCCAGCGGTTTGGTCGGCAGGGCAATTTCCAGGCACAGGTTAGACTGGCGCACCGGCGCGATCTGCGGATCAAACGGGCTATGGGTGTTGCAGTGGTCAACGTTCTGGATGTAGATACGGCCGGTAGAGGCGCGTTCC
Source organism: Serratia sp. BNK-12 (assembly GCF_047456085.1). Lineage (NCBI taxonomy): Bacteria > Pseudomonadati > Pseudomonadota > Gammaproteobacteria > Enterobacterales > Yersiniaceae > Serratia > Serratia sp. BNK-12. Next base: position 1,495,983 of record NZ_CP179896.1, read on the forward strand.
TGCATCATCAGCGAGAACAGTTCGACCGCTTTCACGCGTTTCTGGCGAATGCTGTCGTCTTGCTCGTACTTGGTATACAGACGTTCGAACTCGTCCTGGTCGGCGAAGAATGCGTCATACAGGCCCGGGACGTCAGAAGGACTGAACAGGGTGATGTCCTGGCCCTTGATCAGGCGCTGGTACATCAGGCGGTTCAACTGCACGCCGTAGTCCATGTGACGAACGCGGTTGCCTTCAACACCACGGTTGTTTTTCAGCACCAGCAGGCTTTCAACTTCCAGATGCCACATCGGGTAGAACAGCGTCGCTGCACCACCGCGTACGCCGCCCTGAGAACAGGACTTCACCGCGGTCTGGAAGTGTTTGTAGAACGGGATGCAGCCAGTATGGAAGGCTTCACCACCACGGATCGGGCTGCCCAGCGCACGGATACGACCGGCGTTGATACCGATGCCGGCGCGTTGCGAAACGTATTTCACAATGGCGCTGGAAGTGGCGTTGATGGAATCCAGGCTGTCGCCGCACTCGATCAGCACGCAAGAGCTGAACTGGCGGGTAGGGGTGCGCACGCCGGACATGATTGGCGTAGGCAGTGAGATTTTGAAGGTGGAGATCGCGTCGTAGAAACGTTTAATGTAGTCCAGACGGGTCTCACGCGGGTAGTTGGAGAACAGGCACGCGGCCACCAGGATATACAAGAACTGCGCGCTCTCGTAGATCTCGCCGCTGACGCGGTTCTGCACCAGATACTTCCCTTCCAGCTGCTTAACGGCCGCGTAGGAGAAGTTCATATCACGCCAGTGATCGATAAAGGAGTCCATCTGCTCGAACTCTTCAGTGCTGTAGTCTTCCAGCAGATGCTTATCGTACTTGCCCATTTCTACCATGCGCGTCACGTGAGCGAGCAGCTTTGGCGGCTCGAACTGACCGTAAGCTTTTTTACGCAGATGGAAGATAGCCAGGCGCGCGGCCAGATACTGGTAATCCGGCGCGTCGCGCGAGATCAGATCGGCTGCTGCTTTGATAATGGTTTCATGAATATCAGCAGTTTTGATGCCGTCATAAAACTGAATATGGGAACGCAACTCTACTTGAGAAACGGAGACGTTGTTTAACCCTTCCGCGGCCCAGTCGATGACACGGTGGATTTTGTCGAGGTTGATGCGCTCTTTACGCCCATCGCGTTTAGTAACAAGCAGACTTTGGTTCATGTGGTGTTTTACCTGTCCGTATGGTGCCCCTAAGCAGAAGTGTAGTAGCTCTGCTCAGTATGTAAACACTATATATAGGGGGTGTATGTCGGTGAGGTAACAAGATAGTGAGAAAACAGGGCGTTTGCAAGTGAACAAAAGTGGCCTAATTTGTGGATAACTTGGGGGTGAAATGTGACTTGTCTTTCGCAGTGCGCGCTGTGACTGGTGCGACAAGCTTGTCAATAAGCGGGATAAGATTTTCCCTATAATCAGAAAAACGTGATCGTTTGCCGCTTTATTAAACGTTAGAAAAAAACGGCATATTGTTAGCCATCAAAGTTCTAAAAATTCATAAACAAGAAGAACACTGGGCTGGCGCAATCTTTTGTCCAATGTCTGCCTGTGTGATTCCATGTAGCTACTTTACCCCAAAATGAGGGCTGCCATTAACCACGGTTTCTCGTCCGTGCGATGGGGGCGATGGGGACCAGACCAGAGATTGCGGTCTCCAGCCCTTGCTTTCGCAATAGAGCGTTTGCGTCACAAGAGGTTTACGGGAGCTTTCATGTCGCCTCACTCCCGTAAATTGATCATTTTTAGGTATCGACTGACGGCGGTTGATACGGCTAGCTTTCGCATCGCGTGGGGATCAGCACCTCTTTGCTTTGATATTTATAAGGAATAAAATATTCTTTATGGCCCTGTTCCTCACTTTTGCTTTTTTGCCCGGCTGCAATCGCCACCATCAATTGAGCGATTTCCAGAGAAAGCTGTTGTTGCGATATGGCCCCGCTTAGCAGCCGGCCGGCATCCACATCCATATCATCAATCATGTTTTCAAACGTTTGGCTGTTGCCGGTGATTTTTATCACGGGGGCAACCACGGAGCCCACGACGCTGCCGCGACCGGTGACAAAAAAGATAATATGGCTACCGCAGGAGATAAGATCCATCAGCCCTTCATTATCATTAGGGTTAGTGATGCCAAATTGCATCCAGTGAGGATCTGGCGTGCTATCAAGTAACCATAGGCCTTTTCGCTGGGGACAACCGCTGACTTTAAGCACCCCTTGGATGGGGCGAGAGCCGCTCTTTATTACGGCACCCATGCTTTTTTCTTCGATTGTGGATAGTCCACCGGCAAAGTTTCCTGGACTGACCGAGTATTGCCTCACCGATTTGCAGTAATCGAGCGCCTTATTGTAGGTGGCAACGATTTCATCCTTAGCGCTTTCGGTTGCCGCGCGCTGGGACAAAATATCAATCAAGCCTATGGCTTCCACGATCTCTTCAAAAATTGCCGTACCGCCCGCATCGACCAACCAATCAAAAAAGTTGCCCACCGCCACATTGCCCGCCAGCCCGCTGGTATAGTCGCTGCCCCCACACTCACTGCCGATAATCAAGTCTGCAAAGCCCATAGGCACTCGGCTGGTGCGCGTTAATTCTGTCTGCATTCTCCTGACATGCTCAACGCCTAACTCCACGCTGCCTTTTGTGCCGCCGGTTTGCTGAATATAGAACCAGGCCGTCGGCTTTCCTTCTTCTTTTGCGATATTGCTAAGCCACTCTGGCTGGATGTACTCACACCCTAACCCTACGGCAAGGACACCACCGACATTAGGATGGCGAATTAATGAGATCAGCATTCTTACGGCGTACTCATTGTCGGTACAACCGGAAAACCCAACCGCTTCAACTTCGGCGTCATTCACTTTTTCGGTTATCTTATCGGCCACAAAATGGGCGCATTCCACGGTGTAAATAACCAATATTTTATTGCGGATCCCCTTGGTGCCGTTCTGGCGCTGGTAACCTGACCACGTCACCGATTTCAGGCTTTCTAACTTATTCATATTTGACATCCTTAGGGGCACCGGTCACCAGATCCAGATGGGATGAGCGTTCGTCATAGTTGCTATGCATAACGTGCAGGTGAACCCAATCGCCGGTTTTTATCGCTTGGGTCGCACTGCCTATGTTGATGCCGTATTTAATGATGGGGTCGCCCATGGAAATGGGGCATAACGCTATTTTATGGCCGATATTGATATTCTCATTGGCGATGACGGTGTCATTCCCACAGCCGCGAACCGAGACTTTGCCCGTTTGTATGGGCGTTAGCGCCGTAGCGACATTATCAACGTCATTAATCTTGTATGCGACTTGCTCCATAATAGCCCTCCTGATCTTATTATTTAGACGGATATTCAGTGCTATCACCAAGCAATAGCACTGGCTAATCAATCAGAAACCAATCAGAGCGCCACCATCAACCACCAGAACCTGACCGCTGATAAAGGCGGCTGCCTCTGAAGCCAAATAAGTAGCGGCCCAGCCAATGTCTTCTGGCTTGCCGAATTTCTTCATCGGGGTTCGTCCGAGAATTTTATTGCGGCGCTCATCATCTCCTTCAATGGCCTTCCGCAGCATGGGCGTGTCGATCCAGCCCGGGGCGATGCCGTTGACGCGTATGCCTGCCCCAGCCAGTTCGGTGGTCAGCGCGCGGATAAGCCCCAGGTAGGCCGATTTCGCCGCCGCATAGCCGGCGACATAGGGCTGCCCGAGAAATGACGTCATGGAGGCGGTAAACAGAACGCTGGCATTGCCATGCCGCTTCATGTGCGGGACTAACGCTTTGGTCAAGGCAAACGCTGCGACAACGTGAACATCAAGAACGGATTCAAAATCCTCAACGCTCATCTCCTCGATGGGCTTTTTGCAATGGTTGCCCGCGTTGTTGACCAGGATGTCGATCTGCCCAACCTGGTCGAGCAAACCGTTCACCCATGCCTGGGTTTTGGTGGTTTCACTGACGTTAAATTGACTGTAGGTTGCCATAGGACCGAGGTTTTCAGCAGCCTGCTGAGCGAGTGGGCCATTGAGGTCGGCTATGATGACTTTTGCGCCACTGGCCACCATGCATTCAGCCATTGCGTAACCCAAGCCGCTGGCCGCGCCAGTAATTAATGCCGTTTTACCTTCGAGTGAAAATGCATTTTTTAACATAGTTATAATCTCTGATTAATTGCGGTTAAAAGGCGATAAGTATTTTGGTCACGGCACCAGGATCGGCTGCCCACGCAATAAAGGCTTCACCTGCCTGGTCGAGCGGGTAATGAGTGGTGATAATTGAATGCAGGGGATAGCGCTGTTGTTCCATCAAGGCCAGTACGGCGCGAAAATCTGCCACCGTGGCGTTTCGTGAGCCGCGGATATCCACCTCTTTCAGCAAAAAAAGCGCGCTGTTGTAGTTAACCGGTTTTTTTGCGTAGCCGACGTAAACGATGCGGCCAGAAAAGGCGACCAGTTCGAGAGATTGCTCGATTGAAGAGGTTTGCCCGGCGGCCTCAATGACCAGTGCCGGGCCACGGCCTTCGTCGATCCTGCCCAGCTCGTCGGCGAGGTCGACCTTTGTCCCATTGAGGAATGAGCAAGCGCCGCAGGCCAGAGCCACGGCCTGTTTGCGATCGTCTATGTCTATGGCGATCACTCGTGCTCCCATTGCTGCTGCGGCGGCTATGGCCCCCAGACCAATGACACCGCAACCTATCACGGCCACCCATTCTCCAACCTGAATGGCACCACGACGGGCGGCGTGCAGCCCAACGGCCAGAGGTTCAACCAGAGCCAGTTCATCAAAGCTCAGGGCATTGCAAACAAGAATTTTATTCGCTGGGATAACCAGCCTTTGCGCCATACCACCCTGACGCTGGACGCCGAGCGTTTGATTGTGCTTACAAGCGTTCGGCCTGCCAGCAAGGCAACTGCTGCAAACCCCGCATTCTGTACAAGGCAAGACCACCACACGATCGCCCGGTTTGGCCGTCGTGACATTGCACCCTGTGCGGATAACTTCGCCGCTAATTTCATGGCCTGGGATGCAAGGGTAGACAACCAGGGGGTTAAACCCACGGTAGGTATTTAAATCGGAGCCGCAGAGGCCGACGCGCTGAACATCAATAAGAACATCATTATCACCGCATACGGCCTCAGGGATGTCGACGAACTCGGTATGGGAAGTTTTATCAATGGTTAATGCTTTCATTATTATTGTTTCCTCAGGTTTGTTAAGGTGTCCGTGAGAGGTTGTGCTTTTTTATTTGAATTAATGGGTTTGACAAATAACGCTACGCTTAATGCGCCGAAAATACCTACGATGCCGGCTAATACGAAGGCTGAAATAAAGCTGCCACCGCTGTATTGAACAATAAAACCGGTCAGAATAGGGGCGATCATGCCTGAAGTATTCGCCAGCAGGTGAACAAAGCCGCCCACGCCACCCACTTTATCTGCGGAAATACTGTCGGAAATAATAGACCAGGGCGATGACGCTGCCAGATACATAAAGAATATGCCGAATGACATCATAATGACGGCAAAGGTCACGGAGTCTACGATCCCGGCAATACAGATGCATACAGACGAGGCAATTAAACCGACAACAATAAGCAGCTTTCTGGAAAAAAGTAATCTTCCGCTTTTCTTGTAAATATAATCGGAGACAGCGCCTCCCATGACCATGCCCACACTGCCAAGTAACCACGGAATCGAGGAGGCAATGCTCATTTCAGCAATGTTCAGCCCTTTTGCCATTGAGAGGTAGCTGGGAAACCAGGTCAGGAAGAAATAAAGAATATAGTTGATGGCAAAGAACGCCATGCCGGTCGCCAAAACCAGTGGCTGTGTCAGATAAAAGCGAAACGGCAGCTTGGTCTGGGTATCATGGTTTACCGGCGCATTGTGCAGAGCCGTTTCAAACTCTTCAATTTCAATAGGTTGGGTTTTCGGGTGATCTTTAGGGTGGTCAGTAAAGTTTTTTAGCCAGAAGAAGGTCCACACAAAGCCAAGTGACATGAGGATGATAAAGGCCACTCGCCAGTTCCACATAATGATCAGGAATCCAACGATGGGGCCCGCGATAGCCCCTCCAAGTGGGTTGCCTGCATTGGCAATACCAATGGCGCGTGCGCGCTGGTGAATCGGGATCCAGTGGGTGATGACCTTATTGATGTTGGTGCTGACCGGGCCTTCGCTCATCCCAAAAATGACTCTAATAATAAATAGGATGATGTAGCTGAAAGCGACCCCTGTCAGACCACAGAATAACGACCAGGTAAGCATGGCAATGGCCATCACTTTGCGCGGGCCGTAAATGTCAGACAGGTACCCCCCGACGAAGTTAAATAAGGCATAGCCGAAAAAGAAGCTGCTCAGCATTACACCAATTTCAGCAGGAGAGAGTTGTAGATAATCTTTTATATAGGGCATGGCAACAGAAAATGCAGCCCGATCCAGGTAGTTAATAATGCTGGCTATAAACAAGAGTGTTATTATTTTATTTCTCTGTTTCATGATTGCATACTCATATTGTATGACTAAATATAAACCCACCTTGCCAATCAATATTATGGGCTTAGTGAAATTACATTACGCCAAAGGTTTCGAATGCCTCTACCGTGCTCATGCCATTGCCGATGGCCGTCCTGACGCGATTCTCTGTGGAGACTTTTTCTAATGCCAAACTAATGGCGTCACGTTCAACTTCTTGCGGGATGATTAATACACCATCGCGATCGCCATAGACGATATCGCCGGGGTGTACCCTTATTCCGTTAAATTCAATAGGAACGCGATAATCGATCACCTTTCCTCTGGGGCCTTGATCTTGTGCATAAGTGCCGTGCGAGAACGTGGGGAAATTTAATTCCAGAATTTCATTGCTGTCGCGTACATAACCATCAAGCACGGCGCCAGCCGCTTTCAGATGACGAGCCCGGGTTGACATCAGGCCGCCCCAAAGCGCGTAACGCAGAGAACTTCCCGTGGCGATGTACACCTCGTCTTCTTTCAACGAGTCCAGTGCTTCAAACATTAACCCAAAAGGCTGTTGGGTGATTTCGTTATGCCCAGAGCTGGATTTGAGCTCGTAGACATCGGCTTCGAGCACCGGCATCGCTCTGCCGGCAACCACCATATTCATCTGAAGCGGTTTAATGGAGGGGGCAAAAAACTGATGTAAAAATCCCATAGTATCAAGAATATCCCCCACAACGGCGGGGAACAGCTTGGTGCGCATCAGTTGGAACAGCTCTTTATCATTCGACCACATTTTTTTCTCCTGAAAAGACAATTTCTATTTGGCCTTAAGAGCAGGCTAGGGTGTTTGCACAGGAAAAATTACGCGCAACCTATCAACCTGTCAAACAGGTTGGTAGGGATGATTTTATATATGATATTAAGCTCACATTTTTAGTAAAATGGCGGCGAGAACCGCCCGGAAGGGGCCGTTGATGGTGTTGAATTGTGGTGGTGGTCTGAGAGAAGAAAATATCGTGAGTTCGATAACCAGGTGGTCTTTGAGCCCGGGATACCAGGGCCAGGCGCACCGAGAACCATGATGGGCACGCTCTGCCTAATAACCGGCTTTGTCAGTCGTCTGCCGTGATATTTTCTGCTTTGTTCTTCATCCAGTACATTTGAAGTTGTAAATTTTGGAGTCGTTTAAAATGGATACAAAGATGCCGATTCAGAGCCACACATTGTCCTCGCAAATCAAGCATTACGTGCTGGATATGATAAGCCAGCAACAGTTGACGCCGGGGATGGCGGTTCCAAGCGAAGTAAAATTAATTGAGGAACTGGGTGTCAGTCGAGGGGTGATCCGTGAGGCATACCGTTCGCTGTCAGCACTGGGGATCCTAGAGATTAAAAGCGGTAAAGTCCCGCGGGTGAAAGCGTTCGACAGCAGCGTGCTTGAGCTTATTTTTGGCTTTGCTATAGCTTCAAATCAGGTGTCGGTCTCCCAGATTTTGAGCGTGCGCCAGTGGCTTGAAATCGGCAGTGCCGGCATGGCGGCGACCAACGGCAATGAGGAGGATTTTCGCCAACTGCAAGATGAGATGAAGCAGATTGAGGCGTGCATCTTTGACGCTGAAAAATTTATTCAGCATGACATTAACTTCCATCTCATTATTGCCAGGGCATCTCGCAACCCTCTGTCCGGTATTTTATTGCAATCCCTGCATGAACAACTCAGACGTTCTATCCATGCCGGTCTCGAAGCGCAAAGTGGAACCGACGCCGAAAGAAAACAGATTGTCTCTTTGCATCAGGATATTTGCGATTGCGTTTGCGCCAAGGACGCGGAAGGAGCGATGAAAGCGATGACGAACCATTTTAATACGGCGGTCAACTCTTTGATTGAAAAGGGTGAGAAGGCCAATGACGGGGCCTGAAGAAGGGCATTTATTTTTGTGCGGCGAGCGCTTAAATACTCACCGCGTTTGAGAGCGGCATCAGCCTTCGTGTCGAGTATGTACCATGTAGTTCACATCAACGTTGCCGCCCAGCTTGAAGTGGTCGGTGATCGGGTTGTAATGCAGGCCAATCATGTGTTTTTCGCGCAGCGGCGTGTGGTCGATCCAGCCGATCAGTTCAGAAGGGCGGATGAACTTCTTATGGTCGTGGGTACCCTGAGGGACCATCTTCAGAATATATTCCGCACCTATGACCGCCATCAGCCAGGCCTTGGTGTTGCGGTTGATGGTGGAGAAGAACACATGACCACCCGGTTTGACCAGGTGAGCGCAGGCGCGCACCACCGAAGCCGGATCGGGAACGTGCTCCAGCATTTCCATGCAGGTCACGACGTCGTATTTTTGCGGGTTGGCCTGGGCGTGGCTCTCTACCGTTTCCTGCACGTAATTCACATTCATGCCGGTTTCCAGCGCGTGTAATCGGGCCACTTGCAATGGCTCGGCGCCCATGTCCAAACCGGTCACTTTGGCACCTTCACGCGCCATGCTTTCCGCCAGAATGCCGCCACCGCAGCCCACGTCGAGGACGGTTTTATCAAAAATGCCGCCTGAACGTTGCAGGATATAATTCAGACGCAGCGGGTTGATACGGTGCAGCGGTTTGAACTCACCTTCCAAATCCCACCAGCGAGAGGCCACGGCCTCGAACTTGGCGATTTCCTGATGGTCTACGTTTTGCGCTTGGCTGGATGATTCTGCATTCATGGGCGTATTTGGCTCCTGGTTCTCGTTGCGCGGATTATACATGTTCCGGCGCAGCGCCGTCTGCGCCGATGCATTTTTAGCGCACATATATGCACAATTTCAGTGAATCGGCGGCGGTTATTTTCCCGTAAAGCGTGCTTTGTGATATAGTTTTACACCTTTGCCACTATGGCAGCGGGCAGATGAATCATTAGTAGAGGGATAGCAGCTCCATGAGCGACCTTGCCAGAGAAATCACACCGGTAAACATCGAAGACGAGTTGAAAAACTCGTATCTGGACTACGCGATGTCCGTAATTGTCGGACGTGCGCTGCCAGATGTTCGTGATGGACTGAAGCCGGTACACCGCCGCGTTTTGTACGCGATGAACGTACTGGGTAACGACTGGAATAAACCATACAAGAAATCGGCCCGTGTCGTCGGGGACGTCATCGGTAAATATCACCCACACGGTGACAGCGCGGTTTACGACACCATCGTGCGTATGGCTCAACCTTTCTCACTGCGCTATATGCTGGTGGACGGTCAGGGTAACTTCGGTTCCGTCGACGGCGACTCCGCCGCGGCAATGCGTTATACCGAAGTGCGCATGTCAAAAATTGCTCACGAACTGCTGGCGGATCTGGAAAAAGAAACCGTCGACTTCGTGCCTAACTACGATGGCACCGAGCAGATCCCAGCCGTCATGCCAACCAAGATCCCGAACCTGCTGGTTAACGGCTCGTCGGGTATTGCCGTGGGTATGGCCACCAACATTCCGCCGCATAACCTGTCAGAGGTTATCAACGGCTGTCTGGCCTACATCGATGATGAAAACATCAGCATCGAAGGCCTGATGGAACACATCCCGGGGCCGGACTTCCCGACTGCGGCGATCATCAACGGTCGCCGCGGTATCGAAGAGGCCTACCGCACCGGGCGCGGCAAGATCTATCTGCGCGCACGCGCTGAAGTGGAAGCCGATGCCAAGACCGGGCGCGAAACCATTATTGTTCACGAGATCCCGTATCAGGTGAACAAGGCGCGTCTGATCGAGAAGATCGCCGAGCTGGTTAAAGAAAAGCGCGTGGAAGGCATCAGCGCACTGCGCGACGAGTCCGACAAAGACGGTATGCGTATCGTGGTTGAGATCAAACGCGATGCGGTTGGCGAAGTGGTACTGAACAACCTGTACTCACTGACGCAATTGCAGGTCACCTTCGGCATCAACATGGTGGCATTGCACCAGGGCCAGCCGAAGTTGCTGAACCTGAAAGACATTTTGCAGGCGTTTGTTCGTCACCGCCGTGAAGTGGTCACCCGTCGTACCATCTTTGAACTGCGTAAAGCTCGCGATCGCGCCCACATTCTGGAAGCCTTAGCTATCGCTCTGGCCAACATCGATCCGATCATCGAACTGATCCGTCGTGCGCCAACCCCTGCGGAAGCGAAAGCCGGTTTGGTCGCTCAGGCGTGGGATCTGGGTAATGTAGGCGCCATGCTGGAACGCGCGGGTGATGACGCGGCTCGCCCTGAGTGGCTGGAGCCGGAGTTCGGTATCCGTGACGGCAAATATTACCTGACTGAGCAGCAAGCTCAGGCGATTTTGGATCTGCGCCTGCAGAAACTGACCGGCCTGGAGCATGAAAAGCTGCTGGACGAGTATAAAGAGCTGCTGACCGCCATTGCCGAGCTGATCTTTATTCTGGAAAACCCAGACCGCCTGATGGAAGTGATCCGCGAAGAGCTGGTCGCAATTAAAGAGCAGTACAACGACGGCCGCCGTACCGAGATCACCGCCAACACGTCCGATATCAATATCGAAGACCTGATCAACCAGGAAGACGTGGTAGTTACGCTGTCGCACCAGGGCTATGTGAAGTATCAGCCATTGAGCGACTATGAAGCGCAACGCCGCGGCGGTAAGGGCAAGTCCGCTGCACGTATCAAAGAAGAAGACTTTATCGATCGTCTGTTGGTGGCTAACACCCACGATACGATCCTGTGCTTCTCCAGCCGTGGCCGCCTGTACTGGATGAAGGTGTATCAACTGCCTGAAGCCAGCCGTGGCGCACGTGGTCGTCCAATCGTCAACTTGCTGCCACTGGAAGCCAATGAGCGTATCACCGCCATTCTGCCGGTGCGCGAGTATGAAGAAGGGCGTCATGTGTTCATGGCAACCGCCAGCGGCACCGTGAAGAAAACCGCGTTGACCGACTTTAGCCGTCCACGCAGCGCCGGCATCATCGCCGTTAACCTCAATGAGGGTGACGAGCTGATTGGTGTTGACCTGACCGACGGCAGTAACGAAGTCATGCTGTTCTCCGCCAACGGTAAAGTGGTTCGCTTCCCGGAAACGCAGGTGCGCTCTATGGGCCGTACGGCTACCGGCGTGCGCGGTATCAACCTGGGTGAAGGCGACAGCGTTATCTCCCTGATTGTGCCTCGCGGTGAAGGCGATATTCTGACCGTTACCCAGAACGGCTACGGTAAGCGTACTGCGGTCACCGAATACCCGACCAAATCACGTGCCACCCAAGGGGTTATCTCCATCAAGGTGAGCGAGCGTAATGGTCAGGTAGTGGGTGCGGTGCAGGTGGATACCACCGATCAGATCATGATGATCACCGATGCCGGTACGCTGGTGCGTACTCGCGTTTCGGAAGTCAGCGTGGTTGGCCGTAATACCCAAGGTGTTACGCTGATCCGTACTGCGGAAGACGAGAATGTCGTCGGCCTGCAGCGCGTTGCCGAACCGGTAGAAGACGAAGAACTGGATAGTCTGGAAGCCGGCGCAGAAGCCGTAGAAGAAGACGCTACGCCGCTGGACGAAGGCGACGACGATTCTGAAGCGGTAGACGACGCGGAAGATGACAACGCCTAAGCCATAGTGGGCGACTAACGCCACTATTGCACTGAGAAATACAGGGCCTGGCAGCGATGCTAGGCCCTTTTTCAGTTATATGGTTTAATTAGCGAACTCAAGCCAACAGCTCCCGGCTCTGCTATGAACGCGCTGGTCACCACTCACATTTGTATGGTATCCGATTGAAATATTTAGCCTCTTTTCGCACCACGTTAAAGATTTCCCGCTATCTGTTCCGGGTGCTGGCGATAATGCTGTGGTCGTTGGGGGCGTTGCTCACCACTTTCTATATCCTGAATATCCTGCATCAGAAAGAGTCTGACATTCGGCAGGACTACAATCTGAATTTTGATCAGGCGCAGGGCTACATCCGCCATTCGGCCGATATCATTCGTGATATCAAATATATGGCAGAAAACCGCCTCAATGGCTCGGTCAGCAGCCTGGACATGTTCAGCGGCATCTTTCCCGGCAAGAGCAGCCCGCCAGAGTTTTTCCCGCTCTATCCGGAGTCCAACTGTTCGCTTAATAGCACTTACCGCAGCTCGCTCAATTCGCTGAGCGGGTTGATCCAGTATTGGAAAGAGAATTTTGTCGCGGCCTACGATCTCAACCGGGTGTTTTTTATCGGCGGGGATAGCCTGTGCATGGCGGAGTTCGGCGGCAGCAGCGGCGTAGCCAACCGTTCAGATGCGCTGAAAACGCTGCATGAGCGCATCCTTAAATATCGCAACGCCAAGAACCAGGATAAAGACAACAATCTGTACTGGATCAGCCCAAGCCAGCAGCGGCCGGATGTCGGCTATCTGTATGTACTGACGCCAATCTATATTGGCTCCAAGCTGGAAGCGTTGCTGGGCATTGAGCAGACTATACGTCTGGAAGACTTCGTGACTACCGGCAACCTGCCGATCGCCGTCACTCTGCTGGATGAGAACAACGAACCGATACTGCAGCTGGCGGATGGTGAGCGCAATGCGCAAGCGCCCGACAGTTATCCGCTGGAACAAGCCTACTTTGGTTACGTCGATAATTACCGCGATCTCATCATGAAAAAGGCGTTGCCGCCATCCTCGCTCAGCATCGTGTATGCGGTGCCGGTGAAGACGGTGGTTGAGCGCTTCAAAATGCTGATCCTCAATGCGGTGCTGCTGAATCTGCTGTCCGCCATCGTGCTATTCACCCTGGCCTGGCTGTTTGAACGCAAAATGTTCCTGCCGGCAGAGGATAACGCCTTCCGGCTGGAAGAACATGAGCAGTTTAACCGTAAAATTGTCGCCTCGGCGCCGGTGGGCATCTGTATTCTGCGCATCAGCGACGGCACCAATATCCTCAGTAACGAACTGGCGCACAATTACATCAACTTACTGACCCACGAAGACCGTGACCGCATTACGCGCATCATCTGCGAACAGCAGGTGAATTTTGTAGATGTGATGACCAGCAATAACAATAACCTGCAGATCAGCTTCGTTCATTCTCGCTATCGTAATGAGGATGTGGCGATTTGTGTGCTGGTGGATGTCAGCGCCCGCGTGAAAATGGAAGAATCGCTGCAAGAGATGGCCGCCGCCGCGGAACAGGCCAGCCAATCGAAATCGATGTTCCTGGCGACCGTTAGCCATGAGCTGCGTACGCCGCTGTACGGCATTATCGGCAACCTCGATTTGCTGCAGACCAAGGCGTTACCGCAGGGCGTTGATCGACTGGTCAATGCGATGAACAACTCTTCCGGGCTGCTGCTGAAGATCATCAGCGATATTCTGGACTTCTCGAAAATTGAATCCGAGCAGTTGAAGATTGAACCGCGGGAGTTCTCCTGTCTGGAGGTGATTACCCACATCGCCGGCAACTACTTACCGCTGGTGGTGAAGAAGCGGTTGGGGCTGTACTGCTTTATCGAGCAAAACGTGCCTGAGCGCATTTCCGGCGATCCGGTACGGTTGCAGCAGGTGTTGTCCAACTTGTTGAACAACGCCATTAAGTTCACCGATACCGGCTGCATCATCCTGCAGGTCTGCACCCGCGGCAATTATCTGGAATTCAGCGTTCGTGACACCGGCGTTGGTATCCCGGAGAAAGAAATTACCCGCCTGTTCGACCCGTTCTTCCAGGTGGGCAGCGGTGTGCAGCGCCATTTCCAGGGTACCGGGCTGGGGCTGGCGATTTGCGAGAAGCTGATCAACATGATGGACGGCGACATTGCCGTTGAATCCGAACCGGGATTAGGCAGCCTGTTCACCATCCGTATTCCTCTGTTTAGCGCCCAGTTCCCGATCCCGCAGCCGAGCGATACCTGGCAGGGCAAAACGCTGTGGCTGGATATTCGCAACCAGCGGCTGGAAAGTTATCTGATGGAAATCCTGGGCGGTTATGGTGCGACGGTATTACGCCATCAGGGGCAGGACACCGCCGAAGGCGAAGTGATGCTCAGCGATCACCCGTTGATGATTAGCACGCCGCTGCTGGCGCAGATCCAATTTTCCATTGAACACATCGGCCCGTCGCAGGAAACGCGCCCGGGTTACTGGATGCACAGCACCTCTACGCCGCGTGAAACCCTGGTGCTGCTTAACCGGCTGTTTGGCACTCAAGCTGAAAGCGGCAATACCCTGGCACAATTGCCGGTGCCGGCCAAGGCCAGCTTGATCGACAACGGTGATATTCATTTACTGGTGGTGGACGACCATCCGATCAACCGTCGGTTGCTGTCCGATCAGCTTAGCTCGCTGGGCTACCAGGTGGTGACGGCCAATGATGGGGTCGATGCGTTGGATGTACTCAGTCGTAACACCGTCGACATCGTACTGACCGACGTCAATATGCCGAACATGGATGGCTATCATCTGACTCAGCGCCTGCGTGAAATGCAGTTTGCTTCCCCGGTGATCGGCGTCACGGCGAATGCCCTGGCTGAAGAGAAGCAGCGCTGTATTGAGGCCGGCATGGATAATTGCCTGTCGAAACCGGTGACGCTGGAAACGCTGGAACAAACATTGGCGTTTTACAGCCAGCAGGTGCGCTATGTGCGCGCCGAGTCTGAAGAGGCCTAAAAGCAAAAGGGCGCAGCAAAATGCCGCGCCCTTGTTAACTACCGAGTTATTTATTCTTTGTCCAGCGGTGCCATGCTGACGGAAGAGAGGTAGTTGAGCAGCGCAATATCGTTCTCGACACCCAGCTTCATCATCGCCGATTTCTTCTGGCTGCTGATGGTTTTGATGCTGCGGTTGAGTTTCTTGGCGATTTCGGTCACCAGGAAACCTTCGGCGAACAGACGCAGTACTTCGCTCTCTTTTGGCGACAGGCGTTTGTCACCGTAGCCGCTGGCGCTGATCCTCTCCAACAGCTTGGAGACGCTTTCCGGCGTGAACTTCTTGCCTTTTTGCAGTGCGGCCAGCGCTTTCGGCAGGTCGGTAGGCGCGCCCTGTTTCAGTACGATACCTTCGATATCCAGATCCAACACGGCGCTCAGAATGGCCGGGTTGTTGTTCATGGTCAGAACGATGATCGACAACTGCGGATAATGGCGTTTGATGTATTTGATCAGCGTAATGCCGTCGCCATATTTATCGCCCGGCATTGAAAGGTCGGTGATCAGTACGTTGGCGTCCAGCTTGGACAGATTGTTGATCAGTGCTGTTGAGTCTTCAAACTCCCCAACGACATTCACCCATTCAATTTGCTCAAGTGACTTCCGGATGCCAAACAGTACGATAGGATGGTCATCAGCAATAATTACGTTCAGGTTATTCATGTTGTTGGCTACCTTGCTCCAGCAGTCTGCTGACGAAAAAATCAATCTGACTGATGTTATTCTCGATCTTGAGCGCATCACCGTCTGCGATGTGCTGTTCTAACGATTCACACAGTTGCTTGCCGGGAAGCAGATTTAACATGGCAAACACGCCTTTCAGGCGGTGTGCTGTCTGTGACAGAGCATTGAAATCACTGCTGCCCGCCTCAGTATACAGTTTTTTGATATCGTCGGGTACTGTATCAACAAACAGGCCATAGTAATCACTTGATTTCAATTGTTTTTCATAGAGTTGGATATCATCGGCGGTCAGCGAAAGCGGACTTTCCGGCTGTTCCAACGCGGCCATTTGCTGCTCAATCAGCATCAGCACGGCGTCTATCATTGCGCCACTCAGGTTATAGTTTACCCGAATATACCGTTTTTCAAGCTGTTGCCATCCGGCCTCATCGCTGGTCAGCAGCAGGGTATAATCGTCAGCCCTTTGCGGGTTGTCGGTCAGTAGAACGTCGTAGTCGCGGTTAATCTGGCGTTCATCGGCAATGATGCAGCTCGCGCCATAGGCGTGCAGCAAGTGGGTAACAATGCCGCGCACTTCTTCGGACGTGATGTCCAACAGGGCGGTTACGCCATCGAGCAGTTTTTCCTGCGCTTCCGTCTCCTTTTTCTCCATTTCCATCGGTACGCGAATGGTGTAGCGGGTGCCGATGTCGACCTTGCTGCGAATATCCAACTGGCCGTTGAGTTTTTTGCATAGCTGGTTGCACAAGAAGAAGGTCAGGCCGGAACCATGATTAAAACGATCCACCAGCGTTTGGCTGAGGAACGGATAGTTGAGGTTACTGATTTCCTCGTTGGAAATACCCGAGCCGGTATCATTGATGTGGAACACCAGGCGATCGGGGTGCTCGGGTTCATGATCAACCACCAGCGAAATCTTGCCGCAGGCGGTAGTGATAATCGCGTAATGCACCAGCAGCGAGATCACCTTGCGTAGCGCGTTAGCGTCACCGATATATTGCTGCTCGACATCAAGCTGGAAATGATTGAACAGCGACAGTCCTTTTTGATTGATGGAAGGCAGGGCTTCACGCAGTAATTCATCTATCAGGGCCAAAGGGCTGAACGGGTGGCGCGAAGGTTGCCAGTCCTGAGTTTCCAGCCGGGTGAGCAGGGTGATGTTTTCAATCAAGCCCAGCACCGAGGATGACTGTGTGGTCAACTCTGTTAGCAGCGCTTGCTGTTGTTCTTCATCCGGTTGCGTACGCAGGCGATCGGCCAGATCGTGCATTTGGCGCACCGGTTGGTTCAGTTCGATCCCCAGATTGTGCAGCATCAGTTTGCGTGCCTGTACATTTTTGTCGTACTCGCGCTGTGCCTGCTGCAACCGCTTGTTGACCATGACTTCCTTGTCCTGATCGTTTAACAGGAACAGGTAAGTTTCCGCTGAGAGCTGGCTGCGGAAAATGCGAATTTCATACACCTCATTGTTGACCGTCGCTTGAATCACCCCGTGGTGCTGTTCGGCCATATGAGCGATTTTTTGTAGGCTGAGGTGAGGCAGCAGATGTTGGGCAATCTTATTGCTGGCGATCACCGTATTGCTGGCAAAGTTGTACACCAGCAGGCCGGAAGGCAGGCTGGCGATAATCTCTTGATTCAGCGCGCGTTCGGCCTCCAGTTCAACCGCCATGTTCTCGCTAGGGCGAATGTATTGTCGACGAATAAAGTAAATGCCTGCCAGCGACAGCGCCAACAGCAGCAAATTGATGGCAATCAGCCAAATATTGTTACGCAGCAGATCTATGGTCAGGCTGATGGCGGAGACGCGGTAAACCACTTTCAGCGGTGCGTTGGGCAGGGAAGCGCTGAATTCCACCCAGTTGCCGCTCATCGTTATACCGGCGTTGGTGGTGCCTTCAATCGGCAGAGTTCCATCGTCCAGATTGCTGTTATCGGGCAGCAGCATAAAGTTGGCACGCGCCATATTAATCGGGATGATATCGTTAATCGGCAAATCGAAGGCGATCACCGTGGCCAGATGCCCCGGTTGATTAAAGGTCGTACGGATTGAAAACGAATAGGCGTTTTGGAAACGTTGCTTGCGTAAGGCGGAAAAGCTTTCGCGCTCGTCGAGCATGTTCGCCTGTTGCAGCATTTCGGCGCGACGATCTTCCGCCGACGTCGTCAGGTAGTTTTCCTTGAAGCGAGAGGCCAACTCTTTTAACGGCTGAGTGGTGATCAGACTCAGACTGTTGTCCTGACCATTAAGGTAATACATGGCGTAATTTTCGGTCTTGGCACCCCAGCGGGCATCCAGATAGTCTGAAATATTGGCGATCATCGCCAATGTCCCTTCTTCATGGCTGCCAAAAATGACCGCGTCGGTTTTCTTATGCGGTTTTTCCAGGTAGTAAACGTCCGGCCGCAGTCGGGTTTCCTGCAGGCTGGGATCGACGTTCAGGGAGGCCGCATTGCCGAATTTATCGTAGATCTGATAGGTGACGTAGCGATAGTTGTCGATGCGCTTTTGCAGCCCATTGGCGATGCTGTTCAGCGCATATTTTTTCTCCGCCAGCCAGGCGTTGGTATAGTTGTAGCCGTACAGGCCAATGGCAATCGTCAGCAGCACGGCAAATAGCAGGAAGCAACGGGTAATATTGCTTGAGCTAATGGTCAGTTGTTTGTTTTGCATAGTTGACTGCGCATTCCTGAATCAACGGGTTATCGCCCGGGCGCTGGCGGTAACAGCCAGCAGTAAGACGGCAACGCAGGCAAAGGCGACCGTCAGGCTGGAGAACTGGGCGATAAAGCCGATTAACGCCGGCCCGGCGAGAATACCGGCATAGCCTACGGTAGTCACTGAGGCGATAGCCAGATTGGCCGGCATATCATGTTGATTGCCTGCGGCACTGAACAGGATCGGCACCACGTTAGAGGCACCCAACCCTACCAGCATAAACCCGATCAACGAGACCATGGCATTATCGAACACAATCGCCATGCTCAGACCGATAGCGGCACACAGGCTGCCGAGCAGCAAGACCTTATATCTGCCCAGGGCGTTGACGATGCGGTCACCGTTCAACCTGCCGAGGGTCATGGTGATGGAGAACAACGCATAGCCTAATCCGGCCTGGCTGTGGTCAACCCCACGCAGGGTAGTGAGGAACAGGGCGCTCCAGTCGAGCATCGACCCTTCCGCCAGGAACATGATAAAGCACAGAATGCCGATAAACATGACCCAACCGCGTGGCACGACGAACATCGGTCCACCTTCTTCACCGCCGCTTTCGCGCAGCAAATTGCGGCTGGCTACGGTTAGCAACGCCGCGATGGTCAATACGGTGACACAGGTCGCCAACAGAGGGGAGAGTCCCAGCCACAACATGATGCTAACGCCCCCGGCGCCGGCAATGCCGCCAACGCTGAAGAAACCATGAAAGCCCGACATCATTGCCTTGCCGCTGGCACGCTCGACCACCACGGCCTGTATATTCATTGCCACATCGATCATGCCAATTGCTGCGCCAAACAGCAGCAGTGCCAACGCCATGCCCAGGGTGGTATTCATCAGCACCAGCAGCGGTAAATCGATGCACAGCGCCAAACCAGCAAGCAAGATCACCGGCCGACAGCCCAATCTGCCGGTCAGAAAACCGGTGAGCGGCATCGCCAGCATCGAACCCGCACCAATGCACAGCAGCAACAGACCGAGAGAGCCATCATCAATGCCGATGCGCGCTTTGGCGAAGGGAACCAGGGGCGCCCAGGCGGCCATGCCGAACCCGGCGACAAAAAAGGCCAGCCGCGTGGCGATCTGAGCCGGTACCCCGGGTTTTTGCTGTTCATTGCATAAGGTGGATGTCATGTGGGCTTTGGGATCTATTGTGGAAGAGGGACTGAAAGTTATGGAATGTTTTTATCACAATCCGCGATCCGGGTCGAAAGGAATTGCGCCGTCATTGGCCTTCGGTGCTGCGCGACGTTCCAGCCACAGGCCAATGACCTGCACAATATACTGCTTTTGCTGTTCGCTAAGTGCTTGCCCTTGCGGAATGTTATGCCACTTGGCCAGGCAACCACGACAACAGGTCGCGGTGGCGTGCTGGGCGACAAACACCGGATGGCCGCGCATGGGGGTCTGCTTGCCGTCATTGTTCGGAAAAGGCGCAGCCAACCGTTGATCGATAAAATCTCGTGCATGGCTGAGGATCAGCGGCAAGCCTTTGGTTTCAAAATAAAGCTGGTCTTTGGGATTCAGACGAAATTTGGCGCGGAAAGGGGAGCTTTGTAGCCGACGCCATAGCGCTTCGGGTTGAAATAGCATGGTTCATCTTCTTCGGGGCATTTTGTGCAGGTTATCAAAATAGCAACCGTGCGACCAATGTTGTCGGTTCAAAACCCTGCAGCACGAAGCGAAAGTTATTTAAGCAATAAAATGCATTCCAAATTAGTGCGCTTAATAAGTAGTCTAAAACAGAAGAAAAGATTAGCTATTAGTGCGGAACTTAATTGGGGGGATAATATCTTCAAGTGATTATTTTTTGGCATAAAGTGCGAATTAAGATGAAATGTGAGCTAAGTATGAGGAAATAAAAAACCGGCCATAAGCCGGTTGAAGTGTACAGAATGTACAAAAAATTATCTTACAGATAATGAAGGTAATAATGAAAATAATGATGATAGCGGGATTATTATAACGTCAGCGTTATGGGATTCTTTTGGCACAATGTGCTTATTGATAGTGACTTTTGTATGGCTATCTTTTTTTTCTTAGGTTTTTGTATAACTACATGATTTTATATCTATAAGTGTGTTTTTTGTCATTGCGTGCCTTATTTTTTATGTCTGTAATGTTTTGTGTAAGTTCGCTCAATTTTACATTTGGAAACCTTTAATAATCACACTGAAACACTATCGGATACTTGGTATCATTTTCTTTCTGGATTAATATTACCCTTGTTACCAGAATGGTAATGCACAGTCGTGCTAATAATGCTCAAAAGGGCAGTGGCCATAGCTCGACATAATAAACGAGGATAATAACAATGAAACTTCGAGTTCTTTCTCTGATCGTCCCCGCACTGCTGGTTGCAGGCACCGCAGGTGCGGCGGAAATCTACAACAAAGACGGCAATAAACTGGATCTGTACGGTAAGATCAATGGTCTTCACTATTTCTCTGACAACAATGGCTCCGATGGCGACATGTCTTATATGCGTTTCGGCCTGCGTGGCGAAACACAAATCAGCGACCAGTTGACCGGTTTTGGTCAATGGGAATATCAGGCAAACCTCAACCACGCTGAAAGCCAAGACAACAAGAACTTTACCCGTTATGGCTTTGCCGGCCTGAAGTTTGGCGATTACGGTTCATTTGACTACGGCCGTAACACCGGCGTGCTGTATGACGTTGCCGCTTATACCGACTTGCAGCCAGAGTTCGATGGCTCCACTTACGGTGCCGACCAATTCATGTTCCAACGTTCCAGCGGTTTGGCAACTTACCGTAACACCGACTTCTTCGGTCTGGTTGACGGCCTGAACTTTGCTCTGCAGTACCAGGGTAAAAACGGCAACGGCGAAGAGTCTAACAACGGCCGTGAAGTTCTCAATCAGAACGGCGACGGCTACGGCATGTCGGTGAACTACGACATCGGCTATGGCATCAGCGCGGCAGGTGCCTTCTTTAGCTCCAAACGTACCAGCGAGCAAAACGGCGGTGGCGCATACAGCGGCATCATGGGCCGTGGCGATCGTGCTGAAGGTTATTCTGGCGGTCTGAAATATGACGCCAACGACGCTTACCTGGCCGTGATGTTCACCCAGTCTTACAATGCCGCACGCTTTGGCTCTACCAGCAGCGACGCTTACGGTTATGCCAACAAGGCGCAAAGTATCGAAGCTTACGCACACTACCAGTTTGACTTCGGTCTGCGTCCATTCGTTGGTTATAACCAAACCAAAGGTAAAAACCTGGGTCTGGCCGCTAACGGCAAGGATTACGGCGACGAAGATCTGGTCAAATTTGTGGATCTGGGTGCGACCTACTTCTTCAACAAAAACATGTCCACCTACGTTGACTACAAAATCAACCTGTTGGACGACAACGACTTCACCAAGTCTGCCGGGATCAACACCGACAACGTGGTTGCCGTGGGCCTGGTTTACCAGTTCTAAGCAACAGAGTGTGAGTGTCACCACGCGGCCTTCGGGCCGCGTTTTTTTTTGCCTGCGGTTTGGCACGAATTGGCATGAATGAGGCACGGATTGCCATTCTGAGATCCTGCGGCTTACCTAAACTTTCTACACAGAGATAAATCAGGAGGTTAGCATGGAACTCAGCATAAATCGGGTGGTTGAAACCGTACTGTACGTCAAAGATATCGAACGCGCCGCTGCATTCTATCAGCAGGTTTTAAAACTGCCGGTGATGGTGGCGAACGAGCGTTTCCGCGCTTACAACGTCGGTGAACAAAGCGTGTTGCTGTTGTTTATCGAAGGGGACTCGCTGAAAGGCGCGCATTATCCAGAAGGGTATATCCCCCCGCATGACGGCAGCGGGCCACTGCATATCGGGTTAGCGGTGGCGAAAGAACAGTTGCCGCATTGGGAGCAACATCTGACGACTCAGGGGATCGAGATAGAAGGGCGGATGAGCTGGGATCACGGCGGTGAGAGCATCTACTTCCGCGATCCCGACGGTCACCTGATGGAGCTGGTGACGCCGGGGATTTGGGCCAATTACTGATGATGCCAAACTTCGGCTAAGGCCTTCAGCGTTTCCCTCAACAGCAATAAGGCATTCTGCGGTTGCTGCTCTATTTGCACCTTGACGATCGCCCCGTCAATCAGCATCGCCAGCATCTCTGCCCGTTGTTCTCGTTCCGGGCCAAGGGGCAGATAGCGAGCGAGCTCCTCGGCCATTTGCTGCTTGTGTCGGCGGGCGATGTCCAGGCTTTCCGGCAACATATCCGCCAGTTCAACCGCCGTATTGATAAAAGCGCAGCCGCGGTAGTGCGGATCGCTAAACCATTCCTCAAGACAAGGCACCAAGGCAGGTAAGACATCCCCGAACTGCTCGACATACTGTGACAGTGACTGACTGAACCAGCTCAACCATTGCTCATGACGGTAAGCCAGAAACGCCTCAATCAACTCGTTTTTACTGGGGAAATGACGATAAAAGGTCACTTTTGCTACGCCAGATTCGCTGATGATGCGATCGATACCGGTCGCTCGCACCCCATCGCGGTAAAACAGATCGTGGGCAGTCAGCAGGATACGCTGGCGTGGGGGCAGAGGTTGGGGAGCTGCGTGCATTTAAATACTTCCATAAAATAGGCTGCGATGATTGTAGACAACTCTGTCTACTTGCGCTAGCGTAATTGTGTAGACAAATCTGTCTACATCAATTTAACCTCCGAGGTAAGCTATGAGCATTAAACCCCCCTTGCCGCCCTTTACCCGTGAATCGGCGATTGAGAAAGTCCGTTTGGCGGAAGATGCCTGGAACAGCCGCGATCCGGAAAGGGTAGCACAGGTCTATTCGGTCGATACCCATTGGCGTAATCGCGCTGAGTTTGTTGATGGCCGTGAGGCTGTCTGTGCTTTTTTGCAACGCAAGTGGGCAAAGGAATTGGAATATCGGCTGATCAAAGAATTATGGGCATTTGACGGGGCGCGCATCGCAGTGCGTTTTGCTTACGAATGGCGTGATGACTCCGGCAACTGGTACCGCAGTTTTGGTAACGAGAACTGGGAGTTCAATACGGATGGCCAGATGATCAACAGACACGCCTGCATCAACGATATGCCGATCCGCGAGCAGGATCGGCAATTCCACTGGCCGCTCGGTCGCCGCCCGGATGATATTGCGTCCCTGAGCGAGTTTGGCTTCTGATTACCGTTAGTGATAATAGGGTTTGAGTTCCGCATGGAGAGAGGAGATCAGCCGTTTTTTCCACTCGATTTCACCCTGGCGATAGTGTGAAAACAGATAACCAATCGCCAGATCGTCCAGGATCGGCAGGGCGTACAGTCCCTGCTTGTCCTGCTGTGCGTTGAACCAGGGTTGCGGAACTACCGCCATCAGTGGCGCTGCGCGCAGTACCGGTGGCAACTGCGCGTAATCGGCACAGCTGAGCTGGATCCTGCGTTGTAAACCCTGGCGTTCCAACTGACGGTCAAGTTCGTTCTCTGCCTGTGGCCAGGGATGGCAGTAATAGTGCGGGTAGTCTGCCAGTTCACCAAATGTCAGCCGGCTTTTGTGACCTAATACCTGGCGCAACGGCGATCCGAATACCGCCACCAGGCGGGTGCTGCCAATAAGCTCATAACGCAGCGCGCTGGTGCGCTGTTGGTGATCGCCAACGGCAATCACCATATCTACCGCGCCTTCCAGCAGCTCAGTGCGCCATGAACGTCGCTCAAAGTTTTGGCAGCGGATATCGGCATTGGCAAGCGTGCTTTTCTGCGCCAGCAACGGCAATAAGATCGGATGCAGTGCCGGCGGCACAACCAGGGTGAAATGCCGTGGCGCGTCCGGCACATGGCCGAACAATTCACTGTCCAGCGAAGAGAACAAGGGCGTTAGCGTTTCTTTAAGCGACAGGGCAAACAGCGTCGGCACCTGGCGATGCCCTTCCCGCCGGAACAGAGGCTCATCCAGCACCTCACGCAAGCGGGCCAGGGCGTGACTGACGGCAGAAGTGCTGATACCGAGCTTATCCGCCGTTTTCTGGCTGGATCCGGTGCTGGTCAACAGGTAGAGCACTTTCAGCAGGTTCATGTCCATTTGCAGGATGTTCATTAATAGCCTTTTAAATTGAATACGCTTCAATATTAGGCTGAGTATACTTCAGCCCTGTTTTTCCCCGTAGAGCTGAAACATGAAAAAAAACATGGGTTATCTGATGGCTATGACATTCTCACTGTGCTTTAACGCTCAGGCACAGCTCGATCCTGCGCAACCGTTGTCCAGTGCGCCGCCCTATTCACTGTTTGAGCAATGGGCGCAGCCGGTGGCGCCATTCCAGATTTTCCCTCAGGTGTATTATGTCGGCACACGCAACCTTTCTTGCGTGCTGTTCAGCACGCCGGAAGGATTGATTCTTATTGACGCGGGGTTGGATGCCAGTGCACCGGTGATAAAATCCCATATTGAGGCATTGGGTTTCAACATCAAGGAGTTGCGATTCATTCTTAACAGTCACGCACGTCTCGATCAGGCTGGAGGCATCGCTCGTTTGAAAGCCTGGAGCGGGGCGAAAGTGGTTGCCAGCGCCGCCAATGCCCAACAGTTGGCACGGGGAGGAAAACAGGATTTTGCCTTGGGAGATGCACTTGGTTTCCCTCCGGTGAAGGTCGACATTATCGTCGGGCAAGGGGATAGCGTTACTTTGGGCGGGCTGAAATTTACGGCGTTAATGACGCCGGGGCATTTGCCTGGCGCCACTTCATGGACGACCACGCTGCGGCAGAGCGGGAAAACCTATCGGCTGGTCTATGCCGACAGTTTGGCAACCCCGGACTACTATCTGGTCGATAACAAAAACTACCCGAGTCTGGTGCAGGACATCCGCAGCAGCTTTAGGCTTTTGGCCCAGCAGCACGCGGATATTTTTATCGCCAATAAGGGAACGCGCTTCGATCTGGAAAATAAAATGGCGCGACTTCAGGCTGGCGATCGGGAAGCTTTTGTCGATCGGCTGGGGTTACAGCAATATGTGCAACAGTCTCAACGGGCTTTTGAGACGCAGTTAAAACAGCAGCAAAGTAAAGATTAAGTTATCTTTCTATTTTATTTTGGCGCAATTAACCCTACCCAATAAAATAAGGTATGTGATTTAGATATATTTAACAAAATTAATGAGGATGAAAGGTGGCGCCCGGGTTTGATAAGGCGGAAAGGCAGAGGGGATAATAATGTGAAAAAGATTTTGAATAAGGGATGGCGCGCGTTGAATATTGATCGCCGGGAGTGCTGACGGCAAAATGACCAGTGGCGGGCTGTGATGAAACAGGCTGCAGTAGCCACAGAAGTTAAAACAGTCGCCGGTGCTCATGTCCGCCATGTTGTGCCCTGCCGGCGGGCTATCGGCGAGGTTCTGGCTCATCATTGTCCTGTGTCCAGCATGCTCCGCACTCATGGACATGCCAGTCATCTCGCTGTTATCCATGCTATTTTTTGCAAGATGGGTGGAAATTGATGGCGCGATGAATATCATCAACATAGCGAACAGGCCCAGCCAGGCCAGCGTGCACATATGTTGAATTGACAGTTTCACCAGGAGCGTCCTTGCAGGGTTAAAGCGTAAAGGAATGACAATGTCAGCAGTTGTTCCACTATTGTAACATTGATGAGAATTAAGCTAAACAGAGAAGAAATCTGTTTGTTAAATGAGTTTAATTCGGGTAAATTCCGGGTAATTCCATTTGACCACGGATGACTTATCATGTCTGAACGCAATATTGCGTTGCCTGCTGCTGCGCAGAATATTAACCCGCAGGTGACTACTCGCAGTTGGTTTATTCCGTTGGCTATGCGGATTCATTTTTATATTGGTTTTTTTGTTGGGCCGTTTTTACTTATTGCGGCATTGAGTGGCATATTTTATGCCTTGACGCCGCAAATTGAATCACGGCTTTATGCCCCGCAGTTGTATAACGACAGTACCGGTCCGGCACTGCCGTTAAAACAGCAGATTATGGCCGCTCAGGCGATAGCGCCATCAAAAGCTTCTCTGTCGGCAGTGCGTCCTTCTCCGGCGGAGGGCGAGAATACCCGGGTACTGTTTAACGTCGCAGGGCTTCAGGCTTCGGAACGTTTGGCGGTGTTTGTTGATCCGGTTACGGCGCAGACGCACGGCGTAATGACGGTTTATGGTACCAGCGGCGTATTGCCGTTGCGCACCTGGCTGGACCAATTTCACCGTAGTCTGTTGCTGGGGGATGTAGGGCGCAATTACAGCGAGTTGGCAGCCTCCTGGCTATGGATTGCCGCGCTGGGGGGGCTGATCCTCTGGGGGGCGCGCAGGCGTAAGAAGGTAACGCGTCAGCGTGGTGGTTTACGCAGGTTACATGAAAAAAGTGGCGTACTGCTGCTGGTCGGCCTGCTGTTCTTTTCTGCCACCGGGCTGACCTGGTCACAGTGGGCCGGGGAGAACATCAGCGTGCTGCGCCAGCAATTCGGCTGGTCGACGCCCTCGCTGTCTACGGCGATCAACGGGCAGGACGCTGTGCCTGCCGGCGCTCATGCGGAACACCATGAGCATATGATGGTCAGGGCGGAACCGCCTCAGGATGGCGCCATGTATGACAGGGCCCTGGTCGGTGCACGGCAGGCCGGTATCGACGCCGCCAGGGTTGAAATCAAGCAGCCGGCGATGGCGGGGCAGGCCTGGACGGTCATGGAGATCGATCGCCGTTGGCCGACGCAGGTTGATGCTGTTGCTATCGATCCCGTAACCCTGGCCATTACCAATCGCGTCAGTTTTGAACAATACCCGCTCGCGGCAAAATTAACGCGCTGGGGAATCGATTTGCATATGGGCGTCCTGTTTGGCCTGGTCAATGAGCTGGTGCTGGTGGTCTTTGCCGCCGGGTTGGTGGCGATGGTGGTGATGGGGTACCTGATGTGGTGGCGAGGTCGGCCAACGCGAGTAGTACGTAAACCTGCCCGTTCCCCCTTTATGTTGCTGCGCAAAACGCCAAAAGGGCCGCTGTTGCTGATTGTCTGCCTGACGCTGCTGCTGGGCTTTTGTTTACCGGTGATGGGCGTCAGTTTACTGATGTTTCTGCTGTGTGATTTGCTGTGGTATCTGGCTACGCGACGGCGTAAACCGCACCTATCGACAAAGTGAAATTTGTAGAAAAGCCTTTCCTCTTCTAGACTTAGAGTACAACAAACGTACTCCAAGAGGACAAGTCATGACGAACAAGCTGATTTTAGCCGTTTGCACAGCAGCGACATTTTCTATTCTTGCCGGCTGTACGGCTTATGACAGGGCCGCCAGTTACGTTCAGGAGCCTGTGGTCAGTGATGTCAAAGTAGGGATGACCAAACAGCAGGTTCGTGCCATTGCCGGTCCACCGTCAACCACGGCGACTTTGGTTCACGCTCAGGGGACTTGCGACACCTATGCGGTAGCGCCGCGTGACGGGAAAGTGCAAACCTATTTTGTTAGCTACAGCGATACCGGACATGTGATGAACAAAGGCTATCAGACCTGTTCTGATTACGACTCACAGCCTAAATAATCCCCGATTAAGTGAGCAATCCAGCCCCGCTTTTGCGGGGTTTTTCATTTTTTAACCGTTAGCGGCTTGAAGTTTAAGCAAACGCACTTTTTCCTGCATTTTTTTTCATGAAACGATAGACATTTCATAACGGTAGCGCTAATATCTGCGCCCATTGGAAGGATGGCCGAGTGGTTTAAGGCAACGGTCTTGAAAACCGTCGAGTGTAACAGCTCCCAGAGTTCGAATCTCTGTCCTTCCGCCAAATTTAGCCGGCTTAGCTCAGTAGGTAGAGCAACTGACTTGTAATCAGTAGGTCACCAGTTCGATTCCGGTAGCCGGCACCATATAAGCAGTACCGACGCTCAAAGCGTCTACGGACCCCAGTAATCTTCGCGATTGCTGGGGTTTTTCGTTTTGGCTCCTATAGTTAGTACCTAATGCCAGTCTCTAAGCGCGCATAGCCCAACAATGGGGGAATATAACCCCGTAGCGGCCAGGCGTGAGAACAGGCCGATTAGATTAAAGGAGCCAATTTCGTAAATGACAGACGAAAAAAAACCTGCTTTAAAGCAGGCTTTTCTCATTAATTTGGTCGGCATGAGAGGATTCGAACCTCCGACCCCCGACACCCCATGACGGTGCGCTACCAAGCTGCGCTACATGCCGACGCTGTGGGAAATAATACTACCCTTTCCCAATCTCAAAGCAAGAGCGAATTCGCCTGACTGCTTGTATTTTAAGCGATTAGTTGGCGATAAAGCGCTTCACGTCGGTCAACACCTGCAGCAACAGAGCGAGCTGTGGTTTTTCGTCTTTGATCTCTTTGTCGTTTTTATCGTACGCATGGTAATTGCCGCTGCTGTCCAACACCAGGGTTTGCGTTGGTGTGGTGATCACCAACAGGCTGTTATCACCGGTAGCCACCCAGTTGTTTCTGCGTTGGGCCGTAAACAGGTCTTCACCCTGCGAGTAGTCTTTCGGGGACGTTTTCACGTGCAGCAAACGCTGCATTAGCGTACGCATTACGTCATTGTGACCGGTCAGTTTATTGATGGTCTGCGCTGGCGTACCCGGCCAGTGGATAATCAACGGCACCTGTAGCTGCTGTTGGCTGAAACTGCGGCCTGCGCCCCAGTAACCTTTACCGGTGTCGTTAAATTCAACGCCGTGCTCTGCGGTGATCACCACCACGGTTTTATCCAGTACGCCACGCTCTTTGAGCGTGTTGAGCACCTGGGCAATCTGCGCATCCACATCCTGTGCGCCGGCCCGGTAGCGCTGAATAAAGTCAGCCGGGGCAGGGGTTTTCTCATTGGCTGCCGGTTCTGCACCGCGGAAGTTGATGTAAGAGAACCACGGAGCGTTGCTGTTTTGATCGGCCAACCAGCGTTGCCACTGCTGCGTGGTCACCGCATCATTTTGCTGGACAGGTGCCGGCAGCGTGAAATCGGTCAACAGCGCCTGGCGATACAGGCTGGCGTTAAAGCCGTCGGATGAGAACAAACCAAATTGATAACCCTGGGCGCTTAGCGCACTGATCAGAGCGGAAGGTTTGCGCGCGGCAAGAATGCTGTCCAGATAGGTCGGCGAAATGCCGTAGAACAGGCCAAACAGGCCGGTATCTGCATGATTGCCAGAGCTGTAGTGATCGCTAAAGCGAATGTTTTCCTGGGCGAAGCGGCTGAGGGCAGGCATATCCTGCTTCATATCCTGTTGACGTACGCCGTCTACCACGATCATCAGCAGGTTATAACCGCTGCCTTTGTCGTCGTAGCTGAGGTCGTTAAGAGGATATTCCACCGCAACGGCTTCCGGATTCCCTTGCTGCACCAGCCGACGTTCATATTCTTGCGAATCGAGCAGGCCGTGTTTCTCAAGGAATTTACGCGCGGTCATTGGATACGACAGCGGCAGGTTCGCCCGCTGCATGGTGATCGGGCGATAGAAATTGGCATCGG
Organism: Serratia sp. BNK-12; assembly: GCF_047456085.1. NCBI lineage: Bacteria > Pseudomonadati > Pseudomonadota > Gammaproteobacteria > Enterobacterales > Yersiniaceae > Serratia > Serratia sp. BNK-12. The sequence goes on from NZ_CP179896.1 coordinate 1,526,003, forward strand.
CCCAGATATAAATCAGGTGCGAGGCAAAGAAGGCGCTGATAAACAGCACCGCCAGAGGCTTGCCGAAACGTTGGCGGTTCAGGCTGCGCAGCTTTTGCCAGCTCCAGGTGCCAAACAGCATCTCCACCAGGAAGATCACCGGCACACAGATAAACATCAGCTGCCAGTCGCGCGCCAGCTCACTTTGATCCGGGTTGACCACCAGCTCCCACACCACCGGATTAAGGTGAAGGTGGAAATGCGTAAAGACCTCGCTGTCGACCAGCAACAGCGTCAGGCCGGTGGTGGCCAGCGCGGCGGAGATAAATCGCAACAGCCGCTGCGACATCACCACAAAGGTGAGCGGGAAAATAACCAGCAGGTAGCCGGCGAAAACGATAAAGCTGAAATGCCCCAGTAAGCTGACCAGGGCATAAACCCGGCCCAACAGGGAAGAGGGCCAGTCAGTGACAAACAGGTAGCGGCTACCCAGCCCGAGGGCGAGCAGGATATTGAATAAGGCGAACCAGTGCCCCCAGCTGATCATCTGGGAGACTTTTTCACGATAACGCTGACGGTTTGTCACCATAAGTATTTATTAATGCGCTTTATCTTCACGAATAGAAGCTTGCAGGGCTTCTGCAAACGATCTTGCCAACGTTTTCCGCTGAACTGGAGCAACGCTGGTATTGATCAAATTAGTCACCATGTTGCCCAGCACCATCAAAGACAGATCGGTGGGAGTATGGTGTTTTTCCAGAACATTAACCAGCTCGGAGAGCAGTTGTTCGACGTGTTCGTCACTGTAACGGGATGATTGTGGCATAAAAATTGCGCTCAAAGCCTGACAAAGTCCCATATCTTACCGTATAGGACAGTGATTTTCTGCTCTTTTATCGATTCCCTTTGTCTTTCAAACCCTAGCGTGGCGAGAGGAGCCTGCGGGCCATATCAATGATTCTGCGCGATTGCCGGTGTATAGCCTGTAATACGTCGGTGAATCGAGGTATTTAGCGCCTGTATGGATGGTGGAAATATATTGATCGTCGACGGGTTGAACACTGCTTTAAAGTTGCAGCGCGGGGGCCTTCAGTGTTTGAATACGCGCTAAAAGAACAGGAGGATTTACCATGAGTCTGGATATCGACCAGATTGCTCTGCACCAGTTGATCAAACGTGACGAACAAACGCTGGACGTGGTGCTGCGCGATACTCTGCTGCCCACCAATGCGGCGGTAGAAGAGATGATGGAAGAGCTGCATCGTGTCTACAGCGCCAAGAGCAAGGCTTACGGCCTGTTCAACGAGGGCAGTGAACTGGCGGACGCGTTGCGCACCTGCCGTAAGGAAGACAAAGACTTTCTGGCTTTCAGCCGTGCAGCGACCGGCCGTCTGCGCGATGAGCTGGCCAAATATCCGTTTGCCGAAGGTGGCGTGGTGCTGTTTGGCCAGTACCGTTACCTGGCGGCGGAGTATTTATTGATTGCGGTCCTCAACAGCCGCAACAGTTCGCGCGTTAACGAAGAACTGGATATCAACACCACCCATTATCTGGACATCACCCACGCCGACATCGTCGCGCGTATCGATCTGACCGAGTGGGAAACCAATCCGGAATCGACCCGTTACCTGACCTTCCTGCGTGGACGTGTGGGCCGTAAGGTTTCCGATTTCTTTATGGACTTCCTGGCGGCGGCGGAAGGGCTGGACACCAAGGCGCAGAACCGCGGCTTACTGCAGGCGGTTGACGATTATTGTGCCGATGCGCAGCTGGACAAAAATGAACGCCAGTCGGTGCGCCAGCAGGTTTACAGCTATTGCAACGAGCAGCTGCAGGCCGGTGAAGAGATCGAGCTGCAGGAGCTGTCGAAAGAGATTGCGCCGGTGGGCGAGAAAGATTTTCTGCAGTTTTCCAGCGAGCAGGGCTATCAGTTGGAAGACAGCTTCCCGGCCGATCGCGGTACGCTGCGTCAGTTAACCAAGTTTGCCGGCAGCGGCGGCGGCATCAGCATGAACTTTGACGCCATGCTGCTGGGGGAACGTGTATTCTGGGATGCGGCGACCGACACGCTAACCATTAAAGGCACGCCGCCGAACCTGCGCGATCAGTTACAACGTCGTTTGGGCGGCGGCAACAAATAATTTCGCCGGATCGCAGACAATAAAAAACGCCGCAATTGCGGCGTTTTTTACTTCGGCGTCCCGAAAAGCTCGAATACGTTGCGATTACGCGCGAACGAAGTCGATGTGGGTCAGCTTCGGCTTGAACGGGTGACGCTGTACAGCCTGAACTTTAACTTTGGTTTCTTTACCGTCGATAACCAGAGTTACAGCTTCGCTGTAGAATTCTGCTTTAGCTTCCATGTTCTTAACAGAATCATGGTCCAGCTCGATGGAAACTGGAGCTTCTTCGCCACCGTAAACGATAGCTGGGAATTTATTTGCTGCACGCAGGCGGCGGCTCGCACCCTTACCCTGGTCTTTACGTACTTCTACATTGATAGTGAACATTGTTTTTTCTCTTAAAAGAAAATTTACCCTGCTACAGGCGACCCAGTAGCAAGTTCGATAACCTGCTTTAGCACCGGGCGAACCCAGGCAAAGCGGGCGGCATTTTAACGGAAAGCCGCCCACAGGGCAATGGAAACCTGCCTGATTTGCAAGGGGCAAAGATCAGTACAGCTCATTGGCGCGGCGGAAGCGTCCTTGATAATCGAACACTTTTTCTCGTACCTGCCAGAATTGACCGCGTTTGCGCGCCACAACAAAATCCGGATGACGCAGCAGCGCTTGCTTGGCCAGCACGTCGGCGGCATTTTGCCAAGCGAACGGCACCCCAGGCGCACGCTGATGTGGGCGCAGGAACAGCATGTCGAAGGCTTTGCGTTGCGCCGGCGTTTGCAATCGAAAACGTTCGCTGGTGCTGGTGCCATCTTCGTCGTAATAGGTCGCCTTTAGCCACTCGCCTTTTTCATCGCGGCCGCTTTGCAACTCCATGCCGCCACAGCGTAATACCAGGGCGTCTTTCAGCTTCAGCGCCGCCTTCAGCATATCGTCGGGATCGACCAGCACCTCCTGACACTGATGGCAGCGGCGAGCGGCAATGTCGTTCTCCGCACCGCAGTGCGGGCAGCTTTTGAAACGAAAACGGTAATCGCACTGCTCGCGATGGCCTTCATCGTCCTCCAGCCAACCCTGACAGCGGCGACCGTAATGTTCGATGATATCGCCATTCTCGGTGCACTTGCCCCAGAACAGGTTGGCGAAGCCACAGCCGGGACAAAATACCTGCACCGGTTGGCTATCGCTGTGCGGCTTGCTGACCCCCACCTCCGGCGTGAACAGGTCGTGCGGGTTCCCGGCGTAGTCGAGGATCAGACAATCCTCTTTGCCGGGGGCCAGCCGCAGCCCGCGGCCGACGATTTGTTGATATAGGCTAACGGACTCTGTTGGGCGCAGGATGGCGATCAGATCAACATGCGGTGCATCAAAACCGGTGGTCAGTACCGCCACATTCACCAGATAGCGCAATTGCTGCTGTTTGAACGCTTCAATCAGGGCATCACGCTCGGCGGCAGGGGTTTCTGCGCTGACCAACGCGGCCTCGCCTGACGGCAACAGACCGTGAACTTCACGGGCGTGCTCAACGGTGGAGGCGAAAATCATCACCCCCTTACGCGTTTCGGCGTATTCCACGATTTGGCTGATGATATGCGGAGTGATGCGATTTTGCTGCTTCAGTTCGCGGTTCAGGTCCACCTCGCTGAACAGGCCGTTGCTTCTGGCCTCCAGACGGCTGAAGTCATACTGCACAATCGGCATGTCCAGCCGTTCCGGCGGCACCAAATAGCCGTTCTTGATCATGTAACGCAGCGGCAGCTCATAAATGCAGTCGCGGAACAGGCTGCTGGCATCGCCGCGGGTAAAGCCGTGATAGTGATACTGATAAATCCAGCCTTTTCCCAGCCGGTACGGGGTGGCGGTCAGTCCCAGCAGCCGCAGCTGTGGGTTGGTTTTCTGCAGATGCTGAATAATCTGTTGGTACTGGCTTTCGTCGTCGTCACTGATGCGGTGGCATTCGTCGATGATCAGCAGGGAAAATGCGCCGTCGAACAGCGACAGATTGCGCGCCACCGATTGAACGCTGCCAAATACCACCTTACCGGCGCTGTCTTTTTGCTGCAGACCGGCGGCAAAGATATCCGCCTCCAGTCCGTAAGCGCGATATTTGGCGTGGTTTTGCGCCACCAGTTCTTTCACGTGGGCCAACACCAGGACCCTGCCGCGCGCGCGCTTCGCCAGCTCGGCGATCACCAGGCTTTTACCGGCGCCGGTCGGCAGCACAATCAGCGCCGGCTGCGGGTGCTGGCGGAAATGTTTAATGGTGGCTTCGACCGCTTCCAGTTGGTAGGGGCGCAGAGTAAAGGCCATAAATTAACGCCGTGGATTGAGAAGGGCCATCGGGAACAGGTTTTGTAACATCTGAACCCACAAAAACAGTGACATTCTACTCCCCTGATGGCTAAAAAATTTCTATTATTATGCCTTCTGAGCGCGCGCGGTGCGAGAAGCGTGGAAATTACCTCTGTCAGGGGGCCGTTTCCGCCGCTATACTCGTGTGACAGTAATCGCTGTTCCCCCCTCTTCGAACCTGCCCTGTTGCACCTGGTGCAACGGTGGGTGTCATATTTTAGCAATACGATCAATGCGATCATAACAACGACAGGCAAAGCAGATTCAATGCGACTGGACAAGTTTTTATCTCAGCAGTTAGGTGTTAGCCGTGCGCTGGTAGCGCGTGAACTTCGGGCCAAACGCGTCACCGTCGACGGTGAAGTGGTTAAGAGCGGAGCCCTGAAACTGACTCCGGAGCAGGTGGTGGCGTTTGACGGCAACCCGCTGCAGCAGCTCACGGGCCCGCGCTACTTTATGCTCAATAAACCGCAGGGTTACGTGTGTTCTACGGACGATCCCGATCATCCGACGGTGCTGTATTTCCTCGATGAGCCGGTTGCCTATAAGCTGCACGCCGCCGGTCGCCTGGACATCGATACCACCGGCTTGGTGCTGATGACCGACGACGGTCAATGGTCGCATCGCATCACCTCACCGAAACACCACTGTGAGAAAACCTATCTGGTGACGCTGGAACATCCGCTGGGGGAAGACACCGCGCAGCGCTTTGCCGAAGGCGTGCAGTTGCATAACGAAAAAGATCTGACCCGTCCTGCGCAACTGGAAAAGATAGAAGACAACCTGGTGCGTTTGACCATCAGCGAAGGGCGTTATCACCAGGTGAAACGCATGTTTGCAGCGGTCGGCAACCGGGTTATTGAACTGCACCGCGAACGTATCGGTGCCATCGTGATGGATGAGGATCTGGCCGAGGGCGAATACCGTCCGCTGACCGAAGAAGAGATTGCCAGCGTGGGCGCACCGCACCTGCAGGATTAATTCATTACTTCACTACGGCTGATGAAGGAGTCGTTGAACGTGCAACAGAACCGGTCATCTCACCTCGGTTTGATTTTTATTCTGGGCCTGCTTTCCATGCTGATGCCATTGGCTATCGACATGTATTTGCCCAGTATGCCGGTGATTGCCAAACAGTTCGGCGTCGAGGCGGGCAGCGTGCAGATGACGCTCAGCGCCTATATGCTCGGCTTTGCTTTGGGGCAGCTGTTCTACGGGCCAATGTCAGACAGTATCGGCCGCAAGCCGGTGATCCTGTGGGGAACGCTGATCTTCGCGATTGCCGGCGGCGCCTGTGCGATGGCGCAGTCGATCGACCAGTTGATCAACCTGCGTTTCCTGCACGGGCTGTCTGCGGCGGCGGCGAGCGTGGTGATTAACGCCCTGATGCGCGATATGTTCACCAAGGACGAATTCTCACGCATGATGTCGTTTGTCATCCTGGTGATGACCATCGCCCCTTTGCTGGCGCCGATGATCGGCGGTGCGCTGCTGCTGTGGTTCAGTTGGCATGCGATTTTCTGGACCATGGGCGCGGCGGCGCTGATCGGTTCGTTGCTGGTGGCGTTCTTTATCAAGGAGACGCTGCCGAAGGAGCGACGGCAGAAATTTCATCTGCGAACCACGCTGGGCAACTTCGCTTCATTGTTCCGGCACAAGCGGGTGCTGAGCTACATGCTGGCCAGCGCCTTCTCGTTTGCCGGCATGTTCTCGTTCCTCAGCGCCGGGCCGTTTGTGTATATCGAGCTTAATCACGTATCGCCGCAGCATTTTGGTTACTATTTTGCGCTGAACATTGTGTTTTTGTTCCTGACAACGTTGGTCAACAGCCGCAATGTGCGGCGGCTGGGGGCGATCAAAATGTTCCGTTTGGGCCTGTTTGTTCAATTGGCGATGGGGTTGTGGTTACTGGCGGTTAGCGCAATCGGCCTGGGCTTCTGGGCGTTGGTGCTGGGCGTGGCGGTGTATCTGGGCTGTATCGCCATGATTTCGTCAAACGCCATGGCAGTGATCCTGGACGATTTCCCGCATATGGCGGGCACCGCTTCCTCTCTGGCCGGTACGCTACGTTTCAGTATTGGTGCGCTGGTGGGCGCGGTACTGGCGATGGCGCCCGGCAAGAGCGCCTGGCCGATGGTCTCGTCGATGGCGTTGTGCAGTATCGTTGCGGTACTGTTCTATTTATACGCCAGCCGGCCGCGCCATAAAGCCTCACCGAACACGCCGTAGTTCTCCCCCTGACTCAGGCTCAACGTTACGTTTGGGCCTGAGTGGGTTGCACCTTCCGTTTTGCCTCCCTGAACTTCAATGACGTCAGTCGGTTTATTGCTAAGCCTCCACGCGCCAATCAACAGGTTGCCGTTTATGCTGTGTGCTTTTTGTTAAATAAATTGCTCTGCCTGTGGCAAGCGGCGGCGGGTATTTACACTCCGGGGTTTGAGGGGAAATCGGCGGGTGTTTAGGTTAGGGGCATTGATAATCAAGGCATTAACTTAAGGTTGACCTCGGCGTCAAGAAGTTAAATGTTTCCACAATGTAAAATTATAAAGAGCGAAAAGTAACCGCATTGAGAGAAAAAAGAGTTGAGATTGCGGCGGGAAAGGGTTACATATAACGCAAAAATGCGAGCTGAGTCGCAAAATGCTGTGAAACGACAACGCAGAGTGTCTGAAAAACGGCAGGACATCAGTAAGCGCAGGGGTAAGTTAACTGCCTGTGACATTATTTACATTTAAATAACATTCATGGGCGGCAGAGTCGGGACGCAGCGGCTATAACTTAGTTACCCTGTCAGGTTAAAAGCGTTTCATTTTTCAAACTAGGGATTTCATGTGGAAAGTATCCAACTTTCGGTAGTGCATCGCTTGCCGCAAAGTTATCGTTGGCTATCAGGCTCTACCGGCGTCAAGGTCGAACCGATTCCGATCAGCGGAATAGACGAAGATAACAACCTGATTGGCCTGAAACTGCTCAGCCATGAAGGGGCTGACGCCTGGCAGGTCATGCAGCAGCTTAATCTGTCTTTGCAGGAGATTCAGGTCGACTGCGCCATCGTGGAGTGGGAAGGGGAGCCTTGCCTGTTTGTGCAACGCTGTGACGAAAGTACCACCCTGTGCCGGCTCAAAAACGTCGGTGCCGCTATCGCCGAACCCATGAGTGCGCAATACCCTTTCTGACTCCCGCCGCTAGTCCGCCAACTGCAACAGCTGCTGCGTATAAGCGGCGGCGGGCGAGTTAAAGATCGTCTGACAATCGCCTTGCTCAACCACCTCTCCCTGTCGCAATACAATGACCTGATGACACAGCGAACGCACTACCTGCAAATCGTGGCTGATAAACAGATAGGCCAGCCGATGGCGTTGTTGCAGTGATTTCAGCAACGTCAGGATTTGCGCCTGCACCGATTTGTCCAGCGACGAGGTTGGCTCATCCAGGATCAGCAACTGCGGTTGTAAAATCAGCGCACGTGCGATGGCGATACGTTGGCGTTGGCCGCCGGAAAACTCGGTTGGGTAACGGTGGCGCAAAGCAGGATCCAATCCCACTTCTTGCAATACCTCGATCACCCGCTGTTCTCGCTGCTCGGCACTCAGTTTCTGGTGTACTTCCAGACCTTCGGCAATAATTTGCAGCACGTTCAGCCGAGGGTTCAGCGCCGAGAAAGGATCCTGGAACACAATCTGCATCTGGCTGCGGTACGGCAGCATTTGCTTCATGCTGAACTGGTGCAGCGGCTGGCCGTTAAACCACATAGCGCCTTTGGCACTCAGCAGACGCAATAGCGCCAGCCCGGTAGTGCTTTTCCCCGAACCAGATTCTCCTACCAGCCCAACGCTTTCCCCGGCCTTCAGCTCAAAACTCAAATCCTTCAGTGCATAATGATGACCGACCGTGCGGCGCAGCAAACCGCGTTTGATCGGGAAGCTGACCTGCAGGTTTTCCACCTTCAGCAGCGGAGCGGCATCCGCCGGCAACGGCAGCGGATCGCCCACGTTCTCCGCCGCCAGCAATTGCTGGGTGTAAGGATGCAGCGGCTGGCTAAACAGGCGGACACGGTCGTTCTGCTCAACGCATTGGCCCTGGCGCATCACCGCCACGTTGTCCGCCAGGCGACGCACAATATTCAGGTTGTGGGTGATAAACAGCAGCCCCATGCCCATTTCCTGCTTCAGCTCCTTCAGCAGCAGCAGAATTTGCGCCTGGATAGTCACATCAAGCGCGGTGGTGGGTTCATCCGCGATCAGCAATTTGGGCTGGGTCAGCACCGCCATGGCGATCATCACCCGCTGCCGCTCGCCGCCGGAAAGCTGATGCGGATAGTCTTTCAACCGTCCTTTGGCATTGCGGATACCGACGCGATCCAGGCATTGGATGATCTCGCCGCGTGCGACGTCGCGCCGCATGCCGCGATGCAGCGCCAGCACTTCGGCCAGCTGTTTTTCAATGGTGTGCAGCGGATTGAGCGACACCATCGGCTCCTGGAATATCATCGAAATCTGGTTGCCGCGCACCTTGCGTAGCTCGCCCTCTGGCGCATGCAGCAGCGAATTGCCGTTGAACTGGATATCGCCGGCGGTATAGACCACCGGAGGCGAGGGCAGCAGGCGCAATACCGACAGCGCAGTGACGCTTTTGCCTGAACCGGACTCACCCACCAACGCCAGCGTCTCTGCCTTTTCGATCTGCAGCGAAAGGCCGTTGACCACCGGGTTCAATACCTCTCCCTGACGAAAAGCCACGCCGAGATCCTGAATTGAAAGCAGAGGAGTGCTAGCCATATTAATGCGCCTTGCTGGGGTCAAAGGCGTCGCGTACCGCTTCGCCGATAAAAATGAGTAAAGACAGCAGCACCGCCAGCACCAGGAAAGCGGTGATGCCGAGCCACGGCGCCTGAAGGTTGTTCTTGCCCTGCAGCAACAGTTCGCCGAGCGACGGGGAGCCTATTGGCAGGCCGAAACCCAGGAAGTCGAGCGAGGTCAGGGTCGTGATGGAGCCGCACAGAATAAACGGCAAGAAAGTCAGCATCGCCACCATCGCATTGGGCAGCATATGGCGATACATAATGACCCGATCCTGCACCCCCATGGCGCGTGCGGCGCGGATATAGTCGTAGTTGCGGGTACGCAAGAACTCGGCGCGCACCACGCCCACCAGGCTCATCCAGCCGAATAAAATGGTGATGCCGAGCAGCCACCAGAAATTGGGTTGTACGATGCTCGACAACAAAATGATCAAAAACAGCGTCGGCATGCCCGACCACACCTCGATAAAGCGCTGGCCCCACAGGTCTATGCGCCCGCCGTAGTAGCCCTGTACGGCACCGACGCAAACGCCAATCACGCTGGAGAACAGCGTCAACGCCAGTCCGAACAGCATCGAAATACGAAAGCCATACAGCACGCGGGCCAGAACGTCGCTGCCGTTGCCGTCGGTGCCCAACAGATTGTGGCGTGAAGGCGCGGAGGGGAAGGGCACTTCGGTAGCGAAATTGATGGTGTCATAACTGAAACGGATCGGCGGCCAAACAGCCCAGCCGTGGCTGTCGATCTGTTTTTTTACGAAGGGATCCTGATAGTCGGTGGCGGTGTTCAGCTCGCCGCCGAAGGTTGTCTCGCTGTAGTCGATGATGAACGGCAGATACAGGCGCCCTTCGTAGCGCACCAGCAGTGGCCTGTCGTTGGCGATCAGGTTGGCCCCCAGGCTGAGGACAAACAGCACCAGAAAAATCCACAGCGACCAGTAGCCGCGGCGGTTGCTGCGAAAACGTGCCCAGCGCGCCTGGTTAATTGGGCTTAAGCGGCTCATTGGCGGGCCTCGAAATCAATACGCGGATCGACCAGGGTATAGGTGATATCGCTGAGAATATTCAACAGCAGGCCAATCAGCGTGAAGATATACAGCGTGCCGAACATCACCGGATAATCGCGCTGCAGCGTGGCGTCATAGCCCAACAGGCCCAGCCCGTTAAGCGAGAACATCACCTCGATCAGTAAAGAACCGGTGAAAAACATGCTGACAAAGGTCGCCGGGAAGCCGGCGATCACCAGCAGCATGGCATTGCGAAACACGTGGCGATAAAGGATTTTGTTCTCGTCCAACCCTTTGGCGCGGGCGGTAACCACGTACTGTTTGCGGATCTCGTCGAGGAACGAATTCTTGGTCAGCATGGTCAGGGTGGCGAAACCGCCAATCACCGTCGCCAGAACGGGCAGGGTGATATGCCACAGGTAGTCGGTGATTTTGCTGTACCACGGCAGGGTATCGAAATTGCTGGAAACCAGACCACGCAGCGGGAACCAGTCGAGATAGCTGCCACCGGCGAACAGCACAATCATCAGAATGGCGAACAGAAAAGCGGGAATGGCGTAACCGATGATAATCAGGGTGCTGCTCCAGGTGTCGAAGGCGCTGCCGTTATGTACGGCTTTGCGGATCCCCAGCGGGATCGACACCAGGTAAATGATCAGCGTACTCCACAGCCCCAGCGTAATGGAGACTGGTAGGCTATGACCGACCAGCTGCATCACCGACGCGCCGCGGAACAGGCTGTCGCCGAAGTCGAGGCGCATGTAATTCCACAACATGGTGAAATAGCGCTCGTGCAGCGGCTTGTCGAAGCCATAGCGTTTGGTGATTTCGGCGATCACTTCCGGATCCAACCCGCGGGAGCCGCGGTATTGACTGTCCGTGGCACTGGCAACGCCGGTGCGCGCATGCCCCAGGCCGTCGCCTATTCCGCCGCCGCCGAAGCCGCTGCTCTGGCCCATTTCGATAGTGGCGATGGCCTGATCGACCGGGCCACCGGGCGCAATTTGCACGATAAAAAAGTTAATGGTGATGATCGCCCACAGGGTGGGGATAATCAGCAGCAGTCTGCGAATTAAATAAGCCGCCATCGCAGATTCCTTATTGTTGTTGAGTCGGCAAACGCGCCGCCTTATTGACGTCAAACCACCAGTTATCGAAGCCGATCACATAGGCCGGGCGGATAGGCGGCGTGGAGAATTTGTCCCAGTACGCGTAGCGATCGTGATTGGAATACCACATCGGCAGCATGTACCTGTTCCAGGTCAGTACCCGATCCAACGCCCTGCCCAGCGGCAGCAGGGCTTTCTCGTCGCCCTGGTGCGCGGCGATCTGCCTGACCAGGCTGTCGACGGCCGGATCGGTGACGCCGGGGATATTCCAACTGGAGTTGATGTATTTGGAATCCCAAAGCGTCTCAAGGCTGGAGCTTGGGAAGGGCATAGCCAAATAGACCGTCGGCATCATGTCGAAATCACCGTCTCGCATACGCTTAGTGAACTGGGATATGTCGATCTCACGGATCTGCATATCGATGCCCAGCCGTTTCAGGTTGTGCTGGAACGGCAATACGTACTGGAAGTTGCTGCCGCTCAGCAGCATCAGTTCGAAGCTGAAGGGCTGGCCGGTTTTGCTGTTCACCAACCGCTGGTTTTTCACTTCCCAGCCGGCCTGGTTCAGCAACTGCGTGGCTTTCAGCAGGTTCTGGCGATCGTTGCCGCTGCCGTCGGAGGACGGTGGCTGGTAGATACTGGTGAAGACTTCCGCCGGTACCTTGCCCTTCAGCGGTGCCAGCAGCGCCAATTCAGCCGCGTCAGGATAACCGCTGGCGGCGTAAGGCGTATTTTGGAAATAGCTGTTGGTGCGTTGATAGGCATTGTAATACAGCGCCTTGTTCATCCAGTCAAAATCAAACGCCAGTGTGATCGCCTCGCGAACCTTGGGGTCGGCAAACAGCGGGCGTCTCATGTTGAAGGCCATCCAGCGGGTATTTTGCGCCGACTGGTTGGTTTCGTCCTGTTTGATTATATAGTTGCGGGCGAAATTGCCCCCCTGGTACTGGGTTGCCCAGTTTTTTGGCGAGCCTTCAATGCGGAAGTCATAGGCACCGGCCTTAAAGGCTTCCAGCGCAACTTTATCGTCCAGGTAGTAGTCGTAGCGGATGCTGTCGAAGTTAAAACGGCCACGGTTAACCGGCAGGTTAGCCGCCCAATAATCTCGCACGCGCTGATAGGTAATGTATTGGCCTAGGCGGTAGCTGGCAATCTTGTACGGCCCGCTGCTGAGCGGCGGCGTGCTCAGGGGTTCATTCAACTTGTGATCTTTCCAGAAGCTTTGCGGCAATATGGGGAGGCTAAACAGCCCCAGCAGTTTGTCTTTATCCGGCTGCGGGAATTCGATACGTACCGTCAGACGTGAGATAGCCTTGACCGTAATACCTTTGTAAGCGACGCGAAACTGCGGTACGCCCTCGGTCATAAACTTGTTAAAGGTGAAGGCCACGTCGGCGGCGGTGATGGGCGTGCTATCGTGGAAGCGGGCGCGGGCGTTGATATCGATCTCTACCCAGCGCATGTCGGCCGGGAAGCGGGCAGATTCGGCAATCAGCGGGTAGTAGCTGCCTATTTCATCGTCCGAGGTAGTAAACAGAGAGTCATACAATGCGTCGGTGCGTTCGCCGGGCACGCCGCGGGGGGCGTAGCGGTTGAAGTTATCATAGGTGCCGATCGCTGCCAGCCGCACATCGCCACCTTTGGGCGCCGCCGGGTTAACGTAGTCGTAATGGCTAAAGTCGGTGGAGTACTTGGGCTCACCGAGCTGGGCGAAAGCATAGCTTTCATTGAGGGTTTCAGCCTGCAGACCGAAACTCAGTGCTGAGAGCACCAGGGCAGCAAAAACGCGCACGGACATCTTGACGGTAAGCTCCTGCTGTAAAGTCAATTAAGCCTGCGGCCAGCATAACATTTGCCGCCGCGCCGCAGGGTAAAGAAGTTAAAAGATCAGCCCTTTAGCGCCTGATGATCCATCACGGTATGGGCATTGCAGAAGGCCACGAAGTTGTCGATGCTCAGTGGTCTGCTGTAATAATATCCCTGCATGAAATTCACGTCCTGTTCCTGCAGAAAGCTTACCTGTTCTGCGGTTTCTACGCCTTCCGCTACGGTTTGCATCTTCAGCTTTTTCGCCAGCGAAATCACCGCGTCCAGGACCGGGGCGGTGACCGTGTCCTGGCCGATGGAGTTAACGAAACCACGATCTATTTTCAGATAATCCATGCTAAAGCGTTCCAGATAGATCAGCGCGCTGTGGCCGGTACCGAAATCATCAATGGCGATCTCGATGCCCTGCTGGTGCAGCCAGTCGAACTCCGCCAGCGCATTGCCTTCTTCCACCATGCCGCGCTCGGTAATCTCAAAGACCAACGTAAAGTAATCGCCCGGCAGTTGCGCCAGCAATTCATACACGTCGTGATGGAAGGAGGGGGCACTAAGGTGGGAAGGGGAGATGTTCAGACCGAGCTTGGCCCCCTGCGGTAGCGCCGTCGCCAACTTGGGTGCATCTTCGGCAATCAGGCGGAACAGATGGCGCGTTAGCGGCACAATCAGCCCTTCGCTTTCGGCATAGGGAATAAACAGATCCGGCGGGATGCGGCCTTCAATCGGATGCTGCCAGCGGATCAAGGCTTCCAGCCCGCCGATGGTGCCGCTTTGAGTATGGAACACCGGCTGATATTCGATAAAGAATTCGTTGCGCTTGATACCGCGCATCAGGGCGCGTTCCGGGCTCTGGCGCAGCAACAGCATGTAATAACAGAGCACGCCGATCATTAATGACAGTACCAGGCTGCCCATCAGGGTCAGGCGGATATCGTTGGGCGTCAGCTTTTGGTTATAAAACAGAATGGTCATCGGCGTGCCGGCGATAGAGATGCGATCGGCTTTCTCGTTCGGTAACTGGTTCACCGGCATTAAATTCGGACTAAAGCTGGTCAGCGCACGATCGCCCAGGATAATAGCAATCGCCGGTGCCCGCTCCGGGCGAGAGGTAAACAACTGATAGGGCATAAGCGCGATATCCAGCGTCGCCAGCACACCGGTGTCTTCTTTTCCTGGTTGACGTAACCAGACGGCTACTGCCGGTTTCCCCGGTACCAGCGGCGTTCCCTGCTGCAATTTGAGATCCAACGACTGATGCGGGTCAATCTCCGGATAGATGTTTTTCAGCGCCAGCATCATTTCGCCGGTGGCCGAAGAGCAATAGGCAAAGCCATTTTTTACCAGCATAAAAGTGCGTACGCCGGAATGGAAAGCAGCCTGGTAAGTAATATCCGGTTGGCTGGCAGAACAGGGTCGGTCAATCAGCGGCATTAACTGCTGCATGATGGTTGTCAGATCATTAAGCGTATCGGCTGTGAATTTTTGTGTGCGTTGCTCGACCCGATGTTGATATTGCGTGCGCTGGTGGTCAATCAGAGAGAGTGTAATCGCCATGAACAGGATAAAAAAGACCAGGGCTACGATGGCGCTTTTAGCCAAACTGCGTCGTCTGTGAGAGACGTGGCGTGCAAATGCCCTTTTCAAGCCCATAAACCTGCCCCCTGAGCACGGCGTATCAATTTGTTTTTGTTATAGAGTGACTGCGTAATATATCCCAACGGCGCTGTTGCAGTCATTATTCATCGATTATTTAACGGTTGTTAATCGTTTAAATCAGGCATGACTACCATTATCCCATTTGACGATAATAGGTGAGTTTTTGATCGGTGCGTAGTTTCCTACAAATAATATCGCGAAATACTGGGGTAGGGGCAAAGCGCTGCGAACGGATTATAAGATCTCAATCCGGAGCAGACAGCAGTGCAAAAAAAAACGCTGCCCGAAGGCAGCGTTCTATCGCTCGTTTGGTATTCAGGACAATCAGGTCATGCGCCGTCAGCTGCTGGTAAGCACCCGGCGGGCTTCGCGATAACGTTTATTCCAGTAGTTATCGCTCAGTTTCGAAATCATCACGCCGTTGCTGGTAGAGGCATGAACGAATTGATCGTTACCTAAATAGATGCCGACGTGGCGCCCGGTTGAACCGGCGCGGAACAGCACCAGATCGCCAGGACGCAGTTTGGTGCGCAAGATTTTCTTGCCCATGTCTTCCTGTTCGTAGGTCGAACGCGGTAAGTCCATGCCAAACTGTTCGCGGAAAGTACGCTGTACAAACGCCGAGCAATCGATGCCGCGCTTGGTTTCACCGCCTAAACGGTAGCGAACGCCTTTCCAGTCTGCATACTGATCCATAATCTTTGACTTGACGTCAACGTTACGGACCATTGCTTCGAATTCATCCTGAGAGGCTTGCAGTAAAAGACCGTCTTTGTCATTAACTGCACGCATCTCAGTTTGTGCGTTATTCAAGTTCGAAGTGTGAGTCGTGCTGCACGCGGAGAGCATTACCGCTGCGGCAATTGCAGGTACTACCCGCAAAAAATATCTCAGAAACGGTTGAGATTTGACCATTGTTATTGTTTTCCCTTGAAGTCCTTAACGACGTCAGTCGCTACCTGAAAAATGCCAAACGGAACGAGACTAATCTGCAGCTGTTTTAACGACAATCAGTTACCTCTGAAAACGTGCTGGAACGCACATTTTTAGTGGATTTGAAGCTGAGTCAGGTTAAACCAGGCACAAACGCATCCGAGATTACCGTAACGAATTGGGGATTGCGAGCCTTTTTCCACCCTTTTTTATATGAATTTGTGATGTAACATAATGTAAATCTTCATATAAAAAACGCTGATTGTCCGTTGTGATGGTTTTGCGTGAAATCAGGTGGCGAAAGCGTTAACGCGCTGATGGGGAAATAAACGAAATGCGGTGGGGAAATAATCAGGAGGCCGGCGGGCCTCCTGGGGATCATAACCAATAGTTATGACTATGCTGGACGGTGTTTACCGGGTAGCAGGCGATTCAGACCCCGGATCAGCACATCGCTAAACGGCGTCATCAGACACCAGCTGGCGCCAACCAGCACCACCGACAGCGAGCCGACGGCAATATCGGTAAACCAGTGGGCACCAATCATCACGCGCGGCAATGAAAATACCACCGTAATCAGCAGCGCGACGGCGAACGCGCGACGGTTGAAGTAACGCAACATAAAGCAGGAAAATATCATCAGCATCATGCCGTGATCGCCGGGGAAGCTGTCGCCTGAAGCGTCTTTAGTCGGAATACCGGTCAGTTCGCTGACGCGGTTGATGTTCTCAAAACTCAGCGACGGGCTAGGGTGTTTGACCGGCAGCAAATGCCCAAGCTGGTTCAGCACCACGGCGGTCAGCAGCATGACAACGCCGGTAATCAACAAGCGGCGACGCCCGGCGCCATCCTGCTGCAGGTAAAAGCACAGGTACAGAAGCCCCATGGCCAGCAGCGAAATGACGTCAAAGGCGCGGTTATTGGTGATAGCCACCAGATGTAAAAAACCGGGATCGGTAGCCAGATGACGATTAAAGAAGAAGAAAATTTCCGAATCCAGAGTAAACCAATAACCGTGATTCGCCGGCAGGTACCAGGACAAGAACAGCACAATGCCCAATATATTGAAGAAAATGATGAGGGGTAAGTTGCGGCGAGTCATGGCATAACCTGTAGTCTGTCTAAAGAGTAAAAGGGCATTAACGGTAAAGATCTCAACTTAAACGAATACTAAACAGCTTGGATTGCAACGCGTTCCAGTCCGCATTCTCGCTGTGAATCAGTTCAATTCGGCTGTCCAGCGGTGTAACAGGGCGCGTTTCGATATTGAGATCTTGCCCCTGACGGTTGATTAAAAGTGTACCTTCAGCAATACGTACCACACCTTTGGCGCGTTCGACCGGTGCCAGACGTATCCACTCCATAATGCCAACGGTGTCGAACACCGTATCGGCGTCAAAAATCCAACCACAGCTGTTAAAACCCTGGCCCTGGTTGAGCGCTCGACGCCAGCGGGAAGTTTCCGGCAGTCGCAATGCGGCCAGGCCCTGCGTTTTGGCATGACTATGATGATGTTGTGCATCGGGTAATTCTGTACGATTAGTGCGAGGTTGGTCGAGCCACGCGACATCGGCCTGACCGCGTTCAATATGATAAAGCGGACGCTGGTGGCCATCCTGTTCCATCCATTGCTGCAGGGCCATCAGATCTTGCGGCTGATAGGTGTCGCTTTTGCTGGCCAGAATAATGTCGGCGGCCGCCAGTTGATCGCGGAAGTTTTCGTTGTCGCGGTAGCGCGGTTCGCTGAGTTGGCGTGCATCCAACAGGCACAGCGTGGCCTGCAGATCGATCCAACCGGCGTAACTGTCTTGCGTCAGCAATGACAGGATCTGTTTCGGATGACCGAGCCCGGTGGGTTCGATCAGCAAGCGATCAGGCTTGTTTTGTTGCAGCAACATGTTCAGCCCGACCTGCATCGGCAGCCCGTTCACGCAACACATGCAGCCGCCAGGGATCTCCTTCAACACTGCGCCGCTGTCAGCCAGCAGCGCGCCGTCGATGCCAATTTCACCGAACTCATTCACCAGCACCGCCCAGCTTTCATGTTCCGGCTTGTTAGCCAGCAAATGGCGGATGGTGGTGGTTTTGCCGCTGCCGAGAAAACCGGTGATCAGGTTAGTTTTAGTCATTAATTATTCCTGATGTTAATGAATTTAAGGGCAATAGTTTGGCCATTCTACTTCACCAGGCAGGATGGCGCTGCTCTCCCTGCGTTAAGTCACAAATCCGACAGATTGAGATACGTCATTTTAAAGCAACAAAATGGCGGTCATTATTAGGAAAAATCCCAGTAAAAACCGGATATTACCTAAGGGAAATAGTTGTTAGTAGCTTGTTTTAACTTTGTTAATTGCCCGATTACCCGCCAAATAAATGCCCTTACCTTGCGATTATTCCTAAGAAGATCCTCTATGTTTAAATTGGCTTAACAAAAAATGAGGTTGCCATGAATGTCTTTCGGTTATTTTTGATCGCAGGAATGTTGTTTTCATGGACGGCAGTAAGTCATGCAGGAACCACTGGCGGAGTTATTCGTTTTGTCGGATCTATTGTGGAAAGCCCCTGTACGGTGAAAGTTACCGCTTCAACGGCCAATACGCAATGTTACCGAAATGGGCAGCACTATCAAGACCAACAGGCCCTGTCGAAATTTGATGCTACACGCAAAGAACTGCCGCTGAATTTAGGTTCGACCGAAATGAAGTGGGTGGATCAACAGAAAAAACTTGCAGTGATGACGGTAGTTTATCGTTAAGTCGTTCGGCGATGCCGGATGATATCCGGCATCGTCATTTTCCCCGTTTTACTTCTTGTTCAATGGCTAAGCCAACTGAGTCGACACCCAGTTTTGCACCGTTTGACGCGCACCGCGATCGCGTAATGACAAGTAGGCGCGGGTGACCGCCGTGACAAATTCCTCGTTGGCCGCCAACGGCTCACCAAAAATAGCCGTTAGACCCAACAGGCCTTTTACCCGTTGTTCATCATCCGGCGTTGAAGCCACTGTCTGTTGCAGCGTAGCCAATAACGGATCGCGGATGTCTATTGGCTGCCCGGCCTCATCCACGCCGCCGACATAGCGCATCCAGCCTGCTACCCCGAGAGCCAGACCGGCATAGCTGCCGCCATGCTGCAGATGCCAACGCACCGAGTCCAGCATACGCTGCGGTAATTTTTGCGTGCCGTCCATGGCGATTTGCCAGGTACGGTGTTGCAACGCCGGGTTGCTGTAACGCTCAATCAGTTGTGCTGCATAGGCGGGCAAATCGATGCCGCTAACGTTCAGCGTCGGCGCCTGTTCGGCCAGCATCAGGTGGAGTGCGGCGCGGCGATAAGACTCATCGCCCATACAGTCGTTGATGTACTGATAGCCCCCAAGATACCCGAGATAGGCCAGGAAAGAGTGGCTGCCGTTCAGCATGCGCAGTTTCATCTGCTCAAAAGGCAGCACGTCATTGACCAACTGTGCACCGGCCCGTTCCCAGGCCGGGCGGCCGGCGACAAAGTTATCCTCAACGACCCACTGGATAAAGGGTTCGCAGGCGATGGCGCATTCATCACGAACGCCGCCGAGCGCCTCGGCCACTTCATCCAGCGTCTCTGGCGTAGCGGCTGGGACGATACGGTCTACCATGGTGCTGGGGAAGCTCACCTCGCGGGCAATCCAGTCGGCCAGCGCGCCGTCGCGCGCTTCGGCCAAACCGACGATCGCGTTACGCAGCACGTGGCCGTTTTCCGGGATGTTATCGCAAGAGAGCAGGGTAAAGGCGGGCAGCCCACGTTCCAGACGCAGGCGCAGCGCTTCCACCAGGATCCCCGGCACGGTGGAAGGCTCGCCGGGATTCGCCAGATCGGCGCGGATCGCCTGATGTTGAAGATCCAGTTTTCCACTGCCGGGTTCAATGCAATAGCCTTTTTCGGTAATGGTCATCGAGACAATCGCCACCTGTGGCTCCGCCAGCTTTTCCAATACGGCGCCAATCCCTTCCAGCTTGCGGTGTACGCTCTCATGCACCGCACCGATCACGATAGCCTGATTACTCGCCGCGCCTTTTTCCAGCACGCTGTAAAGATGGTCCTGCTGGCGCAGCGTCCGGAACAAATTATCACCGCCGAACAGGCTGATTTCGCAGATCCCCCAGTCGCCGCCCTGACGATTCAACACTCGATCGGTCAGTAGCGCCTGGTGGGCGCGGTGAAAGGCGCCAAATCCAATGTGCACCATGCGGCTCTGTAATGCGCTGCGATCGTAACCTGGCTGCTGGACGGCATCCGGAAGCGGCGTGTTGGCGATAGTCTTCATGCAAAGCTCCAAGGCTGAGTAAAGGTGTTGGCGGTTAACTTTAAAAGTTATCGGACCAGTTTTTTGTGCAGAATACGGCACTCCTTCTGCCGGGGCTGCACGAATTTTCTGCCGCCAGTGTAAGGATGTAAGCGCACTAATTACATGCGCGCGTGCAAAATAAGCCAGATCCGTGAAGTGGATCAACCAATCGCGGTTTCACTTTTGACAGCAATTGGCGAAAGAGTAAGGTGAAAGATAACCGATATCTATTTTATTTTGGTATAACAAGATGGCCGGAGCAGGGCGATCTTTATCACTTCCGCGATACTGGGCAATTTTTACAAGGATAAATAATGGAACAAACATGGCGTTGGTATGGGCCGAACGATCCGGTCTCTCTTGATGATGTGCGCCAGGCCGGCGCCACTGGCGTCGTCACCGCCTTGCACCATATCCCGAATGGCGAGGTGTGGCCGGTCGAAGAGATCAAGGCCCGTCAGGCCCTATTGGCGGAGAAAGGCTTGGTGTGGTCGGTGGTGGAAAGTATCCCGGTGCATGAGGAGATCAAAACCCACAGCGGCCATTACCGGCAGCATATCGCTAACTATCAGCAATCGCTGCGTAACCTCGCGGCCTGCGGCATCGACACCGTGTGCTACAACTTTATGCCGATCCTGGACTGGACGCGCACCGATCTGGAGTATTTACTGCCGGACGGGTCGAAAGCGTTGCGTTTCGATCAGACCGCCTTCGCGGCTTTTGATCTGCATATCCTGCAACGCGCTGGCGCAGAGCAGGATTATACGCTGCAAGAACAGGAGCAGGCTGCAACCTATTTTTCCGCGATGAACGAGGCGGAGGTTGCCAAGCTGACCGGCAATATTATCGCCGGATTACCGGGGGCCGAAGAGGGCTATACCCTCGATCAATTCCGCGCCCGCCTGGCGGAGTACGATGGGATCGACAAGGCGCAGCTGCGAGAGAATATGGCGGTGTTCCTGCGCGCCATTGTGCCGGTGGCGGAGGAGGTTGGCGTGCGTTTGGCGGTGCATCCGGACGATCCGCCGCGGCCGATTTTGGGGTTGCCGCGCATCGTCTCTACCATTGAAGATATGCAGTGGTTCAAGCAAACGGTCGACAGCCGGTATAACGGCTTCACCATGTGTACCGGCTCTTACGGCGTACGGGCGGATAACGATCTGGTGCGGATGATCGAAACCTTCGGCGATCGCATCCACTTCACCCATTTACGTGCTACCTGTCGCGAAGAAAACCCGAAAAGTTTCCACGAGGGTGCGCATCTGCAAGGCGACGTGGACATGGTGGCGGTGATCGAGGCGATCCTCACTGAGGAGCAACGGCGCCATCAGGCAGGCGATCGCCGGCCGATCCCGATGCGTCCCGACCATGGACACCAGATGCTGGACGATCTGAAGAAAAAAACCAACCCGGGCTACTCGGCGATTGGTCGTTTGAAGGGGTTGGCGGAACTGCGCGGGGTGGAGCTGGCGCTTAAACGCCGCTTCTTCCCGGATTTGCCCTAAGCCATTCAAAAGGGGCCATACAGGCCCCAGAATATCGACTAGTCAGCGCGACTCATGTAGCGGCGCTCGGCAATATGAATGCGGATTTTGTCACCGGCACTGAGGTATTCCGGTACCTGAATGGTCAGGCCGGTCGCCATGGTGGCCGGCTTGTTGCGGGCACTGGCAGAGGCACCTTTGATGCCCGGGGCGGTGTCGACAATTTCCATATCCACGGTCTGCGGCAGTTCCAGCGCCAACACCTGGCCATCCAGGGTCAGTACCTGCATGCCCGGCAGACCGCCTTCAGGAATAAACAGCAGTTCATCTTCGATCTGGTCTTTCTTAAAGATATACGGGGTGTAATCCTCGTCATCCATAAATACGTATTCTTCGCCGTCGATATAAGAGAAGTTCACCTTGCGGCGTGACAGGCTAATGGTGTCCAGAATATCGTCGCCCTTGAAGCGCTCTTCAACCTTCAGCCCGGTGCGGACGTCGGAGAAGCGCATTTTGTACAAGGTGCTGGCGCCGCGCGCGCTTGGGCTTTGCACATCAATGTCTTTCACCAGCAGCAGTTTGCCGTTGTAGTTGATCGCCATGCCGCGCTTAATTTCGTTAGCTTTTGCCATATAAAATAACCTGCAATGAAGAGTATTTGGGAAGTTGCGACAAGTTACTCGCGCCGCTGATTTCAGGCAAGCAGATCGAGCAAAAACAGTGACAGAAAAAGGGGATGGCGGGCGCCATCCCCTCAAATTGCTGACAACGTCCTTTGCAGTTAAAAGTTCTGTTCTGGGGCAAATAAAAACAAAGGATGGTGTCTTCTGATTTACCTCAAACACCCGAAAACCACGTTTTTCGGGTGTTTGTCATCAGACTAAGGGGACGGCGGACGCCATCCCCTACGGTATTACTGGAACACCGGTAACAGACCCAGCAATGCCAACACGTGCGCGACGGCGTTGATCACCCCGAACAGAATGATGAACAGGATCATGCCGTAGCCACCGGGAGCGCGATATTGCGCTTCGGTAAAGCGGCGGCGGCTGGCACGCGCCATCATGGCCGGTACTATTACCGCCCAAACGGTGGCGGCCAGGCCGGCGAAGCCGATGGCGTAAAGGAAGCCGTTCGGGAACAGCAGGGCGGCAATGGTCGGCGGCGCGAAGGTCACCAGCGCGGTTTTGCTGCGTCCGACGGTGTCATCGCTGAATTTGAAGAAGTCTGCCAGGTAATCGAACAACCCCAGCGACACCCCGAGGAATGAGCTCGCCAGCGCCATATAAGAGAAGGCGTTCAGTAGCTGGCCGACGGTCTGGCTGCTGGAAACGTTGCCCATCTGCTTGAGCAGGCTGCCAATGTTGCCGCCTTCGGCAATCACCTGTTTGAAGGCATCGCGGGCGATGTTGCCCTGAATCACATACTGCCACAGGATATAGATCGCCAGCGCCAGCAGGGTGCCGTACACCAGGCTGCGCACGACTGCGCCGCTGTCTTTGTGGTAGTACTTCACCAGTCCCGGCACGTTGCCGTGGTAACCGAAGGAGGTCAGCAGATAAGGCAGCGCCGCCAGGGCGTAAGGCAGGTAACTGGCCTGGTCGTCACCGCGGTTGAACAGTACTGCCGGCTGCACATGCGTGAACATGTCGCCCACCGACATCACAAAGGTGATCACCATACCGCCGATCAGGATCGTGCTCAGGCGATCAACGGCGCGGGTGGAGAGCCACACGATAAACGCCACCACCACGGCAAACACCAAGCCGGCGGTGGACTGCCCGACGCCGACGATACCTTCCAGTGTGTGGGCGATAATCGAGCCACCGGCGGAGATATAGGCATAGGTGAGGATGTACAGGACAAAGGCGATGGAAATACCGTTAATGGCGTTCCAGCCTTTACCCAGCAGATCTTTGACGATAGTGTGGAAGCTGGCGCCGCTTGGGTAGTGCAGGGCGGCCTCCAGGATCATCAGGCCAGAAATCAGCATGCAGGCCCAGGTATAAACCAGCAGCGCGACGGAGCCGCTGAACCACACGCCAGAAGTGACGATGGGAATGGAGAACATGCCGGCGCCGACGGCGGTGCCTGCAATGATCATCGCGCCGCCAAGCACTGAAGGGCGGGAAAGCTTCTGGATGGTGTCCGCGGACATTTTTGCTCCTGATTGGCCTCGTCGGCCGTGGATTCTTTTGTACTAGCTCAATGGTACATGTGCGGTTGGCGCATGTAAAGCCGCTAATGCGCTTGTTTCATGCATTAATTGGCGGCGGAAGGGGAGTTTATGGCAATTTGCGGGCGGGTGAGAAAACGGGGCGATTCACGATTTAAAACGCGAGATGTAAAGATTCGCGCGCCAATACGGATTATGCTGGCGGCCGATGAGCGCGACTGATATTGTCGCGCTTCAATTCCGCCAGCCCACCGGGAGACTCGCTGATGGACTGTCGTACCGACTGCGGCGCCTGTTGTATTGCGCCTTCAATATCCAGCCCGATCCCCGGCATGCCTAACGGCAAGCCCGCCAACACCCGCTGCATTCATCTGAGCGAGCAGCTGCGTTGTGGCCTGTTTCATTCACCGCTGCGGCCCAAGGTCTGCGGCAGCCTGCAGGCCAGCCGCGAAATGTGCCATGACCACCGCGACCAGGCATTGGTCTATCTGATCAAGCTGGAAGCGGATACTGCACCTTAAGCGTCTTTCAGTTTCCACAGGCACAGCACCGCGCCGACCACCATCGCCAACGCGGAATAAAACACCGCGTGATAGTTCCAGACCTCCGCCACCACGCCGGCGATTGAACCGGCAAAAATCCAGCCCACGCGCGTAGTGTTGGTAAACAAAGTGGTTGCCGCCCCGGCCTGACCGGGCATCAAATCTTGAAAATAGAGCATACCAATGCCTGCCAGCACGCCAATAAACGCCGCGTTGAGCAATTGCAGGGCAATCAGTTGCCAGGTACCGGTGATAAACAGTAACCCGAAGTAAAACAGCAGGCCCGCCGCCACCGCGCAACGCATCAGGAAACGTTTACCGAAGCGTTTCGCCACCATGCCGGCCAGCAACATGGTCGGTATCTCCAGCCCGGCCGCCGTCCCCATCAATATTCCGGCCAACCTTTCCGGCAGTTGCAGCTCATGCACCATATACAGCGGCATATTGATTAAATACATGCTGTTGGCGGTCCACATAAAGGTGCAGGTTAAAAACAGCAGCAGCGTATCGCGGCGATTTTTCCGCGGAGCTTCCAGCGTGGTGCTGGAAGCCACCGGCGTTTTACGCATCGACGGCAGCATTTTCCACACCAGCACGCCACACAGGATAAACGCTGCGGCGGCGGCCAGATACATCACCTTAAAACCGAATCCCAATGCCAGCGCAAAGGCGATAGGCGGCCCAATAACCCAGGCGAGAGAAACCTGAGCCCGCAGAATAGAGCTGAACATTACCGCTTCGCGGCCGGTGCGGTCGGCGTGTTCGCGCGCCAGAGCGAACATCTGCGGGTTGGCGGTCGAGCCGAAGCTGGTCAGCATTACGCCGACTGCCAGCAACAGATAATAATTACGGTTCCAGGCGAACAGTACGCAGCCCAGTGCCCCTAACATGCAGCAGAGGAAGATCAGCGTTTTGCGATCCCCTTTTTGATCCGAACGTCGAGCCAGAAACTGGCTGACCAGGATGCCGATCACCGCGCTGCCGGTGAAAAATAACCCAACCATGGAAGGGCGCACCTTCACCTCGGTTGCCAGGAACAGGCTCAGCGTCGGGGTTTGTAACGCACCGGCAATCCCGGTGAGGAACGCCACCACTAAAAAGGCCAGCGAAGTCAGATCGGGCGAGCGTCGCGTTACCGCAGTTGAAGTAGGCATAGAGGTCAGCAAATAGCCGTAAATGAGGGAGTCGCGCGCATAATACGCCTGTTTAAAAAGAACAAAAACCGGTTTCATTCTGCTTAATGGTAAAAAGTTCTTTCCTGCATAAGGCTAAAAAAAGGGCGATGTCACCATCGCCCTGGGTATGACAAACTTCGACGTTAGGCGCCAGCCGGCACGTCGTGCGCGGTGTTTTTCAGCACCTCGCCCTGATACTTCTCGATCTGCAACTGTGCCATTTGCCCGCAGTTACCCTGAGCCAGGCTGGAGGAGCCGACGTCGAAGGTCAGGCAGTTGACGTTGCCGTTCTTGCACAGCGAACCCGGCTGTGACGGATCGGCCGGATCGAACCAGGCACCTTCGCTGATGCGCACCACGCCAGGGCGCACGTCTTCGCTCACCACCGCACCCACCAGGATCTGGCCGCGATCGTTAAAGGCCCGCACCAGATCGCCATTGGCAATGCCGCGTGACTGGGCGTCCTGCGGGTGGATCACAATCGCTTCCCGATCGGCTACCGCGTATTTCTTGCGCAGTGGCGTGTTGTCGAGCTGCGAATGCAGGCGGTTGATCGGGTGCGCGGTGTTCAGCGACAGCGGGTATTTCACCGCTTCCGGGCCGCGATACCATTCATGCGGCGGCATCCATGTCGGAATACCTGGGCAATCCTGATACTTCATTTTGGCAATGGCGTCGGAGTAGATCTCGATTTTACCGGATGGCGTCCCCAGTGGATTGAGCAGCGGGTTTTCACGATAGTCGGCGAAACGCACCCATTGGGTATTGGCCTCCGGCACCGGGAAGCGCACGTAATTGTTGGACTCCCAGAACATGTCGAACGGTGGCAGGGCGACCCGGGCAGCACGTGCCTGAGTTTTCATGTCATCGTACATGCCTTTCAGCCATTGGGTTTCATCTTTGCCTTCGGTAAAGGCGTCCTGCACCCCCAGCTTGGCCGCCATGGCCGCGAAAATATCGAAATCGCTGCGTGATTCATGCTGCGGCGCGACGCACTGATGCATTGGGAACACATACAGCTGTGAGTAATCGCCGCCCATTTCGAGATCGTTGCGTTCGTAGCTGGTGGTGGCCGGCAGAACGATATCGGCATGCTTTGCGGTGGCGGTCCAATAAGGCTCGTTCACCACGATGGTGTCCGGCCGCTGCCAGGCCTTGACCAGATTGTTGGTGTCCTGATGCTGGTGGAAGGTGTTGCCGCCCGCCACATAGACCATTTTCACCTCGGGGTAGGTGACCTGTGCGCCGTTGAAATTAATTGTCTTGCCCGGGTTGGTCAGGCATTCGGCGATGCGCGCCACCGGGATCGGTGCCGGTGAGTTCTTCGGTGCGTTACCGGCAGAGATACCGGAAATGATGCCGCCTTTCGCCGTCGGGCTGCCGCCGGAGGAGTAGTGATAGCTGAAGCCGAAGCCGCCGCCCGGCAGGCCAATCTGGCCGAGCATCGCCGCCACGGTAACCAACAGCCAATGCTGCTGTTCGCCATGATGCTGGCGTTGGATCCCCCAGCCGCCCATGATCATGGTGCGATTTTTCGCCATGTCGCGTGCTAACTGACGCAGCACGTCAGCATCGACGCCGCACACATCGGCCGCCCATTCGGCAGTTTTCGGCGTACCGTCGGTTTCACCCAACAGATAGGCCTGGAACTTGTCGAAACCGGCGGTGTAGGTTTTCAGGAAGTCCGGGTTATGCAGCTTCTCGGTCAGCAGCGTGTGGGCGATGCCGATCAGCATGGCGCCGTCGGTATAAGGACGCGGAGCGATCCACTGCGCATCGACGAATTTGGCGCTGTCGTTGTGTACCGGATCAATGCTGATCACTCGGGTGCCTTTCTTCTTCAGCGCCTCAAAGCCCGTCTGGCCGTAGTGGTCCGGGACGTTCCAGCTGTTTTTCAGCGTGATCATCGGGTTACAGCCCCACAGCACCACCAGTTGGCTGTTTTCAATCACGTTCGGCCAGGCGGTCTGCTGTTCGTAAACCTCCATGGAGCCCACCACGTGCGACATGATCACCTGCGCGGCACCGGTGGAGTAGTCGCCCGCGTAACCAAGGAAGCCGCCGGTCAGGTTCATCAGGCGTTGCAGCAGCGTGCGGCTGTTATGCAGCATCCCGACGCTTTTCCAGCCATAAGAACCGGCATAAATGGACTGCGGGCCATGGTCTTTCTGCAAGCGGGTGATCTCACCACAGACCAAATCAATCGCCTTGTCCCAACTGACGCGTACCCACTCGTCACGACCACGCAGTTCGGTACGGCTGCCAGGGCCGCCTTCCAGCCAACTTTTGCGCACCATCGGGTATTTGATACGGTTTTCGGCGTGCACCTGATAGGGCGCCATGGTGATCAGTTCGTTCGGATAAGGATCGTCTTTGACCGGCTGCACGCCGACCATTTTACCGTCCTGGACGATGGCTTCGAAGGCGCCCCAGTGCGCGCCGGTCAAAATGCCTTTTTGTGCCTGACGCAACACGACGAATTGCGGCAGCGCCTGGCTGATGGCCTGGGCCAACGCTGACTTGGGCCACAGGCCCGCCAGTAGCGGTGCTGCGGCCAGCGCGGTCGCGCCAGTCAGGAAGCGGCGGCGGCTCATTTTTAACGCTTGTTGTTGATACTTGCTCATTTCGCTTCTCCCTTAAAGCTTGGCTGGTGCGGCTGGCTGCATGTCACTGGCGTGTTTCTGCACGTACTGTGTCAGAACGCGCAGCTGTTCCTGCGTCAGCGAAGTGCGTGGAGCCATACCTTTAATTACGCCGATCCACTGGTTGGCGTTGAAGCGATCGAGGGCTGTGAGGCCGTGACAACCGGTGCAGTTGGCCGACATCATATCTGCCGTGTAGCGCCAGATTTTTTGCTGATCGTCGATCAGTTGTTTGCGCGGCAGCCAAACTTGCAGAGAAACCTGATGCCATACCAGACCGGTTTCGGCATCGGTCATGGTGGTGCCGGTTTTCAGCAGTTTGCGAGCGTCTTCACCCAGCAGCACGCTGAGGATGCGTTTGCCCTGCGCGGCGTAGAACACTTCAGCGACACCGTCTTGCTGCCAGCCGGTGACGTTGGCCAGCACTTTGTCGCCTTCCTGTTTCACCACCTGCACTTCGGTGGATGGCATCAGGTTGCCGGCATTGTGGCTGTCGTCCGGTTTGAGGAAGAAGGGTTCTGTGGCAATGGTGTACAACGTGGTGGCGGTTGGCGAGGTTTCAGCGGCGGCTTTCGCCAACTCGGCGGCACCGGCCTGGGCTGCACCGCTCATGTCCGGCAGGATATGCGCGACGCCTTTATGGCAGTCGATACAGGTTTCACCCTGTTTGATGGCCACCGGATGTTGGATACGCGCTTCAGGCCGTTGAGCGGTGATGTCCATTGCGTCAAAGCTGTGGCAAGAGCGGCAGGTGGCGGAGTCGTTTTCTTTGAGCGTTTTCCAGACCGACTGCGCCATGGCCAGCTTGTGCGCCTCGTATTTCTCAGGCGTATCGATGGTGCCCACCATCTCGCCATAAATGTCTTTTACCGCGCGGATTTTGGTCCACAGGTAGTCGAGGGGCTCATGGGGAACGTGACAGTCGGCACATTCAGCGCGAATGCCCTTGGTATTTTGGAAGTGAACGCTGCCCTGATATTCGGCCAGCGGTTGTTGCATGGTGTGGCAGGAGACGCAGAAGGCGGTGTCGCTGGTTTTATGGAATACGGTGGCGGTACCCGCCAATAATGCTGCCCCGAGGATAATTCCGAGCAGCAAAATCCACAGCCATCCCCAGCGGTGCTTTTTTATCAAGCCAGTGAGTTTATTGGTCATATTGAATCCGCTTATAATTATGAAATACCAAGGAAAACCTTGCCAAAAAAAAGTGCCGGACGAGCGCCGACATACCTGAGGAAGTATAGGTACTATTGGTAAAGTCATCTAATACTATAGGGGTATTTTTAGAAGAAAAATGGTCGTTCGGGGGATTTTTCAGCGTTATATTCTGGTTTATATAACGCATTTTTCATGTGGATTTATCAGACTATGAGCGAGATCACGGAAAGGAGAGCTAAACCGTGATTGAAAACAGCTATTTTGCCGGTAGGTAAGTTTGGCCCGTCTGCCACAGATGAATGGCATTACGGCTGGCTTCAAAATGCGGTTCAGGTAATGCTTCCGGCAGGCACCAGCGCCATTCGGCACATTTATCCGGTTCTTTCAGCTCGGCTTCCCCGCCAGGATGGGGCGTCAGCAAACAGATGGAAACCGTATGCTTTCCCTCGGCGCGCCAGGTTTGCAGATTATTGCTGATGCCGACAAAGCTCGGTGGTGCGATGATCAGCCCGGTTTCTTCGGCGATCTCACGCTGTGCGCACTGTTCAAAGGTTTCGCCGGCATCCAGATGCCCGCCGGGGATGGACCAGAAGGGGGCGTGCTTGCCGCAGCGTTTGCCCAGCAAAATTTCCCCTTGTTCATTGACAATGATTACGCCTACGCCCGCCACTACAGTCATGTTTCCCTCCGTC
Organism: Serratia sp. BNK-12; assembly: GCF_047456085.1. Taxonomy (NCBI): domain Bacteria; kingdom Pseudomonadati; phylum Pseudomonadota; class Gammaproteobacteria; order Enterobacterales; family Yersiniaceae; genus Serratia; species Serratia sp. BNK-12. The sequence goes on from NZ_CP179896.1 coordinate 1,555,977, forward strand.
AGCAAAATTTCAGCACAGTATGTCATTTTAGCGCTGCAACGGGTAACCCTTCTGGAAAAGTGTGCGTAAGGTCAAAAATCTATCACGTCAAAATTGAGAAAACTTGCTTTCGCTCATGGGGCCTTACACACTCCTTGAAACGTTTCAGCGTTATGGGCGCGATAATGTCGTACCGGTAACGCTCCTTTTTCCCAACGAAGCTGAAACGATTCAATTCAGCAGGAGAGGAGAATCATGTTCCAGTTGTCACAGCAAGATATTCACCTGGGTGCTACCGCGAGTAACAAACAGGAGGCCATCCGTCAGGTGGCTGCCGCACTGACCGAGGCCGGCTGCGTCAGCGCGCCTTACGTGGACGGCATGTTGCAGCGTGAGCTGCAAACTTCCACTTATCTTGGGAACGGTATCGCCATCCCGCATGGCACTACCGATACCCGCGATCTGGTGCTGAACACCGGCGTGCAGGTGTTTCAGTTCCCTCAGGGTATCGAGTGGGGCGAAGGCCAAACTGCTTACGTAGTGATCGGCATTGCCGCACGTTCCGATGAACACCTGGCGCTGTTGCGTCAGTTGACCCACGTTCTGAGCGACGACAGCGTAGCCGAACAGCTGGCGAAAACCACCTCGGCAGAAGAGTTACGCAGCTTGTTGATGGGCGAAAAGCTGACGGCGGAATTCAAGTTCGACGCTTCCTTGATTGCGCTAGACGTGGCCGCCGACAGCCTGATGACGCTGCAGGCGCTGAATGCGGGCCGCCTGCAGAAAATCGGTGCGGTTAACGCTCAATTCGTCAGCGACGTCATCACCCGCAAGCCGCTGAATCTGGGGCAGGGCATTTGGCTGAGCGACAGCACCGAAGGCAACTTGGCTAGCGCGGCTACGGTAAGCCGTCCGGCGCAGCCGTTTGACGAAGAGGGCGAGCAGGTTGCGCTGTTGCTGACGCTGTCGGTGGCTGACCAGCAGCCGCTGGCGGTGCTGAACTACCTCAGCGATCTGCTGTTGGCGAACAAAGCTGAACGCTTGCTGAACGCGGATGCCGTCACCCTGTTGGCATTGCTGACCAGTGAGGTGGAAGAAGAAGACACCACGCTGAGCGCTGAGTACGTGATCCGTAACGAACACGGCCTGCATGCCCGTCCGGGCACGGCGCTGGTCAATGTGATCAAGCAATTCAGCAGTGAAATTACCGTCACTAACCTGGATGGCAGTGGCAAACCGGCCAACGGACGTAGCCTGATGAAGGTGGTGGCGTTGGGCGTGAAGAAAGGACATCACCTGCGTTTTACCGCCAAAGGTGAAGATGCTGAAACGGCGCTGAAGGCGATCGGTGAAGCGATTAACGAAGGACTGGGCGAGGGCGCAGCATGAGCAGAAGAGTAGCAACAATTACCTTGAATCCGGCTTACGATCTGGTGGGCTTTTGCCCGGAGATCGAGCGCGGTGAAGTGAACCTGGTCAAAACCGCCGGCCTTCACGCCGCCGGGAAAGGCATCAACGTCGCCAAGGTGCTGAAGGATCTGGGTATTGATGTGACGGTGGGCGGCTTCCTGGGAAAAGACAACCAGGACGGTTTCCAACTGCTGTTCAGCGATCTGGGCATTGCCAACCGCTTCCAGGTGGTGCCGGGACGGACCCGTATTAACGTCAAACTGACCGAAAAAGACGGTGAAGTCACCGATTTCAATTTCTCCGGTTTTGAAGTCAGCGGGCAGGACTGGGAACGTTTCGTGACCGATTCCCTGAGCTGGCTGGGCCAGTTCGACATGGTCGCGGTCAGCGGCAGCCTGCCGGCGGGGGTCGATCCCGACGCTTTCACCGACTGGATGATCCGTTTGCGCGCCCAGTGCCCGTGCATCATTTTCGACAGCAGCCGTGAAGCCCTGGTTGCCGGCTTGAAAGCGGCGCCGTGGTTGGTGAAACCGAATCGCCGCGAGCTGGAAATTTGGGCCGGGCGTCCGTTGCCGCAGCTGGCTGACGTGGTCGAAGCGGCGCATGCGCTGCGCGATCAGGGCATTGCCCACGTGGTTATCTCCCTCGGTGCCGAAGGCGCGCTGTGGGTCAACGCGTCCGGCGCCTGGATTGCCAAGCCACCGGCCTGCGAAGTGGTCAGCACCGTGGGTGCCGGCGACTCGATGGTCGGCGGCCTGATTTACGGCCTGCTGATGCGTGAATCCAGTGAACACACTTTGCGTTTGGCCACCGCCGTGGCTGCGCTGGCGGTAAGCCAGAGCAACGTTGGCGTGACCGACCGTCCACAGCTGGCCGCGATGATGGCGCGTGTCGATCTGAAACCTTTTAATCAATAGCAGGAGGCAGAATGAAAACACTGCTGATGATAGACAATTCGCTGGGGCAGGCACGTAGTCACCTGGCGAAACGCATGCTTGGCGCTGCTGCGGTGAAAACCGGCCTGACGTTGGTTGAGGCAGCCGCCGACGCTGAACTGGTGGTGGTGGCAGGGCAAACTGTACCTGCTGACGCCGCGCTGAACGGCAAACGGGTTTATGTGGGTGACGTGGCGCATGCGGTGCGTGAGCCGGAAGCCTTCCTGGCGCAGGCGATGGCCGAAGCGAAAGCCTATCAGGCACCGGCCGCGGCAGCCGTCGAACCGGCTAAAGCCGCCGGTCAAAAACGTATCGTGGCGATCACCGCTTGCCCGACCGGCGTGGCCCATACCTTTATGGCGGCCGAAGCCATTGAAAGCGAAGCCAAAAAGCGTGGCTGGTGGGTGAAAGTTGAAACCCGCGGCTCCGTCGGCGCCGGCAATGCCATTACGCCAGAAGAAGTGGCGGCGGCCGACCTGGTGATCGTGGCGGCGGACATTGAAGTGGATCTGGATAAGTTTGCCGGCAAGCCGATGTACCGTACCTCTACCGGCCTGGCGCTGAAAAAAACGGCGCAGGAACTGGACAAGGCGCAGGCCGAAGCCGAGATTTTCCAACCGCAAAAAAGCGGTGCGCCGGCCACTGCCGGTAAGAAGAAAGAGAGCGCCGGCCCGTATCGTCACCTGTTGACCGGCGTGTCTTACATGCTGCCGATGGTGGTGGCGGGTGGTTTGTGTATCGCACTGTCGTTCGTGTTCGGTATCAAGGCATTCGAAGTCAAGGGCACGCTGGCAGCGGCGTTGATGCAGATCGGCGGCGGCTCAGCCTTTGCGCTGATGGTGCCGGTATTGGCCGGTTTTATTGCCTTCTCGATCGCTGACCGTCCGGGCCTGACGCCGGGGTTGATTGGCGGCATGCTGGCCGTCAGCACCGGCGCCGGCTTCCTCGGCGGTATCATTGCCGGTTTCCTGGCGGGCTATGTGGCCAAATTTATCAGCACCAAACTGCGTCTGCCGCAGAGTATGGAAGCGCTGAAGCCGATCCTGATCATTCCCTTGGTCGCCAGCCTGATTGTCGGCTTGATCATGATTTTTATCGTCGGTACGCCGGTAGCGAAAATTATGGAAGGCCTGACTCACTGGCTGCAATCACTCGGTACCGCCAATGCGGTGCTGCTGGGGGCGATCCTCGGTGCCATGATGTGTACCGATATGGGGGGGCCGGTTAACAAGGCGGCCTACGCTTTTGGTGTGGCGCTGCTGAGCTCGTCGGTATATGCCCCTATGGCGGCCATTATGGCGGCCGGTATGGTGCCACCGCTGGCGATGGGTCTGGCAACATTACTGGCGCGTCGCAAGTTCGAGAAGTCCGAGCAGGAAGGCGGTAAAGCGGCGCTGGTGTTGGGCCTGTGCTTTATCTCCGAAGGTGCAATTCCGTTTGCCGCCCGTGATCCGATGCGCGTGTTGCCATGCTGCATCGCGGGTGGCGCATTGACCGGCGCACTGTCGATGGCATTCGGCGCCAAGCTGATGGCACCGCACGGTGGGTTGTTCGTTCTGCTGATCCCTGGCGCTATCACACCGGTGCTGTTGTATCTGGTGGCGATCGTTGCCGGTACGCTGCTGGCGGGGGTGTCTTACGCACTGCTGAAACGCGCTGAAGTCCCTGCGGCTACGGTAGCTTAACGCTGGCGCAGGCAATAAAAAACCGGAGCTCAGGCTCCGGTTTTTTTATCTGGCAATTACTGCTGCGCCTTCAGCCAGGCGATCTCTTCCGCCCAGATATCCGGGTTTACGGTTTCCAGGATCAGCGGGATATTGTTGAAACGATCGTCACGCATGATATAGCTGAATACTGTTTTACCGATATTGCCTTCACCCAGACTGTGGTGACGGTCGACGCGGCTGCCAAACTCGCTCTTGGCGTCATTCAGGTGCATGCCGCGCAGGTACTTGAACCCCACGATGTCGCCGAGCTCTTTAAACGTCTGCTCGCAGGTTTCTTCGGTACGCAAATCGTAACCGGCGGCAAAGGCGTGACAGGTATCGATGCAAACGCCGACGCGGCTCTTGTCTTCCACGCCATCGATAATCGCCGCCAAATGTTCAAATTTGAAGCCCAGATTGCTGCCCTGACCGGCGGTGTTTTCGATAACCGCCGTCACACCCTCGGTCTTGTCCAGCACCATGTTGATGGATTCAGCGATGCGTGCCAGGCATTTGTCTTCCTCTATTTGCAACAGGTGGCTGCCGGGGTGGAAGTTCAGCAGGGTCAGCCCCAGTTGTTCGCAGCGCTGCATTTCATCAAGAAAGGCTTCGCGGGATTTTTCCAACGCCTCGGTCACCGGGTGGCCAAGGTTAATCAGATAGCTGTCGTGCGGCAGGATCTGCCCTGGGCCGTAGCCGTACTGCGCACAGGCGCTTTTAAACTTATCGATCACGTCGGCAGGCAGCGGGGCGGCCTTCCATTGACGCTGATTTTTAGTGAACAGGGCGAATGCGGTCGCCTCCAATTCGTGCGCGCGGATAACCGCCTGATCCACGCCGCCTGACGCGCTGACATGTGCACCGACAAACTTCATTTTCATTCTCCTGTGTAATCGGCGTCATTATGGCATTGATAGCGGAAGGATTGAATGGCAGGAAAAGCGCAGGCCCGCGGTTGCGGGCCTGAAGGGAAGCAAATCAGATAAAATACTGCACCAGAAGGTTAATGGCGCCGCCGCCAACAATCAGCCAAACGAACAGCAGCGTGGCGAGCAGGATTGGCTTAACCCCGGCCTGGCGCACCGCGCTGATGTGGGTGGTCAACCCCAGCGCCGCCATGGCCATCGCCAACATCCAGGTATCGGCGGTAATCAGGTGTTTTACCAGTGCCGCAGGGATCAGGTCGAATGAGTTCAACCCGGCAACGACGATAAACAGCACCGCAAACCACGGAATGGTTATCGCGGATTTTTCCGCCTGGCTACCGGTGCTTCCTGCGCTACGGCTGCGGCTGATGTAGCCTGAGAGCAGCAGCAGGAAAGGGGCCAGCATCATGACGCGAATCATTTTGGCGATGACCGCGGCGTTTTCAGCATCCGGCCCGATAGCGTGCCCGGCAGCGACCACCTGCGCCACTTCATGAATGGTTGAACCGGTAAAGATGCCGAAACTTTCCTGATTAAACGGTAGCCACTGGAAATGCTCGTTCAACTGATACAGCCACGGATAAGCGAAGATCGCCAGCGTACCGAAGACCACCACGGTACTTACCGCCACCGCCACCTTGTTGGAGTCGGCTTTCAACACCGGCTCGGTCGCCATCACGGCCGCCGCGCCGCAAATGCTGCTGCCGGCGCCGATCAGCATCGCGGTCTGGCTGTCGATACCGAACACTTTTTTACCCAGCCAGCAGGCGAGCAGGAAAGTGGTGCTCAGGGTCAATGCATCAATAATGATGCCGGTGGTGCCTACGTCAGCAATTTGCTGAAACGTCAGGCGAAAACCGTAAAGGATAATACCCAGACGCAATAAACGCTGTTTGGCGAGCTGAACACCGCCATGGCAGCTCGGTTGTAGCCAGGGATACAGCGTATTGCCGACTAAAATACCGAGCAAAATCGCCAGCGTCAGCGCGCCCAGTCCCAGCCCGGCTACCCAGGGAATATCACCTACCCAGACCGCCAGCGCAGTGATGGCACCGGTTAGCAGCAGCCCCGGCACCAGCCGAGGTAGACCGAATAGCGGAAATTGCCGCGTTGGAAAATCGTGTGTGGTATTGGTCGCCATAAGTCAGCCCTTGTCATCAAATCCTTGAGCCAAAGACTACGTGCTGGCGACATAAAAGAGAAATTGATTATATATTTATAACCTATCTGAATAAGTGGTTAGTCTGCGGCCTGAAGCATGAGTGACCCCCATGTCGATTTCTGCAAACGTGATAACCTTAGTGTTATTCACCCTGTGCGTTACTGCCGGCCAGTGGCGCAGATTTAGCATTAGTTTCAGTGGCTTTACTGACAGGCCGCTTTTTTGTATATCGAGAAGTTTATGCATATCACCTTACGTCAATTGGAAGTTTTTACCGAAGTGCTGAAAAGCGGTTCGACCACGCAGGCCTCGGTTGTGCTGGCGTTATCGCAATCGGCAGTCAGTGCGGCGCTGGCTGATTTGGAAGGGCAACTGGGCGTGCAGTTGTTCGATCGTGTCGGTAAACGTCTGGTCATCAATGAGCATGGGCGGCTGCTGTACCCGAAGGCGCTGGCGTTGCTGGAGCAGGCCGGAGAGATTGAGCAACTGTTCCGTCATGACGGTGGCGCGCTGCGCATCGCGGCCAGCAGTACCATCGGCAACTATATGTTGCCGGAGATGATAGCCCGTTATCGGCAAGATTTTCCCGCCACGCCGCTGGAGCTCAATGTGGGAAACAGTCAGGACGTGATTGTCGCGGTCGCAGATTTTCGGGTCGATTTAGGCCTGATCGAAGGCCCTTGCCATATGCCGGAGCTGGTCACTCAGCCGTGGCTGGAGGATGAGCTGGTGGTGTTCGCTGCACCGGACAATCCGCTGGCGGGCCAGCCTTTAACCTTGGCGATGTTGGCGAATGCGCCGTGGATCCTGCGCGAACGGGGCTCGGGCACGCGTGAAGTGTTGGATCATCTGTTACTGGCGCATCTGCCGCACTTTCAGCTGGTGATGGAGCTGGGGAACTCGGAAGCGATCAAACATGCGGTGCGCCACGGCATTGGCATCAGTTGCCTGTCGCGGCGGGTGATAGGCGAACAGTTGGCCAGCGGTGCGCTGGTGGAACTGCAGCTGCCGTTGCCGCCCTTGATGCGAACGCTTTATCTGATCCATCACCGGCAAAAGCACATCTCCAATGCCCTGCAGCGTTTTCTCAGCTACTGCACGCTTGCGTCCTGAAAATGCCTCCGTAAGCAGAAACGAAGCATAAAAATCTGCACCCTGTCACATTAATGACAGTAAGTAAGGCCTAATGGGCCGTTGCTAATAATTAGCCCTGAATTATGAAGCTATCTTATATCAGTGCAATGTTACTAGTTCGCCGGCGGGTATTTGTTACAATCCGCCCTTATTTTTTTTGACCAGCAGATAGGGTAAGAATGGCTCAGCAGGATATAAAAACATCGGGGCAACCAGCACCCGGATTGCGGCGCGAGCTGAAAGCGCGGCACTTAACCATGATTGCTATTGGTGGTTCTATCGGCACCGGTCTGTTTGTCGCCTCTGGGGCGACCGTTTCGCAGGCAGGCCCAGGCGGGGCATTGCTGTCTTATGCGTTGATCGGGCTGATGGTGTACTTCTTGATGACCAGCCTGGGTGAACTGGCGGCCTTTATGCCGGTATCCGGTTCTTTCTCCACCTACGGCGCCAAATATGTGGAAGAAGGCTTCGGCTTCGCGCTGGGTTGGAACTACTGGTACAACTGGGCGGTGACCATCGCCGTTGACCTGGTAGCGTCGCAGTTGGTCATGACCTATTGGTTCCCGGATACTCCGGGTTGGATCTGGAGCGCGCTGTTCCTGTGCCTGATGTTCCTGTTGAACTACATTTCGGTTAAGGGTTTCGGCGAAGCAGAATACTGGTTCTCACTGATCAAAGTGACCACTGTCATCATCTTTATCGCCATTGGCGTGCTGATGATTTTCGGCATCCTCAAAGGGGGCGAGCACGCGGGGTGGCAGAACTGGACCATCGGCGACGCGCCGTTTGCCGGAGGGTTCTCGGCGATGATAGGCGTGGCGATGATTGTCGGCTTCTCATTCCAGGGTACCGAGCTTATCGGCATCGCGGCCGGCGAATCTGAAAATCCGGGCAAAAATATCCCGCGCGCGGTGCGTCAGGTGTTCTGGCGTATCCTGCTGTTCTATATCTTCGCGATCCTGATTATCAGCCTGATTATTCCTTATACCGATCCGAGCCTGCTGCGCAATGATGTGAAAGATATCAGCGTCAGCCCGTTCACCCTGGTGTTCCAGCATGCCGGTTTGCTGTCGGCGGCGGCGGTGATGAACGCGGTGATCCTGACGGCGGTATTGTCTGCCGGTAACTCCGGGATGTACGCCTCAACCCGTATGCTGTTTACTCTGGCGTCGGAAGGCAAAGCGCCGCGTATCTTCGCCAAACTGTCGAAGGGCGGGGTGCCACGTAATGCATTGTATGCGACGACCGTGGTTGCGGGCCTGTGCTTCCTGAGTTCGATGTTCGGCAACCAGTCGGTTTACCTGTGGCTGCTGAACACCTCGGGTATGACCGGCTTTATTGCCTGGTTGGGGATTGCCATCAGCCATTACCGCTTCCGTCGTGGCTATATGATCCAGGGGCATGACCTGAACGACTTACCTTACCGTTCCGGCTTCTTCCCGCTGGGCCCGATCTTTGCCTTTGTGCTGTGCCTGATCATCACGTTGGGTCAGAACTATCAGGCATTCCTGCAAGATCGAATCGACTGGTACGGCGTGACCGCGACCTACATCGGCATTCCGCTGTTCCTGATCATTTGGTTCGGTTACAAGCTGACGCGCGGCACCCGTGTCGTGAAGTACAGCGAAATGGAATTCCCGAAAATGGACGTGAATTAACGTCTTGTATGAAACGCGGCGGGAGCCCGCCGCGTTATCCTTATCCCCTGACTAGCTACTCCTTCCCTTTTACCGTCAGCGCCCGCTGCGCCGCGGCCATCAAACTGTCAACCGATTGATAATCCTGGGTTAACGCCAATACGCCGGTATTGAGCTGCAGCGATACCTCACCGAATGCGCCAAAAGCGTAGGGGGCTTCCAGCGCCGGAATGAAGCGTGCCAAAAATTCACCTTCGGAACCGTAAGGCAGATCGTGAACCAGGATCAGAAACTGGCCGCCGGTATAGCGGCAGACAAAATCACTGGGGCGCACCAACATTTTCAGGCGTTCGCCGATGGTGCGCAGCACGTCATCGCCGATCTGCACGCCGTGGCTCTGATACAACGCCGCCAGCGGGGTAAAGTCGAAAATAAACAGATGGGAAAGCGGATGCACCGTTGCCGAAGGACGACAAATATCCTGCATCACGGCTTCACCCCCTGCACGGTTGAGGAAACCGGTCAAATGATCCTGATGGGCGGCTTGCTGTTTTTCCGCGCTCAGGGTGACGCGCTCAGCGAGCTGACGATGATAAGACGTGGTTAACCCATGGGCCAACACTAGCCACAGCGGGATGATATCCGCCAGTAAAAACAGGTTTTGCACGCGTGACAGCGGCGCGGCCAGCAAATAGGGCAGCGTCAGCACCATGATTTCCAGCAGGGCAAAACGCGGTGCTGCGGCATGGCGTTGCATCAGCCAGAAGGCCAGTCCGGTAATCAGCAAGCCGGCAAACAAGATGAGCACCATGCGGCCAGAAAGCATGGCCATCAGGGCGACAGCGCCCACCAGTGCGCACCACAGCAGTACCGTCACCAGCATCGCGTTGGGCCAACGGAGCGGATTGGCTCGCGCCAGCCACCAACGTCCGCCGGTCAGCAACAACAGCAGCAGCAACAGACCCACGCCGATCGCCTTGTGGCCCAGCCAGATATAGCCCAGCAGCAGCAGCGCCACCCCGGCGGCATTCAACCATGGCGTGGCGGAAGAAGGCACCAAGGTAAGCCGCATCTGGCGTTGTAATTTGGCGTCATCAGCCAGCCGTGGGCTTTGCACCAGCCAGTGCAACAGTGCGGGTTTTTTAGGCGTTAACGCAGGTGTTCGACTTCTCATTGCAGCCTCTTTGATAAGGGTCCCGAAAATCGGCCCTAAATATCCGGCCCGGCGCGGGCGCCAGTGACCAGTCAGGATTTGGATTCTATGTGGTTTTATTGCAATTTGTCACAGCTGTGCAGAGTGGGGCGATATTTTCGGAATTGTTAACCCTGGGCACTGCGGCGAGGGTATGGCAAGAGTTTGGTTAATAACGTTATAAAATAAAGTGTTACATCTTTATATGGCAGGTAATAGCTATTGATATGATTGATAAGTATTATCGTTTGCTTTATTGTTAGCGGCTGCTTATTCCGTTCAGGCGGCCGTTTCCGCGCCGCTGTGGTCATTGTCGTAACAGGTATCCGAAATAATGAGCGTATCCACCGATCCTATGCCTGACGCCAAGGGTAAACCCGACGTCAACGCCATGGGGCGTTATCACCATATTCTCCGCCACCGTTTATTGATGATGGGGGTGTTGGCACTGGCGATTATGGGTTCGCTGCTGCTGGATTTTACCATGGGCCCATCCGGGCTCTCTTTGTCTTCCCTGTGGCAAACCCTGATTGATCCTGCGGCGGCCGACGCCGGCACGCGGGTTATCGTCTGGGATATCCGCCTGCCTTACGCCTTGATGGCGGTGGTGGTGGGCTTTGCGCTTGGCCTGGCCGGTGCAGAAATGCAGACCATCCTCAATAACCCACTGGCCAGCCCCTTTACCCTCGGCGTCTCTTCTGCCGCGGCTTTCGGTGCGGCGCTGGCTATCGTGTTGGGGATTGGCGTTCCGGGCATCCCCGATCAATGGTTTATTTCCGCTAACGCGTTTATTTTCGCCCTGTTCGCCGCATTGATGTTGGACGGCATTACGCGTTGGACACGGGTTGCCACCTCTGGCGTGGTGCTGTTTGGCATCGCGCTGGTGTTCACCTTTAACGCCCTGGTTTCCATGATGCAGTTTATTGCCAGCGAAGACACGCTGCAGGGGCTGGTGTTCTGGACTATGGGCAGCCTGGCGCGGGCTTCGTGGGACAAACTGGGCATTTTGCTCGGCGTATTCGTCGTGCTGCTGCCATTGTCGATGATGAGCTCGTGGAAGTTGACCGCGCTGCGTTTGGGGGAAGATCGGGCAGTGAGCTTCGGTATCGACGTGCGCCGTCTGCGCCTGACGACCCTGTTGCGCATCAGCATTCTTTCCGCGCTGGCGGTGGCCTTTGTTGGGCCTATCGGTTTTATCGGGCTGGTGGCGCCACACATCGCCCGAATGATCTTCGGTGAAGATCACCGTTTCTATCTGCCGGCCAGTGCGTTGATTGGCGCGCTGGTACTGTCGATGGCCTCCGTGGCGTCGAAAAACCTGATCCCGGGCATTATCATTCCGGTGGGCATCGTTACCTCGCTGGTGGGCGTGCCATTCTTCCTGAGCATTATTCTGCGTCATCGGGGGAATGTATGAATCAGGGATTGCGTATTGAAGGCTTCTCCGCTGGTTACCCCAAGCGTCAGGTTATCAGCAACCTGGCGGTCCCGATGCTGCCGCGCGGGCAAATCACCGTGCTGCTGGGGCCGAACGGCAGCGGTAAGTCAACGCTGCTGCGCTCGCTAGCGGGTTTAAACCCTGCACAGGGGAAACTGTGGCTGGACGACATCGATTTGATGCAGATGCCATTCGCCCGCCGTGCGGAGAAGGTGGTGTATTTGCCACAGTCATTGCCAGCCGGTGTGCATCTGCACGTGCTGGAATCGATCATCGTGGCGCAACGCGCTTCGGGCGGCCGCAGCAATGCTGGCAGCGAGGCCGAGGTAATGGCGCTGCTGGAGCAGCTTGGCATTGCCCACCTGGCGCTGAGCTATCTCGATCAGCTTTCCGGCGGACAGAAACAGTTGGTGGGGTTGGCGCAGTCGCTGATCCGTCAGCCTTCGTTGCTGCTGCTGGATGAACCGCTGAGCGCGCTCGATCTTAACTATCAGTTCCACGTGATGGATTTGGTACGCAAAGAGACGCGCAAACGCAATATCATCACGGTGGTGGTGGTGCATGACATCAATATAGCGCTGCGTCATGGCGATCATGTGCTGATGCTGCAGGATGGCGAATTGATTGCCGACGGTGCGCCGGAAGAGGTGATCACGCCGCAGAGTCTGGCACGGGTGTATGGCGTTCGTGGGCGCATTGAGCTTTGCTCGCAGGGAACGCCGCAGGTGCTGATTGACGGGTTGGTGAACCAACCGTCGATTTGATCCCTGGTGGATAGCAAAAAACCCGGCACTTCACAGCGCCGGGTTTTTTATTACTTCTTGTTCAGCGCCTCGGCGACGCGTTCGACGATATGCTGGCTGGTGATGATGCCGCCGGAAAGATAGACCTCAGCCGCCGGCAGATAAACCACCTGACCTTTCTTGACCGCTACGGTATTTTTCAACGCCGTGGTAGTGAGGATCTTCTGCGGAGCTACCGCGTTCGGACGACCGGTGGCTGCATCGCGATCGATAATGAACAGCCAGTCCGGGTTCAACTGAGCCACTTGTTCCGGGGTGAGTTTATTGCCGCGGACATCGGCGTTGTCGCTCTGCAGCGCAGACTGGAACCCGAGGGCGTCATAGGTAAAGCTGAAGCGGCTCTTGGGCGCGTAGGCGCTGATTTTCCCGCCGGAGAACAGCACCACCAGGCCACGCCCGGCTTTGGCCACCTGCGGTTTGGTCGCCGCAATCTCGGCGTCCAGTTTGTCTACTGCAGCCTGAGCCTGCGGCTGTTTATCGAATAGCTCACCCAGTTGCAGGGTGCGTTGTTTCAGGCTGCCCAGTTGATCCTGCGGATCGATTGCCATATTTAACGTCGGCGCAATGCCGCTGAGTTCGTCATAGGCTTTGGAGGAACGACCGGCGATCAGGATCAGATCCGGTTTGGCAGCGCGCAGCGTGGCCATATCCGGCTCAAACAGGGTCCCGGCATTGAGGTATTTGGCATTTTGGTACTGTTTCAGGCTGTCCGGTAGCATGGTGCGGTTGCCCGGCAGTGCCAGCGGCTCTACGCCCAGCAACTGCAATGTTTCCAGCGAAGCATAGTCCAGCACCACTACGCGCTGTGGGTGCTTTTTCACTTCGGTGGTGCCGTTCAGATGTTGAAAACTGACGGTCGCAGGGGCATCCGCGGCCGGTGTGCGAACCTTGCCGTTACAGCCGGCCAGCGCGATACAGGCCAGCAGGGCGAGAACCATAGGGGAGCGGCGTAATGTCATTGTGGCTTCCTTGGGTGAGAGAAATAAAAAGGGCGCGCAGCGCGCGCCCAAAGTGGCATCAGAAGTTGTAGGTCATGCCGACGGTGTAACGGCGGCCATCCAGCACGGTATTGTAGTTATCGTAATCGACGGTCTTGTCGAGGATGTTGTAAACCCCGCCGGTCACCATCAGATTTTTATTCGCCTGGTAGCTCAGGCCGGCGTCAACAAAGGTATAAGACGGCGTGCTCTTGGCCATCGAAGAGCGGCTCATGTAGTCCGAAGTCTTGCTGCGGAAGTTAACGCGCGACCACAGGCTGACGTCATGCGTGGCCTGCCAGTCCAGGACGCTGTTAACCATATGCTTCGGCATTTGGTTCAGCGGTTTGCCCTGGAAATCCCCGCTCTTCTGTTCGGAGGTGGTGTAGGTATAGTTGGTGGTCAACTGCCAATCTTTGGTGATTTCCCAACCGAAAGTGGCTTCTACGCCGCGCATATTGGCTTTATCGACGTTAGTACGGTCGCTGATAAAGTAATACGGCGTATTGCCGATCATGCACTGCGCGTCGCCGTCGCCGCTGTCACAGCGACGCACTTCGGTGATTTTGTCTTTGAAGTCGGTGTTAAACAGGGTAACGCTGGCGTTCAGACCTTGCAGGTTATCCCACATCACGCCGATCTCTTCGCTCAGGCTCTTCTCTGGCTTCAGATCCGGGTTACCGATAATGATTGAAGTACGGCCACCGCCGGTGATTTGCCCCCAGCCGGCGGAGGATTGGCGCAGATCCGGTGAGCGATAGCCCGCGGAGACGCCGCCTTTCAACGTAAATTGCTCGGTCAGGTGCCAGACGCCATACATGCGCGGCGTCCAGTGGTTGCCGTAGTTCTGGTCCTGATCCATACGGATACCGCTGGTCAGGCTGAAGTCGTTGGTCATCGCCCATTCGTCTTCGGCAAACAGCGCCCAGCTCCAGCGCGTCAGCTGGTTCAGCTTATCGGCTGCGGCTAACTGATTACCGCCATCACTCAATTTTTCGTAACGGTACTGGCCGCCCAGGTTCAGCATATGGCTGCCGAGATCAAACTGGGTTTGCGTATTGAAGATGGTGTTATACATCTTCATATCGCGGCCGGGGTTGTTGGTCTCTTCGCGCTGAATGTAACTGGTGGTGTTGCCGAAGTCGTAATAACCGTTGTGGGTTACCGCGTAGTTGGTACGGGTGTACAGGCTGTCGCTGGCACTGTTCGGCGTACACTTTTTGTTGCGGCAGTTTTCGGTCGCCATGGATTTGCCCGGCGTACTGTTTCGATCCTGCAAAGAGCGGCCGATTTCGAAATCGAAGTCGTTCTGTTCGTTTGGCGTCAGGCTAAATACCGCGGTGCCGCTGCGCATGCGCTGTTCATTGAAGCCGTTGAGGATTTGGTCCTCGGCGCGGCGCGACAGCAGGCCGTTGACCCGCAGGCCCAGCAGGCCTTCAATCAGCGGGCCGGAAGCGTAGGCGTTGGTCTGGAAAATATCGCCGGAATTGCTGTTTTCCTGGAAGGTGGCGTCACCGTGCAGTGAACCTTTCCATGCCTGAGTAGTGGAGGTTTTACGGGTGATGACGTTGATTACGCCGCCCATGGCGTCGGAGCCGTACAGCGAAGACATCGGGCCGCGTACCACTTCGATGCGTTCAATCGCTTCCAGCGGCGGCAGCCAGCCTTGCTCAATGCCTGCGTTGTCGCTGTTCGGGCGGGTGCCGCGGGTGTCTACGCGTTTGCCGTCGACCAGGATCAAGGTGTATTTGGAGGACATGCCGCGGATGCTGATATCGCTGCTGCTGCCACCGCCGGTAACAACGACGCCCGGCACGTCTTTCAACGCATCGGTAATATCGCGGTAGGCTTTGTCTTCAATTTGCTGACGTGGGATGACCGAAATGGACGCCGGGGAGTCCTGGATTTTCTGCTGGAAACCGGAAGCGGTTACCACCATGGTGTCCTGAGCGTCTGGTTGCGCAGCGACGGCGCCGGCGCTGGTCAATGTAGCAATGATCAATGCGGTTAATTTGTTATAACGTGGCTTTTCCATGAGGCAAACCTTTCCTGGTCTGATGTAAATCGACAAAGTGTCGTTTTAACGTGTTGAATAATAATTAGAAACTTGCCCCGTCATTGCGGGGTTCGCCGTTTCGTCAGGCTATTGTAAGGATTTTCGACAAAATGTAAACGCAAATGATAATTCGTATCATTTGTATGTGTTTAGGCGAGGGGAATCATTAACCGCATGAATACAAGGGAAAAAGGGCGCAGCAGAATCTGCGCCGAGAGAGGGAGTCAGCGTTTCTGGATGTAGGTGATTGCCAGCGCCAGGGCCAACACCAAACCTTTGATAATGTCCATGGCATAGTAGGGAACGGAGAGCATCACCAGGCCGTTTTGCAACACGCCGAGGATCACCGCGCCCACCAGCGTGCCGAGCGCGTTGGGCTTGCCGGAGCCGGCCAGCGAGAAACCAATGTAAGCGGCAGCGACCGCATCCATCAGATAACCGCCACCGGCGTTCACCTGCGAAGAGCCGATACGTGACGCCAGCAATATGCCGCCAAGCGAGGCCAGAAGGGCAGAGATAACATAGGCGGCAACCCTGTAACGTACTGTGCGAATACCCGACAGGCGCGCGGCTTCCGGATTACCGCCAATGGCATACATGCGGCGGCCATGTTTGGTCAGCGACAGGAAAAGCTGCACCACTACCGTGACTGCCAGCATGATCAACACGATCACCGGCACCTGGCCCAGTGAGGAAAAGACCTCCGGGATCAGGCCTTCGGCCATATCGCCGTTCGGCAGCAGCATATTCTGGGTGATTGATCCGCCGTAGCTGTAGGTCATCGCCACGCCCTGGATCACAAACAGGCTGGCCAGCGTCGCCAGCATATCGGGGATTTTCAACACCACGATCAGGAATGCATTGAACAGGCCGACCAGGGTACAAATCAGCAACGTCAGCACAATCGCACCGGTGGTGCCGAAGCCGTACCAGACGAACAGCGAAACCACCAGGGCGTTGGCCAGTGAAGCGGTGGAGCCAACGGAAAGATCGAAACCGCCGACCGACAGCGATATCGATACTCCGATGGCGATGACTGTGACGATGGCAATCGAACGCAGAATATTGATGATGTTGTTCGGATCGAGGAAGTTGTCCGACGCTATCCCAAACAGGGCAATCAGCGCGACAACGGTGAGTAACATCCCCCATTTGTAGAGAAACTCAAACAGCTGATGGCGCCAGGGTTGCGCAGTTTGCAGGGACAATTCTTTACTCACGCTGGGGTTCCTCCGGTGGAATACAGTAATAGGGTTTCTTCATCAATGTCGGCGGCACTCAGTTCCGCGACGACCCGGCCATCCCACAACACGCAGATGCGATCGCACAGGCCGACCAGCTCCGAGAACTCGCCGGAAGCATAAATAATGCCTTTGCCGTTGCGTGCCAGGCCGTCGATCAGGGTGAACAGCTCTTGTTTGGCCTTGATGTCCACACCTTTGGTTGGTTCGTCGAAAATCAGTACGCTAGCGTCGCCGCGCAGCCATTTGCCAATCGCTACCTTTTGCTGGTTGCCACCGGAAAGCCGCGCCAGCTTCTGCTGCGGTCCGGAGGCGCGAATATTCAGGCGCTGCATGATGTCGCGCGCCCAACGCAGTTCCTGGCGGCGGCTGAACAGGCTCCAGCGGGAAAAGCTGTCGTCGGCGCTGACGCTCAGGTTCATCGGAATAGCTTCGTCGATAAAAATGCCTTCTTTACGCCGCTCTTCCGGCACCAGCGCCAGCCCTTGCTCGACGCTAAGATGTGGAGCGCGGGGGGCCCAGGGTTTTCCCAGCAGTTCACCCCGTTCAATTCGCGCCGGTGAGGCGCCAAATAACGCCTTGCACAGTTCGGTTTTTCCCGCACCGGCCAGCCCGGCGATACCAAGAATTTCCCCCTGATGCAGTTGCAGGCTGACGTCGCGCAGCTTATGGCGATCGTGCAGGCCTTCCACCCGTAGCAGCGGGCGAGAACCGTGCGGTGGGCGTGGGGGCGGGAAAATATCGTCCAGCCGGTGACCGAGCATTTTCTCGACGATCTGCTCGCCGGTCAGGCCCTGCATGGCATCCTCACTGACGTGACGGCCATCGCGCAGCACCGTCAGGCGGTCGCAAATTTCACTCAATTCGTGGATACGGTGGGAAATAAACACCACGCCGATACCTTCGGACTGCAGGCGGCGCACCACGCGAAACAGGCGTTCGCTTTCGGCGCGATCGAGCGGGGCGGTGGGTTCATCGAGCACCAGAAAACGACAGCGGTGGGAGAGCGCGCGTGCCAGCAGCACCTGCTGTTTTTCCGCCAGGGTGCACTCCGACAAACGCTGGCGCAGGTTAATAGTCAAATCCAGCTGAGTCAGTAGCTGCGCCGCCTGGCGGTACAGTTGCGCCCAGTTAAGCAGATGGCCCGGTTCGTTCAGCCAATCGAGCATGATGTTTTCCGCCACGGATAGCGTGGGGATCAACGCCACATCCACTTCCTGCTGCACCACGTGGATGCCATATTGCCGGGCCTGCAGCGGGGAATGAATATCCACTTGCTGCCCGTCGATAAAAATCTCGCCGCGATAATGGTCGTGCGCGCCGGAAAGGATCGCCATCAAGGTGGATTTTCCTGCCCCGTTGGCCCCGACCAATGCGTGTGTTGAGCCTCCTTGCAGGGTGAAATCGACGTTTTGCAGGGCATTGAAGCCGGCAAAGGCGATCGAGATATTGCGCATCTCGAGGCGTGAGGGCGTAGGGGTTGGCATAGTGTAATTAAAGACGTTTAGGTGTTTAGATGGCTAAAGTAAGTCTTTTGTAACACAGATTGCGTATTTCGCAACAAACTAAAAGGCATAACTGAGATGAAAAAATTCCTGGCGGATGACGCTAGAACCCCAGGCGGTCGCGCAACGCATAATAGGCCGCTCCCAGGGCGGTGAAAGGCACACGCAGCTGGCGGCCCCCAAAGAAGGGCAGGTGTGGCAAGCGAGCGAAGGCGTCAAAACGTTCGGCATCACCGCGCAGCACTTCGGCGATCAGCTTGCCGGCCAAATGAGTGCAGGTGACGCCGTGGCCGCTGTCGCCCTGCATATAATAGACATTGTTTTCCAGGCGACCGAATTGCGGCATGCGCGAGAGCGTCAGCAGAAAGTTGCCACTCCAGCGGTAATCAATGCGCACCTGTTTCAGCTGCGGGAAGGTTTTCAGCATTTTGGGCAGGATCAGCGGATCGATATCGGCGGGATCGCGAGCGCCATATACCACGCCGCCGCCATACAGCAGCCGGTTGTCGGCGGTCAGACGAAAGTAGTCCAGCAGGTAATTGCAGTCTTCGACGCAGAAATTATTGGGCAGCAGCGACAGCGCCATATCTTTGGATAACGGTTCGGTGGCGAGAATTTGCGAGCCGCAGGGCATGCTCAACCGGCTGAGCCGCGGTTCAAGCCGATCGCCAAGGTAGGCGTTGCCGGCAACGATCACAAAGTTGGCGCTGACCGAGCCTTGGGCGGTATGCACCTTTGCCGGTTCCGCGTAATCAATGCGCGTGGCGGCTGACTGTTCGAACAGCCGCCCACCGTGACGGCGCACCGCGTCGGCTTCGCCCAGCGCCAGATTGAGCGGGTGCAAATGGCCGCCGTTGCGGTCCAGCAGCCCGCTAACGTAACGATCGCTCGCGATCTCGCGGCGGATAGCCTGCCGATCCAGCCATTCCAATTGGTCATTGCCATAGCGCCGCCAGCGGGCCTGTTGCTGCTGCAGCGCGTGGCTTTGTTTAGAGTTCAAAGCGGCGAAGATACCGCCGGGCCGGTAGTCACAGGCGATGGCGTATTGATCGATGCGCTTGCGGATAATCTCTGCGCCTTCGAACATCATGCTGCCGAGCATGGCGGCGGTGTCAGCGCCATAACGCGCTTCAATGACGTCGATATCGCGGCTGTAAGAGTTGACTACCTGCCCGCCGTTGCGGCCGCTGGCACCCCAGCCGATGCGCGCAGCCTCCAATACCACCACGTCATAACCGGCCTCGACCAGATGCAACGCCGACGACAGGCCAGTGAAGCCGCCGCCAATAATGCAGACGTCGCAGCGGATATCCTCGTTCAGCGCCGGGTAGGGCGCGAACGTGTTGGCGGTGGCGGCATAATAACTGGCAACGTGTTCCGTCATGGGGCCTCCGCCGAACAAGGTCAGAAGGTAGTCGGGGTATGTGCGCTGACGATGCGGCAGACGCGCGCCGAGGTATTGCTGAAGCTGTGTGGAATGCCGGTGTTGATGGCATAGCTTTGGCCGGCGGTCAGGCAATGGGTCTGGCCGTTGATCGTCAGCATGATCTCGCCTTCCAGCAGGGTGCCGATCTCCTCGCCCTGGTGCTTTATTTTTTCGCCGGTGGTGGTGCCGGGCTGATAGGTTTCCAGCATCATCGCC
Source organism: Serratia sp. BNK-12 (assembly GCF_047456085.1). NCBI lineage: Bacteria > Pseudomonadati > Pseudomonadota > Gammaproteobacteria > Enterobacterales > Yersiniaceae > Serratia > Serratia sp. BNK-12. Next base: position 1,575,720 of record NZ_CP179896.1, read on the forward strand.
AGATTGCGCGTTGGGTTGCCGTTATGCACCAGCTTCATCGACACCCCCTGGCTGCCTATCTCAATCAGATCCTCGGCTTCTATGACCACTTTGGGCTCATTGGCGGCTTCAGGTTCGGCAAAGAAGGCAGACAGCGACAGCCCATAAACTTTCAGCAGCTTTTGCAGCGTACTGATAGCCGGACTGACTTTGTCCTGTTCGATGGTGCTGATTGCGCTGTGGGTTAACCCGGACAGTTCGGCGACCCGGCGCTGCGACAAACCCAATTGCAGACGGATCTGTGACAGGCGCTTACCCGGCGCCAAGCTGACTTCGCTCATAGCGGTACTTCCTTCTGGTAGGGACGACAGGCAGAAATGAATATGGGTATCAGGTGCCTGCCTGAGTGATATCGGCACAGCATGATATCGGTAGTTGTGTCGGAATTGGAAAATATATTGCCCATGACCACCCCCGTTCTGGCGGACGAAATTCTGCACGTAAAAAGAGTGTTAACGCCTTTTCGGTCAATATTTTATCAATTTAGCAGCCGGTGGCGAATAATCAAACAGGATTGTAACATTTGCAAACTATTTGTGTTAAGGCTATGTTTCATATTATGGATGTTATTTTGAGCGCCCGCTGTGGCGCAGTCTACAGAGAAATCAGACCATGTGTTGAACCTATCGGCAGGCGGACGCAGCAGCGTTCTCAAAGCATAATGGCGGGTGATGTATGCAAACCAATATCGCAGCAGTTGAAAATTTTGCACAGCATAATGAAGAAAGGCGAAGTAGCGCGTTCCAACGTGAAGTTGCTCACTATTTGGAACGCCATCCCTCAACGCAGTATATCGACATCCTTCTCACTGACCTGAATGGTTCCTTCCGCGGTAAACGTATTCCCGTCTCCGGACTGAAAAAATTGGAAAAAGGCTGCTACTTCCCCGCCTCGGTATTCGCTATGGATATTTTGGGCAACGTGGTGGAAGAGGCGGGCCTGGGTCAGGAACTGGGCGAACCGGACCACGTGTGTATGCCGGTGGCAGGAACGCTGACGCCGTCAGCGGCGGATCCGGACAATATCGGTCAGGTGTTGCTGACCATGCTGGATGAAGATGGTACTCCCTTTGACGTTGAACCCCGTAATGTCCTGAATCGAGTTTGGCAGGCATTGCGCCAGCGCGGCATGTTCCCGGTGGTAGCGGTAGAGTTGGAGTTCTATCTCATTGATCGACAGCGAGACTCTGAGGGGTATTTGCAACCGCCCTGTGCGCCCGGCACCCAGGAGCGCAATATGCAGAGCCAGGTTTATTCGCTGGACAATCTGAATCATTTTGCCGAAGTACTCAACGACATCGACACCTTGGCGCAGATGCAGGGCTTACCGGCGGACGGTGCGGTGGCGGAAGCGTCACCCGGCCAGTTTGAGGTAAATCTGCAGCATACCGATAACGTGCTGCTGGCCTGCGATCACGCGCTGTCGTTGAAACGCCTGGTACGGCTGGTGGCGGAAAATCATCACCTGCACGCCACCTTTATGGCCAAGCCCTATGAGGAATACGCCGGTAGCGGCATGCATGTGCATATCAGCATGCTGGACGGCAACGGCAATAATCTGTTCGTGCAACCCGATGGCGAAGACTCGGCGCTGTTGCACCGTGCGCTGGCGGGGATGATCACCCTGATGCCGGCCTCGATGGCGCTACTGGCTCCCAATGTGAATGCCTTTCGCCGCTTCCAGCCGGGCATGTATGTACCCACTCAGGCGTCCTGGGGGCACAACAATCGCACCGTGGCGCTGCGCATTCCCTGCGGCGAGCCGGAGAATCATCGCGTGGAATACCGCGTAGCGGGGGCAGATGCCAACCCTTATCTGGTGGTGGCGGCTATCCTGTCAGGCATACTTTACGGGCTGGACAATGAATTGCCATTGCCTGAGCCGGTAACCGGTAATGGTCTTGAACAAGAAGGGGTGCCGTTCCCCATTCGCCAAAGCGACGCGCTGTACGAGTTTGAGCATCAGCAAGCCTTGACGCAGTATCTGGGCGAACGTTTTGCCCACGTTTACCACGCTTGCAAGATGGATGAACTGATGCAATTTGAGCGTCTGGTGACTGAAACCGAGATTGATTGGATGTTGAAAAATGCCTGAAGGGGCGTAAAATGTGTGGCATTAACTTGATGTGCGATAGAACGATAGCGGATTAATTCACCTGTAAGGGTTGTTTTCCGAACGATCGCGAAAAGAATTTGTTTAAGAAGCCTTCCTGATCTTGTCATCAGGAGGGTTTTTGGTGCAAAATATCCCTAATGCAGATAGCCGACGTTTTAACGCGTCGGTTATTTTTTTTGCATTTATGTTCTACAAACTGTGCGTTTCATACACCAAGCGAGGCCGGACACCGATCCGGATAGATAAATAGTTTCGTGCGCGATCAAACAAAACTTTATGGTCGTGACTCATGAGGATAAGAAAGATGGGGCAATTTTTCACTTTAGCACCGGTGCCCGCCGGTTTCCGCTGCGGTCGCAGCGATTATGGAGCAGCCAAGGCAGCCTTGACTCGTTATCCAGCTTCCAATCCCCTTCTTTTTGAATTCAGTCGCAAGTTGCGAAGTTTCCCCGCAACCTTAAGTCTTGGCGTGTCTATATTCCGCAAGGCAGAAGGTAAGGGGGGGCTGCGCAATGTCCGATAACATCATCAGCGCCGCACCGGCTCAACGCGCACAGCTGCGTAAAACCCTGACTTTAGTTCCGGTAGTGATGATGGGCCTGGCTTACCTGCAGCCAATGACCATCTTCGATACCTTTGGCATCGTTTCCGGCCTGACCGATGGTCACGTCGCGACGGCGTACGCCTTTGCTCTGCTGGCGGTTCTGTTTACCGCATTGAGCTACGGCAAACTGGTACGGAAATTCCCGTCCGCCGGTTCTGCTTATACCTATGCCCAGAAGGCCATCAGCCCGCACGTCGGCTTTATGGTGGGCTGGTCATCACTGCTGGACTACCTGTTCATGCCGATGATCAACATTCTGCTGGCAAAAATTTACCTGGAAGCCATCTTCCCGGGTGTGCCTTCGTGGATCTTCGTGGCAGCGCTGGTTGGGCTGATGACGATTTTCAACCTGCGCGGCATTAAGCTGGTAGCAAACCTGAACTCCATTATCGTGGTGGTGCAGGTGGCGATCATGATCGTGTTCCTGTTCCTGGTGGTGAATGGCATTTCGCATGGCGAAGGTGCAGGCACGCTGATCAGCAGCCGCCCGTTCTGGTCTGAGAATGCGCACGTGGTGCCGATGATTACCGGCGCGACCATTTTGTGCTTCTCGTTCCTCGGTTTTGACGGTATCAGTTCGCTGTCTGAGGAAACCAAAGATGCAGAGAATGTGATCCCGAAAGCTATCTTCCTGACGGCATTGATCGGCGGCATCATCTTTATCGTGGTGTCTTACTTCGTGCAGCTGTACTTCCCGGACATCTCGCGCTTCAAAGATCCTGATGCGTCCCAGCCGGAAATCATGCTGTACGTGGCCGGTAAGTTCTTCCAGTCGGTGATCCTGGTGTTCTCCTGCGTAACCGTACTGGCTTCAGGCATGGCGTCGCACGCCGGTGTTTCACGCCTGATGTACGTGATGGGCCGTGACGGCGTATTCCCGGAGCGCTTCTTTGGTTATGTGCATCCGAAATGGCGTACTCCAGCGCTGAACGTGCTGTTGGTTGGCGTGATTGCGCTGTCTGCGGTGTCGTTTGACCTGGTAACGGCGACGGCGTTGATTAATTTCGGTGCGCTGGTGGCGTTCACCTTCGTGAACCTGTCGGTTATCTCGCAGTTCTATATCCGCGACAAGTTGAACCGTACCGTTAAAGATACCTTCAACTACCTGATCCTGCCGGTATTAGGGGCGCTAACTGTTGGCGCACTGTGGATCAATCTGGAAGCCAGCTCAATGACGTTGGGTCTGGTATGGGCGGCGATTGGTCTGATTTATCTGGCCTTCGTGACGCGCAGCTTCCGTCTGCCGGTACCGCAGGCTAGCGAAGACGTGGCTTAAGCTTTTATCGCTAAGCATTAAAAAGGGCGCCTTGGCGCCCTTTATTGTTTTTGTTACCCCACCAACTCTTTGCCGTATTCAAACAGCGCTTTCAACAGCGCGGTCTTTTCTTTATCGCCTTCATGCAGGTTATACAACGACTCCAGTTGCAGCACGTAGCTCTGCACTCGCTCGGCGCTTAATACTTCCTGGCGGTGCTGTAACCAGCGGCGTTGCTCGGCGTCGTCCAGCGTATTGGGGTAGTTGCGGGCACGAAAACGGAACAACAGCTCCTTCATGCGCCCATCGCTGAAAGTCAGATCCAGTGCCGGCAGGTTCTGCGGCTTGGTTTGCTGGATGATTTTCATCGCAGCCTTGTCGGCATCGCTGAAGAAACCGTCATACAGCCGGGCGTCGACGTCGTCAGAGCCTTTGAAAGGTTCGGCTTCGGCGAACAACGCCACCACTTTTTCGCGCACCTCCGGATGCTGGCGCAGCAACTGCAAGTTTTGCAGGCAGGCCTGACGGTCGATCCCCAGTCGCTCGGCGTTTTCCGGCAACAAGGTCTTGGCCGGCGCCAATACCGGGCACTTGTTGATATGCACCAGTTTGATCGGTACCGGCGATTGTCCGGGTGCCAGATCTTCCCGGCGGGTATACAGCCGTTCGCGCAGTTCATCGGCGCTCAACGTCAGTAATGGCGTCATGTCACCGGCTAAATCGCACATGATGACGGCGTTTTTGTTGTCCGGGTGCCAGGCCAGCGGCGATACCCAACTGGTGTTGCCGCGCGCGGCGCCGAACATGCCGGAAACGTGCACCAATGGCGTCATCTCTGCGATGTCGATCAGGGCGTTCAGCTTATGCTTATTGCGGTGTTGCAGCAGGAAATCAAACAGTCGTGGTTGTGCCTGCTTGACCAGTTTGGCCATGGCGATAGTGGCGTAAACGTCCGACATGGCGTCATGGGCATGCTCATGCTCGACGCCGTTGGCACGAGTCAGGTGTTCCAGCCGGAAACTGGGGAAGCCATCTTCGTTTTCTGGCCACACGATGCCGTCCGGGCGCAGCGCATAGCAGGCGCGCATCACATCGAGCAGATCCCAACGCGAATTACCGTTCTGCCAGCTGTAGGCGTAGGGATCGTAGAAGCTGCGGTAGAAAATATTACGGCTGACTTCGTCATCGAAGCGGATATTGTTGTAACCGAGAATGCAGGTGCCAGGCACGCTGAACGCCTGATGGATCTGGCGTGCAAATTCGGCCTCGTTGACGCCTTTGGCCAGCGCCAGTTGCGGCGTGATACCGGTGATCATCACCGCTTCAGGATCGGGCAAGTAGTCATCGGCCGGGGTGCAGTAGATGACCAACGGCTCTTCGATAATGTTGAAATCCATATCGGTACGCACACCGGCAAACTGCGCCGGGCGGTCCAGGGAGGGACTTTTGCCGAAGGTCTCATAATCGTGAATATAAAATGTGGCCGGTGCCTTGCTGCTCAAATTCGCATCTCTCAGGTGGCGTAGGGAATATTGCTCTATTGTAACGGCGAGATGTGCGATGCCAAGCAGTCGTTAGCGTTAATCGCCGAAATGCGCGGGATTACGCATTGCGATAGTAGTTCAGGCGCAGACGAAAGTAGGGGCGTAAATAATCGGGCACTTGTTCTTCGGCACTGGCACCGTTGTTGTTGGTGCTGATGCCATAACGTTCGTTATAAATAACGCTGAGAGCGAGTAAATCGGCTTCAATCTTTTCACGTTCTGCTTGCGGTAAGCTATCCAGCTTTCGCCCCATATGATTCTCCCTGTGATTGTAAGGGCATCATAGGATCGTTAACCTGACTTGTCCCTACCCCATTCAGGGGGGAGGCTCATGAAGTGTGTGAGCGTGCCTGCAGAGGCTGGCCTGATGCCGCAGTCCCCTGATAATGCTGAGAGTATTTGGCCGTATATTCCTGCTGATTTTGCATTTGTGCGCGATCAAAGGCTTTATGGGCCGATAACACACCACCAATCACCGCCAGCCAGAAAAGGCTGCACAGGACCAGGACGCCCAACCAGACTTTTTGGTTATAGCTCATAAAAAACTCCGGATGATAAAAGGGAATAACATTTACCAGAGAATTAAATCAGAGTTTATATCAATGCTTTGTCAACGGCGGTGTTTATTATGGTTGTTTTCTTATTAATGTGTTACCAAATGCCGCAGCCATGTTTCAAAACATTCCTTAAGATAATATTAAGAAAAGATAAGTTTGTGCCACTGAGTTTTATTTAATATCCGTTTAATTATCCCCACATACAATCAGCAGCATTCAATACCAATGTGGGTGCACATTATGAAAACTCTGCTGTTAACCGGCGCTACCGGCTTTCTCGGTGGTGCAGTGCTTGAGAAATTACTGAAAGAAAATCAGGCGATTAACTATCTTCTGTTAGTGCGGGCTGATAATGCACAGCAGGGGCTAGACCGTATTCGGATGAATATGGAGAAGTTTAATATTGAAGCCGAACTATTTTCTAAAATCACGATAGAAAATATATTGTTGGGGGATCTGAGTGAGCCAGCTGACTTTTTAGCAGACACAAGGATTAACAATGTAACGCACGTTATTAATTGTGCCGCCGTAGCCTCTTTCGGTAATAACCCCCTTATTTGGAAGGTTAACGTGGAAGGCACTTTGGCATTCGCCAAAAGAATGGCGCAGGTGTCTGGATTAAAACGTTTCCTGCATGTGGGGACGGCAATGTCCTGCGCGCCGGAACCCGGTTCACTGGTAGCGGAAAGCGGTGAATTTGAAGAAACGGCCGAGCATTTGGTGGAATATACCCGTTCCAAATCCACCATTGAGCAGCTCATGCGTCAACATTGCCCGCAGCTACCGCTGGTGATTGCTCGTCCTTCGATCGTGGTAGGGCATACTCGCCTGGGCTGTCAGCCTTCCAGCAGTATTTTCTGGGTGTTCAGCATGGCGCTGATGCTGCGTAAGTTTATGTGCTCGCTGCAGGACAATATCGATGTGATCCCGGTTGATTACTGTGCTGATGCGATGGTGATGCTGTTGAACAGCGAGACGCTGGATAACGACGTTTATCATATCTCCGCCGGTGAAGAGAGCAGCGTTAGCTTCGCGGACATTGATCGCGCCATTGCCGCTGCGTTGGAGAAGCCTCCGCTCGGCGATCACTATGCGCAGGTCAGTTATGAAGCCCTGTTGAAAATGCGCAAGCAGCTCAAAGATATTTTCGGGCCATGTAATGAACGCCTGATGCTGAAAGCGATGCGCCTGTATGGATCTTTTGCCATGCTCAACGTGCGGTTCAGCAATGACAAAATCCTTAAGCTGGGCATGCCGAAACCGCCGCGTTTTACCGACTACATCGCCTGTTGCGTGCAGTCGACCCGGGGCCTGTCCATTCAGCAGCAGATGGTGGTGGATTTCAAATAACAGCACGGCGCCGGTTAGCGGCGCCTGCTGCATCCTCGCATTACCAGGACGAAGACGACCAGAAAACGCGCCCCAGCACCACCAGTTGGTCTTTGCGCTGCGGGTAGCTCAGGTGTTCGTCCTGGTATTCTTCCCGGTTCAATGAACGAATGGTGACGCCACCGTCGGGCTGTTCGATCAGCACTTTTACCCGCAGCAGGTTACCGTGGCGAATCGCGTAGGTTTTCCCTTCGCGGATGCGAGTATCATCGGTATTGATCCCCACTACGTCGCCGTCTTGCAGCCGGGGCTCCATGCTGGATCCTGAAATGCGGATGATCCGCGCGGCATTCACCGCCACCCCCATCTTGTGCAGATAGTAGCGGCGGAAAATCAGCGAAAACTCTTCACGATCGACAATTTCATAACAGCCATCGCCGGCAGAAAAATTGATATCCAGCAGGGGGATTTCCACAAACTCTTCCTTGTCCTGTTCGGTATCTTCCCACACCACCGGCTTGAGGCGGGCAGGTTGAAAATCCGACTCTGCCGCCACGTTATCGAACGGGCGAACCAATTCTTTTTCATGGAACACGTCGAACCAGCCCTTGGGCAGGTTCAGTTTGGCCTCGATCCGCCTGGCGAGATTATCGCCCAGGTTGCGGGAGGACTTTTCACCGCTGATTTGGCTCAACGTGGGCGAAGAGGACTCAACCAGCACCGCAAAATCATTCTGGTTGATACCCTGCCGGGCGTAGCTGGCCATCAGCTCGCGCAAATTATTGCGTCTTATTTCTTTGGTTTCCATGGCCGGATGATCGCATTCTTTAGCAAAAAGGTAAATATCGTTTTTGCTAAATTTAGCTTGCTTTAAATTTAGCAATTAGCTAAAAATTGACGAGTGGACAAGGTCCATGAAGGAATTGTAGGGCGCTGCAAGTTGCGCCAGTATGAATCGGGGCGAATACTCTTGCCCTTTACAGTGGTTGGATCACACGTGTTTAACCCACAAGGAATCTACGATGTTCAGTATGGATTACAACAGCTACCGTTCGGTAGCCAGCTTCGGCCACCGGGTGCGCTTTTTGGTGCTGCACTATACCGCGCAGAATTTTGCCGATTCGGTGCAGTCATTGACCGGCAAGTCGGTCAGCGCTCATTATCTGGTGCCGGATCCCGAAGATCCAACCTATAAGGCGGCAGGCTTTAGCGGCGTAAGGATTTTCAATCTGGTCGATGAAGTCGAGCGGGCCTGGCATGCCGGCACCAGCCAGTGGGGCAATCGTTCGAACCTCAACGATACCGCGATTGGCATTGAGATCGTCAATCTGGCGAGCGGAGATGGCGAAGACATCACTTTCCCACCTTTTAACCCGCAGCAGATCGCGGCGGTAACTCAATTGACGCAAAATATTTTGCAGCGCTATCCGGATATCACGCCGGTTAACGTAGTGGCACATTCCGATATTGCTCCCGGCCGCAAAAGCGATCCCGGCCCGCAATTTCCTTGGTATCAGCTGTACCAGGCCGGTGTCGGTGCATGGTATGACGACGCGGTGAAGCAGCGTTATCAGCATGAGTATCAATGCCAGGGGGTACCTACACAGCAAGATTTACTGGCGCTATTTGCCAGGTATGGATACGACACCTCGGCGGTGACCAATGCAGAGGGTTACCGCCAGCTGGTTCGCGCCTTCCAACTGCATTTCCGCCAGCGCAAATATGACGGTGTGATGGATGCCGAAACCGCCGCCATTTTACGCGCGCTGGTGGATAAATATGCCGCTTAAGGCTTGAGCGCGGATGAGGGACGCCTTATCCGCCTTTTCTCCCAACCCTTTCCTCCGCTAAACTGATGCTCTTTCTCGCCACTGATAACGGGATGCATCGTGCGCCTCGACAGAAAAATATCCTCGTTCGAACGTCTGACCTATCGCCATTACCGCATTGTGCACGGCGTGCGCATTGGGCTGGCGTTTATCCTGACCTTTATGCTGATCCGCCTGCTCGAAGTGCCGGAAGGCACCTGGCCACTGATTACGCTGGTGGTGGTGATGGGACCGATCTCGTTCTGGGGCAATGTGCTGCAACGGGCGTTGCAGCGTATCGCAGGTACGGTATTTGGCGCCGCCTCGGGGCTGATTGCCCTGTATCTCGAGCTTTACTCATTGCCGCTGATGCTGGTGTGGTGCGGGGTGGTGATGTTTTTCTGTGGCTATCTGACGCTCGGTAAGCGGCCCTACATGGCGCTGCTGGTGGGGATCACGCTGGCGGTGGTTTGCGGTGCGGGGGCCGGTGATATGCATACCGCACTGTGGCGCAGCGGTGACGTAATTTTTGGTTCGCTGTTGGCTTTGCTGTTCACCAGCATTTATCCGCAACGTGCTTATATTTTGTGGCGTATGGAGATGGCGGATTGCCTGGAAAACGTCAGCAAGATCTACGGCGCGTACCTGTCACCAAATATGATAGAACGGCCGCGGCTGGAGCCACAGCTGAAAGACCTGCTCAATAAGGTCGTTAAATTACGCGGCCTGATTGTCCCCAGCAGCAAAGAGACCCACATCCCCAAAGCGGTTTTCGAGGCGGTGCAGACGCTGAGCCGCAACCTGGTTTGTACGCTGGAATTGCTGGCCGACGCTTATTGGGCCTCGCGCGAAACCCACTTTATTATGCTGAATGCCAAAACGCTGCGCAGTGCGCAACTGCTAACGCTGAATTCGTTGCAGTCGCTGGCAGTAACGATGCGTGACGGCCCGCAGACACAGTTGTCGGCAGAAGCGGGGCAACTGAGCGAAATTGCCGCCGAATTGAAAACCCTGATGCAGGAGGCCAGCTTCAGTCAGCACGGCGAAGCGCCAATTTATGGCTACGTATGGTTGAGCATGGAACTGACGCAGCAGTTGGAGGAACTGGGCGATCTGCTCAAGGTGTGTACCGCCAGCGGGCGTGAATAGGGGGTCAGATCATGAAGCGGGCGCTTCGGGTTTTTGTCATGACGCCAAAGTGAGTAAGATAGGGCGATGAGTGTTGTGCCTGACCGCCACAAACCTGTATCTTGGTACCATTGTGGCCGTAAGCAAATGAATCTGTGTATTACTAAAGCAAGGGTATGAAGATGGATAATGCAAATAAGCCGAGTTTCCAGGACGTTCTGGAGTTTGTGCGTATGTTCCGACGTAAAAATAAGCTGCAGCGTGAAATTGTCGACAACGAGAAGAAAGTTCGTGATAACCAAAAACGCGTGCTGCTGCTCGATAACCTGAGCGAGTACATCAAGCCGGGCATGAGCATTGAAGACGTTCAGGGCATCATTGCCAATATGCGCAGCGACTATGAAGATCGCGTTGATGATTACATCATCAAAAATGCCGATTTGTCCAAAGAACGCCGCGAACTGTCCAAAAAGCTGAAGGCTATGGGCGAAGTGAAGTAACCGTTTTTATCGGGTCAGGCATTCGCCTGGCCCTTTTATTGTTTTCCCTGTATCCCCAGTCCAGCCCCTTTAGTGGCCTGCGCCGTACACGTCAAAATCAAAGTATTTATCGTTCACCTTCTTGTAGGTACCGTTGGCGATGATCGCCTGCAGCGCAGCATTGAACGCGTTACGCAGGGCGATATCCTCTTTACGCAGCCCAATGCCGTCACCGATACCGAAATATTTGCTGTCACTGAGTTCGGCACCGATAAAGGCAAAGTCTTTTCCTGCTGGGGTGTGGAAAAACTCACTGGCACTGACGCTGGCCAGCAACGAAGCATCTAAGCGGCCGTTGATCAAATCCTCATTGGCTTCCTGCTGGCTCTGGTAGGACACCACGTTAACGCCGGCCGGCCGCCACAGGGCGTTGGCATAAGTTTCCTGACTGGATCCCTGCTGCACGCCAATGGATTTACCTTTCAGCGAAGCCGCCGTGGGTTGCAGGTTGCTGCCTTTACGGGCCACTAATCGTGCAGGCGCATTAGACACCTTGTCCGAGAAGGCGATCTGCGCCTGGCGCTGCGGCGTAATGGTCATCGACGAGGCAATCGCATCAAATTTTTTCGCCAGCAACCCCGGGATCATTCCATCCCAACTGCTCTCAACCCAAACGCATTTGGCCTGCATTTGATCGCACATTGCCTGTGCAATATCGACCCCAAATCCGGTCAACGCCCCCTGTGGCGTTTTAAATTCCAGCGGTGGATAGGTCGGATCCACGCCGAGTTTAATTACTTTTCCGCTGAATTCCCCAGCAGAAACGGCGAAACTGAACGCCAGCGGCAGCAGGAGAACCAGGCTAATCTTTGTTTTCATTTTATGTTCCTCGGCGTAATGGTGTGCAAAAGGGATTAAGCCAAAAAGCGCTCAACCAGCTTGACCCAGTAAGTGGCGCCAATCGGCAGGCACTCGTCGTTAAAATCGTAACCGGCGTTATGTAGCGAATTGCCGGGCGTACTATCCCCATTGCCGATCGAGATATAGCTGCCGGGGCATTTTTCCAACATAAATGCGAAGTCTTCGCTGGCGGTAAAGGGGCGCAGAGACGGGATCAACTGCTGTTCACCCGCCCAGTCCAATGCGACTGTGCGTGCCAGCTCAGTTTCCGCCATGTGATTTACCAAAACCGGATAACCCTGTTGGTAATCAATGTCCGCCCGAGCACCAAAACTGGCGGCTTGCGCTTCTACCAGCGCCGTAATGCGGTTTTCCAGCCGTTGGCGAACGCCCGCATCCAGTGCGCGTACGCTTAGCGTCATGGTTGCTGTGGCAGGGATCACGTTGGCGGCACGGCCTGCCTGGATCGCGCCAACCGTCACAATTGCCGTTTCCTGCGGATCGATATTTCTCGAGACGATGGTTTGCAGACTCATCACAATAGCGGCACAAACCACCACCGGATCGACCGTGTGCTGCGGCACCGCGCCGTGGCCGCCATGACCGTGCAGGGTAATATTGACCGTATCGGCCGAACACATGAAAGCGCCGCTGGCAAAGCCCAACTGGCCGACCGGAAAGCCGGGTACGTTGTGCATGGCGAACACCGCATCACAGGGAAAACGTTCGAACAAGCCGTCTTCAATCATCACTCTGGCGCCGCCGCCGCCTTCTTCCGCCGGCTGAAAAATCAGATGCAGAGTCCCGGTAAAATCAGAGTGTTGCGCCAGATAACGCGCCGCTGCCAGCAGCATAGTGGTGTGGCCATCATGACCGCAGGCATGCATCACGCCGCGGTGGGTGCTGGTGTAGCTTAATCCGCTGGTTTCTTCAATCGGCAATGCATCCATATCGGCACGCAAACCCAGTGATTTTCCCGAGCCTCGCCGCAAGGTGGCGACAACGCCTGTTTGCCCCAATTCCCGTGTAACCTGATAGCCCCAGTTGGACAGCAGTTTTGCGACCAACTCGCCGGTGGCAAACTCGTTGAACCCCAATTCGGGGTGAGCATGAATATGGCGGCGGATAGCGACCATTTCATGCTTAACTGCCGCTATTTCAGGTAAGACAAGCGGATTATTCATCGCGGTATCCTGATTGAATATTCGATTTCAGACGTTCGATAAGCGGAAAACAAGATACTCCCGACACTAGCAAACAACCCGTTGGTCGGGGAGCCGCCGTTCGGTTATGCTGACAACAATAGATTGTCATGGGGGCGTCATGAAACTGCATCAGTTACAGGCATTGGTGGCCAGCGCTGACGGCGGCAGTATCCGCGCCGCCGCGAGGCAATTGGGGCTTTCACAGGCAGCGGTTACGCGCGCTTTGCGTGAACTGGAGCAACAACAGGAACTGCCGTTGCTGCTTCGCTCTCCGAGCGGGCTGGGGTTTACGCCGTACGGGAAAACGCTGTTGGCACATGCCCGGTTGGTGCTGAATCAGCTGGAACAGGCTAATAATGAAATGGCGGGGTTACGCGGGTTAGCGCAAGAGCAGGTGAAAGCGGCCATTACGCCGTGGTTGATGTTGACGGTGTTGCCGACGGCGGTGTTGGCCTTTCGCAAAAAGATGCCCAAGGTGAAACTGGAACTGTTTGAAAGCCTGATGGCCAACGCGCAATCACAATTGCGTGAGGGCACGATGGATTTTGCCATCACGCCGCTTCCGGTTTCGATGGCACCGCAGGAGTTTCATTGTGAACCCTTGCTCGATTATGAAACGGCGGTGATGGTGCGGCAGGGGCATTCGTTGAGCCAAAGCACCTCGATTCACCAGTTGCTGGAGCAGGATTGGGTGCTGAACTACACACCGGAAAATCATGACGATTTAATTCATCAACTGTTCAGCCAACACGGCGCTCACCTCGATCCGAATCGTATTATTCATGCGCATTCCCTGGGTATGCTGCAGGCGATGGTAGAGTCGGCGGACATGTGTACCTGGTGTCCGGCGCCGTTGGTCGGCCTGCCGCAGTTTGCCGGGCGCTTGCAGCCGTTGGTGCTGCGGGAAAGTTGCGATCCGGCACGGCTGAATATCGTGACTCGTCGCAACAGCATTCTCAGCACCGCCGCCCATGCGCTGATTGATAACCTGATTCGCACTCTGCGCCAGCACGCCCGCTCCGCACGACAGGAGGACCGACTGATTTATGATCGGGTGCGGCTGTTGATTTAGGAATAGGGAGTGGTACGAGCGGGTTGGAGGGGCGGCTATTCAGGGCATTAAGCAGATGCCTTCATATCGCAAGAAAACGCTATACCGTATTCAGTGTTAGTTAGACGCTATCTTCATTTTTTCGGGGGGATGTGGATACATGAAAAATACGAAATTGCATGTTGTCGTGGCGTGGTAGAGTGTGGGCTGCCCGAAGATCGATTAGAGATTTACGCCATGCAACAAATTGATTTTTACATGATAGATGCCTTTAGCAACACGACTTTTGGCGGTAATGCCGCAGCGGTATGTCCGTTAACAGAATGGTTGCCTGATGAGACATTATTGAAAATGGCCCAGCAGCATAACCAGTCAGAAACAGCATTCTTTGTCGCAAATGATACTGGCTTTGAGTTGCGATGGTTTACCTCCCTGGCTGAAATAAATCTGTGTGGGCATGCCACACTGGCAGCTGCGCACGTTATCTTTGAACATCTTGATTACCCAGGTTCGACTATTCATTTTGCTACCCGATTTGTTGGCCCGCTGACGGTGGTACGCAACGATAAATGGCTGACGCTCGATTTTCCTGCATGGGAAACCAAGCCTGTCATGCCACCGGCATTATTGCTGGAAACGTTGGGCATCACAGAATGTAAAGAAGTGCGCGTGGCGCGTGATTACCTGGTAGTAATGGAGAATCGGCAGCAGGTCGAAACTGTACGCCCGAATATCAATGGCATGCTTCCCCTGGGAAAAATGGTGTGTATAACGGCTGCAGGTGACGGTGAATACGATTTTGTTAGCCGTTTCTTCTGCCCAGGCGAAGCCGTAGCGGAAGACCCTGTTACAGGTTCGGCGCATAGCATGCTCATTCCTTACTGGGCTGAAAAACTGAATAAAACGCAGATGTTGGCGCATCAGGGATTAGAGCGTGGCGGGGATTTACGCTGCCAGCTAGTGGGCAATCGCGTTTACATCGGCGGACAGGCAACAACCTATCTGATAGGCAAAGTGCTGTTGCGCTAGACCTATTGAATGCTGCTCAAAATATAAGGTCTGCTGCCACCCTTAGCCGCCGTTCACCCAATCTCCAAAAGCAAAACGCCCGCTTAAGTTTCCTTAAGCGGGCGTCTTTAATATGGCTCCTCTGACTGGGATCGCCTTCGCCAGTAACTGGCTGATAAAAATAGTGATCCATAATTCTCGAGTTGTCAAGACCACCAAAGTGACCCCATTTTGATCATGCGCTTAACCACATTCAACGTACGGAGTAAGGCTAATTCAACCAAATCAACTCTACAGTGGATTGTCTAAGAGTTCCCTTTTCTGTGAAATTAAGTTCGGACATTCGCATAAAATGAATTGACAGATCTTGAAGCATGGATAATTTGCATTTTTAACTGGATAAAAAAACAGTGTTGAATTAAGATGTTTGTGATTGATTTTCTGAATTTTTTGTTTCAAAAAATGATTTCAGCATTTACATTATCTATATGTTTTTTTGGACCAATGTGGAATGTTATGGCTGAGTTACATGAGGTTAAACCGAGAGAACAAGCAGGCAGAGACACATTAGAACGATATAACGCTCAAATTCGAGCGGCCAGTATCGCGTGTTTATCAATTTTAGAAGGTAAAGATGTAAAACGTGTGTTTTGTGAATTTCACGACGATTTTGTGGTCGAGAGAGTTGTCGCTAATGATATCCATTATACCTTTGTGCAAGTCAAAACTAAGGAGAAATTACGTGAAATATGGAAACTTCGAGAAGTATTTGGAATATTAAAAAGAAAAACTAAAAAAAACCCTCAAACAGATGAGATGATTAGAGATAGTTTTGTCGGTAAACTATTACAACACACTATAAATTTTGAAGATACCTGTAAGGAAGTCATTTTTCTTACAAATACCCATATTGACGAAGATATTGAGAATGTCATTGATGATATTAAAACCGATGCGTTTTCCAGTGTACATTGTAAACTGATTATTGATTCGTTTAATAACTGCTTCATTTCTATCAGAGACGGGAAGAAAAATCTCGAAATTGAAGAAATAAAAGAAAACCTCAAGAAATTAAAATTTAAAACCGATGTTGAATATATAAAAAGCAAACATGAAACATTTGAGATTCTTGCAAAGGAAAAAATTTTTAAATACAGCGAAATAGATTTATCACATATTGAAGCTAAGGAGATATTACTTTCTCTTTTAGCTCTTGTTAATAATAAGTCAAGCGTAAAAATCAACGATTGCTCAAGGGGCAATATTAAGGATCTGTCTGGAATAGACATAGATGATTTATTGGATGTACTGAGTATCTCCAAAAATGCTTATTATGAGTTTCTTTATAATGGGGATGAGCATGCATTGAAATCAGCATCTGTGATTGAGAGATTGTTAAGAAAGGCTGGAGCTAGTGAAAGTCAAATTGATTTTTTTGCAAGGTGTAAAATAAAATGGGATCAGTGGTTAAGAAAAAACAGACATGTAATTTCTGACTTAGATTACATTACTATAGATAGTGAAATAAATTCAACATTAGATAAGCTGACATTTATGCATGGTGTTTTATTTCTCTCAGGCTTAAGATCGGTTGTTAATGAATTACATGATTCGTTATTTGAAAATAATTTACTTAATTCTTTAGATAAAGAAGCTTTGACTGGAAGCCTCTTTGCGAGACTTGTAGAGCGTTCAAAATGAATTACGATGAATTTTTCGATAGTATATCTCAAAAAGATATTAGAATAGATATAAAAAATATTGAAAGACAAGAAAGTGTTGGCCTTAATAACGAAGCTCTTTTTCAACTTCCTTTAATAGCCATGATAATACTTTTAATATCTAAAAATAGAGTGAAACCAAGAGTAAATGAAGTTGGAGGTTTGGTAGGGAAACTTTTAGAGGATGTCATGCTAGGTTTTAAAGGATCATCACAATTATTAGGATGGTCAGCAAATCTTAGGATACGAACCGTTACCGCTTTGAATTTCCTTGAGTCAGTATGTCTAATTATAATAGACGAAAGAAATAACAAGTTAAACATTACGAAATTGGGGAAGAAAGTTATTGACGAAGTGTTTATATATGAAAGTGATTTGTCTTATAATCTAGCCTTGATAGATAGAGCATACAGGAATTACTGCGTTGATTCAAAATTGGACGGTGAAATTTTATGAAATTATTAAGTCTCAAAATAAATGGAAGAGATTTTTCAGGTCTTGAATCAGATGAGCTTATTTTTGGGGAGCATATAACTGAGCTTTATGGCCCAAATGGATGTGGCAAAACTCCATTATTACAATCTATCTCCTATTGCTTAGGGTATCCATGTAAGTTCAGAGAGGATATTTATAAACTATGCAAATCGGCCACCCTTACTTTTACCATAGGAAATGATAATTTTAGGGCGACAAGAGATTTTGAACATACTGAGTTCATTTTATCATTAGTATGTAATAGCAAAAAATCAATGTTTTATAATCAAGCGGATTACTCTAAATCTATCCTAGAAAAGCTATCACTAGCATATCCATCTCTTCTTACAACCCAAAATAAGCAATCATACCCGTATTTAGCAACTATTTTACCAATTTTTTATTTAGATCAGGATTTCGGATATTCAAAGTTTTATTATTCACCAAATAATTTTATAAAAGATCAATTCTCTGAAATGCTTAGAATTGTATTCTTTTTGCCCGAAAAACATTCCTTCGATGTTAAGAAAAAATCCATTAATATAATGGAGGAAATTAAATACCTAGATAACTCGTTAGCTATGCAAAGAAGAGATATTGAAATAGCTAAAGAGGCTAATAAAGATAAAGATATAGAATCTATCGATAATTCAATTATAGATCTAAAAAATGAACTTTCAGTATTGAAAAATAGTAAGTCATTGAAGAATGATTCCCTTCATAGCATTGATGAAATTATAAGAAGACAAAAAGAAAACTTGAGGGATTTAAACGAAGAACTGAGTTTTATCGCTAGAAGAGAGTCTTCATTAGTTCAGATAATGAAAGAAATTAATACAGAGATCAATACGTTAAACCTTAACGAAGAAGCTAAAAGAATATTTCGTTCTTTTGAAGAAATATGTCCGTCTCTTGATTGTAAAATGTTTTCGCGTAGTTCGGAAAGTTATGCAAAACATCTCTTATATCTTAAAGATCAAATCAAGGATATTGAAAGAAGCTTGAATTTGGATGGAGGACGATATGATCAAATCACACAAGAAATAGCTTATGTTAATAAAACTGTCGAAGACCTCAACTCTATGAGAAATGGAATCATAGAAGAAGAGGACCTCTCATCAGTAATTGATGCAATTTCTTCAATAACATCTATGTTGTTTAAATTACAGTTAGAAAAAAGTGAGTTACATAAAATATCAATTTTGGAGGATAAGTATGTCGAAATGCTTAATAAGCGGGAAAATGCGCTAGATAAACTGGAGGGGTTAGGTAAAAATAGACAGTCAATACCACGGCTAACGCGGGTTAAATCTACATTGAGAGAAAAGTACATCAGTTGGCTAAAAGTTTTAAAAACCCCAAACATAGATTTTAATATATCATTTGAGCAAGATTTTAGCCCTGTTCTAGGTTTTGAAACTTTAGAGCAACTCAAAGGAAGTACAAAAGTAAGAGCTATACTTGCTTATCGTAGTGCATTAATTGAAAGCATGCTTGAATTAGAAAATAAATCGTTCATGTTTGCAATATTCGATACGCCTAAACAGCATGAGATACATTACGAAGATATCAATAATTTCATTTTTAATTTGAAGAAGTTATCTCAAAAGTTTAATTTTCAATTTATATTCTCTTCCACAGAGTATAAGTATTTAGGTGATGAAAATGATATTTTGCTTACACCAAAATATCCTGGTGAACAGCATGAAATGTTTTTAAGAAGATACTAGTTTAATTTTTTCATGCCGTTTATTACGGCATGTGTCATTTTATTATGGCAAGTTATATATAATGATATGAGCACCTCCTTTAAGCATCCCTGCAAAACGAATCATCCACTTTTAGAGATCTTCCGACAGCCGGATTATGTTCCCTGAGGACATCGCTATGCGTTGAACCCTATTCACGGAACACCAGATCATCGCCGTTTTGAAGTACGTCAAAGCCGTACGTGCTGTCAAGTATTTCTGCTGTGAAGCAGGCATATCTGTGGCCTCGAACTACAACTGGGAAGCTAAGTACAGTGGGATGGAAGCCTCTGATATCAAAAAGATGAAAGGCCTTGAGGATGAAAACCGTCGTCTCAAAAGGATGTTTGCCGAGCTTGGTCGTGAATATGGGGCACTGAAAGATGTCATCGAAAAAAGCTTTAAAACCAACGATAAAACGTGAACTTATGGGCTATCTGATCGCAAAAATTTGGCATGAGCATCTGCCGGGCATGCAGGAAGTTATCACTGAGTAGGGCAGTCTATTTTTAGCAGCCCGAACCCCCACCTAAATCCTCTCTTAGAAAAATTATTTGTCAGCAAGATGTAAATACTAATCGAAATTCGATTTTTAATCTTCATTCTTCAAAAATAATTGTTAAAAAACAATTGCTTATAAAAATAATCTTAATTATTTCATGTTTACTTGACTGTCGTAATTTTCGGTAATAAATTGAAACATGAATTCGATTTAAAAAGTCAATGATGATTCCTCCTAAAAAAGATAGGTGAAAAATGAGTAACAATAACTACGTTGTTAAAATTTCCGATGATAAATTTGAATTTAGTGATTTCACCTTTGACGATGCCAAAGTTACAGGTGGAGAGTTGGCTGATGTTTTTGGTGTGCACCCAGTTGAAAATTATAGGGTTTATCAGCAGGTAAAAAATTTAGAGCTGGAAGAATTAAGGCCTAATGAAAAAATAGATATTTCCAGCCCTAGCGATATTTATATCATAGAAGGCGATGCTAGTTATAATTTTACTGTTGATGGTCTCAACTTGGTTTGGCCGAGGGCAATCAGGGGGGGGGATATAAAGAAACTTATCAAAAAAAACTCAAGCGATTTCGATCTATTTTTAGAGTATAAGGATGAGGCTGATCAAATAGTTAATGATGATAGGCTTATAGATATTACCCAACCCAGTGTTGAACGCTTTTATACTAAAAAGAAGCCTGACTTATCATTTGATATTTTTGTAGAAGGAATTTTACATAAGTGGTACAAAAAAGAAATTAGTTATGAAGAGGTAGTCACATTGGAAGTGCCTGATTACGCTACCCACCCTGAAATAACGTATTCTGTTAAATATAAAAAAGGTCCAGGGGTAAAGCCTGAAGGCATTCTCACTAAAGGCGCTATCATTAATGTAAAAAACGGGATGGAATTCAATGTTTCAGAAACTGGTCAGTCATAATCAAGACTTAAACTTGTTAGTTGAAAAAGGTTAT
Organism: Serratia sp. BNK-12; assembly: GCF_047456085.1. NCBI lineage: Bacteria > Pseudomonadati > Pseudomonadota > Gammaproteobacteria > Enterobacterales > Yersiniaceae > Serratia > Serratia sp. BNK-12. Next base: position 1,596,159 of record NZ_CP179896.1, read on the forward strand.
GCGGTAAGCTTCGATAGTAATTATCTGATAATTAGAGATATTCCTTACTTAAATGAAAGTAAGGAATTATTGTACGCTGCATTTATATGCAAAATCGTATATAAAGACGCAGAAACTGTTATGCAAGAAGATCATCAGGTTTTTTTTACCGGAGAATCTCCTTGTGATGTAAACGGCATGTTGATCCCGAATTTAGCAGACCGTCCTGCTACATTAACATTAAGCGAAAATTGTACAGATTTAATAGTTCAAAGACAATTTTCAAATAAACCCTATGTAAAAGGGGTACCTGGCAACTTTGAAGATTTTTTTAAAAAAATTGAAAGCTATACATCAATAATATCTGGACCAGCTATGGAATTATACAATGTTGATCCTTATACCTTTAATCATAAAATTGATATAGAAGAAAATAGCGTTTTTAAATTCCAAGATACTTTAACGAGCAGAGCCGAAATAGTTGAGTTGTCGAATAAATTTAAAAGTGAAATTGTAGCAATTATAGGGCTAGGGGGCACTGGTTCTTATATTCTTGATTTTTTGGTCAAGACTCCAGTCAAGGAAATAAGGGGGTTCGATTTCGACGATTTCTTCATTCATAATGCTTTCAGGTCTCCTGGGAAAACGGAAAATACCGAGTTTAAGAAAAAGAAAAGCACTGTATATCAGGAGCGATATGATAATTTCAGACATGGAGTTTTCCTTAAAACACAGAAGATTGGTACAGAATCATTAGAGTTACTACAGGGAGTGACTTTTGCTTTTGTCTGTGTAGATAATGGGGAGTCAAGAGCAGAGATATTTGAAGCATTAATTAGTTTAGGAATACCTTACATTGATGTTGGCATGGGCTTATCTAAGAAATCAGGAACCTTAAGCGGAATGATAAGAACTACTTACTATCCGGAGGGGAGCGCCCAAGAAGTGTTGGATAAAAATCTGTCTGACTTATCTAAACAAAGGGATAATTTATATCGCACTAATATTCAAATCGGCGAGCTCAATGCATTGAATGCCTGCTTGGCAGTTATAAAATTCAAGCAATATAAAGGATTTTACTCGAGTGAAGAAGACTTTTACCATACATTATTCAACATATCTGATTTGAAAATTGTATCTGAGTCAATATCATGAAAACTTTTACTATAAAGCTAGTTGAAGTTGATAGTATGCCTAGAGATCTTGAGCCAAATACCCTTTATTACTCGGAAAGATTTGGTACGGCATCTCATTTATGTGCATGTGGATGCGGAGCAAAGATTAGAACCCCAATAGATGTCAACGAGTGGAGTATTGTTAAAACTGAGCAGGGGCCAACTTTACATCCCTCTGTAGGTAATTGGCAAAAAGAATGTAAATCTCACTATTATATTAGAAAGGGTAAGATAGTATGGTGCGGCGCTTGGACTGAAAAGCAAATCCAAGAGGGAAGGTATAGAGAGCAACAAGCCCGAATTGACCATTATAATCGCATTTACTCCAAGCAGAGCGTGTTTAATAAAATTTGGTTGTGGATTAAAGATAAACTTGGCTTATAAGATTTGGGTTTTTGAAGTATTCATGGGGGCAATTAGATTGCTCCTCCCTAATATTTTATTGTAATTTTTTTAAATTAAATATGGATGTATGGTTAATAAATTTTTTGCAAAACGCAAGCTCAAAAGGTGAACAGGCGGGGCCCTAGGTAATAGAACTCCTTAAAAAGCGGCCAGTAAAACTTGCATCGGCGGTGCTGGACAATAAAATGGCCAGAACCATTTGCTCTATTCTGCCTCACGATAAGTAGTATTTAAACCAGCCGGAAACGATGTAGCTGTTAAGGACTCAAAATCAGTAAGTCTCCTGCGATTGCTCAACTAGTCGTAAGTAATGACAAAATAGGTAAGGTCCAGGCGTACTAAACCTGAAAAATTATCGAACTCTGAGTTCGTACAAGTAACGAGACATAAGCCAGCGAAGTTCATTAGGGCTCGCGTCAGCTTAGGCTGACACAACAAGGCCGGAAATATAACTGCAATCGCCTTAATGTTGTAACCACAACTGCCTAGCACATGGGAGGTGCTTATATATAATGATATGGCTAGTCGGGAGATCAATCTAGGAGAGGGATTTTAATTTTTACTGGCTTGGAGTGACTGTTAATTATTAATTAATTCATTTTTTATATTATTTTTATGCCGACTTGTTGTTTGGATTGATTTTTCTGAATAAATTTTAATTTAGCTATCATATATATGAATCAGAATGGCGGAGCGAGACTTTACAGAAAAAACCATCTCCAGCGAACATGAATGCCTAACTCGGTTGATAAACATATTATCACCCACTATGTGATTCTATCAGGAAACCCCAAACCCAAACCCCAACCCCCAACCCCCTTTCACCACTCTGGAACAAGGGGCGCTACGCCCGCCTATGCAGGAGCAGTTTTTCTCCAGCGTGATTTTCGTTCCCGTATCAGCTTCCGGTTAATCGTTTCCCAACACAACCCGTCCCGCAAGGGTAAATGGCACGCATTCTGCGCCCTTGCGGGACGGAACGATGCCGGGAAAGCGAATCGTCAGGCGATACGAAGACGAAAATCACACCACTGACGGAGAAAAAACATGACCATTTCCCTGCATACCACCCAGACTAGCGCCCCTAACACCGCAGCGGCGACCAGCTTATCCCCGCTGGAGCAGTCAGGCTCCTCAAAAACGAAGTTTTCTCAAACCAGAACAGATATTTATCAGACCGTCACCGACAACATCATTGCAGCGCTTGAAGTCGGTGTAAAACCATGGTCTTGCCCGTGGCAACGGGTGCCGGGCATGTCTGGGTTGCCTTGCAACTTCGCAACCGGTATCTCGTATAGCGGAATGAATATCATGCTGCTGTGGTGCAGTGCGTCAAAACAGGGCTTCGGTGATTCACGCTGGATGACCTACAAACAAGCACAGGCAGTAGGTGGGCAGGTTCGCAAAGGCGAGCACGGCACGACAGCCATTTTCTATACAACCTTAGAGAAAGAAAACGAATATGGTGGAATCGACCAGATCCCGATGCTGAAAACTTTCACCGTGTTTAACGTTCAGCAAATTGACGGCTTGCCTCTGACAACTGAAACAGTCAGCCCGGAAGCAACCTTTGACCCATTGCCGAAGGCTGAAAATCTGTTCCAGAAGAGCGGCGCAAACATTATTGAGAAAGGACAAAACGCCTTTTTCAGACCCTCAACTGATGAAGTCTGGCTACCAGAGCGCTATCTGTTTTCAGATGCAGCCAATTTCTACGCCACTGGACTGCATGAACTGGTGCACTGGAGTGGTGGTAAAAGCCGCCTGAATCGCGAGATTAAAGGAAAATTTGGTAGTGAGGATTATGCTTATGAGGAGTTGATCGCCGAGCTGGGAAGCGCGTTCCTTATGGCGGATCTGGGGATTCTCGGAGAGGTTCAGCACGAAAGCTATATCGCTTCCTGGCTGAAAGCACTGAAAAACGACAAACGCTATATTTTCAAAGCCGCCAGTGCGGCATCAAAAGCACATCGTTATTTGATGGATAAAGCCTGAGGGCAGGGGCAAGAAGCCGCAAAGGAATGTGGCTTTGACAATATATTCTTGTGGGCAGAGTCGTGGTGGTGTTAAAGGTATAACCTCCCTACGAATTTTTCGTGGCACTGTGTGTCAGGAAAAATTCGCAGGCTGCGGGGGCGGGCGGCAAAGAGCCCGCTCATCACTTTAGATGTATAGGCTCAGACTTGATCTGGCCGTGTTCTTTGTTATAACACGATTCAGCATGACGGTCGGCAACGAGCGAAAAGCGGACGCTGGTGTTCTTTGAATAAATCCGCCTTCTGTGCTTGTGTACTAATCCAGGGAAGAAAAATATTGCGTCGGTGATTTACCCAACGCTTTTCTGAACATCGTAATAAACGCACTGACCGAATCATATCCCAGCGTTCCGGCTACGCACTGCACGGGCTGACCTTCAGACAGATGGCTCAGGGCAATCATCAAATGCAGTTGCTGACGCCAGCGACCAAAGCTCATTCCTGTCGCCTCTTTTATCAGCCTGGCCAGCGATCGTTCGCTGGTAGCAAGATGAGCAGCCCACTGTTTTAACGTCCTCCGGTCATCAGGATCATTAAAAAGTGCCTCAGCCATAGTCCGGATTTTAGGATGGTCGGATCTCGGCAGGTGGAGCGTTTTAACCGGCACATCCGGTATATGTTCCAGCAGCACCGCTGCCAGCCTTGCGGTCTTACTGTCAGGCGAATAAGCATGTTCCTGCTCTGCAAGATACAGAACAAGCTCGCGGACCAGAGGTGTAATCGCTATGGTACAGCAGACTTCTGGCATCGCTGCCGTGCCGGGCTCGATGAATAAAAAGCACGTGTCTGCATTCTTCGTGATCCGGCAACGGTGGGGGATTTCTCCCGGAACCCAGACGGCATGTCCCGGTGGAACAAGCCACAGCGCATCCTCAACCTCACAGCGCACTGCACCGCGCAAAGAGAGAATAAGTTGCCCCTTGCGATGAGCGTGCGGACTCTGCCCGGCATACTCGCCTGACGATGATACATGCAGGGCGATAGCGGCCTGACTGAAATCATCGGCATTAAACTCTTCCGGCGAGGTCACGGATTTTTTATTAACTGGCATGATTTAGCTATATGTTGTCAGGTTATCTATATTCTGTAACTCATGCGTCCTTTAAAGTCTTTCTTTTTTCAGAGAAAGCAAAACTTATGTCCCACACTACGAACAAGTGGTCTTCAATCCTACTAGTGACCGGCATCCTTTTTATCGCCATTAACCTGCGTGTTCCTTTTACCGCTATCGCACCCGTTTTAGAGTCTATTCGCCATGATTTTGACCTAAGTATCACGGCCGTTGGGCTGCTTAACTCGCTGCCTTTACTGGCCTTTGCCGCCTTTTCTCCAATGAGCGCATCGATTTCCCGCAAGTACGGCCTGGAACGCACCCTTTTTGGTGCCCTGGTCGTGATTTCAGCGGGGATTCTGCTTCGCTCAACAGACAGCGTCTGGGCGCTTTATGGCGGAACAGTGTTAATTGGTATCGGGATTGCCCTGGGCAATGTCCTGCTGCCTGGCCTGATCAAGCGTGACTTTTCCGGCAACGTGGCTTCCGTGACGGGAGCATATTCCATCACCATGGGCGCCGCTGGCGCCATTGGCTCTGCCATTGTCATTCCTCTGACGCAGAGCTGGGGCTGGAACATCGCGTTAGCCATGTTGGTTATTGCACCGCTCCTTGCGTTGCTTTTATGGTTGCCGCAGTTTAAGAAAAAGCATCAACTGCCAGTAGCAGGTGAGAAAAAAGCAGCGACCGTTGCGGTCTGGCGCTCGTCTCTGGCGTGGCAGGTCACCTTGTTTATGGGCCTGAATGCGATGCCGTTTTATGTTGCGGTCGGCTGGCTGCCAGCCATTCTGACAGGCAGTGGGCTCTCCTCAGCTCAGGCTGGTGAGGTACATGGTATCCTTCAGCTTACCACCGCCATTCCCGGCTTGATTCTGGCAGCCACGCTGCGTCGTCTTAACGATCAGAAATTAGCCGCTGCTGGCGTCAGCCTGTTAACCGCAGTGTCCTTTATTGGCATCCTTTATTTGCCAAATCTGGCGATGCTGTGGGCTGCACTCCTCGGCTTCGGCTCGGGTGCCAGCATGATGCTGGGTCTGACCTTCATCGGGTTGCGCACTACAAACGCTGGTGATGCTGCCGCGCTGTCAGGTATGGCGCAGAGTATCGGTTATCTGATGGCGGCGATGGGACCGCTGTTGCTGGGTAAAGTACAGGAGTTGTCCGGAGGTTGGACGGTGCCATTACTGATGACCACAGCAATCTCAGTTGCAGGAGCCTGCACCGGAATGGCTGCCGGACGAGATGCGCACCTGGAACCTGTACAGCAGCCGGGCTGAATGGGTTTACACAACAGGGTACCAGCTGATCCTCTGCGGCGGATGCTTTGATCTTACCCACGTGAAGTGGACACGTCCCTAAGCGAGGGTCTGGTTTTCGAACTGTTCCGGGCTGAGGCCGCCGCAGGCACTGTGACGACGCCAGCGATTGTAATCACACTCTATATAATTAAACACCGTTGCCCGCATCATTTCACGGCTGGTAAAACGTTCTCCATGGATGCATTCCACCTTCAGCGAGTGGAAGAAGCTCTCCGCGCAGGCGTTATCATAGCAGTTCCCCCTGGCGCTCATGCTCCCGTGCAGATTATGCCGCTTCAGTAGCGCCTGATAGTCCGCTGAGCAGTATTGCCCGCCCCGATCCGTATGAACGATAACGTATTTTGGCCGCCTGCGCCGCCATAACGCCATCTGAAGCGCATCGCAGGCCAGGTTTGCCGTCATCCGCGATGACATCGACCAGCCGATAATGGCCCGCGACCAGAGGTCGATGACCACGGCCAGGTACAGCCAGCCTTCAGCCGTACGTAAGTATGTGATGTCTCCCGACCACTTCTGGTTCGGGCCGCTGGCGTTAAAATCCTGCTTCAGCAGGTTTTCTGAGACCGGCAGACCGTGTTCACGGTAGCTTACCGGACTGAACCGGCGTGAAGCTTTTGCCCGCAGACCCTGACGCCGCAGGCTGGAGGCTATCGTTTTCACGTTGTATGTCAGGCCCTGCGCACGCAGCTCTTCTGCCAGGCGGGGTGCTCCGTAGCGCTGTTTAGCCAGGCTGAAGGCGCTACAGACCAGGCTGTCGCAGTTCTGTCGGAAGCGCTGGCGTGCACTGATAACTGTGCAACGGCTCCGCCAGGCATACCAGCCGCTGCGGGCCACACGCAGCACCCGGCACATGCCTTTAATACTGAACTCAGCCTGATGGTTTTCGATGAAGACATACTTCATTTCAGGCGCTTCGCGAAGTATGTCGCGGCCTTTTGGAGAATGGCCAGCTCCTCGTCCTTTTCAGCCAGCTGGCGTTTGAGGCGAGCAATTTCAGCTGCCTGTTCACTCTCGCGCTCAGAGGACGTTGCCTGATTTTTCTGCTTGCTGCGCCAGTTGTAGAGCTGCGATTCGTACAGGCTGAGCTCGCGAGCTGCAGCGGCCACGCCGATATGTTCAGCAAGCTTGATGGCTTCCTGGCGGAACTCCGGCGTGTGTTGTTTACGGGGCTTTTTGGTCGCCGTTGGTTTTGCCATATGAGTCACCTCTGGTTAAGAGTTTACTCACTTAGTCTCGTGTCCACTATTGCTGGGTAAGATCACTTTCCATCGAGGTTCTGAAGCGTCTTAATGGTACCGGAGCCATCTGTACTATCCCGATGAGCGGACTTTTCGGTGAAAAGGCCGCTCAGGGCGATCGCGGTCAGTAATAATATAATAAGCAAGCCTTATGACTGACTTTTAGTGTGCAACGGGGAGCTGTGACAGACGTATCAACTGAATATTTCATCTATCCAGTCTGCAAATGCACGTACGGCGGGTGAAAGAAAACGCTGATGGGGATAAACCAATGCGACAGGAACAGACGACGGCTGCCAGTCGGCCAGGACTTCAACCAGCGTTCCTTTCTGAAGGTGTTCTGCCACAACGTTCTCAGCAAGCTGCGCCAGCCCGAATCCTTCGAGGCACATTTTTATATAGAGTCCCGTCTCGTTGACGGCTGCCTGCCCCCTGACGGGTACGGACAGCGTTTCTGTTCCCTTTACAAAACGCAATTCGTCTGTACGCCGGCTTTGTCCGGAAAAATAATGAATAGCCCGGTGATGAGATAAATCTTCAGGTGACTGCGGAATACCGTACTCCCTGAGATAATCGGGAGAGGCGCAGGTGATCCAGCGAAATTCTCCGAGCGAACGGGCTACAAGCGTGGAGTTAAGTAACTCTCCGGTTCTGATCACGCAGTCCACGCCCTCCTGAACCAGGTCAACCTGCCGGTCGCTGACGCCGATCATCAGGTAAATATCAGGATAACGGCTGTAGAACTCTTTCAGGTTTGGCATCACGAGGAAGTGCGCTATACCGCCGGGCATATCAACGCGTAAACGGCCACGGGGGCGCCTGTTCGAATCGGCCAGACTGGCTTCCGTATGCTCAATTAAGGCCAGAATTTCCCGGCACTGCGCCAGATACTGCATACCTTCCGGAGTAAGGCTGACCCGTCTTGTGGTCCGGTTCAGCAGACGCACCTGCAGATATTTCTCCAGGTTTTTGATGGTGCTGGTAACAGTAGAAGAAGGCAGGGACAGTGTTTCCGCTGCCCGGACAAAGCTTCCGGCCTCAGCCACCCTTATAAAAACCTGCATAGCCTGAATTCGATCCACCTGATTGCGCTCCTGAATAGCATGTGACGGTGATAACCATCATTATTCGCAAATTCTGAATGATGAAAACACGTTAGTCATCTTTTTCAGCTTAAATAGGAGGCGTATTGTTTTCCTTCTGAACCTGAAAGAGACAATTCAAATGACCGATTACAGCAGAAATATTGTTAACAATCAGACGGCAAATGCGCCGGTAACGCTGATCCGCGGTGCAACCATACTGAGTATGGATGAGAATGTTGGTAACTATGAACGTGGCGATATTCTTGTCACAGGGTCAACCATCACCGCCATCGGTAAGGACCTGAACGCCGAGGGTGCTCACGTCATTGATGCCACAAATATGATTGCCATGCCGGGGATGGTCGATTCTCATCGTCACGCCTGGGAAGGCCAGCTGCGCCGCATCAACCCCAACGCCACCTGTCTGGACGACTATAGCAATGCCACGCACTTCTCGTTTGCGAAATACTATCGGCCCGCAGATATCTATGTCGGTAATCTCCTGACGGCGCTGGGCGCGATTGATGCGGGTATCACTACCATGATTGATAACTCGCACAACAGCCGTACCGCAGCACATGCAGACGCCGCCGTTGAAGCCCTGCTTGATGCCGGAATTCGCGCTATTCATGCTTCCGGCGCGCCGGTAGCAGGCGAATGGGATAAAGCGCACTGGCCGGGTAACTGGCAGCGTCTGCAGGAAAAATATTTCAAAGACAATCCTGAGGGACTGGTTTCTCTGGGCGTCATGGCCCAGCTGGAGCCGGAATTGTGGGCCGAGGCCCGCCGGCTCGGGCTGCCAATCGTGACCGAATTCTTTGGCGCTGAAATGGCTTCAGAGCTTAAATCACTGCATCAGCAGGGCCTGCTGGGCCCGGACAATATCTTCAACCACTGCACAGCACTGCCTGATGAGGGCTGGGAAATCCTGCGTGAAGCCGGCGTACGGGTGAACGTCTGTCCGCGCTCAGATTCGCACTATGGCATTGAAAGCGGGATGTTTGCCATTGAGGCCGCGCAGCGCCATGGCATCAATCCTGGCCTGAGCGTGGATAACGAAACGTCTTACAGCACAGATATGTTTATGGAAATGCGCGTGGCGTTCTATCTGCAGCGAGTAATGGGTATGCATAAGCAGCACTGCTGTGATTCAGGGCATTCTCTGACAACGCTCCCGGCAGCGCAGCTGCTGAAGTCGGCAACCGTCGATGGTGCGACCTGTGCTGGACTACAGGATAAAGTGGGTAGCCTGACGCCAGGCAAACAGGCCGACCTGATCCTGATTAACGCTGCTGATCTCAATCTCTATCCGAACGGGAATGCCTTCGGGACGGTGGTGCATGCAACTGAACGCAGCAACATCGATACCGTCATGATTGGCGGGCGCATCGTCAAGCAGAACGGCAAAGTTCTGGGCGTGGACAGCGAGCGTCTTCGTGCTGCCATCGATGAATCACGCGAACACCTTTTCGCCGCCGCCGGGTATGAGCCGGACATCTTTGCGGAGAAATTCCTGCCGCTGGTACAGGCAAGCTGACAGGGAATAACAGCATGAGCGCGATTTATTACGTAATAGCTTTTGCAGCGGGTCTTGGTATTACTTTGCAGACGACCCTGAACAGTCAGCTCGCAAAAGGACTCGGGGGCGATCCGGTCACCGCCGCGTTCTTTTCCTTTACGGCCGGGGCGTTGAGCCTCGGGATTTACTCGCTGCTACGTGGAGGGTTATTTAGCTCTCTCGCTGCTATTCCTTCGCAGCCAGCATGGAGTCTGGCGGGCGGCCTGATCGGTGCCTGTGCGTTGTTCAGCTACGTGGTGCTGGCACCGAAAATCGGTTTTTCAGCCCTGCTCGGGCTGGCAATCGTTGGGCAGTTACTCTCGTCGCAGATGATTGACCATTTCGGTCTGCTGGGTGCTGTACGGCGACCGGTTTCGCTGCTCAAACTGGGGGGCATGCTGGTCATGCTGGCAGGACTCGCCATCATGCTTTTTGGTGACAAACTTTCAGCGCGTTTTTTGCCCTGACAGGGTGGGAATAGCTTGTTACTGCCGTCTGCCATAGTGCAGATGGCCTTACGCTTTTGGTCAGGCGCGATGCGAAACTTTTATATGCGGGAGAAATAACATGTTTTCAGTGGCTGCTGATGCCAGAAATTTGCTGGGAGAGTGCCCAATCTGGTGCGAGAGGACACGCAGGATTTACTGGACTGACATTGAAGGCAGCGAGCTGCTTGCCCTTGAAGAAGACACCAGTGTTGTGATGCGCTGGTCCCTGCCTGAGCGCCTCGGATCGTTTGCACTTACTGAACATTCTGACGTTTTACTGATGGGACTGGCGTCCCGATTCGCCTTCTGCGATCTGAATACGGGTATCTTTACGCCGGTTGTGGCGTCACCGGGAGGACCGGGAACACGGACAGGGGATGGTCGGTGCGACCGCGAGGGTAATTTCGTCTTCGGGACCATGGATGACGGATACCCCGCGAAAGTCATAGGAAGATTTCACAGGCTAAATGCAGCGACACTCAGCATTGAGACGCTACCCCTGCCTGAGGTGGCCATCCCGAACAGCATCTGTTTCAGTCCGGACGGCAGCACGATGTATTACTGTGACTCGATGCAGGGCCGTATAATGTGCTGTGATTACCCCTCTATGAATAACCAGCGCGTGTTCACTGCAACAGAAGGAAAGGGGGCGCCTGACGGCTCCTGCGTGGACGCAATGGGCTATGTCTGGAATGCCGAATGGGGAGGAAGCCGTGTTGTACGTTATCGTCCGGACGGAACGACGGAGAGTATCCTGCCCTCTCCAGGAGTTCAGAGCACTTGCCCGACACTCGCGGGAGAAGCATTCACAACGCTGTATTGTACCAGTGCCAGCGTGGGTCTTTCTGTGCCGTCAAGGCATGATGGAGCGTTGCTAAGAGCGGAATCAGCCGTATTCCCCGGTTTACCGGAGAGCCGGTTTTCAGCTCACACAGCGTAACCGCTTTGCTATCAGTGCCAACAGGGGGAACAGAGTCTTTCTCTTCACCATATTCGGGTAGGTAGGAGAAAGACTCTGGTATTTATTACAGCAGCTTAAATACGTTTATAATGAGCTGCCCGGGGTCAGGTTTGCATTTATCCAGGCTGCCACGTCGGTAACCGGAATGTTATGGCGTTCATTGAATGTCTGCTTTTTATCCCATGCAACTCCCCGCCCCTGTGCAAAAACGGCACGATACTTAGACATCATGTCTTGCGGGTTGAGCGCGAGTTTATCCATCAGATATTGTTCGCTCCATTCCGTGCAGCTGAAAGGACGGCCAAGCGCTGATTGCAGCTTATCTGCTACCTCTGCGTAGGTCAGTGTATCACCGGCGATATACACAATTTCATTCCGGATGCGAGGAGTTTTAAATACGATCGCTGCCGTCAGCATCCCGATATCATCGGGAGTTGTCAGCGTCATGGTGTTGTCAATACTGCCGAGTGCGTGAACAGTATCGTTCTGCAGATCGACCACACCGAAGTCTGGTTCGAACAAATAGCTCATGAAGATGCCGGTCGAAATGATGACCCACTCAGTTTCATGCTGGCTGCGTAGTAAGTCACGCACGTCAATCTGCGCGTCGAAGATGTCTTGTGGACTGCCGCGTCCGATGGCATCAAAATCGGCACCAAACTGCCATGGGAAATAGCGTGGAATCCGCGCCTGCAGGGCCGCCTGCGCCAGTTTCATCGGTGTATTTATGCCGGCCGCGTACCCCGTGCAGCCAACGACTGTGTCAAATTGCGCAAAGAGGCTGGCCAAATCGTCGACAGAACTCATGACGAGATCGCCCGTGACTATATTGATACCGAGGTTTCTGATTTCCGTGATAACGAATTGTTTTCCAGGTTCATCTGACGTTACGGTGCTTTCGCGCAGCAGCACGCTGATTTTCGTTCCCTCCACATCTTTTGCCCGAAGGGCAAGATTTCGCAGAACGGGGAGGCCCAGCTCACCGGCACCGAGCACGAGGATATTTTCAGACGTAGTGTTAAGAGCAGTTTTGTTCATAATCTGGCCTTACAGGAATTGTTGAGCCACTCTAGCAATTCATAACAGGCTAAAAAAGAAGGTACATGCATGATACTGGGAGCTAGTGAGATGGTTCGGGAAGAGATTCTTCAGTATTCGCAGGCTGTATGTAAGGGTCTGAGAGACGATGATGATGGTTTGCGGCGGGAAGTGCTGACTCATGCAGGAAGTCGCTGGTCGCTGGGTATCGTCAACACGCTTGGCGTTTATGGCAGACTGCGTCATGCCGAGATTGGCAGGCGTATGCATGGAGTGACTCAGCGTATGCTGACGCGCACATTACGGCAGCTTGAGCGTGACGGACTGGTTATCCGCCATGATTTCGGTGAGGTTCCTCCGAAAGTCGAGTACGAGCTTTCTGATACGGGGATGGAGCTGCTTGTTCGTATGATTCCGCTATGGACCTGGATTGTCGAGAATGCGGATCGTTTCAGGGAAGACAGGCTTAAATACGACAAACAGAGCAGCATCCCAAGTTCTTAACAAGTTTTCAGGGTAAATGGTAACTTTACTTTGTTCAAGATCTGCTTCTGGCACAAAGCTGTCTGTTAGGTTAGGTTATGGCCTTGAGCCATAAAAATGTTAGCTCAAATCTTCGCTAACATTTTTAGAGGCATTTTACCCGAATTCAATTGTCAATGTGTATTCCTGCATCGCCAGAACGAGCCATGGTGCTACGTGCTGCCGCAATACGCCTGCGAGCAATTTCCACATAATCCGCTTCGCGCTCAATACCGATGAAACAGAAACCTTCCATCGCCGCAGCTTTACCGGTACTTCCACTCCCCATAAAGGGATCAAGTACAGTGCCGCCTGGGGGAGTAACCAGGCGGCAAAGGTAACGCATCAGCTCGGTGGGCTTTACACATGGATGATTGTTACCCTCACCACGGTCTTTTTTGCTGGATTTTGCACAATAAAAGAACCAACTGGCGCTGCTAATTTCTACCTGCTGAGGGTTATCCCGGAACCAGGCAAGTACTGCATCACTGCCATCATGGATAAGATTGGCAGGCCATCGGCCATCAGGGTTTCCTTGCCTGGCGATATCCCCAGCACCTTTATTTCTGCCTTGCCACATGTGGTTAGGATCGGAACCTCCCGGGCCATTTGGATAATCATAGGGTGATTCTCCTTCTGCCAGAGGGATCCTGCATTCACTGATGTTCAGAACGCCGGTACCATGCGCGCATAGATTCGATTCTATAGACCAGTTGAATGACTTACGGGCAAGGGTAATCGGCTCCAGTGCCGGTTTTAACGCATGGTGAGATTTAGGAAAGCCCGAACCGTATACCCAGCCCAACATTCCGTCACGTCCAAATGTCGCGTCCAGTAATTTGAGCTGATCCGGCGACAAACTTTCAATGAGGGCCTGAGCAATGTTGCTGGTTTCGTAGAGAAATACGATCATGTCACGTATTTCAAAGCCCGCATCCTCAATACGCGCTGCCATCCGGTGTTGAGTTCGGGATCCCGAGAAGGACAGTAGATGACCACCGGGCTTGAGTACGCGCAGACATTCTTCCCAGATGGCTTGTGAGGGAACATCTTAGTCCCATGTCTTACCCATGAATTTAATACCATAAGGCGGGTCGGTCACGATGCTGTCCACAGAGTTGCCCGGCATATTGCGCAGTACGTCAAGGCAGTCGCCATGAGTCAGAATATCATGCATGGCGTTCCCTCCCTTCATCATCACCGACAGATGGGGAGGGGGGCCCTTGTTTATCCTTGACACTATTTTCCAGTTCATCGAGGGCGCGGAAGATAAACATTTCTCGGTTCTTCACATCAAATGGAACAGGAACGCTCTTTCTCATCACCGTCCTGATGCTGCCAAACAGCCTGACCAGCGACTCCTTAGTTTTATCATCCGGCATAACATATATCACGTAATGCCAGCGTCCGGCGTCGCTGGCGGTCAGATGACTGTTAATGATGCTGATGTAACGGGCGCGGGTTTTCATCGTTCGCTCTGTTTCCACTGCAACGATGGCACCGCTGCTTAAGGTAATAATGCCGTCCGGTCGGTGCCGGACGCCTGGGTATCGCGACATAAATTCTCCCCGGTCGCCGTTAAGCCAGCCTGTGCCACCTTTTTCCTCAAGGGCGATCCTTACCCGCTGGTTTAACAGTCGATGTTCCAGCGTCGAGTTTTTGAGTTTGCCCGGCTCAAAATAGGCGGGGAAAACCCTGTCATTAGCGCTAACCACCATTGCCAGTCCCTGCATGGTGATCCCCCACAATGATTTTTTCCCGGTCAATACTGGATACTCATGTTTATTCAGGAGACCCATTGAAACCGCTTTATTCAGCAGGTTATACATCGCATGGTTATGTTTCCCTTTATAGCCAACAACTCTTTTTAAGGTCTGGAAATCAGAGAACGTTTCCTCCTTGAGAAAATACAGCAATGCCCGCATTCTCCGTTTAGCGGCTTCATTTCTTTCAGCAACGTTATGAATAAGCATTGATAGCCTCACAGGTTAATGGAGGGTTTATGAATCTGATTTTCTTTTTCGGTATGCGGCGGGTTTTTATGTTCAAATGAAAACAGGTCGATATATTGCTTATTAGCTGGAATGTGGAATAGCTTGGTTGCCTTCGCCAGATCGTTCTGGGTAAAAACAAAACCAACAAATTTGGGGAGGTTAAGCAACATGTTGCTGTCTATATAATATCGTTCAGCCTGGCGGATCATCCTGTCCGTTTCCATCTTCTCCGTCAGGGATATATCTGTTTTAACTTTTCTCATTTCATCGTCAACCAGAATAGAGCCTGTCATCCTTGCCACCCAGTCGGCGGTGTCCGGATCGCGAAGGCGATAAACAAGCATAAACTTGCAGTTCTCAATCACCGAACCGGCAACGGCATCACCCTCCAGATCTGCCGGACAGTCATATAGATCTTTTACCGACTGGTGAGCCATGATGATATGTACACCTTTGTCCCGCGCTGCGCCAAGTCCCTCAAGTGCAGGGCGGGACAGGTGATACTTGAGTTCATCAAGGAAAATAGCGACAGGACGAGGTTTGCCTTTTATCCGGTCACGCGTTTCGGCTATCTGAATCAGGCGGGTTAAAATCATTCGCTGAGCCGATATGATTTTCTGATTACGCATCGAGCCGATGATGTAACAGCAACCGCCCTCATCAAATATTTTCTTTAGTGAAAATCCCTTATTGGCATTAATGGAATTCACTAAAGCGATTTCTTCAAGCTCGCCATAAAAAGCAGGCACATCTTCACTGAGGGATTTCACAAAGTCAGTGTTAAATAAGTCGCGTAACGTCATTCCCTTTTCATAAATAGCTGCCGCATTTCTGGCTGCGCGACGGTCGGCGATACGGTAAAAGTCAGCACCTTCGCCTTTTTTACCCAGGCTGAAACCGGCGTTAAACAGCTCCTCCAGTTGTTCATGAGAAATATCAGCCAGTAAATCAAGCTGAAAATTAAGATCATTCAGGTTAATAAGAACAAATTGTTTTCCCGCTTTCTGACAGGTTTCCCGCAAAACATGTGGTGCCCACTCATCATTTTTAGGATCTTCGACAAATACGCCTTCACCTGAAAGTATTGCCTGATAAAGCAGTACACAGGCACTGACTCCTTTACCAGAGCCAGTGGTGCCGATAAGGTCTGCGTGCTGAGTTTGAAATTCTTCGGGGGTGATATATTGCGGCTGATCATCTTTGTCCAGCCCGATAAAGATACCGTTATTCAGGTCAATATAATCCAGCGGATTATACGCAATGCTGTTAGGCAACATGTCCCTGACTTCACGAACATCCGTTCTGACATTTCTTTCCAGTTTACTTTTTTTAATCATCCGGTGTTTCAGACTGTCGACTTCTCCGGCCAGCAGCCTTCGGGCAGTAATATGAAAAGCCAGACCGGCAAGCGTAAATCCGACAGTCAGTATCCAGAGTGATAATCTGAGCAGGATGTCATTATCGAGCGCTTTAAAGAAAAAACTCAGCCCCTGAATGGTCAGCGGTGACAGAGTACCGAATATGAAAAAGAAGGTGGATACACCCACTACTGATTTTAACCAGAAGGGGGCATTTTTTCTTTCTTCTATTGGCAGGTGAAATATAAATGGCAGCGTCAGCCCGGCAAATATGGACAATATTACCGGGTTGTGTTGCAGCCACAGCAGAAAAACAGAAAAGGCATCCGAAAAGGCATTCAGCCTTTGCATCAGATGAGTTCCCATTGCAGTGATCTCCGGTCTGATTTCGGTGTGGCGGGCGCATCATATGGGCGTCACCGATGGACGTAAAACCCCACGCCCATACGCGACGCTCATCGATGACGCCCATAAAAGGATGAAAAGCACTGAACGCCTCCGGCGCTCATGCCCGTTATCCGCGCCTTCAGATACCAGCCGACCCGTGGTCGTCAGTCCCCTGAAACGCCCGCATGACGGGCAACAGCGTGTTTCCTTTGTCCTGGCTGTACGCCCTGACAGCCGAAAACATGGGGGCAATGTCTTCGCTGAACGCTGCGTCAAATCCCCCAAGGTCAAGGGCGGCACACCGTCGCACGCTACGCGCGACCACCCCCTTTAAGACGGTCGCTTTCGCCTTTTTCTTCCCTTTGCTTGTTCCTCGCAGCGGGAATAAAAGGGAAGCTGACCTTTAAAGAGGGTGGTCGCGCCACGCTACCGGCTTTGGGCCGGAGACTTAGCCGCGACGGTGTGCGGGGCTGTGCCCCCCGGGTAAACCGCTGTCGTGGGCGACAGCTTTTCGCTCGCCGGGGCGGCGAAATTTATCCGGCTCCCCCCGGCCTGCAAAATCCGCGTGGGCGCGGCTGTTTGCAGGTGAGGCGCGGTGCCTGAATTATTTTCGCTCCTTAACCCGCGAAAATATTTCTGTCCGCTGCCTCATTTTTACGGCCCCTGTTTCTTCGCTCCTTAATCCGCGAAAAACAGAAGCCGTAAAAACCTGAAAACCGTCACGCCCTTGCGCCCGGTCCGCCAGTATTAACCACGAACGCGGCCATATTTACTGATAATCTGGCTGATAGCTGCCGGGTTTGCTGAATCACATTCAAGTAAAAACGATTTTCTGGCATCAGCCGTATGGTCAGGAAGAAAGCCGTGTTTATTCTTTTTCACGATATTAAAGAATGCCCGTTCAGCGGAGTGACATTCACTGCCGCCGCTGTTTCCCGTTGTTTTACCGTACATGCATAAAACCACTTCGCATGCATCAGCGGCCATTGCGGATGTTGAACATGACGCCATAACGCCGAGAAATAATAAGGAGAGTATGACTTTCTTCATTTCAGTGACCAGTATGATTAATGAAAGGTTGCGTATTTAGGGTAATGTTATTTACCAGAGTTATTTTCTGAATGTCTCTTTCATGCCATTTAAATGAACTGGCTTAAAATAAATATCATGCATCCGGCGAATATCACCGTGTATATCAATGCTGACGATGACATCAATGCTTTTTAGTACCTTGCGTAACAGCACATCAAAAGGAATATTCCGGCAGTCGGGGTTTTCATAGCAGCGGTCAATGATCCCTTCAATACATTCTTCCGGGCTGCCCGCATGCAGGGAGGTGATTAATCCCTCATGCCCGGAACCAATAATTTTCAGCGCGTCCCATGCCTCTCGCCCGCGAATTTCCGCCAGCAATATCCGGTCAGGGTTCATGCGATAATTAGCACGGATCAGTCTGCCGGGCGTGACAATGGCGTTGTCCCCGGCATCCGCCGGGTAAAAAAGATGAACATAATTGGCGTGGTGATGAAAACGGATTTCAGGATTATCCTCAATCGTTATCAACCGGAGATGCAGCGGAATATAATGCAGCAGCGTTTTCATATAGGTGGTTTTGCCGGAGCCGGTTTCACCCACAATAAAAATCGTTTTGCCGTATTCCACCGCCTTTTCCATAAAACGGGGGATGTTCCCGCTTTGATATAACTGAACCAGTGCA
This sequence comes from Serratia sp. BNK-12, assembly GCF_047456085.1. NCBI lineage: Bacteria > Pseudomonadati > Pseudomonadota > Gammaproteobacteria > Enterobacterales > Yersiniaceae > Serratia > Serratia sp. BNK-12. The sequence goes on from NZ_CP179896.1 coordinate 1,614,470, forward strand.
TCATCCTGGCTTTCCGTTTTCTCCTGACCAGCCACACGCTGATAAAATCCTGCATCAATCCATGACTGATGTGTTTTCTGCTCAAACGAAGGCTTGCGCAGCGTAATGGATACCGTATTACGCTCACAGGCCGGGGGAATAATCGTCTGAATACGTTCGCCGGATTCGAGAGTGGCCGACAGTATCGGTGACGTATCGTCAATATTATCGTCCTGCCAGGACGCCAGCGCTCTGGCAAAAGCATGACACTGACGCAGCGTGACCGGGGATTCATGCCGCTGCCATGCCCCCTTTATTTTGGTGTGCAGTTCCCCCGGTCGGTTAATCGCGATTTCGGTCAGCCCTTCGACTGGCAGATAATCACCGAACAGCTGATTTTTCATAAAATCCAGTGACAGGTTTTCAGCGCTCATACCATTTCTTTTTCAGCCGTAGTTGATAAACAGAGGAAAAATCAATATCCGTACCGGTCATGATGCCGATCACATCGCCCTGGTTCAGGTACATCGTGGGCGGGATACTGATGCTGTTTTCCAGCGTCGTTTTCGCCATTTCCGCCGTGGCGGCACGGGTGTTTTCGGTATAGTCGGTATTGCGGTCTTTACCCGGCGCGGCCTCTGATGCCGCTGCCGCCACGTCCTGCACGGTACTCAGCATCAGGGCGTTGCCGAAACGCTCCCAGAAATGGCTGTCGATCCAGCCCGCGATCCCCGCCTCACCGAGCGGGCCGGTGGCCTGCGTATCGGTGAGCGGGATTTGCAGGCTGCCGGGCTCTGGCGTGCGCAGCTCCGTCCACAGCACAAACATCCGGCTGCGCCCATGTTGCAGTGCGCCGGTGCGGTAGACACCACGGGCGACCGTTCCTGCCGGGATCAGTTTCACATGGTTACTGGCGCTCCAGACATTTTCACCGATCAGGCAGGAGATATGACCGCCAACATCGGACACGAAGCGCCGCATCATCGAACACGGAATATAGTGATCCACCGGGATATAGAGATCGGGATCAAGGCCCAGCCGCCTGACACCGGTGACGCGGGCAACGCCCGGATTGTCGTTGTTATTGCTGCCTGCCGGTGCTGTCGTATCCGGGCAGCGCAGGCGTCCATCTTCGCCACTGACCAGTACCGACTGACAGGATGTGTACGCCGTGGAGGCAGACAGGCTGTCCGACGTTCCCGCGCTGTTGCGCGGTTCGCTACGGGACGTGTAGGCATTGCCGCCAGCCGTTGTGCTGCTGTTCAGCCCGTCTGCAAGCGCTGCAGCCTTGTTCAGGGCGGGCGGTTCCGCTGGCAGGGCTGGTCCGGTAGTGACGGTCTGACGGGCCGGGTCTGCGCTTTTCTGCCTCCCTGGCCCGAACAGGCCAAACGGGTTACTGTCCATGCCCAGATTCTTACGCTCCTGCTGCACCGCCCCGGAGGAGGGCGGCGGCGCGGTGTCAGATTCTTTCTCATCACCCCTTTTCAGGGCGCTGAGAAGACGATCGCCACCGGATGCCAGCGCGATGACCAGGACCAGACTCAGCAGGCTGACGATCAGCGTGCGGCGACCGGACGTCTTACGGAAACGGGTCACTTCCGGCTGGCCGGGCGGCGTTTTCTGCTCCGACTCCTGATATGCCATTGCCGCGCGGGCGCGTTCGCGGGCTTCTGCTTCACGTTCTGCGGTGGTTTTTTTCGGTTCGTCCGGGAAAAATTTGTCGGTCATTTTGCCTCCAGCGTAACGGAGGGTGAAACAGTGTCACTGTTGGTCAGCGGGATACGCCCGGATCCGTCGTTTTCGACCCCCACCACCGAGGTGCCGTAACGCAGAACCAGCTGCGTCGATGCCGGAACCACCACCACGGTGTAACTGCCCCGTTTAACCGTTCCGGGCGTGACCGCCTGCTCCTGGCCGTTAACCACCCGGAAAACGGAAGGCAGGGTCTTCGTGGGGGAAAAACCGATATACGCGAAACGACCGTCATCCCAGGTAAAGTCCGGGGCGATGAAGGCTGAGCCTGCTGCCACCCGTTTTGTATAGCGCCAGTTGCGCGGAGTGGTAGCCTTCCCGAATGCCGCCGCTATCCGCTTGCGGTCCAGTGTTTCCTGCTGTCGTTGCTGACGGGTGGCGCTGGCAGCGGCTGACTTTTTCCTCTGCTCATCGGGATAGCGGTAGCGGATAACAAATGCCTGAACGGGCGAGTCTTTATCCAGCACGTTCAGCTCCAGGCTGTAATCGCGCTTCGAGGTCACCACGAACAGATTGGTTTTCCAGTCTTTTGCCGTCGGCAGAAACACCTGGCTGACGGTGTTGCCGCTGGCATCCGTGACCGGCTGGGTAATCGGGTTCGGGCTGACGCCCACCCGGTTATCGCTTTTCGTCACGGTCCAGCCTCTGGGAAAACCCGCCTGCGCATCGATAACGGTTTCATCATCGTCAAACACCAGCATGGTGACGTAGCCGGGGCGGGTACTGACGACCGTGGCGTTCTGGCTGTTGTACGTGACGTTCTGCATCCGGCTGTCATACGCGCTGCCGCGCGGTGTCGCGGAGCTCCATGCCACACATGACACCAGTAAACCCGTGAGGAGCAGAATGTATTTCAGCATCATTCCCCCCTCAACTCTTTGTCGCGCTGGTAGCTGGTGACGATAAAGCCCAGCGGGTTCACTTCGCGCTGGCTGTCGGTCAGTTGCCGGTGCGGGACGTAGCGGTATGTGAGGCGGATATTCCAGACATCCGTTTTCACGGAATTATCAGCAATACGGCGGATAGTGCGCTTGATACGCAGGGTTGCCAGATTATCCGGCCCGGTGGCAGGCGCATGCACATTGGAAATAATGTCGATATCAACAACATATTCCGCCTTGTTAAAAATCACGTCCGGTGCCTGGTCACCGTTAAACCCGTCCAGATAGTCCCGGTTCACACTGTCGCTGTTAAATAACTGCACGTCGTCATAATCACGCTGGAGGGAGAAATAATTATATCCCTCGCGGAGTCTGACATAGTGTGCTGCCAGTGAATGCGCCAGTGCCTTTTCAGACGAAATATCCCGCTCCTTCACGCGGGTCATATATTCATAGCGCCCGGTCTGTTTATCCACTGACCATAATTCAGTGTCGGTGGTTTTCAGTGGCAGCAGAATAATAATGGCCGCAATCGGCATTGCGGCCAGAATCAGTCCGGCAGCGGCCACCCGCCAGGCGGTTTTTCGGGAACGCTCTTCCTTTTCCAGCAGGGTGGATTCAAAAGAGCGGGAAACATTAACAATGTTCTGAATATCAGACATGGTGAGTGAGCTCCTGAATGATGGTGGGGGAATTTACCGGCTCGGGTTCGCCGGATACCGGCGGGAGGTTGCCCTGATGCTGTGCGCAGCCCGTGAGCGCGCACAGCATCAGAAGGAAGATGCTGAATTTCATGGAACCCCTTATCGTATGGATGCAGGAATGCCGCACCGGTGGCGCAGGCCACGGCTTGACGGGGAAAGGAAATTAAGGGTCGGGAAGATTAACGGTGACGCTGCCGGTTCAGGCGTTTCATGCTTTCGATGGCGGCGGCGCGTTTCTGCCAGGCGCTCACGGTTTTACCCGCGCCTGCGCCGGCGAGCCTGCCGGCCGCCGCGGCGGCGGCCATGCCGCCTTTCGCAGCCAGGCGGGCTCCGCCCTTTACCCCCGGCCCGGCGAGGTCGGCGGATTTGTTCGCCAGTCCGCTCAGGCCACTCATGGCGGCACCCTGCAGCACTGCCTGTACGGCGGCCCCGCTGAGTGCGCTGGCGAGCTTCGCGGAGAACCAGACCACCACACCCGCCACAATCCCGGCCAGCAGGCACTGCGCCGCCAGTGTTACCATATTGGTTTCAGCGGATGTTTTTGTTGCAGCATCCAGTATCTTATGCAGGTAATTAATGGCGATACGGATGGATAAGGCAGAAAACATGATCGTTAACATTGCCGCGAAAATTGTTCTCAGCCAGTTATCGAACATCGGCTTAAGAAAACCGTACAGCAGGCAGAAAATAAAGAGCGGCGCGGTGGTCGTCATTAACAGGATGGTGATTTCGGCGAGCAGATTGACAAAGGTGGCTGCCATTAGCAGGACAATAGAGCCGCCCCATACCAGGACTTCGGCAAGGCCACCATTCAGTTTGACGTAAGTTGAGGTGTCCATATTAAATAACTTTTGCCCCAGCGCCTGTGCCTTTTCCCAGACGGTATCGAGCAGCGCCCAGACGTTATCATCGCCGCTGATACCGTCTTTGAGTCCCTGGATAGCCGCTACCGCCATATCCAGCCAGCCATCAAGATTTAACGCAAAGGTGGTGATCAGCAACATGCGGCCCACATCCCAGGCGACATCTTCAACCGGGGTCCGGAGTTTGCCAGCCAGCGTCTGATAACCGCGAAACAGTATAAACAGGGTAAAAGAGCTGACGATGATGACGCTGATCATCGTGCCGTAAGTGGAAGATTGACCTTCCAGTACGGCATTCAGTCCATCCATGATGTTTTTGTCCATACCAACAAAAATGCCACCGGACATGGTGCCTCACCTGATATATAAAGAAAGGATATAGAAAACAGGGAGGACTCCCTGTTTTGCTGGAGGAAAAATTACTGTGTCACTGCATTTCGTTTTTCAGCTTCCTGCTGAAATATCGCCTCGAATTTCTCCTTAACCCCGGGCTGGCCTTCCTGTGCAAACATAAGTGCTGCCCGGTGGGCAAATTCGCAGTTATCGCTTGCCTCACCATCCTTCAGGCATTGCGTATAAACCACATAAGTTTCGTCAGGATGCTGCTTATACCAGGCTTCGGATTTGGTTTCCTGGCAGCCGGACAGTAATATCACGCCTGAGAGTGTGTATAAGGTGAACAATGATCTGAGCACGGATAACCTCCTTATAAATTATTAAGGTCAGCAACAGGAGCCGTTAGCTGCTGCTGTTCAAAGGCTTTCTGTCTTTGCTGTTCCAGCAATGTCGTTCGCTGTTCAGCCTGTCTGACAGACATCTCCCACTGATTCGTCAGCGCATTTAACTGTACGCTTTTCGCCGCGATGGCGTTAGCCAGATCCTGAGACTCTTTCGAGTCCTGCGCATTCGATATACGGTCAGATAAGTCTGATATATCGCTGAGTGTGTTGTTTATCCTGTTTTCAACGTCAGTGGTATTCTCAATCGCCATTGCCTGATTGAGGATCATCTGTTTGCAACTGTCGGCCAGGGCCTGAGACTTTATTCCTTCCTGTTCCTCGCTGCATACGCTGAATGATTTGTATTTATTGTAAAGGTTTTGCAGTTCAGCAGAATATGAGCTGTTTTGCGTGGTCAGCAGATCATCCAGTGAAATACCGCTCTTACGGAGATTATCAATATCGGTTTTCAGGCTTCGGGCATCGCTGAGAAAACCCTGAATATCCCGCACGCCGGTTGCAGTAGCTAACTGTTTTTTATACGCATCAAGTTCACTTTTATAATGGGTAACTGTATCCTCCCATTGCTGTAATTTCTGCATCCACTGGTTAATGGATTCGGTATTCTGCACGGCGTCGAAAACCGGTATTCCGGCGCTGAACGCCTGCGTCGGGAAAAATAACGATAATGCCAGAAAGGTGTATCTGGTACGCATATCAATGACCTCCGTATGAATATCAGATTGCCCGCTCAAGGAAGGTTTCTTTCCATTCATCAGGTCGCATGCCGTCCTGATAAATGGCATCGAATATTTTCAGGTTGTCCTCACTGCCGCTGAGGAGCCGGGTGAGTTTACCCAGCCCGGACAGATCCATTTTTGCCATCGCCACAAACGGGCGGATTTCCCCGGCCCGCAACGGTGTTTTCAGGATGACCATGTAATGCTCGCCCGGATCCAGATTCCTGACCGTGTCATAAACGCTGTCCGGCACTTTCATTTTTTCCACGTAATCCGCATGACTGGCCTTCGGGTTGGCGAGGAAAATCTGGGTGCCGCACTGTTCAATAATCGCCGGGGCGATGGGATGTCTGACGATTTCATCCGGTGACTGTGTTGCGGGGACGAATATGCCGTTCAGCTTGCGGATAACTTTCAGCATATTGAGCGAGAAACGGGAAAATTCGACATCGGACAGCCAGCGCCAGAACTCATCCATAAACATCACCAGGCGGCGACCGTCCAGCAGGCTGGTCACGCGATACAGCAGGTAAAAGGTCACGGGGCCGCGTATATCGTCATCATCCAGAAATTCGGTGCCGTCGATACCAAAGTTATCGACATCGCTGATGGTGAAAGTATCAGCCTCGTTATCAAACACCCAGCCGAACTCGCCCCCCTGCGCCCACTGTTTCAGGCGAATACGCAGCCCGTTGGTGCGGGCGTCTGTGGTCGGCGGCTCCGGCAGCACTTCCAGCAGCCGGGTGATCCCGAACCGGCGGTACTCCGACGGATAGTCCAGCATGATGGTGTCAACGGCGGCACTGATCCGTTCCTCATCGCGTGGATCGAGCGGCTTACCGTTACGGCGGCACAGCATGCGCACCAGCCGTTTGATGAAACTGATGTTCCGGCGGGTTGGCTCCAGCGCAAACGGGTTGAATCCGGTGGGCTCGCCGGTACGGATGCGGAAATAACGCCCGCCCGCCTGGCGGATCGCCATCTCCGCCGCCCGGTCCTTATCGAAATACACCGTGGTCAGCCGTTTGAGGGTGGCAGAAGGCGCGAATGTCGCCGGGTTGCGGTACTTCTGCATCAGTTGTTGCACGACCGTCATCAGCAGGGTTTTGCCGGAGCCGGTTTTCCCGATAATTGCCGTATTCCCTGGCGTTTTCTCACCGGTGTCATCCCGCCCGGCCTGGCTGTCGTGAAGGTTCAGGTAATACCCGCCACCGCCGGGCGATGTGAGGATGGCGATGGCTTCCCCCCACGGATTGCCGCTGCGTTTGTGGGGATGGAAGTTATGCAGGCAGGCCATATCGGCAAAATTCTGGCTGCTGACGGCTACCAGTCGGGGACGCAGCGTATAGACGCCCGGCAGTTGCGCCAGATATGCGGCGGGCAGTGACAGGGTGGAGAGCGTCGTCATAATACCCAGATCGGCGAAGGGCTGGGCCAGAACGTTAGTGTCCTTCACCACCTGTCCGGCACTGTCTGAGGAGATCAGCAGGGAAAAGTGGAATTTACCGCACGACACATGCCCGGACTGGAGCAGGTCGCGCAGGACAATCAGCTCTTCGCGCTGGGAAGTCGCGTCGTCGTCCGTGGAGTTAAGTCGTTTTTCCGCCAGCCGGATATGATTCTGCGTCTCATCCCGTGCCATGCAGGTAAAGGACTGCGTCAGAACATACTCGCTTTCGGCGTACAGCAGCGCATCCAGCATACCAGTATGGGTTTCCGGGGAATAATCCTTAATCTCCAGGCTGCGGAAGAAGCGGGAACCGCTGACCGTCTGGCATTCACCGGTGTCGGTGGTGAAAAAGACGTCTGGCGTACTGAGCGTTTCATAAAATGGTGAGCGCGTTACGGCCACTTTCTGCCACTGGCCGGTAAGCAGACGATGGAAGAACGCCAGTTGTGAGGAATACACCCGCCCGTTTTCTTCATATATCCCCAGCGGCGTTGCCATATAGCGGGATAATGAAGATTCCAGTGCTTCGCGGTATTCCAGCATGATTTTGAGCGCGTCATCCAGTGCTGCCTGGCGTTTACCGTACGACTGCGCTTTCATGGTTTTCTTCTCAATCTGAGAGAACGGCGCGTAGCAGACGGTGAAAAACAGTCGGTGCCGCCAGAACGGTTTTTCTTTTACCGGCTGGTAATACCGCCGGGTCACGTCATCGGAAAAGGGAATACCCGAACAGGCTTCAAAAGCATCATGGTATTTTTCACGAAGCCGGTGAATATAGAATGTTACCGGCAGACCCTCATACGAACGAATAACGTTATTCAGGTGCGTAGCCATCAGGGTCAGGTGATGTTCGTCTTCACATTCAAAGACCGTGCCGCCCAGCTCCCAGGTGGCAACCAAATCACGGTGACGATTTCTGATGACGTAGAGGTGAATATGGGAGGAATACGGAATATATTTATCCAGCGTAATACGCTCGCTTAATTTCATTTTCTGAATAAACTCCGAGATATCAACGTTATCGTACTGGTTTGCCAGCAGGGCATTCGCGCCAAAATGGGTGTTGGTGAAAAGCCGTCCACGGGTTTTAAATGCCAGCCAGAGCAGACTGAAATAATGAATGTCCTTTCGGGTTTTATTTTTCATTTCCGCCCAGGCAGGAATGAGCAGAACCGCCAGGTAATAGCTGACATAGACCGCCAGCAGGACGATGGCCCCGCTGACGAGAACGAACGGCACCAGAGGAATACCCATAATGGCGGCAGGCCGCGTAAGCGCTTTATTCAGCGTAGCCATCGTTGTCTCCCTTATGACGCCCAGTAGGCACCGAAGCCGGATGCACCGACAATCAGGATCGCGCCGATGATGACGTTACGCATGTCGTGCAGGCTCTTGCCGTCGAACAGCACCTTGTAGCCCACCCACATGGTCGCCAGCGTGATGGTGACGGCGGCCAGTCCCAGCAGGCCGGTCGAGGTATTGCTCAGTGTTTCATTGGCCTTGTTAAAACCACTGTCCGCCGCCAGCACCGGGGAAGACAGCAGCACGGAAGCAACAGCGGAGTAACGGCGTTTACGCATGATCATTTCTCCTCATCAGGGATAACAGGGATAGCGCCGCGAATGACGGAACCGGGATAATGCAGGGAAGTCAGGATCGGCGCAGTGGCACCGGCAGGCTCGCCGCGCAGCACAACGGCGGGATAACGGACAGACGGCTGTGCGTTCCGGTCAGGGGCACGCAGCCGGTCTTTCCGCGTGGACGGGACGACATAGCCAATGCGCTGCACGTAGCTGGTCTGGTTAAAGGCGGATTCCGGCCGCTGGCCGGTTTCAAAGTTGCCGGAGTAGTAACAACTGAGCGCCCGTTTCAGTGTTCCGCCGCGCCGGTAACAGTCGGCGAGAATGCGCTCAAATACCGACAGATTGATGCAAGGGTTAAGCAGGTCGCTGGCCGTGACGCCGTAATGGCGGAAATTGATGCTGGTGATTTGCATAAGGCCGACCGAATAGCGTCGGCCCTGTGCAGCCAGCTGTCTGGTGAGGCGGATCGCCTCCGGCAGACTTGTGGGGAAATGTGAAATCACGCCCCGGCTGTCTGGCAGAATTTCAGCAATGGCGTAAGGGTGGAAACCGGATTCGACCCGTGCGACATCAAGCGACGTGGACGGGTGAATACTGGCGGCGCACTGCACCGCCAGTGCCAGAAAGGCAGTGGTGGAAAGCATGCTGGCCTCGTAACAGAGAGACCGGCGGCTTATAGAAAAATACGCCGCCGGGGGAGAAGAAGAGAAAATGGATTAAGCGGCAGAGGCATCCTGTGAAATGTCACTTTCTTCTCTCGGTTCAAGTAGCACCAGTCTGCCGGAGACGGCAATACCGGGTATCAAAACGATATTCAGACCGGGCTTGCCGTTATGTGCGAAGGCCACGCCAACTTTTGTCCAGTACGTGTTTTTTTCGCCCTGAGCATCGGGCTGGCTTTCCTGGGTAACAAAGACGTGATAAACGGGTTTTCTCATGGAATTTCCTTTAATTAAAAACAGTAAATGAAATAAACCAGCCACATCCCGGTTCTGCATTCCGGTTTTAACGGGTCAGCGAGAACATTCAGCGGCACCCTGAATTGTGGTTACGTGACAGCCCGATCCATTTTGTTAAAGAGCAATACCCGGCCCGGACGAATTAACGTCCATCTGGGCAACCATGCTGTAATGGCAATTTCAGGATCGGATATTTAGCACAGGATATAAACGAAAAACTCAAAATAAAAAGAAGAGAGATTAATAAATGGAAAATTTAAGATGCTATGAGAAGGATAAAAGTATAAAAGTATAAAAGTATAAAAGTATAAAAGTATAAAAAGGAAAATAGAGACTCATTTAAATTTAATGAGAATGATAAGGACGTGCAGAGAAATAATATCTTCGCACGTCATTGTTGCCATGATTAACGTTTACGGCGCTCAAGTTTTTCCTGACATTCCGTACACGTGGTTACGCCCGGCAATGTCTGTCGTCGCTTTTCAGGAATGGGTTTACCGCATACACGACAGTGGAGTAATGACGGTTCTGACCCAGGTTTAAAACGATTCTGTTCAATCATCTCCTCCAGTCGCTGCTCATTAAATTCCTGATCGCGGTCGATCTCATCCGGCATGTGGCGTCCTCCTGTCAGCGGCAGCGTCCTGTTCGCACAGTGCGATACGTTTCCAGACCATGGTGAGTGATAGCCCTTCGACCTTACGCTTCAGGGCTTCCGTTACCTGCATCATGGCAATCAGTGCGTCAGGCGATTCGAGGTTGCCCACCCGGCACTTCTGCCATTGCCGCCAGATCTCGGCATCTGTCTCTTCATCCGGCTCAGGTGTACGTCCATATGGCACGCTGACACCCAGCAACCGTCGCTGAAGGCAGACATCATTAGACGTCAGGCCAAAGTAGTGGTTGAGCAACGCGATAGAACCGCCCAGCCGGATAGCCCGGTTAATCTGCTGCTGCTGTCGGTATTCCTGTCGGGCCTGCGCCAATAAATGATGCAGAACATCATGGCGGACACTGACCGAAACAAAGGGAGCCGCCGCCCGGCTGACAGCAAACAGTTCATCGAGTGATAACTGATTAAGAGCATTCATTTCTTCGAACGTGAATCCGAGGGACTCACAGTGACGAATATTGCCTTCTTTCAGAGCGTGCAATGCATCAGTTAAGATGGTGTAATTAATTAATGGAATCATTCTGTTATCTCCTCAAGCTATATGGAAAAGTTGAGCAAATAAACGGACATTTTTAACTGATCTAACGTCCGGCTAACTTAAGATTGATCCATTCATCAATTTCCGATTCGAGCCAGGCCACACTGGCCGGGCCAATTTTTATTGAACGTGGGAAAGAACCATTTTTCATATACAAGTAAATTTGAGAGCGTTTCAAACCGGTTTTTTCTTCGACCTGTTTTAAACGTAATAACTGATGTGATGTCATTGTATTCTCCTATTGTGGAATGACTGGTGCATGTCCAGAGAAAATAAAAGAACACAGCAGTAAGCTTAGGAAAAGCCGATAGCACCTTATTACTGATGGGAAGATCCTTAGTACGGTTTTGTAGTGAATAAATAATACGTTATTAGTTGTATAAGGATGTGGAGAAGGATAGTTGTGCTGCTGTGTAGTTTTCAGCGTTTCGCTGCTGCAATGGTGTCATGGCTTAGCGTGATAATGAGGACAATAAAAAGATGCGGTTAAATACATTCATTGTGAATTTCAGTCAGGGGGACGTTACCACTCTGGTGGTAATGCGCTATGAAGCATCGCCATAGAAGTGTTCTGTGTGGTCGAAACATATATGCTCAACTACTTCCTTAACACAATGCTGAATTGATTGTGCTTCCCGATCATGTATAGACCGATCCAACAGATATAATACCGTCCTTTGATTCTTGTTATCGTTAAGGCGGCTGAGGCAATAAAGTCCTGGCTGGAGGTTCCATGCGGTAAAGATTCTGTAGTGTGATCCCCCGCACAGGAAGACGGATATGGCAGCTCTATGACTCACCTCTGGTTTCTTGGAAAACTTGATGTCGCTAATTATCGGTTAAGTGTGCGCTTGTTTTCCGTTCGGCAAAATAGTGTGCTGGTGTACTGCCCATGGTTTTTTTGAACATGGTGATAAACGCATTAACCGATTCATACCCCAGATTAGCTGCAACATTCTGAACCGAAACGCCGCTGGCCAGTTCCCGGAGAGCAATTATCAGTTGCAGTTGCTGACGCCAGCGTCCGAACGTCAACCCGGTTTCGCGCAGCATTAAACGCGCGAGAGAACGCTCGCTAAGCGCCAGTCTTTTTGCCCATGTTTTGAATGTGCTTCGGTCATCAGGTTGACTGACCAGAGCATCGGCCATGGCGCGGATTTTAGGATGCGACGACACAGGGAGGCTCAGTTTCTGCTGAGGCATGGTGGCTAATTCATCAAGTGTTACTCTGGTCAGTCTGGCTAGATGGCTTTCTGGTGGGTATCCGACGCCCTCGTGGGTTAAACGGGCAATGAGTTCTTTGATCAGACCAGAAATGGCCAGAGTGCAGCATCGCTCCGGCAGCTCGGCGGCTCCAGGCTCGATAAAAAGATAGTTGAGATGCGCATTCCAAGTAGCTTTTGCGCTGTGCGGCACTCCCCCAGGGATCCAGACGGCACAATCAGGCGGCACGATCCAGATATCATTTTCGGCGCGACAAATGACCGCTCCATAGAGGGCAATAATCAATTGCCCTTTGCGGTGCGTATGCACAGGCACTTCGGCCGCGTAATCGACAAAATCCAAATGACGCGCGACTGCGGGGCAGGAGGTGGTATCCGGATCGAACAGCGTATTGGCGAGTGGGGGCAACATAGATTGGCAACATTTAGGTATTTTTTGACAGAATAGAGTATTTAAGTGGATATGCAAGCCGGTAATAATTTCCGGCATGAAAAAATTAACGCGAGTTACTTTCATTTTTTTACACACGATATGCCATCGTCTTCGCGGTATGGCTTCTTCTTCACTACTGAATGATGCGAACGCTCTGCTCTATTCGGCGAAGAGTTTTACCGCTGCGATGCTCGCATACTATATTGCATTATCAATTGGCCTAGAGCGGCCTTCCTGGGCAATTATCACCGTATATATTGTTTCCCAAACCTCCGTCGGAGCATCGCTAAGCAGAAGTTTGTATCGTCTGGTGGGAACGGTAATTGGCGCTGGCATGACGGTATTAATTGTACCCACGTTCGTGAATTCACCCGTATTTTGCAGCGTGATACTGGCAGGCTGGATTACATTCTGCCTCTATCTGTCCTTGCTGGAACGTACGCCCCGGGCCTATGGTTTTGTCCTTGCTGGTTACACTGCGAGTCTGATTGGCTTCCCTGCTGTATCCGATCCTGGCGCGATTTTTGACATCGCTATCACTCGGGTACAGGAAATCATGATCGGTATCTTCTGCGCGGCACTTATTCATCGCTATGTATTGCCCGCGCGCATCTCAGGTCAGTTCAACAGTAAATTATCGCAGACGCTGCTCGCGGCGCGACAGCGTATCGCAGAGACTTTAACAGGCAAACCCGATCCTGTTTCCTCGCCGCTGCATATGGCACTGGCATTGCAGTTCCTGCAGGGCATCAGCCATCATATCCCTTATGATTTTGCGTTCTCTGTACCGGTCCGGCAAGCGAGAAAAAGGCTTCATGACAGGCTTGCGCGATTAGTCATTGTTAACTGTGAGTTACGTGACCGTTTAGCGCTGATAGCGAAGATACCTTTCGATGTGCAAATTTTAATGGATGATGTTGAGGTCTGGCTGGCCTGCAAAGATGAAGGAAAATTTAAAAGCGAGGGGGAAGCGCTCAAAAAACGCAGTGAAAAATTACTGCAGCGCTATGTCGTACATGAGTTGACGTTTGTAGAAGCACTGCATGTAAGTTTTATGCGCTACCTGACAGAGGCCATTGTCCTCGTGCAGCAGTGCTATCGTCTTTCGGATGCCATTCATCACGCGAATCAGATGCCTGCGCACTCAGAAATGAATAACGTGAAAGGGTATGTATTCCACCGCGATCCTCTTACTGCTGCCCGCACCGCATTGGGCGCTTTCACCATCATTTTGAGCGGCTGCATGGTGTGGATTTTCTCGGCATGGCCTGATGGCGGTACGGCAGTATCTATCCTTGGCGTTTGTTGCACACTGTTTGGCAGCTTCGATACGCCTGCCCCGCATATTGTGAAATACATCATTGGTTCCCTCTGGGGAGTTGTGATAAGCCTGATCTACAGCTTCGTTCTCCTACCGCAAGTCAGTGATTTTATCGTGCTGGTAGTGGTTCTAGCTCCGGTATATCTGCTTGCCGGATCGCTCCAGGCACGGCCGCCCACTACTTTTATGGCGATGGGGATCACACTGACGCTGCCTATTTTGTGCGAGCTGGGTGCTCATTACAGCGGGGATTTTGCCGTGGCGGTGAATACCTCTATCGCATTATTTTCTGCAACTGGCTTTGCGGTATTCAGCATGGGCTTTCTGCAGACTGTGCAGGCAGATGCGGCAATAAAACGCCTGCTTAAATTATGCCAGCGCGATATTAACCGCAGCGTGAAAGGTGTGTTGAATACTGATGAAACTCTCTGGATCAACCTGATGATCGATCGGGCTGCGTTGATACTGCCGCGTTTGCCGCGCAGCGGACAGTCATCAGAACAGGCATTGAATCATCTTTTGCACACCCTGCGTATAGGCCTGTGTGTAATGCGATTACGCCGATGGGATGCGCATGCAGACAAAGAAATAAAAGAGGTTCTCACTTGTCTTACACACTCGACGGATATTAACACCTTACTTGAACGGATTGTCAGCCTGACTGAGCGTAGCCTGTCCGTAGCAGATGAACTATCGCGGCATCATGTTAATCAACTGGTTGATCTGTACTGCGCATTAAGCACTCAGGAAATGGAGCATGCCGATGATCAATGATTTCAATATTGAGGGCGTTTTTGTACCCGGTCTACTGTTAATTTCCCTCGTCGCGCTCACCTGTACGCTATTACTCGTGCAGCTTTTCTCGCTAAGCAAGGGTTACCGTCGCTTGCCGTTTCGCCCGATGATCGATTTTTCCATCTTTATTATTACTTTTTACCTGTTGTTGCAGGGACTGACCGAACTGGGGTTTTTAAAATGAAATCGTTACTTTCTCTACTGGGCCGCTATTTGCTGACGCTCAGCGCTGTGGCGGTTGCTACGCTTTTGGCTTTTATTCTCTGGAAACATTATGTGCAAACTCCCTGGACCCGCGATGGTCGGGTTCGTGCGGATGTGGTCCAGATTGCGCCGGATGTCTCTGGACCGGTTCTGAATGTGGCCGTCCGCGATAATCAGTGGGTTAATCGGGGCGATGTGCTCTATTCCATTGACCCGCACTGGTTGAGGTTGGCAGTGGTCAGCGCCCAGGCTGATGTTGAGGCGAAACGTCATGAAATGCTGATGCGCCAGGATGCGGCGAGGCGACGCTCTCAGATTAAAGGGGTGATTTCCAGCGAGGATTTACAACAAACAGCCAGCGCAGCAAGCGTCGCTGCGGCTAATTACCACGGTGCACTGGCTGCGCTGGACCTTGCAGAGCTTAACTTATCGCATGCTATTGTTCGCTCTCCGGTTACGGGCTATGTCACACATTTGCGGCTTCGCCCTGGTGACTATGCCACAGCGGGAGAAACTAAACTTTCCATCATTGATGCCAATAGTTTTTGGGTGGTTGGCTATTTTGAAGAGACTAAGTTGCAACATATCCGCACGGGAAATACTGCACACATTACGCTGATGGGATTTAAGCCGGTGATCACGGGGCATGTTGAGAGTATCGGGCGCGGAATAGATGATAACAATGACGAGACCGGGGGGCTTGGCCTGCCTAATGTCGAGCCAACCTTTAGCTGGGTGCGGCTCGCGCAGCGTATCCCGGTTCGGATTCATATTGACAGATTGCCGGAGGGAGTTGAATTGGTGGCTGGACTGTCTGCGAGTATATCCATCACACCATAATAAAAAGTATGGTTTCTATTGAGGATTTATGCAGAACTTAGGGATTGTCAGCTCTTGAACTATATGCCTGATGAAAATGTATTTCTAGTAGAGTAATTCTAAGGTTTCGGTTATGAAAAACAGAAAAGATTTTGTAAATGACTTAATTATCTGGATAAGCAAAAATATAGATATGCCACTAAAAATTGATGATGTGGCTATCAGGTCCGGATATTCAAAATGGCATTTGCAGAGACTGTTTTTTTCTGAAACAGGGCAGAGCCTGGGAGGTTTTATCAGAGAGAAAAAATTATGTCTTATTTTAGAGGCTGTTATCACAACAAATGAACCTTTGATAAATATCGCGATGCGATTTGGCTTTGACTCTCAGCAATCATTAACCAGGGCATTTCGGAAAAGGTATAATGTCCCACCGCACCGGTATAGAAAAAATGCCGTAAATATTAAAAGCAAGTCTTCTAGGGAGTAAGGTAATTACTCGTATCATAAGGATGAGTTTTTAAATCGTTAGTAACTATCTGGATTACGGACGGGTTCATCTAGTAATCATGGTCTTAGTACCTCAGTTATAGATTTGTTGAACGAAATGAAATCACTCATTTATTTCATTGTAAATGAATCTAAGTCTTTCTGTGCAATGTATGTTTTCGTGTTTTTACATGTGTAATGTATTGGTGAGTAAGTTTTGGATTCATTAATTGGAATATAATTACGAACCCATGTGTGTATTTAATGGTTGGATAAAATAAGGTTAATCTATTTTGCGCATTTTGGATTCGATCGAACCTATGCAGGTCGGCTAAATCCTCCTTGAATAAGGAGTGGTTTTTATGTATATGTGGGGCTGTGAGCATTTAAGTACTGTTTTGTTTTTACATTTCTAATGCTTGGTAATTGATGATATGTATTTATACCCGTAATGCAGAAATATAATATCCCTTGAGGTGACAAGGAAAAAAGAGTCAAAAAAACTAATTATGTCCGTATTACTGATTTTAGAGTCCTTAATACGGACATTTGGGTTTGGTAAAATTCACTTGCGTCAATCCGACATTGATGTGGGGGAACCGCGTACGAGTGCAGTTTTTAACGTATCACCACTGAGCCTGTCGGTAATGCCTTCGTCAGATGCCCATTGTTCGAAAATAGATAGTAGTTTGTACGGTTTACTAATTAATGGACGGATGACTTCATTGTTTTTACAGGCCAGCCAGAAAAAACGAGATAGTGGTGTTGATATTCGCGTCGCAGATAATGGGGGCACTCTGCTATTGGTTATGATGTCAATGACTTTATCAAGTTCAGCATGTCGAATAACAAACCAGGCATCGCGAGGTAAAATATGAGCCGGGAAATACTCTTTCCCCAGGTAGTTATTTATCCTCTTTGAGAATATATCTTCATGTACATCTGGTGAAATGTTTTTAGGGAGTTGCATAATTTTTTGTGTTATTCTTTCTTCCCATGTCATTTTATCGAATAGTTGAAATGGTTCTCCTTGTAAGCTAACTGTTATGCCATGATTAAAATCAATAGCTCCTGTTACAGGTAATGGTATTTTAAGAGATTGGGCAAGTAATTTTTGTACTAGAACATATTCATATCCAATCAATAGAGTGTCAATAACTCTCTCTGTGGGAATGATATATTTCCCAGTAGTGCTAACAATAAAATTATGTCCTTCAATAAACGCTTTTTTGTCAAGAAGGCATAAACGATTTATTGATGACGTATCAGATGGTCTGAGCCTTACTTTGTAGCCCGACCTCTGTATTTTTCGTAATGTAATTGGCGACTGAAAGTAAATAGAGAGATGAATGCTGCCATGTAATGCATACCTGTAAATGTCACTTTTTTTTAATTTTCAGTCCTTTTTTATTTATCACTTCGACTGCTTCACGGATAGTCAGCCAGTCAGGCGAACTATAGTTTGTATTTGATAGTGTTTGTTTTTTTGACATAGTGGTTTGCCTCTATTTCTATTTTTTTAAAAAAATACCATGAATTTTCCAGTGAGATTAATTTCATGGTGCGGGATCTATTACGTTATAATATTTGGGTTATATTGACGCGGGGGCTTCTTAGCGTTTCAGCCCCCCATGTCCGGCCTCATATTTCGCAGTGATTGAAAAGAAGAACAAATATCAGGTTAAACTAATTCAATCCTCAAACATTATTTAAGTTGAATGGAAGACATTACATAAATCTGTCTGCTCCGCCTGATGCTTCAATTGTCTGTCCAGTAACAAACTGATTCCTCCCAGAAAGTAGGAACGCAGCAATTGCAGTAATATCTTCAGGAAGTCCAAAGCGGCCCACAGGCGTTTTCTCTTTACCCAGTAATGCCATTACCTCTTCGTCTGTTCTGTCAGCTAGTTCAGGACGACGATTGCGAACATTCGGTAGCATGTTCTGCGCCCAGTTATCCGTCGCGACAGCACCCACTCCGATCGCATTGACCAGAATGCCATCCGGAGCCACGCTAAGTGCTAAACTACGGGTCAGGTTGTTGATAGCGGCGCTCAGTGCGTGTGAGACGGTAAGTTGCGGATTAGGGTAGATACCGCCAATGGATGAGATATTGACAATACGCCCCCAGTTTCGTCTCTGCATCCCGGGGATGATTACCTTACAAAAACGTCGCATGGCGGAGAATTTGGTCTCAGTCATTATCTGCCAGTCTTCTTCCGAAGTGGTTAACAGCGTGCCCGCATGGGCTCTTCCGGCATTGTTCACCAGTAAATCAATACGCTGAAAAACCTTTTCCGCTTGTTCAACCACTAAAGAAGGTAGTTTGGGATCAGTCACATCCCCGGCAATAGGCAGCACCGAAACACCGTATTTCTCTGAAATTTTTTTCGCAGCAAGAATCAGCTCAGGTTCTCGTCTGGCCACCATGATTAAATGCACACCATTCATGGCCAATTCTTCACAAATGCTGAAACCAATTCCGGTACGGGCTCCAGTTACCAGAGCCACTTTTCCAGTCAGTTTTAAATCCATTTGTTGCTCCTCAAGTTAAGCACAGTCAATAACATGAGCAGTATTAGTAACAAATCTCTTTTTCAGGAGCTTGTGCATCAGAATTCAGATGTCTGAAAAAAGCGGTCAAAGAGTTGGGTGTCGCCTTTGCTTATACTCCAGACAATATTGAGTTTAGTGCCAGGAGTGGTCAATGCGTTCGGACAATCACGAGCTTTCTTCTACCAGGATTCTTATGCTGGGGATTATTTGTTGTATTGTTGTGGCTAATATTTATTTTAATCAATCTGTCCTGAATTTAATTGCCGGATCATTTCCCAATGAATGGGGAGCTGTTTCTTTGATCCCCATGGTCACCCAGGTAGGCTATGCGGTGGGCTTATTCTTTCTGATACCCCTAGGCGATTATATTGAACGTCAGCGGCTTATCCTGCGTCAAGCGCAGGTGCTTTTCCTGGCAATGATCGGCATGATGTTATCCCCAACGGCGACAGTGTTGGTGTTCTACTCCTTCCTTACCGGGATGGCTGCAACAGTAGCTCAACAGATAGTGCCGCTTGCCGCCTCGCTCTCAAGAACTTCTGCACGAGGTAAAACCGTTGGTACGGTGATGAGCGGTGTCCTGGCAGGTATCCTTGCTGGCCGGGCTATCGGAGGCCTTATTGGTCAGTATGTCAGCTGGCGTGGCGTCTTTTTATCCGGAGCGATCATGACATTGCTGGCTATATTTTTCATCTTACGCATTTTGCCTACTCAGTCGTTGTCAACGCCAAAGTTTAACTATCTGGCGGTATTACGTTCATTAGGACTGCTGTGGAAAAACGAGCCGCAGGTGCGTGGTGCAACTCTTACACAAGTAATGCTGTTTGCCTCCTTCAGCGTGCTGTGGACCGTGCTCCCTTTCTGGTTAGCTCATCGCTACGATTACGGTGCAGGGATAACGGCACCCTAGCTGCTTTGGGGTTAATCGGTATTCTGTGTGCGCCTCTGGCGGGAAGTTTCAGCGATCGGCAGGGACCATTCCGAATGGTTGTTTTTGGTGTGATACTCATGCTGCTAGCCTGGACTGTTTTTTGGAGATGGAACAGTATTGTGGGTATGGTGGTGGGCATTCTACTACTGGATACGGGTGAGCAATGTGTACTGATAGCTAATCAGCACACGATTTATTCTTTGCGTCCGGATGCCAGAAACCGTCTTAATACATTATTTATGTGCGTTATGTTTATTGGCGGAGCATGTGGCTCACTGACTGCCACCTGGTTATGGGAGACAACTCATAGCTGGGCGCTGATTTCTTCAGCAGGGGGCGGACTCGTGATCATGGGGATGTTGATAGCCGTAAGACGTAAATATTCAGGCCCCTATTCGGGCACATAGCGCAATAGCACTTCTTACATCCGTCGCATTGTCTGAGTCTTCAACATCATGTAAAGCGTCCTGTATCAATTGCTTAGCAGCCCATTTTTCCCCAGCTTCAGCCTGCAATGTCGCCAATGAATAAGCAATACGGAGGGCCCAGCCATGAGCCTGTTGCTGGCGCGCTTTGTCCAGGGCCTTCTCCAACAGCAGGCGTTGTTTCTGAGGAGGTAATTGAGTGGCAGAAAGACGCATCAGCTCAGGCGTGCACCAGTTTTCATGATCCTGGCGGGTGGCTCTCAGTGATACCCCGGTATCAATTTCTGACAACAAGGGGGAATATTGCCAGTCTAATCCCATCGCCCGCAACGAGCTAAACAGTGTGGTTTGACTAACATCGGTATGACTGAACTGTTTGGCCCAAACAAGAAACAGCTCGGCGTATGTCTTCCAGAAATATAAATCATGCCTTTTTGCCAGATGAATCAGCCAGTTTGCGGCCTTTATAACCCAACGCGGATTACGATCCAGTGCTGCTGTCATACAAGCGCCTTCAGCCAGTGCACAGCAAAGAGAACAGACATGCTGCAAACGAGCGGCTTTTTTAACACCGCGCCATGCCATCTGTTTCGCGGCCTTATACTCACCCTGTAACCAGAGTAAACGAGACAGAAAGGCCTGACCGGCGCTCTCTTGATCAAGACCAAAACGGAAAGAGTGGCTTAATTCACCATGTTCATACCAATCAAGAGATTGCTGGAGATAATCACGCCCTACATCATGACGGCCCAAAAAATGCAGGGATACACCGAGAATACGCAGCCCGGTTGCCATCGCCTCCTCGTCGGTAATGGACCGTGCTAGCTCGCACATAGATTGCGCATGCTCAAGCGCTTTATCCAACTCGCCAGTACGCAGATAATACAACCATAATCCGTAGTGTGCCTGTAAACGTATTTCTTTGTCGTCGAGCTTTTCTGCAATTGTCAGCGCGGTTTTCCAGGCTGAATGTGTTTCAGGCGTGGGGCCTTTTGCCCAGGTTGACGCCTTACCTGCTACAGCGCTGAGATTCATTCTCTGGCGTAGCGTTAATACTACCTGCGAAGTATTTTCATAAAGCAGAGGATAAATATGGCGCTGACATTCATCGTATAGTGAATATTCAATCCAAAAAGGGGTCATAGCTTGTAAGATCTCAAGCCCTTTAGAGGGAGCAGCTCCCTCAATCAACGTTTGCTGTAATACACTCCGCAAATCATTAAGTATATGGCTATAACGTTCACGCCATTGTCCTGTTGGCAGCATAAACCAATCATCTTGGGCCTCTTTTACCATAACTTTATAATAGTCGGCAAAACGGGCCTCAAGAACAGTATATTCACCCTGTTGCCTGAGTTTATCGCATGCGAACTGGCGCATGGTTTCCAGCAGGCGGAAACGGGTCTCTGGTACCTGAGTACTGACCTGAATCAGGGATAAAGACAGCAATCTTTGCAGATCGTCAACAACCTGCCAGCGATGCTTGTCTTTAATCAGCAGAAGGTCGCTTACTGATTTCACACTGAACATATCGGTATAGATCCCCAGAGAGCAAAATAATCGTTGTTCACGTGTGTTGAGCAACTGATAAGTCCACTCCAGCGCGGTCAGTATTTTCTGATGTCTGGGCTCCAGAGATCTGTGCGTATTGCTCAATAGCTGGAAACGGTCTTCCAGTCGGCTATAGATCTCTTTGACACTCATGACTGGCAGACGGGAGGCCGCAAGTTCAATCGCCAACGGCAGACCGTCAAGATGACGGCATAACTCGCCAATCAAAGACAGTTCGCTGGCTGATGGATGGTAATCATGTCGATTGGCCTGCCCGCGTTCGATAAAGAGGCGGACACTGGAAAAAGTCAGTAACTCGTGGGTATCAGCCTCTTCGCTCTCAGGAACTTGTAATGGTGGTAGTAGATATTGTTGCTCGCCGGCAACCTGCAACGCTACCTGGCTGGTCAACAACAGTTTGATATGGGGAGCTAGGTGCAGGAGCAACGTAATCACTGGTTCAAGTTCATTAATTACATGTTCACAGTTATCAATCAGCAGTAAACATCGACGCCGTGCAAGCTGTTGCCGTAAATCGGCATCATTATGAATGGCAGCTAATGGAAGATGGAGCGCTTGTGAAATAACGGATAGCAAGCTGGATGCTTCGGTGATATGAGCCAGTTCAGCCACACATATTCCATCAGGAAAATGCGTGTGTGTAAGACTGACGACTTCCCATGCCAGACGAGTCTTACCCACGCCCCCTGAGCCTGTAATCGTCACCAGACGGTATTGATCCAATAAGGCGCATAATTCCTGCACAGCTTTATCACGCCCCAGAATCGACGCTAGAAAAGGGGTAATAGCGGGCTCAGGTATTTTTGATTTAGAGAGCGGTTCAGTTGGCGATTTGTTGATATTAAAGCGATAACCACAACCAAATTCAGTAACCAGTAGATGGCGGTCATGTCCCAGTATGCGGCGTATAGCTGAAATTTGTGCCTGAAGATTATTTTCTTCGACGATTTCATTTCCCCACACTTGCGTAAGTAAAGATTCTTTACTTACCGCTTTACCTCTGGCACTCACCAGAGCAACTAGAACATCAAAAGCTCTGGCAGAAATTCTTACTGGCTTACCCCGATGTAACAGAATCCTTAGCTGTGGCCAGATTTGCCAGTCAGCAAAGTGAATCTCATCAATTGATATCATAGTGTTGAGATCTTCTGTTTTGAGCATCACGAACTCTCGCTATGGAGTAAGCCATTTCTAACGAAAGCGGTTATCAGAATCAGGCTACATGTTGAATGTGTTGCATAGGAGTGTCACTATTCAATACCACTTTTACCGTTAATGATTATAAAGCCAATAGTGCTATGTGGCATAGCTTTGCGATCAAACTGGTGATGAAAACTGAACTATCTATGCCAGCCATATCCCATCAGGCCTGGCTGGAAAAGCACTCACATGGATAATCATTCGACCAGGGATTAACCTTCAAATAACAGCGTGTGTCCATAGAACATTTAAATAATGGTGGTACGGGATGCCAATACTAGGACTGATGGCGGTATATACAGTCTTATCTCAATGGCGCTAACAGCCACAGACAGAGGAAGCGGACTTGATACCTGTACCATAAACAGAGTATATCGACGAACGATCCACGCTGACAATGAGACGACAATTGGCATCCAACGAAGCGATCAAAGGCTAATTATTGCGATGCCGGTCAGCACCACCACTGCACCGGCAATCCGGCGTGCCAGATGATTTTCACGAAACAACCAGTACGAGAGAAGAGAGCCGACAATAATAGATGTTTCCCTGAGAGGAGCGACGAGTGCCAGTGGCATGCTCTGCATGGCTGTCAGCACAAGGATGTAGGCAAGTGGAGAACATACAGCGATGATAAGGATCGGAACTCTATCTACACGTACAGCCGTTGGGATTCGATACCGTCGTCGCATCGCACCAGGGGTCAGAATAAGACTCTGTAGCAGGAGTGTGCTGGCGTAGTAACTAACTGGATCCAGGTGCAGAGAGATTACCGAATAACCATCCCAGAGGGTATAGCCAGCGATGGCGGTGCCTGTCGCTGCCCCCCATATCATTCCTTTAAGTGGCCGGCTTCCGCTCCTGAATGGATTGCCGGTGACAACGAAAATACCAGCGATAACGAGAAGCGCGCCGAGTAAAGCGCTTGCTGAAAGCCGTTCCCCCATCAGAAGGGTTGCAAACAGTATCGTCAGAACCGGTCCGCTCCCCCGGGCAATCGGATAAACAACACCAAGTTCGGCGCGCTCGTAGCCAGCCTGCAAGATTAGAGAATAAGCGATATGAAGCGCAGATGAGATAACTGCCCCGACTGCGAGTCGCCAGTCGAGCTCCTGTTGTCCCTCAACTGTCAGAATGAGGCTGATCGGAACCCACAACAATGCTGAGGCACAGCTGTAGGCCCAGACGAACAAAAGTGTGTCTTCCTTCTTGTATTTTGAGGCTATATTCCATACTGCATGAGCTACTGAAGCAGTAAGAATCATCGCAACCGTGCTGAACTGCATCAGGACATATCCGGCAAATCAATACCCGCTCGTTCAGCCCGGCGACTTTGTTCTTTATCCCGCAGAGTGAGGGCAGCGACCAGCGTATCAATAACGACTAGCTGGGCCAGTCTACTGCCGGCAGCGGCCATCTGTGCCGGTAATGGCGCTCCGCCAACCACGAGCGAAACGTTGGCGAGTGTCGCCAGTGGTGTATCGTACTGGTTAGTTATTGCGATAAGCGATGCTCCGGCCGAGGATGCGGCATCAGCAACGGCGAGTGTGGATGATGTGCGACCTGTCGAGCTGACGACGATCATCACGTCGCCTGAACCGAGTAGGCGGGCAGCAATCATCGCTGATAAATAATCCTGGATACTGATGGTTATCACACCAGCCGTCCGCAGACGAAATACAGCATCAGCGGCAACCGTCGCAGAGGGGCCGGCACCAAATGCAAATACCTGGCGTGCGCTCTGGATTAAATCGACCGCCTCATCAAGGGCGGAGATTTCAATAGCACCACTGAGCGCAGTCAGCGCGTCTGCACCAGCACGAACTGATGTTTCCAGCACCGATGCCAACGTCGCATCCGCTGTGAGAACTTCAGGCGGTGCAAAGAACCGGGCAGTACCACGAGCCCGGGCAATCTCTATCTTAAGTTCAGTGAACCCGGTGAACCCAATCGCTCGTGCAGCGCGTATTACTGTCGGCGGTGATACACCTGCGCGGGTGGCAACCTGTGCTGTCGTGCTTGTACCGACAAACAAAGGATCGACAAGCAGGAGATCGACAACTTTAGCCTCACTTGCAGCGAGGTCGCCGCTTCGGGCGTGAATGCTGCCAAGCCATTGCTGTAACCGCTGCTCGCTTTCTGAAACTCTGTTACCATTTTCATTTTTCATGTGTAATATATTACATTCCCTTTGCGAAGGGCACAACCATCACGTAAGTAGATTCTGTTAAAAGGAGTCCGCATCATGAACACTGAAATCAAGACGGTTGTCGCTGTTGTTGGTCCGGGTGCCATCGGCACCACAGTCGCGGCGGCGTTACACGAAGTCGGCCGCACACCATTGCTGTGTGGACGTACTCCCCGCGATCACCTGACCCTGCAAGACGGCGACCGCTTTATCACCGTACCCGGTCCGGTACAGACGAATCCGGCGCAAATTACTCGCACAGCCGATCTTGTCTTTCTGGCAGTCAAGTCCACACAAATCGACGCGGCAGCAGAATGGCTCAGGGCGTTGACCGGCCCGGAGACGGTTGTATGCGTGCTTCAGAACGGGGTCGAACAGCTGGACAGGCTCGCGACGTACTCTCTGCCCGGACAGATCGTCCCCGCAGTCGTGTGGTTTCCCGCACAGGCGCAGTCAGATGGCTCAGTACGCTTGCGTGGCGACGCGCGCCTGAGCCTTCCAGACACGTCAGCTTCCTTCTTAGTGGCAAAAGCGCTACAAGGCACGCGGTGCTCCGTAGATTTGGCCGCAAACTTCAGCTCCCTGGCCTGGCGCAAACTGATGCAGAACGCGGTGGCTGGACTCATGGCGCTCACGCACCGCCGCTCGGGCATGTTCGCCCGCGCTGACATCGCCAGGCTTACGCTGGCTTATTTACAGGAATGTCTGTCCGTGGCACGGGCAGAAGGAGCAGAACTCAGCGACGAAGTGCCGCAGGAGATCCTCGACAAGTTCCGGGCGGCTCCCGCAGACATGAGCACTTCCATCCTTACGGATCGAGAAGCAGGCCGACCGCTCGAATGGGATATCCGCAACGGTGTCATTGCGCGTCGCGGCCGGGTTCACAGCATTCCAACGCCTGTCAGCGACATCCTGGTGCCGCTTCTTGCGGCTGCTAGCGATGGCCCAGGTTGATCCCAGGCAGATGATCGCGCTATTACTTCTCTTCTGCCTGGCCCTCGGTGCCGGTGTGCTCAGCGGTGTCGTCGGCACTGGTTCGTCGCTAATCATGCTCCCCGTCCTCGTCACCATATACGGGCCAAGGATTGCAGTGCCTGTTATGGCGATCGCCTCCCTTTTCGGCAACATCGGACGGGTGATTGTCTGGTGGCATGAGATTCGTTGGCGACCGGTGTTTGCCTATTCGTTCGCGGGAGTTCCTGCGGCTGTTCTCGGGGCGCACACGTTACTTACGATTTCTCCTGGCACAGTGGAGGTATTCCTGGCAGCTTTCTTCCTTGCGATGATCCCGCTGCGCCGTCTCATCAGACGATCGAACCTCCACTTGAATCTCTGGCACATGAGTTTTGCCGGGGCGATTGTCGGATTTCTGACAGGATTCGTGCTCTCTACAGGGCCGCTCAGTGTGCCAGTATTCACCGGCTACGGAATGAGTGGCGGCGTATTTCTGGGATCAGAGGCGGCAAGCGCAATCCTGCTCTACGCTGGCAAGTTAGCTACGTTCGGTATATCGGGCGCACTCGCACAGCCTGTCCTCACACATGGACTTGCCATCGGCATCGCATTGTTCGTCGGTTCGATGATTGCGAAACGTCTCGTCCAGAAACTCCAGACGCACACGTTCGAGCTTCTCATTGATGCCGTTCTCGTAGCTGGGGCAGTAGGGATGATCCTTGCTCTTAAATGAAATGGCACGCCAGGGCTGACGGGGCAAGCGTGTTGTTATCGTATAACAGCTTTCTACAGGCAGCGACGGGGTGGGATGATGGGTCTGACAAGCTATTAGAAATGAACAAAGCCGTACCAGGGTATGCTGATACAGCTTTTTGTTATGGGTCATGCCGCTTCGTTGTTTTTATCCCGTCCTGTGTTAAAAGGAGGTACGTATGCGACCCGGCATATATCAAGATAATCCGACCACCACTGCATCATCGCCTTGCGGGCTTCCAGATGCTCAGCCTTATGAATGTAAGCCAGACGCACGGTGTTGCGCTCCTGGTGACTCATCTGGCGTTCCACTGCATCTTGCGACCATAGACCAGACTCCATCAGGGCACTGCATGCCATCGCCCTAAAGCCATGACCACAGATGTCTTTTTTCGTGTCGAATCCCATCAGGCGCAGTGCTTTATTGACCGTGTTTTCACACATCGGCTTGTACGGGTTGTGGTCGCCGGGGAATACCAGTTCATAAACCCCGGATATTTCCTTAATCCGTTTCAGAATAGCTATAGCCTGCTGTGAGAGGGGCACGATATGAGCAGTGCGCATTTTGGCACCACGCCCGGAATAACGCACATCTGGAATGGGTTCTCGCGTCGCGGGTATTGTCCAGACCCGGTTTCTGAAATCAATCTCTGACCAGCGGGCAAAGCGCAGTTCACTGGAGCGGATGAACACATGCAGCGTCAGCAGGACGGCCAGCCGCGTCAGTTCACGGCCCTGATGATATGCCTCAATGCGTTCGAGCAGTTCAGGCAGCCGCTCCAGCGGTAGGGCGGGGTAATGCCGTCTGGCAGGAGGTGTTGTCACGCCTTCAAGGTTTGCAGCCGGATTGTTATCGATTAATCCCTGGTGGAGCGCATGGCGCATGATGTTACTGACGTGCTGCCGCGTGCGGGACGCGACTTCCAGCAGGCCTTTTTCTTCAATTCCTTTCAGCAAATTAATGAAATGCCGGGGTTTAAGTTCGGTAACTGACAGATATCCGATAACCGGAAAGACATGATTGTTCAGGCTTGCGAGCAGGCGGTCAGCGGTATTCTGCGACCATTTTTTATTGCTTTTATGCCAGGCCAGCGCCACGGTTTTAAACACCTTCTCAGTTGGGCAGGCACCGCGTTCTGCGGCCCGCTGCATTACCGGGTTGATGTTCAGCGCCAGCATCTTACGGATACCTTCGCGCTGCTGGCGGGCATCAGACAGTGAGACGGCAGGATAGGCACCCAGTGCAATGCGGGATTCTTTACCGTTAATACGGTACTTGAGATACCAGTGACGGGAACCGCTAGGTTTGACCAGCAGATACAGACCGTGGGAATCGGAGACTTTATAGGGTTTATCGGTGGCTTTGAGAGTGCGAATCTTCGCGTCGGTAAGGGACATATGGGGGTCACTCCATTATCGAACTAACCTGACCCCAGATTTGACCACCAATTTTTCCCGATGCGAAGGGTAAAATCAAAATGCACCGGGAAGAGTTTTCACGCTAACCTCTTGAATCAATATCAGATAAGGATTCGCAAAGATGCATGCAAACAGGAAATTGGCTCCTCTGACTGGACTCGAACCAGTGACATACGGATTAACAGTCCGCCGTTCTACCGACTGAACTACAGAGGAATCGTGTTAACGGGGCGAATAATAGCGGGGTGGTGCGGCTTTGTCAAAGCACTAAACTGCGAAAAAAGTGCGTTTGCTGTCGGAATGAACATGTTGCGTTGTTTTTCGGCATTTATCCCCCCTGTCAGCACTGATTATCACTGTAAAACCCCTGGCGTGATGTTGCACCGGCCTTTGCACATTTACGGTGCGAAGGATCTCGCGGTTGATTTGCATGTGGCCAACATCGCCGAGAAGTTTTTTCACACAATTGCCGCCAGAGCCCCCCACAGAGCCACCTGACGGCAGTGATTGCCCCGTGTTTTCCCTCTGATATGTAGGATGAATAAACAGAAAATATGTATTGGCCGTCACAATGGCTGGATTTTTGCTTGCTTAAATTCGGGTAATGCGACTGCGCTCTCGCGCAAATTATTTTCCCCGTCTACACATAAAGTGACTGCTCCACGCCTCTGGGCGTTTCGCTAAAACAGTGCTGAGGAATACAACAATGTCATCGAAATTGATTAAAAGTCCGCTCGCTGCTCTGCTTATCGGTTGTTTAGGTTCTGCTTTTTATGCTCAGGCCGATATCGTTATCGGCGTCGCCGGGCCGTTCTCCGGGCCGAATGCGACCTATGGCGATCAGTACTGGCGTGGTGCCTCGCAGGCGGCAGCGGATATCAACGCCGCCGGCGGGATTAAAGGGGAAAAAATTAAGCTGGTGCAGGGGGATGACGCCTGTGAACCCAAACAGGCGGTTTCGGTCGCCAACCGCCTGGTCGATCAGGACAAGGTCGCAGCGGTGGTGGGACACTTCTGCTCATCCTCCACCATGCCGGCCTCCGAGGTGTATGACGAAGCCGGTATTATCGCCATCACCCCTGGCTCTACCAACCCGCAGATCACCGAGCGCGGCATGACCAACATGTTCCGCATGTGCGGCCGTGACGATCAGCAAGGGGTGATCGCCACCAATTACATGCTGAATACCCTGAAGGCCAAGCGCATTGCGGTGATCCACGACAAGGACACCTACGGCCAGGGGCTAGCGGATGCCGCCAGGGCGGAAATGAACAAGCGCGGCGTGAAAGAGGTGCTGTATGAAGGGTTGTCGCGCGGTGAAAAAGACTTTAACGCGCTGGTGACCAAAATTGCCTCGGTCAAACCCGACGTGGTCTATTTCGGCGGCTGCCACCCAGAAGCCGGACCATTGGTGCGCCAGATGCGTGAGCAGGGCGTCACCGCCAAGTTCTTCTCCGGCGACTGTATCGTGACCGAAGAGCTGGTGACCGCTGCCGGCGGGCCGCAGTACACCAACGGCGTGCTGATGACCTTCGGTAACGACCCGCGTCAAATCCCGGAAGGTAAGGCGGTGATCGCCAAATTCCGCGCCAGCGGTTTCGAGCCGGAAGGTTATACCCTCTACTCCTACGCCTCTATTCAGGCGATCGCCGCGGCCTTTAACGCCACCGGCGGCAAAGACAGCGCCAAGGCCAGCGAATGGCTGAAATCTCATGATGTGGATACCGTGATGGGCAAAAAGGCCTGGGATAAGAAAGGTGACCTGAAGGTATCGGATTACGTGGTCTATCAGTGGGACGACAAGGGCAAATATCACCAACTCTAAACAATCCTCGGCGTCTTTCAAGCCGCAGCGTTGTTGGCTGCCTACGTTCACCCCAGTCACTTAGTGGACCTAAGCTCCTGGGGATTCACGTACTTGCCGCCTGGCTGCAGTTTGAAATCCATTGAGGATTAACCAGCAAGCGGATCCGCATGTGCTGCGGATCCGCGCCGATTCTTCCCTTGGGCCGCGCCTGCTGTTGCTTGCGGTCCCACCAGGCGAGACTGCTCATTATGGACGTTTTCTTTCTGCAACAATTGATCAACGGCCTGACGCTCGGCGCAGTTTATGGTCTGATCGCCATTGGCTACACCATGGTTTACGGCATTATCGGCATGATCAACTTCGCCCACGGCGAGGTGTATATGATCTCCGCCTACCTGTGCGCCATCGGGCTGGCGCTGCTGTCGTTCTTCGGCCTGCAGTCGTTCCCGCTGCTGATCCTCGGTACGCTGGTGTTTACCATCGTGATCACCGGCGTGTATGGCTGGGTGATCGAACGTATCGCCTACAAACCCTTGCGTAACTCTACCCGTTTAGCCCCCTTGATCTCCGCAATCGGCATGTCGCTGATCCTGCAAAACTACGCACAAATCAGCCAGGGACCACGCCAGCAGGGGATCCCAACCCTGCTGGATGGAGTGTTCCGCCTCAACTTTGACGGCGGGGTGATTCAAATCACCTACACCAAGGTGTTTATCCTGTTCGCGTCGCTGCTGGGCATGGCGATCCTCACTTACATCATTCAACACACCCGGCTGGGGCGCATTTGTCGCGCCACTCAGCAAGACCGCAAAATGGCGTCAATTCTCGGCATCAACACCGATAGGGTCATTTCCCTGGTGTTCGTGATCGGCGCCGCCATGGCCGGCCTGGCGGGGGTGTTGATCACCATGAACTACGGCACCTTCGATTTCTACGTCGGCTTTATCATCGGCATCAAAGCCTTTACCGCCGCGGTATTGGGCGGCATAGGGTCGTTACCCGGCGCGATGCTGGGCGGCCTGCTGCTGGGCGTGGCGGAGGCGCAGTTCGCCGGCATGGTGAACTCGGATTACAAAGACGTGTTCTCCTTCGGTTTGCTGGTGGTGATCCTGATTTTCCGCCCTCAGGGCCTGCTCGGACGGCCAATGGTCGCTAAGGTTTGAGGGGAAAACTTATGTCGCACTCAGAGGTTCACCCAGGGCTGAACGTTAAGCGCAGCCTGCTGGACGCCGTATTGGCCGGGCTGATTGCCCTGATCGTGTTTGGGCCGATCGTCGGCATCGTTCTGAACGGTTACAGCTTTAACTTCGAGCCGCACCGTCTGGTGTGGATTATCGCGGTGGTGATGGCCGGGCGGCTGTTACTGAGCCTGTTTCTGCAAACCACACCGGGCCGTAAATTGCTGACGCGCTTTGACGGCGGTAACGACGGGGTGTATGTCCGGCCGATCGGCGCCAAGACCAGCCTGCGCTGGATTATTCCGTTAATGGCGGTCATCGCGCTGCTGTTTCCGTTTGTCGCCACCAAATACCTGCTGACGGTGGCGATACTGGGGCTGATTTACGTGCTGCTCGGGCTGGGCTTGAACATCGTTGTCGGGCTCGCCGGGCTGCTGGACCTGGGCTACGTGGCGTTCTACGCCATTGGTGCTTATGGGCTGGCGCTGGGCTACCAGTATCTCGGCCTCGGGTTCTGGGCGATGTTGCCATTGGGGGCGCTGATGGCGGCGCTGGCCGGCGCGCTGCTGGGGTTCCCGGTGTTGCGTATGCACGGTGACTATCTGGCGATCGTCACGCTGGGGTTTGGCGAGATCATCCGGCTGGTGCTGAACAACTGGATGTCGCTGACCGGCGGGCCGAATGGCGTCTCGGTCCCGGCGCCGACGATTTTTGGCCTGGAGTTTGGCCGACGCGCGAAGGACGGCGGCGTGCCGATTCATGAATTCCTCGGCATCACTTATAACCCTAACCTGAAATTTATCTTTATCTATGCGGTGCTGTTCCTGGTGGTGCTGCTGGTGCTGTACATCAAGCACCGGTTGACGCGCATGCCGATCGGCCGCGCCTGGGAAGCCCTGCGCGAGGATGAAATCGCCTGTCGTTCGCTCGGCTTAAACCACGTGTTGGTCAAGCTGTCGGCCTTTATGATGGGCGCGTCCACCGCCGGGCTGGCCGGGGTGTTTTTCGCCACTTATCAGGGGTTCGTCAACCCCACCTCGTTTACCTTCTTCGAATCGGCGTTGATCCTGGCGATCGTGGTGCTGGGCGGGATGGGATCGACCATCGGCGTGGTGCTGGCGGCGTTCGTGCTCACGGTGGCGCCGGAACTGTTGCGCAGCTTCGCCGAGTACCGCGTGCTGTTGTTTGGCGTGCTGATGGTGGCGATGATGATTTGGCGACCGCGTGGGCTGGTAAGGATCAGCCGAACCAGCTTTGCGCCACGCAAGGGGGTGGCGCCATGAGCGACGCAATCTTGCAGGTTGAGCATCTGATGATGCATTTTGGCGGCATCAAGGCGCTCAACGACGTGAATCTGGCGGTCGAACGCGGCTCGATCACCGCGTTGATCGGCCCCAACGGCGCCGGCAAAACCACGGTGTTCAACTGCCTGACCGGCTTTTACCGCGCCACCGGCGGCGCCATCCTGCTTAACACCCACAAACGGCCAACCGACGTGATCCAGGTGCTGGGGCAGAAGTTTCGCGCCGGCGACTGGGTAAACCCGAAGCGGTTGGGATCGCGCCTGTACTACAAAATGTTCGGCGGGACCCATCTGGTTAATCGCGCCGGGCTGGCACGCACCTTCCAGAATATCCGTTTGTTCCGCGAAATGTCGGTGGTGGAGAATCTGCTGGTGGCGCAGCACATGCTCAGCAACCGCAATCTGGTCGCCGGGGTGCTCAATACGCCAGGCTATCGCCGGGCGGAAAGCCAGGCGCTGGATCGCGCTTTTTACTGGCTGGAAGTGGTGGAGCTGGTGGACTGCGCCAACCGGCTGGCGGGGGAGATGTCGTACGGCCAGCAGCGGCGGCTGGAGATCGCCCGGGCGATGTGCACCACGCCGGAGATGATCTGCCTTGACGAACCCGCCGCCGGGCTGAACCCGGTGGAGACGGCGACCCTGAGCCGCATTATCCGTTTCCTGCGTCAGCACCACGGCATCACGGTGCTGCTGATCGAGCACGATATGGGCATGGTGATGGAAATTTCCGATCGGGTGATTGTGCTCGACCATGGCGATGTGATCGCCGAAGGCACGCCGAAAGAAATACAGCATAACGACACGGTGATCGCCGCTTACCTTGGCGCGGATGAAGAGGAGCTGGCGGGATGAGCAATGTGATGTTGGAATTTCGCAATGTGGACGTGTTTTACGGCCCGATCCAGGCGTTGCAGCAGGTCTCGTTACAGGTCAATGAAGGGGAAACGGTGGCGCTGATTGGCGCCAACGGCGCGGGCAAGTCCACGCTGCTGATGTCGATCTTCGGCCAACCGCGCATCAGCGGCGGGCAGATCCTGTTTCGCGGAGAGGATATCAGCCAGCGTTCTACCCATTACGTTGCCAACAGCGGTATCGCCCAGGCGCCGGAGGGGCGACGGATCTTTCCGGACATGAGCGTGGAGGAAAACCTGCTGATGGGCACCATCACTGTCGGCAATCGCTATGTGAATGAAGACCTGCAGCGCATGTTCGAGCTGTTTCCACGCCTGAAGGAGCGGCGCAACCAGCGGGCGATGACCATGTCCGGCGGCGAACAGCAGATGCTGGCGATTGCCCGAGCCTTGATGAGCCGCCCGAAGCTGCTGCTGTTGGATGAGCCGAGCCTGGGGTTGGCACCGATTATCGTCAAACAGATCTTCAGCATTCTGCGCGAATTGACCCGTGGCGGCATGACGCTGTTCCTGGTGGAGCAGAACGCCAACCATGCGCTCAAGCTGTCCGATCGCGGTTATGTGATGGTCAACGGGCAAATCCGGCTGACCGGCAGCGGCGCGGAGCTGTTAAGCAATCAGGAGGTGAGGAAGGCTTATCTGGGCGGCGCTTAAAACTGGCGCTGGATCACGCGCACGTTTAGCCGTACCAGAGCGATGATGCCACTGGACAAGATCCGCAGGCCGCGGGGCAAATCGCGGCGGCGGATATCCAGCAACAACACGGTGCGCACCTGGTCGCTGTCGTTCCACACTTCGTGTTCGAAGGTGTCGTCCCACAGCATAAATTCCCCCTCGTTCAGCCGGTACTCCCGTCCGTCGACTTTCAACACCGCAGCGGGTTCACCGTCGGCGCGTTTGGGCATCGACAACACCAGATAGCCGCGCAGAATGCCGCGGAACGGGCCACGGTGCGCGGGCACCTGTTTGCCGGGTGCCAGGAACGACAATGAGGCTGAAAGCACATCCGGGGAAGAGGCGATCAATTGTGCAAGCTGTGGGCAACGGGCGAGGTTGCGCGCTATCGGCTGCCCATAGGCCTGCATGATAAACATGCGCCAGTCGCGAGCGTCGTTGGCGGAGATCGACGCCTGTTCGCTCATGATCTCGTGAAAACGTGGGATATTACGCAGATCTTGCGCTACGGTCAGCGCTTCCTCGCGTATCTGCTGCCAGTGAGCGGTAAAGCGTTGGGCGTCGGGAAACAGCCGGTTGCTGTCGAGGACCGGTGAACTGCTGATGCGGCGATCGTAAATACGGCGAAGAGCAAGCACAGACCAATCGTAGATAGCTGACATAGTGACCTCAATAGCAGTGAGCCGATTTCTCGCCGTCTTAGGGTTGTTTTAGATGTGATTGCCGGACGATCAATTCGCCGGTATACAGCCGTTGTCCGCCGGGTTCGAAGGCCTGCGTCAGGCAGTGAATGCCATCGGCTATCAGCTGCTGCATCGGCTGGCGGTAAGTGGTTAGCTGGTAGCTGGGGGAGGCCGCCAGCTCAATGTCGTCAAAGCCCACCACGGCAATCGGCGCACAGCCCGGCGTGGCGCGTATGGCATCGATAACGCCGACCGCCAGAATGTCGTTCTCGCAAAAAATGGCGTCTATCCGTTGCTCTGCCGGGGTGGCGGCCAGGTAGGTCGAAAAGGCCTCCATCCCGCAAAGACGCTGGTAGTGCGGAGCCTGCAGCACCAGGTTGACCTCACGCTGCTGTTGCGCCAGCGCGGCACGGAAACCGTCCAGGCGGCGCAACTGGGTAGATTCGCTGATTGGCCCCGCCAGATAGCCCATACGCGGGTAATCTTGCTGGAGCAGCAACTCGCCGATATCGAACCCAGCCTGATAACCGTGGGTCGCCAGCACCTGGATATAGGGGCTTTCACTGTAGCGATACAGCACTACCAGCGGAATACGGTGAATGTCCTGCGCCAGGCTGATCAGCCGGTCATTGAGCAGCGTGCCGAGGAACAGCAGCCCGTCCACCTGCATTTGGTCCGCCAGCGTCAGCACCGACTCGTAATCGTGCTCAGAGGTGATATTGAGCAGCAACGCCATATAACCGCGGCTTTGCAACTGCCGGGTCACTTCATCCAGCAGCGTAAAGATATGCGGGTTTTTCAGTTCGTCCGCCACCAGCCCGATGATGCGGGTACTCTTTTTCGACAGGCTGCGCGCCAGCAGGTTAGGGCGATAACCCAATTCACGCGCTGCGGTTTGAACCCGTTGCATGGCCTGCGGTGAGATCGACGCGCCGTCGGTAAAGGCACGCGATACCGTCCATTTAGACACGCCGGCGCGGGCGGCCACATCGCTGGCCGTCGCCTTGCGTGCTGCGGGCGCCGGGGTAGAGCCGGGTTTCTTCGCCATCATCTTTCGCTCGTGATGAAAAAACGGTATGGGTTCAACAGATTAGCACAGCGTGGTCGAATGCGGGAATTGCCGACGTCGGCGCGAGGATCCTGCGGGCCATCGGCACAACGCAGCGGATCTTTTTAGCGGTATTTTGTGATCCTGATCGGCAGATTTATTATGGCGCATTTGACTTATTTTTAACCCTCTCCAATAGTCCATCGCAAGTGGCATTTGTTGAGCGGTCAAGTTGCTACCTAATTTTGCACCCGGGTGCAGTTAAAATTTGCACCCGGGTGCAATGCGGCGAAAACGATGAAATCCAAGGTTTCGGGAGCAACTATGCTAAATGGCGAAAGAAAAACGGCGCGCCCTCTGCGCTGGGCAATGGTCGGTGGCGGGCGGTTGGGGCAGGTGGGCTACAAGCATCGCTGCGGGGCGCTACGGGATAATACCGCTTTTGAGCTGGTGGCAGGCGCGTTTGATATCGTGCCGGATCGCGGCCGCGAGTTCGGTGTGAACCTGGGGGTAGCGGCCGACCGCTGCTATGAAGATTACCGCACGTTGTTCGCTCAAGAGGCGCTGCGTGAGGACGGCATTGAAGTGGTGTCGGTAGCGACGCCGAACGGCACGCATTACGAAATTACCCGTGCGGCGCTGCAGGCCGGGTTGCACGTCATCTGCGAGAAACCGCTGTTTTTCACCAGCCAGGAAGCCTATGAAATTAAAGCGCTGGCGGCGGAAAAAAACCTGATCGTCGGCGTGACTTACGGTTTCTCCGGCCACCCGCTGCTGCTGCAAATGCGCGCGATGATCGCCAATGGCCAGATTGGCGAAGTACGGATGGTGGATCTGCAATATACCCACGGTTTTAATGCCACGGACGAAGTGGATCGCCTCAGCGAAGCGCAGAAATGGCGCATTGACCCCAAGATCTCAGGCCCGAGCTTTGTGCTGGGGGATATTTCCACCCACACCTACAACCTCTCCCAATTGGTCATGCCGCAGATGCAGATCCGCGAGCTGCTCTGCGATCGGCAAAGTTTTATTCCCTCGCGTGCACCGCTGGAAGACAACGCGCTGGTGATGATGCGCTATGAAAGCGGCGCGGTAGGGCGGATGTGGGCTTCATCGGTGAATGCCGGCGCGATGAGCAGCCAGCGCATTCGCATCGTGGGGTCGAAGGCCAGCCTGGAGTGGAGCGACATCAACCCCAGCGAGCTGCGCTACGAGGTGCAGGGGCAGCCAAACCAGACGCTGTATCGCGGCATGGCGTATCTGGACGATACCTGCAACGCCTGGGAACGGCTGGGGGCTTTGCATACCGAAGGCCTGACCGAATCCTGGGCCAACATCTACCTGAAATTTGCTCTGGCTATCGACGCCACCCGCCGCGGCGATCGGCAGGCGCTGGCGCAACTGGTGTATCCGGATATCGACGCCGGGATCGAGGGCGTGCGCTGGATTGAAAACTGCGTGCGTTCCGCCAACCAGGGCGCCCGGTGGGTGGCCTTTGAATAAACCTATTTACCCGGAGCAAGAGCATGAAACTTTCTTTTTGTACCGATAGCCTGGGCCACCTGCCGTTTGAAGCCATGCTGGATCGCCTGGGCGAACTGGGGGTGTTTGGCGTGGAAATGACCACCGGCGGCTGGTCTTCGGCACCGCATCTGGACACCGTGGCGCTGTTGCAGGACGCGGGCAAACGGCGGCGGCTGATGGCGGCGTTGGAAAGCCGCGGCATGAAAATTGCGGCGCTGAACGTTTCCGGTAATCCGCTGGAACCGGGCGTGCTGGGCGAAAAACACCGCCATGATACCGACAACACGCTGGCGCTGGCCGCCGGCCTGGGGGTGAAAAAAATCGTTATGATGAGCGGATTGCCGCCTGCGGCGCCCGGCGACAGCATCCCTAACTGGATCACCTATACCGTCAGTTGGCCGCCGACGCTGAAAAACTGCCTGGACTACCAGTGGAACGAGGTGGCGATCCCGTATTGGCAGAAGCTGGTAGATAAGGCGCAGGCGTTCGGCATAGAGAAGTTCGCGCTGGAAAATTTCAGCTCGATGCTGGTGTGGAACCCGGACACGCTGTTCAGGCTGCGCGACGCGGTGGGGCCGATGGTGGGCTTGAACCTCGATCCCAGCCATCTGATCTGGATGGGGGCCGATCCGATTGCCGTCGCACGGCGCCTGGGGGACGCGATCCACCACGTGCACGGCAAAGATGTGCGGCTGGAAAGGGGGATAGTGGCGGTCAACGGGCTGCTGGAAACCCGGCCGGTGGAACAGGTTGCACAACGTGCCTGGAACTATGTGGCCGTCGGGTGCGGGCAGGATTTGCAGTGGTGGAAGGAATTCTTCTCGGTGGTACGCATGATGGGTTACAACGACTGGGTCTCGCTGGAGATGGAAGATCTGACCATGTCGGTCGATGCCGGTATTCATACCTCGGTTGAGGCGTTACAACGCTGCATCAGCCAATAACGCCTGTTTATTTCTGCCAAAGGCCTGCAGGTTTGCAGGCCTTTGCGCGGCAAAAGACTGTCGAAAAAAACAGGCCAATAAAAGTGTGATCTATATCGCATTTACCCCGGCAGTTGGTTAAAATATCGCTACTTCCCGCACCTGTCCGGATCCCGTTTAACATGGAACAAACCCAGGTATCTCGCTCAACCGCCTGGTTGCGCGTGGTCATCCTTGCCGTCTCGGCCTTTATCTTCAATACCACCGAATTTATTCCGGTGGGGTTGCTGAGCGACATCGCCAAAAGTTTCTCAATGCAAACCGAGCAAGTGGGTTTGATCATCACCATTTACGCCTGGATTGTCGCCTCCGCCTCTCTGGTGTGTATGCTGCTCACCAGCAAAATTGAACGGCGCAAGCTGCTGATCGGGGTGTTCATACTGTTTATCGCCAGCCATGTGCTGACCGCCGTGGCCTGGAACTTCACCACGCTGGTGATTTCCCGTGCCGGTGTGGCGCTGGCCCACGCGGTATTCTGGTCGATCACCGCCTCGCTGGCGATCCGGGTCGCCCCGGCGGGCAAAAAGGCGCAGGCGCTGAGCCTGCTGGCCGGCGGTACCGCGCTGGCCATGGTGCTCGGCCTGCCGCTGGGCCGCGTGATTGGTCAGATCCTCGGTTGGCGCATGACCTTTATCGGCATCGCGGTTTGCGCCACCCTGGCGCTGGTGCTGCTGTGGCGTCTGCTGCCGGTGCTGAAAAGCGAGCATTCCGGTTCACTGTCCAGCGTGCCAATGCTGTTTAAGCGTCCGGCGCTGGTCAGCCTGTATATGCTGACCATCATCGTGGTGACGGCGAATTTCACCGCCTACAGCTATATCGAACCCTTTATTCAGACCGTGGCCGGGCTGTCGGAAAACTTCACCACGCTGATGCTGTTGCTGTTCGGCGCCGCCGGTATCATTGGCAGCCTGCTGTTTAGCCGCTTCAGCGAACGTTTTCCGTCGGGCTTTTTTATCGGCGCCATCGCGCTGTTGATGCTGAGCCTGCTGCTGCTGTTGCCGGCATCCGGTAATGAAAATCACCTGACGCTGCTGTTTGCGGTGTGGGGCATGGCCATTATGGCGATTGGCCTGTCGATGCAGGCCAAGGTGTTGAACCTGGCGCCGGACGCCACCGACGTGGCGATGTCGATCTACTCCGGGCTGTACAACTTTGGTATCGGCGGCGGCGCGCTGCTGGGTAACCAGGTCAGCCAGCATCTGGGCATGGGCAACATCGGTTTTGTCGCTGCACCGCTGGCGCTGATCGCCCTCGGCTGGTGTGTGCTGAACTTTTACCGCGGCGAACGCCTGCAACACCACCACATCCGCTAAGCCCCACCGCACGACAGCGGGCCATCAGTTCGCTGTCGTGCATTGCTACTCCGGTTGAATTTTCTCTCAGCAAAACAGATTGCTGCAGTTTTTTATGCTTAAAATTTTTTCATAGTCTGCTAATTAAATATTTAACTCCGACGCCGAGCCGATAGCATAGAAAACTATCGATTATGTTATGGCGAGGTTAATGGTGAGTGAGTCTTTGGTTGCGGGAAGCGTGGGGGCGGCCCAGTCGCCGATCCATGAACGGGATCTGTCAGCAAGAATAGATGCATTGCCCAGCTCCGCCGGGCTGTGGCGGTTTATTGCTTTGCTGGCGTTAGGCGGCTTTTTTGAACTCTACGACCTGTTCCAGACTGGATACATCAGCACCGGCTTAATCGCCGAAGGCATCTTCCATACCGGAGCGCAGGGCGTGTTCGGTGTCTCCGACCAGGCGGCATTCGCCTCCGCCACCTTCCTTGGCCTGTTTATCGGCGCCAGCCTGCTCAGCCCCTATGCCGACCGCTTTGGCCGCCGCACCACCTTTATGTTTGCCCTGGCCTGGTATGGCATCTTTTCGCTGTGTCTGGCTTTTCAGCATCAGGCCGAATGGGTGATCTTCCTGCGCTTTTTGGTCGGCGTCGGCTTGGGTATTGAGCTGGTGACGATCGATACTTACCTGACCGAATGGGTGCCCGCACATCTGCGCACCCGGGCGTTTGCCTTTTCCTTCTTCATTCAGTTTCTCTCGGTGCCGACGGTGGCGTTAATGTCGTGGTGGCTGGTGCCGCAAACCATCCTGGGCCTGAGCGGCTGGCGTTACGTGGTGATCGCCGGTGCGGTGGCTTCGCTGGTGATCTGGCTGGTGCGTAAAGGCTTGCCGGAATCGCCGCGCTGGCTGGCACAGCAGCGGCGCTACCCGGAAGTCCGGCAGGTGATGCAGGCGATGGAACGACGCTGCGGCGTCACCCATACGGCAGATTTCCCCGCGCATGACGCGCAAGCACACAGCGAAATGCCGGCGCAGGGGAGCTTTAAGGATATTTGGTCGCCGCGTTACCGCAGTCGTACCCTGATGCTGGTGGTGATGAATTTCTTCCAGGCCATCGGATTCTTTGGCTTTGGCAACTGGCTACCCGCTTTGCTGGCCGGAAAGGGAGCCTCCATCACCCACAGCTTGCTGTATGCCTTCTTTATTACTCTGGCTTACCCGTTGGGATCGCTGCTGTGCAGCCGCTATGCCGACAAGATGGAAAACAAGTGGCAGATTGTACTTTCCTGCCTGGTGACGGTGATCTTCGGCTCGCTGTTTGCCCTGCAAAACAACCCCGTCTGGCTGATCCTTTGCGGTTTCTTCATCACCTGGTCCAATGCCTGGCTGACCTATAGCTACCATTCTTATCAATCGGAAGTGTTCCCGACCTACATACGCGCCCGCGCTGTCGGCTTCTGCTATTCGTTCA
The DNA here is from genome assembly GCF_047456085.1 of Serratia sp. BNK-12. NCBI lineage: Bacteria > Pseudomonadati > Pseudomonadota > Gammaproteobacteria > Enterobacterales > Yersiniaceae > Serratia > Serratia sp. BNK-12. The sequence goes on from NZ_CP179896.1 coordinate 1,655,466, forward strand.
GCCGACTGTCGACGGTATTCAGCAGCCTGATCATCGGTATCATTCTGCAATACGGCGGCTCGGTGGGGGTTATCGCGTTTATCGTGGCCAGCATGCTGATTGTGATGGTGGTGATCGGCGTGTTTGGCCCGAAAACGCGCGGCATCGATCTGGAAAATATCTGAGTACTACTCGCGCGAGATCCTGTGAAATAAAAAGCCCGCTTAAGCTGACCTAAGCGGGCTTTCAGGCTACTGACAAAACCTTCACTGGTGTTTGGCGTAGGGGCGCTGCATGCTGCGCCCGTTACATCTCTTAGGCGAGATCAAAACGATCGAGGTTCATCACCTTAGTCCAGGCGGCGACAAAGTCGCGAACGAAGCTGCCCTGGGCGTCTGCGCTGCCGTAAACTTCCGACAAAGCCCGCAGCTGAGAGTGCGAACCGAAGATCAGATCGGCACGCGTCGCCGTCCATTTGAGCGCACCCGTTTGGCTGTCGCGCCCTTCAAACACGCCGTCTTCGTTGGCCGCTTTCCAGATGGTGCCCATATCCAGCAAATTGACGAAGAAGTCGTTGGTCAGCGCCTGTGGGCGTTGGGTCAACACGCCGTGCTGGCTTTGACCGACGTTGGCGTTCAGCACCCGTAACCCGCCCACCAATACCGTCATTTCCGGTGCGGTCAGCGTCAACAGCTGCGCTTTATCGACCAACAGCGCCTCGGCCGGCACGCTGAATTGCTGCTTCAGGTAGTTGCGGAAGCCATCGGCTACCGGTTCCATCGCTTCGAAGGATTCGACGTCGGTCTGCTCCTGCGTTGCGTCCATGCGGCCCGGCGTGAAGGGAACGCTCACCGGGTGCCCGGCGCTGATCGCCGCCTTTTCGATGCCGGCCGCACCGGCCAGCACGATCACATCCGCCAGAGAGACGCGTTTGTTACCTGACTGCGCCTGGTTAAAGGCCTGCTGAATACCTTCCAACGTGGCCAGGGTTTGTGCCAGCTGAGCAGGCTCGTTCACCGCCCAATCCTTTTGTGGCGCCAGACGAATACGCGCCCCGTTGGCGCCGCCGCGTTTGTCGGAACCGCGGAAGCTGGAGGCGGATGCCCAGGCGGTGGAAACCAGCACTGATACCGGCAGGCCCGAGGCCAGGATCCGCGTTTTGAGATCGGCAATATCCTGATCGTTGATCAACTGATGATCGACCGCCGGGATCGGATCCTGCCAAATCAGCTCTTCGGCCGGCACTTCCGGGCCGAGATAGCGAGCGCGCGGCCCCATATCGCGGTGGGTCAGTTTGTACCAGGCCCGAGCGAAGGCATCGGCAAGCTGATCGGGATGTTCATAGAAACGACGTGAGATCTTTTCATAGGCCGGATCGAAACGCAGCGACAGGTCAGTCGTCAGCATGGTCGGGCGCTGCTTTTTGTTGGGATCGAAGGCATCGGGAATGGTTTCGCCGACGTCTTTGGCCACCCACTGGTGTGCACCGGCCGGACTTTGTGTCAGCTCCCACTCGTATTCGAACAGGTGCCGGAAGAAGTCGTGGTTCCACTGGGTTGGGGTGGTGGTCCAGGTGACTTCCAAACCGCTGGTGATGGCGTCTTTACCCTTGCCGGTACCGAAGCTGCTATGCCAGCCGAGACCCTGCAGCTCAAGGCCTGCGCTTTCAGGATCGTCACCGACGTGCGACGCCGGGCCCGCGCCGTGGGTCTTGCCGAAGGTGTGGCCGCCGGCAATCAGCGCCACGGTTTCTTCGTCGTTCATCGCCATGCGGGCGAAGGTTTCGCGGATGTCGCGCGCCGCAGCGACCGGATCGGGGTTGCCGTCCGGGCCTTCCGGGTTGACGTAGATCAGGCCCATTTGCACTGCGGCCAATGGGTCCTCAAGGTCGCGATCGCCCGAGTAGCGGCTGTTCTGACCGCCGCTCAGTTCCAGCCAGATCTTTTCCGAGCCCCAGTAAACATCATCCGGTTCCCAGGTGTCGGCGCGGCCGCCCGCGTAGCCAAAGGTTTTAAAGCCCATGGATTCAAGCGCCACGTTGCCGGTCAGGATAATCAGGTCGGCCCAGGAAATTTTACGGCCATATTTTTGCTTAATCGGCCACAGCAGGCGACGGGCCTTATCGAGGCTGACGTTGTCGGGCCAACTGTTGAGCGGTGCAAAACGCTGCTGGCCTTCACCCGCACCGCCGCGACCGTCGCCGATGCGGTAGGTCCCGGCGCTGTGCCAGGCCATGCGGATGAACAGGCCGCCATAGTGGCCAAAGTCTGCCGGCCACCACTCCTGCGAGTCGGTCATCAGGGCATGCAGGTCTTGTTTCACCGCCGCCAGATCAAGGCTGTTGAAGGCTTTGGCGTAGTCGAAGTCCGGGTCCATCGGGTTGGAGAGGGGGGAGTGTTGGTGCAGCGGCTTCAGGCTAAGTTGGTTGGGCCACCAGTCTTGATTCGAAGGGCCGCGGCGCGGTGCATTCAGTTTACCGCCGCCCGAAAAGGGGCATTTGCTTTCAGTTGTCATGTTGCGCTCTCTGCTTCGTAGGTTGCTCGCCAGGCCCGAAATGTCTGATGCCTGAGGGAGCCGTTAGCTTGCTATCGCGGGCGAAAGCCCACATCGGGTGTTGCGCTAAGGATTTATCTAATCAACTGATTTACAAAAATAAAAAATGAGCTCTCATCGTCAGGCTCGCAGCGGGGAGCCTATCGACACTCAGCATTAAGCGTAGTCAGTAGATGCAGATAGATAAAATAGGAATAGTTGAATGTTGTGATAGTTTTTGGCTATTGAATTTTGTTTTATTGATAGGGTTATTAGGAGGAAGGGAAAGAGGGCAGCGTTGCGTTAATTGCGTTAATAAAGGGGAGCTCTTGATTAATGCTTCTTTGGTGGGTTTTTGTAAAATGATTTATATGAGGGAAAATAACTTGTCCAATAATAAGCTAATTAATTGTTGGTGTGCTGATAGAGGAATTTCTAACCAAACTATGGCGATGAGGTTGTGGTTGGAAAGATGATAGGTCTGTTTTGTGCCAGAAGTTGACCAGATGAGCATCGAATTCAGCTTAAGTTTTGATTTGTTTTTATGTACTAAATGTGATTTTATATGAAAATTAATTGCATATAAATTCATTTATGAGGGGTTTTATGTCGGTAGATTCACCAGTGAAGGCTCAGTTCGAAGCGTATAATGCCCATGATATTGAAGCGTTCATCTCTTGCTTTTCAGAGGACTTCAAAGGTTATCGGATGCCAACTGAGAGTCCCTCTACAATAGGGAAAGAATCCTTACGTGAATTCTATGTGAATAATCGCTTTAATAATCCGAAACTTAAAGCAGAACTTATTTCCAGAATAGTAATGGGCAATAAAGTTTTCGATCACGAATTGATACATGGTTTGTCTGATCAGCCTTTGGAGAGTGTTGCTGTTTTTGAAATTAAAAACGGCCTCATTTCAACCGCATGGTTCTATTTCCCATAAATAAATATTAATTAATGAGCTCACAACCGTCCATTTACACATTGTATGAGAATCGCTATTGAAGGTCCGCTCTTCGCCCCAAGCCGCCCACCCAAAACCCCAAAAGCAAAAAGCCCGCTCAGGTTTCCCTGAGCGGGCTTCTCTAATATGGCTCCTCTGACTGGACTCGAACCAGTGACATACGGATTAACAGTCCGCCGTTCTACCGACTGAACTACAGAGGAATCGTGTGAACGGCCGGAATCATAACGGGGTGTTGGCAGCATGTCAAAGGCGGATTACGCATTCTGTGACTGTTTGCTTACAGAATGCGCAACCCGTTGAGGTTTTGGCAGATTTAGCCCAGTTCCGCGCGTTTTAACCGCAGCTGATAGTGGTAATGGCTACGGCTGAGCAGGTAGTCCGCATTGACGCTCGGGCTCCAGGAATCGTCGCCGCCGACCCCCATATGGAAGCCGTCCAGGTTGAGCCAGGTACCGGCTTCCGGCTGCAACAGATGTTGGTGGCTACAGTCCATCAACTGACGCAGGCCGTAGCGGCTGAGTGAAAAGTGGAACTGCCCGTCGACGTGCCAGTCGCCGTACTGCAACTGGCGGGTGTCGCAGCGCAGGCCGTTTTCGCCGGGGAAGATGTACGGCGTGTGCAGTTCTTCCAGCGGTCGTTGCCAGCGCCCGAATTGCGCGGCAAGGCGACGGTCCGGATAGTTTTCATGCGGCCCCAGGCCCAGCCATTGAGCCTGCGGATGGGTGTCCGCCAGTTGGCAGGTCAGGCCGATACGCGCCGGTGGCGGCAGGCTGGCGGCGATCGCGACGTCAACGCTGACGCTGACCGCGCCCTGGCTGTCGAACAACCACTCTTTTCGGCTGCATAACAGCGTTTCCCCATCTACCCCGAACCGGTGCTCGCTCACCACCCGTACGCCGTCGCTCAGCAGATCGGCCTGCAGCAGCACGCAGTGCTCTTCCAGCCGGTACATGCCGGCCAGCTTCCAGCGTTCGACCCAGGCATTGGGATCGATACGTTCCACTTCGCTGATGCCAATGTCGTTATCCAACGGCGCACGGATAAAGTTATCTTGCAGCGGCGTCAGCAGCAGCGCTTCGCCATCTTGCCACCATTGGCTCAGGAGGCCATTTTCGCGGGTAAACTGCCAGCGTTGCTCGCCATGGCCGATCTCAATCGTCCGCTCATTCTGGTTCAGCTGTGGGGCAAGGCCTTTCGTTGCCGGCGGCGCCAAATGCAGCGTGCGTGGTACCGGCCATTGATCCCAGGCGCAGCGATGGTTGGCTTCGGACCAGTCGGTGGCCTGGGGTTGCACTACCGCCACATTCAGCCACAGCTCGCCGGGCTGATGAAGTATCGGCAAGCGGTCGAGCAGGTGGAAGCTGGCGCTGCCCTGCGGTGGTAGCGCGAGGTCAAAGCTGCCGCTGGCGCGTTCTACGCCGTCCAGCTCCAGCCGCCAGTCCAGCCGTTCGTTATCGCTATGGCGGAACAGATACTCGCTGCTGACGGTCAACGTCAGCGTTGTGGCATCAAAGGCAAATTGGAAAAACTGCTGGGCGCGTTGCGCCTCGAACAGCGCCGGGTGTGGCGTGCGATCGGGGAACACCAGGCCGTTAAGGCAGAATTGCCGATCGTTAGGCGTGTCGCCGAAGTCGCCGCCGTACGCCCAGAACTCATCTCCGTTGTCATCGCGGCGGGTGAGTGCCTGATCGACCCAGTCCCAGACGAAGCCACCTTGCAGTCGCGGATACTGGCGGAAGGCCTGCCAATAACGGTCAAAACCGCCGAAGCTGTTGCCCATCGCGTGAGCGTATTCGCACAGGATCAGCGGCCGCTGTTCATCCGGCAGGCCGATCCACTTCTTGATCGACCACTTGGGCACGGCAGGGAACGGCTGATCCTGATCCACCCGGGCGTACATCGGGCAGATAATGTCGGTCGCGGCGCTATTGGCGCCGCCGCCTTCATACTGCACCGGGCGAGTAGGGTCCTGGCTTTTCACCCAGCGATAAAGCGCGTCGTGGTTGCAGCCGTGGCCGGATTCGTTGCCCAGCGACCAGATAATAATGCAGGGGTGGTTGCGATCCCGCTGCACCATGCGCGTCACGCGCTCGCTCATCGCCGGTAGCCACAGCGGATCGTCGGAAAGCCGGTTCATCGGCTGCATGCCGTGGGTTTCAATATTGGCTTCGTCGACCACGTACAGCCCATAGCGGTCGCACAACCGGTACCACAGCGGGTGATTGGGGTAGTGCGAGCAGCGCACCGCATTGAAGTTGTGCTGTTTCATCAACAGAATGTCGTGGCGCATCGTGGCTTCATCCATCACCTGACCGTGCTGCGGATGATGTTCATGCCGGTTGGTGCCGCGGATCAGCAGCGGCTGGCCGTTCAGCTTCAGCAACCCGTTGCTGATGTCGATCTGACGGAAGCCAACGTCATAGGCTTCCACCTCAATAATTTCCCCGTCTGGCGCCAACAGTGCCAGCGTGGCCCGGTACAGCGTTGGGGTTTCAGCGCTCCAAAGCGCAGGCTGTTCCACCGGCAGACGCAGCGTTGTGCGGTCATCATAGGCACCGCGCTCGTCGATAATTTCGCTGCCGAGCGCCTGGATTTTTTCGCCAATCAGCTGACCATCGCGCCACAGCTGCAGTTGTACCCGGTGCTGTGTCGGTCGATTGACGTGCGCTTCCACCACCAGTTCGCCACGGCGGAAGCCGTCGTAAAGCGGGGTTGTGATGCGAATATCGCTCAGGTGGATGGCGGGTTTATGCAGCAGGCTGACGTCGCGGAAAATCCCGCTCATGCGCCACATATCCTGATCTTCCAGATAGCTGCCATCGCACCAGCGCAGCACCATCACCGCCAGTCGGTTTTCACCGGCCTGCAGCCAGGGGCTGAGGTCAAATTCGGCGGGCAGGCGGCTGTCTTGCGAATAGCCGACCCAATGGCCGTTGCACCACAGGTAAAACGCCGAGTTGACACCGTCAAAGATAATGCGCGTCTGCCCCTCGGCCAGCCAGGCGGGATCGACGGTAAACTGGCGGGAATAGCAACCGGTCGGGTTTTCTTCCGGGACCAGCGGCGGGTTAACCGGGATCGGGTAGCGGACGTTGGTGTAGATCGGCGCGTCATAACCGGCAAGTTGCCAGTTGGACGGTACCGCCAGCCGGTCGGCATCGGGCAGGTCCTGCCGCAGCCAGGCTTCGGGCACCGCCTGCGGGCTGCGGTAATAGCTGAACTGCCAGTCGCCGTTTAACGTTTTCTGGCTGCTGCTGGGGCTGTCGTCACGCGCCGCGTTCAGATCGCGCCAGCTCGCAAAAGGCGGATGCGCAGCCAGCCGCTGATAATGGGTGCAGGCCGGATTTTGCCAGTCCCGGCGGGCAATAAGGTCTTTCAGGGAAGGAGAGGGCAGAGCACTCATCGGCGATCGTCCTGTCGGCAGAGTAGAGGGGCATCATGCCGAATAAGATGCTGAGGAGAACCCAAAAAGTAAAGCGGTTACATTCAAGCTTGCAGGGGCGATCAAATAACCGCTTATTCTGGCTGAGCAGGCCGGTAAATCCGCTGCGGACGGCCTACCTTGCCGTAAATGATTTCGGCGCGCAGCTGCTGGGCGGCGGTACAAAACTCCAGATAACGGCGTGCCGTGGTGCGGCTTAACCCCATCTGTTGCGCAACGCTTTCAGCGGTGTGGCTGGCCGAGGGCTGTTCGAACAGCCCGCGTATTTTAACCAGCGTCAGCTCATCGATGCCTGCCGGCAATGTCGCCATAGGCTCGCCGCGGGCGTAGGTATTGAACATCTGATCAATGCGGCGCTGGTTAAGGTGTGCCTTATCCTTCAGCGCCTGGTGCCGCTGGCTGAAGCGCAATAGCGTATGGGCCAGCCGATCATAGGCCAGCGGTTTGATCAGGTAATCGAACACCCCGTAGCGCAGGGCTTCGGCCACGGTGTCCATGTCGCTGGCGGCGGTGATAAAGACGATACCGCCGGCATAACCGCTCAGCGTCAGTTCGCGCAGCAGCTCAATGCCCTGGCCGTCGGGCAGGAAGTTATCCAGCAGGATCAGATCCGGCTTGAAGCGCTCGACCATGGTACGGGCCTGCGCCAGGGTACCCGCCAACCAGATTTGTCGGCAGCCGCCGTTTTGCCGGATAAATTCCGCGTGCATTTCTGCCAGCGGCGTTTCGTCTTCGACGATCAGTATATTCAGCCATTCCATAGTGAATCCCGTCTCCCCGTCGTCTTGCAGATTGCGATCAATATGCTACGAAAATGTAAGTTAATTGCCGCGTAAAATAAAGATTATCTCAATAATAAACACCATAAAAATAATTAAGTAAATAAAGAACATTAAATAACTTATTAACCGAAAGGGGTTTGTGAAATAGGTCAATAATTCGCTATTTTTTTCTGTTTACCATTGTTTCATTAAGTGTCCTTGGCGGATTTATCTCCATGGTTTTTAAGGTTTTAATTCCTGTAATAAATGTTAATTGACACTCTTTTTTGTATTTATTTTGTTATTTAATAGTTAACCCAGAGAGCGTGTTATGTTGGGCGACACCCTATTTAATCGAGTCAAAAGGTCCGATCATAAAAGTATCGCGCAGATTAATGCTTTCCTGCGCAGTAACGATCTGAATATTGACACCACGGTTGAAATATTTATTACCGTGACGCAAAACGATAAGTTGGTCGCCTGCGGCGGCATTGCCGACAATATTATCAAGTGCGTCGCCATCAGCCCGCAAATGCGCGGCGAAGGTTTGGGGCTGACGTTGGCAACGGAGCTGGTGAATCTGGCTTATGAACGCCATCACACCCAGCTGTTTATCTACACCAAAATCCAAAATGAGCCGCTGTTCCAGCAATGCGGTTTCTACCCCATCGCCCGGGTGCCGGGCATCGTGGTGCTGATGGAAAACAGCCCGTGCCGGCTGAAACGCTATGCCGCTCAGTTAGCGGGCCAGCGCCGGCCGGGCACCACCATCGGCAGTATCGTGATGAACGCCAACCCCTTTACCCGCGGCCACCAATACCTGGTGCGCCAGGCCGCTGCGCAATGCGACTGGCTGCACCTGTTTTTGGTCAAGGAAAATACTTCGCGCTTCAGCTATGAAGATCGGCGGCGGCTGGTGCTGGCGGGCACCGCAGACATTCCTAACCTGACGGTGCATGAAGGGTCGCAATACGTCATTTCACGCGCCACCTTCCCTTGTTACTTCATTAAAGATCAAGGTATTGCCGACGACTGCTACACCGAAATCGATCTGAAGATCTTCCGTCAGTATCTGGCGCCCGCGTTGGGCATTACCCACCGCTTCGTCGGCAACGAGCCTTTCTGCGCGGTCACCGCCAAGTACAACCGCGATATGCGTTATTGGCTGGAAACCCCGGCGCTACCCAGCCCGCCAATCGCGCTGGTAGAAATCGAACGTTTGCAATATCAGGGCACGGCGATCTCCGCCTCCTGGGTGCGCAAGCTGCTGGCCGCCGGGGACTTTCACGCCGCCGCGCCGCTGGTGCCGCCGGACACCCTGTATTACCTGCAAGATTTGCAAACGCAGCGCCGGGCCAAGCCGGCGGCACACCCCTTTGAATCCGCACAATCAGGTGAAAGATGAAAATTATCCGAGAAGCAATGGCCGGCACGCTGGAATCCAGCGATGTCATGGTGCGCATCGCCCCCGCCGAGGGGCCGGAACACGATCTGCTGATCGCCAGCAGCGTAGAGAAACAGTTCGGCGAAGCCATCCGCCAAACGTTGCTGGAGGTGCTGCAACGTTATCAGGTGGAGCCGGTGCAGGTGATGGTGGACGACAAAGGCGCGCTCGACTGCGTGCTGCGGGCCCGGCTGGAAACCGCGCTGATGCGCGCCAGCGACAACGGTCTACTGCCATGGGGGGCGCATCATGAAAACGCTGAATAAATACCGTCTGCGCCGCAGCATGCTGTTCGTGCCCGGTGCCAATGCGGCCATGGTGAGCAACGCCTTTATCTATCAGGCCGATGCGCTGATGTTCGATCTGGAAGACTCGGTGATCCTGCGCGAAAAAGACGCCGCGCGGCGGCTGGTGTATCACGCGTTGCAACACCCGCTGTATCAGGAAGTGGAAACCATTGTGCGCGTCAACGCGCTGGATTCCGCCTACGGGCTGGCGGATCTGCAGGCGGTAGTGCGCGGCGGGGCGGACATCGTGCGCCTGCCGAAAACCGACAGCGCGCAGGACGTGGTGGATATGGATCGCGAAATTGCCGCCATCGAAGCCGACTGCGGGCGTCCGGTGGGCAGTACCGGCCTGCTGGCGGCGATTGAGTCGGCGGCGGGGATCACCCAGGCGGTCGCCATCGCCCATGCCTCACCGCGATTGATCGGCATCGCGCTCGGCGCGGAAGACTACGTGCGCAACCTGCGTACCGAACGTTCGCCGGAGGGTATTGAGCTGCTGTTTGCGCGTTGCTCGATATTACAGGCGGCGCGTGCCGCGGGCATTCAGGCGTTCGACACCGTGTATTCCGATGCCAATAACGAAACCGGCTTCCTGCAGGAAGCGGCGCTGGTCAAACAGCTTGGCTTCGACGGTAAATCCCTGATTAACCCACGGCAAATTGAACTGCTGCACAACCTGTATGCGCCAACCGCCAAAGAAGTGGCTCACGCCCAGCGGGTGGTGGATGCCGCGGCGGCGGCAGAGCAGGAAGGGCGCGGGGTAGTGTCGCTCAACGGCAAGATGGTCGACAGCCCGGTGATTGAACGCGCGCGGCTGGTATTGCAACGCGCAGCGCTTTCCGGCATCCGCGAAGCGTCGGTTCAGCACGGAGAGGAAGCATAATGAAACGCCAACAACGACTGATGACCCTGAACAACCTGGCGGACCTGCGCTGCTATCAGGATGCCTCCAAGGCCAACCTGCAGGCGCGCAAGCCGCGCGATATCAAACGCTGCGACACGCTGGAACAGGCGGTACGCCGCAGCGGTTTGCAGGACGGAATGACCATCTCTTTCCACCATGCGTTTCGCGGCGGCGATCTGGCGCTGAATCAGGTGATGGAAACGCTGGCGGCGATGGGGTTCCGCAACCTGACGCTGGCCTCCAGCTCGCTGAGCGAATGCCATGCGCCGCTGGTCGGCCATATCCGCAACGGGGTGGTGAGCCGCATTTACACCTCCGGCCTGCGCGGCCCGCTGGCGGATGCCATCTCACGCGGCCTGCTGGCCGAACCGGTACAAATTCACTCCCACGGTGGCCGCGTCAACCTGATCGAGTCCGGTGAACTGGCGATAGACGTCGCTTTCCTCGGGGTTCCGGCCTGCGACGAATTTGGCAATGCCAACGGCTACAGCGGCGAAGCCTGCTGCGGTTCGTTGGGCTACGCCAAAGTGGATGCCGATACCGCAGGCACCGTGGTGTTGCTGACCGAAGCGATCCTGCCTTATCCGCATCATCCGGCCAGCCTGGCGCAGGATCGGGTCGATCTGATCGTTCAACTCGAGCGAGTGGGGGACGCCGACAAGATCGGTGCCGATGCCACCCGCATGACTTCTAACCCGCGTGAATTACTGATTGCCCGCCGCGCTGCCGAAGTGATTGCCGGTTCCGGCTTCTTTACCGAAGGATTCTCGCTGCAAACCGGCACCGGCGGGGCTTCGTTGGCGGTGACGCGTTTTCTGGAAGACAAAATGCGCGCGCGTGGCGTTCGCGCCGGTTTCGCCCTCGGCGGCATTACCTCAACCATGGTGGATCTGCATGAAAAAGGGCTGATTGCTCGCCTGCTGGACGTGCAGAGTTTTGACCGCGCGGCGGCGATGTCGTTGGCGCGCAATCCCAATCACATTGAAATCAGCGCCAATCAGTATGCCAACTTCAGTTCGAAGGGCGCTTCGGTCGACCGGCTTGACGTGGTGGTGCTAAGCGCGCTGGAGATCGATACCGGCTTCAACGTCAACGTGCTGACCGGTTCCGACGGCGTGCTGCGCGGGGCTTCTGGCGGTCACTGCGACACCGCCGCGGCGGCACGGTTGGCGATCATCGTCGCACCGCTGGTGCGCGGGCGCATTCCAACGCTGGTCGAGCAGGTGACCACCTGCGTCACGCCGGGCTCCAGCATCGACATTTTGGTTACCGATCACGGTATTGCCGTCAACCCGGCGCGGCCGGAGTTGGCGCAGCGGCTGCAAGAGGCCGGGCTGCCGGTGGTTGGCATCGACTGGCTGCGCCAGCGTGCGCTGTTGCTGACCGGCGAACCGCAGCCGATCGCCTTCACCGACAAAGTGGTGGCGGTCGTGCGTTATCGCGACGGTTCGGTGATCGACGTGGTGCATCAGGTGGCGGAGTAACGTGATGACCTGCGTCCCTCCTGAACTGGCCGCCAACCGCGCCGTCAGCCTGCCGGAACTGCTGACCAGCCGCGAGTGCCGCCAGGCACGGCAGCAGGCGTGGCAGGCTCAGCATGCTTCCACATTGCTGGTGCTGACGCTGGTGGTGCCCGGTGCGGTAAAAGACAGTGCCCTGACCCGCAACATCTTCAACCTTGGCTGGCAGGCGCTGCAGCAAATGGGGCGTGAGCAAAACTGGCACTGCCTGCAGGCGGAAGCGCTGGCGCTTTCCACCGGTTGTGAAGGGTTTATGGCGCTGCAGGCCGATGCCCAACGGGTGAAAGACTGCGCCATGCAGTTGGAGGTTCAGCAGCCGATAGGTCGGCTGTGGGATATCGACGTGCTGGATCCAGAGGGCCGTATTTTATCGCGCCGCGATCTGGGGCTGGCGGAGCGCCGCTGCCTGCTGTGCAGCCAGCCGGCCAAAATCTGCGCCCGTCAGCGGCGACACAGCAGCGAACAGCTGCTGCAGGAAATGGAAAGGATGCTCAATGATGCGCTCTCAACCCGTTGAACTCGCCCGGTGTAGCCCATCGGCGCCGGTCAGTGGCTTTGCCCATGCCGCCTACCGCGCCCTGTTGGTCGAAGTGAACCTGACGCCCAAACCGGGGCTGGTGGATCGCCACAACAACGGTGCCCACCGGGACATGAACATCGGCCATTTTTACCGCAGCGCCCGCGCTATCGGCATCTGGCTGCCGCGCTTTGTCCGCCAGGGGCAGGAAGACGCCCGTTGCCCGGCTGCCGAGCAGTTGGTCAGGCTGCGTCCGCTGGGGCTGGCCTGCGAAAACCACATGTTCCAGGCCACCGGTGGCGTCAACACCCATAAAGGCAGCGTATTTTCCCTCGGCCTGTTGTGCACCGCTTTCGGCCGCCTGTCCCAGAGGCCGCAGCCTATTGACGCCGCCACGCTGTGCGCCGAAGTGGCGTCGATGTGTCGTGGGCTGGTGGCACGCGAGCTGCAACAGCGCAATGCGTTGCAGACCGCCGGCCAAAGGCTGTTTGCCCAACACGGCCTGAGCGGCGCGCGCGGCGAGGCAGAGTCCGGCTTCGAGCGGGTGATTAACGGTGCGCTGCCGCTGTACCTGCAACGGCTAAACGACGGGTGCGATGAGCAAACGGCGCTGATGGACAGCCTGCTGTGGCTAATGGCCAACAACGATGACACCAACGTCGCCTCACGCGGCGGTCTCGAAGGCCTGCGCTGGTTGCAGTGGCGTGCCGGCGAACTGCTGGCGCAGGGGGGAGCCCAGGGCAAGCAGGGTATAGCACGCCTGCGGCAATTCGACGTCGAGTGCATTCACCGCAATCTCAGCCCAGGCGGCAGTGCCGATCTGTTGATCGTCACCTGGCTGCTGGCGCAATTACCGAATTCCACTAAGCCCGCTGCCTTTCAAGCCACAACTTGGAATCCCTAGGGCATAGCTAAAAAAATAACCCGTCTTCAGGAGAAACTTATGTCCGAAACCAAGGAAAAAATCTGGAAAGCGCTGGCGCCGCTGTTGGTGCTGGCGATCCTGCTCTGGATACCCACGCCCGACGGCATGCCGCCGCAGGCCTGGCGCTACTTCGCCATTTTTGTGGCGATGATTGTCGGCATGATCCTGGAGCCGATCCCGGCGACGGCGATCAGCTTTATCGCCGTGACCCTCAGCGTGCTGAGCTCCAACTGGGTGCTGTTCGGGGCGCAGGAATTAGCGGAGCCGGGCTTCAAGGCCGGTAAAGAGGCGCTGAAATGGGGACTGGCCGGATTCTCCAGCACCACCGTTTGGCTGGTGTTCGGCGCATTTATCTTTGCGCTCGGCTACGAAGCCACCGGGCTGGGGCGACGCATTGCGCTGTTTTTGGTGAAGTTTATGGGCAAGCGTACCCTGACGCTCGGTTATGCGGTGGTGATCATCGATATCCTGCTGGCGCCTTTTACCCCGTCCAACACCGCCCGTACCGGCGGCACCGTGTTCCCGGTGGTGAAAAATCTGCCGCCGCTGTTTGATTCCTTCCCCAACGATCCCTCCTCACGGCGCATCGGCGGTTACCTGATGTGGATGATGGTGGTCGGGACCAGCATCAGCTCCTCGATGTTTGTCACCGGCGCCGCGCCTAACGTGCTGGGTATCGAGTTCGTCAGCAAAATCGCCGGCGTGCATATCAGCTGGATGCAGTGGTTCCTGGCCTTCCTGCCGGTCGGCCTGCTGCTGCTGGTAATTGCGCCGTTGATTTCCTATTACCTGTACAAACCGGGCGTTACGCACAGCAGCGAAGTCGCTTCCTGGGCCAATAGCGCGCTGGGGGAAATGGGCAAGCTGACGCGCAAGGAGTACACGCTGATTGGCCTGGTGCTGCTCAGCCTGTGTCTGTGGGTGTTTGGCGGCAAGATATTGGATGCCACCACGGTCTGTTTGTTGGCGGTATCGCTAATGCTGGCCTTGCACGTAGTGTCGTGGAAGGACATCACTAAATATTCCAGCGCCTGGAACACCTTGGTGAACCTGGCGACGCTGGTAGTGATGGCCAATGGCCTGACGCGCTCCGGTTTTATCGACTGGTTCGCGCTGACCATGAGCACCCATCTGGACGGATTCTCGCCGGATATGACGGTCGTGGCGCTGGTCCTGGTGTTCTACTTCGCTCACTACCTGTTCGCCAGCCTGTCGGCGCACACTGCAACCCTGCTGCCGGTGATCCTTGCCGTCGGTAAAGGCCTGCCGGGCGTGCCTATGGAGCAGCTGTCGATGCTGCTGGTGCTGTCGATCGGCATCATGGGCGTGCTGACGCCGTACGCCACCGGTCCTGGGGTTATCATCTACGGCTGTGGCTACGTGAAGTCGAAAGACTACTGGCGGATGGGCGGTATTCTGGGCGTGGTGTACATCGCCGCGCTGTTGTTGATCGGCTGGCCGATCATGCGTTTGTGGATGTGATTTTCTAAATTATCAGCGGCCCTCGGCGAAGGGCCGCTGAGCAGACCTTTCCCTGTGATGCTCATCACACACTTTCGGCGTTAACCTCTCCATGATAGCGAAGCAATAGCTAACACATTAAAAATAATCACAATCCTGGAGCCTCTGCGGATGAAAAGAAAAACTTTATTGCTGTGCTTGCCGTTATTTATGACCGGGACTGCCTTGGCGGAAACCAACGACTATCAATTGGATCAGGTGCTGGTGATGAGCCGCCATAACCTGCGTGCGCCGCTGGCCAACAACGGCAGCGTATTGGCGCAGTCCACCCCTAAAGCCTGGCCGGCCTGGGACACGCCGGGTGGTCTGCTGACCACCAAGGGCGGGGTGCTGGAAGTGTATATGGGCCACTACTTCAATGCGTGGCTCAAGCAAACCGGAGTATTGCCGCAGGAAGGCTGCCCGACCGCCGGCAGCGTTTACGTCTATGCCAACAGTTTGCAACGCACGGTGGCGACCGCGCAGTTCTTTACCAACGGTGCTTTCCCCGGTTGTGACGTCAGCGTGCATCATCAGGACAAAATGGGGGAGATGGATCCCACCTTCAACCCGATCATCACTGACAACAGCGAAGCTTTCAATCAGCAGGCTCTGGGGGCAATGAACGCCGAACTGGCCTCGTTGAAGCTGGACGCCTCCTACAAGCAATTAGAAAAAATCATCGATTACAAAGATTCCAGCGCCTGTAAAACCGACAAACACTGCGATCTGACCAAAGAAGCCAGCAAAATGAGCGCAGTGCCGGGCAAAGAGCCGGGTGTGGCCGGGCCGCTGCGGGTAGGGAACTCGCTGGTGGACGCCTTTATGCTGCAATATTACGAAGGCTTCCCGATGAAAGACGTGGCCTGGGGCAAAATCACCACGCCACAGCAGTGGAAACAGTTGGCGCAGCTGAAGGACGGCTATCAGGATTCGCTGTTTACCTCGCCGGTAGTGGCGCAAAACGTGGCCAAACCGCTGCTGACGTATATCAACGGCGCACTGATTGGCGAACGCAAGCCGGATTCACCGAAGGTAACGGTGCTGGTGGGTCACGACTCCAACATTGCCTCTCTGCTGTCGGCGATGGAGTTCAAGCCGTACCAACTGCCGCATCAATATGAGAAAACGCCGATTGGCGGCAAGCTGGTGTTCCAGCGCTGGCACGATAAGAAAAACGATCGCGATTTGCTGAAAATCGAGTACGTGTATCAATCCACCGACCAGTTGCGCAATGCCACTCCGCTGACGCTGAAAACCCCGCCACAGCGCGTGACGATGGCGTTAAAAGGCTGTCCAATCGATAAGCAGGGCTACTGCGCCTGGAGCGACTTCGAAAAAACCATGAAAGGGATTCTGTAATCCTGTCGTGCCTCTCCCTCGGTAACGGGGGAGAGGAATAATCATTGTTGCTCAGGAGCTCGGCGTCTAAAATTAGCGTTCTGCACACCCAATATGGACAACCCGTGTTCTCTTCTTTTATTCCCACCTTTGAACGGTTGAACCTGGACGATTACCCGGGGCAGGTTGCCCGTTGCCGCTTTTCTGTGGCGCACTACCAGGATGACTGTTTCGCTGCCATTGGCATGGCGCTCCCCGAACATCTGGCGCGTGCGGTGCCAAAGCGGCGGGCGGAATATCTGGCCGGGCGTTATCTGGCGCGGACCTTGTTGGCACCGCTGGGTTTTGCGGATTTCACGCTGTTGCGCGGCGAAGACCGGGCACCGCAGTGGCCGCAGGGTATCGCCGGTGCGCTCAGTCATAATGCAGGCACAGCGCTTTGCGCGGTGCATCCGGAAACCGGGGTGGGCGGCGTGGGGCTGGACGTTGAAACGCTCATTCCCGCCGCGCGTGCGGAGGAGCTGCAGCGAGCGATCGTTAGCGAGGCGGAATCTGCCCAACTGCACGCTCATTTACAGCCATTTAACCACCTGCTGACCTTGGCCTTTTCCGCCAAAGAGAGCCTGTTCAAAGCGCTATATCCGCAGGTGCGCTGCTATTTTGACTTTCTTGACGCACGCCTGGTCA
The DNA here is from genome assembly GCF_047456085.1 of Serratia sp. BNK-12. Classification (NCBI taxonomy): domain Bacteria; kingdom Pseudomonadati; phylum Pseudomonadota; class Gammaproteobacteria; order Enterobacterales; family Yersiniaceae; genus Serratia; species Serratia sp. BNK-12. The sequence continues at coordinate 1,672,271 of NZ_CP179896.1, forward strand.
CGCTGGATACGCAACGACAGACGTTCGAATTGGAACTGCTCAAAACCCTTACGCCGCAGTGCCATGCAGGTCGCCGTTTCTGCGGCCGTTACTGGCAACAAGGTGACGATGTCACAACTTTTATTTATTTATAAATCAATAAAATAAAGCCAAGAATTCGGCGTTGCACTGTCACATTTTCCGGTGGATTCGCCTGCGGCGCAGCAGGTGGCTGGCCCCTTCCGACACCAACAGCAGCACCGCCAGCCAGATAGGAATATAGGTCAGCCATTCATCCCGGCCGATACTCTCGCCAAGCAGCAAGGCCACCACCACCAACAGCACCGGCTCCACATAGCTCAGCAGGCCGAACAGGCTGAACGGCAGCAGACGGCTGGCCAGGATATAGCACACCAGCGCAGCGGCGCTGATCACCCCCAACAGCGGGATTTGCCAATAAAGTGCCGGGCTGATGCTCAACGCCGCCAGTGGCCCGTTGCCCCCGAAAGCGAACCAGGCGGCGACCGGCAGCATCAGCGTTAGCTCACACCACAAGCCACCCAGGTTGTCGGTGCCGAAACGGCGACGCAGGATAAAGTACACCGGGTAGCCCAGCGCCACCAGCAAGGTGGTCCAGGACACGCCGCCGACCTGATACAACTCGTTGCCGACGCCGATAATGGCGCAGCTGACCGCCAGTTTTTGCAGCAGCGAAAGGCGATCGCGGAAGATCAGGCGTCCTGCCAGCACCATGGTCAGCGGCAGCAGGAAATAGCCGAGGGATACCTCCAACGCCTTGCCGTGCAGCGGTGCCCAGAGAAACAGCCAGAGCTGAACCCCCAGCAGCGCCGAACTCAGCGGCAGAAACAGCAGGCGGCGCGGCCGCTGTTTTATCCAACTCAAGGTCTCGCTGACCTTGCGCCAGTCGGCGGAAAGCACCATAAACAGCGTCAAAAACGGCACCGTCAGCAGGGTACGCCAGCCAAAGACTTGCTCACCGTCAAGCGGGGTCAGGGTAGAGGTGTAGTAATACATCACGCCGAACAATACCGAGGCGATGACGGAAAGAACGATCCCTTTAATCACATGCGATCCTGAAAAGTTATTGATTTTATTGCCGGTACTCTAGAGAAGTTTAGCGCTAACAACAATGCGGCGCATCAGGCTGGACAATCGCCAACGGCAAGTTAAAATAAATACTGTGTATTAATACAGGTGTTTTGTCATGACCCTCGATCTTTTTGAAGACTCCGTGCCGCCGCCGTGGCGGGAACAGATTGCGCCAGGCGCGGTGGTGATGCACGGTTTTGTGCGCGATCACGGCCCAGAACTGCTGGCGGCGGTGCATGGGGTGATTGCTCAGGTGCCCTGGCGGCACATGACTACGCCGGGCGGTCATGTGATGTCGGTGGCGATGAGCTGGTGCGGTAACGGCTGGAGCAGCGACAGCCGCGGTTACCGCTATTCGGAGCGCGATTCGCGCAGTGGCAAACGTTGGCCGCCGATCCCGGATATCCTGATGGCGCTGGCGGATGAAGCGGCACAGCAGGCGGGCTTTGCCCCGTTTGTGCCGGATTCCTGCCTGATGAACCGCTACGATCCGGGCAGCAAGCTGTCATTGCATCAGGACAAAGACGAGCATGATTTCGGTTCGCCGATCGTTTCCGTTTCCCTCGGGCTGCCGGCGGTATTCCAGTTCGGCGGCATGCAACGTAGCGATCGGGCCCAGCGCATTCCTTTGGCGCACGGCGACGTGGTGGTGTGGGGCGGCCCGTCGCGGCTGTGTTTTCACGGCATTATGCCGATCAAGGAAGGCTACCATTCGCTGGTGGGGCCGCACCGTATCAATATCACCTTACGCAAGGCGCTTTAGCTGCGGCTCTTTCGCCAGGCAGGCCACCAGATAGTCGATAAACACCCGCAGCTTGGGAGGCAGGTACTGATTGGGGGCATACAGCAACCACAGCCCGCCGTGGTAACTGCTGAGGAAATCCCATTGCGGCAGCACCTGCACCACTTCGCCGTCGTCCAGCGCCTGACGGGCGGTAAAGTACGGCAGGCTGCCAATGCCAATGTGCTGTTTCACCGCATCCAGCCGCACGCCGGTATGGTTGGCGGCGTAGCGCCCACGTACGTTGACCGTCACCGTTTTCCCGGCCTGGCGGAATTTCCAACGGGCGTCGTTCGGCGTTTCACCCAGATAAATGCAGCTATGCTGCGCCAAATCCTGCGGATGCTGCGGCGTTCCCTGCTGTGCCAGATAAGCCGGTGTGGCGCACAGCAGGTGGTCGATGGTCATCAGTTGGCGGCCAATCAGCCCAGGGGAAGGGCGTTCGGTAATGCGTAGCGCCAGATCGACCCGATCATCAATCAAATCCATATAGCGGTCTTCCAGCCGCAGGCGAACGTCTACTTTGGGATAGCGGCGTAAAAACGCCGGTATATGCGGGTGCAGTACATAGCGCCCTACCGCCTTGGGCACGCTGACGCTGACCAAGCCTTCAGGCTCTACTGCACCGCGCCCGCTGAACTCCATCACCGAGTGCGCGGCGTCCAGCATGCTGCGGCAGCGTTGAAATACTTCTTCGCCCTGTTCGCTTAGCCGCAATTTGCGCGTGGTGCGGTGTAGCAGTTGCAATGCTAACGCCTGTTCCAGTTTAGCCACGCTGCGGCTGGCGGCAGAGGGGGATGTGCCCAGTCGACGGGCGGCGGCGGAAAAACTGCCGCTCTCCACCACCTGGACAAACACGGCCATTTCGGCCAGCAGCGAATGAGAGAGATTTGTGCTCACAGCGCAAAGGTCCATTGTGTTATTGACGGATTATCCTTTGATTATGGCATGAATATAATGGGCTCTCTAATCAGGAGAAAAACCATGACCGAACGGCTTTATTATTACAGCGACGAATTACAGGGCGCAGCGCAGGTGCTGGCCTGTACCCCGATGGAAGAGGGTGGATACGCGATAGAGCTGGACGCCACATTGTTTCACCCGCAGGGCGGCGGACAACCGGCCGACGGCGGTAAGCTTGGTGGCATCCCGGTGCTACGCGTGGCGCAGCAGGGCGACAAGGTGCTGCATTTCACCGCCGAGCCGTTGGCCGCCGGGCCGGTGAGCGTGCAGGTTGATGGTGAACAGCGGCGGTTGCATACCCGTTGGCACTCCGCCGGGCATCTGATCGGCTGGCTGGGGGAAACCCGCGGCTGGCAACCGGTGAAGGCGCACCACTGGCCGGGCGAAGGGCGGATCACTTTCACACCGGGCGCGGAGCCACAAACGCTGGATCAGGATTTTCTTCAGGCGGAGTTGGCAAGGCTGATTGCGGCAGACCTTCCGCGCAGACAGGTGGCGGTTGACGGCCTGCGGCAGGTGGGATTTGGCGAACTCCCGACCTATGGCTGCGGCGGTACCCATGTGCCCTCGCTGGCTGAGCTGGGCGCGGTAAACATCACGGCGCTCAAAGTGAAAAAAGGCCAGTTGATTGTGCAGTACGCGCTAGATTAAAACGTCGTCCGGGCGGCTATTTCGCCGGCCCGGCCTGCCGCAGCATGGTGCAGAACGCGCACTGGCATCCCGCCTGCGGCAGCGCGGCGCAGGTACCGATATTGACCGGTTGCGCGTCCATCGCGTGAAAACCGTAAAACATATTCTCCAGGCTGTTTTCCGCTGCGCGCGCCTGTTCAGGCCTTGGCTCGGGCACCTTGGACTGAAACGCGGCGGCCCGACCGGCCAACAGGCCAAGGAACAACAGCGAAAGCTGAATTTTCATTTTCGTCTCCCCGATGTGATTTCTGATACGTTATAACAAAACACCCATTCTGCCAACCGTCGCTGCCTTGTGCATTTTCCGCCATAGGTTAGCGAAATTAGTTCGTTCAACTCCCCGCCGATTTGGTTTGTTATCTAATCCATAACATTCCGAAATAAAGAAGGCGTGGCACACTATGTTTAAGTTCTCTTTCAATAGATTAACCAGCGGAATAACAGTGGCATTGGGCTTGACGGTGGCGGCTACTCCGGCGCTGGCGTCGATGCAGGGCGGCACGCTGATCTACCTGGAACAGCAGGCGCACACCAACCTTTATCCGCCTTCCGGCGGCTTCTACCCCAACGGCGGCATCCTCAACCAGATCACCGACAAGCTGACCTACCAGAACCCCAAAACGCTGGAGATTGAGCCGTGGATCGCCGAATCCTGGAGCAGTAACGCCGACAAAACCGAATACACCTTCAAGCTCCGGCCGGGCGTGACCTTCTCGGACGGTACGCCGCTGGACGCCAACGCGGTGGCGAAGAACTTCGATACCTATGGCCTGGGCAACAAAGAGAAACGTCTGCCGGTCTCCGAGGTGATCAATAACTATGACCACAGTGAAGTGATCGATCCCTTGACCGTGAAGTTCTACTTCAAGCGCTCTTCGCCGGGTTTCCTGCAGGGTACTGCCACCATAGGGTCAGGGCTGGTTTCTCTCAGCACCTTAAACCGTAATTATGACGAATTGGGTGACGCGCGTCATATCATCGGCTCCGGCCCATTCGTGGTCAGTGCCGAAACGCTGGGGCGCGAAGTGGATCTCAGCGTGCGCAAAGATTACCGCTGGGGCCCGGCCAGGCTGATGCAGCAGGGGCGCGCCAATCTGGACGGTATCAAGGTGATCGTGACCGGCGAAGACAGCGTACGTATTGGCGCATTGCAGGCCGGGCAGGCGGACTTTATTCGCCAGATCCAGGCCTATGACGAGAAACAAACCCAGGATCAGGGTTTCACTATCTACGCCGCCCCAACGCGCGGCGTCAATGACAGCGTGGCCTTCCGGCCGGACAACCCGTTGGTGAGCGACCTGCGCGTGCGTCAGGCATTGCTGCACGCCACCGACAGCAAGCAGATCGTCGAGACGCTGTTCTCCGTTAACTATCCTCAGGCCAAATCGGTGATTGCTTCTTCCGCCGCCGGTTTTGTCGACCTTTCCGCCAAACTGAAATTCGACCCGGATCTGGCTAACCGCCTGCTGGATGAAGCCGGCTGGAAGAAGGGCGGCGACGGTCTGCGTGAGAAGGATGGCAAAAAACTGTTGTTGAACGTTTATGAATCGCTGCCGCAACCGCAGAACAAGGCGGTGCTGCAGCTGGTTTCGCAGCAGTGGGGCAAAGTTGGCGCGCGCTTGAACATTCTGGCGGGCGACGCCGGCAGCAAGGTGGCGGATAACCTGGATCCGCAGAAAACCCCGGCGGCGGTGGTGGAAGTAGGACGGGCCGATCCGGATGTGATTAAAAGTCAGTTCTACCCAACCAACCGCGATGCGCTGTTACAGCAAGGCGGGACGGGCAAAAACAGCGCATTTAAAGATGACAAGCTGAACGCGCTGCTGCTGGGCATCGCTTCAGAGGTGGACGCGCAAAAACGCCTGCAGATTGCCGGCGAGGCGCAAAACTACCTGCTCGATCAGGCCTACGTGATCCCGTTCTTCGAAGAGCCGCAGGTATTTGCCGGAGCGCCTTATCTCAAGGGCGTAAGTTTTGAAGCGGTCGGCCGCCCGAGTTTCTACGGCGCATGGCTGGAAAAACGCTGAGGAGACCATGATGAGCCGATATCTGGCACGGCGTATCGGGCAGGCGCTGCTGGTGCTGTGGGCGACCTTTAGCCTGTCGTTTATCTTACTGCAGGTGCTGCCGGGTGATGCCATTCTGATTAAGTTTCAGAATCCGGACATGGGCCTCAGCCCGGCGCAGATCGCCGATATGCGCGCGGCCTATGGCGCCGATGTGTCGCTGTGGCAGCAGTATCTGCATGCGCTGGGCAACGTGCTGCGCGGGGACCTCGGCTATTCCATTCAGGCCGGCGTGCCGGTGACGGAGCTGTTGGCCACCAACTTGCCCGCCACGTTGCAACTGGCGCTATTGGGGTTTTCGCTGGCGCTGATCCTGGCGTTGGCGTTGGCCTTTATCTCCAATTTGACCCGCTTTGGCTGGCTGAGGTCATTGCTGCAGTCGCTGCCATCGCTGTTTGTCTCGGTGCCGACTTTCTGGTTGGGCATTGTGCTGATCCAGCTGTTTTCTTTTCGGCTCAAGCTGATCCCGGTGATCAATCCGGGGGAGTGGGAAGGGCTGATCCTGCCGATTGTGACGCTGGCAATACCGATTTCCGCCCCGCTGGCGCAGATCTTGATCCGCAGTATCGACCAGGTACAAACCCAACCCTTTGTCGCCGTGGCCCGTGCCAAAGGCGCCAGCCGCAGCCGGGTGCTGTGGCGGCACGTGGCGCGTAACGCCATGCTGCCGGTGCTGACCATCGCCGGTATTTTACTCGGCGAACTGATCGCCGGTGCGTTGATTACCGAAACCGTGTTTGGCCGCAGCGGGCTGGGGCAACTCACCTTGCAGGCGGTGCTGAATCAGGACGTCGCGGTGCTGCAAGCGATCGTGGTGATTTCCGCCGCCGCTTTCGTCACCCTCAATCTGCTGGTGGATCTGCTGTTCCCGCTGCTGGATCCGCGATTGAAAACCCATACAGGAGCCGCCGTATGAGCAGTATCTCCTTTGAGAAATCCAGCGTGCCGGAGCGCGATCTGGGCGCGGTGGAAAGCGAAGGCACTTTGCCAACGCACCGTCCGCGCCGCCGTCGTGTACCGCTGACGCTGTTGCTGGCCTGTGCGGTGATTGCCATCGCGGTGCTGTGGGCGCTGGCACCGCAGCTGTTCACGGCCTACAGCGGCACCGAAGGCATTGCCGGGGCGCAGCGTTTGGCACCGGGGGGCGAACATTGGTTGGGCACCGATCAACTGGGGCGCGATCTCTATGCGCGCATTGTTTATGGCGCTTCGCAGACGCTGTCCGCCGCGCTGGTGGCGGTCGCTTTAGGCCTGCTGTTGGGCACCGCGCTGGGGCTGATTGCCGGTGCGGTGGGCGGCATCGCGGATGACGCGGTGATGCGCCTTGTCGACGTGTTGCTGTCGATTCCCGGTCTGCTGCTGTCGTTGAGCATCATTATTTTGCTGGGCTTCGGCACGGTAAATGCCGCCATCGCGGTGGGGATTACCTCGGTAGCGAACTTTGCCCGCCTGGCGCGCGCCGAGGTGGTACGGGTACGCCACAGCGATTACGTCGAGGCGGCCTATGGCAGCGGCGGTACCTTCTGGGCGGTGCTGTGGCGGCACATTTTGCCGAACTCGTTAACCTCGGTAATTGCCTTCTCGGCATTGCAGTTCGGCAGCGCGATTCTGGCGATTGCTACCTTGAGCTTCCTGGGTTACGGCACGCCACCGCCGACGCCAGAGTGGGGGCTGCTGATCGCCGAAGGGCGCAACTATATTTCCACCGCCTGGTGGCTAACCACCTTCCCGGGGCTGGCGGTCGTGGCGGTGGTTCTGGCGGCCAACCGCATCAGCCGCGCATTGGGGAGAACGCCAGTATGAGTATTCAGAGCGCATTACAACGGGCGAGCGCCACACCACCGGTACTGGAGCTGGAACAGGTTTCGATCGCCTATCAGGGCGCGGCTGGCAATCAGCGGGTGGTGCATCAGGTGTCGTTTGCCATTCAGCCTGGGGAAGTGGTGGCGCTGGTCGGCGAGTCCGGTTCCGGCAAAACCACCACCGCGCAGGCAATCATTGGTTTGCTGACGGAAAACGGTCGCCTGGAGCAGGGGGCAATACGGCTGAACGGCACCGACATCAGCCACTGGTCATCAAAGCGTCTGGATGCGGTACGCGGGGCGCAAATCAGTTTGATCCCACAAGATCCTTCCAGCTCACTCAATCCGGTGAAAACCATTGGCGATCAGGTGGCAGAGATCATCAACATTCACCGTCGGCTGCCGCGCAAGCAGCTGCAGCAGCGGGTGGTGGCGTTGTTGACCCGCGTCGGTTTGACGCATCCGGAGCTGCGGGCGCGTCAGTATCCGCACGAGCTTTCCGGCGGCATGAAACAGCGGGTGTTGATCGCCATTGCCATTGCGCTGCAACCGGCGTTGATTATCGCCGATGAGCCGACCAGTGCGCTGGATGTCACGGTGCAAAAACGCATTCTCGATCTGATCGACGAACTGCGGCAGGAGTTTGGCACTGCGGTGCTGCTGGTGACCCACGATCTGGCGGTGGCGGCGGAACGCGCCGATCGGCTGCTGGTATTTCGCCATGGCCGGGTACAGGAGCAGGGAGTGACTGCCGAGGTGCTGCGCGCCCCCGCCAGCGACTATACCCGCCGGCTGTTTGCTGACGTGCCCTCATTGAGCCGTGCAGTGGCGCCGCAACCCGGTCACCGCACGCAGGAGCTGGCGATCCAGGTCAATGGGCTGGTGAAAGATTTCCCCCTGGCCGGTAGCGGTGGCAAAACTTATCGGGCGCTGGACCAGGTGTCGTTCAGCGTGCCTGGCGGCACTACCCATGCGCTGGTGGGGGAGTCCGGCTCCGGTAAAACCACATTGGCGCGCTGCCTGCTCGGTTTCCAACGGCCGGACGCCGGGCAAATCATTATCGACGGCGTCGACTTTACGCGCTTGAAGGGCGAAGCGCTGCGCCAGTTCCGCCGCCGCATTCAGCTGGTGTATCAGAACCCATTCGGTTCGCTCGATCCGTCCCAGACGTTGTATCAGGTGATTGAAGAGCCGCTGCTGAATTTCGAGCCGCTGACCCAGGCCGAGCGCTATCGCCGGGTGCGAGATTTGTTTGAACGCGTGGCGCTACCGAACGAATTGCTGAGCCGTAAACCTCGCGAACTTTCCGGTGGCCAGCGACAGCGGGTGGCGATCGCCCGGGCGCTGGTGCTGCAGCCGCGGGTACTGGTGCTGGATGAAGCCACTTCGGCATTGGATGTCACGGTTCAGGCGCAGATCCTGCGGTTGCTGCAGGATTTGCAGCAGGAATTGGGGCTGACCTATTTATTTATCTCACACGACCTGGCCACGGTCAGGCAGATTTCCCACAGCGTTTCGGTGTTGCACCGCGGCGTGCAGGTGGACAGCGGGGCGACCGGTGAGCTGTTCGCCATGCCGGGCAGCGATTACACACGTCAGCTGATTGAAGCCATTCCCGGCCGTCAGCTTTATGCCGAACAGCCCCAGATTGAGGATGCATTCTATGAGCAGTAAAAGACTCGGTTTTTTCACCCGGCTGCTGGATCAGGGCAGTGCGCAGCAGCGTTATCGGCTGGCGACCGAACAGATCGTGCATGCCGAACGGGCCGGCTTTGACAGCGCCTGGGTGGCGCAGCACCATTTTCATGAGGACGAGGGCGGCCTGCCTTCACCGCTGGTGTTTCTGGCGCAGGTGGCGGCGCGAACCCGCCATATCCGGCTCGGCACCGGGGTGATCACGCTGCCGATGGAGTCTGCGATTCGGGTGGCCGAAGACACTGCGGTGCTGGATCTGCTGTCCGACGGCAGGTTGGAAGTCGGTATCGCTGCAGGCGGCACGCCTTCTTCGTTCAGCGCCTTCGGTTTCGACGCCACACAGCGTCACGCGGTGTTTGCCGACAATTTCAGCACCCTGCTGCGAGCCTGGCGCGGTGAGGCCCTGGGTGGCGAAGATAACCGCCTGTATCCGGCGGCACCGCAGTTGGCCGAACGGGTCTGGCAGGCGACCTTTTCGGTGGAAGGCGGCGAGCGCGCCGGGCGGGCCGGTGACGGCCTGATGCTGTCGCGTACTCAGCCGCGCCCGGCAGATGCGCCGGATTTGCCGCTGGACGAATTGCAGAACCCGATTATCGACGCTTATCTGGCGGCGCTGCCGCCCGGCATTGCGCCGCGCATCATGGGATCGCGCACCGCATTGGTAACCGACCATGGCCAACAGGCGCGGGACTTTGCCGCCAAAGGGTTGAGCCGTGGACTTGATCGCCTGCGCGCCAGTGGCCACCGGCCGACCGACGAGTCGCTTGATGGGCTGATCCGCGCCTTTGACGTGCACCTTGGCACCCCGGAGCAGGTGATTGCTTCATTGCAAAAAGACAGCGCGCTGGCGCGAGTGACCGATCTGGCATTCCAGGTGCACTCTATCGATCCGCCGCACGCCACCATCCTGCGTTCTATTGAATTGATCGCCCGCCACGTTGCCCCGGAGCTGGGCTGGCAACGCCGCAATCCCGCATCCGTCTCCTACGAACATCACGCTGAGGAAAAGGTATGACTGCAACATTGCTCTCTAAAGATTTGCTGGCTGAGCTGGCAGAGATCGCCCCCAATTCTGCATTGGCTCAGGCCAGAGCTACCCGACAAGCGGCGACAGATGCGATTCAGGCCAGCTATCTGGCGCTGTTCTCCCCCGCTGATGCCGGCGATTTCCCCGTCGCGCAACGGTTGCAGCTCGCGCAGCGCATCAGCGAATGGCATGCGGACAAGCTGCTTGCTGCACACTACGGCACCTTGTTGCAGCAGGAGAGGGGCGTTCAGCCTGGCCCGCATTTGCAGGCAGCGTTCGATCACGCCGAAAGGCTGGCGTTCAAACCCGCCAGCGCCGACGCGCAGCATTTGCAGGCATTGCAACAGGCCGGCTGGACGCTGGACGCTATCGTCACCCTGTCGCAGCTGATCGCCTTTGTTAGTTTTCAGAGCCGCTTGCTGACGGGTTATCGGCTGCTTGAAGGAAAACCACTCGAAAGCTCCGGCGGAGCACCCGTCAGGGCTGGCGGGTGGCGTACCGAATCCGTGACTCTTGGCGGCCGCCACGCACCACCGGTGTTTACCCGCCAGGAACTGGGTTGGGAGCCCTGGATTGCCGCCAAGCCGCTGGCAGAGTTTGATGAGCAAGGCCAGGCGCTTTTGACGCGCTTCGGGCACAGCGACTCGGATTATTTCCGCCTGCTGGCGCGTAACCATCCGGTGCTGGAGCAGAGAACGTTGGCGGATCGCGCCATTTTCTACACGCCGGGTGGGTTGGAACGTAAGGATCGCGAGCTGGCGGCAACGGTGGCCAGTAAGGTGAATGGCTGCATCTATTGCGCTTCGGTGCATGCCCGCAAGGCGGCGCAGTTGTCCAAGCAAACGGATGAGGTACAGCGGCTGCTGGATGTGGCCCCGGGCGGCATTTTGAGCGAGGGGCAAGGGGAGCCGTGGCGGACTCAGATAGACTTCGCCGCTGCGCTGTCCGCCACGCCGCCACAGGTCAATGCCGGGCATCTGGCGGCATTGCGCGAGCAAGGGTTGGACGAACTGGCGTTGCTGGATCTGGTGCAATCGACCGCGTTCTTCGCCTGGGCCAATCGGCTGATGCTGACGCTCGGCGAGCCTTTCGACGATCTATAAATAACCCTTAGCACAATCCACGTTAATGGGGCGAAAGTATGCGCCCCTAGGCAATTAAAGAATAATTATTACCGTTCCCTACAGGTTTTTAACTCGGTTAACAAATCCACACACCTCTTTTCGTTAACATTACGAAGAATTCAAAATGCAATAATTGCCCATGTTCATTAATGCTCAGATACTCAGCCCTACAATAAATCTAATGCGGTCAGGACAGTTCTGTTCGGCGCAAATACATTTTTACAGGGCAGGGATACGATGGGCAGTTTTCTTAAGCAGGTGTATCGTTATTCTCATTCACGGCCTTATCGGCACAATGAAAATCTCTGGCCCTACGTAAAAATCGAACGTGCAGACAGCGGCGAGATTGCCGAATTACATTATAAAAAGCAGACTGTTCCTATAGTGACGCTGTCAGCTGTTAAAGACAGCTGCAAGGGGCCCATATTATTGACCGCTACGGGGCCGTCGGTGAATGCCATTCGCTTTAGTGAACTGCCTGAGATGCCGGCCATCGGGGTCAATGGGGCTTTTAGTCTAAGCCAAAAGGTTAACTTTCGGTTTTATGTGATTGTCGATATGGGGTTTATCGATCGGCGGCCGGATATTATCGAAAACATTATTCAGGCGCCGGATTTAATCCTTTTCACCACGGTTCACGGCGTGGCGAAAATTATTGATTGCTTCACCCTGGCAGGCGTGAAATGCCGGTTTTCAGTGGTTGAGGACGCGAGCTGCAAAATTTACAGCCCCCAAATTCCTCTCTCGGCATTGTGGGACCATTATCACAAAGACCGCAGCGTTTTTTTCTCGCCTGGCAACAAAACCATCGCCTTCAGCCACGATATTCGACACGGAGTTTTTGATGCCGGCACGGTAGTGTATTGGGCTTTTCAGATCATTGCCTTTCTTGGGTTTAAACAGCTATTTATTGCCGGGCTGGATATGAATAACTTTAATTTGCCGCGTTTTTATGAAACTCATGAAAACAAGCTGCCGACATTTTTGCCGGAGAAGGTCGATGACCTGATTATTCCGGCATTTAGCCATGCCGGTGAGAGAATGAAGATGAGAAAAATGGTGATTAGAAACTTTTCATTAAACAGCGCAATAGATACCGGTATTTTTGAAAAGGTTGATAGTAATGATTTTTTCAAAAATAATTGAGTTCACCGAACGACTCTCTTTTTACGCCATGCTGGCCTTTTCTTTTTTTAGCGCCATTTTTTGCGGTTTTACCCGGGTCAATAATTTATTCCACCTCGCGGCATTCTTTTTTCTGCTGACGCTGGCCACACGCCCCGGAGTTCGCTCGGCCTGGCTTAACCGGCGTGCCGCAAGCGCGGGAATGGCGCTGGTAGCCTGCTTTCTTGCCTATTATGCCGTCAGCAATCTTTGGGGCGGCACGCCGGATGATACGGCATCTACCCTGACGCACGGCGTTTATATCCTGCTCTATCTGGCCTTGCTGGTCACCGTATTGGAAAGTCCGGAGCGCAACCTGCTGCTTTGCGCCGTGATCGCCGGCATCACGCTGCTGTGTTTGTATCTGGCGTGCGTTGATTTCCGGGAAATTTATTCTCTCCGAGAAACTTCCGGAGCCAACCCTGGCCCGCGCAACGTGATCGACCTGGCCGGCTATGCGGCGTTGGGCATCATTCTAAGCCTGATGGTGTTCCGTGATACCGGGAAGAAAAGGGCGCTGTCAGCGATCCCGCCGTTGTTCGCTTTTATGGTGTTCACCCAAAGTCGCGGACCCCTGATGGCCTTATTGGCGGCGTTGGCGTTAACCACCTCCTATCTGGCGCTGAATAAAAAATCGCTGCTGGCCATTGCGGCCGCGGTGTTATTTGCCGTGGGTGCAGTGCTGTTTTCACCAATCGGTGAAATGTTGATTACGCGTTTTGAAGAGCTGTATCAACAGAGCTTTGTGCGGATGAGCATTTGGCGGCACAGCCTGTTGCTGGTCGAACAGGCACCGTTCTTTGGCTATGGCTTTGATAAGCAGCTGACCTTTACCAATTACACCGGCGAGTTTATTCATACTACCCATAGCCTGTATTTGGGAGCGTTGCTCAAAGGCGGGTTGGTGGGGTTTTGCCTGTTTGCCGCTTTATTGACGTTTGGCGCACAGCTGGCCGTGCGTCATATCCGGGCCGGTCGCCGCCTGGAAGCGGCTTTGTACCTGTTTATGCTGATTTTCTACTGTTCACAGGGCATGTTTGTCATCGCGAACCCAGCCGAGTTTTGGTACCTGTTTTGGTTCCCGCTGGCGATGGTCTTTGCCCAGCCTCCGCTGATTAGCCCACCGGCGCGCTAATTTTCAGCGCGTTCGTCACTTTTTCAAACACCTCATTTTCAGTGATGATGCTGAGCGGCTGTTGGCGTTGCGCGGCATTGAGCTTTTGTTCATCCACCGGGACGTACATCACCTGATGCAATTCACTGTTTTGATAGGGGCCGGTGTGCTGTGGATTGGCGGTAACAAACAGGCTGACGGTCGGTGTTTTCAGGGCGATGGCCAGGTGCAGTGGGCCGGTGTCGCCGGTGACCAGCACCTGCATGTTCGACATCACCGCCAGCAGTTGCGGCAGGGTGGTTTTGCCAATATGGCTGACCACGCGCAACTGCTCGGCTGCCGTCAGCCCCGCCATAAACGCCCGTTCAATAGACAGTTCTTTGGGGCTGCCGATTAATTCAATCTGGTGGTGCGGCGAAGATGCCAGCAGCAGTTTCGCCAGACGAATAAACTGCGCGACCGGCCAGCAGCGCAGCGTTTCAGAAGCGCCCATTTGCAAGCCGATCGAAATTTTTCCTGCGGCTTTAGCCACTGGCGAAAACTCGACAGGAATAAACATCTCGGTGTTGTCGCTTTGGCAGCCCAACTGAGCCACCAGATCCAGCTTGCGTTGAATCAGATGGCCGCCGGTGCTGCGGCTCACGCCACACAGCCAGGGCTCCATGCCGGTGGCTTTATTACCGTAAGCGTCTTTGAAGACATATTGGCAACCGGCAATAATGGCGACCATCACATCATAAGGGGATTTGGAGTGCAGGATAATCGCCAACTGAGGCCGGTGTTGGCGCAGTTGGCGAATAACACCGAGCATGTCTTTCGCTTTATGATCCCAATAAATAACCTGATTAAAGCAGCGGCTGGTCGCGACCAACTGTTTGTTCTTGTGGCTGGAAATCAGGGTGATGTTTGCTGCCGGGTAGCGTTCACGCACCGCGCGGATCGCCGGCGTGTTAAACATCAGGTCGCCGAGGGCGCTGGTGGAAAAAATCACGATGCGTTCAAAAACCTGCTCAGGCTGAAAATGGGTCTTATCCTTAAAGTTGCCACCCAGCCGGGTATACATCCGCAGGCCAAGGTTGGCCGCCGCTATTTTCCACTGTTTTGACATCTTGTTCCGCTTTGGGTTGATGGGCATGCCGATCTGAACCCTGGCATCATATGACGTTTGTTGTGGTGGGCCAATGGGCGGCAATATCTTGCTACATATGCTTGCGCAACCTTGATAAAGGGGCAGCAAGGCTACCCCTGGGCAGCGTCAGTTTTGCCAAACCTGCGGGCTGCGCGGCGTATCCATTCGGTAGTCTGAATAGGGACGAGTGAATATCTCGCGCCCCAGCTCGCGGGCGGCTTGCAGCGGGTTACGCGGATCGCGGCTGATTTCGCCCCGGCTGTTGCCCGCGCCATGAACCAGCCCGACGAATTCGGAATGCGAATAGCGGCTGAACTCCTGAATTTGATGCACAATCCCCATCGCGGCACCGGGATAGGTTTCCTCCGAGGCTACCGCCAGCCCGATGCGTTTGCCGCTCATACGCTGATGCACCTGTTCCGCATCGGGGTAGGCGCTGGAGTAGTAGCTGAAAGAGCGGTCGAAAAAGGCTTTGGTTTGCGCCGACATGCCGTACCAGTAAAGTGGGGTGCAGAACACCGCAGCGTCCGCCGGCAGAAAATGCTCAAGGAACAGTTCGCCATAACGGTCGGCAGGCGGGGTGGCGTGGCGCTCATCCACCAAAAAACCGTTGATGTAATCGTCTAAAAAAAACAGGCTGGCGTCGGTGCCGGCCTCGGCGGCACCCGCCATGATGGCCTGCGCCAGGGTTGCACTGTTGCCGTCGCGACGTGGGCTGCCAACCAGGACGATAAGTCGTTTTGACTGATGAGATGAATTCATGTCGTTCTCCATTGATGGGGGTGTAGAACACGAGAATCAATTTAGGGTGAATAAAGCTGTGGTGACAAATGACGGCTATTCTTTCAGGATGAGTTCAATTCATCTGCAGGGAGCCCTGACCATGTTTGCCTCGCTGCCGGTTACCGCATTGCGCACCTTTGAATCCGCCGCCCGGCTGCGTAGTTTTAAACAGGCGGCTTTGGAGTTGGCGGTGACGCCGACGGCGGTATCGCATCAGATAAAAGCGCTTGAGCAGCAACTGGGTTTTGCATTATTCGATCGGATACCGCGGGGCGTGCGGTTGACGCCAAAGGGCGAGCGTTTGTTCGCCGGAGTGCACGGCGCATTGCTCGACGTGGCAACGGTGCTGGATGCCCTGCGACCGACGCCGAGCGCGGGGTCGCTGTGCGTTTCCGTTACCCATTCCTTCGCGGCGCTGTGGTTGGTACCGCGCCTGGGGCGTTTTTATCAGGCCTATCCGCACTATTTGGTACGCCTGGAGGCCTGCGCTGAGGTGATTGATCTGCAGCAGGACGCCAGCGTAGACATCGCTATTCGTTACAGCAGTGCAAACTACCCGCAGTTGTATCAGGCGGCGCGGCTGGAAGAGAGTTTTGGCGTTTACGGCGCCCCGGGGTTTTGTGCGGCGGAGCAACCTGCGCCAACCTTGATCACCGTGCGCTGGCGGGATTCCACCCTCTACGAAACCCGCTGGCGCGATTGGTGCCTGGCTGCCGGGGTCGATTGGTGGCAGCGCCACACGACGCTACGGGCCTATGATGAAGAGCATTATGCGCTGCAAGCGGCGGTAGCCGGGCAGGGGTTGGTGCTGGCCAGTTCGGTAATGGTGTCCGATCAGGTGCGTAATGGCTTGCTGGTACCCTATCGGCCGGATATTCGCGTGCCGGGAGCGGCCTACACCGCGTTGTGTGTACCCGGGCGTGAACGGCACCCGCCGGTACGGGCATTCCTCGACTGGCTACAGCAGGAACTTGGCGGCTGATGAACAGCACAAAATAAAAGTTTTTCTGGCGTGCGGCATGGGAATATTGGATAAATTTGGTATTCCATTCCCATGAGAGAGATGTCCATGAGCCAGCCAAGAGTTTCCGATCACCCGATTGATGCGCAGTTTATTGAACGCTGGTCGCCGCGCGCGCTGGCGAATGATCCTATCGACGATACGACCCTGTTGAGCTTCTTCGAAGCGGCACGCTGGTCGCCTTCGGCGTATAACATCCAGCCGTGGCGCTTCGCTTATAGCAAGCACGGTTCGGCCAGTTGGGACAGCTACCTGGACTTCCTGATTGAATTCAACCGCGGCTGGGCGCAGCACGCTTCGGCGTTGGTGGTGATCATTTCGAAAACGACCAGCCTGAACGGCGAGAAGGAAGTGGATAACCCAAGTCATTCCTTTGATACCGGTGCTGCCTGGGCCAATCTGGCGCTGCAGGCGCATCTGAAAGGCTGGCTGACCCACTGCATGGGCGGCGTTCACCACGATAAAATCAAGGCTGCGCTCAACCTGCCGGATAACTATCAGGTGCATGGCATGGTGGCGATCGGCAAGGCGGGCGACAAATCCCTGCTGCCTGAATTCCTGCAGCAAAAAGAGATCCCTTCAGGGCGTTTGCCGCTGGAGCAGACGGTGGTGGAAGGGCTGAACTTTACCCTGTAATCGCTTTTTCTGAGACTGATCGGCCCGCAGGGTTCCCTCTGCGGGCTTTTTTATTGCCTTGTGTAGATGAGGTAAAACTTTGTGAGTATGTCCATGAGTGCGATGATCGCTATATAATATTTTATATAGCGATTGTTGAAAATTAGGAGAGGGTACATGGACAATCACTTCGGTAAGGGGCTGATGGCCGGGTTAGCCGCGCGGGACGCCAAGCCTGCTGCGCAACTGTCCCGTTTCTGTTGTGACTACAAACGTGGCTTTGTATTGGGCTATGCGCACCACCTGGCGGAAAGCCTGGGTGACGAAAATCAGGCTGCGTTCGAGGCCGGCTTGCTCTGCCGAGCTTACGATCTTAACGGCGAGATGATGAGTGAGTTCTTCAGCGGCGGCAGCAACCGCCTGGCCGAAAAGTTTTTCTGCGCGGGGTACAACCGGGAAGGATAACCTTAAGCACCGCCACGCTTTGGCCTGAGCGACTCAGGCCTTGTTCATCACCACCACCAAATAGATGCAGAGTTCAGCGCTTTCATTCTTGAACACGCAGTCGGTCGGTGGGCCAAGTTCCAGGCAATCGCCCTGGTCCATTTCATGGCGGGTTTCGCCTTCCTGAAACACCAGCGAGCCGGACAAAACCCAGATCAATTGTCGCATAAAGGCATAGGCCGAAGCCGGCATGGGGATCGCGGCCCCGGCGGGCAGTTCAATGCGCACCAGATCGAGCGGCATATCCGACTGCGGCGACACATGGCGGCGCACGTAGCCGCTGTCGGGATCGACCCACAGCGGTTGGTCCTGCTTACGCATCAACCGGCCTTCCTGCGTTTCCGCCCGGGCGATCAGTTTGGACATGCTCAGACCGAATGCGCCGGAAAGCCGCCCCAGCAACATCGCCGTTGGGCTACTGTCGCCGCGTTCAATTTTGTGCACCATCGCGCGTGAAACGCCGGCCCGTTCCGCCAGATCTGACAGCGACCAATGGCGCGCCTCACGTTCGATGCGGATCCTCGCGCCGATGCGCTGATTTAGGTTGTCTAATTTATTATCCATATCGTAGTATGATAGTAGACGGTCAACCAAGAGGTCAACATGCTTATCCGTAACGCGACTATAACCGATAGCGCAGGCATTGCCGCTATCTATAACGACGCCGTGCTGAACACCACGGCAATCTGGAATGAACTTAGCGTCGACGAGGCAAACCGCGCCGCGTGGATAACAGAACGGCAGGGGATGGGCTACCCGGTGCTGGTAGCGATTGACGCAGCGGGTGAGGTGATGGGCTATGCCTCATTTGGCGATTGGCGGGCGTGGGACGGCTATCGACACACCGTCGAGCATTCGGTGTATGTTCGGCGAGACAGCCGCGGCGGCGGGGTAGGTAAAACGCTGTTGATTGCGCTGATTGAGCAGGCGCGGGCGATCGGCAAACACGTGATGGTGGCGGGGATTGAGTCCGGCAACCACGCGTCTGTGCAATTGCACATTAATCTGGGCTTCGAAATGGTAGGTCGCATGAGCGAAGTGGGTGCCAAGTTTGGCAAATGGCTGGATTTGACCTTCCTGCAGCTGAAGCTCGACGACGCCAGCGCCCCACCAAAGCGCTAATGGCACAGCGAAAACCGAGATCTCTATGAATATCATGCTATTGCTGCTGGTTGCGGCCGGGGTCAGCCTGGTCATTCAGAACCTGTTGATGGTGCGCATTACAGAGAGCGTGTCGACGGTGCTGATTACGCTGGTGATCAACTCCAGTGTTGGCCTGGTGTTGTTGATGGGCCTGCTGTTTGCCAAAAACGGTGTCACGGCTCTGGCCGAAGTCACGGGTTCCCTGCGGTTGTGGATGTTGTTACCTGGTTTATTGGGATCGTTTTTTGTGTTTTCCGGTATTTTGGGTTACCAGAAGCTGGGGGCGGCAACCACCATTGCCGTACTGGTTGCCAGCCAGTTGGTGGCGGGATTGATGGCCGATATTTATAAGGCTGGGCCGGCGGCAATGCGTGAAAACTTGCCCGCGCTGCTGGGGGCTGTGTTGCTGGTGATTGGTGCTTTTCTGGTGGCCAGAAGAAGTTTTTAAAGCCTAAAGAGCCCGCCCGGTTTTCCCCGAACGGGCCTGCTTATTTATTCGATCAGAATGACAGGGTCATACCGGCGTAATACGCGCGCCCAGGTTCGTTGTAAGTTGATGCCCCTTGGTTCTCGCGGTACAGCTGTTTATCGAACAGGTTACTGATACCGGCATTCAGGCGCAGATCCTTGGTCAGATCGTAATTCACGCCAATCGCAGCCACGGTGTAAGCTCCCACTTCATTGGTCGCCAGCGAACCGACTTCATTACGTATCTCGGCATATTCGCGGGGTTTCTGACGGCCATAGAATGTCCAGGTGAGGTTGGTCGAGAGTTTGTCGGTTACCTGATAATCCAGCATGGTGTTAACGGTGTATTTCGGGATCACGGAAAGCGGGTTCCCGGTATCCTTATTTTCCGATGTGATCATATAGGTGGCGTTGGTGCGCCAGTTCAGCCGATCTTTCACTACCGGGATCACCAGGTTGCCTTCAAGCCCTTCCACCACCGCCTTGCCGCCATTTTCCCAACGCAGAATGTTGTAGCCGTTAGAGGCGTAGCCCACCAGATCGGTCCCGGAAACGATTTTGTTTTTATAATCGTTACGGAAATAGGTAATACCGGCGTTGAACCCTTCATAGGTGAACTCCAGGCCGACTTCTTTGTTGATGCTGACTTCCGGATCCAAGTCGGCATTGCCCATCAGGTAGCAGCTCCCCGTCGCAATGTTGTCCGGGCAGCCGTTGCCGCGGGTGGCCAGCAGGTAGCCTTCGCTGGACTGATACAGGTTTGGGGCTTTGAAGACGCGGGCGATCCCGGCTTTCAGTTTGAAATGGTCGCCAAGTTCCTGCGAGGCATTCAGGCTTGGGCTCCAGTTGCTGCCGAATTTGCTGTGATAATCAAAACGCATGCCGGGGATCAGCAGGGTGCCGGGCAGGACTTCGATATTATCTTCGAAGTACAGGGCGCTGAGTTCTGCGCTGTTTTTGGCGCTGCGTCCGGAAGGATCGCCGGAGATATCGCCGATGGTGACGCCGCTGGCATCGGTGACCTGCATAGAGGCCGGATCGTCGAGCTGCTCACGGTTCCACTCGGCCCCCAGGGTCATGGTTTGTTCGAACCACAGGTTGAGCGGCAGCGTCACTTCACCGGTGGTTCTGACATTTTTCAGCCGACTGGTGTTGAATTGGTCGCTGTTGATCATCCCTTCGACACGCCCGGTAGAGCCTTCCTGAAGACGGGTATTGTTGGTTTTTTCGTAGTAAACGCCGACGCGTGACTGGCCCCAATCCCAGATGCCGTTATGGGTGATGCCGTAAGTCTGGCGATACAGGCGGTTGGTTTCTTGTCCGTACAGCGACGAAACCAGATCGTTCGGGCTGAGATTACCGTTGCTGTACTGGGTATCGCCGGCGTAGATATTGCCTTGGCGGCTATAGCCCAGCTCAAAATCGAGGATCTGCGTCGGGGTCATTTTCCACGAGAACAGGGCGTTGACGTCTTTGTTGCGTACGCCTTCGCTACCGGCAGCATAGGAACCGTTTTGCGCGGTGTTGATATCCGCCGCATCGGCGTCGGTCTTGTTAAAGTTGCCGTACAGGCGCATGGTGAGCGCGTCGCCGGCCAACGGGCCGCTGAGGCTAAAGTTGGTGCGTTTCGTTGCGCCTTCCTTGTCGTTTTCAGGCTGATTGGTAAACAGCGACAGGCTGCCATGCCAGTCATTGGTGGGGCGTTTGGTGATGATATTAATCACGCCGCCGGCGGCACCGGAACCGTAACGCGCCGCCGCAGGCCCGCGCAGCACTTCGATGCGCTCAACCATTTCCGCCGGCACCCAGTTGGTATCGCCGCGGGTGTCCCTTTCGCCGCGCCAGCTATAGCGAACCGAATTGCGCGACGTGGTGGGGACGCCGTCGATTAAAATCAGCGTATTTTCCGGCCCCATGCCGCGTATATCGATCTGGCGGTTATTGCCTCGGCTGCCGCTGGCGCTGTTGCCGGTCAGGTTCACGCCGGGCATTTTGCGGATGATGTCGGATAAATCGTTGACCGGCGGATCCTTGGCGATGTCCTCGGCGGTAATAATGGAAACGCCAGGCTGCTGTTTTAATTGTTCTTCCGCCGGCGCCAAAACTACTATTTCCTCACTTTCCGCTGCCAAATCATCGGCAGCATAGCCGCTCCCGCTAATTAATCCCGCCAGCAAAATCGCGCCTGGTTTCAATTTGAAAGAGTGTGTGTAAATCATGCATCTTATCCCTGAAAGTATGTGCAAATATTATTGAATGATTATGATAACGATAACTATTCTCATTTATTGTAAGGAAAGTGCAAATTCACAATATCTCCACAATGTCGTTTCGGGCGGGGTGTTTTTTTATCTGATTGATAAATTTATATTTAAAAAATTTTTCTGATGGTGAGCCTAAGTGGCGCAGGGCAGATGTAAAGCTAAAGCCCGCCTGGTTTTCCCCAAACGGGCCAGATAAAAAAGGAATTAATAGGCGAAAGCGGCCCGGTGTTTGCGGATAAACTCTGGCCAACGAACCGGCTCTTTGCCGGCAATTGTCGGGAAGTTGTCAAAGGTTTCTTCAACGCCGGGAATATCGCGTTCGGCAATGCGGCGCAGATTGTCGCCAACGCAGTTCATATAAGCCATTTCGGCGCCAGATTGCCGCATGTTCTCCAGGAAAATCCGGTAATCGAGCGCTTCATAGCGAAATGGCTGGCCCAGTATTTCCGTCAACATGGCCGCAATCTCGCCATAGGATTTGGCGTCATAACCCAGTCGATAGGTTTTGCCCGCATGCTGTTCAGGGTGCAGCAGTGAACAGGCTGCCGCCAGCGCGACGTCTTCGCCGTCGACCCAACTGAAGGGAGCATCACCGGTGTATTGCTGAATGACGCCGTTGACCACCGCGGGAATGCCACCGTAGCCGATCAGATTTTGCATAAAGCACTCCGGCCGCAAATGCGTAAAGCTGAAACCCAATGCCTCAATATAACGTTCGATCAATTGATGCCAGGCCCAGTGAGCAATGGTGGTGTCGTCGCGGCCGCAGGCACCGAGGTGCACAATATGCTGCACCCCGGCCTGTTTCGCCTTATCGAGAAACACCTTGCTCTGGCGCAGCATGTCGACGGTATAGCCGGTCGCCAGAAAGGCGCGGTCAATACCCTGCAGCGCCGGCGCCAGCGTTTCTTCTTGATCAAAATCCATAATGACGGTGTTGATGCCCTGAGCGGTAAAAGGTTCGGCTTTTTTCGGGGAGCGTACCGCCGCCACCAGCGCAATGGTGGTGTCTGCCTGCAGGTTACGCAAAGTATCGCCGCCTATCTGGCCGGTGGCGCCGGTAATCAGCACCCTTGGTTTGTTTATGCTCATCAATAAACTCTTGTCATGGTCTGTGGTTGAATCGGGCCTGGCCCTGAGGATGTATTACCAGATCGAGTTTACGGGGAATAAATTTCCTATTTAGGCTATAAATTACCGAGTTTATGGAATTAAATTCATTAATGGTGACGGACTATGTTTTCTTCCGAACGACTCAAAGGTATCGATCTGTTTGTCTGCGTAGCCGATCTGGGCAGCTTTACGGCCGCCGCAGAACGCCTGAATTTGACCGGTTCCGCCATCAGCAAAGGCATTGCCCGTCTTGAAAGCCGGCTGCAGGTTCGCTTGTTTAACCGGACCACGCGGCGTCTCTCACTGACCGACGCGGGGGAAACCTTTTACCGCACCTGCACCAGCGTATTGGGCGAGCTGGAAGAGGCGGAGCTTGCCATGCAGGCTGAAAATGCCGAGCCACGGGGAAGGGTGCGTATCGATCTTCCTGCCGCCTATGGTCGTCTGCATGCTTTACCGGTGATCCTCAAGCTGATTGAGCATCATCCGCTGTTAATGCCGCATATTTCGTTTTCCGACCGCTTTGTCGATCCTGCGATAGAGGGGATCGATATTATTGTGCGTATCGGCGGCGCGGATATTTGGCCGAATACTTTAGGACACTGTTATCTGGGGGCGCAGCGGCATATTTTTTGCGCTTCACCGGCCTATGTGAAAAAGCGCGGCGTGCCGAACAACGAACAGGATTTGGATAATCACAGCTGCGTGGTTTACGGCGAAGGCAACGGTATGCTCACCCCCTGGCATTTTGCCGGCGTGCAGGCGAATAACAGCGAGAAAAGGGTGCTACCGGCGCGGGTGGCTATCGGCGATGCAGAAGGGCAGCTTACCGCCGTTTTGGCCGGGCACGGCATAGCGCAGTTGCCTACCTGGTTGGTGAAACGGCAGCTTGCAGAGGGTTCGCTGGTGGAGGTATTGCCTCATCTGGCAACCGATGGATTACCGATTAATCTGGCCTGGCTCAAGAGCCGGCAGGCGCTGCCGAAAGTTCGCGCGTTATTGAAGATCCTGACTGACAACCTGGGGCCCGATGGCAGCATGACAGAGCGCACCTGAGGTTCGTTAGGCACTTCAGCGACAGAAAAATTCTCAGGAAATGGCGGCGGCGAGGTTGCGCAATTCCGGCAACACGCCCAGATTTTTCTCTTGCACGATATCCTGACAAACTTTCAGGATCACCGCTTTGACTACGTCGGAGCTTCGCATCAGGTTCTGTTGTTCCATTAGGCTATTGACTTCAGCCAGCTGTTTTTTAGTGACTTTCATCGACAGCCGTTTGGATGCCTTGGCATTTGCCAGCTCGCTGCCTAACAGCGCTTTCAGTCCTTCCTGATGATAGTAGCCGGTGGTCAGCGCATGAAGGTAATACAGGATCAGCGTCTTATGAAAATCTTCGCCCAGTGAAGCATCTATTTTCTGCGTGGCGACGTTAAGAATATCGAGATAGTGCGCCGGAACCCGGACTTCCAGCGCCGACTTGCTTTGTTCAAACTCGCTTTTAATTTGCGGTGTGGATTGAGCAGGGACACTGACCACGGCGTCGCATTGGTTACAGACCGCGGCCAGAATATTCTTCACCGTGCCACGCCGATCGCTGAAGTCCACATCGCGTAAACGATAAGTCGCGATAGATTTCCCGCAGTGGTGACACAGAACGGCACGCGTATCGCCTTCTTTAACAATTTTCACTTTGAACTCCTTGTCGATTTATTGGTGCACGCTGATAAAGATGACGTCGGGTTCCATAAAATAAAATTTTACGTACCAGTAGCAACCGGACTTCCAGGGTTGAAGAATGTGAACGTCAGTAGCGGCATCCTGATGATGTGGACGGCACTGATATGCGTCTCCGGAAGTTTTCCTGATAAGTTCGATTACCTCGTTTTTATCAACCTGACCAGTGGCGAACAGATTCTTGACATCGATGTTGCCACGTACCTCATGGTCATACGCGCCTTGCTGAAGACAGTGTATAGCGAGCTTTTTTACGTCCCTGAATCCCATCTTATCTCCGTATCTTGTACGAAATTTGGCGTACGCACAAGGTGTCTGAAAAATTTCATAGCGCTTACTCTACTGGCGATAGTGAGGGGGAAGTTAAGTGATGAACGTGTGTCGCGTTGAGAAAAGACTAAAAGGCGCAGCACTGCGCAAACTGATGCAACGCGTAGCAACGTTGGCGGATAAAAATGCGAGAAGCCCGCTCAAGTTTCCCTGAGCGGGCTCAAATAGGGTTTACCACTTCGCACATTTATCCGCCGAAAGCAGGGTATTGGGCGAAGTTACTTTACTGAGAGCTCTCTACGGATGATCTCTGCACCTGCGCTTAAGGCATTGAGTTTGCCTGTGGCTACCCGACGCGATAAAGGCGCCATGCCGCAGTTGGTCGAAGGGTAGAGTTTGTCGGCATCGACAAACTGAAGGGCTTTCCGCAATGTATTGGCCACTTCCTCCGGAGTTTCTATGCTGTTGGTCGCCACGTCAATGGCCCCGACCATCACTTTTTTACCGCGGATCAGTTCAAGCAGATCCATAGGAACATGCGAGTTATGACATTCCAGCGAGATGATATCGATATTCGACGTTTGCAGTTTGGGGAACGCTTCTTCGTATTGTCTCCACTCTGATCCCAGCGTCTTCTTCCAATCCGTATTAGCCTTGATGCCATAGCCGTAGCAGATGTGTACCGCTGTTTCACATTTAAGCCCTTCAATGGCTCTTTCCAGTGCGGCGATCCCCCAATCATTCACCTCATCAAAAAAAACGTTAAAGGCGGGTTCATCAAACTGGATAATATCGACGCCCGCAGCCTCTAATTCTTTGGCTTCCTGATTGAGGATCTTGGCAAATTCCCAGGCCAGTTTTTCGCGGCTCTTATAGTGGTTATCATAAAGCGTATCGATCATGGTCATCGGGCCTGGCAGGGCCCATTTGATAGGTTGCTTGGTCAGCTGACGTAAAAACTTGGCATCTTCCACAAAAACGGGTTTTTGACGCGCCACAGCGTCAACCACGGTTGGTACGCTCGCATCGTAGCGATTACGGATTTTAACCACCTCACGCTTCTCGAAATCAACGCCGCTCAGGTGTTCGATAAACGTAGTGACAAAGTGTTGGCGCGTTTGCTCGCCATCGCTGACAATATCAATGCCTGCACGCAGTTGATCTTCCAGGGACAAGCGCAGGGCATCTTGTTTTCCCTCAATTAATTCCTCATTTTGCAGTTTCCACGGTGACCAAAGTGTCTCAGGTTGTGCAAGCCAGGAAGGTTTCGGCAAACTGCCGGCAGTAGAAGTTGGGAGCAAAATTTTCATAATAAATGACCTTTTATTTTCGATTAATCAAAGAGCGTAGTGAGCAGACCATTGCTCAAGAATATTCTTGTAGGGTTTGATGAAATGCTCTTCAGTAAATTTCCCCTGCTCAATAGCCAACTGGCTGCGTTCTTCTCGGTCATAAACAATTTTTGTCAATGAATGATCCTGCTGATTCAGGCTTGGCTGATAATATTGCCCTGCGGCAGAGTTCGCATTGTAAATCTCAGGCCGATAAATTTTTTGGAAAGTCTCCATCGTGCTGATGGTACTGATAAGCTCAATATCAGTGTAATCACTCAACAAATCGCCGGAGAAATAAAAGGCCAAAGGCGCAACGCTATTTTGCGGCATAAAGTAGCGAACCTGTAATCCCATTTTTTCGAAATACTTCTCAGTCAAAGAGGAGTCGTTTTGCTGATATTCTATGCCCAATACAGGGTGTTGGTTACCCGTCCGCTGATAAGTGTCTTTACTTGAGACGCTTAAGCAGATTACCGGTGACTTTTTAAAATTCTGTTTGTACTCCGTTGAGTTGACGAAATACTTAAATATGTTGCCGTGCAGGCCGCCAAAATCATCTGGTATGCTAAACCCAGGTTGGTTTTTGTTGTGTTCCAGCAGCAATACACTGAAGTCATAATCTCGCACATAAGAAGAGAAGTTATTCCCGACAATGCCTTCAATCCGCTGGTGAGTTTTTTTATCAATAATGTTGGTTTTTAATATTTCAATCACTGGGAAGGTATTGCCATTGCCTTCAACACTCATCTCGACAGAAATAATTTCAAGCTCGACAGAGTAACGATCGCCTTTTGGGTTGTCCCAATGCGCTAACGTATTGAAACGATTATCAATCATTACCAATGTGTTGCGCAGATTCTCCCGGCGATTTTTCCCTCTGGCCAAATTGGCAAAATTGGTGGTGATACGCGTACTCTCAGAGGGGTTATAATCCTCATCGAAAAGGCTGCGCTTAATCGTAAATGTAAAGTCTCTGCTCATCGCGATGTTGCACCCTAAGTTCTGAGATGAAAACTGAATTGGCTTCTTGATTTCGTAGAAGTTACTGGTTTGTTCACTCATCAGTCTTCATGTTGTCAATAAGTTAATGTTGCATATTTTATGCCAGAGCCATCGGATGAGTGAAAGCGACTAAATTTCATTACCACATGAGCTATCTTCATGATCCGACAGCGGCGGGTATCGGCAGAGTTGCCAACCCCCTGGGCTTACCGATCCGCAGCGGCATCCTGCGGGCAGAAACGGGCAACTGAACAGGCCAATGGAAAGGGGATAAAGGCGAGGTGAGGGTGCTGATTGCCGAAGCGCTCGGTATCGCACCAGAGCAAATCAGGCCTTCGCGTTATCGCTGAGATATTCCCGGCGCAGCATGATCCGGAATCTGCGCCGCATTTTGTTTATCTGATTGTCATAATCATTTGAATGATGAGAATAATTTTCTATCGTACGCCTCGTCACGTTAAGGCAAATGCCATAGGAGTCCGACTAAAAATAGCGACCAGCCCAGAACCATTGATCTGGGGGGCTCGTAGCGGCAAACGACTGGAACGTATACCTGACAGTATCATGAATGAGGTGCTGGGCAGGCTGGAAGCTATTCTGAGCTGAAGCTTTAAATTAAATAGAAAAACAAAAGCAAAACGCCCGCTTAAGTTTCCTTAAGCGGGCGTCTTTAATATGGCTCCTCTGACTGGGATCGCCTTTGCCATTAACTGGCTAATAAGTAAGCTAAACCTGAATTCCCTTTCTGTCAAGACCACCAAAATGACCACCAATAGTTGCGGGGTTCGCAAAACTAATTTGAGCGCTCTACCATAGGTGGTGATCGTTACCTCATTGTGCACGAGAACGTTCAGGGATTCGTTTGCGATGCACTTGGTGCAGCACGGCGTGCCAAAGAAGGTGATCCAGGCGCTGATGGGCCATAAGGATGAGAAAAGCACCGAGTGGTACTGCCGGGTGATGGCGCTGGACGTGACGCGCCAGCTCGGCGTGCGGTTCTCGATGACGCCGGAGGACGCGCGGGCGCTGATCGCCACGCGCTGAAGAATTAATGGTGTGTGACGATACATACGAAAGGAAAAGGAGCACAGATGGCAAAATATGCAGGGATGACTGACGACGAGCTGGCCGCTGAAATAGCCCGACTCAAGGCCGAGATTGAAATAAGGGATGAATACTTCCGGGATGCAGAGGACGACGTTATAGTAAGCACGATAGTACGGAGCACAATCGACCTGCTGTTTAAAGAGTGGGAGGCGGCGGCGGACGAAAAGTTAAGGTGGGCAGGGTATCCATGCCCGCTGAAGTGAGTGCTTAACTCTGCGCAGCAGGCCTGATATATAATGAGCTTTGTAGCCTGGTACATTCAATAAAAATACAGGAATTATAATGATCAACGCATTGCCTAATAACTTAAACGTTTTAGTCGGACAAATCGAAAAAATAATAGATTCATGGCCCGTCAAGGTTTCACTGGATCATGCAATCAAATGGGTTATGCAGTTCGATGCTGAACATTATCCCCTAGCTGTCAGAATTCTCAACAATATTGATATTCTTGATTCCTACAGCATTAGGTCGGCTTTGGAAGTTGCACACACAAAATTAATAAGGAAAATATCGGAAAAAGGTTCTCCGATGGAGAAATATAATACCCTTTTTGCAGCAATAGGAAACACGGCCAAAAGTGGCTCATTGATAGCTTATCATTACAGGACAACGGTAGGTTTATCAGAAAAGGATTTCGTGTCAAATGATGATGAAGATAAACTAGACCTGTCCAAGATTGAAAATATTGTATTGGTCGATGATGTCATTGGATCAGGAAAAACCATTGCTCATGAAGTTAAGCGGGTTGCTGAAGAGGTGTATTCATTAACAAAATCCCGTAATTTATTTGTTCTGACGGTTGCAGGTTACGAAGATGGAATAAAACATGTAATTGAAGAAACAGGCGCCACCGTTGTTACGGCTCTGGAATATTGTTCAAAAGATACTGTGGCTAATCTTGACGGCGTATTTTATAAAGATATGCCGGTATCGGAGCGTAATGCATCACTGGAAATCATAAAAAAATATAACAGGGTCGTATCAACATCCACACTGGGATTTTCTCAGCTGGGTGGCTTACTGGCGTTTGACCATAACACCCCAAATACAACGCTTCCAGTCATCTGGAGCAACAGTAAAGGGTGGCTTCCTCTTTTCCCACGGGCCACATCTATTCCTGGCGTCGCAAAAATACTGAAAAGTGCCAATGAAGAAAGAAAGAACAGCGTTACATCAGATGAAATAACGTTGTTTGTTGAGGGGAAGGTAGATGAGCTTTTTATCGACTGCTTCATTAGCAATAAAGCTTTGCAGGAAAAAATTAATGTCGCGGATTTGAAGGCCATTGCGTTAGGAGGTCTGTACCAGTCTGAGAGATTAATGGAGTTACTTACTGAAAGTAAGAAGCAAGCAATTTTTATAGTTGAAAATGATGATCACACCAAAAGAGCAATCCAGCGTTTTGAATTTTATAAGAACTCACATATTCTGCATTTAAAGCCTAACTTTGTTGCGCTGCTCGATATTGATAAAATTTATCAGAATAAAGAACGGTTTAATGGCTTGCCCGATCAGGCTGCGATGTCTGATGAGGGTAGGTGGTGGCGGGATTTCGAGCAGGCAGTCATCAAGAAACATTTAAACTCAACTAATAATGAGAGAATCATTCAGGTAATAGATGAGTTCTTAGATGATGAAAAGTATGAAGTTTTCTGTCAAGAACTGCTGAACAAAAAGAATGAGATGCTAAAGTCACTCGGTAAGTAAGAATGACTGTAACTATCATATTTTTTTCCTGTCTTATAACGTTATTTAAAAGGGATATATAATGAAAATATATATTGATGAGTCAGGGATATTCAGTTCAAGTAACGATCTAGCCACCATTGATAAAGCATGGGGTACAGTTGGAGCGTTAACTGTACCCCATAAGAATGAAAAAAAAGTCAGTGCTGCATTAATGGAGCTTAAGTCGAAACTGAACGTGCCTTCTTCTGAGGAGATTAAAAATCTCAAAAGGCCAGACCCTTCTCATGATTGCTTTGCCGATTTTATCACCGCTTTACTGAAACTGGATTGCACGTTTCATGCGATGACCGTCAATCGTACATCATTAGATGATGAGTTAACCCGTCGCCACATGAAACAACAGATTGATGGCAGACTTAGATATATTGAAAAAATCAGGGATGGCCTTACGCCTGATGAGTTTTCCGAGGTTAACCATTCTTTTGAAGAAACAAGAAATCTCATCAATTCTTTAAGCATTCAGGAATATAATCAGGTTGTTATTCAGTCGTATTTGATTTCACATATGCTGGATAAAACCATTACCTTTTATCTGCGCCGTAATCCGCGAGAATTATCCCGCTTTGAGTGGGTTTTTGACAGGAAAAACAACGCACCTCTGAGCTTTGAATGGCTTTATTCAAAGTTTATGCCTGAAACTGTTGAGTTGGATTATTACAGAGAGCCACGTGGTATTCCACACTTGCCAGAAGAAATGGAGGTGTTCAAGAGAAACTTTGGCGTGAGTGATTCTGGTATTGGAATGCCTGAAGATGAAGTGGAACGACGCATGAAAGTATTTGGTGTAAACCATTCTTCTGTTGCAGATGCTTCTTTTCCCTTTCAGTTTGGTAAGATTCTAAAACAGTATAGTATTTTCGGTAATTCATCGAAATCATCAGGATTACAAGCTGCTGATGTAATTGTTTCAGCTGTCAATCGCTTCTTGAGAGGGAATGTTGATGATGTGGTAAAAGCATCCAAGAACCTTGGCCCGTTACTCATTCATTCTCCAAGGCTCGATGTCCCGGCGATCCCGCATATATCTTTTTATCATGAAACTGAATTAAAAAGAGAAATTGATTTTCATAATCTTGAATTACTTAATTCAGAAGCAAGAGAGTTATATACTCCGGCATTCAGAAGTGGCTTTACCAAGACTATTCATAATTTATTAGAGAAACAACGTCAGGGATGTCAGCCTCAAAACAACAATTAACACTCATCTGTACCGTACCCATAGACTTTTCAGATGTGGGAGTGTTGTCCGGGCTTGCAGTGAGTTTAAGCGCCAATGGGGTGGTATTATTACTAGGGGTTAGTTTGGATATGTATAATTATTGTACGGTAAGCCTGTTTTTTGAACAGGCTTACCTGTAGCAATAGAGTGTACTCCCGCGCTATACAGCGTTTTCAGGGGATTTTGTCTTAATCGGATAACCTAAAAGCGATAGCCACTGACGCTAAATCAATCCCTTACGTATCTGGATTGGTTGAAAAATGTGCTTAACGTACAAAAATTTCCGATCCCTAAACTGACTTGTAAGTATTCCGCTAAACCGAACCATTCACTTTTAGAGTTCTTCCGACATACTGATTATTCCCACTTAGTCGGTCGTCGTGCATAAGGCATGATAAACACTCCAGTGGGTTGATTTTTATGAATTAAATTAATATAAAAATTTTTAACGCAATAGAGTACGTGTTGCTAGTTGGGCAACACGTTTGAAATCATCCAACTCTTGAAAATGGGAAAGAGTTCTTTATGTTAGCATTGAAGAACTGTCCCTTAGAGGCGGCACCGGAGAACTGCTCATATAGGTGGGCATTCACGTTGTAGTATTGATAGACAGTACCACCTTTAAACTCTATCTCTAGGGTTTCATTGTCAGGGTCATATCCCGCAGACATTATATTTGATGAAGATACAAGATCACGCTCCATTCTCAGCCCTCCTCAGGGTCATCTTCAATTGGTGAACGAGTAATATCAAGTTCTTGGATTACAGCGGTTGTTTCTTGACTACGCCAAGATGCTACTACTCGATCATATCCTTCTGCCACGCGTCGCCTCGACCAAGCCTCAGTTACTTTGGGGTCGTTGCTTCGGGGTAGATGCTCACGGCGAGGCAAGGCAACTCTACAGCGCACAGGAAGCCTAGCTGCCTCCCCAGTGATAATTGCTTCACCAGTTCGAAGCACCGGTAGAAGATCCATCAGCCCAGCGAGGTTATCTGGCAGAGTTCCTTTGACACGTGCACGGTCTGCGGGGTTCGACAACCGCAGCGCAATGATTGTTCCGCACTGGGACAATACTGTCTCGTCAACTTCTGCCGGGCGCTGGGAGACTATCATAGCACCGACACCATACTTTCGGCCTTCTTTGGCGATACGCTTCACGACCTCAGAGGCGACGGTTCCCGCATCGGGGCTCAAATAGCGATGAGCTTCTTCCATTACAATTAGCAATGGGCGTTCAACCCCACCTTCTGATTTTTCTCTACTCCAAAATAATGCTTCATAAACGATCCTGAGGATAGATCCAATGAGGCGCGTGAGGACAGTACTTGGTACTCCAGAAAGGTCCAAAATTGTAATTTGCTTATCGTGCCCAAGCCACCCTTGTAAGAGTATGTCAAGATCATTATCAACTCCGCCATCAAGGCGAGGTTCCCAATTTCCTGGATGTAAAAGAAAGTCATATCGTCGATCAAGCAAACGAGAACGAAGCAAATTTAAGGGCCGCCGTATACCTTTGGCTCTATTATTTATGAAGGGAGGCGCAGAGCCATTGCCGTGTGGCTGGTATTTTGGTGCAATGAGTGTCTCAGCATCACCTGCCTCTTCTAATGCAGGTTCATCTCTATTTTTTCCGACATAAGTTGTGGTTTCGATATCAATTAATTCATACCAAAGCGTCTTCAGGCTAAAAGGAACCGGACTATCGACAGTTAGAGTTTTTGCATCAACTCCTGCCTTAGGATAATTTGCAATACTTTTTTCTTTCAATTCTGATATTTTATCAGTAAATGCGATCTCGTTTGCTTCTGAAAGCCCTCCCGCGATAAAGTCGAGTAGTTCTCCTGCCTCTAAGGCCCAATAAGGAACAAATAAGGATTCTTGCCCTGGCCCAGGTGTTGCGCTATAAACTTTTGCTACATCTGCTAGCGCTTTAGTATATTCCCCATGGATATCTAGCATGAGAATACGTGCGCCAGGAGAACCAGGATTTTCATCTTTTCGAATAATAGATCTTATGAGGCTTGCAACGGTAGTAGATTTACCGGACCCTGTTGATCCAAGAATTGCGGAGTGGCGAGTGACTAGTGCGTCTAGCGATAGTCGTACCTCTATATTTTCAGCACTTGCTAGATGTCCTATGACGACTTGGTCATCGCCTATTGATCCATATATACGCCGAAGATCAGATTCAGTGACTAAATGTACAGCGTCATTGATATTGGGATGCTGGCTCAGACCTCGCTCAAATTGACCACCAATGGTTTCACCCGCAAGCTGCACTTTCATCCATCTTCCAGAGTCGATGCCGGAAACATCTGATGGTACTGGTGCTGCTGTTGCTCCAACATCGGACACAATTCCAAATAAATCTTGGTATCCCTGAGGAATCCGAACAAAACTTCCAACTTGACCAACACGGTATGTATGCCCGCTAATTAAAGCAAAGCCAGAATCTAAGGACTCAGCTAGTTTCACCGTAAGTGTTGCTCCCGATACGGCACTAACAATACCTAAATAAGTTGGATCATTGCTGTTCATTCCTTAGTTTCCTCAGTTTCATTACCATGACTTGTGTTGTCATCGCTTTTATCAGCAGTGGTATCTGGTTCATCTCTTTTGAGTGATTGCAGAATCAGATCATTTGCTTGGGCTAAAGCGCAAAAACGGGAAAAAGCGGCAAAGTCTCCCAAAAGAAACACCGGAGGGGTCTTTGGCCAACGAGCAGCCCAAAAGCTTTCACGAATGCTTCCCCAGTTTTTAGGTAATTCTCCAGGGCGCCAATTTCCTGGAATACCTCCAATTACTGCACCATCCGCTGCATAGACACTTAGATTAGGACGATCGCTCGCTAATTTAACAGCCGCATCTTCTTTTTCTAATAACTGATATTGGAATGCCAATACAGCAGTATTAGCATTCATAGCCAGACTTTCATCTAGAATTGCGCAAATATGAGCATCTCGAAACGAAAATCCAATTGCCAACAAAAGCGAGTCTGGAGTAAGTAAAAATCGCTTCAATCTTTCGAAAAGTGCTGAATACGGCTGCTTTTGAGTAAGGTCATACTTCAAATGGTCAGGGTAGACGAGTTCGGTGGCTTCTTTTCCATGTCCTCTAACCACCGCTCCTTCTTCTAGTGCCCAGCCCAGAGAACCATGCATTTTCCATAATTTTGCCCAACGTGCAGGTAAGTCATCACCGGCTACGGATACAGGATCGAAGAAGGGTTTGCTACCTCCTGAAAACCCATCAAAATAAGGACTTCTTACTCTCTCGAATGCTTCTTCAAAAAGAAAATCATAATTTGTTGTAAATATTTCAACAGAATTTGAACGGACTGTTCCCGTGATCCAAGCTATCAGCTCAGAATAGGGGGTACGCTCTTTTGGCAAACTGACACCAACAATTTCACCAATTCTTTTGCATATTTCCTTTCCTAACTCTTTATAACCATCCGAATCTAACCCTTGAACTTCTGTATCGCCTAATGCCTGCTGCAATAAACGAATGCGTGAGAGGATAGATTCAATATTTGCTTTATCACCCAAGCTTTTTTTAATTGCATCAACTGCAGCAGCTTGGTTGCCAGAAAGGCCAGAAATTGCCCGGATGGTCAGCTCCTCAACACCTGGTATTAAGGAATTGCCCTGCGGGTCGATTTGATTATTTTCATTTACACGTACAGCAAGTGGTGCTCCTGCACCGATGAGCAAACCTATCCTTTTACGACCCTGCGAAAGAACCTGTCGTAGGTCGGACATGAACCGATCTGGATTGTGAAAAGTTTCCATCATTTTCCCTATATGGTCTAGTCGTAGCCATCAAGTTGTTGCGACTTCAGCCTTTTGCTTACCATCCTTGTAAAATGTTGTCACGGTTATTCTACGATAACCCCATATTTGGAACTGGATTGATTAAACCTCTATTCCTCCATCGATTTCCATTGACTAACGATTCGAATTCAATGCCGTTGGATAGTATGAGGTCATCTGCATGGTCAGTGACAATTATTTGAGGTGCGAAACCAGTAGAAATCTTAATTTCATCACAATATGAAGATAATTGGCTGAATAAATTTTCTACAGCTTTGATGTCATCATCAAGATCGCGTTCACTTTTACCTCTGTCGCTTCTTTCTGCTACTTTAACATCATTGAATGTTACCGATTCATCTCTTCTAAAGTTAGGAAAATATACTTGAGTTGGTTGGTCTAAAAATAATATGGAGGGTATTGAACATTTTTTTCCTAGCTCTGCGAAATAGCGATGCAAGGCCAGGAATAGGCTAATATGACTATAAAGCCAATTGGCGCCACTACCCATGGACCTTAAATAAATTTTTTCTTTTTTATCAGTCAAATGGTAGAGATCGAATGTTTCGAAGGAGAAATGCAAATTAATTGGCTTGTAGCTTTCCTCAAACTCAAAGTGTTTTCCTATATCAGCCATATATGCATTTATTTTTAAGTTGGCATTTTCAATGCCTTTTTTAATATCATATTTTGCTAGTTTTTTATCAATTTTATAAATATCATTTTTTATAAATTCAATGTTCCTATCCAGTTCAATATCATCCCCTAAACTAATTCCTTCCAATAACATAAATAATCTTGCCTTTACTACAAGTATCGTCTCATATAAGCTTTTTTGTTCAGATATTTGTTTTTCTGATGTTTCTATAACTAAGATTTGTTCATTTAGAGGTGTGATTTCATTTTTTAATTCTCCGATTTTACGCTTTACATCAATCAGTGATGATTCAAATTTTGCTTTCATGGGTTTAATGTGTGAAAGATTATGAACCACTTTAGTAATAGCATCTTGTAATCTTTTTGCGCTGTGTAATAATTCATTATTTTGGGTATGGCAGAATGGACATACAGAAGAAGCTACTTGTATTTTCTCTTCCCATTTCATTTTGCTACCATTAGAAAATAAACGTCTTTCTTCTTCAATGTTTTTACTAATGGATGAAGCTTGTCTTTGGAGTTTTCTTAATGCTGAAACTTTTAAGTTGAGTTGTGTTTTTAGGTGGTTATAATATTCAACTGCTGCATTAGAGTTGTAGTTTATTTTTTCAGGAATGATTATTTTGTCCAATCTTTCTTTGGCATCGCGGGGATTTATTAGAATTATATTTAGCGGAATAGGTTCGTTTTTGAAACCCATCATGGCATACAATTGATTGAGCACAGGAGCAAGTCTCTGTTTTTGTTTGGAAGCGACACGTGCATTGTTTTCTTTTTCCCGATGCAATTTATTAAACTCTAGGGATAACCTCTCTTTTTCTTGCGATAGAATAAAAAATTCTTGATCGACTAAACCGAGAAATATTTTTGTATGTTCTATGACCTGATCTCTTTTTTCTTTTTCATCAAACCGATAGAACAATGCATGTTTGTTTGCTACAAGGTTTTGATGTTGCAGCATAAATGAGGTAAAACTTCGAATAGATGGAGTAGGGGCCTTACTATTAAATTTCCGGTTAGACTTAGCCGATAAGGAGACATCAACATCATCCATATCCAAAAAAAATCCAGTGATAAATTTTTTATAACTTTCTATGTCGATATAAAGATTCTTGTCAAAGTAATTAGCATTAATTGTATCGGCGGAGTACGATTCTTCCCTGCGAAAAAATGCTTTATTGTTAATGTCAGGGCGCCTAGCTATCACCATATTTTGCCCATCTATTTTTATAAACAAGTAGTATAGTGCTGCACTATCCGTAATCACCCCTTTAGGAACGGTATATTCATCGCTACCGAAGCAATAATCAAAAATCTCTATTAATGCACTTTTCCCTGTAGATGATTTACCTGTTACGACATTAAGCCCTTCTTTGAAATAAACAGGGTGCTTATTGCCTATTTTATCAATAACGCCCATTTCATAGATAAATGTCTTCATTGTGGTTTTACTCCAAAGAAATCAAATATTTCAATTACTGAATGATTACTAAATAATTTTGCTAAGCTTATTGCACTTTTATGCGATATAATTGATTTTTTTGAACTATCTTCGCTATATAATGTAAGGCTCTCGGTATCAATTATTAGCCAGTCGTTAATTAAGCAATGCTGAATACTTTGTGCTGTAATATGTTTAAACTCTTCCAGCCGTTCTTGTAGATCATAGAATTTAGCTCTGTCATTGAATATTGACCACATAGTGCTTTTTTTGCTATCTCCAAAAACAGCACCTTGAAGTTTAGTTTGAAAAATTGAATGAGTACAAAGTGGAATGACCAATGGTGCTAGGATTAAATTATTTTCCACTTTATTTAGAGATGAGTAAAACGAAACAAAATACTCACTAAATTTGAAGGGATTGTACTTTAATTGGTATAATGAATCGATAATGCCGCTCATGGTTCAACCTTCCATTTTATATTTTTTCGTCATCGTCCATAGCATCATGAATGAGTCCGTTTTTGTATTCAATTGGTGGAATGTCATTTCCCATGTTGAATGGCATCTCGTTAATTGTATTGTTATACAAGATTTTTGAATCTTTCAATGGATCATTTACAGTTAATTGTGCTGAAGAGTAATTAATAATAAAACGTTTTATAATCTGTTTTTGATATGCTTTTGTTTTTTTTGCATATAAAGGGTATTCATCTAGCTCTTCAATTAATGAGTTTTGTAACTCTACCCAATTACCTATAGCATCAGAAATCATTGCGTGATGATCGATATCTATGATTTTTTTAACGAAGAGCTTATCCTGATATTTTTCTATCTCCAGATTGGTTGGATCATAACCATTAAATGGCGGAAAAGTAAATTCTCTTTTATGAAAAAATGCAGTGAGCTCTTCACATTTGGCATTAAATAACTTTCTGCTAATCTCCCACGTGCAATTACTAGCTTGCTCATAAACAAATCCAACTAGGCCTTCTAGGTAGCGTTCTAAATTATATTTAGGTATACCAATAGGCTTCATTAAGATTTTTTCTCTTAAAGTTTCCAGATCGTCAGCCT
Organism: Serratia sp. BNK-12; assembly: GCF_047456085.1. Lineage (NCBI taxonomy): Bacteria > Pseudomonadati > Pseudomonadota > Gammaproteobacteria > Enterobacterales > Yersiniaceae > Serratia > Serratia sp. BNK-12. The sequence goes on from NZ_CP179896.1 coordinate 1,710,231, forward strand.
CAGTAAAAAGTGTCACCTTTGTGATTATATCTAGCAATTTTTCATTCTGAGACGCCATTACTTTTTTTTGTAATTTGACAATATTTTTAGGATTCTCCGCTTCTAATTCTTCCTTAGATCTCTCAGCAAATATATCTTTAAGGATTTGAAGACGGCCTTCAGGCGGTAAAGAATTCCATTTCTCTAGTCGAGTTGTTGAGCCGAAAGCTTGAGTAGTATGTAGGATCAAAACACTATAATTTTCATGCTTGAAATTAACATCAAGCCAGTTCTTCAATGTATTCCATAGGTTTTCATGATGATCGGTCAGAGTGGCAGCGTAGTTCTTCACCTCTGTTTGTGAAGATTTATCAATCTTATTGCTAACAAGACTGACATCGCCATCTTTTTCAAACCAAATGGATTGCTCATCTTTTAGAGAAAAACATTTGTCAAGTCCTATTAAAACTTGGTAATGAAATGCTAAAGCGGTTGTAAGTGCTGCGTTTTTGGTTTGCTTATCACTCATACACCCTCCCTAGAGTTCTTTTGAAGATAAGCATATTTTGCCAAAAATGTCTTGTGGTTACGAGAACGATTGAAGCGTGCTTAACAAAAAACCATAAGATTTGGATGAAATAGAGGAATCTCAATAGATAGAATCATTGAAAACTTCATTTCCCCCCGCTGAGTAAAGGGCTCTACGTCCGGCTATGCAGGGTCAGATTTTTTCTCCTGTGCGCTTTTCGTTCCCGTATCTGCTTCCGGTTAATCGTTTCCCAACACAACCCGTCCCGCAAGGGTAAATGGCACGCATTCTGCGCCCTTGCAGGCCGGAACGATGCCGGGAAAGCGAACCGTCAGGCGATACGAAGACGAAAATCACACCACTGACGGAGAAAAACAATGACTATTTCCTTGCATACCCAGGCTAGCGCCCCTAACACCGCAGCGGTGACCAGCGTATCCCCGCTGGACCCGTCAGGCTGCCCAAAAACGAAATTTTCCAAAACCAAAACTGATATTTATCAAACCGTCACTGACAGCATCATTGCGGCACTGGAAACTGGTGTTAAACCCTGGGCGTGTCCGTGGCAGCGTACCCCCGGTATGTCTGGTTTGCCGTCCAATTACGCAACTGGCATGGCATACGGTGGAATGAATATCATGTTGTTGTGGATCAGTGCGTCAGAACAGGGATTCAATGATTCGCGGTGGATGACCTACAAACAGGCAAAAGCGGAAGGCGGTCAGGTACGTATGGGAGAACACGGCACTACCGCCATTTTCTATACCACACTGGAAAAGGAAAATGACGACGGAGAAACTGACTATATCCCGATGCTGAAGACGTTCACCGTGTTTAATGTTGAGCAAATTGATGGGTTGCCTCTGAGTGACGAAGCAGTTTTCCCGGCAGAGACCTTTGAGCCGATACCGCAGGCGGAAGCGCTTTTCCGTAACAGTGGTGCAACCATCATTGAGAAGGGACAGAACGCCTTTTTCGCACCATCAACCGACGAAATCCATTTACCGGACCGTCGTCTTTTTAGCGATGCCGCCAATTTCTACGCTACGGGCCTGCATGAGCTGATTCACTGGAGCGGGGGAAAAATTCGCCTGAATCGTGAAATGAAAGGGAAGTTTGGCAGTGAGGGGTATGCGTTTGAAGAGTTGATCGCCGAGTTGGGAAGCGCGTTCCTGACGGCAGATTTGGGGATTACTGGAGAGGTTCAGCATGAAAGCTATATCGCTTCCTGGCTGAAAGAACTGAAGAACGACAAACGCTATATTTTCAAGGCCGCTAGTGCAGCATCGAAAGCGCATCGTTATTTAATGGATAAGCTTTGAGTGGGAATGCACTGCAAAGGAATGGGGCTTTGCGTGAACGGGGCTTTTAAAACAGTAACGCTGTAGGAACATGAGTGAGGCGGAGCGCAGGCAGGGCGAGCACCGAACAGTCATGTTCCTGCAGTGGAATTAAGACAACCCCGAGGAGGGATTGATGTGTAATTACTCCATGTGGTTAACTGCATTAGCTCATATCGCCGTTTGGCTTTCTCGTACTGCACACAGCCATATATGGCAGTCAGTTAAGAGCGAATAGCGGAAATTCTCGCATAGATAATAAAGGCATGGCTAACATTGACAGGTGTTGATCTGCGGATAACTGGTCAGCTAGCTAAACTACCTACTACACACTTCAAGATACAATCGATGTGCCTTGAGAGAGCCAACGGCGGTCCCGATAAACAGCGCTCGGTTATACGATGCAGAAGTCATTTCGATATCGCTCACATGATCATAAAAGTGCTAAAATTCTGGCAGTTTGCCAGTAAACCTCATGCTGGCTGAATATGTTAGGCCAGCATAATTCAGGGAAACATCTAAAGTGGTGGCCAGTTTTTGCTGACCATATATGGACGCCCCGGGTGTTACAAGTACTGGTTCGATACGGTTTGCGACCATATATCCGGCGTCGTTAGTGGGTTAATTTACCCGCGCCATGATGTTATCCGAGCCCTGTTTCCTTATCACTACACCGGTATATGATTACCCAGGTCAACTTCAGGCTGTTACAGGGACGGTAGCCGTTTTCTCATCAGTGCCTGCAAACTCAGTTAAATAAGTTTCTGTAAATTGCTGTTTTTAGCTAATTCATCGCAACGGCCTTCTGCATATTAAAATCAACCCCATCGGTCAGCACACGCCAGATAATTCTCGTCAGTTTATTCGCCAGTGCAACCGTGGTTTTCAGGAACCCCCGACGAGCTTCAAGCCTTTGCAGCCAAAGGCCCAGACTGTCATCGCGCTTTTTCATACAGCGCATTACAGACCGTGCTCCATGGATGATTAATGTTCTGAGACTACGATTGCCATTTTTTGTCACGGAGGATAATCGTTGCTTGCCTCCCGAACTGTGCTGCCGGGGAACCAGGCCACACAAGGCTGATAACTCTCTGCCGCTGGAAAATTGCCCTGCATCCACTTCACTGATAAACGCTGCCGCGATGACCGGGCCGACTCCCGGAATAGTTAACAAATGGCGATAGGCAGCTTGTTGTGAAGACAATGCAGCAATTTCCTTATCCAGTCCGGAGACGCGTTCATTCAGCGCCTGCATGTCTTCCCGCAATGTAGAAAGTAAACGGCGGACAGTGAACGTTAACTCATTCGACGCGTCTTCCATCAGTTCAGGCAGGTGCTGCTGGAGGCACTGGATCCCGACAGGGATAATGAGACCATATTCAGCGAGCAGAGAACGAAGCTGGTTAGCCAGCGCCGTTCTTTGCTCAACCATGAGCTGACGAGTATTTCGCAGCGCTTTGATATCCTGCTGCTCAGCAGTTTTGACCGGAACAAAGTGGATGCCAGGGCGGAGTGCTGTTTCACAAATCGCCAGCGCATCATTAGCATCGTTTTTCTGGCTTCTGACAAAGGCTTTAACGTGCTGGGCAGGTATCAGTCTGACGCTGTATCCCATCGTTCTGAAGGTTCTGCCCCAGAAGTGCGAAGTAGAGCATGCCTCCATCGCGATAAGCGTTCCGGGCTCGAAGTGTCGAACGCAATCCAGCAATTTTGAACGGGAGATCTTCTTGTTATATGCAATTGAACCATCAACCATCCAGACGCATACCTGAAAAACAGATTTGGCAATGTCGATACCAACAACTCTGATTGTGTTCATGTGATATCACTCCTGAATTAATTGCAGTCAATAGAGTATGGCACTGGCTACTTCAGGGAGGGGCGTCCATAACATCACTACAAAAGGTATTAGTGAGCAATGATGGTAAAAGACTTGAGGAGATAGTATTATTTAGCCTATTAATTTAATATTAGACACAAAAATACCACTCAACTAAATTCGAAAAAAGGAATTAATGTGAAAAATTCGGTAAAAGATATTTTTGGTCTGCCCGGAGAAATATACCCCCCAATAATTCAAGATCTACTTGAGGGTTCTTATAATAAAAACTATCAGTTTTTAACCTCCAATGACTTTAAGTTATTGAGCGAGATTGATTCAAACTATGTGTATTGGATTGAGATATTGTATCGCTCACATTGGGCAGCGACCTCCAATCTCATCAGGCATGATAAATGGTTCGAACTTTGCCATAACAGCTCGGTCATCAACCCAAATTACATTGCTTTTTGTTCTGGCCTCAGAGGTATCCTTGAGTGTGCGACCGATACATACGATGCCTTAGCCAGTGTGCCCCTCACTATGGCGCAAGCATCAAGCCATATTGAAGATGCGCTTCTGCGTCGTCCAACACTGAATCGAGTAGAGAGCAAGGAGTTGGAAGATAGCCTGATTCATTTCGCTTTTGCACGTAAGTTAACAAAGCACGAAGATGCACCTAAGAGTCACAAAGCAAAAACAGCTAGCGATTATATTGCTCCGTTGGATAGCGAGGGCCTTCCCCTCAAAAATCTATATGCTGAACTTTGTCAAGTTGTACACCCTGCTCACCAGTCTACTGCGTGGTTGGTCGGTGTTGAAGAGCAGTATTTCAAGATTCAGAGACCGGATGATCTAGCGTTTATACTATGTTTATGTGAACGTTATAAGGAATGCATTGAGTACATCCAGATGTCCTCGGTAAATGCAAGCATTTTTATATTCAAGGTTCTTAATATGCTATCGTGTCCTGAGTTACACAATTCTTCCGCTGATAAATATGATATGTCCAATAGTCCGATGCACAAGAAAATTGAGACCGCAATTCGGATGAAGTATGCGTAAGTTATGGTCTGTACGTATAAGATAAGCTATGAGTCGATGCAGGTTAAATGATTACTCCTACTGTCTGCTTTTGGCACGGGGCGGACAGTCTCGGTGACATCAAGGACAGCTTTGAGCGAAAAGCAGACCTGACGAAATCATTGATTCCAGCCCACTCTGAAAGTAAACCTAGTGTTGCATCGGCCCGTTGAACCCACAGCGAGAAGCGGAAGTTAAATGGTTAGACGTTAGCATCGACTTACACAAGCCCAACCCAAGGCGGCAGCTTTATATTTTTAAGATGTTCCTCCTCAACGACAAACGCCAAGCTGTAACGAGCTCGGGTATGACCCTGGTCCAAAATCAGTACAGTGCTAAATCAGAGATCTTCATCTTTCTGGATACTTCGGATAAATTCCGCCGGAGTCATGTCATTTAATGATGAATGGGTTCTCTCATGATTATATTCCCTGCGCCAGTTGTCGAGTTTGTCCTGTGCATCTTCCAGTGACAAAAACCAGTGAATGTTCAGACACTCATCCCGCAGACTTCCGTTAAATGACTCAATATACGGGTTATCTGTCGGCTTGCCGGGTCGGGAGAAGTCCATCGTGACACCGTGTTCATACGTCCATTTATCCAGACTTTTCGAGATAAACTCACTGCCGTTATACGTCTGAATACGTACCGGCAGGCGCTTATCCAGCACCCGCAGCGCTTCCATTACACTGACCACAACCTCACCCTTCAGTGATTTTCCGTCATGGATCGCCAGACATTCCCGACTAAAATTATCCACTACAGTCAGCGCCCGGAAGTGCCGTCCGTTAAACAGACGATCCGACACGAAGTCCATACTCCAGTACTTATCGATGTGCGTCAGGGGCGGACGCTGCGGACGGTGTGCCGCACTGATATGTCTGTGGGGACGTTTCCTGCGCAGATTCAGGCCTTCCAGATAGTAAATCCGGTGTGTTTTCTTATAGTTTATCAGCCAGCCTTCCCGTCGCAGCAGGACATGAATGCGCGGACGTAGCGTATTCGTGTTTCCGCAATTTCCCTGATGCGCAGGGTTATTGCCCGATCATCACGCCGACTCTGCCAGTGATAGACAGTTCTGCTCAGTATCAGCAACCCGCATCCCCGACGGACACTGATGCGATAAGCCTCACGCAGAAAATGTACCGCCTGGCGCTTCTGAGCCGGCCTCAGAACTTTTGCTTCAGCACCTCCTGCAGCATCTCCTTGTCCAGACTCAGAGCGGCCACCAGTTTCTTCAGCCGCTGATTTTCATCTTCCAGTTGCCGCAGACGGCGCAATTCTGTCACACCCAGACCGGAAAATTTCTTCTTCCAGTTGTAAAAGGTGGCCTCAGAAATGCCCATCTTTCTGCATATACTTGGTTGGAAGTTCCCTAAAATTGTTAGATAATAACTTATAGGTTTATCCACCACTTACGGTGGTTACTATTAACATTATCAGGTGACTAGCAGCATGCCAAATAGTTTATTTTATAATCATATAGAAAAGAGTGAATTGAATACAAATGTTATTCAAAATATCGAGGAGTATGCTGAACAAAACCCAACTGAACAGTTATACTTAATAACAGCTCCATTAGGTGAAAACAAATATAGTTACTCTTATTCAGAAAATACTATAGTAATACTTTCACCAAAGCACAAAATAATATTCATTGATTTAAAAAATGATGAAGATGAATTTGATGAATATTACGAAGATTTTATGGAGGATGTTAACTCTATATCTGATAAATATAGATATCAAAAACATATAGGAAGAGCTCGAAAATTAAAAGAAGGTTTCACGAGCCAGGTTACGCTAGATAACGACTTTGATTGCTCAGAAATTTTGAAAGAGAATCAACTTGATGAGGCTGACTATAGAAAGTGTGAGCTTTTGATATCATTAATTACGGGTAGTATAAATAATATAGATAAGGTCGGAGTTGAAACTCCAACAACGCTTCTTGAAAAAGTAAAGCATAATATAATTTTATTTGATGGTGAGCAAACTCGATTTATATACAAGCAACTACCAAATAAAAGAATATCAATCCAAGGTTTGTCTGGCACTGGTAAAACCGAGCTTTTAATGCATAAACTAAAAGAAATATATGCATCGGAAGATAAGATTAAAATTTTCTTTACGTGTCATAATAAAGCATTATCTCATACACTGAAAGATAGGATTCCAACGTTTTTTGACTTTATGAAAGTCGAAAAACAAATCAAATGGAATAATGAGTTGTGGGTTGATAGGGCGTGGGGTTCTAAGCAAGATAAAGACTCTGGGTTATATAGTTATATCTGTGATTTTTATGGAATTTCTTTTTCAAGGTGGAGCAAAAACACTAGTTACCATGAGATTTTTTCTAAGGCATTAATTGAAATTAATAAAATTGAAGACTTAGAATATGCATTTGATTATATTTTAATTGATGAAAAACAAGACTTTCCTGAAGTATTTTTTGAGTTGTGTGAAAAGATTACTAGACACAAGGTATACGTAGCTGGTGATATTTTTCAGGATATTTTTGAAAATAACATCAAGAAAGAAGTTGAAAATGTCGACTATGTACTTAACAAATGTTACCGAACGGCACCTCGGATTTTAATGTTTGCACATGCTATTGGAATGGGGCTTTTTGAGGAAAACAAACTCAATTGGTTAGAAGATAGTGAGTGGGAAAGTAGTGGTTATACTATCAATAAAGCAAACAAAGAAGTGACACTCTCTCGTGATTCTATTCGGAGGTTTGAGGATTTAGAAGAGACAAAAATATCGAACATGAATATCATGAAACATATAAATGAGTCACAAGTTATTGATATTTTAAAGCATATTAAAAATGATAATCCGACGGTAGAATCAAATGATATTGCTATAATCATGTTAGATAAAGATAATTACATCTATGATTATATAGATCGTTTAGAGTTTAAAATTAGAACTGAGCTTAAATGGGATGTTAATAAAGCAGTAGAGACTAAGAAAAAAATACCCAATCAATTGTTTATTTCAAATGTTAATAATGTCAAAGGATTGGAATTCCCTTTTGTTATTTGTGTGACAAAGGAAATTAAAGATAATTATACATATAGAAATAGTCTTTACACAATGTTAACCCGTTCATTTCTTCAGTCTTACTTGTTGGTTGAAAAGTATGAAAAAATCCAATGCCAACTTGATGGTTTAGATATAATTAATACACAAGATGTAATTAAAACAAAAGAGCCAAGTAGGGAAGAAAAAGAAAGAATACAGAAGCGTATTGTTAAGGTTAAAAGTCAATCTAACGTCTCCTTCTATGATTTTATTAATGATATTTTAACAAGAGAAGGGATTGAAAAGAAATATTGGAAGAAATTCATCCAGTCTTTACCTGAAAGTTATAAAGACGATTTTGATGAGGATGGGATTGTTGAATTTATTAACGATAACAAAAAGTACTACTGCAGATGATTGAGTACTCATTTGATATAGATGAATCTTATATGGATAGATTTTTTAAGCCGATTAAAAATAAAATCCAGATAATAGAACTATTGATGAATAGTATTAAGTATATGCTTATCAATCCGACAATTAAAGAAAGCAACGCTAAGGGTAAGATTATAGTTAGAATTGATAAAATGAGTAGAATATTTTTTGTGAAATCTGATAAATATTTCTCAATTATGTTCCCATTTTACATTAAGAAAAATGAAGGCTACTCATTCAAATTTAGAAACGAGATGGAAGTTGATAATCGAATTACATCTGAGGTTATATCATTAATAAATGAGCCGAGTTTTTATAGTGGCTGTAGCTTGGAATTTATTGAGAAAATATCCTTATATCAAGAGGATAGTTGTAATGAGAATTATTGGAGTTTTTTGAGAGAGTTACTCATGATGGAAGATGGATATTTAAGGTATGACTATGATAGGATTAACTATGAAAAACATGGTAAAAAAGACATACATCCCTTGCATCACTACGACTTATTTTATGGTAGCAATTCTACTTTTAAAATTGGATTGAGACGAAAAATATCAGAGGAAGATTTTTTAGACTTGCTGAACATAAAAACAGATTGTAAGTTTATTAATTGTTAGAATATACGGAGGGAGGGGCATTATCCTGTCACCGATTGAATTAGCTATATTTGTTAATTTTCTGGTGCAGGGGTACCCCCCCCGAAAGAACAATGCAGGAATAAGTAGAATTTTCCTCTAACCTGAATGCAGCGGGATTTCTATGAAATTATCACGTTCACCGGCAGCCAGATAATTTCCATTTTCATTCACACCGATGAGGTACTTAAACTTGGTCATCAATTTCCGCTCTTGGCACAAAGCTGCCTGTCAGATTAGGTTTGGCTCTATGTCGTAGTTGTGACAGGTCAAAGGCGAGCTAATACAAATTATCGGTATCTTTCTGAAGCGTCTGAAGGCGCTGTTCCAGGCTATCTAGTCTTTCTTCAATATCATGACTCTGCTGCTCAATATCTTCCAGCGTTTCTGACAGAACATCGCGTAGCAGCACAAAATTTGCGTTCAGGGCGTACACAAAATCGTGGCCGCGTTCCAGTAATGCTTCGCGCGGTATGTCGTGCAATGCCAAATGCGTCATCCATGTCACCAGCGCTTTTGCGCTCATTTCAGTCAGTACGTCCGAAAGTCGGTCAGTTTCTCTGTTCATTCTGGTGTCCTGTCTGTTCTGATGTTGGGTGAGTATTTCGGGAGGGCATGATTTCAGGTCATTGCGCTGTTGGTGGGCGGGTTGAGACTGTCAGTGATACAGAAAAACTATAGGCAGTGGCCTATATCGAGCCGTTGCAGCTCGTCGAGCGTGTAGATGCGGAACACATTCCGGTGGCGGGTTTCCAGCGGGATGTGCTGATGGTTAACGATGACGTGCCTGATGCTGTCAAACAGCCTTTCAAGGCCGCGTTTTTTCTGCGGGTCCGGCACGATATAAAAAACGTAAATCCAGTCTTTACGGGTCCGGGCCAGTAAATGGCTGGCGATGATCGACTGGTAGCGGGCTTTGGTTTTCAGGCGGCGCTCGGTCTCTATGGCGATCACGGGGCCACCGGGGAGGGTGATCAGCCCGTCGGGCCGGTGACTGACCTGATAACGGCTGAGGAAGGTCGTGCGATCGCCGTTTATCCACCCGTATGCGCCTTTTTGCTCAAGGATGATGCGGGCTGCCTGATTATCTAGGTGGTGCTCCAGCGTCCAGCCGGTAATTTTTGACGGCTCAAACCGTGCCGGGAAAAGCACGTCATCAGGTGTTAACACAACGGCTATCCCGTCACTGGTTATTCCCCACAATGAAATTTTCATGGTGCGCGATACCAGGACGTGCTTTTGTATTAAGCCCATTCCCTCGACTTTTGAAAGCAGGGAATACAGCGATTTATGATCCCTGAAGCCAAACAGCAGCATCAGCGTTTTAAAATCACTGTACGTTTCTTCTTTCAGGAAATTCAGTAGTCGTTGTATTTTTTCGCGGTGTCGCGTCTGGCGTTCGCTATATGCGGTGATCAGCATCATTCCCCCTTTAAAAATCCAGCAATGATGGGTTTTCCTCTTTATCGGTGTTCGGTGTTGTTGTGTCTTCTTCGTCCGTATTATCAAAAAAAAGATCGGGTCGCGTTGTGGTGATATCCGTCTTTGATGCGGGTCCGGGGGAAGTTTCCTCCTCGTTAAAATTCAGGGTGATATTTACCGTTGCGGCGGTGGCGGCAATCGCGGGCGACACGGCGCAGATCTCCAGTTCGCGTTTTTTCACCCTGATGGGCGAAATCAGCGAAGCAGCCGGGAGTGTTTTTGTCGTGAAGATGAAGCTGACAAAATCGGGTAGGTTCAGGATCATATTGCTGTCGGTAAAGAAACGCTCTGCCTGCCTGATGGTGCGTTCACTGTCGATAGTCTCTGTCAGCACGGCATCGGTTTTGGCTTTGCGGACCTCATCATCGACTAATATAGTGCCTGACATCCTTGCCACCCATTCAGCAGTGTCCGGATCCATGACACGATAAACCAGTTTGAATTTGGCGTTCTCAACGACCGCGCCGACAACGGCGTCACCTTTCAAATCTGCCGGGCAGTCTTTTAAATCGGCAATCGACTGATGGTCCATAATAATATGCACGCCTTTATCCCGCGCCGCGCCTAAACCCTCCAGCGCGGGCCTGGATAAATGGTATTTCAGTTCGGAAAGATAAATAGCAATGGGGCGGGGCACGTCTTTCACTCTCTCGCGCCTTTCTGCCAGCTGGTACAGGCGAACCAGCAGCATGCGCTGCGCGGTAATGATTTTGCTGTTGCGCATTGAGCCAATCACATAACAGCAACCGCCTTCCTCAAATATCGTATTAAGCGAAAATCCGGTGGGCGCATTGATGGCATTGAGTAAGGCAAGTTCTTCAATTTTCCCGAAGAAGGCTTTTATCTTATCGGCAATACCCTGAACGTAGTCGCCGTTATACACATCCCGAATGGTTGAGGAAGTATTACGGTTGACAAACTGCGCGGCTATCCGGGCGGCTTTCCGGTCGTCAATGCGATAAAAGTCCGACTCCTGACCTTTCTCTGCCAGACTGAAACCGGCAACAAAAAGCTCTTCCAGTTCATCTGCATTAATCTCTTCAATCAGGTTTAACTGGTATGCCTGTTTCCTTAGATCAATTAAGGCAAAGGGTTTGCCTGCATCCTCGCAGGCCTTGCGGTAAAGGTGGGGGGCCCATTCATCATCCTTGGGGTCCATAACAAAAACGCCTTCGCCGGCCAGAATGCTTTGATATAGTAATATGCCGGTGGCCACCCCTTTACCAGCTCCGGTGGTGCCGATAATATCCGCGTGTTGTTTTTGCCAGTCCTTTAACGGCAGGTACATCGGCTGAATATCGCGGTCCATGCCAATAAATAACCCTTTGTTCAGGTCGATATAATCCAGCGGGTCATAATGCAATGTTTCCGGCAGCAGGGATTTCACTGTACGGACATCCGTGCGTAATTCCCGCTCAAGCGCGGTTTTTCTGACGAGGCGCTTCTTTATTTTATCCAGTTCGGGGGTTAATGCTCTGCGCAGCAGAATATGAAAAATAAAGCCGGCAATAGTAAAGGAAATAAGCACCGGCCAGGTTAACACGGGGACGCTGGCGATGACCCGCCCTTGATAAAACCACTGGAAAATCCAGATAACAACCGGGGCCATCGTACCGGAAAGAAAACACAGCAGGGAAAAAGCAATCATCAGCTTTTGCCACAACGGGGCTTTTTGCCGTTCATCGCTTTTCATCGACGCGAAAAACGGCATCGTCAGCCCCGATAACAGCGCCAGCATCATCTGGTGCTGTTGCATACAAGCAATGAAGCTCAGCGCGCCATTCGCTATCGGCGACAGTGAAACGGCCAGCTTATTCAAAATCACGATGCCTCCTTCGTCAGCAGTTCGCCCCATGACATCGCCCCATCAGTTCGCCCCACGGGGTCGGGCGAAAAGGCGGGGCGAACGTCAGGGACGAAGAAGGTGGCCGCTGTGCGGCCATGTGCAGGAAAGCATGCTTCCCTGCACGACACGGCATGCGCCAGTACATGCGGGCTGGATGCCCTTATGATATGTCGCATGGGGGTAATGTCGTGGCTGGACGCCGCGCCAAAACCCCCAACGTCAACGGCGGCACACCGTCGCCCGCTACGCGCGACCACCCCCTTTAAGACGGTCGCTTTCGCCTTTTTCTTCCCTTTGCTCGTGCCTCGCAGCGGGAATAAAAGGGAAGCTGACCTTTAAAGAGGGTGGTCGCGCCACGCTACCGGCTTTTGGCCGGAGACTTAGCCGCGACGGTGTGCGGGGCTGTGCCCCCCAAATAAACCGCTGTCGTGGGCGACAGCTTTTCGCTCGCTGGGGCGGCGAAATTTATTCGGCTCCCCCCGGCCGGCAAAATCCGCGTGGGCGCGGCTGTTTGCCGGTGAGGCGCGGTGCCTGAACTATTTTCGCTCCTTAACCCGCGAAAATAATTCTGTCCGCTGCCTCATTTTTACGGCCCCATTTCTTCACGCCTTAATCCGCGAAAAATGTGCCGGGCCGTAAAAACCTGAAAACCGCCACGCCTTTAGCCGGACTCGGCTAAAATATTTGGGCACTATAGGAGACCTGCGAATAAAACTAAGGCAGGGATTAATAGTGGCTCTCACGGACTTCCCTGATGATGTTGGAATAACACTGACGACTTTCTTTAATGCTGGTTTCATCCAGTGTAAACCCACGCCGGTTAGCTTCCTCTGTCAGCGTTATTCTGTCAGTGGCGTTCAGTGTTTGCAGTAATTGCAATAACCGGCATATAACCCGGTAGTGATAAATTTCATAATAAAGGCCGCATCCGTGCATCGCCTCATTCTCAAGGTGATCAATAACGCAGGCTGCGCGCATGGAATCCCCGCGCTGATGTGTCCAGGGATGCTGAATAAAACCCAGTTTGGTCATAAAGATAACCTCCGCTAATTAACTACGCACGCGGCCAAATTTACTGATTATCTGGCTGATAATTGCCGGGTCTGCAGATTTACATTCAAGTAAAAATGATTTTCTGGCATCGGCAGTATGGTCCGGCAGAAAACCGTGCTTGTTCTTTTTGACGATATTAAAGAATGCACGTTCAGCAGAATGGCATTCATTGCCGCCGCCGTTCCCGGTGGCTTTACCGTACATGCATAACACCACTTCACAGGCGTCAGCGGCCATGACGGAGGTGGAATATGACGCCATAATGCAGAGCAATAATGCGGAAGATATTGTTTTTTTCATTTCGGTTACCTTCATATTTAAACGAGGGTTGCGTAATTCGATAAGTTATTTATTGAAGCCCTTTACTGAATACACCTCTCATGTCTTTGAGATGAAGGGGTTTAAAATAAATATCACTCATGCGGCGTATGTCACCGTGAATATCAATGCTGACTATCACATCAATGCTCTTAAGCACCTTGCGTAACAGCACGTCGAAAGGCATGTTCCGGCAGTCAGGGTTTTCATAGCAGCGGTCAATTAACCCTTCAATGCATTCTTCCGGGCTGCCCGCATGCAGGGAAGTCATTAATCCCTCATGCCCGGAACCGACGATTTTCAGCGCATCCCAGGCTTCTTGTCCGCGAATTTCAGCCAGTAATATCCGGTCAGGGTTCATACGATAATTGGCGCGTATCAGTCTGCCGGGCGTGACAATGGCATTATCCCCGGCATCCGCCGGATAAAAGAGATGGACATAGTTGGTGTGGTGATAGAACCGGATTTCGGGATTATCCTCGATGGTGGTCAGCCTGAGGTGCCGTGGAATAGAGTGCAGCAGCGTTTTCATATAGGTGGTTTTACCGGAGCCGGTTTCACCGACGATAAAAATCGTCTTGCCGTATTCCACCGCTTTTTCCATAAAGCGGGGAATATCCTCACTCTGATAGTAGCGGGTCAGTTCAACATCTTTGCCTTCCGTTCGCTCCTTACCGGTCACCCGGTTATAAAATCCCGCATCAATCCATGACTGATGCGTTTTCTGCCCGAATGAGGGCTTGCGCAGCGTAATGGATACGGTATTACGCTCACAGGCCGGGGGAATAATGGCCTGAATGCGCTCGCCTGACTCGAGCGTGGCGGAAAGGATCGGCGAGGTGTCGTCGATATTATCGTCCTGCCACGACGCCAGCGCTCTGGCAAAGGCGTAACACTGACGCAGCGTAATCGGGGCTTCATGTCTTCGCCATTTCCCCCGGATTTTGGTATGCAGTTCACCCGGCCGGTTAACGGCAATTTCCGTCAGGCCGTCCTGCGCAATAAACTCACCAAACAGCTGGTTTTTCATAAAATCCAGCGACAGGTTTTCAGCGTTCATACCACCTCTTTTTCAGTCGTAGCTGCCAGACGGATGAGAAATCAATATCGGTGCCGGTCATGATGCCGATGACATCACCCTGATTCAGGTACAGGGTGGGCGGGATATTGATGCTGTTGTCCAGCGTCGTTTTGGCCATTTCCGCCGTGGCGGCGCGGGTGTTTTCGGTGTAGTCGGTATTGCGGTCTTTACCCGGGGCAGCATCTGACGCTGCCGCTGCCACGTCCTGCACCGCACTGAGCATCAGGGCATTGCCGAAGCGCTCCCAGAAGTGATTGTCGATCCAACCTGAGATCCCCGCCTCGCCAAGCGGGCCGCTGGCCTGCGTATTGCTGAGCGGGATTTGCAGGCTGCCGGGCTCAGGCGTACGCAGCTCCGTCCACAGCACAAACATCCGGCTGCGTCCGTGTTGCAGCGCCCCGGTGCGGTAGATGCCACGTGCGACCGTTCCCGCCGGGATCAGCGTCACATGGTTGCTGGCGCTGTAAACATCTTCACTGACCATGCAGGAAATATGCCCCGCGACATCGGACACGAAGCGCCACATCATCGAACACGGGATATAGCGGTCCACCGGGATATAGAGATCAGGATCGAGGCCCAGCCGTCTGACGCCGGTGACACGGGCGACGCCCGGATTGTCGTTGTTACCCGTTTCCGGCGCGGCAGTCTCCGGGCAGCGCAGGTTGCCATCCTTTCCCCTGGTCAGTACTGATGGACAGGATGTGTATGTCGTGGATGATGACGGACTGTTGGACGTTTCTGCGTGGCTACGCGTTTCACCCGGGGACGTGCGTGCAGTATCACCCGGCATTGTTCGGGCGTTGTTCAGCCCGTCAGCCAGTGCGGCTGCCTTGTTCAGGGCGGGTGGGGCTGGTGGCAGGGTGGGTGCGGGAGTGACGGCCTGGCGGGCAGGGTCTGTTTCGTCCTGTGTGTGCGGCCCGAACAGGCCAAACGGGTTACTGTCCATGCCCAGATTTTGACGCTCCTGCAGCGTCTTCCCGGCGGAGGGCGGCGGCGCGGTGTCGGCTTCTTTCTCATTACCCCCTTTCAATGCACTGAAAAGACGATCGCCGCCGGATGCCAGGACGATCACCAGAGTCAGACTCAGCAGGCTGACGATCAGCGTGCGGCGACCGGATACCTTACGAAAACGGGTCACTTCCGGCTGGCCGGGGGGTGTTTTCTGCTCCGGCTCCTGATACGCCATTGCCGCCCGGGCGCGTTCGCGGGCTTCCGCTTCCCGCTCTGCGGTGGTTTTTTCCGGTTCGTCCGGGACAGGTTTATCGGTCATTTCGCCTCCAGCGTAACGGACGGTGAAACAGTGTCGCTGCGGGTTATCGGGATGCGCCCGAATCCGTCGTTTTCGATCCCCACCACCGAGGTGCCGTAACGCAGCACCAGTTGTGGCGCTGCCGGCACCACCATCACGGTGTAATTACCCTGCTTAACTGTCCGGGGCGTGAGCGCCTGCTCCCGTCCGTTAACCACCCGGAAAAAGGAAGGCAGGGTTCTGAGATGCGAGAATCCGAGCCAGGTGAAGCGGCCATCGTCCCAGGCAAAATCTGGTGCGATGGAGATCGAACCGGCGGCGACCCGTTTGGTGTAGCGCCAGTTGCGTGGCGTGCTGGCCTGTCCGAATGCCGCTGCTATCTTCTGCTTCTCCTGTCTTTCACGCTGCTGCGCCTGACGCGCGGCGCTGGCGGCGGCGGATTGCTGGCGAGCCTCGGTCGGATAGTGGTAACGGATAACGAACGCCTGTGCGGGGGAATCGTGATCCAACACGTTCAGCTCCAGACTGTAATCACGCTTTGAGGTCACCACGAAGAGGTTGGTCTTCCAGTCCTTCGCCGTGGGCAAAAATACCTGGCTGACGTTGTTGCCGCTGGCGTCCGTCACCGGCTGGGTGATGGGGTTCGGGCTGACGCCCACCCGGTTATCACTTTTCGTCACCGTCCAGCCTTTGGGAAAGCCCGCTTGCGCGTCAATCACAGTTTCATCGTCGTCAAACAGCAGCGTGGTGACGTAGCCGGGGCGGGTGTTCACCACGGTGGCGTTCTGGCTGTTATACGATACGTTCTGCATCCGGCTGTCATAGCCGCTGCCGCGCGGGGTGGCGGCGCTCCATGCCGCGCATGACGCGAGTAAGCCTGTCAGGAGCAGGGTGTTTTTCAGCATCATTCGCTCCTCAGTTCTTTATCGCGCTGGTAGCTGGTGACGATAAAGCCCAGCGGGTTCACTTCACGCTGGCTGTCTGTCAGTTGCTGATGCGGGACATAACGGTAAGTGAGGCGGATATTCCAGAAATCCGTTTTCACTGAATTATCAGTAATACGGCGAAGGGTGCGCTTAATACGCAGTGTTGCCAGGTTATCCGGTCCGGTGGCAGGCGCATGCACATTAGAAATAATGTCGATATAGACGACATATTCGGCTTTATTAAAAATAACGTCCGGAGCCTGGTCGCCGTTAAACCCGTCCAGATAATCCCGGTTCACGCTGTCGCTGTTAAATAACTGTATGTCGTCGTAATCACGTTGGAGGGAGAAATAATTATACCCTTCGCGGAGTCTGACATAGTGTGCCGCCAGTGAATGGGCCAGCGCTTTTTCAGACGCAATATCCCTCTCTTTAATGCGGGTCATATACTCATAACGACCGGTCTGTTTATCCACCGACCACAATTCAATGTCAGTGGTTTTCAGCGGCAGCAGAATAATAATGGCCGTAATTGCCAGCGCAGCCAGAATCAGCCCGGCAGCGGCCACCCGCCAGGCGGTTTTGCGGGAACGCTCTTCCTTTTCCAGCAGGATGGATTCAAAAGAGCGCGAGACATTGATGATGTTCTGAATATCAGACATGGTGAGTCAGCTCCTGGATCATGGCGGGGGAATTAACCGGCTGGGGATCGCCGGACACCGGCGGGAGGTCGCCCTGATGCTGCGCGCAGCCAGTAAGCGCGCACAGCACCAGAAGCAAGATGCTGAATTTCATGGAAGCCTCTTATCGGATTAATGCAGGAAGGCCGCACCGCTGGCAGAGGCCACGGCGTGACGGAGAAAAGAAATTAGCGGTCGGGAGGATTAACGGTGACGCTGCTGATTCTGGCGTTTCATGCTTTCGATGGCGGTGGCACGTTTCTGCCAGGCGTTCACGGCTTTGCCCGCACCTGCGGCAATGAACCTGCCGGTTGTCGCGGCTGCTGCCATGCCACCTTTGGCGGTCAGTCGGCCCCCGGCCTTTATGCCGGGTCTGGCGACGTCGGCAGATCTGCTCACCAGCCCACGCAGTCCGCTCATGGCTGCACCCTGTAACACGGCCTGTACGGCGGCACCGCTCAGCGCAGTGGCTATTTTCGCTGAAAAATACACCACGACGCCTGCGGCAATCCCGGCCAGCAAACATTGCGCCGCCAGGGTCACCATATTGCTTTCTGCAGACGTTGCTGTGGCGGCATCCAGTACTTTATTCAGGTAGTTGATGGCGATCCGGACAGACAGGGCAGAGAACATGATCGTTAAGATTGCGGTAAATAGTGTTTTCAGCCAATTATTAAACATGGGTTTAAGAAAACCGTACAGCAGGCAGAAAATAAAGAGTGGGGCGGTGGTGGTCATTAACAAAATGGTGATTTCGGCGAGCAGGTTGACAAAGGTTGCAGCCAGTAACAGAACGATTGCACCGGCCCAAACCAGCACCTCGGCAAAGCCGCCATTCACTTTAACGTAGGTGGAGGTATCGAGATTAAACAGCGTTTGCCCCAGAGCTTGTGCCTTTTCCCACACCGTGTCGAGCAGCGCCCAGACATTATCATCGCCACTGATGCCGTCCTTAAGCCCTTCAATGGCCGCAATGATGGCATCCAGCCAGCCATCGCGGTTTAAAACAAAGGTGGTGATCAGCAACATGCGCCCCACATCCCAGACAACATCTTCAACCGGTGTCTGGAGTTTGCCGCCAAGCGTCTGATACCCGCGATACGTAATAAACAGGGTGAAGGAACTGACGATAATCACACTGATTAGGGTGCCGTAGGTCGAAGACTGACCTTCTAACACGGCATTGAGTCCATCCATGATGTTTTTGTCCATACCAACAAAAATACCACCGGACATGGTGCCTCTCATTAGTCAGGAACAGACAGGGGATAAAAACAGGGAGGGATCCCTGTTTTTGTTGGCAGGGATCTTACTGAGTGACGGATTTTCTTTTTTGGGCTTCCTGCTGAAACAGGGTCTCGAATTTTTCCCTGATGCCGGGTTTCCCTGTCTGGGCAAACATTAATGCTGCCCGGTGCGCAAACTCGCAGTTGTCGCTTGCCTCACCATCCGTGAGGCATTGCGTATAGACCTTATAGGTTTCATCGGGATGTTCTTTGTACCAGGCTTCTGATTTCGTCTCTTTACAACCGGATAAGACGAGAATGCCTGACATGACGCACAAGGTTAATACGGGTTTCAACATGTTAACCTCCCCATAGAGAGTTCAGATCAGCAACGGGCGCAGTTAATTGCTGTTGCTCAAAGGCCTTCTGTTTTTGCTGTTCCAGCAGCGTTGTTCGCTGTTCAGTCTGTTTGACTGACATCTCCCACTGACTGGTCAGCGCATTCAATTGTACGCTTTTCGCCGCGATGGCGTTAGCCAGGTCCTGTGACTCTTTCGAATCCTGCGCATTAGCAATACGGTCTGATAAATCTGATATATCGTCGAGCGTGCCCGCGATCTTATTTTCAACCTCGGAGGTATTTTCTATTGCTACAGCCTGATTCAGGATCATCTGTTTGCAGCTGTCCAGATAGCGTTGTGAAGCGCTGGACGGGTTACAGGTATCGAACGATTTATATTTGTTATACAAACTATTCAGTTCAGACGAATATGACCCGCTTTGGTTGCTCAGCAGGTCATCCAGTGAAATACCGTTCTGACGAAGATTTTCAATATCGGTTTTCAGACTTTTGGCCTCGCGGAGAAATGCCTGAACGTCCCGCACGCCCGTCGCGGTGGCTAATTGCTGCTTGTAGGCATCAAGTTCGCTTCTGTAATGGGTGACGGTTTCCTGCCACTGCTGGAGTTTCTGGATCCACTGATTCATGGATTCGGTATTCTGTACGGCGTCGAATACCGGTATTCCGGCGCTCATCGCCTGGGTGGAAATCAACAGCGATAACGCCAGTATGATATCTCTGAACCGCATTCTCATTACCTCCGTCATGAATATTACAGGGCTTGTTCAAGGAAGGCGGCTTTCCAGTCCTCAGGCTGCATTCCTTCCTGATACAGGGTGTCGAACAGTTTCAGGTTGTCTTCGCTGCCGCTCAGCATTTTGGTGAGTTTCCCGAGGCCTGCTAAATCCATTTTCGCCATCGCCACAAAAGGCCGGGTTTCACCCGCGCGTAACGGCGTTTTCAGGACCACCATAGAGCGCTCCCCCGGATCGAGGTTTCTGACGATGTCGTACACGCTTTCCGGCACTTTCATCTTTTCCACGTAATCCGCCCGGCTGGCCTTCGGGTTGGCAAGAAATATCTGCGTGCTGCACTGTTCGATAATCGCCGGGGCAATTGGATGTTTGACGATTTCGTCAGGCGACTGCGTGGCGGGGACGAAGATGCCGTTCAGCTTGCGGATCACTTTCAGCATATTGAGCGAGAAGCGGGAGAATTCGATATCGGCCAGCCATTTCCAGAACTCGTCCATGAACATCACCAGCCGGCGACCATCCAGCAGGCTGGTGACGCGGTACAGCAGATAAAACGTGATGGGGCCGCGAATATCGTCATCATCGAGAAATTCCGTACCGTCGATACCCAGGTTATCAACGTGGCTGATGTTGAAGGTGTCCTCCTCATTGTCGAATACCCAGCCGAACTCGCCGCCCTGCGCCCACTGTTTAAGGCGAATACGTAACCCGTTGATGCGGGCATCGGTGGTGGGCGGCTCCGGCAGGACTTCCAGCAGCCGGGTGATACCGAACTTGCGGTATTCGGGCGGGTAGTCGAGCATGATGGTATCCACGGCGGCACTGATCCGCTCCTCATCGCGCGGATCGAGCGGCTTGCCGTTGCGGCCGCACAGCATGCGCACCAGTCGTTTGATAAAGCTGATATTCCGCCGGGTCGGCGCAAGCTTAAACGGGTTAAACCCGGTGGGTGTGCCGGTACGGATACGGAAGTAGCGTCCGCCCATCTGGCGTATCGCCATCTCCGCCGCCCGGTCCTTGTCGAAATACACGGTGGTCAGCTGCTTGAGGGGGGCTGATTCAGAGAACGTCGCCGGATTGCGGTACTTCTGCATCAGTTGCTGCATCATGGTCATCAGCATCGTTTTCCCTGAGCCGGTTTTACCGATAATCGCCGTATTACCCGGCGTTTTTTCGTTGAAGTCATCCCGCCCGCTCTGGCTGTCGTGCAGGTTCAGGTAATACCCGCCACCACCCGGTGATTTGAGGATGGCGATGGCGTCACCCCAGGGATTGCCGCTCCGCTTGTGGGAATGAAAGTTATGCAGGCTCGCCAAGTCGGCAAAGTTCTGGCTGCTGACGGCCACCAGACGGGGGCGCAACGTATACACCCCCGGCAGTTGCGCCAGGTACGCGGCGGGCAGCGACAGCGTGGACAGCGTCGTCATGATGCCGAGGTCGGCGAAGGGTTGCGCCAGCGCGTTGGCATCCTTCACCACCTGCTCGGCGCTGTCTGAAGATACCAGCAGGGAAAAGTGGTATTTTCCGCAGGACACATGCCCGGACTGGAGCAGGTCACGCAGGACAATCAGCTCTTCACGCTGCGAAATGGCGTCGTCATCCGCCGAAGTCAGGCGCTTTTCCGCCAGACGAATATGCTTCTGCGCCTCATCGCGGGCCATGCAGGTGAAGGACTGCGTCAGCACGTACTCGCTTTCGGCATACAGGAGCGCGTCCAGCAGGCCGGTCACGGTTTCAGGCGAGTAATCTTTGATTTCCAGACTGCGAAAAAAGCGGGAGCCGCCGACGGTCTGGCACTCGGCGGTGTCGGTGGTAAAAAAGACATCCGGCGTGCTTAACGTTTCATAAAACGGCGCAGGCGTGACCGCCACCTTTTGCCACTGGCCGGTGAGCAGGCGGTGATAAAAGGACAACTGGGCGGAATACACCCGCCCGTTGTCTTCATACATCCCCTGCGGCGTCGCCGTATAGCGGGACAGCGCGGAAGCCAGTGCCTCCCGGTATTCCAGCATCACTTTCAGAGCATCATCCAGCGCCGCTTTGCGTTTACCGGACGGCTGCGCCTTCATGGCCTTTTTCTCCAGCGGAGAGAAGGGCGCGTAGCAGAGGGTGAAAAACAGCCGGTGCCGCCAGAACGGTTTTTCGCTGATCGGCTGGTAATACAGCCGGGTCACTTCATCAGAAAAGGGAATGCCTGAGTTCGCGTCAAAGACATCGTGGTACTTTTCCCGGATACGGTGAAGATAGAAAGTGACCGGCAGGCCTTCATATGCACGAATCACGTTATTGAGATGCGTCGCCATTAACGTCAGGTGGTGTTCGTCCTCGCATTCAAAAACGGTGCCCTCCAGCTCCCAGCTGGCAACCAAATCACCCTGGCGGTTTCTGATGACGTGCGGGTGAATATGGGAGGAATACGGAATGTATTTATCCAGCGTAACGCGCTCGTTTAACTTCATTTTTTCAATAAACTCCGAAACGTCGACAGCGTCATAGCGGTTTGCCAGCAGGGCATTGGCACCAAAATGTTTATTGGTGCCAAACCGGCCACGGGTTTTAAAGGCCAGCCAGAGCAGCCCGAAATAGTGAATATCGGTTCTGGCCTTTCCCTTCATCTCCAGCCAGGCGGGAATAAGCAGTAATATCAGGTAATAGCTGACATAGACCGCCAGCAGGACGATGGCCCCGCTGACCATCACGAACGGCACGAGGGGAATGCCAGCTATGGCGGCAGGCCGCGTCAGCGCTTTGTTCAGCGTAGCCATCGTTACCTCCCTTATGACGCCCAGTAGGCACCGAAACCTGACGCACCGACGATAAGGATGGCGCCAATGATGACGTTGCGCATGTCATGGAGGCTCTTGCCGTCAAACAAGACTTTGTATCCCACCCACATGGTGGCCAGCGTGATGGTGACGGCGGCCAGTCCGAGCAGGCCGGTAGAGGTGTTGCTCAGCGTCTCATTGGCTTTATTAAATCCGCTGTCTGCTGCCAGCACCGGGCTTGCCATTAACAAGGAAGAGAGGACGGGCCAGTCAGTCTGTTTTCGTTTCATCATTGTTCCTCCTGGGGGCCGGGGATGGGTAACGCGCCGCGTATCACGGCATTGGGGTAGCGCAGGGATGTCAGAACTGACGTGGCGTTATCGGTAAGCTCGCCACGCATGACGGCGGTGGGGTAACGGATTTCAGGCACAAGCTTTTCGGCGGGAGGTCGCTGCCGGTCTTCCCGCGTTGACGGTACGGCGTAGCCGATGCGCTGGATGTAGCTGGTCTGGTTAAACGCGGATTCCGGCTGTTGGCCGGTCGTGAAATTTCCCGAGTAGTAGCAGCTGAGCGCACGCTTGAGGGAACCGCCGCGGCGGTAGCAGTCGGTGAGGATGTGCTCAAAGACGGACAGGTTGGTACAGGGGTCAAGAAGGTCACGGGCGTTCACGCCGTAATGACGGAAATTGGTGCTGGTGATTTGCATCAGCCCGACCGAATAGCGTCGGCCCTGTGCTGCCAGCCGTCCGGTGAGGCTGATGGCCTCATCCCTGCTCGTGGGGAAATGTGAAATCACGCCTTTGCCACCGGGCAGAATTTCAGCGATGGCATACGGATTCAAACCGGATTCGACCCGCGCCACATCAAGTGCCGTCGACGGGTGAACGCTGGCGGCGCACTGCATCGACAGCGTAAGAAAGGCTGTGGTGGATAGCATGGTGGTCTCTTAACAGTCAGCCCGGCGGGTGTATACCAAGCCCCTGCCGGAGGAAGGTCAAAAGCGGATTAAGCAGAGGCGGTATCCTGCGAAATGCCGCTATCTTCTCTGGGTTCAAGCAGCACCAGCTTGCCGGAGACAGCAATACCGGGTGTCAGCATGATATTCAGGCCAGACTTACCGTTATGAGCGAACGCCACGCCAACCCTGGTCCAATACGTGTTTATTTCGCCCTGTGCATCGGGTTGACTTTCCTGGGTGACAAATACGTGATAAATGGGTTTTCGCATGACGCCTCCTCTAATAAAAACAACGATGAGTTAAATAAATGTCACATCCCAATTCTGCATTCCGGTTTTAACGGGTCAGCGAGAACATTCAGCGGCACCCTGAATTGTGGTTATGTGACAGCCCGAACCTTATTTTTAAAGAACAATACCCGTTCCAAGCGAATTAACGTCAATACGGGTAACTATTATGTAATGACGTCTTCATGATCAGATATCCGGGGCGGTATATAAACGATAAATTCAAATTTAAAATGAGAGATAAATTAACGGTGGAGAGGCTAAAACTCTGCGAGGAATAAAAGGAAGTGAAATAGTTAATAAAGACGACTGTGGATTTATAGTTAATGATAGAGACATGCAGGGGAAATATTCCTGCATGTCTCTGTGACCATTATTAACGTCTTCGGCGTTCAAGTTTTTCCTGACATTCCGTGCAGGTGGTTATGCCCGGCAGTGCCTGCCGTCGCTTTTCAGGAATGGGCTTTCCGCACACACGGCAATTGAATAATGATGGTGTAGACCCTGGCTTAAAACGACTCTGTTCAATCATCTCTTCCAGTCGTTGCTCATTAAATTCCTGATCGCGGTCGATCTCATCCGGCATGTGTGGCCCTCCGGTCTGACGCCTCCTGTTCGCAAAGTGCGATACGCTTCCAGACGATGGTCAGTGATAACCCTTCGACTTTCGGCAGCAGGGTTTGCGTTACCTGCATCATGGCGGCCAACGCATCGGTCGATTCCAGGTTGGCCACCCGGCATTGTTGCCATTGCCGCCAGATGGCCGCATCCGTCTCTTCGTCCGGTTCTGGCGTCCGGCCATAAGGCACACGGACGCCCAGTAACCGGCGACGAAGGCAAACTTCGTTGGAGGTGAGGCCAAAATACTTATTGAGGAGCGCAATTGACCCGCCGAGCCGGATGGCATGATTGATACGTTGCTGCTGCAGAACCTCCTCACGGGATTTAGCCAGAAGCAGGTGTAATGCGTCGTGATGAACCGTCACAGCCAAAAACTGCGCAGACTCCCGACTGATGATAAACAGCTCGTCCAGTGATAATTGGTTGAGGGCATTCATTTCATCGAAAGTGAATCCGAGCGATTCACAGTAACGAATGTTGCCATCCTTCAATGCATGCAGGGCATCGGTTAATACGGCGTAATTAAGTGATGGGATAATCATGGTATTTTCTCCCTTCAGCCTATTGAGCGGCGGACTAATTTAATATTGATCCATTCGTCAATTTCCGATTCGAGCCAGGCGACACTGGCCGGGCCAATCTTGATTGAGCGGGGGAAGGTGCCGTCTTTCATATACAGATAGATTTGAGAGCGCTTCAGGCCCGTTTTTTCCTCAACCTGTTTCAGACGTAATAACTGATGAGATGTCACGGTATTCTCCTGTGGCAGATATAGCGCTAGCCGGGAGATAACACGACAACACAAAGTCGTGGTGTGGAGAAAGTTGATTAGCCCGTATTACGGGAAATACAATCCTTAATACGGGTTTTCATAGCGAAGGGCATCATCTTACTTTTGTGTTGGCAGGGAAGGGGGCGAGCCGCGCTCAAGCGCAGTCTTGAGCGTGTCGCCACTGAATCGATCGGTAATGCCTTCCTCAGATGCCCATTGTTCAAAAATGGACAGTAGTTTATACGGTTGCATGATTAACGGACTGATAGTTTCATTATTTTTGCAGGCAAGCCAGAAGAGGCGTGATAGAGGGGTGGATATCCGAGTTGGAGACGGTTGAAGTATTTCTTTTTCGATCGGTTTGTTGATCAACTTATCAAGTTCACTTTTTCTGAGGACAAAGCAGGCATCACTCGGTAATTCATGCATAGGAAAATAATATTTATGCGAATCTTTCTTTGTAGCGTTTAGTATTATATCTTCGTAATCATCTGATGAAATATCTTTAGGTAGCCTTTTTACGTGTCGTTCGATTCTTTCATGCCATGTCATCTTTTCGAAAAGTTGAAACGATTCCCCCAATAAACAGACGGTAATACCATAATTATTCGACTTTGCTCCTGTTACAGGTGATGGTATCTTTAATGAATGTGCAAGTAAACGCTGTATAAGGACATATTCATAGCCGAGTAATGTTGTGTCAATGACTCTTTGTACAGGGTGGATATATCTTCCTTCAGTACTGAAAGTTAAATTGTTCTCGTTGACAAAGGAACTTTCGGCAGGCATGAATGATTTCATCGTTGACGAATTTTTTATTGGTCTTAGCTTTAATTTATGATTTCGTGATTTAATTTTCCTCAATATTACTGGGGATTGAAAATATATTGAAAACCGAATTTTCCCTTGCAGAGCAAATCGATAAAAATCACTTTTTCTTATTTTACACCCATTCAATGCATTGAGAAGTCTTACCGCCTCCCTTATAGTTATCCAGTCTGGAATTCCATCTCTAATGTTTAGGCAAGTTGGATTGTCTGACATAATACATCTCCTTTCACACAATGATATTGCTGATGAATTTCGCTGTGTTTTTGAAAGATGTTTAAAATTCTGATTGATATGAAATAGATCAGAATGACATGGGCTGATTTTATAAAATAAAAAATAACCTATGTTTGGTTGTGACATTTTTCAAAGAGGTAAAATAAAATGGCTCAGTGATTTGGTGTTCACTGAGCCATTTTAAATGCTATGTGTACTATCAGGAGTAATCGGAGGTGGTGCGTCTTTTATTAGAATTTATTTGTAATAACATCCATAAAATACCAACGACTACTACTCCGCCTCCAACCCAAGTAGGGCTTGTAAGACCAGTAACATCCAGTGCTACCCCCCCCAATAGCGACCCTAATGCAATTCCTCCGTTAAAACCGGCAATATTCAGTCCTGCTGCCACAGCTGGAGCTTCAGGTGCATGTATGTGAGATAGCCCTATCACTCTTGCTTGCATTGAGGGGACCGCTGCGTATGTCAATGCTCCAAGCAACCCAATAAACAGTGCCATTAACATTAAGGATGAGACAGAGAACCACATAGCAAAGAGGACGATCGCCAGACCAATAAGAATTGTCATCACGGCACGATCTGCACCTTGCTTGTCAGTCAGGCGACCACCCCAGACATTCCCGATAGCGGCCATCACGCCGTAGACCAACATAAGCAAACTACTCGTACGCTCGTCTACATGCGTTACCTGAAGTAGAATCGGGGAAATATACGTATACAGGGCAAAAGATCCTGCATAGGCCAAAACTGTAATTCCTGCTCCCGCAAGCAGTAGTGGGTTGAACATGGCTTTTAAACCGTCCATGGCATTTGCTTGCAAGGAGGGATCATTTTGATCCGTGGGCATCAGCATTGCCAATCCAATGAAACCGATCGCTCCACTTGCCGTTACTGCCATGAATATAGACTGCCAACTCAACAGACTACCGATGTAGGTACCAAGTGGTACGCCTAATGCCAACGCAATTGTAAGACCGCCAAAAACGACCGAAACAGCGGCGCCAGCACGATGTCGCCCAGCCAGTTGGGTTGCCACACTTGAAGCAACAGCAAGAAACACTCCGTGCCCTAAACCGGAAGCAAATCGTGCAATCAACATAGGCGTTAGGGACTCAGACGCACCGACGATACCATTGCCAACTGTAAACAGGCCCATAGCAACAAGTAATAATCTTTTACGAGGCCATCGTGTTGCCAACGCAGTTAATCCCGGAGCACCAATTACGGCACCGAGGGCGTAGGCTGTCACCGCTGTACCTACATGACTGACACTGACGTTTAGATCAGCTGATATCCTGGAAACTAAGCCGATCGTGACAAATTCAGTGAATCCCAAAGCAAAAGCGCAGAGTGCAAAGACATATATAACAAAAGGCATGCGTTCTTTCATAACTCAGGCTCTTCTATTTTCAATAGAAGCCAACAAAGGCAGCATTGCCTCAGCGACTCCTTTTGCGGAAGCGGGATTCTGTCCGGTCACTAATCTCTCGCTGACAATCACCTGTGGCTGAAAATTTGCGGCTGCAAGATGCTCAGCACCTCTTTGCTTCAGCGTGTCTTCAAGTAAGAATGGAACAATGGCGTACAACCCTACAGCACGTTCTTCATCGTTGGTAAAAGCTGACACCTTTTTGCCCGCAACCAGATATTCATTATCGGAAAGCCGAATATTCACCAATCCGGCGGGGCCATGACAAACCGCAGCGACAACGCCACCCTTTTCATAAATTCGTGATGAAACACCCGCCAATTCTATATTGTCAGGGAGATCCCACATCGTCGCATGCCCTCCTGCATAGTAGACGGCGTCATAGACGTCAGGATCAATCTGCGAGGGTTTTAATGTGGTTTTAGTTGCCTCGCGTAAGGAATCATTATTCCAAAAGGAGGCGTTAACCGGATCGCTGAGGTCTAAACCGTCAACATGTGTCTTGCCTCCCTTGGGACTCACGAAATCAATTTCATATCCTTCTTTTGTGAGTACATCGTAGGGGTGAGACACCTCAGAAAGATAGAAACCACTGGGTGCGGCATCTTTACTCTCGGCTTGACCTTTACGGTCATGGCTGGTCAATACAAACAGGATACGTTTGGGCATTTTAACTTCCTCTATATGGGGGGACTTAAAGCAAAATTCTTCTGACTGCATGCGACATAACAGACTTGTCATATTGAGTCTTATTGTGGAACAATCTATTTATCCTTTAAATAGACCTAAACGGACAAACACTTACCCCAAAATGAACAAAATAAACTTGAGAAATGACGACCTTGAAGTGTTTTTACACGTCGTCGACAGAAACAATTTCTCTGCCGCAGCACGAGACCTACAGATACTCCCCAAGATGGTGAGCAAGCAGATAGCCAGGCTGGAAACTGCACTTGGCACTACACTTTTTGAAAGAAACACCCGTAATCTACGTATTACAGACGAGGGCAGAGCTATAGCTGAGAGGGCTCGCGTAGCGTTGGCCGTTCTGGATGAGATGAAGGAACTTTCCCGAGGGGATAGTGAGGAGTTAAGCGGAAATATTCGTTTGACTGCGCCCGCACCGTTTGGCCGAAAATATGTTGCTCCTGCGATCGCTGCATTCTGCCAAGTACATCCGAGGGTGGGCTTTGATTTAAGGTTATCTGACCAAATCCAGGATCTTTACAGTGGTGATTTCGATCTGGCTATTCGTATGGGGGATCTGGCTGATTCTCGCCTTCTGGCCAGAAAAATAGCAAATAATAGACGTATTCTCATCGCATCGTCCGAATATCTGAAGAATCATCCACCCATTGAGCGACCAGAAGATCTTTTAAATCACAACTGCTTAGTATTCGCTTACCCGGGTTTTTTACACAATTCATGGACGTTACGTAAAGCCGGTCATGAAAGAAGCATCAGCGTTACTGGCAACCTTATCAGTGACAACGGAGACGTATTGCATGCCTGGAGTTTGGCGGGGCTTGGCATATCTCTTCGAGAAACTTGGGATATTCATGATGAATTGAGAGCTGGGAAACTTTGCCGAGTTCTGCCTGATTGGGAAGCAAACACATCTCAGATCAGTGTTGTCCGGGCGCGGCGAGAACCAATACCCCGTAGGCTAAGTGTATTTATTGATTTCATGACTGAAAAATGGAAACGGGCACCATGGGATGATGATTAATGTTCCGAGAGGTAGTCCGAACCGGTCTAAAAGAAGCTAACCGCTTCGCTGACCAACGGAATTTGTGATAACTCGATTTGAGTTGAGGTCGTCAACGTTAATAGATAAAAATACAATGATTGTTTAGTCAATTTAAAGGTTTAGCGACTATCACTCCCCAGAGAATGTAATAGAAGACAACACGCCAATCCGAATCTCATGGCATGCTTGAAACCTTAATGCCAACCAGTATAACGCACGTAAAATATAGGTATATCAATGGGTTATCTTGATATGTTCTATCCTTGCCCTATAAAATCCTTTAATTGTTAAAATAAGTTAATATGTATAGAAGCATTAACGGAACATGTTTATAACATAATACTGTGCAGGCTTTCGATTTTATGTCGTAATCGGAGAGCTTCAGGCTCTTAAGGATGCGCAGTATGAGCTATCTGGTTCAGTTACGAAGTTTTGTTGAAGTATACAAAGCTGGTTCGATTTCAAAAGCGGCAATGCGGTTGGGCATAAGCCAGCCTGCAATGTCTGCCCACATTCATTCACTTGAGGCTTTTACCGGGTGTGTTCTCTTTACTCGTCGTTCACATGGTGTGGTGGCTACAGTGGATGGGGAGGAATTGGCGAGATTGGTGGCTTCAGATTTAGAAACGATTGAACTGAAGTTGTCGATGCTTAGATCACGTACAAGAAAGTCCTCGGGGACAGTATCTTTCATCGGGCCAGCAGAATTAATGTGGTCAAAATTACCGTACTTGGTGAAAATATTATTCAATGAAGGTATTAAATTTAAAGTTTTGACAGGAAATAGGAAGCGCATATACAGCTGTCTTCTGGACGGAAGTTGTCAACTAGGTTTCACAACTTCTATGCCGGATAAACAAAAATTTGGATATGCTGAAATTGGAATGGAAAAGTTAATAGTTGTGGTAGCGTCACTCATAGCAGACAACTTCAAAGAAAATGAGGACGTGATTGATACGCTGTTGAAGCTTCCTCTAATAGCTTACGATGAACAGTTACCCTTGATAAGGGAAGTTTTCCAGGATTCTTCGCGATTTTTTGCACTGCTTCGTCCGTCTATTACTGTACCGGATTTGCGGATTTTAGAAAGAATGATCCGAGAAAATATTGGTTGGACTGTGATGCCTGAGTATTTATGCGCCCAAAGCATAGCAGGAGGTCAGATCGTTGAAGTGAATGTCCATGAGAGACTCCCTATAAATTCAATTTATTTGGTATGGATTGATAGCTCATTACGTAACCCACTCGTTTCAGGAATAAGAGACAGAATTCTCGAACTATCAAAAAATAGCGGATTTATGGTTTGAGATACATAAAACAGGCAGCCTTATCGGCTGCCGTGTCATTATTTTATCCGTGGAGATCGCTTGGCAAAGTCATCTGCAATGTCATTCAATTTTAGGAATTTCACCCCTGGATGACCAAGCATATGAGTTAAGAGGCGTTCGAGCATCATTAACACGTGCGGGCGTCCAGATACGTCCGGGTGAATCGTAAAAGTAAAGATCGCATATTCATGCTCACGGTAGACCCAATCGAATTGATCTCTCCACAACTGTTCGATGTCCCTGGGATTCATGAAACCTTGGCTGTTGGGTTTTGTTTTCATGAACATGAAAGGAGGAATATCGTCGATTGTCCAACTGGCGGGTAATTCAATAAGGTCCGTCTCTTCTCCGCGTACCAGCGGTTTCATCCATTCGGTCGGTGTCTTGGAATAATCTATCTTGGTCCAGGAATCACCTTTCCTGACATAATAAGGCTGATGATCATGATGCATTAGTGAATGGTCATATTTGATGCCATTTTCTAATAGAAGATCTGTGGTTACAGGAGAAAATTCCCACCATGGAGCGACATACCCAGTAGGTCTCTTCCCTGTTAATTTTGTGACCATGTCAATGCCTTTTAGAAGGACTTCTCTTTCTTGGTCAGGCGACATAGATATTGGGTTTTCATGACTGTAATTATGAACCCCTACCTCATGTCCAGCATTGACAACTGCTTCCATTTGCCGAGGAAAGGTTTCGATGGAATGACCAGGCATAAACCAGGTGGTGGGGATATTAAACTGGTCAAATAGATTCAGAAGACGTGGAGTACCTACTTCGCCAGCGAACATACCGCGAGATATATCGCTTGGAGAATCTTCTCCCCCATAAGAAGATAGCCAGCCTGCAACGGCATCTACACCCACTCCAAAACCACATAGTATTTCTTTCGCCATGAGTTATTACTCCTCATACAGAAAAAATTGAAATAATATTGCGTTAAGAGGGTTTCTTGACTAATTTCAAGAGATCCTCGGTATCTAATTCATTAATTCCTTTTTGAAGTGCCATTAATTTATGCTCAGGGATGTTGTATCCCCAATTAGCCCAAAATGATTGAATGCCATGATCTAATGCATCAATAACATTTTGGATATTGTCATCAATAAATAGAATATCCTCGTTTTTATCGAAGGCTATTGATTTTAGCAAGGTAAGAGTCTTGTTTTTGTCAGTCATCCTCCCATATATTTTATTCGCGGGTATGTTTAAACCATATTTACTTAGAATGTATAATATAGACTCTTCATCCTTTCCTGATACAATATAGATATCATTAGCTGTTTCAAATAAATTTGAAACATCCAATAGCGGACGGTGTAGTTCAGCCCAAAAATCAGGGTAGAGACTTCTTGCCAGCTTCCTATAATGGATGAACTTATCCCTG
Organism: Serratia sp. BNK-12; assembly: GCF_047456085.1. Taxonomy (NCBI): domain Bacteria; kingdom Pseudomonadati; phylum Pseudomonadota; class Gammaproteobacteria; order Enterobacterales; family Yersiniaceae; genus Serratia; species Serratia sp. BNK-12. The sequence goes on from NZ_CP179896.1 coordinate 1,742,408, forward strand.
AATATTTTCTTATCTTCAGTTGGAATTGATTCATATATAGCAGTGAATCTGTCATTATCTATAGCTTCATTACCAAATTCAGTGAATGAGGCAATAAAGTGACCGTCATGGCGCACAAAATTCCTTAATTTCCTGAATCGTTTAGCCATCAGGCGTGGGATGTTTTGAAGTACATCTTGGTTAAAATCACTGAGAGGTCTGTCATGTAATACATTCCATGTAATTAGCATGCATTCGTCTACTCCATCAACCACGACCCCGTCGAAATCCATTGCTATTAACATCGAATTATACCACCAGCGGTTCTTTAAGAGTTTCGCCGCGCTTCCATCTATCTATTGCATCGAATGTCTGACGCATAAATTTTCCACATTCAGCATAATAGGAGCAAGTTATGATATTCCCGTCGACAACTACATCTGCTTCAATTACATTGGCGCCGGAATTAACCATATCGTCTTTCAGACCAACATAAGCGCAGGTGAGTTTGTCTCTTAGAATACCGGCAGAAATCATAATCCAGGGACCATGGCAGAGCCCAGCCACAACTTTCCCCTGTATTACCATCTGCTTTAGAAAATCTTTAACTCTCTGATCTTGGCGAACTCTATCAGGCGCTTCATGACCGCCAGTGAGAATAACAGCATCAAAATCAGTGGCGTTGAGTTGATCAAAATTAATATTGTCTTTGGATCTTTTATCCATAGGAACAGTGATGCCATATTTCCCTGTCACTGCACTTCCATCCTTTGTTGCAATAGATATATCGTATCCTTCCTCTTTAGAACGATAGTAAGTATAAACTACATCGTGATCCTGAAAACCTGGACCAGTGATTATCACTACTCGTGTCGGATTAGACATGTTATTTTCCTTCTTATTGCGTTACGGGACGTTAATTAAAAATACATTCTGACCACAGTACATTTCTGAGATGGCATCTTTAGCTCGTAGGATATGGATCTTTCCCATTAGATGGCTTTTTACATCTAATGAAATAAAAATAAAATCATCCTCGTCATTCAACATTTTTCTATCAAGATTTTTGACGGAAAAGTATGCTAATTTGTGTAGGTCATGTTCTCTGATCAATGTGCCTGCAGCTATCTGTTGCAAAGGAGGTAAAAGATCATGTTCCTGTGATTTCTTTTCATATGCCATATTTTGCCGGCCATAATTATCTTTAAGTCTGAGTAAGTCGAATTTGTTTCTTGGATTTTCAACTTCGATTAATTCGATGCCTGATTTTCCCGAAATAGTCTGATGGAATACACCTTTTGCAATATATATGCTGTCCCCAGATTTTAACGCCTGATGTGTACCATCAAGAAATCTGGTCTCGCCATCACCATGTAGGCATATAAGGACGGTGTCTTTGAGTATATGACAATGCATTGACGTGGATTGATTCTTTGATATATGAAGGCGCCATACATCAAAAATAGAATCACAATAAACTCTATACTCATATCCCCATGGTTTTTCTATGAATCCATTGAGATGTAAGTCTTTCTCAAATGACTCACCATTATTTGAAGTTGAAAGTAGAATTTTGTTTATTTCAAGCAAGTCATATACATTTGGAGTCCGGTTGTGGATTTCCATATGGTCGCTCCCCCGCTAATTGAATTGCTGAATGTTGATTTCACTTCGGTCAATCGTTCTGTGATTTCAGTCTATAACGGTTATTTAGTACGAGAGAAATAACTTTTATGATGATTGCCTATATTGTTTCTTTTGATCAGTCCTTCATACTCAATAATTACTGAAAACTATGCTTCTATACTTGGGTACTGTTAAAGATGCATAGATTCTATGCCGTCAGGAGGTCATAGCTCACAAGCGATTAAGATGCTTAGCAAGATGCCGAACTCGGACGTCAGCACGATACATCGCATAATGTAGATATCGCAGCGTTTACGTCCCTGTTTGTAGCTCTATCTTAAGAAGTTGCCCCCATAGTGGTAGACAACACCTCAATCTTAAAGTAATCTACCATCTAGTAGGTTGATTGCGTTTGGCACCAACCTTATCTTTGAGATCACTCGACACTTCAGGAGTTGTCATGACTAATTCAAAAAAACCTTTTGCTGACGCTAATGTTATTCGCGGTACACGAGAAGCTATTCGCCAGCAGCCAGAGCTGGGCAATCTCACCTTTAACATGAAGAGTAAATCCAACGGTGGGGTATCCGTCCGTGTGGAAACTCATGCGACTATCCAGAACGGCCAGGTTGATACCAGTCGCTCCGGAAAATTTGCTAATGTTGGCGATGAACCTGCTGATTTATCGGGTACTGATAGCGGTATGGGCCCAGCTGAGTACATTTTGCAGGCACTTGCCGGCTGTTATACCGCGACTCTGACTGTGATGGCGGCAGAAAAGGGCATTGAGCTTGATGGTATTGAACTTGACCTGAACTTCGACATTAATCTGAACGGTTTCCTGGGTCTTGACGAAAAAGTTCGCAACGGGGCGAAAGCGATCCGTGTTGGCGTTAAGCTCTCCAGTCCGACCGCCAGCCGTGAACAGCTTGAAGAAATGGTTCGTGCACTGCCAGAAAGCTCGCCGATCCACGATACGTTGGCGAACCCGGTCAGTATTGATACCCGGTTGGTGTAGGTAAACCTCAGAGAGGGAAATGCCTGATGGCTATTAACCCCGACCAAAACGCGTTATCAGAGAAGGTTAAATCGCTGTTGTGAACTGATGTCCCCTTGCAGGGAACAACAGGCGCAGATAATATCTACCAACTAGTAGATTATAATTGTGAGGATTATATGTCAGTCATGACACGAGAAAGGCTTCTGAATGAAGCGGACCATCTGATGCGCGAACGGGGTTACTCTGCATTCAGCTATGCTGATTTGTCAAAGAGCATTGGTATCACCAAGGCCAGTATTCATCACCACTTCCCAACAAAAGACGTTTTGGGCGAACAAGTGGTGATTCAGGCCCATACCGATACCAAAAACCGATTTGAACAGATTGAAGCGACGGAGAATACGGTTGCGCAGATGCTTACCGCCTATGTAGAGCTTTTCATCGAAAGCTATCGCACGTCGCGTATGCCGCTGTGCTGTGCTTTGTCTTCGGAAATGGCCAATCTGCCACCGAATATCAGAGTACAGGCGACCGAATATTTCGATATGCAGATTGCCTGGTTGACCAAGATTGTCAGCCGTGGTGTTGATGCAGGGGAGCTGACTGCTGACCTGCTGCCATCAAAAATGGCTCTGCTTATTTTGAATTTATGCGAGGGCGCTAGCGTTGTTTCCCGGGCGATTAATAAGCCTGAGCTTTTCAACGATACGCTTGAACAGATCCTAATGATTGTTAAAAGAAAATAATTCTGGAGATGACCCCATGTTAGATTGGAATGAATACCGCTCAGAAGTGATGCAACGTGTTGGTGATCTGGGTAAGTTGACCCCGGAAACACTAAAAGGCGTCATGGCTTTGGGCAACGCCGGCAATAAGACCAACCTCCTGGGCGCGAAAGTGCGTGAACTGATTGCACTGGCTTGTGCGGTGACGACTCGCTGTGATGGTTGCATCGCCGTCCATGCCGAAGCTGCCGTTAAAGCTGGCGCCACAGAAGAAGAAATTGCTGAAGCCCTGGGTGTGGCAATCAACCTGAATGCAGGCGCTGCCGTTGTCTATTCCGCACGTACGCTGGATGCGATTAAGCAACTGAAAGCGCAATAGTTATCGCGTTGAAAATATAAAAGGGCATTACTGCCCTTTTTTCAGCTCTGACATACATTTTCATCATGCTCTCTGGCATTAGGTCTGATATGGCTTACATTGCCCTTTATCAGAACGAAAACAGACTTTATTCCTCGTTAAACACATTTCTTACCCATTCGGCCAAAGCCTGAACGCCCGGTCGGTTAAGGTTTTCTCGTGGCATAATGAGGTCATATCCTCGCCCGGCGGGTATTTCTATTTCAAAAGGGGCAATCAGTCGGCCCTCATCGAGGTAATGTCGAATGAGTCGTTTTCTGCCCATGATGATACCGCCGCCATTGAGTGCCGCTTCAATAGACATCTGACAATTGTTGAAGCTCAAAAAATTATCTTCAACAGGCAGGTTTTTGCCAGACTCCCTGCACCATTCTCGCCATTCGGAAAAAACATTCTGGGAGTCAACGGATTCAGACGTATGAATGAATGGGACTTCAGCTAACCAATGGTTTGCTTGCCTGATTTTTTTTGCAAGAGATGGAATACAGACGGGAACCAGCGTCTCTTCAGATAACCGTTCGCAGTAGAGATCGGGGTATTTCAGATTACTGTAGTAGATAGCGACATCTACCCGTTCAAGATTAAAATCTACCAGACCGGCTCTCACTCTGAAATTGATATTCAGCCCCGGCCACCGTTCGGTAAATACCGGTAAGCGCGGCATCAGCCAGAGAAAAGCGAAGGTAGGTGGAAGGCCGACAGACAAGGTTCCTCTCAGCCCCTGCACGCGAATATCTTCTATTTCATCACTGATGCGTTTAAGTGAAAACGCGAGTACGCCAAGTAAACGCTCCCCTTCATCGGTCAACTGAAGCTTTCTGGTCATTCTGATAAATAGTCTGAATCCGAGCATGGATTCAAGAGAACGAATGCGTTGGCTAACGGCCCCTTGCGTCAGATTGAGGGTAGTCGCCGCCTTAGTAAAGCTCATATGCAGTGCTGCCGTTTCAAACGTATGCAATAGTGCCAGTATGTTCTGTTGAGCGAGCATTCATCATTTTCCTTCTTAATTTTTCTTATGCATTATTTACAGTAATGCATACCCCAGAATTGATCGTTTGTCCACTAAGCCCCTTGTCCTCTTTAATTGGCCCAACAGACGTCCTGACAACAACGATGAGGGGAATATCTAATGAAGGGTCTTAAGTTAGTGGTTATTGGAGCGGGTTCAAGCTACACACCTGAACTGATGGAAGGCATTATCAAGCGTCAAAATGAATTTCCGATCCGCGAGTTATGGCTGGTTGATATTGAGGATGGCCGTGAAAAAATGGCGATCATTGCTGGCCTCACCCGACGGATGCTGGAAAAAAATGGGCTGGATATACCGGTTTATGAAACCCTTGACCGCACAGAAGCACTGCTCGGTGCCGATTTTGTTTGTTCTCAGTTCAGGGCCGGCTGCCTGGAAGCACGGATCAGCGACGAAAGGATATCGCTGAAATACGACATGATCGGTCAGGAAACCAATGGGCTGGGTGGGTTTGCCAATGCATGCCGCACTATCCCGATTGCATTGGCTATAGCGAAAGAAATGGAACAACTGTGCCCGGATGCCTGGTTGCTGAACTTTACCAACCCGTCGGGAATGGTCACTGAAGCGATACTGAAATACAGCAAAGTCAAAACCGTAGGGCTGTGCAATGTGCCTGTTATCATGCAAAAAGGTATTGCCAGTGCTTTAGGTGTCAGTGACATCAATGAATTTATCATACAGGTCGCGGGACTTAATCACTTCATTTTTGCGCGCCATATTTTTCATGAAGGTAAGGATAAGCTGCCTCAGGTTATTGAGCTGATTTCAGAGGGGAATGATCCTTTGGTGCCTAAAAATATTCCTCCTTTCAAATGGCCGGATCGGTTGTTGGCGAATATGGGAATGATACCTTGCCCCTACCTGCGTTATTACTACATGAGCGACGACATGTACCGTCAGGAGCTTGGCGAAGCACAAGGGGAAGGGACTCGTGGTGAGATCGTAAAGGAGCTCGAAAGAGAACTATTCGAAATTTATCGAAACCCGGAACTCGCCGAGAAACCGAAAGCGCTGGAAGGTCGGGGAGGGCAGTACTATTCGGATGCGGCATGTGAATTGATGAGCGCAATATATAACGACAAACGCATCATCATGCATGTCAATACGCGAAACGATGGTGCGATTGCGGGCCTGCCGGATGACTGTGCGGTTGAGGTCAGTTCAATGATCACCCGTTCAGGACCGATACCACTGAATGTCGAACCTTTCCCGGAAGATGTACTTCGTCTGATTCAATTGATGAAAAGCTTTGAGCAATTAACCATTGAGGCGGCCATCAGTGGCAATCGGTATACGGCATGGCGCGCTCTGGTTATTAATCCCCTGGTCAAAAGCGGCCAACTGCTTGAAAATGCATTGGATGAAGTGATCGAACATAACAAAGCGTTGATGCCGGCCTTCCAACGCAATAAATAACGCTAAGCAGACTGGTCGGTTATTTTATAACAAAGCGGTTATCACTCTGAACGAGGGGTAACCGCTTGCCGATGAGGCATCAGACCGCTAAGAGACTTTTTTAAACATAGATAAAAGGGCATTACTGCCCTTTTTTCAGCTCTGACAATGCTTGCTGATAAAACCCTGCCGATTTAACACCCGGTATACGCTGGACCAACTGCCCATCCTTGAACATCAGTACGGACGGCAGGCCCCAAATTTCATATTTGGTGGTCAGCACCGGTGCCAGATCCACATTCACTTTGCCGACTTTGACGTCGCTTTCAATCTGCTCGGCAAAATGGTTAAAAATGTCTTCACTCATCTGGCAAGGTGGGCACCAGGGGGCAGAGAAGCGCACCACAGCAACTCCTTCATGCCTCTCGATTTCTCTAAAATTATCTTCATTGTAAAGGGTTAATTCACGCATCATTCACTCCTGCAGGATGTAACTTTGCAGTGATACTACCTACCAGTTGGTAGGTTTAATTAACATAAAAAGCTATCATCGATATAAAGGTGCTTAAGCGAAGACAATGCCATGTTTTATCATTGGCTAAGCGTCATCTTATGTGGACGGCGTGCTGAGGATTATGATATTTCACTCCATCTGAATAAGAACACTGACGTATTGTAAAATCGGGATTACTTTATAAAAAAGCAAGCCCATCCATAAAGTGTCGGCCTACAGGGCAGGCCTATTCCTTTTCGTAAGGCGATGATGGAAAGAACATTATCCAGTCGTATTAATGTGGGGAGTACAGCGCATGTACTGCATACGCAGCCCCTGATGATGCGCCATATCACTATAGATGAACCCACAATCATCCTGGTCCGCCATGGCAGGAAAATAATCCGCTGGGCGCAAGAGGAGATAACGCTGGAAGCGGGGGACGCGGTGGTCATCGGGGAGGGGCACTCTTTTGATATCATCAATACACCATCACCTTTAACGGGTACGTACGAAGCATCATGGCTGAGTTTTTGTGCCGATTTCGTCCAAAACTACTGCTTCATGCATGCCCCACGTATGAGCATGCACGAAGCAAATAAAATGGCGGAGCCAGGCAACAGTTTTCGCCGGGCCTTTTATCACACCGCGGAGGCCATTACAGATACTGAAAACATACCTGAAAGTATCGTGGCCAGGCGTATGGAAGAGATGCTGAGTTGGCTGGATGAATACCGCATTTTCTTCGCGCTGAAACAACATACCGGACTGGCGATAAAAATCCGCAAACTCGTTGCAGCAGACATATCACAAGACTGGAATACTGCGCAGGTAGCGGCTGAATTGGGTATGTCGGCCACCACCCTGAGACGCCATCTGCATGCCGAAAATACGTCATTTACCCATCTGGTGACTGACATTCGCATGTGCCGCGCCCTGACACTTTTGCAGGTGACCGATCTTTCAGTCACCCGCATATCCCTGGAAGTCGGCTATGAAAATCCGTCTAAGTTCGCCGCCAGATTTCGAACTCGCTTCGGATTCAGCCCCAGCCTGGTCCGGGTTTCCGGCCAGGCTATCGGCAACCTGGCTGCGGTTAGCGGCCCTGCGTAATCTGAAGATGCGCTTCGCCCAGTGAGTTCGCTTTTGCCATAAAGCCGACCAGGGCGGGCGTCGAGTCCGCCGTTATTCCCGGAAGTTTGTCGACACGAAGTGCCGTCAGCGTGATCTCATAACGGTGCGTTTCACCCTTCGGCGGGCAAGGGCCGCCATAACCCGGGATACCGAAATCAGTCCGGGTCTGAAGAGCCCCTTGCGGGAGATTTTTGTTATCCGCCGTTATCCCAGCCGGTAACGAGTGAAGAGATGAGGGAATATTCACCACCTGCCAGTGGATCCAACCGAGGCCTGTCGGCGCATCCCTATCATAAATTTTGAGAGCGAAGCTTTGAGTTCCTGCCGGCGCGCCACTCCAGTTAAAAGAGGGGGCAAGGTTTCCACCGCTGCACCCAAATCCATAAGGTGAACTCAGGGTCTGAGCTGCGGGGAAACGGTTTTTTTCAAGCTCATGACTTGTCAGCGTAAAACTGGCTGAAAAAGCGACCTGGCTCGACAACGCCAAGCATAATGTACTGATAACAGTAAGGTGAAGTTTGGACATTTACTCTTCTCCATCGGGGTGATTAATATCCCAATGATAAGGGGAGAGAAAGACTCCTCGCCGCCCTGAACCGGCCAGTCTTAGCTCCATAACGCCCAATAATGATATTTGTAATTCCCTGATTTCACAGGATGACGACCATCTCACCGACGGGAGCTCACCTTACACAGCATTCCCTGTGCCTGTATCCGGTGACAAAAGGACAGCATGATTTGTTCTTTTATCTATTGACCAATCAACTAGTAGGTAGGTATAGTGCAGCCATACGCTTAACCGGCATCAGGAAGCGATCGTCAGCTCCCCGGCCCGCTAAGTATTAACTCCGGCCCCAGCGGGGCTTTTCTCTCTTTCGCCTTGCGAGGTATACGATGAGTAAGTTGTTCACCCCCTACAATCTGTCAGGCATGCAGTTAAAAAACCGCGTGGTCATGGCCCCGATGACCCGCACCCGCACAATGAACGACGTGCCGGATGACGTCGTTGCACTTTACTACGCCCAGCGCGCCTCTGCGGGGCTGCTTATCACCGAAGGCATGCCTGTTTCTGAAGAAGGGCGCGGCTATCTGTATACCCCGGGGATCTACAACGCTGCACACGTTCAGGGCTGGCGCAAAGTGACCGATGCGGTACATGCGAAGGGCGGTCGTATTTTTGCTCAGTTGTGGCATGTGGGGCGGATGTCTCATACCTCTATTCAGCCGGGCAACATCGCGCCAGTTTCCGCCGGTACCGTACAAGCGGTTAACACCACCGTCTTTGCACTGACCGATTCTGGCGAACCGGGGCCTGTCGTTCCAAGCCAGCCGCGTGCGCTGGAAACCGCAGAAGTTCGACGCGTTACCGCTGACTTTGTCCATTCAGCGCGTCTGGCAATGGAGGCCGGGTTTGACGGCGTGGAAATCATGGCGGCGAACGGCTTCATTTTCGACCAGTTCCTCAGCAGTGAACTGAACCCTCGCACTGATGAATACGGTGGCTCTGTGGAAAACCGTCAGCGGTTCCTGCTGGAAACGGTTGATGCCATCTCTGCGGCTATTGGTAGCAATAAGGTGGGCTTGCGCATTTCACCGTTCGGGCGGATTTACGACCTGGCGCCTTATGAAGGTGAAGAAGAGATTTGGGCCAGTATCGCTGCGGCCCTCGGCCAACGTGAGCTGGCTTATGTGCACCTCTATTATCAACCTGTTTATACCCAGGCACCGGTACCTGCCGGTTTCAAAGCCGCGTTCCGTAAAACTCTGGGGGGCACCGTTATTGCCGCCGGCGGCTTCACCCGCGAGATTGCCGAAACCGCACTTGAGGCAGACGAACTGGATCTTGTTGCGTTTGGCGTGCCGTACATCGCCAACCCTGATTTGGTCGAAAGAATGCAGAACGGCTGGCCGCTGGCTGAAAGCGATCGCACGACGTATTACGGCGTGACGGGGTCGCCGGAAAAAGGCTACACCGATTATCCCACCTGGGAAGCCAACTAACGCCACGAAGCCGGTGGTATTTGCGGTGCTCACATAAAGAGGCACCGCCAGACGACATTAATGGGGTATTCAGGAGCCAATATGCAAACCCTTAAGCCGATTATTACGATAGATATCTGGTCAGATCTGGTCTGCCCCTGGTGTTGGATTGCCAAAAAGCGTTTCGAACAGGGCCTTGCCGCCTTTGAACACAAGGAACAGGTCGTGGTCCGCCACCACAGTTTCCGTATTTCCGGCGACCGGCCTGCCGTGCCGTTCCGCAAAGCCCTTTACAAGAAGTTTGGCGGGGAACATGGGGCGGAACTGATGATGAATCAGGTGGGCACGGCCGGGAAGGCAGAAGGGCTCCAGTATAACTTTGACACCATGCTCTTTGGCGATACCGAAGATGCCCATACGCTGCTCGCGGCTGCACGTCACGCCAATATGGGCGACGCCATGGCAGAACGGTTTTATCGGGCCAGTGTGACTGAGGGGCGTTCCATTTTCGATCCGCAGGAGCTCATTGCGTTAGCTACAGAAGTGGGCATGTCCAGAGCCGACGCTGAAAGTGCCCTTGCCAATGAGGCCTTCCGTGCATCGGTGGCTGAAGATGAAGCCCATGCCCGGTCGATCGGGGTCAGCGGTGTCCCGCTGTTCCTGCTCAATGAAAAATATGCCATCAGCGGCGCGCAATCTGCGGACAACTTCCTGAACGCGTTGAAGCAAGTCTGGGAAGAAAAAGCGGCTGAATTGGCAAAAACCGACGGCCAGACCTGCGGCGCTGACGGTTGCAGCATCTGAAACCTGAACGAGCCGGCTGCATGACTGCCGGCAAATCTACCCTGCAAATAACGGAGTTCAAAATGAGCGATTACTTTAAAGGCAAAAAAATGCTTGTCGTGGGTGGCACCAGCGGCATGGGTCTGGAAACGGCGCGTATGGTGCTGAAAGCCGGTGGCAGCGTGGTACTGACGGGCAATAAAAAAGACAAGGCAGAAGCGGTTCAGAAAGAGCTGAGCCCACTGGGTTCCGTGTCCGTGATTGCGGCAAACCTGATGACCGAAGAGGGCATGAACGCCATTCGTCAGGAGATTAATGCTAATCATCGCGATATTAGCCTGATGGTCAATGCGGCCGGGATCTTCATGCCGAAAGGCTTTACCGAGCATTTGGAAGCCGATTACGACATGTACCTGATGTTGAACCGGGCAACCTTCTTCATCACGCAGGACGTGGTGAAGAACATGCTGGCCGACGGCCGTGAAGGGGCGATTGTGAACGTGGGCTCCATTGGCGCGCAAGCCGCACTCGGCGACTCACCGGCTTCCGCGTACTCCATGGCCAAAGCCGGTCTCCACGCCTTGACACGCAACCTGGCCATTGAGCTGGCCAGTGCGGGTATCCGCGTGAACGCGGTCTCGCCAGGGATCGTGCATACCCCGATTTATGAAGGCTTCATGGCGAAAGAAGACATTGCCGGCGCAATGCAATCGCTGAACGCTTTCCATCCGCTGGGGCGTGTCGGCACGCCGGAAGATGTGGCCAATACCATCTTCTTCCTGTTGTCCGACAAAGCCTCTTGGGTGACTGGCGCAATCTGGGATGTCGATGCCGGTATCATGGCCGTTCGCAGATAAGCTCGTCGTAACCTCGCAAAGCCGCCCCATGATGGGGCGGCTGATAGGCATCTTGCTTGTAATTCAACCATTCTTAAAGTTAACATAATGAAAAAATTGAAATTTACCTTCAAAAATGCAGAAGGTGAGGAACTTGCCGGGTTGCTTGAATTGCCAGAAAATCCAAAAGCCTTTGCCCTGTTGGCGCACTGCTTTACCTGCGGGAAGGATCTGAAAGGTGCTGCACGCATTGCCAGGAAACTGACAGAAAATTCAATTGCGGTGCTTCGCTTTGATTTCACCGGGTTAGGCAACAGCGAAGGCGATTTTTCCAATACCAATTTTTCCTCGAATATTTCTGACCTGCTGTGCGCGGTCGATTATCTTCGTCGGGAATACGAGGCTCCTTCGCTGCTGATCGGTCACAGCCTTGGCGGTTCGGCAATCCTCTCTATTGCAGCCAAAGTGCCTGAAGCCAGAGCGGTCGTAACCATAGGTTCGCCAGGCGAATTGACGCATGTACAGCGGTTGTTCAAAGACAATATCGAAGATATCAGGAACCATGGCGCTTTCCCGGTAGAGCTTGCAGGCCGGGTATTCACGCTCAAAAAGCAAATGCTGGATAACATTCAGGAGCATAAAATAGCGGAGAAGGTATTTACCATGAATAAGCCGCTGCTGATTTTTCATGCTCCCAATGATGATACCGTGCTGATTGAACAGGCAGAGAAAATTTTTAAAGCCGCCAGACACCCCAAAAGCTTTATCTCACTGGGTGAAGCAGATCATCTTCTGACGCATCCTCAGGATGCGGAATATGTTGCCGGGATTATCGTTGCCTGGAGTTCTGCTTACATTTAGAGGGCGTGTAAAGCTTCGCGAAGCTGCTGGTGCTGTCGTTGGCCACTGAATAAACGGGTGTAGCATTTTGATTGCACATACAAAACTGCGTAGCATGCTTTCTTTACGCGAAAAAAGCCCTGCTTAGATGCAGGGCTAAGGGCATTGTTGCTATGGTTTATTTTTATTATTTCCCTGGCATTGCTCAACTTCCAGGTTTATTACCTTCAAGTTGAGATTCAATTAATTTAACTTTAACGCTCTCTTATTTTCCTGGAAAAATTGAAGTCACTTCGCGGGCGGTATCGACCAGAAGCTCACCGATTTTGTACCTCTCGCTCACTTCTCCATTGTTGCCGGTAGCATTTTCAGGTCGTTCAATAAACTGCCCCAGCGGAGTCGCGTTCTCATCCAGTACCACGGCAAACGGAATTTTGACTTTATCGACACCAAAGTGTGCCTTAAAGACGGCTTCAGCCTTGTCGCGGGTGATAATACCCAGACGTATTGCCGGCGCTGACGCGGCAATGGCATGGATTACAGGCAAGTTTTTATGGCAGTCGGGGCACCACATTTCAGCAGCTACCAGAATGCTGTACGAACCCGGAAGTTGCGAGAGCTTACTGATGACATCGTCAGGTAATGCCTCGTTGGCAAGCCCCTCAAAATGCCGTAATGCATTGCGGTCTTCTTCTGCTCCGCTGCCAACAAATTCGTTATAATCTGATGCTGCTTCGAGCAGTACGTTGAAATCTTGCATATGTTCTCCTTTATTAGTAACAGGTCTACGGCTTCACATAAATCTGGCAATGATAAAGGCCAATGCTCCAGGCATGACCTGAAAAGGCGTACCATTTTAGTGTCTGGCTGCCATAAGTAGACATTGCCATCCTACCTACTAATTGATAGATTATCACGTAATTTGTTAATTTTGAGGCGTCACGCTGATGGGGCGGTCTGTTGGATTCAAGATAGTGATAGCAATGATGGCATTCGCAGCCAATTCTGTGCTCTGTCGGATTGCGTTGAAAGGCGAACATATTGACCCGGTGACGTTCAGTGACCTTCGCCTGATGAGCGGGGCGGTGGTCTTGTTACCACTGTTGTTGAGACGTGAGGGGAAAAAGCAGGGCGTCTGGAGCTTGAAAAGCGGGTTCTTTCTTATGGCCTACGCCCTGTGTTTCTCCCTTGCCTATATCCATTTGGATACAGGAACAGGTGCTTTGCTCTTGTTTGGCGTTGTGCAACTGGCGATGGTGGCTCATGGCCTTTTCCATGGGGAAAGGCTGTCTTTTTCCAGAGCAACGGGGCTTGGGCTGGCTGTAGCCGGCATGGCTGCTCTTCTCTTACCTGGTGCCAAAATGCCCCCCTTGGGCAGCGCTGTTCTGATGGCGCTTTCAGGCCTTGCCTGGGCGGCTTATACCCTTTGCGGAAAGCGCTCTCCCAATGCAGCGCAGGCCACTGCGGCAAATTTCATCCTTGCTGTACCTTTTGCCCTGGTGTTGTCGCCGTTCATTAGCCAGGGAGCGCACTTCGACGGTATCGGAATTCTCCTGGCAGTGCTCTCTGGTGCGGGTGCTTCTGCAGGAACCTATGTGCTGTGGTATTCACTTTTACCTCGTCTTGAGTCTGTTGCAGCCAGTACGGTTCAGTTGAGTGTGCCCTGTCTGGCGATGCTGGGAGGCGTAACATTTTTGGGCGAGTCATTGAGCCTCAGAATGGCATTTTCAACGCTGGCAGTCCTTGCGGGCATTCTGTTGGTGATCAAGGCACCGGGTCAGAAAATACGGCAGTGATATCAACGTGCCAGTCATGACTTGATCACTCTACAAATGGTTTTTTAGGTTTTAAAGCAATGGAATATCTAATCGTTAGCATAATCAGTGACGCTGTGACCTCTTTGGATAAACTAATCGGGTAACCTCTATGAAATACGATTTTGATGAAGCAGTGGACAGGGCAGGGACAGACAGCTTAACCATCGACGGCTGGCGTGAATATATGTTTGGTGCCCATGAAGGCCCCGCGCCGGAAGTACCGGCCAATGGTTTTATAAACCTCTGGGTAGCAGACATGGCTTTTTCCACCCCCGAGCCGGTGCTTGAAGCCATACGTTCCCGGTTAGATAAAAAAATTCTTGGCTACACCCGCATTTATGACAGGGATTACTATGAGATTTTTGGGGCCTGGTGTGAAAGGAATTACGGATACCGGTTTCAGGAAGAAAGCATTGTTTTCTCCCCGGGTATTATCCCTGCGCTTAACCGATTGGTGCCGTTACTGACCCACGAAGAAGACAGCATCCTCATCCTGACCCCTTCTTACGCACCGTTTAAAAAAGCCGGAGACTATAGCGGTCGTCGCGTCGTCGATTGCCCGCTTAGAAATAACGAAGGCCACTGGGCGGTAGATTTTGAGGCAATGGAACAAGCCCTGAGCGATGACCAGCAGCGAATTAAAGCCTTCTTTCTCTGTAACCCGCATAATCCCACCGGGCGAGTTTGGCGACGTGATGAGTTGCAGAAAATGATAGCGTTATGCCTTAAACATGATGTGTGGGTTATTTCTGATGAAATCCACTGTGATTTATCCCGCTCGGGCGTCACGCATATTCCCGCCGCGTCAATTTTTCCTGAAAATCATAAAATTATCACCTGCATGTCGACCAGCAAAACGTTCAACCTGGCGGGTAACCTGCTGGCAAACATCATGATCCCTGATGCCTCAGTGAGAGCCGAATGGCTTCGCCTGCATGATGATTTTATCTCTCCGCTGAGCCTGGTGGCTAACAAGGCCGCCTGGTCCGAGTGCGATGAGTGGTTGACTCAGGTCAGGCACTACATTGACGAGAACTTCCGTTTTCTGCAGGACTACCTGGGGACATATCATCCGCTGGCCCGTTTTATCATTCCTGAAGGGACTTATCTTGCCTGGATTGATATCTCTCGTCTGGTAGATGTCAGTAATCAGGAAGAGGTAACCCTCTTTTTCGCCAGACATGCGGGTGTATTGCTTGAAGGGGGGCAAATGTTTGTCAGTAACGGCGACGGGCACATCCGCCTTAATCTGGCTTGTCCACGCGCTATGCTTGCTGAGGGGCTCAACCGCATAAGCAAGGCATTGAGTGCCAGTTCTGGCGATGCTACCTGAATTTTGAAAGCAGCAGTACCTACAACGGTTCGTAACAGGGCCGTATTATATGGAGATAAGAATGAACAAATACATCCTCGCGTTATCTGCTGCACTTATCGGCTCGCAGGTTCAGGCAGCAACGCCCGCAGCGCTTCCCGCACCGATCAAGCAGTTGGAAAAACAAGGTATAGAAATAATCAAACCCTTCACGGCTCCCGGCGGGGTCCAGGGCTGGTTGGGAAAATATCAGGGAACGGGGGTGACAATTTATCTGACCCCCGATAAAAAACATGCCATATCAGGTTATATGTACGATGAGAATGGAAGTAACCTCAGCGAACAGGTCATAAAAGAGGAGATTTACATCCCTGCTGGCCGCGAGATGTGGAAAACACTGTCCAAAGCTGCCGGTATCACGGAAGGCAGTAATAATGCAAATTGTCAGATTGTCGTGTTTGCCGATCCTTTCTGTCCTTACTGTACAAAATTCAGACAGGACGTGCAGCCCTATATTAAGGACAATAAAATCGCTATGAAAACGCAGTTAGTGGGTGTCATGCAGCCCGACAGTGGCCGTTACGCGGCTGCGATATTGTCTTCTGAAAACCCCGCGAAGGTCTGGCAGGATTTCGAGTTGTCGGGTGGCAAAAACAAGCCTGCACTTTTGGAGAAAACGCCGCAGCCGATTTTCTCGCAGATCCAATACAACCAGAAATTGATGGAGGATGTGGGGGCAAGCGGTACGCCAGCAATTTATTATCTTAACCACGCCAACATGCTTCAACAGATCGTCGGTCTGCCGGACCAGCAACAGATGGCCAATCTTATAGCGTGTAAATAGTTTCTTAGTCACTGGCTACGAAATGGGTAAATTCACACATGGATGTGGGGATTTTATGAGTACACCCCTTAAAATCCTATTTTTATCTTGTGTTTATGTGGCTATCAGATCTTTTCGCTATGTGTTTTGTACTGCTTTAGAATGGCGCAGCGCAAAGTGAACGGATTGAAATGTAAATCAGCTACCCTAACTAACGAAACCCGATGCAACCTGGAGAAAAGACATGAACAGAGCTCAATTGTTTTCTTATCTTTTTTTAACGGGATTTTCCGTTATAGCGTTTGCCTGTCAGGGAGGTGAAGGCGGGAAAGGCGGAACTGGAGGAAAAGGGGGATCCGTGGTAATCGGTAATCAAAACGGTGGGGCTGGTCTTAATGGAAAAAACGGAAAATCTGGGATGAATGGTTGTCCCGGTGGAACTCAGGCCGCACCCGATGGGCATTTTTATCTGCGAGGAACACATGAGCAATGTAACCCGTTTCACGCCAAAAAACAGAAATCACAGGCCACAGCGTCACTGATTGAGAGCACATAATGTAAAGCCTTGCCACCGTCTAAAAAACGCTGGTCTCTTCACCCATTATCATCAGATGTGTCAGCTATCACACCGCCAAAAGATAAGACTCATTTGCTCATGTCAAAAGAGCAGGTAAAAGTGTACTCTTATGAGTAAATTGCAGGGGTAACAGTTTAACTCAGCTGATATTGTCTTTGGATGAAGATGGAATGCTCTATGCCTAAACGTATAAAAAACAGCCGCTGGTCAGGTTACGATCCCCGCTATATCTATTCTCTCGTCGTCCGACGTTACTTTGTTGAGATGAAGACCAAAACTGAGATTGCTGAAGAACTCGAGATTTCGAGATTTAAAGCGGCGCGTCTTATCGATGAGGCAATAAAGGAAGAGTATGTGAAGTTTCTCTTTCCAAAGCAGCAACTGCTTGACGAAGAGATCGCACTTAATCTCTGCGGAAAGTATGGTCTGCAGAAGGCAATCGTGCTTTCCGTGTCAGAATCCTGGTCCAATCAGGAAGAACTGAATGAGAAGCTGGGGGGTATCACTGCAAGTTATCTCAACAATAATCTCGCTGAGGGAATGAAGGTTGGTATTGCCTGGGGACGCGTTTTATCCAGCACAGTGAGTCAACTCACCAGCTTGCCGGCATTAGATGTTGTGCAGCTATCTGGCGTTCATCCGGGCATTGAATTTAGCCAGGGCCCGATCGACCTTATCCACAGACTGTCGACTATCTCTCAGGGCAAGGCACATCCTATGTATGTGCCGATGTGGGTGGATGATGAAAGCCTGGCCCAAAAACTGGCCAGTGATCCGGCTGTGGTGGATACCCAACAATATTATTCTCAGCTGGATGTTGTCATCACCGGTATTGGCGCCTGGAAAACGGGCTCATCCAGTTTGTGTGATATTTTTCCCGAGTCGTGGCAAAAAAATCTGTTTGAGAAAGATATCGCTGCGGATGTCTGCATTACTCTCGTTAACAGTAAAGGCGAGATCCTTGATAGCCCGATGAGCCGTCTTGGGTTTGGTATTTCAACCGAACAATTGCGTAACACGAAAACCGTGATTGGTGTGGCGGGGGGAGAACAGAAGTATGAAGGCATCGTCGCTTCCCTGAAGTCAGGCCTTTTAGATGTGTTAATCACTGACTTCGATACTGCGGTGAAGCTTGTCAATTCCTGATTGAAATAGATCCCGGAACATCAGCAACAGGGGCGTAGCCCGCGCCCTTGATCACCTTCCTCTCAGGCATGCATTAGGCACTGCTATCAGTCATTCTGTAAACCCTCATGACTTAGATCAGAGCATGGCCAAATCCTCTGACATAGGTCAGTTCGCATATATAAACCTTCAAAAAATCTATTATCCGTCTGATTTATAATAAAAATTTTACTTCCCCTCTCCGGTTGACTTGATTGATCTAAAAGATGAATTACTCGATATTGCTCATATGAGCAATTATTTGCGTGCACTTATGCATTTATTTTGTGATCAGCTTACAACTTTTGCATGTTTTCTGTTTGCGCGCAAAATTGGCATGCTATAACTGCTCATGTGATCGATAGTGTTTGCTCCAATGAGCAAAAAGCGAGGTGAAAAGGTGAGTACAGTCGCTATTAATGTTGCAGATGGTGCAGCATTCAAAAATTACGATGAGGTGCTGCAGCACATCCATGAAAAGCTGTATTCAGAAGGGATAGTGAAAAAGACCTATTTGGCAGCACTGCGCGAACGCGAAGCCATGTATCCAACCGGTATTTTGCTTGATGGTTATTCTGTGGCGATCCCACATTGCGACAGCAACCAAGCCAACAGCCCGTCGATTTATATTATTCGCTTACCTGAACCGGTTCAGGTTGATCAGGCTGATGGCGACGATAAATTGTGGGTCAAACTCATTATCAATTTGGTCGTTACCGATCCGGCTAATCAGTTGCAACTGCTGAAGGCCCTTTTTAGTAATCTTCAAATGGAAGACTTTTATCAAAATTTACTTGAGCTTCCTTCCGAGAAAGCGCAGGCACTTTTTATTTCCACCGTCATGCAATAAGAGTTCAGGAGCATAATGATGATTAATATCCTCGTAGCCTGCGGGAGCGGTGTCGCAACGTCAACTATCGCTGCTGATGAAGTGAAATCCGTGTGTACAGAATATGGCATTACTCAGTTCAAAATAAATAAATGCAGCATGTCAGAACTTCCTTCTGAATTACAGAATGCTGATGTGATTTTAACCACGAATAACTACAAAGGTGATATCGGAAAACCGCATATGAGTGTGGCCGGGTTTATCACCGGGATTAATGAAGCTGTGTTACGAAAAAAACTAGGGGATTTATTAACAGAGCTGGCTAAAAACTAATAAGAAAACACAGGGGATGACAAGATGGACATGTTAAAAAACATAATGCTAACGATAACAAGCATGGGGGCAACGGCAATCCTACCACTTGTCATCTTCATTTTGGGTTTGGTTTTCCGCATGAAAGTCGGTGCTGCCATTAAGTCTGGCATCACCGTGGGTATCGGTTTCATTGGTTTAGGTTTGGTTGTTAATCTGTTGAGTACATCCCTGCAGCCGGCAATTGCCTACTATTCAAAACTGGGAAGCGGATTCACTGTGGCTGATATCGGATGGCCTGCGGTGGGAGCGGCCGCATGGGTGGCACCCTTTGCCGCTTTAGTTGTTCCAGTGGGTATTATTCTTAATTTGCTACTTGTTCGGCTTAAATTAACCAAAACGCTGAACGTTGATATCTGGAATTATATGCACTTCCTGGTTCCCGGCGCGCTGGCCTATTTCGTGTTTGACAGCTTCTTTATCGGTTTTGGCGTGGCAGTCGCACTTAGCGTTATCGCTCTGTTTATTGGCGATTTAATTGCTCCCCGTTGGCAGAAATATTATGGCCTGGAAGGGACGACCTGTACCACCATGATCCATATAGGCTGGACATTACCTTTTGCACTGCTGGTCAATAAAATTATCGACCTGATCCCCGGCCTGAACAAGCTCGACGTTGATTTGGAGAGCGTACAGAAACGTCTGGGTGTTTTTGGTGAACCCGCTATCATCGGTGTCATTGTAGGTTGTCTGCTTGGACTGCTGACTAAACAGCCTGTGACCACTATTGTCCCGATGGCAATGGGGGTGGCTGCGGTAATGGTGCTCCTGCCTAAAGTGGTGGGTGTCCTGATGGAAGGACTGTCTCCAATTGGGAAAAGTGCCAAAGAGATTATGCAAAAGCAGATGGGTAAAGACGCCGAACTGAACATCGGTATGGACTGTGCACTGGCACTGGGCGACCCAGCGACCATCACCGTCACCGTTATCACCATTCCGTTGACCATGCTTTGCGCACTGATTTTACCGGGGATCATGATTTTCCCAATCGGCGTTCTGATGTCAATCATCTATATGACAACCATGACCGTAATGGCCAGCAACGGAAACGTCATCCGCTCAATTATTTCAACCTTACTGTTCAGTATTGTCGTGATGTATTTAGGAGGGTATGTGGCTCCGGGTGCAACCCAATTCCTGCATGGCGCAGGCGTCGGCTTGCAGGGGCAGGGTACGGACTTTGTACTGACTGGCCCGTGGGAAGTATTGACGTATTGGTTGAGCACTGTATTCCATTGATTTTAAAAATGAGGTTTGCTTACCATGGCACAGATTTTACCATCAATTTTTGGCGCGAATATCTTAAGTCTACAAGATGAGCTCCGTTTTTTAGAAGAAGAGAACACTGAAATATTGCATGTTGATTTAATGGATGGAACCTTTGTAAATAATATTGCCTTTGGGCCGAATCAAATTTCTGCAATGAAAAAAGCCAGCAAAATGACTTTCGACGTACATATGATGCTGGCTAATCCTGAAAGACATATTGATGATGTTATCAATACTGGTGCAGAAATGATCTCAGTGCATTATGAATCAACGCCGCATGTGCATTTTATTTTACAGAAAATAAAAAAGGCCGGGCGAAAAGCCGGTGTGGTCATCAATCCGGGTACGCCTGAAAGCGTTCTGGAATATTTGTTGGACGATATTGATTACATCCTGATTATGACCATTAACCCGGGGAAACCCGGGCAGATTTTCATCGAGAAAAGCCTCGAGAAAATTAAGAAAACCAGAGAAATGATTGCTGGCCGGCACATTCAAATTGAAGTCGACGGGGGCGTTAATCTGGAAATAGCAAAAAAAGTACAGGAGGCGGGTGCTGATTTAATTGTTGTCGGTGGCGCATTATTTAATGACAACCCTAAAGCAAGCTATCAGGCATTAAAGTCTGTCATGCATTAAGTATCCAACATACATTCACGCGCTCTTAATTGAGCGCGTAATCATTATGTAGACCGCAGACGTGGGGATTTCTCTCACGTTAAGTACAAAGATTCAGGAGAACAACCGATGAGTCATTTTGAAGGTAAAGTTGCGCTAATTACCGGTGGTGCGCATGGGATTGGTAAAGGAATTGCAAAACAATTCGCCGAACGCGGTGCGCATACCGTCATTGTCGATTATAACGAGGCTAATGGCATCAAAACTGCGGAAGAACTGACCTTTGGCAATGTTAAATCGCTCTTTGTCAAAACGGACGTATCTGATCCGCAGGCACTGGCTGAAGTGCGCAGAGAAGTTATCGAGGCTTATGGCCGTATCGACATTCTGGTTTTGAACGCAGGTGTCGCTTTTGCTAATAAAGTCAAAGACATTACTTTCGAAGAGTGGAACAAAACACTCTCAATCAACCTGACGGGTTTATTCAATACGGTCAAAGCCTTCTACGATGACTTCTTAACTAACCAGGGTTCAATCGTTTACATCTCCTCCGGTTCTGCGCTGTCAGGTACCGGCGGGGGGGTGAGCTATCCAGCCAGTAAAGCGGGGGGGAAGGCCTTATTCGTGGTCTGGCAAAGGAGTTGGGTCCAAAAGGTGTTAACGTCAACGCTATCGCGCCGCGTCTTATCGACACCGGCGAAATGATGCGTGTTAATTACCCGACGCAGGCAGATTTAGACGCAGTACTGGAGAAAATTCCGGTCCGTCGTCTGGGCACAATCGATGATGTCGCAAACCTGGCCATCTTCCTTGCTGATAAGTCAAATTCTTACATCCAGGGACAGACGATCCTCATGGATGGTGGCCGTACAATTGCCTGACCGGAGGAAAAGAAAATGGGTGTTCAAGAAAATACTGTCAGTATTCTCAGGGAACTAGAACAAAACGCGCTCAATATCGACAATGATCAGGCACAGCATTTTATCGGGAAGATCCGTAATGCGAAGCATATTTTCCTGCAAGGTGCAGGGCGCAGCGGTATTGCCATCCGCGCGTTCGCTAACCGTTTATTGCATTTAGGCTTTTCGGTCAGCGTAGTCGGGGAAATTTCATCACCTCATACGAAAGCGGGTGATTTGTTAATTATTGGTTCAGGCAGTGGCGAAACAGGCAGTCTCAAGAGCCTTGCGCAGAAAGCCGTTGAGTGTGGTGTCGACGTGGCGCTGGTCACCATGAAGAAAGACTCTGCGATTGGCCAGTTGGCCAACTGCGTGCTGGTATTACCGGGAACGGTCAAAACTGAAAACGATCGCACTCCGGGCCAGTTTTCGCAGCCAATGGGTTCCTCTTTCGAGCAACTCTGCTTTATCACCTACGATGCCATCGTGCTGGAACTCATGGACCAACTGCGTGAAACCAGTGAAACCATGTTTAAACGACACGCTGATTTTGAGTAATGACAATGAGCGCTTCGCTGGAAGCGCTCATTCGCTTATAACATCGCATCATTAAAAAGTGAGCAAATTACCCAAGTTATCGCGTTTGGTATCATTAGGATCAGTCGTGAGATAAATCCCATCAATAACATGAACCATTGCCCCATAAACCCACTTGTCATTCACGTAGGTAATTGTTTGAAAGCTTGTCTTACCGGCATTTATCAACTCAGCGACAAACTGACGCGAGTTAATTGATACGTCCTTCTCCCCATTACCGGCTTTGATGATTTTAACGTACTGAATGTGTTGCCCTGCATTGTCTCTGCGTATACCCGAGATGTAAAAGTCTGCCATTTCTCTTGCCCCTTCTGCGCTATGCCGTATAGCCACTTTGCACAACTTAATATCTGCCCTGTTGCAAATATGCCAATGACAGATTGCACAATTTTTCCACTCATTTTGCGCCAGCGCTCAGAGCCTGTATGCGGGGTAACTCACTTGATGCAATTTGTTTGGGTCTTCTGCAGGAGGGCAACTATAACGTTAATCAAATGCTGAAACAAAAACGGCCAGCTTAGCTGGCCGTTGGATGCGTTCTGTTCGGAATGAGTGCCCTAAGCCTGGGCTTCAGCATGCTCCCATGCGGCTTTGCGAAGATCTGCGGGTTTAAGGTCGCGTGCAGGAATGATCACACCATCGCATTTACCCTGTCGGAACACCGTAATGGTATCTGCCACGTCCAGCAATTCCTCTTCCTCACTCGATACCACGATGACGCAGCAGCCTTTATCTGCCAACTGATGGATGATGCGATAAATATCCGCTTTTGCCCCAATGTCGACGCCTTTGGTCGGCTCATCCAGCAATACCAGATTGGCGTTTTGCGCAATGACCCTGGCGAGCAGAACTTTTTGCTGATTGCCTCCGGAAAGCGATTTAATCGGTCCGCTCAGCGTTCCCAGCGTATTCATCTTGCTCAGCAACTCAGCGGCGGCCTGCCGCGCAGCGCTGTGACTGACAAATCCGCCAGAACGGAATTTTTTCAGAACCGGCAGCATGGCGTTGGCATAGCTCGACATCTGAGGAATGAAGCCATCTTTTTTACGTTCTTCTGTCAGGTAAGCAATCCCCTTATCAATGGCTTTTGCCGGTGAAGAAGGATGGTATTCTTTGTGACCCAGCCGGATGTCACCACCGGTAACGGTTTCCAACCCAAACAGCGTCTGGCACAAGCGCGTTCGGCCTGCACCAGCCAGCCCGTATATACCCAAAATTTCCCCGCGATATGCCTCAAGGTTGATGCCTTTCAGGCGATCAGTCTGCAGGTTTGTGACCGAGAGCCAGGGTTTGCCCATCGCGCCGCGGATCAGACTACGGCTGTTAGACGGCGCCTGATAAGCATTTGCATCGCCCACAATAGCGTCAATGATGGCGCTTTTGCTCAGCGTCTTTTTGCCTTCGTTATAAATCACTCGGCCGCCGCACATTACGGTTGCTTCATCACAAACACCCAACACTTCGTCTAATTTATGAGAGACCAGTACTACGCCAATCTGCTTTTCGCGTGCGATACGTTGTACTGCCTGTAGCAGTTCTTCTGCCTGCGCACCTTCCAGCGCGGTCGTCGGTTCATCGAGGAAAAGAAAACGGGCGTCGCGATCAAGGTTAGAAACCACTTCCAGCATCTGCTTTTCAGGATGTGACAGATTTTTGACCAGCGCGGTAGCGCTGAAACTCAGATGGTAATCATTTAGTACTTTCTCGGTATGCGCGATCATACTTGCATCATCTATAAAGCCACTGCCTTTACGACATTCACGTCCGAGAAAAAGGTTTTGCCAGACGCTCATGCCGGGAATGAGACGGAGTTCCTGATACACACAAGCAATACCTTTGTTGAGTGCATCCCGTGGCGAAGCAAGGTGCACCGGCGTTTCGCCGATCATCAGCTCTCCACTATCCTGCGTGTTAACGCCCGCCAGGATTTTCAGTAGCGTTGATTTACCCGCTCCATTATGGCCAAAGAGGCCGTGGATCTCGCCAGGCTTTACGCTGAAATCCACACCGTGGAGAACCTGCACACCCGAAAAACCGATTTTGACCTGCTTCGCCACATAATTCATCATTCTTCGCCTTTCACTTAAGTCAGTATGCTGAACCCATTACCGATGCTGCGTTGTCTTTGGTGACCAGCAGCGGTGGGTTGTTGATCATGGCTGGAACCTGTTCACCGTTCAGACTCTTCCTGGCATTTTCAACCAGCAACTGAGCCAGTTTAACCGGCTCCTGAATCGCACCGGCTTTCAATATGCTGTTGTTCTGAACGGCTTTGACGCCTTCTTTATCCACAAACGCATACAGCTTCACTTTGTCACTGACCCCCAGTTGCTGGATTGCCGCCAGTGACCCGAGCGCGGAAGGTTCGGTGTCTGAGTACACGACGTTAATTTCTGGCCTGCCCTGCAGCATTTCAGTGGTGACTTTCAGGGAGGTTGTTTCTTCTACTTTGCCATTGACCAGCGCGACGAACTTAATGTTTTTGTTGGATGCCACGGCTTCCTTGAAGCCTTCATCACGTGCATTTGCGGCAATGGATGTTGGTTCTCCCACGATACCCACTGTTGCAGTGCCATTTTCACCAATGTCTTTCAACAGCTGCTGGCCAATGAGCTTGCCGCCTTCACGCTGATCGGTCTGAACACCTTGAACCAGCGTGACGTTTTGCTGCTTCATCCCCTCGGTATCCGGAAGGATGTTGATGGCAAACGCCGGAATTTTTGCCTGATTAAGCTGGTTTATGATCGACACGCACGGGCCTGAGGAGACGCAGTTCACTGCGACCGCATCCACCTTCTGTTCAATGAAGTTCTGCACCTGCGAAAGTTGCTTGGCGTCGTCATTATCAGCAATCGAAATTTTTACGTTCAAGCCCTGTGCCGCTGCATTGTCTTCAAAGCTTTTTTTCATGGCAACGTAATAAGGGTTGGTGAGGTTCGGCAGCGTAACGCCCAATGTTTTTTTGCCGGCACCCACGGTGCTTTCAGTATCCTCACGGTTACAGCCGGCGAGCATGCAGGACAGTGCGACTATCGCTGCACCTGCGGTGATTGTGGTACGGAGTTTCATGTTTATCTCCTGGATATATGTAGGTCAGGGTTTAAGAAGCGTTATTGTTGTGTTTTGCGTGACTTCCTGACTTTGAGCCAGGGGATCACGATTTTTTTCGAGGTACGTAAGGTATCGAAAGTGACGCCGAACAGGATGATCAGGCCGATGACCAGCGGCTGCCAGTAGGCACTGACGTTCAGCACGTTCATCAGATTCGATATTGAGGCAATAAGCATGGCGCCAATCATCGCGCCGATAAGGCTGCCAGTGCCGCCAAACAGACTGACGCCACCTACCACCGCACCCGCTATTGAGAAGAACAGTTCGTCACCACGGCCCGCCGTCGGATAGCCTGTCATCAGACGCGATCCATAAATCAGGCCGCCGCATGCCGCACAAAGCCCGGAAATTGCATACACCAACAGGGTGATGCGTGGAATGCTGATCCCCGATAAGCGTGCAGCATCTGCGTTACCGCCTACCGCATAGATGTGAGTCCCGGTGATGGTGCGGCGCAGGAAGATGACACCAATAACAATGGCCAGCAGCAGCGCTATGACAGGGAACGGAATACCCAGCGGTTTTGACTGACCGATGAGGCTGTAACCAATTTGCGTCACGCGTATCGATTCGGCGCCGGTGATAATTTGTGGTATGGATGCCGCAACCCCCATCATCGCAAAAGTGACAATGAATGGCGGCACGCCGGTGCGTTCGATTATCAGACCATTTACCAGCCCACTCAGCGCACCCACCGCCAAAACGATGGGTACGGCAAGCTGCCACGGAATGCCAAATTTCTCCATCAGCAAAGCTGCAACCACGCAGGTCATCGCCACGATGGAACCGCAGGAGAGGTCGATACCCCCGGTCAGCAGGACAAAGGATTGTCCCAGGCAAAGGAAGCCGATGACCGCGCCGTTCAGAAGCAACACCATCATGTTCGAAACAGTCAGGAAGTTAGGCGTGGCGATAAACCCGCCCAGCATGACCAGTAAGAAAACAACGGCGATACCCGCTTCTGCAGGGACTTTGAGCGGCTGCTTAGGCGGTTTGATTTTTGCAGGGGTAGTTATTGAACTCATTGCAGCTCTCCTGATAATGCATTGGCATAGGTAACGTAAGCGTCCAGGACATGGCGCGCATCTTGTTGTGGCTCGGCCACTTTCTCAAGCGGCACACTCCAGCGATCGGCCATTTCAATATTTGTGCATCCCAGCACGGCAGCAGCAGCCTGAATGGCTGCACCCGCGGCTGCCGTTTCACCCACCGGAGAAATCCAAACGGGCTTGCCCGTCAGGTCAGCCAGAATCTGACGATAGGCTCGTGACTTTGCGCCGCCGCCGGTGACAACAATGCGACCGTCGTCAGTGAAGCCATGTTGTTTCAGTACCAGACCGCCCGCCAGAAGGCCGCACAGTACGCCTTCCACGGTGGCGCGAGCCATATCCTGCATCGTTGTGGTGGTACGTAATCCGCGCATGTGTCCCGTGGCGTCAGGAAGGTTGGGGGTGCGCTCGCCGTCCAGCCACGGAACAAGCTGAAGACCGTTGGCGCCGGGTGGCGAACTCAGCGCGAGCTCGTCGAATTCGTCAGGGGTAACGCGCAGCATTTTGCGAAATGTATCGGTGACTTTGGCGGAGTTCAGTGTAGTAATCATGGGGATAAAGCGATCGGCCGCATCGGCATAACCGTTGATGGTGCCGGTGCTGTCGGTAATCCCTTTCCTGGTGATGCCATATAACGTACCGCTGGTCCCGATAGAGATACCGGTATCACCGGTTTTCAGGTTCATACCCAGTGCGGCAGACATGTTATCGCCGGTCCCGACACCCACGATTGCACCCGCCAGTTCCTCCAGCTCAGGCATCAACTTCACCACGCCTGCAGGTTGATGCGACGGGATGATAGTGGGCCAGCGGGAAATCCAGTCAATTTGACTGTTAACCACCGCTGCCAGCTGTGGTTCCCAGCTATTGGTGAAGGGGTTGAAGTAACCCGTACCGGATGCCCCGCCGCGCTCGCACACAAAGCTACCGCTCAGACGGTAAACCAGATAATCAAACGGCAGCATGATGCGGTGGGCTTTTTCCAGCAGCCCCGGATAATTTTGTTCTGTCCAGGCCAGTTTAGAAATGGTCATTGCTGGCCCCGGAACGGAGCCCGTCAGGCGTGCCCATTCTTCCGGAGCAATCTTCTCGCACAATTCACGCGCTTGCGGTGCAGACTCCGTGTCATTCCACAGCTTCGCAGGACGCAGCGGGCGATCGTGATTATCAAGCATGACGAGGCCGTGCCCCTGGCCACCGACAGCCAGACCTGCAATACGTGGCCACCATTGTTTTAATTCAGTGAGCGCGGAGACTAATGCATCCCACCAGGCTTGCGGATCCTGCTCGCTACACGGCGGTGTGGTCGGTGGATGCAACTTACGAGCCTGTGCGATCACCTTGCCATTTTCAAGACTACGCAGCATGACGGTACAAGACTGGGTGGAGGAATCTATACCCGCAACAAGGTCCTGTTTCATTGAACTACCTCTGAACTATCGTTAAGAAATGACAGAGCTGAAAGCGATAACTGAATGACAAGCAAACTGGGTTATGGTTTTAGATACTCAGTTTTTTGCTCATATGATCAGTTTTGTTTGCTCGTTTGTGAGATATAAACAATACCCACCGTAATAAATTCGTCAATTGTCGTGTTAAGGGAACGTTACGTAGCTCTCACTTTTAGTTTCACCTGGCAGCTCTGATGGTATGTTCGTTTGAACAGTGAAATAACCTTGATTTTTTGCGGTCTGGTAGAAATTAGCTCTGAGCTTGATCTTCTGTATGGAGTTTAAGATTGTTTATTTTGGCAAGGGCAGTTATTTGAAGGGGTTTTATTTGCAAATAATCAAGTGAGATGAACGTGCTGGGGATGTGATACAGAAAGCTCATAATAAATGGTCTCAATGTTTAAGAGACGGTTAATAAAAGCAATTTCCCGCATACATTGGCAGTATGCCATGGTTTATCCGAAATCAAACGGCACTATGATAATAACCTCAGGGGGATTGTTGAGTTAAATGAACTTTTCGCCTCAACCAGATCTTGTTTCCACATTTCTGATGTTACCGAGATATCCTGCGGCAAAAAATGCGTGGTGAGAATGCCTATCTGGCTATGAGAAATGACTGTGGACCGATCATTTCTATGGCTGTTTATGCAAATTAAAACAGGGTCCATTAGCTGAACCCTTTTTCAAAATTACCAATTAGTCACATCCTAAGGTTCATACCATCTGCTACTGGCGGCCCCTGACATAGGGTGGCACGAATTCCTCTCTGCATCTGTCCAAATAATCTGACCACCATTGCATCATCGCTTTACGGGCATCGAGATATTCTGCTTTATGGATGTAAGCCGCTCGAACGCTGTTACGCTCCTGGTGACTCATCTGCCGTTCAACCGCATCCTGCGCCCATAGGCCAGACTCCATCAGGGCACTACATGCCATTGCCCGAAATCCGTGGCCGCAGATTTCATCTTTTGTGTCATAGCCCATCAGGCGTAGCGCCTTATTGACCGTGTTTTCGCACATCGGTTTATACGGATTATGATCGCCGGGGAATATAAGTTCCTGATGTCCGGATATTTCCCGTATCTGTTTCAGAATAGCAATAGACTGACAGGAGAGTGGAACGATATGTGGAGTACGCATTTTTGCACCACGGCCAGAGTAGCGGACGCCGGGGATGGACTCGCGAGTGGCAGGAATGGTCCAGATTCTATTTTTGAAATCGATCTCAAACCAACGGGCGAAACGCAGTTCGCTGGAACGGATGAATAGGTGAAGGGTGAGTGAGACAGCCAGGCGGGTTAACTCTCGTCCTTGCTTGTAGTCCTCAATGCGAGTCAACAGTTCCGGTAGTCGCTCCAACTGAAGGGCGGGGTAATGACGTTTAACTGGCGGGGCGATGATACCCTCCAGATTTGCCGCGGGATTGTGCTCTATCAACTCCTGATGCACAGCATGACGCATTATGTTGCACATATGCTGCCGGGTACGTGCTGCGACTTCCAGCAGACCTTTTTTCTCAATGCTTTTCAGCAGGTCGATAAAGTGACGAGGTTTCAGTTCAGCTACCGGCAAGTGTCCAATCACAGGGAATATATGATTGTTCATGCTGGCAAGCAGGCGGGATGCGTGGTTCTCAGACCATGTTCGGTTGCTGTTATGCCACTCCAGTGCCACATGTTTGAAGGTTTTTTCTGGTGTGGAAGTGGTTCTTTCAGCAGAGCGCTGTTGTGCTGGATTGATATTTTGCGCGAGGAGTTTACGGATACCATCACGCTGTTGACGAGCATTAGCTAAAGACACGTCAGGGTAGGCGCCTAAGCCAAGGCGAGATTCTTTTCTATTGATACGATATTTGAGATACCAGAGACGTGAACCGCCTGGATTAACCAACAGGTACAGACCATGGGAATCGGAAATTTTGAAGGGTTTAGCGGATGGTTTTAAGTTGCGGATTTTTGTGTCGTTAAGAGACATTTGGGGGTCACTCCGTCATCGAACCAACATGACCCCAAATCTGACCACCAAATTCTCCCGATGCGGAGGAAAAACTAAAAATGCATCGGGAAGATTTTTCGCGCTAACTTATTGAATCTAAATCACATAAGGATTCGCAAAGAGGCATGAAAACAAGAATTTGGCTCCTCTGACTGGACTCGAACCAGTGACATACGGATTAACAGTCCGCCGTTCTACCGACTGAACTACAGAGGAATCGTGTGAACGGGGCGAATAATAGCGGGGTGATGCGGGCTTGTAAAGCCTGAAAACGCCTTGCCGTTTCGTTTGCTGCAAGATTATTCAACCTGCTGCTTTTTATGGCTTTTATTGATGCTCTGCTGCGCAATGGTTCAGGAGCGACCACAGGCTGCACTCCGCGTGCTTCACGCTGGTGCAAACCTTCTCCGTTCTGGGTCGCCCAACGCAGGGAGGCATTGAGCACCAGCATCATTTTTTCTTATTTTTCCTGTGATTAGTTAACGGCTTCTCTTATTTCGTCGGTCTGGCCCGGATCTTGCTGCCGTTCTGTCAACGCAGTTCAGCGGCATGACGGAGGCAATATGAATTTCAGACGTCTGAAGTATTTTGTGAAAATCGTCGATATCGGCAGCCTGACCCAGGCGGCGGAGGTGCTGCATATTGCGCAGCCGGCGCTCAGCCAGCAGTTGGCCACCCTGGAAGGGGAACTGAAACAGCAACTGCTGATCCGCACCAAGCGCGGCGTGATGCCGACCGAGGCCGGAAACATCCTGTATGCCCATGCCCAGACCATTTTGCGCCAGTGCGAACAGGCGCAGAGCGCGGTCAACAGCGCCGGCCAGGCGATGAGCGGTCAGGTGTCCATCGGGCTGGCGCCGGGTAGCCTGGCATCACAGTTGGCGCTGCCGCTGTTGCAGGCGGTACGCGATCAGCATCCGGGTATCTTACTCAGTTTGAATGAGAACATCGGCTCTACGCTCGCCGGACAGGTTGCCGGTCAAAGTCTGGATATGGCGGTGATCTACGGTGCCAAAATGCCTGCGGGCCTTCAGGCCACCGCGCTGATGCGAGAAGATCTCTATCTGGTGGCGACGCGTGCGGTGCCGAACCCGGGTAACAGCGTTGATCTGCTGGACGTTGCGCGCCTGAATCTGTTCCTGCCGCGCGAAGGTGATGTGGTACGCACCCAGGTGGATGAAGCCATGGCGGTGCGCAAGCTGGCCGCCAATGTGATTGGTGAAATCGAGTCCTCCAGCACCTTGAGCGCGGCCATCGCCAGCGGCCTGGGGGCCACCATTTTACCCGAGTCGGTGGCGCGGGCGATGATTGGCCCGGCCAAGGCCTGGATGGCTCGAATCAACGCTCCGTCGCTTAGCGTGCCGCTGTCGCTGTGCATTTCCGCACAGCACTCCCTGTCGGCGCCGGCGTTGGTCGTGAAAGAGATCCTGCTGTCGATCGCCGCCAGTCGCAGTCAGGAAAAACGCGTGTTGGCGTTGGTACAATAAATCACGACAGGCTTTCCCGCTTAACCTCGGCGATGGCGGGAGCCGCCGGCAGCGGTTTTGGCGCCGGTGGCGCCGGGTTTTCCTCTGGCCGCGACAGCGCCAGCGAGAAACCGAAGGTGTTGACGCCGTCGAGACTGTGGACGAAGGCTTCCCCCTGGTGCATCAGCGCAATGGCGCGGACGATGGACAGCCCCAGACCGTGGTGCATGTCACTGCGAACGCGCGAAGAGTCGACGCGGTAGAAGCGTTCAAACAGCCGGCTCAGGTGCTCGGGGGCGATGGTTTCGCCCTGGTTGGCAACGGCGACGACGGCAAATCCCCGCTGCTCCTGCAGCAGTACCGAAACGGCGCTGCCCGCGACGGCGTGGCGCGCACTGTTTTCAAGCAGGTTAGCCAGCGCACGATGGAACAGCCGCCGGTCAACCTGCGCCCGCACCTCTCCGGAAATCTCAATGGTCAAATCGTTTTCCATAAACGAAGGTTCGACGTATTCCGCCGTTTTCAGAGATTCTTCCCGCAGCGACACTTCGCTCAGTTGGGTAGCGTATTGTCCGGCCTGAGCGTGGGACAGGAACAGCATGTCGTTGACGATCGAGGTCATGCGTTCCAGCTCTTCCAGGTTCGACTGCAGCAGTTCTTCCAGTTCCTGTACGCTGCGTTCGCGAGCCAGCGCCAACTGGGTTTGACCAATCAGATTGGTGAGCGGGGTGCGCAACTCATGCGCCACGTCGGCGTTAAAGCTCTCCAACTGCCGCCAGGCCACTTCCTGGCGCGCCAGCACGCCATTGAAAGACTCCGCCAGGTTGCGTAGTTCGGCCGGTAAGGTGGCGCTGTCCAGCCGCTGGCCGGTAGTGCCGGGCACCAAGCGGTGCGCCTGTTCACTGAGATTGAGCACCGGTCGCATACCGAAGCGCGAGATGGCGTAGCCCAGCAGTGCCGCCAGCCCAATCCCCAGCAGCGAAATCACCACCAGCGCCTGAGTGAACTCCCTCAGCGTGCCCATATAGGGGGCAGAATCAATCGCCACCACATAGCGCACCTCTGGGCGAGCGCCCAGCGGCGGCAGCGTCGCGATCAGCATATACAGCGGGCAATCGCCGTCAGGATTAGCGGCAGTGGCGAAACCGTCCGCCAGTTTTGACCAGTGGGTTCCCGGCGGGGGAACACCGCCGAAGCGGTAACGCGGATCCTCGCTGATCACCCAGTATTTCACCTGGCTGCCTTCGCTGTTGGACAGGGTATTGAGCTTTTGTTGCACCATTGGCCAGTCGCGAGTGGTCCCTTTGGCTTCGATAAAGGGGGAGACCAGCGAATGGCGAAAGTGCAGCTCGTTGTGCATCTGGTTTTGCAACGAGGTCAGCAGCGAACTGCGCAGAAACAGCGCCAGCACCAGCATGATCAGCGCCATGGTCAGCGCGAACATCAATGCCATCCGGCTGGAAATGGAAATTTTCATCAGGCGATTATCCGTGGCGTATCGCGATGCAGCGGACGATTTTCCAGCACGTAGCCCATGCCTCGCACCGTGTGCAGCAGCTTTTGCGGATAGGGGGAGTCGATTTTGGCGCGCAGGCGCTTAATCGCCACTTCAACCACGTTGGCGTCGCTGTCGAAGTTCATGTCCCAAACCTGTTCGGCGATCATCATTTTGGACAGTATCTCCCCCTGATGGCGAGCCAACAGGCTGAGCAGGGCAAATTCTTTGGCGGTCAGATCGATACGCTCCCCGCCGCGGGTCACTCGCCGCGCCAGCAGATCCACGTGCAGATCGTCGATTTGCAGTTGGGTGACGTCAATGCCGTCGCTGGTGCGGCGGCGCAATAACGCCTGGATGCGGGCGACCAGTTCAATCAGCGAGAACGGCTTGGGCAGATAATCATCCGCGCCGTGGCGCAGGCCCTTGACGCGTTCGTCTACCGAACCGCGGGCAGACAGCATCAACACCGGCGTCTGTTTGCTGGCGCGCAGGCCCTCCAATACCGCATAGCCGTCTTTGCCCGGCAGCATCACATCCAGGATCACCGCGTCATAGTCCTGCTGCACCGCCAGGTGCAAGCCCTCAATGCCATCGCCGGCGACGTCTACGGTGTAGCCCAGTTCGCTCAGTGCGCGGTTAACGTAGGACGAGGTTTTTTCTTCGTCCTCAACCAACAGTAATCGCATGGCCACTCCCGTCATTATCACCTGATGATTAATTAATCATGAAACCCGCCACCTTGCCACAAGACATCATGTTCAGTGATGAGTTTATGACAGCCATGCGGTCGTGAAGCTGACGGCTGGCTGACATTTTTGTCAGCTAACGCCGCCGCCGGATAAAAAACGCGTTAACTGACACGAATGTTATCTGCGGGTCACGTTGAGGTCAGTTTGCCGCTCGTACAGTAACCTTTGGCCGCTTTATGGCGCGCCGCGCAACCCTTGACCCAGCATCTAAAAGGATACGGACTCATGAGCCTCAAAATCGCCTCTCTTGCTGTCGGCGTGGTGGTGGCCGCTACTTCGCTCTCTTTGTGGCTGGTGGTGGCCGCTCGCGATACGCCGCCAACGGCACCGCCGCCACCGCCACGGGTCGGGGTGGTAACGTTGAAAAACGAACCTATACCCCTGACCAGTGAACTGCCGGGACGGGTTGCCGCCTTTCGCAATGCGGAAGTGCGGCCACAGGTCGGGGGCATAGTGCAAAAACGCCTGTTTACCGAAGGGGAACAGGTCAAGGCGCAGCAACCGCTTTACCAAATCGACCCGGGGCTGTTTCAGGCGGAATACGATCGCGGCAATGCGGCCTTGGCGCGAGCGCGGGCACAGCTGCGTACCGCCGCGTTGTTGATTCAACGTTACCGGCCGCTGGCAGAGAGCCGGGCCATCAGTCGTCAGGTGTATGACGACGCCGTAGCCGCTCATCAGCAGGCGGTGGCCGACGTGCAGTCTGCGGAGGCGCAGTTGGAAACGGCACGTATCAATCTGGTTTATACCCGGGTGCTGTCACCCATCGACGGCATTATTGGACGTTCGCTGGTGACCGAAGGGGCGCTGGTGACGGCGCAGCAGGCCGAGGCGGTGGCGGCGGTGCAGCAGATAGATCCAATTTATGTGGACGTGACCCAGTCCAGCGTCCAACTTTTGCGGTTGAGAAATGCGCTGGAAAGCGGCGCGGTTGCGCAGGCCGACGGCCCTCACTCTGCGGCGGTCACTCTGACACTGGAAGACGGCTCTCGCTATGCCCACGGCGGCAAATTGCAATTTTCAGAAATCACGGTGGATCGCTCCACCGGCTCGGTGGTGCTGCGCGCGGTATTCCCCAATCCGGAACGCAAGCTGCTGCCGGGCATGTTTGTGCGAGCCCGGCTGTTAGAGGGCATGGCCGCGCAAGGTGGGCTGCTGGTGCCGCAGCGGGGCATTACCCGCAACCCGCGCGGTGAAGCGACCGCCCTGGTGGTGAACGAGGCGGGCAAGGTTGAGCTGCGCGAACTGACCACCGAACGGGCGATGGGGGACAGTTGGCTGGTGTCGACCGGGCTGGCGGCGGGCGATCGGGTGATTGTCGAAGGCGTGCAGCAGGTCAGGCCTGGCGCACAGGTCAATGCGGTGGAGTGGGCTCCGGCTGCCACAACGCTGTTAAGCAGCACTCGTAAGGAGCCGGCGCATGGCTAAATTCTTTATCGAGCGCCCGGTGTTTGCCTGGGTGCTGGCCATCATCATGATGCTGTGTGGCCTGCTGTCGATTGCCAATCTGCCGGTGGCGCAGTACCCAAGCATCGCGCCACCCACCGTCAGCATTCAGGTCAACTATCCCGGTGCCTCGGCGAAGACGGTGCAGGATACGGTGGTGCAGGTGATTGAACAGCAGATGAACGGTCTCGACAATCTGCAATACATTTCCTCCGAAAGTAATTCCGACGGCAGCATGAGCATTGCGTTGACCTTTGCGCAGGGCACCGATGCCGATACCGCGCAGGTACAGGTGCAAAACAAGCTGGCGCTGGCACAGCCGCTGTTGCCGCTGGAGGTACAGCAGCAGGGGATCCGCGTCACCAAGTCCACCGCCAACTTTATGATGGTAATGGCATTTGTCTCGACGGATGGTCGCATGACCCGGCAGGACCTGGCGGATTACGTCGCCTCCTATGTACAGGATCCGATCAGCCGCACCAACGGCGTGGGAGACTTCCAATTGTTCGGTGCGCCTTATGCGATGCGCATCTGGCTGGATCCTGCTGCGCTGGTGAACTACAGCCTGACCGCCACCGACGTCAGCAATGCGATTCAGGAGCAGAACGTTGAGGTTTCATCCGGTCAGTTGGGGGGACAACCGGCGTTGCCCGGCCAGGAGCTGAATGCCACGGTAATTGGCCCCTCACGCTTGCAGACCCCGGAGGAGTTCGGTCAAATCCTGCTGAAAACCGATCCGGACGGTTCGCGGGTTCGCCTGGCCGACGTGGCGCGCATTGAGCTGGGCGCGCAGAACTACGCGATTGATAGCTACTACAACGGCAATGCGGCGGTCGGGCTGGGCGTGCGTCTGGCAACCGGTGCCAATGCGCTGCAAACCGCGCAGGCGGTGCGTGCCACGCTGGCGGAGCTGAAACCCTTCTTCCCACCGGGAATGGAAGCCGTGGATGCCTATGACACCATTCCATTCATTAGCCTGTCGATCGAAAACGTGGTGCGTACGCTGGTGGAAGCGGTTGTGCTGGTGTTTGCGGTGATGTACCTGTTTTTGCAGAACTTCCGGGCCACGCTGATCCCGACACTGGCGGTGCCGGTGGTGCTACTGGGGACCTTTGGCGTGCTGGCGGCCTTCGGTTACTCGATCAATACGTTGACCATGTTTGGCATGGTGCTGGCGATTGGCCTGCTGGTGGATGACGCCATCGTGGTGGTGGAAAACGTCGAGCGGCTGATGCATGAGGAGGGGCTTTCACCGAAGCAGGCAACCCGTAAATCGATGAGCCAGATCACCGGTGCCTTGATAGGCATCGCCATGGTGCTGTCGGCGGTATTTGTGCCGATGGCGTTTTTTGGTGGTTCAACCGGCGTGATCTACCGGCAGTTCTCCATCACCATTGTCTCCTCGATGGTGCTGTCGGTGATGGTGGCGGTGGTGTTTACCCCGGCGCTGTGCGCTACGCTGCTCAAGCCGGTAAAGCCGGGAGAGCATGCCGCACGCAAAGGTTTCTTTGGCTGGTTTAACCGCCGCGTCGAGTGGGCCAACCGCAATTACGCGGCTTCGGTAATGCGCGGTCTGGGCCGCCCGCGTCGGCTGATACTGATTTATCTGGTGATTGCCATTGCCACCGGCTGGCTGTTTACCCGCATTCCGACCTCGTTCCTGCCGCAGGAAGATCAGGGCATGTTGTTCGCGCAGGTACAGGCACCGGCCGGGGCCACCGCAGAACGGACGCAGGCCACCTTGCGCGGTGCCACGGAGTACCTGTTGAAAATGGAGAAGGACAGTGTGCGTTCGGTGTTCGCTATCTCCGGGTTTAACTTCGGCGGGCGCGGGCAGAACGTCGGCACCCTGTTTATTCGCCTGCATGACTGGGACCAACGGCCGGACGCCTCGCAAAAGGCCGACGCGGTCGCCGCCCGCCTCAACGCCATGTTCGCACGCGACTTTCGCGATACCCGTATCTTTGTGGTCTCGCCCCCGGCCGTACGTGAATTGGGCAACGTGGCGGGCTTTAACTTCCAACTGATGGATCGTGGCGGCATTGGGCATCAGCCATTGCTGGCGGCGCGCGACAGGTTCCTTGCCGCTGCCCGGCAGAGTCCGGTGTTGAACAACGTGCGTGCCAACGGTCTGGAGGATGCGCCCCAGTATGAACTGCTGATCGACCGCGAGAAGGCGCGGGCGCTCAGCGTGCCGATCACGGAGATTAACCGCACGCTGTCGCTGGCCTGGGGCTCGGGTTATGTGAACGACTTTATCGATCGCGGTCGGGTGAAGCGGGTTTATGTGCAGGGAGATGCCTCGTCACGCATGCTGCCGCAGGATCTGGAACAGTGGTTTGTGCGTAACGACAACGGCGATATGGTGCCGTTCTCCGCCTTTGCCAGCGCCGAATGGGCCTACGGTGCGCAGAAACTCAATCGGTACAACGGCGCACCGTCGTTTAACCTGCAGGGCGAACCGGCGGCGGGCTTCAGCTCCGGCGACGCGATGGCAGAAATGGAACGCATTGCCGCCACCATGCCGCCCGGCGTGGGCTACGACTGGACCGGACTGTCGTTTGAAGAACGGTTGTCCGGCGCCCAGGCACCGGCACTCTATGCGATTTCACTGCTGGTGGTCTTCCTGTGTCTGGCGGCGCTGTATGAAAGCTGGAGCGTGCCCAGCGCGGTGATGCTGGTGGTGCCGCTCGGGGTGATTGGCGCGGTGGTGGCCACGTTGCTGCGTGGGCTGGCCAACGACGTTTATTTCCAGGTGGGGTTGCTGACCACCGTCGGGCTGGCGGCCAAAAATGCCATTCTGATCGTGGAGTTCGCCAAGGCGCACTTCGAAGCCGGCGCCAGTCCGGTAGAGGCGGCGGTGCAGGCCGCCAGACAGCGGCTGCGGCCGATCCTGATGACCTCGCTGGCGTTTATTCTCGGCGTGGTGCCGCTGGTGATTGCCAGCGGGGCGGGCTCCGGCAGTCAGAATGCCATCGGCACCGGGGTGATCGGCGGCATGCTGACCAGCACCTTCCTGGCCATTTTCTTCGTACCGGCATTCTTCGTCATCATGCTGCGGCTGTTTCGGGTGAAACGGCTCAGCGAACGCCGCCGGGCGGAGGATGAAGCGGAGATAACTGCCCCGGCGCCGGGAGCCGAGCCATGATAAAACTTTTGGCTATCATGCTGGCCACTGCCACCCTGACGGGCTGCTCGTTGACGCCGGACTATCAACGCCCCGCTGCGCCGGTAGCGCCAGCCTATCCGGATTATGGCGTCGCGCAGGTCGACGGAACGGCAGCGGCTATCGGTTGGCGTGAGTTTTACCGCGATCCGCTGCTGCAAACGCTGATTACGCAGGCCCTGGCGAATAACCGTGACTTGCGCATTGCGGCGCTGAACGTGGAGGCGGCTCGCGCCAACTACCGCATTCAACGGGCAGATACGCTGCCCACCCTGGCGGCGCAGGGCAGTGGTTCGGTACAGCGTACCCCGGGCAGTCTGTCCGCAGGCGGGCAGTCTGCGGTGGGGCGCAGCTATCAGGTCGGGGGAGCGCTGTCGTGGGAGTTGGATCTGTTCGGGCGGCTTCGCAGCCTCAACCAGCAGGCGTTGGAATTGTATTTGGCACAGGATGAAACCCGGGCCGCCGCGCAACTGGCGCTGATCGCCGAAACCGCCAACGCTTATCTTACGCTACGCGCCGATAGCGAACTTCTGGCGCTGGCGCAGGAAACGCTGAGCTCACAGCAGGCGGCCTTTGGGCTGGTGGAACAAAGCTTCCAGCTCGGTGTGGCGACCGAACTGGATCGCAGCCAGGCGGAGGTTGGGGTACGGACGGCGCAGCGTGATTTGGCTCAGTATCGGCGTCAGGTTCGGCAGGACACCAATGCCCTGACGCTGTTGGTTGGGCAGCCGTTGGGCTCGGCGATGAGTTCGCGTCTGGCGCAGGCCAGCACCTTGCCGGACGATCTGTTGCCGGAAACCATTCCGGCCGGGCTGCCGGCAGATTTGCTGACCCGGCGGCCGGATATCCGAGCGGCAGAGCATCAGCTACGCGCCGCCAATGCCAATATCGGCGCGGCGCGGGCGGCGTTCTTTCCGTCCCTCAGCCTGACCGGTTTCGGCGGCACGGCCAGCGCCGGCCTGGACGGTTTATTTTCTGCCGGTTCCGGTGCCTGGAGTTTTGTGCCGCAGCTCTCGCTGCCTATCTTCTCCGGCGGCTCTTTGCGTGCGGGATTGGATCTGGCGGAGGTGCAAAAACGCATTGAGGTGGCGCGTTATGAGCAGGCGATACAACAGGGATTTCGCGAAACCGCCGATGCGCTGGCCGGTCGCGACACGCTGGATGAGCAAATCCGGGCGCAAACGCAGTTGGTGGCGGCCAATCAACGCGCTTACAGCCTGTCGCAGCAGCGTTTTCAGCAGGGCGTGGATAACTACCTGACCGTGCTGGATTCCCAGCGTTCCCTGTATGCGGCGCAGCAGGTGTTGGTGGATACGCGCCTGGCGCGATTGACCAATCTCGTCGATCTTTACCGTGCGTTGGGCGGCGGGTGGCGCGAGTAAGGGCTTTGCCAACAGGCGCGGCCTTCACCGCGCCTGACGTGGTTGCCGGTTAGCTGAGCTGGTAACGGCTGTCCGGCTGTGCGGCCGCCGGTAAATCCGTTTCGTCGTTCATTTCGCGCAGGTTGATCTCAATCGCGTTGCACATGGCATTGAGCGGCAGGTCATTGGCGGCGGTGCCGAACGGATCTTCCAGTTCCTCTGCCAGCGAGTCCAGCGAGATGAAGGTGTAGGAGATAAACACCGACACCAGCGGCGTCATGTAATGCAGATCCGGCACCAGCGCGAAAGGCAGCAGGGTGCAGAACAGGTAGACCGTGCGATGAACGATCAGGCTGTAGGCAAAGGGGATCGGCGTATTGGCGATGCGTTCGCAGCCGCCGAGGATCTCCGACAGCCGGTTGAGGTTTTGGTCGATGCTGTGAAACAGCATGTCCGACAGCTGTGCCGATTGTCGTTTTTCGCCCAGCCATTGGCCCATCATCAACAGCAGCCGGTTGCAGGGGGACATGCTGTTTTCTATCGCTCGCAGATCGACGTTGGGCAGCAGCCGTTGCAGGTCGGCGCTGCTATCGGTGCCGCGCAGCTGGTGTTTCAGGCAGTAGCTGAACGCGATCAGCAGGGCGGCAAACTCGCGCGCCGCCTGATCCTGCTGCGGTAGCAGACTCTTGATCTGGCGCAGCAGCGAGCGCTCAACGATCAGCAGGCTGCCCCACAGCAACCGCGCCTCGGTGAAACGCGCATAGCTGACGCTGTTGCGGAAGCCGAGAAAGATAGCGATCGCCACGCCCAGCAGGCTGAAAGGTGCCAGGGTCAGTTTGACCCCCAGATGTTCGTACCATTGAAAACACAGCACGGCGACGA
Source organism: Serratia sp. BNK-12 (assembly GCF_047456085.1). Classification (NCBI taxonomy): domain Bacteria; kingdom Pseudomonadati; phylum Pseudomonadota; class Gammaproteobacteria; order Enterobacterales; family Yersiniaceae; genus Serratia; species Serratia sp. BNK-12. The sequence continues at coordinate 1,783,109 of NZ_CP179896.1, forward strand.
TGGACATCGCCACGTTAAGGCTGAGGCGAAACAGAATTTTGGATAGCACTGAACCGTGCCAGACGAAGAGCCGCCTGAACCAGTGTTGCTGAGGTCTGACAATCATATGTGTGGTGATGTCTGGGGAATGAGAGCCGCTGTTGTAACAGATTTGCGGTCGGTACATCAACGATCTGAGTATGAAAAGTTAAAAAGCCCGCCGAAGCGGGCCCAGATCCTTCATCATCAGCGGAACGGCGGCTCGTTAAAGGTACGCAGCTTGCGGGAATGCAGGCGATCGCCCTCGGCGCGCAGCAGGTCGATAGCGCAGATACCGATCTGCAGGTGTTCCGAAATGGCCCCTTCATAAAAGCGGTTGGCCTGGCCGGGCAGCTTGATTTCACCGTGCAGCGGTTTGTCGGATACGCACAACAGCGTGCCGTAAGGCACCCGGAAACGGTAGCCCTGAGCGGCGATGGTGGCGCTTTCCATATCTACCGCGACGGCGCGGCTGAGGTTAAAACGCAGCGCCGAAGCGGAATAGCGCAGCTCCCAGTTGCGATCGTCGGTGGTGACCACGGTGCCGGTGCGCAGGCGTTGTTTTACCTCTTCGCCGGGCATGCCGCTGACCATTTTGGTGGCGTCATACAGCGCACGCTGTACTTCGGCAATGCTGGGGATCGGGATATCTGGTGGCAGCACCGAATCCAGCACGTGGTCGTCCCGCAGGTAGGCGTGCGCCAGCACGTAGTCGCCAATCGACTGGCTTTCGCGCAGGCCGCCGCAGTGGCCGATCATCAGCCAGGCGCTGGGGCGCAGCACCGCCAGATGGTCGCAGATGGTTTTGGCGTTGGAGGGGCCGACGCCGATATTGATCAGCGTGATGCCCTGGCCGGTGCGCGAGATCAGGTGGTAGGCCGGCATCTGGTGGTTTTTCCACGCCAGGTCGGAGACCGCCTGATCCGGTGCGGTGGTTTCCGGCGTGATATAGATGCCGCCGGCGCTCGACAGCGCAATATAAGGACTGGCCGGATCGGCTATTTCGGCGCAGGCCCAGCGGACAAACTCATCCACATAGCGGGTGTAGTTGGTGAACAGCACGAAGGGCTGAAAATGCTCCACCGGGGTGCCGGTGTAGTGCCGCAGCCGCGCCAGCGAAAAGTCGGCGCGCAGGGCGTCGAAGTGCGAAAGCGGGAAGGTGCTGGTGGCGTGAAACAGGCCATCGGCAGTCTCATCGCCAATTTGCGCCAGCTCGGTGGTGGGGAAATGCTGCGCCAGGCTGGCGCTCATCGACCGATCCAGCATCAGGTTTGAACCGTCGATCACGTAAGGGAAAGGTATTTCCTGCTGTGACGGCCGCACTTCGATATGCGCATCGTACTCCCCGGCCAGCATGGTCAACTGTTCGGTCAGATAATGGCGGAACAGATGCGGGCGGGTGATGGTGGTGGTATAGCAACCGGTGTGGGTGAAACGGCCATAGGCGCGGGTTTTGGTTTGACCGGGCGATTTTCCGTCCCAGCTGACGCGCAGCTCAGGGTAAACAAATAGCCCTGCCGCGCGGGTCTGCGCGTCGGGCAGACTGCCATGGCTGATAAAGTCACCGACCGCCTGGCGCAGCGCCTCAACCGAGGCGACATACAGCGCTTCCAGTTGTTCGACTGCCTGAGCGGGGGTGAGGCCGGTGCCGGATTGCTGACTGCTCATACTCTCTCCTTGGTTCTCCCGGCTATGCGGCGGGGAGGCATACGGATGCCGATATCAATTCACAGCAACAGGTTAGCCGAAGATGGGCGCAAAAGCTTTGGAGAAACGGCAGGGGGCGAATAAATTCGCCCCGAATAACGCGGACGCCGCATGCAGCGCGATGATCAGGAAGCGGGGGCAGCCTGTTCCACTTTCAGCGAGACCAGGCCAATACCCAGTTTCTTCGGTACAAAACCGCCGCTGGCACCTTCTTGTGGCTCCGTGGGGGCCGGCGGCGTGATGCTGATGTTTCTGGCTCCGGCAGGGTTGTCGAAGCGCAGCGTCACGGTGGTGTCCTGTTCGCTGAGCGTCACAAACTGTTCCTGATTGCCGACGCGCACCGAGATAGGTTCGCCGACGTTTTTACCGTAGGCGCGGGCGCGCAGCACCAGATCGAATGCTGATGGCAGGGGATCGACGTAATCAATATTCACCGTCGGCGCCAGGTTGGCGTCTGACCAACGGCCCCAGTCTTCGACGCTGGAAACGCCGGTGATCGCCTTCACCTGTTCCGGCATGCCCGGCAGCATAAAGGCGATGGCGTCCGCGTGGTATTTAACGGCGGCGTCGTCGACTTTCAGCTTGTCGACGGCGCTTTGGTAGGTGGCGATGCTATCGTTTGGCGGACGCTCAAAGTCTATTTTGCCGCGATAGCTGCCCCCTTTGGCCTGCACGATGTGCGGTGGGGCGGCCAGGCTGCCCGACGCGATGCAGGTGTCGGTGCTCAACGCCAGTTCTGGCGACCACACCCGACCGATTTCATAACACTTGTCGACCCAGACGAATTTCTCGCCCGCCCCCAGTCCGGCAAGCTGTTTTTTCAGCGGCGTGGACAGGTAGACGTTAAACATCGGCTCAATTTTGTTGTCCGTCACCTTCAGAATAAACGGCACCTTAAAGGTGATGCCGGAGAAGGTAAAGCGGTTGCCCCGATCGTCGAGACTGTAGTTTGTGATGCTGTTCGGGAAGCCCCATTGCTTGACCACCGCTGGTTTCCAGGCGTTGATTTTTTCGTCGATATTCAAAAACAACGTCGCCAGCGTTGGGCTGGACAGGCTGCTGCGACCGAGGCCAATGTAGTTATCGCCACCCATCACGTCCAGCACGGTAGCGCCGTTGTCCAGCGTGCTGCGCTTCTCGTTATGCAGCGCGGTCTGCGGGCGGGTGCCGTCGATAATAAAGAACAGGTTGCGGCGTTTCTGCTTGGTCAGGATGTCATAGGCGGTATTGTTCATCGCCAGATGGTCAGAAGACACCACGATAACGGTATTTTTGAAGTAGTCGGACGCCTTGATTTTGTCGATCAGCGCGGCGATATGCTGTTGGCTGCAGGCCACTGCGCTCAGCGACCGATTCTCTTTATTCTGCCAACGGAACGACTTTTTGCTGCAGCTGGCGGAGATAAAGCCGTCCGGGTGATGGGTGTCCACGGTCAAGGCGAACAGCGAGAACTTTTTGTTCTGCTTCGACAGCTCGACGAACTTGTCGAACACCACGTCCAGCACGGTATCGTCGTACCAGCCCCAGTCATTTTTGTAGCCCGGGTCGCTGACCTGTCCGCGTAATTCCTTAAAGCCGTAGGCATGGTCAAAACCGTGCGATTTCAGGAAGGTGTCTTTGCCGGCGAAGGCCAGCTCGGCGCCCTGATAAAAGTAGTTGTCGTACCCGGCGGATTTCAGCACGTCGCCCAGGCAGACGTTTTCCGGGTAAAAGGTGGATACCGCGCTGGAGGCGTTGCCGTCAAAGGGGGCAAACAATGGGATACCGCACTGTGAGGACACCATACCGGCGATGGTGTAACCGGTGCCGGGCAGCTGTTGGGTATTGCTGAAGTCGATGCTGTTTTCGCGGTGCTGGTTCAGTTCGTCGGTCAGGCCGGGGAAGGTTTGTTGGTCGAAGTAGGTTCTCTCCAGGCTTTCAGCATAGATATACACCAGGTTCGGCGCTTTGCCCTGTACGGTTTTCTTCGGCGCTTTGTAATAGGTGTCAAAGTCGGCGGTATCGCCGCTAATCTGGCTCTTCACCAACAGCGAGATGTCCTGAAAGGCGGGAGTAGTGCCGACGGAAAACAGCGCCAGCAGCACGGCGAGCACGCTGTAAACCACGCTGCTGCTTTTCGCCTTGCGCCGTACCAGACTCCAGGTCAGCAGGGTGAAGATCAGCGCCAGCACCGCCAGCAGGCCGACAAACGGCAGCAGGTATTTGCCGACGCCGGCGCCCTTCAGGCTGCTGGTGAGGGTGTAGATCACCGCATCGGTAATGCCGTCACCGGTAAAGTAGTTGCTGGCGATCAGCACCACGTTGAGGATCAGATAGCTGCCCAGCAGCGTCAACAGGGTGGCCAGCCACCAGCGGTTGGCGGCGGCACGGGTGCGGTAGATTAAAATTGAGGCTAAAAAAAGTGCAAACGAGATTAATGCTGAAACCATCCACCGTACCCTGTCTGATTAAAAAGGAAATCTTAACTGCCCTGGCAAACGCCGCCGACCCAAGCACGACGCGAAAGAGGAAGGGTATAGCGCATTGAAAGCGCCAGGGTCAATGCGTGTTTGCGCTGCCCTGGCGTGGCAGAGTGCGATCGGTCGTTTTTGTGACAATAGTGTGACATGAATCACGCCAGCGAGGCGAAAAGCGGCTGAATGTTGCTCATCCGAGGTTTGGCTCTAGCCTTAACGGAGAGCGTTGACGAAACACCTACACCCTTTTTTCAGGAGAAAGCCATGCATAGCATTCCCGCCGCCGTACTCGATGATTTGGCCCCGCAGGGGATCCTGCGTGCGGCCATCAATCTGGGCAATCCGGTGTTGGCGCAGAGGGGGCCAGACGGCGAACCTCAGGGGGTATCCGTGACGCTGGCCGGCGCGCTGGCCCGCGAGTTGGGCGTGGCGCTGGAGTTGGTGACCTATGATGCCGCAGGCAAGGTTTTTGCCGCGTTGGAAACCGGAGACTGGAACATCGCCTTTATGGCCATCGAACCGGTGCGGGCGGCGCAGATCGCGTTCAGTGCGCCTTATGCGATCATTGAGGGGACCTACCTGGTGGCCCAGGCGTCTCCCTGGCAACAGGTTGCCGAACTTGACCGGCCCGAGGTGCGCATTGCCGTAGGCCAGGGAGCGGCTTACGACCTGTATCTGTCGCGAACCTTAAAGCAGGCGCAACTGGTGCGTGCCGATACCTCCGCCGACGCGATCGCCTTGTTCCTCGAACAGGGGTTGGATGCGGCTGCGGGCGTGCGTCAACCGTTGCTGGCTGCCGCAGCGCAAAACCCGGGGTATCGGGTGCTGGCCGGGCATTTCACTGCCATCCAGCAGGCCATGGCGGTTCCGCGACAAAAAGCGTCGGGGGCAGCCTATGTGCGTGATTTTGTGGAGCGGTGCAAGGCGAGTGGCCTGGTGCTGCAGGCTTTGCAGCGCAGCGGTCAGGGTGACGTTACCGTCGCGCCTTCTGCCTGAGGGGGAATGGCAGGGGCGCGGCATACTGCGCCCCTGATAAAGCGAATAACCTTTAATTCAGCTCCACCGCGTATTGCTCCACCGGCGTGATTTTTTTGATCAGCTTGTTGTCGAACAGGAATTGTTCGTAGGCTTGATAGCGCGCTTTATCCAGCTTCGCCGGATCGGTTGCGAACAGCGGCAGGCTGGCTTGCCAGGCCTGTTTGTTCAGCTCGGTATTGAGTTCCGGATGGGCTTTGGCGAACGCCAGCCAGCTTTCCTGCGGATGGGCGTGCAGATAGTCGCTGCCTTTTTTCAGCGCCGCGAGGAATTTTTTGATTTTCGGCTCGGCCAGCGAATCGCGATTGGCGACGATAATCAGCTCGTCGTAGCTCGGCACACCGTAGTCTTCCACGTTAAACACCACCGGATCTTTGCCCTGCAGTTTCAGCTCCAGCGCTTCAATGTTGCGATAGCCGCCGATTACCGCATCGACCTGGCCCGCCAGCAGGGCGCTGGTCAGTTGGAAATTAACGTTAATCAGTTTGGTTTCATTGGGGTTGAGGTGTTCATGCTCAAGCATGGTCGCCAAGGTGGCTTGTTCGATGCCGCTGACCGAATAGCCGATTTTTTTACCCTTAAGTCCTGCCGGGGTGGTGATGCTTTTATCCAGCGTCATCACGGTATTGAGCGGTGAGTTAATCAGGGTGCCTACGCGCACCAGCGGCAGGCCCTGATCGGCAAAAAAGTGCAGCTGCGGCTGGTAGGTGATGGCCAAATCGGCCTGTTTTGCTGCCACCAGGCGCGGCGGCAGCGCCGGGTCGGAAGGGGGCACAATCTTGACGTCCAACCCTTCGGCCTTGAAGGCGCCGATCTGCTCGGCCACCATGATGGGCGCGTGGTCGGGGTTAATATACCAGTCGAGCACCAGCGTCAGTTTTTCCGCGGCATTGGCCTGGCTTGCCAGCGTGGCGCCGAGCAGCAGCCCGCAGACGGTATTTTTAAGCATGGTTGTTACCCTTGTTGTTGTGAGGCGATCAATCATTTTCCGGTGCCCAGTCGATCAGGCGCAGCAATAGCGCGTCTACCGTCACCCATAGCAAGACGGTCATCAGCACCAAAATAAACAGCGCGGCAAAGCAGATGTCGGTCTGCATGCGCGCGTTGGCGTTAAGCATGACGTAACCCAGGCCTTCCGCCGAGCCAACCCATTCGCCGATGATGGCGCCGATAGGGGCGACGGCGGCGGCCATCCGCAGTCCGGAACCGAAAGCCGGTAGCGCTGCCATCAGCCGCACGTGACGCAGTTGGGCCCAGGGAGAAGCACGTAGGGTACGGGCCAGATCGAGATAATCGTTATTGACCCGGCGTAGCCCATCGAAGAAGGCGGAAGTCACCGGGAAGAAAATCACCAGCACCGCCATTACCACTTTGGCGCTCATGCCAAAGCCGAACCACAGCACCAACAGCGGCGCCAGCGCAAACACCGGGATCGCCTGGCTGGTCAGCACCAACGGCATCAACCAGCGCTGCAGGCGCGGCGAAAAGATCATGCACAGCGCCAGCGTGGCACCGAGCAAAACCCCGGCCAGCAAACCGCAGGCGATCTCCGAGGCGGTGATCAGCGTGTGATAAGCGAGGTACGCCCGGTTGTCCCACAGCGCCTGTGCCACCGCCGAGGGGGAGGGCAACAGGAAGGCGGGGATATCGCCCAGCGTGACCAGTGCCCACAGCAGCAACAGGCCGGCGAACACCGTCAGGCTGCGACGCATCCGCGACAGACGGCTTTCAGGGAGGGTTTTCATCCGGCGGCCCTCACCAGTTGCAGCAGCAACTCGCTCTGGCTTTTCAGCAGCTGAGGATTGTCCGGCGCTCGCGGCGGTAAGCCCTCGATAACATGACTGTCATCCAGCCCCGCCGGATAACGGGACAGCACCAGCAGGCGGTGGCTAAGGCGGCAGGCCTCCATGGGGTCGTGGGTGATCAGCAGCACGGTATGCTGCGCCAGCAGTTCGGCGGCCAGTTGCTGGATCATGGCGCGGGTGATGGTATCCAGCGCGGAGAAGGGTTCATCCATCAACACAATCGGCTGGCGCTCATACAGCGTGCGGGCAATAGCGGCACGTTGACGCATGCCACCGGACAGCGCGGCAGGCAAGCTGCGGCCATAGCCGTTCAAGCCCACGCGTTCCCGCAGATGTTCCGCCCAGGCGAGGTCGACCTTTTCGCCGCGCAGCCGCGCGCCAAGGCTAATATTCTCGTCAATTGTCAGCCAGGGATAGAGCAGATCCTTTTGCCCCATATAGGCGATACGTCCGGTTATCGGCAGGCCGTCGCTGCCGATAACCGTACCGGAGGTGGGTTTCGCCAGCCCGGCGATGATCTTCAGCAGGCTGGTCTTCCCCGCGCCGCTGGCGCCGAGCAGGGCAACGAAGCTGCCGCCGGCGATATCGAAATTCAGACCATCGAAAATCACCTGCTGACCAAAGCGCAGGGTCAGATCCCGTACCTGAATACCGGGCCGGGCATTGCCGTGCTGCGTGTCGCCGAGGCTCATTGGGCATTCAACCCCATCTGCCAGAAGGCGGATTCCAGGCGGGTGGCGGTGGTGAAAATCGCCGACAGTTCGTTCAGACGGCTTGGGGCACCCCGCTGGAGGCCAACGTTTTCCAGCAGGTCGAGGGAGGCTTGTACGCCGCTCAGATAGGCGGGATCACCATAGTTGCGGATCCACGAGGCATAGGGATTGCCTTCCATCACGGTGTTGGGATCGTTGAGCAGGCGCAGGCCGATTTCGGCATAGCCGGCGACGCAGGGCATTAACGCTGCCAGCAGATCCAGAGCATCTCCGGCGTGGCCGATATCGAGCACATAGCGGGTGTAATTGAGGGTTTCCGGCGCTTCTGGTGCGGCGGCTATCTGCGGTTCGCTCAATCCCCAGTCGGCACAATAGGCCAGGTGCAGGGGCAGTTCGGCGACAATCGCATTGAGCGAAGCGGTAGCGGCACGCATTTCCGGCAGGGTACGCAGTTTGCTGACCAGCAGGGCATAGGCGCGGGCAAAGTGGATCAGGAACAGATAATCCTGCGTCAGGTAGCGGCGAAAAGCGGGTTCCGGCAGCGTACCGGCGGCCAGTTGCTGAATAAAGGGGTGTGCCACATAGTCCTGCCAGTGACCGCCGGCCTGTTGGCGCAGCTTTCCGTAAAGACCGTTATCGAATAAGGGAGTAAACATGGGACCTCCAAAAGTGAGTGGAGATCCGGGCGCGCTGAGGTGAGGTATGAACAGGCAACCGCCGTGAGGGGATTGCCGACCGTCCCTTCGCTGGCATGACCCAGATCAGGTTCAAAGGGTTCGGCTTACGCCATCTCAGCCCGTAACAGGACACCCCTCGGAGGAGCCTGTTATACGATATTTACTTTTTGATTACAATGCTCAGGCAGTGTGGCGTCGTGGCGTAAAAGGATCCGTTTAGTGCGATCGGCCACGATATTTCTGGCCGGAAGGGGGCGATTTTTGTCACTGTAATCCGGTCATTAATGAATCTAAGGATCACCCCATGAAGAAAATCGGCTTCCTTTCTTTCGGCCACTGGACGCCTTCGTCGCAGTCGGGCACCCGTTCGGCGGCAGATGCGCTGCTGCAATCCATTGATCTTGCCGTGGCGGCAGAAGAGCTGGGGGCGGATGGGGCTTATTTTCGCGTACACCACTTTGCCCGCCAGCTTGCCTCGCCATTCCCGCTGCTGGCAGCCATCGGCGCCAAAACCCAGCGTATTGAGATCGGCACCGGCGTGATCGACATGCGCTATGAAAATCCGCTTTATATGGTCGAAGATGCCTGCGCCGCCGACCTGATTTCCGGCGGGCGGCTGCAACTGGGCATCAGCCGCGGTTCTCCCGAACAGGTGATTGATGGCTGGCGTTATTTTGGTTATACGCCTGCCGAAGGCGAGACCGAAGCCGATATGGCGCGCCGCCATACCGACGTCCTGTTGGAGGCGCTGCGTGGCGAAGGCTTTGCTGAACCTAACCCGCAACCGATGTTCCCGAACCCGCCGGGCTTGCTGCGGGTAGAACCTTTCTCCGCCGGGCTGCGCGATCGCATCTGGTGGGGCGCCAGCTCAAACGCCACGGCGATCTGGGCGGCGAAGCAGGGCATGAATCTGCAAAGCTCAACGCTGAAAAACGACGAAACCGGCGAACCTTTCCACGTGCAGCAGGCCAAGCAGATCCGCGCTTATCGCGATGCCTGGAAGGCCGCAGGTCATGCACGCCAGCCGCGAGTGTCGGTCAGCCGCAGCATCTTTGCGCTGATGAACCAGCAGGATCGCAGCTATTTCGGCAACAGCGGCCAGGACAGCGATCAGGTGGGGTATATCGATCAGCAGACTCGCGCGGTATTCGGCCGTAGCTATGCCGCCGAGCCGGAACTGCTGATCAAGCAGTTGGCGCAGGACGAAGCGATTGCCGAAGCCGATACCTTGCTGCTGACCGTGCCCAACCAGCTAGGCGTTGACTACAACGCCCACGTGATTGAGTCGATCCTGACTCATGTCGCCCCGGCGCTGGGCTGGCGCTGATGAGAGAAACGCTTCTCAAACCGGGAGGCGTTATTGACTTATTTTGTCGATTTTGTATTTTAAGGCCATGCATACATTTCTGATTATCGTCCCCGAAGGGGGCATGCTGTTCGAATCGGCGGGGATCGCCGACATCCTGATGCAGGCCAACCGCTTGCGGCCCGATGACGCGCCGCTCTACCAGATGGCGATAGTCACCACGCAAACTCACCGGGTGGTGCATGGCTCGTCCGGTTTGAATCTGTTGGCCGATCATCGCCTGGCGGATCTCGACCCTGAGGTGGCACGCGATACCATTATCGTTACCGGCAAAGGGGCGACCGAGGAAGAAAGCGCCTTTGTGGTGGATTGGCTCCGCCGTGCGGCCCCCAAAGCGCGGCGCGTGGCCTCCGTTTGCGGTGGGGCGATGCTGCTGGCCGAGGCCGGTCTGCTGGACGGCCGCCGGGCGACCACCCATTGGCGGCTGCTGGAAACCTTGCAGGCCCGCTTCCCCAAAGTGAAGGTCGAAAATGGGCCGATCTACGTACAGGATGGTGCGGTCTGGACCTCTGGCGGCGTCAGCTCCGGGTTTGATCTCACACTGGCGCTGGTGGAGGACGATTACGGTTTCGTGCAGGCCCGCGAAGTGGCGCAGGATCTGGTGATGTTTTTACGCCGCCCCGGCGGGCAGGCGCAGTTCAGCCGTTACCCACTGAATCAGGCCAAAACACCGGGCCCTATCCGCGATCTGCAGAGCTGGATCCTGGAGAATCTGGCCGAGGATCTTTCCGTTGAGAAACTGGCCGAACGGGTTGCCATGAGTCCGCGCAACTTTACGCGCGTGTTCACGCGCGAAACCGGCATTTCACCCGCCAAATTTGTCGAAGAAGGGCGCTTGTACATCGCCCGTCAGCGTCTGGAACAGAGCTCACAAGGCATTGAACAAATCGCCACCAGCAGCGGTTTCGGCAATGCGCTCAATCTGCGCCGCGTTTTCGAACGGCATCTGCAACTGACCCCAACCGAATACCGCGATCGCTTCCATTCACGCACTTTGGCGTAAATTGATCTACAAACGTCATTTACGACATGCTCCCTGCGGCTTAAATTTACACCAGAGCCAATAACGAAGGAGTAGATCATGGTCAAAGTAGGCATTAATGGATTCGGCAGAATCGGCAGGAATGTTTTGCGCGCTGCGTTAGGTCGCAGCGACTTTGAAGTTGTGGCGATCAATGATTTGACCGACAGCAAAACCCTGGCGCATCTGCTGAAATACGATTCGCTCTCGGGCCGGCTGGCGGCCAGCGTCGAGGCCGGTGAAAACCAGCTGCTGCTTGACGGCAGGCCAATTCATGTCTTCTCTGAAAGAGATCCGGGCGCTATTCCATGGAAAAGCGTGGGCGTAGACGTGGTGATCGAAGCGACCGGTTTTTTTGCCGACAAAGCCAAGGCGGAAGTGCACATCACCCGTGGCGGCGCCAAGCGAGTGATTATCTCTGCGCCGGCAAAAGACGACGATATTACGATAGTGATGGGCGTTAACCAGGATCAGTACGATCCGGCCAAGCATCGGGTGGTCAGCAACGGCAGTTGTACCACCAACGGTTTGGCGCCCGCCGCGCAGGTGCTGCATCAAGCCTTTGGTATTGAGTACGGCCTGATGAATACCACCCATGCCTACACCAACAGCCAGGCGCTGCACGATCAGCCGGAAAAAGATTTACGGGGCGCCCGTGCTGCCGCGGAGTCGATTGTGCCTTACTCCAGCGGTGCGGCGAAAGCGCTCGGCAAGGTGATCCCGAGCCTGGATGGCCGCCTGACCGGTTATTCGCTACGAGTGCCGGTGCCGGTGGTCTCTATCGTCGACCTGACGGTCACGCTGAAACGCGAAGTGACCAGCGAAGAAATCAACGCCGCTTTCCGCCAGGCTGCGGAGTCAGGGCCACTGAAGGGCATTCTCGGTTACAGCGATGAGCCTTTGGTGTCGAGCGATTATAAAGGCGATCCGCGCTCGTCGATTATTGATGGGCTTTCCACGCTGGTGATCGGCGGCAAGTTGGTCAAGGTGCTTGCCTGGTACGACAACGAGTGGGGGTTCTCTAACCGCCTGGTCGATCTGGCGGTGCTGATGGAAAAACGCGGGTTGTAAATACCTCGCGGTCGAATATGTTCGTCCTTTCACTCAGGCAATAGCCCCCATCAGGGGGCTATTCAACGTCAATTCAGAGCTGTGCAATACGCATTAACTCTTCTTTCGCCCCAGGGGCCACCGCCAGCACCGGCCCGCCGCGCAGTAAACGTTCTCCTTCGGTATTGAACGGGTGGGTCCAGCCACCGGCTTCGTTCACCAGACAGTAACCTGCCAGACAGTCCCAGGCGTGCATGTAGGGTTCGTAATAGCCCACCAGCCGTCCTGCCGCCACCCAGGCCAACATCATGGCGCCGGAACCGTTGCGGAAGAAACTGCCGCCCACGGCGGTGATTGCGGCGGCAATTTCGCCGACGCGTTCCGGTTTAACATAGCTGTTGGCACCAAAACCGGTGACGTGGTTTTGCATGGTGCGCTTGGGATCCACCCGCAGTGGTTTGCCGTTGAGGGTAGCCCCCGCGCCGCGCGCGGCCTTAAAACACTCCTGCTGGCAGGGGGCAACAATTACGCCGATCACCGGCTCGCCCTGATGGATCACCGCCACGGACACGCACCAGTTCGGCATGCCGTTAACGAATGGGCTGGTGCCGTCGATCGGATCCACCACCCAGGTGTAACCGGAATCGCCGGGTTGCAGGCCAAACTCTTCGCCCAGAAAACCGTCTTGCGGGAATTGGCGGGCGATGTGTTCACGGATCAGCAGTTCAACCTCGCGATCGGCAATCGAAACCACGTCTTGCGCATCGCGTTTGGTTTCAATCACCAGGCTCTCGCGGCGGTTAAAATAATCCAGCGCCTTGGCTCCGGCTTCGCGGGCCGCCTGTTCTGCCAGCGTCAGGCGCTGAGTAATCTGTTCGTTCATCTTCATTCCTTAACGTTGTTAGGATCACTGGGCAATCAGTGCCAGACCCTGAGTTTTGAAGTCAATGGCCACGCGGGTGGTCGGTGCCAATTGGCGTTCCATCTGCACATCGACAATAAACAGCGCGCCGAGATCGGTTTTTACTTCATATTCGATATGGTCCCCAAGCCAGGTGCTATGGGTGACTTCGCCGTTCAAGGCGCCGCTTTGCTCCGGCAGTAGGGTGATAAACTGCGGGCGTACCGAAAGCTGAGCAGCACCGGGGCGGGCGCTGGCACCCGGTACCCGGTACTGGCGGCTGCCGAGGGTGATCAGCGCTTCGCCGCCGACCACTTGTTCTATGTCACAGGGCAGGATATTGGCCTCGCCCATAAAGTCGGCGATAAACACCGACGCCGGCGAATGGTAAAGCTCCTGCGGCGCGCCCTGTTGGGCAATATGCCCTTCTTTCATGACGATAATCTTATCGGAGACCGCCAGGGCTTCTTCCTGATCGTGGGTCACATAGACCGCCGTGAAGCCGAGGCGCTGCTGCAAATCGCGGATCTCGGTGCGGACGCGGCGACGCAGCCGCTCGTCGAGGTTGGATAAGGGTTCGTCGAGCAGCAGCACCTGCGGTTCCAACACCAGGGCACGCGCCACGGCGATGCGCTGTTGCTGGCCGCCGGAGAGCTCAGAGGGCAGGCGTTGGCCCATGCTTTCCAGACCGACCAATTTCAGCCCTTCACGTGCCCGATCCTGTGCCTCTTTGCGCGACAGGCCGCTGGCGAGCAGGCCGTACATCACGTTATCCAGCGAGTTCATGTGCGGGAACAGCGCGTAGGATTGAAACACCATCGCGACGTCGCGCTCGTTGGCGGGCAGATGCGTGACCTCCTTGCCGCCAATCAGAATACGGCCTGAGGTCGGATGTTCCAGACCGGCCAGCAGGCGCAGGGTAGTGGTCTTGCCGCAGCCGGAAGGACCAAGCAGCGTCACCAGCGTGCCGGGCTCGACGGTGAGTGAAAGCCCGGGCAAGGCGGTGAAATCGGCAAACTGTTTGGTGACGTTCTCAAACACCACCGAGCCGGAACGAATGGCAGTCATACGGCATTCTCCTGATGTAAGGCCGGTGGTGGCGTCACCGGCGGTGTGGTAATACGGATGGCACGGCGCAGGCGACGTTCGCCCACCAGCAGTTGGAAAGTGAGGATCACCGCCAGCATCACCACGATAAGCACGGAGGAGTAGGCGATGGCCACGCCGTATTCCCCGTTTTCGACCAGCCCGACGATGTAGGAGGTGGCCATGTTGTACTGGGCGCTGACCAGGAAAATCACCGCGCTGATGGAGGTGATCGCGCGCACAAAGGCGTAAACCAGTGCCGCGCTGATGGCCGGTTTCAACAGCGGCAGGATCACTTTGCGCAGGGTGCGCAAACTGCTGGCGCGCAGGGTCAGCGAGGCTTCATCCAGGCTGCGATCCAACTGACTCATGGCGGCGATCCCACCCCGAACGCCGACCGGCATATTGCGGAACACAAAGCAGGCGACCAGGATCAGGGCGGTGCCGGTGATTTCCAGCGGCGGCAGGTTGTAGGCCATGATGTAACTGACGCCGATCACCGTGCCGGGGATGGCAAAGCTGAGCATCAACATAAACTCGAAGGTCTGGCGGCCGGCAAACTTCTGCCGCACGATCAGCCAGGCGGTGAGCAAGCCGACGATGGCCGTGAGCGGGGCGGCGATCAGCGCGATTTCCAACGTGGTCCAGAACGAGTTCCAGGCGACGCCGGTCCAGACGATCTGGCCGCTGTTCCAGTGGAAACCGAAGGCGCGAGCGTAATGGCCCAGCGTCAGGCTGCTGTCGAGTCCCCATGACTGCACGAAGCCGCCGATCAGGATCATGCCGTAGATAACCAGCGTGAACAGGCCCCAGGGGATCACCAACGCGTACACGCCGTAGCGCAAGCCCCGCGGCAATCCACAGTGGGTGCCGGAATCCCCTTTGCCGGTAACGGTGGCGAAGCTTTTCCCTGCCAACCACAGGCGCTGCAAAATAAAGGCGCTGAGGGTAAAGCACAGCAGGATAATCGCCAGCACGGCGGCGCGGCTCGGATCGTTTTGCGCGCCGACCACCGAGAAGAAGATTTCGGTCGACAGCACGCCGTGGCTGCCGCCCAGCACCATCGGGTTACCGAAGTCCGCCATGCTTTCGATAAAGCTGATCAGGAAGGCGTTGGCCAACCCGGGCGCCATCAGCGGCAGGGAAACGTAGCGGAAAGTGCGCCAGCGGTTGGCGCGCAGCGTTTGCGAAGCTTCTTCCAGCGAGGGGCTGACGCCTTCCACCACGCCAATCAACACCAGAAAGGCAATCGGGGTAAAGGAGAGCACCTGAGCAATCCAGATACCGGTCAGGCCATAAAGCCAGCGGCCGGGTTCAATGCCGAACACCCCGGCGAGCAGCTCGGTCACCACCCCGGCACGGCCAAACAGCAGCATCAACGCCAGGCCGATCACGAACGGCGGCGTAATGATCGGCAGCACCGTCAACATGCGCAGCCCTTTTTTGAACGGCAGTGGCGTGCGAGTGGCAGCCAGGGCAAAAGCCAGGCCGAGCAGCGTGGATCCGCTGGCGGTCATCAGCGCCAGCGTCAGGGTGCGCCAGGCGGTACCGCAGCTGCCGCCCTTCAGGCAGCTCAGGCTCCAAATGGCCGGATCCTGCATATTGGCGATCAGGCCGTCGGGCTTGAACGATCCGTCCACGTCCTGCACCGAGGCGACAAACATGCTCAGCACCGGGTAAAGCACGAAAGTGGTGACCAGCGCGACCAGCAGCACAATGGCGGCGACCACAAAGGCATCGCCCTTCAGCACGCCGCGTTCGGCCAGCGCGAAAGAGAACAGCAGCAAAAATGTGGTGATCAGTAAAATAGCGCCGGCGCCAAAAGCGGGCTGGCCGTCGCTGAGTGCGCCGAACAGGTGTTCGCTCCACTGCCAGTTCCAGCCGCTGTAACCAATGGCATGGCCTTCAAACAGCAGAAAGACCACGCCGACCAGGCTGGCAGCGATCAGCAACTGCGAGCGAAAACGGCCAATTTTCAGCAGGCGAGCCAGTGCGCAAACCAGCAGCATCAGCAGGGCAATCGCCAGCCAGGGGCGTTGAAACGTCAGTATTTGCCACAGAGCGGGTGCACTCGCCTGATCCTGCCACAGCGTAGTTAGCCAGCCAAAGTCGAAGAACCCGGCTTCCTGGCTGTACCAGGGCAGCAACAACAGTGCCAGTGCGCCCAGCACGAGGGCCCCGTCAAGGCGGCGGTTTTGAGCATTCATCTTAACCTCGAGAGTTCATATGTCCTTCACCGCGTCCTGCATGGGCGAGCGTGACCTCGCCCGGTTTATTACAGAGCGCATCGCATGCGGGAGGGAAGGGCTTGAATTACTGGGCGCTGGCGCCGATCTCTTTATCCCAACGGCTGAGCAGGGCCTTGCGTTTTTCTGTCGCACCGTAGGTTTTAAAGTCGTAGTCGATCAGCTTGATGTTTTCGAAGCGCGGTGCGTATTCGGAAATTGCCGCGTTGCGATTTGACGGCAACTGGAAGGATTTAGCGTCTTTCATGTGCGATTGGGCGTCAGCGCTGAGCGCCCAGTCGTACCACACCTTGGCTTCCTTGAGGTTGCGCGCGCCTTTCACGATCGACATGGAGCCAATTTCAAACCCGGTCCCTTCGCAAGGTGCAACCGCCTTGATCGGGAAGCCATCGACCTGCATCGCGACGGCATCGTGCATAAAGACGATGCCGACGGTGGTTTCGCCGCGTGCCGCCGCTTTTACCGGTGCCGAGCCGGATTTGGTGTACTGCGAAATGTTGGCGTTAAGCTTTTTCAGGTAATCGAAGGCCGGCTCTTCCCCCATGATTTGCACCAGCGTGGCGAGGGTGTTGTACGCAGTGCCGGAAGAGTTCGGGTTGGCCATTTGGATTTCGCCTTTGTAAGCCGGATCCAGCAGATCGCTCCAGCAGGCGGGCACCTTGAGTTTTTTCTCTGCCAGCAGTTTGGTGTTGTAGCCCCAGCCCAGTGCCCCGGCGTAGACGCCAACGGTACGGTAGCCGGCACTTTCGGCCTGTTTGCGCGCCCAGTCGTGCTGCTGATCCAGCAGCGGTGACTGATAAGGCTGGGTTAACCCCTCGTCGGCGGCCTGCATATGCGGATCACCGGTGCCTGCCCACCAAATATCGGTGCGCGGGTTGCGGGCTTCGGTGCGAATACGTGCATAGGCTTCCCCGGCGGAGAGGCGCACCATACTGACTTTGATATCCGGGTGCTGTTTCTCAAACAGATTGGTCATTTGCTCACAGACCACCACGTCGGCGGAGCAGATCATATTCAGTTTCCCGGCAGCCTGAGCTGGCAGGGCAGAGAGTGCTGTGCCGGCGGCGAGGACCGCCATCAGAGTAACGCGTTGCATGGTGTTCTCCTTGGTTGTGTAGGGTGGCGATACGTTGTCGCCCATTCTTTTTGCACGTGTGTGCAAATAACTAGAGGATAAAAATTGCGCTGTCAATCGCGTGATGAAACAATTCAACCTACTCGTCACAAAAATGAAACAAATTGACCGCTAAAAATTTGCACAGCTTTGCAAAATGCGGCAAACTTTTCTCAGAGCGCGTAACGGATGGAAGTGAAGATGGCGATGGACAAGGCGATGATCAGTGCGAAAGACGTAGCGGAACTGGCCGGGGTCTCCCGTTCGGCGGTCTCGCGGACTTATACGCCCGGCGCAAGCGTGTCGGCGACAACCCGCGAAAGGGTGATGCGAGCGGCCGAAGAGCTGGGTTATCACGTTAACCATTTGGCACGGGGACTGGTGCGCAACCGCAGCGGCATTGTCTGCCTGATCGTTTCGGAGCTGGCGACGCCTTATCGGGCCAGCCTGGTGCGATTGCTGACCCAGCATCTGCAGGATGCGGGAAAAATCGCCATGTTGATTAACACCGATCGCTCCGATGACAGCGTGTCCCAGGCATTACAGCAGGCGATTAACTTCCGCGCAGATGCTTCTTTTGTGCTCTCCGGCATGCCGGACAGCGGCATCGCCCGCCTGTGCCACAAACACGGACAGCGGCTGGTGCTGATCAACCGTAACGATACCTTGCCCGGCTCGCTCAGCATCCGGCTGGATAACGAAGAGGCGGCTGGCAGGGTGGTGATGGCGTTTGCCCGTGCGGGCTGCCGACGCATTGCATTCGCCAACTCATTGGCCGGTACGCCAAGCCTGATGGCGCGTGAGCGCGGTTTTCTGCAGGCGGCGGAAGCTGCGGGGCTGGAGGTGAGCGTCGAGCGTTTTGGCACCACCTCTTATGAGAGCGGCCAGATCCTGGCGCACCGTTTGCTGACCCGGCGTGAACGCCCTGATGCGGTATTCTGCGTCACCGATTTGCTGGCCTGCGGTTTTATGGACGAGGCGCGCCATCGTTTTGGGCTACGCATTCCGGAAGATCTATGCGTCGCGGGCTACGACGATATTCCGCAGGCGGCGTGGTCCTCTTATAACCTCACCACCTTTACCCAGCCGGTGGCGTTATTTGCTCAGGATGCGGTTTCCTGGCTGATGGCGGAAGAGCAGAAGGAAGAGAATACGATGCCGACGCTGGGCCAGGAGATACCGGGTGAAACCCGGCTGTATCATGCCGATTTCGTCTGGCGCGGCACCATTCGCGGTGCCTGACACAAACCCGTTACCCATTCGGGCTTGTCATCTGCCGATCGTTCTACAATGTTCTCTGCAAGCGAAGGGTAGCTAGAACGATGCGCGGAGTGGGATCGTATTCAAAGGGCTCTGACAGTCTGCTTTGTGCCAGAAGCAGACCTTTCTAAAGCAATTGTGTGTCAACAAAGTGGGCGCAGGTCACGGGCTTATTTCATCGCAGGGATGTTATGGTAAATTGCTTGTCAGTTTGAATGCAGCCTAATCAAACAACCAGGGAAAGGAGAGTAATCGGTATGACGATTTTAGTGACGATACAGGCTCAACTCATTGTTGGAGAAGCGCAGGTGATAAAAAGCCTGGCTCCTGAGGGTATGCTGGCCGCCGTATTTGAAGACGACGGCCAGACCGGGTATTTCTACGCGCTTGATGAGTCCGTTGAAGGAAACCCGATTCAGGATGCAGTGTATATCTACAATGTCGAGGATATTTCAGACGGCCACATTCCTTCTGACGTTAAAATCGGCTGGTCAGAAGACAGTCAGAAGTGCGTGCTCCTTATCAACGGATATCCGCATGGAGCGTTCGATTTCGTTGGGAAAAATGGGTACTGCAGAAGTGGATTTCCTCCCCCGATAAACAAGGTATGGTCTGTGTCCGGCCATGAGTGGAGCGATTCGGTGGATGACTTTTTCCGGTGAGTTACGGCGGGCTTAACGCCTGCCGTTATTATCTATCCATATTGAAAATGTCACTCTGAAGGGGGCGGACGATTTCCTGGACTTTCAGGAGATAAACTATGTATTCAGAATGTCCGCTTCTCGCTCATAGCGGACCTGACAGCCAACTGGTCTGACAGCTTCGTACCAGAAGCGGGAGTTGATTCTCTGAATTAATACTTGTGTTATGGCAATTCCGGGTTCCCGATAGGTTGCCCCGGAAATGAGATTAAAGCGGTACGAAGGCTTCAACAACATGCTGGAAAACGTAAGGGTCAGAAAGTAGTTCAAATTCTTCGTCGTCCGGGTAGGTGACCGCCACATGATAGTTTTCTCCGGCAAATGCCTTCACCGACTTTAGATCCTGCCAGTAAGTAGCCAGAAAAAAATGTTCCCAGCCCCCCTGAGTTTCCCTGCGAACGAACGCGCCTTTGTTCCCTGATATGCTCCTTGAATGTTCTATTCCTGTTTTCTCAAGGTGCTTTGCAAAGCTTTCTGCATGTTCAAGTGGAACACAACCGTGCCAGGTCCTTACAATCATTAGCTTTCCCTCTTGTGATGGTAAAAATATAACCATACCACTGGAAGGTACTTCTTGGTGTAATTCACGAAGAGTATTCCCTCGTGAATGAATGTTATCGAACACTCCTCACTCCGGTTTATCATTCTGCTCCTTCCTCAAAGCTGCCCATCAACGCCGGTCTGCTTTAAAAACAGGCTTGGCGGGGGATGCTTTCCGTTTTGTCAGCGGATCCCTTAAACTACCTCGCGCAGGTCACAACCTATGGGCTATGACCATGCACGGCCGTAATTCTGGGTTTTTAAACGGGTGAGTTAGCGCCATTGCCGGAATGTTCATCGGTGTCTGTTGATAAAATCCCTCGATCCGATTCGCGCTGACGCGCCAGGTGCCCCGACGAACCAAGAGGGAGGGCAGCTATTCATACCAAGGAAGTAAGATGTTTTTGCCAGATTCAAGCTTTACAAAAACCGTATATCAATCGTCATTTGCAGAATGAGTCGTCAGCTGTTTGTTGCTCTGGATGGGCCCAAGGGCGCCGGTAAAACCACACTGTTGGAAGCCATTACGAAAAGACTAAGGGCAGACCACAAGAAGGTGATCCGACTTTGTGAGAAAAAAAGCGATCCCTACAGGGCGGAAACCATGGCCCTTGTTAACAAACTCGCCAGAAATCCCACTCTGGATTTGGAACTGGAGGTCTGTGCGCGTTTTGCGGATAGCCGTGCATGGATTTCCCAGCATGTACTGACTAGACAGCCACCGGACAGCATTATCTTGATGGATCGCTGGTATCCCTCGGATGCCGCGTTTCGTCGGATGCTTCCATTTGCCGAGATTTTACAGCTCAACATTGAACGAAACGTGCGAGCGCCAGACCTGCATGTCGGGGTTGTTACTGCGCCTGAGATCTCATGGGCGAGGGCCGCGGCTCGGCCGCGTGGGCTAAGCAGTACGGTGATTCATAAGCTGGAAGAGCACGTTGCTTGTACCCATGCGTTCGAGAGAGAAATTGCAAACCACGGCTGGTTTTTATGCCGTAATGAAGGCCTGCTCGAAGACGCAACGATGCAGGTGATTGCCGAGATCTACAAAGTGTCTGGATGCCCATAGTCATCGGTGGGCAGAGCTTGCGCCACTCTTCAACTCTGTGTGAGCCTCAGAAAAGCTATAGTGCTTCCTGGCCGAAAGCACTGAACACCGTTAACGCGGCATCGTTATGGATAACATCGGATTCTGTCAAAGATTCAGCAAACCCGAACAGCAAAAAGCCCGCTTAAGTTTCCTTAAGCGGGCTTCTCTAATATGGCTCCTCTGACTGGACTCGAACCAGTGACATACGGATTAACAGTCCGCCGTTCTACCGACTGAACTACAGAGGAATTGTCTGAACGGGGCGCATCATATCCAGCCACCTGGAGTGTGTCAACGCTAAATTCGCCGATTCGGTGTGACTGCTCAGCATCTGAGCAATGTGGCCGACTTAAGGCAGTTCCGTACCGCTATCGGCCTGAAGCCGTTGTAAACGCGCCAGCGGATCCTGCTTATAGAAGCGGGTGAAATGTTGATACAGCGCCGGAAAGCGGTTGGCCAACAGCTCGGGTGCGCTGAAAAAATACTCCGACAGTACGGCGAAGCACTCGGCCGGATCGGTGGCGGCGTAAGCGTCCATGCTGGCGGCTTCTTCGCCCACCATGTCGATCTCGTCCTGCAGATTTTCCATTGCTGCGTGCAAGTCATGTTCCCAGGCGGCAATGTCGCGCAGCGGAAGAGGGGGCACACCGGTGGCGCTGCCGCCGTTGCGCATATCCAGCTTGTGGACGGCTTCGTGGATCACCAGGTTAAAGCCGGAAAGATCGAACGAGTCCTGCACGTCCTGCCAGTTAAGCACGATCGGCCCCTGTTCCCAGCTTTGACCGGACTGCACCACCGGCCCGGTGTGCACCAGGCCGAAGTCGTCCTGCCATTCGTCCTCTACCACAAAGGGCGTCGGGTAGAGCAGGATCTCATTGAAACCGTCGAGGCATTCGGCACCCAGCTCAAGCACCGGCAGGGCGAACAGCAGGGCGATGCGTGCCTGCATCTGTGACGTCAACTGCAGCCCCTGCAAGGGGACGATGCTTTTTTGCTGTAAAATCTGCCCGGCAACGGCAATCAGCCGCTGTTGTTCCTGCTCATCCAAAGGAGAAAGCAGAGGGATTGCCAGCGCGTCTTGCCACTGGGCAAGCGTTTCCGCCTGCGGTTGTTGCGTTTTCCACGGCCATTTAATCATCGCGTTGCTCGTAAAATCGTCACTTGAACATTCGGCTGGAGGCTAACTCTGTAAAAATGCCGCAAAAAGGGGCATGATAGCAAGCACTTGAAGGAGAGATGCCGGAGCGGCTGAACGGACCAGTCTCGAAAACTGGAGTAGGGGCAACTCTACCGGGGGTTCAAATCCCCCTCTCTCCGCCATTATTCAATCACTTACAGATGATTTTGTCTGTGATCCACGCCTCACCCGTCCTCACGCGATAAAAAAACACCGCTGCCGTTATTCTTAATGATCCGTTACCCGAAACTCTTTGCGATATAAGGACGGGGACGTTTTGAACTGCCGTTGAAAATACCTGCGCATTGACAGCGCAGTGGCGAAACCTGCAGCCTGTGCGATGCGTTCAACCGGCTGGTCAGTTTTCTCCAGGAAGCGCTGCGCCATCGCCAGTCGTTGGTTCAACAGCCACTGCATCACGCTGGTACCGGTGGTTTGCTGAAAACGGCGGGTAAAGCTGCGGCGGCTCATGCAGGCTCTTTCCGCCAGTTGGTCCAGCGTCAGCGGCTGCTGCAGATTTTCTGTCGCCCAATTCAGCGTTTGCATAAATCTGTCCCCTCCGGCGGTGTTATACACCGGCTGCTCGATAAACTGCGCCTGGCCCCCTTGTCTATGCGGCGGCACCACCAACTGCCGGGCTACCGCATTGGCTGTCTCTGCGCCACAACGCTTGCGTACCAGATGCAGGCAGCAGTCGATGCTGGCGGCGGTTCCTGCCGAAGTGACGATATCGTCGTTATCCACGTACAGCACGTTCTTGTCTACGGAGACCTGCGGATAGCGCTGCAGGAAGTCCGACATCCACCGCCAATGGGTGGTTGCCGGTCGTCCATTGAGCAGCCCGGCTGCCGCCAGAACAAATGCCCCCATGCACAACCCGACCAGAGTGGCTCCGCGCGCATGGGCACTGAGCAAGGCATCGATTAACGGTGTCGGTGGCAGGACTTCGGGATCGCTCCAGCTCGGCACTATCACCATATCGGCTTGTGCCAGCGCCGCCAGCCCATATTCCGCGATAATCGAGAAGCCGGCGTTGGTTTTCAATGGCCCAGGCTCGGTGGCGCAAATCAATAATTGATACGCCGGTTCGCCCTTGCCGTTTAACGCCTTCTCAAAGACCGCGCAGGGGACCGAAAGGTGAAACGGGATGATATTGTTAAAAACCACGATACCCACTTTAAGTGGCGACATACGGCTTCCTTTGATGGTTAAACGCCGGCAGGAAATCTGGCCTGATGGTATCGCTTTTGGGTGTTGCGCTATCTGTTATCACGCCCCCAAAACCCACAGAATTTATCCCGACCCTGGCAGGATATTGCCTGCTGTTTTCTGCTCTAACAAGGATAAATGAGAATGAAAAAACTGATGGCTTGCAGCGCATTGACGCTCTCGATGGTGGCTTCCAGCCTGGCTTTTTCCGCCGACACGCCAGCCGCAACGACCATTCGTACCCTGAGTGGTGCCCAGCCAACGCAATCCTTATCAGCCAATGCCACGGCGCTGTTAGTGATTGATTATCAAAATGAATATTTTATAGGCAAAATGCCGATCCCCGACGGCGTTAAGGCGTTGAAAAATACGCAGCGCTTAGTCAGTTTCGCCCATCAGCATAAGATGCCGGTGTTTTTTGTGCGTCATCTTGGCCCGGCGAATGGCCCTCTGTTTGCCGAAGGGAGCAAGTTCGCCGAATTCCATCCTGACCTGCAACCCTCTGGCAGCGATCGTGTTATTACCAAAGCCACCCCCAGCTCGTTTGTCGGTACCGATCTGGATCGTCAACTTAAGCAGGCCGGTATCAAGCAGCTGGTGATCAGCGGTTTGATGACCCATATGTGTGTTTCATCAACGGCGCGCGATGCGGTACCGCTGGGGTATACGGTGATTATTCCTGAAGATGCCACCGCCACCCGCGATCTGGCTACCTGGGACAACCAAATTGTCGACCACGCCGTGCTGCAACGTGCCGCGCTGGCCGGGGTAGCCGATGTGTTTGCCGAAATCAAAACTACCGATCAGGTATTGGCGCTGCCGGTGAATTGAGCGGCTTAATGGAGTGCCGCTGTGCTCAAACAGACAGCGGCATTGCGGCTTCTGCGTGGGAGGGGAATGGAGCTGGGGGACTACGAATGAAACGCGTTACGCGAAGATATAGTTTTTTCTCCAAGGTCAGATATACTCCTCAAAATTGGTTATCCGTCGTACATAACGCCGCGATCAGAAGCTTGGGTTGGGCAATGTTTTTGCTCCGACGCTGCTCTGTGCGCTCAAACAGTTTCTCTTCGTAGGCCTTAATAACAGGTGCGAACGCCGATGACGAATATTACGCCTTCCATCAAGCTGAGAAGTTTTCTCCAGATGGCCCCTTATCTGGCCATGCGAGGGGTATCGTCGTTGGAGTTCTTTCAACGCCTTGGCATTTCCCCAAACATTTTCCAAAACCCCGATATCTGGATCCCGCGCTCGGCCTGTTTTCGTATTGCCAATGAAATGGCTGCCATCACGCAGGATCCTTTTGGTGGCGCCTATGTGGGGCACCTGACCGAAATTCGTTCGCTTGGCGTTTGGGGCGAAATGATCATGAACTCAACGAATATCGCCCAGGCCTGTGCGCTGGCGGCAACCCACGCGGCCATGCTGCATCAGGGGGGAGAAGTAAACATTGTCACCGAAGGCCGTACGACGAAACTCATCCACCAATTCACCGGGCAATATGAAGCCGATCCGCGGCAATTTATCCTCGGCAGTTTGGCGGTGCTCAGAAAAGTTCCGCTGATGTCCGGCGAGCCTTCTTCCATCCGTGTTCACATCAAGTCCTCGAGGGAAAGAGGGGACGACGCGCTTGAAGAGTGCCTGGGGCCGAATCTGGTGATGAATTCGAACTACAACATGATTGAGTTCGACCGCGATTTGCTCGAGATCCCGCTGAAAAATATCCGTGATGAGGCTTGGAAAACCACTGAAGCCTTGCGGACGACGGTTGAAACGGCAGGCGCGTTAATCAAACGGATCGCCGATCCGGAGCAGCCTAAACTTACCGTTATTTCCAAAAGCATCAGGCTGTCCCCGAGAACCCTGCAGCGTCGTCTCAAGTATTGCGGTGTCGAATTCGAAGCCCTGCGTGATGAAACCCGTCGCTGCGAAGCTCTGCAGCTCATGGCCAGCGGCAAATACTCGGCGACGGAAATTGCCTATATGGTCGGTTACAGCGATCAGGCGCACTTTACTCGCGCTTTTAAACGCTGGACCGGAAGCACGCCGTCGTTTTACCGCTCAGCCTCAAAGAAAGGCTGAGCGTCAACTTCCTCGCAGCCACAAACACGCCAAAGATTTCTCCCCCATTTTAATGCCTCCTGGGGTCATCCGACTCTGGGTGCTTTGCGTCACCAGCAATTTCTCCCAATCGATAACGCTCAGCAACAATAAAGCCCATCTCCCCTGTATTTTGCGTCCCTTATGCCTGCCGGCTTTATCTTTGGCGTCAAATGGCAAGTCTCTTTCGAGGCGTTCTTATACAGTCCGCTAAGACAATTCCTAGCGTCGCTGGCGATGCGTTCAGAGATCGCAAAATAAGAAAGGATTGGCATTGGGAAACTGTATTAATTCATACCATCAGGGGGGTTACATGACTTATCTATCCACGGCCAGCGTGGTCGCACTCACATTGGCAACATTGGCAAGTGCGAACGCTCAATCCGTCGCGGGCGAAATGATGCCGGTGGGCGTCGATAATTTTATCCGTGCCGAGTCCGATCTCTATATGGGCAATATGGTGAAGGAGGGCGGCCTTGGACGGTTTGTGCATAGTCGCGAACCCGTTGCCATTGACGCGCAAAGTGTCATCCGCATGAATCGGGATACGCTTTATTCGAGTGCGGTATTCGATCTTGATGCCGGCCCGGTCACCATCAGCTTGCCTGAAGCGGGTAAAAGATTCATGTCGATGCTGGTGGTCAATGAAGATCACTACGTACCCGCCGTCTTTTACGGCGCCGGCAGCCGTACTTTAACCAAAGATGCGGTCGGCACTCGCTATGTTTTTGTCGCGATCCGTACGCTGGTCGATCCCTCCGATCGCAAAGACCTTGAGCAGGTACATGTACTGCAGGATGCCATCAAGGTCAGTCAGGCACGGGCAGGGGAATTCGTCGTACCGAAATGGGATCCGGTGAGTCAGAAAAAGATGCGCGATGCCCTATTGGTACTCGGCGCTACGCTCCCTAACTATAACCAGGCTTTTGGTACCAAGAGCTCGGTTGATCCTATTCAGCATTTGATTGCCACAGCTTCCGGCTGGGGCGGCAATCCGAGCAAGGACGCCATCTATCTCGGCGGCGTGATGCCGAAAAATGATGGGAAAACCGTTTATCGGCTCAAGGTCGGGCAGGTTCCGGTTAAAAGTTTCTGGTCCGTGAGCGTTTATAACGCCGCCGGTTATTTTGAAAAGAACCCCTATGATGCTTATTCGTTAAATAACCTCACCGCTAAAAAAAGTGATGATGGCTCGATTATGATCCAATTTGGGGGCTGCGACGGCAAGATTGCCAACTGTTTGCCGACAATGCCAGGCTGGAATTATACCGTCAGGCTTTATCAGCCTGGTAACGAAATTCTTAACGGTAAATGGCATTTCCCACAGCCGCAGTGATCCATTTTATTTAGTCGAGGCGACCAGCTTGCATGGCTGAAAATAATCGCCCCCGGTAGCGGTGGATTTATAACGTGGCCGGTGGCAAATATTCATGATTTGGCTGTTTTGGCGCGGCAGAGAATTCCGTCCTGAACCGAATAACACGGTGGGGGAATTACTGCGAGGCAATGAGAGTGCCATTCCCCCTGCGGCATAAACCGAATCTGGAGGCAACAATGAAAAAATCATGTCATCCCTTATATCTGATCGCGCCGTTAGCCGGTCTGTTGTATTCCGGCATTGCGGCGGCGAATGACACGGGCCCGGTGATTACGGACCCTCATTTTAAGCTGGCGCCAGGCTACCTGGAACCCGCCAGCCTACCGGTGCATTTAGCCTTGCTGGGGGCACCGCCAAAACCGGACTCTGCGGCTTTCGCACGCGATGAAGAAGCCAGGCGGGCCGCATTGGCTTTACGCGGCAGCGCTCGTGAAAAGCTGGCCGCGACGGATGCCGAGTTGACGTTCCCGGCCCCGGCTCAGGCGTTTTCGTGCGCGCTGGGCACTGATATCAACCAGAAAAATACCCCGCACCTCTACTCTATGATGCAGCGCGTATTGACGGATGCCGGTGGCTCAACCTATGCCGGAAAGAACGCCTATAACCGTACTCGCCCGTTTGTACAGCACAACGAGGGAACCTGCCGCAAGGACATGGAGCCCCTGTTGAAAAATGACGGTTCCTGGCCGTCCGGGCACTCGGCGGCAGGCTGGGCGTGGGGATTGGTGTTGGCCGAAATCCAGCCGGCACGGGCGACAGAGCTGTTGGCCCGTGGTTTGGCCTTTGGCCAAAGCCGTGTGATTTGTGATGCGCATTGGCAAAGTGACGTGGACGCGGGCCGCATCATGGGCGCCGCCACGGTAGCCGTTCTGCATGGCAATCCCGCTTTTATGGCAGATTTGGCTGCCGCGAAGCGCGAGGTGCAGGAGGCAACCAGGGCGAGCCTGAAACCTACCGAATCCTGCGCGGCTGAACGTGTTGCGCTCTCCCTGAGTATGCATTGAGAGGGCCATGGTCATGATGAACGGTGACAATCGATCAAACAGGTGTGCCGGACGCTTCCTGCCCGCTGCGTTATTAGCTTTTGGCGTTATCAGCTTCCCGGCGGAGGCGGTTCAACCGTTATCTGCGGGCTACCAGGCGGCGGACGAATGGCAGTTCACATTCGCGCCCTATGTATGGGCCGCAGGGATCCGGGGAGATATTGGCCACCGGTCGACCGGAACGCAGTTTATGAAAACCGATTTCTCCGACATCGCCCGCGATCTCGATGTGGCGGTGATGGGCATGGGGGAGGCGCGTAAAGGGCGTTACAGCCTGCTGGTGGACTTGATGTACATCGATACCACGACCCGTAACGATTTACCCGATGGCGCGCCGGCAGATCGCCTGAAAGTGGATAACAGGACGGTGTCAGGGTTCCTGGGCGGGGGATATACCCTGCTGGAAAAAGGCGGTGGCCGTCTTGATGCCGCGGGCGGTGCCAGGGTCTGGTACAGCAGCACCCGGTTAACTTTCCAGGGGGGAGATGCCGGCGGGATATCGGGTAGCGATCGAGCGACCTGGATAGATGCGGTCGCGGGATTGCGCGGGCACTATGCGCTGACGCCGACAGTCTGGCTGTCGGCCTGGGGATTGGCCGGGGGCGGGCAGTCCCGATTGGACTGGGATGTGGCAGGATTGGTGGGGTGGGAATTTATGTCGGGTTTCTCTGCGGTGGCCGGTTACCGGGCGATGGGGGTCGACTATCGTCATGACGGCTTCGTGTATGACGTGGTGCAACAGGGGCCAATATTGGGGGTGAGCGGCAGATTTTAACAGGGGAAATATAACGATCTCTCTAAAGGCTTGTCAGTCTGCGTGCCGCCAAAAATAATTAATACTGCTCAGAGAGTGGAATAAAAAACCTTAATTTAAAAATAATATCACTGTGCCACTGGCAGCGTGAATTACGTTGTGATTTTAAATTAACAGCTTGAGTGATTTTTTATCATTGAATTGTTTTGCAAACCACTTTCACATGTTTAGTGGCTTTTGGGCTGGCTTCTATTTACAGGTAGATAATAAGTGGGGGTATTTAAGAAACTGCTAGCAAGGTGAAAACCATTATTAATGGGGTTGGGTAAACTCGGATTTTAATTTTCCACTTTTAAAACAATAACCGGATGAGGCGTGTCCGGCGCTTATTTTCGCTTGCCGGAATAGAGGGCGACCAGACCGCGAAACAGACGAGTATTTAAGGAAGAATGACATTATGGCAATTAGCAAAAGAAAGCGGGTCCATGCTTTTTGGTTGATGGCTGCGCTACCGCTGTGTGCAAAGGCAGCTGCGCCGGTGGAGCAGGCGGTCAGTACCTCTGTTGCGCCACATTCGGCTGCAAGCGAGGCGATCCCTACCTTTGCGTTGGGGGCCGGGGTGGTGGTCAGCCCGCTGTATGAAGGCTCCTCGCGTTACGCGGTTTTCCCTTCACTGGTGGCGAAAGCCGTGATGCCGACGGAGAACTGGGGCACGTTTACGGCTGCATTTCCTGAAGGACTGCGGTGGGATCTGCCGAACCTGTCGACGTTCGGCGTAGCGCTGTTGGTGGGTTATGATCCTGGCCGTAAGGAAAAAATCCGTACCCTGGGGGGGCACAACAATTACCTGAAGGGGATGGGGGATCTGGACAACTCAGCGATGGTGGGGGCGGAAGCCTACTGGGGGCTCTCCGCCAGTCGATTGTTTGTTCGCGGCTGGCAAGCGACCCGCAGCCGTGAATACGGTGGCGAGGATCTGGGGCACACGGCGTATCTTGAAGCGGGGGCCTCCAGCGCATTGCCGCTGTCTTCTGCGCTGACGCTGGACTCCGCGCTATACGGCACCTGGGGTGATAAGGACGACATGATGGCTCACTTCGGGGTGACAGGCGAACAGGCGGCACGTACCGATTTTCGTGAGTATCACACCGGTGGGGGCATGCGGGATGTGACGCTCAAAACCGGTCTGACCTGGCAACTGCAGCCTCAGCTGGCGTTGCAGGGCGGGATGAAGCTCTATGCCCTGACCGCAGGGGCACGCCGCAGCCCGTTGACCGATAACAGCGTCGGCGCAGGCTTTTACCTGAATGCCCTGTATCAATTCTGATTCTGTCGCTGGTTGAATCCTGTCCCTCGCCACCTTCAGGGTGGGCTGGGGGACAGGCCCTAGTGTTGTTTATCGAAGCGGTAAACCAAGGCTAAAGCTATCAGCAGCAGCAACAGCGGTGGGGCCAGCGTCGTGAGTGGGACATTGAGCGAAAACAGCAGCCCGAGGTTGAGGATAATCTGGTAGATAATGTAGGTCAGCAACCCCACGATCACCCCTACGGCTAAACGGCTGCCTAGCCCGGGTGCGCGAGGAATACTGAAGGTGAAGGGGATGGCCAATAAAATCATCGCCAGGACCAACAGGGGGCGGCCCAATTTTTGCCATAACGCGATCCGGTACTCGGTGCTGGGTTGCTGCGAACTTTGCAGGTAGGTGATGTACTGTTTCAGCTGTTTGATGGAGAAGCTGTCGGCAGGCAAGGTCAGCCCTTTGAGGTTCATTCCGGCAAAAAGGGATTGCCAGAGCAAAGTATCCTGGGTTTGTACGCTCTCTTTTTTGTTGTCCCATTTTTTCTGCATAACTTTATGCAGCGTCCACTGTCCGTTATCGGCCGTGATGGCCGTCTCCGCATACACATAAGACTCCAGCGTGAGGTCGTCTTGGTAGCGGAATATCTCAATCCCGACGGGTTGGCTATGCTCGTCCAGAGATTTCACGGTAACAAATTCATTGCCCTTTCGGGCCCACAGGGCGTTACCCGCATCTGTGGCATTGCCGGTTTTTGCCAGGGCGCCGTCTTTAAGCTGCAATGCGTGTTGTTGCAGAGGGGAAGCGACCCATTCATCGAGTGCGCCTAACGACAGGTTGATAAACAGGCCGGCGTAGAGCGTTACCAGAGCAATGCGGAAAATTGAAAAACCGGCGGTGCGGATTGCCGTTAATTCCAGGCTTTTCGACATTTGGCCCAGCCCGATGATGCCGCCAAGCAGCGCGATAAAAGGCCCCAGATCCACCAGGCTTCGGGGCAATGTCATCAACACTACCAGTAATGCCTGGTTCCAATGGTAGCCGTTAGGGGTGACGTCCTCGAGTTCATTGATCAGATTGAAGGTGGTAAACAACGGGATTAACAATCCGGCCGCGGCGGCAAAGCCGATAAAAAGATTACGGATCAAATAACGGCTGAAGATGTTCATCGCAAGGGCTTCCTCAGCAGGGAAAAATCGCGCGCAATCAGGATTAGCATCCCAGCCAGCATGATTATCGGCACCAGCCAGACGCCCGGCGTGGTGGGGAGGGTCCCGTTAGCGACCAATGTCCGACAGATATTCCCACCATAAAAAATGGCGGTAAACAGCACGGTCAGGGGCAGCAAGGTGGCATAACGCCCCTGACGAGGTTTGATGCGGCTAAAGGGGATCGCCAATAACACCATCAGCAAAGTGGTGACGCCGCGGCTTTCTCGCCATTGTAATTCTGCCCGGTCCGCGGGATCCGATGAGCGCGACAGTTCCCCCAGCGAGGCTGATTTACGCTTCACTTCCAGGCTTTCGATAAAGGGCTTCAGTGATATCTTGAAGTTATTGTAATTCTGCATGTTGTCGTCGGTACCTTTGCGCTCCAGCACATAGGCCGTGCCCGTTTTCAGTATCACGGAGGGGCTTGAAGGCGAAGGATCTATGACCTCGACGGAATGAGCCCGATAGAGGCTGGTATTATTGGCCGAACGTGAATAAATCAATGCATCCGTCAGGTGATTTGAGGCCGGGTCAATGCGTGAGGCCATGATCATTCGGCCGCTGCCATTAACGTTAAACTTGTTCGCCTGCAGATGGCTGACATCCAGCACCGATTGCGACTGGCGTTCCAACTGATAAATGTTGCCGTACGCCCAGGGTCTGCCATACAGGGACAGCAGGGTGACAAACAGGGCCAGCGGAATGGCGAGTACCAACACCGCTTTGTACAGCCGCCACGGGCTGGCGCCTGAGGCGTGAATGGCGGTGATTTCGGAATCGCTGTAGAGCTGCCCCAGCGCCACCGCGACGGAAACATAGAGGCCTACCGGCAGCAGCATCTCCAGGGCAATCAATATTTTATAGCAGACAACGTCGAATACGATGTGCAGCGCCAGTGTGCCGTTGGCGGCCTCGGTGAGATAGCGCTGGGCCGAATAACTGGCAAACATGAAAATCAGAAAACCCACGATGATCATCACCAATCGGCGGATTTCAACCATGATATAGCGCTCAATCAACACCATAAGTTATAGACGTCCCTTATTATCAAACGCATGTTTTGCGGAAGAAGACCGGCTTTCAGCCTGTGTTTCATCATGATTGATCATGGTTAATCAGCTTTTGCAGCAGGGCGATGACCTGGTTAACCTCATCAGGGGTCAGAGCACCGTCTTTTGCCCATTGGACGCGGCCTTGTTTATCCAGCACCAAAATGGTTGAGCTCTCTTCTGGCAGATGCCAGGCTTGACGTACCAGCCCATCGCTATCGACGATAAATTGCGCCCAGGGATAATGCCTTTTGTTTTTCTCAATTTTGCCGCGGACGAAAAAACCGGTACCGGGGATCGCATCGTCAGTATTGACGATGGTGGTGGGCTGAAAACGGTCGTTTGGAAAGTTCGCCTCTTTGACGGCGGTAATCAGCATCGAGTTCTTCTTTTTGGCCGAGGTGCGGCCGGCGATGCACTGGATCACCCGCACTTTGCCTGCCAATTCTGCACTGTCCCATTTCTTATAGCTGAAAGTGTCATTTTCAAGCAGCAACTCACCCCGATCGGCGATGACAACCGGTACGACAGGCTTACCCTGAACAAAATTATGCGCGGATGCCATCAGCGGCAACAGCAGCAGTGACAAGGGCAGTAACCTGCGTAGCATCATGAAAATAACCCTAATTTATCAATGGCTGCGGCTGGGGGAGCGGTAATTCCCCCCCAGTAACAGTTACATAGGATAGCGCTCGAGAAGTAACTCCAGGCGTTGGCGGATATCGACATCCAGCATTGTGGGTTCGTCATAGGATTTCCCCCCCGCCAGCTTGTCCGCCACCATCACATCGTGGCGATCTCCCATTAGCCCGTTAATCGCGGCCAGGAATCTGGAGATCTGCAGAGCCTCGCGGTTACCTGGATCTATCGACCTCAGCGTGTCATAAAAAGAGACTTGCTGGCTGACGATTTTCCGCACGTCGTGGAACTGCTTTCCCGTGAGCTCTGGGTTGACAATGAGCTCCTGGAGCGCGCGCATTTGTTCCTGCCGGTAGGCAATAAAGTCACTCTCGGTTTCTAACTGAATATGCCGCAAAGCATAATTCACCAGCGACCAGACCGGCCTGCTGAGCAGCAGCCGGAGAAGATTGCCGTAGAATTTCAGGTTCTGTTGGTTGCCATTGCGAAACGCGTCCTGAAAATGGCCGAGCACCACGGTGGTGGTGTGAAAAAGGCGGCCGGCACTGTGCTTTTTGCTGTAAAGACGCTGGGCAAAGCGTAAATGTTTATAGCGCGCACGAATGTATTTGTAGCGCATGCGCGTCGCGGCGGGTAAGTCTGAATCCTTAAGAAAATCATTCACTAAGCCCAGGAGTTCTCGTCGGGTGAAACCGTCCTCCCAAAATTGCAGGCACAGGGCGTAATTATCCTGAATGCTCTCATAGGAACATTGCAAATCAATATGTTGTGGCAAACTGATATTTGCATCAACAATGTCATCCGTCTCTACGGCAATAAACAGTAACTGCGTAGTTTCAGCAGAGAATTTTTTCCCGTTGCTGCTATTCATCATTGATTACTCTCTCTGGATACATTGAATCCCAGTAAATAGCGATTACGGTAAGCGCCTATCGTCGGTATGAGCGTCAACAAAACGTCCAAACATTGGCCTGCCAGATAAGCGAAGGCCGCACCCTGCACACCAAACAGATGAGACATGCCCACCAGCAGCGCTATATAGGCGATCGCAGAAAAAGTCTGCACAATCAAGAAGGCCCGCTGTTTGCCCGCCATGAACAATAAGGATTCCTGCGGGAAGCCCAGCATGGAAACGATAATGGCGCCCAGCATGATTTGGATTAAATCATAGGCTTGCAAATACTGCTGGCCGAACACAAAGGAAATTAATGGCTTACCTACGACGATGACCAGCAGCGCCACGGCGAGACCTATGCCTCCAGCCAACAACGCCGATCTGAGGCCCAGCATCCAGGGTTTGCTGGTTCGGGGATCCAGACGCATGATCTCAGGGTAGAAGCTTTTTTCCAGCAGCTTGGCCGGGGTCCCCGTGGCGTCAAAGAAGGTCATCGCGATTTTGAACAGCCCGGCGGCTGCCGGCCCCAAAACGACGCCGACTAACACCGTGCTGCACGAGTTACGGGTAGCCCAAATAGTATGGGCAAAATTGGTGGTCCAGACGAAATTCCAGGCGCCTTCGATACGACGTGCGGTTTTGAATAGGCGTGGTTTCAATGCGTTATGGATATCTCTGCGGTGCAGTTCACGCGCGGCGAACCACCAAAATAGCGTGCCGCCGATCAAGTTGGAGGCATACCATGTGACGATGAACCCTGGAAATCCCCAATCAAAATAATAGGACAGCACGCTGCCGACGGCCTGCAGGAAGGGCTTGATGGCCTGCTGAACGGCAATCAGGTCGAAGCGATCAAACGCGCGTAAAATTCCCGTAGGGGTGGACGACGTCATCGACGGGATTAAGGTGCAGTAAAGGATCGCGAGCCAGAAACTTTCCGTATCCAACCCTAAGGCGTGCGAAAGGAAAGGGAGCAGCAACATGCCGCCCAGTACCGCAATGGTGCCGCTGGCAATATCCAGACCGAACGAAAATGAAATGACGTCACGAAAGCGTTGAATGTTTTGGCGTTCCAGCGCCGGAGTCCCAAATTGGACAACGAATTGCCACGTCTGAAACTTGATAAAGTCGCTGACTGCTTTGGTATAGGCTTGAATAACAACCAGAACACCAAACATTTCAGGCGACATGCCTTTGCCGGCGCAAGAAAGCGCAAGCAGCCCGAGCAGGGCGCTGGCTACACTGCCGGAACCTAAATAAGCGGCGTTACGTAAGATGGAACGAAAAGCGCCATCGGAAAACCAATGCTTCATGGTAAAACCAGCCATACTGACCACTTCAGGTTATCAATAGCTCAGCGGACATAAGCTGGCCTTGCATACATATCCGGTACGACGAAACTCAGAGATATGTATCCGTTCATGGAGTGAAAAGTAAAGAATCGCCCGTTTTGCTTGGCGACACTCTCACCAGGATTGATAGCGGCTCAATCCCTATTTTACATTGCGAGCGACAGGCTCGGGTAAAACTTTCACACCTGAAATATAATCATGAAAATCTCTCCGATAATACTTTTCCAGGCTGATAAAATTTTACCATTCAATGCTGTTTAGTCATCCTTCCGGTACTGGCATTCATTTTAAAACATGATCAAAAAGTGCGTTTTCCTGATTTTTTGGTAATAAACATTAGCGTTGTTTACCCCTGAATCTTAATAGTGAACGATATTATCGACATGTCTGTAGATGAATGAATTCGCTATCCGAGAGAAGCCTGGGGAAGCGAAGGGATCATTGCGACGGAGGATATTGCATTCAGCGCTTTTTCCAGTACTTCATCGTAAGGCGCTTTAGCATCCAACTCTATAATTCTGGAACCATTATATTGCAGCCGAACCATGGCAGAGATTTTGTCCTTCAGTTCTTCGTAGCTGTGATCGGGCTTACGTGAAAAGGCGGTATCGACATCAATATCGAGGCGAATGATAAGTTCGGGGCGGCATAAGGCCATTGATTGATATAAACGTTTTTCGCGTGCGGCTAAGCGAGTCATTAACCAGCCTTTTGCCCGCTCTACGCCAATGCCCGGCCCGTCATAATAAAAACCGGAAATCTCGGCCTGCGGAAAACGGTCGCTAATCACCAGCACGCCGCTCTCTGCCAGACGCTGTACTTTGCGTAAATTAGCCGCACGCCACACTGAAAAACCATACATAATCAGGGCTGCCCAGAGTGCCGGCGGTTTATTGCTCATGCGCTGAGTCTTGTCGGACTTCGCGGCCAGGCGGCGTTCAAGCCAGACACCAATAACCGGCAGGCGCTTAATTTTGTCGCCATCTTCACCGGAGATCAGCCCTAAATAACGCCGTTCCGTTGTCCGGTATTTTTGCAGGTTTTTGACCAAATCGGCGGTAAGCGTGGATTTCCCCGTACCGTCACTGCCCACGACCGCAATCAGGCCGGTAATCACGGTCGATGAAGCATCGCTGGCGGTATTTGATTTATCTGTTTGCATTTTTTTCAGTATTAATAAGTTATCGGCAGACTAAACCTTGGGTGTCGCCAGGGAGGTTCGAATGGCACGCAGCGATTCATCAAGAATTTTACCCGCCGGCTCTCGCCCATCTAAATCCAGTATGTTCGCGCCGTTAAAAGTAAGATGCGGAATGACGGCAATCTTTTCGCGCAGCGCAGAAAGTTTATGATCGGGTTTGCGCGAGAATGCGGTTTCTTCATCAATATCCAGACGAATCAATAAGAAAGGCGGATATGATGCCATCCACTGATACAGCCTTTGCTCATGTTTTCTCAACCAGCGTACCCAGCGATTACCGCCATCCGTTTTTGCCAGCTGCGGCCCATCAAAACGAAAACCCGCCACTTCCGCTTGCGGATAGCGATCGGTGACCAGTAATTGCCCTCTGCGGCTTTTTGCCAGCATGCGGCGAAACTTATAAACGCGCCAATATGACAACAAAAAGATCACCAGCGTGGTCAGATTACCCGGCGGCGTTGAAGGATGTTCATGAACGCGATCGGACTTCGCCAGTAAATAACGACCGAAGGGTGCGCCAATAATCGGCAAGTTGCTGATCCATTCCCCAATACGTCCCGAAGACTGGCCGAGATAAAGTAATTCTGTCGGTTCTTGCGATGAGAGATGATTGACCAGACTGGCAGCCAAGGTCGATTTTCCCGAGCCATCACAACCCGTTATTGCAATTACGCGCACGGGGGGATGATTAGCAATGGGCATTGTCTGTTGACTCACAATAATTGGTCCAACTCAAAGAAACTATTGTATTATAACCAGCCTTGGGTTCAAGATATTTATTGAGTATTATCTCAGTGACATTCAAATTTCTTTATTATTTGTGATTATGTTTTGGTGAGTCCGTCTTGTTTTTTTGTGCTAACCACAGCTGGGATTGTTCTTATAGCTCTTAATGCTAATTAGGCGTTGCCGCACCGGGTAATGGAACAGGTTTCTTCATTGTTTTCTTAATCTTTTGTGTGCTTTGGTCTGGGGTTGGCAATATTTATTCCCCATGGCTTTGATAACGTCATTAAGCGACTTTTCGTTTTCGAAGTGATACATTTTTACAGGTGTCTTAGAAGAGAATCTTATTATGAATTCAAAATCCCCGCCGCTTATTGCGGTAATTGGCAGCGATGGCTCGGGTAAGTCTACCGTTTGTGAATATCTCATTGAGTATGTGAAAAAATACGGTCCTGCAGTGAAGGTGCATCTGGGTAAGCAGGCAGGAAATGTCGGGCGTGCGGTTTCGCAACTCCCGCTGATGGGAAATTCTGTTGGCAAGGCCATCGAACGCAACACTAAAAAAGTGAAATCCAAAAAATCCAGGGTGGGGCTGTTGCCGGGTTTGGTCATTATCACTTTCGTTTTGCGTCGGCTGCTGCGTTTTCGCCGGATGTTGGCTTTTCGTCGACAAGGTCTGATCGTATTAACCGACCGTTTCCCGCAGGTACAAATCCCCGGCGCCTACGATGGCACCGTATTTCCCGAAAATACTCAAGGCAGCCATTTTGTCAGATGGTTGGCGGAGCGCGAACGCAAAGCTTTTCAATGGATGGCGGATAATAAGCCAGACCTGGTGATCAAGTTGAATGTGGATCTGGACGTCGCTTGCGCACGTAAACCCGATCATCGCAAAGAAGCATTAGCCAAAAAGATTGCCGTTACGCCACTGCTCACTTTTGAAGGTGCGGAAATTGCGGATGTCGATGCCAATAAACCGCTCGATGAAGTGTTATCCGCCGCTGAAAAAGCCGTCGCGGAATTTATGCAAGCGCAGGGATATAGCTTTGTAGTCGAAGGCGAATCGGTAGCGACCCACTGATTATTTCAGTTCTCGCAGTCAGAAAGTTTGATTCCAGTGCCGATAACTTTTTCGGCACTGGCAGGCAAGGTGAAGAGTGTTTTTGATGGGAACACTGCCCATGAGTTTTATGAGCAGCGGGACGTCATTATTTTTTTAGCGCGGCAAAAGCCCCAATGATCTTATCAATCTCTTCATCACTGTGCGCGGCGTTAACGCTGCATCGCAGGAGCGTTATGCCGGCCGGTGCTGCCGGAGGTAACACCAGATTGACATAAACACCTTTGGCGATCAGGTCGCGCCAGAATTGCAAACCCTCTTCTTTCGAACCAATCATCACCGGCACCACCGGGCTGATGCGTGGCCCCAGCTCGTAGCCCAGCTTGGCCAGTCCCTGATAGAGCCGATGCGCGTTGCTCCAGAGTTTTTCCCGCAGTTCAGGATGTTGCGCGATCTTTTTCAAAGAAGCGCGCACCGAAGCAATACTGGATGGCGAAGGCGAAGCGGTAAAAATATAAGGGCGGCTGCTGTAGCGCAGCACTTCCATATCTTTGCCGCCCACGGCAAAGCCGCCGATAGAGGCCAGGCTTTTACTGAACGTGCCCAGAATAATATCAACATCTTGCTCAACGCCTAGTTCTTCAGCCAGACCCCGTCCGTGAGCCCCCATCACGCCGAATGAATGCGCTTCGTCTACCAGCAAATAACCGCCGAGCCGCCGTTTGATGTCGACGATTTCAACCAGCGGAGCAACGTCGCCCAGCATGCTGTAAATGCCTTCGACGATGATGATCGCGTCTCGGGCACGTTCGCCAAGGCGCACCATGCGACGTTCCAGATCTTTGGCATCGTTGTGGCGGAAGCGAATGATTTCAGCGCCGCCCAGGGCGCAGGCATCATAAATACTGGCGTGGCTGTCCGCGTCGATCAGCACGACCGAGCCGGGGGTTGCCAGAGTACTGATGACCGCCAGGTTCGCGGTATAGCCGGTGGAAAAGACGATGGCGGTGGGGCGATCAAAGAACGCCATCAGCTCTTGCTCCAACTGCAAGTGAGAGCCATAGCTGCCGTTCGCCATGCGTGAGCCGGTTGTGCCGGTGCCCTGAGCGGCTAATGCCGCCTGACCCTCGGCAATAGCCTGCGCATCGAAGGTCAGGCCCAGGTAGTTATTGGTCCCCGCCAGAACAATTTTCTGATTGCCAATGCGCCCTTCGGTTGCCGAGTAAACCTCATCGATACAGGTGCCAAAGGGGTTCAGGCCATCGGCCTGGAATTGCTTACGATCCTGGGTAAGCCGCGAAAATTTATCATAAAGACCCATTGGTTTTCTCCAGGCGAGGGAGTAGAGCGTCAAGCAGCTGCTCTGGCGTTCTGACATCAAGCAATATATTGATAGGAATAGAAATATCGAATTCGTCTTCTAACATCATCAGCAGATCCAGGACTCTGATGGACTCCAGGCCAAGATCGTTGACGAGATCGCTATCAGGTTTGATTTCTAATCCGCCTTCGACCAGACCTTGCAGGCAAGTCAGAATATAATTCATAACAGCGTCGCGATTTCGCATAAAAATTTTTGGCAAACCTCTAATTTAGATAATTAAAATAAACCTTCACGCAGTGCGCGCTTCAAACTAATCTTGGGGACCCAATGAGTATCTTCGGACAGGCTTCGATTGTTTGCAGACCAGTCCGGATAGGTTAATTCCCGTATTTTGTTGTGGGTCAGCATCGGTTCTTTGTTGGTCAACCGGCTCAGCAACATGCTGCCATCGGCCAAAATTTTCAGCAGGGGCAGCGGGATCCCCACCAGCCTCACCGGGCCATTGCGTACGGTGGTCCCTATTTCCCGTAATCGCTGCCAGCTATAACCGCCGGCAACCCCGTCGCAAAGTTCATACGTTTGCGTCTGCGGGCCAGGGGCCAATAGCCACTGGCTTACGGCTTCGGCTAAATCGCTCACGTGAAGGAACGTCAGCTTTGCTTCCGCTGCGCCCAGCCGTGGAAGCACGCCGCGCAGAAGCCAGCTGAATATCGGCTTAAGCTCTTTATCGCCGGGCCCGTAAACCGCGGTGGGGCGAAAAATGCCCAGTGAAATATCCGCAGCCATAGCGGTTAGCCGTTGTTCAGCAACGTGTTTTGAATTGGCATACCAGGACAGCTCCGGATGGCGAGCGGCAAGAGAAGAGATAAACAGGAAGCGCTTGCAGCTGCCGCTTTGTCTGGCCGCCTGCATCAGGTGTTGGCTGCCGCTGACATTACACCGGGTGAAGGTTTCTTCCGTGCCTCCCCGCACCTGGCCCGCACAATGCACCACGAATTCTGCCCCGCGAACCAGCTCGATGAGCGAGTCCTGATCCTCCAGCGCCCCCTGGATCCAGGTCAGGTTAGGGGGGGCGATTTGACCTGCACGCCGGGTGAGGGCGCGCACGGTAAAACCACGGGAAAGCAGATTCTGAACGATATGCCGGCCAATAAAGCCGGTTACGCCAGTGACTGCCACGGTGCCTGTCATTGCGCAAAACCTGCCAGTTGTTGCATCGGCGGGCAGATGGAGGTGGTCAGCCAACGCTTCTTGGCCTCCGCACGGGCAGGTTTCCCCGAGGAGGTGCGGGGAATGCTGTGGGGCGGCAACAGCTCAATATCCACCGCAATGCCGAACTCGCTTTGAATTCGGGCGCTCAGCGTGTGGACGATTTGCTCCCGACGATCTTCAGAGCTGACCCGGCACTGGATTTGCAGAATAATTCTGGCGCCGTCACCGTGCTCTTCGGTCACGAAGGCAATGGCGTCGCCAGAGCGGATTTCCGGCTCGGACTCCGCAACATATTCAATATCCTGCGGCCAAATGTTACGACCACGAATGATGATCAAATCTTTCTTGCGGCCGGTGACGTACAGGTAGCCGTCCAGCAGATAGCCCAGGTCACCGGTATCCATCCAGCCGCTTGTCTGGATTTGCTGTTGAGACGCATCGTCGCGGAAATAGCCATTCATCAGGCTGGGGCCGGAGATACAAATACGGCCGACCTGCCGCTCAGGCAGCGGGAGCCCGGTTTCGCTGCGAATTTCGATACGGTGACCGGGCAGTGGCT
This sequence comes from Serratia sp. BNK-12, assembly GCF_047456085.1. NCBI lineage: Bacteria > Pseudomonadati > Pseudomonadota > Gammaproteobacteria > Enterobacterales > Yersiniaceae > Serratia > Serratia sp. BNK-12. The sequence goes on from NZ_CP179896.1 coordinate 1,824,084, forward strand.
TGCCGCAATTGACAAAGGTCGATGTGACCCGCGTTTTTTTGCCGGGTGCTACCGCCTTACCTTCGTATTCCAAAATGTCGCGGTCGACCTGGTTGATGGGCGCACCGGAAGCTTCGTCATAGAAACTGACTGCCAGGGTGTTCTCGGCCAAACCATAGCAGGGCATCAACGCCTTGCGGTCAAAGTTAAGATGGCCGAAGTGCTCAGCGAACTGAGAGAGTAAATCTGACGGAATAGGTTCAGCCCCTACGCCAGCCACGCGCCAACTGGAGAGATCCAACTCGGTGATCTCTTTGTTGTTGCTGTAGCGCAGGCATAAATCGTAGCCAAACGGCGGAGCGACCGACACGGTGCCGCGATTTTTGGCGATCAGTTTTAACCATTGCATTGGACGCATGGCAAAATCTTGCGTACGCAAATAGTCGACGGACAGCTGAGTCGCCACTGGGGTAAGCAGGAAACCGACCAGGCCCATATCGTGATAGAAGGGCAGCCAGGAAACGCAGCGATCGCCCGCGCGCAGTTTGATCCCATCATGGCTAATCACGCGCAGGTTAGACATCACCGCACGCTGGGTAATGATCACCCCGCGTGGAAAGCGAGTGCTGCCCGACGTGTATTGGAGATAGGCAATATCGTTGGGCGACGGTGCCTGCAGCTCCACATCCCGCTCAGGCAGAGCGTTAAAATCTGCGTCGCTGAGAATATGGGTTGGCGGTGCATCCAGGGTCGCAGAGCTGATCAGCGGTACCCATTCTTCGCTGCTGATAATGGCGGCAGGTTTACAGCTGTTGATCAGGCCCTGAAGCTTGATGGTATAAGAGTCCCGTTGCCCGACCCCCATAGGAATGGCCAGGGGCACGGCAACCAAACCGGCATATTGGCAGGCAAAAAAAGCCTCGACGAAACCCGCGCTGGTTTCCGCGATAAGTGCAACCCGATCGCCTTTATTGAGGTTCAGGGATAACAGGCGCCGCGCACCCACTATCGCGCGCTGTTTCAGCGTGCGATATTCCAGTACGGCCACGAGCTGATTACGACGATCGTAAAAGTTCATTCCTGTACTGCCCTGCGCTGCATAATCTAATGCCTCCACCAGAGTGGGGAAATCTGCATAACGCATTGGAAGAGAATGAGTGGAGCTTGTTTCAGACATATACAAATTAGCCATAGAGTAAAAATCACCAAAAGAGATAAACGACTATTGGCGAGAGAGTTAATGTTTTTACAATGAAAATGTTTTGAATATATTTGTTATTCAATCATTTTCTTTCATTCCACAAACAGATCACCCTGGAATTAATAACCAGCATGTCTACTTAGAACTAAAGGCGAGGGATTAGCCGTGGATATTACCTGGTCTTTTTCACGTGAGGACCATGACAGAAGAACGGCGGATATAGGTGCTGTCACAGCCAGCTCCTGATATCTCCATCCTTTGCCCGACAGCCTTGACCGGGTGCCTGTTATCGACACATTTCCGGAAGGCAATAATCGGCGATTCATATGATCTGATCTTGCGCATGGCTATCTCCGTACTTAAACATATCCTAAACAGTATCCGGAAGACGGACAAAAGTGAAAGCCTCATTTAACCCCAGGGATAGAAAAAGCATTTAATGTTAAAATATGCCAATGCGTCTCCAGACCAGAATTAGTAAACTAAAAAACGATTGGTTTTTCTTTGCTGGAAATAGCACGAAATAATAAAAAGCATAATTTGCTCAGATCACTCACGCCTCTGTCTGGCATCACTTTTGATAAAGAACAGCACGTGTCAGTGGAAACTCTGCTCGGGTAACATCCTGCAGGATAATAGGTATTAATTGATTTTTCTTATCTCTTAAAGCGATAAGTCATAACCGAGAGCGGATCTCATTTCAGAAAATATCACTGGCGTTATAACGTTCTTTTTTTGAGCATGTCACTAAATTGTAAGGTTATTTATGATTCATATTGAGCAAGTCCTCGATAAGCGTGATCTTAAGGCATTTATCGCTTTTCCTTCCTCCCTGTTTCGTGACGATCCTAATTGGATTGACCCTTTGTATTTAGAGCGCGAAGAACATCTCTCTAAGAAGAATCCTGGGACTGATCATATAGAATGGCAGGCATGGGTAGCCAAAAAAGAGGGCAAGGTGGTCGGGCGGATAACCGCTCAAATTGACGCTTTGCACCGCGAACGCTACGGCGAGGATACCGGTCACTTTGGCATGATCGATGCCATCGAGGATCCGGCGGTTTTTAGCGCGTTATTTGCCGCGGCAGAAGCTTGGCTGAGGTCTAAGGGCGCATTAAAAATCACCGGTCCCTTCAGTCTTAATATCAATCAGGAAAGTGGCCTGTTGGTCGAAGGGTTTGATACGCCGCCGTCGGCGCTGATGACGCATGCCAAACCCTACTACGCAGCCAATCTGGAGCGCCAGGGGTATACGCAGGGCATAGATTTGTTGGCTTATTGGATGAAGCGCACGGACCTGCATTTTTCGCCTTCTCTGGCCAAAATGATGAGTCAGGTGCGTAAAAAAGTGACCCTGCGCCGCCTCAATCGCAAAAGGTTTAGCGAGGAAATGCAGGTGCTGCGCGAAATTTTCAATTCCGGTTGGCAGGATAACTGGGGATTCGTGCCTTTCACCAAACATGAGTTTGCCACCATGGGCGATCAGCTGAAGTTCCTGGTGCCTGATGACATGATTTATATTGCCGAGGTCGATTCAGTACCTTGCGCTTTCATCGTCGGTTTGCCCAATATCAACGAGGCAATTGCCGATCTCAACGGCAGTTTATTTCCCTTTGGCTGGGCGAAGCTGTTGTGGCGTTTGAAAGTGAGCGGGGTGCGTACCGCGAGGGTGCCGCTGATGGGCGTTCGCCAGGAATATCAATTCAGCCGAATAGGGCCGATTATTGCACTACTGCTGATCGAAGCGTTACATGACCCCTTCGAGAAACGCGGTATTGATGCGCTGGAGATGTCCTGGATATTAGAGTCGAATACCGGCATGCGCACCATTCTGGAGCGAATTGGCGCGGTGCCTTACAAGCGTTATCGCTTATATGAAAAACAACTCTAACCCCTCGGCAAGACGCTGATTTTATCGGCCCTTCACAGGATGTAAAACGCACTGCGCTCAGAGAATACCTATGACCAAAATTGCCTTTTGGTTGTTGGCGATTCAACGTTGCCGGAAAAACAATGTCACACGGGTGATTATTTAATTTCATTAACCAATTTCGTTATAAGTTACTGTGCGTTATTGATTGGTATTAAAAATCACCCGGTTTTTATAAGAGTAAGATGCATGTCCTTTGAAAAGAAAAAAGGAATAAATCGCTTAATAAGTAGCATAAAAAACTCACTGGCGGGCCTTGTTGATGCCGTTTTTACCGAAGATGCTTTCCGTCAATTGCTGGTGATTAACGTAATATTACTGGTTGTTACATTTACTTTAGATATTACAAAAGTAGAAAGGATGTTATTGATTGCCAGCAGCTTCATTTTACTGGTTGTTGAGTTGCTTAATACTGCCATTGAGAGCGTTGTCGATCGCATTTCTCTGGAGATACATCCCTTATCCAAGCGGGCCAAGGATTTGGGCGGCGCTGCGCAGTTGGTTGCGGTGGTGATGACGATAATGCTTTGGCTGGTGGTCTTGTTGGGCTGATTAATACCCTCGGGGCACCCAGGTTTTCCGGAAGAAACGCCAGCTTTCGGCTGCCTTCATCAAGGAAGCAAAATATTCTTTGCAGGATAACGTTCTGTCGCTCATTATTTGAAATGTTGTTTCACTTTTATCTCATGAGCCGATCTTGAACTTATACGCCGCCCTGCGCCAGCGCGTGGAAAATACGCCCTGGTACCCAAAACGCAAAAGCTATCGCGTGCTGTTTTGGCGTGAGATCACGCCGCTGGCGGTGCCGATCTTTATGGAGAACGCCTGCGTTCTGCTGATGGGGGTGCTGAGCACCTTTTTGGTGAGCTGGATCGGCAAAGAGGCGATGGCCGGGGTGGGGCTGGCGGACAGCTTCAACATGGTAATCATCTCGTTCTTCGCCGCGGTGGATCTGGGCACCACGGTGGTGGTGGCCTTTAGCCTCGGCAAGCGGGACAGAAAAAGAGCGCGAGCGGCTGCACGCCAGTCGCTGGTGCTAATGACCCTGGTGGCCTTTGCCTTGGCGATCGGCATTCATTTGGCGGGCGAACAGATTATTGATGTGATCGCCGGTGCCGCCACGCCGGAGGTAAAGGCGTTGGCGCTGTCTTATCTGCAAACCACGGTGTGGAGCTACCCGGCCGCCGCCATTGCGTTGATTGGCAGCGGGGCGTTGCGCGGTGCAGGCAACACCAAAATCCCGCTGTTGATCAACGGCGGCATGAATATTCTGAATATCATCATCAGCAGCATACTGATTTACGGCATGCTGGGCTGGCACGGGCTGGGGTTTGTCGGGGCCGGGCTGGGGTTAACCATTTCCCGCTATATTGGCGCCATCGCGATCGTTTATGTCCTGATGATCGGCTTTAATCCGGCGCTGCACATCACGCTGAAAAGTTACTTTACCCCGTTGAAGCTGACCATCCTGTGGGAAGTGCTGGGGATAGGTATTCCTGCCAGCATCGAATCGGTGTTGTTCAACGGCGGCAAGTTATTGACCCAAATGTTTGTTGCCGGCATGGGCACCAACGTTATCGCCGGCAATTTCATCGCTTTTTCTGTCGCGTCGTTGATTAACCTTCCGGGCAACGCTCTGGGGTCGGCGTCGACCATTATTGTGGGAAAACGGCTGGGCAAAGGGCAAATAGCTCAGGCGGAGCGCCAATTGCGCCACATTTTCTGGCTGGCAACGATAGGGCTGACGGTGATTGCCTGGGGCACGGCGCCCCTGGCGGGGGTATTCGCCTCGTTTTATACCCAACAAGACGACGTGAAGGAGGTGGTAAAGGTGTTGCTCTGGCTCAATGCCGCCTTTATGCCTATCTGGGCGGCGTCATGGGTGTTGCCCGCCGGTTTGAAGGGCGCGCGCGACGCCCGTTTTGCGATGTGGGTGTCGATGCTGGGCATGTGGGGTTGCCGCGTGGTTGCCGGTTATACGCTGGGCATCATGCTGGGCATGGGCGTGGTTGGCGTCTGGCTGGGGATGTTTATGGATTGGGCGGTACGCGGTGTCTTGTTCTACTGGCGTATGGTCAGCGGACGGTGGCTGTGGAAATACCCGCGCATAAAATCGAACTCGCTGGCGGAAAATATCCGCGCAGAGAAAAGCGGCGAGTAAGCATCAGGCGTTCGCTGTTACTTCGCCCGGCACCGATGATGCCTGACTATTTTCCAGACGCCATTTGGCCGGCGAGAGGCCGTGGACCTGTTTAAAGGCCTTGGAGAAGTGCAGTTGGTTTTCATACCCCACCGAAATTCCCACCACCTTGATTGACGTCTGGCTATTGCACAGCAGGCTGGCGGCGATGCTCATGCGGAAGTTCAGCAGATATTCCTTTGGCCCAATGCCGTAAGTGCCTTTAAACAGCCGACACAGGTAACTGCGGTTGATGTTGCAGTAGGCGGCCAGGCGCTCAATGGTGAGGGGTTCATGGTAGCGGTTTTCAATGAGTTTTACCGCCTTGCGCAGATGCTGCGCCTTGTCGCTTGGCGGCTCGGCGATACTTTGCAAAGCGTTATCAATCAGCGAAGAAAAAAACAGATAGCTCAGGCCCAGCGTTTTTAACCGATGTTCATCACCATGGCTAATGAGTTGCCGCAGATAGCGCAGCGCCAGAGGGGCGTCTTCGTTCTGGCGGGGACGATAAATCGGCAACTGGCGGCTCAGGCGGCACTCTTCAAAAATCTTGCCGGCCACCAGCCCGTCGACTTCCAGCCACATATAATGCCAGGGATCTTTAGAGTCGGCGCGGTAGGTAGTCACGTCGTGCGGGTGGATCAAAAAACCTTCTCCGGCCACCACCGGAAAAGAGCCATATTCGCTGCTCAGTACTCCGGTACCGCTTATCACATAATGAAATAAATAGTGTTGGCGTACCGCCGGTCCAAAGCTGTGCCCCTTGTCACAGTTCTCCTCGCCATACTGGTACAGGTTCAGCTCGATATTGTCGGTACGACTCAGAGTAAAACTCTTATGCATCAGTCATGGCCCCTGTGTTTTCGCTTACTGTAGCAGTGTAGTCGTGGCACGGCGGTGGGGCGATCTTCAGATCCAGACCTGGCTCACAGTTTTCATGCTGCGTCATTTTTCGCCATAACAAGGTCACATTTATCCCTATATTGCGAATGCGTTGCCGCGTAGTTTCAGCTTATCGAAAACCACAGCAGCGGAGAAATACGATGATTAAAGTGACTTTTATGGGAGCAGGCAGCACCATTTTCGCCAAGAACGTTCTCGGCGACATCATGGCAACGCCAGCCCTGAAAGAGGTGGATATTGCGCTGTACGACATTGACAGCGCTCGTCTCAATGAATCTTTCGCCATGCTGAGCAATATCAACCGCAATATTAATGCGGGCAGGGCGAAGATCACCCCTTATCTCGGGGTAGAAAACCGCCGGGCGGCACTGAAAAACGCTAATTACGTGGTAAATGCCATTCAGGTCGGCGGCTACGATCCCTGCACCATCACCGATTTCACCATCGCCAGAAAGTACGGCCTGCAGCAGACCATTGCCGATACCCTGGGCATCGGCGGCATCTTCCGCGCGCTGCGTACCATTCCGGTGCTGTTTGACTTTGCCCGGGACATTGAGGCGGTCTGTCCGGATGCCTGGTTGCTGAACTACACCAACCCAATGGCGGCCTTAACCGGAGCCATGCTGCGCCATACCGGGGTGAAAACGGTGGGGTTATGTCACAGCGTTCAGGTGTGTGCGGAGACCTTGCTGAAAAGCGTCGATATGCCTACCGACGACGTACAGTTTCACATTGCCGGCATCAACCACATGGCCTGGCTGCTGGACGTTCGCCGTCACGGCGAGGATCTGTACCCGGAAATCAAACGTCGCGCCAACGCGCTGCAGGGCAAGCATGACGACATGGTACGCCATGAAATCATGAAAACCTTTGGTTATTACGTCACTGAATCTTCCGAGCATAATGCCGAATACATGCCGTATTGGATTAAACGTCATTACCCGGAGCTGATTGAGCGCTTCAATATTCCTCTCGACGAGTATCCGCGCCGTTGTATCGAGCAAATCGACCAGTGGCAGCAACGCAAGCTGGCGTTGACCCACGACGCTAACCTGACGCATTCCCGTACCCACGAATATGCCTCGTACATTATCGAAGCGATGGAGACCGACCGGCCGTACAAGATTGGCGGCAACGTGCTCAACACCGGTCTCATCACCAACTTGCCGGCAGAGGCCTGCGTAGAAGTGCCTTGTCTGGTGGATGGGCAGGGGATCAGCCCTTGTTACGTTGGCCATTTACCCGAGCAACTGGCGGCGCTGAACCGCACCAATATCAATACCCAGCTATTGACCATTGAAGCGGCGGTGACCGGCAAACGCGACGCGATTTACCATGCGGCGCTGTTGGACCCACATACCTCCGCCGAGCTTTCCATTGATGATATACGTAAGCTGTGCGACGAGCTGATTGAGGCTCACGGCAGTTGGCTCCCTGCCTATCACTGATCGTCGAATTTAACCGTATCTCCTCCTCAAAACGCACAAGGCGCGGGGCTTCCTGCGCCATCAAAAATAGGGTGGTGAGCCATGTTTTATTTGAGAAACAAGAATTTTTGGATCTTTGGGGCCTTCTGTTTTTTCTACTTTTTCATCATGGGGGCGGTGCTGCCGTTCTTTCCTATCTGGCTGCATGACGTCAACCAGCTTGACCAGCAGCAAACCGGGTTGGTGTTTGCCTGCATGGCGCTGTTTGCCCTGGTGTTTCAGCCGATTTTCGGTTTCGTCACCGACAAATTTGGCCTGAAGAAACATCTGCTGTGGATGATCATCTTCCTGCTGCTGTTTCTGGCGCCGCTGTTTATTTATGTGTTTTCGCCGCTGCTGCAAAGCCATTTTGTTTGGGGGGCCTTGCTGTGCGGGGTTTACCTGGGGCTGGTGTGCAGCGGCGGTTCACCGGCCATTGAAGCTTATATCGAAAAAGTGAGCCGACGCAGTCAGTTCGAGTATGGCCGCGCCCGGTTGTTCGGCTGTATCGGCTGGGCCATATGCGCCTCGATCGTCGGCTATATGTTTACCATCAACAACCAGTTCGCGTTTTGGTTGGCCTCCAGCTTTGCGCTGATCCTGGCCGGTTTGCTGTATTTGTTCAAACCCGATCAGAGCAGCACGCTGGCGGTGGCGGACGGCTTGGCGTTAAACCACAAACCCATCAAGTTAAAGGCGGCGTTGAACCTGCTGAAAATGCGCAAATTCTGGTGTCTGGTGATGTATATCGTGGGCGTAGCCTGCGTGTATGACGTCTTTGATCAGCAGTTCGCCAACTTCTTTACGTCGTTTTTCAGCGACCGACATGCGGGAACGCAGGCGTTTGGTTATGTAACGACGCTGGGCGAGTTTCTTAACGCTTTCATCATGTTCTTTGCGCCGTTGATCATTAATCGCATTGGCGGCAAGAACGCGCTGTTGATAGCTGGGGTGATTATGTCGGTGCGGATTATTGGTTCATCGCAGGCGGATTCGGTCGCCGCGGTCATTATTCTCAAAACCCTGCATATGTTTGAGGTGCCGTTCCTGTTGGTGGGCATTTTCAAATACATCACCACCCAGTTTAACGTTAACCTTTCGGCGTCGATATACCTGTGGGGCTTTTGCTTCTTCAAGCAGCTCTCGGCCATCGGTATGTCCTATGCGGCAGGCCTGATGTACGTCAATTACGGTTTCAAAACCTCTTACCTGATCCTCGGCTGCATTGCGTTACTGTTCACGTTGATTTCAGCCTTTGCCCTTAGCGGTAAGGTCACGGTAGTCAAGCAGGAGGGCACACTGCCGGTTGCGGCGAATTAGTGCCGGCTCAACTCAATACAGCAACGTCATAAGGCTAAAAAACAGCAGCGTCAGAACAATGATAAACCCGGTCTGCAGCGTCTTGCGCATCAGGCGACTGTGGCCCCAGCGGGTGGCGCTCAGACGACTATCGATGGCGAACAGTGCCGGAACCATCAGCAGCACGTAAATCAACATCAGCATGGCGGTTAACGGCTGTTGGCTCATTCTGGCGTCTCCGTGCTGAGGTAGACCGGGGGTGCCCGCAGGAGGGCGATGCTGCTTTCTTGCCGGTGTTTGTGCTCGACCATGTGCCTCCAAATAGGGCCGCCCGAAGGCGGCCGCTGGTTACTGCTTGCGATATGAAGATGATTGTCGGCCACTGCCGGGGCCAACGCAGATATAATATTGCGAATGATAATCATTATCAATGGTTGGGGTGAAATTTTATTGCAGGATGAGGATGGGCGGTGAGAAAGCTTTTACTGTGGTTTTAAAGTGACAGAGCACGCCATCCGGCGTGCTCTGTCACAAGACTATCCTCTGCGATTATTTCTCGTCTGGCAAGGCGTAAGCGACAATATAGTCACCCAGCTTGGTGCCGAACGAACCATGACCGCCGGCGGAAATCACCACGTACTGCTTGCCGTTGACCTCATAGGTCATTGGCGTTGCCTGGCCACCGGCCGGCAGCCGCGCTTCCCACAGTTTTTCACCGTTGGTCACGCTGAAGGCGCGCAGATAGTTGTCCGCGGTTGCGCCAATGAAGAAGACGTTACCGGCGGTGGACACCGGCCCGCCCAACATCGGCATGCCCATTTTGAACGGTAACGGCAGCGGAGAACTGTCGCGTACGGTACCGATACGTTTTTTCCACACGATGTCGTTGGTTTTCAAGTCCACGGCGGAAATATAACCCCAGGCCGGCTGTTTGCACGGCAGGCCAAACGGCGACAAGAACGGATTCAGCGTTACGCCGAACGGTACGCCATACTGCGGTTGAACGCCGGACTCGGTGCCGGATCCGCCTTTGTCATTTTCGTCAGGCTCGATCGGGTTGCCCGGACCGCGTGGGATCAGTTTGGAAACAAACGGCAAGGCGATAGGGTTGGCGATAGCCACCTGACGGTCGGTATCTACAGACAGACCACCCCATTCGAACATGCCCAGGTTACCCGGGAACACCAGCGTGCCCTGCTCGGAAGGCGGCGTGAAGGTGCCTTCGTAACGCAGGCTGTGGAACATCACCCGGCAAACCAGTTGGTCATAAATGGTGGCACCCCACATGTCCGCGCCGGTCAGCTTTTTCTCTGGACGGAAAGTCAGTTCAGAGAAAGGCTGGGTCGGTGACAGACGGTCGCCCTTGGCTGGCCCCTGAGGAACCGGTTTTTCCGGAGCCGGGACCACCAACTCGCCATTGGTGCGGTTCAGAACGAAAATGTTACCGGTTTTGGTCGGCACATAAATCACCGGCACCTTGTTACCGTTTTTATCGGTAATGTCCGCCAGCGTCGGTTGTGCCGGTACGTCCATATCCCACAGGTCATGGTGCACCGTCTGATAGAACCAGACCAGTTTGCCGGTGGTGGCGTTCAGCGCCAGCAGGCCGCTGGCATAACGCTCCATTTCCGGCGTGCGATCGCCACCCCAGATGTCCGGCGTGGTGACGCCCATCGGCAGGTAAACGATATCCAGCTTGGCATCGTAGGCTGAAGGGGCCCAGGAGTTAGGGGAGTTCGGGGTGAAGTGGTGCTCGTCCGCCGGAATGGCGTTCGGATCTTTCGCGCCCGGATCGAAGGCCCACAGCAGCTTGCCGCTGTTGACGTCAAAACCGCGGATCACGCCCGAAGGCTCGCGGTTGGAGTAGTTGTCGGTCACTGCACCGGCTATCACAATCACCTTGTCGGTGATCACCGGCGGCGACGTTGGCTCATAATGGCCTGGCGTCGCATACGGCATATTGCTTTGCAGGTTGAGCTCGCCGTTATTGGCGAAGTCGGCGCAAGGCTTGCCGCTATCGGCATCCAGAGCGAACAAACGACCGTCATTCACCGGCAGGATAATGCGTCGTGCGCACAGCGCCGGGGAGGCATCTGCGGCTGCACCTGTGGCGGCAGGCATTTCATGATACGAAACGCCACGGCAGGTGATGTGCTGGAAGGTTGGGTTAAATTTCAACTGAGGATCGAACTGCCACTTTTGCTTGCCGGTGGCGGCGTCCAGTGCGAACAGCTTCTGGTGCGGGGTGCACAGATAGAGCGTGTCGCGGATTTTAATCGGGGTCACTTCGTTGGTGATTTCCCCCGGATCGTTGGCGGTTTTCAGGTCGCCGGTCTGGAAAGTCCAGGCTTCCTTGAGTTTGCCGACGTTCTTATCATTGATTTGGCTCAGTGGAGAGTAACGCGTGCCTTCCTGGGTGCGGCCATAGGCCGGCCAGTCGGCGTCTGACGCCTGAGGTTCGACTTTTACCTGCGCTGGTTCGAGGGTGCCGTTGATCTCTTGTGGATCATTAAACACCGCATAGGCCAGCGCCACCACGGTGACGACCAGCGCCAGGCTCAACGCGCTGTAGGCCAGCTTGCCCCTGGCGTGCAGCTTGCGATAGATAAAAGGCAGTACCAGCCACAGGCCGAAGAAGAAGGTGACGTCCAGACGTGGCGTCAGTGCCCAGAAGTCGGGCCCCACTTCCCACAGCGCCCAAATTGTGGTGCCGAGTAAAAAGATCGCGTACAGCAACAGAGCGGTTGCACGACGGCGGACCAGTAACCAGGCGGTGATTAGCAGTACCAGGCCGGCGATGATGTAGTACAGCGAACCGCCGAGCTTGGCCAGCCAGATGCCGCCTCCCAGCAGATAGAGCCCACTCAACGCGGCGAACAGTGCCGTGATGATGATGAGCGGCGATGATGACGCTTTATTTTGCATAGTATTATCCTTACCAAAATGAAAAGTCCCCGATTTAGAGATTAAGCCATATCCAAAAAAACACGCGGTTTCTCCCCAAAAATCCATCCCCGGTGTCTGGCATATCCCCCTGTTGCCAAGGCTAAAAGGCAGCGGCAATCAAAAATAAGGCGGACAGTTTTGGACGTTGAATAAACGCTCTCGTCAGAGATAAAGCCCAAACGGGCTGAATCAGGCGTAGCCGTTTCGATGATGTTGCACGGATGTGACGGCGCCGCCCAAAGCGCGGCTAGGTTACTCTAATTATTCTGCTTTTATTGAATACCTTGTGCTTTTTTTTTAGCGCCTTGCGGGTTTATGAATTGAGCTCATAAGCTCATGCATATTCAGCGCGTAGTTATTTGCCCGGTTGCCTCTTACAGTGATCGCACCTGGTCGTCCCGCACAAGCGGTGACCCATTCGTACACATCGGAGGAAAAATGCAAAAACGTAAGCTGGGTAACAGTGGGCTGGAGGTATCAGCGTTGGGACTGGGCTGCATGGGGCTTAGCTTTGGCTATGGCCCGGCCACCGACAAACAGCAGGCGATTGGCTTGATCCGAGCCGCTGTGGATCAGGGCGTGACCTTTTTCGATACCGCAGAAGTTTATGGCCCCTTCACCAATGAGTCACTGGTGGGCGAGGCGCTGGCGCCGGTACGCGATCGGGTGGTAATAGCCACCAAGTTTGGTTTTGAACTGCCGCAGCCGGATGGCAAACAGGTGCTCAACAGCCGGCCGGAACATATCCGCCAGGCGGTGGAAGGGTCGTTAAAGCGTCTTAACGTCGAAACGATCGATCTGCTTTATCAGCACCGGGTGGATCCCAATGTGCCGATTGAAGACGTCGCCGGTACGGTGAAGGCGCTGATCCAGGAAGGGAAGGTGAAGCACTTTGGCCTGTCCGAGGCGGGGGCACAGACGCTGCGCCGTGCCCATGCGGTGCAGCCGGTGACGGCGTTGCAAAGTGAATATTCGCTGTGGTGGCGGGAGCCCGAGCAGGAAATCTTGCCGACGCTGCAAGAGTTAGGCATTGGGTTTGTTCCTTTCAGCCCGTTGGGGAAAGGTTTTCTCACCGGAGCGATCAACGAAAATACCACCTTCGACAGCAGCGATTTCCGCAATGTGGTGCCGCGTTTCAGCGAGCAGGCGCGCAGAGCCAACCAGGGGCTGGTGGACGTGCTGGGGCAGATAGCTCAGCAAAAAGGGGTCACCCCGGCACAGATAGCGCTGGCCTGGCTGCTGGCACAGCAACCCTGGATTGTGCCGATCCCGGGGACCACCAAACAGCATCGCCTGCAGGAAAATCTCGGGGCCGCGTCGCTGTCATTGTCGTCGGAAGAACTGCGCAGCATTGAAGCGGCACTCGCGGTTATTGAGGTTCAGGGCGATCGCTATCCGGCGCATTTGCAACAAAACGTCGGACGTTGATGCGGCCGTTGCCCGCGGTAGCTTTTGAACCGCCGTCACCGACCGGCGAAAAGGCGCGCACGCTCTACAATTATCCTGTCAATGTTAACGTCGGCAGCCTCTGCCGAACTGGAGAAACAAGTGAAAATTCAACGCAGCGGTTCCCAACCTTCTCGTCCGGGGCCAGAAGAGTACTTTACCGGCAAAGTTCGCATCGATGCGCCTTTTGCCGGTAGCGAACCGGCCCGCGTGGGCGGCGCCACCGTGACCTTTGAGCCCGGAGCCCGTACCGCCTGGCACACCCATCCGCTCGGCCAGACGCTGATCGTGACTCAGGGGCGTGGTTGGATCCAGCTGTGGGGTGAAGAGATCCAGGAAATGAACCAGGGCGATATTGTGTGGATCCCGGAAGACGTCAAACACTGGCACGGTGCGACGCCGGACACCGCCATGACCCACATCGCCATCGCCGAATCGTTAAACGGCAGCCCGGTAGACTGGATGGAGAAGGTCAGCGACGCGCAGTACCACAAGCCTGCCCTGAACGGCTAGCCGCCAAAAGGGTCAGGCGTCGCCGATTTGCTGGCAAAAACGCAGCCGGTTGCCAAAGGGGTCGGTGAGGTTAAGCTCTTTCCCCCAGTCGAGGGTTTCAACGCCTGGCCGGGCATAGCGGTACTGCCTGGCTGATAGCTCCTGGTGCAGCGCGTCGATATCCTCGGTGGGAATAAACACTGCGGAACCCGGCGTGCTGTCACCATAGTGCTCACTGAGATGCAACCTCAGACCGGAACGTGTGATCTGCATGTACAGCGGCAGATCTTCACTGAAGCGGTGCTCCCAATCCAACGTGAAACCGAGAAAATCCAGATAAAACTCCCGGGCCTTTTCAACCGAAAAGATGCGAAGAATGGGAACGGCAGGGGATAACTCCATTGTTGACCTCGTTTGATCGGCTGCTAAAGGTAATCGGGCTTTACCGGCCCGCGTGAGCGGGCCGCATAAAAGCGTCGGGGGCTAGATCCCTAATCCGCCCAGGCACAGATACTTTATCTCGAGATAATCTTCGATACCGTACTTCGATCCTTCACGCCCCAGTCCGGAGTTTTTAACCCCGCCGAAGGGGGCCACTTCGGTGGAAATCAGCCCTTCATTGATGCCTACGATGCCGTATTCCAGCGCTTCGGCAACCCGCATTACCCGGCCAATGTCGCGACTGTAGAAATAAGAAGCCAGACCGAAAGGAGTATCGTTGGCCAACTCAATGGCTTCGGCTTCGCTGTCGAAGCGGATCAGCGGCGCTACCGGGCCAAAGGTTTCTTCATGGAAGATTTTGGCCTGCCGCGGCACGTTGGTCAGAATGGTCGGCGTAAAGAAGTTATTGCCCAGCTCATGGGGCTTGCCGCCCAGCAGTATCGAGGCGCCGTGCTGCACCGCGTCGGCGATATGCTCGCTGACTTTTTCCACGGCGGCCGAATTAATCAACGGGCCGATGGTGACACCATCATCCATGCCATTACCGACTTTCAGCTTGGCCACTGCCACCTTCAGCTTTTCGGCAAAGGCGTCGTAAATGCCGTCCTGTACCAGGAAGCGGTTGGTGCAAACGCAGGTCTGGCCGGCGTTGCGATATTTGGACGCGACGGCACCGGCGACGGCGGCGTCCAGATCGGCATCGTCAAACACGATAAACGGCGCATTGCCGCCCAGTTCCATACTGGTTTTTTTGATGGTCGGGGCACACTGCGCCAGCAGTTGCGCACCCACTTCGGTGCTGCCGGTAAAGGAGAGTTTGCGTACGTCCGGGTTGGCGGTCAGTTCGCCACCGATAGCCTGGCTTGGGCCGGTGATCACATTGCACACGCCGGCCGGTAAACCTGCACGTTCGGCCAGCACGGCGAGCGCCAACGCCGAGAAGGGGGTCTGACTGGCGGGACGGATCACCCCGGTACAGCCCGCCGCCCAGCCGGGACCGGCCTTGCGGGTGATCATTGCCGCCGGGAAATTCCACGGCGTAATGGCGGCGAAAACGCCAATCGGCTCTTTCTGGACGATAATGCGGCGACCGGACAGATTCTGCGGGATGGTGTCGCCGTAAACCCGCTTGCCTTCTTCGGCGAACCACTCGATGAAGGAGGCGGCGTAGGCAATTTCGCCCCGGCTTTCTGCCAACGGCTTGCCTTGCTCGGCGGTCATGATAATGGCCAGATCCTCCTGGTTTTCCATCATCAGTTCGAACAGTTTGCGCAGCTTGCCGGCACGCTCTTTGGCCGTCAGCGCGCGCCAACCAGGCTGGGCTTTTTTGGCGGCGGCGATCGCCTGCGCGGTTTCTTTGGCACCCAAGGCCGGCACCTGACCGACCAGCTCGCCGGTGGCGGGGTTGTGGATCTTGATAGTTTGGTCGCCTTTGGCCGCCAACCACTGTCCATCGATGTAGTTGGCTTCGCGGAACAGCGTGGGATCTTTCAGGCGGGCGGAGAAGTTAGTGCTCATCGGTTATCTTCCTTTTTCAGAATTCAACACGGGTTGACCTACCCCAAACGGCTACCCTTTACCCTAGCAAATTTTTCCGCCTTCATTTGCCCGATCCTTGGCAACCGATCAATTTATCGCCATTCGCACCTTCTGTACAAAAAATGCCCGCGCTCAGGCCGATACTGAAATCAGCAGGCATATGACCCTTTTTGAAATGACCCTAAGACCCTGAAAGGAGTGTGCAGCATGATGACTTCAGTGAGTCGGCACCTTGCGGCCTACAGCAGCAACATGGATTTTTTGGCTTCCAGCATTGCGCTGATGGAGTGGCAGGGGCGTGAGATCGACGCCGGCAAGGTGGCGGGCAATATGTCCGAAGCGCAAAGCCGCTTGTTCTTTGAACGCCTGAGTTATTTCCGCCAGCTTTATCAGGCCGCCGCGGCGGCGGAACACAGCGTATAAATTTACCTAACCCCGCCTCTGCGGGGTTTTTTATGCCGGCTGTGACCACACGCCGGTGCTCAGCGTGGCCGGCGAATACGTCAGATTGCGCCCGCGCCACGGCAGGGCCTGTGAAAAACGCCACGCGCTGCGGATATCGAAGCGCCAATAACGTTCCGCCCCCGTGACTCCCTGGCCGATTTGCGCCTGCCAGAGGATCTGCGTTTCTCCCTGCAAGTGCAGAACATCACCGCGCTCAAAATCGATAAACAGCAGCGCAGCCCTGGGTTCCGCCAGCAAGTTCCCCAGCGTGTTCATATAGCGGTTGCCGCGAAAATCCGGTATCCACAGGCTGCGATCCTGAAGATGGATAAATCCCGGTTTGCCACCCCGGTGTGAGATATCCACGCCACCTTGTTCCAGTGAGCTGTGGGCGCAGCTGGCGACGAAGCAGGTATCCGCCTGGCGAATCAATGCCTGGGCCGCCGCGTCCAGCGTCGCGAGATGCTCAATCGGCGCGGGATGGGTGGCTACCGGATACAGCTCGCGTTGCTGGATATACTGCGGACAATTGCCGAAGCTCTGACTGACGGCAATTTCCAGGCGGTTTTTATCGGTCCGCGTAATGTGCCCGTTGGCTCGGTTGCGTCGGCGGTTGCTGAAGTCCAGCCCTAACGCTCCCACCAGACTCCCGGTTTGCAAGGCTGCCTGCGCCGGGTCGTCCTGGCGACGCGGGGCGTTGATGCGCAGGTGGTTGCTGTCCGGCGTGCGTAAAAATCCAGGGGGGCCGTTGAACAGCGTGGCCACCGGCCAGCCCTGCTCGTCCAGGGTGGCGACGAACAGGTAAGGCAGCGCGGCGAAAAATTCGCGGTGCTGCTCGGGCATGCTGGTGTAAATGTTGCCGCCGACGCGGTCAAAACCGGCCAATGCCTGGGCGCGCAGTTCGTCAGGGTGAAACATCGGCTGGGTCATAGGATTTACCTTTGCACAGGGTGCGGCAATGCGGGCATCGCTAAGAAACCGGGCAGTGCGGCGATGCGCGCCACCCAGCGCCGGATGGCCGGATAGGGCGCCAGGGAGATACCGCCCTCCGGTGCCACCGCCACATAGCTGAAGCAGGCCAGATCGGCGATGGTGGGCTGCTCTGTCGCCAGGTAATCACGGTCGCTCAGATGCTGCTCCATCTGCGGCAAGAAACGCGTGCTAATCGCCAACGCAACCCTGTCGTCCTCCGGTGCGGAAAATTGGGCGATCAGGCGGCAGGACGCCGGACCGTAGCGTACTTCTCCGGCTGCTTTGGACAACCACGCCTGCACTTGCGCCGCCGCCAGTGGCGTCTCCGGCAGCCAGTGGCTGCCCGGCGCGTAGTTTTTCGCCAGATAAACCAGAATGGCATTGCTGTCGGCCAGCGTTAAATCGCCGTCCACCAGTACCGGGATCTGGCCGAGAGGGTTCAGGCGGCGAAACGCTTCGCTTTGGCGAACCTCTGCCGGGGATTCAATAAATTCGTAGGGCAGCTCCAGCATGCTTAGCAGTAATGCCACGCGGTGGACGTGGCCGGAAAGCGGGGTGCCGTACAGTTTGAGCTTGTGCATGGTCAGACTCCTGAAGAATTTTTACCAGCATACTCTTGCAGTCAGCGAGTGGAATCCGGCAATGTAGA
The DNA here is from genome assembly GCF_047456085.1 of Serratia sp. BNK-12. Lineage (NCBI taxonomy): Bacteria > Pseudomonadati > Pseudomonadota > Gammaproteobacteria > Enterobacterales > Yersiniaceae > Serratia > Serratia sp. BNK-12. The sequence goes on from NZ_CP179896.1 coordinate 1,841,970, forward strand.
AATTGATAATTTCACTTTTTGGAACAGTCTATGGATCGCCTGGACGAATTGGCTATTTTTGTGGCGGTAGTCCAACACGGCAGTCTGGCGGCGGCGGGGCGCAAGCTGCGACGCTCCGCACCTGCCGTCACCCGGGCTATCGCTTCGCTGGAACAGCGCTTTGGTGCCCGCTTGGTCGAACGCACCACCCGAAGGTTAGCGCCGACAGAGGCAGGGTTGCGGTTGGCGGAGCGTGCGCACTTGCTGCTTACTGACTATCAGGCCGCGGTGCTGGACACGGCGGACACTCAGCTCACCGGATTATTGCGTATTACCTCGCCGGTGCAGTTCGGGCGTAAGCATGTGGCACCGGTGGTGATGGCGTTTCTTGACCGGTATCCGCAGATGCAGATTGAAATGGTCCTCAACGATCGCAACCTGGACTTGATTGACGAGGGGCTGGACGTCGCGGTGCGCATTGGTCATTTGCAGGATTCTTCGCGGGTGGCGCGTCGGTTGGGGCAGGTGTCCCGGGTGACCGTCGCCAGCCCGGACTATCTGGCGCGGCGCGGCGAACCGCAGGAGCCGGCGCAACTGGCTGAGCATGACACCATCGTGGGTACCCAGCGGGCATCGCTGCGCGAATGGCGCTTTGGCCCGCAGGAGAATGGCGAGCGGGTGAGGCTAACGCCACGTTTGTTGCTCAATGACGTCGAAACGCAGTTACTGGCGGTGCGAGCGGGCAAGGGCATCGCCCGGCTATTGTCGTATCAGGTGGCAGACGATTTGGCCGCGGGGACGTTGGTACGCCTGTTACCGGCGTTTGAACCTTTGCCGATGCCGGTGCAGTTGGTGGCGCAAAACATGCAGCGCATGCCGCTCAAGGTACGCACCTTCTGGGATTATGCCTGGCAGGAATTAAGCCAATTAGCGCAAATTCAGGCGCGATAAAAATAGGTATTGGCGCCAAATAAGTTTCACTGGTTAAACTTATTTGGCGCGAAAAAAGATTTATATTACCGGGCGCGCATTGCTGTAACGCCTCTCTTGACAATATTTTGACGACTGCTAATAGTTAACGCATATCTTAAATAATAAACGAAGTTTAATATATGAAACTTGTTGCGGGAAGTTACGACAACGGTAGCACGGTGGATAATGAAGATGAGATCCTCAACTCATTTCAAATCCGCAGTCAGGCGGTTTATCAAAAAACTCGCAATGAGTGCAATATTGCCTATGGAAATTCACCGCGAGAAGTTTTTGACTGGTTATATTCCGACAAGCCGGGTAAAGGGACCTTAATATTTATTCATGGTGGCTATTGGCAGTTTTGTCGTAAGGATGATTTTGCTTTTATTGCGCAGGTGCCGTTGTCGTTAGGTTTTGACGTCGTGCTGGTGGAATATACGTTGGCGCCCGAGGCCCGGCTTGACGATATTTGCCGGCAAACCGGTGCGGCGCTGGACGCCATTCAACAACGGCTTTCCGTCTGTCAGCCGGCGCCAGTGTATCTGTGCGGACACTCTGCCGGCGGGCATCTGGCCAGCGTCTGGCAGCATCACCCGGTGGTCGACGCGACCTTACCGATCAGCGGCATTTTCGAACTGGAGCCGCTATTAAACAGCTACGTTAACCGACGACTGCAGTTGACCAAGCAACAAATTAGCCAACTGAGTCCGGTGCGGCATATTCCGCAGCGTATCAAGCCGATGACGCTGTTTTACGGTGCCAATGAGCTGCCGGAATTGATTGGTCAGTCAAGGCACTATTACGCTGCGCTGAAGGAAAAAGGCCAGCCTGTCAGCCTGGTCGCCGTCACCGGCGCCAACCATTATAACGTGCTGGATGCCTTGTTCGCCTGGGATGGCGCCCTGACTCACCTGCTAACCACTACGGGGAAATAAACCATGCGCACCATCATTGACACCGGCCTGCCGGAAATCGGTCAACCTTTCTCCTGGGCCACTCAGGGCGGCGGCATGTTGTTCACCGCCCATGGCCCGGTCAGAGCCGACGGCAGTATTGAAACCGGCGCGCCGGAAAAGCAGATCGCCCTGACATTCGATAATTTGGCTCAAACCCTGAAAGCGGCAAATAGCCACAGCGATAAGGTATTACAGGTCATTATTTATCTGACCGATGTCAATGACGTTAAATTACTCGATGAAATTTACAAAAAATACTTTAACTTCCCTTACCCCAATCGTTCAACGGTGATAGTCGATAAACTGGTGGTGCCCGGCATGAAAATAGAAATAACCGTTAGCGCCACCGTCTGATTTATCTATTACTTAATTCCCACCTGCTCATTCATTCAATAATGAATAAAGGAATCGCTATGTTTAATCACATTGGCCGTTCGCCGGCCGATCCTATTATGTCGTTGATGGAAGCTTATTTACAGGATGGAAATAGCCAGAAAGTGAATCTGGGCATTGGCCTTTATTACGATCGGCAGGGCAGGATCCCGCTGATGCAGGCGGTGGAGGCGGCGGAGCGGCGCCTGCTTGAGCGGCGCAGCCCACACGGCTATCCGCCAATCGAAGGTTCAGCGCTGTTTGCCCAACAGGTGCAGGCATTGTTGTTTGGCGAGGCGGCAACAGCGTCGATAGCTACGGTACAAACCGTCGGCGGCTCCGGTGCACTGAAGCTGGCGGCGGATTTTATTCATCACTTTCTGTCGCGCCGTGACATCTGGGTCTCTGATCCCACCTGGGCCAATCACTGGGCCATCTTTGAGGGGGCCGGGCTGACGGTGCACACCTATCCGTACTTCGATGAGGCCAACGGCGGGCTGCGCTTTGACGCGATGCTGGATACGTTAGGCAGTCTGCCGGAAGGCAGCGTGGTGCTGCTGCACCCCTGCTGCCATAACCCGACCGGCACCGATCTCAGCCAGGCACAGTGGCGTGCTACCCTCGAAGTGCTGCAGCGCCGCCGCCTGTTGCCGTTGTTCGATATTGCCTACCAAGGGTTTGGCGAGGGGCTGGATGAAGACTGCTTTGCCCTGCGTGAGGCGCTGAAAACGGATCTGGAATTTATGGTCGCCAACTCATTTTCGAAAAATGTCGCCCTCTATGGTCAACGGCTGGGTGGGCTTTCGGTTCGTTGCGCCGGCCCAGAGAGTGCGGAGAACGTCAAAGGCGCATTAAAAACGCTGATCCGCCGCAGTTACTCCTGCCCGCCGACCCATGGCAGCCAGATTGTGGAAACCCTGCTGACGGACCCCGATTTGCGTCAACAGTGGGAGAGCGAACTGGCAGGCATGCGTCAACGCATTCAACAGATGCGCCAAATTCTTTCCGCCGGCTTGGAGCAGGGGGGATCGCACCTGGACTACCGTCGCATCCGTGACCAAAAAGGGATGTTCAGCTACACCGGCCTGAACCCCCAGCAGCTTGAACGACTGCGGCAACATTACGCCATCTATCTTGTGGCGCCTGGCCGCATGTGCCTGCCGGGCCTGAACCAAAACAATGTCGACTACGTTACTGCCGCCATTCTGGACGTCACCCGCACTGCATGAAAAGGTAGGAGACTGCTATGAGACAGATAAAAGGTTTTGACGAAATCGCCCGGCGGCAAGGCGGGTTGCAGAAACAGCTCACCGCCGGGCAGATGTCGATGTTGGCGATCGGCGGCGCTATCGGTACCGGGCTGTTTCTCGGCAGCGCCTATGCCATTCAGATGGCCGGGCCCAGCGTATTGCTGAGCTATTTTATCGGCGGCATCGTGGCGTTATTACTGATGGGATGCCTGGCGGAAATGACTTCAGAACACCCGACGCCGGGCTCGTTTGGCGACTATGCCGAATTTTACATCAGCCCGCTGTTTGGTTTTCTGGTGCGTTATTCTTACTGGTCCTGCGTGGTATTGGCGGTGGGGACCGAGGTGACAGCCATCGGCATGTATATGCAGTTCTGGTTCCCGACCACGCCAATCTGGCCCTGGGTGCTGTTGTTCTCTGCGGCGGTGATCCTGATTAACGTGATTGGCGTTAAATCGTTCGGTCAGGTGGAATATGCGCTGTCGACCATCAAGGTGGTGGCCATTGCCGCCTTTATCGCCATCGGCATCGGTATTCTGATGTTTTCTGCCAACCCGGCCTTTGGTCTGCAAAACTTTACTGCCAACGGTGGCTTCTTCCCGTTTGGCGTGAAAGGCATGTGGTTTGCGGTGATCGTGTCGATTTTCAGCTACCTGAGCATTGAGATGATCGCCGTCGCCGCCGGTGAGGCCAAGAACCCGGTGATTGCGGTAAAAACCGCGTTCAAGGGCACCATTTTACGACTGTTCATTTTCTACATGCTGTCGATTGCGCTGATGCTGGCGATCGTTCCCTGGCGGCAGTCCGGTACCGGCGAAAGTCCGTTCCTGGTGGCGATGAACGTCATCCACCTGCCTGCCGCCGCCGGTATCTTCAACTTTATCGTTCTGGTGGCCGCGTTGTCGGCGATGAACAGCCAACTGTATATCACCACCCGCATGATGTTCTCGCTGTCACGCGCTGGGCAAGCTCCGGCTGCGCTGGGCCGGGTCAGTAAACGCGGCATCCCGGTAAGCGCGCTGGCGATGTCCTGCATCGGCATCGTGGTGTCGATCGTGTTGAGTCTGGTCTACCCGCAAAAATCCTTTGCCGCCATGATGTCTATTTCGGTGTACGGTGCCTGCTTTACCTGGCTGATGATTTTTGTCACGCACCTGTTTTTCCGCCGTCAGCACCGGCAAACCCACCTTAAATTTCGCATGTGGGGCTTTCCTTACACCACGCTGGCCGGTGCCGGTTTGATGGCCGCGTTGCTGATCTCGACGGCGTTCACCGAATTTTTCAGGATGACGCTGTGGTTTGGCATTCCGTTTACCCTGCTGTTGGTGGCTATCTACTTCTTCTACAGCCGTCATCAGCCCGTACCCGCGGTAATGGAAACACCGAGCGTGGAGTAAACCGGTTCACTGAAAATGTGAATATGTGGCTCTGGTGATAAACCACTTTATCCGGAGAATAAGCCTTTTCTGGGGTTATGGAGTGGTTTGCAATGAGCAGTGGGACAGAAAAACGGCGCCTTATTGGCTGTAGCAACAGTATGCCGGTGGCCAGGCATTCGGCGCAGGGATGGATCAACGGCTTTCTGGGCATGTTGATTTTCAGCGGTTCTTTGCCTGCCACTCGCGTGGCGGTGCAAGAGTTTGATCCCATGTTTCTCACCGCGATGCGCGCGGTGCTAGCGGCCTTGCTGGCTCTGAGTGCATTGACGCTGATGCGCCAGCGTTGGCCGCAGCGCCGCGACCTGGCGCCGTTGGCACTCACCGCGCTCGGGGTGGTGATCGGTTTTCCTTTGCTCACGGCGCTAGCCTTGCAGCACACCACCTCGGCGCATGCGCTGGTGTATATCGGGCTGTTGCCGCTGGCTACCGCCTGCTTCGGTGTACTGCGGGGTGGTGAGCGGCCCAAAGCCGCTTTCTGGCTGTTTTCGGTGTTGGGGAGCCTGCTGGTTGGCGCTTTTGCGTTAAGCCAGGGGGCGACTGGCTCCTGGCTTGGCGATCTGCTGATGGTGGCCGCGGTGCTGCTTTGTGGCCTGGGCTATGCGGAAGGCGCCGTGCTGACGCGCAAGCTTGGCGGCTGGCAGGTGATCTCCTGGGCGCTGGTGGTGGCTTTGCCGTTGACGGCAGCGGCGGCCGTGGTGACGGCCCCGCCAGCCTGGCCACAGGTCAGCGTCGGCGCCTGGTGTTCTCTGGGCTACATTTCGCTGTTCAGCATGTGGATTGGCTTTATCTTTTGGTATCGCGGTTTGGCGCAGGGGGGCATCGCCGCCGTGGGACAGCTGCAATTGCTGCAGCCGTTTTTTGGTCTGGCGCTGGCCGGGCTGGTGCTGCATGAAAGCATTCAACCTTCAATGATAGCGGTAATGGTCGGCGTATTGGTTTGCGTATACGGCGCCAAGCGTTTTTCGCGGTAAGTAATAAGACGGGGTAAGGCCTGCCTTACCCCGTAGCCAAGGTCGCCAGCACCCGGTTCAGCTTTTGGGCCGCCTGGTGGATCTGCTGTTCCGTGTAGCCCCCCAGCCCGAGTATCAATCCGTTTTTCCCGCTGCCGGGGCTATACATCGGCGAAAGTGCACCGACGGCTATCCCGGCCTCGGCGGCTTTGCGGGCAACCTGCCGATCGTCCAAATCCGCTTTTAACCACAGCAGCATATGCATGCCCTGATCGCTGGGGTGCAGAGTGGCCAGCTCGGCAGAAACCTGCGCGTTGATGGCGTCGGTCAGCACTCGCCTTTTTTCCGCATACACGCCGCGCATTTTACGAATGTGGCGATCCAGATGCCCCTGCGCCATAAAACTGGCCAGAACGTATTGATCGGCACTGGGGGGATGGCGATCCATCAGCACTCGCGCACCGCAGAAGGCATTCACCAGGGGCTGAGGAACGATGGCGTAGCCCAGGCGCAGCGAAGGGAACAGCACCTTGCTGAAGGTTCCCAGGTAGATAACTCTGGTCGGATCCAACCCCTGCAACGAAGGAAACGGGTGGCCGGAATAACGCATTTCACTGTCGTAATCGTCTTCGACGATCCAGGCCTGCTGCGCTTTGGCCCATGCCAGCAGCTCAAGCCGGCGCGACATGCTCATGGGCATACACAAGGGGTACTGATGCGAGGGAGTGACAAAGGCGGCTCTGGCCTGTGGCGCGATTTTCCTGCCTGCGGCGACCGCTATGCCTTCGCTGTCCACCGGCACTCTGGCCATTTTCCGGTCTCTGAAGACGGTGTTAAAAATGGCGGTAATGCCATGATAAGCGGGATCTTCAACCCAGGCGGTCTCACCGGCATCCAGCAGAATCTGCGTGGCGAGATAGAGCCCCTGCTGTGTGCCGGAGGTGATGATCACCTGTTCCGGCGTGCAGTGCACCGAACGGGACTTGCGAACGTATTCGCATATCGCCTCACGCAGCGGCAATGCGCCCTGCGGTTCGCCATAACCGGCGGGGGCGCCGGGGCCTCTGGCGCGGATACGGTTGCCGAGCCTGCGCCAAACGTCGTCGGGCGCGGTATCGTTGATCGGTACCGAGACGGTGAAGGGGACCGGTGGCAGAGGGCGCAACTGGGCGGCAAAGTGCTCCAGGGCCAGCGCCTGATCGGAAAGCGGCATGTCGCCGGCGTCCGGGTGTTTGACCGGCGCGGGGGCCGGGCGGGTGAGCGACAACGCCACCCGAGTGCCCGAACCGGGCTGCGCTTCGAGAAATCCTTCCGCCGTCAGTTGCTCGAAGGCGGCCAGCACCGTTCCTCTGGCAAGCTGTAATGCGCCCGCCAGTACGCGGGTTGAGGGCAGCAGATCGCCCGGTTTAAGTTCGCCTTTGCCTATGGCAGCGCGCAGCGCCTGGGCAAGTTGCAGGCTAAGCTGCCCCGCATGGCGATCAAGCTCGCCGATAGCGGGGACTTCAACCGTTTTGGCCGTTCTGGGCATCTATTCCGGTCCAGATAAAAGTGGGTTAACAGGGTGTTTACTGTAAACCACTTTTGGTCTGAATAGCGGTTTTCGACAGGATTAAAGCTGGCTTTTCGGGATCAGGTGGTCGCCAAAGCTCAGGCGTTGACGGCCCGGTTCAATGGCGGTCAGTGGCGCAACCTCCTGCAGCGAGGATTTACAGCGTTCAACCAGATCGTGGTATTCGCGCGTACCGGCGACTTTCCACGCCAACTCCTGTTCGGTCAGGTCACGCAATACCCGCGCCGGGCTGCCGACCACCAGCTTATTGGCCTCGATCACCGCGGCGGCCTTGACGAATGCCATGGCACCGACGATGGTGTTTTCGCCGATCTCTGCACCGTCCATGATCACCGCGTTCATGCCGACCATGGCGTTACGGCGGATGCGGCAACCGTGCAAGATGGCGCCGTGGCCGATGTGCCCGTCCTGCTCCACCACGGTGTCCTGCTGCGGAAAACCGTGCATCACGCAGTTGTCCTGAATATTGGCACCATCGCTAATCACCAGCCGGCCAAAGTCACCGCGCAGGCTGGCGTTGGGGCCGATATAAACCCGTTTGCCGACGATCACATCGCCAATCAGTACGGCGGTAGGGTGTACGTAACTGCTGGGATCGATCACTGGCGTCAGGCCGTCAATCTGATACACGGGCATAGCAAAGTTTCCTTATACTGTAGGGTCGCGCGGCAGGCCGCCGAAGCGCCGATAATAGCCGGCTGCCGGGGCAGGCAGAGCGCCGATAGTGGTCTCGGCCATGGCGCTGACATACTCGGTCGCTGCGCGGTCTACCCGCTGATAAATATTGATGCACAGGTTACGGGCAATCTGTCCTTCCCACTGCGCCGGCAGCAGGGCGTCCGGCAGCAGAGGATCTTTGAGCACCACGCGCCGGAAGAAGTGGATCAATAATAGCTTAATCTGGAAACAGCGCTGGGGCGTCAGCAGCGCTTCATCGGCTTCGCGCAGCAGCGCCATCAGGGGGCGGAAAGAGACGATAAATTCGTGATAATCGGCAGCGACGTCAGCCAGCGCCCAGCAGTTGGCCACCAGCTGTTGCAGGGTTTTCTCCGAGCGATTATAGGGATAGTCGGCGCGGAAGTAGATCACCTGTTCGCTGGCGTTAAGTTCGCCGAGCAGGGCGGTGACGTCGGTTTGCGCGTGGGTGGGGGCCGCCATCAGATTGCTGGCTATTTGGCCGAAGCCCAGCCAACCCAGCTCTTTTTTCAACCGTGCCCGCTCCTCCTTTTCCGCGCTTTCCAGCAACAGCAAATCCCATTTCCCGTCCCAGGCGGGCGGTTCGCTGAGATAGATTTTCGACTCGGCATGGCGGAACTGACGCATACCCTGATCGGTCACCCGATAGAAGCTGCGACGGCCGATTTTTTCAACCTCCAGCCAGCCCTCTTTCTGCAGGCGAAATACCGAGGTACGCACGAAGCGGTCACCAAAACCCAGGGCCTCCAGCAGCGCGCTCAGGCTGCCAAGCCAGACTTCGCCGCCCCGGTGGCTCAGCGCATCGCCGTAGAGGGAGATAATCAGCGAGGTGCCGCTGATCGGCTGAGCCTCTATAGCATGGCGGATAAACTCATCCAGTTTATGTTCCATATTTTTCCATGGGTTAGCCGACGGTGAAGCACAACATTACCACAAATCATTCGGGCGTCATCCGTGACGCCGGGGCAATCAGCGAGGCCGCAGATCGACCACGCGCTGGGCCTTGCCTTCTGAACGCGGGATATCGCCGCAGTTGGCGATGCTGACATCGGTGCTGACGCCGATAATCGACTTGATATGGTGGCGTAACTGGTGGCAAATCTCACAGCGTTGCTGGTGGTTGAGGCTGAGCGCCGCTTCCTTCAATTCAACGCGCACCGCCAGGGTATCCAGGTGCCCGCTGCGGCTGACCTGCAGCTGATAGTGTGGCGACAGCTGTTCGAACTGCATGATTTGCTCTTCCACCTGCGACGGGAACACGTTGACGCCGCGGATGATCAGCATGTCGTCGGAACGGCCGGTAATTTTCCCCATGCGACGCATCTGGCGTGCGTCGCCCGGCAGCAGGCGAGTGAGGTCGCGGGTACGGTAGCGGATCACCGGCAGCGCTTCTTTGGTCAGCGTGGTAAACACCAGCTCGCCGTGTTGGCCGTCCTGCAGCGTCACGCCGGTTTCCGGACAGATGATTTCCGGCAGGAAATGGTCTTCCCAGATGGTCGGGCCGCCGCCGCTTTCGGCGCATTCCATCGCCACGCCCGGCCCCATCACTTCGGACAGGCCGTAAATATCCAGCGCCTTGATGCCCATGCGGCTTTCAATTTCATGCCGCAGCGCTTCGGTCCAGGGTTCGGCACCAAAGACGCCGAGGCGCAGCGAGCAGCCACGGGCGTCGCCGCCCATTTTGCGCTCCAGCTCGTCGATCAGCGTCAGGCAGTAGGACGGTGTCACCATGATCACATCGGGTTTGAAATCCAGGATCAGCTGCGCCTGCCTTTCGGTTTGTCCTCCGGACATCGGGATCACCGTCGCCCCGAGTCGCTCCGCGCCGTAGTGAGCCCCCAGCCCGCCGGTGAACAGGCCATAGCCGTATGCCACGTGCACCTTGTCTTTGGCGGTAGCGCCGGCGGCACGCAGGCTGCGCGCGACGATATCGGCCCAATTATCGATATCCCGCTGGGTGTAGCCGACCACCGTCGGTCGGCCGGTGGTCCCTGACGAGGCATGAATACGCACCACCTGTTCCATCGGCACGGCGAAGGTGTCGAACGGGTAGTTGTCGCGCAGATCCTGCTTGGTGGTATAGGGGAAGCGAGCCAGATCGCTCAGCTGTTTGAGATCGCCGGGATGGACGCCCGCCTGATCGAACTTGCGTCGGTACATCGGCACATTGTTGTAGGCGTGGTGCAGCGTCCATTTAAGGCGCTCCAGTTGCAGCGCCTCAATCTCATCGCGCGAGGCGAACTCAATGGCGTCGAGTGGCTGTGGATTCATTGTCATGGTTAGCCTCGGGGGTCAGACTCGCTCAATAATCATGGCGATGCCCTGGCCGACGCCGATGCACATGGTGCAAAGCGCGTAGCGGCCGGAACGCCGTTCCAGTTCGAACAGGGCAGCTAACGCCAGACGCGCGCCGCTCATGCCCAGCGGATGGCCAAGGGCAATCGCGCCGCCGTTGGGGTTCACCTGCGGGGCGTCGTCAGGCAACCCAAGCTGGCGCAATACCGCCAGCGCCTGGGCGGCAAAAGCCTCGTTCAGTTCAATGACATCCATTTGCGCCAGGCTCAGCCCGGCCAGTTCCAGCACTTTACGGGTGGCCGGTAGCGGACCTATGCCCATTAAACCGGGTTCGACCCCGCAGGTTGCCGTCGCGACGATGCGCGCACGCGGTGTTAATCCCTGACTCACTGCCATTGCCTCCGAGGCGACGATCAGCGCCGCTGCGCCGTCGTTCAGGCCGGAAGCGTTGCCGGCGGTCACCGTGCCGGGTTGGCGGAACGGGGTTTTCAGCGCCTGCAGCTGTTCCAGCCGCGTATCTGCACGCGGGTGTTCGTCCTGGTCAAACAGGGTGACCGCGCCTTTCTTGCCGCTGAGGCTGACCGGCACGATCTCCTGCGCGAATATCCCCAACGTTTGCGCTCGCGCGGCCCGTTGCTGGCTGCGCAGAGCGAAGGCGTCCTGATCGGCGCGGCTGACGTTGAATTTTTCCGCTACGTTTTCGGCGGTTTCGGGCATGGATTCGGTGCCGTATTGCGCCTGCATCAGCGGGTTGATAAACCGCCAGCCGAGCGTGGTGTCATACAGCTGCGTCTGACGGCTGAAGGCGCTGTCGGCCTTACCCATCACCAACGGGGCCCGGGTCATCGATTCTGCGCCGCCGGCCAATACCAAACCGGCTTCACCGGCCTTGATGCTGCGGGCCGCCGTCGCCAGCGCGTCCAATCCCGAGCCGCACAGGCGGTTGAGTGTGGTGCCGGAAACGTTAACCGGCAGGCCCGCCAGCAATGCCGCCATACGGGCCAAATTGCGGTTGTCTTCCCCGGCCTGATTGGCGCAGCCGAGGATCACGTCGTCAACCCTCGACCAGTCCACCTGCGAGTGGCGGGCCAACAGGGCACGCAGCGGCAGTGCGGCCAAGTCATCGGCGCGGACGTTGGCCAGGGCGCCGCCGTAACGGCCAATCGGCGTGCGGACGCCGTCGCAGATAAAAGCCTGGTTCATGCTTGCTCCCCTAAAATGGCGTGACCGAGCCGATGTGCGCGGCCGCGGAACCAGGCGACGGTTTTGCCCAGTTGATTGACAATCTCCACGTCATACAGACCGGTGGTTTTGCCCTGATGGCGCATCTCGGCGCTGGCCGTCAGGCGATCGCCTGCCAGCGCCGGGCGGATAAAGTCTATGCTGCAGCCGGACGCTACCGCCGCCAGCCCCTGGCTGTTGCAGGCGTAGGCGAAAGCGGTGTCCGCCAGGCTGAACAGTTGCCCGCCGTGGCAGGTCTGGTGGCCGTTGAGCATCTGCGGCCCGACGGTCATGCTGACTTTTGCGAACCCGGCGTCGACGGCATCCACCCGCATGCCCATCGCCTGGGCGCAGGTGTCCTGCTGAAACATCTGTTCGGCGCAGCGTTGCGCCAGCGCGTGGGGCGTATTGGCATTCATCATTGGGCTCCTGAAGAAAGGGATGCGTAGTGGCGCAGCAACGGCATCGGGCGATAGCGGGGTTCGCCGTAGAAGCGTTGCAGATTTTCCAGCGTGGTCAGGATGTGTCGCCAGCCTAATGACGCACCCCATTCCAGCGGGCCGCGCGGGTAGTTAACCCCGCAGCGCATGGCGTGGTCGGTATCGGCGGCGCTGGCGACGCCCTTGTTCACCACGTCGAGCGCTTCATTCGCCAACATGGCGAGGGTGCGCATCACCAGCAGGCCCGGGTAGTCCGGCAACAGGATCACTTTTTTGCCAAGGGATTGCAGCAGACGTACCACAGTGGCGTTGTGTCGGGCATCGTTTTGCGCCGCGCAGCTGATGGCGACGGTGGAGGCCTGGGCATACTGGGCAGACAGATCAAACAGCACCACGGGGGTTCCGGTTTCATCGGCGACCTGGCTGGCTGTTTTACCATTTGTTAACATAAATGTAACTTCATCGATCTGGGCAAAAGCACTGGTCTGGCCGGGTTGTATGATCGCCTCCGCATTTCCTGCCAGTAACTCGGCCAGCAGAGTGACGCCTGCCGCATCGCCGTGCAGCTTAATGCTGTGCGGCAATTCCGCTGAGGATGGAGGTAACCCGGCGACAATTTGAGGCGGCGCTTGTTTGTCGTAGCGATAAAAGCCGCATCCGCTTTTGCGGCCCAGACGCCCGGCGGCCACCCGTTCCTGCTGCACCAAAGACGGCGTGAAGCGCGGATCCTGGAAGAAGGCCTGAAACACTGATTCAGTGACGGCGTAATTGATGTCCTGACCAATCATATCGGTCAGTTGCAGTGGCCCCATGGCGAAGCCGCCTGCGTCGCGCATTACTGCATCCAGCGTGGCGGCGTCGGCAACTTGTTCTTCGAGCGCGCGCAGGGTTTCGGCGTAAAAAGATCGTGCCACGCGGTTAACGATAAAGCCGGGCGTGGAACGGCACAGCACGCTTTGTTTGCCCCATTGCCGGGTCAGCGCCTGCAGTTCGGCAACGGTTTCGGCGCTGGTGTCCAACCCGCTGACGATCTCGACCAGCTTCATTACCGGGGCCGGGTTGAAGAAGTGCAAACCGGCCAGGCGCTGCGGATGGTGCAGTGCACCGCCGATGGCGGTAATCGACAGCGATGAAGTGTTGCTGGCGAACAGTGCGGCGGGGGAACACAGCGCTTCCAGCTCACGAAACAGGCTCTGTTTGATCGCCAGTTTTTCCGCCACTGCTTCTATCACCAGTGCGCTGTCGGCCAACTGGTCAAGCGACTCGACCGGCTGAATACGGCCCAGCAGGGCCTCGGTGGCATCGGCGTCGGCCTTGCCGGACTCGACCCTTTGGCGCAGGCGTTGGCCTAACGCATCGAGTGCCTGCCGGGCGGCGGCGGCATCGATATCAAACAGCCACACCGGATGCCCGGCCCCGGCCGCCACCTGGGCGATACCGATGCCCATGGTGCCGGCACCAATCACGGCGACCCTTGCGTTGACGTTCGGCAGGTTCATGATTATTTCCCGCTGAAATTAGGGGGGCGTTTGGCGAAGAAGGCGCTGACGCCTTCGCGGTAGTCGTCGCTGCGGCCGCCGAGGCGCTGCAGGTCGCGTTCCAGATCGAGCTGCTGATCGAGGGTGTTGTTCGCCGAGCTGTAGAGGGCTTTTTTGATCAGCCCCAGCCCGTAAGTGGGTTGGGTGGCCAGGTGTTGTGCCAGCGTTTGGCTGGTGGCGGCCAGTTGGTCCGCCGCTACCACCTGCCAGATCATGCCCCATGCCAGCGCCTGTTGTGCGCTGACTTTATCTCCCAGCAGCGCCATGCCCATGGCGCGGGCGTGGCCTGCCAAACGGGGCAGGAACCAGCTGCCGCCGGAGTCCGGCACCAGCCCCAGGCGGCAGAAAGACTGAATAAAATTGGCGTTATCGGCGGCGATCACGATATCGCAGGCCAGCGCCAGCGCTGCGCCGGCCCCTGCCGCGACACCGTTGACGGCGCACACCACCGGCTTTGGCAGCGCGGTCAGACGACGGATCAGCGGATTGTAAAAACGCTCTACCGACAGGCCGAGATCCGGCGCCTGCTGTTCGACGCTGACGTTGCGATCGTTCAGATCCTGCCCGGCGCAAAAGCCACGCCCCGCGCCGGTGATCAGCAGGCAGCGTACGGTTTCTTCCCGCTCGGCGAGGGTCAAGGCTTCGCTCAGTTGGCGGTGCATCTCGTCGTTGAAGCTATTGAGCCGGTCTGGCCGATTGAGGGTCAGCGTCAGCACCCCGGCTTCAAGGTGGGTGAGAATCAATGCATTTTCCATAAATCAGCGCCCCTGATAGTTTGGCGTACGTTTTTCGAAGAAGGCGGCGATGCCCTCGCGGCGATCGTCGGTGGCGGCCAGGGTGGCAAACTGCTGGCGTTCGATGAGCAGCCCTTGGCTAAGGCCGGTTTCCTCCGCCTGTTTCAGCGCCTGTTTGGCGGCGCGCAGTGCCAGCGGGGCCTGCCTGCTGATGTGCTCGGCGATCTGCTGTGCGCGTTCCAGCGTCAGGGCGTCGACGCACACTTCACTGACCAACCCGCACTGCAATGCGCGCGAGGCGTTAATGGCTTCGCCACTCAGCACCATCTGACTGGCGAAGGACTTGCCGACGCAGCGAATCAAGCGCTGAGTGCCGCCGGCCCCTGGCATCAGGCCGAGGGTGATTTCCGGCAGGCCAAAACGGGCGCTTTCGCCGCAAATGACAATGTCGCAGGCCAGCGCCAGCTCGCAGCCGGCGCCGAGCGCATAGCCGTTCACTGCCGCCAGCAGCGGTTTACTGAACTGCGCCAGCCGTTGCCACAACAGCGGGCGGCGATCCGTCAGCGTAGCGGGCAGGTCTTGCCGTTGCAGTTCGTGCAGATCGGCACCGGCGGCAAAGAAACGCGTTGTGCCGGCGATCACTACTGCGCCAATGGCGGTATCGGCATCGGCCTGTTCCAGTAAATAAACCAGCTGCTCCAGGCAGGGTGTGTTCAGGGCATTGCGCGCTTGTGGACGGTGCAGTTCCAGCGTCAGCACGCGCGCCTGGCGATGTTGCAGGATCAAAGGGGTTTCCATTGGCGGCTCCTATACGTCAAAGTCCAGCACCACACCGTCACCGCGTGGCCACGACTGGCAGCTCAATACGTAGCCTGCCGCGAGTTGATCCGGTTCCAGGCTGTAGTTGACGGCCATGTCCACCTGACCGGCTTTTAACCGGCACTTGCAGGTGGCGCACACGCCGCCTTTGCAGGCATAGGGAAGATCGGCCCCCTGACGCAGCGCCGCGTCCAGAATGCTGTCGTCCTGCGAACCGACCTCGATATCCAACCGGCGGCCGTCGAGCAAAATCGCCACTCGCGTGGCGTTGCGCGGGATGTCGTTGACCGGGCGGGCGACCACGCCGCTGGTGTTAAAGCGCTCGCTGTGGATACGCTCGGCGGCTACGCCAGCCTGTTCCAGCACGCTTTGGGCGTCGTCCATCATGGTTTGCGGGCCGCAGATAAAGGCATGGTCATAGTCGCGGTAATCCAGCAGCGCGCCGCCGATCGCCAACAGGCGCTCGCGGTCGATGCGCCCACTGAGCAGCGGGCTGTCGAGGCTCTCCTGGCTGAACAGATACAGCGGCTGAAAACGTTGTGGATAGCGGTTTTTCAGATCGGACAGCGTCTCCTTGAACATCACCGAACGGCTGCTGCGGTTGCCGTAAATCAGCGTGAAGCTGCTGTTTGGTTCAAGTTGCAGGGTGGCTTTGATGATCGACAGCATCGGCGTGATGCCGGAACCGGCGGCAATCGCCAGATAGTTGCCGCTGTTTTCCGCCTGTGGCTGGTAGCCGAAACGGCCCTGCGGCACCATCACCTCCAGCGCGTCGCCGACTTTCAGTAGCCGATTAACGAACGAGGAAAAGCGGCCCTGATGGATGGCTTTAACGCCGATCTGCAGCAGCCCATCCTGAGGAGCGCTGCAGATGGAGTAGCAGCGGCGCAGCTCTTCGCCATCCACCTGCGCCTTTAGCGTCAGATGTTGGCCGGGGGTGTAGCAGTAATGACTTTTCAGCTCTTCGGGCACGCGCAGAGTGATAGCTACGGCGTCCGGCGTTTCGCGCTCGATGGCGGCGACGTTCAGGCGATGGAAGACCGTCATGGTTTTCTGCGCTCCTAAATGCATTTGAAATAGTCGAAGGGTTCGCGGCAATCGCAGCAGCGATACAGCGCTTTGCAGGCGGTGGAGCCGAATTCGCTGATTTTTTCGCTGTGGGTGCTGCCGCAGCGCGGGCAGGGCACCGGGCCTGCAGCCTGCGGTTTGTCGCAGGTATGGCCCTGTGGCGGTGCGACGCCGTATTCACGCAGCCGTTCACGCGCCGAGGCGTTCATCCAGTCGGTGGTCCACGCCGGGCTGAGGCGAATGTCCACTTTGACCGGGGCAAAGCCGGCCTCGGCCAGCCGCTGCTCGATGGCTTCGAGCAGGAACTCGGTGGCGGGGCAGCCGGAGTAGGTTGGCGTAAAGGTAATGCGCCAGCCGTCGCCGTCGGCTTCAACGTCGCGAACCATGCCCAGATCGGTAATCGACAGCACCGGCAGTTCCGGATCGCTGATCTGTTGCAGGCAGTGCCAGATTTGCGGAATTTCCGCGGCCTGCAGCCGGGTAATGTTCATAGCGGCCCCTTACCAGTTTGCGTTGGGATAGGCGCGTTGCAGGAACTGCATCTCGGCCAGCAGCGGACCGAGATGTTCGCTGTGCCGACCCTGTTTACCGCCGTGGCGGAACGCCTGCTCTGCCGGCAGCGTCAGGGTGGCCTGTTGTAGCGTTTCTTCAACCAGCGCCAGCCACGGAGCCTCAAGCTGGCGCGGATCGGCGGCGATACCCTGTTCTGCCAACTGCAGTTCAAGCTCGTCGGCATGGAACAGTTCGGCGGTAAAACGCCACAGGCCATCCAGCGACTGCTGCATTTTTTGGTGGCTGACGGGGCTGCCGTCACCCAGACGGATCATCCAGCCACGGCTGAAACGCAGGTGGTAATGCGCCTCTTTCAGTGACTTGGCGGCGATGGCGGCGAGTTGAGCATCGCGACTTTGGCTCAAGGCCTGATGCAACTGCACGTGGTAGGCGTCCATCAGGAACTGCCGCACCAGAGTGTCGTTGAAGCCGCCGTTGGGCTGTTCCGCCAGCAGCAGGTTATGGAACTCACGTTCGTCACGGCCGAAGGCCAGTCGGTCTTCGCTGAATTGCGGCCCGGCCAGTTCGGCGGCATAACCGAGAAAGTTGCGCGCCTGGCCGAGTAGGTCCAGGCCGATGTTGGCCAGCGCCAGGTCGATCTCCAGTTCCGGCGCGTGGCCGCACCAGGCGCACAAGCGCTGGGCGAGGATCAGTGGCGTATCGCCCTGACGCAGGACATAGGTGACGAGTGGATCGTTATTGAAGGTCATGGTCGCCCCTACATGTTCTTGATGCCGTCGGGAATGGTGTAGAACGTCGGATGACGGTAGATCTTGTCATCGGACGGATCGAAAAAGGCTTCGCGATCTTCCGGCTGCGAGGCGATCAGGTGGCTGGATTGCACCACCCAGATTGAGCAGCCTTCGTTGCGGCGGGTATAGGCATCGCGGGCGTTTTCCAGCGCCATCTGGTCGTCGGCGGCGTGCAGGCTGCCGACATGACGGTGCGCCAGCCCTTGTTTGCTGCGGATAAACACTTCATACAGTGGCCATTGGGCATGTGTCATCATCGGTTCCTTATGCGGCGGTTGAGGTGTTTTTTGACGCGTGGGCCAGAGCGCCATCGCGTACCCAGGCACCGTCCTCCCAGGCGCGGCGTTTGGCTTGCAGCCGTTCGTGATTACATTGGCCGCGCCCCTTGATCACCTCATGCAGTTCACTCCAGTCGATTTCGCCAAAGCGGTAGTGGCCGGTGGCTTCGTCCCAGGCCAAGTCGGCGTCCGGTGCGACCATGCCCAGGGCTTCCAACTGGGGGACGGTGTTGTCGACAAATTTCTGCCGTAACTCATCGTTGCTGTGGCGTTTGATTTTCCAGGCCATGCTCTGCGCGCTGTGCGGTGAATCGGTGTCGCTGGGGCCAAACATCATCAGTACCGGCCACCAGAAGCGGTTAATCGCATCTTGCAGCATGGCTTTCTGTTGTTCGCTGCCGTTTGCCATCGCCATGACCGCTTCGTAACCCTGGCGCTGGTGGAAGCTCTCTTCCTTGCAAATTTTCACCATCGCCCGCGCATAGGGGCCGTAGGACGCACGACACAGCGCCACCTGGTTAACGATGGCCGCGCCGTCAACCAACCAGCCGATCACCCCGATATCCGCCCAGTTGAGCGTCGGGTAATTGAAGATCGAGGAGTATTTCATCTTGCCGTCGAGCATCTTCTGGTAGATATCCTGACGAGAGCAGCCCAGGGTTTCCGCGGCGCTGTACAGGTACAGGCCGTGCCCCGCTTCGTCCTGCACCTTGGCCAACAACACCGCCTTACGGCGCAGGGTAGGGGCGCGCGTCAACCAGTTGGCTTCCGGTAACATGCCGACCACTTCGGAATGGGCATGCTGGCCAATCTGGCGGATCAGGTTTTGGCGGTAGGCGTCCGGCATCCAGTCTTTGGCCTCAATCGAGGTATCCGCCGCAATTTTGTCGTCGAAGTGCTGCTGATGTTGCGCGTCAGTTGTCATGCGTGCCTCTTGGTGATTCGTATTTTTCACATTAAATATAAAAATGTGAATCACGTTAACTAACCATAAGGCTACAAACTGATAACAAAAAGATCAAACGGCATTTGTGTGGTTTTGCGAGTGTGCTCACAAGGAGTGTTATTATAATGTTGTTTTTAAATGACATTAAAAATTAATTCATGGGAGTAAAACGCCTGTCTGAGCGCTTTCAATGTCTGGTTGTTTTTATTTTGTTAAATTTCATTCTGGTGAAAACTGGACAATATGTGATACGTAATTAATCCTTGTGGTGTAAATTTATGAATTCCGGAGGAGCAAATGCTGCAGCTACACAGTTATCTTTCTGGCGCCTGGGTGTACGGCCAGGGCAAAGCCCGTGAAATCCACCATGCCGTCACCGGCCAACCGCTGTATCAGGTTTGTTCCGACGGACTACCGCTGGCCGCCAGTCTGGAGTATGCGCGCAGCAAGGGCGGCAAGGCGCTGGCACAGATGACCTTCCAGCAGCGCGCGCAAATGATGAAAGCGGTGGCTAAGCACCTGCTGGCCAACAAAGAAACGCTGTATGAGATTTCGTACCAAACCGGCGCGACTCGCAGTGACGGCTGGGTGGATATCGAAGGCGGTATCGCCACGCTATTTGCCTATGCCGGGCTGGCAGGGCGCGAGCTGCCGGACGATACCCTGTGGCCGGAAGACGAACTGATCCCGCTGTCCAAACAGGCGCAGTTTGCCGCCCGACACGTGCTGACTTCACGCCCTGGCGTGGCGTTGCATATTAATGCTTTTAACTTTCCCTGCTGGGGGATGCTGGAAAAACTGGCGCCCACCTGGTTGGCCGGCATGCCGGCGATCATCAAACCGGCGACCGCCACGGCGCAGCTGACGCAGGCGATGGTCAGACTGATTATCGACAGCGGTCTGGTGCCAGAGGGCGCGTTGCAACTGGTATGCGGTGGCGTCGGCGATATGTTTGAACATCTGGATTATCAGGATGCGGTGACCTTTACCGGCTCGGCGCAGACCGGTCAGCAGCTGCGTGCGCACCCGCGCCTGTTGCAAAAGTCGATTGCTTTCACCATGGAGGCAGACTCGCTCAACTGCTGCGTGCTGGGCGAGGACGTTACGCCGCAGATGCCGGAGTTTGCGCTGTTTATCAAAGAAGTGTGCCGCGAGATGACCGCCAAGGCCGGGCAAAAATGTACCGCAATTCGGCGGATTATCGTGCCGGCGAAACGGGTGGCAGAGGTACAGCAGGCGCTGTTGCAGCGGCTGAGTGGCGTCACGGTGGGCGATCCTAAACTGGAACAGGTGCGGATGGGGGCCTTGGTCAGCCGCGAACAGCGCGACGATGTGCAACAGAAGGTGGATTACCTGCTGCATAACGGTTGCGAACCGTTGTGCGGCGCGAGAACGGATAACCTGGAGGTGAGCGGGGCAGGCGTGCAGCAGGGGGCATTTTATCCGGCCACGCTGTTGTACTGTGCCGATCCCTTTAGCCATCAGGCGGTGCACGGCACCGAAGCATTCGGCCCGGTAGCGACGCTGATGCCCTATCAGCATACCGAACAGGCGATTGAGCTGGCGTTAATGGGCCAGGGAAGTCTGGCTGGCTCACTGGTGACCGCCGATGAGGCGCTGGCGACGCGCTTTATTCGCGCCACCGCCTGCGCGCATGGCCGAATGCTGATCCTGGATCAACAGGCGGCGGTGGAGTCCACCGGCCACGGTTCTCCGTTGCCGATGCTGGTGCACGGCGGGCCAGGGCGAGCCGGTGGTGGTGAAGAATTGGGTGGGCTACGCGCGGTAAAACACTATATGCAACGCACGGCCATTCAGGGCAGTCCGGCCATGCTGGCGGCAATCGGCCGTGAGTGGGTGCGCGGCGCGACGGTGATTGAAGAGCCGGTACATCCGTTCCGCAAATATTTCGAGCAACTGCGCCTTGGCGAAAGCCTGCTGACGGCGCGGCGTACCGTGACCGAGGCCGATATCGTCAATTTTGCCTGCCTGAGTGGCGACCACTTCTATGCCCATATGGACAAGATCGGCGCGGCCGAATCGCTGTTTGGCGAGCGGGTCGCGCACGGCTACTTTGTGGTTTCTGCTGCCGCCGGGCTGTTTGTTGATCCGGGCGTCGGACCGGTGATTGCCAACTACGGTATGGAAAACCTGCGCTTTATCGAGCCGGTGAAGATTGGCGATACCCTTCAGGTACGGCTGACCTGCAAAAAGAAAATCCGTAAGCCGCAGAAAACGGCGGAGGATCGTCCACACGGCGTGGTGGTATGGGATGTTCAGGTACTCAACCAACATCAGCAGGCGGTGGCGCTGTACAGTATCCTGACGTTGGTGGCGCGGCAGGAAGGGGACTTCGGTCCGACAAGCTAAAGGCCGGTGAGATGGTGCCATGGTAAGATGCACCATCTCCTGACACAGAGTTTGTGGCGACGATGATCCAACAACTCCAACTGAGCGGTTTTCGCTCTATACGTAATTTGCAGCTGCAATTGGGCCGTCTGAATGTGATCAGCGGCCCGAACGGTTGCGGAAAATCTAACCTGTATAAAGCGGTGCGATTGATCCACGAGGCCGCCTGTGGGCGGCTTTCTGCTGCGTTGGCTGAAGAGGGGGGCATTCAGAAGGCGATGTGGGCCGGCGGATTGCGACCGGGTGATCGCCGGGGCGATCCGAAACGGATGCTGTTGTCAGCCACTCTGGATGATTTCGACTATCAGCTGCAGCTAGGCTTCCCTGAGCCGACCGGCAGCCTGTTTCAACTCGACCCGCTGGTCAAAGAGGAGTCACTGTGGATCTCGGGCCACGGTCGTCGACCTTCAACCCGGGTACTCGAAAGGCGCAACCAGAGTGCATTCCTGACGAATATCCAGGGCGATCGCGCCACTTATCCTGCCAGTCTCCATGCAGAGGAATCGGTATTTGGTCAGCTTGCCGATCCGCATCTGTATCCTGAAGTGTCCCAGGTACGAGAGAATCTGCGGCAGTGGCGTTTTTACCACGAGTTTGCCGTGTGGCCCGGTTCACCGTTGCGAGCGCCACAGGTGGGTATTCGCGCGCCGGTACTGGCGCATGACGGCAGTAATCTGGCGGCCGCTTTTGAAACCATCTTCGAGATCGGCAACGGCGAGTTGCTGCGCGACATTCTGGCGCAGGCGTTTCCCGACAGCGAATTTGAAATTCAGGCCCCTCAGGGACGCTTCCAGCTATTGATGCACCGTGCCGGCATTTTACGCCCCTTGGAGAGTGCCGAACTTTCCGACGGCACGCTGCGTTTCCTCTGTTTGGCGGTAGCGATGCTCAGCCCGCGGCCGCCGGCATTTATGGCATTCAATGAACCTGAAAATAGTCTGCATCCGCAACTGTTGCCGGCATTGGCCATGCTGATCGCCGAAGCCAGCCGTTATAGCCAATTGTGGATCACCAGCCACTCACCGCAGCTTGCCGAACTGATTGGTCGCCATAGCGAGGTTACCCACTATCAACTGGCACAGCAGCAGGGTGAAACCCTGCTGGCGGAACCGGATTAGATCAAGGGCTGGTGTAGCAGGGTTTCCAGTACCTTGAGCGGTGATTGCTGTGGATTTTTCATTGCGGTGACGGGCAACAGGAAAGTTTGCTCCAGCATAAACTGACCCGCCATCGCCGCGTGTGGCGTCTGATCGGAGAAACAGATCCAACTGCTGCCCGGCGGCAAGTCGAGCGCCAGCTGCGGGCCCTGTTGCTGATAGTGCTGGTCGGCTTTCATGGCATCATGCAGTTGCAGCATCAGGTGGTCGTAATGACTGCGGCGCCGTTTGGTGATGCCGACCTTGTGCTGCAGCCAGCTGTTCAGCGGTGAATAGCGGCCCAGGCGCGGCATAAAGCGTTGCGCCAGTTGAGGAAAGGGTTCGCCGATGCGCCATTGGCGAAGTTCGCCATTGGGGTTGATGTTGGTGAAGATGCGCAGAATGCGCTCACCATAGTTCGGGCGCGACGGGAAGGCATCGACGTGCAGCCGGCTATCATCCTTGCGCCATGAGCTGGTCTTGCGCCAGGCCGCAACCGGATGCAGGCGCAGGGTGTTGACCGGCGAATGCAGGGCTTGTTGGTAGTGGGGGAGCAGGGTGGCAACCAGTTGCAGGCAGGTTTGATAATAGCGTGACAGCAACGTCTCGACCTGTGGCTGCTGCGCGGCTATTGCTACGCCGGATAATTTGCTCGTTTCTGGCCAGTAGCTGATGTTTTTACGTTTTGTATCGACCAACGCGGGATCCAGCAGCGCCATTTCACCGGCTAACATAGGAAACGCCAGTTCAGGCAAAAACACGATTTTACCTTGCTCGAGTGCCTCGACGGCAGAGGGGGAAAAGGGCACTGGGGCGCTATCCCACTGTTGCTGTGGCAACGTTATTAACACCTGTTCAGGCGTAAGATTATCCGCGCGCATAATATCTCCTTGCGATGGGGGGATACTTTAATTGTTTTTTATTTGAAAGGGATTTATAACCAGCGGGAATTATTGTTGAATTGAACTAGTTGATGCTAATGGCTGGATTAAATTATCCTAGCACTATTAAAATGCGCCCAAAAGTAAACAGATATTAAACGATGCGGCTAATGGCACGAATGGATAAAAATAGATTTAATGGGCATTAATTAATTTATCAGCGAAAGTAGATTAACGATTTAAATTAAATTTAGTTTTATGATCAGCGGGTTGATTTTGATTTTCCGAGCGAAAAAAAACAAATTCAGGGGCCGCCTCCGGGGGAAGACGGCCCAATGGGTCAGGCGGGATAAATGCGGTTTTTCCCCTGGGCTTTGGCTTGATACAGGGCGCTGTCGGCCTGATTAATAAAGCCGATTGGCGTGTCGTTATACATATGCGGCACTTTGGCGAAGATGCCAATACTGATGGTGACAATACCGTGAGGGTTGCCCGTATGCGGTATTTTCAGCTCACGCACCGATTCAATCACCCGTTCGGCGAAAATCAGTGCGCCCTGAGTGTCGGTATCCGGCAGAATAATGGCCATTTCCTCACCGCCATAGCGGGCCATAATATCGTTGCTGCGGCACGCCAGCCCTTTCAACGTTTGTCCAATCTGTTGCAGACACTGATCGCCGGCTACGTGACCGTAGATGTCGTTATATTGTTTGAAACAGTCGATATCCAGCATCAGCAACGCCACGCTGCGGTAATTGCGCGAAGCGCGCATCAGTTCGTTCTTCATGGCGATATCAAACTGACGGCGGTTGGCCAGGCCGGTTAACCCGTCCAGCAACGCCAACTCTTCCAACGTTCGGTTGATGGTAGTGAGCTGATCGCGGGTGCGCATCAGTTCAGCTTCGGTGCGTACGCTGTGGTTAATCTGGCGCATCAGTACCAGACCCATCGCCAGTAAAATGATTAACAGCGTCGCGCCACCCAGGGCAAACACGCCGGTATCATTACGCCAGTCGGACAGCGCATCTTCCTTCGACAGTCCGGCAGCTATCACCAGCGGATAGCGATTAACCCGCGAATAACCGTAGATCCGTTCCACCTTGTCGTACCGCGAAGTGATGGTGGCATTGCCGAACTCAGAGTGGGGTAGAATTTCGCGGAACAACACGCCTTCCGAAATATTTTTGCCAATCGCGGCAATGGAGTAGGGGCGGCGGGAGAGAATGGTGCCGTCCGCCAACAGCAGGTTGAGCGAGGCGTCACTGTTCAGTGCGAAGGTGTCGTAAAATTGGCGGAAATAATCGACATACAGCGTGGCCAGCACCACCCCATTAAAGCTGCCGTCCGGGTTGTTGATCCGACGTGAGACCGGAATGATCAAATCACCGGTAGAGCGGCTGCGTACCACTTTGCCGATAAATATCGCGTTGCTGTTGTGGCTCAGGTGGAATTTGAAATACTCACGATCGGCATTGTTGGCATTTTGTATGAACCGGCCCGATGAGGTGACGATCCAATTCCCCTGAGCATCGTAAACAAACAGGCCATGCAACTGGGGCAGGTTGCCAACCTGCGTTTGCATCACTTTCTGTAGTCGCAGCTGTTGCGGTTGGCCCAGGCCGTCGGTCTGAATGCGTTCGGTCAGATCGGACAGCGTAGTGTCGGTCTGCATAAAGGTGTCATCGGCATGCTGTGCCAGAGAGCGGGCCAGGTTGGCCGATTCATTTTCGGCACTTTGCAAGTCGCGCTGGTGCGCATTCCAAATCTGCCAGCCGTTAAACAGAATCAGCGTGACGGCAACGATGACGACAAATACGCCGGCCTGAAAAAGTAACGGGGAATTTTTACCGTTGCGTGGCCGTTCGGCATCCTGCGGTTGCTGCTGTGTCATGTCACCCTTGTTATAAAGTCTTTAAATCGTGTTAAGAACAATCTTACATCTTATTCGTTAATCACGCCGACCACTACTCCCTTAACATCAAAAATGCATGAGCCACTCAAGCGGAGTGTTACAATTCGCCGCAAAACCGGCATAGAAAATACAGGGTTCACGCATATGTCTGACTACATCATTATTACTTTGCTGACGCTGGTGGTTTATTACCCGCTGACCTTGGGTGTGCTGGCGCTAATGATGATTTTTGCCTGGCGGCAGCGTAAATCGCCCTATTGGCGTTTGGGACTGGTGCTGTTGACGGTGCTGTTTGTGCTGTTCGCGATGGCGGCTTATGACTGGTATCACTACCGTTGACCTTGGCACCAGGGTATCCGCTGTCGGTGGCGGACACCCTGGAGGGATGACGGGTTATTCAACGTTAATCATCCAATTGACCCCGAACTGGTCGGTCAGCATGCCAAAACCCTTGGCCCAGAAGGTGGCCTGGTATGGCATGGTGACCTGACCGCCCTGCGCCAGCTTCTCGAATAATGCTCGGCCTTGTTCCACGTCGCTCGGATCCAGCGACAGGGCAAATCCTTTATGCGAAGCTTCGCCGCCGTCCTGCGGACACCCATCGGAGGCCATCAGCGCCGTTTCGCCAATCAGTAAACGGGCATGCATGATGGACTCTGGATTGACGTCCTGAGGACTGCCTTGCTTGGCCTCCTCGGGCATATCTTTGTAGCGCATAATCATTTCGATTCTGGCGCCCAGTTGCTGCTGGTAGAAGTTGATCGCCTGTTCACAGTTACCGTTAAAAAAAAGATAGGGTTGAATCAACATGACATTGACCTCTGTTGTGGCCCGTCAGGCGTTTTGCATCCCACGGGCGAGGGAAAATAGTTTCTGGTTGTGACTATTGCTGCCGGGAACTTACAAGTGTAGTGCGATTTACGCCGAATGCCCGGCGGGCGATCACGCTGTGGAAATTAACGGCCTGATCGTTGCTATTGACCGAAAAAGCGGGATGGTTCATCCCAATTTGGACAGATTATCTGAGCGGTCACAGTTTCTATACTCGTTGCAACCTTCACTAACGGAGTCACTGTAATGAGCAAGCAATCTTTGAATGGAAAAGTGGTGTTGATCGCCGGCGGCGCCAAGAACCTGGGTGGCCTGGTGGCGCGTGATTTGGCCGCCAACGGCGCGGCGGCCGTGGTGGTGCACTACAACAGCGACGCCACTCGTGCTGCCGCGGAGGAAACGTTGCAGGCGGTTAAGGCGGCAGGTGCCGAGGCGATTGCGGTGCAGGGCGATCTCACCCAGCCGGCTAACGTGGCGCTGCTGTTTGAGGAGGCCGTCAAGGCGTTTGGCAAGGTGGACATTGCCATCAATACCGCCGGTCTGGTGATTAAAAAACCGATTGCCGAAGTGACCGAAGCCGATTATGACAGTAGTTTTGACATCAATGCCAAAGCGGCATTTTTCTTTATCCAGCAGGCCGGTAAACATTTGGCCGATAACGGCCGAATTGTGACCATTGTCAGCTCGCTGTTGGCGGCCTATACGCCATTTTATGCGGTCTATCCGGGCAGCAAGGCGCCGGTGGAGCACTTTACCCGCGCGGCTTCCAAGGAGTTTGGCGAACGCGGCATCAGCGTGAACGCCATTGGTCCGGGACCAATGGATACGCCGTTCTTCTATGGCCAGGAAAGCAAGGAGGCGGTGGCGTACCACAGCAGTGCCGCCGCGCTGAGCAAGTTCTCGAAAACCGGTCTGACCGATATCGAGGACATTGCGCCGATCGTTAAATTTTTGGTCACTGACGGCTGGTGGATCACCGGGCAGACGCTGTTCGCCAACGGTGGCTATACTACCCGTTAACCTTAATTCTGCTGCGGCCCGGGCCGCAGCCTGTTAATCAGGACGCACAACCGGTGGATAAAATAGGGAGATTACGGGTTTTTATCCAGGTTGCTGAGGTGGGCAGTTTCATCCGCGCTTCGCAAATCCTGTTGATGCCAAAAACCACGGTTTCGGCGGCGATACAACAACTGGAACACGAAATGGGTGCCCGCCTGTTTCACCGCACCACTCGCCGGGTGCAATTGACCAGCGACGGTGAGCTGTTGCTCGAAAAAGCGCGCAGCCTGTTGTTCGACGTTCAAACACTGGAAGGCCTGTTTCATCGGCAAAACGGCCCGATCGACGGTCGTTTGACGGTCGATGTGCCCAGTCGTATAGCCCGGCGAATGATAGTGCCTGCGCTGCCGGACTTTTTTGTGCAGTACCCCGACATTCAACTGTTTCTCAGCGCCAGCGACCGTTCGATCGATTTGATCCAGGAAGGGATCGACTGCGTGGTGCGCGTCGGCAGTCTCAGCGACAGTAGCCTGGTCAGCCAGCCGCTGGGGCGATTAAGCATGATCAACTGCGCCAGCCCGGACTATTTGCAACGTTATGGCACGCCGGAGCATCCCGAGCAGTTGGCGGGGCATTGGGGTGTAGGCTACGCGCAGCCGACTTTGGCCGGGGCTGATACCTGGGTTTGGCAACGGGGCGATCAGCACATGGAAAAAATCTTGCGTAGCCGGGTCACGGTAAACAATGCGGAAAATTATATTGGGTGCTGTCTGGCAGGGTTGGGGATGATTCAGATACCGCGCTTTGATGTTCAGCACTACCTGGAGGACGGGAGCTTATGTGAGGTTTTGCCGCAGGCCCGGCCACCGGCAATGGGCATTGCCTTGCTTTATCCTCACCGCCGCCAACGTTCGGCGCGTTTAACCGCCTTTGCCGAGTGGTTCAGCCACCTTATCAAGCCCTTTTGCGAAAATTGAGGCCCGGTAGCCAATGGGATTTTTATCCAAACGGCTCGCTATTTGTCATTATTTTTCAACTGATTAAATTTGCAGACAAAACAAGACACATTTAAAACCACTCGAAAAGTGACAAAGCGCGTGTAACATCACTGGAACAACAAGGCGGCAGAACCGTCCCAGGCGGCGGCCAGCGCATAGATTGCAGCCAGTATCAGCAGAAACGGTGTGTTGGTCATGGTCTGTCCCCTGCAGCAATATTCACCTGTTGTTATAGCGCGGAGTAATGACAGTTTGATGAATGCGGTTGATTTTTGCACAGCTAAATTCAGACACACGGAAATGGGTAAACTGCTGATATTTGTCTATAGTAACAGTGTGAATATGCGTGTTTATCAAGATTCACCCTGCATCGCGCTGCCGTTAACGGTCAGCACAGGGCAACAGGATTGTGGTTGTGAAAGTATCGTCAGGGTTGGATCAGGCGCCGACGCGGGCCTGAAAACAGAGTTTCTTTGGGCAAAAAGTAATAGGGAGAGTAAAAATGGGCATCATTTCCTGGATCATTTTTGGGTTAATCGCCGGTATCTTGGCTAAATGGATTATGCCGGGCAAAGACGGCGGCGGCTTTATCGTAACCGTTATTCTGGGGATCATCGGTGCGGTTGTCGGCGGCTATATCAGTACCTTCTTCGGTATGGGCCGTGTTGATGGCTTCAACCTGGGCAGCTTTGTTGTCGCGGTCATCGGTGCCCTGGTGGTGCTTTTTGTCTACAGAAAGATCAGAAATTAATCAGTTGCTGATCAACAGGGTCGCTGCGGCGGCCCTTTTTCGTTAAATCACTGCGGTCGAGCGGCAGAGCCGACGATCGGAAGGGGAATACCATGGGTCTGTTTGATAGCGTATTGGGCAACATTCTGGGCGGTGCCAACGGTAAGGGCATTGATTACGTCGCCATTATGCAATGGGTTGAGCAGCAGGGTGGCCTGCAGGCGATTCTGGACAAGTTCCGCCAGGGTCAATTCGGCGATGTGGTCGGCTCGTGGCTGGGCAACGGTGAAAACCAGCAGATTAGCGGCGATCACGTGCAGCAAGCGCTTGGCAGCGATGCCATCAACCAACTGGCGGAAAAGCTGGGGATCGATCCGGCTCAGGCTTCAGCCACCATTGCACAGTTCCTGCCAACGGTCGCTGACGCGGCCTCGCCAAATGGCGAAGTGCAGTCGAACAGCGACGAACTGGGTGACATGGTCGGTAAACTGTTCAAATAATCTTTATGCCCCTGGCACCTTGTCGGGGGCTTTGTTCACCCTAATTCCCTCAATACTCCCCAACGCCGCCAGCAAATAATCTACCCAGGCCCGGACTTTACCGGGAATAAACCGCGCTGCGGGGTAAACCGCATGCAGCGCCATCGGCGGATAATGCCAGGCCGTTAACACCGGTACCAGGCTGCCGTTGGCCAGTTGCCGACCAATCAGCGGGCGCTGTGCTCCGCCAATACCCAATCCTGATTCGATGGCCGCCAGCAGCGAAAACGTATTGTTGGCGCGAAAGACCGGGCGCAGGTTCACTATCTCGGCACCCTGAGGGCCAAGTAAGGTCAGCGCATCGCCGTCGCTCAAGCCGCTATAGCGGATATGTGGATGTCTCGCCAGCTCTGCGGGAGTTTGCGGCTCGCCCTGCGCTGCCAGATAGGCCGGGGAAGCCACTAAAATACGCTGTAATTCCCCCAGCCGGCGCGCCACCGTGCCCGGCGTATTTATTTCGCCAAAGCGGATCGCCACGTCGATACCTTCACCGATCACGTCAGCCCGGCGATCGTCGAGCAACAGTTCGATATTCAATTCCGGATGCTGTTGCTGAAAAGCTATCGCCAGCGGCGTCAGGTGCTGTTGACCGAAGCCCGTCGGGGCATGGATGCGCAAGGGGCCCTGCAGGCGCAGCTGCATGCCGTGCAGCGCTTCCTCTGCTTCATTCACCGCCGCCAGAATCGGTTTGATTTGTCGATAATAGCCGCCGCCAGCGTCGGTCAGCGTGACGGAGCGGGTGCTGCGAAACAGCAACTGCACGCCCAGTTGTTGTTCCAGACCGGTAATCTGCTGGCTGACCGCCGGCTGCGTCAGGCCCAAGTCGCGGGCCGCTGCCGAGAGGCTGCCCAGTTCCGCGACCCGCATGAAAGTCTTCATGGCGTTCAGCTTGTCCATCAGCGCTCCAGTTATAGATTTTACTTATAAGTGTTAGTAACACTACGCCTCTACCGCAAGCTTTGCTAATCACTCACAGTGAGGGCCTCAAACAAAAGCGAGCGGGGTGACCTATGCAAAATGAAAAACTGGCGTTGGTAGTCGGGGCTAACGGCGTGATTGGCGGCAAGCTGATTGAAGAACTGGAACGGCAAGGTTGGCAGGTGGTTGGCCTGTCACGACGCGGGGGCGTCGACCGGCCGCAAGTGCGCTATGTGGCGGTCGATCTGTTGGATGCTCAGGCGACGCGCAATGCCTTGCGCCCGCTAACCGAGGTCAGCCATATTTTCTATGCTGCCTACCAGGATGCGCCGGACTGGGCGGGGTTGGTTGCACCGAATCTGGCGATGTTGGCCAATGTGGTGGAGGCGCTGGAGCCGATAGCGCAAGGGTTGGAGCACATCAGCCTGATGCAGGGCTATAAAGTTTATGGCGCTCATCTGGGGCCATTCAAGACGCCGGCGCGGGAAAGCGATGCCGGGCACATGCCGCCGGAGTTTAATCTTGAGCAGCAGAGCTATCTTGAACGGCGTCAGCAGGGCAAAAATTGGCGCTGGAGCGCGATCCGGCCCAGCGTGGTGGGGGGCTTCTCGCTCGGCAATCCGATGAATCTGGCCCTGACTATCGCGGTCTATGCCTCCATCAGCAAGTCTCTGGGGTTGCCGCTGCGATTCCCCGGCAAGCCGGGGGCCTATCACAGCCTGCTGGAAATGACCGATGCGGGTCTGCTGGCGCGCGCCACGCTATGGGCTGCGACGGAACCGGCGGCGGCCAATCAGGCGTTTAATATCAACAATGGCGATCTGTTTCGCTGGAGTGAGATGTGGCCGAAAATTGCCGGCTACTTTGGTCTGGAAGTGGCGCCGCCGCTGCCTATGCCGCTGACGTCGGTGATGGCAGACAAAAGCGAGTTGTGGCAGGCGCTGGCGCAGCAGCATGGCCTGGCCGAAGCGGATTATCGCGCGGTGGCGAGCTGGCGCTTCGCCGACTTTGTTTTCTCGTGGGATTACGACATGTTTGCCGACGGCAGCAAGGCGCGACGCTTTGGCTTTCATCAGTTTGTCGACACCGAAGCGATGCTGTTCGCACTGTTTGACGAATTCCGTCGTCGCAAGATTATTCCTTAAGCTCGCTGGCGGGGGATAGGTTTTTTATGGCAATCTTTGGCTGCCGCCAGATACGGCAGCCAAGAGGCCGTCACCCCGACAGGCCCAGGCCGATGAGAATGAGGAAATAAACGTGACAGGGATTACCGCCATACTGACGCTTTTGCTGGCGCTGGTGACCATTGCGCCGCTTTCAAAGCATGCAGCCTGGTGGATTCGGGTGTGGGATTTTCCCCGCCTGCAGATACTGGCGCTTTCGCTACTGGTGTTGTTGCTGAATCTGCTGTTTGTGCCGCTGTCGCCTTGGGTGTGGGGCATGATGGCGCTGAACCTGGCCTGTGTGGTTTACCAGGCGGCCTGGATTTACCCTTACACCCGGCTGAGCAAACCGCAGGTGCTGGACTTTACCGGCTATCAAAAAAAGCCGCGTATCCGCATTCTGGTGTCCAATGTGTTAACACCCAATCGCCAGGCGGATAAGCTGCTGGCGTTGGTGGCGACCGAGCGTCCGGACGTGCTGGTGGCGGTCGAAACCGACCGCTGGTGGGAACAGCAGCTCTCGGTACTGGAGCAGGATTATCCGTACACGTTGAAATGCCCGCTGGATAATCTGTATGGCATGCACGTTTATTCGCGGTTGAAACTCAGCGATGCGCAGATCCAATATCTGGTGGATGATCAGATCCCGTCGATGCACATGATGGTGCATTTGCCGCATGGGCCGCAGGTGCGCCTGCACTGCGTTCACCCGATGCCGCCGAGCCCTACCGAAAACGAGGAATCGGAAGACCGCGATGCCGAACTGGTGATGGTCGGGAAAAGTGCGGCCAAATCGGAGTTTCCGGTGATTGTGACCGGCGATCTGAATGACGTGGCTTGGTCGACCACCACCCGGTTGTTCCTTAAAGTCAGCGGTTTGTTGGATCCGCGCCGCGGTCGGGGCATGTTCAGCACCTTTCATGCCGGTTATCCGTTCCTGCGATGGCCATTGGATCACGTGTTTCACAGCGATGACTTCGTGCTCGGATCGCTGCGTCGGTTGACCAGCGTCGGTTCAGATCACTTCCCGATTATGGTGGAGTTGGTGTATTCGCCGCAGCAGGGGGCGCAGCAGGAAAGCCTGGAGAAAGACAGTGAAGATGAAGCGCTGGCGCAGGAAAAGTTAGACAGTACCGACTCAACGCCTGGAGACGTGCATACGCCAGGCAGATGAAACAGGCCCCGCAGCCTAGGCTGCGGGGCACAGATTAGAGGGTCAGCATGATCTTGCCGATGTGCTGGCTCGACTCCATCAACGCATGGGCTTCGGCTGCTTGTTCCAGCGGGTAGGTTTTGAAGATCTGCGGTTTTAACGCACCGCGATCCATCAATGGCCAAACCTTTTGCAGCAAATCGGCGGCAATACCCGCTTTGTCTTCAACGCTTCGCGAACGCAGCGTGGAACCGGTGTGGGTCAGACGTTTGAGCAGCAGCGGCATCAGGTTCAACTCCTTCACCACGCCATTCTGGGTGCCAATTTGCACAATGCGGCCATCCATCGCTGCCGCCTGGTAGTTTTTCGCCAGGTAGTCGCCGGCGATCAAATCGACAATCACGTCAGCCCCTTTGCCGTTAGTTGCATGCCGGGTCTGCTCGACAAAATCCTCGTCGCGATAGTTGATCGACACATCGGCCCCCAAGGCCAGGCTGGCCTGACGCTTCTCTTCCGAGCCAACGGTGGTAATCACATGAGCACAGAAAGCTTTCGCCAGCAGGGTGGCGACGGTACCAATGCCGGAAGTGCCGCCGTGGATCAAAACGGTTTCGCCAGCTTTCAGGTTGCCGCGCTGGAACACATTGACCCACACGGTAAAGAAGGTTTCCGGGATGGCTGCTGCCTCGACCAGGCTAAATCCTTTGGGGACCGGCAGCGCATTGCTTTCATGCACCTTGCAGTATTCGGCATAGCCGCCACCGGCAATCAGGGCGCAGACGCTATCGCCAACGGCATAATTTTGCACACCAACGCCGGTGGCGACCACCACGCCAGCGATCTCCAGGCCCGGGATATCCGATGCGCCGGGAGGCGGTGCGTATTGGCCGCGGCGTTGCAACACGTCAGGGCGGTTAACCCCGGCGGCGGCGACCTTCACCAGGATCTCCCCTTGTTGCAGGGACGGCAGCGGCCGCTGTGCGACAACCAAAACTTCCGGTTCGCCGGGCTGGCTGATCTCAATGGCTTTCATGGTGCTGGGCAGTTGCGGGTTCGCAGACATGACGATTCTCCTCGGTTGGCATTCAGGCGCAGTGACCTATCTAGGTAACCAGCTGCAGTAATTGATGATTTATCTTACTGAAATGCTAAGGAGAGAGTGTAGCTCACAGGGCGATTTTTTCGGGGGAAGGGGGCGCCGCCGCAAGGGCGGCATAACATCAATCATTTGGCGGGATGCGAAAACCTTTTAGCGAGACGATAAAGTGTTCTTTACCTTTGGAAATCTTGGCACCTCTATCACACCACAGGCTGGCGAGCTGGAAAAAATCATCGCTGTCGATGTCATAGGCCAGTTCGATTTTTTTCGCCGTACCGTAGCGGATCAGCTTTTCGGCTTCCTGGTGGTTTGTTGCTTTAATCATGGTGGTCATAACGAAATCCTTGGTGTTGAGCCAGTGCGGATAATCGCCGACCATGATATGGCTATATTGTGACAATTTTGTGATAAAAAAATGACAGAGCGCAGTTGTGTGGCCTGAGGCACAGCGTCGATGCCGTACCCCGACCACTTTTGCGTCAACGATCGTGCGGACGCAGCAAAGTACTTTTCTTCTGTGATTTAAAGTGTTTATACAGTGCGAAACCTGCGATGCCGGCTAACACTGCCAGCAAAGATAAATATTCAGTCGCCATCTGGCCAACCTCCGATAAAGCGTGGCTTGAGAGCGGCTATTTGTGACAGCTATCACGTTATGCCGCAATGAGACCATTCTGTAAGGGCGGAACGGACTGGTATTCAGACATAAAAAAAGCGCCTATAGGGAGGCGCATAAAAAATTGCAACACAGCTTGTTGTGTCCAGCACCAGGAGGAGTGGTGAACAGGTGGCCATTATATAAAGTGCGCGTTTGCGCAGATATAGGGATAACTCTTAAAGCGTGGTTACCATTGATAACCCATGTTCACGCTGTACTCGGGATCCTGATTGGTGGAATAGGGATCAGACTGGCGACGGCGGTCGGTTTTTTTCACCGGGCTGTTCAGCGATGAATACGGTTTGGTGCGCTTCTGGCTACACCCGGGGTGATCGCATTCCAGATCGACCCGAAAACCGGTTTTCTCTTCTGTTTCTGACCACACCACGGGCGCCTTGGCGGTTTTTTCCGCGGGGCCGAGCGCGGCTTTGGGCGCGGGCGCGGGTTTGATGCTGGGCTCAGGTGCCTTGTAGGAAAGATCCAGCGCCTGGGCTGGGGCGCTCAATATTAACAGCGTGGTGCAGCAAAATGCTGCCAGCGTATGCCCTCTAAGCATGGTCAATCTCCCTTTATAGTTACGCTGCGCAACTATAAAACAGTCAGACGAGAATTACTATCATTTGTGACCTCTGAGGGGCCGGTGCCAGAGTTGGCGGCGTTCAGGTTCAGGTCTAGTATATGAGCAACTTCCCGTTATAAGACATTGGACTATGACCACTGACACTGCGGCGCTCAGTTTACGCCAGCGCAGCTATCGGCTGCTGTTCGACAACCATTCGCGCATCGGCCGCAGGATGGAAACCTTTTGGGTCGCTACCGCGTTGCTGAGCGTGATTTTGTTGTTCCTCGAACCAGGGGGCAGTGCCCTTTACGCGCCCGGTCGGCAGGCCATTTATCTGTTCTTTTGGGCGGAGGTGGTATTTACCTTCATTTTTACTCTCGAGTATCTGTTACGCCTGTGGAGTACGCCGCGTGAGCAGCACTATGCCCTGAGCTTTTTCGGCATGGTCGATTTGTTGACGGTACTGCCGCTGTACATCATCTGGTTGTTCCCGCATATGACGGTGGAATTTGTGATGCTGCTGCGTGTCCTGAGGATATTGCGGGTATTGCGGGTATTGAAACTGCTGCGTTACATGAGCGAAATGGGCATGATTTGGCGCAGCATCAAGCTGGCGCGCCATAAGCTGGCAATGTTTTTTGGCTTTGTCGCCGTGGTGTTGTGCGTGTTTGGCGGTTTGATGTATGCGATAGAGGGCGGTAGCGGCGGGTTTACCAGCCTGGCGGCGTCTATCTATTGGGCAGTCGTCACGCTGACCACCGTAGGCTACGGCGATATCGTCCCCCATACTCCGCTGGGCCGATTATTGACCTCCGTCCTGATTCTGGTGGGCTATTCAATCATCGCGGTGCCGACCGGGATTCTCACGGCTTACATGTCGCAAGAACTGCAGCGCAGTCGTGAAAGGCGAAATTGTGAACAATGTCAACGAGGTGGCCATGAGACAGAGGCGATATTTTGCAAATATTGCGGCAGCCGATTACCCCCATTATCGGGTAAGCAGAGCCAGAAGTGACCAAAAAACAAGCGAAATGGGTTAAATCCTGTGCATTTGGCCCCGTTTCCACAGAGGGGCAAACAAAAAGAGTTGCTATTAAAGTCCCATCGTGAGTTAATGCTTCTCGGCCTGTGGTACAGACCTATTTATGCACGACATTTTGAGTAAAGTAGTTCAAATTTAAAGCGTTATCCTAGATAGCACTTCACTGACGAATTTCCTTTCTAGTGCCTCCATAAGTAACTGATGACCGGCTATATCTTGCCCATGGTGGCTTACATTTAATATTGAAGGAATTAGACATGTCTAACATGATCAAAGGTCAAGTGAAGTGGTTCAACGAGTCTAAAGGTTTTGGTTTCATCACTCCAGCAGACGGCAGCAAAGACGTGTTCGTACACTTCTCTGCTATCCAGGATCAAGGCTTCAAGACCCTGGCTGAAGGCCAGAACGTACAGTTCTCTATCGAGAACGGTGCTAAAGGTCCGTCAGCGGCTAACGTTACCGCTATCTAATCGGCTCTTCTGCTGATTAACAAAAACCCGCCAAGGCGGGTTTTTTTGTGCCTGTAATTTGGCGCAGGCAAAAAAAAGCCCGCAAGTCTGCGGGCAAAAGTTCCTTGTTACTTCTTCATTTGCTGATACTTCTCTGGGGGGAAGCACCAGGAAACAGACTAACCGTTGTGCGCTTAAGATTCTGCGGACAAAACGTTAAGAAAGTGAAAAGCTGAGGGACTGGTGGACTGCTACGCTTTAGTGAGAACCGTACAGGCGAGTGGCGAATTCCCTGTCGGCGCAGTATTTTTCTCACCGCATTTTGTAATACACTGACATCAATGATAAATGATGGGGTACGGCATGAAAGTGAACGATCTGGTCACCGTAAAGACGGATGGCATACAGCGGCGTGAAGGGGTGATCCTGGCGGTAGAAGAGTTTAATGAAGGGATTATGTACCTTGTCTCTTTGCCGGACTATCCTGCCGGTGTCTGGTTCTTCAACGAGATTGACAGCCGTGATGGGACCTTTGTTGAGCTTAGGCAGACGGAAACCAGGTCATAGTCTGATACCGAGCCAATACTTCTCTGGCGCATTAATTTAATCTGCAAAACTTCCGTGAGGGAATTATTCCGGAGGGGGAAGAATACTCGGTCTTTTAATGCGGGAATACCCGTCGCGGCCGAGAGTATCGTCGCGAACAGGTATTTAGGTTATTTAAATGCGTGGTATCCAGCAGGGCACGCTGAAAGACATTTAAAACCAACGTTTGCAGAGTAAGCAACAAACCTTTTACCTAGCGGCTATTGACGAATATTCCACTGGTTAAGGTGTCGGTTAAACGAACAACATGGTAAATAATCTGCTTGTTGTGCGTTTTAATTTTTCTTTTGATATTTCCCTTATGGGAAGAGACGGTTTTGGCCTTAATTTGCATCTGGTCGGAGATCTGGATAGTGCCCTGGCCTGACATCCACATGCGCAACATGTTTGACTCAGTTTGGCTAAGGGTAACCGGAGTCTGGTCAAACGAGGTTTTCTCGGTACGAGGCGCTTTTTTCTCCAGATAGTGACTAAGTAGTTGATTCATAGTCTCTGGTTTGATGGATTTTGACGAGATGATGACATTTTTACGAACATATAAATAATCGTCGAAATGTACGTTGGTGATGGCCATAAAGATGAAGAATAAGGTGTCAGGGTGCAGTGAAATCACCCCCTTTATACGTTCCGTCGCGTTAGCTTCGTGTATAAAGCAGTCTTCATTTATAAATACCAGGCTGGGTTTCAACTTGCTGCATTTTTCATGCAGGTCGTCGATATCATTGATGGCATTAATCTGGCGTTTTTTTACTCCGTGTGTTGTCAGGTAGTCTGTCAAACCTAATCTGGTATAGCTGCATGAATCCATAATGATCGTTGGCATATCTCACCCCCACTTAAATCCGTTTTACCGCGGTAACAAAAAGAAAAAGCCTGAAGCCTTAAAGGCAAATAAAAAGCACAAAAAATTCACGTAGAAGCAGTGTTCTATCAATAAACACGGCTGTACTCAACGATATTTTATTACTAAACTAATTAACACTGTGAATCTATAAGTTTAGCTTAAGTCAGAATAATCTGCTGGCGCAGGAATTGCTGTGAGGTAACGCCAATTTGGGCTTGAACCGCGTGCCTGCTGGTCTTTTTGTCATTGATTCAACCCATCATGTCACGAAACGAAATATTAGATTGCTAGGAAAATTCTTAAAAAAAATTCATGTGTTGTTTTTTTAACATTTTTTAGCCTATTTATTGAGCTTTAGAAATACACTCTGATTTGTATGATTTTATTTTTAATAATATTATCATAATGTTATCTGTTATTCTCTTGTTTTTGATAATGATAATTCTTCCATTTTTTATCACTTGCGATAATCAATAATCACATAGAGTTAACATTAACGCGTTTTTTTGTTAAGAAAAGTGACGATATAACAAGAGGTTGGTGTGATTATTCGTGCTATTTCAACCAATGTGAAAAATGTCAGTGAGTGATTAATTGGTTTTACTGAACTATTTTCTTTCGCAACAGGGCTGTAAATTATCAATTATTGATAAAGGTTTACGGCCGCATGGTGACGACCGTAATAATAGAGCGACCCACGCAGGAAACACCCTTGATTTTTCCCTATCAGCAAGGTTCTGGCAAACAATAACGCATCGATTCCAAGGCTAAATGAATATCGCTTTCCTGCGTCATCCAATTGACCAGGGCAGCGCGTATCCCTGGTTGTCCATGGTAGTAGGTAGGAGTACAGCGTACGATGCCATGCCGATCGAGGCGGGCGATAAAACGGTCGCGTGCTGCAACGGCATCGCCTTTATTGTCTTTCAGGGCAAAGCACACCACGTTTAAATTGACCGGCGCCAGCAGATGAAAGCCTTCGCTGGCCGCCAGCTCTGTGCCCAAAAGCTGCGCCAATTGGACATTTCGCTCCACCATATCCCGCATGCCGCTGTGGCCATAGGCTTTCAGCGCCATCCATAAAGGGAGTGCCCGGAAGCGCCGCGAGTTTTCAGGGGTCAGATGCAGATAGTTGTCCGGCCGTAACGTGGGGGCTTCCAGATAGGCCGAATGGTTTTGGAACACCTGCATCTGCAAGGCCAGATGACGGCTGAATTGAATGGCGCTGTCATAAGGGACGTTCAGCCACTTGTGAGCATCAACGGTGATGGAATCCGCCTGCTGCCAGCCAGCCAGGCGCGCTGCATAGCGCGGTGAACAGGCCGCCACGCCGCCAAAGGCCGCATCGACATGTAGCCAGAATGGATAACGTTCCCGCAGCGCCAATAACTGCTGCAGGTCGTCGAAGGCCACGGTATTCACCGTGCCGGCACTGGCCAGGACGAGAGTAGGTATGCCGACGCTGCTAGCCAGATGCCGTTCCAGCGCCGCCGGATCTATAGCTTCGGAGCCGGGAAGACAGTCGATAATTTTCAGCGCATCACGACCGATCCCCAGCATGCTGAGCGCTTTCACGCTGCTGGCATGCGGATTCGCCGACAGCACCTGTACGGGGCCCAGGGCCGCAACCCCCTGTTCGGCGACGTCAATACCGCGTTGCTGGCCGAGCCATTGGCGACCGATGGCGATACCGACAAAGTTCGCCATGGTCGCCCCGCTGACAAAACTGCCATTGAAGGTTTCCGGCAGCCCCAGCAAGGTTTTTAGCTGGTCTACCGTCGCCAATTCAATCGCTGCGGCAACGGTATCCTGGCTCAATTGACTATTTTGGTCGATAGCGCTAACCAACCAATCCGCCGCCAGTGCCGCCGGGGTTGCTCCACCGGTCACAAAGCCAAAGTAACGTGGCCCGGCGCTGGCGGAGATCCCCTCGGCATAACGCTGCCAGAAGTGGTCCAGTGCCGCGATCGCGCCCTTGCCACCTTCGGCCAGTTGGTCATCACCCGGCTGAAGTTGCTGTGCATCCAAGGGCGGGCAAACCGGGCGCTGTTTTATGCCGCCCAGAAACGTTTCGGCCAACTGACGGGTGTGATCGAGGATCTGTGGAAACTGGTCAAGGTCTTGCTGCAAACGTGGGTGCATCGATAACTCCGGACGTAAGGGGGAATAGTGACACCCTAAACCCTTTACTTTGGCGCGAAAATCGATGAAAAATACCCTTTTTGGATAGCAGGGCTAACCAATGTTCGATGAGCGTATTCCTTTACACTTTCTGCCGACCTTTGTAATTGCCGCCCGGCTAGAGAACCTGCGCGCGACCGCCCAGCAGGTGCACCTTACCCACGGTGCCGTCAGTCAGCAGATCCAGCAGCTTGAACAGGCGATGGGCTGTCCGTTGTTTGAACGGCAGGGGCGGGGGCTGCGTCTGAACGCTGCCGGGCGCGAGCTGTTGGCGGTGGCCGAACCAACGCTGGAAGCATTGCAACAGGGGATTGGCCGGGTCAGGCGCGTTGCGCAAAGTCAGGCTCTGCGTATCAGCGTCTTGCCTTCTTTCGCTCATTACTGGCTAATGCCGCGGTTGTCGTCTTTTCACGCGGCCTGCGCCGATATTACGTTGGATATCGATGCCTCGCTGGCGGTGCAGGATCTGACGCGCAAAGGTTTTGATGCGGCTATTCGTCTTGGCAATGGGCAATGGGCGGATATGCAGGCGC
Organism: Serratia sp. BNK-12; assembly: GCF_047456085.1. Lineage (NCBI taxonomy): Bacteria > Pseudomonadati > Pseudomonadota > Gammaproteobacteria > Enterobacterales > Yersiniaceae > Serratia > Serratia sp. BNK-12. The sequence continues at coordinate 1,882,440 of NZ_CP179896.1, forward strand.
AACTTATTGCCAGGGGAGAGGTGGTGCCGGTCGCAACCCCTGCGTTGGCGCGCCAATGGCAGGCGGCCTTCGACGATGGTACGCCAGGCATGCCGCTGCTGGAGCATGATGTTACGCCATGGCGCAGTTGGTTTTTGGTGCATCAGCAGAGGGAGTATGGCAGGCCTCTGGCGTCGTTCAATGACGCTGGCTTGTTGATCCGCGCGGCCGAACAGGGATTTGGTATCGCGCTGGTGAAAAGACTTTTGGTGAGCGATGCGCTGACCGAGGGCCGACTGGTGGCGTTGGCTGCGGCTCGGCAACTTGAACCGGTTGATTTTTATCTGGTCTGGCCGCAAAACTCCGGGTTGACGCCGGCGGTTGAAGCCTTGTTACATTGGTTGCAGCGTCAATTGGCCTGAGTTCAGCGTCGTAGCCAGACCGGTTGCGAGCGGCCGAGCGGGGTGGCCGGCAGTACCCAAAGTAGCGCGGTGCCATTGAGCCATAACGCGGGGTTAAGACGTTGCGCCGGGCCCCAGCAGGTCAGTTCGGTTTCCGGGTTTTCATCTGCATCGACCGGCGGCGCCAGTGGTTTTCCCGGATGTTGTGGCGGGTACGGATGACGCAACAGCAGCTCTGCCGTTCGGGCCAGCGACAGCCGGGCGCTGTAGCCGGTGCCATTTTGCAGACGTTGGCGGATGCCCTGCAGCACCGCCGTGGCCATCAGGTAACCGGTGGCGTGGTCCAGCGCCTGTACCGGCAAGGGTTCGGGGTGAGGGGCGCCTTTCCACGTCATGCCTGCCTCTGCCAGACCACAACTCATCTGTACCAGACTGTCGAAACCGCGCCGCCCGCGCCACGGGCCGCTCCAACCATAGGCATTCAGGCAAACGTCGATCAATCCCGGAGATAAAGCCTGTCGTTGTTCCGCGCCATAACCCAGCTTTTCCAAGGCTCCGGCGCGATATCCGTGCACGATAACATCGGCGTTTTTCAGCAGATGTTCAAAGGTATGGCGATCGTGGGCGTTGGTCAGGTTCAATCGTGCACTGCGTTTGCCGAGCATCACCTCATGCTCAACAGCGGGTTCGTCCCAGCCGTAGGGATCGATACGCAATACGTCCGCCCCTAAACCGGCGAGAAAACGGGTGGCTACCGGGCCGGCGATAATCCGCGTCAGATCCAGCACCCGTACGCCGTGCAGCGGCCTGGCGTTGGGTAGCGTCCAGACTGGCGTCGCAGCTTCCTGAAGTTGCGTCTGATGGATCAGCGGTTCCAGGGCAACGCTTTTACCCTGGGTATGCTGCCGCCACGCTTCGACAGAAAGCATTTGCGCCGCGCAGCCACCGGCCTCTATCACCGCCTGCTCCAGCTCGTTTTTTTTCCATGCCAGCACCGTTTGCGACAACCCATTTTTATCCTGATGCGGACCGAGCACTTGCTCTACGGCTTTACGGTGATGCGGTGCATTGGTATGCAGGCGGATCCAACCGTCGCTGGTGGCATAATCGCCCGCCAACGCGTCCCAGGCCGCAGGCAATGACCAACCTAGCGGGCGTAGCGTCCAGCCGAACCATAAGGACGCCAACCGTCGATCGACAAACACCTGCGGTGCTGCGCTGCGATTCTGTTGCAGCAGTCTGGCGCCGGCCAGCCCGGCGCCGGCCCAGCAGGCGGTCGCCAATTCGCTGACCGGGAATGCGCTGCTCAGCACACCTTCACCGCTGACCGTCACCGACCCCGTCGAAAAGGCGTCGTGACCAAAGCTTTGCCCGATCTCTGCGAGCAGCGTTTGAGTAAGGCTATCCATTATCAACTCCAGCGGTGACGGTCAGGGGACTGAACCTAGCGTAGTTCACCCCGACCGGTGTTGCTATGGCGTAACGTTCAGGGTGCGACCGTCCGCCAGTTTGGCACGCAGACTCTGAGCGGCTATGCCGTCGAACGGCTGCTCGCCAAAATTGGCGGTCAGCGTGGTGCCGTCGCTGAAGGTGGTTTGCTGGACCCACCCGGCTTTATCCAACCAGCGGAAATCGATCAGCGCTTTATCCCAAAGGGCCTGATGCAGCGGACGGAAAGCGGCGTCGGCCTGTTTGATCTGCGGCAGGCGCGCCTGCAGCGTGGCACGGCTGAGATGGAACATCGGCGCGGTATTGTAGAGCTGGCTCAGCAGGCTGCGAGTAGTTTTGACATCGCTGAATTTCAGGTTGTCGTAGTTCCAGTGGTGGCTGCTGATCACCGCGTCGTGGAACACCGCCTGATACATGGGCAGGCGATAGCGCGGATCGAATTCCACCGTGCGGTAGGGTTCCTTCACCTTGGCCGGGCTGAAGAAGAAGGCCGGTTGGGCATTGGGCCACCAGGCACCCAGGTAATAAGGGGAGGACTTATCGTGATTCATCTGCTTATCGCCCCAGCCAAATCCCCAGGTTTCCATACCGTGGGCAAACATGATGTGGCGTGCGGTCACCGCATTGCCATCTTCGGAGCCGAGCGGCAGGCGAAGGGTGTTGCTGAACCAGGCCAGCCGCGCATTGCGAGCCTGCGCCATTTGCTCGGCACCGGTCGGGTGGTTGGGCTGATAATCGTCAGAGACCATCCCGGTGCCGTCAACGTCAAGGAACAGACTGTTCAGCCCGGCCAGTCGCACCAGTTCGGTCATCCGCTGTTGAGAGTAAGGCAGTACGCAGCCTGGATTCAGGTAGTAGCCTTGTTTGCCGAAGCCGGGTTTCTTACTGCCGTCGGCACGCACGATGGCGCACTTTTCTCGCAGGGACGTCGGCAGTTGGGCGGTTAACCAGCTGTCATTGACCCCACGTGGAATGGCGGTGTCGTAAGAATCGTAGCTGGCGATCAGGTATCCCGCTTTTTTGGCGCTTTCTACCGCATGCGGGTGCAGAAACTCGGCGGTCCAGTTGTCGGTACCCAACCACAGCCGAGGCAGGCCGGCGTGCTGCAGCGACTCGACCAGGGGGCTAGCCAGCCCCTGTCCCCAGCTCTCCGGCGCAGTCAGATAGGGCCCGAGTTGCCGTTGCGCCAATGCCCGGATATCCGCGGCCTGTTGGCGTTGCGCCGATAAGAAGTCGGCGTCATCCGGCGTCGCCTTGAGCGGCGTCAGTGTCACCAGCGCCTGATTAAGGGCATCAATCAGCGCTTGCTGTTGCCAGCCCTGCGGCGTTTTTCCCGCCAGCGTGCGCGCGGTTTTTTGGCTATCGGCATCCATTTTCCGCCACAGAAGCTCGCCCTTGGAGGTGATAAGCCAGGCCAACAGACCCGGCCAATCTTTCACGTCGTTCGCCGCCAGCAGTTTGTCGCCCCACAGATAAATGTGCGTAGCGCCAATCAGCTTTTCGCCTTCCGGCGCGATGCGGATTTTATCTCGCAGGCTGCTGAGCTGACCGCTTTGTTGCAGGTATTCACGGTAACGGCGCGCGCCGGACAGCGGCGAGTCTCCCACGTGCAGCAGCACCTCGAAAGCCTGCTGCTGATTAAAGCGGTTGAACTCATGACTACTGCGCATGGCGAGTCCCTTTCCTGCGCTGGCGAAGGTTACCTGGTTGCTGAATGGGGTTAGCAGCAACCAACTGTAGACCTTGCCTTGCTGTTGCTGGCTCCAAAGCGGCAGTTTCAGATCCCAGTTGGTATCCAGCGGCGTCATTTCCTTGACCAGATAATTCCGCCAGACGGGATTGCCCAGCGGGATGCGGCTCCCTTCGCCAATCGGCAGCAGCAGGGTCGTTGCCGGCGACGGCAGCCTGAACCAGTTCAGGGTTTGTGCCCGCTTGCTGCTGAAACTCAAACGCAGATCGCCACCCTCCAATCTGGCGGTAACCTGCATGGCGCTGTTGGGCCATTGCCAGCTTGCCTGCGTCGATGTGCTTTGCAGTTCAGTCACGGTTTGCCCAGCCAGTGCCTGGTTAACCTGGTTTTTTCCCGCAACGATTTGCAGCGTGGCAGGATCGATATCGAAACGCGTTTCGCCCTGTTGCAAGAGCAGGGCCTGAGCGGGAAAACCGGCAAGCAGGGCGAGGCTGATGGAAAGGCGAAGCAGGTTCATTGAATGCGTGTCCTTGAGGATGATTGTCCTGTTGAAGCTCAAGCTTATCGGTAATTAGCCAATTGCCCAATGCCAATAAGTTATAATCGTGTGACTCATCAAATATTGGGGTTATTGAGTTTAATTTCCGTTTAATAAATTCGCCTTTACATCGTCACTCTGCGTCACTATACTCAGCCAAAATTTCAAAGAGGAAACACAATTGGACAGTTTTAGTTGCAGTGATATAAATAAGGCAAGCTGACCAATCCTCTTCTGATTAGTTGCTTGCCGAAAACGGCGGGCAGCACCCCTCTCTGGTTATTCCGAGCTGTGCAAACCCGAATCTGACTGTTGTTCCTGAGGCCAAATGGCATCGGGTGAATTGATTTGGACGTAATTATGGTTATTTGCAGCCACAGCCTATTCCCTCCTGGCACTTATACGCTCAATCGCTGATTTATTATCGGCGCGATTTCGCGTGTGCTAAAAAGCACATGATTTTATCTCCTGTGGTTATTTAAGGGGAAAGTCATGGCTATGACTCCTTTTGTTTTAAATTTATTACTGGCGATGAGCCTGGGTGCCGTTATTGGCGCAGAACGGCAATGGCGCCAGCGTATGGCCGGCCTGCGTACCAATGCACTGGTGGCGACCGGGGCGGCGGTATTTATCCTCAGCTCCATGTCTACCGACCCTTCCAGCGCCGGCCGGGTTGCGGCACAAATTGTCTCTGGCATCGGCTTTTTGGGGGCCGGGGTGATCATGCGTGAAGGCCTGAATATCCGCGGCCTTAATACGGCGGCCACGCTCTGGTGCTCAGCCGCAATAGGCGTGCTGTGCGGCCTGGGGCAGTATTGGAACGCGGTGCTGGCGACGCTGGTGATCCTGTGCGCCAATATTCTGCTGCGCGAAGCGGCGCAGCGCATCAATCTGCAGCCGCAACAACAGGCGACCGATCTGGAGGTGTGCTACCGCATACAGGTCACCTGCGGCGAGCAGGACGAAATACTGGTACGCACCCTGATATTACAGGCGCTAAATGGCGTGGCATTAAGATTACAATCATTGCGCAGTGCCGATATTGCTATTCCCGGCCAGCTGGAGGTTTGCGCGGAAATAACCGCTAACCCTTCGGTGCAAAAAGAGATTGAGGGTATTGTCTGTCGCGTCAGTCTGGAAAAAAGCGTCAGTGCTGTACGTTGGCGTATCGCTTCTGAATTGCCTGTCTAATAAGTCATTAATGTTTCACTGTACTCAGTGATAAGGAGGCGTCATGGACGGTGACCCCGAAAGCTTAATTATTCAGCGTGCACGACGCGGCAATAGTTCGCGTTAATCACGCCAATTAAATAAATTCCATTCTGTGCTTATTCACCTGTTAATCAGGCGGGGTATCCCTGTGCGCAGAGTAAGATAAGAGAATTGCATTATGACCTATATTAATGAAACCGTACGTCGCCGGGATAAAAAATCGACGCCATACGCCATCGCACAAGAGGCGAAAAACAGCGTTGACCAGACGCTGGCAAATTTAAAATGCAACCGTAATGGATTAACCCAGGAGGATGTTGATGAACGCCTGACGCAGTTTGGTATTAATCAGGTAGCTCATGAGAAGGCTCCGCACGCGTTGGTGCAGTTGTTCAGCGCCTTTAATAACCCGTTTATCTATGTACTGATGGTGCTGGCTGCGATCAGTTTCTTTACCGATTACTGGCTGCCTGCCCGGCGCGGTGAAGAAACCGATCTCACCGGTGTCATCATCATTCTGGTGATGGTGTCACTCAGCGGGCTACTGCGCTTCTGGCAGGAATACCGCACCAACAAGGCGGCGGAGACGCTGAAGTCGATGGTGCGAACCACCGCAACGGTAATGCGCCGCAGCAGCTACAGCGCACATCCGCTGACGCTGGAGGTCCCGATCCGCGAACTGGTGCCGGGCGATATTATTCAGCTCTCTGCCGGGGATATGGTTCCGGCGGACGTTCGCCTGCTGGCGTCGCGCGATCTGTTTATCAGCCAGGCCATTCTGACCGGCGAGGCGATCCCGATTGAGAAATACGACGTTATGGGCAACGTCAGCCAAAAATCGAGTGAGGACGAAGTCTCCAGCGAACATGCGCTGTTGGAGCTGTCGAACATCTGCCTGATGGGCACCAACGTCGCCAGTGGTACCGCCACGGCGGTGGTGGTGGCAACCGGTGGACGCACCTATTTCGGGTCGCTGGCGAAGTCGATTGTCGGCACCCGTTCGCAAACCGCGTTTGATCGCGGGGTTAACAGCGTCAGTTGGCTGCTGATCCGCTTTATGTTGGTGATGGTGCCCATTGTGTTGCTGATCAACGGGTTCACCAAAGGCGACTGGAGCGAAGCCGCGCTGTTTGCCCTGGCGGTGGCGGTTGGGTTGACGCCAGAAATGCTGCCGATGATCGTCAGTTCCAACCTGGCGAAGGGCGCTATCGCCATGTCGCGACGCAAAGTGGTGGTCAAGCGTTTGAACGCCATTCAGAACTTTGGCGCGATGGACGTGTTGTGCACCGACAAAACCGGCACCCTGACGCAGGATCGCATCATCCTTGAGCACCATCTGGACGCCAGCGGGACCAAAGACAATGAGGTGCTGCACCTGGCCTGGTTGAACAGCTTCCACCAGAGCGGAATGAAAAACCTGATGGACCAGGCGGTGATCCGTTTTGGTCGCGGCAAGCCGGGCATCGAGGCGTTGGGCCGCTACGGCAAGGTCGATGAGCTGCCCTTTGATTTTATACGCCGCCGTTTATCGATCGTGGTGGCGGATGAAAATGGTCAACAACGCCTGATTTGCAAAGGGGCGGTAGAGGAAATGCTCGAAATTGCCACCCATGTGCGCGACGGGCAGCAGATTTTACCGCTGGATCAGGCTCGGCGTGAGGCGTTGCAGGCGCTTGCCGCTCAATATAACGAAGAGGGATTCCGCGTGCTGGTACTGGCAACGCGAGATCTGGGCGAACAGAAAAATGCTCTGCCGCTGAGTATTATCGATGAACGCGATATGGTGATCCAGGGCGTTCTGACCTTCCTCGATCCACCGAAGGAGAGCGCACAGGAAGCGATCGCCGCCCTGCAGGAAAACGGCGTAGCGATTAAGGTTTTGACCGGTGATAACCCGGTGATCACCTGCAAAATCTGCCGCGATGTTGGCCTGGAGCCGGGTGAACCGCTTTCCGGTCCGCAAATTGAACAGATGGACGACGCCACGCTGGCGCAAGAAGTGGAACAGCGCACGGTCTTCACCAAACTGACGCCGCTGCAGAAGTCGCGAGTGTTGAAAATGCTGCAGGCGAATGGCCATACCGTCGGGTTCCTCGGCGACGGCATTAACGATGCGCCGGCGCTGCGCGATGCCGACGTGGGCATCTCGGTCGACACCGGTACGGACATCGCCAAAGAGTCGGCAGACATCATTTTGCTGGAAAAAAATCTGATGGTGCTGGAAGAGGGGGTGATCAAGGGACGGGAGACTTTCGGCAATATCATCAAGTACCTGAACATGACCGCCAGCTCCAACTTCGGCAACGTGTTTTCGGTGCTGGTGGCCAGCGCCTTTATTCCGTTCTTGCCGATGCTGGCGATCCACCTGCTGATCCAGAACCTGATGTACGATATCTCTCAGCTGTCGCTGCCGTGGGACAAGATGGACAAAGAGTTCCTGCGCAAGCCGCGCAAGTGGGATGCGAAAAACATTGGCCGCTTTATGCTGTGGATTGGGCCAACGTCGTCCATCTTTGATATCACTACCTATGCGCTGATGTGGTTTGTTTTCGCCGCCAACAGCGTAGAGCATCAGGCGTTGTTCCAGTCCGGCTGGTTTATTGAAGGCTTGCTGTCGCAAACCCTGGTGGTGCATATGCTGCGCACCCAGAAGATCCCGTTTATTCAGAGCACCGCCGCGCTGCCGGTGTTGCTGACCACGGCGCTGGTGATGGGGCTGGGTATCTACCTGCCGTTCTCGCCGCTGGGCGCACTGGTCGGGTTGCAGCCGCTGCCGTGGGAATACTTCCCGTGGCTGGCAGGTACCTTGGTGAGCTACTGCGTGGTGGCGCAGTTGATGAAGCGTTTCTATATTCGCCGCTTCGGTGAGTGGTTGTAATAAGTGCCGGCTGTAGGGGCGAAATATTATCCGCCTCTACAGCATTTTTTTCACCAGCAGACCCAGCATGATGGTCAGGGTAAAGGAAAACAGCGTACCCAGTAGCACATACTCGGTACGCATTTTGTCATCGCTCTGGCGCAAATCGCCAAAGCGAAAGATTGACTTGGCCGCCAGCAAAAAACCGACCGCCGGGATTTGGCCGATCAGCACAAAGGTCAGGATCAGCGTTCTTTCCAGATAGCCAATTTGCTTGCCCGCACGTAATAACGAGTCGTTATCGGCTTTGGCTGAAGGAGGCATCTGCGGTGCCCAGTGAGCCAAAAGCTGGCCGATAAGCACGCCCATCGGCATGTAAATCACCAAATACGTCACCACAACCAGCCCAGCCTGCCAACCGGCAATGGCCGCTCCCAGCGCGCTAAGCAGGCCATGGGCATTGGGCGTCAGCGACAGCCACAGCAGTGCAATCACCGTAAGATGCAGGCCTTGATCGAGCAGAAAACCGCCCGCTTGACTGATGCGCGTCAATAACGTGACCTTCAACAGGTCAATCAGCCAGTGGCTGATGGCGATAACCAGCAGGGCGGTCAGCACCTGGCCGGAAGAGAGTCCGCCATGCAGCAACGCAAAACCGGCCACCACCCAGGCGGCCAGCACGCCGTGCAGTAAGGCATGCAGCAACAGGAAACGAGAACGTGCGCGGTGACGAGCCTTATCCTCGACCCAACTGCGCGGCTGCAGCGGGAAGTCGGCAAGCAGGTGAACCACCAGCAACCAGGTCAGCAACGGCGCGTAGCTCAAATCCATATTCAGGTGATCCTGTTAATCGCGTGAATAAATCGCATAATTTCCTCGTAGGCCGCGCGTTTCAGCGTAGCAGAAACGGTGGAGGCGGCCTTTTGCAGCTTTTCCGCTACCTCTTGGCTGGTGTCGGCGAAGAAACGTGCCTGGACGACCTGCGCTTCGGTCTGTGAAAGGCGGCTAATCACATGATCTAACATCGGCAATAGATCGCTGACAATGGCATTTGTCTGCTCATTGTCATTTTTCAGAGCCAGTCGGCAATTTTTCATCAAAGCGTCCAGGGCCTGGCCAGAATTCACAAAGGCGCTGCCATAACCGGCGGTTTGTCCCTGGTCGCTGCCGAGGCCAACGGCGATGCGGGCATCCCAATGGCGTGAGTCCATCGCTCTAAGCGCAATACGGATATACACCGCCAGCAGCAAACCGGATTGCGGTTCGGCCACCGCTTGAAAAGCATCGCCACGGAAAATCTCGAATCGCTCAATAAGCGTAGCCCGTTGCAATTGACTCAGCAGGGCATTTAACCCGGTAATGTAGTGAGTGGTGTCTAATTGCCGTGAATTGACCAGATCGCCGGTGATCACGCTAACTTGTGCTGGCATCTCTTTTTCTACTCTGAAGCGGGAGTTATCAGTAAATTTCGCACCTCAAGGCGAATATGTCAATAATTCGTATCTGAGTGCGAATATGGTAAATATTCGTCTCTCAAGGCGAAATCAACTCCGCCGCTGAATAGGCTCAAGCATCAGCTTAAGCAGCGATTTCTCCATCCGGGCGACATAGACGCCCAGCAGGATCAGCCCCACGCCCAAGATCTGCGCGCTGATGGTATCGCCACTGTCGCGCAGGCGGTCGATAACCACGCCTGCCAGCATTTGGCCACTGATAATCAGTAGTGCGGCGCGCAGGGTGCCGAGACGCGGCAGAACATAGCTATTCAGCGCGACAAACAACGCCCCGATGACACCGCCAAGGTAGGCACCCCACGGGGCCTGGCCGAAGGTTGCACCGTTGACGCTGCCGGTTGCCACCAGCAGCAGGCTGAGGAACAAAAAACCGACGATATGATTGCAAAGTGAGGCATGAAAAGCGCCACGATCCAGCGCCAGACGACCGTTGATTGCGCGGCTGAGGCCGATACAGACGCCGTTGAGTAGAGCAAGGACTATCAGGGTAAACATGGGCGTTACCTCAGGAAAATGAGCAGAGCGCAGCCGCAGAGGATCAGCAGCGTGGCGACGATATCGTTGAGACTCAAACGGCGTTTAAGCGAGCCAAACCAGCCGCAGCTGTCGGCGAGCATGCCGAACAAAACCTGACCGGTGAGCATCAGCGCCAGGCTGCCGGAAAGCGCCAGCGGGCTGTTGACCGTAATGGCGGCCAGCACCACCGTCAGGGCACCGGGCAGACCGCCCAAATAAGCCCAGCGAGGCGTCCTGGCCGATGAGGGCGCGCGGCGCGGGGAACGACGGTTCAGCAGGAGCAGCAGCAACCAGGCGGTGATGGCGCCCATACCGTGAGCCAACCACGAGGCCAGCAAGGGGGAGTTATAGCTGGCCAGCAGGCTGTTGATGGCAATCATCAGGGCCAATAGGGCACCGGCGCCCAGCGCCAGCAGAGGATCGGAAAAACGTTCACGCATCAGGGTTTCAACTTCAAAATTAATTTGAAGAGCAGCCTATATTGTTTTTGTTTAAAGCTTAATCCACTAAAATGGAAACTCATTGTTGAGAAAAAGTTGACTGATAATGAACGATCGCTTTGCAGCAATCCCGGTATTTGTGGCGGTGGTGGAATGCGAAAGCTTTTCTGCCGCCGCCGAGCGACTAGGCATCACCAAATCGGCAGTAAGTAAACGCATCACCCAGCTGGAACGCTCGCTGGGCGTGCAATTATTGCAGCGAACCACCCGCAGTTTGAGCCTGACCGAGGCCGGTGAGCAGTATTTTGGCTATGCACGCAATGCCTGTGCCGTAGCGCAAGAGGGAGAGGATGCGGTCACCCGTTTGCAGGGACAGCCTCAGGGCTGCCTGAGGATCAGCGTACCTATGGTGTTTGGTCGTTTGCATATTGCCCCGTTGATCCCCCGTTTCCTGGCAGCTTATCCGGCGGTGGAGATCAACATGATGATGGATGACCAACTGGTCGATTTGGTCGAAGGGGGCTATGACCTGGCGATCCGCATCGGTCGACTGGCCGACTCGAGTCTGATAGCCCGGCGTATTGCGCCGTGCAACAGCGTCTTGTGCGCAGCACCCTCCTATCTGGCGCGCTGTGGAACACCGACGGACATGGAGCAATTAGCGAAGCATAACTGTTTGTTTTACAGCTATTTCCGCGGGGGGAGCGAATGGCAGTTCGACGGGCCTGCGGGGGCTGTACGTTTCCAACCCAGAGGCAATTACCAGGTGAATAACAGCGAGGCGTTGCGTGAAGCGTTGATCGCCGGTTTGGGGATTTGTCAGATGCCGACTTTCATCGTTGGAGACGATATTGCGCAGGGGCGACTGCTTGAGTTGATGCCGGACTATCGGCTGCCCGAGCATGCCATTTATGCCGTCTATCCACAGCGCAAATACTTACCAGCTAAGGTATCGGCCTTTGTCGATTTTCTGCTGGCTCAGCTCGGAGGAGAGCAGCCTTATTGGGATACCCCGGATCGGTGATAACACCCCGTCGCCATTCGACCGGGAATACGCGTGCCTACAGGTACGCCACCGGCGAAGGGAGATTAAGGTGCGGGGTGTTAGAAACTTTTCACCAGCACTTCGCGCGGCTGTTCGTTGCCGTGCTTCAACAGATAGTCGAAAGATTTCTCGCTACTTTTCAGCTGCTGCAGAAATTCCTGCGGTGACAGGTCGTGTTTTTTGCCGCTCATATAAGCCAGCGCCAGTTCTTTTGCCTGATAACGTGAGAAGTTGTACATAAGAGCCCTCTAAACGGTGGATTTCACGCTAGAGATTGTAACGAAAGAGCACATAATGAACAGTCGCTTTGGCGTATGGAATCAATAGCTGAAACTTAACTCAGGCTGAGTGAGCGTTTTCACCGGACCATCGCGAAAGTGAGCCATTCTGCGCAATCTTCACAAACCTTAATATTCACTAATTCATATATGTTTCTTGGCGTTTTTTCTCCTTCGGCTTATGATGGCGGTTATCGTAAAAGGAGGATCCCCATGACATCACTGACGCCACTGGCATTGTTTAAAAATCTGTCGGAGGAAACTCGCCTCACGCTGGTGCTTTTGCTGCGCCAGGCGGGTGAGCTATGCGTGTGCGAATTGGTCAGCGCATTGGAGGAATCGCAACCCAAAGTTTCTCGTCACCTCGCGATGTTACGTGAAAGTGGTCTGCTGATCGATCGTCGCGAGGGCAAGTGGATTTACTACCGCCTGTCGCCGCATATGCCGGCCTGGGCGGCGGCAATCATCGAACAGGCTTATCTTAGCCGGCAACAGCAGGTGACCGAGCTGGCGCAGCGCGCGTTAGGGGCGGTCTGCCGGTAACGCTAAAAAATTTAAACAAACACATTCGAAATAACATATATATGATGCGAGAGACTAAGGAGTTGTGATGGTGTTGGCAGGGGCAATATTTATCCTGACGATCGTTTTCGTGATCTGGCAGCCGAAAGGCTTGGGCATAGGCTGGAGTGCCTGTTTCGGCGCGCTGTTGGCATTGCTGACCGGTGTGGTACAGGTCGGCGATATTCCGCTGGTCTGGCAGATCGTCTGGAACGCCACCGCGACCTTTATCGCGGTGATCATTATCAGCCTGCTGCTGGACGAGTCCGGCTTCTTTGAATGGGCAGCGCTGCATGTTGCGCGCTGGGGCAAGGGCAAAGGGCGCTGGTTGTTCACCTATATTGTGCTGCTGGGCGCCGCGGTGGCGGCGTTGTTTGCCAATGACGGGGCGGCGCTGATCCTGACGCCGATAGTGATTGCGATGCTGCTGGCGTTGGGGTTCAGTTCAGGGGCAACGCTGGCCTTCGTGATGGCGGCGGGATTTATCGCCGATACCGCCAGCCTGCCGCTGGTGGTGTCCAATTTGGTAAATATCGTCTCCGCTGATTTCTTTCAACTGGGTTTCACGCAGTATGCGGCGGTGATGGTGCCGGTGAACCTTGCCGCCATTGTTGCCACGCTGGTGATGTTGCACCTGTTCTTCCGCAAGGACATTCCGCGCAGCTATGACCTGAGGTTGCTGCGGCCACCGCGTGAGGCCATTCGCGATTTGCCGACGTTTAGAGCCGGTTGGGGCGTATTGGTGCTGCTGCTGGTGGGGTTTTTTGGGCTTGAGCCGCTGGGCGTGCCGGTTAGCCTGGTCGCCGCCGTTGGTGCGTTAATCCTGCTGCTGGTGGCGAAAAAGGGGCAGGCCATCGACACTGCTAAAGTGTTGCGGGGCGCCCCCTGGCAGATCGTGGTCTTCTCTCTCGGGATGTATCTGGTGGTCTACGGGCTGCGTAATGCAGGGCTGACCGATACCCTGGCCGGTGTGCTTGATTTTTTGGCCGAACGCGGAATTTGGGCAGCTACGCTGGGCACCGGTTTCTTGACGGCATTTTTGTCCTCGGTGATGAACAACATGCCGACGGTGTTGGTGGGGGCCTTGTCGATTGACGGCAGCAATGCCGAAGGCGTAATTAAACAGGCAATGATTTATGCCAATGTCATAGGCAGCGATCTTGGGCCGAAAATTACGCCGATCGGTAGCCTGGCCACGCTGCTGTGGCTGCACGTATTGTCGAAGAAAAGCATCGTCATAAGCTGGGGATACTATTTCCGGGTCGGGGTAGTGATGACCCTGCCGGTGCTGTTGGTTGCGCTGACCGCCCTGGCCCTGCGCCTGTCGCTTTAGCCATAACTCAGAGAGAACGCCATGAGTAACATCAAGATTTACCACAACCCGGCTTGCGGCACATCGCGCAATACGTTAGCACTGATCCGCAACAGTGGTGTGGAACCGACGGTGATTTTGTATCTGGAGACACCGCCCGACCGCGAGCAATTGATCGGGCTGATTGCCGATATGGGAATATCTGCGCGAGCCTTACTGCGTAAAAACGTCGAGCCTTATGAATCGTTGGGGCTGGCAGATGCAGGCTGGAGTGACGAACAATTGATCGACTTTATGTTGCAACAGCCGATATTGATTAATCGACCTATTGTGGTGACACCCTTGGGCACCCGTCTGTGTCGACCGTCGGAAGCCGTGCTGGATATCCTGCCGGATCCGCAGCAGGGCTCTTTCACCAAGGAAGACGGTGCACCAGTGATCGATGCGCAAGGGCGGCGAGTAGCCGACCAATAACCGACTTAGCCGGCCGAACGTTCCTCAGTCAGGAATTCGATCACGCTGTGGCTGAACAGTTGCGGACAGGCGAGGTTGGAGATATGCGAAGCCGGCAGCCGCTGCAGTTCCGCGTGCGGGGCGTTGGCCACCAGAAACTCGGCGTCCGCGACGGTGGTTACCGGATCAGCGTCTCCGGCGATCACCCGCATCGGCCGGCTCATGGAAACCACGTCGGCGCGTAAATCCGCCACTGACAAGGCATCGCAGCAGGCGGCGTATCCTTCGGGGTTACCGGCCGCCAGAGCGGCGACCAGGGAGGCAACCTGCTCAGGATGATTTTGCAGAAAGGCTTCGGTGAACCAGCGGGCGGGGGAGGCGGCGGCAATCGAAGACAACCCTTGGCTACGCACCTGCTGCGCTCGCTGTTGCCAGCCTTCGGCATTACCGATGCGTGCGGCGGTATTGGCGACCACCATCCGCGTGATGCGCTGCGGGTGGTAACGGTTAAGCCACAGACCGGTCAGGCCGCCCATTGAAATGCCGCAGAAATGGGCGCTGGCTACGTCCAGATAATCGAGCAGGGCGATCACGTCCTGGCCGAGATCCTCAAGCCGTAACCGTGGGGTAGACAGCGGCGTGGCACCGTGTCCGCGTTGGTTATAACGCAATACCCGAAAGTGTTCGCTCAGTGCCAACAGCTGCGGTTGCCACAGATCGAAGGTGGTGCCCAGTGAGTTGGACAGTACCAACAGCGGCGCAGCCGCGCGGCCATCAAGACGATAGTCGATATCCATCCTTGTCCCCTTTTCACACCCGCTCGATAATCAGCGCAATACCCTGGCCGACGCCGATACACATGGTGCATAGGCCATAACGCCCACGCGTGTTCTGCAATTGCCAGGCCGCGTTCATCACCAGCCTGCCACCGGAGGCGCCCAGCGGGTGACCCAGAGCGATGGCGCCGCCGTTAGGGTTGACCTGTGCGGCATCGTCGGGGAGTCCCAGCTCACGGGTCACTGCCAGCGCCTGCGCCGCAAAGGCCTCATTAAGCTCGATCACGTCCATCTGATCCAGGCTTAAACCGGAAATTTTCAGCACCTTGCGAACCGCTTGCGCCGGGGCAAAGCCCATGATCGACGGCTCAATACCGGTAACGGCGCTGGCAACAATGCGCGCCATGGGCTGCAGGCCGTGGCGGGACAGCCCGGATTCGCCGGCCAGCAGCAGCGCACAGGCGCCGTCGTTTAGCCCGGAGGCATTGCCTGCGGTGACGGTACCCTGCGGATCCACTACCGGTTTCAGTTTCGCCAATGCCTCCATCGTGGTAGCGCGAGGATGTTCGTCTTGCGTGAATAGCTGCGGCTCGCCTTTTTTCTGTGCGATGCTGACATCAATCAGTTGGTCGGCAAAAAAGCCGCTTTCCTGAGCGGCGGCGGTGCGCAGTTGGCTGCGCAGGGCGAAAGCATCCTGATCCTGACGGGAAATATTGAACTTCAGGGCGACGTTTTCGGCGGTTTGCGGCATCGAATCCACACCGTACAGCGTTTTCATCTGCGGATTGATAAACCGCCAGCCCATGGTGGTGTCTTCCAGTTTCATCGCCCGGCTGAAAGCGCTTTCCGCCTTGCCCATGACGAAGGGCGCGCGGGACATGCTCTCTACGCCACCGGCAATCATCAGTTCGCTTTCACCTGTTTTTATCGCGCGCGCCGCCATCGCTACCGCATCCAGGCTGGAGCCACACAGGCGATTAAGGGTGCAGCCGGGGATTTGTAGCGGCAGGCCTGCCAGCAGTAACGCCATGCGCGCCACGTTACGGTTGTCTTCGCCAGCCTGATTGGCACAGCCAAGCAGCACATCATCCACTGCGGCCCAGTCCAGCTGCGGGTGTCGAACCTGCAGCGCTTTCAGCGGCAGAGCGGCCAAATCGTCGGCGCGAACGGTTGCCAGGCTCCCGTTCAATCGGCCAAAAGGCGTGCGGACGGCGTCACACAGATAGGCTGGATTCATGGGGATGTTCTCCGTGCTGAAGGGCAAAGGTCAATTCGACCGGGGTGACTTCCTGCAGCTGTTCCGGGGTCAGACCGCCGAATATTTCGCGGACCACCAGGCCTTGCGGGGTCACGTCCATCACCGCCAGATCGCTGTAGATGCGATCGATGCAGCCGACGCCGGTCAATGGATAAGTGCAGTGGCGGACAATTTTGCATTCCCCTTTTTTGGTCAGGTGCTCGGTCATCACAAACACCTGGCGGGCGCCAATGGCCAAATCCATCGCGCCGCCTACCGCCGGAATGGCTCCTGGGGCACCGGTGCTCCAGTTAGCCAGATCGCCCCGTTCGGAAACCTGATAGGCACCGAGCACGCAGATATCCAGGTGGCCACCTCGCATCATGGCGAAGGAGTCGCCGTGATGGAAAAAACAGCCGCCCTTGAGCAGGGTGACCGGCTGCTTGCCGGCATTGATCAGTTCGGGATCCTCCTGGCCCGCCGCCGGTGCCGGGCCCATGCCGAGAATACCGTTCTCGCTGTGCAGAAAAATCTCTTTATCCGCCGGCAGGTAGTTGGCGATCTGCGTGGGAATGCCAATGCCCAGATTGACGTAGGCGCCTTCCGGGATATCGCGCGCAATGCGTTCTGCCAACTGTTGATGAGTAAGTTTGGTCATGGAGAGCCCTTAAGCCGAAAGCTGCGCAGGATGGTCAGGCGTGGTCACCAGGCGCTGTACGAAGATCCCTGGCGTAATGATGTTTTCAGGATCCAGTTCGCCCAGCGGCACCATGCGATTAACTTCAGCAATGGTGCAGGTGGCGGCCATGGCCATGATCGGCCCAAAGTTGCGCCCGGTTTTGTTATACCGCAGGTTGCCCCAGCGATCGGCCTGTTCGGCCTTGATCAGGGCGAAGTCCGCCCTCAACGGCAGTTCGAACACGTAGTGCCTGCCGTCGATCTCGCGGGTTTCTTTGCCCTGCGCCAACTCGGTGCCGTATCCGGTGGGTGTGTAAAACCCACCGAGCCCGGAACCGGCAGCCTGGATGCGGGCCGCCAGATTACCCTGTGGGATCAGTTCCAGCTCCAGTTCGCCGCGGCGGTAAAGGTCGTCAAATACCCAGGAGTCCGACTGACGCGGGAATGAACAAATGACCTTGCGTACACAACCGGCCTTCAGCAGCGCGGCCAGGCCAAAGTCGCCATTGCCGGCGTTGTTGCTGATCAACGTCAGCTCGCGTGGGCAGCGCCGAATCAGTGCATCCAGTAGCGCATAAGGCTGACCGGCGGGGCCAAAACCGCCGACCATAATGGTCGAGCCGTCGGGGATATCGGCGACGGCGGCGTCTACGGACGCCACGCTTTTATCGATCATCTGCTCTCCTGAGTACGCTAAGAGTCTCTCAGCGTGACGCTGGTGGGTCTGGATCCACCTTAAGCGAGGAAAAATGCAGCGACAAGTGCGAATATCAGCTGTTTGTGCGATTATCGAATCGATGGTGATTTGCCTGTCAATTCTGTGACGCAGATAACTAAATCGCTATTGGATGCCAGACAAAGCAGCATCGCGGCGCCACAGGCTTATAATGCCAAAGTTTATTGAATCGGAGGTCCGGATGGGCGATGAGTCGGAATTTGGCGCTGGAGAACTGCGCCGGCTGCAGGAAATCGGGGATTTAAGTAACGATCAGTATAAAGGCGATCCCAATTTTATGGCGTCGCTGGCCAGGGGGTTAGAGGTGTTGCAGGCCTTCCAGCCGCAATATTCGCAAATGTCGGTTTCTGAAATCAGCCACATTACCGGTATTCCCCGTGCGGCGGTGCGCCGCTGCCTTTACACTCTGCGCGCCCTCGGCTTTGTCCATTGCCCCGACGGTCGGCATTACCGGCTGTTGCCGCGGGTTCTGACTATCGGTCACGCCTATCTTTCCTCATCCGAATTGGCGAAAGCGGCACAAAACTCGCTGGACTATCTCAGTAAACTGCTGAATGAATCCTGCTCGGTAGCGACCCTGGACGGTGACAATATTCTGTATATCGCCCGTGCTTCGGTGAAGCGCATCATGACCATCGATCTGGGACGGGGCAGCCGTTTGCCGGCCTACGCGACGTCAATGGGATTGGTTTTACTCAGCGCGCTGGACGAAGCGCAGTTGGACGATTATCTGTCGCGGGTCACCTTCGAACCGCTGACAGAGTTTACCGTGGCCAGCGCTGAGCAACTGCGTGAACAGCTGGCCAAGGTGCGTCGTCAGGGGTATGCGATTAACGATCAACAGTTAGAAATAGGCTTGCGTTCGATCGCAGTGCCGATGCATTCACGCAAGGGCGGCGTAGTGGCGGCGATGAACGTAGGGGTGAATGCCTCGCAAATTTCGTCGGCGGAATTGCGTGAGCGTGTGCTGCCGCAGTTGCAGCGTACGGCAATGGAGCTGGCACTGCTGCTGTAGTCGGGAGCACTGACCCCGAGTCCGCGCTGGGATCAGTCTCCCTGCTTTTAGCGATTATTGCGGGCCGTTACGCTCAGCCAGGGCTTCCAACAGGGTTGCCGAAGGCGTAAAGAACAGGCTGCCGGTGACCGCGCGGCTGAAATCCAGCAGGCGATCGTAGTTGCCGGCCGGCCGACCTACAAACATATTCTCCAGCATTTGCTCGATTGGCTGGGGGTAGCGGGCGTAGCCGATAAAGTAAGTGCCGAATTCGCCCATGCCGGGTTTGCCAAACGGCATGTTGTCACGCAATATTTTGACTTCATTGCCGTTTTCATCGGTCAGCGTCGTCAGGGAACTGTGGGATGACGAAGGCTTGACGTCCTCATCCAGTTCAATATTGGATTGCTTGTGGCGACCAATAATGCGCTCTTGCGTTTCGACGCTCAGTGAGTTCCAGCCTTTCATGTCGTGCAGGTATTTTTGTACCAGCACGTAGCTGCCGCCGGAAAAACCGGCGTCTTCCTCGCCAATCACCGTGTAGTCGAAGGCTTCGTGTCCCTCGGGGTTTTCGGTGCCGTCGACAAAGCCAATCATTGCCCGCTGGTCGAAATAACGGAAACCGTGCACTTCCTCTATTACCGTCACGGCATCGCCAAGCTTGTTCATCAACTGTGTGGCGAGTTCGAAGCACAAATCCATCTCGTCGGCGCGAATGTGCAGCAGGATATCGCCAGGGGTCGAAACGGCAACGCGGTCGCCGGCGCCTATCTCACGAAAAGGATGAAGCAGCGCCGGGCGGGGCTGGCCGAACAGCCGATCCCAGGCCGAAGAGCCAAATCCGCAGACGCAGGACAGATTGCCCGCTGGGGATCTTTTACCGACGGAACGAATTACGCCGCTGATATCCGCGCACCAGCCACGCACCGCAGCGAGCTGCGCAGGGTTGGCGGATAAAGTCGCGACCAAAAAAATGGCGTGGCGTGTAACGGGGCTGAAGACAGCCTGGGGGTGTTGATTTTGGGTAGTCATAGCATCCAGTGCCGAGGAGAGTCAGAGCTTAAAACTAATCTATTTTAGCGGTCACGCCAACTGATTAACCCCAGTTGACGTGTGGAGTCGCAGAACGGCGATGGCGAATAAAAAAATCGCTATCGGCGCAGGTAAGATTACGCCAGGCAAGCGTCAGGCAGAAGTCCCTCTGCCGTTAAGGCGTTCAATTCCTTCAGCAAGCTGAAAGTCAGTTTCATGTGTTTACGATCTATCGGGCTGCCATTTTGGCGCGCGTGGCGCAAAACAGCGGTGAGCTGGAACTGTTACCGTCGCATTTTAATCTGCCGACGAGGGCCTTATCGGTGGACATTTATGACCCGGCACCGCCGAAGAGGATTATTCAGGACACTAGTAGGGAATAAGGCGGCAGGGAAATCACTGCCGCCTCGCATTAATGAAGAAGAACATTGTGGTAAAGAACAGAAAGATCAGCTTCCCCTGAGTGGTCTGCCGAAAATGAATTTAATTATTAAGTAAATAAACCTTACCAAGGCCACACCGCAGCCAATTGATACTAACAGGACGGAAATTCCCCTCGGCGCGGGATACCATGTTGAAAAGCCTACTCCGGCCCCGCTTAGCAAGGATGAAGATAAAAATATACCCATGACAACTGATATTATTTTTAGCGCTTTATTATTCATGTGATCACCTGAGAACGGCGAAAGGTCAGCCCGTTGTTATTTTCGTTAAGGTTAATGCTTACCAGGAACACTTGCCGCCGGCACTTGACCCGCATTTATTCCCGCCTTTCCCCATGCCTACGTTACCGCCGCCCCTGCTGGCATCTTTAAAACAGCCGCCGGTCACCGCACCGCCAACCAACCCCATCGCCGCCCCGGGTAATCCGCCGAATGCCCCTAAGGCCGCGCCGGCCACCATGCCATTGATGCAGTCTTCCGAGGTGTTTTTAGCATAGTAATCGCCAGAACGTCCCTGCTTACCACCGTTGTTTTTCCCTTTATTCCTGCGGCTATTATCCGCACGGTCGCCGCCATTGTTGCCGCGACCGCCGGCGATAGTCTCTAATAGCGCAGAATCAATTGTTTTCATAACTCACTCCTTTTTAATTTATGATTTTTTATTATATCTTTCCTTGAGGAACGATTAATTATTAACTCAATTCATTTGTCATATCAACCGTTATTTCATTCTTGGGTTACGGTGGCGTTATAAATTAATGATTATATTAACCTGAAAAATTAAATAAGGTGACTAAATTAAATCGATATTAATAACCACTATTTTTATGGCAGGGTTAATCTTTTAATTCGGGCGGCATCGCCGCCCGAAGGGGGGATCAGGAGTCTCAACCAAAGGGGGCATCAATAGATTTCGCCGGCGCGGTAAACCAGCGCGCTCCGTCTTTGGTGACGTAGAAATGATCCTCAAGGCGAATGCCGAACTCGCCCGGCAGGCATAGCATGGGTTCGATGCTGGCGCACATGCCCACGTCGAGCGGCTCCTGCTGCTTGCGGATCAGATACGGCGCTTCATGAATGTCCAGCCCGATACCGTGCCCTGTGCGGTGCGGCAGCCCCGGCAGCTGATAATCCGGCCCAAAACCATGAGAAGCCAGCGCTTCGCGCGCGGCGTCATCCACTTTATGGCAGGGCACGCCGGGCGCGATTACAGCAAATGCCGCAGCCTGCGCATCATGTTCAGCCTGCCAGGCAAAGCGTTGGCGCGGGTTGGCTTCGCCGTAGACATAAGTTCGGGTGATATCGGACAGGTAGCCCTTGTAGCGACAGCCGGTATCCAGCAGCACGACATCGTTATGTTGCAGCGGGTTGGGGGCTTTAACGCCATGAGGAAACGCGCTATCGGATCCGAACAGTGCAATGCAGAAGTAAGAACCGGTGGTGCCCATTTTGCGATGGGCCTGATCGACAAACTCGACCAGCTCTCTGGCGGTGATCCCTGGGCGCAATATGCTTGCCGCCGCCTGTTGGACCCGCAGGGTAATGTTATTCGCGGTTTGCATCAGCGCAATTTCGGCCGCCGATTTGCGGCTGCGGCAGTACCCGGTGATCGGCAGGGCGCTGACCAACTTTATTTCACCGGCATGCTGTTGCAGGCCGAGGAACAGCGTGACCGACGCGGTTTCGCAAATGGCCACTTTGAGTTGGCGGCCCGAACCCGTCAGCCCACGCGCGGCCAGTACGGTGAAGAACAACCGATAGGGATCTTCTTCCTCATGCCAGCTAAATATCTCCCCCTCAATCACCTGCGCGTCCTTGAACGTGCCGATCTCAAACCAGGGCGCAATATAGGCGATTTCCCCCTCGGCCGGGATCACCGCGCCCACCATACGTTCGCTGGGCGACCAGGCGGTACCGGTAAAATAGAGCAGGTTGCTACCGGCATTGAGGTAGCAGGCGTCAATGCCGTTGTCGCGCATCAGGCGCTGCGCGTGCTGAATGCGTTGCCGGTATTCCACCGCGGCGATTTCAGGCGGGTTGTCCGTGAGCGGTTGCAGCTGTTCCAGGGCCTGTTGTGGCGTACTACCGCCAATGCCTGTAGCCATGTGTTCTCCTCGCGTGATGTTAATGTCAGGGCCAATGTCCCCGCGCGTCAAACTTTCATCATAAATAAAGCGCGGCAGGAATACTTGGCTCCAATAGGGAGTAAAAATGACGATTACGGCACAGTTTCTGTTTTCTGCGCCGCTATAGCGCCAGAGGGCCCTGAGAGTTTGGTTCAAAGGGCGTCATTCGCAGACTGAAAATTATTATTTTCACCATAATTAACACTTAACTCACTGTAATTAAATATGAATGCAATAACGCATCAATGTGATGCAAAAACGCTCTTGTAAATAATGATTAGCGTTGCTAATTCTTAATGCCCATGCATTAAAATTGTTTATGATAAATTTCGGGGACTTTTTAAGATGGCGAATTAATAATTATTAACCAAGATGATTTTAACGCGAACAATATTCTATGGCCTGAGCTCCATTCGGGAGGGGTTAATGCCTGAGCGTTACCTTTGCTTTATTGTTACGCATAAATAAATAGTTAAGTTATTTATTTCATTGAGTGTGCCCGATCAAATAAATGAGTGGGTATATTCGATTGATATATTCATTCGTTCTTTTAGCGAATATCTATTGAGAGCACCTTATGGAAACAGAGGCCGTTGAGTCCAAGTTCAGTTTTGGTTCTTATACCCGATTATTGTCTGATCCCGGACATGCGACGCTTTCATTGTTTGGCCTGCTGGTCAGGTTCCCGGTGGCGATGCGGTCCATCAGTTGCATAATGTTGATTTCCGCCACTATGGACTCGTTATGGATTGCCGGAACCGTGGCGGGAACATTAATGATTACGCAGGCGATAGCCAGCCCGGTATTAGGCCGATTTGCCGATAAATTCAGTCAGCGGAAGGTGCTTATTATTACCTGCTGCTGCCACGTCATTGCGATCCTTTCGTTAATTGGCTTGGTGCTGCTGAATATGCACTTATGGGCAATTATGGCCGCGGCCATTGCTACCGGTTGTTCGTCGGTGCCGGTGGATGGATTTATTCGTACTCGCTGGGCCTCCATGGTGACCGATGAAGCGCTACGAACCGCGTACGCGTTAGAAACCGTGCTTGATGAGATCATTTTCTTATTGGGGCCGTTAATCGCCATTGTTTTGGCCACGGCATGGCACCCCGCAGCGGGGCTGGCGTTATGCGCCGTGCTCACCTTCAGTGGTTCTCTGGCCCTGGTGTTACATCGGCGTTCTGAGCCGGTTATTGTGCACAAGAGCGCAGAAAGCGATCGTCGGGCAATCAGCATGGTCTGGGTACGGGCGTTAATGATCTCCTATGCGGCGGTAGGCCTGTTTCTTGGCTCAATCGACGTCATGATGATCGCCTACGCCAAAGAAGTAGGCAATCCAACCCTCGCCGGCGTGCTGTTATCCATTTGCGCCGCGGGCAGCCTGGTGGGCGGCACCTGCTACGGCGCTATGAACTGGACCTTATCGCAACCCCGCCTGCTGCTGATCACCTCCGCCACCCTGTGTGCCGGCACGCTCCCGCTGATTTTCACCAGCGTTCCCGTTGTCATGGGCATTTCCGCTTTCGTCGCCGGGCTGTCGGTGGCGCCGTTATTGATCACCTGCAGCAACCTGCTGGAGTCCTTGACGCCGAAAGGGTGTTTATCCGAAGGCTTCTCCTGGTTGTCCAGCGCCGGCTGGCTGGGCTTTTCACTGGGCGTCTCGGTGGGTGGACAGCTTTCTGATCAAAGCGGAGCGGGTCAGGTGGCCTGGGTAGCCATGGCCGCCGGAACACTCGCTTTATTATCCAGCCTGTTTAGCCAGAAATTACTCAGCAATAAATAAAAACTACGCCCCAGAATATCGGGGCCTCACATTATTATTTTCGAAACAGGAAAACGGCAATCGTGAAACAGTTAACGACGGGGGTTCCCGTTCCGCGCATGACCTTTAAAGAGTTCGTCGCCTTTGGTGTTGAAGCTATTTTCCGAGCCGACGTCCCGGTCATTATTACCGATTTACCCATTGATACCAGCATAGGGGCGAGTGACCTGATTTCACAACGCTTGGGCGATGACAATGTCACCTTGTTCCGAGAGGCCAGTAATAAAGAAAATACCGAACGCTGGCAAACCATGAAAATTCAGCTGCGTGGTTTTTTGGAAAATAAAGAGTACCAAAGCGACAACAATACCTGGTATCGCGTGGTGTCCAATATTATGCACCGCCCCGAGGACGTCAATAATATCCTTGGCTTTGATGCTTTTTCCCTGCTTGCCTCCCGTCGTGGGTTGAACGCCGCCAATTTATGGGTCAGCTACCATGGAGTATTTACCCAAAGCCATTTCGATGAGCTGGAAAACTTTAATATTTCTTTGCAGGGCAGAAAACGGTTCATTCTTTTTCCTCCGGGCCGCAGAGATTACTATCCGCGATCTATCCTGCAGGGTTTCGGCGATAAATCGCAGGCCTTTGATTTTGACAATATCGACCCGCAGCGTTTTCCCCGCTTGGCGGCAAAAATCCCGCAGCGCCGCGATTTTATTTTAGAACCCGGCGAAATGCTGTATTTGCCGCTGGGGTGGTGGCACCAGGCCGAATCTCTAGACGACCTGAATATCAACGTTAATTTTTGGCTGTGGGATCTGAAAATCCTGCGCCGCCCTTATGTTTTCTACTCCGCGCTCTATACGGCGGCTTACCGCAAGTTTAAAGGCATCTACAACTATCAACCAGAACCCACCAAGAGGAAGGCACTTGATGAGCAGCCGTAAGCAGATCATTCCCACGAACAAATTCCGCAACAACGATAAGGCCATCGGCATAGGCAATCCTTTCTGGGATATGTCAGAGCAAAACGGCCTTGCGGGTATCGTTGCCGGGCTCGATAACGACCTGCTGTCCACCCAAAGTGGCCATCAGTTTGTCAATTTCAGCTGCTGCTCATACCTGAACCTGGACTCCCACAGCAAGGTGGTCGAAGGTGCTATCGACGCGGTGCGCCGCTACGGCGTGTTGGATCACTGCATCGCCCGCAGCCGGGTCCAGCTCCCTGCCATGAAGGAGTTGGAAGCGTCGCTGGGTGAGCTGTTCCAGGCTGATGTACTCAGCGGCGTGTCAGCGAGCAGCGTCAGCGGCGGCTTGCTTCCTCTTATCGCTTCGGGCCATTTAGGCAACGGTGTGCGGCCTTTGATGATTTTCGATAAGCACGCCCACGTGTCGCTGGCGGCTGCCAAACCCGCCTGTGCCGATGAAACCGAAGTCGTCACCTGCAATTATCATGATTTGAATTTCATTGAAGACTGCTGCAAGCAATATCAACGGGTCTGTTACGTGGTCGACGGCAGCGATAGCCTGGGGGGCTATGCTCCGGTCAAAGCCCTGGCTGAACTGCAGGACAAATACGGCCTGATGGTGTTTTACGACGATTCGCATTCGATCTCCGCTTATGGCGAACGCGGTGTTGGCTATGTTCGTTCCCATAGTCCGGCGTTGGATGAAAACACCATTATGGTGGTCACGCTCAACAAAGCTTTCGGCACCAGCGGGGCGGCGATATTGCTCAACGGTTATTCGCAGCAGATGCTGCGCCTGGTCGAACGCTTTGGCGGCGGGCTCAACTACTCGCAAAACCTGAATACGGCGGCCATCGGCGCCAGCCTGGCGTCGGCGGAAATTCACCGCACGGATGAATTGCCCCGGTTACAAAAGAAACTGTACGACAACATCGCGCTGTTCGATTCCCTGATCCCGACGGAGCAAAGCGGCAATACCTATCCGATCCGCCTGGTGCCGATGAGCGATGACCGGGTGATCGAGGCGGGGCGCCAGGTGATCGAGGCTGGCTTCTATGTCTCGCCGGTGTTTTTCCCTATCGTCGCCAAAGGCACCGCCGGCCTGCGAGTCATGATGCGAGCCGGACAAACGCAAGAGCAGATCCGCGGCCTGTGCCAGGTGATCTCTGCTGTCAGGGGGCCGCAATGACGGATATCGCCCGGGCTGTTCCCCGCAGCATTCTGTACACGCCGGCCTTGTCACTAAACCGTGTGGTCAAGGCTCTGTCTTATGACGCCGATGTACATTTGATGGATCTGGAGGACTCCGTACCTGGCCCGGCCAAGGCGGAGGCCAGAAACATCTGCCGTACGGCTCTCGATAATGCACCGCCCTCTGCCAATATTGCCGTGCGAATCAACGCGCTGGGCACGATTGACGCTTTGCATGATCTGGTGATGCTGTGTTCCGGTCAAACCACGCCCAGTTTTATCGTGATGTCCATGGTTCGAACCCCTGCTGAGGTGGTTTTCCTGCGTGAAACCTTCGCCTCAGCCGGAAGGTTCCCAGAAATTTACCTGACGATAGAGACCGTCGAGGCCATTACCGATCTGGATAATGTCGCGGCGGTGGCGGATGGGCTGATTTTCGGCTCTGCAGATTTGGCGGCCACTTTAGGGGTGCCAATCACCTGGTCCGGGATGCTGGCCGCTCGTCAGGCGATGGTGTTGGCGAGTGCCAGACATGGTATTGGCTGTATCGATACCGCCAACTATCGGCTTTCCGAACCCGACGTGTTGGCCAATGAAATTCAGTGCGTCAAAGATCTGGGCTTCCATGGCAAAGCCACCGTTCATCCCAGCGAGCTCGAACTGATCAACTCGACGTTACGGCCCTGCGAGAGCGCACTCTTGGCGGCAAGCCGCATTACCGATGCTGTGAAAGCGGCGCAAGGGGGAATTGCCTTGTTGGATGGACACATGGTGGGGCCGCCTTTTGCCCGCATGGCGCGCAATACCCTGCAATCCGGCAAGGCCTGGGCCGCTCGTTTCAGTAGAGGTAACTCATGACGCTCTCCGTCGCTGTCATTGGAACCGGCGCCATCGGCATGGATCTGGTCAATAAGATCCAGCGTTCCCCGCTGCTGCATTGCGGGTTGCTGGCGGGGCGCAACAAGGACTCCGCCGGTCTTGAGGTCGCAGCCCGCTTGGGTTGCCCGACCAGCGCCGGTGGCATTGACGCTGTTTTGGCATCGCCCAAACCTTTCGACGTGGTGTTTGACGCCACCAACGCGATGTCGCATGTCAGGCATTGGGCGCTGCTGCGTCCGCTGGGCACCTTACTGATCGACTTAACCCCCAGCCACCTGGGCAAAATGATCGTGCCTACGGTGACGGGAACCGAGGCGCTGACCGAGCGCAATGTCAGCCTGATCAGCTGCGGTGGACAGGCGTCGATACCCATTTTGCATGCCCTGAGCCGACATTTTCGCATCAACGATATCGAGGTGGTGGCGACCGTCGCCAGCAATATTCTGGGGCGGGCCACCCGGATCAACATCGACGAATATGTGGACACCACGCAGCGGGCGCTCAGCGCTTTTACCGGCGTAGCCAATACCAAGGCGATCCTCAACATCAGCCCGGCCGCGCCACCCGCCATGTTCAGGGTCACCATTTTCGCCGGTATTCCCGGGGTCACAAAGGAACAGATCACTCCGGTGCTTGCTGAGGCCGTTGAGGCGGTGCGGGGATTCTCGGCGGGCTATTCGCTTACCGCTCTCAATGTCAGCGAAGGACGCGTTTCGATCTCGCTGGAGGTGGTTGCCAGCAGCAAGGTGATGCCTGAATACGCCGGGAATCTGGATCTGATTAATTCTGCCGCCATCCTGGTTGCCGAACAGTATGCGAGCTATCGAAATAAAACGGAGGGGGCTAATGGCCATGCTGATTAACGACTCAACCCTGCGTGATGGTCAACACGCCGTGAAGCATCAGCTCACGGTCGCTCAGTTACGAGACTACGCGACGGCGGTAGATAAAACGGGGGTGGCGATTGTCGAGGTTGGCCATGGCAACGGGCTTGGCGCCTCCTCGTATCAGGTCGGGCGCGCGGCGTTGAGTGATGAAACCATGTTGAACACCGTGCGCGAGTGTTTGCAAAACAGCAAGATGGGCGTGTTTATGCTGCCCGGTTGGGGAACCATCGTCGATCTGTCGAAGGCGTTATCCTGCGGTGCGGATGTGGTGCGCATCGGTACCCATTGCACTGAGGCAACCCTGGCCGAACGTCATCTGGGATGGCTGCGTGATCACGGGGCAGAAGCGCATGCGGTACTGATGATGAGCCATATGGCCACTCCCCAACAGTTAGCCGATCAGGCTCAACTGCTGGTGGAGTACGGTGCGCAGGCCGTCGGCATCATGGATTCTGCCGGCAACCTGTTGCCGCAGGATGTGACCGAACGCATCACCGCGATGCGGCGGCAGGTGGATGTGCCGCTTATTTTCCACGCCCACAATAATTTGGGCATGGCGGTGGCCAACTCGGTTGCCGCCGCTCAGGCCGGCGCTAGCGTGATTGATGGCTGTGCCCGCGGATTCGGGGCTGGGGCAGGGAACACCCAACTTGAAGTTCTGGTACCGGTACTGGAACGTTTGGGGTTCAACACCGGCATCGACCTTTATCATTTTCTCGACGCCGCCGAGCTCGCCGCCCGGGAACTGATGGTCACTCCACCGATGATCGACTCCGTGGGCATTGTCAGTGGCCTGGCCGGCGTTTTTTCCGGCTTTAAAAATCCGGTGTTAAGCCATTCTGCTTCTGCGGGGGTCGATCCGCGTGACGTCTTCTTCGAATTGGGAAAACGTCAGGCCGTGGCCGGGCAAGAAGACCTTATCGTAGAAGTGGCCGCGCAGTTGAAGAGGATCGCCCTGTGACGATGCAAATCATCAATGCAGCTGAAATGTCCGGAGAGATCCGACTGCGGCAGGTCATGGCGATGCTGAGTGAGGCGTTCGGGGATTTACGTCGCGGTGACGAACAATCACCGACGCGGACCTTACTCCAGCATGGTCCTTCAGAGACGTTGATCAGCCCGGCGGCCTGGAACAGACGCGGTGTCGCCAGCGTTAAAATCACTACGCTCACGCCCGGCAATGCTGAGAGAGGGTTGCCATTGATCCATGGGGTGGTGCTGCTCACCGACATCGATACGGGCCAGATGCTGGCCTTGTTCGATGGCGCTAATCTGACCGCGTTGCGAACCGGTGCGGTGGCCGGATTGGCGACCCAGCTGTGTGCTCCGGAGCAGGCTGGCGATCTTGCTATCCTCGGGGCAGGGGTTCAGGCACGGGCCACGCTGCTGGCGATGCTGGCGGTGCGGCAGATCCGCAGGGTGCGCATTTTTTCCCGTTCGGCGCTCAGAACGCAAGAGTTTGCGCACTGGGCTCGTACGCTGACTACCGCACCGGTCAGCGTTTGCAGTAGCGCATTCGAGGCCGTGCAGGGGGCGGATCTTATCTGCACCACCACCTCAACCCGTGCCCGTGAACCTTTGGTGTATGCCGATTGGGTAGCGCCAGGGGCCCACCTGAACATTATCGGCGGCACCCACGAGGACGCCATTGAGGTCGACCCCGCGTTATTGAAAACCGCCTTTGTCGTGGTGGAAACCGGCGCGGCTGCCAGGGAGGATGCGGGGGAGATTCGAAGCGCTATGGCGGAAGGATACATTCAGCCTGAAGGACTGAATGAGCTGGGCGCTCTCGTGTTGGGTGAGTCCGCTGCAACGGCGGGGCAGACCACGGTATTTCGCAGCGTGGGGCTGGCCATCGAAGACACCGCTGCCGCGGTGGCGCTATACCCATTCAGGGAGAAAAAACCATGTTAAGAAAAGTCGGCGAAAATGAGTATCAGGAAGAGCACGGCGGGGACTATGAAGACTTCGAAACCGGCATGACGATCAAACACTGGCCGGGGCGCACGCTTTCCGAAGCCGACAACACCTGGCTCACCCTGTTGACGATGAATCAGCACCCTTTGCATTTCGACAAGGCCTATGGCGCCCAAGCGGAATATGGCCGCGTTTTGGTCAACAGCAGCATCACGTTGGCGTTGGTCAGCGGGATGACTGTGCAGGCATTGTCTGCCAGGGCGGTGGCCAATCTGGGCTGGGAAACGGTGCGCCTGAAAGAGCCGCTTTTTGTCGGTGATACGCTTTACGCCATCAGTAAGATCCTGGCTAAACGGCCGTCAAAATCCCAACCGAACAACGGCATCATTACGGTGGAAACGCGGGGCATCAAATCCACGGGCGAAACGGTGATCACCTTCGAACGATCCTTTATGGTTCGACGACGAGATTACAGAGAGCCTTGATTTTCAGCGGTTCGGGGATCGGCAGAGCAATGTTGATGCTCAGGAGTTGCTGATCCCATCCCCGCGGATAATCACTGCGGGGATTTTCAATCCAGGCAGACATAAGGAGGGAATCAACCTGACATGACCAACCCTGAAATCTGCGAGGCAACTCTCGTTTATAGTCCTTCGGGTTGGGGCGATATGAACTATTGTTTTCTGTTTGCAGCACGCTACACACCGCTTCCGGTCGTGGGCGCAGCGGAGATAACAGATGAACAAACGGGAATTAGAAAGCGCGATTGTCACCGATTTTTCCAAACGCATGAGCTATGGCGACTATCTGTGCCTGGATCAACTGCTGGACTGCCAGCACCCGCTGTCCAACCCGCAACACCATGATGAAATGCTGTTTGTGGTGCAGCACCAGACGTCGGAGCTGTGGATGAAGTTGATGCTGCATGAACTGCAGGCGGCGCGGATGCTGGTGCAACAAGATAAGCTCAGTCATTGCTTCAAGATCCTGGCGCGGGTCAAACAGATCCAGCGGCTGCTGTTCGAGCAATGGGCGGTGTTGGAAACCCTGACGCCGTCGGAGTACGTCGAGTTTCGCGACGTGCTGGGCAGTTCGTCGGGCTTCCAGTCCCATCAATACCGTTCGATTGAGTTTTTGCTCGGCAACAAGAATGCGGCCATGCTGGCGGTGTTCAGCAACGATGCGGAAAAACACGCGGCGCTGAAGGCCATTCTTGAAGCGCCCAGCCTGTACGATGAATACCTGCTTTACCTGTCTCGCCACGGTCTGCCGATCCCGCAGGAGTGCATTGAACGTGACTGGACGCAACCTTACCAACGTAATCCAAACCTGCTGCCGGCCTTTAAAGAGATCTATGACCATCCACAAAAGTATTGGGAAGCCTATGAAATGGCCGAAAAGCTGGTGGATATAGAGGAAAGTTTCCACCTGTGGCGTTTCCGGCATATGAAAACGGTAGAGCGGATTATCGGCTTTAAAACGGGCACCGGCGGTTCGAGCGGCGTCAGCTTCCTGAAAAAGGCGCTGGAGCTGACTTTCTTCCCTGAACTGTTGGATGTGCGCACCGAAATCGGCGCCTAGCTTAGGGCCTTAATCGTAGCAGGAAGGGCGCTTCTCATTCACTCTTCCCCCAGTTCAGTTGGGTAAGGGTGTCGCACAGCCAGGTCAGCGCCGGATCGCGCCGGGCCTGGCGACCAGCAACCAGATCGATAGAAAACGTGCTCACCGCCAGTTCTGCCGGTAGCGGCAGAAAGAGCACCTTCGTCGGATCGGCAAACTGGCTGGCGACGCTGTGTGCCAGGGTTGCTATCAGATCGCTGCCGGCGACTACCGCAGGCAGCGCCACGATATGCGAAAATGTTGCGGCCACCCGTCGCTCCAGCCCCAGTTCCGCCAGTCGACTATCGATAATTCCGCGGGCGGAGCCGTCGTCCGAGGGCGCGTAAAGGGCATGGGGCAGGCCGACGTATTGCGCCAAGCCCCAACTTTCGGCAGCTAACCGCGGATGATGCCGGCTGGCGATACAGGTAAAGCTTTCGGTAAACAACGGCTGCACCAGCATGCCCTTCACCGCCTCGATATGCCCGCCCAACGCCACATCTATATCGCCACTCTCAAGCTGTTGCACCACATTGCGGCGATCGAGCCGGGAAACCCGGATATCGATGCCCGGCGCATCCTGCCGCAGTCGTCTGATAATGGTGGGCAGCAGCGTGATATCGGCGTAGTCGCCGGCGGCTAGCCTGAAGCGGCGCTGGCTGGCCGTCGCGGGATCGAAGCACGTCGGCGGCGTCAGCGTCTGGTGGATTTGTTCCAGTACCGGGTGGATTTGCAGCATCAGTTGGTGAGCACGCGCGGTTGGCAACATGCCGCCGCCGCTGCGGGTAAACAGCGGATCGTCAAACAACAGCCGCAAGCGCGACAGCGCATTGCTGACCGACGGTTGGGCACGGTTCAGACGTCCGCCGGCAGCGGTGACGTTACGCGTTTGGTATAACGCTTCAAACACCACCAGAAGATTGAGATCGACGCTGGATAAATTCATTTTATGAATACTCTATATACAGATAATCCATTTCCAGAATCATAGCGCGTTGTTTAGGCTGAGAGCACGCGGATTCAATAACAACCTGAGGTGTGATGATGGAAAGGGTATTGGTGACCGGCATTGAGCCGTTTGACGGGGATAAGGTTAACCCTTCTTGGCAGGTAGCGCAGGCGCTGGCGGGAGAGCGGATCGCCGGCGCAGAAGTGGTGGTGCGTCAATTGGCCTGCGTGCTGGGGTTGTCCAACCAGCAGCTGATTGCCGCCATCGAAGAGCTGCGGCCCAAAGCCGTGATCTGCCTGGGGCTGGCCGGCGGGCGCGGCGAAATTTCCGTTGAACGGGTTGCCATCAATCTGATTGACGCTCGCATTCCCGATAACGCCGGAAAACAACCGATAGACATCCCGGTGGTGGAAGGGGGGCCGGTGGGCTATTTTTCCACGCTGCCGGTGAAGGCGATCGTGCATCATTTACATCAGGCAGGCATTCCGGCCGCGGTGTCGCACACGGCAGGCACTTATAATTGCAACCAGCTTTTCTACGGGCTGAGCCATCATATCGCCAGCCAAAATTTGGCGATCAAAGGTGGGTTTATCCACATCCCTTACAGTCATGAGCTGGCGGTCAATCATCCGGGAAAACCCAGCCTGGCGTTAGCCGCAATGATTGAGGCGGTACGCAGTATTGTGCATACCACTCTGACGGTCGATGAGGATTTATCACTCAGTGGCGGTGCGTTGCATTGAGGGCATAGCAGGGCGCGGCAGTTCATCACCGCGCCCAGTGGGGATTACTCGTCGGCGACGCGGATCACCAATTTGCCGAAGTTCTTGCCCTGCAACAGGCCAATGAATGCCTGCGGTGCATTTTCCAGTCCGTCGACCAGGTCTTCACGGAATTTGATTTTCCCCTGATCGACCCATTCGCTCATTTGCTGCAGGAATTTATCAAAGCCTTCCGCGAAGTCATCGAAAATGATGAAGCCTTGCATGCGGATGCGCTTGCGTAAGATCAAGCCCTGCAGCATCGGCAAGCGGTCCGGCCCGGCAGGCAGGTCGGTGGCATTATAGTGGGCGATAATCCCGCAGACCGGAATACGTGCCTGGGTATTCAGCAGCGGGATCACTGCATCAAACACCGCACCGCCGACGTTTTCATAATAAATATCGATGCCTTGCGGGCAGGCGGCGGCCAGTTGCTCAGCGAAGTCTGGGGCTCGGTGATCGACACAGGCATCGAAGCCCAGCTCTTCCACCACATAGCGGCATTTCTCTTTACCGCCCGCCACGCCGACTACCCGACAGCCTTTCAGTTTGGCGACCTGACCGACGACCGAACCGACGGCACCGCTGGCGGCGGCGACCACCAGGGTTTCACCGGGTTTCGGCTGGCCGATCTCCAGCAGCCCCATATAAGCGGTGAAGCCCGGCATGCCCAGGACGCCAAGCAGACGAGAAGGATGCGCCTGATGAGGGCCGAGGTTACGTAAGCCGCTTCCGTCAGACAGGGCATAATCCTGCCAGCCGTCGTAGCCTAATACCCAGTCGCCGGGTTTGAAATCGGGGTGCTGTGATGTCACGACCCGTGAGACCGTGCCGCCCACCATGGTTTCGCCAATTTGCACTGGCGGGGCATAAGAGGGCGCGTCGCTCATGCGGCCTCGCATGTAAGGATCGAGCGACAGGTAGACGGTGCGCAATAACACCTGGCCGGCGGCGGGCTGCGGCGTAGCGACGGTTTCCAGACGGAAGTTGTCTGCGACAGGTTCGCCGTGCGGGCGAGAAGCCAACAGAAAACGGCGGTTTTGTTGTGTAGACTGAGACATCAGGCATTCCTTATGCGGACAGAGAGTCTAAGTCTAGTCAATCATCGAAAAGAGCGAATGGCCTAATGTGCTCAGCGTTACAGTGGGATGATCAGCACGTCGATACGGCTGGTATTGATAAAGCGCGCGGCAGAGCAGGAGATTTTGTTCATCATGCCGTCGCTGTGATTACCGCAAACCACCAGATCAAAAGGTTGCCGTTGGCTGGCATAGTTCAGGCTGTCGGCCAGTTCGCCGTGGACGATCAGCGTGTTGGCAATCGGGTAATCCGCCTGCAGGCGAAGTTCTTCCAGAAACAGCAGCGTTTCTTCTTCCATCAGCGCACGCAGGTCGCCCAGCATGGGGCCCGCAAAGTTATTGAACATTTCCGGATTGGCGATGGTGCTTAGCAGGGTAATTTTGCCGTTATAAGGACGTACGATGGAGACGGCTTTTTCAACCAGGCGGTGGCTGTCTGCCGCCACGGCGACGGTAACCAAAACGTTTTGATATCCCATCTTCCACTCCTGTTTCCTGTTGATAGGGCAAAGGGTAGAGCCTGGTGAAGTGAATAAATGTGTTTTGTATCACGCGCGCCAATAAATCCGCGACAGATGGCCGTTATTTAGCAATAAAAGATAAATTACCTGCGCGCGCAATGAATGCAAATTATAGCACCTGTGCCCACAGCGTTTTCGGCACCTTGCCCAAATCGAAGAGTTTTCCTGCAACCAGCTCAGCGCGACGATGATCGGCGGCGCGATACATGTTGCTGATTTCAATGTCATTATCGATGGAGTAGTTAAGCTTGTCGTACACTTTCTCCACGCTGTCCAAGCTGGTGCATTTACGGAAAGTCATCAGGTAATCCAGGGTATCGGTCATGATTAAAATATAGCCTGTTAAGAGTTGTAGCCGAACGAAAAAACATCACTCTGTCATCGTGACAGCAGCAAAAGCGTGATGTGCGACCTGAAAAATTAATTTCAAATAAATAAATTGCGATACGTAATAATTGTCTGCGCGCAAGTTTCCCTGCTCTGAGAATAATAATATGCCCATGCGCCGTCGGCAATGGCATCTTGCTGATCTGTACACAAAATAGGGAAAGCCTCAGGTTGGGGAGCAAAGTGCTGGGGGGCAGAACCGCTTGCCAATGCGCCTGGCGTTGAATTCCGGTTTTTTTAGGGGCCAGTAGGGCGGTTTATAGCTGAGGTTGGACGTTTTTTATCCCGATTGCGCCCCTGCTCCGGCAGCAGGTTGCCTGTCCGAGTCGGCAGGATTAATCGAACGGCCCCGCGACGCGGTATTTTCCACACCGCATGAGATAGTCGCCCCTCAGAGAAAAATAAAACGAAACTGCGTTTTACTTTATTAGTGTTACTGAAACTAACAGCACTTATTCTCGGCGCATAAACATCAGCCAAGATCTAATTTTTTTCGTGGCGCTGAAAAACTATTAAAGTTTTAATTAATACTGCCGATAAAACGTTTTGCCATTATCCCGCCTAAAAAACCACCCGAAGCTTGCGGCTTTCATTCCATTTGTCAGGAAACAAATCGTTACCTCTGTTTTCTTGTTTACAACGTAACCGAGCCGTTGTTAATCGAATTGGAACATTCGTCGAAAAATAAAACAGGAGATTCCCGCAAGCTTAAGTCAAATCCGAAACCTAATAACCTTATAGTTTACATGCGTTATATTTCAATGCGGATAGTTTATTGTTTATTAAACGGTTATTTATACTGTCTTTATCGGCTACGAGCAGATTTTTGTTCTGTTATTTTAGTTTGGTGATGCTTTTGTTCGAATTGATCTAAAAAAGATATTTTTTTGGCTTATATACATTGTTTTTAAGACGTTTTTTTACTTATGTCTGTTTTGTGAGCGAAAATGCGGTTAAAAACCATACTGGTAACGGGCTATTTGGCTTAATTATTTTTTATTTTTGTGATCTAGATCACATTGTATTTAAAATTGCCTCTCACTTACATTGTGTGTGCTAATGGTTCAGGGGTAGAGTTGCGCTGCATTAGGAATAATCTTATTAATTTTGTAAAAATAGTTTCACGGTGATTAAACACCGCTGGAGCAAAATGCTGTACATCCATACACGTTGGTTTGCGCACGTATCAAATACTGAATGATGGTCCGAATTTAGTGATGTTGAAAAATTTATAACGGTCGTTATTCAGGGCTTCATTGCCAACTTAGGGAACAAACCCAGGTCACGGGCGATAAAAATTATCACCCAGCGTATGTTTTTAAACATAGTCTGTCGGGATGGGGAATATGGGTACGTCTGAATTACTTAAGCATATTTATGACATCAATTTGTCATATTTACTTTTAGCACAGCGTCTGATTAATGATGAAAAAGCCTCGGCAATGTTCCGTTTGGGTATCGACGAAACCATGGCCGATGCGCTTTCTCAGCTCACGTTACCGCAAATGGTCAAATTGGCTGAAACCAACCAGCTGGTCTGCCACTTCCGCTTTAACGATCACCAAACCATCGAGCGTCTGACAAAAGAGTCTCGCGTGGACGATCTGCAGCAAATCCATACCGGTATTTTGCTCTCAAGCCATTTACTGCAAGAACTGTCGGCGAAAGACGGCAGTGCGACGAAGAAAAGAGCTTGATGATGGCAGAGAAAAGTATTGTTCAGGAAGCCAAGGATATTCAGCTGGCCATGGAGCTGATTACACTGGGTGCGCGTTTGCAGATGTTGGAAAGCGAAACGCAGCTCAGCCGTGGGCGTTTGATCAAGCTCTATAAGGAGTTACGCGGCAGTCCACCGCCGAAAGGGATGTTGCCGTTCTCGACGGACTGGTTTATGACCTGGGAACAGAACATCCATTCATCGATGTTCTACAACGCCTACAGTTTCCTGATGAAAAGCGGGCACTGCACGGGCGTTGAAGCAGTGATTAAAGCCTACCGTCTGTATCTGGAACAGTGCCCGCACCAGCCGGGTGAGCCGCCGTTGCTGGCGCTGACGCGAGCCTGGACGCTGGTGCGCTTCGTCGATAGCGGCATGCTGCAGCTTTCTGCCTGCAACTGCTGCGGCGGCACTTTTATCACCCACGCGCACCAACCGTTGAACAATTTTGTTTGCAGTTTATGCCAACCCCCATCCCGCGCAGTAAAAAGACGTAAACTTTCGCCGCA
Source organism: Serratia sp. BNK-12 (assembly GCF_047456085.1). NCBI lineage: Bacteria > Pseudomonadati > Pseudomonadota > Gammaproteobacteria > Enterobacterales > Yersiniaceae > Serratia > Serratia sp. BNK-12. The sequence goes on from NZ_CP179896.1 coordinate 1,919,839, forward strand.
ACTGGCCGATATTATTCCTCAACTGCTGGACGAGCAGGTTAAACGCGCAATTTGAGCCGGCGGCAGCGCCGGTTTATCCAGATTTAAACCGATTGGTGAAATGCAGGGTTCGGCGTGCCGAACCCAAAGGCGCAGCTCAGCCTGTTGTGCCTGTGCGGCTCATATGCGCGCTTAGCCCACCTTCCATCCACATTGTTAATTTAAGGAATGCGTGTGTTAGTTATTTTGGGTTATCTCGTGGTATTGGGTGCGGTCTTTGGGGGCTACCTGATTGTGGGGGGCCATCTGGGCGCGCTTTATCAGCCGGCAGAATTTCTGATTATCGGCGGCGCGGGTATCGGCGCTTTTATCGTGGGCAACAACGGTAAGGCGATAAAATCCACCCTGCGCGCCATTCCCAAGCTGATGCGTCGTTCGAAATACAGCAAAGATCTCTACATGGATCTGATGGCGCTGCTGTTCCGGCTGCTGGCCAAATCCCGTCAACAAGGCATGCTTTCCCTCGAGTTCGATATTGATAATCCGCAGGAAAGTGAAATTTTCTCTAATTATCCCCGCATTCTTGCCGATAACACCCTGGTGGAGTTTATTACCGATTACTTACGGCTGATGGTGAGCGGCAACATGAATGCCTTTGAGATCGAAGCCTTGATGGACGAAGAGATCGAAACCTTTGAACAGGAAAGCGAGGTGCCGGCAGGCAGCCTGGCGATGGTCGGTGACTCGTTGCCGGCCTTCGGCATTGTTGCGGCGGTGATGGGGGTGGTGCATGCGCTGGCCTCGGCCGACCGCCCGGCAGCCGAGCTGGGGGCGTTGATCGCCAACGCGATGGTCGGCACCTTCCTGGGCATTTTGCTGGCTTACGGCTTTATCTCACCGCTGGCGACCCTGTTGCGACAAAAGAGTGCCGAAAACGTCAAAATGATGCAGTGCATCAAGGTCACTTTGCTGTCCAGTTTGAATGGCTACGCGCCGCAGATTGCGGTCGAATTCGGCCGTAAAACGCTATACACCACCGAACGTCCCTCCTTCGTTGAGCTGGAAGAACATGTGCGTCGCGTGAAGGCGCCGGCACAGCAGGCGACGGAAGAAGAACAGGCATGAAACAGAATCACCCGGTTGTTTTGGTCAGAAAACGCAAGTCGCATCACGCCAGCCATCATGGGGGTTCCTGGAAGATTGCCTACGCCGATTTTATGACGGCAATGATGGCTTTCTTCCTGGTGATGTGGCTGCTGGCGATTGCCAGCCCGCAGGAACTGACGCAAATCGCCGAATACTTCCGCACGCCGCTGAAGGTGGCGCTGACTTCCGGCGACAAGAGCAGCTCTGAAAGCAGCCCGATCCCCGGCGGCGGCGACGATCCTACCCAGCAAGACGGGTTGGTGAAAAAGCAGATTGATACGCTCGAGAAGCGTGACGAAGAGCTGCGGCTGAACAAGCTGCGGGAAAAACTGGACGAACTGATTGAGTCCGATCCGCGCCTGAAAGCGCTGCGGCCGCATCTGTTGATCAACATGATGGATGAAGGCTTGCGCATTCAGATCATCGACAGTCAAAACCGTCCGATGTTCAAAACCGGCAGCGCGCAGGTAGAAAGCTACATGCGCGACATCCTGCGGGCGATTGCGCCGATCCTCAATGACCTGCCGAACAAAATCAGCCTGTCCGGCCACACCGACGATATTCCCTACGCCACCGGCGAGCGCGGTTACAGCAACTGGGAGCTTTCTGCCGATCGCGCCAACGCGTCGCGGCGCGAGCTGATCGCCGGCGGGCTGTCGGAAGGGAAGGTCCTGCGGGTGGTCGGCATGGCCGCCACCATGAGCCTGAAACAACACGGCGCCGACGATGCCATCAACCGTCGCATTACCGTACTGGTGCTCAACAAACAAACCCAGCAGGGCATTGAACATGAAAATGGCGAAAGCAACGCGATGGAGATTGCTCAGCCGGTCGATTTAAAACCGTTGGCCCCGTCGGCGACGGCTCCGGCCACCCTCATTGCACCGGAGCAGCCGGCGGCTGTCCCTGCACCGACTAACAGCGACTCACAGCAGAGGTGACCCCGTGAGCATGGATATTAGTGCGTTTTATCAGACCTTTTTTGATGAAGCAGACGAGTTGCTGGCCGACATGGAGCAACACCTGCTGGAGCTGGATCCGCTGGCTCCGGACATTGAGCCGCTGAACGCCATTTTTCGCGCAGCGCACTCGATCAAGGGCGGTGCGGCGACCTTTGGCTTTTCGGTGCTGCAGGAAACCACCCACCTGCTGGAGAACCTGTTGGACGGTGCGCGGCGTCAGGAAATGAGCCTGAGCACCGAGATTATAAACCTGTTTCTGGAAACCAAAGACATTATGCAGGAGCAACTGGACGCTTATAAAACTTCGCAAAAGCCTGACGTCGACAGCTTTGAATACATCTGTCAGGCGTTGCGGCAGCTTGCGTTGGACGCACAGCAGCAAGATGCCCCCGCAGCACCTGCCGTCGCGCAACACGCCGTCGCAGCACCGGCGGCCATCGAAGGCGGCATGCGGGTTTGCCTGTGTGGCCTTAAGCCGAACGAAGTCCCGTTGATGCTGGAAGAGTTGGGCAACCTGGGTGAGGTGAAAAACCCGCATCAGACCGAAAACAGCCTGGAAGTGACGCTGCTGACCTCCGCCAGCGAAGATGACATCAGCGCGGTGCTGTGTTTTGTACTGGAGCCGGAGCAAATCAGTTTCACCACGCCGCCTCAGGCTGAGCTGCCGCCGGTAGCGATCGAGCCGGTCGCTACCGTTGCCGTTGCGCCCGTGGCCGCCAAACCGGCGCCGACGGTGGCGGAAACGCCCAAACCGCGCGCCAAGGCCAGCGAATCCACCAGCATCCGCGTCGCGGTAGAAAAAGTGGACCAATTGATCAACCTGGTCGGGGAGTTGGTGATCACCCAGTCGATGCTGGCGCAGCGCTCCGGCAGTCTGGATCCGGTGAATCACGGCGATCTGCTCAACAGCATGAGCCAGTTGGAACGCAACGCACGCGATCTGCAAGAGTCGGTGATGTCGATCCGTATGATGCCGATGGAATACGTATTCAGCCGCTTCCCTCGTCTGGTGCGCGATCTGGCCGGCAAGCTGAACAAGCAGGTGGAATTGCAGCTGCAGGGCAGTTCTACCGAACTGGATAAGAGCCTGATTGAACGCATTATCGATCCTCTGACGCACCTGGTGCGCAACAGCCTGGATCACGGCATTGAAGATCCGGCCACGCGCCTCGCGGCGGGCAAGTCGGAGGTGGGGAACCTGATCCTGTCGGCAGAGCATCAGGGCGGCAATATCTGTATCGAAGTCACCGACGACGGCGCCGGCCTGAACCGCGAGAAAATTCTCGCCAAAGCGGCTTCACAAGGGCTGGCGGTCAGCGACAGCATGAGCGACGAAGACGTCGGCATGCTGATTTTCGCGCCGGGCTTTTCTACCGCCGAGCAGGTGACCGATGTTTCCGGCCGTGGCGTCGGCATGGACGTGGTGAAGCGAAATATTCAGGAAATGGGTGGGCACGTCGAAATCCATTCCCAGGCGGGCAAGGGGACCTCTATCCGGATCTTGCTGCCGTTAACGCTGGCGATCCTCGATGGCATGTCGGTCAAGGTGAACAATGAAGTGTTTATCCTGCCGCTCAACGCGGTAATGGAATCTCTGCAGCCGCAGGCTGAAGATCTGCATCCGTTGGCCGGTGGCGAGCGGGTGTTGCAGGTGCGCGGGGAATATTTGCCGCTGGTGGAGCTGTTCCGGGTGTTCGACGTGGCGGGGGCCAAAACCGACGCCACCCAGGGCATTGTGGTGATCCTGCAAAGCGCCGGCCGCCGCTATGCGCTGTTGGTGGATCAGCTGATCGGCCAGCATCAGGTGGTGGTGAAGAATCTGGAAAGCAACTATCGCAAGGTGCCGGGCATTTCCGCCGCCACCATTCTCGGTGACGGCAGCGTGGCGCTGATTGTCGATGTCTCGGCGCTGCAAACCCTGAACCGCGAGCAGCGTCAGACGGACGCGGCTGCATAATAATTAATCTATTGATTTAAAGGGTGAATGACATGGCAGGACTGGCAACCGTCAGCAAACTGGCTGGCGAAACGGTAGGGCAGGAGTTCCTGATTTTTACCTTGGGTAACGAGGAATACGGCATTGATATCCTCAAGGTGCAGGAGATCCGCGGTTACGATCAGGTTACGCGCATTGCCAATACTCCGGCCTTTATCAAGGGCGTCACCAACCTGCGCGGCGTGATTGTGCCGATTATCGATTTGCGGGTGAAGTTCGCCCAGCAGGACGTGTCCTACGATGAAAACACCGTGGTGATCGTGTTGAACTTTGGTCAGCGGGTGGTGGGTATCGTGGTTGACGGCGTGTCTGACGTGCTGTCGCTGACCACCGAACAGATCCGCCCGGCGCCGGAGTTTGCCGTGACGCTGGCCACCGAATACCTCACCGGGCTGGGCTCGTTGGGCGAACGCATGCTGATCCTGGTCGATATCGAAAAGCTGCTGAGCAGCGAAGAGATGTCACTGGTCGACAGCGTAGCGAAAAGCGCCTGATCCGCTCCCCGTAGGGGCGCGGCATGCCGCGCCCTTATTTGGAAACCGGACAAACCCAAACTCTGCGCAAATCTGCACAAAATAGTTACCTCTCCTCATAAAGTTCTTCCCTGCCGCGCCGATAACTCTGTCAATCAACGTAATCAGGGCCTGTCCGCGCGGGCGTTCAACAAGGGAAAACATGTTTAATCGTATGAAGGTGGTCACCAGCCTGTTACTGGTGCTGGTGTTATTTGGCGCCTTGCAGCTGGTTTCAGGCGGGCTCTTTTTCTCCTCACTGAAGAATGACAAAGAAAACTTCGCCGTTTTGCAGACCATTCGCCAGCAGCAGTCCGAGCTGAACGAAAGCTGGGTCAACCTGCTGCAGGCGCGCAACACGCTGAACCGTGCCGGTATTCGTCACATGATGGACGCCAATAACATCGGCAGCGGCGCCAGCGTCACCGAACTGTTGGCTCGCGCCAAGAGCAATCTGGTGGTTGCGGAACAGCACTATGCCGCCTATGACAAAATTCCTCTCGACGCCCGCCAGGACGCGCAATCGGCCGAAAAGCTGAAACAGCAATACGGCATCTTGCAGGGCGCGCTGACCGAACTGACCCAACTGCTGGGTGAAGGCAAAATCAACGCATTCTTTGACCAGCCGACGCAAAGCTATCAGGACGCGTTCGAAGACATCTACAACATCTATCTGGCGCAAAACGACAAGCTTTACCAGACCGCGGTTGAAGACAGCAATAAGTCATTCAGCTTCGCCATCTGGACGCTGGTGGTGGTGCTGTTGGTGGTACTGGCCGTGATTGTGCTGGTGTGGAGCGGTATTCACCACATTCTGGTGCGCCCGCTGAACCGAATGATCGAACACATCAAGATGATTGCCGCCGGCGATTTGACTCAGCCGATCGCCGTGACCAGCCGCAATGAAATGGGCGTGCTGGCAGCCAGCCTCAAGCACATGCAGAGCGAATTGATCGACACCGTCAGCGGCGTGCGTCAGGGTGCCGACGCCATCTACAGCGGCGCTTCCGAAATTGCCGCCGGCAACAACGATCTCTCTTCACGTACCGAACAACAGGCTGCCTCGCTGGAAGAAACCGCCGCCAGCATGGAGCAGCTGACCGCGACGGTGAAACAGAACGCCGAAAATGCCCGTCAGGCCAGCCAACTGGCATTGAGCGCCTCCGAAACCGCGCAGAAAGGCGGCAAGGTGGTGGCTAACGTGGTGCAGACCATGCACGACATCGCCGGCAGTTCGCAGAAAATTGCCGACATTACCGGCGTGATCGACGGCATTGCCTTCCAGACCAATATCCTGGCGCTGAACGCGGCGGTCGAAGCGGCGCGTGCTGGTGAACAGGGCCGTGGCTTTGCGGTGGTGGCCGGTGAAGTGCGTAACCTGGCGCAGCGCAGTGCCCAGGCGGCGAAAGAAATCAAAGGCCTGATCGAAGACTCCGTCAATCGCGTCGATATGGGCTCGGTACTGGTAGAAAGCGCCGGGGAAACCATGGGTGATATCGTCAATGCCGTGACCCGCGTTACCGACATCATGGGTGAAATCGCTTCGGCGTCGGACGAACAGAGCCGCGGTATCGATCAGGTCGGCCAGGCGGTGGCGGAAATGGACCGCGTCACTCAGCAGAACGCCTCGTTGGTGGAAGAGTCGGCGTCTGCGGCAGCGGCGCTGGAAGAACAGGCCAGCATGCTGACCCAGTCCGTGGCGGTATTCCGCTTGAAAGCGGCAGGTCAGGAAGAGTTCAAAATGCCCGTCAGCAGCAAGGCGGCAGTAACACCGGTACTCAATCATAAAAAAATGAACGCCAGCGATCCGCAGGATAACTGGGAAACGTTCTAACCGGCATTGGGCCTCCCTGCATTCACGTGGGAGGCCGATTCCCCGTCGTAAGCTGGCCCTCGGCCGGCTGCAAGGAGGTTCATAGTGTTTAACCGAATCCGCGTCTCTACCAGCTTGTTTCTGTTGTTGATGACTTTTTGTGTTATGCAGTTGGCCACCAGCGGCTTGTCGTACACCGCTTTCCGTTCCGATAACCACAATCTGAACCTGATCACCCTCGGCAGCCAACAGCGCGACGCCCTCAGCCTGAGCTGGGTTTCCCTGCTGCAGGCCCGCAATACGCTGAACCGTGCCGGGACCCGTGCGGCGCTCAAACTGCCGCAGGATCAGGTCAATGCCTTGATGGGCAACGCGCGCAGTTCGCTGCAGAAAGCCGACCTCTATTTCAACCAGTTCCTGGCCGTGCCGCGTAACAGCGAGCAGGAACAGCAGCTGACCGAAACCACCAAAGCCAGTTACGACCGGTTGCGCAGCGCGTTACGTGAGCTGATCGGTTTCCTGGAAAACGATCGGCTGCAGGCCTTTATGGACCAGCCGACGCAGAAAACTCAGGATCTGTTTGAAGCGGATTTTGTCCAGTATCTGCAGTTGGTAAACGCCAACGTGAGCGAAGCCAATGCGGCGAATCAGCAATCCTTCACCCTGTCCGGTTGGCTGGTGGCCGGTGCGGTACTGATGTTGCTGGTGGTGACCGGCAGCGCCATGTGGTGGTTACGCAATATGCTGGTGCAGCCGCTGAACATTATGCGCAGTCATTTTGACCGCATTGCAGCCGGTGATCTGGCCACGCCGATTCAGGTGTATGGCCGCAATGAGATCAGCCAACTGTTCGCCAGTTTACAGCGCATGCAGCAGTCGCTGATCGGCACCGTTGGTGCGGTACGTGACGGTGCCGAGTCGATCCTGATTGGCCTGCAGGAAATCTCCGAAGGCAACAACGATCTCTCTTCCCGCACCGAGCAGCAGGCCGCCTCGCTGGAAGAAACGGCCGCCAGCATGGAACAGTTGACCGCGACGGTGAAACAGAACGCCGATAACGCACGTCAGGCCTCTCAGCTGGCGCGTGACGCCTCTACCACCGCAGCCAAGGGCGGCGAACTGGCGGGCGACGTGGTGACCACCATGCATGACATTGCCAATAGTTCGCAGAAGATTGGCGCTATTACCAGCGTTATCGACGGCATTGCCTTCCAGACCAATATCCTTGCATTGAACGCGGCGGTCGAAGCGGCGCGTGCCGGTGAGCAGGGGCGCGGTTTTGCGGTGGTGGCGGGCGAAGTGCGTAATCTGGCACAGCGCAGCGCCCAGGCGGCAAAAGAAATCAAAGGTCTGATCGACGAATCGGTCAGCCGGGTCAAGCAAGGTTCGGTGCTGGTGGAAAACTCCGGTGCCACCATGCAGGACATCGTCCGTTCGGTCACTCGGGTTACCGACATCATGGGCGAAATCGCCTCGGCGTCCGACGAACAAAGCCGCGGCATTGAACAGGTCACGCAGGCCGTGACCCAAATGGATCAGGTAACCCAGCAGAACGCCGCGCTGGTAGAAGAAGCCGCCTCGGCGGCCACCGCACTGGAGGATCAGGCGATTACCCTGGCCGATGCGGTGTCGGTATTCCGCCTGGCGGACGATAACTTCACCGCGCAGGCCAACCATCAAGACGCAGTTTCACCCGTGGTAAAGGAAGCCCCAGATTGTCAAACCGCATAAGCAGCCCGTTTTTTTTGAGTGATATGGCATGAAGCCGGCGCCGTCGAACCCTAACAGAGACCCTGCGACATTGTTGACGCAGATGGTGCAGCGCCTGCCGTTGCTGGACGTGCATTTTCGTCGCATCAGCCAACTGATTTATCAGCGTGCCGGCATCGTGCTGGCAGAGCACAAGCGCGAGATGGTTTATAACCGCCTGGTGCGACGCCTGCGGCTGCTGGGCCTGAACGACTTTGGCGATTATTTGGCGCTGCTGGAAAGCGATCCTAACAGCGCCGAATGGCAGGCGTTTATCAATGCCCTGACCACCAACCTGACGGCGTTTTTCCGCGAAGCGCATCACTTCCCGATCCTGGCGGAGCACGCGCGTCAGCGGCCGAACGGCTACAGCGTGTGGAGCACGGCGGCCTCGACCGGCGAAGAGCCTTATTCGATTGCCATCACCTTAAGTGAGGTGCTCGGGCAGCGCGCCACCGGCTGCCAGGTATGGGCCAGCGATATCGATACCCAGGTGCTGGAGAAAGCGGAAGCGGGCGTTTATCGCCAGGAAGATCTGCGTACCCTGACGCCGGGGCAAATGCAGCGTTATTTCCTGCGCGGCACCGGCCCGCATCAGGGGTTGGTGCGGGTGCGGCCGGAGCTGGCGGGGCGGGTGAATTTTCAGGCGCTCAACCTGTTGGCGCCTGAGTGGGCGTTGCCGGGGCAATTCGACGCTATTTTCTGTCGCAACGTGATGATCTATTTCGATAAGGCGACACAGGAGCGCATTCTGCGCCGCTTCGTGCCCTTGCTTAAACCGGGGGGCCTGATGTTTGCCGGCCACTCCGAGAATTTCAGCCAGATCAGCCGGGATTTCTACTTGCGTGGGCAGACCGTGTATGGCCTGACCAAGGAGAGGTAATGAATAAAATCAGAGTATTGAGCGTAGACGATTCGGCCCTGATGCGGCAGCTGATGACCGAAATTGTCAACAGCCATCCCGATATGGAGATGGTGGCGAGCGCGCCCGACCCTCTGGTCGCGCGCGATCTGATCAAAAAGTTTAACCCGCAGGTGCTGACGCTGGACGTCGAAATGCCGCGCATGGACGGCCTCGACTTCCTCGAAAAACTGATGCGTCTGCGGCCGATGCCGGTGGTGATGGTGTCGTCGCTGACAGGTCAGGGGTCGGAAATTACGCTGCGCGCGCTGGAGCTGGGGGCGGTGGATTTTGTCACCAAACCGCAGCTTGGCATCCGCGAAGGCATGTTGGCCTACAGCGAGCTGATAGCCGAAAAAATTCGCACCGCGGCCAAGGCGCGCTTGCCGCAACGCTCCAGCAGCCCGGCACCGGCGATCCTCAGCCATACGCCGCTGTTGAGCAGCGAAAAACTGATTGCTATCGGGGCCTCTACCGGCGGCACCGAAGCCATTCGGCAGGTGCTGCAACCGCTGCCGGCCACCAGCCCGGCGTTGTTGATCACCCAGCATATGCCGCCGGGGTTTACGCGCTCGTTCGCCGAGCGGCTGAACAAGCTGTGCCAGATTACGGTGAAAGAGGCCGAGGACGGCGAACGCGTGCTGCCGGGCCATGCCTACATCGCACCGGGCGATCGCCATATGGAACTGTCACGCAGCGGTGCCAACTATCAGGTGAAGCTGCATGACGGCCCGGCGGTCAACCGTCACCGGCCATCGGTAGACGTGCTTTTCCGCTCGGTTGCGCAGTACGCCGGTCGAAATGCGGTTGGCGTGATCCTGACCGGCATGGGCAATGACGGCGCGGCGGGCATGTTGGAAATGCATCGTGCCGGTGCCTATACCCTGGCGCAAAACGAGGCCAGCTGTGTGGTGTTCGGCATGCCGCGTGAGGCGATCGCCACCGGTGGGGTGAATGAAGTTGTCGAACTGGATCGCATGAGCCAACGCATGCTGGCGCAAATTGCCGGTGGCCAGGCGCTGCGTATTTGATTTTTACCCTTAATTATACCCGTCGCCTTTCGAGCCGCAGCGTTCAAATCTGTTCCCGACAGATTTGTCGCTCACCCCAGTCACTTACTTGAGTAAGTTCCTGAGGATGAGCGAGCTGGTCGCCTGGCTGCAACTCGAAATTCATAGGGTATATAGGGGGTTATAGCGAACAGCTGCCGTGAGGCTGGCTGTTGTTTGGATTAGGTAAACCTTGGGAGTATATATGGCAGATAAGAGTCTCAGATTTCTGGTGGTGGATGACTTTTCCACTATGCGTCGCATCGTCAGAAACTTGCTGAAAGAGTTGGGATTCAACAACGTAGAAGAGGCCGAGGACGGTGCGGATGCGCTGAACAAACTGCGTGCCGGCGGCTTCGATTTCGTGGTGTCCGACTGGAACATGCCGAATATGGACGGCCTGGAACTGTTGCAAACCATTCGTGCCGATGGCGCATTGGCGGCGATGCCAGTGCTGATGGTGACGGCGGAAGCCAAGAAAGAAAACATTATCGCGGCGGCGCAGGCCGGTGCCAGCGGTTACGTGGTGAAACCTTTTACGGCGGCGACGCTGGAAGAAAAGCTCAATAAGATTTTTGAAAAACTGGGCATGTAAGGAGAGAGGGCGATGAGAGACATTCCAATGCCTGCCAGCGATGCGGCAACCGCGGGGGAGATCATCTCGCGCATTGGCCAACTGACGCGGATGCTGCGCGACAGCATGCGCGAACTGGGGCTCGATCAGGCGATCGCCCAGGCGGCAGAGGCAATCCCGGATGCACGCGATCGTCTTGATTACGTGGTCACCATGACGGCGCAGGCGGCGGAACGGGCGTTGAACTGTGTGGAAGCGGCGCAGCCGCGCCAGGCACAGCTGGAGTCCGAAGCCAAAGGATTGAAAGGCCGTTGGGACGAGTGGTTCGCCAACCCGATCGAGTTGGACGACGCCCGTGAATTGGTTACCGATACCCGTCAGTACCTGGATCAGGTGCCGGAACATACGGCGTTCACCAATGCCCAACTGCTGGAAATCATGATGGCGCAGGATTTCCAGGATCTGACCGGCCAGGTGATCAAACGCATGATGGACGTGGTGCAGGAGATTGAAAAGCAGCTGCTGATGGTGCTGATGGAAAATATTCCTGAGCAACCGGCGAAAGAGAAAAAACCGAACGACAGCCTGCTCAATGGCCCGCAGCTCGACCAGAATGGCGCCGGCGTTATCGCCAATCAGGCGCAGGTGGACGATCTTCTGGACAGCCTGGGTTTCTGATAGCTCCTGGGGCGCATTTTGTTGCGCCCCAGACAGGCAGCACTGCTCCTGCGTCCCCAATCTTCCCCATCCCGCAAATAACCGTCCTTTTCTCCCGTTGTTCCACCAATGAAATCAGCATTTTTTTGGCATGCTGACCGCAATTTTATTCCCTCCGGCACAGGAACCGCCCCGTGGCTGAAGACAGCGATCTGGAAAAGAGCGAGGCCCCCACGCCCCATAGGGTGGAGAAGGCGCGTGAAGATGGCCAGATCCCGCGTTCCCGCGAGCTGACGTCGGTGCTGATGCTGGTGGCAGGCTTGTCGATCATCTGGGTTTCCGGCGGCAACATGGCGCAACAGTTGGCGGCCATGCTGACCCAGGGCCTGAATTTCGACCACGGCATGGTCAGTAACGACAAGCAGATGCTGCGCCAGTTGGCGATGTTGTTACGCCAGGCGGTATGGGCGCTGTTGCCGATCATGGCCGGGTTGGCGCTGGTCGCGCTGACGGCGCCGATGCTGCTGGGCGGCCTGCTGCTGAGCGGTAAATCGCTCAAGTTCGATCTCAAGCGCATGAACCCGCTGTCCGGGCTGAAACGCATCTTTTCCAGCCAGGTGCTGGCGGAGCTGTTGAAGGGCATCCTGAAGGCGACGCTGGTAGGGTGGATCACCGGTTTATACCTGTGGCACAACTGGGCGGCGATGCTGCATCTGGTGACGCAACAGCCGCTCGATGCGCTGGGTAACGCGCTGCGAATGATCATCTTTTGCGGCCTGCTGGTGGTACTCGGGCTGACGCCGATGGTGGCGTTTGACGTGTTTTACCAACTGTGGAGCCACTTCAAAAAGCTGAAGATGACCAAGCAGGACATCCGCGACGAGTTCAAGGAGCAGGAGGGTGACCCGCACGTTAAAGGGCGCATCCGACAGCAACAGCGTGCCGTTGCACGGCGGCGAATGATGGCCGACGTCCCCAAGGCCGACGTCATTGTGACCAACCCGACGCATTACGCCGTCGCGCTGCAGTACAACGATAAAAACATGAGTGCGCCGAAGGTGCTGGCCAAGGGGGCCGGCGAAATTGCGCTGCGTATTCGTGAACTGGGGGCGGAACACCGTATTCCCATGCTCGAAGCACCGCCGTTGGCACGTGCTCTATATCGACACAGCGAGATTGGACAACACATTCCCGCCACCCTGTATGCCGCCGTGGCCGAAGTATTGGCCTGGGTTTACCAGCTGCGACGCTGGCGGCGCGAAGGGGGGCTGATCCCGAAAAAACCTGAACGTTTACCGGTGCCGGAAGCACTGGATTTTGCTGGAGAAAGTAATACAAATGGCTAATTTGGCCGCCTTGCTTCGTTTGCCGGGCAGTTTTAAAGATACGCAGTGGCAGGTGCTGGCCGGCCCGATACTGATCCTGATGATCCTGTCGATGATGGTGCTGCCGTTGCCGGCATTTATCCTCGATCTGCTGTTCACCTTCAATATTGCCTTGTCGATCATGGTGTTGCTGGTAGCGATGTTTACCCAGCGTACGCTTGAATTTGCCGCATTCCCCACCATTTTGCTGTTCTCAACCTTGCTGCGCCTGTCGCTCAACGTAGCTTCGACGCGCATCATCCTGATGGAAGGGCATACCGGATCTGCCGCCGCAGGTCGCGTGGTAGAGGCCTTCGGTCACTTCCTGGTGGGCGGTAACTTCGCCATCGGTATCGTGGTGTTTATCATTTTGGTGCTGATCAACTTTATGGTTATCACCAAGGGTGCCGGGCGTATCGCCGAAGTGGGCGCACGCTTTGTGCTGGACGGCATGCCAGGCAAGCAGATGGCGATCGATGCCGATCTCAACGCCGGTTTGATCGGTGAAGAAGAGGCGAAAAAACGTCGCTCTGAGGTCACGCAGGAAGCGGACTTCTACGGTTCGATGGACGGTGCCAGTAAGTTCGTCCGTGGCGATGCGGTCGCCGGTCTGATGATCATGATGCTAAACGTGGTCGGTGGTCTGTTGGTCGGCGTGCTCCAGCACGGAATGGAACTGGGCACGGCGGCGGAAACTTACACCTTGCTGACCATCGGTGACGGCCTGGTGGCGCAGATCCCGGCGTTGGTGATTTCGACCGCCGCCGGCGTGATCGTGACTCGCGTGGCGACCGATCAGGACGTTGGCGAGCAGATGGTTGGCCAACTGTTCAACAACCCGCGGGTTATGTTGCTCAGCGCCGCGGTGCTCGGCCTGCTTGGGCTGGTCCCGGGGATGCCGAACCTGGTATTCCTGCTGTTTACCGCCGCTCTGTTAGGGTTGGCCTGGTGGCTGCGCGGGCGCGATCAGCAAGCGCCCAAAGTGCAGGAAGTGCCGGTCACGCAGGATAATCCGCAGGCGGTGGAAGCCAGTTGGTCTGACGTGCAGCTGGAAGATCCGTTGGGGATGGAGGTCGGTTACCGGCTGATCCCGATGGTGGATTTCCAACAGAATGGTGAATTGCTGGGCCGTATCCGCGGCATCCGTAAAAAATTCGCGCAGGAGATGGGCTATCTGCCACCGGTGGTGCATATCCGCGACAACCTGGAACTGCCGCCGGCCAGCTACCGTATTTTGATGAAGGGCGTAGAAATCGGCAGTGGCGAAGCGCAACCGGGCCGCTGGCTGGCAATTAACCCAGGCAATGCGGTGGGCGAGTTGGCGGGGGATAAAACCACCGATCCGGCGTTTGGGCTGGAAGCGGTATGGATTGACAGCGCGCTGCGTGAGCAGGCGCAGATCCAGGGCTTCACCGTAGTGGAAGCCAGCACGGTGGTTGCGACGCACCTTAATCATTTGATTGGCCAGTTTGCCAGTGAGCTGTTTGGCCGACAGGAAGCACAGCAATTACTGGATCGCGTCGCACAGGACATGCCGAAGCTGACCGAAGATTTCGTGCCGGGCGTGGTAAGCCTGACCACGCTGCACAAGGTGTTGCAGAACCTGCTGGCGGAACGGGTTTCCATCCGCGATATGCGCACCATTATTGAAACGCTGGCGGAGCATGCCCCATCACAAACCGACCCTTATGAGCTGACCACCGTGGTGCGCGTGGCGCTGGGAAGGGCGATCACCCAGCAGTGGTTCCCGGGCAACGGTGAAATTCAGGTGATTGGCCTGGATACCCAGCTCGAGCGTCTGTTACTGCAAGCGCTGCAGGGCGGCGGTGGTTTGGAACCGGGCCTGGCGGATCGTTTATTGGATCAGGCCAAACAGGCGTTGCAGCGGCAGGAAATGCTCAGCGCGCCGCCGGTACTGTTAGTGAATCACGCACTGCGGGCCTTGCTGGCGCGTTTCCTGCGTCGCAGCCTGCCGCAGATGGTGGTGTTGTCGAATCTGGAGATCAATGACGACCGCCAAATCCGCATGACCTCCACCATTGGGGCCGCATAATGAAACACCGTCTGGCGTTAATTTGCCTGTTAGCGCCGTTGAGCGTGCAGGCAGCATCCGGTTCTTGGGTAGCCGACAGCGTCGGCGCAACGCTGGAATATGGTGGTGAGCGGGGGGAATCGCCGGGGTTACGCGCCCCCAATGTGTTGCCGGACGCCAATGCCCGCATCACCAGCGTAAGCTGGCGTTACCGGCTGCTGGCCGATGAGCCGGCGGGCATGCAGGCGCAGCTTTGCACCCTGACGCGCTGCATTGTGTTGGGCGGCGGCAGCGGCAGCAGCACCGGGCTGAAAGGGGAACCGGCGAACGCCGAACTGCGTTTTGTTTATTACGTGCAGGCGCGCGGCAGCCTGAATCCGCCGCTGCGCGTGATCAGCAATCAGGTGATTGTGAATTACGAGTAAAACTAAAACGACACAAGCCAAGTCCCTCAGGCCGTTGCCTTCGACCTGGTTTTATTCCGTTGCCCCAAAGCGTGTTTAGCCACGGGGCAGGTAGGCCAATTTAAATTTCCTGATGCTTCAACTGCTTTCAGGAATTTTATTATACGCCGCTTGATCGTTGCTGACGATCATGGATACTGTATATAAATACAGTTATTCGGATCCGCCATTATGCAGTTTATTCACCCCAGTCAGCTCACTCCCGGTTTATTACTTCCCCTCTTTATGGAGCGAGTCTCCTGCGGTTTTCCCAGCCCGGCTCAGGACTATGTCGAAGACAGTCTCGACCTGAATAAGCTGGTGGTGAAACACCCCAGTGCGACGTACTTTGTCCGGGTCAGTGGTGATTCGATGATCGGCGCAGGTATCAGCCACGGTGACTTACTGGTGGTTGATCGTTCCTTGACCGCCGTTCATGGCGACATCGTCATAGCGGCAGTGGCCGGCGAATTTACCGTGAAGGAGCTGCAAACCCATCCACGTATTCAGCTGGTGCCTCATAATACGGATTATTCTCCGATCGTTTTCCAGGCCGAAGAAGAGCTGGAAATCTTTGGCGTTGTGACATTTACCTTGAAATCAAACCGACATGTTCGCACTTGTTGACGTCAACAGCTTCTACACGTCCTGCGAGACTGTTTTTCGGCCAGATCTTAAGGGCAAGCCGATCGTCGTCGTTTCAAACAATGACGGATGCGTTATTTCACTTTCGGCGGAAGCCAAAGCGCTGGGCATCAAAATGGGGGCGCCTTACTTCAAAATCAAAGAGCAATTACGGCGCCAGCAGGTCAGCGTTTTCAGCTCGAATTATACGCTTTATGCCGATCTCAGCCATCGGGTGATGCTGACGCTAATCGAGATGGCCCCTGTCGTAGAGATATACTCCATCGATGAAGCTTTTATCGATGTGTCTGGCCTGAGTAGCAGCCTTCCGCTGAGCACCTTTGGCCATCAAATGCGCGATCGGGTGTTAAAGAATACCGGGTTAACCGTTGGCGTGGGGATCGCGCAAACCAAGACACTGGCGAAGATCGCCAATTTTGCGGCAAAGAAGTGGCGTCAAACGGGGGGCGTTGTTGAGTTGTCCGATCCTGAGCGTCTGCGAAAACTGCTGGCGTTAGTGCCGGTGGACGAGGTGTGGGGCGTGGGCCGCCGCATCGGCAAGAAGCTCAGCTTTATGGGGATCGAAACGGCGCTACAGCTTGCTGACTGTTCAACCTGGGTGATCCGTAAACACTTTAATGTGGTACTCGAACGTACGGTTCGTGAATTGCGCGGCGAATCCTGTTTGGCATTGGATGAGTTTGCGCCCACCAAACAGCAGATCATCTGTAGCCGCTCATTTGGTCACCGCATCACGGCTTATCAAGATATGCGCCAGGCCATTTGTACCTATGCGGAACGCGCAGCCGAAAAGCTCAGGGCAGAGAAGCAGTTCTGCTGTGTGATCAGCGTCTTTATGCGGACCAGTCCCCATGCCGAAAATGAAACATTTTACGGCCCTCAGGCCAGCGGGCGCCTGGCGATCCCTTCCAACGATACGCGTGACATTATTCGCGTTGCTGTCAGCGCGCTTGACCGCATCTGGAAAGACGATTTTCGCTATATGAAAGCCGGTGTGATGCTGAGTGATTTCTTTAGCCAGGGGGTGGCGCAGCTTAATTTGTTTGATGAACACCAGCCCAGGCCTAACAGCAGTGAGTTAATGCAGACCCTTGATCGGCTTAATCAGTCCGGTCGGGGCACGGTCTGGTTTGCCGGGCAGGGGATCCAAAAAAGCTGGGCGATGAAACGCGAAATGCTGTCCCCCAGCTATACCACAAGGTACTCGGACCTGCCGTTCGTCAAATAGCCCTGGGGTCTTATCATCCACCGGTTGAGCCCGCTCAGGTGCATCAACAATCATTCTTTGATTAAACGCCGATTTTTCGCCCCAGCAGGCTGGCATTGCGCGACTGGCCATCCGGGCCGTAGAGCGATTTGTTTTGCTTGCTCAGGATCGCCAACGCCTGAGCGTTGTGATCGATCTGTTGATTGAGCAGCATGCCGTTATGCTGGTTTTTTTCCCGCAGCTGCTGGCTGAGCGTTTGTACTCGTTGCCAGCCGTCCGCCAGGCGCGGGTGCGCGGAATAGGGTGCCTGTTGCCCCTGTGCGCGCTCCAGGTTCAGCCGCTGCTGCTCCAGATAGTTTACCGTGGCCAGCAACTGGCTCTTGGCATCGGTAGCGCGTTGCAGCGCCACGCCCGGTAATTGTCCCGAACAGAGCAGATGATGTTCTTCCGTCAGCACCGTACTCAGCGCATTCAGGGTTTCCAACAGCTTATCAATCAGTTGCGCCAGACTTTCCATTACGAATAACCACCTGTCAAAGAATTCCTTGGTGTTTAACCCGAGGGTTAAGCCTCCGGCGTTTGCAGGCCGTTAGCCATCCACAGGGCATCGCTTTGCGCGTCTTTCAGTAGCGCATCGGCAATTTTCCCGGCATCCATTTTCAGTTCGCCGTTGCGGATCGCCTGCTTGATGGCGTCCACCCGATTCATATCAATATCTTGCGTACCCGGCTGCATCAGGCGCGCTTGCGCGTCGCTCAATTTTACCTGGGTGCCGCTGACGGTGCTCTCCGTCTGGGCAGCTTTGCGTGGCTGAAGTGGGCTTTCAGTCGCGGTTTCACGAGGTTGCACCGTTGGAACGGGTTGCAGCCGCTGGGTGCGATCGATACTCATGGTCAATCTCCATCGATGCCGTCGCCGCGAAGGCAATGGCTGATATTTTGTGGCCCTGGCGGCCAATAAAAGTCTGCTTATGATTTTCTTATCGGCAAGTTTTGATAAACCTTTACCTTTTTATAACCGTCATCTTTCAAGCTGCAGCGTTGTTACCTGCACTCGCTCACCCCAGTTACTTACTAAAGTAAGCGCCTGGGGATGAGTGAGCTGGGCGCCTAGCTGCAACTTGAAAGCTATAGGGTATTTAACCCAATACGGATCGTACCGTCATCACTGGCTATGCCGCTGACGATTTGTCCGGAAGCCATACGCACACGGACATTGTCTTCGGCGGCGGCATTGTTCATGGCTTTGCCCGTACCGCTGATGTTAAATCCACTTCCCTGCGCGGTCACCTGTACCGCCTGACCGGCCTTGATCACCCAGGCGCGACGCAGCATGGCGAAGGTCAGCGGCTGACCGGGACTGATATTGCGCAGGCTGACAGCCCCCAGCGCTTTGCCGGTTTCGCTTAGCGTGCGCGGTGGCAAGGTGTCGAGCCGGCCACTTTTGAACCTGATGTCCGCCGCCGTCAGCTTGCTGCCGGCGCTGATGCCGCGGGCCGACACCAGATATTGGCCGATCACCTGAACCTGGGTCTGGATAAAGCGCCGTTCCTGGCCGCAGCGTGCCGAAACGCTGATATTACCCCAACGCCGCACATTCTGCGGCAAAGAGAGCTGCGGGAATTCGCATTGCGGCCATTGGGTGGCGGGCGTGCGCACCAGCACTTTAACCTGCACCGGACTGCCGCTGAACTGGCTGCTGATGAAGCGATCGATCTGCGCCGCCAGATCTTCGGCCCGTGCGTTCAGGCTGCACAGCAGGGCTGCCAACAACAGCATTTTCGCTTTCATCTCCGCTTCTTCCTCAAAAAGCCTCAGGGTGCGCGTAAGTGTACCCGGAGTGCGCGCAGGCTAAGCAGATAAATAGCGACGCATTTTGCCCTTATTCCCACGATAGGCTGGCGGAAGGGACGTTTATGCTGTCGGCTCCAAATTCTAACCTCGCGGAGGGAGCATGATCGACAAACTGGACGCTGCTCTGCGCTTTGGTCAAGAGGCGCTGAACCTGCGCGCCCAGCGGCAGGAAATTCTGGCCGCCAACATCGCCAACGCAGACACCCCGGGTTATCAGGCGCGGGATATCGATTTCGCCGGCCAACTGAACAAGGTGCTGGAGCAAGGGCGCGCCAGCGGCAGCGGCATTGCGCTGAACATGACGTCATCGCGCCATATTCCGGCGCAGAACATGCAGCCGCCACAGCTCGACTTGCTGTTCCGCGTGCCGGATCAGCCCTCCATGGACGGCAACACGGTTGACATGGATCGCGAACGCACCAACTTCGCCGATAACAGCCTGAAGTATCAGACCGACCTGACGCTGATCAACGGTCAGATCAAAGGGATGATGTCAGTGTTACAACAAGGATAAGGCGCATGTCGCTACTGAATATTTTTGATATCTCCGGCTCGGCGCTGTCTGCCCAGTCGCAACGCATGAACGTCAGCGCCAGCAACATGGCCAATGCCGACAGCGTCACCGGGCCGGACGGCCAACCCTACCGCGCCAAGCAGGTGGTGTTTGAAGTTGCCGCCGCGGCCGGACAACCTACCGGCGGCGTACGCGTAGCGCAGGTAGTTGACGACCCGGCGCCGGAGCGTCTGGTTTACCAGCCGGGTAACCCGCTGGCGGACGGCAAGGGCTATGTGCGCATGCCTAACGTGGATGTGGTGGGTGAGATGGTCAACACCATTTCCGCCTCCCGCAGCTATCAGGCCAACGTCGAGGTGCTCAACACCACCAAGTCGATGATGATGAAAACCCTGACGCTGGGTCAATAACCGGAGCTTGCCATGGCGATTGCCGCAACCACCACTGAATCGCTGGATAACAGCGTCATCGGTGCCAACGCAAAAAATAACACCAGCCAGGATCTGAGCAACAGCTTCCTGACGCTGCTGGTGGCGCAGTTGAAGAATCAGGATCCGACCAACCCGATGCAGAACAATGAACTGACCAGCCAATTGGCGCAGATCAATACCGTTCAGGGCATCGAGAAACTCAACACCACGCTGGGGTCGATCTCCGGGCAGATCAACAGCAATCAATCGCTGCAGGCTACCGCTTTGATCGGCCACGGCGTGATGGTCCCGGGCAGCAATATTCTGGCTGGCAGCAAAGACGGCAAGGTCAGCACTACGCCGTTTGGTCTGGAACTGGAGCGTGCGGCCGACTCGGTGACCGCCACCATCACCGACGCCACCGGCAAAGCGGTACGCACCATTGATCTCGGCGGCCTGACCGCTGGCGTGCATTCGTTCAGTTGGGACGGATCGATGACGGACGGCACCACCGCACCGGACGGTGCCTACAGCTTTACGATCAACGCCAAAGCCAACGGCGAACAGCTGGTGGCGCGCAATCTGCATTTTGGCATGGTCAACGGCGTCATCCGCGACGCGAACGGCGCGAAGCTGGATCTGGGCCTGGCGGGCAGCGCCACGCTGGAGGATGTCCGGCAGATCCTTTAACCCAATACCCTTCATCCTTCAGGCTGCAGCGTTGTTGGCTGTGCGCACTCACCCCAGTCACTTACGTGAGTAAGCTCCTGGGGACTCCTGCGCTTGCCGCCCGGCTGCAACATGAAAGTCATTGGGTATATCAAAACACTATCAGGCGTTATCGGACGATAGCCTGACCACTATTCGGAGAATGACATGGCCTTTTCTCAGGCAGTAAGCGGCTTAAACGCGGCAGCAACCAATCTGGACGTGATCGGTAACAACATCGCTAACTCCGCCACTTCCGGTTTTAAATCAGGCAGCGTTTCCTTTGCTGACATGTTCGCCGGTTCACAGGTTGGCCTGGGCGTTAAGGTGGCGGGGATCACCCAGAACTTTAAAGGCGGCACCACCACCGGTACCAGCCGTGCGCTGGACGTGGCGATTTCCGGCAACGGTTTCTTCCGTCTGCAGGATCAGGACGGCGGCATTTTCTACAGCCGTAACGGCCAGTTCAAACTGGATGAAAACCGTAACCTGACCAACATGCAGGGCCTGCAACTGACCGGCTACCCGGCCGCCGGTACGCCGCCGACCATTCAACAGGGCGCGAACCCGGTGCCGCTGAGCATTCCGGAAGGCATGATGAACGCCAAGGCGTCAACCTCCGGCAACATGGTCGCCAACCTTAAATCCACGCATAAGGTTCCGGATAACCACACCTTCGATCCCGCCAAGAAGGATTCTTACAACTACGTCAACACCATCACCACTTATGACTCGTTAGGTAACGCGCACAACATCAACGCCTACTTTGTGAAAACCGACGAGAACAAGTGGCAGGTTTATACCCAGGATGGAACGGCTGCTCCGGTAGATGCCGGTACCATGACGTTCGACACCAGCGGCAATCTGGCCAGCACCACCAGCAAACAAGGCACCGCCGGCGAATTCAGCATGCTGATCCCGATGGAAGCCAAAGATGGCGCGCCGGCACAGAACTTCACCCTGAATTTCGCCAAGAGCATGCAGCAGAGCGTCAGCGCCGACTCCGTCAGCAAAGTGTCGCAGGATGGCTATGGCGCAGGTGAATACACCAACTTCCAGATCAACAACGACGGCACGGTGATGGGCATCTACTCCAACCAGCAGACTCAGGTGCTGGGCCAGATCGTCATGGCCAACTTCTCCAACCCGGAAGGCCTGTCTTCTCAGGGCGATAACGTTTGGCAAGAAACCGGCGCATCCGGCCAGCCACGTGTAGGCCTGGCGGGCAACGGCGGTTTGGGCAAACTGACCAGCGGCGCGCTGGAAGCCTCCAACGTCGATCTGAGCCAGGAACTGGTGAACATGATCGTCGCACAACGTAACTACCAGTCGAACGCCCAAACCATCAAAACGCAGGACTCGATCCTGCAAACGCTGGTTAGCCTGCGCTAATAGGACTGATTTATGGATCACGCGATTTATACCGCGATGGGCGCAGCGCGACAGACGCTGGAACAGCAGTCTGTCACCGCCAATAATCTGGCCAACGCATCGACGCCGGGCTTTCGCGCCCAGCTGTCGGCGCTGCGTGCCGTGCCGGTGGATGGGCCAAGCTTGCCGACGCGAACGCTGGTTACCGCGTCAACGCCGGGCGCGGACATGAGTCAGGGGGCGCTGAATTACACCGCACGCCCGTTGGACGTGGCGCTGCAGCAGGACGGCTTTCTGGCCGTCAGCCTGCCGGACGGCGGCGAAGCCTACACCCGTAACGGTAACATCCAGATCTCCTCCACCGGGCAGTTGACGGTGCAGGGCGTGCCGCTGATGGGCGACGGCGGACCGATTGAGGTACCCCCGTCGGCAGAGATCACCATTGCCGCCGACGGGACCATCTCGGCGCTGAATGCGGGCGATCCGCCGAACAGCATTGCTCAGATCGGCAGGCTGAAACTGGTGAAGGCCGACGCGCGCGAAGTGATGCGTGGCGATGACGGGTTGTTCCGCCTGACGCCGGAAACCCAACGGCAGCGCGGCAATCAGTTGCCGAACGATCCGCTGGTGCAGGTGATGCCGGGCGTGCTGGAAGGCAGCAACGTCAAACCGATGGAAACCATGGTCGACATGATTGCCAACGCCCGCCGCTTTGAAATGCAAATGAAGGTCATCCACAGCGTGGATGAAAATGAACAGCGCGCCAATTCATTGTTATCAATGAGTTAATTAGTAAGGAAATAACCCATGATCCCATCTTTATGGATTGCCAAAACCGGTCTGGATGCGCAGCAGACCAATATGGACGTGATCGCCAACAACCTGGCCAACGTCAGCACTAACGGTTTTAAACGCCAGCGTGCAGTGTTCGAAGATCTGCTGTACCAGACCATGCGTCAGCCGGGGGCGCAGTCCTCCGAGCAGACGACGCTGCCGTCCGGACTGCAGATCGGTACCGGCGTGCGGCCGGTGGCGACCGAGCGTCTGCACAGCCAGGGCAACCTGTCGCAGACCAACAACAGCAAGGACATCGCCATCAAGGGGCAGGGCTTTTTCCAGGTGATGATGCCGGACGGCACCCTGGCCTATACCCGCGACGGCTCGTTCCAGAGAGATCAGAACGGCCAACTGGTGACCGCCAGCGGCTTCCAGGTACAACCGGCGATCACCATTCCGGCCAATGCCCTGAGCATCACCGTAGGCCGCGACGGCATCGTCAGCGCCACCCTGCAGGGGCAGACCGCCGCCCAGCAGGTGGGCCAACTGACGCTGACCACCTTTATCAATGACAGCGGCCTGGAAAGCATGGGCGAGAACCTGTACCAGGAAACCGAGAGTTCCGGCGCGCCGAACGAGAGCACGCCTGGGCTAAACGGTGCCGGTCTGCTGTATCAGGGCTATGTGGAAACCTCCAACGTCAACGTGGCGGAAGAGCTGGTCAACATGATCCAGACCCAACGTGCTTACGAAATCAACAGCAAAGCGGTATCGACGTCCGATCAGATGCTGCAAAAGCTGACGCAACTGTAATTGACGGGCGCCGCTGCGCCCGCAAGGTCGTTAACCAATCTTAAAACAGGGTTGGAAGGTCAGGATTTGCTAACAAAAAATGAAGGAAAATCAAATTATTGATTTTCGGCTAATAACCACAAAGTGGGGAAAAACCACGCTTTTTCCCCACTTTGTCAACACATTCACGGGTGCTGCAGCGCCCGTAACCCTATTTTGTGAAACAAAGGCGATACCCGTGGTAACCACAACTCTGATGGAAAATCCGCCGCAAGGAAAACGCTGGCTGGCGGCAATGGTGATGCTGACGCTGAGCGGCTGCGCTTACATTCCACATAAACCCCTGGTTGACGGGGCTACCACGGCACAGCCGGCGCCGGCGGGCGCGCCCGTGCCGAACGGTTCCATTTTCCAGACGGTGCAGCCGATGAACTACGGTTATCAGCCGCTGTTTGAAGACCGTCGTCCGCGCAACGTCGGCGATACCCTGACGATCGTGCTGCAGGAAAACGTCAGCGCCAGCAAAAGCTCATCTGCCAACGCCAGCCGCAACGGGGCCAGCAAGTTCGGCGTGGCCACCTCGCCACGCTACCTCGATGGTTTGCTGGGCAATGCGCGTGCCGATATGGATATCTCCGGTGACAGCACCTTCGGCGGCAAGGGCGGGGCCAACGCCAACAACACCTTTAACGGCACCATTACCGTGACGGTCAATCAGGTGCTGGTGAACGGAAACCTGCACGTGGTGGGGGAAAAACAGATCGCCATTAATCAGGGCACCGAATTCATCCGTTTCTCCGGGGTCGTCAACCCGCGCACCATCAGCGGCAGCAACTCGGTTACCTCCACCCAGGTGGCGGATGCGCGCATTGAATATGTCGGCAACGGCTATATCAACGAAGCGCAGACCATGGGGTGGTTACAACGCTTCTTCTTAAATGTCTCACCGTTTTGAGTACAGGCTATTTTACTTGCCATTTTGAGGTTGGGCAGTGCTCGGGGCAGTCACGTACTGCGTGTACGCTCCATTCCCTGTGCGCCGCCCGCCCCCAAACTGCCTGCGACAATAACGCCTTGTGGGTAAGGCGAATGAGGTTCCAATGTTAAAGAAATTTCTAATGGCGCTGGTGATTAGTGCGCTGAGCCTGCCGGCCGCGGCGGAGCGCATTCGCGATCTGGTCACGGTGCAGGGCGTACGCGATAACGCGCTGATCGGTTACGGACTGGTGGTGGGGCTGGACGGTTCCGGTGACCAGACCATGCAGACCCCGTTCACCACCCAGAGCCTGAGCAACATGCTGTCGCAGTTGGGTATCACCGTGCCACCGGGCACCAACATGCAGTTGAAAAACGTGGCGGCGGTCATGGTCACCGCCAAGCTGCCGCCGTTTTCGCGCACCGGGCAGAATATCGACGTGGTGGTGTCCTCCATGGGTAACGCCAAGAGCCTGCGTGGCGGCACTTTGCTGATGACGCCGCTGAAAGGGGTAGATAATCAGGTTTACGCGCTGGCGCAGGGCAACGTGCTGGTCGGCGGAGCCGGCGCTTCGGCCGGTGGCAGCAGCGTACAGGTTAACCAACTGGCCGGTGGGCGCATCAGCAACGGCGCCACCATTGAGCGCGAGCTGCCGACCACCTTTGGGGCCGGCGGAGTGATTAACCTGCAGCTCAACGATGAAGACTTTACGCTGGCACAACAGATCAGCGACGCCATCAACCGTCAACGCGGCGGTGGCACGGCTTCACCGTTGGACGCCCGTACCATTCAGGTGCTGGTGCCACAGGGCAACAGTTCGCAGGTGCGCTTCCTGGCGGAGATCCAGAACATTAACGTCAGCGTCGGGGTGATCGACGCCAAGGTGATCATCAACTCACGCACCGGTTCGGTAGTAATGAACCGCGACGTGATCCTGGATTCCTGCGCGGTGGCGCAAGGCAACCTGTCGGTGGTGGTCGATCGGCAAAATACCGTCAGCCAGCCAAATACCCCGTTTGGCGGCGGGCAAACGGTGGTGACGCCGAACACCCAGATTTCGGTGCAACAGCAGGGCGGCTCGCTGCAGAAGGTCAACGCCAGCGCCAATCTGAACAACGTGATCCGCGCGCTTAACGCGTTGGGGGCAACGCCGATCGATCTGATGTCTATCCTGCAGGCGATGCAAAGCGCCGGCTGTCTGCGCGCCAAGCTGGAAATTATCTGATGGCCGGCGATCTGATGGCAATGTCGGGCGCCGCCTATGATGCGCAGGCGCTTAATGGACTGAAACGCGATGCGGCGAGCGATCCGCAGGGCAACCTGAAACAGGTGGCGCAGCAGGTTGAAGGCATGTTCGTGCAGATGATGCTGAAAAGCATGCGTGCCGCGCTGCCGCAGGATGGGATCTTGAGCAGCGATCAGTCTCGGCTCTACACCTCAATGTATGACCAGCAAATTGCCCAGCAGATGTCGCAGAAAGGCCTGGGGCTGGCCGACATGATGGTGAAGCAGATGAGCAACGCCAACGCGGTGCCGAGCGAAACGGCGGGCACGTCGCCGATGGCGCTGGACGATGAGGTGTTGCGAACGCTGCCGAATCAGGCGCTTGAGCAGACTCTCCGCCGCGCGGTGCCGAAAGCGCCGAGCGCGGCCCCGCTGTCGCTCAACAACGGCAACTTTGTTGCCCGGCTGTCTACTTCTGCGCGCGTCGTCAGCCAGCAGAGCGGCATTCCGCATCAGCTGATTGTGGCACAGGCCGCGCTGGAATCCGGCTGGGGTCAGCGTGAGATCCCGGCCGCCGACGGTTCGCCGAGCTACAACCTGTTTGGCATCAAGGCGGGCGGCAGCTGGGACGGGCCGGTGACCGAGATCACCACCACCGAGTTCGAGCAGGGCGCGGCGAAGAAGATCAAGGCGAAGTTCCGGGTTTACGGATCTTACGTCGAGGCGATGGCCGACTACGTCAAGCTGTTGACCAATAACCCCCGCTACGCCGGGGTGGCCAACGCCCGCAGCCCGGAGCAGGCGGCGCAGGCGCTGCAACAGGCCGGTTACGCCACCGATCCGCAATATGCCAGCAAGTTGGTCAGCGTGATACAGCAGATGAAAAACGCCGGCGAGCAGGTGGTAAAGGCGTATACCCACGACCTGAAGGATCTTTTTTAGCCACTGGGCGCAGCATGCAGCGCCCCTACGCAATAGGCCGAATTTAAATGTAGGGGTCCAGCATGCTGGACCCGGATTTTTCCCTCAAGTTTCCCCCGTTTTTGCCGATAACCAAGACAGGCTGAGTGAACGGCTCAGCAGATTAATTGACTCCTGTGGGCCACCGGCGCCGCAGCAAAAGGAACTTCTATGTCCAACAGCTTAATCAATACCGCGATGAGCGGGCTGAATGCGGCTCAGGTGGCGCTCAGCACCGTCAGTAACAACATCTCTAACTACAACGTGGCGGGCTATAACCGACAGACTGCGATCCTGGCGCAGAACGGCGGTATGAGTACCATGAGTGGCTTCATTGGCAACGGGGTCACCGTGACCAGCGTTAACCGCGAGTACAACCAGTTCATCACCAATCAGTTGCGTGGAGCACAGAGCCAGGCCGGGGCACAGAACGCCTACTTCGAGAAAATCTCGCAGATCGATAACCTGCTGGCGAGCAAAACCAATACCTTGTCGACCAATATGCAGGATTTCTTCAGCAACCTGGAGAACCTGGTCAGCAACGCCGGCGATGACGCCGCGCGCCAAACGGTGCTGGGCAAGGCCAATGGGTTGGTCAATCAGTTCAATAACACTGACAAATACCTGCGCGATATGGACAGCGGCGTTAACCAACAGCTCAGCGACAGCGCTAACCAGATCAACAGCTACAGCCAGCAAATCGCCAAACTGAACGATGAAATTACCCGCCTGCGCGGCAGCGGCGGTGAGCCGAATGCCTTGCTCGATCAGCGCGACCAACTGGTGACTGAGTTAAACCAGGTGGTGGGCGTGCAGGTGATGCAGCAAGACGGCGACGCTTATACCGTGTCTTTCGCCAACGGCCTGACGCTGGTGCAGGGGAGCAATGCCTACCAGGTGGAGGCAGTGCCTTCCAGCGGCGATCCTTCTCGCCTGACCATCGGCTATAACCGCGGCAACGGCGTCAGCGAAGTGCCGGAAGGGCAAATTACCAGCGGCAGCGTTAGCGGCGTACTGAAGTTCCGCAGCGAATCGCTGGATAGCGCACGCAACCAGTTGGGGCAATTGGCGCTGGCGATGGCGGACAGCTTTAACCAGCAGCACCGTGCCGGGTTCGATCTCAACGGCGACGCAGGCACCGATTTCTTCAGCTTCGGTGGTGGGCGCGTGGTGGATAACAGCCGCAATGCCGGCGATGCGGCGCTGTCGGTGTCCTACACCGATACCAGCAAGGTGAAGGCCAACGATTACCGGGTGGAGTTCGACGGCAGCAACTGGCAGGTCAGCCGTCTGCCGGACAACGTGAAGGTCAACGCCACGGCGGGCGTCGATGCCACCACCGGCAAACCGACGCTGAGCTTTGACGGCCTGAAGGTCGACATCGACGGCACGGCACAAAAGAACGACAGCTTTACCGTGAAGCCGGTCAGCGACGTGGCGGGCAGCTTGAAAGTCGCGATTACCGACTCGGCGAACATCGCCGCCGCCGGCAAAGACGACAGCGGCCGCGGCGATAACGAAAACGCCAAAAAGCTGCTCGATCTGCAGACCAAAAAATTGGTCGACGGCAAAGCCACCTTCAGCGGCGCTTACGCCAGCATGGTGAGCAGCGTTGGTAACCAGACGGCATCGGCCAAGGTTTCGGCGACTTCTCAGGCCAATATCGTCAAGCAGCTGACCATTCAGCAGCAGTCGATCTCCGGCGTCAACCTGGACGAAGAGTACGGTGAATTGCTGCGTTTTCAGCAATATTACATGGCCAATGCACAGGTCATTCAAACCGCCAGCTCAATGTTTGACGCACTGCTGAATATCCGTTGATTTCCACTTTGACCGGAGCCCTGGCGGTTCCGGTCGCTGATTTTGAGGAACCCGCACCATGCGCATGTCCACCAGCATGATGTACCAACAGAACATGTCCGGCATTACCGGCAATCAGTCGCTGTTTATGAAAGCCGCCGAGCAGCTTTCCACCGGCAAAAAAGTCAGCAATCCGTCCGACGATCCTCTGGCGGCTTCGCAGGCGGTGATGCTGGCTCAATCACAGTCGGAAAACACCCAATATGCCTTGGCGCGGACCTTTGCCCGTCAAAGCGTGTCGATGGAAGAGACCGTGCTGGCCGGGGTGACCAGCACCATCTCCGATATGAAAGCGCTGATCGTCAGCGCCGGCGGCACCAAAAGCGACGACGACCGCGATTCGCTGGCGACCCAGCTGCAGGGGCTGAAAGATCAGTTGCTCAACCAGGCCAACAGCACCGACGGCAACGGCCGCTATATGTTTGGCGGTTTTGTGAACGACAAGCCTCCCTTTGAAGACAAGGGCGGATCGGTCAGCTATGTCGGCGGCAACACGCCGGTCGAGCAGAAAGTGGATGCCAACCGCACCATGACCATTGGCCATACCGGCGATAAGGTCTTCATGGCATTGACCAGCAACCCGAAGCCGGAACCGGATGGCAGCGCCTCCGTCGCTAACGTGTTTGAAAGCATTGATATCGCGCTGAAGGCGTTGAAAACACCGCAGAAGGATGCGGATGATGCCACCAAGCAGCAGGTGAACGATGCGCTGGCCAAAGCCAACCGCGGCCTGGACAACTCTTATAACAGAGTGCTTAGCGTGCGCGCGGAGCTGGGCAGCCAACTGCAGGAAATGGATACGCTGGACAGTATCGGCAAGGACCGCGACATGATCAACAAAACGCAAATGAGCGCGCTGGTTGATGCCGATCTGGCCGAGTCGATTTCCAGCTATTTCATGCAGCAGGCGGCCTTGCAGGCGTCATACAAAACCTTCGGGGATATGCAGGGGATGTCGCTGTTCCAGTTGAATCGCTAATCCCCTTTGCTGTGCGGGGCCGATAGATCCACTCCAGTATGGTTGATACGGGCGCAGCATACCGCGCCCCTACGCTAGCTGGGGTGGGGCATCGAAATCCATAGTACCGGGTAATAAATAGCTCTTAGCCTGCCGTGCAGTCACGGCGGGCAATCTCTTTGGGTGTGCTTAGAAGACGTTATTGCTGCGTAGCAGCGGTAGGGAATTCTTGAAACCGGGCGCACTTGTTTGGCACGTCACGCTTCCCCCACACAGGTTTGGCGTGACGTGCCTTTTTTTCGGCTACCCGAAATTATGTGCACTTATATCTGCCTGAATTTAACGGCGGGAAGCGTTAGAATATTCAAGGGGGAGTGCAGAGATAAGAGCGCAAATTATATTTTTTTGGGATAACCCCCGTGGTTATTTTTTCTTTTTTACCACCAGCCATTTTTCACCATTGGGTGACAAGGCAATCTGAGAACGGTTGGTGGCCCAGTGTGCCAGGCCTAAGGCCCTGCGTGCTCTTCGGTTGGTTTTAGCTTTCATTTTTATATTCCTTTTGTAGGGTAAGTAATAATTCCGTAGAAAATAAATGTGCCAGCTTCGCCGGGCATGCCGGTGATGTTTTTTAAATTATAACGAGCATTAAATGGATGCTTTTATTATCACGTCTCTGTTTTTTACAGTGTGTCCCACTCCTTATTTATTGAATTTATTTTTTTTTGATGTTTTTATTTAATAAGGACATTCTAGGGTGGGTATTTTATTATTCAAGCCAATAAGAGTAATTGAAGGCAAATAGTGATAATTTGCTTTTTCCAATTTTTTATACTGAGAAAGGGAATTTGTTGCCACTTTATCCGGCGTCAGGCGGCCGTTAAGCCGCACTGTGAGGGTAATGCTAGGGGGTCATGCTGCCGACGACATCGGCCAGGCGATCGAAGAACTCGCCAAACAGGTGCTCACAAAACGGCGCCAGCATCGGCATCATCATGCCGATGGTCATAATGCCAATGGTCATGGTCACCGGGAAACCGATGACGAACACTGACAGCTGCGGTGTCATGCGGTTAAGCAGGCCGAGCGCCATGTTCAGCGTCAGCAACAGGCAGATCAGCGGCAGTGCCAGCATCATGCCGTTGATGAAAATCAGCGAACCGGCCTGGGTCAAGGCGAGAAAGCCATTGCCGTTAAGCGGCTCGGCCTGGATCGGCAGGGTATGGAAGCTGTCCACCAACAGAGAAATCAGCCACAGATGGCCGTTGAAGCTGAGAAACAGCAGCATCGCCAGCAGGTTGAGCAGCCGTGCCAACACTGGCATGTTCGGCCCGCCGCTGGGATCGAAGAAGGTGGCGAACGACAAACCCATCTGCATGCCGATCACTTCGCCGGCCAGCCGTATCGCCGCGAAGGCGAACTGCATGGTCAGGCCCAGCGCGACACCGATCAGGATTTGCTGGGCCGCCAGCCACAAACCGGCCGCAGAGAAAATAGGCACGGTGCTGGTGGGCAGCCCGGGGGCAATCAGTATCACGATCAGCCCGCCGAGGCCAATTTTCACCTTCTTGCTGATCTGCTTTTCGCTGAATACCGGCGCGGTGCTGATCAGCGCCAAAATGCGCAGCAGCGGCCAGAAATATTGGCTGAGCCAGACGCCGAACTGCGCGCTGTCAAATGTGAGCATGGTTAACCAATCAGGTTGGGCAGGTTAGTGAACAGCGTGCGCATATAGTCCAGCAGCAGGTTCAGCATCCACGGTCCGGCAATCACGATGGTCGCGACCACCGCCAGGATTTTGGGAATGAACGACAGCGTCATTTCGTTGATCTGGGTCGCGGCCTGCAGCAGGCTGACCACCAGGCCGCTGACCAACGCGGCGAGCAACAGCGGCGCGGCCAGGGCCAACGCCACCTTCATCGCCTCGGTGCCCAGCGCCATAACCGATTCTGGTGTCATTATGGATCCCTCTGTGGCGGCGGGTATGCCGCGAATTACGAATAAAAACTTTGCGCCAGCGAACCCAGCAGCAGTTGCCAGCCGTCCACCAGAACAAACAGCATCAGCTTGAAGGGCAACGAGATGGTTGCCGGTGGCACCATCATCATCCCCAGCGCCATCAACACGCTGGCGACCACCAGATCGATAATCAGGAACGGAATAAACACCGTGAAGCCGATTTGGAACGCGGTTTTCAGTTCGCTGGTGACGTAGGCCGGCAGCAGGATGCGCATCGGCACCGCTTCCGGCCCGGCCAGCGGCGGCTGGTTGGCGAGCTTGGCATACAGCGCCAGATCGGTTTCACGCGTTTGGCGCAGCATAAACTCGCGCAGCGGCTGTGAACCTTTATCCAGCGCGATGTCCAGGCTGATTTTGTCCTGGCTGAACGGCAGATAAGCGTCCTGATAAACCTTGTCGAACACCGGCGACATAATGAAAAAGGTCAGGAACAGCGCCAGGCCCAACATCACCTGGTTGGGTGGGGCAGAGGGGGTGCCGAGGGCATTGCGCAGCAGACCCAGTACGATGATGATGCGCGTGAAGCTGGTCATCATCAGCAGCATGGCCGGCAAGAAACTGAGCGAAGTCAGCAACACCAGGGTTTGCACCGGCAGCGACCAGCTTTGGCCACCGTTGGCTAATGGCTGGCTGATCAGACCGGGAAGTTGTGCGAAAGCGGTGGGGCTGAGCAACAGTAAAGTCGCTGCCAATACGCGCAGAAGTATTTTGCCTCGCCCACAGAAGGCGACACACTGAACGAGGGATTTCATGCCGATTTTTCCGGACGTTTGAGAACTTTTTGCATCAGTTGGCGAAAATCCGCCGGCGTGGTCACTTCGGCGGCGTCGGTGTCCTGCACCGGCGCGGGCAGGCTATGCAGCGGGGTGATTTGCTGGGCGGTGACGCCCAACACCAGCAAGGTGTTATCCACTTCGATCACCACCACGCGTTCGCGCTGTCCAACCTGACAGCTGGCGCGCAGATTGAGCAGTTTGCTGTTGCGTGCCTGCGGGGCAAACCCCAGGCGACGAAACAGCCAGCCGGCCAGCAGGATCAGCAGCAAAATGCCGCCAAGTGCGCTGCTGACCTGCGTCAGCACTGAACCGGCCGGCAGTGCCGGCTCGGTGGATTGCAAGGTGCCCGCGGTGGGCGTGGCGGCGCTTGGGTTCATCAGCGGCTCAGGCGGCGCATGCGCTCGGAAGGGGTGATGATATCGGTAATGCGCACGCCGAATTTGTCGGCCACCACCACCACTTCGCCCTGGGCAATCAGATAACCGTTGATCATAATATCCAGCGGTTCACCCGCCAGCCCGTCCAACGCCACGACAGAGCCCTGCGACAGGCGCAGCAGTTCCTTGATGGTCATCTTGGTGCGGCCCAGTTCAACGGTCAATTTGACCGGGATGTCGAGGATCAGATCGATATCCTGCAGGCTGCCGCTGGTATCCTGCGGCTCCAGCGATTTGAACACCGCATCGCTGGCAGACGTCTTTTCGGTTGCTTGCTGTTCGTTAAACGCATCAGCCCACAGATCGTCCACGGATTCCTTTCCTTCGCCAGACGGTTGCTTAGGATCACTCATTTGGGCTGTTCCTCACTCAGAGCATTCAAAATAGGGTTAATCAAATGTTCAACACGCAGGGCGTACTGCCCGTTTAACGTGCCGTATTGGCTGGTCAAAACCGGCACGCCGTCGACGTGGGCGATGAGGCGATCCGGTTTATCAATCGGTAATACATCGCCCGGCTGCAACTTCAGGATCTTCGACAGGCGCATCGGGATATCGACGAAGTTGGCAATCAGCTCCAGCTCGGAATGCTGCACCTGCTTCACCAGCGTTTCACGCCAGTGGCTGTCTTCCTGCCGCGAATTCTCCAACGGTGGGTTGGTCAGCAGTTCGCGCAGCGGTTCGATCATGGCAAACGGAATGCAGATGTTGAACTCACCGCTCAGCGCGCCAATTTCCACCTGGAAAGGGGTGGTGACCACGATGTCGTTTGGCGACGTGGTGATGTTGGTGAACTTCACCTGCATTTCAGCGCGCACGTATTCCACGTCAATCTTGTAAATTGCGCTCCAGGCGTCGCCGTAGGCGTCCAGCGCCAGCCGCAGCATGCGCTTGATCACCCGCTGTTCGGTTGGCGTAAATTCGCGGCCTTCCACTTTGGTGGGAAAGCGACCGTCGCCCCCGAACAGGTTATCGACGGCGATAAACACCAGGCTCGGTGCGAACACGAACAGCGCAGTACCGCGCAGCGGGTTCAGGTGCACCAGGTTCAGGTTGGTGGGCACCGGCAGGTTGCGAGCAAATTCGTGGTACGGCTGGATCTTGATCGGGCCAACGGTAATGTCCGGGCTGCGGCGCAGCAGGTTGAATAACCCCATGCGGAACTGCCGGGCAAAACGTTCGTTGATGATTTCCAGCGCGTGCAGCCGTTCGCGCACCACTCGGCGCTGGGTGGTCGGATCGTACGGCTTGACCTCGCTCTCATTGAGGGCAACCGCTTCGGGTTCATCACCCGCGCTGTCGCCGTTGAGCAAGGCGTCGATCTCTGCCTGTGAAAGAATGCTGTCGCCCATAGTGATTACCGCAATATGAAGGCAGTGAACAGCACGTCGCTGACCACCTGCTTCGGTTGTCCCTTAACCAGCGGCGGGCTAAGCACGTCCTTAATCTGCGCCACCAGTTGCTGCTTTCCTTGTTCACTGCTCAACTGGCCCGCTTCCTGACGAGACAGCAGCATCAGCAGACGGCTGCGCACCTCCGGCAGGAAATCATTCAGTTGGCGGCGGGTACTTTCATCCGGCAAGCGTAACGTCAGGCCGATATACAACACCCGATCCGGGTTGTTATCGGGCGTCAGCAGATTGACGGTAAAGGTGTCCAGCGGCATAAACACCGGTGCGGCCGGGGGGAGTTCTTTGGCTACGGGCTGCGCGCCCTCCTGGTGCTGCTTGAGCTGCCACCAGCTGTAGCCGGCCGCGCCGCAGGCGACGAGGGTTATCAGCACCAGCAGTATGACCAGAAGGGAGCGTTTCGGTGCTGCCGGTAGGGTATTTTGAGACATAGCTAAATCAAATTCCTGTTGTTATACCCGTCGTCTTTCAAGCTGCAGCGTTGTTCCCTGCACTCACTCCCCCAGTCACTTACTTGAGTAAGCCCCTGGGGATGAGTGAGCTGGGCGCCTGGCTGCAACTTGAAATCCATAGGGTATATGCCCTTCATTTTTCAAGCTGCAACCTAAGATCTCGCGGGTATATAGCGCGTGTAAAAGCCGCACGCATGACATTATTTACCCAAAATATTTGGAGTTGCATCGCGACGGCAAGTTTGTAAGTCCTCAGCAGCATAGATAACTATGTGACCGGGGCGCGCAAATGCAGCCAACAATGATGCAGCTTCAAGTATGAAGGGTAGCGGTATTATCGCGCCTATTCCGGCACGCAATAGCCAGAATAGGCAGGGAAAAGCGTGCCAGCTTGGGCGTTTGCGGCCACTCAGGCGAAAATATCAACGCCGCTGACGGCGCGGGCCATCGCCTGCAATTCCGGCGGTGCGCTGTGAGCATCGCCGGACAAATCGCCGTCACCCTGACGCTCGCGATAATCCGGGCGGCCCTGCTGCCTACCATTGTGCTGCTGCGCCTGTTGCCACTGCGGCATCTGGTCGCCGCCCACGCTGCTTTGTCCCAAATTGATGCCACTCTCAGCCAGCGCGTGACGCAGTTGCGGCATCGCGGCCTCCACGGCGGCGCGAACCTGTCCGTGTGCCGAGGCAATGTGCAGCTGTGCCTGGTTGTCATCCAGCTTGAGGGTGATTTGCAGCGCTCCCAGTTCCTGCGGATGCAGACGCAGCTCGGCGCTTTGCTGACCGTTGCGATGGAACATCAGCACCTGTTGGTTCAACGCCTGCTGCCACTCCGGGCTGCCCAACTGGGCGTTTAGCTGCGGCGTAGGCGGGGCAGTGACCAACGCAGCGCCTGGCGCTGCCGCGATCGTCGGGCTGGAGACCGGTGGGGCCATCAGAGGGACGTTTGGCGTTGGCGATTGGCTATCGGCGCCAAGCTTCAACGCCGCTGCATCCGGTTTTTCGTGCGCAACTGCAATTTGCTGTGGGATGTCGGCACGGCTTTCACTGCCGAGCGAAGCTGGAGTTACCGGCGTTGGTGCCTTTTGCGTGCCGGTTACCTCAGCCTGGCGCCCCAGTGAAGCGCTCTGGATCGTTGCAGCCTGAGGGGTATCTAGATCGCCTTCAAGGCTCAGTTCCGCCGCGCCGGTACCTGCATCAGGCATTGCTGGGGGAATAGCGATTGGCAGCATGGCGAACAGCGCTTGCAGCGTAGCGGCGTCGATCTCACCGGCAGGCCGCAGCGCGGCGTCGTGCGACGGTTGCTTCAACGTCGGCTCTTCGTCGTTACTGATGGCGGCTGGCTGGCCTTGCGTTAACAGCGAAGGCGCTAACAGCCCATCGCGTTCGCCGAATGCGGCCAGTAACTGCGTCAGTTGGTTGCGGCTCAGCGGCGCAGAGTCTTCTTCTGCGCTCAACGCCATCGGTGACAGTTTGCCTGCGGACTTGTCGGCCGGCAGCACGCGGGCGCCAAGCAGTTGAGCAAAAGCGGAAGAGAGCGATGACTCATCCAGCGGGAGCTGCGCGTCCGGCAGCAGGCCGGAGTCGCCCGGCAGCGACAGGCCCGGCAAAGCGTTCAGGTTCATTGATGTATATTCCTTTGTGCACTGCGTTGAGCGAACTCATCCATCAGTTTTTGATCCCGTTTGTTCTCCAACTGCAACTCCGCGCTCTGGGCTCGGGTATGCAGGGTTTCGAAAGCGTTCAACCGTTGCTGTTTGTCCTGCCATTGTTTCATCGCGTGGTCCACTTTCTCTCCCCACTGCGTCAACTGCTGGCGGTGCTGGACGATCGCCTGTTCCAGCGTGCCGATAAACTGCTGGTAGTTCTGCCAGTTGGACGATTCCATACCGCCGCTCAGTTGATTATTCAGCTTCTGACGGTACTCATCCTGATAGTTGAGCAGCATGGAAAGTTGCTGTTCAGCGGCTTGCTGAGCTTTGCGCACCTGGCCCAGTTGGCGAGTCGCCTGTTCTACTGCATCCTGCGCCAGATCGCGCAGGGTAATCAGGGGGGACTGTGGTTTCATCGGGTTTGCGCCTTTGGTGACGTTAAACGATCAACTGCTGTAGCTGCTGGCAGGCGTCCTGATAGCCGCTGCGTTCGAAAATGCCTTGCTGCAGATAGGCTTCCATCTGCGGATACAGCGTCATGGCCTTATCCAGCAGCGGGTCGCTGCCTGCGACGTAAGCGCCTACGCTGATCAAATCGCGGTTGCGTTGGTAGCTGGCCAGCATCTGTTTGAAGTTACGCACCCGACGATAGTGTTCTTCGTCGATCAGCGAGGTCATGGCGCGGCTGATGGAGGCTTCAATGTCGATGGCCGGATAGTGGCCGGCTTCCGCCAGGCGTCGCGACAGCACCACATGGCCGTCGAGAATGGCGCGTGCCGAGTCGGCGATCGGATCCTGTTGGTCATCGCCTTCGGTCAGCACGGTATAAAAGGCGGTAATGGACCCGCCGCCACTGATGCCGTTGCCCGCGCGTTCGACCAGTGCCGGCAGCTTGGCGAAGACGGAAGGCGGATAGCCTTTAGTGGCCGGCGGCTCGCCGATGGCCAGGGCTATCTCACGTTGCGCCATGGCGTAGCGCGTCAGTGAATCCATGATCAACAGCACGTGCTGGCCGCGATCGCGGAAATCTTCAGCGATGCGTGTGGCGTAGGCCGCACCCTGCATGCGCAGCAGCGGTGAGACGTCCGCCGGTGCGGCAATCACCACCGAACGCGCCCGGCCTTCGGGGCCGAGGATGTTTTCGATAAAGTCTTTCACCTCACGGCCACGTTCGCCGATCAGACCGACGACAATCACGTCGGCCTGGGTGTAGCGCGCCATCATGCCCAACAGCACGCTTTTACCGACGCCGGAACCGGCAAACAGCCCCATGCGCTGACCGCGACCGACGGTCAACAGGCCGTTGATGGTGCGCACGCCGACGTCCAGCACCTGTTCGATCGGCGTTCGTTGCAGTGGGTTGAATGGGGCGGTGATCAGCGGCGCACGGTAGCCGGTTTCCGGTGCGGGCAGGCCGTCGAGCGGCTTGGCGCTGCCGTCCAGTACCCGGCCCAGCAGGGCAGGACCGAGCGGCAGCTGCTTACTGGCGCTTTGGCCTTCCGGCGAGATGCGGGCGTAAACCCGGGCGCCGGGCACGATGCCTTCCACTTCTTCCAGCGGCATCAGAAACAGCCGCTGGCCGTTAAAGCCGACCACTTCGCTTTCTACTTCCTGGACCTCACCGGCGTCGTGACGCTCGATCAGGCAGGTGGCACCGATCGGCAGCTGTAGCCCGGTGGCTTCCAGCACCAAACCGGTGGCGCGGGTCAGGCGGCCGTAGCGGCGTACCGTCGGGGCGTGTGCGATGCGTTTTTCCAGCGCATCCAGTGAGGTCAGCCAGCGGCCGAGGCGCAGGGTCATTACACGTCTCCCGGAGCGGCCAGACGGCAGAGTTCATGCCAACGGGTTGCCAGGCTGGCGTCAAGATCGCCTTCGTCGGCGCTGACCTTGCAGCCACCAGGATGCAACTGACCGTCCGCCAGCAACCGCCAGCCGTGCAGGCTGAGCGTGGCACCCAACTGTTGCTCGATTCGCTGATAGTCATCCGGGTGCACGCGCAATTGCGGCTTGCCGCTGAACATCGGCTCTTGCTGGATCAACTGTTGGATCTGCGCCAGCAGGGCAGTGCCGTCGCACACCGGCGGTTGGCCCAGCACCTGTTTGGCGGCAGTCAGGGCCAACTGCATCAGGCGCGAGGCAATCACGCTGTCGAGAGCGTCCAGCGTGTGCTGGAATTCCGTCACCAGATGCTGCCAGTGCGCGGTCAGCGGTTGTTGCTGTTGCTGAGCTTCCAGCAAGCCCTGCTGGCGACCCTCTTCCATGCCGGCCTGGAAGCCGGCGTCGTAGCCTTTTTGCTGCCCGTCCGCATAGCCCAACTGCTGGCCCTGCTGCTCGGCCTGCAGGCGGAGCTGAGTGAGCTGTTGTTCCCGAACCAGGCTGTCGTCCAGCGGTGCGCCGTCGGTGATTTCCACCGGTAGCGGCAGCGGGTCGAGCGCCGGTTTGGGCTCGTTGAGATCGTTGAGCGACCAGGGCTGCCAGGGCAGGGTATTAATGCGATCAGACATAGGTGTCCTCGCCACCGCCGATAATCATTTCGCCACTCTCGGCCAAACGACGGACCACCAGCAGGATAGCCTTCTGCTCGTTCTCCACCTGCGACATGCGCACCGGGCCACGGTTGGCCAGATCGTCGCGCAGGATATCTGCGGCGCGTTGCGACATGTTTTTGAGGAACTTCTCGCGCAGTGGTTGTTCCGCGCCTTTGAGCGCCACCAGCAGGGATTCGCCTTCCACTTCCTGCAACAGGCGCTGGATGCTGCGATCGTCGACTTCCACCAGATTCTCGAACAGGAACATCTCGTCGATGATCTTCTGCGCCAGCTCGCCGTCGTATTCGCGCATGGCGTCGATAACCGCCTCTTCCTGCTGCGTTTTCATCAGGTTGATGATCTCGGCTGCGGTGCGTACGCCGCCCATTTTGCTGCGCTTGAGGTTCTGACCGTCGAGCAGGTTGTTCAGCACTTCGGTCAGTTCCGCCAGCGCCGCCGGCTGCACGCCGCCGAAGGTGGCGATACGCAGCATCACGTCGTTGCGCAGACGTTCGTCGAACAGCGCCAGAATGTCCGCTGCCTGGCCACGCTTGAGGTGAACCAGGATGGTGGCGATGATCTGCGGATGTTCGTCGCGGATCAGATCTGCCGCGCTCATTGGTTCCATAAAGTTGAGCGTTTCCATGCCGGTGGTAGTCTCGCGAGATTCGAGAATGTCCTCCAGCAGGCTGGCGGCACGTTCTTCGCCCAACGCCTTGACCAGCACCGAACGCAGGTAGTCGCTGGCGTTGACGCTCAGCGCGGCATACTGTTCGGCGTCGTCTTCAAATTCGCGCAGGATTTCATTGAGCTGCTTGTGCGACACCTGGCTCATGCTGGCCATGGTGCCACTCAGCTGCTGCACTTCACGCGAGGAAAGGTGTTTGAACACCTCGGCGGCGCGATCTTCGCCCAGCGTCATCAGCAGGATGGCGCTTTTTTCGGTTCCGGTCAGACTCATAGTTCGTTACTCATCCATTGGCGGATTACCAGAGCGACCACGCGTGGGTCTTTATCAGCCAAATCGCGGATCCGCTGGCTCTGGACTTCTGCACTGACGCGCTGCTGGGATTTCCTGTGCTGCGCCAGCTCCTCATTGCTGGGTTTGCTGCTGTCAGCCGGCTTGGCCATCGGCGTAGCGGCGGCGGCGAGCGCGGCCTTTTGTACCGCCTGACGGTTTTGCAGTTGCGGGCGTACCAGTTTGCGCCACAGCACCCAGGCGACCAGCAGGATCAGCAGGTAGCGACCGGCATCGATCAGACGATCGATAAACGACTGGCTCTGCCAGAACGGCAGCTCGCCGCCGGTAATTTCGTTATCGGTAAACGGCGTGTTGACCACGTTGAGGGTATCGCCACGGGCGCTGGAGAAGCCCATGGACTCACGCGCCAGCGATTCGATCTGCGCCAACTGCTCTTTGCTCATCGGCAGTGGTTTGCCGTCCTTATCGGTGCCGCGATAGTTGATGACCACCGCGACCGACAGGCGCTGTACCGTCCCGGCTTTGTGCTGGGTATGGCGAATGGTGCGATCGACCTCATAGTTGATGGTTTCATCGCGGCGGGAGTTTTGCGGCCCGCTGCCCTTGGGTGCCGAACTGCGCGCCGTGGCCGTATCGGTTTTAGCTGCGTCGGCATTATTGCCGGCGGTGGCCGGTTGGGCGGTTTCAATCGGGGCAGCAGCCGGTGCGCTCGGCTGATTGGACAATGCGCCCGGCACGCCGCCGACCAATGGCCCGCCAATTTGGTCGCTTTGACTCGTTTGCTGTGAGCGTACGGCGGCCTTATTTGGCTCTTGGTTAGGTTGGTACTGTTCGTCAGTTTGCTCGCGAGTGGAGAAGTCGATCTGTGCGGTGACCTGAGCGCGCACGTTAGCGCTGCCGACCATCGGGGCCAAAATCGTTTCGATACGGCGCTGGTAGCGGTTTTCCACTTCGCTGGCGTACTTAAGCTGTGCGGCGTTCAGATCGCGTCCGGTGCCGTCGGACTGCGTTAACAGGCGGCCGGCCTGATCGACCACCGTCACGTTGCCCGGCGGTAGACCGGCTACGCTGCTCGAGACCATATAAACGATGGCGTTGATCTGGCCGTCATCCAGGGCCCGACCCGGTTGCAACGTCAGGGTCACGGAAGCGGAAGGGGATTTTTGCTCGCGGACAAACAGCGAAGGCTTGGGCAGAGCCAAATGCACCCGGGCGTTTTGTACCGGCCCCAGTGATTCGATGGTACGGGACAATTCACCTTCCAGCGCGCGCTGATAGTTGATTTGCTCGCTGAACTGGCTGATGCCGAATTTTTCCTGGTCCAGCAGTTCGAAGCCCACGGCACCGCCTTTAGGCAGGCCGAGCTGCGCCAAACGCAGACGGGTTTCATGGACTTTTTCGGCTGGGATCAGCAACGCCGCGCCGTTTTCGGCAAAGCGGTAGGGGATGTTCATCTGCGTCAGTTGGGTGACGATGGCGCCGCCGTCGCGATCGTTAATGTTGCTGTACAGCACCCGGTAGTCTGGACTTTTCACCCATAACAGCAGCGCGACCACGATGGCGATGGCTGCGGAGGCCGCAATCAGCAGTGGGACTTTGGGGTTGGCGCGCAGGCGGTTCCACATGGCCAGCAGGCCATTATCGCGGCTTTCGGTAGCGGAGATTGAAGCATTCATTTTAGCCCGAGTCCTTCAATGACGCTCAGGATCCGGTGCGGGCCACGGCGTAGCTCCCTGCCAGGCTGATGAACGGTGTGGTTAGCGTTGTGTGACAAAACAGACTCCCTGATACACATATAAATATACCCTATGCCTTTCAAGTTGCTGCCAGGCGACCCGCTCGCTCATCCCGGGGTCTTGTAGGGGCGCGGCATGCTGCGCCTGAGTTAATCGGGGCGATTTTATTCGCCCCCTACAGTGATTGGGATGAGCGCGGGCAGACAACAACGCTGCAACTTGAAAAGCGACGGGTATAGCGGCGCTCCCATTTCTGGGCATGTTATTATTCGCCCTTAGGGCCCATTTCGATGGCCCGATAAGCCGGGTTTTTTGCAGTTAATTAACCGCTTTAGGATGAAAATGCTGTGTTAGGGTGTTCAGCATCAAAGTAGTGTCTGATGCAACAACGTCCGGCAGCAGCGTTTTTATTGAGGTCATAATGGCAATTCAGGGTATTGAAGGGGTTTTGCAGCAGTTGCAGGCCACGGCGATTCAGGCAGGGCAGATGGGGCAAGGCGCATCCGCGCAGGGCGTCAGTTTTGCCAGTGAGTTGAAGGCGGCGATCGGCAAGATCAGCGATACCCAGCAGGCTGCGCGCAAACAGGCACAGGATTTCGAAGTCGGTGCGCCGGGCATCAGCCTGAATGACGTGATGGTCGATCTGCAAAAATCGTCCATCTCGCTGCAGTTAGGGGTGCAGGTGCGTAATAAGCTGGTTTCGGCTTATCAAGAAGTGATGAATATGCCGGTGTGATGAGACTGGCCTCGTACCCGCGGCCAGAATTGAAAGCCTGGATTCTCTGTTGAACAGGCAACGTCAGCTTAAGAACTGGCCTAAACCCACCCACGGTGGGTTTTTGCTTTTTAGCGCAAGGCAAATATGGGCTTCGGATTCTGAGATGCAGAACTTCTCTAAAGCCGAGACAAGTGTCTGGCCGGGAAGGGAGTCGGTGTGGATATCGAAAATTATTGTACGTTAAGGCTATTTTCTGACTTTCCGACTTTAGCTGGTCTCAGACGCCGAAACTTACCGGAAGCAGGTATCCGGTTGCTTTTCCAAATATAATCACCTGTCAGATTAGCCTAACGGGGACAAATACGAGAGTGGTTTCTCGTTGATTTCCATCCCATTACGCTTCACGGCATCGACCGCCATTTCCATATACACGGTATTCCGCCGCGAGATTTCCGCCGTCAGCAGAGTCAGCCCACTGGCCCGATAGCTCTGATTTTCGGTCCCTGATTTCACCCAGTCGATGCATGAATACAGCACGTTTCAGCGCGTAACAGAATTCTCCTTTATTCAGCCCCGTCTGAACCCGCCAACGCAGTGCTGGATCACGGAACCTGTCGAGTATAAACAGGGTTCGCTCGATGCGGTCAATTTCGCTCAGTGCTTTGGCAAGCCCGTTATTCTGCCTCACGGAAACCAAACAACACTACGGCTAACGGGTCAATTCGGTGTATCGGTTCAGCCTTTTAGTCGCATGGCGGCCCGCCTTTCGCTCACCAGAAATAACGAGTTGACGACGATCGCGGTGAGTGTACCCGCTGCCATACCATTGCCCAATATCATCTGCACGCCGACGGGGAAATTCTGGTACAGGCCAGGCACAAGGATCGGCAGCATCCCCATAGCCAGACCAGTGGCTAAGGCATAGGTTTTTCCCGGCTTGTGCAGCGGCTCGCGGGCAATCATATCGATACCGATGACCCCGATGATACTGAAGACAATCACCGCCGTCCCGCAGACTACCGGACCGGGTAGACAGGCGGCAAGGCGCACCAGCGGCGAGAATAGCGCAATCAGGATTAACAGCAATCCGGCAATCGCCGTGACGTAGCGTGATTTGACGTTAGTGGTCCGAACCACGCCGATATTTTCGCCGGAGGTGATGATCAATGAGGTACCGAAAACGCCGCCCAGCAGCGAAATAACGGCGTCGCCGCGGATGGTTCGGGGAATGGCCTGATGGACGTTTTGTGTCGATTTGACGATCTCTGCGGTAGCAATCGTTTGCCCAGTCGCTTCAGCCATGGAAATCACCGCATAAATCAGCAGCGGCAGTGACGCTGACAGATTGAATATTGGCCAGCCGAACGGAAACAGCTGCGGCAGGCTGAACAGCGGCCCGTGGCTGACGCCGCTAAAATCGGCGATGCCCAGCAGCATTGCCAGCAGCGTGCCCGCAAGCAGGCCGAACATGACCGACAGCTGACGTAGGATGCCGCTGAACGCCAGGGCGAAGATCAGCGTAATCAGGATGGTGACCAGCGCCAGAATAATGTTGGTGGGCTGCGCAAAGTGGCTACTGCTCGGCTGACCGATAATGAGTCCGCCATACAGACGAATCAGGTTGATGGAGACCAGCAGCAGCATAATCCCGATAATAAACGGCGGGAAATGGTGCAGAAAACGGCGAAAAACGGGCAGGGCAATAAAATAAAACAGCGATGTTAAGATCACCGCGCCAATTGCCGTCTGGATATTGGTCTGTAAAGCGATAGCGATGAAGATCGCGATAGGCGCGCCGCCCGGCACCATAATAAACGGCAGGCGCGCGCCGAAGCTGCCGATACCGAGGCTTTGCAGGATGGCCCCCAGCCCGCACATTAGAAAGGTGGCGCTTAGCAGCGATGTGGTGACGCCAGAGCTGAAGTGAAGCGCCTGAGCAATAAGAAAAACGGCGGTGATCGGCGTAGCGGCCACGACCAGCACGTGTTGAAGGGCCAGCAGCAGTTTAGTTTGCCAAGGCAAGGCTTCGTTTTCCGGTACGGCGGAGTCAGAATACGGCATAAATTCCTCCCAAAGACGTGAGAACCTCCCCGCCGACCCGCGCCGGCGAAGAGCGATTATTTCAGCCACGGCAGCGCATCGGCCGCATAGCGGTGCGCGCGGAAGCTGCTGTTCTGCTTACCGGGGATGATCCCCTTGCTAAGATGGTCCGGATATTCATTGAAGTAAGGAATAATGTATTCCCATACCGTTTCTCCCTGCGGAGTCACTTCAAACAGTCGACCGAAGGCGGATTCGCAGATAAAGGTATTGCCGTTGGCCAGGCGCTGAGCGCTTCCCATATAGGGTGAGAAAAAGGCCGGCGGGAAAATATCGCGATATTGCCAGCGAATAGCCTGG
The DNA here is from genome assembly GCF_047456085.1 of Serratia sp. BNK-12. Taxonomy (NCBI): domain Bacteria; kingdom Pseudomonadati; phylum Pseudomonadota; class Gammaproteobacteria; order Enterobacterales; family Yersiniaceae; genus Serratia; species Serratia sp. BNK-12. The sequence continues at coordinate 1,964,378 of NZ_CP179896.1, forward strand.
GTGTGCGGGTCGAACTCCAGCACCGTGGAGTGTGGCGAGGTCACGCCGGGGCGCAGGTTGCCGTTATCGAACACCAGAATAGAACCATTTTCCATCTCAATCGGTGTGTGCTGTTGGGCGACGACATCCGGCCCCACGTGCCATACCACGCTGCCGCTCTCTTTATTGACGGCAATCACCCCGGAGGTGGTGCGCAGGCTCATCAACACCAGGCCCTCGCGGGTGACCGACAGACCGTTTATCATCGGCCAGTGGCGGCGGTCGAAGATCTCATGAATCGGGAAATCTTCCGGGGCCAGATGCTCCCAGACGCGCCATTCCCATACCACTTCACCGTCGCGATTGACCTCTTTGACGACATCGCTCTGTATGACGCCGTCCGGCGCATCGCGGCGCGGATCGCCGCCGGTAACGCGAGCGGCAATTTCCGCCGGCAGTGGCACCGCCGCGGTATACAGCAGGTTACCGTTCGCCAGCCACTGCGCGTCGTGGTGATGGAATATATCCTCATAATGCCAGACCACTTCGTTATCCGGAGTGACCTCATAAAAATCCCCGCCGTGCCAGAGATCCCAGGCCGGATAGAGATTGGCTGACGTGCCGTGACTACCGTTATAGCCGAGGTTACCGTTAGGCAGCAGCACCGCATCGCGTCCGGCACGAACCGGGAGTTGCCACTGGTGCGCCACTTTTCCAAGCTCATCAACCAGATATACCCGGCCTTCGGTAGTTTGTGGGGCGAAGAGCGTATAGCCGCCGAAGCTTTTCTCCAAATCGGAGAAGATCAGCCCGCTCGGACGACGCCCGAGGGTGAATGCTGCATCCTGAGATAGTTGTGTCACGTAGCCTCCTGAAGTGATTGGTTTCTTGCAAAATACGTCATTAAAACGTTTTAATTAAACGCCATTAGACAGGAATGCTTGCCAGTGAGCTACGGTAAATGGTCACTTTCTTCATATGATTTTGTTATGTATTAGCGCGGAAATTCATACACTGGAAATGTGCTAATCTGAGCATAAACTCTCGGGAGGGAACGCCAGCCAGATGACTGCTCAAGATAAAAAACGCGCCAGACTCATTGATGTTGCAAGCCTTGCTGGCGTATCGCCTGGCACCGTATCTAATGCGTTACATCACCCCCGTTTTGTCGAACCTGAGACCCGGCAACGTATTGAGGAGGCGATTCAGACACTGAACTACACGCCGAATATCCGCGCCCGTCAGTTGCGTACCGGCAAAACCAACACTATTGCACTGCTTTCTTCCTTGCCGCTGACCATTGCTTCCGGAGCATCGAAGCTGGGTTTTATGATGGAGGTCGCGCTTACGACGGCGATTATGGCGCTGGAAAAGCAGCATGCGCTGATCCTGGTCCCGCCCGGAAAGAACCCGCTGGACATGGTGACCTTTGATGCCGCCATTCTGCTGGAACCCGCCGAAAACGATCCACTGCTGCAAGCTTTGCAACAGGCGGGGATCCCATGCATCACTATTGGCCGCACGCCGGGAACACCGACGCCGCTACCGTGGGTGGATTTGCATTCGGAAGCGACGGCGAAAATGTTGCTGACCCACCTGCAGACTGAAGGCGCCGATTGTTGCGCGCTCTTTGTCGGGCATACGCCGCGGACTTCCTCGCTGGAAACTGAGGCAGCCTATCACCGCTGGTGTAAAGGAAGGCAGGCGCCGGTGATCTATTATCTTGATGAGCAGGAAGGGGAAGCGGCTGGCTATCAGGCTGCGTGTCAGATGTTGCAGGAACATCCCGAAGTCAATGGCGTCCTGGTGCTGGTTGATACTTTTGCTTGTGGCGCCGTGCGCGCTTTTCACGATGCGGCGATCGCCATACCGCAGCGGATTCGCTTAGCCACCCGTTATGACGGTATTCGCGCCCGGGAATCTTTGCCGCCGCTAACGGCGGTGAACATGCACCTCGATGAGGTTGCCCGTCAGGCCGTCACGCTATTGTTTGAAGTGCTGGCCGGACATAACGTGATCGGCAGTCGCGGGCAGATGCCGGAACTGGTGGTCAGAGCCTCGAGCAAATTGTCGTAAGGGTCAACAAATAGCTTTCACGTACAATAAGTTCCGTTTCCCAAACGGATCCCGGAAACGTCAATCACCGGAGGAAGAGGGTAGAAACTACGGTTAAACTCACATTGCCACGGTATTCACGGGGCTATAATTTCCGGGTTAAGGCCGTTTCAATTACCGGATAAGATAATGTGTAGCAAAAGTGAACGCAGATGGCGGTTGTTCAGTATTTTAATTCTGATCGTTTTGGTTGTATTAATAAGCGTTTTAATTAAAGAAAGCTAAAATAACCCGGGCCACGATGTGTGGCCCTGCCGCTTTATTTTCCCGCCAGCAGCCGCATGGCGTCTTCTTCGTAGGTCAGGCCCAGCAACCATAGGCCGAGTAGCAACACCGCGAGGGAAAATAGCAGTTTTTCGTTGAGCATGATTTATTCATCTCTGATGACCTGAATGCTCGCCGATGCTATCCCACTCGCCTGTTTTGCGCCAATATTGCCGCTATAAACCACAGTTTCATTGTTCAATGATTTAATTTACGCCGGCGGCCATCACTCCGGGGCTTGCATCATGCTGAAATGATCGGGACGAATGGCCATGGGTTCCATGGCCCGCTGATGTCCGCGAATGGCGGTGGGCGCAAAGCCGAAACGTTTGCGAAAGCGCTCGGCAAACCGCGAAGCGCTTTCATACCCCACGTGCTGGGCGATCGCCGATATTGGCCAATCGGTAGATTGCAGCAGGGCCAAGGCGCTGCTCATTCGCACGTCTATCATCAGATTACGCAGCGCGGTATTCTCCGCCGACAGCTTGCGTCGCAGCACCACCTCGCTCATTGACAAGGTTTCGGCGACTTCGGCCGCGGTCCAGATGTTGTGCGGATCGGTGGCCAGACAGCGGCGTACGCGTTGGGTTAAATTCCTGGCTTCGTTATGGATGAAGCTGATATTGAATTGTTTTAACCACAGCAGAATTTCCAGCATTTTATGGCGAATGATGACCGTGGGGAAACGCTGCTTAAGCGCCAGTGCCAGGCTGGTGGTCTCAAAACTGTGCATCAGCGCGCAGGGCAGATTGCATAATGTCATCACCGCGTCGAAGGGAGTCGGTGATGTGCTTTCAACCTGGGGCGGCGATAAGGTGAGCAACTGCGGATCGCAGGTCAATAGCTGACAGCTGAATACCCCGTCCTCAGAGAGTTCGTTGATAATATCCACGGTTTGCCCCCCGTCGATAATCAACAGCTCGCCCGCATGCGCCACCACTTCACGCTGTTGCCAACGCACGCGTTTGTGACCTTGCTGCACCAGGTAGAGATGCGGCTGTTCAAAATAGACTGAAGGAAATAATAATTCAGTATGCTGAATGATGTGTGCCGATGCACCAATTCCTGGACAAAGATTAATTGTACGTTCCATCGATATTCATTTCGCAGCCATTATCTATGAATATCTTTACGCTTTGATTGGCGTTGGAGCAACATCTTTCCATAGGTTGTGAAACACAACAGCGTGTTTTATCTATCAAAAATCAATTTCCTGCTGAACAGAAAACGTCCGTGTCGGAGTGGTATTTATCCGTTAAAGTGAGAGCAAGGCTCGAATTGCACATTTTTTCTAATTACCCAATATCTGAATAATTCAAATGGCATGGATTAATATTCTGACTTAACCGGGGAATAATAGTGCATGCTGCTATCTATTCCGTTGTCGCCGTTATTGCTGCGAACTCATCTGATTTGTGGATCTCCCAGCAACAAGGCGCGATCGTGAAACTGGCCGTAAGTGCTGTTCACCACGTTTTGGCGCGTCGACTGGCCGATTAATTCTTTCAATTGATCCATGCGTTGCTGCAGCAGACGTTTTAGTTCGGTCTCGTTGTCGAGGATTTGCTGCAGCTTATGGCGCAGCAATTCCTGTAACGCCATTGAGGGACCGGCCTGCCCGGTAAAGGCGGCGGTTCTTTCCACCGCCGTCACGTAGGACAGTTCCAGCTCGACCAGGTCTTCCCATCTTTCCGTTTGTGCCAGAACGATCATCTGGCTACTCAGGCTATACACCTGCTGATAGGCGGCTAACAGCTGTTGTTGACGTTCCATTACACGGCGTCCTGAGTGGGGTGGTAGTTGGGGCCAATCTGGCGCCAGGCGTCAGCAATATTTTCCAGCAGCTTCACCACTTCGGTAATCGCCGCTTCGTCATTGTGCAGGTTGGCTTGCATCAGGCGTCGCTTCATATAGTCATACAGCGCCGCCAGATTATCGGCCATTTCACCGCCCTGCTGGTGGTCGAGACCGCTTTTCAGGCCGTTATCGATAATATTGATGGCCTTTGACAGAGCCAGTCCTTTGCCGGCGATATCACCCTGATTCATCAGTATCCGTGCGCGTAACAGGGCGCTAAGCGCCCCGTCGAACAACATCACGATTAACTGGTGCGGGCTGGCGCTCATTACGCCACTTTCCAGACTGACCTGGGCGTAGGCCTGAGTTCCGCTACGGTTATACATGTGATTTTTTACCTGGTTAAAAAGTTCTTACTTGAACTGTTGTTTTAAATAATCACCGGTGCCACTCAGCTTGGACATCATGGTATCCAGTTGGACGAATTGTTGTTTATAGCGATCGATAGTGCTTTGAATGCTGGCCGTGACGGTGGTGATCTTGCTGTTCAGGCGGTCAAGGCTGGTATTGATGCTTTTGGTCGAGTTCTCAATGATGCCGCCGGCCTTGATGTAGCTTTGGATCTCATTGTGGATCTCGGTGGCCATGCCGGTATCTTTGCCGTTGCCGGCGAAGAAGTTGGCAACCTGCTCGGGTTTTTCATCGATGGCTTTGTTGAGCTTGGTGCTGTCGATCTCCAGCTTGCCGGTTTTGGTGTTGGTGGTGATCCCCAGGTTACCCAGCCCCTTCAGCTCCGGGTTGTCCTGCGCGCCGCTGAGCGCACTTTTAATCGAAGACTGAACACCGCGCAGGGTGTTATCCCCCAGCAGCGCGCCGTTTTTGGCATTCTGCGCCTCGCCGGTTTTGACCGGGGTATATTTGGTCAGCGAGTTAAAGGTATCCAGCAGTGAGTTATAGTTGTCGACCCAGTCTTTGATTTTGTCGGCGGTGCCGGTTTTATCGGTGCTGATCACCAGGTTCTGCGGCTCATCTTTCTTGGTGACGGTTTTCAGATCGATGGTCACGCCCTGCAGGGCATCGGCAATTGAGTTGGTGCTGCGTTTGATTTTCGTGCCGTTAACCAAGACTTCAGCATCCTGACCGGCCACGGTTTGCTTCATTGCGTTGCTTTTGGCAGCGGAGTCGTAGTTGAGGATGGCGCCCAACTTATCGTCATTGTTGACCTGGACCGAAACGGTGTTTTTCTCGCCGGTGGCCGTGGAGCTGATCGCCAATTGATAGTCGTTGTCACCCACCCGCATGATGCTGGCGTTGACGCCGGCTTTGGCATTGTTAATCGCATCGCGCATTTCCACCAGCGAGGTTTGATCATCGCTCAGTGGGATCTTCACTTCTTTCTGCGGGTCCCCTGCGGTGATGCTGATTGAGCGGTCAATGCTGCCGGGCGTGCCGAGTTTTTCCGTCTGATTGGTAATCGACGCCTGTGTGGTCAGCGTTTGCGGCTGTGCCAGTTTTTGAACTTCGACAATGTAGTTCCCCGCCACGGCCTTGTCGGTGGTGGTGATGGCAAACTGATCGTGTTTGCTGGCGGTGGTGTTATTGAAAAACGTCGGTTTCGCCAGCTCTTTACTGAGGTTATCGAACTTTTCCAGCGAGCCTTTCAGGGTGCCGTAGGCGGTCAACTGGGCGTTGTAGCTGGTCTGCTGGGTGGTGTACGGGGTCAGACGCTGCTGTTCCGCTTTGGTCAGCTTGTCCAGCAAGCCGTTGAGGTCGAGTCCTGAGCCGATGCCTAATGAACTGATCGATGCCATTCGTAATTCTCCTTAATAATGACTTTATTCGCTTTACGCGTTTATCGGCCCAGCGGAGAAAAAGTTTACCGAAAAGTTTAAAAACCGATGGCGCAATAGAGGAAGAAAAAAACGCGTTATTTCTGCCATTGCGGCGAAGCGAAAAAAAAACAAAAAATTTCTAAAGGTTGCAGGGGGAGGGCCGATACCTGATGGGACGGTGGTTGACGCCGTGGGCAAAGCAGCCCGAACCTTTTAACTACGTTGCGAAGATCGCAACTGACACGTAAGGAAAGCATACAATGGCACAAGTAATTAATACCAACAGCCTGTCGCTGATGGCGCAGAACAACCTGAACAAATCTCAGTCTTCTTTGGGTACTGCGATCGAGCGTCTGTCTTCCGGTCTGCGTATCAACAGCGCCAAGGATGATGCCGCGGGTCAGGCGATCTCTAACCGTTTCACCGCTAACATCAAAGGCCTGACTCAGGCTTCCCGTAACGCCAACGACGGTATCTCTCTGGCGCAGACCACTGAAGGCGCACTGAACGAAGTTAACGACAACCTGCAAAACATCCGTCGTCTGACCGTACAGTCTCAGAACGGTTCTAACTCTTCCAGCGACCTGCAGTCCATCCAGGACGAAATCGGCGAACGTCTGGCTGAGATCAACCGTATCTCTGAACAAACCGACTTCAACGGCGTGAAAGTGCTGAGCGGCGATCAGAAGCTGACCATCCAGGTGGGTGCCAACGACAACGAAACTATCCAGATCGATCTGAAGAACATCAACGCCAAAACTCTGGGCCTGGACAAATTCAGCGTAGCAGATCCACTGGATGCCTCTAAAGTGGGCACCACCGCGGTGACTGCGACCGATAAAATGGGTGCACCGACCATTGCTGCGGACAGCAAGGCTGCAACGCCTAAAACCAGCGACGGTAAACTGTACTCTGCTGACGACGGTACTGGTACTGTTAACTACTTCGTTAAATCTACCGACGGCGGCATTTATGACGCGACCGTAGATGCGACCGGTAAAGCGAGCTGGGATTCAAGTGCTGCAGCAACTAAGCCTACTGCAGGCATGAAAGAAGCTGCTCAGGTTAAAGTTGGCACCAACACGGTTAGCGGTCTGGCGACTGGCGATGAACTGCGCACTTACACCGATGCAGCGGGTAAAGCAGGTTACGTAGTTAAAGGCAAAGATGCTGATGGCAACGACGCTTTCTTCAAAGCCACTGTTGACTCCGCTGGTAAAGTGACCAAAGGCGTTCAGCAATCTACCGACCCTAAAACTGCCGACCCACTGGCAACCCTGGACAAAGCACTGTCTCAGGTTGATGGTCTGCGTTCTTCCCTGGGTGCGGTACAGAACCGTTTCGATTCTGTTATCAACAACCTGAACAGCACCGTGAACAACCTGTCTGCTTCTCAGTCTCGTATTCAAGATGCTGACTACGCGACCGAAGTGTCTAACATGAGCCGTGCCAACATCCTGCAACAGGCTGGCACCTCTGTTCTGGCACAGGCTAACCAGTCTACTCAGAACGTGTTGTCCCTGCTGCGTTAATCGACTCTCCCCGATTAACCTGTCGCAAAAGAACCCCGCTTCGGCGGGGTTTTTTTATGGTCGCGCACCGCTCAGCTAATGCATGGCGCAAATAAGGCCCGTTTTGTACGACTGTTCTGCCGATTGGCATTTTGCCCCCTACGGATAATAGCGCTGACTCTCTTATCCGCAGGTTTTAGACATAGTGAGCGATCTGTATACCGCCGAAGGCGTGATGGACAAAAATTCTCTCTGGCTGCGCTACGTTCCGTTAGTGCGCCACGAGGCGTTGCGCCTGCAGGTCAGGCTGCCCGCCAGCGTGGAGCTCGACGATCTGCTGCAGGCCGGGGGAATTGGGTTGTTAAACGCCGTTGAGCGTTATGACGCCCTGCAGGGAACCGCCTTTACCACCTATGCGGTGCAACGCATTCGCGGCGCCATGCTCGATGAGTTGCGCAGCCGTGACTGGGTACCGCGCAGCGTGCGTCGCCATGCCCGTGAAGTGGCGCAGGTGATGCGGCAGTTGGAACAGCGGCTCGGCAGGCCGGCCAGCGAAGTGGAAGTGGCGCAGACGCTGAACCTGCCACTGGATGAGTACCGTCAAATTCTGTTGGACACCAATAACAGTCAGCTTTTTTCCTACGACGAATGGCGGGAAGAGCATGGCGAAAGCGCGGAACCGCTGCTGGAAGGGCACGAAGAGGCCAATCCGTTACATCATCTGCTGGAGGGCAATTTACGCCAACGGGTGATTGACGCCATTGAGGCGTTGCCGGAACGCGAAAAAATGGTGCTGACGCTGTATTACCAGGAAGAGTTGAACCTGAAAGAGATCGGCGCCGTGCTGGACGTAGGGGAATCACGTGTCAGCCAATTGCATAGCCAGGCAATAAAACGCCTGCGCTCCCGCCTGGCGAACGAGAACTGACATGCACTCAACTCTGACCCTTCAACCTGATCACCATTGCGATAATCGGACTGCTTCTATGCCAGGAATATTATTGAAAAAACGGCCGCTGAGTCGTTATTTGAAAGATTACAAACACAGCCAGACCCATTGCTCTCAGTGCGGCAAGCTATTGGATCGCATGGCGTTGGTGTTTCGTGGCAAGATCATCAACAAAGATGCCATTGCGCGCATGGATCAGCCGATTGACGATCACGTTTGGCTGAATGTGCAAAATGAGCTGACGGCGCTGTGCCGCTTTTGCAGTGAGATCTCCTGCAATAGCCATCCGAGCTATTTCGATATTATGTCGTTCAAGCAATATCTGTTTGAGCAAACCGAAATGAGCCACAGCACCATCCGTGAATACGTGGTGCGCCTGCGTCGGCTGGATGAAATGCTGGTGGAACGCAACTATCCGGCGGATAAATTCGCCAGTAACGCCAGCCATCAGCGTATTATCGAAGACTTGCCTTCTGCGGCGCACAACAATTACCGCATTGCGCTGCGCAAATATGACCAGTACCTTGCCTGGCAAAAAAGCTACTGATCTGGCTTCCCCGGCACGCCAGCCGGGGATCTTACCCTTTCCCCGTCACGAATAAAGAGTGATTATTAGGTTCACATCTGCTAAATCTATCGTTTAGATGTTGATACCTGATTCCCTGGGGGAAGTTGTGAATCTGCAACACAAACTGGCGCAATTCCCGCGCCTCGATTTAGTGGGCTCTGCCACTCCGCTCGAAAAACTGTCTCGCCTTTCAGACTACCTTGGCCGCGAAATTTACATCAAACGTGACGACGTCACGCCGATGGCGATGGGCGGTAACAAATTGAGAAAACTGGAATTTCTTGCCGCAGAAGCGCTGCATCAAGGCGCGGACACGCTGGTCACCGCCGGCGCCATCCAATCTAACCATGTGCGCCAAACGGCTGCAGTGGCGGCCAAGCTGGGTCTGCACTGCGTAGCGCTGCTGGAAAACCCAATCGATACTCAGGCAGAAAACTACCTGACCAACGGTAACCGCTTGCTGCTCGGGTTGTTTAACGCGGAAGTGGTGATGTGTGACGCGTTGCATGACCCGCAACAGCAGTTGGCCGATCTGGCGACCCGTCTTGAAGGGCAAGGCTTCCGGCCTTATGTGGTGCCGGTAGGCGGCTCCAATGCGCTGGGGGCGCTGGGTTACGTGCAGTGTGCGTTGGAAATTGCCGAGCAGAGCCAGCGCAGCAACGTCGCATTCAGCTCAGTAGTGGTGGCCTCCGGCAGCGCAGGGACCCATGCCGGGCTGGCCGTTGGCCTGCAGCAGTTGCTGCCGGAAACGCAACTGATTGGTGTAACTGTTTCACGCAAGGTGATCGACCAGTTGCCCAAGGTGGAGCTGATCCAAAAAGCGCTGGCCTGCTCATTGGATATTGACCAACTGGCACCGATTACGCTGTGGGACGACTATTTTGCGCCGCAGTACGGTATGCCAAACGAAGAAGGCACGGCGGCGATACAGCTTTTGGCGCAGCAGGAAGGGGTGTTGTTGGATCCGGTTTACAGCGGCAAGGCGATGGCCGGTCTGATCGACGGCGTAGCCCAGCAGCGCTTCCGTGACGAGGGCCCGATCCTGTTTATCCATACCGGCGGTGCGCCGGCGCTGTTCGCCTATCATCCACAGGTGTAAGCGCGCTTTGTTATTCCATTTTGAACTATATTTATAAGGTTATATTCCTTCAAGCAGGCGGTCACACTGTTAAAGTGCTGATATCAAAAAAGATAAACAACAGATGGGGTGTTTATGATCTTTTCCAAAGTTCGTCGTCAATTGCTGCTGGGCGTGATGAGCGTTGCGCTGACCGCCGGTTTGAGCACGCAGACCTATGCCGCCGATAACCTGCTGGAGCAGGTGAAGCATCACGGGACCCTGGTTGTCGGGTTGGAAGGCACTTATCCGCCGTTCAGCTTCCAGGGGGAAGACGGAAAATTGACCGGCTTCGAGGTGGATTTCGCCAACGCCCTGGCGGAGCATCTTGGCGTTAAAGCCAAGCTGAATCCTACCAAGTGGGACGGCATGCTGGCTTCGCTGGACTCAAAACGCATCGACGTGGTGATCAATCAGGTGACCATTTCCGACGAGCGCAAAAAGAAATACGATTTCTCGACGCCTTATACCGTCTCCGGTATTCAGGCCTTGGTGAAGAAAGGCAACGAAGGCACCATCACCAAGCCGGAAGATATGAAGGGTAAAAAGGTCGGCGTGGGCCTGGGCACCAACTACGAGCAATGGTTGCGTGACAATGTGCAGGGCGTGGACGTGCGTACCTATGATGATGACCCGACCAAATACCAGGATCTGCGCGTAGGCCGTATCAACGCTATTCTGGTTGACCGTCTGGCGGCATTGGATCTGGTGAAGAAAACCGGCGACACGCTGGCGGTAGCCGGTCCGGCGTTCTCTCGTCAGGAATCCGGCGTGGCGGTGCGTAAAAACAACCCGGAACTGCTGGCTGCGATTAACCAGGCGATTGCCGAAATGCAAAAAGACGGCACGCTGGCGAAGATCTCCGAGAAATGGTTTGGCGCGGACGTAACTAAATAATGCACGAAAGTATCCAACTGGCGCTGGATTCAGCGCCATTTTTATTGCGGGGCGCGATCCTCACTCTCCAGCTCAGTCTGGGGGGCATGGCGCTCGGTTTACTGCTCGGTTTTCTGCTGGCGCTGATGCGCCTTTCGCCGTTATGGCCGCTGTCATGGCTGTCGCGCATTTATGTGTCACTGTTTCGCGGTACGCCGTTGATTGCCCAGCTGTTCATGATTTACTACGGCCTGCCGCAGTTCGGTATCGAGTTTGATCCCTTCCCGGCGGCGCTGATTGGCCTGTCGCTCAATACTGCCGCCTATACTTCGGAAACCCTGCGTGCCGCGATTTCGTCGATCGAAAAAGGGCAGTGGGAAGCGGCAGCCAGCATCGGCATGACCCGCTGGCAGACGCTGCGTCGGGTGATCCTGCCGCAGGCGGCGCGTACCGCATTGCCGCCGTTGGGCAACAGCTTTATCGGCCTGGTGAAGGACACCTCGCTGGCGGCGACCATTCAGGTGCCGGAACTGTTCCGTCAGGCGCAGTTGATTACCTCGCGTACCCTGGAAGTGTTCACCATGTATCTGGCGGCCTCGCTGATTTACTGGGTGATGGCGACCCTGCTTTCTGCGCTGCAAAATCGTCTGGAAGCCCACGTAAACCGCCAGGATCAGGAGTAACGCATGAGTGCCATTGAAGTGAAAAAACTGACCAAGCAGTTCAACGGTCAAACGGTGCTGCATGGGATTGATCTGGAAGTCGGTGCCGGTGAGGTAGTGGCGATTATCGGGCCAAGCGGCTCGGGGAAAACCACCTTATTGCGCAGCATCAACCTGCTGGAAGTGCCGGATTCCGGTACCATTCGCGTCGGCGATATACTGATCGACGGTTCCAAGCCACTGAGCAAACAGAAAAAACAGGTTCGTGCCTTACGCCAGCAGGTGGGGTTCGTGTTTCAGAACTTCAATCTGTTCCCGCACCGTTCGGTATTGGAAAATATTATTGAAGGTCCGGTCATCGTAAAAGGCGAGCCCAAGGCCAGCGCGGAACAACGCGCACGGGCCTTGTTGACCAAAGTGGGGCTGAGCGGCAAAGAGTCGGCCTATCCGCGCCGTCTTTCCGGCGGCCAGCAGCAGCGGGTGGCGATTGCCAGGGCGCTGGCGATGCAACCGGAAGTGATCCTGTTTGACGAACCGACCTCGGCGCTCGACCCGGAGCTGGTGGGCGAGGTGCTCAACACCATACGTTCGCTGGCGGAAGAAAAGCGCACCATGGTGATCGTCACGCACGAGATGAGCTTTGCCCGCGACGTGGCCGACCGCGCCATTTTTATGGACCACGGTCGTATCGTGGAGCAAGGGCCGGCAAAAGAGCTGTTCGCTAATCCGCAGCACCAGCGTACCCAACAATTCCTCGACAAGTTTTTGAATCAGTAAGCAGGGGGGCGTTCAGCCCCCTGGCTATTGACTACCCGGCTTTCAATAATTCATTGCGGGCGGCGGCGGCCAAAAAGGCGCTGCGGCTACCGTAACCGGGATGCTGCTGCACCAGAGAATCTATGCGGTTCAGCAGGCGGTGCGGCAAGGTAATATTGATACGCTCCGCCCGACCATCAAACTTATCCATATTAATATTGACCAACAACCACTGCCCGCCATTCAGACTGTCGTTATTCTGTGCCAGATGAAAGGTCACGGCCTGTGGGCCGGGAATGGGCTGATTGTCTTCGCTCAAGAATTCGAAATGGGCGTCCAGCGCACTTCTGGCGTCTTCAAAGGCTCTGTCCAGGGTATCGCCGGCAAAATAGCAGCCTGGCACATCGGGAAAGAAGCCGCTGGCGCTGCCGTCCGGTTCAGAATGTACATAAGCTGGGTAGAACATAATTTCTCCTGTTAACTCATGGCGTCGGGTTAGCACAATCCGGCATCTTTCATGATTTGGCGCAGCGTCCCCGCTTTCAGATCCTTTCGCGGATGTGGAACGGTGATCACCAGACGGGAGTTCGGGTGCTTAAACTGATGGTGGCTTCCCTTGATCCGCGTTAAAACCCAACCTTCCTGTTCTAATAGCCCGATCAGTTCTGAACTTTTCACGCGATTACCGTCCCTTTATGATACACACCATACACACTTTTTGACAACCAGGGCGATACGCTAGCGTGTAGAAAGGGCGCAGACAATAAAAAACCCTGCACGAATGCAGGGTTTGCGGGAGGGTTCGCAGATTAAGTGACCTGCGGCGGTCATCCAGTCAGACGGATTACCCTATGGTCATCAGGCTGGCGTTACCGCCGGCAGCTGCGGTATTGACGCTCAGCGAGCGCTCGATCAGCAGGCGTTCCAACAGAATATTGGTTTCGCCGTGAGCAAAGCCCTGCACTGAAACGATCGCGCCGCTGCGCTGGGCGATTTGCTCGCACAGGGTGCGCAGCTGATCGGCGTCGCCATGGTAAATGGCGGCATCGAACTCCACCTTGTCCTGCTGCCAGTCTTTGCTGAAGCTGATGCTGGCCTGAACCGCCGCCGGCAGGCGGCGATACAGGGTGCGTTGCAGCTCGGCTTCCGGCCACAGCACGCTGCTGCCGACGGCCAGTACTGCAGCCAACTGCGTCAAGGCATCGGCCTCGTTATCGGCCAGGCAGAGTACGCGCTCACGCGGCAACAGGGCATAGGTATTGCGCTCGCCGGTAGGGCCAGGCAGTGGACGTAGGGTACCGCCCTGGCCCAGTTCGGCGTAGCGTTGCGCCAACGTCACCAGATCGCGCTGGTTTTCGGCAATCGCCCATTGCTCCAGCGCCTGATGGGCTTTGAGCAACTGTGGCCGCGCGGTGGCTTCCAGCGGGCGTTCTTCGTCCTGGCGGTGCAGGGTGCGTTGCACCGCATCATCCGGGCGGTTGGCCAGCAGGCGATACAGGTACAGCGGGCCACCGGCTTTAGGACCTGTGCCGGACAGGCCTTCGCCACCAAATGGCTGCACGCCGACCACGGCGCCAACCATGTTGCGGTTAACGTACAGGTTGCCCACCTTGGCGCGTTCGGTCACGCGGGCGATGGTTTCATCAATACGGGTGTGAACGCCCAGCGTCAGACCATAACCGGCGGCGTTGATCTGATCGACCAGCGACTCCAGATTGGTGCGTTGGAAGCGGACCACGTGCAGCACCGGGCCGAAGATCTCTTTTTGCAGCTCGTCGAAGCTGTCCAGTTCGATCAGGGTTGGCTTGATAAAGGTGCCACGGGACCACTCTTTCTCATCCTGTACGTTGCCTTTCGCGGCCTGATAGACCTTACGGCCCTTGGCGCGCATCGCCTGAATATGACGTTCGATGCCGGTTTTGGCCTCGGCGTCGATCACCGGCCCGATATCGGTCGACAGGCGTTCCGGGTTGCCCATGCGGCATTCGGCCATAGCGCCGCGCAGCATTTGCAGCGTGTGTTCCGCCACGTCTTCCTGAATGCACAGGATACGCAGGGCGGAGCAGCGTTGGCCTGCGCTGTCGAATGCGGAGGCGACCACGTCAGTCACTACCTGTTCGGTCAGAGCGGAAGAGTCGACGATCATGGCGTTCAGACCACCTGTTTCGGCAATCAGCGGCGTTGGACGACCTTGCGGATCCAGACGGCCTGCGATGCTGCGTTGCAGGATACCGGCAACGTCGGTCGAGCCGGTAAACATCACGCCGCGAACCCGAGCGTCATTAACCAGAACCGAGCCGACGCTTTCGCCCTGACCCGGCAGCAGTTGCAGCACGCCTTGCGGAATGCCAGCTTCCAACAGAATGCGCACCGCCTGTGCGGCGATCAGCGGCGTTTGCTCTGCCGGTTTGGCCAGAACGCTGTTGCCTGCCGCCAGCGCAGCGGCAATCTGACCGGTGAAGATGGCCAGCGGGAAGTTCCACGGGCTGATACACACCACTGGGCCCAGCGGACGGTGGCTGTCATTGGCGAAATCATCGCGCACCTGACCGGCGTAGTAATGCAGGAAGTCGACCGCTTCGCGCACTTCGGCGATGGCGTTGTTAAAGGTTTTGCCCGCTTCGCGCACCAGAATGCCCAACAGGCTTTGCAGTTGGCCTTCCATCAGTTCGGCGGCGCGCTCAAGAATGGCGGCGCGCTCGGACGGCGGGGTGGCAAACCAGATTGGACCGGCGGCAGCGGCGGCGTCGAGCGCCCGGCTGACTTCACCTTCGGTGGCTTCACGCACGTAACCGACCACGTCGCCCGGCTCGGCAGGGTTAATGACCGGTTGCTCCACGCCCTGATCCAGCTCGGCGTCAATAATCGGCTCTGCGCGCCAGGGTTGAGTAGCGCTGGTCAGCAGTGCACTGGACAGAGACGCCAGACGCTGTTCGTTCGACAGGTCCAGGCCGCTGGAGTTGATGCGCTTGGTGCCATAGAGTTCACGCGGCAACGGAATGCGTGGGTGCGGCAGACCAAGTTGACCTTCGCTGGTGGCCAGGGCTTCGACCGCGGTGACCGGATCGGCAACCAGTTCGTCGAGCGGCAGGGTGGCATCGGCGATACGGTTAACGAACGAGGTGTTAGCGCCGTTTTCCAGCAGGCGACGCACCAGATACGCCAACAGCGTTTCATGGGTGCCGACCGGAGCATAGATGCGGCATGGACGGTTCAGTTTACCGTCGGCCACTTTACCCACCACTTGCTCGTACAGCGGTTCGCCCATGCCGTGCAGGCATTGGAACTCATACTGGCCAGGGTAGTAGTTGTTGCCCGCCAGATGATAAATCGCGCTCAGGGTATGGGCGTTATGGGTCGCGAACTGCGGATAAATCAGGTTCGGCACCGCCAGCAGTTTGCGGGCGCAGGCCAGGTAGGAAACGTCGGTGTAGACCTTGCGGGTGTAAACCGGATAGCCTTCCAGCCCGTCCATTTGGGCGCGTTTGATTTCGCTGTCCCAGTAGGCGCCTTTCACCAGACGGATCATCAGGCGACGGCGGCTGCGTTGTGCCATGTCGATGACTGCATCGATGGCGAACGGGCAGCGTTTCTGATAGGCCTGGATCACAAAGCCGATGCCGTTCCAACCGGCCAACTGAGGTTCGAAGCACAGCTTCTCCAGCAGGTCGAGCGAGATTTCCAGGCGATCGGCCTCTTCAGCATCGATATTGATGCCGATGTCGTATTGGCGCGCCTGCAGGGTCAATGACAGCAGGCGAGGGTAAAGCTCTTCCATTACGCGTTCGTACTGCGCGCGGCTATAACGCGGGTGCAAAGCGGACAGCTTGATCGAAATGCCCGGGCCTTCATAGATGCCGCGGCCGTTCGACGCTTTGCCGATCGCATGGATTGCCTGCTGGTAAGACACCAGATAGGCCTGCGCGTCGGCTTCGGTCAGGGCGGCTTCACCCAGCATGTCGTAGGAATAACGGAACCCTTTGTCTTCCAGCTTGCGGGCGTTGGCCAGCGCTTCGGCGATGGTTTCGCCGGTCACGAACTGTTCGCCCATCAGGCGCATCGCCATATCGACGCCTTTACGGATCAGCGGTTCGCCGCTTTTGCCGATAATGCGGTTCAGCGAGCGTGACAGGTTGGCTTCATTATGGGTGGATACCAGTTTGCCGGTGAACAACAGGCCCCAGGTGGCGGCGTTAACAAACAGCGATGGGCTACGGCCGAGGTGAGAATGCCAGTTGCCGTTGCTGATTTTATCGCGGATCAGCGCATCGCGGGTTGGCTTGTCTGGAATGCGCAGCAGGGCTTCGGCCAGGCACATCAGCGCCACGCCTTCCTGTGAAGACAAGGAGAACTCTTGCAGCAGCCCTTGCACCATACCGGCGCGGCCATTTGCACTCTTTTGGTTACGCAACTTCTCGGCGATGTCGTAAGCCATCTTGTGGGTAGCTTTGGCAAGATCGGCAGGTAATCGCGCCTGTTCGAGCAACATCGGCACCGCTTCAGTCTCAGGGCGGCGATAGGCCGCGGTGATGGCTGCGCGATTAACCGACTGCGGCAGAATTTGTTCTGCAAATTCAAGGAATGGCTGGTGGGACTCTTCCTGCACTTGCGGCATAATGTCGTCCGCTTCGGCCTGGCCGGCAGCGGCAAGTGCTGGAATTTCAGGGATATCGGAACCGTTCTCGAGACGTTCGAGATAATTAAAAATGGCCTGCTTGATCAGCCAGTGCGGCGTGCGATCGATACGCTGTGCGGCGCTTTTGATTCGCTCGCGAGTGGCCTCGTCGAGTTTCACGCCCATTGTGGTAGTGCCCATGCCAATCCAACTCCTGTGTTAAGAACCTATCCCATCAGGCTATACAAACTGCGGGCCAGATAGGCTGCTGGGATAGGTTCGTGCGTTGTGTGCTGTGATGAATGCAGACAATATCCTGCATGTTGCAACTTTGTGCAACCGTGTTAAATCAGGCGGATGAACGAAGTGTGAGTTCCATCGATTTTTTAACATCAATAATCGGCATGGTTCTTGCTCTGCCAGTGGGGTGGTATGTCGAGGGGCGGTCGTCTATACGCGTTAACCCTAGCAATATCAGGGGTAACGTTGAATTAGTATGAGGTGCAACTCTGTTTTTGAATGCGGGGTGTAACCTTGCAGGTGGTTAAATGTGACGCAGGGTAAACTTTGTGTAACTTTGTTGTTAAATGTCTTGTTGGATAATCAACAGGTCAACTAGGATAGCCGACGGTCAGACAATTGCGGGGGGAAACTATTTTCACTCGCGGGAGTGTCCGCTTTTCGCCACGTTCCGGCGGATTGGCAAGCAGTAACTATCGCAATACAGCGCGAAATAATAATGAGAGTGGAGAATTTCATGACAATGAGCACACCAATGCTGGTCACCTTCCTGGTGTATATCTTCGGGATGGTGTTAATCGGCCTACTTGCCTACCGGGCAACCAATAACTTTGACGACTACATTCTGGGCGGTCGTAGCCTGGGCAGCGTGGTGACCGCGCTCTCTGCCGGCGCATCGGATATGAGCGGCTGGTTGCTGATGGGCCTGCCGGGCGCCATCTTCCTGTCCGGCATTTCCGAAAGCTGGATTGCGATAGGCCTGACCATCGGCGCTTACCTTAACTGGAAGCTGGTGGCAGGGCGGCTGCGTGTTCATACCGAAGCCAACAATAACGCCCTGACGTTACCGGATTATTTCACCAGCCGTTTTGAAGACAACAGCAAGCTGCTGCGGGTGATCTCCGCCATTGTCATTCTGGTGTTCTTCACTATCTATTGTGCTTCCGGCATCGTCGCCGGTGCGCGTCTGTTCGAAAGCACCTTTGGTATGAGCTACGAAACGGCGCTGTGGGCCGGCGCTGCGGCCACTATCCTTTATACCTTTATCGGCGGATTCCTGGCGGTGAGCTGGACCGACACCGTCCAGGCCAGCCTGATGATTTTCGCGCTGATCCTGACGCCGGTGATTGTTATCTTTGCCGTCGGCGGCATCGATACTTCGATGCTGGTTATCGAAGCGAAAAACCCGGCCAATATCGACATGCTGAAAGGCCTGAACTTTGTGGCTATTCTCTCGCTGCTGGGCTGGGGACTGGGTTACTTCGGTCAGCCGCACATTCTGGCGCGCTTTATGGCGGCCGACTCTCACCGCACTATCCGCAGCGCACGTCGCATCAGCATGACCTGGATGATCCTGTGTCTGGCGGGCACCATTGCCGTTGGTTTCTTCGGTATTGCTTACTTCGCCAATAACCCGGACCAGGCGGGCAACGTGTCGCAAAACGGCGAGCGTGTGTTTATCGAGCTGGCGATGATTCTGTTCAACCCGTGGATCGCCGGCATTTTGCTGTCGGCAATTTTGGCGGCGGTAATGAGTACCCTGAGCTGCCAGCTGTTGGTGTGTTCAAGTGCGATTACCGAAGATCTGTACAAAGCCTTCCTGCGTAAGGGCGCCAGCCAGCGTGAGCTGGTATGGGTAGGGCGCATCATGGTGCTGGTGGTGGCGTTAGTGGCTATCGCGCTGGCGGCAAACCCGGAAAACCGCGTGCTGGGTCTGGTGAGCTACGCCTGGGCCGGCTTCGGCGCTGCCTTCGGTCCGGTGGTGCTGATCTCGGTCATGTGGTCACGCATGACACGTAACGGCGCCCTGGCCGGCATGCTGGTTGGCGCAGTAACGGTGATCGTCTGGAAACACTTCGCCTGGCTGGATCTGTATGAAATCATCCCGGGCTTCCTGTTCGGCTGTATCGCCATCGTGGTGGTGAGCCTGATGGGGCGTTCTCCTTCCGCCACCATTACCGAGCGTTTCGATCAGGCGGAAGCCGAATTCAAAACCGTTTAATCTCTCGCAACGCGAGTCAAAAAGGCGCTTAAGGCGCCTTTTTTATTTCATCCTCCCAGGTTTTTCGTCTTCTTGCGGAAACAACTGGCGACATTTGATTAGAAAAAATCACCCTTGGCGCTCTTGTATTTCTTTCAGCCAGAATGATAATCACTATCGTTGTGTTTTACTTTTCTTTACATTGGCGCTGCCGTCATTTCTGACGTGCGGGCGCTTCGCAGCAGATGCCTTTTTAGGGGTTATTACTTATGTTTGTTCCCTTCCTTATCATGTTCCGTGAGGGGCTGGAGGCGGCGTTGATCGTCAGCCTGATTGCCAGCTACCTGAAACGCACGCAGCGGGGTCAATGGTTAGGCGTGGTATGGATAGGGGTGATTGTTGCCGCCGCTCTGTGCCTGGCGCTCGGCATCTTCATCAATGAAACCACCGGCGAATTCCCGCAAAAGCAGCAAGAGCTGTTCGAGGGCATTGTCGCGGTGGTAGCGGTATTGATCCTGACCTATATGGTGTTCTGGATGCGTAAGGTCTCCAAATCGGTCAAGGTGCATCTGGAAGGCGCCATCGACAATGCGCTCAACTCCGGCAAAGGTCAGGGCTGGGCGCTGGTAGCGATGGTGTTTTTTGCCGTGGCGCGCGAAGGGCTGGAGTCGGTGTTCTTCCTGCTGGCGGCTTTCCAGCAAGACGTGGGGATTGAAGCCCCGATAGGTGCGGTGCTTGGTCTGGTGGCCGCCATTGTACTGGGCATGATGATTTACTGGGGCGGCGTGAAGCTGCACCTGGCCAAATTCTTCAAATGGACCAGCCTGTTTATCCTGTTCGTTGCCGCCGGCCTGGCCGCCGGGGCGATCCGCGCCTTCCACGAAGCCGGGTTGTGGAATCACTTCCAGGACATCGCGTTTGATCTGAGTAACCATCTGTCGACCCACTCCCTGTTTGGTACCCTGCTCGAAGGCATCTTCGGCTACCAGGAAACGCCAACGGTAAGCGAAGTGGCGGTCTACTTCTTGTATTTGATCCCAGCACTGATTTTCTTTTTCCTGCCGCAGCGTGTGGAACCGGTCGCGGTTTCGACGCAACGTAAAATCAATCATTAATTTAATAGGGAATCTTGTATGTCTACTCCGTTATTCCGCCGCAAGGCTTTGCACGCAGCATTACTGGCTCTCCCGGCGTTCGCGCTGAGCATTGATGCCCTGGCGGCGGACGTGCCGCAGGTAAAGATTACCGTTAACGACAAACAGTGTGAGCCGATGCAACTGACGGTGCCGGCCGGTAAAACCCAGTTTGTGGTGCACAACACCAGCCAGAAAAACGTGGAGTGGGAAATTCTGAAAGGGGTGATGGTGGTGGAAGAGCGCGAGAATATCGCACCGGGCTTCACCCAGAAGATGACCGCCAATCTGGAAGCGGGCGAATACGACATGACCTGTGGGCTGCTCAGCAATCCGAAAGGCAAGCTGACCGTGACCGCGGCGGCCGGTGCTGCCACCGACGGCAAACCGAACGCCATGGATTTGGTTGGGCCGATTGCTGAATACAAAGTCTACGTCACCAAAGAAGTGGAAGGGCTGGTCAAACAGACCAAGCTGTTCACCGATGCCGTGAAGGCCGGCAACGTGGCAGAAGCGCGTAAACTCTATGCGCCGACCCGTCAGCATTACGAGCGAATTGAGCCGATCGCCGAGCTGTTCTCCGATTTGGACGGCAGTATCGACGCCCGCGAAGATGACTACGAGAAAAAAGCGGAAGATCCGAAGTTCACCGGTTTCCACCGGCTGGAGAAAGCGCTGTTTGCCGACAACACCACCAAAGACATGAACCAATACGCCGATCGGCTGTACAAGGACACCCTTGAGCTGCAAAAACGCGTGACCGACCTGACCTTCCCGCCAAGCAAGGTGGTGGGCGGCGCTGCGGGCCTGATCGAAGAAGTGGCGGCGAGCAAAATCAGCGGTGAAGAAGACCGTTACAGCCGCACCGACCTGTGGGACTTCCAGGCCAACGTAGACGGCGCGCAAAAAATCGTTAACCTGCTGCGCCCGCTGTTGGTCAAGGCCAACAAGCCGTTGCTGGACAAGATCGACGCCAACTTTAAAACCGTCGATACCATTCTGGCGAAATACAAAACCAAAGATGGCTATGAGTCTTACGAGAAGCTGACCGATGCCGATCGCACCGCCATGAAAGGGCCAATCACCACTCTGGCGGAAGATTTGTCACAGCTGCGTGGCGTTCTGGGTCTGGACTGAGGCAAAGCATCATGAGTAACAAGATCGGCCCGGAAAACGGGCCGCATCCACAAACGCAGGGTGCGGCGTCACCGTCGCGCCGTCGTTTATTGCAGGGATTGGGGCTGGGCGTACTGGCGCTGGGCGGCAGTCGTCTGACCCAGGCGGCAGATAAAACGGCGGAACCGCTGGCGGTCGCCAAGGATGAACGCTGGCAGAAGCAACCGTTCTACGGCGCGCACCAGGCCGGGATCCTCACGCCGCAGCAAGCGGCGATGATGCTGGTGGCCTTTGACGTGCTGGCCAGCAACAAGCAGGATTTGGAGCGGCTGTTTCGGCTGTTGACCAACCGCATTGCGTTTTTGACCACCGGCGGCAAAGCGCCGGAAGTGGATCCCAAGCTGCCACCGCTTGATTCGGGCATCATGGGGCCGGAGATCTATCCGGATAACCTGACCATCACCGTGTCGGTTGGAACCTCGCTGTTTGACGAGCGTTTCGGTCTGCAGGCCCAAAAGCCGCTGCGGCTGCAAAAAATGACGCGTTTTCCCAACGACTCGCTGGACGCCAGCCTGTGCCACGGTGATTTGGTGTTGCAGATTTGCGCCAATACCAATGAAACCGTGATCCACGCGCTGCGTGACATCATCAAGCATTCGCCGGATCTGCTCAGCGTGCGCTGGAAGCGAGAAGGGTTTATTTCCGCCCACGCCGCACGTAGCAAGGGCAAAGAAACGCCAATTAACCTGCTGGGCTTTAAAGACGGCACCGCCAACCCGAAAACCGACGATAAGCCGCTGATGGATCAGGTGGTGTGGGTGGCTGATAACGTCGGGGAACCGGCATGGGCGGTGGGCGGTAGCTATCAGGCCGCGCGTATTATCCGTTTCCACGTGGAGTTCTGGGATCGTACTCCGCTGCAGGAGCAGCAAACCATCTTCGGCCGCGAAAAGCACAGCGGTGCGCCGCTGGGCATGAAGCATGAACACGACGAGCCGGACTATGAGAAGGATCCCGAAGGGAAGATGATCCCGATGGATGCGCATATCCGCCTGGCAAACCCGCGCACCCCGCAAACTCAGAGTAATTTGTTGCTGCGCCGGGGTTATAGCTATTCGATCGGCGTGTCCAACTCCGGCCAGTTGGAAATGGGGCTGCTGTTCGTGTGCTACCAGGCCGATTTGGAGAAAGGCTTCCTGACGGTGCAAAAACGTCTGAACGGCGAGGCGCTGGAAGAGTACGTCAAACCTATCGGCGGCGGTTATTTCTTTGCGCTGCCAGGGGTCAAAGACAGCAACGACTATCTGGGCAGCGGCTTGCTGAAAGCCTGAGCCTCACTTCACCAGGCGGGGGTTCCCCGCCTTATTTTTTAATCAACAGCCGTTAATTAAAATCAACCCTGGGCTTGCGAAATCGAGAGCTCCGTCTTTAATTAGGCTAACTATTTTCATTTTTTGTTAAAAGCATTAACATATCGGCCATAACGTTCCAAATGGTTCATATTTTCCGATCCCTTTAACGGCATTCTCCTGATGAAAAGCACTCATAAAAACCGGTTGGCGGTTTCAGCTCTGGTTATCCCTGCCTTACTGCCTGTCTGCGCCCTGGCGCAGGACAAGGATAGCGAACAGACCATGGTGGTCACGGCCAAACGCAGCGGCCTATCCGAACTGTCCACCCCGGCTGCCGTCAGCGTGGTGAATGGCGATCAAATCCGTGAGGCCAGGCCGCAGATCAACCTGTCGGAAAGTCTGGGCAGCGTGCCCGGCCTGCAAATTCAGAACCGCCAGAACTACGCGCAGGATCTGCAGCTTTCGGTGCGGGGCTTTGGTGCACGTTCAATGTATGGCGTGCGCGGCGTACGTATTTATGTCGATGGTATTCCTGCCACCATGCCGGATGGTCAGGGCCAGACGTCGAACATTGACCTTAACTCGGTTGAAAAGGTGGAGGTGCTGCGCGGGCCGTTTTCCGCCCTCTACGGCAATGCCTCCGGCGGCATGGTGAATGTGGAAACCGAAACCGGCCAGCAACCTGCGCGCCTTGAAGCCAGTTCGTACTTTGGCAGTTACGGCACCTGGCGTTATGGCGTCAAGGCGACCGGGGCAACCGGCGACGGCACCCACGCCGGTGACGTTAACTACACTATTTCCGGTACCCGGTTCACGACGCAGGGCTTTCGCGATCACAGCGGCGCGCAGAAAAACCTCGGCAATGCCAAGCTGGGCGTACGCATCGACGATGTCAGCACCCTGACGCTGTTGTTCAACAGCGTCGATATTCACGCCAATGACCCAGGTGGCCTGACGAACGCAGAATGGCACGATAATCCGCGCCAGGCGCCGCGTGCCGACCAGTACAACACCCGAAAAAGCACTTCGCAGACCCAGGCCGGGTTGCACTATGAGCGCCAGATGGGGGCCGATGACGACCTGAGCATCATGATGTACGCCGGTGAGCGCGAAACCACCCAGTACCAGTCGATCCCGGTTGCGGTGCAGCAGCGTAGCGCCCAGCATCCTGGCGGAGTGATTGACCTGACGCGCCACTATCAGGGGATTGATACCCGCTGGACGCACCGCGGTGAGCTGGGCGTACCCTATACCCTGACCGGCGGGTTGGACTATGAAACCATGACCGAGCAGCGTAAAGGCTATGAAAACTTTACCCAGGTTAACGGCGTAACCGAGTTGGGCACCCAGGGGGCGCTGCGCCGCAATGAGCGCAACCTGATGTGGAACCTGGATCCCTATCTGCAAAGTTCGTGGCAGTTGACGCAAAAACTGACGCTGGATGCCGGCATGCGTTACAGCACGGTCAATTTCGACTCCAACGACCACTACGTGACCAGCAGCAACGGTGATGACAGCGGTAACGCCAGCTACCATAAATGGTTGCCGGCAGGCTCGCTGAACTATGCGGTGATGAGTGGCTGGAACCTGTATCTGTCCGCCGGTCGCGGGTTTGAAACCCCGACCATTAACGAACTGTCGTACCGTTCCGGCGATCAGGCTGGGCTTAACTTCGGTTTACAGCCTTCGACCAGTGACACTGTTGAGTTGGGCAGTAAAACCCGCATTGGCAACGGCCTGCTGACCGCCGCAGTATTCCAGACCGACACGCGTAACGAAATTGTGGTGGATGAAAGCAGCAACGGCCGCACCAGCTACAAAAACGCCGGGCAGACCCGCCGACGCGGGCTGGAATTGGCGCTGGATCAGCAATTCGCCTACGATTGGCGAGTGCAGTTGGCCTGGACACTGTTAGACGCGCGTTACCGCGATGATGTGTGCGGCGACAGCCAGTGTTCAGAAGCCAATAAGGTGCCAAGCGGCAACCGTATGCCGGGTATTGCGCGCAATATGGGCTATGCCTCATTGGCCTGGTCCCCACCTGAAGGGTGGTATGCCGGTGCGGAGGTACGTTACATGAGCGATATCGAAGTTAATGATGCCAACACTGAACAGGCTCCGGCCTATACCACCGTGGGTTTAAATACAGGCTATCGTTATCCAATGGGGAACTGGATGCTGAATGTTTTCGGTCGGGTGGATAACCTGTTTGACCGCCAATACGTGGGGTCGGTGATCGTCAATGAAGGCAATGGTCGTTACTACGAACCGGCTCCGGGAAGAAACTGGGGCGGCGGGGTAAGCGTTTCTTATACCTTCGAATAACGCTAAACAGCGTTACCGACGCAATCAAAGAACGGCAGGGCGGGAGCTTTCCCGCCTTTTTTATTTATAAATTTGGGGCGATGTGCAGGTTTTTGTTTGTGCAAAATTTAATCAGGAAACCGAAATGTCATCCGCGTATTTTAATCATAACAGCATGATATCTAACGTGATAAAAATTTTATTGAATGACGTAATCGGCGTGATATAGTGTTCTTGCGGCGCCTAAAAACAAAAAAGATTAAATTTTTTTACATTTTAGCAACGTGCGCGGTTTGAATGTCATTATACTGTAATCATCTGGCGGTAGTTTTCACAAGGTGCACAGCTCGAAGCTGTAAATAACACTGCGGGGATCGCTAATGGTAAAGTCCTTGGTTGGGCTAGAAAGAAAAAATAACAGTTCTTCCCTGATGACTCGTTGTAACGAGGGCACTCTCTCCGACTCTCTTTTTCTGACCAGACCGCACTCCCGTTATCACAAATTCCTGTCACTTTTCTCTCTCGTTTTAATTATGCAATCGCGTTGTCCCGTGAAAAATCGGCGTGCCGAAATGCCCGTCGGATATTCACTTTTTCTATTGGCTATCGTCGGCTCAAAAGGGAGCCAAACCCGCATCTGTATGTGAAACATAATCGCACGGCCAGGCCGTTGCGGTAGGTGAAACAAACTGTAAGGTGCCACTATGAGACAAAAAGCAGTGATCAAAGCACGTCGTGAAGCGAAACGCGTTATTCGCCGTGACGCTCGTAGTCATCGCCAGCTGGAAGAAGAGTCCGTAACCTCGCTGGTACAAATGGGTGGTGTTGAGTCTATCGGCATGGCACGTGACAAGCGCGATAGCTCCCCCATTCTGGCTCGAACCGAAGCTCAGGGTCATTACTTAATAGCCATAGACAAGAAGCAGTTGATATTTGCCACCGGTGAAGCCGGCTGCGGCAAAACATTTATCAGCGCTGCGAAAGCGGCCGAAGCCCTTATACATAAAGAAGTGGATCGGATTATCGTTACTCGTCCGGTTCTGCAGGCGGATGAAGACCTCGGTTTCTTGCCGGGGGATATCTCTGAGAAATTCGCCCCTTATTTCCGACCGGTGTATGACATTCTGGTGCGCCGTTTAGGATCGTCCTTTATGCAATACTGCCTGCGTCCGGAAATCGGCAAGGTGGAGATCGCGCCTTTCGCTTATATGCGCGGGCGTACTTTCGAAAATGCGGTGGTTATTCTGGATGAAGCCCAGAACGTTACCGCCAGCCAAATGAAGATGTTCCTGACCCGTCTGGGTGAGAACGTCACGGTCATCGTCAATGGTGACATCACCCAGTGCGACTTGCCGCGCGGCGTGAAGTCCGGCCTCAGCGATGCGATGGAGCGCTTCGAAGAGGATGAAATGATCGGCATCATCCGCTTTGATAAACAAGACTGCGTCCGCTCCGCCTTGTGCCAGCGTACGCTCAACGCCTACAGTTAACACCTGCCCGTTCACAAAAGGCCGCCTCGGCGGCCTTAGTCTGATGACAAACACCCGAAAAGCGTGGTTTTCGGGTGTTTGGGGTAAATCAGAAGAGATAATCCTTTGTTTTTATTAGTCCCCAGATCGGGACTTTTAACTGCAAAGGACTTTGTCAGCAACCTGAGGCCGCCTCGGCGGCCTTTTTCTTGCCTTGAATATCAGCGCAGCCGCAACATTAAAACCAAGGGTATTGGCTCATGACGCCGGCGTAAAACAGCATTCGGCCACCAATACAGGCTGAGAGCAGCGTCAGCATCAGTGCGCCCGCCACGCCAACGTTCAGAACCGGCCGTTGGTACAGATAGGCCGCCAATCCGCTGCCGGTAATCAGCGCGCCAAAAATAAGCCACCCCATCAGACCCGAGCCAAAAACGGTGACGGCGCTGGCGAGCATTTTCCCTTGCTGGTTGAACCCGGCGCTGTAGCCCAGGATCACGACTAACAGCAATACCACGCCGCATAAAATGCCTGTCGGCAACGCGACGGGGAGCCACCTTTCGCGATCATTTTGAGCCGCATTGAACACGCTGAGCCGCAGCCCAAGGGTGGTAAACCCCAGCAGCAGGGCCGTGGCGATAAAACCGAGGTGGGTGAGCGGCGAATGCCACAGAGGGTGACTCGCCATCTGGTAATAAACCTGTGCGGAAACCAGGATAGCAGCCACACCCGCGCCCGATGCCAGCAGGCTAACCTGGCGAATCAGCCTGGGGTTTGAGTTAAAGCGAAACATCATGGCGGCCCAGATGACGACCACCGCGTTCAGCAAGGCGAAAGCGATGACTTCCCGGCTGAGCCAGGAATGGCCGATCCCCAGAATCGCTCGATAGGCGCCGGTGGGTGAACCCAGATGCAACAGCGACAGCACGGAGCCGAGGATATTGATCGCCACAATCCCTAACGCCAGCTGTCGCAGGACATTTAAGCGCTTTTCGTCGCTTAGCCAGCTCGGCTGCGCCAGAATCAATACCGTGATGGCTACGATAGTGCCGACCGCCCACTGACAAAACACGGTAAAAAAGACCAAGGGAAGTTCATATTCAGACATGGGCTATTCCTTATCACCGGCGGGAATAATGACGATATTGGGCTGACTGATTCGATGATCCGGCAGTGAGTAGCGGGTCTCGATACGCGTCAGGTCAGCGGAATGGCGAGCGCGCAGTTCGTCAATATCGCCAAACTGCAGCACACCGGCCGGGCAGGACGCGACGCAGCGGGGCAGCAGCCCTTCATCCAGGCGTTCAGCACACAGATTGCACTTACTGGTTTTTCCTTCGACGGGATCAAATACCGGCGCATTATAAGGGCAAGCCATAATGCACATCCGGCAACCAATACATTTGTCATGATCCTGCACGACAATGCCGTCAGGTCGCTTGCTGTAGGTATCCGCCGGGCAGACTTTCATGCACTGCGGATCGTCGCAGTGGTTGCATGACATCGAGATAAACGCCATCGCGTTCGGGGCGTCAAAGTGAAATTCTCTGACCCGCCGCCACAGCACGCCAGCCGGGGTGGCATTTTCAGATTTGCAGGCCATCGAGCAGGTTTTGCAGCCATAACAGCCGCGCATATCGACTAAAAATCCATATTGTCTGACCATGGTTATGCCTCCGCCCGGACGTCGACCAGGGTACTGTTACAGCAATGACCGTTGCCCAGCACTTCCGCATGGTCGTTGGTGACGTGGCTGCTGCTGCCGCCTTGCTGTTCCCACCAGCCGTTATCCAGGCATACCACGCCGCGTTTGATTTGACGCGTTACCACCGCCAATGCCCGGTGTTCTCCACGGTGATTAAAAGCAATCGCCCATTCACCGTTCCTGATATGGCGGCTGGCGGCATCATCCGGATGGATCATGATATTGGGCTGATTGCGCTGCACCTCGAGGATCCATTCATTCATGCCGTGGCTGGAGTGGATGCTGCGCGCCAGCTTGCGCTGAACGGCCATTAATGGATATGTTTTCGCCAACTCCGGCGAACCTTTCGGCGACTCTTTCACCTGCATATAGGTCACAATCGGCGGGAAATCCTTCTTCTGCCACTCTTCGATAAAGAAGTGGGCCTTTTTGGTCGGAGTGCGAAAAATACCGTCTTTGAACGGGATCCACGGCGTGGGGGCTGGTTTAATCGGTCCTTTACGTAGCTGTTCGATAGTGAGGCCGGTTCCGGCCAAACAGTTTTCTATATAGTGTTCGATCGGCTGGTTAAACACCTCGCCGAAGCCGAAGCGTTCCGCCAACCGGGCAAAAATCCAGTAATCCGGTTTGGCCTCCGCCACCGGTTCTACCGCCTTTTCCATCAGTTGGACATAGTGGCTGCGAACGCCGGCCATCAGGCTGAGATCTTCAAAGATGGTGGTGACCGGCAACACCAGATCGGCATACAGCGTGGTGGAACTCATCAGGTTATCGGCCACGACGACAAACGGCACCTTCTTCAGGGCTTTCTTCACCATATTGGTGTTGGGTAACTGGGTCAGCGCGCCCATGGTCATGATCCACCAAAAGTTAATCGGGTGAGGGCGATCGTTGACAATCCACTCGCCGGTTTTGGCGACCGGTATCGGCGGAATTTTTTGTACGTTGGGTGCCGGAGGCAGCGGCGGACTGAACTTCATCATTTGTTTGGCGCCGCCCGCGTCGCAGACTCCGCCACCGGCTTTGCCCATATTGCCGGTCAGCAGCGACAGATAAAACTGGCTGGCCGCCACGTAGGTGCCGAATTCGGTGCGCTGAGCGCCGGACATGTTCTGTACGATCATCGAAGGTGTATTGCTGGCATATTCACGCGCCAAACGGAGCAGGGTGGCCGCCGGGATGTCGGTTTCCGCCGCCACTTTCTCGACGGTCCAGGGAGCCGACTCCTGACGGATCAGTTCAAATACCGTGGTATAAGCCGCATCGGCAGGCAATTCGGCCTGGGTGAGCGCCGGGACGATGGTGGGTGTGTCATGGCGCACCAGACGGCGGCTCAGGGTGTCGTACACCAGATAGCTTTCTTTGTCCTGCGGATCTTCTCTGAGCTGTTTTTGCTGGGGGTTCACCAGATAAACGGCCCCGGTGTGTCGTCGCAGGAAGTCAGCGTCGTAGCGCTGTTCATCGATGATGATTTTGATCATTCCCAATGCCAACGCGGTGTCGGTGCCGGGAACGATAGGGATCCACTCATCGGCCTTGGCGGCGGTTTCGTTAAAGCGGGGATCGATCACCACCAGCCGCGCGCCTCTTTCCTGCGCCTTAATATATTCTTTGAAATAGGCCTGCATGGTCACGGCCGGATTATTGCCCCAGCACAGAATGTAGCGGCTGTCGGCAATGGTGTCGCGCATATCTGCGTAGCGCAGGCCAAGCATCGGGATCATGGCGGCGGTCACCGCAGAGCAGCATAAGGAACCGGAGCGTTTTGTCGCCCCGCCGAGGTAATCAAAGAAGGCTTTCCCCATGTCGTTTTTAATGGAATCCATATTTCCGGCATGGCTTGAAATTAACAGGCCTTTATTACCGTGACTGGCAAGAGTATTACGGATATTAAGTTCAACCAGATCGAGCGCCTCATCCCAGGATATGGGTTTGAATTTCCCTTCACCTTTTTCGCCCACCCGAAGCAAAGGCGTTTTAACCCGCTGTTGGTGATAGACCCATTTGGTCCGGCTGATGCCGCGCAGGCAGCATTTGACGTTAAAATCTTTGCTGGCTTCTATTTTTTTGAGCTCCCCCTGATAGACATAAGCCGTTAAATTACAATGTAAACACTCCATCGCGCAGGTTGAACGAAACGTCTGGTAGTCACTGAGTTTGAGACGCACCCGGGGCAGGGGTTTGCCCTTGTCCATTGCCATGGAAAATACGCAGGGCGATATGCTGGCCAGCCCAATCACGCCAAGCCCTTTTAACAAGGTTCGGCGATTCATTCTGATGTCAGATATATTTTTCATGATGTATTCCGTACGTATTATTTGTTTTTATTATTGTTTAATGGCTTGCCTTGGGATTAATCAGGCCCCCTGAGTTAATCATGGTTGAATTGCTGCACACTGATCAAAATCAAATTAGTCATTTATTATTCTGGAGTGAATAACGGATATCGTTAATAACCCAAGCCTGAAATACCCGCTTATTTTTATATCAAAGGCTATTTTATCTAACCCGGAGGGCGGGCAGTCATCGGTTTGGGCGCCAACCAGCAAATCGACAGAGGGCAAGCGGTTCCCGCCCATAACGCCGGCTCGTTTAGCCTTTGTGTAAACTATTGTGGTTTTTTGTATAGATTTTTGTTGGTTTAGCGTTAATGCTTAGGGGTGTTCCAGACGGGCGCAACAACTTATTGGCCTAAAGGAAATATCTGGGGTGCACGCCGGATGGGCGTGCAAGGTATTGGGATCTTCAATGCGGTTCAATCATGAAATATATTATTTTACTTCTATTTATTTTATGCGTTGTGTATGTCCATTACCGTGGGCGGGTGCGTTACACCTTCTGGCGGCAGCTCTCCGATCATTCCACATTTACTGCTCCGCTGAACGTTTTCATGTACCTGTTTTCACGCGTACCGACCACGCCCTATCTGCAGCCGGAGCAATTCCCGGAATTGCAGGCGCTGCGGGATAACTGGCAAAGCATCCGCGATGAAGGTCGGCAGCTGATGGCTATCCAGCAGATTAAAGCCTCGGACCAATATAATGATGCCGGTTTCAATTCGTTCTTCAAAACCGGCTGGAAGCGCTTCTATTTGAAGTGGTATGAAGACAACCACCCGTCGGCGATGAGCCTGTGCCCGCAGACTACCGCACTGTTGCGCAGCCTGCCTTCGGTCAAGGCTGCGATGTTTGCCGAACTGCCGGATGGCAGCCGCCTGCCACGCCACCGCGATCCCTACGCCGGTTCACTGCGTTACCATCTGGGGCTGATCACACCGAATGATGACCGTTGCTTTATCGAGGTGGATGGCGAACGCTACAGCTGGCGCGACGGGGAGGCGGTGATGTTCGACGAAACCTACCTGCATTACGCCGAAAATCAGAGTGGGCAGAACCGGTTGATTCTGTTTTGCGATATTGAGCGACCGATGCGTTTCCGCTGGGCACAGGGCATTAACCACTGGCTGGGGCGCAACCTGATGAGCGCGGCTACCGCACCCAATGAAGAGGGCGATCGTACCGGTGGCGTCAACAAGTTGTTCAAGTATATCTATGCGGTACGCAAGGTGGGGAAACGGCTGAAGGCGTGGAACCGAACCGGGTACTACATCATTAAATGGATTTTGTTTGGCGGTATCGCGGCGGGTATTTTTTTCGCGATTTAAAAAGGGAGGGCGCTACGAAAGCGCCCTCCGGCAATCAGGCAAAAATGGTCATCATATAGGCGGCAAACAGCGCCAGGTGCGCGGTGCCGTTCAGCACGTTGGTTCTGCCGGTCGAGAATGACAGCTGGCACAGCAGCAACACGGTCAGCATCACGACGATATGCGGCGTCTGCAGGCCGAAAATCAGCGTTTGACCAGTCAGGGTGGCGATGATGGTTACCGCCGGTACCGTCAGTGAAATGGTCGCCAGTACCGAGCCGAAGAACAGGTTCATCGCACGTTGAACCTGATTGTTCAACACCGCACGCAGTGCCCCCAGGCCTTCTGGCGACAGGATCAACAGCGCGACCAGGAAGCCGGTAAACTGCGCAGGAGCATTCACCTTGGTCAGCAAACCTTCCAACGGGTTGGCGTTGAACTTGGTCACGGCGATCACCGCAATCAAATGCACCACCAGCCAGCCGGCATGCCAGGCACTGCTGTGCGAAGAAGGTTTGCCGTGGTGCGGGTCACCGTCGTCATCTTCGTGCTCGTAGACAAACAGGCTCTGGTGGGTTTTGGTCTGGATCACCAGGAACACGCCGTACATGGCGGCGGAAATCACCGCGACCAGCAGCGCCTGCCCAGTGCTGAAGTTGCCGCCCGGCAGCGCACTGGGGAACACCAGTACGATCACCGCCAGCGGGAAAATCGCCATCAGATACTGTTTGATACCGCCCAGATTGACGTATTGGGTGGCGAATTTGCGACCGCCCAGCAATAAAGCGAAGCCCACCAGACCGGCGCTGACAATCATAATGATGGAGTAAAGCGTATCGCGCATCAGTGCCGGTGCGGCGTCGCCGGTGGCCATCAACGCAGAAATCAGGCTCACTTCCAGAATAACCACCGACAGGCTGAGGATCAGCGAGCCATAGGGTTCACCCAGACGGTGAGCCAGCACGTCGGCGTGGCGCACAACGCTGAACGCGCTGCTGAGAATACCGACCAGGGCAATGATGTTAATGCCGACGATCAGCGGGAAATTGCTGGTACTGCCCCACAGGTTCAACACCACCAAGGCGGCGATGGGGAAAAGCAGCGAGTACTCAGTGTGGCGGGATTTGGATCGGCCAGGATCGTTTTGCGACTTCATTTCGATGGTACTCCTTCTCAAACAGCGTGGTCCCGTCATCGCTGACTGCCGTTAAGGGCAATTATGCGCATCCAGAATGTATTTATATTTAATAATAATAGGATACACCCGCAGGCTTGTGCCGGGGAATGATGTGATGTTGTTTTACTTGTAAAAGCAAAAGCTTGCTTTCTGTGACTAGGTTAACAAAAAAACCGCATTGGATGCGGTTTTATTTACTTACTTTTACGTAGTGAGATGAGTTTTCTTCATTAACGGCACATAAATTGCAGTTTGTAGCTGCGCTGCTTGATTAATAAAGGGGAAAATCACAGTCAATCGTCAATATTGTCCATGATTTCATGCCGTTTATTATGATAACCCTCTTCGTTTAACCCCTCACGCCAGTAAGGTACGGCATAAAGCTGATTACGGTCACATTGGCGCTCGCGGCGCAGGTAACGGCGCAGATCTACCACCAAACGATCTTCCCCGGCCAGCCAATACTGGATTTTTGTCTCAGGTAGCGGCAATGAGCAAAATTGCGTCACCAACTCGGCGGTTTTTTCGGTGCCGCCGATAATCCAGCTCAGTTCAAAGCCTGCCGGTTTTTTCAGATCGATAACGTCAGCCGCAGTGTCGACGCGGATAAAGGCGTGGCCTTCGCTACGTGCCGGTAACCTTTCCAGCAAGGCCGCCAGCGCGGGCAAGGAGGAAGGATCGCCGGCCAGACAGTAGAAATCGGCCTCTGGCAGCATAGGTTTAGGACCGCCCGGGTTACTGATGCCGATTTTATCGCCTGCTCTGGCCGATCGCGCAAAGTTAACCGCCGGGCCGCTGTGATCGTGAATGGCGAATTCAATGTCGACTTCCGCCAGCTCCGGGCGTACTGCGCGAATCGAATAGGTGCGGACAATCGGACGAACCGCATCGGCCGCCCAGCGAGGGCCGTTTTCGGTCAGCGTCGGCAGGTCCGGCTGCGTCTGGCCTTCGAGCGGCAGGAAAACCTTGATGTGCGCGGCGGCGGCGTTTGCCGGGTAATAACGCAGGTCCGGGGCGGTGAAAGTGATGCGGCGCAGGTGCGGGGTAACATCGCGAATCGCGCTGACAGCAATCAGGTAGGGTGCGCGTGAGCGTGGGGCTTCGGTAGTCACGGGGTTCTCCTTATGTTCGTTTGGCGAGGAGTATAACATGCCATGTGATAATGAGAATTGTTTGCTAATTGAGGCGGGCGGAGGTGTCATCTAAGCTTAAGGTTCACTGAATATCTGCGGGAGGAAATGATGCCCTACAACAGCACAAATGCCTTGCCGGACAACGTCAAACACGTGTTGCCGGCCCATGCGCAAGAGATCTATAAGGAAGCTTTTAACAGCGCCTGGGATCAATATAGCGATCCGGATGACCGGCGCGGCGACGATAGCCGAGAGGAAACCGCCCACAAGGTAGCCTGGGCGGCGGTGAAGCAAAACTACCGCAAAGGTGATGACGACCGCTGGCACAAAAAGTAAGGCGCTCCCCGGCGCCTTTGTGCGCCGGTAAATCATGAAATCCGAACCTATTACGCGGGCAATTAATATTATTGCTGCTGAGTACAAATACTTTTTCACTTTAAAGCTCTTTTGAAACTTGATTGCTCACTGAGAAAAGAATAAGGTCATTATTATCGCGGGAAGATTATTGTATTAATATAATTCCGCACTTAATAAATAAGATTGAACAGTGGCGAGGGAGTATGGGCAATCCTATTCCCGGGAGGTTGTTAAGGTGTTAACGCGAGATTTTCTGCAAAATGCGGATTGCAAAACTGCATTCGGCACCATTGAGGAGTCGCTGTTACTGACATCAGAGCAGCGGGCGGCCTCGTTGGATTGTACTTTATCCCGTCGGCCGGATAACAGCCCGGTGTGGGTTTTCGGCTACGGTTCACTGATGTGGAACCCGGTGTTTGAATCCGAAGAGGTGCGGCCGGCCACGCTGCAAGGCTGGCACCGCGCCTTCTGTTTGCGGCTTACCGCCGGGCGCGGCACCCTGCACCAGCCGGGGCGGATGCTGGCGTTAAAAGAAGGCGGCCATACCACCGGTTTGGCGTTTCGCCTGCCGGAAGCCAAGCTGCGCGAAGAGCTGGAACTGCTGTGGAAACGCGAAATGGTCACCGGCTGTTATTTGCCGACCTGGTGCGATCTCACCTTGGCAGACGGCGAAGTGGTGACCGCGCTGGTGTTTGTCATGAACCCGCAGCACCCGCTGTTTGAAGAAGATACCAGCCATCAGGTGATAGCCCCCCTGATCGCCAGCGCCAGCGGGCCGCTGGGAACTAACGCCCAGTACCTGTTCTCGCTGGATAACGAGCTGAAAAACCACGGTATGCAGGATGACTGCATTGGCGATTTGGTCAGCTACGTGCAGCAATGGCTGCAGCAAAATACCTGCGGCCCTATCGGCGGAGAGGCAACTGCCTGATCCCGCTCATATGACGCTTTCGATAGGCTCAGCTTGCTGAGCCTTTTTTGTTTATATATCTAATGCCTATATTTAATAACTTTATTTTGCATAAGCATTTAATCCACATTTTCAAAGTGGATATCTATGTTATTAATTTTAAAGCCATTCGATAATTTAAGATTAAAAAACAGCTAATTTGCAATGGTGAAAAATTCACTTAGCATGAAAATGCATAACTAAAGGTTATTTCTTATTTGTCCCCTCCCGCCAGACTCCGTATCACTGGTGTTAACAATATTGCTCGTCAGGGGGAGTGGATGAACTTTCAACAATTAAAAATTATTCGGGAATCGGCGCGTTGCAACTACAACCTGACCGAGGTGGCCAATACTTTATTTACCTCGCAGTCTGGGGTCAGTCGTCATATTCGGGAACTGGAAGAAGAACTGGGCATTGAGATATTTATCCGCCGCGGCAAGCGTTTATTGGGCATGACCGAACCGGGTAAAGAGCTGCTGGTGGTGGCGGAACGCATCCTGAACGATGCCAATAATATCCGCCGACTGGCGGATGTGTTCAGCAGCAACGACACCGGCCAACTGCATATTGCGACCACCCATACGCAGGCGCGCTACAGCCTACCGGGTGTCATCAAGGAGTTTCGTGCGCTGTACCCGCGGGTAAGGGTGGTGCTGAACCAGGGCAGTCCGGAAGAAATCGTCGCGATGCTGGCCTCGGGCGAAGCCGATATCGGCATTGCCAGTGAACGGCTGATGAGCGATGAATCTCTTGCGGCGTTCCCTTACTACCGCTGGCATCACACCATCCTGGTACCGGAAGGGCACGAACTGACCCGGCAACCGCAGGTGACGCTGGAAATGCTCAGTACCTTACCGTTGATAACCTATCGCCAGGGCATTACCGGTCGCTCGCGGCTGGATAGCGCGTTCAAAGCCGCCGGGCTGACGCCGGACATTGCCTTAAGCGCTCAGGATTCCGACGTAATAAAAACCTATGTCGAGCTGGGGTTGGGGGTCGGCGTACTGGCGGACATGTCATATGAGAAAGAGCGCGATCATGGGCTGGTCAGCCTTAACGCCGAGCACCTGTTCGAGCCCAATACCGTGTGGTTAGGTTTGAAACGCAGTCAGTTACAACGTAACTATGCCTGGCAGTTTATCCAGCTGTGCAACCCGACGCTGTCACTGACGGAAATCAAAGACAAGGTGTTCTCTTCACAGCTGGAAACGGTGATCGATTATCAGATTTGAGCATTGCGGCTTTGAGCATTGCGGCGACGGAAACAGCAGCGCAGATAGCAGGCGGGATACACGTTACGTATTTGCGCTGACCTGTTCTACAGGGGCAGGAGTCTGGCGTGCAGAAGTCAATCGCTGATGGAGGTTCTGCTGTTGTACAGGCCTTTATTTTCGAGCCCTTTACTGACACTGCCAATCGCTACTTTCGTCTTTTCATTGATATCAACGCCAGGGATGGCTTGTCCTTTGGCCCTTTCTGGGCGTGAAAGATTATTTTGTTACCGGGAAAGTACCTACTCTGCATTTTGAGCCTTACAAGGTGAGGCTCTGACCCCAAACCAGGTGTCTGGATCGTAAAACACTCGGACTTTCACGCTTGATGTCACCGTATGAAAATTTGCTGGTGCCTTCGTCGAAAAATTTATGTTCTACTCATTGGCGTCACCACCATTTTATTCCATAAAATCAGCGTGATTCAGACTGACTGGATTTATTATTCCTATGGGGCCATACATGCAAATTATCTATCCTGATGATTATTCGAATTTGTGCAAACCGGATGAAACTTTTGAACTGGAGTATCTTTGTGCCCGGCAACGTGGGATACATTGCCTGTTACTTGCCTCAGAAGCGGCAGCGATGGGTAAATATCAGTTTTCGGCTCCCTTTGAGTCCGGTAGTCCCGTGGTCTGGCGAGGATGGATGCTGAACGCCGATGAATATCGTCAGTTGTACGGTGCTGTGGCCGCACGGGGAGGGAAGATGCTCGAGTCCCCTGAAGAATATATCAGTAATCACTATATAACGGGTTGGTATGACCGCTGTAAGGCCTATACACCGGAAACTATTATAACCACAGCTGATGCTGATTTTGGGCGTCTTGTCAGCCAGCTTCAATGGCCCGCTTATTTTGTTAAGGACTACGTGAAATCCTTGACGACGTCCCGGGGCTCTGTGGCTAAGGATGCTCAGGAAGTCGCAGAAATTCTCAGCCTTATTGCGCATTTTCGAGGGAGTGTAGAAGGTGGGGTTAGCCTGAGGCGCGTTGAGGAATTTGTTAATAACACTGAGCGTCGCTATTTTTCACTTAACGGGAGGGTGTTTTCATCCGACGATCAAATACCTGAATTTGTTTATGAGATTGCACGCTGCGTGGAGACTCCGTTTTATTCAATAGATATTGTAGAAAATACCCAGGGAGAATTGCGCCTGGTAGAGATTGGAGACGGGCAGGTATCAGATATTAAGGAGTGGGAAGCTGAAAAATTGATTGAGGCATTTTGCTTGTCAGGTATTTAATGTATTGAAATGTAATAATTATCTACTCCACTGATACTGTGGCGACGGTGATTTCATTCAACCTGATTGTCGGGGCATGTCCGCTCGCCAACACCTGTAAGGCTCTTGGTTCGTCGTCTGTTACAACCTCAGATTGACGTTGTCAGTAGAATAGTAAGCCTGCCAAACGTGATGGCGCTTTATGAGGAGTGGTTACCGCCTGCATCGAAAAAATATCTTTGCCATAGTCCTTGCACAACTGACGGTATCCCCCCGCCTGCTTAATAATCAAAATCTCAGCTATAGACAGAAAAAGAATATCTATAGTTATTTAAGTACCTTCGCCTGCCGAGAGCTCTCACATACACTCGCGAAATTACTATAAATTCCATCCGCTTGGAGAGTTTTGATGAAAGCGTTCGTTCCCTCTTTGGTGTTTTTGGCCGTGGCGGCCAGTTTCAACGCACAGGCAGCAACCCCGGCAAACACGTTGGTGATCGCCCAGTCCATCGATGACGTGGTCAGTTTTGATCCGGCCCAGGGTTTTGAGTTAACCACGGTGCAGTCGTTCAACAGCCTCTACCAGCGGCTGATCCAATCCGATCCCAAAAATCCTATCGAACTCAAACCGACGCTGGCCAGCGAATGGCAGGCGGGCAGCGATAACCGCAGCCTGACCTTCACTCTGCGGCCGGATGCCAAATTTTCCAGCGGCAATCCGCTGCGCCCGGAAGACGTGATTTTCTCACTGTCGCGGGTAGTGAAACTGAATCTGGAACCCTCGTTTATCCTCACCCAGTTGGGCTGGGACGCCAAGAACGTCGACCAGCACCTGACCAAGGTGGATGACAGGCGGGTCAAAATAAGCTGGAGCGAAAACGTCAGCCCAGCCTTTGTGCTTAGCCTGCTTTCGGCGCCGGTGTCTTCTATTGTCGATGCCAAAGAAGCCTTGTCGCATCAGCAGGGGGATGACCTGGGTCACCAATGGCTGAACAGCCATTCCGCAGGTAGCGGCCCGTATAAAATTCGCACCTACGTACCGCACGAAGTTGTAGTGCTCGACGCCAACCCAAGTTCACCGGAAGGCGCCCCGACGCTGAAGACTATCCTGATCAAGAACGTGCCGGATCCGGCCGCGCGTCGGTTGCTGATCGAACAGGGCGACGCCGATATCGCGCGTAATCTGGGTGCAGATCAGATGGCGGCGCTGAAAGGCAAGCCGGGCGTCAAGCCGTTGGCCATCCCTTACGCCTCACTTTATTTCCTGCAGTTCAACGCCAAGGCGTCACCGGCGCTGGGCAATCCGGCGTTCTGGGAAGCCGCGCGTTGGTTGTTCGACTATAAAGGCATTGCTGACGATCTGCTGAAGGGCCAGTTCCAGACCCATCAGGCGTTTCTGCCGGAAGGTTATCTGGGCGCACTGAAAGATCGCCCATACAGTTTTAACCCGCAAAAGGCCAAAGAGATCCTGGCGAAGGCCGGCCTGACCAACGTCAGCTTCAAGCTGGACGTCAACAATCAGCCGCCGTACCTGGATATCGCGCAGGCCTTGCAAGCCAGCTTTGCCCAGGGTGGGGTGAAGGTGGAACTGGTGCCGGGCCTCAGCGCGCAGGTTTCCACCAAGGTGAAATCCCTGAACTATGACGCGACCCTGACCTCCTGGGGGCCAGATTATTTTGACCCGAACACCAACGCCGCCGCCTTTGCCTATAACCCGGAAGACGGCAGCAAAACGCTGGCCTGGCGCGCCAACTGGCAGATCCCTGCGCTAAGCAAGCTGACGCTGGCAGCCACGGCGGAAAACGACACCGCCAAACGGGTTGCGGATTATCAACAGCTACAGCAGGCCGTGCAGCAGAGTTCGCCGTTTGTCATCGGCCTGCAGGCTCGCAGCCTGATTGCGGTACGTGACAACCTGAAAGGCTACGAGCAGGGCATCAACCCTGACATGGTGTTCTACAGCAAGGTCAGCAAGTAATGATAAGCCGTACCGCTTCCGCCGGGTTCGCCCGGCACAGTTGGCGTTGGGGACGCCGGCTGCTTACCGGCTTGCTGTCATTGGCGCTGACGCTGCTTGGGCTGCTGCTGTTCACCTTTATGCTCTCGCATCTGGCGCCGATCGATCCTACGTTGCAGATCGCCGGCGATCATGCCAGCGAGGCCACCTACGCACAGGTCCGTCACGACCTGGGGCTGGATCAGCCGTTGCCGGTGCAGTTCTGGCGCTATCTGGTGCACCTGGCGCACGGGGATATGGGGATATCGCGCATTACCGCGCAGCCGGTGCTGAGCGATCTGTTGCGTACCTTCCCGGCCACGGTGGAACTGGCGACCTGCGCCATTATCCTCGGTGCGTTCGGCGGCATTACGCTGGCGTTTTTGGCGGTGATAAAACCGGGCAGTTGGCTGGATAACGCCGCGCGCCTGCTGTCGCTGATCGGCTATTCGGTGCCGATTTTCTGGCTCAGTCTGCTGGGGCTGCTGCTGTTTTACGCCACGCTGCACTGGTCGGCGGGGCCGGGGCGGCTGGACGATATCTACCTTTACAGCATGGAACCGCGCAGTGGATTTGTGCTGATCGACACCTGGCTGTCCGGCGATCGCGACATGTTCTACAACGCCATCAGTCACCTGTGGTTACCGGTGGTGGCGTTGGCGCTGTTGTCGATGGCGGGTATCACCCGCTTGCTGCGGGCGGCGATGCTGGAAGAGTGCAATAAAGAGTACGTTACCCTGGCGCGATCCAAGGGGGCCAGCCGTACGCGTATTTTGGTGCGACACGTGTTTCCCAACGTGCTCGGCACGCTGATCACCGTTCTCTCCCTGTCCTATGCCAGCCTGCTGGAAGGGGCGGTGCTGACCGAAACGGTGTTTGCCTGGCCGGGCGTGGGGCGTTACCTGACCACCGCGCTGTTTGCCGCCGATACCCCGGCCATTCTTGGCGCTACCTTGCTGATTGGCACCTGCTTTGTGGTGTTGAACGCGCTGGCCGATGCGCTGACCTATTTAGTGGACCCGCGAACCCGATGAGCCAATATCTTTCTGAACATGAACCCCAGAGCGAACCTGCGGTCGGCTACCGCCAGCGCGGCAAGCTCACCACGCTGACGCTGGGGGCGACGCTGGTGGCTGTGCTGATCCTGACCGCGCTGCTGGCTCCCTGGCTGGCGCCTTTCGACCCTAACTTGCAACACATCGAACTGCGCCTGTTGCCGCCGTCCTCCGGGCATTGGCTGGGGACCGACGGCTTTGGTCGCGATCTGTTATCGCGCGTGATTTATGGTGCACGGCCAACGTTGATCCTGGTGTCGTTAATCCTGCTGCTGACCATCCCGATTGGGCTGTTGGTGGGCATCAGCGCCGGTTATCTCGGCGGCTGGGTCGAGCGTATTCTGATGCGCGTCACCGATATTTTTCTGTCATTGCCCAGCCTGGTGATTGCGCTGGCGTTTGTCGCGGTATTGGGGCCGGGGCTGATGAACGGCGCACTGGCGCTGGCCTTGACCAGTTGGCCGGCTTTTGCCCGACAAGCCCGGGCGGAAACGCTGGCGCTGCGTCGCAGTGACTATCTGGCGGCGGCGCGTATGCAGGGCATCGGTGGGCTGCGGCTGATGGCGGGGCATATTTTACCCCTGTGCCTGCCAAGCGCAGTGGTGCGTGCGGCGCTGAGTTTGGGCGGGATAATTCTTTCCGCCGCGGGATTGGGCTTTCTCGGCATGGGCGTGGCCCCGCCGACCGCCGAGTGGGGCTCGATGGTGGCCGAGGGCAGCAAAGTGATTTTTGATCAGTGGTGGGTCGCCGCTGCACCGGGCGGGGCTATTCTGTTCGCTAGCCTGGCCTTTAACCTGCTGGGCGATGGCCTGCGCGATAAAATGGATCCTCGTCATGGACATTGATAACCCATTATTGACCGTCGAACGCCTGTCGGTGCTGTTACCGGCCTCGCCACCGTTGGTGAAAGGCATCTCTTTCAGCATGGGACAGGAGCGGCTGGCGCTGGTGGGGGAGTCCGGTTCCGGCAAATCCCTGACCGCCCGCGCCCTGATGGGGCTGTTGCCACCGCCGTTACAGCTGCAGGCGCAGCGTCTGACGCTGGGCGACGACGATCTGACGCGCTTGAACGAGCGCCAGTGGAACCGGCTGCGCGGGAACAAGGTGGCCATGGTGATGCAGGATCCCAAGCACGCGCTGAATCCGACCCAGCCGATTGGGCGTCAGGTGGAGGAGCCGCTGCTGTTGCATACCCGCCTGGGCCGCGCCGAGCGGCGGGAGAAGGTGCTGGACATGCTGGCGGCGGTTGGCTTGCCCGATCCGCAGGCGCTGAGCCAGCGCTATCCGCATCAGCTGTCCGGCGGCATGGGGCAGCGGGTGATGTTGGCCATCGCATTAATCAACGATCCGCAGCTGTTGATTGCCGACGAACCGACTTCGGCACTGGATCACCAGATGCGCGATCAGGTGTTGCAACTGATCGAAAATCTGGTGGAGCAACGTAATATGGGCCTGATTTTGATCAGTCACGATTTACAGCAGGTGGCGCACTACTGCGAACGGGTGCTGGTGATGTACAAGGGCGAACTGTTGGATCAACTGCCTGCCGATCGTTTGGCCTCCGCCACCCATCCTTACACGCGCACGTTGTGGTCATGTCGGCCAAGCCGCGAGACTCACGGCAAAACGCTGCCGATCCTGGATCGCGCACTGCTGGAGTCACTGAAATGAGCCTGATTACCCTGGAAAACCTCAGCGTCAGCCACCGCCAGGGCTATGAGATACGCACCGTGGTGCATGATGTCAATCTGCACATCGAACCGGGCGAGTGCTTCGGCCTGGTTGGCCCGTCCGGCTGCGGCAAGTCATCGCTGCTGTGGGTGTTGGCCGGGCTGAATGAAAGCTGGAGCGGCGGTTTTCAACTGCTCGGCCGTGATTTGCAACCGGGCCGTCCTTTTACCGGTGATCTGCGGCGTGAGGTCCAGATGGTATTCCAGGACCCCTATGCCTCGTTACATCCCAAGCACCGATTGCTGCGCACGCTGGCGGAACCCCTAAAGTTGCTGAAAGAGCGCAATATCGAGCAGAAAATCAGCGCCGGTTTTCGCCAGGTGGGGCTGGATCCCAGGCTGTTGGACCGTTATCCGCACCAGCTTTCCGGCGGGCAACGTCAGCGGGTGGCGATCGTGCGCGCGCTGTTGCTGAAACCAAAGCTGTTGTTGCTGGATGAACCGACTTCGGCACTGGACATGTCGGTGCAGGCGGAAATCCTCAACCTGCTGAACGAGCTGAAGCAGGCGGGCGATCTGACGATGATCCTGGTCAGCCATGATGCCGACGTGATTGACCACATGTGCGATCGTTCGGTGGCGATGGCGCATGGCCGGTTGGTGAACTGAAATCAGCCTGCCGTTCACTCGGCGGGCTTATTCATCTGCGTAATAAATAAAGCAATTTATAGTCGTTCTTCTGCTAAGCCGCTGCCCCTACACTCGCCAAATAACGCATCCGCGTGACTCTGGAGAGTGCATCAATGAAACGGCTAATCCCAACGTTATTGTTCAGTGCCCTGGCGGCGAGCTTCGGCGCACAGGCCGCCACCCCGAAAGACACGCTGGTGGTGGTCAGTTCGCTGGAAGGCATCATCAGTCTCGATCCTGCCGAAAGCTTTGAAACCGTCAGTTCGGCCAACCTGGTCAATCTGTATCAGCGCCTGCTGACACCGGATCGCACCACGCCGGAAAAGCTGGCGCCGGAACTGGCCAGCAGTTGGCAAACGGGGGCAGACGGCCACAGTTTGATATTTACCCTGAACGCCAAACAACGGTTTGCCTCCGGCAACCCGGTACGCCCGGAGGATGTGATCTTCTCACTGGTGCGGGCGGTGAAACTGAACAAGGCACCGTCGTTTATCCTTGGTGAATTCGGCTGGACGCCGGAAAACGTCGAGAGTCAGTTGAAGAAACTGGGCGATAACCAGGTGCAGCTAAGCTGGTCGGCGAATATCGGCAGTGGGCTGGCACTGCGGCTGTTAACCGCGCCGGTGGCGTCGATAGTCGATGAAAAGCTGCTCAGCCAGCACGGTCTGCAGGGGGACTTCGGCAATGCCTGGCTGCGTTCGAACTCAGCCGGTGCCGGCCCTTAT
Source organism: Serratia sp. BNK-12 (assembly GCF_047456085.1). Classification (NCBI taxonomy): domain Bacteria; kingdom Pseudomonadati; phylum Pseudomonadota; class Gammaproteobacteria; order Enterobacterales; family Yersiniaceae; genus Serratia; species Serratia sp. BNK-12. The sequence continues at coordinate 2,008,615 of NZ_CP179896.1, forward strand.
CGCGTCAGCAACTATGTACCTCACGAGGCGCTGTTGTTCAGCCGCAATGATTACGCTCAACCGCTGGCCAAGCTGAAAACGGTGTTGCTGAAAAACGTCAGCGATGCCGGCACCCGCCGTTTATTGCTGCTGAAAGGGGATGCTGACGTGGCCTACGATCTGGGGGCCGATCAGTTCAACTCGCTGCGTAACGAAAAGGGCATCAGGATCGAGCAGCGTGATTCAGCCAAAGTCTATTACCTGGGGTTCAATACCGGCAGCAAGCAGGTACCGGCTTTGAGTAATCCGGCCTTGTGGCAGGCGGCACGCTGGCTGGTGGATTACCAGACGATTGCCGACAACCTGTTGAAGGGGCAGTATCGCGTACACCAGGCATTCCTGCCGCAGGGGTTGGATGGCGCCTTGGATAATCAACCTTTTAAGCTCGACGTGGCCAAAGCCAAACAGATTCTGCATGACGCGGGTATCGCCGAAGGAACGCGTATTGATCTGATCGTCATCAATCAGCCGCCGTATACCGATATCGCCCAGGCACTGCAGGCCAGCTTTGCCAAGGCCGGTTTGCAGTTGGACATTCATCCGGTAGTGGAGAGCGATCTGTGGGGCAAAATGCGCGGCCGTGATTTCCAGGCCATCTTCACCTACTGGGGGGCCGACTATCTGGATCCTAACACCAACGCCAGCGCCTTCGCCTACAACGTGCCGAATGGGCCGAAAACCCTAGCCTGGCGTACGCAATGGAACATCCCGACATTGAGTGCGGAAACCCGTGCAGCCGCGGCAGAGGGGGATGCTGCAACCCGCGCCGCGCGTTACGTCACGTTGCAGCGCGAACTGCAGACCAGTTCCCCTTACGTTGTGGCCTTACAGGGGCAAACCCTGGTGGCGCTGCGCGATAATGTTAAAGATGCGCATGTGGATATCGCCAACAGCATGCTGTATCTGGATCGCGTGAGTAAGTAGGCCACCCCGGCACCGGTTATTGACCGAAACGACCGATAATGCCCGCACCGCCCTTGGCGTGGCCCTGCAATTTTTCCAACAGCTGTTCGCGGGTTAACCCTGGCCCCAGCGCATGCGGCGGGAGATCGGTGGCGATCAGCACGAAGGTATAGTGGTGCAACCCAGAGCCTGCCGGTGGGCATGGGCCGTGATACACCGCGGTACCCGGTGAGTTCTTGCCGCCGACAAAGCCTTTGCCCTGGGTAAGATCGCCTTCAGCGAAACCCTGAGCCGTGGCTGGAATACCGTAGGCCACCAAGTGGCTGGCGCCCAATCCGGCACGGCCTTCGGGATCGGACACCAGCAAGGCGAAGCTGGTAGTGCCCGCCGGCGGGTTGGCCCAGTTCAGAGCAGGTGAAACATTGTCGCCGGTGCAACTGGCGTTGCCCGGGGTGGCCCCGGCATATTTCTGGGCCAGCATGCCGCCATCCTGAAACGCCGATGAGCTGAGAGTAAAGGTACCGGCAGCCTGCGCCGCGAACGACAGCGAACCGGAAAGTAATGCCGCGCTGAGCGCGAGAGCAGATAAACCACGACCGATCATACAGCCTCCTGTGTTTGGTTAAATAAAGCATAGTGGTGCAGAGACAGGCTCGCTATAACAGCCTGGCCAACAGTCGGCTATAACAGCGCCAACCACGGCATTAATCCGCCATGGGGGTGAAATAAGCTGAAATGAGAGAATTTCCCTTGATGAAGGGCGTGATATCCATGTCGGCCATCGAAAGCAGGGTAAACCAGCCGGAAAGCGCCAGATAAAGGCCGAACGGCAGCGGGGCATCTCTGCCGGTGCTGCGGCGTAACTGGGCCACAATCGCAACGCATAAGCCTGCCGTGGCTGCGCCGGTCACCAACATCGGCAGGGCAGACCAGCCACTCCAGGCCCCCAGGGCCGCCAGCAATTTAAAGTCGCCCTGGCCGATACCCTCCGTTTTCCGCCGAAGGCGATAAAGGGCGTTAAGCCACCATAGCGACAGATAGCCGGCGACGGCCCCGATCACTGCTTCGTCGAGCGAGGTAAAGCAGCCTTGCTGATTGGCCAGCAGTCCGGCCCATAACAGCGGTTGCGTCAGGCGATCCGGTAACAGCCTGTGCCGCCAGTCGATAAGCGCCAGCGCGAGCAGCAGGGTCGCCACCGGCAGCAAGCTGATTCGCTGTAGCGGCGATAGGCTAAAAGGCAATGCCGCCAGTCCGGCGCAGGCGGCTATCAACATCAGAGTGCGGGTTTTTAGCGGCGGCAGGCGTTGCCCCACGTCCTGAGGCACGGAATGCATAAGCCATCTGGCGAGGACCGCCGACAGTAACATGGCCATAATAAACAGGCCGCGAAACCAGAGGTCCCCCTGCGGTTCGTTAAACATAAGCATCCTTGCTGAACTGAAATTAACGTTCAAAATAGCGGCAAAATGGGTTTTACAGCAGAGCAGGTGCCAGGTAATGACGCGCTTTGCGCAGGCGTTCGCAAAGCATTGTTTATAGCCAGGTAAAATACATTGAAAATGAGAGTTTCCGCGCATAATCAACGTATTACTGCGTTTTATGAAAAGATGAATGCCGATTAATCAGGCAAAATCTGCGATGAAATTTAGTGAATTTATCCTGACCGACGGAGAGTGTTCGGCGCGTTCGGGAATGACCACGCTTTGCAAGGCAATATCAACCGCAATTGTGACGTTGTCACATAATAAACTGAGGTTTATCTGATGGTTTATCATCAGAAACCGATTAGAATTTGGGGTTCATGATGCACTTTGGCGCCCCGGTACCCGACAGGGGCAATACCCCGGTTGTTCGCTGTGCAAAGGTCGTTGTTCTGCTGCCTGGAGTGGCCGCAGCAAAAAAGGTTTTTCCGCCCACTCTCGGGATGAGGGAACGGCGGTGGTGTAATGACTGACGTTATTCTTAAAGCGCGTAACAGATTGAAAAAAGCCGTTGATTTCCTCTCACTCCCTGCCCGTTTACCGGCGGTGGGTTTGGCGTGGCTGTTGGGCAGCTTGCCCGCCGGTGCCGAATCTCCCCCTGCGCCGCCCTCGGTTAGCCATCAAGCGAACGCAAACGACAACTTGCCCGAGCTGGGGGGCAACGCCTCGAATGACGCAGAGCGAGAGAAAGAGTGGGCCACCATGGCCAAACAGCTGGGTGAGCGTAACCTGAATAATGTCTCCGGCCAGCAGGTGCGAACCCGCGCCGAGAGTTACGCGGTAGGGCAAGCCAGTGAGGTGCTGCAACAACAGGCACAAGAGCTGCTGTCACCGCTGGGCACCGCCAAACTGTCGCTGGTAATGTCCGACCAGGGGGATTTTTCCGGCAGCAGCGGCCAGCTGTTCAGCCCTCTGTATGACGTTAACGGCTTGCTGACCTACAGCCAGCTCGGTCTGCTGCAGCAAAGCCAAGGTTCATTGGGTAACTTTGGCCTTGGGCAGCGTTGGGTCGCCGGTGATTGGCTGCTGGGGTATAACACGGTGCTCGACAGCGACTTCAAGCGCAATCAAAACCGCGCCAGCCTGGGGGCCGAAGCCTGGGGTGACTTCCTGCGTTTTTCCGCCAATTATTACTATCCGTTATCGGCACTGGCGCAACAGAAGGATAACGCCGAATTTCTCAGTCGTCCGGCAAGCGGTTACGACATCACCACCCAGGGCTACCTGCCGTTTTACCGCCAGATCGGCGGCTCTCTCAGCTACGAGCAGTACTGGGGGGAGAACGTCAACCTGTTTGGCAGTGGTAAAAAACAAAACGACCCGCGCGCCATGCAACTGGGGGTGAATTACACGCCGGTGCCGCTGGTGACGGTGAAAGCACTGCACAAGATGGGGGAAGGCGGGGTGAGCCAGGATCAGGTCGAACTGGCGCTGAGCTATCGCCTTGGTGTGCCGCTGGTAAAGCAGATATCCCCGGAGTATGTGGCCCAGGCCAAATCGCTGCGCGGCAGCCGCTATGACAATATCGAACGGAAAAATGTCCCGGTAATGGAATTCCGCCAGCGTAAAACGCTGCAGGTCTTCCTGGCCACGCCGCCCTGGAGCCTGCAACCGGGGGAAACGCTGCCGTTGAAGCTGGAGATTAAAACCACCAATAAAATCACCCGCGTCAGTTGGCAGGGGGATACCCAGGCACTTAGCCTGACGTCGTCGCAAAACAGCAACGATCCACACGGCTGGAGCCTGATTGTGCCGCAGTGGGATGACACGCCGGGGGCGGAAAACCGCTACCGTTTATCGGTCACGTTGGAAGATGACAAGCAGCAATTGGTGACGTCCAACTGGATCCAACTGCAGGTGACGCCGCCGCTGACCGCCTCTTCCGGGGAGGGCGAGGGTTTGCCGCCGCCAAAAACGCTGCAAACGCCCACCATTCCGGCAGAGACCGGGCCGTTGAACGGCGCTGACTAGCCGTTTTTGCCCTGCAGTACCCACACGGCGGCCTCAACGCGCGATTTCAGCTTCATTTTTTTCAACAGGTGTTTGACGTGCACCTTGACAGTACTTTCGGTGATGGTCAGCCTGCGTGCGATCATCTTGTTCGGCAGACCCTGGGCAATCAGTTTGAGAATATCGCGCTCGCGCGGTGTCAGTTGCTGAATATCCCGTTCGGCGCTCGGGCGGTTTTCACGCAGGCTGGCGGCCAGAATGGGGGTTAAGGCCTCGCTCAATACCATCTGGCCTGCTGCAGCCTGGTGCAGCGCCTTCAAAAGTTCCTCTGGCTCCATGTCTTTTAGCAGGTAGCCGTCTGCGCCGCGTTTTAGCGCGCTGACCACGTCATCTTCGTGATTCGACACGCTAAACACCACAATGCGGCCAGAAAGCGCGGTCATGCGCAGGCGATCCAACGTTTCCAGCCCGTTGATGCCAGGCATATTCAGATCGAGCAGGATCAGGTCAGGATCGTGCTCCTCGGCCAGCGAAACACCTTGTTCACCGTTGCCGGCTTCGGCAATCACCTGCAGGCGCGGGTCCATGCCGATAAGCTGTTTTACGCCGTTGCGCAGCATCGGGTGATCGTCAATCAATAAAATGGTGGCGGCAGTTTCGGTCGTCATGGTTTCTCCCATTAGTCGATGGCGTGGTTGTCCGGCTTGAATACCACCCGGACTTCGGTGCCGCCGCCGTTGCGGGGCAAAATTTCGCAGCGGCCGTGCAGGCTTTTGGCGCGATCGCGCATGATGATCAGGCCATAGTGATCGGGGCGAAGAGTATCTTGAGGCAGGCCGCAGCCGTTATCGCAGACGCTCAGGGTGACTTCGCCCCGTTGATTGATCACCTGAATGCTCACCTGGCTGGCCTGGGCGTGTTTATGGATATTGCTGAGCGCTTCACGGGCAATCTGTAGCAGGTGGATAGCCTGATAAGTGGGCACGGTGCGCGGCGTCAACTGATAGTCGAGGCTGATGGGAATGCCCAGCCGTTGGCTGAACTCCTGCACCGTTGATTGCAGCGCCGCCAGCAGCCCCGGTTCTGTCAACCTCAGGCGGAAGGTGGTCAGCAGCTCGCGCAGTTGGCGATAGGCAATGTTAAGTTCCTCTCGCATCTGTTGCACCAGCCCCAGGTTGGCGGGGGAAAGTTCCGCGCCCTGCATTTGCAGGCAACTGAGTTGCATCTTCAGGCACGACAGCGACTGGGCGATAGAGTCATGCAGTTCACGCGCTATCGCCGCACGCTCTTCCATCAGCATCAGTTGCTGCTGGTGATCAACCTGGCGTTCAATCGCCAGCACGCTGGTCAACTGCTCCACCAGGGTGTTCATCAACTGTTTATGGTCGTCATTCAGCGGGCGCTGTGGCGGATGTTGCGCGACAATCACCCCATAATCTCCCAGCTTGTCGCTCAGGCTCCAGCTCAGCGATGGGTGGCTGGCATGCTGTTGCTCGTCGTCGTTCAGGCAGGCGCTGCACACCGGATTATTGCAGTACTCCGGTCGCAGAGGCTGGTTGCCGCTCAACTGCACAAACTGCTCCTGGCTGTTGTTTTCATACAGCCGCACCTGAATGGCGCGCAATGGCGTCAGGGTTTGCAATTGATTGAGTATTGGCGTCAGGCGGCTGCACAGCGGTTCATTGGCGTGCAGTTGCCGGCTGGCGCGGTACAAAAAGCTCAATACCTGATTTTTTTGCTGCAGATCGGCAGTTTTCTCCGCCACCCGTTGCTCCAGCCCGCTGTACATGGTGGCCAGTTCGTCGGACATGGTGTTTAACGCGCCACCCAGTGAGGCCATTTCATCCTGGTGGCCACGTTGGGTGAAGCGGCGGCTGAAATCGCCGCGGCCCACCGACAGCGCCATCGCCACCAATTGCCGCCAGGGATGCAGCAGGCGCCGGCGCAGGTAACAAATGGTACCTACCAACAGCAGCAGCGTCAGGGCAATAAACACCGCCTGCACCAGCGTCACCGTCAACAACCGACGTTCGGTATGACGGTCGATGTCCGAGACCAGCGCGTCCAGCAGGGTGACGAAATGTGCTACCTGCGGCGCAGCGTCGGCGGGTTGGCGGGCCTGGTGCAATTGCGGCAGCAGCGTCAGTCGCCAGTAGTCGTGCAGCGCCTGAAACTGTTCGGTTAAGCCTTCTTGTTCCAGCGGGCGTTGCAGGTCGGGGCTGTTGGCATCCTGGTCCAGCTCGCGTATCAGGGATTCGCTGCGCGCATCCAGCGGCACCTGGGCCAGCAGGCGATAGCTCTGCATCCGCAGTGAACCGGCTTTGTTGATGGCGTGGGCGTTGCCCTGAATGCTTTGTGACATCCAGGCGGAAATGCTCATGCCAGCCACGCCCAGTATGCCGAGCAGCAACATCAAAATGGCCACCTGGTTAACGATGGAAAGTGGAGCTAACAGGCGTTTCATAGGCTTTGGATCCCCGGCGCATAGCAAAACAACGGCTGGAAACCAGAGGGCGAAAGCGGGTGGTGCCAGCGAAGGTGGTAACGATTCCGCGTTATTTTTCATCATACCCAGGCATAACCCCATACCTCTAACGAAGTACCCATTAGTTTCCGCTCGGCAATATGGCACCGTGGCAGCGGTATGGGGTGATTTTCAATCGCTTGATTTGTTTTGCTTTTAGCGGCGTTAGCGGCTTACTCATAAAGGGATGGCGAGCATTTTCCGGCAACTGGCTACCTGCATCCGGGTTGATTTACATCAACTTTGCCGTAGGGGGCGCCGCCTAGGGTGAGCGAAGTTATCACCCTGTGTCTGAGGTTTTTTATGTCGCAATCAGCAACGTCATTATCAAAATCAAAAAAAACAGGCGCGGTTATTCAGGACTGGCAGCCTGAGGATGCCGCATTTTGGCAGCAACGTGGCCAACGTATCGCTAACCGCAACCTGTGGATTTCCATTCCTTGCCTGCTATTGGCCTTCTGCGTCTGGATGCTGTTTAGCGCGGTGGCGGTCAATTTGAACAAGGTAGGTTTCAATTTCACTACCGATCAGCTGTTCCTGCTTACCGCGTTACCTTCTGTTTCGGGTGCCATCCTGCGTGTGCCTTATTCATTTGTGATCCCGATGTTCGGCGGGCGTCGCTGGACGGCCATCAGTACCTGCTTCCTGCTGGTACCCTGCCTGTGGCTGGGTTTCGCGGTACAGGATGCCACTACCCCATATGGCGTGTTTGTCATTATCTCATTGTTGTGTGGTTTTGCCGGTGCCAACTTTGCTTCCAGCATGGCCAATATCAGCTTCTTCTTTCCCAAGGCTAAACAAGGCGGTGCTTTAGGCCTGAACGGAGGGTTAGGCAACCTGGGCGTGAGTGTGATGCAGTTGGTGGCCCCACTGGTCATATCCGTCGCTGTCTTTGGCGCGTTTGGCGGGACGGCACAGCAGCAGCCGGACGGCAGTTCACTGTGGTTGGAGAATGCGGCCTGGATCTGGGTACCGTTCTTGTTGGTCGGCACGCTGGCAGCCTGGTTCGGCATGAACGATCTGGCGGCCTCTAAAGCGTCGTTGCGTCAGCAACTGCCGGTACTCAAACGGGGTCACCTGTGGGTACTGAGCCTGCTGTACCTCGCCACCTTTGGTTCCTTCATCGGCTTTTCCGCCGGTTTCGCCATGCTGTCTAAAACCCAGTTCCCGGACGTGGTCATTCTGCACTATGCCTTCTTTGGGCCATTCCTGGGGGCGCTGGCCCGGCCGGTAGGCGGCGCGTTATCTGACCGCTTTGGCGGTATCCGCGTCACGCTGATTAACTTTGTGCTGATGGCGGTGTTCGCCGCCATGTTGTTCCTCACTTTGCCGGGGGCAGGGCACGCAGGATCGTTTATCGCGTTTTACAGCGTCTTTATGCTGTTGTTCCTCACCGCCGGGTTGGGCAGCGGTTCTACCTTCCAGATGATTGCGGTTATCTTTCGCAAAATCACCGTCGATCGGGTTAAGGCGGCCGGGGGCAGTGACGAAAGTGCTCAGCGCGAAGCTGTCACCGACTCTGCCGCGGCATTGGGCTTCATCTCAGCGATTGGCGCCGCCGGTGGCTTCTTTATTCCACAGGCCTTCGGTACCTCATTGGCGCTGACCGGTTCGCCGGCGGGCGCCATGAAAATCTTCCTGGTGTTTTATGTGGTGTGCGTGTTGGTGACCTGGTTCGTTTATGGCCGTAAAAGATAGCCAGCTACTGACAATTTCTGCGCCTGCTCGTCAGGGGAGGCGCTTTTTATCCCTCGCTTTAAGTGAAGCTTTTTACTTCCCCAGTGAAATCCTCGTAGTTTTAGGTAATATTCTTATTATCACGCACTGCTTTTTCCTTTGTTTATAGATGTATCTCTCCCACTTTGATTTTTTTCCTGTCTTTGCGAAAAATGTTATTCCGACATTATTTTTTCATTTTTACGTCGAATTCCTTACGAAAATAACGCACCGTGAATGCTGCCTTGTACGGCAATGAAATTCTGTTTCTTCAGGCTGGCAGAGATTCATTTCATCAAGTTAACAATACGCCTTTGTATTTGATGCTATATTTTAACCAAGCATTCGGAGAGAGGCTAAATCAGATAACTCTCATTCTGTTTTAGCAGGCTTTTTGTAGGCTATCTGACAATCAGATTAGGTGGAAAAACAGATGATATTGTTTGATGTCAGGATGAAATTTCATAATTTCATTTAACTAACATTTGTTTAACATTTTTATATTTTTTGTTTTAAAACAATAAGATAGTTGAGTTTTATTGCCGGAAATCATGATGAGAAACCATGTTTCCAACAGGGAAATAAAGTCATTCAAAGAAACATAGCCTCCTTTTGAGCGATGTTGTAAAAAATGAAATCAGTAATTTTTTATAAAAATAAATATCCCATGAATGCAACCTGTTGAGTTTACATTTAATTTCTTGAACATTTTTTCATATTTCTATACAAAGTGTGCAGGACAGGCACGCTAAGGAAATTAAAAGTGAATCTTGATAAAAGAATAAAGATTAGGAATCTAGATGTTCTGACACCGTCCAGGGAAAAATTCCGCCTACGTTGGAAGGAGTATCAGATACTTTCACTTCTTGTCGCCAGATCCCCAGAACTGGTTAGCCGTACGGAAATTATAGAAAACATTTGGAAAGGAACTTATTGTTCGGATTCAACGATAAATCAAACAATTAAATCAATTCGTCAAAAGATCGGTGATGCCGAGCATACGCTTATCAGAACCATTCCTCGCTTAGGTTATAAGGTGGAAAACAAGGCCGTTTTTCACTTTATTTCTGAAGAGGAAGAATATGCCGACGATGAAATATGGGGTGGCGACACTGACGATAATAAAGATATTCAAGCGGAACTTTCTGAAAGTAACGATAAGCCGGATGAAACTCTTGCTGAAGAAATAGAGCTTAATGATGAAAACATGGCTCCCGTTGATCCTCCTGTCGTACCAGTAACGCTTAAAAATACGTCAATCAGAAAAAAGATACCGGCTTCGGCGGGTTTTTTCTCTGTGCCTGCCGTCAGAGTTGTGAAATACCTGTCAGTATTCGTGTCGTTGCTCATTATTTCACATTTCTCCTACGTGCTGGGGAATCAAACCCGCCCGCCGATTATCAATGATATTCAAAACAATACCCGCGTAGTGCTGACGTTGACGCTGAATAACGCCCGTACCAACAGCCCGCAAACCCTGCTTTGTCTGTATCAGGGCGAAAGTCTGGAACAGGCAACCATCGAGTGCGTCGACCCTAAGCAAGGAAGGTTGAAACAGCCGGTGAAATACGAAACTTCAGATGCGCAAGGGACGGGTAAGATTAATCTCATACTGCCGAATAAAACCATGGAATATCAGGTCGCTTATGATGTTAAAAATTAGCACGCGATGATATTTCACCTTTGTCGATAATTTTACATTTGGCACATATTTTTATTTCATTATTTGTTATTTGAAAGCCGGGTCCGTTTTGTCCAGTCTGGTTTCCATGTTCTAACGCGAATTAGCGTCCTGCCTCAATGGTGTGGTGGGGAATAATGGATAAACCGGGCTGAGTGACAAATTATGGATAAGCGTAAAGTAGCGATCATCGGGGGTTCCGGCTTTATCGGAACGCGTTTGGTTAAGCGTCTGAGTGCGCGTGACGACCTGGTGTTGACCATCGTGGATAAAAAGCGGAGTGAGCATTTTCCCGAACTTTATCAGTTTGGCGATGTAACCCAGCCCCAGACATTGCAGGAGCCGTTGGCCGGGTGTGACGCCGTGATCAACCTTGCCGCTGAGCATCAGGATAATGTCGATCCTATCTCACTGTATTACCAGGTTAACGTTGATGGGGCGCGCAATGTCTGCATGACGGCATCGGCGCTGAATATCCAACAGATTATCTTTACCTCCTCCGTGGCGGTCTATGGCTTCGTGACACGGGAAACCGGCGAAGAAGGGGTTTTCGAGCCCTTTAACCATTACGGCAAATCCAAGTTGGAAGCGGAGTATGTCTACGAGGCCTGGCGTAAAGCCGATGGCAGTAACAAATTAACCATCATTCGCCCGACGGTAGTGTTTGGTGAAAACAATCGCGGCAACGTTTATAACCTGTTCCGCCAAATTGCCAGCGGTCGCTTTGTGATGATCGGCAGCGGCAATAATATGAAGTCCATGGCCTACGTTGAGAATATTGCCGCCAGACTCGAGTATGCACTGGATCAACAGGCCACTTATCAGGTCAGCAATTATGTTGATAAACCCGACTTCACCATGAATCAGCTGGTAGACGTTATTTCTTCTTCATTAGGCAGAAATAATAAGACTATTCGCATTCCTTATCTATTTGGGATCTGCGGGGCAACGGCATTAGATGTGGTGAGTAAAATAAGTCACCGAAAATTTCCTATTAGCCGCGTGCGGGTGCAGAAATTCTGTGCCAGAACACAATTTAAAAGCAATGTTCAATGTGATTTCGTGGCGCCAGTCGAACTTGATTCGGCAATCGAAAAAACAATTAAGCATGAGTTTTCCTAGAGATAACTTTATTACGGGTTAGGGTTATTTATTTTTCATCTCTGACAAGCAGATAAATCTGTATTAAACGGGATTGGCTCATGCTGACTTATATCCTGGGACTGTCAATTTTATTTTTGTTAATAGCGCATTGGGAGCTGTAACTCAAGGGCGGTAGCGTGCTTATTCGCTGGAGGAACAATGTTATATCAACTGAGCGTGATATTTATTTTGGCGCTGGTGCTGGTGGTTATTGCCCGCCGCGCTGCGTTGGCGGTGGGGTTAGTGGATAAACCCAATGCGCGCAAGCGTCATCAGGGGCATGTTCCGCTGGTCGGCGGGATCGTCATTTACCTCATTATGACGCTGGTGACCTTTTGGCAGCCCGAATGGTTGCCGCACAGTACCACCTTCTTGCTGAGCATTACGGCGCTGGTATTGCTGGGCGTTCTGGATGACCGCTTTGATCTGCCGGTGACGCCACGCGTCATCGTGCAGGGAGGGATTGCGCTGGCGATGATGCTGGCGGCAGGGATGCAACTCACCTCCTTTGGTTACCTGTGGGGTCATCAAGAACTGCAGCTGGGCTACGCGGCCTTGTTGATCACGCCGCTGGCGGTGTGGGGGGCGATCAACGCCTACAACATGGTTGACGGCATCGACGGCCAACTGGGCGCGCTGTCCTGCGTCACGTTTATGGCGCTGGCCATCCTGTTCGGCCTGGCCGGGCATGAAGAGCAGGCGTTGTGGTGTCTGAGCCTGATTGCGGCCCTGGCGGCCTACCTGTTGTTCAACCTCAGTCTGTTCGGTGCGCGCAACAAGATTTTCATGGGGGATGCCGGCAGCATGGTCATTGGGTTTAGCGTGCTGTGGCTGCTGATAGCCGCCACCCAGGGCGAAGACGCCGTGATGCGACCGGTGACCGCACTGTGGCTGATTGCCATTCCGCTGATGGACATGGTAACGGTGATGACGCGTCGTTTGCTGCGTCGACAGAGTCCTTTCAAGGCTGGGCGCGATCATTTGCATCATATTCTGATGCGTCGTGGCCTCAATGCGCGTCAGGCGCTGAGTATGAGCTGCATGCTGGCGGTGACGCTGGCCTGCGTCGGCATCTGCAGCGAAGTGCTGCAACTGCCCGATCACCTGATGCTGCTGGCCTTTGTATTTTGCTTCTTCGGTTATTTTGCCCTGCTGCACGAACCTCGTCAGGGCAGAGTTTTTACCGATAACCCTACCGCCGATCGTTAATCCTCCCACGGGCCGCAACGGCGGCCCGTTTTTCACGGTACCGTTATGAACCTTCATTTGCCTCATTTGATGCCACTGGTGCTGTCCAGCGTGCTGCTCAGTGGTTGCACCGCCTTTCCGGGTTCACACCTGCCGACCCAGGGCAAAGAAAAAGTGACTCAACAGGACGAAGATTTCGACCTCAACAAACAGGTTCAGGTATATCGCGTCACGCCGATGCTGCTGGAAAAAATGCGTCGCATAGAACCGGTAGCGCGACCCAACCTGGCGTTGGATCAGCGGTTGCAAAGCTATCAGTACCGCATCGGCGTTGGTGACGTGCTCAACGTTACCGTCTGGGATCACCCGGAGCTGACCACCCCGGCAGGGCAATACCGCAGCGCCAGTGATACCGGTAACTGGGTGCATGCCGATGGCGCCATCTTCTATCCGTACATTGGTAAGGTGCAGGTGGTGGGCAAAACCGTTACCGAAGTGCGCAACCAGATTGCCAGCCGCCTGGCGACCTATGTGGAAAGCCCGCAGGTGGACGTCAGCATCGCCGCGTTCCGCTCGCAAAAGGTGTATGTCACCGGTGAGGTGAAAACTTCTGGGCAGCAGGCCGTGACCAACGTGCCGCTGACCATTCTGGATGCCATCAACGCCGCCGGCGGGCTGACCGATAACGCCGACTGGCGCAACGTGGTGCTGACGCACCAGGGCAAAGAACAGCCGATTTCGCTGCAGGCATTGATGCAGCGCGGCGACATCAGCCAGAACCATTTGTTGACGCCCGGCGACATCCTCTATGTGCCGCGTAACGATGAACTGAAAGTGTTTGTGATGGGCGAGGTTGGCAAGCAGTCGACGCTGAAAATGGACCGCAGCGGCATGACCCTGACCGAGGCCCTGGGCAGTTCCGAAGGGATCAGCCAGACGGTGGCCGATGCCACCGGGGTGTTCGTGATCCGTCCAAACGGCGGCAAGCAGCCAAAACGGCTGGCGTCGCTGTACCAGTTCGACCTGTCTGATGCCGCCGCACTGGCGATGGGCACCGAATTCCAGTTGGAGCCTTATGACGTGGTGTACGTCACCGCGGCACCGGTCGCACGCTGGAACCGCTTGATTAGCCAGCTGGTACCGACCATTTCCAGCTTCAACGACCTCAGTGAGGCCACGTTGCGGGTACGTAACTGGTAACCCCGTAACGGTGACTAAAGGAAGACCGATGATGAAGAACAATGCATTGCCGATTGTGATGGCCGAGCAGGACGACAAATTGGAGTGGGAGCGCCTGATTGGCCCGCTGTGGGACAACCGCTGGCGCATTCTGCTGGTGACCGGCGTAGCCGGGATCCTGGGCTGTGCCTATGCGTTGATGGCAACGCCAATCTATCAGGCCACGGCTTTGGTGCAGGTGGAAAAACAACTTTCGGGCGACTCGCTGCTGCGCGAAACGCTGGACAGTTCGATCGGCGGAGTCGGTCAGAACTCGGCGACCCAGGACGAGGTCTCGCTGGCGAAATCACGTTACGTAATTGGCAAAACCGTCGACGACCTCGGCCTGACGGTGCGCATCAGCCCGGACTATTTCCCGCTGTTCGGCAAGGGCATCGCTCGCCTGAGTGGCGAAGTGACGCCGGTACTGCGTATTTCTTCCATGAAGGTGCCGGCGGTGATGCAGGGCCAGGAACTGACCCTGACCGTCGATGATCCGCAGCATTACAGCCTGAGTCATGACGGCAAAACCTTGTTCAGCGGCGTTGTGGGGCAAACGCTGCAGCAGGGCGGTTGGTCGGTCAACGTGAGCGAGCTTGAAGCGCAGCCGGGCACCACCTTCACCGTGGTTAACGTACCGCGCCAAAAAGCGGTGGACGATCTGCGCAATATTCTCGATGTCGCGCCTGGCGGCAAGGAAAGTGGCATCATGACCTTCAGCCTGGCGGGGGAGGATCCGCAGCGTGCGGAAGCGGTGCTCAAGAGCATCACCGATAACTACCTGCAGCAGAATGTGGATCGCAAAACTGAAGAAGCTCAGCGCATGCTGGCCTTCCTGCATGAGCAGTTGCCACGGACCCAGACTTCGCTCAATAACGCCGAGAATCAGCTTAATCAATTCCGCCAGCAGAACGACTCGGTAGACCTGTCGCTGGAGGCCAAGTCGGTGCTGGACACCCAGGTGCAACTTGAAGGGCAGCTCAATGAGTTGACCTTCAAAGAGGCGGAAATTTCCAAGCTCTATACCCGGGTACACCCGGCCTACCGTGCTTTGTTGGAAAAGCGCGCCACGCTGGAAGCTGAAAAGGCGCGACTCGGTAAACAGGTACAAACCTTGCCGAAAACCCAGCAGGAAATTTTGCGCCTCACCCGCGACGTGCAGGTGGATCAGCAGGTCTACATGCAGTTGATGAACAAGCAGCAGGAGCTGAGCATCAGCAAGGCCGGTACCGTGGGCAACATCCGCATCATCGATGAGGCCGAAACCGGTCTGCGGCCGGTACAGCCACAAAAAGCGATGATCGTGTTCTTCGCTCTGCTGATGGGCGGTGTGCTGTCGGCGTCGGTGGTGGTGTTGCGTGCCGCGCTTCATCGTGGCATCAGCGATACCGATACGCTGGAAAAGCGTGGTATCAGCGTGTATGCCACGGTGCCGCTTTCGCCCTGGCAGCAAAAGCGCAATCGAGTTCAGCAGCAGCTGTTGACCAAACACAGCAGCGGCAAACTGCCGATCCTGGCGCAGGAAGAACCGGAAGATTTATCCGTTGAGGCTATCCGCAGCCTGCGCACCAGCCTGCATTTCGCCATGATGGAGGCCAAGAACAATATTCTGATGGTATCCGGCGCCAGCCCGGCCAGCGGGAAGAGTTTTACCAGCACCAACCTGGCAGTGGTGATCGCTCAGGCAGGGCAGCGGGTGTTGCTGATCGACGCCGACATGCGCAAAGGCTTTTTGCACCGTTGGTTGAACAACAGCGCCAAGGCTGGTTTGTCAGATATGCTGTCCGGGCTGATTGCGCCAGAAATGGCGGTGAAGAAGACCGACATTGCCAATCTGGATTTCGTGCCGCGTGGCCAGGTACCGCCCAATCCGTCCGAACTGCTGATGCACCAGCGCTTTGCCGATTTCTTGCGCTGGGCGGGCCAGAACTACGATCTGGTGCTGATCGACACGCCACCGGTGTTGGCGGTGACCGACGCGGCGATTGTTGGGCATCACGCCGGTACGGCACTGATGGTGGTGCGTTTCGAGGTCAACACCGTCAGGCAGATTGAGACCAGCATCCGCCGGTTCGAACAAAATGGTGTCACCATTAAAGGGGTGATCCTCAACGGCATGGTGAAGAAAACCGCTACCGACGCCGGTTACTATGCCTTTGCTTACCCGAGCCATCAGGAAAAGGTCCAGTAACCCTATGAAAGCGATGCTGATGAACTCCCTGTGGTTAATGTTGGAGCGAGTATCGCTGAGCCTGTCGGGGATTTTCGTTTCGGTTTACGTCGCGCGCTATCTGGGGCCGGCGCAGTACGGGCTGATTAACTACTTGTTGTCGGTGATTGCCATTGCGGTTCCGCTGGTGCAATTGGGGGCCGACGCGGTGTTGTTCAACCGCGTCGCCCGCCAACGGCAAAGTGGCATTCGGTTGATGCTGGCCTCGATGCGTCTGCGGCGGCAACTCTTTGCGCTGATCGCGGTGCCGCTGATGGCCTGGGCAATGTTAACGCAGGATCGCACCAGCCAGATCATGATGGCACTGATGCTGGCCAGCGCGTATTTCTCGGTGCAGGACGTTTATAAAATCTATTACGACGCCCTGTTGAAATCGAAGCTGAACACGCTGATCAACAATGTGGCGCTGCTGTTGTCGATTGTTGTGCGGCTGGCGCTGGTGCATGCCAAACTGCCGCTGGAATGGTTTGCGGTGCCCTATGTGCTGAGCAGCCTGATCCCCTACGGAGTACGTTGGCTGCTGTTTCGCCGCGAGAAAGGGGGCATGCGGCCCATCAGCCTGCGTCATCAACGGCGCTATGGCCGCTATCTGCTGAAGGTGGGGCTGCCGCTGGCCGTGTCCGGACTATCGATTGTCATCTATACGCGTATCGATCAGATCATGATCGGTAACTACCTCGGGGAACACAGCGTTGGGCTGTACAGCGCCGCCATCACCCTGAGCCAGGGGTGGGTCTTTGTGCCCATTGCGCTGATTACCTCGATGATGCCGGGGGTGGCCAACGCCGGTTCCGTAAGCGAGCAGGAAGGGCGGATCCGACTGCTGTATCTGGTGGTTCTGCTGCTTTCTATGCCGGTGATATTACTGCTGTCGCTGTTCCCGGGCCCGATAGTGAAGCTGATGTTTGGCGACAGTTACCGTGAAACCGCCACCATTCTGGCGCTGTGCTCGGTGACTTCACTGTTCTCAGTGATGGGCACTGTTTCTTACCGGGCGATCGTGTTGTTTGGCGGTTATCGGTTTATCGCGATAAAAATGCCTTTGGCCGCTTTGGTCAACGTGCTGATGAATCTGGTGCTGATCCCGCGCTATGGCATTTTGGGCGCGGCGATATCAACGTTGATTACCGAATTTATTTCATTTTTTGTACTTAATGGCTTTTTTAGAAAAGGACAAATTACCCGGCTGCAGGTCACCTGCTACCGCTGTTTGCCGCAACTAATAGGGAAGGTGCGAGAACTTTATGCTAAATAATCTGGTGAAGGGTTTTTACCGTAATATACCCGACGCATTATATCATCAGCTAAAATACGCTTTGTTTTTTCGCAAGCTACCGCATCTGGCTAAACCGATGGGGTATAGCGAGAAACTGATGCGCAGGAAAGTCTATCCTCTGGCGATGTATACTCAGCTGTCCGATAAGTATCTGGTCAGGGAATATATTGAAAAGCTGTGGGGGAAAGAATACCTGATTGAACTTTATGCTCAGGGTGAGAAATTAACTGAGGAAATGTACCAGTCATTGCCTGACGCCTTTGTGATTAAGGCGAATCACGGCAGCGGTTATAACAAGCTGGTGTTTGATAAAAGCCAGACCAGCTTTAATGAATTGAGGGTGCTGACCAACAGCTGGCTGCGACAGAATTTTTATCAGGTCTATCGCGAGCGTCACTATAAGGATATTTCGCCGTGCATCATGGTGGAAAAAATGTTGCTGGAAGACGGCAAAACCCCGAATGACATCAAGATCCACTGTTTTAACCGCAACGGGGAAGTGCGTTTTTTCATCCAGATTGATTACCAGCGCTTTATCGACCACCGTCGTGATTTTTTCGATGCCCAATGGAACCGCACCGAAATCCGCATGGGGGTGCCCAACAGCGAAGTGCCGATGGAGAAACCCTGTCGCCTGGATCAGATGCTGCAGCTGGCACGCCAGGTGGCAGAACAGTTCTCTTACGTAAGGGTGGATTTTTATCAGGTGCAGGAACGGATCTATTTTGGCGAGTTAACATTTACTCCCGGAGCCGGCCTGCAACGATTCACACCGGAAATTATTGAACAAGAGTGGGGAGGTTATTTCCAGGAGTAGTTGAGTAACCGGTAGGCTGCGCGTATTTACCGCGTCAGGACGGGGGGAAGTAACCGGACAAGGATATTCTGGGATAACAAGCTATTCCGTTGGCATTAGCATTGTTTTGCCAAATGATAATATATTGTTGAGGTAATAAATGGACTTATCGATTGTCATTCCCGTTTTTAATAACTCAGCCAGTTTGGCCACCACATTAGTCAGGATGACTAATGCCTGCTCCGGTTTCGACTACGAAATTATCGTGGTTGATAATGCGTCGGACAAACAAGAGTTGGATAATATGCGCAGCCTGTTGGTCGCCAATCGTCGGGCGCGGCTGCACGAAAGTAAAGTGCGGCGTAATACGGCGGCCTCGTGCAATACCGGGTTCCGTTTAGCGCGCTCGGACGTGGTTTTTTTTCTGGAGCCGGAGGATTCGTTTAATACCAACTATATTATCCGCCGCCTGAAACGTCATCAGGACCCCCGAATAGACATTATCTTCGGCAACTACGTCACGGTAAGTGATAAGAATATTCGCAGTTATCGTTTCGATTATAAAGAGGGCGTGGCGGGAGCGGATTTTTTATTTCTTGATATGGGTGATATTCGCACCTCAACCATCAGCCTGCGCAAAAAGGAAGACCGGCGTTTTTTATTTCCGGAGTTTCTCTACAAGTATCAAGATTGGGGATTTTTGGTCAACGCCACCAATCTGGGGGCCAGGGTGGCCTTCGACGAGGGGCGCGGCGTGTTTATCCGCTGCGGCGATGCCGATACCGATCGTTGCCGGATGAATATCGATGCCAGCGAGCAGTTTATCGATGCTTACCTTCATGCCAGCGGCCGCTATATCAGCGGTTTTGCCTGCAAACACCTGCTGGCCTCGCTGTACAGCGAAAACCTGCAGGCCTTCACCTATTACTCAGCGCGCACCGAGCGCGATGCCCTGAGCAGCAAATTCAGGGCGATCAAACTGTACGGCGACTGTCTGGCCAGACTGGGGCTGTTTCCACTGGGCGGGCGACTGTTGCGTACCGCCCGCGAGGGATTTCGGAGATGACATGCAGCAACGAAAAGTAGCGATTGTGATTGAGAACATCGCCGAAAAAGGCGGTACCGAGCGGGTGGCCAGCAGCCTGGCAAATGCGCTGACGACGCGTTTGGGGCATCAGGTGGATCTGGTGTCGATCAGCGGCGACCGGGCATTTTACCTGCTGGAGGAGTCAGTGAGTTTACGCTTTATGCCTGGCAGAACGCTGTTGTGGCCCTGGCGATTGGCATGGTTTTTACGGCGCGGCCGCTATGACGTAATTATCACCGTTTCGATGGGCAAACTGTCGTCGATCATGGTGCCGTACCTGCGGTTGCTGTGTCCGAACAGCCGGCTGTTGCTGAGTGAGCACGTCAGTTTTCACCAGTATGCCTGGCCGATGAAGTGGCTAAAGGTGCTGGTCTACCGACTCGGTGACCGCACGGTACTGCTGACGAAGAAAGATTTGGCCACCATCAGCCGTTGGGTGCCCGGCCGCAAATGTCGGGTGATTGAGAACGTTTCACCCTTCCCGGTGCAACCGCCGCAACCGGCTCAGCAACAGCCGGTGGCGCTGGCGGTGGGGCGGTTATGCCGACAGAAAGGGTTTGACCGCCTGATCGCCGCCTGGCAGCAGATAGCGCCGCAAGCGCTGGGTTGGCAACTGCATATCGTCGGCGACGGCCCGGACCGGGGGGCACTGCAACAGCAGATTGACGCCGCCGGTCTGGGTGATCAGGTGAAGTTGTTGCCGGCGACGGCGGACATCGCCGGCCACTACCGTCAGGCCGCGATGCTATTGATGACCTCGCGTTACGAAGGCTTGCCGATGGTGCTGATTGAAGCGATGAGTTTTGGTCTGCCCCTGGTGGCCTTTGACTGCCAGACCGGCCCGGCGGAACTGATTGATGACGGTAAAAACGGTTATCTGGTTCCAGAGGGTGACATCGAGGCCTTCAGCCAACGAACGCTGGCGCTGATAGGCGACGGCGAGTTGCGTCAGCGCTTCTCTCTGCACTCGTTGGCGCGGGCGCAGCAGTACATTCCCGAGCGTATTTATCCCCAATGGCAACAGCTTATCGCTGGAGGTTAAGATGGAAAAAGTTTCAGTTATCATGCCGGCTTACAACGCAGCGGGCTTTATCAAAGAGTCGATCCTCGGGGTGTTGAACCAGACTTACCAGGATTATCACCTGTATGTGATCGACGATGCTTCTACGGACCATACCGCCGAGGTGGTGAAACCGTTCATCCACGATCGTCTGACTTACATCCGCAACGACACCAATCAGGGCGTGGCCGAGACCCGCAACATCGCGATTGAAGCCGCACGCGGCGATTATATTGCGTTTTGCGACAGCGATGACGTCTGGCACCCGAACAAGCTGGCGCGCCAGGTCGGGATCCTCAAGACCAACCGCTACGACGTGGTGTGCTCCCATTATTACACCTTTGAAGATGACCCGACGCGGGTGAAAAACTACCGCGGCGCCGGCGAAATCATCGCCTATAAAGACATGTTGAAAAGCAACTGGATCGGCAATCTGACCGGTATGTACAACCAGCGACAGGTCGGCAAGGTGTACCAGAGCAAAGTGGGCCATGAGGACTACGTGATGTGGCTGTCGGTGCTGGAGAAGGCGCGGAACCACATGGCTTACTGCATCCCCGAACCCCTGGCCTTTTATCGCCTGTCGGCGCAGTCGCTGTCCGGCAATAAATTCCGCGCGGCCGACTGGCAGTGGCAGATATATCGCCGCCATCTGGGGCTTTCCTATCAGAAGTCCTGTTATCTGTTCTTCTCCTATCTGTACAGCGCGGTGATGAAAAGACAATGAATTTCAGCAAACTAACCTCGGCCTGCCTGCTGGCGAGCGCCGGCTGGGCGGGGCTGGCCAATGCGGCCGGCTGCGACAGCAACCTGCTCAAGGATCCCGGCTTCGAGCAGGGGGGGCCGGGTGGTCGCTGGCCTCGGCGCAGGTGGTCGCGGGTGGCCACGGCGGTCAGAGCAGCCTGTTTTATCAAAATCACAACCCGGCCAACTACCACAACATGCTGCAAACCCTGTCGGTCAAACCGGGTCAACAGCTGGCTTTTGGTGCCTGGGTTCGCGGTGAAAATCTCAGGGGCAAGGGCGAAAATCAGGGCGCCGGCGTTTTTGTCGAAAGCTATGACGACCAGGGGCGTTTTTTGGCGGGCAGCTATCCGCAGGGGCTGCTGGGCACCAGCGGCTGGCAGCCGGTGACCGGCGATTTTCGGGTGCCACCACGGGCGGTGAAAGTGGTGCTGGGCGTTTATCTGCGTCAGGGCACCACCGGCAATGCCTGGTTTGACGATGTTTACGCCTGCCTGCAACCCGTTGCGCCGGAGCTGTACCAGATGCGCAGCGGTAACGGCGCGGCCTCCAGCCTGATTGAAGTGGTGGATCCGCAGCAGGTGCAGGTGGACAGTACCCTGGTCGATGACAAAAACACCGCGGTGAAACGTGACAGCCGCCGTTATGCCATCAGCGGGCAGCAAAAGGTGGAATTTCCGCTGCCGGCCGATCTGGCCGCCGGCGAGTATCGTTTGCAGCAGCAGGTGACGGACGTGGCCACGCAACGCAGTCAGCGCAGCGAAATGCCGATCAGCGTCGGTCGCCCGCAGCCCAAGGTAGCGCTGGATGCTCAGGGTTACGTGTTGAAGCAAGGCAAGCGCTTCTTCCCGCTCGGCATCTACATGTACGGCGAGATGGCGACGGATGAGCATCTGGCGCGCATCCGCGATGCCGGTTTCAATACCCTGCTCAATTACAACTACGGCACCGGCCGCGACCCCTATAACTATTTCCGCAAAACCCAGCAGTATGGTTTGCAGGTGATTTTTTCGCTCAAGGATATGTACGCCGGCACCCGCTTTGCGCCGGAAACCAAAATGAGCTATCCGCAGCTGACGGCCAGCTATGTGGAGAAGTTCAAGCATCAACCAAACCTGCTCGCCTGGTACATCAACGACGAACTGGGCCCGGAATATGTGCCGCAGATTGAGCAAAAGCACCTGCAGGTCAAGCAATTGGATCCGGATCACCTGACGTTCCAGGTGTTGGACAAGACCGGGACGCTCAATGCCTATTTCAACAGTTCGGACGTATTGGCCAGCGACCCTTATCCGGTCGGCAGAGACGCCGATCTGACGCGAACGCTGGAGTACAGCCGTATTACCAGCCAGGTGGCGCGCCAGGCAAAAGGAGCCTGGTTGGTGATGCAAATTATGGATCATGCCGCTTACGCCCCCGGCCGTAAGCCGCGTCAGCCTACCGAGGCGGAGATCCGCAATCAGGCCTGGTTAGGGCTGATCGGCGGGGCCAGAGGCATCCTGTTTTATTCCTATACCGACTTGTTCTACAAGCGCCAGCGTGGCGGCTTCAGTCAGCAGGAGTTCGATGCTATCTGGCGTGGCGTCGCCAGCGTAGCACAGCAGATTGTCAGCTTTGAGCCTTACCTGCTTTCAGGTGAAAGCCGGTTGTTGCAAGGCAACAATACCGCCATCCCGGCCCGGCTGTTTATCCGCGGCGATCGCGGCCTGGTACTGATAGCCAACCCTTATTACCGTCAAATGTCGGCACGTTTTGATCTGCCTGCCGGTTGGCAGGCTCAGGGGCAACGGCAGATTGAGGCGGAATTGCCTTCGATGGGCAGCCGTGCGGTATGGGTGCAACGTCAAACAGAAGATAAAGGATAACCGGTCATGAATATTACCCTGAGCCTGATTATTCCTGTGTACAAGGTTGAGGCTTATATCGAGGCGTGCCTTGATTCGGTGCTGCAACAGCTGCCTGACTGGGCGGAAGTGATCATCGTGGATGACGGCAGCCCGGACGGTGCCATCGGCATTGCCGAAGAGATGCTGTGTCGCTACCCGCAGCACAAACGGCGGGTCAGCATTCTGCGCCAGGAAAATCAGGGGTTAAGCCAGGCGCGCAACAACGGCATTGACCATGCCGAGGGAAACTACATTGGCTTCCTGGACTCCGACGACGTACTGCTGGAGGGCTACTTCAGCATTTTGGGGCGTTTGTTGGCGGATAATCCGTTGGCCGATATTGTGGCCTTCAACGCCCAGCGCTTTTCGACCTTCAATAACGGCAAGATCCAACCGGACGGAACCATGGCTATCGTGCCCGGTAATGCGGCTCCGCAGCAGCGTGATGAGCATATGGCGCTGCTGGCAGACAGCTTTAACCGCAGCATGTGGTACGCCTGGGCGAGGATTTATCGCAAAACGCTGTTCGATGAGGCTCGCTTCCCGGCGGGGCGCAATTTTGAGGATATTCAGTTGATCCCGCAGCTTTACCTGAAGGCCGATCGCATCGTGGTCTGCGATACGCCGTTGGTGGGATACCGCGCCAACCCGAATGGCATTACGCGCGCGCCCAAGCGACGCGATCTGGACGATCTGGATTACGCACTCGACGGCGCTGACAGCGGGCGACGGCAGGGACTGGGGCATGGACTTTACTCGATTCTCTACGTCACCACCCTGAAAGCGCGCTTGCTGGTGGGGTTGGACTTTTTCGGGCCGCGTGATGCGTTGCGCGAAACCCGCGAGCTGAAGCGCCGTTATTCCGGCCTGCGCGGCGAGGAGCGTAAAATGCTGAGCCGTAAAAACCGGCTGTTTTACCGTAGCCCGCTGGCTTACTACCTGATGGCCCGGCTGTACAACCTGCGCGGCTAGCGGCACAGCATTCGCCTCTTTCCCGTTTTCGTCAAAGCAGCAGCATGCTGCACCCATGTCAATTGGGGCGAGCCCTCTCGCCCCCAACAGGCAGAATAAAACTATGAGTATCACCGTCAGCGTCATCATACCCACCTATGGCCGCAGCGAACTGCTGGTACGCGCCATCGATAGCGTATTGGCACAAACCCATCGCCCGTTGGAAATCATCGTGGTGGATGACAACCCGCAGGGCGACGCCCATCGCCTGACGACCCGCGAGCGCCTGGCCGGCTACATTGAGCGGGGTGAGATTATCTATTACCCGCGCAGGCGCAATGGCGGCGGCGCGCTGGCACGTAACAGCGGGATCCTGCGTTCGAGCGGTCAGTACATCAGCTTTCTGGATGATGATGATTACTACCACCCACAGAAAATCGCCCGTCAACTGGCGTTTATGCAGCAGGGCGATTACGACGTCAGCCTGTGCGATATGGATATTCTGAAAAACGGGCAGATCAGCGCCGAGCATTACTACCGCGCGCGTTGCGAAGGGCTGGAGGACTTTATGCTGGCCGGCGTAGCCTACACGCCGATGATCATGATGCGCCGTAGCACGGCGATTGCGGTACGGGGTTTTTTCAACACTCCTCGCTACCAGGATCATATCTTCCTCTACCGGCTGCTGGCGGCCGGAGCGAAGATCGGTACGCTGCACGAACGACTGGCGGTGCACAACGACCATGACGGCGAACGCATCACCTCCAGTCCGAAGGGCATTATTGGCTACCGCAACAAAATGCAGTTTGAGCAGCGGCTGATGCCGCAGGTATCACCCCGGGCACGCAAGATCATGCGTCTGCGCCATACCTGCATTACTTCGCGCATCATTACCGACGGCAAGAGTCGCCTGGCAGGCGTTTTCTATGGGCTGAAGGGCATTGTTTACGTTAATAGCGGCTTGATGGCGGGGGTGTATATGAAAAATATCATCCGCAATGTGTTTTTCCGCGGCGTGCCGTTCTGAGATGCGTTTCGCGTACTCCGTTACCCTTAAGAGATTCCCCCTTTCAGAGGATGATTATGCGCTTTGAACGTTCGACGCTGATCGGCAGCGTACTGTTGCTGACGGTACCGCTTTTCGCCTTGTTGCACAGCATAGGTACGCTGAGGGCAGGAAAGAAAAACTCGGCGGCTTATGTGCTGATTGCGCTGTGTTTTTTCTTTTTCTTCATCAAAATTCCGCCGCTGGCAGACCTTTACCGCCACTTTGCCAACTACGATGCCATCAATTCGGCGACCCGCCTGAGTGATGTCATTCAGGGCAAGGTGGACGTGGTGCTGTACGCCAATTTCTATATTTTCAAAACGCTGGGGATCCCCTTTTTCATTATTCCGGGGCTGTACGTCGCGCTGTCGGTTTACTGCTATCTCAGCGCGCTGAATATCGTCATGCTGCATTCCGGCAAGGTGTTCACGGCGCGGCAGTTTGTGCTGCTGCATCTGGCGGTGCTGTTTTTGATTAACCCGTTTATCATTGCCATGGGGCTGCGCTTTGGCTTCTCGATGGCGGTGATGACCCTGGCGATGGTGTTGTTTTGCCATAAGCTTAACCGTCCGCTTGCCGCGGGCCTGATGCTGTTCGCCATGTTGACCCATTTTTCCAGCATGCTGCTGGTGGGGGTGTTTTTGTGCAGCCGGGTGATGCGCCTGAACCGCCTGCTGACGGTGGTGTTCAGCGCCATCGCCTTTCTGACCGCCAAGTTTGCGCTGCCGTTTATCGTTTCCCATATTACGATCTCCGGCATCAACAGTTACTCCGACGTCTATACCTCCGGCATGTACGCCAGCGACTACCTGACATCCGGCAACGCCAACGGCATGATTAACTTCCTGATTGTGTTATTCCCGGCGCTGTTTCTCGGCGTGTTTATGCTCGCTCACCCGATGCGCAACCAGACGGGGGACATCAAAAACTACGCGGCATGGCTGGTGGTGTTTGTGTTCCTGTGTTCCAGCTCGCTGCAGGCGGCCAGCCGTTATGCCAGCGTGGCCTCGGTGTTCTTGCTGTTTTATTACGTGGCTCATCGGGGATCGTTCATCCGCGGCAGATTCAACTACTTCTTCCTGTGCTTTATGCTGATGGCCACCGGTTATAACCTGATAGAGAACATTTACGTTCCGCGTCGCCCGATCATGCTGGGGCAGATGTGGCAGTCATTCTATAAAACGCCGCTGCTGAACCTGTTCTATGGCGAACAGGAATATGAGCAGTATCTGCAATTTATCAACCGCGACAGCGGCGAGTGGATAGGGCATGAGATGGATTTAGGCTAATGCGCCTTTTTAATCACTTCACCGAATCGGAAGCGGGCTTCAGCCCGTTTGAGGCCGTTGACAAAATTTAATGGTAGGGGCGCAGCATGCTGCGCCCAATAGCATCATCAATGGGTTAAATTGGGTCGAACATGTTCGGCCCCTACCGGTTTAGCCCTTTCGCTGGTTTGTCAGCAGTCTGAAGCGGGCATCAGTCCGCTTCCTACCCCCAAATACCCCACCTCGTTCAGCACACTCCGTCACAGAATAACTCCATCGAAATTTCTACATTATTTTCAGGTAATTAAATCAATTTCATGCACTGATACTTTAGGGGTAGGCTTGCCGTTGCCGCCGTTATTCTCCCCCGTTCTCTTGATCGCAATCAATTTGCCCAACTTCTGGCCTCAGTAGGCTGGCGGCAGATTGAGCAACGTCATTACCCGCCGTATTTCAAGCCGCAGCGTTGTTACCTGCGTTAGCTCACTCCAGTTACTTACTTGAGTAAGCGCCTGGAGATGAGCGAACTGGCCGCCTGGCTGCGACTTGAAATCCATAGGGTAAAAAATATTAAAAAGCCCTCAGGAGAATTCCGGATGAGCAAGTTTCTAGACCGATTCCGCTATTTTAAGCAGTTGGCGGAACCCTTTTCTGGCGATCATGGCCAGACGTTGAACACCAACCGCGACTGGGAAGACGGCTACCGTAGCCGTTGGCAGCATGACAAGATTGTGCGCTCCACCCATGGGGTCAACTGCACCGGCTCCTGCAGCTGGAAAATTTATGTGAAAAACGGCCTGGTCACCTGGGAAACCCAGCAGACCGATTACCCACGTACCCGTCCCGATCTGCCAAACCATGAACCGCGCGGTTGCCCACGTGGCGCCAGCTATTCCTGGTATCTGTACAGCGCTAACCGCCTGAAATACCCGTTGATGCGCAAACGCCTGATCAAACTGTGGCGCGAAGCCAAGGCGTTGCACAGCGATCCCGTCGATGCCTGGGGCTCGATCGTCAGCGATCCTGAAAAAGCCAAAAGCTACAAAGTGGCGCGCGGGCGCGGCGGTTTTGTGCGTTCCAGCTGGCAGGAGGTTAACGAGCTGATCGCCGCTTCCAACGTCTACACCGCCAAAACCTTCGGTCCGGATCGCATCATCGGCTTCTCGCCAATCCCGGCAATGTCGATGGTGTCTTACGCCGCCGGCGCCCGTTATCTGTCGCTGATTGGCGGCACCTGCTTGAGCTTCTACGACTGGTATTGTGACTTGCCACCGGCCTCGCCAATGACCTGGGGCGAACAGACCGACGTGCCGGAATCCGCCGACTGGTATAACTCTTCCTACATTATCGCCTGGGGTTCCAACGTGCCTCAGACACGCACCCCGGACGCGCACTTCTTCACTGAAGTCCGTTACAAAGGCACCAAGACCGTGGCGGTCACGCCGGACTACGCCGAAGTCGCCAAGCTGTGCGACCAGTGGCTGAATCCGAAGCAGGGCACCGACAGCGCGATGGCGCTGGCGATGGGCCACGTGATGCTGAAAGAGTTCCACCTGGATCGTGAGGTGGGTTATTTCCGCGATTACGTGCGTCGTTATACCGACATGCCGATGCTGGTCATATTGGAGCCGCGCGAAGAAGGGCATTACGCCGCCGGTCGTCTGTTGCGCGCCGCCGATTTGGTTGACGGCCTGGGGGAAGAAAATAACCCTGAATGGAAAACCGTCGCCATAGATCAACGCAGCGGCGAGCTGGTTGCTCCGCAGGGGTCGATCGGTTTCCGCTGGGGCGAACAGGGCAAATGGAACCTGGAACAACGCGCCGGGCAGGACCAGCAGGAAGTTGAATTGCAACTCAGCCTGCTGGGCGCGCATGACGACGTGGCCGAGGTGGGTTTCCCTTACTTTGGCGGCATCAAAAGCGGCGCTGCCGAGGGCGGGAACTTCAACAGCGTGGCGCTGGACGAGATCCTGCTGCACAAACTGCCGGTCAAACGCCTGCGCCTGGCGGACGGCAGCGAAGCGCTGGTGACCAGCGTGTATGATTTGACCCTGGCCAACTACGGCCTCGAGCGCGGCCTGAACGACGCCAACT
Organism: Serratia sp. BNK-12; assembly: GCF_047456085.1. Classification (NCBI taxonomy): domain Bacteria; kingdom Pseudomonadati; phylum Pseudomonadota; class Gammaproteobacteria; order Enterobacterales; family Yersiniaceae; genus Serratia; species Serratia sp. BNK-12. The sequence continues at coordinate 2,036,898 of NZ_CP179896.1, forward strand.
GTGCCACCGACTACGACGATATCAAAGCCTATACCCCGGCCTGGGCCGAGCAAATCACCGGCGTTTCCCGCCACAACATCATCCGCATTGCGCGCGAATTTGCCGACAACGCCGAAAAAACCCATGGTCGCTCGATGATTATCGTCGGTGCCGGTGTCAACCACTGGTACCACATGGACATGACCTACCGTGGGCTGATCAACATGTTGATCTTCTGCGGCTGCGTCGGCCAGAGCGGTGGCGGCTGGGCGCACTACGTCGGCCAGGAAAAGCTGCGGCCGCAGACCGGCTGGCTGCCGCTGGCGTTTGGCCTCGACTGGCAACGTCCGCCGCGTCATATGAACAGCACCTCGTTCTTCTACAACCATTCCAGCCAGTGGCGCTACGAAACCGTAGGCACCGAAGAGCTGTTGTCGCCGATGGCGGACAAATCACGCTTTGGCGGTAGCCTGATCGATCTCAACGTGCGTGCCGAGCGCATGGGCTGGTTGCCGTCCGCACCACAGCTGGGCACTAACCCGCTGCATATTGCGGCGCAGGCACAAGCCGCAGGACAATCGCCGGTGGATTACACCGTCGATGCCTTGAAAAAAGGGACGTTGGGCTTTGCCGCCGAGCAGCCGGACAACCCGCAGAACTTCCCGCGTAACCTGTTCGTTTGGCGCTCCAACCTGCTGGGGTCCTCCGGCAAGGGCCATGAGTACATGCTCAAATACCTGTTGGGCACCGAAAACGGCATTCAGGGCAAGGATCTGGGCCAACAGGGCGGTGCCAAACCGCAGGAAGTGGAATGGCTGGAAAACGGCGGTGAAGGCAAGCTGGATCTGGTGGTGACCCTCGATTTCCGTATGTCCAGCACCTGCCTGTACTCCGACATCGTGCTGCCGACCGCCACCTGGTACGAAAAAGACGACATGAATACTTCGGATATGCATCCGTTTATTCACCCGCTGTCGGCGGCAGTCGATCCGGCCTGGGACTCGAAGAGCGACTGGGAAATCTACAAGGGCATTGCCAAAGCCTTCTCCGAAGTCTGCATCGGGCATTTGGGGCAGGAAACCGACGTGGTGACGCTGCCGATCCAGCATGACTCTGTCGCAGAGCTGGCGCAGCCTTACGGCGTCAAAGACTGGAAAAAAGGCGAATGTGACCTGATCCCGGGCAAAACCGCGCCGCATATTATGGCGGTAGAACGCGATTATCCGGCCACCTATGAGCGTTTCACTTCGCTGGGGCCGCTGCTGGATAAGCTGGGCAACGGCGGTAAAGGCATCGGCTGGAACACCCAGGACGAAGTCGACTTCCTGAAAAAACTCAACTACGTGAAAACCGCCGGCCCGGCAGTGGGCAGGCCGAAGATTGAAAGCGCTATCGATGCGGCCGAAGTGATCCTGGCGTTAGCGCCGGAAACCAACGGGCAGGTGGCGGTCAAGGCGTGGGACGCGCTGGGTAAAATGACCGGTCGCGATCACCGCCACCTGGCGCTGAACAAGGAAGACGAAAAAATTCGCTTCCGTGATATTCAGGCCCAGCCGCGCAAAATCATTTCCAGCCCTACCTGGTCAGGGTTGGAAGACGAACATGTGTCGTATAACGCCTGTTATACCAACGTGCATGAGCTGATCCCATGGCGCACCATCAGCGGCCGCCAGCAGCTGTATCAGGACCACGAGTGGATGCGCGCCTTTGGCGAGAGTTTGTTGGTGTACCGTCCGCCGATCGATACTCGCGCCGCGCAGCCGTTGCTGAACCAGAAGCCGAACGGCAACAGGGAGAAGGCGTTGAACTTCCTGACGCCGCACCAAAAGTGGGGTATCCACTCCACCTACAGCGACAACCTGTTGATGCTGACCCTGTCGCGCGGCGGGCCGATTGTCTGGATGAGTGAAGACGATGCCAAAGAGCTGGGCATTGAGGACAACGACTGGATCGAGGCCTTTAACGCCAACGGCGCACTGACCGCACGGGCGGTGGTCAGCCAGCGTATTCCGGCAGGCATGACCATGATGTACCACGCGCAGGAACGTATCGTGAATATCCCCGGTTCGGAAATCACCAGCCAGCGCGGTGGTATTCACAACTCGGTGACCCGCGTCTGCCCGAAACCGACCCATATGATCGGCGGCTACGCGCAGCTGGCCTACGGTTTCAACTATTACGGCACCGTCGGCTCCAACCGCGACGAGTTTGTGGTGGTACGCAAAATGAACCGCATCGATTGGTTAGACGGTGAAGGCAACGACAACTCGCAGGGCAGCCAGCAGGAGAAAGCAAAATGAAAATTCGTTCACAAGTCGGCATGGTGCTGAACCTGGACAAATGCATCGGTTGCCATACCTGTTCGGTGACCTGCAAGAACGTCTGGACCAGCCGCGAGGGCATGGAGTACGCCTGGTTCAACAACGTTGAAAGCAAACCCGGCGTCGGTTACCCGCACGCCTGGGAAGATCAGGAAAAATGGAAGGGCGGTTGGATCCGTAAAATCAACGGCAAGCTGGAACCGCGCATGGGCAGCCGCGTCGGCCTGTTGTCGAAGATTTTCGCCAACCCGGACGTGCCGGCGCTGGACGATTATTACGAGCCTTTCGACTACGACTATCAGAACCTGCATACCGCGCCGCAGGGGAAACATCAGCCGATCGCCCGTCCGCGCTCGCTGATCACCGGCCAGCGCATGAAGAAGATTGAAAGCGGCCCGAACTGGGAAGAGATCCTCGGCGGTGAATTCGAAAAACGCTCGCAGGACAAAAACTTCGACAACATGCAGAAGGCGATGTACGGCCAGTTTGAAAACACCTTCATGATGTATTTGCCGCGCCTGTGCGAACACTGCCTTAACCCGGCCTGTGTCGCCACTTGCCCAAGCGGTGCCATCTACAAGCGTGGCGAAGACGGCATTGTGCTGATCGATCAGGATAAATGCCGCGGCTGGCGCATGTGCCTGACCGGCTGTCCGTACAAGAAAATCTATTTCAACTGGAAGAGCGGCAAGTCCGAAAAGTGCATCTTCTGCTACCCGCGTATCGAATCCGGCCAGCCGACGGTGTGTTCGGAAACCTGCGTTGGCCGTATTCGCTATCTTGGCGTGTTGCTGTATGACGCCGACCGCATTGAGCAGGCCGCCGCCGCCGAAAACGAACAAGACCTCTATCAGCGCCAGTTGGATATCTTCCTGGATCCGCACGACCCGGCGGTGATTGCCCAGGCGTTGCAGGATGGCATTCCACAAGGGGTGATCGAAGCCGCACAGCAGTCGCCGGTGTATAAAATGGCGATGGACTGGAAGTTGGCACTGCCGCTGCACCCGGAATACCGCACGCTGCCGATGGTGTGGTACGTGCCACCACTGTCACCGATCCAATCCGCCGCCGATGCCGGTGAGCTGGCACACAACGGCGTATTGCCGGACGTGGAGAGCCTGCGTATTCCGGTGCAATATCTGGCCAACCTGCTGACTGCCGGGGATACCGCGCCGGTGCTGTTGGCGCTTAAACGCATGCTGGCGATGCGCCACTACAAACGGGCGGAAACCGTTGACGGCGTGCTGGACACCAGTGCCCTGGAGCAGGTGGGGTTGAGCGAAGCGCAGGCGCAGGAGATGTACCGTTATCTGGCGATCGCCAACTATGAAGATCGCTTTGTGATCCCGTCCAGCCACCGTGAACTGGCGCGTGAGGCTTTCCCGGAAAGCAAAGGCTGCGGCTTCAGCTTTGGTGACGGCTGCCACGGCAGCGACGGTAAATTCAACCTGTTCAACAGCCGCCGTATTGACGCCATTGATGTGACGCAAAAAACCGCCCGTCAGGAGGATGCCTCATGATCAGCCTGAAAGTGATTGCCCGCCTGCTGGATTATCCGGAGCAGGCGTTATTTGACCATCAGCAGGCTCTGGTAGAGGCACTGGAGCCGGCCAGCGAACTGGATTTGCACCACAGCGCGCAGTTGATCTTGTTTATTCGTCGATTTTGCGCTCGCCCGTTGCTGGACGTGCAGGCCAAATACTGCGAACTGTTTGACCGTGGTCGCGCCACCTCGCTGCTGCTGTTTGAGCACGTGCATGGTGAATCGCGCGATCGCGGCCAGGCGATGGTCGATTTGATGGCGCAATACCGTGAAGCGGGCCTGGAGATCGACAGCCGTGAATTGCCGGATTTCCTGCCGCTGTATCTGGAATACCTGGCCAGCCGCAGCCCGGCGGAGGCGCGCGGTGGCTTGCAGGACATCGCGCCGATCCTGGCGCTGTTGGGAGCCCGGTTGCAGCAGAGAGAAAGCCCGTACGCGCTGTTGTTTGACCTGTTGCTGGTGCTGTCCGGTACCGAGGTGAAAAGCGCCAGCCTGGAAAGCCAGGTGGCGGGAGAAGCCAGGGACGACACGCCGCAGGCGCTGGACGCGGTCTGGGAAGAGGAGCAGATACGATTCACTTCCCAGGGCAGTCCCGGTGAGCAAGGCTGCGCTTCGGCACAGCAAACGGCGCATCAGCGGCGTTTTGCCGGCGCGGTGGCGCCACAGTACCTGGACCTGACGGATGCGCTAACCGGAACCAAAGGACGCTAATCATGCAATTTTTAAATCAATTCTTCTTCGATATTTACCCCTATCTGGCGGGAGCGATTTTCCTGATAGGCAGCTGGTTGCGTTACGATTACGGGCAGTACAGCTGGCGTGCCGGCTCCAGCCAAATGCTGGATAAAAGGGGCATGCGGTTGGCTTCCAACCTGTTCCATATCGGTATTTTGGGTATTTTCGCCGGGCACTTCCTCGGCATGCTGACGCCGCACTGGATGTATGAAGCCTTCCTGCCGATCGACGTGAAACAGAAACTGGCGATGATCGCCGGCGGTGCCTGCGGCGTGATGACGCTGGTTGGCGGGGCGCTGTTGCTGAAACGCCGCCTGACCAACCCACGAGTGCGGGCCACCAGCAGCTTTGCCGACATCATGATCCTGACGCTGTTGGTGGTGCAGGTGTGTTTAGGGCTGCTGACCATTCCGTTCTCCGCCCAGCATATGGACGGCAGCGAAATGATGAAGCTGGTGGCCTGGGCGCAGGCGGTGGTGACCTTCCACGCCGGAGCGTCACAGCATTTGGCCGGCGTTGCGTTGATCTTCAAATTGCATATGGTGCTGGGCATGACGCTGTTCGTGCTGTTCCCGTTCTGCCGCCTGGTGCATATCTGGAGCGTGCCGGTGGAATACCTGACCCGTCGCTACCAATTGGTGCGTAACCGCCGCTAAAGGCAATTGGCCCTGAAAAAAAGCCCATCTGGCGAAATGAACTTCACCGATGGGCTTTTTTATGGCTGATGGGATTATTGATAGCTCAGGTTGACCTGCACAACGCTGCTGAATGTGCCGCTGCCGCTCAGGCCCTTGGGGCTGTAGATCCGCGCGGCCAGTGGAAACGCCGCTTTGCGGGCGCTGTCGATAGTCACGGACAGGCTGGCGTTATTGGCCAGTATCAGGCTGCCGTCGGCCTTACTGAGCTGCAAGGCCACGCCGGTTGCGGTTCCGCTGCTGATAAAGGCGTTACTGTCAGCGCTGTCTGGCGTGCCGGTGAAAGTCACGGTGGCCGTGCTGGTGCTGGGGGGGCAACTGCTCAGCGTCAGGCTGAAGGGCTTCCAGGGGCTACCGGTGCCGGCCTGCTGCAGATCTCGCCGTTGAACCTTACCCAAATCCAGCGTCTGGTTGACGCTGGCATCCACCGTGCACGGCATGGCCGTGATTCTGCCGCTGATGGTGACTTCTGCGGCCGGCAACGATGGCCCCCAGACAGCGCTGAGCAACGCCAGCGTAATAATGCGGGTTTTCATCGGATAGCTCCTTGCAACTGAATTATTGGTAGGTGAAGGACACGATGATATTGCCGCTGACGGTGCCGGGCGTCGACGCGCCTATAGCGTAAATCTGAACCTTCTGGGAAAATTTTGCGGTGCGCGCCACGCTATCGACGGCTACTTGCCGGGTGGCGTTAGGCCTAATCTCGACACCGGCGCTATCTAGCAGGTAGAGAACCACCTGGGTCGCGCTGCCGGTATTTTTGAAACTGTTTGCTGACAAGGGCGAAACCTCGCCGCCATAGGTGGCGGTGACTTTGGTGACACCCGCCGAGCAACCTTCCAGATCCAGGTCAAAATCCACAAACGGGCTGGTGTCGCCATTTTTTGCTAATTTAAGCACATCAATATCCGGTAACAGCACGCTGAATGAGCTGCCGCTTTTCACGGTACAGGAGCTGGCAACGACGTTGCCGCTGATATTGACCGCCACGGAATCGGCCTGCGTCAGCGGGGATATCAGCAGGCCGGTCAGCCCCAGCCAGAGCAGGGTGTTACTCATCATGTTAGGCATATCCATTTCCTTGGGTTCCATACGCTAGACGCACCATTATTGATAGGTGATATTCAGGGTGGCGCTGCTGTTGGCTTTGCCGGGCGTCACCACTTTATTGGTCTGGTAATAGCGCGCGGTGAACGGCAGGGTTTCCTGGCCGCCAGGGGTGGTTTTCAGCACAATATTGTTGTTGATTTTCAGCGGGGTGCCGCCGTACAGCAGCTGTACGCCCATGCCGCCTGCGGTGCCGGCTTGCCCGGTGTTGGTCAGGGCCAGCACGCTGGTGTCGGTGGTGTCGCTGTTCTGGGTGCCGGCCAGGGCAACGTTGATTCTGGCGTCTTTATCGCAGGTCAGGCCGACATCGAAGCTTTTGTCGCCGACGGTGGTGCCGATAGCGGTGAATTTGATGTCAAGAACGTCGCCCAGCGGAACATTGATGCTGGTGCTGTTGAGGGAGCAGGCGACGGAGGTGATGTTATTGACCCCCGTTGCTGTCAGGCTAGTAGCCGTCCAGGGGGGCTCGGCGGCGGGGGTAACGCTGACCTTAGCCCAGGTGCCTGTTGTCAAATGACCGGATGATGTTGGCCCAGTTTTAATTAACTCAATCAGCCAGATAACCTGCGTTACGTACCAAACATTGCCAGTATTAGGACCTGCTGTTTGGTTGGCTATGTACACCAAGTCAGTGAGGGGCGGAGTTTGCCGAAAACTGAGCCGGACTCCGATGCCCGCAACATTGGTGGCGGCAATGCCGTTGAGCGGGATCCAGCCATTGGTATAATTGACTGAGAATATTGACCCCTGACAATAGCCATCCGTTACATTTTCCCTTGAAGTATTGATAGCCACCATTTTACTGGCGAGCACAGTGCCTAAAGGCGTGTCTCGTTGGATGATGACATCGCCAAAACTGACGGTTTGCTGCTTGTCTTTCCAGCCATTAACCGGGCTGCAGGCTGTCACTCGGGTACTGCTCATTCCCCCTAACCCCAGTATGCAGAGAATTAACAAGGACGGGACTGGCCCCCTTTTTTGTTTTGCCCCGTTTTTCCCAGGTAACGTTTTCATTTTTCCTCTCATTGGCATACTCCATTGGTTTGCACTACCCCGCCCGGTTGCGGTGCGCTGGGCAACCGGTAATCCACCCGGCACTGTTCAGCACTGCCATTGCCCCATTTCACCTGCAGGCGGCCCTGCGGACTCAGGCCGCTCAGGTACACCTGGCCGCCGTCGCCGACGATGCTGCCCTGCGTTGCGTTGGGTTCGGCATCGCTCACCGTGGCACCGAACGGCACCGGCTGCCCGTTGGTCCGCAGCAGGGTTATCAACGCCCGCGCGCCGACCCGTGGCCGGAAGTCCGCCCGCACCAGCGCACCGCGCGTTGGCGTCACCCGCTGGCTGCTCTGCGGCAGGTCCACCTCGTCCGGCAGCGTCTCCGGGCTGAGTGCCACTTCGCTGCGCCGGTAGGCGGACAGGTACGGCACCAGCGCATAGCCGCGCCAGTCGGTGCGCACCCCGGTTTGGTTGGTGACTCTCGCCCCCGCCGCCCCCGGTGCCGCCACCAGGACGGCGGTTTCCCCCAGCGGTTGGCCCAGCGTGATGCCGTTGGCGTGTGCCACGAGGCTGCCGCTCAGGCCGTAATTCAGCCGGCGAGTGTTTTTGTCATAGCCGTAACCGCTGGTCATTTCACCGTAGGTGCCGCGATAATTGACAGTGGCGTTGCCGCCATAACCCTGCTCGCGCGTGCCATAGGTTTGCTGCAGGCCCCAGCTCAGGTTGTTGTCCGCCAGCGCCATGCCGCTGACCCCCAGGTTGTGGCTGCTGGCCCCGCCCCGGGTGTTGTTCAGGCTGTAGTTGACCCAGGCGCTGTTGTTGTCAAACAGGCTGAGCGGCACGTTGAGGTTTAGGCTGATTTGCTGGTCGTTGCTGCGGGTCGTCCCCTGGGTATTGCGGTTATAGCTCCAGTTGATGCCGTAGCTGATGCCGCGCCAGCCGTTGCTGTACCCCAACCCCAGCGACGCCAGGCTGCGTTCGCTGTTCCAGTAGTCTTCGCGCACCGCGCTGAACGACAGGGTGCCGCCGTTTTGCCCCAGCTGCTGGTTCATGCTCAGCTCGGCCCGGTTGCGCCGCCGTTCGTTCATCCACAGCGGCGCGGCCCCGCTGCGCCAGCCGTCCAGGACTTCGCTCAGGGAATAAAACCCGGCGGTGGAGTAGCGGTACCCGGCGATGGCAAAGTTGGTGCCGGTTTGCACCAGGTTCTTGCTGTAGCGCACCCGCCAGGACTGGCCGCTGGCACTGGCCTTGCCCTTGGGCTGGCCGCGTGACTGGGTGATATCCAGCGAGAGCGCGCCCCAGTCGCCGAGGTTGTTGCCCACCCCCAGCGCCGCCGACTGATAATGTTGTGCCGCCTGCACCCCGCCATACAGGGTGGTGTTCCACGGCAGGCCGTAGATGGCGGTGCCCTGCACCAGGGCGCTTTTCGCCACGCTGCGGTCATAGCTGCGGTATTGCCCGCCGGTCAGGCTGTATTTCAGCCGGCCTTCACGCTGGAGTACCGGCAGGGAGGCGAAGGGCACCACCAGGTGCTGTTCGCTGCCGTCGGCCTCTTTGATGGTCACCTGCAGGTCACCGCTGCCGCCGGTGGGGTACATGTCGTTGATGACAAAGGCCCCGGGGGCGACAAAGGTGCGGTAGATTTCATAGCCGTTCTGGCGCACCACCACCTGGGCGTTGGTGCGGGCGATACCGCGCACCACCGGCGCGTAGCCGCGCAGGCTGTCGGGCAGCATCTCGTCATCGGAGGCCAGCTGCACGCCGCGAAATGGCACCCCGTCAAACACCTCGGCCGGGGCGGTGCTGTCCCCCAGGGTCAGCTGGCTGCGCAGGCCAATCAGGTTGCGCTGGGCATAGGTGTATACCGTATCCCAGCGGTCCTGGCCGTCGCTGCTGCGGCGCCAGGTGGTGTAGTTGCGCAGCCGCCAGGGGCCGGCATTCAGGCCGGGGCGCAGGTTGGCGTATTGGCTGTTACGGCTGCCGTGGTGGGTATTGTTGTTGTCACCGCTGAGGCTGTAGTTGAGTATCAGCGCGGGAATGCCCTCGTCCCACTGTGACGGTGGCACGTAGCCGCGCGGCGGCTGGGCCAGGGCCGCCTGGGGAATGCTCAGCATCAGCTGCTGGCTGTCGAACCGCAGTTGGGCCCCGGCTTGGGGGATGGCCGCCAGGTTGGTGCAGGCCGCCCCGGGGGCTCCGAGGGCCGGAAACTGGGCCACCCGCACGCCGTAGTGGGCCAGGTCGGCCAGGCTCAGGCAGGGTTGCAGCCCCTGGCCGTCGGCCCCGGCGGTAAAGGTCAGCATCCGGCTGTCGACCTGCCGGTCGTTCACCAGGATATCGACCTGATAGTCGCCCGGCAGCTGTTTGCCGTGCTCTTCGAAGGCCGCCAGGCTGCTGACGTCCCGCTGCGGGCCGTCCAGCTCCAGCAGCGCCGGGTTGAAGTAGTCCCGGGCCTGTGCCGGCAGCACCCCGGCCAGCGCCAGCGCTATCAGCAGCGCCAGCCGGCGGGGGACAGCCGCCTTCCGTTTATTCCGTTGATGTTGTCTGCTCACGTCACTTCCTTGTTAATTGGGCCCTGCTGCGCCCCGTGGGTGAGGTCTCCCGGTCGCTTACCCTTGCAGCCGGCCCTGTTTCAGCGTGCCGGGGCCGCCAAAGTCATTGATGACCCGCCAGCTCACGGCGCTGCCCGCCGCCGCCGGCAGGGTGAAGGTGGCGGTGCTGTACGGCGCGACATAGGTGGCGTCCTTCACCTCCTGGCCGTTGACCTTGAGGCTCTGGAAGTTCATGTAAAACGGCGTGGGGTTGTTGACCGCCAGCCCGGTGCCCTGGCGACGCCAGGTCAGCTGGTCGGCCTGGCTTTCCGGCACGCCCTTCAGGCCGGCCGGGCGGTAAATCAGCTTGATGCGGGTCTTGACGGCAATTTGCAGGGTATTGTCGCGCCGCTCGGTGGAGGGGATGGTTTTGACATTCAGCCAGTACAGGCTTTCGCGGTCCTCGGGCAGGGCCCCGCCGACGCGCACCACGCGCAGCACGTTCTGGCGGCCCGCATCCAGGCGGAACAGCGGCGGGGTGAGGATAAAGGGGGCCTTTTCCGTGCGGCCCGCCGGCGGCTCGACCCAGGACTGGATGAGGTACGGCATCGCATCCGGGTTATTGACGCTGAGGGAGGACTCTTTCTTGTCCCCCTCGTACACCAGCCGGGTGGCACCGACCACCACGCCGGCCTGCGCCAGGCTGCTGACCATCATCACGCCGCTGCACAGCGCGGCAAACCGGTATTTCATGCTGGAGTCTCCAGAAGGGGGAAGGTCAAGCCAGGACGGCCGGGGCCGCCCTGGCAGAACAATCAGTTGTAAACGATGGTGAAGTTGGTGGTGGCGTCGGCCGTACCCGGACCGACGGTGGCGGCGGTGGAGATATAGCGGGCGGTGAAGTCCAGATTGTTGGTGATGTCTTTAGTGACATCCGCTGAGTCGCCCTTGGCCAGGGCATAGCTGCCGGACAGGCCGCGAATAGGCACCGCTTTGCCGTCCTTGTCAGAGATTTGGATCCCGACCCCGGTGGCCGTGGCGCCGGCGGTCAGGGCCAGCACCTTGTCATCGCCGCTGCTGGGGATACCGTCGAAGTTGACGCTGGCGCTCAGGGCTGACGGGCAGGATTTGACCTTCAGGGTGAATTTGGTGGCCGGGGCGGTGGTGCCGGCGGCGCTGAAGGATGTGGCGCTGATTTTACCCAGCGGCACCGTCAGGGCGGCACCGCCCATGTCGACCACGCAGGCGGTAGCGGTGATGGAGCCGGTGAAGTTGATGACGCCGTCGGCGGCGAAGGCCGCAGAGGCGGACAGGAAGGTGGTAGCAGCCAGGGTGGTGACCAACAATGTTTTTTTCATGAGCATAATTCCTTAATGCCTGTGACTCAGCACAGCGTTTCCATTAACCCATTGACCGGGTTCCCTTTTTTGTCGTTTGGCCGACCTGTTTTTCCCTGATAAAAAGGAGACATTTTGAACCAAAGTGTTGCATTAAGTGTTTCATGTGGTAAGTGGCGTCATTACACTCAACGGACAGCATGAAACACCACTAACGTCGAATATTTGGCATAGATGGCCGGGTCTTGACTATGGGGGCGGGGTGGTGTCGACATAAGAGGCAGCAGGGGCTGGTGCTTAAATATTCATTAGGGGAATTGAATGAGTGGTAAATATCATGGTAACTGATTGATACTGGGTAATTTGAGGGTATGACTCACAGGAAGGGAAAACAGATATTGACTTTTTTTCAGGGGATGAATAGCTTATGTGTCAGTTTGGTTCAAAAAGTTACATTTTTTCCTCGTTTTTCCCCGGTTTTTCCTCTGGTTTTTCCTCCGGCCACAAATGTTTAAATCGTCCGGCATTGGCGGCGGTATACAGCACCGTATGCTGAATATTGCGGTGGCCCAGATAGTCTTGAATCACCCGCGTGTCGGCGCCGTTATCGGCCAGGGCATAGCCACAGGCATGGCGCAGCATATGGGGATGGGCGGCGACGCTCAGCCCGGCCTGCTTGCCGTAGGCCTGCAGCATGCGGTAAATGCGCTGGCGTGACAGGCGGTAGCCCTTTTGCGACAGGAACAGCCACTCCTGGTCCTCCAGGTTGCGGTACGACTGACGTTTTTCCAGCCAGCGGACCAGCAGGGTTTTCTCGATGGCTTCCAGCGGGTGGATGGTGGAAAGGCCGTTTTTAAGGCGGTTCATGTAGAGGCTGCCGCTGTCCATGTCCAGGTCGTTGATGCGCAGGCTATTAAGTTCGCTGACGCGGCAGCCGTGGATGAAACCCATCCAAATCAGGCAGCTGTCACGTTCGGGCGCGCGGCCAAGGGCGGCCTGTTGCAACAGGCGGTCGACCTCGGTGCGGGTCAGGTGTTTACGGTGAGCGTGGTTTTTTTGCACGGTGTGTTCTCCAAAAGACAGGGACGAGCAAGAGGCCGGCCCCTGGCGAGGCCAGTTAATAACAGATGATGCGCAGGGAGTATAGTGCAAGTTGAGTCAACGGAGGCTATCGGGGATGCGCTGAAACTCCCTGTTTTTAACGATTTTTACGATGTCTTATCCGCTTTTGGGCTCCCCGGTTGTTTTCCACCTATTCTTAATTCATCGCCCCCTGAGTGAGTTCCTGTAGATCTCCGTTCGACCTTGCTCTAGGCTGTGGCCGGATAAACAGACGTGATTTATCGGCTCAGTTAAATGAACGGAATCAATCAGTAAGAATGCCACTTAGGTTTTTCTTTATACTGATGTCAAACAAGGGTGTGGCTGAGGATAGCGGGGTTTGAATCATTAACCGCGCTTGAGAGTCGGCCAACGGAATAATGGACCACAGGCTGAACAACGATAATGACCCTAAATAGCCTTTCCCAAAGCTTATTGCCTCTTAAAATTATTGCGACTGGCGCGGCGTTGCCGCCGCAGTGCGTCGAATCCTCGGCGCTGGATCGTCGCTTGAACAAGTCGGCCGGTTACGTAGAAAAACGTTCGGGCATTATTCATCGTTTCCATGCCGACAATGATGCCAGCCAGGCCGAACTGGCCGTTGCCGCGCTGGATGATGCTCTTGCCCGCCATGCGATCCCGCGAGATTCCATCGATCTGCTGATCTCTGCCTCGGCCATCGCGGTGCAGGCATTGCCTTTCAGCGCCGCCCATATTCTTAAACTGGCACGACTGCGGCCGGGTATTGCAGGTTTTGATATCAACACCAGCTGCGTGAGCTTTATTTCCGCATTGCAGGTGGCGGCGGGGTTACTCAATACCGGCGTTTATCGGCGTATTGCCATTGTCTCTGCCGATATTGCTTCGCGCGGTATCGACTGGGAGGACGAAGAGTCTTCATTGATCTTCGGTGATGGCGCGGCCTGTGCCATTGTCGAACGCGGTGACGGGCGTAGCGGTATTTTGTCCTACCTGATGGAAACCCACCCGGAAGGCAGCGATCTGTGTGAAATCAGGGCTGGGGGGACGCGCTGTAATCCGCGTGCCGGCATGAACGACAGTGACTTTCTGTTCCATATGAAGGGCAAACAGCTGTTCCGCCAGGCGTCGGCGCTGATCGAAAGTTTCCTTGGCCGCTTGTTGTCGGCTGCGGGGCTAAACCTGGCGCAAATCGCCACCGTGGTACCGCATCAGGCCAGCCATCTCTCTTTGGAACATATGCGCAAGCGGCTGCACGTTTCCCCGCAGGCCCTGGTGGATATCTATCGGTACCGGGGCAATCAGGTGGCGGCTTCGATCCCTTCGACCCTGCACCAAGCGGCGATCACCGGCAGGCTGTACCCCGGACGTCCGGTGATGCTGATCGGCACCGCCGCCGGTTTAACGCTGGGCGGCATGGTACTGCTGCCATGAGAGTGTTGATCACCGGAGCGACCAGCGGGCTGGGGCGCAACGCCGCCGAGTGGCTGTTGGACGCCGGGCATCAGGTGCATGCCACCGGGCGTGATATCGCCGTGGGGCGGCAGTTGGCGGCACGGGGCGCCAAGTTTACCGCGCTGGATCTGACCCTCGCCGACGACGGGCAGTGTGAGCAGTTAATGGCGGGCTACGATATTGTCTGGCACTGCGCCGCAAAATCTTCTCCCTGGGGGAGTCGCCAGGCATTTTATCAAGCCAATACCCGCGTGACGGAAAAACTGGCCCATGCCGCCGGACGTTGCGCAGTGCAGCGGTTCATTCATATTTCGACGCCGGCGGTTTATTTCGATTTCAGCCACCGTCATAACGTGACCGAAGCGGATGTTTCCCCCCGCTTTGCCAATCACTATGCCGCCAGCAAGTTTGCTGCCGAGCAACGTATTGCGGCGCTGCTGCCTGATTATCCGCAAACCACCTACCTGATCTTGCGCCCTCGCGGCCTGTTCGGACCCCATGACCGGGTGATTGTGCCCAGGATACTGGCGCAGCTGCAGGGCGATAAAGGCCTGCTGCGTTTGCCGGACGGGGGTTCGGCTTATCTGGACCTTACCTTTGTGCTCAACGTGGTGCATGCGATGGATCTCGCCAGCCGTCAACCGGGTTTGCCGTCCGGCAGCATTTTCAATATCACCAACCAACAGCCGCAGCGGCTGGCCGATATGTTGCACCAGTTGCTCAACCGGCAGCTGGGCTGGCAATACGCCGTCAAAGCGGTGCCTTATCCCTTATTGTCGGGCGTTGCGGCGGGGATGGAGCTGTTGGCGCACGTCACGCGTAAAGAACCGATGCTGACCCGCTATAGCGTTGCGGCAGCCTATTTCGACATGACGCTGGATAACACCCAGGCGATAGAGGTGCTGGGTTACCGGCCACGCTACAGCCTGGAGCAGGGGATCGAACTGACGGCGCAATGGTTAAAGCAGCAGGGGATGAGCGCAGATGGCTAATATCACGACCTTTGAAATCGGTTATTGCACTCATCTGGGCTGCATGGCGCTGCGCGGTTCGGCGATGCGCACCTGTAAATTTCCTTCCCGGGCCTATCTGCTGGAAGTCGGCGAGCGCCGCTGGCTGTGGGATACCGGTTATGCCAGCCATTTTGAACATTACACCGCCAGCGGCATTTTTCGGCTTTATCGCCAGGTGACGCCGGTTTATTTCAGTCCGCAGCAGGCACTGTTGGAACAGTTGGGCAGTCTGGGGCTGAACCCAGGCGATATCGAGGCGGTGATCATTTCGCACTTTCATGCGGACCACATTGCCGGTCTGCGAGACTTCAGCAGCCTGAAGATGATTTGCTCCGGCGAAGGGTGGCAGCAAACCCGAGAGCTGCGCGGTTTTGCCGCATTGAAAAGGGCGTTTGTGCCAGGATTGATCCCGGAAGGTTTTGAATCTGTGCTGCAGTTCGTCGAGGCATTTCCGCAGCAAAGCCTGCCTGCCGCATTGGCCCCCTTCCAACAGGGCTATGTGCTGCCGGGCAGCGGTGGAGAAATTGTTATCGTGCCGCTACCGGGGCACGCCGCCGGGCACCTTGGGGCCTTTGTCCTGACCGATGCCGGTTGGACGCTGCTGGCCAGCGATGCCGCCTGGTCGCCGCTGAACTATCAGCAACTGCGTGGCCCTTCGCGGTTGGCTAACCTGATCATGGACAATCCGCGCAGCTATTACGACACCCTGGGCGCGCTCAACCAGCTCTATCTTGGCGGCGCTGCGGAGATCCGCCTGTGTCATGAGGGGGATTTATGATCCCGCTGATGACGCTATGGCACTACCTGCGCGCGCGGCGACTGCGCTTTACCCAACGGGCGGCGCTGGAGGCCTATCAGGCGCGCCAGCTGAAGCGGTTTGCCCAGCGCGTATTGGCGAACAGTCCCTATTTTCAGCCCTATAGTTCATTGCCTCTGACCGCGTGGCCAACGATGGACAAGGCGGTGATGATGGCCAATTTCGATCGGATGAACACCGCCGGTCTGCGATTGGAGGCGCTTTTGGCCTGTGCCCGGCGCAGCGAAAGCGATCGCGATTTCAGCCCTAAAGTGGGCAACTACAGCGTCGGTTTATCTACCGGTACCTCTGGGCGGCGCGGCGTGTTCGTCGTCAGCCCGCAAGAGCAGCAGATTTGGGCCGGGGGCATGCTGGCAAAAATGTTGCCGCAGGGGGTGTTTGCCGGGGAGAAGGTCGCGCTGTTCCTACGGGCCGACAACAACCTGTACCACAGCGTCAATAACCGTTGGCTGAGCCTGTCGTTTTACGATCTGTTCGCTCCCTTTGCCGAACATTTGCCGCAGATTGAACGTGAACAGCCGACGATTATCGTGGCCCCGGCCCAGGTATTGTGCGCCCTGGCTGATGCCGTTGAACGCGGCGAACTCAAGCTCAGCGTCAAAAAAGTGATTTCAGTGGCCGAAGTGCTGGAACCGCAGGATCGCCAGCGCCTGCAGCGGGCGTTTGCGCAGGTGGGGGAAGTGTATCAAGCCACCGAAGGTTTTTTGGCCGCGACCTGCAGCCACGGCACTTTGCATCTGAACGAAGAGTTTATTCATGTCGAACCGCAGTGGATCGACGAGCGGCGTTTTATCCCGTTGATTACCGATTTTACCCGCCGTACCCAACCGATAGTGCGTTATCGGCTGGACGATATTCTGGTGATGCGCGAACAGCCCTGTTCCTGCGGGCTGGCGACCATGGCATTGGATCGTATCGAAGGGCGCTGCGATGACCAACTGCTGTTACCGGCCAGGCAGGGCGCAATGCAGCGGGTCTTCGCCGACCTGTGTCGCCGCGTGATAGCCAATGCGTTGCCGGCGGTGGCGGATTATCGGCTGACGCAACGGGGCGACAGCGAGCTGCATCTGATGGCCGATTGCAGCCCGGAGGCGTTGGCGAATTGCCAACGGCAATTGATCGCGCTGTTCGAACAGCAAGGTATTGCCACGGAGCAACTGACGTGGCGCCTGCAAGCGCAGGCGATCATGCCGCAGTTTGATGCCAAGCGTCGCCGCATTGTTCGCATGCCGGAGGCCGGATGAAACTCGTTGTTTATCGCCTATGGCAGATGCTGTTGGGGTGGGGATTTGTCGGGGTCATCTACCACGGTAGCGATCGCTGGCAAGGTGCCGGCCACCTGCTGACGCCAGGTTGGGTCGACCGGGCGATCCCGTTCAGCCCGCACGCCATCTGGCTGTATCTGTCGTTTTTCCTGATTATCCCGCTGTGCTATCTGCTTTGCCCGTTAAACCGGCTAAAATGGCTCAGAAGTACCATGCAGCTCAGCGCCTTGCTGGCGGGAGCCATTTATCTGCTGTGGCCGACGACGATGAACTATCCGATCGTTCCGTCCGATTCGGTGAGCGGCGATTTACTGGCGAGGTTGATCAGCGTCGATTCGTCGCAAAACTGCCTGCCTTCGCTGCATATCGCCCTGACGGTATTGGCGGTGTGGGCAGCGGCGGAAAGCCGCAAAAAACTGCGCAGCGCGTTGCTGATCGTCTGGGGGCTGGCGATTGCCTTTTCTATCTTGCAACTGCGTCGGCACCTGTTTGTGGATTTGCTCAGTGGGGCGGCGTTGGCATGGGGCGTGGGCTACGTCTGCCGGCGAGTTCAAGGGATTGGCTGGGGCGTACGGCAGGGGGAAGAGTCATGATCGATCTGGTGATACCTATCGTGTTTATGCTGTTGGTGGTGCTGGGGGAAGCCCTGTGGCTACAGTGGCGGCGCAAGGGCAGCGTGGATTGGCATGACGTGATTTTCAACCTCAACTCCGGACATATCATGCTGTGGCTGTTTCGCGGTTTGGAGATAGCCTGCTACGGCTACGTGGCCACACATTTTAATCAAGGCTGGCTGGACGGTTGGCCGCCGGTGCTGATGTGGCTGTTTGCGATACTGGCGTGGGATTTCGGCTTTTACTGGCTGCACCGGTTACACCACCGTTTCCGCCTGCTGTGGGCGGTGCATGTGGTGCATCACCAGGGCGAGCATTTCAATCTGTCGCTGGGCGTGCGCAACTCGTGGTATTCGTCACTGACTTCGATCCCGTTCTTTATGCTGTTGGCATTGGCGGGCGTCCCGCTGTCGGTGTTCATCACCGTTTCTATCCTGCATTACAGTATTCAGCTGTTTAACCATAATTCGGTGACCCCCAAACTCGGTTTTCTGGAGCACATCCTGGTGACACCGGCGCATCATCGGGTGCACCACGTTAAAGATTTGGCCTATTCCAACCGGAATTTCGGCGGCAGCTTTATCTTCTGGGACAAGCTGTTTGGCACCTTTTGCCCGGCGCTGCCGACGGAGCCCTTTACCTATGGCGTGCGTGGCGACAAATCTTCCGCCAACCCGTTTTGGGCCAGTAACCTGCCGTTTATGCGCTACTTCAAGCTGCCTTTCCAGCCTTCGAGAAAGGGCGGGCATTTCCGCTGTTCCGCCGGCTGCCTGGTAAGCGGGGCGATGCTACTGTTCGCTCTGGTGTTGGGTTATGTTTATCGTTTTGGTTACGGGTATGGCGGGGTGACCGCCGAGCAGGCGGCGTTGTTTGTGCTGTTGGCGGCCGGGGCGATAGCCTTGGGTGGGATGGCTGAAGGTCGCCGCTGGGGCGTAGGCGTTTGGCTGTTGGTGACGTTGGCATTCTCCCTGTGGTTATTGAGCGTGCCCGATGGGCAGTCTGCTCTCTGGTGGGGCGTAGCCGGTGGCATGGTGTTGCACGGTTGCGCTGTCGCGGTCGGTTGGGGACGCCAAAAGGAGGCCGCGTATGGCTGATTTGCCGCCGCTGAGTTTCCCCGCTGCGGGGGAACAGGCGTTTCATCGGGAATTGAAACGACGGGCGCATGCTTATCTGAGCGCTCGCGACGATCACCGGTTTGCCGATGCGGCCCGTTGGGCCAAGGCCACGATTTTGCTGCTGCTTTGCGTGGGCTTCTACCTGCTCAGTTTGATGCAGCACCAGGCTCTGGCCTTTATGCTGAGTTACTTCGCTTTTGTCATGATGGGCATGTTGCTGAACGTCAACGTCAATCACGATGCTTCACACAACGCCTTCGCCCGCACGCCGTGGGTCAATCGTCTGGCCGGGCGGCTGGTGACTTTGCCGCTGGGCGTCGATCCGGATTACTGGCGAACCCGGCACGTCAGCTATCACCATGTGTATGCCAACGTCGAACATTACGATCTGGATACGGAAGAGAACGGCTTTTTCCGCCAAACCCCGTTCCAACGTTGGCGGGCTTATATGCGCTATCAACATCTTTACTGGCCGCTGATTGCCGCGCTGTCGCTGCCGTACATTGCGCTGGTGTTCGATTGGTCGGATCGCTTGGGCAAAACACCGTTGGCGACCAAGGGCGTATTGCCGGGCCGTAAGGGCTGGGCAATGTTCATTGCCGGGAAATTGTGTCACCTGTTGCTGGTGCTGGTGATCCCGTTGGTGGTGGCACAACAAAATGGCATCGGCTGGCAAACGGTACTGATTGCCTATTTGATTAGCCAAATGCTGGCCTCGTTACTGGTGGTTTTTTTGCTGTTGGGCACGCACTGGGCGCAAGCCGAATTTTATGCGGTGCCGGCAGGCAGCCAGATGCCGCAGGGCTGGTATCGGCATAACTTCGCCACCGCCTGCGACTGGGAAACTTCGCCGAAGAGCTTGCACCATCTGACCGGCGGGTTGAATTATCATCTTACTCACCATTTGTTCCCAGGCTGGAATCATCGCCATTATCCGGCGCTGGCTGCCATATTGGCTGAGACGGCGGCGCGACACGGCATGGATTATCGCTGTATCGGTTATCGTGAATTGTTGCGACAGCAGCAACGTTTTTTACGTGCTATGGGGCAGCCACCACAATGAAAATGCCGGATACCACACCGCTGCCGCCTTTGGCGTTCCAGCGAGAGGCGAGTGAGATCCATCAGGAGCTGATGCGGGCCAGCCAGGCCTACCTGGCGACGCGCGGCGATCACCGTTTTGCCGACGGCAGAATGTTCGCCAAGCTGTTGGCGCTAATACTGCTGTGCGCCGGTTTTTACGCGCTGAGCCTGCAGCAGCAACATTTCTGGGCCTATTTCGGCTGTTACGTCGGCTTTATTTTTTCCGCCATGATGCTAACGGTGAATGTAGTACACGACGCCTCGCATAATGCCGTTTTCAAACGCGCACGGTTAAATCACTGGCTTAACTTCTTTGTCAGTATGCCCCTGGGGCTGGATGCCGACTGCTGGCGAGTGCGGCATGTCATTTTCCACCACGCCTATAACAACATCGAAGGTTACGATCCGGACATTGAACCCAACGGGGTGTTGCGGCAAACGCCGTTCCAGCGCCGCAAGGCGTTTATGCGCCTTCAGCCTTATTATTGGCCGATCGTCGCGGCGCTGACTTTCCCTTATTACATCTGGTTGTTCGACTGGTTGGATCGCGCCGGTAAAACCCGCATGACGCCAAAGATGATGTTCCAGGGCCGGAAGGGGTGGGGGATTTTCCTGTTGGGCAAGCTGGCGCATTTTTCCCTGGCGCTGGCCATTCCGCTGTGGCTCACGCCGGCGACGATCGGTGTCGGCACGGTGTTACTGACCTATCTGCTCAGCCAGATGCTGTCGTCGCTGGTGTTTGTGATGCTGATTGTCGGCACTCACTGGGCCAAAGCCAACTTTTATCAGGCCCCCGAACAGGGAAGGTTGGCGCACGGTTGGTATCAGCACGTTTTTGCCACCACCTTTGACTGGCAAGCTTCACCGGCGTGGCTGGGGTATTGGCTTGGCGGGGCTAACCTGCACCTGACGCACCACCTGTTTCCCCATTGGAATCACCGCCACTACCCGGCATTGAGTCGCATCATTGAAGAGGTTGCCCCGCGTTTTGGCATTGATTATCGGGTCCTTGAACTGAGGGAGCTGCTGCGGTTACAGCAACGTTTTCTCAGCGCTATGGGGCGTAAGCCCAGCTGATCGTTGCTAAACGCAAGTCTTGCAACATATTGAATTTGCGAGACGTTACGCAGTTCACTAATTGAACAGGCCGTGCGGCTCACGTAAACTCTATCTCACTGACAGCCAGCCACAGGAGGTGGAGTATGCGCAGTTTGCCGATCCGTTTATCCAATAAGATTGATGACGATCTGAATGATATAGCCCGGCGCCATGGGATGGAGAAAACCGAGGTGATCAAGATGGCCTTTGCGTTGATAGCCATAGCCGATAAGCACTGGATGAAACAGAACGGAACGTCCCTTGGCATCGTGCGGGAGAATGGCAAAGAGTTGGAGGCCGTGGGGCGAGTCGTGGGGATCTTCCCATGAGCACCGAAAATGCAAACCTGCACGATGAGGCCGCCAGGGGGTACCTGAAGGAGATATTGGTCTTCGATGAAATGGAACGTTTGCGCTTGGCGCGTCAGGTGCTGTGCGGGATCTTCGTGATAAGCGTGGGCGTTTTTACCGCCCACGCTTATTGGGAGCAAAGCGAGCCTATCAGGCAAGTGTTCAAGCTGTTGAAAATTGGTGCGCTACCCTTGGTAACGCTGGTTATTTCCTTCTACTTCCCCAATACTTCGGCCAGATAGCGCTCAACTTATTCCGATTTCATGCCCGCGGCGGTCATCAGCAGGCGGAACATCGAGGCGACCAGGAACAGCCCCAGTACGCTGGCGCTCCAGATAATCACCAGCCAGCCAACGCGCTTCCACCAGGGGGCCGGAGCGGATGCGGTTTTATTTTGCATAATGTCTTCCCTCATCAGTGGTAACCCTGTTCATGGCTGACCTTGCCGCGGAACACGTAGTAGCTCCAGAAGGTGTAGACCAAGATAATCGGGATGATAAACAGCGCGCCGACCAGCATAAAGCCCAGGCTTTGCGGTGGGGCAGCGGCGTCCCACAGGGTGATGGACGGTGGGATCAACAGCGGCCAGATGCTGATGCCCAAGCCGCTCAGGCCGAGGAACACCAGCAGCAGGGTCAGCAAGAACGGCGAATAGTGCGCCGCGTTTTTCACGCCGCGCTGGATGCCCCAGGCGCTGAGCAACACCAATACCGGTACCGGCAGCAGCCAGAACAGGTTTGGCAGCGTAAACCAGCGGCTGGCGATCTCGGGATGGGCAATCGGCGTCCAGATACTGACCACCGCCAACACCAGCAGCAAAGTGATCAGCAGCGGCGTCGCCAACCGATACATGCGTGCCTGCAGATCCCCGGCGGTCTTCATCACCAGCCAGGTACAGCCCAGCAGTGCATAGGTCACCACCAGCCCCAACCCGCAAAACAGCGCGAACGGCGTCAGCCAGTCTAAAGCACCACCGGCATAGCTGCGGCCGTTGACCGGGAAGCCGTTGATGATGGCGCCCACCACCACCCCCTGACTGAAGGTGGCGAAGAGAGAGCCCCAGATAAACGCCTTATCCCAGATATGCCGCTTTTCTTCCTTGGCCTTGAAGCGGAATTCAAAGGCCACGCCGCGGAAGATCAACCCGAACAGCATCAGGGTGAGCGGGATGGCCAGCGCATCGAGGATCACCGCGTAGGCCAACGGGAAGGCGCCAAACAGCGCCGCACCGCCCAGCACCAGCCAGGTTTCGTTACCGTCCCACACCGGTGCGACGGTGTTCATCATCACATCGCGGTCACCGCTGTCCTTGACCCAGGGGAACAGGATACCGATACCCAAATCAAAGCCGTCCATTACCACGTACATCATGGTGCTGAACACGATGATCACAAACCAAATCAACGGAAGATCAATGCCCATGCTCAGCTCCTGTCATCCAGAGTTTCTTTTACCGCAGACAGCGGGCGAGCCGGTCTGCCGTCCGTGTCGTCTTCATGGCTTTCATGCTGCTGCGGTCCCTTACGGATCAGGCGCATCATGTAGGAGTACCCCACGCCGAACACCGAACAGTAAACGATGATAAACGCCAGCAGGCTGATGCTCATGTGCAAATCACCGTGCGCAGAGACCGCATCTTTGGTACGCAGCAGGCCATAGACCACCCACGGCTGTCGGCCGATTTCGGTGGTGAACCAACCCGCCAGCAGCGCCAGCAGCCCCGATGGCCCCATCCACAGGATGAAGTACAGGAAGGGACGCGACTGGTACAGCCCGCCGCGCCAGCGCAGCCACAGGCTCCACACCCCCGCGAGGATCATCAGCATGCCGAGCGCCACCATGATGCGGAACGACCAGAACACCACGGTGGAGTTGGGGCGATCTTCCGGCGGGAAGGATTTCAGCGCCGGGACCTGTTCGGTCAGGCTGTGAGTCAGGATCAGGCTGCCAAGATAGGGCACTTCCAGCTTGAAGCGAGTCTCTTCACGCTCCATGTCCGGCCAACCGAACAGGATCAGCGGCGTGGCCTCTCCCGGCGGGTTTTCCCAGTGGCCTTCAATGGCGGCAATCTTCGCCGGTTGGTACTTCAGCGTATTCAGGCCGTGCGCATCACCAATCAGGGCTTGTACCGGCGCGACGATCAGCGCCATCCACATCGCCATTGACAGCATTTTGCGCATTGCCGGCGTATCACGCCCGCGCAGCAGGTGCCAGGCGGCGGAAGCGCCCACGAAGAAGGCCGAAGACAGGAAGGCGGCGGTCGACATGTGCAACAGACGGTAGGGGAATGACGGGTTGAATATCACTTTCAGCCAGTCGACCGGTACCACCTGGCCGTTGATGATTTCGTGGCCCTGCGGCGTTTGCATCCAGCTGTTGGAAGCCAGGATCCAGAAGGTGGAAATCAGGGTGCCCAGCGCCACCATGCAGGTCGCGAAGAAGTGCAACCCTGGCCCGACGCGGTTCCAACCGAACAGCATCACCCCAAGGAAACCGGCTTCGAGGAAGAAGGCGGTCAGCACTTCATAGGTCAGCAACGGGCCGGTAATACTGCCGGCAAACTCAGAGAAGAAGCTCCAGTTGGTACCGAACTGATAGGCCATTACCAGCCCGGAAACCACGCCCATGCCGAAGTTGACGGCGAAAATTTTTGACCAGAAATGGTACAAATCGCGATAGGCTTCATTGCGCGTTTTCAGCCATAACCCTTCCAGCACCGCCAGATAACTGGCCAAACCTATGGTGATTGCGGGAAAAATAATATGGAAAGAAACGGTGAAGGCGAACTGTATTCTGGCAAGTTCCAGTGCATCAAGACCCAGCATGGCGCCTCCTTGGGTTGGACATAAAATAACCTCTTCAGTATAGCTGTAATTTTTTTGTGGAAAGCTTGGCGTCAAGTTAAGCACGGAGTACAGTGACTATAATAGTGACAGTTATTTCACTTTTTCATATAACAGTTAAGGCCTATGACCAGATACGAGCAGCTTGCACAACAAATTCGTGAACAGATCCAGAACCGGGTATGGCGGGCGGGGGACAAGCTGCCTTCGCTGCGGGAAAGCGGTAAACGCGCAGGCCTGAGTCTGATGACGGTGGTGCAGTCGTATCAACTGCTGGAGAGCCAGGGCTGGATCGTTGCGCGCCCGCAGTCCGGTTATTACGTGGCGGCGCGTCCGCAGCCGCTGCCGCAGCCGGCACGCGGGGAGAAACTGCTGCTGAGCGAGCAGGTAGACATCAACACCTTTGTTTTCGACGTGCTGCAGGCGTGCAAAGACCCAGGCATTGTCCCGTTCGGTTCGGCCTTTCCCGATGCCACGCTGTTTGCTCAGCCGAAGCTGGCGCGGGCGCTGAGCAGCGTAGCGCGCAAATTTACCCCGCACAGTTCACTGGCTAACCTGCCGCCCGGCAACGACGCGCTGCGCCGCAACATTGCCCAGCGTTATGCTTTAAGCGGCATGCAGGTGGCCCCGGATGAAATCGTGATTACCGCCGGAGCCATGGAGTCGCTGAGCCTTAGCCTGCAGGCGGTGACGCAGCCGGGGGATTACGTGGCGATCGAGTCCCCGGCCTTTTACGGGGCGTTGCAGGCACTGGAGCGGCTGCGGTTAAAGGCGGTGGCGATCGCGACCCATCCGCAGGACGGCATCGATCTGGATGCGTTGGAACATGCCTTGGAACAGTACCCGATCAAGGCCTGCTGGCTGATGACCTACTTCCAGAATCCATTGGGCGCCTCGATGCCGGCAGAGAATAAACAGCGGCTGGTGGGCATGCTGCGCGAGCGGCAGATATCGCTGATTGAGGACGATGTTTACGGTGAACTGTACTTCAGCGCTGAGCGCCCTCAGCCGGCCAAGGCATTAGACCAGGGCGGACAGATTTTGCACTGTTCGTCGTTTTCCAAATGTCTGGCGCCGGGCTTTCGCGTGGGCTGGGTGGCTGCCGGGCGCTACGCACAGCAGATCCAGCGTTTGCAACTGATGAGCACGGTATCCACCAGCGTGCCCACCCAGCTGGCGATCGCTGATTATCTGTTGCATGGTGGCTACGATACCCATCTGCGGCGCTTGCGTCGGCTGCTGGCTCAGCGTCAGAGCATGATGCGTCAGGCGATTGCTCACCACTTCCCTCCGACCGTGAAGGTCAGCCAGCCAGATGGCGGTTACTTTTTGTGGGTAGAGCTGGATCCGGCGTTGTCGTCGATGGAGCTGTATCAGCGCGCGCTGGCGCTGGGGGTGAGTATCGCGCCGGGCAGGATGTTCACCACCGGCAACCATTTCAACCACTGCTTCCGACTGAACGCCTCTTTCGACTGGAGCGACAAGCATGAAGCGGCTATCCAGACCTTAGCCAAACTTATCCGGCAGCTCGAGCCGGCAGGCTAAACTCCACCCAACGGCCGGCTATCGCAATAGAAAAATTCATATTGCGATTTCCGGCAATAGAATGCCGGTTTCGTTGTTAGACAGCCTCCCGGCCGCCGATTACTCTGCGATAAATTTTGTCACATTTATCAACGGGTAAACGAGGGGCAGTGGGTGAGAAAAATAAAAAACAAGGCAATCAAACCTTTACAAAAGCGGCTGGTTACGCTGGCGATCGCCTGTGCCGTGGGGCTGGCATTTAGCGTGCAGGCGGAAACCTTGGCGGAAGGTATTACCCCGGCCAGCGATGCCAGCCTGGTGCCGGCGGCGGCCAAGTTGCGTAAAGACACCGTGGTGGCCGGTATTCTTGAACCTCAGGGTAACTTCAATCCCTATCTGTTCAGCAATGGCTGGGATGAGAACGTCACCGACGTGATCTTTACCCGGCTGATTGGTCTGGACAGCCAGGGCAAGCCTGTGGCGCGGCTGGCAGAGTCCTGGCAGGTCAGCCCGGACAACCGGGTCTACACCATTAAACTGCGGCCTAATCTGGTCAACAGCGACGGCTCGCCAATCAAGGCCGAAGATATTGCCTTTACCCTGACGCTGCTGCATGACCCGGCCTATGACGGAGAGACCGACATTACTCCGGCGCACATTCAGGGCGGGGCGGAGTACAAGAACGGAACTGCCCCCAGCATCAGCGGGCTAAAGGTGATCGACGATCGTACGCTTCAAATCACCACCACCCAGCCGGGGGCGACTACGCTGCAGTTGATCGGCGGGCCGGTGCTGTCGAAAGCCTATTACGGCAAGGAGTATCAGCGCGGTAAGCTGGACAGCGTGCGTGCGCTGAACGGCAAGCCGTTAGGCAATGGCCCTTATATTTACGACAAATACGTGCCGGGTCAGGAGATCCGTTTTCACGCCAACCCGAACTTCTATCTCGGTAAGCCAGCGGTGGCGCGTTTTATTTACCGCGTGACCAACCCTTCTACCAACTTCCAGCTGTTCCAGACCGGTGAAACCGACTACGATGCCTTTACTTCCAAACCGGATGATATTGAACAGCTGAAGCTGCTCGGCTTCGCCAATATCAATTTGTACAGCTCGAGCGACTACAGCCGGGTGGATTTCAACTTTAAACGCCCGGCACTGCAGGATGCGCGTGTGCGTCAGGCGCTGATTTACGGGCTGGATCGGCAAAAGCTGATCACCGTGGTCTACCAGGGTTACGGTTCGGTCGCCAATCAGCCGATCTCACCCGTTTCCTGGGCTTATGATCCCAAGGGGATCAACCCCTATGCTTACGATGTCAACAAAGCCAAGCAACTGCTGGATCAGGCCGGTTGGAAACCGGGAGCGGACGGCATTCGCCAGAAGGACGGTAAAAAGCTGGAGCTGACGCTGTTGGTGACCAAAAAGCTGATTAACGACGCGCTGGTGCCGATTGCCAAAGATAACTATCGGCAGATTGGCGTGCTGTTGAAGCCGCAGGTGCTGGATTTCAATGCGCTGCTGGCGCAACGCAAGGCCGGTAATTACGATCTGGCGTCGCTCAGTACCAGCGGGCTGAATGATCCGCACGACGGGGTACGCGATTTCATCAGTCAGGTCAGTGAAACCGGCTATAGCAATCCGCAGGTGGACAAGCTGATTGGCGAGGCTAACGCCACGCTGGACATCGAGCAGCGTAAGCCGCTGTATCACCATCTGTATCAGGTGCTGGCTGAAGATCCGCCGGTGATCCTGTTGGGGAACCGTAAAGTGCTCAGCGCCAGCAGCGCACGCGTCACCGGCTTTAAACCGGACGTATACAACGGCCTGACCGGCAGCCTGCCGGACGTCAAGATCGCTCAGTAACGGTAAGGCACCGCTGCGCCGGTTTGGGCAGCGGTGACGGAAAACACCATGAGAAATTTTATCCTGCGCCGCTTGCTGCAAACCCTTCCGATGATGCTGCTGGCATCGCTGCTGATTTTCTTTATTTTCGCGCTGACCCCCGGTGACTTTATCGACGGCAACATCAACCTGACGCCGCAGCGCGCGGCTGAGCTGCGGGCGCTTTACGGGCTGGATCAGCCGTTGTTCAGCCGTTATCTGCACTGGCTCGGTCAACTGCTGCAGGGCGATCTCGGTTTCTCGCTGCAATACCAGATCCCGGTCAGTACCTTGTTGAATCAGTACATCTGGAACTCCTTCCTGCTGGCGTCGGTGGCGCTGGTGCTGTACTGGGGCATTGCGCTGGCGGTAGGTGTCGCCTCGGCGATGAAACCCTATTCGCTGTTCGATCATCTGGTGACCGTGGCGGTGTTCGGTGCCATGTCGTTTCCCACCTTTTTCCTGTGTCTGTTGCTGATCAAATGGTTCGCCGTCGATCTGCACTGGCTGCCTGCGGGTGGCATGCTGCGCACCGGTAGCGAAGCCAGCGGATTGGCGTGGGCACTGGACGTGGCGGCGCACCTGTTGCTGCCGGTGCTGGCGTTGGTGATGCTGCAGGCCGGCACCCTGACGCGCTATTTCCGCGCCAGCATGCTGGACGTGATCCGCATGGATTATATCCGTACCGCACGCGCCAAGGGGCTGAAGGAAAAGACGGTGATCCTGCGGCATGCGCTGCGGAATGCGCTGTTGCCGATCATCACCTTGTTGGGTTTTGAGCTACCCGCGCTGTTTTCCGGTGCGCTGATCACCGAAAAAATCTTCAACTGGCCGGGCGCCGGGCACATCCATCTCGATTCGCTGGCGGCGCGCGACTACCCGGTCTTGATGGGCTTTACGCTGTTTCTGGCGGTATTGACCATTTTAGGCAATCTGCTGGCGGACATTTTGTACGCCTATGCCGACCCGCGCATTCGTTTGAGGTAACTATGTTGGCATCCTTGTTTTTCGGGCGTCGTCGCCGTTGGCGGCAAGCGCAACTCCCGGCGCTGGCGCAGCTATCACCACCGCCGACCGCCCAGGCCTGGCAGCGGCTGCGGCGTCACCGCCTGGCGATGATTTCACTGCTGCTGTTGGTGTTGATGGCGGTGCTGTGCCTGTTCGGCCCGATGCTGTCGCCCTGGCAGGACGATGCCGGCGATGCGTTGAATATCAATCAGGCACCCGGCGCACAACACTGGCTGGGCACCGATTTTCTCGGTCGCGATATTTATACCCGCCTGCTGCTGGCGGGGCGTATTTCGCTGACCATTGGCCTGGTGTCGATGCTGTTGTCGGTCACGCTCGGCTACCTGCTGGGAGCGCTGTCCGGCTATCTTGGCGGCGTGGTGGATAAGCTGATTATGCGCTTTGCCGATCTGTTGATGACCATTCCCAGCCTGCCGCTGCTGATCATCATGGGAGCGATGCTGTCGGAGCTGGACGTTTCGCCGGACTACCGTATTTACATGGTGATGATCATGCTCAGCCTGCTGGGTTGGCCGTCGCTGGCGCGGCTGGTGCGCGGGCAAATTTTGTCGTTGCGCGAGCGTGACTTCATGCTGGCCACTGAGGTGCTGGGGTTATCCACCCGGCGGCGTATCTTCGGCCACCTGCTGCCCAATACCATTCCGATCCTGGTGGTGGTGGCCACCATGGGCGTCGCTAATGCCATTCTCAGTGAATCGGCCCTGAGCTATCTGGGGTTGGGCGTGGTGCCGCCAATGCCGTCGTGGGGCAACATGATGGACGCCGCCAACAGCCTGATCGATTTTCAACGCCGCCCCTGGCTGTGGATGCCGCCGGGGTTGGCGATTTTCATCACCGTGGTGGCGATTAATATTCTCGGCGACGGCCTGCGAGACGCGCTTGATCCAAAAATGAACGGGGTAAGACGATGAGCCAACCGCTGGTGGCCTTTAATCAACTGTCGGTAGCCTTCCAGGGCGAACAAGGGCGGGTGCGTGCGGTGCAACAGGTGAGTTTTGACCTTTATGCCGGACAAACGCTGGGGGTCGTCGGTGAGTCCGGCTGCGGTAAAAGCGTGACCGCGATGGCGCTGATGGGGCTGTTGCCGCAACCGCTGGCGCAAATCGACGGCGGTGAAATCCATTTCGACGGCCAGGACTTGCTGAAACTGCGGCCGCAACAGATGGCCGATTTACGCGGTAACCGTTTGGCGATGATCTTTCAGGAGCCGATGAGCGCGCTGAACCCGGTGCTGACCATCGGCGAGCAGTTGGTTGAGCCGCTAATCCGCCATCGGGGGACTGCGCCAAAAGCGGCCTGGCGGGAGGCCACGGCGCTGATTACCGAGGTCGGACTGGCACGCGCCGAACAGCTGATGACCAGCTATCCGCACCAGCTTTCCGGTGGCATGCTGCAGCGCATCATGATCGCCATGGCTATCAGTTGCCGGCCGGCGTTGCTGATTGCCGACGAACCCACTACCGCGTTGGATGTCACCGTGCAGGCGCAAATTCTGGCGCTGCTGCGCGAGCAGGCGCGTAAGCACAATATGGCGATGATGCTGATTACTCACGATCTCGGGGTGATTGCCCAGATGGCGGATCGGCTGGTGGTGATGTACGCCGGGCGTATTGTCGAGCAGGGTGCCACGCATGAAGTGCTGGCCAACCCGCAGCACCCTTACACTCAGGGATTGATGGCCTCGCGGCCGGTGGCGGGGCAGCGGCGGCGGCGGTTGTATTCGATCCCCGGTCAGGTGCCCGATCTGGCCAGTTTGCCGGACTACTGCGCCTTTGCCGAACGCTGTGACAAAGCGAGCGCCCGCTGCCGTGACGGTATCCCGCCATTGTATGGCGATCGGCGGCGGCAATCCGCCTGTTTCCTGAATGCCGGGGGGCGTATTCATGTTGGCTGAACCCTTGGTGGAGGTAAAAGGGCTGAAGAAATATTTCCCGCTGCGTGAAGGACTATTCGGTCAGACCACCGGGCAACTGCGGGCGGTGGATGATGTCAGCTTCAGCATTCGCCGGGGAACGGTTTTTGGCCTGGTGGGGGAGTCCGGCAGTGGTAAAACCACCGTAGGCCGAACCCTGCTGGGGCTGCATGAAAAGACCGCCGGTGAGGTACTGTTCAAAGGACAGGCGTTAGATGCGCTCAGCGCCCGCGAGCGGCGCGCAATGCGCCCGAAGATGCAACTGGTGTTTCAAGACCCGTACAGCTCTCTGAATCCGAGAATGCGGGTAGGCGATGCGATTGGCGAAGCGCTGCTGCAGCACGGTTTGGCGCAAAAGAGCGAGCTGCGAGATCGGGTGATAGACACGCTGGAAATCTGCGGGTTGTCGGCACAGCATTACGGGCGCTTCCCGCACGAGTTTTCCGGCGGCCAGCGCCAGCGCATCGGCGTAGCCCGTGCGCTGATCCTGCAGCCGGAGTTTATCGTCGCCGACGAACCGATTTCGGCGCTGGACGTCTCTATTCAGGCGCAGATCATCAACCTGTTTTCCGATCTTCAGGAACAGCAGGGGGTGACTTTCCTGTTTATTTCGCACGATCTTGGGGTGGTGGAGCATCTGTGTCAGGACGTAGCGGTAATGTACCTCGGACAGATTGTCGAAAGCGCCGATCGCGATGCGCTGTTTCGTCGGCCGCTGCACCCTTACACTCAGGCACTGTTGGCCGCGGTACCCAGTTTGGACCCGCACCGTCAGCCGCAGGCGATGGCCCGGGGGGAATTACCTGACCCTGCCCAACCGCCGCAGGGCTGTCGCTTTCATACTCGCTGTCCGCAGGCCACTGCGCAATGCCGGGAACAGGCCCCGGCATTGCGGCAGGTAGCGGCAGGACATCGGGTGGCCTGCCATTATGTCGGCTGAGCTTAGGCCAGATAATGTTTTAGCGCGCGCCCGGCCTGATGGATGGCCGAGTGCACCGCCGGGACTTCTGCGATCGCGTTGAGCAAGCCATAGTCGTGGATCAGCCCGTTATAACGGGTGGAGGTGACTTCGACTCCGGCGGCGTTGAGCAGGCGGGCGTAGGCTTCGCCTTCGTCACGCAGCACGTCCAGCTCGGCGGTTTGCACCAGCGCTGGTGGCAGGCCTTTCAACTGTTCCAGCGTGGCGTTAAGCGGCGAGGCGTAGATCTCTTTGCGCTGGGCTTTATCGGTGGTGTAGTGGTCCCAGAACCATTTCATCATATTGCGGGTGAGGAAATAGCCTTCGCCGAACTGGTGGTAAGACTCGGTATCGAAATTGGCATGGGTCACTGGCCACAGCAGGATCTGGCTGCGCAGGGCAGGCGTGCCTTTATCTTTCGCCATCAGGCTGACCACCGCCGCGATATTGCCGCCGGCGCTGTTGCCGACGACCGCCAGACGTGAACCGTCAACGTTGATTTTCTCGCCGTACTCGGCCACCCATTCGGTCGCCGCGTAGGCCTGATTGATGGCGACAGGGTAAGGCGCTTCCGGCGATCGGGTGTAGTTAACGAACACCGCCGCTGCGCCGGAGCTGTGGACCAGATCGCGCACCAGCCGTTCGTGGGTCGGGAAGTCCCCCAACACCCAGCCGCCGCCATGGAAGAACATGAATACCGGCAGCTTCTCCTTTGCTTTGGCCGGTCGCACGATGTGCAACAGGATATCCTGGCCATCGACGTGAATGGTTTTTTCGCTGATTTCGACTTCACGCAGAGGGACTTCGGTACCGCTTTGCAGGCCCTCCATCACCTTACGCGCTTCTTTCGGCTTCAACTGCTCCAGGGGTTTGGCGTCACTGGAGTTCAGCGCATCAAGAAAGGTACGGATATCGTGCTGTGCTGCAGGCTGGGTGAGATCAACAGTTTTCTTGGACATCTTGATTCCTCTGGCACAGGGGGATGAAATCTTCTGGTGAGATCACAGTGTAGTAGAACAATGTGCCTGTGGGCTTAGTGGTGTGTGCCCTGTTGGAAAAGGCGCGTCACGCCACGCTTTTCACCGCTTCGGTTTGACTTTTCAGGTGGGCAGCGATATTTTTTAATCACCATGGAACACGTGTTCCATGGGGGCGAATGACCGGTCATCACCGGTGCCTTTCTTTTAGCGCTGAACGCCGTGCGGGAAACATAACCCTATGATTGTGATTGCAAACTCTGAAGGACGTCCGGGTATCGGTCTGTCTGCCGAACGGTTACGACAGGGGCAGAATGGCCTGCGTGCCATCGTTGAGGGTATCAAGCTGGTGGAGCTGGATCCGAGCGTACGTACGGTGGGTTTCGGCGGCTGGCCCAACGTGCTGGGTGAGATGGAGCTGGATGCTTCGGTGATGGACGGCGACAGCTTGCGCACCGGTGCGGTGGGAGCGTTACAAGGCTATCTGCATCCGGTGGAAGTCGCTTATCGGGTAATGGAAGATCTTAACCATGAAATCCTGGTGGGCGCCGGAGCGGCACGTTTCGCCGCTGAGATCGGCGCGTTGGTGGGTGACAACCTGATTGCCGACTCCAAGCGTGTCTGGTGGGAAAAACTGGAGCAGGCGATGGACGCCGAACAGCTTCGCAACTGGCCGAATATCCCACTGGCAGGGTTGTCGAATAATGCCACCGATCCAGAACGGGTGCGCGACACCACGGTATTTTTAGCCATGGATGGTGGGCGCACGCTCAGCGCGGCGACGTCAACGTCAGGCTGGGCGTGGAAATACCCGGGGCGGCTGGGGGACAGCCCGATCATCGGCAGCGGCTCCTATGCCGACAGCCGCTATGGCGCCTGTGCCTGTACCCACACCGGGGAAATGACCATTCGCTGCGGTACCAGCCGCGCAGTGGTGCTGTATATGAAGATGGGCATGACGCTGGAACAGGCGGTGTACGAGGCCATCGAGGATCTGAATTACCTGAAAGATGGCTACACCGAAGGGGTGACCATTCACGCCATCGATAAGGACGGAAACCATAAGGTCGTCAGCCTTAACTGCCCGGGCCCAATTCAGTATTGGCTGTGGCAGAGCGGTATGGCAGCGCCGGAATTGCGCGATGCGGAGATTATAACCACCCGTTGACCCGCTGCTCTGTGGTTTATGGAAGGGGCGCGGCATGCTGCGCCCAATAGCATCATCAATGCGTTAAATTGGGCCGAACAGGCTCACCCCTACCGGTTTAGCAGGACGCGCGAACCACCAACTCGGTGGGAATGGTTACCTGCTGCGGCGCAGCCTGGGGGCTGCCGCTGCGCAGTTCGACCAGCCGAACGATGGCGGCGATCATTGCGTCCATATCTCGGCGTACCGACGTGAGTTGGTAACTCGGCCAGGCTGCCATCGGGATATCGTCGAAGCCGTAAACCGCGACGTCCTGAGGGATCTGCAGCGAAGTGTGCAAACGAATATAGTCCATCACCCCCATCGCCATGGAGTCTGCGGTGCAGAAAATGGCCTGCGGAGCCGGAAGCGCGTCCAGCAGCTGCGGCGCGAGGTTAAAGCCGCTCAGGTAGCTGTAGTCGCCGCTCAGCTGCGCGACAATCTCTAACTGCTGCTGTGCGGCATGAGCCAGAAAGGTTTGTTGACGCAGCTGTTCACCGTGGGCGCTGCTGCGGCCACCGAGCAGCGCCACGCGGCGTTGACCCTTTTGCGCCATCAGTGCCGCCAGCTGTTGCAGGCTGGGTGACTCATCGGCGTTGAGAGCGTCGCACAGGGCGTCGCCCGCCAAACCGTTGAGCATAATGGGCGTAGCGATGCGAAACAGATCTTTTGCTGCACGCGCGCTGATGTTGTCGGCGAACACCACGGCAGAATCGACATGGTAAGAGATGGTTTGCTTCAGGTAGTTGGCCGGATCGTCAATGCCTTCCAGGCGGATCATCACCGCCTGCCGGTTGCTCTTCTGCAGTTGTTCAACCAGACGATCGAAAAACTCCAGGTCAGACAAATCGTGAAAGTGGTTCACTACCACCGCGACAAAGCCGGTTTTGCCGCTGTGCAGGCTCTGGGCGATGGCGTCTGGCGCATAGCCTAACTGACTGGCGACGCGCATCACCAGATCGCGGTTCTTTTGCGAGACCCGGCCCTGATTGGAAAAGGCGCGTGACACCACGGTGCGTGAAACGCCGGCCACGCGGGCGACATCGTGAGAGGTGACTTTTTTCATCGGCATACGGCAGCTACTCAACGGAAAACGGGGCGCTGCGGCAGAGGCACGCAGCGGCGATATGGTCTCACAGAATGTCGGCCGGCAACACTGTTTCCCCGCTTTGAGCTATCCGTTGACCGCTATGCGGATCAAAAAAGTGCAGGGCGGCGATATCAAGCGTAATGGCCAGCGGCTGGCCCTGGGCATACTGCAGCTGGGCGTGCTGTTTGACGATGTACTGCGCACCGTTGTCACCCTGTACGAACAGGTTGCTCTCAGCGCCCAGGTTTTCACTGTACACCAGTGTTCCACTCAAGTGGGGTTCTGCCCGTGGCGCGCTGATGCTGCACGCTTCCGGACGACAGCCCAGCGTCAGCCAGTCGCCTCCTTTTGCTGCCAGCGCCGGGAATTGGGCGGCGCTCAAGGGCAGCAGCAAACCAGAGTCGCCCTGCAATAGGATCTGCTCGCCCTGCACCAGAACCTGCACGTCAAACAGGTTCATCTGCGGCGAACCGATAAACTCGGCGACAAAGCGATTAACCGGGCGATGATAAAGATCCAGCGGCGTACCGATCTGCTGCACTTTCCCCTGATTCATGATGACCACTTTGTCCGCCATGGTCATGGCTTCCACCTGATCGTGGGTGACGTAAATGATGGTCGCGCCGATCGCCTTATGCAGTGCAGACAACTCCTGACGCATGCGGTTGCGCAGTTTGGCGTCGAGGTTGGAGAGCGGTTCGTCAAACAGAAACACCTTGGGCCGCCGAACAATCGCCCGGCCCAACGCCACGCGCTGACGCTGACCACCGGAAAGCTGGCCGGGTTTGACCTTCAGGAATTCCGTCAGGTGCAGCATTTCGGCCACGGCGGCAATCTGCGTGGCAATCTCCGCTTTGGCCATTCCTTTGATTTTCAAAGACAGCGCCATGTTTTCATAGACGGTCATATGCGGGTACAGCGCATAGCTCTGGAAAACCATGGCGATATCACGGTATTTGGGCAGCACCTCGTTCATGCGTTCGCCGTCGATCAACAGTTCGCCGGAGGAGAGGGTTTCCAGCCCGGCTATCATCCGCAGCGTGGTGGACTTGCCGCAGCCGGACGGGCCGAGCAGCACCACAAACTCACCTTTCTCCACCTGCAGATTCACGTCGCTGGCGGCCTGGTAACCGTTGTCATAGCGTTTGTTGATATCAACCAGTTCTACGTAAGCCATCATTCGCACTCCGTCTGGGCAAGCACGGCACTCAATCGCGCCAGCAGCAGCACGCCGAATGAGGACGCGCCGTTGGCGTACAGCTTGCGGTGCGGCATATCGGTAGACATGGCGGCAATATCCAGGTGCGCCCAGCGCTGGCCCGGCTGCACGAACTCGCCAATAAAGGTCGCCGCCACGCACGGGCTGCCGTGCGGATCTTCACCGCCGTGACGATAATCGGCAAATTCAGACTTCAATACCCCGCGATACCAGCCGCCGTGCGGCATTGGCCACACCGGCTCGGCGCTGGCCTTGCCCGCCTGAGTGACCTGTGCCAGAAAGTCGTCGTCGTTACCCATCATGGCCGCATACTCCTTGCCCAGCGCCACGCCTGCGCCGCCGGTCAGGGTGGCGATATCGAGTAAAAAGTCGGGCTGGAAGTGCTGCTGGGCATAGCTGATGACGTCCGCCAGCACCATGCGGCCTTCGGCGTCGGTTGAAATGATTTCCACCGACTTGCCGTTGTGCATGGTTACCACGTCGCCGGGGCGCTGTGCACGGGAGGAGGGCATGTTTTCTACCAAGCCGCACAGGCCAATCACGCGGATCGGCAGTTGCAGCGCGTCGATGATACGCATGGCGCCCACCACCGCAGCCGCACCGCCCATGTCGAACTTCATGGTGCTCATGCGTGCCGCACCTTTGATGCTGATGCCACCGCTGTCGAAGGTGACACCTTTACCCACCAGCGCCAGAGTATGGCGTGCGTTGGCGGGATGGTGATCGAGGATCAGTAATTGCGATGCGCGGGCGCTGCCTTGACCAACTCCCAGCAGGCCACCGAAGCCAAGCTGTGCCATCTGCTCTTCATCCAGCACCTCCTGGCGCACATGAGTAAAGGGCAATTGCGCGACGGCCGCCACGAAGCTTTGCGGATAGAGAATATTGGCCGGCTTATTCATCAGCTCACGTCCGATGATCACGCCCTCGGCATGCAGATTGGCCCAGTCGCACAGCGCCTGCGTTGTTGCATCATGGCTGGCTAACGGCTGGGTCGGGTCGGTCAGCGTAGCGCTGGCATGATGCTGATAGCGATAAGCGCCCAGACGCAGGCCGAACAGCAGCCAGCGCCAGGTTTCTGTACTGGCCGATGAGCCTTCATCCAGTGTCAGACGCAGGTGCTGTAACCCGAAATGTTTTTGCCCGGCGGCGATACCGGCACCGGCATCCTGTAGGGCTGCGGGAGTCAGGGCAGGGCCGATATTGAGCGCAAAACGGCCGTCACCCAGCGGATAAAGCACGCCGACGGCGGCTTGTTGCAGGTTGGCATTTTGCAGCGTTACCGGCAGTGAATCTTCCGCAGCGGAAAACAGGGTGATTTGCTGGCGCGCGGCAGTGTCGTTTTCAATGTAAATATCAATGAATTGCATAAGGTTACCCTTTGACCGCCCCACGGGTGAGGCTTTCCATCATTTGTTTGGACGAGAAGATAAAGGCGATCAGCAGTGGGACGATCGCCAGGAAACTGCCGGTCATCACCAGGTTCCACGGCGTGGCGGTAGCGCCGCTCAGGCTGCGCAGCACCAGTTGGAGAATTTGCTTGTCCGGCGACTGCAATGCCACCAGCGGCAACATAAAGTTGTTCCAGGTATCGACCACCACCACGATCGCTACCGTCAGCAGCGCCGGGCGCATCAGCGGCAGGCCGATACGCAAAAATATCTGCAGTTCATTCAGACCGTCCATGCGTGCACTGTCGAGTATTTCGCTGGGCAGTGAGGAACTGACGTATTGCCGCACCAGGAAAATTCCGAAGATATTCACCCCGGCGGGCAGCCAGACGGCGGCAAACTGATCGAGCAAGCCAACGCTTTTAATCACGAAGAAGTAGGGCACCAGATTGACCACGCTGGGCACCATCATGGTCAACATGAGGGTGGTGAATACCACCTTTTTGCCCTTGAACTGATAGACGCTGAAGGCGTAGCCCGCCGCGGCGGAAACCAACACGCTGGTCAGGGTGGCCATGGCGGTGACATACAGGGTGTTGAGCAGCGAGCGGGTGAAAGGCACCTGTTGCTCCAGCCCCCGATAGTTTTCCAGCAGGTGGCTGCCGAAGCGCAGCGACATGCCCATGATGCTGCGGGTGTCCTGCGTCGCCAGCAACGCCGACCAATAGAACGGGAACAGCGACAGCGAGGCGAACAGCGATACCAACAGGTAAATCACCAGCTTGCCGGTGTCGAAACGGCGGCCCTCAGCGATCATTTTTGAGTCCTCCACGGTTGCCGAAACCCCAAAACACCAGCGCACTCACCAGCGCAATCAGCAGGAACAGGATCCAGGAGATGGCCGAAGCGGTGCCCATATCCAGATAGGACCAGCCGGTCTTGTACACGTACATCGATACCGTCAGGCCGCTGTTGTCGACGCCGCCGGTGCCCTGCGTCAGGATCATGGGTTCATTGAACAGCTGCATGTTGCCGATCAGCGTCATCAGCGTGGCGAAGAAGATAAAGGGCGCCAGCAGCGGCAGTGCGATGTAGCGGAATTTTTGCCAGCGGCCAGCACCGTCCAGCTCGATCGCCTCGTACAGGTCCGGCGAAATAGAGGCCAGACCGGTCATGTATATCACCGTATTGATACCGGTGAACTTCCAGGTCACCTGATTGGCGATGGTGAAGCGGATCCAGTCGCTGTCAAAGAAGTTGATCGGCAACGCGGCGGCCAGCGCGCTCAGGTGCAGCTTGGCGGCCAATCCGCTTAACAGCTCGTTGACCATGCCGACCGGCGAGAACAGGTTGAACACGATCAGGCTGACGGCGACGGAAGAGGTGATGTAGGGCAGGAAGATCGCCGCCTTCAAAAAACGCCTGCCGCGAACGATGATGTGCAGCAGCGAATAAGCCAGGGTGATGGCGAACAGATGTTGGCACAGGCCGGACACCAACGTGATTTTAATGGTGTTGACCAGCGACACCCAGAAGGCGTCATCGGTGAAGGCATAGTAAAAGTTATCCAGCCCGACAAACTTCATCGAACTCAGGCCTTTTACCGGGTTCCAGGATTGGAATGAGAGAAACGCCGAGAAGAAGATCGGGAAGGCGTTGAACACCGCAAACAGCAGCATGAACGGCAGCAGCAGCAGGTAGGCGGTGCGGTGATCGTGCAGCAGCCCTTTGAAAAATCGCTTACGCATAGACTCCCCGAACCGTCGGAAAACGAAAAAAGGCGGCCGGTAAGCCGCCGCAGTCTGATGATTACAGGGCGCGCATCCGCCGCTCCAGCAGCTTATTGGCATCGCGCAGAGTGCTGTCGATGTCCTGATGCTGCACCAGGATCTTCTTCGCCGCTTCGTTGAGAATTTCGTTGGCGATATTGTCTTCCGGTGAGGAAGCTACGGGCTTCAGGTCCGGCACCAGGCTGGCGTAATAGCGCATCGAGTGTTGGCCGCCGAGAATGCTGCTGGGCGTATCGAAGTAAGGCGCGTTATACACGTCGAGGCGTGCAGGCAAGGTGCCGGCGGTTTTCGCGGCGTCGATCACCACGTCACGCTGCATAAAGTATTGAATGAACTGCCAGGCCGCCTGGGCATTCTTGCTTTGCTTGGGGATCACCAGCGTGGTGCCGCCTGCGTTGACCTTGATATTGCCCGGCACGCCCGTCACCCGCCACAGACCGGCTTTCGCACCGTCCGGATCCAGTTCCTGCTCGATGCGGCCTTCGTCCCACGGGCCATCGATATCGGCGAACAGTTTCCCCTGCCGGTACAGTTTGATGTATTCCTGCGAGTTGGTGGAGCCGTCCAGGGAGGCTGCCAGCCCTTTGTCATACAGCGTTTTGATTACTGTCATCAGCTGTTTGATTTGCGGTGAATCCAGGTTGGGCTTGCCGTCTTTGGTGTATACCGGCTTACCCGGCTCACTGTTCATGCCTACCACCAGCGGATTGATCAGGCTGGTGGCTGCCGGCAGCAGATAGGCGCCTTGCTCTTTTTTCAGCTTCTCACCGAAGGCGATAAAGCTGTCCCAGCTTTGGGTTATGTCTTCTATTTTGACGCCGGCCTTCTGAACCATGTCGTTACGGTAGATCATGATCACCGGCCCGGTGTCGTAAGGCACGCCATAGATATTGCCGTCATTACCCTTCGCCAGGCTGATCATCGAAGGATCGAACTGCCAGCCCTGGCTATCAATGCTGAACGGCGGGGCGCTCAGGTTATTCAGGCCGCCGGAGTTGGCGAAGCTGCCGAGTTTGATGGTGCTGACGCTGAAGATATCGGCGGCGCCCTGGCCAACGGCCAACGCGGTGGTCAGCTTTTGATGACAGTCGGCGAAGCCGCATTTGATCGACTGCACCTGAATGTCCGGATGCGCCGCCTCAAAGTCTTTAATCACTTTGTTGATGTAATCATTGGGCAAATAGTTGGCGAAGGTAATGCTGGTGTTGGCACTGGCGGAAAGGGGCAGGCCCAGCAGCACGGCCAGTGCGACCCCGGTGATTCTTTTATTATTACGCAAGCAGACTTGAGCCATGATAACCCCGATCCTGTGCAGTCGATGTGGTGTGTGTTTTTTCATCATGGAACACGTGTTCCATTGAAATTAACCTATTATCGCGTCAGCAGACTGTCAACATTTTGTTCGGCAAGTTAACAAATATGAGATCTGACGCGGCAGTTGCCCAGGTTCACGCCCGATTTTGGCCCACACAGGGGCACGCAGAGCCTGTAATGACGCGGGTTTGCCCGCATCCGGTGCATTTTCTGCACCTGAATGGGGCAAAAGTGTGATGGGGAGCAAATCAGGCCAAATTATTTTTGCGAGCGCGATCAGAAATATCGAAGTTTTTTGTCATTGAATAGGATTTCGCAGCCAATGATGATTTTTCGCCTTATTTTTCCAATTATTCATTAGCAATGCATATTTATTGAATAAGTATGCATTATAAGCCGTTGTTTTACCGAAAAAAACCGCGTTTTTCGCCAAAAATCCCGTTTTGGCACGATAGCTGCTCTACACTCTTTATCAAACGGCATGTATTTTAACTGCTCGTTAACATTTATTCCCCGTTACAGGACCTGATACCCGGCATAAATAGCGAAAAACGCGAATGATGTAACAGATTTGTTTCTGAATAGGCGGTGAAAGGCAGAGTTATCACCGGCTAAAAAACGGATCGAACGGCGCGGTTTTTTATGTTTTGTTGTGGACCATCCAGGCTGGAGCGGCCCTTACAGTCAAAATTCAGTCTTTGCTGAAGTTATGAGGTCATTATGGAACAGCCAATCGCAGTTACCCGCCAGTCTTTCGACGACTGGATGGTCCCGGTTTATGCCCCCGCTGATTTTATTCTGGTACGGGGAGAAGGCTCGCAGGTATGGGATCAGCAGGGTAAGTCTTACATCGATTTTGCTGGCGGCATTGCGGTTAACGCGCTGGGCCATGCGCACCCGGTCGTGACCGCAGCGCTGGTGGAGCAGGCGGGCAAACTTTGGCACCTGGGCAACGGCTATACCAACGAGCCGGTGCTGCGGTTGGCCAAGCTGCTGATTGACGCCACCTTTGCCGAGAAGGTGTTTTTCTGTAACTCCGGGGCGGAAGCCAACGAAGCGGCGCTGAAACTGGCGCGTAAACGCGCACTGGATAACGGCAACCACAGCAAGAACCAGATTGTGGCATTCAACAACGCCTTCCACGGCCGCACGCTGTTTACCGTTTCTGCCGGTGGCCAGCCTAAGTATTCCAAGGACTTCGCGCCATTGCCGGGCGGCATCACCCACACGCCATTTAACGATCTGGCGGCCGCTGCCGAGGTGATTAACGACAACACCTGCGCGGTGATCGTCGAGCCTATTCAGGGCGAAGGCGGCGTGTTGCCGGCCGATGCTGCTTTCCTGCAAGGCCTGCGTGAGCTGTGCGATCGCCACGATGCGCTGCTGATTTTCGACGAAGTACAAACCGGCATGGGCCGTACCGGCGACCTGTACGCCTACATGCAGTACGGTGTGGTTCCTGACGTGCTGACCACCGCGAAAGCGCTGGGCTGCGGCTTCCCGATCGGCGCCATGCTGACCACTGACGAACTGGCCAAAACCCTGAGCGTCGGCACCCACGGCACCACCTACGGCGGTAACCCGCTGGCGACGGCGGTGGCGGGCGCGGTGTTCTCCGTCATCAACACGCCGGAAGTGCTGGAAGGGGTTAAGCAACGCCACCAGTGGTTCCTTGACGGCCTGAACAAGATTAACCAGCAGTATCCGATTTTCTCTGAAATCCGCGGCGGCGGCCTGTTGATTGGCTGCCAGTTGACCAAGGACTACGCCGGCAAGGCGAAGCAGATCACGCAGTTGGCCAACGAAGAGGGCGTGATTGCCCTGATCGCCGGTCCGGACGTGGTGCGTTTCACCCCTTCACTGGTTATTCCTGAGCAGGATGTGAAAGAGGGGCTGGCGCGATTCGCGCGAGCCGTGGCGCGGATTTGCAGCTAACACACAGGCTGCGCCCTTACCGGCGCAGCCTGATTCAGACGAGGTTCGCATTATGATGATTATTCGCCCTATAGAGCGTCGCGATTTGGCTGACTTACTGACGCTAGCCGGTAAGTCCGGCATCGGTCTCACTTCCCTGCCACAAGATGAAGATACCTTGTCGGCACGCATTGAGCGGGCGTTAAAAACCTGGCAAGGCGAACTTCCGCGTGGTGACCAGTGTTATCTGTTTGTGCTGGAAGACAGCGAGCGCCAGCAGGCGGTAGGGGTTTGCGCGATTGAAGTGGCCGTCGGGCTGACTGAACCCTGGTACAGCTTCCGCGTCGGCACGCAGGTGCATGCATCCAAACAGTTGAACGTGTATAAATCGGTGCCGACGCTGTTCCTCAGTAACGATCACACCGGCCATTCCGAACTGTGTACGCTGTTCCTCGATCCGGACTATCGTCACGGCGAAAACGGCAAGCTGTTGTCGAAGGTGCGTTTCCTGTTTATCGCCGCTTTCCGTGAGCGTTTCTCCGCCCGGCTGATTGCCGAAATGCGCGGTTTCTCTGATGAAGAGGGCCGTTCGCCGTTCTGGGAGAGCGTCGGGAACCATTTCTTTTCCATCGAGTTCGCCAAGGCGGACTACCTGAGCGGCACCGGCCAGAAAGCGTTTATCGCCGAACTGATGCCGAAACACCCGCTGTATGTCGATTTCCTGGCCGAAGACGCGCAAAAAGTGATTGGCGAAGTGCACCCGCAGACCGTGCCAGCACGCCGGGTACTGGAGTCCGAAGGGCTGCGTTATCAGGGTTACGTCGATATTTTTGACGGCGGCCCAACGCTGGAGGCGGAAATCGATCAGATCCGCGCGGTCAAACAAAGCCGTCTGGTAAAAGTGGTGCTGGATGAGACCCCGATGCGCGCCGATGCGCCGGCTCTTTTGGTGGCCAACGATCATTATGAGAATTACCGCGCACTGCTGGTCAATGCCGATCTGTATGACGACCGTCTGCATCTCAATGCCGCTACCGCCGAGGCGCTGGGCGTTGAACAAGGCAGCCCGGTGCGGGTCATCCCCCTTATTGCACAGGAGAAAGCGTAATGTCACATCCTGCACTCTTTATTAATGGTGCCTGGCAGCAAGGCCATGGCGCTGCGTTCAGCAAAACCGATCCGGTTGATAACCAACCGCTGTGGCAGGCCAACGCCGCCGACGGCAGCGATGTTGCTGCCGCCTGTGAAGCTGCCCGCGCCGCTTTTCCGGCCTGGGCACGTACTCCGTTCGAACAACGCGAACAGTTGGTGAAGCGTTTTGCCGCTTTGCTGGAAGAGCACAAGTCTTCTTTGGCGGCGGTGATCAGCCGTGAAACCAGTAAACCGCGTTGGGAGACGCTGACCGAAGTGCAGGCGATGATCGGCAAAGTGGCGATTTCATTGCAGGCCTGCCAGGCGCGTACCGGCGTAAGCCAGACTGCGATGGCGGACGGTGCTTCGGTGCTGCGCCACCGCCCGCACGGCGTACTGGCGGTGTTCGGCCCTTATAACTTCCCCGGACATTTGCCGAATGGCCACATCGTGCCGGCGCTGCTGGCGGGCAACACCGTGGTGTTCAAGCCGAGTGAACTGACGCCGCAAACTGCCGAAGAAACCCTGAAACTGTGGCAACAGGCCGGGCTGCCCGATGGGGTTCTCAATCTGGTGCAGGGCGGGCGTGAAACCGGTGAGGCACTGGCCGCCAGTGCGGATATCGACGGCCTGCTGTTCACTGGCAGCGCGGGTACCGGTTACCACCTGCATCGCCAGTTGGCCGGGCAGCCAGAAAAGATCCTGGCGCTGGAAATGGGCGGCAACAACGCGCTGATTATCGATCAGATCGAGGATCGCGATGCGACGGTTAACCTGGCGATTCAGTCGGCGTTTATTTCCGCCGGCCAGCGCTGCACCTGCTCGCGCCGCATTCTGGTGAAACGCGGCAGTGAGGGCGACGCTTTTATCGAGCGTTTGGTGCAGGTGGCGAGTGCGCTGCGTGTCGGGCGTTGGGACGCTGAACCGCAGCCGTTTATGGGCGGCGTGATCTCTTCGGCGGCGGCGGAAAAAATGCTGGCGGCGCAACATCACCTGTTGGCACTGGGCGGCAACGCTCTGCTGACCATGCAGCGTCTGGAAAGCGGCAGCGCGCTGCTCAGCCCAGGCATTATTGACGTGACCGGGGTGCGTGACGTACCGGACGAAGAGTACTTCGGCCCGCTGACCACCATCATTCGCTATAACGACTTTGATGAGGCGCTGCGTATCGCCAACCAAACGCGTTATGGCCTGTCGGTTGGGCTG
This sequence comes from Serratia sp. BNK-12, assembly GCF_047456085.1. Taxonomy (NCBI): domain Bacteria; kingdom Pseudomonadati; phylum Pseudomonadota; class Gammaproteobacteria; order Enterobacterales; family Yersiniaceae; genus Serratia; species Serratia sp. BNK-12. Next base: position 2,081,400 of record NZ_CP179896.1, read on the forward strand.
GTCTCGCCGCAGCGTGAGCAGTTTGATCATCTGCTGCTGGAAGCGCGTGCCGGTATCGTCAACTGGAACAAACCTTTAACCGGGGCTTCCAGTGCGGCACCTTTCGGCGGTGTCGGGGCGTCCGGCAACCACCGTCCGAGCGCCTATTACGCGGCAGATTATTGCGCCTGGCCAATGGCGTCATTGGAAAGCGAAAGCCTGACGCTGCCGGCCAGTTTGTCGCCGGGGCTGTCGTTTAATTAAATTTTACCCGTCGCCTTTCAAGCCGCAGCGGGGCGAATAAGTTCGCCCCGTTTAACGCGGGCACAGCATGTAGCGCCCCTACAGTAACTGGGGATGAGCAAGCTGCTCGCCTGTCTGCAACTTGAAATTCATAGGGTATGTTTTGAGTAGGGCCGAGCTTGCTGGGCCCAGGAGAAAAGCATGTCAGGATATGAAGTCAATTTCGATGGTCTGGTGGGCCTGACGCATCACTATGCCGGGTTGTCATTTGGCAATGAGGCCTCGACCCAGCATCAAAACAGCGTGTCGAATCCGAAACTGGCGGCCAAACAGGGTCTGCTGAAGATGAAGGCGCTGGCGGATCTCGGCTTTCAGCAGGGGGTATTGCCGCCGCAGGAACGACCGCACCTGCCGATGCTGCGCAAGTTGGGTTTCAGCGGCAGCGACGAAACGGTCTTGGCGCAGGCGATGAAGCAGTCTCCGCGCCTGCTGTCTGCGCTCAGCTCGGCTTCTTGCATGTGGACCGCCAATGCGGCCACGGTTTCACCTTCGGCGGACAGCGCGGATGGCAAAGTGCATTTCACCGCGGCCAATCTGAACAACAAATTCCATCGCGCGATTGAGGCCGAGACCACCACCGGCGTGCTGCGGGCGATTTTCAACGATCCACGCCATTTCGCCCACCATGAGGCTTTGCCGCAGGTGGCGCTGTTTGGTGACGAAGGCGCGGCCAACCACAACCGACTGGGCGGCGATTATGGCAAGCGTAGCGTGCAGATGTTCGTCTACGGCCGACAGGAGTTTGGCGGAGAAATCGCCCCAACTCGCTATCCGGCACGCCAGACGCGCGAGGCCGGGGAGGCGATTGCCCGTCTGCACCAGTTGGATGAGCAACATACGGTGTTTGTGCAACAGAATCCGGCGGTGATCGATCAGGGCGTATTCCACAACGACGTTATCGCCGTCAGTAACCAGAATGTATTGTTCCACCATCAGCAGGCGTTTTATCAGCAGCAGCAGGCGCTGGATGAAGTGCGTCGCAAAATGGCGTCGCTGGACAGCGAACTGGTGGCGATTGAGGTGCCGACGGCGAGGGTTTCCGTGGCGGATGCGGTAGCGACCTATCTGTTCAACAGCCAAATTCTGACCAAGCCTAACGGCAAGATGATGATTGTGGTGCCGGAAGAGTCGCGCCAGCATCGCGGCGTGTGGGGCTATCTGAGCGAGATGGTGGCCAGTGGCGGACCAATTGATGAAATCAAGGTGTTCGATCTGCGTGAAAGTATGCGCAATGGCGGTGGGCCTGCCTGCCTGCGATTACGTGTGGCGCTGAACGAGCAGGAATTGCGGGCAGTCAATCCGCGCGTGATGATGAACGATACGCTGTTCGTTACGCTCAATGACTGGGTTGACCGCTATTACCGAGATCGTCTGACGCAGAACGATTTGGCTGACCCGCAATTGCTGCGTGAAGGGCGCGATGCGCTGGATACCCTGACGACCATCCTCGGGCTGGGATCGGTTTATCCTTTCCAACAATAGGCGATGTCATCATGTTTGATTTGTTGGCTCTGACGCTGGAAGGGCAAACGCCCGAAGAGCAACGGGGCGAAAATGCGGATTTACACTGGCGTTGGCTGGGGGAAGGCCTGCTGGAAATCACACCGCGCCGGGGATACCGGCAGGCGGTGGTGCTGTCGGCGGGGATCCACGGCAATGAAACGGCGCCGATTGAGCTGCTCAATCAACTGGTCAAGGATCTGCTTGGCGGCAAGCGAACTTTGGTGGTTCGGCTGCTGGTGATATTGGGCAATCCACCGTCAATGCGCGCCAATAAACGGTACCTGCACAGCGACATGAACCGGATGTTTGGCGGCCGCTATCGCGATTTCAGCCACAGCGACGAAACCGTGCGGGCGCAGCAACTGGAGCAGGCCGTCGCCGCGTTTTTCGACGGTGAGCAAGCGACACGTTTCCATTATGATCTGCATACGGCTATCCGAGACTCGCGCCTGCCGCGCTTCGGGATTCTTCCTTTCCAGACCCGGCCTTACAGTGCCGAGATGCTGGCATTGCTGGACGCGGCCGATTTGGATGCGTTGGTGATCCACAGTGCGCCGGGCGGCACCTTCAGTAATTTCACCAGTGAGCATGCCGGCGCCGCCAGCTGTACGCTGGAACTGGGCAAGGCGCGGCCGTTTGGTAGCAATGATTTACAGCAATTTGCGGCCATTAACCGTGCACTGCAGGCGGCAGTCAGTGGCGAAGCCTTGCCGCAGCGAATGGGAGAGGCTCTGCGGGTGTTCCGCGTTGAGCGATCGCTGATCAAACGTAGTGAAGCGTTCAAACTGCATCTCAGTGATGATACCGCCAATTTTACCGAGCTGGAGCAGGGGACGTTACTGTGTGAACAACCGGGGGAGGAGTACCGGGTTCAGCATGCCAGAGAATGGATTTTGTTCCCTAATCCCCAGGTCGCACTTGGATTGCGCGCCGGTATGGTGCTGATTGAAGCGCCGCGCAGCACGCTGTATTAACCTGTCAGTTTCGAATACGGTTTTATACTTACAGTATTTAAGGTTGTAGCGATGTCGGCTGCAACCTTAAATAACGGTGGTATATCCTGCTGATAATTCCTGTTACTTCCCCTTCTTTATAGTCTCTCTATCGAAACTTATATTTTATGTTGAATTTATTTTTGCCGTCATTTTTTGATGGTTTGAATCGATTTAATTATTCGAAGCGGTAAAAGACTTGCTTAAAACGTGGCGAAACACACTAAATCACCGCAATGACTTTACTCAGATAAAAATGTGAAATAAGTAACGTTATTAGTAACCATGCTAAGATTCATGGTATTTATGAATCGAATGGAAAGCATACAAAAGGAAACCAAATTGCACCTTTATGGTGCGTCGCACCAAATTGGTTATAAGATATGTAATAAATATCAATATGAATCAATGAGTTGATTGACTTCTTTGTTGTAATATTTTGTTACACATAAACATGCTTTATCCACGGTGTTTTATGAACTTTTTTATTTTAAGTTTGGATTCATGATGCTAATGTCACATGGCTTCTTAATTAGAGGCGCTCATAAAACACTAAATGATAAAGATCACAGCCCAAACCATAAATTGGGCGTGATGGGCAGAAATTAAAATTATAATATCTAGGAAAATAAATGATGAAACGCAGTGTATTAGCCTTAGCTATTGCCTTAGGGGCAATGACCTCCTTTGCCAACGCGGCAGAAATTTATAATAAAGATGGCAATAAACTCGACCTGTACGGTCGCGTAGCCGCCAAACATGTTTTCAGCGATGACAAATCCGAAGATGGCGACAAGACTTATGTCCGCTTCGGTTTTAAAGGCGAAACGCAAATCAATGACCAACTGACCGGTTACGGCCAGTGGGAATACAACGTCCAGGCCAACCACGATGAAGCGCAGGGCACTGCCGGCACCAAAACCCGTCTGGGCTTTGCCGGCCTGAAATTCGCCAACTACGGTTCATTCGACTACGGCCGTAACTACGGCGTGGTGTACGACGCTGAAGCCTATACCGACATGCTGCCGGAATACGGCGGCGACTCCTACAGCTACACCGACAACTTTATGACCGCGCGCTCCAACGGCCTGGCTACCTACCGTAACCGCGACTTCTTCGGCTTGGTGGAAGGCCTGAACCTGGCATTGCAGTACCAGGGCAAAAACGACAGCGACAGCCGCGGTGTGACCAAACAAAACGGCGACGGCTACGGCATGTCCCTGGATTACCAGGACATCGGCGGCTCCGGTATCGGCGTAGCGGCGGCATTCTCGGATTCCAACCGCACCAGCGATCAGAAAAAATCTGTTTACGGTAAAGGCGACAGCGCAACGGCCTGGACCACAGCGATTAAATACGACGCCAACCAGGTTTACCTGGCTGCCATGTACGCCGATACGCGCAACATGACGCCAATCAGCGGCAACGGCGTATCTGGCTTCGCCAACAAAACGCAGAACTTCGAAGTTGTGGCCCAGTACCAGTTCGAAAACGGTCTGCGTCCTTCTCTGGCCTACGTGCAGTCTAAAGGCAAGGATATCGAAGGGATTGGCGATGTTGATCTGGTGAAATACGTGGAAGTGGGTGCGACTTACTACTTCAACAAAAACATGTACACCTACGTTGACTACAAAATCAACCAGTTGAACGACGATAACAAACTGAAGCTGAGCACTGACGACGTCGTGGCAGTGAACCTGACCTATCGTTTCTAAGTTTCAACACCATTACCTTCTTCCTGTGTCGGGATAAAACGGTAATCAGGCAGAGCGAAAGCTCTGCCTTTTTTATTGGGTTGTTAACCTTTGGGGGCTTGCCCCATCACTTCGATGGCGGAACGCAATGTAGCAAAGCGTTGCTGATTGGTTTCATGTTCAATCTCGTTAACCAAATGGGCCAGAATATTATTGCCGGAAACTTTTTTGTTGAGATTGATCAGTTGAATGACCGCGCCGCCGACCACCAGGCTGACGTCGCGTAACAGGGCTTCGTAGTGTTCGTTTGAGAAGGTAGAAACGGGCATCGCGCCATCTCCATATCGTTCGGGTGAGGCAATTTAGCAAAATAGTGGCATAAAGCATCGTCGGCATGCCGGCTTTCCGGTGAATTCAGAAATTCCTCAGAGGAAAGTAGTATAAAAGTCTTTTGGCGATTTACATCGGCGCATATTCGTTGGCGGGTAGCCAAAAGCCATCGATAAAATCTTCAAATGGGAAGCAGCCGGCGTGGCGCAGGTTTTGTTCTTTCATACTGATCAGGCACTGGCGTTCGTCACGCAGCACGTCAAGCACGATATCGGCGCAGCCGCCGTCCAGATAACAGACAAACATCACCAAGGCGTACATCGCTTCTTATATCCTTCCTCCTAATCCTTCCATGCTCTTATTGTAGGTAACTTCAGCGATTGTTTCATGTCAGGTGCTGCATAAAAGGACAGATTGGCAATGAAAGTTGGCACTTTCGGATTACTCTAACCGCTTAATACTGTTGGACCAATTGAATATCCCTCTTGCAGTGCTAAGCTTAATAAGTCTTAAGTCAATGCAACATGCTAACCATCGAAAGGAGTGAATATGGGTTTGTTTAACTTCGTCAAAGAAGCGGGCGAGAAACTGTGGGACACAGTGACCGGCAATGCGACAGCCGAAGATCAAAGCGCCAAACTGAAGGACCATCTCAATAAAACCGGCTTGCCGGGTATCGATAAGGTTGATGTGCAGGTGGTTGACGGTAAAGCCGTAGTAACCGGGGATGCGGTCAGTCAGGAGTTGAAAGAGAAGATCCTGGTGGCCATCGGTAACGTGGCAGGTATCAGCGGCGTGGAAGACAAAGTAGCGGTTGAACAAGCCGCCGCGGAAAGCCGTTTCTATACCGTGAAGAAGGGCGACACCCTGAGTGCGGTCTCGAAAGAAGTGTATGGCAACGCAAATCTGTATAACAAGATTTTCGAAGCGAACAAGCCAATGCTGTCCAGCCCGGACAAAATTTATCCGGGGCAGGTGCTGCGTATTCCGCAGTAATACCCACAGCAGCACGACACTGCCTGGCCCGATCTGTTATCGGGCTTTTTTTATGTTTACTTGCATAAGTTAGCCTAATTATTTTATTGTCTTAATAAGACTTTTGAATGCATCGTAATCTTGGTCATCTCAGTTCTGGGGGAGTGTTGACCCTGGTGAGGAAAGTTGATAGCGTCTTGCCACTCTTGAGGTCTGAGTGGCATTGGGCGCGGAATCTGACAAACCCGCAATGGCGGGCTTTTATCAATCACCCTTCACAAAAACGTTAACGCGTGATGAGTTAAGATAGATTCTGTGAAACAACAACGTAATACCTCACAAGATAAAAACTACCGTGAAACTTTGGGAGACGCGCAATTCGCTGTCATTGTGCTGGCGATAGCGTCCTGTTCCCTGATCATTTTTACGCTTTCAGTCACGCTATGGCTGACGTGATGTCGTTCAATACAGGAGATAAAATGGAGCACAATCTCCACGATGAAACCAAGCTGTTGGCCGTTATCGGTTTACTGGTTTCCGTGTTGTTAGTGGTATCGATTCTTTTTGGTGTGACTTACTTTTCCGATCTCAAGCATGCGCGCGATGAGGTCGACATCAAAGGCTGCTATATAAAGGCGTCGTAGCCTTCTGCCTCCCGGGTTGCGTTCTGGTCGCTTGCTCATGATAAGCTGGCGTCCAGCTACTCACTCAACCCGTGTGTCGTTCTGGAGGCGTTAATCATGAGCAATTCCCGCCCAACCTATTCATCCTCTTCCCGTGATTGTCCTGTGGTTGACGGCATCCGTCAGATCCAACGTATTGCCGTACGTAACGCCGAAGTTGGTGGTATCCCGATAAGCCGTGCCTTGCCCACCCGTGAACGGCGTACGCTGGGCGCATGGTGCTTTCTCGACCATGCAGGCCCGTCGGTATTCAGCGGTTCCTCGCAGGGGATGGACGTTGGCCCACATCCGCATATCGGTCTGCAAACCTTTACCTGGATGATTGAAGGGGAAGTTCTGCACCGGGATAGCCTGGGCAGCGAACAGGTGATACGGCCCGGACAGGTCAATCTGATGACCGCAGGACGCGGTATAGCGCATACCGAACAGTCCACCGGTGAGCAACGGCGTTTGCATGCTGCACAATTGTGGATTGCCTTGCCTGCAGAACATGCCGATACTGCGCCGCGCTTCGATCATTATCCCGACTTGCCGTGCTGGCTGCACGATGAGGTCAAACACACTTTACTGGTGGGGGAGTTCGAACAATATCGCTCTCCGGTGTCGACTTTTTCACCGTTAATCGCCATGGATTTGGAATGGCAGGCTGATGGTTATTTGCAATTACCTCTGCGAAAAGATTTTGAAATAGGTTTATTGCCCCTTATTGGTGCATTTGAGGTTAATGATGAAAAATTTTCACCTGATGAATTCGCCTATTTAGGTATAAATCTTAACCGTATCGAGTTACGTGCCAAGAAAGGAAGTCGTGCATTATTAATCGGTGGCTTGCCATTAACCGAAGAGATTCTCATTTGGTGGAATTTTGTCGGCCACAGCAAACAAGAGATTAGCCGTGCGCAGCGTGATTGGGAGCAGGGGAATTCACGTTTTCCCGATGTCGTCGGCTATTGTGGTCCCCGCATGACCGCGCCACGCCTGCCCTGGAGCGATGATTGATACCTTCGTGCTATAACAACGGGATATTTTTATTCATTTCGCTCTATTAACGTTAAATTAATGTGATCGGAATTCCATGTTTTCGCATCGATATAGTTTATCTGGTAAATAGTGATCTTGCGCAAATAAATGGTCGGAGCAGTGGATTAAGATAACTTTCAAGAAGTGATGTTATCTACCGCTAGTCAGAAGCCTGTGAGGTTAATATGAGCCAAGTACTCTATCGTGCAAGATTATCCCATGTTGTTATTGCAACGGCGGCGTTCTGGATCTCTATCGCAGCCATGCTGGTTGTTGTTCTGAGCTAACTCTGAATGATTATGCAATAAACCCGCTACGGCGGGTTTTTTTATGTCGATATATTCGCAATATTCTCAGTGAGGTTATACTTATAAAACCCAATATCTGATTAACCCTGCTAATAACAATGATAATTCTTTCTAATATAGTGGTGTTGCTTATTGCAGCGATCCATTTGTATATCCTGATCCTGGAAATGTTCCTATGGCAGAAGCCTACCGGCAGGCGAGTGTTCGCCACCACCGCGGAGTTTGCTGCCGCCACGCGGGTGCTGGCGGCCAATCAAGGGTTATACAACGGTTTTCTGGCGGCGGGATTAGCCTGGGGCGTCTGGCGTGAGGAGCCGGCGGTGCAACTGTTCTTTCTTGGGTGTGTGCTGGTGGCGGGCGTGTTTGGTGGGCTGACCGCGAGCCGCAAGATTCTCCGTGTACAGGCGCTGCCCGCGCTGGTCGCTATTTTAGTGGTGCTGTGGGCGCATTAGCCCGCCGTTAGCGGCGGCGGGAAAGAGAGTCAGGCGGTTTTTTGATGAATGACGTGCAGCGGCGGGGCGATATGCAGGTCGACGCTTAAATCCTGACGGAAATCATAAGGCGTGATGTTGAAGCGCTTTCTGAACATATAAGTGAAATGCGATTGCGAGCCAAAACCGAAATCCAGAGCGATGTCGAAGATGGAGGCGTCACTGGTGCGCAACTGGTAAACCGCCCCGGCCAATCTGCGTTCGCGAATATACTTACCGAGCGAAATCCCGGTCGCTTCTTTGAACAGCTTCTGCATGTGCCACAGGGAGTAGCCGGAATACTCGGCCAGCTCTTCAAGATGGATCACTCTTCCAAGGTGAGTTTCGACCCATTTACTGAGGGCGCAGACTAATGAGAGGTGGTGTTCTTGTATCATCAGTGCGTCTGTGTGAGATCTACATAGCGCTGAAGTATACACAACTTGCCGCCATGGACAAAAAGACCGCCGTCACCCAGGCGAAATTATTCGGAAAAACCATCGTCAAGCAGCTTGTCAGGCGGAAGGAAAAACGGCTAATCTGAGGTTGCCCGCTACCGCTGATATCGCAGTGGTTCTGGTCGCAAAAAATAACCGCCAAAGCAGAGTCAGCCGTGACAATTCAGCGTTGAAGGGGTGATCGCATGTTAATGACAGTGATTATTACTCTGGTTGTGATTGTGGGCGTTGCCGCTTTTATGGTGACGCCGGTGATGAGAATGAATAATGCGGAAGGTGTGGGAGGTGAAGAGCCGTGATTTCAGGGAACAACACGACCCCAAGTCGGGGTTGACCGAAAACCGAAAAAGCCTGGGCGCAGCAGTGACCCGGGCTTTTTATTGCTGAGTTGCGTGGATTAGACGTTTTTTCGCTCTACGGTTTCTTCGCCCCAGTACAGCTGGTCGGCACTGGTTTTGGCGAAAGCCATTTGCAACGCTTCGTCACTGCCTTCGTCCCAGATTTTTTGTGCCAGAACCTCATCGTTTTTTGCCAGCTCAAAAATTGCCTCCGCGATTTCAACCGAGGTTTCACGTACGGTTGCCCAGGATTTCACATTGTGGTTTGCCATAACTTTCTCCTGTTGGGGTGTGGCTGAAGGATGCGCCGGTAAGCGCGTCGCTTAAACTTTAAGTATAGGCCAATACGGCCGGGCATTTTGGCACCCGATGCGCAATAACGTTGAAATTCAGCGGCAAACAACCTGGGGGCGGCAAAGCACCAGGTGACATGTTATTCTGTGCGGCGACTGAATCAAGAAGGAAAGTAATTATGTCAGACATGCTGAGCAACGATCAGGAATTGGCCTCCGACCTGGTTGCCTGCCAACTGGTGATCAAACAGATTCTGGATGTTATCGACGTTATCGCGCCGACCGAGGTGCGTGACAAGATGGCAAGCCAGCTGAAAAGCATCGATTTCTCCACTCATCCTGCCGGTGCCGATCCCGTGACCCGCAGGGCGATCGAAAAAGCGATTGCGCTGATTGAGATGAAGTTTACCCGCAACTAATGGGGGAAACCGCCGCCTGGCGACGGTTTCGGGCGGTGGTGATCAATCCACCACCGTTTCGACTTTTTTGAACAGCGGACAGTCGGCCACGCCAATGACGCCGTTGTCCCCGTGCAGATACTGAGCAATCACCACATTGCGTGCGGTCATATATTTACACTGCAACCCCAGGCCAGCCACGTTCTTGTTGCTGCCGACCAATACGCCGTATCCCGAAAACAAAAATACGCCATACACCACTGCCAGTAGCAGTAACCCCTTAATCAGCTTACTCATTATAACTCCCGTTTATTTATCGTCGTTGCGATATAGCCACGCGCCGACGCAGGCTGCAACGGTAACAATCTGAAAAGTCATCGTCAAAACGGTTTCTAAACGACAGGTTAAACTTCGTTTAAGTTAGCTGTGGTAGCATGACGAACAGATTATCAAGATAACAATGAGGCTGCTAAATTTGTTGCGAAAAAAAGTCCTCGTGATAGTGGCGTTCCTTGCGGCCTGTCTGTTTTTTTACCTGCTGGCGCTGGATAGCTACTGCGATGAGGGAGGCTCCTTTGCGTTGGGGGTGTGTTCCGTTACTCGTTTCATTCCCTGGTGAGATGCGCAGCGGTGCATAACAATTTACTATCAAGATGTTCGTGCCCGCACCCGGAGTGTTAAGATGTGCGCCTGTTTTTAGCAGTAGATAGGGTTGTCCATGTACGATTTAGGTTTTGGTTCGAATAGCCTGCTTTCGCTGGCCCTCGCGGCGCTGGCGCTGTTGGTGGGATTATGGGTCTGGTTCCTGGTGAATCGTGCCAGTGTGCGTGCCAATGAACAGGTCCGTCTGCTGCAGGAAATTGCCGAGCAGCAGCGTCAGCAGACTGCATTATTGAAAAGCCTGGCGCAAAGCGCGCGTGGCGATAGCGTAATCGACGATGACGATCTCAGCCCGGCGCTGGATTTCAAAGGTTTTATCCCCGAGCGTTAATCAAACTTTCTGCCGGGTGGCGTGCCCCAGTTTACGCCACCCGCATCGCTTAGAAAAACTCCATTCCCTGATAGGGCGCTGCGCGGCACGCCGCCAACCGACTGGCCAGGTCGCCGCCGTGAATTTCCAATTGGTGTCCGTCCGGATCAAGAAAGTACAGCGACGCCCCCTCGCTACGGTTAGTTTTCCACTCATCAACCCCAGCCTGGCGCAGCCGCGAAGCAACCTTGGCGAAATCTGCCGGCGCCACGCTGAACGCGTAATGGGTGTAATCCTTCGCTGAATTTACGGCTCGCGTGTCGTCCCATGACAAACACAGCCACAGCTCCCCCAGAGACAGGTAGGCGCCAGTTTGCCAGCGAGCATGTGGGACAAAACCCAACCGGTTGCTATAAAAATTGAAGCTGCGGTTGACGTCGCTGACTGCAAGCGTCAGATGGTTGAGGCCAGTTAACATGCCGGTATTCCTGCGCAACAAAACAGGGAAAAAGTGTAATCAGCGCCCAGGAAAAGATAAAGCTGAAAAAACATTAGTGGAGATAATGTGGAAAGCCCTCGCGTTGTCATAAATCTGTCGTATTGGCATCGTAATGTAGCGCCAACTCTACGAAAGATGGATAAAGCCGATGATTAAATGGTATGAAGAAAGCGACGCCGAGGTGAACCGCAGCATTGCGCTGATCACCGGAGAAAATCCGGACAAATGGTATCCCTACGGCGGTGTGAAAGGTAAAGACTATTGCAAGAATCCCTCCGATGCCTGGCCGATTATCTGCGCCAATAAAATCAGCCTGAATGCCGACAGCCAGGGCGACAACCCGCAGTGGCAGGCGCGTATGATCACCCAACGCGGCGAATGGCAGGCGGACAGCAGCAGCCCGCTGCGTGCGGCAATGATCTGCTTCCTGCTGAGCCAGCAAACCAACGAAATGGTCCGTTGAAACACCAGAATTACTGATGATTTTTCCCTTTTTATGACAACAGAACTGTCTCTGGCGGAGCCTGTTTATGAAGCGCATTATTAAAGGTGATAAAAACTTGTCTCATCTGGTGATTGCCCATGCGGCAATCGATCGTCATGCCGAAAGCTTTGGTCAGCGCCGACAGGGCTGGCCGTCAACCTACCTGATAAAATATCAAAACGATCGCGTGGCGGTAGAGGTGGTAACACGCCGCCAGTCCTACGTCGCCACGCTGATGATTGGTGCCCGCAACCTGACCAAACTTTGCGGTCTGTCCAGCTAAAAACCTGCCCTTACTGCCGTTAATCCCAGCATAAAATAGCGCCTTGGCCGACGTCGCCGGGGTGCTACTCCTTGATGCTCACGGGGTTAAGTGTTAAAAAGCCGCCCGCAGATACATTTATTGAATGGCGAAATCTTGTGCAACAGCGCCAGGTTCCCACGCCATATGAGGATAAGATGGGCGGTCAGCAGCAGGATACCCCGCTAAAACGCGGTTTAAAAAACAGACACATACAACTTATCGCCCTGGGCGGCGCTATTGGCACCGGCCTGTTTCTCGGCATTGCGCAGACCATTAAAATGGCCGGCCCATCGGTATTGCTGGGCTATGCCATCGGCGGGTTCATTGCCTTCCTGATCATGCGCCAACTGGGGGAAATGGTGGTCGAGGAGCCGGTTGCCGGGTCGTTCAGCCACTTCGCTTATAAATATTGGGGCGATTTCGCCGGTTTTCTTTCCGGCTGGAACTACTGGGCGATGTTCATTTTGGTCGGCATGGCCGAACTGACCGCCGTCGGTATTTATATTCAGTACTGGTGGCCGGACATCCCAACCTGGGTTTCCGCCGCGGTATTTTTTGTCCTGATCAATTTGATCAACCTGGTCAATGTCCGACTGTATGGCGAGACCGAGTTTTGGTTTGCCATCATCAAGGTGGTGGCGATCGTCGGTATGATCCTGTTTGGTGCCTGGCTGCTGGCCAGCGGCAACGGCGGTCCGCAAGCCAGCCTCAACAACCTGTGGGAGCAGGGGGGCTTTATGCCGCACGGCATCAGCGGGCTGGTGATGGCGATGGCGGTGATCATGTTCTCGTTCGGCGGCCTGGAGATGGTCGGCATCACTGCGGCCGAAGCCGCCGATCCGCGCCGCAGCATCCCGAAGGCCACCAATCAGGTGGTGTACCGCATCCTGATTTTTTATATCGGTTCGCTAACGGTCCTGCTGTCGCTTTATCCGTGGGACAAAGTGGTGGAAGGCGGTAGCCCGTTCGTGATGATTTTCCATGCGTTGGACAGCAGCCTGGTGGCGACCCTGCTTAACGTGGTGGTCCTGACGGCAGCGCTGTCGGTGTACAACAGCGGCGTCTATGCCAACAGTCGCATGCTGTTCGGCCTGGCTACGCAGGGCAATGCGCCCAAGGCGTTGACGCGGGTGAACAAGCGCGGCGTGCCGGTGCTGTCGATTGCGCTGTCGGCGCTGGTGACCTCTGTCGGTGTACTGATCAACTATGTGATGCCCGGCAAGGCGTTTGAATTGCTGATGGCGCTGGTGGTGTCCACGCTGGTGATCAACTGGGTGATGATTTGCCTGGCGCATTTACGCTTCCGCGCGGCGAAAAACCGTCAGGGCGTGATCCCGAGCTTCAAGGCGCTGTGGTACCCGTTTGGCAACTATTTGTGCCTGGTGTTCCTCAGTCTAATCCTGGTCATCATGTATTTCAGCGAGGGGATCCGTATCTCGGTGTTGCTGATGCCGGTGTGGATCTTGCTGTTGTGGGTGGGGTTCAGGCTGACGCGCCGCAAGGGCGCTAACGTTCGGCGTTAAGGTTTAACGGAGGCGCGTTTTGCGCCTCCCATTTTCATTTAGCCGCGTGGCATAAAGGCATTGCCCGGTGCGGAGCGGCCCAACCCCAACAGCTTCCTGCACAGCAGGAATACCGTGGTGATGACATCGATAGCGACCACGCTAAGCATCAATACGGCCAGCATGAAAAAACTCACCATCGCGCCAAACAACAGCACCAGGGGTGCCGGCACGCGTACGCGGCGCAGTTTCATCGCGACATACATTTTCCAATACTGCATCTGTGCCAGCATCGCGCTACGGATACGGCCCATGCGAACACGTGATTTGCGTGATGTAGAACGGCTCATAACTTCTCCTTTTCTGAATGTCCTATAAGTAAAACACAAGGATCTTAAGAGATGCTTAACAGGCTCTAGGCGGCCCTGGCATTCTCACAGGGATTGTGACACCACATTAGGCAAAAAGGTCCCCCCTGAGGTGAGCACAGTTCACAAAGCGCACCAATCGTCTATTTTGTTATGTTATCGAAACTGCCCGTGCAGGGTGTCCGCAGTGGTCGGGAGAGCAACTTGAAGATAACCAATCGTTACTATGATGCCGGCAAAGCGCACCATACGCCGCAAGGGTTTCGTAACCCGGAGCCTACTCTGCGCCGGGAAGGGGATTTGAAGCGCTGGCAGAATGAGCGCAAGCAGCAGGGCCTGCCCAAGCCGCCGCAAATGGGGTACCAACAGTTTACCCAACGCTGGTGGCAGCAGGCAGACCTCAGCGGCAGCGACAACGGTATCTGGTGGTTGGGGCATGCCTCAATGCTGCTGCGTCTTGAAGGGCGTTACATTCTGATTGACCCGGTGTTGTCGCAGCGCGCATCGCCGTTGAGTTTTTATGGCCCAAAGCGCAAGACCCCAACGCCACTGACGGTGCAGCAGTTACCGACGGTGGACGTGGTATTGATCTCGCATAACCATTATGACCATCTCGATCGGCGCACCATCAGGCAGTTGGCGCGTCGTTTTCCGCACGCGACCTTTATCGTCCCGTTGGGGCTGAAAAGTTGGTTCCGTCGCTATCGCCTGCAACGGGTCGAGGAGCTGGACTGGTGGGATAGCCTGCAGTTGGGTGACCTGACGTTTCACAGTACGCCGGCGCGCCACTGGAGCATGCGCACCCTGTGGGACCGCAATCGCTCTTTATGGTGCGGTTGGGTGATTCATCATCCGGCACTTCGATTCTATTTTTCGGGCGACAGCGGCTATTCGGAGCGGCTGGCGGACATTGGCGCGCGTTTAGGGCCTTTCGACGTGGCGGCGTTGCCGATAGGCGCTTATGCACCACGTTGGTTCATGCAGGAACAACATATGGATCCGCAACAGTCGGTGACGCTGTATCAGCAATTAAATGCGCCGCAGGTCATTCCAATCCATTGGGGTGTTTTTGAATTAGCCGATGAGTCATTGGATGAGCCGCCGCAGCAATTAAAACTGGCGTTGAGTTCGGCCGGGATAGAGCAACACCGGTTCCGGCCAATTAAAATTGGTGAGCGCATTCTGCTTGAACCTAACTCTTAAGCGTTAATTCGTGGCAAACGGGGCTGGCGTCGCCCCCGTAGCCGTCCGCAAGCCAGTCCCACCGCAGGTTGTAGCGATGTGGGCAGCTTGCCGGACGGCAATATCCACAACCTGGCCTAACCGGTTGACTTGAATAGGGTAGCGGCGCGACAAAAGATAAAATAAATACGTCAACTCGCAATTGCTCTTGATCGCATAAATACCCGCTCGGTTTTTAAGATTTAATTTCGCTATAGGTTCGCACTGACCTCAAGGTTATTGGCGTTATTTAACGGCGTAACGGAGGATGTATTTCTCTGTGGATGCACGACCACGGTGCGTAAATTCTGATTTTGCATGCTTATGCACCCAAAAGTGGCACGCTATTTGATTTTCATGGTAGGGCTTGGGTTGCATAAATTATGGTCAGTTGGCGAGCGTGGCAATAATTTACCCTGGTATTATTGTGCTGTTGCATGCGGAGGGATTGCCGAAGAGTGGGCTATGCCAGCGTTGAGCCGTCCGGATGGCAACCCAATGGTCGGATCAGCCGGTCTCCAATACGCCCGTTCACCGATATTCAAATGTCGTATAAGAAATTCCATAAAGATTCAAATTTTTTAACGTTCTAAGCGTCGGGCTGGGGTTATATGTTGCAACATTCATGGGGCAATCGGATGAAAGAATTGTTAAAATTCAGTCAGGATGCGGAGTGTAGCGCAGTGTAAGGGTTAAGCAGAAAATAGCTAAGGCTTCAACATCTTTTAGCCTATTTAAGCTTATATTGCTCTCGACCGTTTCAAATATGTGCGACAGCTCCATCAGTGATTAAAAATGGCTTGCCATCGAATACAGAGTATGTGATAACGCATCTGGGTAAAACGAGGTACAGTTCTGTATATGTGTGGCATTTTCAGTAAAGAAGTTCTGAGTAAAAACGTTAGCGTTGAATACCGCTTCTCTGCCGATCCTTATCTTAGTGCCTCAAGCAGTAACGACTCTAGTTTGTCTATGTAACGCCTACGGGCGGTTTAAACAATCCAAAGGAAATACTCAAGATGGCAAAGATCAAAGGTCAAGTTAAGTGGTTCAACGAATCTAAAGGTTTCGGTTTCATCACTCCAGCTGACGGCAGCAAAGACGTGTTCGTACACTTCTCTGCAATCCAGGGTAACGGCTTCAAAACCCTGGCTGAAGGCCAGAACGTTGAGTTCGAAATCCAAGATGGCCAGAAAGGCCCATCTGCAGTAAACGTTACTGCAATCTAATCAGCGTCAGCTGTACAAAAAACCCGCCTTGGTGCGGGTTTTTTCGTTTCTGTTATTCGCCGGTGATAATAATGGCCGCGTACTGGTTGCGTCCGGTGATGCCAGGGTGGGTGGGATCCTGTTCGCGACGGTGACTGTTGCGCCGATAGCTGGTGTATTTAAAGCGCTGTGGCTGGAGCCGGTCGGTATTTGGCGTGCAGATAGTGCAACTGCCGGCACGGTCCACGGCGGCGAACCCCAGCTCGCGAAGTTTGGATTCGGCGATTGCGGCCAGATCCAGGTGACGATAGTGGGGACTGATTAAGCTGGCGGGCAGCGGCAACTGCTGTTTGAACCGTTCGACCAGTTCTTCATTCACCTCATAACAGCATGGGCCGGCCGCAGGGCCGATGGACGCGACCCAGTTGGTGGTTGAGTCATCTTGTGCGATACGCGCCGCCAGCTGCTCCAGAACGCCATCCAGCAGCCCACGCCAGCCGGCATGCACGGCTGCAATGGCCGAGCCGTCATGGCGGCTGAAAATCACCGGCAGGCAGTCTGCCGTTAACACGCTGAGCAGAATGCCCGGCTGGCGGGTATAGAACCCATCGGCTTCACCGCACGCCTGTGCTGCCTGCGTTACGTCGACAATGCGCGTGCCGTGTACCTGTTTTTTTTCCGGCAAGGTGGCGCGATAGGGCTGCAGATGCCCAGGCAGCAACGCGCTCTTATTGCCGAAACCGTGTCGAATAGCGGGAACGCGGTTGAGAAGCGGGGAATAGTCGGTCATAAACGTCTTTACCTGCGTCAGAAAACTTAGCGTCAGTGTAGTCAGTTTTTTTCCTGCTTGGCTAGCCCCCATGGGATGCGCCTTGCATCACACAGAAGCCTTCTTTAGACTAGCCGCGCCGTATCTCTCTGGAACCCAAGCCATGTCTTATCAGTGCCCTCTGTGCCATCAGCCGCTTCATTTTTCCTCACCGCAATGGCGTTGCGACGCTAACCATCAGTTTGACTGCGCCAAAGAGGGCTACGTCAACCTGCTGCCGGTACAGCACAAGCGTTCGAAGCAACCCGGCGACAGTACGGAAATGATGCAGGCGCGGCGCGCGTTCCTGGATGGCGGTTTTTATCGGCCTTTGCAGCAGCGGGTAGCCGAGCTGTTGGATGAGGCGCTGGCACCCGACGCACAGGCGCTGCTGGATATCGGCTGCGGCGAGGGGTACTACACGGCGGAAGTAGCTGCCCGATTGACGCAACAACGCAATATGATCCTGTATGGGCTGGATGTCGCCAAGGTGGCAATCCGCTATGCGGCCAAGCGTTATCCTGCGGTGTCATTCTGCGTAGCGTCGAGCCATCGTCTGCCGTTCGCCGACGCTTCTTTAGACGCCATTCTGCGTATTTATGCGCCCTGCAAGGCGGAAGAACTGGCCCGGGTGGTGAAACCCAGTGGCGTCGTGGTGACGGTATCGCCTGGTCCACGCCATCTGTATCAGTTAAAAGAGCAGGTTTATCAGCAGGTGCAACTGCATGCTGAACAGAATGAGCAGTTCGCAGGCTTTGACTGTGAGCGGGTCGAATCGCTGGCCTACCCGATGACGCTGCCGGGCGAGCAGGCGGCCAATCTGCTGCAGATGACGCCTTTTGCCTGGCGGGCCTCTCCAGAGGTCCAGCAGCGCCTGAGCGCCAGTGAGACCTTCCTCTGCGAAACAGATTTCGTTATTGCGCTCTATCGCCGCCGGCATGCTTAATGCCGCCCGACAGAGTGCGGGCCAGCGATGACCTGACCGACTAAGGTGGGCAGAAACAAAAAAACCTGCCGTTGGCAGGTTTTCTTTGGGTGCTGTCGGTTCAGGCGAGGTAGCCCAAATGCTCCAGCAGAATATTGACGCCGATGGCGATCAGCACCACGCCGCCAAGGATCTCAGCGCGTTTACCGAGTAATGGCCCAATAAAGCGGCCAATCATCATGCCCAGCGTCGCCATAATCATGGTGGCCATGCCGATAGCCATGGCGGTGTGCACAATGTTTACCTGCAGGAACGCCAGGCCGACGCCGATAGCCATAGCGTCCAGACTGGTGGCGATAGCCGTGGCCACCAGCAGCCAGAATCCGTGACGCTTCACTTTCTCTTCTTCTTCAGGGCGGTTTCTGACGCCTTCGACAATCATGCGCATACCGAGAATAAACAGCAGCGAGAAGGCGACCCAGTGATCCCACTCCATGATGTATTGACTGGCGAACAGGCCGATGCCCCAACCGATAATCGGCGTAATGGCTTCAACCACGCCGAAGATGAGTCCGGTGCGTAGCGCTTCACGAAAACGGGGCTGATGCAGGCTGGCACCTTTGCCGATCGATGCGGCAAACGCATCCATAGACATGCCAAAAGCGAGAATGAGAGTAGCTGACAAGTTCATGTAAAATAGCCTCGGCCGGGCGGCTCCATATACACGTAACCCACCCCCAACCATACGACGGAGTTACGTGTCTATGGTCTCGCCAACCTTACCTGGCTGCCCGCACCACGTTTTAATGATTAAAACGAGTATGTTGATACGGGCGTCTCTGGCGTTTAATTGTCCAGAAACCGGCTACTCCCCAATGACGGCGCAACCATACCATATTATTTCCGTTGGCAACAACCCTTATTCCCCATGGATATTTATTTGGAATTGATAATTATTTTCATTAATGAAATATGCAAGACGGAATATAATGTAGGCGAGTGCAATAATGTTGCATAAATAATAATCAGGTAGCCTTGTGCGCTGGTGATTAATTATCCACATTCAGCGCATGGCGAGAACAGAGGTTCTGTTGAGGTTATTTTTACTCACTGATTTTCAACAAAAAAGTGATATATTTTTTCCAGATCGTCTAATTGCGTGACCTGAATCAGCAGTCTGCGCCGCTCCAGATCGATGACCAGAATGCCATCCTCGGATAAATTCATGGCCTTAATGCGGTTATATTCGATAAACGCATTGGCATAAAAGAAACCCTGTGCTTTAAACAACATCTTGGGCCAACGAATATAGGATATGTAGACGGCGATCAGTGCTAAAGAAATAAGCAGATAGGTGGTTAATGCAGCACCCTGTGTCGTGACATTACGATAAATCAGAATGGCAATCAGACCGACAAAGATCAGACAATCAATCCGGTTACGTCGTTTTAGCTGTACCTTGAGCAGCGTTTTGCCCTTCAGCAGGTTCATCCCGAATTCGTCGTAAATCGCATACACCAGCATCAGCGCGGTGAAAATCAGTAATACGCCATCGGTCAGCGACATCTTTCAACTCCACAAATAAAAAAACCGGGGGTTTCCCCCGGCTGATAATCGTCTTACAGGCCCAGCAGGCCAACCCAGTAACCAAAGATACCGATGGCGAAGAAGCCGATGATGATCCACAGCGCATTCACTTTCCTGCGCAGCAGCCACATACAGCCAAAGGTCAGCAGTAACGGCACCAGGCCCGGCATCAACTGGTCGAGGATAGTCTGCACCGTGGTCACCGTGGTATGCCCGGTCTGGTCGGTGATTTTAGACACCACCAGCGGGATATTCACGTGCGTCCACTTGTTAACCAATGCCCCCATGACAAACAGGCCGAGAATCGACGCTCCTTCCGTCAGTTTTTGCAGGAAGCCGCCGCCCATGTCGTTAACGATATCCACCCCTTTGCGGTAGCCGTAGGCCACGCCGTAATAGCGGGTCAACAGGCGCACCAGGTTGAACAGGACGAAGAATAAAATCGGACCCAGCAGGCTGCCGCTCATGGCGATACCGGCACCAAGCGCGGCGAATACCGGACGAACGGTCCCCCAGAAAATCGGGTCGCCTACGCCGGCCAGAGGCCCCATCAAGCCGACCTTGATGCCGTTGATTGCCGCATCGTCGATCGGCGCGCCGTTAGCGCGTTGCTCTTCCATTGCCATGGTCACGCCAAGCACCGGCGCCGCCACGTAAGGGTGGGTGTTGAAGAACTCCAGATGGCGTTTAATCGCTTGTTTGCGATCGTCGTTATTTTCCGGGTAAAGGCGACGGATCACCGGCACCATGGAGAAGCAAAAACCCAGCGCCTGCATACGTTCGAAGTTCCATGAACCCTGGAACAGGTTCGAACGCATAAACACACCGCGAATATCGGCTGGCGTGAGTTTCTTTTGAGCTGTTGTATCAACCATTTCTCTCACCTATTCCTAGTCCAGTTCGTTATCGAGGTCGTTGGCGTTAGCCGGGCCGGCTTGCACAACTTGTGACTTGTTGTATTTCGGGCTGAGCTGGATATACAGCACGGCCATCACCACGCCGATAACGCCGAGCGCGACCAGGTTAAAGTTGGTGAAGGCGGCGGTAACGAAGCCGAGGTAGAAGAATGGCATCAGATAACCGGCACGCATCATGTTGATCACCATGGCGTAACCGACCACCACGATCATCCCGCCGGCGATGTTCAGGCCGCTGGTGACGACTTCCGGGATCGAGTTAAGCAGCGCGTGAACGCCAGAAGTGCCGACCGAGATAGCGACGATAACCGCCGGGATAGCGATACGCATCGCCTGCAACAGCAGGGCGGAAATATGCAACCAGGTGATGGCGCGTAAACTGCCGCGTTCTGCCGCGCTGTCCGCAGCGTGCTGGAAAGCGACGGTCAGGGTACGCACGATGATGGTCAGAACTTGTCCGGCTGCCGCCAGCGGGATGGCCAGGGCGATACCGGCACCGACGCTTTGTCCGCCGGCAATAACCAAAATGGTGGATATAATGGACGCCAATGCCGCATCTGGCGCAACCGCCGCACCGATGTTCATCCAGCCCAGGGCGATCATCTCCAGCGTACCGCCGATGATGATACCGGTTTTCATATCACCGAGGATAAAACCGATCAGGGTACAGGCGACCAGCGGACGGTGAAATTGAAACTCGTCGAGAACGGAACCCATCCCGGCGATACAGGCAACGATAAATATCAGTACAATCTGAAGAGTGGTAATCTCCATTGCACTTCTCCTATGACCAAAGATCTCTGAGTAAAATAATTACTGGCTGTCGCCATTAATTGAGTTTGTTAATCAGGTCCATCATTTTTAACCGGCTGTCGGACGAGACTTTACGCACTTCCAATTCAATACCGCGCTCGTTTAATTTCTTAAACGCTTCGATATCTTTTTCGTCAACCGACACGGCATTGTTCACCTGCGTTTTGCCCTGGCGGAACGCCATGCCACCGATATTCACCGACTTGATATCCACACCGGCTTCCACCAGGCGCCAGACGTCGGTCGGATTGGTAAACAGCAACATGACGCGATCGCCAGCGTATTTCGGGTTGTTCCACACGCGAATGGCTTTCGCTACGTCAACCACGTGTGCGGTGACGCCCGGCGGGGCAACCTGGGTCAGCAAGGTTTTGCGGACGTGGTCGGCGGCAACTTCGTCGCTGACCACGATAATGCGGCTGACGTCGGTTTCCTTGGTCCAGCGGGTCGCTACCTGGCCGTGGATCAGGCGGTCATCGATACGGGCCAGGCCGATTTTCATATGGTCATTGGGCCCCAGCGGCGCTTGTGGGGCAGCGGGTTTGGGGGCGGGAGAACTCTGCGGTGCCGCGGGCTTAACACTCTCTTCTGCCGGTTTTTTCAGCGCTTTCACGCCCTCACGGCCGGTTTCCAACGCCAGGGCGACCAATTCGTCGAAGCTGGGGTTGTCGTCTCGTGCCATGAAGGTTTCCACCAGCATGGGAATGTTAACCCCGGTGACGACCTCATAATTTTCTTTATCGACGGCGATGCGGCTGGCCGCATTGAACGGGCTGCCGCCCCAGGTATCCACCAGGAACAGGACGCCACCGCTGGTGTCGAGTCCGCTGATTTTCCCGTTGTATTTCTCGATTAACGTTTCGGCATTTTCTCCGGGGACGAAATCTATAAAAGCGACGTTGTCCTGTTCGCCCAATAGCATCTCCGTCGTTTTCAGCAATTGTTCCGCTGCGGTCCCGTGTGTGCCGATGATAATAGCTATTGCCACTCGCTACCTCCTCATTGAACTTCGTGCACGGATTGTGTCGGTCTTTAGTTCATTTGCTTCCTGGCAGTCACTTCCGCGGTTCAGATACATTATGGTAGAAATCTGGAAACCCGCTCTTAACATTTCTCGCGCAGTTTCAAATGCCTGTGCGCGTTGTTCCACGTTAGCGCCATTTATTTTAGTGAGTGAAAAAATAAATTTTGTGACGTTGCTCTGTTATTGAGCGCTCGGATAAGTCCTAACGCAGCGTTTGAGGAATTAAACAACAGAGCTGTTACAAGAGAATGCAGAAGGTAAAAAAGCTTCTTTGCCGGCTAAAAATTTCCTGCTAGAGTATTTCCTCTTTCATATTTAGGAGTGAAGGGCCTCAGCCCACCCTATGGACTGTCACCGAAGTTACTGTTTTTCAAGGTTCCACCCGCCACCTGCTGGCGTTGCAAACATCACACGGCCGCTCGGCCATTCCCCGGTACTACAATCCCGTTATCTTGCTGTTGTTGTCAGCGCTAATCCTGCGTCGGCATTCTCACGCCTGAGCACAGCTCGGCAATCCTGTCTTTTTTTCGGAGTCTGATATGGAATTTTTAATGGACCCCTCAATTTGGGCTGGGTTACTGACACTTGTCGTGTTGGAAATTGTACTGGGTATCGACAACCTGGTGTTTATCGCCATTTTGGCCGATAAGCTGCCGCCGAAGCAGCGTGATAAAGCGCGTATCCTCGGATTGTCGCTGGCGCTGTTTATGCGTCTGGGCCTGTTGTCGGTGATTTCCTGGATGGTTACGCTGACCACGCCGCTGTTTAGCGTCGCGGACTTCAGCTTCTCCGGCCGCGATCTGATCCTGCTGTTCGGCGGTGTTTTCCTGTTGTTCAAGGCCACCATGGAATTGCACGAACGGCTGGAAGGGCAGACGCATCAGGATGGCGCCAACCGCGGTTACGCCAAGTTCTGGGCGGTGGTGGTGCAAATTGTGATCCTTGACGCAGTGTTCTCGCTCGACGCGGTGATTACCGCCGTGGGGATGGTGAACGACCTGCCGGTGATGATGACCGCCGTGGTTATCGCTATGGTGGTGATGTTGGTGGCCTCTAAACCGCTGACTAACTTCGTGAATGCGCATCCGACTATCGTGGTGCTGTGTCTGAGCTTCCTGTTGATGATCGGCTTGAGCCTGATCGCCGAAGGCTTTGGCATGCATATTCCGAAAGGCTATCTGTACGCTGCGATTGGCTTCTCGATCCTGATTGAGCTGTTTAACCAAATCGCGCGCCGTAACTTTATCAAGCACCAGGCCCATCGCCCGATGCGTGAACGCACCGCCGAGGCGATTATGCGTCTGATGGGGCAACAGCGTGCGCAGCAGACGGATGAAGCGGCACCGTTGCCGGTGAATGAAACCTTCGCGGAAGAAGAGCGCTATATGATCAGCGGCGTGTTGACGCTGGCCTCGCGTTCACTGCGTAGCGTGATGACGCCGCGTACCGAAATTTCATGGGTGGATTGCGACCGCTCTCGTGAAGAGGTGCGCGAACAGCTGTTGGATACTCCACACAGCCTGTTCCCGGTTTGTCGTGACTCGTTGGATGAAATTATCGGCGTGGTGCGTGCCAAGGATCTGCTGGTGGCGGTAGAACGGGGCGAAGACATCGCCGAGTTTGCCGCGCGCACACCGCCGATCGTGGTGCCGGAAACCATGGACGTGATTAATCTGTTGGCAGTGCTGCGTCGCGCCAAGGGGCGACTGGTGGTGGTCACCAATGAGTTCGGCGTCGTGCAGGGGCTGGTGACGCCTTTGGACGTGCTGGAAGCCATTGCCGGTGAGTTCCCCGATGAGGATGAGACGCCGGATATCGTGGTGGAAGCCGACAGCTGGCTGGTAAAAGGCGGTGCCGATATGCACTCGCTGGAGCAGGCGCTAAACTGCGAAGATCTGGTCAGCCCGACGGCAGATTACGCCACCTTGGCTGGGTTCCTGCTGGCCCATTACGGCCAAATGCCGGTGGTGGGGGACGTGGTGGAGCTTAACCGGCTGCGCTTCGAAGTCATTGAGGTGTCAGAGTACCGCATTGAGCTGGTGCGCATCACCAAAGTGGAGCCTCACGACGAGGAACATCAGTAACAGAAGCCGGAGGCATCATGCCTCCGGCTTTTTTTCCAGCCCTGCCTTTTGCTCTTCCCGCTGATTCCCCGTCCGTAACCGCGATTCGTACTGCTGTAGCCACAGCGGGAAAACATGGATTGGCATTGGCTTGGCAAAATAGAAGCCTTGCAGGGCATTCACGTCGTGCGAGCGCAAATATTCAACCTGTTCGGCGGTTTCTACCCCTTCAGCCACCAGTTTTAATTTCAGACGCTGTGCCAACGTAATAATGGTATCGGTGACCGTGGCGTTAATGGCATCGGTACCGATGGCGGCGGTAAAACCGCGATCGATCTTCAACACGTCCGGGCTGAGTTTTTTCAGGTAGCTGAGCGAGCTGTGCCCGGTGCCAAAGTCATCGATCGCCAGCATAATGCCCATCTCCTTCAGCGTTTTGATTTGCTCATACTGAATTTCTGACAGCGCGGTGCGTTCGGTCAGCTCCAGCATCAGCGACGGCATCGGTTCTGCAGGCAGCCACAGACGGCGAATGTCATCGATGATAGTCACCGCGTTGAAATGCTCCGCGGCGACGTTGATGCTGATATAAAACGACGGACGCGGCGGGAATAACTGCAGATTTTCCACTACGGTGCTTATCAGGTAGCGGGTCAGGGGAATGATTAACCCATGCTGTTCCGCCAACGGGATGAACACGTCGGGGGAGATCCAGCCCTGGCGTTTGTTTTTCCAGCGCAGCAGGGTTTCAACCCCAACGCAGCGACCGGTTTCAGCGTTGATGATCGGCTGACAGTAAACGCGGAATTCGCGATGAGAAATGGCATGTCCTATATGGTACGAAAGGCTCATGCGATTCGCGGTGAGCAGGTACACCACGTAGGCCGCCAGCAGGCTGATTAGTAACGACAGCGGAACATGGCGCGGCAGTGCCGCCAGCGCCAGCATGCCGGCCTGAGGACCGAACAGCGAGACAGAGAACGGGTATTGCGTAGATTTCGCGGTATAGCGCAAATCGGTTATCAGGCTATCGCTGCGCAGGATCTCGCGGCGACCGTATTCCAAACTGTAATCTCCGACGTTCAGCACCACCCGCTGTGCATAGGGTTCCTGAGGCTCGAGCAGAAAGTTTGCCAGCAGTTCAATATTGAAGACGTGCAAGACGCCGTTACGGCGATCATTATCCGCCTCTGGCGTCCACATGATCAGGGTGGGGACGCCTTTGGCGACCGACAGCGAAGGGCGCAGCGCCAGCTTCGCGCCATCGTTTGCTATTGCGGGCAAAATAGCGCTGAAAACATACTTGCGGGAACCAAACAGGCTGGAACAATAAATAACACCATCCTTGACCAGCAGCACTGCCCGAAGCGCCTGGTTTTGCGCGGCGCGAAAGCGCAGCGTTGGCATGACGGTTTCACAAGTGGGGGTCAGCAGGGGCATGGAGCGTTTGGCCTGTAATTCAGCCGGTGACAACAGGTTGTTGATCTTGGCGACGGTGCGATTGGCAAGCACCTGTCGATTGTGTTCGATGGTGCCGATTTCCTGATAGTAGCGGGTGTAAAGCGACAACAGCAGAATAGCCAACCCGACCGCCCCGGCTAGCAGCCAACGGTAATAGCGGTATTTGGTCACGGTAAGTTGGGTCATCAACATCGCTAAATCCTTGTTCGGTAAGCCAGCCCAGAATCACCGTCAGGCCAAACAGTCCAAAATGATACTCGGCTAATTCTAGCCTGTCGTTATACAAGAGTGATGGTAACCCAGTAAATTATTTAAATTTGGCGAAACAGAGGGGGAAATTGTGGGTTAACCGCAGGATCGATGTGACGTTGCCGACATATTTTACTGTGACATTGTCACTTAATTGGCGTTAGCGATTTGATTATCAACAAATTCTGGCAAGAAAAACCCCGCCATAAAGGCGGGGTTTGGGGTTAATCGCACTGCACTTTTATTGCCAGACCGCCACGCGAGGTTTCGCGGTATTTAGCGTTCATGTCTTTACCGGTTTCATACATGGTCTCGATCACCTTATCCAGTGACACGCGAGGCTCACTGGTACGGCGCAGCGCCATGCGCGCCGAGTTGATCGCCTTCACCGAAGCAATGGCATTACGCTCGATGCAAGGCACCTGAACCTGACCGGCAACCGGGTCACAGGTCAACCCCAGGTTGTGCTCCATGCCGATTTCCGCCGCGATGCAAACCTGTTCCGGGCTGCCGCCCAGCAGTTCGGCCAAACCGGCCGCTGCCATGGAACAGGCCACGCCTACTTCGCCCTGGCAGCCCACTTCGGCGCCAGAGATAGACGCGTTCATTTTGTACAGAGCACCGACTGCGCCCGCCGCCATAAAGTAACGGATGTAAATATCCGGGCTGACGGATTCGATAAAGTGGTCATAGTAAGCCAGCACTGCCGGTACGATGCCGCAGGCACCGTTGGTCGGGGCGGTGACCACGCGGCCACCGGCGGCGTTCTCTTCGTTGACCGCCAGCGCGAACATATTGACCCAGTCAATGACGTTCATCGGATCGCTGGACAATTTGTCGGAAGAGACCAGCAGGCGACGTAATGCGGAAGCACGACGCGGTACGCGCAGCGGACCAGGCAGCACGCCTTCGGTGTTCAGGCCACGGTCGATACAGGCGCGCATGGTCTGCCAAATATTGCCGAAGTAGGTTTCGATCTCCTGCTTGCTGTGCAGTGCCAGTTCGTTCTGCATCACCATGCCGGACAGCGACAGGCCGGTTTCACGGCAATGCTCCAGCATTTCACGCGCAAAATTGAACGGGTAAGGAACGCTCAATTCGTGCGCGTCGGTTTTGCCGAAATTCTCTTCATCGACGATAAAACCACCGCCGATAGAATAGTAAGTCTTGCTGTAAACTTGTTTATCCCCGGCGAAGGCGTGGATTTGCATGCCGTTCTCATGCAGCGGCAGGTTATCGCTGCGGAACACCATGCCGCCGTCACGCGGGAAATCTACCTCATGCAGGCCGCTGGCCAGCATCAGTCTTTGACGTTGTTCTACATCGCGAATAAAACCCGGGATGCTATCGATATCAACGGTATCCGGCATGTTGCCTGCCAGGCCGAGGATGATAGCGATATCGGTATGGTGACCTTTACCGGTCAATGAGAGTGAGCCGTAAACGTCTACGGCAACACGCGTGATAGAAGGCATCAGGCCTTTATTTACCAGATCGTCGACAAACTGTTTGCCGGCTTTCATCGGTCCAACCGTATGAGAGCTGGACGGGCCGATGCCGATCTTAAACATGTCGAAAACGCTAATCACGCTAAAACTCCTTAGAGGCATATTGTTATGGCTGCATCGGTTAAAAACCGTGCAGGGAACAGCGATATTGTAAAAGGGCCGTACGGGTTCGGTTGCCTTTTTCGCATGAAATAAAATAATCCTTGGTGTCAGTCCTGTTTATGATTGCCGCAGGCGCTCGGCCAGTCGAAGAACAGCCGCCACCTAAACTCGGTTAATGGCAATCGCGCCAGCTTCCACTGCTGAACGCGGCCGGCTTAAACCCTGCTGAAATAGTGGTTTATTCCGGACGGCGGTATTTTACAGGTATTTCGTAAGGTTGAAGAGAGGGTTTACAGTTTTTTTAAAACTCTGATAGCCAGAACGGTAGTTGAAAAAGCAAACAAATGAAGTGATGCCGATCGCTTTACCCGTGCCGCTGGTGCAGGTAACCGTTTGGCTTGTGATCGGCGTCACGGAATTGGGGCTAAATGCTGACCTGTTGCGCCAGGCGGCGAATGATTGCCGCGGTCAATCCCCAGACAAATTGACTCTGATACCAGGAGAGATAAATACGGTGCGAATGACCGGCGCGCTGAATATCCAGCGGGTAATAGCGTGAGAGGGTCAGCGCTTCGTGCAAAGGCATTTCGAAAACGTCGGCCACTTCATCTTCATTGGCGCTAAATTGCACGTCGGGAGAAATCAGCCCGACAACCGGAGTGACCTGGAAACCGGTGCTGCTGTCGAGCGGGGCCAGTTGGCCAAGGATAGTCACCGCCTGGGGCGGGATTGCCACTTCCTCCTGGGCTTCACGCAGGGCGGTAATAATCGCTGAGCCGTCTTCGGCATCGGTTTTACCGCCGGGAAATGCCACCTGGCCCGGATGTTTTCGTAGCGAGTCGGCACGGCGGGTGAGCAGCAGCGTGGGCTCGGGCCGGCAGATAATGGGTATCAGCACCGCCGCAGGGCGAACGTTATGCGAAATCTGTGACGCCTGCGGCAATTGCAGCTGGAAGCGGCTGATAAACGCCGCCAGCGAAGTCGGATAAGTCGGTTGGCTCACGAAGCGATAAACTCCCCCAGTTGCGGTAGGATGCGGCCGACTTTATCGAAAGTCTCCTGGTATTCCGCCTGTTCCTGGCTGTCGGCTACGATACCGCCACCGGCCGAACAGTAAATGCGGCCGCTTTCGGTGAACAAAGTGCGGATGGTGATGTTGGTGTCCATGGTGCCGCAGGCGCTGATATAGCCGATACTGCCGCAGTAGGCATTACGCCGCTGTGGCTCCAGCTCTTCGATAATTTCCATCG
This sequence comes from Serratia sp. BNK-12, assembly GCF_047456085.1. NCBI lineage: Bacteria > Pseudomonadati > Pseudomonadota > Gammaproteobacteria > Enterobacterales > Yersiniaceae > Serratia > Serratia sp. BNK-12. The sequence continues at coordinate 2,110,407 of NZ_CP179896.1, forward strand.
CCCGTACCTTGGGTGCGCCGGTAATAGATCCGCCCGGGAAGCAGGCGCGCAACAGCTCAGTTGCCGGCGTGCGTTCGGGCAGGAGGGCGGTGATGGTGCTGACCAGATGATGTACCGCCGGGAAAGGCTCCACCACGAACAGTTCGGGAACTTTGACGCTGCCCGGTTCGGCGACGCGGCCGATATCGTTGCGAAGCAGATCGACAATCATCAGGTTCTCCGCGCGATCTTTGGCGGAATTCGCCAACCGTTGCGCCTGCTGCGCATCTTGCTCGGCATCGGCCATCCGCGGCAGCGTACCCTTGATAGGGCGGGTTTGGATCTGCTGGTTCTCCAGCCACAAAAAACGCTCGGGCGAAACGCTCAGTACGGCGTTGTCCGGCAGACGTAAAAAGGCAGAGAAGGGGGCTCGATTGCTGGCGCTCAGTTGCTGAAAGGCTTGCCATTCATCGCCCTGATAATCTGCGGAAAAGCGTTGAGCCAGATTGATTTGGTAGCAATCGCCGCTACGCAAATACTGCTGGATGCGCTGGAATTTTTCACCATATTGCTGCCGTGTCATGTTGGCTTGCCAGCGGCTGGTCAAGGTGAAGTCTTGCTGAGGTTCAGATTGCTGGCTGCATAACCACTGCCAGCGTTGTTCAGTATCGCCATAACTGAGCAGCGTTAGCGTCTTCTTATGGTGATCGGCAATCAGCGCCCAGTCGTAAATGCCAACCGCCATGTCCGGCAAGGTGATATCCGCCTGTGCCATTTGCGGCAGTTTTTCCACTCTGCGGCCCAGATCGTAACCGAATAGCCCCAGAGCGCCGCCCTGGAATGGCAAGTCGGTATTTGCTGCCGGATGTTGGTTTTGTTGTTCCAACTGCTGTTGCAGCAACTGGAAAGGATCTTCCTGTGATTGATGCTCCTCCATCCCGCGGCAGATTTCTGTGATTTGCCCTCGGGTAGTCAGAGTGACCTTGGGGGCCGCGACCAAAATATCGAAACGATTATGCGAATGTTCGGCAAAGCCGGAGTGTAGCAACATGGCCCAGGGGTGTTGAGCAAGGGGAGCAAACAGCTCCAGCAGGGTGGTGGGGGTGTAGGGCAAAGATTTTAGATTGGGTGCGGTTGCGCTCATGGGCCTCAATAAACCTGACTGACGGGGCGGCTGTTTATGATGGCTATTCTGCCATATTCGGCCGATAGGCGCATGTCCTGGCATGTGTGGACAAAGCACACTTCACATAAACAATGAATCAACAAATTTGCAAATGAAGCATTTTTTGCGACTTCAACTATAATCCAATATGTTAAAAACTGCGTTATCAATTAATGACTCGGATATATCTTATCCATTGGAATCGGGTTTTATAAATTAAATCCTAGTAATTAGTTTTATTGCGTTATTACTTTTGATTGAGATCACAAAAATATCAGGCGAACTTATGACATTGCCTGATAATACCGGTTCCCGGACGATAAATACCCAAAAAGAGCACGTTTCGTATAAAACTATAACAGTAACAAGACGCATTTATACCCATTTTATCGCCGGGCACTGCGTTCTAATTTAATTGCACCCTGATATTTTTAAAAAATAGAGATATTCATTCGTTACTTTTTGCGAAGAGCTGCCTATGCCCCTAATGCTGAGTGTCATCGTCCCGTTACATAACGTGGGTGAACTGTTTGAGCCGTTTTTGGCCTCGCTGTTAGCCCAACAGGAGCGGCGCCTGGAGGTGATCATCGTCAACGACGGATCCACCGACGGCTCTGGTGATATCGCCCACCGCTATGCCCAACGGCATCCTCATATTACCGTGATTGACCAGCTCAATGCGGGCGTATCCTGTGCGCGCAATGCCGGGTTGGCTGTAGCACGCGGAAAATATGTGGCATTTCCCGACGCGGATGATTTACTGGCGCCGGAAATGTATGCAACCCTGATTGAAATGGCTGAAGAAAATCAATTGGATGTCATGCAGTGCAACGGTGAACGTTATTTCACCGACCAAGATGAACTGCAACCGATTATTCCGCAAAACCGCTTGGGCGACACCGGCGTTATTAGCGGAGTGAAATGGTTGGAACGCGCGCTCAAATCGAGAAAATTTATTCATGTGGTCTGGCTGGCGGTATATCGCCTTGATTTTATTAAACAGCATCGGTTGTATTTTGAACCGGGTTTGCACCACCAGGATATTCCCTGGACCACCGAGGTGATGTTTAATGCGCAGCGGGTGAAATATCTCAGTAAAACGTTGTATCGCCAGCGCGTGCACGATAAATCGATCAGCAACCGTCGCCGGACAGGCCAGGCCAACGTTGAATATCAACGCCATTATATGAAAATAGTGGAGATGCTGGTGGCGTTGAACCAGCGCTATGCGCGGAAAATCAGTATCCGTCCTGCTTTTCACTGGCAGATCACCCGTGAAGCCCTGGGAATTTGTCACAGCATTCGTCGTGAACCTGAACTGGCTGCCCAGTGCCGGATCACCGATGAGTTCTACCAGCGCGGTATCGATCGCGCAATGTCCACCAACGCGCGCGGCCTTAAGCAGGGCTGGCACGTCATGCTCTGGTTGCATCGCCTGAAACAGTGGCGACACGGCGATCATTGCTCACAACCGGCCGCTGAATAACAGGCGTTGGGATCCGCCGGTTTAAGGGGTATACTCGCCCTCCATTTTACCGGAGAGAAACACATGCTTGCAGGTATGCCGTCGTTAAGCCATCTAGAGCAGCAGGAAGCTGCGGATCGTATCCATCAGCTGATGGAACAAGGCATGAGCAGTGGTGAAGCCATCGCACGGGTTGCGCAGGAAATCCGTGAAAAACATCAGGGTGACCAGGTTAGCGTTATGTTCGATGACGAAGATGACGATGAAGAGTATCAGGAACGCCCGGACGATCAGGGTGATGATGACTCGGAAGAAGACGAAAACTATTGATGTTGCAGGGGCCGGCAAGCCGGCCCCAAAGCCTTAACCTTCAATGACCACCGCAGCAGCAGCCTGCTTGGCCGACTCTACCGCCAACTCGATATTTTCAGCTGTCGCCAACGCGACGCCCATCCGACGTTGACCTTGAATTTCCGGCTTGCCGAACAAACGCAGCTGATTGTGGCCGGTCAGTGCACGATCCAGCCCGCTGAAACGCAGGTCGCTACTGGTAAGCTGTGGCAGGATCACCGCCGAGGCAGAAGGGCCGAACTGACGGATTGCGCCAATCGGCAGACCGAGGAAAGCACGCACGTGCAGTGCAAATTCAGACAGGTCTTGTGAAATCAGGGTCACCATGCCGGTATCGTGTGGGCGCGGTGAAACCTCGCTGAAAATCACTTCGTCGCCACAGACAAACAGCTCGACGCCGAACAGGCCAAATCCACCCAGTGCCTTCACCACGTTTTCCGCAATGGCCTGCGCGCGGCTGAGCGCCAGTTCGCTCATCTGCTGCGGCTGCCAGGACTCACGGTAATCCCCGTCTTCCTGACGGTGTCCGATCGGTGCGCAGAAATGTACGCCATCGACGGCGCTGATGGTCAGCAGAGTGATTTCAAAATCGAACTTCACCAGGCCTTCGACAATCACCCGTCCCCCGCCGGCACGGCCACCCTGTTGGGCGTAATCCCAGGCGGTTTTCAGCTGCTCCGGGCTGCGGATCAGGCTTTGGCCCTTACCGGAAGAGCTCATGACAGGTTTGATGATGCATGGGTAGCCGATTTCGTCGACGGCCTGACGGAAGGCTTCTTCACCGTCGGCAAAACGGTAGCTGGAGGTCGGCAGGCCGAGCGTTTCTGCCGCCAGGCGACGGATGCCTTCGCGGTTCATGGTCAGGCGCGTCGCTTCTGCGCACGGCACCACACGGTGCCCTTGCTGCTCCAGTTCAACCAGCATGCCGGTGGCGATAGCTTCGATCTCCGGCACGATGTAATCAGGACGTTCCTGTTCAATCACGGCTTTCAGCGCGTTGCCGTCCAGCATGTTAATAACGTGGCTGCGATGGGCGACGTGCATGGCCGGGGCATTGGCGTAACGATCTACGGCAATCACTTCCAGCCCCAAACGCTGGCATTCGATGGCAACTTCTTTACCCAGCTCGCCGGAGCCGAGCAGCATAACGCGGGTGGCGGAGGGGCGCAGGGCGGTTCCAATAGTTAACATAGTCTCGTACCTGGATCTGTGGAGAGTAACGCGGTCTGATTGTGGGCGAGCAGTATATACGAAAACGTTTGCGTGTGCAGCCAGTGGCAAACGCGTTATCGGTTTCTGGGGTAAAACCCCGACTGATGGCTTTTTTTATGCGTGAAATCCGTAATCCTGACTATCTCTGTTATCATCTGCGGTTGATTCGGTGCTGCCGTGGGCGCGCCGCCATTCCATTTGCCATATAAGAGTTATCGCCGTGAGCACAGTTTCTTTTTCTTCCCTGCCGCTGCCAGCCGAACAGTTGGCCAACCTCAACGAACTGGGGTATGCCGAAATGACGCCGGTGCAGGCTGCCGCATTGCCCGCCATCCTGAAAGGGCAGGACGTACGTGCCAAAGCAAAAACCGGCAGCGGTAAAACGGCGGCGTTCGGCATTGGCCTGCTGGACAAAATCAACGTTCCCCAAGTGGCCGCTCAGGCACTGATCCTGTGCCCGACGCGTGAGCTGGCGGACCAGGTGAGCAAAGAATTGCGTCGTCTGGCGCGCTTCACTCAGAACATCAAAATTCTGACCCTGTGCGGGGGCCAACCGATGGGGCCGCAACTGGATTCGCTGGTGCACGCGCCGCATATCGTGGTGGGCACGCCGGGGCGTATTCAGGAACACCTGCGCAAGAAAACGCTGGTGCTGGATGAACTGAAGGTGCTGGTGCTGGACGAAGCCGACCGCATGCTGGACATGGGCTTTGCCGACGATATCGACGATGTGATCAGCTACACGCCGCCGCAACGTCAGACGCTGCTGTTCTCTGCAACCTATCCGAGCGGGATCGAACGCATCAGCGCTCGCGTGCAGCGCGAGCCACTGAATGTGGAAGTGGACGACGGTGAAGAGCAAACCACCATCGAACAACGTTTCTACGAAACGACCCGCGATCAACGCCCGGCGGTATTAGTGTCGGCGATTCGTCATTACCAACCTTCTTCTTGCGTAGTGTTCTGCAACACCAAACGCGATTGCCAGAGCGTGTACGAAGCGCTGGAAGCGCGAGGCATTAATGTCCTGGCGCTGCATGGCGATCTGGAACAGCGCGATCGCGATCAGGTGCTGGTGCGTTTTGCCAACCGCAGCTGCCGGGTGCTGGTAGCAACTGACGTTGCTGCGCGCGGTCTGGATATTAAAGAGCTGGAGTTGGTGGTCAACTACGAGCTGGCGTTCGATCCGGAAGTGCACGTGCACCGCATCGGCCGTACCGGCCGTGCCGGCTTGAGCGGCCTGGCGATCAGCCTGTGTACGCCACAGGAAATGACGCGCGCGCATGCGATTGAAGAGTATCTGCAGATCAGAGTTAACTGGGCCCCGGTGTCCGAGTTAAGCGGTGCGGGAAACACCACGCTGGAAGCCGAAATGGTCACCCTGTGCATCGACGGCGGGCGTAAAGCCAAGATCCGTCCTGGCGATATTCTCGGCGCACTGACTGGCGAGGCCGGGTTGACGGCGGCGGAAGTAGGTAAAATCGACATGTTCCCGGTGCATGCCTACGTGGCGATCCGCAAGGCCAGCGCGCGTAAGGCGCTGCAGCAGCTGCAGCAAGGCAAAATCAAGGGTAAGAACTGCAAGGTGCGGTTGTTGAAATAAGTCGCGTCAGGGGTGCGCTTGCATCCCTGCGTATAATCACCTTATACTGGTTATAAATACAGTATTCTAACCTTTGAGGAATGCACACATGGCGGTTGAAGTTAAATATGTGGTGGTGAGAAACGGTGAGGAAAAGATGACTTTCGCGACCAAGAAAGAAGCCGACGCTTACGACAAAATGCTGGATCTGGCCGACAGCCTGGGTGAGTGGCTGCAGCAGGCTCCGCTTGAGCTGGATGACGAACAGCGAGAAGGCCTGAGCTTCTTCCTGGCGGAAAACAAAGATGCGCTGGGGCAGATTTTGCGCGGCGCGACGCCGACTGAAACACCGAAGAAAGCTGCTAAAGTGAAAACGGAAAAACCTGCTGCTACCCCAAAAGAGGGATCTGCGTCAGAAAAGCAGGCAGCATAATGACTTATGTTGCGGTAATGTGATGAAAAAGGATCTAGAATGAGCCGTGAAATAACTTTCTTCACTCGCTTTGAGCAAGACATTTTGGCCGGGCGCAAGACCATTACCATTCGGGACGCCAGTGAGTCTCACTTTCAACCCGGTGAGGTTTTACGCGTTAGCCGCAATGAAGACGGTGTTTTCTTCTGCATGATTGAAGTGCTGTCGGTTACGCCGGTGCGTTTGGATGCGTTAACCGAGCAGCACGCCCAGCAAGAAAACATGTCGCTCAGCGAACTGAAGCAGGTGATCAAGGAAATCTATCCGGGGCTCGATGAGCTGTTCGTCATCACCTTCGCCAAACGCTGATCTTTTGCCAGACCAGTTGTGAGCCAAGGGCTGGCGCCCGCGGGTAGCGTAAATCACAACTGGAGGGAATATGAAAGCAACGGGACTGAGTTTGGCCGTAGCACTGTTGGCCACGGTAGGTTTTACCACCACGGTGCAGGCGCAGGAACAACGCAGCGCGAAGGTGGCACAATGCGCGGGTCTGCAACCGGCAGACGTCGCCGCTCAGGTGAAACGCGATTACCTGCAGAACCGCATTACGCGCTGGGAGTCGGATAAAAAGCTGCTGGGTACCGCTACCCCGATAGCCTGGATCAGTCCGGAGGCGATTACCGGCAAGGACGCGGTATGGCAGGTGCCGTTAACGGTGCGGGGCACCAAGCTGGATAAAACCTACAATGTCACCCTCGACTGCAACGCCGGTAAAATCACCTACAGCGAACCGCAATAATCTCACCGTTTTCCGGCGCATTAACGTCTGAAAAATATCAAGCCCGCGTTAACAGCGGGCTTTTTGTTTTTTTAGTGTCAGCGTCAGTCGGTAAATGGAATAACCAGTTCACCCGGCTTCACTTCCAACCCTTTAGCCAGTTTCTTGGCCATGGCTTCTGTTTTACTGTTATCCGGGTTCAGCACATAGGCCGGCTTTTGATTGAAATAGGATTTCAGCGATTGATTCAGATAAGGGGTCAGGGCCTTCATCACCGTCTGCATTTTCTCCGGCTGCACGCTGTAGTCGGTTAACTCCATGTCTTTGAGGAACACCGCGCCTTGCTCGCGGTCATACACCGGCTGCGCCTTCAGCGTCAGCTTCAGGTCCGCGGTCTGCGGGCCCAGAATGGAAGTGATATTCACTTTCGCATCGCCGGAAAGGGTAACCTTGCCCGGTTCGCTACGCCCAATTTGGCTCTTTAGCTGAGTCAGCACGATATTGGCGTCCAACAGCCCTGGCACGCCGATCTGCTTCTGGTAATCGTTGTGCTTTTGCAGGTAATCATTCACTTCCTGCTCGCTGAGCGTGTACTGGGTCAGCTGATTGCAGCCGACCAATGCGCCGGCGAACAGCAGGGCGGCTGCGCCCATCAGGATCTTTTTCATGTGTGCCTCATAGCTACTGCCAACGAAAATGCTGCAGATTATTGATTTGTCATTATAAACGCTCGCTGTCTGCGAAGGAAACCGTTGATGTCAGCGAGCAGGGTGATAGTGCGCGTGAAATGCCTGGCTACCTATCGGATAACGCTGAAACTGTTCAGCGCCGCAGACGCAGTACCAGCAGCAAGACACCACCCAGGCAGGCCAACGCGCCCAGCGCCGGAAACAGTGGAATACCCCACAACCGCAGGGAAGAGTGCATCAGATAGGGCGCCAGGCCCAACGCGAAGGCGGCGGTGACAATAGCAATGGCCAGCGTGATGGCGGCTCGCTCCAGTGCCTTGCTCAATTGATCAATATTCTTGACGTTGATATCGGCGCTGATTTTCCCGCCTTTGAGACGGCGCATCAGCAGCCGCAAGGTTTGCGGCAACTCTTCACTGGCGTCCAATGCCTCGCCGCCCAATGCCAGCATGCGCCGCTGCAACGCCTCCGGGGTATAACGCTGCAGCATCACCTGTTGCAGCATAGGTTTCAGGGTGGCGATGATATCGAAATGGGGATCCAAACGGTGCAACACGCCGTCGGCCGTGATTAATGCCTTGAACAGCAACACCAGGTCTGGCGGCAATGCCAACTGATGCTCACGCACCATCACCAACAAATCGGTCAGCGCCTTGCCCAGCGTGAGAGTGGCAGAGGCCTGTTTATCGAGAAAGTTTTGCGCCGCCAACTCCAGATCCAGCAGATCCAAAGGATCGCTGTCCGACCAGGCGATCAAAGTGTTGACGATGCCGGCGGATTCTCGTTCGGCGATGGCCTGCAGCAACAGCAGCAATTGATTACGTCGCCGTTCGGAAAGCTGCCCGACCATACCGAAATCGATAAAGCCGACGCGATTATACGCTAACGCCATTACGTTACCCGGATGCGGATCGGCATGATAAAGACGGTGCTCCAGCACCATTTTCATAAAGGCCTGTGCGCCGCGCTGAGCGAGTAATGGGCCATCTAATCCTGCCGCCGCCAGTTGCTGCGGATTTTCCGGTGCGATACCCGGTAGAAATTCCTGCACCAGCAGGCGCTGAGACGACCATTGCCAGTAAATCTTCGGAATGACCACGTTGGGCTGCTGGGCAAACTGTTGGGCGACCCGTTCGCAGTTGTTACCCTCGTGAGTCAGGTCCAGTTCATGCGTCAGCGCGGTTGCCAGGGCTCTGACCATCTGCCGCGGACGATAACGGGCCAGCGCCGGGCTCTGTTGCTCCACGGTTTCCGCCAGATAGGTCAGCAGGCGCAAGTCGGCTTGAATGGTTTTTGCCAGGCCGGGACGTAACACCTTAATCACCACCGCTTCGCCGCTGTGCAGGCGGGCGCGGTAAATTTGTGCCATCGAGGCAGCGGCCAGCGGGGTTTCGTCAAATTCGGCGAACAGGCTGTGCGGGTCACCCTTCAAGTCTGCCCGGATCTGTGGTGCCAGTTGCTCCCACGAAAGGGTGCTTGCCTGACTGTGCAGACGGTCAAGTTCGTCGGTCCAGCTTGCGTCCAACAGATCTGAACGGGTAGCCAGGATCTGGCCGAACTTAACAAAGGTCGGCCCCAAGGCTTCCAGCGCCGCACGCAGGCGCTGCGGCAATGTTTGACCGTCTTGCCTTTCACTGCTGCCTTCAGCACCGCTTAACAGATTGCTCAGACCCAGCAGACGAATCACATCCTGCAATCCATAACGGATCAGCACGGTGGAGATTTCTTTCAGCCGTGCCCGATCGCGGGCAGTGACCAGCACCATTTTCAACATTTGCGCGCTATATCCTTATCGCGGGGGTTACTGTTCCATATCGAACAGCAGTGGGACGTCACTGCGTTGCGCCATACGGTTGCGATAAGCTTCTACGTTTTCCGGCAGCGTAAGTCCGGCGACGATCGACAGCGAACGCAGCAGGGGGAACAGGTGGATATCATCTTCCGACAGCGTGCCATTCACCGCGTCTGCGGAGACCACCAGGCCGGAAAGTGTTTGCAAGTCGTCCTCCAGTTGGGCAATCAGATCGGCACTGTCAGCAAGGTGCTCGGAAAAATCCCCGATCGAGGCCTGCTTTTTGTCGCTAAAGTACTGGCGTGCACTGTCAGTGGCGAACTCTTCGAAGTCGGCATTGGCAAAGCGCGGCAGCAGTAGATTGATGCTATAACCACTGACCCGTTGCAGCCAGTCGGCGATCGCCGGGTTGGTTTTACCGGTCAGCAGCGGCTTGCCGTCGAGGTTATCAACGTAATGCACGATATCCATGCTTTCAGGAAGATAGCTGCCGTCATCCTTTTGTAAAATCGGCGCCATTTTTTTGCCAATCATGCCGACAGGCGTCGCTTCATCGTCGTTGAGCAGGGTGACCAGGCGGACGGGCAGGTTTTTCAGGCCGAAAATCATGCGGGCTTTAACGCAGAATGGGCAATGATCGTAGATAAACAGTTTCATGCTTGCTCCGGTTGTCAGGTTTTAACAGCAATAGTTATCACAGCATACTGAGGCTGTCGCGAAAAGTTCTTGCTGGAAGGTGCGTAATTGTTGTTTGGCCCGTACAGACTGCGCGGGCCAAGGCAGAGATTATTTTTTTGTCGGAACGGAATTAATCACTTCTATCAAATGCATGCGTGCTTCTTCCAAATCGATTTTATCACGCTCGTTGCTGGCGTTGACTATCTGCAGCTGTTTGATGATGTCGCTCTTTAAAGTGGCATTGTCAGCGATGACGTGGGCCAGCGCTTTTTCTACCAATGTTGACCGCGCGTAGATCATGCGCAGGTTCAGTACCATGTGTTCCAACAGCTGCGGTAATTTGTCTTCTTCACTCATCGCCAACTTCTCCCGTTTATGTTTTTACTATCAGGATAGCAGCTGTGGGTAATTCGGCTGATTTTCTGGCAACTTAGAGAAAAATCTCAGCCGCCGGGCAGCGCTTCCGATGCGATGCTGCGTGGATTGAACTGCCAATAAAGGGCGAATAGGGTTATCAGTCCCACGATGCCAAGCAGTATCCAGGGCAGTTCCGGCATGCCAACCGCATGGCCGGTGTCGTACATCCAGCCGCCACCGGTATAACCCACAGCGCCGCCCAGCGCCAGACCAAGCCGGCTGAATCCCATATAACTGCCGCGTGCGCGCGGATCTGCTAGCGAAGCGCTGAGGGTTTCACGCGCTGGTTCGGCGATGATGGAGCCGAGATAGAAACAGCAAATCAGGGTAAATACGCCCTGAAGACTGGAAGCCAGCCCGACCGGGATCAGGCTGAGGGTCATCAGCAACAGCCCGGCCATCAGCCGCTGCTCCAGACGGAAACGTTTTTCGCTCCAGCGCGCGATCGGGTAGAGCAGTGACAGCGACAGTGCGGCCTCAATGGCATACATCCATTTCACCGCCGTCGGTGAACCAGCGATTTCATTGACGACGATCGGCAGCATCAACATCACCTGTACCGACAGCATGTAGTAACCGGTCAGGGTCAGTACATAGGTCAGGAAGCGGCGATCGCGCAGGACACGCATCATGCCTTCCTTCATGGGGGCGCGAACGGTAGAAATTCGGTATGCCGGCAGCAACCAGGCATTCCAGCCCGCCGCTAGCACAAAAATGCCCGCACCGACCCAGCAGACAAAGTGAAAATCATACTGCAGTAACCAACTGCCGATCAGGGCGCCGATGACCGCACCGGCGCTGTCTTGCATCATCAGCAGCGAGTAAAAACGGCCGCGTTCATGCGGGCGGGTAAGCTTAATCACCAATGCGGTACGCGGCGGATCAAACAGCGTACCGCCGAGGGCGGACAGGGCACACGAGAACCACAGTATCCAGGGTTGGTCGGCCATCGCCATGGTGGCGAAGCCTGCCGCGCGCATCAGCATGCCGGTGACAATCATCGGTTTGGCGCCGAATCGGTCGGCTATCGCGCCCCCGAAGATCCCAAGGCCTTGCTGGATCAACTGGCGTAATCCCAGCGCTGCGCCGACCACCACCGCCGCCCAGCCAAGCTGATCGACAAAGCGAATCGAAATAAGCGGGAAGACCACAAAAAAGCCTAAAACCACCAACAGATTATCGAGTAATAGAAAATATTTACCCAAGCTCCGCGCTTGCGATACCAGAGACATGCTTCACCACGAGCAATTAAGAGGGAGAGGAGTGCAACCGCTCTAGTGTGTACCCAATCCCGTATTGCCGATAGGGGCGGGATAGATAATATTTTTTTATCGTCAATACGTTACCTGCGCGGCAAAACGGCACGAAAATAGTCGTAAAATGACTAATCGCTTATTTACTGAGCTGCCGGGATTTTACCTCTGGGCCAGGCTGCGGTTATATTAAATGAGGGTAAGTGCGGTTCTGCGCCGATGGTTGAGAAATAATGGCTCAGAATAGGTTCGTCGCCGGATTATTGTCCAAACGTGCGCCCAATAAATACTTCTTATCGAACCGTTCTGACCGCGGGGGAAATGATGTTTGGCTACCGCTCTGCATCACCAAAAGTACGCCTCACCACCGACCGACTGGTTGTCCGTTTAGTTCATGAACGTGATGCCTACCGGCTGGCGGAATACTATGCCGAAAACCGAAGCTTCCTTAAACCCTGGGAACCGGTTCGGGATGAAAGCCACTGTTATCCTTCCGGCTGGCAAGCGCGGCTGGGGATGATCACTGAAATGCAAAAGCAGGGCAGCGCCTACTATTTTATCCTGCTCGATCCGGAAGAAAATGAAGTGCGCGGCGTGGCCAACTTCAGCAACGTGCTGCGCGGCTCATTCCATGCCTGTTTCCTCGGGTATTCTCTGGCCGAGAAATGGCAGGGCCAGGGGCTGATGTTTGAAGCGTTGCAGTCCTCCATCCGCTATATGCTGCGCCAGCAGCGTATGCACCGCATCATGGCCAACTATATGCCGCACAATCAGCGCAGCGGCGCACTGCTGACCCGTCTGGGATTCGAACGTGAGGGTTATGCCAAGGATTATCTGCTGATCGACGGGCAGTGGCAGGATCACGTACTGACAGCTTTAACCAATAAAGAATGGCTACCGCCACGCTGAGGCAAAATAATGAAATATGAATTAAGCGCTAAAGAAGCCAGGGTGATTGGCTGCATGCTGGAAAAGCAGGTGACCACCCCGGACCAGTATCCTCTTTCTCTCAATGCCATCACCCTGGCCTGCAATCAGAAAACCAACCGTGAACCGGTGATGGAGCTAGCTGAAAACGAAGTTCAGCAGGTTCTCGATCTGCTGTTAAAGAAACACTTTTTGCGCACCCTGAGCGGTTTCGGCAATCGGGTGGTCAAATATGAACAGCGTTTTTGCAATTCAGAGTTTGGTCAGCTCAAGCTGAACGCCGCTGAATTGGCGGTGATCGCCACTTTACTGCTGCGTGGCGCGCAAACCCCTGGGGAATTGCGTACCCGAACCAACCGCATGCATGAATTTAATGATGTTACCGAAGTGGAGCAGGTGCTGGCGCAACTGAGTGCGCGTGAGGATGGCCCCTTTGTGGTGCGGCTGGCGCGGGAGCCGGGCAAACGTGAAAGCCGGTTTATGCATTTGTTCAGCGGCCAGATTGACGAGGCACCTGCGGAAGCATCAACGGCCAATGACAGCGATTTACACGAGCGAGTGAGTACGCTGGAAAACGAAGTGGCGCAGCTTAAACAGCAAGTGCAGGCGTTATTGGAGCGGGGATCGCATGAGTAAATTACGCGTTGGCGTGGTGGGGTTGGGCGGTATTGCTCAAAAGGCTTATCTGCCGATCCTCAGCCAGGCGGCAGACTGGACGTTAGTCGGCGGTTTCTCCCCGAATCAGCAAAAGGCACAGCCCATTTGTGACAGCTATCGCATGGCCTGTTTTTCGGGGCTCGACAGCCTGGCGCAGCAGTGTGATGCGGTGTTCGTTCACAGCAGCACCGCCAGCCATTTTCAGGTGATTGGCGAGCTGCTGCGATATGGCGTTCACGTTTATGTCGACAAGCCGCTGGCGGAGACCGTGGAACAGGGCGAACAGCTACTGGCCCTGGCTGAAAAACAGGGCAAGGCGCTGATGGTTGGCTTTAACCGTCGCTTTGCACCGCTGTACCGTCAGTTGAAGCAGGATATGAACCAACCGGCGTCGATTCGTATGGATAAACATCGTGCCGACAGCGTCGGACCCAACGATGCGCGCTTTACCCTGCTGGACGATTACCTGCACGTGGTGGACACCGCACTGTGGTTGGGCGGCGACGCTGGGCAACGGCTTAGCGGTAGTCTGCGCATTAACGATGTCGGTGAGTTGGTTTATGCCGAACACCATTTTGAATGCGGAGAAACGCTGGTGACCACCAGTATGCATCGTCGGGCCGGCAGCCAGCGCGAAAGCGTACAGGCGGTAACGGATGGCGCAATCTATCAAGTAAACGATATGCGTCAGTGGCTGCGGGAAGATTCACAAGGCGTGCTGGAACAGCCGGCACCCGGCTGGCAAACCACGCTGGCGCAGCGCGGTTTTGACGGCGCGATCCGTCATTTCCTTGCCTCCGTCAGTAACCAAACGCTGCCGGAAACTGCCGGAGAGCAGGCGATCGCTGCCCAGCGGGTGATTGAACGCCTGTTGCGAGACGCCAATTTGTAACATAACTCCATGTAACATATGAGAGTAGCTATTCTGCGACGTACGGGTAAACTTAGCCGATAGTTTTACTGACGCCTGCTGATGCAGGCGTCGACATTTACAGGGCACATCAAAAAACCACATGAACCTACTAAAATCACTGGCAGCCGTCAGCTCTATGACGATGTTTTCACGGGTGCTGGGCTTTGCCCGTGACGCCATCGTGGCGCGGGTATTTGGTGCCGGTATGGCAACGGACGCCTTCTTCGTGGCGTTCAAACTGCCTAACCTGCTGCGGCGCATCTTCGCCGAGGGGGCCTTTTCGCAAGCCTTTGTCCCGATCCTGGCCGAATACAAAAGCCAGCAGGGAGAAGAAGCAACGCGTACCTTTATCGCTTACGTTTCCGGACTGCTGACGCTGGTGTTGGCCGTGGTGACGGTGTTGGGGATGCTGGCCGCCCCATGGGTGATTTACATTACCGCGCCGGGCTTTGTCGATTCACCGGACAAATTCGCGTTGACCTCGTCGCTGCTGCGGGTGACCTTTCCGTATATTCTGCTGATCTCGCTGGCGTCATTGGTGGGGTCAATCCTTAATACCTGGAACCGTTTTTCGATCCCGGCGTTTGCGCCGACGTTGCTTAATGTCAGCATGATTGGGTTCGCGCTGTTTGCCGCACCTTACTTCAATCCGCCGGTGATGGCGCTGGCCTGGGCGGTCGTCGTGGGCGGCGTGCTGCAATTGGGCTACCAGCTCCCGCATCTGAAGAAGATCGGCATGCTGGTGCTGCCGCGCCTCAAGCTTGGCGACGCGGGCGTATGGCGAGTGATGCGTCAGATGGGGCCAGCCATTTTCGGCGTCTCGGTCAGCCAGATCTCACTGATCATCAATACCATTTTCGCCTCCTTCCTGGTCTCCGGTTCGGTATCCTGGATGTACTATGCCGACCGCCTGATGGAATTCCCCTCCGGCGTACTGGGCGTGGCGCTGGGAACCATCCTGTTGCCGTCGCTGGCGAAAAGTTTTTCCAGCGGCAACCACGATGAATATTCGCGTTTGATGGATTGGGGGCTGCGCCTGTGCTTCCTGCTGGCGCTGCCGAGCGCCATAGCTCTGGGCATTCTGGCCAAGCCGCTGACCGTCTCTTTGTTCCAGTACGGCAAGTTCAACGCCTTCGATGCCGCCATGACCCAGCGTGCGCTGGTGGCCTATTCGGTGGGACTGATGGGATTGATCGTCGTGAAGGTGTTGGCGCCAGGGTTCTATTCGCGTCAGGACATTAAAACGCCGGTTAAGATTGCCATTATCACGTTGATCTTAACCCAGGTGATGAACCTGATGTTTATCGGTCCGTTAAAGCATGCGGGGCTTTCGCTGTCGATTGGTCTGGGAGCCTGTATTAACGCTTCGCTGCTGTATTGGCAGTTGCGCAAGCAGAAGATTTTCCACCCGCAACCGGGTTGGGCTCTGTTCCTGACTAAACTGGTGATTGCGGTGATCGTGATGTCGGTAGTATTGGTCGGAGTGATGTGGCTGATGCCTGCCTGGGATCAGGGCAATATGCTGGCACGCCTGCTGCGTCTGGCAGTGGTAGTGGTAGCAGGTATTGTGGCTTACTTCGGCGTATTGGCAGGCTTGGGTTTCCGTCCGCGCGATTTTGCTCGGCGAGTGGCGTAACTGGGCTTTCCCACTTTCAGAATATAAAAAGGGTCGCCTCGGCGACCCTTTCTCGTATTAAGCGTGATGACTTACATACGTTCGACGGTTTCGATACCCAGCGTATCCAGACCGATTTTCAGCGTTTTGGCGGTTAACAGTGCCAGCTTCAGGCGGCTCTGGCGCGCTTCTTCGCTGTCTGCATTCAGGATCTGGCAGTGCTCGTAGAAGCCGGAGAACAGGCCCGCAAGATCGTACAGGTAGCTACACATCACGTGCGGGGTACCTTCGCGCGCCACGGTGGTGATCACTTCTTCAAACTGTAGCAGGCGGGTCGCCAGCGCAATTTCGCGCTCTTCGGTCATCACCAGCGGCAGGGTCAGATTACTTTCGTCGACACCGGCACGTTTGAATACGGAAGCCACACGGGTATAAGCATATTGCATGTAAGGCGCGGTATTGCCTTCAAACGCCAGCATGTTGTCCCAGTCGAAGATATAGTCGGTGGTGCGGCTTTTCGACAGGTCGGCGTATTTAACCGCACCAATGCCTACGGCATTGGCCAGGCTTTGCATCTCTTCCGCTGGCATGTCCGGGTTTTTCTCGGCGATCAGCTTGCCTGCACGATCGACCGCTTCATCCAGCAGATCGGACAGTTTCACCGTGCCGCCTGAACGGGTTTTGAACGGCTTGCCGTCTTTACCCAGCATCATGCCGAACATGTGGTGCTCCAGCGAGAGGGAGTCTGGGATATAACCGGCTTTACGCACGATGGTCCAGGCCTGCATCAAATGTTGATGCTGGCGTGAGTCGATGTAGTAGAGCACGCGGTCGGCGCCCAGAGTTTCATAGCGGTATTTTGCACAGGCGATGTCGGTGGTGGTGTACAGGTAGCCGCCATCTTTCTTCTGGATAATGACACCCATAGGCTCGCCGTCTTTATTCTTGTATTCGTCGAGGAACACCACGGTGGCGCCTTCGCTTTCTACCGCCAGCCCCTTGGCCTTGAGATCGGCCACGATGCCCGGCAGCATCGCGTTGTACAGGCTTTCACCCATTACATCGTCTTCGGTCAGGGTGACGTTCAGGCGGTTATAGGTCAGCTGATTCTGCGCCATGGTGATGTCGACCAGCTTACGCCACATCTTCAGGCAGTATTGATCGCCGCCTTGCAGTTTTACCACGTAGGCACGGGCGCGTTCGGCGAACTCGGCGTCTTCATCATAGTGTTTCTTTGCTTCACGATAGAACTGCTCCAGATCGGACAGGCCCATATCGCTGGCGTTTTCGTTCTGCATTTTTTCCAGATAGGCAATCAGCATGCCGAACTGGGTACCCCAGTCACCCACGTGGTTGGCGCGGATCACTTTATGCCCCAGGAATTCCTGAGTGCGTGCCGCAGCGTCACCAATAATGGTGGAGCGCAGGTGGCCGACGTGCATTTCTTTCGCCACGTTGGGCGCAGAGTAGTCAATCACGATGGTCTGCGGTTTGACGGGAGCAATGCCCAGTTTTGGCGCGCCAAGCACCAAATCAGTTTGCTGCGCGACCCAGTCGCTGTTCAGGAAGATATTGATAAAGCCTGGACCGGCAATTTCCACTTTGCTGGCGACGTCGCCGAGATCAAGCAGTTGCACCACTTTTTCCGCCAACTGGCGTGGCGGCATGCCGAGTTTCTTGGCAACGGACATCACGCCATTGGCCTGATAGTCGCCAAACTGCGCTTTTGCGGACTGACGGACCTGCGCTTCGCAATCGGCTGGCGCGCCTGCGGCAATCAGCGCCTGGCTGACTTTATCTGAAAGAAGAACCTGAATATTCACCGGGTTACCTTAATGACGAACGAGGGGCCGTATGCCATGCCCCTGCGGGATTCAAAGGTGGTTTTACTGGCCACGCGTCAACACGCCGACCCACCACAAAACAGCCTGTAATTGTAACCGATCTGATGGGTTACGTCAGCAGTTGGCGCGGGGGAAGGTGAAAGACGGCGTGATAAGGCATTGCATCGTGGCTGGCCCACGAAGGGGCGAGGAGAATGGGTCACGGAGCGGATAATTCAGACGGACAAAAAGAATAAGCTCATGGAAAAATCAAATAGCAAACTTAGTGTTTTTTGTTTCTGCGCCCAGCGTCCAGCGTATTATTGCGACGTGATTTGAAGTGACGGTATATCGCATAGGCGGCAATAATCACTAATAACAGGGATATTATTAAAAGGAACATAAAGGATCGTCTCCGGCTCAATTTTCACTAAAGTAGCCTAATTGATATTTTCACGCAATTACCCACGGGATGTTTAGGAAGATTCTCAGATTGCAAATAAAATAAATTTATATAAATCATTGTATTTATTGTTTTTTTTATTTTCACGTATTTTTTATGGCCTTTTTACTACGCTAGCGTTAACTATTTTTTAAGCATATATGAATACCAGAACAGGTGAATTATCAGGCTTAATAAGTTAGTAATATTCTCAATCCGTCAATCATAAGAAAAAGCTATAAACTTATGCGTTAACTTTCATCTGAAATTGGATCTTGGCTGATGTCAAATGAAGCAGATAATAGCTTCTGCGTTAATACTCCTTTTGTACTTTGGCCGGACTTCACGGGAGGGCATTTTACCCTGCGCATTTTGAGGTTAAAAATTTCAGTTTCCCGGACCGGTCAGGTGGATAGCAACGTCTCAGGCGTGTAAATTACCCCCCTGAAAACCGCTTTTGTTGTTTCGAGGACCCTATGACTAGCTTTCCGGCCATTGCCGAACTTCACGATTTAGCGCTGGATCTGCCGCGTTTTGAGCAGGCGCTGAGCCAGTTTGCTGAAAAACTGCAGCTGGATCTGTCCCAGTTCACTGCAGACCACGTTTCGCTGCGCTGCCATCAAAACACTACCGCTGAACGCTGGCGACTGGGGTTAGAGCAGTGTGGTTCACTGCTGTCAGAGGCGATGATCAATGGCCGTCCGATTTGCCTGTTTGATCTTCAGCAGCCACTTAAGGTGGGGCCTTGGCAGATCGACTGCGTGGAGCTGCCTTATCCCGGAGACAAGCGCTATCCGCACGAAGGTTGGGAACACGTAGAGCTGGTGCTTAGCGGCGAACCGGCCACGCTTTATGCGCGTGCGTTGGCCCACCTGCCGGATGAAGCGCTGCTGGCTCCGGGCATCAAACTGAAACAAAGCTCACCAAAGGGAGAAGGCGAACGTTTACCGAATCCAACGCTGGCGATCACCGACGGCACCGTGACGATCAAATTCCATCCTTATTCCATCCGGGACATTGTCGCCAGCGAACAGGGTTAATTGGGCTGCAGCGAGCGGGTGGCCAGCAGCATGCGGTCTAGCGCCTGGCTGAGCAGTTCGCGCCGGCAGCCAAAGTTCAAACGAACAAAATGCCGGTTGCCAAAATCCAGACCCGGGCTTAATCCTACGCCGGCCTGTTCAAAGAAGGCGTGCGGGTTATCGACCGGCAGTTGGCTGCAGTCTATCCAGGCCAGATAGGTGGCTTCGATGGGCTGCAGTGCCAGCCCTGGCATGGCATTAATACGCTCGATCACCCAATCACGGTTTGCGCGTAGATAAACCAACAGTTCGTCCAGCCACTCTTGCCCATGTTGGTAAGCGGCCTGCGCAGCAACCAATGCGAGCACATCCACCTCCGGCACAATACCGCTGCGCGCTCGGACCAGCTTCTTGCGCAGCTCCGGGTTGGGAATAATTGCCATTGAGGCACCAAGACCGGCGATATTGAAGGTTTTCGACGGCGACATCAGCGTGACGCTGCGCTGGGCGGCATCATCATTCAACGTGGCGAAGGGGATGTGTTCACAACCCGGTTCAAGCAACAGATCGCAATGAATTTCATCTGAACAAACAACCAGATTATGGTTTTTGGCAAACTCATGCTGTTGCAACAGCTCCTGTCTGCGGTAGACGGTGCCGCCCGGGTTTTGCGGGTTGCACAGCATCAATAATCTCTCTGCACCGCTGAGCTGTGCTTCGACAGCGCTAAAATCCAATAGCCAGCGCCGGTCCTGCAGCGTCAACGGCACCGCTAGCTGCGTGCGGCCGGCAAATTTCGCTGCTTTACGAAACGGCGGGTAGATTAGCGAGGGGGCCAGAGTGCCTTCTCCCTCGGTGGTAAAAGCCCGCACGCATAAATTCAGGCCGCAAACCAGGCCAGGCAGGAAAACCAGCCATTCAGGATTGATATGCCAGCCGTAGCGCTCTAGCATACGGCGGGTAAAAACCTCAATCAGCTCAGGGGAGGGATGACCGTAGCCGAATACGGCATGAGCGACGCGTTGCTGCAAGGCATCAATAATTGCCGGCGCTGACGGGAAGTCGGTATCGGCAACCCAGAGCGGAATAACGTCGCGGCCGCGATATTTATCCCACTTAACGCTGTCACTGTGACTGCGGTCTACCCATAGATCAAAATTGAATGCCATAGTTACTACCCTGAGCTGGCTTATGCTTACTATGAGCCTAAATGAGAAATTGAAAAATTAACAATGGCCGTCGCAAGTTAGCCGTCATTTGGGGGTGACAATGATTAAACTGGAAGTTTGCTGCTATAGCGTCGATTGCGCGCTGACGGCCGAGCGGGCAGGTGCCGATCGTATAGAGTTATGTGCCAGCCAAAGTGAGGGCGGCTTGACGCCAAGCTATGGCTCTTTACGTCTGGCACGCGACAGGATCGGTGTGCCGGTGCACCCTATTGTTCGTCCACGCGGTGGGGATTTTTGCTACGGTGCGGTGGATTTTGACGTTATCAAGCATGATATTGCCCAGATCCGCGATATGGGCTTTGCCGGTGTGGTGGTGGGCATGCTGGATGAAGAAGGGCATATCGATCTGCCGCGCATGCAAGAAGTGATGCGTTTGAGCGGTAATATGGCGGTGACGTTCCACCGCGCTTTCGACATGTGCCAAAATCCGCTGGTGGCGCTCGATCAACTGACGCAGTTGGGCGTGGCGCGGATACTCACCTCAGGCCAGCAGCAAAATGCGGAATTGGGATTGCCCTTACTGCGCGATCTGGTGCAGGCCAGCCAGGGACCGGTGATTATGGCCGGTGCCGGCGTGCGGCTCAGCAACCTGCACAAGTTTGTCGATATCGGTATTCAGGAGCTGCACAGCTCCTCCGGCCATGCGGTGCCTTCGACCATGCGCTATCGTAAAGCGGGTGTCACCATGTGTTCCGACAGCGAGTTTGACGAGTTCAGCCACTATTGCGTGGATGGCGAGATGGTAGAAGCGATGAAAAACTCGCTGGCTCTGGTAGATCCTTTCGCGCAAAGTGCCTGACAAGCACTTTGCGCGAAATGTGGGAGTATATTATAAGCCCGGTGAGCTTATGGAGGTTAACGCTTACTATATGCACGAGAGTAAGTCACTGGGAGTTTTATGCTTAATGTTGATTAAGCTATTTTCCTTTTTTTGCTTAGCGATGCAATAACGGCGTCGATATAAATTTGAGCTTGAGTTACGGGTTTTTCTATAACTGTGGAAAATAAAGCCTTCCAAACGAATGACAGTCTTTTTTCGATGATAAAATGCATCAGGCTGGCAATAATGAAAACGGTTGTTATAATTGCTATGTAGACGAATATTTTATTTTCATTTGTTGCGAATTTATTTAGCATCATATATCCAAAGTGGGCATGAATTAAGTATACGGGATATGTTAATGCCCCGGCTAATTTTGAACCTTTTAATTTAAGTTTTTCAGATGCTGTAGTGTTCTGAAAGAAGAAAAATAGATAGAACAATGTTATTACCGCTGTGATGATATAAGGAGAATGACCAGGGGAAACGATGTTTCCTGTGCTCTCAACGCGATTTGTAATGTAAAGAGTACTGATTACATATAGGAAGGTGATTACTAAAAATCTTGGTAGGGTAAAACGCTCTCTTAACATTGCAAATAAGGCGCCGGAAACAAAGTAACCATAAAATCCGCCAAGATAAACACGATTCTCCATGCCGAAAAAATAAGATATTATTATTACTACACCCCAGGCGACAATGATTTTTTCCAAATGCTTATTAAGCCCAAATAGTAGTATGGCAAATATAAAAAGATAAAATTTCAATTCAAATATTAGAGTCCAGTAAACTCCGTCAACATTATCAACACCGATTAATGATTGTAGCATGGTGAGGTTGATAAGGATTTCCTTAATATTTACGGACATTGAGTTTCCGCCGAGGAAAAACGCAAACAACGATGTGAAGAGAATTGCAAACCAATAGGCCGGGTAAAGTCGTATGACACGAGAAGTCGCGAATTTAGCTGCACTTCTATTTTTAGCTGAATAAAATATTACATATCCGCTGATCATAAAAAATAGCTCAACACCTAGATATCCATATTTTGTAATGTTTGATATGCTGGTTATTAAGTCAATGGAGTAAACTTTTCCATTGCTTATGCCATTGAATGTATAATGATAAAGAACAACCATTAATGCAGCGAATAAACGTCCGTAATCCAAAAGTTCGAGCCTTTTCATCTTATAAGTCCTCGTGCACTATGTTTCTAATTCATTTGAATAAATTATTAAAAATAGAAATTCAAACATAAATTTTTGCTCTCTATAGGTTGTGAACTAATTACATATCATTGTTCCTGATTCATTTTTTAAATTTAAAGTTAAATCTTAGTAGGAAAATTGTTAATTACAATGGTATTTTTGAAAATTTTTAGTGATTGATATATAGGAAAATTCTTAGGATTATTTTGATTCTTGTTTTTTTGTCCTCGTCAATGGGAAAGACTGGTAATTATAAAAATCAGACTTTAGCCAGTATGGTATCCATTGAAAAACTGCGGGTAATGATGGGCATCTCAGGAATGCAGAGTTGGATTGATTTTAATGTATTGATTTATTATTAAATTATTGAAGTGGATTCTGTAGTTGAGCTTGTTTTTATAGACTGCGCTCTACTTTACAGCTTCAGCGCGTAAACCCCAGTTTCATTAGTTAGCCTTTGGTTTGACGACTATATTTACGTTTTGATTGATTATTAAACTGTTAGGCGTGTGATCCTGACTGAAATCCAGCTCAATTCAGAGACGTCATTTAGGCATGATCTTCGTACCATTTAGCGGAAGGATCGATGAGGATGATGCGATTTACCGAAGAGCAGGTTGCGTCGTCATGAAACAGGTTGATCTCGCTACGCAAGTGCCAGCCGTCAGTCATAGATTGAGCATCTTCAATGCCACATTTCATTTCCATGATCCTCGACGACCTTGCCCTGTCAGCGCTGGCACTGATGGCGTCCAATGACGGCGCCATAACAAGTGCAATAATCTCTGTCGTCAGCCAGTTCACATGGCTGCATAAAACACAGGGATTTGTACGGTTATGGAGGAGTCATGAAGTGTTATTTGATTTTGTTGTTGATGGCCTGTCTTGCATTGTCCGGCTGCGTCGCAGCTTATTACCGCTAAGGAGAGTGGCATGCGTTATCTGATGATTGTATCGCTGATTTGTTGTTTAAGCGCCTGTGCCTCTTTGTATTACAGGTGAATGGCGATGAGACGACTAACCGCTATCGCATTGCTGATGCTGACAGGTTGCGTGTCGGTGTATGGGCCGACAAAAGCCGGTAATCAACCTGCCGAGGGCACGACAGGTGATGCATCCGTTCCTTCGGCAGCCGATGACGGCAGCCTGATCGGTAACCGAAAACCGGATGAACTGTTCACGCGCACCCTGGCCATTTTCAGCGCGAAAGGGATAACCCCAACGTTGACCGACAGTCGCCTTGGCGTTATCGGGGCTGCCGGGAGCGAGGCCGAACTGGCGGGGCTTTATCTGGATTGCACCGACCAGGCGACCCCGTCAAATCTGACGGAGGAATATCGAATACTGGTGCAGATTTATAGCGCCGGGGAGGGAAGTCATGTCATGGTGCAGGTTAGCGGGGTTGCCGGGCTGACGGCTGCGGATGGCAATGACAAAGTGAAACCCTTTGAATGCAAATCCAGCGGCGTGCTGGAAAAGGACTTGCTGGAGGCCTGGCGAAAATAACGGGCGTAACGTCATCACCCCGATAGGGACGAGGTGTTGACGTTTTTCACTTTAGGGCTTCTTGGCTACCAGTACGGCACGCAAGGGCGCGGGGTAGCCTTCGACGGTTTTGCTCGGGTCTTGTGGATCAAGGAATTCGGCCAGTGACTCACTGGTCATCCAATCGGTACGGCGTTGCTCTTCGGTGCTGGTGACGCACATGTCGGCGATTTTAACGTCGACGAAACCGCACTTCTCCAGCCAGCATTTCAATGCTTCGGCTGACGGAATAAAGTAGACGTTACGCATTTGCGCGTAGCGGTCACCGGGTACCAGAACCTGATGGCGATCGCCTTCCACCACCAGCGTTTCCAATACCAGCTCACCTTCGGAAACCAGCTGGTTTTTCAACTGATACAAATGGTCCAGCGGTGAGCGGCGATGGTACAGCACGCCCATTGAAAATACCGTGTCGAAAGCGGCCAGCTCAGGCAGTTGCTCAATACCGAGCGGCAACAGGTGGGCGCGTTGATCGCCGCCCAACAGCTTGCGCACCGCTTCGAATTGGCACAGAAACAGCTGCATCGGATCTATGCCCACCGCCAGATGCGCACCCGCGCCAACCATGCGCCACAGGTGATAACCGCTGCCGCAGCCGACGTCGAGAATGGTGCGTCCAGCCAGCGGTGAAATGTGCGGTAATACGCGATCCCACTTCCAGTCGGAATGCCATTCGGTGTCGATATCGATGCCATACAATGAGAACGGGCCTTTGCGCCACGGCATCATGGTGCGCAGCATCTTTTCAATGCCTTCCAACTGGCCCGGCGACAAAGGGGGTTCCATCTCGGCACGGACGCCGTGCAACAAATCAAGCTGGGTGGGGGTCAGTGCCGGTAAATGTTCAACCGAATTAAACCACTGCTTGAATTTACCGTGTAGCGACTCGCGCTGCCAGGCGCTGAGCTGTGCCGGCAGGGTATCCAGCCAGTGGCTGAGGTTGCTTTTCGCGATGCGTTGATAAAAATCGCCAAACTCAATCATGCTGCGGCTCCCGCTTTCAACGCGATCAGTGAACCGAAGTTAAAGCACTGGAACCAGACTTCCGCATGCTCAAAACCGGCCTGTTTCAGACGGGCTTTGTGGGCGTCCACGGAGTCAGTCAGCATGACGTTTTCCAGCATGCTGCGCTTCTGGCTGATTTCCAGCTCGCTGTAACCGTTGGCACGTTTGAAATCGTGATGCATGTTGAACAGCAATTCGCCGACATCGGCATCTTCAAAGCTGAACTTCTCCGACAGTACCAGTGCGCCGCCTGGGCGCAGACCGCGGTAAACCTGTTCCAGCAGGCGCAGGCGGTCGGCGGGTTCGAGGAATTGCAGGGTAAAGTTCAGGACTACCATCGAGGCGTTTTCGATGTTGATATCAAGGATATCGGCTTCGATAACGTCTACCGGGGTGTCGGCGCGGAAGGCATCAATATGACGGCGGCAGCGCTCGACCATGGCCGGAGAGTTGTCGACGGCGATGATGTTGCAACCCGCCACCTTGATATTCCGCCGCATCGACAGCGTGGCTGCACCCAGCGAACATCCCAGGTCGTAAACCCGACTGTCGGGCTGCACGAAACGCTCGGCCAGCATGCCAATCATGGAAATGATATTGGAATAGCCTGGAACGGAACGCTGGATCATGTCAGGGAACACTTCAGCGACGCGTTCGTCGAAGGTCCAGTCGCCCAATTTGGCGATCGGGGCAGAAAAAAGAGTATCGCGGTTTGGCATAGCGGAAAATCGGTTCAGAATTCGAAGGGGCGTATTCTAACAGATAATGACAAAAAGCGCAGCGGAAGCAGGCGGCGTAGCCGCCTGAGGACGAACAGGGGATTAATGCAGGCTAAAAATAAGATCCCATGGCAGATAGAAAATATTGGCCAGTACCATTAACACCAGCGAAATGTAGGTGGCCGCCATGCCCGATCGACGCCAGCGCACCTCGCGGTTACGCAGACCGTAGTAATGCACCAAACGGCCGGCCATCAGCATCAGACCGCAAATATGGATCATCCATATTTCAGCGCCGTTCATCTCCATGATCACCAACAGCACTGCGGCGATAGGAATGTATTCTACGGCATTGCCGTGAACGCGGATTGCAGTTTGCAGCTCATAAAAACCGCCGTCCCCGTAGGCGACACGGTATTGCATCCTTAACCTAACCACGTCATAAGAGAGTTTGATCAACAACAATGCGCCGAGCACTACATAAAGCGCGCTTACCATTTTTAACTCCATTCCCTAACCAAAACTGGCAGCCAGCATCATAGCCGCCATTGCAATCACTGTCGCGAGGAAAAATCTGATGTAATTGGTCAGATTAATCGGTCAAAACAGCGCATCCTGCTCCGGCCAGTCCGGTGGAGGGGGTAAATTCGGAATAGCCTGATACAGCTGCTGCCAGATTTTCTGTGCCTGCTGGGGGGAATCACCATTATCCGGCGTATGTATAAACAGAAAAGGTTGGTGCTGTTGCTGCCAAACGGGCAATTTCTGCTGCCAGGCGTCGAACCAGCGCAGGTTATCTTGCAGCACATCGCCGCCGATGAAACGTACCAGCGGATTGTTGGCGGTGACCAGAGCATGCACCGGCAGCTTGGGCTTTTTCTGCTGGGCATCGCGCACGGCGGCGCTGTTGGGCAGGGCGTGATGCACCGGCCGGCTGTCGAGGATCACCCGGTTGATACCCCGCTGGTGTAACCCCTGATTCAGCAGCCGCTCTTCCTCGCCTTTGTCGAAAAACGCCGGATGCCGCACTTCCACGCCATAGGTAAACTCTTTCGGCAAAGCGTCGAAGAACTGCCACATCGCCGGTAATTCCGCCGGGCCGAACGCCGCCGGCAATTGCAGCCACAGCTGGCCTATGCGCTGATGCACCGGACCCAAGCAGTGGTAAAATGCCTGCAGATCGGCGGCGCAGTTACGCAGTGCAGCCTGATGGCTGACGGTGGCGGGGAACTTGAAACAGAAGCGAAAATCATCGGTGGTCATATCGCGCCAGCGCTGGACTATTTCCAGTTTGGGTAACGCGTAGAAGGTGGTATTGCCTTCCACGCAGTTAAAATAGCGGCTGTAATCCGCCAGATCGCGCAGCCCGATACGATTCCAGGCCGGGTGTTGCCACTGTGGGAGTCCGATATACATCAAGCTAGCATCTTCCTTAATTTTCCCTGCCAGTCAAAGGTGGGCGCAGCAGGCGGCGCCTCTACAAGTTAGCGTTACTGGTCGAGTGCGGCAACAATTTCGCGGGTGCTGCGAACACGCGCCAACCGCGGGAAGATATTATCGAAAGCAAACTGGTGCATTTCAGCATTTTGCGCACTGCAGAGATCTTCGGCTATCACTAACTCGTAGCCGTGTTCCCAGGCCGCGCGAGCCGTAGATTCCACGCCAATATTGGTAGAGATACCGCCCAGCACCACCGATTTAATGCCACGGCGACGCAGTTGCAAGTCAAGATCGGTGCCGTAAAACGCACCCCATTGGCGCTTGGTCACCAGAATGTCGCGGTCGCTCACCGCCAGGGATGCCGGGAATTCCCACCAGTTGGCAGGCAATCCGCCGGCAGGGGCGGGAGACGGTTTGTCCACCGGCTGTTTCAGCGCTTCGGCGAAAGAGTCGGACCAGCCGACGCGTACCAGGATCACCGGTGCCCCCAGCGAACGGAAATGTGCCGCCAACTGCGCGCCATTGGCCACCACGCTTTCGGCGCTGTGTGGGCCACCGGCGAAGGGCAGGATGCCGTTTTGCAAATCAATTAATACCAGTGCGGTGGTGTGAGCATCAAGTTTCAACATGGAAATATCTCGTGACAAGGTGGATGAAATACGCGCAGCTTAGATAGCGCGCTAAACAAGCATCGATTCAGGCTACGTGAAAAAAGCATCACCGGTTAATGAGAAATTTGTTAATCAATGTGTTACTTCGGGCAAAAACACACCATTTAGTGCTGCAACAAAGCTGTGTTCGCACTTATCTGGCGCATGAATTTCCTTTATAATGATCGCCTTTTTTCAGCTCACTTTACTCCAACGACCTATGCCGATTTATGAATATGCATGTGGTGCTTGCAGCCACCGGTTAGAGAAGTTGCAAAAATTTTCCGATGCGCCGCTGACGGATTGTCCGGCGTGTAGGCAGCCCGCGTTAACCAAGCTGATTTCTTCCACCGGTTTCCAGTTAAAGGGTACCGGTTGGTATGCAACCGACTTCAAACCGGGCAAGTAAATATACCCTATAGCTTTCGAGTTGCAGCCAGGCAGCCAGCTATCTCGCCTCTGGTGCCTACTTGAGTAAGTCACTGGGGTGAGAGAGTGCAGATAACAACGCTGCAACTTGAAAGATGACGGGTATTGAGTTCATCAGAAAACAGCCGCGTGGCAGGCGCCAAAAGCCCGCGCGGCATCGGCTTAAGCCAAAAGGATAGCGTATGCGTACTGAATATTGCGGGCAGTTGAATCTGTCTCACGTGGGCCAGGAAGTCACTTTGTGTGGTTGGGTCAACCGTCGTCGCGATCTGGGCGGCCTGATCTTTATTGATATGCGCGACCGCGAAGGCATCGTGCAGGTGTTCTTCGATCCGGACCAGAAGGCCGCGTTCGACAAGGCGTACGACCTGCGCAATGAATTCTGCATCCAGATCGTCGGCACCGTGCGTGCCCGTCCGGACAGCCAGATCAATAAAGATATGGCTACCGGTGAAGTAGAAGTGTTCGCCCATGCACTGGAGATCATCAACCGCTCCGAGCCACTGCCGCTGGATTCCAACCAGGTCAACACCGAAGAAGCGCGCCTGAAATACCGCTACCTGGATCTGCGTCGCCCGGAAATGGCCGATCGCCTGAAAACCCGTGCCAAAATCACCAGCTTTGTGCGCCGCTTTATGGACAGCCACGGTTTCCTCGATATCGAAACCCCGATGCTGACCAAGGCCACGCCGGAAGGCGCCCGTGACTATCTGGTCCCGAGCCGCGTACATAAAGGCAAGTTTTATGCGTTGCCACAGTCGCCGCAGCTGTTCAAACAGCTGTTGATGATGTCCGGTTTCGACCGCTACTACCAAATCGTCAAATGCTTCCGCGACGAAGACCTGCGTGCCGACCGTCAGCCTGAATTTACCCAGATCGACGTGGAAACCTCTTTCATGACCGCCGATCAGGTGCGTGAAGTGATGGAGAAACTGGCGCGTGAACTGTGGCTGGACGTGAAGGGCGTAGATCTGGGTGATTTCCCGGTCATGACCTTCGAAGAAGCCATGCGTCGCTATGGCTCGGACAAGCCGGACCTGCGTAACCCACTGGAGCTGGTGGACGTTGCCGATCTGGTGAAGGACGTGGAATTCAAGGTGTTCTCCGGCCCGGCTAACGATGCCAAAGGCCGCGTTGCCGCGATCTGTGTACCTGGTGGTGCGCAGCTGACCCGTAAGCTGATCGATGAGTACGGCACTTTCGTTAACATCTATGGTGCCAAAGGCCTGGCCTGGCTGAAGGTCAATGACCGTGCCGCCGGCATGGAAGGCGTACAAAGCCCGATTGCTAAATTCCTCAGCGCAGAAGTACTGGAAGCAATTCTGGCGCGTACCAACGCGCAGAGCGGCGACATTCTGTTCTTCGGCGCCGACAGCTTCAAGATTGTCACCGATGCGATGGGCGCGCTGCGTCTGAAGCTGGGCCGTGATTTGGAACTGACCAAGCTGGACAGCTGGGCACCGCTGTGGGTCGTGGACTTCCCGATGTTCGAAGAAGACGGCGAAGGTGGTCTGGCAGCGATGCACCACCCGTTCACCGCACCGCGCGACATGAGCCCGGAAGAGCTGGCCAACACGCCAATCAATGCCATCGCCAACGCCTACGACATGGTGATTAACGGCTACGAAGTGGGTGGCGGTTCCGTGCGTATTCACCGTAGCGAAATGCAGCAGACGGTATTCAGCATTCTGGGTATTAACGAACACGAGCAACGTGAAAAATTCGGTTTCCTGTTGGACGCGTTGAAGTACGGTACGCCGCCGCACGCCGGTTTGGCCTTCGGTCTGGACCGTCTGGTGATGCTGCTGACCGGCACCGACAACATTCGTGACGTGATCGCCTTCCCGAAAACCACCGCTGCGGCCTGCTTGATGACCGAAGCACCAAGCTTCGCGAACCCGGCGTCGTTGCAGGAGCTGGCAATCAGCGTGGTAAAGAAAGCGACTGACGATTCAAATGTAGAGAACCAGTAATGAACTACAAGCGTCCCGAGTCTATTCTGGTAGTGATTTATGCCAAATCCAGTGGTCGGGTGCTGATGTTACAGCGGCGCGATGATACCGAATTCTGGCAGTCGGTGACCGGCAGCCTGGAGGAAGATGAGTCGCCGCCGCATGCCGCACGGCGTGAGGTCATGGAAGAAGTCGGCATCGATATCGAAGCAGAGAAACTGCCGTTGTTCGATTGCCAGCGCTGTGTGGAGTTTGAACTCTTTGTCCATTTGCGACATCGCTATGCCCCGGGAACCACGCGCAATAAAGAGCACTGGTTCTGTCTGGCTTTGCCTGAAGAGCGCGATCCGGTGATTACCGAGCATCACGCCTACCAGTGGCTTGAGGCGGCGGAAGCCGTGAAGTTGACCAAGTCCTGGAGCAATCAGCAGGCGATTGAAGAGTTTGTGATTAATTCAGTCCAGTAATTTTTTTCGGAGATTTTTTATGGCAGGTCATAGTAAGTGGGCCAACACAAAGCACCGTAAAGCAGCGCAGGATTCCAAGCGCGGTAAAATTTTCACCAAAATTATTCGCGAGCTGGTGACCGCCGCGAAACTGGGCGGTGGCGATCCGGGGGCTAACCCGCGTCTGCGTGCGGCGATCGACAAGGCGCTGTCCAACAACATGACGCGCGACACCCTGAACCGTGCCATCGCGCGTGGGGTAGGCGGTGATGATGATACCAATATGGAAACCATCATTTATGAAGGCTACGGCCCGGGCGGCACTGCCGTCATGATCGAGTGCCTGAGTGACAACCGCAACCGTACCGTGGCGGAAGTGCGTCATGCCTTCACCAAGTGTGGCGGTAACCTCGGCACCGACGGCTCCGTGGCTTACCTGTTCACCAAGAAGGGCGTGATCACTTACGCAGCGGGCCTGGATGAAGACGTGGTGATGGAAGCTGCGCTGGAAGCCGGTGCTGAAGATATCGTCAGCTACGACGATGGCGTTATCGACGTCTTCACCGCCTGGGAAAACCTGGGTGAAGTGAAAGACGCGCTGACCGCTGCCGGTTTCACCGCCGAATCGGCAGAAGTTTCCATGATCCCATCGACCAAAGCCGATATGGATGAAGAAACCGCGCCTAAGCTGCTGCGCCTGATCGACATGCTGGAAGACTGCGACGACGTGCAGGAGGTTTACCACAACGGTGAGATCTCCGACGAGGTTGCTGCGACGCTGTAATGGGGTTGAAGTACGGCGCTGTCTTGTGGCAGCGCCTGGCGAAGTTAATGCTTAACGCAAGGTGGGTGTAGGGATGACGATCATACTCGGTATCGATCCCGGATCGCGCGTCACCGGTTACGGCCTGATTCGTCAGCAGGGCCGCCAGTTGAGCTATATTGCCAGCGGTTGTATTCGTACCGTAGTGGATGACATGCCGACGCGCTTAAAGCTGATTTATGCGGGCGTCAGTGAAATCATTACCCAGTTTAAACCAGACTTTTTCGCTATTGAACAGGTGTTTATGGCGAAGAACCCGGATTCGGCGCTCAAGCTTGGGCAGGCGCGCGGCGTGGCTATTGTTGCTGCCGTGAACCAGAATTTGGAAGTGTTTGAGTATGCGGCACGTCAGGTTAAACAAACGGTGGTCGGTACCGGCGCGGCCGAAAAAGCACAGGTGCAGCATATGGTGCGCTCGCTGCTTAAGCTGTCGGCCAATCCTCAGGCCGATGCCGCCGATGCGCTGGCGATCGCCATTACCCACTGTCACCTCAGCCAAAACGTGCTGCGGATGAGCGAAGGGCGATTGAACCTGGCGCGTGGACGTTTAAAGTAACGCTTAATCAGTTCCGAGGCTGGATATCCATCCAGCCTTAGTTTGATAACAAACACCCGAAAAGCGTGGTTTTCGGATGTTTGGGGTAAACCTGTAGACATCATCCTTTGTTTTTATTAGCACTCAGATCGCTGATGTTAAATATAGAGGACTTTGTCAGCAGTATGAGGCTGGATATTCATCCAGCCTTTTTTATGTTATAAGCTTTAGCAGCACGGCATGGCAGAAGGTCATGCTCAGGAATTCAGCAGGAGGGTAAATGATAGGTCGTCTCAGAGGTTATATTCTGGAAAAGCAACCGCCACTGGTATTACTGGAGGCAAACGGCGTGGGCTATGAAGTGCATATGCCGATGACCTGCTTTTATGAACTGCCTGAGCTGGGGCAAGAGGCTATCGTGTTTACCCAATTTGTGGTGCGCGAAGATGCCCAACTGCTGTATGGCTTCAACGATAAACAAGAGCGCGCGCTGTTTCGCGAACTGATTAAAGTGAACGGCGTTGGCCCTAAGCTGGCGCTGGCCATTCTGTCCGGCATGTCAGCGCAGCAGTTTGTCAGCGCGGTTGAGCGTGAAGAGATCACGTCGCTGATAAAATTGCCGGGCGTAGGCAAGAAAACCGCAGAGCGCCTGGTGGTCGAAATGAAAGACCGCTTCAAAGGGCTTAATGGCGATCTGTTTAACAGCAGCAGCGAAATCACGCTTCCTGCCACAGCGGCGAAAGCGGCCGAACTGGATGCGGAAGCCGAAGCAGCCTCTGCGCTGGTGGCGCTGGGCTACAAACCGCAGGAGGCCAGTCGCATGGTCAGTAAAATCGCCAAGCCGGGTGCAGATTGCGAAACCCTGATCCGCGACGCGCTGCGTGCCGCGCTGTAAGCGCCGATAAGGGGTAGAGAATGATTGAAGCCGATCGCCTGATTTCTGCCGAGCCGATCAATGAAGAAGAAATTCTTGATCGCGCCATCCGGCCGAAGCTGCTGACGGAGTATGTCGGTCAGCCGCATGTCCGCGAGCAGATGGAAATCTTTATTCAGGCTGCCAAGCAGCGTGGCGACGCTCTGGACCATTTGCTGATCTTCGGCCCGCCCGGGTTGGGGAAAACCACGCTGGCCAACATCGTTGCCAATGAAATGGGCGTTAACCTGCGCACCACCTCCGGGCCGGTACTGGAAAAGGCGGGCGATCTGGCGGCGATGCTGACCAACCTGGAACCGCACGACGTCCTTTTTATCGATGAAATCCACCGTCTGTCTCCGGTAGTGGAAGAAGTGCTGTATCCGGCGATGGAAGATTACCAACTGGATATCATGATCGGTGAAGGCCCAGCAGCACGCTCGATCAAACTCGATTTGCCGCCGTTCACGCTGGTGGGGGCAACCACTCGCGCCGGTTCCCTGACTTCGCCACTGCGCGATCGCTTCGGCATTGTGCAGCGTCTGGAGTTTTATCAGGTTGCCGATCTGCAGCACATCGTTTCACGCAGCGCTAACTGTCTGGGGCTGGATCTGTCGGACGAGGGCGCACATGAAGTGGCTCGCCGTGCGCGCGGTACACCGCGTATCGCCAACCGTTTGCTGCGTCGGGTACGCGATTTTGCCGAAGTCCGCGCCAATGGCGTGATCAATGGCGAGGTGGCGATGCAGGCGCTGGATATGTTGAACGTTGACGCCGAAGGCTTCGATTACATGGACCGCAAACTGTTGCTGGCGATAATCGACAAGTTCACCGGCGGCCCTGTGGGCCTGGATAACCTGGCGGCAGCGATCGGCGAGGAAAGGGAAACTATCGAGGACGTGATCGAGCCGTTTCTGATCCAGCAAGGTTTCATCCAACGCACGCCGCGCGGGCGCATGGCCACCAATCATGCCTATAAGCACTTTGGCATGGTGCGCGAAGAGTAAATATTACGCCGTAATCCGCATTAAAAAGGGCCGCTAATTGCGGCCCTTTTGCTATCTGCGAGAGGGAGGTCAGGCTTGCTGCTTCCTGGACAAGCTCAGGACGAACAGCACCGCCGCACTCAGTACCACCGATGGGCCGGCCGGGGTATCGTAAAATGCCGAGAAGGCCAATCCACCGGTCACTGCCAGCACACCCACCAGCACCGCGTAGGCGGCCATTTGCTCAGGGGTTCGGGCGAAGCGCCGTGCGGTAGCGGCCGGAATGATCAGCAGTGAGGTGATGATCAGCGCGCCGACGAATTTCATCGCCAGACCAATGGTCAGGGCGGTAACCAGCATCAGTACGGTACGAGCACGGACCAGATTGACCCCGTCAACATGTGCCAGCTCTGGGCTGACGGTCATCGACAGCAGGTTGCGCCACTGCCACCACAGGATCAACAGTACGACACTGACCCCAATGGCAATCATCCAGATATCGGTGAAGGTGACCGACAGCAGGTCGCCAAACAGATAGGCCATCAGGTCGACCCGCACGTTGGACATCAGCGCCACCACCACCAACCCCAACGACAGCGCACTGTGCGCCATAATACCGAGCAGGGTGTCAACGGAAAGTTGCGGACGACGCTCCAGCCACACCAGCACCAGCGCCAGCACCAGCGTCACGGCAATCACCGCATAGAAAGGATTTACGTCCAGCAGCAGCCCGAAGGCCACACCCAGCAAAGAGGCGTGTGCCAGGGTATCGCCAAAATAGGACATCCGGCGCCAGACCACAAAGGAGCCTAATGGACCGGCGGCGGCGGCCAACAACACCCCGGCCAGCCAGCCGGGTAATAACAGTTCGATCATGCCTCACGGCCCCCGGTTTTCTTCAACACAATTCGTCCTTGCAGGTCGTGACGGTGATTATGGTGGTGACGATAGACCGCCAATTGCTCCGCACCGCGGTTGCCGAACATGGCGATGAATTCAGGATGCATCGAGACCACTTCCGGTGCGCCGGAACAGCAGATGTGTTGGTTGAGGCACAGCACTTCATCGGTTTTCGCCATCACCAGATGCAGGTCATGGGACACCATCAGAACCGCGCAACCCAGTTCTTTGCGCAGTTGGTCGATAAGATCGTACAGCGCCAGTTGGCCGTTGACGTCAACCCCTTGCGTTGGCTCATCCAGCACCAGCAGTTGCGGTTTGTTCAGCAGCGCCCGCGCGAGCAGTACGCGCTGATTCTCGCCGCCTGAGAGTTTTTGCATCGGCTGATCGAGCAAGTGCGCTGCGTGCACGCGTTTCAGCGCGGGCAGAATATCGGCTTTCTTTACGCCGGGTTTCAGGCGCATAAAGCGGCTTACGGTGAGTGGCAGGGTGGCGTCGAGGTGCAGTTTTTGCGGCACGTAACCGATACGCAGACCCGGTTCGCGTTCCAGCGTACCTTCCGTTGGCGCAACCAGCCCGAGTACCACGCGCACCAGCGTGGATTTGCCCGCGCCGTTTGGGCCGAGCAGCGTCAGAATACGGCCCGGTTGAAGGCTGAGCGAAATATTCGACAGCACCTTACGGTTACCAAAGGAGACGGAGATATTTTTTAGCGTTGTCAGTGTGGACATCTCATGATTACATTTTGCAGAACTAACCGAATGTTATAATATCACGCCTCGCTGATGAAAACGACGGGATTACTGATAATGGCACATAAAAATAAATGGCTGCAGCGCACGTTGCTGGCTAGCGCACTGATGATGGCCGGACCGCTGAGCAGCGCCTCTGCGGCGGTAGTGACATCCATTCGCCCACTGGGCTTTATCGCCTCCGCCATCGCCGATGGCGTAACGCCGACCGAGGTGCTGCTGCCGGATGGCGCCTCGCCGCACGATTTCGCCTTGCGACCTTCCGATATCCAACGCCTGCGTGCCGCCGATCTGGTGGTGTGGGTAGGCCCGGATATGGAAGCTTTTCTGACCAAATCCCTAACACCGGTGTCGGCTAATCGTCAATTGGCCATCAGCGAACTGAGCGGAGTAAAACCGCTGTTGATGAAGGGCGAAGACGACGATCATGAGCATGAACACGACCATGATCATGCAACGGATGCGCATAATCATGCCGATCACGATGAGGGCGATGGGCACCATCATGGCGAATATAACATGCACGTTTGGCTGTCTCCGGAAGTGGCAAAAGTGACCGCGATCGCGATTCACGACAGGTTATTGGAACTTATGCCACAGAATAAGGACAAATTAGACGCAAACCTGCGCCAGTTCGAGAATCTACTGACGCAAACTGACAAAAATGTTGGTAACATGCTCAAGCCTGTGCAAGGCAAAGGATATTTTGTTTTTCATGATGCTTACGGCTATTTTGAGAAACATTTCGGTTTGAGCCCGCTGGGCCATTTCACCGTGAATCCCGAAATCCAACCTGGAGCACAGCGCTTACACCAAATTCGAACACAGTTGGTTGAGCAGAAAGCAGTCTGCGTTTTTGCTGAGCCACAATTCAGGCCGGCCGTAATCAATGCCGTTGCCAAAGGGACCAAAGTGCGTTCTGGAACGCTGGACCCGCTGGGCACCGGCATCGCACTGGGGAAAGACAGCTACGGGAACTTCCTGACTCAGCTGTCAAACCAGTACGTGAGCTGCCTGAAGTAAAGATTATGAGGATAAAATCGAGTGCAGCAGATAGTCCGAACTATCGCTCTGGCGTATAACAATCTGCCACGGCCCCACCGCGTCATGCTGGGGTCGCTGACAGTGGTTACATTGGCCGTTGCCGTCTGGCGGCCTTTTGTTTATCACCCAGAACATAACCCCATCGTTAAAAGCATTGAGTTAGAATCCAGCCAGTTACGATCCTTGCTGCCAGAAGCCAGCGAACCGATCGATCTCGACCAAGCCACCCCCGATGATGACATCCCACAGGATGAGCTGGACCAAAAGGTCGCCGGCGAGGATGGCGTGCATGAATATGTTGTTTCTACCGGTGATACGCTGGGCAGCATTCTGACCCAATACGGCATAGATATGTCGGATGTCACGCTGTTGGCATCGCAAAACCGCGATCTGCGTAATCTGAAAATTGGCCAGCAGCTGTCATGGACGGTGAACGATGCCGGCGATCTGCAGCGTTTGACCTGGGAAGTTTCCCGGCGTGAAACCCGCACCTATGACCGCGTAGGTAACAACTTCAAAGAAACCCAGGAGTCGCAGCAGGGCGAATGGCGCAACAATGTGATCAGCGGTCGTCTGAACGGCAGCTTCGTCAGCAGCGCCGGCGATGCCGGTCTGAGCCGTGCTGAAATCAATGCGGTGATCAAAGCGCTGCAGTGGCAGTTGGATTTCCGCAAACTGCGCAAAGGGGATCAGTTCTCGGTACTGATGTCCCGCGAACATTTTGACGGCAAGAGCGCACAAAGTCAGCTGCTGGGCGTGCGTATGCGCACCGGCGGCAAAGACTATTACGCCATCCGTGCCGAAGACGGTAAATTCTACGATCGTCAGGGCTCGGGCCTGGCACGCGGCTTCATGCGTTTCCCAACCATGAAGCAGTTCCGCATCTCTTCAAACTTCAACCCACGCCGGGTGAATCCGGTCACCGGGCGCATTGCGCCGCACAAAGGCGTCGACTTCGCGATGCCGGTCGGTACTCCGGTGCTGGCGGTGGGCGACGGCGAAGTGTTGATCGCCAAACGCAGCGGCGCCGCGGGCAACTACGTGGCCATCCGCCATGGTCGCCAGTACACCACGCGTTATATGCACCTGAAAAAGCTGTTGGTTAAGCCAGGCCAGAAGGTGAAACGGGGTGATCGCATTGCGCTATCCGGCAACACCGGGCGCTCAACCGGCCCGCATCTGCACTTCGAAATGTGGACCAACCAGCAGGCGGTCAACCCGCTGACGGCGAAACTGCCGCGTTCAGAAGGGCTAAGCGGTAAAGATCGCAGCGATTATCTGGCGCAGGTGAAAGAAGTGGTGCCTCAGCTGCAGCTGGATTGATCCCTTTGCCCCGGCGCGTTACCGCGCCAGTGATTCCATCGGCCTGATTACGGGCCGATGTTGTTTTATATTGGTGCTTCGCCGTTGTGAATTGCAAAATCACCCTTTGCAATTATGATTAGCCGAACCGCTATGTTAAGAGCTTGTGCATGCAAAACGAGAAAAAATCGAACCTAGAGTTCATTCCGCAATTTCAGAAAGCCTTTTACCATCCGCGCTACTGGGGCGTTTGGCTGGGAACCGGGTTAATGGCCGGTATTTCACTGGTGCCTGCACGTCTGCGCGATCCTGTGCTCGGCGCCGTGGGTAAATTGGCCGGCAAGGTGGCAAAAGGCGCTCGACGCCGTGCGCGCATCAATCTGTTGTACTGCCTGCCTGAGCTGCCCGAAAATGAGCGTGAACATATCATCGACGAGATGTTCGCCACCGCTCCGCAATCGATGATCTTGATGGCGGAGCTGGCCTGTACCCAACCTGAGAAAGTGTTGAAGCGCGTTCGCTGGCACGGTGAAGAGGTGCTGGATAAAATCCGTGAAGAAGGGCGTAACGTGATTTTCCTGGTACCACACGGGTGGGCGGTGGATGTTCCTGCGATGCTGATGGCAGCTCGTGGTCAGCCGATGGCGGCGATGTT
This sequence comes from Serratia sp. BNK-12, assembly GCF_047456085.1. NCBI lineage: Bacteria > Pseudomonadati > Pseudomonadota > Gammaproteobacteria > Enterobacterales > Yersiniaceae > Serratia > Serratia sp. BNK-12. Next base: position 2,148,929 of record NZ_CP179896.1, read on the forward strand.
CCATAACCAAAGCAACCCGCTGGTCGATTATCTGTGGAACACCGTACGTCGCAAGTTCGGCGGTCGCATGCATGCGCGTAATGACGGTATCAAGCCGTTTATCAGTTCTGTGCGTCAGGGGTATTGGGGCTATTATTTGCCGGACCAGGATCACGGAGCAGAACACAGCGAATTCGTGGATTTCTTTGCGACCTATAAAGCTACGCTGCCTGCGGTCGGGCGTCTGATGAAGGTCTGTCGTGCGGCCATTGTGCCGCTGTTCCCGGTGTATGACGGCAAAACCAGCATGCTCGATATCCATATACGTCCGCCGATGGACGACCTGGCGACGGCCGACGATCGCACCATTGCCCGCCGGATGAATGAAGAAGTGGAGAATCTGGTAGGTCCCAACCCGGAACAGTACACCTGGATCCTCAAACTGCTGAAAACGCGTAAAGAAGGGGAAATAGAACCCTATTCGCGCGACGATTTATACCGCTAAGCTCAGTTTTGGCGTCGGGCCAAGGGCCAGTCATCTGTGGGTGACTGGCCCTTGCTGTTTCTGGCGGTTCAAATATGCACCAGGCAACCTTGGGCAATCAGCGGCTCCAGCACGGCAGGCATTTCGGCAAAGTTGTTCCAGCGCAGATCCAACCGCTGTAACTGGGTTAACTCGGCCAGGCTGTCAGGCAGGGCGCTTAGGCGGTTAGCGCGCAGATCCAACGTGGTCAGTGCCTTAAGCTGACCAAAAGACGTCGGTAGCTGTTGCAGGCGGTTGGTTCTGAGGTTGAGGTGAGCCAGGTTGGCCAGCCGACCCAAAGTGGTTGGCAGCTGGCTGATAGCGTTATTTTCCACATCCAGCACCCTCAGCGCAGAGAGTTGGGCTATTTGCTCTGGTAGTGCAACCAGACGATTATTCATCAGGTGCAGTTCCCGCAGGGCGGTCAACTGGCCGAATGTCTCAGGCAACGAGGCAATCTGGTTATTGTAAAGCCGCAGTTCCTGCAGCGCGCCGAGTTGCACGATTGCCGTAGGCAATTCGCTCAGTTGGTTATCTGTCGCATTCAAATACCGCAGTTTATGTAACCGCCCCAGTTCGAGGGGCAGATCGCGAAAGGTGTTATCGCTGAGGTATAAATAAGTCAGTTCACGCAGCTCACCGATCCCGGCCGGTATCTGGTTGGCCTGGTTATGGCCGCAATCGAGCATGGCCAGCTGTTTCAACAGGCCTATTTCAGTTGGCAGTTCGCTGAGTTGGTTGCAAGAGATGTTCAACACCTGCAGATCGGCATGCTGCAAAATCTGCCGTGGGAATTGCCGAAGCCGATTGTTATACAGACTGATTTTTAGCAGTGAGTTGCCTTGTAGACAGGTATCGTCCAGATTTTCCAACCCCTGACCGTCCAGATCCAGACTTTGTGCCGTGCGGTTTTGCTGTGGGTGTTGATGAAGCATCGAAGCCTCTCCGTTTGCCATGGTGGCGACAGGAGACGAGTTTAACAGGGGGAAAGGGCGGTGCGGGAAAAAATGCCGGCCGCGTTAACGGCCGGCGGCAGGACAGATTACTCGACGCGCAGAATACGGCTGGTGTTGGTGGTGCCAACGGTTTCCATCACGTCACCCTGGGTGACGATCACCAGGTCACCCGAGACCAGGAAGCCTTTATCACGCAGGCGGTTAACCGCGTCATTGGCGGCTATAACACCGTCGTTATGGCTGTCGAAGTACACCGGGGTCACGCCGCGATAGAGTGCGGTCAGGTTCAGCGTGTGTTCATGGCGCGACATGGCGAAGATAGGCAGGCCGGAGCTGATGCGTGACATCATCAGTGCGGTACGGCCGGATTCGGTCATGGCAATCAGCGCGGTAACACCTTTCAGGTGGTTGGCTGCGTACATTGAAGACATGGCGATAGCCTCTTCAATGTTGTCGAACTGTACGTCCAGGCGGTGCTTGGACACATTGATGCTTGGGATCTTCTCCGCGCCCAGGCAAACGCGCGCCATTGCGGCTACGGTTTCGGCCGGGTATTGACCCGCGGCGGTTTCGGCAGACAGCATCACGGCGTCGGTGCCGTCCAGCACGGCGTTCGCCACGTCCATTACCTCGGCGCGGGTCGGCATCGGGTTGGTGATCATCGACTCCATCATCTGGGTCGCGGTGATCACGGCACGGTTCAGGGTGCGAGCACGGCGGATCAGCTTTTTCTGGATGCCGACCAGCTCAGGATCGCCGATTTCGACGCCCAGATCGCCACGGGCAACCATCACTACGTCGGAGGCCAGAATGATGTCATCCATGGCTTCGTCGCTGCAGACGGCTTCGGCACGCTCAACCTTGGAAACGATCTTGGCGTGACAGCCAGCATCGCGCGCCAGACGGCGGGCATAGTTCAGATCTTCGCCGGTGCGCGGGAAGGAAACCGCCAGATAATCGACGCCGATTTTTGCTGCGGTGACGATATCGGCCTTGTCTTTCTCGGTAAGGGCTTCTGCGGACAGGCCGCCACCCAGTTTGTTAATGCCTTTATTGTTGGACAGCGGGCCGCCAACGGTCACTTCGGTAAAGACTTTCATACCCTGAACTTCGAGCACTTTCAACTGTACGCGGCCGTCGTCCAGCAGCAGTACGTCGCCCGGCACCACGTCGGCAGGCAGGCCTTTATAGTCGATACCGACCTTTTCTTTATCGCCTTCGCCCTTGGCCATGTTGGCATCGAGCAGGAATTTATCACCGATGTTAAGGAAGATTTTGCCTTCCTTAAAGGTGGAAACACGAATTTTCGGCCCTTGCAGGTCACCCAGAATAGCGACGTGACGTCCCAACTTGGCAGCGATTTCGCGCACTTTGTCGGCGCGAGCCTGATGATCTTCTGCCGTGCCGTGGGAAAAGTTTAGCCGAACTACGTTTGCGCCTGCGGCAATGATCTTTTCCAGATTATTGTCGCGGTCAGTAGCCGGACCCAGGGTGGTAACAATTTTGGTTCTTCTGAGCCGTCTGGACATGTATTACTCCGTTGACTGGTGAAGCAAATTTTTGGTGTTGCGATAACGTCGGATAACGAAACCTGGAGTGAAATGTAATTTTACTACACTGATGTTTCACCTGGGTTACCCGCATGAGCGTTTTAACAGGGTACTGCCTCTAATGCCGCCGTCCAGATGATCTTGAACGACAGGTTTTTTCACATCGGTTACGAGTCGAAATTGTTGGGGATAACGACACCCTTATCAAAGCGCGATTCTTTCAACGCTTCCTTGACCCGCTTCAAGTTATCTCTGAATTTGGCCCCTCTGCGCAAGGTAAATCCGGTGGCGAGCACGTCTATGAGCGTTAATTGCGCAATTCGTGACACCATCGGCATATAAACGTCGGTATCTTCGGGAACATCAAGCAACAACGCCAGGGTTGCCTCGTGCGCCAGAGGGGTATCGCGTGAGGTGATGGCGATAACCGTGGCGTCGTTTTCACGCGCCAGTTGCGCCATTTCCACCAGGTTTTTGGTGCGACCGGTGTGGGAGATTAACACCACTACGTCCCCTTCGCTGGAATTCATGCAGCCCATACGTTGCATGACGATATCGTCGAAGTAGACCACCGGGATATTAAAGCGAAAAAATTTGTTCATCGCGTCGTGAGCGACCGCCGCAGAGGCCCCCAAACCGAAGAAAGAGATTTTTTTTGCCTGGGTAAGTAGATCAACCGCACGATTGATTGCGGCAATATCCAAATTTGCCTTTACTGTATCCAGACTGGCCATCACCGATTCGAATATTTTACCGGTATAGGCATCGACGCTGTCATCTTCCTCCACGTTACGGTTTACGTACGGAGTGCCATTGGCCAGGCTTTGGGCAAGATGCAGTTTGAAATCGGGGAAGCCTTTGGTATCGAGACGGCGACAAAAACGGTTGACGGTGGGTTCGCTGACGTCTGCCATTCTGGCCAGCGTCGCGATACTGGAGTGGATGGCGGTCTGCGGGGAGGCCAGGATCACCTCAGCGACTTTCCGTTCAGATTTGCTCAGCAGCTCCAGATGACTCTGGATTTTTTCCAGCGTATTCATATAACGAGGGTCACTCATGGTTTATACCCGTCGCATTTCAAGCTACAGCGGGGTGATGGCAGTTGCTATAACTTGAAATCCATAGGGTATGTCGATTTCAATCAAAGGAGAAATCAATGCCGGTTTAATGGAAATATACTACGTGCTGGTAACCGTTGGCAGTGTCGACAGAGGGTATGCAGGCTTTTTTCATCAGAACATGACCTGTGTCTAACTTTCATAATGGTAAAAGAGCATCAAAAAAGACAGAAAATTACAGTTTTTGGCTCGGGCACCTACGTTTAGAGCCGGTAGCGCTTAACACTGCATTTTCTGGGGCTTTTTTTCTACTTTTGATCCGGGTTTACTGGCCGTAGTCAAAGAGAGTACATTAGTAATGTAAGAAAATTACAAATATCCTGCAACGAGGAGATGAACATGGCGGTAACCTCTACAGCCCAGGCGTGTGACCTGGTTATTTTCGGCGCGAAAGGCGATTTGGCGCGTCGTAAGCTGTTGCCTTCCCTGTACCAGTTAGAGAAAGCCGGTCATATCCATCCGGATACCCGCATCATCGGCGTCGGCCGTGCCGAGTGGGATAAAGAAGCCTATATCAAGGTGGTCAAGGAAGCGCTTGGCACCTTTATGAAAGAAAAACTGGATGACGAGCTCTGGGCGACGCTGAGCGCGCGCCTGGATTTCTGCAACCTGGATGTGAACGACAGCAAGAACTTTACCAAATTGGGTAAAATGCTGGACCAGAAACATCGCACCACCATTAACTACTTTGCCATGCCGCCAAGCACCTTTGGCGCGATTTGCAAAGGGTTGGGCGAAGCCAAGTTGAACCACGAGCCGGCGCGCGTGGTAATGGAAAAACCGCTGGGCACCGATCTGGCTTCTTCACGCGTGATCAACGATCAGGTCGCGGAATATTTCAACGAGAGCCAGGTTTATCGTATCGACCATTATCTCGGTAAAGAGACGGTACTGAACCTGCTGGCGCTGCGCTTCGCCAACTCGTTGTTCGCCTCCAACTGGGATAACCGCACCATCGACTCCGTACAGATCACCGTAGCGGAAGAGGTGGGTATTGAAGGGCGCTGGGGCTACTTTGACCAGGCCGGTCAGATGCGCGACATGATCCAGAACCACCTGTTGCAAATCCTGACCATGATTGCCATGTCGCCACCGGCGGATCTGACGACTGACCGTATTCGCGACGAGAAAGTGAAGGTACTGCGTTCACTGCGCCGCATCGATCAGACCAATGTACGTGAAACCACGGTGCGTGGTCAGTACACTGCTGGCTTCGTGCAGGGCAAAAAGGTGCCGGGTTATCTGGAAGAGGAAGGGGCGAATAAAAGCAGCAATACTGAAACCTTCGTCTCAATCCGCGTTGATATCGACAACTGGCAGTGGGCCGGCGTGCCATTCTACCTGCGTACCGGTAAGCGTCTGCCGACCAAATGTTCTGAAGTGGTGGTCTACTTCAAGAACCCGCCATTGAACCTGTTCAGCGATTCTTACCAGCAGTTGCCGCAGAACAAATTGACCATTCGTCTGCAGCCGGATGAAGGCATCGAAATTCAGGTGTTGAACAAGGTGCCGGGTCTGGATCACAAGCACCGTCTGCAAACCACCAAGCTGGATCTGAGTTTCTCCGAAACCTTCAACCAGGAGCATGTGGCTGACGCCTATGAGCGTCTGTTACTGGAAACCATGCGTGGCATCCAGGCGCTGTTCGTGCGCCGCGACGAAGTGGAAGAAGCCTGGAAGTGGGTTGACTCCATTATGGACGCGTGGAAAGCGGATAACGAGGCACCTAAGCCGTACCAATCCGGCACCTGGGGCCCGGTCGCTTCAGTGGCGATGATCACCCGTGACGGCCGTTCCTGGAACGAGTTCGAGTAATCACCCTGCCGGCAGCTTATCTGCCGGCATTTTTTTGCCCGCAGTACCGGGGCGCAACATCACTTGGGGTACGGCCGGACGCCTACGCTTTAATGCGTGGGGCCCTGTGGCAGGGGCGTGCCATTGATAACCCGTAAGTAATGGAGAAGTAACGATGAAAAACTGGAAAACCAGCGCAGAACAGATCCTGACCGCAGGCCCGGTGGTTCCGGTGATAGTGATCAACAAGCTGGAACATGCGGTGCCGCTGGCCAGGGCGCTGGTAGCCGGTGGTGTGCGCGTGCTGGAAGTCACATTGCGCACCGACTGCGCCATGGAGGCAATCCGCGCTATCGCGGCAGAGGTGCCGGAGGCAATTATCGGTGCCGGTACGGTGATTAACCCGCAGCAGTTGCAGGCAGTGACCGAGGCCGGCGCGCAATTCGCTATCAGCCCCGGCCTGACGGACGCGCTGCTGAAGGCCGCAACTGCAGGCACGATTCCTTTGATTCCGGGTATTAGCACTGTTTCAGAGCTGATGCTGGGTATGGATCACGGGCTGCGTGAGTTCAAATTCTTCCCGGCAGAAGCGAATGGTGGCGTGAAGGCGTTGCAGGCGATCGGCGGCCCATTCCCGCAGGTGCGTTTCTGCCCGACCGGGGGCATCACGCCAAACAACTACCGTGATTACCTGGCGCTGAAAAGCGTGTTGTGTATCGGCGGTTCTTGGTTGGTTCCGGCCGATGCGTTGGAAAAGGGCGACTACGCTCGCATCACCGAACTGGCACGTACCGCGGTCAGTGGCGCTGCGGCCTAACCCGCGCCGCGTCTGGGTTTGACGATTATTTGCCCGCACCACGCTAAACGAAGGCTCAACGACGTGTTGAGCCTTTTTTTATTTTTAAATTACTTAACTTTCTTATTTTTAAACTTTTTTTTAATGGTTTTTGTGAAAACGGCGGTTTGCTTTCTTTTTTTGGCTATGGTACAACTATCGCAGTTGAAAATTTTACTTGATGAGGATATTGGGCAAATCGCACTCCGTGTAACAAGATAATGTGCGGCTGAGAATAGAGAATAATTATGATGACAACTAATGGAATTACCCTCAGAACCTCTACTTGCCAGCTTTTCCTGTCTGCCATCCTTGCCAGTGAGCATCACTGGTGCAGCGAGCTATAGCGTCTTTCTCCCTTAACCGGTGCTGGTGACAGGCTCAGTCCTCCGTCATTCCGCGTAGCCGGGCAAACTTCTTTATTACGTTTGGGTCAGTTTATCCCCAGGGATCTCTGCGTCTTCAGCGCCTCGTTGCGCCTGTCTGACGAGATAAATCGGGATAAATATGCCTTAGCGTGCGTTATTCGCCGTTTGGGAGAGAAATTATGATTTATTGGATCTTTTTAGGCTTGGCCATCGTGGCCGAAATTATCGGTACCCTGTCGATGAAATACGCCAGCGTTAGCGGCGGCATGACCGGTCACATTGTGATGTATGTGATGATCACTGCATCATACGTCATGCTGTCATTGGCGATTAAACGCGTTGCCCTTGGCGTTGCTTACGCGCTGTGGGAAGGGATCGGTATCCTGTTTATTACCTTGTTCAGCGTATTGTGGTTCGATGAGCCGATCTCGGCCTTGAAGGTGCTGGGTCTGGTGACGTTGATCGCCGGGATCTTGTTGGTGAAGTCCGGTACCCGCAAACCACGAAAACAGGCCAGCCCGCGAGGTGACAACCATGCAACAGCTTGAGTTGTACCACATTGGGTTCTTGGGACTGGCGATTGTGTTGGAAATTGTCGCCAACATCTTCCTGAAGATGTCAGACGGTTTCCGTAAAATCTGGTTAGGCCTGCTTTCATTGCTGTCGGTGCTGGGGGCGTTCAGTGCTCTGGCACAGGCGGTGAAGGGGATAGACCTGTCGGTGGCTTATGCATTGTGGGGTGGTTTCGGTATTGCCGCGACAATCGCCGCCGGCTGGATCCTGTTCGGTCAGCGCCTGAATGCCAAAGGCTGGATTGGTTTGGTGTTGTTGCTGGCAGGTATGGTGATCATCAAGCTGGCTTAAGCAGCAGATAAAAATAAAACCGCAGGCGTTATCGTCTGCGGTTTTTTCGTTTATACCGCAGCAATAATTTTGATTTCGACCTTGTACTTCGGATTCATCAATTTGGCTTGCACGGTGCAGCGTACCGGCGCGCTACCCGCAACTACCCAGGCATCCCAGGCGGCGTTCATGGCAGCAAAATCGGCATCGTCGGCCAGAAAAATGGTGGCGTCCAGCACCCGGCTTTTATCTGACCCAACGCGCGCCAGGATCACGTCAATTGCTGCCAGGGCGTTCGCGGTTTGGGCGGTAGCGTCATCATCCAGGTTTTCCGGCACGCTGGTGTAATAGACGGTGTCGTTGTGAACGACGGCTTCGGACCAACGTTTGTCTGGATCAATTCGTTCGATATTCATTCAATTATCTCCATATCATCATCGCGTTAAGGGTAACACAGCCATCGGCAGAAATGTGTGACGATAAAGTCGGTGGTAGCCACGCGGCAGGATAGGCATAATTAGCGCTGAATTACATCGGCAGAGAGATAGCGTGGCAGACGATTTCGCAACAGACGGCGCCCTGGCGCAGGCAATCAAGGGTTTCAAACCGCGTGAAGCACAGCGGCAGATGGCGGAAGCGGTCACCGAAGCCATTAATTTCAAGCAGGAACTGGTGGTCGAAGCGGGCACCGGTACCGGCAAAACCTACGCCTATCTGGTGCCGGCACTGCGGGCCGATCGCAAAGTGATTATTTCCACCGGGTCAAAAGCGTTGCAGGATCAGCTTTATGCACGCGATTTGCCCACCGTGGCCAAGGCACTGAAGTACAAAGGCAAGATGGCGCTGCTGAAAGGGCGCTCCAATTACCTGTGTCTGGAACGTCTGGAGCAACAGTCGATGGCGGGCGGCGAGTTGGCCGGGCAAACGCTGATCGATCTGGTCCATCTGCGCAAATGGTCGTCCATGACCAAAGAGGGCGACATCAGCAGTTGCAGCGACGTGGCGGAAGACAGCTTTGTTTGGCCGCTGGTGACCAGCACTAACGACAACTGCCTGGGCAGCGATTGCCCTTTGTATAAAGATTGCTTTGTGGTCAAAGCGCGTCGTCGTGCGATGGATGCCGATGTGGTGGTGGTGAACCACCATCTGTTCCTGGCCGATATGGTGGTGAAGGAGGGCGGCTTTGCCGAACTGATCCCTGAGGCCGATGTGATGATCTTCGATGAAGCGCATCAGATCCCGGATATCGCCAGCCAGTATTTCGGTAAGCAACTGACCAGTCGTCAACTGCTGGACCTGGCCAAAGACATTTCCATTGCCTATCGCACCGAAGTGCGCGATGCCGCACAGCTGCAAAAAAGCGCCGACCGCCTCAGCCAAAGCACGCAGGATTTTCGTTTGATGTTGGGAGAACCAGGGTTTCGCGGCAACCTGCGTGAGGTGCTGAGCCAGCCCAATGTACAACGCGCCTTGCTGCTGCTCGATGATGCGCTGGAGCTGTGTTATGACGTGGTCAAACTTTCCCTTGGCCGTTCGGCCTTGTTGGACGCGGCTTTTGAACGCGCTACGTTATATCGTGCCCGTCTCAAACGTTTGAAAGAGGTCAATGAACCGGGGTTCAGCTATTGGTATGAGTGCAACTCGCGTCACTTTGTATTGGCGTTGACGCCGCTGACGGTGGCCGATCGTTTCCGTGAGTTGCTGGATGAAAAACCGGGCAGCTGGATTTTCACCTCGGCAACGCTGTCGGTTAACGAGCAGATGGGCCACTTTACCGAGCGTCTGGGGTTGAATAAGGCCAAAACGCTGCTGCTGGCCAGCCCATTCGATTACGCCAAACAGGCCTTGCTGTGCGTACCGCGCTTTTTACCCTCACCAAACCAGCCTGGCGGCGCGCGGCAATTGGCACGCATGCTACGGCCGCTGATTGAAGCCAATAACGGCCGCTGCTTCTTCCTTTGTACTTCGCACCAGATGATGCGGGAATTGGCGGAAGAGTTCCGTGCCACCATGACCTTGCCGGTGTTGTTGCAGGGGGAAACCAGCAAGGGGCAGTTGCTGGCTCAGTTTGTCGAGGCCGGCAATGCCCTGTTGGTGGCGACCAGCAGCTTCTGGGAGGGGGTAGATGTACGCGGCGATGCATTGTCGTGCGTGATTATCGACAAACTGCCGTTTACCTCACCCGATGATCCGTTGTTGAAAGCCCGGATTGAAGACTGCCGATTACGTGGCGGCGACCCATTCAACGATGTGCAACTTCCGGACGCGGTCATTACCCTGAAACAGGGGGTTGGACGCCTGATCCGCGATACCGACGACCGCGGCGTGCTGGTGATTTGCGACAATCGGTTGGTGATGCGCCCCTATGGTGAAGTTTTCCTCAATAGCCTGCCGCCGACGCCGCGTACCCGCGATATCGCCCAGGCGATTGCCTTCCTGCAGGCAGATCGCTAGCGGATAGGCGTGACCCCAGGGCTGTGCTACAATGCGCGCCCTGTATGAAAAACCCTGTTTTTTTCCCGCCTGAGGTTGGCATGTCCACGCGAATTTTAGCGATCGATACAGCGACGGAAGCCTGTTCCGTTGCCATCTGGAATCAAGGCGAAATCCACGCCCTGTTTGAGCTGTGCCCACGTGAGCATACGCAACGTATTTTACCTATGGTGCAGCAGGTGCTGGCGGAATCCGGGGTCACCCTTGGCCAGCTCGATGCGCTGGCTTTTGGCCGTGGGCCAGGCAGCTTTACCGGCGTGCGTATCGGCATTGGCATTGCTCAGGGCTTGGCGCTGGGCGCCGACTTGCCCTTGCTGGGCGTTTCCACGCTGCAAACCATGGCGCAGGGCGCCTGGCGACTCACCGGGGCTGAGCGTGTGCTGTCGGCGATAGATGCGCGTATGGGCGAAGTCTACTGGGGTCAGTTTGAACGCCAGCAAGACGGTAACTGGCTTGAAAGTGAAGGTGAAGCGGTACTTACCCCGGCGCAGGCGCTGGTGCGTGCGCAAGGTCTGCAAGGCCACTGGGCGCATGTCGGCACCGGCTGGCAAACCTATCCGGATTTGGTTGCCGGTTCCACGTTAACCCTGAGCGATGGGCAAATGTTGTTACCGCAGGCGGAAGATATGCTGCCGTTGGCGCTGCATGCCTGGCAACAGGGTTTGGCGGTGGCGGTAGAAAATGCCGAGCCGACCTATTTGCGTAATGAAGTCACCTGGAAAAAATTGCCGGGGCGCGAATAGCCGCAACCTATTGTGCTTTGGCGGCAATAGGGACAGGAATGATCTGCAACTTGCTCCGTGAATTGATGTCAAAGTTACAGCCATTTCAGGAGATTGCGACGATGTTAACCCGCACTGTTTGTAAAAAAATGTCGCTGCTGGCTATTGCCGGCAGCGTGCTGGCGCTGTCAGGTTGCGTAACCGTGCCTGATGCGATTAAAGGCAGCACGGCAACGCCGGTGCAGCAGCTGTCTTCGGTACAGAATGCGCCGAACCTGTTTGTCGGCGCTGAAGCTCGCTTTGGCGGTACCGTTGTGAACGTTGCCAATGAGCAGGGGCGCACGTTACTGGAAATTGCGGCCGTGCCGCTCGATTCCGGCGCCCGGCCGATATTGGGTGAGCCGTCACGGGGTCGTCTGATAGCCTCGGTTAATGGCTTCCTGGAACCGGTTGATTTTAAGGGCCAGTTAGTGACGGTAGTTGGGCCAATCACCGGCGTGAAAGACGGCAAGATCGGCATGACACCGTACAAGTTTGTTACCATGAATGCCACTGGCTACAAACGCTGGCATCTGTCTCAGCAGGTGATGATGCCACCGGCGCCGATGGGCCCCTGGGGCTGGCGTAGCGGTACCTGGGGCCCCGGTTGGGGCGTGGGGTATGGCTGGTACAACCCTGGCCCAGTGCAGGTGCAAACCATCGTTACCGAGTAATGCTTGCTGGTTGTTAAATTTTAATAGGGCGGCTCCGGCCGCCTTATTCTTTTGGCGTAGGGAATGACCGCCAATTAGTGACGTACATCGCAACCTGAATATTGTTTAAAACTCAAACTGGTCTGCTGAGTTAAAATATTGTTATGGTTTGGCTGCATATTTGGGGGCTGCGATGATGATAATGAATAATAATTTCAGGAGTAATACCTTGGATAAGGTCTGGTTAAAACGTTACCCGGCGGATGTTCCGGCAGAGATCGACGCCGATCGTTATTCATCTTTGGTCGAAATGTTTGAAAATGCGGTTCAGCGCTACGCAGATCAACCGGCTTTCATTAACATGGGTGAGGTGATGACCTACCGCAAGCTGGAAGAACGTAGTCGGGCTTTCGCGGCTTACCTGCAAAATGAGCTGGGGCTGCAGAAAGGCGACCGCGTTGCTCTGATGATGCCGAACCTGTTGCAGTATCCCATCGCGCTGTTTGGTATCTTACGTGCGGGTATGGTGGTGGTGAACGTTAACCCGCTGTATACGCCACGTGAATTGGAACATCAACTGAACGACAGTGGCGCAAGTGCCATCGTGATCGTCTCCAACTTTGCTCACACGCTGGAAAAAGTGGTGTTCAACACCCAGGTCAAGCATGTGATCCTGACGCGTATGGGCGATCAGCTCTCCGCCGCCAAAGGCACGCTGGTTAACTTCGTCGTCAAATACATCAAGCGGCTGGTGCCGAAATACCATTTGCCGGCTGCCGTTTCTTTTCGCAGTGCGCTCCAGCGCGGGCGTCGCCAACAGTATGTTAAACCCGATATTATCAACACCGATTTGGCGTTCCTGCAGTATACCGGTGGGACTACCGGTGTGGCCAAAGGCGCGATGCTAACGCACCGTAATATGCAGGCCAACCTGGAGCAGGCTAAAGCTGCCTATTTGCCGCTGTTTCGTGAAGGGCAGGAGTTGGTGGTAACGGCGCTGCCGCTGTATCACATTTTCGCGCTGACGGTGAACTGCCTGCTGTTTATCGATTTGGGTGGGCGCAATTTGCTGATCACCAACCCACGCGACATTCCGGGGCTGGTGAAAGAGCTGGGCAAATATCCGTTCACCGCCATGAGTGGGGTGAACACCCTGTTCAATGCGCTATTGAACAACGAGGACTTCCACAAGCTGGATTTCTCCACGCTGCGTTTTTCCGTCGGCGGCGGCATGTCAGTACAGAAATCGGTGGCGGACAAGTGGGAGAAAACCACCGGTAAGCACTTGCTGGAAGGATACGGCCTGACGGAATGTGCGCCGCTGGTCTCCGGTAACCCTTACGATCTGAAACACTACAGCGGCAGTATCGGTTTGCCTGTACCCTCGACGGATATTCGACTGGTGGACGATAACGGTCAGGACGTGCCGGTTGGTGAGCCGGGTGAACTGTGGGTCAAAGGACCGCAAGTTATGTTAGGCTACTGGCAGCGGCCGGATGCCACCGATGAAGTATTGAAAGATGGCTGGCTCGCGACCGGCGATATCGTTACAGTGGACGATATGGGCTTTGTCCGCGTCGTCGACCGGAAGAAGGACATGATCCTGGTTTCCGGGTTTAACGTATACCCGAACGAGATTGAAGATGTGGTCAGTCAGCATCCGAAAGTATTGGAATGCGCGGCGATTGGCGTGCCGAATGAGGTAACCGGTGAGACGGTTAAAATTTGCGTGGTGAAGAAAGACGCTTCGCTGACCAAAGAAGAGCTGTTGACCCATTGTCGTCGGCAGCTTACCGGGTATAAAGTGCCTAAAATTGTTGAGTTCCGTGACGAGTTGCCGAAGTCTAACGTCGGTAAAATTTTGCGGCGAGAACTGCGTGATGAGCAGAAAAAACCTGCAGCGGCCGATGCCGCCTAGGTTATCATCCACGCCTTACAGATCAACAACGCCGGTGAATGCCGGCGTTGTTGTGTTTGAATCATGAAAGCGACCAAGAGAATGACGTTTTGAACTATCAGTTGATCACTACCGATGCCGGATTGCAGCAGGTCTGCGAGCAGGCGAAAAAGCATGCCCAGATAGCGCTGGACACCGAATTTGTCAGAACGCGCACCTATTATCCGCAGTTAGGCCTGATTCAGTTATACGACGGTGAACAACTCTCCCTGATTGACCCCCTGCCAATCAAGCAATGGCAGCCGTTTATCGAGCTGCTGAGTAATACTCAGATTGTGAAGTTCCTGCACGCCGGCAGTGAGGATCTGGAAGTGTTCCTCAACGCGTTCAAAACGCTGCCGACTCCGATGGTGGACACCCAAATTCTGGCGGCCTTCACCGGTCGACCGCTGTCTTGCGGTTTTGCGACCCTGGTGGCGGAGTATATGCAGGTGGAGTTGGATAAAAGCGAAGCCCGCACCGACTGGCTGGCGCGTCCGCTGACGGAAAAACAGTGCGTCTATGCGGCGGCTGACGTGTTCTATCTGCTGCCGATGGCCAAACGCCTGGTTCAGGAAACTGAAGAGGCCGGTTGGACGGCTGCCGCTAATAATGAATGCCTGTTGCTATGCCAACGCCGTAGCGAGACGCTGGCGCCAGAATTGGCCTACCGTGAAATCACCAATGCCTGGCAACTGCGTCCGCGTCAGTTGGGCTGCTTGCAGAAGCTGGCTGAATGGCGCCTGCGTCAGGCGCGTGAGCGCGATCTGGCGGTAAACTTCGTGGTACGTGAGGAAAACCTTTGGCAGGTGGCGCGACATATGCCGACATCGCTGGGGGAATTGGACTCTCTGGGCCTGAGCGGTCCGGAAATTCGTTATCACGGTAAAACGCTGTTGGCGCTGGTGGCAGAGGCTAATGAGCTGGATGAGGCTGCACTGCCAGCACCGTTGTCGAACCTGATCGATCAGCCGGGCTACAAGAAAGTGTTCAAGGATATCAAGGCGGCGATCGTCATTGTCAGTGAGCAAAGCGGGTTGAGCAGTGAATTACTGGCATCGCGCCGACAGATTAACCAACTGCTGAATTGGCATTGGAAATTGAAGGGTGCTGACAGCCTGCCAGAATTAATCAGCGGTTGGCGCGGTGATTTATTGGCGGCGCCACTGCAGGCTATTTTGAAGGATTATTAATCGAGTGGTAAAACTTGGGGCAGGGTAAGGAAACGCTGCTCCGATTATTTATTAGAAATAACCATAACAACACTTACCGACAGCATTTACTTTAAACAACAGTGACGCAAGATTAATTGAGATTAATCCCAAAGGCTAAAAACGATTATTAGGCGATTTTTATCTCAATAACTGGTTATGCATACAGTTACCCCCTGCAAGAAAATATACAGGGGGTAATTAGTGCGTCACACTCATTTAGTTACTTCTTCCGATTCCGGTAATGTCACGTTGAGTTCAAGTACCGAAATATCATCCCCTTTCTGCTCAAACTGCACGTGCAGCATTTCAGGGTCGATTTGAATATATTTGCAAATTACCGCCAGAATATCGCGTTTCAAATCAGGCAGATACGGGGGCTCACTGTCCCCGCGACGACGCTCTGCGACGATAATCTGCAGCCGTTCCTTGGCTATATTGGCTGTCTGCTTTTTGCGGGACAGAAAGAAGTCTAGTAATGCCATGGTTTATCCCCCAAAAAGGCGTTTCAGGAAACCCTTCTTCTCTTCTTCAATGAAGCGGAAGGGGCGTTCTTCCCCTAACAGGCGGCTAACGGTATCGTCATAGGCTTTGCCGGCATCCGACTCGGCGTCGAGGATCACCGGTTCACCCTGGTTGGATGCGCGCAGTACGGATTGGTCTTCCGGGATAACGCCGACCAATGGAATGCGCAGAATTTCCAGCACGTCTTCCATGCTCAGCATGTCGCCACGGCTGACGCGACCTGGGTTGTAGCGGGTCAGCAGCAGGTGTTCCTTGATTGGCGATTCGCCTCTCTCGGCACGGCGAGATTTGGAAGACAAAATGCCCAGAATACGGTCAGAGTCACGTACCGAGGAGACTTCCGGGTTGGTGGTGATGATGGCTTCATCAGCAAAATACAGTGCCATCAGTGCGCCGGTTTCGATGCCCGCCGGAGAGTCACAAACCACAAAATCAAAATCCATTTCGCCCAGGTCGTTGAGGATCTTCTCAACGCCTTCGCGGGTTAACGCGTCTTTGTCACGCGTTTGCGAAGCTGGCAGGATAAACAGATTTTCGGTGCGCTTGTCTTTGATCAACGCCTGATTCAGTGTGGCATCACCCTGAATCACGTTAACGAAATCGTAAACAACCCGGCGTTCGCAGCCCATGATCAGGTCAAGATTACGCAGGCCGATATCGAAATCGATCACTACGGTTTTCTTTCCTTTTTGGGCTAAACCGGTAGCGATGGCCGCGCTTGAAGTGGTCTTGCCAACGCCCCCTTTACCCGATGTAACAACAATAATGCGTGCCATGAAATGGATTCCTTGTCAAAAGGGCTTAATTTAAAGGTTGTATGGTTAAAGCGTTATCCAACAGGCTGAGTCGTACTGCCTGCCCGACATAGTCGGACGGGATTTGGTCGCTCAACCAGTACTGCCCTGCGATAGAGACTAGCTCAGCACCCAGGTGCGTGCAAAAAATCTGGCACTGTGTATCACCTGATGCACCGGCCAGCGCACGACCGCGCATCATGCCGTAGACGTGAATGTTGCCATCGGCAATTAATTCAGCGCCGGCGCTAACGCTGCTGGTCACTATCAGATCGCTGTTGCGGGCATAAATTTGTTGGCCGGAACGGACAGGGGTACTGATGATGCGCGTCTTGGCGGGGGCGTTGGGATCCACCACCGGGGCTGGCGCAGGCGCCGGTTCCGGTGTGGCCATCTTTTGGCCTTTGCCTTCGTTCAGCAACGGCAGCCCGGCACGGGTTATTGCGCGTTTCTGCCGCTCATCTCTGCAACCGCTGATACCCACAACGCGCAGACCTGCTGCCGTGACAGCCTGTTGAAGTTCTTTCCAGTTTGCGTCGCCGTTCAGCGTTGCAACGTTGATAACAACAGGGGCGTTTTTCAAAAAAGCGGGCGCTTGCTCTACTTTTTCCAGTAACGCCTGACGTATTACCTCGGGTTCCGAATTATGCAAATGAACAACCGATAGGGTAAAACTGCTGCCTTTTAGCTCAATTGGCGATTGTGACATCTATCCTGACTCAGTCTCAGCAACTTTAAATCCCCGGAATACCAATCGGGGTGCGATATTCCGAAGTACTATAAGCATGTTATAGTCAGAGTTATATCCAGGCAAGACGCTGCCCCAATTAAATAGAGTTAAAAACATGCTTTGTGTGATCTATAGAAGTTCTAAACGCGATCAAACTTATCTTTATGTCGAAAAAAAAGACGATTTCTCCCGTGTGCCGGAAGATCTGATGAAAAGTTTCGGTACGCCGCAATTGGCAATGGTGCTTTCCCTTGAAGAGCGGGAAAAGTTAGCCTCGGCGGATATTGAGAAAGTGAAAGAAGCCCTGAAAGAAGAAGGGTTTTATCTTCAGGTCCCCCCGCCGTTGGAAAATTTATTAAACCAGCATTTGTCTGGCGACAAAAAATAACCTGCGAAGATGTAGGAGAGGCTGGAAGCGCTCAAAACTGATAAAGGAGCCGCGTGATGAGATTGTCGGCAATAACCCTGCTATCGACGCTGTTGACGTTAGGATGCACAGTCGGCCAACAGGCGATGGCGCAAGGGGCCACATCGGCGTCGGAAGCTTCGTCGGGCACAGCTACTCCTGCGGCTCAGAGCCGACTCTCTGAAACGGGTCGCGATCCTGCGCAGTTCCCGGCCTACGTTGAACAGTTAAAGCGCCAGGCGCTGGCGCAGGGCATCAGCCCGGCGATTGTCGACAGTGCTTTCACCGACGTGCATTTTGTCGATCGGGTGATCAAGGCTGACCGTAATCAGCCGGAAAAGAAAATCACGCTGGACGACTACCTCAAACGCGTATTGCCACCCGCCAAGATCGCACAAG
The DNA here is from genome assembly GCF_047456085.1 of Serratia sp. BNK-12. Taxonomy (NCBI): domain Bacteria; kingdom Pseudomonadati; phylum Pseudomonadota; class Gammaproteobacteria; order Enterobacterales; family Yersiniaceae; genus Serratia; species Serratia sp. BNK-12. Next base: position 2,166,803 of record NZ_CP179896.1, read on the forward strand.
GCCGTGCGCTATATCAGCAGTATCATCCTAAGCTTTCGCGGCTCACCGCGCACTACGGCGTGCCGGGACGTTATGTTGTGGCACTGTGGAGCATGGAAAGCGCCTTCGGCAAAATCCAGGGGCGTGAAGATGTGATATCTGCGCTCGCCACCTTGGCTTTTGAAGGGCGACGCGAGGCGTTCTTCAGTCAACAGCTGATGGCGGCGCTGCAAATCCTCGAGCAGGGTCATGTAAGCCGCGAGCAGTTGAAAGGCTCCTGGGCCGGTGCCATGGGGCAATGCCAATTTATGCCGACGTCGTTCCTTAACTATGCTGCGGACGGCGACGGTGACGGCCGCATTGATATCTGGAACAACGTTGACGATGTCTTTGCCTCTACGGCCCGCTATCTGTCGAGCGAAGGCTGGCAGCGTGGTGTGGGTTGGGGCAGAGAGGTCAGGTTGCCTGCCGGCTTCAGCACCGAGGCTGTGGGGCTAAAGGATAGCCAGGCGCACAGCGTCAATGAATGGCAAAAACGCGGGGTGCGGCGTCCGGATGGTTCAGCGCTGCCGCATTCCAGCCTGCGAAGTTGGCTGATCACACCGGATGACATGCAGGGCCGGGCATTCCTGGTTTATGATAATTTCCGCACGATTATGCACTGGAATCGCTCTTACTATTTTGCGATCGGTGTGGGTATGATGGCTGACGGTATCGGGCAATAGAAAAAGGCTGCGGTGCCTCCACCAGCGCGTGGAATAACGGGCTTAGCATGCTAAGCCCCTACATGATTGTAGGGAGAGGCGGTATGTATCAACATAGAGACTGGCAGGGTTCATTACTTGATTTTCCGGTAAATAAAGTGGTTTGCGTCGGCAGTAATTACGCCGATCACATCAAGGAAATGGGCAGTGCAACCTCGGCAGAGCCGGTAGTGTTTATCAAGCCTGAAACGGCGCTGTGCGATATTCGCCAGCCGGTGGCGATCCCCAAAGAGTTTGGTTCGGTACATCATGAAGTGGAGCTGGCTGTGCTGATCGGTACGCCGCTAAAGCAGGCTAATGAAGATCGCGTGGCGCGTGCCATCGCCGGATACGGTGTTGCGCTTGATCTGACGCTGCGGGAACTGCAGGCGGGCTTCAAGAAGGCGGGACAGCCTTGGGAAAAAGCCAAGGGTTTCGACGGTTCTTGCCCGATATCCGGGTTTATACCGGTAGCGGAGTTTGGCGATCCGCAAAATGCGGAGCTGTCCCTGACGGTCAATGACCAGGTGCGACAACAAGGCAATACTCGCGACATGATCACGCCGATCCTGCCGTTGATCAGCTATATGAGCCGCTTTTTCACGTTGCGCGCAGGCGACATTATCCTTACCGGCACGCCGCAGGGCGTCGGCCCGATGAGCTCTGGCGACATGCTGAAAGTCACCCTCAACGGTAAATCACTGACCACACGCGTGATTTGAAACCTGGGTAAAACGCAATAAAAAAGGCCCCGCAGGGCCTTTTTTTCGGTGACGATAGGTCAAAACGCTTATTTACGGCCCAGTAAGAAACCGAAAACAATCCCGACGGCGGCGGCGATGGCTACGCCGGCCAGCGGGTTAGATTCAACCTGAGTCCGCACCGTATCGGCAGCATCTCGAGCCGCGTAACTGGCCTGAGAGGCATATTTGCGGGCTGCGCCTTTGACTTGATGATCCGGTGAGTCCGTTGCTTTACCAAAAGCTTCTTCAACGGCGCCGGCAGCTTCATTTACTTTGTCTTCTGCTTTCCCAAACATACTTGGTTCCTTATCTTCATTCAAAAGGCGAACATTAAACATAGCAGGGATATGCGCTTCTTGGCGGCAAAATGTGCTTTATGAGATGAATCTTACCCGTGAATAATGATGAACAGGGATATGGATGAGAGGGAAACGAAAGGATGATAGACCTGAGTTTTGTACGTATAATTAGACGACATGCTTGGTGTGTTTTATCCCTTTCAGCATCAAGGGTAACGGCCTGATAATACTGGCCGAAAATGTTGAATATCGTTGTTTTAAATAGCGTTTTTTTTAAGCGAACATATTGTTATCGCTATGATTATATTGTGTTTTCAGCCTTTCCATTTGGCTGGGATATCTATATAGTGCACCCTCAAAACCTGCTTGCAGGTTATCTATTCATTTACCTATACCGGACGCGAACATGTCACAAACCCCTTTTTGGCAACAAAAAACGCTGGCGGAAATGTCAGAACAAGAGTGGGAATCGCTGTGCGACGGTTGTGGGCAATGCTGTCTGAATAAGCTGATCGACGAAGATACCGACGAGATTTATTTCACCAACGTAGCCTGTAACCAGCTGAATATTAAGTCGTGCCAGTGCCGCAACTATGAGCGCCGCTTTGAGCTGGAAGAGGACTGCATCAAACTGACGCGTGAAAACCTCACCACCTTCGATTGGCTGCCGCCGACCTGCGCATACCGTTTGATTGGTGAAGGCAAGCCGCTGTTTGCGTGGCACCCGCTGGTCAGCGGTTCTAAAGCTGCGATGCACGGTGAGCGTATTACGGTACGGCATATTGCGGTGCGGGAAAGTGAAGTGGTGGACTGGCAGGATCACATCTTGAACAAACCGAGCTGGGCGAGATAAGGAAAAAAGCCCCTGCAAAGATGAGGGGCAAGACACACAACAACACCAGGGAAATCGTTAAATATTAACTTGCGGATATTATAGGGATTCTCTGATAAAACTTCATCAAAATATCGATGCAATAATGCATCGCTATGATGAATTTTTTTGTATGAAGTGAGTGGCGAGGAAAATCGTTGCGCCAGAATTTTTGTGAGGTAAGACCGAAAAAGTGAAGCGAGGCTTTCGTAGATAAGACATTTTACTCTTCTAACTTAATGTTATGTAAATTACGCGTCAAATCCTGCCCAGATGCTTCTTTTTAAACCTGATGTTAGGTAGTTTGAGCGCTCTCACGCTAAGTTTCGAGAGTAAAATAATGAAAATGATACGCCTGTTTGCCATAGCTGGAGCACTAATAGTGCTCGTTTATTACCTTACACATACCTAATCTCGCATTACCTCTGAAGATCATCAGTCACTCGATGAAAAACGGCGCCCTGAGGCGCCGTTTTTCATGCTGTCATGCTCAGCGGCCAAACAGATCGCGGCGGCGTGGGCGGACAAATTGCGCCAGCAGCACAACGATAGCAATCAACAAATAAGCTGCAAAGATGCCAACCAGCCACTGCGGCATTTCCAGCGTCAAGAATTCCCATTGGCGTACCGAACAGTCGCCAGATGCGTGGAACACCGCAGGCAGCCATTTGTCCAGCGGCAGCCAGGACGGGAAGCTGACGAAGAAATCGCAGGTATTAAACGGCGAAGGGTGCAGTTGGATCATGGTGTGTTTCCATGCCAGCTGCAGGCCTTCCCAGGCACTGTAAATCCACAGCAGAATAGCGGCATAACGCAACGGCGTTTTCGGCGCGATGGCACCCAGCAGCGAGGCACCGAGAATACCAAACAGCGCGCAGCGTTCGTAAATGCACATGACACAGGGTTGCAGCAGCATTACGTGCTGAAAGTAGAGTGCGACTAATTCCAGCGCCAGCGCAGTCAGGGCCATCAACAGCCAAGCACCGCGCCCCTGTGAGCAGCGGTTAAAGAATTGCAACATATATTTATTCTTCCATGCAGTAAGCAATTGAACTGGCAGTGTAAACCAATTCAACCCCGCTGCCAGCCACCTGAGCCGGATTCAGCACAAAAATAGTCGCTGACAGCGGAGCGGGTTTACAGGGTTAGTGTGCAGCGGCTTCGAGCGACGGCAGCGTCAGCCAATGCCACTGGGTCAGCAGGTCGGTCACGGGCGCCAGGGTGAACTGTACGCACAACAGACCAACCAGGGTTAATACCACAGTATAAGGCAATGCCATCCATACCATTCGCCCATAGGATAAACGTACCAGGGGGGCCAGTGCGGAGGTCAGCAAGAACAGGAAGGCGGCCTGGCCATTCGGCGTGGCGACCGACGGCAAATTGGTCCCGGTATTAATGGCGACCGCTAACATTTCAAACTGCTTCAGGGAAATGGCGCCATTTTCAAATGCGGCGCGCGCTTCATTAATGTAAACCGTACCGACGAACACATTGTCGGATACTGAAGACAGCAAGCCATTGAACAGATAAAACAGCGAAAGTTGGGAAGAGGGTTCCGCCTGCAAAACGAATTGAATCACCGGGGTAAACAGGTGTTGCTCAATGATCACCGCCACCACGGTGAAAAATACCGTCAGCAGGGCGGTGAAGGGCAAGGCCTCCTGGAAGGCTTTGCCGATGGCGTGCTCATCGGTTACGCCACACAGGGAAGTGGCGAGGATAATCACCGACAGGCCAATCAGGCCAACCTCCGCCAGATGGAAGGCCAGGGCGACAATCAGCCAAACGCCGATAAGTGCCTGAACCACTAATTTGACCTGCTCTTGCTTACTGCGCCCGGCAGTCGCCTGGCGGTCAAACTCTGTCAGCACTTCGCGCACGCGCTCCGGGAGTTTTGCTCCGTAGCCGAAGACGCCGAAGCGCTCAAGCAGCAGGCAGACCAGCAGACCACAGATCAATACCGGTAAAGTGACGGGCGCCATGCGCAGGAAGAAGTCGACAAAGCCCCAGTCGGCGCTTTTGGCGATAATCAGGTTCTGCGGTTCGCCCACCATGGTCATCACACCGCCCAGCGCGGTACCGACACCAGCATGCATCAGCAGACTGCGCAAAAAGGCGCGGAACTGCTCCAGCGTCTGTTTGTTATCGTCGCTTACCAGGTTGCTGTCGTCGTTGACGTCGGCAGCGCCGCCGGAAGGGTTCGACACCACGTTGTGGTAAATCGAATAAAAACCGGTTGCGACGCTGATGACTACCGCAACCACCGTCAGCGCATCGAGGAAGGCGGACAAAAATGCTGCCGCAAAACAGAAGGCTAAAGACAGCAGTATTTTAGAGCGAATATTGAGCAGCAGCTTGGTGAAGACGAACAGCAGTAGCTGCTTCATAAAGTAGATGCCGGCCACCATAAAGATCAGCAACAGCAGGACTTCCAGATTATGGGCAATCTCTTCGCCCACCCGATCGGGGCTGGTCATGCCGATCAATACCGCCTCAATGGCCAGCAGGCCGCCCGGCAGCAGGGGATAGCACTTCAGCGCCATCGCCAGCGTGAAGATAAATTCGATGACCAGCAGCCAACCCGCGATGAAGGGATCGACCAGGAAGAAAACCAGCGGATTGACCAACAAGAAGATGAGGATGGCCAGTTTGTACCAGTCAGGTGATTGCCCGAGGAAGTTTTTCACCAGGGCACTGCGTAAAGTCGTTTCCATTATGCGTTACACGTCCTGAAAATAAGTTGTCACATATTACCCTAACAATGCCGCAGGGGCAGAAGCAATACGGGCTTGCTTTACGACGTGAAATTTCTCTGACGCGGTGTTTTTGCACGTTTTTTGCCACTTTATGCACACTTTCGTTTAATGTTTTTCGCTCACGCTATGTCATGCCAAGGCGATCTGGTATGATCAGCCGACTACTATTACTGATTATCGTTGCTACGGAACGTCAAACACATGGTCATAAAGGCGCAGAGTCCTGCCGGTTTCGCGGAAGAATACATTATCGAGAGTATCTGGAATAATCGCTTCCCTCCTGGCTCTATTTTGCCCGCGGAGCGTGAGCTTTCAGAATTGATTGGTGTTACGCGCACCACGTTACGCGAAGTTTTACAACGCCTGGCCCGTGATGGCTGGCTGACCATTCAGCATGGCAAACCGACCAAAGTAAATAATTTCTGGGAAACATCCGGCCTCAATATTCTTGAGACGGTGGCACGCCTCGATCACAAAAGTGTTCCACAGTTGATCGACAACTTGCTGTCGGTTCGTACCAATATTGCCGCAATCTTTATTCGCGCAGCGGTGCGTAATCATCCTGAGGCTGCTCAGGAAGTCTTGGCGAAAGCGACTCAAGTGGAAGATCAGGCGGACGCTTTCAACCTGTTGGACTACGAAATTTTCCGCGGTCTCGCATTCGCTTCCGGCAACCCGATTTACGGTCTGATCTTCAACGGCCTCAAAGGCCTGTACACCCGTGTCGGTCGTTACTACTTCTCAAATCCGGAGTCCCGCAAGCTGGCGCTGACTTTCTACAGCAAGCTGTCGACGCTGTGCCATGAAAAGTCGTACGATCAGGTGATGGATTGCGTGCGTAACTACGGTAAAGACAGCGGGGCCATCTGGCAGAGCATGCAAGGCACCATGCCGAGCGATCTGACCGAAGCCCGCCGTTAGTTTCACCTCTCGCATTACGCAAAAGGGGCGCCAGTGGCGCCCCTTTGTCATGGTCACTAAATCCTACAGCGGAGTCGCCCGCGGCGGACAACGTTCCAGCAGCTCGACGCTGCCATCCTCGTTGAGCTGTTCCAGAATAATGTCGAAGCCCCACAGGCGATGCAGGTGTTTCATCACCTCACGCCGGCTTTTGTCCAGCGGCGCCCGGTCTTGTGGAATATAACGCAACGTCAATGAGCGATCGCCGCGCAAATCCACATTCCAGATCTGAATGTTCGGCTCGTGGTCGCTCAGGTTATATTGCGCCGACAGCTCCTGACGGATCGCCCGATAGCCCGCCTCATTATGGATCGCCGCAATCTCCAGGTAGTTATTGCGGTCGTCATCGAGCACGGTGAACAGCCGGAAGTCACGCATGATTTTCGGGGACAGGAACTGGCTGATAAAACTTTCGTCCTTAAAATCACGCATGGCGAAGTGCAGCGTTTCCAGCCAGTCTTTACCGGCAATGTCCGGGAACCAGTAGCGATCTTCTTCGGTCGGCGACTGACAGATGCGCTTGATGTCCTGGAACATGGCAAAGCCCAACGCGTAAGGGTTAATCCCGTTGTAATAAGGACTATTGTAAGGCGGCTGGTACACCACGTTGGTGTGGCTGTGCAAAAACTCCAGCATAAAGCGTTCGGTCACCCGGCCTTCATCGTAAAGATGGTTGAGGATGGTGTAGTGCCAGAATGTCGCCCAGCCTTCGTTCATCACCTGCGTTTGTTTTTGCGGATAAAAATACTGGCTCACTTTGCGCACGATGCGCAGCACCTCACGCTGCCAGGGTTCCAGCAGCGGCGCATTTTTCTCCATAAAGTAGAGGATGTTCTCCTGCGGCTCGCTTGGATAGCGACGCGCTTGTTCAGGCGCCTCTTCGCGTTCTACCCGCGGCAGGGTCTTCCACAGCGTATTGACCTGACTTTGCAGATACTCCTCGCGGCTCTTCTGGCGGGCTTTTTCTTCGACCAGGGAAATCTTCTGCGGGCGTTTATAGCGGTCCACGCCGTAGTTCATCAGCGCGTGGCAGGAATCGAGCAGCTTCTCCACTTCTTCAACGCCGTAGCGTTCTTCGCACTGACTGATGTAGTGGCGGGCGAACAGCAGATAATCGACGATCGAACTGGCGTCGGTCCAACTGCGGAACAGGTAATTATTTTTGAAAAACGAGTTGTGGCCGTAGCAGGCGTGCGCCATGACCAGCGCTTGCATGGTGATGGTATTTTCTTCCATCAGGTAGGCGATGCAAGGGTTGGAGTTGATGACGATTTCATAGGCCAGCCCCTGCTGCCCATGTTTGTAGCGCTGCTCGGTCTCAATGAATTTTTTACCGAATGACCAATGGGTATAGTTAATCGGCATGCCGACGCTCGAATAGGCGTCCATCATCTGTTCTGAGGTAATCACCTCGATCTGATGCGGGTAGGTATCGAGCTTGTAATGTTTGGCTACGCGATCGATGTGCTCCAGATACACCTGCAGCAGCTCGAACGTCCAGTCCGGTCCATCGCTCAGACGTTTATCTTCCTTGACCTTTTCATGTGTTGAAGTAGTCATCAGCGCACCCTCGTTATTACGGACCTTGCTCGAACGGCAGACCCTAGATCAATCGTAGCTCAATCTGGGCAGAGGTAATAATGATATAAAGCTTAAAAATTCAACGATCTGACGTCGCCTTCCCGCCTCAGGAAGCGACAGGGGCATTTTAGGGCGAGTTTTTTCTGCTGAAGCGACTGCGGATATGTATGAAATGTTATCTCGATGAAATGGCTTTTAAGTGGTTTTTTATTCTGTTTCTGTGGGCCTGTTTCATTTTTATGTTCTGTTAAAACCTTGTTACGCGTTGTAGCTTTTCTTGGTGCTCTCAATGCTGTCAATGACAGCATAATAGGGGCCGTTTCGCTCATTAATCTGCCTTTGACAACATCTTATCGCTATTTATAGGTAGCTATTGCAAAAGAACCGGCCATGAACGATAAATTAATTGTGAATGTTGTCACGTTTGATGATGAAGATGTTGGACGGATTTTTCCACTGAGTTAATTTCCTGTGAGCAGAAGATTATGCTTTGTGAAGCCTTGAGCTGGAGTCAGCGATGCGAGTGGTAATTTTAGGTAGTGGGGTGGTGGGCGTTGCCAGTGCCTGGTATTTGGCGAAGGCGGGGCATGAGGTGACGGTAATCGATCGTCAGCCTGGTCCGGCCATGGAAACCAGCGCGGCAAACGCCGGGCAAATCTCGCCGGGCTATGCGGCGCCGTGGGCTGCGCCTGGCGTACCGTTGAAGGCAATCAAATGGATGTTCCAGCGCCATGCGCCGCTGGCGGTTCGTTTGGACGGCAGCCGTTTCCAGCTGAGCTGGATGTGGCAGATGCTGAAAAACTGCAACACCGAACACTACATGACCAACAAAGGTCGCATGGTGCGGTTGGCGGAATACAGCCGCGATTGCATCAAAGCGTTGCGCCAGGAAACCGGCATTCAGTACGAAGGCCGTCAGGGCGGTACGCTGCAGCTGTTTCGCACCCAGCAACAGTTTGAAAGCGCCTCCAAGGACATCGCGGTGCTGGAAGACGCCGGCGTGCCTTACAAACTGTTGGAAGCCAGTCAACTGTCCACCGTCGAACCTGCGCTGGCTCAGGTGGCGCATAAGCTGACCGGCGGTCTGCAACTGCCAAACGATGAAACCGGCGATTGCCAACTCTTCACCCAGCAGTTGGCCAAGCTGGCCCAGCAAGCGGGCGTGACTTTCCTGTATAACCGCAGCGTCGATCGCCTGCTGGTGGAAGGGGATAAAATCAGCGGCGTGCAATGTGGCGGGGAGATCTTCAAGGCCGACAGCTACGTGGTGGCCTTTGGTTCGTATTCCACCGCGCTGCTGCGCGATCTGGTCTCGATCCCTGTGTATCCGTTGAAAGGCTACTCACTGACCATTCCCATTACGGATGAGGCCGCGGCACCATTCTCGACCGTTTTGGATGAAACTTACAAAATCGCCATCACCCGTTTCGACCAGCGTATTCGCGTCGGTGGCATGGCGGAAATTGTCGGTTTTAATACCCAGCTCGAACAAAAACGCCGCGAGACGCTAGAGATGGTGGTACGCGATCTTTACCCTAACGGTGGGCGGGTGGAGGAGGCAACTTTCTGGACCGGTTTGCGTCCGATGACGCCGGACGGTACGCCGATTGTCGGCAAGACTTCGCTGAAAAACCTGTTCCTGAATACCGGGCATGGCACTCTGGGTTGGACAATGGCCTGTGGTTCTGGCCAGCTGCTTTCCGATCTGATTTCCGGCATCACGCCGGCTATTCCGTCAGATGACCTGGCGGTAGCGCGCTACAGCGCCGGATTTCGCAGCGCTTACACTGCGCCCTTGAATGATGTGCATCACGCGCGTTAAAAACCTTAATTAGACAATGTTGCGGTCGCGGATGTAGGTCCGTGACCGCATTCGCAGGTCCGTAGGAGTTCCCATGCCTCGCCCGATTACCGCCACGCTGCACCTTGGCGCCTTTGAAAATAACCTGCAAGTGGTCCGTCGCTGTGCTCCAAGTGCCAAAGTCTGGTCAGTGGTCAAGGCCAATGCTTATGGTCATGGCATTAAACATGTTTGGCGTAGCATGGCGCAAACGGATGGTTTTGCCCTGTTGGATCTCGCCGAAGCGATTATGCTGCGCGAGTCAGGTTGGCAAGGACCGATCTTGCTGTTGGAAGGTTTTTTCAAAGCGCAGGATTTAGCCCTGTTGGATCGCTACCGTTTAACGACCTCGGTGCACAGCGATTGGCAACTGGCGGCGATAGCCGAAGCCAAACTATCGGCACCGCTGGATGTTTACCTGAAAGTGAACAGCGGCATGAATCGTCTGGGATTTGCCCCAGAGCGGTTGCACGCCGTTTGGCTGAAAGCTCAGCAGATAAGCAATATTGCCAGCCTGACGCTAATGAGCCATTTCGCCACCGCCGACGGTCCACAGGGCGTCGAAGCGCAGATGGCGACCATTAAGACAGCGGCGGCGGGCATTACTGCGCCGCGCTGTCTGGCCAACTCTGCCGCCACCTTGTGGCATCCGGAAACCCATTGCAGTTGGGTGCGGCCGGGCATAGTTCTCTATGGCGCTTCGCCGAGCGGCCAATCGCAGGATATTGCCGACAGCGGGCTGCAGCCTACGATGACCTTGAGCAGCGAAATTATTGGTGTTCAAACGCTAAAACAGAACGATCAGGTTGGCTATGGCTGGCGTTATCGCGCCGAAGGTGCACAACGCATCGGGGTGGTAGCCTGCGGCTATGCAGACGGCTACCCGCGCCATGCGCAAACGGGCACGCCGGTCTGGGTGGATGGCGTGCTGACGCGAACGCTGGGTACGGTGTCGATGGACATGCTGGCGGTCGATCTGACGCCTTGCCCGCATGCCGATATTGGTGCTGAAGTGGAGTTGTGGGGGCGGCGCCTGCCGGTTGACGATGTCGCTGCCGCGGCAGGCACGCTGGGCTATGAATTGCTGACGGCGTTGGCCGCCAGAGTGCCTATCGTTACCGAGGCCTGAGCCTCAGGCAATTTTCTTCAGTTGCCCCTTGATTTGCTTGCTGCGCTGCCGTGCGTGCAGCGCCAGCAGGCAACCTACCAGCATCACCAGCGCCAGCGACAGCTTGGGCTGCAACGGCAGCGCCATCGCCAACAGACCCAGGCCTGCGCCGCCGGCCATCTGCACAAAACCTACCAGCGCAGAAGCGACACCGGCCTCGTTGGAGTAGGGCTCAAGCGCATAACTGGTCGCCGGGCCCATCACGAAAGCTAAGCCCGCGCAGGCGCTGGCGACGGGCAGCATATAGGCCAGCCAGTGAGTTTGCGCCGAGCCGGAAAGCCAGGTAACCCCGAGCAGCAGGCCTACGCATCCGATACCCATCAGAATTCCCCCGGTTGCCAGACACACCGGGCGTCCCACCTTGTGAATGATGCGGTTGGCAAAGAAACTCACCAGCATGATCCAAAAACCGTTGGCACCAAACACCAGAGAGAATTGCAATGGCGTCAGGTCGGCGGTGCCCATCAGCACGTTGGGTGCCAGCGAGACGTAGGTCAATGCCATACCCATCGCGCCGGAGTTGACCACGGCGAAGGACAGAAAACGGCGATCTTTGAGGATGCGAGCATATTGGCGTACCGGTAAACCTTTAACACGCACCGTATCTGCCGGGCGGGTTTCCGGCAGGCGCAGAGCGATCAACACCAGCACGGCCAGGGCATAACATACCAGGAACCAGAAAGGCGCGCGCCAGCCTAAGGCTTCCGCCAGTAACCCACCCAGCAGCGGGGCCAGTGCGGGAATAATGTTAAGCGTGCCGTTGAGGAAGCCGAAGGCGCGAGCCGCGTCGTCGCCGTTCATCCGATCGCGCACGCCGCTAAATGCCACAACGGCGGTGCAGCAGACCGCTACGCCCTGCAGCAAACGTGAAGCGACGAACACCGTCGGGGTGGTGGCCAGCGCGGCCATGGCGGCACCAATCATGTAGATGACGATACCGGCCAGCGCCACGGGTTTGCGGCCGTAGTTGTCCACCAGTGGCCCGGCAATAATCTGCCCAAGACCCAGCACCAAAATGAACAGTGAAATGGTGGACTGGATCAGCGCTTCACTGCTGTTAAGGCCAAGAGCGATGGCCGGGATAGTTGGCAGATAAAGATCGATACCCAGCGGGCCGAGCAGCACCAGGCTAAGGAGCAGAAACAGAAATTTTTGCATAACAAAAACAGCACATCCGAGTGACAAAGAGGGCTAGAGTAGAGACTCTGGCGATAAATGGAAAGGGGCAAAACATCGGCCGACCTTCGGCATGCCTAACTTACTGGAATCAAAGCGACGCGGCTTTGCGATAGTAAAGTGCGGAGATGGTATCCGCCACGTAGCGGGCCTGATGTTTGGCGTCGTCCAGCGCACGATGAGGTGTGCCTTCGAATGCCCGTTCTTTTTTCGGATTAAAGCCCAGCAATTCGGCCAGAGTGATCACCGTACGCACGTCCTGTGTGTCCCAAAACTTCCACGGGCAGGGCATGTCCAGTTGCTGAAAGGCATGCTCGAGGATAGTGCAGTCGAACTCCTTGCCATTGCCCCAGACTTTAACCTGGTCAGTGCTGTTCATATGGATAAAGCGACTCAAATTGGTCAGCGTGCGCTTGAGGCTCTCCGTGCCGCCAAATGCCAGCTTGCGTGCTTCATCTGACTGCTTGGCCCACCAGGCGACGGTATCCAGGTTGATGGTTCTGCCTGGCTGATCTTTTTGGCTGCTGACGGCATTTTCAAATTCGGCACCGAGTTGGCCGGTTTGGGGATCGAAAAACACGGCGGCCACCACCAGGATCACCGCGCTCGGTTTTATGTCCAGCGTTTCTATGTCTAACATCAGATGGTGCATGGGGGACTCCCGGCTGGTAGAGATAAAAATAATGTTACTACAAACCGGATCAGGATGCGCCGTCAGCGTCGGCGATTGCCGGCGGTATTTGCCAGCGTGACAGCCAGCACGGCCAACAGCACCAGAGCTACCGCTGGCGCCAAAACGCCCCACGGCGCCCGTTCGATATAGGGCATGCCCTCGGCCAGTACCAGTCCCCATTCCGCACTCGGGGGCTGTGGCCCCAGGCCAAGAAAACCCAGCGCCGCCAGCGCCAGCGCAATACCCGGCAGGCGCAGCATGGCGTGGCGCAGCAGGGGAACCCACAGCGCCGGCAAGAGGTAGTGCGTCAGAGTACGACAGCGGCCGATCCCCAACACCGGCAACATGCGGATATAGGGCTGAGTGCGGGCCTCAGCCAACAGCGAGGCGCAGTGAGCGGACAGCGGCGCCCAACTGACCAGCATTACCGCGCAGGCAGCACCGAAGGGGGAAGGCCCGGTGACAGCGGTGACCAACAGCCCTGCGACTATCGGCGGCGTAGCGTTTGCCAACTCAATAATCCCGCACATCAGGCGAGGCATCAACCCGAACACTATCCCCAGGAACAGCGAGGCGAAGCTGACTGCCAGCGCCAACAGGCTGGTATTCAGTGCACCGTAGGCGACACGTGCCAGAATGTCCCGGCCGGTGGCGTCTGCGCCAAAGGGCAGATCCAGGCTGGGTGGCTGCAGACGGATATGCAGTGACGAAAAGGGATCGCGGATGATCCCGCTCAGCACTAACAGACACAGCAACAGCGCCGCGACGGCGGCAAAAATATAACTCGCCCGGCTGCTGTGCTGTGGCGGCGTTGAATTGGGTAATGCGGCGGCTATTCGGCCCAGCAACAGGTAATGGGCTCCCTGCATCAGGAAACCGGTGCCGAAGGCCAGCAGCAACAGGATCAGGATCCCGCATTGCAAGGCGGGCAGATCCTGAGCGATGGCGGCCCCCAATGTTGCCCGGCCAAGTCCCGGTATGGCGAACACTTTCTCGACGGCGATCGCGCCGCCGGTCAGTCCAATCAGCACTAAACCGACCTGAGGCAGCAGTGCAGGCAGCGTGCGGCGCAGAACGGCCAACAGGCAATGCCGCCGGGCGATGCCGGCAAGGTTCCAGGTCAGCAACCAGCGTTCGGAGAAGGTTGCGGCCAGGCCGTCATTGAGCAACAGCGCCAGCAGGCCGCCGGCCGGTAAGCCCAGGGCCAGTGCCGGCAGAATGGCATGTTGCAGGCTTTGCCAGCCGTAGGGCGGAAACCACTGCAGCCAGACGGCGCCAAGGATCAACAGCAGCGCCGCCAGCAAAAATTCGGGCAGTGCAGTCAGGGACACCGCCAACACGCCTGCGGGACGGTAGTTCTCGCCATGCAGGCCGCGCCACAGGGTTGGCAACGCCAGCAGTATCGCCACCACTACTGCGATTGCCAGCGCGTAGCCCATCAGCGTCAGAGAAACCCCTGTGGCCTGCAACATGCCTTCCAGCACCGGGCGACCGGAAATCCACGAGTTGCCGGCATCACCCTGCAGCACGCCGTGAAACCAGCGGCCAAGCAGCAGCAAGGGCCCGTCGTCCAGGCCATATTGCTGACGAATGGCATTCAGGGCTTCCGGGGTAGCCTCTTGTTCACCCGAACGCGCCCGCAGCAAGCTGAGCGCAGGATCGCGCCCGGACAGCCAAGGCATCAGGCCAATCAATACGATCATCCCCAGCAGCGAGAACAGGCGTGAGGCGAGTGGCAATAGCCGGAGTGCTTTTTCCATCAAGGTTGCTCTGGGGCGATGAAGCTGCGAGGCGTCACCAGCAGGCGTTCACGCGGATCACGTTCTACGCTCCTCATTACGGCAGCTTCCCCCTGGATCACGCGTTCATGCAGCAAGGGTATCGCCGCATGGGTTGCCAGAATGCGGCTTTCTGCCGCGATGATGGCCTGACGTCGTTGTGACCCGGCAGGAATGGCTGCGGCCTGAGTCAATGCTTCGTCCACCTGCGGATCGCACAGTTGAGCAATATTGAAGGAACCCCGGCAGGCGAAGTCACTGTACATGTAGGCCAGTGGATCGCCAGAGTCCAGCACCGTGGCTCGCGACAAGATAAAAGCATCAAATTTACCCGCCAGCGCATCGGCTTCAATGTGCGCATATTCCCGCACTTCCTGCTTTACCACAAAACCGGCGGCGCTGAGTTGCTGCGCCAGATATACCGCCACTTCGGGTAGCTCGGCGCGATCGCTGAAAGTGGCCAGAGTGATGGTTTTGCCTTCAACCGTGGTTGGCGGCAGAGTCGGTTGCGGCTGGCGCAACGGCGCGGCCCAACGCAGGGCTGGCCCCAGCAGCCCGGAGGCAATATCGGCGCGGCCTTCGTAAACGTTGTCCACCAACGGGCGACGCTGGATCGCCGCGGCGGCGGCGGCGCGCATGGCCGGATCGCGGAAAGCACCGACCCGGGTGTTCAGATACAGCGTATTGGTGCGCGGCATGGGTACTTCGTGGATCAATTCAGCCGCAATTAACGGTAACTGCGAGACTGGCAGCGCCTCTACCAAATCGGCGCTGCCGGTGCGCAGGGCGGCAGCGCGGGCGGCGCTATCCGGGACAAAGTTGACGTCGATTCCTGCGGCGGCCGCTTTCTCGCCCCAATAGCCGTCGAAGCGGTTTAAACGTGCGCTACTGGTGCCGTTGATCTCTGTTAGCACAAAGGCGCCGGTTCCGGCCTGCAAGGGATTAACCACCCCGTTGGCGCCATAGGCCCGTTCGGCGAGGATCGCCAATTGTGGACTGGACAACCGCTGCGGGAGGAGCGGATCGGGCACGGCGGTTGTGATCACGACAGCATGATCACCTTCTGGGACGATAGCCAATTCGACGCCGTCAAGAATGCGCGGTTTGGGGGCGGCGTTCATCGCCGCTGAAAGCGAACGCACCACGCTGTCCGGGGTCATCGCGCTACCATCATGGAAATTGACTCCCGATCGTAGTACGAAGCGCCAGCGGTGTTGATCCAGCTGTTGCCATTCGGTTGCCAGCGCCGGTTCAGCGTCGCCGTCGGCGTTCAGCACCACCAGCGTTTCGGCGGTGCTCCAGCGCGAAAGTTTAAACGCGTCATCGCTCAACGGGGTGAGCCCGGAGCGTGGGGGCTGAAGCATCGCCAGTCGGATGCGCCGTTCGTCGCCGGTACTTTCTTTGGGGTCAACAGGGTCAAAGCAGCCGACGAGCAGCAAACTGCCGGCGAGCAGGCAGCCGGTTGGGCCAATAAAGCGCGGGTTGAACATGCAAAACTCCTCAAAATTTTAGTGCTGGAAAAAGGACGGCAACAGCGGAATGGCGTCGATCAAACGGCGGGTAGCGGAATGCCTCGGGGCGTGAAGCAGTTCATGGGTGGGGCGGTCTTCCACAATGACGCCCGACGCCATCACCAGCGTGCGCTGACATAAGGCGGCAACCAGTGAAATATCGTGGGAAACAAGCAACATGCCCATATTTTGCTGACGGGCAATCTGGTCGAGCAGGGCGATGATCTGCTGACGCAGCGGCAAATCCAGGCCGCTGACCGGTTCATCGGCCAGTAAAAAACGGGGTTTCAGCGCAATAGCACGCGCCAGGGCTACCCGTTGCGCCTGCCCGCCGGAAAGTTGCCCGGCGCGCACATACAGCAGGCTTTCATCCAATTCGACCTGTCGCAAAGCCCGTTCGGCCGCGATACCCCAATCCTGACGTGGACCAAGTTGGCGCAAGGGAGCGGTAATTAGTTCCGCTACCCTGTGGCGAGGGTTCAGCGAAGCATGGGCGTCCTGAGGTACGTACTGCACTAACCGTCGGTACCAGCGCAATCTATGAACCGGGTCGGGGCGAATTTCCTTGCCCTGACACATGATATGACCGGCGTCCGCCGTTTCGAGCGCCAGCAACAGCTTAAGCAGCGTTGATTTCCCGGCCCCGGAGCAGCCCACTAATCCAACGCGTTGTGCAGAGTACAGGTTCAGATCGGTAGGTTGTAACCCACCGGCCCCTGATGAAAATTGTCGGCAGACCTGCTGCAGGCTGATAAAGGGCATTTCCCCGCTCATGGGCAGATTGTTCATGCCGTTACCCTGCCAGGCTCAGTGATGGGGGCCGGTTAAATGCCGGGCGTTGAGCACTGGCGACCAGCTGTTGGGTGTATGGATGCTGGGGGTGCTGTAACAATCGGCCGAAGGAGCCCTGTTCGGCCATTTCCCCGTTCACCAGCACGATGGCACGTTGACACAGACCGGCGGCAACGGCCAGATCGTGAGTAATAAACAGTAACGCCGGCGCGCTGGGGCGTTCGGTGTAGCTTTTCAGGATATCAATCAGCTGATGCTGGCTGACCATGTCCAGAGCGGTGGTAGGTTCATCTGCGATCAGCAGGCTTTTCTCACCGAGTAAGGCCAGTGCTGCACATATTCGCTGACATTGGCCCCCGGACAGTTGATTGGGGTAACGCGTCATAACGTTGTCCGGCGACATTCCCAACGCTGTCAGTAATTCCGCGGCGCAGTGCTGGGCCTGGCATTTCGTCAGGGGATTTTGGCTGCGTAGCGCCAGGGTCAATTGCTGGCCCACGGTGGTCAGGGGATTGAGGCTGGTAAAAGGATCCTGAAAAATGGCTGCCAATTCAGTGTTTTTGCGCCGTTGCAAACGCAGACCATTAACTTCTCGCCCTTGCAGTCGAATCGAACCGCTAACCGTTGCTCCGACCGGCAGCGTGCCCAGAATGGCGGCGGCGGTCAGTGATTTGCCGGAACCCGATGCGCCCAGCAGGCATAAACGTTCACCTGCATGCAAAGTGAAGCTCAGATCGTGGACCTTGACCTCCGCGTTCAGTGAGAGCGTCAGGTGTTCTACGGTAAGTAACGGCGGGGTTTGGCTTTCCATTAATGCATCTGTGTTGGCTTATTGTGGTATGTAATAACATAACATTTCGACCTCTGAAATGACCAGCGGATTAATGAAATACTTTGAAATAGTCTAAACAGGGATAAGCAAGGTATGATAGTCAGGGTTTTGTTGTCAGGTTGGTCCTATCGGTGAGAACGCTTATTTTCATTTTATGCATGGCCGGTTATTTGCTGGTGCTGAGCTACCTTGGCGTATTTGTCACTGATAAAATATGTGAAAAATCAAATAACTACACCAAGGTCTGCCGTCTGGTTGATATCTCGGAACCCCATATCCCCCGTTAGATGCTGGCCGTCAGCCTAAATAATCGGTGGTAATTAACGGCGTCAGCACCCCCGACAGAACGGCTAAGGTAGCCCATTGTCTCCACCCCAGGTTAGCCAGCCAATCTTGGCGCAGCGGCGGTGTCGCGAGCTGGCCGACAGAGACTGTGCCCGCCAGCAGCAGCGTCAGCAGAATGAACACCAGCCCACGGCTCCAGAGAGTAAACTCGATGTGCAGCAGGTTGGCGTAATACAAGCGCATCAGGATATAGTAAGCCAGCATGACCCAAGCGAAATAGGTGCGTTTTTTCAACACGTGGTAAAGCATAAACGCGATGAACAGGCTGTGGCACGCTGAGATCAGTGGCGCTTCAATCGGGTGCCTGACACAGCCGTTATATACTGCCAGATAAATATTAAAGATCAGCAACGCATAAACGGTATATATATACCAACCAAAGATGATTTTAAGTTTTTTGCGGTTTGGCGGGATAGGGCGATCGTCCGGTATCATTGGAGCCTCCTGAGCTGACTAGCGTTATAACACCAAAAAACTAAATGAAATTTAAACGCCAGACAGGCTTTATTTTACCTTAAAGTGGGAACTATTCGGGGTCTATCGGGTCTGTTCAAAACGTCATGCTCAAGCTTGCTGCAGCCGAATTATAATGGTAATTCATTGATATGAAAGAGTATAAAAACGAGCGCTTCGCTCTGTGCTTGCTGATAGCTACGCTGGGATTTTATTTTTTTCTGCCGCCGCTGTTGGTCGCTATATTTTGCCAATGGTTTAACCTAAATCCCTTCTTTATTATTCGGATTTGGCACATTAATCCCTTTTCCGCCGCACGGGGAATTCCACTCTACCAGACTTTTATATACATATTAACGCTGTGGGTAATGGCGAATGTTCTGCTTGGTGGTATTTTGCTGGTGGCTGGCCGTTTGCATGGTTGGTTCATTAAACGTTCTCGTTGAACGCCAATCGAGACGTAACGGCAGAAAGTTGTAGATAGAAATTCGTTCGTAAAGGATAATGATAGTCGTTATCATTATTGGTTGCCAGTTGAGAGGTGAAGGGTTGTCTCCTTATGCGCTCCGCTCGTCTGGCCTGACAGGGTTCATATGACATCCCGTTTTCTTGCCAGCCTGGAGCTGGCTTTTTTTTGTCTTTTTTTCATATGCATAAACGCTTTCTGGTTTATGTGCTTGCGGGCTGAACAGAACGCTTTGTTTGCTTATTAAAAGTTGCCTGATGCTTGAAATTCACTATCGATAAAGATAATAATTATCATTAATATTTCACTTTGTTTACATTCAACACACCGATTGAACATCTGAGCAAGTTGTCAGCCAGCGCTGCTGACAGGGGGGCTTTTGGGTGTCATTTAATGATTTTTACTGGGGATTACAGGTATGCCGATGATTTTTCCTGTCAAACGGTCACGGGTTTTGTGTGCGTTTGCGATGTTCCTGCCGCTGGTGTCTTTCGCTGAGGATACACTGGTTGTCACTGCTAAACCCGCGGATACGGCGGAAGCAGCGACGCACGGCTATCAAGCTACGACCAGCCTGGGGGCGACCAAAACCGATAAACCCTTGATCCTGACTGCACAGTCCGTTTCGGTGGTGACGCGCCAACAAATGACCGACCAGAATACTCAAACGGTTAACGATGCCCTGAAATATACACCTGGTGTTTTCACTAACTTCGCCGGTGGTGCAACGCGCTATGACACCATTGCGTTACGTGGTTTTCACGGTGGCGACGTTAATAACACCTTCCTTGATGGTCTGCGGTTATTGAGTGACGGCGGCACCTATAATGCCTTGCAGGTTGACCCCTGGTTCCTGGAACGCATCGACGTTATCAAAGGGCCTTCATCGGTCATGTACGGGCAAAGCATTCCGGGCGGATTGGTCGCTTTGACCTCCAAGCGACCCCAGTTTGCCACGGAAGGGCACGTTAACCTGATGGCAGGCAATAACAACACCCAGGGTGGCGCTTTCGATGTGACCGGCGCGCTGTCGGAACAGTGGGCTTATCGGTTGACCGGGATGACGCGCAGCAGCGAAACCATGTATGACCATCAACGTGAGGAACGCTATGCCATTTCACCGTCATTACTGTGGCAGCCGGATGAAAATACTTCGCTGCTGCTGAAAGCTTATCTGCAAAAAGATCCCTCAGGCGGTTATCACAGTGCGGTACCGGCAGATGGCAGCCTCTATTCCAGTTCCGGTGACAAGCTGGGGCGTGGCTTCTTTGATGGCGAGAGCAGCCGCAATGTGTTCAAACGTTGGGAACAGATTTACAGCTACGCTTTCTCGCACAGCTTTAACGACGTTTGGTCATTCCGCCAGAACGCCAGTTACACCCACTCCAATGTTGAATTACAGCAGGTGTACCAGATTGGCTGGAATGACGATCACAGCCTGTTGAATCGCTATTACAGCGGTTCGGCCACCTCGCTGGATGCCTTCGCCGTTGATAACCAACTGGAAGCCGATTTTGCTACCGGGCCGCTGGATCATAAGGTGATGCTGGGTTTGGATTACCAGCGCCTGCGTAATAATCTGTGGGATGAGTCTGCGGGAGCTTCGCAGCTTAATCCTTACACCGGCGTGTCCGGCGGTGACGCATTAACCAACCTGACGCATACCGATTCCCGACGTCGTTATGAGCAGACCGGCGTTTATCTGCAGGATGAAATCAGCTTACAGAATTGGTATCTGAATCTGTCAGGGCGCTTCGACCGTATCGAATCTAAAAATACGGTGCTCAACACCGGCACCAGCGATGCCCGCACCGACGACAATTTTAGCGGCCGCGGCTCACTGTTGTACCGCTTTGATAACGGTTTCTCGCCTTACGTCAGTTATAGCACCGCAGTTACCCCGGAGGCATTGCCCGATCAAAACGGCCATATGCTGAAACCCAGCACCAGCGAGCAGTATGAGGTGGGCCTGAAGTACCAGCCACCAGGCAGTTCCTCGATATACAGCGTGGCGCTGTATGACCTGACGCAGAAAGACGTGGCTAACCGCGTGGTGCAGCAAAGCTATTACCTGCCGGCCGGCAAGGTGCATTCTCAGGGGCTTGAGCTGGAGGCCCGCAGCAAGATCACCGAACGCTTCGATCTGATCGCAGGCTATACCTACAATAAAGTGAAATTCAAAGATGCCATTGATGGCAACGACGGCAACACACCGTATCTCGCACCGAACCAAATGGCTTCACTGTGGGGCAAATATGCCACCTCATACGGTGTGGATCTTGGTGCTGGGGCGCGTTACATCGGCAAGCAATGGGCCGATAACGAAAATACGTTGAGGATCCCTTCCGTTACGCTGTTGGATGCCTCGGTGCGGATGAATTTGGACAGGGTGAATCCGTCGTTGAAAGGTGCCTATGTGCAACTGAATGTGAATAACCTGACTGACAGGAAATATGTCGCGGCCTGCTATGGGACCGGCTATTGCTACTGGGGCGCAGAACGCTCCGTGGTGGCGACGGTTGGGTACGATTTTTGATGTAGTAGGCGGTGCTATCGCCCCGTCAGCGTTTGACGGGGTGGTTTCTGCAGCGTCAGAACAAGGAGAACATCAACACTACCGGTAGGCTCAGGGGCCAGGTTAAACCAATCGTTAAGGCACTGAGAAAACGAATTTTTATGGTATCCCGGCTGACCAGGTAGGTGAAAATCATAGAAACTACCAAGCCAATCAAATAAAAGTATTGTGTTGCAACCCACAGCGACGACATGAAACCTTACCCAGTTGTATTGTTAAGTTACAAATTTTAAGGGCTTAACCCCACATAATCAATGCTTATTAATTGTTTCTTCAATTTAGGCAGGTATCAACACAATTGCTGTGGCTATACGCATTTTTCATGCCACGTTGAAGACCGATTTGCTGGGTGAGATTTGAAAATGTTAAGCAGATATAATATGTTGGTGGCTTATGGAACAAAATGAGGCGCTATTATGAGTTTTTGGAGAATCGTATTTACCATCATCCTGCCACCGCTGGGCGTACTGCTGGATAAAGGTATAGGCGGCGCGTTTATCCTCAATATTATCCTCACCTTGTTTGGCTACTTCCCGGGGCTGATCCACGCATTCTGGATCCAGACGAAACAGTAGTCACCGTGGTTGTAAAACCTGGACGGCTATAGTGTGGCTTTGATAACCCTGGCATCAGCGCATGCCGGGGTTTTTTTATTCTCGCACGGCGTTAATGAATATTGAGGCTATAAACAAATAACCACGAAAAAAGCGTCGCCAGCAGGCTTACGATAAAAAGAATGGAGATCATTTCCTTCACGTAAAAATTCCCTATTGATATTGTTGAAAATACTTCTCTTTGTTTTTTCATGGGATTTTAGATCGTTATAGGTATAAATCCTAGTTTTAATCTTGTTGCACTGGCGAACGCTACTCCTATGGCGACTGATATTTGGAGAATGGCGTGAGCTGGTGGGTGAATCAGAAGAGCTTCGATCTCGATTAACTATTCGTAGCTATTGCTGGAAACTCTTGATGTGAACTATATACAAGGGGGTATATAAAGACGTTTGGGCTTGAGCCAGAGGGTGCTGGAAGTGAACAGTGCGGACGCTCAAGTTTGGTGTAGCGTCTCCACGCGAAAGAAGGAATCTTGTAATGAAGGCAAAACCTACCGTAGTCCTGGTCCACGGATTTTGGGGCGGTGCAGCGCACTGGAGCAAAGTCATTACCGAATTATCGCACAAGGGATATCACTCGATTCACGCGGTTGAAATGCCGCTGACATCGCTGGCAGACGATGCTGAACGTACGCGCAAGATGGTGGCGCAGCAGCAGGGGCCGGTGCTGTTGGTCGGCCATTCTTATGGTGGCGCGGTGCTCAGTGAAATGGGCAATCAACCCAACGTGGTGGGATTGGTGTATATCGCCGCCTTCGCACCGGACGCCGGCGAAAGCCCCGGAGGCATTACCCAGCAACATCCGCCAATTGCGGCGGCGAACCTGGCGCCGGACAGCGACGGCTATTTATGGATTAAGACAGACAAGTTCCACGAAAGCTTCTGTCAGGATCTGCCTGCTGATGAGGCATTGGTGATGGCGGTAACGCAAAAGGCGCCGTTGGCCAGCACCTTCGGCAATACGATCGCTGAGCCGGCGTGGAAACACAAACCTTCCTGGTACCAAATCTCCAGCAATGACCGGATGATAGCCCCCGAAAACCAGCAGCGAATGTCTGCGCGTTTGCAGGCCAAAAAGGTGATTACGCTGGACGCCAGCCACGCTTCTCTTGCTTCGCATCCGAAAGAAATCGCCGCTTTGATAGATGAAGCTGCCAACGGCTTATAAGGCATTTCTATTAGATGGAGCCCCGTCCAACTTGCGGGGCTTTTTTATGCTGAAAAGTGGGGGCGGGGGCCGTGTTTGACTCGGCTGAAACCAACGGGACTAAATTGGTTTGCTGTGTTCAGCGGCGTGCATGGCCAGGTAGGTTTTAAGGTTGTTATCGCTAACCCCTAACATATCCAGGATCTCCGCCATAAAACTGACCGGTGCGCTACCGGGGGCGGTTACCACGCGCTGGTCGGCTACGGCATAGGGCACATCCTGATAATATTCAGCTCCGCCGTAGTTAAGCTGCGATAAATTCTCAGCGGAATTGGAGGTGTGGCGAAGATGATCAAGTATGCCCGCCTGTGCCAAAACGCGGGTTCCATCGCAAATGGCGGCGACGACGATGTTTTTGCTGTGGGCCTCCGCTACCATCCCAGCGATATCTGGGGCCTGATCGGTTCGCCATACCGTGCCTCCGCATAGGATCAACAGATCTGTCTCGCTCAGTTGGATAGCCTCGAGCGCCATATTGGGGGTCACGTGCATGCCGCCGGAGGAAATGACAGGGGCGCCATTGGGGGAGGCAAAACGAGTATCGAAACCGTAATAGCCGCGGCAAGTAGAGTTGATCAGGGCAGTTTCCCAATCAGAGAAATTATCGGTAAGAATGGTCACAATGCGCGTCATTGGCGGCGATTTCCCTCTGTGTTGAACAAGGGCAAGAGGTGTCTCCTGCAGGAAGGCAAAGTGTAATGGCAGCCACTGTCAGTTTCTGGCAGCAGGACGCAGGGCTTGATACTTTTGGCTTTTCGGACGCATAAAAAAATCCCGCGCAGCGGCGGGATCAAGGGATGATAGCGACAAACTGGATGTTGTTCTGGTTATGTGATGGTGTGTGTCTCCAGATGGCGACAGTAGCGCACCTGAATTTCAGCGACAAGCAGAAAATCTGTAATGATGCAGGTATCAGAATATCCTCAGAAAAAACGCTGGGTATCGGTTCGATGATAAAGCCAGCCGGAGGGGATAGGGTGAGGCTGTGGCTAATAGGGGATTGTTGAACCACTTCCTTGTGTGAGGGCGTCCTAACGTCGTTTCCGCTTGGCGTTGAAAGTACTTATTCGTCTTTGTCGCAAATACATGACAAAGGAAAATACGACAACTGCGATCAAAACGACGATGATTGCGAAGGGAAGTAATTCCATAGCATTCACCTGAGATGGCAATTTGGCTATTCATTAAATAGGAATATTCCTAATTAGCGCAATGGGTAAAAACGTAATTAGGAATTACCTCAGCGGATGATGCTCACTAACCACAAAAATAACGGGGAGCCGAAATTGATTTTTCGCCTGGCAACAGTAACGGATGCTAACCTATTGATTGACATTGATACCTTGGCATCACAGGACCCACGTCGCTATGCTCAGATCGGCGAGTGGTGCGAGGCTGGTGTCTGCCACGTAGCCGAAATTGAGGGCATGGTCGTGGCTTACGGCGTATTGCACTATCACTTTTACGACAGTGGATTTATAGAAATTCTTATGGTTGGCAACCTGATGAGGCGTAAAGAGGTGGGGTTAAAATTTATCGAATATTTTAAATCGATCTGCATGCGTCCAAAACTTTTTACCTCAACCAATAGCTCGAATTTACCGATGATAAAGCTACTGTCGAAGGCCGGATTTATTGAGAGTGGCCGTATTGATAATCTTGATGAGCAGGATCCTGAAGTGGTTTTCTTTTTACCGGTTAAAAAAACAGCCGGAAAACAGAGTTAACCGGCTGATTTAAAATGAATTTATGTGTAATTATACGGTCTGCTTGTGGAAAAGTTCGCGGAATACCGGGTAAATATCGTCCGGTTCGCGGATATGCTGCATGGCAAAGTTTTCGAATTTTGCCTGCAGGTCCTCGTATTCGCGCCACAGCGTCTGGTGGGCGCGGCGGGTGATTTCAATGTAGCTGTAGTAGCGAACCATCGGCAGCAGCTTTTTCGCCAGCAGTTCGTGGCACAGCGGCGAGTCATCGGCCCAGTTGTCGCCATCCGACGCCTGCGCGGCGTAGATGTTCCATTGCGCCGGATCGTAACGTTCCTCAACCACTTCATTCATCAGTTTTAATGCGCTGGACACAATGGTGCCGCCAGTCTCCTGCGAGTAGAAGAACTCCTGCTCATCCACTTCCTTCGCTTGGGTATGGTGGCGTATATACACCACCTCGACGTTTTTATAGGTTCGGCTCAGGAACAGATAGAGCAGAATATAGAAACGCTTGGCCATATCCTTGGTGGCCTGATCCATGGAGCCGGACACGTCCATCAGGCAGAACATCACCGCCTGGCTGGAAGGCTCCGGTCGGCGCTCATAGTTCTTATAGCGTAAATCAAAGGTGTCGATAAATGGCACGCTTTCGATTTTCTTTCTCAGTTCGGCAATTTCCTTGCGCAGTCGTTCCTCTTCCAGCAGTTGCACCGGCTCGGTGTTTTCCATCTGGGTGAGTTCGTCTTCCAACTCATGCAAAGCGCGACGTTTTCCTGCGGTCATGGCAGTGCGGCGCGCCAGCGAGTTTTGCAACGAACGCACCACGCTGATATTGGCCGGCACGCCGTTGGCGGTGTAACCGGCCCGATGGGTTTTGTACTCGGTGAGCTGCTTATACTGATTCTTTTTCAGGTTCGGCAGCGCCAGATCTTCAAACAGCAGGTCGAGATACTCGTCCTTGGATATCTGGAAAACAAACTCGTCTTCGCCTTCACCATCCTGGCTGGCATTGCCCTGACCGCCGCCGCCACCGCCGCCACCCTGAGGGCGTTCGACGCGGTCATTCTGCACAAAGTGGTCATTGCCCGGATGAACGCGGTGGCGTGTGCCACCGCGACCCTGATGAAACATAGGTTCGTTGATGTCGCCAGCGGGGATCGAGACGGACTCCCCACTGTCTACGTCGGTGACCGAACGCTTGTTGATGGCTTCGGCAATCGACTGTTTGATTTGCGACTTGTAGCGGCGCAAGAAGCGTTGGCGGTTAACCATGCTCTTGTTTTTGCCGTTAAGCCGTCGGTCAATGAAATAGGCCATACTTCCCCCAAACGACGTTGCCAACTTTCTATACTCGTTATACTTGCCGTTGCCTCTGTGTTGGTTGCGTTCACTTACCCGAATCACTTACCAGAGTAAGCTCATCGGGATAAGCGCTCTTACCGCCTTGATGCAACGCCAATTATTTTGGGTATACGCCATCTCCATGACGCTAATTCTCATTAGACGTTACGAAGACTTTCTGACCCGCAGATACCATTCACACAGCAGACGAACCTGTTTGCGGGTGTAGCCTTTCTCCATCATACGGTCGACGAAGTCGTCGTGTTTTTTCTGCTCATCCGTTGAGGTTTTTGCGTTAAAGGAAATCACCGGCAGTAACTCTTCGGTGTTCGAGAACATTTTCTTCTCGATCACGGTACGCAGCTTCTCATAGCTGGTCCAGTTAGGGTTACGGCCACTATTGTTAGCACGGGCGCGCAGCACGAAGTTGACTATTTCGTTGCGGAAATCTTTCGGGTTGCTGATGCCGGCCGGTTTCTCGATTTTCTCCAGTTCAGCGTTCAGGGACTCGCGATCGAACAGCTGGCCGGTGTCCGGATCACGGTACTCTTGATCCTGGATCCAGAAGTCTGCATAGGTCACGTAGCGGTCAAAAATGTTCTGACCGTATTCCGAGTAAGATTCCAGATAAGCCGTCTGGATCTCTTTGCCGATAAATTCGGCGTATTTCGGGATCAGATAGCCTTTCAGGTGCTCCAGGTATTTCTCTGCCAGATCTTGCGGGAATTGCTCACGTTCGATCTGCTGTTCCAACACATAGAACAGGTGAACCGGGTTAGCGGCGACCTCTGCGTGATCAAAGTTGAACACCCGCGACAGAATTTTAAATGCGAAGCGGGTGGACAGGCCGTTCATGCCTTCATCGACCCCGGCGTAGTCGCGGTATTCCTGGTACGACTTGGCTTTCGGATCGGTATCCTTCAGGCTTTCGCCGTCATAGACGCGCATCTTCGAGTAGATGCTGGAGTTTTCCGGTTCTTTCATGCGTGAGAGCACGGTAAAGCGCGCCAAGGTTTCCAGCGTGCCAGGGGCGCACGGCGCATGGGTCAGTTCGCTGTGATCCAGGAGTTTGTCGTAGATTTTGATCTCTTCCGAGACTCGCAGGCAGTAAGGCACCTTGACGATGTAAACGCGGTCGAGGAAGGCCTCGTTGTTTTTGTTGTTACGGAAGGTCACCCATTCGGATTCGTTGGAGTGCGCCAGAATAATGCCGCTGAACGGCAGGGCAGAGATCCCTTCGGTACCGTTGTAGTTACCTTCCTGGGTGGCGGTCAGCAGAGGATGCAGCACCTTGATCGGCGCTTTGAACATCTCCACGAACTCCATAATCCCCTGGTTGGCACGGCACAGGGCGCCGGAATAACCATAGGCATCCGGATCGTTTTGTGCGTGGTTTTCCAGCTTGCGAATATCGACCTTGCCGACCAGCGCGGAGATATCCTGGTTGTTCTCGTCACCCGGTTCCGTCTTGGCGATGGCGATCTGTTCCAGGATGGACGGACGCACCTTGACCACTTTGAATTTGGTGATGTCGCCGCCAAATTCATGCAGGCGTTTTGCCGCCCAAGGGGACATGATGGTGCCGAGGTAACGATTCGGAATGTTATATTCTTTTTCCAGAATAGTGGCATCTTCCTGCGGATTGAAAAGGCACAGCGGGTGGTCGTTTACCGGGCTGCGTTCGCCATTGGCGCTCAGGGTATAAATGGGCACGCGTTGCATCAGCGCCTTCAGGCGTTCTGCCAGCGATGATTTACCGCCGCCGACGGGGCCCAACAGATAAAGAATTTGTTTCTTCTCTTCGAGGCCCTGAGCGGCATGTTTCAGGTAAGAGACTATCTGTTCGATAGCTTCTTCCATACCGTAGAACTCTTCGAATGCCGGATAGCGTGCGATCACGCGGTTGGAGAACAGGCGAGACATACGCGACTCAAGCGCGGTATCCACCATAACTGGTTCACCGATAGCCATGAGTAGACGTTCTGCCGCATTGGCATATGCACTGCGATCTTGCCGGCAGATGGTAAGAAATTCCTGCAGTGTGAACTCTTCGTCCTTGGCAGCTTCGTAGCGCTGGCGATAGTGGTCAAATATGTTCATGGCGATGCCCGTCCTTTCGTTATTAGCACAGGTTAAAGGGAGCTGATGATTGTGTTTTGGCCCCCGAAAGAAGAAGTTATCCTTGAGTACAGCAACCCGTATGCCAACTTGGTGCGCTTATTATCGCGAGTTGCGCTGTATTGCCACTGGGCTCAGGATTCATTCACCTTCTGATTTAAGCTTAGTTTGCATACCAGAAAATTTCCTGCGTGGTAAAAAGCTTTTTTTAAGTCATATCAATGACTCAGTTATGACAGAGATAGCCAAATGCCTTGTCTGGCGCGGCCTGCGGCAAAAAACGTCACTGTTCCGCCATGATTAATTCATATTTCTATTCTAAGTTATTCGATCTTGGTTGTTTTCTATTGTAAAGATTAGGCGCGTAACGACAATTTCACATAAACTAAGCCAGCTATTAACTCTGTTATTTATGGAAAAAGAACCAGTGAAGATTTTTCAACTCAAAACGCTAGCAATTATCGCTTCCGCAATGGTTTGTGCGCAAAGTGCTCAGGCTGGGACCTGGTCACTCGGTGCTTCCGCGCTGGTTAGCCCGGATCCGTATCGTGGCTATCAGGACCGCGTGTATCCGGTACCCGTCATCAACTATGAAGGGGATGACTTCTACTTCCGTACCCTGACCGCCGGTTATTACCTGTGGAAAGATCAGGAAAACCAACTGAGTCTGATGGGTTACTACTCACCGTTGGGCTACCGTCCGGGTGACAGTGACGACGATCGCATGAAGAAGTTGAACAAGCGTCGCGGCACGTTGATGGCCGGTCTGGCTTATACGCATAATGCTGATTGGGGCATCCTGCGTACCACCTTTACCGGTGATACCCTGGATTACAGCAACGGCATGATTGGTGACTTCGCCTATCTGTACAAGTTTGAGCTGGACGCCTTCACCTTGGTGCCGGGTGTGGGTGTGACGTGGAGCAGCAAAAACCAGAACAAATACTACTACGGCGTTAGCGATAACGAATCTCGCCGCAGCGGTCTGGACAGCTATACGCCAAGCGACAGCTGGGCACCTTACGTTGAGCTGAGCGCCAACTACAAGATCAACAAAGACTGGAATGCCTTCTTTATGGGGCGTTACATCAAACTGTCTGATGAAGTGAAAGACAGCCCGATGGTGGATAAATCTTACACCGGGGTGTTAATGACGGGTGTGAGCTACAGCTTCTAAAAAGCGAATGCACAAAAAAAGTGCAATGTAGGCATCATAAAGGGGCGCTGGCGCCCCTTTTGCACATCTGTAGTGCAATGATGCAGGGCAGGCGTTTTCACCGCCCCTGCTGCGATCACGCGTTCTTGCGGGTGCGGAAGGTCACTGCCAGCCGTGCCGGTTGTTCCCCTGCTGCGATCAGCGGTTTGCTGACGCGGCCGGTTTCCACGCAAACCATGGTTTTATACCCGTCGTTAGGCATGTCCGCCATGCTGCAAGAAAGCTCTACGCCAGGGTTCCAGGCAATCACATCACTCATGTGATGGTGATGAACCTCAATGGTGCGTTGGAGCGCCGCATCTTTTATCAGGCTAAAGGCCTCCGGCTGGGTATAAACCCGATCGGTCTGGCCAACGAAGGTCACGTCACCGGTCTGTTTGGCTTCGGCGCCCCCAGCGACTTTATCGATATAAGGCACGCCGAGCCCGGCTACCTTAACCTGTTCAATGTCCCCGATCTGGAAGTAGCTATGCAGCGCCGCAGTGGCCTGATAATCACCGTGGGACTCCAGCTCTATCTCACACTCTTCGCCTAGCTTGAAGCGGGCAATCAGCGTAAAGGCGTGTGGCCACAGGCTACGGGTTTGCTCATTGTCTTTCAGCGTGAAGGTCAGAATGACGCCGTTATCATCTTCATCATGCGCCGTCAGACTCCAGGGCTGATTGCGGGCGAAACCGTGCGAAGGTTTTGCCACCGGACCAAACCAGGGCCAGCAAATGGGGACGCCGCCGCGGATAGCATTGCCTTTTTTAAATGGCGTGTTGTTGCTCAGCCAAATGACCGGCTTTTCACCGCTGGGTTGCCAGGCCAACAGATGCGCGCCTTGCAGCGTGATAGCCGCACGCACTTTCGGGTGGGAAACCACCACCACGGGCAGTTCGTCGAGTTGCCGTTGGCTGATATAAGGAGAAATTTGCTGAGTAACGGGTAGGGTGAAAATTTTTTCGTTCATCGGTTGGCCTTTTGTTCGCCGTAGAAACAAAAAAAGGGCGACAA
This sequence comes from Serratia sp. BNK-12, assembly GCF_047456085.1. Taxonomy (NCBI): domain Bacteria; kingdom Pseudomonadati; phylum Pseudomonadota; class Gammaproteobacteria; order Enterobacterales; family Yersiniaceae; genus Serratia; species Serratia sp. BNK-12. Next base: position 2,197,550 of record NZ_CP179896.1, read on the forward strand.
AAATGTCGCCCTCATCATCAGCTTGGCATCAATCCATTATTTGGAGATGTGAGCGATCAGATCCAGAACCTTGTTGGAGTAACCAGTTTCGTTATCGTACCAAGAAACCAGTTTCACGAAGGTGTCGCTCAGAGCGATACCGGCTTTGGCATCGAATACGGAAGTCAGAGTTTCGCCGTTGAAATCGGTAGAAACCACTTCGTCTTCGGTGTAGCCCAGCACGCCTTTCAGCTCGCCTTCAGATGCAGCTTTGATAGCAGCACAGATTTCTTTGTAAGAAGCTGGTTTTGCCAGACGAGCAGTCAGGTCAACCACAGAAACGTTCGGGGTAGGAACGCGGAACGCCATACCGGTCAGTTTGCCGTTCAGTTCTGGGATAACTTTACCTACTGCTTTAGCAGCACCGGTAGAAGAAGGGATGATGTTTTGAGATGCGCCGCGGCCGCCGCGCCAGTCTTTGTGAGACGGGCCATCAACGGTTTTCTGAGTTGCGGTAGTTGCATGCACGGTGGTCATCAGCGCTTCAACGATGCCGAACTTGTCGTTGATAACTTTAGCCAGTGGTGCCAGGCAGTTGGTGGTACAAGAAGCGTTAGAAACGATTTCCTGACCAGCGTAAGATTTGTGGTTCACACCCATAACGAACATTGGGGTGTCGTCTTTGGATGGGCCAGTCAGAACAACTTTCTTAGCGCCTGCAGCGATGTGTTTACGTGCAGTTTCGTCAGTCAGGAACAGGCCAGTTGCTTCTGCAACGACGTCAACGTTGACTTCGTTCCACTTCAGGTTAGCCGGATCTCTTTCTGAGGTACAACGGATGGTTTTGCCGTTAACAACCAGGTGGCCGTCTTTAACTTCTACAGTGCCGTTGAAGCGGCCGTGAGTAGAGTCATATTTCAGCATGTAAGCCATGTACTCTGCGTCTAACAGGTCGTTGATTGCAACGATTTCGATGTCAGAACGTTCTTGAGCAGCACGAAAAACAATGCGACCGATACGGCCAAAACCGTTGATACCTACTTTGATAGTCATATATTCCACCAGCTATTTGTTAGTGAATAAAAGGTTGCCTGTAAAATTACAAAAACCTTACCAAGCGTCAAGCGGAATCGTGTCAATACTTGCTGCAAATCAAACCTCGCAGCCTGGTTTGAGCGCTTATTGCACGTTCCGTTTGCGTTCGGCCTCATCCGTAATATGGGGTCAAACCGCCAAGTATAAAGTCAGTCCATATAAGATATGTGATCGGTATCACATATTGCCGCGACGTGACCTTTATGGGCTACAGTTTAGGCCAAAAAGCGCTGCAGTGTTGTTAATTTTTTGTTATTATTACTCATTGTTTTCGTTGACATTATCCACATTCAGAGAAACGCACAAATGGCTAAAGAGACAACCCCTGACCATCCGGCCACGGAACTGAATGAAATCCAACGTTATGTGACTCAGGAACGTGGTACCGAGGCGCCGTATTCCGGCAAATTGCTGCACAACAAACGCGAGGGCGTGTACCATTGCCTGTGCTGCAACCACCCGCTGTTCTACTCAGACAGCAAGTACGACTCCGGCTGCGGTTGGCCGAGCTTCTATCAGCCGGTATCTGACGATGCGATTCGTTATCTTGATGATAACTCACATAATATGCATCGCGTTGAGATCCGCTGTGGTCACTGTGACGCGCATTTGGGCCACGTCTTCCCCGACGGCCCGCAGCCGACCGGCGAGCGTTTTTGCGTTAACTCGGCGTCGCTCAGTTTTACCGACGGTGAGAACGGTGAGAAAACGGCTGGCTAGAGCTAGTGCGTTGTTAGAAAAATCGATTCAGCTAATTATTCTTGCATGAGTAAGGAAAGGCCCTGATGGATGTGAAAGACCTGATTGCCGCCATGACGCCGGAAATCTATCAACGGCTGGTATTGGCCGTTGAGCTGGGCAAGTGGCCGGATGGCGTAGCCCTGACTCCGGAACAGAAAGAAAACAGCCTGCAGGCGGTCATGCTGTGGCAGTCGTTGCACAATGCCGATCCGCAACACATGAGTATCGGCACCGACGGCCAGATTGTGATGAAGAGCAAGCAAGAGCTGAAACAGCAGTTTATCGCTGAACCCTTGGCTAAGCTGAAACCGCAGTAAATCGAATAACGGGGCGATAGTGACATCGCCCCGTGGGTTTATCCTTTCCCGCCGTTGATCCCCAGCGATTCCGCCAGTTGATGCGCGAGCCGGTTATTGTCGTCTGCGCCATATTCCCAGAACATCGCGCCCCCCAATCCCTTGCTTTTGATGTAGTCAGCCTTCAGCTCAACCGAGCGCGGGTTCTCGTACGAAATGGCGAATAAAGGTTTGCCCTCGGCGGATTTCATCGTCAGATAGGGAACCTGGGCATCGCTGTCCCAATGGGCGCTGAAGCGCCGCTGTGGATCGTTTAACAGCTTGCTGACGATATCGTTATATTTGAAGTAGCTGTCTTTGGTCAGGTCCAACCCCAGTGATTTGAAGACGGCGGTTTCGCGCGCGGTGAAATAGGGTTGGGTGACAGGGTTTTTCTCTGCGTCGGCTTTATCCCAGTCGATGCCGGGCTCAGTGGCGCGTTTGGGTACCCGACCATAAAAACCGATGCCCAGATTTAACTGCGCCGGTTTAAGTCCAGCGGCCAAATAGTTATCCACGACAAAATTGGCGCTGTAGCGATCGGCCGCCGCGACGGTCGGCCACTGTTTGGAATCATACAGATTGGAGTTGAAATACTGAGTGCCGTACGCCATGTCGTAGGTCATCAGGTTGATGTAATCGAGGTAGGGCGCAATACCTTTGACGTCCACCCATTCCTGCGGACTTTTGACGTTGGCACCCACGGCGATGGTCAGCAATTTATTTTTATTCAGGGCGCTATGCAGTTCTTTCAGCAGCACTGTGAAGTTGGCCCGGTCCGCCGGTTGGCTTTCGACCAGCCCCCAGGCGCCGTTAACCGGGTACTCCCAGTCGAGATCGATGCCGTCCAGTTGGTACTGCTTGATGACGTCCAGCACCGAACGGATAAATACGCTCCGGCTCTCTGGCGTTGCCGCCGCACCAGAAAAACCGCGAGCCCCCCAACCGCCGACGGACAGCAGCACTTTCAACTCCGGATTCTGTTTACGCAATACCGGCAGCAGCTTCAGATCGGCCATCACTTTAGGTGACAGATAAATCTGGTGCAGGCGAGCCGGGTCTTTTAGCGCCGGATTGGATTCGTCTTTCTCATCGTTGTAGATCAGGCCGAAGGAGTAATTGAGGTGGGTGATTTGCGTGACGTCCAGCTTGTTGATGTCACCGCCTGGACCGGCGGTAACGTCACCCCCGCCGTTGAAATAACCGACGGAGAGGTAAGAGGCGGCATGCGCCATGCCGGCACCAGCCATACCAAACTGCACCGCCACCAGCAAAGGCAGCAGTTTACGGGTGAAAACCATATTATCTCCTTTGGTCGGCAAGGCCGACCCGAAACCGCCTCAGGCGGTAACATAAAGCCGGGCTCAATGGGCCCCGGATGCGTATAACTGATTGATGCCAAGGCATCAGCGGTCATAACAGCAAATGTGCTGCACGCGAACAAGATGTCATCACAGGAGAATGGTCGGAATGTGAGCGATGTCGAGATTTGTCGGTGGGGGAATGGGCGGGTGCCATCAGCACCCGACGCATTATCGGTCGATGAATTGTGACAGGGTAACGAGTTTTGCACCAGCCTGCTGCATGGCCTGAAGGGCTTCCTGACTGTCACCAGGTTGCAAATTAACGCCGCGACAACCGTCGGTAATTATCGAGGTCTGGTATCCCAGCGCGAGAGCATCCAGGACGCTGAATTTGACGCAGTAGTCGGTTGCCAGCCCCATCACGGCCAAATGGCTCACGTCATGAGCTTTCAACCAGCGGTCCAACTCGGTGCGTGAGCGATGCCCGTTGTCGAAGAAGGCGCTGTAGCTGTCGATATCCGTATTTTGACCTTTACGGAATACGGCGACGATATCCCGTTGGTTTAATTGCGGATGAAGCTCGGCACCTGGGCTTTCCTGTACGCAGTGCACCGGCCACCACACCTGCGGCAACCCCTCCAGTTCGCCCAGCGTACCCACCTGCGCGTTGGCGTTGACCGCAAAGCTACGGTGATTGGCAGGATGCCAGTCCTGGCTGGCGACCACAGGCTCGCCCCGCGCGTTGCAGGCCTCTATTGCCCGATTGGCTACGGCGATCACGGCATCGCCGTCTGTCACCGCCAGTGCGCCGCCGGGGCAAAAATCGTTTTGCAAATCGATTAGCAGCAGGGCTGTTTTCATCGCGACTCCGTCTTGGGGTTAGGGTTAACCACTGATGCTTAGTTCACCGCGCAAGTCTTGCTGCATCTGGCTGCGGATTTGCTCCGGCGTCAGCGGTTGGCTCAGCAAATAATGCAGCTTGGTCAAGGCGGCTTCCACCGTCATGTCGAAACCGCTGATGACCCCGGCATGGGCCAGCGCGTTACCGGTGGCGTAGCCTTCCATATTCACCCGACCGGAGATGCACTGGGTCAGGTTCACGACCACAATGCCGCGTTCGGAAGCGTCGCGCAATTCATCAACCAGCTCCGCTTTTTGCGGTGCGTTGCCCACGCCGTAAGAGCGCAGGATCAAGGCTTTCACCGGTTGCAGCAAAAAGTTGCGGACTACCGCGCCGGAGATCCCTGGGTAAATCGTCACCACACCGATCGGCTGCGGGGTAATGTCATGCACTTTCAGCTCACCGTTGCAGACCGGGCTGTCGATACCGTTCTGGCGACGGATATGGATCCCTGCTTCCAGCAGTGGCGGCAGGTTAGGCGAGGCAAAGGCGTCGAATCCGTCAGCGTGCGCCTTGGTGGTGCGGTTGCCGCGGAACAGTTTGTTGTTGAAGAACAGACTGACTTCATTCACCGGATGGTTGGCGGCCAGGTACAGCGCGTTCAGCAGGTTGGTTTGACCGTCGGAACGCAGTTCAGCCAGAGGAATTTGCGAACCGGTGACGATCACCGGCTTGGCCAGGTTTTCCAGCATGAACGACAGGGCCGAAGCAGTGAAGGCCATGGTGTCGGTACCGTGCAGGATCACGAAGCCATCATAGAGGTGGTAATTCTTTTTGATGTCGTCGGCGATATGCTGCCAGTCTTCCGGCGTCATATCGGAGGAATCGATCAGCGGCGCATATTCATGAATGGTGAAGTCCGGCATCTCCGGCCGGTGAAACTCAGGCATCAAGGCTAGTTGGCGCTGCAGGTGACCGGACACCGGGATGTAGCCGTGATCGGAGCGTTGCATGCCGATGGTACCGCCGGTATAAGCGACGTAAATCGATTTCTTTTGCATGGTCATTGTTTTAACAGAAATATGATGGGCTGAATTATAGGGGGATAAGCGCAGAAAAAAAGCCCGGCGGGTGCCGGGCTGAGGATTAATTTGTTAGCGGACTTCTCCGCAGGTCAAACAGATGGCATAGCGGTTTTGCGGATCGTTCAGGTTGTTGAACAAACCCGGCTGTTCTTTCACCGCCATGGCTACCGACGCCAGCGGCGCAGGCAGCATTGACTGAATGGCTGCCGGCAGCATGGCGTGAATAGACACGCCAAACTGGCTGAGTACCATGTCGGTCAGGCTTGGCGTATCGACAAACCAGTTAAGCTGCCATTGTTTCAACTGCGCCAGTTCGGCCGCTTTTTTCACCGCGTCGTCAAAATCGCCCAACTGATCGACCAGACCGTTGGTTTTGGCATCGCTGCCCAACCACACGTGCCCCTGAGCAATTTGGTCAACCTGCTGCGGCGTCATTTTGCGGGCCTTGGCGACCAGATCGATAAAGTTTTGATAACCTTTCTCGATGTTCAACTGCATCATCTGCGAGAACTCTGGTGGCAGCGCCTTGGTCACCGCCAGATCCGCCAGCGGCGAGGTGGCCACACCGTCGGTATGCACGCCAATGCTGTCCAGCGTCTGCTCATAGGTGTTGATCACCCCGAAGATGCCGATAGAGCCGGTGAGGGTGCTCGGGCTGGCGATGATGTAGTCCGCCGGGGTAGAGACCCAATAACCGCCCGATGCCGCCATACCGCCCATGGAAACCACCACTGGTTTTCCGGCGGCGCGTACTGCGGCCAGTTCGGAGCGGATCACTTCAGAAGCGCTGACGCTGCCCCCTGGGCTGTTAACCCGGAAGATAACCGCTTTGATCGCCGGATCCAGTCGTGCCTGACGCAGTTCCGCGGCGGTGGTGTCACCCCCAACGGTGCCTGGCGTCTGCGGGCCGTCCATGATCGCGCCGTTGGCGAAGATCACGGCAATTTTGCCTCCCTGATCTGGCGCCGCTTTTGGCTGATAGTCATAGATGCTGGTGGCGTTGAAATCGTTCGCCTGCTTGTCCCAACCGAAAGTCTTGATCAGTTGGTTCTCAATGACGGTGCGGGAAGCCAGCTCATCCACCAGTTTATTGTCCAGCGCGTACTTGGCGGTATCGCCACCGGCGGCCTGCAAGCCGGTCAACACGCCCGCCGCACCGGGGAACAGTTGCTGCGCGGTGATCTGACGGTTGGCGGCTACCGTATCCAGGTAGTTCTGCCACAGCCCGCCAATCCAGCGGCTGTCGGCCTCACGGGCGGCCGGTGACATATCGTCACGGATCAGCGGTTCTACCGCAGATTTATAGGTGCCCACGCGGAAGATATTGGTGGTGACCTTGAGTTTCTCCAACAGGGATTTGTAGTAAAGATTGTTGGTGGCGAAACCGTGCAGATCGACGGCGCCCTGTGGCGACAGATAAACCTTGTTGGCGTAGCTGGCCAGATAGTATTGCGTCTGGTTATAGCTGTCGCCAATGGCGAAAATCGGTTTCCCGCTGTCGCGGAATTCCCGCAGCGCCTTGCCGATGTATTGCAGCGAAGGTTGATCGGCACCGGCAAAATCATTTAACTGCAATACCATACCGGTAATGTTTTTGTCGTCCTTGGCTTTGCGGATGCTGTCAACCACGTCAAACAGGGAGTTTTCCTGCAGACGGTTACTGGACGCACCCAGCAGTTCACGGCCCCATTGGCGCACTTTGTTGTTCATCGAAGGTTGGTCAACGACCACGCCGCTCAAGTCCACCAGTAACGCACCGCGAGTAGGCACGGCAGGGGTGGTTGCGCTCTGGAATGAAAGATAGATGCCAACCCCAACCAGGATCAGCAACACCAGGAACAGATTAAGGATCAGTTCCCTGATAAAGTTCAGCAGACGCCATGTCCACCTGAAAACGCCGGCAATGATTTGCCACAATGTGCGCATGTGCTCTCCAGCAAGAGTCGAGAATGTTCCGCTATCCTAATGAGCGGCCGAGGAAATGTCAGCTTTAAATCGTGTGTCACAGAGGGTATTACCGACGCTGTCACTCGCCGTTTAGCTATGTTAACGTGATCGTAATGAAAATTGTTATCAGGAGTTTACGATGGATGCACTGGATCTTTTACTGAACCGCCGTTCGGCCTCACGCCTCGCCGAGCCTGCGCCCACCAATGAGGCTCGTCAAAATATCATCAACGCGGGCCTGCGGGCACCCGACCACGGCGCATTGCAGCCATGGCGTTTCGTGATGATTGAAAACCAGGGCCTGGAGCGCTTCAGCCAATTGTTACAAGCTGCTGCAAAGCAGGACGAAATGGACGAAGCGGCTATTGAGAAGGCGACAAAAGCGCCGTTCCGTGCACCGCTGATCATCACCGTAGTGGCGCATTGCACCGAAGAAACCAAGGTGCCGCGCTGGGAGCAGGTAGTTTCTGCCGGTTGTGCGGTACAGGCGATGCAGATGGCCGCGCTGGCGCAAGGTTTCAACGGCATCTGGCGTACCGGGGCCTGGACCGAACATCCTCTGGTTCGCGAAGCCTTTGGCTGCCGTGAGCAGGACGAAATTGTTGGCTTCCTGTATTTGGGGACTCCTCAGTTGAAAGCCGCAACCAAAGTTGTCGCACCGGACAGCACGCCGTTCGTCAGCTACTTCTAATAAACTCCGGCGCAGGGTTGCCGCAAAAATGCGTTAAATCCCGCCATTCTGTGTTGTTTCTGAGCAGGCTGTTCGGTTATCGACAGCCCGCTCTTACCATTCCCCTCGGCAAGCGCTACCCTATGATATCTTGAATGCCGTTAACCGAAGGGAGTGGTATATGACATCGCCAGCGATCCGTTTAACCCAGTACAGCCATGGCGCAGGCTGCGGTTGTAAAATCTCACCGAAAGTTCTCGAAACTATTCTGCACAGCGAGCGGGAGAAGTTTGTCGATCCGCGTTTGCTGGTGGGCAATGAAACCCGTGACGATGCTGCGGTGTATGACATCGGCAACGGCGTTGGCATTATCAGCACTACCGATTTCTTTATGCCTATCGTTGATAACCCGTTCGACTTCGGCCGCATCGCGGCAACCAATGCCATCAGCGACGTTTATGCCATGGGCGGTAAACCGTTCATGGCGATTGCCATTCTGGGTTGGCCGATAGCCAAGCTGCCGCCGGAAGTCGCGCAACAGGTGATCGACGGTGGGCGCTATGCCTGCCAACAGGCGGGGATCGCGTTGGCAGGCGGCCATTCTATCGATGCGCCTGAACCGATTTTTGGCCTGGCGGTTACCGGCATCGTCAGCACCGAGCAGGTGAAGAAAAACAGCGCGGCCCAGGCCGGAGCGCGGTTATTCCTGACCAAACCTCTGGGCATTGGCGTGCTGACCACCGCCGAGAAGAAAAGTAAGCTGCGGCCTGAACATGAAGGTCTGGCGACCGAGGTCATGTGCCAACTGAACAAACCGGGCGCGGATTTTGCCGATGTCGAAGGCGTAACGGCGATGACTGACGTGACCGGTTTCGGTCTGCTGGGCCACCTGAGTGAGGTTTGCCAGGGGTCAGGATTACAGGCGACGGTCTGGTTTGAGCAAGTGCCAAAACTGCCGGACATCGAGCGCTATATTGACGAAGGCTGCGTGCCGGGCGGCACCGGGCGCAACTTTGAAAGTTACGGCCATCTGGTGGGTGAAATGACCAGCCTGCAGCGGCAATTGTTATGCGATCCGCAAACCTCCGGTGGCTTGCTGCTGGCTGTGTTGCCGGAAGCGGAACAGCAGGTTCAGGCGATTGCCGAACGTCACGGCATTCAGCTACAGGCCATCGGTGAACTGCATACGGCCGTTGCGGGCAAGCCGCTGATCGAGGTTGTGTAGTGTCTACTACGCTGAAGCGGGTAGATACCCAGGATTATCGACGTATTTTTTTGCAGGACATCCCGCTGATTGACGTGCGCGCGCCGGTTGAGTTTCAGCAGGGCGCTTTTGCCAATGCGGTAAACCTGCCGTTGATGAACGACGATGAACGGCAGGCTGTTGGCACCTGTTACAAACAGCAGGGTCAGCAGGCGGCGATTGCCCTGGGCCACAGCCTGGTTAACGGCCGATTGCGCGAGCAGCGCACGGCGGCGTGGCTGGCGCAATGCGCGCAATGGCCAGAAGGTTACCTCTACTGTTTTCGCGGCGGTTTGCGTTCGCAACTGGTACAGCAATGGCTACGTGAGGCTGGAGTGACCTATCCGCGCATTATTGGCGGCTACAAGGCGCTGCGTCAGTTCTTGCTGACCACGTTGGAACAAAGTGCCGAACTGCCGATGGTGCTGATCGGCGGCAATACCGGCAGCGGCAAAACGGTGTTGGTCAATGAGCTGGCCGAAGGTATCGATCTGGAGGGCGCGGCCCGGCATCGCGGTTCATCTTTTGGCCGAACGCTGGTGGCACAAAGCGGCCAGATTGATTTTGAGAATCGTCTGGCTGTGTTATTGCTGAAAAAACAGCATGGTGGCTGCCGCCGCTGGGTGTTGGAGGATGAAGGGCGCATTATCGGCAGCAACAATCTGCCGTTACCCATCTTCAACCGCATGCAGCAAGCGCCGGTGGCCGTTATCGACGATCCGTTCGAGGTGCGTCTGGCACGGCTGCAGCATGAATATATCGATCGCATGCGCCTGGAGTTTGAACAGGCTCTGGGGGCGGAGCCGGGTTGGCAAAAATACGATGAGTATCTGCACCATGGGCTGTTCGCCATTCGCCGTCGTTTGGGTCTGGAGCGTTTTCAGCAGCTGACGAAGAGCCTGGAATCAGCGTTACAGCGCCACTATGTCAGCGGTAATAGTGACGCGCATCAGGAGTGGCTGGTGCCGTTGTTGCAGCACTACTATGATCCGATGTATCACTATCAATTGGAAAAGAAATCCCAGCGGATCGTATTCCGCGGGAATTATGCTGAAGTAAGAGAATTCCTGATGACGTACAGCCAGAATAACGGTGAATAATGCGACTGTTTATTGCCGAGAAACCGAGTTTGGCGCGCGCCATTGCCGACGTACTTCCCAAGCCGCATCGCCGCGGCGACGGATTTATCGCCTGCGGTAACAATGATGTGGTGACCTGGTGTGTGGGCCACTTATTAGAGCAGGCGCAGCCTGATGCCTACGACAGCCGCTATGCGCGCTGGTCGCTGGCGGACTTGCCAATCATCCCAGAGAAGTGGCAGTTGCAGCCGCGCCCGTCGGTGAGCAAGCAGCTTAATGCGATCAAAAAACTGCTGCATGAAGCCGATGAGGTGGTGCACGCAGGTGACCCGGATCGCGAAGGCCAACTGCTGGTGGACGAAGTGCTCGACTATCTGGCGCTGACGCCGGAAAAACGGCACAGCGTACGCCGTTGCCTGATCAACGATCTCAACCCGCAGGCGGTGGAACGTGCCATAGAGCGGCTGCGTGATAACCGCGATTTTATCCCTTTGTGTGTATCTGCCCTGGCGCGTTCCCGCGCTGATTGGTTGTATGGCATCAACATGACCCGTGCCTACACCATTTTGGGGCGCAATGCCGGTTATGACGGCGTGTTGTCCGTTGGACGGGTGCAAACGCCAGTATTGGGGCTGGTGGTACGGCGGGACGAAGATATCGAAAACTTCGTGTCGAAAGACTTTTTCGAAGTGAAAGCGCACATCGTGACGCCGAAAGAGGAGCGATTCGTCGCCCTGTGGCAACCCAGCGACTCCTGCGAACCCTATCAGGATGAGGAAGGGCGTCTGCTGCATCGACCTTTGGCGGAGCACGTGCTTAAGCGCATCGAGGGCCAACCGGCGCTAGTCACCTCCTATAATGATAAACGGGAATCAGATACCGCTCCGCTGCCGTTTTCATTGTCGACCTTGCAAATCGAAGCTTCCAAACGTTTTAACTTGAGTGCCCAGCAGGTGCTGGATGTCTGTCAGCGCCTGTACGAAACCCATAAGTTAATCACTTACCCGCGTTCTGATTGCCGCTACCTTCCGGAAGAGCATTTCGCCGGGCGTCATTCGGTGTTGAACGCCATCAGTGTTCATCAACCGGATCTTTATCCGCAGCCGGTGATCGACAGCGATCGTCGTAACCGTTGCTGGGATGACAAGAAGGTGGATGCCCACCACGCTATTATTCCGACAGCCCGTGCCAGCAAAGTCAGCCTGAGTCAGGACGAACTGAACGTTTATGGGCTGGTTGCCCGACAGTACCTGATGCAGTTTTGCCCGGATGCGATGTTCCGCAAATGCGTCATTGAGCTGGATATCGCCGGAGGCAAGTTTATCGCCAAGGCCCGCTTCCTGGCTGAAGCAGGGTGGCGCACGCTCTTGGGCAGCAAAGAGCGCGATGAAGAAAACGAAGGCGCACCGTTACCGGTTGTGGCGAAGGATGACGAACTGCTGTGCGAACGCAGTGAAGTGGTTGAGCGTCAGACGCAGCCGCCGCGTCCGTTCACCGATGCCAGTCTGCTTTCCGCCATGACCGGTATTGCACGTTTTGTTCAGGATAAAGCGCTAAAGAAAATCCTGCGAGCGACCGATGGTTTAGGGACCGAGGCCACGCGCGCAGGCATTATTGAGTTGCTGTTCAAGCGGGCGTTTTTGTATAAGAAAGGGCGTTATATTCATTCCAGCGAAACCGGTCGGGCGTTGATCCATTCGCTGCCGGATATTGCAGCCCGTCCGGATATGACGGCGAACTGGGAGGCTACGCTGACGCAAATCAGTGAGAAATCCTGTCGCTATCAGGACTTTATGCAACCTCTTGTGGGGACTTTGCAGGAGCTGATTTATCAGGCCAAGCAGAGCCGGGCGAGTATGGCGTTTCGCGGGTTGCCGCCGCCACCTTCCTCCGGGGCAAAAAAACGCAAGAAAAGCGCCGGCAAGGCGCGGGAGAAGAGTGAATGAATTACGCCTTACTGATGCTGACCACTGGCGTACTGCTATTTTCGTCGGCAGTCATGGCCAACCGTGGCGATGTGGACGTGGTGGTGCCGGTGTCACCGGAAATTTGGGGTGCGGCGAAAAGCGCGGCGGCTCAACCTGTCGTGCAACCTTGCAGCCGCTGCTGTATTTATCAGGACCAAAACTATTCTGAAGGGGCGGTACTGAAGGTGGAAGGGGAAGTGCTGCAGTGCGTGCGCGATCCCAACGTGGTGGGAACCAATCCGCTGATCTGGATCCGTCTGAAGAAGTGACGCGGTAACGTCAGCGACTCAGGCTTCTGAAGTTAAACTGGCAATATACGCCGTCAGCAGCGGTACGTCGGCCGGAGCCAGCGGATAGTCAAACGCCTGCTCCGGCGTGATCCAAACAAAGTCGGCATGGCAGCGGTTCTGTAATTCGCCACTGAATGCCTCGACACGCCATGCATGTAACCTAATCACCCGCTCAGTTTGCTGCCACGTATTACTGGCGACGTAATTGCCGACGCTGGCCACAATCCCCAACTCTTCGTCCAGTTCACGCGCCAGGGCTTGAGGCTGACTTTCGCCCACTTCAACTTTTCCGCCGGGGAACTCCCACAGGCCGGCTTGATCGCTGTCGGCATCGCGTTGCGCCAGTAAAATTTTGCCATTCTTTTCGATAATGGCGGCGACGACATCGATAATTTTCATCTTTACCACAGAGAGAAACCCCGGCCGGGGCCGGGGTTGGTTGGGTTAATTACAGCGAGAACTCCGCCCAAACCGGCGCGTGATCCGAAGGTTTTTCCATCCCGCGGATATCATAATCGATGCCGGTGGCGATACAACGCGCGGCCAGTGGCGTGCTGGCTAACAGCAGATCAATGCGCAGGCCGCGGTTTTCATCAAAGCCGCGCGAACGGTAGTCGAACCAAGAGAACTGATCGTTGCGTTCTGGGTTGGCGTGGCGATAGGTATCCACCAGGCCCCAGTTCAGCAGGCGATCCATCCATTCACGCTCTTCCGGCAGGAAAGAGCATTTACCGGTGCGCAACCAGCGCTTGCGGTTCTCTTCGCCGATACCGATATCATAATCGCTTGGGCTGATATTGACGTCGCCCATCACCAGTACCGGTGAGTCTACCGACATCTGCTGCTCCAGGTAGTTTTGCAGATCCTGATAGAAGCGCGTTTTGGCAGGGAATTTGATCGGGTGGTCACGGCTTTCACCCTGTGGGAAGTAGCCGTTGATCACCGTCAAAGTGCCCTGCGGCGTAGCCAGGTCGGCCATGATGATGCGGCGCTGTGCGTCTTCCTCATCGGTAGGGAAACCGCGACGCACGGCCAGCGGCTTTTCTTTGGTCAGCAGTGCTACGCCGTAATGGCCTTTTTGCCCGTGATAGAACACGTGATAGCCGTACTGGCTGACGTCTTCCAATGGAAACATATCATCGTGAACTTTGGTTTCTTGCAGACCGATCACGTCGGGTTGGTGCTGCTCGATAATTGCGGCCAGTTGGTGCGGACGCGCGCGCAGTCCATTGATATTAAAAGAGACAAACTTCATGAGCGGTGCCGTTTATGCGAGAAAAATGTGTTGAGATAGTAGCAGAGTTTGGCCGGAAATGTAACGCGGGCCAGCGGCAATGGCCGCCGCTGGCAAGCCGGATTATTTCGCCCAGCGGTCGTAATTTTTGGGCTGATAGTCGTCGAATTGTTGCAGCAAGGTTTGTGCGGATTCGCTGATGTGCATGGTGCCGAGGTAGTCATGGCGCATAAAGCCCTGATCGGCCACGTGCTGCAGGAAATTGTTTAGCGGACGGTAGAAACCGTTCACGTCGAGCAGGCCCACCGGTTTGCTGTGATAGCCAATCTGGCCCCAGGTCCAGATTTCAAACAGTTCTTCCAGCGTTCCTATGCCGCCGGGCAGGGCGATAAAACCGTCTGCCAGCGCCGCCATACGCGCCTTGCGGGTATGCATGTCAGGGACCACTTCCAGCTCGGTCAGGCCACGATGCGCGGTTTCTGCTTCGACCAATCGCTCAGGAATGATGCCAACGGCTTCGCCACCGGCGGCTAACACGGCATCCGCGACAATGCCCATTAGCCCTTTTTTACCGCCACCGTAGATTAAACGTCGACCCTGGGCCGCGAGAGTTTGGCCCAGTTGCCGTGCATTTTCGGCATATGCAGGGTTAACACCTTCGCTTGCTCCGCAAAAAACGCAGATATTGTTACGCATGCACTTTTTTCCTTACTGCATTAAAGAAGCCAGTGGTATAGCGAATTGTTGGCCGGAGTTCAAGTTGAGGATGTGCTGAAGGGTTAAGGGAATTGATAAATGAGATATTGGATTGCCAAGGATTGATTTGATTCAGGGGAGCATACAAGGATGGTGGTGGGGGAAGGAGTATTCGTCTCTTCGTTCCTCACCCTGCGGGCCGCGCTAAAGCGCGTTGTCTCACTGCGTGAGACTCGAACCTTGTCGAAGCTTCTTATCATTCCCGTAAAGGAGTGATATTGGGATTTACAGGTTTGATTTGATTCAAGGGAGCATATAGGGATGGTTGTGGGGGAAGGATTATTCGTCTCTTCGTTCCTCACCCTGCGGGCCGCGCTAAAGCGCGTTGTCTCACTGCGTGAGACTCGAACCTTGTCGAAGCTTCTTATCATTCCCGTAAAGGAGTGATATTGGGATTTACAGGTTTGATTTTATTATGGGGAGTATACAAGGATGGTGGTGGGGGAAGGATTATTCGTCGCTGGGCGACTCACCCTGCGGGCCGCGCTAAAGCGCGTTGTCTCACTGCGTGAGACTCGAACCTTGTCGAAGCTTCTCATCCTTCCCGTAAAGGAATGATATTGGGATTTACAGGTTTGATTTTATTATGGGGAGTATACAAGGATGGTGGTGGGGGAAGGATTCGAACCTTCGAAGTCTGTGACGGCAGATTTACAGTCTGCTCCCTTTGGCCGCTCGGGAACCCCACCATGGTATTCATGGCTTTACAAATTGTAGTTCCGGTTTTATCCGGAAGAAACCTGGCCGGTTTCCTTACTGCGTCTTCGCTCTTGGCAGAGAGAAGATGGTGGTGGGGGAAGGATTCGAACCTTCGAAGTCTGTGACGGCAGATTTACAGTCTGCTCCCTTTGGCCGCTCGGGAACCCCACCACTGGCCTTGCTTGCGAAACGTCTGTCGCGGTAAGCGGGGCGCATCATATCAAATGAAGCGCGCGTGTAAAGTATTGAAATGCAGAAAATGAATCGTTTGCCGATTTTTTACCCTTGGCGGTGCATCCCTGAACGAAAGGCACCGCTTTATTGAGCAATTACAGAATAACCGTCCGGTTGCCGTATACAAATACGCGCTGCGCCAACACGTGATAAAGCGCACGGCTAAGCGCGTTTTTCTCAACGTCACGTCCGGCGCGCATCATATCTTCGGCAGAGTAGGTGTGATCGACGTGGATCACGTCCTGCATGATGATCGGGCCTTCATCCAGATTATCGTTAACGTAGTGCGCCGTGGCGCCGATGATTTTTACGCCGCGCTCGTAAGCCTGATGATAAGGCCTTGCGCCGATAAAGGCCGGCAGGAAGGAGTGGTGAATATTGATCACCTGGTTCGGGTAGTGCTGTACGAATGCTGGCGTCAATACGCGCATATATTTGGCCAGTACCACGTAGTCCGGTTGGTATTGGTCGATCTGGGCCATCATTTTCTGATCGTGCTGATCGCGAGTCAGGCCTTCATGGCTGACCAGATGGAATGGGATGTCGAAACGTTCTACCAGCGTTTGCAGCGTATCGTGGTTGCCGATAACCGCCGCGATCTCCACGTCCAGGCCACCGTAGGCGCTTTTCATCAGCAGGTCGCCCAGGCAATGTGCTTCTTTGGTCACCAGCACGACAATGCGGCGGCGGCCGGAGTTATGCAGTTCACGAACCGAGCCTGCCGGCAGCGCGCTGTCGAGATCCGCCAGCAACGTGGTGTCGTTGAAAATGCCTTCCAACTCGGTACGCATAAAGAAGCGACCGGTACGGTGATCGACGAACTCGTTGTTCTGAACAATGTTGAGCTCATGCTTATAGCAAATATTGGTGATCTTGGCGATCAGGCCTTTGGCATCCGGGCAAATGGTGCGCAAAACTTTTCTTTGTACATTTTGGTGTGGCATGGGGATGAGGATCCTGTCTGATACGGTATGTCCTGTCTGCGCAGGCGAGAATTTTATCGCTTTCATTTTCAGGCCATCGCCTGAAATCTCTTGAGCACGGTGACTGCCGGCTAACGCCCGCAGCACTTTTTATATTTTTTTCCTGAGCCGCATGGGCAAATGGCATTTCTGCCAGGCTGAGGTTTGGTTCCGTCAATATAATACCAGCGTTGGCCAAGCTGAAGGAAGCGCGAGCGTTCGTGCATCGCCCTTTGCTCACCGGTGCTGCCGTCGATGAAGCGGGCAATGAACTCGACAAAACCTTCACTGGCCTCATGGCCGGGTTTTTCTTCCACCACCGTCAGGCCGAGCCATTCGGTGTCTTTGAAACTGTCGACGATGCCATTGCGCCATTCTGCCGCGTGGCAGTCGGGGTGCCAGGTAGCAATCAGATAATCCACGTTGTGTTTTACGTAAGCGCTAAAGCGCGAACGCATTAACTGTCCGGGGGTCGATGGCGTTTGGCTACCGTTGATGTAGGGCTCGCAGCATGCGCTATACTCCACTCCGCCGCCGCAGGGGCATAATTCGGACAAGGTGACTCCTAAAATGGCCGGAACCTGAGGAACGGGCCGATGCCGAAAGAAATTTAGCGCATATGTTACCTAACATTATTCGATCGTGACAATCTACGCTGACAGCGTCATTGATACAATTCACCGGGCAAAGGGCGGAAACTATGCGAAAAATAAAGATTGGATTGGCATTGGGCGCGGGTTCGGCGAAGGGGTGGGCGCATATCGGCGTGATCAACGCGCTAAAGAAGTTGGGCGTTGAGGTCGATATAGTAGCCGGCTGCTCGGTGGGTGCCCTGGTGGGGGCCGCTTTTGCCAGCCATCGTTTGCCCGCTATGGAAACCTGGGTGCGTTCGTTCAGCTATTGGGACGTGATCCGATTGATGGACTTGTCCTGGCAACGGGGCGGGCTGCTACGCGGTGAACGGGTTTTCAACGCGGTGGGACAATTGCTGAAGATCGATGATATCGCCGAGTGCTCACTCAAATTCGGCGCCGTGGCAACCAATCTCAGTACCGGGCGTGAGCTGTGGTTGACGGAAGGCGATATTCATCAGGCGGTGCGTGCGTCGTGCAGCATGCCGGGCCTGTTGGCACCGGTCTGGTTTGATGGCTATTGGCTGGTGGATGGCGCAGTGGTGAATCCTGTGCCTATTTCATTGACCCGTGCATTGGGCGCCGACATCGTCATCGCCGTCGATTTGCAGCATGATGCTCATTTAATGCAGCAAGATTTGTTTTCGGTACGTAATCATGACGTAGAAGCGCCACAAGATCTCCCCGCCCGCAACTGGCGGGGGCGTTTAAGAGAACGAATCAGCAAAATGACGGCCAGAAAGCCTAATTTCACCCCAACGGCGATGGAAATCATGGGGACGTCGATCCAGGTTCTGGAAAATCGCCTGAAACGTAACCGCATGGCCGGCGACCCGCCAGATGTGTTGATTCAGCCCTATTGTCCGCAGATTTCCACGCTGGATTTCCATCGAGCGGATGAGGCAATCGCAGCTGGGAAATTGGCGGTAGAAAAACAGATCGATATGCTGTTGCCGTTGATAAAAAACAAATAACTACCGGTTTGCGGGAAAATACTCCACCGTTGGAAAAATTTCCGGCAAGCATAAATGGCCTTTTTGAGCCACTATTACACTATGGAAAGGGAAGAGGCACGGCTGATGGCATTACCATTGACTCACAAGCGCATTTTGGTGGTCGAGGACGAACTGGTTTTTCGTTCGGTGCTTGTTGGCTATTTGAAATCGTTGGGAGCAGAAACCAGTGAGGCGCCCAATGGTTTGCTGGCCTTGAGTCTGGTGGATGACGTTCATCCGGATTTAATCCTGTGCGATCTGGCGATGCCGGAAATGGACGGGATAGAGTTTGTCGAACATCTTCGCCTGCAGGGCGTACAAATTCCGGTGTTGGTGATATCGGCAACCGATAAAATGGCCGATATCGCCAAAATGCTGCGGTTAGGCGTACAGGACGTGTTGTTAAAGCCGGTGACCGATCTTAATCGTCTGCGTGAAGCGGTGCTGGGTTGTCTGTATCCCAATATGTTCACGTCCCCGGCGATTGAAGAAGTGGAGCTGTTACAGGACTGGGACGCGCTGAGTAAAAACCCCTCCGAAGCGGTGAAGCTACTCAAACAGTTGCAGCCTCCAGTGCAGCAGACCGTTGCCCATTGCCGGATTAATTATCGGCAATTAACCACCGGTGAAAACCCCGGGCTGGTACTGGATATTGCGGCGCTGTCGGATAAGGATCTGGCTTTCTATTGTCTGGATGTGACGCGTGCAGGGGATAATGGCGTATTGGCGGCGCTACTGTTGCGAGCTTTATTTAATGGGTTACTGCAAGATCATTTAGCGAATCAGCGTCAAAGGCTGCCGCAAATGAGCGCATTGTTAAAGCAAGTTAATCAATTATTACGCCAAGGCAAGTTGGAAGGGCAATTCCCACTGCTGGTGGGTTATTACCACGCCGAATATAAAAACCTGATTCTGGTCTCCGCCGGCCTGCATGCCAATGTGAATACCGGCGACAATCAAATTCAATTGAGCAACGGCGTGCCGCTCGGCACGCTGGGTGCCACCTACATGAATCAAATCAGCCAGCACTGTGCTGCCTGGCAGTGTCAGGTTTGGGGTTCTGGCGGGCGACTGCGGTTGATGCTCAGTGCCGAATAATCCCAACGGCTAAAATAGTATTTGAAATCCAGATATTTGAGATGCTTATTTTTACCTCAGTTAACCCCTTGGGTAATTGTCCTAAATTCTTTCTATTTGTGCTGCGGTTAATGCCAGACAGTCATAAGCTGGTATACTCCGAAGGTTTTTATATGGCGAAAAAGCTCATAAAGTGAGCGCTATTAAGAGAGGAAATAATGCCTGCTGTAAATCGTAAAGTCAGAAAGGCTGTGATCCCGGTTGCAGGCTTGGGAACACGGATGTTACCGGCGACAAAAGCCATTCCAAAAGAAATGCTGCCGCTGGTCGACAAACCCCTGATCCAATACGTGGTTAATGAATGTATTGCCGCGGGGATTAACGAGATTGTGCTGGTTACCCATTCCTCCAAGAATTCGATCGAAAACCATTTCGATACCAGCTTTGAGTTGGAAGCGATGCTGGAAAAGCGCGTTAAGCGCCAGTTGCTGGACGAAGTGCAGTCCATCTGTCCGAAGGGCGTGACCGTGATGCAGGTACGTCAGGGCGTTGCCAAAGGGCTTGGGCACGCCATTATGTGTGCCTATCCGCTGGTGGGTGACGAGCCGGTGGCCGTGATTTTGCCTGACGTAATCCTTGATGAGTACAGCTCCGATCTTAAAAAAGACAACTTGCACGAAATGCTGCAGCGGTTTGAGCAAACCGGCATCAGCCAGATCATGGTTGAACCCGTACCGCATAAAGATGTCGGTAATTACGGCGTAGCCGACTGCAAAGGCTATGCACTGCAGCCGGGTGAAAGTGCTCCGATGGTCAGCGTCGTCGAGAAGCCATCACCGGACGAAGCGCCTTCCAATCTGGCGATTGTAGGACGCTATGTGCTTTCTGCGGATATTTGGCCGCTGCTGTCGAAAACCCCTCCGGGCGCCGGCAATGAAATCCAGCTTACCGACAGCATCGAAATGCTGATGCAGCAAGAAACGGTTGAAGCCTATCACCTGAAAGGGATCAGCCATGACTGCGGCAACAAGCTGGGCTATATGCAGGCGTTTGTCGAATACGGCATGCGTCATCCGACACTCGGCAAAGATTTTTCGCAGTGGTTGAATCAGTTACTCGCCGCTGATAAAGAATAATTTATTTATCTTTCGTCTTAATTTGAAAAACTAGGATTTTCCCATGAAAGTAACAGTTTTTGGTATTGGCTATGTTGGCCTGGTGCAGGCTGCGGTGTTGGCTGAAGTCGGCCATGACGTTATGTGTATTGATATAGACGAACGTAAAGTCGAAAACCTGAAGAAAGGGAATATCCCTATTTTTGAGCCAGGCTTAACGCCATTGGTTCAGCAGAACTATGAAGCCGGCCGCCTGCATTTTACCACCGATGCCAAGGCTGGGGTGGCGCATGGTGCCATTCAATTTATCGCGGTGGGAACACCGCCGGATGAAGACGGTTCTGCCGATTTGAAATACGTGACTGCCGTTGCGCGCACCATCGCGGAGCACATGACCGAACACAAAGTGGTGATCGACAAATCTACCGTGCCGGTCGGCACCGCAGATAAAGTCCGCCAGGTGATGGAAGAAACCCTGCAAAAACGTGGCAGCAAAGTGCCTTTCGATGTGGTTTCCAACCCAGAGTTCCTGAAGGAAGGGGCAGCGGTAGCAGACTGCATGCGTCCTGAGCGCATCGTAATCGGTACCGATAACAAAGATGTGATCGAGCCTATTCGTGAACTGTACGAGCCGTTTAACCGCAATCACGATCGCATGATCATGATGGATATTCGCAGTGCCGAGTTGACTAAATATGCCGCCAACTGCATGCTGGCGACCAAAATCAGCTTTATGAACGAAATGTCCAACCTGGCCGAAATGCTGGGGGCGGATATTGAGAAAGTACGCCAGGGTATCGGTTCAGACTCCCGTATCGGTTATCACTTTATCTATCCAGGCTGCGGCTACGGCGGCTCCTGTTTCCCGAAAGACGTTCAGGCGCTGATCCGCACTGCGGAACATATTGGCTACCAGCCAAAACTGTTGCAGGCCGTAGAGCAGGTTAACTACCAGCAGAAGTATAAGCTGACCAAATTTATCAAGCAGCATTTCGGTGATGACCTGAAAGGCAAAACCTTTGCGCTATGGGGCTTGGCATTCAAACCGAATACCGACGATATGCGCGAAGCCTCCAGCCGGGTGCTGATGGAGCAACTGTGGGAAGCGGGCGCTATCGTTCAGGCTTACGATCCTGAAGCGATGAATGAAGTGCAACGTATTTACGGTCAACGTGACGATCTGAAGCTGGTAGGGACCAAAGAAGCGGCGCTGCATGGGGCTGATGCGTTGGTTATCTGTACTGAGTGGCAGAATTTCCGTGCGCCGGACTTCGATGTGATTAAGGGTGCGCTGAAGCAGCCGGTGATCTTTGATGGTCGCAACCTGTTTGATCCAGAGCGTCTGGAAAGCCGAGGCTTCACTTATTATGCGATTGGTCGCGGTGCGTCCATTCAGCCGGTTATTTAAGGGTTAACTATGAAATTCCTGGTTACGGGCGCGGCCGGTTTTGTCGGTTTTCACGTTGCTGAGCGGCTATTAGCTGCGGGGCATCAGGTTGTCGGTATCGATAACCTGAATGATTATTACGATGTGGGCCTGAAAATGGCCCGTCTTGAGCTGCTGGCGGATAAGCCAGCTTTCCAGTTTATTAAGCTGGATTTGGCCGATCGAGAGGGGATGGCGCAGTTATTCGCAGAACACCAGTTCCAGCGAGTGATCCATCTGGGTGCGCAAGCTGGCGTGCGCTATTCGCTGGAGAATCCACTGGCGTATGCGGACGCAAATCTCATCGGGCATTTAAACGTGCTGGAAGGCTGCCGACACAATAAGGTCGAACATCTGTTATATGCTTCGTCCAGCTCGGTATATGGCCTGAATCGTAAGCTGCCGTTTGCGACTGAAGATTCGGTCGATCACCCTGTATCATTGTATGCGGCAACCAAGAAAGCCAATGAGTTGATGTCGCACAGCTATTCTCACCTGTATGGTCTCCCAACCACCGGCCTGCGTTTCTTTACCGTCTATGGCCCGTGGGGGCGTCCAGATATGGCGCTGTTCAAATTCACCAAGGCCATATTGGCGGGTGACAGTATCGATGTATATAACCACGGTGAGATGCACCGTGACTTTACCTACATCGACGATATTGCCGAGTCTATTGTCCGCTTGCAGGCGGTTATTCCTCAGCCAAATGCTGACTGGACGGTAGAGCAGGGATCGCCGGCGACCAGTTCTGCCCCATACCATGTTTATAATATCGGCAATAGCAGCCCGGTGAAGCTGATGAAATATATCAGTGCACTGGAACAGGCGTTAGGGATTGAAGCGCGTAAAAATATGCTGCCTATGCAACCTGGCGACGTGTTAGATACCAGTGCCGATACCGCCGAGCTCTATCGCGTGATTGGATTTAAACCGGAAACCAGCGTTGAAGAAGGCGTGAAACGCTTTGTTGAATGGTATAAATCATTTTATAAAGCTCAGTAATTGAGCAGTGCGTTAATGCTATAAGGGGCTCAGGCCCCTTTTTTTATGCTTTGGAAAAATGAAAGGCTCTGCCGTTAGCTGGCGGATAAATGGGGCTGTCCATTAGGATAATTACGCAAAGCCCAGTGGGGGCTCTAAGAAACCTGAAAATAAGCATAACAAAAAGGCTCCCTTGGGAGCCTTTTTAACATGTGACTGGAATGCTATTACAGCAGGAAATCGTCCAGAGATTTACCTTGCTCTTCGATAGCTTTCTTAATCACTGCTGGGGTACGGCCCTGGCCAGTCCAGGTTTTCAGTTCACCGTTTTCGTCTTTATATTGGTATTTAGCTGGACGTGCTGCACGTTTCGCTTTACCTGCGGCTTTAGTTGCAGCCATAGTTTGCAGCAGTTCATTTGGATCAATACCGTCAGCAATCAGCATTTCACGATATTGCTGCAGTTTACGGGTACGTTCTTCAACTTCTGCTTGAGCCTGGCTGTCTTCTTCGCGACGTTCGTTCACAACAACTTCCAGTTTTTCAAGCATCTCTTCCAGCGTTTCCAGGCTGCATTCTCTTGCCTGAGCGCGGAGAGTACGGATGTTGTTCAAAATCTTTAATGCTTCGCTCATTGTCCTAGTCTCAAATTATATTGGTGGGGGGCGTCTGGATAATAATAGAGTGCTCTTTTCTTTTCTGCAATAGCCAAATTGAAAGGAACGCTCAAATTTACCTTTTAAAAGACCTAACCAGAACTCTCTGGCTAATATAAGCGGGGGAGATAAGTATTACAACCTCCCTTTTTAAGTCAAATTTTCTACAGCAGCGCTATGTTTGCTGCGCCACAAAGGCATTCATGGCTAAGTTATAATTGTGTTTTATATCAATATAACTCTGAATTCTGTGGGTTAAATCACGAGTTTTAGTCTGCCAACACTGTAAACAATAGGGGTATATCAGTAAAGGTAACGTCAAGAACTGTACCCGGTCTGTTTTATGTCATTAAATACTCAGGCGCGGCGTCTGGAGGGGTTAATAGATTTAATCTTACGCGCTGGCACCTGTTGCAGGGCCGCTTCACGGCATTGGCATAACCATTAATGTTGGGCGCTAATCATTAGTAGTAATTAAATGTGATGACGGACAGAAACCATCCTGTAAATAGATGTAAAAGCGCTATGGTAGCAGAACGGAATGTTTCATTTGAAAGTCGACTATTCGTCTGGCCCGGATATTGATTAATCCCGAGGTGTAAGCCGGTTGTCGCCTTATGGTACACTTGGCTGCTGAATCAACCGCTGAATATTTCTTATACCATTGGAGTAGCGGGCCCATGGCTCAACTTTATTTTTATTACTCTGCTATGAATGCAGGGAAATCTACCGCGTTGCTGCAATCTTCATATAATTATCAAGAACGTGGTATGCGTACGCTGGTGTTTACCGCCGAAATAGATCACCGTTTTGGCGTGGGTAAGGTGAGCTCGCGGATCGGCCTGTCTTCCCAGGCACAGCTGTATAATAATGACTCTATGCTTTTTACGATGATTGCGCAGGAACATCAGCAGCAACCTGTGCACTGCGTTTTGCTTGATGAAAGCCAGTTCCTGACGAAACAGCAGGTCGAGCAATTGTGCGATGTTGTCGATCAGTTGGATATTCCGGTGCTGTGTTACGGTTTGCGTACCGACTTCCTGGGGGAACTGTTTATTGGCAGTCAATATCTGCTGGCCTGGGCAGACAAGTTGGTGGAGCTGAAAACCATTTGCCACTGCGGGCGCAAGGCGAATATGGTGCTGCGACTTGATGAGAGCGGGAAGGCGATGCATGCCGGTGAACAGGTGGTGATTGGCGGTAACGAAAGCTACGTCTCCGTCTGCCGCAAACATTACAAAGAAGCGATACAGGCATTGGAATAGCCTCCAGCGTGCAACAGAGAGCCTTGCAGCTCGTTTTGACGCTATTGCGTAGACACTACCGGATTGATGAATAATATCACCGCATAAAAAAACCGCCTTTCGGCGGTTTTTTGTTGGCTCAACTCAATGAACCGTTATTTTTTGGTCTTCTTTACCGTCTTGGCGACAACCGGTGCGGCCAGAACCTCTTCATCAACCGCTTCGCTGAATTTACGGCCGTAGAAGGTATCCAGCATGATTTGCTTAAGTTCAGCAATCAGCGGATAACGAGGGTTAGCGCCGGTACATTGGTCATCAAAGGCGTCTTCAGACAGCTTGTCTACTTTCGCCAGGAAATCGGCTTCGAGCACGCCGGCTTCGCGGATTGAAGCAGGGATGCCCAGTTCGGCCTTGATTTCGTCCAGCCAGGTCAGCAGCTTCTCGATTTTCTGTGCGGTACGGTCGCCCGGTGCGCTCAGGCCCAGATGGTCAGCGATTTCAGCGTAGCGGCGACGCGCTTGTGGGCGGTCGTACTGGCTGAAAGCCGTTTGCTTAGTTGGGTTGTCGTTCGCGTTATAGCGAATGACGTTGGAAATCAGCATGGCGTTGGCCAAACCGTGTGGGATGTGGAACTCGGAGCCCAGTTTGTGGGCCATTGAGTGGCAAACCCCGAGGAAGGCGTTGGCGAACGCGATACCGGCGATGGTCGCAGCATTGTGCACGCGCTCACGGGCTACCGGGTTCTTGGCACCTTCTTTATAGCTGGTTGGCAGATACTCTTTCAGCAGTTTCAACGCTTGCAGCGCCTGACCGTCGGAGTATTCGTTCGCCAGGACTGAAACATAAGCTTCCAGCGCGTGAGTTACCGCATCCAAGCCACCGAAGGCGCACAGGGATTTCGGCATGTTCATGACCAGGTTGGCGTCAACAATCGCCATGTCTGGTGTCAATGCATAATCCGCCAGAGGATATTTCTGGCCGGTTACGTCGTCGGTCACTACTGCAAACGGCGTAACTTCTGAACCGGTACCTGAGGTGGTGGTGACGGCAATCATTTTTGCCTTCACGCCCATTTTCGGGAACTTGTAGATGCGTTTACGGATATCCATAAAGCGCAGCGCCAGGTCTTCGAAGTGGGTTTCAGGGTGTTCGTACAGCACCCACATGATCTTCGCAGCATCCATCGGTGAACCGCCGCCCAGCGCGATGATCACGTCTGGCTTGAAGGAGTTCATCTGTTCAGCGCCTTTACGCACGATGGACAGCGTTGGATCCGCTTCAACTTCAAAGAATACTTCTGTTTCAATGCCGTGCGATTTCAGAACGGAGGTAATCTGGTCTGCATAGCCGTTGTTGAACAGGTAGCGGTCGGTCACAATGAAGGCGCGTTTTGCCCCGTCGGTCGCTACTTCTTCCAGCGCGATTGGCAGTGAGCCACGGCGGAAGTAGATTGATTTCGGAAGTTTATGCCACAACATGTTTTCTGCTCGCTTCGCTACAGTTTTCTTGTTGATCAGGTGTTTTGGACCGACGTTTTCAGAGATGGAGTTACCGCCCCAGGAACCGCAGCCCAGCGTCAGAGACGGAGCGAGTTTGAAGTTGTACAGGTCACCGATCCCACCCTGAGAAGCAGGGGTGTTGATCAGGATACGCGCGGTTTTCATCTTGTCGCCGAAGAAGGCTACGCGTTCCGGCTGGTTATCCTGGTCGGTGTACAGACAAGAGGTGTGACCGATACCGCCCATGGCGACCAGTTTTTCCGCTTTGCTGACGGCGTCTTCAAAGTCTTTGGCGCGATACATAGCCAGCGTTGGCGACAGTTTTTCGTGAGCGAAAGGTTCTGACTCATCGACCAGCTTCACTTCACCGATCAGCACTTTAGTGCTTGCCGGGACTTTGATGCCTGCCATTTCAGCGATTTTCGGTGCTGACTGACCGACGATAGCCGCATTGAGGCCACCGTTTTTCAGGATGATGTCCTGTACGGCTTTCAGCTCTTTACCCTGCAGCATGTAGCCGCCATGGGAAGCGAAACGTTCGCGCACTGCGTCATAGATGGAGTCAACCACGATGACGGATTGCTCAGAGGCGCAAATCACACCGCTGTCGAAGGTTTTAGACATCAGAATAGAGGCCACGACGCGTTTGATATCCGCCGTTTCGTCAACCACTACCGGGGTATTACCCGCACCCACGCCGATGGCCGGTTTGCCGGAGCTGTAGGCTGCTTTCACCATGCCTGGGCCACCGGTGGCCAGGATCAGGTTGATGTCAGGGTGGTGCATCAGCTGGTTGGAGAGTTCAACGGTAGGTTGATCGATCCAGCCGACGATGTCTTTTGGCGCACCGGCGGCAATCGCTGCCTGCAGCACGATATCAGCCGCTTTGTTGGTGGCGTTCTTCGCACGTGGGTGCGGAGAGAAGATGATGCCGTTACGGGTTTTCAGGCTGATTAACGCTTTGAAAATGGCCGTGGAAGTTGGGTTGGTGGTGGGCACGATACCGCAAATCAGGCCGATAGGCTCGGCGATGGTGATGGTACCGAAAGTATCGTCTTCAGACAGGATACCGCAGGTTTTTTCATCTTTATAGGCGTTATAGATAAACTCTGATGCGAAGTGGTTCTTGATCACTTTATCTTCAACGATACCCATACCGGATTCTTCAACGGCCATTTTAGCCAGAGGAATACGGGCATCGGCAGCGGCGAGGGCAGCAGCGCGGAAAATTTTATCAACTTGCTCTTGAGTGAAGTTGGCATATTCGCGCTGGGCTTTTTTGACACGTGCAACTAGCTCGTTCAGTTCAGCGACATTTGTTACAGCCATAATGCTCTCCTGATAATGTTAAACTCTTTCAGTAAATCAGCCGTGCGAGCAACTAGTATAGACAGATCGGTGGAAAATGCTGTTTTAAAAACAAAGGTTTCCCATCTTTTTGTGCTGCATGTTGCTGATTTGCTTAAAGAGCTTTACCCGATGCCTCAGCAGGAGAAGACAGCGGGCCGAACAGAGATGCCACTTTTTCCTTAACCTGTTCTACTCCCTGACTACGACTAAGAGCTTAACTACTCTTGGGTAGTGATTATGTGATTTAAATCAAAAAAATCGCATGCTGACACCATTCAGCCATGGTTTTTGAGAACCATTCTTAATAACTGCGATGTCAGGCACTTTTTTCAACATAAAAAATCATAAACCGTACATTGCGTTAACAATGGTGATTTGCTTTATCAATACACGCATTAATAGATAAAAATCCTGCTGATGACCAATGGATAACCTGTGGTAATTCCATTACATTAGCGCGCGTAGGCAGTGTCACTTTTAAAGCTATTAAAGCGGAGTCATTTGTGGGCCAATCTCTGTTGGATTTTTCCGGCTACATTAAATTTTTTGTCGGCCTGTTTGCGCTGGTGAACCCGGTGGGCATTTTGCCGGTATTTATCAGCATGACCAGCTACCAGGCAGCTGCCGGGCGCAACAAAACCAACCTGACCGCCAATCTGTCGGTCGCCATTATCCTGTGGACCTCACTATTTTTGGGGGAAGGGATTTTGCGCATGTTCGGCATCTCAATCGATTCCTTCCGCATTGCCGGTGGCATCCTGGTGGTTACCATTGCGATGTCGATGATCAGCGGCAAACTGGGGGAAGACAAACAGAACAAACAGGAAAAATCAGAAAGCGCGATCCGCGAAAGCATTGGCGTCGTGCCGCTGGCATTACCGCTTATGGCCGGGCCGGGTGCGATCAGCTCCACCATCGTTTGGAGTTCCCGCTACCATAGCTGGCAGAACCTGTTGGGCTTTACTCTTGCTATCGCGTTGTTTGCCTTTTGTTGTTGGCTGTTGTTCCGGGCCGCGCCTTTGTTGGTGCGTTTATTGGGGCAAACCGGCATTAACGTCATCACCCGAATCATGGGTTTATTGCTGATGGCTTTGGGTATCGAATTTATCGTTACCGGTATTAAGGCCATATTCCCGGGACTGTTGTAATCCGGCGACGGAGTCGTGAATAGGGCGATTCGCGACTCAAATTAATTTTAAAAATTAAAATCAATTATTGGTTCGCATTAATATAGTGCGCAATATGAATGAATTTTATTCACTTGCACCAGGATGTGGCATAAATCTCAATTTGTTGCTCAATAAAAACGCTAAGCGTTGTTTTTACCCCTTATCCTCCCCAGTTTTTGCCCTTTTTCTGCCTCCTAACATCAAATCCGCTGTTAATTTAATCACATCATTCTGTAGGGCTTGTCTCGCTTTCATCCAGGTGTTATTAGTGATTAACCGCACATAAGCAGGTGTTTGTTCTTTGAACGGCTGGTTTGTTAACTGAATGTTTCTTTGTCTGTTTTGCCAGTTTGCTTCGTGCCGTCAGGATAAGGCTTGCTTTATTTTATCTGATTAAAATCAATTAGTTATGTTGTGCAACTGTCACCCTCGTCCGGGGGGTACAGATCGGGCTTGATGCAATAAAAGAGAATTGCTTAACATTTCTGTAAAAATTATTGGCTATGGAATTTGCCTTCTGCTAATTTCCGAGCAACTTTCTACGCGCAATTAACGCGATTGCGTCGTCAAAGTGGGAATGATTTTTGCTGGTGTCTGTTTATTTAGAATTCTTATAAATACTTCACGAATATCGATAAGCAATGCTTGTTGGTGAAAAGGAGCCTCGACCATGCAGCAAACCCGAAAGCGCACTCCATTGGCTATGTTCATTGCCGGCTTGCTGAGTATCAGCGCCGTATATTCTGCTCAGGCGGCCGACGTTCCGGCCGGAGTGCAATTGGCTCAGCAGCAGAACATTGTAATTAACAACGGCACGGAAGTGGCTTCGTTGGATCCGCATAAGGTCGAGGGGATACCGGAAAGTAATATTATTCTTAACCTGTTGGAAGGGCTGGTCAGCACCGATGCCAATGGGCATGTGGTACCGGCGGCGGCAGCCCAATGGGAAAATCAGGATTTCAAAACCTGGACTTTCCACCTGCGTCCGGACGCGGTGTGGAGCGACGGCTCCCCGGTTACCGCACAGGACTTCGTTTATAGCTGGCAGCGCCTGGCCGATCCGAAAACCGGCTCGCCTTACGCCAGCTATCTGCAGTACGCAAAAATTGAAAATATCGACGACATCCTGACCGGCAAGAAAGGGCCGCAAAGCCTGGGCATTAAAGCCATCGATGATAAAACGCTGCAGGTCACGCTGAGCGAACCGGTGCCTTACTTCATTAGCATGCTGAGCCACACCTCGCTGAAGCCGGTAAAACGTTCGGTGATCGAGAAGTTTGGCGAGAAATGGACGCTACCGGCGAACTATGTCGGCAATGGAGCCTATCGCTTGAAAGAGTGGGTGGTGAATGAGCGTATTGTGCTTGAACGCAGCCCGAGCTATTGGAACAACAAGAAAACGGTGATCGATAAGGCGACGTTCTTGCCGATCGCCTCCGAGGTCAGTGACGTTAACCGCTTCCGCAGTGGTGAAATTGATATCACCAACAGCGCCATCCCGCCGAACCTGTTCGCGAAGATGAAGAAAGAGATCCCTGAGCAATTGCACGTTAACCCTTATCTGTGCACCTTTTATTACGAGATTAACAACCAGCGTGCGCCCTTTACCGATCCGCGAGTGCGCGCTGCCGTGAAACTTACGCTGGACCGCGACATTATCGCCAACAAAATCATGGGCCAGGGGCAGATCCCGGCGTTCAGTTTCACCCCAACCTTTACTGAGGGCGCCAAATTCACCGCGCCGGCGTGGGCGAGTTGGAGCCAGGAACAGCGCAATGCCGAGGCCAGGAAGCTGCTGGAGCAAGCCGGTTTCAGCGCCGCCAAACCGCTTAAGTTCACGCTGCTGTACAACACCTCCGACCAAAATAAGCAGCAGGCGATCGCCGCCGCTTCGATGTGGAAGAAAAACCTCGGCGCTGAGGTGACACTGCGCAATCAAGAATGGAAAACCTCGCTTGAAAGCCGCCATCAGGGTCAGTACGACATAGCGCGTGCCACCTGGTGCGGTGACTATAACGAGCCGAGCGCATTCCTCAATCTGGTGCTTTCCAACAGCAGCATCAACACCATTTTTTACAAGAGCCCGGCGTTTGACGCCCTGATGGGCGGCACGCTAAAAGCGCCGGACGAGGCTACACGCGCCGCCCTTTATCAGCAGGCAGAAGCT
This sequence comes from Serratia sp. BNK-12, assembly GCF_047456085.1. Classification (NCBI taxonomy): domain Bacteria; kingdom Pseudomonadati; phylum Pseudomonadota; class Gammaproteobacteria; order Enterobacterales; family Yersiniaceae; genus Serratia; species Serratia sp. BNK-12. Next base: position 2,228,322 of record NZ_CP179896.1, read on the forward strand.
CAGTTAGATAAAGATTCGGCGTTGATTCCGGTGTATTACCGCGTCAGCGCCCGCCTGATCAGACCGTCGGTGGGGGGCTTTACCGGTAAAGATCCGCTGGACTACACCGATGTGAAAAATCTGTACATCATCAAGCAGTAACGAGGGGTATTACGCCACGCCATCAGCGGTGGAGTAATACAGGGAAGGCCGCCTGCCGTATTCGTTCAGCGGCAGCCGGTATAACAAGGTCCGCTCACGGGCAACGCAGGCTCCACGATGAGCCTGTGATAATAAAAACTGGAGTATACACATGACCAACATCACGAAAAAAACCATCCTTGCGGCCGGCATTATTGCCGCGCTGGGTATCACAGCAACCGGAAGTGCTTTTGCGGCCGACGTGCCGGCGGGCGTGCAACTGGCGGACAAACAAGAGATCGTTAAGAACAACGGTTCGGAAGTGCAATCGCTCGACCCGCATAAAATCGAAGGCGTACCTGAAAACAACGTAACGCGCGATCTGATGGAAGGCCTGGCCAACAACGGCCTGGATGGTTCCATTGTCCCGGGCGTAGCGGAAAGCTGGGATAACAAAGATTTTAAAGTCTGGACCTTCCATCTGCGTAAAGACGCAAAATGGTCGAACGGCAAGCCGGTCACGGCGCAAGATTTCGTGTATAGCTGGCAGCGCGTGGTGGATCCAAAAACCGCATCACCTTATGCCAGCTACCTGCAATATGCCCACGTAGAAAACGTGGATGACGTCATCGCCGGCAAGAAAGATAAGTCTACCCTGGGCGTGAAAGCCATTGATGACCATACCTTCCAGGTGACTCTGACCGAGCCGGTGCCATACCTGGTTGAAATGACGCCGCACTATGCGATGAAGCCCGTATATAAAGAAGCCGTCGAGAAGTTTGGCGAGAAGTGGACCTTACCGGCCAACTACGTCAGCAACGGCGCTTACAAACTGAAAGATTGGGTGGTTAACGAACGTATTGTGCTGGAACGTAACCCGGAATATTGGGATAACGCGAAAACCATCATCAACAAAGTGACCTTCCTGCCAATTTCTTCGGAAGTGACCGACGTTAACCGTTACCGCACCGGCGAAATCGACATGACCTATAACAACATGCCGATCGAACTGTTCCAGAAGTTGAAAAAAGAGATCCCGAAAGAGGTTCACGTAGATCCTTATCTGTGTACCTACTACTACGAAATCAACAACCAGAAAGCGCCATTTACCGACGCACGCGTGCGTGAAGCGCTGAAATTGGGTCTGGATCGCGACATCATCACCAATAAAGTGAAAAACCAGGGCGATCTGCCGGCTTACAGCTTCACACCACCATACACCGACGGCGCCAAACTGACTCCGCCTGAGTGGTTCAGCTGGACGCAAGAAAAACGCAATGAAGTGGCGAAAAAGCTGCTGGCCGATGCAGGCTATGGCCCAGGCAAACCGCTGACCTTCTCCCTGTTGTACAACACTTCAGATCTGCATAAGAAGCTGGCGATTGCCGCAGCCTCCATCTGGAAGAAAAACCTGGGTGTGGATGTGAAGTTGGTGAACCAGGAGTGGAAAACCTTCCTGGATACCCGCCATCAGGGGACCTACGACGTTGCGCGTGCCGGCTGGTGTGCAGACTACAACGAACCTAGCTCGTTCCTGAACATGATGCTGTCTGACAGCAGCAGTAACACCCCGCACTATAAGAGCGCCGAATTCGATAAGCTGATGGCCAATGTGCTGACGGCGAAAACCAAAGAAGAACGTGCCGAGCTGTATCAGAAAGCCGAAGTTCAGCTGGATAAAGATTCTGCCATCGTTCCGGTTTATTACTACGTGAATGCCCGTCTGGTGAAACCTTATGTTGGGGGTTACACCGGTAAAGACCCGCTTGATAACGTATACGATAAAAACCTGTACATCATCAAGCATTGATACGGTAAGTGCCGGCGGTGTTAACCGCCGGCCCATGTTGTGAATAATAAGCCGTTATCAGGCTGCAACACAGGGTTAGGGCAATGCTTAAATTTATATTTCGTCGCTTATTGGAAGCGATCCCGACACTATTTATTCTGATCACCATCTCCTTCTTTATGATGCGCCTGGCGCCCGGCAGCCCATTTACCGGCGAACGCGCGTTGCCGCCGGAAGTGATGGCCAACATCGAAGCCAAATATCATTTGAACGATCCTATCTGGAAACAGTACGGCCATTATCTGGCCCAGCTGTCGCAGGGCGATTTTGGCCCTTCATTCAAATATAAAGATTATTCGGTCAACGATCTGGTGGCTGCTTCATTCCCGGTCTCTGCCAAACTGGGCCTGGCCGCATTTTTGCTGGCGGTGATCCTGGGGGTTAGCGCCGGTGTGGTGGCTGCGCTGAATCAAAATACCAAATGGGACTATACGGTGATGGGTTTTGCCATGACCGGGGTGGTGATCCCCAGTTTCGTGGTGGCGCCGTTACTGGTACTGATCTTCGCCATCACGCTGAAATGGCTGCCGGGTGGGGGCTGGAACGGCGGGGCACCGAAATTTATCATCTTGCCAATGGTGGCGCTGTCGTTGGCCTATATCGCCAGTATCGCCCGTATCACGCGTGGCTCGATGATTGAAGTGCTGCATTCAAACTTTATCCGTACCGCGCGCGCCAAGGGTTTGCCTATGCGCCGCATTATATTGCGCCATGCGTTGAAGCCTGCGTTATTGCCCGTGCTTTCCTATATGGGCCCGGCGTTTGTCGGCATCATCACGGGGTCAATGGTTATCGAAACCATTTACGGCCTGCCGGGTATCGGCCAGCTGTTTGTTAACGGCGCGCTTAACCGCGACTACTCTTTGGTATTGAGTCTGACCATTCTGGTTGGCGCTCTGACTATCCTGTTTAACGCGATCGTGGACGTGCTGTACGCCGTTATCGATCCAAAAATTCGTTATTAAGCTGGAGCACGCAAATGATGTTGACGAAAAAGAACAGCGAGGCTCTGGAGAACTTCAGCGAGAAGCTCGAAGTGGAAGGACGCAGCCTGTGGCAGGATGCCCGTCGCCGCTTTGTGCACAACCGGGCGGCGCTCAGCAGCCTGTTCGTATTGGCTTTGATTACTCTGTTTGTGATTGCGGCGCCGTGGCTGTCGCAGTTTGCCTATGACGATACCGATTGGGCGATGATGTCGGCCGCACCAAGTCTCGAATCGGCGCACTACTTCGGTACGGACTCGTCGGGGCGCGATCTGCTGGTGCGCGTGGCAATTGGCGGGCGTATCTCGCTGATGGTTGGCGTGTCGGCTGCGCTGGTGGCGGTGATTGTTGGCACCCTGTACGGCGCAATGTCGGGTTACCTGGGTGGTAAAATCGACTCGGTGATGATGCGTCTGCTGGAGATCCTCAACTCCTTCCCGTTCATGTTCTTCGTGATCCTGCTGGTGACCTTCTTCGGGCAGAATATCCTGCTGATCTTTGTCGCTATCGGCATGGTGTCGTGGCTGGATATGGCGCGTATCGTGCGTGGCCAAACTCTGAGCCTGAAGCGTAAAGAATTTATCGAAGCGGCGTTGGTGTGTGGGGTTTCGAGCCGCAACATCGTGCTGCGCCATATCGTGCCGAACGTGCTGGGTGTGGTGGTGGTTTACGCCTCACTGCTGGTACCGAGCATGATCTTGTTCGAATCTTTCCTCAGCTTCCTGGGGCTGGGTACGCAAGAGCCGTTAAGCAGCTGGGGTGCATTGCTGAGCGATGGCGCCAACTCGATGGAAGTTTCACCGTGGTTGCTGCTGTTCCCGGCGGGTTTCCTGGTTGTCACTCTGTTTTGTTTCAACTTTATCGGCGATGGCCTGCGTGACGCCCTCGACCCGAAAGATCGTTAAGGAGTGCAATCATGAGCACCATTGAAAATCCGCAGTTGCAAACCGCCGGCAGCGTGAAGTCGTCGCTGTTGCTGGATGTAAAAGATCTGCGCGTGACCTTCGGCACCCCGGACGGTGACGTGACGGCAGTGAACGATCTGAATTTTGATCTGCGCGCCGGTGAAACGCTGGGTATCGTGGGCGAATCCGGTTCCGGCAAATCCCAGACCGCCTTCGCGTTGATGGGACTGCTGGCCAGCAATGGCCGCATTGGCGGTTCGGCCAAATTTAACGGTCGTGAAATCCTCAACCTGCCGGAAAAACAGCTCAACAAGCTGCGGGCAGAAGAAATTTCGATGATTTTCCAGGACCCGATGACCTCGCTCAACCCTTATATGCGCGTTGGTGAGCAGCTGATGGAAGTGCTGATGCTGCATAAAAACATGAGCAAAAGCGAAGCTTTCGAAGAGTCGGTTCGCATGTTAGATGCGGTCAAAATGCCGGAAGCGCGCAAGCGCATGCGCATGTACCCGCATGAGTTTTCCGGCGGCATGCGCCAGCGCGTGATGATCGCCATGGCACTGCTGTGCCGGCCCAAGCTGCTGATTGCCGATGAGCCGACCACCGCATTGGATGTGACGGTGCAGGCGCAGATCATGACGCTGCTGAACGAGCTGAAGCGCGAGTTCAATACCGCGATCATCATGATCACCCACGACCTGGGCGTTGTGGCCGGTATCTGTAATAAGGTCTTGGTGATGTATGCCGGACGTACCATGGAATACGGTAGCGCACGGGATGTGTTCTATCACCCGAGCCATCCTTATTCCATTGGTTTGCTGAATGCGGTACCGCGTCTGGACGCCGAAGGCGAAGCGCTGATGACCATTCCCGGCAACCCGCCGAATCTGCTGCGCCTGCCGAAGGGCTGTCCGTTCCAACCGCGTTGTGCGTACGCGATGGCGCAATGTTCGAGCGCTCCGCCATTGGAGCAGTTTGGTGAAGGGCGCCTGCGCGCCTGCTTTAAACCGGTGGAGGCGTTGGTATGACTGCGGTAACCGACAAGAAAGTGCTGCTCGAAGTGGCCGATCTGAAAGTGCACTTCGACATTCATGATGACAAACAGTGGTTCTGGCAGCCGCCAAAAACGCTCAAGGCCGTTGATGGCGTGACGCTGCGCCTGTTCGAAGGGGAAACCCTGGGCGTGGTGGGCGAATCAGGCTGTGGCAAATCGACGTTCGCCCGCGCCATTATCGGCTTGGTGAAGGCTACCAGCGGCCGCGTGGCCTGGTTGGGTAAAGACCTGCTTGGCATGAGCGATGTCGACTGGCGCAAAACCCGCAGTGATATCCAGATGATCTTCCAGGATCCACTGGCTTCGCTGAACCCGCGCATGACCATCGGTGAAATCATCGCGGAACCGCTGCGTACCTATTATCCAAAAATGCCGCGTCAGGAAGTGAAAGACAAGGTAAAGGCGATGATGCTGAAGGTTGGTCTGTTGCCTAACCTGATCAACCGCTATCCGCATGAGTTCTCTGGCGGTCAGTGCCAGCGTATCGGCATTGCACGCGCCTTGATCCTCGAACCTAAGTTGGTGATTTGCGATGAACCAGTCTCGGCGTTAGACGTGTCGATTCAGGCACAGGTGGTGAACCTGCTGCAGCAGCTGCAGCGTGAAATGGGCCTGTCGCTGATCTTTATCGCCCACGATCTGGCGGTGGTCAAACACATCTCCGACCGTGTGTTGGTGATGTATCTGGGCCATGCGGTGGAGCTGGGTACGTATGATGAGGTGTACCACAATCCACAGCATCCTTACACCAAAGCGTTGATGTCGGCGGTGCCGATCCCGGATCCGGACAAGGAGAAGGAAAAGCAGATCCAGTTACTGGAAGGGGAACTGCCTTCGCCGATCAACCCGCCCTCTGGCTGCGTGTTCCGCACCCGCTGCCCGATCGCCGGGCCGGAATGTGCCAAGACGCGTCCGCTGCTGGAAGGCAGCTTCCGCCATGCCGTGTCCTGTCTGAAGGTCGATCCGCTGTAAACGGCCATTTCATTCCATTTTGTTGCCTGAAGGGTTCATGTTTGCATGAACCCTTTTTTTATGGCATTTCCGCCACAAGGAAAAACCAACAAAAACCACAAATAACGCACGCGGCTAAAAATGAAGTTCATCGTATTCATTTAAAATAATAAATAAATTTCAATGGGTAATTCTATTTATCTATGGTTTTTGTTGTTCCCTTTGCGATTTTAAAATGTGGTTTTGATGTTGTAATGGTGTGGTTTATGTGGTTTTATTATCACATGTTTCGTGGTGAGAAAACGCGTATGACACAGCTAAATGAAAATGTTGATGTGGTAGTTATCGGAGGCGGCGTAGTGGGATGCGCCGTTTTCCGACGTTTCACCCTGATGGGCGCGAAAACGTTATTGCTGGAGCGAGGCGGCGATATCTTGTCCGGCGCCAGCAAGGCCAACAGCGCGATCCTCCATACCGGTTTTGATGCGCCGACGGGAAGCCTGGAGCTGCAATGCATGCAGGCGGGTTACGACGAGTATTTGGCGATCAGAGAAAAGATGAACCTTCCGCTGTTGCAGACCACGGCCATCGTGGTGGCCTGGAACGAAGAACAGCTCGCGGCGCTGCCTGGCATAGTGAAACAGGCACATGAAAATGGGGTGACGGACGTGGCGCAGATTTCTGCCGCCGAAGTTTACCAGAGAGAGCCAAAATTAGCGGAGGGCGTGCTGGGTGGGGTATTAGTCCCCGGTGAATATGTCATCGATCCCTGGAGTGCGCCGCTCGCTTACGTTACGCAGGCCGTAATGCACGGTGGGGCTTACCGTTTTAACTGTGAAGTGACCAAGGCGACGCGCGATGAGCAAGGTTGGTTATTGCAGACTAGCCAAGGCAGCGTGCGTACTAAGTTGGTGATCAACTGTGCGGGTAACCATGGCGATTTGATCGATGGCCTGTGGCGGAAACCGGATTATGAAATCCGCCCAAGGAAAGGGCAGTTTCTGGTCTATGACAAAGCCGCCGCGGCGGATATCAATGCCATCATCCTGCCGGTTCCAACGCCCACCACCAAAGGCGTTCTGCTGTGTCGAACCATTTTCGGCAATATGATCCTGGGGCCGACGGCTGAAGAGCAAACCGACCGTAACCGGGCCGATGTCGATGAATCGGTGCTCAAAGGGCTGATTGAAAAAGGCAGCCGGATGTTGCCGACTTTGACGCAATACGGCGTGACCGCCACCTACGCTGGGCTACGGCCGGCAACGGAAAAGAAAGAGTACCGAATTTATCACTATCCGCAGGAAAATTGGATCAGCGTGGGCGGGATCCGTTCTACCGGGCTGACGGCTGCGTTGGGGATTGCCGCCCATGTAGAAACACTTTATCACGACCATTTTAACCCACTCTTTACCGATCAACCGCCTGCTGAACTCCAGTGGCCGGTGATGCCGATGCTGTCTGATTATCAGCCGCGTGATTATGCCTGTTCGGGCAATGGCGGCATTGTCTGTCACTGCGAATTGGTCACGCGGCGTGAGCTGGAGGCGGCATTCCACTCGGCGGTACCGCCTGAATGTATCGGTGGTTTGCGTCGCCGTACCCGCGTCATGATGGGACGCTGCAACGGCTTTTTCTGCAGTAATCAGGTTGCCGAAATCGTGGGCGATCGTCTGGACAACACGCTGGTCGTTGGGAGGGTGGAATGAGTCAGTCATATGACGTGATTATTATTGGCGCCGGGCCGGCCGGTTTGGCCGCCGCCCGCGCTTTATGGGATGAAGGCGTAAATCGCGTTCTGCTGTTGGAAAGAGAAAAACAGGCGGGTGGCGTACCGCGCCATTGCCGTCATCCTACGTTCGGCATGCAGACGTTCTACCGGCCGATGAAAGGGCACCTCTGGGCCGAGCGCATTCTGAATCTGGTGCAAAACAATTGTGAAATCAGAACCGGTACCACGGTGGTAAATATCAAGCCCGGCGGTGAGGTAATCATCTCTGGCGATCGGGGCCTTGAAACCTTGCGTGCCAAACGCGTGATTATTGCCACGGGCGTGCGCGAAACGCCACGCCATGCCAGGCTGGTCAGCGGCGTAAGGCCGCAGGGGGTTCTGACCGCAGGGGCGTTACAGCAGTTTATCTATCTGAAAAAACTCAAGCCGGGCATTAAGCCGGTGATCGTCGGGTCTGAGCTGGTCAGCTTTTCCACTATCTGGACGCTGCGCAATGCGGGCATCAAGGCGCTGGCTCTGATTGATGAAAACCCCCGGCCAACGGCGTTCCGCGTGGCCGCGTTATATGCCCGTATTATGGGCGTTAAGCTCCATCTGGGTGCGCACATCACTCAAATCAATGGCGGCGAGCGGGTGGAAAGTATCGAATTTACCGCCGCGGACGGCAGCTCACAACAATTGGCCTGCGACAGCATTATTTTTACCGGACGCTTTACCGGCGAGTATACGCTGATCCGTAACAGCCATTTGGCCTATGAGCCTGAGACTGGCCGCCCATGGTTCGACCAGCACGGTCGCTGTTCCGATCCGGCCTATTATGTTGCAGGTAATATGACGCACCCCGCCGATATGGGCGATCAGTGTTACCAGGAAGGGTTGCGCGTAGGTCGGCAAGTTACCCGATCTCTGCAACAGGATGACGCCGTGCGATTTGAGATTCCTATTCAACTGGACGAGGTATTCCGTCTTGCTGCGCCAAATCGGGTTTCCGTGTCAGCACTGGCCGCCGATCGCGTCACGCTCAATGTCCGTGTTAACCGTTACCATAAAGGCGAAATCATCGTACGCGACGGTGAAAAAGAGCTTTACCGCGGAAAGCACCGCTGCTTGCCTGAACGTCGCATTCTTCTTAAAAATATCGATATTTCCGATCTCACACCGAACAGTCACTTGACCGTTATCGCCCGATAGCGATTTTCCCCACTCAGCACAATGAAAAAGCCTGCATATGCAGGCTTGGTTTATTCTGATGCCCAGAGAGCTATTTGAATTCGTGTTCAACCTCTGACCACAGACTTACGCGTTGATTGCGTGATTGATAGAACTCAATTTCTCGTTTAATGCCTGCGCTTTGATCCCAACCGGGAAGATCCAAAATAATCAACTCTTCCATCATGGCTAAAAACAGCGCATCCACCGGCGCCCACATTTTGCCAATCTCTGCTTTATCGGTGTTTTGCAACTGCAAATTAATTGGGTGCGACATGGTGACCTGGCTGAAAACCGCATGACCGGCCTCGATGATGTTGGCTGCCACTTTATTGCAGGCGAGAAATCGCTCCTGCACCACGTTCTCATCGGCATGGCTGTAGGGGCAGGCAAGGAATATCTTACGCATGGTGAACCTCATAGGATTACATAAAGAAAGCAGTGCCTGGTTACCAGGCACTGCTGGGGAATTAAGCGGGAAATTAAACGGCCAGGGGAACGGTCGGCCGATCGTTTTGCGCTGCCGCCTCTTCGCGTGCGTCGCGCTGCTCCATCCGTTGCGCCTCCGGGACGGAAATAAAGATTGCGATGGTCACGGCAATGGCACCGGCAAGGAATTTACCGACCATAATCGGCAGGACCAGGGTGGGCTGGAAGTTGGCGGTAAAGGCCAAATGGTCGCCTAAGGTCGCTTGAGCACAGATGCCAAAGGCCACGCACAGCACTTTGTCACGGGCACGCATATCTTTGAACAGGTGATAAACGGCGATGATGTTGGCCAGCACCATGACCATGCCAATGGCCCCGGCATCCGTGAGCCGAAGTTGTCGGCCGATAAACTTCATCGGGCGCTGGCAGTACTTCTGGAACAGGTAGCAAATCGGGAAGGTGCCCGCCAGCATGATGCCGATATAGCCGGCAATCTCAATCGCCCGGTAAAGTTCTTTTTCGTCGGCGAAAAGAGGATCGAACACCCAACCGCCAAAAACTTTGCTAAAGACCCCGGTGAAGTGCTGAATAATACAGGCTGCCAGCACCATTTTGATAAAGGCATCCATAATCTTGCCAAAGAACAGAAAGCATTTGACCATCCATAGGGTTCGGTATTTCAGCCCTAACGCCAGCAGGATGCAAAAAACGAACAGGGGGGAAAGCAGTTGCAAGGCATTGAAGAAGTCGATGCTTAAATAGTGGTTGGCGGGGGACGCTGTAGAAATGATATCCCGTACCGGAATATTATTAAGCGTGATGATCATCAATGAAATCAGTACGCCAAACGGAATGCTGATTAAGCCTGCCATGGCGCCCAGCGCCAGATATTTGTGGTCTTTTTGCTGCAGCATGACCAGGCCGACCGGAATTAAATAGACGATACTGGCACCGGAGGTGTAGCCAACCAACATGGCTGTGATCCATTGATCACGATTAGCCGCGATCGCGTCTGCCAACTGATAGCCGCCCATATCAACGGCGATAATCGACAGGGCGGCAATGGACGCATCCGATCCCATTGATTGGAACAGAGGGCCGACGGTGTAGGTAATAGCGTAAGAAAGAATCGGGATCGCCGCCATAATACCGGCCTGGGCCAGAAATACCGGGCCAATGGAATGAATACCATTGACGAATTCTTTGCCCAATCCGCTTTCGGGTTTGATCACCGAAGCCATGGCGCCGAGCAGGGTCCCGGCCATAATGATATAGATAATGATGTTGCCAATCTCAGACATAATTGCCTCCGTTTTCTTATTATTTATTCGCCGCGCAGGTTGCGGGAACGGGAAATAATGTCCTTATATTTTGCAAAATAAGGAGACAGATCGCGTTCTGCAGGCTCAGTGGTGACGTGTTGTGTTCTGACGTTCATCGGGTGGGTGTTGCCTAAGCCCTTGCGAGCCAGCAAAGCGACACCCTGCGCGGTAATTTCCCGGTTGGCAGGGGTAACGATGCGTTTTTGGATCAGGCTGGCAAGGAACTGCTTAAAGTAGAGGTTGGCCGATAAGCCACCGTCCACCGAAATGGTGTCGCCAATGGGCCGAACTTTGTCCATGGCGTAGATCACCTCGGCCGAGCGCATGGCGATCCCTTCAAGAATGGACTGCAGCATGTCTTTGCGTTCGGTTTCCAGCGACATCCCAGCCCATAATCCGGCTGCCGAGCGATCCCAATAGGGGCAACCCAAGCCGGAGAGTGCAGGGATAAAAGCCAAGCCGCGAGCGATGGCCGGTTGATCCGGGAAATCGGAGAACTCCTCGATATCGCTGTACAAGCCGATCTTTTTAGCCCAGTTAATGGCCGATGCCGCGTTATAGACGCCGCCATCCAGGCCGTAGAGCGGAGGCTCGCCCGGTAATTTCCAGCATAATGTCGGGAGCAGCCCTGAGCCTTGCGCGTCGGGAACCTTGGGTCCGGTAATCGATTGCAAAAACGCGCCGGTGCCGAAAGTGATTTTCATCTGACCGGGCTGCAGGCAGCCATGACCATAAGTGCCGGCAAACTGATCGACGATGCAGGCCGTCAGCGGCGTGGTATTGCCGGCATAGGTCACGTCGCCAAAATGGCCGGTATTGTCGCGAATGTTTGGCAATGCTTCGATTGGAACGCCAAATAACCGACACAGTTCTTCGTCCCATTGCAGGGTATGAATATTGAATAACGAGGTTCGGGAAGCCGAGTTGTAATCGGTGATATGTGTCCCGCACAGGTGGAACATAAAAAAACTGTCCATCGTACCGAGTCGCAAATGGCCGCGGCGTGAAAGCTCACGGGCACCGGGCACATTGCGCATGATCCATCCCAGCTTGCTCCCGGAAAAATACGTATCCAGCGGCAGGCCGGTCTTCGCCCTGATGGTCTCTTCAAAACCTTCATTGCGCAGTTGACGGATAACGGATTCGGTACGCTGGTCTTGCCAAATAATGGCGTTATAGAGCGGCAGGCCGCTCTGGGCATCCCAGGCGACGACGCTTTCGCCCTGATGCGCCAGGCCAATGGCATCCACCACCCCACACTGGCTAAGACAGGTGCGAATATTGCGCAGGATCTCCATGGGATCATGTTCAACCCAACCAGGATTGGGCGTTAATTGTTTGTGCGCGATGGCGGCGGGGGAAAAATGTTTTCCGTCCTCGCCGAACACCACGACGCGTGTTCCTGTTGTTCCTTGGTCAATGGCTGCATAGCGTTGGTTCAGCATAAAGCCCTCAGGTCTATTTTGTGGTTTATATGTTGTCATTGTGCCCGTTTATATTATTTAGTATCATCACTACACATTAAATCAACATCAAACTCACAATTTTCGATTTAATTGTGACCAACATCTTGGTTTTGACTTCTGGCAGTGTGGTTATGCTGTGGTTTTAGCCCTGTGAAAAGTGAAATGGGCAGTTGCTTCACGTGAGGAGTTGGTAAACAATTGTCGACCAAGCAATAAAATGCCCCGCAAACCCACACTTTTTATAATGTTAAAAACAGCATAATGGATCAGAAGATGGATTACTCAAACGCATTAGAACGAAGGAACATCATTCTCGATAAGTTGAAAAATAGTGGGCAGGTGTTCGTCAATGAATTGGCTGATGACTTTAATGTTTCTCAGGAAACCATTCGCAGAGATCTGAATAAGCTTGAAGAGCTGAAACACATCAAGAAAATCCATGGTGGGGCGGTTATCGCTCAGTTTGGGTTTGAGCTGGAATTTAATCAGCGGGCCAAATTGGCTGAAGACGATAAAAAGGCCATTGCCATTAAGGCGGCCGAATTGATCAAGCCCGGGGACTCGCTGTTTATCGACTTCGGGACTACGACGCTGGAGTTTGCCAAGCAGATTGCCGGTATTAATCAGCTTACCGTCATCACCAATTCTCCGGTGATCGCCAATCTGTTCCATGACAATTCAACGATTAACCTGATCCTGATTGGTGGCCAGTTTGGCCTGTCGAAAATGGAGTGCATTGGCCCGGTGGCATTGCAGGGGATCAGCGCTTTCTATGCGGATTACGCGGTCATCGGTGCCGGGGCGGTGAGCCCAAAGGCAGGGGTGATGGATCAGGATTTGAACGAGGCCGCCATTGCCCGTCAGATGATCAAAAACAGCAACAAAACCATTGTCCTTGCCGATGGGCACAAGTTGAATAACCATGCGACAGGGCTGGTGGCAGAGTTAAAAGATATCTCGTGGTTGGTGACCAGCGATCCGGAGAAGAAACTGAAGAATCTGGTTTTCCCGGCGAATCTTCAGGTGATTGTGGCCTGAGGAGGGTAAGCAACCCTGCCGGTCACGATGACCGACAGGGTTATATGAGTATCAGAAGGTTACTCTTTCCACAGGATGTGGCAAAGCTTGTGGTCTTTCTCGCGGCACAGCAGCACGCGGGCAAAAACGTCGTTGATTGGCTCGCCATCGCTGTCTGCCAGACCAATCACTACCTCGGCAAAGAAATCCGGGTTCAGGTCAAAATCCACATGTTCCGACCAGTCTTCCGCAGGGTCATACAGTTCTGCGCCACCGCGCTCCTCAAACTGCAGATTGAACAGCAGAATATCCGCCGGATCCAGATTGTCGCCGGCCAGTTCCAGAAAGATGTCGTAAGCCTGTTCCAGCGTTTCGTCTTCAGTAAGGCGGTTATTCAAATCCATAATTAAATCCCGATCACAAATGATTTGGCGTTATTAAACCATGCCCGCTACGGCATTTATAGCAGCGGGCTGAAAAAGTAGAACAGGCGCTCGACAATCCGATGCCAGAACGGCCGTTTCTGCCACTCCTGTGCGTTCAGCAACTGCGATCGGGCAATATAATCATCCTGCACACAGGCCAGATCGCTGCCGAAACCGTCATCGTCGATCACCAGCGTGATTTCGAAGTTCAGCCACAGGCTGCGCATGTCCAGGTTCACCGTACCCACCAGGCTGAGCTGACCGTCGACCAACACGCTCTTGGTATGCAGCAGACCGCCTTCGAACTGATAAATCCGCACGCCCGCTTCCAGCAGTTCGGAGAAGAAGGAGCGGCTGGCCCAGCGTACCATCGTCGAGTCGTTGTCGCGTGGGACAATAATGCTGACCTCCACCCCGCGCAGGGCAGCGGTGCAGATAGCATGCAGCAGGTCATCGCTTGGCACAAAGTAAGGCGTGGTCATGATCAGCTGTTCGCGCGCAGAGTAAACGGCCGTCAGCAGCGCCTGGTGGATCATCTCTTCAGGGAAGCCGGGGCCGGAGGCGATAACCTGGATCGTGTGGCCGCTTTCCTGTTCGAACGGCATGATATTGACGTCCGGCGGCGGCGGCAGGATGCGTTTACCGGTTTCAATCTCCCAATCGCAGGCATAAACAATCCCCATGGTGCTGGCGACCGGGCCCTCCATGCGTGCCATTAAATCGATCCATTGGCCGACGCCGGCATCCTGTTTGAAATAGCGTGGGTCCACCATGTTCATGCTGCCGGTATAGGCAATATAGTTGTCGATCAGTACCACTTTACGGTGTTGACGCAAATCCATTCGACGAAGGAACACACGGAACAGGTTGACCTTGAGTGCTTCCACGACTTCGATACCGGCATTACGCATCATGCCGGGATAGGGACTACGGAAGAATTGCAGGCTACCGGCAGAATCCAGCATCAGGCGGCAGTGTACGCCCCGGCGCGCGGCCGCCATCAGCGACTCGGCGACCTGATCCACCAATCCGCCGGGCTGCCAGATATAAAACACCATCTCTATATTATGGCGAGCCAGCTCAATATCGCGGATAAGCGCTTCCAGCGTTGAATCCGTCGTGGTCAGCAGCTGAAGTTGGTTGCCTTTGACACCATCAATCCCCTGACGGCGATCGCAAAGTTGGAACAGAGGTCTGGCAACCTCGCTGTACTCCGTAGCGAAGATCCGCTGGCTCTCTTTTAATTCGCTCAGCCAGCGTGCGGTAGAGGGCCACATGGCCTTGGCGCGTTCGGCCCGGCGTTTGCCCAGGTGCAATTCGCCAAAAGATAAATAAGCCACAATACCAAACAGCGGCAGAATGTAGATAACCAGCAGCCAGGCCATCGCTGACGGTACGGCACGGCGTTTCATCAGAATACGCAGGGTCACACCGGCGATAAGCAGCCAGTAACCAAACACCATGAGCCAACTGATTACGGTATAAAATGTTGTCATAAAGGCGAAAAATCCCGTTCGCAAACCACCAACGATGAGTGTACGCACAGAATGGTAAAGGGGAAACCTTTTCTCCGCGCTTATGTTGCAAAAATATGATTGTCTTAAGGCACTTGCTGTAAACGAAAAGGACATTTTGGGCTAACTACCGCGTTGTCGGGCCAGAGTAAAATACGAAAAACTGAGGCTTGGATCGCACGGTGAAAGGGCTATAATGCCCGCCGTTGGCTTTTGACGAATGAGTGACGAAACGATGAGACGCAGTAGAAACGAAGTGGGCCGCTGGCGGATGTTGAGGCAGAGCCAGCGCCGCAGGCATCGCTGGTTGGAACGCCAGTCATGCAGCAATCGGCATATCATTCGGGTGCGGCGTCGCCTGGACGATCAGCACCGACGTTCGTTGCTGTTTGTGGTGTCATACGAGTGGTAAAACGAAAACAGTCCCTGAGGGGACTGTTTTGTTAGCGGAGACTGGGGGTTATTTACCCAGATAGGCGTTAAGCATCCACACCTGTTTTTCCTGCTCTTTGATGTAGTCGCTCATCAGGGAAGCAGTCCCTTCATCACCGGCATCTGCGGCCAGCGTCAGCAGTTCACGCTGTTGTTGCAGCAGCACCGAATAGCCGTGCAGCAAACCGCTTAGCGTTCCTTTATCGTCGGTGACGTTGGTGTCTTCCTTGATGTCGGAAGTTTTCAGGTAATCGCTAAAAGCATGACGCGGTTGTGAACCCAGGGTCAAAATACGCTCTGCCAATTCATCGACTTTGGTCAGCAGGTCGTTATAGGTTTCTTCAAATTTGACGTGCAGCTCGAAGAAGTGCGGGCCTGAAATGTTCCAGTGGTAGCCGCGTACGTTCATATACAGCACCTGATAATTCGCCAGCAGCGCATTCAAGGCTTCCGAGAGCTTCGCCGATTGTTTGCTGTCCAGGCCGATATGGTTTTTTGCTGCTTTCTTCGTCGTTGCCATAATAATCTTCTCCTGATTATTTGATTCGATGATTTACACAATATCCATAACAAACACAGTAACCGGATTTATCGCAGGGTTAAAGACGTTCAAAAGCATCAATGCAATCGTCAAAACCAATATCGATAAATCCGCGAAGCAAATTGCCAAATCAGTTTAAGCAGAATGCGTTAACAACAACAGCAGCTTTCGACCATTACTTGCGCAAGGCCATTTTTGCCACGCCGGCGCCCAGTGCCATCAGCGTAGCGGCTGCAATCAGCACGACGATAAATGCGCGGTCGAATGCCAGGCGCGCCAGCTGTTTAAGCTGTTCGGCCTGATCGGCTGCCAGATTGGCGGCCAGCCTCAATGCCTCGTCGATGCTGTCGTAGGCGATATCACTTACCGGCAGGCTGTCAGGCAGAGCCAGGCTGTGGCTATAGATGGCGGTCATCAATCCGCCAAGCAAGGTGATGCCCAGAACCCCGCCCAATTCATAGGAAACGTCTTCGATCGACGCTGCCATACCTGACTTCTCTTCCGGCGCGTTAAGCATGATGGCGGTTGAGGCTGCTGTGATCACGCCGCCAAGACCAAAACCGGCGATGAACAGGCAAATCAGCTGCAACACCAGGCTGCTTTGGTAAAGCAGAGCCAGGCCTGCGATACCCAAGCCGGTCAGAATAAATCCGCCGAGTATCATGCTGCGCTCACCGAAGCGCGGCAGCAGTAAGCCGGTTAACGGGCCTGCCAGTGCTGACGCCAGCGGGATCGGCAGAATAAACAGCGCGGCCTGCAAAGGGCTAAGTTCAAGCACCAGTTGCAGCCGTTGAGTCAATACCAGCTCTACGCCGACTAACGCAATCATCGACACTAACGCTACCCCGACGCCACCGGCAAACAGCCGATTCTGGAACAACGAGAAGTCGATCATCGGATAGCGTGCCCGCCGTTGGCGGCGAACGAACAGCCAGAGCGATACAACGCCGATCGCGGCGGCAATCGCCAACGCGGTAAAGGAGGGGGCCGCTTTGCTTAGTTCCTTTAACGCATAGATACAACCAACCAGACCGGCCATGATCTGTACCGAGCCGATGATATCGTAAGGGCTTTTGTTTTCGCCGCCGCAGTGTGGAATTAAACGCCATGCAAACGGCAGTACTGCCAACACCACAGGGACGTTGATCAAAAACACCGAGCCCCACCAGAAATACTCCAGCAGCACGCCGCCAACTACTGGCCCAATAGCCGCGCCGCCAGAGGCCACCGCTGCCCAGATGCCTATGGCCAAGGCGCGTTCACGCTCATCAGTAAAGATATGGCGGACAATGGACAGGGTAGCCGGCATCATCATCGCGGCACCTACCGCAAGGAATACCCGGGCAGCGATCAGCCATTCGGCCGACGGGGAAAAGGCCGCGCAAAGCGAGGCGACGGCAAACACCGGCAACCCAGCTATAAACAATCGTTTATGGCCAATACGATCGCTCAACATGCCTGCACCAGGCAGTAAACCCGCTACCACCAGTGGATAGGCATTTACGATCCATAATTTTTGCGAAGCGCTGGCATCCAGCGCCAGGGTCAGCCGTGGCAAAGCGGTGTAAAGTACCGTCATGTCGATAATAATCAAAAATAGCGCGCTGGAAATCATTGCCAGGATCAACCAGCGGTTGTTTACGTGCATAATATTATTCCAAAAAACAAGCTACGCGGGGGCGTAGCTATAAGATCGTCACCACTCAGGATTGCCGGGTGGTATACTGGCGTAATATATATCCATACGTATGTATTGAAAAGAGGGTTTCTCAATGGGACGTCAACGCAGCATCGATCGTGACAAGGTTCTGGACGTGGCGGAAGAGATTGTCGCCACGCAGGGTGCCGCCGGGCTGACCATTGATTCTGTTGCCAGAGCTATGGGGATTTCCAAAGGTGGCGTGCAATATTGCTTTGGCAGCAAAGACGCGATGATCGATGCGATGTTCGATCGCTGGGGTAAAGCTTATGAACGGGTATTCGACGAGATTGCCGGCGAAAATCCCTCGGCCACGACGAGTGTGCAAGCGCATCTGCAGGCGACCCGAAGCTCCGATCAGGCCTCCAGCGCCAAGGCTGCCGGGCTGATGGCGACCCTGATCCAAACCCCGGAGCATCTGGACAGTACGCGTGAATGGTACCGCAGTCGGATTGCCGAACTGGATTTAGCCACTGAGGAAGGCAAGCGTGCGCGGCTGGCGTTTTTGGCCACCGAAGGAGCATTTATGCTGCGCTACTTTGGCTTGATGGAGATTGATCCGGCGGAGTGGGATGCCATGTTTGCGGATATGCAGACATTGATTTTGCAAGATGTGCAGAGTCGCTGAAGATTTTTAGTGGATCAGGATTAACGCGGCCCGAGTCACCGCCGCGTTAATACGCCATTTGAGTCTTCAGGCGTTATTTGTAGGCCACGGCATTGATGGTTTCGAAGGAGGTTTTCCCCTCGCGGCCGATAATCACATAGTATTTCCCGCCTTTTTCATCGACCGCTTTAGACAATCTTGCGTGATCGATGCCCACGGTATCATCGCCATCTTGTTAGATGGTCACCGGGCCAATTTCGGTATGTTTTGCGGCTTCTTCCTTGGTGATTTCAATGGCGGCCATGGAAGAGAAGGAGGCGAATGCCAGTACAGCCAACAGATATTTAGTTGCTTTCATCACTATTCCTTTTACGTAGAGAACGAATGGATAAGTTCGAACATGACTACGGCTTAAGTGTAGGTCGCAGCTGTAGGTTTTCCATGCAGTGGTAAAAATAAGCGGTACAGGCGGTGCCTATCGCACCGATAGATGGCGAATTCAGCGGGGAAGGGAGTATGTTTATCGAACAAGATATTCCCTCGAAGAACCCTTTAGCCAGCCACTCCGTGCTGGCTTTTTTTTTCCGCAACGAAAAGCCGCGATCCTCCGCGGCTGTAGTCAATGTTAAATTCTTTATACTTGGCGCATATAAACATCGGTGATGCGCAAGTCGAAGTTACTTTTCATTTTTGACACATCAATCAGCAGAAAAGCATGAGTTGCCCAGTCAGGGGCTCTATCGACCATAGGTGTTTGGGTATCTGAGCCTTGCATTTGCCCTGGAATAATCGCGGTCTTAAGTTGCGATTCGCTACCACTGAAGTTGTAGGTATAAGTGTGTCCAGTCGCCTGCATTAGGATCTTAGGCTCTATATCCTGAGCCGCACCATATTGCAACAGTTTGGCCCAGACGATTTTTACCTGGCAACTTTGCCCGTCGCCTGCATAAGTGGCAGCCTGAAAATTATGTATCACGCTGCCATAGCCTTTCAAGGCGATAGTGCCGAGTACGGCTTGGTAAACACCTTCACCTGCGGCAGCATTACGCCCAATAGAGACCAACCCTGGTTGGCGGATCATGCTGAAATTGGTGCTATTTACCGTTCCCCATCCGTAGCGGGATTTACGCACGGAGTTAATCCCCCCTGGCGGCAATACCCAGGCCTCTTCGGTCCATTTATCATTGCTGCCGCCACTGGTATAGGTTGTGCTGTCGAGCCAGTTATCCTGTACATTGGGGGCCGTACGTACCTTAGTCAGCAAATATGGCCAGTTCATCGGCAATTGCATGTCGCGAAATGAGACCGAACCGGTGCCATCAATCCAGCCACTGACGCCAACATCACCTGCCTGTTGTAGTTTCCCGAGATTAACGGCTTGAAATACTACGCGTGCCTGATCACCAAAGTAGAACGGATTACAAATGGTGGCTTGGTCCGCAAGTGCAGGATTGCCGGCCTTAAAGGTAAATAAGCCACCGATAAAATTGATTTTGCATTTCTTGGCATCAGGGACGTTAACGATATAATTCCGCGGGCCAAAGCCTTCAATGTGGCAATCGCGGAAAATGTGCTGACCACCTTCAATATGAATATATTTTCCCAGGCTTACCTGAGGGTCCTGAGTGCCGTTATCACCGTATATATAATCGAAGGAACAATTGAAGAAATAACTGTAACCTCCCTGCAGGTTAACGCCGCAGTTGCTCTGCGCAAAGACACAGCTATGGAAATTCATCTCCTCCCCGGAGTTCGTCGCGGTGTTGGGGAAGTAATAGCAGGTATGGCAGTGGTTAAACATAAAACTGTACATGCGGAGGAAGTAAAAGTTGTTATTACCGGTAACACCGTAAGCGAAGTTTTCGAGGCCACCATCAATAAATGTTAGAGAGTTACGTGAATACGTGGTCTTAGCATCGGTTGCGGGCTTGGTCTCGGTGGCAGGAATGATATCGTTGCGGAAAGTCATGCCGTCAACAAATCTATCTGCCCCAGGGCCAATCATCCGCAAATTTTTCACGGTCATATTGCCTTGTGGATAGCCATCGGTATTCATCCAATGGATCGCGGTTGCGTGTGCAACTGCTGTGCCGCTGGCAAAGGAGCGGAAGTCCAGTAAGGCTCCAGAGAAATCATAATCGACGGTTTTTGTATCAAACTTTAGTGTTTTTGTGCACTTAAAGCGACCATTCCCAAAAGTCAGGATACCGTTTTTCAATACTTGCTCGATGGTCGTATAAACAACGCCATCAACAATATATTGTTTAGTAGTGTGTTCATGCAGCGAACTCGCGTAGTCATGCGCTTTTTGGATCGCATCCGTATCGTCAGCAAGACCATCGCCTTTAGCACCGTACAGATAAGGTGAAACTGTACCTGCCACCTCCAATATACGCAGCCAAACCCACGACGAGTTAGGGCGAATAAACATGCCACCGTCGTCTGCCGGTGTCGATTGTGCTTTAGCGACAAAGATGCCACCGCCTGCAGGTTGGCCGTTACTGCTGCTCCAGCTTGAATCATAGGCGGTTACTGCGATCAGCTCACCGGCAAGGGTAGGTACGGTGCTTCTCAATGTGGCAATATCAGGGCAGGTGTTCATCATTTGATCCTCATAGGGAAAATTGGAGTTACTGTATTTATATACAGCACTCAGAGTCTATGAGCGCATCGCATCATGCACAATAGCGTGAAAGGTGAAGGACGTTGTGCCAGTCAAGGCTAAACCAAGAAGGAGATATATACGTAAGGCCAATCGTCGGCGTAGCCGGCCATGCTTTGTGGTCACAACCCACTGAGGGGGAGTTCAGTGGGCTGTCTTCGCGCTAGAACACCTGTTTGAACGGTTTGACCGTTACGTCACCATAAACCCCAGCTGCGACGTAGGGATCTTGTTCAGCCCAGGCTTGTGCGTCTGCCAGTGAAGCAAATTCCGCAATGACCGTAGATCCACTGAAACCTGCGCTACCCGGATCGTTACTGTCGATGGCGGGGTTGGGGCCGGCAACCACCAAACGGCCCGCATCACGCAGTGCCTGCAGGCGCGCCAGGTGCGCGGGGCGTACTGACAGGCGGTTTTCCAATGAGTTGGGGACGTCTTGCGCGTAGATCAGATAAAGCATGTTTCACCTTTAAAATCATTGCTATAGAACGGTAAATTTAAAGTAGCGCAAAAGACGAGACAAGGGAATGCCCGCCCGCTGGAATTTAGCCATGGCTGGCGCTTATGCCTTGAAGCCGCTAGTGTTTATTCGTATAGTGCGGCCGCGCGATTCATCGGACAAGGTTTGTGAGGTAGAGAAATGACGGAACTGGTTAGAGAGAAACTCAACTTGCCTGAGGGCAAAAGCAAGCTGCTGCTGCACTCCTGCTGTGCTCCCTGTTCCGGTGAGGTGATGGAAGCCATTCAGGCCTCCGGCATCGAGTACGCCATTTTCTTCTATAACCCGAACATCCATCCGCAAAAGGAATACCTGCTGCGTAAAGACGAGAACATCCGTTTTGCCGAGCAGCATGGCGTACCGATTATTGACGCCGATTACGATACCGATAACTGGTTTGCTCGCGCCAAAGGGATGGAGCATGAACCCGAGCGCGGCATCCGTTGCACCATGTGCTTCGACATGCGTTTCGAACGTACCGCGCTGTATGCGCACGAAAATGGCTACGATACCATTTCCAGTTCGCTGGGCATCTCCCGCTGGAAGAACATGCAGCAAATCACCGACTGCGGCGTGCGTGCGGCAGAAAAATACCCGGATCTTGAGTACTGGGATTACAACTGGCGTAAAAAAGGCGGTGCTTCGCGGATGATCGACATCAGCAAGCGCGAGCGCTTCTATCAACAGGAGTATTGCGGTTGCGTTTATTCACTTCGTGACACCAACCTGCACCGCAAAGCACAGGGCCGGCCGCTGATCAAACTGGGCGTGCTGTATTACGGCGATGAAGAATAACGCCGCATTGATAACTAATAACCCGCTACGGCGGGTTTTTTGCTTCTTGGCGGCGGTAAATCAGGTTAATGAAGCGTGTAAAAGCCTCGGTGAAAAGGCAAATGAAAGGTTAATATCCCCATGAGTTTGCAGGTTTTAGCGATGAATAACGACGATTAGAGCGATAGTTTGCCATTCGTTATTGAATATGATTGCTATTTGCATTTAAACTTGGCGAACCAGAGGAAACAGAATCATTATGCCGCTAAAAAAGATGTTCCTTAATCGCCGTTTGTCCGTGCCGATTGTCCTGTCCGTTGGCTTACATAGCGCCCTGGTGGCGGGTCTGCTCTATGCTTCTGTCAAAGAAGTGATGGAGTTGCCGAAACCTGAAGATGCGCCAATCAGCGTCATGATGGTCAATACCGCCGCGATGGCGGAGCCGCCACCTCCTGCGCCGTCCGAGCCGGAGCCAGAACCGCAGGTGGAGCCTGAACCCGAGCCGGAACCAGAACCGATCCCGGAGCCGCCGCCGAAGGCGATATTGAAGCCTGAGCCGGTAAAACCCAAACCGAAGCCAAAACCTAAGCCGAAGGTCGAAAAAACGGTCAAGCGTGAACCGCAGAAAACTGAGCCGCGTGAGCCTTCGCCGTTTGAAAATAACCAGCCGGCCAAGCCTATCGACAAAGCGCCAGTTAAGCAGGCACCGTCAGCCCCGGTTGCGGGTAATTCGCGTGATGTGGCACCGAGGGCGCTCAGCCGTGTCGATCCGATTTATCCGCCGCGTGCCAGAGCATTGCAGATTGAAGGCAATGTACGGGTACAGTTCGATATCGACAGCGACGGCCGTGTGAGCAACGTGCGTATTCTGTCTGCGGAACCGCGCAATATGTTCGAACGTGAAGTGAAGCAGGCAATGCGTAAGTGGCGTTATGAAGCCAAAGAAGCGAAAGATCGTACCGTGAATATTCGCTTTAAAATTAACGGCACCACGGAAATGAACTGACCGACAGGTTAGGGTTAATTAAAGACAAGGGTCGCTTCGGCGGCCCTTTTTGCTGCCTGAAATTCGCTATGCGTTGCCTTAATCCTGCAATACGTCTTATTGAAGCTAAATGGTGTAACGATAAACCTTTATTAAGTCCTGCTATAGAAAACCTGCCTCACTGCGCCTGACAGTGAAACACGCACCTCAACCTGATTTATTGAACAAAAGCCGATCTCTCTCTCACTTCACGCAACATTAACGCTCATTTAACTTAATTGTGAACCCGATCACTTCAACTTCTCGGCACATAAAACAAAATGAAATGGTGTAACGTTAAACCTTTTCGGGGAAAACCATGAGTTCTTACCAAGCCAGCTTACTGTCTGTCTCATTTATGACCTATATGGTGATGGCGGGTCTCCTCACTCAGATAGGCATTGTTATTAAACCGATGTCTGTTTATCTGGGTATGGGCATCACGGACGCCGCGGCGATGTTTTCTTACCTGACCGGTGGCACGCTTTTGGGAACGTTCATCTCGATGGCGGTGTATTCTCGATTTGAGATCCGTCACATCCTGCGCGTCACCTATGCCATTTTCCTGGTTGTTCTGGCCGCATTGGTGTTTCTGGATGTCAGAAATCCGTTCGTTGTTTCGTTCTATCTTTTTGTTTTGGGCACCTGCTGCGGCACCGGTTTGTCGGGCGGCGCAGTGCTTATCTCCAAAGTTTTCAACGAAAACAAACGTGCTTCCGCCTTTATAGCCACTGATTGTGCCTTTAGCGCTTCCGGTTTTATCTTTCCCTCGATGGCGACAATGATCATTGCGGCCAATATGCAATGGACTGCCGCCTACGGACTGGCGGGCGTGATTGCCGCGCTGGTGTTTATCAGCACCTTTATATTGAAATATCCGAAAGGGGATTTGGCCGAAGCCGATAAAGCAAACACCCCAGGCGCCAGGTTTAACTGGAAAGAGGTGATGACCCCCAGAGTGGTTTTAATGGGGTTTGCGCTCGGTGTTTACCTGTTTGCTCAGAGTACTTTCCTGACCTGGTCGCCCAGTTACTTGCAGCAGACGTTTGGTTTGTCTGCGGCGGAGTCCGGGGCGGCAGTGGGCAACTATTGGGGGCCATCCGTGTTTGGTTTAATCACCGCAGCCATACTGGTGAATAAAATCCCCGCACGGGTCATGTTAGTGGCGGTCTCTATCATTGCGATCCTGGTGACCTTTTACTTGAGCATAACTCACAACCCAAGGGTATTCCTGACTCTCACACTCGGCTTCGGTTTTCTGACCTCGTGCGTCTATAAATTAGGCATTTCCGTTGGCTCTCAACAGGTGAAAAATTCTCCGGCCGTGCTGGTTACCTTTTTACTGACGTGCGGAACCGTGGGCAGCACGATCTCTCCGGCTTTGTCTGCCGCCATCGTTGATCGGTTCGGGGTGGCCAGCGCGATGGTCATGACCGTCCTGGGCTTTACCGCCGTCTGTATCGCCATTGTTGCCTGTCTGATACTCGAGAAGATTGAAAACACCAAATCCACAAAGGAAATATATTCATGAAGAGAAAAGTCATTTTTGATACGGATCCCGGCATTGACGACAGCATGGCGATGCTGCTGGCACATGCCAGTTCAGAGATAGAGCTGATGGGGATTACCACCGTTTTTGGCAATGCGACTATCGAGAATGCCACCAGAAATGCGCTGTATATCAAGCAGCGGTTTGGTCTGACTGCGGATGTTGCGATGGGTGCAGATACCCCGCTGGTCGTCGCGGCGGGTGAGCCAACCACTTTTGTCCATGGGTTAAATGGATTGGGAGATATAGATATTCCTGCGGCGGAGTATCACGGCATCGATAAGCGAGCGGCTCATGACTACATTATCGATAGCGTAAAAGCCCATCCGGGCGAGATTACCTTAATCGCCGTCGGCAGGTTAACCAATCTGGCTTTGGCGGTTGAAAAGGATCCCAGCATTGCCGGCCTGGTCAAAGAGGTGATTGTGATGGGCGGAGCATTTGGCCATAACGGCCATACGGGCAATGTGACTCCCTTCGCGGAAGCCAATATCATCGGCGACCCGCATGCGGCCGACAGGGTGATGACCACTGACTGGCCGGTGACTGTCGTTGGGCTGGACGTTACTCAGCAAACGGTAATGACTGGCGAATATATTGATCGACTACGTCTGGATTCAGCCCGATACGGTGAGTTCATTTATCGCATAACGCGTTTTTATGCGGACTTTCATCAACGGGAAATGGGTATGGAAGGGTTTTATGTGCACGACTCTTCGGCCATTGTCTATGCGATTGCCCCTGAGCTGTTCGACGTCAAAGTCGGCGCTATACGGGTGATTACTGAAGGGCCGGCCATCGGGCATACCCTGCTTAAAGAGGGGGGAAACGTTACCCGATTGATGAGTGGAGCAGGAAACCGAAGCAACGTGTTTGCGTTCAGGTTGATCACCAGGGGGTGCTTGATCTCTATATGGCGACCATGGTGGAAAAGGCGACGGTTTAGTTTCTGAACGTCATTTTCCAAAATCGACGGGTTCACTGACCGATCCCCGGACGACCAGGCTAGGTGTTATTGATATTATGGCTTTACTCCCTGGATGAGACATTTTCATGGTCAGGCCTTCCAGGGCTTGGTAAGCCATGTCGTCCAAAGGAATTCTAACCGTGGAGAGTGACGGGAAAGACAATTTGGACATTTCTATATCATCGTAACCCATGACTGAAAGCTCCCTGGGGATCTTCAAGCCCAGTTCATTCGCCGCATTCTGCACGCCAATGGCCATTAAATCGTTATGACAGATAATGGCCGTTGGTAACGCTGCGGAGGAAAAAAGTTGATACATGGCGTCAACGCCGCTCTGATAGGTGTAGTTTCCTTCGATATAGTCGACGGCGTCTTCAGGCAGGTTAAATTCCCCCAGTGCTTTTTTCAGACCCGCGATACGGTTTGTTGTGGTCTTTAACGCTTTGGGCCCGGTCACACAGGCAATTTTTTTGTGCCCTTTGGACAGCAAGAACCGTCCTGCTATGTAGCCGCCAGTCTCATTATGTAAATTGAATTCTGTACCCCCGCACAAACTCATCACATCACCGATGTCGAAAGCGATAGCCACCACCGGCACCGCATGGATCTGTTTGATTACGGTATCAATTTTGTCGCGCTTCAACGATATGAGGATGATGCCGTCCACGCGGCCCGACATTAAATTAATGTAGGTGTGCAAATCCTCTTTATCGGCATGGCGGAAGCAGGAGATCACGGTAAAGTCCTGCTTGAAGCATTCATTTTCAAGCTTGAAGAACAGCTCGGAGAAAAAGGGGTTTTGGTCGACGATCGAAATAATGCCAATGCTTTTTAAACTGGCAGAGTTTTTCTTGAGTGAGGCGGCCAAGGCATTGTGTCGGTAGCCGGTAGCCTGAATGGCTTCCAGAATGTTCTGCCGGGTATCATCTTTGAGCTTTTTTTTATTATTAATAAAGTTAGATACGGTTGTTACAGAGACACCGGCATGGCGTGCAACGTCTTTAAGGGTAGCCATTCTCTACTTATAACCTCAGTTTTATGCCACAAGATGAATTGATAGGCGGAGCACTGACCAAGATAGCGATAGGCCGACTCTGGCGTCCCACGTCGTGGGGTACCCGGTTGATTATACACAAGCAAAATCAAGATACAGGCCTTTAACCGCCAAAAGGCGTTATTGAAACGCGTTGATTAACCTGCAGCAATAAAAAAGCCCGATGGGGTGCATCGGGCTGATTGAAAACGAATTTTGTCGCTACGGGTTATTCATCGAAACCCACACGGAAATTCATTTTTCCGTCGGGCAGGGCCCGTGAATTGCCCTCATCGTCCACCGCGACATAGGTAAATACTGCCTCGGTTGCGCGATAACGCTGGCCTATCGGGGCGGAGGACACTTTCTTGACCCACACTTCGATATTGATGGTGATAGAACTGCGCCCGGTACGGATACAGTGCGCATAGCAACATACCACATCACCCACGGCGACAGGTTTCAGGAAGGTCATACCATCGACGCGTACTGTTACTACGCGTCCCTCGGCAATTTCTTTTGCCTGAATAGCGCCGCCGATGTCCATCTGCGACATCAGCCAGCCGCCAAAAATATCACCGTTGGCGTTGGTATCAGCCGGCATCGCCAGCGTGCGCAGCACCATTTCGCCACTGGGTAAAGGTCGTTGTTGAGTCATAGCTGTCTGCTTATCAAAGAAGGGATTTCACTATACTGCCCGTAGCAAAGGCTACGGGCATTAACAATTTTGTAACTATTTTTTCTGTTCTTCCGGCATGTGCCGATAAATATAAATACCGCTTAGCAGGGTAAATACCAGCGTCAGCGCGGTCAGGCCGAACACCTTAAAATTGACCCAAACGCTTTGAGGCAGCCAGAACGCGACGTAGATGTTCGCCAGACCGCAGACCAGGAAGAACACCGCCCAGGCCAGATTGAGGTTGTTCCAGACTTTATCCGGCAGCGTCAGCTCTTTCCCCAGCATGCGCTGCACCAACGGCTTCTTGAGCACCAGTTGGCTGATCAGCAGCGCCAGCGCGAACAGCGTGTAGATGATGGTCACTTTCCATTTGATAAACAAATCGTTATGGAACACCAACGTCAGGGTGCCGAACACCAGCACCATCAGGAAGGTGATCAGCGTCATCTTCTCGATTTTGCGGTACTTGAACCAGGTGAACACCAGCGCCAGGGCGGTGGCGACAATCAGCGCGCCAGAGGCCACGTAAATATCGTAGAGCTTATAAAAGGCGAAAAAGACAATTAGCGGGAGGAAATCAAGAAACTGCTTCATAAATCAATCCATCATCTGTTCATCGGCCGACTATACCGGATTTGGCGGGTTCTGTGTACCGCTGGGAAGCGCTGATTATCGGCGTTTGGCCAACGGATTTCCGCCATGAAAGCAGGAATTTGCATAAACTTACGATTGAAGTCGCGAGTTCGCGGCGTGTGGATTGCCAGCGCGGCATTGGCATCGCATGATACGCCCAATAATAGCCGGATAATTTATAACGGAAAACAGGTTATGCAGTGGAAATCTCTCCAGGCGCTAACGCCCGGTTTGACGCATTTATTAGGGTATCAACGCAGTTGGCTTAAACCGGACATTCGCGCCGGGCTTTCCGTGGCTGCCGTTGCCTTGCCGGTGGCGATCGCTTATGCCGAATTGGCCGGGGTTAGTCCGGTGGTGGGGCTTTATTCCTGTATTTTGCCGATGGTTGCCTATGCCTTCTTCGGTTCCTCACGCCAGCTCATTGTCGGGCCGGATGCAGCAACCTGTGCGGTCATTGCCGCCGTGGTGACGCCGCTGGCGGCGGGCAACATGGAGCGCCACTGGCAGCTTACCATCATGATGACGGCGATGATGGGCGCCTGGTGTCTGTTAGCCAGCCGTTTCAAGCTGGGCGCACTTGCTGACTTGCTCTCCAGACCGATACTCAGCGGGCTGCTCAACGGGGTGGCTATTACCATCATGGTCGATCAGATTGGCAAGGTACTGGGTTTCGGCATGCATCCGGCGCAGTTGATCGAGCGAATCTACGCTTTACCGGGCAATCTGATGCACAGCGATGTATTGACCATGGCGGTTTCGCTGCTGACCCTGGTTACGCTGATCGGGTTCAAAAAATGGCGGCCTAACTGGCCGGCGCCGCTGTTTGCCATCGTTTTGGCGGCCTTTGTTACCTGGGCCGGTGGGCTGCAGCAGCACGGCGTAGTGACGGTAGGCGGTTTTAGCGACGTATTGCCGATCGTGCAGTGGCCGGATTTTCAGCCAGGCTTGCTGCGCGATATGGTGATCCCGGCGCTTAACCTGGCGGTCGTGAGCTTCGTCAGCATGATGCTGACCGCCCGCAGCTTTGCGGCCAAGAACGGCTATGAGGTCAATGCGGACGCGGAGTTTCGCGCACTGGGGCTGGTGAACATCGTCTCGGCGTTATCGCAGGGTTTCGCCATCAGCGGGGCGGATTCGCGCACGGCTGTCAATGACGCCAACGGTGGCAAGAGCCAACTGGTGTCGATCATTGCGGCAGGGGTGATTGCCTTCGTGTTGCTGTTTCTGATGGCTCCGTTGCAGTTTATTCCGGTGGCAGGACTGGGGGTGGTACTGATGTATGCCGCCTGGTCGCTGTTGGATATTCGCGGTATCTGGATCATGCGGCGCCGAAATGCGCAGGCCTTCAGGTTGGCGATGTTTACCTTCCTTTGTGTACTGCTGGTGGGGGTAATCAGCGGTATTGGCCTGGCGGTATTACTGGGGTTGATGCAGTTCTTGCGCACGGTATTCCGCCCGACGGAGCAGCTGTTGGGCGTCAATGACGAAGGCATGATCCACTCGATGGGCAACAATAACGGCATTAAGCCGGTGCCTGGAGTGATGATGTATCGCTTCAACTCGCCGTTGACCTATTTCAACGTGGCGTATTTCAAACGACGGATCCTGAACCTGGTGGATAGCACGCCGTTTCAACCGCGCTGGGTGGTGGTGGACGCCGTGGCCAGCTTTACCCATGCCGATATCAGCGTCCTGGCGGCAATTGATGAGCTGAAACGCGATTTGTTACAGCGTAACGTTAAGTTGGTGTTGGCAGGACGACGCACCGAATTGACGCGCTGGTTCCGCATCAACCGGGTAGGACGCGATCGGGAATTAATACTGGTACCGGATTTGTACCTGGCACTGAAGCTGATTCAAAGCAAGGAGCAGGCGGAACCAGCCGCGGCCCCATAAACAAAAAGGCACGCAGAAGCGTGCCTTTTTTGCATCCTGTCGCAAGATCAGCTGCGCAGCAGCATATACAGGCGGAACAGGTAAATCAGCAACAGGGCGGAAACCAGGTTGCTCAGAGCCGTCAGCACCACGCTGGCGACGTTCGGGGTCAGCACCGACAGGTGGCTCACCATAAACAGCACCAGCAGCTTGGCTGCCAGCCACAGCATCATTGCTGGAACAATCACGCGCGCATTGGCGAAAGCCAGTTTGCAGCTCAGTTTGATCGACGCGAACACGCCTTTCTTGTCGGCGGTGGTGATTACCGGGGCCAGCGAGAAGGCGATCGCCATAATCACACCCGGCACGACAAACAGCGTCAGCCCCAGTTGGATCAGCAGCGTGCAAATAAACAGCAGCAGCAGCAAACGCGGCAGTTCCGGCGCCGAAGCCCCGATAGCGCGCAGGGCGCTCAGGCGTTGCCCCTGAGAAACCAGGCGAACCAGCGTCAACATCCCGCCTACCAGCAGCACGTTACCCACTAACGCAGAGAAAGTGGCGGCGGCTGAGACCTTCAATAACACCATCTGCTGCTCAGGCGTCATTTGTTGAATGATTTCCTGGATCCCCATACCGGCGGACGCAGCAAAGTCACCTTCCGTTGCGCTCAGGATCTTCAACTGCTCGATGTCAGGGCTGAAAACCTGATTGAGCAGCACAGAAATGAACGCGGTCAACAACGCCAGTATCAGAATACTGGCCAGTTGGTTACGGAAAAAATTAAAACTGTCACGGTACAACGTGTTGGCCGTGATAGGCATGCAGACTCCTTGGCATCGAGAAACAGAGATAAATCAAAATCAGTGGGCGATTGTACCCTGTTCCACGTCGCTGTGGCACCCCGCGAATTGCACTACGGCTATTTCTTCGTCGATCTTGGCGATCGGTAAAGAAAGTGGCAACGGAACCGGCAATGGCGGCAGGCCATAACGTTCGCGAGCGCGGTCGCACGCTTCGTTACGCAGGCCATTCTCTCCCGACTGATCGAACTCACGGCAGGGGCTGGGGCGATTAAGATAAATAGAACAGGAAACCGCTTTGCCGATTTCGCCGTCGAGTGCGGTGCAGCGTGGGGACTTGCTGTTGGTCCCCTGCATACAGCGCAGGAAGGGGGTTAACGGCTCTGTTAGGGATAAAGGAACCACGCCGCCGCCATCTTCCGCTTCGGCCCAATAGAATGACACTCGAAAATAGCCGCAGCATGCGCCGCAACTGACACAGGGATTTTGAATTTCGCTCATCTTGATTGCCCGCCGACTCCTTACGACACCAACCAAAACCAACACGGAAGATGAAATTACGCAGCGGCGTTTTTTTTAGCAACTGAAATTTGAACATGTAAACAATTTGCAACAAAAAGCGTTTTTTGATTCAGATCAATTCTCGATTTATTAGTCTCTTAGGTAACCTTGTTTTTAGTAGGAATTAAAATTTTTACACATAAGATGTGATCTCGATGGGATCATAAATACCCGTAAGTAGGTATATTCCCCCTGGATGATAACCACACAAATGGAATGGATAATGAAAAAGACAACTCTGATGGTATTGGCGGCGATGATGGCCCCTATGTTGGCAAGTGCGCATCAGGCAGGCGATTTTCTTTTCCGTGCAGGTTCTGCGACCGTACGACCAAATGCCGGATCGGATGATGTACTTGGGCAGGGCTCATTCAGCGCCAATAATAACACCCAGCTTGGCCTGACCTTCGGCTATATGGTTACGGACAATATTGGTGTCGAACTGCTGGCCGCAACGCCGTTTCGCCACAAGGTAGGCTTGAACGGTTCCGCCGTGAACGGTGATATCGCTACGGTGCACGATTTACCGCCGAGCCTGATGGCGCAGTATTACTTTGGCGACAAGCAGGACAAACTGCGTCCGTATCTGGGCGTGGGCGTGAACTACACCACCTTCTTCGATGAAAAATTCAACGACAACGGCAAAGATGCCGGGTTGAGCAACCTGAGTTTGAAAGACTCCTGGGGTGTGGCCGCGCAGGCGGGCCTGGATTACAACCTGGATGAGCACTGGATGCTGAACATGTCAGTCTGGTGGATGAACATCGAAACCAAAACACGCTTTGACGATGCGGCCGGTAATCATCACAGCATAGATACGCGTTTGGATCCGTGGGTATTTATGTTCGGGGCAGGTTATCGTTTCTGATAGCGGTGAAACAGGGAGGCGCATACAGCGCCTCCGTTTTATTTTTACTTGATCTGCATGACGTTCTCGACGGATTTCACACCCGCTACGCCACGAGTTACCTGCACTGCACGGTTGGCATCGGCGCTCGAAGTGACAAAGCCGCTCAATTGCACACGACCTTTAAAGGTCTCGACGCTGATTTCGGTAGATTTGATGGTTTTATCCGCCAGCAGCGCTGACTTCACCTTGGTCGTCACTACCGTGTCATCAATATAACCGCCAGTCCCTTCAGATTTCGCTGTTGGCGCGCAGGCACTCACTGCGAATGCCACAACGGCAGCCATGCACAAGACCGAAAGGGTTTTAAATAGCTTCATAAATTACTCTCCATGCAATGTTATTGTTGAAACTACATTCGGGTTTTCACCTGAAGACGTAGTGCACCCCTAAAAAATAAAGAAATGCCCGACGCGCAACGCTAAGTGTGAGACAAGAATTGGGTTTGTTCAAACTTTAGATGTAAAAAAAATCGCACAACTTTGAGGGTAAACAAGATGTTATCGGCGGGCGCAATCTGCTGCGCCCACCGTTGAAGCCTTATGCCCGGGTAGCCGCTTTCATTTCACGCGTAAAATTCGCCAGTTTCGTCAGCATTTCTGTCGGATTAGCTTGATTCTGCTCGATAATTTTAACGATAGCCGAACCGGATATCGCCCCGGCAGCACCGGCCTGCAGCGCATCGCGAACCTGTGCCGGCTCGGAAATGCCAAATCCTTGCAGCGGCGGTGCCGCATGGTATTCGCGCAATTTATTCACCAGGTGATGAAGTGGCAATTCAGCGCGACTTTCGGTGCCGGTGACGCCCGCACGGGACAACAGGTAGGTGTAGCCGCGGCCGTGTGAGGATATTTCACGCAGTAAATCGTCGTCTGCATTGGGTGGGCAGATAAAGATAGGTGCAATGCCATGGCGCGTTGCCGCAGCACGGAAGGGCGCAGATTCTTCATACGGCACGTCGGCAATCAGCACCGAATCAACGCCGACTTCGGCACAGCGTTGGTAAAACGCATCGATGCCTTTATGGAATACCAGGTTGGCGTACATCAGCAGGCCGATAGGAATGTTCGGGTGTTTCTGGCGGATCGCCGCCAGCATTTCGAAGCACTGGGTTGGCGTCACGCCTGAGGCGAAGGCGCGCAGCGCAGCACTTTGAATCGTAGGGCCATCGGCCAGCGGATCGGAGAATGGAATGCCCAGTTCCAGCGCGTCGGCACCGGCTTCAACCAGGGTATCGACGATCTGCAACGAAAGCGCCGGGTTCGGATCGCCGAGGGTAACGAACGGGACGAACGCGCCTTCTTTCTTATCTGCCAGGCGGTTGAACAGTTGTTGATAACGTTCCATCAGATTTCTCCTCGAGCTTTCAGAATGTCGTGAACGGTAAATATGTCTTTGTCACCGCGGCCGGACAGGTTAACCACCAAAATCTGTTCTTTTTGCGGCGTTTCACGGATCATTTTCAGCGCGTGCGCCAGAGCATGGGAAGACTCCAGCGCCGGGATAATCCCTTCGCTACGCGACAGCGCTTTGAAAGCGTCCAGCGCTTCGTCATCGGTAATAGACACGTATTCAGCCCGACCGATGCTGTTCAGATAGGCGTGTTGCGGCCCGACTGAAGGGAAGTCCAAGCCGGCGGAAATCGAGTAGGACTCTTCGATCTGACCTTCGGAAGTCTGCATCATCGGCGCCTTCATGCCGAAATAGATGCCCACGTGGCCGTGTTTGAGCGGTGCGCCGTGCTGGCCGGTTTCAATCCCTAAACCTGCAGGTTCAACGCCGATCAACCCAACGCTGGTATCGTCGATAAAGTCGGCAAACATACCGATGGCGTTCGAGCCACCGCCAACGCAGGCCAGTACGGCATCCGGCAGGCGGCCTTCACGTTCCAGCATTTGTGCTTTGGTTTCTTCGCCGATCATGCGCTGGAATTCACGCACAATCGTCGGATACGGGTGCGGACCTGCAGCGGTACCCAGCATATAGTGGGCGGTTTTGTAGCTGCCAGACCAGTCGCGCAGCGCTTCGTTACAGGCATCTTTCAGCGTGGAGGAACCGCTGTGCACCGGGATCACTTCCGCTCCCATCAGGCGCATGCGGAAGACGTTGGGTGACTGGCGCTCGATATCTTTGGCGCCCATATAAATGCGGCACTTCAGGCCGAGCAGGGCACAGGCCAGTGCGGAGGCAACGCCGTGTTGACCGGCACCGGTCTCGGCGATGATTTCGGTTTTGCCCATGCGCTTGGCCAACAGCGCCTGACCCAATACCTGGTTAGTTTTGTGCGCGCCACCGTGCAGCAGATCTTCACGCTTCAGATACAGCTTGGTTTTGGTACCGGCAGTGAGGTTTTTGCACAGTGTCAAAGCCGTCGGGCGACCGGCGTAGTTTTTCAACAGGTCGATAAATTCAGCCTGGAATTCTGGATCGCGCTGGGCGCTGACAAAGGCTTCTTCCAGTTGTTTTAAGGCCGGCATCAGAATCTGCGGCACATATTGGCCACCAAATTCGCCGAAGTAGGGGTTAAGCAGCGTCATTTTAGTTCCCGTTATTATCCGTTAATCATAATTAGTAAGCGCGCAGGGTCTGGAACACCGCCGCCAGGCGGGCAGGATCCTTAATGCCGGGCTGGCTCTCTACGCCGGAGTTAAAGTCCAACCCGGCACAGCCGAGTTTGGCTGCGTCAACGCAGTTGTCTGCGCTCAGGCCACCGGCCAGCATCACGTTTTCCAGGTTTTCGCCGTGCAATACCGACCAGTCGAAACGCTGCCCGGTGCCACCCGCGCCGTTATCCAGCAGATAACGATCAACGTGCTGCAAATCGCGCTGCGGTAAATGGTCTTTTACGCTCAGTGCTTTCCAAATCTGGCACTCGGCAGGCAGTTCGGCGCGCAGGGCGCTGATATAGGCCTGATCTTCCGAACCGTGCAGTTGCACCGCTTTCAGCCCCAGGCGTTCGACGGTTTTAACCAGGGTCTCTACCTGCGCGTCGCAGAATACGCCGACATATTTCAGGGGGGCACCCGAGATAACTTCACGGGCGCGGTTGATATCAACATAGCGCGGTGAACGCCCGACGAAAATCAGTCCGCCATACACCGCACCTGCCTGATAGGCCGCGCTGGCATCCTGCGGACGGGTCAGCCCGCAGACTTTGTTGTCGCCCAGGATCACCCGGCGCACGGCGGCACGGAGATCGGTTTCCGACATTAATGCGCTGCCAATCAGGAAACCGTTGGCAAAGTGGCTCAGTTCGCGGATCTGACCGTAATTGTTGATGCCGGACTCGCTGATCACCGTCACCCCGTGTGGGACGCGAGGCGCCAACTGGCGAGTGCGATCCAGATCGATACTCAGGTCGCGCAGATCGCGGTTATTGATACCGACCACGCGCGCTTCCAAAGCAATGGCCCGTTGCAGCTCTTCTTCGCTGATCACTTCGGTCAGCACGCCCATGTTCAGGCTGTGCGCAACCGCAGCCAATTGACGGTACTGATCGTCGTTCAGCACGGACAGCATCAGCAGAATGGCGTCGGCCTGATAGAAGCGCGCCAGATAGATCTGATACGGGTCGATAATAAAGTCTTTGCACAGCACCGGCTGTGTCACCGTCTTGCTGACCAGCGGCAGAAAGTCGAAGCTGCCCTGGAAGTATTTTTCATCGGTCAACACCGAGATCGCCGAGGCGAAATCCTTGTAGACCGAAGCAATTTCCACGGGATCGAAATTCTCGCGGATTAATCCTTTGGAAGGGGATGCCTTTTTACATTCAAGAATAAACGCCGTTCTGGCACCCTGCAGCGCGTGATAAAAGCCACGCTCGCTGGGGACGATTTCATTTTGAAAACTGGCCAGTGGCTGTTGTTGCTGTCGTGCTGCGACCCATTGCGCTTTATCACGAACAATCTTGTTGAGCACGGTTTCCTGCATCATTTATCCTCTTGCTGCCAGTGCGGTTACGCGCTCGTAAGCTTTCCCGCTGTGAATCATGTCCAGTGCCTGCTGCGCGTTTTGGCGCAGGTCTTCATGCCCGAATAACTTCAGCAGCAGCGCCACGTTAGCGGCCACCGCAGCGGCGTGCGCCGGGTCACCTTTACCTTGTAACAACCTTGCCAGAATGTCACGATTTTCTTCCGGCGAACCGCCCAGCAGGGCCTCCAGCGGGTAGCGTTGCAGCCCGAAGGATTCTGGCGTCAGCTGATAGCTTTCAATTTCGCCGTTGTTCAGCTCGGCCACGTGGGTCGCGGTGTGGATCGCCACTTCATCCATGCCACCGCCGTGCACGACAGCGGCTCGTTGATAACCCAGCACGCGCAGGGTTTCGGCAATCGGCAGCACCAATTCCGGGCTATAAACGCCGATCAGCGCCAGTGGCGGACGCGCCGGGTTGATCAGCGGACCGAGTACGTTGAATACCGTACGGGTTTTCAACTGCTGACGTACCGGCATCGCATGGCGGAAACCGGTGTGATACTGCGGCGCGAACAGGAAGCATACGCCCAGGTCATCCAGCGCTTGGCGCGCTTGTTCCGCTGGCAGATCCAGACGAATGCCGAACGCCGCCAGCAGATCGGATGATCCTGACCGGCTGGAAACGCTGCGGTTACCGTGTTTTGCCACTTTGGCGCCGCACGCGGCCGCCACAAAGGCGCTGGCGGTGGAAATATTAATGCTGTTGGTGCCGTCACCGCCGGTGCCGACGATATCGGCAAACGGGTAGTCCGGGCGCGGGAACGGCAGGGCATCGGCCAGCAGCGCTTTAGCCGCGCCGGCGATCTCTTCCGGACGTTCGCCGCGAATTTTCATGCTGATCAGCGCCGCGGCCAACTGGCTTGGCTCCAGCTCACCGCGAACAATGGCGCTGAACAACTGCTGGCTTTCCTGCTGATTCATCGACTCTGAGCGGTACAGTTTTTCAAGAATAGTTTGCATCGTCGTTTCCTCTCGTTATTTCGCCAGCGCCCAGGCCAGAGTTTGCTCAAGCAAACGCGCGCCGTGAGTGGTCAGGATAGATTCCGGATGGAACTGGAAACCGCATACGCGATGCTTGTCATGACGTACTGCCATCACCATGTCGCCGAAGTGGGCGTTAACGGTGAGTTCGGCCGGGATATTGCTGCCGACCAGGGAATGATAACGGGCCACCGGCAGTGGGTTCACCATACCGGCAAACATCCCTTCGCCATCGTGGCTGATGGCCGACGCCTTGCCATGCAGGATTTCCCCGGCCTGGCCGACGTGCCCGCCATAGGCTTCGACGATTGCCTGATGGCCGAGACAGATGCCGATAATGGGTAACTGGCCGCGCAGGCGCTGCAACAGCTCCGGCATGCAGCCGGCTTCGGCCGGTGTGCCCGGGCCAGGAGACAGCATCAGCACCGGCTGGGTCAGTTGCTGCAGGCGCTCGATAATCACCTCGGCAGAAATTTGGTTGCGATAGATCACCACCTGATGGCCGCTGGCGCGCAGCTGATCGACCAGGTTGTAGGTAAAGGAATCAACGTTATCGAGCAGTAAGATATCGGCCATCAGAACACCTCCTTGGCCTGGTGCGCACTGGCAATGGCGCGCAGCACGGCACGTGCCTTATTACGGGTTTCATCGGCTTCCGCCTGTGGTACAGAATCCAGCACTACGCCGGCACCGGCTTGCACGGTGGCAATGCCGTCTTCAACATACGCGGAACGGATGACAATACAGGTATCCAAATCACCGGTGGCGGTGAAGTAACCCACTGCGCCGCCGTAGCTGCCACGACGGGTGCCTTCGGAAGCGGCAATCAGCTGCATGGCGCGCACTTTAGGTGCACCGCTCAGCGTGCCCATGTTCATACAGGCCTGATAGGCGTGCAGCACGTCAAGGTCGGCGCGCAAGGTGCCGATCACACGGGAAACCAGGTGCATTACGAAAGAGTAGCGGTCCACTTTGGTCAGATCGGCCACGTAGCGGCTGCCGGCCTGGCAGATGCGCGCCAGATCGTTTCGCGCCAGATCGACCAGCATCAGGTGCTCGGCCAGCTCTTTATGGTCAGTACGCATTTCCAGCTCGATACGGCTGTCCAGATCCAGGTCCAGTGAACCGTCGGCACGACGACCGCGTGGGCGGGTACCGGCAATCGGGTAGATTTCAATCTGGCGGTTGTTGGCGTCGTATTTCAAGGCACTTTCCGGCGACGCGCCGAACAGGGTGAACTCGTCATCCTGCATAAAGAACATATAGGGGCTTGGGTTGTTGTCTTTCAGCGTCTGATACGCGGCCAGCGGGGCCGGGCAGGGCAGCGAGAAACGACGCGACGGCACCACCTGAAAAATTTCACCCTGACGAATGGCCTGTTGCAGCTCGCTGACCACGGCACCGTATTCTTCATCGGTCTGGTTGCAGCTCAGCTGCATGTTTTCCAGCTTCTGGTGAGGAATGGGCTGCGGCGTCTGTTTCAATTGCACCTGCAGCTGTTCCAGGCGCAGTTGCAGGCGTTGTTCCTCGGCCGGGTCGGCCGTGAATACGCTGGCCTGCAGACGGGCGACGCCGCGTTGGTGATCCAGCACCAACAGGGTTTCCGCCAAATAGAAGCAGAAGTCCGGGCAGCGCTGATCCTGACGCAGTGTCGGCAGGTCTTCGAAGCCGGCGACCAAATCGTAAGCAAACAGGCCACCAAGCATGACGGCTTCACGTTCGTCGGCGGGAGAATCCACCAATGTTAGCAGGGTGCGCAGCGCGTCAAATACCGACAGCGACCGCAGGCGAGCGTCTTCATCCTGGATAGCGTCAATCGGCGGGAAAGTCAGTTCCCGGCCGTTAGGGCGCACCTGAATCTGTACTTCAGGCGGCAGCGCCTCATCCAGCAGCGGCAGCATTGCCGCACCGTTGGCGGTCAGCGCCTGCAGGGTGACGATACGACCCAGTGCGGTGATACGCAGGGCACTGTCGATCACCAGCAGGCTTTGCAGGTTTTGCTTGCTGTTGATTTCAGCAGATTCCAACAGCAGGGTTGCCGGACGCGCGCCACACAACTGGTGGAAAATAGTGGTCGGATCGCCCCGGTAACTGGCCTCCGCCTTCAGTAATTTAAGCTGTGGTTTGATGTTCATCTTGGGTCTTCCAGTTAAAATTTGTCCATAAAAAAGCCCGCGTTACCAGCGGGCTTAGGGAATCTGCAGTGTCAGATGACAGGTATGCGTGATTACACCGCCCGCGAAAGGGAGGTACGCCACCAACGAAGAAGAGAAGTTTGCTTATTCATTTCTGTGCTCTCTTGTTTATCATCCAACCAGGGTATCGCCCTGAACTTGTGTACTAGTTAACTGGTTCGCGAGAATAAAGTCAACCCTCTTTTCACACAATGTTTTAGCCGCAAGCGTGAATAATTTTCATCGAGCGGAACAGGCCGTCGGCCAGAATAGATTTCCGTCCTGCGGGCGAACGCGGGTATGATAGAAGGCCAAACCTTTGACGGATATTTCTTTTGACAGACAGCAGCCCCCAGCCTTCCGCCTTTACCCTGTACGATCTCCACAGCCATACCACCGCCTCTGACGGCTATTTGACGCCGGCGCAGTTGGTGCAACGGGCCGTTGAGATGCGGGTAGGCGTATTGGCGATTACCGACCACGACACCACCGAAGGTTTAGCCGCCGCAGCCGCAACCATTGCCGAGCTGTCGTTACCGCTGCAGTTGGTGAACGGGGTGGAGATCTCCACGCTGTGGGAAAATCATGAGATTCATATCGTGGGTCTGGGGATTGAAACTGCACATCCGGCGATGGTGCAATTGTTGGCCGAGCAGACTGAGCGTCGCAACCTGCGCGCACAGGAAATTGGCATCCGGCTGGCGAAAGCGCGTATTGACGGTGCATTTGAAGGCGCGCAAAAGTTGGCGGACGGTGGGGCGGTGACGCGTGGTCACTTCGCCCGTTATCTGGTGCAGATTGGCATCGCTGACAATATGGCTCAGGTGTTCAAGAAATACCTGGCCAAAGGCAAAACCGGCTACGTTCCGCCACAGTGGTGTACAATAAAACAAGCCATTGATGTGATTCATCAATCCGGCGGTCAGGCGGTGATAGCGCACCCGGGCCGTTACGACCTGACGGCCAAATGGCTGAAACGGTTGTTGGCGCACTTTGCCGAACAAGGGGGGGATGCCATGGAGGTTGCCCAGTGTCAGCAGGCACCGCATGAGCGTTCGCAACTGGCAAAGTATGCGCAGGAATATCAATTATTGGCGTCGCAGGGCTCTGACTTTCATCAGCCCTGCTCGTGGATCGAACTGGGCCGCAAACTGTGGTTACCCGGCGGGGTTGAACCCGTGTGGCGTGACTGGCCACAACCGCAGCAGGGCAAGGTCAGTTGATTTAACGTGGGCGATGCCGCCCGCGTGCATCATTTTTAGGAGCAAGTCATGAGTCAGCTTTTTTATATCCATCCAGATAACCCGCAACCGCGCCTGATCAACCAGGCGGTGGATGTGCTGCGTAAAGGTGGGGTGATCGTCTATCCTACCGATTCCGGCTACGCGTTGGGTTGCAAGCTGGAAGACAAGACGGCCATGGAACGCATCTGCCGTATCCGTCAATTGGACAGCAATCATAATTTTACCTTGATGTGCCGCGATCTGTCCGAGCTGTCTACTTACGCTTATGTCGACAATACCGCGTTTCGACTGATCAAGAACAACACCCCCGGCAACTACACGTTCATTTTGAAAGCGACCAAAGAAGTCCCGCGTCGCCTGATGAACGACAAGCGCAAAACCATCGGTCTGCGCGTGCCGTCTAACCCGATTGCGTTGGCGTTGCTGGAAGTGCTGAATGAGCCGATGATGTCGACCACGTTGATGCTGCCAGGCAATGATTTTGCCGAATCCGATCCGGAAGAGATCAACGATCATCTGGGCAAGCAGGTGGATCTGGTGATCCACGGCGGCTTCCTGGGCCAGCAACCGACCACGGTGATTGATCTGACCGAGTCCGCGCCGGAAGTGGTGCGTGAAGGGGCAGGCGACGCAACGCCTTTCCATTGATGCATAATTACGCTGCCGCTTTTGCTCATTTTCTGAAAAGTGGCGGTAACGGCGTCATTTGCCGGTAAAGCCGCTATTCTACAATATCAAAAACTGATAATAGGCAGGATGCGTAGCAATGATTAAGCGGATTTCTCTTTTGGTGGCCATATTGTTTTCCTCTGCGGCCAGCGCGGGGTTTTATTCCGGCAGCGCTTTGCTGTCGGAAACCAGCGGCTATGTGAAAAATAAGAACGGAGCGGCTACCGTCACCGAAGCGCTCGATGGCGGGATGTTTATGGGCTATGTGGCCGGCGTATTCGATACCTTCTCAATGCAGGGCAATCGTAGCATTTGTCCGGATGCCGGGATGAGCGTGGGGATGGCGGCGGACGCGGTGATGCAGTATTTAAATGAACACCCGGAACAGCTTCACTATTCCGCGCCTTCGGTGATTATGCTGGCATTAACCGCCGCTTATCCCTGTGAACGGCATTAATCGCGTTTTTTTAGTGCGTATTTTTTCATTAGGTGCGAAGCCCCTTATTTAGCATCTATTCCAATAGATGAAACTGACGAAGGCTGTCATTTTACTGCTAATGCACAAATCCCCTTATCGTGGGGGATATGACGTTTAGGAGACAAAATGACAGCGTTTCGCCATGGCACCCTTTCTCTCGATTATCATGATTCCGGTTCAGGCCCGCTGACGTTGGTCCTGCTGCCCGGTTGGTGTGAACCAAAAACCGTATTTGCCCCCTTTACCGCACTGGCGTCGCAAAAGTATCGGGTGATCAGCCTCGACTGGCGGGGGCACGCCCTGTCTGATCGTGATGCCGGATTCTCCCTTGGCGCACAGGATCTGCTGGCAGATCTCCAGCAATTGCTGCTTGAGTTGCAAGTGGAGCGGTTTGTGACGCTGTCGGTAGCGCACGCCAGTTGGATAGCGGTGGCGTTGGCCGAGAACATGCCGCAGCAGATGCAGGGAATGGTGTTTCTCGATTGGATCATGACCCAGCCTGAGCCTGCATTTTTCGATTCCGTTCAGCAAATGCAGCGGCCTGAACACTGGCTGGCGGCGCGGGATGATTTATTCACATTCTGGCAGGGCGGTATTGAACACCCACAGGTAAAACAGCATTTGACCGTTGAAATGGCGCAGGAGGATTATCGCGTTTGGCAGGCCGCCGGCGTGGCGATTGAGCAAGCTTACAGGCAATACGGTTCGCCGCTAAACCGGCTGGGGGAATTAACCTCACCGCCTGCTTGCCGGCATATTTACTCACTGGATCGTGGCGAAGACTATTTGCGGCAACAGCAGAGCTTTGCCGCCAACCATCCATTTTTCTCGGTCGTGCGGCTGGAGAATGCCCGAACTCACCTTGGTATTCTTGAGCAGCCAGCGGCAGTGTATCGGGCGGTAGTCGATTTCCTCGATGATTAATCCGTTTTCCGAGTAGGTTATAAAGCGGGGGCAGACCCGCTTTTCAGCGAGTTCTCACGCAATCGATAGCTTTCGATAATCGACCAGACAACAAAGTGGGTTTCAACCCTATTGAAAGCCTGTATAATGCGCGGTTCGATCCAAGTAAACGTATTGTTACCGCTGTGGCGCCTGACGCCGCGACGGTCATCCCCCCGACGCCTGTGAAGGCGACACTAGAGGTTGCTCAATGAGCGAAAAGTTACAGAAAGTTTTAGCGCGCGCCGGTCATGGCTCGCGTCGTGAAATCGAAACCATTATTGAGGCCGGGCGCGTCAGCGTCGACGGTAAAATTGCCAAACTGGGTGATCGCGTTGAAGTAACCCCTTCAATGAAAATCCGTCTGGATGGTCACGTCGTTTCGGTTAAAGAATCTGAAGAAGCGGTTTGCCGCGTGCTGGCTTATTACAAGCCGGAAGGCGAATTGTGTACTCGCAGCGACCCAGAAGGTCGCCCGACGGTCTTCGATCGCTTGCCCAAGCTGCGTGGTTCGCGCTGGGTAGCGGTAGGGCGCCTGGACGTCAACACCTCAGGCCTGCTGTTGTTCACCACCGACGGTGAACTGGCTAACCGCCTGATGCACCCAAGTCGTGAAGTTGAGCGTGAATATGCCGTGCGCGTATTTGGCCAGATTGACGACGAAAAAGTGAAGCAGCTAAGCAAAGGCGTTCAACTGGAAGATGGCCCGGCGGCTTTCCGCACCATCACTTTCCAGGGTGGCGAAGGCATAAACCAGTGGTACAACGTGACCCTGACCGAAGGGCGTAACCGTGAGGTTCGTCGTCTGTGGGAAGCCGTTGGCGTTCAGGTTAGCCGCCTGATCCGCGTGCGTTACGGCGATATCGACCTGCCAAAAGGCATTCCTCGTGGCGGTTGGACCGAACTGGAATTGCCGGCGATCAACTACCTGCGCGAACTGGTTGACCTCAAGCCTGAAACCGTCAGCAAGATGCCTGTTGAGCGCGAGCGTCGCCGTGTGAAGGCTAACCAGATCCGTCGTGCCGTTAAGCGTCACACCCAGGTGGCAGGAAGCGGTCGCCGCAGTGCTGCGGGCAGCAAGCCGGGCAAACCAAGCAAACGCAGCTGATTATCACGCCGTAGCCCATTCGGGCTGCGGCGTTTTTCTTTTCGTTACCAGTCAATCCCCTGTTGTGCCTTGATACCCGCGTCAAACGCGTGCTTCACCGGCCGCATCTCG
Source organism: Serratia sp. BNK-12 (assembly GCF_047456085.1). Taxonomy (NCBI): domain Bacteria; kingdom Pseudomonadati; phylum Pseudomonadota; class Gammaproteobacteria; order Enterobacterales; family Yersiniaceae; genus Serratia; species Serratia sp. BNK-12. The sequence continues at coordinate 2,272,219 of NZ_CP179896.1, forward strand.
GTCACCGTATCCGCCAGCTCCAACAAATCACGATGGCAGCCACGCCCGGTGATGATCACCGTCTGGTGCGCAGGACGTTGTCGTAGCGCTTCCAGTAGCTCATCCAGTTCAAGGTAGCCGTAGCTGACCATATAGGTCAGTTCGTCCAGCAGCACCAGATCCAGGCTGCTGTCTGCCAGCATACGTTTGCCGTGTTGCCATACGGCCTGACAGGCGGCGGTATCGCTGGCCTTATCCTGTGTTTCCCAGGTAAAGCCGGTCGCCATCACCTGAAACTCGACGCCGTGCTGTTGCAGCAGATTTTTCTCACCGTTCGGCCATTCACCCTTGATGAACTGAATGACGCCAGCTTTCATCCCGTGGCCAACGGCCCGGGTCACGGTGCCAAACGCCGCAGTGGTTTTACCTTTACCGTTGCCGGTGAATACCAGCAGCAGCCCCCGCGCTACCTGAGCAGCAGCAATGCGCGCATCCACCTGCTCTTTAAGGCGCTGTTGTCGTTGTTGGTGGCGATCTTCAGCCATGATAAAGCCCCTTTTATTCGGCCGCGCCGGGTTTACGGTTAGGTTGAGCATCGAAACTCATACCGGTTTTACGGCGGCTGTCATCCCCCATCAAATAGAGGTAAAGCGGCATGATGTCAGCCGGGGTTTTCAGCTTGCTTTTGTCTTCGTCAGGAAACGCAGATGCGCGCATTTGGGTGCGAGTTCCGCCCGGATTGATGCAATTTACCCGCAGATTGCGATTTTTGTATTCATCGGCCAGCACCTGCATCATGCCTTCGGTGGCGAATTTTGACACGGCGTAGGCGCCCCAGTTGGCACGCCCGGTGCGGCCAACGCTGGAACTGGTAAACACCAGCGATCCGGCGGGGGATTTCAACAGCAGAGGCAGCAGCGCCTGGGTGAGCATAAAGGTCGCATTGACGTTCACTTGCATCACCTCGTTCCACATCGTCATTGACAGCTCGGCCATCGGGGCGATGTCACCCAGCAGGCCGGCATTGTGCAACACGCCGTCGAGACGCGGGACGCGGGTTGCCAGCTCATTCGCCACCTGTTGGCACTGCTCTTGCGTAGTATGCAGCAGGTCCAGCGTGATGGTGTAAGTGGGGGCGTCACTGAGTTTGGCGATTTCGGCCTGTACCGCCTTTAGTTTGCTTTCGGTGCGGCCCAACAGCACTAATTGTGCGCCAAATTTGGCATAGGTGAGTGCGGCTTCGCGGCCGATGCCGTCACCGGCGCCGGTGACCAGAATAATACGTTGTTGCAACAGATCCTGCTTGGGTTGGTAATGCACAATAATTCCTCGCGCCTTGGTGGCTGGTCTCCCGCTTGCATCGGGGAGGGGGTGGATTGAGGGGCCATGACAGGAGCAAAGGCTCGACCGCATGCAGGCCCCGCAGCGAATTTGGATCATCATCTTGATGAATAATCCGTGTTATATGCCTTAAATGGATCGTATTTTCAATGATTAGGCGGCAGAAACGGCATTCTTTTGTAACAAAAATGGCAGGGGGCTGGCTTGGTTAAGCCAAAATCCGCCCACATAGTAAAGAGGCCGCACAAGGAATTTTTATTTAGTCGCGACAGCCACCGCTTCGGTTGGCTAGAATGAATGAGATAGTACTAACAACCTGTTAATAAAGGCGGAATCTGTGGAGTTTATATCTGTTTACGGCCTGTTTCTGGCCAAAGTCGCGACGGTTGTGATTGCCATCGCCGCGCTGGCGTTGCTGGCGGTCAGCCTTGGGCAACGCAAAGCCCGACACAAAGGGGAACTGCAGCTTACCGACCTCGGAGAACAATACCGGGACATGCAGCGCGATATGCGTTTGGCGCGGATGGGCGAGGCGGAACAAAAGGCCTGGAGCAAGCAGTTTAAAAAGCAGACCAAAGCCGACGATAAACTGAAGAAGCAACGTGCCAAAGCCGGGGCGGTGGAAGCCACCAAACCTTGTCTTTACGTGCTGGATTTCAAAGGCAGCATGGATGCCCATGAAGTGACTTCACTGCGCGAGGAAGTTTCCGCGGTGCTGGCCGTGGCGACGCCGCAAGATGAAGTTCTGCTGCGGTTGGAAAGCCCGGGCGGGGTGGTTCATGGCTACGGGCTGGCTTCATCGCAGTTGGCCCGTTTGCGTGCCGGCGGCATTCGCCTGACGGTCGCGGTAGACAAAGTCGCCGCCAGCGGCGGTTACATGATGGCCTGCGTGGCGGATCGCATTGTGGCCGCGCCCTTTGCCATCATTGGTTCGATCGGCGTCGTGGCGCAAATCCCGAACTTCCACCGCTTGCTGAAAAAGAATGATATTGATGTGGAGTTGCACACCGCCGGCGAGTTCAAACGCACATTGACGCTGTTTGGTGAAAACACCGAGCAGGGGCGTGAGAAGTTCCGTGAAGATCTGAATGAAACCCACGAACTGTTTAAAGAGTTTGTGCATCAGCAGCGCCCATCGCTGGATATCGACAGCGTGGCGACCGGTGAACACTGGTTCGGGACCCAGGCGAAAGAAAAAGGGTTGGTTGATGCAATTGGCACCAGTGACGATCTGCTGATTGCTGAAATGGAAAATCACGAGGTGGTGGGGGTGCGCTATGCACGTCGTAAACGCCTGATGGACCGTTTTACCGGCAGCGCGGCCGAAAGTGTCGATCGTCTGCTGTTACGTTGGTGGCAGCGCGGGGAAAAACCGCTGCTTTAAGCGTAGCGATTAAATAGCAGGGGGGCTTAGCCCCCCTTTTTTATGCTTAATCGACCAAATGGTATTTCTCAGAAAACACGTGAGCCAGGTGTTTAAACATATTAAATACTGCGGTCGTTTTTGCCGTTGGCAATCCATCCGGATCTAAAAAGAATTCTCCGCGAAAAACTAAAACGCTGCCTTTTTGTTCAACTTCGGTGGCAACCATGCCATGCAGATAATCATCGTGCTGGCGAATCAGGTTATTTGCTTCTTGCAGTAAGGTTTCACGATCAATGGGTAAGGTATTAGCGCGCATTTATTACACTCCAAACATAAATTCTGCTCATATTCTAACGTCAGTTCGCATTTATCCGCAAACAGACTAAGGTTTATTTGCCGTCTGGATGGCTAGCGGTATCTGCCGATTGGCGAAATCTGCCTTTCCGTGCTAATTAGGTTGCGTGACGCTTTTTATCAGGTACAGTGTGGGATTTTGCGGCGTCGGGTGGAAGGTTTTGTTTACGCCATAAATGAGTCTCACACAGCCATACTTCTGGGGCATGGGTGAATAGCAGGCAGGATCAACAACTTGCGTTCAGGTTGAGCAGTTAAGCAGCCAACAGAAAAAAACATGTTGATCTCTTGCCAGACTGCCGCAATATAAAAAAGAGATATGAATCGCTGCGGCACGGCGAGATAAAAGACTTCTTTTTAGAAGAAATAAAATTAGGTAAAGGTAAATATGGGTAAAGCTCTCGTAATAGTTGAGTCCCCGGCAAAAGCCAAAACTATTAATAAATACTTAGGTAATGACTACGTGGTGAAGTCCAGCGTCGGTCATATCCGTGATTTGCCGACCAGTGGCTCAGCCAGCAAAAAGAGCGCTGACTCAACCGAAAACAAAGCCAAGAAGAAAGTTAAAAAAGATGAGAAGACGGCGCTGGTAAATCGGATGGGCGTCGATCCTTACCATGGCTGGGAAGCGCAATATGAAATTCTGCCGGGTAAAGAAAAAGTTGTCGCCGAGTTAAAGTCGTTAGCGGAAAACGCTGACCACATTTATCTCGCAACCGACCTTGACCGCGAAGGGGAAGCCATTGCCTGGCACCTGCGGGAAGTGATTGGGGGTGACGACAAACGCTTTAGCCGCGTGGTGTTTAACGAAATTACCAAGAACGCGATCCAAAATGCGTTCAAACAGCCGGGTGAGCTGAATATCGATCGTGTTAACGCACAGCAGGCGCGTCGTTTTATGGACCGCGTTGTGGGTTACATGGTTTCGCCACTGCTGTGGAAGAAAATTGCCCGTGGCCTGTCGGCTGGGCGTGTGCAATCCGTTGCGGTACGGCTGGTGGTAGAGCGTGAACGCGATATCAAAGCCTTCGTGCCGGAAGAATATTGGGAATTGCACGCCGATTTGTTAGCGAAGGGCGATACCGCGCTGCAAATGGAAGTTACGCATGCCCACGACAAACCTTTCAAGCCGGTTAACCGCGAGCAGACTCACGCCGCGCTTAAACTGCTGGAAAAAGCCCGCTATACGGTACTGGATCGCGAAGACAAACCGACCAGCAGCAAACCGGGTGCGCCTTACATTACTTCCACGTTGCAGCAGGCAGCCAGTACCCGTCTGAGCTTTGGCGTGAAGAAAACCATGATGATGGCCCAGCGTCTGTATGAAGCCGGTCACATTACCTATATGCGTACCGACTCCACCAACCTGAGCCAGGATGCGCTCAACATGGTGCGGGGTTACATCGGCGAAAACTTCGGTGACAAGTACCTGCCGAAAGCGCCGAACCAGTACAGCAGCAAAGAAAACTCGCAGGAAGCGCATGAAGCTATCCGACCTTCGGATGTGAACGTGCTGGCCGAACAGTTGAAAGACATGGAAGCGGATGCGCAGAAACTGTATCAGCTGATTTGGCGCCAGTTCGTCGCCTGCCAGATGACCCCGGCGCAGTACGACTCCACCACGCTGTCGGTTAAAGCCGCTGATTACCTGTTGCGCGCCAAAGGCCGTACGCTGCGTTTCGATGGCTGGACCAAAGTGATGCCTGCGCTGCGCAAGGGCGATGAAGACCGCACCTTGCCGTATGTAGAAGTGGGCAGCGAGCTGGAACTGCAAAAGCTGATCCCAAGCCAGCACTTTACCAAACCACCTGCACGTTACAGTGAAGCCTCGTTGGTAAAAGAGCTGGAAAAACGCGGTATCGGCCGCCCATCTACCTACGCTTCGATTATCTCAACCATTCAGGATCGTGGCTATGTGCGGGTCGAAAGCCGCCGTTTCTACGCCGAAAAAATGGGCGAGATCGTTACTGACCGTCTGGAAGAAAACTTCCGCGAGCTGATGAACTATGACTTCACCGCCCGCATGGAAGATGGTCTGGACCAGGTAGCGAACAACCACGCCGAGTGGAAAGCGGTGCTGGATGAATTCTTTGCCGAATTCAGCGAACAGCTGGAAACGGCGGAAAAAGATCCTGAAGAAGGCGGTATGCGCCCGAATCAGATGGTGATGACCAGCATTGACTGCCCGACCTGCGGTCGCAAGATGGGCATTCGTACCGCCAGCACCGGCGTGTTCCTGGGCTGTTCCGGCTATGCGCTGACGCCGAAAGAACGCTGCAAAACCACCATTAACCTGGTGCCGGAAACGGAAGTGCTGAACGTTCTCGAAGGGGATGATGCGGAAACCAACGCATTGCGTGCCCGCCGTCGTTGCCAGAAATGCGGCACGGCGATGGACAGCTACCTGATCGATAACCAGCGCAAGCTGCACGTGTGCGGTAATAACCCGGCGTGTGACGGCTACGAGATCGAAGAGGGCGAATTCCGCCTGAAAGGCTATGACGGCCCGGTAGTGGAGTGCGATAAATGTGGTTCCGAAATGCACCTGAAAATGGGGCGCTTCGGCAAGTACATGGGATGCACCAACGAGAACTGCAAAAACACCCGCAAGATCCTGCGTAACGGTGATGTTGCACCGCCGAAGGAAGATCCGGTTCCATTGCCGGAACTGCCGTGCGAAAAGTCGGATGCTTACTTTGTTCTGCGTGACGGCGCAGCCGGGGTGTTCCTGGCGGCCAATACCTTCCCTAAATCGCGCGAAACCCGTGCGCCATTGGTGGAAGAACTGGCTCGCTTCAAGGATCGCCTGCCTGAAAAACTGCGTTATCTGGCAGATGCGCCGGTAACGGATGCGGAAGGCAACAAAACCATGGTGCGTTTCAGCCGTAAAACCAAACAGCAGTATGTCTCTTCGGAGAAAGACGGCAAAGCCACCGGATGGTCCGCTTTCTACATCGATGGCAAGTGGGTTGAAGGCAAAAAGTAAATTTACAGCCTGAATGCAACATGAAAAAACCAGCCCCCGTGGCTGGTTTTTTATTGGCTAAAGCCGGTGAACAGATCTATTCTTTGCTGTTTTTTCCATCCTGGCGCTGGGGTTTCGCGTTGATCGCAATGCAAAATAATCGTTACCATAGTGTGACGCGGATCTATACTTGAAGCTGTGGCGTGATATAGTGGTTATATAAAAAGTTTTTTTATGATTAAAGCTTATTAGCAACGGCGGTTTCTTCAGCCTCTGAGTGAAACACTGTGTTCATGGCTTATTCGTTTTCAGCATACCGGGGCGACACCGATATACCTGGCTGCGGCTCAACGCAGTGTTTAACCTAGGATGGTATAAGATATGAAATTGCAGCAGCTTCGTTACATCGTGGAAGTGGTTAACCACAACCTGAATGTCTCCTCGACGGCAGAAGGGCTTTACACCTCACAGCCCGGCATCAGCAAGCAGGTACGGATGCTGGAGGATGAGCTGGGTATCCAGATTTTCGCCCGCAGTGGCAAGCACCTGACTCAGGTCACCCCGGCAGGATTGGAAATCATCCGTATTGCGCGTGAAGTTTTGTCCAAAGTGGATGCGATCAAAGCCGTCGCCGGCGAGCATACCTACCCGGACAAAGGCTCGTTGTACGTGGCGACCACCCACACCCAGGCGCGCTACGCGCTGCCCAACGTCATTAAAGGCTTTATTGAGCGCTATCCGCGAGTCTCTCTGCACATGCATCAGGGATCGCCGACGCAAATTGCGGAAGCCGTCTCCAAAGGCACGGCAGATTTCGCCATTGCCACTGAAGCGCTGCACCTCTACGACGATTTAATCATGCTGCCGTGCTATCACTGGAACCGCGCGGTAGTGGTGAAACCCGATCATCCTTTAGCCGGTAAAAGCCACATTACCATCGAAGAACTGGCAGCTTACCCGATCGTGACCTATACCTTCGGCTTCACCGGCCGCTCTGAGTTGGATACGGCATTCAACCGTGCCGGACTGACACCGCGCATCGTATTTACGGCTACCGATGCCGACGTGATTAAAACATACGTGCGTCTGGGCCTTGGGGTGGGTGTGATCGCCAGCATGGCGGTGGACCCGATACAAGACCCGGATCTGGTGACGGTGGATGCTCGTGATATCTTCACCTACAGCACCACCAAAATCGGCTTCCGTCGCAGCACCTTCCTGCGCAGCTATATGTACGATTTTATCCAGCGTTTTGCGCCACACCTGACGCGTGACGTGGTCGACAACGCGGTTGCACTGCGTTCCAACGAAGAGATCGAAGCGATGTTCAAGGACATCAAGCTGCCGGAAAAATAAGCCGGTAATCTAACGACTAGCAAAAAGATTTATGCAGCAGGAGAGGCACGTTCTCTCCTGCTTTCCCCTCTTACTGACTTCCTCCATTCAGGCTTTAGCGCTCAGTTAACCGCCTTTTGCCAGTTTACGCTGTACTGAAAGCAGGGTGCGCCGTCGGATCCACCCGCTGGCGGGACGGATCATCGCCCAATAGCCGGCAAGCCGCGCTTTAACCTGCGGTGTCGGGCACCAGATAAAGGTTTCGGTACGCAGCATAGCGAGCCCGGGAGCCTCCGGGATAACCTTAAAACGCAGCACCAGTTTTGCGGCTTTCTGGTCGTTAAATTGGTGAAAATCCTCTGCAGTTGCCAGTTTATTGACGCCCAACATAGGCCGCCAAAAACGCCCGGCCAGCCCCAGCGAGACTTCATGGCTGTCCTGATGGAGCAGGGTAAAGGTGTCGAAGCCAAAGGCCGCTGGCGGCGTGGTGAGCTCGGTTTTGAAGAGCCGTTGGCGCACCGTACCCGGCAGTTGGCGTAGCATCAGCAGCCTGCGGATGATCGGGTCTTCCGCCATATCCAGCGATAACACCGCTTGAATAATGGCTTCGGGTGCAGCGTCGATAGGTTCTGACTGGTGTTTTTCATAAAAACTGAACGCGGGAAGATAAGCCGAAGCATCTTGCCAGCCTCGACACTCTTGTTCACTGACGAATCCCAAAAATGCCACTGCGTCTCCTTAAGCTTAAATTATGCCTCCACCACCGTCGAAAAGTGTAGACCTGGACGCGGGAGTATTGCCGTTGGATCTCGGCCGGCAAACAGTTTGCATTTTATGCCATGTCCCGACGAGATTTAAACCTGCTGAATATTAAGCCTTTTCCAGTGTTGGTACGAGCGCCATATTGAGGTGGAAATACCTGGCATGAGATTTCCCTGATATGGCCGTCGTTCAATGTGATCCATAATCCCCCTCTGTTTGTTTGGATACAGGGATGTTGGTGTGAACGATAAGGACATTAGACGTAAAGCTTGGCAAGCCGTGTTCATGATCAGTGGTTTGTTCTGGCTGTTGGTGGGTTCATTGGTCTGCTGGTTGATCTAAGCCCCTGGCCTAAATAAATCCCATCCCGTAGAAACCTTCATTTTTTGACCTTTCCTGACTCGCCGTGTTTGCCAAGACGGGAGGGTAATCCCTTCCTTTGGCCTTGCCTGTGCCACATATCCGACCAGTTTAGCGTCGTTTCCGCGTTAATCCGCTGCCCGAACAAGTACTTACCTCCGTTGATTGTTCTTGCCTATCGTTATGATCAAAACGTGTTGTTATCAAAACGTTACGTCATCTTTGTGTTATCTTTAAATAAGACCTCAGTGATTACCCTGTTTTAGACATAATAAGAAATGGAGGAGCTATGTCGTCCGATCTTCGTGAAACGAGTATGGATAAGCTGGTGGCGCTCAATACTGAGTATGGCTATTTCAGCCTGCCATTGGCGGCAAAACAGTTGGGCAACATCGACCGACTGCCAAAATCAATGAAAGTACTGTTGGAAAACTTGCTGCGCCATGTGGATGGCGACACCGTGCAGGTTGACGATCTGAAAGCTATTGTTGGCTGGTTGCAAACGGGCCATGCCGATCGTGAGATTGCCTACCGTCCGGCCCGCGTGCTGATGCAGGATTTTACCGGAGTGCCTGCGGTCGTAGATTTGGCTGCGATGCGTGAAGCGGTGCAGCGGTTAGGCGGGAACGTTGACCAGGTCAACCCGCTGTCACCGGTCGATTTGGTGATTGACCACTCGGTCACCGTTGATGAGTTCGGCGATGACGACGCTTTTGAAGAAAACGTGCGCATTGAAATGGAGCGCAACCACGAGCGTTACACCTTCCTGCGTTGGGGGCAAAAAGCCTTTAACCGCTTCCGCGTTGTGCCGCCGGGCACCGGTATCTGCCACCAGGTCAACCTGGAGTATCTCGGCCAAACCGTATGGCACACGGACGAGAGCGGGCAGCGTATCGCTTACCCGGATACCCTGGTCGGTACCGATTCTCACACCACCATGATCAACGGTCTGGGCATTCTGGGCTGGGGTGTGGGCGGTATTGAAGCCGAAGCGGCGATGTTGGGTCAACCGGTGTCTATGCTGATCCCTGACGTGGTGGGCTTTAAACTGACCGGTAAGCTGAGCGAAGGCATTACCGCCACCGATCTGGTGTTGACCGTGACCCAAATGCTGCGAAAACACGGCGTGGTGGGGAAATTTGTCGAGTTTTACGGTGACGGCCTGGCAGACCTGCCGTTGGCCGACCGGGCAACCATTGCCAACATGTCGCCAGAGTTTGGCGCGACCTGCGGCTTCTTCCCGGTGGACGAAGTGACGCTGGGTTACATGAAACTCAGTGGCCGTAGCGACGAGCAAATCGCACTGGTAGAAGCCTATGCCAAAGCGCAAGGCATGTGGCGTAACCCGGGCGATGAACCGGTGTTTACCAGCACGTTGGCGTTGGATATGTCGACGGTGGTCGCCAGCCTGGCAGGGCCGAAGCGCCCTCAGGATCGCGTGGCGCTGCCGGACGTGCCTAAGGCGTTCAACGCCGCGACCGAACTCGAGATCGGCAATCAGCATCGCAAGTCCGAATTCAAAACCTTCACTTTGAACCAACAGCAGCATGAGCTGCATAACGGCGCGGTGGTTATCGCGGCCATTACTTCTTGCACCAACACCTCGAACCCCAGCGTAATGATGGCAGCCGGCCTGTTGGCGAAGAACGCGGTTAACAAAGGTTTGCGAACCAAGCCTTGGGTGAAAACCTCGTTGGCACCGGGGTCCAAAGTGGTGACTGACTATTTTGACAGCGCCAAACTGACCTCCTACCTAGAGGAACTCGGTTTTAATCTGGTCGGTTACGGCTGTACCACCTGTATCGGTAACTCCGGGCCATTGCCTGATCCGATCGAGCAGGCGATTAAAGAGGGTGATTTGACCGTAGGGGCGGTGCTATCCGGCAACCGTAACTTTGAAGGCCGTATCCATCCACTGGTTAAAACCAACTGGTTGGCTTCACCGCCGCTGGTGGTCGCTTATGCGCTGGCTGGCAGCATGAAGATTGATCTGACCAAAGAGCCTCTGGGCGAAGGTCACGACGGGCAGCCGGTCTATCTGAAGGATATCTGGCCGAGCAGCAAAGATATTGCCCAGGCGGTGGAAGAAGTTCGCACTGAGATGTTCCATAAGGAATACGGCGCGGTATTTGACGGTGACGCCAACTGGCAGTCGATTCAGGTTGCCGGCTCGGCCACCTACCAATGGCAGGGCGATTCTACCTATATTCGGCATCCGCCATTCTTCAGCACCATGAAGGTGAAGCCGGATCCGGTGCAGGATATCAAGGATGCGCGCATTCTGGCGATCCTGGCCGACTCGGTGACCACCGACCATATCTCTCCAGCGGGGAATATCAAGCGTGACAGCCCGGCGGGACGTTATCTGAGCGATCATGGCGTTGCGGCGCAGGATTTTAACTCCTACGGCTCTCGCCGTGGTAACCATGAAGTGATGATGCGTGGCACCTTTGCCAATATTCGTATCCGTAACGAAATGGTGCCGGGTGTCGAAGGGGGCTACACGCGCCATATTCCGTCGCAGAATCAGTTGTCGATCTATGACGCCGCCATGCAGTATCAACAAGAAGGCGTGCCGTTGGCGGTGATTGCCGGTAAAGAATACGGTTCAGGCTCCAGCCGTGACTGGGCGGCGAAGGGGCCGCGGTTGCTGGGTGTTCGGGTGGTTATTGCCGAATCCTTTGAACGTATTCACCGTTCTAACCTGATTGGGATGGGCATTCTGCCGCTGGAATTCCCGGCAGGCGTGACGCGCAAAACGCTGGGGCTGAGCGGTGACGAGCAGATCAGCGTCAGCGGGCTGCAAACGCTGCAGCCGGGGCAGACGGTGCCGGTACATATCACCTATGCCGACGGGCGCAAGGAAGTGGTGAATACCCGTTGTCGTATCGATACTGGCAACGAGCTCACTTACTATGAAAACGACGGTATCCTGCACTATGTGATCAGGAAAATGCTGTAATAAAAAAGGGCGCCTTATTCGGCGCCCTGATTTTTTCCCGCAGGGAAATTACTTCTGGTCCAGCAAATGGCCCATTTTGGCTGCCTTGGTGGCCAGGTAACGTTCGTTCTTCGGATTGCGGCCAACGATCAGCGGCACGCGCTCGGTGATGTTGATGCCGGCTTCCGTCAGGATCTCAACCTTTTTCGGGTTGTTGGTCAGCAAGCGTACCGCATCCACGCCCAACAGCTTGAACATGTCGGCGCACAGGGTGAAGTCGCGCTCATCGGCGGCAAAGCCCAACTGATGATTGGCCTCTACCGTATCAGCGCCTTTGTCCTGCAATGCATAAGCGCGGATTTTATTCAGCAAACCGATATTGCGACCTTCCTGACGATGGTAGAGCAGGATACCGCGACCTTCTTCTGCGATATGCTCCAGCGCCGCTTCCAACTGAAAACCGCAGTCGCAGCGCAGGCTGAATAATGCATCACCGGTCAGACACTCAGAATGTACGCGTGAGAGTACCGGCGTCGCGCCAGAGATATCACCGAACACCAGCGCCAAATGGTCGTGTCCGGTAGCCAGTTCTTCGAATCCTACCATCAGGAAATCGCCCCAAGGTGTTGGCAATTTGGCCTCTGCCACCCGTTTAAGCTGCATGTTGCTCTCCACAAATACATCCGATTCAATCATGGTTGCGCATCCTACTTCCGGTTCGGTGAACTGACCAGTATTAAAATGCGCAACGACGATCGGCATTTCGTTAATTATCGGCTATTTTGCCATAACTTCTTGCCCTGCGGTGCTCAGCAAACCAGCATCCGGCGTTTTCAGCCAACTATTATTGCGATAGGTTTTTTATCTGTTTAATTTTTAGAGTGTTATCGATATTGCAAGATTGTTACACTGCAAATTGGCTTAAGCAAAGGACGATAGGAATGTTTGAGATAGCAAAACGTACGGCCGCAGGGGCAATAGTTCTGTTGCTGATGCCTTTGGCGGTGTGGCTTTCCGGCTGGCAATGGCAACCGGGGGGCGACGGACGTCTTCTGAAAGGTCTGTACTGGCTGACCGAAACGGTCACTTCCCCCTGGGGCATTATCACCAATATCATTCTTTGCGCCTGGTTCCTGTGGTGCCTGCGTTTTCGCATCAAGCCGGCCATTGGCCTGCTGGTGCTGCTCAGCGCGTCGATAATGATTGGCCAGGGCGTGAAGTCCTTTATCAAGGACCGGGTACAAGAGCCACGGCCTTTCGTGCTGTGGCTGGAATCAGCCCATCAGATTGATGAAAAGTACTTCTACTCACTCAAGCGCAAAGAGCGGGGGGCGTTGGTCAAAGAGCAACTGCAGGACCAGCCGCTGGTGCCCGTATGGTTGCGCGAACATTGGCAGTTTGAGACCGGTTTTGCGTTTCCTTCGGGCCATACCATGTTTGCCGCCAGTTGGGCGCTGCTGGGCGTGGGGTTGCTGTGGCCGCGTAGGCATTACAAGACCGTGGCGATACTGATGGTTTGGGCAGTAGGGGTGATGGGGAGCCGTTTGTTGCTGGGGATGCATTGGCCGCGTGATCTGGCGGTGGCGACCTTGATTAGCTGGTTGCTGGTCACCTTGGCCTGTTGGCTGGTGCAACGCTGGTTCGGGCCTTTGACACCGCCTCCGCAGGAGCAACAGGAAATTGCGGAAAGAACCCTGACCCATAAGCATTAGGTGACCGCGTCACTTTTAACGGCGTCAACATGGCGCCGTATTAACCGCTTACATAAGACCTTCATTGCAATTCGCACTAATGCCCCCATATCTTGATTAATCTATTATTTTGAGACGCTCTCTCATAAATTTGTCCGGGAGTGCCGTTTACTGTCGAATATGCCAGCATATATATGGTTTTATCGTGCCTCAGGGTTTCCCTGCTACGACGGGAAATGCTAACTTATTAGTTAGGGACGCCACGTATTGGCATAGTTCATCCGATTAACTCGGCATCGCGGGAAAGAATGTGAAATATTTGCTGATTTTTTTGTTAGTTCTGGTGATCTTCGTGATTTCTGTCACGTTGGGCGCGCATAACGATCAGGTGGTGAGTTTTAACTATCTGGTTGCGCAGGGCGACTATCGCGTATCGACTCTGTTGGCGGCGTTGTTTGGCGCCGGTTTTGTTCTCGGTTGGGTCATTTGCGGCCTGTTTTATCTGCGCACCCGTATTGCGCTGGGGCGTGCCGAACGCAAAATCAAAAGGCTGGAACTGCAGCTTGAACAACCTGCTGAGCCGGCAGCTCAGTCCGTTGTCAGCAAGGAATAATCTTCTATGTTAGAGCTGCTGTTTCTGTTGCTGCCCGTGGCTGCCGCGTACGGATGGTACATGGGGCGCAGAAGTGCTCAACAGGATAAACAACAGGAAGCCAACCGTCTGTCGCGCGAGTACGTGGCCGGGGTTAACTTCCTGCTCTCCAACCAGCAGGATAAAGCGGTCGATCTGTTCCTTGATATGTTGAAAGAGGACAGCAACACCGTTGAAGCCCATCTGACGCTGGGTAACCTGTTCCGTTCGCGTGGTGAAGTCGACCGCGCTATCCGCATCCATCAGGCGCTGATGGAAAGCGCTTCCCTGACCTTCGAACAACGTTTGCTGGCCGTGCAACAGCTGGGCCGCGACTACATGGCCGCTGGCATGTACGATCGTGCCGAAGACATGTTTGGCCAACTGGTTGGCGAAGAGGATTTCCGTCTTTCTGCGCTACAGCAGCTGTTGGCGATCCATCAGGCCACCAGCGACTGGCTGAAAGCCATCGACGTGGCGGAAAAACTGGTCAAATTAGGCAAAGACAAACAGCGCGTCGAGATCGCACATTTTTATTGCGAACTGGCCTTGCAGGCGATGGGCAGCGACGATCTCGATAAAGCGATGGGATTATTGAAACGCGCGGCTTCGGCAGATAATCAGTGTGCGCGTGTATCTATCATGGTGGGACGTATTTATATGGCCCAGGGTGAGTACGCCAAGGCGGTTGAGTCGCTACAGCGCGTACTGAATCAGGATAAAGAACTGGTGAGCGAAACCCTGCCGATGCTGCAAGAGTGTTACCAGCATCTGGAACAGCAGCAGGGTTGGGCGGACTTCCTCAAACGCTGCGTGGAAGAGAATACCGGCGCTACTGCGGAACTGATGCTGGCGGAAATAATTGAGCAGCATGAAGGGCGTGACGTGGTGCAGGTGTATATCAACCGCCAGCTACAGCGCCACCCGACCATGCGAGTATTTTACCGCCTGATGGATTACCACCTGGCGGACGCAGAGGACGGCCGTGCGAAGGAGAGCCTGTTATTGCTACGCGATATGGTCGGCGAGCAAATTCGGACCAAGCCGCGTTATCGCTGTCATAAATGCGGTTTTACCGCTCACTCTCTGTATTGGCATTGCCCGTCATGCCGGGCCTGGTCATCGGTTAAACCGATCCGCGGGTTGGATGGACAATAGCGACAATAAAAAACGGGGCCTAATCAGGCCCCGTTTTCTTATGATCACTAAACCGACTTATTTTTTCTTGCCGGCCTTCGCGCTACCTTTCAACAGCTGACGCAGCTTCTTCAACTCTTTCTGATTCAGCGGTTGCTCAACTTCTTCTTCAATCCCCTGATTATCGATTTCGCCATGATGCAACTCGGCTGCTTTTTTAGCCGGTTTTTCCGCTTTGGTCGGAAGATCGAAGCTGCTTTCTAGACGCTGGCAAACCTCGGCACTCAGAGAGAGTTGATTATCGGCAGCAATGGCACGAATTTTTTCTTTGAGTTCCAGAGGAATTTTAATGGTTAATGTAGATATCTCGCTCATTTTGAAGCCTTTCTGCGGGAGGATTGCCTTCAAGCTAAGCCACTATGGGGAGAGAGTCTAGTGTGTAATAAAAATTTAATATTTTTGTAACATTACGGTGCGGGAATAGCGAACGATCTGGCGGGGGAAATAAAGTAAAGCCCGGCGTGCCGGGCCCTATACCTAATAGCTTATTTGTAGATAACTGCGGTACCACTCAGCATGTTGTTACCACCGGCAGAAATGATGCGGTAGCTGCTGGCGCCTTGGGCGTCGGCTTTAGCGGCCAGTTTGGCTTCCAGGCCACTCAGGGTAGTGGCATGACCGGCGGAAACGACGCCTGAAGCGGTCAGGCTGCTGGCCTGTTGCTGATCCACCGGCTCAGCGGCGAAGGTAGCGAAAGAGGTCATGGCGATAACGGCTGCTGCTGCAAAATATTTGATGCTTTTCATGAGAGACTCCAGTCTGTTTGTTTAGGTTGGAAGGCGTATGCTTCCGATGTGTTGAATAATAAAGCATCCGAAGGGATTTAAAATCTGATAATGCTGAGCATGTTGTTCAAATTATTTGATTTATAATTTACGCATCTTTACGGCGGTTTACGCAGGCTGGGTTAAGGGCGGTCAGGGGTTATTGACGCTTGATGACGTACGAGGGGATAACATTACTTAAGCGCAGAGCGCGCTGCGGCTGGGATTTCTGTCGGCCGGCATGTAGAATGCGGCGGTCAGTTTGGCGGGTTATTACCTATTTATGTCCATTTTACAGAAGGTAGAAGAAATGAAGTCTGAAAATAACATCAATAACAATGACTTAAAATCATCTCCGATCATCGTTGCGCTGGATTACGCAGATATTGGCGCGGCACTGGCATTTGCCGATCGTATTGATCCGCAGGACTGCCGGTTAAAAGTGGGCAAGGAAATGTTCACCCTGTTTGGGCCGCAGCTGGTGCGCGATTTACACTCGCGTGGTTTCGACGTGTTCCTGGATTTGAAATTCCATGACATTCCCAACACCACCGCCCGTGCCGTTGCTGCTGCGGCCGAGTTGGGTGTATGGATGGTGAATGTTCATGCCAGCGGTGGTGCACGCATGATGACCGCAGCGAAAGAAGCATTGCAGCCCTATGGCGCTCAGGCCCCGTTGCTGATCGCCGTCACCGTGCTGACCAGCATGGAAGCAGAAGATCTGCGTGGTATCGGTATCGAACTTTCTCCGGCCGAGCATGCGGAGCGCTTGGCACGTCTGACCCGCGATTGTGGGTTGGATGGCGTAGTTTGTTCAGCGCACGAAGCCGAGCGTCTCAAAGCTGCCTGTGGCCAACAATTCCAACTGGTGACGCCGGGCATCCGTCCTGAAGGCAGCGACGCCGGCGATCAGCGACGCATCATGACGCCGGTACAGGCGCAAGCGGCTGGCGTTGATTATATGGTGATTGGGCGCCCGATCACCCAATCCGCGGATCCGGCCGCTACGCTAAGTGCGATCCGCGCTTCTCTGGCTTAAGGAGACGACAATGAACAACGATAACAGCCGGCTGGTGTATTCCACCGATAGCGGGCGTATCAAGCAGGAAGACGTCAAACCGCCGCGTGAAAAGGGCGACGGTATCGTGCGTATTCAGCGCCAGACCAGCGGGCGCAAGGGAAAGGGCGTTTGCCTGATCACCGGCGTTGATCTGGATGATGCCGCATTGGACAAGCTGGCGGCAGAGCTCAAGAAAAAATGCGGCTGCGGCGGTTCGGTGAAAGAGGGCGTGATCGAGATCCAGGGCGATAAGCGGGATCTGCTTAAACAGCTGTTGGAAGCCAAAGGGATGAAGGTCAAGCTGGCGGGCGGCTAATCGAATCGCCTGAGCGAATGGCCATGCCGCGGTGCAATACTGCGGCATGGCTGGGATACTGCTGCCGGGCGTTAACCCGTTGATGGCAACCCGCCATCGATGAAAGGTAAAACAGACCTGAAATAATCTTTATTATGCGTAATACGTCAAAGCGATATCGCTTTTGCCAGCCTGTCGGCAGAGGTATCTGAATACTGGCCGAACAGGTTATTTACCTACCTGATGACCAATGATGCCCCCCACCGCAGCCCCGCCGAGCGTACCCAGTGCGCTACCATCGGTCAGCACCGCGCCGCCTACGGCCCCCGCACCGGCACCAATGGCGGTGTTACGGTCACGTTTGGACATGTTTGAACAAGCGCTGAGTGAAAACGCCAGAGTAAGCGCCAGAGCGGCGGTGGCAAAACGTTTATTGATAATCATCATAATGACTTCTCCTTAGCATTGGCTATCTGGGAGTGCCTATTAAGTATAGGCATGAACCCGAATTTCGGCCTGCTAGTGGCTCCCAGTAAGTATCGCTATAAAAAATGGCATTTTTTGTTAAAGGCAGAATAATTGAAACGCCAAGAGCGCTCCCTCCGCCAATATTCACTATAAGCTTCTGCTGAACGATAAACAGGTAAATAATCTTAAAGTCCATTGCGCGCTATTTAATCCCCAACGCGCAAATTGCCGTTTCCAGCAGAAGACTACGCGGTCTTTAGCGATTTACGCCATACCGCCCCCAAGCCTGCCTGCCGACAATATTCCCAACAGGGTTAACCGGGAAAGAAACATGCTTAACGATCTCAAGCAGCAGGTATTGGAGGCCAATCTGGCGCTGCCACGTCATCATCTGGTGACCTTCACCTGGGGGAATGTCAGCGCTGTCGATCGGCGTGAGGGATTGATGGTGATCAAACCCTCGGGGGTGGAATACGGGGTGATGACTCGTGACGATATGGTGGTGCTGGAACTGGAAAGCGGCAAGGTGGTGGAGGGGGACAAAAAGCCCTCTTCAGACAGCGATACCCACCGCGCGTTGTACCTGGAATTTGGCGATGCCGGGGGCATAGTGCACACCCATTCGCGGCATGCCACCATTTGGGCGCAGGCAGGGTTGGATATTCCGGCCTGGGGCACAACGCACGCCGACTATTTCTACGGCGACATTCCCTGTACCCGACGGATGCAGGATGAGGAAATTAATGGCCGCTATGAATGGGAGACCGGCAGAGTGATTGTCGAAACCTTTGGTCAGCGTCGGTTAAATCCGGCGGCGGTGCCGGGCGTGCTGGTGCATTCTCATGGCCCCTTTACCTGGGGGGAAAACGCAGAAACCGCGGTTCATAATGCGGTGGTACTGGAAGAAATTGCCTATATGGGGATTTTTTCGCGCCAGTTGTCGCCGGGCCTGGCGAATATGCAGCAAACCCTGCTGGACAAACATTACCTGCGCAAGCACGGTAAAAACGCCTACTACGGCCAGTGAGCATCAGGAGGTCCGCCTGTCGGCGGCTCTCCCGTTGTTTCGTCTGAAGGCTAGTCGTTCACCATATCCAACTGTATTCCCTGGCGCTTCAACAGGTGTTGATACTCCAACGACAGCCGCGAATCGGTGATTACCCTCTGAACCTTGCCCTGCTGGGCCAGCGGATTGGGCTGAATTTGACCGAATTTTGACGAGTCGGTCAGGACAATATTTTCTACGCCCTTCGCCAGCACGGCGTTGACCACGTCGGCGCGCATCATATCGCGGCCGGTGAAGCCAGTATCCGCATGATAGCCATCGATGCCAATAAACGCCTTGCTGAAATGCACTTGCTGAATGCATTGGCGGGTTAATGGCCCGACCACGGTCTCGCTCTTTTTCTGGTACATGCCGCCCAGCACGATCACTTCGCAATCCGTTTCTTTTAGCAGATGGGCGATATAGTGGCTGACGGTGATCAGCGTGATGCGTTTACGCTCGGCGATATAACGCGCCAGCAGCGCGTTGGCGCTGCCGCTTTCGATAAAAATGGTCTCATCGTCGTTAACCAGCGAGGCGGCATACTGCGCCAGCTTTTGCTTGAGGGTGAAGTTGGACATCATGCGCGCATCGACGTCGTCGCTTTCTAATGCCAGCGCGGAACCGTGCACCCGTTTCAGGTAGCTGCGTTTCTCCAGCAGGTTCAAATCCTGGCGGATCGTCACCTCTGAAACGCCGGTGGCCGCGGCCAAATCGCTGACGCTGATACGCCGGCGATCGTTTACCAATTGAAGTATTGTCTGTTGTCTTGAATTCATATCAACCTGATGTGCGGCCACCAATGTGCGGCCGCTAATATTTATTGTTTAAATAGTATGTTCTGTTCGCGCAATAATATCATCCTGCGCGTCAGGGGATAATGCGGTAAAGAAAGCGGAATATCCAGCAACGCGGACCACTAAATCACGATATTGGTCAGGATGTTGCTTCGCTTTCAGCAGCGTTTCCCGCGACACGATGTTGTATTGCACATGCCAACCCTGGTAGTCCTCAAAGAAGGTGCGCAGCATCAACATCAGTTTTTCTCGGTCCCGCGGATCCTCCAACGTCGCCGGGTTCAGTTTCTGATTCAGCAACACGCCGCCGAGGATAGAAGCGGTGGGCAGTTTGGACAACGAATTGAACACGGCGGTCGGTCCCAGATGATCCGTACCGGAAGCCGGGCTGGCACCTTCCGCCAACGGCGTATGCGCTTTACGGCCGTCTGGCGTGGCCAGGGTAGCCGCGCCAAACGGCACGTTAGCTGAAATCGACGACGTTCCAGCGTAGTAGGTGCCGCCTATCGGGCCACGACCAAAGCGGGTATTGTGGTACTGCTTCAGTTCGTCGATATAAGTCTGATAAGCACGCACCAGCAGTTGATCGACCTCATCCTCGTCGTTACCGTATTTTGGAGCGGCGTTGAGCAGACGCTGGCGTAACTGTTCGCCGCTCAATCCGTCGAAGTCATTTTCCAGCGCTGCCGCCAATTGCCGTTGGCCAATAACCCCTTGTTCGAAGACCAGCTTGCGCACCGCCGCCAGGCTGTTGCCCAGGTTGGCTATGCCGACCTGCAGACCAGAAACCCAATCGTATTTTGCGCCACCTTGCTTGATACTTTTGCCGCGTTCGATGCAGTCATCCACCAGCGCTGAGCAGAGGATATCGTGCGCGTTCTCTTCTAATACGGTATCGACCACGCATTCAATTTCAATCGACTTGCGCGTGTAATAGCGGATCTGGCTGTCCCAAGCGCCCAGCACCTGCTCAAAGTCGGCGAAGTTTTCCTTCGAGAGCGCCTCTGCTTGTGGCAGGAAAATTTTGCCGGAGGTGGCATCGCGCCCTTGTTCCAGTGCCGCCAGCATGACGCGAGCGAAGTTGATAAAGCTCATGCCGGTGCAGCGGTAACCCCATTTCCCGCCCACGGCGGTTTCGATACAGCCGATCGCCGCGTAGTCATAGGCATCCTGCGGCTCCACGCCCAGTTTGATAAACTCAGGGATAACGATTTCATCGTTGTTGAAGGCCGGCATGCCGAACCCACAGCGGATCACTTGCACGCAGGCGTCGAGGAAGTCGTTACTCACTCCTGCATGGTAACGCACGCTGAGATTAGGCTGGGTGGAGCGTAAGCGCCCGCAGGACTCCAGAATGGCATAGGACAAGGGGTTAACCGCATCGCAGGGTTTGCCGTTGATCAGTTGCTGTCCGCCAATAGTGACGTTCTGATAAAGAGGACTGCCTGCCGAGGCCTTGGAATGTGAGCCGGAACGGATCTTGTTGATCTCCAACAGCTTCAACCAACAACTGTGCAGCATTTCAATCGCACGCTCGCGTGGCAACGTCTGTTCCAACTCTACGTCACGACGGTACCAGGGGTAGAGATATTGGTCGAGGCGGCCAAAAGACACCGAATGGCCGTTGGATTCAATCTGTAGCGTCAGTTGAATGAAGTAGCACAGTTGCAGGGCCTGCCAGAAGGTTTGTGGTGGCCGATGGGCAATCAGCTCACAGTTTTCCGCGATGGCCAGCAGCTCTTCACGCCGCCACAAACGGTTTTCCGTCTGCGCCATGTCGCGCGCCAACTGGGCAAAGCGCAAGATATGCGCGCTCAGCGCTTCCAGGGTCAGATCGATTGCCTTAAGGAATTGCTCCTGATGCAACTCTTCCCAGTCGGTAAGCCGGATACGACTGCGACGTTCATCGACCTTCTCACGCAGCCCGTCGAGGCCTTTTTCCAACAGTAGTGGGAAATTCACCGCGAGATGGGCATCCCCTGAGGTCATATTGCCTTCAGCCTTGATGATACCGGTGGCCAGCAGGGCCTTTTGTTCGTCGGTAAACATGCCGTAGCAGCGATCTTGCACCGTCTGGCCGCGCCACCACGGGCATAGCCGATGCAAAATGGCCTTGTTCTCTTCACTGACTGAGAAACCGGCGCCCGGACGGTCGGCCAGTTGGTCAATCTCGTCTTCGATCCAACTGACGGTATATTCGGGGAAAATCGGCGCAGCGCGTAATTCGCTGGCCTGGTTGCCGATAATCAACTCGTCGTTATCGATTCGCAAAGTTCGCTTAGCCAAATGGTTAGCCAATGCCAATGCCCGACGAACCGGCAAGGGTTTGTCCTGATGCTGCTGATAGGCTTCGGTGTAGTGCTGGGCGCGTTCGGTGCAAACCGGCGGTTTGACGATATGGATCAGCGCGTTCTTGTGAGCCTGGGTGCGTTCGGACAGGGTGGTCAGATCCAGCTTAGTCATGGTGTTATCCTCGCAAAATGGCAGTCAGCCCTTTGGCCTCGGCGTACTGTTCGGCATAGGCCAGCAGTTCAGGGGCATCTAGTGGGGTGCGGGCCGCGTGATAAGGCTCGCCGAGCAGGTTATATTTGTTGATACCCAACGTGTGGTACGGCAAGAAATGAATCTCTGTAACGCCGGCCTCATCGGCGGCGAAATCGACAATCGCGCGAATTGAGCGGCGATCGGCGTTAAAGTCGGGGATCAGCGGGACGCGCACGGTCATTCGGGTACCGTGGGCTGCCAGGCGGCGGAAGTTTTCCATTACCCGTTTGGCGGAGCCGCCGGTCCACTGCTTGAAACGTTTTTCATCGACGTGTTTCAAATCCGCCAGCATCAGATCGAGCCAGGGCAGCGAAGGTGCTATGTGCGACCAGGGCGTATGCAGGCAAGATTCCACCGCGGTATGAATGCCGGCCTCACGGCCGCGCTTCAGCAGTTCTGCCGCCACGGCAGGCTGCATGAAGGGTTCACCGCCGGAAAGTGTCAGGCCGCCACCGGTGCGCAGATAAAAAGGCCGATCGCGCAGCACCTCGGTCATGATATCGTCGATATTTACTGCGCTGCCGCACAGGCTGAGTGCGTCGGTTGGGCAACGGGCGGCTAATGCGGCATACTCTTCGTGGCTGAGTAACTCGCGCTGGATCAGCAGGTTGTCGTCTATTCGTTGAATCGCCTGAGGATGGCCTTCGGCGCACAGGGTACAGCCGCTGAGGCATAAACGCGGATCGAACAGCAAATCCGCTTTTCGCGAGCGGCTTTCCGGATTCTGGCACCAGAGACAGCCCAACGAGCAGCCCTTCAGGAACACTACGCTGCGGATGCCTGGACCATCATGGGTGGAATAGCGCTGCAGATTGAAGATCACGAGTCACCTGTCATTCGGTTGCTTTTCTTTTGCCATTAAAGTTGTTTCGAATGAAAGTTGATTTGATTTCGATCAAATATAAATGCGTTGCATGTTCCTACTATGATGAGAGTTTGAATTCGTCCACAAAAGATTCAGGAGTCCGTAATGGAGCTTTATCTCGATACCGCCGATGTGAACGCAGTAAAACGACTGGCGCGCATCCTGCCTCTGCACGGTGTGACCACCAATCCGAGCATTGTTGCCAAAGAGGGAAAACCGATTTGGGAAGTGTTACCGGCGCTGCGCGATGCGCTGGGGGGCACCGGCAAACTCTTTGCTCAGGTGATGGCTAACGACGCCGAGCGCATGGTGGCGGAAGCGGCGTTGCTTCATCAGCGAGTGCCTGGGCTGGTGGTTAAGATACCGGCGACCGCAGAAGGCCTGGCAGCGATTAAAAAACTGAAGTCGATGTCGATTCCTACGCTGGGGACGGCGGTTTATGGTGCGGGTCAGGGACTGCTGGCGGCGCTGGCGGGGGCTGAGTATGTGGCCCCATACGTGAACCGCCTGGACGCGCAGGGCGGTGACGGCATTGAAATGGTTCACGAGCTGCAGCAATTGCTGACGCTGCACGCGCCGGGAGCCCGTGTGCTGGCGGCCAGTTTCAAAACGCCGCGTCAGGCGCTGGAATGCTTGCTGGCGGGTTGTCAGGCCATCACTCTGCCGGTCGACGTGGCTGAGCAGTTCCTCGCGGCACCGGCGGTTCAGGCCGCGGTAGAGAAATTCGAGCAAGATTGGCAGGGGGCATTCGGCACCAATCTGCTGAACTGAGAACCACATAAGCAAAGAAAAGGGCGCCCGTTGACAAAGTGCTCTGTTGTTTAATGGTAGGGGCGCTGCATGCTGTGCCCAATAGCATAATCAATGGGTTAAATCGGGTCGAACATGTTCGACCCCTACCGGTTTAGCCTTTACGCAGGTTTGTCAGCAGTCTGAGGGCGCCGCAGCGCCCTGATTATAACCAACAGAATTTATACATTTTCACGCAGGACAATCGGCGACTCCTGCGCCGTAGGCTGGCTAGCATTCAGCGCGCGACGGATCACAAAGAAGGCGGAGACCAGCATGGTTACCGCCACCAGCATAAAGAAAGCGCACAGTGCGGCGTTAATCTGGTTACTGAAAACGATGGTCTCCATATCCTTCAGCGTCTTGGCCGGTGCGATCAGCGTGCCTTGTTCAATACCGGCAGAGAATTTCTTCGCCTGCGCCAGGAAGCCAATGCTCGGTTTCTCGTGGAATATTTTCTGCCAGCCGGCGGTCATTGAGGTAATAAACAACCAGACGGTCGGCAAAATGGTCACCCAGGCATAGCGCTGTTTTTTCATTTTGAACAGCACCACGGTACCGAGGATCAAGGCCATCGAGGCCAGCATCTGGTTGCCGATTCCGAACAGCGGCCACAGCGTATTGATGCCGCCGAGCGGATCGACCACCCCCTGATAGACAAAGAAGCCCCAGCCGGCGACGGCCACGGTGGTTCCCGCCAGATTACCGAACCAAGAACGGTTGTTAGCTAACCTTGGGATCGCCACGCCGACCAGATCCTGCACCATAAAGCGACAGGCACGGGTCCCGGCATCGACGGCGGTCAGAATAAACAGCGCCTCGAACAGAATGGCGAAGTGGTACCAGAAGGCCATCATTGCGCGGCTGTTAAACACCTCGGTAATGATATGTGCCATGCCCACGGCGAAGGTCGGGGCGCCGCCGGCGCGCGACAGGATGGAATGTTCCCCGACGTCTTTGGCAATCATCGTCAGGGTTTCCGGGGTGATCATAAAGCCCCAGCTGTTAATCACCTGAGAGGCATTTTCCACCGTGGTGCCGATCAGCGCCGCCGGCGAGTTCATGGCGAAGTAAACGCCTGGGTCGATCACCGACGCGCAAATCAACGCCATGATAGCCACGAAGGACTCCATCAGCATAGCGCCGTAGCCGATAAAGCGAATATGGCTCTCGCGCTCCACCAGCTTTGGCGTGGTACCGCTGGAGACCAGCGCATGGAAACCGGAAATCGAACCACAGGCGATGGTGATAAACAGGAACGGGAACAGCGAGCCGGCGAACACCGGGCCGCTGCCGTCGATAAAGCGCGATACCGCCGGCATTTTCATTTCCGGCATGGCGAAGACGATACCTACAGCCAACCCGATAATGACGCCAATCTTCATAAAGGTGGACAAATAGTCACGCGGTGCCAACAGCAGCCACACTGGCAACACCGAAGCGACAAAGCCGTAAACCACCAACACCCAGGTCAGCGTGGTGCCGTGCAGCGTGAAGAAGGGCCCCCAGTAGGGGTCTTGCGCCACGTTGCCGCCGTAGATGATCGCCAGCAGCATCAGCGCAAAACCGATCACCGAGATTTCAGCGATTTTACCCGGCCGGATAAAACGCATATACACGCCCATAAACAGTGCGATTGGGATGGTTGCAGCGATGGTGAACAAGCCCCAGGGGCTGTCGGCCAGGGCTTTAACCACCACCAGCGCCAGCGCGGACAGAATGATAATCATCACCCCCAGCGCGCCCAGCATGGTGATCACTCCGGCGAAGGCACCCAGTTCCTGCTTGGCCATTTCACCCAGCGAACGACCGTCACGACGGGTAGAGATGAACAGGATCAGGAAGTCCTGCACGGCGCCGGCCAGCATTACCCCGACCAGGATCCAGATAGTGCCGGGCAGAAAGCCCATTTGCGCTGCCAGAATAGGGCCAACCAGCGGCCCGGCCCCGGCGATGGCGGCAAAGTGGTGGCCAAACAACACCCACTTGTTGGTGGGGACATAGTCCAACCCGTCGTTGCGACGTTCGGCCGGGGTCATGCGGCGGTCGTCGAGCTCAAAGACTTTTTTGGCGATAAACAGGCTGTAGAAGCGGTAAGCGATGCTGTAACAGGCGACCGCCGCTACCACCAGCCAAACCGCATTGACGTGTTCACCGCGGCTTAGCGCCAGCATGGCGAAGGCGAATGCACCGACCAACGCCACCACCAGCCAGATGATCCCGGACTTGACGTTTTTCATGTTCAACAACTCCTTGGTGTGCAGAAAAAAAGAAAGAAGTGTTCTTAGGGAGAATGGCTACAAATTAAAAGTAGGAGTTTTGCAGGCGAAGAGAAGCAGGTCGGATGAGAAATGTGAAGCCGGTTGAGTAATAGCGTAAAAACAAGGTGATGAGGATGTTACTGGGAATAAAAAAACACCGGAGGGAGACCCGTCCGGTGTTTGTCTGGCATAACGTTTATGTTGCGGGTTAAGCCGCCGGTCTGGCGATCACGCTGCGGGTTTCCATACGCACTTCGGCGATGGTGACCTGCAGGGTATCCCCCTGGCGATAAACGACTTCGCCTTTGATCTGCACCGTGCCGGTATCCTGGCTGCATACCATTTCATCACGTACCGCGTGAATGAAGGGCGCCGGGATAAAGGCCACTGCGCCATTGTCCAGCAGACGAACGCGCAGGCCGCCGCGGGTTACGTCGATGATTTCCGCGTTGAAGCGTTCATCGGTGCCTGCTTTATCCTTGAGGTAGCGCGCGTAGAGCCAATCGCCAACGTCACGTTCCGCCATCCGGTTCAGACGACGACGTTCGGCCAGTTGGATTGTCACTTCGTCCAGCGGTTTCTCTGCGGACTGCCCGGTGATAACGGCTTTCAGCAAGCGGTGGTTGACCATATCACCGTATTTACGGATCGGAGAGGTCCAGGTGGCGTAAGCTTCCAGGCCCAGACCGAAATGTGGCCCCGGCGTAGTGCTGATTTCGGCATACGTCTGAGAGCGGCGAATACGGCTGTCGAGGAACTGGGTCGGTTGCGAATCCAGGTGACGACGCAGTTCGCAGAAACCTTCCAGCGTCAGCAGCTTCTCGGCTTCGGCTTCAACGCCGTTGGCTTGCAGCACGGTTACGGCTTGCTCAACCAGCAGTGGATCGAAACCGGTGTGCACGTTGTAAATGCCAAAGCCCAGACTGTCGCGCAGCACAATGGCGGCGCAGACGTTGGAAGCAATCATGCACTCTTCAACGATGCGGTTGGCGGTGCGGCGCTGTTCGGTGATGATCTCCAGCACTACGCCTTTTTCACCCAGCACAAAGCGGTAGTCTGGGCGATCTTTGAATACCAGAGCATGCTGGTGGCGCCAGGCGTTACGTGCATCGCACACGCGCTTGAGCAGGGTGATTTGCTGTGCGATTTCATCGCTCGGCGGCTGCCAGCCGGCAATGCCTTCCAGCCAGTCGGAGACTTCGTCATAAACCAGTTTGGCTTTTGATTCGATCTCGGCGCCGAAGAAGCGAATATCGTCACCCAATGCGCCGTCTGCACCGATGGTCACGCGGCAAGCCAGCACCGGACGGCGTTGGTTCGGACGCAGTGAACACAGGTTGTCTGACAGATCGCGCGGCAACATAGGGATGTTGAAACCTGGCAGGTAGTTGGTAAAGGCGCGCTTGCGGGCGATTTCATCCAGCGCGCTGCCTTGCGCGACGTAGGCGGTCGGATCGGCAATGGCGATGGTCAATTGCAGCGAGCCGTCGCCGTTGTCCTGCACAAACAGCGCATCGTCCATATCTTCGGTGCTGGCGCTGTCGATGGTGACAAAATTCAGAGCGGTCAGATCTTCACGCGGCACGGAAGCATCCGGCTCATCGATAGCGATCATCTCCGGCGCTTCTTTTTCCAGGCTGTGACGGGCCAGCGTGACCCACCACGGCGCAAGGTGATCTTCACCGTCAGTAATAAATTGGGTCAGATCGGCGTTGAAGCCGCGATCGCCTTTCAGCGGGTGGCGGCACATTTCCGCTACCGCCCAGTCACCGGCCTGGAAGTTATGCTTCAGTTCACGCACCGGACGGCAAGGGATCGCATCTTTCAGCAACGGATGATCGGGTACGATGGACAGACGGTCATCACGCTTTTGCACACGGCCGACAAAGCGCGACAGGAAGGGCTCGATCAGGGTTTCCGGCTCGGCGATTTCACGTTCTTTCTCGGTATGCAGGGTTGCGGTCACTCGGTCCCCGTGCATGACTTTCTTCATGTACGGTGGCGGAATGAAATAGCTTTTTTGACCGTCGACCTCAAGAAAGCCAAAGCCTTTCTCAGTCCCTTTTACTACGCCTTCAACGCGCGGGGTCTGAGAGTGAAGTTGCTGTTTAAGCTGCGCCAGCAGCGGGTTATCTTGAAACATATCGTCCAGTGAATGGGTTGTGAGTGGCAAGATTTGCGGCTGACAGTTTTACGCGAATCACCCGCTGCGGGCAAGCCAAACGTCACGGTTTTCCCGCGTTGGGGCGCGATTTTATGGAATATTGGGCGTTCAAAAGGCGGGAAGAAAACCCCGGCTCGAAACGCCGGGGGGAAACGGGGAGTAAATCAGTTCTGTAGCGGCGTAGGCTGCAGGATTTCAATCCAGTAGTCGTCGGGATCCTTGATAAAGGCCACGTAATTCATGCGACCTTCATGCAGACGTTTCTGGAAGTTCACGCCAAGGCGCTCAAAACGCTCGCAGGCAGCGTGCACGTCAGGCACCGTCACACAGAGGTGGCCAAAGCCACGCGGCTCACTGTTGCCGTTGTGGTAATGAAAATCAGCCTGCTGCTCGGTGCCATGGTTATGGGTGAGCTCCAAAATACCCGGTTGACTCAGGACCCAGCGTTTACGGGCATCGTCATCCTGTGGGATCTGGTCGCGCGGGCTGCGGGTCAGGTAGCAAATGGTAAACGCGGCTTCATTGAAGGTTTCCAGATACACCGGGGTAAAGCCCAGCACGCGGGTATAAAAGTCCAGCGCTTGGGTTAAGTCCTTCACGCGGATCATGGTGTGATTGAACACGTAGCCGTCGGTGACGGTTTCCGGCTGCGCGGTTACGCCCGGCAGGTTCAGTAAATCATTCAGTGGCATAGGGATCCCTCTTAGGTTGTCGATACGACTCTATGGCAAATAAATGCTAATCTAAAGTGATTGTTTCTAACCAAAACACTAACTAAAAGTGAATGAATCATGAAGCTGAGTCAGCTTAGATTTTTCTGCGCCGTGGTGGAGTATAAAACCATTGCCGCCGCCGCGCGGGAATTGCACTGTGTCCCCTCCAACGTCACGTTGCGCATCAAAGAGTTAGAAGACTCACTTGGCGGCGAGTTGTTTTTTCGCGATAAAAACCGGCTCTATGTCACGCCGAAAGGCCGACAGTTCTATCAACAGGCCGTCGACATCCTGACGCTGGCAGACCGCAGCCAACAATTGTTCGCCGGTCGTCAACCGCAGGGCCTGCTGAATCTGGGGGCGCTGGATTTTTCTCTGATCAGTCACCTGCCGTCACGCATCGCTCACTTGCGCCGCAGCCAGCCCCACATGCAGGTCAACGTGCTGAGTCGAGACTCGCTGGTGCTGGAACGGATGCTGATTGACAGCGAGATCGATCTGGCGTTGACCGACGGGCCGATAGAGCACCCGCTGCTGGCCAGTCGCGCGGCGTTTGATGAGCGCCTGGTGCTGTTGATGCCGGCCTCGGTGCCGCAGCTGGACGCCGCAACCCTGGCACAGTTAGAGTTTTATACTTTCAGCCGCGAGTGTTCTTTCCGCCTGAAAATCGATCGCTGGTTGGCCTCACGCCAGCTAAAGCCGCGGATGACGCTGGAGATGGAGTCGTACACGGCGATGGCAGCCTGCGTAAAAGCGGGTTGTGGCGTCGCCTGTGTTCCGGGGTCTTTGCTGCCGATGATCCTGCCTGAGCAGGCGTTAAAAGTGGTGGAAATGGGGGCGGAAGGGGTCAGCAATTTGTACTTCGTGTGGCGCCGCCATCAGCTCTCTGACGAGTTGCAGACGGCGCTCGATCTGTTAATGCACCCGGCGTGAACCGGGCGCATCCATTCAGGCAATACGCAGCGTCGGTTGCGCCACACAACGGCGGATCTCCACCGGTATCGACTTCGACGTTGGCGTGCCGGTGCCGTCACCAAAGCTGGCAAGCGGAACCAACGGGTTAGTCTCTGGATAGTAAGCCGCCAGATTACCGCGTGGGATATCGTAGCTTACCAGTTTGAAGCCACTGACCTTACGTGTAATGCCGTCATTCCACAGTGTTTCAATCTCTACCAGCTCACCGTCTTGCATATCCAACGCCGCCAGATCTTCAGGGTGTATAAACAGCACCTCTCGTTGGCCGTAGACGCCGCGGTAACGGTCATCCAGTCCGTAGATAGTGGTGTTGTACTGATCGTGCGAACGCAGTGTTTGCAGCGTGAAGGGCGCCTGTCGGCCATCCAACTGCGGGAACAGGCTGGTTGGCAGAGGCGCAGCGCTAAACTCGGCCTTGCCGCTTGGGGTGTCAAAGCGCAGTTCTGCGGCGGCATTACCCAGGTAGAAACCACCGGGCTGGTCGCAGCGCCGGTTGAAATCTTCGAAACCGGGAATGGTGGCGGCGATATGGTCGCGGATCAACGAATAATCGTCTGCCAGCTCCAGCCAGTCGAGCTGCTGGTTGCCCAACACCGCATCGGCGATGCCGCATACGATGGCGGTTTCTGAACGCTGGGTCTCCGCAAGTGGTTTACCGACGCCTTCCGACGCGTGCACCATGCTGAAAGAGTCTTCAACCGTAATGTACTGTGGGCCGCTGGCCTGCATATCCTGTTCGGTACGGCCCAGGGTCGGCAGGATCAGCGCGTCTTTGCCGGTGACCAGATGACTGCGGTTGAGCTTGGTGCTGATATGCACAGTCAGATCACAACAGCGCAGGGCACGGGCAGTGCGTTCGGTGTCCGGCGCAGCCGCGGCCAGATTGCCGCCCAACGCCAGCAAGACCTTAACCTCACCGCGCAGCATCGCCTCAATGGCCTCTACGGTGTTATGGCCCGGCTCGCGTCGCGGCGAGAAGTCAAAGTGCTGCTCCAGGCTGTCGAGCAGTGCCTTGGGGGACTTCTCATCAATGCCCATGGTGCGGTTGCCTTGCACGTTGCTGTGGCCACGTACCGGACACAGGCCGGCGCCCGGTTTACCCAACTGACCGAACAGCAGCTGCAGGTTGGTGATCTCACGTACCGTTGGCACAGAATGCTTATGCTGGGTGACGCCCATCGCCCAGGTGCAGATCACGCGTTCGGCACCCTGATAAATCGCCGCCGCCTGACGCAATTGTTCCTCGCTGAGGCCGGACTGCTGGGTGATTTGTTGCCAGGTCGTAGCATCGACCTGCGCCAGATACGCCTCGACGCCGACGCTGTGTTGACTGATGAATGCCTGATCGAACAGGCCGGGTTCACCGGCCGCCAGGCGCTCACGATGACTTTCCAGCAGCGCTTTCACCATGCCGCGCACGGCCGCCATATCCCCGCCGAGGTTGGGTTGGTAATAGGATGAACTGATCGGCGACGACTTGGGCGTCAGCATTTGAATCGGGCTTTGCGGATCGGCAAAACGCTCGAGGCCACGTTCGCGCAGGGTGTTAAAACTGACGATGCGCGCACCGCGGTTGGCGGCATTTTTCAGGCTATGCAGCATGCGCGGGTGGTTGGTGCCAGGATTCTGGCCAAACACGAAGATGGCATCGGCTTTTTCAAAGTCGTCCATGCGAATGGTGCCTTTCCCTACGCCGATACTTTGTTTGAGGCCCACGCCGCTGGCTTCGTGGCACATATTGGAGCAGTCAGGGAAATTGCTGGTGCCGAGCATACGACCAAACAATTGATACAGATAAGAAGCTTCATTGCTGGCGCGGCCCGAAGTATACAACTCGATCTGGTTCGGGTTATCCATCTGGTTAATATGCTGGGCGATTAACGCCAGTGCGTCCGGCCAACTGATCGGCTGGTAGTGGTCTGTTTCGGCGTTATAGCGCATGGGGTGGGTGAGACGGCCCTGGTATTCCAGGAAATAATCACTTTGCTGCAGCAGGGTGCTGACGCTGTGAGCCGCGAAAAACTCCGGCTCGACCGCGTTACGCGTGGCTTCCCAACTGACCGCTTTGGCGCCGTTTTCGCAGAAACTGAAGGTGCTGTGGTTGTCGTCGCCCCAGGCACAACCTGGGCAGTCGAAGCCGCGAGCCTTATTCACGCGCATCAGGTTACGCAGGTTTTGCAGCGTCTGTTTACTGTCGAGCACATAGCGGGTAGTGGCTTCGAGTGAACCCCAGCCGCCCGCCGCGCCGGTATACGGCTTTATTGACGGTTTAAATTTCATATTGTTCTTCGCAGGTGATGTAGCTAATAAGTGAACGCTTTTTTAAGCGCTTTCAGTGTTTATGTCACAAGTTTAGGTTGGGGCGGTGTGAGCGTCTAATCGAATGGGACAATGGCGGCATAGAGCAGATTTATCGCGTAGCGGTACCGGGCAAACAAATCGTTGCATTATGACATCTGCTGAAAAAGAGTAACGATTCCGCTTTCCCGATAATTAATGCAGTCTATATCACGGATTATATTGGCATTTTATTTAGCCCGCAGGGCCTGAGGAACAGTGATTGAAGCGTTCAGTATGGGTGATGATCGCCGGCATGTTAGTGCCGCTGGCGGTACAGGCAGCAGATATTCCCTTCAGTATTGCGCAAAACACACCGCCGGCGATAGACGCCGCCTCTTACGTATTGATGGATTACACCACTGGACAGGTGTTGGCGCAGGCAAACGCAGATCAGCGCCGCAACCCAGCCAGCCTGACCAAGCTGATGACCGGATTGGTGATTGATCACGCGCTCGATCAGCACAAAATTGGCCTGGATGACGTGGTGACGGTGGGCAATGACGCCTGGGCTCAGGGCAACCCGGTGTTTAAGGGATCATCATTGATGTTCTTAAAGCCAGGTGACAGGGTCACGGTTCGCGATCTCAGCCGCGGTATCATCATTGATTCGGGCAACGATGCCTGTGTCGCGATGGCGGATTATGTGGCAGGTAGCCAGGCGGCATTCGTTAAGTTGATGAATGAAAAGAGTGCCCAGCTTGGCCTGCAGAATACCCATTTCGAAACCGTGCATGGGCTGGATGCGCCGGGGCAATTCACTACGGCGGGCGATTTGGCGGTGATTTCACGCGCTATCATCATGAGCGAACCGGCGGAGTATCACATGTACAGCGAGAAATCGCTGACCTGGAACGGCATCACCCAGCAAAATCGCAATGGGCTGCTGTGGGATAAAAACCTGCACGTCGACGGGTTGAAAACCGGGCATACCGCCTCGGCCGGCTTTAACATTATTGCCTCGGCCACTGAAGGAGACCGGCGGCTGATTGCGGTGGTGATGGGCGGTAAAAGTTCGAAAGGGCGTGAAGAGCAGGCGCGCAAATTGCTGACCTGGGGCCTGCGTGATTTCACCACCGTGCATCTGTTCAGCGCCGGGCAAAATCTGGGGCAGGAAAAAGTGTGGTATGGCGACCGTCATGAGGTCGCGGTGGGCAGTGCAAAAGAGGAATATCTCAGCCTGCCGAAAAGTGAAGCCGACAAACTGAAGGCGCAGTATGTGGTCAGCGTTCCGCGCCTGGATGCCCCGTTGACCCAAGGGCAGACGATTGGCGAAATCCGTATCAGCGATAACGGCAAGCTGCTCAAAACCTTGCCGCTGGTGGCATTGCAACCGGTCCAGCAAGGCGGCGCGTTCTCACGATTGATGGACTACGTAAAACTGAAGATTTGACCCCTCCGGGCGTAGCCAGCTGCGCCCGAAACCCTACAGCGATGGTATACTCAGGTCAGTCATGACTTATTGAGCCGTTTTATGGATATTAAGCAACTGATCTACCTGTGTAATCTCGAACGCGAGCGCCACTTCGGCCGTGCGGCAGAGGCCAGCTTTGTCAGTCAGCCGACATTGTCTA
The DNA here is from genome assembly GCF_047456085.1 of Serratia sp. BNK-12. Taxonomy (NCBI): domain Bacteria; kingdom Pseudomonadati; phylum Pseudomonadota; class Gammaproteobacteria; order Enterobacterales; family Yersiniaceae; genus Serratia; species Serratia sp. BNK-12. Next base: position 2,305,792 of record NZ_CP179896.1, read on the forward strand.
TGCGGCTGAAAAATTTGGAAAAAGAGCTGGGCGTATCCTTAATCAACCGCGGTAACAACTTCGAAGGTTTTACTGCCGAAGGCGAGCGGGTGCTGTCGTGGGCGCGTGAGATCGTGTCGGTTTATCAGGGGCTGAAGCTAGAGGTCGAGTCGCTTAAACACGGGCTTAACGGCACGTTGCGCATCGGAGTGGTACCGCAATGCAGCATCTCGCTGGCGCAAATGTTAAAGGACGTCAGTGAGCGTTACCCTCAGCTGGATTATCGGGTAGCGGTGCTGAGTGCCGATCAGTTGCTGGAGGCGTTGACGGCACATACCGTAGATGTCGGCATCGGTTTCTTCGAGCTTTCCACGCTGCAAGAGCTGCACTTTCAGTCCCAGCCATTGGCGGACGCAGGGGTCGAGCTGGTTTTCCACCCGCAGCATTTTCCTGAGTTGGTAGGAGATACCCCCCTGACGCTGGAGGATGTAGCCACGCTGCCACTGTGCCTGGCTGAGCCGACGCGTTACTTCCGCCGTTATCTTGATCAAAACTTCCGTGAAGCCGGACTGACGCTGCACGTTCGAATGGAAACCACCTCAATATTCCAACTGTTGCAGGGCATTTTCGTCGGTCTGGGCTGTGGGCTTTTCCCGCATGGCAACCTGTTACCGGCAATGATGCCGGAGTTGCAACACCGACCGATAGCGATCGCGGCGATGTCACGTCATGCTGCGGTCGTGGTCGCCGAGCCGGGACGCGCATCGCCGTTGGCGCAGCATTTCTTTGATGCCGCACGAGGTTGGTTGCTGCGCTAGCGATTACGCCAGGTTTTCACTGAGATGTTGGGTGTCGCCGAGCGTTTGACGCAGGCGGTTCTCCCAGGCATACAGCGCGCCGGTGAGGATCACGTCCAGCGCCTGCGCCTGATTCAACCCACTGTTAAACAGCGGCTGCACGCTGCGCGGCGTGAACTTTTCAGGCGTGCGGGTCAGGTCGGTTACTACGCGGATCACAGCCTGGTTAACCGGGTCATTGGTACTCTCCAGCCCCTGCTCAATGCTATTGAACAGGGCGCCGACCAGTTCTTCTTGTTGAATATCCTGTGCGACGGTCGCTGCGCAGTAGCGGCTGCCGTTAATGCGGGAAACTGCCAGCGTCGCCAGCGCTTTCAGCCGCGCCGACAGGCCATAACCGTCGGCATTGATACTGTTGAACACGCCATTGCGTTCACGCAGCGCGGGCGCATCGTGGGCCAGCAACAGATAATAGGATTCGCTGCGAGCGTCGGGATGGCTTTGATCAAGCACGTCGAGCTGTTCGGCACGGGCCTCTTCCGGCACCACCACGGGAAGACGCGCTTGCCATGCCAGTTCTTCCTCGGTGAACACAATGCCTTCGGCGTCAGCGATGTTCGGGAAACCGGGCACCACTCCCGTTGGCCGCCCGGCCAAGGCAGCCACGCCGGCGACCACGCGTGCCTGGTAGCTAACAAAACCGATAATCTGCGAAAAGGTCACGATATCCGCCGGGCTTAACCCGACGTCGCTCAGCTGCTGCAACGCCTTGCTGCAAATCAACGTCGGTTGACTGGCGAGCTGGCGGGCATACTGGGTGATTTGGGCCAGGCGGATATTACTTTCACGTGAGGCGTCGGGGCTGTACAGGGGGGCGAGGCGGGCGGCGTAGTGGCTACAAAGAGACTGAACGCCGGTCACCTGTGCCACGGTTAATGCGGTGCTGAGGCGATCATAAGGTGACAATGTCACTGTGCGTGACAATTCGACCCGATCGGGAAACAGCACGTGATATCCGGCCAGGGAGGCGTTAAATACCCCGGCGCGTGCAGTCAGCGCGGTGTTCAGCGCTTCGTCGGCAAAAGCGCCCAGCCCCAGCAAAAATCGATCGCGGATGCCGGCCGCCTGCGGCTCCAACGGCTGCTCACCGCGCACGCTGCTTTGGGTTTCGTGATACCACTGGGCATTATGTTGTCGACGTAGTAGTTCCATAGGGGATGATCCTTAATCATGAGCAACAGCCACCGGTGCAGCAGGCAACGGCGGCAAGACAAAATGGCAACATGCCCGCAGAGGGACATGGAATGACAGTATCAGCCTTGGTCATCACAACACAGCGCGTGACCATAAACAGAGAAACCTGCGGCTAAAGCGAGTAGAAACTGCGAGAGTCGGCGATTGCGATGGCTGTTCATCAGTGCGATATCCTGTCGTTTAATAAGCTCAACGTAGGGGATATCCTCACCGATTCGATTGGCGAGATAAAATAATGTTAAGGACTAATCAATAACTGAATGGAATAAAATATAATGATATATAGCAAGATTGTAATTTGTATTTGCGGTTTTTGGCTAAGCGCTCACTGAATCGGGGCGATAAAAAACCCGCTTTAAAGCGGGTTGATACCGTTGACGAAGTGCTCTGTGGTTTTTCTGTAGGGGCGCTGAAAGCTGCGCCCAATGGCATAATCAATGAGTTAAATCGGGTCGAACATGTTCGACCCCTACAGGTTTAGCCTTTCACGGATATCTGCAGTCTGAACCCGCTTTAAGGCAGGTTCTCTTTATGATTTGACGATCAGAATCTGCCGCCGTCACGTCGCCAGGCGTCTGCGGTAAGCGCCTCGCCAAAGTGGCTGGCAATCAGGCGTTTGGTCAGCTCATGCAGCGGTGAAGCCAATACCTCGGCCGTACTGCCGCGTTCGACGATTTCCCCTTCATGCATCACCATCACCTGATCGCTGATGTGTTTCATCATGCCCAGGTGTTGAGTCACATAAATGTAGGAAATGCCGTGTTTTTCCTGCAGTTCCAGCATCAGGTTGATGATTTGCGAACGCATCGACATATCCAGCGAGGCCAGCGCCTCATCGGCTACGATCACCTTCGGTTGCAGGATCAAGGCGCGGGCCAAAGCCACCCGCTGTTTCTGGCCGGACGCCAGCATATGCGGGTAATAATTGGCGTGATCCGGCAGCATCCCCACCTGACGCAGGGTTCGGTTGATCTGTTGCTCACGTTCAGGGGCGGCCATTTCGGTATTGAGCCGCAGCGGGGCGTCCAACAGCTGGCCGATACGCTGACGAGGATTGAGAGAGGTGCTCGGATCCTGAAATATCATGCGGATACGCTGGCTGCGGTAACGATAATCGCCATAGTTAAGCCGATGGTCGTCAATCAGCAGTTCTCCGGCTGAGGGCTCGACCATGCCGGACAGCATCTTGGCCAGGGTGGACTTGCCAGAGCCGTTTTCACCGATGATCGCCAGCGTTTGCCGTTCACGCAGGGTAAAGCTGACCGATTTGACCGCTTCCACATGCTGGCGGCGAAACAGCCCGGTGCGGTAACGGTAGGTTTTGCTCAGATTGCGCACTTCCAACAGCGTTTCCATGTTATTGCTCCTCCATGTTCAGCGGGAAGTGACAGGCGAACAGGTGGTTTTTCACCGGACGCAGGCGAGGTGTCTCAATGCATTTCTTCTGCGCATAGGGGCAGCGCGGCCCCAGCCGACAACCTATCGGCAAATGCTCCAGCGACGGAATGGCTCCCGGCAGGGTATTGAGGCGGCTTTTATGCGGCAATGCGCGGCCAAAGTCCGGCATTGCGCGGATCAGCGCCTGAGTATAAGGGTGGTGCGGTGCGGCCAGCAGGTCTTCGCACTGGGCGCTTTCTACCGTCTGCCCGCAGTACAACACGTTGACCCGATCGGCCCATTTGCTCATCATTTGCAGATCGTGGCTGATCAGCAAAATGGTGGTGTTGTTGTTTTGATTCAAACGCGCCAGCAGACGGAAAATCTGCGCCTGCGTGGTCGGTTCCATGGCGTTGGTCGGTTCATCGGCGATCAGCAGGCGCGGCTGATTGGCCAGGGCGATGGCGATCATCACTTTCTGGCACTCACCGTCGGTCAGCTCATAAGGAAAGCTGCCCATGATGTCTTTGTGATCCTTGATGCCCACCCGGTGCAGCAGCTCTATGGCGCGGCGTTTGCGCCAGTTAAAGCGTTGCCACCAGCGGCCTTTGTAGGTCCAACCCGGAATGGCCTGCACCAGCTGACGGCCGATGCTTTCGGAAGGATCCAGACAGGATTGTGGCTCCTGGAAAATCATCGACACGTTATGCCCGACCAGCTTGCGTCGTTCACGCGGTGTTAGCTGCAACAGGTCGATATCATCGAAACGGAAACGGTCGGCGGTGACGCGCCAGTTGTCTTTGGTGACGCCGCAGATCGCTTTGGCGATCAGGCTTTTACCGGAACCGGACTCGCCCACCAGGCCGCGGACTTCCCCCTCACTCAGGGTCATGCTGACGCGATCGACTGCCTTTACCGGGCCTTCGGCGGTCATAAATTCAATCGTCAGGTTGCGGATATCAAGTAATGGCATTATTCCACCCCCGTATTGATTGCGCGGCGCATACCGTCGCCCAACAGGTTAACCAGCAACACGCTGACCAGGATTGCCGCGCCGGGCAGCATCACTGTCCAGGGGGCGACGTACACCAGCTCCAGTGAATCGCCGAGCATGGCGCCCCATTCAGGGGACGGCAGCTGTGCGCCAAGATCGAGGAAGCCGAGGGCGGCAATGTCCAGGATCGCCATCGACAGCGCTCGGGTGAACTCCGTCACCAGCACCGCCACAATGTTGGGCATCACGGCGTACCACAGTATTTGCAAGGTTGACGCGCCATCGAGACGCACCGCCACCACATATTCTTTTTCCAACTCGTCATGCACTGCGCTGTAGATAGTGCGCACCATGCGAGGCAACAGCGCCAGCCAGACGGCCAGCATGGCGTGCTCGAGTTTTGGCCCAAGGAACGCCACCACCACGATCGCCAGCAGCAGCGAAGGGATGGAGAGCAGGGTGTCGAGAATGTGATTGAGCACCGCCGAGCGCAGGCCGCGGGTTACCCCGGCAAACACCCCGAGGATCACCCCGACAAAGGCGGCGGCAACGGTAACCAGCAATGCGGAACCGAAGGTGGCGGCGGTGCCGGTCAGCAGGCGGCTGAGAATGTCGCGGCCGAGATCGTCGGTGCCCAGGAAGAAGGAAACGTTGCCGTAACGTGACCAGGAAGGCGGCAATAGTTGATAACCCAGGAACTGTTGATCGAGCGCATAAGGGGCCAGCAGGCTGCCGAACACGGAAAGCAGCAGCAGCGCTATCACGCCGTAGAAGCCGATCATCGCCAGCGCATCGCCGTAAAAAATCCGCCAGGTATACAGCAGCGGGCTCGGCATTTTCTTTTCGCGGTATACGTTATCTAAGGGCATACCATTCCTTATGTTTCAGTGGGTTGGTGGCAGCGCCTAAAATATCGGCCAGGACGTTAATGGTGATCACCAGCGTGCCGACCACCATAACGCCGGCGGAGATCGCCGCATAATCCTGCTGGCGAATGGCATTGATCATCCAACGCCCGAGGCCCGGCCAACTGAACACCACTTCGGTGATCATCGCCAGCGTCAGCATGGTGGAAAACTGCAACCCCAGCTTGGGCACGATAGGCGGCAACGCATTGTGCAGCACGTGGCGGCGGATAATGGTGAAACGGGATAAGCCGCGGGTTGCGGCGGCTTTGATGTAGTTCTGATTGAGCACGTCGTCGGTGCTGATACGCATCAAACGCACCACCTCGGTGGTGGGCGCTACCGCCAGTGCGGTAATCGGCAAAATCATATGGCGCAGCGCGCTGCCGATCATTTCCGTGCGGTAGGGTGAATCGGACAACCAGGCGTCAATCAGGGCAAAGCCGGTGATGGGCTTGACCTGATACAGCAGATCGAAACGTCCGGAGACCGGCAGCCAGCCAAGGTGCAGCGAGAAAAACAGCATCAGCAGCAGCGCCAGCCAGAAAACCGGCATCGAAAAGCCCAACAGCGCAAAGGTGCTGATGGCGGTGTCCTGCCATTTGCCACGCATCACGCCGGCAATAATGCCCAGAGGAATGCCGATAAACAGCGCCAGGGTGAAGGCCAGTAGGCATAGCTCCATAGTGGCAGGAAACACTTCGCGCAGCTGTTCGCTGATTGCCTGGCCATTAATGCTGGAGACGCCAAAATCCCAGTGCAGCAGGCTGACAAAGTAAAACTGGTAGGCATCCAGCAGGGCAGCGCCGTTCAGCGGCGCCCGCGGTGTGAAATAGCTGAGGCTAAAGCTGACCAATGTCAGGAAGAACAAGGTGATCAGCAGCAGCAAGAAACGGCGTAAGGTAAAGATAATCACTTTTTCGGCCCCTCCGCAGACTCACGGTACACCCCGGCAAAGGACGCATTGCCGAACGGGCTCAGTACCAGTCCTTTGATGTCGTAACGATAGGCCTGCAGGCGCAATGACGACGCCAGCGGCAACACCGGCAACTGCTGCTCAAGAATTTTCTGCGCCTTCTGATAGTTTTCGATGCGCTGCGCCAGCTGTTGTGACAGCAGGGCATTTTGCAGCACTTCGTCAAACGCCGGGTCACACCAGTGAGCATAGTTGGTTTGTGAGCGGATTGCCGCGCAGCTCAGCAGCGGCCGGAAGAAGCTGTCCGGGTCGTTACTGTCGGTGGCCCAGCCGGTGAGGGTCAGATCGTGATTCATCTCCATCAGCCGCGCCTCCTGGAAACGGCCTTCGACCGGCACTATGGTCACGTTAATGCCGACCTGAGCCAAATCGGCCTGGATCAGCTCGGCGGTTTTTAACGGACTGGGGTTGTAGGATTGCGAGGCGGTCGGTACCCACAGGCGCAGGTTCAGCGACTCAATACCCGCTTGCTTGAGCATTTCGCGCGATTTGGCCGGATTGAATTCGGTAACGTGCGCTTCATTGTCGTAGGCCCAGGAGGCGCGCGGCAAGATGGAGGCGGCGGTTTCCGCGGTGCCATAGTAAATCGACTGCATCAGACGCTGGTTGTTGATCGCCAGCGAAATCGCCTGACGGACGTTCAAATCGTTCAGCGGCGGTTTGCGGGTGTTAAACGCCAGATAGGCGATGTTCATGCCAGGGCGCAGCGTCAGCCGCAAGCGCGGGTCATCGCGCAGAATTGAAAGCTGGCTGGCGGCGGGATAGGCCAGCACGTCGCACTCACCGGTCAGCAATTTCGATAGCCGTCCGGTACCGCCGGCACCCAGATCGATCACCACCTGCGGCATACGCGGTTTACCTTTCCAGTAAACATCGTTGCGCGCCAGGCGGATATATTGTCCTGAGCGGTATTCATTGAGCATGAACGGCCCGGTACCGACCGGTTCGCGGTCAATCATCTCCTGACGGCCTTCACGCGTCAGATCGTCTGCGTATTCTGCCGACAACACCGGCGCATAGTGGGTGGCGATGTGCCACAAGAATGAAGCGTCTGGCGCCTGCAGGCGGATTTCCACCGTGTACTCGTCCAGCTTCTTCACGCTTTGCACCGAGTCGCCAAATTGCAAACTGTCGAAATACGGGTACTCGCCGCCGTTGACGTCATGGTAGGGGTGCTTTTGGTTAAACACGCGCTCGAAGCTGAAGACCACGTCGTCGGCATTCAGCTTGCGGGTCGGTTTGAACCAGTCGGTAGTCTGGAACGGCACGTCTTTGCGCAGGTGAAACCGGTAAGTGGCCCCGTTATCCAGCACTTCCCAGCTTTGCGCCAATTCGGGGATCAGCCGGTAGGTGTACGGATCGACGTCCAGCAAGCGATCATAAAGCTGTGCGGCCAGGGTATCGACCGTCAGGCCGCTGCTGGCCATCTGCGGGTTGAAGGTGTTCAGTATGCCGCTGACGCAATAGACAAATCCGCTTTGGCGGATGTCCGGCAATGGCGATGCCGCGGTGGGCGCAGGGGGTGTGGAGGCCAGAGCGCTGCCGGCAAGGCAGCTCAGTGACAATATCCAAAGGGGTAAACCACGCATAGAGGCTTCATGGGTTAATAAGCAATAGCATTAGTGTATCGTACTCTGGCGAACAGCCCAATCCATTGAGCAAAATGGCTGAGTTTTCTGCTACTTGATTGAACAATTCGGCACTTCAGACAAAAAAGTTACAATTGATATGTTATAACATAACAAAATCATGTTACCGTTCCCTGGCAATGTACTGATAACAGCAAGGGGATGTATGAACAAGGTTGCACTTCCACCACGCCAGCCGCTGCCGGACGCGCAGGCCTGGCAGGGCGCAATGAGTGATGTCGGGCTCGATTGGGTCGGGATGCAAGGGATCGCGTTGCCGCTGGAGTTGGCTGGAAAGCCGTTGATGGCAAGGGTCAACGCCGGGATCAATTTGCGCGCCGGCAGCCAAGGTGCGCGGGGTATACACATGTCGCGGCTGTATCTGGCGCTGGATGAGTTAACCCAGGGCGAACTGACGCCGCAACGCATTGCCGACCAACTGCACGCTTTTTTGGCATCGCAGCCGGAAAACAGCGACCGCGCCAGCCTGCACATCAGCGGTGAGCTGCTGTTGTCGCGTCCGGCGCTGCTTTCGCCACACCGGGGCTGGAAAGCCTATCCGCTGGAAATTAGTGCCTCGCTGGCAAGCACACTCACCCTGACGCTGACGGTGGGCGTGCCCTATTCGTCCACTTGTCCGAGTTCGGCGGCGCTCAGTCGTCAATTGGCGCAGCAGCAGTTTCAGTTTGATTTCGAACATTCGGCGCAAAAGGTCGACCAGCAGCAGGTCATCGACTGGCTGGGCGATCACGGTATGCCGGGGACGCCTCACAGTCAGCGTAGCTGGGCCTGGGTGACGGTGACGCTCAATGAGCGCGAAACGGCATTGCCGGTGGTCAACCTGATAGATCGTATCGAGCACGCGCTGGGCACGCCGTTGCAGACGCTGGTGAAACGCAGTGACGAGCAGGCGTTTGCCCTGGCTAACGGCCAGAACCTGATGTTCTGCGAAGATGCCGCTCGCCGCCTATACCGAAGGCTGCGCAGCCAGTGCAGCCACCGCGCCTTTTCGCTGCGGGTCGAACATCAGGAAAGCCTGCATGCCCACAATGCCGTGGCGGAGTTGAGCTGGCGGGAGGATCAGGATGCTGCGTAAAAACCCCAGTGGACACCTGCCGCAGGTCTCACCGCAGGCCTATATCGATCCTACCGCGATAATCTGCGGCCGGGTGATTATCGAGGATTTTGTCTACGTTGGGCCGTACGCGGTGATCCGTGCCGACGAACTCAATGCGGCCGGAGATATGGAACCGATCGTGATCGGCTCTCATTCCAATATTCAGGATGGCGTGGTGATCCACTCGAAAAGCGGCGCGGCGGTTACCATCGGCCGCTTCAGCTCCATCGCCCATCGCGCCATTGTCCATGGGCCGTGCTGCATCGAGGACCGGGTGTTTATCGGTTTCAACAGCGTGTTGTTCAACTGTCACATCGGTTCCGGCTGCGTGGTGCGCTACAACGCGGTGGTGGATGGCGTGACGTTGCCGCAGAACCTGTATATCCCGTCAACCGAGCGCGTCGGCGCCGACAGCGATCTGTCGCTTTACCGGCAGGTCGATCGCGGCGCACTGCAATTTTCAGAAGAAGTCGCCGCCACCAACGTTGAACTGGTGCGCGGTTACCAGGCATTACGCAATGAGTTTTGAGTGAGGAACCCCATGAATCCATTACCCGTAACCGTGCTTTCCGGCTTTCTCGGCGCCGGTAAAACGACGGTATTGAACCATATTTTGAACAATCGTCAGGGCATGCGCGTGGCGGTTATCGTCAACGACATGAGCGAAGTCAACATTGACGCTGCGCTGGTCGAGAACGAAGTCCAGCTCGATCGCCAGCAGGAAAAATTGGTGGAAATGAGCAATGGCTGCATCTGCTGCACGCTGCGCGAAGATCTGCTGATTTCGGTACGCGAACTGGCGCAGGCCGGGCGCTTCGATTACCTGCTGATCGAATCCAGCGGCATTTCCGAACCTTTGCCGGTGGCGGAAACCTTTACCTTTGAGGACGAACAGGGGGAAAGCCTGTCGCAATTTGCAAGGCTGGATACCTTGGTCACCGTGGTGGACGGGGTTAATTTTATCCAGCAGTACCAGCAGGCGCAGACGCTGCAGGAGGCCGGTCAAAGCCTGGGAGAAGACGATCTGCGCAGCGTTGCGGATCTGTTGATCGAACAGATTGAGTTCTGTGACGTGATGCTGGTAAGCAAAACCGACCTGCTGACGCCAGAACAGCAGGGAGAAGTGATGGCGCTGCTGGCCAGTTTGAATCCGGATGCCCGTATTCTGCCCGTATCGCCAGGCAAATTGCCGCTGGAGGCGGTATTGAACACCAACAGTTTCAGCTTCGACAAAGCGCAGCAGGCGCCGGGCTGGTTGAAGGAGCTACGCGGCGAGCACCTGCCCGAAACCGAAAACTACGGGATCAGCAGCTTTGTTTATCAGGCGCGCCGTCCCTTTGCACCGGACAAATTCTACCGGGTGATCAACGGTGACTGGGGCGGTGGCAAGCTACTGCGTTCCAAAGGGTTCTTTTGGCTGGCGACGCGCCCGCGTCAGGCCGGGCAGTGGAGCCAGGCGGGAGGGATTGCTCATTATGGGCTGGCAGGCACCTTCTGGCGCGCCATAGCGCAAGATAGATGGCCGGAAGATGAAGAGACGAGGGCGCAGATTATGGAGAAATGGGTGGAGCCCTTTGGTGACATGCGCCAGGAGTTGGTGTTCATCGGCCAGCATCTGCAGCAGGCCAAAATAACGCGTTTGCTGGACGCTTGCCTGCTAAACGATGAGGAAATGGCCGCCGGGGTGGATTACTGGCACGAGATGGCCGACCCCTTCCCTGAGTGGTAATTGCACAATGACAGTGTGGTAATGAGAAAAATTCTCAACAAAGTACTTTACAGATGATACTGATAACTATTATCATCGCTTGGCAGTTCACGGAAGGCCACTCCCTGTGGTTCTGCTGTGAAAGGCACGACATTGCTCACATTGCTTCCAGTGTTTTTTAAGCCAGCTCGGGTGCTGGCTTTTTTTTTGCCCGCTATTCGTCGTCCGCCTCGCCATTTTGCAGTAACGCATGTTTTTTTAGCATGCCGCGTAGCTGGTGGTAGGTCAGCCCCAGCAACTCCGCCGCTTTACGTTGGTTAAACCTTCCCTGTTGCAGTGCCGCTTCGATCAAAGACTTCTCCTGCGCCAATTGCCAGGCTTTTAAATCCAGCGGCAGTACCGGCAGGCCATCATGCGCTTCGGCCTCTACAGGCAATGGCACACTTTCCCGCTGGGCGAACGGGTTGATGACGATGTTATCCAGCGCTTCCGCGCTGGTGCCGTGGCGGTAGACCGAACGCTCCACCACGTTTTTCAATTCGCGTACGTTGCCTGGCCAGTGATAGCCGAGCAGGGTATCTCTGGCGCGCTCGGTAAAGCCAGGAAACAGCGGCAACGACAGCTCACGACACATCTGGATCGCAAAGTGTTCGGCCAGCAACATGATGTCTTGCTGGCGCCGGCGCAGCGGCGGCAACTGCACCACGTCGAACGCCAGGCGGTCCAGCAGGTCGGCGCGGAATTTTCCTGCCGCCGCCAGCGCGGGCAGGTCGTCGTTGGTGGCACACACCAGCCGGACATCGACCTGCAGCGGTTGGCTACCGCCGACGCGTTCAAGATGGCCATATTCAATCACCCGCAGCAATTTTTCCTGTACCAGCATCGGTGCGGTCGCCAGTTCATCGAGAAACAAAGTGCCGCCGTCGGCGCGTTCAAATCGACCCAGGTGGCGCTTCTGCGCACCGGTAAAAGCCCCGGCCTCGTGGCCGAACAGTTCCGAATCCAGCAGGTTCTCATTCAGAGCCGCGCAGTTAAGCGAGATAAATGGCCCTTGCCAACGGTTGGAGAGGTAATGTAAACGGTGGGCAATCAACTCCTTACCGGTTCCGCGCTCACCAATAACCAACACCGGCTTGTTCAACTTTGCCAGTTGCGAGACTTGCTCCAATACTTCGACAAAGGCGTTTGCTTCGCCCAGCAGGTTTTCTAACTGTTCGCTCATGATGAAATTCGCCAATGTTTGGTGAAAATAATCACTCTACAGGATGCGTTCAGAGAGTCAAAAATAAATAGTCGTTATTATTCAACGAAATAAAAGTTGGCACGGGTTTTGATTAAGTCTTTGGGCAATCTGCATGATTTAACGCGGCGCTTCAGACGCCATCAGAACCAAGAGGAAGTGAATTATGGGTATTTTTTCTCGTTTTGCCGACATCGTGAACGCCAACATCAATACGCTGCTGGATAAGGCAGAAGATCCGCAAAAACTGGTGCGGTTGATGATCCAAGAGATGGAAGACACGCTGGTCGAAGTTCGTTCTACCTCAGCGCGTGCGCTGGCGGAGAAAAAGCAGCTGTTACGCCGTATCGAGCAGGGTGAAAACCAACTGAGCGACTGGCAGGACAAAGCCGAACTGGCGCTGCGTAAAGATAAAGAAGATCTGGCCCGTGCGGCGCTGATTGAAAAACAAAAAGTGGCCGACCTGATCTCTACGCTGACTCATGAAGTCTCGACCGTAGAAGAAACCCTGGCCCGCATGAAAAGCGAAATCGGCGAGTTGGAAAACAAACTGACCGAAACACGCGCACGCCAACAAGCACTGACATTGCGTCATCAGGCGGCGTCGTCTTCCCGCGAAGTGCGTCGTCAGCTCGACAGCGGCAAACTCGATGAGGCAATGGCGCGTTTCGAGCAGTTCGAACGTCGCATTGACCACATGGAAGCCGAAGCGGAAAGCGTCAGCATCGGTAAAAAGAAGTCTCTGGATCAAGAGTTTGCCGAGCTGAAAGCCGACGATGCCATCAGCGAGCAGTTGGCGGCGCTGAAAGCGAAAATGAATCGTTCCGAGTAAGGCAATAAAGGTTTTGAAAATAAATCAGGAAAATCAATTTATTGATTTTCGGCTGATAACACAAAGGGGGAAAAACCACGCTTTTATCCCCCTTTGTCAATAACCTGGGCGGCCACGGTAGGGTGGCCGCCCACCAAAGACGCATTAAGAAGGAAAAGAAATGAGTGCTCTATTACTTGCCATTCCGTTGACAATCTTTGTGTTGTTTGTCGCACCGATTTGGCTTTGGCTGCATTACAGCAATCGGCAACAAAACGGCATTCAACTGAGCCATCAGGAAATGCAACGTCTGGCACAGCTGGCGGAAGATGCCAAGCGTATGCGTGAACGCATTCAGGCGCTGGAAGAGATCCTCGATGCAGAACACCCGAACTGGAGACAGTCTTGATGAACAACACTCTGGGCAGTAAAAAGCTTTATCGCGTACCTGAAGAAGGGATGGTGAAGGGCGTCTGCGCCGGTCTGGCCCATTATTTCGACGTGCCGGTACGCCTGATCCGGGTGATCGTGGTGTTATCGATGTTCTTCGGGCTGTTTTTCTTCACCCTGATTGCTTATTTCGCGCTGGTGTTCGTGTTGGATGAAGCGCCGGCCAGCCGTTTTGACGGCGAACAGCAAAAAACGCCGCGTCAGTTGCTCGACCAACTTGAATATCAACTGGGCAGCGGCGAACAACAGCTGCGACAGGTTGAGCGTTACGTCACGTCGGACACTTTCGGCGTACAGAGCCGTTTCCGCAAGCTTTAACCCGCCCCGCATGCTATGGCCTGCGCCGTGCGCAGGTCAGGCATTGCACCCGTCATCATCCTTTATTGACCCGAACTGTGCCGGAGGGCATTGATAATGAACAAAACCTATGCCGCAAGCGCCGCTAAAACCGGTGGATTTAAACGAGGAGCAGGTGCAATGTTGAAGACAGTGTCTAAAGTCATCATCATAGCGTTACTGAATTACGGCCCGGCAGGGGCGGCCGGCTGGCTGCTGCGGACTGTGGGTCGCAAACCGATTCGCTTTGTATTGGCGCTGGTGCTGGAACCTCTGTTCCGCAAAGGCCTGAACAAGGTGTTTGGGCGTTATACCCGTCATACTTGAAGCTGCCTCTTTGTTGGCTGCGCTTGCCCGCCCTGGTCACATAGTGCGCTATGCTTCCAGGACTTACAAACTGGCCGCCGCGATGCAACTCCAATTATTTAGGGCCTATGCCAAGGAGAACAATGAAACGACTGCAAAATGAGTTAACGTCGCTGGTCAACCGCGGAATGGATCGCCATCTGCGCCTGGCGGTGACCGGTCTGAGCCGTAGCGGAAAAACCGCCTTTATCACCGCTTTCGTCAACCAATTACTGCACGTTCACAGCGGTGCGCGCATGCCGCTGTTCTCGCCGGTGCGTGAAGAGCGCCTGCTGGGCGTGAAGCGCATTCCGCAGCGCGATCTCGGCATTCAACGTTTTACCTATGATGAAGGGTTGGCGCAGCTGTATGGCACACCGCCGAGCTGGCCGACCCCGACGCGTGGCGTCAGCGAAATTCGCCTGGCGCTGCGTTACCGCTCCAACGATTCACTGCTGCGTCATTTCAAAGACACGTCGACCCTGTACCTGGAAATCGTCGATTATCCCGGCGAGTGGTTGCTGGACCTGCCGATGCTGGAACAGGACTATCTGGCCTGGTCGCGGCAAATGGCCGGCCTGCTACAGGGCGATCGCGCCGAGTGGGCCAAGCCTTGGCTGGCGCTGTGTAAAAGCTGCGATCCGCTGGCTCCGGCGGATGAAAACAAACTGGCGGCTATCGCCCAGGCCTACACCGACTATCTCCTGCGTTGCAAAAGTGAAGGGCTGCACTTTATTCAGCCGGGGCGCTTTGTCCTGCCGGGGGATCTGGCCGGTGCGCCGGCGTTGCAGTTTTTCCCGTGGCCGAATGTGGATGCTCAGGGTGAGTCGAAGCTGGCGCAGGCGGATAAACACAGCAATATCGGCATGCTGCGTGCGCGTTTCAATTATTACTGCCAGTCGATCGTCAAAAACTTTTATAAAGAGCATTTTGTCCGTTTCGACCGCCAAATCGTGTTGGTGGACTGCTTGCAGCCGCTCAACAGTGGCCCGCAGGCGTTTAACGACATGCGCCTGGCGCTGACCCAGTTGATGCAGAGTTTCCACTATGGCAAGCGCACGCTGTTTCGCCGGTTGTTTTCGCCGACCATCGACAAGCTGATGTTCGCCGCCACCAAAGCCGACCATATTACCGCCGACCAGCACGCCAATCTGGTGTCGCTGCTGCAGCAGTTGGTGCAGGAAGCGTGGCAGAACGCCGCGTTTGAAGGCATCAGCATGGACTGCGTTGGGCTGGCCTCGGTACAGGCTACCGAGAGCGGTATCGTTGATCATCAGGGGCAGCGCATCCCGGCGTTAAAAGGCAATCGTCTGAACGACGGAGCGCCGCTGACGGTTTTCCCCGGCGAAGTGCCGGCGCGCTTGCCTGGGCCGGCGTTTTGGCAAAACCAGGGCTTCCATTTCGATGAGTTTCGCCCACGCGCCATGAGCGTGGACAGCCCGTTGCCACATATTCGCCTGGACGCGGTGATGGAGTTTCTACTGGGAGATAAATTGCGATGAGCGAGCCGATAAAACCGCGTATCGATTTTGAACAACCGCTGCAACCCCCGCAGGAGCCAGTGCTGCGTGCTAACGTCGCTTTCGACGAACAGCAGGCGGAAAGCTTTTTCCCGGCGGCGCCGGAGCTGCAGCAGGAAGACGAAGAGGGGCGCGCCGAAGGCATCGTCAATGCGGCCCTGAAACCCAAACGCAGCCTGTGGCGCAAAATGGTCACTGCCGGGCTGGCGCTGTTTGGCGTCAGCGTAGTGGCGCAGGGCGTACAGTGGGTACATACCGCCTGGGTGCAGCAGGATTGGATTGCCATGGGCGGTGGCGTAGCGGGTGGCTTGATCGTTTTTGCCGGGGTGGGGTCGGTGGTGACCGAATGGCGCCGGTTATACCGTCTGCGTCAGCGTGCCGAAGAGCGAGATGTGGCTCGAGAACTACTGCACAGCCACGGTTTGGGCAAAGGGCGGGAGTTCTGCGAGAAGTTGGCGCGTCAGGCCGGTCTGGATCAAGGGCATCCGGCGTTGCAGCGCTGGCAGGCCTCGCTGCATGAAACCCAAAACGACCGTGAAGTGGTGGCGCTGTACGCCAAACTGGTGCAGCCGGTGCTGGACAACCAGGCTCGGCGTGAAATCAGCCGTTCGGCCGCGGAATCCACGTTAATGATTGCCGTCAGTCCGCTGGCGCTGGTGGATATGGCGTTTATCGCCTGGCGCAATATTCGCCTTATCAACCGCATCGCGGCGCTGTATGGCATCGAACTGGGCTACTTTAGTCGTCTGCGGCTATTCCGCCTGGTGCTGTTGAACATTGCCTTTGCCGGTGCGTCCGAACTGGTGCGCGAAGTGGGGATGGACTGGATGTCGCAAGATCTGGCGGCTCGTTTGTCTGCCCGTGCAGCACAGGGGATCGGTGCCGGTTTGCTGACCGCGCGGCTAGGCATCAAGGCGATGGAGCTGTGCCGTCCACTGCCTTGGCTGGAAGGTGAGAAACCCAAACTGGGTGATTTCCGCAGCCAATTGGTCGGCCAACTGAAAGAAACCATGAAGAAAGGCGACAGCAAAGCCAAATAATCTCCTCACGGCGTCCATTTGGGCGCCGTGCTTCCTTTCTGCCTCTGTCACGCCGTGCAAAGCCAATACGTAACCTTCACTTGACGAAAGACGATCCCCCTGCAAATACATTATATTTATCTGCAAATTTATTGGCGGTTGTGATAACTCTCTGCCGATCAGCTAAAATGACGCCGATGGTGTTATTCACTTGCGTTTAAAAACATCAACAACAGCGATAAATCAGAGTTCTGTCAACTTTTGCTGACAGATTGCTTCTACCGTTCGGGGTGAGAGAGTATCATCATTGCCAGTCATCCCCGCACCTGCAGAGATAAGGCCAATACTGATGCGTTTGGAAGTTTTTTGCGAAGACCGAATCGGTCTGACTCGAGAGTTACTCGATCTTTTGGTATTGCGCAGCATAGATTTACGTGGCATCGAAATCGATCCCATCGGCCGCATTTACCTCAATTTTTCCCAGCTGGATTTTGACACCTTCCGTGCCTTGATGGCAGAGATCCGCCGCATCGCCGGCGTGACCGACGTACGCACCGTGAATTTCATGCCGTCCGAGCGTGAGCACCGCGCCCTGCGGGCGTTGCTGGAGTCGATGCCGGAACCGGTCTTCTCGATAGATATGAAGGGCAAGGTCGAGCTGGCTAACCCGGCGGCTCAGGCGCTGTTCGGTTTCAGCGAAGACAAAATCCGCAACCAGACCGCCACTGCGTTGATTGGCGGTTATAACTTCAGCCGCTGGCTGGAGAGCGAACAGGCGACTCCGCAATCTGAGCGGGTGGTGATCCGCAGTCAGGATTTCCTGATGGATATCACCCCCATCTATCTGGAAGACGAAAATCAGCAGAAAGACACCGTCGGCGCGGTTGTGATGCTGAAGTCCACGGCGCGCATGGGCCGTCAGCTACAGAACTTGTCGGTGAACGACGATACCGAATTTGATCACATCGTCGCCGCCAGCCCGAAAATGCGCCAGGTGCTGGATCAGGCGCGCAAGCTGGCGATGTTGGATGCGCCGCTGTTGATTGTCGGGGATACCGGTACCGGTAAAGATATCCTGGCCCGGGCCTGTCACCTGCGCAGTCCGCGCGGCAAGCAGCCGTTCCTGGCGCTAAACTGTGCCGCTTTGCCGGACGACGTAGCGGAAAGCGAGCTGTTCGGCCATGCGCCGGGCGCTTACCCCAATGCGCTGGAAGGCAAGAAGGGCTTCTTCGAGCAGGCACACGGCGGTTCGGTATTGCTCGATGAAATCGGTGAAATGTCGCCGCGCATGCAGACCAAACTGCTGCGCTTTATTAACGACGGCACTTTCCGCCGGGTTGGCGAAGAACACGAAGTGCATGTCGATGTACGTGTGATCTGCGCGACGCAGAAAAACCTGACCGAACTGGTGCAACGCGGTGAGTTCCGTGAGGACTTGTATTATCGCCTTAACGTACTGACCATTACCCTTCCGCCGCTGCGTGAGCGTCCGCAGGACATCATGCCGCTGACCGAACTGTTCGTGGCGCGCTTTGCCGATGAGCAGGGCGTTGCGCGGCCGAAATTGTCCAACGATCTGGGCAGCTTCCTCAGCAAATACGGCTGGCCGGGCAACGTGCGGCAGTTGAAGAACGCCATCTATCGCGCGCTGACGCAAACGGAAGGTTTCGAACTTCGTCCACAAGATATCGTTCTACCGGAATTTGAAGTTGAAATGTCATTGGGGGATGAAGTGTTGGACGGCTCGCTTGACGACATCAGCAAGCGTTTTGAACGCTCGGTGTTGACGCGGTTGTACCGCACTTATCCAAGCACGCGAAAGCTGGCGAAACGCCTGGGGGTTTCACATACCGCGATCGCCAACAAGCTGCGCGAGTATGGTCTTAGCAGCCGCAAGCCGGCTGGGGAAAGCGAAGAGTAAAAAGAATGGGCGCCTAAGGCGCCCATTTTAATACTTGGCTATCAGAGCCCGGCATTCGCGGGCCTTATGACATTACTTCAATGCAGCCAGCGCCGCGTCATAGTCTGGTTCGTTGGTGATTTCATTCACCAGCTCGCTGTACAACACGTTATCCTGGCCATCCAGCACCACGACCGCACGTGCAGTCAGACCGGCCAGTGGGCCCTCGGCGATTTCAACGCCGTAGGCTTGTTTGAATTCTGCACCGCGCAGAGTGGACAGGGTCACCACGTTGCTCAGGCCTTCCGCGCCACAGAAACGTGACTGTGCGAACGGCAGGTCGGATGAAATGCACAGCACGACGGTGTTATCCAGGCCGCTGGCCAACTGGTTGAATTTACGCACCGAAGTCGCACAAACGCCGGTATCGATGCTTGGGAAAATGTTCAGAACTTTGCGTTGACCCGCGAAGCTGCTCAGCGCCACATCTGACAGGTCTTTGGCAACCAGAGAGAAGGCTTTGGCTTGTTCGCCGGACTGTGGCAGATGGCCTGCAACGCTAACCGGGTTGCCTTGAAAATGTACTGTCTGAGTCATTAGCTTGATTCCTTTTACAGGTGTTTATACAAAGGGCATGAGCCTAATGAAAAGGGACTTTACGCCGCGCTTAACATTAGGTTCACACCCTGGCATCAGTTTATGTCAACAATTGCGGGTTGGATATATAAAGTTTGCTAAATAGTTGTATATATTAGGTTGTGTCCAGAATTTATCCTTCTGGTCGCCCTTGTTTATGCGCAATTTTCGCCTCAGGAGCCGTTATGAGAAGCATGCGTTTTTACCCAGAAGCCTGGCCGCTGCATACTGCCTTTGTGATAGCTCGCGGTAGCCGTACCGAAGCCAAAGTCGTGGTGGTCGAAATTGAACAGCAGGGCGTGCGTGCCAGCGGCGAATGTACGCCATATGCGCGTTACGGCGAAAGTGAAGCCTCGGTGATGGCGCAGCTGGCTGAAGTGGCAACGACTGTGGAACAGGGCGCGACGCGGGAGCAACTGCAGCGGCTAATGCCGGCAGGCGCAGCGCGTAATGCGGTGGATTCTGCACTGTGGGAGCTGGAATGTCGCCTGAACGGCCAGAGCCTGTGGCAACGCAGCGCAGTCGTAGAGCCGGAACGCATTGTGATGGCGCAAACCGTCAGCATCGGCTCGCCGGAGGCGATGGCGTTCGCCGCGCGTGAGCTTGAGCAACAAGGGGCCCGGCTGTTGAAAATCAAGCTGGATAACCACCTGATCAGTGAACGACTGGTGGCGATCCGTGCGGCAGTGCCGACGGCCACCTTGATCGTCGACGCCAATGAGTCCTGGCAGGCGGAGGGGTTGGCGGCACGTTGTCAGCTGTTGGCGGATCTGGACGTGGCGATGCTGGAGCAACCGCTGCCGGCGAAGGACGACAGCGCGCTGGAAAACTTTATCCACCCGTTACCGATTTGCGCCGATGAGAGCTGCCACACGCGTAGCGATCTACCGCGGTTGGCCGGTCGCTATCAGATGGTCAATATCAAGCTGGACAAGACCGGCGGTCTGACGGAAGGGTTGGCGTTGGCGGCATTGGCGCGAGAGCAAGGGTTCGCCATCATGCTGGGCTGCATGCTCTGCACTTCTCGAGCGATCGGCGCGGCGTTACCCTTGGCTCCGGGGGCGCGATTTGTCGATTTGGACGGGCCAACCTGGCTGGCGAAGGACGTTGAACCGGGTCTGGATTTCGAATGTGGGGCGATCAACCTCGCCCCGTAACCGACTCAGTCCGGGTAGGTCAGTAATTCCACCATGGCATCGAGGTAGCTTTCGCTGGCGGCATCGGCAGAGATTGGTGGGAACTCTGCGGTAATGCAGGGCAGCGACAGATCGGCGCACCAACTGCCGAACGATCCCGGCGTCTCGTAACCGACGCTGGTGACCAGCGGCAGGGCAAATTTGTGCGAAAGCCAGACGCCAAGCTGAGAGCTGGCAGGATCTTCGATGCAGGCCAAGGGTTCATGGAAGGAGACTACCCAGCGAGGTTTCAGCCGATGGATCAGGTGGCACAGCGCCTGGGTCTCCGGCTCGGAACCCGGACGACCACCGGTCGAAAGCTTAACGTCCCGAGCCTCCGCCGCGCTGTTCCAGCGATAAACCGTGTCGCCAGAGCGCCAGTTGGCCGCCGGGAAATTGCGATTCAGGTCGACCCCGTTGGCATTGGCGCGCAGCCCCAGTTGGCAGCCGTCCGGGTTGACGGCCAGCACCACATGGTGACGCAACTGATTTGGGGCGATGCTGCGCAGCGCACAGGACAGCGTGACAATAGCGGCACCTTCGTCACCGTGCGTACCGGCGATGATCAGCCCGGCATCCGGGCTACTGATGGCCGCCGGGAAATAGAGCAGCGGTGCGCCCAGCAGCGAACTGCCGTAATTCTCTCCTGCAACGGCCAATTGGCCACGTTCACTGCGCGGTCGATGCTGGATCATGATGCGTTCCCTGATTTAAAGGTCGAGAGTGATTATCATTTTATTCAGTGTATTACGCTTTAGCTGCACTTTCCCAGAGCTATTGTTCAGCTATCGCGCGTTATGTGAACTGTGCGTTAGCGCAGGTAACAATAAAACCCCGCCGGTCAATTCGCTGTTGTTATACTATCGGCAAAGCTAACCCAATAACCAAACAGGGGATTTAACATGCCAGTAGCCAGAATTATTGCCAGCTATAGCGAAAATGAAAAAGATACCATCACGCTGCTGTGCGGCGTGGACGAGGAAAACCAAATCCGCCAGGGTGAATGGTTCGGCGTGGTGAAAAACGACGACGGGCGCGGCGATGAGTCCAACTATCCGTTTACCCTGCACGTCGACTATCAAAAAAACAGCTTCTATCTGGACTATGGCTATGACGATGCCGAGTCACGTCAGATGCAAAAGACCGATATCCATGCCAAGCCGCTGGTGGAGAAAGGCTTCTTCACTATCTTCGATGAAGAAGAGGGTGAAGAATTCAGCTACCGTATCAACAGCATCCATCTTTACGAATAATCCTCGTCGAGATCAAAATGCCCGTGTCGACTTCGTCGTACGGGCATTTTTTATTGCCTGGCCCCCAGTTTTTACATCTTGTCCGCCTGGAACTCTAGGTGAGACTAATCTTGTGCTATAAGATAAAAAATTCAGATGGTTAACGGGGATGAATCAGAATGACGAGAAAAATAATTCAACAGGGTTTTCGTTTGGCGCTGTGTGCGGTAGCGATCGGCGCAGGATTGAGCAGCGCAATGGCGGCGCAGGTTCCCCCGGGTACCACTCTGGCGGAAAAGCAGGAAATTGTTCGCCATATCAAAGATGAGCCTGCTTCGCTCGATCCCATCAAGGCGGTCGGGCTGCCGGAAGCACAATTGGCGCGTGATCTGTTTGAAGGTTTGGTGAATCAGGATGCCAACGGCAAAGTGATCCCTGGCGTTGCCACCCGTTGGCAAACCACGGATAACCAAACCTATATTTTCACACTGCGTAAGGACGCACGCTGGTCTAACGGTGACCCTGTCACGGCAAAAGACTTTGTCTATAGCTGGCAACGCCTGGTCGAACCAAAAAGTCTGTCTCCCTTTGCCTGGTTTGCCCAGCTGGCAGGTATCCAGAATGCCGATGAGATCATTACCGGTAAATTGCCAGCGGACAAGCTGGGCGTAACGGCGCTGGATGATTACACCTTAAAAGTACAGTTGAATAAGCCGGTACCCTATTTTGTCAGCCTGACGGCCAACTTCAGCCTGTTCCCGGCGAACAAGGCGGTGGTGGAGAAATTTGGCAATGACTGGACCAAAGTCGGCAATCTGGTGGGCAACGGTGCGTATAAGCTACAGGAGCGTGTGGTCAACGAGAAACTGGTGCTGGCGCCCAACGAACACTATTGGGATCATGCGCATACCGTTTTGACCAAGGTGACCTTTGTACCAATCAACCAGGAATCTAACGCCACTAAACGCTACCTGGCCGGCGATATCGATATCACCGAATCCTTCCCTAAAAACATGTACCAAAAACTGCTGAAAGACATTCCGGATCAGGTGTATACCCCGGACCAACTCGGCACCTATTATTATGCTTTCAACACCCAACGGGCGCCGACCAACGATGTGCGGGTGCGCAAGGCGCTGTCTTACGCGATCGATCGCAAAATTATCGCCGAAAAAGTGTTAGGCACCGGTGAGAAACCGGCTTATCACTTTACGCCGGATGTGACCGCAGGGTTTAAACCGGAAGTGAGTCTGTTGCAACAGCAGCCGCAGGCCGAACTGGATGCCCAGGCCAAGGCGCTGATGCAGGCGGCCGGCTATGGCCCTAATAACCCTTTGAAGCTGACGCTGTTGTATAACACTTCAGAAAGCCATCAGAAAATAGCCATCGCCGTGGCCTCAATGTGGAAGAAAACCCTTGGGATCGATGTTAAGTTGCAGAATCAGGAATGGAAAACTTATATCGACAGCCGCAACACCGGCAATTTCGACGTGGTGCGCGCTTCCTGGGTGGGCGATTACAATGAAGCCTCGACCTTCCTGTCGTTGTTGAGCTCCACCCACAGCGGCAATATCGCCAAATTCAAGAGTGCGGATTACGACAAGCTGTTGGCGCAGGCCAGCCGTGAAACCAGCGCCACGGCCCTGACGGCGGATTACAACAAACTGGAGCAGATCATCGCGGAACAGGCGCCGATCGCGCCGATTTACCAATACACCAATGGCCGTCTGATCAAGCCTTGGGTAAAAGGTTACCCGATCACCAATCCGGAAGACGTGGCCTACAGCCAGACGATGTATATTATCAAGCATTAATAACTGCATTTAACCAGGCTCCGTTAATTCGGGGCCTGGTTATCAATATTTGTCGAATAATAAAACAAACCCCAATAGCTTATTTCAGCCAGGGCGATGCTGTCCGTTGAAATAACCGGAGAGCCCTTTATATTCGGCAATGAATAGTGGGTAAAACAGGTCGTTATTTATGCTTTATAAGCTGTCCCGCATGGCATCAACCAGGATGCGTCCGCTCATGTCCGTTTGGGTAATGCGATAGCTGGTTGGGTATGAGCGTCGGGTGCTGAGGTGATCGTGTACCGACACCTTGCCAACCTGCGCACCGCTGGCATTCTTAACGATAAACTCGCTGATCTCTTCCTGGCCCTGGTTTTGAAAATTAACGCTGCGGATTTTCTCCAGCGTATCGCTGTCGTTTAATTTTAAATGGTCGCGTAACATAACTACCTCCTCGTAGTGAGGGAAGTATATGCCTCTCAAATTTGAGCTGGAACAGCTTTTTGTTAATTTTTTATTGTCATTATGAATTAAGATTGCTGTGAATATGTTAAGTCATAATAATGGCGCGATAGCCAGCGCTTTATTCCACGATATCCGCATTTATCGGCCGGGTTTTATTTCATCTCCGTTATTATTAGTCTGCATTTTTGTTAAATAATACCTGACGCCCAATGGGTGAGGGAAATACGCAGGACACGTCATGTGCACAGTCGGGAACGATCGCTAAATCACGTTTGGCGCGCGGGGCAATAAAACGTCGATCGTAAGCCGCATAGGCGATGCCGCGTTGTAGACGATCGGGGCCTTGCGCCTGTGCCGCACAAGATTTGTCGAGTATTTTGTAGAAGCTTCCTGGCGCGTCGCCGCTGTCCTTTGCGCCAACCATGTAGGTGATATTCGCCGTGGCATAGCGTTGGCGTACTGATTCAGTCTGTTGGTCGAGGTAGCTCGGAATAGCCTCAATGCCGTATTTCCAACGATTGACGCTCGGGCAGGCGTCACTGTTAACCTCAACCCAATCGAAGGTGCAGCCCCCTGTTGAATCACAATCTCGCCAATCGACAGGGCGCTCGTTGTTTACCGGCAGCGGTCGGTGACTGTCAAAATAGAGCCAACTGCCGGGGTCGGATATCACAAAGCGCAGTTTTACGCCGGGCGGCGGATTGGCGAAACCGACATAGTGCTGTACAAACTGTGCGCCGGCGGAAAACCCTGCAACGGTGACCCAGCGTATCTGCGGCCATTTTACTTTCAATTCGGCAACCAGGCGATCAAGCGCGGCAAACGAGCTGGTTCTTCCCTGGTTGTCCAAACCGCCTTCGATCCAGGAACTGCAACTCCACAGCGCGTCCCCGGCCTGCGCTTGTGGAACGCCGGGAGAATGGCAGCGTGTGGACTGAGCATTACTGACCGGGAACAGCGGGGCGACCAACAGCGCCTGGCCGGTTTTGCCTGCAAGTTGAGCCGCTTTTACCGCGGCGGCCAGGGTTTTCCCCGCATCTCTGGGATGTCCGTGCAGCACGATTAACGCGCTATCTGGCGTGATTATCTGGGGTTGCGCGACAAAGTAGGGCAAATTTCCTGCTGTTAGTCCCAGTTTCACCCGGTATGCATCGGCAAGGGTGTCGAGTGTGCTATCTGCGGCAAACAGTGGATGAAACGGGGTTGCGATAACCGCCGCTACTGAGGCCAATACCAATGTTCGAGTGGGGGTCATTAAGCACCAGCTTTAGGGTTTGCGCATTATTCCTCCATGTTAGCCTATAAGGCCATTTCGAGCGTAGCATTCGCACGGCTTCATCTTTGATCCGCCTGGCATTAACGCTAGACTCTGAGGTAACTGAAAAGCAAAGAGGATGAGGAATGGAAGTCATTGAGGGGCGCGAGTTACAGGTTCCTGACGCAGTCTATGCCTACCAACTCGATGGTAAGGGCGGTGTAACATCGATTGATTACGATGATAAAGTCACCTGCGATGAGCCGTGCTGGCTGCATCTCGATTATGCGCACCCAGCCAGCGCCGAGTGGCTGGCTACCACACCGCTTTTGCCGGATGCGGTAAGAGAGGCTTTATCCGGCGAAAGTTCCCGGCCGCGCGTCAGCAAGGTGGGCGAAGGCACCATGATCACGCTGCGCAGCATCAACTTTAACGCCAACTCGCGGCCGGATCAGCTGGTCACTATCCGCGTTTACATGACCGATAAACTCATCGTTTCTACCCGCCATCGCAAGGTCTATTCCATTGACCAGGTGGTGAACGATCTGCAAAGCGGCAGTGGGCCAACCAACAGCGGTAACTGGCTGGTGGAGATATCGGACGCGCTGACCGACCACGCCAGCGAGTTTATCGAAGATCTGCACGATAAAATCATCGATCTGGAAGATTCGTTACTGGAGCAGCAGGTCCCCGAACGGGGGCAATTGGCGCTGATCCGCAAACAGTTGATTGTGCTGCGTCGTTATATGGCACCGCAACGCGACGTGTTCTCGCGTTTAGCCAGCGATCGTTTGCCCTGGATGAATGACGACGATCGTCGCCGCATGCAGGATATTGCCGATCGGCTGGGGCGCGGGCTGGATGACCTGGACGGTAGCATTGCACGTACCGCGATCCTTTCTGACGAAATCACCACGGTAATGGCCGATGCCATGAACCGCCGCACCTACACCATGTCGCTCCTGGCGATGGTGTTTTTGCCTACGACCTTTTTGACCGGGCTGTTCGGCGTCAACCTGGGCGGGATCCCTGGGGGCGGTAATCCATTCGGCTTTGCGGCATTTTGCCTGATGCTGGCCGGATTGGTGTTCGGCGTGGGCTGGTGGCTGAAGCGACGGCGTTGGTTGTAGCCAAAAAGAGGTAAAACCCCGGTTAACATTGAGCGATATCAACTTTTGTCGGGGGGAAATGAGGCATGATCTATCTCGCAGGTGAATGCAACGTCAAGCGATGGGCGTTGCGCTCCATAATTGTCTTACTTTCTTATATTTAGAATTACTGCATAGCACATTGATTCATACGATGCCGGTTTAATCACCGGCATTTTTTTGTCCGCAATTTGCCCTCAGGCCGCACTCTCATCCCAGAAACTGGCTTCAATCTTGTGCCCGTCCAGATCACGCACAAAGCAGCCGTAATAGGCTTCACCATAGTGCGGCCGTGAACCGGGGGCACCTTCATCCTTCGCCCCTGCCAGCAGCGCCTGCTGGTAAAAATCATCAACCTGCTGCTTGCTGGTGGCGAAAAAACCCACATGAATGCCGTTGCCGGTGGTGGCCGGTTTGCCGTCGATCGGCAGCTGCAACCAAAACTCCGGATAATCGCGACCGTAGCCTATGGCCCCTGGGTGTTCCAAAACCCGGCGGCAACCTAAGGCGGCGAGGGTGCGATCGTAAAAATCAGCTGCGGCGTCAAAATTATTGCTGCCGAGAGAAACGTGAGACAAGCAGGGGGTGATGTTCATCGGTAATCTCCTGGTGACTGTATAAAAACACAGTATAGGATAAAAACCGCACTGTCTGGTGAATTCTGCTGAAAATGCGAGCGGGATCGCCAACTGAAGGGGGTAAAGAGCCGCCCGCAGTGTGCGGGCGGAACAACGGCTTACTTGATCTCGAGCACGTCTAAACGTGCCGGGGCAGGTTCATCCGTCTCTTCCGGTTGCCAACCCACCGGCTGCATCGGAATGTCTTCGCGATCGAAGGCCAGATCGCCACCGTCAACGACTTCACTGCCGTGGTGAATGCCTTTGAAATCAAACAGGTTAAAGTCGCTCAGGTGCGAAGGCACCACGTTTTGCATTGCGCTGAACATGGTTTCCAGGCGGCCTGGATAGCGTTTATCCCAGTCGCGCAGCATGTCGCCAATTACCTGACGCTGCAGGTTAGGCTGCGAACCGCACAGGTTGCACGGAATAATCGGGAATGCTTTCGCCACCGAGAAACGCTCAATATCTTTTTCACGGCAGTAAGCCAGCGGACGGATCACCACGTGCTTACCGTCGTCGCTCATCAGTTTAGGTGGCATGCCTTTCAGTTTGCCGCCGTAGAACATATTGAGGAACAGGGTCTGCAGAATGTCATCACGGTGGTGGCCGAGCGCAATCTTGGTGGCACCCAGCTCGGTGGCGGTGCGGTAAAGGATACCGCGGCGCAGACGCGAACACAGGGAACAGGTGGTTTTGCCCTCGGGGATCTTGTCCTTGACGATGCTGTAGGTGTTCTCCTCAACGATCTTGTATTCCACCCCTAAACTTTCCAGATAGGCTGGCAGGATATGCTCAGGGAAGCCAGGCTGTTTCTGATCGAGGTTAACGGCAATCAGTGAGAAATTGACCGGTGCACTCTGCTGCAGGTTGCGCAGAATTTCCAGCATGGTGTAGCTGTCTTTACCGCCGGACAGGCAGACCATGATGCGGTCGCCTTCTTCAATCATGTTGAAGTCGGCAATCGCTTCGCCCACGTTGCGGCGCAGACGCTTGTGCAATTTGTTGAGGTTGTATTGCTCTTTTTGACTAACGGTTTGTTTTTCTGACATTTAAATCGTGCTCGTTCTCAATTGGGGGCACTATGGGCATGACGTTTTAGGCAGCAAGTTTAGCATTCAACAGGCTGATTGGGTCATTATTCATTTCGCTCTCGGGGCCGTGAAGAACCTTGGCGTGCTGTCATGCCTGGTTGTCTGGGGATAAACGCACCCAACATGCATCAATGTGGCGTGTATGGTACGGATTGTGAGAACGAATACCAGCGTGTTTTGCGTGGTGGGGATGGAAAACGGAAAATAATGGGTGCCAAACCCACATGAGGCCGCATGTGGGCCTCATGTCTTACCGACTCAATCTTACTTATAAATTTCAGCTGTGCCACACAGACGGTTATTGCCGGAGGCGCCGATGATGCGATAAACCTCGGCGCCGGCTTCGACCGCCTTGGCTTCCAGTTCCCGCTGTAGGCTAGAAAGATTATTGCTTGCTGCGCAGGCGCTAATGATCCCGGCTTTTTGCCGATCGGCGGGTGCTGAGTCAACCAGGGTAGCGGCGACGGTCGTGAACGACAGGGTGGCCAGCGCGAGGGCAGTGAGGGCCAGATTGACGTTTTTCATGCTGTGATTTCCTTTTCTGTGGCCTGTATCGATTAAGACTGGCGACGACGTTGATTCGCTCAGTGTGAGTTTTTCAGACCAATGTGGGTTGGCTATTGGTCTTCTCGCGCCGGATAGCCTGCTTCACGCAGCACCGCGAGAAAATCACTTTCGTCCTGAGTACTATCGACCTGAACCTGACGCGCGGCCGGGTCGGTTTCAATCTGGGCCTGCGGATCGACACTGTGCAGTGCCTTGGTGACGGATTTCGCGCAACCGCCGCAGGTCATATTGGGAATGTAGAAACTGTGCATATCAATCTCCTGGTTCTTTAGGGTGTCCGGTCACTATGCGGGTTGACAGCGTGGCAAGGTCAAACGCTTTTCAGTGAAAATTTTTGCTTTGAATTCAATGACGATACCGGTGTATAAGCGCCAAAGCGTGGCGCCTCACGAGGGGGTTGCAGGCTGGGCTCCGTGGTTGTGGCAGGCTCAGCCAAATCCGCCAGGATCGGGCAGTCTGGGCGATCGTTGCCATGGCAGTGATCGGCAAGGTATTCGAGCGTTTGCGCCATCTCTTGCAGTTCGGCGATCTTGGCTTTCAACCTGGCAACATGGGAAAGTGCCATCTCTTTAACGTCGGCGCTGGCACGATCGCGGTCGTTCCACAAGACCAGCAGGGCCGAGATCTGCTCGACAGAAAACCCCAGATCGCGTGCACGACGAATAAATCGCAGGCTGTGTACGTCCTGTGGGCTGTAATGCCGATAGCCGGCATCAGAACGAAGGGCTTTCGGGATCAGGCCAATTTGTTCGTAATAGCGGATCATCTTTGCTGAAACGCCAGAAGACTTGGCTGCTTGACCGATGTTCATTATTCACTCCTTCTGGGGGATTCATTAAATTTCCCTAAAGCGGGGGATCGGCTACGGGTCGACAGGTAGCGTTATCGCTGGCACTCGCTGGCGCGATTGGACAGATCGAGTACCACAACCAATCCAGGTGATAGGTGCGATAGAACACTTTCGCGTTCACCTGAGTGGTTGGCGCGATACATACACCGCCACGCGCCTTGGCCTCCTCGCTGATCTCGGGGTTGGAGAGATCGCGTTCTTCGAAAGCGATCCCTTCATTTTCGAGCCAGGATTTCAACGTTTGGCAGTCTGAGCACGTCGGCATGGTGTAGATGACGACCTGAGGATGAAATTCACCGGCCATGCTGGCCTCCTCAAACGTGTTGTAGTGTTGCCGCCTAAACCTTTACGTTTTCCGGCCCGACAGGGCGGGATTCGATACCCATCGGTGCCTGGAAACGCTTTAGACGGAGCGCGTTGCCGAGCACGAAGACGCTGGAGAGCGCCATCGCTGCAGCGGCGAAGATCGGCGAAAGCAAGGTGCCGTTTATCGGGTAAAGCATGCCTGCCGCAACCGGGATCAGCACTGCGTTGTAGGCAAAGGCCCAGAACAGGTTCTGCTTGATGTTGCGGATCGTCGCCTGGCTGAGCGCAATGGCATTTGCCACACCACGCAGGTCACCGGACATCAACACCACGTCTGCCGCTTCGATAGCTACATCGGTTCCCGTACCGATGGCCAACCCAACATCTGCTTCGGCCAGCGCCGGGGCGTCGTTGATGCCGTCCCCCACGAAAGCGACGCGTGCACCATGGCTGCGGAACTGCTTCAGCGCCGCGACCTTACCGTCGGGTAAAACCTCAGCCGCGACCTCATCGATACCGAGCTGTCGGGCGATTGCCGAGGCGGTTGCTGCATTATCACCGGTGATCATCGCGACCTTGAGCCCCAATGCGTGCAACGCCTTGATTGCCTCTGGCGTGGTCTCTTTAATCGGGTCCGCAACGGCGATCACCGCCGCCAAACGACCGTCTATCGCAGCATAAAGCGGGCTCTTGCCTTGCTCTCCGAGACGCTGGGCGGCCGGCAGGAAACTGGCCACGTCCAGGCCGAGCTGCGTCATGAAGCGGTCGGCTCCGACGGAGACGGTTCGGCCGCTGACCTTGGCTGATACACCGAAGCCCGGTGTGGCATCGAAGGCTTCAATAGCGGCGATCTTGATGTCGCGCTGTTTTGCGGCGGCGACGATGGCTTCGGCGATAGGGTGCTCCGAACGCGTCTCCACGGCGGCAACCAGCGCCAGAACCTCGTCGTAATCGAAGCCCTCGGCCGGTACCAGGTCGGTCAACTCAGGGCGACCTTTGGTCAGGGTGCCAGTTTTGTCCAGCGCGATAACGCTGACATCTCGTAGTGCCTGCAAGGCTTCGCCTTTACGGAACAGCACGCCGAGCTCGGCGGCGCGGCCAGTGCCGACCATTATCGAGGTGGGGGTGGCCAGCCCCATGGCGCAAGGGCAGGCGATAATCAGCACGGCCACCGCATTCACCAGCGCGAAGGTCAGTGCCGGCGTCGGTCCGAAGATCAACCAGATCAGGAACGTCAGCGCTGCCGCCGCCATCACCGCCGGGACGAACCACAGGGTCACCTTGTCGACCAACGCCTGGATCGGCAGTTTGGAACCCTGGGCTTCCTCAACCAAGCGGATAATTTGCGCGAGTACCGTATTGGCACCGACTTTGGTGACGCGGAAGCTGAATGCCCCGGTTTTGTTGATGGTGCCGCCGACCACTTCGGCACCGACCCCCTTGGACACCGGCACCGGTTCGCCGGTGATCATGCTTTCATCCACATAAGAGGCACCTTCGACGACCTGACCGTCGACCGGGATCTTCTCGCCCGGGCGAACGAACACGACATCACCGGTGGTCACCTGGTCGAGCGGGATTTCCAGGGTTGCACCGTTACGCTCGACGCGCGCCGTTTTGGCCTGCAGCCCAACCAACCGTTTTATCGCCTGAGAGGTTCGCCCCTTGGCGCGAGCCTCCAGCGTGCGCCCAAGCAAAATCAGCGTAACGATCACCGCGGCGGCTTCGAAATAGATGTTGGCGGTACCTTGCGGCAGCACTTGCGGAATGAAAGTGGCCACCACCGAATAGCCATAAGCCGCCGCGGTACCCACCGACACCAGCGAGTTCATGTCAGGGGCACCGCGCAGCAACGCCGGCACGCCCTTGCGGAAGAAGCGCAGGCCGGGCCCAAACAGCACCAGCGTGGTAAGCACGAACTGCAGATACCCATTGCGCTGTTCACCCAGAACCCCTAACACCCAATGATGCATCGCGGGAATCAGGTGCGAGCCCATTTCGAGGACGAATACTGGCAAGGTCAGGAGGGCGGCAATCAGTAAAGATCGGCGTAGTGCACGTGCTTCGTTCTCGCGCCTTTCACTGTCTTGATCGTCCGAACTTGCCGTGGCGGCAGACAAGCGGCGGGCCTTATAACCGGCCTGTTCGACCGCGGCTTCAAGCATGGCCGTGGTGACGATCCCGGCACTATGGCGCACCCGGGCACGCTCGGTCGCCAGGTTGACATTCGCTTCGATCACGCCCGGAATTTGCCTAAGCGCTTTCTCAACCCGACCGACACAGGACGCGCAGGTCATATCTTCGATGCCGAGTTCAGTGGTTTCTTCACGAACGGCATAACCGGCGCTCTCGATGGCACCAACGGCTGCCTGCGGATCGGCGCGATCGCCGAAAGTGATATCGGCGCGCTCGGTGGCCAGATTGACCGTTGCCGTTTGCACGCCGGGAACGGCTTTTAGCGCACGTTCGACGCGGCCAACGCAGGAAGCACAGGTCATACCTTCGACCGGCAGACTCAGACGAGTGGTGCGCAGGGCTGAATTAGAACCTTGTTGCACAGAGACGGAAGTCATTGAACTACCCCTTTACTTATTCGGATATCGAAAAGCTTAAAGCTTCCCACTGTGGGAAGGTCAAGACCTGTCAGGGATTTGTTTTGCCAGGGGCAGATTCGGCCTCGTTTTGGCACCGCCGCAGAGCGTCGTCTCACCAGTACACACCTGCCAACCACCTCCCAATGCCTTATAGATGCTGACCACGGCGAGTTGTTGTTCGGTGCGTGCGACCGCCAGCGCTCGCCGGCTGTTAAAGTCGGAACGCTCAGCGTCAAGGACTTCCAGATAGAGGCCTCGCCCCTGGGAAAACTGCAGCCGGGCGAGACGAGCGGCCTCACGATTGGCTGCTGATTCAAGCAGGCGCAGTTCGAGCGTGCTGCCTGTTGCTTTATAGGCTTTGAAGGCGTCGTCGGTTTCCTGCAGCGCGCGCAATAGGGTTTGATCGTAGAGGAGCAGGGCTTCTTGGGCGCGAGCTTCACTGGCGGCAATCCGCGCGCGGACGCGACCGTTATCGAGCAGAGACCAGCGAATGACCGGAAGGATAAAACCGGACAAAGCTCCGGCACCGTTCACTGCATCGAGGTTCCCTGCAACGAATCCGATTGAGCCTTGTACCTGGATCTCGGGGTAGAGACCTGCCGTTTCTATCCCAATCCGCGCGGTTGCTGCCGCCAGAGTGCGTTCGGCCGCCGAAATATCGGCACGTCGTGCCAGGAGCGCCTCGGGGTTGCCGACGGCGAGGGAGGTAACCTTCAGTTCATCACGCCCAGGTATGGCGACTGGAGGGCTAAACCTTTGCGGCGTTTCGCCAAGCAATACCGCCAGCGCATTGACGGAAACCGCGCGACGGCGCTCGAGCTCGGGGGCGACAACCTCAACATTGCGCAATAACGCCTCGGCGCGCAGTCGGTCAAACTCACTGGCTAAACCGGCATTCGCCAGACGTTCAACCTGAGCCAGGCTCTCGCGCTGGCTTCGGGTGATATCTTCAACGACAGCAAGCTCGGCCTCGATACCGCGCAGTTCAAACCAGGTGGCGGCCACCGCTGCTGCAACGCCGGCTTGCACATCGCGCAGCAGGGCTTCACGCGAACCTGCCTGCGCCTGGGCTTCCTCAACCGAACGGCGCACGCGACCGAACAGATCGATTTCCCAGGCGGTGTCTACGGCACCGCGATAGGTTTCCTGCTGACGAGACTGATCAGGCGATGTCTCTATCTCGCTCTTGCGACGGTTTTCATAGCTGAAAGCAGGGCCGCCGCTTGGCAGAAAGCTCTGACGATCCTCGCGCAGCAGGGCTTTTGCTTCTTCGAGCCGCATGGCGGCAATGCCGATATCATGATTAACCGAAAGCGCCTGCCGGATCAGTCCGCTCAATATCGGATCGTCGAAGGCACGCCACCACTCAACCTCCACGGCAGCGGAATTAAGGCCTGGCGAAGCTTCACCAAAGCTGGCGGGAAGCCGTGCCGAAGACAGCGAAGGCGGTGAATAGTCTGGCCCTACAGATGAACACCCGGTTAACAGGGTAAGCGCACTCAGGGGGAACCACAGCGATTGATAGAGGCTTTTCATGAGGTGCTCTCCTTAATGCGCTGTTTGCGCAGCTTCGATTCTGCCCGGCGGCGTTCGATACGAACGGCCAGGTTACGCATCACCACATAAAACACCGGCGTCAGGAACAGACCGAACAGCGTCACGCCTAGCATGCCGGCGAAGACGGCGATACCCATTGCATGGCGCATCTCCGCCCCGGCACCGCCGGCAAAGACCAGAGGAACCACACCGGCGATAAAGGCCAGGGAGGTCATCAGGATTGGCCGCAGTCGCAGCCGACAAGCCTCAATAACCGCATCCAGCGTGCTTGCGCCCTCGGCCTCGAGAGTGCGGGCGAACTCGACGATAAGAATGGCATTTTTGGCGGCCAAACCGACCAGCACGATCAGCCCGATTTGCACAAAGACGTTGTTGTCACCGCCGGTCATCCAGACGCCAATAATGGCGCTCAGCAGACACATCGGCACGATCAACAGGACGGCCAGCGGCAACAACCAGCTGTTGTACTGAGCGGCAAGGATGAGATAGGCCAGAAGCACACACAGCGGGAAGATGAACAACGCCGAATCCCCGGCCAGCTTTTGCTGGTAGGTAAGGTCGGTCCATTCAAAAGTCATGCCTTCCGGCAGCACTTCCTTCGCCAGACGCTCCATCACGGCTACCGCCTGACCCGAACTGATGCCGGCCA
The DNA here is from genome assembly GCF_047456085.1 of Serratia sp. BNK-12. Lineage (NCBI taxonomy): Bacteria > Pseudomonadati > Pseudomonadota > Gammaproteobacteria > Enterobacterales > Yersiniaceae > Serratia > Serratia sp. BNK-12. The sequence continues at coordinate 2,340,086 of NZ_CP179896.1, forward strand.
TCGCGCCGCCGGAGATGTCGGCGGAAGGATAGCCGTTGTAGTGGATCACTCGGTCTGGGCCTGAGCTCGGTGTGACGGTAACAAATGAAGATAAAGGCAGCATTTTCCCGGCAGCATTGCGTACTTGCAGGCGACCGATGGCTTCTGCCTGCATGCGATGGTCTGCATCGGCCTGGGCGGTCACTTTGTAGGTGCGGCCAAAGCGGTTGAAATCGTTGACATAGAGAGAACCGAGATAGACCTGCAGCGATTCGAAGATATCCGCCAGACGGACGCCCTGACTCATGGCTTTGGTACGATCGATGGCAACGTCGAGTTGTGGGGCATTGACGTCAAAGCTGGTCATCAGTCCGGCCACCTGTCCCGACTCGGTGGCTTTGGTCATCAGGATCTGGGTTTGCTGAACCAGAGCATCCAATCCGGCGCCGCTGCGATCCTCAATTTGCATTTTGAAACCGCCGGTGGCGCCCAGACCCGGTACCGGTGGCGGTGGAAATACGCCGAGGAAGCCGTCGGGAATGCCGGCGAATTTTGCTTGCAGGCGGCCGGCAATCGCGGTCGCGCTAAGATCGTCTGTTGTACGAGCTTCAAACGGGTCAAGCATAACGAACATGACGGCGGCATTCGGCACGTTGACGAAACCGTTGATCGACAGCCCTGGGAAGGCTACGACGCTCTCGACACCGGCTTCCGCCAGCGCGATTTTTGACATCTGTTTGACGACCGCATCGGTGCGTTCCAGCGAGGCTGAATTGGGCAGTTGGGCAATACCAACCAGGTAGTATTTGTCCTGCATCGGTACGAAGCCGGGCGGAACCGCCTTAAAGCCGAAGAAGGTCAGTGCCAGTAAGCCACCGTAGACCAAAAGCGCCAGACCGCTAACCCGGACCACTTTGCGGACCGTATTGCCATAAGCGTTAGGCGCGTGTCGGAAAGGCCGGCCAAACGCACGGAACAACCGATCGGCTCGACCGCGCAGGGTGCGCGGATCTCGGGCGATCGCAGCCTTGCGCGGACGCAACAAAAGGCCAGCCAGCGCCGGGCTGAGTGTCAGGGAGTTGATGGCCGACAGAATGGTTGAAATGGCGATGGTGAGCGCAAATTGTTGATAAAACTCCCCCTGCAGGCCGCTCAGGAAGGCAGTGGGGATGAATACGGCGGCAAGCACCGAGGTAATGGCGATGATGGGGCCGGTCACTTCGTCCATGGCGCGTCTTGCGGCTTGGGGAGGCTCCTCGCCATTTTCGATATGACGTTCGACATTTTCGACCACGACGATCGCGTCGTCGACCACTATCCCGATCGACAACACCAGGCCAAACAGCGACAAGGTATTGAGCGAAAAACCCATCAGATGCATGACGGCAAAGGTCCCGATCAGCGATACCGGCACCGCCATCAATGGGATCAACGACGCGCGCCAGTTGTGCAGGAACAGCACTACCACGATCACCACCAACAGGATCGCCTCCAGCAAGGTGGTGGCTACCGACTCCAGAGAAGCACTGACGAAGACCGTTGGGTCGTAAGCTATGCGCGAAGTGAGTCCTGCCGGAAAGTGAGTTTCGAGCCGTTGCATGGTGGCCCTCACGGCCTTAGAAACGTCTAGCGCGTTAGCTCCCGGGCTTTGAATAATTTGCAGCGCGACGGCCGGCTCACCGTCGAGCAGGCTGCGCAACGCGTAGGCATCAGCTCCCATTTCGATACGGGCGACATCTCGCAGGCGAGTGATTTGGCCGTCGCTACCGGTGCGAATAATGATATCGCCAAACTGTTCCTCGTCGGTCAGGCGGCCGAGGGTATTGACCGTCACCTGGAATGCGGCGTTGGAATTCGGTGTCTGGCCAACCGAGCCGGCCGCTACCTGAACGTTCTGTTCGCGTACGGCGGCGATAACGTCACCGGCCGTCAACCCTCGCGCAGCGATCAAATCAGGATCGAGCCAAAGCCGCATGCTGTACTCGCCGGCACCCCATACCAAAACGTCACTGACTCCGGGGATGCGGGACAGCTCATCGCGTACCTGGAGGTAAGCGTAGTTTGAAATGTAGAGAGGATCGTAACGCTGATCGGGCGACAGCAGGTGAACTACCATCAGGATATCCGGCGAGGTTTTCTGCGTGACGACGCCCTGGCGTTGAACCTCTTCAGGTAACCGCGGCAGCGCGCGCGAAACCCGGTTCTGCACCTGAACCTGCGCCATATCGGCATTGGTGCCCTGGGCGAAAGTGACGGTCAGGATCATTCGGCCATCGGTTGCCGACTGCGACGACATGTACAACATGCCCTCAACCCCGGTGATTGCCTGTTCGAGCGGAGCCGCTACCGTTTCAGCGATCACCTTGGGGTTGGCTCCGGGGTAAGACGCGGTCACTTGCACCGTTGGCGGAGTGACTGCCGGATACTCGCTAAGCGGCAGTTGGAAGAAGGCCACGCTGCCGGCGAGCACCATCAAAATTGACAGGACGATGGCAAATATCGGGCGTGCGATGAAGAAACGAGGAAAAGTCATTACGCGGCCCCCGTGGTTGTCGGCGCCGTCATGGGAGCACCATCAATGGCGGTTGTTTGCGGCGTGATCTGCATACCGGGGCGTACCAGGCCCTTGACCACGATGCGCTCACCCGGCTGCAGACCCTGTTCGATCACCCGCATGCCTTCGACCATCGGGCCCAGCTCGACTGGCCGATATTCGGTTTTGTCACCTTTGCCGACGACCAACACATAGCGGCGGCCCTGATCGGTGCCAATTGATTGATCGGACACCAGTACGCGGGCGCGCGGTGCACCGGTTTCCAGTTTGACCTTGGCAAACAGGCCTGGGGTCAATTGTCCATCGGCGTTATCGACAACGGCGCGAATACGCACGGTGCCCGTCCCACGGTCGGCGGAGTTGGCAAGAAAATCGACACGGCCAGTTCGGGTATAGGTTTTGTCGGTGATCAGCGCGACCATCACCTTGGTTGCCGGCGGGGTGGCACGAGTGCGGTCTGTGGCGAGCGAACGCAAATAGGTGCGCTCGTCGACGTCGAAATAAACCTGCAGCGGGTTGGTCGAGACAATCGTCGTGAGCGGCGTTACGCCATTGGTAACGTAGTTGCCCTCGGTGACCAGCACCTGGCCGACGCGCCCGCTGATGGGCGCCGTGACGCGCGTGAACTCCATATCCAACTCTGCCGCAGCCAGGGCGGCTTTCGCGGCATCGACCTGCGCTTTGCCTGCATTCAACGAAGCGGTTGCCGTATCGAGCTGAGCACGCGCAAAAACCTTTTGAGCAAACAGCTGTGTGGCACGGGCATATTCCGTTTGAGCGAGCCGCGCTGCTGCTTCAGCCTCGCGCAAGCGAGCTTTGGCGGCACTCAGCGCGGCTTCGTACACCCGAGAGTCAATGAGAAACAGCCGTTGGCCTTTCTCAACCCAGCGACCTTCCGGCACGCTGACATCTTGCAGATATCCGGCGACTCTTGGGCGCAGTTCAACCTGTTTGACAGCGGTTAGCGAACCGGTGAACTCGACAAAAGGCGTGACCGGGCGAACGACCACTTCGGCTACTGGTACGCTCGGAGGCTTGGCGGGGGCAGCTGCGGACACCGTCTCTTTGCAACCGGCGACAGCGAATGCGACGCTTATTGCCGCAGTGATTAGAGTGACACGTTTGGCTTTCATCATTTGACCTTTCGCGACTGAAGTCGACAGTGGAATTTATTGAACCGAAGCGGTTCTGATTGCACTTATCGGACTTACCACGTTTGGAAGGTCAAGCTGTTTTTGAGGGCTGATTCAGGCTATTCGATACTGTGTTGCGCAAGGGCGTCTGGCGTGGAGAGCGTTACGCAGTGGCAAAAAAGAAAAGCGGGGCGCGAACCGGTCGCGCCCCGTGGGTTTACTCGGCGGAGGAGGTTTCCCCCTTGCCGGCCAGCAGGCTGAGGAAGTCGTACTTCTCCTTCAGCTCTTTTTCTGCGGCCTGATACAGCGCGCTGGCGACTTCCGGCTGCTGTGAGTTCAGGCGGCGGAAGCGCTGTTCTTTCAACAACGTATCGGTCAGATTGCTGTTTGGCGGCCGGGAATCCAGCGCCAGCGCCGGTTTGCCCTCATCGGCGCGACGTGGATCGAAACGATACAGCGGCCAGAATCCGGTCGCGGTCAGCTGTTTCATCTGGTCGTGACTGAGTGCCAGATCGTAACCGTGTTCTTCACAGGGGCTGTAGGCAATGATCAGGGATGGCCCTGGATAAGCTTCGGCTTCCTGTATGGCTTTCACCGTCTGATTAAGCTGCGCACCCAGCGAGATTTGCGCCACGTAAACATGGCCGTACATCATCATGCTGACGCCCAGATCCTTACGTGCCTTGCGCTTGCCGTGTTCGCCGAACTTGGTCACCGCCCCGAGCGGGGTGGCCTTCGATTGCTGGCCGCCAGTGTTGGAGTAACACTGAGTGTCCAACACCAGCACGTTGACGTTTTCGGTCAGGCTGAGGACGTGATCCAACCCGCCGAACCCGATATCGTAAGCCCAGCCGTCGCCGCCAATCAGCCAGATGGATTTATCCACCAGATAATCGGCGTCGGTCGCCAGTTGGCGCGCGTCGTGACCTTCAATCTGCGCCAGCAAGCCGCGCAGTTCCTTAATCTGTTGGCGACGCGGCTCTGGTGCGATATCCGTCATCTGCAGAGCGTTGACCAACTGTGCCGGCAGCTGCGGCGCCAGGGTGTTCAGCAAACGCAGTACACGGCTGCGGTGCTGATCGACCGTTAAGCGGAAGCCCAGACCGAACTCCGCATTATCCTCGAACAACGAGTTGGCCCAGGCTGGACCGCGGCCTTCGGCATTGGTGGTATAAGGTGTAGTCGGCAGGTTGCCGCCGTAAATGGACGAACAGCCGGTGGCGTTGGCAATCAGCAACCGGTCGCCATAAAGCTGGGTCAGCAGCTTGATGTACGGTGTTTCCCCACAGCCGGAACAGGCACCGGAGTATTCGAACAGCGGCGAAATCAACTGCGAGGTACGGATGTCGATCCGCTCGATCTGCGAGGGATCAATTTCCGGCAACTGCAGGAAGAAGTCGTAATGCGCTTTTTCTTCAGTCAGGTGCTCAAGGCGCGATGCCATGTTGATGGCCTTGATGTCCGGGTTCTGGCGATCTTTTGCCGGGCAGACTTCAACGCACAGATTGCAGCCGGTACAGTCTTCCGGCGCGACCTGCAGTACGTATTTCTGGCCGCGCATGTCGCGCGCTTTCACATCCAGCGATTGCAGCGAGGCAGGGGCGTGCTCCATGGCCTCCGGCTGAACCACTTTGGCGCGGATGGCGGAGTGCGGGCAGGCGGCAACGCAGTGGTTGCACTGGGTGCACAGATCCGGCTGCCAAATGGGGATATCCTCGGCGATATTGCGCTTTTCCCACTGGGTGGTCCCCACCGGCCAGGTACCGTCCGGCGGGAAGGCTGACACCGGCAACGCATCCCCCAGTCCGGCCAGCATCGCGGCGGTCACGGTTTTGACAAAGTCAGGCGCCGCATCCGAGACAATCGGCGGTCGCATTGGGCTGCTTTCGTTAACCGGCTGCAGGGGGATTTCAATCAGCGCGTCAAGCGTGGCGGCCAGCGCCTGCCAGTTGCGCTCAACAATATCCTGGCCTTTGTTGCTGTAGCTGCGTTCGATAGCATCCCGCAATTGCTGGAGTGCCACGTCGCCCGGCAGAATTTGGGTCAGATGGAAAAACGCCATCTGCATTACGGTGTTGATACGTGCACCGAGCCGGCATTCACGCGCCAGTTTCGCCGCGTTGATGATATAGAAGCGTGCCTGACGTTGCTGCAAGACGGCTTGCACTTCCTGCGGCAGCCGCGACCAGGCCTCTTCGGCACCATAGGGAGTATTGAGCAGGAAAATGCCGCCGGGTTTCAGGCGCTCCGCCATCTGGTAAGTATCGATAAATTGCAGTTGGTGGCAGCCGACAAAGTCGGCGCGACTCACCAGATAGGCCGAGTTGATGGGCTGTTCGCTGACGCGCAGGTGGGATACTGTCAGGCCTCCGGCCTTTTTCGAGTCATAAACGAAATAGCCCTGGGCATACATTGACGTACTGTTGCCGATGATTTTGATGTTGTTCTTGGTAGCGGAAACGGAGCCGTCACTGCCAAGACCGTAGAACAGCGCCTCCAGCGACGCGCGCTGCGGCAGGGTTTCTTCACTGAGTAGCAGGGAAAGACCGGTCACATCGTCGAAAATGCCGACGGTAAAGCGTGGACGCGGGCGATCCAGAGCCAGCTCGTTAAACACGGCTAACGCGCAGTCAGGGCCAAACTCTTTCGAGGAGAGCCCATAACGGCCGCCGATCACCATCGGCATATGGGCGCGTTCACCCCGGCTGAACGCTTCAGCCAGTGCGGTCATCACGTCCAGATACAGGGGCTCCGCCAGCGCGCCGGGCTCCTTGGTACGGTCCAGTACGGCGATTTTCTTCGCGCTTTCCGGCAACACGCTGAGCAGGTGCTGCGCGGAAAACGGCCGAAACAGCCGCACTTTCAGCACGCCGACTTTTTCACCACGGGTCAACAGGGCGTCGATCGCTTCTTCGCAGGTGCCGATGGCGGATCCCATCAGGATCACCACGCGCTCGGCCTGCGGATGGCCGTAATATTCGAAGGGCTGATACGCCCGGCCAGTGATCTCGGCGAATTTGTCCATCGCGTCAATCACATGCTGGCAGGTCGCGTTATACCAGGGGTTGGTGGCTTCGCGCGATTGGAAATAGGTGTCCGGGTTGGCGGAGGTGCCCCGTACCACGGGATGATCAGGCGACAGTGCGCGGCTGCGGTGCGCGTCAATCGCGTCCTGAGGCAGCATCTGGCGCAGGGTATCGTCGCTCAGCGGCACGATTTTGTTGATTTCATGCGAGGTGCGGAAACCATCAAAAAAGTGAATAAACGGCAGGCGGCTGTTGAGACTGGCCGTTTGGGAAATCAGCGCAAAATCCTGTGCTTCCTGGACGTTGCTGGCGCACAGCATGGCGCAGCCGGTTTGGCGTACCGCCATCACGTCGGAATGGTCGCCAAAAATCGACAGCGCATGGGTGGCGATGGTGCGCGCAGCAACATGCAGCACAAACGGCGTCAGTTCACCGGCCAGTTTGTACAACGTCGGGATCATCAGCAGCAGGCCCTGCGATGAGGTAAACGAGGTCGACAGCGCGCCGGTTTGCAATGCGCCATGTACCGTGGCGATCGCACCGCCTTCCGACTGCATTTCCACCACTCGTGGCACGTCGCCCCAGATATTTTGACGGCCGTCGCCGGACCAGGCATCCGCCTGTTCCGCCATGGTCGAACTGGGGGTGATTGGGTAGATGGCAATCACTTCGCTGGCGCGGTAGGCGACGGAAGCGACTGCATTATTACCATCTGTAGTAATCATCAACTTTACCTTTCATTGCTCAAAAAGCTGCGAAAGTCACCTCTCGCAGTAATTAACAAAGTCTAGCAGAGGGATATATTGGCCCTTTATCGCGTTTGTGTGGCGGATGATAAATCGACAAAAAATGCGACAAGGAGATATTTCACGACTTTAAATGGCCCTGAAGAAAAATTGTCATCGTTGTTTAACGACAATTTATTTCCGGCGCGTCATACTGGTGAATAGGTAAACTTACAGAAGAAAAAACGATGAGCGGATTTATGTATTTGACCATGGCGATAGTCGCAGAAGTGATCGCCACCACCATGCTGAAAGCCTCTGAGGGATTCACTCGCTTGTGGCCGTCGCTGGTGGTCGTGGTCGGCTATGGTGTAGCTTTCTGGGGGCTGTCGATGGTGGTGAAAACCATGCCGCTGGGCATTGTTTACGCCATCTGGTCGGGCATGGGCATTGTTCTGGTGTCAATTGCCGCGGTATTTGTTTATCAACAAAAGCTGGATTGGCCAGCCGTGCTGGGGATGGGATTAATTATTGCCGGCGTGTTGGTGATTAATTTACTGTCGAAAACCGCAGCGCACTGATCCTTATTTAAACCGAAACAATCGCCAGCGCGACATTCAGTGGCGCTGGCAGAAAACCTTATTAATAAATAACGGAAAATAATAGATTACCCCCAAACTTGGATCTTCCCTTTACCGGCAAAAAATGCGCCATTTTGACACCGCATTTTAGTGCTGTTCGCCACGCCTCAAAGCGTTAACCTCTCCTAAAATGCCTGTTTAACCCTGCTGTGACTGACCCTTGTTCAGGTCGGGCAGGGATGTTCGACGTTTGCTCCGCGGACAGAGCGGAAAAATCCAGTAACCATAATAATTTCGTCGCTGTTCAAATAAACGGCAAATAATTGCAGGAATATATTTTCATTATTTATATATCAGGCTAGATTAAACAGGTTTGCATCAAAGATAACCTAACGTGTCCGCAATAAAGTGATGCGAGTTATCGGCAATGGCGATTTTACACAGCGCAGTTTCGGGTTCAGGAGTGGATTAATGACAATATTAAAAGGGTTGCTGGCCGGCACCGTACTGCTTTTGGCCGCCTGCAGCAGCAACAACGAAGAACCAGTCCAGCAGGCTAACAGTGCAAGAATCAATAACTTACAGACCAGTGCTAACTGTGCCATCGTTGGCGGCGTTACTACGGTGACCCACAATTTAAACGGCGAAGCGATCAGAATGTGCCAGATGCCGAATGGTAAACAGTGCGAAGAATCGACGCTGGGGCGGGGTGCCTGCGCGAGCGCCGGCTAACGGTTAATAACACCAGGCCGCAGAGCAGCCTGGTGCACAGGGATCACTGCACCCAATCGCGCAGTGTATAAACCAGGGTATGGTCGCCGCCGCTCAGCGTTAATTGCTGAGCGCTGAGGGTGACTTTTGCTCCTTTGCCCAGCACGTCGCCGATCACCCGATCCCACTGATTGAGTTGCGGGTCTGCGCACAGCATGCGTGTTGAAGCCAGACCTTTTACCGTCAGCACGCCATTTTGCAATTGGCCATTGCCAAAGAAACGGTTACACATGGCACCGGAAACGTGCAGGGTTTCACCGAACTCGATGTTGGGCTGCTTGCCCTGGCCCGCTTTCACCGCTACGCCGTCGACGCTTTGCAAAATAAAGTTATGATGCAACAGGTCGCTTTCCTTTACCGTCTTTCCGTTTTGACTCATTCCACACCCGGCTAACAGCAGCGGCATTAACGCCACCAACATAGACTTTTTCATCGGCTCTCCTTAGGACAAATCAGGCATTGAGCTGGTTAGGGCAAGGCTCACCACGATCCAATTGGCTCACGTTCTGCAACGTGGTTTCCGAGATGCTGGTCAGCGCCTCTTCGGTCAGGAAAGCCTGATGACCGGTGAACAACACGTTGTGGCAAGCAGACAGACGACGGAAAATATCGTCCTGGATCACGTCATTGGATTTATCTTCGAAGAACAGGTCGCGTTCATTCTCATACACGTCCATCCCCAGGGCGCCGATTTTCTGTTGTTTCAGGGCATCAATCGCGGCTGATGAGTCAATCAAACCGCCGCGGCTGGTGTTGATGATCATTACGCCGTCTTTCATCGCCGCAAAAGCGTCGGTATTCAACAGGTGGTGGTTTTCCGGCGTCAGCGGGCAGTGCAGGGTAATGACGTCAGATTGCGCGTACAGCGTTTGCAGATCGACATATTCCGCGCCCAGCTCCAATGCCTGTTCGCTTGGGTACGGGTCATAGGCCAGAAGCTTCATGCCGAAGCCTTTCAGGATGCGCATGGTGGCGACGCCGATCTTACCGGTGCCAATCACCCCGGCAGTCCGGTTATGCATATTGAAGCCGATCAAACCCTCAAGCGAGAAATTGGCGTCGCGGGTGCGTTGATAGGCACGGTGAATACGACGATTCAGGCACATCATCATGCCCACGGCATGTTCAGCGACCGCTTCCGGCGAGTAGGCCGGTACGCGCACCACCTTGATACCCAGTTCTTTGGCGGCGTCCAAATCGACATTATTAAAGCCGGCGCAGCGCAGAGCCAAAATTTCGACCCCCAACGCCGCCAGTTCTTCAAGCACTTCACGGCTGCCGTCGTCGTTGACGAAGATGCAGATGGCTTTGCAGCCGGCGGCGTTTTTGGCGGTTTTTTTACTGAGCAGGAAGTCGAAGAACTCCAGCTCGTAACCAAACTGCTGATTCACCAGTTCGAGATATTTACGGTCATACTGTTTGGTGCTGTATATCGCCAATTTCATCGTGGTTTCTCCCGCGTGATTTTGTGATCAATTTAACAGATTTTAGTAAATTCTACAATTGGTTAGCCTGTTTGATGCGCGTTGAATGGCAGCAGTTATCGTTGCCGCAAAGGGTATTGATTAAGGGTAGCTGGCAACGTCACAACAGGGTGAATATTCGGCACGGAGTGGCTGAAAAGCGAAGCGCGAGAGATGAGAGAGAGGTTGGTTCCAGGCAAAAAAATCCCCACGGGGGTGTGGGGAATGGCTTCTCTAGTATAGTTAGCTAGCAGCTGACTTTTGTTAGAATGCTTGCAAGACTATTAATTATCAAAGGTAACGACAATAACAAAAGTCCGAAACAGTTCGCATTCATGTGATGAATATGTAACTAAAATTTACAGTATCCCTATCAACGGCTGCAAAAGCGCCGAAACGGGGCATCTTCGTCGGCGTTGGCTTCACCCTATGTCAAATTCATGCCATCATTATTGCCAATTCAGGCATAGACTTACTTAAAACGCCCTCTGGCCAGGGTAAGCGGCCTAACTCAGGAATGAAGCAATCATTTAATGACTAAGCGATTGAAAGTATTCATAGGGATTGTGGTCAGTACGGCGATCTTGCTGCTTGCGCTGTGGCAAACTCTGCCGCGCTGGTTGCCGCGTGTGATCTCTCATTGGCTTCCACAGGGCAGCCAATTGGTTTTGCAAGGCAAACCGTATTGGCGTCAGGGGGCATTGCAGCTGGATGGCGCGCGTTTTCTGGCACAAGAATGTTTGCTTGCCGCCGTCGGACCGACCCGATTGGCCTATCAGCAGGGGCGGTGGGAGCTCATCAGCGATAAGCTGAATGTCGATACTGCCTGCTTATCAAAATTACCCGCCGCTGACGCCAGCAGTGCACCACTGGCGCTGGACCAATTGCAAAAACAACTGCCGCTGCTGGACGTTACCATCAAGGATTTCGCGGTGGTGCCGTGGCAGTACTACGCCGGTAAATTACAGATACATTCCTCTGCAGAGGGCCAGCGCCTGCAATATCAGGGGCCGAATATTCAGGTCGATGCGCTGTTGGATCCGCAGCAGCAATTGACGCTCAACGGCCTGACGATCACTGCGCCAGACAGCCCACAACCGCTGCACCTGACCGGCAAAATAGCCATTCCGCTCGATTTGGACAGTATTCCGGCACAAGGGGCGCTGCAGGGCGAAATGCAGACCGGCTATCTGGACAAACCCTTACTGTTGGACATGCGCTGGCAACAGCAGCAGGGCGTGCTGACGCTGACGGAAAAGGGTGAAAACAAACCCCTGGCGACGCTACCCTGGGAGATCAACGCCCAACAGGTCAGCATTAAACAGGGCGAATGGCGCTGGCCATACAGCCAGCAACCGCTAAACGGCGGGGTGAACATTGCGCTGCACGACTGGAGTAAAGGTTTTGATGAGACGCAGATCAGCGCCCGTTTGAATGTCATCACCGACGGCCATAACGGCAAAGGCAACGCGGTATTGACGCTGGGACCGGGTAAAGTCGGCCTGACCGACAGCGATCTGCGTTTCCAACTGACCGGCCAGGCGAATCTGTCCGACTTTTCAATGACTGCCTCGATCCCCGGTATTGTCAGCGGCACCATCCTCAACCCGACGCTGGTCTTGCAGTCCGGTTCACTGCTGCGACTGTGGGGCAACGCCACGCCGGAAATGAAATTGGAAGAGGCGCGTTTGCCGTTGGCCGGGGTGAAAGTGACTGCAGCCGGCATCACCGGTCGGTTGCAGGCCATTATTAATGCCAGCGACAGCTACTGGGGGCGTTTTAAACTGCATCTGGACGGCAAGGCGCAAGATTTTTGGCCGGACCACGGCAACTGGCAATGGCGCTACTGGGGCAACGGACAATTACCGCCGTTGCAGGCTGCCTGGGACGTTGCCGGCAGCGGCAGTTGGCAGGACAGCACGCTGATCCTCGATCGGCTTTCTACTGGTTTTGATCGTTTGAAGTACAGCATGGTAACGGTGGATGCGCCGCGCCTTAGCCTCAGCCAGCCGCTGCGTTGGCAGCGGGACGAGAAAAACCCGACGTTTAATGGCGAACTGCAACTGGTTTCGGGCAAGGTCAGCTTTACTAACGGCGGTTACCTGCCGGCACCGGTGTTGGCGCTTCAAATGAAGGGCACAACGCCGGATAATTTCCAGCTGCAGGGCAAACTGCAGGCGGAACAGATTGGCCCTATAGCGCTACGTGGCCGTTGGGACGGTGAGCGTTTACGCGGAGAGGGCTGGTGGCCGAAGCAGTCGCTGAAGGTGTTCCAACCGCTTATCTCGCCGGATCTCAATATCAAACTGCGCGACGGTGAATTCTATGCGCAATCGGCCTTCTCTGCCGCCCGGGTGCAGGGTTTTGAGGCCGGTGGCCATTGGGTGGTGAAGCAGGGCGGCATGTGGCTGAAAGACGGTGAGATGAGCGGGCTGGATTTCGTCATGTCCTACCGCCTGAAAAATCACATTTGGCAACTCGGCGCCAAGCAACCGATGATGCTGCGCATCAAGTCTTTCCGCAACCTGTTCGAAATGCAGAATATTACCGCCGATCTTCAGGGCGCTTATCCTTACAGCGAGCAGGCACCGCTGACGCTGAGCAACGTCGGTATGGACGCGTTGAACGGCCACATCAGCCTGTCTGCGCTGCGTATGCCGCAGCATGACGCCGCCGTATTGAAGCTGGATAAGGTGGACCTCAGTGCCTTGTTTACCGCGTTGAAGCCAAAACAGTTTGCCATGTCAGGACGGGTAGACGGCGAATTGCCGCTGTTCCTGAATCATCCTAAATGGCTGGTGCGCAACGGTTGGATTGCCAACGCCGGCATGTTGACGCTGCGCCTGGACAAGGACATGGCCGATGCCATAGGCAGTAACAATATGGCGACCGGCGCCGCGATAGATTGGCTGCGCTATATGGAGATTAACCGCTCCAAGGCCAGAGTCGATCTCGACAACCTCGGTGAACTGACGCTGAAGGCGCGAATTGACGGGGTTAACCCGCAAAAAAGCGCTAAAAGAGAGGTTATCCTGAACTATAGCCATCAGGAAAACGTGTTTCAGCTTTGGCGCAGCCTGCGCTTTGGCGACAATTTACAGGAGTGGCTGGAACAGGCCCTCACCAAACCTGGGGAACAACCATGAAAATCATCAGCGGGCCATTACTGGCCGCCGTGCTCGGTACCTCAATGCTGAGCGGCTGCGTGCCACGCATCGAGGTCGCCACGCCTAAAGATCCGATCACCATCAACATGAACGTCAAGATTGAACATGAAATTCACATCAAAGTGGATAAAGACGTCGAGAATCTGCTGAAAGACAAAAGCGGTCTGTTCTAGGAGCCAACATGAAAAAACGTTATTTAGGCTTGATTGGCGCCGCCTGGCTGTTCAGCAGCATGGCAATGGCATTGACGCTGGATGAGGCCAAGCAGCAGGGGCGCGTCGGTGAAACGCTCAACGGCTATATTGCGCCGGTGAAGCAGGACGCCGAAACCTTGACCCTGGTGAAAAATATTAATGCCGGACGCACCGAGAAATACCAACAGGTGGCGGACAGCAATCATATCGCCATCGACGATGTGGCGCGCATGGCCGGCCAAAAACTGGTCGCCCGTGCCCCCGCGGGGGAATACGTACGCGGCATAAACGGCCAATGGCTGAAGAAATAAAAAAGCGCGCCCTGAGGCGCGCAATAGCGATATAACATTGGATTTTTATGAGGGTAGAGCGGGTTTGACAGGATTTGGCTTGTTCTGTTGAAGCTTTGCAGGGGCATCACACCCCTGCAACGGGCATCAGGCGGCAACAACCTGTGCCAGCGTGGCTTTGGCATCGGCCTGTGCTTTGGTGGCAACATCCGGCCCGTAGGCGATACCTTCAGCGAACACAAACTCGACGTCGGTGATACCGATAAAGCCCAGGAACAGGCGCAGGTAAGGTTCGACCAGGTCAGTCGGGGTGCCTTTGTGAATGCCACCGCGGCTGGTCAGAATGATGGCACGCTTACCTTTCACCAGGCCTTCCGGACCGTTTTCGGTGTAGCGGAAGGTGACGCCGGCACGAGCAATCAGGTCGAAATAGTTCTTCAACTGGGTCGGAATGTTGAAGTTATACATCGGGGCCGCCATAACGATGGTGTCATTGGCTTGCAGTTCGGCGATCAGCTCGTCGGACAACGCCAGGGCTTCGGTTTGACGCGGGGTCAGCGGCGTGTCGGAAGGACGCAGGGCGCCAACCAGTTCACCGTCCAGTACCGGGATTGGCTGTGCAGCCAAGTCACGCACGGTGATGGTGTCGTTGCCATGAGCCTTTGCCCACTGCTCAACGAAGAAATCTGCCAGTTGGTTAGACTGCGAGTAGCCCGCCAGGATGCTTGATTTAAGAACCAATACTTTGCTCATCGGTAATTCCTTACGTTATGACAGTGACATCAGGACAACGCGTCCTTTGCATGCAGTACACTCTATTCACATTTTTTCAGCAGTGATAGCGCAATATTTCGAGACCTTTGTTCGATTTTATTGAATAAGCTGCCGGGACATAAGCGGCGGGATTATGGGGAAAAAGGGGCTTATGTTATTCTGCGCACTTAAAGCTGAAAACTCGCTAACCCATTACCAAACCGCTGCTAAAGCTTGATACAGCAGCGATGAAACAAGGAATACCGAACGTGAAATCTCCGCTCGCGGCACTGTCTGCCCAACTGGGCGAGCTGATGCTCCGTGACCAACAACGTCTGCAACGTCGGCTGCAGGGCGCACGAAAAATCAAAAATCCCGATGCTCAGCTGGCCGTCGCCGCCGAGCTGGAAAGTGACATAACGGCAGCGTTGCAAAAAGTGCAGTCGCGCGCCGCATCCTGTCCGAAAGTCACCTACCCGGAAAACCTGCCGGTCAGTCAGAAAAAACAGGATATTCTGCAGGCCATCCGCGACCATCAGGTGGTGATTGTTGCCGGTGAAACCGGTTCGGGGAAAACCACCCAGTTGCCGAAGATCTGTCTGGAGCTGGGGCGCGGGGTAAAAGGGCTGATCGGCCATACCCAACCTCGACGCCTGGCGGCGCGTACAGTAGCCAACCGCATTGCCGACGAGCTGGAAACGCCGTTAGGCGGCAGCGTCGGTTATAAGGTGCGCTTTAACGATCAGGTCGGCGAAAACACCCTGGTCAAGCTGATGACCGACGGGATCCTGTTGGCGGAAATCCAGCAGGACCGGCTGCTGATGCAGTACGACACGTTGATTATTGATGAAGCGCACGAACGCAGCCTGAACATTGATTTCATCCTGGGTTACCTGCGTGAACTGCTGCCAAAGCGCCCGGATCTCAAAGTCATCATCACTTCGGCGACTATCGATCCGCAGCGTTTTTCGCGCCATTTCAATAACGCGCCGATTATCGAAGTCTCTGGTCGTACTTATCCGGTCGAGGTGCGTTATCGCCCGGTAGTGGACGATGCCGACGATACCGATCGCGATCAACTGCAGGCGATTTTCGATGCGGTAGATGAGCTGGGCCGCGAAGGGCCGGGGGATATCCTGATCTTCATGAGCGGCGAGCGCGAAATTCGCGACACCGCCGACGCCCTGAACCGTCTTAATTTGCCGCATACCGAGGTCCTGCCGCTGTATGCCCGTTTGTCGAACAGCGAACAGAACCGGGTATTCCAGTCGCATCACGGCCGACGCATCGTGCTGGCGACCAACGTGGCGGAAACCTCACTGACCGTGCCCGGCATCAAGTACGTGATTGATCCCGGTACCGCGCGTATCAGTCGTTACAGTTTCCGCACCAAGGTGCAGCGCCTGCCGATCGAACCGGTTTCGCAGGCTTCCGCCAATCAGCGCAAGGGCCGCTGCGGGCGCGTCTCCGACGGTATTTGCATTCGTCTGTACTCGGAACAGGACTTCCTGTCGCGTCCGGAGTTTACCGATCCGGAGATCCTGCGCACCAACCTGGCGTCGGTTATCTTGCAGATGACGTCGCTTGGGCTAGGGGATATCGCCGCTTTCCCGTTCGTTGAGGCGCCGGACAAGCGCAATATTCTCGATGGTGTGCGCCTGCTCGAAGAGCTGGGCGCGATTAAAACGGCCGACAATGGCCACTACCAGCTCACGCCTCAGGGGCGTCAATTGGCGCAGTTGCCGATCGACCCGCGTTTAGCGCGCATGGTGCTGGAGGCGCAGAAAAGCGGCAGCGTGCGTGAAGTGATGATCATCACCGCTGCGCTGTCGATACAGGATCCGCGCGAACGGCCAATGGACAAACAGCAGGCCTCGGACGAGAAACACCGACGCTTTGCCGACAAAGATTCGGATTTCCTGGCTTACGTCAACCTGTGGGACTGGCTGAAAGAGCAGCAGAAAGAGCACTCCTCCAGTCAGTTCCGTCGGCTGTGCCGAAATGATTTCCTTAACTATTTGCGGGTGCGTGAATGGCAGGACATTTATACCCAGCTGCGTCAGGTGGTGAAAGAGCTGGGGCTGCCGGTCAACAGCGAACCTTCCGATTACCGCAGCGTACACACCGCGTTATTAACCGGTTTGCTATCGCATATCGGCCAGAAAGATGCTGATAAGCAAGAGTACACGGGCGCTCGCAACGCAAGATTTTCTATCTTCCCAGGTTCAGGTCTGTTCAAGAAGCCACCGAAATGGACCATGGTGGCCGAACTGGTTGAGACCAGCCGCCTGTGGGGGCGTATCGCCGCACGTATCGAACCGGAGTGGATTGAGCCGTTAGCCCAGCACCTGGTGAAGCACAGCTACAGCGAACCCCATTGGTCGAAATCTCAGGGTGCGGTGATGGCCACCGAAAAAGTGACGCTGTTCGGGTTACCCATCGTCGCTGCGCGACAGGTTAATTACAGCACCATAGATCCGCTGCTGTGCCGGGAACTGTTTATCCGCCATGCGCTGGTGGAAGGCGACTGGCAGACGCGCCATGCATTCTTCAGTGCCAACCTGAAGCTGCGTGCGGAAGTGGAGGAGCTGGAGCATAAGTCGCGCCGTCGTGACATTTTGGTTGATGATGAAACCCTGTTCAGTTTCTACGATCAGCGCATCCCTGGCGAGGTGATCTCCGGGCGTCATTTTGACAACTGGTGGAAAAACGCCGCAAAACAGAACGCGGATCTGCTCAGCTTTGAAAAAGAGATGCTGATCAAGGACGGTGCCAATAAGGTCAGTGCGCTGGACTATCCGAATACCTGGCATCAGGGCAACCTTAAGCTGCGCCTGACCTATCAGTTTGAGCCAGGTACCGACGCCGACGGCGTGACGGTGCATATTCCTCTGCCGATCCTTAATCAGGTTGAGGATCAGGGTTTTGAGTGGCAAATTCCAGGCATTCGCCGTGAATTGGTGATCGCTCTGATCAAGTCGCTGCCCAAGCCGGTTCGTCGCAACTTTGTGCCGGCACCGAACTATGCTGAGGCTTTTCTGGGACGGGTCACCGCGCTGGAATTACCGCTGTTGGATGCGCTGGAGCGCGAGCTGCGCCGTATGACTGGCGTGACGGTGTCACGAGATGACTGGCAGTGGGAACAGGTGCCCGATCACCTTAAAATGACTTTCCGGGTGGTGGGGGAAAAACACAAAACCCTGCTGGAAGGCAAAAATCTGACCGCGCTGAAGCTGCAACTGAAAGACAAGGTGCAGGAAACCCTGTCTGCGGTGGCGGACGATGGGCTGGAGCAAAGCAATCTGCATATCTGGAGCTTCGGCAAACTGCCGGAGTTTTATGAGCAGAAACGCGGTGGCTATTCGATGAAGGCCTATCCGGCGCTGGTGGATGAAAAAGACAGCGTGGCGATCCGTTTGTTCGACAGCGAGCAGGAACAGCAACAGGCGATGTGGCAGGGAACGCGCCGCCTGCTGCTGCTGAACATTCCATCGCCCATCAAGTATCTGCATGAAAAACTGCCTAACAAAGCCAAGCTGGGGCTGTACTTTAACCCTTATGGCAGGGTGCTGGATTTGATTGACGACTGCATCTCGTGCGGCATCGATAAGCTGATTGCCGAGCACGGCGGGCCGGTTTGGCAGGAAGAGGATTTTGCCCGCCTGCAGGAAAAAGTGCGCGCCGAGCTGAATGAAACGGTGGTAGGAGTAGCCAAACAGGTCGAGCAGATCCTGACGGCGGTATTCAACATCAATAAACGGCTGAAAGGCCGGGTGGACATCTCCCTGGCGCTGGCGCTGTCAGATATTAAAAACCAGCTCGGCGGCCTGGTTTATCGCGGTTTTGTGACCAACAACGGCTGGAAGCGTCTGTCGGATACGTTGCGCTATCTGCAGGCAATTGAGCGCCGTCTGGAGAAGCTGGCGACCGATCCGCATCGCGATCGTGCGCAGATGCTGCGGGTGGAACAGGTGCAACAGGTCTGGCAACAGTGGCTGAACAAACTGCCGCCGAAGCGACAGCAGGATGAAGAGGTGAAAGAGGTGCGTTGGATGATCGAAGAACTGCGCGTCAGTCTGTTCGCTCAGCAACTCGGCACGCCTTACCCGATCTCTGACAAGCGTATCTTGCAGACTATCGAACAGCTTTCGGGCTGAGCAACGCGAACAGGCAGCCTGTGCAGACCAGGCACAGGCTGCACACCAGCAGCGTTGCGGGCAGGTTTTGCCCAGGGTCAGCACCGTGGCACAGCATTTGGGCTTTTCCAGCGACAGCGCTTTTATCGCGTTCTTCCGGCAGTTCACCGGCACCACGCCCAAGGGCTTTATGGCGGGAAACGTCTCAAGGGAAACCGGCGCAGAAGCCCACGCCGGCTTATAACGCTTATTTCCCCGCGGCCAGTGCGTCCAGCGCATCGCGGATACCGGTCACCGCCAGTGCGCGGTTATCGGCACGGTAACGATCTTTGGCTGCCGGTGCGGAGCTTTGAATGGCGATGAGCTTCCAGCCAGCGGCGGTTTTCAGCAATAACGGCGAGCCGCTGTCGCCGGGCAGGGTATCGCATTGATGCGACAGTACGCCTTGTTGCGCCCAACCCGTCACTTTACAGTTTTGGTGACTGTAGAGATCGTCGAGGTGATCTCCCGGATACCCGGCCTGGGTAATCAGCCGTTTGGCCTGTTTCAGCGCCTGAGTCAGAGCCTTGCTGTCGCCTTGCCACAGCGGCAACGGCTTAATCGGCAGCGGCTTTTTATCCTTTAGGCGGATCAGGGCAAAGTCATACGCCGCGGCTGCTGGCGGTACGATCCAGCCGTCGCCGTCGGCCTTGAGCTTTTTGCCCAGCTTGCGGTCAACCAGCGTCTCGATATTGTCGGTCTGGTATTGCCAACTCTTGTTGCCGGCCACAAAGCGCAGTGCGATCGCCTTGTCCAATTGGCCCGGCGGTGCCAGCACGCAGTGCCCGGCGGTGAGTGCCAGATGAGGAGAGATCAGCGTGGCGGTGCACAAATTACCGCTGGCGGTTTCTACCTGGCCAATCGCCTGCCACGGCCAGCCGTCGGTTTCGGTGACCTTGATGCGTTCATCTTTGCCAAAAAACAGGCGTGTTTGCTCAGCGATCGATGCATCGGAAGGGCTGTCGGCCCTTGCTGAGAGGGAAAGTGCGAGCGGGAATGAGCACAGCAACAGCAAAACGGTTATGCGCATAGGTTTCTTGCCTGGAAATGACGGGTCATCCATAAACACACTGAATGGTAACTATAGACTGATTTAGTCGCAGTGTGGATGGGCAGTGATTGATTTTTCAATAATTTCTTATCCCGAAGGGCTGAGCGGCTACAGATAAAAAAAGGCGGCAATGAGCCCGCAAAGGATCAGGCTGGCCAAAATGATCTCAAATAGGTAGCGACGCAGCATGATGAGAACCCCCGATGAAAAAACACCCGGCGAACCGGGTGTTGGACAACTCAAGCCTGGACTGGTGAGGGGAGCCTCACTTCAGATTGCGATTATGCCGCTGGCGTGCTGGTGGCTTTTTTGTGGTGTTTCTTGGCGGCCTGGGCTTTCTGAGCCGGCGCTTTTTTGGCAGTAGCTTTGTGGTGCTTTTTAGCCGCCTGCGCTTTTTGTACTGGCGCTTTCTTCGCGTGATGTTTCTTCACGTGAGTGGTTTTAGCCGGAGCTGCGGTGGTGGTAGTCGCTGTCGCAGCAGGGGTTGCCGTGGTGGTGGCAGCGTCAGCAGCGAAGGCAACAGAAGACAGACCCATTGCAGCGGCAACAACCAGAGCTAATACTTTTTTCATTGTAGATTCCTCAAATGACTCATCATGTATCGAGCCCACTGCGGGGCCGGTGTAAAGATAGTAGGCAAACGCCAGAATGCTTTCCGTGAGTGATTGGTTTCGGCGTGTAACCTAATGTACGAACCCACAGAAAAGGGAGATGAAAGCGCCGGCGAGCGACAACCGTGGTTAGAGCGGATGCCCAATAGGCACTGAATTTTGCCATTTTAGTTACAACATACATATGGGGAGTTACTGACCCACTCTCTGCGACCAAAGTGTCGTAGGAAGGGGAAGTGCGCTATGGAATCATGCTGGCAAAGCAGGGGAAAATGCCCAGGCACGGGACATTGTGCCTGGGGACAGGATTACAGGTAGCGGTTTTCCAAATGCTTGCGGAAATAGGCCGGGTTAAGCGCTTCGCCGGTCGCGTTAGCGATCAGCGTATCGGTAGGGAAGCGGCTGCCGTGGCGCCAGATATTCTGTTTCAGCCAGTGGAACAGCGGATTCAGGTTGCCTTCGGCAATGTCGCTGCTCAACGATGGCATTGCTTCACGTGCGCTGTGGAACAGCTGCGCGGCATACATGGCGCCCAGAGTGTAAGTCGGGAAATAACCGAAGGCACCGTCAGTCCAGTGAATGTCCTGCATGCAGCCATTACGGTAGTTGCCGACGGTATCCAGGCCGAGGTAACCCTTCATTTTCTCATTCCACAGTGCCGGAATGTCCTCCACCTCGATCTCGCCTTCAACCAGGGCTTTCTCGATCTCATAACGCAAGATTACGTGCGCCGGGTAGCTCACCTCGTCAGCATCTACGCGGATCAGGCCGGGTTTTACACGCTGATTCAGACGGATAAAGTTAGCTTCTTCCAGCGCCGGCTGCTCGCCAAATTGCTGGGTCACCAACGGGCGCAGGATCTTCAGGAAGTCGCTGCCGCGCGCCAACTGCATTTCAAACAGCAGGCTTTGCGATTCGTGGATGGCCGTTGAGCGCGCCTGAGCTACAGGTTGGCCCAGCCAGTCACGCGGCAGGTTTTGCTCGTAGCGGGCATGGCCGGTTTCATGCACGATACCGAGCAGTGCCGTCAGGAATTCTTTATCGTTATAGCGAGTGGTGATGCGCACGTCTTCAGGTACGCCACCGCAGAATGGGTGTGCACTGACGTCCACGCGGCCGCCATCAAAGTTAAAACCGAGCAGTTTCATTACGCTCAAACTCAGTTGACGCTGGGTCTCCACATTGAACGGCCCTTGTGGGATCAGGCAAGGTTCCTGAGCCTGTTTGGTCACCACTTTCTGCAGCAGGTCAGGCAACCAGGTTTTCAGATCGCCAAAAATGCGGTCGATATCGCTGCTGCGCATGCCCGGTTCATACAGATTCAGCAGCGCATCGTAGCGGCTGGTGCCTGCTGCTTCGGCCCGGATCTGCGCTTCCTGTCGGCTAAGCTTGACCACTTCACGCAGGTTCTCCGCGAAACCTTCCCAGTCGTTGGCTGGACGCTGAGCGCGCCAGGCATGTTCACAACGCGCGCCGGCCAGCGACTTGGCTTCGACCAGCGACTCCGGCACCAGCACCGCATTGTCATATTGGCGACGCATTTCCAGCAGGTTGGCGCGATCAATGTCATCCAGGGTTTCCTGCTGTGCACGTTCAAACAGGCGGCCGGTTTTTTCTGCGGTCAAAATTTGGTGTTGCAGTACGCTCAGTTCAGCCAGCGCTTCCGAACGTGCTTTGCTGCCGCCCGGTGGCATCATGGTTTGCATGTCCCAACCGGCAATAGCGGAAAGGTGGCCGAAGCGCGACAGGCGGGTGAACAGGGCGCGCAGCTCGTCGTATGAGGATGGGGTATGTGCAGATGTCATCGTTTAGCTCCATATTATTTTAATCCGGATCACTCTTTCGCGTAGTCATGCTGCGCGTGAACAGGGTTACACCGGGTCTGCTTTTAAATCGAAAGTGGGCTTTATTGGCCAACAGAAACGGAAGCTGGCACCGCCGAGCGAACTGGCGTCTACATAAACCTGGCCCTGATAGGCCACGGCAATCGAATGCACAATGGCCAGGCCCAGGCCGCAACCGCCGGTGGCGCGATCGCGGCTCGGATCGAGGCGGACAAAGGGTTCGAATACCCGTTCACGCTCTTCCGGCGGAATGCCGGGGCCATCGTCTTCTACCTGTAAGCAGGCACTGTCGCCGTCAAACCACAGGCCGATTCGCAGGCGCTGTTCGGAGTAACGCAATGCGTTGTTTACCAGGTTATCCAGCACCCGCTCCATCAGACGCAAATCAACGCCGCCAAAATCGCCGACGTGGGGGATATCCAGTTGAATTTCTCGTTCCGGGTGGATCAGCCGCAGGTCATCCGCCTTGTCTTCCAACCATTTGGGCAAGTCGAGCGGCTCTATATTGAGCGCCACCTGGGGACGATCCAACCGCGCGTAGGTAAGCAGTTCATCGATAAGTGACTCCAACTGGCCGATATCGCGATTCAATGCCTGTTGCTCGCTATCGGACAGATTATCGCTCATCGCCAGCCGATAACGCAGCCGTACCAGTGGCGTACGCAGCTCGTGGGCGATGCCGTCGATGAGCTGCTTCTTGCTGGCGATCAGCGTATTGACGTTATCCGCCATCTGGTTAAAGGCCACCCCAAGCCGGTTCAGACTGGAGGTAGGATCGAAATGGGTACGTTCATCCAGGTGCCCGGCACCCAGGCGCTGCGCCGCATTTTCCAACTTCAGCAAATCCTGCCAGTGCGGGCGCATCCACAGAAACACCGGCAGCGCCAGCGACATGCCGATAAACACCAGCAGCGCCAAATCCAGCAGCCGCATTTGATGCAGATAGAACAGATAAGGGATCGGACCCACCACCAACACATAGTGGCTACGGGGAATGCGCTGCATAAAGGTGTATTGATCGTCGAGCGCGATAATTTCGCCAAGGCGCAGGCGTTTCTTCAGGTCTTCACTCAGATCCTGTTTACCCAGCGGTTCAATGTGCAGCTTGAACGACAGGTTCAAATCCAGCGTGGCGATGGTCTTGTTCCAGTCTTTCAGCGGGATTTCCCGCAGTTCGCTGCGCATCAGGTACAGCGAACTTTTCATCAGGTCGTCCATCGACTGGCGGCCGGCGCGTTCAGCGGTGACTTTGTACACCAGGCCAACCAGCATCGCCATCACTAGGAAGCAAACGAAAAGCAGCAGGAAAAACTGCACAAAGAGCTTTCTCATTGCTGCACGAACTCCCAGGCGTTCGGGGCGAACAGGTAACCTTTATTGCGCACGGTTTTGACGCGAAAAGGCTCCAGTGCGTTGTCGTACAACTTGCGACGCAGGCGGGAAATCGCGACGTCGATACTGCGGTCCAGGCCGTCATAGCTCACGCCGCGCAGGTTTTGCAGCAAGGCTTCGCGATCCATGATTTGACCGGCATGGGTGGCCAGTTCCCACAGCAGATCGAAATCCGAGGTGGAAAGGGTGATGATCTCTTCGCCCAGCGTCACCTGGCGGTTGACCGGGTCGATGCACAACAAGCCAAAGTGCAAGGCGTTGTGCTGGGTGATCGGCTGGGTCGATTCTTCCTTTGGCTGATGGCCATGCTGACGCAGATGCAGGCGTAGCCGCGCCAACAACACCGCCGGGGGCGTGGTTTTCAGGATGTAATCGTTGGCACCCATTTCCAGCGAAAGGATATGGTTCATGTCGCTGTCCAGCGAGGTCAGCAGCACGATCGGGCCTGCGAAGGTCGGACGCAGATCGCGGCACAGCGTCATACCGTCCTTGCCGGGCAACATAATGTCGAGCAGCACCAGATCCGGTTGCTCCAGCTCGATGCGAGCCTGTGCGCTGTCGCCACGCGGCTCGATCAGAACCTCAATATCGTGCTTGCCCAGATAGGCGGCAATCAGTTTGCCGACTTCCGGATCGTCTTCAACAAAAACAATTTTATGCATATTCAGCGGTTTTATCAGAATAACGAAATTCAGCATAGCGCGGGGCACCGCGATAAGCCATGCAGATCATGCGCTAGCGCAGGGGTCTTCCGCCATCCACGCCATGGGTACGGCCGGTGACGTAACGACTGTCCAGCAAGTAGTTCACCAGGTTGACCACTTCACTTTCGCCGGGGGCGATTTTCATCAGCGATTTTGCCAACGCCTGCTGACGATAATGTTCGTCGTCGCCCGGGTTAAAGATAATCAGCGCAGGCGCGATGGCGTTGACCTTGACTTCCGGTGCCAGCTTGCGGGCAAACGAGCGGGTCATATTGTCCAGGGCGGCTTTACTGGCGGCATAGGCAATGTGTTTGTCGCTGCCTTTTTCCACCACATAATCTGTCAGGTGAATGATATCAGCCCCGGCTTGACCCTGGCCCAGCAGGCAGGGTTCCAGCAGCTGATTCAGCAAGTAGGGGGTATAAACGTGAATTTGCAGCATCGCCGCCATCACCTGCTCCGGCGGCACCTCTGGGGATTCGGCCTGCCAGGCGCTGGCGTTGTGGATCACCGCGCGCAGTTTTGGGGCTGTTTGGCGCACCTGTTCGGCAAAACTGTAAATGCCCTCATGGGTGGAAAAATCCCCTTGAATACAGGTAGCGCCCAGTCTTTTCAGCTCGCTCAGCGCCGGATAAGTGCTGCGAAAGGCAATGATCACCGGGATATCGCGCTGTAAGAATGACCTGGCCAGGGCCAGCCCAATCCGACGTGCGCCGCCGGTGATCAGGACCGGCGCAGAGTTGTGAAGTTCCATTGATTAAAGCTCCTGGACAGACTGGCAAACAATAGGGGAATTATGCCATTATACGGCGGAAATTCGTTAAAGCTTCGCATCGATTATCCATTTCAGGATGTAATACACTGGCAATGAGAGGAAGGGATGAACAGTAGTCACCTTGCACCCGTCGCCCGCAGTGAGAAAATCTGTTTTGATTACATGGATTTTCTGTCCGCATCGTGCAAGAAGCACTGGCGCTTTGTAGATGCAATCTATGGTGTGATGCCGTTTTTTGGCATGGTATTGAAATCGCAGGCTTCCGCATCACAAACGCGGAAAGAGCAGTTGAAGGCGCTGGCGCTGCAGGTGGTTTCCACCCAGGTCAGCGACGAAACCAACATTGTGCGTCTGATCGATCTGGCGCAGCAGCAGGGGCTGGCAGTGTTCGACATTAAACTACCGTATGCGCTCGATAAGCAGCAGTTGGCAGCCATCCAACAGGAGTGCGTTGAGGGAGTGATTATCTCTCAGGTGGGTGAACGCATGAGCATCAGCCTGGGCCTGTCCCAATCTAACTGACCGGGTGTTTCCACCCGGCCGTTTTTCACTACTGCAACATAAACCAGCCGGCCGGTACCGTGGCCACCAGCAACAGAAAAATACTGCCTTTCTCCAGCTGATTCAGCAATTTGACATCACCATGTCCGCGCCTTGCATAGATAAACACCAACAGCCCTGGCGCATACAGCAGCACCGACATCAGCAGATGCATCAAGCCTGACGCATAGAGCAGCCAAATGCCATACAGGCAAGCGCCCGTCGCGGCAAACATCAGCCGCTTGTCCTGACGACGGATCGCCATCTTAAACAGGAAGGCGCCGACCAGGAAATAGGGCACCAGGATCATTTCCGAAGCGATAGTCAGCAGCGAGTTGTAGTTGCTGCCGGTCAGCCAGATCAGCACCAGAGCGAACTGTACCGCGAGGTTGGTCAGCCACAGCGAAGCCGAAGGCGCGTGGTTCTTGTTCTGCTTGCTGAATATTTTCGGAAACGCGCCGTGTTGCGCCGCCAGCAGCGGCACTTCGGCAGCCATAATCGTCCAGCTCAGGTAAGCGCCGCAGACCGAGACGATCAGTCCGGCGGCGATAATCACATCACCCCATGGCCCAATAAGATCGACCATCAACACTGCCATTGACGGATTGCGCATCTCAGCCAATTCGCTGCGCGGTACCACGCCCAATGAGAGCAGCGTTACCAGTAGATAAACCGCCAGTGCGGAAACCACGGCCAGCATAGTGGCGCGGCCCACATCTTTTTTATGGCGTGCACGGGCCGAAACCACCACTGCGCCTTCCACACCGATAAACACCCACAGGGTGATCAGCATGGTATTTTTAACCTGTTCCCACACCGGTTTGCCAAGCGCGACGCCGTGGAAATCCAGCGTGAATACGTCCATTTTGAAGGCAACCGCCGCCAAGACGGCAAACATCCCTAGCGGCAACAGTTTGGCCAGGGTGGCGACCAAATTAATGCTGGCCGCGGTTTGCACGCCGCGCAGTACCAGCGCATGCACAATCCACAGCAGCAGCGACTCAGCCAGCAGCGCCTGCCAGGTATTGCCGTCACCTAAAATGACCTCGCCGCCGCGATCGGTGAACAAACTTAGCGCGGCAAAGACGATCACCAGGTAAGAAACATTGGCGATAACGGCGCACAGCCAATACCCCCAGGCGGAGCAGAAACCCACCAGTTCGCCGAAGCCTTCTTTCGCATAGGTGAAAATACCGCCGTCCAGATCGGGCCTCAGGCGGGTGAGCAACAGCATGGCAAAAGCCAGAAACAGGATGCCGACGCCGGTAATCGCCCAACCCAATAGCAGGGCAACCGGACTGGCGACTTGCGCCATGTTTTGCGGCAGGCTGAAAACCCCAGCGCCCAGCATTGAGCTGAGCACCAATGCGGTTAACGCGGTAAGACCTAGTTTCTTTTCCAATGACGGATCCTGAACACAGAATAAACAACTGGGAGGGAACTGCTCGGCAGTAACAACGTAATGGTAATTACTGAACAAATAGACAATAGCCCTAAAAATTCGCGCAAATTCTACGGATGGATCTCTGCGGATGCAATGATTGAATATGCGATTTTTGCAAAAAATTATTCAACTGGCGGGCGACAGGCGGGGCAAAAAAAACGGGCAGCTCAATGGCTGCCCGATGGTAAACCGCAAAGTGAAACTTATTTGAACAGATCAGCGCTGACGGTCAGGTTGCCGCCGCTCTTGTTCTGCCACTGACGGGTTACGTGATAGTACTTGGCGCCTTTCTCAGCCGCGCGTTTCGCCACTTCGGTAGAAACGTCGGTCATGCTGTTGAAGTGGCCGGTAAAGGTCACTGAGTCAAACGGCACCATCTGTGCGGCGGTCACGTTGTTTACTTCTTGAATCTTGGTGCCGTTAGGCAACGTGACAGTATAACGCTTACCGGTTGAAGACTGGGTTTCGAAGAAACGGCCTACGTCACGGCTTGGTGAGCCTGAAGAGGCTACGCCAGGGATTTCCACATTGGCAGCAGCAGCGCCACCGGCAGCCAGAGCGGCCTTACCTGCTTCAGAGTCGGCCGGGATGGCATCCGGGTTCTGAACGGTACGTTTAGGTGCATCGGCTTTATAGATGTAGGCGGTAATGAACTGGTTGCCGCCCTGGTTGGCATCAACCTGACGTACGATAAAGAAGGAGGCTGCGCCTTTCTTTTTCGCTTCTTTGGTGATGGCATCGTTGATGTCCGGCTGGCTGCGGTAGAAACCGCTGACGCTTACGGTATCGTAAGGCTCCAGCAGGAAGGCTTGTTCTTTCGGCAGCTCGGTAACGCCGTTAATCACGCGGTATTTCGGTTCTTTGCTCACTTCCGGCGCATCTTTGTGGTAAAGATCGGCGGTAACGCGCCAGTTGCCGCCATTGTTGCTGTTGTTGCTGTCCTGGATGTAGAAGGCGTCTGCACCCAGTTTGTCTGCACGGCGGGAAATGGCATCAGCAGCTTCATTGATGGCATTAAAGCGGCCGGTAATCGTGATGCGATCAAACGGCTTCAGCGCCGCTGCTTTTTCAGGAGTTAACTCTTGCGCCGCATGAGCGGACAGCGCAGTGAGTGATAACAAGGCTGACGCGATGATCGTGTTCTTCAGCTTCATAAAAAATCCTTTCGCCTAGCGCATTAACGTTTATAACGTGCTGAACTGTTTAGGTGTAATTCAGCCGCCGATTATTACATGTAATCTCGAGCAGTGTCTCAGCATTTTATGTCATCTCATGAGACAAATTCCCGGAAGAATGATGTCCGTCATTCTGCGCAGCATCACCATAAGTTTCAATAATAAAGCCTTTGATGTCATAAGTGTTAATTATTCACAATTTTATAACTTTTATGCGTGCCAGCCGCGTCGCGCCAGATATCCGCGCACCGGGTGCTATCGCAATCTGGCCGCTAAAGCGCCATTCCAACGGGCTTTTTAACTTTAAATTGCGATTTGTCATGTCGTTAGCTGGGTTTTTATGTAAAAACAGACCTGAATGCGTAAGCAATTATGGATCATCGATCATATTTTCAGTAGGTTATAGATGGTGCCTTAATTCGATGCCGACAAGCGTAAGCAAAGGCCTGTCAGCCGGCGCCATCGCTATGGGCAGGACGATAATAAACATCATCAAAGACAGGTGAGAAGGGAACATTATGCGTATTGGTGTACCAAGAGAACGGTTGGCCAATGAAGCCCGGGTCGCAGCAACGCCGAAAACGGTGGAACAACTGCTGAAGCTGGGCTTTACCGTCGCGATTGAAAGCGGGGCGGGTAAACTGGCAAGTTTTGACGATGGCGCGTATCAAGCCGCTGGGGCTGAGATCGCCGACACTGCCGATGTCTGGCAGTCGGATCTGATTTTGAAAGTTAACGCGCCGCTTGAGGACGAGATCGCGTTAATGCGTGAGGGCAGCACCCTGGTCAGCTTTATCTGGCCGGCGCAAAACCCTGAACTGATTGCGAAGCTGGCCGAACGCAACGTCACCGCGATGGCGATGGATTCGGTGCCGCGCATCTCACGCGCACAGTCTATGGACGCGCTGAGTTCTATGGCGAATATCGCCGGCTACCGGGCAATTGTTGAAGCCGCGCATGAGTTTGGCCGTTTCTTTACCGGTCAGATCACCGCTGCGGGCAAGGTTCCACCGGCCAAGGTGATGATCATCGGTGCCGGCGTCGCCGGGTTGGCGGCCATCGGTGCTGCCGGCAGCCTGGGAGCCATTGTTCGCGCCTTCGACACTCGCCCTGAAGTCAAAGAGCAGGTGCAGAGCATGGGCGCGGAATTCCTCGAGTTGGATTTCGAGGAAGAAGCGGGCAGCGGCGACGGCTACGCCAAAGTGATGTCCGAAGCCTTTATCAAAGCAGAGATGGCGCTGTTCGCTGCTCAGGCGGCGGAGGTTGACATTATCGTCACCACGGCGCTGATCCCGGGCAAACCGGCACCGAAGCTGATTACCAAAGAAATGGTGGCTTCGATGAAACCGGGCAGCGTGATCGTCGATCTGGCTGCACAAAACGGGGGTAACTGCGAGCTAACCGTGGCCGACCGCGTGACCGTTACCGATAACGGCGTGAAAATCATTGGCTATACCGATCTGCCAAGCCGTTTGCCGACCCAATCCTCGCAGCTTTACGGTACCAACCTGGTTAACCTGCTGAAGCTGCTGTCGAAAGAGAAAAATGGCGAAATTGACGTCGACTTCGAAGACACCGTGATCCGCGGCGTGACCGTGGTGCGCAGTGGCGAAGTCACCTGGCCGGCACCGCCAATCCAGGTTTCTGCCCAGCCGAAACAGGCGCAGGCGGCGGCCCCGGTCGCCAAGCCGGAGGCAAAACCGGTATCACCTTGGCTGAAATATGGCCTGATGGCGTTGGCGATTATTCTGTTTGGCTGGTTGGCCGACGCCGCGCCGAAAGAGTTCCTGTCTCACTTTACCGTGTTTGCGCTGGCCTGCGTGGTGGGTTACTACGTGGTGTGGAACGTCAGCCATGCATTGCATACCCCGTTGATGTCGGTCACCAATGCGATCTCAGGGATTATCGTGGTCGGTGCGTTATTGCAGATTGGCCACGGCGGTTGGGTGAGTTTCCTCTCCTTCATCGCCGTGCTGATCGCCAGCATCAACATTTTTGGTGGATTCACCGTCACTCAGCGCATGCTGAAGATGTTCCGCAAGAACTAAGGGGTAGCACATGTCTGGAGGATTAGTTACAGCTGCATACATTGTTGCCGCTATTTTGTTTATCTGCAGCCTGGCGGGTTTATCGCGCCATGAAACGTCCAAGCGGGGCAATCTGTTTGGTATCGCAGGGATGGCGATTGCGCTGATCGCCACCATTCTCGGGCCGGATTCCGGCAACGTGGGCTGGATCATCATCGCGATGATTATCGGCGGTTCTATTGGGGTCTATCTGGCGAAGAAGGTCGAAATGACCGAAATGCCAGAGCTGGTGGCGGTACTGCACAGCTTTGTCGGCCTGGCGGCGGTACTGGTGGGCTTAAACAGCTATCTGGATCACGGTGCGCCGATGGAGCCGGTGATGGAAAACATCCATCTGACCGAAGTGTTCCTCGGTATCTTTATCGGTGCGGTGACATTCACAGGTTCGATTGTCGCCTTTGGTAAACTGCGCGGTATCATCTCGTCCAAACCTTTGGCGCTACCAAATCGCCACAAAATGAATTTGGCGGCCCTGGTCGTCTCCTTCCTGCTGCTGGTGGTGTTTGTTCGTGCCGACAGCGTGGGCTGGCAGGCAGTGGCATTGGTGCTGATGACCGCTATCGCGTTGGCGTTTGGCTGGCATCTGGTGGCTTCCATCGGCGGGGCAGATATGCCGGTGGTGGTGTCGATGCTCAACTCCTATTCGGGCTGGGCAGCGGCAGCGGCGGGCTTCATGCTGAGCAACGATCTGCTGATCGTGACCGGGGCACTGGTAGGCTCTTCGGGTGCCATCCTGTCTTACATTATGTGTAAGGCGATGAACCGTTCGTTTATCAGCGTAATCGCCGGCGGCTTCGGTACCGACGGTTCTTCGACCGGTAATGCGGAAGAAATGGGTGAGTATCGCGAAACGACCGCGGAAGAAGTTGCCGAGCAGTTGAAGAACTCCACTTCGGTGATCATCACCCCAGGCTATGGCATGGCGGTCGCTCAGGCGCAGTATCCGGTGGCGGAAATCACCGAGAAACTGCGCGCGCGTGGCATCAAAGTACGTTTCGGTATTCACCCGGTTGCCGGGCGTTTGCCTGGCCACATGAACGTACTGCTGGCTGAAGCCAAGGTGCCTTACGACGTGGTGTTGGAAATGGATGAAATCAACGAAGATTTCCCTGATACCGACACCGTGTTGGTGATTGGCGCTAACGATACGGTGAACCCGGCCGCGCTGGAAGATCCGCGTAGCCCGATCGCCGGCATGCCGGTACTGGAAGTGTGGAAGGCGCAGAATGTGATTGCCTTCAAGCGTTCGATGAACACCGGTTACGCCGGCGTCCAGAACCCGCTGTTCTTCAAGGAGAACACCCAGATGCTGTTTGGTGACGCCAAAGAGAGTGTGGAAGCGATTCTGCGTGCGCTACAGGCGTAACGCGCAGGCAAATAAAAACGGGCCCTTGGGCCCGTTTTTTTATGCGTCAAACATCAGTCTTCGTCGTCGTGCTCATCATCTTCGTCAACTTCGATCGGACAGTTGAAGTTTTCTGGCTTGATCACCAGCAGGTCACATTTCAGATGGTCGATCACATGTTCGGCGGTATTGCCGATAAACGCCGCCGAGATGCCGGTACGGCCCAAGGTACCCAATACCACGACGCCCGCCTGCAGGTGCTCAGCCAGGTCGGGGATTACCTCTTCCGGCAGGCCTTTTTCAACGTGGGTGAATTCTTCGTTAATGCCGAATTTCTGTCTTAACGCCTTCATGGCAATCAGATGCTGTCCGCGGATGGCATCGTTGTATACGCTGGGGTCAAAATCAGGCAGTTCAATGGCGATATTGATGGGGGTGACCGGGTAAGCGCCGACCAGATGCACTTCCGTTTGGTTGACGTTATGCGCCAACTCAACGGTCTCCTGCACCAGTTTGATGTTCAAGGGATCGTGATAGGGTTCTTCACTGGCCAGGTTAACCGCAACCACCGCTTTACTGCCTTCAGGCCAGGGCTGATCTTTGACCATCCACACCGGGCACGGGCATTTGCGTAACAGATGCCAATCGGTTGGGGTGAAAATGACGGATTCAAGACGATCGTGTTGGTGCGCCATTTTTAGCAGCAGATCGTGCTTACCGGCGATCACTTCCTGAATAATCGCCTCATAAGGGCGGTTATGCCAGACCACTTTGATTTCAATGGGCACGCCTTCGTCGAGATAAAAACGACATTGCTCGGTGATCCAAGCGGCGCGTTGACTGATAACGCCTTGCCGCATTGCCGTTCTTTCGTCTGGCGAGAGCAGGGTCGTCATCTCGTAAGAGAAGTCATAAATAGGCAGGAAGGCCTTAATGCGCCCGCCATTGCGTTTTATCAGGTATACCGCCCGGCGCAGCGCCGGCTGGTCGTCCTGATTGGGGTCAATAGCCACCAGAAGATTCTGATACTTCGCCATAGGGCCTCCTTACAGCTGAAAATCAACAGTCTGTCAATTTACAGAGTAACCCAACATTGAAAAACAGAACAGCGGCAGAGGTGTGCTGGGTCAATAATTCTGTCGAATGATTAACCCAGCATAGGGATCAGGCGTTTACGGTGACGTTAATGCGTGGCGTGCCGGCCAGCACAGACAGGGCATCGACGTTTTCGATGGTGATGTATTTGCCTTTAACGCTGAGAATTTCGCTTTTCTGGAAGCGGCCCAGCAGGCGACTGATGGTTTCAACCGTCAGGCCGAGGTAGTTGCCGATATCGCCGCGGGTCATGGTCAGGCGGAACTCGCGCGGTGAGAAACCCCGCTCCGCAAAGCGGCGCGAGAGGTTGTAGACGAATGCAGCCAGACGCTCTTCGGCATTTTTCTTCGACAACAGCAGGATCATGTCCTGGTCACCTTTAATCTCGCCGCTCATCAGACGCATGATCTGTTGGCGCAGATTAGGCATTTTACCGGACAGGTCATCCAGCGTTTCGAATGGGATTTCGCATACCATCGAGGTTTCCAACGCCTGAGCGAAGCTTGGGTGCTTCAGACCGCCGATAGCATCAAAACCGACCAGATCGCCCGCCAGATGGAAGCCGGTGATTTGCTCGTCACCCTGTTCGGTAATGGTGTAACTCTTGATGGTCCCGGAGCGGATAGCGTACAGCGATTTCAGTTCATCGCCGGCCTTGAACAGGGTCTGGCCCTTCTGGATAGGCTTTTTCCTTTCGATAATGTTGTCGAGCTGGTCCAACTCGTGCGCATTAAGAGTAAAAGGAATACACAGCTGGCTGATACTGCAATCCTGACAATGGATCGCACAACCACCAGACTGGATACGACGAATCACGCGTTTTTCCGGGATCATAGATTACGCTCATTCAATAATTGATATGCGTCAATTTTAACATCTTTTCCGGCAGGTGATAAGGGTAGCATTAATAAGAACGGGGGCATTCTGTGCGAATATTAAGCAGGCTTGCAGCCGATTGTTCTGTAGCTGGCTGAAATATTTCGATTTATTTGCTAGTTACGCCAAGGGACGGTCGACGCGCTTGGTTCTCCGTATCCGCAAGAAATGCGGGGTAGCGCAGCGTATTTTTCAGTAAGCAGCATTTAACCCTGCCTTTTGAGCGCCTTTTTGCGGTTCCAGACCAATATTTGTACACATTTGTTGGCGAAAACCGATCGCATTCATCCCAATCTTTGCCGCAGAGAACTCCCAGACGAGCGTTATCTTGTTATTGGGTGAGGTGACCATTGGTTGAGGAGTCAATGATGAAAAAGGTCATGTTGTTAATGCTGGCAACAGGGGCATTGATGGCGGCAAGCACGGCCTCGTTTGCACACGGCTACTATGGCCATGGCTATTACGGCCATGGCTATTATGGGCACGGTTATTATGGGCACGGTTATTATGGGCACGGTTATTATGGCCCGCGGGTAGTAATAGGTATCCCCTGGGGGCCACCGCCGGTCTATTATGCTCCGCCACCGGTGGTCTACGTGGCACCGCCACAGAATTACATAGAAAGGGCCCCAGCCTACGCATATTACTGCCGACGTCCGGCAGGTTACTACCCGCAGGTGGCGCGTTGTCCTGACGGCTGGATGAAAGTGGTGCCAGACAGCTCGGCGTCCCGGTAAATCTGAGGCGGATCGGTAATGAAATTACTCCCTGTTTTTACTTTACTGGCTTTGGTATCAGGGCTGTGCGGTTGCGTGACGCCGCCTGCTGGACCGGAAGTGATGAGCTTGCCGGGTACCGGCAAGAGCTATGAACAATTCAACCGTGATGAGGCGTTGTGCCGCGGCTATGCACAGAACAGCGTAGGAAACGGTGCTCAGACGGCGAATGACAACGCGGCTGGCACCGCCGCCGCCGGCACGGTGGTTGGCGCGGCAGCAGGGGCGTTGATCGGCGCGGTATTCGGAGATGCTGGACCTGGTGCGCTTATTGGTGCCGGCGGCGGATTGCTGGTGGGCAGTTCAATGGCCGGAAGTTCGGCCTCGGGCAGTAGCGCCGATTTGCAGGATCGCTACGACAGGGTTTACAGCCAGTGTATGTATGCCAAAGGCAATAAGGTACCAGTGGGTTACGGTTACACCTCTGAGGATGTACAGCCTGCATCAACTATACCGCCGGACTACGTTCCCTCTTCGTCGGACAGCGGGGTCCCGCCGGATTATGCTCCTCATTAATAAGCCACTGGAATAGCCCATAGTGAGCTGCGCTATTCCGGTGGGTTGAATTAAAGCAGATCGTTTTGCAGGTAGCCTTCGTGTTTCAACAGCCACTGTTTACGCTGAACGCCACCGGCATAGCCGGTCAATGCGCCCTGTGAGCCAATCACCCGATGGCAGGGCACTACGATGCTGATGGGGTTGGAGCCGTTGGCCATCCCCACCGCACGGGACGCCGTTGGGCGCCCAATACGCTTAGCCAGTTCACCGTAGGTGATGATCTCGCCGCACGGGATCTGGCGCAGTTGCTGCCAGACACTGCGCTGGAACTCAGTGCCGGCCGTCATGACCGGCAGATCGTTGATCACATCCAGTTCACCGGAAAAATAGCGCTGCATGGCATCGGTAAGACCCCCGGGGTTAGCCTTGTCCACCAGTTGAAAACGATCGGCTCGGTAATGGGTATTCAGCAGCTTCATCAGGCGGGTTTCGTGTTCCGTCCAGTCGATAGCGCGCAAGCGGTCCTGCTCATCGGCAATCAACACCAGCTCACCCACCGGCGTCGCCATACGATCAATAAAAAAAGTCTGCATTTTGATCACTCCTCTCGTTTGATGGGCAGATTATTGCACGAAACCAGGCGGGACGATGGCGGATTCCGGACATGAAGATGGGCAACCTCAGGTTGCCCATACTGACGACTGGAAAATGAGTGGGGTACAAAGGGGCTTATTTATAAAAAAAATTTATAATATATCAATAATGTTTATCACACCAAGCAGGGTTAACAATAAAATGCCCCCATTACTTATAACTGATGGTGATGTTCTTCAACCGGTCGTTATTATTAATTATCTCGGTGGTCACGTTGGAAACTAATTCTGGTGGCATATTGTTCAATGAGCTAGTGATAGGGCGTTGACCCTGAGCCGATACCAAACCTGAACAGCGAGAAATGATTTCTTCATTTCTATGTTGGATAGTACAGGCCGGTGAGGTGATCTCGCCGATAAAGCGTATAGTACCGGAAGCCACGTGGTGACTGGTTTGTTGAGCCGCCTGCAGGGTTGCGGGTAGCAGGGCCAATAGCATCAATGCCATGAGTGAATGGTTCATTATTAATTCCTTTTTAAAAATGAAACAGGAAAATAAAACAGTCCAATTAAACAAAAATCAATCAGGCAAGTTGATGATCGCCAAAAATCGAATTAGTCGCGCCCTCCTTGTAGAATGGTTTATATACTATTCTTAATGTTTATTCTTGATGAATTTGATAATAGGGAGGGGGGGCTGACAAAACCATGATTTAGATCATAGTGAAGTCGGCTTAATGAATGACGAGGGAGTGTGGCGGTTTTACTGTGAAGCGCATCACGTTAAAAAATGCGGAGTGGCCGCAGTTGAAACTGAAACTACGGCCAACCGTGGTGATTTATGCTGAGTTACAGCATGCCGCTGCTGCCGCAGATACGGATTTTCTCTGCCACCACTTCTTTCATCGCCAGCTTGCCGGGCACGATGTATTTACGCGGATCGTTGGCATCGGGATGTTGTGAAAAATAGCTTTTTACCGCGTCGGCAAAAGCGATTTTTAGCTCAGTGGCGACGTTGACCTTGCACACCCCTAGAGAAATGGCGCGTTTCACCATGGCTTCTGGAATACCGGATGCGCCGTGCAGTACCAGTGGAATGTCGACCTGCTCACGGATTAGCGCCAGGCGGTCGAAGTCCAGCTTGGGTTCGCCGTGGTACAGCCCGTGAGCCGATCCGATGGCTACCGCCAGCGAATCGATGCCGGTAGCGGTGACAAACTCGCGCGCGGCGGCCGGAACGGTGAAGAAGCTGTCGGTGGAGTCGACAATCAGGTCATCCTCCTGGCCCCCGAGGCGGCCCAACTCTGCCTCAACGCTGGCACCGTAGCGGTGGCACAATGCGACGGCCTCAGCCACTTTGGCGATGTTCTGTTCGAACGGCAGATGTGAGCCATCGATCATCACCGAACGAATGCCGCTTTTGACCTTGTATTCGATATCGTCCATCTCTTCGTGATGGTCCAGATGCAGCGCTAACGGCAGATCGTAACGGCGTGCGGCCGCCTGGCAGATACCGATCAAATAGTCGGTGCCGGCATAGCTGAATGTGCCGGGCGTGCCGGCCATGATCACCGGCGAGCGCAATTCGGCGGCGGTCTCCGCCACCACCTGCACGGTTTCCAGATTATGGACGTTGAACGCCGGTACGGCATAACCCTGGCGTTGTGCTTTTTGCAGCATTTCCCGGTTGGATATCAGGTACATAGAGATTCCTTACGCCACAGAAGACGGATAACGGTAAATGGTGACGCCTTTAACCACCCGGTTAACTTCACCGGTCGGGCATGGGTTGTCCGGCGTCATGCCAAGCGCCAGCGAGCTTTCAAAGGCCAGCATTTGGGTGAATAACAGGTAAGGGAACAGCAGCCAGACGTCGTCTTCGGCGTGGTGCAGGTTCAGCATCATGTCCGATACCGGCTGCGCACTGCCGGTCAAGCCGACCATCTGCATCGCCAGACCATCGCGATGCAGTTCGTTCCACAAATCGCGATCGTATTGGCGGGCGTAGTCACCGCTGGAGAACATCAGCAGCACCAGCGTTTGGTCATCGACCATAAATTTGGGCCCATGGCGCAGGCCAAGCGGTGAGTCGTAGCGGGTGACAATCTGCCCGGCGGTCAGTTCCAGCATTTTCAACGAAGCCTCTTCCGCCAGCCCGGTGAAACAACTGCCGCCCAGCGTGATGTAGCGTCGAAAACCGCTGGCAGCGAGCGCTTTTACCTGCGGTTGCAGCGTTTCACGCAGTTCGCGGCAGCGCGCCACCATGGTCGCGAGTGGGCGTTGGGCCTCGGAAAGGGAGTGCGGCCCGAGCAACAACGCGGCGGACAGCATCATGCAGCTGAAACTGGAAGTCATGGCGAAGCTTTGATCGTTGGAGCCTTGCGGCATCACTAACGAACAGACATTCTCGCGCTGATGGGCATAGTGCGCCAATTGGCTGTCCGGGTTACAAACCAGCATCAGGTGATAACTTTCCGGCAGCAGTTGGTCGGCCAGTTCGACTGTCGCGACACTTTCCGGGCTGTTGCCGGAACGGGCAAAAGAAACCAGCAGCGTTGGGCGCGTCAGATCCAGATATTGGTGTGGGTTGGCGACGATATCGGTGGTGCCATAGGCCACCACGTCACGACCGGTTTTTTCACGCAGCCAGGGGGCTAACGCGCGGCCGGCGAAGGCCGAGCTGCCCGCACCGCACAGCACAATCTGCAGGCGAGGATTGGCCAACAGCGGTGCCAGGAAAGGTTGCCACAAGGCTTGTTGCTCCTGCAGCTGTCGGTGCAGGGCGTCCCATAAATCAGGCTGTTGCCAGATCTCACGTGCGGTATGCAGCGCATGCCGTTGTTCCAGCCAGCCCGCATCGTAAGCAAAATAACCGTTCATGTTGAAAACTCCTTGAAAGCCTCGGTTAACGGTCGGCGATAATCACGTCGACACCTAAATGGTTCAGCGCATGCAGGTAGTTTTCCGGGATGCGGCTGTCGGTGACCAAACGCTGGATTTGGCCAATTTCACGGATCATGCAAAAGCTGGTGCGACCGAATTTGCTGGCGTCTGCAACGGCGATCACTTCGCGCGCTACATCGCACATCGCGCGGTTGAGCTGCGCTTCGCCAGGATCTGGCGTGGTGATGCCGCTGAGCAGGTCAAAACCGTCGACGCCGAGAAACAGCTTGTCGAAACGAAATTGCCGCATATGCTGCTCCGCCGCCGGGCCATACAGCGACCAGGATTTGCGCCGTACGCTGCCGCCCACCACCATCAGATCAACCTGTTCGTTGTTGGCCAGTTCGAACGCGATGTTCAGCGCATTGGTCATCACTACCAGGTCTTTCTTGCCGACCAGTTGCTGCGCCATCTGGCTGGTGGTGGAGCCGGAGTCGAGAATGATGGCATCACCGTCGTTGACCAATTCCGCCGCGGCGCAGGCAATGGCGTATTTCACGTCGCGATTGATACGGCCCTTGTCTTGCAGCGGGCGGTCGAAGGCAAACTGTTTATTGAGCATTGCGCCGCCGTAAGCGCGCACCGCACAGCCGCTTTTTTCCAGCTGGCGCAAATCGCTGCGGATGGTGACGCTGGAAACAGAAAACTGGGCGCTGAGTTGCTCGACGCGCACCGAGCCTTCGCGACAAAGCTGGTCGATAATTAATTCCCGTCGTTTTACGGTATTTATCATTAACGCGTGACTCCCGATTTAGCTGTAGTCATACCCTGCCGCGGCGCAATGCGTCGCAGCTAATCTGACAGGAGTGCTTTCAGTTGTTCGTGGCAAATTACAGCAAACGAAACAATGAAATGCAACCGATAAATTTATAAAAATCTATATGTATCAACTGGTTATATTTGTTTTTGCTTTCGATTGGTGATCAACCGAAAGCGGCCGAAAAATAAAGTGAAAAGCGGTAATTCGTTATTTATCAGGCGGCAACTCACCGCCTGAGGTAATTTGTCGAAAGCAGGATGAAAGCCACGACATTCATTTATTCCCGTCTGGCGTTTCACTGTTTTTTATTGCCAGCTTTGGCGTAATAATGCGGCCCCTCGTACGCCGCTGCTGTCACCGTGCACTGGCGGATAGACTGCCGCCGGTTCGGTACCCGGCAACAGCCAGGCGCTCATGGCCGGCGGTAGCAGGGCGTACAGCTCCCCGACGTTCGACAGTCCGCCGCCGAGCACGAAGGCGTCAACGTCCAGCAGCAATTGCAGCCCTGCCAGGGCGCTGGCCAGAATATCGACGTACATCGCTATCAGCCGCTGTGCCAGCGGATCTCCGTGCCGGTAATGGGCGATCAGCGCCGGTACGCTGTCGGCGCGATGGCCGAAATGACGGCTTAGCGCCAGCAGACCGCTGCCGGAAACGTAGCGTTCAAAACAACCGGTCAGGCCGCAATTGCAGGTAAACAACGGTAAATCGTAACGCTGCGCCAACTGAGCAGAGATCGGCGTATGGCCCCATTCACCGGCCAGCCCGTTACGGCCCTTGTGCAATTGCTTGTTCATCACCAGCCCGCCGCCGGCACCGGTGCCGATAATGGCGCCGAAGACCAGCGCCAGATGCTCGGTTTGCGGCGTGCTGGCCTCGGAAAGGGCGAAGCAGCGACAGTCGTTTTCAATTTCAACCGGCCGCGCCAGTTCATGGGCCAAATCGTCCGCCAGGCAGTGCCCGGTGAGGCAGGGGACGTTAACCGCCAACTGCTTACGGCTGCGGGGATCGGTCACGCCCGGCAAGCCGATGCCGATGCTGCCCTGGGTGTGCAGCTCGCGATCGGCATGATCGACCAATTGCTGGATACAGGACAAAAATGCGCGGTAATCGCCGGTAGGCGTGCTCACCCGTTGGCACAGCACCTGCCGCAATTGGCGATCGTAGGCCGCCATTTCAATCTTGGTGCCGCCGATGTCGAAACCGTAACGCATCTGTGATATTTCCACGTTTCAGGCTCCACTCAGGGTAATTACCGCAGATTCTCGGCGTGCGCGTTCCGCAGCGAAGACCATCAGATGGCTTTCCAGCGTTTCCGCCGGTCCGGACAGCACCTGCGACGGATCGTTAGTGCGGATCGCGTCAATGAAATGCTGCATCAGGTAGTAGTCGCCGCCGCCGTGGCCGGACATGGCATGCAGATCGTCGGCTTCTTCGACGTCGTACACTTTTTCGCTGTCGTCAACGAATGAAGTGATCCGGATATAGCGACCGTCGCCCTCAAGGCAACCGTGGCTGCCGAAAATACGGGTTTTGCGATCTTCCAGTCGGGTAAAGGCGGTCATGGTGAAGGAGGCGGTGCGGCCACCGGCAAACTGCATATTGACCACCTGGTGATCGACCACGTTATTGTCGCAGCGGTAGACGCAGCGGCCATACTGACCGTCGCGCAGCGCCGCCTGCAGGTGTGATTGGCTGACCTCGGGCGTTAATACGCGCAGGAAGCCCGGCGTGGCCTTGTGATCGTCGCCAAGGTAAATACGCTTGGCGGAGTAAGGACAGCTGGCTTCCACGGCGCAGTCAAGGCAGTTGTCAGCCGCACCGGCAGGCTGGTTCTCCTGGCGAAAATGGCGTAAACCCCCGAACGAACTGATCTGTTCGCAGGGCAGTTCCATGATGTAACGGATCCAGTCAATGTCGTGACAGGACTTCTGCAGCAGCATAAAGGCGGCTTCATTGTCGTTGCGCCAGTTGCCGCGAACAAAGGAGTGTGCCTGATGCCAGTAGCCTACCGGTTCCAGATGCTGCAGGCTGACGATGTCGCCAATCACGTTATCGCGCAGCAGTTGCTTGAGTTTTTGGGTGTAGCGCGTGTAGCGCAGTACGTGGCCGACCGAGAAAATCAGCTTCTGACGCACCACCTCTTCAACGATGGTGCGACACTCGCTGGCTACCGGCGAAAGCGGTTTTTCCAACAGCATGGCATAACCCTGCTTGGCAAAGGCCAGCGCCGGTTCCAGGTGCAGGGTGTCCTGGGTGCAGATCAGCACCGCATCGGCCAGTTTTCCGGCGTCGGCGGCCTGTTGCCAGTCGGTGAACACCTTATCCGCCGAAATACCGTGCTGTTCGACGAACTGCTGCCGATAAATATCACGCGGTTCGGCTACCGCGACTACCTGCATTAAATCCGGATGCGCCAACGCGTAGCGCGAGTAAATTTCACCGCGTGCCCCGGCGCCAATCACCAGAACCTGAACCGGGCGACCGGCAAAACCATTTTGTTTAGCTGACGACATTGCTCGTTCTCCGATCTTGTTATTTGAGGTTTTGGCCGCTGATTTCATCAAACAGGTGCGCACGGGTCAGATCGAAAGCCAGATGGATCTGTTCTCCCAGACGTGGTTCCCAGTCTTGTTGCGACGCCATACGCAGCACAAAGCGCAGTTCAGCCAGTTCACAGTGCAGCAACTCTTCGTTGCCCATGCGTTCGATGGTGACAATCTTCGCCGGGAAGCAGTTGCTGCTGCCGGGCGCACACAGCCGCAGAGACTCCGGACGGATGCCCAG
Organism: Serratia sp. BNK-12; assembly: GCF_047456085.1. Classification (NCBI taxonomy): domain Bacteria; kingdom Pseudomonadati; phylum Pseudomonadota; class Gammaproteobacteria; order Enterobacterales; family Yersiniaceae; genus Serratia; species Serratia sp. BNK-12. The sequence goes on from NZ_CP179896.1 coordinate 2,382,193, forward strand.
ACACACACGCGGGTGCGGATAACTTTCCAGCTGTTGTTGCAGCGCCGGCGGCAGTTCGAGCGGATATTCATTGCCGATGCGCAGCCCAATACCCTGTGCGCTACGAGTCACCGCCATGTCGTGCAGGTTCATCGACGGGCTGCCGATAAACTCGGCGACGAAGCGGTTAGCGGGCTGGTGGTACAGGTTAATGGGTTTATCCACCTGCATAATGGCGCCACGGTTCATCACGCAGATGCGGTCGCCCATGGTCATCGCCTCCACCTGATCGTGGGTGACGTACACCATGGTGGCGGCGGCGCCTTCCTGTTTCAGTTGGTTATGCAGTTCGATCAGTTGGACGCGCATTGAGACGCGCAGCTTGGCGTCCAGATTGGAAAGCGGCTCGTCGAACAGAAACACCTTGGGTTTGCGCACGATGGCGCGGCCGACCGCCACGCGCTGGCACTGTCCGCCGGACAGCTGACCTGGTTTGCGCTGCAGCAGGTTGGTGATCTCCAGTTTTTCGGCGGCATCACGCACCCGACGGTCAATTTCGGCTTTGCTTTCCTTGCCGATCAGGCCGAACGCCATGTTCTTGTAGACCGTCATGTGCGGGTAAAGCGCATAGTTCTGGAACACCATGGCGATACCGCGATCTTTTGGCATGGTGTCGTTGACGCAGCGATCGTGGATCAGGATCTGGCCATCGCTGACGCTCTCCAGCCCGGCGATCATGCGCAGCAGGGTAGATTTGGCGCAGCCGGACGGCCCGACGAAGACCATAAACTCGCCGTCTTTAATGTCCAGATCGACCCCGTGCAGCGCATTGAAACCGTTGGGGTATACCTTCTTCACATTGTTTAACTGAATACCGGCCATGTTATTTACCTTGTGTTCGCGGTTAGCCTTTTACCCCAGCGCTGGCGATGCCCTGGATGAAGTAACGTTGGAAAAGAATGAACAGCATCAGCATGGGGATCACTGCCATCAGCGCCCCGGCCATCAGTAGCGGATACTCCACCCCGGCGCGGCTCGACAGCGACGCCAGCCCGACCGGCAGCGTCAGCTTCTCGGTGGTGGTGTTGACGATCAGCGGCCACATCAGGTTGTTCCAGCTCCACAGGCCGTTGATGATGATGCAGGCGATAATGCCAGGCCGGATCAGCGGCAGCATGATGCGCCAGAAGATGGCGAAGTAGCTGTAACCGTCAATCAGTGCGGCTTCCTCCATCTCCTTCGGTACCGCGAGGAAGAACTGGCGCAGCAGGAAAGTGGCATAAATACTGAAGATGCCCGGCAACACCAGCCCGGTGATGCTGTTCACCAGCCCCAACTTTTGCACCACCAGAAATTGCGGGATCAAAAAGGCTTGCCCGGGCACCATCAGGATGGAAATACACACCAGAAACACCGCATCACGGCCGCGAAAATGCAGGCGCGAGAAACCGTAGGCGGCCATGGTGGCGATCACCATTTGCAGGGTGACGGTGAAAAAAGTGGCCAACAGCGAGTTCAGGTAAAAATCGGCGAAGGGGATTTCGCGCATGATCTTACCGTAGGCCTGCAGGCTGGGGTGGGCCGGCAGCAGCGTCAGCGGGATCTGGATACTCTCGGCCTGAGTTTTCAGCGAGGTGACCAGCATCCAGATAAACGGCACGACCGAAGCCAACGCCGCCAACACCATAAACAGATACACCAGCGTTCTTTTACTTATGCTCATCGTCGCGGCTCCTCAGCTCACTTTCAGGCGTTTGCCAATCATCATTTGAATCAGGGTGATCAGCAGGGTGACGGCGAACAGCACCACGGTGATGGCGGAGGCGTAACCTTTCTCCTGCAGGTAAAAGGCGTATTTGTAGAACAGGTTGGTGACGGTCATCACGTCGCTTTCCACCAGCGCGCGGTCAAACATCAAAAACACCACGTCAAAGATTTGCAGGATCTCGATAAAACTCATTACCGAAACGAAGAACAGCGTCGGGACCATCATCGGCAGGGTAATACAGAAGAAGCGACGCAGGGTGCTGATGCCATCGATGTCGGCGGCCTCATACAGCTGGCGTGGAATGCTCTGCAAACCGGCCAGTAAAATGATGATTTTCAGCGCCAGCGACGACCAGATAATGATGATGGAAACGCTGATGCGCACCACGTCCGGATCGGATAGCCAGGCCACCGGTGAAATACCCAGTTGGCCAATCGCCTGGTTAATCAGGCCGAAGTCCTTGTTGAACAGCCATTGCCACACCATCGCCACCGCGGCGGGCATGGTGACCGCCGGCAGGAACAGCAGGGTGCGCAACAGCGCCTTGCCTCGGATATTTTGGTTGAGGCCAATGGCCAGCAGTAGCGACAGACTCAGGCTGACCGGTACACACACCACCACATAGAACAGGGTGTTGCCGGCGGCGGTGTAGAAATCGTCGTCTTCAAACAGATTGACGTAGTTATCGACGCTGAGGGTGCTCCAGCGCATAAACTGATTGAGGTCGGTAAAGCTGTAAAAGATGTTCTGCAAAAAAGGGATGAAGTAAAACACCGTCAACCCAATCAACAGCGGTAAAATCATCACCCAACCCCAAAAACGCTCGGCGCGCTCCAGGCGGCTGAGCGCAGGACGTGGGATGCTTTTTTGTTGTTTTAGGGCACCGTAGGTATCTGCCAGCGACATGTTGCCATTCCTCACCAGTAACGGCTTTGCGGTGTTCCGTTGCCGGCCGCGCCTTCGGGCAGGCGCAGCCGGCACGGGGCGATTACTGCTCCATGATGCGTTCGATCTTCTTGACCGACTTATCCATCTCCTGTTTGGCATCCGCGCCCATAAAGATTTTCTTCAGACTGGCTATCCACATGTTCTGCCATTTTGGCGTGTTGGTCCCGGCGGTCGGGTAGGCCTCGGTCACGTTGAGAGTGTCGATATAAGGCGTAACATCGACCTTCTTGATTTCCGCCGCCCAGGCTTTCGCCGCCACTTTATTGGCCGGGATCACCACTTTCGCCAACTCGGTTTGCGAAGCTTCGGTGCTCATAAACTCGATGTATTTCCAGGCTTCTTGTTTGTGGGTGCTGTTGGCGGACATGGCGAACGCCAGGCTGTGCGCCACACCGGATTGACGTTCGATTTTCGGCATCATTACCACGCCGATATGGTCGTTAATCAGCGGGTTGTTGGCGAACGGGGCCGCTAACCACGAGCCGGCATACACCATGGCTGCGCGGTTGGACTGGAAGATGTTCTCGGTTTTGACTTCGCTCATTTGCTGGGCGCTGGGCATCAGCCCGTCTTTCATCATTGACTGCAGCTGCTGATATACCCAGATGGACTTGTCGTTGGCGATGTCGGTCGGCTGGCCGTCTTTCGGGACGATGTGGTTGCCGTTCTGGAACAGCAGGTTCATGTAGCTGTCCTGGCCGTCGATGCTAAGGTCCATCACCAACGGGAAGGCACTGCCTTTCAAGCCGGTTTTCAAGGCTGCGGCTTTGGTTTTCAGGTCATCCCAGTTCCAATCGCTGGTGGGGTAGCTGACACCGGCCTGATCGAACAGCTTTTTGTTGTACCACACCGCAATAGAGTCCACGTCGCGCGGGATGGCCATCTGTTGGCCGTCATACTGATAGGCTTTTACCGAACTGGCGACCACGTCATTTAGCTTGACGCTGCTGCCGCTAATATAAGGTGTTAAAGGTTGCATAATGCCGTTTTTGGCATATTGAACAAAATAAGGCATATTTATCCAGAATATATCTGGCGCTACGCCGCCAGCTGCGGCGGAATCCAATTTAACGAAGTATTGTGCCGACGGCGTTAATTCTATGGCTATTTTAATGTTTGGGTTTTCTTTTTCAAAGCGTTTGGCGATTTCCTGCTCGGCCGGTAATTGATTTCTGTCCCATACGGCATAACGCAAAGTTATTTGATCGGCGGCATATAACATGGTCGGCAATAATAATGCCGTCGCAATGGCAGAGTGCGCCAGAAGACGGCCGGTATTTTTTATCGGTGACATTGCTTTCCCCTCGGTGGACGACGAATAAATATTTTCGTAACGTGAATTCTTTCTATCCCTTAACTTTCAATGTGTCAATACACCCCGATCTGCCCAAAAATGGGGCGCGAATGTTTCGATGTTGTTAAGATCGAAAGGGTTGGGGCGTAAACCGAAAGCGTAAGTTGTTCACAATTCGTTAACCTTTTGCGGCGGTTTTGGCCCTGCCGTTGGGCAATGACTGGCTGCTGGGGTCATAGGAATAAGTGATAACCCTTGCACCATAATGGGGATTAAAAACATTTTTATTGTGCATGTCTGGGTATCTTTCATTTTTGTGATGCAAATAAACAAAAAAATTGTATCGGCAGGCTTTGCCTCGACGTAAACGCCGTTTTTTGAATGACCACTATTGTTTGAATCGATAAAAGGGTTTAGCCTGAAAATCACTCATCGGTATTTCCCCATTAGAGCGAGATTATTGCTATGCGCCTTTCATTGACTTTTACTCACAGTCTGGAAAAGATATTTCACAGCCATAATGCACCACAGATTGATCAAATAAATAAGTTGAGTGGCCTGAGCAATGAAATGATTTCCTGGCAGGGGGTTTATTGCCTTCACCGGGCAGATAACGAAACTCGGCGTGAATTAAGCTACCGTCTTGAGGGATCATTGGCAGAGTATATCAGCGTGCGGCAGGTGCAATCGGTACCCAGCCACTTTCCCTGTTATGCCCAGACCGATGAGAACTATCTGCGTACCGAGCCGGGGTTATTTCCCGATCCGCTGATGCCGCTGACCGAGCAGCGTTTCTTTGTCGCCAACAATTATTACGGCTGCCTTTGGCTGACCTATACACCGCCGTCGACGCCTGTGCCAGGCGGGGATTGCCCGCTGAACCTGACCTTGTTTGATGTTATCAGCGGCGAAGCCCTGGCCAGCGCCTCCCTGACGCTGCATATTGTCCCGGTCGAACTGCCGCCGCAAACCCTGTTGCACACCGAATGGGTGCATACCGATTGTCTGGCGGATTATTACCGCGTGCCGGTGTTCAGTCCCGAATACTGGCTGGCGGTACGCAACTTTGTTCGCTGTGCGGTCAACAGTGGAGTCAACATGCTGCTGACGCCGATCTTCACGCCACCGCTGGATACCGCCGTCGGCGGCGAGCGCACCACGGTACAGTTGATTGGCGTACAGCGTTCCGCGCAGGGTTATCGGTTTGATTTCCAGCGGCTGGCCCAGTGGGTGGATATGGCGCAGGAAGAGGGGATTGAACATTTTGAGATTGCCCCGTTGTTCACCCAGTGGGGGGCGGCGCATGCGCCAAAAATTCTGGTGGAGATCGACGGCGCACTTTGCCCGCTGTTCGGTTGGCACACTGACGCCCACGCGCAGGAGTATCAACAGTTTTTGCAGGCGCTGTTGCCGGCGTTGACCGCATGGTTCCGCGATCGCCAGTTGCAACAGCAGGTCTGGTTCCATATCTCGGATGAGCCAACGCTGGAGAACATCGCCGTTTATCAGCGTGCCGTTGCAGCCTTGCGCCCGCTGCTGGCCGGGTTCCGCACTTTTGACGCGCTGTCAGACTACGCGTTTTACCGGCAAGGACTGGTGGAAACGCCAGTGGCCGCTACCGACCATATAGACGCTTTCCTTGAGCATCAGGTTCCGGGCCTGTGGGCCTATTACTGCTGCGTGCAAAAGACCGAGGTGGCCAACCGTTTCTTTGCTCAACCTTCGGCGCGTAATCGTATTCTGGGCATCCAGCTTTACCTGTACAACATCAGCGGTTTTCTGCACTGGGGGTTCAACTTCTATAACAGCGGCCATTCGCGAGAAAAACTTAACCCCTACGCGGTGACCGATTGCCGAAATGCGTTTCCTTCCGGCGACGCCTTTGTGGTTTACCCCGGCGAAAACCTGACGCCGGTGGAGTCGCTGCGGTTACGGGTGCTGCATCAGGGCTTGCAGGACATGCGTGCGCTGCAGCTGTTGGAAAGCCTGACGGATCGCAACACGGTAGAGGCATTGATTGAACAGGAACTGGGGATGCGTATCACTTTTAAACGTTATCCGCATCAGGCAGCACCGCTGCTGCGGCTGCGTGAAGCGGTGAATCAGCGGATCGAAGCGTTGATTTAATTGGCATAAAATGCGGCGAGGGGGCGGCAAGCAGAGTGTCGCCACCAAGTTTTCAATAATTTGCTATACCTGATAGGTCGAGGGATTTCATTTTTTTGTCATGTTACTGACATGTTAGGGTCATAGCGCTGGCTTAATTTTGCAGCGACTAAGCCAGGAGATAACGCGATGTTTAGCTTGGACTCTCTGTTGCATGATGCATTTCCACACCGCAATACCCCTGCCTGGCAGCGTAGCCTGCTGAGAACTTTACTCTTCGAAAAAGAATTCAAACAGTTTGCCGCCGATTATCCCCATCTGAAAGGTCTGGATCTGATCGAGCAGGTGGTGGACTACTTCAACCTCAGTTGTGAACTGGTGGATGGCGATCTGGAAAACATCCCGAGCCAGGGACCGGTGGTGCTGGTGGCTAATCACCCGATAGGGTCACTTGACGGACTGGTGCTGCTGCGTGCGGTCGCGGCGGTGCGGCCGGATGTCAAAGTGGTGGCCAGCCAACTGCTGACCTACATCGAACCGCTGCGCAGCCTGTTCGTACCGGTGGACAACGTCGCCTATAAGACCAGCCGCAAGCAAATTGAAGGCATGCAGGCGCAATTGGACAAGCAGGGTGCGCTGATCCTGTTCCCCGCTGGCGAAGTGTCGCGCATGAGCCCGAAAGGCATTCGCGACGGGCATTGGCATACTGGTTTCTTGCGTCTGGCGGCCAAGGCGCGCGCACCGATTGTGCCGATCCACATCAGCGCCCGTAACAGCAATTTATTCTACTTCACCTCCCTGGTTTATCGACCTCTGTCCACGCTATTACTGGTGCGCGAAATGTTCCAGCAGCAGGGCGGGCGCATTAAAATCCGCGTGGGTGGCCGTATTCCCTTTGCCAATTGGCACGACGGCCATACCAGCGCGAAAGATCTGGCGGAGCGTTTCCGCCGTCACGTTTATCGCCTGGGGCAGGGTAAAGAAGGATTGTTTGCCAGCGAATCTCCGATCGCCTTGCCGGAAGACCGACTGGAACTGAAGAAAGCGCTGGCAAACTGTGAGCGGCTGGGGGTTACCCCGGACGGAAAAATCATCTTCCTGTATCGCCGTCAGGACGAAGCGCGTACGCCTATCCTGCGTGAGCTAGGACGCCTGCGCGAAATCGCTTTCCGTGCGGTGGGGGAAGGCTCCGGTCGCCGCCGCGATCTGGACAGCTACGACGACGACTATTACCACCTGGTGCTGTGGGACGCGGACGAGTTGGAGATAGTCGGTGCCTATCGCTTTATCCCAACCGCCGAGCAGTTGGAACGCAAGGGCCTGGAAGGCATTTACAGCAACAGCCTGTTCCATTATGACCGCGATATGGCACCTATTCTGGCGCAGGGGATTGAGCTGGGCCGCAGTTTCATTCAGCCGGCCTACTGGGGCAAACGCGGGCTGGACTACCTGTGGTTGGGCATTGGCGCCTACCTGGCGAAGTACCCGCAGTACCGCTATCTTTTTGGCCCGGTGTCTATATCCGGAGGCATGCCGGTAACGGCGCGCGATCTGCTGATCGCCTTCTACCGGCTGTATTTCTCGCCGGACAGCGCGCTGGCGCAGTCGCGGCAGCCGTATCCCGCCTCGTTACCTCAGGTGCTGGCGCAGTTTGCCGGCGATAACTATCAGGAAGATCTGGTGCGGCTAAAAAGCCTGTTGAGCAATATCGGCTGTTCGATCCCCACGTTGTATAAACAATATACCGAGCTGTGTGAGCCGGGAGGGGTGCAGTTCATCGATTTTGGCACCGATCCGGCCTTCAATAACTGTATTGATGGGCTGGTGCTGGTCGATCTCACTCGGCTTAAACCTGCGCGTTTCCAACGTTACATCGCAGTGCATCAGCCGCAGGAGGCGTGCATAGAGTAATTGGCGTGGCGCTCATGCGTTTTTGATCTAATCCGAAGCTTGGCACCGGCGGGGGAAAATAGCCTAAGATAAGGCTTTGTTCCTCCGCCGGAGTTTTTCATGCCACAGCCGTTCGCCCCGTTTTTGTTGTCCGCCGAAGATCCCGCCGCCGTCGCGATTGAAACGCCAAAAGGCCTCGCGCCCTTCTTATTGCTTTGCGATCACGCTGGGCAGGCAATACCGCAGCAATTGGGCGATCTTGGGCTGCCGCCCGGCGAAATAGACCGTCATATTGGCTGGGACATCGGCGCACTGAACGTTTCACGTCACCTTAGTCGCCAGCTGGACGCTCCGCTGATTCATCAGCGCTATTCGCGTTTGGTTATCGACTGTAATCGTACACCCGGCATCCCCAGTTCCATACCAGAACTGTCCGAGTTGACGCCGATCCCCGGCAACGTGGGCATTGTGGCCGAACAGGCGCTGGCGCGCGAGCATGAAATTTTTCTGCCTTACCATCAGGCGATAACCGACAGCCTGGATGCGCGCCAGCGTAGCGGCTTGCCGACGGCGATCGTTGCCATGCACAGCTTTACGCCGGTGTTTAAAGGCAACGCGCGCCCGTGGCAGGTCGGACTGTTGTTCAACCGTCAGCCGGAGTTCGCGTTGTTGCTGGCTGAGCTGCTGCGTGAAGAAGGGGATTTGCAGGTGGGCATCAACGAGCCCTATGCCATGACCGACGCGACGGACTACACCCTGCCGGTGCATGCTGAGCGCCGGCAATTGCCCTATGTCGGTATCGAGATCCGCCAGGATCTGCTTGCCGATCAACAAGGTCAACAGGCCTGGGCAGAACGCTTCGCCAGACTGTTACCGCAAGCCTGGCATCGCTGGCAAATTTGACTTTAGGAATATTCCCAGTGATGATAACTGTAAGGAAAGTGTCAACGTCATTGGGAAGTGCCAGGAGCGTCAAGTGGAGCAGAATGATAACGGATTGTTTATCAAGCAGGAGCGCTTTGAAGTACTGGCGATTCTGCGTGAGATTTGTAAACAACGCACGCCGCTACGGGTCGTAAATGAGAAGCAGCAGTTTCAGAGTTTGTTATTGAGCGTCGGGCCGGACAACATCGTGTTTAGCGGCGATGAGGTGGATGCGACGGTTGATGGCGAATACACCATCGTGATTGAAAGCCATGATGCGAAGATCGAGTTCTCCGTAGGTCGGGCCGAATTCATCGAGCAGCAGGGCGTCAATGTCTGTTCAACCCAATTGCCGAAGCAGCTGGTTTACATCCAGCGCCGCCGTCAGTTCCGTGTCACTACCCCTCACTGGCGCCAGTTTTTGTGCAGTGGTGAATACGCCGATGGCAGTGAATATCAGCTGAGGATCCACGATCTGTCCGCCGGTGGTGTAGGGCTGCGCGTTGACGGTCCGTTACCGCCAAACCTACAACCCGGCTTCCAGTTCAAAAAAGCGTTGTTGGATCTTGGCAGCTACGGCAGTTTCAAGGTCAATATGGAGCTGGTGGTGATCAACGACGATCATGAGCTGGATGACGACGACAACATGGTGCATTTTTCACGCCTGTCGTGCCGCTTTATGAAACTGGGTTTGGCCATGGAAAGAAAAATTCAGAGTGCGGTGTTTGCGTTTGAATTGGACTTCAATAAAAAGAAAAAACGCTAACCAAGACGCGAGGGGCAGCTGGCTGCCCCGTCACTCCCGGCCTATTTCAAGGCGCGCAGACTGCCAATTTCCTCCAGGCCGAAATGCTCCGCTTCCGTCAGAACATCACAAACTTCCCCCCCGGCGGTCACGATCGCCTCATCGAGGCTTTTGCCATGCAGCAGATGGCTGACCAGCAACGCGGCGAACATATCCCCGGTGCCTTTGACCTTTGATTGAATTCTGGGGTGGGTATAGCTTTGCACTTCGTCGTGCTTGACCAGCAGTAACCCCAGTTGATCGTCGTTTTCCGCCACGCCCGGTGCGCTGGTCACCAACACCCACTCGGTGGTGTCATTGAGCAACGCCTGTGCAGCCTGCCGCGTCTGTTCCTGAGTGGTCAGAGGGTGACCGCAAAGCTGCTCCAGTTCGAAGCCGTTAGGGGTCAGGCCATTGGCCAATTTCAGGAAGGGGGAGCGGTAGCAATCGACAATGCGCTTATCGACATAAACCCCTTCGCCGTAATCGCCCATCACCGGATCGATATAAATCTTTATCTGCGGATTGATCGCGCGCACGCGCTGTAACCAGGTATCCAGAATATGGCATTGGTCGACATTGCCCAGATAACCGACAATCACCGCCCGGGTGCGATTCATCACGCCGCGGGCCAGCAAATCCGCCAGAAAACCGCCGAACCATTCGGCGGAGATCACGCCGCCGCTGGGCGCACCGTAATAAGGGGGGCAACCGAACAGCACGCTGGGCACCTGCAGCACTTCCAGCCCCTTTTTCAACAGCGTGCGGTAGGCTATCCCGTTGCCGACGCTGCCATACACCACCTGAGATTGAATACTGATGACATCAATCTGCGGCGGCTGTAATTGAGAAATTTGTTGCATCTATCACTTCCTTGGTTCGATTTTATCCAACCAGCGCGTAAATACCTGGCGGGCGCGTTGCTCCAATTCTGTGCCGTAACGCGCGGCCTGTTGGCGCAAAAGCTGCGGCACGATGCCGGCCAGCTCAAGTTCACAGGCATGTCCCACCAGCCACCGTTCCAGATCGCGGTGATCGGCTTCCAGATGGAACTGTAGCCCAAGGGCGAAATCCTGATACTCAAATGCCTGATTAGGGCAGATTTCGGTACCCGCCAGGCGGGTCGCGCCTTCGGGGATCATAAACATATCGCCGTGCCAGTGAAGCACCGGCGTGGACGCCAGTGGCGCCAGCACCGAGTCTTCGTTATCCGTCAAGGTTAAGGGAGCGTAACCGATCTCTTTCACGCCAAGCGAAACGACCTCGGCGCCCAGTGCCTGGGCAATCACCTGCGCGCCGAGACAGACACCGATCGTAGGCCGTTTTTGCTGGAGACGCTGGGTAACCAGTGCTAACTCATCGTTGAGAAACGCATAGTGTTGCTGGCCGGCGAAGTGTTGAGCGGCGCTGATTGGCCCGCCCAGCACCACCAGCAGGTCGGTATCCTCGTTAACGATGGTGCGGATGTCGTCACGGCCCGCGTCGAAATAATCAATCTGATAGCCACGCAATGACAGCAGCGAGCCCAGAATGCCGAGGTTTTCAAAATTCACATGTCGGATCGCGACAACTTTTTTCATTGTTGTGGTACCTCTTGGCTATGAGGGTAAGGTTCCAGTTCCAGCGTATCGCCCAGGATGGTGATGCCGCCAATGCCGCTTTGATAAACTATCCGGCGCTCTTTGACCTGGCTGATACTCAACTGGTAGCCCTGATCGGCAGGGAACAGCGCCTGAGCCTGCTGAAGCTGATCGGCAGCCCATGGCGTGAACATCTGCAAGCGACCGAAGGCTTTCCCGCCCTGTTTAATATCCAGTACGTAATGTTTTTCCATCTTTACCCCTTAACTTTTCCGTTCGAAACAGGTAATCTATTTTGAACTAATACAAAAAGGTTTTATGTATGAGCTCATTGTATGCAAAAGGCGGCAGCGCTGTCCAGATTGCTGAACAGATCAGCACGCAGATAAAGCAGGGTGATCTGCAGCCGGGTGACCTGCTGCCGCCGGTACGTCAATTGGCCGGCGAGTTGGGGGTCAACCCCAATACCGTCGCCAGCGCCTATGCCAAGCTGCGTGATGCCGGTTTGGTGGCTACCCGCGGGCGTGCCGGTACTCAGGTACTTGAGCAACCTTTAATGACGGTGCGCAATGTTCGGCAAGTGCCTGAGGGGATGGGGGATTTGGCGAGTGGTAATCTGGATGCCACGCTGCTGCCGGCCCTGTCGCTGGGCGCCGAAGACGTTTTCCCGCAGCAGACCGGTTATGACGTCAGCGGGGATTTACCGGCGTTATGTCGGCTTGCCGGCGACTGGCTGAGCCAGCAGGGCGCAGAGTTGGGGGAATCGGCGGTGTTTTCCGGCGCGCTGGACGCTATCGAAAAGGCGTTGCGTATCCATGCGGCGCCGGGAGCCTCGGTGTGGGTGGAAGATCCCTGCTGGCCACCGCTACTGACGCTGTTGCGGCATCTGCGGCTGAAGCCTTTGCCGTTACCGGTTGATGAACAAGGGTGCCGCTTGCCGGAAAAAGAGGCCGCACCTTTGGGAGCCGCAGTGATCCTGACGCCTCGGGCACAGAACCCGACCGGCATGTCATTAAGCGCGGGCCGGGCTGCGAGTTGGCGGGAATTTCTGTCGCAAAACCCCGGCTGTCTGGCGATCGTCGATGACTTCTGGGGACCGCTGTCGCAGCGGCCACTGCATTTGCCCTTTACCGCAGACAATGGCCTGTATGTGTTATCGCTGAGCAAGTTCCTCAGCCCGGATCTGCGTATTGCGCTGGCCTGCGGCAAGCCGCAGCTGCTGCAGACCATGCGGGCGGATCAATACATTCGTGAACGCTGGGTCAGCCATATCCTGCAGCAGATTGCCGTTAAACTGTGGACGCAGGCCCAGCAAGAGGGGCTGTTTGCACGGGCGCAGCAAACTTATCAGCAGCGGCGTGACGATTTGTCCGAGCGGCTGCGCGCATTGACCGGCGTGCCGGTATCGCCGGGAGAGGGAGTGCATATCTGGTTGCCGGTGCGTTCAGAAGCCGCCGCCAGCCAAATGATGGCGCAGCGTGGCTGGCTGGTGCAGAGCGGCGAGCCCTTCCGTCTGAAAAGCGGCCCGGCGATCCGCATCAGCCTGGCTAACCTTGAGCCGGCGCAGCTGGAAACGCTGGCTCAGGATCTGGCCGTCGCCATCGGTGCCGGCACCGTGGTTAACTGAATCAAACAGCATCACCCGCTAGCGCCAGCAATTGCAGAGAGGCGAGGCGGGCGGCAGGCTGGCTGATGGGGGTATCAATCACAAACTCCTCTACGCCGTACTGTTGGTGTAACTGATCCAGCTGTTGACGCACCTGCCGGGCGGTCCCCAGCAGTATGTGGCTTTCGCGCGGTTCGATACGGTAATCGGTAGCGCCAGCCTGTTGCACAAAGCTTTCCGCCTGCTCCAGACTGCCGACGGTCACGCTTTGCCCGCCGGTCACGTGGACACGATACTGCTGGATCCCGGCTGCCAGATCCTTGGCCTGGCTTTCGCTGTCGGCGACGATCGCTGCCACCGCCAACAGGGCTTTTCGGCCACCGCTTTGCTCACTGTAATGAGCCAGCGCCCGCCGGATGTCCTCCGGGTTGCCATTGAGATGAGCGGCAAACACGAAGGCCCAGCCGTGTTGGGCGGCCAGTTGTGCGCTTTCGTTGCTGGCGCCCAGCAGAAAGCGTTGCGCCGGCTGAACCGGTTGTGGCGTTGCGCTCAGGCCGGGCTGTGCATCATCGTTCAGATAGGCATTTAGCTGCGCGAGCTGTTTAGGGAAGTCAGGCTTATTCTGCTGATCGTGCGCGGCCTGCAGCGCCTGAGTCGAGAGCGGTAGCCCGCCAGGCGCTTTTCCCACGCCCAAATCAACCCGGCCCGGTGCCAGCGTGGCCAGCAGATTGAAGTTTTCCGCCACCTTATACGCGCTGTAATGCTGCAGCATGACGCCGCCGGAGCCGATACGGATCCGTGAGGTTTGTCCGAGCAAGTAAGCAATCAGCACTTCAGGGGAAGGGCAAGCCAGCTGCGGGGTATTGTGATGCTCCGCCAGCCAAAAACGGCGGTACCCCCAAACTTCCGCCTGCTGTACCAGATGCAGCGTGCGTTTGAGCGCCTCGGCGGCGCTTTCTCCTTCGGCAATCGGACTTTTTTCCAACACGCTCAGGGCATAAGCCATTTTCCTGTTCCTTTATCATCGATGATTGATGACAAATACCATGCAGAACACCAGCGGCGTAATATTGATTGGAGATAGGATATTCCATTGATAAAAAACGGATTTAGATATGCGCGGAGTGGTAAAGGGGCGCGTGGTTGACGCGCCCGATTCACATCAGGACTCCAGCCAGGCCTTCAGGCGAATAGCGTCGCTGTAGTGGCCGTAGCGCTGCTTTGACCCGAGGAGGATGATCACCACCGGCTGCCCCTTGATCAGGGTTCGCATCACCAGACAGTGGCCGGCTTCGTTGGTGAAACCGGTCTTTTGCAGCTGAATTTTCCAAGCCGGATTGTTGATCAGCCCATTGGAACTGCGATAAACCAGCTGGCCCCGACCAGGACGGACGATTTGTTGCTTGTCGGTGCTGAAACGGCGAATGGTCTGATAACGGTAGGCGTGATTCACCATTTTCAGCAGATCCCTGGCGCTGGCAACGTTGCGCGGCGTCAGGCCGGTCGGATCGTAAAAGCGGGCGTGTTTCATGCCGAGGCTGCGTGCTTTCTGATTCATTTTCGCCACAAAGGCTTTTCGTCCCCCGGGATAGCCGCGGCTCAACGCGGCCGCCGCACGATTTTCCGATGACATCAGGGCGATGTGCAGCATATCGCGCCGGCTGAGAATGGAGCCCAGGGTCAGGCGCGAATGGGTCTTCTTGAGCAGATCGCGGTCGGCAGGAGTGACTTTTATCGGGTTGCCCAGCGGGCGTTTGCTGTCCAATACCACCATGGCGGTCATCAATTTGCTCAGCGAGGCTATCGGCAACACGCGGTTGGCTTGTTTCTGATACAGCGTTTTACCGGTACGCTGATTGACCACCAATACCGAAGCAGAGTGAAGCGCCAGCGGCGCAGCAGCCTGCGCAGAGGGCTGAAACAACAGCAGCGTGAGAATCAAAATGACGCCGAAGCCTGAGGTGGAAAAGCGAAAAAGGGAATTCAATAAATGCATGGCAACCGTGACTACGTTCCTGACTGATGAAAAAATATCAGCAAGAGTCTGCACAGCAAATGTGGAGAAAATAAGGTGACCCTTCCGGATCTGAAAACTCAGCGGTGGCGTTCTGGCGTGAGGAGAAGGCAGGGAGGCGGCCATGCGCCTCCCTGGCAGGGCATCAATACACTTCTGGCACGACCATATTATCCGGCACCGGGCTGCGACTGTAGTCCGGGCTGCGTTTGCGTGGTGGCAAGGTGATCACGTTGCCTTCGGCTTCTTCGTAGGGCACTTGCTTAAGCAGATGGCTGATACAGTTCAGCCGTGCCTTTTTCTTGTCGACACCCTGAACCACCCACCATGGCGCCTCAGGAATGTTAGTGCGCGCTAACATGACTTCTTTGGCCTCGGTGTAATCCTCCCAGCGGCGGCGGCTCTCCAAATCCATTGGGCTGAGCTTCCACTGCTTGAGCGGATCGTGAATGCGACTGAGGAAACGCAGCTCCTGCTCATCGTCGGTGATCGAGAACCAATACTTGACGATTTGAATGCCGCTGCGCGTCAGCATCTTCTCGAACTCCGGCACGCTGCGGAAAAACTCTTCGTATTCTTCGTCGTTGCAAAAGCCCATCACTTTTTCCACTCCGGCACGGTTGTACCAGCTGCGATCGAACAACACCATTTCGCCGGCGGCCGGCAGGTGCGCGATATAGCGCTGGAAGTACCACTGGGTACGTTCGCGATCGTTGGGGGCGGGCAGCGCGGCCACACGGCAGGTGCGCGGGTTCAAACGTTGGGTGATGCGTTTGATCACACCGCCCTTGCCGGCGGCATCGCGGCCTTCAAAGATGATCACCAGACGGTGACCGGTACGCATCACCCAGTCCTGCAGTTTGACCAATTCACCCTGCAGCCGCAGCAATTCGCGAAAATACTGTTTGCGCCAGGCTTTTTTCTGGTCGCTGTCCACCTCGGCGTCGTCAAAGCGCAGGTCGTCCAGTTCCATTTCCAGCTCTTCGTCATAGCTGTCGTAGAATTCCTGCAGCAGGCGCTGGTTGAAGGTGTCGTCGTGATTAAATTCATGCATAGCCATAGTTGATTCTCCGTGTTAGCCCGGTTTTAAAAATGGGTGAAGATCCAATAGAGCCCGGCGGAAAGCAGCACCGAGGCTGGCAGCGTCAACACCCAGGCCATCAGCAGATTGCGTAGGGTGGACATTTGCAGGCCGGAGCGGTTGGCCGCCATGGTCCCGGCAATGCCGGATGAAAGAACGTGGGTGGTGGAAACCGGCAGGCCGAAGGCGTCCGCCGCCCCGATAGTGGTCATCGCCACCAGCTCGGCGCTGGCGCCCTGAGCATAGGTGAGGTGGCTTTTCCCGATTTTCTCGCCCACGGTGACCACGATGCGCCGCCAGCCGACCATGGTGCCCAGCCCAAGCGCTATCGCCACCACCACCTTGACCCAGAAAGGAATAAAGCGGGTGGCGCTGTCCAGTTCGCCTTTCAGCGCGTCCAGATTGCGTTGCGAGTCAGCGGGGATCTGAAGTTGTTTTTCCGTCTTCAGGTGCTTAATGACCTCCGACGTCAGGTACATATCATTTCGGGTGTTGGATACCGCCTGCGCAGGGATTTTGTCGACCGACCCGTACTGGCGAATTTGATCGCCGATGGCGCCGGTCAGTTGGGCCAGGGCAGGCACCACCTCCGGCGTCAACTCGCTGGTGCGAACATAGCCGGTAAGGACTTCACGCGCAGGAACCTGGCTGACCGTTGGGAACTGTTGCAGCAGTTGGTTTTTTGTCACTTCCGCCAATGCCGCTACGCGGGGGATTTGCTCCGGCGGCATCGAACGGTTCAGCGCATAGGCAATCGGCATGGTACCGACCAGGATCAGCATGATCAGGCCCATGCCTTTTTGCCCGTCATTGGAGCCATGAGCAAAGGAAACGCCGGTACAGGTGAGGATCAGCAGGCTGCGGATCCACAACGGCGGCGGCGAGTCATTTTTGGGGGCGGTATACAACTGACGGTTTTTAACAAAGACCTTCAGCGCCAGCAGCAGCAAGGCGGCAAATACGAAGCCGATCACCGGTGAAAGCAGCAGGGCATACCCCACTTTAATGGCTTGCCCCCAGTCGACGCCGCTGGTGCCGGTGCGGCCGTGGATCAGGGCGTTAGCCACCCCTACGCCGATGATCGAGCCTATCAAGGTATGCGATGATGACGCAGGCAGCCCCAGCCACCAGGTGCCGAGGTTCCAGATAATCGCCGAGAACAGCAGGGCGTAGACCATGGCGAACCCGTTGCCGGTACCGGCCTGCAAGATCAGTTCAACCGGCAGCAGCGAAATGATGCCGAAGGCCACCACGCCGCTGGAGAGCAAAACGCCGAGAAAATTAAAGAACCCCGACCAAACCACGGCCACCATCGGCGACAAAGAATGGGTATAAATCACGGTGGCTACCGCATTGGCGGTATCGTGGAAACCATTAACGAATTCAAAGCCGAGCGCGATCAATAACGCCATTCCCAATAAAAGAAACGGAACGTAACTGGTATAAA
Source organism: Serratia sp. BNK-12 (assembly GCF_047456085.1). Lineage (NCBI taxonomy): Bacteria > Pseudomonadati > Pseudomonadota > Gammaproteobacteria > Enterobacterales > Yersiniaceae > Serratia > Serratia sp. BNK-12. The sequence continues at coordinate 2,399,614 of NZ_CP179896.1, forward strand.
CCGCGCCGGCATCGCTGACGTCGTTAAATAGATTTACGCCAGCAAAAGCTATCCCCAGCACTAATAATAAAATAAAAAAAAGAACAGTGAGTCGACTGTTCTTTTGGTAGATTTTTGGCAGGCTTGACGCAGATGGCGCACCCGCTTGAACGGCGCTGTTATCGCTCATAAAGGACCTTCCCGATAGGCTTCATTAGATTACTGACGGTGCTGTACGGTGTTGCCATCAAAGTATTGGGAAATAATGTGACTTTTTTATGACGCTAATATTAATCATCGGGAACAGTGAAAATAATTAACGTTGGCATTTAAAGGTTGATATAAAGACTGAGATTGATTAATTCATGCGTGCGGTTATTCGGGACAAAGGTTTATGGCTCAAACGGTTGCGGAAAAATTACACAAACTTGATTTTGACGATGAGGTCACCGGGCTGATTTACGGCCACGTTTTTCGTACGTCAGAGCCACCGCAGCGGGTCTCTTCGCAGCAGGCCTGCCAGGCCTATCAGACGCTGTCGCCGGGGGAGGGATTTATCTGGCTGCATCTCAACCTGAATCATGCCGCGGCGGAAAAATGGCTAAAAAACCACTTCGAGATTTCTGAGTTTTTCTTTGACGAGATCCGCCACGGTTCTCATACCACGCGCATAGAGCGTCAGGGAGAAGATCTGTTCGCGGTGCTCAACGATGTAATCTTCCACCCGAAAGAGAACAACCCGGAGATTGCGACGCTATGGCTGTATTGCCGTAGCGGCCTGGTGGTCACGGTGCGGCACAAACCGCTGCGTTTGATTGAGCGGCTGTTGGGCCGGCTGGGGCCGCTGCAGTTGGCGTCTTCTACCGAATTGCTGGCGCATTTGCTGGAAGAGCAGGAAGAGGTGCTGGAGCAGGTGGTGCGGCAGGCCAACCAGTACGTCGATACCATTGAAGATCGCCTGCTGAGCAACCATGTGAAACGCAACCGTACCGAACTGGGCAGAATGCGCCGTATGCTGCTGCGTTTTCAGCGTCTGCTGGCGCCGGAGCCCGCGGCGCTGTTTCGTTTGCTGAACCGGCCACCGACCTGGCTGAGCCGGGACGTGGTACAGGATCTGCGGCAATTTACCGAAGAGTTCACGGTGGTGCTAAACGATCTCGCCAGCTTGACCGAACGCATTCGCTTGTTACAGGAAGAGATAGGCGCCAAGCAGATGGAACAGAACAACCGCACGCTCTACACCCTGACGGTGATCACCGTGTTGGCACTGCCAATCAATATCGTCGCCGGTTTCTTTGGCATGAACGTGGGGGGGATCCCGCTGGCCAGCAACCACCACGGCTTTGTTTTGCTGGTGTTGCTGGTCGGCGGCTTTACGCTGGTTACCGGCTATCTGGCTTTCAGACGCCGGGATGAAGGCTGATCACAGTCTGGCCCGGTACTCTTCTTCCAGGCGAGTGTGAGTGCTCCAGAACGGCTGCGGCTGACGATTGTGCAGACGATCGACCAGGATATCCAGGTGGGTATGCCAGCCCCCGGCCACGCTGAGCATTTCATCACGGTTGGCCAGGCGACGGTGGGTTACCGTCAGCAGCACGGCTTTGCCCTGTTCGGTCAGTTCGAAGGTCACCTCGGAAGGGCGGCTTTGCCCCTGTTCAGCCCAGGTAAAACTCAGCAGCCGCGGTGGGAAAAGGCAGGTGATATGGCCGACGTTGCTGACGCTGCAGCTTAGGTGCTTATATTTGGCCGGCGTTTGCTCGTGTTCGCCGGTCAGATCGGAATTGCGAAACACCAGCTCTACCTGGGCGCCGTTTTCCAGCTTCATTTCGCCGGCGGCCAGCCAGGTGGCGCGTTTGTCGGATTCCGTCAGATAGGCCCAGACCCGCTCTATAGGGCCGGGCAGCAGCCGCTGAATACGCAGCGTGCCGGTTTCAATAATCATGCCGTAGTCGTTCATGGTTCACTCCTTGGGAGGATTCGGTTCCGGTTGCAGCAGCGCTATTTCCAGCGCGTCCAGCCGCTCAGTCCAGAAATGCTCGTAGGTTTGCAGCCATTGCATGGCCTGCGCCATAGGCTCGGGTTCAAGCCGGCAGATATGGTTTCTTCCCTGCACGGTACGCTGCACCAGCCCAGCAAGCTCCAGTGCTTTGATATGCTTGGAAGCGCCGGCAAACGACATCTGCAACGGCGCGGCCAGTTCGCCAATGCTGTGCTCGCCACCGGCCAACGACCGCAATATTGCGCGGCGTGTCGGATCGGAGAGCGCATGGAAAATGGCGTCCAGCTGTGAGGAAGATAATTTAACCATATGGTTGAATATAGAACAGGTGGGCTAATATTCAACCAGTTTGTTGAATATTTTTTCTGGCTCCGACAAACAGGCCGGAGCCATGGGATCAGGCGTGAGTTTGCGCCAATATGGCATTGAGCAACACGTTGGCACCGGCGGTCGACCACGCCGGGGAGATGTTTTCCAGTTCGTTGTGGCTGATGCCGTCCACGCAGGGGATAAATATCATCGCCGTAGGGGCTACCCGGTTCAGGTAACAGGCGTCATGACCGGCACCGGAAACCATATCCCGGTGTGAATAGCCCAGGGTCTTGGCGGCCTGCCGCACGCTGTCGATACAAGCTGGATCAAAACGTATCGGCTGATATTGGAATATACGCTCGGCATGGGCATTTAGCCCATCGACGCCCACTTCGGCCACCGCAGCCAGCAAACGTTGTTCCATCTGCGCCAATACGGCCTCTTGCGGGTGGCGGAACTCGACGCTGAAAAACACCTTGCCCGGCACCACGTTGCGGGAGTTGGGTGTGATTTGCGCCATACCTACCGTGGCACGGGCATCCGGCATAAAGTCGTTACCGATATCATTGACCGCCTTGACCATGGCGGCGAAACCGAGCAGGGCGTCGCGCCGTCTGTCCATCGGCGTCGTACCCGCATGGGCGCTGAACCCGGTGATCTCCAGTTCATACCAGCGCTGCCCCTGTGCGGCGGTCACCACGCCAATCTCAATGTTTTCCGCTTCGAGGATCGGCCCTTGCTCAATGTGCAGCTCAAAGGCGGCGTGAATCGGCGTGTTGCCCACCGGATGCTCGCCGGCGTAGCCGATTTGCTGCAAGGCTTCGCCGATGCTGGTGCCCTGTGCATCCTGGCGCGACAGGCCGTATTCCAGCTCGAACACGCCGGCAAATACCCCAGAAGAGATCATTGCCGGCGCAAAGCGTGCGCCTTCTTCATTCGTCCAGTTAATGACTTCCACCGCACGTTCGGTTGCGATTTGTCGATCGTTCAGGGTGCGGATCACCTCCAGCCCGGCCAGCACGCCGTAAATACCGTCGAAACGGCCGCCGTTGGGCTGGGAGTCAACGTGGGAGCCGGTGACCACCGGGGCCAGATCCGGGCGAGTGCCTTCACGGCGCAGGAACATATTGCCCATGCGGTCGATACGTAGACTGCAACCGGCCTCCAGGGCCCACTCGCGCAGTTGGTTGCGCGCCATGCGGTCTTCTTCGCTCAGGGCCAGCCGGGTCACGCCGTCTTTCGGGATAGCCCCGAACTGCGCCATGTCGAGCAGGCTTTGCCACAGGCGTTCTCCGTTTACTCGATGCGTCACTTTTTTTCTCCCTGCGCTTTGGCGGCATAGCGAAAATCGCAGCAGGGCGCGCCGGACATGATGGTCTGGGTGCGCTGCAGTTCGACCTCGGGCGCGTAGCCGACGATAAACTGGCTGTCGCGCGCGCAGGACAGCAGATGGCCGATCTCACCCAGCCCCATCTGATGGTACATCTCGGCATAGCGACAGCGGGTGACGTCATAGTCAAAATGCTGCTCGTCCTGGTAGATCACCTTCACCTGCAGCGCATCGTCTTTTTCCCACAGGTACTGCAAGGCGGCGAAACTTTGCAAATCCGCGCCATTCGGCTCCTGCGCGGCGAAGTTTTTGCCGGCTTCAATGGCGGCATTTTCGATGGCTTCGCCAATCACCGCCTGTGCGCGCTCTTTGCCGATTTCGCGCACCAGGATCTGGTAGATCGGTTTGATGATTTCCGCTTCTATGCGGCGCCGTGCCAGAATACCCAACTCGTTTTTTGCATCGCTCATCGCCTTGCTCCTCATTGCTTACGGATTTTTATTGTTTTTTTGCGCCGCCCAATACGGTCTGCGGCTGCCATTTGCCGTCAACCACCCGATACAGGGTGAAGCTCGGCTGTTGCAGGTTGCCCTGCAAATCGAATGCAATGGTGCCGGTGACGCCTTGATAATGAATGGCTCGCAGCTTCGGCAGATAATCGGCCGGATCGGCGGATCCCGCCTGCTCGATGGCGGCAATCAGTACCCGGGTGGCGTCGTAGGCGAACGGCGCATGCAATTCGATATGGGTTTTATAGCGGTCGCGATAGGCCTGCTCAAAGGCTTTGCCGCCGGGCATTTGCTCCAGCGGTAAGCCAGGTTCCAGGGCCACAACGCCTTCGCCTTCTTTCTGTGCCAGCGTCAGGAAGGTCTGGCTAACGAAGCCACCGGCCCCCATCAGCGGGGTGTTCATGCCCAACTGCTTGATACGGCGCGCCAGCGGCGCTGCCTGTGAGTCGACGCCGCCGAAGAAGATCAAATCGGCGTTCTTGCTGCGCACGGTGGTCAGCACCGCGCTGAAGTCGACGGTCTTGTCGTCGACATATTCACGCGCCACCGGCTGGATACCCTGAGCCGCCAACGACTTGATGAATTCATCCGCCAGTCCTTGCCCGAACGCGGTGCGGTCGTCAATCACCGCAATGCGCTTGGCTTTTAGCTGTGTGACGGCATAGATCCCGGCGTAGTTACCGCCATCGTCGTCATGGCCCATGACGCGGAAGCTGGTATCAAACCCTTGTTGAGTATAGCCATGGCCGGTGGCGACCGGCGCAACCTGGGCAATACCGGCGTCGTGGTAAATACGCGCCGCAGGAATGCTGGTGCCGGTGTTCCAATGGCCGACCACACCGACCACGCCTTCGTCGACCAGACGTTGTGCCACGGCGACGGCGGTGCGCGGATCGGATTGATCGTCTTCGGACAACAATTTAAAGGTGACCGCTTTACCGTTTAGCGTGGGTTTCTGGGCGTTGGCATCGGCGATCGCCAACTGAGCGCCGTTTTCCAAATCTTTGCCAATACGGGCGGAAGGGCCGGTTAAAGGACCGGCCAGGCCGATCAGAATGGTTTCATCGGCCAGCGCCGACGAGGCGGCACCCAGGCTGACCAGAATTGCGGCGGCCAACGCCAACGGCTTGAAGCGAGTTATGTTGTGCATGTAAAACTCCCGGTGTGGTTAAAAGTAAAAACGTTTATTCGCCCAAATAGGCTTGTTTGATTTTTTCATCGTCCAGCAGGTCGGCAGAGCGGCCGCTATGGTTCAGATTGCCGCTGTCCAGCACATAAGCGCGATCGGTCGACGCCAGCGCCAGCCTGGCGTTTTGTTCAACCAACAGTAGCGTGACACCGTCACGCGACAGGCGTTTGATAACCTCAAAAATGGCCTCAACCACGATAGGCGCCAAGCCCATAGAAGGCTCATCCAGTATGAGCAGGCGCGGGCGGCTCAGCAGCGCACGACCGATCGCCACCATCTGCTGCTCACCCCCGGAAAGTAATCCGGCCTGTTGGCGCAGCCGTTCGCGCAAGCGAGGGAAAAGCGCGCAAACCAGCTCCAAATCCTGTCGAACCGCCGGTTTGTCAGAGCGTGAATAAGCGCCAAGCTGCAGATTCTCCAATACCGTCATGCGAGCGAAAATCCCGCGGCCTTCAGGCACCATCACCAGCCCCTGCTGCAGCAAGCGATGCGGGGGTACGCCACGAATGGAAAGGCCGTCGAACAGGATTTCTCCTTCAAACGGCTGCAGGCCGGTCAGAGCGCGCAGGCTGGAGGTCTTGCCCGCGCCGTTGGCGCCGATTAACGTCACCTGTTCGCCGCTGTTCACCGTAAAATCAATGCCTTTCACCGCATGAATCCCGCCGTAAGACACTTTTAAATTTTTAACGCTGAGTAAGGGCTCAGACATGGGCAGCGCCTCCCAGATAAGCGCGGATCACCGCAGGCTCACGCCTTACCTGTGCCGGTTCGCCTTCGGCGATGACTTTGCCGTAGTCGAGCACAGTCATGCGGTCGCACAGCCCCATCACCAGCTTGACGTCATGCTCGATCAGCAACAGCGTTTTGCCACTGTCTCGAATGCGTAGCAGCAGATCGCGCAGTGCCACTTTTTCGGCCGCGTTCATCCCGGCGGCGGGTTCATCCAACGCCAACAATTTGGGCTCGGTCGCCAATGCCCGGGCGATTTCCAGCCGGCGCTGGTGGCCATAGGAAAGATCGCCGGCACGATAATGCGCGAACTGACTGATGCCGACGTAGTCGAGCAGCGCGTGGGATTTTTCCCGCGTGGCCTGTTCTTCCTGTCGGGCGCGCCGATGGCGTGAAATCGCTGCCCACAGGCCGTTGCGGGTGCGCAAGTGGCAGCCGACCATCACGTTTTCCAGCACGCTCATCTCATTGAACAGGCGCAGGTTCTGGAAGGTGCGGGCGATACCGGCCTGGGCCACCTTATCGATAGCCTGCGGCTTGTAGCGTTGATCATGCAGGCGGAATTCGCCGCTGTCGGCGCGGTACAAACCGGTGATCAGGTTGAAGCAGGTGGTTTTGCCGGCACCGTTGGGGCCAATCAGGCCGTAAATCTCTCCCTGACGGATGCTGATACTGACATTGTCCACCGCGGTTAATCCGCCAAAGCGTTTACTGACGTGACTGAGCGTGAGAAGCGGCGTCATAAAGTGGCCCCCTGTGGATGACGTGCGGGCCACAGGCCTGCCGGGCGATACAGCATCACCAGAATCAACGCCAGCCCGTAGAACAGCTGACGGATGATTTCCGGATCGATCCACACCTGGCCGAACAGGGCCTGTTGCAGCGGCCCCATGGTGCTGCGCAGCAGTTCAGGCAAGGCGGCCAGCAACAAGGCGCCGAGGATCACCCCGGGGATATGGCCCATGCCGCCCAATACCACCATCGCCAGTACCGCGATGGATTCTTGCAGCGTAAAGGACTCCGGTGAGACAAATCCTTGAAATGCTGCGAATAAAGCGCCGGCGATGCCGCCAAAAGTGGCGCCGATGGCGAATGCCAACAGCTTGAAATTACGCGTATTGATGCCCATCGCCCGTGCCGCGTCTTCATCTTCGCGGATGGCGGTCCAGGCCCGACCCACCCGTGAATGTTGCAGGCGAAGACAGATAAACAGGATCAGCAGCAGCAGGGCGGCGAACAGGTAGTAATAGAGGTACAGTGACGAAAAGCGGAAACCGAACCACTGATGCATGCCCGAAAACTTCAGGCCAAACAGTGAAACCGGATCGATGCCGGAGATCCCTTTGGGGCCGTTGGTGATGTTCAGCGGCCGGTCCAGATTGCGCATCAGAATGCGGACGATCTCGCCGAAGCCCAAGGTGACGATCGCCAAATAGTCTCCACGCAGTCGCAGCGTCGGTGCGCCCAGCAGAATGCCGCACAACGCTGCCAATACTGCCGCCAGCGGGATCAGCAGCAGGATAGACAAATGCAGCCCATCGGGGAACCACTGCAACAGTATTGGAAACTGCTCGGTCAGGTGGGGTGACGACAGCAGAGCGGTCAGGTAGGCGCCTACCGCGTAAAAAGCGATAAACCCCATGTCCAGCAAGCCGGTTAGGCCAACCACGATGTTCAGCCCTAACGCCAGCATCAGGTAGAGCAAGGCAAAATCAATCACCCGCACCCAGTAGTTACCACCGGCGGCACCGGCTACCCAGGGGGCAAGCAGCAGGCCGAGCATAAACAGCGCCACGCCGAGTTTGGCGCGGCCAGGGGAATCGGTTTGCTGTAGGTGAGTCAAAACAGTCATCTTGTATCCTCAGGCGCGGGTGGCGACGCGTTCGCCCAGCAGGCCGGATGGGCGAAATACCAATACGGCGATCAATATCAGGAAGGCGAAAACGTCCTGATAATTACTGCCGAAGGTGCCCCCGGTCAGTTCGCCGAGATAACCGGTGCCCAGCGACTCGAACAACCCCAGCAACAGGCCGCCGAGCATGGCGCCACGCAGGTTGCCGATACCGCCCAATACGGCGGCGGTGAAGGCTTTGATGCCCGGCAGGAACCCCATGGAGAAACCGGCATTGCCGTAGTTGCTGGCCATCATGATGCCCGCCACGGCCGCTAAAGCACCGCCGAGGGCGAACGTCAGAACGATGATGCGGTTGGGGTCTATGCCCATCAGGCCGGCAACCTGCGGGTTTTCCGCCGTGGCGCGCATGGCGCGGCCAAAGCGCGAGTGTTCGACCAATAGCAGCAGCCCGGCCATCACCAGCAGCGCGATAGCCAGCGTGGCAATACCGGTACCGGTGATCACTGCCGGCGCGTGGTTGGCGCTGCCAGACGTCAGGGCGATGGGGTCCATGGGCAACAGTTGCGGGAACATTAAGGGATTGCGTGACCAGATCAGCATCGCCAGCGTTTGCAGCAGCAGAGAAACGCCAATCCCGCTGATCAGCGGTGCCAGGCGCGGGGCATTGCGCAGACGGCGATAGGCCAGACGCTCAATACTCATCGATACCAGCGAGCAGACCGCCATGGCGATCAGCGCCGCCAGCAACAGCGTGACGTAAGGTGATAGCGTCGGGAAATGATGTTGTAACACACCGATGGCGGACAACGCGCTCAGCGCGCCGACCATCAGCACATCGCCGTGGGCAAAATTGATGATGCGCAGAATGCCGTACACCATGGTGTAACCCAGGGCAATCAATGCATAAATGCTGCCAAGCATCAGTCCGTTGACGGTCTGCTGTACCAGCGTATCCATAGGAGGGAGTCCCGAAAAATAATGATTCAGGAAGCTCACAGTAGAGAATTAAAAAAAATTGTAAAATACGGAAAAATAATTTCTTATACAGAAAATGTGTGTTTTTAATTGTTTGATTTATTTGTATATTAATTTTTAATCAGCGGCGATTTTTCAGCAAAATAGTCAACATATGAAAAAAACAGAACAATACAATGCGTCGTTACCCAATGATCCACCGCTGCGCGCCGTGCGGGCATTTGAGGCTATCGCGCGTTTGGGAAGCATCAGCGCCGCGGCGCTTGAGCTGGAAATATCGCCTTCGGCGGTGAGCCATCAGCTCAAAACGCTGGAGGCCTTTCTGCAAATGCCGCTGACCGAACGCCAGGGACGCCGGTTAATATTGCGCAGCGAAGGACGGGACTATTACCGTTCTATCCGCTCGGCATTTAACGTATTGCGTCAGGCAACCGAGCAGGTGCGCGAGCAGTCGGCTTCCCGGCAGGTCACCATCAGCCTGATCCCGTTGTTCGGCATGGGCTGGTTCATTCCGCGACTGCGCGGCTTTCTGCGCGAAAATCCCGAGATAGATATCAACGTGGTGTATGCCAATCATCGCAATTACCTCAGCGATGCCGCAGATATCTCGATCCGCTTTGGTGCGGGGCAATGGAGCGGCTATCGCAGTGAAAAACTGATGTCCGGCAAAATGGTGCCGGTATGCAGCCGCAGCTTTATCAAGCTGCACGGGCTGTTGGACACGCCGGAGCAACTTGCACCTTTGCCGTTGCTGCACGACGAAGAGCGCGCTACCTGGATGCAGTGGTTTCAGTCAGCTGGTGTCAAACGACCGCTGCGCAGTACCGGCCCGATGTTTGAAGACGGTCTGCTAACGTTGGCGGCGGTGCAGGCGGGCCTGGGCTGTGCGCTGATGCGTGAACCCCTGATCGAACCCTATCTCAACAGCGGCGAGCTGGTTAAGTTGTTTGATCTGGCGATTGACGATGGGCGCGATTACTACCTGTGCGTGCGGCAAGACAATGAACTGTCACCAGAAGGGTTGAACTTGCAGCGCTGGCTGCTGAAAGAGGCGGGGAACTGAAGGTTCTCACCCAATATCGGCACGCGCTAACCGCCTGAATTGACTATCCTGAATAAATCGCAATGGCTTATTCAGGAAACTTCGATGAGCACAGGGAATGAACAGGAACAGACGCCGAAAATAAGCATGCCGCTGTTGGCCGGTGGCGCACTGGGGGTAGTGTTTGGTGATATCGGTACCAGCCCGTTATACACCCTGAAAACCGTGCTCTATCTCTCGGGGGATGCGCCGTCCGCGCCGGTGATCCTGGGCCTGCTGTCGCTGATTTTCTGGACGCTGGTGATCGTCACCTCGCTGAAATACGCCATGTTTGCCATGCGCATCGATAACCGCGGTGAAGGCGGCATTATGGCGTTGATGTCGTTACTGGTCAGCAAGAAAAAGGCCCGGCCGATGGTGCTGTTTGCCGGCCTGTTCGGTGCGGCGCTGATCTACGGCGACGGGGCCATTACCCCGGCGATTTCGGTGCTGTCGGCGTTGGAAGGGCTGAACATCGTGCTGCCCGAGTCGAAACCCTATATTTTGCCTGCGGCGGTGCTGATCCTGGTGAGCTTGTTTGCCATTCAGCCGTTAGGGACCGCGCGTATCGGTAAAGTCTTTGGGCCTATCATGGCGCTGTGGTTTTTCTCTATCGCGGTGCTGGGTATTTGGGGCATCGTTCAGCATCCGGCGGTGCTGATGGCATTGAATCCGCTGTACGGCATCCACTTTCTGTTTTCCAACGGGCTGACCAGCTTTTTAGTGCTGGGTGGGGTGTTTCTCTGCGTCACCGGCGCAGAGGCGCTGTATGCCGACATGGGGCACTTTGGCAAAAAGCCGATTTGGCTGGCCTGGTTTGGTATCGTCTTCCCCAGCCTGCTGCTGAACTACGCCGGCCAGGCCGCGTTGATCCTCTCCGGCGCCGACGTCACCCAAAACATCTTTTTCCGCCTGTGCCCGCCGATGCTGCAGATCCCTCTGGTGATCCTGGCGACCTTGGCCACCATTATCGCCAGTCAGGCGATCATCAGCGGCGCCTTTTCCATGACCCGTCAGGCAATCCAACTGGGGTGGTTGCCGCGTTTGCGGGTGAAACAGACCACTGAGGAGAGCTACGGGCAAATCTATATCGGTGCCATCAACTGGTTGCTGATGGCGGTGACGGTTTTTCTGACGGTATTTTTCAAGTCTTCCGACAATCTGGCCGCGGCTTACGGCATTGCGGTTTCTCTCACCATGATCATGACCACCGGGCTTTTGTTTGTGGCCATGCGCGAAGTATGGCGTTGGGGAGCGCTCGCCAGCCTGTTGGTTGCCGGCGGCTTTTTTATCGTCGATCTCAGCTTCCTGTTGGCTAACCTCAGCAAAGTCATGCAGGGCGGTTATGTCCCGTTGCTGATGGCCACGCTGGTCTATGGCGTGATGTTAATCTGGCATCGCGGGGTGCTGGCGGCTTCCCGCACGCTGGGGGAAAAGAACCTGCCGCTGGCGGATTTTCTGGCGCATCTTGAAGAACGTAACATCCCAAGGGTGCCAGGCACGGCCATTTTTCTGACCCGAACGTTAAATGGTACACCGCCGGTGATGAGATGGCAGGTTAAACGCAACGGTTCGCTGCACGCCAATGTGCTGGCGCTGCACATCATGATTGTTAACGAACCGCGGGTGGCAAACGCCGAACGTTTGGTGATGAGGCAACAGTCGCCGGGTTTCTGGTGCGCGGTAGCCAGCTATGGCTTTATGGAACGACCCAATATTCCGCGTTTATTACAGCATGCGGAGGCGCAGAAAACCGGGCTGAACTTTGACGATGCTACCTATTACCTGGGCCATGAAAGCGTGGTGCGCCGTGAAGCCCGTGACCGATTGCCGGCCTGGCAGCGCAACATTTTTGCGCTGATGGTGCGTAACGGCATGCACGTGACGGATTATTATTATTTGCCCAGCGATCAGGTGGTGGAGATCAGCCGTCGGGTGCCGGTTTGATCCGTCTGGCTATAGGTTAAAAGCAAAGGTTATTTAGCCGTCGGAGCGCGAGGGAGTAAATTGCCGTGGCAGCGAAGGGCGCTGCTTGCTGATGAAGGGCTTATGTCATTATTCGATCTTACCGCGCTGGCCGCCGATTTGCCGCAGGCATGGCGCTCCAGCGTACTTGGGCAGGTAGGCGCGGCCAATATCAAAGTGTTGCGGATGGATCAGTGTGAGATTGCCGAAGAGGTCCACGATTATCATGAAGGATTGCTGGTGATCGCCGGGCAACTGCGGCTTGAAGTGCAGGGTGAGGAAATCACGGTTAACGCCGGGCAACTGTATCAGGCCGCCGCTGGCGTGCCGCATCGGGTGCTGGCGGGCAGCCAGGGCACCCTGGTGATTTTTGATTTGCCGGAGTGATCAATCCAGCGTGGCGAGCGCAATTTTGACCGCCGCTTCCAATCTTGCCTGGCTAACGCCATCGCGCGCCTGAATCGACAATCCGTGCAGGAAGGCGGCAAAATAGTCGCCAAGAGCATCGGCATCGGTATCGGGCGGCAGTTCACCGCTGGCGACGGCGGCGTGCAGGCGATCAATAATGCCTTGGGTGCGAAGCAGACGATGTTCCGCCAGCCAGGCTTTGATCCCGCTGTTTTCGTCGCTGACGCTGGCGGCAGAGGAAACCACCATACACCCCTGCGGCAGGTCTGCGCGGCTGTAGAGCGCCACTGCATCGTCCAGCATGCGTTTTATCGCCAGGCGCACGCTGCTTTCTTCACTGAATGCGCGATCGGCAAATCCGCCTTCATGGCTTTCGTAACTTTCGATGGCTTCACGAAACAGCAACTCTTTCGAGCCGAACGCCTTGTAGATACGGGCGGAAGCGATGCCCAGCTCGGTCACCAAATCCGACATCGAGGTGCCTTCGTACCCCTGACGCCAAAATAAATCTCGTGCTTTCAGTAACGCCTGCTCACGGTCGAATTCGCGCGGTCTGCCTGCCATTAATCAATTCCTGTTGCCTGTCCCTCAGCGAAACAGGATCGCTTAAATCTATTGTAATACCAACGAGTTTTTAAAATTCGCTTGCTGAGAGATTCGTTTAAGCCTATTGTTTGTCAATCGACAAATAATAGGAGTTTACGATGAAAACCCTGAAAGGTCCAAGCCTGCATCTCGCCCAATTCAGTGACGACGCAGCCCCATTCAACAGCTTGCCGGCTATCGCTCAATGGGCGGCAGAAACCGGTTTTAAAGCCCTGCAGATCCCCGCCTGGGACAGCCGACTGTTTGATCTGGCCACCGCGGCGGAAAGCCAGACTTATTGTGACGAACTGATCGGCATGCTGGCGGAGCAGGGACTGGTAGTCAGCGAACTGACCACCCACATTTTCGGTCAGCTGATGGCGGTGCATCCGGCTTATGACGCATTGTGCGACAGCTTTGCGCCACCGGCATTGCATGGCAACCCGCAGGCGCGCAGCGAGTGGGCGCACCAGCAACTGCTGCTGGCGGCCAAAGCCTCAGCGCGACTGGGCCTGACCGAAATGGGCACCTTTTCCGGTTCGCTGGCCTGGCCTTATCTATTCCCGTTCCCGCAGCGCCCGGCGGGGCTTATCGAAACCGCGTTTGATGAGTTGGCCAAACGCTGGCTGCCGGTGCTCAACGCCTGCGATGAACAGGGGGTGAACCTGTGTTATGAAATCCACCCCAGTGAAGACCTGCACGACGGCGTGACCTTTGAAATGTTCCATCAGCGTGTTGGCGGACACCCGCGCTGCCAAATACTGTTCGATCCGAGCCACTTCGTGCTGCAACAGCTGAACTATCTGGATTACATCGATATTTATAAGGATTTCATTCGCATGTTCCACGTCAAGGATGCCGAATTCAATCCGACCGGGCGGCAGGGCATTTACGGCGGTTATCAGTCATGGACCGAGCGCGCCGGACGTTTCCGCTCATTGGGCGATGGCCAGGTGGATTTCAAGGGCATCTTCTCCCGGCTGACGCAGCACGGTTACGAGGGTTGGGCCACGCTGGAGTGGGAGTGCTGCCTGAAGCATCCACAGGATGGGGCCCGCGAAGGTGCCGCCTTTATTCGTGAACACATCATCAACGTGACCGACAAGGTGTTTGATGACTTCGCCGGTGCGCCGGTTGATCAACAGCAAATCAATACCTTGCTCGGCCTGCGCTGAGCCCCGCAATTCCACGACGGAGAACATCAATGACACTGCAAAATCACGGGTCCATGACCAATGGAGCTGAGCCGGAACACGTCTATGCGCGGGTAAAGGGTAACCGCATCCACTGCGTCACGCTGGGCGAAGGGCAGCCGGTATTGCTTATCCCTGGCTGGCCGCAGACCTGGTTTACCTGGCGTCATGTCATGCAAGCGCTGGCGGCGGCCGGTTTTAAAGCGATAGCGGTAGACCCGCCGGGCATCGGCGATTCGGACAAGCCGATCGGGGGATATGACACCGGCAGCGTTGCCGCGACGCTGCACCAGACCATGCTGCAACTGGGGCATGAACGTTACCAACTGATCGGCCATGACATCGGCATGTGGGTTGGCTATGCAATGGCGAGCGACTTTCCGCAGGCGGTGACGGGGCTGGTGCTGACGGAAGCGGTTATTCCCGGCCTGGCACCGGCACCACCGATTTTTGTCCCGGCAGATCAAAATATTTTCCTGTGGCACTTCATGTTCAACCAACTGGCGGATCTGCCGGAGACGTTGACGCTGGGCCGTGAGAGGGAGTATCTCAGCTATATCTTTAACCGCTGGTCCTATCGTCGGGATCGGGTGGCGGCAGAAACCTATATTGCCGCCTATTCAGCACCGGGAAGCCTGCGCGCCGGTTTTGACTACTACCGCGCCATTCCGGAAACCATCCGCCAAAACCAGCGGCGGGCAGAGACCCGGCTAACCATGCCGGTGATGACCATTGGTGCAGAACATGCTACTGGCGACGCGCCATTCGTCACGCTGTGTGACAACGCGGTGGATCTGCGAGGAGAAACCGTGGCCGGCTGTGGCCATTTCATCACCGAAGAGTGTCACGAGGAATTTATCGCGTTGGTGATCCCCTTCCTGTCAGGGAGCCAGAACCATGCCGCTTGATCCTCAGATTGCTCGTTTTCTGGCGGAGGCTGCGCAGGCACCAGCGCCTGCATCGCTCAGTGAGATGCGGGAGGTCGCCCAGGCCGGCTTGTTGGCGCTGCAGGGGGAAGCCGAAGCCAGTGGTGGCGTCCGTGATGGTTGGGTGACCGCTGACGACGGGCGGGCTATCGCCATTCGTGCCTATACGCCGGGAGGAGCGACGCCGAGTGAGCCTCTGCCTGCGATGCTGTATGCCCACGGCGGCGGCTGGTGTCTGGGATCGCTGGCGCTGTATGACCGGCCTTGTCAGGCACTGGCCAATGCCACCGGGCGCGTGATCCTGTCGGTTGATTACCGGTTGGCACCTGAGTATCCCTATCCACGGCCGCTTGAGGACGTGTATCAGGCCCTGTGCGGCGTGGTGGAAAGGGCCGATGAGTGGGGCGTTGACGTTGCCCGCATGGCGGTAGGCGGCGACAGCGCAGGCGGCAACCTGGCCGCGGCGGTGGCGTTATTGGCCCGAGACCGCAAGGGGCCGCAGATTGAGCATCAGCTGTTGCTGTATCCGGCATTGAGTCGTGCTATGGATACCGCAAGCTATGAGGAGTACGCGCAAGGGTATTATTTGACGCGGGAAGTGATGGCGTTTTGCTGGAACACCTATCTGGGCGAAGCGGACAAGCCGCAGGATCCTTACGCAGAGCCACTGCATGCCCCAATGTTAAAGCGGTTACCCCCGGCGACCATTCTCAGCTGCGAATACGATCCGTTGCGTGATGAAGCCGAGCTTTATGCCAAGCGGTTACAGGAGGCGGGCGTAGCGGTGCGTTGCGAGCGGCTGCCGGGCATGGTGCATGCCTGCATTCACATGCTGGGCTTGACCCCGGCGGCGCGGGTGTTGTTCGACAAGGTTGGCTGATAAAAAATGCCCCGTATGAATGATACGGGGCATATGTACCGGCCTGAGTGGCTTAACGGCCGGCGACGGTGACGAAGCGGGTTTCCAGATAGGATTCGATCGCTTCGCTGCCGCCTTCGGTACCGTGGCCGGAGTCTTTCACCCCGCCAAACGGCGTTTCTGGCAGGCCAAAACCGATATGGTTAATGCTGAGCATGCCGCTTTCCACATCGCGTCCCAGCGCCGTCACCGTGGCGATGCTGCGGCTGTAGGCGTAAGCCGCCAGACCGTATGGCAGGCGGTTAGCCTCGGCAATGGCTTCCTCATAAGTGGTGAACGGACGCAGCAGGGCTACCGGACCAAAAGGTTCTTCAGACATCGCGCGCGCACTCAACGGCACGTCACGTAATACCGTCGGTTCGAAGAAATTGCCGACGCCCGCCACCCGGTGACCGCCGGTCGTGGCTTTAGCACCCTGGGCAATCGCATCCTTCACAAAGGCATCAATGGCTTCTACGCTGCGTTGCAGAACCATCGGGCCCATGGTGACGCCTTCCTCCAGACCATTGCCCAGCTTGATATCACGCACCGCGGCGGTGAATTTTTCAACGAAGGCTTCATAAACGCCTTGCTGGATCAGGAAACGGGTCGGGGCGATGCAGACCTGGCCGGCGTTGCGGAATTTGGCCAACGCCAGCTCTTTGGCGGCAGCGTCGAGATCGGCATCGTCAAAAATCAACACCGGCGCGTGGCCACCCAGTTCCATGGTGGCTTTCTTCATGTGCTGGCCGGCCAGTGCCGCCAAATGTTTACCCACGCGGGTGGAGCCGGTGAACGAGATTTTGCGAATGGTTGGATGCGGGATCAGGTACTCGGAGATCTCCGCCGGAGTCCCGTATACCAGCGCGATAACGCCCGCCGGCACGCCTGCGTCGGCAAAGGCTCTGATCAGCTCCGCCGGTGAGGCCGGAGTTTCTTCCGGGCCTTTGACGATGATCGAACAGCCTGCTGCCAGCGCGGCGGACAGTTTGCGTACGATCTGATTAATCGGGAAGTTCCACGGGGTAAAGGCGGCAACCGGCCCAACCGGCAGCTTGAGGGTTTGCTGCTGCACATCGCGACTGCGGGACGGAATAATCTGGCCGTAGGTGCGGCTGGCTTCGCCGGCAAACCAGTCGATCACATCCGCCGAATTGAGAATTTCAACCTTGGCCTGCGCCACTGGTTTGCCTTGTTCCTGACTCATGATGGCGGCGATCTTCTCGGCACGCTCACGCAACAATGCTGCGGCCTTGCGCATCAGGTTTGCACGCTGATAGGCGGAGGTGTCGCGCCAGACTTTAAAACCGCGTTCGGTTGCGTCCAGTGCCAGATCAAGATCGGCTGCGGCGGCATGCGCCACGCTGCCAATCACCTCATCGGTCGCGGGGTTGGTGACCGGCGTGGTTTTGCCGGCGACTGCGTTACGCCATTGTCCGTCGATATAGAGTTGAGTATCTGGATACATTGTTGCCTCTTACTTTCAAGGGGTTAAAAACGGGGTTCCCGTTCTGCGGCGGGATAATCAAGACGCCGGTGCCGGCTTGCTGACGCCGGGCGCTGAGTAAAATACCCTACGCTGAATGAGTACCAGCGTCCAGAGAACCGCGTTACGCACTACTCAAAACCTGCCGCGTTGACTATCATATCGGCACCAGCGAAATTGAAGCAGGGTGGCAAGGTGCAGGGTGTTCCACAACAGTTTCCCTTTGAAAAAGACAGCGCGCAGTTTCGGCATTTGCCGCAGGTGCCGGGCGTTGAGCTTTATCACGCCCATATAGAGCGCTATGTTTTTGAGCCGCACACGCACAATGCCTTCGCCATTGGCACCGTCGATTTTGGCGCTGAACGTTTCCGCTACCGTGGCGCGCAACATTTGGCGGCGCCGGGTTCGTTGGTATTGATGAACCCGGACGAGTTGCACACCGGCGAGGCGGAAACCGCCGGCGGCTGGAATTATCGGATGCTGTATCTGGAGCCGGACACGCTGGAATTGCTGTCGGGTGAGCAGGGGTTCTGGTTTACCGAAGCGGTACGCGAGGATCCATTGGCGGCGCAGCGATTGTCCGCCACCCTGGCCGCGCTGTGGCAAGCCAAAGATCCCTTGACCATCGACGACTTGCTGATGCAGGTCATCGGCATTTTCCGCCCACACATTCAGGCGGCACGCCCGTTGAAGGCAGAGGCGGCGCACCGTTTCGATATCGTCAAAAGCTACCTGCACGATAACTTTGCCTCTGTCATTACGCTGGAGCAGTTAGCGGCGCTGGTTTCGCTCAGCCCATATCATTTTCTGCGTAAATTCAAAGCCCAATATCACGTATCCCCCCAACAGATGCTGATGGCGATCCGTCTGTCACAGGCCAAACTGATGCTGGGGCGCGGTATGCCCGCGGCCCAGGTGGCGGCAGCGGCGGGGTTGACCGATCAGGCGCATTTGACGCGCGCCTTTGCCAATCGTTACGGTGTCACGCCAGTGCGCTACCAGAAACAGGTCACCAACCGCTAAAACAGCAACCTGCTACAATATTTTCCCGCCCGAGTTCGTTAGGCTGACCCCCAAGAATTAATCACGGGTTCGCATTGCCGTTCCCGGTTGTTGATGGAGTCATTATGTTTGTCGGCGTGTTATTTGCCTTGTCTGCCGGACTGATGTGGGGGCTGATTTTTGTCGGCCCGGTGTTAATCCCTGAATACCCGGCGGCACTGCAGTCGACCGGGCGTTATCTGGCCTTTGGGCTGATTGCCTTGCCGTTGGCGTGGTTTGATCGTCATCGTCTGAAAAAGTTACATCGTCACGATTGGCTGGAGGCGTTAAAGCTGACGGCGATTGGCAACCTGCTGTATTACCTGTGCCTGGCGAGTGCCATTCAACGTACTGGCGCACCGGTTTCTACCATGATTATCGGTACGCTGCCGGTGGTCATTTCGGTGACCGCCAACCTGTTTTACAGCCAGCACGATGGCCGACTTTCCTGGCGTAAACTGACGCCGGCGCTGGTGCTGATTGCCTGCGGTCTGGCATTGGTCAACGTTGCCGAACTGCAGGGCAATACGGCCCCGGTTGACGTCTGGCGTTATACCAGCGGCTTGGGCCTGGCGGTGTTGGCGGTGGCGTGCTGGACCTGGTTCCCATTGCGTAATGCCCGCTGGCTGCGGGAGAACCCGGGGCAAAGGTCCGCGACCTGGGCAACGGCTCAGGGGCTGGTGACGCTGCCGCTGGCACTGATCGGTTACGTGGTGGTTTGCGGTCAATTGGCTTTTACCCAGCCGGAGTTTGCGTTGCCTTTCGGACCCAGGCCTGAAGTATTTGTCCCGTTAATGATTGCCATTGGCATGTTGTGTTCGTGGATTGGCGCATTGTGCTGGAATGAGGCGAGTCAGCGCCTGCCGACGGTGTTGGTCGGGCCGCTGATCGTCTTCGAAATTCTGGCGGGGTTGGCTTACACCTTTATGCTGCGCCAGGCCTGGCCACCGCTGCTGACGTTGGGCGGTATTGCCTGCCTGATCGTGGGAGTGGTGTCTGCGATGCGGATTAAGCCGCAGCCGGTGGTGGTCAGTATTGGGGCCAAGGAGTAACGCCTGCCGCAGAGCGCGGCAGGCGGTAAGTTTACTTTTTGCTGTGGTGAATGATCTCTTCGGCCACGTTGCGCGGGGCTTCGGCGTAGTGGCTGAACTCCATGGTGTAGGTGGCGCGCCCCTGCGACATCGAGCGCAAGGTGGTGGAATAGCCAAACATCTCCGACAGCGGCACCTTGGCATGAATCTCCTTGCCGCCGCCGCCCGGAATATCTTCCATCCCTTGCACCAGTCCGCGCCGTGACGACAGATCGCCCATCACGCTGCCGGCGTAATCTTCCGGCGTTTCTACCTCTACCGACATAATGGGTTCGAGGATCACCGGATCCGCCTGACGGCAGGCCTCTTTAAAACCGAAGATGGCCGCCATGCGGAACGCCTGCTCCGAGGAGTCGACGTCGTGGTAAGAGCCAAAGGTCAGGTGCACTTTGACATCGACCACCTGATAGCCAGCCAGCACGCCGTTATTCAAGGCTTCCAGCACGCCTTTTCTCACCGCCGGGATAAATTCGCCCGGGATCACGCCGCCTTTGATTTCATCGAAAAATTCAAAGCCCTTGCCCGGCTCATTGGGTTCCACCGTCAATACCACGTGGCCGTACTGGCCTTTACCGCCGGACTGGCGCACGAACTTGCCTTCCACGTCGGTCACGCGCTTGCGGATAGTTTCGCGGTAGGACACCTGCGGTTTGCCGGTGGTGGTCGCCACGCCAAATTCACGCCGCATGCGGTCGACGATAATTTCCAAATGCAGTTCGCCCATGCCGTAAATAATGGTCTGGCCCGACTCTTCGTCGGTACGCACGCGAAATGATGGATCCTCTGAGGAAAGGCGTTGCAGCGCGATGCCCATCTTCTCCTGATCGGCTTTGGTTTTCGGCTCAATCGCCTGAGCGATGACCGGTTCCGGGAACACCATTTTCTCCAGCGTGATAATCGCGTTGGGATCGCACAGGGTGTCGCCGGTGGTAACATCTTTTAGCCCCACGCAGGCGGCGATGTCACCGGCGTGCAGCTCTTCGACATCTTTACGATCGTTGGCGTGCATTTGCACGATGCGGCCAATACGTTCTTTCTTCCCCTTCACCGGATTGTATACGCTGCTGCCTTTGGCCAATACGCCGGAATACACTCGCACAAAGGTCAATTGGCCGACGAAGGGATCGGTCATCAGCTTGAATGCCAGCGCCGAGAACTTTTCATCGTCAGACGCGCGGCGGATCACGATATTGTCGCGCTCGTCGTGGCCTTCCATCGGTGGAACGTCAAGCGGCGAGGGCATCAGTTCAATCACCGCGTCCAGCATGCGTTGCACCCCTTTGTTGCGGAATGCGGAACCGCACAGCATCGGCTGAATTTCGCCGGCCACGGTGCGCAGGCGCAGGCCGCGAACGATCTCTTCTTCGCTTAGCGGTACCTGATTAAGGTACTTGTCCATCAGCTCTTCCGAGCCTTCGGCAGCAGCTTCGACCATTTTATCCCGCCATTCCTGTGCCGATTCACGCAGTTCCGCCGGGATCTCTTCAAAGCTGAAACTCATCCCCTGGGTTGCTTCGTCCCACAGGATTGCTTTCATGGTTACCAAGTCCACCACGCCGGTGAAGTGGTCTTCAGCACCAATGGGTATGACGATCGGTACCGGATTGGCCTTAAGGCGCTCGATCATCATTTTGCGCACGCGGAAAAAGTCAGCGCCCACGCGGTCCATTTTGTTGACGAACGCCAGCCGCGGCACCTTGTATTTATTGGCCTGGCGCCAGACGGTTTCCGACTGCGGCTGTACGCCACCCACCGAGTCGTAGACCATGACCGCGCCATCGAGCACGCGCATCGAACGTTCGACCTCAATGGTAAAGTCTACGTGCCCGGGGGTGTCGATAATATTGATGCGGTGCTGCGGATAATTATGCTGCATGCCGTTCCAGAAACAGGTCGTCGCCGCCGAAGTAATGGTAATGCCGCGTTCCTGCTCCTGCGCCATCCAGTCCATGGTGGCGGCGCCGTCGTGCACTTCGCCCAGCTTGTGACTGACCCCGGTGTAAAACAGAATCCGCTCGGTGGTGGTGGTTTTGCCGGCATCGATATGCGCCGAGATGCCGATATTGCGGTAGCGTTCGAGGGGGGTAGTACGTGACATAATTAACCTTTCTTAGCCGCATCAAAGAAGGGCGGCTTTAAGCAGCATGAATAATTATGATAATCCTCTGTGGGTTATCTCCGGACGGGTGAATGCTTGCACCGGCCACAAACTAATCGTAGTTGATGAAAGGGTTTTTACTCAACGATGGCTGCGATAGGTTTTATCGTTAAGCGAGTTGAGTGAGACGCCAGGGTACTGCAACGCGAAGGCCAGGTTCGGGGGATACCGATGCCTGTTCTGCAGGCACCGGTTTGACTGAGATGCAGGTATTACCCGGCAAAAATATGTGCCTGACCGATGATATTCAGATTGACCAGAGTACCGGCGCGAAGGCCTTCGCGGCTGACGGTTTTAAGCTCAATCGTGGCGTCGTTGTTGGCCATACGCAAATTCAGGGTGGAGACAAAACCGGCGAAATCGATGTGGGTCACTACCGCCTGGCTGGAGTGTTGCGACTCGGACTGACTGATTTGGATTTGCTCCGGCCGCAGCATGATGCGGGCAGGCCCACGGCGGCTACAGTCGTCCACGGCAATCCGCCCCAACGCGCACTGGGCCCAACCCTGTTCCAGATCGGCGGAGAGCACCAGCGTCTCACCTAAAAATGTGGCGGTGGGTTCGTCGACCGGCCGTAGATAAAGATCCTGCGGCGGCCCAACCTGTGCCAGACGGCCATTGCGCATCACCGCCACCTGATCGGCAAACGACAACGCTTCAGTCTGATCGTGGGTCACCAAAATAGACGCCACTTTGGCTTCGGCCAGCAGCTCTGCCACCGCTTTGCGGGTCGCGGCACGCAAGCCGGTATCCAGCGCGGAGAAGGGTTCATCCAGCAACATCAATTTCGGCTGCTGGGAGAGTGCCCGGGCCAACGCCACGCGTTGCTGTTGCCCACCAGAAAGTTCGTGGGGCCACAGTGCACCCAGGCGACGATCCAGCGCCACCATGTCCATCAGCGCATCTATACGCAGTTGCTTGTCGCGCTTGCTGCCCTTCAGGCCAAAACCGATATTGCCGGCCACGGTGAAGTGCGGAAACAGCGCGCCATCTTGCGGGACAAAACCAATGCCCCGCAGGTGCGCTGGCACCCAGCCGCTGCCATTGTCCATCGAATGGCCCTGCAACATCACCCGACCGCTGTCCGGTATTTCGAAGCCGGCGATGATGCGCAGCAGGGTAGTTTTCCCCGAGCCGGAAGGGCCGACAATCGCGGTGCGGCTTCCCGGGGCAACCTGCAAATCAACATGCTCCAGCACCTTGATCGCGTTATAGGACTTACCGATGCCTTGTAGTTCAAGCGTGCTCATAATCCCGCCGTGCGTTTGGATTGAGAATAAAGAAGCCAGGTCAGTGGCAGTGATAACACCACCATAATCAGCGCGTAAGGGGCCGCCGCCACATAGTCGATCTCGCTGGTCAGCGCCCAGAAAGCGGTAGCTAACGTGCGGGTGCCGTTGGGGGCCAGCAGCAGGGTGGCAGTCAATTCGTTGGAGATGGCCAGAAACACCAGTGCCGCACCGGCGGCCGCGCCGGGAGCCGCCAGTCGCAGCGTGGTGCTCCACAGCGCCTGCGCCGGGGATCGGCCGAGACTGCGCGCCACATTTTCCAACTCTACCGGTGCCTGAGCGATGCCCGCACGCAGGTTGATCAAGGCTCGCGGCATAAACATCAGTAAATAGGCCAGCAGCAGGGTAATTTCGGTTTGATAAATTGGGCGGAAGCTGTGAATGGTGATGGTGACCAACGCCAACGCCACGACGATACCGGGCAGCGAGCTGGTGACATAATTGCAGCCTTCCAAAATCCGATACAGTCGTGCCGGATAGCGTACCGAAAGCCAGGCCATTGGGATGGCGCATAAGGTGATCAACAGCGCTCCGCTGGCCGCCAGCGACAGCGTTTGCAGCAGGGCTGGCAGCAGTTCGGTATTGCGCCAGACCTCAAATCCACCCAAGGTCAGCCAGCGGGCCAGCGTGATAAAGGGCACGCCCAGCGCCAGCGCGGTGAGTACCAAGGGCAGTAGCAGGCCGAACAGGGTAGCGGCAGGCCCAAGACGGTAAGCGTTCTGGCTGCGGGCGCTGCCGGAACCGACGCGAGCATAGCGCGCTCGGCCTCGACTGCCGGCTTCCAGCAGCAACAGCACCAGGCAGCAAAGCACCAGTACCCCGGCCAGCATATTGGCCGCCGGGCCGTTAAAAGTGGACTGGAACTGATCGAAAATGGCGGTGGTGAAGGTATCAAAGCGGATCATCGCATACAGGCCGTATTCCGCCAGCAAATGCAAAGCGATCAACAGTGAACCGCCCCAAATCGCCAATTTCAGCTGGGGCAATACCACGCGGAAAAACACCGCCAGCGGGCGGGTGCCCAGCGAAGTGGCGACGTCTTCAATACCGGGATCAAGCCGGCGCAGTACTGCGGCCGCCGGCAAGTAAATAAACGGGAAGTAGGCAATGACCGAAATAAAGACCCCTGCGCCCAAGCCATGCATCGAAGGTACCAGGCTTATCCAGGCGTAGCTTTGCACAAAGGCGGGCACCGCCAGCGGTGCGGTTGCTAACAATGACCAGATGCGACGTCCGGGCAAGGTGGTACGCTCGGTCAACCAGGCCAATGCCACCCCAAGAACGGCACAAATAGGCAGTGTGAAGACCACCAGCAACAGAGTATTAAGCAGCAGGTCGGCCACCCGGGGGCGAAAAACCAGAGCTTTCACCGTCGGCCAACCGGTTTCAAACGCCACGCTAATGACAAACCCCAACGGCAACAGTGCCAGCAGGGAGAGTAAAATGGCGACCGCCACGATAAACAGCCCCGGCCGCTGATGGCGTCGGGCTGAAGCGTAACGTGGCGCTGCACCGGCAGCGTTGAAACCTATATTCGACATAGGGCTAAAAGCTCTCTTTACGGACAAGACTGGCTTACAACAAACCGGCTTCGGTCATCAATTCGACGACTTTTTTGCCGTTCAGCGCGGAGGCGTCGACTTTAGGCGCGTCCAGCTCTTTCAGCGGTACCAGTTTCGGGTTGGAGGCTGCGTTAACGCCCACGGCATATTCGA
The DNA here is from genome assembly GCF_047456085.1 of Serratia sp. BNK-12. Taxonomy (NCBI): domain Bacteria; kingdom Pseudomonadati; phylum Pseudomonadota; class Gammaproteobacteria; order Enterobacterales; family Yersiniaceae; genus Serratia; species Serratia sp. BNK-12. Next base: position 2,424,327 of record NZ_CP179896.1, read on the forward strand.
ACGCATTGTTGGTACGCAGGATCTCCTGGCCGTTTTTACCGGTGATCCACTTCACGAACGCCTGAGCCTGCTGCTGGTGTTTGCTTGAGGCCAACACGCCACCACCGGAGATGCTGACAAAAGCACCCGGATCCTGGTGTTTAAAGTAGTAGAGCTTGATATTTTTACTGTTCTCGCCGGTCTTGGCACCGTCGACAAAGGGATAATAGTGATAGATGACACCGCTGTCGATTTGGCCGGCATTCACCGCTTTCATCACGGTGCTGTTGCCTTTGTAAGCGGTGAAGTTGGTTTTCATCGCTTTCAGCCATTCCAGGGTGGCTTTCTCGCCTTTTAGCTCCAGCAAGGCGCTGACGATCGCCTGGAAATCCGCACCTGAAGGTGAGGCTGCCCAGCGGCCTTTCCATTCCGGCTTGGCCAGATCCAGCAGTGATTTCGGCAATTGCGCTTCGGTCAACTTAGCCGGGTTGTAGACGAACACCGTTGAGCGGGCAGCAATGCCTATCCAACGGCCATGCTGTGGACGGTACTGCGGTTCAACCTGGGCCAGGGTAGCGGCGTCCAGGGGCGCAAACAGTTTGGCGTTATCCACCAACACCATCGCCGGGGAGTTTTCCGTCAGAAAAACGTCGGCAGGGGATGCACTCCCTTCTTGCACCAGTTGATTACCCAACTCACTGTCGCCGCCATTACGCAGGGTCACTTTAATGCCGGTGTCTTTAGTAAAACCTTCCACCCAGGATTTCACCAGGTTTTCATGCTGGGCGTTATAAATAACGATACCTTCATCCTGAGATGCGGCATTGGCGGAAAACGCCAGCATCATGGACGACGCCAACAGGGCAATGGGGCCGAGAGAAGTGAAACGCAGCTTCATACAGTCATCCTTTTTATTGAGAGAGTGCAGAGAAGAAAAGCGAATGAATAAGGCCTGACGAATGCCGGGCAGCCCTGATTGTATATAAGAACATTAATAATGATAGTGAAAACGATTCGTATTAATTTATTTTTATAAATTGCTCACTAATTATCTTGTCTTAAGGAAAAATTAAGCTTGAGTATTATTGATTCTTTTATTCGCTAATTCATCAGTATTTATAATGCGTTAATCGATTGGCAGTGCAATGAAACCAATAACCCCGCTGTTTGGCCTGTCATCTCCGCGGTCGGTGCAACTGCCCTCAGAACCACGAGTGACGTCGTTTAATGCATTCAACCATCGCCATTAAGTGTTGGCCGGGTAGCCGTTAACATTCCTTCAGCCCTGGTGAAAAACAGACTCATCAGGATGGCGAGTAGGAGTCTGATAATGAAAGAAATTCATGTTGTTTCACCCCAGTTATTTTGGTTATGAGTCATAGCGTTTAATGATTTAATTTATTCAACTGCTTCGATGAATATAGGCGTCGACAAAACACCATTAAGGGATAACGACGTGACATATTCATTCAAGCTTAAGGGATTGGCTGGTCTAATCATCTTGTCTTTGCAGGCTGGCGTGGCGGTGCAGGCCGCCGAGGTGCCTGCGGGCGTTCAACTGGCCGCCAAACAGGAGCTGGTGCGGGCCAATGGTTACGAGCCGGCTACGCTGGATCCGAACCTGGCGGAAAGCAACGTGGAATTTTATATCTTCAATGACCTGTTTGAAGGGCTGCTGCGGGTGGGAAAAAATGGCGAGGTGATCCCCGCATTGGCCACCAAGTGGGAAACTAAGGGGACTGTCTGGACCTTCCATCTGCGTCCAGAAGCGAAATGGTCAAATGGCGATCCGGTGACCGCCGATGACTTCGTCTTTAGCTGGCGGCGCTTGACCGATCCTAAAACCGCTTCACCCTACGGCAGCTATCTGGCGTCGGCCTATGTATTGAATGCGGCGGAAATTAACGCCGGTGGCAAACCGCCGAGCGAACTGGGCGTGAAAGCGTTGGATGCCCATACCCTGCAGGTGACGCTGGCTGAACCTAACTCCTATTTGCTTAAACAACTGGTGCATTTTCCGGTGCTGCCGGTAAATCGGAAAGTGGTGGAGCAATACGGCAAAAACTGGACCCAACCGCAAAACTTCGTCGGTAACGGAGCTTTCAAACTGGCACAGTGGGTGGTGAATGAAAAAGTGGTCCTAGAGCGAAATACCCAGTATTGGGATAACGCCCACACGGTGCTCAATAAGGTGACATTCCTGCCGCTGCAAGGGTTCCCGGAAGTGGCGCGTTTTCGCGCCGGTGAGATCGAACTGGGTTACAGCGCGCCGCCAGAGTTATACCAACAGCTGAAAAAAAACCTGGGCGATGAGCAACTGGTGACTTATCCGCTGCTGTCGACCAGCTACTTTGCCTTTAATAACCGGCAGCCGCCCTTTAACGACGTGCGTGTGCGTCAGGCGCTGAATCTGGCGCTGGATAAACAGGTGATTGCCGGCAAGGTCTTGGGCTATGGTCAACAGCCGGCCTGGACCTTTACCCCAACCGGTGCCGGCGGCTTTACCTTGCAGGCCGGAGTGGCGGCGGGGTGGTCGCAAGAGCAACGCATTGCCCAAGCGAAAAAGCTGCTGGCGGAAGCCGGTTTTAACGCGCAGCATCCGTTACGTTTCACTTTGCTGTACAGCAACGACGCCACCATCAAGAAAATTGTGATCGCCGCTAGCGCGATGTGGAAAAAGAACCTGGGAGCAGAGGTCACTTTGCAAAATCAGGAGCGCAAGGTGGTATTGGACAATATCAACAACGGTCAATACAGTGCGGCGTTCAGCCGTTGGTTGGCGGATTACAACGATCCTTCCACTTTCCTGAATGTATTCCGCTCTACCAGCAGCGAGAACTCGGCCAAATATGCCAATGAGCATTACGATCGGCTACTGCACCAGGCTACCGCGGCGCAAAGCCCGGAACAGGTGCAGCAGGCCTTCCAGCAGGCAGAAGATGTGTTGGCGGTGGATACGCCGGTGGCACCGGTGTACTACGAGGCTAACGCCACGCTGGTCAAACCCTATGTGAAAGGCATCGACTTTACCCGCCAGGGGCCGTTGTACGACAAAAACGTGTATATCCTCGCGCATTGACGGTAAATAATGTGGGTTAGGATTGTTCCGTCCCACATTTTATTATTTTTACCGAAAATGTTTTTTCTAAATGTTTCATCAACGGCAAGCCAGATTTTTGCCCATCGATTAAAAACCCTGCCTATACTGCCCCCCGTAGTTTATATGCAGTATCTCGTTTGGCGAGGCTCCTATACAAACACAGGTTACTGATCTGACGACATCGAGAGATGCCCAAGGTTAAGACAGGCTTTATCGGATTAAGGTTCAGCCCAAAGTAACTTCTGATTAACACATCAGATACGTTGTATAGTGCTAAAACCTGGACGCGGAGATAGGCTTTCTGCACTCCCTCTGTGGTTAACGCCCCTATGCGATTCGCTGTTGAAGTTTAAACAGAAATAGGGACTAACATAATGAAGTCACATCAAAATTACCTCTCACCGGCGCTGGCCCATGCTGAAACTCAAGACGAGTCTTCGATTGCGAGCTATATGAACGCCGATTTTATTACCGTTCCCGGCAATATGACGGTCAACAAAGCCAAGGAATATTTTCTTTCTCAGTTAAAAACGGATGAAATTCCCGCTCAGCTGTTTGTCACTGCTGATGATTATCATCTGCGCGGTACGCTGTCGGTAAAAAAATTATTGCAGTGCGAAGACGATGATAAACCCGTTGGCGTGATGATCAATCACAGCTATTTCCAGGTCTCTCCCGATGACGACCGTAATGACGTTGCCCATTTATTGGGTAAGGGCGGGCTGGACGTAGTACCGGTGGTGGTGAATAAAACGCTGGTGGGCGTGCTGGGCGAAAAAGAAATCGCCCGGCTGATTGAAGACGAAAATACCGAGGATGCGCAACGCCAGGGCGCCAGCCTGCCGCTGGACAAGCCTTATCTCGAAACCAGCCCCTGGGCATTGTGGCGCAAGCGTTCGGTGTGGTTACTGATGCTGTTTGTCGCCGAAGCCTATACCGGCAATGTGTTAAAGGCCTTTGAAGAACAGCTGGAAGCGGCGATAGCACTGGCATTCTTCATTCCGTTGCTGATCGGTACCGGCGGTAACAGCGGTACTCAAATCACTTCTACGTTGGTACGTGCCATGGCGCTGGGAGAGGTCAGCCTGCGTAACCTGGGCGCGGTGATCCGCAAAGAGGTGTCTACCTCGCTGCTGATAGCCGCTACCATCGGCATCGCAGCCTGGGCGCGCGCCTGGATCATGGGCGTGGGTATGGACGTTACTATGGTGGTCAGCCTGTCGCTGGTGGCGATTACCGTCTGGAGCGCCATTGTTTCATCCATTATCCCGATGCTGCTCAAGCGTGTGGGCATTGATCCGGCGGTAGTGTCGGCGCCGTTTATCGCCACCTTTATTGATGGTACCGGGCTGATTATCTACTTCAAAATCGCCCAGCACGTGCTGGGGATATAAATGGGCTTCCGCTCCGTGTGGTTGCCGGAGCGGAAATTAATTCTCAGTAAACAGGAGGTGCGTAAATATTCATGAATAATGAGATTATCCACTTTTTAATTAAAGAGGCTTTTATCGACAATAATTAATCGAGGACGAAATAATGGGAAACATGATCTTCTTTGTAGGATTCCTGAGCATCATCAGCTCACTGGGCCTGTTCGCCGCCTATATGAGCTCTAAATGGGATGATTAATGAACGCTAAAGATCCGCCTGGATGCATCCTCCCCGAAGTGTTTTATTACGACGGGGAGGATGCGATTAAACTCTGACCGCCTGATGCAGCTTTGTGGAGTATAACGATAATGATTATTTCTATTCTTGGTCTGCTCTATGCCATTTTGATGATTGCCGTGGGTGTGAATGAGATTTATTTTTATTCAACCGGAAAATCAGAATTTCTGTCTAGTTTAATGCTGACATTCTCGGGTAGTATGCTGCTGGTTGCTTTTGCCTGGCAATACTCGACTAAAATAAAGAAATAAATGCCCCTTTGAATGTGAGCCGTAATATGCAAAATGAAAAACAATCCGTTGCCAGAAATTCGATGATAGCCAGCGGGCTATTGGCGACCGGGAAATTTATTGCCGGCATTTTTACCGGCAGTATTGGTCTTATTTCTGAAGGGATCCACTCTTTCACCGATTTTATTGCCACCAGTATTACCTGGCTGGCGGTGCGCATCAGCGACAAACCCGCTGATGACGACCATCATTTTGGTCATGGCAAGGTCGAAAATCTGGCCGCGCTGTTTGAAGTACTGTTGCTGTTGGGGGCTGCCGTCTGGATTGTTTACGAGGCCGGCAAAAGCCTGCTCGGGGAGGCGCATGAAATTGTCGCTGCCCCTGTGGTCATTGCGGTGCTGTTGATCTCGATTGTGGTCGATTTTTTCCGCGTCAGGGCGCTGAATCGCGTGGCAAAGGCCACTGACAGTGCGGCGCTAGAGGCCGATGCGCTGCATTTCTTCTCAGATATGTTGGCTTCCGCCGTGGTGCTGTTGGGCATGGTGTTCGTCATGCTCGGCTTCAACCGTGCAGACGCCATCGCGGCGTTGATCGTAGCCTGTTTTATTGTGGTCGCGGCGGTGAAACTGGGGAAACGTTCATTCGATTCGCTGATGGATACCGCGCCTGCCGGTGCCAAGGAAGAAATCGATGCCTTGCTCCAGAGTTTCCCCGCAATACTGGCCACCGAGAATATTCGCATCCGCAACGCCGGTGCCATGTTGTTCATTGAGGTCACCGTCGCCGTGTGTCGCACCTTGCCGCTGGAGCGTATCAACGCGCTGAAAAAGTCGATTGCCGAACGTCTGGAACGGCAATATGCCAATGCCGAAGCCACGGTGATTGCCAACCCGCAAACCCGCAGCGACGAAGACATGGCGACCCGTATCCGGGTGATCGCCGCCAACCACGGCGCGGTGGTGCAAAATTTGGCCCTGCAACAGCTGCCGGAACGCATGTCGATCAGTCTGGATCTGGCCGTACCTGCCAGCGCCAGCGTGGCACAGGCTCACGATATCGCCAGTGAGATTGAAACCTTGCTGCGTGAGGCGATTGGCGAGGAGACTGAAATTGAAACTCATCTTGAACCGCAGACGCACCACTGGATAGCCAGTGAAGATGTTGCACCGGAAGAGCTGGCGCACATTCGTCAGATCCTGCATGTGGCGGTAGAGAACGGTGAAATGGTGCAGGACGTGCATAACATTCGCGCACGCAAAACCGCGAACGGCATTATCGTCAACTTTCACTGCCGGGTTTCCCCGGCGGCCTCTATTGTGTCCGCGCATGCTGCGGTAGACAGCATCGAACGCCAGTTACGCGCACTTTATCCCAGCATATCGCGGGCAGTAGGGCACGTGGAGCCGATTAAGCCTAAACCCGGCATCTAGTTTCTGGTGCTTATCACTGGGCGCTGCCGACGGAAAATGACAGCGCCCAGTGAGGTCGGATCCCCGGTTTTTCAACCCAGGCCCGGTAAGCCGTCGCTGGTACCACCGACAGCCAAAAGGCGAGGCCGCCCGGATTGTCTGCCAGCACCGACAGCTGCCAACGACCGGGATGCAGGGCAAACAGTGCCTGCACGGCACTTTTACCTATGCCGTATTTTCGCCAGGGTTTAGCGACATAAAACTCCGCCATTTCCATAGTGGTAGCTGGCAGCAGCGTTCTGACCAAGGCAAATCCCACCGGTTGTGCCTGGTTTACTATCAGATACGGGTACCTGCCGTTTTCATGCCAATAGCGAGCCAGGTGTGGATAGTCAGTATCCGCAGCCAGCTCCCGCAAATAGTTGGGCAGCATCGCCGCCAGCAAGGGTTGCTCCTCACGGGTTGCCAACCTGAGATGAATATTCATACCACCTCCCTACGAAAAAGGCCGCCCGCAGGCGGCCTGTACAGGTTAGTCCAGATTTAACTGTGCGGTAATGGTCGCGATTTCACTTCGCCATTGCTGCTGCAGCTGCACTTTTTGATGCTTGGGTTTACGCGCCAGATCCTCTTGCAGTTTGCTTTCCAGTTCAAACAGCGCGGCCAACAGTCGCTCCTCGTCTGCATGCTGCAATTCGCGACAGGCAGGCTGCTGGGACGAGGTGGTCATTGGCACGGCCTCCGTCGCTTGTGCCAATCGGTGGTAGACCGGCTCCAGATCCTGCCACTCTTCCAGCCTTTGCTGGTCAATCAACCAGAAGCGGTTACAGCTATTTTCGATCAGCATCCGGTCGTGGGTGACCAGCATCACTGCGCCTTCAAACTGCCGCAGGGTCTCGGCCAGCTCTTCTTTGCCTTCCATATCCAGGTGGTTGGTCGGCTCGTCGAGCAATAACAGAGAGTAGTTGGCCAGCGTCAGCCCAACAAACAGCAGGCGCGAACGCTCGCCGCCGCTCAGGGTGCTGATGCGCTGCTGATGGCGCAGGTAAGGGAATCCGGCACCAATCAGCGCCATTTTCCGCTGTTCCTCGGTCAGCGGCGCGAAATGCGACAACGCCTCGCTCAGCGTATCCTCGTCACGCAGTTGCTGCAGGCTTTGATCGTAATAGCCGATGCGGACTCGCGGGTGGAACACGGCTTCCCGTTGGTTTGGGTCTTGGTATTCGCGCCACAGATGATGTAGCAACGAAGATTTACCGCAGCCGTTACGCCCGACGATGGCGATGCGATCCCCGCTTTTAACCCGCAACGATGCAAGCCTGAACAGAACCGGAGCCTCCGCCGCCGGGCGCACGTCCAGTTGCGGCAAGGCCAGCAGGCGATCGGCATCCAGTGCCTCGCCCTTTAACCTGAGCCGCCATTGGCTGCCTGCGCTCAACGTGGTTTGCTCTTCTTTCAGCCGATCAACGCGTTTTTCCATTTGCTTGGCCTTGCGAGCCAGGTCTTCGTTATCGTAAACCCGACCCCACACGGCCAGCCGCTGGGCGCTTTTCGCCACCCGGTCGATCTCTTTCTGCTCCGCCTGACGGCGGTGTGCGTCCGCTTCATCCTGTTCCTCCAGTGCCTTGCGTGCGGCGGTACAGGGCAGGCGGAAAAACTGCAGAGTTTTATCGCGCAGGATCCAGGTGCAGTTGGTGACCTGATCCAGCAAATGCCGATCGTGAGATACCAGTACGAAGCTGCCGGACCAGTTTTGCAGAAACTGCTCCAGCCACAGCAGGGTCGGCAGGTCCAGGTGATTGCTCGGCTCATCCAGCAGCAGCAGGTCGGGTTGGCGAATCAACGCGCGCGCCAACAGCAAGCGCGTATGCTGGCCGCCGCTCAGTGTGCCCGCAGTCAGTGTCCATGACGTTGGCGCAAAGCCCAGGCTGCTTAGCAGCACTTCGCCTTGCCAGCTTTCACTGACGCGTTGGTTTTCCGGTAGTCGCGCCATGACCGCATCCAGCAGGCTGCAGTCGTGCAGAGCTTCGGGCAGGTGCTGTTCCACCCGCGCCATCAGGCACTGGTGGGCAGGGGTTACGCTGCCGACGCTGGCGGGCAGATCGCCACTGAGGATTTTAAGCAGGGTGCTTTTACCGCAGCCGTTGTGGCCGATTAAACCGATGCGATCGCCTTTTTTCAGGCTAAAGGAAACCTCAACCAGCAGAGGGCCGAAATTGTTGTCGTAGCCGACAGATAATGCAGAAAGTAATGTGCTCATTGCTTACTCAAGAGTTACAGGCATGCGTATGCCTATCGTCAAACATCGCTGACGACAACCCGGTAAGCCGGAGGGAAGGGACTCAAATGTTAGTAAGCTTCGCTCAAGCCTGGGTTATCGCAGCACGATACCGGTAATGCTTGAGCAGCGGCAATTACTATAGAAGTGTGAGTAAAAAAACAATTCACACATCGGCATAGTAATCCTCCTTTTATAACGTAGGTTAATGAATGAGCTGAGTATAGGGGGCTTTGGCAGGTTGCGCTAGTGTAAATTCGCAGCGTTATCAGTGCGGTAAGCGGTAATTTTTCATTGTTTTTAGTGACGTTGTCACCATGAGAATCGTGCTGAATGGGAGTAATACTGATATTTAAGCGGAGATTAAGCAGTTATCATAATCTCAGTTTATGATTAGCCAGGCGGGTCGGTGACTACCGGCCCGCCTGTTTCGTTTGTCTATCATGTAAAGGCTGAGCCCCGAATTTATGTTAAAGCCCCGTCAAATTATTCTTTTCCTGTTCCTGCTGTTTGGCTTGCAGTTGGCGCCGCTGACCAGCGTGGCCGCACAGGATGACAGCCCGGTAGCCGAAAGCCAGCCGGACCCTGCGACCGCCCTGAAAAACTACCAGAAGCAGTTGGACAGCATCAAACAGCAGGTTTCCAAAGCCAGTAACGATACCCAGCTCAGCAAGCTGAAATTGACCACTGACGATCTGGCCGCCAAGCTGGAAAAGCTGGCGGCCGACTTGCAACCGGCGCAAGAGAAGCTGCAGGCGCAGCTGGACGTGTTGGGGCCGCAACCGGCGGCAGGTGCGTTGGCGGAAAACGCGGCAGTGGTACAACAGCGCAATGCCTTGAATAACAGCAAGAAGCAGCTCGACGAAGCGGTTCAACGCGCACAGGCGATGAGAGCTGGCGTGCTCGATCTGGGGCAACAAATCAGTGACTTACGTCGCGTCGCGTTCAAAAGTCAGTTGGCGTTGAACACCGGTAGCGTGTTGGGCACCAAATTTTGGACGCCGGTGATAAAGCCTGCCGATGACGACGTGCAGCGCCTGGATCAGTTCAACGCCGCAATGAAACAGACCTGGGACGCCAGTTGGCAGGAAGATTCACGTTACGGCACCCTGGGTCTGTTGGTATTGGCGGTGGTTATCTGGTCGTGGGGGCGCTATTTTTCCGAGCGTTTCCTGGCGTGGGTGAGCATCCGTTATCTTCCGGACGGGCGTTTGCGCCGCAGTTTTATGGCAATCATGACCGTCACCGTCACGGTTGTTACTACCAGCATTGCGTTGAACCTGCTGTTCCTCACCTTCACACGCGTACAACCCTTACCGGTGATGCTGGAGGATTTCGCCGGGAGTTTTTATCAGTTAGGGATTTTCTGCGCGCTGATTGCCGGACTGGGGCGCGCAACGCTGTCACTTAATCGCCCTTCGTGGCGCCTTGGCACCCTGGATAATGCCGTTGCCTCAGGTCTGCGCTATTTCTCGCCGCTGTTGGCCGGGCTGGCATTGGCATTTGGTACGGTAGAACTTATTAATAATGCCGTCAGCGCCAGTTTGAGCACCACCATTTTCGGTAACGGCCTGGTTGCCGGCTTGATTGGCATGGTGTTGCTGGCGATGCCACTGCGTTCTCAGCGTATCCGCCGTCAGTTGGAGCAGCAGGGCGAACACGTAGAGAAGCGCTCCACCATCAGTGGGCTTTTGCATATGAGCACCCTGGTGTGTTCAAGCGTGATCTTGCTTTCGCTGCTGATAGGGTATATCGCTTTTGCCCGTTTCCTGACCTATCAGGTGATTTGGATCGCGCTGGTGTTAATGACGTTCTATTTCCTGGTGCTGTTCGCCACTGACCTGTGCGCGGCAATCTTCTCGCCGCAAACCGCCAGTGGCAAGATGCTGAAGAAGTCGCTTAATTTTAAGGATCGCCACCTGGAGCAGATGGCGATCATCTTCACCGCCATCGCCAAGTGTTCGCTGCTGTTGTTGATGATTGTCTCGTTGTTTAACGGCTCGTTTGGCACCACGACGCCCAACTCGCTGTTGGAAAAGATCATCGCCATTCTTAGCGGCGAAGGGCTGAAACAACTGAACATTGTGCCCGGCAACCTGATCAATGCGGTGATTTGCCTGGCCATTGGCATCTATATTCTGCGAGTTACCCAGCGCTGGTTAAGCCAGGAACTGCTGCCAAAAACCATTGCAGATATCGGTATTCGTGCGTCGCTGGTGACGTTGTTCAGCAACGTGGGCTACGTGCTGTTGATCCTGATTACCCTGGCGGCGCTGGGCATTCAGTGGAACAACCTGGCCTGGATCGTCAGTGCCTTGTCGGTGGGTATCGGTTTTGGTTTGCAGGAAATCGTGAAGAACTTTATTTCCGGTTTGATTCTGTTGACCGAACGCCCGGTGAAAGTCGGCGATATGATCGGTATCGGCGGCGTAGAGGGGGACGTGCGTCGTATCAATGTGCGCGCCACCGAGATCCAGCTTAGCGATCGCTCGACGATGATCGTACCTAACTCTCAACTTATCTCGCAAAACGTGCGTAATGCCACCATGGGCAATGCGCAGGGGGTGGTAACCATTGCGCTGACCTTCCCGACGGATATCGATCCGGAGCAGGTTCGCAACATCCTGCTGAGCGCTTATCAGGAATATGAAGCCATTCTGGATGCCCCGGCGCCCTATGTGCGCTTCAGCCAGCTCGGCCCGGACGGCATTATCCTCAGCGTGACCGGTTATGTCGCCAGCCCGCGCATGGTCGGTTCAACCAAGAGCGAACTGTTGTTCAATATTCTCAAATTGCTGCGGGCGCACCGTGTCAACATGTCGAGCCCGCAGGAAGTGGTGTTTATGAAACAGCAGGCGAAAAATCTGGCCAACGAAGAAGAACAATCTTCGTAGCTGGGATTACCACAGCCCGGCGCAAAGGACAGCGCTGAGATAAAGGCCTACGCCGAACACGGCGTGGGCCTTTTGCTCGACGTACGCCCGCATGAAGAGTATGCGCTGGGGCATTTGCCTGGCGCATTGAACATTCCGTTGGAAGAGCTTGAGCGTCGATTGGCCGAGTTACCCGAAGGCCGTGAAGTGGTCGCCTATTGCCGCGGCCCTTACTGCGTGCTTTCGGTTAACGCCGTTGCTGCGCTGCGCGCCAAAGGTCGCGAGGCCCGCAGGCTGGAAGACGGATTTCCTGACTGGAAAGCGGCGGGCCTGCGTATAGAGATCTGATCGCGGCCCGCATGGCTTGCGTTAGTGCATCGCCGGTACCACGGACTGAGAGCAGTCGCTGTTGGCGCTGGCGGAGGAATTATTGCAGGTTTGTGGATCGTTATGCACCGGCGGTGGCGGCACATCCTGTGGGCCGCCCCGGCCAAGGCAGCCGGAAAGCATCAGCATCAAAAACAGGGGAATTATCGCTTTCATCTCAATTACCTCCTATCTGTACACTCCGTTAAGTATATGCCTTGTAACAGATTGAGGGCGCCGAATGATGCGTTATAGACAGGGTCTATATTGCACCGGGTGAAACCAATTTCACTTCGGCCTGCCGCCGGCTCTATGCTGTTGTTGCATAGGCAATCTTTTTCTGGAGGCACAATGGAAACACATCAGCTTGCGGCGTCGGTGCTGGCCGCCTTTGGCGGAGCGGAAAACCTGACCAAAATACGCTACTGCGCCAGCCGTATCAGGGTGGAACTGCGCGATGCCGGGCGGCTGGATCGACCGGGCATCGAAGACCTGAACGGTGTTAAAGCGCTGTTGGAGGTCGAGACCCCACGCCTGACTACCGAATATCAGCTGGTGGTGGGGCCGGGCAATGCCCGACCGCTGTACCAGGCGCTGGTGGCGCTGACCGGCGAGAAGTAGCTACGACAACAGCGGGCGGATCTGTTCCAGGTGCTGCTGCATTAGTGTTTGCATCTGCACCACATGCGGGGCATCCGCCTTTTCACGCATCAGATAGATACCGACGGTGCAACGTGGTCCCGGCTGGATCAGCTGCAGGGGTTCAATGCCGTAATCCGCAAAATAACCCGCCATACAGGAGGGGTAGCTCAGCAGTACCGCATCGGAATCGTTGATCATGTCTACAGCCGACATCATGGAATTGGTCGAACAAATTACCCGCTCCGCCAGATGCAGGCGGTTTCGCGCCAGCTTTTTCGGCTGCATATCTTCCACCATATGATGATAACGACTTTCATCCGGGGTCAGCTCAACGCAGGGGTAGTCCAGTAGCGCATCCGGGCCCACCGTTTGTCCCAGCAGCGGGTGTCCGCGCCGCACGAACATACTGTCGGTGGTGCCAAACAGCGGCAGAAAGCTGATGCCTGCTTTAGGGTTCAGCCCCTGAATTTCATGGCCGATAAACAAGTCGATATCCCCGCCCAATAACAGGTCCATCAGGCGCAGGTGGTTGCCCAGATCGATATGGATATTCACCATCGGATGCAGCTTGCGGTAGGCATTGAAGCTGTCGCGTACAAACATATACCACCAGGCATGACCGGTGCCCATACGCAGGCTCTGCTCCTGACGTGCTTTGATAAACGCCAGTTTGATCAGCGTGTTGTCGTAGATACGCTGCATCATCTGCGCCTGCTCCAACAGCAGATCGCCGTACTCGGTGGTTTTTACCCCGGTTGAGGTTCGCTCCAGCAGCTGTACTCCGAGGTTCTCTTCCAGTTTCTTCATGTTGTGGGTCAGCGTCGGCTGGCTCAGGCAAAGTTTGTTTGCTGCATGACTCACATTTTTGAACATCGCCACTTCGATAAACTGCCGCAGAATTTTGTCCACGATCATATTTTCCACTGGTGGTATAGAAAGTTTCTATATCGTAGCGGTGAAAAACGATTTCCGCCAATGACCTGCCTTCGATAGCTTGCTCCTATGCCGGTATTCCCAGCCGCCACCAGAGAGGATGCAATGAGAAGATTGATACCGAGTATGGTTGCCGTCGCACTGGCGTTGATGTCCGGGCAAGTCTTGGCCGACACGTTGCGTATGCAATGCGCGCCAAGCAAAGAAGGGCGCCAATACTGCAACGAGATCAAACAGCGCTTTGAGGCTCAGACTGGCCATACCCTGGAATTTATCGATCTGCCTCCTGCCTCCGATGAAAAGCTGTCGCTGTTCCAGCAACTGTTTGCCGCCAAAGACGCCAGCGCCATCGATCTGTTTCAGGCCGACACCGTATGGATCGGCGTATTGAACAAACACCTGCTGGATCTGACCGACAGCGTGAGCGACATCAAACAGGATTTCTTCCCCGCCGCCTGGCAAAACAACGTGGTTAATGGCCGGGTCAAAGCGGTGCCGGCCTATCTGGACAGCGGTGCGCTCTACTACCGCAAGGATCTGCTGGAGAAATACGGTGAACAACCGCCTGAGACCTGGGCCGATCTGACCCGCGTCGCAACCCACATTCAGCAAGCAGAGCGTGCTGCCGGCCACAAAAACTTTTGGGGGCTGGTGTTTCAGGGAAAATCTTATGAGGGGCTGACCTGCAACGCCCTGGAGTGGGTAGCGTCGCAAAACGGCGGCAGTTTTATTGATGCTCAGGGCAATATCACCATTAACAACCCGCAGGCGGCGCAAGCGCTGAATATGGCCGCCGGTTGGATTGGCAAAATCACGCCGAAAGGCACACTTGGCTACATGGAAGAAGAGTCGCGGGCAGTATTCCAAAACGGCGATGCGTTATTTATGCGCAATTGGCCCTACGCCTACGTGCTAGCGCAGGACAGTAGCAGCGGGATCCGCGGCAAAGTGGGTGTGATGCCGTTGCCGAAAGGGGCTGACGGCCATTCGGTAAGCGCGTTGGGCGGTTGGCAGTGGGCGATCAACGGCTATACCAAACACCCCGAGGCGGCCATCGCGCTGCTGAAAATCGTCAGCGATGCCGAATCGCAAAAAAGGGCGCTGGCGTTATTGGGTCAGGCTCCTTCGCGCACCGCGCTGTACGACGATCCGCAAGTATTGGCGCAGGCGCCTTATTTGGCAGACTTCAAGGGCATATTCGCGCAGGCCATGCCGCGCCCGGCCACTCAAACCAAACGGCAATACGCGCAGGTTTCCCGAGCCATCTACAACGCCACCTTTAACGTATTGCGCGGTGACAGTGACGGTGTCACCGCCGTGGCGGATTTACAGCAGCGACTGGAACGGATCAAAGCCAGAGGATGGCGCTGAATCATCTCCCCATTAACCGCCGGAGTCTGATGCATGAAACGCGATACGCACGCTTTATCCCTGACGGCTACCCCTGATGAGTCAGCCCAGGTGCTGCCGGCCAGGCGCAGCAAGCTTAATCACCAGCAGCGGCGCAGCCGCATAGCCTGGTTACTGGTGGCGCCGGCGATGTTGCTGCTGGCGGTGGTAGCCGGCTGGCCGCTGCTGCGCACCCTGTTTTACAGCTTTACCGACGCCATGCTGGACGCGCCGGACGATTATCGGTTTGTCGGCTTCGCCAACTATCTGGATCTGACCGAGGGTGGCCACCACTACGGGGTGTTGGCGGATCCGCTTTGGTGGCTGGCGGTAGGCAATACGCTGCGCTTCAGTTTGCTGTCGGTATCGCTGGAACTGGTGTTCGGCGTGCTGCTGGCGCTGCTGATGAATCAAAAATTCCGCGGCCAGGGGCTGGTGCGCACCGCCATTTTGGTGCCCTGGGCCATTCCGACCATCGTGTCCGCCAAAATGTGGGGCTGGATGTTCCACGATCAGTACGGCGTGGTGAACGACCTGCTGCTTAAAACCGGCATTATCGCCACGCCCTTGGCCTGGGTAGCGGAGCCGGGGCTGTCAATGTGGGCGGTGGTGATTGCCGACGTGTGGAAGACCACGCCGTTTATGGCCTTGATGTTGCTGGCGGCGCTGCAACTGATCCCCGGCGATCTGTATGAGGCCGCCCGCGTCGACGGTGCCAATGCCTGGCAACGGTTCCGCCGCATCACCTTGCCGTTGATTATGCCGGCAATGATCGTCGCGCTGATTTTCCGGGTGATGGATGCGCTACGGGTGTTTGATCTGATTTACGTGCTGACTTCCAACAGCGAAGCCACGGTATCGGTGTCCGGTTACGCCCGGGATCGCATGGTCAGCTATCAGGAAATGGGCTCCGGCTCGGCCGCATCGGTACTGGTCTTTATGATGGTGGCGGGGATCGCCGCTTGCTTCCTTACGCTGGGCCGCCTGAACGACAAGGAGAAACAAGCATGAAACTGAGCCGCCAACAGCAGAAATATGGCCATAAAACGCTGATCTTCGCCGCGGCCGCCTTGGCCAGTGTGATCTGCCTGTTTCCGTTCTACTACGCGCTGATCACCTCGTTGCGTTCCGGGCAGGATCTGTTCCAGGTTGCTTATCTGCCGGGCAATCTGCACTGGGGCAATTATCTGACCGCATTGATGGAAAATGGCATTGCCCGCAGCCTGCTGAACTCCATTCTCGTGGCGACGCTGACGGTAGGCATTTGCCTGCTGGTGTCGATCACCGCCGCTTTTGCTCTGGCGCGTATCCGTTTTCGCGGCCGTAAGTATCTGCTGTTCACCATTCTTTGCGTCTCGATGTTCCCGCAGGTGGCGGTGTTGTCCGGCATGTTTGAGTTGGTGCGTTTTATGGGGCTGTACGACTCCCTGGGCGCTCTGGTGCTGTCCTATACCACCTTCTCGCTGCCGTTTACCGTCTGGGTGCTGACCACCTTTATGAAGGCGATCCCGGCGGAGCTGGAAGAGGCGGCGATCGTCGACGGTGCCGGCACCTGGACCATCATCACCCGCATCTTCGCGCCAATTATGGGGCCGTCGCTGGTGACCACCGGGCTGCTGGCCTTTATCGGCGCCTGGAATGAATTCATGTTCGCCCTGACGTTTGTCATTTCCAGCGGCAAGCGCACCGTGCCGGTCGCCATCGGCATGCTGCAGGGCGCCTCTCAGTTCGAACTTCCCTGGGGCACCATCATGGCGGCCTCGGTCATTGTCACACTGCCGATCATCGCACTGGTCCTGATATTCCAGCGTCGCATCGTCAGCGGATTAACCAACGGCGCAGTAAAAGGCTGATTTTCGATTAACCCTGAAGCAGGAGAAAAGTAATGGCTACAAAAATCGTTTTAGTGGGTGCGGGCAGTGCGCAATTCGGCTATGGCACGCTGGGGGATATCTTCCAAAGCAAAACGCTGTACGGCAGCGAGATTGTGCTGCACGACATCAACCCGTCTGCACTGGCAGTGACCGAGAAAACCGCCCGGGACTTTCTGGCTGCTGAAGATCTGCCGTTTACCGTCAGCGCCACTACCGATCGTAAAACTGCGCTGAAAGGGGCGGAGTTCGTGATTATCTCCATCGAAGTGGGTGACCGTTTCGCACTGTGGGATCTCGACTGGCAGATCCCGCAGCAATACGGCATCCAGCAGGTATACGGAGAAAACGGTGGGCCTGGCGGGCTGTTCCACTCGCTGCGGATTATTCCGCCGATCCTCGACATTTGTGCCGACGTCGCCGACATCTGTCCCAACGCCTGGATATTTAACTATTCCAACCCGATGAGCCGCATTTGCACCACCGTGCATCGTCGCTTTCCGCAGCTCAATTTTGTCGGCATGTGTCATGAAATCGCCTCACTTGAGCGCTATTTACCGGAAATGCTCGGCACGTCGTTCGAGAATCTAAACCTGCGCGCCGCTGGGCTTAACCACTTCAGCGTGTTGTTGGAGGCCAGTTACAAAGACAGCGGCAAGGATGCCTATGGCGACGTGCGCGCCAAGGCACCGGACTATTTCTCCCGCCTGCCGGGCTACAGCGATATCCTGGCGTATACCCGCACCCACGGTAAACTGGTGCAGACCGAAGGCAGCACTGAGCGTGATGCGTTGGGCGGCAAAGACAGCGCTTATCCCTGGGCTGACCGCACGCTGTTCAAGGAGATTCTGGAGAAATTCCACCACCTGCCAATCACCGGCGACAGCCACTTTGGCGAGTATATCCGCTGGGCCAGCGAGGTCAGCGATCATCGCGGCATTCTCGATTTTTATACCTTCTATCGCAATTACCTGGGGCACGTGCAGCCGAAAATCGAATTGAAGCTGAAAGAGCGCGTGGTGCCGATCATGGAAGGGATCCTGACCGATTCCGGCTATGAGGAGTCGGCGGTCAATATACCGAACCTGGGCTTTATCAAACAGCTGCCGGACTTTATTGCGGTGGAGGTGCCGGCGATTATCGATCGCAAAGGCGTGCACGGTATTAAAGTGGATATGCCGGCCGGTATCGGCGGGCTGCTCAGCAACCAGATCGCCATTCACGATTTAACCGCCGATGCGGTGATTGAAGGCTCGCGCGATCTGGTGATCCAGGCGCTGCTGGTGGATTCGGTCAACGACAAATGCCGTGCGATCCCTGAGCTGGTCGACGTGATGATCTCACGCCAGAGTCCGTGGCTTGATTATCTGAAATAAGCCGGATAGCGGGGCGCACATTGGCGCCCCGCAGACTGCCAACTGGGGTGAGAACGGGGGGAATATGGCGCAACTTACGCTTGAAAAACTGCAAAAACGCTATGGCGCTAACGCAGAGGTGATTAAATCGCTGGATCTGCACATCAACAGTGGGGAATTTGTGGTGATCGTCGGACCTTCCGGCTGCGGTAAATCAACCCTGTTGCGGATGATCGCCGGGCTGGAGGAGATCAGCAGCGGCGGCATGTATATCGATGGCAACTACGTTAACGACGATACCCCGGCTGAACGCGGTATTGGCATGGTGTTCCAGTCCTACGCGCTCTATCCGCATATGAGCGTCTATAAAAACATGGCGTTTGCGCTGGAGCTGGCGGGCCATTCCGCGGCTGAAATCGACAGCCGGGTGCGCGAGAGCGCACGCATTTTGCAGCTCGAGCCGCTATTGGAACGCCGCCCGAAGGATCTTTCGGGCGGGCAGCGGCAACGGGTGGCGATTGGTCGGGCCATCGTGCGCGAGCCTAAGCTGTTTTTATTCGACGAACCGCTGTCCAACCTCGATGCGTCACTGCGGGTGCAAATGCGTATGGAAGTGGCGTCGCTGCATAAGCGGCTGGGGTCGACCATCATTTATGTTACCCACGATCAGGTTGAAGCCATGACCTTGGCGGATCGCATCGTGGTGCTGAACCAAGGCCATGTCGAGCAGGTCGGCACGCCGCTGGAACTCTATGACCAACCGGCCAATGAATTTGTCGCGCAGTTTATCGGTTCACCGAAGATGAACCTGATCCCGGCGATTTTGCGGCGTGCCGGTGAGCAGCAAAGCGTGGTCGAGCTGGACAACGGCAAGGCGCTGATACTGCCGATCGCCACGCCGACCGAGGCGGAAGGCCAGAGCGTCAACGTTGGTATCCGCCCGGAGCATATTCGGGGGGGCGAACGCGCGGAGTGCGAGTTTCAGGGCGAGGTGATGTTTGTCGAACACATGGGGAATGAAACCTACCTCTATCTGGACAACGGCAACGCCGGTGAACCCTGGGTGCTGCGCAATCCCGAGCGCTCCAGCATCCAGGCCGGCGATACCGTCGGCGTGCGGCTGCCGGTAGAGTGTTGTTATCTGTTTGACCGTCAAGGTCGGGCGTTTCAGCGCATTTTGACCTCGGCGCAGGCGCATTAATTTATTAAGGAAGCACAGCCATGAGCGGTGGGCAGACAGTACAGTGGTGGAAGCAGGCGGTGGTGTATCAAATCTACCCGCGCAGCTTTATGGACTCCAACGGTGACGGTATAGGTGACCTGAATGGCATTACGGCCAAATTGGATTACTTGCAGTGGCTGGGTATCGACGTGATTTGGATCTGTCCGATGTACCGCTCGCCGAACGACGACAATGGCTACGATATCAGTGATTATCAGGCCATAATGACTGAATTTGGCACCATGGACGACTTTGACTGCCTGCTGGCCGAAGTACACGCCCGGGGAATGCGGCTGATACTCGATCTGGTGGTTAACCACACGTCTGACGAACATCCGTGGTTTATTGAGTCCCGATCATCTCAAGCCAGCGCCAAACGCGATTGGTATATCTGGCGTGACGGTAAAAATGGCGCGGAACCCAACAACTGGGAGAGTATTTTCAACGGCTCGGCCTGGAAATATGACCCCGGCAGCGAGCAATACTTCCTTCATCTGTTCTCGGAGCGTCAACCGGACCTGAACTGGGAAAACCCGCAGGTACGTGCGGCGCTGTACGACATGATGCGCTGGTGGCTGGACAAGGGCATTGACGGTTTCCGCATCGACGCCATCTGCCATATGAAAAAGCAGCCGGGGCTGACCGACATGCCCAATCCGCTTGGGCTGCGTTACGTGCCGTCTTTCGAGCGGCATCTGAACTATGAGGGCCTGCTGGAGTATGTCGATGACCTGTGCGAACAGGTGTTTAATCGCTATGACATCATGACGGTGGGCGAAATGAACGGGGCTTCGGCGGAGCAGGGTGAAGACTGGGTGGGCGAGCAGCACGGCCGCTTGAACATGATCTTCCAGTTCGAGCACGTCAAGCTGTGGGAAAACAACCACCAGCATTCGCCGCATGCCGGAGCAGACGTGCTGGGCCTGAAAGACATCTTTACCCGCTGGCAGACGCTGCTGGAGGGCAAGGGGTGGAATGCTCTGTATGTTGAAAACCACGATATCCCGCGCGTGGTGTCGAAATGGGGCGACGATAAGCAGTATTGGCGCGAAAGCGCCACTGCCATCGCCGCGATGTATTTCCTGATGCAGGGAACACCGTTTATCTATCAGGGGCAGGAGTTGGGGATGACCAATACTCGCTTCGATAGCCTGGCCGATTTTAACGATATTGCCGCCAGAAACCGTTTTGCCAAGCTGCGCGAGCAGGGCATGGACGAGGCGCAGATCCTGGCGTTTCTGGGCCGTAGCGGACGCGATAATTCGCGCACGCCAATGCAGTGGGACGACAGCGCCAACGCCGGTTTCAGCTCAGCCGCGCCCTGGTTTGCGGTCAATGCCAACTATCCGCAGATCAACGTGGCGCGTCAGCGCGAAGAAGCCGATTCGGTACTGAATTTCTATCGGGCGCTAATCTGTCTGCGCAAGCAGGATCCAGTGTGGATCGAAGGTCGCTATCAGTTACAACTGGCGGAACATCCGCATATTTACGCTTATAGCCGCACCCTGGGTACGCAGCGGAGGTTGGTGCTTTGTAATTTGAGCAACGAGGCGCAACGGATAAATTCACAGGTATTAGCGCTGGGTGAATGGCAGCTGGCATTAGGGAATTATCAGGACAGCGGTGAGCTGCAAAGGCTGCGCCCATATGAAACTCGAGTCTATCAGCGGCAAAAAAATCTCAGCTGTATTTAATCCCGGCGGTGTTCGCTCTCCTCGGATGCAGCTGGCTGCATCCGAGGAGACAGGATCAGAAATCTACCGTAGCCTGCAAACTCAGGCTACGGGGTTCGCCCTCGATCACACGCAGGTTCCCTGCACTGGACTCATAATATTCACGGTTGAACAGGTTTTTGACGTTCAGCTTAATCTGGGTGTGTTTACCCACCAGTTTGCTGTCCCAGGCAATAAACGCATCCGCCACGGTATATGCTGGCATGGTAAAACTGTTTTCCGGATCGCCGGCGCGGCGTCCGACATAGCGTCCGCCGCCACCAAGGCGCACATCACCAGGCACTAACGGCACAGTGATGCGATGGCTGAGGTACAGGCTACCCATATTGGTTGGGGCGTTGACCAACCGGTTACCGACGTTATCCGGATTGAGGTTGTCTTCGACAATCTGGGTTTTGTCGTAACTGTAATTGGCCGTAAGATCCCAATCGTGGGCCACTTCACCGTTGAGTTCCAGCTCAATGCCGGTGGAGCGAGCCTTAGGAATGCTGCGGGTCACGCCGTTGATGAAGATCGACATGTTTTCTTCATCTATACGGTACAGCGCCAACGTGGCATCCACCGCCGGAGTGATTTGCCATTTGCCGCCCATTTCATAGGTCGTACCAGTTTCAGGCGTCGCGACGTTACCGTTGTCATCCACCGCCGTCGAGGGGGTAAAGGACTGACTGTAGTTGGCGTACAGAGAAACGCCCGGCGTCAACTTATATACCACGCCAGCCTGCGGCAGGAATTTGTTGCCTTTGTCATTCAGTGTGTTTTGCGGGTTTTGGAATCCGTTGCTGTTGTTCTGGTAGTACGACTGGTAGCGTGCGCCCAGGACGGCAATCCACTGGTCAGTTAAATGAATGCTGTCTTTGGCGTAGACCGAGCGGCTATATAAGCGGCTGCGCAGATTACTTAACGCATCATTGTAAGTGCTGCTGTTGGTTATCGGCGTTTCGCCGTAGACCGGATCGTACATATTAAAGGTATTCGACACCTTGCCGCGGTAAGAGTAGGCCTTGTACGTTTCATTTTTTTCATAGTCAACGCCAACCAGCAGGTCATGCTGCATGCTCAATACCACCGGCGACCCGTTTACGTCCCAGGAATAGTAAGAGGTTTGATGGTTGAAGCCGCGGTTGGCATCCGCCCTGCGTGAAACCACACCGGTTGTAGTGTTGATGGCGGTGGCGCGCACTTCGTTGCTGTCATAGCGTCGCTGCATCCAGGCATAGTTAAAACGGGTGGTCCAGGTACTGTCCAGCGCGTACTCATAATGAGTATTGAGGCGTTTGTTTTTGCCCCAGGCGTGGTTGGCATAGTCGTCCAGCCTGCGGTTATAGGGGACATCGACCGGCGTGCCATTGATAAAGGCAGTGCCGCGATCATAAGGAATATCGTACTTATACTCACTGTAGGCTATGTTGAAGGCCGCTTTATCACCATACCAACTGAGTGAGGGTGCTAACAGCGTATGTTCATTGGTGCCAAAATTGCGCCAGTAATCCTGATGCTGACGCTCGGCGATAAAACGGAAAGCAAAACCGTTTCCCAAAGGGCCGGTGACGTCGAGGGTACCACTGCCGCCACCAAAGCTGCTGGTGGCACCGCTGATGCGGGTATTCCAGTCGTATTGCGGTTTTTTGCTGATCAGATTAATGATGCCGCCGGGATTGAGAATTCCGTACAGCAAAGAGGCAGAGCCTTTCAACACCTCAACGCGATCGGTGGTGGCATCCATGCTCAACCCCTGATTGCTGCGGACACCGTCGACAAATACCGAGCCGTCAGAGTTGACGCCAAAGCCGCGTTTGACAAAGCCGTCCTCCGTGCCGCCCAGGGTATTACCTTGAGTCACGCCGCTGACGAATTTCATCGCATCATTGACGCTTTTAACCTGAAAGTCGTTAATGATCTCAGGCGTGACGACGCTGACGGACTGCGGCACGTCACTGAGCGGAGTGGCTGTTTTACTCCCCGTTGAGGCCGTGTCGGCATTGTAACCCTCAGTGGGAAGTGAGCGCGTGGTCACGGTAAGCGTGTCATCTTCGGCCCAGACGGTGGTCATGGCCAGCCCCGGTAAAACGGTGACGAGGAGGGGAAGTGTACGAAGCGCCGGATGCTTTTTTGTTTTAGTCGGACGTGGGTTTTCTACCTGATGCATACCATTCCATATCAAATTAATAAATAAAAACGATTATCATTATTATTATAATTTGCATGTGTAGGGTTTGTGTAGTGAATGTTTATCAAGCGGGCACTGGTGGGGGAATTTGGCCACATTGTTCCGTGTTGGATTCGGTCGGCGGTGTTTTTATCTGAAGATTAATCGCCAAGATAGCGATATCCGCTCCCTTGCTCTTCAGGCTGCCGCAGAGGTGACAGCTTGAAACATAATAATATTTTTAAATTTTCAATTAGCTGATGCCAGTCCGGTGAAAACTGGCAATAATATCTGTCTGACAGCACATTTTGCGTGCAACGTCAGGCATGTCGGCCAGTGGGTTGGACGCCGTCATGCAGACAGGATTTTTCGTATTTTTTGCAAGCTTCTGGAAGCAAGATGCACACCACTGAGTTACCTGGTGCCACAAAATTACAGCACGCATTAATCGTATTCCTGCTGGTGTTCGGCCTGTGCCTGTTTGGCATTGTGAGCCGTCCCACCGGGCTGTTGTCCTCGTTTTGGCCGGCCAATGCGGTGCTGCTGGCGCTGCTGGTGCGTTATCCGGCGCTGGCCAGCCCTCAGGGTTGGCTGATGGCGATTCTGGGCTATATGGCGGCGGATCTGATCACCGGCAGCACGGTCGTGAAAGCCGCATTGCTCAATGGCGCCAACATTACCGGTGTCGCGGTCGGTTTTTTCCTGTTTATGCGTTTGTCGCCGCAGGTCAGAACGCTGGAACGCACCTCGTCCAGCATTTTTCTGTTCGCCATCTGCCTGACGAGCGCGACCGCCACGGGGTTAGTCGGTGCCGGGGCTTCGGTGCTGCTTTTCGACCGCCAATTCCTGCCCGCCATGGCGCTGTGGCTATCTTCGGAGTTTACCCATTACATTACCCTGATGCCGTTTATCCTGACTTTCCCCACCGACTGGAAAGGCTACCTGCATAGCCTTAACCAGGCGGTGTTCCGCCGTAGCCAGTGGTACAGCATCTGTAGAAAAATGGGGGTGTTAATCCTGCTGCTGGTGGCGTGCATTTGCAGCGTCCTGATCGGCGGCCCCGGTGCGGTGATTTTCCCGATGCCGATCCTGTTGTGGCTGGCAATGACCTTCTCCTTGTTCAGCACCATGATCGCGGTGCTGGCCTATGTATTGTGGTGCCATTTCGCCATCGACATGGGGCTGATTGCGACCAATCTCGACATGAAGCTGTTGCAGAATACGGTGTCGATGCGGCTTGGCGTGGCTTTGTTGGCGTTGGGCCCGATCGCCGTTGCCAGCATGAACTATGCCCGCAATGCATTGTTGCGCAGGCTGGAACATGTGGCGAATCACGATGCATTGACCCACGTATTAACCCGCAGCGCGTTTATGCAGCGCGGTACCAAGCTGGTCAGCCAGAAAGGGGAACACGTCTGCATCATGATGCTGGATATCGACTACTTTAAGTCGATCAACGATCGTTTTGGCCACGCCGGCGGTGACGCGGCGCTGCTGTCCTTTACGCGAGCCATTACCGCTGATCTACGCGATCAGGACCTGTTTGGTCGCATGGGTGGGGAAGAGTTTGCCATTGTTGCGCCGATAGCCCAGCAGCAGGACGCACTGTCACTGGCCGAGCGGCTGCGCCGTCGTGTGGAAATCGAATCCATCACCATGCCCGCCGGAACCTCGTTGCAAATTACCGTCAGTATCGGCATGGTTACCTGCATTGGTGGGTCAGGCCAAAACCTGGACAACCTGCTGAAAATCGCCGATCTGGCGGTTTACAAAGCTAAAAACAGCGGCCGCAATCGGGTCGCCACGCCAGAATTACTCTCCCGCGCTTATACCGACCTCTGAAACCCCTGCGCCCTGTGAATGGTTGACCCCACTAATGGGGTCTAAAATGGTAGAGGGCACCGGCAACTCCGCCGGCGCCACCCCGACTGTCGAATCGACAAGAGGAATCTCCTATGAAATATGTTGATGGCTTTGTAGTGGCGGTGCCGGCCGCCAATAAGGAGGCGTATCTAAAACTGGCTGCTGCGGCAGCTCCTCTGTTTAAGGAATTCGGTGCCACACGCGTTGTTGAGTGTTGGGGCAATGATGTCCCCGACGGCAAACTTACCGATTTTCGTGGTGCGGTGAAGGCCGAAGCCGATGAAGTGGTGGTTTTCAGCTGGATTGAGTACCCCTCCAAGGCGGCGCGTGACGATGCCAACCAGAAGATGATGGCCGATCCGCGCATGAAAGCCTTGGGTGACCAAATGCCCTTTGACGGCAAACGCATGATTTTCGGCGGTTTCGAAGCGATCCTGGATCAGTAGCGGAGGGGGATATCGTGAAAATCACCCAACACTTATGGTTTGAAAAAGATATGGATGCGGCGCTGCGGTGCTACATAGATTTGATCCCCGGCTCCTCCCTGACCTGGCATTCTAGCTTGCCCGCCGATACTCCCAGCGGCCCGGCTGGCAGCGTCAAACTGGCGACTTTTGTTCTCGGCGACCAGCGCTATGCGGCGATTGAAGCCGGGCCCCTGGATCCGTTCAATCACAGCTTTTCCATCATGGTCGAGTGTGCGGATCAGGCGGAAGTGGATCGGCTGTGGGAAGCCCTGAGCGACGGTGGCAGCGTTGAACAGTGCGGTTGGCTGCGCGACCGCTGGGGATTGAGCTGGCAGATTGTGCCCAAACGGCTGACGGAGCTGATGGCTGACCCCGATAGCCTGAAGGTGAAAAGGGTCACCGAAGCGATGCTACGGATGGTCAAGCTGGATATCGCCGGGCTGGAAGCGGCGGCTCGTGAGTAATATGGCCTTGGCAAATGCCCCGCAGAAGGTACGCCTGCGGGGCGTTTTAGATGATTGCCTGTCATTCAAAACCTACCAAAAGTTTATAAATTGACGTAAATCACCTTATTGCATCAATACTGCTCATCTAAAGCTGATTTTTTATCATTTGTCAGCTCAGGCGAATCGCTGCACTCTAGGGCTAACCTTTTTGCAGCGCAGAGAAAAACAATGGAAAAGACACAGATTCAGCAATTAGTGACGCAATTCCCGCTGGTGCAGGAGCTGATCGACCTTAAGCCGGTGACCTGGTTCAACCCGCAAGCGACAACTTTGCAGGTCGGGCTGCCCTTCGTCGGGCTGGGCGCTGAAGACGTCGCTGAGGCAGAACAGCGGCTGGCGCGTTTTGCGCCTTACCTGAGCGTAGCCTTCCCCGAAACTCAAGCCACTAAAGGGGTAATCGAGTCTGAGGTTGTCGCTCTGCCTGCGATGCAAACGGCATTGAATCAACGCTATGGCCTGACGCTGGGCGGGCGGTTACTGCTTAAAAAAGACAGCCATCTGCCGATCTCCGGTTCGATCAAGGCTCGCGGGGGTATTTACGAGGTGCTGGCGCATGCGGAAAAGCTGGCTCTGGAAGCCGGGCTGCTTCAGCTGACGGATGACTACGCCAAGCTGTTTTCGCCGGAGTTCCGCGAGTTTTTCGGTGGCTATCGCATTGCCGTAGGGTCGACTGGTAACCTAGGCATGTCAATCGGCATTATCAGCGCTCGCCTCGGCTTTAGCGTCAGCGTGCACATGTCGGCGGATGCCCGCGAATGGAAAAAGCAAAAGCTGCGCGATAACGGCGTCAACGTGGTGGAATATGAACAAGATTATGGGGTCGCCGTTGAACAGGGTCGTTTGCAGGCGGCGAGCGATCCACGCTGCTTCTTCATCGATGACGAAAATTCGCAAACGCTGTTCCTGGGCTATGCCGTGGCCGGTGGGCGGCTGAAACGCCAGTTTGCCGAGAGCGGCATTCGGGTCGATGCACAGCATCCTTTGTTTGTTTATCTGCCCTGTGGCGTCGGCGGCGGTCCTGGCGGAGTGGCATTTGGCTTGAAACTGGCCTTCGGCGACCACGTACGCTGTATCTTTGCCGAGCCAACGCATTCGCCTTGCATGCTGCTTGGTGTGCATACCGGGCTGCACGACGGTATCTCGGTCCAGGATCTGGGTATCGACAACCAGACTGCCGCGGATGGATTGGCGGTGGGGCGCGCCTCGGGTTTTGTCGGCCGTGCGATGGAACGTCTGCTTGCGGGGTTCTATACCCTGAGCGATGTGGAGATGTTTGCGCTGTTAGGCCTGTTGGATCGACATGAACATATTCAGCTTGAGCCTTCGGCATTAGCCGGCATGCCGGGGCCATGGCGCGTAGCGGCCGATGCGGAGTGGTTGGCGAGCCAGGGGTTGAATGAGGAGCAGATGAACCATGCTACCCACCTGGTGTGGGCAACCGGCGGCGGCATGGTGCCGGAAGCGGAGATGGCGAAATATTTGGCTGCGGCTCAGCAATCCCTTTAATGGCTCAGTAA
Source organism: Serratia sp. BNK-12 (assembly GCF_047456085.1). Taxonomy (NCBI): domain Bacteria; kingdom Pseudomonadati; phylum Pseudomonadota; class Gammaproteobacteria; order Enterobacterales; family Yersiniaceae; genus Serratia; species Serratia sp. BNK-12. The sequence goes on from NZ_CP179896.1 coordinate 2,451,877, forward strand.
CGAAAGCTCCTGCGCGCCTTCCAACAGGATCGGCAAGATGCGGTCGGTCAGCTCGCTTAGCGGGACATGACCGGCCTGCACACCCACGTTTAATGCGGCGGTGACCCGCCCACCCATCGAGGCGATTGGCACGGCAATTGAACGCAGACCAATCTCCAGTTCTTGATCGTTTATCGCATAACCCTGCGCGCGAACCTTATCCAGTTCGTCGCGCAGTTTGTCGATCGAACCGATAGTGTATTGCGTATAGCGCACCAGGCTGATGCGCTGCAGGTAATCATCAAGCTTATCGGGTGGCAAATGGCTTAATAGCACGCGGCCCATTGAGGTGGCGAATGCCGGTAGGCGACTGCCTATGTTCAGATCAATTGTCATAATACGCTCGGCAGAGGCGCGAGCGATATACAGAATATTGTCGCCGTCCAACGTGGCGATGGAGCAGGACTCATTCAACAACTGGCTGATGTGTTTCAGCACCGGCTGGGTGGCTTTAGCCAGCGGTGTGGCGCCAAGATAGGCGTGGGCCAGCGTCAGAATGCGCGGACGCAGCTCAAAATTCTTGCCGTCCTGCGCGTAGACGAAGCCTAATTTGTTAAGCGTATACAGGCAGCGGCGCACCGCCGCGCGCGGAATACCGGTTTTCTGGCTGATTTGGGAAATGGACATCAGGCGGCGCTGCGGGGTAAAAGCCTGGATCACCTCAAGACCGCGCGCCAGCGACGCCATAAAATTGGGATCGCCCTTGAAAGGATCGCCACTGGCAGGGGACAGTAAAGCATCAGGTGCGGAAATTTCTTCTCCGCCAGCGGTTTTGGTCATCACACAGGCTCCCTGGTTGGCACTTACAGTGTTACATAGCGCAGCGTTGCCATGACGGTCAATCGACGATTACGGATCACCTGATCTTCAGCAGCTTCATGGCTTTCGAACAGCGTATTGAAGGTATACCGGTTGGCCACATAGTGGAAACACAGGCTGCTGATCAAACGGTGCACATCTGTAGCGCTGACGTCCGCAATAAACAGTTGCGCTTGTTTACCTCGCTGCAAAATATCCTCAAGCAAGGTCAGTGCGCTTTGATTCAGCGCCTTGATGCGGAGCGACTGGCGAATGTACTGGCCGCGCATCATGTTCTCCATACAGATAACGCGGATGAAGTCAGGATGCTCAGCATGGTAATTGAAGCTTTCCTCTGCCAGACGGGCCATGGCTTCAACCGGGGGCAATGCGTGCAGATCCAGGCCCGATTCATGCGCGCGGATATGCTGATAGACATGCTCCAACACCTCTATGTAGAGTGACTCCTTATTCTTGAAATGATATACCACCATACGTTTGGTGGTGGCCGCATGCTCGGCGATGTTCTCCATGCGACCGCCTTTAAGGCCGGCTTCAGCAAACTCGCTCAGCGCCGCAGCGAAAATGCGCTGTTTCAGGCCAACGGGGTCATTTTTGCGCTTGGTGGCGGGCATCTCGTCATTCTTCAAAACATCAGTCACTTATCTTTTGGAGGGCACCGGTTAAGATTAACCGGGGTTCGCCGGCAATACAATCTGGCGCGTTAGCGCTTTGCGAAGCTCATCATGTTGAACCACCGTCAGATTACGCAGTAATAATAATGGCGCATCGGGATTATATCTGTATGTGATGATATATCCCCTCTGGTTTTTTTAAAGTTTAGGCAACAGAACATGGAATAGGGGAGGTTAAATAACGTACCGAAAAGGAAATACAAAAGCTTGGTGTTAATTTTTAATTTCCGCCGCGTGGGCGAGCTGATTAATTCTTTAGATATGACATTTTTGCATAAAAATCTTAATTCAGAGGAGAAAAAGTAAGCCACCCGCCGCTGACGGTGATTTGTACTGATGCTCGTTTTCACTGTCTTTTCTAGCCTCCTACGGTTTTGATATTCATTGTTATGAAGATGATTAAGAAGGAAGCGATCTGAACAAAGTGGAGGAGAGGGCAAGAAACTTCAATGTCGGAAGTGTCTTCATTGATGCCAAAGCAAGGATATTATCGGCAAGTCGAATTGGGTATCCGCGGTTAATGGCACAATAGCAGGTGAAATATTGAAGCCAGACAGACAAAAAAAGCCGGAGGGTTGCAAAAGCCAGCGTAATGTCCTGGTTCAGGCTGACTTGCTCCATTTGGTATGCTCGGTGAACGGGAACATCAGGCCCAGAGCCGCTTTGACACGGGTTTCACTTGATAAAGCCCACCTGCAACGGTAGCTAAACCAAGGTGAAATTTTAGCATTTTTTACGATTTCACTTTTAATTTTACATTAACAACGCGGGTTTTGACTTCAATATTATTTTTTTTCACATGCCAGAGTGCAACTTTAGCGCTACTCTCATTTGGCAATGTCTGATCAAGGAAGATGCCATGCGTGGTATGCAGATTAACATAGGGATATGTTATGAATTACTCTGTTAATTCATTGGGTTTTATTATCTTAAAAGCCTCTCCCAAAACACTCTCTTTATATAATGCTGTAAAACGTTTTTTACTTTCACGGAAGAATGCCCGGCTGAAATATTGCGCTCAAAACCCCAGAAAAATAAATTTCCCTGGTGATTCGGTTGTTTTTATTGTCATGGCTAATGCGCTGATTCTCGACGGCGATAATGCAGGGTACTTTCGATAGGAACACTCGTTCAAGAGAGGTTCTATCATTCCCATGTCGGGGTTAAGTTTCGTTACGGTATTTTACCGGGCCAATATTATATATCTGGTAAATATTTTTACTTATTCAGGAGCACACTCAATGAACCAGCGTTTGGACTTTATCGGTATTGGCATCGGTCCGTCCAACCTCAGTATTGCTGCGCTTGCTAGCGAAATCGAGGGATTCAGTTGCAAATTCCTCGAGCGCAAACCGCACTTTTCTTGGCATCCAGGCATGATCCTGGCAGAGAGCAGCATGCAGACGAATTTTTTAAAGGATCTGGTCACTGCCGTTGCCCCTACCAACCCTTATAGTTTTCTCAATTATCTGGTGAAGCGGAAAAAGTTCTACCGTTTCCTGACTACCGAGCAACGCACTGCGTCGCGCGAAGAGTTCGCCGACTACCTGAACTGGGCGGCAACGGGTTTGGACTCACTGGCGTTCAACCAGGAAGTCCAGCATGTGGCGTTTGATGACCAGCAACGACACTTTGTCGTCACCACCCAGAATGATGTGCTCTACGCCAAACACCTGTGCGTGGGGATTGGCAAGCAGATCAAACTGCCTGACTGCGTGACGCAGCAAAATGATCAATGCTTCCACGCCAGCGAAATGATGCTGCGCCAGCCGAATCTTACCGGAAAACGCGTGGCCATCGTGGGCGGGGGGCAAAGCGGTGCCGATCTGTTCCTGAACATTTTTAAAGGGGAATGGGGTCAGCCAGAACACCTGAGTTGGCTGTCCCGGCGCAACAATTACAACGCTCTGGATGAAGCGGCATTTGCTAACGAGTATTTTACGCCTGAGTATGTCGAGAAGTTCTGCACGCTGGGCAATGAGGCCAAACGGCACATGCTGCACGAGCAAAAAATGACCTCTGATGGCATTACCAGCGAGTCTCTGTTGGCGATTTATCGCGCCATGTATCATCGCTTCGATGTGCTCCGTGAGAAGCGCTGGGTCCAACTGTTGCCCAGCCGTTCAGTGACCGCCCTCAGCACCAAAGACAATGCCTATCGGTTGGAGACGCAGCATCACCTTGATCAAGGTCGGGAAACCTTTGACGCCGACGTGGTGATTTTTGCGACCGGCTATCAACAGGCACGCCCGGCTTTTCTTGACTCCCTGGCCGGCGTTTTATCAACCACCGCTGATGGACAATACCGCATTGCCTCTGATTTTACCCTGGCACGATCAGGAGCCGAGGGGAACTGTTTGTTTGCCGTCAACGCCAGCATGCACCACCACGGCATTGCCGATCCCCAACTGAGCCTGATGGCTTGGCGTTCGGCCTGCATTCTCAATCGCGCCTTAGGCCGCAACCAGTTTGATTTAAGCACCACCCCGGCGATGATCCAGTGGCGCAGTGAGCAAGAAAAAGCCACCGCTTCAGCTTCCTTTGGTGTCTAACCGTCACCGTTTTAATATTTTCGTCATAATGATGAGACAGGGCGTATGAGAAAAAACATTAATAAATTTATCATGAATCAACTGGCGACATTTACGCCGACGTTCAAGACGAAATTTATCTATAAAAAGGCATTTGGAAAAAAATTAAACCTTAATCCGCCGGTGACGTGGAACGAAAAAATCAACTACCTCAAACTGAACGGTTACAGCAAAAATGCGCTGGTCACGCAGTGTGCGGACAAATACGCCGTGCGCGAGTATTTGAAGGCGCAGGGATGCGAAGAGATTCTCAATGAGCTGTACTTCGCCTGCGACTCGGTCGATGAGATCCCTTGGGATTCTTTGCCCGACAAGTTTGTCATCAAAGGCAACCATGGCTCCGGTTACAACCTGATTTGCCAGGATAAAAGCAAGCTGGACATCGGGCGCGCCTCTAAAATCATAGATAACTGGATGCGGGAGGACTATTGGAAGGTCTACGCGGAATTAAACTACAAGAAAATCAATAAAAAGATAATCGGTGAGAAGTATATAGAGTCAGCGGGCGGTCATGGCCCCGAAGACTACAAAATATACTGCTTCAATGGCGTTCCATACTGCACGTTACTTTGTGTCGGCAGGGACAAGGGCATGCCGAAATATTACTTTTTCGATAAGGACTTCAAGTTTCTGTGCTACAGCCAAGACTGTCTGGCCCTAGGCCCAGAAGAGATTGCGGCTTTTGTTAAGCCGGAAGGTTACGATGACCTTTTTGACTACGCCAGAAAGCTTTCGGCGCCGTTTGAGTTTGTCCGTGTCGATTTCTATATCTCCAATGGCAAAGTCATCTTTGGCGAGTTGACCTTCACACCCTCAGCCGGGATTGATACGGATATCCTCGAACCCACGGATATTCTGCTTGGGGAGATGCTTAAACTGAAATAACCGCGTGTGTGTTCAATAGCTCGCAAGAGAAGTCCCCCCGACACCCTGTGGCCCCGCAGGGTGTTTTTATTGGTGCGCAGCCAGTCTTGTTTCTTCAATGTTAATCGGCTCACAGAATCCATGCTCCATCGCCTTACGTGAATGCGACGTATCTTTCTGAAACTAATCTGGTTATGTGAATGTCCCTCTTTTCTCGTTCGGTTATCGCACGCTAATTGATTTAACAATATTGAAACTTATAGCTGCCGATGCTTTGATAATTAGGCGATTAACGAACCAAGTTTCGATAATCGCACAATTAGCGGCTTTGCCAGGGGAACGCCTGGTCGTATCCGCAGGGTTTATTTCGCCAGACCAACCCAGGAAACGCTCTATGTCCCAGCCAAACACGTTAGAAATTCAGTCGTTTATCAATGAAAACCCTTTCTCACGTTACCAGTGGTTGATCCTGGTTCTGTGCTTTTTGACCGTGGCGTTGGACGGTTTCGACACCGCAATCGTCGGTTTTATCGCTACCTCACTGGTACAGGACTGGGGGATTGAGAAAACCTCGCTGGGGCCGGTAATGAGTGCCGCCCTGGTTGGCCTGGCGGTTGGCGCGCTTACCGCCGGACCGCTGGCGGATCGTATCGGCCGCAAGAAGGTGCTGGTACTGTCGCTGATCCTGTTCGGCGGCTTCAGTTTATTGACGGCCTTTGCCACCACGCTGCCGATGCTGACGCTGTTGCGCTTTTTAACCGGCCTGGGATTGGGCGCAGCGATGCCGAACGCAGCCACTTTAATGTCGGAATATGCACCGGAGCGTAAACGGGCACTGTTGGTAAACCTGATGTTCTGCGGTTTTCCGCTGGGATCGTCGATGGGGGGCTTCGTCTCCGCCTGGCTGATCCCGCATTTCGGCTGGCAGAGCGTGATGGTGTTGGGTGGGGTAATGCCGCTGCTGCTGGCGGTGGTGTTGATTGTCGCGCTGCCGGAGTCCGCGCGATTTATGGTGGTGCGCGGCTACCCGGCGCAGCGTATCGCTGCCGTACTTAAGCGTATTGCACCGCTCAATCTCGCCGAACCGCTGCACTTTAGCCTGAGTGAAGACGGGCAGGTAAAGAACAAGTCGGCGCTGGGGGTGATTTTCTCCCCTCGTTATCTGTTGGGGACGCTGATGCTGTGCCTGACTTATTTTATGGGACTGATGATTTTCTACCTGTTGACCAGCTGGTTGCCGCTGCTGATCCGTGAAACCGGGGCTTCTATCCGTCAGGCATCGCTGATTACCGCGCTGTTTCCTTTGGGCGGCGGTATCGGCGTGCTGATCATCGGTTGGCTAATGGATCGCATGAACCCGCACAAGGTGGTGGCGGTGGGCTATCTGCTGACCGGAGTGTTCGTCTGCGCGATTGGTTATGTCTACACCGATCCGTTGCTGATGGCCGTGACAGTCTTTATCGCAGGAACCTGCATGAATGGCGCTCAGTCTTCGATGCCTGCACTGGCCGCCGGTTTCTATCCCACCCAGGGACGAGCGACCGGTGTCGCCTGGATGCTGGGGCTGGGACGCTTCGGCGGCATTCTGGGGGCCATGAGCGGCGGGGTACTGATGCAAATGCAGCTGTCGTTCAGCACCATTTTTACGCTGTTGGCGATCCCTGCACTGGTGGCGGCACTGGCGCTGGTAGCCAAACACTTTTCCAGCAAAGCGGCGGCATTGCCCGGTTCGCTCAACAAAGCCTTATAAGGAGATAATCATGCGGACACAAATAGCGATTATTGGTGCCGGTCCAGCCGGATTGATGTTGTCGCACCTGCTGCATCTGCAAGGCATCGAGTCGGTAGTGCTGGAGTCACGCAGCCAACAGGCGGTGGAATCGACCATTCGCGCCGGGGTACTCGAACAGGGAACGGTGGATTTGCTCAATCAAACCGGGCTGGGCGAACGCATGCGCAGAGAAGGGGCGCAACATCATGGCATCCGGCTGGCATTTGGTGGCCAACAATACCGGATCGACTTGACGGAACTGACCGATCGGGCGATCACCGTTTATGCTCAGCACGAGGTGCTGAAAGATATGATTGCCGCACGGCAGGCCGCGCAGGGGCAACTCCATTTTGAGGTGGAGGAGGTGGCACTGAAGGGGCTGGACGGCGAAAGGCCGCAGGTACATTACCGCCACAACGGCGAACAACGACGGCTTGACTGCGATTTTGTCATTGGTTGCGACGGGTTCCATGGCATCAGCCGGGCCGCGATGCCCGGTGGGCTGCGTGAGGACTATACCCGGGTTTATCCCTTCGGCTGGTTCGGCATTTTGGTGGACGCGCCGCCGTCCAGCGACGAACTGATCTACGCCAGACATTCACGCGGATTTGCGCTGATCAGCACCCGTTCGCCGGGCGTGCAGCGCATGTATTTCCAATGTGATCCGGCGGAGAATGTTGACCACTGGTCAGACGATCGCATCTGGAACGAACTGGAAAGCCGGCTGGAAAATCACGATGGCTGGTCGCTGAAAAAGGGACGTATCTTCCAGAAAAACGTGGTTGGCATGCGCAGCTTCGTCACTGAGCCTATGCGCTGCAAACGCCTGCTGCTGGCCGGGGACTCGGCGCATATCGTGCCGCCGACCGGGGCAAAGGGGTTGAACCTGGCAATGGCGGACGTCTGCCTGTTGTCGCAGGCGCTTGAGGCATTTTACCGGCATAAGAGCTGGCGGCGACTGGACAGCTACAGCGATGATGCCCTGCAACGGGTTTGGCGCGCCGAGCATTTTTCCTGGTGGATGACCAATATGCTGCACACCCACCAGGACGACAGCGCATTCCAGCAACGCCTGCAGCTTTCGGAACTGCAATACACCGTGAAGTCACGCAGCGCCATGACGGTGCTGGCGGAAAACTACGTCGGTTCGCCCTTTCAGATGATGTGAGTGAACACCATGGCTGGCCGGAGCCCGCCATGGTGGAAGGGATCAGAGCGGGGCGGAGGGGGATGCCGTTTGATCGTACCCCCCCCAGACTGACTGATCGAAGTTAACGATAGAACCGGTCATCAGGCCGGATTCATCGCTGGCCAGGAAAGCGACGGTACGTGCCACTTCTTCTGGCTGAATCAGACGACCAAAAGGCTGCTCGGCGGCGGCTTTTTCCAGCCAATTATCCTCGGCACCATGATATTGCTTCATTATGCGGTCTTCCCCTTCGGATGCCATCCACCCGATGTTCAGACCATTGACGCGGATCCGGTTGCGTAACAGGGCGTAGGCGGTGTTGCGTGTCAACGTAGCCAATGCACCTTTCGACGAACAGTAGGCGGAGATAAAAGGCTGCCCGGCCAACGCTGACATGGAACAGATGTTAACAATGCTGCCCGCCGTATTTTCACGACGCATAATTTTTATCGACTCTTGCATCAGATAAAACGGCCCGCGAACATTGGTGGCAAACATCTTGTCGAACAGCTCGGGTGCCGTATCGATGATGGTGCCGCGATCGGTCATGCCCCCGGCGTTGACCAGAACATCGACGCGGCCAAATAATTCATCTGTTTTAGCGATAACCTGGCGACAGTCTTCCACGGAAGATAAATCGGCGCGTACAAAAATCACTGGGGTGTCAGTTTCTGCATTTAACCTCTCAGCGATTTCTGCGCCTTTTGCCTGGTTTCTTCCGCAAATAATCACTCCAGCAGCCCCTTGCTGGCTAAAATGGCGCGCGATTGCGGCCCCCAGCCCCTGCGTGCCACCGGTGATGACGGCCACTTTTCCGACTAACTGATCCATCATATATCTCCTTCTGTATAGCGATAGCCTGCCGCGCTGAGCGCTTTGCACAGGGTGTTATAGCCGAGACGGGCATACTCAAGGGGCGGCGCTTTGGCCGGATCCTGTTCGGCTTCAACCACAAACCATCCCTGATAACCTATAGCGGCAAGCTTATTAATGACGGCGGTGAAGTCGATGGATCCATCACCCGGTACGGTATAAACCCCCTTCAATACGGCATCCAGAAAAGAGTCTTTATGGCGGTCGATACCGTTTAGCACATCCGAACGGACATCTTTGGTATGCACATGGATGATGCGATCGCCATGTTTTTCCAGCACCCTGACAGGGTCCACGCCGGCGAACACCAAATGTCCGGTATCAAATAACAGGCCAACGTCTTTACTGGTTGCCGCCATTAAGCGGTCAATATCCTGTTCATCTTCAATTGCCGTGCCCATATGATGATGGAAGGCGAGCGGCACGCCGAAATCCTTGCAGAAGGCGGCGAATCGAGACAGTTTGTCGCCGTACTCGCTGATTTCTGCGTCGGACAACCGACGTCGTTCAGCCAGGGGGACGTTCTGCCGGTTCTGGATGGTACCGGCAGTCTCTCCGTAAACCAGGCAGGCGGCACCGCAGTCGCGGAAAAGTTGCATTTGTGGCAGCGAGCGGCTGATTTCTTCGTTCAGGCTGTTATCAAGCAGCGTGCCCGAATACCATCCCGAGACCAGTTCAAGCTGGAAGTATTTCAGGGTAGGTTTGAGCTCCTCACTGGTTTTTGGGAATTTGCCGCCCGTTTCAACGCCCTGAAACCCCGCAAGGTGGCTTTCAAACAGGCAGGTTGCCAACGAAGTTTCGCCCCCTAGCTGAGGGAGATCGTCATTCGACCAAGCGATAGGCGCGATGCCAAGCTTTGCTTTAAGAACCATGTTCTGCCCCTTCTTTAAATGCCGATACGCTGATTTTTTCGTCCTTCGAGATGTTCGCGATACGCCTGGTTAACGCTCTCGCGCTCGCTCACCTCCGGCACGCCGACATCCCACCATGCATCTCCGGGCGTCCAGTGGTGGGCGTCGGTGGCAATGGAAATTACCGTGGTACGATCGTTGCCTTTAGCCCATTTAAGGGCGTCTTCAAGCTGTTCGAGCGAGGTCACCTTGCGGGCATCAGCCCCCATCGACTCGGCATTGGCGACGAAATCCACCGGGAAAGGCTCTTTCACGCGGCAATCCTTCAGCAGGTTATTGAAGGAAGCACCGCCTTTGGCGTTCTGCAAACGGTTGATCACCGCATAACCGCCGTTGTCGCACACCAGTAAAATAAATTTATGACCGGACAGTACGCTCGAATAGATATCTGAGTTCATCATCATGTAGGTGCCGTCCCCAATCATGACGAAGACATCCTGTTTTTTGCCCGCCATGGCGGCTCCCCAGCCTGCAGAGAGCTCATAACCCATACAGGAAAAACCGAACTCGCAATCGAAGGTGCCGGGATCTTTGACACGCCAGCCTTTCACCAACTCGCCAGGCAGCCCGCCGGCGGCACTGATGATGTAATCTTCCGGCGCCGCCACTGCATTCACCACGCCGATCACCTGGGCGTAGCTGGGGACATCGGTGGTGACCCCAGGTTCTTGGGTTTTTGCAATCAGTGCGTTCCAGTCAGCAAAAGCCGCTCGTCCCTTAGCCAACCAGGCGGGCGCGGCCACCCATTCGCCCAGTGCATGATTTAGCTCGATGATCCCTTCGCGGGCATCGCACACCAGCGGAATAGCGCGGTGTTTATGCGCATCAAAGCGCGCAGCATTGAGTGAAATGAACTGTGCCTGTTGATCGAATACCGTCCATGAACCGGTGACGAAATCCATCAACCGGGTTCCTATGGCGACCACGACATCGGCTCGGGAAGCCAACTCATTGGCTGAGGTGGAACCAAGGATACCAATTGGCCCCATATGGATAGGGTGGTCGTGCGTAAAAGCGCCTTTACCGGCAATGGTTTCCACGACGGGTATGCCATGGCGAACCGCGAAAGCCTCCAGTTCAGCTTCCGCCTGAGAGTAGCGCACGCCTCCACCAGAGATAATCAATGGGCGTTTGGCGTTCATCAGGCATTGTGCTGCGTGAGCAAGCTGAAGGCGATCGGGCCGTGGACGAGGCATCAGATGCAACTGCGGGGCGAAAAAGGCTTTCGGGTAATCCCAGGCCATTTCCTGCACGTCCTGACACATGCCGATAAAGGCCGGGCCGCAGTCGCCCGGATCCAGCATGGTGGCCACGGCCTGCGGCAGCGAGGACATGATTTGTTCAGGATAGGTGATGCGGTCCCAATAGCGGCTTACCGTTTTGAAAGCATCGTTGATGGTTTGTGTCGGATCGTTGAAATGCTCGATCTGTTGCATTACCGGATCCGGATGCCGCCGCGCAAAGCTGTCGCCGCAAATCATCAGCATGGGCAAACGACTGGTGTGCGCGACGCCGGCAGCGGTTAGCAGGTTGGCGGTACCCGGCCCGATCGACGCGGTAACCACCATGATCTGCCTGCGAACCATCGCCTTGGCAAAACCAATAGCCGCAAAACCCATCGATTGTTCATTTTGGCCGCGCCAGGTTGGCAATATATCCTGAACTGCTTCCAGCGCTTCACCCAGACAGGTGACGTTGCCATGGCCAAAAATCCCATACACGCCGGGAAAAAGCGGGACGCGTTCGCCCTCGATTTCCGTAAACTGGTTGCTCAGATAACGAACGACTGCCTGAGCCGCTGTACAACGAATCTTGGCCATATCTTCCCCCATTCGGATTGGACGCCTGAAAGCAGCATGATTTTTTTTGCATTTTAAATTGCTGTTTATTTTACTTGGCAATAAAAATTGCAAATTCAAACGACAAGACTCCCATCCCGACAGGGCAGAAGTCTGTTTTAAACGTGACTCAACTGCGATGACGCTTGCGGTTCCCCTCAGTGCGCTTTTCACGCTCGGTAATGGTTTCAATGCAGGGCTGGGCTTTTTCCGGCTGTAATGCCGCAGCCAATGCCATCGCAATGCTCTGCGCCAGACACACCGGCGCCGCCAGAGATCGCGAAAAACTGTATTCTTCTTCCGGTATGGTAAACAGCACTTTTGCACTTTTCGCCAGTGGTGAAAGCTGACTGTCAGTAATGGCCACAATAGGGATGCCACGCGCACCGGCATCATCCGCAATGGCGATCACTTCTTTCGCGTAATGGCGAAATGCTATGGCAATAAGCACATCATTTTCCCGCATATTGTTGGCCATTTGCGGTGCCAGTCCCCCGGCAGCATCCAGCAGTATCACGCGACGATTGAGCATGGTTAAAAGGTACCGCATCAGCGACGCGACAGGTTCCGAGCGCAACTGGCCGGCAATATAGACAGTTTCAGCCTCCTTCAGCAGATGGGCGGTCTCATCGAGATCCTGTTCGGTGATGTTATTCAATAACTCCTGCAGCGTTGCGATATCACGAATGACCAGACTTTGCAGGAAACCCAAGCTGCCTTTTTCATCATTTTTTCGCAGATCATTTTCCAGTGCGGTGATCCGCTCGTTGTAACCGGGCGCTGCCGTAGCCAACCGCGTCTGGAAAACGCTCTGCATCTGTTTAAAACCGCTATAACCAAAAGCCTGGGCAAAACGCACCAACACCGATGGATGTAATCCGCATTTGGCCGCCACGGCGTTAATCGACTCCAGAGCAACCGTATTGGGGTTCTGGGTTATGTAGCGTGCCGCCTGCTGATAGCGCTCCGACAACTGCGGATAGCGTCGGGTGATTTCGTTGACGACCTGCTCGTAATTGTCATGAGGTAGCGGTTTCAGCGCGGCCAGAGTTGGGTCTGTTTTTTTCACCATCAGAATTTCCTTTCCAGGCATTAGCCAGTCATTTTCCAGCACGCTACAGCAATAAAAATTGCAAGTAAAACTCACATGCAATTATTTCTATCTCATTTGCCTTGGGCTGGGAAAAATTCTTCGTGAGATTTGTGATTCATCTCTAAAATATTTATTTCAATTACGGGTGTGCATTGAAATTTTCAAACCAAAATAATTTTTAATGTCTTGATATATTTGAGTTTAAATCGATTTTAATAATGATTTTTTGCCCAAGGTGATGTTGTTGCAACTTTTATTGCTGTGTGTCTAGTATTGCAAATATTGATGCTTTAGCGGCACTCTGCCGAAGCAAAATGCTGAGGGACAACCCATCATGTATGAAAATTTTGGACAGTTTATCAACGGTGAGTGGTGTACCGGCCGTGGCACCGAAAGGATAACGGTGATCGACCCGGGCAAGGGCTGCGAGTTGGGTCAGATTAAGGCGGCGTCTGCGGTGGATACGCTGGTTGCGTTGGACTGTGCCGATCGAGCATTTCCCGGCTGGAAAAACACACCGGCCTGGCAACGCGCGGATCTGCTTCAGGCGGTAGCGCGTGCCATGGTGGCGATAACGCAAGAAGCTGCAGTGATGGTTTCGAAAGAAAGTGGCAAACCCTTGGCGCAGGCAAAACGTGAATGGGAGCTGTCTGTCGATCAGTTTATTTGGCATGCGGAAGAGGCGCGGCGCATCTATGGGCGAATTGTCGAAAGTCGCGTTCCCGCAGGCCGCTGCGAAGTCCTGCATGAGCCGATCGGCGTGGTGGCGGCGTTCACCGCCTGGAATTTCCCGGTGGTATTGGTGGCTCGCAAACTGGCCCCCGCACTTGCCGCAGGCTGTACGGTGGTGTTGCGTCCTTCGAGTGAAGTACCGGGTTCCGCGATGCTGATCTTCGAATGTTTGCGTCAGGCTGGGCTGCCGGCCGGCGTCGCCAACCTGGTGGTGGGGCCGACCGCAACCACCTATGGGCCTTTAATGTCATCGCCAACGGTCAGGAAGGTTTCCCTGACTGGCTCTACGCAAATCGGTCGGCAGATGATCCGCGATTCTGCATCAACCATCAAGCGGCTCAGCATGGAGTTGGGCGGCAATGCGCCAGTAGTCATTTTTAACGACGCCGATATCGATAAAGCGCTAGATCTCTCAGTTGCCACGAAATTTGCCAACAGTGGTCAGGTGTGTGTAACCGGCGATCGTTTTTATGTTCATGAACACTGCTATCAGGCCTTTGTGGAAGGCTTTGCTCGGCGAGCCAGCCAGCTGAATGTGGGTTATGGGCTCGATGAAGGCACCACCATGGGGCCGCTTATCAACATGAAACGGCTTCACGCGATCGAAGACATCGTTACCGACGCGCGCGCCAAAGGCGGAAGAGTGGTGACTGGCGGGCATCGTCTTGAACTTGGCGGGGGCTATTTTTATGCGCCCACGGTGATTGCCGATTTACCCGACGATGCGCTCGCAATGGCTGAGGAGAATTTCGGCCCCATTGCGGCAATCACTTCTTTTAGCGACAGCGAAGCCTTATGGGACAGGGTTAACAATTCCAATTTTGCTCTCTCGGCCTATGCCTTTACGCGAGATCCGGCTCGGATCCGCGAAGCCGTTTCTCGCTTCGAGTCCGGCATGGTGGGGATCAACAGCTATGCGCTGGCAGCGGCTGAAGTGCCGTTCGGGGGGATCAAGGCCAGCGGTATGGGACGTGAAGGGGGTTCAGAAGGTATCCACGACTACATGAACACCAAACTTGCACAGATCGTGGTTTAAGGAGCCGCAATGAAACGCAATAACGTCAAAAAGCGTTGGGATGAGGGGCAAACGGTGTTGAACGGCTGGCTGAGCGTTGCCAGCGCCTTTACCGCCGAGATTATGGCTGAGCAGGGGTACGATGCGCTCACGATAGACCTCCAGCATGGGTTTGTCGGTTACGAGCAGGCAACCCATATGCTGCAGGCAATGCGCGCCAGCGGAATAGCCCCGCTGGTCAGGGTGCCCTGGCTCGAACCGGGCATGATCATGAAAGCGCTGGATGCCGGGGCCTGGGGCATTATCTGCCCGATGGTAAACACTGCCGAGCAGGCCCGCACCCTGGTTTCCTGCGTGCGTTATCCCCCCACTGGCAGCCGGAGTTTCGGCCCGACCCGTGCGGTGATTTCTGCCGGCGCGGACTATGGTCAATTCGCCGATGAGCAGGTGGTCTGTCTGGCTATGATCGAGACGGCCGAGGCCGTTGAAAATATCGAATCCATTGTGGCTACGCCAGGTCTGGACGGCGTTTACATCGGCCCGGCGGATCTGACGCTTGGCTTGACCGGTCGAAAATACCGTACCGGGTTTGACCGAGACGAGCCCGAAATCATCGAAGCCATAAAGCATATCCTGGCCACTGCGCATCGTGCAGGCAAGAAGGCAGGGTTGCATAACGGCACTGCCGCCTATGCCGCGCAAGCCGCTGAATGGGGCTTTGACCTGGTGACGGTATCCAACGACGTACAACTGCTGCGGTCCGCGGCTTCAGCCAGCGTGGCGCAGTTTCGTCAGTTGAATGGCGAAGTCAAAGACGCAGAGCACGCCGTTCGGGGAGGGTACTGAAATGCCGCATGTACTGGTGGCCGGAAAAATCCACGATGCCGGTTTGGCCATCTTACGCAACGCACCTGGCTTTACGGTACAGCTGGTGGCGGAAGTGAGCGTGGAAAGTTACGCGCCTTATCTTGCCGAGGCCGATGCATTGTTGATTCGCACCCAACCCTTGAGCGCGAAAGAAATCCAGACGGCTCGGCGACTCAGGATCGTTTCGCGCCATGGCGTGGGCTATGACTCGGTGGACGTGGCGGCTTTGACCGAACGACAGATCCCACTGACCATTATCGGCGATGTCAATTCACTGTCGGTAGCTGAACATACCTTCTCCTTGCTGTTGGCTTTGGCTAAACGTCTCTGTTACTTCGACCGCAGTATTCGTGAAGGTGAATGGAACAGACGCAACGGGTTTTCCGCGATGGAAATGGCCGGAAGGACGCTGTTCATCCTGGGTTTCGGCCGTATTGGCAGGGAGGTGGCCCGGTTGGCTAAAAGTTTCCGCATGCGGGTTACTGCCTACGATCCCTATCTTCCAGACGAGGTGTTTACCCAGCTCGGCGTTGAACGAATGGGTGACATCAGCACAGGGCTGAAGACCGCCGATGCGGTCACTGTTCACCTTCCACTCAGTGACGAGAAACCGCTGATTGGCCGACAGCAGTTGGCGATGATGAAACCAGGCGCACTGTTGATCAACACCGCACGAGGGGGAATTGTCGATGAAGAGGCGCTCGCGGAAGCCTTGCAAAGCGGACATCTCGGCGGCGCCGGTTTAGACGTGCTGAAACAGGAGCCGGCAAACCTGGGTTCGACACTGTTAGCGCAAACTGAACGGCTGATCCTCACGCCACACTCTGCCGGGCTCACTGCAGAGGCGGCGATGCGAATGTCAGTGTCGGCCGCCTCCAATATCCTCGATTTTTTCAATGGTCAGCTCGAGAGCGGACTGGTGGTTAATCAGCAGGCCCTGAAGCTTCATGGGCACCAATAACTGACTTCTTATGGAGACTGTCATGATCAGAATTGCGATTCTCGGTGCCGGGCGTATCGGTCAGGTACATGCGGCGAATGTGGCTCGTCATAACGATGCATTTCTTGCCGCTGTTGCAGACCCTGTTATCGAAAATGCCCAAGCGTTGACCGCGGCCTGGGGGGGCGTTGCGTTAGCGGACCCGGTTGAAGCCATTCAAAACCCTGATATTGATGCCGTCATCATAGGCACACCGACGCATACCCATATTGATCTGATGCTGGCCGCGGCTAAAGCCGGCAAGGCGGTGCTGTGCGAAAAGCCGGTGGATTTGGATATCACCAAGGCGTATGCGGCGCAAAGGGCACTGGGCGAGCATGCCAGTCAGGTCATGCTGGGCTTCAATCGCCGGTTTGATCTGGGGTTTAGTGAGATTAACCAACGTATCCGCAATGGCGATATTGGCGACCTTCATCAGGTGATCATTACCAGTCGAGATCCTGGATTGGCGCCCATGGGCTATTTGAAAAACTCGGGAGGAATTTTCCGCGACATGGTGATCCACGATTTTGACCTTGCCCGCTGGATCCTGGGCGAAGAGCCGGTGGAGGTGTTTGCAACCGGCAGCCGTCTGTTCGCCCCTGAACTGGAGGCGTTGGGCGATTATGACACTGTAATGGTGCAATTGCGCACCGCCTCAGGCAAACAGTGCCAGATCAACTGCAGTCGCCAGGCAATCTATGGCTATGACCAACGTATGGAGGTCTTCGGTTCCGGGGGGATGTTGTTGAATGACAACCTGCGGGCGACTCCGGTTAGACGTTATAGCAGGCAAGAAACCGAAGCGCGTGGGCCATTGCTTAACTTCTTCATGGAGCGCTATAGCGATGCCTATCGGCTGGAAATAGACGCTTTTATCTCGGCAATTAAGCAGGGCACACCTATGCCGATCACGGTGCATGACGGTTGCATGGCCCTGAGGTTGGCGGATGCCGCTCAGCTTTCCGCAGACACTCATGCGGCTGTGGCGCTGGATTGAGGAGAATGGCGATGCAAAAAATCGGTATTGGACTTATTGGCACCGGCTTTATGGGGAAATCGCACGCCAGAGCCTGGCGTGCCGCTGCCACGCTTTCCGGTGATATTCAGCCGGTATTAATCAGCGTGGCGGATATTGACGCCGCTGCGGCTGAAAGTGCCGCGCAGCAGTTTGGTTTTATGCGCTGGACCCAACGCTGGCAAGATCTGATCGACGATCCGGATATTGATGTTATTTCGATAACCTCACCAAACAGGTTTCACGCCGAACAGGCCCTTGCCGCCATCGCGGCGGGGAAACATGTGCACTGTGAAAAGCCCTTGGCACCGGACAGCGAAACCGCTGAGCGAATGCGCCTTGCGGCAGAGAAAGCCGGTGTCTTCACCCAGGTGGGGTTCAATTACATTAAAAACCCGTTGCTGAAGTTGGCTCGCCAGATGATAGCCAACGGCGATTTAGGCGAGATTACCGGCTTTAGGGGGATCCACGCGGAGGATTTCATGGCGGATCCTGCAATCCCCTGGTCGTGGCGGTTAGATCCGGCTGGAGGGGCCGGCGCGGTGGCGTATTTGGGCAGCCATATTCTGGGTATGGCCAGATTTTTGCTCGGCCCGGTAAGCGAAGTGTTCGCCGATCTCGATACGGTGATTAAAGCCCGGCCGGAAAGCGCGGGTTCGATGGTGCTGAAACCGGTAGAGGTTGACGACATTGCGCGTCTGACCCTGATATTTGCTCGTGGCTGCCGCGGTCATATAGAAGCCAACTGGGTCGCCACGGGCCATAAAATGCAGCTGGGGTTTGAAGTCACCGGTACCCAGGGGGCCCTGAGCTTCAATCAGGAACGTTTTAACGAAATCCAGTATTTCCGTTATGACGGCACTAGCGGCCTGAACGGCTTTAAAACGCTGGTTGCCGGGCCGGAGCACGCGCCTTACGGGCTTTTTTGTCCGGCTCCGGGGCACCAACTGGGGTTCAACGATCTAAAAACCATTGAAATGCTTGAGTTCATTCAGTCAATTCAGCGGGGAGATACACAAGGGCCAGATTTTAAAGAGGCGGTTGAAATACAGCGTCTGGTGGACGCTGCGGTACGCTCATCCGCGGAACGAAACTGGATCGCACTTTGACGAGTCCGTCGTATCGGCGGCGTCACCTGCGTTAGCTATGCCGTACAGGCCAACGCAATGTCATAGCAGTAAATAATTAACCCTTCGTACTGAAATTACACGCTATTCACCATTAATGGGAAAACGATTATGAAGAAAATTATCTTACTCTGTCTTTCATTGCTCTCGCTCAGCCCTTCGGTATTTGCTGTGCAGGTTGGCGTCAGCATTGCCCAAATGGATGATGTTTTTCTCTCGAGGTTACGTGGCTACATTATCGAAAGAGCAAAAACACACCCGGATCTAAAATTGCAGTTTGAAGATGCCCAGGGGGCGGTAGATAAGCAACTGAGTCAGGTGCAGAGTTTCATCAATGGGAAAGTGGACGTGATTATTGTTAATCCGGTCGATACCCAGGGCACCAAAAATATTACCGAGGCCGCCAGAAAGGCCAAAATACCGCTGATTTATCTTAACCGTATGCCCTCGGATTCCACCATGGGCAATGGCATCAGCTATATCGGCAGCGACGAGATTGAAGCCGGCAGGTTGCAGATGCAATACCTGGCTGAGATGGTCAAGGATCGTAAAAGCGTCAATGTCGCCATTATGAAAGGGTTATTGAGTAATGATGCCACTCGTTTTAGAACCCAAGGGGCGAAAGAGATTATTGCCAAGAATCCCAACATGCACGTCATTCTGGAAGACACGGCCAAGTGGATGCGTGAAGATGGCATGAATCTGATGAACAACTGGATATTGTCAGGCGACAAAATCGATATTCTTTCCTCTAATGCTGATGAAATGGCGATTGGCGCAGCTATGGCGATTAAAAGTAATGGCAAGAGCGTCGGTAAAGATATTCTGATTGGTGGAACCGATGGCGGACCAAATGGCCTGCAGGCGATAAAAAAGGGCATGCTGACGGTCACGGTGTTCCAGGATGCCAAATCGCAGGCCTACGGCGCGGTCGATATGGCGGAGCAAGCGGCAAAGGGGGAAGCTATCAAGGATGTGAACTTTATTCCTTTCCAACTGGTTACTCCCCAGAACTATGAGAAGTTTATGACCCCTTAATCCACCGATGGCAGTACAGAATGCGTTCGCGGAATTCGCCAGCGCATTTTTTCCCATATCCCCCCAGCCAGGATCCTCGACCAGCTGGCATTACTGAGAAAAAGATCGCCAATGTTTCGATAATCGCCCAAGGTAGCGTTTATCGTTGTTGACGCTGCCGGCGGCGTCGCGCCATCATCGGGAAAATTGCTTTTGCCCGGAGGATCTATGGAGTTACTGACGCCGTTGCTGCGGTCATCAGCGGTGACGGCTTGTTTTAGCGATGCCGCCACGCTGCAGGGAATGCTGGACTTCGAAGCGGCGTTGGCTGCGGCTCAGGCCCGCCTTGGCATTATTCCCCAGGAGGCGGCCCAGCGGATCGCTGAAGCCTGCCACAGTGCCTTATTCGATGAGACCGACTTGGCGCAGGCAGCCGCGCAGGCCGGTAATCTGGCGATCCCTCTGGTTAAACAACTGACGACACGGGTGGCGCAGCAGGATGCTGATGCCGCTCGCTTCGTGCATTGGGGCGCCACCAGTCAGGATGCTCTCGACACCGGATTGATGCTGCAACTGCGAAACGCACTGGCATTAACGCTTATCGACCAGGATCGACTGATGGCGGCGCTGGTGCAGCAAATCACCCGTCATCAGGATTGCGTGCTGGTTGGACGCACCTGGATGCAGCATGCCTTGCCGACCACGCTGGGCTTAAAGCTGGCGGGGACGCTGGATGCGCTGTTGCGCTTTCGGCAGCGGTTGCAAGAAATGCGACCGCGTGTGTTGACGCTACAGTTGGGCGGTGCCGCCGGCACGCTGGCTTCGTTGGGTGAGCAGGGGGCAGAATTGGTGACTGCGCTGGCCGACGGCCTGCAACTGACCGCCGCCCCTACGCCATGGCACAGTCAGCGCGATCGCCTGCTGGAAATTGCCGGCTGGTACGCCGGATTAACCGGTACGCTGGGCAAGTTGGCGCGGGATATCTCTTTGCTGACCCAAACCGAAGTGGCGGAAGTGGCCGAACCGACGGCCGCGGGGCGCGGCGGTTCTTCTACCATGCCACACAAGCGTAATCCGGTTGCTTGCGCGGTGATCCTTGCGGCGGCCAATCGGGTTCCGGCGCTGGTAGGAGGGCTTTATGCCGCCATGGTACAGGAGCACGAACGCGGCCTGGGTGGCTGGCATGCAGAATGGGAATGCCTGCCGCAGCTGGTGATGTTGGCGGCGGGTGCCTTGCACACCGCAGCCGATTTGATTGCCGGGCTGCAGGTATTCCCCCAACAGATGCAACATAACCTGAAGTTAACCGACGGGTTGATCATGGCGGAAGCGGTGACGATGGCACTGGGTGAGACTATTGGCCGCCAGCAAGCGCATCATCACATTGAAAAACAGTGCCATCAGGCGCTGGCGCAGGGGCTCACGTTGCTGGAGGTGTTGTTGGACGATCCGGTCGTCATGGCGAATTTAACGGCGCAACGGCTTCATGAATTGCTGGAGCCGCAGCAATATCTCGGCAGTGCGCGGATCTTTACCCAGCGGGTGCTGCAACAGGCCACGGAATTAACTTCAGGAGTCCATAGTCATGAAGGATGAACAACGTTATCAGCAGGGTATTGAGGTACGCAGGGCGGTCTTGGGGGACGCACATGTGGATCGAACTCTCAGTCAACTCACCCCGTTGAATGAAGAGTTTCAGGACTTTATCAGCCGCTATGCCTGGGGCGAGATCTGGACCCGCCCCGGGCTGGCGCGTCATACCCGCAGCCTGATCACCATTGCCATGCTGATCGCCCTTAATCGCGAGGCTGAACTGCGCATGCACCTGAAAGCGGCGGTGAACAACGGCGTAACTCGCGAGGAAATTAAGGAAGTGCTGATGCAGAGCGCGCTGTACTGCGGTTTGCCGGCGGCGAACTCGGCGTTTCATCTGGCGGCGGAGGTGTTTGCCGAGCAGGATACGCAGACTGACTAAGCCGATCTCACTGCGCCGGCAATATGGCGCACCGTCGCGATGAACGCCAGTACCGCCTCGCTTGGTTGGCCGTCGTTGCGAGTCAGAATGCCCACCGCTTCCTCCATGCCCTGGGTGGGCAGCGGCAAGGGCACCAACTGGCCGGTGGCGATATCGGTTTTCACCGCGCTGGACGGCACAAACCATACATAGTCAAATTGCAGCGTCATTTGACGCGCCAGCGAGGCGGAAAGCGTTTCAATATATTGGGCGGGCAGGCTGAATCCCTGCGTCGACAGCAAATTCTCGGTATTGTGGCGCGGCACCGTGCCTTTTGGCGAGACGATGGCGGAATAACTCAGCGCCCGCTCAAGGGTGACGGTTTCGCTTAGCAGCGGATGGCCAGGTCGGGTCACCATCAGCAACGATTCCAGCAGCAACAGTTCGAAAGCCAGCCCGCTCATCATTTCCGGATCCGCCATTCGGCCTATCGCTACGTCAATCTCACCGGCCTTAAGCTGAGCCAGCAACCCGGTGTTGGTGCCGGTGACCACCTGGATTCGTGAATAAGGATGCGCCTGTTGGTACTGCCCGATGGCCTGCGGCAGCATGCCCAGCGCGGTGGTGGGTAGGGTACCGATGCGTAACATTTTGGCCGGTGCGTCCTCGAGCCGATCGAGCGCATGCCCGGCGGCGGTCAAGGCTTCCAACACCCGTGTGGCATAACCAAGAAATTGCTCGCCCTGTTCGGTCAGCAGCGTGCCCTGTCGATGGCGCACCAGCAACCGGTTACCGGTCAGGGCTTCCAGTTCGGTGAGCGTTTTTGATAGCGCCGGTTGGCTCAGATTCAGTTTTTCGGCGGCCCGGCTTAGCGAACGCTCTTGCGCGACGGCGACAAAACCGTTGATGTGGCGTAAGCGCATGCGCTGAATAAATAAATTGGATTTTTTCATACCTCAGTGTAGGAAGTTTTCCTCAGAGGTAACAAGTGACGGCGGCCGCATATTTGTACTGGCGTGCAAATTCCTGCGGCCGCACTCCCGGAGCATCAGAGATCGAAAAACACCGTTTCACCTTCGCCCTGGATCACAATATCAAACCGGTAAACCCACTCTTCGCCCCGACGCTCAGGCTGCGCAATCAGCGTTTTACGCCGCACCTCCAGCTCAATCAGATTCAACACCGGATCCTGCTGGTTGGCCGCAGCCTCATCGGCAAAATACAGCCGGGTATGTAATCCAAGATTAATACCGCGTGCGACGATCCACAGGTTGATGTGCGGTGCCATCATTCGCCCGTCACGGCCACAAACGGCGCCCGGTTTGATGGTTTCAAACCGATAGAGCCCAGTGTCGAAGTCGGAACAGCTGCGCCCCCAGCCACGGAATGCGGCATCGAGCGGTTTGTGCTGTTGCAGATCGCTTGGGTGGTTGTAACGGCCATGGGCGTTGGCCTGCCAAATCTCCAGCAGCACGTCGCGGATCGGCGTCCCGCTGCCGTCGAACACCCGGCCCTCCAGAGTAATGCGTTGTCCCTGGGTCTCCGGCTGGGTCAACACGTGGCCGAAGTTGTTTTCGAAAATCTCGAAGCCGGCCGCCAGCGGCGCAAGGCCGATATGCACATAAGGCCCGGCGGTTTGTGACGGCGTTTCCGGCAGATACGGTAGTGGCATCATGCTTTCCCCTGCAGGCGGTTTTCAAACAAGGTGGCGCGGTAGCCGCGCAACACCAGATCGAAACGGTAGGCCAGGCTGTCCAGTTGCACCGAGGCGGTTTTGTCCAATCCGGCGATCAGGGTGCGCACCGCATCGTCATTTTTGATGGCGCGGACGATCGGGCAACTGGCAATCAGCGGATCGCCCTCGAAGTACATCTGGGTAATTAAGCGTTGGGCGAAGGCGTCCCCGGACAGCGAGAAGTGAATATGGGCCGGGCGCCAGTCGTTGACCCGGTTGCGCCAGGGATAGGGGCCGGGTTTGATGGTGCGGAAAAAGTAATAGCCGTTATCGTCGGTCAACACCCGTCCGCAGCCACCGAAATTGGGATCGATCGGTGCCAGATACTGGTCTTTTTTATGGCGATAACGCCCACCGGCGTTGGCTTGCCACACTTCGACCAGCGCATTGCGCATCGGCAGGCCGTTTTCATCGCGCACGTAGCCGTGCACGATAATCCGTTCGCCAATCGGCAAACCTTGTTTGGCGTAATTGAGGATCAGGTCGTTATCCAGTCGGCCGAGTTCATGCTGGCCGAACACCGGACCGGTGATCTCCGACAGTGAATTTTGCAGCGATATCAGCGCGTTTTTCGGTGAGCGCAACACGCTGGTTTTGTATTCCGGCACCAGCACCGGCGGGTGCAGTTCGTAGTTACGTTGATACAGTTCGTTAATCTGGCTCATGCGGAAATCCTCATGGCGTAGGCAGGGTGCAGAGGGCTGATCTGTTTTATTGTTTTGTCAGCGCGAAGGGGCGTGAATGTCATTCCCCCGTCTGAGTCTCGCAAGCCAGAGTGTTACGATAAAGTGAAATTTAGCGGTTCTTTACTTAACCTAAGGTTATGCATGCGGCGTAAAAAAGGGCGGTAAAACCGCCCTGATGAAATTCACCCTGATTAAAGCTGTTCGCCGTTGCTGGCGATCACGGTGCGGTACCAGTCGAAACTCTTTTTGCGCGAGCGCTCGAGGGTGCCGGTGCCATCATCGTGTTTGTCGACGTAGATAAAGCCGTAACGCTTGCCGTATTCACCGGTGGTGAAGGACACGCAGTCAATGCAGCCCCACGGGGTGTAACCAATCAGGTCCACGCCGTCTTCGATGACCGCTTTTTTCATCTGTTCGATGTGCGCGCGCAGATAGTCGATACGATAGTCATCGTTGATCTGGCCGTCAGCCTCAACCGTATCGAATGCACCGAAGCCGTTCTCAACGATAAACAGCGGTTTCTGGTAACGCTCGTACAAAACGTTCAGCGAGTAACGCAGCCCGACCGGGTCAATTTGCCAGCCCCAGTCCGAGGCTTTGACATGCGGGTTCGGGACGTTACCGGGGAAACTGAACATTTCGTTGTCGCTGCTCACCGCATCGGCTTGCAGGGCGTTGCTCATGTAGTAGCTGAAACCGATGTAGTCCGCGCAACCTTCGCGCAGGGTTTGTTCGTCCTGCGGTTGCATCTCAATCTTGAAGCCTTTGCGCTCCCAGTCACGCAGCAGGTACGACGGATAGTAGCCGCGCACTTGTACGTCGGTGTACAGGTAGCGCGAGTGCATGGCTTCGACGCTGTACATGACGTCGTCCGGTTTGCAGGAGTACGGGTAGAAGGGGACGCAGGCCAGCATGCAGCCAATTTGGAATTCCGGGTTAATCTGGTGACCGAGTTTCACTACCAGGGCGCTGGCAACAAACTGATGGTGCAAGACCTGATACAGCGTCTGCTCCGGGTTCTCTTCCTGGGTATACACCACGCCGGAGCAGCAGTAGCCAAACAGCGGATACTGGTAGTTGCTCTGGTTGTTGATCTCGTTAAAGGTCATCCAGTATTTCACTTTGTGCTGATAACGGCGCAGCACCACTTCGCTGAAGCGTACGAAGAAATCGACCACCTTCCGGTTCTTCCAGCCGCCATATTCCTTCACTAGGTGATAAGGCATTTCAAAATGGGACAGGGTGATCACCGGCTGGATATTGTATTTCAGCAGTTCATCAAACAAATCGTCGTAAAACTGCAGACCGGCTTCGTTTGGCTCATGCTCATCGCCATTCGGGAAGATACGCGTCCAGGCGATAGAGGTGCGGAAGCATTTGAAGCCCATTTCGGCGAATAGCGCCACGTCCTGCTTGTAACGGCCGTAAAAGTCCACCGCTTGGTGATTAGGGTAACGATAGCCTTCCTGCACGCCGTCGGTCATAACGCGATCCACACCGTGAGAGCCGCCCGACAGAACGTCGGCAATGCTTGGGCCTTTGCCGCCCTGATCCCAACCGCCCTCAACCTGGTGCGCCGCCACGGCGCCGCCCCACAGAAAATCTTTCGGTAACTGTTGTTGTTTCATCGTAGGTTTCTCATCGGATTATTATCAGAAAGCACTGAACTGCCGGAATGAGAATATAGTAGCAAGCTGGAATTGAATGTCACGATATAACAAATCACCACTCAGGTGACGTGTCACATTAAAAAAACAGGTTGTTTTATTTTGCGTAATTAATATGCCCTAGCCGCTTGCCGATGGTTTCGATAATGTAAATAACCGGGATCTGGGTGGTGATATTGTGTTGCCCGGCGATCAACTGCGGGGGAACGTGGTAAGAGAGGTTAAAGTCCGCCATGCGTGCCAGCGAGGAGGTTTCGTTGTTGGTGATGCTGATGATTTTGCAGTGGTGCAGGCTGAACTGGCTGGCGAGGCGCAAAATTTCTTCGGTCTCTCCAGACACCGAAAGTATTATTGCGACCGCGCTTTTATACATGTCGCTATTGATGGGATAATAAGGGTCGTCGATATGGGTGCTGAATTTTCCAACGTTGGAAAAGAAACGCGCGCCGTATTTCCCCAATGCTCCGGAGGTGCTGACGCCGACGAAAATAATGCGCTCAGCAGCGGCAATATGCTGCACCGCCTGATCTAACAGTTGATTAAATTCGTCGTTATTAATGCTTTTAAAAAAGCTGATGATTTCGCTGGTGCCAAAATCCATCGGCGGTGCTTCGGTCTGCTCAAGATACAGCTTGAAGCGGATGCGAAATTCGGAGTAGCCGTCGCAGCCCATTTTCTTGCAAAAGCGCAGTACGGTAGTGGTGGATACCCCGGCGGCCTCGGCCAGTTCGCGGATGGTCATATACATCACCGGGTTCTTGTTTTTGGTGATGTAGTTATAAACCAACAATTCCAGCGCATTGAGTTCGGCGATTGCTTTATGGGTAAACATAGACCTAATCCAGCGAGTAACAACAGACCTTAATCAGCGGGCTAACATAGCAAATTTTGCCGTAGCCCGCTCGTGGTTTTCGTTGTTATTCAGGCCCGTTTGGCGTTGTCCAGCAGTTTGTCGTGCGTCGGTTCACTGCCGATCAGGTCACATTCCTTCGGCAAACGCCAGGCGATGATTCCGGCGATGATCAGTGAGACTGCCAGACCGCATACCGCCACGTCCTGGCCATAGAGGTAGATCATCACCCCTACCAGATAAGGCCCGCAGAAGCCGCCCAGGTTGCCGAGGCCGTTAATCACGCCGCGAGCGCCCCCGGCCACTTCCGCCGAGGCGATACGCCCAGGCATGGACCAGAACGGGCTGGTAGCGGCTTTGAGGAAGAAGCCGCACACTACCAACGCAATGTAGGCCGCCACCACGTTATGACGCAGCACCACCGAAGCCAGTAGCGCCGCAGCAAAGCAGAACAATGAAACCATCACCCACAGGCGGCGTTTGCCGGTTTTATCGGTGAGCACTGAAATCAGGTAGATCCCCAACAGCGTCGCGACGAATGGCAAGATTGCCAGGAAGCCGACCGAGGCCATGTTACCGCCGGTCAGATTTTTTAAAATGGTGGGCAGCCACAGGGTGTAGCCGTAGTCGCCGGTTTGATAGAAAAAGTTCAGCAGCACCAGCTTCATCAAGCCCTTGTTACGGAAGACATCTCTCAGTGGTGCTTTGCTGACCGGTTGCAGTTTGCTGCGTTCTTGTCGTTCGCGCGTAAGTTCGGTTATCAGATAGTCGCGCTCACGGGCCGGCAGCCAGCGCGCTTCCTGTGGGCGATCGCTGATCAGCAGCCACCACACGGCCAATACCACCAGCGACAACAGGCCTTCGATGATAAACAACCAACGCCAGTCGAATGCGTTAATGATGGCGCCAGAGATCGGGGCGGTAAGCATGCCACCCAATGGGGCGAACATCATGACAAAGGCGTTGGCGCGGCCCAGTTCTTTTTCCGGGAACCAGTTGCTGATCATGGTTAACACTACCGGTAACATACCGCCTTCAGAGATGCCCAATACGAAGCGTAATACCAGCAGTTGATAGTGGTTAGTGACAAAGCCGGTCGCAACTGACACCACCGCCCAGGCACACAGGGACCAGGCAATAAAGCGCTTGCCGCTGCCGTTGACCGCGATGCGTCCGCCGGGAACCTGCAAAAACAGATAACCGATAAAAAAGATGCCACTGGCCAGCCCGGCCATCTGGCTGGTAATGCCCAGGTCGCTCTCCATGCCGCCGGGCAGCGCAAAACTGATATTAACCCGGTCCATAAAGGAAATGATGCAGGCGATCAGGATCGGGGCAATAACCCGCAGCCAGCGGGTGTTGGGTATTTTATTATCCATGGCGATCTCTCTTTACAGGGCGCAGGGAGAACCTCTCAATGAAGAGGTTCTGTGATTCGGCGGTAATAAAATCGAAAAGAAAACGCGTCAGTTACTCGATGGCGTGGGGCAGCGGCGCCCGGTTGAAAAAGGCTTCAACGTTGGCAAACACGATATCGCTCATCTTCTGCCGGGTTTCCTGGGTGGCGCTGGCGATATGCGGTTGCAGCACCACGTTTTCCATGGCGATCAGTTCTGCAGGAACCTCGGGTTCGTGGGCATAAACGTCGAGCCCGGCACCGGCGATGGCGCCACTTTGCAGGGCGGTAATCAGGTCGGGTTCATTAACGATGCTGCCGCGAGCAATGTTAATCACCAGGGCATGGGAAGGCAGGGCGTCGAATACCGCCTTGTCCACCAGGCCAGCGCTGTCTTTACCGCCGGAAATAGCAATGATAAAGAAGTCGCTTTCCCGCGCTAAAGCCAGCAGATCTGGGAAATAGCGATAGGGCAGCGAACTGTCCTGCGTGCGGCTGGCGTATTGGATACGCATATTGAAACCGGCGGCGCGTTGGGCGATGGCGCGGCCGATATTGCCCATGCCGAAAATGCCCAGCCGTTTGCCGCTGACCTGCACCGACAGGCCCGGCGCCTCTTTCAGCCAGCGACCTTCACGCACAAAACGATCGTTGTGGCACAGCTGACGAGCGGTAGCCAGCAACAATCCCAGAGCCATATCCGCCACGTCTTCCGTCAAGGCGCCGGAGGTGATGGTGACGGCAATGCCGTGTTTACGGGTGTAATTCAGATCAATCGCGTCAGTGCCTACGCCGAATACCGCAATCAGCCCGAGGTTGGGTAATTGTTCAAGCACTGGCGTCTCGACCCCAATATCCCCCCGAGTGACGACCGCACGGAAGGTCGCACCTTTTTCGGCCAGAAAAGCGGCCGCATCCTCTTGTTCATATAACCGATGTACCACAAAGGCTGCCTCAAGGCGGGCCAGCAGGTTATCCATTACTGGGGCAATCAACAGCACTTCATTGGATGTAGAGGTCGTCATGGTTTCACCTGTCAATAAATAGCGTTACTTCGTATTGCTATAAAAGCGGTTTTCGGCAGGCGGTTTTGCGACAGATATCACGCTGAAGAGTGTTAAAAAACTGTGTTACCCGTAATGTGATCGACGGAAGGAAAAGGGTTGCTGTCACCGGGGAAGAGCAGCAAAAACTGCCGTATTGCGAGCGAAAATCAGGCTGAGTGCGCAGATCCTGGTCATTTAACGGATGGGTAACATGGGTGCGTAACAAGCGGGAGAGGCAACAAAAAGAAAAGCCGCACCTGAGTGCGGCCGAGCGTTCACGACGAACAAAACAAGGACAAAAATTCCGGTAGACAGGCCCTGAAGCAAACCTCAGAGACAGATCATGATGATAAGCAAAATATTTTCGGGTGTGAAATGCCGAATATGGCTTAGTTAGTCGAATTAATAGATAAATAATCAGCCACTTACTTCCTCTCAGTTTCATGCGCGGCACGGGTTTCCACGTTGGTCGCCAGCAGACCTTACGCGGTAGATCCTTCCGTCAACGACGGGTGCGCAACCAAAACGTGCTGCTCTAATGCCACTCGAAATTGATGATAAATACCCACTTTTCGTTAAAGCAATTGGCACTACATACCCTTAACATTAGAAAGTCTTTTAATGATTATAATTAGCATGCTGCGAATTATTCACCGCAGTGATATTACGGAGAAATCCGTTTGGTTAAGGATATGTATTCACCATGGAAATAAAAATAAACGGCCGGATGGTCGCGCTGGGCGCCATTTCACCCGAAACGCCGCTACTCTACGTGTTACGCAACGATCTGGGCCTGAATGGCCCCAAATATGGCTGTGGCCTCGGGGAGTGCGGTGCTTGCACGGTACTGATCGACGGCGTTGCCGCCCGTTCCTGCTCGCTGCCGCTGAGCGGTGCCCTCAACAAATCCGTTACCACGCTGGAAGGCCTGAGCGAGGCGGGGCGACTGCACCCGGTTCAACAAGGCTTTATCGATGAGCAGGCCGCGCAGTGCGGTTATTGCACCAACGGTATGATCATGACGCTGGTTGCTCTGTTTGAGCGAAACCCGCAGGCAGATGAACAAGAAATCAAAAATGAGCTGGCTTATAACCTGTGCCGCTGCGGCACCCATATTGAGATCCTGCGTGCTGCCGCCAAAGCCCGTCAGCTGTTGGCGGAAAGGGGGCAAGCATGAGCCGCCTGGAAATAACGCGCCGCCGCCTGTTGCAGGCCGGTGGCCTGGTAATGGTCAGCAGCCTGTTGCCTGTGTCGCTTAATGCCCTGGCAACGACGCCAGTGGTAGGCGGCGATCTACCGCTCGATCGCGTGGACAGCTTTATCGGCCTGACCGCCGATGGCCGTGTCACCGCATTTAACGGCCATGTGGATCTCGGCACCGGTATTCGCACCGCATTGGCACAGATTGTTGCCGATGAAATCAGCGTACCTTTCGAGCACGTTACGGTGATTTTGGGTGACACCCAGCGCACGCCGGATCAGGGGCCGACCATCGCCAGCGCCACGATTCAGGTGACCGCTATACCGCTGCGCCAGGCAGCCGCACAGGTGCGGCAATTGCTGCTGGCGCTGGCCGCAAAGGCCTTTGCGTTACCGCTGGAACGCCTGCAGGCTGAAAATGGCCGGGTATTTGCGAGGGATAAACCCAACGTCAGTCTGAGCTATGGTGAACTGGCCCGCGGGCAAAATTTACAGGTGGCCCTGGATAAAACCATCAGGCTGAAGAGCGTGGCGGAGAGCCGTTACGTGGGCAAGGCGGTGCCGCGGGTGGATATCCCGGCCAAGGTGACCGGCCAACTGACCTATGTGCATGACCTTCGCCTGCCGGGCATGCTGCATGGCAGAGTGGTGCGCCCGCCTTATATCGGCGCCGACAGCAGCGCCCCGTTGGGCAGCGGCCTGCTGTCGGTTGACCATGACTCCATTGCCCATTTGCCTGGCATCGTAAAACTGGTGGTGATTAACGATTTCATCGGTATCGTCGCCGAACGCGAAGAGCAGGCGATTGCCGCCATGCGGCAACTGGAAACCGTCTGGCGTCCCTGGTCCGGTTTACCCGATCTTTTGCTTACAGGATTGCATAAGGCCCTGGTGGAAAACCCCAAAACCGATCGCGTGCTGCGTGATGATGCCGGGGTCGATGCCGCTTTGGCCTCGTTGCATACCGAGGTCAATGCTGATTACGTCTGGCCTTACCATCAACACGCGTCGATCGGCCCGTCCTGTGCGGTGGCCGACGTCGGTCGAGATCGCGCAGAAATCTGGTCTGGCACGCAAAATCCTCACGATTTGCGTAAGGACATCGCTCATTTGCTCGATTGGCGGCCAGAGCAGGTCCATATCAATCGCATGGAAGCCTCCGGCTGCTACGGTCGCAACTGTGCCGATGACGTCTCCGCTGACGCTGCGCTGTTATCGCAGGCCACCGGCAAGCCGGTCAGGGTGCAGTTGATGCGTGAACAAGAGGCGGGTTGGGAGCCCAAGGGCACCGGGCAACTGATGCGAGTCCGCGGCGGGTTGGATGAGCACAATCAGGTGGCGGCTTACGAACTGAAAACCAGCTACCCTTCAAACAATGCTGTGACGTTGTCACTGGTACTGGCCGGTAAAGTGCCCAATCGGGCAGACGTGCAGCAGATGGGGGACAGAACCGCCATTCCCCAATATGAATATCCCAATATGCGGGTAGTGTGCCAGGACGCGGCGCCGATTGTGCGGGCTTCGTGGATGCGTGGGGTCTCGGCGTTACCCAATGTGTTCGCCCACGAATCCTGGATTGATGAACTGGCGTGGCGAGCCGGGCAGGATCCGATCGCGTTCCGCCTGCAATATCTGAAAGATCCGCGTGCCGTGGCGCTGATTCAAGCGTTGAAAAAGCAGGCCAATTGGCAGGATGGCCCGGCCTACCGCAGCCCGGTGTCCGGCGATCCTGAATGGGTGACGGGACGCGGCTTTGCCTATGCGCGTTATTTCCACAGTAAATTCCCTGGGTTTGGTGCCGCCTGGGCGGCCTGGGTGTGCGATCTCAGCGTTAATCGCCACAGCGGTCAGATCAAGCTGGATAAAATCTTCGTTGCCCATGACTGCGGCCGCATCATCAACCCGGCAGGGGTTCGTCACCAGGTGCACGGCAATATCATTCAGTCCGCCAGCCGGGTGCTGAAAGAGTTCGTCACCTTTGACTCTGCGTCCGTGACGTCGCTGGATTGGGGCGGTTACCCGATCCTGCGGTTTGACGAGTTACCGCAGGTTGATATCCAACTGCTGGACTATCCGGATGAACCCTCTATGGGGGCAGGAGAATCCGCCTCGGTGCCGAGCGCGGCGGCGATCGCCAATGCGTTGTTCGACGCACTGGGCGTGCGTCTGCGAGAGGTACCTTTTACCCCTGAGCGAGTGGTAAAGGCGTTAAAACAGCAGGCTTCCGGCAGCGCAGAAAGGGATAAGTCACTATGAGCAGCATAAAGAAAATCGCCGGCTGGGGCAGTCTGACGGTCGTTGCCGCCGTGGTCATTGGGGCGATAGCCAGCTGGCAATCAGAAATAGCGCCGCTGGAGGAAAAGGATCATCACGTTTTTAGTCAGCAACAGATTGCCCAAGGGAAAGTGCTGGCCGATCTCGGCGACTGCGCGGTGTGCCATACCCGGCCCGGCGGCGAGCGCAATACCGGCGGATTGGCGATGGAGATTCCGTTCGGTACCATTTACAGCACCAATATCACTCCGGATAACGACACCGGCATTGGGAAATGGTCGTATGCCGCCTTTGAACGAGCGATGCGTCATGGGGTTGATCGCGAAGGGCACTATCTCTACCCGGCCTTTCCCTACACGGCGTTTACCCGCACCAGCGATGAAGATCTGCAGGCCTTGTACGCCTACCTGATGTCGCAACCGGCCGTGAAATATCAGCCGCCGGCCACCGAGTTGAGTTTTCCGTTTAACATTCGCCAGGGCATCGTCACCTGGAACTGGCTGTTCCTCAAGCCTGGCGCCATGAAGGCCGATCCGACACAAAGCGCCGAATGGAATCGCGGGGCCTATCTGACCGAAGGCCTTGGCCACTGCAGCGCCTGCCACTCGCCGCGCAACCTGATGTTTGGCGAGAAAGGCGGCGCCGAGCACCTGACCGGCGGCGTGGCGGAAGACTGGACTGCTCCGTCGCTAACCGGCAGCTCTTTGGCACCGCTGGAATGGACACAAGATGATTTGCTCAGCTTTATGCGCACCGGGTATTCGGCAAATCACGGCGTGGCAGCCGGGCCGATGGCACCGGTGATCGAAGAGGGGCTTTCGCGGTTGCCGGAGCAAGACTTGCAGGCCATAGCCACCTATCTGCGCACTTATCATCCGAGCGAGTCTAAGGTGACGGAAGCCAAACGTTTGAATGAATGGGCCGAGTCGCGGACCGAGCCGTTAACCACGGAAGGCGCACGTATTTTCTCCGGTGCCTGTATGGCATGCCATGCTCAGGAAAAGGGGGCTCAGCTGATCGGCGTTCGACCTTCACTGGCGCTGAACACCAACCTGTATGCCGATAAGCCGGACAATGCCATTCGGGTGGTGCTGGACGGCATTCAACGGCCGGCCAATAGCAACCTGGGCTATATGCCGGCATTTCGCCATAACCTGAACGACAGACAGATCGCCGAATTGCTTAACTATCTGCGGCAAAACTATGCGGGGAAAGCGCCGTGGCCCGAGCTGCAAGCGCAGGTCAGTCGCTTGCGCGATCAAACGGCGGAAAAATAGATCCATTAGCTTGAGAACCGGGGCCACCAAGGCCCCGTTATCGTCAATAACGCACAGCTCATTCCAGTAACTGAAACGGATGCTCTGCTTCAGTCGGTCATTCCACACGTAGCGTGCCATCGTTAACTCCTCCCGTGTCTGGTTAAATAAATAACAGCTCTTGCCGGCCAGGGCGAATACGTTAATTCGCTGAGCTTTTGATATTTTTGGGATAGGCGTTTCGCTTATTATTCGGCAACGAACGGTTTTAAAAATCGCGCTCAGGGTTGTTGATCACCGGCCACGCGCACGGGTTTGCTCGCCCGTACCAGCCGCCAGCCAAAGTTCATGCCCGCTGCTGCAAGCAAGATGGCGGCGGCGCCCGACAGCTGCATCAGGCTAAGGCGGTGTCCGAATACCGCCCAGTCGACGATAATCGCCACCAGGGGATAGATGAAAGACAACGCGCCTACCAGGGCAGTGGGGATTTTCTGGATGGCACTGTACAGCAGGGAAGACATCAGCCCGGTGTGCACCAGACCCAGGGTCGCCAGCAGCAACCAGCCGTTAGCCGTCGACGGCAGTTGGGCCCAGCCGGCGAACGGTGCCAGCAGCACGACGCCCAGAGTGAGCTGAATCAGCACGATCAGGTGCGGCGGCACCCCTTTCAAACGCTTGACGATCGCCGCCGCTACCGCATACATAAAGGCAGCGCCCAGCGCCAGCAACACGCCAGTGAAGTAATCGGCACTGGAATCGCCACCATCTTGTTTACCGCTAATGATCAGCAACATGCCGACGAAGGCCAGTACCAGCCAGCCAAACTTGGTCGCCGTCATTTTTTCGCCGAAAAACAGCACCCCGAGCCCAACCAGCATAAAGGGCTGGACGTGATAGGTGACGGTCGCCACAGCAATAGAGGCATGGCTGTAAGCGCCGAACAACATTACCCAGTTCAGCACCAGGGCGACGCCGCCCAGCACCGCAATGGCAGCCTGACGTCGGGTTAACATGTCTTTTTTAAGCAGGCCAAGCAGGGCGCAGGCGATCAGCATCGCTAGCGCGCCAAACGCGCAGCGCCAGAAAACCACCGTAGCGGGCGGCTGCCCCAGTAGCATTACCGGCCAGCCCACGGTTCCGGAAATGACCATGGCGAGGGTCATCTGTAATACGCCGCCGGTTCTTATCTTCATTTTCCTTCTCCCTGCTAGTGCGCTTGCCGCCGTTGGCGGTTATCATTAAAATGAACAATTGAACATTATGATGAACACTTGACGGTTGTTCGTCAAGACGAACAAACGAACGATATGGTGAACAATGAGCGACTTTGTCAGCAATAACGCTACGCCCATCGGCCTGCTTTCGGCCGCCATTCGCCGTGAACGCGAACGATTGGGCCTCTCGGTTACCGAATTGGCTCGCCGAGCCGGCATTGCAAAATCGACGCTTTCGCAGCTGGAAACCGGCAGCGGCAACCCCAGCCTGGAAACCTTGTGGGCGTTGGCGATGGCGTTGGATGTGCCGGTCAGCCGGTTGATTTCTCAGCCACGCCAACACGTACAGGTGATCCGTGCCCATGAAGGGGTGACCACGGTTTCCGAACAGGCCAACTACGCCGTCACCCTGTTGGCGACCTGCCCGCCAGGGGCACAGCGCGATATTTACCGTCTACAGGTTCAACCGGGCGAAGCCCGCATTTCGCGGCCGCATATGCCGGGTACCATTGAGCATGTGATTATCAGCAGTGGCAGGGCGTTAGTCGGGCCGACGGACCAGCCGGTAGAATTGAACGCAGGGGATTACATCAGTTATTCCGCCGACCGCGAGCATATTTTTGACGCTTTGGAGAACGATACTACGGCTGTCATGTTGATAGAGCAGGGTTAGGTCGGGCACACCCGGCCGAATCGGTATTTTATTGAAAACGATTCTCAGTTGTATTAGTGTGCCGCTCTTGCGCCAGTGGTCCGCACTTTATCAATGTCACTGTTATCGTTTAAAAAACTTCAAGGAACGAAGATGAAAATTGTCATCCCTTCTCTCGTGTTGGCCGCTGGACTGGCGGCGACGCACCCGGCAACGCTGTTGGCCGTGGAAGCGCCGTCGGTCGCCACCAAGGATGCCGCCGTTAGCAATGATTTCAGCTTTGTGCGTTACCGCGCGGATTATCAAGTCCATGCCAATGCCAGCAACACCAAGACCGAGAGCTATGAGGTGCTGCTCAAAACCAAGGCGGCAGTCGAGAAGTTCAGCCAAATCCGCCTGAGCTACAGCGAAAAAATGGAAACGCTGAAGGTGGTTTCGGCCTATACGCTGACGGCCGATGGACAGCGCCATGATGTCGCGCCCGATCGCATTTATACCCAGGAAAGCTACTCCAGCGCCTCTGCGCCACTGTATGCCGATCGCAAGGTAAAGGTCATCGTCTTCTCCAACCTGGCGCCGGGTTCTCGCGTGATGTATCAGGTGTTGCGCACGCAAAATACCCCGTACTTCCCAGACTACTTCGGCCTGTGGGAAACCTTCAGCGTCTTCGACCAGTTTGATGACGCCGAGGTCAATTTGCAGGCGCCGGCCAATGTGCCGATGCATGTCTTTACCCGAGGAGTAGAGGGCGCAGATAAGCCGCAGATCCGTGACGGTCAGGCCCACTGGCGCTGGCATTACCGGCGCAGTGAACCGCTGAAAGCGCAAAACTGGTCGGCGAACAGCTGGACATTCAGCCCAACCATCATGGCCAGTACCTACCGCGAATGGCCACAGCTGGCCAAAGCCTATCAACAGAAAGCCAATCAGGCGGCCAAGGTGACCCCGGCGATCCAGGCGTTGGCGGATAAAATTACCGACGGCATCAGCGACCGTCGTGAGCAGACGGCGGCGATTTATCGCTGGGTGGCGCAGAATATTCGTTATGTGGCGGTCTATTTGGGCAACGGCGGGCTGGAGCCGAATTCGGCGCAGAGCATCCTGGATAATCACTATGGCGATTGCAAGGATCATGTGGTGATGCTCGAGGCGTTGCTGGCCGCCAAGGGCATCGTCAGTTCACCGGTGCTGATCGGCATGGACCAAGGGCCGATATTGCCGAAGGTGCCGCTGCTGGGGCGCTTTAACCACGCGATTACCTACGTGCCGGAGTTCAATCTGTATCTGGATTCTACCAGCCCCTGGGCGCGATTTGGCCAACTGCCGGGGGCTGACCTTGGGGCTCCGGTCCTGCTGACGCGCGAAGCCAAACTGGCGCGTACCCCTGACAATGACGAACAGCGCAACAATACGTCGCTCAGCGTGGACTTCTACTTCGATAAAGCGGGCAATATGCGAGGCCAAACTGAACGCAAGCTGGGTGAGGTGGATGAGATCGACCTGAGAGGCTATTTCTCGCAAATCAATCAGCAGAACCGGGCGCGAGTCGAAGAGAACATCATGGCGTCCTCAGGCATTGATGGCCGTGGGGTTATCGCGATGCACGGCGATGCGTTCGATCTCAAAAAGCCGTTTGCCTACAGTTATAAATTCAAAGCCGAGGATTATGTCGATTTCAGCGTGGTGGGCGGTATGGCCGTACCGACGCCGCCCGGCGGCAAGTCTTTCCGTACGCTTTACTCGACGACGTCCGCCCCGACTAACGAAACGCCGTTCTTCTGCACCGCGCAGCAGTACGACGAGACCTATCGCCTGCACCTGCCCGCCAACGTGCCGATTATCGCCATCCCCAAGAACCAGCAGTTCAGCAATGCGGCCGGCAAATACCAGGTTGAATGGCAGCTCGAAGGGCAACAGGTGGTGGTCAATCATCGGCTACAGCTGAATGCCGTTCGCGGTAAGGACGCGCTCTGTCAGGCACAGGATTATCCTGCCTTCCGCGCATTGTTCCAGCAGGTTCGGCGCGGCTTCCGTGGCCAGGTAGTGTATGGCGAGCTGGCGAACGCCGGGGTTAATTCTGCTGTAGTCGCCAAATAGAAACAAAAAAACCGGGCGCACTTCTCATCAAGGCACCCGGTTTTTTATCGCTACTGCATTGACTATTACGGGGCCAACGCGTCCGCGCTAAGGGTAACGCGCAGTGTGCCGGTAAAATGGCCGGCGGCCTTGCTCAGCTTGGCGAACGGCAACACGTCCAGCGTCAGCGGTGCCGGGGTGCAGACCACTGGGAAGGGGATGCCGGGCAGCACCACCGGGCGGATCAGCGCGGTATTGACGCCGGTGAGGGTAATCGCCTGACCGTTATTCACCTTTTGCGGCTGATTGTTGTAGTTGAGGGTGATGCGGTAATCGATGCGATCGGCGGCGGCGGTGGCGCTGCTGCCGTCGCGGCTGACCGAGAACACATCCGCCGCGCGGCCGGCGACGCTTTGCTGATCGGCCAGCGTGACCTTTAGCCAGGGGCTGTTGCTGTTATAGCCGTCGTACAGGCACATATCGATAGTGGACTGGCCGGAGACCTCGCCGCCGGGGGCGGTGGACAGCGGTTTGGTGCGCAGGTTGAGGTCAACCCGCGGCGTGGCGCTGCCAAAGGCCGGCAGGTAAATCGCGCCGTTGTTTTTATCGGTGACGTTGAGGGTGATATCGGCGGAGAAGGTGGCGACTTTGATATAAGGATCCCACTGCATTTCGTTCAACACCAGTTTGGCTTTCCAGACGCCGCCAGTGGGCAGCTTGGCCAGTTCGGTTTGGGGAAGGTAAACCGACAACATCCTCTCGGGTCGTGCAGCATCGACGCTATTGCAAGTGTTGTAAGCAGAAAAATACATTGGGTACCAGAATGTGGAAAGCGTCCCACAATCGCCGCTCATGTACTGTCCTCTGTTATAGTTCTTCAGGGTCAACACTACAGATTGATGGCTGCGTTGTTCGGTAAAAGTTAATAAGAGAGTCCCTTCTGAATAGTTAACGAAGAATCCCTTATCAATGGCTTTTATTGGACAACTTCCCGTAGACGTATTTCCCTCCGAAAGACAGACCCAAGAGTTCCTGCTCCACAGAAAAGTGTCTTCAGAATTATAACCACCATGGGCCATATTCCAGATATAACTGTCCGCCGGCGGTGCGCTTTTATCATAGCTCAGGTTGATTACCTGGTGGTTATCCGCCGGTGGCACACGGTCTGCCAGCGCCGGGTAGCTCATCGCCATTATCAGCAGCGGCAGCAGGCCGTGTGCGATTATCTTTTTTACCGTTTGGTTCAGCATTGCCTTCATTGTGTTTTTTTGTCCTGTGGTTAGCGCTTGGCGGTCGCCAGCAGTTTCATCACCCGTGGCGTCATCAGCAGCGACTGCGGCAACCCCTCGGCACCGGCGGCGCTACAGCGCGTAGCCCCCACGATTTGCAAGATATCCCGCACCGTCTTGACCCGCAGCGGGCAGCGCATCAGCTGGCCGTCGCTCATCAGCCACAGCGCCGGCACCTTCTGTTTGGCCTGCAGGGTAAAGCCGCCGTCGGCCCCCAGTGCCGGCAGCGCCTGATTCAGTACCTGTGCGTTGGCCAGCGGCAGGCCGGTCGGCCCCAGCGCCTGGCCGATGTACACCCAGGTGATATTGGCGCTGACCTCGCGCACCAGTAGCCGGCCCGGCGGCAGGAAGTAACGGCCTTCGCCCGCGCCGCCGTTCACGTTGGCCACCCCACCGCCGGAGGTGCCGGTAATGTCGCGCACCGCCACGCTGGAAAGCTGGTAGCCCTCCAGCGGCAGCAGGGTGCTTTGACCAAAACCCAGCGTCAGCGGGCGGCTGCCGCCGTTTACCTGCGCGGCCGCCCCGTTTTCGTCCGCCGGGGCCACCCGC
Source organism: Serratia sp. BNK-12 (assembly GCF_047456085.1). Taxonomy (NCBI): domain Bacteria; kingdom Pseudomonadati; phylum Pseudomonadota; class Gammaproteobacteria; order Enterobacterales; family Yersiniaceae; genus Serratia; species Serratia sp. BNK-12. The sequence goes on from NZ_CP179896.1 coordinate 2,491,138, forward strand.
ACCACCAGGCCGGCGGCAGGTTCACCGCCGCCGTTGCCGCCCCAGAACAGGCCGTCGGCGGACACCGCCATCGCCGAGGAGTACCCCCCGGTCAGTGCGCTGCGGTTACCGCCACTGCGGCGGCGGCTGTCACTCAGCGTGCCGCTCAGGTCGCCATAGCGCCCGTTGGTACGGCCACCGACGCTGCCGCTGTAGCTTTCGTCGTTGTAGCCGGAGAAGTTCATCGCCAGCTCGCGGTAACCGTCCTGCTGCCACATGCGGGTATGGTTGAGGTTGTAGCTGGTCTGCGCCTGCCCGCCGCCGTTGCGCCAGTCCAGCCCGGCGCTGCTGTAGCTGTCGCTGCCGCCGGCCTGTGCCGCGCTGTCGGCCCGCGACAGGGTAAAACCGAGGTACAGGCCGTTATCGGTGGTCTGGCCGTTGCGGTTGCGAAAGGCCCCCAGCCGGGTGCTGACGGTGGTGCCGCCCCAGTTGAAGGCGCGGGACAGCCCCAGTTGCCAGGCGCGGTTGCGCTGGTCGGCGCTGCGCAGGGTTTGCGCGGGCACCAGGCCGTCTGCCGAGACCGGGCGTTGGTAGCTGCGCCCGTTGTTTTGCGTGTCGCTGTAGCCCAGCGTGGCGCTCCAGCCGGCGAACGGCACCGAGAATGACCCGTTGAGTGAGGTGTAGCAACCCATGTCGTTGCTGCGGCCGCTATCCGTCTGGCCACACTGCGCACCACCGATACGGTAGCGGTACAGGCTGGCGGAAAAACCGTCGACAAAGCTCAGTTGCTGGCTGTCGCCGCGCACGCCATTGTTGCCGGCCAGCCCGCTGGCGGCCATCGTCAACACGCCAAAGCTGAAGGCGTGTTGCGCGTCGAGCCGGGTTTCGTTGTAGGTGGTGCCCTGGGTTTTCGCCACGCCGCTGGTCAGTTGCAGGTTGCGCCACAGCGCCAGCTGCACCCCGGCGGCCCCGGTACTTTGTGAGGTGGATTGCTGCGGTGCGGCGCTTTCCGCAGCGGCTTTCCCGCCCTGAAAAAACCATTGCCAGCGGTCGCTGAAGGCGCTGCCGCCCTTGCTGAACGGCTGGTTTTCGCTGCGTTGCAGCACCCCGTCTTCATACACCCGCAGCTCCAGCGGGTAGCTGCCGGGCGGAAAGCTGTCGCTGTTCAGAGGGTGCATGCCCGGCGCAAAGTACTGGCTGCCCAGCAACTGGCTGCCGCGGTAGATATCGACCCGGGCATTGCGGTTAACCTGGACCATCACCGGGGTGGCGTCACGGCTGATGCTTTGATTAACGTAGGCGTCGGTGGTGCCGAGCCGCAGGCCGTCAAAGCGGGTCAACGGCAGCAGGGTAAAGCCGAAGTTACCGCCCAACGGGCTGGAAAGGTTGCGCTGGTCCATGCGGCCTGCCTGCAGGTAGTAGCGGTTGCCCATGTCCTGACGCGCATAGAGATTGTCGAACCACAGGCGGCTGGCGCTGGCGTCGCGCACCCGGTTCCAGGTGTAGGCCCAGTTGCCGCCCAGAAAGCGGCGCTCACCCAGCCCCAGCGCACCGGTGCCGTTCAGCGCCAGGTTCTGGCTGTCCTTGTCGCCGCTGTAGTTGGCGGTCTGACGGTGAATAAAGGCGTTTTTTGCCGCCGGCGTCGGGGTCAGCCAGCGTTGATCCTGTTTCAGGCTGGCCAGCCAGGTGGGTTTCATAAACAACAGCACCGCGCCCTCGCTTTCATCCAGAATGGCCGCCACGCTGTCGGTGGCGACATAGCCGCAGCCCGGCGTCGCGCTGCCGTTGCAGGCCAGGTTGCCATGGCGTGCCAGCGGTTGGCTCAGGGCCTGCAGTGCCTGTTTTTGTTGTTGTTCAGATAACGTTTGCAGGCCAGCGGCCGCCAGCACCGTTTCCGGCTCTTCAAAGGTGAGGGTATCGGGCTTGACTTCGACAACAAACAGCCCGAGCGAGCGGCCCGGCAACCGGACCTCCAGCCGCTCCGTCTGCCCCAGCAGCAGGGATTCGAAGCCTGGCGGTACCTGCGACGCGGCCGTCGCCTGACAGGCCCACAGCAGGGCCAGATACAGAGGGTGATAGCGATAGCGGGTATTCATGGCGCTCATTCCCTTGGTCGAACCAGGGTCATCCAGACCCGGGAAAAGGGCGCACCGGGTGCGCCCTGTCGGTGGGGCGTTGTTATGGTGTTACAGGGACGGTAGAGGTATTGAGTATCAGGCTGACCACGCCCTGGTAGCTGCCGGACTCGGAGATGATGCCGGTGGTGGTCTGCGCAATCACCAGATCGAAGGGCACCGAGCCGCCATCAATACGCCCCTTGGGGAACAGGTCAGCGGGCTTGAGCGTGGAGTCGGCGGTCACCGCAGTGGTCAGGGTCTTGCCGTTGTAGCTGACGCTTAACGGAATGGTCGTCGCGCTCGGTTTGGTGTTGGACGCCAACACCGGGGCGGTCAACAGGCGCATTTCCACCTGGCTGGTCGTGTCGTTGGTAAAGATTTTGGTGCTGAGGGTCTTTTTTTGCAGGCCGACACCGGGTATGTAGGTCATCTTCAGGCTGGATGGCAGCGCGGTGCCGTCCGCCTGCAGCAGTTCGACCGTCGGGTCGATATCGGCGGTAATGGTGATGTCTTTCTGTACCGCCATGGCAGACAGGGAGAACAGGGCGGCCAGGGCGACAGGGGTAAAGGTATATAACTTTTTCATACAACATCCTTATTGGTTATTTCAGTTTTTTGGGGTTGATGCTCCGGCCGGCAAGTCCGCCGTCGTCGGAGTGGCAGCGCCGTCGCGGTATTCCACGCGCACCACGCCACCTGACATCCCGGCGGGCAGCATCAGGGCTTCACCGGGATAGACACTGCGGTCAATCTGCTGCCAGCGACAAGCCGGCGTACAGTGACCCACTTTCAATACTCCCAGGCGGACGTTGCCCGGGTTGAGTAACTGGCTGCCGTCGGCGCTGCGCGCGAGCTGCGGCTGAGCCACCGCTGGCCGCAGGCGGACCAGTACGCCCCAGACCAGGTTGAGGTTGACCTGGGCGTTTTGGGTGGCGGGGGCTTCGTCTTCGCTCAGTGAGGCCACGGGTTCGAAGTAGACCCGCCAGGCTTCTTCCTGCTGGGGCGTTGCCAGGCTGATTAACCGGACGGTGCGGGTGGCACCGGCGGGCAGGGCGAATTTGTCCGGCGACACCACCAATCCTTGCTGACTGTCAACATCCACCTCGGTTTCGCGTGGCGTGGCCGGGTTGAGGATACGTTTGACGCCGACGCGTACGTATTGGGTCTGCGGGGATTTGGACAGCACCTGCAGGGTGGTGGCCTCCTGGCCGGGGCCGATGTCGGCGCTGATGGGGTAGACCGTCAGGTTGGCCAGACAGCCGGTGTTGACCAGCATCAGGGCGGCGGCCAGCCCGGCGAGTTTGCTGCGGGTGAGCCCCACAGCGCGGTGGATTTTTGGCATGTCTGCACACTCCCTGTGATGCATGAAAAGGTCTGAATAAGACCCGTTTTACGACCGATAAAAACGCAACATAATGAACCAAAGTGTCACATTATGGATTTATGACTTGAAAGGCGGGTGATGGCGTACGATATCGCTAAAAAAAGGCCATGGATGGCGCTATTTCAGCGTAATAAACTGGGTTGGCGAGATGGGTAGCGACAGAGTGACGGAGCTTAAAAAGTGGGAAAGTATAATATGCTGGATAATTGCGTTTCAGCCAGATGATTCTAACTGGGTGATATTCAAAAATAAAAATTAAATTACGGAAATATTGCAGAAAAAAATTGACGTTTTTAGCAGCGGAAACTTAGTATGGTGACACTTTGGTTCAAAATGTTACATTTTCCTCGCACCACAGCGCCTTAAATCGTCCTGCATTACTGGCTGTATACAGCACAGTATGCTGGATGTTGCGATGGCCAAGATAATCCTGAATCAGCCGGGTATCCGCCCCTTTATCCGCCAAAGCGTAGCCGCAGGCATGGCGTAACATATGCGGGTGCACCGCAATAGCCAAACCTGCCCGTTCCCCTAATTGCCTCAGTATCCGATAGATGCGCGAACGAGAAAGCCGTCCGCCCTTGTGGGACAAAAATAACCAGTCGTAGTCGTTCGCCCCCGGATAACGCTGTCTGCGCTCTAGCCAGCGCGTCAGCAATTTTCGCTCCATGGGATGCAAAGGTTGCACGGTGGACAGGCCGTTTTTAAGGCGACGTACGTACAGGCTACCTGCCGCCATATCCAGATCCGCCAGGTGCAGGCCGGTCAGTTCGCTGACCCGGCAACCGTGGATAAAACACATCCACAGCAGGCAGGTATTGCGTTCCGGATCGGGGCTGTCGCTGGCGGCTGCCAGCATGCGCTCGATCTCCGGGCGCGTGAGATGCTTGCGCTCGTTATTTTTCATCGTGACTCCTTGTGGGTGAGGATAGAAAAGAAACGCGGCCCGTTAATGGGCCGGCAGGAGAGTATAAGAAATGAAGGCATTGCGTGCCGGAAATTAGGAATAAACTGTGTGACTGTTGATAAAATGAGCAGGTTGAGGACGTAAATCAAACAAACGTATGGCATGCCGCAGGGTAAAAATAAAACCCGGGCGCACCTCTAACGGATCCGCCCGGTGTTTTATCGTTATTTTTTCACTACCAGCCCCACACCGCGGCCACGCGGATCGGAGGCGGTTTCCGGCGTGTCACCCTTGACGCGGATCGCCTGTATGTCCCCCATGTACCAGCCCTGATCTTCCAGTGTGTAACCCATCGCTTTCAACTGTTCAGCCACTTTGCCGGTCAGTGGAGCAAAAGCGTCGTAGAAGATAGTGTCTTTCGGCAACAGTTGGTGATGGACGCGCTGCGCGGCCACCGCTTGTTGCAGCGGTAACTGGTAGTCATAGAGATTGTTTATCACCTGGAAAATCGAGGTGAAAATGCGAGAACCGCCAGGGGTGCCGATCACCAGGCTAACGTTGCCGTCGCGGGTGATAATGGTCGGGCTCATGGACGAAAGCATGCGTTTGCCTGGTTCAATGGCGTTGGCGTCGCTACCGACCACGCCAAAGGCATTGGCCACGCCCGGTTTGGCGCTGAAGTCGTCCATTTCGTCATTCAACAGGAAGCCAGCCCCTTTCACCACCACGCCGCTGCCGAAGTCCCAGTTTAGCGTATATGTGTTGCTGACCGCGTTACCCTGCGCGTCAACAATCGAGAAATGCGTGGTTTGATGGGGTTCCAGCCCAGGCCGCACTTTCTCGGTCGGTGAAATGGCGGTCGGATTGATCTCCGCAGCCCGCTTTTGCAAATAATCCGGGGCGACCAATTGAGCAACCGGCACCTTGGCAAAGTCAGGATCGCCGAGGTAATCGGCGCGATCGGCAAAGACGCGCTTTTCGATTTCCGACAGTAAGTGAATATAGCGGGCGGAGTTCAGCTCCACGCCTTTGAAATCGGCAGCACGATCTTCCTTTATGCCCAGCAACTGCGCCAGCGCGATGCCGCCGGAGCTCGGCAGCGGGGCGGTATAAAGGGTATTGCCGCGCCAGGCGATTTTCATCGGTTCGCGCCATTTCACCCGGTAGTCTGTCAGATCCTCCTGGGTGATCAGGCCGCTATCGCGCTGCATCTGGGCGATCAGCAACTTGGCCGTTTCCCCCTGATAGAAGTCGTCAGCGCCTTTGTTGGCGATGCGTTCCAGCGTTTTGGCCAGTTCCGGCTGTTTAAACACCGCGCCGGGTTTCATGCTGCCAAAGTAATCGCCGAAGTTGGTTTTGTCGGCGAACAGCTTGTTGGCATCCTCACGGTATTGGTATTGCTGGCCGGCCACCTTAAAGCCTTGTTGCGCATAGCCGATAGCCGGGGTCAGCAGTTCTGCCCAGGGCAACTTGCCGAAGCGTTTATGCGCTTCCCACAGCCCGAGTACCGTGCCGGGTACGCCGGCGGCCTTGGTGCCCACCAGGCTGAGGTTCTCGATCACTTCGCCTTTTTCGTTAAGGTACATGGTTTTGGTGGCCGCTTTGGGGGCGACTTCCCGGTAGTCGAGGAAGTAGGGCTTGCCGTCGACGTACAGGGTCATAAAACCGCCGCCGCCGATGTTGCCGGCCTCTGGGTAGGTCACTGCCAGCGTAAAGGCGGTGGCGACCGCAGCATCGACGGCGTTACCGCCGGCCTGCAAAATTTGTGCGGCCACTTTGGCACCGTATTGATCCGGTGCCGCCACGGCACCGGCGTTCAGATTAGCGGCGAATACCGAAGGACTGAGGGTGGCCAGCGCCACGCTGAGTGCTAATGTTTTCAATAAACCAGAATGCATAGCCTTTCCTTTTCGAATTGAACGATGACAGGTGAATTCAATCTCAACAACCACTTAGCACCATTGTTTAAGCTTGTTCTGGCGCTTGATTGAAAGTAGCACCGCTCAATCCGCCGCGCTTTATCCGGCGTTTGGAAGCGTGAGGTAGAACGTTAAATCACCGCCGGCAATTGTGTTAGTAACCACTCACAAAAATGCCGGGCGAGCGGGTTGTTCTCGCTATCGCGATGAATAAGCCAGGCCCACTGAGGGCCACGCACGCTTTGCTCCGTCATCGGCTGCAATACCCCACGTGCCTGAGCCTGTTGCGCCAGCAGTTCGCTGACCAGAGCGATGCCCAGGCCGTCGCAGGCCGCATCCAACAGCAGGCCGGGATCGGAGAAGTTCAGGCCGTGGCTGCTTTGCCCAACGTTGGCGCCGCCCTGAACGGCCCAATGGCTCCAGTCCATCTCGCGTTCGCCGTGCAGGGTGGTGCGTTGTGCCTTGTCCTGTTTCAGCAGCTCAGGATGGCAAGCCGGATAGAGCCGATCCTGATGCAGCATTTTGAGGCTACATTCAATTTGCGCACTGAGATCGTCACGGATCGCCAGATCGACGGTTTCGGTCGCCATATCCGGCGGGTCGAAGGTGGTGAACAGCCACAGGTCGATATCCGGATGCTGCCGGTGGAAGCTTTTAAGGCGCGGAACCAGCCAGTGACGGGCGAACGCCGGCGTGGTGTTGACGATCAGCTGGTTGGGTTTGCGGTACTGCTCCAGACGGCGGATGCCAACGGCCAACTGTTGCAGCATCACCTGGGCGGTGCTGTAGAGATCCTGACCGGCATCTGTCAGGCTGACGCTGCGGCCGCTACGGAAAAACAGCGGTTGCTCCAGGAAGGCTTCCAGGCTGCGAATTTGTTGGCTGATCGCCGACTGAGTGAGGTGCAGCTCATCGGCGGCCTGGTGGAAACTGCCCAGCCGGGCGGCGGCTTCAAAACCGCGCAGGGCGTTCATCGGGGGCCAGTGCTTTAACATTATTGATAAGCCTATCTAATCAGGTGTCCGCTAAATGTATCCTTTGTTTTACCCGGATTAAAGGGATTAACATAGCCGTTATCGACATCACGCCGTCTTTTGCTGAAAAGTTTAGCTTATTGTTTTGGCGGCAATACAGGAGCAAACCATGTCAACACGTCGTGAATTTATCAAACAGGCTTCCCTGATTGCCGGCATTAGCCTGACGGCCTCGATGGGGCTGGCATCATTGTCCAGCCACGCGGCTCAGAAAACGGCTGGCGGAAACTGGCGCATGCCCGATGAGGGTGAGCCTCAGCAATGCGCCTTTATCGCTTTTGGCGCACAGCGGGCGATTTGGGGGGCGTTCACGGCGGACGTGCAAGATGCCCTGGGGCGCATTGCCCGTGCTATCGCGGTTTACCAGCCGCTGACGGTATTTTGTCGCGAACGTGAACGAGAGTTAGCGGAGATAAAATGCGGCAGCCACAATGTGACCTTTGTCATTACCGAGCTCGATGATATTTGGATGCGCGATATCGCTGCCAATTTCGTTACCAACAATGCGGGTGAATTGGCGGCGGTGGACTTCAACTTTAACGGCTGGGGCAATAAGCAACGGCACGGTAAAGATGCTCAGTTGGCCGCTTTCCAGGCCAGATATTTCGGCGTTAACCCACTGCGCCGCAGCGCCTTGACAGGAGAAGGCGGGGGCATCGAGGTGGATGGTCATGGCACCGGCATCATGACCGAGAGCAGTTGGGTCAATCGCAACCGCAACCCTGGCTGGAGCCGTGAGCGGGTAGAGCAAGAGCTCAAAGCGATGCTGGGCCTGCGAAAAATCATCTGGCTGCCGGGGATTAAAGGCAAAGACATTACCGACGCTCACGTCGATTTTTACGCCCGTTTCGTCAGCCCAGGCGTGGTGATCGCCAATCTGGACAGCGATCCTGAGTCCTACGACCATCAGGTCACACTGGATCATTTGGCGATCCTCAAACAGGCCACGGATGCCGATGGCCGCAAGATACAGGTGCATACGGTGTCGCCACCGCTGGATCCACGCCCTAGCCGCTTCAGCAAGGGCAATGCGGATTTTGCCGCCGGTTACATCAATTACTTTGTCATCAACGGCGCGATTATCGCCCCGGAGTTTGGCGATGCTGAGGCGGATGCCGCAGCTTTGGCATTATTGACGGCGCTTTACCCGCAGCGTGAAGTGGTGCAGTTGAATATCGACGCTATCGCCGCTGGCGGTGGGGGCATCCACTGCGTGACCAGTCAGCTGCCGGCCATTTAAGTCTTGTTACAACAGGGCCAGCCTTGGCCCTGTCGAGAGAACGCGGATCAATACGTGTGGAAGTAATCCTGAATGACGCGAGGATTATGGGTTTTGGTCAGCGACAGCATCAGCAGAATACGCGCCTTGGCCGGGTTGAGCGAATCGGACACCAGGCCAGGTTGTCCGCTGTCCTCGGGGACAATACCGCTGCCGGTGCGGCTGGCGCGAACCACCAGCACACCGGCTTTCTCCGCTTTTTTGATCCCGGCAGAGCTGCGCACTGAGACCGAGCCGGCACCGGTGCCAGCGTAAACAATGCCATCCACTTTATGCTGAATGGCCGCATCGTACATGTATTCAGGGTCGTCCTGATAACCATAAATAATGTCGACTTTTGGCAGCACCTTGACATCACGTACGTCAAATACCGAGCGAGTGGTGTGGATCTTGTCGACTCGGGTTTCAAAGTAGGGCTTGCCACCGACAATTACGCCCAGATAGCCTTCTTCCGGGGCTTTGAAGGTGTCCAGCGTGGTGGCGTTGGTTTTGGTGCTGAAACGGGCCGAGCCAATGCGATCGTTCAGAACGACCATAACGCCACGCCCCACGGACTGCTTGTCGGCGGCAACGGTGACCGCATCCAGCAGGTTCATTGGGCCGTCGGCGCTGATGGCCGTGGCAGGGCGCATCGCGGCGGTAAACACCACCGGTTTGTTGCTCTTGACCGTCAGATTAAGAAAGTACGGCGATTCGTCCAGCGTATCGGTTCCGTGCGTGATCACCACGCCATCCACATCACTGCGTGAAAGCAGCTCATTGACCCGCTTGGACAGCTTGAGCAGGATATCGCTGGTCATGTTTTCGCTGCCGATATTGGCAATCTGTTCGCCGTCTACGCGGGCGACTTTCTGCATTTCCGGCACCGCTGCAATCAGCGTTTCCACTCCCAGTGCCCCAGCCTTATAACCGGTGGTTTGTGTATTACTGGCCGCAGAGCCGGCGATGGTGCCGCCGGTGGCTAAAATCACGATGTGCGGTAAGTCCCCGGCGGCGCTTGCCACGCCGGCAAAGCTGAAGGTGAAGCAGATCAATGCCACTCTAATTGTTTGAAACATAAGCTACCCCTGATTAACAAGCCAAATTAGCAGGAGTAGCCAAAGCAAAAAGGGTGCCAGTTAGACAGTTAGCGGTAGCAGAGGACAAAGATCCATACCGATGCGAAATGACGCTCGTTGGAGGAGCGAGTCGCACCAAAATGGATCTCGTTCTAGCGCTGCGGTCCCAGCCCGTAGCTTAATAATGCAATGGCATGTCGCGCGATGACTTCAGCGCTCTGCGGGCCGTGGCTGTTGTTGTTGTCACGGTGCCATTTCGGCGCGGTGGCCAGCGGCAGCAGCGTCATGCCAAACAGGGTGATAAACAGCAAAGAGGGTTCCAGATCGGCACTCAGCTTGCCTTCTGCCTGCCAGCGCATAATCGACTTCAGGGCCGCTTTGCGCTGTGCATCACCAAAACGCTCATCCATCCGTTGCTTCAGTACGCCGTTATCACTCATCACTTCTCGCAACCACAGCGGGGCGAACCAGGGATGCGCGGTGGAGATATCGATAAACCTTTGGGCCAGTTGGGTGAAGGCGGCAATAGGATCGTCCGCATTGGCGTCGAAAACGCTGCCGGCGGCCAGCCGTACCGGCAGGAAACGTTCTTCGATCAGCACGTCCAGCAGCTGTTCGCGGTTGTGAAAATAGTAGTGGAGCATGGCGGGGGTGACGCCGGCTTCACGGGCAATGGCATTGAGCGAAGTATCGGCAATGCCTTGGCGGGCAAACAAATTAAGCGCCGTGTCCAGCAGGTGCTCGCGTTTTTCTGTGCCCTTGGTGCCGCCGCTCGGCCGACCAGGGCGGCGCGGGGCTTGAACGTTTTGTGCTGTCATCGCGGTGAGATCCATTGACCGGAGAAAAGAATCACTCATATATTAATTACTCGATTAATTAATTACAAGTGAGCTCATCTAAATGGGGATCAGTCATCTGGCAGGCAGCGAAGACAGCGGCAGGGCGTCTGGGCAGGCGCCCTCGATCCGGCTGTTGTTCTCCGCATTGCTGCTGGTCATGTTGCTGGCGGCGCTCGATCAAACCATTGTGTCTACTGCATTACCGACCATCGTTGGCGAGTTCGGTGGCCTGGAAAATCTGTCGTGGGTAGTCACCGCCTATTTGCTGGCATCGACGATAGTGGTGCCGCTGTATGGCAAGTTCGGCGATCTGTTCGGCCGTAAAATTGTGCTGCAGATTGCCATTGTGGTCTTCCTGCTCGGCTCGGTGCTGTGCGGATTGGCGCAAAACATGACCCAGCTTATCCTGATGCGTGCCCTGCAGGGGTTGGGCGGTGGCGGATTGCTGGTCGTCACCATGGCGGTGGTGGGCGATGTGATCCCGCCGGCCGAACGCGGACGCTATCAGGGCCTGTTTGGCGGCGTATTCGGCCTGGCGACGGTGGTAGGCCCGTTGATTGGTGGGGTGCTGGTGCAGCATTTCTCATGGCGCTGGATTTTCTATATCAACCTGCCGCTGGGGATTTTCGCGCTGTTGGTGATTGGCGCGGTGTTCCAATCCCGGGTCAATCGGGTCAAGCATGAAATCGATTTCCTGGGGGCCAGCTATCTGGCTGCCGCGCTGACCTGCATTATTCTGTTTACCAGTCAGGGTGGCACGGTCATGGCCTGGTCTGACGGGCAGCTGTGGTGCATTTTGGCCTTTGGTTTGGTGTCATTGGGCGGGTTTATCTACGAAGAACGCCTGGCGAGCGAGCCTATCATTCCGCTCGACTTATTCCGCAACAGGACCTTTTTGCTGTGCGCCTTGGTCGGCTTTATCGTCGGTATGTCGCTGTTTGGTTCGGTGACTTTCCTGCCGCTGTATTTGCAGGTGGTGAAGAATTCCACGCCGACCCAGGCCGGGATGCAGCTGCTGCCGCTGATGGGCGGGATCATGATCAGCTCCATTGTTAGCGGTCGGTTAATCAGCAAGCGCGGCAAATACCGTATTTTCCCGATTATAGGCACCTGCTGTGCCCTGGTAGGCATGATTCTGCTGGGGACGCTGAAAAACTCGACGCCGGTACATCTGCTGTATCTCTACATCAGCCTGCTGGGGTTGGGATTGGGTATGGTGATGCAGGTGATGATCCTGGCGGCGCAAAACAGCGTCGAGCCAAAACACATGGGCGTTGCCACTTCGAGCGCTACGCTGTTTCGCTCTATCGGCGGATCCATCGGGGTAGCTGTGTTTGGCGCGATTTTTACCAATGTGCTGCACAGTCGGTTGGCCAGCTTGCTGCCTGAAGGAACGGCGTTACCGCGTTCTTTGGGCGCGGCGGCGGTGCATCATCTGCCGTTGACGTTGCAGAACGATTATTTGCAAGCCTTTGGCGGGGCCATTCACTCGGTGTATCAGATTGCCGCCGGGGTCATGGCGCTGGCCTTTGCATTGACCTGGTTGCTGAAAGACGTGCCGCTTCGCCATAAGTAAAACCGCCAAAACCGGTGCGTAAAGCAGGCGCGCACCGGTTCTCCTCATGCTCTGCGATGCAATTTTACGCAATCCTTACGCAACCCTGTCAGACTAAAAACGGCGCTTTCTATATATTGAGAATAAACGTTCTCAATAGGATAGATAGTCGATGCAAAGGAAAAAGGTTTTACTTGTCAGCCTGTCGTTATTGCTGGCCGCTTGTGATGGCCAGAGCGGTGGAGCACCCGCCGGCGCCGGTAGCGTGCAAGAAGTGGGTGTCGCGACGCTGCAGGCTCAACCGGTAACGCTGAGCAGCGATTTGACCGGCCGCGTGAACGCCACCATGACCTCGGACGTTCGTCCTCAGGTGGACGGCATTATCAAAAAACGCCTGTTTACCGAAGGTGCCGAGGTCAAGGCCGGGCAGGTGCTGTATCAGATCGACCCCGCAACCTATCAGGCCAGCTACGATCAGGCTGCCGCTCAGTTGAAAAGCGCTGAGGCCACCGTGAAGTCCAGCCGCCTGAAGGCGCAGCGTTACGCCGCGCTGGTAAAAGAGAATGGCGTTTCCAAACAGGATGCGGATGATGCCATGGCGACCTATCTGGAGGCGGTTGCCGCCGTCGCACAGTATCAGGCCTCTTTGGAGTCGGCCAAAATCAATCTCGCGTACACGCAGGTGCGCGCGCCTATCTCCGGCCGTATCGGCATTTCCTCTGTGACACCGGGTGCTTTGGTGACCGCCAGTCAGACCGACGCCCTGGCGACCATTCGCGCGCTCGATCCGATTTATGTCGATCTCACTCAGTCCAGCAGTCAATTGCTCAAACTGCGTAAACAGCAGGCATCGCTGCAACGTGACGATGTCACGCCGGTAGCCATCAAACTCGAGGACGGCACGCCATATACCCACCCCGGTAAACTGGAGCTGACGGAAGTGGCGGTAGACGAGTCGACCGGCTCCGTCACCTTGCGTGCGGTGTTCCCTAATCCTGAGCACGAATTGCTGCCCGGCATGTATGTTCACGCCACGGTAGACAACGGCGTCAACCCCAAGGGGATTTTGGCGCCTCAGCAGGGGATCACCCGTAACGCCAAGGGCGAAGCCACGGCGCTGGTTGTTAACGCGCAAAACAAAGTGGAGCAACGCACGATCATTACCGAACAGGTTATCGGCAGCAACTGGCTGGTCAGCAAGGGCCTGAATGCCGGTGACCGTCTGATCGTTGAAGGCACCAATAAGGTGGCTGCGGGCGTTGAGGTCAAAGCGGTTGATGTGAAACAACCGACGGCTAACGGCGGGGAGCAGTAACCATGGCGCAGTTCTTTATTCGGCGACCGGTTTTCGCCTGGGTGATTGCGATCATCATCATGCTGTGTGGGCTGATGTCGATCAACTCGCTGCCCATTTCGCAATATCCGGACGTCTCCCCACCGCAGATTTCCATCTCCGCCACCTATCCGGGTGCCGATGCCGAGACGCTGGAAAATAGCGTTACTCAGGTCATAGAACAGCAGCTTACCGGGCTGGACGGGCTGCTTTACTTTTCAGCCACCAGCAGCTCCGACGGTTCTGTGAGCATTAATGTCACCTTCGACCAGGGCACCGATCCGGATATCGCGCAGGTGCAGGTGCAAAACAAGGTGCAGCAGGCGGAAAGCCGCTTGCCTACCGAGGTCACCGCGCAAGGGGTTACGGTCAAAAAATCTCAGAGCAGCTTCTTGCTGATCGTCGGTCTGTATGACGAAACCGACAAGGCCAGCATGGCGGACATTTCCGACTATCTGGTGAGCAACATTCAGGATCCGCTGTCGCGCATCGAAGGGGTTGGCGATGTGCAGGTATTCGGATCGGAATACGCCATGCGCATCTGGCTTGACCCGACCAAGCTGGCGTCCTTTTCACTGATGCCTTCCGACGTATCAACGGCGATAGAAGCGCAAAATACCCAGGTTTCCGCCGGTAAGGTCGGCGATTTACCGTCCGGTGCCGATCAGCAACTGACCGCCACGGTAAAAGCGCAGTCGCGCCTGCAAACGCCGGAGCAGTTCCGCAACATCATTCTCAAGAGTGACAGCAGCGGCGCACTGGTGCGCCTGGGCGACGTTGCGCGGGTAGAGTTGGGCAACGAGGATTACTCTTCCAGCGCCCGGTTGAATGGCCATCCAGCCTCCGGGATTGCGGTCAAGCTGGCCGCCGGTGCCAATGCGCTCAACACCGCCAAGCTGGTCAAAGCCAAAGTGGCGGAATATCAGACTTCAATGCCGAACGGTTACAAGGTGGCCTACCCGAAAGACAGCACCGATTTTATTAATATCTCGATCGAAGAGGTGGTGAAAACGCTGATAGAGGCGGTGGTGTTGGTAGTGATCGTGATGTTTGTGTTCCTGCAAAACCTGCGTACTACGCTGATCCCGACCATTACCGTGCCGGTGGTACTGTTGGGCACCTTTGGCGTACTTGCCGCCTTCGGCTATTCGATCAATACCCTGACGCTGTTTGGCATGGTGCTGGCGATCGGTCTATTGGTGGATGATGCCATTGTGGTGGTGGAAAACGTCGAGCGCGTGATGCGGGAAGAGAAGCTGCCGCCGCGTGAGGCGACGGAAAAATCGATGAAGGAGATCACCGGGGCTCTGGTCGGTATCGCCATGGTGCTGTCGGCGGTGTTCCTGCCGATGGCGTTCTTTGGCGGCTCCACCGGGGTTATCTACCGTCAGTTCTCCGTTACCATCGTGGCGTCGATGGTGCTGTCGGTGATCCTGGCGCTGACGCTGGCACCGGCATTGTGTGCCACTTTGCTCAAACCAGCTCATGACGATCTGACCGATAAGGGCCTGCTGGGTAAATTTAACCGTGGCTATAACCGCCTGCAGGAGAAATACGCCGATAAGGTCGCCCGGGTGATACACAGCCCAATGCGCTATCTGCTGCTGTATGGTCTGTTATTGATCGCCGCCGCCGTGATGTATATGCGGCTGCCGACCGGCTTCTTGCCCAATGAAGATCAGGGCGTGGTGATGGTGCAATACACCTTGCCTGCCGGCGCGACCGATGCCAGGACATCGGCGGTCAGCGACGCGGTAAAAGATTACTTCCTCACCGACGAGAAGGCCAACGTCAGCACCATTTTCACCATCAACGGTTTTGGTTTCAGCGGCAGCGGGCAAAACGCCGGTATGGCCTTCGTCAGTCTCAAGGACTGGAGCCAGCGGCCTGGCAGTGCCAACACCGCCGATGCCATTGCCAAACGCGCAATGGCGCACTTTGCCACTATTCGCGATGCCCAGGTGTTCTCGATGAGCCCACCGGCGATCGACGGTTTCGGCCAGTCCGACGGTTTCACCTTCGAACTGCAGGCTAAAGGGGCGACCACCCGTGCGGAGTTGCAAGTGATGCGTGACCAGATCATCGCCGCCGCCGGGAAAAACCCGAGTCTGAGCGCGGTGCGCGCCAACACCCTGCCGGATACGCCACAGCTGCAGGTAGACATCGACAACGACAAACTGCAGGCGCTGGGCCTGAGCGCCGGCGACGTCAGCAGTACGCTCACCAGCGCGTTCGGCAGCACCTACATCAACGACTTTATCGACCGTAACCGGGTGAAAAAGGTCTATATGCAGGGTGACGTCGAGTATCGGTCAAAGCCGGAGGATCTCGATAAGTGGTTTGTTCGCGGCACCTCCAGCAGCACGACCAGCATGACGCCGTTCTCTGCCTTTGCCTCTTCACATTGGATTTACGGGCCGGAAAACCTGTCGCGTTATAACGGACTGTCCTCGTTTGAAATCACCGGCGAGGGCGCGCCCGGTACCAGTTCAGGCACGGCAATGGACGAGATGGAAAAACTGGCATCACAGTTCTCTTCCGCCAGCAGCTTCTCCTGGAGCGGGTTGTCATATCAGGAACGCCTGACCAGCGGACAGGCGGCATCGTTGTATGCCATTTCGTTGGTGGTGGTGTTCCTGTGCCTGGCGGCGCTGTATGAGAGCTGGTCAATCCCGTTTGCCGTGATGATGGTGGTGCCGATGGGCGTGGTGGGATCCCTGTTGGCCATCACGCTGCGCGGGCTGGAAAACGACATTTATTTCCAGGTGGCGCTATTAACCATCATCGGCCTGTCGGCCAAGAACGCCATTCTGATCGTTGAATTCGCCGAAGAAAATTACCAGCGCGGCGAAGCCTTGATCGCCGCCGCCGTTGAGGCTTCCCGTATGCGCCTGCGTCCTATTCTGATGACCTCTCTGGCATTCAGCGCCGGCGTATTGCCCTTGGCGGTTTCCAGCGGCGCCGGGGCCAACAGCCGGATCGCCATAGGTACCGGGATCATCGGCGGCACCATTACGGCGACATTACTGGCAATCTTCTTCGTTCCTTTGTTCTACGTATTGGTACGCCGGATGTTTTCACGCAAAACAACCTCCGCCAAACAAACAGAAAACACTGCGCCGCAGGCAGGAGAATAACGTGCTGCAACGTTTAATCACTTTGACCTTTCCGCTGGTGCTGGCGGGGTGTATCTCGCTGGATCCGGATTATCAACGCCCGCAGGCGCCGGTGCCCTCAACGCTGCCGCAAGGGGCCGCTTATACTGCGCCCTCGGGTAAATTGTCATTAAGCTATCCGGACATCCCATGGCGTGACTATGTGGTCGATAGCCGGTTACGGCAGGTGGTGGAGATGGGGCTGAGCAGCAGTCGCGATTTACGCGAGGCCATTGCCAACATCGAATCTGCCCGGGCGCTCTACGGTGAGCAACGTGCCGATCTGTTTCCTACCATCAATGCCGGAGTGGACGGCAGTCGTGGCCGGGCATTGACCGGTAGTGGCAATGCCACGGCGATCAGCCAAAGTTACGAAGCGACGGCAAGCACCAGTTCTTTCGAGCTGGATCTGTTTGGCAAAAATCGCAGCCTGACTCGCGCTAAATTCGAGAGCTATTTGGCGGAGTCCGAAGCGGCGAAAAGTACCCGTTTGGCACTGATTGCCGACACCGTGACCGACTGGGTAAATGTGGCGGCCGCACGCAGCAATCTGGCCGCCGCCAAAGGCACCATGGAAAGTGCCAAACAGTCGTTGGCGGTAACGCGCAAGAATCAGCAAAACGGTATTTTGTCGATGGTTGACGTGGCGTCGGCCGAGACGGTCTATCAGCAGGCGCGTTCAGACGTGGCCAGCTACACCACCAGCGCGGCGCAGGCGAAAAACGCGCTGGATCTGGTGGTCGGGCAAAGCGTGCCGGAGAGCCTGTTGCCTGATGGGATCGAAGCGTTGTCTGGCATCATGAAAGATATACCGGCCAATGTGTCGTCGCAGGTGCTGCTGAACCGTCCGGACGTGCTGGAGGCCGAGCATAACCTGAAGGCTGCCAATGCCAATATCGGTTCCGCCAGAGCGGCGTTCTTCCCGTCTATCAGCCTGACCGCCAGCGGCGGGGTGGGCAGTGGAGAACTGTCATCCCTGTTTAGTCAGGGGGCGGGCGTTTGGTCGTTCGCACCGAGCATCAGCCTGCCGATCTTTACCGGTGGCTATAATACGGCGCAGTTGAATTACACCAAGGCGCAGAAAGACCTCTACGTCGCCACCTATGAAAAAGCGGTGCAGACGGCATTCCAGGAAACGGCCGATGCGTTGGCACGCAGGGGCACAATTCAGGAACAGTTAGCGGCGCAAACCGGCTATGTGGCGGCCTCGCAGGAATATTATCGCCTGGCGGAGCTGCGCTACCGCCATGGCGTGGATACCTATCTGGTGATGTTGGACGCGCAGCGAACGCTATATACCGCCCAGCAGTCGCTGATTGCTGCTCGCCAAACCGAATATCAAAACCTGATTACTCTGTATAAAGTGCTGGGTGGGGGCATCGCGGCAGAAAAGCAGGGCGATGGCGTGGTTGCCAACAATAGATCTTTAACCCAATAAGATTTAGCCCAGGCAATAATTAAATAACGCAGTGTGATGATAGCGCGCTGCGTTTTTTTATATTCATTCTGTGGTGGAAGTGTAAAGAAAGGGAAAATGACCAGACGATGGAGAACTCGCCACAATCAGCAGGGTCTGAATAATATCGCATCATCCCCGCGGCCAAATATATTGAGGTTGAAATGGAAAGTGATATTCAGCAACAGGTCATTTCAGTGATTGATCGCTATAATTCGCCCAGCCTGCTTAAAAAGGGGGTTGCCGTTACTCTCAATACGGAAATAAACAAAGAGCTGCACCTCTCCTTGCCAATGTCGGAAACGCTGATGCGTGGCTATTTCGACGCCTTTCTCATCGACAGCAGCAATTACAATCATGAGCTGTATTTTCGTCAGGAGTCAAAGTCGGCGTTATTGTTCTCCTCATCAAATCGTCGCGCGAATCACTGGGATCTTGAAATGGAAAGGATCCGGCCATTGTATGTTTATATGCTGGTGCGATCCGCACGGGCCAAACGCTGGCTTTACGACATCCACTTTCTGATTGAACAATTAAAATGATATCGCGATATTCCCAATATTGGATGAGTTAACTCATCGCGCCGAATGCAGTTTCAGGCCCGCAAAGAAATTGTGGGCCTTTTAACGGAGTTATTGTGCCAGTAACTCGGCAAATTTCGCCAGCCATTGCGGATGCGCCGGCCAGGCTGGGGCGGTCACCAGATTGCCGTCAACATGGGCCTGATCGATACCGATATCCGCAAAGTGGCCACCGGCCAGCTGCACTTCCGGGGCGCAGGCCGGATAGGCGCTGCAGGTTCTGCCTTTCAACACCCCGGCGGCGGCCAACAGCTGCGGGCCGTGACACACCGCGGCGATGGGTTTGCGTGCGGCGTCAAAAGCCTGTACCAGCTTGATCACCTGCGGGTTCAGGCGCAGATACTCGGGCGCTCTGCCGCCGGGGATCAACAGCGCGTCGTAGTCTTCTTCTTTTGCCGCGGCAAAGTCGGCATTCAGGGTGAAACGGTGGCCAGGTTTTTCACTGTAGGTCTGCGCGCCGTCGAAATCATGGATTGCCGTCATGATGTAATCACTCTTGGCCTTGTCCGGGCAGACGGCATCCACCTGATGACCAATCATCTGCAATGCCTGAAAGGGCACCATGGTTTCATAATCTTCAGCGTAATCACCAACCAGCATCAGGATCTTTTTCTTGCTCATACGGGGATCTCCGGGAGGAATAATCCCTAACATATAGCCTACCGGTGTGTGGAACGCGAACCTGCTTCTGGCGTAGGTGCATCTATACTGATTTTACCGCCGGAGGCGGTTCAGGGAGATCAACCTCAATGAGGTGGCGCAGTATCTCAATTATCGACTCACCGGGCTTCCCGGTTTCTGCTCATGAGACCCCCATATGCTTAATTTGGCCACATTGCTTGAAGAGAGTGCGCGTACTTTTCCCGATCGTCTGGCGCTGGTTCAGGACGAATTCCAGCTTAGCTATGGCGAACTCGATCAGCTCGCCAATCAGGTTGCCCATCTGCTGAGGGTTCGGGGCGTGAAACCGGGGGAGCGGGTGGCGTTGGCCTGCCCAAACCGTTGGGAGTTTCCGGCGATTTACTTCGGCATTCTCAAAGCGGGTGCGGTGGTGGTGCCGTTAAATACCTTGCTGAAGGCGGGGGAGTTTGAATACTACCTGCAGGATTCGCAGGCGGTGGCCTTCTTTTGTTTTGAAGGGGGCCATGGATTAACCTTGGGGGAAGAGGCAAAAATCGCGTTCGATGCCACGCAATCGTGCCGAGACTTTATTATTATCGGTGACAGCCTGCCGCTGAGCGGTGACCGCTTCAGCCAGGCCATTCGCCAGCAACCTACCGATTTTGACAGCGCCAGTACCCTGGAGTCCGACACCGCAGTGATCCTCTACACCAGCGGAACCACCGGCCGTGCCAAAGGGGCGGAGTTGACCCATTCCAACCTGGTGTTGAATGCGCTGGGTTCGGTGCAGTTATTCAATAGCTCGGTTGAACGCCCCGATCGCCATTTGGTAACGCTGCCGCTGTTCCATACTTTCGGCTCAACCGTCCAGATGAATGCCGGCTTCGCCTTGGGAGCAACGCTGGTGCTGGTGCCCCGTTTTGATGCAAAGCTGGCTATCTCGCTGATGCAAAAGCACGCCATCACTTTTTTCGCCGGCGTACCTACCATGTATTGGGCACTGCTGAACGCGCTGGACGACAGCGTAGATCTGGCGCTGTTGCGCAAAAATTTACGCATGGCGGTCTCCGGCGGGGCCAGTTTGCCGGTGCAAATCATTGAAGATTTTGCCCGTCGTTTCGGCGTTAACATTCTGGAGGGGTACGGGCTGTCGGAAACCAGTCCGGTCGCTACCTTCAATCACCCAGGACGCGTCAACAAAGTGGGGTCTATCGGCCAACCGATCTGGGGCGTTGAAGTCCGGTTGGTTGATGTTACCGGCAAAACGATAACGGAGATCGATCAGGTCGGTGAGTTAGCGGTGCGCGGTCACAACGTGATGAAAGGTTATCTTAATCGCCCGGAGGCCACGGCCGAGGTTCTGGAAAACGGCTGGTTTAGAACCGGCGATCTGGCACGGTGCGACGCCGACGGTTTTTATTTTATTGTCGACAGGTCGAAAGACGTAATTATCCGGGGCGGCTTTAACGTTTATCCGCGAGAAGTGGAGGAACTGATGATTCGCCACCCGGCGGTATCGTTGGTGGCGGTGATCGGGGTGCCGCATCCATCGCTGGGAGAGGAAATTAAAGCGGTGGTGGTGTTGAAAGATCTGGACGAGGCGGTAACGGAAGAAGCCTTGATTACCTGGACCAAAGAGCGACTGGCGGCGTTTAAATACCCGCGTATCGTGGAGTTTGTCGAGCGGTTACCGATGACCAGCACCGGAAAGGTGTTGAAAAGGTTGCTGCGTTAGAAGGGGATATTTTGAAATGATCCCGGCCTGCAGTGCAAGCCGGGATGGATAACGCATTAACCTGGGTAAATGCCACGCTCTTTACGTGCGGTCAGGATACGCTCACAGGCGACGATATAGGCCGCGGTGCGCAGGCTGCATTTCTTCTCTTCGGACTTGTTCCAAACGTGAACCATAGCGTCGGTCATGATCTTGTCCATACGCTCGTTGATTTCGCTTTCGCTCCAGAAGTAGCTGGCCATGTCCTGCACCCACTCGAAGTAACTGACGGTCACGCCGCCGGCGTTACAGATAACGTCAGGCACTACGGTGATGTTGCGTGAACGCAGAACGTCGTCCGCATCTGGGTAGGTTGGGCCGTTAGCCCCTTCCAGTACCAGCTTGGCGCTGAGGATTTCTGCACGTTGACGGGTGATCTGACCTTCCAGGGCGGCTGGGATCAGGATGTCCATGTCGACGGACCAGAAAGCTTCGCTTTCGATTTCTTTAGCGCCAGGGAAGCCAGCGATCTGCTTGTTCTTGGCTTGCCATTCGGTCAATGCGTTCAGGTCGATGCCGTCTGGGTTGGACAGGGTCGCTGAGTGGTCCTGGATCACGACTACGCGTGCGCCGATGCCGACGAACAGACGAGCCGCTTCGCTGCCCACGTTACCAAAGCCCTGTACCGCCACTTTGGCACCTTCAAGCTGTACGCCCAAACGTTTGGCCACTTCACAACCGGTCACGAACACGCCACGGCCGGTCGCTTTTTCACGGCCCAGAGAGCCGCCCAGGTGGATAGGCTTACCGGTGACAACGCCGGTGATGGTAGTGCCGTGGTTCATGGAGTAGGTATCCATCATCCAGGCCATCACTTTGGAGTTGGTGCCGACGTCCGGTGCGGGAATATCTTTCTGTGGCCCGATGATAAAGCCGATTTCGCTGGTGTAGCGGCGGGTCAATCTTTCCAGCTCGCCTTCAGACAGTTTGAAAGGATCGACGCGGATCCCCCCCTTGGCGCCACCGTAAGGCAGGTTAACTGCCGCACATTTGATGGTCATCCAGGCTGACAGCGCCATAACCTCATCGAGATCAACATCTGGGTGGTAACGGATGCCGCCTTTACCCGGGCCGCGCGACAGGTTGTGCTGAACGCGGAAACCTTCGAAGTGGCGGATTGAACCGTCGTCCATCTGCAGAGGAATATCAACGATCAGCGCACGCTTAGGGTGACGCAGGGTATCAACCCAACGCGACAGCTCACCGAGATAAGGTGCAACGCGGTCGATTTGTTGCAGATAGGTGGCCCAGGCCGTTGTGCTGCTTTCTGAAGCGTAGGATAGCTTTTCCATAACCAACCTTTTTATATATAGGTATTTATTTTGTTTAACCGTGGATTACTAAGTGCATAACACTTTTGCGACGCTAAATTTACCATTAAAAACGCGGCTTGTTAGCCCCCACTCATCGGGCCACAGGCCGCTTTCAAGCCGGTTTGACGGCGTAAAAATGAATAGTTAATTACTTTTGTACGGTGGTTGCGGGAGCTACTCATGGTTTATGCATAAAAAATGCATAAAACCCGTTTTTATCTATTTTTCAGAAGCTTGAATGTGATCAAAAAGTTTCATTTTATTTAAGTGTCGTGTTGACAATGCCGTTTCCTGACGCCAGAGTTAAATTCATGTTAAATCGACGTTGTCAGCGTTTTATTCTTGAACAAAAATAATCATAACCGACTGATAATAAATGAATCACCCTCCACGCTCATGCTTCGCATGCTAAATGTGGGCTAGCGCGCAGCTCGAACAGCCGTTTTCTGATGCGTACATTTTTTAACTTCCCTTTAACAAAGGGACGGTATCGTTTTGCCTGAATTTTTTTGCCGGTACAACGCGCAATGCGTTTCACTCCTGCAGCAGCGGCTGTCCGCTGCTTAATCGCCTTAATGACGGACAGGTAACACCATGACAAAAAGTAAGCAACATCGGTTGAAGGCTTCTTCAACCGAGGGGCCTGACTGCGCCCAAACATTGCAACGCGGACTCAGCGAGCGCCATATTCAACTGATTTCCATCGGCGGCGCCATTGGGACTGGCTTATTTATGGGATCGGGTAAAACCATCGCGCTTTCCGGCACCTCTATTGTGTTGACCTATGTGATTGTCGGCTTCTTTATGTTTATGGTGATGCGAGCGATGGGGGAGCTGTTGCTGACCAAGCTCGACTACCGCTCGTTTGCCGATTTCGTTTCCGAATACCTGGGGCCGAAAGCCAGCTTCTTTCTGGGGTGGTCCTATTGGCTGAGCTGGGTGGTGACGTGCATTGCCGACGTGGTGGTCTGCGGCGGCTACATACAGTACTGGTACCCCGAGGTTTCGCCCTGGCTACCGGCTTTACTGACCTTAGGGCTGTTGTGCCTGTTCAATATGCTGTCGGTGAAGATGTTTGGCGAAGCGGAGTTTTGGTTTGCCATCATCAAGGTGATCGCCATTATCGCGTTGATCGTCACCGGGGCCTGGATGGTGTTTATTGGCTGGACTTCGCCGGACGGGGTTAAAGCCTCGGTGAACAACATCACCGATCCTGCTATTTTCATGCCGCACGGCATTCTTGGTTTCTTTGCCGGCTTCCAGATCGCCATCTTTTCCTGCACCGGTATTGAGCTGTTGGGCACCATGTCGGCTGAAACCAAAGATCCACACAAGGTACTGCCGAAGGCGATTAACGTTATCCCGGTGCGGATCATCATCTTTTATGTGTTCTCCATGCTGGCGATCATCGCCGTAACCTCATGGAGCCATATTTCACCGGACAGCAGCCCGTTTGTGATGCTGTTCGATCAGGCGGGGTTACCTGCTGCCGCTGCGGTCATCAACTTTGTGGCGCTGACTTCGGCGATGTCCTCAGCCAACAGTGGCGTCTATTCCAGTACCCGCATGCTGTATGGCTTGTCGATGGAGAAGCATGCCCATGGGCAGTTCAAGATACTTTCGCGCACTACCGCCATTCCGATCCGCAGCCTGATGTTCTCGTGCTTTTGCATGGTAGTGGGGACGACGTTGCTGATCCTGATGCCGAACGTCATGACGCTATTTACTATCGTGTCTACCGTGGCGGCGATACTGGTGGTTTACAGCTGGGGCATGATCCTGGCGGCCTATCTGGTTTACCGCAAACAGCGGCCCGACCTGCATGCACGTTCGCTGTTCAAAATGCCGGGTGGGGTGATAATGACCTGGCTGACATTGGCGTTCTTTGCCTTCACGCTGGTGCTGATGATCTTTGATCGCGATACCCTGATAGCGTTGTGCAGCATGCCGCTGTGGTTTATCACCCTGGCGATCGTTTGGCGCTTTAGAATCAAAGACAGCGTAGCTCAGGAAGGCTATGTGTTTTACCAAAGCCGGCGCGAGGCGGAATAAGCCAGTCTCGGGAGGGCGGTAAGCCGTTCTCCTGCTCGGCATTGCGGGGCAACTGAGGTATGCTAAGCGGCTGACCCAATGATGAAAACTGGCCAATATCATCATGCCTTATCGCTATGGAGTAACAGCAGAGTGCTGAAAACCACGTCCCAATTAGAATTACTGCAGTCGGTTGCCGACGGCATTGCAGCGCTGTTTTTTCCCAATGTGGAAGTGGTGATACACGATCTCTCTACCAATAAGGTGGCGTACCTCGCCAATAATCTGTCGAAACGCAAACCGGGTGACGATGCCGGTTTGGAGGATTTTGACATCGACAGCGAAGGTCAGGTGACCGGGCCGTACGAGAAGCTCAACTGGGACGGCAAGAAAATGCGTTCGGTGAGCATTGCCGCGAAAGACGAACAGGGCGTTCCCCGCTACCTGCTGTGCATTAATTTGAGCACCGCGACATTTGAAGACGCCAGAAATGCGCTGGATATGTTCCTGTCGGTCACCCGTTTGCAGCCTCAGCCACAGCAGTTATTCAAAGACGACTGGCAGGAGAAGATCAATACCTTCCTGCACGAGTGGATCCGCCAGCAAAACGCTTCATTGGGTTCATTGAGCCGTGAACAGAAAAAGCAGTTGGTGATTGACCTGTATAACGAAGGGGCGTTTAAAGCCAAAAGCGCCGCCGACTATATCGCCAACGTGTTATCCCTCGGCCGCGCCACGGTTTACAAGTACCTGAAAGAGTTAAAAAAGGGCGAGAGCGCCTAAAAAACCTGAGCGTGCCTGTTGACGGGCCGCTGTCTTGTAAGACTCATGCCCCTTTGCACTGCTGAATAACTCTGATATGGTTGCACAATACAACCATATCAGAGTGCCGATCATGTCAACCACCCAACCAAGTTCGTATTTACACCCGATCAGGGATGCGTCGCGCCATTTGGTGCGTGAGCTAGGCTTTATGGGCAATACCCTGGCAGGCACCGAACTGCCGCCATCGGCGGTGCATGCGTTGATTGAAATAGGCGATCGCCAGGTTGATACCGCCGCCGAGCTTTGCAACGTACTTAACCTGGAGAAATCCAGCGTCAGCCGCATGTTGAACAAGCTGATCAAAGCCGGGGAGCTGGAAACGCAGGCCAGCCCGCGAGATGCCAGAGAGAAGATCCTGCGGCTGACGGCGCAAGGACGAGAAACCCTGGCGGGCATCAATCGTTTTGCCGATCGTCAAGTGCTTACCGCGCTGGAGCAGTTACCGGCAGACGCCAGCGTCAGCATCGCCAATGGACTGCAGAGCTATGCCACAGCGTTGCGAGCACATCGCCTGGGAGAAACGCCGGTTGCTGCAGCGCCCATCGAGATTGTCAGCGGCTATCTGCCGGGGTTCACCGCCAGAACGCTGGAAATGCACATGCAATACTATTCCCGCACCGTGGGTTTCGGCGCCTTCTTCGAAGCTACGGTGGGCGCGGCATTGGCCGATCTGGCCGGGCGTTTGTCGAATCCATTAAACCAGACCTGGTCCGCGCTGAAGGGCGATCGCATTGTCGGCTCTGTATCGATTGATGGTGAAAGCTTGGGAGACAACCGTGCTCACTTGCGCGCATTTATTATCGATGACAGCCTGCGTGGCAGCGGTATTGGCCGCCAGTTGCTGATCCGGGCGGTCAGTTTTTGCGATGAGCATGCCTTTGACGAAACCCATCTGTGGACCTTCAAAGGGCTGGATGCGGCCCGGCATCTTTATGAAAGCGTCGGTTTCGTGCTTGCAGAAGAGCAGCCGGGCACACAGTGGGGGCAATTGATGACCGAACAGCTATTTATTCGCCGCCCAGTTGCCCCAAATTGACATACTGGGTCTCGAGATACTCCTCAAGCCCCACATCCGCGCCCTCACGGCCCAGGCCAGACTCTTTGACACCGCCAAAGGGCGCCACTTCAGTCGAGATAATGCCCTCATTGATGCCCACCATACCGCTTTCCAACTGGCGCGTGACACGGAATGCACGCGCCAGATCGCGAGTGTAGAGGTAGGCGGCCAATCCGAAAGGCGTGTCGTTAGCCCGGCGAATCACTTCCTCTTCGGTATGGAAACGGAAGCAGGCTGCCAGCGGCCCGAAAGTTTCTTCATGCGCCAACCGCATCTGTTCATTAGCGTCGGCCAATCCCGTGGGTTGGAAGAAGGTTCCATTAATTATTCAATATGCGCGCTAAAGCCCTTACGCCCGGGAGCAATATCGGGTTTCAGCGTCAATGCCGGGATCTCGTACTCGCCCGCATTCTGCCTACGGAAGGGAATAGGCGAGGTTTGCTCCAATTCATCGAGGCGTTGCCCCAGTGCGTTACAAGCCTCGGAAAAGCGCACTTCATCAACCCGGCCGGTACGATAAAGAACAAAGGGCGGCAGCACTTCGAAACCGGGATAATGCAGGATGCCATGTTGGATAGGGAACAGAATGTCATCGATCGGGCCATTGATGCCGCGTTGCGCATAGTGCGACTCCCATCCGCCGGTAGTGACAATCAGCATCGCGCGTTTACCGGCGAGGGTGCCTTCACCATAACGATCCCCCCAACGGACGTCAGAGTGCTCGCCGACGCCATAGGCAAATCCGTAGGCATAGACGCGTTCAACCCAGCCTTTAAGGATCGCCGGCATCGAAAACCACCACAGCGGGAACTGCAAGATCACCGTATCGGCCCACAGCAGCTTTTCCTGTTCCAGTTCAATATCTTTGCTCTGTAAACCCTGAGCAAAAGCCTGCTGGGAATCGAGCGACGGATTGAAACGATCACCGGATTGGGCCGTGCTGTCATTGGCGTCGAGCGTCGCTTTCCATTGCATGGCATACAGATCGGAAACTTGCACCGCATGGCCGGCAGCTTCGAGCCGCTGTACTGAAAAATCCTTGAGTGAACCATTTAATGACTGCGGTTCAGGGTGGGCGTAGACGATTAAAACATTCATTGTGGAACCTCCATTGATTGATGGAGGCAGGTTAGGCTGCTGCAAGGTATATTGGAAATGAATTTCTAATATTACAGGTATTAGCATGAATAATATCAGACGTCTGGATCTTAACCTGCTGGTCACGCTGGACGCCTTGCTTTCAGAGCACAACGTTACCCGGGCGGCACAACGTTTAAACTTCTCACAACCGGCGGTCAGTGTGCATCTCGCCAAACTCAGAGACATCTTTAACGATCCGCTGTTGTTGCCGGGGCCACGAGGAATGCGGCCCACCGCACGCGGCGACGAGTTACGTGAACCGCTGCGGCAGGCACTTGAAGCACTGGAACAAGCGGTGTCACCTTCATCGCCCTTTGATCCCAAAGTGGCTGAAAATACCTGGCGCGTAGCGGCTTTTGACTACGGCGAGTCAACCATTGTTCAGCCGGCGTTGATGGGCCTGCGGGCTGCGGCACCGAACAGCAGACTGGCAGTGATCGAGACAGTGCCTTCACGCATCGCCAGGCAGGCGGAGCAGGGTGAGATAGATTTGGCCTTTCATACCCGTGAAGGGGCTCCAGCCCATTTGCGACAACGAATTTTGTTTAGCGAACGCTACGTGCTGGTGGGACGAGCCGGACACCCAGGCTTGCAAAAACCACCTTCACTGGCTGAGTTTTGTGAGCTGGAACATGTGATGGTTTCGCCGGACGGCGGGGGCTTTTTCGGCATCACCGACAAAGTGTTGGCGGAAGCCGGTTTGACCCGGCGAGTGGTGCTTTCCGTACCGCATTTTCTGTTTGTGATGTCGGTGCTGGCAACCTCAGAGCTGGTGGCCATGCTGCCGTCACGTCTGGTACGCAATAATAGCGCGTTGCAGGTGGTGGAGCCGCCCGTCGAGCTGCCGGGCTTCGAGATGACCATGCTATGGCATGAGCGTGCCCATCGCGATCCGGCGCATCAATGGCTGCGAGAGCATATAGTCTCGTCGGTTGCATAAAGATATCTGCACGGTTTTAGGCATGTGGTCGGCTGTATTTCAGCAAATTGCCCGTGAATAACAAAATCAGCGCGCGGAGCAATAACAAACATGGGGCGGTGGCATGCATACACCGCCCCATAGCACCTGGTTAGAAGGTGACATTCACCTTGGCCCACAGGGTGCGGCCCGGTTCATTGACCGACGTATTCGACGAATAGCCGAAGGTACTGTTACCTGCCAGATTCAGGTGTTCGCTGTAGGTTTTATTGAGAATGTTATCCAGGCCGGTGCTGAGCTTGACGTGCGAGTTCACCTTGTAAGCTACATTGGCGGACAGCACGCCAAAACCCGGGCTGTCGGCAAAGTCTTTACCGACCACGTTGCCCTGATTGATGGCTACGCGGTGCTGGCTGCTGACCACACGCCACAGGCCGGTGCTGCTCCAGTCGCCTCGTTCGTAGGTTAAACCAAAGCGAGCCTCCAGCGGTGGGATTTGCGGCAACGGCTGGTTGTCGCTGGTGTTTTTCCCCCAGGCATAAGCCAGGCTGGCATCGGTCTTCCAGTGTTCGGTCAACTGGTAACCCATACCCATTTCACCGCCCATGATGGTGGCGTTAACGTTATCGGCCTGGCTGATACGGGCGTGATGCGGATCGTATTTGAACAAGATAAAGTCATTCACATGGCCAACATACGCCGATACCCAGCTGTTAAACCGCTTATCGGTATATTGAGCACCGATATCGATCTGCGTGGTTTTTTCACTCTTCACGCTGTCAAACGCACTCTTGTTGCCGCCAGGCCCAAATGTCGGGGAGAACAGCTCCCAATAGTCGGGGAAACGCTCGGTATAGCCGATCCCTGCGTACAGCATCAACGGCATGCCGGCCAATGTGTGCTCAATACGGCTAAAACCGCTCGGCAGCGTATCGGAACGCTCAGTGTCGTTGCCAGTTTTGTAGTTATCCACCAGGGTACGATCGAGGCGAGCACCGCTGATGATCTTGCTCTGTTCGGTCGCGCTCCAGGTCAGTTCACCAAAGGCACCGTAGTTATGGAACTGCGCATCCTCTTGCCAGGCGTTACCCCGTTTGTTGCGATGCGTGTTGGTTTGCGTATCCATACCGCTTTCCAACTTAAAATCTTGCCACAGCCAGGTACCCATCACTCGACCGCCGACGGTGCGGCGATCCAACTGCATGGTCATGCCGGCGTGCATAGGCATCCCCATGCCCATGTGTCCCATCGCCATGCCGCCTTGGCCGGGTGAACGCAGGGTGGTGTTATCCATAATATGGTTGGCGTAGTTGTAATACACCTGGGCTTCCAGCTTGTCGAACACCTCGCCAATATTGGATTTTTCTACCCGCATGCCCAGACTTTCGCGCTTGAACTGCGAACCATCCATGCTGCGCCCGGCATAGCGCGCTTCACCATTACCCCGGCCCATGGTCACTTCCAGCAGGGTATCGGTGTCCGGAGTCCAACCCAGTGCCAGATCGCCATTCCATTTGTCCCAGCGAGAGGGCACGCGATCGCCATTGCCGTCCTGATAATCATGAGAGCGTGATTTATTGCCCATCAGGCGCAGATAACCTTGTTCACTGCCCAGGCTGGCATCAATGTTTTCATCCCAACGGCCGTTGGAACCGGACAGCATGCTGGCGTTGCCTTTGACGCCTGGTTTATCAAAGTGCGGACGTTCTCGTTCAAAGCGCACCGTACCGGCAGAGGATCCTGCGCCCCAAAGCACCGTTTGCGGCCCCTTGGTAATCGTCAACAGGTCATAACTTTCTGGTGAAATATAGGAAGTCGGCGCGTCCATTCGTGAAGGACAGGCACCCAACATTTCGCCACCGTCGGTCAAAATTTTCAGCCTGGATCCAAACATGCCGCGAAACACCGGGTCGCCATTGGTGCCGCCATTCCGGATCTGTGAGAAACCCGGGATAGTTTTCAGATAATCCGAACCGTCGCTGGCAGGCACTGGCTGGCGAGGGGTTTTCGGTGAGGTCACTATCGTCATCGGCGAATAGAGCGGTGCGGTGACGGTGATCACGTCGCCATCATTGGCCTTTACCGCTACTTCATGCTGGTGCTGTTGTGCAGCATGAGCATTGAAGCCCGCCAGGACAAACAGCGGCATAGCCGCAGTAATATGCAGGGAGAGAGGGCGCTTCTTATAATTGTTGGTTTTTCCGAACATCATCGTTCCTTAATGTCAATTTTGACGCTAAAAATACTTTTACATCGCAACAGCCGGTTATTTAGGCGCAGTGAAACCCGGAGCATCATGCCGCCGTTAATAAGCTTTGGCCCGGTTTGGCGTGAGAATAATGCCAACAGGGTTGCGATGTTTATTGAGTGCAGTGGGGAATTCCGACAGGCGTAAATAACCCGCCCGGTTGAATAGTCTCAACAGGAATAATTTGGCTGCAGTCTATTTATTTTTAAATCAGCGGAAGCGATGCTGGTGGAGCGCGAGGTTGGGACTCGGAGTGGATCACATGGGCGAATAGCGGGAAGATATAATGCAGCGGAGGGGCGCGCGACAACAGCGAACCAGACCAGAATAGCGGTGAACTGGCCAAGTCTAACAAGGGGACATGGATCAGCAATACACAGTAACCGCAGGCGCTGTCATCCATCATCATCGCCATATTATGGCTTCCGGTCTGCATGGTCATCGTCATGCTTTGTGCGCCAGGCTCCGGCGGCGGATGATGGCCATGTGCAGACATATCCATGCCGCAGTCTGTCATTGCGACCGTTTCAGATTGCCCCACGCGCGCATGCTCCAGCGATCGAGAGATCACCGGGGCGATGAACAACATCAGGATCGCAAAAATCCCCAGACAGGCCGGGAGATGGCTTCGCGATGTGGCAGTCCGAATTAACGACACATATATCCTAAAACAGTGCAAAATTAACGGACGGAATTGTACTGTTTTATGCTGCAAATGTTAAAACATTTTCTACATGGTTGGGTTATTGATAAAAGAAATTGCCGTTTGGTTCACGTTATCAACCATTTTAACTGTTTGGATATATTGTGAGCGCGTGGAATTAATAATACTAACAGCAAGAGTGGTGATATATCCCGCTTGGCTGATTTTTTTGCCACAATCGCTGTTGCTCTTTTCAGCGGGATAATAAGGAATTCCAGGCGCTGGGTGAATTGATATTGGTCATTCCAACGGCAATTCACCTAGCGATTTTAACCAAACGATGAAGGCATCAATTTTTGGCCACTGGCGGTCGGAAAGCGTTGATACATAATAGTGCTGATCGCATTTCAGCTCCATTTTGGGCAATGGCGCAACCAACTCGCCGGTACTGAGTTGCTTGCGGATAAGTCGCTTACGGCCCATGGCAACGCCAACGTGGTTCACTGCCGCAGTGACGGCCAGATCGGAACGATCGAATCCTATTCCCGGCGAGGTATCCAGATTGACATCGAAATGTTGAGCCCAGCTGTGCCATTCATCCGTACCAGAATCATAGCTCCAGGCCTGACGATCGTGGAGCAGGGTGCAGTGTGAGAGGTTGCCGGGAAAATTGATCAGCTCAAATTGGGCTGCATATTCCGGGCTGCATACGGGAATAATTGCCTCATCCATCAGGTATTGGTAATGAAGCTGTGATGAGGGAGTCGCATCAAAATAAACGGCCAGATCAATGCCTGCCCGCTGGAAATTGACGTTTTCATTGCCAGTCAGAATAGTCAGGTTGATGGCGGGATAACGGCGAGAAAAATCGGCCAGGGCCGGCACGATCCAACACTGGGCGATCGACGGCCGGGAGTAAACCGTCAGGGAGCCTGACAGCGCCTGGTTCTTGATATCCAATATTTCCTGGTTCAGGGTACCCAATGATGTTTTTAACGCCCAAAAAACCCGTTCACCTTCAGCGGTGAGTTCAACTTTCCGATGAGAACGAATAAACAACTTTAAGCCGAGATTTGCTTCCAGTTGATTAATGGTATGGCTTACCGCACTGGGGCTCACCGACAGTTCATCCGCCGCCATGGCGAAAGACTCGTGTCGAGCCGCCACTTCAAATGTAAACAGCCGTGATAGCTGCCAGCCATTAAGCGATCGGTGCTGACCCGTTAGCAGATGGTTCCCCGACATATTTCCCCCTGAAAGTAAAAAAACTGTATTTTACGCATCAGTTTGGTGAGTAAAGTTGATGCATGTCGCTAAATTGCACCATTTCTTGGCGCAAGTCACTCGTTTGATTCTGTTTTGCTCATGTGAGGTGAGATTTATATCGTTTGTCACCGATCGTCGTTTTCCTGTCCAATAAAGACAATTCAATGACAGGGGATATGGGCCATGGATTCACACATTTGGGTTGCCGGCACGCTGATCGCCAGTATTGCACTCATCATTTTGACCATCGTAAAGTTCAAGTTTCATCCTTTTTTAGCGTTGTTGTTAGCGAGCTTTTTTGTCGGTGGCATGATGGGGATGGGCCCGATTGATATGGTCAATGCCATAGAAAATGGCATTGGCAGCACGCTAGGATTCCTGGCCGCGGTGATTGGGCTGGGCACCATTCTTGGCAAGATGATGGAGGTTTCCGGTGCGGCAGAACGCATTGGTATCGCGCTGCAGCGCTGCCGTTGGCTTTCCGTCGATGTCATTATGGTATTGGTAGGCTTGGTTTGCGGCATCACACTGTTTGTCGAAGTGGGCGTGGTGTTATTGATTCCATTGGCTTTTTCCATCGCCAGAAAAACCGGCACCTCGCTGCTTAAACTGGCCATACCGCTTTGTACTGCATTGATGGCTGTGCATTGCGTCGTTCCTCCACATCCTGCGGCGCTGTTTGTGACCAATAAGCTGGGTGCAGACGTAGGAACGGTGATTGTTTACGGACTTCTCGTCGGTTTAACGGCGTCTCTGGTCGGCGGGCCGTTGTTCTTGAAAATGCTGGGGAAACGCTTGCCGTTTAAGCCGGTACCGCCAGAATTTTCCAATCTGACCGTACGAGAAGAACATGAGCTGCCTTCGCTGCGGGCAACGTTGTTTACGGTGCTATTGCCGATTGTGCTGATGTTGGTGAAGACGGTAGCGGAGCTGAACCTGGCTAAAGAAGGGCGTCTGTTTGGCCTGATGGAGTTTATCGGCAACCCGATTATCGCCATGTTCATTGCCGTGTTTGTGGCCTATTACGTTCTGGGCATCCGCCGTCATATGGGGATGAGTACGCTGTTGGGCCACACGGAAACGGGTTTTGCTTCTATAGCCAATATCTTGTTGATCATCGGCGCGGGCGGGGCCTTCAACAGCATATTGAAGACCAGCGGCTTAGCGGACACCCTGGCGTTAATGCTTTCCAACCTGCATATGCATCCGATCTTGTTGGCATGGTTAGTCGCGCTTATTCTTCATGCGGCAGTGGGCTCCGCCACCGTTGCCATGATGGGAGCAACGGCCATTGTCGCACCAATGTTAGCGCTCTATCCTGACGTCAGCCCGGAGATCGTGACCATTGCCATAGGCTCTGGCGCTATCGGTTGCACCATAGTGACCGATTCATTGTTCTGGCTGGTGAAACAGTATTGCGGCGCAACGCTCAATGAAACGTTCAAGTACTACACCACGGCAACCTTTATCGCTTCGGTGCTGGCTTTAGGGATGACTTTTTTACTTTCATACATTATCTAAATCTAAGCCAATCCTTTTGCGGCAATCGTGAGCGAGTACTTTCCATGGCTTACGATTGCCATTGCCGCCTCACAGAGAGGGTAACTCTACGCTTCACCCGATAAGCAGGGCGAAGCGATCGAATTTTATGCAGTTTATTTTTGCGGACAGGGCGCACGTAACGAGATGGCTTAGGCCCGCTGCTGGCGCCATTGACGATAACGACGGGTGATGCGCTTGGTACGTAACTGGTTGATGATTAATGTAAACAGGGGGGAATAACGGCTGGCGCGAGTACGCCCTTCGCCCAGTGCGCGTAAGCGGCGAGTGACCAAAGCCATTCGTGCCAAGCCTGCCATGGTTTTATTTTCCCATGTTACCGGTTTTGGCAGTGCATAAGGTTCATTACCGGCTTTCCACTGGAGCGGCAGGTCAGGAACCTGTGCCATGGCTGTTGCTATACCCGCCACGGCGACACCGCTATCCAACACCTGCTGCGCCACGGACTTACGGGCGATACCTCCCGTTGTCATCACCGGCATGTGGGCGACGGCGGCAAGATCGCGGGCAAACTCCAAAAAATAGGCTTCGCGCGCCAATGTGCGTCCATCCGCGGCGTTACCCTGCATCGCTGGGCTTTCGTAGCTGCCTCCTGACAGTTCAATCAGGTCGATAGGCAATTCATTCAGCAACAAAATCACTTGTTGCGCATCTTCTTCAGAGAAGCCACCGCGCTGAAAATCAGCCGAGTTCAGCTTGATCGAAACGCAAAAGCTTGGCGAGACACGTTCACGCACGGCTCGCACGACCTCTAACAGTAAGCGAGCACGATTAGCCAGGCTGCCACCCCATTGATCGTGACGTCTATTGGTCAAGGGCGACAAAAACTGCGAGAGCAGATAGCCGTGTGCTGCGTGGATTTGTACGCCAGTAAATCCTGCCTGTTCGGCAGCATAAGCGGTGGTAGCAAAACGTTCGATCACCTCATCGATCTGCGCCTGGCTCATGGCCGTCGGTTGTGCGAATAACTTGCTGTGCTTACCCATTTCCACGGGAACGGCCGACGGCGCCCAGGCTTCGCCCCCCATACTTGCCATGACCTGGCGGCCAGGATGGTTAATCTGCATCCAAACTTGCGCACCGTTCTGGCGTGCGGATTTGGCCCAAGCCGTAAAGGGGGCAAGCGGGGTATTGGCCTCAAGAGCCACGCCACCGGGCCCCGTCATTGCACGACCGTCGATCATGACATTACCGGTAATGATCAGGCCAACACCACCTTGCGCCCAACTCTGGTATAAACGATACAATGCCGGGCCAGGCACTTGGCCGACGTCGGCCATATTTTCTTCCATCGCGGCTTTTGCCAGGCGGTTGGGAAGGACACTGCCGTTAGGCAGGGTAAGCGGGGTGAACATCATGGCGGATCCTTAATCAACAAGAGAACCCGTGTATACTAAGATTAAAGTTAACTTTAAGGTCAAGCGAAATGAAAATAGGGGAATTGGCAGAGCGTTCGGGTCTCGCCGCATCGGCCATACGTTACTATGAGCAACAGGGATTACTGCCTAAGGCATCGCGCAGCGCCAACGGATATCGTGTTTATAGCGAGACCTCGCTGGAGCGTTTGCATCTTATCCAGATCGGACAAAATCTGGGTTTTGCGCTGGATACGATCCGCGGCGTGCTGTCGCTGGAAGGAATGGCGTACCAGGACAGCCTTATGCAGAAGCTTGATGCGCGGCTTGAGGAGATTGATCGCATGATGGCGACGCTGAGTAAACAGCGGGAAACGCTGCAGGACACCAAGCGCAAGCTGAATGAATCGGGATTACAGGGCATATGCCCAGATAAAAGCAGTTTGGTTAAGGTGACAATGTCACGGTGAGTGAGGTGCGAGTTGATGTTTCTATCCCAGAATTGCTGTTTACGCAGTATGAGTTCAAACGCTGATCCTGTTTCATATTAGTGCACCGGCCATGGATGTCATTAGGCCACAATTTGCGATGTACGATCACCAAGATGAGAACTGCCATAATCCTGTGCTTGAAGAAGGTTATCTGTTCTGGAAAACATCGGCTTAAGGGAAATGCTTTAATGCACTGTGACAAAACTGGTGAGAAGAACTCAGTGTGAATTTGGTTTTCATAGCGGAGAGATTCCGGATGAAACATTGAGTGTTTGAATCAGCATGGCATTAAGCGTAAAGCATCGGGAAAACGGGATATGAATAAAAGGCCATGGTAAAGCCCAAAAGCTCAGATTCTACGTAGAGTTACCTTGGTGCGCATAATGTATATTATGTTAAATTGCATATTGAGATAGCTGAGCCTTAACCTGACTACCCGCCCCCAAGGGTTTTCTTTCTGTAGAACCTGTTCTTTCATCATCATTCCCAGTTTTCCTTTTCGTAAGGTTTTAGCCAGTTCTTTTCAGTTACAGGTACTCGTTCACCATTAAAGGTATACGTACAACAACGGCATCGAACCGGGACGTCTTCTGCAGTGAATTCAGGATTAACCTTCTGCAGCAATCCTTGCTCATCGATGCAAAGCCCGCTGTAGTAACTCGATTCGCCATAACGTACGTAGCTGCTCCAATTTTTACGCTGTAATGCAACCAAATAAAAAATCGGCTCTTCCTTATCCAGTCGACTTATTGCTTCACGATGCACATCAATCCACGGTTGCCCAACGTTACGCAGCAAAAATTTGAACAACGGCGTGTAATCAATACCTTGTTGCATTCTGCCGTGCATGCCTTCTCGCATCGGTAAGTTCTCATCAATCGCGTGTTTCTTATGGCGCTGCCAGCGGTACTCACCACCATGGCGGATTGCTCCCCTTGCAGTAGTGTTCTCCCTGCGAAAAAGCATTTTCGGTCTGCCTTTCTTAAACATCATCCTTTTCCCTGTTTTATTTTGATCGCGCTACGCGAAATCTGAGAAAGCTTGGCAGCATTTCCCTTGCAGATTTCGCCAAAATGCACTGTTTAACTGGCATTAGATCGACCAATATATCTGCATATTCACCCTGAGTTGGGCAGCATTAAAGCACAAATCATTTGAACTCAACCCCTATTTAACATAACGCAATAATTGTGACATTGTCACTACAAT
The DNA here is from genome assembly GCF_047456085.1 of Serratia sp. BNK-12. Lineage (NCBI taxonomy): Bacteria > Pseudomonadati > Pseudomonadota > Gammaproteobacteria > Enterobacterales > Yersiniaceae > Serratia > Serratia sp. BNK-12. Next base: position 2,528,186 of record NZ_CP179896.1, read on the forward strand.
CCAACCTTTTTCCCCTGTCACTCGTAGGCGCTGCCAAAGGGATATCGGGCGACAGGCCCCTCCAGAAGGAGCCTGTTTTTTTCACGAGAACCGTGTTTCCCGCATCAGCTATTTACAAAGGCCAGTAGATCGCTGTTGACCCGATCAGCATGGGTCGTAGGTATGCCGTGCGGCGCACCTTTGTAGGTAATAAGCTTACCGTTTTTGACCAACTTGGCCGAGAGCACGCCTGAATCTTGGTATGGAACCACTTGATCGTCATCGCCGTGGATCACCAAAACCGGGATGGAAATACGCTTGAGATCGTCGGTGAAATCAGTCTGTGAGAACGCGACGACGCCGTCATAATGAGCCTTGGCGCCGCCCATCATGCCTTGCTGCCACCAGTTCCAGATGACCGCATCCAACGGCTTGGCGCCGGGCCGGTTGTAGCCGTAGAAAGGTCCCGCGGGAACATCGTAATAGAACTGCGCCCGATTGGCGGCCAGTTGCGCCTGGAAATCATCAAATACTGATTTGGGTGTCCCTTGCGGATTACTGTCGGTTTTCACCATCAACGGCGGCACAGCACTGATCAGTACGGCTTTCGATACCTTATCCTCACCATGACGCGTGATGTAACGCACCACCTCGCCCCCGCCCGTTGAGTGACCCACATGCATGGCACCTTGCACGCTCAAATGTTTCACTACCGCAGCAACGTCGTCCGCATAGTGATCCATATCATGCCCTTCCGATACTTGACTGGAACGACCATGGCCACGTCGATCGTGCGCAACAACGCGGAATCCTTGGTTTACGAAGAACAGCATCTGGGCATCCCAATCATCGCTAGACAGCGGCCAGCCATGATGGAAAAAGATGACTTTTCCATCTTTTGGTCCCCAGTCCTTGTAGAAAATGTCAACGCCATCGCTAGTGGTTACGTAACCCATATCAATTCTCCCATTCAGCAATTAGTCAAAGGGTAATGCTTTTCTCGGCCACGCGCAGGAAAGGCCGGTTCCGGACCTTGCACCCGAAAGCGGATTTGCCTTCGGTCCTGCGTTGACCGTTTAGAGAGTATAGGTTTAAAGTTAGCTTTAAGGTCAATAGGGGTTTTTCGAACGGTATGAAGATTGGGGATTTGGCAAAGGCAACGGGGCTCTCTCCCTCCCGGATTCGTTTCTACGAGGCAGAAGGCTTAATCAGCCCTCCTCCACGTCAAGGCAATGGCTACCGAAACTACGCACCCGAAGTTGCAGGTGTACTGAAGATCATCGATAACGCCCAGCAGGCAGGCTTTTCGCTTGAACAAATACGTCAGTTCCTGCCGCACAATCAAGCGGGCTGGGATCACGAAGGGCTGATCCATTCCCTCAATACCCGCGTAGCCGAGATTGAGCAACTACAACAACAACTTAAGGAGAGCAAAAAAGCAATATTGGCTATGATCGCCAACCTCAAAAATCGGCCGGAGGGTATTTCCTGTGGGGACAATATGCAACGGTTGATAGGCCTGATGGAGGATCCGTAACTACATGGATTCACTCTGCCGTTGGCGTTCCCTGATGGAACCGCATCTGCCAATGGTCATCGTTCTCGCTCGACGATCGCAGCCAGATCGAAGAGCGCAAAGTACTGCGGGTCACGTTGCCGTCGGCACTGCGTTGAAAACTTCTGTAGGTTAGTAACACCACTCCTTCGGCAATAGTGGACAGCTTGAAATTTTCGGCATAAATAGGCGCCTGGCCAGTTTCTTCCTGCAATGCCGCAATGGTATGCCTTTTGTTGTAGCGCTGTCCCGAACGGCCGATCTCTTCAAAATCATCATGCAACAGTTTTTCCACCGTAACCGAATCGTTTCGCAGCAGTGGCTGATGCAACATCGTTTCCAGAGACTGGATTTTGGTTAACAACGCTGTGGAATGGCTCAAAGCGCCCTCCTTATTGGCACTGCCTGACAGGCCAACAAGGTTGGCCCGTGATAGACAGGTCTGAAAAATAGAGTGGGATTGTCGCCTGCGCTCAGTGTTCGGCAGGCTGGCAGAACAAGAATTAGCGCGCCAACTCCACGCCATCCAGTTCGGAAATCGCGAGACAGTAAACCTCTGTGAGAGCATCCACGGTATAGGCGGTATTGGCCGGGATCATAAACATTTCATGGGACTGCAGGGTTTGGTCGCTGATCTTAAGCTCACCGGACAGGACCATCAGTTTGACCCAGCCCGGATGCAGGCGGGCTGACTGGTGACTGCCAGCATCAAGTTTCAACAGCGCCGTGTGCCCATGTGCCTCGCGTTTCAAAATATGGTAATACACCCCATCGTAAGGCATTTTATCGTAGTGCAATGACGCCAGTGTTCTTTTATGCATGATAGTTCCTCGTAACCTGTGAGTCGTTGTCTGCTCGGTTGCAACATCAAGAGGCAATAGGTTCCTCACTGACCTTTACTCTGCTCCCGAAAGCACATGTTCCGTCAACATCTTTGCAAACTGATTATACTGGCCACTGATGCACAATGCGGGCTGATATTCGCATCTTTATTCAGAGCCTGTTAATAAATATATAGAACCTATGGCTCAGACGCAAAAAACGAGGGGGAGTAAAAGAGGCTTTTTTGTCACAAAATACAATGTGCAGTGGCGCGGGGAAAGCATTCGCCCGCAGGATGCGGGCGAGTCAGGCTGGGGTTTATTTGCGGTAATCAGTCAATCCACAGCCTCAGCGGCGACGTAGCAGCAGGCCTGCCAACAGGCTCACGCCGGCAAAAATCGCTACCGTAGTGAGAGGTTTCTTCTTGACCAGATCGCTGACGCAGCTAACAGCATCGCCATATTTTTCTTGTAGTGCGCCGGCAACGTAGCGGGTAGATCCCTCAGCCTGCAAACGCTCATCGCCGGTAACATCACCGGCCACTTCCTGCGCCTTGCCTACCACTTTATCCATCACGCCGTTGATTTTATCGCTGTTCATTCTGCACTCCTGAGTGAGGTTTGTTTCGACGTTTGCATAGTGCAAATGCCTGCCTTGTCTCACGATAGTAAGCCGTTGATGAACCGCTCATAAGGTCAATTTGCAGGGGAATGGCCAGTGCATTTGCACCCTACTTTCCATTTTTAGATGACCGTTCACCGGCAAACAGCCCCCGCTCTCTGGCCCAGACGATGGCTTCGGCGCGGCTATGGACGTCGAGTTTGGAATAGACCGTCGCCACATGATTACGCACCGTATTCGGGGCAAGATTAAGGCGTGCGGCGATCTTTTTGTCCGGCAACCCTTCGCAAATTAACCCCAATACGTCGCGCTCGCGGGCGGTAAGATCGGTGAAGGAAAACCCCGCCAGGTTAGGCTTATTGATACTTTTCACATTGGCCAGTTTTTCGAGCAATGTCTGGCTAAACCAGGAAGCGTCTTGCATGACTTCCTCGATGGCAGCCACCAGATCAAGCTCAGAGCGTTTGCGTTCGGTAATGTCCATCAGTACCAGGAGATAACAACGGGCATCCTGAATGCTCACGGCATCCGCTGAAACCACGCAGTCGATGGTTTCATTGCTCTTTTTGCGTATTTTAAGGTCTTGATTCTCGACGTTACCGCTTTTTTCCAACGTGGCAAATAACCGCCGGCATTCCCCTTGCCCATCGATAACATTGATCTCTTCGACCGTCTTGCCGATTAACTCCTCGGCGGCGTATCCGGTGGTTTTTATAAAGGCCTCATTGATGTCCAGCACCCGCTGCTTGTCCGCCGTGCACACCAGCGTGGGCACCGGACTTAAACGAAAGGACTTCGCAAACCGCTCTTCACTCTCGCGCAGCGCCGACTCCGCCTTGCGACGGGGTTCGAGGTCGGTAAAGGTAAACAGCATGCAATCTTCTTCATTGATGTCCAGCGGCTGGCCGGCGACGATCACCAGCTTGGTTCCGCCGGCCGGCAGCTTCAGCTCGGCCTGCATCTGTGGAATGGTCGCCCCTTCGCTCAGCAATTGCACCGCTTGTTCCTTGCGTTCCGCCTGTTCCAGCACGTCCAGCGCATACACCGAAGTGCCCATCACCTGATCGCGTGTATAGCCCGTCATATCGAGGAACCCCTGGTTGACCTTTATGTAGCGCAGGTCGCTCAGGCTGCAGATCACTGCCGGTGCCGGGTTGGCGTTGAACGTCTTTTCAAAACGTTGCTCGGCACTGGCCCACTCGGTGGCATCACTCAGGATCAAAACCAGCAATTCGGCTTGCCCTTTACTGTCGGTGATCACCAGGCTACGTAAACGGTGAACCCACAGGTACTCCGATTCGCTGGCGGGCCGAACTTCGACCAGTACGTCGCTGAAGGTCTCGCCGTTGGCAGCCCGGTTAATCGGATACTGTTCCGGCGTCAAAGGGTGATTGTTGCGATAACGCAAGGCAAAGCGCTCAGCATATTCACCGCCATTGGCACCCAGCTCACTTAACTTGCTCAACCCATGCATGCTCAGCGCTGCCTCGTTAGCCCACAGAATGGTCTGGTCGACCTCGGCCAGGATCACCCCTTCCGACAACCCTGAGATGATCTGCTGTAGCTGGCTACGGTTAGTTTCGTTGGCAAGGATGGACTGACTCATGTTTTCTCCAAAAGACGAAGTGGCTTGGCCGCCTGACGGCGATCGAAGTGCCTGATAGTGGCGCTGTTCCCAACAGCATAGTGCGTAACAGGTGCATTCGCGGGGTGTGAATGCACTAGCTTTGTCGGTGCAAATGAACCGGGACGGTCAGTGGTGCCAAGCGGCAGACTGATTCTGTCGGCGCGGCCCTGTGCTGTGCGTACAACCACTTGTTTAGTCAATATAAGGAATAACAATGACCACTGTCTATGAATCCAATCGCTTTGCGTTTCACGTTTCATGGGGTTCGGTATTGGCCGGGAGTGCCATGGCGTTGGTGACCTATCTGATACTGAGCGTGCTGGGCACGGCCATCGGCGCTTCGGCCGTGGATCCGTTGCATGAGGGCAACCCTCTGAGTGGCTTTGGCACGGGCACCGGGATCTGGTTGTTTGTCACTACCCTGGTCTCGCTGGCGGCTGGTGCATTTGTCGCAGGCAGAACTTCGCCAAACCGCGGCGGTTTGCACGGTCTGTTGAGCTGGGCAGTGACCACATTACTGACGACCTGGCTGGTGATTTCTGTGGCGAGCGGCGTGGTCGGTCTGGCCGGTAGCGCCGTCGGCAAGGGGCTCTCTTTGGCCGGCAACGGTATTGCCGCCGCAGCGCCGGGCATTGGCGAAAACGTCAAACAGCAGTTAGACAAGAATGGCATCAGCCTGGACTGGAGCAGTTTGGAAAACCAGTTAACCACCACCCTCAAGCAAAGCGGCAAGGCTGAGCTGGACCCGTCCAAGTTGGAACAAAAGAGCGATAGCGTCGCTGCGGATGGTAAGCAAACCGCTACTGATGCAGCCACTGACCCAACCCAGGCGGCTGCAGAGCTCAAGCAATGGTTTGAACGCGTCAAGCAATCCGGTGAGCCTACCCTGAATGCGGCAGATAAGGATGCGCTGGTGAATATCGTCGCAGCCCGTACAGGCAAGAGCCGTGCAGAAGCGACCCAGATCGTAGACAACTATGCCCAGGCTTATCAGCAGGCGGTACAAAAGGTCGACCAGCTGAAGGCGCAGGCCGAGCAAAAAGCCCGCGAAGCCGCAGAAGTGGCGGCCAAACAGGTATCACGCGCGGCATGGGGTTCATTGCTGATCCTGCTGTTGGGCGCGGCGCTCAGTTTTGGCATCGGCCGCATCGCCATGTCAACCCGTCGTCCCCTGGCTGTAGGGTGATGAATAATGGATGTTTCAATGAATAGAAGGTTGTCAGGTATCTCATTGAACTATCGAAAAGTGGTGGGTGCTTCGGTCCCCGTACTGGTCATCGATTTCTTCAATGAAAAAAACGAGCGTTACACTCTGCGCTATAACTTGCCACCGGACACGCCGGAACGGACAGAGCGCCGCGTATCATTGCTGCTGCACCTGCTTCGTAAACAAAAGCCGATGGATATCGGTGACGCAACGTCATAAATCTTGTTGAATCCGCTCAACCCGCGCCTGCTGGCGTGGGTTGAGCCTTAATCACTCCCCCTCTGAATAATATCGTTTTTTCGTCGTCAGATTTATTTCACCCTTGCAGATGCCAGGGCAAAACAGAACGCCGTTCTTAAACCTATGTCGCGTCACTGACGCCGTTCATCGAGCCGCAACGTCGGCAAGCAACGTCTCTGCGGCCAACTTACCCAGATTGTTGGAGGCCAACGGGCTGTCGCCGGTCAACAAACGACGGTCTTTGTGGACTTTCCCGGTGATGTCGCTGTTGAGGATCTTGACGCCCAGTTCGCGAAGGCGTTCACCGACCAGCCAGGGCATTGGGCCCGGAATATAACCGATATCGATATTGGCGCCGGTATCTAGCGAGTCGGGGAACACACAGATCTCGTAACCGCGATACAAGAAGTTTTCCTTGTCCTCACCCAAACCCGCCGCCAACAATCCGGCAGGCCCGTGGCACAGTGAAATCACGTAACGGTCGTTGTCATGCGCCCAGAACAGCGCTTTTTTCACGTCTTCGCTGAAGGGAATGTCGTTAAGCACCCCATGACCGCCCGGGATAAAGACACCGATATAATTACCCGCATCCAAGTCCTTCACTACCTCAGTCAGCTTTTTCGGTTGCTTGAGCTGACGGCGATATTTCTCATAGGTGGCCTTGACCGCCGCATCCTCACCAGGGAATGCCCACATCTCAAGCTTTACCGGGTCGCCGGATGGCGTTGCAACGTCGATTTCGAATCCGGCAAGATCCATGTGGTGCATGGGCAATAACATCTCCACCGGGTGGTTCCCGGTAGAGAAAAATTTTCCGTTTTGCATCATCAGATAGCGTTCCTGAGACGCAATCATCAACACCTTCCACTTGCCGCCTTTATAAGGCGCAGGATAGTGGGCGCCGTCAAAATCCGTCTTTGCCGACGTGTATTTACTCAAAGAGTAAGGTGACGGAAAGAACGCATTTTCTTCAGCGGCATCAGGGGCAGGATTACGATCTTCGGATGGTAAGTTAGTCATGATGATCTCCTTATGTGCGATTTGCATTGCAGCTTTAGCTTAGGTAACTCAGCCTAAAGCCGCAATGAGGGATATTCCTCATTAGCTGCCCCTAACCCACGCGGCGCTTCACTTAACCAAAATCCCCCATTTCTTCATGCGTGAAAGCAGCGTGGTGCGTTTCAGTCCCAGGCGCTGAGCGGCGCCGCGTGGGCCGGCAACCACGCCGTTGGTTTCCTTCAGCACCCTGATAATCTGCTGGCGCTCATCTTCCCTTGGCTGACTGGGCTCCGCTTTTGGAACCGGGAGCGCCATCGAAGGGACCGGATATTGCAACTCAGGCAGTTGCAGGTTAAGCACCGTACCACGCGTCAGCAGTACCGCACGTTCGATGACGTTCTCAAGCTCGCGCACGTTTCCCGGCCAGGGCATTTGGCTCAGCAGGCGCAAGGTTTCCGCCGGGATACTGTCGATGGTACGTTTCATGCGGCGCGCAATTTTGTAGGTCAGAAACTTCACTAACTGCGGGATGTCTTCCGGCCTCTCACGCAATGGCGGAATAACGATCGGGAAGACGTTAAGCCGATAGAAGAGATCGCTGCGAAACTCGCGGTCGGCCACCATCTGTTGCAGATCCCGGTTGGTCGCGGCAATCAGGCGCACGTCCACCGAAATCACCTTGTTACCGCCAACGCGCTCGAACTCCCTCTCCTGCAGTACCCGTAGCAGTTTCGGTTGCAGCTCTACGGGAATTTCACCTACCTCATCCAGAAACAGCGTTCCCTTGTCCGCCAGTTCAAAACGCCCCATTCGTTGATTGGTCGCCCCGGTAAATGCCCCTTTTTCATGGCCAAACAGATCGCTTTCCAGCAACCCGGCCGGCATGACTGCGCAGTTCATTTTCACCATGCGCTGATCGCGTCGTTCGCTGAGGTTGTGGATGGCACGGGCTATCAGCTCTTTACCGGTGCCGGTTTCGCCGAGGATCAGCACCGAACAGTCACTTTTCGCTACCATTTCCACCTGTTTGAGCACGGCGGACATCACCACGCTGCGGCCGACAATCTCGCCGAAGTCCGGGTTATTGCCGTTAATCTGCTCGGTCAGATACAGGTTCTCATGCACCAGGCTCTCTTTGAGCCGGTTAATTTCCTGATAGGCCAGCGCGTTATCCACCGCAATCGCGATACGCTCGGCGATCTGCTGCAACACCCGCAGGTTGGCAGCGTTGAAGTTGTCCGGCTGACATTGCGCCAGCTTGAGTACGCCCAGGGTTTTGTTGCCGAAAACTAACGGCAGTACGCACAGCGTTTGAATTTGCTCATGCCAGAGATCGAACAGCTGGCGCTCATAGGCCGCCAGCCGGTCGGAATGCTTCAGATTCAACAGCAGCATTTCACCGCTTTGCATCACCTGTTCCGACAAGGTGCCCGCCAGCGCTACGCTGTACTGCTGACGCTCAACCACGTCATCTTGCAAATAGTGGGTGGAATAAATGGTGACCTGTTCGGTTTTATCGACGCAAAGTACAATGCTGATCGCGTCGATTTTGAAGAAACGGTGAATTTCCTTTGAGATCTCACCGATCAAATCATCCAAATCGAGTTTCGACAGCACCGCGTTGGTCACGTCGACCAAAATACGATAATCATCTCGTTCATGGCGCAATTGCCGTTGACGGAGTTCCGCCTCCTCCCGCAGCTGGAGCTGCTCTGCCGCCAATGCCACCAACTCCATCAGTGTCTGCAACTGCACCAGGCTGGCGTCGGCGAACGGCGTCGGGTGACAACGTAACACTTCACAACCGCCAATCAGGGTACCGCCTGCATGCAGCGGCATCAGGCAATACTGATTAAAGGGTAAATACAGCGCCAGAGCCCCGATTTGCGGATAGCGCGCGTGCAGATCATCGCTCTGCCAGCGCTGTGGCAGCGGGCTTTGTCGCAGCCGACTTACCGGGCCATTTGCCAGCAGGGTCTCATCCTGATAGCTCACCGGCTGTCGATGTGCATCCAGGCCATAAAAGCTGACCCGTTCGCTGTCGGGGTCAAACAGTACCAGCGTGACCTGATCCGCCAATTGCAGGCGTTGCAGTATCTGACGCAGTTGCAGCAACAGATCGGTGAAACTGCGCTGGCTCAGCAGCGTGCGGGTAATTTCCAGTAGTTCTTGTTTTTCTAATTGTGCATTCGACATTGTTTATCACTTGCCTGAGTCGCGATGAAGATTTGTGAGTCACATCGCAAAGTGTAACGCTGGGCCGCGACGTTCTCCCCCGACGGGATCAACAAATCCGCGGCAAAGGCTCGGCATGCGGCAAATCCAACAGGCGGCTGATGCCATAAGCACCCTGCAGCCTTACCTGTCGCCCCTCCGTCACTGTACCAATCAGCGCCGCATCCGCGCCCAATGGGTGAGCACGCAAGGCACTGAGCACGTTCTGTGCGGCTTGCGGTGCGGCCACGACCACCAGTTTTCCCTCGTTGGCAAAATTAATGGCGTCCAACCCCAGCAATTCACAAATGCCACGCACTGCCGGGGCGATCGGCAACAGGCTTTCTTGCACCTCGATGCCCACGCCGGCCGCACGGGAGAACTCATGCAAAATGGCATTCACCCCGCCACGGGTCGCATCACGCATCGCCCGCACACCGTCAATGGCACGCAATGGCTCAATTAACGGCGTTAACACCGCACAGTCGCTGATCACGTCCAGAGACATACCCAACTTTTCGCGCAGGTTGAGAATAGTTGCCCCGTGATCCCCGAGGGTGCCGCTGACAATCACGGCATCGCCGACGCGGATATTTTGCGCCGCCCAGTTCAGACCGGACGGGATCACCCCGATACCGGCGGTATTGATAAATACTTTGTCGGCTGCGCCACGCTGCACTACCTTGGTATCCCCGGTGGCAATGCGAATACCGGCCTGCTGCGCGGTGGCGGCCATCGAGACGACCACGCGTTGTAACTCGGGCAGCGGCAAGCCTTCTTCGAGAATAAAGCCGCAGGAAAGATAGCGCGGCAACGCGCCGCTCACCGCCAGATCGTTGGCCGTACCGCAGATGGCCAGCTTGCCTATGTCACCGCCCGGAAAGAAAATCGGGTCAATCACGTAGCTGTCGGTGGTAAACGCCAGCCGATCGCCCTGCTGCGTTAACTCGGCCAAATCCAACCGTGCCTGATCTTCACGCTGATCCAACTGCGGGTTGGCAAAGGCCGGCAGGAAAAGATCGTCCAGCAATTGCTGCATGGCAGCACCACCGCTGCCATGAGCCATAGTAATCACGTTATTCATGCCGGCGTCTCCTCTGTTTCACGGCGATATTGGTACCAGGCGGCGCAGGCCCCTTCGGACGAGACCATCAGCGCGCCAAACGCGTTTTGCGGCGTACAACCGCGACCAAACAGCGGACAGTCGCGCGGTTTGCATCGCCCGGTGAGCACGTCTCCGCAGCGGGATCGCGGATCGTCAGCCACTTGCCGCCGCTGCGGACGGAAACGACGTTCGGCATCAAAAACCTGGTAGCCTGGCGTGAGGGCAATGCCTGAGTTGGCAATGGTGCCCAGCCCGCGCCATTCGCTGCCGCCTCCCAGGACAAAAACTTCGCTCATCGCCTGCTGTGCCAGCCGGTTGCCCTGTTCCGGTACCACCCGCCGGTATTGGTTTTCGGTTTGGCTTTGTCGGCCAAGAAACTGCTCGACCAGCATCAGCACCCCTTGCAAGATATCCAGTGGCTCAAAGCCGGTCACTACCAGGGGTTTGTGGTATTGCCTGCTGATAAAATGATAGGGCTCGGTGCCTATCACCATGCTGACGTGGCCGGGTGCCAGAAAACCGTCAATGCGTACATCCGGCTGTTGCAGCAGGCTGCGTAAGGTGGGGATCAGGCTGATGTGCTGACAAAATACGCTGAAGTTGCCCAGGCCTTCCTGCCGGGCCTGTTGCAGGGTGATCGCCGTGACCGGCATGGTGGTTTCAAAACCCAACGCGAAGAACACCACCTGCCGTTGCGGATTTTGCCGCGCCAGCATCAGGGCATCCAGCGGTGAGTAGACCACGCGCACGTCGGCCCCGCGCTCGCGCGCCTGCAGTAAAGACCCCTGCTGTCCTGGCACCCGCAGCGCATCGCCGAAGGTGCAAAAAATCACTTCGGGGTGCTCGGCGATTTCGCAGCAGGCGTCGATGCGCCCCATAGGTAAAACGCAAACCGGGCAGCCGGGGCCATGAATGAATTCGATTTGCGCCGGCAGCAGCTTGTCGAGGCCAAAGCGGAATATCGCATGGGTATGGCCACCACACACCTCCATGATTTGCAGCGGTCGTTCGGCGGTAAACGGCAACTGTGCGGCGCGGTGCCAGATATGTTGCAGCAGTTTCTTCACCCGCTGCGGATCGCGAAATTCATCTACGTAATCCATGGTTATCCTCCCCCGCCAAAAACAGCGCCACGTCCTGTTCCACTTCCCCCATCGCCTGCAGTGCTGCCAGCATATCCTCGGCCTCTTGTTGATCGAGGCGGCTCATCGCAAAGCCCACGTGAATCAATACCCAACACCCCAGCATCGCTTCTTTGGGTTCACCCTCCCGGCAAACCAATGCGATATTCACTTCGCGCTGCACGCCGCAGACGTCGGCCCAGGCGTGCTGAGGCTGGTGTTGATCCAACGCCACGATCTGCCCGGGGATCCCTATGCACATAGCTGCCGCTCCAGCCAGGCCAACCACTGATCCATTCCTTCCCCCTGAGTCGCAGAAAGGGTAATTATCTCGATGTCGGGATTAACCTGACGGGCATTGGCGATACATGCGGCCAGATCAAACTTCAAGTACGGCAGCAGATCGACCTTGTTCAGCAGCATCAGACGTGCGGCGGCGAACATATGCGGGTACTTGAGGGGCTTGTCTTCCCCTTCGGTGACCGACAGCACCGCCACCTTGTGCCGCTCCCCCAGATCGAAGCTGGCTGGGCAAACCAGGTTGCCGACATTTTCGATAAACAGCAGGCTGCTGGGCTTGAGCTCCAGACGCTGGGCGGCTTCGTGAACCATTTGCGCATCCAGATGACAGCCTTTGCCGGTATTGACCTGGATCGCCGGCACGCTGGTGGCGCGGATACGTTCGGCATCGTTGGTGGTTTGCTGGTCTCCTTCCACCACCGCGCACTCACGCATCCCGCGCAGCCGCAGCAGGGTTTCGGTCAGCAAGGTGGTTTTGCCAGAACCGGGGCTGGAAACCAGATTCAACGCCAGGATGTGTTGCTCGGCAAAATACTGGCGATTGCGTTCGGCCAGACGATCGTTTTTATCCAACACCCGGGTTTCTATTTCGAGCATTCGCCGCTGGCTGATGCCCGGCGCATGGGTGCCCGCCAATCCCAGTCCATAATGCAGGTCCCCCTGCAGAGGCCGCTGCGGGCGAAACGGTACCTTTGCTTGCCCTTCAATCGTCATTTCCCCATGGGCACAACCGCAAGTGCTGCACATGTTCTTTCTCCTTTCAGTTATTCAATTTCCAGACGTTTTATTTGCAACCCATCATCGGCCTGCACCCGCAGGTTTCTTCCGGCGCAGTGCGGGCAGACCAATACCTGCGGGATCAACAGCTCGACGTCAGCCTGGCAGTCATAACACCAGGACAAGGCGCGTTGTTCAGTCAGATGCAGCTCACAGCCTTCGGCCAGGGTGTCGCGACATACCATGTCAAAACAGAACCGCAGCGATTCCGCCTCCACGCAGGAAAATGCGCCAATTTCGAACCACACCGCGGTAATGCGTTTCGCACGATGTTGACGAGCCTGTTGCTGCATTATTTCCATCGCATGTTGGCACAAGGTTATTTCGTGCATCCGGCCTCCACTCAGGGTGATAAAACGTTTCGTCACCTTGCGTTGCAAATATGGTGCCAAAACCCATTTGGCATATTTGTCGAGTGTCATGACGTCGACAGTAATTAGCTGGCGCCCCCCAATCAAATTTAAAGATTAATTCCAACCCTGATGATTGAATTAAAAGGAAATAATGAAAATCACCAGAGACTGGCACGCTTTATGCTTTAAGTCGTTCACCCGAAGCGATTCGACAATGACCATCAATTTTGAGTGACGACAATGAGTACTATCAGTGAAGTAACCAGCCAGGCCGATTATATCGCCAACAAAAGCAACCGCCTGATGGCGCAGTGGCAAACCTACCACAGCACCTTAATCAAAGCGGTTACCACCACTAAAAAGAAGATTAATCATCAGTTTACTTACGGTCAGGACGACGATCTGCGTTTTGTACTGTTCAACCACTTCACGGTGAGCATTCAATTAAGTGAGGGGTTTTACAGCCGTGATATCTGCTATCGCATTAATTTGGCATCGCCGCATGAAGCGGAGAATTTCGCCCCCTTCGCCCATGCCTCGCTGGATGAAGACGGTAATATTGACGGTGTAATAAACAATCGCGATATGCCGGCGGTATTTGAACATTATCTGGATAAGATCGCCGTTATTTACCAATGCCTGTTTGATTCGCTGCATGACGGCCACGCCATTCATGACGCACTGAAAAAAATAACCCTGTCCGTCTGACTGTCGGCGTTACTCACTGACAGAAAACTGTCGAAACGTCATTTTTTACTGACGATTTCGTCATAAATGACGAAGCAAGGAGTGTGCATGAACCGCTTTATTATTGCGGACCCCAAATTGTGTATTGGCTGCAATACCTGCATGGCCAGTTGTTCTGCGGAACATCGGCAACGGGGTTTGCAGGCATTACCCCGCTTGCAGGTGATTCGTAACGCCCGCGATTCGGCACCGGTGATGTGCCATCAATGTGAGGATGCGCCCTGCGCGCAGGTCTGTCCGGTAAACGCCATTCGCCATCAGGATGACGCCATCGTCCTGAACGAGAGCCTGTGCGTCAGTTGCAAACTCTGCGGTATTGCTTGCCCGTTCGGCGCCATAGGCTTCGGCGGCAGCACCCCGTTAGCGATCCCCTCAGACTGCAACACACCGCTGGCCCTGCCTGCCGCCAAAGTGCCGCGGCCGATTGGCGCCTTCCTGGATTGCGTGCCCGGTGTCCGCGCCGTGGCGGTCAAGTGCGACCTTTGCGCTTTCACCCCCTTAGGCCCGGCCTGTATCCGCACCTGTCCTACCCAGGCCATTCGCTTGGTCAGCGACCACGACGTGCGTAACGCCAGCGAACAGAAAAGGCGCAACGCCATGCAGGCGCTCAGCGCCGAGCTGCCGTTCGCTACCGCCCCAGAATCCCGCAAGGAGCCGAATTGATGTTTTACCCCATTGCGCCCGACCCATTGTCGTTGCTGACTCTGGCATTCGTCGGGTATCTCCTGTTCGCGTTGCTGAGCTGGCTGCTGGCCCCCTGGCCGCGTGTCAATGCCTTGCTGGGTGGTGGCACCTTGCTGTGTGCCATCGCCACCTTGTTGGCCGCCGGACAACTGCTGTTCGCACCGCTGCACAGCGCCCGTTTGCCCTGGTTGCGTTATGCGGTGGAAATCAGCGGCATTAATGCGTTGTTATTGCTGGTGATGGCTTTGTGTGGGATCTGCGCCGCGCTGTATCACATCGGAAGCGTCGCGAAGCTGAACGCCAGTGCAGGTGGCCGGTTGGGCGGGCTGATCAATCTGATGCTGGCAGCGCTCAGCGCCGCCGCGATCGCCGATAATGCACTGGCCTTGCTGTTGCTGTTAGAACTGGCGGCGCTGTGCGGCTATTTCTTGATTGTCCACGCCCCGAACGCGAAAGGTCTGCGGGCCGGGCACAGCCAGTTTTTGCTGATGCGCCTGGGCACCCTGCTGTTGGTTATCGCTTTCGCACTGATTTATACCCACAGCCACAGCCTGCAATTCAGCGTGATCCGCGCTACGCCATTACCGGATGCACTGCGTAACGGCGTCTTCCTGCTGGCGTTGGCCGGGTTTGGCATTTTTGCCGGGGTGATGCCGCTGCATGCCTGGGTGCCTCAGTCCCACAGCAGCGCGCCGGCCTCGGCCGCCACGTTGTTTTCCGGCGCACTGATGAAGGTCGGCCTGCTGGGGATCCTGAAGATAGGACTGGATCTGCTGGGTACGCCCCCGCTGTGGTGGGGATTGCTGGTCCTGCTGCTGGCCGCCGGCACCGCATTTTTGGGCGGGTTGTATGCGCTGATGGAGCACGATCTGCGGCGCTTGCTGGCTTACCACACGCTGGAGAATATCGGCATCATCCTGCTGGGCATTGGCGGTGCCATGGTCGGTATGGCGCTGCAACAACCATTACTGACGGCGTTCGCCCTGATCGGCGGCCTGTTCCATTTGTTGAATCACAGCCTGTTCAAAAGCGCATTGCTGTTGGCGGCGGGTACCATCGAACAACAAACCGGGCTGAAGGACATGGAGAAAATGGGCGGGCTGGCACGGCTGATGCCCTGGACCGCCATTTCTCTGCTGATCGGCCTGGTGGCCATGGCCGCACTGCCGCCATTGAACGGTTTCGCCAGTGAATGGCTGATCTATCAGGGACTGTTCCATTTCAGTGCGGCCCCTGGCTTTATTGGCCATCTGTTCGGGCCGTTGCTGGCGGTGGCGCTGGCCCTGACCGGTGCGCTGGCAGTGATGTGCGTCAGCAAGGTGTTTGGCGTCGCCTGTTTGGGAGCCCCGCGCTGCGCTGCTGCGGCCCAGGCCGTGCAGGCTAACCTGTGCCTGACGCTGAGCCATGCGCTGCCCGCGTTGCTGTGTCTGGTTTGCGGCCTGGGTGCGCCCTGGATCATCCCGCTGTTTGCCCGGCTGATCGGCATGACGGCCGAACAATCCCTCTCCGTGTCCGACACTTTGGTTTCTACCCCGTTGATCGCCATTTTGTTGCTGGCAATGCCGCTGCTGCCGCTATTGATTGCTGCACGTTATCAGACCCGTCGTCAACCTCGCCGGGTACAGGGTAGCGCCTGGACCTGCGGATATGGTCATGAGGAGGCGATGGTGATCACCGCCACCGGTTTTGCCCAACCGCTTCGGGTGATGTTCGCCCCGCTCTATCAACTGCGCCGCTGGCTGCCGGGATCCTTGATCAACCCGTTACATTGTAACGCCTTCGTTGCCTTCTGCCGCGGCCTGGCCGCAGTGGAGCTTGCGGTGCTGTTGGTGGTGGCTTTTGCCTGAGGAGATGACAATGACCTATCCCAATGTGTTACTCGGTCTGGCGCAGGCCTTGCTGTTACTGGCCGTCGCCCCATTGTTTGCCGGTATCAGCCGTGTGCTGCGCGCGCGGATGCATAACCGTCGCGGCCCCGGAGTGCTGCAGGAATATCGCGATATCGCCAAATTGTTGAAACGTCAGAACGTGGCACCGGCGGCTTCCGGTCTGGCTTTTCATGCTATGCCGTACTTGCTGACCGGCACCCTGCTGGCCATCGCCTGTGCGTTACCCATGTTGACTGTCGCCTCGCCGCTGCCTGCCATCGGTGATGTGATCACCCTGATCTATCTGTTCGCCGTGGTGCGCTTTGTTTTCGCCATTGCCGGTCTGGACACCGGCAGTCCCTTACCGCCATCGGCGCCAGCCGCGAAGCGGTGTTGGGCATTCTGGTCGAACCCATCCTGCTGTTGGGGCTGTGGGTGACCGCCCTGGTGGCCGGATCCACTCAGTTGAGCGCCATGGTGCAGAGCCTGCTGACGTTGCCACACCCCGCTTGGTTGCCGCTGCTGTTGGCCGCCCTGGCCTGTGCGTTCGCCACCTATATCGAGATGGGCAAACTGCCTTTTGACCTGGCGGAGGCCGAGCAAGAGCTGCAGGAAGGGCCACTGACGGAATATTCCGGTGCCGAGCTCGGCATTTTGAAATGGGGCATCAGCCTCAAACAATTGGTGGTGCTGCAGCTGTTCCTCGGCGTGTTTCTGCCCTGGGGGCAAGCGGCACAATTCACCGTCCTTCACCTGTCGGCGGCGCTGGTCCTGGCGCTGCTCAAGCTGCTGTGCGCGCTGACGCTGATCGCGATTATCGAAAATAGCGTGGCACGTTTGCGCTTCCTGAAAACGGCCCGTACCACCTGGGCCGGTTTTGGACTGGCTTTTCTGGCGCTGGTTTCCTGGCTGGTCGTCGGCTGAATAATGACAAAGGCAATCAATAATGACTAACGAACATCAAGGCCAGCACTATCTGGCGGCGTTGCAGCAACAATTCCCTGCGGCCATGCTGGCAGCCGAATGGCAAACCGCCGATCAGTTGACGGTCACCGTTAAGCTCAATTCGCTGCCGGACGTGGTGGAATGGCTGTATTACCAGCAAGGCGGTTGGTTGTCGGTGCTGTTTGGCAACGACGAGCGCACGCTGTGCGGCCATTACGCGCTGTATTACGTTCTGTCGATGGAGCAAGGCACCAAATGCTGGATCACGGTGCGCGCCGAAGTGGATGCCCAAACGCTGGAGTTCCCTTCCGTCACGCCGCGCGTGCCCGCCGCCGTTTGGGGTGAACGCGAAGTGCGTGACATGTACGGTCTGCGCCCGGTGGGATTGCCGGATGAGCGGCGGCTGGTGCTACCTGACGACTGGCCGGACGATCTTTACCCGCTACGCAAAGACGCGATGGACTATCGTCAACGCCCCGCACCCACCACCGATGTGGAAACCTATCCGTTCGAGAGCCTGGCCGGAGCCAAAGCCAATGTGGTGCCGATTGGCCCGTTGCACATCACCTCGGACGAACCCGGGCACTTTCGCCTGTTTGTCGATGGAGAAGACATCATCGACGCCGACTACCGCTTGTTCTACGTGCACCGCGGGATGGAAAAACTGGCCGAAACCCGTATGGGCTATAACGAAGTCACCTTTCTGTCGGACCGGGTGTGCGGCATTTGCGGCTTTACCCACAGCGTGGCCTACACCAGCTCGGTCGAAAATGCGATGGGCATTCAGGTGCCGGAACGCGCCCAGATGATCCGCTCGATCCTGCTGGAGGTGGAGCGCCTGCACAGCCACCTGTTGAATCTTGGTCTGGCCTGCCATTTCGTCGGCTTCGATTCCGGTTTTATGCAGTTCTTCCGCGTACGCGAGCAGTCGATGAAGATGGCAGAAATACTGACCGGCGCGCGCAAAACCTATGGTTTGAACCTGATTGGCGGCATCCGCCGAGATATTTTGAAAGAGGACATGCTGCAAACCCTGAAGCTGGCCGCGCAAATGCGCAGCGAACTGGTGGACCTGGTCGATATCTTGCTCAGTACGCCCAACACCGAACAACGCAGCGTCGGGGTTGGGCGTCTCGATCCCCAGGTGGCCCGCGATTACAGCAACGTGGGGCCGATGATCCGCGGCAGCGGCCACCGTCGCGATACCCGCATCGACCATCCGTTTGCCGGCTACGCCAAACTGCCGGTGGAGTTATGCGTGGAAAGCGGCTGCGACGTCTATTCCCGCCTCAAGGTGCGCATTCACGAAGTGTTCAACTCGCTCGGCATCATCGAGTTCGGTTTGCAAAGCTTGCCGGGCGGACCGCTGGCGGTGGACGGCTTCACCTATATACCGCACCGCTTCGCCCTGGGCTTTGCCGAAGCGCCGCGCGGCGATGATATCCACTGGAGCATGACCGGCGACAACCAGAAACTGTTCCGTTGGCGCTGCCGTGCTGCCACCTATGCCAATTGGCCCACCCTGCGTTACATGCTGCGCGGCAATACGGTATCCGACGCCCCGCTGATTATCGGCAGTCTCGATCCCTGCTACTCCTGCACCGATCGCATGACCATCGTCGACGTACGCAAGCGCCAGTCCATCATCGTGCCGTACAAAGAGATCGAACGTTACGGCATCGAGCGGAAAAACAAGCCGTTCTAACCGGAGCCCATCATGCTGAAACTGATTAAAAAAGTGCTGAAGACCGGCCCGGCCACTGTCGCCTATCCGGCCCAGCCGCTGGCCATTGATCCGAACTTTCGCGGCAAGCCCGAATACAGTCCACAGCAGTGCATAGCCTGCGGTGCCTGTGCCAACGCCTGTCCGTCCAACGCGTTAAGCATGACCCCCGATCTCAAAAGCGGCACCTTGCGCTGGCAGCTGTTTCTTGGCCGCTGCATCTTTTGCGCCCGCTGCGAGGAAGTGTGCCCAACCGCCGCCATTCGGCTTTCGCAGCAGTTCGAACTGGCAGTGTGGCGTAAAGAGGATCTGTACGAACAAGCCGACTTCGCCATTTGTCATTGCCGACAGTGCGGCAAACCCTATGCGGCGCAAAAGGAAATTGATTATGCGATGGCGTTGCTCGGGTTGAGCAGCTCGGAGGCGGCAACCCGCCGTGCGCAGTTTGAAACCTGCCCGGCCTGCAAACAGCAGCAGAACCTGGCCCAGGCCGATCGCATTGATATCGGCCGCCATTTGACCCGGGAGGTCATCTCATGAATTCGCCATTGATTGGACCACGTGATGAAAATGGCCTGCCGGTGCCAATCACCCTCGATGACAGCATCGCCAAGCTGAAAACCACCCTGCTGCAGGATATCCGCCGCTCGGCCTATGTCTATCGGGTGGACTGCGGCGGCTGTAATGGCTGCGAAATTGAGATTTTCGCTGCCATTTCACCGCTGTTCGACGCGGAACGTTTCGGCATCAAAGTGGTTCCTTCCCCCAGACATGCCGATATTTTGTTGTTCACCGGTGCAGTGACCCGTGCCATGCGCATTCCGGCGATCCGCGCCTGGCAGGCCTCACCCGATCCTAAAATCAGCATCTCCTACGGTGCCTGTGGCAACAGCGGCGGTATCTTCCACGATCTTTACTGCGTGTGGGGCGGTACCGATCGCATCGTTCCGGTCGATGTCTATATTCCCGGCTGCCCGCCGACGCCGGCGGCGACCATTTACGGTTTCGCCATGGCGCTGGGCCTGCTGGATCAGAAAATCAAAGGCCACCAGCATGATGAAACCGACGGTGAAGCTACGCGCTTGTTGCACCCGCAACTGCCACAGCCGCTGCGAGTGCTGCTGGATCGCGAAGCCCGGCGTATGGCCGGTTACCGCTACGGTCGCCAAATCGCCGACCAGTTCATGCAACTGCTGGCAGCAGAGACACCAGAACCGGTCGAACAGCGCATCGCCGCTTATCTGCACCAGCAAGATGACCTGCGCCTGAATGAAATTGTCGGCAACCTGCAGGGCATTTATCAACGGGTGCTGCGTGGGGAGCTGCGGCTATGACCGATTCCCAAGGACAGGTGGTGTTTTACTCCCTTAGCCGCAAGTTTGTGCAGGAGAAAAAGGCCCCGCCGAAGGCCCAGGAGGTGATCTATTACAGCCTGGCGATCGGCCATCATCTGGGGGTGATCGACTGCCTGGAAGCCAAACTCAGCTGCCCGCTGGCGGGGTTTCGCGCCTGGATAGCGCAGTTGCCTGCGGGCAGCACCGCACGGCGCAAACTGGAAGGGATCGATCGGTTTGGCGAAATCTGTATCGACAACAGCCATACCCACCTGTTGGCCACGGCGTTGAGCCACGCGGCGCCGCGTATGAACACTGAACAGCAAAGCTGGAGCCAACAGCTGATCGCCCTGCTTCAATCGATTGAAAACGAACCCGCCATTTACCTGATGGTCCGGAGGCATGATGACTGACGTTTTATTGTGTGTGGGCAACTGCATGATGGGAGATGACGGTGCCGGGCCGCTGCTGGCTGAATTCTGTGCCGGTCATTCCCCCGCGGGTTGGCAGGTGATTGATGGCGGCGCGGCACCGGAAAATGACATCGGGCATATCCGCGAGCTACGCCCTGATCGCCTGGTGATCGTCGACGCCACCGACATGGGGCTCGCGCCGGGTGAAACACGGGTGATCGACGAAAAAGACATTGCCGCCATGTTCATCATGACGACGCATAACCTGCCGCTTAACTTTCTGATCGACCAACTGCGCGAAGACATAGCGGAAATTACCTTTATCGGCATTCAACCCGAAGTGGTGGCGTTTTATTACCCGATCAGCGCGGCGGTGAAACAGGCGGTGACGGTGCTCCATCAACGCTTGTTTCACTGGGCAGACAATGGCGGTTATCCGCAGCTGGAGGTGACGAATGTCTGACGCGGCATCGTCATTTCTGTCGACCTGCTGTCGACCCCGGGGCCATAAAAAGATAACCCTCTGCTTTTTAAGCATTTTCAATATTGGCATGTTTTATGCCTAACCAGAGCCACGACCTCTCTTTTGCCATACCCGGATGAAGGGTAACCCAGGAGTTATTGATGAACCGGTTTATCATCGCCGATCCCAAAAAATGCATCGGCTGCCGTACCTGTGAAATTGCCTGCGTGATGGCGCACAGCGAAAGCCAGGATATTTCGGCGTTGAACGCCACCAGCTTTGCCCCGCGCCTGCATGTGATTAAAGGCGTCAACGTCAGCACCGCCGTGCTTTGCCGCCAGTGCGAGGACGCCCCCTGCGCCAACGTCTGTCCTAACGGTGCCATCAGCCGCGCCAACGGCATGGTCCTGGTGATGCAGGAACGCTGCATCGGCTGCAAAACCTGCGTCGTGGCCTGTCCCTACGGCGCCATGGAAGTGATCACCCGTCCGGTGGTCCGCCAGAACGGCGCCATGATGAGCGCCACCTCCGAGAAAGCCGAAGCCCATAAATGTGACCTGTGCATCGGTCGCGACAGCGGCCCGGCCTGCATGGAAACCTGCCCAACCAATGCGTTGCACTGCGTCGATCGCAACATGCTGCAGGAAATGAACGCCGAGAAGCGCCGCCGCGCCGCGCTCGACACAATGTCGTCACTGTTTTAGGAACTGAACCGATGAAAAAAATCACAACCGTCTGCCCTTACTGCGGTGCAGGCTGCAAAATGAAACTGGTGGTCGATAACGGCAAAATCATTCGCGCCGAGGCGGCTGACGGCGTGACCAATCAGGGTGAACTGTGTCTGAAAGGCTATTACGGCTGGGACTTCCTGAACGATACCAAACTGCTGACCCCGCGCCTGAGCCAGCCGCTGATTCGGCGGCAGAAAGGCGGCAAGTTTGAGGCCGTCAGTTGGGATGAAGCGATCAGCTATACCGCTCAGCGGCTGCAGCAGATTAAGGAGCAGCACGGTGCCAGCGCCATCATGCACACCGGTTCCTCTCGCGGGACCGGCAATGAAACCAACTATGTGATGCAGAAGTTCGCCCGCGCGGTGATCGGCACCAATAACGTCGACTGCTGCGCCCGCGTCTGCCACGGGCCTTCGGTCGCGGGTTTGCAGGCCACACTCGGTAACGGTGCCATGAGTAACTCGATTGGCGATATCGAAAACTCCAAGTGTCTGCTGATCATCGGTTACAACTGTGCTGACTCGCACCCCATCGTGGCGCGCCGGGTGCTGAAGGCTAAAGAGAAAGGCGCGCAGATCGTCGTGTGCGACCCGCGCCGGATAGAAACTGCACGTATTGCCGACCAGCATCTGCAGATCAAGAACGGCTGCAACATGGCGCTGGTGAATGCGTTCGCCTACGTGCTGATTGAAGAGAATCTTTATGACCGCGATTACGTGGCCAAATACACCGAAGGATTCGAGGCCTACCGGCAGCAACTGGCGGATTATGCGCCAGAAGCGGTGGAACACCTGACCGGCGTTACCGCACAGCAGATCCGCCAGGCCATGCGCACCTATGCCAGCGCCCCTTCGGCCACCATCATGTGGGGCATGGGCGTGACCCAATTCGGCCAGGCGGTTGACGTGGTCAAAGGCCTCGCCAGTTTGGCGCTGCTCACCGGCAATTTGGGCCGCGCCAACGTGGGTGTCGGCCCGGTACGTGGGCAGAACAACGTACAGGGTGCCTGCGATATGGGCGTGCTGCCCAATGAATTCCCTGGCTATCAAGCGGTTACCGATGCGGCCGTGCGTGCCAAATTCGCCGCAGCCTGGGGAATCGACGCCACAAAAATGGATCCCAACGTCGGCTATCGCATCACCGAAATCCCGCACCTGGTGCATGAAGGCAAAGTGAAGGCCTACTACATCATGGGGGAAGATCCCTTGCAGACCGAGGCCGATCTGAGCCTGGTGCGCAGCGCGTTCGAAGCGCTGGAATTTGTGGTGGTGCAAGACATCTTTATGACCAAAACCGCCGAACAGGCGGATGTGATCTTGCCTGCCACCTCCTGGGGCGAACATGGCGGCGTCTTCTCCTGCGCCGATCGCGGGTTCCAGCGTTTCGAAAAAGCCATTGAGCCGCAGTACAACGTCAAGCGCGACTGGGAAATCATCAGCCTGTTGGCCAGCGAAATGGGCTATCCGATGCACTATGAGGATAACCAGCAGATCTGGGACGAAATGCGCGAACTCTGCCCGCTGTTTTACGGCGCCACTTACGAAAAAATGGGCGAGCTCGGTCACGTGCAATGGCCATGCACTTCGCTGGAAAGCCAGGGGACGCCGTACCTGTATCAGGGTAACCAGTTCACAACGCCGTCCGGTAAAGGGCAACTGTTCGCCACCACCTGGCGTGCGCCGGCCGAGATCCCGGATGCAGATTACCCACTGGTGCTCTGTACCGTGCGTGAGGTTGGGCATTACTCCTGCCGTTCGATGACCGGCAACTGTGCCGCCTTGCAAACGCTGGCGGATGAGCCCGGCTTCGTGCAAATCAACCCTCAGGATGCCGCCGCGTTGGGCATTGCCGACCAGCAACTGGTGTGGGTTGCCTCTCGTCGCGGCAAAGTGATCAGCCGAGCCAACTATAACGAGCGTATTAACCTGGGTGCGGTGTATATGACCTACCAGTGGTGGATTGGCGCCTGTAACGAACTGACGCAGGAAAACCTGGATCCGATCTCCAAAACGCCGGAAACCAAATACTGTGCGGTAAAACTGGCGGCGATTACCGACCAGCACTGGGCGGAGAACTATGCACAGCAAAGCTACAGCGATATGAAAGCTCGCCTGCGCCGCGCTGCAGAAGACGTGATGTAATCCCGTCATACTTGAAGCTGCATCTGTGTTGGCTGCAAGCGCTCACCCCAGTCACTTACTTAAGTAAGTGACTGGGGATCCCCGCTCTTGCCGCCTTGATGCAACTCCAATTATTTAGGGAATACCAGGGAATAAATTGACAGGAGGCTACGCAGGGTTGTGCCTCCTGATAATTTATAAAAACCCAAAGAGGATAATAAACCATGTCCTATCCGGGGCTGCTGCTGCGTATCAGCGGCAAAGTACAGGGCGTCGGCTTTCGGCCTTTTGTCTGGCAACTGGCCAACCAGCTCAATCTACGTGGCGAAGTCTGGAACGACAGCGCCGGGGTGGAGATTCGGCTGGTGAATCCCGTCGACCTTGAGCTGTTGCTGCATCTGTTGTGCCAGCAGGCCCCACCGTTGGCGCAGATCGACAACATTCAGCAACGGCCCTTTACCTGGCTGAAAAAGCCCGATGATTTTCGCATCCGCGCCAGCCAACGCGGTGCTATGACGACCCAGATTGTTCCCGATGCCGCGACCTGCCCAAAATGCCTGCAGGAAATGAACGATCCGCAGGATCGGCGTTACCGCTACCCTTTTATCAACTGCACGCACTGCGGCCCACGCTTCACCATTATTCGTGCCATGCCTTACGATCGCCCGGCAACCAGCATGGCACCGTTCCCGCTCTGTTCGCCCTGCGCCCAAGAGTACCGTTCGGCGCACGATCGGCGCTTTCATGCCCAACCGGTCGCCTGTAGCGACTGCGGCCCTCGGTTGTTCAGTTTCACCGTTGAGGGACAACCGCAGCATCAGGGGGAAGAAGCTCTGCAGCAGGCGGTAGCCGCATTAGCTGCCGGGCAGATTGTGGCCATCAAAGGGCTGGGCGGTTTTCACCTGGCTTGCGATGCTACCCAGACGGAGGCCGTACAACGCCTGCGGCTTCGCAAACGGCGTCCCGGCAAACCTCTGGCGGTGATGCTGCCGAATATCGACTGGCTGACGCGCTGCACCCGTGGCATTGATCTGTCGCACACACAGGCTTTGCTGGCGTCCGCTGCCGCGCCTATCGTGCTGGTGCCCCACTCGCCCCATTCGCCGCTGTCTGGGGCTATCGCCCCGCAGTTGAACGAAGTGGGCCTGATGTTACCCGCCAATCCCCTTCACCATTTACTGATGCAGGAGATACAACGGCCCCTGGTGATGACCTCCGGCAATGCCACCGGCCGAGCTCCGGCATTAACCAATAGCCAGGCTTTGGCTGATTTGGCCGGCATTGCCGACCTGTGGTTGCTGCACGATCGCGAAATCTTGCAGCGCGCCGATGATTCGCTGGTGCGTCTGCTGCCTGAAGGCCATGAAATGCTACGTCGGGCGCGCGGATTTGTTCCGGATGCCCTGCCATTGCCTCCGGGCTTCCCTTCACAGCCTCCGCTATTGGCCGTGGGCGGGGATCGCAAAAATACCTTTTGCCTGCTGCAGGGAAATAAAGCCGTACTCAGTTCACATTTTGGCGACCTGCAACAGGAGGATATTCAGCAACAGTGGCAGCAGGCCATGGCGCATTTTATGGCGTTGTACCATTGCCAGCCACAGCGCTTAGCCAGCGACGCTCATCCGGGTTACGTCAGCCACCAATGGGCCGCCCGACAGAGGCTGCCGGTGACCCCGGTGCTGCACCATCATGCGCATTTGGCCGCGTGCCTGGCCGAACACCATTGGCCACTGGAAGGCGGAGCGGTTATCGGCCTGGCGCTGGATGGGCTGGGGTACGGACAGGACGGCGCGCTGTGGGGCGGCGAATGCCTGTGGGTCGATTACCGCCGCTGTCGTCATCTGGGGGGATTGCCTGCGGTGGCACTGCCCGGCGGCGATCTGGCCGCGCAACAACCCTGGCGCAATCAGTTGGCGCATTTTGCACGCTTCGTGCCTGACTGGCAAAACAGCCCACAGGCCGAACGGCTATTGACGCGCGCCTGGCGCCCCCTGCTCCAAGCCATTAACGCCGGCATCAATGCGCCGCTCGCCTCCTCCTGTGGCCGTCTGTTTGACGCGGCCGCCGCCGCGTTGGGATGTGCGCCCGAACGGCAAAGTTGGGAAGGCGAAGCCGCCAGTATTTTTGAGGCGCTGGCCCACCAAAGTGGCCCTTGCTCTCACCCGGTGACGTTGCCACGTTGCGCAGAGCAGCTCGATTTGGGCGTGTTGTGGCGGCAGTGGCTGGCCTGGCAAGCGCCAGCCGCTCAACGGGCCTGGGCGTTTCATGATGCTCTGGCGCAGGGATTTGCCGGCCTGGCCAAACATTTTGCCGCAGAGCATAACCTCCGGCACGTGGCGTTAAGCGGTGGCGTACTGCACAACCGCCTGTTACGCCAACGGCTGCAGCATCATCTGGCCCCGCTGCACGTGCTGCTGCCACAACGGCTGCCGGCGGGCGATGGAGGGTTGGCATTCGGTCAGGCATTGGTCGCCTGCGCGCAGCGTATCCCCTTGACTCGTCTCCCGTTCAAAACCCAACAGGATGTAACATGTTAAACCGCGAGTTTTTCCATACCCATACCCGCGCCTTTTGGCTGTTGTTGACGTTAGTGGCGCTAAACCTGCTGGCATGGGGGGCGGCCTTTGCTGCCTTTCATCATCACCCGGCACTGATTGCCGCCGCGCTGCTGGCTTACGGTTACGGACTGCGCCATGCGGTGGATGCCGACCACATCGCCGCCATCGATAACGTCACCCGCAAATTGATGCAACAAGGCCAACGCCCGGTTTCCGTCGGGGCCTTCTTCTCCCTGGGGCATTCCAGCATTGTGGTACTGGCCTGCATCGCGATTGCCGCCACCTCATTGGCATTTGGCGATCGCATCGGCTGGTTGCATCAGTATGGCGCCACTTTGGGCACGCTGATCTCCTCGCTGTTCTTACTGGTGATGGCGTTGTTGAACTGGCTGATCTTCCGCGACGTTTACCGCATTTTCCGTCGGGTGAAGCGCGGTGAAACCCTGGTCGAACAGGACGTAGCCCTGCTGGTGAGCGGCAGCGGCGGCGTAATGACGCGGCTGTACCGCTTTGCTTTTAATCTGGTGAATAAAAGCTGGCATATGTATTTAGTCGGCTTTTTATTTGGCTTGGGCTTTGATACGGCTACCGAAGTGGGCCTGCTCGGGATCTCCGCGACCGGTGCTACATCCGGCATGTCGGTCTGGTCAATCATGGTGTTCCCGCTGCTGTTTGCCAGCGGCATGGCGTTGATTGACTCACTGGATAATTTTGTGATGGTTGGCGCTTACGGTTGGGCGTTCAATAAACCGATTCGCAAGCTGTATTACAACATGACCATCACCGCCACCAGCGTGGTTATCGCTGTGGTGATCGGCGGGCTGGAAGGCCTGGGGCTGCTGGCCGATAAGCTGGGGCTACAGGGCGGGCTGTGGCGGGGTGTTGAGGTGCTCAATGACAACCTGGGCAGCGTCGGATACGCCGCTATCGTGCTGTTTGTGGTGCTGTGGATCCTGTCCGCGCTCAATTACCGCCGCAAAAATTATGACTCGTTAAGCGTCTAGTCCGCTTACGGCAGCCCGGTCATCCCTGGCTGCCGCCGCATTAAGAGCAGGTTGCTCCCCCCTGGGGCATCGAGGCAGCGTGGAGCGTGCGTCGACCGAGAAGCACGATAATCGTCATCACAACGCCTGCAGCAATGGCGATGCCGAAGCCTGCGCGTGCGCCATAAGCGTCGATGACCAGCCCCGCCAGCGCGGCACCCAGCGCCACGCCAATGCTGATGCCGGTGGTCATCCATGTCAGCCCTTCGGTGAGCCTGGACGGCGGTACCAGGATAGTGCCAAGGTTCATCACGACAACCATGGTGGGTGCAAAGGACATACCGGCCACGAAAATGGTCGCCATCAGAATGTAAACGTCCGCAGACAGGAGCGGCAACACCGACGTTGCCGCCGTTAGCAGCACCCCAATAAAGAACTGACGCTCTATCGGCAAGCTAACCCTGATCGCGCCAAAAGCCAGACCGGCAACCATGGAACCGAGCGCGTAGGCAGCAAGAATCAAACTGGCGGCCGTCGGCCACCCTTGTGCGTTGGCGAAAGCGACTACCGCCACATCGATAGATCCGCCAATCACCCCCATGGCTAAAAGTGCCAGCACGATGGTGCCGAGGCCCGGGATACGCAGGGTCGAGCCGCGGTGTTCAGTCGTGTTTTTGATGACTTTGGGCGCCGTCTGTCGTTGCAGAAGAAAAGCCGTGACGCCAATCACCAGCAACACTATCGCGGCGAGGGGCCCGGCTTCGGCGGCAATACCGGTGCTCAAGCCAATAGATAAAGGGGGGCCAATCACGAAGGTCAGCTCTGTCAGCACCGTATCCAGCGAGAAGGCGGTGTGGAGTTGCGGCTTGCCCCGGAAAAGCTGTGTCCATCTCGCTCTTATCATTGCCGGCATGCTTGGCATAGTGCCGGCCAGCATGGCGAGAATACACAGCAACGGGACTGGGGCACGCATATGCGCAGCGGTTATCAACGCCAGCAGCATGGTAATGCTAAACGCGGTGACCCATGGAAGCACCCTGTTCTGGCCTAGCCGATCAACCAGCTTCGATACCTGCGGACCCATGAGCGCGTTCGCCAGCGTAAATATACCGGCTACCGCACCAGCCAACCAATAGTGACCGCTCTGCTGTACCAACATGGTAATAATACCGATGCCGATCATCGCCTGCGGCAAACGGGCAACCGAGCTCGCAATCACTAACCCCCCGACGCCGGGCGTGGTCAGAAGTTCGCGATAGGGATTAGCCATAACCTCTCCAGTTCGTCATTCGGCATCGTGGCGGGATATCCGTATCGATGCCTTTGCCACAACCACGACGTTGTGGATAAACGGAGCCATGGCGGCTCCGACTGTCATTTCAGCCGGACCATATTGGTTGAAAAAAAACGGAAGTAAAGGCCGATGTTATTGCCCGGAGAGTTTCCGGGCACAAGGTTATCCAAGGGTTGCCCTGGCATGGTTCGGGCATCAAGCCCTATTGGCGGGATAAGTACTCTTCCAGCACCAGCGGATAGCCCTCGGTGGTCGGTTCTACCGGCGTGTTGGCAAAGGCACTGGCTTCGGTAACCCATTTGCGCTGCGGCGGCAGCCCCCAGGGCAGTAACTGCTGGCGCTGATCGGGTGCAAGAATATTGGTTTCCAGCTCAATGTCGATTATCTGATAAGGGGTGTTGTGCAGCTCGATACGATGCCCGTCCGGATCCCGCAGATAAACATAGAGGACATGGCCCATACCGTGCCTGCCCGGCCCGCGTTCAATGCTGCTGCCAAAGCCCAGATTGCCGGCAGTGTCGCAGGCGCGCAGGATCTCTTGCGAATCGGGGATGGTATAACCGAAGTGATGCAGACGCGGGCCGGGGCCATGCAAGTACACCAGATCCTGCGTATTGCCTTTGCGTTGTAAGAATGCGGCCCCCATTCCACCCTCATTGAAATAGATGTCTGTCGCACGGAATCCCAGCTTCGTCATGTAAAATTCGGCTGCCCGCTGTACGTGGGGAGTGTGCAACTGGAAGTGATCCAGCCGCTGGGCGCTGCCGCCACGGTACAGATGCACCTGATGGTGCAAACGCGGCACCACGGGCATTGAGGCGCACAGTTCGATCAGCGTACCTGTCGGATCGGTGAAATGCAGAGTACGCCCCTGAAACGGCACTTCGGCCCAACAATTTTCCAACCCTTGCTGGTCCAAAAACAGCTTGGCCAACTCCAGATCTTTTTCACGAAAAACACGCAGGCCAACGCGTTCGCACTGGGGCTCCGCCTTGCTGAGCTTGATAACCAGACTGTGGTGGCAAGCCTCTTCCAGCCCGCGCAAATAGAGCCGGTCCTCTTCCCGATGGGTCAGCACCATGCCGATCACCTGGGTGTAAAACAGCTCACTGGCGGCCAGATCACGCGAGGTCAGCACCAGATGGCTGGCGCGGGTAATGGAAAATGGCGGATCGTATTCGGTGAGGGGCAATGTGGTCATTGTGATTCCTTACCGGGGCCGTGGCCCCGTTTCCGTGGGATTCAGTAGCACATGATGACGGATTTAAGTTCGGTATAGGACTCGATAAACGTGCTGCCGAACTCGCGGCCAATACCGGAGGCTTTCATCCCGCCGAACGGCACCGCCGGATCCATAATGGTGTGCGAATTTACCCATACCATCCCGGCCTCAATCCGCCGCATCAAATCCATCGCCTTGCTGAAGTCATTGGTCCAGATACTGGCGGACAGGCCATAGGACGAATCATTCATCAAATGCAAGAGTTGCTCTTCATCCTCAAACGGCATAAAGCTCAGCACCCCGGCGAAGGCTTCTTCACGCATCAGCGGATCGTCCTGACCGGTGGCACGGATCACCGTCGGGGTCACATAGAACCCCTCTCCGTCCAGCACCGTACCCCCACTCAGTACCTGGTCATGGCTGTGCGCCTGATCAAACATCGCCTTGATGCGGTTAAAATGCGCCTAGTTAGCCAACGGACCGTATTGCGTGGCTTCGTCCATCGGCGAACCTATTTTCAGCGCCTCGACCCGGGCGATAACCTGCTCGACAATCTCGTCGAAGCGCGACGCATGAATATAAAACCGCTCGGCAGAGGAACAAACCTGCCCCTGATGCACCAGCCCGGCGAGCATAATGCCGTCCACCGCCCGCTGGGTATCGACGTCGGCAAGAAACGCCGCCGGGTTTTTTCCACCCAACTCCAGGGTGATGCGGGTCAAATCGGCTTTTATCGCCGCCTGGCCGATCGCGATACCGGCCGGAACCGAACCGGTGAAACTGACTTTATTGACCCGTGGATGCTCGATCAGCCACTGCCCCACCTGGCGTTCGCCATTGACCACGTTGAACACGCCCGCAGGCACTCCGGCCTGATGGGCCAACTGCGCCAGACGCAGCAGGGTCAAAGGTGCAAACTCACTGGGTTTGACCACGATGCAACACCCGGTGCACAAGGCGGCTGCAATTTTCCAAATGGCGATCATCACCGGGAAATTCCAGGGAATAATGGCCGCCACCACGCCCACCGGCTCGCGGTAAGTCATCGCGGTATATCGCTCGCCGTTAAACGAAGGGATGGACGGCGCGAGGGTTTCACCATGCAGTTTGGTGGCCCAACCGGCGTAATACCGGATGAAAACGCAGGTATGGTCAACCTCGAACAGCCTGGAGGAACCGATCAGCTTACCGTTGGTCAGGGTTTCCAACTGGGCAATCTCCTCTCTGTGAGCCTCCAGCAGATCGGCAAAGCGTAACAGTATCTGCTGACGCTGGGCCGGCAGGCTTTTTCCCCATTCGCCCTTCAGCGCCCGGTCAGCCGATTGCATCGCCTGCTCCACTTCGTCGGCGGTGGCACCAGCCACGTTGGCGATCGTCTGGCCATTGGCCGGATTGACTACCGGCAAGCGTTGTCCGCCCGCCGCCGGGATCAGTTGTCCATCGATAAACTGCCCATGTTCCTGCGCCAGAAAGGCGGAAACCTGTGGAAGCACTTTGATATCAGCCATCGTAATCCACCTCGTTTGTCGGAAAAGAGTCCTTTAACGCCCTAAGGCGTCGTCAATCACTGGGTTACTCAGGGTACCGATACCGGCAATCTCAACCTCCACCCGATCCCCCGCTTTCATCCAGACCGGTGGCTGTCGGAATGCGCCAACGCCACCGGGCGTACCGGTCACCAGCACATCGCCGGGCAGCAGATCGGTAAATGCCGAACAATACTCGATCAGCGCCGGGATCGAGAAAATCAGGTCATCGACAGAGGCCTGTTGCATCACCTGTCCGTTCAGACGGGTTACCAGCGTTAGCGCACGCGGGTCGGGAATGTCGTCGGCACTGACCAGCCAGGGACCAAATGCCGCGGTGTGGCGGAAGTTTTTACCGGGAGTGAATTGCGAGCTGTGTCGCTGCCAGTCGCGCACGCTGCCGTCGTTGTAGCAAGCGTAACCGGCGATATGCTGCATGGCATCGCGCTGGGCAATGCGGCGCCCCCCTTTACCAATCACCACGGCCAGCTCGCCTTCATAGTCAAATTGAGACGACTCCGGCGGTGCCAGCAGCGGCTGCTGATGTCCGACCTGCGAAGAAGGCAGCCGCAAAAACAGCGTTGGCCGATCGGGTTCCTCCCGGCCGGTTTCCAGCAGGTGCGGGCGGTAATTCAGCCCCACGCAAATAATTTTGTCCGGGTTGGGCACCGGCGGCAACCAACTGACCTCGCTGGCTTTCAGGGTGGCAGGCGCATTCACAAACGGCAGGAACACGTTAAAACTGCCGGCGGCTAAGGCGCTACGCACGTCCGGATAGGGCAATGACTGGCTGCAGTCGACAATCTCGTCGACTCCGCGCAGCAGGCCATAACCTGCACGCCCCTGGCTAATAAAACTGACGATCTTCATTTGGCCTCCGGGGACGCAGCCGCGCCGTTGAATATGGTGCTGTCGGCCTGCTTGATAATCCGCTGCACGGTGCTTTGATAATGCTGACTAAGCAGCTCGACGGCGCGGTCGGCATCGCGCGCCAGCACCGCATCCATGATGGCCTGATGCTCACCGTCGACATCGCGCGGTGAATCCATCCCTTCCAGCTCATAACCGAACCGCAGGCGGCGATAGCGCTCCGACTGATCGAACAGCAAGTCGGAAAAGCGCAGCATCCACGGTGAATTGCAGGCCATCAGCAGGCTGCGATGAAAGCTGTAATGGAGCTGGCTCCAGTTTGCCGAGTGATCTTCGTCATCCATGCGCGGGCAGCGCGTCAGTCGGTGAAAGGCGGCGATAATCCCCGCTTCCCATTCGGCATCACCATTGGCAATCGCTAACCGTAAAGCATGGGTTTCGATCAGTTGTCGATTGGCGGTAATGTCTTTCAGTTCGCTGAGTGATACCTCACTGGCACGAAAACCGCGTTGCTCGTGGGCGGTAACCAGCCCTTCCGTCACCAACCGCGACAGCGCCTCACGCACCAGTCCTGGGCTGATGTCCAATTCACCGGCGATATTGCCGATCACCAGTTTGCTGCCCGGCGAGTATTCACCGTTGATAATCCGACGGCGGATCAGCGCCACGGCGGCGCCGCTCAGGCTTTTGAAAGTCCCGTTCTGCAATTGCAGGTTTTCTGTTTGTTTGCTGTTCATTCGCTGTTTTATCTCGCTGTACGGTTATAACAACGCTGGATAGGCGCCGCCGTCCAGGTGCATGTTTTGCCCGGTAATAAAGCCGCTCAGGTCGCTGCAAAGGTAAACACAGGCCGCGCCGAATTCGGCAGGCTGGCCCATGCGACCGGCGGGGATCGAGTCAATCTGTCGTTGGCGCGCCTGTTCGAAGGTAATGCCGCTCTGTTTCATCGCCACCTGCGCCATCTGCTGCTGGCGAGGCGTATCAAAACGTTCCGGCAGCAAATTGTTAATGGTGACGTTATCGACAATGCATTCGCGGGACAACCCTTTACAGGCGGCCGTCAGACCGGCGCGCGACGCAGCGGAAAGCGTCATGTGCGCACGCGGCGTACTGACCATCGCCGAGGTGATATTGATGATGCGGCCAAACTTCCGCTCGCGCATCCCCGGTATCAAGGCGCGGATCAACATCAGCGGTGCCAGCAAATTCCCTTGCAGCGCCGACAGCCAGGTCTGCTCGTCAAACTCAAAGAAATTCCCCGGCGGTGGCCCGGCGTTATTATTGACCAGAATATCGGCATCCGGGCAGGCAGCCAGTAAGGCTTCGCGCCCTTGTAGGGTGGTTATGTCACCGGCGACAGTAAAAACGCGCCCGCCGGTCTCAGCCTTAAGCCGCTGCTGCGCGGCCAGCAGGCGCTCTTCGTCGCGGCCATTAATCCAGACGCTGACCCCTTCTCTAAGCAGGGCTGCAGCACAGGCATAACCCAAACCACTGCTGGAAGCGCATACCAGGGCGCGTTTATCAGCCAGTCTCACATCCATAACCGTTCTCTCCTTCTAGCGAGGCAGCTCATGACTGAGCCGTGCGATGTTGCATAAATGTCATGCTATCGACAAAAAATAGTGACATCAACAAAAAATATTCTTTATATTAAAAAATATATTTTTTCTTCCATCGCAAATTTTCCACCCTCATCTGCACGGAGAGAGCATGAAAGAGAATGAAAGGTACGACTACATTGTGGTCGGCGGTGGTTCTGCCGGTTGCGTGGTTGCCGGTTTGTTGGCGGAAAGAACCTCGGCGCGCATTTTGCTGCTGGAGGCCGGGCCAGAAGACAAAGGGATCTTCATCCGCATGCCGGCCGGATTTCCGGAAATTGTCGGCAAGCTGGTCTGGCCCTATCAAAGCGATGCCGAACCCCACATGGCCAATCGATCGATGAGCGTACCGCAGGGCCGTGTGCTGGGCGGTGGCAGCTCGGTGAATGGACAGCTCTACGTGCGTGGCAATGCCAGGGATTATGACGATTGGGAAACCCAGGACGGCTGTACCGGCTGGGGCTATCGCGATGTGCTGCCCTATTTTATCCGGTCGGAATGCAACCAAAGCCTGCACGACGACTATCACGGCGATAGCGGCCACCTGAAAGTCAGCGACTCCGGTTATCGCCATCCGCTCAGCTACGCCATCGTCAAAGCCGGTCAGGAGCTGGGTTATCCCTATCTCAATGACTTTAACGGCGCCAGCCAGCAAGGCATAGGCTTCTATCAAACTACCACCTATCAGGGGCACCGTTGCAGCACCTCGGTGGCCTATCTGGCACCGGTGCGCCAACACGCGAATCTCCAGGTGATGACCGGCGTGCTGGTTGAGCGCCTGTTGCTGGAGCAGGATCGTGCTACCGGCGTGGTATTTACTGACGCCGAGGGGAAACGCCAACAGGCGCTGGCCAGCCGGGAAGTGGTGTTATGCGCCGGCGCCATCGGAACCCCAAAACTGTTGATGCTGTCCGGCATCGGTCCAGCGGAGCATCTGCGCGAAGTCGGCATCAAACTCCTGGTCGACAGCCCTCTGGTCGGCCAACGCCTGCAGGATCATCTGCATTTTTCGCTGATTGCCAGCCTGCGAAAGCCGATTAGCCTGCTCGGGCAAGACAAAGGCCTGAAGGCGTTGGCGAACGGTCTGGAATGGCTGCTGTTCAAACGCGGTATCTGCGCCTCCAACCTGCTGGAGTGCGGCGGTTTTTTCGCCACCGGCGACGACGATCGGCCAGATGTGCAACTGATGGGGCTGGCGGCGTCGGATAACGTCGACGACAAGGGAAAACAGGCGCAAAACCAACATGCCCTATCCCTCAAGCTGGCGCACCTGCGGCCACAGGCCAGGGGTGAAGTCCGGTTGCGCGACGGCAATCCACGTTCGTTACCGCGCATCAGTCTCAACTATATGGGGACGCCGGAAGATGTCGCTGCGCAGGTCAGAGCGGTACGTCTGGGCTTGCAGCTGTTCCAGGCCCCGGCGTTGGCGTCACTGATTGATCAGGTTCTGTTGCCCGCGCCAAATTTGAACAGCGATGAACAGTTGGCGTCGTTCGTGCGCGAGCATGGCAAAACGGAGTATCACCCTACCGGTACCTGCCGCATGGGGGCAGATCCCGCGACTTCCGTGGTGGATCTGGAACTTCGCCTGCGTGGCCTGGCGGGAGTGCGCATCGCTGATGCGTCGATTTTCCCGCGCATCCCGGCAGGCAATACCAATGCACCGACTATCATGGTGGCAGAGCGCGCAGTTGATTTGATGCTGGCCACTTCTCAGGAGCAGGAACATGCATAAAAAACTCACTTTGACCTTTGATAACGGTCCCCATCCCCAGGGAACCCCGCTGGTGCTGAAGACGCTGCAGGAGTTCCGCATTCTGGCCAACTTCTTCCCTATCGGCGAGAAGATCTCCGCGCCTGGCGGTGAAGCTCTGGTTAAATCGGTGAAAGACGCCGGTCACCGGGTCGGCATTCATACCCTGACCCACTCTCTGCCGCTGGGGCTGGGGGCTCCGGGTTTTGCCCGTCACGAAATTACCGAAGGCCAGGCCCGACTGGGTCAATACGCCGAGTCGCCGCCGCTGTTTCGCCCCTATGCCGGTAAAGGGATCCTCGGACCGCACGTGTTGAATCAAGAGGCGGTTGAGGTGCTGCAACAGCAAGGATTCAGTCTGGTGTTGTGGAACTCGGTACCGCGGGATTGGGAACTGCCGACCGACGCCTGGGTGGCGCGTGCGCTGGAAGATATCGCCAATCAGCCCTGGACGGTGATGGTGTTGCACGATGCCCGGCCCGAAGCGATGGAGCATCTGGCGCATTTTATTGAAAAAGCGGTGTTGATGGACGTGGAAATCACGCAGCAACTTCCCGATTGGGTAATGCCGATGCAGGCGGGCCAGATCCGGCACCCCTTTTCTGAGTTGATCGCCCCTGTGGCGGAGTAACCGGCAACGACAAGGAGAATCTTTATGCAACAAGAAAACGTGATTGGTGAATTCCGCTATCAACAATATGCGGTCAAGCTACCGTCGCTGCACGATAACCGTGAACAGCGTCGGCATCGGGTGGTGATTGTCGGCGGTGGACCGGTGGGCTTATCGCTGGCGCTGGCATTGGCGAAACAAGGCATCGCTTCATTGGTGGTGGAGAATGATACCCAGGTATGCACCGGCAGCCGGGCGGCGTGCATCTCCCGCCGCAGCCTGGAGATCCTCGACAAACTGGGGCTGGCAGACACCTTTGTCGGTAAGGGGCTCGCCTGGACCCGTGGACGCAGCTTTTATCAGGGCGAGATGGTGATGCAGTTCGACATGCTGGTGGATGATAACCAGCAGTTTCCGGCGATGATCAACCTGCAGCAGTATTATATCGAGCAATTTTTGCTGGACGAGGTGCTGCGCCATGAGGATTTGATCGAACTGCGTTGGGGTACCGAGCTCCAGAGCCTGGTGCATCATGACGAAGGCGTGACATTGTCACTGAATGCTGTAGGGGTCGATTACCAGTTAGAAGCCGACTGGGTGATTGCCTGCGACGGTGGCCGCAGCCGGGTGCGGGAACAAATGGGTCTGCATCTGCAGGGGGATGTGCATCATGGACGCTTCGCCATCATAGATATTGAATTGGAAAGCGAGACCCCGGCAGAACGGCGCGTGTGGTTCGAAACCGCCCTGCGCCCTGGCCCAATGTGGATGCATCGCCAACCGGACAACATCTGGCGCATTGATTACCTGCTGGAAGACGGCGTCAGCGACGAAGAAGGACTGAAGCCGGAAAACGTGCTGCCGGTCGTCGAGAGTTTTCTCGATATGGTCGGTGAAAAAGGGAAATGGCGCCCGATTTGGATCAGCATGTACAACGCCAAAGCCCTGTCGCTGGACAACTATCATCACGACCGGGTGCTGTTCGTCGGCGATGCGGCGCACGTAGTGCCAATTTTCGGCGTACGTGGGCTTAACGGCGGGCTGGACGATGCCTATAACCTCGGCTGGAAGCTGGCCTACGTGCTGAAAGGGTTGGCGCCGCCGTCGCTATTGGCCAGTTATTCCAGCGAACGTCAGAAGGCCTGGCGTGAAAATGCCGGACAAGCCAGCCGCAGCGCCGAGTTTATGTGCCCGGCGACCCCGGCCGGCAGCACGCTGCGTAATGCGGTGCTGTCGCTGGCGGCTCGCCACCCGCAGTTTTCCGCGCTGATCAATCCCCGTCAGACCCACAGCATTTGTTACGCGGATTCGCCTTTGAATACCCCGACGGTGACGGCCCCCGCGGCTGTAGGGCCCAAACTCGGCGCGGTATTGCCGGAATTCCCCCTGTTACTGAATGGTGAGCCAACCCACCTGACCCGATTGCTGGATGCGCGACTCTTCACCCTGCTGCGCTTCCCGGCGCAGGACGCTACCAGCGCTGTGGAAATCAGCGACCATCCGTTGCTGCGCGTGGTCACTCTGGGGCGGCCTGGACAACCGCAGGCCGGTGCTGCCGGGTGGGTGGAAGATCCTGATGGGCAGGTGCACGCGGCCTACAGCGGGCCCGCCGGCGCGCTCTATCTGATCCGACCGGACGGGCACGTCTGCTGGCGCTGGACGCA
The DNA here is from genome assembly GCF_047456085.1 of Serratia sp. BNK-12. Classification (NCBI taxonomy): domain Bacteria; kingdom Pseudomonadati; phylum Pseudomonadota; class Gammaproteobacteria; order Enterobacterales; family Yersiniaceae; genus Serratia; species Serratia sp. BNK-12. The sequence continues at coordinate 2,566,212 of NZ_CP179896.1, forward strand.
GAGCGATAATGCGGACTCTGCTGCAATCGAACAGGCCATCTTGCGGGCCAGCGGCTGGCAGAACGATAACCAAGGAGCAAAAGATGCAGGCTAAATTGACCGAACAGCAGCTCGATGAGCTGTACAGCCAGTTCTATCTGGCCGCCGAGCCGTTTACCGGCGAACCTCTGGCGCTATTTTTGACTCGGCTTAACCTGCTGTTGCTGGACGCGTTGGCGAATGAAACGCTGGCGCGGGAGCTGATAGTCGAAGCCGCGCGCTTTAAGTTCGACGCAGAGTAGCCCTGCGTTCAGGCCGCCGGCGGGGTGTCCGTGAGTTTCTGCCCCGGCGGTAATCTGGATTGCCGATAATACTCCGCGACAAAATCGACAAAACTGCGAATGTTAACCGGCAGATAACGCCGGTTAACATAGACCACGTACAGCGATCGATGGCTCCAGGTGTAATCCCTCATTAACCTGATCAACGCGCCGCTGGCCAACGCCTCTCTCACCACGAACTCCGGCTCAAGAATAATGCCTCTGCCCTCCAGCGCGCTGGCCAACAAGGCATCGCCACTGTTGGCTCGCAGCGATCCGCATACCGGCACCTCGATCAGACGCCCCTCCTCATCCAGATATTCCCATTGTTCCGCACGGGGCAACAGTGAGTAGACCAGGCAATTGTGCTCCCGCAACGCCTGTGGGTTGTCCGGGGTCCCGTGGTGCTTTAAATAATCGGGAGACGCACATAGTATTCGGGGTATTTCACACAGCTTGCGCGCCACCAGAGACGAATCCGACAGATTGGCCACGCGGATCGCCACATCAATCCCCTGGTCGATCAGGTTGATCAACTGGTCGCTGAGGCAGAACTCCACCGACACCCGCGGATAACGACGCTGATAACCGGCCACTATGGTTGCCAGTTCAGCCCGACAATAGGGGTGTGGCGCACTGATACGCAAGGTGCCTGCGGGCTGCCCCTGGTTGCCCATATAGGCTTCCAACGCCTGGCATTCGCCGGCAATGCGCTGGCTGTATTCGTAACATTCCCGCCCGGCCTCCGTCAGCGTCATCGACCGCGTGGTACGGTGCAGCAAGCGCACGCCAAAATGCTGTTCCAACTCGGCAATACTCTTGCTCACGCGCGGTCGGGAAAGGTCAAGCGCCTCTGAAGCCGCCGTAAAATTGCCGCCTTTTACCACCGCATTGAATATGCGTAATGCATTCATCATGTCCACATTCACGTCCCTTCAGCACGCTCGTCATTAGCACAATATACGTCATCCATTGGTGCCTGTTCGGCACCAGTGTGATACGGCAAGCCCTCTGGTTGTTCAGCCTGACCACAGCTAGTTTAGCTTTATCCCTCGAAAGAGGATCCCCACAGACTGAAACAAGGACTCCCTATGAGTAGCCAGACGAAAACCTTTAAACAATGGCAGCAGCAGGCAAACGCACTGCAGATCGAAGGGCGTGCCTATATCGACGGTCAGTATCAGGACTCTGCCGACGGTGCCACTTTTGCCGATATCAGCCCGATCGACGGTCGGCTGCTAGCGGCGGTTGCCGACTGCGACGCCGCCACCGTGGATCGAGCCGTTGCGGCGGCGGCCCGAACATTTGCATCCGGAATTTGGCGCGACCAATCGCCGGTACAGCGCAAAAACGCCCTGCTGCGCCTGGCCGATTTGGTCGGTCAGCATCAAGAGGAACTGGCGCTGCTGGAAAGCCTGGACACCGGCAAAACCATCCATGAGTCGCTGGATATGGATATGCAGGACGTGCAGATCGCACTGCGTTATTACGCCGAGGCGATCGACAAGATTGCCGGCGAAATCGCCCCTACCAGCGACAGCTTCCACGGCATGATCACCTACCAGGCCTTGGGTGTGGTAGCGGTGATGACGCCGTGGAACAACCCGCTGATGATTGCCTGCTGGAAGATTGCGCCGGCGCTGGCGATGGGTAACTCGGTGGTGTTCAAACCTTCTGAAAAAGCGCCGTTAACCGGTATCCGCCTGGCGCAGCTGGCGCAACAGGCCGGTATTCCCGATGGCGTATTCAACGTGGTGACCGGCGGCGCTCAGGTCGGACAGGCACTGGCGCTGCACCCCACCGTGCGGGTGATGGCCTTTACCGGCTCCACCCAGGTGGCCAAACAGCTGCTGATTTATGCCGGCCAGTCCAACATGAAACGCACCTACCTCGAAGGCGGCGGTAAGAACGCGCATATCATTTTTGCCGACACGCCAGATTTGGCACGCGCAGCACGTTTTGCCGCCTTGGGCTTTTGCGCCAATCAGGGGGCGGTCTGTGCCTCTGGGACTCGCCTGCTGGTGCAGTCATCCATCAAGGAGCAGTTTGTCGCGCTGCTGATTGAAGAAGTGAACCGCTGGCAGCCGGGGCATCCACTCGATCCCGCAACCATGATGGGGCCACTGATTGATGCCAGGCATCAGGCCAATGTCCTGCGTTATGTCGACTCCGCGCGTGATGAAGGCGCTAGCATCGTCTGTGGTGGCCATGCGGACGACAGCATCGTACCGGGCGGGCATTTCTTCTGGCCAACGGTTATCGACAACGCCACCCCGACCATGACCGCCTCGCAAAACGAAATCTTCGGCCCGGTCGCTTCGGTCATCGCGTTTGAAGACGAAGCAGACGCCATCCGGTTGGCAAATGACAGCGAATACGGCTTAACCGCCGGCTTCTGGACGCCGGATATCGCCAAAGTTCACCGCGTTGCCCGCCAACTGGAGGCGGGAACCGTCTGGGTCAATCACTTCCTGACCCGCGATATTCTCTCGCCTTTCGGCGGTTTCAAACAGTCAGGCATCGGCCGCGACCTGTCGTTACATGCGATGCGGCAATACGGCGAAATGAAAGCCACCTGGATTGCTCTGAAAGACGTCGACGCTCACTAAGCCCGCGCGTCCAAACCAATAAAAAGGGATCGTCATGAAACAAGATAAACTACAGACCGACGCCGGCCGCCGTCGGTTCATTGCCGCCAGTCTGGCAATGAGCGCTGCAGCCGCACTGCCTTTCTCCGGCTATGCCCGCCAGCCGGCCCCTCGCAGCACCGGGACCGGAAGCGACGACAAAAAATACGACTACATTATTATCGGCGCCGGTTCGGCCGGCTCGGTGGTGACCCGCCGGCTGGTTGATGCCGGATTAAAGGTCCTGCTGCTGGAAGCCGGGCCACGCGACGATATGCCGGCCATTCATAACCCGCCGGAAGCCATGGCGCTGTGGCATTCCGCCGTTGACTGGGGTTTTTCGACTCAACCGCAGATTTACGCCGGCAAACAGGATATTTACTGGCCACGCGGCAAGACCCTGGGCGGTTCCAGCGCTATTAACGGCATGATGTACGTTCGTGGCCTGCCCTCCGATTACGACAACTGGGCGGCGATGGGGGCCACCGGCTGGAGCTGGAAGGACGTGCTGCCTTATTTCCGCAAAGCGGAAAACTGCAATATCGATGGCTTGTCTAACCTGCATGCTACCGGAGGGCTGCTGCAGGTATCTCGTCCCGCCATGACGCCATTGGCCCACGCCTTTGTCGAGGCCGGACAACAGGCCGGATTGCGGCTGGTGCAGGATTACAACAACGGCCAGGATTCCACCGGCGTCAGTTTCCCGCAGTACACCATGACGCCAGACGGCAAACGGGCCAGCGCCTGGGTCTGTTACGGCGATGCCATTCGCGGAGCGGATAACCTGTCGGTGATCACCGAAGCTCGGGTATTGAAGCTGCTTAACCAGGGCGATCACATTACCGGCGTGCACTTTGTGCATCGTGGCACCGATTATCGCATCGAGGCCCGCCATGAGGTGCTGCTGTGCGCCGGTTCACTGATGAGCCCTTCCATTCTGCTGCACTCCGGTATCGGCCCGGCCGAGCAACTGGAGAAAATGGGCATTAAGACCCTGGTCAACCTGCCAGGCGTGGGTGAAAACCTGCACGATCATCTGGTGTGTCCTATGGTTTGGTCTTCGCCGCAGCCGGTGGCTGTCGGTCTGGCCTCCGGCATCGAAGCGCAGATTTTCCATAAGTCAGCCCCGGAGCTTTCCGCGCCGGACACCCAGTCTCTGTTGTTCACCATGCCGTTCATGCCGGGTGTCACCCAGGGTTACACTGTCACTCCCGGTCTGGTCGCACCGAAAAGTCGTGGCCGTCTCTGGCTCAACTCACGTGACCCGCTGCAAGCCCCACTGATGGATCCGCGAGTCTATTCTGAAAACGAAGATCTTGAGGTCATGACCGACAAGGCCCTGCTGTTGCGCGAAGTGATGAAGCAAACCGCATTGGCACCGTGGCGCGGCAAAGAGATGGGCATGGAGGGTGTGAATAACCGCGATAAAATGCGCGATTACATTCGCCGAATGACGGCTTCCTACCACCATCAGGTCGGTACGGCGCGCATGGGGACCGACAACATGGCAGTGGTTGATCCGCAATTGCGCGTGCACGGTCTGTCTGGTCTGCGCGTGGTCGACGCCTCGGTGATGCCGGTTATTCCTACCGGCAACACCAATGCTCCCAGCATTATGATCGGTGAAAAAGCCGCAGACATGATTTTGTCGAGCAAGGCATAACCATGACAACCACCGTATTGATTACGGGTGCCAACAGGGGCCTGGGTCATGAAACCGCCCGGCGTCTTGCCGGGTGCGGGTGGCACGTAGTCCTCGGCGCGCGGGATCCCCTGCGCGGCGAACAGGCCATTCAAGAGCTGGCGCAGCAGGGCCTGCATGCAGAATTGCTGATCATCGATGTGATTTCCGAGGAGTCAGTGCGTCAGGCGGCGGCGGATTTCAGCAAGGTGCACGATCGCCTTGATGTTCTGATCAATAACGCCGGCGTTTCTGGCCCCTGGGGACACCCAAGAGAAACCTGCGCCGTAGCCCTGACGGAAATCTACCAAACCCAGGTTTTTGGCGTAGTTCGCATGATGCAGGCCTTTCTCCCCCTGCTGCAAGCCGCCGCCAACCCCAGAGTGGTGATGGTGTCCAGCTCGCTGGGCTCGTTTCATACCATGACCGGCAAAAGCGGCACCTTCGAGTCCAGAATATTGCAACTGGCCTATCCCTCTTCAAAAGCGGCGCTCAACATGCTGGTAACGCAATACGCCAAGGCGTTGCCGAAAATCAAGATTAACGCCGTTAACCCGGGCTTTACCCAAACCGATCTCAACCCTCTGGGTTGCCAGACGATAACCGAGGGTACTGATGCGATCGTGGCCCTGGCCTCCATCGCAAACGATGGCCCAACGGGAGGATTTTTTGATCGTTATGGCGAAATTCCCTGGTAATGCGCCAATGGCACCCTTTTCCGCTAAAGTCCGTTAATGTCTAAGCAATGCCTTATTTATATTAAGACATTGTTTCAAAATTCCTTCCGCATGTTGCTGACCTTTGTTTGAAAATTACCTTCAAAATAAACGTATTGGGCCGGTACCCTTACTTTTCTTGAGGAGGTTTTTTGTGCCGTGTCAAGCCCGCAATCGCCCTTAAATCGTGCCATTATTGGCCACAAAACAAGCAATTTATTGATTTTTATTAAAAAAACCATAAATCTCCCCCGGCCAAATAACTATTGAGCCGGGGGGTAAAAAGCCATATATTGGGCCCGTTTTTCTCACGGTAGTTAATTGTTCAATTCAATAATTCAACTAGGGCGTCATTGTTACCCCCAGTTGTAGGAGAGATATGATGACGGATAAAGTCCGTATTGATAATTTCGGTGTGAATTTAGAAAATGTAAATAACGAAACATATTTGGCGCGACAAGCTGAATTTGAATCGAATGTCAGGAGTTACCCCCGTAAATTGCCGTTGGCAATTGCGAAAGCCCAAGGCGTTTGGATCACTGATGTTGAGAATAATCAATATCTTGATTGCCTGGCTGGTGCGGGTACGCTGGCTCTGGGTCATAACCATCCTGACGTCCTCCAAAGCATCCAAAATGTCATTACCAGCGGCTTGCCGTTACATACCCTCGATCTTACAACACCGTTGAAAGATGAGTTTTCTGCCTATTTACTCTCTTTATTACCAGGTCAAGGCCAGGAATACTGCCTGCAGTTCTGTGGCCCTTCGGGCGCAGATGCGGTAGAAGCCGCACTGAAACTGGCGAAAAAGCATACCGGCCGTACCGGCGTGATCAGCTTCTCCGGCGGTTACCACGGCATGACCCATGGCGCACTGGCGGTCACGGGCAACCTGTCGCCGAAAGAAGCCATTAACGGCATGATGCCGGAAGTCCAGTTTATGCCTTACCCGCACGAATACCGCTGCCCGCTCGGCATCGGTGGCGAAGCCGGGGTCAAGGCGCTGACTTACTATTTCGAAAACCTGATCAATGACGTCGAAAGCGGCGTGCGCAAACCTGCGGCGGTCATTCTGGAAGCCGTTCAGGGCGAAGGCGGCGTTAACCCGGCCCCGGTCGAGTGGCTGCAGCGTATTCGCAAAGTCACGCAGGAACACGGCATTTTGCTGATCATCGACGAAGTTCAGGCTGGTTTTGCCCGTACCGGCAAACTGTTCGCCTTTGAACACGCCGGTATTGAGCCGGATATCATCGTGATGTCCAAAGCGGTTGGCGGCGGTTTGCCTCTGGCAGTATTGGGTATCAAGAAACAGTTCGACGCCTGGGAGCCTGGCCACCATACCGGCACTTTCCGCGGCAACCAACTGGCGATGGCTACCGGCCTGACCACCCTGCAACACCTCAAAGATAACCAGGTGGCCGAAAAGGTTGCCGCGCAAGGCGAATGGCTGAAAGCCAAGCTGGCCGAGCTGCAAAAACGTTATCCGGTGATTGGTCACGTGCGTGGTCTGGGTCTGATGATCGGTTTGGAAATTGTGAAACCGAACGAAGCGCAGGATCACATGGGCTGCTACCCGGCTGACGGCCAGCTCTCTGCCCTGCTGCAGAAGAAATGCTTCGAAGCCGGTCTGATCCTGGAGCGCGGCGGCCGTAACGGCTGCGTGCTACGTCTGCTGCCTTCCCTGCTGATCACTAACGACGAACTGGCTATCTTCCTGGATAAATTTGAACAGGCCCTGTTAGCTGCCGGCATCAAGCCGGTGGATGTGGAGTGAAGTCGATGTCCCGGTTAAACCCGATTCTGGCCGCTTCTGCGCAAAGCACAGAGGCCTACCAGCAAGCGATCGAACAGAGCAGTCAGGCCGTGGTGCAGTGGCTGCAACAACCCGAGATGTATCAGGGGAAAACCGTTGCCGAGCTGCGTGAACGCATCAAGCTTGATTTTACCCCTCAGGGCCTGGGCAACCAGGTCGCTATCGAACGCGCCATTGAGTATTTTTTAAAAGACAGCCTGTCGGTGCATCATCCGCAGTGCGTCGCACATTTGCATTGCCCTAGCCTGGTGATCAGCCAGGCTGCCGAAGTGTTGATCAACGCCACTAACCAGAGCATGGACTCTTGGGATCAAAGCCCGTCAGCGACCCTCATCGAGATGAAGCTGATTGAATGGTTGCGTACCCAGGTTGGTTACCAGCCTGGCGACGCCGGGGTGTTCACCAGTGGCGGTACCCAGAGCAACCTGATGGGGCTGATGTTGGCGCGCGACGCCTTCTTCGCCAAACAGGGCCACTCTGTGCAGCAAGATGGCCTGATTGGTAATCTGAGAAAGATTAAAGTGTTATGTTCTGAAAATGCCCACTTCTCGGTGCAAAAGAACATGGCTTTACTCGGCCTGGGTTACCAATCCGTGACGCTGGTGAAAACCGATCAATTCGCACGTATGGATCTGAACGATTTGGCCGAAAAACTGGCGCAGGCCAAGGCCAATGGCGAGCAGATCCTGGCGATCGTCGCCACCGCAGGTACCACGGATGCCGGGGCTATCGACCCGCTGCGCGGCATTGCGCAATTGGCGGCGGAACATCAGATCTGGGTGCATGTCGATGCGGCCTGGGGCGGCGCCTTGCTGCTTTCCAAGAAGTACCGCGACTATCTGGATGGCATTGAATTGGTGGACTCCGTCACCCTGGACTTCCACAAACAATTCTTCCAGACCATCAGCTGCGGTGCTTTCTTGCTGAAAGAAGCCCGTCACTATGAACTGATGCGTTATCAGGCGGCCTACCTGAACTCCGAGTTCGACGAAGCTCAGGGCGTTCCTAATCTGGTGTCCAAATCCTTGCAAACCACCCGCCGTTTTGATGCGTTGAAACTGTGGATGGGCCTGGAAGCTTTGGGGCAGGAGCAATATGCGGCGATCATCGATCATGGCGTAACGCTGGCGCAACAGGTGGCTCACTACATCGGCGATCGGCCGGCGCTGGAACTGGTCATGCAGCCGCAGCTGGCCAGCGTGCTGTTCCGCTACCGTCCGCAGCAGTTAGCCGCCGCCGGCGATGCCGCCGTGGCACTGCTGAACCAACGGATCGGCGATGCGTTGCTGGAGTCTGGCCGCGCCAACGTCGGGGTCACCGAGTTTAACGGCGTGACCTGCCTGAAAATGACGTTGTTGAACCCGACGGTCAGCCTGGACGATATCAAAGTCCTGCTGGCGCTGGTGGAAGAAACCGCGCAGCAGTTGCCTGCCGCCTAATCCGCCCGCTCTGCCCTAACCGGCAGCCAAAAGCCGATAACATTAGCTTGTTATCGGCTTTTTTGTTGGCAGAAGCAGCATTACCATCGTCCGCAGGAAAAGCATCTTCAGCAATCTGTCATCGGCGCAGCACTAAGGGTGTCCGGCCAAACCCCGTTAATGGCGCAGCGCATCGATCAACAAGGCAAACGCCGGGGGATGTTGCCTCCGGCTGGGATAATAGAGGTAGTAACCGGGAAATGTCGGACACCATTCATCCAGGATCTGGATAAGCTCCCCTGATTTGACTTCGTTTTGGATCATATCTTCGGGTACGCAGGCGATACCAAACCCTGACGACGCAGCGTCGATCCTCTCTGCCAACAGATTAAATGTCAGCTGCCCTTCCACTTTCACGCGCAACGGCTTACCGTCTTTCTCAAACTCCCAGTGGTATAGACCGCCGGCGGTAGGAAGCCGCATGTTGATGCAACGATGCTGCTGCAACTCGTGGGGCGTCTGCGGGATCCCGTGCTCTGCAAAGTAACTCGGCGCCCCCACAACCACCATTCGCATGTCCGGTCCGATTTTTACAGCAATCATGTCCTTATCTACGCTTTCCCCAAGGCGAATACCTGCATCGAAACGCCCTTCCACGATGTCAACGAAGCCATTATCCACCACCAGTTCGATATTGATTTCAGGGTATTCCCGGAGAAAAGGTTTTAGCTTCGGCCACAGCAGGCACCGCGCTGCATGCTCCCCGGCGGAAAGTCTGATGTTGCCCGAAGCGGTGCCATTTGGTTGGAGCAGGATTTCAAGTTCATGCTCAAGATCGGCAAGCCGTGGCTCGAGACAGGCGATTAACTTCTCCCCAACCTCCGTTGGGGCGACGCTGCGGGTGGTTCGGGTCAGAAGACGCGTATTTAAACGTTGTTCTAATGCCTTCACCGCATGGCTCAATGCCGACTGAGAAACCCCCAGCTTAGCCGCCGCTTTGGTAAAGCTTTTCTCTCTGGCAACCACCAGGAAAATTTGCAGCTCATTGAAGTTTTCTTTCAGCATGAGGTATTTCCTTAACGCATTGAGTAATGGCAGATAAAACTAATGACAACGCGCGATCTACGCAATCATTTTAGCCCGAAATGTCCAGCCAATTAGCGGCAAGATGCGTGAGTCATCGCAACACCCAATCCCTGGTATGCGCCAATGAGCAGGACGGTCTGTTGCTGTTTTGGCGGTGTTTGCATGCATGAAAGTATTCCTCTGTGTTTCCGTTGTCATGTGCGGTAAAAAATATAACTATGCTAAATAGATTACGGAAGACGCAGCATTTGTACTAATCACCTGCATCGGACGCCTCTCCTATCAATAAACCAGGATCCCCGACATGTCAGAACCCGATCTCAATTTACTGATTGCGCTCGATGCGTTGCTTACGCTCGGCAGCGTGGCCGAAGCTGCACGCCGCCTAAACCTCAGCGCTTCGGCCATGAGCCGCACGCTTGGCCGCTTGCGGGCAGTCACCGGAGATCCGTTACTGGTAAGGGCCGGCCGCAATATGGTGCTCACTCCCTATGCCGAAGAGATTCGTGAACGTACGCAAAACACCGTATTTGAGGCGCGTTCGATACTGCGCCCCTCGGTTTCAGAACTGAGTTTATCAACGTTGGAACGCACATTTACCCTGCGCGCCAACGAGGGCTTTGTCGAAGCATTCGGCGCCGCACTGATCTCCGCCGTGGCAACGGCAGCCCCGTTGGTGAGACTCTGTTTTGCGCCCAAACCGGAAAAAAGCTCCCGCCATTTGCGTGAGGGACGGGTTGATTTGGAAATCGGCGTTTTGGGGGATATGGGGCCGGAGATTCGCTTGCAGGCGCTGTTCCGCGACCGATTTGTCGCGGTGGTCAGAAAGGGCCATCCGTTGGAGCAGAAAGCCGACATTACCGCGCGAGCCTATGCTGACTGTGGCCATGTGGTCGCATCACGCCGTGGGCTGGTCAGCGGCCCGGTAGATCAGGGATTGGCTGAATTGGGGTTGGAGCGAAAAATAGCCGCCGTAGTGCCGAGTTTTCCCGCCGCGCTGGCGGTGGCTCAGGCGTCCGATCTGGTGGCATTGGTCCCTGCTTCTTTCCTGATCAATCAACCGCTGGGCACTGCGCTTTATATGTTTGAACTGCCGGTAAAAACCCAAAGCATCACCGTTTCGCAGATGTGGCACCCGCGTTTGGAGGCCGATGCTGCCCATCGTTGGCTGCGGCAATGGGTGTTGAAGGTGGTTCAACAACGCTTTGCCACGCTAAATACCTGAAAGCACTGTGCCGGCAGATATTCGAGCCTTAATTTTCATCGCGTCGGAAGTTTGAGTCAGGTATCACGATAACCACCCCTTTTCTTCTGTATTCTTTGATAAGGAATCTATTTTATCGGGAGATTAGGTGACATGAAAAAAACAGTTATATTCACCATGATGGCGCTGGGCAGCCTTATCGCCAACGCGCAGGCGAGCGACAAACTAGCTGGTAATGAAATACTTGCCGTTCAAAAAGGCGGTGTGCCAGACAAGGTTTTCACGCAGGATAAACCGCATTTGAAGATAGCCACCTATAACATCGGTAAAAATGAAGCCTCCTCTGCCGTCTCCGATTTCACTGCACTTAATTCGGCCATTAAAAGAATAGATGCGGATATCATCGCCATCCAGGAAGTGGACAATAAGACCCAGCGCAGTCAAAAACTCGATCAGCTTAAAAAAATCGCTGATGCCAATAAAATGCATTATGCCTTTGGCAAAGCGCTTGATTTCGATGGCGGCGAGTATGGGGTAGGACTGCTTTCCAAATATAAAATTCTACATTCACAGGTGGTGAAATTACCCTCGGGTGATGCCGAACAGCGCGTCACATTACTGGCGCAAGTTGAGGTTCCCGGATTTGATTCAGCGCCAATCATCATGGTCACCCATCTCGACTGGCAAAAAGATCCGGCAATACGCACTGAACAAGCACGCTACCTGTTGGATTTGAGTATTGGCGATGCCGCATCTGATTTCAAAGATATGGCTTCCTCGATCAAGATCCTCGCCGGCGATTTCAACTCGACTCAAGATGAACAGCCATTGAAAGAAATACGCTATTTTTTCAATGAAGTTGCGAAAGATGGAGCCGATACTCGCAGTTGGCCAGCGGTTAATCCCGCTATTGATATAGACCATATCTTCACATTTAAGGGGCAAAAGTGGAACGTGAAGAATCTGGATATCCCACATAATTCGCCTGAATTTACCTGGTCAACGGCAAGTGATCACCTGCCGGTTATTGCCGAGCTTGAGCTTTCAGAACAGTAAGGCCAATGAGGAAGCCAGTCACAGGCTTCCTCACTGTTTTTTACCCATCATGGTCCTTGCTGGCCTCAGACGCGAACCACCAGTTTGCCTTGCGCACGGTCATTCTCGATCATGCGGTGAGCGTTGGCGACATCGTCAAAGTCGAAGGTTTTCACCCGCAGCGACGGCATGGTCTGGTCCGCTACCTGTTGAGCAATCCACTTCAGCGGCGAGTCGGCCAAAGGCAGCGCTGGGGTGCCAAGCAACCCGCTGCCAAAGAAGGCCAAGCGTGTTGCATTGGGAAGATCGTTCATCAGATGCAGATTATCCAACACCGGTGCCCCGCCCAGCAGGCCTATTACCACTGCGGTACCAAAAGGTTTGAGCGCATTGAGGCTATCGCGCACCGTGGCGGCGCCAACCACCTCAAGGGCCACATCTACGCCTTCCGGCGCTACACCCCGTATTTGTTCTGCAATTTCATCGGTATCAATCACCACCGCATCAGCGCCAATAGCGGTCAGCCGGGCTGCGTTACTGGCCGATCGGGTGGTGGCGATAACCCGCTGTCCACGCGCCTTGGCATAGGCCACGGCAGCCTGCCCCACCGAAGAGGTCGCGCCGCGCACCAGCACCGTCTGCCCCGGTACGTTGTCAATTAAGCGGCCCAGAGCCCCCCATACGGTAAGATAGCTCTCCGGCAATGCGGCAAGTTCTTCCCATGAAAGGTTGATGCCGTCCAAATCAATGACGTTGCTGCGTAACACCGTGACCTCCTCGGCGTAGCTGCCGTTGCGGGTGAACTGCAATCCCCCCATGGCAGTGGCCACATGCTGCCCGGTGCGAAACAGGCCTGAAGCATCCTCAATCACTTCGCCTACGGCTTCAATCCCAGGCACAACCTGTCCGGCGATCGGGCCCATTTTACCGGCACGGCGGTAAATTTCGGCGCGGTTAAGACCAAACGCCCGTACCCGAATACGAACTTCATCCGCCTTTGGCGCGACAGAAGGAATATCGCGCAGTTGCAAAACGTCCGGGCCGCCAACTTGTTCAATCACATAAGCTTTCATAACCGTTCTCCAGTTCAACAGTGAGTTAATCAACGAGCTATCTCGCCGATAAGTTGAACTGTATAGATTCCAATATTGATGGGGAATACACGAAAATGGTAACATAAGTCTCATAAATGAGAGGGGTGTCGTATGGACTTTAACGCAACCAAAATGTTTGTCTCAGTAGTACAAGCAGGCAGTCTTTCGGCCGCCGCCGACAAGACCCATGTGCCGCTCCCTACCCTGAGCCGGCGCATACGTGAGCTGGAGCGCGAACTTGACGTGCAGTTGCTGGAGCGTTCGCCGCGCGGTATCAAGCTGACTGAAGCCGGCAGCCGTTTATATGAACATGCCAGCCGCGGGGTGGAAGCTCTGAATGAAGCTCAGCAGGCCGTGATGAACGATGAAACCCGGCTTAAAGGCCGCCTGCGTCTGTCGATGCCCCCCAACTTTGATCCCTGGTGGGACTTGCTGGGGGCTTTCCAACAACGGTTTCCCGAAATCAGCGTTAGCGTATTTTCAACGGAACGGCGGATCGATCTGGTACAGGATGGCATTGACGTTTCGCTCCGCGTCGGCACCATCGTGCATGAGTCTATGGTGGCACGACAAATGCTGAAGTATCGGCATCTGCTGGTCGCTGCGCCGTCATTACTGGCGCAGTTTGGCCAACCTGCCAGCGTGGAGGATTTGCATCGCTACCCTTGCGCGAGCTGGGCGGCGGACTCCAGCGCCCGTGGCCTCTGGCGGCTGGGCCATCAGGTGTTTGAGCCGAAGGCGGTACTGGTGGCGAACGATTACGCACTTTTACGCAGCAGAGCCGTCGCGGGTCAGGCGGTCACTGAGTTACCGCCCTTTATGGCGAACAAGGAGATCGCCGCCGGCCGTTTGTGCGCAGTCTTACCTTCTCACCCGTTGCCAGAACAAACGCTTAGCTTGCTCTATCCATCACAACGGCATCCCTCGCGACTGGTGCGGGCGTATCTCGATTTCTGTCAGGAACAGCTGAAAACCTACCTGAGTGCGAATGTTGAATAAGCCAGATAACGGCGAGATGGGACGATAAAATTCACAGGTGATTGATAGCGGGAAATTTAGCAGAGGACGGCGTTTTTTGGGATTTTCCGCTTTAAGATTAATAATGCTTTAATAGTGCCCACTATGCAGTACAGTAAAACGATGACGCCCAATCAATCGAAGCACTGCATAGTGGAATACTAATGTTAACGTAATGAGTTAATTTCTATAACCTTATGTAACTAAAGAAACTGAAAAGTAACCTGATAATCCTTTCTCGTTGCCAGAGCAAAAATATAAAAGCGACTGGGTTATATCTCTCTGTATAACACTCGTCCTTTTTACTTCCAGCAAACGCCTCAGGGTTTATAAATTAGTCAATAACCGCATCATTAACGCACAGCTTTAATCCAGAAAACGCGAGCGTATGCCCCACCCCATTCAACAATGATGCAGGGACTATTAAATGCTTTCGCCATTGCTTCTGTGTAAGGCGGTGCCTCATCCTATCTTCACGCAATAAATAATAACTGCGGCAGTTCAGCAGATACGGCTGGCGTATGTGGCTGCTACCTTCCTTTAAATAACCAGGCATCACAAATTTTGCGCGGGGGTACCTTGCGGGCTTGGGGAGTTGCTGGACGCCTAAGCCGCGTTCTCTCCAGAATGGAGCACGCTGCCCTGCAGTTGTTGCAATTCGGGCTAAGAATTTAGTTAGCAGGCAACATATCCTTAACTTTATAATGAATCAAATGGTACAATATCGACATTCCATCGTTTGATTTACGCTCTGCTTTCACTCCATCAGGGAACGGCATGGACGCGATCATTCGAGGTAAACATGAAGAAAAACATTATCTTGGAGTCTTTCAGACATGCCTGAATCAAATGCCCGTCCGGGTATAAAACTTAAACTATGGTGTTGTTTATTAGGGATAATCCTTACCGCTGTCGGCCTATTCTTCGCCATTGCCGGCGGTAAGCTGGTTTCGCTGGGGGGCAGCAGCTACTTTCTGATTGCCGGTACCGTTACCCTGCTTTCTGCCGTGCAATTCTTCCGTCGTAAATCTTCGGCCGTGCCGCTATTCCTGCTGGTGTTTGTCGGCACGCTGGTTTGGTCGGTGGTTGATGCCGGTTTCGATTTCTGGCCATTGGTTTCGCGGCTGATGGTCCCTGCCGGTTTGATGCTGTTGGCCTTGCTGAGCTGGCCGGCACTGCGTAAGCCAGAAGGCAAAACGCCGTTGGCAAAATTGTCTTACCTGCTAAGTGCGGTATTGGCCGTTGGCATGGTCGGTACCTTTGTGCAGATGTTCCAGCCACACCCTACCGTGGCTTTCAGCGGTGAGCCGTTGCCGCTGATCCCGGTGGACAAAAGCAAACAACAAAAAGATTGGGATAACTACGGCAATACCCCGGGTGGCAGCCGCTTCGTGGCGCTGGACCAAATCACCCGCGACAACGTGAAGGACCTTAAGGTCGCCTGGACCTTCCACACCGGCGATACTCCGTTGAGTCCGGATGGCAACGGCGCTGAAGATCAGCAAACGCCGTTGCAAATCGGCAACCGTATCTTCCTGTGTACGCCGCATAACAACGTGATTGCCGTCGATGCCGACAGCGGTAAAGAGATCTGGAAACGTGAAATCAACGCGAAATCCCAGGTCTGGAACCGTTGCCGCGGCCTGGCCTACTTTGATGTTGCCAAGCCCCTGCAACAACCGACCGTACCCGGCTCTACGCCCGCGACACCGGTCACCCTGGCTGCGGGCGACAGTTGCCAGCGCCGTATTCTGATGAATACCATCGATGCGCGCCTGGTGGCAATCAACGCCGATAACGGTGAATTCTGTCAGAACTTTGGCAACCAGGGCGTGGTTGATCTGAAAGTCGGTCTGGGCGATGCGGCCGATCCGAAATATCAGCTGACTTCCGCACCCACCCTGGCGGGCACCACCGTTGTCGTCGGCGGCCGCGTAGCCGATAACGTACAAACGGATATGCCTGGCGGCGTACTGCGCGGTTTCGACGTGATCACCGGCGCGATGCGCTGGGCGTTCGACCCGGGTAATCAGGATCCAAACTCGGCCTTAAAACCCGGCCAGACCTTTGTACGCAGCACCCCAAATTCCTGGGCACCGATGTCCTATGACCCGGCGATGAACACCGTGTTCCTGCCAATGGGCAGCTCCTCGGTAGATCTGTGGGGCGCTAACCGTAACGCATTGGATCACAAATACGGCGCTTCCATCCTGGCGTTGGACGCCACCACCGGTAAAGAGAAATGGGTTTATCAGACCGTTCATAACGACCTGTGGGATTTCGACCTGCCGATGCAGCCTAGCCTGATCGATTTCCCAATGAAGGACGGTACCACCAAACCGGCCCTGGTCATTGGTGCCAAAACCGGTCAGATCTTCGTGTTGGATCGCCATACTGGGAAGCCTTTGACCGAAGTGAAAGAGCTGCCGGTGAAAACCCGCACCATCCCCGGTGAGCAATACTCCGCCACTCAACCTTTCTCTGTCGGCATGCCACAAATTGGCGCTGAAAAACTGACTGAGTCCGACATGTGGGGCGCTACGCCGTTTGATCAGTTGATGTGTCGCATCAGCTTTAAATCCATGCGCTATGACGGCCTGTTTACCGCACCGGACACCGATATTTCACTCAGTTTCCCTGGCTCTCTGGGCGGCATGAACTGGGGTGGCCTGTCGACCGATCCGAACAACCATTACATCTTCGCCAACGACATGCGTTTGGGCCTGTGGGTACAGATGATCCCGCAAAAATCCGATGCCAATACCCCGGCCAGCAATGGCGGTGAATCGGTCAATGCCGGTATGGGTGCGGTGCCGTTAAAAGGCACGCCTTACGGCGTTAACAAAAATCGTTTCATGTCACCTCTGGGCATTCCTTGCCAGAAACCACCGTTTGGTACCCTGTCGGCGATCGACCTGAAAACGCAGAAAGTGGTGTGGCAAGTGCCGGCCGGTACGGTTCAGGATACCGGGCCTTTCGGTATCAAAATGCGTGCACCAATGCCGGTGGGCATGCCGACGCTCGGCGGCACGCTGGCGACGCAGGGCGGCCTGGTATTCATTGCCGGTACTCAGGATTACTACCTGCGGGCCTTTGACTCCTCCACCGGTAAAGAAGTGTGGAAAGCGCGCTTGCCTGTCGGCAGCGGCGGCACGCCAATGAGTTATGTTTCACCGACAACCGGCAAACAGTACATCGTGATTTCCGCCGGTGGCGCTCGTCAGTCGCCGGACCGTGGCGATTACGTCATTGCCTATGCACTTGATAAATAAATCTAACCACAGGTTATGATCGCAGCCCCCGCCTCACCGCGGGGGCTTTTTTATATTCCCAGGCAACGGTCTAATAGCCGAGACTTCATTAATCTGGCCCATTAAAAGGCGGAAATACGAGAGTATTCCTAATGTGTTAACCGACTTTATATCTCATTCTCTCTGGCGGCTTTTTATTGCGCAGAAACGGCTATTGAATATTTCCACCCGCAGGCTTTTTATTGGCTAGCATAAAAGACAGGTGGTTTTCAGAGGAAATGACGAATGAGTGTTCTACCCGAGCGCAGTGATGAAAAACCGCCTGTGGATATGGCTAATGAAATTTTTAATGGTTTACCTAATCTCATTGGCATGGGTAATAGCCTCGGGGGACATTTCAATAAGCTTTGGTGTGAATATACCGGCCTCTCCTCATTTGATAACCCAGGCGCTTGCTGGTTGAAAGCCCTGCACCCTGCCGAATATCCTCTTATCGAACCGCTATGGCAGCAGGCGATTGGCACGGCGACCTCTTTCGTTAATGAAGTTCGCCTGCGACAGTACAACGGCGAATACCGCTGGTTTTTAGTGTCTTTCGGCGCGAAGAAAAAGCCTGATAGCGAGGAAACAGATTGGTATCTGAGCGGCACCGATATCCATGATTCCGTATTGGAAAAACAGCGAATTACCACCACGCTGGCCGCGCAGAAAAACATGCTTGATGCCAGCGTCGACTGCATCAAGGTCATCAATAATGACGGGACGCTGCTGCACATCAACAGAGCCGGCAGCGTCGCGCTGGGCATCGATGAGCACCAACCACAATTTGGCATGCCCTGGCTGAATCTGCTGCAACCCGAAGTGCGCTCGCGCGGCAAAAAAGCGCTGCGTAAAGTGCTAACCGGTAAAAACGCCCGCTTCGCCGGCCTTAGCGCCACGCCTGACGGCAAGCTGCAGCACTGGGACAATATTCTCAGTCCGGTCTTCGATAACGAGGATCGAATAGAAAATATATTGTGCGTCTCGCGCGACGTTAGCTCTCAGCGAATAGCTGAAAAACGTTTGCTGATCGCCAGTCAGTATGACGAACTGACCGGTTTGCCCAACAGACGCTTATTCAAGAAAAGATTAAAGCAGGAAATGAAGCGAGCCCTGAGCAGCAATAAATCGCTCGGGTTGATTTTGCTGGACCTGGACCATTTTAAGCTGGTTAACGACACCCTAGGGCACGCTGCCGGCGATCATCTGCTGCGCGTGTTGTCCCGCCGGCTGACGG
The DNA here is from genome assembly GCF_047456085.1 of Serratia sp. BNK-12. Classification (NCBI taxonomy): domain Bacteria; kingdom Pseudomonadati; phylum Pseudomonadota; class Gammaproteobacteria; order Enterobacterales; family Yersiniaceae; genus Serratia; species Serratia sp. BNK-12. The sequence goes on from NZ_CP179896.1 coordinate 2,584,729, forward strand.
CTTATTTAAATCCGAACTCGTTCGTTTCCCGCCTGGGCGGCGATGAGTTTGCGATTGTGATCGGCGACGTCGAAAACGAGCAGGATATTTACAAAATCGCCAATACCTTTCTGTTGCAGCTTGAGTCACCCATTACCCATGGCGGCAAGGCGTTGCATTGCGGCATGAGTATCGGCTGCGCCCTCTATCCTCAGGATGCCCGCGACGCCTCGGAATTGATGAAATGCGCCGATACCGCGTTATACGAACTCAAGGACGGCGGCCGGGGCGGCGTGTACATGTTTAATCCACAGATGATGGATAAGGCCAAAGAGCGTGCGGCGCAGCTTAATCACGCACGGCAGATAGTTCGCGATAATCAAATCCGCCCCAGCTACCAACCCAAGGTCAGCCTGGCAACCGGTGCCATTGTGGGCTTTGAGGCGCTGCTGCGCTGGTATTGTCCGCATCATGGTATGAAGATGCCAGATACCGTCGTCGAAGCATTCAACGATTACGAATTGGCAACCAAGATCAGCGAAACCATGCAGATGAAGGTTTTTGCCGATATCGCCACTTGGATCGCGTCTGGCGTGGAGGTGTTGCCGGTGTCTTTGAACGCCGCACCTATCGAATTTTTACGTGATAACTACGCCGAAACTTTCCTGCGGCGTCTGCAAATGTTTCGCATCCCCCACCATCTTATCGAGCTGGAGGTCACTGAACATGCCTTCAACAAACACGGGTCGAAGTATGTGCTGCGAGCCTTGCAAATGCTTAAGGAAATGGGGATCAGGATCGCGCTTGATGACTTTGGCACCGGCCATTCCTCCTTTACGCACCTGATGGACTACCCTCTGGACTGCATCAAGTTGGATCGGGATTTCATCCGCCGCATGAATAATGAACCGGCGATTTTGGGCATCGTGGAAAGCATGGGGATTTTGGGGCAGAAATTATCCATTGATATTATTGCGGAAGGCATTGAAACCGAGCTACAGCGGCAAACGCTGCGTGATTCCGGCTATCACCTGGGGCAAGGGTTTCTGTTCAGCCAGGCCGTTGAAGCGACCCAAGTCATCAATATGCTACGAGAAAACGTCCCTTCAAACACCTGAACCGGTACAATACTTTCCGGGACTTCTTAAGGAAAGGCATGATGATTCGACAGTTCATCAAAGGCGATGAAATTGCGCTGTTTCGCGTTTTTTTCTCTGCGGTGCATGAGGTCGCATCACGCGACTACACCACTGAGCAGGTCAATGCCTGGGCTCCCGCCGATACTGATCCCCAGCTTTGGGCGGCTCGCATAAGAGATTTGCATCCCTTTGTCGTTGAGATTGATAAACAGATTGTCGGCTATGCCGATCTCCAGCCTGACGGCTATATCGACCATTTCTATGTATCCGGCGCCTGTCCCCGACAAGGCATTGGGACCTTATTGATGAATCGAATCCATGAAGAGGCCAGACTGTTAGGGCTTAAAGAGCTGACCTCAGACGTCAGTAAAACCGCAGAACCCTTCTTTATGCGCCAGGGATTTCAGGTCGTTGAGCGGAAAAGTCCGGTCCTGCGCGGCATCGTGCTGCAAAATGCTTTCATGCGTAAAAATCTCGACGTTTAAGCCCCTCACGCTCACCGAGCGCTCCCCCTTCTTTGCAACCTGACCGTTTGTAAAATTAGTTAGCCAATTTTGTTCGTTCACAGATTTAGCGGCTTGAAGGATAGTGAGTTGACCGCCTCAACAACATAATAATGCAGGTAATAATAATGATATATCGCGCAAAACTCACCGCAGCGGCGGCTCTTCTGAGCCTTTCCGCCCTGGCCCATGCCGCACCGGGGCTGGACCTGATCGCCAACGAAACCCCTATTCATACCCAGAAGGATCCCGAGGCTGCGGCCAAAATCCCCGCCGGGTTCAAATTCGTTGAACCGGGGACGCTGACCGTAGCCGTCGCGATCTTGGGCAGCGGCCCACCATTCGGTCTGTACGCGCGCGACAATAAAACGGTGATTGGCAGCGAGTCGGATATTGCCAGGCTGGTTGCCGACGGCCTGGGGTTGAAACTGAAACTGGTTCCGACCTCATGGGAAGACTGGCCGTTAGGCGTCACCTCGGGTAAATACGACGCCGCGGTTTACAACATTACCGTCACTCAGGAACGTAAAACCAAATTCGACTTCGCCACCTATCGCCAGGATACGTTGGGCTTCTACGTGAAATCCGACAGTAAGATCACCTCGATCAAATCGGCGCCGGACATTGCCGGCAAAAAGATCATCGTAGACTCCGGCACCAATCAGGAAGCCGTGCTGCTGGCCTGGGATAAAGAGAACCAGGCCAAGGGGTTACCGGCCCTTCAGCCGATTTATGTCACTGACAAGGCGGCGTCGACGCTGGCGATCCAGTCCGGCCGTGCGGATGCGACCTTCGGGCCGAACGTGTCCGGCGCTTATCAGGCAAAATTGACCGGTAAAACCCGGTTGGTCGGCATCGTGCCGGGCGGCTGGCCGCGCAGCGCCAACATTGCCGTTACGCTGAAGAAAGGCAATGGTTTGGTGGAAGCGGTGCAGGCGTCGCTCAATAGCGCTATTGCCAACGGCAGTTATCTGAAAGTGTTGGATCGCTGGGCGGAAAGCGACGAGAAAATCGAACGATCCGACATCAACCCACAGGGATTGGGCGATAAATAATAACCACGCGGGGCCCTGAATGGGCCCTCGTTTTGTCAGCTCTCGGCGCGATGTTTCTCCATCTTGCGGTAAAGCGTGCTGCGCGAGATCCCTAATCGTTTTGCCGCCAGGCTGATATTGCCCTTGGCGTTTCGAATAGCCGTCAACATGTCTACCGATACGCTCTGCGGCGCTACGGGGCGAGCAAGCAGATGAAACTGCTCCGGCAGATCCTCAAGCCTGATCAGGTTACCGTCATCAGCCAACGCCAGCAGCACTTTCAAGGTGCTCAACAACTGCCGCACATTACCGGGCCAGGAATAACCGGCCAAGGCGGTGATAGCGTCCGGCGCCAGTCTTATGCCCCGCGCATCCCCCCCCAATTCGCTCCAGAGATTGAGGATAAAACGATCAACGTGTGCGCGCTGCCGCAGCGGCAAGATGCGCAGGCTGAATTCCTGAATGCGATACAGCAAATCTTCGCGGAATGCCCCTGTCGCGACCCGCTGTTCCAGATCCTGATGGGTGGCACAGATAAGCGAGAAATCGACCGCATAGCTGACGCGGCTGCCGAGCGGCGTGACTGTCTTTTCCTGCAGCACCCGCAATAACCGGGTCTGCAAACTCAATGGCATATCGCCAATCTCATCAAGGAACAGCACCCCGCCGTCGGCCTCTCTGATCTTGCCGACGTACCCTTTGGTGCTGGCGCCGGTAAACGCCCCTGGCGCATAGCCAAAAAGTTCGGACTCGATCAGACTTTCCGGCAGGGCTGCACAGTTGATAGCCACAAAATTGCCCTGTCGCCGGTGGCATTCCTTGAACAAACGCTGGCTGAAATACTCTTTACCGCAGCCGGTTTCCCCGCTAATGCATAGCGCCAGCCCGGCATTAAGAATACGCAGGGCCTTCTGTCGGTCTGCTCCGTCACGATCATAAGGCTGCAGCTGCGGCCTGACGCACTGCGATGGGCGTTCCGGCATCTGCAACAGTGAATAATAGTGACGATTATTCACCGCCAGAGTCTGTCGCGGCGCATTCATTGTCTGGAGGGACATTTCCGGAAACAGCGTGGCAAAGTCCATCGACCCAAAGGCCGCCGCGCTGAGATTGAATTCTTGCATCGCTAATCGGTTGGCCGCGGTGAGGATCTCATCGCGAAACACCAATATCATCTCATGGGCGCTGCCGAGAACCCGCGCATCGCTGTGCAGGCGCAGTGTCCAATGTCGGTCGGTGACACAGCTTTTCACCCATTGATGTTCAATGTGCCGGACAGCCTGCAGAATCAACGAACCTGCTTCGCTGTAAGGATGTTGGGCCGGCGTCGAGATATCCAATACGCCGGCGATCAGGCCGTCGGGGCGATAAATCGGCGCTGCGGAGCAGTAAAGCCCGGCATTCTGATTGAGAAAGTGCTCGTCGCCATTGACTTCGCACAGCGCCCCCATTGCCAAAGCGGTACCGATGGCATTGGTGCCACGCTCCTGCTCGCCCCACAGATTGCCCGGAGCCAGAGAAACCCGCGATGCCTTACACAAAAAGTGCGTGTTGCCACAGGTTTCCAGCACCAGTCCACCGGCGTCGGACACCACCACAATGGAGGGTTGTCGGTTGATCTCACCACCCAAGCGCTCGATCAGCGGCCGCGCGAGCTGCGCAACCCAACCGTTTTGCCCCCGCACTTCTTTCAACAGGGTCGGCCGGATAAAAGGAACATGGTCGTCGCTTCGATTGAGGCCATAGTGCCGGCTGCGTAACCAGGATTCGGAAAGTGGGCCGGAGAGTGACAGGCGATCGTCGTCAGAGATACACCCGGTCTGGGTGGTCTGGTCTTTATGCAGCATACCCAACTCCCGCCAATTAAAGTGTTGCATTTTTGTATCATGAATGTGTCTCATGCGTTGCGACATGGAACACAAAAAACAATAGAAATGAATAGTAAGCCAGGGGCTTTATTGGCATTGATAGCTATTATTCTTTTTTAATTAGTTGATATTTTTATATTATTTATTTATGTGGCACGGCTTTCCATCAATGTGGCATGGGCAATGCTTAAGTGTCTGTAGAGTGCCGGCAATCAGGCACCACCCTTACAGTCTCCGTTCCCATGAGAGGTGTTACATGAAATACGTTCATCCCGGTTTGCCTGGTTCGTTGGTTTCTTTCAAACAGCGCTACGGCAACTACATTGGCGGCAAATTTGTCGAACCCGTTTCAGGCAACTACTTCACCGACACCTCCCCGATGACAGGTCAGACTGTCGCCGAATTCCCGCGCTCCGACGCGAAAGATATCGAACAAGCGCTGGATGCGGCGCATGCGGCAGCCGAAACCTGGGGGAAAGCCAGCGTTCAGGAAAGGTCTAATGTGCTGCTGGCGATCGCAGATCGTATGGAGTCAAAGCTCGAATTGCTGGCACTGACCGAAAGCTGGGATAACGGCAAACCGATCCGCGAAACGCTGAACGCGGACATTCCGCTGGCGATCGACCACTTCCGCTATTTCGCCGGCTGTTTGCGTGCGCAGGAAGGCACCGCCGCTGAGATCGATCAAAACACCGTGGCCTACCATATCTATGAGCCACTGGGCGTGGTTGGGCAGATTATTCCCTGGAACTTCCCGCTGTTGATGGCCGCATGGAAACTAGCCCCGGCGCTGGCCGCCGGCAACTGCGTGGTGCTTAAACCGGCGGAGCAAACCCCGCTCAGCATCTGCGTGCTGCTGGAAATGATTGGTGACTTGCTGCCGCCGGGCGTGCTCAATGTGGTTCACGGTTTCGGTAAAGAAGCCGGTGAGGCATTGGCAACCAGCAAGCGTATCGACAAAATCGCCTTTACCGGTTCAACCCCGGTAGGCCGCCATATTCTGGCCTGTGCGGCGGAAAATATCATTCCCAGCACCGTGGAGCTGGGCGGTAAATCGCCTAACATCTTCTTTGAAGACATCATGCAGGCGGAACCCGAATTCATCGACAAGGCGGTTGAGGGGCTGATTCTTGGCTTCTTCAACCAGGGTGAAGTCTGTACCTGCCCTTCGCGCGCCCTGATTCAGGAATCGATTTACCCGCAATTTATGGAAAAAGTGCTGGCGCGCATCACCACCATTCGTCAGGGTGACCCCTTTGACACCGACACCATGATCGGTGCTCAGGCGTCCCAACAGCAGTTCGACAAGATCCTGTCTTACATCGAGATCGCTAAAAACGAAGGCGGCAAAATCATTGCCGGCGGCGAGCGCGCCAGCCATGAGCAAACTTTGCAAAGCGGTTTTTATCTGCAGCCCACCTTAATCACCGGCAATAACAGCATGCGTTTCTTTCGTGAAGAGATCTTCGGACCGGTGATCGGCGTGACCACCTTCAAAGATGAAGCCGAAGCACTGGCATTGGCCAACGACAGTGAGTTCGGGCTGGGTGCCGGTTTGTGGACTCGCGACGTAAATCGCGCCTATCGCATGGGGCGCGCCATCAAGGCCGGACGCGTGTGGACCAACTGTTATCACCTGTATCCGGCGCATGCTGCCTTCGGCGGCTACAAAAACTCCGGCGTCGGCCGCGAGACCCACAAGGTAGCGCTGTCGCATTACCAGCAGGTCAAAAACCTGTTGGTCAGTTACGACAGTAAACCGCTCGGGCTGTTTTGATTTTTAGCGTTACTGCAAACTAAGGCCACCTCGGTGGCCTTAGTTATTTGCGCGGGATTATGATGCGGAGAGATCGATAACCATGCGGCCACGGATAGTGCCCGACTTCATCTCTTCGAAGATCGCGTTGATGTCGCCCAACGGACGCTTTGTCACTTTCGGCGTCACTTTGCCCTCGGCGGCAAACTGGAAAGCTTCTTTAAGGTCTTCACGGGTTCCCACCAACGAGCCCACAACCTGAATACCGTCCAATACCAAGCGTGGAATGCTCAGATCCATACTCTCTGGCGGTAGCCCCACGGCGACCACTTTGCCCCCTGCGCGAACCGCATTGACCGCAGAATTAAAGGCTGAACGCGCCACCGCGGTGACTACGGCAGCATGCGCGCCCCCGACTTTTTGCTGAATGATTTCTTCGGCGTTTTCAGTTTTGGAGTTGATGACCAGATCGGCGCCGATTTCTTTGGCGAAATCCAACTGCCCCTGGTTGACGTCAATGGCGATCACTTTGGCGTTGAACACGTTCTTGGCATACTGCAATGCCAGGTTGCCCAAGCCGCCCAGGCCGTAAATCGCGATCCACTGCCCCGGTTTGATGTCGGAAATTTTCACCGCCTTATAGGTGGTGACGCCGGCACAGGTAATGCTGCTGGCTGCAAAGGAGTCCAGGCCATCCGGCACCTTGACCGCATAGTCCGCCACTACGATGCACTCTTCCGCCATACCGCCGTCGACACTGTAACCGGCATTTTTCACCGAGCGGCACAGCGTTTCGTTACCATTAACGCAATATTCGCAATGGCCACATCCCTGATAGAACCAGGCGACGCTGGTGCGATCCCCGACTTTCAACGAAGTGACACCTTCACCTACGGCGGTGACTACCCCAATCCCTTCGTGCCCCAGGGTGATGCCGGGCACTTCGCCAAAATCGCCATTCTTGACGTGAAGATCGGTATGGCAAACGCCACAACACTCCATTTTCAGCGCGGCCTCACCGTGTTTCAGTGGACGAAGCTGTTTATCCTGAATATCGACACTGTGGTCTTTAGTCACTACGGCTGCTTTCATAGGATATCTCTCCTCAGGTGAGTTGAAGTACAGTTGTTAATGTAGTTACTCATAACCCTGAGGGCAAGAAATGTGGGGTTTTGTTTAAAAACAAATATTTAATATCAACCAGCACGATTACGGTCGTGAAACGAAAATAATGATTAACGCTTGGTTTTAGTGATTTTTGTCGCTTTGGCGGGGTTACCGGCAACGAACTCCAGCGTTGGCGAATAGTAAAAAGGCAACCAGGCATGGTAACTGCTTTCCCACTCCCATTTTACCGGGCAGGGCCACAGAATATCTTCATGCAGAATGTAGTAGACCCATCGGCCATGCGGGCGGCGTGGTTTGGTGGTGCGCATAGCGTCTGACTTCTTCGGGGCGGATCGGTTATCGCTGATATTCAATGGCCCGCAGTCGCAGAGTCACGTTGCAGGCCTTGGGGGCAACATCCTTCGTGATGGGATAAAAATGGCCGATCTTCATGTTAAATTCTCTTTGTCATCAGGGATACAGAGTTACCTGGCACAAATTTAACATGGACCGCGGTCCGCAAGCCATCTTTCCCGCCAGCATGCTCACTGCCTGAGACCGGCGGCTGCGGACTTGCTCGTGCTCTGCCTCAGCTGGCTTGCTTTAACGCCTCTTGCCGCAGAATCGATTGAATATAGGCATTATTGTTTTTTAACGTCACAAAGTCGCCGCTGGCGACGATACCAATTCACGAATAAATCGACTCAGGACGCCAATTCACCACCGCCCGCGTAGGCAGTCTTACCGGCAATCTTCATCACTTCGGCCCCCAGTGTGACAAAAGGCGCTTGTCGACAGGCATAAATCAGCCCGCCGGCCTTGGCACGCACCGCTTTTACCGTATCGGTGATCGGGTCGATAATTTCGGCCACCGCCTCGTCGGCTTCCACCCATTCCCCCGGCTGGCGCAACAACAGCAGAATACCGCTGGCGGATGCGGTAACGATCTCCCCGGCGGCGAACGGCAGCATCGCCACTTCACATTGCGGTATCGCCGGAGAGGGTCCGGCAACGGCGCCTCGGTGCTGTAAATAACGGTACAAGCGTTCTGCGTCACCGCTGGCCAATTCATGGCTGACATCCCGCTGTCCGCGTAACTCCAGCGTAACCGCCATGCAGCCCGGTTTGAGCTGGCTTAGGTCAGGATGCTGTTGCGCCAGCCGAAGCCAGGGCAAACCGCAGGCTTCATCAAATGAGCCGCCACCGCTGTCTTGCGAAAGCAGTACCGCCGCTATGTTCATAAAGCGCGCCAGAATTTCGGCCTGCCGTTCCCAGGCCGGATCGGCGTACATATGCAAGATCGCCCGATCGTCACAGTGCAGATCCAGCACTACATCGGCATCACAGGCCAGTAGCAGCAATTGCCGCCGCAGCGCCGTGACTTCACTGCCCTCGGTCATGGCTTGCAAAACGGTACGCATGGCGGCCCGGACTTGCGGCTGAAGAGGTTCCGAGGCGGTAAAATCGTGGTTTTGCAGCAGACGCGCCAGGTCGGGAAAATCGCGGTTGAAGTTGCGACCGCTAACCAGGTCGAAGCGCCCTACGCCGCCGTTGAGCAGTACCTGCGCCAGCCCTGGAGGATTAGCCAGCGGCACCAGAATTATTTCGCTTTGCAGCTCACCACGCCGTTCCGCCTGGCTGAGTAATCTTTTAAGATAATGCAGCACCAGCATGCCGGGCAGTTCGTCGGCATGCAGACCGGCCTGCAGGTAAATTTTTTCGCCTTTGCCCGGCTGGCCGAAATGAAAACTGGTGAATTGGCGCTGCCCCCCCAGGGCATGTTCAGGTAACTTATGATGTTTACTTTTCATTGGACGCCCTATCTGTGGAAAAGAAAGCCCGGCTTGATCGCATCGACAAAAAAATCCTTGAAATACTGTGCCGGGATGGCCGCATTTCCTATCAAAAGCTGTCCGAGCAGGTCAATCTGACCGCACGCCCCTGTCTGGAGCGGGTACGTGGGCTGGAGCGCGACGGCATCATCCGCGGCTACAGTGCCATCATCGAGCTGCCGGAGCCGGAGCATGCGTTCGTGATCCAGGCTCAGATTGCGCTGGCCGACCACGGTCATTCTCAACCGGCGTTTGAGCAGGAGATGCGTAATACCCCGGAGGTGCTGGATTGCTGGCTGGTCAGCGGCAACTTCGATTTTCTGGTGCGCATTGGCTGTCGCAGCATGGAAAACTACCGGTTGCTGGCCGACAGCTGGCTGACCAGCAAGAAATTCCGGGTGGATAAAATCGTCACCCTGACCGAACTGCAATCCATCAAACGTTCCTGAACGGTCTCAATCACGACGTATAAAGCCCAACCAGCGTCGCTCTGCCCGCGAAAACAGGAATATCAGCAGGAAGGTACACAGCAGGTAGAGCGCCGCAGCCATCAAAAACGGGATAAATGGCGAATAGGTGGCGGCATAAAGTGCCCGTGCCACGCCGGTGATATCCAATAGCGTTACCGTGCTGGCCAGCGAAGTGGCATGCAGCAAAAACACCATCTCGTTGTTGAGTGCTGGAATGCCGCGTCGTAGCGTGGCCGGCAGCACCAGCCGGCGAATGATCTGCCGCTGGCTCATGCCATAGGCTTCACCGGCAATCCACTCCTGGCGCGGGAAGGTCTCCATCATGCCGGCCAGCAACTGCGCGACGTAGGCACTGGTATTGAGCACCAGCGCCAGCGTGGCGCAGAAGGTCGCGTCGCGAAACAGCAGCCAGAAAGGTTGGTCGTTCTGCCAACCCAACTGCACCACGTCAAACTGCGACAGGCCGTAATAAATCAGCATCAATTGCAGGTACAGCGGCGTACTGCGGAAAAAGTAGGTCACGCTGCGGATCAGATAAGACAGCGGACGCGGGCCGTAAACCTGACCGATCGCCATCAGCATCGCCAGCACTAAACCGGGGACGACCGACAACAAAAACAGTTTGGCAGTCATCGCTAGCCCGGTGACGTCGGACCCGTCACTCCACAGAAAACTCGGTGCGGCTTCCAGCATATTTTGCAGGTTCATCAGCGGGCTCCTGCATTTGAGGAAGCCAAGGCGTATCGCCGCGACAACCGGCTAAAGCCCCAACTGGAAATCGCCGTGATCGCCATATAGATCAGCGCCACCAGGAAATAAAACAGGAAAGGCTTTTGCGTTGCCCGCCCGGCCTGCTCGGCCAGCCAGACCATATCCTCCAGCCCGAGGATCGACACCAGCGCCGAGGCCTTCATCAGCCCAAGCCAGTTGTTGTTGATGCCGGGGATGGCAAAGCTCAGCATTTGGGGTAACAAAACACGGCGAAATACCTGGCCAGGGCTCATCCCATAGGCCATCGCGGCCTCCAGCTGGCCACGCTCCACGGTAAGAAACGCGCCACGGAAGGTTTCGGTATAGTAAGCGCCAAACACGAAGCCAATCGCCAACACCCCAGAGATAAAGGTGTTGAACCGAAGCGGCCCCAGCCCCAGCAGACCCAAGGCTCCGTTAACCAGCATCTCACCGCCAAAGAACAACAGCAGCATAATCACCAGTTCGGGGATACCGCGCACCAGCGTGGTGTAGCCGGTTGAAACCCAGCGCAGCCAGCGCGGACCAAAGAGTTTGATCAGCGCATTGACCAGTCCAAGCGCCAGCGCCACCGCCAGTGACACCAGCATGACGCACAGCGACAGCGCCGCCCCCTGCGCCAGCAACGGTAAATACTCTGTAACCATACCCGGCCTCCCATACTTGACAGATTGCCGGGCCAGCCGGCATTAGCGCGCCGGTTTAGTTACCGTAAATATCGAAGCTGAAATATTTTTTCTGGATGGCTTCGTAAGTGCCGTCGGCACGAATGGCCTTGATCGCACCGTTTAGCGCATCGCGCAGCGCCGGGTTGTCTTTGCCTACCGCGATGCCGACGTCGGAGGAAATGCTGCTGTCTTCAATCACCGGGCCAGCAAAGGCAAATTTCTGCCCGCGCGGGGTATCGATAAAGCTGCTGGCGGCCTGAGTATTGTCCTGCAACGACGCATTAATGCGGCCGGACATCAGATCCAGATAGACATTATCCTGGTTGGCGTAAGAAACAATTTTCACCCCTTTTCCGCCCCAATGTTGTTTCGCGTAGGCTTCATGTATCGAGCCGGTCTGCACGCCGACGGTTTTGCCTTTCAGGCTGGCAACGTCGGGCAGTAAAGCGCTGCCTTTACGCGCCACCAACTGGGCGGAACTGCGGTAATAGCGATCGGTGAAATCCACTTCCTTTTGGCGCTCATCGGTAATGGTCAGCGAAGCGATAATGGCGTCGAACTTATGGGCATTGAGCGCGGCAATCATGCTTTCGAAGGGTTGTTTGACGAACACGCATTTGGCATGCAGCTGCGTACACAGCGCATTGGCGATATCGATATCAAAACCGGTGATCTCACCGTTGGGCGCGAGCACGTCAAACGGCGGATAGCCACCGTCAACGCCAAAACTGATGGTGTCGAAGGCCTGAGCCGCCGCAGGACCGCCCAACGCCAGGCTGGTCAGTAAAACCGCTAATGTTTTTTTCATCGCTGAGATCCCCGGTAAAAGAAAAGATTAGAAACGAAGTGACAGGCAGGTCAGGCCGCCGTCCATTTTTTTAAATTCACTGGTGTCGAGCTGAACGATGGGCATGCCCAGCTTTTCGATTTGCGCAAGCGTGTACGGATAACCCTGCGGCGTAATCAGCGTATCGTTGATCCACAGCGTATTGCCGGCGTAGGACTCCGCTTCGGGAATGACGATCGAACTGAAACCGCTAAAGGCAGGATGGTGCTGATAGTCTTCGGTCAGCAACAAGGTATTGCGGCCAACATAATTAACAATGGACTTCAGGTGCAGACCGGCGCTGACTTCAATCGCCGTCACCCGATAGCCATAGGGTTCCACCGCCGCGGCGAACTCGCCAATACCAGCCTCATCGGTACGGGCCGTCAGGCCGACGAAAAACTGGCGATCGACCAGCAGCACATCCCCCCCGTCCAGATGACCGCGCTCGCTCATACGCACCACTGGCCGTTCGCCTTCAAACAATGGCGCAATGGTGGCCACCTCGCCCTGACGGCTGGGTGCGCCGGGATGGCTGATCACCGCCAGCTCAGGCATCACCACCGCCGTGTCTTCAACAAAGTGTGCATCCGGGAATGCGGGTGCTGCCGGTAACACGGTCACTTTTAGCCCCAGACGGAGCAAGGTGTCCACATAGGCCAAAAACTGACGGCCGGTGGCCGCGATATCGGGCGCGCCCAATTGGGCGGTAGTTTGTCCGCTGCCGCAGCTGTCGGCAGGGAGTCTGGCAATGGCTTGAGTAAAGTGCATGGCGATTCTCTCGATTGAAAGGGACGGTCACTGTTGCTTCGATTATCAAACAGATACCGCCGCCAATCAGGTTGAATCCGCGCGCCGACACTCTAGATTTGCGCTGTATATCGCTCCGCTAACGACAAATTCCGCTGTACGCGTTTTTAGGTCGTTGGCGCATTTGCGCCGGTGATACGCGGCATCACCTCTTTCATCAGCTCGAGGAATTTACGCAGCCGGGCGGGATAATAGCTGGCGTACGGATAAAGCAGATAAATCGGCAAGGGCGCGGCACGCCAGGTTGGCATTAAAGGAATCAGAGCGCCCTGCTCCAAATCCTGTTTGACCACCCAGGAGGACAACATCGCCACCCCCACGCCGTTCAACGCGGCTTTACGCACCGCATAAAGACTGTCGGTGCTTAATCTGGGAGCAATGTCAAAACGATAGGCTTCACCGCTATCCCTGTGAGTCAGGGTGACTTCGTTACGGTAAAAGCTATTCAACGCCAGCCAGGGCAACTGCGCTAAATCACCGATCTGCTTCAGAGGATCATGACCTGCTAATAAGCTCGGTGCTGCCACCACAATGCGCGGCACTTCCGCCAGCAATACCGCCACCACCGAAGGATCGGTTACGGCCCCCACGTGGATCGCGCAGTCCACGCCTTCGGGGATAAAATCCGGAGAGTGGTCGTTAAGCGTCCATTCCACGCTGGTCTGGCGATAGCGTTGCAAATAGTCACCCAGAGGCCCGATTAGCTGATCCTGACCGAAGGCATGCGGCGCTCGTACCCGTAATACGCCGACCGGCTCATCGCGCACGCCGCGCAGCTCATCCTCCATGATTTGCCACTGCTCTATCAGCTTGCGCGCATGCTGATAACAGCGCTCTCCGTCATCCGTCAGCTTCATACTGTGGGTGGTACGCTGGATTAATTTAACGCCCAGCAGTTGTTCCAGCACCTGCAGGCGCCGGCTAACGGTGGGTTGTGAGGTCTGCATTTGCGCCGCAGCGGCAGAAAGACTGCCGCTGTCTACGATGCGCACCAGCGTTTGCATCATGGCTATGCGATCGCCATTGGGAAATGAGTTTTTATTCATACGTATTACGTATAACAGTTCTACCCGTTCGGGGGCTACAGTTTGCGGCAAATACTGGCAAAAATAAGCGCACTTTACCTCTACGGGATAATTACCATGACCCTGATTTCACCAGCCAATCATACCGGCACCACACCGGCCCATGCGCTTTCCGCCAAAGTTGTCTTTCTGCTGGCGACCGGTGCCGGTCTTAGCGTGGCGTCCATTTACTATAGCCAGCCGATGCTGGGGATTATGGCGGATGCGTTCCATGCCGGAGTAAGTGACGCCGGCTGGGTCCCTACGCTCACCCAGGCAGGCTACGCGCTTGGGATCCTGCTGTTGGCCCCGCTTGGCGATCGTCACGATCGTCGCCAGATCATCCGTATAAAATGCTTGCTGCTGGCTGTAACCCTGTTGTTCTGTGGTTTTTCATCCTCATTCCCGCTGTTGCTGCTCAGCAGCCTGGCGATCGGCCTGGCCGCTACGGTGGCGCAGGACATTATCCCGGCGGCTGCAACGCTGGCAACCGACGCCAATCGGGGCAAAACGGTGGGAACCGTGATGACCGGGCTACTGGCGGGGATTTTGCTTTCACGGGTGTTCAGCGGCGTGGTGGCAGAATATTTCGGCTGGCGCAGCGTTTACCTGCTGGCGGCCGCGGCGGTGTTGGCGATCAGTTTCGCCATCGGGGCCGTATTGCCCCGTTTAAAACCCAATACTTCCCTCAGCTACCCGGCGTTGTTGCGTTCATTGGGCCAATTGTGGGCCGCTTACCCGGAGCTGCGGCGTGCAGCGCTGGCGCAAGGCTTGCTGTCGATCGCGTTCAGCGCTTTCTGGTCTACGCTGGCAGTGATGTTGGCGGAACGGTATCAGTTGGGTAGCGCCGTCGCCGGGGCTTTTGGTTTGGCCGGTGCGGCAGGCGCATTGGCTGCCCCCTTGGCAGGCATGCTGGCCGATCGTCACGGGCCGGACTATGTCACTAAGATTGGCGCTGCCATGGTGGTGGTTTCTTTTGCCCTGATGTTCCTGCTGCCGTTGCTGTCGCTCCCCGCCCAACTGGCGTTGATTGCCCTGAGCGCGGTAGGTTTTGATCTCGGCATTCAGGCCACGCTGGTCGCCCATCAAACCATTATTTACGCTATCAATCCGGCCGCCCGCAGCCGCCTCAACGCCATCATGTTTACGCTGGTGTTTATCGGCATGGCAGGCGGGGCCGCGCTGGGCAGCAAGATCCTGGAAGCTGCCGGCTGGCCTGGCGTAGTGACATTGGCCACGCTGACGGCTGCTGGTGGTCTGGCAATGAGGTTGTTCGGAAAAACCGCCCCGCGCGTGACGGCCTGAAAAGTACATCAACGATAGCCGCAGTCACGGCGGCTATTCCTTTTAATCCCTTGTCGCCTCCGCATCGTTTTCTGCACCGAGATCCAACGGTCTTCGTGCATGACTGCGGCTATGATGCCATCGCCTCACGGCCACCAAGGGCACTATATCTACTTCTGATTAACCGCCTGGAATTCTGCCAAATTCTGCTGTGTGATGGTTTTGTAGGGTACCCAGTTATAAGGCTCGACCTTTTGTTTTTCCAACAGCGCCTTGGTTACCTGCACCGCCCCGATGGCCTGCCCTTTGGCATCCTGGAAAATGGTCAACGTCATGCCGCCGTTTTTAATGAACTGCTGACCGTCCGGCGTGCCGTCGATGCCCGCCACCAGAATGGTTTTGTTTTTGGCCTGATTCAGCGCCATGATGGCACCAATCGCCATTTCATCGTTGTTAGCGGCAATCGCGTCAATCGGCCGGCCGTTCAGCAGCCAACCGGACACCACATCCACTGCCTCATTGCGCTGCCATTTGGCGGTCTGCTTCTCCAGCACCTTCATGTCTTTGTATTTGGCGATCACCGCTTCCACGGCGCGGGTGCGCTCGCGTGCTTCTTCATTGGACAACGCCCCCATCAGGATCGCCACGTTCCCACGGTAGTTCATCTTTTTCGCCAAGGCTTCCATCTGCATTTCACCACCCACCGCAGAGTCAGAGCCTACGTAGGCCATGTCCTTGCCCAGTTTCACCTCCGGTTTGCGGTTGACGAAAATCAACGGAATATTGGCGCGTTCGGCGGCGTCCATCATCGGTTTCACCCCCTGAGTGTCAACCGGGTTGAGGATAATGGCGTCCACCCCGAGGTTGATAAAATCGTCCACCTGCTGCACCTGCAACGCCACGTCCCCTTTGGCATCGACAAACTGGCCGTCCATCCCCAACTGCTTAAGTTCGCTCACCATCTGTGAACGCAAAATAGAGACAAAGTTAAGGTCGAAATTGGCCAGCGCCACGCCGACCTTGTAGGTTTTCGCCTGGGCGCTGAAGCTCATGACGATGCTCAGCAGTATCAGTAGCAATCTTTTGGTTTTCATGATGACATCCTGTAGGTTGAGGTTTATTTATTATTAAAATCAACGCATCATTTTGAATGCCGGGCAGCGGCCCTGCCCGGATGTGTTCAGGCTATCGGGTAAAATGGTCGCGGAACTGTAACAGCGCCTCGGTGCTGTCACCGGATGCCCACCCTTCCATCGCCACCACGCCCTGATAATCGATGTCTTCTAACGTGCGTGCGATGGCGCGGTAATTGATTTCACCGGTACCAGGCTGTTGCCGCCCCGGCACGTCCGCCACCTGGATTTCCCCTATTGCCGTGCCACAGCGACGGATCAGTTCGATAAGATCCCCTTCGCCAATCTGCGCATGGTAAAGATCGAGATTCATCTTCAGGCCCGGACGGTTTACCGCCTCCACCAGAGCCAGTGTGTCGCAGGCTTTGGCAAAGGGTGTGCCAGGGTGGTCGCGTGGCAAATTGAGGTTTTCCAGCGTGAAGACTTTTCCGGCCCGCTCCGCCATGTGCGCCAGCCGGCTTAGCGTATCGGCCGCCTTGAGCCACATCGCACCGGTTACCACCGCCACCGGTTTCACCGGTAATCCCTGAGGATCCAACCCGGTACCGTGAAGATTCAGGCTCGGGCAGTTCAAGCGTTGGGCAACGGCCAATGACTGCTCCGCGCTGTGCAACAGTTGGGCAATGTCTTTGTCGTCGGTCAGGTTGCCGGTCAGATAGCCGGTCATTGATGTAAAGCGCGCCCCGCTGGCGGCCAAAGCATCAAGGTCTTTATTGGCCCAGTTCCACATTTCAACGCCAAAACCCAGCGCATTGATACGCGCCACGCGTTCGATAAACGGCAGATCGAGAAATACCATTTCTGCGCATACAGAGAGCTGATAACTGGCCATTATTGCCCCCCTAATTTGACCGGTTTGCCCTGCTGCACCGACTCGATACAGGCCAAGGCTATCGCCAGCGCATTGCGCGCATCTTGTCCGGTAGCACGCGGGCTGCAACCCTGCCGGATGCTCTGGGCGAATTCGGTCAACTCCGCCACGTAAGCGTCACGCAGCAGATCGGTGTCCTGCCGCGAGGTTTCTATGGCGATGCCTCCGGCGTGATAACGCACGCAGTTGTTCAGGTTGATATTGCCCGCCTGCAACATGCCTTTGCTGCCAAACACCTCACCGCGCACGTCGTAACCGTACACCGCCTGGAAATTGGCTTCGGCGGTGGCGATAGCCCCGTTGTCAAAGCGAATGGTGACCACGGCGGTGTCCAACAGCCCTTTGTCTTTGAAGTCCGGCCGCACCAGGGCGTCCGCCAACGCATAAACCTCTACCGGCCTGGCGCCAGGGTTGAAATGCAGCAAGGTGTCGAAATCATGAATCAAGGTTTCAAGAAAGATGGTCCACGCCGGGATGGGCGCCGGATCCCGTAGCAAGGGATCGCGCGTCACCGAACGGGATAACTGCGTAGTGCCATTCTCACCCGCCTTTACGGCGGCGATAGCGGCGGCAAATCCGCTGACAAAACGGCGATTAAATCCGACCTGCAGAACCACGCCCGCCCGTTTTGCGGCGGCAATTGCGCTGTCTGCCTCATCCAGCGTGATAGCCATCGGCTTTTCGCAGAACACATGCTTACCGGCCTGTGCCGCTGCAATCACCCACTCCGCATGGGTGCGGGCCGGAGATGCTATTACCACCGCATCAATAGCCGGGTTGTCCAGCATCGCCTGCAAATCGCTGTAGGCTTCAACGTCCAAACGTTCCGCCAGCCGTTGCGCCGTACCCGGCAGAGGATCGGCCACCGCCGCCAGCACCGCACCCGGCACGCGCCGTGCCAACGACTCCGCATGGAAAGTGCCCATTCTGCCAGCACCGATCAGACCAACACGCAGGGGTTGGGATGAATGACTCATAGTGATTCCTTATGTGAGGTAACGCCCTATTGGGCAACGGAGTTCACCCTGGGTATTGCAAAGGGGATGCCAGCTCAAAACACGCGGAATTTGTGAGACGTTGCACAGATAGGCATAACAAAGTGACAACTAAATTGACATGTCAATTTCACATGTCAATAAAATGAACATTACATTCCAAACAGCGGGGCGCACCATGCAGACAGCCGCCGGCCTGATGCCGATCAAAGACGAGAGCGATCCGATCTTCAGCCTGCCTGAAGGGGCGGAATCCGGTGAATGGGACAGCCTGTTTTGGCAAGGGTGGCAGGCGTTTAATGAAGGCGGCCAGCCCGGTTGGATACGCAAGTCGATCCTGCAATCCTGGCGACGCTCGCGTGAATACGGCATCGATCCCGATGAGTTTGTCTATCACGCGCCACCGCCTGACCAACTGCTGGCGATTCTGGCACACAATTCCGAGCTGATTGCCGTGGCGCGCAGCATCATGGAAAATTTGCTGGCCTATAATCCCGACGGTCACATCAACCTGACCGATGCCCATGGCGTCACCCTTCACTACTGTGGCGCGGACATGACGCCGATCGGCAGCATCTTGCGTGAAGAGGTTCAGGGCACCAACTGCACCGCACGCTGCCTGCTTGAACAGCGGCTGGTGTATGTGCTGAGCGGTGAAAACTGGAAGATGGGCCTGCGGCAACGGCATCGCCAATGCGCCGCCGCGCCGGTGCGCAACGCCGAAGGCGTCATGATTGGCGTGCTGACGCTCACCGCCACGCCGGACAATTTCAATGCCCACACTCTGGGTACCGTGCAGGCGGCTGCGGAGGCAATCGGTCAACAGCTCAAGCTGCACCGGCTGTTGGCCGAGCAGCAGTCCATTTTGGAAACCCTGAATGAAGGCGTGATGGTCTGCGATAGGCACGGCCGGCTGAAAACGGTCAACCGCTATGCTCGCCAAATTTTTGGCGGGCTGGAACCCGGTGATACGCCGATCGATGAGCTGTTGTGCCCCCAATCCGGATCGTTGTTAACCATGCCGTTTTGCAACGATCGTGAAATGGTGTTTATGCCCGTCGGCAAGCCAGCCCTCTCCTGCGTGATTTCGCTGATGCCTGCGCCGGATAATGGCCGGGTGCTCTCCCTGCGCGAAAATCAGCGCATCCGTGCCATCACCCGACGAGTCATGGGCGTGAGCGCCAGCTACACCTTCGAGATGATTTTCGGTCATTCCAGCCGCATGCGGGAGGCGATCATGCAGGCGCGCACCTGCAGCCGCAGTGACAGCACGGTCTTGCTGACGGGGGAAAGCGGCACCGGCAAGGAGCTGTTCGCTCAGGCAATCCACAACGGCGGTGAGCGCTGCAACGAACCCTTTGTCGCGGTCAACTGCGGCGCCCTGCCGCGCGATCTGGTGCAAAGCGAGCTGTTTGGCTACGTCGATGGCGCCTTTACCGGATCGCGTCGCGGCGGTTCGGCAGGCAAATTCGAACTGGCGGACGGCGGCACGCTGTTGCTCGACGAAATCGGTGAAATGCCGTTGGATGCACAAACCAGCCTGCTGCGCGTATTGCAGGAAGGCGAAGTGTTGCGGATTGGCGCGGCGCATCCGGCCAAAGTGAATGTGCGAATCATTGCGGCTACCCATTGCGATTTGCTGCAGGCCGTGGAGAACGGCGCGTTTCGTCGTGACCTTTATTACCGCCTGAACGTCCTTTCCCTCCCCGTTCCGCCCCTGCGTGAACGTCGGGAAGATATCGCCGGACTGGTCAACGGCTTTATTCACAAGCTGAGTACGCGGATGAAGAAGATCCCGCCCCAGGTCTCACCGCAGGCCATGGTTTGCCTTAACGCCTGGCACTGGCCCGGCAACGTGCGCGAATTGGAAAACCTGGTGGAGCGGATGGTGAACCTGTGCGAAGGGTTGCTGATCGACGTGGATGATTTGCCCAGGGAGATCGCCCAGGCTTTTCCTGAACAGGAAGCCGTCCCCTCAAGCCGTCTGGAGGACAATGAACGCGCCCATATCATTCAGATCATTGAATCCAGTAACGGTAATCTGCGACAGGCGGCTCGTCTGCTCGGGCTTTCACGCACCACCTTGTACAATAAAATCAACAGGTGGCAGATTGATTTGACCTTGCTGCGTCCCTGAGGAAGTCGGCTTGACAGCACGACGGCGGCGTTCGATGATGCAGGCTCTCTCTCGCCGCTATGGTTCTGCCCATGAAAACATCCCCTGCCGTCACCATTCACTATTGTTCGCAATGCAACTGGCTGCTGCGTGCGGCGTGGATGGCGCAAGAGTTGCTCCACACCTTCAGCACCGATTTAGCCGCCGTCACCCTGGTACCCGGTACCGGCGGCATTTATGAAATCACCGTCGACGGCGTGGTACTTTGGGATCGTAAAATCGAGGGCGGCTTTCCGGATGCGGCGGCATTGAAACAGCGCTTGCGCGATCGTTGTTTCCCCGAGCGCTCATTAGGGCACGTAGACAATAAAGGCACGAAAGCTTAAGGGGTTACGGCTTGAGCCGCCTGACGCAGTTGGCCAATGGCCGCCGGCATGGCCAGGCCAAAACTCAGCAGCGCATTATCATCAATCACCAACAGGCGCCGTTGTTGACCCGCCGGGGTAAAAGCCAATCCCGGCAGCGCCCAGATATTCGCCTCACCGCCCATCCGTCGCAAACTGCCTTTGCCTATCACCAGCAGTTGGGGCGCAGCGGCCACCAGGCCCTCCTGGGTTAACGATTGATAACGTGCTACGCCGCCCATGGCATTTTGCAGCCCGGCGCTGCGAATGGCGCCATCGGCGGCGGTGTCGCTGCCGGCCCCCATGGCCGTGATCCCAGTGTGCGCCATGATAAACAGCACCCTGACCGGCAGAGGGTTCGTCGGCACCGCGGCGAGCTGGCGATCCAACGCTGCCTGCAGGGCTTTCCCTTCTTTTTCGCGGCCCAGGATAGCGGCGATCGCGGTTATTTTTTCGTCGATCGCGTTCAGTTCGGGTTTGCCTGTCACGGTGACGACTTTTACCCCGGCCTGTTCGACCTGCTGCAACGCCAACGAGGGTTGTGACAGCATGCTGGCGATCACCAGCGTGGGTTTCATCGCCAGCATCCCTTCGGCATTGAGCTGTCGCATATAACCGACATTGGGCAGCTCCGTGGCTTGCGGCGGTTGCAGGCTGGTGCTGTCGCGTGCGACCAACGCTTGCTGGGCGCCAAGCGCATAAACAATCTCCGTGACGTCTCCGCCAATCGAGATCACGCGTTCGGTGGCGCAGAGCGAAAACGGCAGTGCCAGCAAACCGATAATCCACAGTTTCATGGGGTGTCTCCTTCAACGGGCGATGGATGACCAAGCCGCCTTTCACTGGCGAAGGGCGGCATAAGGAACGTTATGGGTTCATCCACCGGATGAGCTTAGAAATCCACGTTTACGCCTAACTGGAAAGTTCTTCCCGGCATAACGGCCAACGCATTATCGTAAGCATCCTGTTGAGTCGAGTCCGTGAGTTCGCGGCTGCTCAGGTAGTCACGGTATTTTCTGTCGGTGATGTTATACACACCGCCACTCAGCTTCACATTGCGGGCCACCTGCCAGTACGCGGACATATCCACCAGGCCATAACCCGGCACGCGCAAATATTCCGTGGTTGCGTCAGTGAGCGTACTGCCGCTGGCGTTGTTGTAGCTTTCACGGTTGGTGGCCGTTGCCTGCTTGCCTTTAACGAAGGTCGCCGTCACCGCAGCGCCGTAGCGTTTTGCCGGATCGTCCCACGCCACGCCGACAATGGCCTTCATTGGCCCAACGCTGTCGATATCGACATATTTATCGCCGGAGTAACTGGACTTGGACTTGCCCTGGTTATACCCCAGGGCAAAGTTGGCGCTCAGGCCGTTAACCTGCTCAAACCAGGTGCCAAAATTCAGCCGGGTGCTGATTTCACCCCCGTAGATGTAGGCCTTGTCGCGGTTTTCTGCCTGATAAATGGTGTAGATATTGGACGGCACGTTAGCAAACTTGTCCGGACTGCTGGCGCGCTGGTAGCGGGTATAGGCAATGAAGTTTTTATAGGTGTTGTAGAACAGCGAGGTGCGCAGGGTCACACCTTCGACAACCTCTCCCTTCACGCCCCATTCCAGGTTATTGCTGGTCTCGGTATTCAGATCGGCGTTACCGATCAACGCATACTGCGCGGTGCCTGCGTAGCTGGAGCCGAGGTTCCATGAGCCATAAAGTTGGCTGGCGTTCGGGAACTGCGCACCGCGTTTGTACTGGAGATAAGTCATCAACGTCGGCGTCAGATTGTACTGGAAGCTGAGTGACGGCAGGACCTGGGTATCGGTGTTGCTTTTGCCGTACAGCGTTTCCAACTCGGACTCCGTCAGCACCGTGCTGCCGGTAGTCAGGCTGCTCAGATTCTGCGGCTTGGTGCTTTGGTGAGCCACGCGCACGCCCGGCACCACCGCAAAGCCGTGCCCGTCGAGATCAAACTGGATCCTGTCCTGCACATAACCGCCCAGCACATAGCTGCGACTGTCGGACTCCGGCTGCATGATGGCGGTAAATGCACTGGGTGCAGGCTCTTCACGGAACGGTCGCTCGGTATCGGTCAACCTTGCATTGAGTCCCCCGCTCAGCGTGTGCCGTCCCCATGTTTTGGCTATCTGGGTTTCAAAACCATAGGTGTTGACGTTGTAGTCGGAATAAACCCGTTCCATGCTGCCAGTGCTGGTGGGCATATAGGTGTTGTCATGCGCCTGAGTCTGTTGGTAATAGACTTTTGAGGTCAGGGTATCGACAAAATCGTTGTACGGTGTCCATTCATCTTTCAGGCTCACTCCCCAACGGCGCGTATTGCTTTGCTGTTGGGCGGTCCCCAGAATGGCGCTGCCGGCCGAGTTCCAACTGTCGTAATGGGTGTGGTTGGTTTTGTCATAGTAATCCACCGTGCCCGTGAGTTTGTGTTCGTCGTTCGGTTGCCAGATACCGGAGGCCATCAGCGCATTGGTGTGCCAGTTGGCCGGATAGGCCTGGTGGGTGCCGCTGTTATTGCGCGTTTCCTGGCCGTCACGGCGACTGTAAACAAACACCCCGCGCAGTTGTTCATCGCCCGCAGCGGCGGTAATGCCATTGTGCCAGCTGCGATTGGATGAATCGTAATCGCTCTGGTAACCAAAGTAGGTCTGTTTGGTGGGGGAAAGGTACTGATCGGCTGATTTCGGTAAAAACGAAACGGCACCGCCAATAGAGGTATTACTGCGTTCAATCGAGGTTGCGCCCGATTCGATCTCCACCTGGCCGTACATGTAAGGGTCGATATAGTCCCTGCCGATGCCAAAGGTATTGAGCCCGGCGCGGCTGACGTAGCTGCGTCCGGTGGCATCAGGCTGTGGAATGCCGTCGACGTCCAATCCGACGCGATTGCTCTCCAGGCCACGGATGTTATAACCTGTATACCCGCTGCGATCGAAACCGCTTTTCCCCGATGATGAGCCCCCGCTGACACCGGTGGCACTGATCAAGGGTTCGTAGCGCATAATCGAGCCGAAATCATTGCCCCCTTTTTTCTGCATGTCTTGCGCGGTAATAGTGGTGATTGTCCCCGATTTGTTTTCAATAACCGGCGCCACTACCGTTATTTCTTCTTCACTTTGCGTGGTCTTTTCTAATGATGTTTTCTTAACTTCCGCATTGGCGTTAAAGGCACTGGCGATTAACGCACCCCATAAGGCGGAATGCCCGATAATTCCCCGGCAATTAAAAGTTCTGCACATGTGTTAGCCCTGCATTAATTATTAGTATTCGCTCGCAGTTGCTTCGCCAATCGGGTTTAACCGAGTTAAAGAGATTAAAGGAAATTAATAATGCTAAAATAAAGGTCTTTCTTCGCAGACTCAGTAAATTGATAATAATGACAATGCTTACCATAAGCAACGTCGTTATAACCTTATTAAATACATTGATGAGATACTTCCAAACCGCTTACGAAATCCTTACAAAGCGGCGACGGCAGCCGACGTGGCGAAGAGACATTGTGGGGCGCAGGGGAATAAAACCGTAATAAAACGGTGGGCATAGCCCACCGTGACAGAATTAAACAATAAAATCAGTGGCGGTATTTGCCTGGCCTACGATATTCACCAGGAAGTCCGGTGTCGCATGACCACTTATATTCAATGCCAATTCACTAAAATCACTTTGTGAATTATACGTCAACGTGGCCTCACCTGCCTGACCGCTGAAGCTGTCAACGAAATGAATAAAGTCGGTACCGTTATCGCCCTGATTAAAGAAAGAGAGGTCAATCTTGTCGATACCGGTTTCAAAGTCTAGGATCTTATCCGGCGATTTGAACGGTGAATCGCTCACGGCGGAGAAAACAAAAATATCACTGCCGCTGCCACCGGATAACTGATCCTGCCCACCGCCACCGTAAATAACGTCGTTCCCCGCGCCGCCCTGAAGAATATTGGCGGCGTCGTTGCCGACAATGACATCATTCCCCGAACCGCCAATGGCGTTTTCGATGACAGCGCCTACGGCGATGGAAATATTGCCCTTCAACCCGCCAACGTCAGAGAACGAGCCTTCGGTCAGATTAATACGCTGGTCTTGCGAGTACCCTGAGAAATCAAGGGTGTCGTTACCGCCCGCGTCCCAGACGGAGAAAATCAGTTTCTGGCTGCTGTCCGTCGCGGTGTAGAAATCTCTGCCGGAATTAGAGTTGAATCCATATACCGTGTCACCGGTGCGCGTGGTGGTATTGGCACCATATAAATACTGAATGGCAGCAATATCATCGACCAGCGGAGCCGCGGAATAATAACCGCCGTGATCGCCGCCGGTGACAGATTCATCCCAATAGCTCATCACGCTGAACTGGCGAGTATCTTCGGCGTAGGTAGCCTTGGCATAACTCGGGCTTTGTCCGGCATTGTAAACCCCTGGGTGATCCAACCCCAAAGTGTGCCCCAATTCATGGGTGATGCTCAGGCGGCCATAGTTGCCCAATTCAGGATGTAAATTGGCATAAACACCAT
Source organism: Serratia sp. BNK-12 (assembly GCF_047456085.1). Classification (NCBI taxonomy): domain Bacteria; kingdom Pseudomonadati; phylum Pseudomonadota; class Gammaproteobacteria; order Enterobacterales; family Yersiniaceae; genus Serratia; species Serratia sp. BNK-12. The sequence goes on from NZ_CP179896.1 coordinate 2,609,854, forward strand.
CACGGGGATCTGCATAGTCGTAATTAATATTGAACCAGCTTTGACCGTCGGTATTATGCCCGCGATAATCCGTACCTGCGCCGGTAAAAGGTTTAATCGCATAAGCCTGACCGTCGCCCTCATAATTACCAAAGGTAATGTTGGACTTTTGCCCTGGGGCTACCTCGACGAAATTAAGGTTCGCCACATCGGCCCAAGACTGCAGGGAAAGCTTGGCCTGTGCTTTTTGATCGGCGGTAAAGGCGCTAAGGCCGGTGTCTTGGCTGGCAAAGCGACCATTTAAATTGCTCTGATTATAATCCCAATCCGGGAAGGAGTAAGTGACGGTGGCGCCTTGGCCGATGACGTGAGTTCCATTCCAGGTTTGTTCACTGCGCGCTATTTGCTTGCCTGCCGCTGCTATATCAAAAGAAGGCTTATTATTAATGGTTAAACCATTGCCTCTATTATGGTAATTCAGCAAATCATTAACACTATCCCAACCGTTGGTTTTTCCATTTAGGGAATTATCCATATCCATCTCCATTAGGTTAATTCATTTCCGTTATATATAATTCGCTCGCGATATAAAAACCCACTGCAATGTCATCATGCAGCATTTAAAGGCTAGTCTGATTTTCGGATAGCTCAATATATATTGATAAAATATTTTTTTGCGGAGTAAATAGCTTAAAAACACGCAGTGATTAAAGGGGCTTATTTCTTTCGCATGGCATTCCCTCATCCCGGCGAAATCCCCTTTCAATCCTCGCGGGCTCTCTTGCCTTTTGACGGGCCTCTTGCGTTATACTGTATCCCACTTTTTGTAACGAACTCAGATGACTATGGAACGCTTTCTAGAAAATGCCATGTATGCCTCCCGTTGGCTACTTGCCCCGGTTTACTTCGGCCTGTCCCTGGCCTTGCTGGCGCTGTCGATTAAATTTTTCCAGGAGATATTCCATGTTCTGCCGAACATTTTCTCCATAGCCGAAGCGGATCTGGTTCTGACGCTGCTCTCGCTGGTCGATATGGCGCTGGTTGGCGGCCTGCTGGTGATGGTGATGTTCTCGGGCTATGAAAATTTTGTTTCGCAGCTGGATATCAGCGAAAACAAAGAGAAACTGAGCTGGCTGGGCAAGATGGATGCCACCTCTCTAAAGAACAAGGTGGCCGCTTCAATTGTCGCCATTTCCTCCATTCACCTGCTGCGGGTGTTTATGGACGCCAAAAACGTGCCGGACAACAAGCTGATGTGGTATGTGATCATCCACCTGACCTTTGTCCTTTCGGCTTTTGTGATGGGCTACCTCGATAAGCTGACGCGCTACAAAAACTGATCCCCCTTAGCCGCCGCTCTCCTGCTGGCGGCTAACTTCCTCCCCCTCGAAACACGCAATATCTTCAACAAGTTGTAATTACTGGCGCTCAAATCGGCTGACGTTATTCGCTGTTTTTCAACCCAGAAGGCTTTCATTTGGTGCATCTGATGATAATAACATTATAATGTCATTACACTTCGACCGGCACAGAGGCCCACGCAAGCTGAGCTTTGCCCGCTGACAGGATCCGAAACACACATGCCGCTAAATGGTAATCCACTGCAGTACCAGGATGTTCAATCTATCCTGCCACACCGTTTTCCCTGTCTGCTGGTTGACCGCATCCTGCCTGCCGGCACTTGCATTGCCGAAGGCCGCCTTAGCGCCATCAAAAATATCACCGCCAACGAACCGACATTCTGGACCGGCCATCATCAGATGACGGTGTTTCCCGGCGTATTGATGGTGGAAGCGTTGGCGCAGACCACCGGTCTGTTGGCACATTATTTTCTCAGCCCGTTGCTGCCAGGCGAGCATTACTATTTTGCGGCCATCCATCGCGCCCGTTTCTATCGTTCGGCACGGCCCGGTGACCAACTCTGTATGGAAGTGACATTTGTCCGACAGCGCTCCGGCATTGCCCGATTCTCTGGCCGTGCGTCGGTCAATGGCCGCAGGATCTGTACCGCAGAATTTATGTGCGCCCGTAAGTAAGGCTGCCTTTTTAGGATGGAGGCTCGACGAAACTACTATGTCATTGGTTGATAAGCTGCTAAATAGCCTGGATTTCTCCCCTCGCGGTCAGGTGATTGCACGGGAGTTGGATCACTGCGGCGAAATTATCGTCTCCGATCACAAGGGTTACCGCACCCTGCGTTTTGACGGTATCTGCGAACAGAGCAAAATGTGTATCAGCGCGCCGCAGGTGCCGGTTCATAACTACATCAAAACCATGCTGATGGCAGTCGCCTGGCAGCCCCCCGCCTCGGCACTGATCCTGGGGCTGGGCGGCGGTGGCCTGGTGCGGGCGCTGCACGCCTATGATGCCAATATGCTGTTGGAAGTGGTGGAATTGCGCCAGGCGGTGGTATCCGTCGCCCGCCGATACTTCACTTTACCTGCCGTACATAACATCACGATGCACATCGCCGATGCCGCGGATTTCTTGCAAGCCCCCGCCCAGCGGCGCTATGACCTGATTTTTTCCGACCTCTACAGCGCCTTTACCATGGATCCGCAACAGGGCACACAGGCCTTTTTGGCGCAGTGCGCCGAGCGGCTTTCGGATCCGGGCTGGTTAGTACTGAACTACCATGAAGTGCCGGATGAGGGCTCACTGCTGTATCACAGCTTACACCGGGTGTTTAACACGGTTCTGTACTGCGTGGCACCCAGCGGCAACGTGATTATCTACGCTGCGCTTGCCAATACCGAAACGCCACTCAGCCTGCTGCGCCGCCTTTCCGCTGAGGTCGGGCCAAGCTTTAGCTGCGATCTTCGCTACCTGTCACGCAAAATTGAACGGCTGCACTTTAGCTGAGGCGGTATTGCCGCCCTGCTATTATCATTTGATTATCATCCTCTGGAGCAATCACCATGGAAAAGAAAACGGCGCGTCTGACCGTCCTCATCGACCCAGACAAGAAAAAAGCCCTGGAAGAACTCTGTCTGCAACAGGACGTGACCCCCTCTCAGGTGATCCGTCAGTTGATACGTGACTATCTGCACAAGCACCAGGTGGAGTATCCCAGCCAGCCGACCCACTCCAATCCTCGGGTGGACAACGCCTGACGTCAGATGACGCACACCCAGCGCCATCCGTACCCCTCAACGATGCTGTGACTCCACAAAGCTAAGCGCAGCGCGCAAGCTGGAATCGTTGATCGTGATCGGCAGCAGGTGAATCGACTCGCCCTGCTGCAGGGTGCGTTCGATCAGCCGTTTAATTTGCGCTTCATCGTGGATATCCACCTGCAGCGCTGCCAGACTGACCGGTAAATCCAATCGCCGGTAAAGCGCAATCAGTTGCGCCACGGTTTCCGGTTGCCCCAGCAGTGCGCTCTGCACCAGAATGCCGTACGCCACCTTGGTGCCATGCAAGAAGGCATCGGTTTGCGGTAGCGCGGTCAACCCGTTATGCACCGAATGCGCAGCGGCGATGCGGGTATAGCGATCGCCCAGTCCCCCCACCAAACCACCACCGGCGATAATCGCCTCCAGCACATTAAGGAAGTCCTGACTCAATTGTCCTTGCGCCTGTGCCTGCAACGCCGCCTCGCTTTGGTTGAGCAATACGTCGCGCAGCGTCAGTGCGGTATTGAGGCCCAGTTGTACGGTTAGCGGCAAACGTTCCGGCTGCGGGCTCAGCACCACCGCTTCATACCATTTCGCCAGGGTGTCGCCGATCCCAGCCAGCAAGTACTCCTTTGGAGCACGCAGGATAATTTCCGGCTCGACCAACACCAGATGGTTGGCATCATTGAAAATCTCATAGCGCAATGCTTGCCCCTGGTCGTTGTACCACACCGAGAGCGGCGTCCAGGCGGCACAGGTGGCGGCAATGGTCGGGATCGCCACCAGCGGCAGCCCTAAGCGACGGGCCACCACTTTGGCCGTGTCCAATACTGCACCGCCGCCAACGCCGATCACCACCTGCCGATCCGCGCCGGCCTGGCGCACGATATCCTGCACGGTGCTCTCACTGCAGTGGCTGTTAAACAGCACCCGACGAGCATCGGCGTCGTCGAATACCGCCGGTAACCAGGGTTTTGCCGCCGCCAATGCGCGCTCACCGTACACCCAGAGCGCCTTGCTCAGCTGTTGCGGGGAATAAAACTGCGCCAGTTGGTCAATGGCTCCGGGGAATGCAAAATAGTTGGCGGGGCCGACGACCACGCGGATGGAGTTATCACTCATGCTCAAGTCCTTATTTTATCAGCTATTGCCATCATAGGGGTGAGGACGCCAATCACTAATACTCTTTTGCATTAGCTTATGTTTTTTCGTTCATTGTCATCCGCCGGTCGGCCATGGAAACTGGCTGCCTCAATTCATCCTTTCAATAAAAAGCCATCCCAATGGTGACGATGAATTGTCCTCTCGCTTTTTAATGATGCTTAACCATGCAGGGTAAAACTCAATGAAATTGTTCAACACCTCACTTCTGGCGCTCAGCCTGTTCGCCGTGTTTCCGGCACTATCCGCCCCCACTGCCGCCCCAATCCCGGCAGCGATAGCGAATCATCAGGGGCCGATCCGCATTGCGGTGATCCGCAATTTGGGTTCTGACGACAATACCACGCAGTTCGTATCCGGGGCGGTGCAGGAAGGCCGCAAACTCGGCTTTCAGGTCAATACCTTCCTGACCAACGGCGACGACGCCAAATTCCAGGACTTCGTCAATCAGGCCATTAGCCAAAAGTACGACGGCATTATTCTGTCTCAGGGGCGCGATCCTTACTCAACCGCCCTGCTCAAACGCATCGCCGACAGCGGCATCGCGGTGGCCGCCTTTGATACCGCCGTGCAGGGCGAAATTCCGGGCGTGACCATTACCCAGCAGGACGACGCTTCGTTGACCGATCTTTCGTTTGGCCAACTGGTAAAAGATTTCAACGGTCAGGCGAATATCATCAAGCTATGGGTCGCGGGGTTCCCGCCCATGGAGCGACGTCAGGCGCAGTACCAGAAACTGCTTAAACAACAGCCCGGCATCAAAGAGCTGGAATCCATCGGTGCGGTGTCCTCCGACGTTCAGGGCGATACGGCCAACAAAATTGGCGCGATCCTGGCCAAATACCCAAAAGGCAAAATCGATGCCATTTGGGGTACCTGGGATGCGTTTAGCCAGGGGGCCTACAAGGCCTTGCAGGAGAATGGCCGTACCGAAATCAAACTCTACAGTATCGATATCTCCAACCAGGATCTGGCGCTGATGCGCGCTAAAGACAGCGCCTGGAAGCTCAGCGTGGCGGTGGATCCCAAGCTGATCGGCGCCGTTAACCTGCGCCTGGTGGCCAATAAAATTGGCGGCGAGAAAACCCCTGCAACCTATGAATTTAAAGCTGCGGCAATCCCGCAGGCCCTGCTGCTCAGCCATCCGGCGGCCACCAACGTCGCCTCGCTGGCGAAAGTGATCCCGAACTGGGGTAAATCAGACGATTTCATCGCTCCTTGGTTCGCCACGCTTGAAGCGCAACAGGCTAAGAAATAAGGAGCGATGATGGCAACGCAACCCCTTGTGCAGCCCGAATACAGCCGCAATATGCGGCTGATCGGTCACAGCGATCAGGGCGGCAGGCCGGACGGCGTACAGGTGATGGTTCATCGGGGCTATGCCTATATCGGCCACATGGTTTCGCAGGGCTTTTCCATCGTCGACGTACGCGATGCGAAGGATCCGAAACCCGCCGGCTTTGTCCCTGCGCCACCCGGCACCTGGAATGTGCATTTACAGGCGCATGACGATTTGCTGCTGGTGATTAACGCCCGGGATTTATTTGCCGACGTCCGCTTTGCCGATGAAAAAGTCTATTACACCCGCGCCATCAGCCAGACGGTATCGAGCAGCGATCTCCGCGGCTGGAGCGCCGGGATGCGTATTTTCGATATTTCCGCCCCGGACCGGCCACGGGAGATTGGTTTTCTGGCGCTGGAAGGGATCGGCGTACACCGCATCTGGTACGTGGGCGGGCGCTGGGCTTACGTTTCGGCGCTGATCGACGGCTACAGCGACTACATTTTTTTGACCGTCGATCTGGCCGACCCTTGTCATCCGCAAATCGCCGGGCGTTGGTGGCTACCGGGTATGCACAGCGCCGGGGGTGAAACGCCCAACTGGCCGGAGGGCAAGCGCTACGCTTTGCACCATGCGATCATCAGCGGCGATACCGCCTATGCCAGTTGGCGCGACGGGGGGCTAACCCTGTTGGATATCAAGGACCGCAGTCAACCGCAGTTAATTGCCCATCGCAACTGGAGCCCGCCGTTTGGCGGCGGCACCCACACCGCACTGCCGCTACCTGATCGGGACCTGCTGGTAGTGTTGGATGAGGCGGTGCTCGACAACCAGCAGGACGGCGAAAAGTTGATCTGGCTGTTTGATATTCGCCAACCGACCAACCCGGTGAGCATCGCGACCTTCCCACAGCCGGATGAACGCGATTACGTCAGCAAAGGCGCACACTTCGGCCCCCATAATCTGCATGAGAACCGTCCGGGCAGCTTTATCAGTTCGACGCTGATTTTCGCCACTTACCAAAATGCCGGCGTACGCGCTTACGACATCAGCAACCCTTATCAACCGAAGGAAACCGGCGCTTTGGTTCCCGCTGCGCCGCAGAGGATGATGGACACACGCCCCGATCGTCCGCAGGTTATTCAGTCGTGCGACGTATTTGTCGACGCTCAGGGGATCATTTACAGCACGGATTACAACGGCGGTTTGTCGATCATTGAATATCTGGGCTGAAAATCCAGCGCCGCGTTGTTTATTTTTTGGGCTATCAGGCCTAAAGTGAGGCAACGTGTAAGCAGGGACAAATAAGGGAAACTATGTTTAGTCATATCACCGTAGGCGTCAGCGATCTGGACAAAGCCGCTGCATTTTACGATGCGATTTTGCTGCCACTGGGACTCAAGCAACGCCCGGTCACGCCCGATGGCGGCCCCGGGGCTCGTTGCTGGGTATTGCCTGACCGGACATTGCCGCGTTTTTACGCCTACCAACCTTATAACCGACAGCCGGCCAGTGCCGGTAACGGCAGTATGGTGGCGTTCACCGCCCAGAATGAACAACAGGTTCGGCAAGCTTATGCCGCCGGGCTGGCTGCGGGCGGCACATCGGAAGGTGAAGCCGGCGAGCGGACCCATTACGGCAAGGGATATTTTGGCGCTTATCTACGCGATCCGGACGGCAACAAAATTCATATCGCCTACCGGGGCGACCTGCTGTAATCATCCTCGTGCGGGCGGACGCCACCGTTTCTGGCAGCCATCACCAGCGCAAACGCCGCCAGCGCACCGGCGACCAGGTAGGTTATCTGCATGCCATTTGCAACGGCGTGCGACGAAGCCAACTTGATATCGCCGGTGTGGGTTGCCAGCATAAATAACGCCCCCATGGCCGAAGCGCCGGTGATCAACCCAAGGTTGCGCGAGAGGTTGATCATGCCCGAGATCACCCCACGCTGCTCGGGGGCGGCATGCTTCATCAAGGCCGTATTGTTGGCGACCTGAAAGAGCGCATAACCCAGCGTCATCAGGCACAGCGGTGCCACGTAGCCGAACACGCCCTGATTCAGCGACATCATCGACATGATGCCTGCCCCAACAGCCATGGTCGTCAGCCCCATCAAAGTGATCCTTTGCGCCCCGAAGCGATCCACCCACCGACCGGCCGGTACCCCGAGCAACGCGGCCACTATCGGCCCCGCCGACATCGCCAGTCCCGCTTGCCCAACCGCCAAACCCAGCCCATGCGTCAGATAAAATGGCCCTACCACCAGCGTCGTCATCATGATGGTCATGACCAGCGCACTCATCGCCAACCCGACGCTCAGACCCGGTTGGCGGAACAACGCCAACTGGATCAGGGGAAGCGCCGTGCGCTTTTGCAACCGGACAAATAACCCCATCCCCAGCGCCGCGCCCAACAACAACGTCAGGTTAACGACGCCAAAGTCACCGCGTCCCAACGTCATCGACAGCGCATAGCAGGCCAGCGTCACCCCAAGCAGTAAGGTCCCTGCCCAGTCAAACCGACCGCGTTCTTTTTGCCGTTGCCGCTGTTCCTGCGGCAGGGAGCAATAAACCAGCAGAAAAGCCACTACGCCCACCGGTATGTTGACCAGAAATATCGCCCGCCAGCCGAAACCCAATATCAGTGCGCCCCCCAGCGAAGGGCCAAGCGCCGTGCCAATGGCCGACATGCTGCCCAGCAATCCCATGGCACGGCCGGTATTTTCTTTACCCACCGTCTCACCAACCAGAGCCATGGTCATTGCCATCATGACGGCCGCTCCCAAACCTTGAGCAACGCGCGCCGCCAACAATAGCCAGATGTCCGGCGCAATAGCACACAATCCGGACGCCAGGGTGAACAGAGCAATCCCCGTCAGCAACAGGCGGCGGCGCCCCATCCTGTCCCCCAAGCGGCCCATGGCAATAATCGACGTGGTAACGGCCAGCAGGTAGACGATAACGACCCATTGTACCGCCTGAAAAGAGCTGTTGAACGCCTGCGCCAGCGTCGGCAAGCCCACGTTGGCAATGCTGGCGCCCAGCGAGGAAACCAGCATCGATAAACAAAGGCTGGCAAGGATCCCACGCAAATTGACTGGCGGGCTGGCGTGTTGGGTTATTGACTTCATGTTGCTGACTCCTGAAAGAACCTGTCAGTAGCCTATGCCGTCCAGAGAACAGGCGGAAGGCGCAGCAAATGCAGTTTATTAGTGCACCAGGCGCCATGTCACGGCGGACCTGTACCCGCATTAAGAAGCAAACGTCTAAACGGCTTCAGGTAGATGATGAGGGCACCCCCTCAAGGAGAGATAGATAATGAAAATCGACCTGCTGTTTGACGATCTGTCGATGCGCGCCGTGCAGTACAACGCCCGTGCCTCGGTAGAGGATTTTGACGCCTGTATGGCGCAATATGAACAACTGGCCGCGCAGGCCAAAGCGCAGACGCCGGGGATTTACGATATCCACTACGGGATGGGCGTCGCCGAGCGCCTGGACTTGTTCCCTGCAGCCCGCCAGCCTTCCCCGCTGTTGGTGTTTATTCACGGCGGTTATTGGCACTCCCAGCGTAAGGAAGAAGCCTGTTCGATGGCGGCAAATTTCACCCAGCATGGCGTAGCGGTCGCTACGTTGGAATACACCTTGCAACCTGAAGCCACGCTGGCAGAGATCGTCCGCGAGGTTCGTAGCGCAATAGCCTGGCTTTACCACCACGCCGGCCAGTACGGCATCGACCCAGAACGCATCTTCGTCAGCGGCAGCTCGGCCGGCGGCCACCTGTGTGGCATGCTGATTGCCGATGACTGGCAGCACCTGTATCAGGTGCCCGTCAACGTGATCAAAGGGGCGCTGGCGCTGAGCGGCCTGTACGACATACGACCGCTGTGCGATATCTACATCAATGACTGGATGCGCCTGACGCCTGAGCAGGCGGCAACCCTCAGCCCGCTGTTTATGCTGCCGGAAAAGGCGCATGCGCCGCAGATCCTGCTCGACGTCGGCGCCAAAGAAACCCAGGGGTTCAGAAACCAGACGCTGGCTTACTTCGCCGCCTGCCGAGAAAAAGGGCTGAATGTGGCGCTGCTGGAAGATCGGCACAACAACCATTTCACGCTGGTTAACGAGTTGGCCAACCCCGACAGCATCCTGTTCCAACGCGTTATGGCAATGATTGAGTGACGCCGTGAGTCACTGCGGCGCCGATTCGAGGGTAGAGCCTGATTTTAAACGCGATCGTCACCGTCGCCAGCGCCGCGAACCCCCCACCGGAGAGCATGATGCCCTGCAGCCCCACGGCATCAATAAAGCCGCCGCTGACCACCGAACCCAACGCCACCCCCAGATTGATAAAGGCAATATACAGCCCGGTGGCGAATTCCGGTGCCTGCGGCGCTTCGGCCGTCAGCCACATTTGTGTCACTATCAAACCGCTGGTATGCGCCGCCCCCCAAAACAGGCAAAGAACGATCATCGTGCCCAGATGGGTGCTGCCGTACAGATACAGCAACCCATAAGCCAGTGCCAGCACCACTGGGTGCAATAAGGTGGCCGTGAACCGGTGACGGTTCAGCAATTTCCCCGCCAGCAGATTGCCGGACACGCCGCCCAAGCCAAAAATCACCAGTAGCAAGCCAACCCTTGGTCCACTGATGCCGATTTCACCACTCAGGTATTCGGTGGCATAGGCATAAACGGAAAACATCGCAGCGAAGATCAGCACACAGGCAAGAATATTCAGCCACAGCGCACCGCTGCGCAATATTGCCAACTGCTTGCCATATCCCATTCGCTGGGGGGCACTATCAGGCAGGCAGAAAAATAAGCCGATACCCGCCAGCAGGTTAACCAGGGCACAAAACAGGAAAGAGGCCTCATAGCTGAACTGCCTGGCGATCCAATGCGTCAAGGGGATCCCCAACACCATGCCCATACTGGTGCCGACAAAAGCATAAGCCGTCGCCCGCGTCACCTGCTGTTGGGGATACAACGAAGCCGCCGCCACCATCGCCAGCGCGAAATATATCGGGTGGAACAGCGCTGGCAAAATGCGCAACAGCAGCAGAGAGCCGAAACTGGCCGCATAAGCCGAGAGCACACTGGTCACGACAAATACGGCCAGTGAAATCAGCAGCATGCGCTTACGGTTTAACCGTGAGGCCAACAGCACCAACAGTGGCCCCAGCAAAGCAATCGTTATCGCGAAAACCCCCACCAGCCACCCTGCCTGCGAGGCTGAAATTGCGTAACGTTCCATGATCAGCGGTAATATGCCCACCACGCCAAATTCGATGCAGTACACACCGAACAGCCCCAGGGCAATGAAAAAAATCGGAGACAGGATTTTCATCATCATTGGTCTCCTGCGAGAAGCGGTAATCCGTCATATACCGCCTGGCAGAGTTCCCCGACAAATGCTCCCGCCATCCCTTCCAGCGCGGTATTGGTAAAAGCCACTACGCTGAGCTGCCGGGCCGGATCGACAAACCAGGAATGGCCGTACGTCCCGCCCATACGCCAGGTACCTACCGATTCCGGCGTCTGGGCCGCCCGCGGATCTTTCAATACGGTGATCCCCAGCCCAAAACCGCGCCCCGGCCAGAATGGCATCGGCAAATCGCCGATCTGGTTGCTGGTCATGGCCGTTACCCACTCTTCGGGCAGCAATGGTGCGCCGCCCCGACGCAGGGTTTCCAGCAAACGCAGAAAATCTTCAGCTGAACCTACCATGCCGGCCCCGCCTGACGCATAGGCGCTGGCATCCAGCGCCCTGGCAGGTGAAAGCTTAAAACCGTCGGTGCCGTCAATAAACTCGATGCGATCCGGTTGTTGCAGAGGCCGGGGCTCGGGGTAATGGTTAGCGTAAGCCACTGTCAGCCGCTGCGCATCGTGGGTACTGAACCCGGTATCTCGCATCGCTATCGGTCCGGTCACCAGATGTGCCACCGCTTGTGCCAACGGCAAACCACTGGCTTGTTCAATCACCGCACCCAGCACATCGGTGGCAATCGAGTAGCGCCATTCGGTTCCTGGTGCTGCTTGCAGAGGAGCCGAGGCAATACGACGCACATTTTCCGCCAGGCTGAGCGGATCGTCATCCATACCGTCGGAAACTCCCGCCTGCGCATAGGATCCATGCTCAGGTTGGAAAAAGCGGTAACTCAGCCCAGCGGTATGGGTCATCAGATGACGTACGGTCACTATGGGTTGCTGGCCGTCCGGCGTACGCGGCCGGAACGACGGCAGCCAGCGCACCACCGGGTCTTCAAGCCGTAAACGCCCTTGAGCCATCAGCACCAGCGCCGCCGTGGACAGGATCGGTTTGGAGACCGAAGCCAAGCGAAACAGCGCATCGATGCGCATCGGTTTGCCCGCCTCTCGATCCGCCATACCGGCCGCACGACGATAGACCTGCTCGCCGCCCAACGCCACCAACACCACTGCACCCACCAGCCGTTTTTGTTCCAGCGCCAGATCGATGGCCTTATCAATAGCCTTGGCATCAAGTTTGTATTTATTCATTGGTCATACCTCAGGTTGACAGCGAATTCTGTCAACCCCGAGGATAGGTTGTGGCGAAAAGAAGAAAAACAGGCTAGATTTCCCTTCATAACGGACATTAACGTCCGCAATAGGGGGCGCGAATGGATAATCTGGCCGGGGTCTCCGCCTTCGTTCAGGCGGCAGAAGCGCTCAGTTTTGTCGAGGCCGGACGCCTGTTGGGCGTATCCGCTTCGGCAATCGGTAAAAGCGTTGCCCGTTTGGAGGCCCGTCTGGGCGTGCGATTGTTCCATCGCAGTACCCGCAGCATGACTTTGACGGCCGAAGGTCGGCTTTTCTTGCAGCGTTGCCAGCGGATCCTCGGAGAAATGGCGGCGGCGGAACAGGAACTCAGCGACACTCGCAGCGCCCCGCGTGGCAAACTTCGCGTCAGCTTGCCCCTGGTCGGCGGACTGCTCAACCCGGTGCTGGCGACGTTTATTCGTCGATATCCCGAAATTGAACTTGAACTGGACTTTTCCGACCGTCGTGTTGAGGTAATCGAGGAAGGATTCGACGCGGTGATCCGCGTTGGGGAAACGGAAGACTCAAGATTAATGAGCCGCCAACTGGGCAGTTTTCATCTGCAACTGGTCGCTTCGCCCGCCTATTTGCGTCAGGCCGGCACACCACAATGCCCGGACGATCTGCGTCAGCACGCCTGCTTGCTGTACAAATTCCCCACCACCGGCAAAGTCGAAGCCTGGCCGGTAATGGACTGGGATAAAATGCTCGGCGACGGTCTGCATGCAAGCGCAGTGTGCAACAGCGTCGATACGCTGATCTATTTGGCAGAACAGGGCCAGGGCATTGCCTGCCTGCCTGACTTTGCGGTAAAGCAGTCGCTGGCTGAGCAACGTCTTCAGCAACTGCTCGGTGCGCATTGCCGGCACACTGGCAGCTTTAAAATTCTCTGGCCCTCCAGCAAGCACCTGACGCCCCGACTGCGGGTGTTTATCGATCTGCTGAGTGAACAACTTTTCCCGCTTTAGCGCCCTTTTTTCTTAAGCCAAATGGCGACTTTGCTTTGCCTTAAAATGACTAAGCCAGATGCCCCGCGGTATTGAGCCAGCTTTATTGCCGGGATCGGCATCTACCATATTCCATTTTGAAATATGAAATTTCCGTTCGTTCTTTCGGGGCTAATGAAATCGCCACACAATGAAATCTGAATCGCAGGCCGGCGCATAACCGCATAAAAAATCAGGTTTTATATCTTGTCATCGCTCATAACCGCTCAATTTGCCCATTTGGTGCTGGATAGCCGGCCCGAAGCATCAGCCCTGTCGGCCGCCCGCCTGGGGCTGATAGATTATTTTGCCTGCGCGTTGCCGATCGCCCAGGGCGTACTCACCGACAGCGGCCTGGCAGCGGTAAAAAAAGTGTTCCCGCCTGCCAGTGCCGAGAACCGTGCGCTCTATTTCGGCTATATCAGCCATTCGCTGGATTTTGACGATTATCACCCCGCGCTGCGCGGGCACCCCAGCACGGTGGTGCTCTCTGCGCTGTTGGCATTGACCGACGATAACCCAGACGTTGACGCGCTACTGGCCGCCTATGTCATTGGCGTAGAGGCAGCCGGCCGACTGGGGCTGGCTGCCGGTACTCAGCACTATCAGTTGGGATTTCACAGCACTGCCACCCTTGGCGCCGTAGCCGCCACTGCGGCGGCGGCACGCTATTTCCACCTCACGCTGCACCAAACGCAGATCGCCCTTGGGCTGGCGGCCACCCAGGCCGCTGGGCTGCGCAGTCAGTTCGGGTCAGCCGCCAAGCCGTTGCACGCAGGGATCGCCGCTCGGGCGGCAGTCAATGCCGTGCTGCTGGCGCAACTGGGTTTTGCCGGGCAGCCGGAAGGCGTGATAGACAGCCTGTTGAGCTCGCATGGCGACGGACGGCAGCGGCCCGAATTGTTGACGGCCGATTGGGGGGCGCCGTGGCGTATCCTGCAACCGGGGCTGGAATTTAAACGCTATCCCACCTGCGGCGGTACCCACAGCGCTGCGGAGGCCGCATTTATCCTGCGCGAACGCCTGCTCGAACAAGGCATTACCGTCGAGGATATTCCCGCTGCCATCGCCAAGATCCAGGTCAGTTTTCCACCCGGTGCCGATACCGCTCCCTATATTCGCCGCCCGTCAAACGGCGTTGAGGCGCGTTTTAGCCTGGAATACGTCATCGCCGATGCGTTGTACAGCGGCAGCGTGCCGCTAATGCACTACGGTGAGGCCCCCGTTGACCCAAATATTTCAGCCCTGGCGGCACGGGTTGAACGCCATGCCGACCTGACGGCACCGCCAGACGAGCTGGATGCGGAGTTACGCTTCCACCGCGTCACGCTAACGCTGCACGACGGCCGTCAATTAAGTGACATCGTCACAAGAAAGCAAACCGCCGCCCGACAGACCGACGTCGGTGCGAAACTGCGCAGCATCCTGCTATTGCTGCCGCATTTGAACGGTGACCGCGTGATCGAGGACTGCGCGCTAACGCAGCCCGCCGCGCTGAGCCGTTTAATCGAATTATTAAACCAATAATAAATATAGGAATAATTATGAGTACTTCACCTTCAACACCATCGCGTCAATTACGTCTCGGCCTGTTTGTTCAGGCTCTGGGCCATCACGTCGGCGGCTGGCGTGCCGAAGGGGCCAGCGGCTCGCCTACGGACATTGACTGGTTCACCTGGATCGCCCAAAAGGCCGAAGAAGGCACCTTTGATATGTTCTTCGTCGGCGATGCGCTGGCGACCAGCGTGCACCGTCTGCCTTCCACCCTGTCCCGCCTGGAGCCGCTGACGCTGCTGGCGGCGCTGGCGGTCAGAACTCGACACATCGGCCTGGCGGCCACCGCCTCCACCACCTTCGACCAGCCTTTCCACCTGGCGCGCGCCATGGCCTCTATCGATCACATCAGCCACGGCCGCGCCGCCTGGAACGTGGTGACGTCATTCTCCAGTGACGCGGCACGTAACTTCAGCCGTGACGATCTGCCTTCGCACGCCGAGCGTTATGAAGTGGCACGAGAGTTTCTCGAAGCCAGCTACAAGCTGTGGGACGGCTGGGAGGAAGGGGCTATCGTACGTGACAAGCAAAGTGGCGTGTATGCCATTGACGAGAAAATCCACGCGGCCAACCATCAAGGCAAGCACTTCTCGGTGCAAGGCCCACTGAACATTGCCCGTTCGCCACAGGGGCGCCCGGTGATCATCGAAGCCGGTTCTTCGCCGGCCGGACAACAGCTGGCCGCAGAAACCGCCGAGGTGGTGTTTACCGCCGCCGCCACGCTGGAAGAAGGCCAGGCCTTCTATCGCAGCCAGAAGAAATTTGTCGCCGATGCCGGCCGCAACCCGGATCACCTGCTGATCCTGCCGGGCGTGATGCCGATCGTGGGACGCACCAAAGCCGAGGCGCAGGAAACCTGGTATCAGCTCAATCAACTGGTGGATATCGATAACGGCATCGAACAGCTTTCCGCCCGCTTCGGCTTCGATCTTAGCGGCTTCCCGCTCGATGGCCCGGTACCGGACGTCGGCGCGACCGAAGGCGGCCAAAGCCGGGTGAAGCTGCTGACCGATCTTGCGGCACGCGAAAACCTGACGCTGCGTGAACTGGCGGCGGTTGCTGCCGGTTCGCGCGGGCATCGCGTGGTGGTGGGAACCGCCGAAGAGATCGCCGATGACTTCCAGCTTTGGCTGGAACAGCAAGGTGCCGACGGCTTTAACATCATGCCTGCGGTATTGCCGAATCAGTTGGAACTGTTCGTCGAACTGGTGATCCCGGAGCTACGCCGTCGCGGCCTGTTCCGCGAGGAATATCAGTATTCAACCCTGCGTGAAAACCTGGGCCTGCCGCAACCGGCAATCAACTTCGCTAACGTAAAATCGGCTTAATTCGCAGGGGAACATGATGAAAACCAACCTCAAACGCACCGTACTCTCCCTGCTGCTGGCTGGCGCTACCTTGGCTCCGCTGGCCGTCGGTTATGCCGCTGAAGGCGATGTGCCCTTCCGCGCCGCGGTAAAAGCCAACGCCGATCCCGCACTGCACGACAGCCTGCCGGAAGCAATAAAAAAAGCCGGTTACATCGTGGCGGGCACCAACCCCAATACGCCCCCGACCACCTTCTATGAAGCGGACAACAAAACGCTGGCCGGGCGTGAAATCGACGTGATGAGCGCCATCGCCGATCGCCTCGGCGTGGCAATCCACTGGAAGGATACCGGCGGCTTCGACAATATCATCCCCGGCCTGAAATCCGGCCGTTATGACGTTGCCCTGGCCAATATCGACGCAAACAAGAAGCGCTTCCAACAGGTCGATTTTGTCGGCTATTACAACGCATCCAAGCTGGCGCTGATCGCCCGTAAAGATGCCGCCCTCGGCCCTTACACCGAGCTGGCGCAGCTTTGTGGACAAACCGTCGGCGCCGGGGCGGGCACTTCACAAATTACCCGCTTGCAGCAGGCCAGCGACAGCTGCGTCAGCGGCGGAAAACCGGCGATCACCATTCCGATTTTCCCCGACCGTCCGGCCGGTGTTCAGGCCGTAATCAGCGGACGCGTGCCGATGTTCTTTGGTCCGTATGAAGGCCTGCGTTATCAGGCTACCCACGTTAAACCGCTGGCGCTGGCAGGCGACATCAACATTGAAGGCACCACGGTCGCCATCGCCTTGCCGAAAGGTTCCGACCTGGTGAAACCGGTGCAGGCGGCGCTTAACTCGCTGATTGCAGACGGCAGCTACCAGAAAATCCTCGACGGTTGGGATATCGGCTTCGGCGCGGTGAAAACCGCTGGCATCAATGAAGAGATTGCAAAATGAATGGGCCACAAGCGACCGGTGATGCCGAACTGCGCATCGTCGGTCATCGGCATTATGGGCGCTGGTTCAGCGCCCTGTTGGTGCTGCTGATCGTCGGCATTATCGCCAATTCGATGCTGCATAACCCGCGCTTCGAATGGGCGGTGGTGGCTGAAAACTTTACCGAAGCGTCGATTATCAATGGCGTGATCATGACGCTGAAGCTCACCGTGATTTCGGTGATCTTCGGCTTCGCCGGGGGCGTGCTGCTGGCGTTGATGCGTCTGTCGGCCAACCCGGTGCTGGTGGCGGTGAGCTGGTTTTATACCTGGTTCTTCCGCGCGGTGCCGATGCTGGTGCAGCTTTTCCTGTGGTACAACATCGCCGCGCTTTACCCGCGCATCAGTCTGTGGATCCCCTTCCTGGGTGAAGTGGCCAGCGCTCCGACCAACACCATCATCAGTACCTTCAGCGCGGCGGTGATCGCCCTGGTGATGCATCAGTCGGCTTATGCGGCGGAGATTGTACGCGCCGGTATCCAAAGCGTCGGCAGTGGCCAGCTGGAGGCCGCCAAGGCCTTGGGGTATCGCCGTGGACAAATCCTGTGGCGCGTAGTTTTGCCGCAGGCCATGCGCACCATTTTGCCCCCTGCCGGCAATGAGGTGATCGGGCAGCTTAAAACCACCGCGGTGGTGTCGGTGATCGCCCTGCAGGACGTGCTCTATTCGGCGCAGATCATCTATCAGCGCACCTATGAGGTGATCCCGCTGCTGTTGGTTGCCACGTTGTGGTATCTGGTGATGACCTCGATTTTGTCGATCGGCCAGTACTATGTTGAGCGCTATTTTGGTCGAGGTAGCCAGGCGGTGCGCAGCAACTGGCTGTTCCGTCCCCGCAAAGCCGCATCCAGTCCGTCACAGGAGGCACAATCATGAGCGCCGCCATTCAGATCAACCAGGTGCGCAAGTCATTTTCCGGCACCGAAGTGTTGAAAAATATCAGCCTGCAGATCCCGGCAGGCTCGGTAACGGTGATCCTCGGCCCTTCCGGTTCGGGGAAGTCGACCTTGCTGCGCTGCATCAATCACCTGGAAAAACTCGACGGTGGAACCATTCGGGTGGGCGAGCAACTCATCGGTTACCGTCAAAAAGGCAACCAGCTGTATGAACTGAAGGAACGCGAAGTGGCCGAACAGCGTAAAAGCATCGGTATGGTGTTCCAACAGTTCAATTTATTCCCGCACCGCACAGTGCTGGAGAACGTCACTGAAGCTCCGCTGCTGGTCAAAAAGGAAAAGAAAAGTCTGGTGGTGGAACGGGCAAAAGCGCTGCTGGCCCGCGTCGGGCTGGAACATCGCATTCACGCCTGGCCACGCGAGCTTTCTGGTGGACAGCAACAGCGAGTGGCGATCGCCCGCGCCCTGGCGATGACCCCAGAGGTGCTACTGTTCGATGAGCCCACTTCTGCGCTCGATCCCGAATTGGTTGGCGAAGTGCTGCAGGTGATGAAAGGCCTGGCGCACTCTGGCATGACTATGGTGGTGGTGACGCATGAAATCGGTTTTGCCCGCGAAGTGGCGGACCAAATCATCTTTATGGATCAAGGGAAAGTGGTAGAAACGGGGACGGCAAAACAGGTGCTGGATGAGCCGGTACATCAAAGAACGCGTGATTTCCTGGCAACGGTACTTTAAACCTGCATCGGGGGGCATTGCGCCCCTCGAACATTATTTCAGCGTCAGCTCTTTTTCCCGCCAACGGCAGAAAACAGATTAAACAGCTCACCCAAGCCATAAATCGAGCCAAGCAACAAGGCAATCATTACCGGCACCATGATCACCACGGTGGCCAAACTCTCTAGTATTTCTAACATCGTTGTCTCCTGGTTTTTAAGCAGCAAAAAGCCTGCCCAGAAAGGAAAATT
The DNA here is from genome assembly GCF_047456085.1 of Serratia sp. BNK-12. Classification (NCBI taxonomy): domain Bacteria; kingdom Pseudomonadati; phylum Pseudomonadota; class Gammaproteobacteria; order Enterobacterales; family Yersiniaceae; genus Serratia; species Serratia sp. BNK-12. Next base: position 2,628,659 of record NZ_CP179896.1, read on the forward strand.
TCCCTGGAATTTCTTAAGGTTATTTTTGCTTGATTTCAATCTGTGATGCAGATCACAACTCAGTGTCGCTAATGTAACTTACACAGTTGCATTACCGCAATGCAAAAAAATGCTCTCTGTCAGGGACAACCCGCACCAGAAGCAGTGGCGTCAACATCCAGCGGTATCCGTACGCCAATGCAGGCCGGAACGCGTCATAGCCAATAACCCTGGGCCTTAGGATTTTTAACGCGTTTTAAGGATTATCCAACCTGCCCCAAGAGATAACAGGCTGGCGATTTAATCATCACCCCAAAGTAAAATGGCGATTAAATAAAATCCGATGGCACAAAATTAAGAATATTTACCTGTTCTATTTTCTTTCGGCAGAATACATTCATCTCAACTTCTACCGGCCGATTAATCAGTGCTTTCTTTGTCTGTTAATTAGGCAATTTATCAGGAAACTCTTATGAACCTTAAACGTGCCGCAGGCGTGATGGTTATCATCATGGCAACACTTTCTGTCACCGCATGTGGGAATATGTCTCACCGCGATCGCAACACCGCTATCGGTGCCGGCGTTGGCGCCCTGGGTGGCGCAGTATTGACCGACGGCAGTACGCTGGGTACCTTGGGCGGCGCAGCGCTGGGCGGTATCATCGGCCACCAAACCAGCCGTTAATATTTTTAGGCCGGGTTGTTTTCAATTGAAAATACCCGGCCGAATTTATTTTAATCGCCACGCATTGGTGCATCAGATTCTTTTTATTTTATAGAATTAATCAGATTGTCTTATCTATAAATATTCCCGCCCATACAAAGTATCGACGCTTAAAAAATATTCCCCTTTTTAATAAAACCGCCAGATTTATCTTAACTTCACTCGTGATGTCGAATGGGCACAGGCCCACCTTGCGACGTTGAAAAAGTGACTGGTTCCCCCTCCACAGAGGGGGAACATCAGGTTAGCCTTTAACCTGCGAAACGACGTTCAACGGCTGGGCATCAGGCAAGATATTCATATGTTCCAATACCTGCGCCATGATCTTGCCGAACACCGGGCCAGCCACCGAACCACCGAAGTGCTTGCCGGCTTTAGGGTTGTTGACCATCACCACCAGCGCCACCTGCGGATCGCTGGCCGGCGCCACGCCGGCGGTGTAGTTAATGTAACCGCCGTCGTATTTGCCGTTGGTGCCCATCTTCTCTGCGGTACCGGTTTTAATCGCCAAACGGTAACCCGGTACCGCCGCGCTGACCCCGCTGCCCCCCGGTAAGGCATCGCTTTCCATCATATGCACCACGGTTTTTACCGTATCTTCCGGCAGAATGCGCTGCCCCATCACCGGTGGCGTCACTCGGGTGATCGACAATGGCCGATAAACGCCATAGGAGCCGATAGCCGCGTATTCACGCGCCATCTGTAACGGGGTCACACGCAAACCATAACCAAACGAGAAGGTTGCGCGTTCGATATCAGCCCAGCGTTCGCGGTGCTGCGGCAAATAACCGCTGCTTTCGTTGCCGATGCCCAGGTCGGTCGGTCTGCCCAAGCCAAAGCTCTTGTAAACCGCAGGCAGTACGGTGGCGGGCAGCGCCAGCGCAATATGTGAAACGGCAATGTCGCTGGATTTTTGCAGCACGCCGGTAATGGTCAATTTCGACCAGTGGCCTACGTCCTTGATCAAATGACCATTGACCCGGTAAGGCGTGGTGTCCAGTACGGTATCCGGTTTAATCAACCGGTGTTCCAGCCCGACCATCACCACCACCGGCTTCACGGTAGAACCCGGTTCGAAACTGTCGCTGCTGCACACGTTGCGGATATCTTTGGCTGGGGTATTGGCGTAGTTGTTCGGGTTGAATGACGGGTAGCTGGCCATCCCCAGCACTTCACCGGTATTCACTTTTACCAGCACCGCACAGCCGGAATCGGCCTGGTTTGCCACCACGCCGTCGCGAATTTGCGCGTACAGCACGTACTGGATGAATTTATCAATACTCAGCGTGACATTCGGCGGCGGCACGGGATCGACGTTCTTGATCACGCCAATCACCGCCCCGCTGCCATCCTTCTGGTAAACCCGCAGGCCGTTCTTGCCTTGCAGCAGGTGGTTAAAGCCCAGCTCGATACCTTCAAGACCCTGATTGTCCTGCCCGACAATGCCGATCAGCCCGGCGGCATCCTGGCTCATCGGGTAGAAACGGCTGAAGTCCTGCAGGGTACTGACGCCGGTCAAACGCAGCTTGCTGATGTAATCGGCATTATCATCTTCGACTTTGCGCGCCAGATAGACAAAACGCTTGTGGGCATTAGCCTGGATCAGCCTTTGCACCTCGGTTAGCGGCATTTTCAGCACGTTGGCCAGGCTCTGCCAGCGTTCATTGCCGATATCGGTATGGGTGTCGAGAATATGCTTGGGATCCAACACAATATCTTTCGATGACACGCTGACGGCCAAGGCCTCGCCGTTACGGTCGGTGATCATCCCCCGGTTGGTGGGCAGCACCTGGGTGCGAATCGAACGCTGATCCGCCTGATCCGCCAACTGCTGATGCTCCAGCAACTGCAAATAGCCGACCCGAAAGGCCAGCAGGAAAAAGCAAACCAGGATCCCGCCGCAAATCCAGCCAAAGCGAAGGGTCGAATAATTTTTACCGCTTTTTTTTGTTAATGGCGCCACTGTTAACCCTGCGTTTTTATTAAAGTTATGTGATTATTTCAGTCTACCCTGACAGAAATAGTTAGAAGATTGCAGTTTGTAAGAAAGTAAAAACAAACGCGTTTACTGTTGCACATCCGCGCTGTCGTTTAACTCCGGTTTAACTTTCTGGTTATCCTCAGGCTGCGGGGCGTTGGCCGGGTCAAAAATATGGTCGAGGATCGCCCGGGCCGTCGGCCCCGCGACCACACCGTCACCACCGCCGTTTTCCAGAATTAATGCCATCGCCACCCGCGGATTTTTATAAGGCGCGAACAACGTATAGAAAATATGGTCACGCAGCCGTACCGGGATCATTTTGGCGTTATAAGTCTGATTCTCTTTCAGACCAAACACCTGTGAAGTCCCGGACTTGGCGGCAATCTGATACGGCGCAGTATGGAACAGCTTATAACCGGTGCCGTTTGGCAGATTGGCCATGCCGTACATGCCATTGCGAACGATGCCCCAGTACGGCGATTTGGCATCACCAATCTGTGCACTCTCTACCGGTGGCTGGTAGCGACTCACCAGGTTGCCCTGCCGCATGGAATACAACAAATGGGGCGTTTTCACCTTGCCGTTGTTGATCAGCGTCGTTAACGCCTTCACCATCTGGATCGGCGTAGCCACCCAATATCCCTGGCCGATGCCTACCGAGATGGTGTCCCCCTGATACCAGGCTTTTTTATGCACCCGCTGTTTCCATTCGCGGCTTGGCAGCACGCCGCGATACTCTTCGTTAAGGTCAATCCCGGTCGCCTGACCATAACCAAACTGGCTTAGCCAGCTGTGAATACGGTCAATGCCCATTTCAAACGCCACCTGATAAAAGAAGGTATCGGCGGACTCCTCTATCGCCTTGGTCACGTTCAGCATGCCATGCCCGGTTTTAAGCCAGTCACGATAACGGCGCTGGGTGCCCGGTAAGGTCCAGGTCGGCGCGCCAAAGAAGGTGGTGTTGGGGGTGATCACTCCGGCAAACAGCGCGGACGTGGCCATGTAAGGCTTAACCGTGGATGCCGGTGGGTAGAGCCCTTGCGTGACGCGGTTAATCAGCGGCAAATCGGGGTTGCTCAGCAGAGCTTTATACGCGGGGTAGCTGATGCCCTTCACAAAAGGGTTGGGATCGTAACTGGGGCTGGAGACCATGGCCAAAATGCCACCGTCGCGCGGGTCTTCCACCACCACTGCCGCCCGCTGCCCTTTAAGCACCGATTCGATATATTGCTGCAGCGGCAGATCGAGGGTCAGGTAAATGTTTTTGCCCGCCTGTGGCGGTTGTTCTTTCAGCAGGCGTATCACGCGACCGTGGTTATCCACTTCGACTTCCTGATAACCGGTGGTGCCATGCAACTCTGACTCATAATAAGCCTCGATGCCCTGCTTGCCGATATTGTGGTCGGCGGCATAGTTCTCGCTGAGGCCCGCCTTGTCCAGCCGCTTCAAATCGCCATCGTTGATTTTCGACACGTAACCCACCACGTGGGCCAGTTCGGCACCGTAGGGATATTCCCGCTGCTGATAGGTGTCAATCGTCACCCCGTCAAAACGGTATTGATTGACCGCGAAGCGCGCCACCTCGGTTTCCGTCAGTCCGCTTTTCAAGGTGACCGGCTTATAGCGGCCATTGTGGTGCATGTCATCGCGAAAAGCGGCGATGTCTTCGGAGGTCAGATCGACAATCGGCGTCAGCGCCTGCAGCAGCGCGGTCATATTGTCGATTTTGCTGGGGATAATCTGGATCTGATACAGCGTAATGTTACGCACCAGCGGAATGCCGTTGCGGTCGAAAATCAGCCCGCGACTGGGGGCAATCGGCACCATCTTGATGTCGTTTTGATTGGATCGCGTCTGGTAGAACGCATGCTGTTTTACCTGCAGGCGGTACAGGTTGAGGATCAACACGCCAAAACAGGCGACAACCAACACCATTGCCACGCCGGCGCGGCGTATAAACAACATTTCTTCGGCGGAATGGTCGCGAATTTTATCTTTTAATAGGGCCATACGTGGCGAGTTACCTGTCAGACGTCACATTTTCCCAAGATAAATCAGGGCAGTGAAAAGTCGGCAAGCATAGCGTTATTGGTTTGCGCTCCCCATTAAAAGGTTGCTAATGAAATGGCATAAATGTTTCAGCATGTTGGAATGTTACCAAATGCCGATTTTTCTCCCGCTCAGGGATTGAGCAGCGATTTCCCCCAGTGCTACAATGTGACGCAGATCACACTATTTCGCCCATTGCCCTGACCTTCCGGCCGCTCGCCGGGAGCAGCTTTATCACCAAGGATCCCGTTCGATGAGTGCCATTGCCACAGGTTTTATTATGATGCGCTGGGAGTTACTTAGCGCCGTTATGATGTTTATGGCCAGCCAGCTAAACGTCGTTTGCCGTAAGACCAGCCGCAACGGCATGGCATTTATGTTCAGCAGCCTCGGGTTGTTCACCACCTGCTGGTTCGTGATGGGCCTGATGGGCATTAGCTTCAGTCAGGAAGGCTTTACGCAATTCTGGTCCCACGCCTGGGACATGTATGTCGAGGTCGTCAGTAACACCCCTACCGATTGGCCACTGCCCTGAGTTATGGCATTCGCTGGCGACGGAATTGACCGTTGTCAGCCTGACCATTTTCAGCCCTGCAGAGCAAAGGGTTGAAATCGCCGGTGGTAACATCCCGTTATTACCCAAAGGTTCACAAAATAAATAAAATATAAGGTAGCGGTCTGAGGCAAATACCGGCTTATGCTGGCCGCAGACAAACCTTGTCCCCCCGACCGGAAGGCAAACTTCCTGCCCACGCGTTCCTGTTTCCCCCAATTAATCCAGAATCCGGCTTAATAATTAACCGATGACTGGCCTGGCTGATGGATAGCCACGCGCCGCCATCAGGAAACGTGATGATTTCTCCCTCTGCCCTTATTGCAGACAACAGCCTGATCGCGCCCGGCGCGATGATCGGTGCGCACGTGCGTATCGGGCCTTTTTGCGTCATCTCCGCCGGGGTTGAGATAGGCGAAGGCACCACTGTTGCCTCGCACTCGGTAATTAACGGCCTGACCCGTATCGGCCGCGACAACGTTTTCGGCTCGTTTTCTTCGATCGGCGAAGCCGGCCAGGATTTGAAGTATGCCGATGAACCGACCTCGTTAATCATTGGCGATCGTAACCGTATAGGCCATTACGCCACCCTACATCGCGGCACGGTACAGGGGCGCCAGCGCACCGTCATCGGTAACGACAATCACCTGCGGGATAATGTGCATGTTGCCCACGACTGCGTCATCGGGAACGGTGCTTACGTCGGCGAGCATAGCGGCCTGGCCGGGCATGTTGAGATGGGCGATGCTGCATGGGTCGGCGCCCGGTGCGCGGTACACCAATTTTGCATTATCGGTGCCCATGCAAAAGTTGCCGACGGTGCCCTGCTGGTGCAGGATCTGCCGCCCTTTGTTCAGGCCGGCGGCCATCGCGCCAAACCTGACGGCCTGCATCTGGCAGCGCCGGCTTTTCTGGCCGCCGATCCGCAACAACAGCGAGTTATTCACGCTCTCTACGACATGCTGTATCACCGGTCGATGGCGTTGGAGGATGTACGGCAAGAGGTTATCCACCTGAGCGTGGAATACCCATTGCTACGCCTGTTCCTCGACTTCTTCACACGCTCGACGCGCGGCATTATCCGCTGAGCGTATCGCCGTCATCCTACCTTATGGCAACGCACCGCCGTGCCGCCCAAGTTGACTCTCAAACTTTGCGGTCGCTGGCACCCCTCGCCGGCGTAAGGGCAACGTTCGCGAAAAAAGCAGCCCTGCGGCAACTGACGGTTGCCCGGTAATTCCCCTTTGCGGTCTTCAATTGCGCTGTCGCTCAGTGAACGGCCGGTACGGGGCACCGAATCCAGCAGCAACCGGGTGTAAGGGTGCTGAGGCTGGCGCAACACCTGTGCGGTCGGCCCCAATTCGACAATCTGCCCCAGATACATCACCGCTACCCGATCGCTCATGTGCTGGATCACCGAGACGTTATGCGAGATCAGCACATAAGTCAGGTTGCGCTGGCGTTGCAGTTCCACCAGTAAATTGAGGATCTGCGCCTGCACCGAAATATCCAGCGCCGAAGTAGGTTCGTCCAGCACGATGATGTCTGGCTGTGACGACAGTGCGCGTGCAATGGAAATACGCTGTCGCTGTCCGCCGGAAAACTCGTGCGGCAACCGGTCAATCGCCTCCGGCCGCAGTCCCACCTGCTGAGCCAACTCCGCCGCCTGAGCCCGTCGTTCCGCCACGCTGTTGTGTTGCTGCACGTACACCGGCTCGGTGATAATTCGCCATACCGGCAGGCGCGGATCGAGCGATGACTGCGGATCCTGAAACACCATTTGCATGCTGCTACCAAACCAGGAGCCGGCATTGCGCGCCCGCAGCAGCTCGCCGCTGCTGGGCTTCAACAACCCCATCAGCAACTGCGCCAGGGTGCTTTTGCCGCAGCCGGACTCGCCAACGATGCCCAAGGTTTCGCCGCGCATAATGTTCAGATCCAACCCATTGAGCGCATGAACATACTCTCGCGGCTTGCCGCGCCAGTTATAGCTGGCGGGGAAACGTAATCGCACGTCGCGCAGTTCCAGCAGTGCCTCAACGTTCATTTTGCACCTCCAAATCGACAGACTGCGGATGCCAACAGGCTACCCTTTGGCTCGGCTCTGCCACCAATGGCGTAAGTCTTGGCGTATGCCGACACTGAGCGTCAGCATGGCGGCAACGGTTGCTAAAAGCGCAGCCTGGCGGTAACGCACTCAGGTTGGGCACCGTACCGGGGATAGCCTGCAGCAGGCTGCGCGGTTCGGCGCGCTCCGGCGCCGCCAGCAATAACCCAATGGAATACGGATGACTGGGATGCTCAATCACCTTGGCGGTTGCGCCACTCTCAATCACGTGTCCTGCGTACATTACATACACCCGGTCGCAAAGTTGCGACACCACGGCCATATCGTGAGTGATAAATAGCACCGCCGTGCCGCTGGCTCGCGCCTTCTGCTGTAGCAAACGCAACACCTGACGCTGGACCGTGACGTCCAGCGCAGTGGTGGGTTCGTCGGCGATGATCAGTTCCGGTTCACAGGAAAACGCCATGGCAATCAGCACCCGTTGGCGCATACCGCCGGACAGCTCAAACGGATAACGCTCCATCACCCGCTGTGCATCGGCAATCTGCATTTCCTGTAACAGCTGAATCGCCTTGTCGCGAGCCGCCGAGGCGGAAAGTCGCTGGTGCAGGCGGATCACCTCGCACATCTGGCGGCCGATCTTGCGCGTTGGATTAAGCGCGCTCATGGGCTCCTGAAAAATCATCGACACCCGCGCACCGCGCAACTGGCGCATTTGCCGCTCGCTGGCGTTAAGCACGTCGGTGCCCAGCATCTCCAGCGAACCGCCGGTCACGCGGTAACCCTCTTCCGCCAGCAGCCGTAACGTCATCATCGCAGTGACCGACTTGCCGGAGCCGGACTCGCCCACCACGCCGACGATTTCACCCGCCTTGACCTGCAACGAAACGCGATTGAGCGCCTTGACGCTGCCGCCGTAAACCGGAAACTCCAGCTGTAATTCATCGATTGATAAAACGGTGGTTTCACTCATCAGCGCCCCCGGGTTTTAGGATCCAGCAGGTCGCGCAGACCGTCGCCGAACAGGTTGAAACCGGTGGCGGTGATCAGGATCGCCGTGCCGGGAAAGGCCGAATACCACCATTGGTCGAGCACATAGTTGCGGCCATTCGCCACCATAGCGCCCCATTCGGCGGTCGGTTGCTGGGCACCCAGACCGATGAAGCCCAGCGTAGCCGCCATCAGGATCGCGGTACCGATATCCAGCGACGCCTGCACCACCAACGGCGGCATCACATTGCGCAGCACGTGCCAGCCAATCAGATGCCAGCGCGAAGCGCCAAAGGTGCGCGCCGCTTGCATATACGCCTGATGACGCAGCGTTAACGTTTGGCCGCGCGCCAGCCGCACGTAGAAAGGAATGCGTACCACGGCAATCGCCAACATGGCGTTGAACAAACTGGGGCCCAACGCCGCCGCCAGCGCCATGGTCAGCACCAGCGACGGCACCGACAGCATGATATCCATGCAGCGCATAATTAACGCATCAACCGTACCGCCCATCACGCCGGAGAAACAGCCGAGCAGCGAGCCAATGCTCCCCGCCAAGACCACCACCGCCAGCCCGGCGGCCACCGATTGACGGCTGCCAACCAGGACTCGGCTGAACAGGTCCCTGCCCACTTCGTCGGTACCGAACCAGTGCTCGGGCGAAGGCGGCAGTAAGCGGGCGGTTAGGTCAATGGCGTCCGGGTTATGCGGCACCAGCCACGGCGAGAACAGCATCAGGAACAGCACGGCTATCATGATGGCGGCACCCAGCAGCGTCAGCGGACTCCGCCGGACCCGGTACCAGGCGCGGCGCAGGCTGAGATAGCGCAATACGGGTTCCGCGATCGGCGGTTGTTCGATTTGAGTCATTGTCATTATCCCTCGCGCCCCATTCTTGGGTCGATCCACAGGTAGAGCAGATCGACGATCAAATTAACCATCACGTAGGCAAAAGAGACCACCACGGCAAACCCCATCACCGCCGGAAAGTCCAGCGCCTGAATGGAATCCACCACGTAAGCGCCCATGCCCGGCCAGGCGAAGACCGTTTCGGTCAGCACCGCGCCATAGAGTAAGTCCCCCAAAGCCAGCCCCAACACCGTCACCGAGGGGATCAACGCGTTGGGCAACGCATGCCCAAGCACCACTCGCCAGTGCGAAAGGCCGTTGGCACGGGCCGTGCGGATATAGTCTTCCCCCAATTGTTCAAGCATCGCCGAGCGGATTTGGCGCGCCACTACCCCAAGATGAACAAAGGCTAACGTCAGCGCCGGCAGGATCAGGTGTTGCAGGCTGTTCCAGAACGCCTCGCCGTTGCCGGTCAGCAAGGAGTCCAGCAGGTAAAACCCGGTGATGTGGGTGGGAGGATCCAGCCAGTCGTCCAGTCTGCCGCCGCCGGGCAATAGATTCAGTTGCCCGTAGAACAGGATAATCACCCCCAACCCCAGCCAGAACGCCGGGGTGGAGATGCCGGTCACCGACAACAGCCGCACCAGATGATCGGGCCATTTATTACGATACACTGCCGACACCACCCCAAGCGGGACGCCAAACGCGATCGCCAACAGTAAAGCGCAAAAAGCCAGCTCCAGCGTGGCGGGAAAGAAGGCGCGCAGATCGTCCAGCACCGGCCGTCCGGTGCGAATGGAAGTCCCCAAATCGCCATGCAGCAAATCCAGCACGTAGCGGCCAAATTGCACATACAGCGGCTGGTCCAGCCCCAGCTGTTGGCGAATATGCTGGACGATTTCCTCGCTGGCGCGGTCACCGGCCAGCAAGCGCGCCGGATCGCCGGGGATCAGATGCGAGATGGTAAAGGTGATCACGCACACCCCGAACATCACCAGCACCAACCCCCAGCAGCGCTGACGGATAAGGCTCCAAACGTTCATAGCGGTTTCCCATGGTGCAGGGGCAGCCAAACGGCTGCCCGAAAAAAATTACTTGCTCATCTGCCCAACGTTGAACACCTGCTCCAGCATCGGGTTATACACAAAGCCCTTCACCTCTTTGTTCATCGCCACCTGATAATTTTTCTGGAACAGATAGACGTAGGCCGCCTGGTCGATGACGATTTTCTGCGCCGCCTGATAATCCGCGGTGCGAACCTGCTGATCGGACACCGATACCGCTTTCTTCAACAGGGCATCCACCTGCGGATCGCTGTAGAACGACCGGTTGCCCGGCAGCCCTTTCTTGTCGGATTCAAACCAGTAGTTCATGAACATATAGGGGTCGGCGAAATCCGGGCTCCAGTTGCCGATGGCGATATCGTAATTGCCCTGACCGATGCGATCCCGCATGGTGGCGTTGGCCAGCTTCTCCAGTTTGACGTTGAGGCCGACCGTCGCCAGGCTGGCCTGCACCGACAGCGCAATCGCCTCCCAGTTAGGGTCACTGATCGAATACAGGAAGTTCAGCGAAGCGGGTTTGTCTTTCACCGCCGCCAGTGCTGCCTTGGCCTTGTCCGCATCCTGACTGTACTGCTGGGCATTGGCGTCATAACCCCACATGCCCTCCGGGATCGGGCCGCGCATCTGTTTGCCGTTCCCCCCGAGAATGCCCTTCACCATGCCCTGATAATCCACGGCGTAAGAGATGGCGCGACGCAGATCCACCTGGTTAAGCGGGGCTTTGCCGTTGTTAAGGTACAAATAGGTCACCCGTAGCGACGGGTACTCGTTGACCGCAACCTTGTTTTCACTTTTCAGCGCCGTGAGCTGGTCAATCGGCAGCGATTCGGCAATATCCAGGTCGCCTCGGGTCAGTTGCAGACGGCGGGTGGCGCTTTCGCCGATGATTTTCACCGTGACGCGTTTAAACGCCGGTTTGGCACCGCTGTAATGCGGGTTAGGCACCAGCACCAACTGCTGGCCCTTCTGCCAGCGATCCAGTTTGTACGCCCCAGATCCGGCGCTATGGTTCGCCAGCCAGGCCTTGCCCTCGTCCGCCGGATTCGCCTTGGCAATCGCCGGGTTAACGATGCCGGCACCGTCATTGGCCAAGGTGTACAGGAACGGCGCAAACGGCGTTTTCAGAGTGAAACGCACCGTCAGCGGATCCACCACCGTGACCTGCAGGTCTTTCGGGAAGGCCTCTGACGGCCCCTGACCAATCTTCATCAGACGCTCGAACGACCATTTGACCGCCTCGGCGTTCACGTCCGAACCGTCATCAAACTTGTTGCCGGGTTTTAGCTTAAAGGTCCAGACCAGTTGGTCGTCTGAACTGGTCCAGCTGTCGGCCAGCTCACCCTCCACCTGGGTCGAACCTTTTCCGCCTTCGGTCTTGTACTGCACCAGTCGCTGATAGGCCGGGTAGGTCACCGTCCAGTCGTTGTTATCGATAGTCACCGCCGGATCCAGCGTTTGCGGATCGGCCGCTTTGCCAATCACCAGCATGTCTTTGGGCACCGCCGCCTGTACCGGCCCGGCTACCGTCAGGCCCAACGTCACTGCAGCCGCCAGAGCGGCGTATTTGATCTGATTCATAAACAAAGCTCCTGATGCGTTGAATGTGTGTTGTTTTAGTCGTAAGAAAAACAGCCGAAGCGATCGGCCAGCAGCGGATAATCCCCGGCGTTGGGCAGCTCGAAGTGCCACCATTCGCTGGCGATCCCGCGAAAACCTCCGGCGGCCATCACCGCATTCAGCAGCAGCCGGTTGCGCTGCACCTCCGGAGGGAAATCGGGATAAAACGGGTGTGATTTTTCGCTCATTTCATCAAAGCCGGTGCCCATATCCAGAGCGATACCCTCGGCGTCCAACAGCGTCACGTCGATCGCGACACCCCGGCTATGATGCGATCCGGTCAAGGTGCTGGTGACATATTGCGGATCCGGACAGGCTTGCCACAGCAACGCCTGCGCCTGCTGCGGTCGATAAGCGTCAAACACCAGCAGGGAGAAACCGGCCAGCCGCGCCGCCAGCAGGCAACGCGTCAGCCCCTGCACCGCATCAGGATGCAGCAGGCAGCGGCTCTCGCGATAAATCGCCCGGCCCGTCAGGTTGTCGGCGCCGGCATATTTCAACTCAATCGGCAGACCAGGGAAGGCCTCGGCCAGATCGGTTAATGTTACATTGTCACTCATTGCGTTTTCCCATACGGTTAAGATTCAAATTGCCCCAGCTCTTTTTGCAGCATTCGGTTGCTTGCCAGCCGTTGCTCGACCGCTGTACCGCCCTGTTCCAGCACCGAAGACAGCAGCAGGTTGAACAGGCAGCTGAGCGGGGCCAGCGAATCCCAAAACTGACCGGTGTCGGTTTTTACCTGCAGCAGGTCGATCGGGTAATCCCGAGCCCAGGGGCAGTAAATATCGGTAATCAGTGCCAGCCGCAGCCCACGCGCACAGGCCGCCTGGCAGTATTTTTGTGCGATGGTCGAATACGCGCGCGTGTCCGTCAGCACCAGATATGGCGCACTGAATTCCGAATTTAGCGACTCCACATAGGTGCCGGATAACCCGTCCGCGTAATAGACCTTGGGCCGCAGATATTCCAGATGGCTGTAAAAGGCATTGGCAATGCCGCGCGTAGACTGAATGCCCACGACAAACACCGCTTCCGCCTGCGCCAACTGACGGCTGACCTGCGCAAAGGCTTCGCCGCCGGCCAATTGGTAAACGTGTTCGATCGCTTCCAGCTCCAGCGTTAATGACTGACGTAATTTTTGGGGTTGCGGCTGTTCGCGCCGACGGCGATAAGCCCCCAGGCGATCGGTCACGCCCCAGGGTTGATGCAAAGCCGTACCCTGCTCTCGCAAGGTGCGCTTTAAGTCCTCAAGGTTGCGGTAACCCAGGCTGCGCAGGTAGCGCCCGACCGAAATACCGCTGGTGGCGGTGCTACGAGCAATACTGTCGGCGGTCTCAAACGGCACCTGCGGCAAATTGGCCAACAGATATCCGGCAATGCGTTTCCCGGTGGGGGTTTGCACCGCAAATGACGCTTCTATTTGTGCCATCACATCTGGATGCTCTGCCATAGTTCGCCCGCTGTTGTTGAGTTGTCACCAAACCCCACTCTGTTACTCAGATAACAAAGCGAGATGATGACAATGCATGGCCTGTGCCAATTGCGGATTGCAGGGGAAATTTCACGCGCGACGGCGTACGGCGGCGCAGGAACGACAAAAACCTGCGGTTACAACATAGTCATCAGTTGATAACTATTGCACAACATTTGGGCAATGCATCGGGCGATGCACCACCCTGAACCCTTAATTTTAATTTTATGACCAGGCTTGCGAAACCAGTGAAAATGTCAGTGCAACGTCGCAATCCGGTCTATGGGGCACGCCACGCACCATAATGGTCGGCGTATCGACGCAGGGTAAACCGCGCTCGGCCAGCCAAGGGCTGAGGCCGCTGGCCAGGGGAGTATCCACCCGCACAAACTCGCCCTGACAAGGCAGGCATAAGGCGTCAACCATGGCAATGGCCCCCGTTAGCTCAGGCGCAACCACCGGGCCGATCATGTTGCCGTGACCAAAACGACGGCGGAAGGCAAATCCGACGGCAATCCCCTGCTGCTCCAGCACCAAAGCCTGTTCGGCGCTTGCCAACATTGCGGCCAACAGGGGTTGGCGGCTGAGGCCGCTGGCGGCCAAATCCAGCTCAACCAGGGTGGCAAGATCCTGCGGCAAGGCCGGCCGTAGCCTTGCCCCCTTTGGCAAAGGTGCGGTATGGCCTGCCGGCATCTCCCGGCATTGGTGCTGCGCCAGTAATCCCTGATCGATAAACCCCAATTTTTGGTACAGCGGTTTGCCTTGATCGGTCGCTACCAGATGAAGCTGATAGTCGGGCAAAGGCGCTATCATCTGCTGCAACATGGCTCTGGCGATACCTTGCCCACGACATTGCTCTGCAACTATCACCAACCCTAGCGTGGCCCGTTGGTCGCCCCATAGCCAGCGCAGGGCGCAGCCAACCACGTCTCCCTCGACTTCAGCGATCACCCCGCCACCCAATGACCACGCTTGCTGCCAATCTTCCAGCCGATGCGGCCACTGTATTTTTTGCGACAGCACATGCGCGGGCGCTACATCGGCCGCCCCCATCTCTCGCAGCGTAAACGTCATTTCCCGCGTCTCCTGAACAATGCTGATTTATTGCTATAGCACCATGACGGCACCGCCGATGGCAACCGGCAATCTTGCGTTACCGGTGAGCATTTAACAGTAGCATTACGACGCCATAGCGCGGGATACCGCCTTTACAGCCATCCGCCAACCGGCAGGTTTTACTTTTGTTCACTTATTTCATCCGGCATGCCCTGGTAACCGGTGTTATTATTATCTTGCTCAATAATTCCCTCCTAATTCAAAGTGGTACGACAAGCTGATGGAAGCGTGGAAACTCAATCTGATTTCGGTCTGGCTCGGCTGTTTCTTCACCGGGCTGGCAATGAGCCAAATCCTCCCTTTTCTGCCGCTGTACGTCGAACAGCTCGGCGTCAGCGGTCACCAGTCGCTCAGCATTTGGTCGGGCCTGGTGTTCAGCGGCACTTTTTTGGTGTCTGCACTGGTGTCACCGCTGTGGGGCAGCCTGGCGGACCGCAAAGGCCGCAAGCTGATGCTGTTGCGCGCCTCGCTGGGCATGGCTATTGTCATTGCACTGCAGGGCATGGTCACTAACGTTTATCAGCTGTTTGCGCTGCGTGCGTTGATGGGCCTGACCTCCGGCTATATCCCCAATGCAATGGCGCTGGTTGCCTCGCAGGTGCCGCGCGATAAAAGCGGTTGGGCGCTGGGCACCTTGTCCACCGGTCAAATTTCCGGAGTGATCGCCGGCCCGCTGCTCGGCGGACTGATGGCGGACCACTTGGGGTTGCGCGTGGTGTTTTTCGTTACCGCTGGGCTGATGTTCGTCAGCTTTTTGATTACCTTGTTCCTGATAAAAGAGCGGCGTATCGAGGTAAAAAAAGCCGACCGATTGAGCGGCAAGGCCGTTTTCCAGTCGCTGCCCTATCCTGCGCTGATTGTAACGCTGTTTATCAGCACCCTGATGATCCAACTTGCCAACTCCTCCATCAGCCCGATACTGACGCTGTTTATTAAAGAGTTGTCAGGTGATAGCGGTAATATCGCCTTTATTAGCGGCATGATTGCCGCCGTGCCTGGGGTGGCGGCGTTGATTTCCGCACCACGCCTCGGCCGGCTGGGCGATCGTATTGGCACCGCACGCATTCTGCTGGCGGCACTGGGGCTAACCACCCTGCTGTTCGCCATCATGGCCTGGGTGGAAACACCGCTCCAGTTGGGGATCCTGCGTTTTCTGCTGGGCTTTGCCGACGGTGCCCTGATGCCAGCGGTACAGACGCTGTTGTTGAAGTACTCTTCCGATCAGGTCACCGGCCGTATCTTCGGCTACAACCAGTCGTTTATGTATCTTGGCAACGTGGTCGGTCCGTTGATTGGTTCTGGGGTTTCGGCGCTGATGGGGTTCCGCTGGGTGTTTGCCGTCACGGCGGTGTTGGTGCTGCTCAATTGCTTACAGGTACGCAGGCAGTTCAAACAGGTCGAGAATGGGCGCAGATGAGTAACAGGGCCGCCAGAGCGGCCCTGTAGCGTTAGAACATGGTGTTGTCGTTGGCCGATTTCGCCGGCACTTCCTGATTGACGTCCCAGTGTTCGGTGATTTTACCCTGATTGTTCACCCGATAAATATCCACGCTGGCGGTACCGCGGTCTTGTGGATTGTTTTTATACAATACGTGGACATACACCAGGTCGCCGCTCACTGCACTGCGGTATATTTTCGCGCTGAACTGTGGATTATCTTTAAAATTCTGGCTGAAGAAATCCAGGAACGGTTTAATGCCATCGCCAACAAACGGATTATGTTGCTTGTAGTTTTCCACAATCAGCCGCTGCGCCACGCTGATATCATGCTTATTAAAGAAACCGGCGTACAGATCTTCCACTACCTTTAATTTCTTTTGATCCTGAATGTTTTTATTTCCAGCGACTTTATGAGGCTCGCTGTTTTTAACCGCCAATGCAGGGTAATTGGCCAGCATACTGCCGACGATAACCAAAGGGATAAATACCTTTTTCATTGTAGCTCCTTTATTTTCCTGAGTGACCTATGATTTTCAATTGCCCTTTCAGATGGGTGAAAGTCCCATCCTTGCTGGCGATATTGGTGTAGACCTCACCCCGCTGAAAATCCTCGACATGAGTGACATTATCGCCGGACTTGGGTTCGCTCCAGTAAACCATGTAGACCTTGGGACGTATCTCAACCGCCGTATACTGAACGGTGTCGGTAACGCCCTGAGAGGCCGCGCCAACCCCCGTAAAAGTCATGGTTTTGTCGTCGGTGAAATCCAGTTTGAAGGCAAAATCGCCGAAAGTAACCTGCACAACTTTTCCGGCCGCGATAAACGACGGCTGCGTTTGCTGGGCCGTAACATCCTTATTTGGCATATTGATATTCTCCGCCATTGCCGTAGGTAATATCATCGTCATTCCCAGGGATATTAATGCTGTCATCCCTACCCTTGCTAATTTGCCCATAGTTCCCTCTTCCTTTCCTTGGTTGAAACGAGAATCATTATTATTTTAGCGATGGGTGTGGAATATAAGAATTATCTCTATTTAATTTTCCTTAGCGTGTAATTATGAGCACCCTAATTTTATTTTGGCTTCTAAAGAAAGGAAATAACGATCTATGGATGATGTTTTTATCTAACTGACAGGAATAACTATCACCAATCAAATGAAGAGCTCGAGAACAATAGGTTTATCAGTTGGGGTTTTGAATAAGCTAATAATCAATTTTTCTAAAAAACGATATATCCCCCACCAGCGGCGAGGGAATTAGACCAGTGAAAATCAATCACGCAACCAAGGGGTAAAGGTAACGCCAATCAATAGCCCTTCAGGGCTGAGCAACCGTGTGACACTCTGGCCCCAAGGCTCTTCGCGATTGGCAACCAGCAGACGGTAGCCACGGTCAACCAACCCCTGAGTTGCCAGCGCCATATCAGCGACGTCAAATTCCATCCAGGCTTGCGGCACCGGCAGGTCCATCGGCCATTGATCGCTGCCAAAACACGCCTGCGCGGCCTGCGCCAGCGGCCAGAGAGCAAAGTGCTTCACGCCTTCCAGCACGCCGTGCTCGCTCAGCAGATAATCGGCATTGCCTTCCATCGGCTTCAACGGCAGCCCAAGGGCATCGACGTAAAATGCCTTGCTGTGCTCTGTTTGTTGGGTAATAGGCCCAAATCCGGCGACAAACAACACGCCCAGTCCTGCGAACTGCTGTTCCATGTTCTCTCCTGTTGAGGTTAACGCCCCTGACGCCGCTGCGTTGGGGAACATCCATAGGCCACTTTGAAGCGATTGCTGAAATGACTGGCGGAGCTGAAACCGCACTCCAGCGCTATCTGCGTCAGCGGCAACTGACTGTGGCAAAGCAACTGCTCTGCCTGCTGTAGCCGTGCGCGCATGACAAACTGATGCGGCGCCAGACCGGTGTCATGTTTGAACATACGGGCGAAGTGGAACTCGCTCAGCCCCGCCTGCGCGGCCAAATCGGCCAATACCAGCGGCAGATCCAGATGCTGCTCGATATACTCTTTCACCCGTTTGGCAACGGCCGGGGCCAGACCGCCACGGACCTGCGGCAGCGTCCATTGCAGTTCACTGTAGCGCTGAACCAGACAGGTCATCAGCAGCGTTGTGGCACTGCTGAGGGACAGCTGATTGGCCCGTTCCTGCCAGTTGCAACTGAGTAGAAACTGGCGATACAGCAAGGTGATTTGCGGGTCTTCGGCAAACGCGTTGGGCACCAGATTTATCGACGCCGGGCTGCGATCCCAGATTTGTTCCGCCACCTGACGCAGGTGCTTATCGGTACAGTAAAGGTGGACGAAAGACAGATCGCTGCGCACGTCCCAGGTGGACTCATACTGGCGCGGCATAATGCAGAAACGGTCAGGTCCGCCGCCGTTTCTCCACCCTCCAGGCACTTTTTGATAGCACTCGTAACCGTCGGCGACGTACAGGCTCAGAGTATGGTGCTCTGCGCTTTCCTGGGTAATACGGTCGTCACAGTTGGACCAGGCGGCCAGCTCTACGCCGCAGCTTAATCGCACACTGTCGTGCAACTGCGCTTTATGTTCCCGCAGCGTTTCAAACGCCTTGTATCTGGACATTACCGACCCCGCTTTGCTCAATCTTTCCAGTTTAGAGAGTGGCGCGATGCCATACCAGCCATCAGCACGCGCTTTTGCCAAAAAAAGCGCAAGAATATGCAATTGCTCGCAAAGCGCTGAAAGCGCGGCGCCGTGCAGCGGCGGATACTGAGCCTATCCATTTTGCCGGAGTTAATTATGAACGTGCTGTTGTACCTTGCCGTGGTGCTGATTTGGGGCACCACCTGGATTGCCATTACCCTGCAGCAGGAAGGCCCGGTGGCCATTCCCGTTTCCATCAGTTACCGTTTTGTGGTTTCCGCAGTAGTGATGCTCGTCATTCTTTTATTGGCACGACGTCTGCGCCGTATCGCCCTGCGCGACCATCTGTTTTGCGTCCTGCAAGGCTGCTGCGTTTTCGGTTTTAACTTCTACTGTTTTTACCATGCCGCAGCCTACATCAGCAGCGGGCTGGAATCGGTGATTTTCTCGATGGCAGTGCTGTTCAATGCCGTTAACGGCATTATTTTCTTTCGCCAGCGCCCTAGCCCCAATCTGTTACCGGCTGCGGTGCTGGGCCTGACCGGGATCGTCGCCCTGTTCTGGCAAGATCTGGTGGCAACGCAAATGGCGCCGGACCTGTTGAAAGGCATCGGGCTGAGCGCTCTTGGCACCTACGGCTTCTCTTTGGGGAATATGATCAGCTCCCGCCACCAGCGGCATGGGTTGGACATTCTTTCCACCAATACCTATGCCATGAGCTACGGCGCAATCCTCATGGCGCTGATTGCGTTGGCCCAGGGCGCCTCATTCCAGATTGAGTTCAGCACCCGTTACATCGGCTCGTTGCTGTATCTGGCGATTTTCGGCTCGGTGATTGCCTTTGCGGCCTATTTCAGCCTGCTGGGGCGGATCGGCGCCGGGGCGGCTGCCTACAGCACCCTGCTGTTTCCTCTGGTGGCACTGACGATTTCAACCCTGTATGAAGGCTATCAGTGGCACACCAATGCGGTGATAGGCCTGTGCCTGATCCTGCTTGGCAATCTGGTGATGTTTGCCAAACCGGGCCGGTTTGCTGGGTTATGGCGGCGCCCGGTGGCATAAACATACGTCAAAAGCGCCTGATCCCAAGGCGCTTTATCCCAAAACTCCCCAACCTGACTCCGCCATTTACATCCCACTAAAAATTAACAATTAATGCTGAACGACAGACATAACCGTTGACATTAGCGGCTGCAGATCAATACATTGAATACTAAACCGTTACAGTATTTTTTGTATCTTAACGCATATATCACCATTTTGGTTTGGAAAACAAAGATGAGTAATAAAAAAACTCATTGGAGTATAAAGAGGCTCACCCGTTTCCTGGTCGTCGTGATGCCTTTATATTCTTCATTGAGTTACGCGCAACCTGCTGACGCAGAGAGTGATTTTGCGCAGCACAAAGGCCGTTATTTAGCCATTGCTTCAGACTGTGTGGCCTGCCATACCGCGTCGGGTGGCAAGCCTTTTAGCGGGGGGTTGGCTATGCCATTGCCCATGGGCAATATTTACTCCACCAACATCACGCCAGATAAAACCTACGGCATTGGCGAATATACATTGGAAGATTTTAAGAAGGTATTACGGGAAGGGATTAGACGTGATGGTTCAAATCTTTATCCGGCAATGCCATTCCCCTCTTACACCAAGTTAACGGACGAAGACATTGCCAACCTGTATGCCTATTTTATGCATGGCGTTGAGCCTGTTAACCAACCGAATAAAAAGCCTGACTTCTCTTGGCCCCTTACCCTGCGCTGGCCGCTGATGGCCTGGAATACTCTATTTCTGGAGAAAGGGGCTTATCAATACAAATCAGACCGCAGCCCAGAGTGGAACCGTGGCGCTTATTTGGTGCAAGGCGCCGCACACTGCGGCTCTTGCCACACCCCCCGCGGATTGGGCATGCAAGAAAAAGCCTATGACGAAAGCCAGAAAGGCTTCCTGGCCGGCGCCAAGATTGGCGGCTGGGAGGCGTTTAACATCACCAGCGACAAAGCATCAGGTATCGGTAGCTGGACACAGCAAGAGATCGTTCAATATCTGAAAACAGGCAATGTCCCCTTTAAAGCTCAGGCAGCCGGTTCCATGGCGGAAGCCATTACCCACAGCTTCAGCAAAATGAATGATGCGGACCTGAACGCCATTGCAGGGTATTTGAAAGACATACAGGCCGTAGGTGATGAACAGACCCGACCGCGCTCATCTCAGGTGCAGCCGAGGCCGAACGACGAAATGCCGGGCGCCAACATTTATCTGAACAATTGTGCAAGCTGCCATGGCAGAGAAGGTGCCGGCACAACGGACGGTTATTACCCTTCAATGCTCGGCAACAGCGTGATCGGCGCGAACGACGCCAACAACCTGATTCAGGTCATTCTACACGGCGCCAACGTGAACAACGGTAAGGACCACTACTTTATGCCCGCGTTCTCAGATCAGTTGAGCAATCAACAAATCGCTCAACTGGCTGAATATCTGGTGGAAAGCTTCGGCGGACATGCACTCAACGTCACCCCCGATCAGGTTGAAAAACTGCGTGGTTCCAGCAATGAGGACGTCGTGCAATGAAAAAAGAGAGCAAAAGTAAAGCGAGCTACGGCTTTTCTCGTCGCCATCTGCTGAAAAGCACCCTCATCGCGGGGGCTGCCTTTCTGTCGGTCAATGCCGTTTCAACCCCGCTAAAACGGCTCGATGACAAACACACAGAGGTGCTTTTTAATCAGTTGGCTCAGTGGCTGACCCTCCGACAGAACCTCGATCCGGCATTTACCGCTGCCATGTATTCAACCATGGCGTCCCATACCGAGAAGTTTGGCGACAGGCTCGGCATGTTGGAAAAAAGGATAAGCGATAGTGGTGCACCCGATGTTCAATCCTTTATTTCTGCCCTGCCCGCAGAGGATGAAAATCGGAAATTAGCACTGCTAATTATAGAGAGCTTTTATACCGGTAATGTAGGGCGTGGCCGCCAGGCCGTGGTAGTGAATTACGAGAAAGCCTTGATGTTCCAGGCAACGAGTGATGTGACCGTGATCCCTACCTATATTCGCGCGCGACCCAATTACTGGATAGCCACGCCAAATTTAGAAAATTGAAGATCATTAGTGAGCAAATATGGCCATTGAATATGATTGCGACATTATCGTCGTGGGTGCCGGTATTTTAGGCGGTGCTATTGCGAACAGCCTTGCCAGGCAAGGAAGATCCGTCATCATTTTAGAAGCGGGCCCCCGCGTTAAGCGTGCGGAAATCCTTGAAGCATTTCGCCAATATGGGAATAAATCAGATTATAACGGCCCTTACCCAGACCTGCCCTGGGCGCCCAAATCCGCGACCGGCAAGTATTCTGACGACTATATTGAGAGCGTGGGCAATATTACCCAAAAGCCTTCCTTCTTGCGTCTGGTTGGGGGAACCACCTGGCACTGGGGCGGGGCAACCTGGCGTAATCTGCCTGCAGACTTCAAATTAAAAACGCTCTATGGGCACGGTCGTGACTGGCCTATTGACTACGACACGCTGGAACCCTGGTACCAATTGGCCGAAGAAGAGATTGGCGTGAGCGGCTCCGATACCGATGACCAGCGTGGCCATGGTGAAGAACCCTATCCCCCACGCTCCAAACCTTATCCCATGGCGATGCAACCCTGGACCTATCTGACCCAGCAGGTAGCGGAAAAAGTCTCCAGTGCCCATCACCACTTCGTCGATGAACCCAATGCACGTGCGACCCGCCCCTATCAAGGGCGACCAATATGCGCGGGTAACAACAACTGTGCCCCTATCTGCCCGATCGGTGCGCAGTTCTCTGGCGATAAGCCGGTCGTTTGGGCAGAGCATCGGGGGGCAAAGCTGCGGGTGAATGCGGTGGTTTACCGTATCGAAAAAGGCCCGGACAACAAAATCGTCGCCGTGCACTATAAGAATCCGCAGGGGGAAAGTACGCGCCTCACGGCCCGCTATTTCGTGCTGGCTGCCCATGGGGTAGAAACACCGAAATTGATGCTGATGTCGGACATAGGCAACTCGTCGGATCAGGTCGGACGTAACATGATGGGGCATACTGGGCGGGCTATCGCCATGCTGGCGAAAGATCCCGTTTGGGCAGGTCGTGGTCCGACGCAGCAGGGAAGCATCAACACCTGGCGCGACACGCCGCTGCGACACCAGCATGCGGCAATCCGCCACTTTCTCGATAATACCGTCCCTAACGAGTTGATCACCAAGCGTTTGCTGGACCAGGGTATCGTCGGCCCTGAGCTGGATCGTCTTATTCGTCACAATAGCGCACGCTACCTGAAAATTGCGTCCTACGTCGAGGTATTACCCGATCCCGCGAACCGCGTCACTTTGAGCAATAAGCGCGATGCGCTTAATTTGCCGACGCCGCGTATCAATTACGACATCGCGCATGAATACACCCTGAACGCCATGGGCCAACTTTATCAAGACTATGAGCAGTTCAAGGCGTTATTTGGCGCCACTGAAGTGCTAAATGACATCCAGGCATGGGTACCCAGTTCCCATATCATGGGCACCACTATTATGGGCAGTGATCCACGGGACTCGGTGGTCAACCACGAATGCCGCTCCTTCGATCATGCCAATCTCTTTATCACCAGCACCAGCGTCCACCCCAGCTCTACCGTGGTGAATCCAACCTTAACCGGCTATGCCATTGCCCTGCGCGTTGCCGATATCATCAATAAAGAGATTTAATAACCTATTGCCGTTAAAAAGAGCCCGTCACCAGGCTGATTTCCCCCCTTCGCCACCGGTTCGCCGGTGGCAAAAACCTTCGGCGTTAAACACCGGCAGAGGGTTCGTCGACCATTGAAAGATTAAACGGCGTCACTACGCTAACCCTTGAAAAGGCATGCGTGATGACATTGCCGGGAACAAAGCCGTGGTGTTGCAAAATGGCCAGGAAGGCATTGCGCGCGTCCCGTTGTAAATCGTGGTCGATCACCGCATCAATCCGCTCTTGTGCCAGCAGTTGGCGATTCTCCTGATCCAAATCGTGGCCGATAAACGCCGCCAGCGGCCGCTGTTGCCGGCTGAACGCCTCAACAATCGCGGAGTTCCCGCCACCGACGCTGTAAACCGCGTGAATATCCGGATGACAGCGCAACGTTTCTGTCACTCGTGCCAGAGTCGGTGCATACACCCCCAGGCCGCCGCTAATGTCCACCACGCTCAGGTACGGTGCCCTTTCCCGCAGCCATTGACGGAATCCACTCTCTCTTTCTTCTTCGCCGCGAAAACCCTGGCTGCTGATCACCACTGCCACCCGCTGCGGCAGGGGCGGTAACCAGCGTGCCATCAGATAAGCCGCTGTACGACCGGCGGCTCGGTTATCCATGCCGATATAGCTGATGCGCCGACTTTGTGGCAGATCGGTCACTATGGTCACCACCGGTATGCCCTGCTGCTGCAACAAACCGACGCTGTCATTGAGCAATTGCTCATCGCTCACCTTCAGGATCACCCCGTAGGAGCCCTGGCTACGGCAGCGCTCGAGCACCTGCTGCAATTCAGCGGTACCGATCTGTTCGAAAATATGAAAGCGCAGCGTAATGCGAAACGGCACAAAAGCACTCAACTGGCTACACAGTGCATCCGTAACCAACTGACTGAAACGCAGCGGCGTGTGCATCACCACGTCAATCGGCAGCGTACGGCCGCTGGCCAGGCCGCTGCGCTGCTGATTTTCCAAATCCTGCAACGCCTGCTCAATACGCCGCAAGGTTTGTTGATGCACCTTGCCCCGCTGATGCAGCGCGCGATCGACCGTTGCCTTGCTGACGCCCGCCTGCGCGGCAATTTGCTTGATAGAGAATTTCATGACGCCACCAAATTGAGGTCTTTTTGAGGTTTCAGTGAGGTTTTGTTAACAAAATGTAGATGCTAGGGTTAACAATAGCAAGATGAAGATAAAAACAACCGATTGATTTTCAATATCAAAAATTATCTGAGGCTGACGCAATGCACGAGAATGTAAACACTATGTTTTCCGGAAACTATTACGTGGTGACGGGAGCAACCCAGGGGCTGGGCGCTGCGGTGGCACAACTGCTGGCCGAGCGCGGAGCCGCCGGGCTGATGCTTTGCGGCCGCAATCAGAAAGCGGGGGCCGCCCAGGCAGAGAAGTTACGCGCTACCGGCTGCGATGCCCGATTCGTCACCGCTGACATTGCCGATCCGGCAGCCTGCCGCAACGTCATTGCCGAAGCGGAAAACGCTTTCGGTACCCTGCATGGGTTGGTTAACTGCGCCGGCATGTCCGACCGCGGTACCATAATCGACACCACGCCAGAGCTGTTTGACGCCATTTTCGCCGTCAATATTCGCGCGCCCTTCTTCCTGATGCAGGAAGCTATCAAAGTGATGATCAAGCATCAGGTCGCGGGTTCCATCGTTAACATCATTACCATTACTGCGCACGGGGGTCAGTCGTTTCTCGCGCCTTATGCCGCGTCAAAAGGCGCACTGATCACCCTGACCAAAAACGTCGCCTTCAGCGCCATGCGCAACCGCATCCGGGTAAACGGCCTGAATATCGGCTGGATGGACACGCCACATGAGCATGAAATTCAGCGCCAGTATCACGACGCCGATGAGAATTGGTTAGCGCAGGCGGAACGGCAACAGCCGTTTGGGCGCTTGTTGAAACCACGGGAAGTGGCACGTGCGGTGGCGTTCTTGCTGTCTGAGGAGTCCGGAATGATGACCGGCGCGGTTGTCGACTTCGATCAGGGGGTGATTGGCTGCGGCGATGGCGGCTCACCTAAACCGGACCACCCGCTGAGCCTGAACTCGGGAGCACATCATGAGTGAAACTCTTTTTTTACAGCCTGACCGGCTTTCGGTTGATGACTTTGGCCAGACATGTGAGCAGTCGCTCACATTGAGTGACTATCCACTGTCGGTCGACGCGCAAAAAAACGTGCTGATTTATCACGCCGCCACGCTGATTGAGTGTGCGCAAACCGATAAAACCTCGGTATTGAGTGAGCTGCACCGGGCACTTTCCACCGGCCCCGGCGTGCTGGTGATTAAAAACACCTATCCCGACAAGAGCATCATAGAGCGCCATAACCGGGTTTTCGAAGCCATTTTCCAGGAAGAAGCTGCCAGAGGGAACGCGGGCGATCACTTCTCTGCCGCCGGCAATAACGGCCGCATCTGGAATTCGCTGCAAAAGGCCGCCCAGCACGATCCCGATGCTTTTATTGATTACTACGCCAACCCTGTGCTGGCGTTGGTCAGCGAAGCCTGGCTCGGGCCCTGGTATCAAATGACGGCGCAGGTCAACGTAGTGCGCCCTGGGGGCAAAGCACAGCAACCGCACCGTGACTACCATCTGGGCTTTCAGGAAAATCAGGACGTACAACGTTTTCCGTTGCCGTTGCAACTGCTGTCCCAGTATCTGACGCTGCAAGGTGCGGTGGCGCATTCCGCGATGCCGCTGGAGTCCGGCCCAACTCAATTACTGCCGTTCTCACACCAGTATCCCGGCGGCTACCTGGCCTGGCGACGTCCGGAGTTTATCGACTATTTCCAGCAACATGCCGTACAGCTGCCGCTGGAGCTGGGAGACACGCTGTTCTTTAACCCGGCGCTGTTCCATGCTGCGGGCAACAATGTCACCCACGACCATGTGCGCATCGCCAATCTGTTGCAGGTCTCATCGGCATTCGGCAAGCCGATGGAAACCGTGAACCGCTTGCGCCTGCTGCAGCAGATCTATCCGGCGTTGCTGCGGCGCTATCAAGCAGGAGAACTGCTGGGTGCGGAGTTGGCGGCAACCGTCGCGGCGGCGGCAGACGGCTACTCTTTCCCCACCAATCTGGACAGCGATCCGCCGCTGGCCGGCCTGGCTCCGCAGACCCAGCAGCAGTTGCTGATGCAGGCACTGCAGGCGAATTGGGCCCCCACGCATTTCAACCAGCAGCTTGAGCGCCAACAACAGTTGCGCAGCGCCTAGCGTTTCATGCCTCCTTTTCATCAGGGAGGCATGGTCTTTACGGCTATACTCAGACTCTTGCCGATTTTCATAAGGACATCAGGATGCTGAGATTGACCCGTCGAGTCGCGCTAGCCGCTGCGCTGGCCGCCTTTTCTGCCAGCGTGGCTGCCGAAACGCCCAAATACGGTCAGGAGCTACAGGGCTTTCACTACCCTTACCCGCTGCAACAATTCAGCTTCAGCTCTCAGGGGCAGCAGTTAAGCATGGGCTATATGGACGTGCCGCCAGAGGGCGATGCCAACGGCCACACTGTGGTGCTGATGCACGGCAAAAACTTCTGCGCCGCCACCTGGCAAGACACCATCAAAGCGCTAAGCAAGGTCGGTTATCGGGTGATCGCACCCGATCAAATCGGCTTTTGCAGCTCCACCAAACCGCAGCACTACCAATACAGCTTTCAGCAGTTGGCGAACAATACCCACGCGCTATTGAATAACCTGAAAATCGCTAAAGCGGTGATCGTCGGCCATTCTACCGGCGGCATGCTGGCAACCCGCTATAGCCTGATGTACCCGCAGGCGGTGGAACGGCTGGTGATGGTCAATCCGATTGGGCTGGAAGACTGGAAAGCCAAAGGCGTGCCGTGGCGCAGCGTCGATCGGTGGTTCGAGCGTGAATTGAAAACCTCCGCTGCCGGTATTCGACAGTACGAACTGCAGACCTATTATGTTGGCCGCTGGAAGCCAGAATATGACCGCTGGGTCGATATGCTGGCCGGGCTGAACAATGGGCCTGGCCATCGCCTGGTGGCCTGGAACTCGGCGCTGATTTACGACATGATTTTCACCCAGCCGGTGTTCTACGAGTTCAAGGATCTGCAAACGCCGACCACCTTGATGATTGGCACCGCCGACACCACCGCCATCGGCAGCGATATCGCTCCCCCCGCCGTCAAGGCTCAGCTCGGGCACTATAATCTGCTGGGGAAACAGGTGGCGAAAATGATCCCGCACGCCAACCTGATCGAATTCCCTGGCCTGGGGCATGCGCCGCAAATGGAAGAGCCCGAACGGTTCAATCAGGCGCTGATCAGGGCTCTGCGCCCTTAAAGACCGGAGATGGCAGCTTGAGAAAAAGGGCCCTCGGGCCCTTATCAAGCGCGGCACTCAGGCAAACAGAATATCGCTTTGCTCCACCTGGCCTACGACCTGGATTTTGAAATCCGCCGCATAGCTGTCGTTATGGGTATTCAGCAATAAATCGGTCGTGCCGTTAAAGGTATCGAAGTTAAGTTTGAACTCGCCTTTCTGTCCGCTGAAGCTGTCGGCACTGTCGATCAACCGCAGTTCACTCAGGCTGTTGTTGAAACGCAGCCCGGAAAGGTCGATCTTGTCGACGCCGTGCTCGAAATCCTCAATCACATCGAACGCCGTCGTGGTGGACTCATTAGCATTGAGGTAAACGAAATAATCGGCGAAGTTGTTGGCGTCTTTGCCGCCCCACAGATGATCCGCCCCCAACCCGCCATACAACATGTCCGAACCGGCATTGCCGGCCAGTAAATTGTCCTGTTCGTTGCCGATGAGCACATCACGACCACTGCCACCAATGGCATTCTCGATCACCGCATTATTGGCGATCGATACGTTCTGCGTGCCGCCGCCGACGCTGGAAAAGGCGCCGTCATTGAGATTAATCAGTTGCTGCTGGCTGTAGCCGGAAAAATCCAGCGTGTCGTTGCCGCCCGCGTCCCACACCGCAAAGTTCACCGGCTTGCCGTTATCCGCCGTTGCGGTCAGGAAGTCACGCCCGGTATTGGAATTAAACCCGTACACCGAATCCCCGGTGCGCGTTTCCATATTGGCACCGTACAGTTTCTGCATCGCGGCGATGTCGTCAATCATCGGGCCATAACCGTTGACCCCTTTGGTATCGGAGCCGGTGTTATTGCCGCTGAAGTAGCTCATTATCGAATATTGTACCGAATCCTGATAATACACGGCGTCATCGATATAAGTGGGGTCCTTGTCGTCGGAAGCATCATAATCGCCAGGGTGCATCAAGCCCAATGCATGGCCAATTTCATGGGTGAAGGTCTGGCTGCTGAAATCCCCTGGCACCGGCGCTTGATGAGTAAGAAAACCTTTATTAAACCAGACCGTACCGGCGTAGCTGTTATCATCCGCAGGATCAGAGGTGGCGGGATAGTAACCAAAGGCATTGTCATCCGCAGCGCTGCCATCGGCTTTCTGGGTGTAATAAGCGAAGGTGATGTCTGCCCGGTGGTTCAGATCCGTGGACTGCGCTTCGGTAAAGGTGACATTTGCCACGTCTGCCCAGGCCTGCATCGATTTTAACGCCTGGCTTTTAGCCGCTTCGGTCAACGGCTCCAGCCCTTTATTGGCGTTGTTACCCGTTCCGGTTCTGCCGATAACATCCAGCGCTTCCTGGGTCAGGAAGGAAAAGGTCAGATCTGCCGGTTGATGGAAAACGTTGTCGCCGTTGTGCGTATACCCGCTGCGAGTCAGCTGATCGGCAGCGCGCTCGGAGCTGTAGTTTTCGCGGGTCTTACCCCAGGTAGTCAGCGGGCCGGTACCTCGCTGGTTGCTGTAGAGATTGGCATTATCCAACGTCAGATAAGCGCCATAGCCCAGTCCATTGTAGATGCTGCCGGTTTGGTGATAGTAGAATTGATAGTTGGGATCGTGGGGGGATGTGGCCGCCAGGCCGGTAAACGCTTCGTCATCTTGCAAAATTTCATTGTGATTGCGGTTCATCGCATTCTCCTTTACACAATAGGAATTCAGTCAATTGGTGAGGCATTCAATCAAAATAACTAATGGGAACATTCCAGTTCCGCAATCCAGCATAGGGAATTAGTCTGACGGCGCAACCATACAACAGTGGAATAATAAGCAGGCATTTCAAATCAAATAAAATCATTAAAGCAATTAAAAACAAATAATTGAAAAATATAGACCACAATAACAAGAAGACTACTGGCTTTAATTGCTCGTCATTTATACTGCGGGCTATTCATTGATTCAGAATAAACGAGTATTAAAATCACTTATCCTTGGATCACCCAGCAACAAGGATCGTGCTATGGTATTAACGGATTTCAGTAAGGAGTGGCCGATGTCGAGATTTCTCTCTTTGCGCGCACTCAGGCGCGTTGCCCTGACAGGAGTTGTTATGAGCCTTATGTTAAGCAGCACTACCTTTGCCAGTTCACTGCCCCTGCTGGCCCCCTCTGCGCTGAAGGGGCACTGGCAGTTGAACGATGCCGAAGGCAAAGCCCCAGCCTGCAACGTTGAATTAAGCGATGAACTGATCGAAGGGACTAACGCCTACCGTTTCACCGCTTCAGAGCAGTGTCTGCAACCCTTGTCGCTCACCGAACTGCCGGTGGCCTGGCGCCCGACGCCGGACGGCATGACGCTGACCAATGCCGACGGCAGCATGGTAGCGTTTCTGGCGCTGACGGCCCCCAAACGCTATGAAGTGATGAACCATAACGGCAAGCCCCGCTTTTCGCTGACGCCGCGCCAGTAAATCACTCTGGCGGCAGCAGCCCCTGCCGCCAATATCGATTACGCCACCAACAGCCCCAGTATTGCCCCGCCCGCCAACACCCATAATGGGTGGATACGTTTGCTCATGCTCAGCACCGTTGCCAGCAGGATAATCATCGCCAACGGCCAATTCGGCGCGGAAGCTTCGGCAATCAGCACGCCACTGGCCGCCACCAAACCAACGGTCACCGGCACCAATCCACTTTGCACCCGACGCCGCCAGGGCTTGTCCTTGAAGCGTCGCCAGACGCCCATTACCAGCAGGGTAACAATCGACGACGGGCCGAACTTGGCGATGGAGGACACCAACAGCCCGGCCCACCCGGCCACGTGCCACCCCACCAGCGGCACAATCATCATATTCGGCCCCGGCGCGGCCTGCGCCATGGCGAACAGCGCACTGAACTCCTGCGCGCTCATCCATTGGTGAACCTCCACCACCTGACGCTGCATTTCCGGCAGAATGGTCATTCCGCCGCCAAAGGCCAGCAGTGACAGCTCGGTGAATATGATCGCCAGTGAGATCAATACTGCCATCATGAGCGATCCCTCCACCACATCAGCAGGATGCTCAACGGCGCCAATGTCAGCATGGTCGGCAGTAAGGGCAAGCGTAGCCAGGCGATGGCGATCAGACACAGCGCCACAATGCCCAGTGCCAGCCATTTACCGCGCAGCGGCAGCAGCATCTTCACCCCGGTAGACAGCAACAAACCGGCCGCCGCGGCAGCCAGACCGGCAAACACGTGTTGTACATGCGCGTCATTTTGGAAGCGGGCATAAACCATACCCAAACCGACTACGATGGCCGTCGGTGCGCTGATCAGCCCCAGCAGGGCGCAAAAAGCCCCGCGCAGGCCGCGAAACTCCATGCCAACCGCTACCGAAAGGTTAATCACGTTGCCACCCGGCAAAAACTGGCACAGCCCCAGCAGCTCGGTAAACTGCTGACCACTGAGCCAGCGGCGATCTTCCACCAGCATATTGCGCGCCAACGGCAGTACGCCGCCAAAGCCAATCAGCCCGAGCATCAGAAAGCCCAAAAACAACTCGCCGTTGCCCGGCGGTGCTGCCTGCGGGTCATTTTTTACCGCATCAGATTCCGACATTGTCCGTTCCACATCGCTTATTTTGATGGCTGGTATGATGCGCGTCGCCATGCCATGATGTCTAATGCATTTCATAAGCAACAAGGATACCTTCAAGGTATGTCAATGATCGAACTTCGCCGCCTGCGGGCTTTCGTTACCGTGGTGGAAGAAGGCAACATCACCCGCGCCGCCGAACGACTGTTTATACAACAACCGCCGTTGACCCGCCTGTTACAGGGGCTGGAAGAGGAATTGGGGGTAAAACTGCTGCAACGCCTGCCCCGTGGCGTACGCGTTACCGAAGCCGGCAGCGTGTTGTTCAATGAAGCGCGGGCGCTACTGACGCGGGCAGAGCATCTGACCGAAGCGGTACACCGCGCCGCGCGGGGTGAACAAGGGCATATCGCTATCGGCTTCACCAGCTCCGCCGCATTGCATCCCTTCGTGCCCAATCTGCTGCGCCGCTACCGTGAGATCCTGCCTGGCATTACCACTCAGTTGGAAGAGGCAGGCAGCGGCGAACTGTTGGATGCCTTGGTGGATGAGCGGCTCGACGTGGCCTTTGTCCGCTCGCCGGTGGGCGGTATTCCCGGTTTGACAATTGAGCCGGTGCTGCGCGAACCGATGCTGATCGCCCTGCCCATCGGTCACCCGCTGGCCACCCATGACGACCAACCGCTACCGCTGACTGCGTTAACCCAGGAGGCCTTTATTCTTTACCGTCGCCCGGCGGGCCAGGGCTTGTATGATGCCATTCTGGCGGCCTGCCACGGTGCCGGGTTCAGCCCGCGCGTTATTCAGGAAGCCCCGCGCCTGCCCGCAACCCTTAGCCTGGTAGGTGCCGGTCTGGGGTTGTCGATCGTACCGGCCTCCATGCGGCGGTTGGGCGGGGACGGCATCGTTTACCGAACCATTGCCGAACAGGCCCAGCTCAGCGCACCGCTTTATCTGGCGCTGCGCAGCAACCGGACGTCGGCCATCATCCAACGCTTTCGCGATCTGGTGGCCGAAGCCGTCAGCGAGCAGTCGCCCGGCTAATCAGACCGGTCGGCGATACGCGTCAGATGGATCACCAGATACAGCAGTTCATCGTTCGACATCTCCATCTGCAGCAGATTCTTCACGTAGTCGCGGATCAACAGTGCGCCGCGATAGGCATGCGGATACTCCCTGGTCACCTGCGCGAAGATAAAGTCGTCTTTCGACGCCATTTGCTGCCCCTCGACCATTCGCTGTATGAAAAACTGCATATGCACCAAAAAACGCGAGTAGTTGAGCGAGTCAGTGTCGATCGTGATGCGAAAATGGTATTTGATGATATTGAAAATGTCTTTCAGCATCTTCACCGATAGCAGCGTGTGCTCCATGTTCTGCACGTCGGTTTGACCATTAACCAGATGAAAAGCGATATTGCCCGCCTCTTCTTCCGGCAGCGCAATGTTCAACCGCCGGTTGATGTGCGCCAGTGCCTGGGTCGCCACTGCGAACTCCTGCGGGTAAAAGCGCTTCACCTCGAACAACAGGCGATTTTGGATTGCGATACCCTTGTGATAGCGCTCAATGGCGAAACTGATGTGGTCCGCCAGGGTGAAGAAAATCTGCTCGTTAATTCGCCCGTTAAGCTGCCGGTTAGCCTCCGCCAGGATCATCTGCACAATCTCGATGTGCTCTTCCGGCGTGGTTTCAATCAGCCGCAGGTAATCGCGGCCCTTTTGACTGTTCTGCACCACATACACTTTCTCTATCGCGGCCGGGTCGAGAACGTCACCCACTTTGCTGTTAAAGCCAATACCCTTGCCCATCACGATAGCTTCATTGTTATCGTCATCCGCCGATAGCACCAGGCTATTATTGAGTACCTTAATGACTTTCATCGTCGCGGCCACACCCTCTGTTTTTATTATCGTTGCCGGCCATTGGAGACAATCAGCCGTTGGTACCAATCAAAACTGCGCTTTTTGATCCGCCGCAGATCCTTCAGATCCTGCTCACCCCGGTTTACATAGATAAACCCGTAGCGCTTGGCATAGCCCTGATGGGTGCTGACCACGTCTATTGCCGCCCAGGGGCAATAGCCGATCAGTTCGACGCCGTCGTTGATGGCCAACTGCATCTGTTCGACGTGTTGTCGCATAAACTCGATGCGGTAATCGTCGTTGATTGTATCATCGGCCTGTAGCTGGTCCGGGGCGCCAATGCCGTTTTCAGTAATTAATATCGGTAAATGGTAACGTTCCGCGGTTTTACGTAGCGTCAGCCGCAATCCGACAGGATCGATCACCCAACCATAGCGGGTTTTACCGACGAACGGGTTCTCCGCCGCGCGATACACGCCCGGTTCCCCCAGCATGATTTGCTGATCGCCGGCTCGCGCGCTGATGTCCGACGCATCGCCTCGGCTGGCGGCAATGGTGGCGGTCGAGTAATAATTTATCGCCACGAAGTCCGGTTTGCCCTGCAGCAACAGCGCCGCATCACCGGGTTCCATCCGTGGCGCCAATTGACGATCCAGCAGGTAACGCCAGGCCAGCGGGTTATAACGACCCTGCACGGCCACGTCGAGGAAGCTCCAGCAACGCAGCGTTTCCCAGTTATGGGCGGCGATGGCATCCAGCGGATTGCAGGTTTCCTGATACATCGAGGTGGTATTTATCGCCGGGCCGATCTTCCCGGCCGGGCAGCGCTGATGATACAACGCCATCACCCTGGCCTGAGCCACCAACATATGGTGGCTTTGCTGATACAGTACTCGCCTGGATGGCAGCTCACCGCCCTTCGGCGTGCCAATGGCGCCCGGATGCAGGATCATGGTGTTCTGCTCGTTGATGGTCAGCCAATACTTTACCCGGTCACCGAATGCGTCAAACAACACTTCGGCATAATCGACAAAGGCATCGATGGTGGCGCGGTTCGACCAACCGCCCTGTTGCTCAAGCACATAAGGCAGATCGAAGTGATAGAGCGTTACCACAGGTTCTATGCCATGGCTCAGCAGTTCATCAATCAACTGGCGATAAAAATCCAGCCCTGCGGCGTTGACCTCACCGGTCCCCTGCGGTAGCACTCGCGTCCAGGCAATCGAGAAACGGTAGGCCTTTAACCCCAGTTCGGCAAACAGCTGCACATCCTCTCGGAAGCGGTGATAGTGATCGCTGGCGACCTTAAAATCAGCGGTTTCTGCCGGGTGATCAAGCATATCCACAATCGATGGACTTTTGCCGTCTTCGTTCCAGGCCCCCTCCACCTGATAGGCAGAGGTGGAAGCCCCCCACAGAAAATCTGCGGGGAAATCGTTCAGTCGTTGGTAAATCATGCCTGCTCCTGCTGCGCATTATTAAGGGTGATGATGGGCTGCCCAAAATCCACTGCCCCCGGTTGGCGGCAATTCAACTCAGGAAAAGCTTCGCTGTTAACCACCAGCACCGGTGTGGTGATGTCGTAACCCAGCCCGACGATCGCCGCCAGATCAAAGCGCACCAGTTCATCTCCCACCTGGACGCGATCGCCCACTTTAAGCTCGGAAGTGAAATGCTGTCCCGCCAGATTGACCGTATCAATGCCGATATGCACCAGCAGCTCGACGTCGTTGTCACCTTTGATACCGACCGCATGCATGGATGGCAGGAACGTCACTACTTCCCCCGTCAGCGGCGCGCGCAACACGCCTTCCTGCGGCCGTATTGCGACACCCTGACCCAATAGCCCCTGCGAGAACACGTCGTCGTTAACCTGCGCCAATGCCACCAGTTGACCGTTGAGCGGACTGAAAATTTGCTGTTCGGCGCCACTGACGGCCTCCGAGCCCCCAGATCCCGTTTCTTCAACCGGATCGTCGAACCCCAGCATCCAGGTCAGTGCAAAAGTCACCACAATGGCAATGGCGCAGGTGATCAGCGCATGGACAATGTTCATTGGGTTTTCGCCGATAAACGCCGGCAGCGCCGCTAATCCGGGAGAAACGAAGGCATAGCGCACCAGCCCGCTCAGCCCGGCATAAATACCGGCACAGCCGCCGCCGATCATCGCTGCAATCAGCGGTTTACGCAGTTTGAGCGTCACGCCGTACAACGAAGGCTCGGTGATACCCAGCAGCGCAGTGAAACCCGCAGAGGACGCCAGCTGGCGCAGATTTTTGTTTTTGGTGCGAAAAGCCACGCACAGCGTCGCAGCCCCCTGTGCAATGTTGGAAGCCAACATGCCTGGGCCGTTAATCATTTCGAAACCATTTTTACTCAGTTGACCGGTAGCAATCGGCGTCATTGCCCAGGCCGTACCGGTGATCACCAGAAACGGCTGGAGGCCGCCCATCAGCATCGGGATCAGCCAACTGGCTTTACCGTCGACGATAGCGGCACCGGCGGCCACCAGATCGTTGAGGAAAATACCGAACGGCCCTACCACCACCAACGCCAACGGGGCGGTCACCAACAGGATAATCATAGGTTTGGTGAAGAACTTGATCATCGTCGGCGACACTTTCTCGGCAAACCGTTCGATATAGGACATTAACCAGACGGTGAAAATGATCGGCAACACCGAACCGGCGTAATCCGCCAGGCGCACCGGTATGCCGACGAAATCAATCACCGTGCCCGCCGCCAGCATTTGTGCCAAGTTGGGGTGCAGCAACGCGCCGGCAATGGTCATTGCCAGGATCGGGTTACATTCGAATTTGATTGCCGCGCCATAAGCCAGCAGCACCGGCAGGAAGAAAAAGGCCGCATCGGCGATGGTGTCCAGCAGATGGTAGGTCGGGCTGGCGGCATCTATCACTCCGGTCAGTTTGAGGATCGCCAGCAGCGCCTTAATCATCCCCGCACCGGTGATAGCAGGGATCACCGGTGTGAAAGTGGTTGAAATAACGCTGATAATCTGTGAAATCACCCCGCCCCGCGCCTGGGAATTTTTCTCACTCTGACGGCCACTGAGATCGCCGATTTCTTTTTGCATCGCGCGGAAGGTTTGCTGCACGTTGTTGCCGACCACGATCTGAAACTGGCCACCACGTTCCACCACGCTGATCACCCCAGGCAAGGACTCGATCGCTTTCGCTTGTACCTTGCTATCATCGTTAAACTCCATCCGCAGACGGGTGGCACAGTGCGTCAGTTTGCTGACGTTGTCCTTGCCCCCGACCTGCAGCAAAATTTCCAGGCCCAACTGTTTGTAATCCATCGAATATCCCCGGTAAAAAAGCAAAAAAAAAGACCAAAATCAAAATGCGCCTCATCACAAGGAGAGGTGCATTCCTATTTTGGTCTTGCCTGCCTGAGCAGTAACACGCCGTAATAAAAATGTCTGGCGATCGCTAAGATCGCGGCGAAAGTATCGTCATAGTTGCCATTTTTCGGCAATAGTCTTAGTTACGCTTTGTGATTCACATCACTCTTTACCGAAAACGCACTTCAACGTTGCCCGCCGTACCCTGCCATGCCTTTTTTACTGATACCCATTTACTCAACCGCATAAAATAGCACCTGAAACACATTATCCACTTTAATTAAACTCACTTTGTTTACCTTTTATTTAATAATGGAATACATTTATTTGATACCGGTAGATAACTATTTTAAAGCGGATTTAAAAATCACAGCCGCACTCAATTAGTAACATAAATTAATATATTATTCGCGGCATCCTGTTTTTAACCCACTATGCTTTAACCGTTGCCGAATGCTTCCATTTCAGCAATAAACCCCCTGCACACAATAAAACAAAAGAATAAACCCAGTCAGCCGTATTCGCTGTGGGCCACTTTTATTTGGAGAAAGCCCTATGTTATCGCGTCGAGATATATTGAAAGTTTCCGCAGTCAGCGCCGCAGCCGCCGGTGTTATGGGCGGCATGATTAAATCCGCCAGCGCCGATGAACATCGAAATATAGTTCCCCCCAGCAATTTCCAACCCGCTGCCGATGCAAAAAATCTGTATAAATACGTCTTTAGCCACAGTAAGAAACGCAGTTTACCCAACGGCTGGGCCAGGGAGGCTACCGTTGAACAATTCCCGATTTCCGAGGGGGTTGCCGGGGTGGATATGACGCTGGAGCCGGGTGGCGTACGTGAACTGCACTGGCACGCCATCGCTGCCGAATGGGCATTTATGCTGGAGGGGCATGCCCGCATTACCATCATTGATCCTGAAGGCAAATGTGAGGTGGCAGATTTCGGCCCCGGCGACGTCTGGTATTTCCCCAAGGGTTACGGCCACTCGATTCAGGCGTTGGCAGACGGCGCACATTTTGTTCTGACCTTTGATAATGGTCACTTTTCCGAGTTCGGCACCTTCAGCATTACCGACTGGGTAACCCATATGCCCAAAGAAGTGTTGGAAAAAAGCGTGAATATGCCGGCGGCGGTATTTTCCAAGGCAAAACAAGGTGAGGCTTATATTGTCGGCGGCGCCATTCCGCCCGCACTGCCCTTACCAGCCCACGATGGCGGTTTAAATAATGCACCTTTGGCTCATCGCTATGAATTAATGAAACAAAAGCCTTTCTTCGAAAATGATGCCGGCAGCGTGCACTTGGTCTCTTCAAAAGAATTCCCTATTTCCACTACCATGACCGGCATTATAGAAATCGTTAAGCCTGGGGCGGTGCGGGAATTACACTGGCATCCCAATGCCAATGAGTGGCAATACTATATTTCCGGCAAGGGGCGCATGACGGTGTTCAGTTCGCACGGCCATGTGCAGACTGAAGAATATTCTCCTACCGACGTTGGCTATGTTCCACAGGGTTTTGGTCACTATATCGAAAATATGGGGGATGACGATCTTAAGGTATTAATCGTGTTGGATAATGGCATCTATCAGGACATTTCGCTGTCTGACTGGTTGGCGAAAACTCCAGCCTACCTGTTAGCGGATAACTTCAATAACGAGGTTGCCGATTGGCTGGATCGCCCCAAAGACAAACTGGTAATGTCCCGGCGCAGAAAATGACAGGTAGCGAGGGGGGCAGCCCCCCTCGCCGCCTCTTACTGTTTGCGTTGTTCAGCGACTTGTTTGGCCGTTACCTTGCCCTGTTTTTCGCCAAATTGGCCGACAACATAATTGGCAACCGCCGCCACTTCCTCGTCCGAGTATTGAGCACCGAAGTCCGGCATGAATTCATGCTGTTCGCCGATGCTGATGCGCGTCCCCTTCAGGATCGCCTGCACCACGCTGCGGCCCTGCGGATCGTTAACCGCCGTGCTGCCGACCAAGGAAGCATATTTGCTCTGGCGTCCCGTTCCGTTCCACTGGTGGCAACCGCTGCAGTCTCCGGCGAACAGTCGCCGTCCCAACGAGTCTTCCTGCCCGCCCGGCAATATCGCGCTGGACGACGTTGCCCCCTTCGGCTGCAGATTGACCGCGCTGGCACTGTCCGTGGCGATAGGCTCGATATTGCGCAGGTATTTCACCAGCGCCTGATTATCCTCCGGCGTCAGATACTGCAGGCTGTTTTCCACCGCCTCTGCCATCGGACCGGCTGCGCTGCTGCGCCCTTCCGCGTGGCCGGTCGCCAGATACTGCGACAGCTGTTGTTCGCTCCAGGCACCGATACCGGTCTGCGGATCGGGAGTAATGTTGGCTGCAAACCACCCCTGGATCACCTCACCGCTGAGGTTTTTACTCTGATTAATGCCAAACCCCAAATTGCGCGGCGTGTGGCATTCGCTGCAGTGTCCCAGCGCGGTGGCCAGATATGCGCCTCGGTTCCATTGCTCATCCTGATTCAGGTTCGGCTCGAAGCGTTTTTCGTTGAAGAACGCCAGGTTCCAAAACTTCATGCCCCAGCGCTGGTTAAACGGGAACGACAGCCCATTTTCCGGATTGGCCTGCTTCACCGGCGGCAGGCTGAA
The DNA here is from genome assembly GCF_047456085.1 of Serratia sp. BNK-12. Classification (NCBI taxonomy): domain Bacteria; kingdom Pseudomonadati; phylum Pseudomonadota; class Gammaproteobacteria; order Enterobacterales; family Yersiniaceae; genus Serratia; species Serratia sp. BNK-12. The sequence goes on from NZ_CP179896.1 coordinate 2,667,669, forward strand.
CAGATACTCTTTGATCGCCAACACGTCGTCACGGCTCATGGCCGTGTATGAGGTGTACGGCATTGCCGGGTAAAGATTACCCTGCGGCCCAACGCCTTCACGCACCGCGCGCACAAACTGATCGTCACTCCAATTACCGATACCGGTGTCGGGATCGGCGGTTATATTGGTGCCGTAAATGGTGCCGAAAGGCAGTTTAAAGGCAAAACCGCCGGCGAAAGGTTTACCGCCGGGCGCAGTGTGGCAGGCCACGCAGTCCGCAGCCCGCGCCAGATATTCGCCACGCGCCAATTTATCGCTGATCCCGGCAGGGGCACCGGCGATCGGCGCAGCAGGTTCCGGGCCGACCGGCCGCAGCAGCGTATAGATCGCATAACCGCCGGCCAGCACCACGATTGCCACGATCAACCAAAATAGCCATCTCAGGGCGTTGCTCATGAGTTTCTCCCTTAATCCAACGCCTTGGCGGCCTGGTGGATGGCAGCGCGAATGCGCACATAGGTGGCGCAGCGACAGACGTTGCCGCTCATTGCCGCATCGATATCCGCATCGCTCGGATTTTTACTCTGGGCCAGCAGTGCACTGGCACTCATGATCTGACCGGACTGGCAGTAGCCGCATTGCACTACGTCCAGATTGACCCAGGCCGCCTGCACCGCTTTGCCCGCCGGCGTTTCGCCGATCGCTTCAATGGTGGTGATTTTCTTGCCTTCGGCGGCAGAGACCGGCGTCATGCAAGAACGCACCGGCACCCCATCCAGGTGGACGGTACAGGCCCCGCACATCGCGATGCCGCAGCCGAATTTGGTGCCGGTCAATCCGGCCTCATCACGCAAGAACCACAGCAGCGGCATATGGGGATCGCCATCAAACGTCAGCGGTTGGTCGTTTACAGTTAAAGTTATCATGCTGTTCTCCTTGCTCAGACGCTGGCGTCACGGTTGGGACGGTGTAAAGGCAGGCTAAGTGAACTGCGAGGTCTCCCGAGCAGTGCCAGTGCATTGCCGACGGCCGGAGCGATGGTCGGCACCCCCAACTCGCCAACGCCGGTAGGCGCTTCGCTTGAAGGTACGATAATCACCTCTATCTCCGGCATTTCGTCGATGCGCAGCGGACGGAAATTATTGAAGTTGGACTGCTCAACCACCCCGTCTTTCAGCGTAATGTTGCCGTACAGCGCAATACTCAGGCCATAACCTATGCCGCCCTCAATCTGCGCGCGGATCACATCCGGATTGACCGCCACACCACAATCCACCGCGCACCACACCTTGTGCACGCGCGGAATGCCACCTTCGCCGATTGACACCTCGGCTATCTGCGCCACCCGAGTATTAAACGCCTTGGCGACGCCTACGCCGCGTGCTCGTCCATCCACCACCTTCGCGCCCTGCCAGTTGGCGGCTTTGGCCACCGCCCGCAGCACGCCGGCCTCACGCGGTGCATCACCCATCAATGCCAGACGCCCCTCGACCGGATCCTGCCCGGTCTCCTGCAACAGCTGGTCAATAAAACTTTCGACGGCGTGACCGGTATGAGTACTGGCGACCGATCTTAATGAGGTGGTCGGCACTTTACCCGCGACGATATGCGCGTCGCAGAGGAAGTTTTCGAAGGTGTACGGCACTTCGCTGGCACCTTCGACCATCATCTGGTCGAGACCGTTAACCACCAGCGCCGTCATCGCGCTGTTAAGCGTCCAGGAATGACCAACGACGGTATCGCTCCAGCCCACGACTTTACCGTCGCGGATCGCCCCTCTCATCCGGTGGAGGATCATCGGACGATACCAGCCGTTGCGAATATCATCCTCTCGCGTCCACACCACTTTGACCCCGTGACCAGGACCAATAGCTTTGGCCGCCGCGGCCATGTCCGCCGCCAGGTCAGGCCCGAGCTTCGGGTTGCCCAGATCGATGCGGCGGCCAAAGCTGCCGCCGGCCAAAATGGTGTCGATTTGCACTTTTTCCGGCGGTAGCTGGAACAGATCGCACAGCTGTTTATGGTCGAGGGTTTGGATTTGGCAGCCATAGCGTGCCTTAACGCTCTCGCCATCCCAAAACAGATAGCCATCCAACGGCTCCATCGGCGCATGGGCCACATAGGGGAAGGTGTATTCCGCTTCGATCACCTTATCCGCCTTATCGAAAATCTCGCCCGGCTTGCCCTGGCTTTTCGCCACTACGCCGGGCTTTTGCGCCACCTGACGGAATTCGGCAAATATCTGCTCGGTGTCGCGCCGCTCTGCCTGCGAGTCGTCCCACTCCACCTGTAATTTTTCACGGCCCTGGATCGCCGCCCAGGTATTTTTGGCATATACCGCCACGCCGGTATCGGTCTGTTTCACATCCACCACGCCCGGCACCTTCAGCGCCCGGCTGGCGTCGAACGAGGCCACCTTGCCGCCAAAACGCGGCGGTTTTTTAATGGTAACGGTCAGCATATCCGGCTCATGAATATCCTGAGTGAACTGCGCCGACCCGTTGGTCTTCGCCAACGAGTCTACGCGGTGCAAGCCACTGACCTTACCGATCAGGGTGAAATGGCTCGGATCCTTCAGGGTCAGGCTGGCGGGGTCAGGCGGCGGCAGTTGGCTGGCCAGCGCCGCAAACTCACCGAACCCTGCTTCGCGGCCGCTTGCGGCATGGCGGATCTTGCCCGCCTGCACGGTGATTTCTTCCGCTGAGGTTTTCCAACTTTGGGCAGCGGCCTGAACCAGCATGGCGCGCGCCATCGCGCCCATGCGACGCATCTGCTCGTAGGCGTTGGCCACCGAGCTGGAGCCGCCGGTGCCCTGAAAACCGAACGCCAGATTCTTATAGACATTGGTATCCACCGGAGCGGCAACCACCCGCACCTGCGACCAGTCGGCATCCAGCTCTTCAGCGACCAGCGTTGCCATGCCGGTATAAACGCCCTGGCCCACTTCGGTGTGTTTACTGAGGACGGTGACAATGCCATTTTCGTCGATCTGCACGAAAGCATTGGCTTCATAAGCGGTGTTTTCTGGCGCCGTGGTCGTCGTTGTACGCGCCAGTGCGCCGGTTGACGGCAGATAGGCGCCGATCACCAATGCACTGGCGCCAACGATAAACCGCCGCCGGGTAAGCGGGACTTGAGGTAGTTTCATTGCTCATCGCTCCAAAATGCCGATCAACCTTAATCAATGCGGCGACATCGTTCTTTTTATCTGCGCCGTCTGCCTGCACTGACGCGACGGGCTAATAGTTAGCGTAGTCTATTATTTTGTCTGTTTAACATTTCATCAGGATTTTCCGTTACGGATTCGTGCTGTGCATTGAGCCGCTATTGCAACCTCTATGCTATAAATTAGACCTTTGTTTCATGACACTAATGAGTGTAAAAGCCATGCCGCAGCCCCATAAAAAGTTCCGTTTCTACCGTCCGTTGAAAAGCTTCACCCACACCTTTGGTGACGAATGGTTTGCGCTAAAAGCCGAAGCCTTCGCCCGTTTTTTCGGCACGCCAACCTTTCTGGTCGGCCAAACGGTGGTGGTCGCCGTCTGGATCTACCTTAACCTGGCGGGTTTCGCCAAATTTGACCCCTATCCCTTTATACTGCTGAATTTGGCGTTCAGCCTGCAGGCTGCTTATGCCGCCCCGCTGATTCTGCTGGCCCAAACTCGCCAGGCCGAACGCGATCAGGCACATGCCTTGACCGACGCTCAGCACCGCGAAGATTTGGATGAAGCCATGGCCCAACGCCAAACCCTCGCCGCGCAGCAATCTGAACAGTTACTGGAACTACTGAAGCAGAACACCGAATTAACCAACTTGACGAAACAAATGGCTGAACGCATCGAAAGTCTGGCCATCCAGTTGGCTAATCGCGATCGTGCCTGAGACAGGATCTAGTCGTGAAAATATGCCCCGTCGCAGACCAGTGATTGCACCAAATTGCATCATAACGCTCCTGATAGCGCTCTGACCGCGTTGCCCGCTGAGCATACGCAGGCTGGTACGGAAATTGCTTCTCCCCATCGTGGCTATGGAGGAGAAAAACATGAAAGCAATCATCATTGGCGGCGGTATTGGTGGGCTGTGTAGCGCCATCGCATTGCAGCGTTGCGGTATCGAAACCGAGGTTTTTGAAGCGGTCAAGGCGATCAAACCGGTTGGCGCGGCAATCTCCATCTGGCCTAACGGCGTCAAATGCCTCAACTATCTGGGGATGAAAGAACAACTGCGGGCGCTCGGGGGGCCGATGCATTTCATGGCCTATCAGGAATACCTGCACGGACAAACGCTGACGCGTTTTAGTCTGGATCCGTTAATCACCAGCGTCGGCGAACGCCCTTACCCGGTAGCGCGCGCCGAGCTGCAGGCCATGTTGCTGGACACCTACGGCCGCGACCAGGTGCGCTTCGGCAAACGGGTTAGCGGTATTGAAGAAACCCCGCAGGGCGTTACCGCCTGGTTTGAAGACGGCAGCCAGGCCAGCGGGGATTTTCTGATCGCCGCCGACGGCACCCATTCCGCTATTCGCCCTTATGTGCTGGGCCATGGCGTGGATCGGCGCTATGCCGGATACGTCAACTGGAACGGGCTGGTCACCATTGATGAGTCCATCGCGCCGGCCGACCAGTGGACCACCTTCGTCGGCGAAGGTAAGCGCGTGTCGCTGATGCCGGTCTCCGGCAACCGCTTCTACTTTTTCTTCGACGTTCCCTTGCCGATCGGGCTGGCGGAAGACCGCAGCACCGCGCGAGCCGACCTGCAACGTTACTTTACCGGCTGGGCCGAACCGGTACAGAAACTGATTGCCGCAATTGATGCGGAAAGCGTCAACCGCATTGAGATCCACGATATCGAACCTTTCGAGCAATTGGTGCGGGGCCGCATAGCCTTACTGGGCGATGCCGGGCACAGCACCACTCCGGACATCGGTCAGGGCGGCTGCGCGGCAATGGAGGACGCGGTGGTGCTGGCGATTGCCTTGCAGACCAATTCACTGGGTATTGAAGATGCGCTGCTGCGCTATCAGGAAAAACGCAGCTATCGGGTGAAAGATTTGGTGCTGAAGGCACGTAAGCGCTGTGATGTCACACACGGCAAAGAGATGGACGTCACCCGCAGTTGGTACGAGGAGCTGAAAACCGAAACCGGTGAACGCATTCTTTCAGGCATGAAAGAAACGATTCTGGGTGGGCCGCTGGCCTGATCCGCACCCTCTTCGAGTCGAAGAGGGTTGATTCACCCTTTGCGCCGGTGAAGACGCCCGTCCGCCAGTTCGACGACCCGATCCGCCGAGGCGATGGTTTCCGGGCGATGGGCAATCAGTAAAATCGGCAGGCCAAGCTGGCGCAGGGTATGGCTAATCAACATTTCATTATTCACGTCCAAATGGCTGGTCGCCTCATCCAGGATCAACAGCCGTGGTTTTTTGTAAAGCGCCCGCGCCAACAACAAGCGCTGTTTTTGCCCGGCAGACAGGGTGCCTCCCATTTCACCGATTAACGTCTGGTAACCCATCGGCAGGTTATCGATATCCTGGTCCAACTGCGCCAGTCGCGCGCATTCAACGAGCTTGTCCTGATCAACCCGTGGCGTGAAAAATGACAGATTCTCGGCGATAGAACCGCGAAACAGCTGATCCTCCTGCAAGACTACGCCGATATGCTGACGTACCTGCGAATAATCCCCCTGTCGATGCTCAATGCCCAGCGTACGTATCACGCCGGCCGTGGGCGAATACAGCCCCAATACCAGTTTAGCCAATGTGGTTTTGCCGCTGCCGGACGCCCCCACCAGCGCCACTACCTCACCGGGCATAATGTCCAGCGAGACCTGCGACAGGATTTCAGATTCGGTGCCGGCATAGTGAAAACTGACCTGCTCCAAACTCAGCGCCGGCCGATCTTGGGGCCAGGCGCTGGCGGACAATAACAGCGTTGAGTTGCCCGCCGCCTGCGCCGCTGCGTCTTCACGCGCCGTCAGCACGATATCCGCCAGCCGTTGGTTGTAAACATCCAGCATTTTGTAGGCAACGGCCTTGTCGATCAGGCCGCTGATACTGGCGGAAAACCGGCCCTGAAAAGACATGTAGGCCACCAGCATGCCGACTGAAAACTGCCCGGCCAACACCGTCCCGGCTCCCAGCCACAGCACCGCCGCCCCTACCAGGCTGCCAATGACGGTTTGCATAATGCCGTAAACCATCATCAGCTTGCTTTCGCGCAGTTCAGCATTGCGCCGTGCGACATTGAGGTTACGCCAAACCGTTTCCCGCGGCGTAAGCGCCCCGTTGACCCGCAGGCTCAGCACGCCGCGCAGGCTTTCAAGAAAATGACTGGATTCCTGGGTGCCGGCAACCCAGGAGTCATCCGCCGCTTTACGCAACGTACTGAACCAAAACAGGCGCAGCAGCCCATACACCATCGCGGCGGCCAAAGCGACCAGGGTTAACTTCACGCTGTAGAAAAACATCATGGTCAAGGTACCAAGGACCAAAAGCACATCCAAAAAGGCTTCAAGCAACGTGGTGGTGAGGGTGTCCTGAATGGTGTCGACGGCATCAAATTTCGCGCTGATATCGCCCATGTTGCGCGATTCGAACCAGTTGATAGGCAGCCGCAACAGGTGGTGAAAAACATTCGCCGTCCACTGCATATTGAAGTTGACCGCCATGGTGAGCGTCGCCCACTGGCGGGCCAGCTCCAGCAGCGTCTGGGTGGCGGCCATCAGCAGCATGGCAATGACGATCAACGTCAATAAGCTGGCGTCCAACGCCACCAGCACCTCATCAATCACCAGTTGGTTGATTAATGGGCCGATCAACGCAAACACTTCCAGCGCCAGCGCGAAACAGAAGATCCGGGCCAATGCCGCCTTCAGCCCCTGGGTTTTACCGATCAGCTCCCGCAGGCGGATCTTTTTTCGCCGATCTTTGACGACAAACTGATGGGTTGGCGTCAATTCCATCGCCACGCCGGTAAAGTGACGATTTGCCTCCTGCAGACTCATTTTAACCAGGCCCCGCGCAGGATCATGCAGCTCCAGAGTTTGCCCTCGCACCCGCTTGAGCACGGTAAAATGATTCATGTCCCAGTACAAAATACAGGGCAGCGACAACAGGTGCAGCTCTTCAAGCTCCAGCTGCACCGCTCGGCCGCTCAGGTGCAGCCGTTCGGCGCAGGCAATCAGCTGCGAGAAGGTCATGCCGAGCTGCGAAACTTTAAACTGCGCACGCAGCGTAGGCAGATCTACGCGATGGCCATACCAACCGGCAATCATCGCCAGGCACGCCACGCCGCATTCTGCGGACTCCGTTTGGCGTATCAACGGCAGGCGCTTTCGCCAGCCCCAGTTGAGCCCTTCTGTAACGTCCATGTTTATATCCTTCCTTGCAGACTCCATAACGGCTCCAGCAGCCACTCGTACAGGCGGCGGCGATCCAACTCCACGTCTGCGGAAACGGTCATCCCGACGCGCAATGGTTCCTGGCGCCCATAGGCGGTAATGGTGGTTTTCTCCAGCGCAACGATGACGCGGTAATGTCCTTCGTTTTCCTTCCAGGTCATCGGATTTTGCTGCATGACGTCATTGGCGCTCAGGCTGGCATCGGTGATGGCGCGGGTGGCGCCATACTGCACGCCAAACTTTTCATAGGGGAAGGAGGCAAAGCGCAACCCGACCCGTTGGTGAGGTTTGATAAAGCCCACCGCTTTGCTGGGGGCAAAGAGTTCAACCTGCAGCTCGGCACCGTCAGCGACCATCATCAGCAAAGGATCGTTTTGCTTGACCGTCTGCCCCGCCCGGGCCAACACCACCGCGATGTGGCCGTTCACCGGCGCAGTGAGCGTATGGTCACGCTGGGCAACCAGTTCTATTTCCTGTTGCCTGATGCCCTGCAACTGGCGTTCAAGTTCGGCGTCACGCCCTTGTTGCTGTTGCGCCAGCGTCCGCAGTTCCGAGGCCGCCGCGGCAAGCTCACGCTTTAACCGCAACTGCGCCTGACGCTGCATTTCTACTTTTTCCCGCGCCGTCGACAACGTCATTTTCTGCTGCTGAAACTCAAGTTCGGAAACGTAACCTTTGCCGATCAGCTTACGGTAGCGCGCCATCAGCGAATGCGATAATTCCGCCTGTTGCTTTACCTCCACCATTGCCGCCTCTGCGCTGGTCAGTTCATCCTGAAGTTGCGTCATGCGCTGGCGCACACCGGTTTGCTGTAAAATTCGAGTGGCCAGTTCTTGAGCGCGTTGGCGCTCCAGCATGTGATATTGCCGTTTTAACGAATCGGAAACCGACGCCAGCGTCGCGATACCCTGACCATTGAAATATTCGCCGCTGAGCCGATAAAGTGCCTGGCCGGCTTTGACGGTCGCCCCCTCCGTCACTAAACGTTCTGTAACCTGTCCGGCGCTGCGGGCAACTACCTTGATCAAGCCGCTGGATGGCATCACCACACCGTCCAAACGCGCTTTACGGGTATATTCACCCAGGATCAGAAATAGCCCGATAGCCAGCACCAGCAAGATGCTGGCCCAGGCATAGGCGGTCAGACTGAGGCTGGCAGGAATAATTACCTCACCCTCCGCTTTATTGACCTGCGCAGCGAAATAACCCTCACGATAAATCTGGGGAGAACGTTCTGACATGGGGGTTACACCTTTATCGGGATCTTGGGTCGATAATTATCTTACTGACCGCGACGCTTCCATTTGCGGACAAATTTTCGTGCCGAGGTATATATTAACCTCATAAAAGTCATTGTCCCTAGCAGCACAAGGAAATAAATCATCCATTTAGCCATTTCACAAGGGATGTTAAATCTAAATATACCGCTATATTGGCTAAGCCCCACAGTAAAAAGCAAATTACGAGATAGCCCGACAGAAAGAGCGACCATAATAAAAGCCGACAAAAACGTCTTCATAAAAGTTACCAGTTCAACATCAGCATGCGACCATGCCAATATCTGGCACAGTCACATCACACTGGGTAATATATATTACTACCAGTTACAGGTGCCGCCATTATAAGAGCCAGAGTTGCTTCTTGAAGCATTTTTTGAACCATTCCCACTACCAAAACAAGCACTCAACGAACCAATCGATGAACCGACCACACTGCCAAAAACAGCTCTAGCCCCTCGAGCAATGAGGCCACCCGCCAATCATCATAATTTCAGTTTTCGTTAGGGTCTTCATAATATTTCCTTATTTTTATAATATTCACATTTAAAATCCATTCTTGATCTGCACCCATAGATATAAACATGCGCCGCCGCCATGTCAATATATAAAACCATTTCCACCAATATAACCAAGTGAACTAAATAGAATGAATTATACGGAATATTTAATTTAACCGCTAATACAAACCAATTACTTCGCAACTGGGTGAAACATTATTTACTCGCATTTAATTAATGCCATTCCACACTATTTCAATCCCCAAAACTAACAGACCGATAAAAAAACAGCGACGAAATACCGCAGGGCGACAATGCCGGCGCAGCACACTCCCCAACCACATCCCCACCAGCGCAGGAAGCAATGCCAATAATGAGGTGCCTAGCAACGCGCCCGGCAATGCATGTTGCCACGCCAGGCCGGCGGCTAATGCCAACGTCGAAACGGTGAATGACAGCCCCAACGCCTGCACCAGATCGTCACGCGCCAATCCCAATGCATTTAAATAAGGAACCGCCGGGATCACGAATACCCCGGTAGCACCGGTAATCAGCCCGGTAAGTACACCGCATAGAGGGCCCAACCTACGCTCAGCCCTGGGTGAAAGCCGCCACTGAAAACGGCTAAAACCCAACAGCGCGTAAACGACCAAACAGACCCCCAACGCTATCGGTGCCAACCGGTTTTGACCGGTGGTCAAGGTGCCCGTGGTCAGCATTGTGCCCATCGCGACACAGACCATCATCGGCCACAACCTGCGGCAAAGTGCACGGACGTCCGGCCCGGTGAACAGCTGCCAGAAGTTGGTCACCAGCGACGGCACCAGCAACAGCGCCGCAGCCTGTGCCGGAGACATCAGCAGGCTGAGTAACCCCATAGACACCGTCGGCAGCCCCAGGCCAATCACTCCCTTTACCGTGCCCGCCAGCATAAAGATGCCCAGCAGGACTAAAATTTCAGGTAGCGTCAACGTCATAGGTCTATCCTTCCTCATTATCCCTTGGTGCATGGATTGTCCGCAGCCCTTGCCTGCCGCACAATGCGGCAATCACTGAGCCAGCCTGAGGCAAATACGTAGGAGAAGCCGATGCATTTCGATTTTACCGACCTGCGGCTGTTTATCGCCGTGGCAGAGGCGGGCAGCATCACCGCCGGGGCCGATCGTGCCTGCCTGTCGCTGGCATCGGCCAGTGCCCGCATTCGCGGACTGGAGCAACAGGCTGGTATTCAGCTTTTGGCCCGCGGCGCGCGGGGAGTACAAACCACTCAGGCCGGTGAACGCCTGTTGGGCCATGCTCGTCTGTTGTTACAGCAAAGCGAACGGCTACGGGGGGATATGGCAGAGTTTTCCCCGGGCAACGCCTGCCATTCGCGTATTCTGGCCAATACCGTCGCCGCCAGCGCTTTTCTCCCGGAGCTGCTGGCCGACTATCTGCTGCTTAACCCACAGACGGACATTGCGTTGGAAGAGTTGCCCAGCACGGCGATCAGCCAGTCGATCCTCGATCAGACTGCGGATATCGGCATTGTCGCCAACCACGCCGACCTGCGCGGGCTGGAAAGCTACCCGTTCCGCCAGGATCGCCTGGTGCTGGCGCTACCGGTCGATCATCCGTTAGCCGGCCGCGCCAGCGTCAGTTTTAGCGAAACGCTGGCATATGACTTTATTGGCTTAAGCGACGACAGCGCGCTGCAGCAACATTTGGCGCAACACGCCCTACGCAACGGCGGCCCAATGCGTTTACGCGCCCGTGCAGGAAGCTTTGAAGTGGTGTGTCGGATGGTGACGCGTGGTGCCGGTATCGCCGTGGTACCGGAGGAGATCGCCCGGCAATGGCCGGGCATGCAAGTCAGAATTCTTGCGCTGGACGATACCTGGGCCACACGCCAGCTGTCGATTGTCGTGCGTCAGTTGGCCCAGTTACCGCTACCGGCGCAGCGGCTTATCGCTTTCCTGCAGCCGCAATAGCGCCGTTTTTTAACCACAGTTAATGGCTGCCCGGATTGGCACGTAGCCTGGCAACCTGCGTTTCGACATCGCGCCATGCCGGTTTGTCCCCGGCATAATGCTGCCGTAGATAATTCACCAGATCAGCCACTTGACGATCGGAAAAACTGTCTTTGAATCCAGGCATAAAGCCCAAATCAGCGGTAGCCGGTTTGGAAATCCCCTGCAAAATCACGTTAATCAGGTTATCCGGCCGCTCGCTGAATATATTGGTGTTGTTCGCCAAGTCCGGGCTGACGCCAAACAGCTGCGGCCCGCCGCTGGCGGCGCTGTGACAGGCTTGGCAAGCGCCCTGAAACAGACGTTCTCCGCCCAATTGCCCTACGGCGGTAGAAAGAGTGGCAGCCGGTTTAGCCTGCGGTTCCAGGTTCAATCCGGTCGGGTTGCTCAATGAAATCAGGTAATTGGCCATCGCTCGAACGTCGGTTTCCGGCAGTGTGGCCAGTTCGCCGACCACCGGCCCCATCGGGCCGGCCGCGACGCCGTGCTCGGCAGAATGACCGCTACGCAAATACTGGAATAGCTGCTCTTCGGTCCAGGATTTGTCCGCATTGGCCAATTGGTTTAATGCCGGCGCTTCCCAGCCATCCACCATCGCCCCCGCCAAAAAGTTGCTGCCGCCCTTTTCAGCGCCCATTAGATTGCGCGGGGAATGGCAGGCGGCACAATGGCCCAACCCGTTAACCAGGTAAGCGCCACGGTTCCACTGCGCGCTTTGCGTCGGATTTGACTGAAATTCGCCCTGGCGGAGAAACAGCGCATTCCAGCCGGCCATTAACGGACGCATATTGAACGGAAAACGCATCTGATTAGCCGGGGTACTTTGCACCACCGCCGGTTGCGACATCATATAGGCATACAGCGCTTGCATGTCACCCTCGGTCATCTTACTGAACGCCGTATAGGGAAATGCCGGATACAAATGCCTGCCATCGCGGCTGATGCCCTGACGCATCGCCCGGTCGAACGCGGTAAACGACCAGTTGCCAATACCGGTTTCCACATCTGGGGTGATATTGGTGCTGTACAGGGTTCCAAACGGAGTTTCCATCGCCCGCCCCCCGGCATTGGTTAGCCCTTCCGAGGCGGTATGGCATACCGCGCAATCCCCGGCAGCGGCCAACTGACGCCCCCTTTCCAGGGTCGCGGTAGACCAGGTACCTGAGCCAGGGGTAGCCACCGGCGCAATTTCGGCACGCCATGGCAGTGCCGTCGTCGCAACACCCAGCGCGGCCCCTAAAATCCCGGCCACGCCACCAAACCACCATTTACTGCGTTTGGTTTTGACTGGCTGCGTTGACGGCTGCCGCTGACTATCCGGACCGTTCAACGCCTCGCGCAGTCGATCAGAGGTGATCGGCAACTCGCGAAACCGAATACCGGTGGCGTCAAACACCGCATTGGCGATGGCTGCCGCGCTGGGCACCGAGGCAGACTCACCGGCCCCCAATGGCGGATCGTAAGGGCGTGGCATCATCACGACATCCACCTCCGGCACCTCCGGGAAAGTCAGGATCGGGTAAGCCCCCCATTCTTTGCTGGAGATCGTGGATTCTTCGAAGGTCACTCGCTCTTTTAGCACCCGGCTGGTCGACTGGATAACGTTGCCGTGGATCTGGTGACGTACGCCGTCCGGATTGACCATCATGCCGGCGTCGTGCCCGACCACAATCCGCGTGACCGCCACTTCGCCGCTGACTTTGTCGATAGCAACGTCGGCGACCCAGGCGGCCCACGCGGCACCGAAACCGGGAAACTTACTGTGAATATAACGCGCATAGGCAAAGCCTCGTCCACGCAGTACGCCGTCTTCCGCCGGGGTTTGCATAGGTTCGGTATGCGGCGTCCAGCCAGCACGTTCGGCGGTACTGCGCATCAGTTCGGTGGCACGCTGATCCTTGATATAACGCAGCCGATATTCAAGCGGATCGACGCCGGCGGCGATAGCCAGTTCGTCAATATAGGACTCGTGCGCGAAGGTATTCGGCAGTGCCGATACGCCCCGCATCCAGGAAGCGCGGACAATCGGTGCCATATCCTCAATGCTGACGCGCAACGCCGGATATTCATAGGGCGGTACCGAAGTGCGATCCCCCATCTCATAAGCCACCGGCACCGGCTCCACCCTTCCGGTCAGCAACAGCGCCAGGGTAGGTGCACCGTTGGAAGGATAATAGGTGCGAAAATCATAGGCGACCGGATCACCGGCGGCGTCCAACCCACCGTCAACCTCCATCAGTTGCGCAGTGCCCTTCGGTTCCCACAGGTGTTCCTGCTCACGGGTTAGCTGCACCCGTACCGGACGGCCTACCGCTCGCGACAGCAGCGCCGCATCCGCACAGACATCATCGGCGCAGTTACGACCATAACAGCCGGCGGCCTCCATGCGGATGATTTCAATCTGATTTTCCGGGTACTCCAGCAGCCAGGCAAGATCGGCGCGCAACAAGTGCGGGTTCTGGCTGCCCGACCACACCCGCAGTTGCTGTGGTTGGTAATCTGCCAATGCGCAGGACGGGCCAATAGACGCATGCAGTTGATATGGCCAAAGATAACTGCGGGTAAAGCGTCGGTCGGCGGCAGCCAACGCTGTATCCACGTTGCCGGTATCATGCACCACCCGCGTCGAATGGGGATTATCGCGCAGCGCCTGAGCCACATCGGTCATCTGCGGCAGGTTACGCCGCCAGTCTTTCCAGCTCACCTGCAGCGCCTGTGCCGCCTTGATCGCCTGCTCCTCGCGCTCGGCAACAATGCCGATAAAGTCTTCTATCACCACCAGCTTGACGATGCCGGGAATATGGGCAATCGATCGTTCGTCCACCGCCAGCAGGCTGGTGCCGACAAACTCACCGCTGTCGTAGCCCGCATACGGCGGTCGCACCACCCGCCCGTGTAACATGTTCGGCAGCCGCATATCGTGCACATAGGTGGATTCGCCTGTGGCCTTGGCCGGGATATCGACACGTGCGGTGCTGGTACCCACCAAACGGTACTCGGCCTGCGGCTTAAGCGGCGCATCACCGCTTATCGTTAATGCAATATGTACACCAGCCACCAGTTCGCCATAGCTCAGCCTTTGCCCGTCAGGGCTAACAACGATGCCGTCGTCCAGCGTCAGTTGCTCTACTCTGAAGTCAAAACGTTGTGCCGCCTGCTGCAGCAACCAGCGGCGCGCTTCGGCGGCGGCATTACGCAGGGGTACCGCCGAAATCTGCAGGGTGGCACTGGCGATAGTCGCCCCCTGATTCGGCGTGCTTTCAGTGTCGCCCAGCACCATGCGCACCTGATCCATGCGCAGGTAAAGCTCTTCGGCGACAATCTGACCTAATGCGGTGCGCACGCCAGTGCCCAGATCGACATGGCCGTTGAAGGCATAAACCTCACCGCTGTCGCAAATGGCAATAAACAACCCTTGTTCTTTGGGTTTCAGGCTCGGCGTCTGACCTTTCGGTACCAGCCCTGGCGGCGGTTGGATCTGATCGACAATCAGCAATGTGCCCTGGCGCTGCAATAGCTCCGCCTGACTCGGCAATGAGGAATGGGTATCAGTCATGGGACGAGGTTTCCTCGTTGCGATACAGAGTGATAGCGCGCTGAACCGCACGCAGGATTTCGATATGGGTGCCGCAACGACACAGATTGCCGGACAGTGCCTGACGGATTTCTGTGTCGCTGGGCGAGGGATTTCGATCCAACAGGGCTTTGGTGGTCATGATCATGCCGTTCAGGCAATAACCGCACTGCGCCGCCTGTTCCTCAATAAAAGCGCGCTGCACCGGATGCAGATGTTGGCGATCGCCCAGTCCTTCCAGCGTGGTGACCTCACGGCCGGTCACACCCAGA
Source organism: Serratia sp. BNK-12 (assembly GCF_047456085.1). NCBI lineage: Bacteria > Pseudomonadati > Pseudomonadota > Gammaproteobacteria > Enterobacterales > Yersiniaceae > Serratia > Serratia sp. BNK-12. The sequence continues at coordinate 2,682,681 of NZ_CP179896.1, forward strand.
GCCGGGATCACGCAGGAGCGTGCGGCAATGCCGTCAACCAATACGGTGCATGCGCCGCACTCTCCGAGGCCGCAGCCGTACTTTGGGCCATTGAGCGCCAAATCGTTGCGTAACACCAATAACAGAGGCGTATCCGCCATCACCCAGGTATGAATATTTTCGCCATTTACCGACAGCATCAATGGATGCTCCGTCAGCGTTTTTACCGCGCCTTCCCTGGGCGATTGCACTTCAGATATCGCCATTCTCGCGTCTCCGCCTGCGCTCTGGTGATACCCGTCATCTTTCACGTCGCTGCGTCGTTGCCGCACTTGCTCATCCCAGTTACTGACTTGAGAGTGGGCAAGCTGCCAGCCTGGCTGCAACTTGAAAGCTATAGGGTATGAATTGTGGGCCGTGACCTCGCCGCCACCGCACTCACCAGACAACAGCAGTTGCGCGGGGCGAATCAGCCGGGTGGCTGGTCTTCCAGCATTTTATTGAGCAGGAACATCAGTGCTATACGTTCGGCCGGATTGAGCGCGCCGAAGGTTAATTCTGTGATCTTCGCCGCATGCGGCACCGTTTCCCTCAACAGATCGGCACCGGTATCAGTCAGCCCGACCACCACTTTGCGCCGGTCGACAGGATCCGGCATAACGGTGATCAGTTCACGCGCTTTGAGGCGCTCGACAATGCCGCGAATGGTGGCCTGATCGACCGCCGTCACCTGCACCAGCTCAGTTAGCGAACTCGGGCCCATGTCACGCACCGCGCACAGGGTAATAAACTGCACCGCGGTCAGCTGCGAATCGCCAACGTTCTGCTGAAAGATAGCCACATGGCGCTGGTAAACCTTACGAAGCAGGTGCCCGACTTGTTCAGTAAAATGATAATTTTCGGTCTTGCCGTTTTCTGCAGCCGGGTATTCGGGGGGCGTCATTGCGTTACTCTCACCATCTATGGAAACCACCGAGAATAGTACAAACCCCCGCGTTTAGCAGCAAGGTTAGCCCTGGCTTACTCGGGACGCCGCAGGAGCCACCACTTCGCCATCCGCGACTACCGTCGTGCCGTCCAGGCTAATGTCGCAATGGCGCAGCGCGATATCCATGTGGCACGGCGTTTTACGCGTACCACCGACTTCGGTATTCGGCCCGGTGGAAAAAAGGAAGTTGCCGTAGAAAGCACGTGCATCCATACACATCCCGTCGTTTTTGTCGTGCAGCCCCATCGCCGTCCACTGTGCACGTGGCTGTAAGCCCCAGCCGATGTGCGAGATGCCGTACACTTCCGGATCGTTGAAATATTTCATGTACTCCCGAAGATATTCCGCCTCAAACCCCCCGTGAATACGCGTCACAAAGCCCTTGTCTATCTCCAGCGTGATCCGTTCCCGCGCATAGCACTTGAACGGCAGCAGGATATCGCCCACATCCAGCACCAGTACCCCTTCGGCCTGTTCCTCATTCGGCCAGGTGAACAGGAAGCCGCTTGGCCAGTGATCCCAACGTCCCGGTTCGTCGGCGTAACCGTATTCGGTTACCGTGGGGTATTGCCCCAGCGGGGCGCGAAAATCGCTGCCGGCGACAGATTTCACCTGCATTAATTTTGCCTGTTCCAGCACGGCAGCCGCCGCCAACACTCGCGCTTTGTCTTCCGCATTAGGCAACATCCGTGCCAACACCTCCGGCGGCTCGACCGCCAGCAAAATACGCGTGCCGGTCTTAAGGATTTGCTCCTGCTCCGGCGAGTGCAGCAACATCATGGTGTCGACCACCAGATCGGCGGCCTCCAACGCGCGCTGAGCCGCATGGTTGCCGGTCAATGCCGTATCACCGCAATAAGCAGTCATGTCGTTGCCCATGGCGCGCGGATGGTTAAACGAGGGCAACTCCACCGCATAAACCTTAGCGCCCAATCGCAGTGCAGCATCGGTAGCTGCGCGTACCGTGCGCACATCGGAATAGTGACTTTTCAGGATCGCCACGCTTTGCGAAGCATCAACCTTTGACAGCGTAAGCACCTGCTCGAACAGCTGAACCAACTGACTATCATTGACCGCCATGCGGTATCTCCTGTTTTGCCTAAAGGGGTCGACGCGCCCGGCGCCAACGAGGTTATTTTGTACAAATTACAGTGAATACACTCTTTTAATTATCTAAGACTAAAAACCCACCGGAAGCAAGAAGCCCGAGACACCTATAAGCAAATCCTATTTTAAGCCCTTACCATCCTGTGATTAACATAAGATTAACAGAAAATGGCGACCGATTAGCGTGAGCCAAGTCAAAATTAACACTTGTGCAACTTTGCGTTATTTAGCGTATACACTATAAATCGATTATCCGTTATCGCAGCGGATGGCAGGTAAAAAAACCAACAGTCAGGGGAAAAATGATGAGCAAACAACAACGCATTGCCGTAGTCGGCGCCGGTTTGGGTGGCGCCGCCGCCGCCGGTCTGCTGCAAAAAGCGGGCTTTACCGTCGACCTGTACGAACAGAGTCCGGTGTTTTCACGATTGGGTGCCGGTATCCATATGGGGCCAAACGTATTGAAGATTTTCCGCCGTCTCGGCATTGAACAACCCTTGGAGCAAATGGCGTCTCACCCGGACTTCTGGTTCAGCCGCGACGCCGAAACGGGTGATTATCTATCTCGCATCGAACTGGGGGCATTTGCCCGCAAAGAGTACGGTGCCGCTTACGTGACGGTACACCGCGGCGATCTGCAGGCCTTGCAGATGGCGGCACTGCAACCGGGCAGCGTGCATTTTGGCAAGCACCTGAGCAAGATTGAAGAGCGCGAAAACCATGTGGTGCTGAATTTTGCCGACGGTACTCAGGCCAGTGCAGACATCGTGATTGGCGCCGACGGCATCAATTCCCGCATTCGCGAACACCTGCTGGGCACTGAAGCCCCTACCTACAGTGGTTGGGTGGCGCACCGGGCGTTGATCCGCGGCGATAAACTGGCCAAATACAACCTGAGTTTTGAAGACTGCGTTAAATGGTGGTCGGCGGATCGTCACTTGATGGTCTATTACACCACCCAAAAGCGCGACGAATACTACTACGTCAGCGGCGTGCCGCACCCGGCATGGGATTTCCAGGGCAGCTTTATCGACAGCAGCCGCGAGGAAATGTACGAAACCTTCGCTGGTTATCACCCGATTGTGCAGGCATTGATCGAGTCCAGCGAACAGGTCACCAAATGGCCGTTGCTGAACCGTAAACCGCTGCCGTTGTGGAGCGAAGGCCGCATGGTACTGCTTGGCGATGCCTGCCACCCGATGAAGCCGCACATGGCTCAGGGCGCAGCCATGGCGATCGAAGACGCCGCCATGCTGGCGCGTTGTCTGCAGGAAACCGGCCTGACCGACTATCGCACCGCTTTCCAACTGTATGAAGCCAACCGCAAAGAGCGGGCTTCTCGCGTGCAGGCGGTATCCAATGCCAATACCTTCCTGCGCACGCAGGAAGATCCCGCCTGGGTTTACGGCTATGACCTGTACGCGCAAACGCTGAAATCGGAGAACGCCGCATGAGCCACTTTCTGTATGGCGCCAACGTGCAGGCCAACGGCATTCGCCAGCACTATCTGCGCTACGGCGGGCAAGGCCCGGTGGTGATCCTGATCCCCGGCATCACCAGCCCGGCGATCACCTGGGGCTTCGTCGCCGAACGACTGGCTGAAAAGTACGACACCTACGTGCTGGACGTGCGTGGGCGCGGTCTATCCGCCAGCGGACCGGACCTGGCTTATGACGCCGAAACCTGTGCCCAGGACATAACCTCTTTCGCTTGCGCTTTGCAATTGGAAAACTACGCCCTGCTCGGTCATTCAATGGGGGCGCGCTTTGCCTTACGCGCTGCCGCGCTCCATCCGGCAGGGGTGCGACGGCTGGTGCTGATCGACCCGCCAGTTTCCGGTCCCGGTCGTCGTGAATATCCGGGCAAGTGGCCCTGGTATGTCGATTCGATCCGTCAGTCACTGTTGGGTATGAACGCCGAACAGATGCGCACTTACTGCCCCAACTGGAGCGAATCGCAGCGCCAACTGCGTGCCGAATGGCTGCACACCTGCTATGAACCGGCCATCCAACGCGCCTATGAAGATTTCCATCAGGTCGATAGTCATCGCGATTATCCCGCGTTGAGCATGCCGACATTACTGATGGTCGCGGGCCTTGGCGGCGTGATCCAGCAGGAAGACGAGGCGGAGATCCGCGCATTGCAGCCAGAGATAACTCTCGCGCACGTTGAAAATGCCGGACATATGATCCCGTGGGACGACTTTGACGGTTTCTTCCGTGCTCTGGGCAATTTTCTGGATTAATTAAGGAGTGGTGTCATGACTAAAAATTACCGTATCGGCCAAATCGTCCCCAGCTCCAACACCACGATGGAAACCGAAATTCCGGCGATGCTGAACGCTCGTCAGCTAATCCGCCCGGAGCGTTTCACCTTTCACTCCAGCCGCATGCGCATGAAACACGTCAGCAAGGCGGAGTTGGCGGCGATGGACGCCGAATCCGACCGTTGTGCTCTGGAACTTTCCGACGCACAAGTCGACGTGCTCGGTTATGCCTGCCTGGTGGCAATCATGTCGATGGGGCTGGGCTATCACCGTGAGTCACAGGCTCGACTGGCACAGGTGACGCAAGATAATAACGCCGGCGCTCCGGTCATCAGCAGCGCCGGAGCGCTGGTCAACGGTCTGAAAGTGCTGGGGGCCAAACGCATTGCGTTAGTCGCCCCCTACATGAAACCCCTGACCCAAATGGTGGTGGACTATATCGAGCACGAGGGTATTGAGGTCAAGGTATGGCGGGCACTGGAGATTGCCGACAATCTGGCCGTGGGACGCCATGACCCGGCCAAACTGCCGGGCATTGTCGCCGAGATGGATCTGAACGACGTTGACGCCATCGTGCTGTCCGCCTGCGTGCAAATGCCGTCCTTACCGGCGGTGGCTACCGTTGAAGCACAAACCGGCAAACCGGTATTGACCGCCGCCATCGCAACCACTTACGCCATGCTGACCGCACTGGAGCTGGAGCCGATCGTTCCCGGCGCAGGTGCCCTGCTGTCCGGCGCCTATTAAGGAGCAACTATGGCATCCGCAGCCGATAACTCACTCACCGATAATTACAGCGGCGTCTGGGGCAACCGCATCGGCTTCGGCCGACATCCGGCCCTGCTGATGATCGACTTTATGCAGGGCTACACAACCGAGGGTGCACCGCTGTTCGCTCCCGGCGTGGTCAGCGCGGTCGACGAGAGCGTGGCGCTGTTGGCCACCGCTCGCCAAACGGGAATTCCGGTGATTCACACCAATATCCGCTATCATGCGGGGCATTTTGCCGATGGCGGCATTTGGGTGAAAAAAGCTCCGGTTATGAAGGACATGGTGGAAGGCAACCCGCTGGCGGCTTTTTGCACGCAGGTAACTCCTCTGGCCGCAGAAGTGGTATTAAGCAAACAGTATGCCAGCGCCTTTTTCGGCACCTCTTTGGCCCCGATGTTGGTGGCGCTGGGCGTCGATACCCTGCTGTTGGCCGGTTGCTCCACTAGCGGCTGTATCCGTGCCAGCGCAGTGGACGCGGTACAGCACGGGTTCCGCACCATCGTCGTGCGGGAATGCGTAGGCGATCGTCACCCCGGGCCGCATGAGGCCAATCTGTTCGACATCGACAGTAAATACGGTGACGTCGTGACTAAAAAGGAGGCCCTCGATTATCTGAACCGGCTGTAACCCAGAGCTTCACCTGCACGGAGAGCTGAACAATAAAGAAGGCGCGGAAAGCGCCTCAAAAGCAAACACACAACGCTCCTCCTCCGGAGGCCACCATGCACCACCTGGAGACATCATCATGGCCATTGTTGAAACCCCGTTAACCGGGAAAGCGGGAGCAGAATCGCTTCTGTACCGCAAAATCACCTGGAAGCTGATCCCGTTCCTCTGTTTGTGCTATCTGGCCGCCTATCTCGACCGCATCAACGTCGGTTTGGCCAAGTTGCAGATGGCCGACCAATTGCAACTTAGCGAGGCCGCCTTCGGGCTGGGCGCCGGGCTGTTCTTTGTCGGCTATATCCTTTTTGAAGTGCCGAGTAACCTGATCCTGCAGCGCGTCGGCGCCAAGGTGTGGATTGCCCGCATCATGATCACCTGGGGCCTGCTTTCCGCCTGTACGATGTTTGTCACCACCCCCAACCAGTTTTACATCATCCGCTTTTTACTTGGCGTAGCGGAAGCCGGCTTCCTGCCAGGAGTACTGTATTATCTGACGCTGTGGTTCCCGACTTACCGTCGCGGCCGCATCATTGCGCTGTTCATGATCGGCCTGCCCCTGTCTAGCGTGCTTGGCGGCCCGCTGTCTGGCTGGATCATGGGACATTTTGATATGCGCCACGGGCTGCACGGCTGGCAATGGCTGTTTCTGCTGGAAGGCATTCCCAGCGTATTGTTGGGCGTACTCACGTTCTGGGTGCTGCCGAACAACTATCGACAGGCCAAATGGCTGTCCGAGGACGAAAAACAACGCATTGCAGACGATCTGGCCCAGGACGACGCCGAAGCCAGCCACAGCAAGCACAGTTTTCGCGACGGTTTCTTTAACCTCAAAGTGTGGATGTTGGGTGGCATTGACTTCTCGATCCTGCTTAGCGCCTATGCCATGGGCTTTTGGATGCCAACCTTTATCAAGACTGCCGGCGTGACCAACATCACTACCATCGGCCTGCTGACTGCATTACCGAGCGTAGCTGCCCTGCTGGGGATGTTGCTGATCGGTACCAGTTCCGACCGCATGCGTGAGCGTCGCTGGCACATCATCGTGCCCTTTATTGTCGGCGCGATGGCGATGGCCGGCAGCACGTTCTTCACCCATAACGTGATCGCCACGGTGTTGCTGTTCTCTGTTGCGCAGGCCGCAATCATCGGTGCGGTACCGGTGTTTTTCAGCCTGCCGGCCACCTTTCTGCGCGGCACAGCAGCGGCAACCGGCTTCGCGCTGGCCTGTTCGCTGGCAAACATTGCCGGGTTAGTGAGTAACTCGCTGATGGGGCTGGCATTGGACCTGACCGGTAAAAGCGGCGGCGCTCTGTGGGCATTCGCCGGGTGTCTGCTGATCAGTTCATTGCTGGTAGTTGCATTGCCTGCCAAGGTGGTTAACCGCTGAGGACGTTGGGCCCCGCTCGCGGGGCCTGACTTATTGGCAACCACAGGATCGGTCTGCCATTTTTGTGCTTGATTGCTCACGGGCCAAAATATCCGGCGCATGATAGAGCCTCGTTTCAGCTATGTCCCGACGAAAAAAAGGACGCAAGAAACTTGCGCCCTTCTGGGAGTTTTGGGTTATGCCGCGAACTGTTATTCGTCTTTAAGACCGCGGTTGATCAACATCGGCTCGATGCTCGGTTCTTTACCGCGCCACTCGACGTACAACTTCTCCAGATCCTGGCTATTGCCGCGTGACAGCACCATATCGCGGAAACGCTGGCCGTTCTCCGCCGTCAGCCCACCGTGCTCGCTGAACCACTGGAAGGCGTCATCCGCCAGCATTTCAGTCCACAGATAGGCGTAATAACCGGCGGCATAGCCGTTACCCCAGATGTGTTTGAAGTAGCTTGAGCGATAGCGTGGCGGCACGTAGCTGAGATCGATCTTGTCTTTCATCAGCGATTCGGCTTCGAATTTATCCACGTCCTGCTGCGGCTGATCGGCGCTCAGCATATGCCAGTGCATATCCAACAGTGCCGCAGACAGCAGCTCGGTCATGTCGTAGCCCTTGTTGAACTTGTCGGCTTTTTTGATTTTATCGACCAGTTCCTGCGGCATGGCCTCACCGGTTTTGTAGTGTTTGGCGTAATGCGCAAAGACTTTAGGATCGCTGGCCCAGTGCTCGTTGAACTGCGAGGGGAATTCGACAAAATCACGTGCGGTATTGGTACCTGAAAGGCTTGGGTACTCCTGATCGGCGAACATACCGTGCAACGCATGACCAAACTCGTGGAACATGGTGATCACGTCATCGTACGACAGCAATGCAGGCTGACCCGGTGCCGGTTTGGTGAAGTTGGCGACGTTGTAAATCACCGGTTTGGTGCCTTTCAACTTCGACTGTTCGACGAAGTTGCTCATCCAGGCGCCGCCGCCTTTGTTGTCGCGTTTAAAGAAGTCGGTATAGAACAGCGCCATCGATTTGCCGTCTTTATCGAACACCTCATACACGCGCACGTCCGGCTGGTAAACCGGGATATCCTTACGTTCTTTGAAGCTGATGCCATACAGCAGGTTGGCGGCATAGAATACGCCGTTGTTCAGCACGTTATCCAATTCGAAGTAAGGTTTGATCTGCGATTCATCCAGATCGTACTTCGCCTTGCGCACCTGTTCGGCATAGAACTGCCAATCCCAGGCGGCAACCTTGAAATCGCCTTTCTGCTGGTCGGAAGCCGCCTGAATGTCTTTGGCTTCACGTTCGGCACGCGCAGTGGCTGCCGGGACGATATTACGCATGAAGCTCAGCGCCGCATCCGGCGTTTTGGCCATCTGGTTTTGCAGTTTCCAGGCGGCATAGTTCGGGAAGCCCAGCAGCTTGGCCTGCTCGGCGCGGACTTTGGCCAGGCGGGCAATCGTCTGGCGAGTGTCGTTGCCGTCACCCTTTTCTGCCCGGTTCCACGAAGCGTCAAACAGCGCCTTGCGGGTGTCTCGATTTTTCAGGCTTTGCAAATCCGGCTGCTGGGTGGTGTTTTGCAATACCAGTAACCACTGCTTGTCCAGCTTACGCTCACCGGCGGCCTGAGCGGCAGCGGCCAGTTCGCTCTCAGACAATCCGTCCAACTTACCCTTGTCGGCGATAGCCAGCGCACCGTCTTTGGTCGCCGCCAGCAGCTTGTTGGAGAACTGGGTACTCAGCGTCGCCGCTTCCTGGTTCAGCGCCTTCAGCTTGGTTTTATCGGCGTCGGAGAGATTGGCCCCCGCCAGCTCGAAGTTTTTGTAAGTGACTTCCACCAGGCGGCGAGATTCCGCATCCAGCTTCAGCGCATCACGCTGCTGATAAATCGTCTTGATACGCGCGAACAGCTTGCTGTTGAGCATGATGGCATCGTCCAGCGCCGCCAGCTTCGGTGAGCTTTCTTCATCCAACTTTTGCAGCGCGTCGCTGGTGTTGGCCGAGGTCATGGCACTAAACACGTTCATCACGCGCGACAGCAACGCCCCAGACTGTTCCAGCGCCACGAAGGTATTTTTAAAATCAGGCTTGGCCGGGTTGTTGGCAATCTTCTCCACTTCCTCCAGCTTTTGCTTGATACCGGCATCAATTGCCGGGGCGTAGTCGCTCTCTTTAATCAAATTGAACGGCGGCGCCTGGAACGGCAGGCGACTTTGGTAGAAGAACGGGTTCTGGTTCTTTTTATTGTTGTGCTGGTTGGCTTCACCGGTCACGTTAGCCTCCTTCGCCTGACCACTCGGCAACGCGGTGTGGTCAGCGTGCGGGTTAGTTTCTGCTGCCTGTGCCTGCGAGCTCAGCGCCATGCCGATCGCCAACACCAATGTAGATAAACGCATCAAATCGAAACTCCTCCATGTTCACAGAATAAATTGCGCGGGAACCCCAGTTCCCAGGCCACATCCTAGCTTAGGCGCAGTTGGCAGTTTGAGCAAAAACAAGTGATTAGAATGTTGAGTTGGCCTAAGCATCAGGCTTTTGGCCTTCGGTTTAATGAAAACCTTTTCAGCGTAAACCTTGCCCGTAGCAGGCAATAACCTCTCCGGCCACCGCCACCGCGATCTCCGCCGGCAGTTTGCCCTTCACGTCCGGCAGGCCCAGGGGGCAGCGCATGGCGGCGATCGCCGCTTCGCTGATGCCGCGTTGGCCGAGCTTGTATTCGAAGCGTTTGCGTTTGGTCAGCGATCCGATCAGGCCGAAGTACCCTGCGTCGCCACGGCGCAAAATACGCTCCGCCAGCGCCAGGTCCAGCGCGTGATCGTGGGTCATCACGATAAAGAAACTGCCCGGCGGCATGGCGTCGACGATCTCCAGTGGCTCATCGCTGATTTCTTGCTGCACCCCGGCGGGAATAACCCGCGGGAATTCCGCCGCGCGGCCGTCCACCCAGCGCACCCGGCACGGCAGCGTGGCGAGGATATTCACCAGCGCGCGCCCGACGTGGCCGGCACCAAACAGAGCGATCTGCGGGCGCGGCGATATCATCGGCTCAAACAGCACGCTGGTGGTGCCGCCGCAGCACTGGCCCAGTCGCGCCGCCAGCGGGAAACGTTCCAGCCGTAACTGGGGCGCAGCCTGTTGCAGCATTTCGCGGGCAATCGCCAATGCCTGAAACTCCAGATGGCCGCCGCCAATGGTATTCACCGCACGTTCGGCGGTTACCAGCATTTTGCTACCCCGGTTGCGCGGCGTGGAGCCCAGTTCGTCCACCAGCGTCACCAATACGCAAGGTTCACCGCGTCGCCGCAGATCGGCCAGTACTTCAATCCATTCATCCATCGCCGTTCTCCCGCGTCAATTCAGTGACAATGTCACTTGCCAGCATCTGCTGCACGCCCCACAGCACCCGTTCCGGCGTGGCCGGTGCGTCAATGTTGGGTTGCAGGCGGTAATCCGCCAGGCTGGCGACCGCGTCTTTGATTGCGCACCATACCGAAATGCCCAGCATAAACGGCGGCTCGCCCACCGCTTTGGAATGAAATACCGTATCCTCGGGGTTTTTGCGGTTTTCCAGCAGCCTGACGCGCAAATCGGCAGGCACATTGCCGATAGCCGGGATTTTGTAGCTGGCAGGCCCGTTCGTCAGCAACTTCCCTTGTTCGTCCCACACCAGCTCTTCGCTGGTCAGCCAGCCCATGCCCTGCACAAAGCCCCCCTCGACCTGACCGACGTCGATTGCCGGGTTCAGCGAGTCGCCCACGTCGTGCAGGATGTCGGCGCGCAGCAGTTTGTACTCGCCGGTCAGGGTGTCGATCACCACCTCCGCGCAGGCCGCGCCGTAGGCAAAGTAATAGAACGGGTGACCGCGGGCCTGGTCGCGATCGTAGAAAATTTTCGGCGTGCGGTAATAGCCGGTGCTGGCGAGCGAAACCTGATTGAAATACGCCTGCTCAACCACCTGCTCGAAGCTGAAATAACGCTCGGCCACTTTGACCTGGCCGTTATTGAAAATAATCTGCTCCGCACTGACCTGATGCTGTTTGCTCAGCATCTCGATCAGCCGCTGTTTAATGATCAGCGCGGCATTCTCCGCCGCCTTGCCGTTGAGATCCGTGCCGGATGACGCCGCCGTCGGCGAGGTATTCGGCACCTTGCCGGTATCGGTAGCGGTAATTTGAATACGTTCGATGTCCACCTGGAACACTTCGGCGACAATCTGCGCCACCTTGGTGTTTAGCCCCTGGCCCATTTCGGTGCCGCCGTGGTTAAGTTGAATGCTGCCATCGGTGTACACCAGCACCAACGCACCTGCCTGGTTAAGGAAGCCGGCGGTGAAGGAAATACCAAACTTCACCGGCGTCAGCGCCAGCCCTTTTTTCAGGATTGGATTTTGCATGTTGAACTGCCGGATCGCCTGACGGCGGGCCTGATAATCGGCACTTTGCTCCAGCTCTGCGGTGATTTCCTGCAGCAGGTTCTGCTCCACCGGCTGGTGATAATGCGTAACGTTGCGTTGATCCTTGCCGTAATAGTTGGTTTTTCGCACCGCCAGCGGATCGAGCGCCAGATAGCGTGCAATATGATCCATAACCTGCTCAATCGCCATCATGCCCTGCGGCCCGCCAAAGCCCCGGTAAGCAGTATTGGAAGCGGTATGCGTCTTACAGCGGTGGCCGGTAATCAGCACATCTTCCAGAAAATAGGCATTATCAGCGTGGAACATGGCGCGATCGACGATAGAACCCGAAAGGTCGAGCGAATAACCACAGTTGCCTGCCAGGCTGATTTTCACCCCGTGCAGCAGCCCGCTGTCGTCGAAACCTACGTCATATTGAATATAAAACGGGTGGCGCTTGCCGGTGATCAACATGTCATCGCGGCGGTTAAGGCGCATTTTGACCGGTCGCCCGGTGAGATGCGCCATCACGGCGCACAAACACGCAGGACCGGCAGCCTGCGTTTCCTTACCGCCAAAACCACCGCCCATGCGCCGCGTATCGATTGTCACTCTGTGCATTGGCAGGTTGAGCACCGAGGCCACCAGCTTTTGGATCTCGGTCGGGTTCTGAGTCGAGGAATACACCAGCATGCCGCCGTCCTCGGCCGGCATCACCGACGCAATCTGGGTTTCCAGATAAAAGTGTTCCTGACCGCCGACATGCAGCTCCCCCTGAATGCGGTGTTTCGCCTGCGCCAACGCGCGGTCGGCGTCACCCCGTTGATGACGATGTGCTTCCTGTACCAAGAAGCCTTCCCGTAAAGATTGAGTGACGTCCAACCGTGCCGGTAAATCCTGATAGGTCACTTTAATCGCCTGAGCGGCACGCCAGGCAATTTCCGGATCTTCCGCCGCCACTACCGCAATGACCTGTCCGACGTATTCCACCTTATCTTTCGCCAGCAGCGGATCGCCGTGCGTTAAAGGGGCGATATCCAGTTCGCCCGGTACGTCCTGCCAGCTGATCACCCTTACCACGCCGGGAAAGTCGTAACATGCTGACAGGTCCAGCTTTTCGATCTGCGCATGTGCCCGTTCGCTCAGCCTGGCCGCCAGATGCAATTGGTTCGGAAACTCAAGCCTGTCGTCGATGTATTGCGCTTCACCGCTGACGTGCTTGTCGGCACTCTCGTGCTTGCGGCTGCGGCCTACGCCGCTGGTTAACGACTGGCGGAAACGTTCTGCCAGGTGTTCCTGGGTGTGTTCGGTCCCTTTGCGATTACTCATGAGCGGTCACCTCTATTGCCAGCTGCGGCGCTGTCAGCGCAATGAAGTAGCGACGCAGCAGGTTTTGTGCCACCAGCAAACGGTAAGCGCTGCTGGCGCGGAAATCGCTCAGCGGCGTAAAGTCCTGCGCCAACGCCTGTGCCGCTTGCTCAAGGGTTTCTCGCCGCCAGGGCTGCCCAACCAGTTGCTGCTCACAGAGTTCGGCGCGTTTCGGGGTCGCCGCCATGCCGCCGAACGCCACGCGGGCGCTGCGGATAACGCCTTGATCAAAGGTCAAATTGAAAGCGCCGCACACGGCCGAAATGTCGTCTTCCAGGCGTTTGGAGACTTTCCAGGCACGAAAGTCCGCCGGTGCGCTGGCAGGCAGTACGATACTTTCAATAAATTCCCCCGGCTGCAGTGCGGTTTGGCGGTAGCCAAGGAAGAAGTCGTTCAACGGCAGTTCACGCTGGGTAGCACCACAGCGCAGGATCAGCAGCGCGTCCAGCGCCAGCAATAAGGGCGCACCGTCGCCAATCGGTGAAGCATTGGCAATATTGCCCCCCAACGTGCCCTGATTGCGGATCTGCTGGGAAGCAAAACGCGCCAGCAGTTCACCAAAGGCCGGATGATAGTTGGCCAACATCGGATACAAATCACTCAAGGCGGCGCCGGCGCCAATCACCAGACGATCGCCCTGCCAGCTTACCTGCCTGAGCGCCTCAATTTGGCCAATAGCGATGATCAGCGGGATATCCTGATGCCGCTGGGTGATTTCCAGCGCCAGATCGGTCCCGCCGGCCAGCAGCTTGGCCTGCGGGTGCTGTTGATAGAGCCGCGCCAGCTCATCGAGGCTCTGCGGCAGCAAACAGCGCTTGCCGTCAGCCTCCAGCGGCGTTGCGGCACGGATGGCCTGCAGCCGTTGCAGCGTTTGTGGCTGGTGGTGGTCGAAGCTGTCTGGCTGAGGGTTATCGCACGCCTGCTGCGCCGCCGCCAAAATCGGGCGATAGCCGGTACAGCGGCACAGGTTGCCGGCCAGTGCCTGCTGCGCCTGTTCGCGTTGATAGGACGCTGTGTTTTTTTGCAGGCAGAACATCGACATCACGAAACCCGGTGTACAAAAACCGCACTGTGAGCCGTGGCAGTCGACCATAGCCTGCTGCACACCGTGCAATTCCCCCTGCTGTTTCAGATCCTCTACGGTGATTAACTGTTTGCCGTGCAACGCGCTGACGAAGGTCAGACAGGCATTAACGCTGCGATAACGCAGCCGATCGCCTTCCGGCTCGGCCAACACCACGGTACAAGCGCCACAATCGCCGGAGGCACAGCCCTCTTTGGTGCCGCAGCGGCCAAGGTCACGCCGCAGGTAGTTCAGCACCGTGGTGTTGGGATCGAGTGCGGTTTCTGTTTTCAGGGTTTGATTAAGCAGAAACTGGATCATGCCGCCTCCTGGCACTTGGCCGCTCGGAACACCACTTTGCCGTCGACGTAAGTACGATAAACATTGCGATCGTCACCCAGGGTCATCAACACAAACAGTTGCTCCGCCAGTTCGCGGCTGTTTTCATGTCGCAACTTTTGCAGCGGTGACACGGCCGGATCCAGCACCACAAAATCCGCCTCTTTGCCCACGTCGAAGTTGCCGATTTTGTCGTCGAGCGACAGGGCTCGAGCTCCGCCCAGCGTCGCGTGGTAGAAGGCTTCACAGGCGGAAAGCTGATAGCGCTGCAGCTGAGCGACCTTGTAAGCCTCACCCAGCGTTTCCAGCATGTTAAAGGTGGTCCCGGCCCCGACGTCGGTGCCGATACCCAGCCTGACCTGCTTCTGCCAGGCCTTTTGCAGGTTGAACAAACCGCTGCCCAGAAACAGATTGGAGGTTGGGCAAAAGGCGATCGCCGAACGGGTTTGGCACAGGCAATCCCACTCTTGTTCTTCCAGATGCAAACAGTGGGCGAACACGCTTTTCTCTCCGGTCAGCCCGTACTGTTGGTACACGTCCAGATAGCTGCGGCTGTCGGGGAACAACTCTTTCACCCAGGCCACTTCATCAAGATTTTCGCTCAGATGGGTGTGCAGGTAGGCGTCCGGAAATTCCTGGCGCAGCCGCTGCACCTGCTCAAGCAGCGCCGGGGTGCTGGTGGGCGCAAAGCGTGGCGTAATGGCGTAACTCAGCCGCTGTTTGCCGTGCCAGCGCTCAATCAGCGCTCGCGTTTGGCGGTAGCTCTGTTCCGGGCTTTCCAGCAAGGCTTCCGGCGCATGGCGATCCATCATCACCTTACCGGCAATCAAGCGCATGTTCAGCGCCGCCGCCTGGCGGAACAGCGCTTCAACCGACTGAGGATGCACGGTGCCAAATACCAGCGCCGTAGTGGTGCCGTTGCTTAACAGCTGCTGCAGAAAGAATGCCGACATTTTGTCTGAGTGCCGTTCGCAGCAAAATTGGCTTTCTGTCGGGAAGGTATAGTTTTTCAGCCAGGTCAGCAGTTGCTCGCCATAGGCGCCGATCATTTCGGTTTGCGGGTAGTGAATATGGGTGTCGATAAAACCCGGCACGATCAGTTTGTCCGGATAATGAGCGACCTCAAACCCCGGCGGCAACAGCGATTCGCCCTGCTGCCAGCTGCCGAACCAGGCAATCGCGCCTTCATGGAGCAGCATTAACCCGTCAGGAATATGTCGCAGCTGCTGACCTAATTGCTGCGGATGATCCACGCAGGCCGCGATGTCGAAAAAATTGCCACGGATCGCCGTGGTGAATGGCATGTTCATTTTGCTTTCCTTCTCTACCGACCAGCGCACAGCACCCGGCTGAGTCAATTCAGCCTGGAGAGCGATGGCGGTCTTTTTATCGATCGCAGATGTTGATTTAAGAATAGCAAGCCGCGTGCCAGTCGGTTTTTTATTGGCTATTTATGTTTAAAAACAGAAGGATAAAATTCACCGAACAATATTCCGAGCCAACGAAAAATAAGCAGAATATAAGCAAACGGTTGCCCTTAAATAGCAACCGTTTGCTATATTGGATTAATGATTAGCCTGCACCATTATTGGGCAAGAATATAAATCGGAGGATGGGTTTTATGACTTCAATAACACTTCATAACGGGGATTGAATTCATCAAACAGCGGCAGAGCCGCCGCCCCCAATGCGGCGGTATCCGCACCGGTGGTGCCCAGCCGCACCCGTAGGCCGTCGAGGTATTTGCTGCGCACCGAGCGATGCAGCGGCACCAACCGTTTGATCAGTTGCGCCACGAGGCTTTCCGGCATCAGGCCGCCGATAATCACGGCTTCAGCGTCAAACATGCATTCGACGATGTTGATCGCCTGACGTAACGCAGGCACCGCCGAATCCAGCCAGGTGTCAATCTGCGACTGCGGTAATGCCAGCAAGTCTTGTGGTCTGGCGCTCATCGGATCCAGCCCGCAGCTCTCGTAGGCCGCCTGCAGAGAGACATAACGCTCCAGGCAGCCCTGGTTACCGCAGTAGCAGGCGCGCCCGCCCGGTTGCACAATCATGTGGCCGACTTCACCAGCATTGTGCGCATGGCCGGTATAAATTCGGCCATCGGTGAAAATCCCCGCGCCAAGCCCGGTACCGAGATACAAATAAATAAACGAATTCAGCTGTCTGGCTACGCCGTGCAAACGCTCGCCGATGGCGGCGACGGTGGCATCGTTCTCCAGCGTCACCGGCAGGCCGCTTTGTGCGTTAAGTTCAGCCACCACATCGATATTTTCCCAACCGTTGAGCGTGGTCGGCCCCACCGACGAAATCCCTTCCACGCCAAACGGCCCCGGCATTACTACGCCGATCCCCAGCATTTTCCCCCAGGCCAGATCCGGCTGCTGGCGCATTTCTTGCAGTACATCACAAATCAGTTTCAAGGTCGCAGCAGGTTGCGGCTTTTGCACCATAATCAGCCGGTGGAAACGTACGCTGCCTGACAGATCAACCACGATCATCAGCAGGGACTGGTGATCCAGATGGATGCCGATGGAGTAAGCACTGTCTGGGTTAAGGGTCAACGGCGTGGCCGGCTGACCTCGCCCGCCGGCACGACGCGGCAGGTGCGAGGAGAGAATGCCGGCCTGTTCCAGCTCGGTTGCGATGTTTGAAACGGTTTGCGGCGTCAGTGAGGTCAGCCGGGCAATTTCGGCACGGGTCAGTTCTCCGTGCAGACGGATAGCCTCTATCACTACGCGCCGGTTGTGTGCGCGAGCATGTTCAAGGTTAGTGCCGGAAGTCGTCATAACTGCCTATGCAGAAAGGGAAATCGTCTTTGCAGTATGGTGCCCTCCAATAAAGCAATCAAATTGATTTAAAAATCTTTTTAACACCGGAGAACGCACAATGAAAAGCCATACCCTTGCCGCTACGGCAGTCTGTACTTTGTCTGCCCTGGCGCTCAGTCTCTCATCCGCCTATGCCGCCCCCACGCAAATTAGCGCGTTGTTTATGACCCAGGCGGCCTACAGTGAAAACGATATCCGCGCCATGACCGCGGACTTCAGCAAACAACACCCGGATATCACCGTTAATCTGGAGTTTGTCCCTTACGAGGCGCTGCACGATAAAATCGTCGCGGCGCGCGGTGCCGGCAGCAATGGTTACGACGTGGTGCTGTTCGACGCCATCTGGCCGGCGGAATTCACCAAGTTCGGCCTGCTGCAAGACGTCACCGCGCGCATCAGCGCCGACGACAGCGCCAAAATCTTTGCCGGCGCCATGACCACCGTCACCTACAAAGACAAGCGCTGGGGCATGCCGTGGATCCTCGACACCAAATACCTGTATTACAACAAGGCCATGCTGGCCAAGGCCGGGATTGCCGCCCCGCCGAAAAACTGGCAGGAGCTGGAACAGCAGGCGGAAATTCTGAAGCAGAAAAACGTGGTCAAGTACCCGCTGGTGTGGAGCTGGTCACAGGCCGAAGCGCTGGTTTGCGACTACACCACGCTGGTGTCGGCCTTCAAGGGCCAGTTCATCCAGCAGGGCAAAATCACCTTCTCCAGCCCGGGTTCGCTGCAGGCCGCCAGCTACATGAAAGCGTCACTGGATAAGGGGCTCACCAACCCGAATTCTCGCGAGTATCTTGAGGAGGACGTGCGCAAGGCCTTCTCCAACGGGGATGCAGCCTTCGCACTGAACTGGACCTATATGTACAACATGGCCAACGATCCGAAGCAAAGCAAGGTGGCCGGCGACGTCGGTATCGTGCCGGCACCGGGCTCCGAGGCCGGTCAGGTTTCTGCGGTGAATGGCTCCATGGGTCTCGGCATTGCCAAGGCCAGCGCCCACCCCGATCAGGCCTGGCAGTACATCAGTTACATGACCTCGCAGCCGGTGCAGGACAAGTACGCCAAGCTTAGTCTGCCGATCTGGAAATCCTCCTATGAGGATCCCGCGGTGCAGAAAGGTCAGGAACCGCTGATCGCCGCCGCCAAACAGTCGTTGAACGTGATGCTTTCGCGCCCCGAAACCGCGGATTACTCACGGCTGTCCAACGGATTGCAGCAGGACCTGCAGCAAATCCTGCAGGGTAAAGTCACGCCGCAGGCCGGGCTGGATGCCGCGACCCAAAGCGCGGCACGGTTGCGTTAAGCGATGACGATGCTCACTCTGCCCCAACGTGAGCGTCGTCAGGCATGGGTGCTGCTGGCACCCATGCTGCTGATGATGCTGCTGCTCACCGCCTGGCCGCTGGGTCGTACCCTGTGGCTGAGTTTTACCGATGCGGCGCTGGTCGGCGACGGCGTAGCGCCGGCCTGGGTCGGTGCGGATAACTTTCTTTATGCCCTGACCGACCCGGATTTTCAGGCGGCTCTGGGGCGTACGCTGTATTTCACCCTGGTTTCGGTGGCGTTTGAAGGGGTGATTGGCGTGCTGGTGGCGCTGTTGCTCAATCAAAAATTCCACGGTCGCAATCTGCTGCGGGTGTTGGTGATTTTGCCCTGGGCGCTACCGACCATCGTCAATGCCACGATGTGGCGACTGAATTTCAACCCGGATTACGGCAGCATCAACGCGCTGCTGACTCAGCTCGGCGTGATCGACCACTATCGCAGTTGGCTGGGAGAACCGGCTTCGGCACTCAACGCGGTAATGTTGGCGGACATTTGGAAAAACTATCCGCTGATCACCCTGCTGACGCTGGCGGCATTGCAAACCATCCCGGACGATTTGTACGAGGCGGCTCGACTGGACGGCGCCTCTGCCTGGCAACGATTCCGCGCCATTACCCTGCCCGCCATTCTGGCGCCGCTGGCCGTGGCGTTGGTGCTGCGTACCATCGACGCGTTCAAAGTGTTCGACATCATTTACGTGATGACGCGCGGCGGGCCAATGGACAGCACCAAAACCCTGAGTTTCTTTGTCTATCAGGAATCGTTCAGCTATCTGCGCGCCGGCAGCGGTGCCGCCTACGCCGTGCTGATGACCTTGCTGTGCGGCGTGCTGATTGCGCTGTACATGCTGATGCTGTTCCGCCAGCGCAGAAGGAGCCTCGCCGATGAAGCCTAAACTCCGCCTGCTCTTGCGCTACGGCGCCGCGCTGCTGCTGGCAGTGTCGATCCTCGCACCGATGCTATGGCTGTTTCTGATGAGCGTCAGCTCTTCGGCCGATCTGACCCGCGTGCCGCTGGAATGGCTGCCGCGTCACTGGGATTTTTCGCGTTACGTCAGCCTGCTGTCGTTGCAACCCGGCCAACCCGGTGCGTTGTTTCTGCATGCGTTGTTCAACAGCCTGCTGGTTGCCTGCGGCGCGACGCTGATTTCGTTATTGCTGGCCATTCCTGCGGCGTTCAGCTTTTCCCGCTACCCCGGCCGCGACGGCTGGCTGTTTGCCAGCCTGGCGATCTACATGGTGCCGCCGGTGGCTTTCGTGCTGCCGCTGTACTTTATCCTGCAACAGTTGGCGCTGTTGAACACCCATATCGGTCTGGTGCTGGTCTACTGCTCGCTGATCCTGCCGTTTCTCACCTGGATGCTGAAAAACCAGTTTGATGCCCTGCCGATCGACATCGAGCAGGCCGCCCGGCTGGACGGGTTACGCCAGTGGCAAGTGCTGTTGCGCATTACCCTGCCGCTGGCCAAACCGGCATTGGGTGCCTCGGCGCTGTTCGGCTGGTTGCTGGCCTGGGACGAATTTTTCTACGCGCTGCTGTTTACCAGCAATATTCAGGCGCAGACCTTGCCGGTGACTATAGCCGGTTTCACCGCCGGGCGGGCCACCGATGACGGGCTGATCGCCGCCGTCGGCATTCTGGCTGCCATTCCACCGCTGTTCATTGCCCTCTGGCTGCAAAAAACCCTGGTTAGCGGCTTAACCAGCGGCGGCAGCAAGGGCTAATTTATTCAGGGAGAAAATAGACATGATGAAGACCAACACCAAACCCACGCTGTACGTGGTGGGCAATATCAACGTCGATGTGATCATGAGCACCTTGCAGCAATGGCCGCAGAAAGGAACTGAAGCGATGCTCGATCATAGTGAGCTGCGCCCCGGCGGCTCAGCAGGCAACTGCGCACTGGCGCTGGCAGCGCTGGAAACCCCTTACCGGCTGGTGGCCAATCAGGGCAATGACTATTTCAGCCCCTGGCTGGCGCAGCTGTTTCCGGACAGTTCGCCGTATTGGCCGATCTACAGCTGCGAAACTTCGCTGACTTTCGGCGTCACCCACCCCGACAATGAACGCACGTTTTTTAGCAATCAGGGGCATATTACCCGCCTCAGCCAGGACGATGTGCTGCATCAGATCCCGGTGTTGGCCGGCAGCGGCGACACCGTTTTGTTGTGCGGCACCTTCCTGTGCACCACCTTGTTGGCGGACTACCCGGCGTTGCTGAAGACCCTGCGCCAGCGCGGCTATCGCATTGCGGTTGATACCGGTTGGCCCCCACAGGGCTGGAGCGAATCGTTACGCACGCAAATCGCCGACTGGTTGCCATTCTGTGATGTTTTGCTGCTCAATGAAGTGGAAACCTGTGGCATGGCGGGCAGTGAGGATCTGTACACCGCCGCTCGTACCCTGAATCGTCAACAGCCTGCCGACGCCGCCTGCGTGGTGAAATGTGGTCCGGACGGTGCGCGCATGTGGTGCGGCGAACGCTTATTGCAGGCGGCGGCACATCCGATCAAGGTGGTCGACACCATTGGTGCCGGCGACAGTTTCAATGCCGGTTTCCTGACCGCCTGCCTGCATGGCCACTCGTCAGCAGTGGCGCTGCGCTGGGGTATTCGTGCTGCCAGCCACGCTATCAGCAGCTCGCCGCGCCAATACCTGGACTGGAATACCCTGAAAACCTGCGCCGGAGAAATGGTCTGATGGCAAGTGTAGAACTGGTTAAAGTGGCCAAATACTACGGCAAACAACGGGTATTGAACCCCCTGGATCTGGTGATCCCCGACGGCAGTTTTACCGTGCTGGTCGGCCCGTCAGGCTGCGGCAAGTCCACGCTGCTGCGCCTGTTGGCCGGGCTGGACAGCCTGACGGAAGGCACGATCCTGCTGGATAAAAAGAAGATCAACGATCTGGATCCTGCCGACCGCGACATCGCCATGGTGTTCCAGAGCTATGCGCTCTATCCGCACCTGACGGTGGCGGAAAACATGGCTTTTCACATGCAGGTGATGAAGGTAGCCAAGGCCGAGCAGCAGGCCAAGGTTCAGCAAGCAGCGCGCATTTTGGCGATCGATCATCTTTTGCAGCGCTATCCAAAAGAACTCTCCGGCGGCCAACGGCAGCGGGTAGCGATGGGCCGCGCCATGGTGCGTAATCCCAAGGTATTTTTATTCGACGAACCGCTGTCCAATCTCGATGCCCAACTGCGTATGGAGCTGCGTGCCGAGATCAAGGCCCTGCATCAGCAGTTCAAAACCACCACGGTGTATGTCACCCACGATCAGATTGAAGCCATGACGCTGGCGGACCAAATCGTGGTGATGAAAGACGGCAATATCGTGCAGCAAGGCAAACCGTTGGAGATCTACGACGCTCCCGCCGATACCTTTGTGGCGCGCTTTATCGGCTCACCGCCAATGAACCTGTTGGACGGCGTCGTCACGCCGCGCGACGACTGGCCTGGCGTCGCCTGTGGCGAACTCTGGCTGCCATTGCCCGCGAAATGGCGGCATGTTGTGGCAGGCAGCAAGGTGATCCTCGGGCTGCGTCCCCATGACTTCCACCTGGTCGACACCAGCGAGCAACCTGCCGCCCAACTGCGACTGATGGAGATCACCGGCGATGTCAGCCTGCTGCATATCAACTGGGGCGGTTATCGCCTGCACGTACAGTTCAACGGACGAATTAACGCACAAAGCGACCAGCCGCTGTGGTTAGCGCCCAACCGTGACGCGATCCACCTGTTCGATGCCGCGACGGGACTGCGCTTGAGTGAAAGTTGAAAGTTCGCGTGGCCAGGGATGGCGTCAAACTTGAAACGATAACCATTCTCAATTATCATCCGCGCATCTTTTTTGACCGGCAGCGCGGAACCCATGTCAGCCACAGCCCCTACTTCCTCAGATGCGCTTACACGCCTCTACGCAACCCATCACGGTTGGCTGCGGGGCTGGCTGCAACGTCGACTCGGTTGCGCTTTTGACGCCGACGACCTGGCACAGGACACCTTCATGCGGGTCCTGAAAAACGACTCCGCCGCCGCTATTCGCGAACCCAAAGATTTTTTGGTTACCCTCGCCAAGCGGGTGATGGTCGATTTCTTCCGCCGCAAAACGCTGGAGCGCGCTTATCTGGATATGCTGGCGCTGATGCCGGAGGCGCAGGCGCCCTCACCCGAACAGCGCCACAGCCTGCTTGAAAGTCTGCAACACATCGACAGCATGCTCGACGGGCTGGGGCCGAAGATCAAACAGGCCTTTTTGCTGTCGCAGCTCGAAGGACTGGGCTATGCCGAGATTGCACAACGCCTCGGCGTTTCGGTCAGTTCAGTAAAAAAATACATGGCCAAAGCCGCCGAGCACTGCCTGCTGTTCAGCCTGGAAACAGAATACCCGTAATGAGCCACACCCTCACCCCCGAGCAGCGCCAGGCGCTGAAAATGGCCGCCCAATGGTTTGCCCTGTTATGCGACGAAAACGTCACCGAGCACCAACGGCAACAGTGGCAGGCCTGGCACCAACAAAACGAAGATCACCGCTGGGCCTGGCAACGCGTTGAAGCACTGCAAAGTCAGTTGCAGGGCGTACCTGGAAAATTCAGCTATCGCACGCTCGACCAGGCCGGCCGCCAGTCCACGCTGGATCGCCGCACCCTGCTGAAAAGTCTGTTGCTGGGCGTCGGTGGCAGTTGGTTGGGCTTTCAGTCCCCGTTGGGCCGCGAGCTGCGCGCCGACTACCGCACCGCTACCGGTGAAATTAAACCCATCGTCCTCAGCGACGGCAGCCAGTTGGTACTCAATACCGCCAGCGCTGTCGATGTTCGCTACAGCGCTGAAAAACGGCTGATCCTGCTGCACAGCGGAGAAATCAGTTTGATTACCGGCCGCGACGACCGGCCGTTTTGGGTCGAAAGCCGGCAAGGTGCCATGCGCGCACTCGGCACCCATTTCCTGGTGCGAGAAAACGACGATCAAACGCAACTGACGGTGCTTGAACACGCCGTAGAAGCCCAACTGGCAGATTTCCCACAGGAAAAACGACGGATTAACGCCGGGGAACAAATCAGCTTCAGCGCTGTGGCATTCGGCCAACAACAGGCAGCCGGCAACGGCGAAAGCTGGACCCGCGGCGTGCTGAGTGTCAGTCAATGGCGGCTGGATCAGGTGCTTGCCGAACTGGCGCGTTACCGTCACGGCCGTTTGGATTGCGATCCGGCCATTGCCGGCCTACGCGTGAGCGGCAGTTTCCCACTGAAGGAGCCCGATCGCGCACTCCTGCTGCTCAGCCAAACGCTGCCGATCCGGCTGCAAAGCTTTACCCGTTATTGGTTAAAAGTGGTCCCCGCCTGATTTATTTAAATGAAAATGATAAAAAATCGCATTCTTGATTGTCCCTTTTTCGTTTTCATCCGACTCCAGTTAAAACACTGCAGCAAAAAATAGAATAATCAGGAGAAGGTATGAACAATTTTTGGGGAAAACCGCTTCAACCACTGGCGGTCGCCGTGGGTCTGGCATTCGCTTCACCCTTGCTGGCAGCGCAGACAGCACCGGTTGCCGCCACCGCTTATCAGATCCCCGCAGGCGATCTGGATGGCGCGTTAAATGCCTTTGCCGCCCATGCCGGCATTGCGCTGTCCGTTGACGGAAGTTTGACCGCCGGCAAGCGTTCACCAGGGTTGAAAGGCAACTACGACGTTAATCAGGGGCTGAACGCACTGCTGGCAGGCAGCGGCTTGCAGGCCAAGGCGTTGGGGGCTAATGGCTTTACGCTGGTCAAACAGCCGACGGTGCAGCAAGAACAAGACATCACCGTGGTCGGTGACTGGCTGGCTGAAGGCCGTCAGATTGACGTATTCGAACACGCCGGCGCGCGTGACGTGGTGCGCCGAGAAGAGTTTGCCAAAACCGGCGCCACCACCTTGCGAGAAGCGCTGAATCGCGTGCCGGGCGTGGTTGCTCCGGAAAATAACGGCACCGGCAGCCACGATATGGCACTCAATTTCGGCATTCGTGGTTTAAACCCACGCCTGGCCAGCCGTTCGACCGTGCTGATGGATGGCATTCCGGTGCCCTTTGCCCCTTATGGCCAGCCGCAGCTGTCGCTGGCGCCGGTATCCCTCGGCAATATGGATGCGGTAGACGTGGTCCGCGGCGGCGGTGCCGTACGTTACGGGCCGCAAAGCGTCGGTGGCGTAGTGAACTTTGTCACCAAGGCCATCCCGAAAACCTTCGGCATGGAAGCCGGCATGCAGGGCCAACTTAGCCCGACCTCCCGTCAGGATCACCCCAAAGGCACCGGCAACCTGATGATCGGTGGTACCGCCGACAACGGCTTTGGCAGCGCGTTGCTTTATTCCGGCACCCGCGGCAGCGACTGGCGCGAACACAGTTCGACCAAAATCGACGACGTGATGTTGAAAAGCCGCTATGCGCCAAACGAGGTGCACACCTTTAATAGCTTATTGCAATATTACGAAGGCCAGGCCGATATGCCGGGTGGATTAAGCCGGGCGGATTACAACGCCAATCCATTCCAGTCTACGCGTCCTTATGACAAATTCTGGGGCCGTCGCCAGTTGGCCAACTTCGGCTATCAATATCAGCCGGATCAGCAACACAAATTCGACGTGCAGAGTTTCTATACCTATACCCTGCGCAGCGGCTATCTCGATCAGGGCAAGAACCTGACGCTTTCGCCGCGCGAATATTGGGTACGCGGCGTGGAGCCACGCTACAGCCAAAGCTTCCGTTGGGGCCAGTCGGCGCATGAAGTCGGCGTAGGTTATCGCTACGTCAGTGAATCGACCCATGAGCTACGCTACTACAGCAAGGCCAGCAGCGGCGTATTACCTTCAACCAGCAGCCCTTACGATCGCGATACTCAGTCCGGCACTGACGCCCACGCCTTTTACATTGATGACCGCATAGATATCGGCGATTGGACCATCACGCCGGGCATGCGCTATGAGCATATCTCTTCCTATCAGAATAATTACATCAAGAATAATCGCCTCGACGTCAGCTACAACGCC
The DNA here is from genome assembly GCF_047456085.1 of Serratia sp. BNK-12. Classification (NCBI taxonomy): domain Bacteria; kingdom Pseudomonadati; phylum Pseudomonadota; class Gammaproteobacteria; order Enterobacterales; family Yersiniaceae; genus Serratia; species Serratia sp. BNK-12. Next base: position 2,708,203 of record NZ_CP179896.1, read on the forward strand.
CCGCTGCCGGCGCTGAATGTCATGTATCATCTGAACGAATATTGGAACCTGTACGCCAATACCGAAGGCTCGTTCGGCACGGTGCAATACAGCCAGATGGGTAAAGCGGTCGACAGCGGCAATATCGAACCGGAAAAAGCGCGAACCTGGGAACTGGGCACCCGCTATGAAGGCGATGCGCTGCAAGGTGAGATTGGCCTGTTCCTGATCAACTTCAATAATCAGTATGATTCGAACCAGGTCACCGACAGCGTCACCGCACGTGGCAAAACTCGACACGCCGGGCTGGAGGGCAACCTGCGTTACGATCTGTCGCAGTTGACTCCCAAACTGGACGACGTGACGGTTTACGCCAGCTATGCCTATGTCAACGCCACCATCCGTGAGGAAGGCGCCTACAAAGGCAACCAGGTGCCGTTCTCACCGAAGCATAAAGGTACGCTGGGGCTGGATTACACGCCGGGCAGTTGGACGTTCAACCTCAACAGTGAATTCCAGTCCAGCCAGTTCGCCGACAATGCCAACACCGTGGCGGAAAGTGCCGACGGCAGTACCGGCCGCATTCCTGGCTATATGCTGTGGGGCCTGCGCGCCGCCTATGATTTTGGACCGGAAATGGCCGGACTGAATCTGGGCGTCGGGGTTAAAAACCTGTTTAACCATGAATATTTCACCCGCGCTTACGACGACAACAACAAGGGGCTATACATCGGTCAGCCACGAACCCTGTATTTGCAAGGTTCGGTGAAGTTCTGATTTCCCTGTGCGGGCGCAAGCGCTGCGCCCGCTAATTATCACCCGCTCAACCTCTTTTTAACCTCGGCGCAATGCGCTATCCTCAAAAACTCTTCCGGCGTTAACATTTTTGAAACGGGGTTTCTGCCATGTCCGCATCCTGTCCGCGCTTCGCCCGGCGTGCTTTGCCATGAGTTTCTTTTCACGCGCCAGTGCGCTGCCACTGCTGGTGGCGGGTGCCTTTTTTATGGAAAACCTCGACGGGACAGTGATCGTCACCGCCATGCCGCAGATGGCGGCGGCTTTCGGCGTGCGACCGGTGGACATGAACATCGGTATTTCGGCCTATATTCTGACGCTGACGGTATTTATTCCTGCCAGCGGCTGGATTGCCAACCGCTTTGGCGCGCGCAATATCTTCGCGGCGGCAGTGCTGATTTTTACCCTGGCATCGGTGCTCTGTGCCGCCAGCGTTAACCTGCCGACGTTTACTGCTGCCCGAATTCTGCAGGGCTTCGGCGGAGCGTTGATGGTGCCGGTCGGGCGCCTGGTGGTGCTGCGCAATACCGCCAAATCCGATTTGATCAAAGCCATCGCCACCATTACCTGGCCGGGCCTGGTGGCCCCGATCCTCGGCCCGCCGGTCGGGGGATTTATTACCACTTACGCCTCGTGGCACTGGATTTTTATTCTGAACGTGCCGCTGGGCATCGCCGCACTGTGGCTGGCCTGGCGACTGATCCCTCAGGAAGCGCCGCAGAAAGGCGTTCCCTTTGACGCACTCGGCTTCGTGCTGACCGGCATTGCCTGTTTCGGCCTGATGTTCGGTTTGGATCTGATCAACCATCCGCAATTGTCCTGGCTGGTACCCGCGTTGTGCATTTTTGGCAGCCTGGCACTGGGTGCGCTGGCGGTTCGCCATGCCAAGCGAACGGCACATCCTTTAATCAACCTGTGGGCGATGCGGATAAAAAGTTACGCCGTCACGATTTGGGGCGGTACGCTGTTCCGTATCGCCATCGGCGCCGTGCCCTTCTTGCTGCCGCTATTGTTCCAGATTGGGTTTGGCCTTAACGCCTTCGATGCCGGGCTGTTGGTGCTGGCGGTGTTCGCCGGCAACCTGGTGATGAAGCCCTTTACCTCGGCGGTGCTGTACCGTTTTCGCTTCCGTACTACGCTGGTGGTGAACGGTTTGCTCAATGCCGCTACCATTTTCGCCTGCGCGTTGTTGACGCCGCAGACGCCGACCTGGCTGATTTTGGGGCTACTGTTCGTCAGTGGACTGACGCGCTCCATGCAGTTCACTGCGCTCAACACGTTAGCATTTTCCGAAGTGCCGCAGCCGCAAATGAACGGCGCCAATACGTTGTTTAATGTATCGCAGCAAATGGGCAGCGGGCTGGGTATCGCCATCGGCGCGTTGGCACTGCGCCTGGCGGAAATGCTGATGCCGCAGTCCACAGCGCGCATTCCATTGGTCGATTTCCAACTGGCGTTTGTGGTCATCGGCGTTATCGCGCTGCTGGCGGTGATTGACAGCTTTACCCTGGATCCGAACGCCGGCAGTGAGGTACGCCAGCGAAAACCGGCGGCCGAACCTTTGCCGCTCTCGCCTCAGCGATTGCAGAAATAAGTCGCATCTGTCGCCAATCAACGTAATATCGATGATCCGCCCCGTTTCACCGGTGCGGATTTTTTGCCGTTTTGGCCTGAAAAGCGAGGTAATAATAATGATCCACAGTGACCTTTCTCAGTGCCGCGTGAACACCGACCGGTTGTTGATTGCCCCTTTTACCGCAGCAGATGCCGACGATGTTTACCAGGCGATTACCCCTACACTGACGCGCTTTATGAATTTTGAGCCTGAAGAGTCGCCGGAGGCCTTCGCCAACGTTTGGCAAACCTGGCTGCCGCTGATCCGTGAAGGTGAGGAGCTGATTTTCGTCGCTCGCCTGCGCGACAGCAAAGAGTTTGTCGGCATGGGCGGCCTGCATGACTTGCACAACACCACCCCGGAGCTGGGTATCTGGGTAAAAGAGAGCCTGCACGGTAACGGCTACGGCCGCGAAATCGTTCATGCCATGGCGGTGTGGGCCAGCGAGCGCTACCGGCCGCGTCACTTTATCTATCCGGTGGCAGAACAAAACACCCCCAGCCGACGCATCGCCGAATCTCTGGGCGGCGTAGTGGCAGGCCGACGCGAAAATACCAAGTATGACTGCGTGGTGTACCACGTACCGCCTCAGCTGTAGCTGCATTGCAGAACGGGCACTTTCAGCCCGGCTTGCATAACCCTCTGACCAAAAAACCGCCCGTCTGGCAGCAGCGATGGCGGTTTTTTTATGTCGACGCCGATAACCACTGCCACTTAAACCGGGATTATGCTAATGCTATTAGCATGTGGTTAAAAACAGTTGAGGAACAGTAGCATGATCATTTTTGTCACGGGCGCCACCTCAGGGTTTGGTGAGTCCATCACACGACGTTTTATCCGCGAAGGCCATCAGGTGATCGCCTCCGGCCGCCGTATTGAACGTCTGGAAGAGTTGAAAGACGAATTGGGCGAGGCGCTGCATATCGTCCGTCTGGACGTACGTAATCGCGCGGCAATTCAGCAGGTGATTGATGAGCTGCCTGCGGCACTGCGCCAGATTGACGTGCTGGTGAACAACGCCGGTCTGGCGTTAGGTTTGGAGCCTGCACACAAGGCCAACGCCGATGATTGGGAAACCATGATCGACACCAATGCCAAAGGCCTGGTGAACATGACCCGCGCCCTGCTGCCGGCAATGGTTGAACGCAACGTCGGCCATGTGATCAATATCGGCTCCGTTGCTGCCAACTGGCCCTATGCCGGCGGCAACGTCTACGGCGCGACCAAGGCCTTCGTCAAGCAATTCAGCCTCGGCCTGCGCGCCGACCTGCACGGCACCCGCATCCGCGTAACCGACATTGAGCCAGGCCTGGTGGGCGGCACGGAATTCTCTAACGTGCGCTTCAAAGGCGATGACGGCAAGGTGGATAAGGTCTACGACGGCGCCAATGCGTTGACGCCGGAAGATATTGCCGAGTCGGTGTTCTGGGTGGCGACTCTGCCGCCCCACGTTAACATCAACTCGCTGGAGATCATGCCGGTCAGCCAATCCTTTGCCGGATTGAATATCCACCGCGAAGCGTGATTTTATGCGGCAGGGCCAGCCCCTGCCGCCGCTTGTCAGGCCGCTCGCCAGCCCGAAACAATAATCAGCATCCCCGCCAACGCCACCCCGGCGCCCAGCCAGTCCAACGCCGACAGTTTCACCCCATCAACCACCCGCAGCCACAACAGTGCCGTCGCAACGTAGACTCCGCCATACGCCGCATATACGCGCCCGCTGGCTGCAGGATGCAGCGTCAATAACCAAACAAACAGCATTAGGCTGGCCGCCGCCGGCAGCAGCAGCCAGGCGCTGGCGCCCTTTTTCAACCACAGATAAGGTAAGAAACAGCCGACGATCTCAGCCAGCGCAGTGGCGAAAAATAACAGGGTGGTCTTTAACATGGGGAAAGCTTTCTCTCTGTAAAGTAAACGATGCGGCGCTTAATTGGTGCACTCCAAGAGCAGGATGGTATATTTATCAGCACGCCCGAGGGCGCGTTAAAGCCAGTGCTGCCGCTATCAGGCAACACTAACTCATAAGGATGAAACGATGAAAACACTTTCTACTCAACGACTGCTGCGCGGGATGCTGCCGGTCGCCATGCTGATGCTGATGGGTGCCTGGCAGGCACCGGCACTGGCCGCCAGTTGCACTCAGGGCAGCACCTGCGTGACCGTCGACGGCAGTAACAGCGGCGCCATGAGTACCGAAGCGGCTCGTCAGAGCAAAGAACAGTTCAACGACACCAAATCCCTGCGCCATAAGGTCAACACCCGCGTGGAGAAAGAGTTCGACAAGGTAGACAAGGCGATTGATAACGAAGACCGCTGCAACGACAGCCTGAACGTTAATGCATATTGGGAACCCAATACTCGCAAGTGTCTGGATCGTCAGACCGGTCGTCAGATTAATCCTTAATCTTGCGGCAGCACGCGGCGGCCGTTACTCTCCGCCGCCGTTGCTGCTATTCTGACTAAGGAAGCCCATTCTCAAAAAGGACGAATTGATGAAAAAAGCGCTTATCTTGGGTGCAGTGCTGATGGCCGCAGCCCCCCTGGCCGCCCTGGCCTCGTGCGAGAGCGTGAAGGCGGACATTTCGCAGAAAATTATCAACAACGGCGTGCCGGAATCCGGCTTCAAGCTGGATATCGTGCCTAACGATCAGGCCCAACAGGCCGGCGGGCTGGTGGTTGGCCACTGCGAGAACGACACCCAAAAGATTGTATATACTCGCCTGAGCAACGGCGACGACAGCGGTGATGCGGCCCAGACCGGCACCAGTCAAGATACCAAAACCGCACAGTAATTCTGATCTAGGGCGCTATCAGCGCCCTTTCCTTTAGGCTTGTTCCGCCTCTTCTCCCTCACCCTGCGGCCGATGCCGGGCGGGGATCAACATCGCAGCCGCCAATGCCAACAGTGAGATGATGGCGGAGACCAAAAATACCCAATGCAGTGAGGCGGCAACCTGCTGCGTCATCTCTGCCAGCATTTCCGACCCCATTGCGCCACGCGTAGCCGGCTCCATCAACTGTTGGACCGGATCGGTCGTTTGCGGCAGACGCACCTGAAGGTTAATGTTCAGCGTGGCCCCCAAGATCGCGGTACCGATCGCCGAGCCCATCATACGGGTAAACACCGTGCAGGCAGTGGCGATGCCACGGATGCTGTGGTGCGCGGCGTTCTGCACCGAAACCAAAAACGTGGTGTTGCACAGCCCCATACCGGCGCCGATCATAAAGGCGGCCACTCTGCCCCACAGCAAACCGCCGCTCGGTTGCATCAGCAATAAGATCAGCCCACCGGCCACCAGCAACAGCGCGCCCAGCAGCGCCGTCGTACGGTAGGACGTCATCAGCATCAGCCGTCCGCTGAAGGTGCTGGCCAGCGGCCAACCAATCGACATCAGCGCCAGCGTGGTACCGGCTTCCAGCGGTGGCCCGCCCATCACGCCCTGAATAAAGGTCGGCAGGAAAGCGCTGATCCCCATCATCGCCGCACCAATCACCAGACCGCCAATATTGCCGGCCACAATCACCCGGCTTTGCCACAGCGCCAGCGGGAACAATGGCTCCGGTGCACGGCGCTCCTGTCGAACCAACAACATCAGCGCAACGGCCGCCAAGCCCAACAGGGGCAGCACCCACCACCCAAGGTTTTCGGCCTGCAGCAGCGACAACAACAGCGCCGAAACAAACAGCGTCAGCCAAGCCGTGCCCGCCAGATCCAACGCATGCTTACGTAGCTGTTGGTGAGAAGGCAAATAGCGGCCAAGGAAAAACATCGCCAACAGGCCAATGGGTAAATTAACCCAGAACACCAACGCCCAAGGCAGATGCTGGACGATAAACGCGCCCAGCAGCGGGCCAACGATCGCCGAAACACCCCAGACGCTGGACAGATAACCCATTACCTTCGGCCGTTCGGTGGCGCTGTAAACATCCCCGATGATGGTGGTGGCTATCGGCATAATAGCCCCGGCCCCCAGGCCCTGCAGCAGCCGAAAACCGATCAGCCAGTACATATTGGGTGAGAAACCGCACAGTACCGAGCCCAGCAAAAACAGCGTGGCGCCAAAGAAAAATACCCGCTTGCGCCCGAGGAAGTCCGCCAGCCGGCCATAAATCGGAATGGTAATGGCCTGCGCCAATAAATACACTGCAAACACCCAGCCCAGCAGAGAAAACCCGCCCAGATCGCCGATAATTGTGGGCATCGCCGTGGCGACAATCGTCGCCTCAATGGCTGACATAAACATCGCCAACATGCAGGCAATCAGGATCAACGGACGATGAGGGAGTGGCGCTGGGGCTTCGTTATTGGTCATAGCGTGATTACAAACCTTGGATTCTCATTTTCATCCCATTATATCAGCCCGACGAGTCGCTGCCGTTACCGCTGTCTAGTTAGCTGTTTTCGCTGGCGAAAAACGCACCATTTGAACTTCAAGTGACATTGTCACAAAAATCAGGGTAAATCCCTGCCATCCCGCTAAACCATGAACCCTCCGCCAATTCTGCAAAGATTCACTGGCCTTCGGCTGACACGCCAAGCACAATACTCCGCTGAACCTTTCATTTTTCTCCTGATTTTACTGACGCATGAAACGATGGGTCCACCTGCACCACTATCGCGCCCTGCTGCGCCGCCTGTTTATTGCCATCTTTCTTGGTATCGCCGCCGCGTTGGTGGTTTGGCTGTTTCACCGTGCGATGCTGGGCCTGGAATGGCTGTTGCTCGACCATGAGAGCGGCAGCCTTGTCGCTGCCGCCTCCGCGTTGCCGGCCTGGCGAAGGGCGCTGACCCCGGCGTTAGGCGGCCTGGCGGCGGGCACGCTGCTGTGGGTTTACCAGCGCTATCAACATCAACGACAGATAGCGCCAACCGATTATATGGAAGCGATCGAAACCGGCGACGGGCGGCTGGACGTCAGTGCCAGCCTGGTGAAATGCCTGGCTTCGCTGCTGGTGGTCTCCAGCGGCAGCGCCATCGGTCGCGAAGGTGCGATGATCCTGTTGGCCGCGCTGGTAGGTTCAGTGTTTGCTCAACGCTTCACCCACGAGAAAGAATGGAAACTGTGGGTCGCCTGCGCCGCGGCTGCCGGGATGGCCAGCGCTTACCACGCCCCGTTGGCAGGCAGCCTGTTTATTGCGGAAATCCTGTTTGGCACGCTGATGCTGGCCTCGCTGGGCCCGGTGGTGATTGCCGCCGTTTGCGCACTGCTGATGACCAACTTGCTTAACGGTGGCCAGGCGCCGCTGTACCTGGTTGAGCCTCTGCCCGCCCCCTGGCCGGTGCAATATCTGCTGATGGCGCTACTGGGCGTATTGGCCGGCATTTGCGGCCCGCTATTTTTATGGGCGATGCAGGCCACCGGCCATGCTTTCCGTTCGCTGCGCCTGAAGCCCCCTTTGCAATTGGCGCTCGGCGGGTTGATCGTGGGGTTGCTTTCGCTGCTGTTTCCTGAGGTGTGGGGCAATGGCTACAGCGTGGTGCAGTCACTGCTCAGTGCGCCGCCCGGCGTATTGCTGGTTGGTGCCATTCTGATTTGTAAACTGTTGGCGGTGCTCGCCAGCAGCGGTTCCGGAGCGCCCGGCGGCGTATTCACGCCAACGTTGTTTGTCGGGGCCGCCCTGGGTTCGGTGGTTGGGCAACTGTGCGCTACCTGGCCGGAACTGGGCAGCGCGGTGCCGCTGCTGATGGCGCTGACCGGTATGGCCACGCTGCTGGCCGCAACCACCCACGCGCCGATCATGGCTGCGTTGATGGTGTTCGAAATGACCGGTGAATACACCCTGCTGCCGGGCATTTTGCTGGCCTGCGTGATCGCCACTACCGTTTCACGGGGTTTGCGCTCGGTGTCGGTCTATCACAACGCCTAGCGGTTCAGCAGCGGTGAGATATCCAGGTAATGCGCCAATTCACGCTGCTCAGCCCGCGGCAGATAAGGAATTTCACCCAGCAACGGCGCAGGAATGCGCTGCTGCAACGCGTCGATGGTTTCGGCATAGTGCGCCAGCCCCGGGTTAATGCGGTTAGCCACCCAGCCCAGCAAAGGTAAGCCGTCATTAATGATCGACTGAGCCGTTAACAACGCATGGCTGACACAGCCCAATTTAATCCCCACCACTAAAACTACCGGCAGCTGCTCCTGCACCACCCATTCGGCATAAGGCCGCATGTCGTTCATCAGCACGCGCCAGCCGCCACTGCCCTCGACCACCACGGTATCGGCCTTGGCGGATAGATGCTGCAGTCCGCTGCTCATCACACCATAGTTGATATCGTCGGTAGGTTGCGCGTGAAACACTTCTTCCAGACAGGTGATGGGATTAATTTCCTGATATGACAGCGGCAGAGTTGAAGAGGCCTGCAGAACCAAAGCGTCTTTATTGCGAAGGCCTTCACTGGTTTCCTGACAGCGTGTAGCAACCGGCTTGTAGCCAGCCACTGAGCGGCCCTGTGCGGCAAAGGCCTGCAACAAAGCGCGAGAAACCACGGTTTTACCGACATCGGTATCCGTTCCTGTTACAAATAAACGCGTTAACATGACTTAATTGCCCCGAGATACACCGTTAACCAAAATATCGCCGGGTTTACGGCGAAAGAGTAGAACGGGGAAAAGTCTAGAGGATGCCGACAGGCACGAGCTTGAGGTAGCGCAACATTTTGGCGTTAAACGATAAGTATTACTGATTGGTGTTAGCCTTGCAGCAACTGAACCAATAGTGAACCGTTGTATAACGCTTCTTTCACCAAAGCCGCACCAGGCATGGTGCCTTTGTTGAAGAACTGGGTGGACTCCACCTTAATATGCTCGCTGTAAGCCGGCAGAGATTGCTGACGAATGCAGGAGGCAATGGCCGGGTGCAGAATTTCCGCCGCGCGGTTTAGCGGGGAGCCGACCAGGATTTTTTCCGGATTGAACAGGTTGACCATGATAGCCAGGATACGGCCTACGCTGTGGCCCACGCCAAGGATGATATCTTTGGCCAGTTGGTCGCCTGCCAGCGCTGCATCACACAGCGATTCGACCGTCAGCGGCATGCCGTGCAGGCTGGAACTCATCGAGGTCCCGAGCCGCGTGCGGGCGATTTCCAACATATTCTCGATACTGGCTACGGTTTCCAGGCAGCCGTGGTTGCCGCAGTAACAGCGTTTGCCGTAAGGGTCGACCTGGGTATGACCAATCTCTACCACGCTGCGGCTACCGGCATGCAGCACCCGACCACCGGTGATGACGCCGGCGCCGACGTTATGATCGATCACCACCTGAATGACGTTTTGACTGCCGCGTGAAGCGCCGTATAAGGCTTCGGCCATGGTCCAGGCGCTGATGTCGTGCTGCAGATACACCGGCAGACCGGTGCGCGTTTCCAACGCCGGCCCCAAGGGCATATCTTCCACGTCGTAAAACGGCATGCGATGCACCACGCCGGAAATCGCATCCACCATCCCCGGTAAGGTAATGGCAATGGCCGTCAACCGCTCCAGTTTGCTTTGATGGCGGATAAAGAACTGATCGACTTCGGTCAGAATGCGTTTCAGCAGCGGATCGGGGTGTTCGGCGGCCAGGGGGAGGATTTCCTCAACTACCAGCTTGCTGCTGATATCACGCAGCGCCAGCGTGATGGTGCCACGGCTGATGCGGGCGGAAAGGTAATGCCAGGCTTCGGTGTCCAGCACCAGGCCCACCGCCGGGCGGCCGCGGCTGCCCACTTCCTGATATTCGGTTTCTTTAACCAGATGGGCTTCCAACAGCTCCCGCACGATTTTGGTGATGCTGGCGGGCGCCAGCTGTGCTCGCTTTGACAGTTCGATGCGCGAAATTGGGCCCAGTTGATCGATTAACCGATAAACTGCCCCTGCATTTGTTTGCTTGATTTGATCAATATGCCCAGGCTGCCCAACAGCAATCACAAACCTGCTCCTACTATTTTTCGCGCTTCTAAATAAAGACTATCGGCTATGGTGGGGCTTTTGGAATACAGCGTCAACTATTTGATTCGTTATGTGATTTGCTGCACAAATTCACCCTGCTTTCGCTACGGATTGTGTTTTATTTACCCAGTTGGTCCGTCAGGCCAACAGTAACGCCATCAAGGATTTTGCCGCCGCCGTCAACGGCCGTTGACGATGGTGCACCAGCCAAACTTCAGTCATCGCCTCCGGCTCCGCCAGCGGCAAATATTGTACTCCATCGATTTTAACCCGGGCGAAAGACGCCGGAAGTATAGAGATACCCAGGCCAGAAGACACCAGGCCAATAATGGTCATCGCCTCGCCAACTTCCTGAGTGATATAGGGCGTGATCCCCGCCTTGGCCAGCAGCGACAAAATTTCGTCATGCAACGCGGTTCCCACCTCACGCGAGAAAAACACAAAGGGTTCTTCCGCCAAATGTTGGAAACGCAAGGTACCGGAAGCCACCTGGGTTAGCGGATGCCCTTCCGGCACCACCGCCACCAGGGGCTCGCACAGCAGAAGTTGATGTTTCAACACGTCCGGTAAGCGCGTGTTACGCATCACGCCCAGATCGAGCTCGCCATTGAGCAAGGGTTCGATCTGCTGCTTGGTGTTCACTTCTCGCATCTTGATGTGCACCTGCGGGTGTTGCTGACGGAAAGCCCGCAGACTGCGCGACACTACGCTGATAAAGGGTGCCGAAGAGGTGAAACCAATGGTCAGTTCGCCAAGTTCGCCGCGTTCCAATCGCGCTGCCTTTTCCGCCGCACGACTGACCTGATCGAGCACCTGATAGGCTTCTTTCAGGAACATCTCCCCCGCCTGAGTCAGGCTGACATTGCGGTTATTCCGCGCCAAAAGGCGAGCGCCAACCATTTCCTCCAGCGCCTGGATTTGTTGGCTGAGCGGCGGTTGTGAAATACGCAGCCGCTCCGCTGCACGGCCAAAATGCAACTCTTCCGCCACGGCGATAAAATAACGCAGATGCCTCAACTCAATATTCATACTTTAAACGTCTTAATTTTAATTATTAATATATTAGACAAAAAACTGACCTCTCCCTATCATTTTGTTAACTCATCAAGTGCTGTGTAAGGAAAGACTGTGACAACCCCTGTGCGTTCTGCGGCCGGTATGCCGTCGACGCTGGCCGCTAACGACGACGCGGCTGCTGCGCCAAAAACCCAACGTTCCACCCTTAACAAACTTCCCTACATCGAGCGCGGTACGCCGCAGTTTATGCGCGTGACCCTGGCGCTGTTTTCCGCCGGACTGGCTACCTTCGCCTTGCTGTATTGCGTGCAACCGATTCTGCCGGTTTTGTCGCAAGACTTTGGCATATCCCCGGCGGAAAGCAGCCTGTCGCTGTCGGTGTCTACCGGATTGCTGGCCCTGGGCCTGATGTTTACCGGCCCGCTGTCTGATGCCATCGGCCGTAAACCGGTGATGGTTGTGGCGCTGCTGCTGGCGGCAATTTGTACCCTGATTTGCGCCTTTATGACCAGTTGGCAAGGCATTCTGCTAATGCGTGCGCTGATCGGGCTTTCCCTGAGCGGAGTCGCCGCCGTTGGCATGACCTATTTGAGCGAAGAGATCCACCCCAGTTTTGTCGCTTTTTCCATGGGGCTGTATATCAGCGGGAACTCCATCGGCGGCATGAGCGGCCGATTGGTGACCGGGGTGCTGACCGACTTCTTCTCCTGGCGTGTGTCACTGGCGGTGATCGGGCTATTCGCTCTGGCCGCCGCCTGCATGTTCTGGCGTATTTTGCCCGCTTCAAAACATTTTCGCGCCAGTTCGTTGCGCCCACGTACCCTGCTGATCAACTTCCGTCTGCACTGGCACGATAAAGGCCTGCCGCTGCTGTTTGCCGAAGGTTTTCTGCTGATGGGCAGCTTTGTCACCATGTTCAACTATATTGGTTACCGCCTGCTGGCTGATCCTTACCACCTGAGCCAGGCGATTGTCGGCCTGTTGTCGGTGGTCTATCTGACCGGTTCATACAGTTCGCCGAAGGCCGGTGCCATGACGTCCCGCTTCGGCCGCGGGCCAGTGTTATTGGCTTCGACCCTGATTATGCTGATCGGGATACTGATTACTGCCCTGGCCCCGGTCGCGGTGATTTTTATCGGCATGATGCTGTTCACCGCCGGTTTCTTTGCCGCCCATTCGGTTGCCAGCAGTTGGATCGGACGTCGCGCCCGCCGCGCCAAAGGACAAGCATCCTCGCTGTATTTATTCTGCTATTACGTTGGCTCCAGCGTCGCCGGGACCCTCGGCGGTGTTTTCTGGCACAGCTTCGGTTGGAATGGCGTCGTGGCATTTATCAGCGTGATGTTGCTACTCGCCCTGCTAGTCGTGCATTACCTGAAAAAACTGCCGGAAGCAGCTCGCGTTTAACCCTCCCCCCTGTACCCACGGGTGCAGGGGCCTAAACCCCTCTGGTTAGCTTGGACCACTCGGTGTCTCATTCCTCACCTTAGCCGAAGCTGCCCTTCCGTTTGTCGTCCCCTTAATGTATGTTGTAACTAAAATGAGAGGTGCCAGATGGATAAATACGATTTAATTGGCAGGATGAATGGTTGTTTTAACCAACTGGAACAGGCGCTGACAGCCCTCCACCAGCAGGTATTACCGTTACGTTTGTTAGCCGGCAGGGTGTTCAGCCTGCCGGAAATCGAGAAAGGCAAAGAGCATGCGACGGTAGAACAGATTGCCGTCGAGCAGCATGTCGGCCAGGCCGCACGCGACCTGGCGCTGGAGCATTATCAGCGGTTATTTATCCATCACAATAAACACAACGTCAGCAGCAAGGCGGCGGTACGCCTGCCCGGCGTTATTTGCCTGGCGGTAGAGCAGCCGGAATATCTGCAGATCCAGACGCAAATTGGTCTGATAAACCGGCTGAAAGCCGAGCTGGAACAGATTATTACCGTCGATTCCGGCCTGGCGCCGGAGCAACGCTTTGACTTCGTTCATACTCATCTGCACGGCCTGATTACTCTTAGCGCCTACCGTAGTTTGACCGTTGTGACGGATCCGGACTCGGTGCGTTTCGGTTGGGCCAACAAGCATATTATCAAGAACGTAAAGCGCGACGATATTCTGGCGCAACTGGAAAAGAGCCTGAAAGCCGGCCGAGCGGTACCGCCACATAACCGTGAACAGTGGGCAGAACTGGTCAGCCGTGAAATCGATGATGTCAGTCGCCTGCCCCAGCAGGCGGCGCTAAAAATCAAGCGGCCAGTGAAAGTACAACCCATTGCCCGGGTATGGTATCAGCCGCAGCAAAAACAGGTGCAGCACCCCTGCCCGCTGCCGCTGATTGCGCTATGCCAGGTGGAACATGGCGCCCAGGTGCCGAAGATTGGCGAGTTGCTCAATTACGACGCGGCGACGGTCAAACATAAATATAAGCCGGACGCCAAGCCGTTGAGGTTGCTGATCAAACGGCTCCACCTGTATACCGACGCTCCTACTCGCTGAGGCTGTAAACCCGCAGACGGTGGCCGTCAGGATCGGTGGCGACGAAGCTATGACCGAAGTCCAGCGTCACCGGCGGCTGAATGATATTCAGCCCCCGATCGCGCCACTGCTGATAAAGCGCATCCACCTGCTGCGGCAATTCGCACAGAAAACCGAGTTCTCCGCCGCCACCGGTCACCGTCGCGCCAGGTTGCACGGTATGCTTCGACCACATCGCCAATTTGAGGCCGTTACTCAACACAAACAGCGCAAAAGTGGGCGAAAGCTCCACCGGCTCCTGCCCCAGTAACTGACGGTAGAAGATGGCGCTTTTTTCTGGGTTATCGACATAGAGAAGGGTCATATTTGGGGTTGTCATCGCATTAACCTTTGGGTGAGGGAACCGGCTGGCTCCCGAGACCTTAAGACTAAGCGCCCCTACTGACAGTTTTTGGCAGCAGTGTGGGATTACTGCGTAGGGATGCCCTGCGATTGATGCCACTCTTTCATCAGCAGGCGGCGTCCTCGTGGATAGCGTTGCGCCAGCGGCGTAGCCAGCCGGATACGATCGAGACGAAAATGGCGGAATGACTGACGCAGTTCGCACCAGGCCACCAGCATCCTCGCCTGCTCAAAGTAACCGAGGGCAAAAGGCCAGAGGATACGCTCGCTTTCATTGCCGTTGTTATCGCAGTAATGCACCTCGAGCTTGCGTTCCTGGCGAATGACTTCGCGGATCAACACCAGGGTTTCGTCCGCCACCTTGATCAAATCCAAGGGGCCAATCAACAACGTGCTGGCCTCTAGCTCGTCGCGTAATGCTGCAGGCAGCACGTCGGCAATTTTTACCAGGGCATTATTGGCCGCTTCGGCTAACTGACTGTCGCCCCGGCGGCCTACCCAGCGCATGCCCAACACCAGTGCTTCAATTTCCTGCTGTGAAAACATCATCGGCGGCAGCATAAACCCCGGCCGCAGCACATATCCCACGCCCGCCTCCCCAACAATTTCGGCTCCCTGCTGCTGCAAGGTGGCAATATCGCGATACAGCGTGCGCATGCTGATATTCATTTCCTGCGCCAACGCGTGGCCGGCAACCGGGTAGCGATGCCGTCGCAAGATTTGCATCAACTCGAGTAGACGCTCGGTGCGTGACATGCATTTTCTCCATAAAAAAGGCTTACCTCAGTAAGCCTTTTACAAGCCAAGCAATCAATTACTTCTTCATACTGCCAACCATGTCTTCCGGACTTACCCACAGGTCGAACTGCTCTTCGGTCAGGTAGCCCAGCTTCAGCGCGGAGGCTTTCAGCGTCAGGCCTTCCTTATGCGCTTTCTTGGCAATTTCGGCCGCCTTGTCATAGCCGATATGCGTGTTCAGCGCGGTAACCAGCATCAGCGACTCATTCAGCAACTGGCTGATGCGATCGCGATTAGGTTCAATGCCCACAGCACAATGCTCATTAAAGCCCTGCATGCCGTCAGCCAGCAGGCGGATCGACTGCAGATAGTTGTGGATCACCATAGGCCGGAACACGTTTAGCTCAAAGTTACCGGAGGCGCCGCCAATATTGACCGCCACATCATTACCCAGCACCTGAGCACACAGCATGGTCATCGCTTCACACTGGGTCGGGTTGACCTTGCCCGGCATAATGGAGCTGCCCGGCTCGTTTTCGGGGATCGCGATCTCGCCAATGCCGCAACGTGGGCCGGAAGATAGCCAGCGCACGTCATTGGCAATTTTCATCAGCGAAGCCGCCAGCCCTTTCAACGCGCCGTGGCCGTGCACCAGTGCATCGCAGGTAGCCAGCGCTTCAAATTTGTTAGGGGCGGTGACAAACGGCTGCCGGGTCAGATCAGCCAGGGCCTTGGCTACGCGAACCGCGTATTCCGGATGAGTATTCAAGCCGGTGCCCACAGCGGTGCCGCCCAGCGCCAGTTCGCAAATATGTGGAATGCTGGCTTCAATATGCTGCAGGTTGTGCGCCAACATCGCCGCCCAGCCGGAAATCTCCTGCCCCAGGGTCAGCGGCGTGGCATCCTGTAAATGGGTGCGGCCAATTTTGACGATATCGCGATAGGCTTCCGCTTTGTCGCTCAGCGTTTTATGCAGCACTTTCAGTTCGGGAATCAGGTGTTCACGCACGGCGATCACCGCCGCCACGTGCATCGCCGTCGGAAACACGTCGTTGGAGCTTTGGCTCTTGTTAACGTCGTCGTTCGGATGGACTCGGCGCTCTTCCCCACGCACGCCACCCAACAGTTCACTGGCGCGGTTGGCCAGCACTTCATTCATATTCATGTTGGTCTGGGTGCCGGAGCCGGTTTGCCAGATAGACAGCGGGAACTCGTTCGTATGCTGGTCCGCCAGCACTTCATCGGCGGCGCTGATAATGGCGTTGGCCCGCTCCGCAGGCAGCAGCCCCAGGTCCATGTTCACGCTGGCAGCGGCGCGTTTGGTCAATGCCAGCGCATGAATCAACGCGGTCGGCATCTTTTCGGAAGAAATGCGGAAGTGCTCCAGGGAACGCTGCGTTTGTGCGCCCCATAGCCGGTCGGCCGGCACTTCGATGGGTCCCATAGAGTCTTTTTCAATACGAACGGCTGCCATCACTATCTCCTTAGTACAATTCCTAAAAATGTACGATTACGCCAGCGCGCGCGAGGCCGCCGGCACACCCATCCAGTATAGTGACATAATAACTATTCGCATTAAGAGAGTTGCCTCACAGCATTTTTCCTCCATTGTCATGGTTATTGTGCGGGTTTTATTTTCTGGCAACACGTCCTTGCCGTTTTCATCGGCCAATTGAATATCGACAATAGAAAAAGCGCCGTCTGGCGCTCTCTTTATTAATTTCTGACGAGGGAATTAATGGTGATGTTGATTATAAGCATTAATTCTTTGGTCCTGCAGATGGTTGATTTCATCGTAGGCATCCTGGCGTTCATTATGGCGGTAAACGCCCACCCCCACAGCACCGGCCGCGGCGGCAACTGGGTGGGCGACCGGTGCTGTAGTTACTACGGGCGCCGTTGTCACCACCACCGGAGCCGGCGCAACAACCACCGGGCGCGGTACGACTACCACCGGGCGAGGTGCGACGACAACCGGGCGGACACCGTAGCCGTAAGCATGGGTCACCACCACGGCCGCATTGGCACCGGAAGTACACATCAGCAGAACCAGCAAAATTTTTTTCATTAGCGCCTCGGCGTTAGGAATAATCGGAGAATCATTTTATTGGCCTGCACTGTATAGCGGTGCTACAGGTTAATTTAAGCCATTTGTGTGGTTGGCAATTTAAACGGAGTCATTATGGTGATAGAGATATTCAGCAGGTAATAATTTGCGTCAAAAAACACAGCTTGAAATATAACGAACAAATAAAGCCAAAAATAACATTTATTTTTGCGCTCACGCCGTCTGAAATTTTGTTATTGCCACCGTCAACTTGCCCACAAACGAAAATGGCGTTTTTTAACCCGTTCAGGCCAATGTTCAATGATATCTGGAGGGTGACAGAGGTCGTTATCTCGTTATACTTTACCCACCCTGAGCTGCGGCCCGGCGCGAATACCTTATACCGCCGACCACTGCGCCACTTGTTTGATCGCGCACCATTTTGTCACCCTCTTTCGGGTGTAGGATAAGACGCACCAAATTTGTTTGTTTTACAGTCAGCCAATTACCGTCACCTGGCGGCGAATGCAAAGGACGTTTATCAAAATGCAAAAAATGACCAACGCAGTGCAAAACTATGCATGGGGCAGCCACGACGCGTTAACCCAGCTGTATGGCATTGCCAACCCACAAGGACTGCCGATGGCGGAACTGTGGATGGGGGCTCACCCGAAGAGCAGCTCTCGCGTAGCCGGTACCGACGGTAATTTGCGCTCGCTGCGCGATGTTATTGATGAAGATCAGCCTAAGCAGCTGGGTGCCGAAGTCGCACGTCGTTTCGGCGAGCTGCCGTTCTTGTTCAAAGTGCTGTGCGCCGATCAGCCGTTGTCGATTCAGGTGCATCCAAGCAAATCCGCCGCCGTAGCGGGCTTCGCCAAAGAGAACGCGGCCGGCATTCCGTTGGATGCTGCCGAGCGTAATTACAAGGATCCCAATCATAAGCCGGAACTTGTATTTGCCCTGACGCCTTTCCTGGCGATGAATGGCTTCCGCGAACTGTCCGACATTGTTTCCCTGCTGCAGCCGATCGCCGGTGCACACCACGATATCGCCGCCTTCCTGCAGCAACCGGATGTCAGCCATCTGTCCGCTCTGTTTGCCAGCCTGCTGGCGATGAGCGGCGAGCAGAAATCGCTGGCGCTGGGGGTGTTGAAAGCCGCGCTGAATAACCAACAGGGGGAAACCTGGGACACGGTGCGCTTCATTGCCGGTTTCTATCCGGATGACAGCGGCCTGTTCTCGCCGCTGCTGCTGAACGTGGTGCAGTTGCAACCTGGCGAAGCGATGTTCCTGTATGCCGAAACACCACACGCTTACCTGAAAGGGGTGGCGCTGGAAGTGATGGCCAACTCGGACAACGTGCTGCGCGCCGGTCTGACGCCAAAATTCATCGATATCCCAGAACTGCTGGCCAACCTGCAGTTCCGCCCGCAACCGGCCTCAGGGCTGCTGACCCAGCCGCAAAAGCGCGGTGACGAACTGTTCTTCCCGATCCCGGTAGAGGACTTCGCCTTCTCGCTGCACGATCTTTCCGCCGCTCCACAAGCATTGGCGCAAGATAGCGCGGCCATTGTTTTCTGCGTTGAGGGTGAAGCAGTACTGAGTAAACAGGATCAGCAACTGGTGCTTAAGCCCGGTGAATCCTGCTTTATCGGCGCTTTCGAATCGCCGGTCAGCGTTAGCGGTACCGGTCGAATCGCGCGTGTTTATAATCTGTTGGCGTAAACACTCGGTAAATTTCCGCAAATTAGTTGCTGAAAGAGTAGCTTACCTTCACAATTAAACGCCTGCGGGCGTTTTTTTGTTGGCCCAAATTTGCCCATCCATCTGCGAGAGACAGATGGCTCAATAAGGATGAACAGAACTATGAAAAAATCGTTAGTCGCTGTTAGCGTCATTGTGGTTCTTGGCGCGGCATGGACCGGGGCTTCCTGGTACACCGGCAAACTGATCGAACAACGGATGGGTGAAGTGGTTGAGAACGCCAACAGCCAGCTGAAAGCCTACCTGCCGAAAGCCGGCGTTAAACTGGGTTATGAGAATTACCAACGCGGTATTTTCAGCAGTAAAATTCGCTATGTGCTGCGCGCCGACGGCAGCGTCACTACCGACGACGCTCCGCTGAAGCCGGGTGACGAAGTGGCGTTCCAGGAAACCATCGACCATGGTCCGTTCCCGTTTGCCCAGTTGAAGAAATTCAACCTGCTGCCAAGCATGGCATCGGTGCACACCGAGCTCGAAAACACCGCAGCGACCAAAGGCCTGTTTGATATCACCAAGGGCAAGTCTCTGTTTACCGCGGAATCGCGTATTTCCTACAGTGGCGACACCTCCTCCGCCATTGACGTGATCCCGCTGGATTACCAAAAGGACAAGTCGGCGCTGAAGTTTAGCGGTGCGACCATCAATGCCGATGTGTCACGCGACATGAAAGCCATCACCCTGGACGCCAACAGCGACAGCGCGGTGATCAGCGGCCCGAACCAGTTTGGTCAGACCGAGCAGGTTCAGTTGCTGGGTGTATCACTGAAGAGCCAGACCCATGCCGGGCAGTTCGATCTCAGCCTGGGTAATCAGAACCTGGTGTTGAAACAGATTAAGGTTGCCGTTGACGGTAAAGACACCCTGTTGTTGGACGGCTTTAAGCTGGCGAGCCAATTTGGCGAAAAAGACAGCAACCTGAACGGTCAAATTGATTACACCATCGATTCGCTGAAGGTGCAGAACAGCGACTTCGGCTCCGGCAAGCTGTTGCTGAAAATCGACAAACTGGATGCCAAATCACTGAAAGAGTTCGCCGACCGGTACAACCAGCAGGCGATGGCCATGCTGCAACAGGCGCAAACTATGGATCCGGTGGCTTACCAACAGCAGACCACCGACATCCTGCTGCAGAACCTGCCGCTGTTGTTGAAGGGCAATCCGTCCATCAGCATCGCGCCACTGAGCTGGAAAAACAGCAAGGGTGAAAGCACCTTTACGCTGAATCTGGATCTGACCGATCCAGCGCAGGCCGGCTCCCCGGCAGAATCTCCGGACCAGTTGATTGCTCGCTCGGTGAAAAAGATCGACGCCAACCTGAGTATTCCGGTGGCGATGGCGACGGAAACCACTTCGCAAACGGCCTTACTGCAAGGCTACAGTGCCGAAGAGTCGCAAAAACTGGCGGAACAACAGGTGCAAGGGTTAGCAGCCATGGGCCAGATGTTCAAACTGACCACCCTGAAAGAGGGTGTGATCGGCAGTAGCTTCCACTACGCTGATAACCAGGTTGATCTGAACGGCAACAAAATGTCGCTGCAGGAATTCATCGGCATGTTTGGCCTGTTGGGCGCCCCGGCCGAAGACAGCGCACCGGCACAGGACGCGGTACCCGCCCCTGCACAGTAAAAGCTAATTCACGCTCAAGAGGCCCGACGTTCGGGCCTCTTTTTTATCCCCCGCCCGCTATTTCCTGCTTTGCCTTTCTTTCCTGCCTGGCGTTAATCGTCATCATGGTCAGGCCATATCGTTTTATACACGCTCAGCGCTGGTCGATCGCGCCAAAGCCGCAACCTTCCTTCATCGGCTTAAGCAGGAGATGCTTAGCGAGTGGGTGCGTTTGTCCCGTAGACGGCATCGCGGATTTGTTGCGGGTAAAGTCCGCTCATGCCTTCAAAGGCCGTATTGGTCAAGGCTACCACGCTGATCGCCGCTTGCGGATCGTAAAACCAACTGTGGCCATAGACACCGCCCCACTGCAAAGTGCCGTTATGCTGAGGCGTTGCCGCCAACTGCGCGTCCTCCAGTACCGCCCCGCCGAAACCAAACCCCCAGCCAGGCCCCTGAGTCTCGGCGTGCGACCCGACATGCGCTTGACGCATCAGCGCTGCGGTGGCCGGCTGTAAAATGCCTTCCTTGCCAGTGCGCAAGGTTTCCACCAACTGCAACACATCGTCTGCATCGCCGACCATGCCAGCGCCGCCAGAAGGATAGGCCTGAGCGTCCAGCGCACGCGAGGGTGCCATTTCAATCTCGAAGCCGAACCCTTCCGGCAGGGTGAGCAACATGCCATCTCGTATAGGTTCCGGCTGCGCGGCAGTGTCGTGATACGCCGTTGCCAGATTATCGGCATCGGCGGTGTAAAAACCGGTATTACGCAACCCCAAAGGTTGGGCAACCCAGTGGTTGAACACCTGCGGCAAGGGCTCGCCCGCCACCTGTTCCAGCACCGCCCCCAGCACATCGATTGCCAGTGAATAGCGAAACTCGCTGCCCGGCTCGGCCAACAGATCCGCCTGCGCCAACAGGCGCAGATTCTGCTCCAGCGTTAACGACGACAGTTCCATACCGTCTTTAATGCCGAGTCGATGATACGGTCCTTCCGCAGGCTGACTCAGACCATAATCCAGCCCGGCAGTATGGCTCAGCAAATGACGGATTTTAATTGGCGGGCGAACCCCATCGGCCAGCGCCGGAGTAAACCACGGCAACCAACGGCTGACGGTATCATCCAGCCCCAGCTTTTGCTGTTCGACCATGCGCATGGCCGCCAGCGTAATGTAAGGCTTGGACACCGACGACAGCCGAAATTGGGTCTCACGCCTCATAGGCTTCTTCTGTTCACGATCGGCATAGCCGCTGGCATTGGCGTAAACCACGCGACCGTGCCGAGCGACCAGCACCACGCTGCCAACGATACGCCCTTCATCAATCGCCCGTTGGCTAACGCCCTGCACTCTTTTTGCTAATGACTGATCCGCTATCGACATGTTTTGTTGCTCTCTGAGGATGATGAAATCAGTCTAAAGCGATTATTATAAAATTAAATGCCGCATTTCTTAACGGATCATTAAGCAGGAATTACTGATAGATGAGCTCACTGTTGCAGCTGCTGCCGTTTTTCGAGGCCGTCGCCCGATTGGGCAGTTTTACTCAGGCAGCCAATCAATTGGGCGTCACGCCTCCGGCTGTCTCGCAAAACATTCAGGCGTTGGAAACCCGCCTGGGCGTACGGTTGTTCAACCGCACCAGCCGCTCCGTGCGGCTAAGCGATGAAGGCCGCTTGTTTTATCAACGGGTGGCTCCGGCTATGGGTCAGATTGACGTGGCAGTCGAAGATCTGCGAACTTTGCGCGGCCGCCCTTCCGGGCTGTTACGCATCACTCTGCCACAGCTGGCGGCTTCGCTGCTGGTTATCCCGCATTTGGCCGAGTTTCAGGCGCGTTACCCCGAGATCCAACTTGAACTGTTTACTGACGACCATTTCTCCGATCTGGTGTTGGACAGCTTTGATGCCGGTATCCGTATGCACGCCATGCTGCAAAAAGACATGATTGCGGTTCCCATCGACAACGGTCAGAAACGGGTGGTGATCGCCGCCCCCGGCTATTTGGCGCAGCACGGTACGCCGCAAACACCGCAAGCGCTGAGCGATCACGACTGTCTGCGCTACCGTTTTCCCGGCAGCGGTAAATTCGAACCCTGGTACTTCAAGCAGGATGGTGCGCAGCTGACGCTGGAGGTCGGCGGCAGCCTGATATTTAACGAAGACAGACTGATTAAAGATGCCGCGCTGGCGGGATTGGGCATCACCCAGCGGTTTAGCGGCACGGTACACCGTGAACTGAGCAGTGGGCAACTGGTGGAAGTTCTGGCCGATTACGGCAGCGATGCTCCCGGGTTTTTCCTCTATTTTCCCGCCAGTCGACATATGCCGCTCAAGCTGCGCGTGTTTATTGATTTTATGCGCGAAAAACGAGCGCAACAGTCTCCTTTCGAAAACAGCCTTAGCACGCCCTGAGTCTTTTTGGCTGCACCGTGACCGGAAATATCGTAATTAACTGATAAATATAAATATATTTTATTAGGCCATTCGATAAATAACCGAGGGGAAATTATTTGACTGATCGTTCCACAATCAATATTATACGGCCTCAACTCATTTAAAGCCCCCCAATCCGCCATGAGTGCTGAAAAACCTATCTATCCAGGTCGTCCGAGACAGTTCGAAGATGAGGATGTCATTGATGCCGCCGTGGCCGTTTTTAGCGTCAATGGCTATGCAGGCACCTCTGCGCAAGATTTATGCAACGGTACCGGGTTGGGGAGAGGAAGCCTATATAATGCCTTTGGTAGCAAGCAAGCTCTGTACGAGCAAGCGTTGTTGCGCAGCCATGAACACACCATGTCGGCGCAATTAGCCATTCTCACCCAGCCTGGCCTGGTGAAGGAGCGACTACGTACCCTGCTGCTGTGGGGAATTGCCGAAGATCTCTCGCAACCCGAGCAACATGACGCCATGGTCTTGTTCTCGGCACTGGAGCGAGGCAGCAAAGACCAGGCGGTCGCCAGTCTGAATCAGGAATATCGGCAACGTTTAGAACAAACCCTGGTCGCGGTGTTTACCGAAGGCCAACAAACAGGAGAACTCGGTAGCAAAGCATCCGCGATGGAAATGGCCAGAGGCTTTTTAGCCGGTTATTACGGTTTGCGCGTGCTGAATAAAAACATTTCAGATAGAAACACCCTCGAAGACGTCGTCGCAGGTCTGTTAATCAACTTATAAAACAAAGAAAAAATCTCACGCAGAGTATTAAATATTTTTGTAACGATCATTCAAAATCCAGGAGAGCAGTAAAGCTATGCCGTTAGCAGTGTATATATTGGGGTTGGCCATTTTTTCAATTGGCACAGCAGAATTAATGGTGGCGGGCATGATGTCTACTTTGTCCGAAGCCTTTAGCATCACCGTCGGGGAAGTTGGCCATTTAATTTCTTATTATGCCTTTGGCGTAATGTTGGGTGGCCCGGTATTAACCTATTTTTTCTTAAAATTTAAAGCCCCCTACCGAACCACCTTATTGTGGCTATTAGCTCTGTATGTGGTGGTACAAGGTTTGAGTGCCTTTATTTCCGACTATTCTATTCTGGTTGCTATCCGAATTGTGACGGGCATTTTATGCGCTGGGTGTTTGAGCCTTTCGCTGGCGACCAGCATGGCGCTGGTTCCGATACAACACCGCCCGCGCGCCGCTTCAATAGTCATCGGCGGTTTCATGGTCTCTAACGTATTCGGCGTCCCTCTTGCGACTATCATCGATCAACACTGGGGCTGGCGCATCACCTTCGGTCTGGTCGCCGTGTTGGTCTTTATCTGTTTGCTTGCGCTGGTGCGCCTGTTACCCGCAATCGCCGCAGGCAGGACGCTCAAAATGGCAGAGGAAATCAAGGCGTTTAAAAACAAGGCCTATTGGAAAGCCTGCACCACCAGCTGCTTAATTCTGGGTGCCAGTTTCGCAGCCTTCAGCTATTTCGTTCCCGTTTTGGTCGACGTCAGCGGCTTTAGCATGCAGGCCGTGCCGTTTATTTTGATGCTTTACGGCCTGGCCAATATTGTCGGTAACATGATCACCGGGCGCTTGGCCTATCGCCACAGTCTGGCGATTATGGTGGTGGGGCTGTCTATTCTCAGCCTGTCGTTGTTCGGCATGGCGTTATTTGCCGAATACCCGTTAATCGCCATTTGCGCGGTAATACTGATTGGCCTATCCGGTGTGCCAATGAACCCTGCCATGATGGCGAGAATTGTTAGCGTGGCGCATCCAGGGCCTATGGTTAATGCGGTTCATACCTCAGTGATTAATATTGGTTTAGGTGGCGGTTCTTATTTGGGGGGAATGGCGATCGCCTTCGGTTATGGCTTGCGTTCGGCGTTGTGGATCGGGATGGCATTGGCAGTATTGGCGCTGTTGTCAATTTTACCCTATTTGCGTCGCGGTCAGCAGGGCTGGCGTTAATTTATAACGAGTGAAGTCAGGGGCGCCGCAGCGCCCCTATTGGTATCAGCGTTTGTCCAGCGCCTGAACAATACGGTAAGTGGCTGCAACCCGGTCATCGTTCGGGAACCATTTATTGGCCAGCATCACCACCGCAATTTTTTGCGAAGGGATAAATACCGCATAAGTGGAGAAGCCGCCGGTCGAACCGGTTTTGTTGTACCAGGCCGCGCCCTGATCCTGTTTCGGCGGCGTTATCGCCGTGGCCGGCGCCCCGTTCATGATCATCCCGGCATTGTTGCCTTCCGTCAGCGTCGCCAACTTCTCTGGATACGCATAGCTTTCCCACATCAGATCCTGAGTAAACACCCCGGTGCGGTAATAACCGGTATGGGTGGCCGCCAGCGCCTTGCGCCACGGATCCCCGACCTTGACCACCTGCATGTTGGCGTCGAGGTAGCGGATCAGATCCTGGGCGTTGGATTTGATGCCGTAGGCTTCGGCATCCAATGGCCCCGGCGTGACGCGCACCGGTTGGTCTTTTTTATTGTAACCCTGGGCGTAATTCGCCATTTCTTCGGCCGGCACCTTAATATAAGTGTGATTCATCCCCAGAGCCGGCAGCAGCTGTTTTTCCATCGCCTGGGTAAAGGGCTGGTTCAGGCTCTTGGCGGTAATCATCCCCAGCATACCGATGCCCAGGTTGGAATAAACGCGGTAGCTGCCCACCGCATGCGGCGGCTGCCATTGTTGGTAATAGGCCATCAACTGCGCATCGTTGGTCACGTCATCCGGGACAAACAGCGGCAAACCGGAGGTGTGGGTCGCCAAATTCAACAAGGTGACATGGTCAAAGGCACTGCCGCGCAACGCCGGCAAATATCGACTGGCCGGATCGGCAAACGACATTTTGCCTTCACTGACCGCGTAGGTCGCCAAGGTCGCAGTGAAGGTTTTGCTCAATGAACCAATTTCAAACAGCGTCTGGTTGGTGATTGGTTTGCCGGTCTGCCTGGACGCCACGCCATAGTGATAAAACTGCTGTTTCCCCTCTACCGAAACCGCAATTGCCATGCCTGGAACGGCATATTTCTGCATCAGCGGCTGAATAATGGCGTCAATGTCGGCTTTGTCGGCGGCATGGCCTGCCGGCAGGATCAGTGCGGCGAACAACGCGGCCGCCAAGCGATTTATTTTCGTCATAATGAAGCTCTTGAGTTTTAGGGTATCGGCCGAGGCTAAAAGATTTTGTTGTCATTCGACACAAAGACATCCCTGGTTGATGAAGGTATTCCTTTTCTGACTGCGTGATATCCGCACCAGCTGCGCAAAATATCGGGGTTTAGACATAGATTGACAAGCGATAATAATTTCAGCCAGCATAAAGAAAAACTTATGGCTTAGCTTATGCGCAATCGACTTCCTCTGAATGCTCTGCGGGCGTTTGAATCCTCCGCCCGCCACCTGAATTTTACCCGCGCCGGATTGGAACTGAGCGTTACCCAGGCCGCCGTCAGCCAACAGGTGCGAACGCTAGAACAACAGTTGGGTATTCAACTGTTCCGGCGGCTGCCGCGTGGTCTGGATCTTACCGAAGAAGGACAGGCGTTGCTGCCAATATTGACCGACGCCTTCGACCGCATTGAATCGGTGCTGCAGCAGTTCGAAGGCGGGCATTTCCATGAGGTGCTGACGGTGGCGGTGGTTGGTACCTTTGCCGTTGGGTGGCTAATGCCGCGTCTGGCGGCCTTCAGAGCATCGCATCCGTTTATCGATCTGCGTGTTTTGACCAACAATAACCTGGTTAACCTGTCCGCCGACGGAATGGATTTTGCTATCCGCTTCGGCGAAGGACGCTGGCCCGCTACCCACAACCTTAAATTGTTTGACGCCCCGCTGACGGTGCTGTGCCCGCCGGAAATCGCCCAACGCCTTCGCACGCCGCAGGATCTGCAACACGAACTTCTGATGCGCAGCTATCGCAAAGACGAATGGGAGCGTTGGTTCACCGCGGCACAGGTCACGCCATGGCGGATAAATGGCCCGGTATTCGACTCTTCGCGGCTGATGGTGGAAGGTGCCATTCACAGCGGCGGCGTCGCCCTGGCACCGGCCCGCATGTTTGCTCGCGAATTACGCGAGGGGGTATTGCAGCGCCCCTTTGCCGCCGAAGCCAATCTTGGTGCTTACTGGCTCACCCACCTGAAATCACGCGATATGACACCCGCGATGAAGGTGTTTGTCGGGTGGATACAGCAACAGGCCAATGAAGAGTCGGCGTAAATTCAGGCAGAACCGCGTTTAATCAACATTGGTGGCAGGATAACGTTTTGCGGCGGCAACCCGGTATCAGCAATCCGCTGTAGCAAGCGTGAGGCCGCGCTGCGGCCCACTTCACGCGCAGAACTGGAAACCAGCGTCAAGGGCGGCTCGGTCAGTTCGGCTTCCGGAACGTCGCCAAAACCGATCAGGGCCACCTGCTGACCGTAATAGGTATCCACGCCTTCCGAGCCAATACTGCGTCCGCTACGTACGATGCCAAAATAAGCCCCCAGCGCCACCGACGCCTTGTGGCACACCAGTGCGCTGATGTTCGGATACTGGCGCAGCAGATTTTCTGCCGCTTCCGCCGCCGCCCGTTGCTGACAGTCGCACTCGACAATCCATTCGGTGCGAAAAGGCAGGCCGTACTGTACCAACGTGGCGCAAAAGCCCCCCAGGCGCTCGGCGCGGGTCAACGAGCTGCTTTGCCCGCCGAGATAGGCGATTTGGCTGTGACCGCGTTTGATCAGAAATTCAGTGGCCAGTTTGGCGGCCTGCATATTGTCCGGCCGCACCACGTCTACCCCGTCCAAACCGTTGGAACGTGCCGCACAGACTAACGGAACCCCCTGCTCTGCGGCTTTTTCCTTCAGCCCCTCGGCCATACGCACGCCGCCCGCCAGCACCATGCCGTCGACGCCGTGCTCCAGCAGGGTATCAAAACAACGCATCAGCCCTTTGCCATCGCGACCGCTTTGGGTCAGGAACAGCACTTTGCCGTGTTCCTCCAGCACTTCACTCAGCCCGGCGGTCATTTCCGCATAAAACGGTTCGCAAATATCACGCAGGATCAGCCCAATCACGCCCGACTCTCCGCCACGCAGCGTCGCCGCCTGACGGTTACGCACGTAGCCCAGGCTTTCAATCGCCTGATTCACCCGCGTTACGGTGGTCGATGAAATGCGCCCTTTGCCACTCAGCACCAGCGAAACCGTGGTGACGGAGACGCCGGCCTGCTGCGCAACATCAGTGATGGTGATCTTTTTGATGGTCATGACCTCGGCGAGCCCGATCCTGGGCATTCTGTCCCCTGGCCACTCAAGGGTAGCAAGCCAGAGGGATGTCTCTTGGAGCAAATGGTATACCGAATCTGTTTGATCAGTAAAACGTTTTACTGGCTCATCCATTCTCACCGCAAAGCAGGCTTTGAAATTGTGATTAGCGGCGCATTTTTGCTAGGTAAAACGTTTTATCTTATTTTTACCTAACAGGGGTACACACCACTTTTGCACGCTTTTTCGCCAGGAGCCGCCGGTTATGCCAGCACCTAAAAAACAAAAAATTACGCTCTGGGAGTTTTTCCAGAGCCTGGGCAAAACATTCATGCTGCCCGTCGCCCTGCTGTCGTTCTGCGGCATCATGCTGGGGATCGGCAGTTCGCTAAGCAGCCGCGACGTCATCACCCTGATGCCGTTTATCGGCCACCCTGCCTTCCAGTTGTTGTTCACCTGGATGAGCAAGATTGGCTCATTCGCCTTCAGCTTCCTGCCGGTGATGTTTGCCATCGCCATTCCGCTGGGCATGGCGCGTGAAAACAAAGGTGTCGCCGCGTTCTCGGGCTTTGTCGGTTTTGCGGTGCTGAACCTGGCCACCAACTTCTATCTGACCACCGCCGGCATTTTGCCCACCACCGATCCGCTGGTGCTGAAAGCCAATAACATCCAGAACATCCTCGGCATTCAGTCGATCGATACCGGCATTCTGGGGGCGGTGATCGTCGGCATTATCGTTTACCTGCTGCATGAGCGTTTTAATACCATTCGACTGCCGGATGCGCTGGCGTTCTTTGGCGGCACCCGCTTCGTGCCGATCGTCACTACCCTGGTACTGGGCCTGTGTGGGCTGGTGATTCCTCTGATCTGGCCGTGGTTTGCCGCCGGCATCAACGGCCTGGGCTGGGTGATTAATGGTGCCGGTGCCTTTGGGCCGATGATTTTCGGTACCGGCGAACGCCTGCTGTTGCCGTTCGGCCTGCACCATATTCTGGTGGCGCTAATTCGCTTTACCGAGGCGGGCGGCACGCTGGACGTATGCGGCCATAGCGTCAGCGGCGCACTGACCATCTTCCAGGCTCAACTCTCCTGCCCGACCACCACCGGCTTTGCCGAAAGCGCCACCCGCTTCCTGTCACAGGGTAAAATGCCGGCATTCCTCGGCGGTCTGCCGGGAGCGGCGTTGGCAATGTATCACTGCGCCAAACCGGAAAACCGCCATAAGATTAAGGGCCTGCTGATCTCCGGCGTCGTGGCCTGCGTGGTCGGCGGGACTACCGAACCGATCGAGTTCCTGTTCCTGTTCGTCGCGCCTTTCCTGTACTTCATTCATGCCATCCTGACCGGGCTGGGCTTCACCGTGATGGCGCTGCTGGGTGTGACCATCGGCAACACCGACGGCAACATCATCGACTTCGTGGTGTTCGGCATCCTGCACGGCACCGCCACCAAGTGGTATCTGGTGCCGATCGTTGCCGCCATCTGGTTCGCGGCCTACTACGCTATTTTCCGCTTCTCCATTCAGCGCTTTAATATCAAAACGCCGGGCCGTGAAAGCGAGACTGCCGGCAGCCAAAGCGCCCCTGTCGGTGCGGTAGGCAAATCCGGTTATAACGTGCCGGCAATACTGGCGGCGCTGGGCGGTAGCGAGAACATCGTCTCATTGGATAACTGCATCACCCGTTTACGTTTGTCCGTTGATGATATGAGCAAAGTGGACGATGCCGCGCTGAAAGCCAACCGCGCGATTGGCGTGGTGCATCTTAACGAGCATAACCTGCAGGTGGTGATCGGCCCGCAGGTGCAATCGGTGAAAGATGAATTAGACTCACTGATAGCCGCCGCGCAACCTGCTGCGGCCCTGCAGGGAGCGTCTCATGTTTGATTTTTCTACCCCGGTCGATCGGCACGGTACCTGGTGCACGCAGTGGGATTACATTGCCGATCGCTTTGGCCATGACGATTTATTGCCTTTTACCATCTCCGATATGGATTTCGCCACCGCACCCTGCATTATCGAGGCGCTGCAACAGCGCCTGCAGCATGGCGTACTGGGTTACAGCCGCTGGCAGCATGAAGATTTTCTCGGAGCGGTACGCCACTGGTATCAACAGCGGTTTGCGACCGCCGTCGACACCAACATGGCCGTATATGGCCCGTCGGTAATTTATATGGTGGCGCAACTGATTCGCCAGTGGTCGGCACCGGGTGAATACGTGGTCACCCATACCCCGGCCTATGACGCCTTTTATAAGGTGATCCTCGGTAATCAGCGCCAACTGTTGGCCTGCCCGCTGCATAAGCAGGGTAACGACTGGCTGTGCGATATGGCGCACCTGGAAGCCTTGCTGGCACGGCCACAGACCAAAATTCTGCTGCTGTGCAGCCCGCAGAACCCGACCGGCAAGGTATGGCGCGCGGAAGAATTACAGCAGATGGCTGAGCTGTGCGAACGCCACGACGTACGGGTGATCAGCGATGAGATCCACATGGATATGGTCTGGGGGGAAAACCGCCACACGCCGTGGAGCCAAGTCGCCACCACGCCCTGGGCATTGCTGACTTCAGGTTCGAAAACCTTCAATATCCCGGCGTTGACCGGCGCCTACGGTTTTATCAGTGACGATGCCAGCCGCGAGGCTTATTTCCAGCAGTTGAAAGCGCGCGACGGCTTATCTTCCCCGGCGGTGCTGGCGGTGGCGGCGCATATTGCCGCTTATCGCCATGGCGAACCCTGGTTGGATGCGCTGCGTGATTACCTGCAGGACAACCTGACGTACGTTGCCGAGCGGCTGAATCAGGCCTTTCCCGCCCTGGCCTGGCAGCCGCCGCAGTCTACCTATCTGGCCTGGATCGATCTGCGCCCACTGGGCATAGACGATCGCCAGCTACAGCAGGTTCTGATCGAACGCGAAAAGGTAGCGATTATGCCCGGTTTCACCTACGGCGAAGAAGGCCGTGGCTTCCTGCGGCTGAACGTAGGTTGCCCGCGCAGCAAGCTTGAGGCGGGCATGGACAAGCTGATAAATGGGTTGAAGTTTGTGTTGGACGAGGTTTGAACTGAGGGGCTGGAAGGCAGGCGAAAGCCTGCCTTTTTTCATTCTTACGGTGTCAACTGTGGGATATCATCCAGACGATAATACACCGGTATTCCCCACTCATTAGCCAAGCGCACGTCGTTATCCGCGCCGGCCGACGCCCCTTCGATGCGATAAATAGCCTGGCACTGGGCTATCAGTCGGTGGGCCACCGGATAGAGAAACGCTTCACTCACCGCATCCCCCAACTGGGTCGAACCGGCCGCCGCCGCCAGGGGCAGCGCCAACCATTCGCCGATCACCGGCACATGCCCACGCTGATAGACCGCCAGCGCGGCCTGCTCCAACCGGTGCAAGTTGTCGGCAATGCATTGTGCATCGCCATCGGTGCCGCTACGGTACGGGCCGGCAATCAGGATCAGTTGGGCGCTCATAAACGCTTCTCCAGAGTGTGGTTTAGGGCAACAAACTGCAGCAGCATGATGGTTTTGGCATCGACAATGGTGCCCTGGCTGACAGCGCGCAGTGCGTCTGCCAACGGCAGTTCCAGCACTTCGAGATCTTCACCTTCCGCTTCCACCCCACCGCCATTGCTGACCCGCTCATCGGCCTGATATTCTCCGACAAAAAAGTGCAGTTTCTCCGTCACCGAACCGGGGCTCATGTAAGCTTCAAACACCTTTTGCACATTTTGCACGATATAGCCGGTTTCTTCTTCCGCTTCGGCCCGGATGCGTTCTTCCGGCGACGCATTGTCCAGCAACCCGGCGGCAGCCTCTATCAGCATGCCGTCGTGCCCATTGACGAACGCCGGGAAGCGGAACTGACGCGTCAGCACTACCTTTTGCCTTTGCCGGTTAAACAGCAAAATGGTGGCTCCATCGCCGCGGTCGTAGGTTTCACGGCTTTGTCGCTGCCATACGCCATCGCGACGCAAAAAATCAAAGGTGGTTTTTTTCAGCAAATACCAGTCATCAGACAATACCCGGGTTTCGACAATGCGAACCCGATCTTGGGTAGCGATCATGGTGCTCAACTCCACAAGCAGGAAAGGAAATTGATACTATCGTGCATTTTCGTGTATGATCAAGATATTTCGTGCAGTGCAAATTTAACGGGAAAACGCCATGCTCACCAGCCAACGTAAAAAAATCATTCTGGAAAAACTGGCTCAGGACGGACAGGTTCTGGCCAAACAGCTCAGCGAGATGTTCGGGTTGTCCGAAGATACCCTGCGGCGCGATCTGCGCGAATTGGACAGTGAAGGCCTATTGCAACGAGTGCACGGCGGTGCGCTGCCGGTTTCCCCGGCCATTGCCACCTTTGCCGAAAGAAACGGGCAGGAATCAGCCGCCAAACGTGCGATTGCCAAAGCCGCGGCGGCAATGATTACCCCTGGGCAAGTGGTAATTCTGGATGGCGGCACGACTTCTGCCGAATTGGTCAGGCAGCTCCCGCCCACGCTGGAAGCCACCGTCGTCACCCACAGCCCCAGCGTGGCTGTCGGTCTGGTAGACCACCCGAAAGTCGAAGTGATCCTGATCGGCGGGCGTTTATATAAACATTCGATCGTCAGCGTTGGCGCAGCCGCAGTGGAAGCCATGTCTCATATTCGCGCCGATATTTATTTTATGGGCGTGACTGGCGTGCACCCTACCGCCGGCCTGAGCACCGGCGATCTCGAAGAGGCTTACATCAAGCGGGCACTGGCCGCACGGGCGGCAGAAACCGTGGTATTGGCCTCGGCCGCCAAGCTCAATGCCGCCTCGCAATATGCCATTGGCGATATTTCCATGGCGCAGAGTATTATCGTCGAGCGCTCCACCGATGCTGCACTGACGGGCCCGCTGGAACAGGCCGGTTTGACCGTGGTTAGAGCCTGAATAACCTCAATCATTAAATAACTTAATAAATACGTGGCTATTTCTTTTATCCGCGTATTTATTAACGTCACACTCAGCGTATCGAATAAAAATGCGAGAGTTATCACACTTCATTAAACTTATTTCTATGCTCATCCTCATTGATGGCGGTAAAACCGGCCTTAACGCGACGTAAACGCAACTCGTTGATTATTAATAATCATCATCTAAAAATCTCGAAGCCGCCAAAAATAAAATGAGATCTCCTTCGCAAAATTAATCCTGCCGGCAAGCCTGTCAAGGTCATCTATAAAAATATTTGTGATAGTTTTGTGATGTCGCCTGCAAATTTTACCGATGCCAAAAATGACAATGAGCTCCACGGAATTGGCTGGAGACAGGTATATGAAGATTGGCGTAGTAATAAGCGGCGGCGATGTCACCGGGATCAATAACTTTATTTTCCAGGTCGCCAGGTTGGCGCAGGCAGATATCATTCTGTTTAACGGCGGCATCCCCGGATTATTGGCTAATCAGCACCATCCTATTGCCCAACGCGATTTGGTTGATTTCTCCATTTCATCAATGCCGATAATCTCTTCCGGTCGCACGGCCAAGAAATTGACGGCCGGAGAATATGAAACCATCAGCAAACAGCTTAAGGCCTTGCACATAGACGTGCTTATTATGGCCGGTGGTGACGGGTCGCTGCAGTTTTTAAATACGCTCAGTGAATTCGGTATTAACTGTTTTGGCGTGGGGATGACTATCGACAATGACGTTTTCGGCAGTCATTACAGCATTGGCTTTTCCACCGCCTGCGAACAGGTGATAAAAGAAGTTTCAAAACTGAGAAACACCGGACGCGCCCTGCCCGGACGCGTGTTCATGATTGAGCTGCTGGGCGGTTACTGCGGGGAGTTGACGCTGCAATCGGCCATCAAATCCAATGCGGATTTTGCCCTGATCCCGGAATGCCAATATGCCTTGAATCAGCTGGCAGAGAAAATAACTCAACGACTTGAGCAGCAAAATAGCGTGATTATTTTGTGCTCAGAGGGTTATACCAAAGAATACTCGCCCGGTTTTCAAGGCGCTATCGACACCATGATAAAACAATTGGA
Source organism: Serratia sp. BNK-12 (assembly GCF_047456085.1). Lineage (NCBI taxonomy): Bacteria > Pseudomonadati > Pseudomonadota > Gammaproteobacteria > Enterobacterales > Yersiniaceae > Serratia > Serratia sp. BNK-12. The sequence continues at coordinate 2,742,290 of NZ_CP179896.1, forward strand.
GCCAAAAATTGGCGTGCGAATTCGTAAAACGATTATGGGCTACGGTCTGCGCAATGGTGAACCGACCGGCGAAGAGATTTATCAGGGGACCATTATGGCCAGCGAAGTGGTTCGCTGTATTTATTCAGGAATGAAGAACAAGGCAATCATTATTAATGCCGGCAACCAACCTATTCCCATCGATTTAATCAGCATGCAGAAACGTTTGGTTGATACCGAAGGACACCATTACAAACTCGCCAGGCAATTAAATATAATCTGAGGAGATACCCATGCTTAAAATACTGTGCGTATGTGGCTGTGGCCTCGGCTCCAGCTTTGCCATCGAAATGAGCGCAAGAGCGGTGCTGAAGAAATTAGAGATTGAGGCAGATATTGATCACACTACTATCTCTGAGGCCAGCGCCTTTAAATCAGATATTATTCTTACCCAGAAAACCTTCGCCGATATTTTAAATGCCGACGCCAGCGAAGAGGAAAAGAAGCGGGTCATTATTCTGCATCGGCTTACCGATAAAGTGGAAATTGAGCAAAAGATCGTGGCCTTCCTGAAAGAACGTGACATGAAGGAAACCCGCCATGAATAGCCTGATTGACTTTATCGTCAAAGATCTGTTGGGCCAGGCTTCCATTCTGGTCGCTTTTATCGCCATGCTGGGGCTATTGCTACAGAAGAAATCGATCGGCAAAGTGGCCGAAGGCACCTTCAAAACCCTGCTGGGTTTCCTGATCATGATGGCGGGCATCAACATTATTGTCGGTGCCTTGACCTATCTGAACAGTATATTCACCCAAGGGTTCGGCATGACCGGTTATATCACCGACGTCGCCGCCATCGCCGGCCTGGCCAACCGCGAGTTGGGTTCAGAAGTGGCGCTGACCCTGATGGTAATTTTCGCGGTGAATATCATCATTGCGCGCATTACTCCGTTCAAATACATCTTCCTGACCGGCCAGGCATTGCTGTGGATGGCCACCATAGGGGCGGTGATCGGCTATAAGGCCGGGCTGACCGGCATGCCGCTGATTCTGACCGGCGGCATATTCGGCGGCGTGATGGCGGTCTTGATGCCTGCGCTGGCCCAGCCGGTGGTGCGCAAAATTACCGGTTCGGACGATGTGGCCCTGGGGCACTTCTGCACCATCGGTTATCTGGTACAGGCTGCCGTCGCCAAGGTGGTCGGTAAGGGCTCCCGCTCCACCGAAGACCTGGAGCTGCCCGATAACTTCAAGTTCCTGCAGGACACCTACCTGTCGATGGCGGTGGTGATGATCCCGATGTATCTGATCCCGGCGCTGGCTGCCGGTCCGCAGTACATCGCCCAGTATGCCGGCGGCATGAACTACCTGATGTATTCCTTTATGCAGGCCATCCAGTTTGTCGCCGGCGTATTTATCCTCTACAGCGGCGTACGCCTGCTGCTCAATGAGCTGGTACCCGCCTTCCGCGGTATCGCCCTGCGCGTCGTGCCGGATGCCAAACCGGCGCTGGACTGCCCGGTGCTGTTCCCTTACGCCCCCAACGCGGTGATCGTCGGCTTCCTCGCCACCACCCTTGGCTCAATCATCGGCATGATCGTTTTCCCAATGTTCGGTCTGGCGATGATCCTGCCCGGTCTGCTGACCAACTTCTTCGCCGGCGGCACCGCAGGCATCTTCGGTAATGCGCTCGGTGGCCGTCGCGGCGCCATGATTGGTGGGGTGGTTCATGGCCTGTTTATCACCTTCCTGCCGGCCATTCTGGTACCGATGCTGGAAAGTTACGGCTTTGTCGGGGTGACCTTCAGCGACTCCGACGTCATCAGCAGTGGGCTGGTGATGGGACATGCTTTCCAGGGCAACTGGCTGTTCATCGCCCTGTTCATCGCCTTCGTCACGCTGATTGCGTGGTTTGTTAACGGTAAATCAACCAAGCACCATGAGGAAAAAGTCCATGAAACTCTATAATTTCAACGAGCTGTTGTCAGTGGCCAAAGCCCGAGATTTCAAGGCGATAGGTTCATTCAATCTCCACTGTCTGGAAATGTTACCGGCCTTTTTCAAAGCGGCCAAAAGTATGCACAGCCCGTTGATGATCCAGATTTCGACCGGTACTGCCGAATATTTGGGTTACAGGCTGCTGGTTGATTCGGTGCGTTCTCTGGCCCAAAGCGAGGATGTTCCCACCTGCCTGCATTTGGATCACTGCTCTGACATTGCCTCCATCGAGACGGCGATTGACGCAGGCTTCAGTTCGGTAATGTATGACGGTTCGCACCTGGAAATGGATGAGAACATCGCCAATACCCGTCGAGTGATCGACATTGCTCGTCAACATAACGTGTCGGTAGAAGCAGAATTGGGTGCCATCGGCGGCTCCGAAGACGGTAAGGCGGTGGCGGAAGAGGATATCTGCTTTACCACGGTGGAAGATGCCAAACGCTTTGTCGATGAAACCGGGGTCGATATGCTGGCGGTCTCGGTAGGCACCGTCCACGGGCTCTATACCGGCAAGGCGCATATCCAGCACCAGCGTCTGGCGGAAATCACCGCCGCCACAGGTACCCCGCTGGTGCTGCATGGCGGTACCGGCGTCAGCGATGAAGATATGCGGCTCGCGGTAGCCGGTGGCATCGAAAAAGTGAACGTGGGCACCGAGATGAACGTGCAATGGGTAGACCGATGCAAACAAACCTTTGAAAAGGGCAAGGTCAATGACAGCGTGCGCAAATTCCTGATCCCCGCCAACAATGCCGTTACCCAGGTATTAACGGAAAAGATCGGCCTGTTTAAATAATCACTGCCCTATTTTCTTTTTTATAAAACCCACAACCCTGGTGCCCCGGCGCCCGTCGGGGCTGGAAAGTTCACGCTTAATTTGTGGAGAAGGTCATGTTTAATTTTATGAAAAGCCCGCGAAACAAAGAACTTGATCACGGCCTACAGAATGCCGAAGCCAATGAAATATCAGCCGAAATTAATGTATTAGAACAGCAGTTGGCCACAGCGCCGGCGGATGGCGAAATTCATAAGGCTTTAATGCTGGCTTATAATCGCGCATTAAAGATTTATGCCAAAAATAAAAGCTATCGTCAGCAGATCGATGGAATTTTTATTAAAATGGATGAGCTGCGCAATATTATCAGGAAGTCTCTGTGAGGGAATATGATGACGATTAAACAACTGCTGATAGAAGCCGGTGCGATACAGGTCGGCGTGCAGGAAACCGACTGGAAGAAGGTGATTGAGCTGGCAGCCCGGCCCCTGGTCGAAAACGGTTATATTCACGCATCCTATTATCAGGCGGTGATCAGCAACACGCTGGCCCATGGGGCTTATTACGTGTTCGACGAAGGCATTGCCATTCCCCATGCGCGCCCGGAATGCGGCGTGATCAAAAACTGTTTCAGCATGGTGCTGCTGGAGCAGCCGATCGCCTTCGAAGACAGTGAAGAGGCCGACATCGTGATCCTGTTCGGGGCGACCGACAGTAACAGCCACATTGAGGAAGGCATCCGCGCGATTGTGGATTTGCTGGATAACAAGCCGCGGCTCGAGCGGTTACGCGCCGCAAAACTCTGGCAAGAGGTGGTGGAAATATTATGACTTCGACAGATAGCGACGGTAAAACCGTTATTTTGGTCAATGGCGTTCCGGCTTCCGGTAAAAGCACCGTTGCCCGCGCGCTGGCGCACCATTTTGATCTGCCTTATCTCTCCCTCGACGGTATCAAAGAACCTTTTATGGCACGCCTGGATAACATAAACCGCGAACTGAACCGTCAGTTGGGTTATGCCGCATACCAGGCTATCTGGTCAATGGTGGCGCAGGCGCCCCTGCGCTGCATCTATGTCATCGACGCCTGGTTTGGCTTTCAGTCCAGAGAACAGCTACGCCAGTACCTGCGCGAGGCGGGCGTGACGCAAGTTTTGGAGGTGTGGAACCAAATATCCGGTGAACTGGCCGCAGAACGCTACGCCGCCCGTACCGGCCAGCGTCCCAAAGGCCACCCCGGCGCGGAGTACTTGCCCGAACTGCGGGCGCTGGCCGATCGCGCCATGCCGATGGCCCTGGGCCCGGTGCTGCGTATCGAGCAGGCACAACCGCTGGACATCGACAGGGTTAACCACTGGCTGGTGCAGCACGGCGTCGGCGATAACCAGGAAAAAAACATCGCAAAACTGAGGGTCGGATAGGCTCTGTTACCAACATCAATGCGGGAGTGGCACGCTCCCGCTTTAGCGCATAAATGCGGCAACCAGCAACATTAATGTGATTGTCGTCACTTTTTTATGCAACACAATGGCAATTTTCATCATTTTGTTTTTATACTGATCTGCACTTTACCTACAACAAAATAACGAGTGCACATCATGATTGACCCACGCCTCCCCTTGACCGACATCCACCGTCATCTTGACGGCAATATCCGTGCGCAAACCATTCTTGACCTGGGCCGTCAGTTTAACCTTGCCCTGCCCGCCAACGAACTGGAGGCGCTGCGCCCGCACGTGCAAATCACTCACGCCGAACCGGATCTGGTCAGCTTTCTGCAGAAGCTGGACTGGGGCGTAGCGGTGCTGGGCGATCTGGACGCCTGCCGCCGGGTCGCCTACGAAAACGTCGAGGATGCGGCCAATGCCGGTCTGCACTATGCCGAACTGCGCTTCTCGCCGTATTACATGGCGATGAAACATCAGTTGCCGGTGGCTGGGGTGGTGGAAGCCGTGATTGACGGCATTCGTTCCGGTTCGCGCGATTTGGGTATCGACGTACGCCTGATCGGCATCATGAGCCGTACCTTCGGCGAAGCGGCCTGTTTACAAGAGTTGGAAGGCCTGCTGGCGCACCGCGACGGTATTACCGCACTGGATCTGGCCGGCGACGAACTCGGCTTCCCTGGCAGCCTGTTCCTCAACCACTTCAACCGCGCCCGCGACGCTGGCCTGCGCATCACCGTACACGCAGGTGAAGCCGCGGGTCCGGAAAGCATCTGGCAGGCGATCCGCGAACTGGGTGCCGAACGTATTGGCCATGGCGTGAAAGCGATTGAGGATCCGGCACTGATGGACTTCCTGGCCGAACATGGCATCGGTATCGAATCTTGTCTGACGTCCAACATTCAGACCAGCACCGTGCCTTCTCTGGCGCAGCATCCGCTGGCGAAGTTCCTGCGCCACGGCGTTATGGCGTCGATCAATACCGATGACCCGGCCGTACAGGGCATTGAAATTGAACACGAATACCGCGTGGCGGCACCGCAAGCCGGCCTGACGCCAGCTGAAATCCGCACCGCCCAGGAAAACGGCCTGAAAATGGCGTTCCTCAGCGAACAGGAAAAACAGGCGCTGCGCGATAAAGTGCAGCGCTAAGCGAAAATGGGCGCGCCAAGCGCCCTTTTTATTTATTTCATTTCGTGGTCAACGCGCCTGCTTCTGCGCGCTGCTTGGCCGTTTTACGCGCGTAACGCTGAGCCAGTACGGCACAAACCATTAACTGCACCTGATGGAAAATCATCAACGGCAGCACCATGGCACCCACCGCCGCCGCCGGGAACAGCACGTTGGCCATCGGGATGCCGTTCGCCAGGCTCTTTTTCGAACCACAGAACACGATGGTGATCTCGTCGGCAGTATTGAACCCCAGCCAGCGCGCGGCATAGGTGTTGATAATCAGCACCACCGTCAGCAACACCAGCGACATCACTAAAATGGTCAACAGCGACCAGCCGTCAATCTTGTGCCAAATCCCTTCCACCACCGCAGCGCTAAAAGCGGTATACACCACCAGCAGAATCGATGAACGGTCAGTGAGATTGATCAGCTTGCGATGACGATCGACCCATTTGCCGATTAACGGCCGGGCCAAATGCCCAACCACAAAGGGCACCATCAGTTTCAAAATGATCGAACCTATGGCGTGCAACACATCGGTATTACCGCCCTGAGTATGCATCAGCGCCCCGACCAGCAGCGGCGAGAGGAAAACACCGAGAATGCTGGATGCCGAAGCACTGCACACCGCGGCCGCCACGTTACCACCCGCCGCCGAAGTAAAGGCAATCGCCGACTGAACGGTCGCCGGCAGTGCGCACAGGTACAGGAAGCCCAGATAAACCGTCGGTGTCATCAAACCCGGCACCATCAGGTTCATCGCCAGCCCCAGCAGCGGGAACAGCGCAAAGGTGCTGAGAAACACCACCAAATGCAGCTTCCAGTGCCCCATGCCGGCGATGATCGCCTCACGAGACAGCTTGGCACCGTGCATAAAGAACAGCAGCGCGATAGCCGCGGTGGTCAGATGCTCAAAAAAGGTTGCCCATCTGCCTTCGCAGGGGAAAACCGAAGCGACAATCACCACCAGAATCAATACCAGCAAAAATTTATCAATGCGCAGACGCTGCAACCAGGACATGGGTCAGGATCCCTCGAGGAGTAAGACGGGTTCGGCACGCCGAACCCTGAGAATAAAACGCCGCGGTCAGACTACCGGCAACGCCTTTTGTTGTTTCGCAGATTCAATCCCCAGCTCGATCATTTCCATCACCTTGATGGCGTCAGCAGCCGTGACCGGATTTTCACCCTCACCGTTAATCGCATCGCGGACAGCCGCGTAATAGGCTGGGTAATTGCCAGGAATGCTGAGCAAAGGTTTTTCAGCCAGCACCCCATCACGTGACAATGTCACCACACCATCACGCATGTCGTAACCCCAATCGGCCTGCGGCAGACGCTCGCCCGCTTTGAGGCGGTCTTCCTGCGGATCCAGCCCAAACTTGATAAAGCTACCCTGAGTCCCGTGCACGATATAACGTGCGGTTTCCGCCGCGGCCAGCACGGTACCATGCAGAACGACCCGGCGTTTGCCGTAGTTCAATATTGCGTGGAAATAGTCCACCGATTGTGCACCCGGACGCAGTTCACCCAGATCGACAAACAGCGTTTCCGGTTTGCCGAACAGTTGCAGTGCCTGATCGATCAGATGCGGCCCCAAATCGTACCAGATGCCGCTACCGGCACCGCCCAGCTCACGCCAGCGCTGACGCACTTCCGGGCGGAAACGATCGAAATGAGACTCGAAATAAACCACCTCACCAAGCGCGCCTTCTTTCAACAATGCCTTGAGCGTCAGAAAATCGCTGTCCCAGCGGCGATTGTGGAACACCGACAGCAGCTTGCCGCTCTGCTGCGCTTGCTGCTCCAGCTGCTGAGCCTGTGACAACGTCACGGTAAATGGCTTGTCCACCACCACGTGCTTGCCGGCCGCCATTGCCTGCTGCGCCAGAGGGAAATGGGTATCGTTGGGTGTAGGAATGACGATCAGATCGATAGAGGGGTCGTTAAACAGCGCCTGCGGATCGCTGACTACCGTCATCGATGGCCAGTCTGCGTGCACTTTGCCGGCATCGCTGCTGGAAACCGCAGCCAGCTCTACGCCTGGGGTGCCGACAATCAGCGGCGCATGAAAGGTTTTGCTGGCATAGCCGTAACCGACCAGCCCAACCCGAATTTTTTCTGCCATGGTGTTTCCTCTTACTGGCTCGCAATAGACCAGTCAGATTTGACACCATGACGCAGGCGGGAACAAGAAGTAAATGTAATGTTAATTTGTAGCCACAGCATAAGGCGTCTCACGCTGATTCCTGGCCGGATAGTTTATCTCCAGGCTACGGCGGCGAAAATCGCTCGGGCTGACCCCGACCCGTTTGCGGAATACGCGGGAAAAATAGAGCTGATCGTCATAACCCACCACCCGGCCGATGGTGGCAATCGACTCCTGGGTGGTCTGCAGCAGCAGCTTGGCGCGGATCACCCGCTGATCTTCGCGCCAGCGCAGAATATTGATACCCACCTGCTCACGGAACAGATGCGCCAGCCGCGAAGGCGACAGGCAGACGTGGCGCGCCACTTCGTCGATGCGCAACTCACCGGCCAGATTACCGGTAATAAACTGGCAGGCCTCTATCACCCGGGGATCCATGATTTTCTGTGGGCTGAGCGGATCTTCTTCCATCGCGCGCAGCAGCAAGCGCTCCAGCAGGTTCATCCCCAACTCTTCGGCGAAACGCCGGCCGGAACGCTGCGTTTGCTCGATATTGGCGAACAGCCGATCGAACTCCAGCAGTAAATTATTGTTCGGTAAAGTTAAACGCCCGACCTCATGGGTTTTGCTGTGCCATTCCAGCCAGTCGGCCCAGTAGGCTCGCGGTCGGAAATACACCCAGCGGTGATACCAGCAGTCGCTGTCCGGCGAACGCCCATAGTAGTGCGCCGCCTTGGGGGGAAACAGCAGCAGATCGCCAGGATTGCAGTAGAGGGTGTCTTCGCCGTCGAACACCTTGCCCTGGCCCTTGATGGTCAGGTTGAGAATATAGCCCTTCATGCCGCCGGGGCGGTCGATAAAGAAATCCAGCGGGCCGTCCGCCATGATGGGCGTTAATCCCGCCACCAGATAGGCGTTAAAGGTGTAACCCGGCAACAGCGGGTTCGGCTGCGGTTCCTGTGCCATGCGATGGTACATCTGTCCTCCCGGAACGGCTGATAGAACTATCCTGAACAAGTGTATCGGCCCGGCAGAGAACTGCCTGAGCCGATAACAGAACTGTGAACGCGGTTGTCGATTTTCTAAATCCGACGTTTGGCCTGCTGCTTGTAACGGTCAAAAATCACCGCCGCCAGCAAGATCACGCCGCGCACCACATACTGCGAGAACGGTGAGATGTTCAGCAGGTTCATGGCGTTTTCCACCGTGCCGAGGATCAAGATGCCGGCGATGACGTAGGAGATTTTACCGATACCACCTTTCAACGAAACCCCACCCAGTACGCAGGCGGAGATCACGATCAGCTCATAGCCAATCGAGGTCATTGGCTGGCCGCTGGTCATACGCGAAGCCAGAATGATGCCGGCAGCGGCGGAAACCAGCCCGGACAGCATAAAGATCACAATCTTGGTGCGTACCACCGGCACCCCGGCCAGTCTGGCCGCCTCCTCGTTACCGCCAATCGCCAGCGTATTGCGGCCAAAGGTGGTTTTATTGAGCACGAAGCCGAACAGGATCAGACAGGCTACGGTGATCCAAATGGGCGCAGGCAACCCCAGCCAGTTGGCATAACCCAACGTAAAGAAGCGCTCGTCTTCAATGCCTACCGCTTTCCCGTCGGAAATGATGTACGCCAACCCGCGGAATATCTGCATGGTGGCCAGGGTGGTGATCAGCGCGTTGATTTTCAGCCGGGCGATAACAAAACCGTTGATCAACCCGGAGACCATTCCCAGCAGCAAACCGGCGCCCACGCCGATCCACAGGCTTTCGGTCATATTGATCACCACCGCGGTAGTGACCCCGGCGCAGGCGATCACCGACGCGACTGACAGATCAAAGTCGCCGGAGGCCAGACAAAACAGCATGCCGCAGGCCACCATGCCGGACATGGATATCGCCAACCCCAGCCCTTTCATATTGATAAATGAGCCAAAATTAGGCACAAACAGCACGCAGGCGATAAACAGTACCGCGAACACCACCAGCATGCCGTAGCTGTCCCAAATCCGCGCCAGCCCCTGGCCGCTGCGGTTTTTCACAGAATCGGTCGTTATGGTCGACATCTCTTTCTCCTTCACTTTCAGGCCACCGCCGCAGCGGTATCGGGGGCAATCTCGGGGGTGCGCAGCATCGCCAGGCTGAGGGCTTTTTCCTCGCTGGCGTCATCATGGAGTAACTCACCGGACAGGGCCCCTTCCCGCATCACCAGGATACGGTCCGCCAGCCCCAGGACTTCGGGCAGATCGCTGGAAGCGAACAGCACCGCGATGCCGCGCTGCGCCAGTTGGTAAATGACGTTATAAATCTCGTGTTTAGCGCCAACGTCGATGCCGCGTGTCGGTTCATCCAGCAGGATCACCTTCATGTCTTCCGACAACCAACGCCCCAGAATCGCCTTCTGCTGGTTGCCGCCGGAAAGATTCATAATTAGCTGCTCGGCGCTTGGGGTTTTGATATTCAACGCACGTATATGATGCTCAGCGTTGCTGGCCTCCCAACCGTTGTCGATCAGACAACCCGCGCGGACACTGTTCCGCCGCGCGCTGATGTTGATATTGTCGCGTACCGAATGCACCGGGATAATACCGTCCGCCTTGCGGTCTTCCGGACACAGCATGATGCCGGCACGAATAGCGTCTATTGGCGAGCGAATGGCGAGCACCTGCCCATCCAGCATCAGTTGCCCGGCACTGACCCGCGTGGCGCCAAAGATCCCCTTCATCAGCTCGCTGCGGCCGGCGCCGACCAGGCCGAACAACCCGACGATCTCCCCGGCACGCACGCTCAGATCGATCGGCGTTTTCACGCCGGGCGCTTGCAACCCCTGGAGCGCCAAACGCACCGGCCCCAGTTCACGCGGTTGATAGCCGTAGACGTCACCGAGATCGCGCCCCACCATCGCCTGCACCAACTGGGCATTATCAACCTGACGCATATCGTCAAAGGTGCGCACATAGCGGCCATCTTTGAACACCGTGATGGCGTCGCTGAGGGCAAAAATCTCCTCCATGCGGTGTGAGACATACAGGATCACACGCCCTTCAGCGCGCAATTCGCGGATCACCCGGAACAGCTGTTCGATCTCCCGGGCGGACAGCGAACTGGTGGGCTCGTCAAACGCGATTACCTTGGCGTTGCGCGCCAGCGCTTTGGCGATTTCCACCATTTGCCACTGGCCGATCGACAGGTATTTCAATGGCGTATCCGGATCGATATCCAGCCCGAGATGCTCCAGTTGAAGCCGGGACTCGTAACGCAGCAGTTTGCGATCCACCAGCCCGCGCCTGGTCGGCAGTTGACCGAGATAAATGTTCTCCGCCACGGTCATTTCCGGCACCAGATGCAGCTCCTGGTAGATGATTGCCACCCCGGCATCCAGCGCGTCGGTAGTGTTGGTGAAGGTGACCGAACGCCCCTGCAGCTGAATTTCTCCCTGAGTAGGCGAATAGTTGCCGCTGAGGATTTTCAGCAGCGTGGATTTCCCGGCGCCGTTTTCTCCCATCAGCGCGTGGATCTGCCCGGCCTGACAGCTGAAACTGATGTCATCCAGCGCCTTCACCCCTGGGAAAGTTTTACCTATGCCTTTAAACGCCAGATACGGCAGCGCGGTAGTCATAGTGTTTTCCTCCTGCAGTTAAAAATGCCGCCCGACAGCATGCTGTGGGCGGCCCGGTAATTACATCAGGCCTTTCTTCTGCAGTTCGGTTTTAAAGTTGTCGCGCGTGATCAGCACCACGTCGGTCACTTCGGTGAATTTTTGCGGTTCTACCCCTTTTTCGACCCAGTCATGCAGCATCTGGATGCTCTTGTAACCGTGAATGTCCGGGCTCGGCAGCAGCGAACCGTAGAAGCCGGTGGCCTGCGCCTTGGACAGCTCACTGACCGCATCCACCCCGTTGATCCCGATGCCAATCACGTTCGGCGCCTTAAACCCCTGGCCTTCGGTAGCGCGCACGCCGCCGAGCACGGTGTTGTCGTTCATGCCGACAATCAGCCAGTTTTTCACTTCAGGATGCTGCACCAGCATTGAGTTGGCGGCGTCGAACGCTCCTGGGATATCGTTGGATTTGGTCGGTACCCGGTAAATCTGCTTTTCCGGGAAACCGGCGGCTTTCAACGCGGCAATAGAACCGCCGGTGCGGCGACGGGCCGTGTCCAGTTCATCGGCGGTAATGGCCATCACCGCGGTATCCGGCAGCTTCCAGCCGCGCTTGTTCAGCTCTTTCCACAGCTCTTCCCCCTGGCGTTCGCCGATTTTGGTGGCGGCCATCATCACCAGCGGCACGCTGTCCATAGGCTTGCCTTTGGCGGTAACGAACTGGTCGTCCACCGCGATCACTTTCAGATTGTAACTGCGCGCCTTGGCGACGATCGCCGAGCCCAATTTCGGATCCGGCGTGCAGATGACAAACCCTTTGGCCCCGCTGGCCGCCAGGCTGTCGATGGCGTTCAGGGTCTTCTCGCCGTCCGGCACCGCGATTTTAATCACCTCAAAACCGAGATCCTTACCGGCCTTATCGGCAAATTTCCATTCGGTCTGGAACCAGGGTTCTTCCGGCTGCTTGACCAAAAAACCCAGCTTCATGGTCTCGGCGATAGCCGAATGTGACATAACGGCCGCCAGCCCCAGTGTCGCCAGCGCCTTAGTGAATTTATGCATGATGCTCTCCGCTATTTTGTTCTCTGTGGCGACGAAACCCGCTCGCGGTGAAAACGTTATCATTAGAGTAATGGCTGTAGGTGTAGCGCTTATCTCGCGGCATTGCCTTACAGCCGGGGTAAGACGGCTTAAGTTTTAGCGGGTATTTGTTGCTGAAATGTAGAGCGCTATCACATCCGTGGAATACAGCAGATATGTGCATATATTTAGCGAATTTCGCCAAGCGTTAACTTATGACAGCCGTCACAAAACCACTGTGGGAAGCAGAAAAGTGCATACTTCCAGCCAATGGCTCCTCACCCGCACAGCGCTTCGGCTCCTATGGTTGTCACAGCGTATTAACACATCAGGAGTCAACATCATGACGGCAGGTGCTATTGCCCTGGGATTGGACTTCGGCAGCGACTCGGTGCGGGCGTTGGCGGTCGACTGCCAAAACGGTGCGGAGCTGGATACCGAAGTGGTTTATTACCCTCGCTGGCTGCGCGGTGAGTTTTGCAATGCGTCGGAGAATCGCTTTCGTCATCATCCGCTCGACTATATTGAAGCCATGGAACAGGCGATGGTCAGTCTGGTGCAGCGCATGACCCCGGCGCAACGGCTGCAGGTCGTGGGTATCGGCGTCGACTCAACCGGCTCCACCCCTGCGCCGATCGACCAGCAGGGCCAGGTGTTGGCGCTGCGGCCAGAATTTGCCGACAACCCAAACGCCATGTTTGTGCTGTGGAAAGATCACACGGCTCTTGAAGAAGCGGATGCCATCAATCGGCTCTGCCGCAGCGGCGAATTCCCCGATTATTCCCGCTACATCGGCGGCGTGTACTCTTCCGAATGGTTCTGGGCCAAAATTCTGCACGTCACGCGACGGGACGCCGAGGTACGTCAGGCGGCGGCTTCCTGGGTAGAGCTGTGCGATTGGGTGCCGGCGTTACTGTCCGGGACCACCGCCCCACAGCAGTTGAAACGCGGACGTTGTAGCGTAGGCCACAAAACCTTGTGGCACCCCGACTGGGGCGGCCTGCCGCCAAAACCCTTTTTTGCCGCACTCGATCCCTTACTGGTTGAGCATTTGCCCTACCCGCTGTTTGACGACTGCCACACCGCCGAGCTGCCGGTCGGCACACTGAGTGCCGAATGGGCCGCACGCCTCGGATTGCCAACTACGGTGGTGCTGTCAGGCGGCGCCTTCGACTGCCATATGGGCGCAGTGGGGGCCGGAGCCCAGCCTTATACCCTGGTGAAGGTGATTGGCACTTCTACCTGCGACATCCTGATCGCCGATCGCCAGCGGGTGGACGGGCGCGCCATCGAGGGCATTTGCGGCCAGGTTGACGGCAGCGTGGTGCCGGGGTTAATCGGTATGGAAGCAGGACAGTCCGCCTTTGGCGATATGTACGCCTGGTTCGGTCGCCTGCTGAGCTGGCCGCTGCGCGAAGCGGCAAAAAGCCAACCGCAGCTGCAGCCGCAATTGCAACAGATAGAAGCCGGCATGCTGGCCGCGCTGACCGAGGCCTGGGCCGATAAACCGTCACTGGATCATCTGCCGGTGGTGCTGGACTGGTTTAACGGCCGCCGCACGCCCTATGCCAATCAACGTCTTAAAGGCGTGATCGCCGATCTGAACCTCGGCACCGATGCGCCGACGCTGTTCGGTGGCTTTATCGCCGCTACCGCCTTCGGTGCCCGCGCCATCATGGAGTGTTTTGAGCAGCAGTCTATTCCGGTGGACAACGTACTGGCGCTGGGGGGGATTGCGCGTAAATCACCGGCGATCATGCAGGTCTGCGCCGACGTGATGAACCGACCGCTGCAGATCGTGGCTTCAGACCAATGTTGCGCGCTGGGCGCGGCTATCTTCGCCGCGGTGGCGGCCGGTCATTTCCGCAGCGTGCCCGAAGCACAACGCCACATGGCCTGCGGCATCGAACGCACTCTCCAGCCGGATCCGCAGCGCGTCGCCCGCTACCAACAGCTTTATCAACGCTATCAGCAATGGTGCCAGGCCGCCGCGCCGCGCTATGCCCCTAACGCCGGTTCAGCCTGCTGAACCCCCATTTCGACATGACAATTCAGGAGTCTCCATGGACGCATTCAAGCAGCGCGAAGTCTGGTTCGCCATCGGCAGCCAGCACCTGTACGGCCCGCACACCCTGCAACAGGTCAAGGCACACGCCGAGCAGGTGGTGGAAAATCTCAACCGTGAGGCCGGATTGCCGGTAAAACTGGTGCTGAAACCGCTGGTGACCACGCCGGATGAAATCACCGCCCTGTGCCGCGACGCCAACTATCAGCCACAGTGCATCGGCATCATGGCCTGGCTGCACACCTTTTCGCCGGCCAAAATGTGGATCGCCGGACTGTCGATCCTCCACAAGCCGCTGTTGCAATTCCATACCCAGTTCAACGCTCAGATCCCGTGGGACAGCATGGACATGGACTTTATGAACCTCAATCAGACCGCACACGGTGGCCGCGAATTTGGCTTTATTGGCGCACGTATGCGTCAGCAGCACAGCGTGATAGCCGGCCATTGGCAAGACCCGGAAGCGCACCGGCGCATTGCGCAGTGGATGCGTGCAGCCAACGCCAAACAGGCCAGCCAGCAGTTGAAGGTGGCCCGCTTCGGCGACAACATGCGTGAGGTCGCCGTGACCGAAGGTGACAAAGTCGGGGCGCAGATCCAATTCGGCTATTCGGTGAATGCCTATGGCATCGGTGATTTGGTCAGCGTGATCAATGAGGTCAGCCGTGGCGATGTGGATACGCTGATTGAAGAATACGAAACCCGCTACGTCTTGAGCGATGCGGCGCAAATCAACGGGGAAAAGCGTGAAAACCTGCTCGACGCGGCGCGAATCGAATTAGGCATGAAGCGCTTCCTCGAACAGGGTAACTTCCAGGCCTTCACCACCAATTTTGAAGACTTGCACGGCATGAAGCAGTTACCGGGGCTGGCGGTACAACGCCTGATGCAGCAGGGTTACGGCTTCGGTGGCGAAGGCGACTGGAAAACCGCCGCGCTGTTGCGCATCCTGAAAGTGATGGCGCAGGGACTGGAAGGCGGTACCTCATTCATGGAGGATTACACCTACCATTTCCAATCGGGCAACGATTTGGTGGTCGGTTCGCACATGCTGGAGGTTTGCCCATCGATCGCCAAAGAACAAAAACCGCTGTTGGATATACAACCGCTGGGTATCGGCGGCAAGGCGGATCCGGCACGGCTGATTTTCTCCACCCCGGCCGGTGCGGCGATCAATGCCAGCCTGATCGACCTGGGCGACCGATTCCGCCTGCTGGTCAATCAGGTGGACACCGTGGAACAACCGCATCCGTTGCCCAAACTGCCGGTGGCGCGCGCCATCTGGCGGGCTCAGCCAACGCTTGCTACCGCCGCCGAAGCCTGGATCCTGGCGGGTGGTGCACACCATACCGTGTTCTCACAGGCGTTGGATGCCGACCTGCTGCGACTTTACGCCGAGATGCATAACATCGAGTTTGTGACGATCGACCACAGCACCAGCCTGCCGGCGTTCAAAAATGAGCTGCGCTGGAACGAAGCCTACTATCAGCTTAATCGCCGTTAATCGGCCTGCTACCGGCGGCTTATCATGCCGTCGGTAGCCAAACGTGCTGCACCGGCCTCCTGGCGCCGACCATCCGCTTGATATTGATGACGAAGCCCGCATTACCCGCTAAGCTATGCGGCTGTCACATTGAATCATGTCTTACCCAGGAAGCCGTTTATGTCTCAAGCTGATTACAACCGTATTGGCGGTTGGTTGCTGGCCCCGATGTCCTATCTGATCGTCACCCTGCTTAGCGCCAGCCTGATGCTGCTTCTGTATGCCATGGCGATTTTCATGCCGGAATCGCGCGAATACCTGCTGACCAACGCTCAGGCGTTTAGCCTACAGTGGTATTTTTCAGTGCTGACCACGATGGCAATGTGGTGCTTTACGCTGTGGCTGCTGTGGCTGTTCTGCCATCGTTCGCAACGCTTCCCCAAGTTTTTCCTGCTGTGGTTGCTGATTACCGTGCTGCTGGCAGTGAAAGCCTTTGCCTTTGCGCCGGTGCCGGATGAGCTGGCCGTACGCAGCCTGGGTTGGCCCCTGCTGATGGCGGCATTGTTAGTGCCTTATATGAAACGTTCCAAGCGGGTCAAAGGGACCTTTACCGAGCGCTAGGCGCGTTGTGGCACGTTTTGTGCGTATGATTGTGTAAATTTTCGCCAAAAAAGGGCGAAAATAGCAATAACCTTGCTATCACTGTGTTGTGGTCAGGCCGCCAATTCCCGATAATAGGCGGCTTTTATTTTTTTAGGCATCGCAATGACCGAATACCTGCTCCTGTTTGTCGGCACCGTACTGGTGAACAACTTCGTCCTGGTGAAGTTCCTCGGCCTGTGCCCGTTCCTCGGCGTTTCCAAGAAACTGGAAAGCGCCATCGGCATGGGCATGGCTACTACCTTTGTCATGACGCTGGCCTCCGTCAGCGCCTGGGTGATCAACACCTTTATCCTGGTTCCGTTGGATCTGGTGTATCTGCGCACCCTGTCATTTATTTTGGTGATCGCCGTCGTGGTGCAATTTACCGAGATGGTGGTACGCAAAACCAGCCCGGCACTGTATCGCTTGCTCGGCATCTTCCTGCCGCTGATCACCACCAACTGCGCGGTGCTTGGCGTTGCGTTGCTTAACGTTAACCTCGGCTACAACTTCCTGCAGTCTGCGGTTTATGGCTTCAGCGCCGCCGCCGGCTTCTCGCTGGTGATGGTGCTGTTCGCCGCGATCCGTGAGCGTCTGGCGGTTGCCGACGTGCCTGCGCCATTTCGTGGTTCTTCCATCGCGTTGATCACTGCCGGGTTGATGTCTCTGGCCTTTATGGGCTTTACCGGGCTGGTGAAATTCTAATGACCGCGTTATGGATTGCGATTGCTGCGCTCAGCGCCCTCGGCCTGTTGTTCGGGCTGGTGCTGGGCTTCGCCGCGCGCCGCTTTGAAGTGGAAGAAGATCCGGTGGCCGAGCAGGTCGATGAGATCCTGCCGCAGAGCCAATGCGGCCAGTGCGGTTACCCCGGTTGCCGCCCTTACGCCGAGGCGGTGGCCAACGGTGAGATGATCAACAAATGCGCCCCCGGCGGCGAGCAAGTGATGCTGAAATTGGCCGAACTGCTTAACGTCGAGCCGCAGCCGCTGGGCAGCGAAGCCGCCGCCGAGCCGGTGCGTCAGGTCGCTTATATCGATGAAGCCAACTGCATCGGCTGCACCAAGTGCATTCAGGCCTGTCCCGTGGACGCAATAGTGGGTGCCACGCGCGCCATGCACACCGTGATTACCGATCTTTGTACCGGCTGCGACCTGTGCGTCGCGCCGTGCCCTACCGATTGTATTGAAATGAAACCGGTCGCCACCACTACCGCCAACTGGAAGTGGGATATGAAGACGATCCCGGTGCAAGTGATCCACGTGGAGCAACATGCTTAATTTGTTCGCCGCCTTCAAAAAAGACCGGATTTGGGATTTCGACGGCGGGATCCATCCCCCGGAAATGAAAACCCAGTCCAGCGGCGTACCGCTGCGTACCGCCCCGCTGCCCGACACCTTTGTCATCCCCTTGCAACAGCATTTGGGACCGGAAGGCGAATTGTGCGTCAACGTCGGCGAGCACGTGCTGAAAGGCCAGCCGCTGACCGTCGGCCGTGGCCGTACCGTACCGGTGCATGCGCCGACCTCCGGCACCATCAGCGCCATCAAACCGCATATCACCGCTCACCCTTCAGGGCTGGCAGAGCTGTGCGTAATTATTCAGCCGGATGGCGAAGACCGTTGGTGCGAACGCGCACCGGTGGCGGATTACCGTCAACTGCCTACCGGCGAACTGATCCAGCGGATTCATCAGGCCGGCATCGCCGGGTTGGGTGGCGCAGGTTTCCCTACCGCCAGCAAGCTGCAGGGTGGCATGAACGGGGTAGAAACGCTGATCCTCAATGCCGCGGAATGCGAGCCTTATATCACCGCCGATGACCGTTTGATGCAGGAGCATGCCGACCAAGTGATCGAAGGCACGCAGATCCTGCGCCACCTGCTGCAGCCGAAAGTGACGCTGATCGGCATCGAGGACAATAAACCCGAAGCGATCGAAGCGTTAAAACTGGCGTTGCGCGATCAACCGGGCATCTCGCTGCGGGTGATCCCAACCAAATATCCTTCCGGCGGCGCCAAGCAGCTCACCAAGATCCTGATCGGCAAGGAAGTGCCGCACGGCAAACACTCCTCCGCTATCGGCGTGCTGATGCAAAACGTCGGGACTGCCTTTGCCATTAAGCGCGCCATTGTCGACGGCGAACCCTTGATCGAACGCGTGGTCACCCTTACCGGTGAAGCGCTCAGCCAACCGGGTAATCTGTGGGCGCGCATCGGCACCCCGGTGCAGCACCTGCTGAACTTTGCCGGTTTCCAGCCGCAGGCCCAACAAATGGTGGTCATGGGCGGCCCGCTGATGGGCTTCACTCTGCCCGCGCTGAACGTGCCGATCGTTAAGATCAGCAACTGCATTCTGGCCCCTTCCGTCAGTGAAATGGCGCCGCAAGAACCTGAACAGTCCTGTATTCGCTGCGGTTTATGCGTTGATGCCTGCCCGGCGGGCCTGTTGCCACAGCAGCTTTACTGGTTCAGCCGTGGCGAAGAACACGAAAAAGCCCGCAAGCATAACCTGTTCGACTGCATTGAGTGCGGTGCCTGCGCCTTTGTATGCCCCAGCAATATTCCGCTGGTGCAGTACTACCGCCAGGAAAAGGCCGAAATCAAAGCCATCGATCAGGAAGCCGCGCGCACCGCCGAAGCCAAGGCCCGTTACGAAGCCAAATTGGCCCGTCTGGAACGTGAAAAACTGGCGCGCGAAGAACGTCACAAGAAAGCGGCCGTCAAAATGACCGACGGCGATCAGGATGCGGTACAAGCCGCCCTGGCCCGCGTGCGCAGTAAAAATGCCGCGCCGGCAACCGGCACCATCAGCGGCGAGGCACCGGACAATAGCGAGATGATCGCCGCCCGCGAAGCCCGCAAAGCGCAGGCGCGTGAACGTCGTGCTCAGCAAGATGCGGCTGCCACCCCAGCGACGTCTCCTGCTGTCGAGGGCGAAGATCCGCGTAAGGCTGCAGTTGCTGCTGCGTTAGCCCGGGTTAAAGCCAAGAAAGAAGCTCAGCAAGCCGACGCAGTTGGAACCCCTGCTGAGCCGGTAGCTGTGGCGCAGGAAGAAGATCCGCGCAAGGCAGCTGTGGCCGCTGCATTGGCACGGGTCAAAGCCAAGAAAGCCGCGCAGCAGGCCGAAACCGTTCAATCGTCGACGGAACCAGCAGCTGCCGTGCAGGAAGAAGATCCACGCAAGGCAGCGGTTGCGGCGGCCATTGCACGCGCTAAAGCCAAGAAAGCCGCGCAGCAGGCCGAAACGGTTGAATCGCCGACGGAACCAGCAGCTGCCGCGCAGGAAGAAGATCCTCGCAAGGCGGCGGTTGCTGCGGCCATCGCTCGCGCTAAAGCCAAGAAAGCCGCGCAGCAGGCCGAAACCGTTGAATCGCCGACGGAACCAGCAGCTGCCGTGCAGGAAGAAGATCCACGCAAGGCGGCGGTTGCGGCGGCTATTGCACGTGCTAAAGCCAAGAAAGCCGCGCAGCAGGCCGAAACCGTTGAATCGCCGGCAGAGCCGGTAGCTGCCGCGCAGGAAGAAGATCCGCGCAAGGCGGCGGTTGCGGCGGCCATCGCACGCGTCAAAGCTAAAAAGGCCGAGCAAAACCTGGCGACGGCGGAAAACGATAAAGAGTAGCGGAAGCGGCGCCTTGCAAAACGCAAGGCGGCCCTGGCTGTTTCACTCAATAATGCGTGAGCGCCGCTGGCGACCACTTGAGCACGCAGCAAGGCGTGAGATGTGAAGGTTGGTGGACCAAACAGGCGGTTCGTAATACAGGGCGCGTTCCAATGGTCCCAGCCCTTGGAGTCACGCCCTAATCAATAGAAATCAGATAGGTATAATCAACGTCAATCTGGCGCATCTTCGAATCCTGATTCCTCTCCTTGGTTTGAATTATTTCCATCTCGACGCTCCCTTTCACTTCATTACGCAGCCCCGGCATCACGTGGGTGATCAGATAGGCAAAGAACTGCGAACACTCTTTCGCCGAGCCCAGATGGTTAATAGAAATATATTCACGCCCGGCGATCGGGATAGTGTCGATCTGGTAGCCCGACAAAATATCCTGTTTGTTCTCAGGATCCACTGCCATGATGTGGGTAGCCGAATACGCGTCATCATCTCGATTTCGCACGGAATGAATGCTGTAGACCCGATGACAATCCACACTCAGCCCACGGAAGAAATCGGTGAAGATTTCGTCCTTCATCGCCATACAAGACGAATGTTCGATCTCCGCTTCCGAGGCAAAATCCAACTGGCGCGAAAAACCCACCAGCTGCATATCCGGCAACGTCAGGCGTTTCACTTCTGGGTAATAATCGGCTGCGAAATTGGCATCGAAACTAAAGCGCGGCATCAGGTTTTTCACATCCCAGGTGTCCATCGAACGATAACGATTGGGCGTGGTGTCGAAACGCTGTTTGAACATGCGGGTAAAGGTTTGTTGGGAATCAAAGCCCAGTTCGTCTGAAATATCGATGATAGAACGGTGGGTGATACGTAACGCCACCGCTGCACGCGTCAGAATACGTGAACGGATATAGGTGGCGAGCTGAATGCCGGTGATGCGTTTAAACTTGCGTTGCAGATGCCACTTGGAATAGCCGGAAATACGCGCGACTTCGTCCAGATTAGGCCGTTTCTCCAGATGTATCTCAACCCACTCAATCAGTTCTTCAATAAAAAATACATCTTCATTTGTCATTAATGTACATTCACTAACTTAATAATACACGGGATAATAACCCACATAGATTATGCAAAAGTTGTTATTTTGTGCGAAAAAAAGGCCCTAAAATACCCTGCAAATCCAGTGGTTATCGCCTGTTGTCGGCCAGTGATGCCGACGATTTTTGTTTTGACTGACCAAACTACCCCGCTTTTCTCGGCAAAAAAAATCTAATCGCGCCATTAGAAATTTCCCCCTCGCGTACACCCCGTGCTAAAAGCCGAATACCCGCACAATTAAGACGTATTACCCTCGCAGTGATTCAGGTAGAATGCAGCGCTATAATTTTTCCTGCGGCTCCTCTGAGAGGCGCGTTGAACCTGCCGATGCACGGCAAAGATAGGTGTAGTTATTCTATGAAGTTCAGGCCGGTACAACAAACAGCCGCCAAAGGCTTGCACATCGCCAGTTCTCCTTTCACCCATAACCAGCAAAGCACCAGCCGTATTATGCTGTGGGTCATGCTGGCTTGTATTCCCGGTGTCGCGGCGCAGGTGTGGTTCTTTGGCTACGGTACTCTGATTCAAACCGCCCTGGCGATGTTGGTCGCCCTGCTGGCGGAAGGCGCTATCCTCGCCTTGCGCAAGCTGCCGGTTCGCACGCGTCTGGCAGATAATTCTGCCCTGCTGACCGCCTTGCTGTTGGGCATCAGCCTACCGCCACTGGCCCCCTGGTGGATGATTGTCATCGGCACTTTCTTTGCCATCGTCATCGCCAAGCAGCTGTACGGCGGCCTCGGGCAAAACCCGTTCAACCCGGCGATGGTCGGCTATGTGGTGCTGCTGATCGCCTTCCCGGTACAAATGACCAGTTGGCTGCCGCCGGATGAACTGCGAGCCACCGCGCTTTCATTCCAGGATACCCTGCTGGCGATCTTCAGCGGCCATACCGCGCAGGGTGCCACCATTCACGAATTGCAGATGGGGATTGACGGTATCAGCCAGGCCACCCCGCTGGACGGTTTCAAAACCGGGTTGCGCAGTGGCCATAGCGTCGAACAAGTGTTGCAACAGCCGCTGTTTGGTGGCGCTCTGGCCGGTATCGGTTGGCAATGGGTCAACCTCGGTTTCCTGGCCGGCGGACTGTTTATGCTGGCTCGCCGCCTGATCCACTGGCAGATCCCGTTCAGCATGCTGGCAGCTATCGCCGTGTGCTCCGGGCTGGCCTGGTGGCTTGACCCGCTGCAGCAGGCATCGCCGCTGATCCACCTGTTCTCCGGGGCCAGCATGTTGGGGGCGTTCTTTATTGCTACCGACCCGGTCAGCGCTTCTACCACGCCAAAAGGCCGCCTGATTTATGGCGCATTGATTGGCGTGCTGGTGTGGCTTATCCGTGTTTATGGCGGCTACCCCGACGGCGTTGCCTTCGCCGTTCTGCTGGCCAATATTACCGTACCGCTCATCGACCACTACACGCAGCCACGCGTGTACGGCCATCGCTAAGGAGCCATGATGCTGAATTCAATGAGAAAGCATGGCACCACGCTGGCGGTGTTTGCCGCAGTGACTACCGGTCTGACCGCGGTGGTGCATAGCCTGACGCAAAAAACCATCGCCCACCAGGCGGCATTGCAGCAAAAAGCCCTGCTTGATCAAGTGGTGCCCCCGGAACACTACGACAACGACATGCAGACCGAGTGCTTCCTGGTAAGCGATCCGGCGCTGGGCAACGGTGCCCCTCACCGCCTGTATCTGGCGCGTAAAAACGGTCAACCTACGGCAGCAGCGGTAGAAACCACCGCACCGGACGGCTATTCCGGCGCCATTCAGCTGCTGGTCGGCGCTGATTTCAGCGGCACCGTGCTGGGTACCCGCGTGGTCGAACACCATGAAACGCCTGGATTGGGCGATAAAATTGAGCTGCGTATCTCGAACTGGATTTCGTTCTTCAGCGGCAAGAAAATTGAAGGCCCGGACGATAAACGCTGGGCGGTGAAGAAAGACGGCGGTATGTTCGATCAATTCACCGGCGCCACCATCACACCGCGCGCGGTGGTCAACGCCGTTCGGCGCACGGCATTGTATATGGAAACGCTGCCGCCTAAACTTGATAGCTTACCTGTGTGTGGAGCCAGCGAATGAGTGAAGCCAAAGATCTGATTGTCCAGGGGTTGTGGAAGAACAACTCCGCACTGGTACAGCTGCTGGGGATGTGCCCGCTGCTGGCAGTGACGTCCACCGTGACCAACGCCCTCGGGCTTGGGCTGGCGACCACCCTGGTATTGACGCTGACCAACGGATCCATTTCCGCGGTGCGCCGCTGGGTGCCGAATGAAGTGCGTATTCCCATTTACGTCATGATCATCGCGGCGGCGGTCAGCATCGTGCAGATGTTGATCAATGCCTATGCCTTTGGCCTGTATCAATCGCTGGGGATCTTTATTCCCCTGATCGTTACCAACTGTATCGTGGTGGGCCGCGCCGAAGCGGTAGCCTCTAAAAAACCCATCGGTTTGTCGGCGCTGGACGGCCTGGCAATAGGCCTGGGCGCTACCGGCGTAATGGTGACGCTTGGCGCGATGCGCGAGTTGCTGGGTAACGGCACCCTGTTCGACGGCGCCGATATGCTGCTGGGCAGCTGGGCCAAAGTATTGCGCATCGAAGTGGTTCACTTTGACAGCCCGTTCCTGCTGGCCATGCTGCCACCGGGGGCCTTTATCGGCCTGGGCCTGCTGTTGGCGTTGAAATACCTGATTGATGAACGGATGAAAGCGCGTACGGCCAAAGCCTTGCTGGCTGAACCGACGCTGGGACAAGGACAGACAGAGAAAGCCTGATGAATAAGCAAAAACGGCTGGAAATTCTTACCCGGCTGCGCGACAACAACCCGCAGCCGACCACGGAACTGGTGTACAGCACGCCGTTTGAACTGCTGATCTCCGTACTGCTCTCCGCGCAGGCGACCGACGTCAGCGTCAATAAGGCCACCGCCAAGCTTTATCCGGTGGCCAACACCCCGGCCGCCCTGCTGGCCCTGGGCGTCGACGGCGTCAAAGCCTACATCAAGACTATCGGTCTGTTTAACAGCAAAGCCGAGAACGTGATCAAAACCTGTCGCATGCTGTTAGAACTGCACGGCGGCGAGGTACCGGAAGATCGTGCCGCGCTGGAGGCCCTGCCTGGCGTCGGTCGCAAGACCGCCAACGTGGTGCTCAATACCGCCTTTGGCTGGCCGACCATTGCCGTAGATACCCACATCTTCCGCGTTTGCAATCGCACCCGTTTCGCTCCGGGCAAAAATGTCGATCTGGTTGAAGAGAAGCTGCTCAAGGTGGTGCCGGCCGAGTTCAAGGTCGATTGCCACCACTGGTTTATCCTGCACGGCCGTTATACCTGCATCGCACGTAAACCGCGCTGCGGTTCCTGCATCATTGAAGATCTTTGCGAGTTTAACGAGAAGGTTTATCCCGACGCCTGATCACTGCCACCGGGCGCAACGCGCGCCCGTCTCTTCCTCATATCCCATTGAGCTATTTTTTATCGGAAATGTGATATCAAGCAGCAGTAACCTTGGTGTTCTCGCGGATTTCAGTAGAAAACCCAATTCCCGCTTATTTTCAAGCGAAAAATTAGTTAAAAATTGCGGTAAACCTCACGTTTTAAAGATCACATTACCGTCACAAGCGCCAGTCCCGTTTTCTTAAATTTCTATAATTTTACAAAATGCGTCATATGCACAACAATCCAATGGATTAATCACCCCACCTATTGATATGGACTAATAAAACTCCATTCAGCAGAATATATCACTGCTTAAATTCCGTATAGCTTTTAATCAAAACAAAAACTCGGCAAAGCAAATAAAGACGAACGTTAATGCTGCATAACATTTGCAACATGGTTGTTTCACTCCGCGAGCGTTATATGTAACAGGATATGACAAACGCCTTGCCTCGTTGACAAAGATAGTGAACATTAACCGCCGTCATCCCATCCTATAACAACGCAGAAGGATGCAGTCCTGCATCACCTTTTGCAATTTCTCGTCTCTCTGGGACGGGGCAGTGAAAAATCAGAGGTACCAGTGTCAACAGCAAACAACAACAGCGAACAACCTGAAAGCGTGAGTCTTAACGCCTTCAAACAACCCAAGGCGTTTTACCTGATCTTCTCTATCGAGCTGTGGGAACGTTTTGGCTATTACGGCCTGCAAGGCATCATGGCGGTTTATCTGGTCAAAATGCTTGGCCTGAGCGAAGCCGACTCGATTACCCTGTTCTCTTCCTTCAGCGCACTGGTGTACGGCTTTGTCGCCATCGGTGGCTGGCTCGGAGATAAAGTGCTGGGCTCCAAGCGCGTGATCGTGCTGGGCGCGCTGGTGCTGGCCGTCGGCTACGCCATGGTGGCCTACTCCGGCCATGAAATCTTCTGGGTGTACCTGGGTATGGCGACCATCGCCGTGGGTAGCGGCCTGTTCAAGGCTAACCCATCCTCCCTGCTGTCAACCTGCTATGAGAAAGACGATCCGCGTTTGGACGGTGCATTCACCATGTACTATATGTCCGTCAATATCGGTTCTTTCCTTTCCATGTTGGCCACACCGTGGCTGGCGGCGAAATACGGTTGGAGCGTCGCGTTCTCACTGAGCGTGGTGGGCATGCTGATCACCCTGGTCAACTTTATGGTGTGCCACAAGTGGGTTAAACAGCACGGTTCCAAGCCTGACTTCAAACCCCTGCAGGTGAAAAAGCTGCTGATGGTCCTGGTTGGCGTAGTCGCTCTGGTAGCCATTTCCAGCTGGTTGCTGCACAACCAGGTGATTGCCCGCTGGGCACTGGCGATCATCTCCATCGGTATCGTGATTGTGTTCGCCAAAGAAACCTTTGCGCTGCACGGTGCCGCGCGCCGCAAGATGATCGTCGCCTTCCTGTTGATGCTGGAAGCGGTTGTCTTCTTTGTGCTCTACAGCCAGATGCCGACCTCGCTGAACTTCTTCGCTATCCACAACGTGGAACACAGCATCCTCGGTATTGGTTTCGAACCCGAGCAATATCAGGCGCTGAACCCGTTCTGGATCATGCTGGCCAGCCCTATTCTGGCGGCGCTGTATAACAAGATGGGTGACCGTCTGCCGATGCCGCACAAGTTCGCTTTCGGTATGATCCTGTGTTCCGGTGCCTTCCTGGTGCTGCCGTGGGGTGCCAGCTTTGCCAACGAACAGGGTATCGTTTCGGTTAACTGGCTGATCCTGAGCTACGCGCTGCAGAGTATCGGCGAGCTGATGATCTCCGGTTTGGGCCTGGCTATGGTGGCGCAACTGGTACCACAACGCCTGATGGGCTTTATCATGGGTTCCTGGTTCCTGACCACCGCCGCTGCCGCGCTGATTGCCGGTAAGGTCGCCGGTCTGACCGCCGTGCCTAGCAATGTTAACGACGCGCACGCTTCGCTGGCTATCTACAGCCACGTGTTTATGCAAATCGGTATCGCTACTGCCGTGATCGCCATCCTGATGATGCTGACCGCGCCGAAGCTGTACCGCATGACGCTGGACACCGCTGAAGATACCAACAAGAAAGCACAGGCGGCCGCCGCGGCCAACTGATCGCCGGCGAGGTTTTCATCGCAATAAAAAGCCGGGGCAATCATTTGTCTCGGCTTTTTTTATCTCTCGTCCTGCGAGATTCAGACCTTCGGTTTAGCGCTCAGGTTAGTCCACATGAACTCGCTGACCAACGCACCGTGGAAAGCGGCCTGTTGCTTGTCTGCCGCCGCACTGTGCCCACCCTCGGTATTCTCATAGAAATAGGCCTGCTGGTAGCCCATCTGCTGCATCCGCGCCGCCATTTTACGCGCGTGCGACGGGTTGACCCGGTCATCACTGGTGGCGGTGTAAAACAGCACCGGCGGATAAGGTACATCGGCTTTGATGTTGTGATACGGCGAGAACGTCTTGATGTACGCCCACTCTTCCGCTTTGCTCGGGTCGCCGTATTCGGCAATCCATGAAGCCCCGGCGGAAAGCTGGGTATAACGTTGCATATCCAGCAACGGCACTTCACAGACGATGCAACCGAACAGCTGCGGGTACAGCGTCAGCATGTTGCCTACCAGTAAGCCGCCGTTACTGCCGCCGCGGGCTCCCAGATGTTGTGACGATGTCACTTTTCGCGCAATCAGATCCTCCGCCACTGCGGCAAAGTCCTCATAGGCACGATGACGGTTTTGCTTAAGCGCCGCCTGGTGCCAGGCTGGACCATACTCACCACCGCCGCGAATATTGGCCACGACGTACACCCCGCCACGCTCCAGCCAGGCCGGCGCCTTGGCTCCCATGTAACCCGGCGTGAGCGACACCTCAAACCCGCCATAACCGTACAGCAGCGTAGGGTTGCTGCCGTCCAGCTTGATGTCCTTGGCCGATATTTGGAAATACGGCACCCGCGTCCCGTCTTTTGACGTAGCAAAATGCTGGCTGACCTGATAACCACTGGCGTCAAAATCCTGCGGCCCTTGCTTAAGCAGTTCCGGCTCCCCGCCGTCCAGATTGCCCATGTACAAAGAGGTCGGCTGCAGGAAGCCGCTGAGAGTCAGGAAGTAATCGTTGGTCTCTTCATCAATGCCGCCGGCGGACAGAGTGCTGATTGCCCCCGGTTTGCCCAGCGGCTTGCGCTGCCAGCCATTCTCTTGCGGCGTCAGCACTTCCAACCGGTTTACCACGTTGTCCATAATGCTGAGGATCAGGTGATCGCGCGTGGCGCTGTAGCCACTTAACGCCACCTGCGCGGTCGGGGTGAATAACACCGTAAATTCACGCTTGCCGGCCAGATAATCGTCAAAGTGGGTCGCCAATAATGCACCGGAAGGATAGCGCGTCTCCCCCACCTGCCAGTCGCTGCTCGGCTTAACCAACAGCCACTCGCGGTGGGTGCTGAACTCGGCGTCGGCGGGAATATCAATTTTGATTTTCTGATCTTGTGCGGTCAGCAGATAGGTTTCGCGGCGATAGAAATCCAGGCTGCGGCCCACGTAGTTTCGCTCAAAGCCTGGCGTATGGTCATGATAGGCATACACCACCATATCCTGCGGTTGCGCTTCATACAGCGTTTGAGCCGCGCTCAACGGCGTGCCGCGCCGCCAGCGTTTGGCAATGCGCGCATAACCTGATTGAGTCATGGATCCCGCGCCAAAATCCGTGGCGACAAACAGCGTATCCTTATCAATCCACGAGGCCTGACTTTTCGCCACCGGCAGCGCAAAGCCGTCTTTAACAAACTGCTTGGTCACCAGATCGAATTCACGGATTTCGGTGGCGTCACCGCCGTCCGGCGACAGCTCCAGCAGGCAATAGCGGTATTCGGGAGCCAGCGACTGCGAGCCATGGAACACCCAATCTTTGCCTTCGGCCTTGCCCAACGCGCCAATATCCAGCACCGTTTCCCAGTTCGGTTGATCCTTGCGATATTCCTGCAAGGTGGTCCGTCGCCACAGGCCGCGTGGATTGGCTTGGTCCTGCCAAAAGTTGTAATAGTACTCACCCCGCTTGGTGACCCACGGAATTTGGCTCTCTTTATTCAGAATGGCCAGCACCTGCTTTTCCACCTGACGAAAACCTTCGCCCTGGGCAAAACGCGCGGTGGTGCGTTGGTTTTCCTGCTTGATCCATGCCTGTGCGGCTTTGCCCTGCAGCTCTTCCAGCCACAAGAATTGGTCGGCGGCGCTGGTGCCCCCTTCTGCCGCCATCGCCAGGCGGATACTGTTGGGTAATGAAGTCATCGCGAATACGGCTCCTGCGGTTTGTGCGCTGAGTTTAATAAACTGGCGTCGGTTGGTGACTGGCAAGTTCAATCTCCCTTTGAAAGTTAATAAGACTCATTTTCAACAAGGTAGGCGTTTGGCGGCGCAGAGTCAAAGCCTGCGCCCACGCCGTTGAATCAAAATTTAGGGTAATGGATCAGATCGTGAATGCGTACCGTCTGTTGGCTGGCATTGCGGTAAGCATGTGGCCGATCGGCCTGAAAGCGCATCGCCTCGCCGCTGCTCAGGTGATACCACTGCCCGTCGACGGCCAGCTCCAGCTCGCCGCTGATGACAATCACATGCTCGATCACCCCCGGCTCATGTGCAGAAGACTCGCTGAGCGCCCCTGGAGCCAGATCGATGACAAACATGTCGAACCCCAGTTGGCGATCAAAGGGAAACAACGGGACGACACGCATATCGGCGTTGTATTGATTAAACACTGGCGCATCGCCATAGCGGTGCAGCGTGGCCTGCTGTTGCAGCGGTGAGATCTCGAGAAACGCAGAGAACGCCACGTTAAACCCGGTAGCAATTTTCCACAGCGTTGCCACCGTTGGGCTGGATTCTCCGCGTTCGATCTGCCCCAGCATGGCCTTGCTGACGCCGGTATTTTCCGCCGCCTGATTCAGGCTCCAACCGCGCTGCACGCGCAAAGAACGAAGCGTTTGTGCCAGATGACCGGACAATTCCTGCATGTTTTTCTCCCTTGCTTTTCGGCTGATTATAGCCACTTGTGCGCTATAACGCACGGTGCTATGCTGCCGCTTCACTGTGCGTTATAACGCACGACCGTTGCCGGAGTCAGCCATGCGCCCAGCCCTCTCTTTGCGTCATCTGTCCCTGCCCGCCGTGATGGCCGGGTTCGTTGCGGTATTGGTCGGTTACACCAGTTCTGCCGCCATTATCTTTCAGGCGGCCGCGGCCGCCGGTGCGACACCAATGCAGATTGGCGGCTGGCTGACCATGTTGGGGCTGGGGATGGGCATCACCTCCCTGGGACTGTCCCTGTATTACCGCACGCCGATCCTGACCGCCTGGTCGACGCCCGGCGCCGCGCTGCTGGTCACCAGTCTGCCAGGAACCCCACTCCACGAAGCGATTGGCGTTTTCATCTTTGCCTCCGGGCTGATCCTGCTGTGCGGCGTGACCGGGCTGTTTGCCCGGTTGATGGATTACATCCCTCAGGCAATTTCGGCGGCGATGCTGGCGGGGATCCTGCTGCGCTTTGGCCTGGATGCCTTCGCTTCGCTACAGGTGAATTTCGTACTCAGTGCCGGGATGGGGCTGGTGTACTTGATAACTCGCCGTTATCTGGCCCGCTACGCGATCGTCCTGACATTGTTGACCGGCCTGGCGATTGCGGCGCTGCAGGGTAACATCCATCTTGCGCAGCAACCGTTGGCGTTCGCCATGCCGGAGTTTATTGCGCCACACTTTAGTGCGTCTACGCTGTTAGGGATTGGCGTGCCTTTCTTCGTGGTCACTATGGCGTCACAAAATGCCCCCGGCATCGCCACCCTCAAGGCCGCCGGCTACAGCGTTCCCACCTCGCCGTTGATTAGCTGGACGGCGCTGACTGCACTGTTGCTGGCGCCGTTCGGCGGGTTTTCGGTTTGTATCGCCGCTATAACCGCCGCGATCTGCATGGGGCCTGACGTGCATCCGAATCCGCAGCGCCGCTATATGGCCGCCGCTGCCGCCGGGGTATTTTACCTGCTGGCCGGTGCCTTCGGCGGCGTTATCGGCATGTTGTTCAGCGCATTGCCCGCCGCCTTGATCCACACCATTGCCGGACTGGCGCTGCTGGGCACCATTGCCGGGAGTCTGCAACGCGCATTGCAAGATGAAAAGCAACGTGATGCCGCGCTGATCGCTTTCCTGATCACCGCGTCCGGCGTGACGCTGCTCGGCGTCGGCTCGGCATTTTGGGGGATTATTGGGGGGGCCATCGCTCATATCATCCTTTCACTGCCACACCGCGCGAACCGCAGCGAGAATTAAGTCCGCAGGTTGAAAGGTGCTTTAGTCCCTCCGTTAATGTTCCCCCTTTAGCGATCTTCTGCTTAACTGATGGGGAACCATGGACGGTTTTACTATTGCCATCGTCAATCACTAAGTGACATTGTCACGAGGATGTTTATGAATGAGCATGCCACGCTGTTAGCCCAGCGTCTGATCCGTAATTTCGACCAGGTTGATAAATCACACGACAGCCGTCCACCGCTGTATGACAGCATCGGCGCCCGTTTGGGCACCGGTACCGCAGCCAAAAAACTGGGGGCTTCTATCGACGTGGTAGCCCCGGGCATGCGTTCATGCCCTTATCACTTCCACTATGCGCAGGAGGAGATGTTCATCGTGCTGGAGGGGACCGGCACCTTACGGGTTGCCGGGGAGCGGCTGCCGATCAAAAGCGGGGACGTTATTTTCATTCCGCCGGGCCCGGAATACCCGCATCAGATCATCAACACGTCGGATGCGCCGCTGAAATATCTGTCTGTCAGCACCCGCGAGCAGCCCGAACTGGTGGAATATCCTGACTCAGGCAAATTTCAGGCGATGGCCGTGGACCAAAATGGTGAAACGGTACGCTATTTACAGCGCCCTTCAGCGTCGCTCGATTATTGGCAGGATGAACCCTGAATCCCCTTCCGGTAACGACAGGCCCAGTGCGAGCGCCGCCTGCTCGGCGACACGGAAATCGATATCCGCCGCTTCGCCGTCCTCCATGAACCAGGCGGCGGACAGCCCTGCCCAGGCAAGGATCCACTGCAGCAGACGCTGGCGCTCCAGCCCGGCCAGTTGACAGATCTGCACGACTCGCCGCTGAAAAATGTCTGGGTCAGTAGCAATACCGTAGTTGGGGTTGCAGAAGATGTTGGCGTAGTCGAAGGCGCGTTCGCCATAAAGGCGTTTAGGGTCGATCACCAGCCAGCCACGCTCACCGAAATCCAGCACGTTGTCATGATGTATATCTCCGTGCAACACGGTCTGTTCACGCGGGCTGGTCAGCAATTCTGCGGCCACCCTGGCGCTGAGGCGCAGCATGCCACCGTGTGCCTGCGCCGCCGGCCACAGTGAGTTAAACCATTGGTGCAAAGGAATGAGTTCCGGTAAGGGTTCGGCACGTGGTGCATGCAGGCGGGCAACAACCTGGCAAAGAATTTCCGTCGCCTGACGATCGTCGCCATCGCGCACCATTTGCGGCAACGAGCGGCTGCCTTGCGCACGCTCCAGCAAGATCCCATCCTCATGCCAGGCCAGCACCCGCGCAGCACCTTCGCCCTGCCACCAGCACATCAATAAACCGCCGAACTTTTCTTCCTGTTCGCGGGCTATTTTCAACATGGCGGCGGCCCCCCGATAGCGAACGGGCATCAGCAGGCTGCTGTGAGTTTCAAACGCCTGGCCGTCGGGCTGTAGCTGCCAGCGTTGCATGTAAGGAATTAAGGCCGAATTCATTACCCTGAAACGTCCTTCACAGTTATAAATGAATGGTAGTGATATTATTAAAAATCAATACATCTCAGCGTACTTCCGATGTTCATCGCACTATCCTAACCAAGTTTGTTTACTTTTTTAATTAATCTCTCGGGGTTTTTACCATGACATCATTAAAGCGCATTAATTATCCGCATCTGCCTACGCCAGGGGGGCCCTATGTCCATGCCGTACGCCACGGGGATACGCTGTATGTTTCCGGCCTGACGGCATTTGCCACCGAGGCTCAAGGGCAAACGACCCAGCAACAGACACAGGCGGTTCTGGAGCAACTGGCAACCATCGCCGCCACAGAGGGTACGAATCTCAAAGCGCTGATTAAAATAACCGTGTTTCTAACCGATATCGGCGATTTACCGGCCATCCGGCCGGTGCTGTTTGACTATTGCGACGGCGCACTTCCGGCCTGCTCACTGGTCGCGGTCAGCGCCTTGTTCTCGCCACAGGTCAGCGTTGAGATCGAAGCCGTTCTGGCGCTGTGAACGTAAGGTGCCCGTAGGCATCGCGTGCGTTACCCTTTGCCGCCATTGGGACTATTCTGCTAATTTACAGCTAGGAACTTTATTACCGCCGAGACGTTAATGCAGCAAAAGCCGGTTATGCACGAAGCCAGACAATTAAAGCGCCTCAACGCCGCCACGCGTCGGCAATCCCACATGTATAAGTGGATTGCCTTTATCGCGGCGCTGGACGCCATACTGGTATTTTTTTATGACCGGGATATGCGCAACATTACCTTTTCAGGCGCCGTTGCGCTGGTGTGCGGATATTTGTGGATCCGCGATCGCAACAAAGCGCGCGGTTATCGGCGGGAGTACGATCGCAAATTTGGCAAGCACAGCGGCCTTTAGTCCTTCATTGCTTCCAGCACTTTTGCACTGTCGACGATTTGCACGAACTTAACGATTTTTCCCGCGCGCAGCTGGTAAATATGCGCAAAGGATGCGGTGAAGGACTTTCCGGTGGCCCCGTAGGTACCATGGTAGAAACCCTGCGCAATCACGGTTTCGCCGGCATCATAGAAGTGGTCGACATCGGCGCGATAGCCCTGCCATTCCGTCCCCAAACGCTGGTGAACATTTTTGAATATCGCCTGCGGGCCGATATAGGTGCCGGCATAAGGAAACCCCGCCGCTTCGGTCCACTCGGCATCTGGCGCCAGCGCTGCCAGCAGGTTGCGGCCATTCTCTTCGGCACTGCCGCCCTCATAGGTGGCGCGTACAATTTCAAGATTCGTAGGCATGATCTTTCTCCGGTGGCGTCTGCAGGATATTCCGGCCATCCCCCGCAGACACAGGTTTACACCAAGCGGAGATGACCGGAATGGCGTCATTGTAAGTTGCTTATTCCGGTATAAAAACCGCGATTGCGGCAATAGTCTGTTGCATTGTAGTAAACAATTAGAACATTGCGCTGTCATTACCGCCGCATCAAAGGGGGTTATGATTGAGGTTTTCCGACCACAAGGAACAAAACACGTGCATTCTTCACCTCTGGCGCAAGCCTTGCTGCAGCCTTTCGCCCCCCATCAGGAACTGGCTCAGGCGTTGTTGCCGCTGACGCTCGATTCCGATGATGGCTCTCATGACGTGGCACATCTGCATCGCGTGTGGAAAAACACCCGCAAAATCAGCCAACAAGAAGGCGGCAACCGTCGCATCCTGTGTGCGGCTGTGCTGTTGCATGACTGTGTGGCAGTGGAAAAAAACTCGCCACAGCGCCATCTGGCTTCGCGCATGGCGGCAGAGAAAGGCGCCCTGATGCTCAAACAGCTGGGCTGGGAGCCGCAGGACATTGCCGAAACCGCCCATGCCATCGAGGCCCACAGCTTCTCCGCAGCCATTACCCCGGAGAGCCTGGAGGCAAAAATCATTCAGGACGCAGACCGTCTGGACGCTATCGGCATGATTGGCGTAGCGCGGTGTTTCTATATTGGTGGACGCATGCGCAGCGCGCTGTACGATGCCGCCGATCCGCTGGCGGAACAGCGCCAATATGACGACAAGCGTTTTTCCCTGGATCACTTCGAAACCAAGTTATTCAAACTGCAGGAAGGTTTCCAAACCGCCACCGGCAAGAAAATGGCGCTGGAACGTACCGAACGCATGCGGCGTTTCCTCAGCGAACTGCTGGAAGAGATGTAACGCGCCAGCGCCCTGCAAACTGGCATTTCCGTTACGGCAGCAGCATCTTCACACCGCTAATTGCTGTACACTGGATGCCAACTTCACTGACCAGGCTGCAAAAATGAAAAAACTGACGCTGAAAGACATGACGGAAAGCGAGCAACGTGAAGTAAAAACCGAGTTGGACAAGGCACGTAAAAGCCTCGGGCGCGCCTTGACCAATGGCGAGAATAACAAGATCAAGGATGAGGTGGTGGCTCGCATCACTGCCGCCCGCGAGAAAATTGAAAAAGCCACCCGGGCCGAACGCAAAGCCAATCGCGTTCAACCCACCGGGGAAACGTTCAGTTGGTCGGCTTCGATCAACGGCGCACGCCGTCCCCGCTAATCAATTTCGCCCCGCCAAGGCGGGGTTTTCCTTTTCCCGGCTTATTAGCCAAACTCATCAGCGCGGTTTAATCATGAATAACCGTGTTATCAACCTGTTGCAAATTGACAGCATCATGCAGAATATTCATTATCAACGCATTACCCCTTTTCAAGAGACCGCCATGACTCACCTCAACCACAATGACGCTGCGCAAATATCGGCATTGCCGCTTGAAGGTTTGGTGGCAGTTTACTCGAAGAAACAGACGCTCATTTGATCGGGGCGCGCTGTCCCGTCAGATGAGCTGACTGGGCGGTGTACGACTCGTTTCCCCTCTTGTTATCTCATCTGGCTTCTTATTGTTCGCATTGAAGGAAATTACTATGGCCTCATTTTCCGGTATCTGGGTTGCGCTGGTGACCCCATTTAATCACAACGCCGTTGACCTGCCCGCCACCCAACGGCTGGCCCAACACCTGATCGCCTCTGGCGTCGATGGGTTGGTGGTTTGCGGTACCACCGGTGAGGCTGCCGCGTTAAGCAAGGAAGAACAGCTGGCGGTGCTCGATGCCGTGCTGGCCGTGACGCCAGCCCATCAGGTGGTGATGGGGCTGGCCGGCAATAACCTGATCGACACATTGCAAATGCAACAGGCGATCCAGCTGCGCGACGTCGCAGGCGTGCTGATCCCCGCGCCCTACTACATTCGCCCGTCGCAATGCGGTCTGGTGGACTATTTCACCCAGTTGGCCGATGCCTCAAGCGTGCCGGTGATCCTGTACAACATTCCGCAACGCACCGGCGTGGTGATGGAGCTGGCAACCCTGCGCCAGATTGCACGCCATCCGCAGGTGAAAGCCATCAAGGACTGCGGTGGTAATCCGGACACCACCATGGCGCTGATTAACGACGGTGAAATCGACGTACTGACCGGGGAAGATAACCTGATCCTGACGACGCTGTGCCTGGGCGGCACCGGGGCGATTTCTGCTTCCGCGCATATTCAGCCGCAGCGTTTTGTGCAATTGGTGCAGCAGGTCGCCGACGGCGATTTGGTTGCCGCCCGCGCTAACTTCTATGGCCTGCTGCCGATGATCCAGCAAATGTTCAGCTTCCCGAACCCAGCCCCGGTCAAAGCCGCATTGGCGCAGCAGGGTCTGATACGTAACGAGCTGCGTTCGCCCATGCAAATCGCGCCGCAGGCATTGCAGCAGCAAATTGCCGTCACCCTGGCGCAGTTGCAGCCCGAAGCCGCGTTGATAAGTTAAATTTGTCGTTTAACCCGCTGTAATTTTGGCGTTATAGAGCTAGGATCAGAAGTTAAGCATGCCTGTCACTCATCATTATCAAGGAGCTTTCGATGAAACTGTTCTATAAAGCCGGTGCCTGTTCTCTGTCTCCACACATTGTACTGCGTGAGGCGGGCCTGGATTTCACGGCGGAAAAGGTCGATCTGGCGCTGAAGAAAACGGAAAGCGGTGCCGACTATCTGACCATCAACCCGAAAGGACAAGTGCCTGCGCTGCTGTTGGATGACGGCAGTCTGCTGACCGAAGGCGTCGCGATTGTGCAATACCTGGCCGATCGCGTGCCGGATCGCGCTCTGATCCCCGCAGCGGGCACGCTGTCGCGCTACCATGCGATTGAGTGGCTTAACTATATTGCCACCGAACTGCACAAGGGTTTCAGCCCGCTGTTTAACCCGAAAACGCCTGAAGAATACAAAGCCTTCACGCGGGAAAAACTGGAGAAACAGTTCAGCTATCTGGATTCAGTGCTGGCGAAGCAGCATTTCTTACTGGGGAACCGGTTTAGCGTGGCAGATGCCTATTTGTTTACCGTTCTGCGCTGGGCTATCGCCATGCAGTTTGATCCCAAAAAGCACGCCAACTTATCGGCCTATTTTGATCGCGTGGCCGCACGGCCGGCAGTAGATGCCACCTTGAACGCGGAAGGATTGAAATAATTTCCTGGCCCCGGCGCGGTAATCCGCCGGGGCACAGCGTCAGCTTAATTACAGCTTTACCGCTTTAAAATCACAATCTGGCTGCACGATACGATCCTGAGCCGCCACCACCTGTAGTTCGTACTGTCCCATTGCCTGAGTTGTCAGCATCACTTCATAAACCGCCGCCGTCACGTGCTCCAGCGCCTTATCAAGCGCCTCGCCCTTAAGCAGATTAACCAGCAACAGGCCGCTGGTCAGATCGCCCACGCCTACCGGTTGGCGGCTGCCAAAATCCACCAGCGGACGGCTGATGTGCCAGGCTTCATCCGCCGTAACCAACAGCATTTCGAAACAGTCCGGATGGTAGCCGGCGCGGCTCAGGTGCTTGACCAGCACCACTTTCGGCCCCTTGGTAATTAGCTCACGCGCAGCGCTTACCGCTTGATCAACATTCACGACGGTGCGCTGACTCAACAACTCCAGCTCCAGCAGGTTTGGCGCAATCATGTCGCTGCACGGCAATGCCTGCTGACAATGAAACTCCGCCACGCCCGGTGCCACGATGCAGCCTTTTTCAGGGTGACCCATGACCGGATCGCAAAAATACCAGGCGTGCGGATTGGCCTGTTTGACCTGACGCACGATCTCAAGAATATGGCTACCCTGCTCCGGCGAACCGATATAACCGCTCAGCACGGCATCGCAATGCTTGAGTTGATCGATATCCGCAATACCCTGGGCAATTTCCGTCAGGTGGCTGGCCGGCATCACGCAACCGGTCCACTTGCCGTACTGGGTGTGATTGGAGAACTGGACGGTGTTCAACGACCAGACGTTAACACCCATGCGGCGCATCGGAAATTCTGCCGCACTGTTGCCCGCGTGGCCAAACACCACATGAGACTGTATAGAAAGAATGTTTTTCATTTTAATTAGGTTACAACCTTACCAAAGCCTGACCATGGAAAATTAAACGAAACAAACGCTACAGGTATGCGCGATCGTTCTCTAGACACATCATACTCCAAACGTCAAATTTTAAAATCATAAAGTACAATAAAAACTTTAAAAATAACAAGTTAGATTGTTAACAATGCAAATATTTAATGTGAACGCGCATATAATCCGTAGCAATAATCATGGTACTTTTCCTAAAAAATCAACCTCAAAACCCATAGAACACATTGTTATCAGTAAGGTAGGGAATACTTGCATTGTATCGACTTGAACTAACTCTCTATTGCAACTAAGTTTAATTTCAACTTTGAATGAATCGGCTTGGTTTTTCGTTATTAACATATCATCAAGTTAAACGCTTAGTACGCTAATAGCATAATTAATTATATAGGTAACCATAATAGGTCAACTTATTTCACTTTATCACTAGTAAAGTTTGGCGCGTAGCCATCTATCGAATGCACTTCACAACTCAAATCTGGGGGATCCATGAGTAAAATTAAATATCAAAAAGACGTTGCCGCTCTTTATTATGCCTGTCTGGGGAAAAAAGCAGACTCCGCCACGTTGACTTTTTATGCCAATATTTTATCTGACGGAAAAGTTGATCAAACCTTCCTGGTCAATAAGTTCATTGCCGCATTGGATGGTCAATCACGCTATCAAAATCTCAACAATGAGGAAAAGGTCAGTTATGTTTACCAAAATATAACTGGCGCCCCTGCACCTGAAAACGTGGTAGCTCATTGGTCAAATGAACTGAGTCAGGGCCACTCAACTGGTTATATGGTTCAAAATCTTGTGCGCGAATTTCGGGATTATAACGGGAGTAATCCAGAGCTTACAGAGGGTGCCGCTCAGCTGGAAAATACCATCAACGCGTCACTTTACCCCGCTTTCGACCAAGGACCCGACGTTTACGCCGCCGCAGCCGACATCCAAGCGATCTACTATGTGATTGGCGGGAGCATGGTCGCTGAGGGCATCAATTTTTGGGCTCAGGCATTATACAGTGGCCAAAGTACGCTAAGCCGAATTGCTCAGCACTTCATAGAAACCAGACCTAAAACTGCGGGCTTAAGCGACAAAGATTTCGTTAAAAAAATATTCAACCTGACCTTTAAAACGCCCCCCAACGATGCGGAGTTAGCCAAATATTTTGCTGGTCTTGATGCTCACACCGAGAGCCGCGGCGAAGTCGTCACCAGAATGATAGAAGATATTCGAAATGATACGACACACCCTCAAGCCAAAGAAGCCTTCCTTAGTGCAACCCATGTCTATGCTGCCGGCCAGCTTCCAACAGCCCAATACAAAGAAACTGTCGCCGCGTTATACCTGAGCATCGCGAAAAGTGACGCATCAGCATCAACTATTGACACTTATAGTAAGTTTTTGGCTAGCGGTAACTCTGAATTAGCCTTGTTGAAGATACTTGCCAAATCACCTCAGTTTAGCGAGGCCAGTAATTTTAAAAAGATATATAATGATCTTTATAACTTTAACGGCTCTGTTCCAGAACAGGTTTACCAGGCCATTCTCCTTAAAAGCGGGAATGACCCATTAAAAGCAACGCTGCTTATTATTGACTCTCTGCGCAATGGGAAATACCCATTAGATAATGGTCAGAGCCCGAGCCCTTCGTTGATCAAAAAATTCAACGCAAGCATTGGTGAAGCGCTAGGTTATAAAGAAAAAGCCATATTAACGCTAGATAGTAACGGTGGTGTCCTAACGGGAACAATTAACTCAGACAAATTACATGCATTATCTGCTGCAGAGATAGCATCTCTAAAGGAAATCACAATAAATGCCAACACCGATCTCCAAAAAAAACTCGACCTTTCAGATTTAAATGGGATAAACAAAATCATCATCAGCGGGGATTATGCCAGCAATAAACTACTTCTAAGTTCAATTTCCGCCGCATGGATTTCACCAACGCTCATTCTTGACGATAAAAATATCGAGAATTCAGGAGGTCAAATTGATCTGGCAAGTTTTATTGTCGATAAGAAGGTATTTGTAAAAGATGACACCGACATTGCCAACGCCACATTAAACCTTATTTTCGGCGCGCAGGGAAATAGCCAGCTATTTTGGAACGGCAATGCTACAAGCACCACTGGAAACATGGTAAGCAAAGCCTTCCACGCAAAATCAGACCATTTCTACTCGATCTACAGTGACTATCTAATTTCAGCAAACTTTTTTACCAAGGACATTTACACCACTACAGACCCAAACGGGGCCACCTCCACGGAAGTACGTGGAAATAGTGGTAACTTCAACTATTTTTCCGCCTTTGACCTGACCAACTACATCGGAAAAACAAATATTTATCACGACGGATTATTAACAGGAACTCAGGACAATAAAGTCTTTGATTTCGGCCTGGCTACGCAGCTCGGCACAGTAAATGGCTGGGATGGACTGACCGTTTCAGGTCCTGTAAACGATATTCATGTTATTAATTTCCATAAGGGCTACGGATATGGCAATGATAATAGCAATGTTCTGCGCTACCGGGAGGACGCTGGCGAGGCCAGTTCACTGCATATCGAAATGGCCCCTATTACACAAAGTATCGCTACGGATATCGCTCTAACCATACGCCTGGGAGAGGATGAAAACGACCACATCAACGCAGGCACCCTTAGTCTGACAACTCACTATCAGGGAACGGTTAATGATAGGTCGCTGAACATCGAGTTACAGGGCGAAAGTGGCACGCTGAGGCTTGCCGGTGGTGACAATAGCATTACAAATATCAATATAAATGGCGCAGCAATAGATACTCATACCTTAAACCTGACTATTGCAGCAGACTTTAGTGATTCATTGACTTACGTTGGAACGACACCGACAGCAGACCGCTACCAAGACTATATTATCAATTTGCACATGGAAAAAGGAGGTTCTGGTGGTGGGTCATTTTATCAGACATTAGTTTCCCTCAATGATAATTCTCCTTTTCAGACTGTTATTGATGCATTAGCTGGCGAGCAGTTGCTCGTTTCTGGCGGTAATTCGGGAGATAACCTTCAGGTGATGGGGAATACAACCATTATCGATGACACGGCTAATAATGCTGCAGATATTTATCGTTTTACCGACAGTAGCATCGACAACCTGGTTACCTGCTTGACTCCGGAGAATCGAGACAAAATACTTGTTGGCGAAGAAAATCAACAGTGGATATTTGGTACCGGGGGCTATAAAGAAATGGCCATTTATGGCAGCGTTGTTGGGAGTAATGCCCTGAATACACTTTTCCACTCCCTGGACTCCAGTCAATCTGATTCTGCGCAGAACATGTTTAGCGCAATAATGGATAATGTAACTGAAGGAAGAAGCCAAGGCCAACTCTCTGAGGTCGGCATTTTGAAAATTGATAAAGCACTGTATGTGATCATCGATAAAAACCACAACCAAGCATTTGATGATAATGATATTGTATTCTCTTTGGGAGACAGAGATCCCTACCAGACCGCAGTTAGCCTGCATTATAAATCACCACCGGTACAGTTGACGGCGGAATACCCCATACTAAGTGAAACGTTATAATGCTATGTTTATTTGCTAAAACCATAGGTTTAAAATAAACTTTTTGATGCGGAGACTTTATGAGCTTACTGCAAGAACAACATATTTTCTCCGCCATTTACCTGGCCACATTAGGTAAAAAGGCGGACACCCCCACGCTTGATTACTTTGGAAGGAAGTTAGAAAGTAATAAAACCAACCCCGCCCTACTCGCTAACGCATTAATTAACTCGCATGATGGGCAAAATCGTTACGATGGTCTGAACAATAGCGAAAAAATCAGTTTTATATTTAAAAATATCACCGGAACGAAACCTGACAGCACTACATTAGCAGCGCTAGTTTTAGAGGCCGAAAATGGGACAACACTGGGTTCTATAGCCATTAGCATTATAAATAGAACAGAGAATTACAGCGGTACAGACCAGAATCTACTGCAGCAGAAAATGCATCTGGAAAACGCCATTATCACAACCCTTTACCCTTCATTCGACAAAACTAGCGAATACACCTCCTATGCATCTGATATTCAAGCCATTTACTATGTCATCGGTGGCGCAATGGTATCAAGTGGAATTAATTTTTGGGCTAATGACTTGATTAACAACCCAGATAAACTTAATAAAATCGCCCAGAACTTCATCAGTACCAGACCCTCATTAGATAATTTAAATAATGAGGATTTTATAAAGACAATATTCAAAAACACCTTTAATAAAGAGCCGTCATCACAGGACATATCAAACTATCTCACCGGTTTAAACAACAGTACAGAAACTCGAGGGGATGTTGTTGTGAGAATGATTAATGACATACGCAATGACGATAGCAACTCTCAAGCCAATGTGAATTTCAATAAAGCGACCAAAGTCTATCTTTCTGGTGAGATGCCAGATTTTAAATACCAAGAAGTTGTAGCCTCCTTCTACCTGGTCATCGCCAAAAGTAGTGTGCCGGCCGATGCATTAGATACGTACAGCAAAATGCTGGCGGCCGGAACGACCGAGGTCCAATTATTAAAAACTCTGTCCGCCTCGACGCAATTCAATGCCGCAACGGATTATGGTGCTATCTATCAGTACTTGTATGGCAACAATCTTACTACATCAGAATCTCAGGCCATTCTGTTAAAGGCTAATTACGATAAACTGCAAGCCACCGTGTTAATTATCGATGCTTTTCGCAATGGAAAGTACCCACTAGATAACCATCCAACCCCTCCATCGCACTCCTTACTGCTAGATTTCGAAAAAAATATCGGTATTTCTTTGAATTATCAGAAGTCATACAATGGTGAATTTGGAATTTCGAATAATGGTAAGTTGACTGCAGAAATAAATACGCAGCACTCTCACGAACTGACTAATGCCGAAATAGCCTCACTGTTAATATTGACTGACCTCAAGATAAATGCCAACAGCAATCACAGCATCGATCTAAGCTTTATTAATCTAAACTCTATAAAAGAAATTTTATTAACTGGAGAATACGCCACCAGTGATTTGGTTCGCTCAGGATTTAGCGGCCAGCAGCACATGACGCTAATGCTTAATGATTCTAATATTGCTACCGCAAACGGGAGTATGCAGCAACGAAATGCCAGCGTAATCATCGACAGTAAGGCCCAGCTTAATACGGCCAAAATTGAAATCCGGCTGGACGATAATGGCTTTCTTTCCTGGGTTGGCAATAGCATCAATGGTGGAGCTAACATCGTAGGCAAAGACTTTACGGCACTTAATATTCATGGTTCTGCCGCCTCGATGAGCCCCTTTGACAAAGGAATCATTTCCGCAAATCTGATCAGCAAAGATATTTTTCTTACTAGCGACGAGAACGGTTCTGTCCAAGCCGAGATTGCCAGCAGCCTCAATCAATTTTTGTACTTTTCCACTATTGATCTTACTCACTATCGGGGTACCGGTAGCATCTACATGAATGGCGTATTAGTCGCTACCGAGGGAAGAAACACGTTTGACTTTGGTTTAATTGACCAGCGAGCTACAATTTTCAACTCTGCCTACAACAATGTCACCCATTTGCAGCAGACTGATAAAGCCAAAGACCAGCATGGGGACTATACAGGTTCCCAAGGTGCAATCATTTCCGCATATTCTGGCGAACTCACCCTACTAAATGTCAGCAATTCATTATTTAGAATCAATGGTGATTTAACTAAGCAAAGCCATATTAATATTTATGATACGCTGCAAAGCGATAACACATTCACTATCGGCTTCACCGATGTGGCCAGCAGCTTACGCACTCTAGATATGGGAACATTCAGTTTTACTTCCGCACACAAGAACATGTTGGAAGTGTATATGAGCAGTTCCCCCGATCATCAGCAAGAACGTTTATTAACACTTACCGGAGGGGATAATCATATTTCCACCCTACAGTTAAACGGTCATCAATATATTACCGATCAATTAATGCTGCTGAATCTCAAAATAGAATCCAACTTCAGTGATAATCTGAAAACCATTAAGGGTGGAGACTACAACGAAGGCCGCATATCTTCTATTATGCACCTCAACTTGATATCCGAGAAACAAGGCACCGGCGGTGGGAGCTTCTATAGCACATTAAAAACGTTGGATAACAGTGCAGAGTTCAGCCCTGTCATCGACAGTTTAGCGGGTGATCAATTGACAGTTTCAGCAAGTGATGGTGGCCTTATTGTTCACTCCGCTACCGTTATGGGCAACACCACGTTAGGTTACGCACAAACCCTTAATTTTGCCGACAGCAAAATTGATAATATGGTGACTCTGGAG
Source organism: Serratia sp. BNK-12 (assembly GCF_047456085.1). Lineage (NCBI taxonomy): Bacteria > Pseudomonadati > Pseudomonadota > Gammaproteobacteria > Enterobacterales > Yersiniaceae > Serratia > Serratia sp. BNK-12. The sequence continues at coordinate 2,786,363 of NZ_CP179896.1, forward strand.
AGCAACTACTCGCAAGCCATCATTAACGTTGGCAACAGCGGCTCTCAATGGACATTTTCCTTCGACGGGCCAAAAAATGCCGTGTTATATGGCAATGCGACGTCATCTACCGAACTTAATACATTATTCACCGGTTTAACCGCTAGCGACAGTGCACAAAACCTCTTCTCCCAGGTTTTGGCAAAAATAACCAATGGGGCCAGCGACCATAATTTGTCAGAGGTCGGAGTAATGAAACTGGATAAATCGGTATATGTTATTGTTGATCAAAACCATAACCAGATGTTTGATGCAGACGATATTGTGTTTTCGGTCGGCAATCAGGACCCCTACTTTGTCGCCAGTGCATTACACTATAAAGCACCGGCTATCACCGTTAATGGCTCTGCGACTGAGAGTCTCCTGACAGAGGCAATAGCATAACCATTAGCTAATCAAACTCAGTATCTGCCCAAAATAAAAAGCCCGGAGGTTATCCCCGGGCTTTTTTCGATCCAACGAGATTACTGCCAATCTACCAGGCAGTAATGTTTTTTGCCGCGACGCAGCAGCGTGTAACGACCGAACAGGCGATCGGCGTCGCTGAAGGTGTATTCGGCGTTAGACTGCTTCTCACCGTTGATGGTCACTGCATTGGAGCCAATCATGGTGCGAGCCTGGCCGCGTGAAGGTACCAGCTCGGCATTCACCAGCGCCTGTTGCAGATCGGCGTCGCCATCGAGCTTGATGGTCGGCATACCGTCCTGCGCCAACTGAGCGAAGTCAGCTTCAGTCATGTCGTGCAGCGCACCGGAGAACAGGCTCTGGGTGATGCGCTTGGCCGCAGCCAAACCTTCCGCACCATGCACCATGCCGGTCACTTCTTCTGCCAACACATACTGGGCACGCGGTGCCTTGCCGCTGTTCTTGTCTTCTTCTTCCAGCGCGTTGATTTCGGCCAGATCCATAAAGGTGAAGAACTTCAGGAAGCGGTACACGTCGGCGTCGGCGGTGTTGATCCAGAACTGGTAGAACTTGTACGGGCTGGTTTTTTCAGGTGCCAACCAGACTGCGCCACCTTCGGTCTTGCCGAATTTGGTGCCATCGGCTTTGGTGATCAACGGCACGGTCAGGCCGAACACCTGCTGCTGATGCATGCGGCGGGTCAGATCGATACCTGAGGTGATGTTGCCCCACTGGTCGGAGCCGCCGATCTGCAGCTCAACCTGATGACGGTTGTAGAGCTCGGCGAAGTCGAAGCCCTGCAGCAGATTGTAGGAGAACTCGGTGAACGAGATACCGGAATCGTCACGGTTCAAACGCTGCTTCACCGCTTCCTTGTTGATCATCTGGTTGACGGAGAAGTGTTTGCCGATATCACGCAGGAAGGTCAGCACGTTCATGCCGCCGAACCAGTCGTAGTTGTTGGCGGCTACCGCGCTGTTGTTGCCACAGTCGAAATCCAGGAACGGAGAAACCTGTTTGCGGATTTTTTCTACCCACTCGTTCACAGTATCGGTGGTGTTCAGCTTACGTTCAGCCGCTTTGAAGCTCGGATCGCCGATAAGTCCCGTGGCACCCCCCACCAGCGCGACCGGTTTGTGGCCGGCAAGCTGGAAACGCTTCAGGCACAACAGAGGAACCAGATGGCCCAAATGCAAGCTGTCAGCGGTCGGATCGAAACCGCAATACAGTGCAATTGGCCCTTGCGCCAGTCGCTCTGCTAACGCTTCCTCATCCGTAACCTGGGCAACGAGGCCCCGCTCTTGCAGTTGTTTAATCAAGTTGCTGCTTGCCATCAATGACTCCATGTATAAACGAATGCACCTTTGTCGGTACACGACCTTTCGCCCACTGGCGAAATATAAAATTCAGAATACCGCATAGAATAAAGCGCCGGCGACATCAGTGCCAGCGCTTAAGGGGGATTTTCGGTCTTCAGGGCGCCAGTCGGTCAATTTTCCAGTCATTCCCGTCCCGTTGGTACAGGAAACGGTCGTGCAAGCGGTTGGCACCGCCCTGCCAAAACTCGACGGAGTCGAAATTGACCCGGAATCCGCCCCAGAAACTCGGCAGCGGGACTTCGCCCTGTTGGAATTTTTGCTTCAGCTCGAGGAATTTGCTTTCCAGCACCCCGCGCGCGGAAATGCGCGATGACTGCTGCGACACCCAAGCGCCGATCTGGCTGTCTTTCGGGCGACTGGCGAAGTACTTCATTACTTCTAAAGTGGAAAGCCGCTCCGCCTTACCGAGGAAAATCACCTGGCGGTCAAGCATGTGCCACGGGAACAGCAGGCTGATATGCGGGTTATTCGCCAATTGCTGTGCTTTGCGGCTGCCCAGGTTGGTGTAGAACACCAACCCTTTTTCATCCACATGCTTAAGCAAAACAATACGCTGATAGGGTTGACCATTTTCATCCACGGTGGCCACACACATGGCAGTCGGATCGGCCAAACGAGCGTCGCAGGCCTGTTTAAGCCACTTTTCGAACAGCTCCAGCGGATTGGCGGTCAGATCGTTGCGACGCAGGCCACCCCGGGTGTATTCACGGCGCAGGTCCGCAACATCAAATTCATTATTTTCAATCATTGGGTTATCAACCAACTGAAAAATGGTGATTCTATTCTGCGCCAGCGGCGTCAGGATCTCAATCGATCTGACGCCGCAACCGCCGGATCAATTCGCCAGCGTGCAGTCGCTCATGATCACTTTGCCATTACGCTCAAGGTAGGCGTTTTGGCCCTTGGACCAGAAGGTGTATTTACCGTCACTGTATTTTGCGCCGGTCATGGCCAGCACCTGCTTGAGTTTCAACTGCTCGCCGTCCATCAGCAGGCTGACGGTGCTCTCCTTGCCGTCCAGCGCCACCGTCAGCGGCGTGGTGCCACACTGATAGTGCAGGGTCTGGCTGCTTTGCGGCAGAACATAGCTGCAACCGGCCAACGCCAGCGCACCGGCGGCAATAATGATTTTTTTCATGCTGTTGCTCCTTAGGAAAATCTGTCGATTTCTATCCTAACAGAGCTAACGGCCCCCTAAAGGTAAAACCGGATAAATCCCACCCAGCAGGGTTTCACGGCTGGCGCCGGTGACCGAAGGCAGATTACCGGGCTGGCCAGACAAGGTACGAAACGCCAGCCAGGCGAAGGCCAAAGCCTCCATATCATCGCCGCTGATGCCGAAATCGTCAGTCAGGCACACTTCGGTGCCGGGCAGTAGCGCCGACATCCGCGCCATCAGCAATGGGTTACGCGCCCCACCACCGCAGACCAACAGGCGTTCGCACCCGCCAGCCAACTGGACCTGCTCGCAGATAGTGATCGCCGTCAGTTCCGCCAACGTAGTTTGTACGTCAACCGGCTTGACCGCCGGCAGTCCCGTAAGCTGACGTTCCAGCCAGGCCGCATTGAAATATTCACGGCCGGTACTTTTCGGCGCCGGCAGCGCAAAGTAAGGATCGGCCAGCATCTGCTGCAACAGAGGCAGGCAGACACGGCCTTCCATCGCCCATGCGCCGTCTTTATCGTAAGGCTGCGAGCGATGGCGCCATACCCAAGCGTCCATCAGCATATTGCCCGGCCCGGTATCGAAACCGCGCACCGGCGCCCCCGGCAACAACATCGAAAGATTGGCGATACCACCGATGTTCAGCACCATGCGGCGTTCCACCGGATGCGCCAACAACGCCTGATGGAAGGCCGGCACCAGTGGCGCGCCCTGGCCCCCGTAGGCCATATCACGCCGCCGAAAATCCCCCACGGTGGTGATATTGGTCAGCGCGGCAATGCGATTGTTATCGCCCAATTGCATAGAGAAGCGCGCGTCACCTTCGGGCTCGTGCCATACCGTTTGGCCATGGCAACCGATAGCGGTGATGTCCTGGGCGGCAACGCCGGTTTGTTTCAGCAGGCCAAGCACCGCCTCACCAAACAAGGTGCCGAGCTGCGCATCCAGTCGCCCCACTGCAGCAAGCGTGGTCTGTTGCCCCTGGCACATACCGAGAATATCCTGCTTGAGCTGAATCGGCATCGGATGGCTGTAACTGGCCTGCTGCGCCACCATTCGTCCGTCGATCGCAGCAAGCACCACGTCGACGCCATCCAGACTGGTGCCGGACATAACACCTATATAGCGGCCTGACTTCATAGCAACATCCTTTACCCTGTGCGGGGAAACAAAATTTTGACCTGATAAATAAACCAGAATTAAAACATTAACGCCATGAATTCTGTTGTCTTTTTTCACCTCTGTGAGCAATGCGCCTGTTTTTCTGCTCACTTCCCCGGTTGATAACCAGCGCTAAACGATGGCTCAACGCGCAACGGAATTTCCTGCGGCGCTGTTATAAAGCTAAACCACCGTTTATTATTGGTTGAACAGCGCAACGTTAAGCTGCATGCAGTAGCGGGTCATGGTGATGTGCGTGCGTTTGAGCCATACTTTGTCTATCATTTTCATTGAATCTGGCCTGGAAAGGTTCCCCAGGTTATGGACTACTACCAACAGGAGTTTTATATGATCAAGCGTCTTCTCGTCGTTGCTATCGCCGCAGTTACGCTGGCAGGGTGCGCCAATGAATCCATGTCCGGCGACGTTTATTCCGCTTCGCAGGCCAAACAGGTTCAAACCGTGACTTATGGCACGCTGGTTTCGGTGCGCCCAGTCAAGATCCAGGGTGGTGAAACGTCGAATACCATTGGCGCAATCGGTGGTGCCGTATTGGGTGGTTTCCTCGGTAACACCGTCGGTGGCGGTACCGGTCGCAGCCTGGCAACCGCAGCCGGCGCAGTCGCCGGTGGCGTGGCGGGTAACAGCATCGGTGAAGCCGCAGGCCGTACCTCAGGCTACGAGCTGGAAATCAAAACTGACCAGAAAGAGAACATCGTGGTGGTTCAGAAGGCGGGCGCGACCAAGTTCAGCCCAGGCCAGCGTGTTCGTATGGCTCGTACTGGCGACACTATTACCGTATCTCCGCTGTAAGCGATACAGATGGGTAAAACCGGAGGCTTTAGGCCTCCGGTTTCATTTCCGATGCTGTGAAATCTAATCGAATAAAAAGAAATTCTTATTGTTTATTTTGTAGTTCAGTGATGTTTTGCTCAAGCTTGCCAATCAAACCAACCAACAGTTGTACTTCATCAGTAGTAATGCCGCTCAGAATCTCGCCCCGCGTAGAGCTGATGACGCTGTCCACTTCCCGGATGATGGGATCGGCCGCTTCAGTCAGTTTGATACGCTTTGCACGCCGGTCATTGGCGCAGGTGTGGCGAGTAATCAACCCCTTCTCTTCCAGTTGGTCCAGAGTACGAACCAATGACGGTTGCTCAATGCCGATCGCTTTAGCCAGCTGGATCTGTGACTGCTCCGGCGGCAAACGATTGATACTGTGCAAAGTAACCCAATGCGTTTGCGTGAGCGCCAGCGGCTTGAGCCGATGATCGATGAGCGCGCGCCATACACGAACTAATCGTGCTAAATCTGAACCTAATGTTGACTCCACTTACCCCTCCTTATAATTAGCATGCTAACATACCCTCCCAGAGCTTAGACTATTTTGAGTAACTCACATTAAAAACACAAATGTATATAATGTATATTGTGGAAATAGCCACCATTTTGATCAGTTATTGTTTATTCTCTATGCAACCGCTCAACATATTCACTCACTGGGATTGTTAATGTGAATACTTCATGGCTTCATGCCTCGTCCCCGCTACCCGATTTGGTGCTGGGCGCCTCGCTTTATTTTCCGCCCCTATTTAAGGCTGTTTTGCTCGGCCTGATTTTATGGCTACTGGTACACCACCTGTTGCGAGACTGGATTTATTCCGGCGAAATTTGGCACCCTATGCTGATGGATTTGTCTATTTTCGTCATCGCCGTCAGCGGCTCCCTGTGGCTTTTAGCGAGTTGGTAACTCATGACGTATAAAACATTAAAATATTTTTCTACGGTAATCGTCTGTGCCATTGCCATCTGTGCCGGTTGGTGGTTATGGAATTACTATATGCAATCCCCCTGGACGCGCGATGGAAAGGTGCGCGCCGAACTCGTCAATATCACACCAGAAGTTTCTGGAAGATTAGAGAAAATAACCGTTCATGACAATCAGTTCATACCTGCGGGAAGTCTGATTTTTACGATCGACCCCGTGCCATACCAGATTGCACTCGACAATGCTGAGGCCGCGTTGGCAAAAGCGCAGTCTGACCTGGCCAAGGCCGATCATGAGGCGGCTCGACGCCGCGGTCTGCCGCGAAATGTTATTTCTGCGGAAGATATGGACGAATCGAATTTAGCGGCACAGGCAATGAAAGCCGCGTATAAAGCCGCGCAAGCTAATCTGGAACAGGCAAAATGGAATTTAAGTAAAACTAAAATTTATGCCCCTACCGATGGCTATATCACCAATTTGCAAACCCGCGTGGGTAACTATGCCAGCGTCGGCTCACCGCTGGTTGCGCTGGTTGATGTGCACTCGTTTTATGTGCTCGGTTATTTTGAAGAAACCAAGCTAAAACATATAAAAGAAGGCAATAAAGCGGACATCGTTTTATATAACGGCAACACTCCGCTTCAGGGTGAAGTTGAGAGTATCGGCCGCGCCATTTACGATCAAAGCGTCGAAAGCAGCAGCGATTTATTAATGGACGTGAAACCCAACGTGCCCTGGGTTCGTTTGGCGCAACGCGTACCGGTACGGATAAAATTGCTAAATGTTCCGGCAGATTTGCCGCTGGTCGCGGGCACCACCTGCACCATCTCGATTCATCAGTAAGGCTAACGTGTGAACCTGCCTTTTTTGGAATGGAACCGTACCCCTTGGGGAAAAGCCACCGCTGGACAATGGCGTTATGCACTGCGCAATTCACTGGCGATGTGCCTGTCACTGTGGGTCGCGTTCGTTCTCAATCTTGACGAACCTTACTGGGCGCTCACATCGGCAGCGGTAGTCAGCTTCCCCACCGTCGGCGGTGTGATCAGTAAAAGCATCGGCCGGGTTTTCGGCAGCCTGGTCGGCGCTGCCGCATCCGTGGCCATCGCCGGCCATTGCCTGAATGACCCCTGGCTGTTCACGCTGTTTATCGCCGCCTGGATCGGCCTGTGCACTTATATTTCAAACCACTATCAGAACAACGTTTCCTACGCCTTCGCGCTGGCGGGCTACACCGCCGCCATCATCGCCTTCAGCACCGTCAACGTGACGGACACTCAGCAGATCTTTGATATTGCCCAAGCGCGCGTTTGTGAGGTTATCACCGGTATTCTGTGCGGCGGTCTGATGATGATGATCCTGCCCAGCACCTCTGACGGCGAAACCTTGTTAACCTCGTTGCGGCGCATGCATCTGCGATTATTGGAACATGCCGCGATGCTGTGGCAGCCGGAAATCACCGTGCAGATGCGTACCTCGCACGAAGGGGTTATCGGCCAAATACTGACCATGAACTTGCTGCGTATTCAGGCTTTCTGGAGCCACTACCGGCTACGCCGACAGAATAATCTGCTCAACTATATGCTGCACCAGCAGTTACGTATTACCAGCGTGATCTCCAGCCTGCGCCGCATGCTGCTGAACTGGCCGGATCGCCCGGACAACCTGGCCAGCGTGCTGGAACAACTGCTGACCGAGCTGCGTAACCCCGAGACTGACAAGTACCGTTTGGCGCGCATACTGCAACAGATTGCGCCGCAAGATCCCGCCGACTATCGTCATCGCGCCTTCTGGCTGCGTCTGCGCCATTTCTGCTGGCTGTATCTGAGCGCCAGCCGCTGGTTGCAGCGTCTGGAGAGCGCCACGCCGGTCAGCGATATTCAGCCACCGCGCGTCACCTCTTTGGCCCGTCACACCGACAGCTACGAAGCGGCATATAACGGCCTGCGCACCTTTTTGTGCATTGTCATTGGTTGCGCTTACTGGATTAACACCCAATGGGACGCAGGCAGTTCGGCCCTGACGCTGATTGCCATCAGCTGCGTGCTCTACTCTTCCACGCCGTCCCCCATCAACAGCATCACTACCCTGCTAAAGGCGGTGCTGCTGCTGTCGATTGTCTGCTTTGTGGTGAAATTTGGCCTGATGATTCAGATTGATGATTTTTGGCTGTTCTGTGCCTTTCTGTTCCCGGTGCTGGTAACGATGCAGATGATCAAGCTGCAGCACCCCTCCTACGCCGCACTCTGGGGGCAACTGATCGTATTCATGGGCTCTTTTCTTTCCGTCACCAATCCACCAAGCTACGACTATCAGTCGTTTATCAATGACAGCATCGGGAAGATTGTCGGGGTATTGCTGGCCGGTTTAGCCTTCCAAATATTGCGACCCAGCTCGGACAAACGCAAAAGTCGGCGCATTATCCGCGCCCTGCGGCGGGACTTTATCGATCAGTTAAGCAAAAAACCGCAGCAAAGCGAGAGCCAGTTTGAATCGCGAATCTATCATCGCATCAGCCAACTGAATCAAAGTCAGGATCAAGACGCGCGCAGCTGGTTATTGCGCTGGGGCGTGGTGTTGCTCAACTGCAGCCATATCGTCTGGCAACTGCGTGACTGGCAAACCCGTTCCGATCCGCTCTCGGCGGTTCGCGACGTCTGTATTCATTGCCTGCGGGGCATCATGACGGAGAAAGGCGTGCAGCACAGTTCGCTGGACGCCAGCCTGCAAGAACTGCAGCGCATGAGTACTGCGCTGGCGCACCACCCGGAACAGGCGGCGCGCGATCTGGCAGGCTTGATTTGGCGGCTTTATTGTTCGTTGCAGCAGCTACAGCAGGCGATTGTCCCTGTTGATAGCGCAGCGGCAACATCCACCGCCCGCTAACCGTTGCTATGACTTAATCACGCCGCAGGCGAAGCGTTCGCCTCCGCCACCCAGCGGTTTGGGATGATCGGAGTGATTATCACCACCGGCGTGCACCATCAGTGCCTTGCCGCTGATTTCGCTGATTTTTGTCAGCCGAGGCGCCAGCACCGGGTAGCTGGCCATGCCGTCGTCGGTCACGTAAATGGCCGGCAAATCCCCCAAATGACCGTCGGCGTACGGCCCAAGGTGCTTACCGGTTTTTTGTGGATCAAGATGTCCGCCGGCCGCCAACGCCGCGACGGCCTTGCCGTCCTTCATTCCCGGTTCGCAACTGCCCTTCTCATGAACGTGAAAACCGTGCACACCGGCCGGCAAGGCTTTGAGCTGTGGCGTAAATAACAAACCATAAGGCGTTTCGCTGATCGTCACCTTGCCAATATCCTGACCAATTCCCTGTCCGGTCACCAGATTCATGTCAACATCCACCGTCGCCGCCTGAGCAACGCCGCAGGCCATCAAACCAAAGGCCGCATACCAATAGTGTTTCATCAATCAATCTCCTTGAAGTCTCTGTGAGTGTTCAGTATAGGGGAAGCTGCCGCGTCACCGCACAAAACACGCACAATTTTGGCGATCAAATTCGCATTCTTAATAATTACTACTAATAATAATTCTACCGATGTCGGTCCTCTGACCAGGCGCCGTGCGGCATACTCATTTCATTGCGACTCGCTGCAATAGCTATTCAAAGATTAACCCGGCAACGCAGCTAATTCATAAGGAACTGATATGGGAATCTTTAATTATCAAGGCCTCGATGAGGCGAAGTCCAAAGCGTTATTTACCGATGCCATGGCAATTTCCACCTACGCCTATCACAATATCGATAATGGTTTTGATGAAGGCTATCATAATACCGGCTTCGGGCTGGGCCTGCCCTTAACCCTGGTCACCGCGTTGATAGGCAGCACTCAATCACAGGGGGGATTACCCGGAATCCCCTGGAATCCTGACTCGGAAAAGGCGGCGCTGGCGGCGGTAAATAACGCCGGCTGGTCATTGATTAGCGCAGATCAATTAGGCTATCAGGGCAAAACGGACGCGCGTGGCACCTATTACGGTGAAACTCTGGGCTATACCACTGCACAGGCCGAAGTACTGGGAAAATACGACAGCGAGGGTAATCTCACCGGCATCGGCATTGCTTTTCGCGGCACCAGCGGCCCGCGTGAATCGTTAATCACCGATACCATCGGCGATCTGGTCAATGACCTGCTGGCCGGTTTCGGCCCCAGTGGTTATGCCGATAATTACAGCCTGAAAGCCTTCGGCACCTTGCTGGGGGATGTGGCCAAGTTCGCCCAGTCTCACGGACTGAGCGGGGATGACATTACCATCAGTGGTCACAGCCTCGGCGGCCTGGCCGTGAACAGCATGGCGGCGCTCAGCGACGGCAATTGGGGTGGCTTCTACGCGCAGTCAAACTATGTCGCCTTCGCTTCTCCTACCCAATACGAAACCGGCGATAAAGTCATTAATATCGGCTACGAAAACGATCCGGTATTCCGCGCGTTGGATGGCACGACGCGCACTTCAGCAACGCTGGGCGTGCATGACGCACCACAAGAGTCCGCTACCAATAACATCGTTAATTTCAACGACCACTATGCCTCCACCGCCTGGAATATTCTGCCCTTCTCTATCCTCAATGTGCCAACCTGGTTATCTCACCTGCCGTTCTTTTATCAGGACGGATTGATGCGGGTATTGAATTCAGAGTTCTACTCGCTGACCAGCGAAGATTCGACGGTGATTGTCTCCAATCTTTCTGACGTTACCCGCGGCAATACCTGGGTGGAAGACCTCAACCGTAACGCCGAGCAACACAGCGGCCCAACCTTTATTGTCGGCAGTGACGGCAATGACCTTATCAAGGGCGGCGCGGGAAATGATTATCTCGAGGGCCGAGCCGGCAATGACACCTTCCGTGACGATGGCGGTTTTAATATTATTTCCGGCGGTGAAGGCCATAACACCCTGGATTTGCAACATGCATTGAAAAATACCGAGGTCGCGTACGACGGCAATACGCTCTATTTGCGCGATGCTGACGGTGGCATCACTCTGGCTAACTCGATTGGCACGCTGAAAAGCAAAGAGTCGTCACTGCTGATTTTCACCAAAGAGGTTGATCATCAGGTGACCGACAACGGATTACTTTCCACCAAGGGGTTGACCGCCTACGCCAGTTCGGCGAACGGCACCGCGGCCGATGACGTTCTGACCGCCAAGGATTCCGGCTCCTGGCTATTCGGTCTGGAGGGAAATGACCAGCTGTTTGGCGGCAAAGGCAATGACGTGTTCGTCGGAGGCGCGGGTAACGACGTTATGCACAGCCAGGGCGGCAACAATACCTTCCTGTTCAGCGGCGACTTCGGTCAGGATCTGATTTACGGCTATCAGGCCCGAGACAAGCTGGTATTTATCGGTACCGACGGCAGCAGTACGGGCGGTAATTTCCGTGATTTTGCTTCCGAGGTGAACGACAATCTGGTGTTTAATTTTGGCGGCAATACGGTCACTTTAGTCGGGATCGGATTCGATAGCCTGTCGGACGGCCAGGTGGTACTGGCCTGAACACCGGGACATTAACGTTAAAAACGGGCGGCCGAGGCTGCCCGTTTTATTGGGCCGGTTAAGGTACGTCGTAACCCAGCGCCGCTTTGCGGATGCGGAACCACTGTTGACGATCCAGCGTCAATTGCTGCGCCTTCAATGCCGAACGCACGCGTTCAATCTTGCCTGAGCCGATAATCGGCAACGGTGCCGACGGCAGACGCATCACCCAGGCGTACACCACCTGCTCGATAGTCTCGGCCCCTATTTCCTGCGCCACCGCCTGCAACTCATCACGCAGCGGCTGGAACTCGGCGTCGCTGAACAGGCGGCCGCCCCCCAGACAAGACCAGGCCATCGGCTTGATGCGTAATTGCTGGCACTGATCCAGCGATCCATCCAGGATACTCGGCTGATGAATCGGTGAAATCTCCAGTTGATTGGTCACCAGCGAGAATGGCAGCCGCGATTGCAGCAACGTAAATTGCGCCGGTGTGAAGTTGGAAACGCCGAAGTGACGCACTTTGCCACTTTGGTGCAGAGACACAAAGGCCTCGGCGACCTCATCGGCATCCATCAGCGGATCCGGACGGTGGATCAGCAACAGGTCAAGATAGTCGGTATGCAGATGCGCCAACGAACGTTCCGCGCTGTAAACAATATGCTCGCGGTCGGTGATGTAATGGCCGATGGCGTTGCCCGGTTTGGCCGTAGTGGCGATACCGCATTTGGACACCAACTCCATCGACTGGCGCAATGACGGCTTCAGCCGCATCGCTTCGCCAAAAGCCTGTTCGCAGGCATAGCCACCGTAAATATCCGCGTGATCGGCAGTGGTCACGCCCAGCTCGATATGCTGCTCAATGAACGCCAACAGCTGTTGCGGCGACATGCCCCACTCCATCAAACGCCAGTATCCGCAAATCATGCGGGAAAATTCAGGCCCCTGCGGCGCGAGTTGAATACGGTTTTCCATTATTGAAACCTCATGACAGTGTTTGATGCCAGCATACACAAGCGGGTAACGACGTGGAAAGGGGAAAGCCGCGCTAACGTGCGGCGGATCGGGTACCGGTCAAAATAGCGACGGCTGTTCGGGTAGCGGCTCATCGGGCTGTTTATTGGCTCGCTGAAGGCGCAGGAAGCGTTGGTGACACAGGCGCAGCACATCCCTTTTTTGCGCATCGCTCATTTGCATCCAGCCAAAGCGTTCTTCGCGGCTGCGCAGGCAGCCACGGCAAAAGCCTCGGTCATCGGCCTGGCAGATACCTCGGCACGGGCTGGGGATGTCAAAAAACTCAAGCTGCTGCGGCACGCGTCCTCCTGTTATCTCTTGCTAATTGAAGACGCCATCGGCGCCGCTGGCAAGTGACTTTTCGGTGTGGCGGCGAAAATAGTCGCGCAAGTAACGCAGCGCCTGGCGATTTTTCTCCGGCATCGCCCGCTCGAGCGTCATCGCATGCAGCCGTAACGGTGTCGGCCGCCATTCAGGCATCAGTTGGATTAACTCACCGCGTTGCAGCTCATCTTCTATTTCATACAGGGGTTGAATCGAGATCCCCAAACCATTGCGGGTGAAGGCGCGCATGACGGTCATGCTGTCGCTGACAATCTGCCCTTCCGCCAGACGCAATTTAAGCTGCTGGCCGCTCTGGTGATGCAAATCGAGATGCGCACCGCTGAAAGCCCCGGTGATCCATCGGTGTAGCACCAGGTCTTGTGGCGTCTCCGGCACGCCATGCTGGCTGAGATAGCGAGGAGCGGCACACAGCACCATCGGCCATTCGGCCAGCGGGTGGGCAATCATATTGGCGTCCGCCAGTTGACGATTAACTCGCAGCGCAATATCGATACGTTGATCAATCATATCGACAATCCGGTCGTCAGCCAGCACCTTCAGCGTCAGCTTGGGATGCGCCTGCAACAACGGCGCCATCGCCTCCGCTAACGGGCGACCACCGATACCGATGGTCGTCGCGATGCGCAACTCTCCCACCAGGGTATCGCGCAGTTCCGCCAGACGCTGTTCGGCCTGCTGCGCCTGAAACAACATCGCCTCACAACCGGGATAGAACGCCGCCCCCGCTTCGGTGAGCGCCAGGCGGCGTGTAGAACGGTGCAACAAGGGCACGCCAAGCGTTTTTTCCAGTGAGCGCAGGTGCTGGCTGACCGCTGACGGCGTCATTCCCAGTCGCCGGGCGGCTCCGGCTAGCGATCCTTCGGCCACCACGGTGGCGAATACCGCCATTCGATTCAGTTTATCCATGATTATGAAGTTTTACTTAATCAAGAAAGCATGAATATGGCACTAATCAACATCATTGTTAAGTACTACATTATCTATACCCGCTCGGGTCAATCTGAGCAGAAAGTTAATACTGACCCCTTTACTGACAGGAGCATAAAGATGAAAGTAGCCATTATTGGAGCAACAGGTTTTGTAGGCCGCCGCGTGCTGGATGAAGCTCTGGCACGTGGACTGCAAGTCACGGCGATTGCCCGTCAGCAAAAAGACCTGCCGGAAAACGCCAACCTGAGCATAGCGCTGGGCGACGTCGCCGACACCGAATGGCTGGCGAAACAGCTGGCCGGTCAGGATGCGGTGATCAGCGCCTATAACCCAGGCTGGGCGGAAGACAACCTTTACGAAAAAACCAGCCGCGGCGCACAGCAGATCCTGGACGCGGTTAAAAAAGCCGGCGTTAAACGCCTGCTGGTGGTGGGCGGTGCCGGCAGTCTGGAAGTCGCGCCGGGCGTTGAATTGGTGGACACGCCGGAATTCCCGGAAAATATCCGTCCAGGCGCACAAGCGGTACGCGATTTACGCAACAAACTGCGTAACGAGACTTCGCTCGACTGGACCTATTTGTCGCCAGCTGCCCTGTTGGAACCTGGCAAACGCACCGGCCAGTTCCGCCTTGGCACCACCAAACTGTTGATGAATGGCCAGGCGCCAGCCGGTATCTCGGTGGAAGATCTGTCGGTCGCCATCATCGACGAAATTGAAAAACCGCAGTTTATCAAAGCGCAATTTACCGCCGCTTACTGATATCGCATCGCCAGACCATCCCCCGGTCTGGCGACCTTTTTTCTAAACCAAAACTAAACGACTTCGCCACCATTCTGAATCTCTAAGGTTTTCTTAAGTTTCATCCTGTAAATTTCAGCGCATTACTTAATAGCAGGACTTAGATTTGGCAATGTGGTTACGTCAACGCTTACAGTGCAACAGCCTGGGTTTTATCCTCGCCAGCGCCTTGTTCTTCACTCTGTTCCAGAATGCGTTATTCCTTCATAAGGCCTGGTCGTATATCAGCTTCGATAACGTCCACAGCGTTATTTTCGCCGCCACCATGCCGGTAGTGATTTTTTGCGCGTTGAATATCATCTTCAGCGTGCTGACCGTGCCCTTCCTGCGTAAACCGCTGATGATTTTCTTCCTGCTCGGCAGCGCGGCCGCCAACTACTTTATGTTCAGCTATGGCGTGGTCATCGACGGCAATATGATGCAGAACGCCTTCGAGACCAACCCGCAGGAGGCCACGGCCCTGCTGACACCCCGCATGGGGCTGTGGCTGGTGTTGCTCGGTATTCTTCCGGCGGTGGCGGTCTGCTTTACCGATATCCGAAAAACTCGCCCCTGGTGGTACATGGCCGGGCTGCGAGCCGCCAACGTGATGCTTTCCGTGGTGGTGATCCTGATTATTGCCGCGCTGTTTTATAAGGACTACGCTTCGCTGATCCGCAATAACAAAAGCGTAGTGAAAATGCTGACGCCTTCCAACTTCGTCGCCGGCACCATCAAGTTTACCCAGCAACGCTACTTCACCCGTAACCTGCCGCTGGTGAAAATTGGTGAAGATGCGCGCAAAGGGCCGCTGATAGCCTCACAGCAAAAGAAAACCCTGGTGATCCTGGTGGTGGGCGAAACGGCGCGCGCCGAGAATTTCTCGCTCGGGGGCTACGACCGCGAAACCAACCCGCGCCTGAAACAAGACAATGTGACCTATTTTAAAAACGCCAGCTCGTGTGGCACTGAAACCGCCATATCCGTCCCCTGCATGTTCTCCAACATGCCGCGCAAGGATTACGATGCGACTCTGGCTACGCATCAGGAAGGTGTACTAGACGTACTGGCTCATGCCGGTGTTAACGTGCTGTGGCGTGAAAATGACGGCGGCTGCAAAGGCGCCTGCGATCGCGTACCGCACGTAGACATGACCAAGCTGAAATTGCCGCAGGATTGCGACGGCGATGTGTGCATGGATAATGTATTGCTGTACAAGCTGAACGACTACATCAACAGCCTGAAAGACGACGGTGTGATCGTACTGCATCAGATGGGCAGCCACGGGCCGGCCTATTACCGCCGCAGTACGTCAGAGTTCCAGAAGTTCTCACCGACCTGCGACAGCAATCAGATCCAGGATTGCACCCACGAGCAGTTGGTCAATACCTATGACAATTCGCTGCTTTATACCGACGCCATGCTGGACGACACCATCAAACTGCTGCAGCAGTACAGCGGGAAATTCAACACGGCGCTGGTGTACCTTTCCGACCACGGTGAATCATTGGGTGAAAACGGCATGTACCTGCACGGTACGCCCTATGTCTTCGCTCCAAGCCAGCAGACCCACGTTCCCTTCCTGATGTGGATGTCTGCAGACTATGAGCGCAACTTCAAGATCGATCGCCAGTGTCTGAACAATATGGCGGAAAAGGACGAAGTCTCGCAAGACAACCTGTTCCATACCCTGCTCGGCATGATGAACGTGCAAACTCGCGAGTATCAATCGCAGTTGGATATTCTGCAACGCTGCCGCAGCGGTTCATAACCGCTTAACATCTTCATCCCGCTCGGGCAAAATACCGCTCATCGCAACCGGCGTTCTTACGCCGGTTTTTTATTGCTATTGACCTAGACCGATTGGTCTATTATGCTGACAGCCATTATGACTAAACATGCGCATTGCCCGACAGACACCCGTGAACATTTGCTCGCTACCGGCGAGACGCTAAGCCTGCGCCTTGGTTTTACCGGCATGGGGCTGAGTGAACTGCTGAATACGGCCGGGGTGCCGAAAGGCTCGTTCTACCACTACTTCCGTTCGAAAGAAGCCTTTGGTGAAGCGATGCTGCAACGTTATTTCGAGCATTATGATGGGCAAATGAAACAGCTGTTTGCCGACGATAAAAGCGATGCGCGCCACCAGTTGCTGAGCTATTACGCCCAGGCAATCAGCTATCACTGCCGCAGCGAATGCCACAATGCCTGTCTGGCGGTGAAGCTTTCCGCCGAAGTGAGTGATCTGTCAGAACCGATGCGTCATGCATTGGAAACGGGAACCGCCCGGGTGATTGCTCACCTGCAGGACGCGATTGAACGCGGTATCCGCGAAGGCGCCTTGTCGATTGCCATGAGCCCGGCAGCAACGGCAGAAACGCTGTATTCACTGTGGCTTGGCGCTTCGCTGCGTGCCAAAATCCGCCGATCGGTCGCGCCGTTGACCAGCGCGCTGGAAAGTATTGAATTGCTGTTGCGTCCGCCGCAACCTTAAACGAAACACCCTGGCTTTATCGAAACCTGCCCTGTGGGGCAGTTTTATTACATTACTAGTCGACCGGTCTATTAATATAGGATGCACTATGAAGATTGAAAAGTTGTTCTCCCCGTTGAAGGTTGGCGCTATCACCCTGCCAAACCGCGTGTTTATGGCCCCACTGACGCGGCTGCGCAGCATTGAGCCCGGCGATATCCCTACTCCGTTAATGGGCGAATATTATGCTCAACGCGCCAGTGCCGGCCTGATCGTCACTGAAGCCACTCAGATTTCTTTCCAGGCGAAAGGCTATGCTGGCGCTCCGGGGCTGCACACTCCTGAGCAGATCGCCGCGTGGAAAAAAATCACCCAGGCTGTACACGATAAGAATGGCCATATCGCCGTTCAACTGTGGCACGTGGGCCGTATTTCCCACAACAGTCTGCAACCGGGCCAGCAGGCACCGGTGGCCCCTTCTGCGATCAATGCCGACACCCGCACCACCGTGCGTGACGAAACCGGCGCCTGGGTACGAGTGCCGACCTCTACCCCACGAGCGCTGGAAACCGAAGAGATCCCGGGGATCATCAACGATTTCCGTCAGGCCACCGCCAACGCGCGTGAAGCCGGCTTTGATTTTATCGAGCTGCACGCTGCGCACGGCTATCTGCTGCACCAGTTTATGTCGCCAGCGTCTAACCAACGTACCGACCAATACGGCGGCAGCATCGAAAACCGCACTCGCCTGACGTTGGAAGTGGTTGACGCGAGCATCGCCGAATGGGGTTCAGAACACATTGGCATCCGTATTTCACCGCTGGGTCCGTTCAACGGCCTGGATAACGGGGAAGATCAGGAAGAAGCGGCGCTGTATCTGGTGGAAGAGCTGAACAAGCGCAATATCGCTTATCTGCACATTTCCGAACCCGACTGGGCCGGCGGCAAGCCTTACTCCGACGCCTTCCGTGACTCGGTACGCGCCCACTTTAAAGGCGTCATCGTCGGTGCCGGTGCTTATACCGCCGAGAAAGCAGAAGAGCTGATCAATAAAGGCTTTATCGATGCGGTGGCCTTCGGCCGCAGCTATATCGCCAACCCGGATCTGGTAGAGCGCTTCAAGCAGAATGCTGCGTTGAACGAGCCGCAGCCTGCCACCTTCTATGGCGGCGGTGCAGAGGGTTATACTGACTACCCGACGCTGTAATAACGCGGAATACCAGATAAGAAAGCCCGTCGGTATGCGAATGCCGGCGGGCTTTTGTCATTTTTCGGTTCAGGGGCAATTTAACGAAGACCCAGCTTTCCCCAACGTTCGATCTCAGCGGCGTCGATATTGTTCATTATGGTGCGAAACCAAACGGTAAATTTACCAGGATCGTTTTTTATCTCCTGGGCTAATTGCCGAATATCGACCCACAACCAGCTGTGGGCCTCTTCGGGATCCTCTTGCGGTTCACCGTCAAACAAGCCCACGTAAATATGATCGAATTCGTGCTCAATTAAATCGCCTGGCACTTCCGCGCGGTAGGTAAAACTCGATACTTGCAGTAGCTCAGTGCAAAAGCCCATCTCTTCCTGCAACCGCCGCTGTGCTGCTGCCTGCGTTGCCTCTCCCCAGCGCGGGTGACCACAGCACGTGTTGGTCCATAACCCGGCAGAATGGTATTTACCGTAAGCCCGCTGTTGCAGCAGCAGTCTGCCCTGGCTATTAAATATAAAAATTGAAAACGCCCGGTGCAGTAATCCCTGCTGGTGCACCAGCGTTTTGGTTTGCGACCCCACGGAATTATCTTCGGCGTCCACCAGAATCAGCATTTCGTCCATTAATGATCTCCTTCGGCAGTAGCCATCATTCCACACGGGTAAAAACAAAAAAGCATATTAACCAGATCCAAATGTATAAATTGAGGCCATTCACCCTGAGTCTGGATCGCTATCCGACCCTGCTGTTCCTTGCGAGGGGTATAGTACCTATTTCCATCAACCATAGGGCACATACTGTGCGATTGCCATTGATAAGGTGACAATGTCACCGAAACTCTGCCACTCCCGCCCCGGCATACATTGAAATCCCTTATGCGGCAACGCTATACTGAATTTCGCTTCAATCCATCCGCCATTGGCAACGGCACATCCAATCAGAGGAATTATGCGCTTACTCCATACCATGATCCGCGTCGGTGACCTGCAACGTTCCATCGACTTTTATACCAAGGTATTAGGCATGCGCTTGCTGCGTACCAGCGAGAACCCGGAATACAAATACTCGCTGGCGTTTGTAGGCTATACCGATGAAAGCGAAGGTGCGGTGATTGAACTGACCTATAACTGGGGCACCGACAGCTACGAAATGGGCAGCGCGTTTGGCCATTTGGCGCTGGGCGTCGACGATGTCGCTGCAACCTGTGACAGCATCCGTAACGCCGGCGGCAAGGTTACTCGCGAAGCCGGCCCGGTTAAAGGTGGCACCACGGTGATTGCCTTCGTTGAAGACCCGGACGGTTACAAGATCGAACTGATCGAGAACAAACATGCTGGGCATGGTCTGGGCCACTGAGGTCGATTAAGGGCGCTTCCTGCGCCCTTATTTTTATCTGCGTGATAACCGCCTGCAACCGGGCGCAAAATTTGCCATAATGCGCGCTGCATTCGATGAAGATAAGAAACTGATGGCCGAAAAAAGTGATCTTAACGCCCTGAGTGGCCGTTTTCGTGGGTTTTACCCCGTAGTCATAGACATAGAAACTGCCGGATTTAATGCCAAAACCGACGCGCTGCTGGAAATTGCCGCCGTTACGTTAAAAATGGATGAAAACGGCTGGTTGCAGCAGGACGAGACCCTGCACTTCCACGTGGAGCCTTTTGAAGGTGCCAACCTGCAGCCTGAAGCGCTGGCCTTTAACGGCATAGACCCAAGTAACCCATTGCGCGGTGCGGTCAGTGAGCACGATGCGTTGCACGCTATTTTTAAAGCCGTGCGCAAGGGCATTAAGGATCGTGGCTGCAACCGGGCAATCATTGTGGCGCACAATGCCAATTTTGATCACAGCTTCCTGATGGCCGCCGCAGAGCGCGCCAGCCTGAAACGTAACCCCTTCCATCCATTCGCCACCTTTGATACTGCGGCGCTGAGTGGGCTGGTACTGGGGCAGACGGTGTTGGCCAAAGCCTGCATCGCCGCCAATATCCCGTTCGACAGTTCCCAGGCACATTCTGCCCTGTATGACACCGAGCAAACCGCGTTGCTGTTCTGTGAACTGGTCAACCGTTGGAAACGCTTGGGTGGCTGGCCACTGGCGGTCGAAAACACCGACTAAGACAAAAAAATCGGGCGGCCCAGTCTTCACTGGTGCCGCCCGATGGATCCCAACAATAAAACCGAGCCGATTATGGCTGCTGGTCTTCCTGCTGTTTGTACTTCTCTGCCGTTTCTTTGATCAGCTGCTGCAGTTCGCCGCGCTGATACATTTCGATGATGATATCGCAGCCGCCTACCAGCTCACCGTCGACCCACAGCTGTGGGAAAGTCGGCCAGTTGGCATATTTCGGCAACTCGGCACGGATGTCCGGGTTCTGCAGAATATCAACGTAGGCAAAGCGTTCGCCACAGGCAGACAGCGCCTGCACGGCTTGCGCAGAGAAACCGCAGTTTGGCAATTTCGGTGAACCTTTCATGTACAGCAGAATCGGGTTCTCAGCGATCTGGTGCTGAATTTTTTCAATCGTCGTCGTCATTGTATTGCTTCCTCAAGCCAAGTCTTATGGCTACAACATGCATCACACCGGCCATTGTAGCGGCTGGAACAGTCGCAAGAAAACGCCATCTTTTGCAAGGGCATTTCCCCGTAGTCAGTCGCGTCTTACCGGCAAAGCCTTTCCGGTCAAAACATATGCGCAGAATAACATTTTTAATCTGGCCATTTCACTAATATATTTTGCCATCAAAATGCGCCGTTAAATAATCCCGCCGACGGTGATTGTCGCTTTTTTATACATCAACGGATTGATTTTTCAGCAAAAAAAATGCCATTAACGTTTTCTCACAATATGGATTATCATTTATGAGTTCTTCGCTGTTTTATATGGCGAAATTCGGGAATACTGTCCTTCTTTCGATATCTGTTCCGGGGCCAAGGTTGGTAACGTCGACATGCGTTTAATTCTTACGCTTTTTGTGCTGTTGTTTACACAGCTATTCTTCAATCTGGCGCATGCTGCGCCACAGGCGCGTATTGCCGCCGAGCAACGCAAAAGCCATGTCAACGAAGCCCGACCAGATGACCGCAAGAAAAAGAAAGCGGTAAAAGCCAGCAAAAAAGCAAAAACCACCACCCCGCAGAAAACCGCCAAGGTTTCCAAAGCCAAAACGGAAAAAACCGCTAAAAAGATCGTCAGCGCCAAATCGAAAGGCAAAACTCAGAAAATAGCCAAAATCAAAGTTACCCCGCCGAAAAAGGGTTACAAAAAAGGTTATGGTCGCCACCGCGAAGCCGGGATGGCCACCGCGAAACTGGTGCGTGATGATAAACCGTTGAAGCTGACTCCAGCGCACAAAAAACGCTATCAGCACGCCAAGCAAACCGCGATGGCCAAGCTGATGGACCAAATGGGCAAGCCTTACCGCTGGGGCGGTACTTCACCAAGAACCGGTTTCGACTGCAGCGGCCTGATTTACTACGCGTATAAAGACGTGGTGAAAATCAAAATGCCGCGCACCGCCAACGAAATGTATCACCTGCGAGACGCCGCGCCGATCAAGAGAAGCGAACTGGAAAGCGGTGACCTGGTGTTCTTCCGCATTAATAACCGCGGCGTGGCAGACCATGTGGGCGTTTATCTGGGCAACGGCAAATTTATTCAGTCACCGCGTACCGGTGAAGAAATTCGGATCAGCCAGCTCGACAATGACTACTGGCAAAACCATTACATCGGCGCCCGCCGTGTAGTAACACCGAAAACCATTCGATAATTTCTTTGGCGGCTGGCTTGCCCAGCCGCTCTCCCCCGACTGATTTTCCTGCTGTCCCTAAAGCACCCAATCCTTTAGCCCGCCCCCACTGTATTTCATCGCGAAAATTGCTAAGCTAAATACCCACAATAAAAACAGGTCAATTTAAGGTCCGTTGCTTTAGCGGCGAGTTGACACTGTACAAGGAGGAAGCAATGTCGTTTGAACTGCCCGCACTACCTTATGAAAAAAATGCCCTCGAACCGCACATTTCGGCAGAAACCCTGGAATACCACTACGGCAAGCATCACAACGCCTATGTGGTCAACCTGAACAATTTGCTGAAAGGCAGCGAGTTTGAAGGATTATCCCTTGAAGCAATCATCAAGGCTTCCAGCGGCGGCATCTTCAACAATGCAGCTCAGGTATGGAATCACACCTTCTATTGGCACTGCCTGTCACCTCAGGGCGGTGGGGAACCTCAGGGCAAATTGGCTGCCGCGATCAACCAGGCTTTTGGTTCTTTTACCGCCTTCCGGGAACAATTCAGCGACGCCGCGGTGAAAAACTTTGGCGCAGGCTGGACCTGGTTAGTGAAAAAGCCGGATGGCTCGCTGGCGATTGTTAATACGTCGAATGCGGCCACGCCGTTGACTGGTGAAGACAAACCGTTGCTGACCGTCGACGTTTGGGAACACGCCTACTACATCGATTATCGCAACGCACGACCGGCCTACCTGGAAAACTTCTGGGCGCTGGTTAACTGGGCATTTGTGGAGGAAAATCTGGCGTAACGCGGGGAAAATACAACCAGGCGTAGCGAACTGCGCCTGGTTGACTGAAGAGTATCAGTTCAATGCTGCGGTGAAGCTAAAAGCGATAATCACAGCCAGCGCACCCAGGGTGGTGAACAGTGACATTTTCAAATCGGTATCCATTACAACTCCTTTTCAGATTGGGTTTCCCAAGGGTAAAAGGCACACAATTAATGTGTTAAACCATTTTCCCACAGTTGGCCGATAAAATCTTGTTATCATTTCCCAGTTTATAATACCGATTACCTCTTCCCCTTTTGCTCAATATGGGACAAAATTCGCAGTTCACAACTGTGTACCGGCAAAATGCCCCTCCTGACCAAGCGCTGACGACTTCAACACACTAAAAACTCAGTTTTCGCTTCTTTGGAGAAGGATCTACGCAGGCAAACGATTAACATCACACTTACATACTGCAACATGTGAGTTCAGGAGTCATTCTTTACATGGCAACGATTAAAGATGTGGCCAAACGCGCTGGCGTTTCCACCACCACCGTTTCGCACGTCATCAATAAGACTCGTTTCGTCGCCGAAGAAACAAAAGCGGCCGTTGGCGCCGCGATCAAAGAGCTGCACTATTCACCCAGCGCCGTGGCGCGCAGCCTTAAGGTCAATCACACCAAATCTATTGGTCTGCTGGCCACATCGAGCGAAGCACCCTACTTTGCCGAAGTGATCGAGGCGGTGGAAAACAGCTGCTACAGCAAAGGCTATACGCTGATCCTGTGCAACTCACATAACAATCTGGACAAACAACGCGCCTATCTGGCGATGTTGGCGCAAAAGCGCGTCGATGGCCTGTTAGTCATGTGTTCGGAATACCCGGACCAACTGCTCGGCATGCTGGAAGATTATCGCAATATCCCGATGGTCGTCATGGATTGGGGCGCCGCACGCGGTGACTTTACCGACACCATTATCGATAACGCCTTTGAAGGCGGCTATCTGGCCGGGCGCTACCTGATTGAACGCGGCCACCGCGATATCGGGGCCATTCCGGGCCAACTGGCGCGTAATACCGGCGGCGGCCGCCATCAGGGCTTTTTAAAAGCCATGGAAGAAGCCAATATCGACGTGCGTGAAGAGTGGATTGTTCAGGGCGACTTTGAGCCGGAATCCGGTTACAAGGCCATGCATCAGATACTGTCGCAGAAGCAACGTCCTACCGCAGTCTTCTGCGGTGGCGATATCATGGCCATGGGGGCGATCTGCGCCGCCGATGAACTTGGCCTGCGCGTACCACAAGACATATCGGTGATTGGCTACGATAACGTGCGAAACGCCCGCTACTTCACCCCGGCACTGACCACCATTCATCAGCCCAAAGAGCGTTTGGGCGAGATGGCCTTCACCATGCTGCTGGATCGCATCATCAGCAAGCGTGAAGAGTCGCAGGTGATTGAGGTTCATCCCAAGCTGGTTGAGCGCCGTTCGGTCGCTGACGGTCCGTTCATCGATTATCGCCGCTAATTATCTACGCCGGAAACTCTCACGGTTTCCGGCGTTATTCTTCATTCTTCGCTTAGCCACTCCTGATTCAAGGTTTCACTGTCTCCCAGATAATCCAGCAACCAGGCCATAGCCGGTGACGGCGTATTTTGCTGCCAGGTCAGGCAACAAGGACTGGCGGGAAATGGCTGTTGCAACTGTAGCGCCACCAGCTCCCCGCGCTGCACCAAAGGCAATACCTGATGCGCAGGCATCATACCAACGCACAACCCGGCACACAGGCAGTCCACCGCAGAAGCCCAGTCCGGCACCACCAGGCGGCGCTGGTTGTCCAACGTCCAGGTCACGCGTTTGGGCAGGTTGCGCGAGGTATCTTCCAGGCACAGCGACGGAAAGGGCCGTAGTTGATCGTCGTTCAACAGCCCCTCTATCGCGGCCAGCGGGTGATGCGGACTGGCCACGCACAACCAACGCATATCTCCCATATCGCGAAAGGCGAAACCGCCGCCCACCGGCACCGCCCTTGTGGCGCCGATCGCCATATCGGCACGACCGTCCACCAGCGCATCCCATACGCCATTAAACACCTCCGGCTGAACCAGCAATTCGACGTCGGGGAAATGGCGGTAAAAATCCAGCACCAATTGGCGACTGCGTTGGGGTTTAACGATGATATCCACCGCTATTTTCAATTGGCCCCGCCAGCCGTTAGCGACCTGTTGGCACTGTCGGCGCGTGTCGAGCATTTTTTTGATGACACCACGCGCTTCCTGAATAAACAGCACGCCCGCCGGTGTCAGTTCCACGTCGCGATGACGGCGCTCAAACAGCGGTACCGCCAGCCATTGCTCCAACTGCCTCACCGTATAACTTACCGCCGACGGTACCCGATGCAGCTCGTGCGCCGCGGCGCTGAAACTGCCGGTGCGGGCCACCGCATCGACGACATCCAGGGAATATTCAGACCACATAGCTTTGCCTTCAATTTTTTTAACAGCACCTCGCAAATATTACCGTTTCACAAGCAGAGATCCAGCCGGATACACTTGCCGGCGCTAAAAACCTGCGACAATAAAATATTAACGAGAAATACCATGCGAAATTCCTTTGGTTTTATGTTCTACCTTGCCGGCCTGAGCATGCTGGGATACCTGGCCACCGATATGTACCTGCCCGCCTTCGGCATGATGCAGCAAGATCTGCAGATTTCCGCCGGGGCAATCAGCGCCAGCCTGAGCATCTTCCTGGCCGGGTTTGCCTTTGCACAACTGCTGTGGGGCCCGCTTTCCGATCGCCTCGGCCGTAAACCGGTGTTGCTGATCGGTCTGGCGCTGTTTGCCCTCGGCTGCCTTGGCATGCTGTGGGTGCAAAATGCCGTGCAACTTTGGTCGCTGCGCTTTATCCAGGCGATTGGGGTTTGCTCCGCTGCCGTTACCTGGCAGGCCTTGGTGATTGACCGCTATCGCGAAGGCAAGGCTAACCGCGTGTTCGCGACCATTATGCCGCTGGTAGCCCTTTCACCGGCGCTGGCGCCGTTGGTAGGTGCCTGGTTGCTGAATCACATGGGCTGGCGCGCCATTTTCGCCGTGTTGCTGGGCATTACCGTGCTTCTGCTATTGCCGACGCTGCTGCTGAAAGAAAGCGCCAAAACCGTGCCTTCCGACGACAATAAGAAAAGCGCGCTCAGTTTCTTCCAACTATTAAAGTCACGCATCTTCAGTGGCAACGTTATGATTTTTGCCGCCTGTTCTGCCGGCTTCTTCGCCTGGCTGACCGGTTCACCGTTTATTCTTGGTGATATGGGGTATAGCCCGAACGACATCGGTCTGAGCTATGTGCCGCAGACTCTGGCGTTCTTATTAGGGGGCTATGGCTGTCGTACCGCATTGAACCGCATGAATGGCAACACCTTGTTGCCTTGGCTGCTGGTAGTTTATGGAGTCAGTATGGTTGCATTATATCTGGTTGCCACCCTGACTCAGCCCACGCTCACTACGTTGTTAATTCCGTTCTGCGTGATGGCGTTGGTCAACGGAGCCATTTACCCTATCGTGGTAGCCAATGCGTTGACCCCGTTCCCGGAAGGAACCGGTAAAGCTGCCGCCTTGCAAAACACCCTGCAATTAGGCCTGTGTTTTGTCGCCAGCATGCTGGTTTCGGCCTTTATCGCCCAGCCTCTGTTGGCAACGGTCACGGTAATGGTGTCGACGGTGGTATTGGCCGCGTTGGGCTATCTGATGCAACGGAGAAAGGTAATGGACGATCAACAGGCGACACGTCAGGAACATGCTAACTCCGCGTCATAATTGCCAGTATTAATAATCACTTAAAGAATATTTTTGCCGAGTGCGATTTACAGTTGAGTAAGCGCCTCGGCAAGCCTATACTCAAAAACGACCTTTAAAAATAACACTTTTATAATTTCTTTATCACTAGCAACTGTTGTGTACGCGTATGGCGTCACAGTTTTTTAAGGATTGTCTTTCCCGCGTTTCTTGCGCTGGAACCTTCTTAAAATTTTCCTCTGTTCATAGTCGGATATCAGACGCCACGGGATTCTTACCGTAGGTAAACGTATGCACCCGCAGAATTTGTCTAAGCTATTTTTTGACGGGTCATAAGTCAGAAGAAGGTGATGGAGAAGCTATGAGTTCATCGTGTATAGAAGATGTGAGCATCCAGGACAACCAATGGTACCGTATCGCTCATGAAATGCTCAGCATGGCCGGTATTGAAATAAACGGCTCGCGCCCTTTCGATATTCAGGTTAAAAATCCTAATTTTTTTAAACGCGTGCTGCAGGAGGGTTCTCTCGGCCTGGGCGAAAGCTATATGGACGGCTGGTGGGAATGCGAACGGCTGGATATATTCTTTCATCACGTGGTCCGCGCCGGTCTGGAAAAGAAACTGCCCCGCCACCTCAAAGATACCCTGCGAATTGCCGCCGCGCGATTAACCAATCTGCAATCGAAGAAACGCGCCTGGATAGTCGGCAAAGAACATTACGATCTGGGGAACGATCTCTTTACCCTGATGCTGGACCCTTATATGCAATATTCCTGCGCCTACTGGAAAGAGGCGACCACGCTGGAAGAAGCGCAGGAAGCCAAATTACGGATGATTTGCGAAAAGCTGCAGCTGCAGCCGGGTATGAATTTGCTGGATATTGGCTGTGGCTGGGGCGGGCTTTCTGCCTATGCGGCGAAAAACTATGGCGTTTCGGTGGTGGGCGTAACCATTTCTGCCGAGCAGCAAAAGCTGGCACAGGAGCGCTGTGCCGGGCTGGATGTCGAGATCCTGCTGCAGGATTACCGTGATTTGCATCTGCAATTTGACCGTATTGTTTCCGTCGGTATGTTTGAGCACGTCGGTCCGAAAAATTACCGCACCTACTTCAACGTGGTGGAACGTAATTTAAAACCGGACGGCCTATTCCTGCTGCATACCATTGGTTCGAATCGGACAGATATGAATGTTGACCCGTGGATCAACAAATATATCTTCCCGAATGGCTGCCTGCCGTCGGTTACCCATATTGCCCAGGCCAGCGAAGGGCATTTTGTGATGGAAGATTGGCACAATATTGGCGCTGACTACGATCGCACCTTGATGGCGTGGTACGAAAGATTCAAACAGGCATGGCCGCAGTTGGCCCAACGTTATTCGGATCGTTTCGAACGCATGTTCAGTTATTACCTGAACGCCTGCGCTGGAGCATTTCGCGCCCGTGACATTCAACTCTGGCAGGTCGTCTTCAGCCCGAAAGGCGTAGAAGGCGGTATCCGCGTGACGCGCTAAATATGCACAATAAAAAACCCCGGCCAATTAACCGGGGTTATTCTTATACATGACCTGCAAAAGCATCAGCCGCAATACACGCGAATGATCTTATCCTCGCTGTCGCCCAGGAAATTCAGGCGGCGCAGGTTGAAGTCCATCGTGACCGCAGAATTATACGGAATCGCACGTACCTGCGACTCAATTCGTACGCCTTCCAGCGAAGACATCGGTTTACCGACATAATTCTGGTATTGCGCCGCACCACAGGTGTCGCTATCGGCATCCACTGTAGGGTTGGCCGCGCCCTGGTCCGGCGAACTGCTACAAGCACTCAGCGCCAGCAGCGCCGTTAACATCAACGTTTTCCCATAAAACTTCACGCGATTGCTCCTCTCTGGTGGGTCGTTTGTCAGATCTTCTGCGCCAGCGCACTCGCCGCCGCCATTGCCGCTTCGCGGCTTGCCAACACCCGTTCAACGGTGTCTACCACCGCCTGCGTTTGCGGGTCGATCTCAATATTCACCTTATCACCCAGGCGTTTTTTGCCCAGCGTGGTACGTTCCAGCGTTTCCGGGATCAGATGCACGCAAAAACGGTTATTCACCACTTCACCGATGGTCAGGCTAATTCCGTCAATACCAATAAAACCTTTGTGCAGAACATATTTCATCAGTTCCGCATTCGGCATACGTAACCATACCTGACGATTATTCTCGGAGGTATAAATCTTGGCAACTTCCGCCGTGCAGATAATATGGCCGGACATCAGGTGACCGCCAATCTCATCATTAAACTTGGCCGCCCTTTCGATGTTAACCACATCGCCCAACGCCAGTTCACCAAGGTTGGTCAGGCGCAGCGTTTCTTTGATCAAATCAAAACTGACGCGGTTACCCTCTACCGCGGTGACGGTCAGGCAGCAGCCGTTATGCGCCACAGACGCACCGAGCTCCAATCCAGGCAGCAGCTCGGTAGGCATTTCTATGACGTGGGTACGGAAGTTGGATTTTTCATCAATGGCGACCAGCGGCGCGGTGCCTTGTACGATACCGGTGAACATGTGAGCCTCTTCTTTCTGAAAATGTTTAAAGCGCTTGGGGCAGTTTGCCCCAGTTGGCGAGGAAAACCAAACCCGCGGCGACAAAAAGTCTGTGCCTGCGCATTTAATAACTATTTCATCACAGCATTTGCTTAACCTCGCCGAGCGGGTACAATCTTTTTGACAAAATTCCGCTATTTTTAATTGTTGTCCTTTCGCGACGACCCTCCCCTCCATCATAAATAAATAGAAAAGGTGTATGCGTGCAGAAGTACTTCATTGAAGCGCGTAGTTTATTGGCCCTCGCAATCCCGGTAATCATCGCGCAAATATCACAAACCGCAATGGGTGTGGTAGACACCATTATGGCCGGTGCGTACAGCGCCACAGATATGGCGGCGGTTGCCGTCGGTACCTCTATTTGGCTGCCGGCCATTTTGTTCGGGCACGGCCTGTTGTTGGCGTTGACACCGGTCATCGCCCAGCTTAACGGCGCGGGCCGACGAGATCGCATTGCTCATCAGGTGCGCCAGGGCTTTTGGCTGGCGGGGGCGGTCTCGTTGCTGGTGATTATCGTGCTGTATAACAGCAAGTTCGTCATCGACTTGATGCACAATATCGACCCGCAATTGGCGGATAAAGCCGTGGGCTATCTGCACGCCATCATGTGGGGCGCGCCGGGCTATCTGTTCTTCCAGGTACTGCGCGGCCAGTGCGAAGGGCTATCGAAAACCAAGCCGGGCATGGTGATTGGCTTCCTCGGCCTGCTGGTGAATATCCCGATCAACTACATCTTTATCTACGGTAAATTCGGCATGCCGGAATTGGGTGGCGTAGGTTGCGGCGTGGCGACCGGCAGCGTTTACTGGTTTATGTTCCTGGCGATGCGTTGGTATGTGAAGCGCGCCCCGTCGCAGCGCGATATTTTGCCACACGAAGGCAGCAGCCCGCGGCCCGACTGGCCGGCAATAAGACGCCTGTTCGGCATCGGTCTGCCGGTCGCGCTGGCGCTGTTCTTCGAAGTCACACTGTTCGCCGTCGTCGCTCTGCTGGTCTCTCCATTGGGCATCGTTTCGGTGGCCGGGCATCAGATTGCCCTGAACTTCAGCGCGCTGATGTTCGTGTTGCCTATGTCGTTGGGCGTCAGCGCGACTATTCGCGTTGGCTATCGATTGGGTGAAGGATCGGTCGAAGGCGCGCGGATTGCCGCTTATTCGGCTATCGGCGTCGGTATCCTGATGGCCTGCTGCACCGCGCTGTTTACCGCCACCTTCCGCGAGCAAATCGCCCTGCTGTACAATGACAGCCCGGCGGTAGTGGCCATGGCATCACAGCTGATGCTGTTGGCAGCCATTTACCAGATCTCCGATTCTATTCAGGTGATTGGCAGCGGCGTTCTGCGTGGCTATAAAGATACCCGCTCAATCTTCTTCATCACCTTTATCGCCTATTGGGTGCTGGGTCTGCCGAGCGGGTATATGTTGGCGTTGACCGACATTGTCGTCCCGGCGATGGGGCCTAGCGGCTTCTGGATTGGGTTTATTATCGGGCTGACCTTCGCCGCCATCATGATGGCCTTGCGTATGCGTTGGCTGCAAAAACAGCCTGCGGCACTGATCCTGCAGCGCTCTACCCGCTAACTATCACCACCGGTCGGTTACGCCGACCGGTGGCTTCAGCAGCATGGATTGCAGAAAAAACCGCCGCACTGCACACAAGCGCAGCAATCGCGTGAAATACCGGATAAAATTACGTTTTTCTCCTTGCCAGCGCGCGGGTAGCTCGTTAATATTCGTCCCCGCTGTCAGCCATGACAGACAGGAAAAGATGCGTCCGTAGCTCAGTTGGTTAGAGCACCACCTTGACATGGTGGGGGTCGGTGGTTCGAGTCCACTCGGACGCACCAAATTCCTAAAGCAGTACAGTGCGTCCGTAGCTCAGTTGGTTAGAGCACCACCTTGACATGGTGGGGGTCGGTGGTTCGAGTCCACTCGGACGCACCAAAATTCTAAAGCAGTGCAGTGCGTCCGTAGCTCAGTTGGTTAGAGCACCACCTTGACATGGTGGGGGTCGGTGGTTCGAGTCCACTCGGACGCACCAAATCATAATATCCGCAGCTCCACCCTATCGACCCGACAGTTCCTCAAGCTTTAAAAACTTTGCTCCTGCTACCGCAAACCACATCAGGTATCATCAAGGTCAATACCCTATCAGGACAGATCCCATGCTGAAATTTACCGCAGAGACTGCGTTTGAAAAACTGGACACCGGCCTTACCCGCAGGCAAGGGGTAATGAGCGACGGCACCAGCGCCACGGAAGTGAAGTTCGACGCAGGAACCTTCGGCCAACTGCAAAAGCGGGCTTACGCTCTGCAGACGCGGGTGGTTTCCGGTGAGTTTGAATTCACCGTCGGCAATGATACCCAGGTGATCGTGGCCGGTGAAACTATCGCCATCCCCGCTAACATTGCCAGCGGCTGCTTCTGCCTGTCGGCCGGTACGCTGCTGGAAATTATCGTATCCGGCTGAAATCCGTCAATGGCATGTTTACACTAAGGTTATTTGCGCAACAAACCGCAGCTGTCAGTTTGCATTTGCGCCACATTTGCTGCTGATTTGCCGGATCCGAGCGTTAGCACCGGTTTTTTATTTTGTTTCCCGCCGCTTAGCCTTTATAATGCGCAACGTCTTTCAGTTGAATGGTTTCAGCCCTTGATCTGCGAAAACGCAATAACAACACATTTTCATCTCATCACGTTGCGCAGCATCCCCGCATCCCGGCGCGGGCTGAATTTTTCCGCCCCATTTCGACTCCGGTCACCTATCCTTAACTATGTTTTGCACCACCAGGCTCGACTCAAATCCCTTATCAGTGGCCTGACCGCTGGTTTTATTCGTTTTATTATCCATCACAACTTGTAGAAAACTCCGTCATGAAAAAGACCAAAATTGTTTGTACCATCGGTCCAAAAACCGAATCGGAAGAAATGCTGACCAACCTGCTGAACGCTGGCATGAACGTAATGCGCCTTAACTTCTCCCACGGCGATTACGAAGAGCACGGCAACCGCATCAAGAACATGCGCGCCGTGATGGCGAAAACCGGTCAGAACGCCGGTATCCTGTTGGATACCAAAGGCCCGGAAATCCGCACCATGAAACTGGAAGGCGGCAAAGATGCCTCTCTGGTTGCCGGCCAGACCTTTACTTTCACCACCGATCAGAGCGTTATCGGCAACAACGAACGCGTTGCAGTAACCTACGCCGGTTTTAGCGCAGATCTGAAAATCGGCAACACCGTACTGGTGGACGACGGCCTGATCGGCATGGAAGTCACCAACGTGACCGAAAACGAAGTGGTCTGTAAGGTGCTTAACAGCGGTGACCTGGGCGAAAACAAAGGCGTTAACCTGCCGGGCGTTTCCATCCAGTTGCCGGCATTGGCTGAAAAAGACAAGCGCGACCTGATCTTCGGCTGCGAACAGGGTGTGGACTTTGTTGCCGCTTCCTTTATCCGTAAGCGTTCCGACGTGCTGGAAATTCGTGAGCACCTGAAAGCCCACGGCGGCGAGCAGATCCAGATCATCTCCAAAATCGAAAACCAGGAAGGCCTGAACAACTTCGACGAAATCCTCGAAGCTTCTGACGGCATCATGGTCGCTCGTGGCGATCTGGGCGTAGAAATCCCGGTAGAAGAAGTGATCTTCGCGCAGAAGATGATGATCGAAAAATGTAACCGCGCACGTAAAGTGGTGATCACCGCCACCCAAATGCTCGATTCCATGATCAAGAACCCACGCCCTACCCGCGCAGAAGCCGGCGACGTTGCCAACGCCATTCTGGACGGTACCGACGCAGTGATGCTGTCAGGCGAAAGCGCCAAGGGTAAGTACCCGCTTGAAGCCGTTACCATCATGGCGACCATCTGTGAGCGCACTGACCGCGTGATGCCAAGCCGTATCGACAGCCTGAATGACAACCGCAAGCTCCGCATCACCGAAGCCGTATGCCGCGGCGCCGTTGAAACCGCAGAGAAACTGGATGCGCCACTGATCGTGGTTGCCACCAGCGGCGGCAAATCAGCCAAATCCGTGCGTAAATATTTCCCTAACGCCGTGATCCTGGCGCTGACCACCAATGAAGTCACCGCGCATCAGCTGATTCTGAGCAAAGGCGTGATCCCACAGATGGTCAAGGAAATTGCCTCTACCGACGACTTCTATCGCATCGGTAAAGAAGCGGCGCTGGCCAGCGGTCTGGCACAAAAAGGCGACGTTGTGGTGATGGTTTCCGGTGCTCTGGTTCCGAGCGGCACAACCAATACTGCCTCGGTTCACGTGCTTTAATATAAAACGTGACATAATTATTTTGATGAAAACGCCGCTTAGCGGCGTTTTTTTTAGCACTGGTAAACTGTTTTCTCAAAAACGCAACCGTGGATTGCTCATTATTTAGCTAATTATAAATCGGAGTTGTCCCATGGAATCCAGCTGTTTTCCCTACATTTTTTAACTATTTTTCAAAAGAAGCTGTAAGTTTGAGCGAACGATCAAAATAAAGCACTCCAATACAAAAAAATTATTCTCTTTCGAAAAAAGTTTGTGTAATACTTGTAACGCTACATGGAGATTAACTCAATCTAGAGGGTGTTATAATGAATCGTACTAAACTGGTACTGGGCGCGGTAATCCTGGGTTCCACTCTGCTGGCAGGCTGCTCTAGCAATGCTAAAATCGATCAACTGTCTTCTGACGTTCAGACTCTGAACGCTAAAGTTGACCAGCTGAGCAACGACGTGAACGCAATCCGTTCTGACGTTCAAGCAGCTAAAGACGACGCAGCACGTGCTAACCAGCGCCTGGACAACCAAGCTCACGCTTACAAAAAGTAAGATAGCTTCGGTTATTGAAAACGGCGCACATTGTGCGCCGTTTTTTTTGCCTGTCATTTCCGCATTTCCCCCTTCCGTCTTTAGGCGAAAAAAAAGGGCTCAGCACGCTGAACCCATCGGTATTGACCGCTACGGCTACTTTTTAATTCACCGAACTGATAGGTGCACCCTTGAACGGGCCCTTATTCGCTTCCTGCGAGGCTACAGGCGTTAAACTGACGTCAGAGGGGTTCTGCCCCACGTTAACCAGCACCGGCATGCCAGAGCGGCGTACAACCGCGCTATCGAACACGGCCTTATCGGTCTGTGCATCGCCGACAAAAGCCTTCTCGGCTTTGGACAACGTAATCGGCATGGTCTGCGGATCGTCGCTTTCAACTCTCGACAGCGGCTGATGCACTTCTACGTAACGTTTACCGTCCGGTTCAACCGAAATTTTCACCGGATCGTTAATGACCTGAACACGGGTACCGCGCGGTACCATGTTGAACAACGCCTCGATATCGGTTGGGCGCAGACGGATACAGCCAGAGCTGACGCGCATGCCGATACCGAAGTTGGCGTTGGTGCCGTGGATCAGATACTCACCGTGCCCCATAGCCAGACGCATAGCGAACAGGCCCATTGGGTTTTCAGGACCGGCCGGCACCACGCCCGGCAGCTTCACGCCTTTCTCCAGATAGCGCTTGCGGATATTGGCGGTTGGCGTCCAGGTCGGGTTCGGGATTTTTTGGCTTACGGAGGTCACCTGCAGCGGAGTGTGCATCCCGGTCTGGCCGATACCGATAGGATAAACGATGACCTTGTTCTCGCCTTTCGGGTAGTAATACAGACGCAGTTCGGCCAGGTTGACGACAATCCCCTCACGCTTGGTGTCCGGCAACAGCATTTGGGTCGGGATGGTCAACACCGAACCCGGCTTGGGCAGGAAGGGATCGGTGCCCGGGTTGGCCTCAAGCATGCCCAGCAGACCAATTTTATAGTCGGCAGCGATCGCCTCCAGCGGACGCCCATCGTTCGGTACGGTATAGGTGGTGTTCTCGCCAATCAGACGGCTGTCCGGCGGCGGCAGCGGGTATTCGCTCGCGCTGGCGGCTTGCGTGCCGGTCAGTACGGTGGCAAATAGCATGCCCATTAAACTCAACGCACGTTTCATTATCATCCCTATATGCTTATTACGGTTCGGCCACAAGGCTATCTGGCACTTGGTGACCGGTAAATCAGACAAGACCTGATTAATACTAGCAATGCTGACGTCAAAGGCAATAAGTCCTCTAAAAATCAACATGTTATAACGTAATCGCTTTCTCCAATTGTCAGTATAACGTCAAGGGATAAGCTGCTGATATGTCACTGATTTGCGGGGTGAATGGCAGGGTTGGGCGAGTTTTGTAAAGACTCATTGACATAGCAAATATAAGCGCCTTATCAATGAGCCTTAGGAATATCAGAGTTTGGCGGCCTGACTGCGGATTGCGCGGATCATGGCTTCCAGCCCCTGAGAACGGGAAGGCGTCAGGTGCTGACTCAACGCCAGTTCGGCGAAAAACGGCCGCACGTCCAGCTCGACAATCTGCTGCGGCGTCATTTGGTGATAAAGAATAAACACCACCGCCAGCAGCCCTTTGACGATAGCCGCGTCGCTATCCCCGTGAAACTCGACCTGCCCTTGTTCATCGAGCCGCATCACAATCCACACCTGGCTCTGACAACCGGAAATCAGATTGCCCGCCTGACGTTCGCTATCGTCAAGCGCCGGCAGCTTCGCGCCCAGTTCGATGACATACAGGTACTTGTCTTCCCAGTTCAGGCAACGGGAAAAATTACGCACCAACTTTTCTTTATCCGGCAAGTTCGCCATGAGGTTCCTTTCAATAATTCAGGGGCCGGCATGCCGACCCCATGTCACTGGCTACCGGCGCTCAGCCAATAGCGCCAAGCCCGACAGTCTACCCTATCCCAGCAGTTTTTGAATTCGCTGCAACCCGGCCACCAGCCGGTCAACTTCTTCGCGGGTGTTGTACAACGCCAACGAGGCGCGGCACATGCTCGGCACATTATAGAACGCCATCAGCGGCATCGCGCAATGATGCCCGGTGCGAATAGCGATGCCGTACTGATCCAGGAAGCTGCCGACGTCATAGGCATGGTGTTCGCCCAGATTAAAGGCGATCACCCCAGCGCGATCCGCCGGACCATAGATCTTCAGCGTCGGTACCTGCTGCAGCGCTTCAATCGCATAATGCATCAGCGAATGCTCATAATCAGCAATCGCCTCCAGCCCCAGCGCGTTCACGTAGTCAATCGCCGCCCCCAGTCCCATCATGCCTGCAGTATTGGGGGAACCGGCTTCAAAACGCCACGGTGGCTCGGCATAGGTGGTGCCGAGAGTCAGGCTCACCTGCTGAATCATTGAGCCGCCGCCTTCCCACGGTGGCATTTGCTGCAACAGCGCCTGACGACCGTAGAGAACGCCGATACCGGAAGGCCCATACAGCTTGTGACCGGAAAATACGTAGAAATCACAATCCAGCGCTTGCACATCAACCCGTTGGTGCATGACCGCCTGCGCACCGTCAATCAGCACCTTCAGACCGGCAGCTTTGGCCTGCGCCGTAATTTCCTGCACCGGATTGACCGTGCCCAACACGTTGGAAACCTGAGTCAACGCCAGCAGTTTGGTGGTGGCATCGATCAATCCAGGCAACTGCGCCACATCCAACGTACCATCTTGCTGTAGCGGCCAGACGCGCAGGTTCAGCCCACGCTCTTGCGCCAGCATCTGCCAGGGCACGATGTTGGCATGGTGCTCCATCTCGGTGATGATGATGCTGTCACCGGGCTGCAGGAAGTGGCGACCGAAGCTGTTGGCCACCAGATTGATGCCTTCGGTGGTGCCTTTAACGAATACGATCTCTTCCGCCGAGCCTGCATTGATAAACGCCGCCACCTTTTCACGCACCGCTTCCATTTCCTGAGTCGCCTCGGCGCTCATGGTGTGGATGCCGCGATGCACCGCCGCATAACCGTGACGATAAAAATCCAGCTCGCGATCGATTACTGCCTGCGGCTTTTGCGCACTGGCCGCGCTGTCGAGGTAAGCCAGAGGCTGGCCGTTGACCTCACGCGACAGGATCGGGAAATCGCCGCGCACCCGTTCGATGGGAAAACTCATGCGGCCTCCCCCGGCTCCGGCAAGCGCCGTGCAATGCGCGCCAGCACCGATTCACGAATGGTTTCGTTACCGATCCCCTCAGTCAGCTCAGCGGCAAAGGCAAAAATAATCATCTGCTGCGCAGCGTGCTTGTCGATGCCCCGTGATTGCAGATAGAACAGCTGCTCTTCATCGATACGCCCGACGGTGGCGCCATGGCTACACTTCACGTCATCGGCATAGATTTCCAGCTGCGGTTTGGTATCGACCTCAGCCACTTTGCCCAACAGCAGATTGTGGTTGGTCATCTGCCCATCGGTTTTTATCGCGTGCTTGGCCACTTTGATCATGCCATTGAACACGGCCTTGGCGCGGTCGCTAACCACCACTTTGTGCAATTGGCGGCTTTCGCAGTAACCCTTGTTGTGTTCCAGATAAGTTCGGGTATCGCACACCTCTTTGCCGACCGGCAGCACCAGGCTGTTGATCACCAAATTAGATCCTTCACCGTTAAGCTGCGCGCTGGTGTTGTGGCGCGTCAGGCCCGCGCCTAGCAGGAAGCTGTCACTCTTCACCTGCGCGTCGCGACCAATCACCAAATCGTTATGGGCAAAGTGGTAACTTGGCTGGCTTTCAAACGCCAGTTTGCAGTGATGCAGTTGGGCATTGTCAGCCACATTGGCGGTCAGGCGTGCGCCGGTGAAATGTGCGGCATCGTTCAAACTGACGTAATGCTCAATCACTTCGGCCTGGGCGCTGCGCCCAATCTCAAGATGATGACGGTGATGCACGGTGTTCACTTCGCCTGCGGCACCGCGTCCGCTGCTGATATGCAACAGGTACAAAGGGCGTGACGCGCTTTTACCGGCCGCCACGCGGATAATGCTGGTTTCCTGCGCCAGGCTTTCGGTCAGGTGCAGAAAAATTTCAGGCTGAATGGGCTCAGGCAGCGCCTGCGGCGTGCCGTAGGAGGCCACATCAAACTGATAATCGCCCAGTTCGCCATCGCTCAGCGCCGCACTGAAACGGCCGTCGATAAACACTAACCGATATGCATCGATAGCCAACGCCAGTGCATCCACCTGAGCCGTGGTCACCTGCTCTACAGGCGGCTCCAGGAACTGCTGCTCCAGCAGGCCTTCCAGCGGCGTGTATTTCCAGTTCTCATGCTTGCGGGTCGGCCAGCCCAGGCGTAAAGCCTGCTGCCAGTGCGCCAGCGCATGCGCGGAATGCTCGCCGCCGCGCTCTTCGAACAGGCTGTAAAGCTGCTGCAGCGCGCGTGAGTTATTGTTCGTCGGTAAGCCAGCCATAGCCCTGCTCCTCCAACTGTTTCACCAGGGAGAAATCGCCGGATTTGACGATGCGCCCCTGGGAAAGAACATGAACGTAATCCGGTTTGATGTAATCCAGAATACGCTGGTAGTGCGTGACAATAATGAACGAGCGCTTGCCGTCGCGCAGCGAGTTAACGCCGTTGGCGACGATCTTCAGCGCATCGATATCCAAACCGGAGTCGGTTTCATCCAGAATGCACAGTTCCGGCTCCAACGCCGCCATCTGCAGAATATCATTACGCTTTTTCTCCCCACCGGAGAAACCGACGTTGACCGAACGGGTCAGCAGATCGGGCGGCATGTTCAGCAGTTCAATCTTCTCTTCGATAAAATCAGCGAAATCGAAGCGATCGAGCGCCTCCTGCTGGCGGTATTTTCGCACCGCATTCACGGACGTCTGCAGGAAGAAATGGTTGCTGACGCCGGGAATTTCCACCGGGTACTGGAACGCCAGAAACACGCCTTCGCCGGCACGGTCTTCCGGATCCAACTCGAGCAGGTCTTTACCTTTAAAGGTCACCTCGCCCTCAGTGACTTCATACTCTTCGCGCCCTGCGAGGGTCGCCGAAAGCGTGCTTTTGCCCGAGCCGTTCGGCCCCATGATGGCATGCACTTCACCGGGTTTGATCTCCAGGTCCAGACCCTTGAGGATCTCGTTGCCTTCCGCGCTGACTTTTAAATTCTTGATACTTAACATGCAGTGTCCTTAGGTCGCGCTTTCGCGCTGTAAATCCGGCGATTAGCCCACGCTGTGTTCCAGGCTGATGGCCAATAACTTCTGCGCCTCGACGGCGAACTCCAGCGGCAGCTCAGAGAACACGTCCTTACAGAATCCGTTGACGATCATTGAAATGGCATTGTCTTCACTGATGCCGCGTTGCAGGCAGTAGAACAGTTGGTCATCGCCAATTTTTGAGGTGGTGGCTTCATGCTCCAGCTGCGCGCTGTTGTTACGCGCCTCAACATAAGGGAACGTATGGGCGCCACTGTCCGGCCCGATCAGCATCGAGTCGCACTGGGTAAAGTTACGGGCGTTTTCCGCCCCCGGCAGGATCTTCACCAGGCCGCGATAGGTGTTTTCGCTGTGCCCGGCAGAGATACCTTTGGCGATGATGGTCGAACGGGTGTTCTTGCCGATGTGGATCATCTTGGTGCCGGTGTCCGCCTGCTGATGGCCGCTGGTCAGCGCCACAGAGAAGAATTCACCGATAGAGTTGTCGCCCTGCAGGATCACGCTCGGGTACTTCCAGGTGATGGCCGAGCCGGTTTCCGACTGGGTCCAGGACATTTTCGACCCGGCGCCTTCGCACAGTGCGCGCTTGGTGACAAAGTTCAGGATCCCGCCCTTGCTGTCACCGCCGGAGAACCAGTTCTGTACGGTCGAGTATTTCACTTCGGCGTCTTTGTGCAGGATCACTTCCACCACCGCCGCATGCAGCTGATAGCTGTCGCGTACCGGAGCAGAGCAGCCTTCGATGTAGCTGACATAACTGCCTTCGTCGGCGATCAGGATGGTGCGTTCGAACTGCCCGGTTTTAGCGGCGTTAATACGGAAATAGGTCGACAGTTCCATGGGGCAGCGTACGCCCTTCGGCACATAGACGAAGGTCCCGTCAGAGGCCACCGCGGCGTTCAGCGCGGCGAAGAAGTTGTCGTTTGAGGGTACGACGCGGCCGAGGTATTTGCGTACCAAATCCGGGTATTCGTGGATCGCCTCGCCGAACGAACAGAAAATCACCCCGCTCTCGGCCAACTTCTCGCGATAGGTGGTGGAGACCGAGACGGAGTCAAAGATCGCGTCCACCGCCACTTCACTGCCTTCTCGCACCGGCACGCCGAGCTGGTTAAACGCCAGTTCAACCTCGCTGGTCAGGTAATTGTTGTCCGTGACCGCGCCGGGCTGCTGTTCTGCGCCGGGCTGCGAGCCGCAGGCATCATCACAACTTCCGCAGGACGGCGCCGAATAATAGCTGTAGTCCTGGTAATTCAGCCGGTCATAGTTGGCTTTCAGCCAGTGCGGCTCTTCCATTTGCAGCCAGGCACGGTAAGCCTCCAGGCGGAACTCCAGCATCCACTCAGGTTCGTTACGCTTGGCCGAGATGGCGCGCACCACGTCTTCGTTGATGCCTTTCGCTAACTCGTCGGTAGCCAGTTGGGTAAAAAAGCCTTCTTTATAGCGACCTTCGCTGACCCAAGCCTGCACTTCATTAGGCATTTCTACATTGCTTCGTGTCATGTTGATTGCATCGCTCAAACGCCAAAACTCTCGCCGCACCCGCAGGCATGCTGAGCTTTAGGGTTATTAAATTTGAATATCTGATTCAGCCCTTCACGGACAAAATCCACCGTGGTGCCATCGATAAACGGCATGGCTTTTAACGGCACATACAGTTTGGCGCCATCGCGCTCAAACAGCAGGTCGTCGTCAGCGGGTTCACGGGTGAGATCCAGCACATAGGCAAACCCGGCGCAGCCTGACTGCTTCACTCCGAGCTGCAGCCCCTTCACCTGCGGATCCTGCTGCATTAATTTAGTAATTTGTTGTACGGCATTATCACTGAGCAAAATGCCTTGCCAGACATTTTCGTCCAGAGAAAAGGTGCCGACATTTTCCGTTTGCATATGGCCTACCTCACACTCGTGTTTTTCCACAGCCAATCTGGGTTGCTACTATGTTAGTGATAACAATTATCACTTCAACCGTTTGTTTTGCGGGGGTATCCGCCAAAAACCCGGATTTTCGTTTCGGCATGCGGCAAGCGCGCGGGACAGTCAGCGACACAATCGCTGCAGGTCGGCAAGTGGATCAATTTATCCCTATGAATTTTCAGCACATCCTGTACTACCTTCGCGCTTGCCTATTGGCTCGAACGCTTTACAGATCCGGATTTTTATTTTGCTTTAAACATTCATAGAAAATACCTATTTCTGAATTTTGTCTGTCTTAAAAATGCGTTTATCGACAATAAGGGACTTTTCCCACTCTTTCGCGCTTCACTGCAGGCAGACAATTCGCACGCTCTATGACTAAAGTTTAGTCGTTACTGACCATATTGGGTCGCCACGCGCTCAATGCATCCCCCTGCCGCGATAAAAATTTCAACAGAATGATTGATCGTAAACGCGCCAGTAAATATGATAATGATTATCATTCAATTACAAATTGAGCGCGGGCAAATGAATATCTCGATGAATGCGTGGCTGCTGGGCAAAATTGATGACTATAAGTTCAGCGTGCGTGACGCCACGGTAGATTTCTACATGGCGGAAGCGTCGCTCAGGCGGCCGGAGTGCAATATCAACCACCTGAAACGCTACAACAATGTCAGCCTCAACATGGCCAATCTGTGCCTGGAAAACGGCGATGATGAAAGCTATCTGCACGCGTTGAGCAAGCTGCATAATCGGCTGATCGTGGAAATCAACAATCCGCAGCGCTGCCAGCTGTTTCGGGTTCAGAGCTACCATTTTGCCCGCCATACCCTGACCCTGATCTGCCAGAAATACGCGATGGAAGGCACCTGGGAGAAAGCCAACGCCTTCCAGAAGGACTTCGTCAAGCGGGTGCCGTTTCAGCTGTAACCCCGCCGACTGACAAGAAACCCGCAGGCCGGAATGCCTGCGGGGGAAGGAAACTTAATCGATCACTGCGGTGGTTAAACGCGAAGTGCAGCAAAGGCGGTCGCGCGAATCGAAGATTTCAATCTGCCACACCTGATGCCGACGGCCAACATGCAGTGCGCGACAAACCCCGCGAACCTGGCCTTCAAACACCGCTCGCAGGTGGTTGGCATTGATCTCCAGCCCTACTACTTTCTGATCGCCCTCGCTGCACAGGTAACCAGCCATCGATCCCATCGACTCCGCCAGCACCACCGAGGCCCCACCGTGCAACAAACCAAACGGCTGCCGCGTACGGTGGTCCACAGGCATGGTAGCCTCAAGGTAATCCTCTTCCATTCGGGTAAACTGGATCCCCACATGGCTGACCATGCAGCCTTCACCGGCCTGGTTTAATTGTTCCAGCGTCGTTTCTCGTTTCCAC
Source organism: Serratia sp. BNK-12 (assembly GCF_047456085.1). Classification (NCBI taxonomy): domain Bacteria; kingdom Pseudomonadati; phylum Pseudomonadota; class Gammaproteobacteria; order Enterobacterales; family Yersiniaceae; genus Serratia; species Serratia sp. BNK-12. Next base: position 2,828,765 of record NZ_CP179896.1, read on the forward strand.
AGTTTCACTCAATCATCTCCAGAAGTGCCTGTAATGGGTGCCGTACACCGTTACCCTCAATACGTTTGACCTGGCTGCGACAGGAGTAACCGGTCGCCAGACAACGTTGCCGCGGCAAACGTTGCAATGCCTGGTGCCATGATAGCTCATAAATGCCGAGCGAATTCTGCAGGTTCTTCACTTCATGCCCGTAAGTACCCGCCATGCCGCAGCAGCCTACGCTGACATTTTCCAGCCTGGCGCCGAAGCGAGCAAAGATCGACGTCCAGTGCTGACCGCTGGCTGGTAAGGCGGTGGTTTCAGTACAGTGACCGAACAGATACCAGGCCTCACCGGTCGCAGGCTGTTCAGCCCGCTCGGCCAGCAGTTGCTGCAACCATTCGTGCACCAGTTGCACCTGGAAGTCCCCGCGGGTTTCCCCCAGGATCTCGTTATATTCATCGCGATAACACAGCACCAGCGCCGGATCGACCCCCACCAGCGGCATACCGAGTTTTGCCACCCGATTGAGGAAATCGGCGGTTTTGCGCGCAGTACGAGCAAAGCGCGTCAGGAATCCTTTGATATGTTGCGCCTTGCCATTCGGAGAAAACGGCAGCAGCACCGGCCGGTAGCCGAGCTTTTCCACCAGCCGTACAAAGTCCGCCACCACTTTGGCATCGTAATAGCTGGTGAAGGGATCCTGCACGATCAAAACGTGCTGCTCGCGTTGTTCAGCATTCAGCGCTTCAAGCTGTTCCAGCGTCATGGTCGTGGCACCATGGCCGGAAAGCTGTTGACGCAGCGTCGGGCTGGAGAGCATCGGCAAATCAACCATGCCGACAGTATTGCGGCTTAGCTCACGCACCCAGGGCTGACGGAAGAAGAAGTTGAACACCTTGGGCGCTTTCGCCATCAGCGGCGTATAGCTCTCTACCCCGGCGACCATATAGTCACGCGCCGGCCGCAGATAACGCGTGTGGTAAAGCTGCAGGAAACGCGAACGGAAGCCCGGCACGTCAATCTTGATCGGGCATTGGGTAGAACAGGCTTTGCAGGCCAGACAGCCGGACATCGCCTCTTTCACCTCGTGCGAGAAGTCATATTCGCCTTTGCCGGCGTACCAGCTGTTACGGGTTTTCTCGATCAGCGTTCGGAAACTGAGCCGCTGCTGTGGCAGCTGTTTTTCCAACGCCACGGGATCGACGCCCTGCTCGGACAGCAGACGCAGCCATTCACGCACCAGCGCGGCCCGGCCTTTTGGCGAATGGATACGATTGCCGGTGATTTTCATCGACGGGCACATCGGGCTACGCACGTCAAAGTTGAAGCACAGACCGTTGCCGTTACATTCCATCGCCCCCCGGAACGAAGTACGTACCTCGACAGGAATGCGGCGATCGAGGGTACCGCGCTTGACGGCGTCCACTTTCATCATTGGCGCATCGACGCCCAGCGGCGAGCAAATTTTGCCAGGGTTGAGGCGGTTGTTCGGATCGAATGCGGCTTTGATGCGACGCAGTTCCAGATACAGCTGCTCGCCGAAAAACTCCGGGCTGTATTCGGCGCGGAAGCCTTTACCGTGTTCACCCCACAGCAAGCCGCCGTATTTGGCGGTCAGTGCCACCACCCGATCGGAGAGCTGTTTCATCAGCACTTCCTGCTGGGGATCGCACATGTCTAGCGCGGGACGCACATGCAGCACGCCGGCATCGACGTGACCGAACATGCCGTAGCTGAGGTTGTGGCTGTCCAGCAACTGACGGAATTCGACGATGTAATCGGCCAGATGCTGAGGCGGCACGCAGGTGTCTTCGGCAAAGGGAATCGGTTTGGCCCGCCCTTTGGCGTTACCCAATAACCCGACCGCCTTTTTGCGCATGTTATAAATGCGCTCGATGCCCACCAAATCACCACAGATCTGATAGCCAATCACGCCGCCCTGCCTCTCGGAGATCAACTCGTCCAATCGCAGGCACAGACTCTCCATCTGCTGGTCGATCAGGACCTGGTCGTCACCGGCAAATTCGACGATGTTCAGGCCCAGCATCTCTTTATCCGGCACGTTGGTGATCAGTTCGCTCACCGAATGCCAGACGATATCCTCACGCGCCAGGTTCAACACCTTGGAATCGATGGTTTCTACCGACAACGCCTTAGCTTCAACCATAAAGGGCGCATTACGCAGCGCGGAATCAAAGGAGTCGTATTTAACGTTCACCAGACGACGAACCTTCGGCAGCGGCGTAATGTCCAACCGCGCTTCGGTAATAAAGGCCAACGTCCCCTCGGCACCGGTCAGAATACGCGTCAAATCGAAGGTTTGCAGATCGTCGCTAAACACGTGTCGCAGATCGTAGCCGGTCAGGAAGCGGTTTAGCTTGGGGAATTTCTCCTGGATCAGCGCGCGTTGGTCACGGCAACTGTTGAGTACCGTTCGGTAAATCTGCCCCTCAAGGGTTTCCTCACAGGCAATCGTTTCCGCCAGTGGCGTCGGGATGGCGCGAGTGTCGATCATGTCGCCGCCCAGCAAAACCGCCCGCAGGCCCAGTACGTGATCGGAGGTTTTACCGTACACCAGCGACCCCTGGCCGGAAGCGTCGGTATTGATCATGCCGCCCAGCGTGGCGCGGTTACTGGTGGAAAGCTCCGGCGAGAAAAAATAACCCAAGGGCCGCAGGTACTGGTTAAGCTGGTCTTTGATCACCCCAGCCTCCACCTTGACCCACCCCTGCTCGACGTTGATGTCCAGAATACGGTTCATGTGGCGCGACATGTCCACCACGATGCCGCTGTTAAGCGACTGTCCGTTGGTGCCGGTTCCGCCGCCGCGGGGGCTAAAGGTCAGCGCGTTGAAACGCTCTTCAGCCGCCAGGCGTGCAATCAGCGCCACGTCTGCGGTGGAGCGGGGAAACACTACCGCGTCGGGCAGCAACTGATAGATACTGTTGTCGGTCGCCATCGTCAGCCGGTCGGCGTAGCTGGTGGCGATATCGCCATTGAATCCGTTTTGCTTTAAGGCTTCCAAAAAGTCGAGCACCCGTTGAACGAGGCCGGGTGCCTGAGAAATCTGTGGGATCATTCGCTTTTTGACCCTGTCTGTCTATTTTTTATGCGCTTATGCACGCTGAATCAGGCCTTTATTCAGACCCACCCTACTTTTTATTAGGCATAAAAACTAACATACTCGTTTAGTGAAGGCATGCACATTATTAGGTCGTCAGACGACGCGCGATAAAAGGTGCGGCGCATGATGAAAAGTGACGAAAATGCACCATGCTTAATCTAAACAAAGGAATTAACTTACCAGGATGAGAACCCATTCATGACAATCCCCCAGTCCCGATACGATTTGCCACGGATTATTTTTGGCGTGCTGTTTATCGCCATTATGATCGTCGCCTGTTTTTGGGTCATTCAACCGTTCATTCTCGGCTTCGCCTGGGCCGGCATGGTGGTTATCGCCACCTGGCCGCTGCTGATCAAGCTGCAAAAAATACTTTGGGGCCGCCGCTCGCTGGCCGTGTTGGTCATGACGTTGCTGTTGATCCTGCTGTTCATCCTGCCGATTTCTCTGCTGGTCAGCAGCGTGGTCGACAACAGCGCGCCCGTGGTTGCCTGGGCCAGTACCCCCGGCAAGCTGCATATTCCCGATCTGGCGTGGCTGCAATCGATCCCGATGATCGGCGATAAGATTTATAACAGCTACCATACGCTGGTGAGTGCCGGCGGCACCGCCCTGGTGGCGAAAGTGCAACCCTACTTCGGCCAAACCGCCACCTGGTTTGTGGCGCAGGCGGCGCATATTGGTCGCCTGTTGTTACATTGCACGCTGATGCTTTTGTTTAGCGTATTGCTCTATGCCCGTGGTGAGCAGGTTGCCCTGGGCATTCGCCACTTCGCAACGCGTCTTGGCGCCGAACGAGGCGATGCTGCCGTCGTGCTGGGTGGTCAGGCAATCCGTGCGGTGGCTTTGGGCGTGGTGGTGACGGCGCTGGTACAATCGGTATTGGGCGGTATTGGCCTGGCGGTGACTGGCATTCCAGCCGCCACCCTGCTGACGGTGCTGATCTTTATCTGCTGTGTCGCGCAATTGGGGCCGCTGTTGGTGCTGGTGCCGGCTATTATCTGGCTGTACTGGAGCGGTGATACCACCTGGGGCACCGTGCTGCTGGTCTGGAGCTGCGTGGTGGCTACGCTGGATAACGTATTGAGGCCGGTGCTGATCCGCATGGGTGCCGATCTGCCGATGCTGCTGATCTTGTCCGGTGTTATCGGCGGCCTATTGGCTTTCGGCATGATTGGCCTGTTTATCGGCCCCGTGGTGCTGGCGGTGTCTTATCGCTTGCTCACCGCCTGGATGAACGAAGCACCGGAACCGACGACCGATCTGGAAGAAGTCGCCAAAGACCTGGAACAGATGTAATCCGGATCTCTGCCCGGCTCCCCGGGCAGAATCCTTTCTTTATCCATATCCATTCTCATTTACTTCAATCCGTCGCGGCGATAATTAATAAAGTCCCTCTGAATGCCGGGCTAACGGGCATTAATTAAACATACCGCATGAATACATCTTTTTAGCCTGAAGATAGAATTGAGCAAGGTTTAAAATAAATGGGAACCTGGATCTTGATTAGGATGATTCTTAATGACTAATTTCGTTTAAATATCTAGTATTATTGCCATCTATTGCTTCAAACATCTGATTTAAAGCAAGATTTCCTAACAATGTAATGCCATACATGTGAATTGCTGTGTGTAGTCTTTGCCCGTCTCCTATGATGGGCTTTTTTTTATTCTTTTTTTGGCCAAGATTAATGCCGATATCCATTCTATTTACATTCAGAAATAATAAAGCCGTAACCTGAGCTACGGCTTTAGAGTTAATGCGGAATCTTATGTCGAAGAATTACTTTTTCTTCGACAGATTGACCCAGGTTTGCACCACGGTATCCGGGTTGAGCGACAGGCTGTCAATGCCCTGCTCCATCAACCACTCGGCGAAGTCCTCATGATCGGAAGGGCCCTGCCCGCAAATACCGACGTATTTGCCATGGCGTTTAGCCGCTTGAATCGCCATCGACAGCAGCGCTTTAACCGCCTCGTTACGCTCGTCAAACAGTTCAGACACCACGCCCGAATCGCGATCCAGCCCCAGCGTCAGCTGGGTCATGTCGTTGGAGCCGATAGAGAAGCCATCGAAGTGTTCCAGGAACTGATCCGCCAACAGGGCATTGGACGGAATTTCGCACATCATGATCACTTTCAGGCCGTTTTCGCCACGCTTCAGACCCTGGCGCGCCAATTCGGCGACCACCGCTTCCGCCTGCGCTACGGTACGCACGAAAGGCACCATGATTTCGACGTTGGTCAGGCCCATTTCATTACGCACGCGTTTTACCGCGTCGCATTCCATCGCGAAGCAATCGCGGAAGCTGTCGGCGACGTAACGGCCAGCGCCACGGAAGCCCAACATCGGGTTCTCTTCATGCGGCTCGTATTTCTCACCGCCCACCAGGTTGGCATATTCATTGGATTTGAAGTCAGACAGGCGCACAATCACTCGCTTCGGCCAGAATGCCGCCCCCAGCGTAGCAATCCCTTCCGTCAGGCGGCCCACATAGAACTCGACCGGGTGGTCGTAGCCTTGCATCAGCGCCTTGATTTCCTGCTGCAGTTCTGGAGTCTGTTGATCAAACTCCAGCAATGCCCTCGGATGCACGCCAATCATGCGGTTGATGATAAATTCCAGCCGGGCCAGGCCCACGCCTTCGTTCGGCAAGCGCGCAAAGTCAAAGGCGCGGTCGGGGTTACCGACGTTCATCATGATTTTCAGCGGCAGTGACGGCAGCTCGGTCACTTCGGAACTCTGCACGCTGAAGTCGAGCATATCGCTGTACACAAAGCCGGTATCGCCTTCCGCACAAGAGACGGTGACCTTCTGGCCTGCCTTCAGCAGATCGGTAGCGTTACCGCAACCGACCACGGCAGGAATGCCGAGCTCGCGCGCGATGATCGCCGCGTGGCAGGTACGGCCGCCACGGTTGGTGACGATTGCCGCGGCCTTTTTCATGATCGGTTCCCAGTCCGGGTCGGTCATGTCCGTCACCAGCACGTCGCCTGGCTCGATCAGGTCCATTTCGCTGATATTATGGATGACTTTTACCGGGCCCGCGCCAATGCGGTGGCCGATGGCGCGCCCTTCCACCAGCACCGGGCTGCTGCCGTTAAGCTGGTAACGCTCCATCGTCTGTTCGTTGGAACGCACGGTTTCCGGACGGGCCTGAACAATCAGCAGCTTGCCGGTATGACCGTCTTTGGCCCACTCGATATCCATCGGACGGCCGTAGTGTTTTTCGATCAGCAGTGCCTGATGCGCCAGGCCCTGTACTTCTTCGTCGGTCAGAGAGAAACGATTACGTTGCTGCTCTGGCACGTCTTCAATTTGTACCTGTTTGCCGTGATCCTGCGAAGGTGCGTACACCATGCGGATTTTCTTCGACCCGAGGTTACGACGCACGATAGCCGGCTTGCCTTTCAGCAGCGTCGGTTTATGTACGTAGAACTCGTCAGGGTTTACCGCGCCCTGCACTACCATTTCACCCAGGCCGAAGGCGGAAGTGATAAACACCACCTGGTCAAAACCGGATTCGGTATCGATGGTGAACATCACGCCGGAAGACGCCAGGTCAGAACGTACCATGCGCTGCACGCCGGCCGACAAAGCCACGCCGCGGTGATCGTAACCCTGATGCACGCGGTAAGAGATGGCACGGTCGTTAAACAATGAGGCATATACGTGCTTGATCGCCACCATTACGGCGTCGATGCCCTGCACGTTGAGGAAGGTTTCCTGCTGCCCGGCAAAGGAAGCGTCCGGCATGTCTTCTGCGGTGGCGGAAGAACGCACGGCAAAAGAGGCTTCCGGCTCGCCGTCGGCCAGTTGCTGGTAAGCCAGGTTTATTTCGCGCTCGAACTCTGCATGGAACGGCGTGTCGATGATCCATTGACGGATTTGCGCGCCGGCCTTGGTCAGTTGGGCAATGTCGTCAACGTCAGTTTGATCCAGTAACTGATAGATGCGCTGGTTAACACCGCTTTGCTCGAGGAAATCGTTAAACGCCTGCGCGGTGGTGGCAAAACCGTTTGGCACGGCTACGCCCAAATCGGAAAGATTGGTGATCATTTCACCGAGGGAGGCATTTTTGCCGCCGACACGGTCAACGTCGTGCATGCCGAGCTGGTTGTACCAAAGCACATTACGCAAGTCTGGGCCATTGTTGGACATCGAGACAATCCTTATTGCTATCAGTAGGGTATAGACGGATTTAATTCGCTTGCTTTATCAGCGCCGCTAAAACGGTGCCGAATCAGACTAGCACAATGATCCATAGGAAATGGAAAGGTGAATCGATCAACCCGGCGAAGAAAATGGATTTTAGGAAAACTTCCTGAAATGAAAAATGAGGATGGAATCGTTCCCTGTCGCACTAATAGCTTAAATCTCAACAAATTAAGTAATTTTTAAACTTGATTTTTAAAAACCATATTATCAATAATGACTTTGGTGAAAATAACATCGTTCTGTGTAACCATTCCTCAAGAAAAAGAAATCCCTGCTTTTCATAAAATTTAAAATAGCATTTCAATCAATAACGCTCCGACGAAAGCTTATTCCTTGATCGGCGAAATTAATCGACGACTCTGCCCTCACTATCACATTTTTTTTGCCCGCCCCTTTACCGCTCGATCATCTCAAGCCCATGATAAGAGCAAGCAGATGCGATAACTGCATCACCGTTTCAGGTAAGGAGCCTCGGGTGGAAAGAAGCGTTTTTTATATTTCGGATGGCACGGCGATCACCGCCGAGGTTTTGGGCCACGCCGTGCTGTCTCAATTTCCGGTGAAGGCCACAACCTTTACGCTGCCCTTTGTCGAAACCGAGGCGCGCGCCCGTGGAGTCTGCCAGCAGATTAACGATATCTATCGAGATACCGGCGTGCGGCCCCTGGTGTTTTACTCGATCATTTCGCCGGAAGTGCGCAAAGTCATCACCCAGAGCGAAGGGTTTTGTCAGGATATTGTGCAAGCACTGGTCGGCCCGCTGCAGGGCGAGTTAGAGGTGGAGCCCACCCCGGTCCCTAATCGTACCCACGGCCTGACGGCCAGCAACCTCGGTAAATATGATGCCCGTATCGCGGCTATTGACTACACGTTAGCCCATGATGACGGCATTTCGCTGCGCAATCTCGACCAGGCCCAGGTGATTTTGCTCGGGGTTTCACGCTGTGGCAAAACCCCCACCAGCCTGTACCTGGCGATGCAGTTCGGTATCCGCGCCGCCAACTACCCGTTTACCGCCGATGATATGGACAATTTACACCTTCCCGCCGCGCTGAAGCCGTTTCAGCACAAGCTTTTCGGCCTGACTATCGATCCGGAGCGTTTAGCCGCTATCCGTGAAGAACGGCGCGAAAACAGCCGTTATGCCTCTATTCGCCAGTGTCGAATGGAACTTGCCGAGGTGGAAGCGCTGTTCCGTAAAAATCAGATCCGTTATCTCAATACCACCAATTATTCGGTAGAGGAGATCTCGACCAAAATTCTGGACATTCTGGGCATGAGCCGCCGCATGTTCTAGTTTTCACGCGGTGGGCCGGTCCCCTACCGCGTGCTGCTTATTTCTTCATTGGCGACGTTTTTTGTGCTTTTTTTAGCGATTCTGATCAACAGAACACAGTTTCTCCGGTTGAATTCATCGGTTTTTACGTTATTGTGATCGCCATCACTTCCCGGCACTCCTGCCGCAGCGAAGAAAAGTCTTTAGAGAAAATCATGCACAAAACAGATGAACTGCGGACCGCGCGCATCGACAGCCTTGTCACGCCGCAAGAACTGGCGGAGAAGTTGCCGATCTCGGCGGAAATCGCGGATAACGTGACGGCCTCCCGGCAACGCATTGAAAAAATCCTGACCGGTGAAGATCGCCGCCTGCTGGTGGTTATCGGCCCATGCTCGATACACGATCTCGACGCCGCCGTAGACTATGCCGGCCGCCTGAACCAACTGCGCATACGTTACCAGGATCGCCTGGAAATCGTGATGCGCACCTATTTTGAAAAACCGCGTACCGTGGTGGGCTGGAAAGGCCTGATCTCCGATCCGGCGCTGGATGGCAGCTTCCAGGTGAATCGTGGGATCGAAATGGCGCGTCGGCTGCTGCTGGAAGTGAACCAGCTCGGCCTGCCTACCGCTACCGAATTCCTCGATATGGTGGTCGGTCAATACATCGCCGACCTGATCAGTTGGGGCGCGATTGGCGCACGGACCACCGAAAGCCAGATCCACCGTGAGATGGCCTCGGCGCTCTCCTGCCCGGTGGGCTTCAAAAACGGTACCGACGGCAATACTCGCATCGCCATTGACGCCATTCGTGCGGCGCGCGCCGGGCACATGTTCCTGTCCCCGGACAAACACGGCCAGATGACTATCTATCAGACCAGCGGCAATCCTTATGGTCATATCATCATGCGCGGTGGCAAAACCCCGAACTACCATGCTACCGATATCGTTGCCGCTTGCGACAGCCTGCGTGAATTCGACCTGCCGGAACACCTGGTGATCGACTTCAGCCACGGCAACTGCCAGAAACTGCATCGCCGCCAGTTGGAAGTAGCAGAAAATGTTTGCCAGCAAATCCGTGCCGGTTCTGCTGCCGTGACCGGCGTGATGGCGGAAAGCTTCCTGGTGGAAGGCACCCAGAAAATCGTGGCCGGTCAACCGCTCACCTACGGTCAGTCAATTACCGATCCTTGCCTGAGCTGGGCCGACAGCGAACAGCTGCTGGCCATGCTGGCCGATGCGGTAGATACCCGCTTCTGATGCCAAAGCCGGGGCGCCCGTCCCGGCTTTTTCTCCTGTCATCCGCTCATCTATACTGTTAGCAATTCTCGCAGTCTCCCTGTAAAGGATTTGGAACCTCGACATGATCCACTCACTGTTATCCATCCCCTGCGTCACCCTGCAAGGGGAACATAAAACGCTGGGGGATTTCCCCGCCCGAGCCTATCTGGTGGTTAACACCGCCAGTAAATGCGGTTTTACGCCGCAATACCGTGGGCTGGAAAACCTGTGGCAGTATTACCGCGAACGGGGGCTGATGGTGCTGGGCTTTCCCTGCAATCAGTTCGGTTCGCAAGAGCCCGGTAATCCCCTGGAGATCGCCAACTTCTGCACTCTGAACTACGGCGTCAGCTTCCCGCTGTTCAGCAAGATTGAGGTCAACGGTCCTGGGGCGCATCCGCTGTTCAATGAATTGAAACGCCTTGCTCCGGGCGTATTGGGCAGCCAGCGAATCAAATGGAACTTCACCAAATTCCTGCTGACCGCCGACGGTCAACGGGTGAAACGCTTCGCACCGATCACCAAACCCGAGCGCCTGTTCGACCGCATTGAAACCCTGCTGAAATAACCTTGTTTTAGACGGGCTGAGCCCCTTCAGCCCCTGTCACCTTCCCTTCCTACAAAAAGGTTCCATCGGTAAGAAAATTTTCCTTGATGTAACCTTTCGTTCACATGATAATGATTCTCACTTTGATATTAATTACTATTTAACGGTCTGTTTTATAAACACATGACGATGGATAATCACAATCACGACTTACCTGCCAAAACCGTAAGCCCCGCGGTGAGTGGCCTGACCTCGCCTCCCTGCTACGACAGCGCTCAGCTGCTCGACGCCGAGGGCGTGGCGATCATCATCCATCAGGGCCAGCGCTACCAGCTGCGGCAGACCAAAGCCGGGAAATTGATCCTGACCAAATAACACCCATCCCTCAACGCCAGCCACCCCGATCGATATTGATCCAGGCAGCCAGCAAATCTATTGATATGTTAAAAACATACGGAGAGTTGCGACATGCCTCTGATCCCTTACACCCGGCTGCGTTTATCCGCATTGAGTCTGGCGATTGCCTGCGCTCTGCCGACGGTGACTTTTGCACAAACCAACCACACGGCTTCTTCTTCCAGCGATGTGTCGGCTAAAACGAGTAAAGCCAGCGATGAAACCCTGACCGTTGCCGCCACCGGCAATGCACGCAGCAGTTTTGAAGCGCCGATGATGGTCACCGTGATCGAAGGCAATAGCCCTGAAAGCCAGACCGCCACCAGCGCCGCCGACATGCTGCGCCGCGTGCCGGGCATAACCGTCAATGGCACCGGCCGTACCAATGGCCAAGATGTTTTCATGCGCGGCTACGGTAAAAACGGCGTACTGACGCTGGTAGACGGTATCCGTCAGGGCACCGATACCGGTCATCTTGGCGCCACCTTCCTGGATCCGGCACTGGTAAAACGCATTGAAGTGGTACGCGGCCCTTCGGCCCTGCTTTACGGCAGTGGCGCACTGGGCGGCGTAATTGCTTATGAAACCGTGGATGCCGCCGATCTGCTGCTGCCAGGTCATGACACCGGGTTCCGGGTTTACGGCACCGCGGGCAGTGGCGATCACAGCCTGGGTATGGGCGCCAGCGCCTATGGCAAGACCGACAACCTCGACGGCCTGCTGTCATTCGGCACTCGCGACGTTGGGGATTTGCGTCAGGGCAACGGTTTTGACGCGCCCAACGACGAGACCATCAGCAATGTGCTGGCCAAAGGCACCTGGAAGATTGATGAAAATCAATCATTAAGTGGTGACCTGCGCTACTACAACAATCGGGCGCAGGAACCGAAAAACCCGCAGGAGTCCGCTAGCAGCAGCGGTAACCTGATGACCGATCGTTCAAGCATCCAGCGTGACGGTCAACTCAGCTACAAACTTAAGCCGGTGGGTCAGGATTGGCTCGACGCCGTAGCCAAAGTCTATTATTCCGAAGTGGAGATCAACGCCCACACTCATGGCAACGAAGACGAGGCGCGTAAACAAACTACCCGTGGCGCGAAACTGGAAAACCGCACCCGCCTGTTTGCTGACACCTTCGCTTCTCATCTGTTTACCTATGGCAGTGAAGCTTACAAGCAGGAACAAACGCCGGGCGGTGCAACAGAGAGCTTCCCCCAAGCGAAAATCAACTTTGCCTCCGGTTGGTTACAAGATGAAATTACCCTGCGAGACCTGCCGGTGACCCTGCTTGCCGGGACTCGTTACGATAACTACAAAGGCTCCAGCGACGGCTATGCGGATGTGGATGCTGACAAGTGGTCATCTCGTGGCGCTATCAGCATTACGCCAACCGATTGGCTGATGTTGTTCGGTTCTTACTCGCAGGCATTTCGTGCGCCGACCATGGGTGAAATGTATAACGACTCTAAACATTTCTCTATTCCCATGGGACCTACCACCATCACCAACAATTGGGTACCCAATCCGAATCTGAAACCGGAAACTAATGCCACCCAAGAGTATGGTTTCGGGCTGCGCTTTGACGATCTGCTCTTAGCTGACGATAGTCTGCAATTCAAAGCCAGTTACTTCGACACCAAAGCCCGAGACTACATCACTACCGACGTCACCATGGAGTTGGGACGTGGTCCCCGTGGCCCTTATTGCATCAGTTGCACCACTTTCTCGACCAATATCGATCGTGCGAAGATCTGGGGTTGGGATGCCATGTTGAGCTATAAAACGCCAATTTTTGGCTGGGATTTGGCATACAACCGAACACGTGGAAAAAATGAAACCAGCGGCGAATGGTTAAACAGCATCAATCCAGACACCGTTACCAGCACGCTGGATATCCCGCTGGGTGAAACCGGTCTCTCTACCGGGTGGGTTGCGACGTTGGCCCAACGCGCCAGCCGTGTAGAAACCGGCACACCGGAGCAAGGCGGCTACGGCGTCAATGATTTCTACCTGAGCTATAAAGGCCGCGATCGTCTGCAGGGCGTTACCACCACCGTGGTGCTGGGCAACGCCTTCGACAAAGAATACTACTCGCCGCAGGGCATTCCGCAGGATGGCCGCAACGCCAAACTGTTGGTCAGCTACCAGTGGTAACGTTTTGAATCCGGCGGGCAACCCGAATGCCCGCCGATTGCACCTCTCACAGGAGAACTATCAATGAGCAATACCCTCTACCAACGCTACCAGCAGGCAAAAATTGATAACCCAGGCAAATACGCACGCGATCTGGCCGAGCTGCTTGGCGTCAGCGAAGCAGAACTGACCCATGCTCGCGTCGGTCAGGATACTCGTCGTCTGCAGGCCGATGCCCGCACCCTGCTGACCGAGCTGGAGCAGGTTGGCGTCACCAAATCCATCACCCGTAACAGCTACGCGGTGCACGAGCAGATGGGGCGCTACCTCAACCAGCATCTGAACGGCCACGCGGGTCTGATCCTCAACCCACGCGAATTGGATTTGCGGCTGTTCCTCAACCAATGGGCCAGCGCCTTCGCCATGAGCGAAACCAACAAGCGCGGTGTGCGTCACAGCATTCAGTTCTTCGATCATCAGGGTGATGCGTTGCATAAGGTGTACACCACCGACGAAACCGACCTGGCCGCCTGGATGGCGCTGGTGGAACGCCACCTGAGTGCAGAAAACCCGGCGTTGGCACTGAAAGCCCCGGACGCCACCGTCAGTAACGCCGCACCGGACAACGAAAAGATCGACCGCGAATGGCGTGAAATGACCGACGTTCACCAGTTCTTCCAGTTGTTAAGTCGCAATAAGCTGACGCGTCAGCAGGCCTTCAAGGCCGTCGGCAACGATTTGGCCTACCGGGTGGATAACAGCGCCCTGTCCCAGTTGCTCAACGCAGCGCTGGGCCTGCAAAACGAAATCATGATTTTTGTCGGCAACCGTGGCTGCGTGCAGATCTTCACCGGTCAGATCGAGCGTCTGATGCCGCAGGAAGGCTGGATTAACGTGTTTAACCGTCGTTTCACCCTGCACCTGATCGAAGACGCAATTGCCGAAAGCTGGATCACCCGCAAGCCAACCAAAGACGGGTTTGTCACCAGCCTGGAGCTGTTTGCCGCGGACGGCACGCAAATCGCCCAGCTTTACGGCCAGCGTACCGAAGGCCAGCCGGAACAAACCCAGTGGCGTGAGCAGGTTGCCGCGCTTGAACCCAAGGACATTGCCGCATGAAACCCTCATTGACCCGTCGCCTGGCGTTGTGCATTGCGCTGGCGTTACCCTTCTCCGCTGCGGCGGCGGAACGTATTGTCTCGATAGGCGGTGACGTCACCGAAATTGCATTCGCACTCGGCGCGGGCGATGAAGTGATTGCGCGCGACAGTACCAGTCTGCAACCTGAAGCCGTCAAAAAGCTGCCGGATGTCGGCTACATGCGTCAGCTTAATGCCGAAGGTATTCTGGCGTTGAAACCTTCGCTGGTGCTGACGACCGAACTGGCCGAACCGGCGCTGGTGCTCAAACAGCTGGAAGAAAGCGGCGTTAAGGTCGTACGCATTCCGGGCGATACCACGTTGCAAAGCGTGCCGGAGAAAATCGAGGTAATCGCCAATGCGTTGCAGCGTACCGAGCAAGGCAAAAAGCTGAGCGAACGGTATCAGCAACAGCTGGCGGCGGTGAAAACCGATGCTCTGCCGGTCAAGGTCCTGTTCGTCATGAGCCACGGGGGGATTACACCGATGGCCGCCGGGCAACACACCGCCGCCGACGCGGTCATCACGGCAGCCGGTTTGAAGAATGCGATGCAGGGATTCAGTCGCTATCGTCCCCTGTCGCAGGAAGGCGTGATCGCCAGCGCGCCCGATCTGCTGTTGGTCACCACTGACGGCATAAAAACGCTCGGTGGCCAACAACAATTGTGGAACTTGCCGGGCGTCGCGCTCACGCCAGCGGGGAAAAACCACCGCGTGCTGGTGGTTGACGATATGGCGCTGCTGGGCTTTGGGCTGGAAACGCCGGCGGCGTTGGCCAAACTACGCCACGCGGCGGAGCAAAAGTAATGCGCAGTCGCACTTCCCCACGCGTGGCGATTGCCGGCCTGCTGGTGTTACTGGCGCTGCTGGCGCTGGGTGCCGCCAATATGGGGGCATTGCCCCTGTCGTTTCGCACTCTGTGGCAACAGCCGTTCAGCGACACCGCCTGGCATATCTGGCTAAATATCCGTCTGCCGCGCGTACTGCTGGCGGTGGTGATCGGCTGTGCATTAGCGGTATCTGGTGCCGTGATGCAAGGGTTGTTTCGCAACCCGCTGGCTGACCCGAGCCTGCTGGGCATCAGCAGCGGCGGCGCGCTGTTTGTCGCGCTGATTATCGTGATGCCTCTGGCGTTGCCTCCGGTGATTGCCCTGTATGGCCATATGCTGGCGGCGTTCCTCGGCAGCATGCTGGTGTCGCTGTTGATCTACGGTATCAGCCGCAGCGGCCACGGCAGCCTGTCGCGCCTGCTGCTGGCGGGGATTGCCATCAACGCCCTGTGCATGGCGGCGATTGGCGTGCTGTCTTACCTCAGCAACGACCAACAGCTGCGTCAGTTCTCGCTGTGGATGATGGGCAGCCTTAGCCAGTCGCAATGGCCGACGCTGGTGGTGTGCGCTTCCCTGATCCTGCCGACCACCTTACTGACCCTATTACAGGCGCGTCGCTTGAATCTGTTGCAACTGGGGGACGAAGAAGCACATTACCTCGGGGTCAACGTCCAGCGCGCCAAGCTGCAACTGCTGTTGCTTAGCGCCTTGTTGATTGGCGCCTCGGTGGCGATGAGCGGCGTGATTGGCTTTATCGGTCTGGTGGTGCCGCACCTGGTACGCATGCGCCTCGGCGGCGACCACCGCTGGCTGTTGCCCTGCTCCGCGTTGGGCGGTGCCTGCCTGCTGTTGGTCAGCGATACGCTGGCACGCACCCTGGTAGCACCGGCGGAAATGCCGGTCGGGTTGATGACCAGCCTGATCGGCGGGCCTTACTTCTTATGGCTGGTGATGCGCCAGCGGGAGCGTGTGGGTGGATAACTCCTCAAGCCTGACGGCGCAGCAATTACGTTACAGCCTGGGTTCACGTCGGCTGATAAACGACGTTTCGCTCAGTATCGCCAGCGGCGAAATGGTGGCAATAATCGGGCCAAACGGCGCAGGTAAGTCTACGTTGTTGCGCTTGTTAACCGGCTATCTGGCTCCGGGTTGCGGCGAATGTCAGCTACTGGGACGACCGTTAGAACAGTGGCAACCGCAGCAGTTGGCGAAGGTACGCGCGGTGATGCGCCAACACAGTGATTTGGCCTTTCCTTTTACCGTGGAGGAAGTGGTCAGCATGGGACGGGCACCGCACGGCAAACGCGATGCACGGCACGCGGTGCAACAGGTGATGGCGCAAACCGACTGCCTTGAACTGGCCCAACGCGATTATCGCCAGCTTTCCGGCGGCGAGCAGCAACGGGTACAGTTGGCCCGCGTGCTGGCACAACTTTGGCAGCCACAGCCCACCCCGTCCTGGCTGTTCCTTGACGAACCGACTTCGGCACTGGATCTCTACCACCAGCAACATACGCTGAGGTTGCTGCGCACGCTTACGCGCCAACAGCCGATCGCGGTGTGCTGCGTGCTGCATGACCTCAACCTGGCCGCGCTGTATGCCGACCGCATTTTATTGCTGCATCAGGGGCAATTGGTCGCCTCGGGTACGCCGCAGGAGGTGTTGCAGGCGGAAATACTCACCCGCTGGTATCAGGCAGATTTGGGGGTAGTACATCACCCGGAAGTGGCGTTACCGCAGGTGTATTTACGCCAGTAGTGGCAGTACCGGGCGCGGTACCCGCCGCGCCCGTCATCCTTTCATTTCAGTGCAGTTAACTCGAGCAGGATATCTCCAGATGCTTGCCCCAATCCGGCGGCAATGCGGCGAGATCGTCATATTCCGGCGCGTCAGCAAACGGCGTCAACAAGGCCTGATGCAGGCGCGCCAGTTTGCTGACATCATCCCGTTCGGCACTTTCAATCGCCTGCTGCGCCAGATAGTTGCGCAGGATCAGCTTCGGATTCACCGCCTTCATCGCCTGTTGACGCTCAGCGTCGCTCACCTGTTCTTGCTGCAAGCGCTGGCGGTATTGTTGGTACCAACCGTCGAACGCAGCGCGATCGATAAATTCATCACGCAGCGGCGACTGCGCCTGTTGCTGTTCGGTATGACTTAACAAGCGGAAAGTTCGGCTATAGTCCCGGCCTTCTTGCGCCATCAGGCTCAGCAACCCGGTGAGCAAATCGTTATCCTGCTGCGATTGGGTGAAGAAGCCGAGCTTGGCGCGCATCTGTTCCCCGTAAGCGCGCATCAGGGCCGGTTCATAGGCTGCCAGCGCCTGCTGCAGCTGTTCCGTACTCATCAGCCCGGACAGGGTCTGTGCCAGCCGATGGAGGTTCCACAGCGCCACCGCCGGTTGATTATCGAAGGCATAGCGCCCCTGATGATCAGAGTGGTTGCAAATATAGTCGGGCTTGTAGTCGTCGAGGAAGCCATAAGGGCCATAGTCGATGGTAAGACCCAGAATCGACATGTTATCGGTGTTCATTACGCCGTGAGCGAAACCGACGGTCTGCCAATGGGCGATGAGCCGCGCAGTGCGCTCAACCACGTCGGTAAACCACAGTAAGTAACCCTCCGCCTGATCTTGCAACTGCGGCCAGTGACGGGCAATGACAAAATCGGCCAGCTGCTGCACCTGTTCCGGCTGCTTGCGGTAATAAAAATGCTCAAAGTGGCCGAAACGCACGTGGCTTTCCGCTACGCGTAGCAACATCGCTCCACGCTCAGGTTGCTCACGATAAACCGGCTCTTCACTGGTCACAATGGTCAGCGCACGGGTGGTTGGAATGCCCAGATGGTGCAGTGCCTCGGAGGCGAGGAACTCACGGATCGCCGAACGCAGTACCGCACGCCCGTCGCCCATGCGTGAATAAGGCGTCAATCCCGCCCCTTTCAGGTGCCAGTCCATGCTGCGGCCATCCGCCAGGCGTTGTTCACCCAGCAAAATGCCCCGGCCATCCCCCAACTGCCCGGCCCAAACGCCGAACTGATGGCCACTGTAAACCTGCGCCAGCGGTCGCATGCCCGGCAACAGTTTCTCACCCGCCCAAATCGGGGTTTTGTCCTGGGTAAACCAGCTTTCGTCCAGCCCCAGTTCGCGTGCCAGCGGTTCGCTGTGATACAGCAAACGAGCGCCTTTCAGCGGAGTGGGATTCAATTCGGTATAAAAACCGGCTAACTGATGTTGGTAAGCGTTTTCAAACTGCGGCATAGGCCCTCCGTTGCACCTAGTGTAGAGCTTGAACGGGGCGATTAACACAGAGGAAATGCAGGGAGAACGCATCTGCCTGATACCTGGGCAGATGCGGGGATCAGCGTTTATGCCGATACGGTTTGAATGCCTTTTTACGCTGAGCGGGAAAATACCCGATCGGCGAGAAAATCATAATGAATAACAGCGCCGGAATCACATCTGACATCATCCAGTCCATTATTGGCTCCGTTGTGTGTTGTACTCTCAATTATTGTTATTGAACTCATCGGGTGTTACCCGTAACGCTGCCAGATTGTCCACACCAACGCTGGGCCATAAAAAACCTTGCAGGCCAAAAACCCCGGCGTGTCTGAGCTTATTAAAATATTCCCTTTTCTCTATTCCTCCTACGATCACACCTTTGCACAGCAAATTGATATTTTTTAATAGCGAGTCAATGACCACGTCATATCCCTGATGGGTAAACAACTGCCAGTAAAAACGCTTGTCGATCTTGACGTAGTCGAACAACCCATCATACAAGGCGGTCAGGGTCGCCTGGCCGGAGCCGAAATCATCCAACCACAGCGAAAACAATTCGCTCAGCCGGAGGATCTTTGGATTGTTTTTGCCGGCCGAAAGATTCGGAAAACCCTCACTGATTTCGAAAGCAATAAATGGCCATTGCCTGATACGGTCACAGAGTTGGCCGTCAGCGAGAATCAAATCGACCAGGGTTTCTTCAATATTAAGCGTCAACAAAACGTCGTTTTCGACAAACCAGGCGGCATTCTGTTCTGCCAGTTTCAATTGCTCATTAAATAACTCAATCTTTTGCTCAGCGGTCAGTAAATTAATCCCAATGTCAGCCGGCATAGCCAAATCACCGTCCAGACTATTAAAGCGGTTCAAAATTTCTACCGCTAACAGCCTGCCCTCCATTGAGTAAACAGGTTGAAAAACATAGCTACTAATAAAGTCAGCTTCGAATTGTATTTTCATTTCAATGCCACAGGCTGAATGGCGAGCATCTCATCGTATATCAATATATTTTATCGATCAATCCCTCTGAGATTAATCGGAAATATCAATGCAATTAGTGATAACTTATCATTTAATTGATAGATTAAAGCTATGTTGCGTCCACTTGGCACGGTATCAAAAACAATTTGGCTTAAGACAGAGTTGGCGAAACCCCACTAAATTTAAGCCATATTTAGGTTAAGTAATATAGTCACACTGAAAATTTGGCTTATCGCTATTGTTTTCATTAAAGAAATTCTTAAACATATCTAAATATCAATTAAGCATGAAATCTGCACAAGCGCAAGCGCGCCGCAAACTGATTAAATTTAATAACGCATCAATTCCGTACGTTATTCTTTGCATTGAAACAGCAAAAAAATGCCCACCTTGCTTTATTGGAAATTCATGCTACCCACTATTGAGGTGGCTTTCGGCAGCAGAAAGCCGATAAAAACAATAAAGCGGCGCAAACTTGCGGCATAAAAAAAGGATGACACCGTCATCCCTTGATATTTAAAGCGTGGTTGTTATTTGATCGTTTCGACCAGCCATTGCCGCAGCTCGGCTAACTCGGTAGCCTGCTCCGGGAACTGAGCAATCAGTTTGTCGCAGCACTCAGCCAAGGCTTCACTGCGGTAAGCGCAACCCACCAGCATCTCTGCCAAACGCTGCAGCGGTGCCGGACTCAGGCTGTCGGTAAAAATCTGCGCCCGGCAGATCTGCCCCTTTTCTACGTCAAAGAAGATATCCACCCCACCCCAGACAAAGCGTTCGTTCAGTAAATGGCTAAATGCCGGCGCCTTGCCGAAATTCCATTCCCAACTGCTCTGTTTGGCAAACTGCGCGGCGAAATCCGGCAGGTCGGGATAGACATCCGGTGAGATGATTTCCGCCGTAGCGGTCTCGCCATAGTAGTCAAAGAATGCCTGAGTCACCGCATCGCAGACCTGCTGGTGGCTGATGTCAGGTTTAAATTCCACCAGGTTGGCCACCCGGGAGCGTACCGAGGTGATGCCCTTGGCCTGCAGCTTTTTGGGATCCGGATTAAGATAATCCGCCAGACGGTTAAGATCGGCATTCAGTAATAAGGTGCCATGGTGGAACCCGCGATCCTGGGTTTCCCGATAGGCCGAGCCGGAGATTTTACGCACGCCTTCCGGCGTTTCGATCACCAGATCATTGCGGCCCGATGCCGTGGCAGAAATACCCAACTGGGCCAACGCCTGCAGAATGATACCGGTGGAAAGAGTTTTGTCGTAACCCGGTTTGCCCGCCATAAAGGTAAAACAGGTGTTGCCCAGATCGTGGAATACCGCTCCACCGCCGCTGCTACGACGCGCCAGGCGAATGCCGTCCTGCTCCATTCGCCGGGTGTTGCACTCTTTCCATGGGTTTTGTGACTGGCCTATGACCACCGTTTCGGCATTGCGCCATAAGAACAGGATTTTCTGCGTGGTCATTTCGCGGAAGATGCACTCTTCCACGGCCAGATTGAACCAGGGGTCGTAAGAATCGGAAATCAGTAAGCGTAAGTTATTCATGGCGGTCCCCGCTAAGCACGTGATGCCGCCATAATACACCAAATCAACAGCTTAAGATTAAATTCGCCGCGCCTGCCAGTAGGCTTTTTTCCAATACACATTGTCCAGCGAGGATCGCATCACGCCACGGCTGGTGGAGGCATGAATAAACTGATCGTTGGTATCATAAATGCCAACGTGCAAACCGTTCTCACCGCCGCCAGTTTTGAAAAACACCAGATCGCCCGGCATCAGCTCATCACGCGAGACTTTGGTTCCCAGCGAGGTTTGTTCCACCGTCGAACGAGGTAGTTGCATATCGAAACGGTCGCGGAAGGTGCGATAAACGAAACCGGAACAGTCAACGCCGCCGCGATCCACCCCACCATAACGATAAGGTGCGCCGTACCATTGACGCAGTTGCTCATTCAACTGAGCCACCACCACGATAGAGTCCGCCAGCCGACCGCTCGGCGGCGGTGCATGACTGCTACAACCGGCAAGAATTAAACTGGCTAATAAAAACCAAATACGCATCCGCATAATATCCCTTCATTGAACACGTTGCCGCATCATGCCGTCCGGTAAAAGCATACCGCCTGCGAGGCAAAGCCGGCACCACGTAAGGAAAGCGCTATTTGGGGCTAATTTATCCCCCTGCAGGGGAAAAAGGCAAGCACGGTGAAGGAGATAATCGCATTGGCGCCACTTTTTGCGCTATTAAGGCGTTTTTACCTTGGCCTGGCTGTTAATCAGCCACACGCCAAACAGGATAAACAGCGTTCCCAACGTTTTCAACAGGGTGGCGGATTCGTTAAACCACGGCAGGATCACCGCGGCCAGGTACACCAGCGCATAGCTCACGCTCAGCAGTGGGTAAGCGCGGTTTAGTGGCAGATGGTGCAGCGCGAAGAACCAGCACAGCATGGACAACGCATAACCGAAGATACCACCGCTGACCGCCAGTAGCGGCACCCAATACTGAGCAAACAGGCCTAACGTCACGTCGGCAAACGACATCAATGGGATCTGCGCCATACCCCACTTCATCAGTAGCTGCGCCAGCGTGACCAAGAGTACGCTGGCCGCGCCCCAGGCGTAGCCCCTCATGGATTGATACTCATCAGCAGGATCCCCAACATGATCGACGCCACGCCGTACCAATGACGTGCGGTGGTGGGTTCGTTAAACAACCACCGGGCAGCTAATGTCACCAACACAAAATTCAGGCTGAGCGTCGGATAAGCCAGGCTGAGCGGCAAGCGCTGCAGCACGTTGAGCCAGACCGCCATGCCCAACCCCAGCAAAAACACCGCCAGAAGCAGCCAGCGCAGCGTCACCCCCCGTCTGACGTCGGGGGGCAATTGCCAACTCTGGGCCGCTTGTTTCTGGCACAGCTGCCCACCGCAGGTGAGCAGGCTGACCACCAGCACCAACAAGTACCCGACTATCATGGCTGCTGTTGATACCAAAGCAGCGCTAAGCGGTTCATCTCAACCACTTTATCCGCTGCCGGTAAGGTTTGCGGCACGTGATCCCCTCTCGACAGTTGCAATACCAATGAGACGTCACCCTGTTTTCGCGCCTGGGCCAACCACTGCGGGAAATCGGCATCGCTGATGAAATGGCTGCGGGAATCCGGGTAGGCCAGGCCATAAGCCACCTCACCTTTCTCGCTGAACATCAGCACATCGCTGCGCTTCAACTCCCAGGCCAGCCCTGCCGCTACCCCTGCGCTGTCGGTCAATACGTAACGGCTATGGCCCAACTGCGCCATATTTACGCTGATAAAGTTTTGCGGCAGCTTGGAGTCAGTGACCTGCTGCGGAATGGCGTAACCCACCAGCAAGCACAGCAGTAGCGGACAAGCCGCTGCCCAGCGCCAGCGTTGCGCGTTATTACGCGCCGACACTATGGCAAAGAACAGCCAACCGCCGAACATAATAATGCCGATGACGATCTTCGGCCACTCTTGTGCCCCAAACAGCTTCACCTTCGGCAGCAATCCTGAACCCAGCACCAGCAGCGCCACCACGCAAATCAGACCAAATAAGCCGTTCAGCAATGCGTTGATCTTGAAAGTTTTGCTGCGTAGGCTTGCCGCATAATCCTCAGCGTAAGCGGCCATCAACAGCGCCAACGGCGCCATGCACGGCAAAATATAGGTCGGCAGTTTGCCTTTGGCGATGCTGAAAAAGATCAGCGGCATCATCACCCAACTCAGCAGGAAGAACAGCTCCGGCCGTTGGACGCGTTCACGCCAACCCTTAAGCAAAGATCCCGGCAACAACGCCAGCCACGGTAATACCGCCGCCATCAAAATCGGGATGTAATACCAGAACGGCGCTTTGTGCTGGGCGTTATCCTCGGCAAAACGCTGAATATGCTCCACCCAGAAGAAGTAGTTCCAGAAGTCCGGCTCACGTTGAGCAATAGCCAGCGCCCAAGGCAGGCTAAGCAATACCGCGGTCAGGATCGCCAACGGGCCGTAGATCAAGAGATCCTTGATCCGCCGCTGCTGAATGACTATCGGGATCACCGCAATCACCGGCACCGCCAGCGCCAGGAACCCCTTGGTCATAAAGCCCATGCCGCAGGCCAGCCCCAGCAACACGTAACCGCCGACTTTACCCTTGACCGTGGTGGCTTTCAGCGTCAGGTAATAACTGACCATGGCCGCCACCAGCCACAGGGAAATCATCGGATCCAGCACGCTGTACGTGCCGATGCTGAACACCAGCACCATCGACAGGAAAATCAACGTCGCCAGGCTGGCGCGGCGCGCGTTGCGCCACATCAGCATTGCCAGCGCGAACACCAGCACGGCGGTCATGCCGGTGCTGAATACCGAGCCAAAACGCACCGCGAAGTTGGTATCGCCAAACAACCACTGGCTGATGTTGTTGAACCAATATCCGGCAACCGGTTTTTCAAAATAACGCAGCCCAAGCAGATGCGGCACTACCCAGTCGCCGCGTTGCAGCATTTCACGGCTGATCTCGGCGTAACGAGTTTCATCCGGTTGCCACAGCAGGCGACCATTGAGGGGGATCAGGTAAACCAGAGCAAAAAAAATGGCCAACACAATGGCCCAGGATCCTTTTAGCGCCTTCATGAATCGTCCTTCACATCGGTTTGACAACCCAGCCAACCTTCGCGGCCAGGGAAAGGAGCACGCTCGACGCGGCCCAATGGCAATGACGCCAAATCTTGTGGCAACAAGGTGCTTAACGGGCAGAATTCTATGCCCTGCCGTTGCGCCCGTTGCAGTAACTGCTCAAACATGGCGGCCTGAGACATACCTTCAACTTCGGTATGAATGGTATAAACCGGCACGCCGCGATCGTTTTCAATCGCCCGTAAAATGTAATCGTTGAAGTCAGCCATGCTGACTTCACTGCCAATCACCTCATCAAAGGTCGGTAACGTCACCGGGATCTGCACGGTTCCCACACGGCCATCGCTTAACAGCGGACGGAACGGATGGGTACCACGACAATCGCTGTTGTAGTGAAAACCGAAGCGCTGCTTCACTTCCAGCACCCGTGTGTCCGCGCGCCAACCGGCAACGGCCGAGCATTTGACCGGCAGCCCGGTACTGGCAGTCAGCGCATCCACACCCAACTGCACCTGTTGCGTCAACTGCGCCTCAGACCAACGGCCGACCTTGGCCTGCCAGCCCTGATGATCCCAGGCGTGCAGGCCCACTTCATGCCCGGCCTGGGCGGTGAGTTTCATCAATGGCCCCAGGGCACGGGCGATATTACGCCCCGGCCAGGCGGTGCCGGCCAGCAGAATATCCCAGCCGTACAGCGACGCGGCGTTCGATCGCAGCATTTTCCACAGGAATTTCGGACGTAAAAGGCGCCACAGATGGCGCCCCATATTGTCCGGCCCTACGCTGAAGAAGAAACTGGCCTGAATGTTGTACTTGTCGAACAACTCCAGCAACTGCGGTACCCCTTCACGGGTACCGCTGAAAGTATCTACATCAACTCGCAGACCGACTTTCTTCATGCACCGTCACCTTCCTGAACGGTGGTGCGCAAGAAGTAGTCCAAGGTATCGGCAACGGTTTGCTGCATCGCGATGGTCGGCTGCCAATCCAGCAGGCGACGGGCATTTTTGATGCTTGGCGTACGGTGCTCAACGTCCTGATAACCCTTGCCGTAATAGCTGCTGCTTTCGACATCCTTAAAGCCGGCAAACGGCGGGAAGCGGTCGCGCAACGGGTGATTATTGAAGCTTTCGAGCAGCATTTCCGCCAGTTCGCGGATGCTGGCCTCGTTGGTCGGATTACCAATGTTGACGATTTGGCCATCGCACAAGCCGTCGCGGTTTTCGATGATGCGGAACAGCGCTTCAATACCGTCGTTGATATCGGTAAAGCAGCGTTTTTGCGCCCCGCCGTCCATCAGTTTGATCGGCGACCCTTCCACCAGATTGAGGATCAACTGGGTGATGGCACGGGAAGAACCGATACGCGCTGCATCCAGGTTATCCAGGCGCGGCCCCATCCAGTTAAACGGACGGAACAGCGTAAACTTCAGCCCTTCTTTGGCACCATAGGCCCAGATGACTCGGTCCAGCAGCTGCTTGGACACCGAGTAAATCCAGCGTTGTTTGTTGATTGGCCCGACGATCAGGCGGGAATGATCTTCGTCGAACTCTTTGTCGTCGCACATACCGTACACTTCGGAGGTGGACGGGAAGATGATGCGCTTGTTGTATTTTACGCAGTCACGAACGATTTTCAGGTTTTCTTCAAAATCCAACTCGAACACGCGCAGTGGATTGCGGGTGTACTCGATCGGCGTGGCGATGGCCACCAGCGGCAGAACGACATCACATTTCTTGATGTGATACTCGATCCACTCGGAATGGATGCTGATATCCCCTTCCACAAAGTGGAAGCGCGGGTTATCCAGGAAACGGCTGATGGCATCAGAACCGATATCCAAACCGTAAATGTCGTAACGATCGTCACGCAGCAGACGTTCGGTCAGGTGGTTACCGATAAAGCCGTTAACGCCGAGGATCAGTACGCGGGTTCTGCGCTTCATCACTGCGTTGGGCTTGGCAGCCAGACGTACGTCGGTGACGATGCCCATTTCCTGCGCCAGACGGCTACCCTGTACGTACAGGCCGGCATCGTTTTGACCGGCAACGATTTCCAGTGCGCCTTCGCCGCAGGCAATGACCAGCGGAGAAGTACTGAGCACGGTGCCAGGCTGCTTGTCATGCTGCGCATCCAGCACGCGAGCACGCCAGACAATCAATTTACGCTGACCGAGATAGCTGAAGGCGCCAGGATAAGGTTCGGTCACTGCGCGGATCAGGTTGTTGATTTCCTGCGCCGATTTATGCCACAGGATCTCACCGTCTGCCGCAGTCCGGCGACCAAAGTAGCTGGCTTCGGCTTCGTTTTGCGCACTGAATGTCGCCGTGCCGTTTTTCAGCTTCGGCAGTTCGTCCTTCAGCAATGACTGTGCGGCTTCCAGCACTTTTTTGTGCAGCGTCAGCGCCGTGTCGTCAGCGGCGATTGCCACTTTGCGCTGACCAACGATATCGCCAGCGTCCGGACGCTTGACCATTTTATGCAGCGTAGCGCCGGTTTCTGTTTCGCCGTTCACCAGCGCCCAGTTCACCGGTGCGCGGCCACGGTAGCGAGGCAGCAGTGAACCATGGAGGTTGAAACCGCCAAGCGGCGCCAGCGACAGCAGCTCGTCGCTCAGCAGATTACGGTAATAGAAGGAGAAAATAATGTCCGGCTGCATCTGGCGAATGCGTTCGATCCACAGCGGGTGGTTAACGTCCTCCGGCGCATAGACCGGTAACTCCAATTCTGCACCCACACGGGCAACGGAGGAGAAGAAGTTGTTCTCACCAGGATCGTCGGTATGCGTGAATACTGCTTGAACGTCATAGCCTGCGTCAGTCAGCGCTTTCAGACCTGCGCAGCCAATATCATGGTAAGCAAATACAATAGCTTTCATCATTCTTCTTCCTGAGTATTGTGGTTCGGCTGTTCACCGACCACTTTCTGAACAAAATAACGAGGACGAGCACGCACGTCGGTATAAATACGACCGATGTACTCTCCCAACAGACCCATGCCGACAAATTGGGCGCCAATAAAGGAAAACAGCACGGCAAACAGGGTGAACACCCCGCCGCCCGCCCATTCAGGGCCCATGATCAAACGCAGGGCGATCAGCAATACCGCCAGCACGAAACCCGAAAGCGCAATCACGCTGCCCACTACGCTCAGCAAACGCAGCGGCGTGGTGGTCAAACAGGTGATCAGGTCGTACATCAGATTAATCAGCTTCATCAGGCTGTATTTAGAGTCGCCAAACTCGCGTTCAGCGTGCAGCACGTCAATTTCAGTAGTACGACGGGCGAAGGTATTCGCCAGGATCGGGATAAAGGTGCTGCGCTCGTGGCAGTTCAGCATCGCTTCGATAATGTGGCGGCGATAGGCGCGCAACATGCAGCCATAGTCGCCCATCGATTTACCGGTAGCGCGCTGGATCATCATATTGATGATGCGGGAGGCGCTTTTACGGAACCAGGAGTCCTGACGGTTGGCGCGCACAGTGCCGACCACGTCGTAACCCTCTTCCGCCACCCGCACCAACCGCGGGATCTCTTCCGGCGGGTTTTGCAAGTCAGCATCCAGCGTGATCACCAGATCGCCGCTCACCTGATTGAAACCGGCCATGATTGCCGAGTGCTGCCCATAGTTGCGGTTCAGCAATACGGCAATGACGCAACTGCCGGGCTGTTCGGCGGCAGCGGTCAGCATATCGGCAGAATTGTCGCTGCTGCCGTCATCGACCAGGATAATTTCATAGGGCTGGGCCAGCTGTTTACAGGCGGCGGTGGTACGTTCAAGCAAGGCAGGTAGACTTTCCAGCTCGTTGTACACCGGGATCACCACCGAAACTTTTTTAATCGGTTCAACGCGAGACACGTAACGACTCCACAACAGAAGACAAGGCTTTGACCACGCGATCAACATCAGCGTCGGTCATATCAGGGAATAGCGGCAAGGTGCACAAACGCGCCGAGTTCCATTCGGTATTGGGTAAGGACAATTGCGGATAGCGGTCGCGATAAAACTTCTGGGTATGCGCGGCACGGAAATGCAGACCGGTACCAATGCCCACCTCTTTCAGGCGTTCCATCAGTTGGTCGCGATCGATACCGCAACGCTCGGCGTCAACGCGCACCATAAACAGGTGCCAGGCGTGGTCATGCGGATAATCAGGCAACCCCAGCGGCAGGAAAGGTGAACCTTCCAGCGCGGTGAGATAACGCTGTGCCAGCTCTTTACGACGGGCGTTCAACTGCGGCAGGCGCGCCAGCTGTACGACGGCGATGGCCGCGTGGATATCCGAAAGGTTGTATTTGTAGCCCGGTTCCACCACTTCGGCCTGCGGCTTGCGGCCCAGTTGCTGACGGTCGAAAGCGTCAACGGCCAGACCGTGAAACTTCAGACAGCGCAGACGATCCGCCAGTACATCGTCGTCGGTGGCAATCAGGCCACCTTCGGCACAGGTCAGGTTTTTAATCGCGTGGAACGAGAAGATGGCCGTTCCTTGTGCGCCAACCCATTCACCGTTGTAACGGGAACCCACCGCATGAGCGGCGTCTTCAATCAGCGGCAGATTATGGCGTTTGGCCACGTCTCGCAATGCATCCATTTGCAGTGGCGCACCAGCATAATGCACTGGGACAATGGCTTTGGTTTTGGTCGTAATGGCGGCTTCAACATCCCTGGCATTGACCATCAACGTATCGCGGTCAACGTCGATCATTACCGGCGTGGCGCCGAGCAACTCAATCATGTTGAGGGTTGAAACCCAAGTTTGTGAGGGAGTGATGACTTCATCGCCGGGACCAATGCCCAGAGCCATCAGGGTGATATGCATACCTGCAGTAGCGGAACAAACGGCAATCGCATGTTTGCAGCCGAAGGTGGCGCAAAACTCACTTTCCAACTGCTGATTTTGCGGTCCGGTGGTGATCCACCCTGAACGCAATACCTTTTCTACCGCCGCGATTTCTTCATCGCCGATCGCCGGGCGTGAGAAAGGTAAAAATTGATCCATAGTTAACCCCAAACGTATCAAATTTCTTTTAATGACACTGTAGATCTCTTTTATTTAACGAATATTAAACGCCAGAGAGAATCGTTCCCGGTGGATTAACTGCCAATGTACGGCCGCAAGCTTAACTAAACCTTAAGGCGAGATTAATTATCAGCGGACTATCTGATTTGCGAGGGCCATCATCATCATTTTATATTGATTTAAAAATCAATTAGTTATAGTTATTAATAATTATTTACTTATTTTATTCGAACTAAATCAGCGTAGCACGTCAGCGACGGTTTTCAAGATTTATGAGGTGATTTTTAGCGAAGAGTGAAATAAAGCCGATGCTTACTCGGCTATTTATATCGAGTCCGTTTAATTTTCGTTTAGGCCGCATTTTCAATACGCTAACGCACTAGGCGGTTTTGGTCATAATCCAGCGTTGATCGCCCACTGCCTGCAAATGAAAATCGACGTCATAAATTTGTGACAGCAGAACCGGCTCCATCACCTCCCGCGTGCTGCCCTGAGCAACTAAACGCCCCGCATGCAGCAGCCAGACCCGATCGGCCTGCTGTAAGGTGTGGTTGAGATCGTGCGCGCAAACCAAGGCACTGCGCCCACTCTGGCAAAACTCTCTTAATAGTCGGTCCAATGCCACCTTCTGCGCCACGTCCAGGCTGTTGGTCGGTTCATCCAACAGCAGCAATTGGCTGTACGGGTTAACCGTCGGCCAGACTTGCAGCAGCACCGCGGCCAGACGTACTCGCTGCCATTCCCCGCCGGATAGCTGAGTCAACATGCGCGGCAGCTTGTCCATCAGCTTTAAACGCTGGCACAGATAAAGAATGGTACTTTCCAGCGCCTCTTCCGAAGCTCCCGCCGGTTGATGCAATGCCAGATACTGGAATACCGGCATCAACGCCACCGGGGGCTGCTGTTGGCTTAAATAACCACGACGCAGTGCCAGCTCATTGCCCTGAAAACTTTTCAGCGGATGACCGTCCAGCAGGATCTCCCCGATACCGGGCAAGATACCCGCCAGGCAGGCCAACAGCGTGCTTTTACCGGCACCATTCGGGCCAATAAGGTGAAACTGCAACCCAGCATCAACCTGTGCTGAAAACGGGGCCAAGCCCCCTTCTACCCCAACCTGCCTGAGTTGCAGCATGATGTATTACCGCTCCTTCTTTAGTCGGCAAGCGCCTGTTTGACGGCGGCCAGCAACACAGGAGCTTCCGGCGTCGTATCCGGGGAAAAGCGTTCGATGACCTTGCCATCGCGGCCAATCAGGAATTTCTCGAAGTTCCACAGGATATCGCCAGTTTGCTTTGGTGCCCGCCCCTTGCTGCTCATACGCGCCAGGAACTCACTGCCCTGTGGCGCAACGGCGTGCGGTTTGGCCGCGGTCAACGCCTGATACAATGGATGGCGGTTTTCGCCGTTCACTTCCAGTTTGGCAAACATCGGGAACTGAACGCCAAAGGTACCCCGGCAAAACGCCAGGATCTCTTCGTTGCTGCCCGGCTCCTGCCCCAGAAATTCGTTGGAGGGGAATCCCAGCACCTCAAAACCTTGATCCCGGTAGGTTTCGTACAGGGCTTCCAGCCCTTCATATTGCTTGGTCAGGCCGCATTCCGACGCCACATTCACCACCAGCAACACACGGCCTTTATATTGTGCCAGCGTGGTAGATTGATTTTCGATGGTGTTCAGCGGAATGTCATAAATAGCTTGAGTCATGGAGCTTATCCTCTTGTTTTACTTGCAGGTGAACAGAGAAACTACCTTACGCTTTTTACCCGAGTGAGCAACCAGATAAACAGAGGTGCCCCCAGGGTGGCTGTCACCACCCCGATGGGCAATTCAGCCGACAGCAGCGTAATACGCGCCACCACGTCGGCCGCCAGCAAGACGCCGGCACCGGCCAGTGCGCAACCCGGCAGTAAATAACGCTGATTGGTCAAACCGCTAAGGCGCAGCATATGCGGTATCACCAGCCCGACAAATCCGATCACCCCCGCCAACGCCACACTAACGCCTACCAGCCAGCCGATTGCCAGCACCAGCAGATTGCGCCACAAATGCAGTGAAAGCCCGAGCTGGCGGGCCTGTACCTCGCCCAGCGCCATAAAGTTCAGCGCCTTGCCCTGGCAACATAGCCACAGCACCACCGGCACCAGGGCCAGCACCAGCCATTTTTGGCGCCAGTCTACGCCGCCAAAGCCGCCCATCATCCAGTACATTAGCTGGCGCAGATCCAGGCTGGAACTGAAGTACACTGCCCAGGTCATCACTGCACTGCACACAATGCCCAAGGCAACGCCGACCAACAATAATCGCGCGTTGGTCAGACGCTTGCGACGAGCAAAGCTCAGCAGCATAAAGGTCATGATTAACGCACCCGCAATGGCGCTCAGGCTCATAAACGCCACCGGCAGCAGGCCGTTGCCCAGTAATACCATTAGCACCAGTGCAACCCCGGCACCGTTAGCCACTCCCAATAAGCCAGGCTCCGCCAACGGGTTCTCAAACAAGGCCTGCATTACCGCACCGGCAATGGCCAGGCTGGCTCCGACCAACATCACCGCTAGCGCACGCGGCAGGCGTAATTGCCAGACAAACAGTTGCGCCGCATCACTTGACCACTGTGAGGGCCAAAGCCAGACATCACCCGCGCTGAGGCTAAAAACAAAAGCCACGGCAACGCCCAGCGCCAACAGCCATAAATGGCGTTTATCGCGATGACGCTGTTTGTACAGTAATAAAGTAAAGGTCTGGCTGGTTGGCATAGGTGTGGCGATTCCCTGCGGGCCGCGAGCGGCGGTCGAATAATTGACGTCTGGGTCAAATATTAGGGGGTTAGCGCCAGAAGGGAAAGCCTTGCTTAAGGATTATGGCAGGAAAACAACGGCTGATGCTGCCCCCCTCCACTGAGGGGCAACACCAGACGTCGTACACTCAATTAGCGTCGCGGATCATTTCCGTTTTGTGGGTAGGGTTTACCGTGGTCATTGTCGTTGCCGCGGCCCTTACCGTGGTCATTATCATGACGGTTGCCATCGTTACGGTTATCGCGTTCACCGTGGAACGGATTGCCGCCCCGCTCTGGACTCCGGTGATCGTTGCCGCGCGGCGGTGAGGGTTGCCAGCGACCACCGTCCCAGTACAGACCACGGCTATTACGCTCACCCACGCCGCGTCCCTGATGGGCATGCCACCACTGTGGCGGACGCCAGTCATAGCCGTCCCAGTAGTAACCTCGCCGATCCTGATCCCCCAGATGGACCGAGACGCCCGGCACGTTGATATCAATGGAGACATCTGCCTGGGCAACGAGCGGCAGCAACAGCGGTAAACACAACAGCAACAGGATCTTTTTCATTTTGGCACTCTCACTTTATTTTTTGCTGAGCTGGTTATATCAGCGCGATTATTTTACGCCTATCGCCGCAATGCCTATTTTCAGATCGTTTTCACCTCGCTTACATAATCCATACACTCTCATTTTTCAGATTAAATAAAACAGCTGCTAACAACGTTTAACGAATAGCTGACATACCGGATGCCATGCCGCTATTTATAATGACGCTGACACTTATCAAAGAGATATTATTATGATTAAACGCATTGGAATGTTGTTCACGGTCGCCGTGCTGACCACCGCGCTCAGCGCCTGCTGCTTCGGCCCCCACGGAGGCGGTCATCGTGGCGGTGGTGGCCCGGGCCACTATTACAACCATTATTAAAAACCAGGAGCCGAGGCTCCTGGTTTTATTTCAGGTAAAGCAAGAAAATTAATATCCATAAGAAAAATCCGCAAAAATCTGGATGTCTTAAAATTAAACACCAACCTACTTTATTTAATCGCATAGGCTCTTACGGCCATAATTTAGGAATAAACCGAATTTTTCTTCAAAAAAAGAAAAAGGCCGCAAAAGCGGCCTTTTTTGGTTTCACGCAACTTACTCTTTCGGGCTTGCGTTCTCTACCCGACTTTTCAGTTTTTGCCCTGGACGGAAAGTGACCACGCGGCGCGCCGTAATCGGAATGTCCTCGCCGGTCTTCGGGTTACGCCCCGGACGTTGGTTCTTGTCACGCAAATCAAAATTGCCAAAACCTGACAGTTTCACCTGCTCACCGTTCTCAAGAGCACGACGTACCTCTTCGAAAAACAGTTCTACCAGGTCTTTGGCATCCCGTTTGCTAAGCCCAAGCTTTTCAAACAGGTGTTCTGACATTTCAGCTTTAGTAAGCGCCATAGGTTCAATCCCTCAAGGATGCTTGGAATCGCTGTTTTAGAGCCTCTACACATTTTGCAACGGTAACGGCTATCTCCTCTTCTTCCAGTGTACGAGCGGTATCCTGCAATACCAGACTGATAGCCAGGCTCTTATAACCCTCTGCCACGCCCTTGCCACGGTACACATCAAACAAGTTTACGCCAACTACCTGATTTGCGCCAACTTTCTTACACTCTGCCAAAATATCTTCTGCGGGGACGTTTTCAGCCACCACAACGGCGATATCTCGACGGTTTGCCGGGAAGCGAGAAATCTCCCGCGCCTGAGGCACGGCGCGGGTTGCGACCTTGTTCCACTCCAGTTCAAACACCACGGTACGGCCGTTAAGATCCAGTTTACGTTCAAGTTCCGGATGAACCACACCGATGAAACCGACACGTTCGCCCTGGAAATAAATAGCGGCGCTTTGCCCTGGATGCAGGGCTGGATTGGTCTCTGCCTTGAACTGAATTTCGGATAATTTACCGGTCAGCTCCAGGACAGACTCCAGATCCCCTTTCAAATCATAGAAGTCGACCGGCTTACGCGCCAGATCCCAATGTTCTTCATGCGTATGGCCGGCAATCACCCCTGCCAGCATGACATCCTGACGGATACCCAGATTTGCCGCAGTATCAGGCACAAAGCGCAGGCCGCTTTCAAACAGGCGCAGACGAGTCTGCTGACGATTCTGGTTATACACCACCGCAGACAGCAAGCCGGTCCACAGCGACAGGCGCATAGCGGACATCTCTACCGAGATTGGGCTTGGCAGGATCAGCATTTCTTCGCCCGGGTGCAGCAAGGCCTGAACCTTAGGATCGACGAAGCTGTAAGTGATCGCTTCCTGGAAGCCGTGATCGACCAGCATGGTTTTCACACGCTTGAGCGTTAGATCCGCTTCGCGATGCTTGGTCATGATCAGGTCAGCACGTACCGGCACGTCAGGAATATTGTTGTAGCCGTAAACGCGTGCGACTTCTTCTACCAGGTCCTCTTCGATTTCCATATCGAAACGCCAGCTCGGCGCGACCGCCAGCCAGTTGTCGCCTTGCTCGGTCACCTGGCAACCCAAACGACGCAGAATATCGCTCACCTGCTCGCTCGGTACCACGTGGCCGATCAGACGGTCCAGCTTTTCGCGACGCAGGGTGATGGTGGCACGCTTCGGCAATTCGGCTTCAGCTGTCACATCGATGACCGGGCCAGCCTGGCCGCCACAGATATCAATCAGCAGGCGGGTCGCACGCTCCATCGCTTTGTACTGCAATGCAGGATCAACGCCACGCTCGTAGCGATGTGAAGCGTCAGTGTGCAAACCATTACGGCGTGCACGACCGGTAATGGACAGCGGGCTGAAGAACGCGCATTCCAGCAGTACGTCCTGAGTAGTTTCATTCACGCCGGAGTGTTCACCACCGAAGATGCCGCCCATGGCCAGCGCTTTCTGGTGATCGGCGATCACTAAGGTATCGGCATTCAGTTTGGCTTCGTTGCCGTCCAGCAGCGTCAGGGTTTCGCCTTCGCTCGCCATACGCACCACGATACCGCCTTCAATACGGCTCAGATCGAAGGCGTGCATTGGCTGACCCAGTTCCAACAGTACGTAGTTGGTCACGTCAACCACCGCATCAATGGAGCGGATGCCGCAACGACGCAGCTTCTCGCGCATCCACAGCGGGCTTGCCGCTTTGACATCGATGCCTTTTACTACGCGGCCCAGGTAACGCGGGCACGCCTGCGGCGCGTCAACGCGAATTGGCAGCGTATCCGCAATAGTGGCGGCTACCGGGCTCATATCCGGCTCGGTCAGGGCAACCTGGTTCAGCACCCCAACGTCACGCGCTACACCGATAATGCCCAGGCAGTCGGCACGGTTTGGCGTTACGCTGATTTCGATGGTGTTGTCGTCAAGCGACAGGTATTCACGGATATCGGTGCCAATCGGCGCGTCTTCCGGCAGCTCAATGATACCGTCGTGATCGTCGGTAATGCCCAGCTCGGAGAACGAACACAGCATGCCTTCGGAAGGCTCGCCGCGCAGTTTGGCGGCTTTGATCTTGAAGTCACCCGGCAGTACTGCGCCTACGGTGGCAACCGCCACCTTCAGGCCGGTACGGCAATTTGGTGCGCCACAGACGATGTCCAGCAGGCGATCGCCACCCACGTTGACCTTGGTCACGCGCAATTTGTCTGCGTTCGGGTGCTGACCGCACTCAACCACATGGCCTACTACCACGCCGTTAAAGGCGCCGGCAACCGGCTCCACGCCGTCTACTTCCAGACCGGCCATGGTAATTTGATCGGATAATGCTTCGCTGCTGATGGCCGGGTTTACCCACTCGCGCAACCAGAGTTCACTGAATTTCATGTGATATTCCCGCCTTACTTAAACTGTTTGAGGAAACGCAGATCGTTTTCGAAGAACGCACGCAGGTCGGTGACGCCGTAACGCAGCATCGTCAGACGCTCCATACCCATACCGAAAGCGAAGCCGGAATAGATTTCCGGATCGATGCCCACATTGCGCAGAACGTTCGGGTGCACCATGCCGCAACCCAGAACTTCCAGCCACTTGCCGTTTTTACCCATCACATCCACCTCAGCAGAAGGTTCGGTAAACGGGAAGTAAGACGGACGGAAACGAACCTGCAAATCTTCTTCAAAGAAGTTGTTCAGGAAATCATGCAGTGTGCCCTTCAGATTGGTGAAGCTGATGTCTTTATCGACAATCAGCCCTTCCATCTGATGGAACATCGGGGTGTGCGTTTGGTCGTAGTCATTACGATAAACGCGGCCCGGCGCAATAATGCGGATTGGCGGCTGCTGGTTCTTCATGGTGCGGATTTGCACGCCGGAAGTTTGGGTGCGCAGCAAGCGCGTGGCGTCGAACCAGAAGGTATCGTGATCGGCACGCGCCGGGTGGTGACCCGGAATGTTCAACGCGTCGAAGTTATGATAGTCGTCTTCAATCTCAGGTCCGGTCTCAACGGAGAAACCCAGTTCGCCGAAGAAAGCTTCGATACGGTCGATGGTACGGGTGACCGGATGCAGCCCACCGTTTTCCATACGACGGCCCGGCAGGGAAACGTCGATGGTTTCTGCTGCCAGTCGCTCGTTCAGCGCAGCCGATTCCAGCGTATTTTTACGCGCGTTCAGCGCATCCTGCACTGCCTGTTTTGCCTGGTTGATTACCGCGCCTGCTGCCGGGCGATCTTCTGCCGGCACGTCACGCAGCGATTGCATCTGCAAGGTAAAATGGCCTTTCTTGCCTAAATATTCGACGCGCACCAAATCCAACGCGGCAACATCCTGGGCATCTTCTACGGCTGCCTTGGCATTGGCAACCAGCTCTGCGAGATGTGGCATTGCTTTCCTCTTCCTCTGGCCGATATGGCTCTAAGTAATTGTTATCTATTATTCGAACACGCCTTTAGCACATCTTCAAAGCATTTAACGCTTTAACCCGGCTCAGAAGACGGCCAAAAACAAAAAAGCCTCCACAGGGGAGGCTTAGGCGCTACTTTTCGTTTCTTTTCTTACGCGCAAAGCCTCCTGAGATCAGGCGCTAAAGTAAAAGAAGAAACGAAAAATAGCAGCGTGCATGATTACGTTACCTTGTCGATGATTGTCCACCAGTGATAAAGCGGCGGGCAATAAAAGTCAATATTGTCTCTGAAAGCTAAAGATTAAAAGAGGGAGCAAGCTCCCTCTTCAACTGACTTACGCCAGTGCTGCTTTCGCTTTCTCAACCAGTGCAGAGAATGCCACTTTGTCGAAGACCGCGATGTCAGCCAAGATCTTACGGTCAATTTCAATAGAAGCTTTTTTCAAGCCGTTAATGAATTTGCTGTAAGACATGTCGTTCTGACGTGCAGCTGCGTTGATACGTGCAATCCACAGCTGACGGAACTGACGCTTACGTTGACGACGGTCACGGTAAGCGTACTGACCTGCTTTGATTACTGCCTGGAAGGCAACACGATAAACGCGCGAACGGGCACCGTAGTAACCTTTCGCTTGTTTTAAAATTTTCTTGTGACGTGCGCGTGCAATTACACCACGTTTTACGCGAGCCATATGCTCTCTCCTAAAGTCTTATTCTAGATTCAAAAAAAATGGCTTAAGCGTACGGCAGGCACGCGGTAACCAGGACCAGATCGTTTTTAGACACCATGCCTTTCGGACGCAGGTGACGTTTACGCTTGGTTGCTTTTTTGGTCAGAATATGACGCAGGTTAGCATGTTTACGCTTAAAACCACCGCTGCCGGTTTTTTTGAAGCGTTTGGCTGCACCACGTACAGTTTTAATCTTTGGCATTTTAATTAAATCCACTTCGCATTGTTAAACAACGAATCAGTGAGGCGAATAAAACCCACACAACGCAAGCGCTGCGCGGGTTCGATTACTTGGAAGCCTTACTGTCTCTTCTTCGGTGCGAGCACCATGATCATCTGACGGCCTTCGATCCTCGTAGGGAAGGATTCGACAATGGCCAAATCAGAATCTTCACACAGGTCTTTACGGACGCGGTTAAGCACTTCCATACCGATCTGTTGGTGCGCCATCTCACGCCCACGGAAACGCAGGGTGATTTTGGCTTTATCGCCATCTTCCAGAAAGCGAATCAGGTTGCGTAGTTTGACCTGATAGTCGCCATCATCGGTACCAGGACGGAATTTGATTTCCTTGACCTGAATAACTTTTTGCTTCTTCTTCTGTTCTTTTGTCGACTTGCTCTTCTCGTAGAGGAATTTGCCGTAATCCATGATTCGGCAAACTGGCGGTTCGGCATTTGGGCTGATTTCTACTAAATCAACGCCCGCTTCCTCAGCTTTTTCAAGAGCTTCATTCAGACTGACAATACCAATCTGCTCGCCATCGACGCCGGTTAGGCGAACTTCTTGCGCGCGAATTTCTCTGTTAATGCGATTAGGACGCGCCGGTTGAACTCGTTTTCCGCCTTTAATACTTTATTCCTCCAGTTGATGAAGACTACGGCTGCGAATCTCTTTTTGCAGCTTGTCTACGACTTCGTTTACGTCCAGGCTTCCCAGGTCTTTGCCACGGCGGGTACGAACGGCAACTTTGCCTGATTCGACCTCTTTATCACCGCAGACCAACATGTAAGGAACCCGTCGTAAAGTATGTTCGCGAATTTTAAAGCCAATCTTCTCATTTCTCAAGTCCGCTTTAACGCGAATCCCTGCGTCCTGCAGTTTTTTGGTCAATTGCTGGACATAATCAGACTGGCTGTCGGTGATATTCATCACCACCACCTGCACCGGAGCAATCCAGGTTGGGTAGAACCCTGCGTACTCTTCGGTAAGAATACCGATGAAACGCTCCATGGAGCCCAAAATAGCGCGGTGAATCATTACCGGGACCACGCGATCGTTGTTTTCGCCAACATACGATGCGCCTAAACGGCCAGGTAAGAAGAAATCGAGCTGCACGGTACCACATTGCCATGCACGATCCAAACAATCATGCAGAGTAAATTCAATTTTTGGTCCGTAGAAGGCACCCTCACCCGGCTGATATTCAAACGGAATCCCGTTTTCAGTCAGCGCCGCAGCCAGATCCTCTTCCGCACGGGTCCACATATCGTCAGTCCCGATACGCTTTTCAGGGCGAGTAGAAAGTTTTACCGCAATCTTGTCGAAGCCAAAGGTACCGTAAACATCATAGACCATACGGATACATTCGTTCACCTCGGCACGCACCTGCTCTTCAGTACAGAAGATATGGGCGTCATCCTGGGTGAACCCGCGTACGCGCATCAGGCCATGCAGAGAACCCGAAGGCTCGTTACGATGGCAGCTGCCGAACTCACCCATACGCAGCGGCAAATCACGGTAGGATTTCAGGCCCTGGTTGAAGATCTGCACGTGACCCGGGCAGTTCATCGGCTTGATGCAATACTCGCGGTTTTCCGACGAGGTGGTGAACATGGCGTCTTTATAGTTTTCCCAGTGGCCGGTTTTTTCCCACAGCACACGGTCCATCATAAATGGCCCTTTCACTTCCTGGTACTGGTACTCTTTGAGCTTCATGCGCACAAAGGCTTCCAGCTCGCGGAAAATTGTCCAGCCATCGTTGTGCCAGAACACCATACCCGGCGCTTCTTCCTGCATATGGTACAGGTCGAGCTGCTTGCCGATCTTGCGGTGGTCACGCTTGGCGGCTTCCTCCAGACGGTGCAGATAGGCATTCAGCTGTTTCTTGTCTGCCCATGCGGTGCCGTAGATACGCTGCAGCATTTTATTTTTGCTGTCACCACGCCAGTAGGCGCCAGACGTTTTCTGCAGTTTGAAGTGATGGCAGAAACGCATGTTCGGCACGTGCGGACCGCGGCACATGTCGACATATTCTTCGTGGTGATACAGGCCAGGACGGTCGTCATGGCTGATGTTCTCATCCAGAATCGCCACTTTGTAGTTTTCACCACGCGCGGCAAAGGTGTCACGGGCTTCTTGCCAGCTAACCTTCTTCTTGATGACGTCATAATCTTTGTCGGCCAACTCATGCATCCGCTTTTCCAGCAGATCCAGGTCTTCCTGCGTCAGGGTACGGTCGATATCAACGTCATAATAGAAACCGTTGTCGATCACTGGGCCGATAGCCATTTTGGTGTCTGGCCACAGCTGCTTGATGGCATGACCCAACAGGTGCGCACAGGAGTGGCGCATGATTTCCAGGCCTTCGGCATCCTTGATGGTGATGATAGCCAACTGCGCGTCTGATTCGATCAGATCGCCGGCATCAACCAGTTCACCGTTCACACGGCCGGCAATACAGGCTTTCGCCAGGCCAGGGCCGATATCGCGGGCAACATCCAAAGGGGAAACAGGGTGATCGAAATGACGCTGACTTCCGTCAGGAAGAGTAATAACAGGCATTAATAATTCCTTATCTACAGTGGTGACCCACACGACAGATCACATGCAGTACGAAAATTGAGTTTGGGTTTAGTCAGCCAGGTTTCAGATCTCGCCCACAATTGCCAGATTGAAACCTAACTTGGTACACAGAATGGAAAGCATACCTTCACAGCCATATTGGCTAAGCGGATAGTATCACTAAAATTGTTCCGGATAAATAAACTGCGGCACAGGCCCGGCTTTAACGGGAAGCCCGGCGATCCTTCAGGTAACCCAACGCGGCAATCAGGCAGAAGGCGTAACCCAACAGCTCGCAGCCCTCTTCCACCATGTTCTTCACCACCCGGTTATAACCATCCAGCATCAGCATTTGCCACAGAGAATTCATGCCGAACAAGCGTGAAAATACCAGAATGCACAGCAGGCCTGCGCACATCATGCCGTAGCTCGGATGCGTCACGAAATGCGCCAATCCCTGCACCGTGGCCTCAATGTGGCGTGACGCATACCACAGGCATCCAAGCGTCACCGCCAAGGCGAACCACAACCAGGAACCGTGCCACAGCATATCGAAGGCAAAATCCATCTCGCGGATCAGCATGCAAAGGAAGAAACCTCCCGCCAACACCCATGCGGGCCGGTAGGCAACTTGCCGGCGTGCAGCCACCAAGAACAAGCCTGAGATGGCGGCCAGCATCACTTCCTGCGCCGATTCGGTTAAGGAGGTTTCGTAGACAAAATTATGCAACCAGTGCACATCAATGAACATTAAGCCCATCAGCGCAGCCAAAAATGCGCTGTAAAGCAGAAAAGAGCCTATTTTTCCCAGTAAAATTTGCAGATCATGTTTCATAGTCATACTCGTTATTATTTAAAGCGCGACTATGGTATTCACCTGCGCAAGGGGATCGTAGCAATTGATGCGGAATAGGCTTACTTCGTGTCTGATTTGCCACTAAAGGGCCATAAAAAACAAAAATCCCCGGCAAATTGCCAGGGAGGATGCCAGTCTTTC
Source organism: Serratia sp. BNK-12 (assembly GCF_047456085.1). Classification (NCBI taxonomy): domain Bacteria; kingdom Pseudomonadati; phylum Pseudomonadota; class Gammaproteobacteria; order Enterobacterales; family Yersiniaceae; genus Serratia; species Serratia sp. BNK-12. The sequence continues at coordinate 2,869,763 of NZ_CP179896.1, forward strand.
CTGGCTGTCACTTCACCGTCGTGAAGATCCGGGCCTCTCATCCCGATACTGAGACGCGCAAGTAAGACCCGGCTAACTCCTTATCGCCGTTATTCTCTCACCACCACGATACGGCTGTGGGTCTTAACGCCCCACAGGCCGGCCAACGCGCTGATGACTGCGCCAATCAGCAATGCGAAGAATGACCACAGGGCCGCATGAGACAAGGCCTTAGCCGCTTCCGCTGCCTGCTCGCGCGCTTTTTGCTTCAGCTCTGTATATTCCTGCTTAGCCTGATTAATTTTTACTTCCACGTCGTTCAAGCGCTGATTCACCAACTGCGCCGTTTTGTTTTTCGCATCCACCAGATTTTTGACGGTCTGGTCAACTTCCTGCGGTGTCATATCGGTATTCTCCGACAGCGCTTTCTTGAGCGAATCCTCATCGACGTCCTGCGAAATGGCCTCACCGTGTTTTTTCAATTTGGCAACCAGATCCTGAATAATTGCATCGCTATTGTCAGGCTGCAGCGCCAACGCTTTTACCGCGTCCCCCACTTCACTCTTGGCCGCGTCCAACTGTTGCTGCATAAACTCCGGCTGCAATGAAGGGATATCGCTTTTTTTCAGTGCCGCCACGACATTGTCTTGTAACTTTTCGGGTTCCAACTTGGTGTCGATACCCAACTTATCAAACACTTTGCCGCCGGCATCCGCGAGACCCGAAGCGCCTTTACCAATGGCTGACCCGGCACCGGAAAGCAGGCTACCGGAAGTTGAGGCAATAGCCCCCAGCGCGTTCCCGGTAGCTTTGACTGCAGACCCCACCAACAAAGCGCCCAACACGGCCGCTACAATCAGCGAGGTGGCCCAAACCAGGAAACCGTGGATTAACCCATCATTCGCTGCCAGACGACCGGCAATAAAGGCACCGGCAGCCAGGCTCAGGATGATCGAAATTGCAGACCAAACCACCACAGTCGTACCGGCCCCGTTGACCGGATCGTCAGAGGTCGGATCGACGATGGAAAACCCCAGACTGGTCCCCAGAGTAGACAGCAGCAGCGACACCGCCAAAACGGTGATAACCCCGCCAATTACGCTGCCCCACGATATTTTTTTAACCGTTGCCAATTCGTTTGCCACTTGCATAGTAAAACTCCTTTTAAGCTTTTCGATTAAGTGAAACTGCCCGAAAGCCCTATCAGTATAGAATCCAATAAAAAAAGGGGTGGCTTAATGATCAAAAATATAAAATTAACTAATGATACATGTACTCTTTGTCCGTGTTTAGCCGGCGTGTTGCTCCCTGCACATTGCGCAAATCAGCGATGGCGAACATCTCTGGCTCCCGCTATCCTGATGCCATTAACGGCAGAGTTGAGAAGCACCCCGCATCATGAACCGGTTATTGAAATTACTCGTTGGCGCCTGCCTGGTGCTGACGGCTCTTTTTGTCCTGCTCCATCTGGGAGCAGACCGTCATCCACGGGCCATCGCGGTGAATGAACCGCCGATGGAATGTGAGGATACACCGGAGATTGCCAATGATTGCGTGAACGACGATGACGCTAATACCGACGCCGTTCTTGAATTGCTCCCCCCTGGCAGTCCAGGTTAACGGTGTGAGAACCTTTTATTAATTCATTGTATTTTAAGTCACTTATTGCGGAAGCAATTCGCATTTCATGGCAGGCGATCAGGTTGCGCTGTCGTGTTTTAACTGAAAACAGGGAGTTCGCTTTATGACAAGTATTCTGCAGTTATTCCAGGCCATCGGACTGGGTTTGGTGCTGCTGTTGCCACTGGCCAACCCGCTGACCACCGTCGCGCTGTTGCTTGGCCTGTCGGGCAATATGACGCGCGAAGAACGCAATCAGCAGTCGCTGATGGCATCCATTTATGTGTTCTTTATCATGACGGTGGCGTTCTACGCCGGCCAAGTGGTGATGAACACCTTCGGCATTTCCATTCCCGGTCTGCGTATTGCCGGTGGGTTGATTGTGGCATTTATCGGTTTCCGCATGTTGTTCCCGCAGCAAAGCGCAGAAGACGCGCCAGAAGTGGAAACCAAGTCAAACGAACTGCGTAAGAAAACCTCGGCCAATATCGCCTTTGTCCCCCTGGCAATGCCAAGCACCGCTGGCCCCGGGACTATCGCCATGATCATCAGCTCCGCATCGAGCATTCACGAAAATACGCTGGGTTTCGCCCATTGGGTGCTGCTGGTGGCCCCGGTGGCGATTTTCTTCTCGGTTGCCTTTATCCTGTGGGTTTGCCTGCGCAGTTCCGGCGCCATTATGCGCCTGGTGGGCAAAAGCGGCATCGAAGCCATTTCGCGTCTGATGGGGTTCTTGCTGGTGTGTATGGGCGTGCAGTTTATTATCAACGGCGTGCTGGAAATCATCTCCACCTACGTGCCTGCGGCCTGACAATAAGGGCGCGGTATCAGCCGCGCCCTTCACACTGTTTACTTTCCTGCCGGTGCCTGCGCACCCAATATCCCCTTACCTTCCGGCACTTCGGTAAAGCGGCTGAGGATTTCGCTGTAGGTTTTCGCCGGATCCAATTCCTTGAACTGATTCGGATAGATAAACTTCGCCAGATATTCCAGCCCGACGATGTTGTACGGGTGGTTATAGAAGTTATGGTAAATGCCGTAGAAGCGCCCCTCCTTCACCGCCGTGACCTGGGCGAAACCCGGGCGTTGCTTCATCCGGTTAAAAGCGTCATCAACCTGCTGCTGCGTCACGCCGTAACCAAAGGGCACGGCGGCATTGGTTTTGGTCGCCCATTGAGAGCCGGACACGATATAGGCGTCAGGTTTCATGCTGATCACTTTTTCCAGGGAGACGTCGCCGGTTGCGCCAGGCAACAGTGCGGAGCCCAGGTTACGTGCGCCCACCGCCTCGATCATCCCCCCCCAACCGACGTGAGAATGAGTGAAACAACAGGACTCAAGCCCGTTAAGACCGGCTTTTGCCTCGATAAATACCAACGGCTTTGGCTCGACGGCTTTGGTTTTATCCAGGATGTTCTGATAATGCTGCTGATAGAAGTCGGTGTACTGTTTCGCTTCGCTTTCGCGGTTGAGGGTCTCACCCAGCAGCGTGATGCTTTTCGGGGTGTTTTCCACCGGCTTGAGCATGGTGTCGATAAACAGCACCGGAATGTTGAGCGCTTTCAGCTTATCCAACACGCCAGTCTGGCTCAGTGAAGGCTTGGAACGCAGTTGAGCCACCATCAGATCAGGCTGTTTGGCGATCACGCTTTCCAGGTTGACCTCGCCCTTATCGCTAAAGCCCATATCGATAATGCCGTTGGCTTCCGGCCACTTGTTACGCAGGATCTTCCAGGTTTCACCGTCGCTTTTCTTGAGCAGGTTATTCCAGGCCACCAGCCGGGCGAAAGGATCGGCGCGGTCGAGCAAGGCCAGCGTCAGAATATCGCGCCCGTCCTGCACCACAATGCGCTTCGGCTCTTGCTTGATGGTCAGACTCTGGCCGGAGGTATCTGTCAGGGTTAACGGATAAGTGGTCGCCATCGCCTGAGCGGATAAACCGCAGGCGCAGGCCAAAGCCAACAGGGTGATTCGACGGTGCACGTAAAACTCCTTAGCGTAGGAAATCAGTGCGGAAATAATAATGAGAACCGCTCCCATTATCAAAGAGAACCCCGGGTGCGTTTTCGCTTAATTGAAAAGGGATGTGAACAGGGAAAAAGCAGCGCACCGAATCCGATGCGCTACTGAGGTCAAATCAGGCCGTAAATCAGCGCCGACAGCGCTATCAGGCCCATCACCAGGACAAAGACGTTACTCAGCGCACGATAGCGGCGCATCGCGGGCACTGCACGCACAGCGTACATCGGCAGGATAAACAGGATCGCTGCAATCAGCGGACCGCTGATGGTTTCGATAATGTGCAGCGCACTTGGGTTCCACACCGTCGCCGCCCAGGTCAGCAGGAACAGCGATATCGCAGAAATTCGGTGCGTAATTCGCGAGCTCAAGGGTTTACCAACCGCTCGCGTCAGGCCGTCGATCAGGCTGGTTGCCCCTTCGGTCACGCCCAGGGAAGTACCGAGATAAGACTTGGCCATCGCCAGCATCGCCATCATTGGGCCAAGGTAGGCGATCAGCGGGTTGGAGAATTTGTTCGCCAGCGTGGTCAGCACGGTGATGTTTTGATCTTTCGCCTGCTGCATATCCTCATGTGACAGGCTCAGTACGCAGCTAAAGACAAAGAACAAGACGGTGACGCAGATCAGCACATAGCTGTAGCGCATGATACGCGCGCAGCGGCGTTCGGCCTTCTCACCGTACAGGCTCTTTTGCGTGGAGGCGAAGGACGAAATAATCGGCGCATGGCTGAAAGAAAACACCATCACCGGCACCGCCAGCCACAGTGAATGCCACAGGTCCGGGCTGCTGAACTGGGTGTTGGCCAGGCCGCTGACAAAGTTTGCCGTTTGCCAGGTGGGTACCAGATACAGCGAGATACCCATCAAAAACACCAGCAGCGGGAACACCAACATGCCCATCGCCGAAACGATAGCGTCTTTGCCGCGCAGCAACACCAGGTTCAGAACCACCACCACCGCCAGGCTCAGCCAGACACGCGGTAGCGGCGCCAGGTGAAACTGATGGATCAGGAAGCTGTCCAGCGCATTGGTGATCGAGATGCTGTACACCAGCACGATCGGGAAGAACGCCATCAGGTACAGCACCATGATGATTTTGCCGGCCAGCACGCCAAAGTGCTCCACCACCACATCATGGATATTGCCGTCACGGCTGGAACCGGACAGCACAAAGCGGCTCAATGCGCGGTGCGGTAAATAAGTCAGCGGGAAAGCGAACAACGCCATCAACAACAGGACCAGCGGGCCATTCAGACCTGCATTGATCGGCAGGAACAGGGTTCCTGCGCCGACAGCGGTGGCATAGAGCCCAAACATCCACACGGTATCGGTTTTATTCCATTTGGCAGCCTGGGCGGTTGCCAGCGTGCCTGAATCGGGAGAAATCGTACTCATAAGAAAGCTTACCTTACTCTTCAGCGACAACGATTGCGCTCAACGGGATATCCTTCTCCGCGAATTTTTAATATTAATCAGTGGATTAACGCAGTATTTCACTCTTGTTCCTGCTAAAAGGACGGCAAAGGATAATGAAAAATGCGGCTCGGGTCTATGTTTTATCGGCTGACAGAGTGATTTACGAGCAGAAAATGCTGCCAAAATCAGCACGCCCGGCCAAAAGAAAAGGGCCTCGAACGAGGCCCTTTCGGATTTACTTGTTGGCGTCCGGATGTTCCGGTACGGCGGCGCTGCCCATCTCCTTCTCATCGCGGATCATCGAGCGGTCTTTACGCACGCTGGCCACGTCTGAGGCGTCGATTGGCTTGGCGCTGTTGCCCCAGCTTGAACGGATGAAGTTCACCACATCCGCTACCTGCTGGTCGTTCAGACGCCAGCCGAACGGCGGCATGGTGATGTTGGAAACCGCCCCTTTCACCGCCGGCGTGGTGTTACCTGTCAGCACGATATGAATCAGCGAAGTCGCGTCTTCGGTCTGTACCACCGGATTGCCCTTAAGCGCCGGGAAGGCGCGTTTATAGCCTACGCCATCGGTGCGGTGGCAGGCCGCGCAGTTATCGACGTACAGCGCCGCTCCGGGCTTGCTGTCGTTACCGCGCCACAGATCCTTGGCGACGCTGTCTTCGACCGGTGCCGCCTGCTGCTTGCCGTCTTTCGGCGGCAGCGTTTTCAGATAGCGCGAGATCGCCGTCAGATCCTCATCGCTGAGATACTGCAGGCTGTGCTCTACCACGTCGCTCATGCCACCAAACACGATAGACTTGTCGTTGCGTCCGGTTTTCAGGAACTCCGTCAGTTCGGCTTCGCTCCAGGTCCCCAACCCATCCTTGTTGTCACCGCGCAGGCTGGAAGCCACCCAACCGTCGATCGGCGCATTGCTGCCGGACAGATAGGTGTCGCCGTCGTTATTGCTCAGCGCTTTTTCCTGCATGGTAAGGCTACGTGGCGTATGGCAGGCGCCACAGTGACCCAGCCCTTCCACCAGATAGCGACCGCGTTCAATCACCGGATCCGCTTTGGTGTCAGCCACAAAGTCGGCCGGTGAAGGCGCAAACATGCCGCGCCAGATGCTCAACGGCCAACGCATCGACAACGGCCAAGGAATGTCGGAATCCTTGTTGGCCTGCTCCACCGGTTGCACACCGTGCATGAAATAGGCGTACATGGCGCGCATGTCATCCTCTTTCACCAGGGCAAACGACGGATACGGCATCGCCGGGTACAGGGTGCTGCCGTTTTTGGCGACGCCTTTGCGTACCGCATTGTCAAAGTCTTCGAAGCTGTAATCACCGATACCGGTTTTCTTGTCCGGCGAAATATTGGTGGAGTAGATGGTGCCGATCGGCGTTTCCATCGCCAGACCGCCTGCAAACTCTTTACCGCTTTTGCCGTTGGTGTGGCAGGCCACGCAGTCACCGGCGCGCGCCAAATACTCGCCGCGTTTGATCAGCTCGCTGCTGACGGTGGCGTCCTGCGCCCATACGGAAAAACTCAGTGCACTGAGAACCAGTGCGGGAACAAATGCTTTCATCAGTCGCCGTCCTTATGCCTGCACCAAAGGGCCTGGGTTTTTCAGATACTGCTCGCGAATGGCACGGGCAGACCAGTAAGCCAACGCGGCCACGGTGCCGGTCGGGTTGTAACCCAGCCCCTGAGGGAAGGCCGACGCGCCGATCGAGAATACGTTATGCACGTCCCAGCTTTGCAGATAGCGGTTCACCGCGCTGGTTTTCGGATCTTCCCCCATCACCGCCCCGCCGTTCATATGGGTGGTCTGGTAGCTGGTGGTATCAAAGTGGCTATTGGCGTTTTTCGGGCTGCCGGCGATCAGTTTAGGGTTCATGGCCTTGGCGATAGGTGCCATTTTGTCGTACATGAACTGCGACATCTTGACGTCATTTTCCTGCCAGTCGAACGTCATGCGCAGCAAGGGCTGGCCGAAGACGTTCTTGTAGTTGGGATCGAGGTCCAGATAGTTGCTGCGGTACGACTGATGCGCACCGTGCGCATCCATCGACACATGGTGGGTATAAGCATCGGCCACTGCCGCTTTCCACTTGCTGCCCCAGGCTGGCGTTCCTGGCGGCGTTGGCAAGCCGGAAATAGGCTTGGTCCCTGCCTGGTTGACCCAGAACGGCGAACCGCCGACGAAGCCTTCTTTGGCATGATCAAAGTTATCGGCGTTGAAGTCGTCAACGCCGACACCGTTACCGCCGGCGCCGATGAACGGGTTGGTGTATACGTCCTTGTCGAAGAACGCCTTGATGGTGGTCATGTTCTGATAGGCGAAGTTACGCCCTACCACACCTTCGCCGGTCACCGGATCGTAAGGTTTACCGATGCCGGACAGCAGCATCAGATGCACGTTGTGGAACTGGAACGCCCCCAGAATCACCAACTCCGCCGGCTGCTCGACTTCACGACCCTGCGCGTCAATGTAATTCACCCCGGTCGCACGGGATTTATCGGCGGTCAGATTCACTTTCAACACGTTAGCGTTAGTGCGCAGCTCAAAGCGTTTTTCCATGCGCAGCGCCGGCAGAATGTTGACGTTCGGCGAAGCCTTGGAATACATGTAGCAGGCATAACCGCTGCAGAAACCGCAGAAGTTGCACGGCCCCATCTGCGCACCGTACGGGTTGGTATAGGAATCGGAGGTGTTGGCGGAAGGCAGGTTATACGGGTGATAACCTACTTCCAGCGCCGCTTTCTCGAACAGCTGGGCAGAGAAGGTATTTTTCTGCGCCGGCAGCGGGAAGTCGTCCGAACGGTCACCGGCGAACGGGTTGCCGCCCTTTTGACCCACTTTCTGGCCTTTGATGGTCCAGGCGGTGCCCGAAGTGCCGAATACTTTCTCGGCCTTGTCGAAGAATGGCTCCAGCTCGGCGTAGCTCACGCCGAAATCCTGGATGGTCATGTCTTTCGGGATAAAGCTCTTGCCGTAGCGCTCTTCGTAATGGCTGCGCATACGCAATTCAATAGGATCGACCCGGAAATGGACGCCGGACCAGTGCAGGCCCGCGCCGCCCACGCCGGTACCCGGCAGGAACGCCGCCAACTGGCGGTAAGGCACCGCAGTCTGGCTGGTATTGTGACGAATGGTCACGGTGCTTTTCGACAGATCCTGGAACAGCTTGCGGCGGATGTTATAGGTCAGTTCGTCGATCACCTGCGGATAGGAACCGTCCGGATAGGTATCGCGCATCGGGCCACGCTCCAGCGCCACCACGTTCAGGCCCGCTTCGGTCAGCTCTTTGGCCATAATCGCGCCCACCCAACCGAAACCGACGATCACCGCGTCTACTTTTTTCATTACCGTTGCCATTGTTACCCCCTCTCCCCACGAATCGAGACCGGAGGTAAGGGATAACGTTCCCCTCGCTCAACCCAGTCCATAAAGTCGGCGCGCGCGCCCGGAAAATTAATCAGCTTCCAGCCAACCATGTCTTTATTGCCGCCATGGATCGGGTCGCTGAAGAAACCTTCGCGGGTGTTTTGCAACAGGTAGGAGAAGAACAATTTTGCCGGCAACTGCGAGAATTCCGCCTCTCCGGACTCAAACTTCTGCAACAGCGCATCCTGCTGTGCAGCGTCAAGTTCAGCAAAGGGTTTACCGGCGGTTTTCTTGCAGTAGGCATCAGCATCTGCGATGCCCAGGTTATAGATCTGCTTTGGTACCAACGGCAGTTGATAACCCATTTCTTTCGGTGCATCCGGGTTAAACGGTCCCTGCATGTACCAAATAGAACCGGTGGCGTACGGGGTATTCATTTGACGATCGATAAACTCCGGCACGCCGGCCTCCAGCGCACCGGGGCCGCGTTCATCCGCCGGGATCAGTCGCGCCACAGCGGCTTTAACGAAGGCCCACTCTTCCGGCGTAAAGAAAGTCGGTTGGTAATCTGGCTGTTTTGAGGTGTCTGTTGCCGCAACCGCCGGGATTGGAGCTGTCAGCGCACTCACGCCACTGCCGCCAATCACTGCTGCGGGAATTAAAGTCATCGATTTCAACAGGAAATCGCGCCGTGAATTGTTAGTTTTATCGTCCGACATATCACATTCCATCCAAAGATAATCACAACTATTTAACCTCAACCTTGCGGTCGATGCGGGTTTTAAACACAAATTGTTACTTATTTGTATATTTATTGAAGACCAAAATGTGAACAAAAGCCAAAATGTTACCGGTAACTTATTGAATAAACGTAAAGATTTGATGGGTAATGTAAAGTTAACGATTCGTGCGGTTTTTTAGGTAACAGGATGGGAAATAACGAAAAATGAGAGACGTGTCGCGAATTTAGCGCAAGCCAAAAAAAAACCGGCTGCTGACGCGGCCGGTTTTACGAAAAAATCTTGGCTAGGGTGACATCGCCTGGTAGGCGGTGGTCACTTTCCAGAGATAGCGTGGTGCCTGCGGGGCAGGATGCTTTTTCTGGATGTGTTGATAAAACTCATCCGGGCTCATTTGGTTGATGCGGTTCACCGCCACGCGCTTGTCCGATGAGAAAGTGCGAAGCATAGCGCCCGCCCCATTCACGTAGGAAACGATGGTGGCGTAACGCAACGTCTGTGGATTGTTGATCCCGGCTAGCTGCTGGCTTTGAAGAATATTGATATAGGCCGTTCCCAGATCAATATTGACCGCCGGATCCTTCAACTCACGCGAGCTTGGCTGCCCGCTTCTTCCTTTTAAACGATAGGCATCACGCCCGGCGGTTGAAGGCTTCAGCTGCATTAATCCCACTGCGTTCGAGGTGCTGACTGCATTCGGGTTAAACCCGGACTCCACCTGAATAATCGCTTTAATCAGCGTTTCGTCAACGCCATAGCTGCTGGCTGCCTGACGAATGTAATCGTTATAGGCTATCGGTGTCCCCGTGCGGTTAACCGGTGCCTGCGGGGGGGTCTTTAGCCAACCGCCACGCGATGTGCCACTGCCTGAATTATTAGTTGCTGTTTGCGGGTCTTTGGCGCACCCCGACAAAAGCAAAATTGCCGTCAGGCAACCTATTTTTGTTTTCACAGAATCCCTCACTCCTTTCAATGAGTTGCGTAGCATATACAACTTGTAAGGACGCCTGTACGGTTTTTTTGGTCTATTCTCAAGCTACTCGTATACCAAGAGGTGATTTATGAGTCAATCTGCAACGACGTGTTTTGTGGTCACTTTTCGCTATCAGGAAGAAGGATTAGCTGATTTAGCCAAGCTGACAGGACAATTAACCCTGCAAGGATTTGTCACGTCGGTGGCCGACGAAAATGGCGTTCCGCACGAGCTGGGCAGCAACAGTTTTGCGTTAATAACCCCACTGGATCAAGAGGATGTACGGCAATTGGCCCAGAAGCTTGGTCAGGTGGCCTTGGGCAAGGCGCCGGAGGTCGACATCGTCACCTATGAGGACTACGTAAAGCGGTTACATACTGATACATAAAATGCTATAACTCACTGCTGGGTATTATTTCGCTTCGCTGTGGAAATAACCGGCAGTTGGCCTGCAGGTGACGCTTGACTTTGCTCTAATTGATATTGATAATCATTTTCATTTGAGCCAGGAGATGTCACCATGTTTTTGAAACAACGCGCTTTTCCCCGCCTATCCCTCGTTAAGAACAGGACTTACTTCCGCCCTTTCACCCTGCTGTGTCTGTTGTTGACCGCCAGCCTTGCCAGCCATGCCGCGTTGGCGGAAAAGAAGCTGCGCGTGGTGACCACTTTCACCATTATTCAGGACATTGCCCAGAACGTAGCCGGTGACGCCGCCGTAGTGGAGTCGATCACCAAACCGGGTGCAGAGATCCATGATTACCAGGCTACACCACGCGACATCGTCAAAGCGCAGCACGCCGACCTGATCCTGTGGAACGGTATGAATCTGGAACGCTGGTTCCAACGCTTCTTCGAGAACATTAAACAGGTGCCTGCGGCCGTGGTCACCGAAGGCATCACCCCGCTGCCGATCCGCGAAGGGCCTTATAACGGCAACCCGAATCCACATGCCTGGATGTCTGCCAGCAATGCGCAGGTGTACATCGAAAATATCCGCAAAGCGCTGGTGCAGTACGACCCGGCCAATGCAGAAACCTACAATCGCAATGCTAAAGCCTACGCCGCCAAAATTGCCGCGCTGGATGCCCCGCTGCGCGAACGCCTGTCTCGCATTCCGGAAGCCCAGCGTTGGCTGGTGACCAGCGAGGGCGCCTTCAGCTATCTGGCCAAAGACTATCAGTTGAAAGAAGTCTATCTGTGGCCGATCAACGCCGATGAACAAGGTTCACCGCAGCAGGTTCGCCGGGTGATTGACGCCGTGCGTGCCAACCACATCCCGGTGGTGTTCAGCGAAAGCACTATTTCAGACAAACCGGCCAAGCAGGTCGCGAAAGAAACCGGCGCAAAATACGGCGGCGTGCTCTATGTCGACTCCCTGTCCACCCAGGATGGCCCGGTACCGACCTATATCGACCTGCTCAACGTCACCGTACAAACCATTGCCAAAGGATTTGATCAATGACAAGTGAGGTTTTTGTCCGTCCTGAGTTGAGCGTGGACGACGTTACCGTGACCTACAACAACGGCCATACCGCGATCCACAACGCCAGCTTTACCCTGAGCGGCGGTGCCATCTGCGCGCTGGTTGGCGTCAACGGCAGCGGTAAATCGACCTTGTTCAAAAGCATTATGGGTCTGGTGCGGCCCACCACGGGCCGCGTACAGCTCAACGAGCAGCCGGTCGCGCAGGCATTGAAGAAAAATGTTATCGCTTACGTGCCGCAAACCGAGGACGTTGACTGGAATTTCCCGGTGCTGGTGGAAGATGTCGTCATGATGGGCCGTTACGGCAAGATGAACTTCCTGCGTATTCCTTCAAAGGAAGACCGGCTGCGGGTGGACAAGGCGCTGGAGCGCGTTGGGCTGAGTGAGTTACGCACCCGCCAGATCGGCGAGCTTTCCGGCGGGCAGAAAAAACGCGTCTTTCTGGCGCGGGCGCTGGCGCAACAAGGCAGCGTTCTGCTGCTGGACGAGCCTTTCACCGGGGTCGACGTCAAAACCGAGAACGCCATTATCGATCTGCTGCGCGCACTGCGTGATGAAGGCCACCTGATCCTGGTTTCAACCCATAACCTGGGGAGCGTACCGGAATTTTGCGATCGGGTGATCCTGATTAACCGCACGGTGCTGGCTGCCGGCCCAACAGAAACCACCTTTACCCAAAGCAACCTGGAACAGGCGTTTGGCGGCGTACTGCGCCATATCAATCTGTCAGGCCCGGATCTGCACGACGACAACGATCCGCGCACGGTCACGGTATTGACCGATGACGAGCGGCCAGCGGTGTTCTACGGCCATACCAAGAGCGATCCGCCGGCGCAAAGCCAGCCGAAGGAGAAACAACCCTGATGCTGGAACTTCTGCTGCAACCCTTCAGTTACAACTACATGGTCAAAGCCATTTGGGTCAGCGCCATCGTCGGCGCCGCCTGCGCGTTCCTTTCGGCCTACCTGATGCTAAAGGGCTGGTCGCTGATGGGGGACGCACTGTCGCACTCGGTGGTACCCGGCGTTGCCGGGGCCTATGCGCTAGGCCTGCCCTACGCCGCCGGAGCCTTCTTCACCGGCATGCTGGCCGCGCTGGCAATGACGCTGGTGCGCCACGTGACTCGCCTGCGCGAAGACGCCATTATCGGCTTTATCTTTTCCACCTTCTTCGCCGTAGGCCTGTTGATTGTGTCGCTAAACCCGACCTCGGTTAACGTCCAGTCGATTATCTTCGGCAATATCCTCGGCATCGCAGATGAAGACGTATTGCAGGTCGAGATTATCATCGGCGTTTCGCTACTGATCTTGTGTCTGGTGTGGAAAGACTTACTGGCAGTGTTTTTTGACGAAAACCACGCCGTGTCTATCGGCCTGTCGCCGCTGCGGTTAAAGATCCTGTTCTTCACCTTGCTCAGCGCCTGCACCGTAGCGGCATTGCAAACCGTTGGCGCCATTTTGGTGATCGCCATGGTGATCACGCCGGGGGCTACCGCCTACCTGCTGACAGACCGCTTCAGCCGGTTGGTGATTATCGCCATCGTGATTGGCGCACTGACCAGCGGCCTGGGCGCTTACCTCAGCTTCTTCCTCGACGGGGCTACCGGCGGGGTGATCGTGACTCTGCAAACGCTGGTATTCCTGGCAGCCTTTTTCTTCGCCCCCAAACATGGGCTACTGGCGTCCAAACGCCGCGTGGCACGTGAACAGACCGGAGGCCACTGATGGAAACCCTGTATCAACTGCTCAGCGAGCCCTTCGCCTATCCCTTTATGCAGCGGGCAATCCTGGCCGCCATCGTGACCGGCGTGGTGTGTGCGGTGCTCTCTTGCTATCTGGTGCTCAAAGGCTGGTCGCTGATGGGTGACGCCATCTCGCATGCGGTGCTGCCCGGTATCGTGGTGGCGTTCGTGCTCGGCATTCCGGTGGTGATAGGTGCCTTCTTCTCCGGTATTTTCTGTGCGGTGGCCACCGGTTACCTGAAAGAAAACAGCCGGGTGAAAGAGGACACGGTAATGGGGATCGTTTTCTCCGGCATGTTTGCCTTTGGCCTGGTGCTGTTTTCCCGTATCGATACCGATCAGCACCTCAGCCACATTCTGTTCGGCAATATGCTGGGCATTACCGATGCAGAGCTGAAGCAGACGTTGCTGATGGCTGGCATTACGCTGCTGGTGGTGTTGCTGAAACGCAAAGATTTGATGCTCTACTGTTTTGATCCCAACCATGCCAGGGTGATTGGCCTGCCGGTGAAACTGTTGCACTACGGGCTGCTGTGCCTGCTGGCGCTGACGATTGTCGCCTCATTGCAGGCCGTCGGGGTCATTCTGGTGATTGCGATGTTGATTGCTCCAGGCATCATTGCCTTCATGCTGTGCCGCAGCTTCGACCGCATGCTGATAGTCGCCACGGTGGTGTCTGTGTTCTCCTGCGTACTCGGCACCTTGATCAGCTTCCACATTGACGGTGCCACCGGCCCCTGCATTGTGATAGTCCAGGCCATTCTGTTCGTGTTCGCCCTGCTCTACAGTAAATTTAAACCGTTACAACGTCACGAAAATGGAATGCTCGACGCAAAACCTTGAAACAGGCGGCGGTGCCTAATGGCCCCGCCGCTGCTCATTACGGCTGCTGATAGATATCCGGTCGGACAATATGCCAGACAAAATCCTCGCGGTTTATCGCTTCATAACCCACCTTTTGATACAACCACGGCGCAGTACCGGTCACCAGCATAATCCGCCGCAGCCGCTGCAACACCGGGTGTTCCAGCGTGCAATCCATCAACCAACGCGCTAACCCTTGTCCCTGGTAGTCCGGGGAGACAAACACATCGCACAGATAGCCAAAAGTGGCGTAATCCGTCACCAGACGCGCAAAACCAATCTGCTGGTGTTGATGGTACAGGCCAAAGCACAGGCTATTGTCGATAGACAACTGCACCGTCGGCAACGAAATGCCGCTCGCCCAGCTTGAAGTGGTCAAAAATGCGTGAGTAAAGGAGAGGTTCAGTTCACTTGTATCGCAGTTGATCCGGTATTCCCCTCGCTGCCACTGCCGGTTTTGCTCCATTGTTGTTCATCTCATTGATAATGATAGTTATCTGAATCCTGCCCTTGCCGTAATAGCTGACGACCTTATAAACATCGCTCTCACGCCGCCAAGTTGCAACAGACGTCGTACTTAAATTAATCAATAGCGTATATACTTTGAGCAAATGCGATGGCGATAAAATCGCCGGTTGTTGGTGCCAGCTGTGCGCCAGGTCGTGTTTTCACAGGGCTAAAGACGCTAACCTAATGAATTCGCAGGCAACACAGAGGGGGTGTACCATGTGGCAAGCCGTTAGCCGTCTGTTAAGTGAACATCTTGGCAGCGCAGAAATCCGCGAAAGGACCGAACTGCCCGGGGGAGAAATCCATCCGGCGTGGCGCGTGAGTTACGGTGACAATCAGGTGTTTGTCAAATGCGACGCTCGCGAACTGTTGCCCATCTTCACCGCCGAAGCCGACCAGCTGGCCTTGCTGGCGCGCAGTAAAACCGTGCGGGTTCCGCAGGTGTACGGCGTAGGCAGCGATCGCGATTACAGCTTCTTGCTGCTGGAATACCAAACCCTGAAACCTTTAGACGCCCATGGCGCTCACTGTCTCGGACAACAGCTGGCCCATTTACACAAGTGGAGCGAACAGCCGCAGTTTGGCCTCGACTTCGACAACGACCTGTCCACCACCCCACAGCCCAACGCCTGGCAGCGCCGCTGGTCAGAGTTTTTTGCCGAACAGCGCATTGGCTGGCAACTGCAGATGGCGGCAGAGAAAGGCATGACCTTTGGGGATATCGATGAGATTGTCGACATCGTGTATCTGCGTTTGCAGCATCATCAGCCGCAACCTTCTCTTCTGCACGGGGATTTGTGGCCGGCCAACTGCGCAATGACCGCCGACGGCCCACTGCTGTTCGATCCGGCCTGCTATTGGGGCGACAGAGAGTGTGATTTGGCCATGCTGCCGCTGTATCCGGAACTGCCGCCGCAGATTTACGACGGCTACCAGAGCGTCTGGCCGTTAGAGAGCGGCTTTATCGAACGTCAGCCGCTGTATCAACTGTATTACCTGCTCAACCGCAGTAACCTGTTCGGCGGGCAGCATCTGGTTCGGGCCCAACGCGCGGTGGAAGCGTTGCTGCATCCCGAGTCCCGATAAAATAAAGGCGCTGAAGTCAGCGCCTTTTTAATGAGCAGCCGTTATCAGGCCGCCCCGGCCAGTTGGCCGAGCAGCTTGATCACAAACCAGCCAATCACCGCAATCACCACCGGCAAAATGTACAGCGGGAAGTATTGCAGCAAGATGGTGTGGTGCGGCAGCGTAATGCGCTCTTCCAACTGCGCACGCGTATGCCCTTCGCTGCCTTTAGCCTGTTCGAGGATCATCTGATCTTCCAGGCCTTCGCGGATAAACTTCACCTGACGTGACATACGTGCGCCAGAGGCCTGCAGCGCCAGCCCGACAAAAATCAGAATATAAATGATGATAAACATCAGGTTCGCGCCGCTGAACAGGCTTTTTTCTACGTCCGGTACCGGCGAGTTATACCAGAAGATATTCAGGAACGGGGTGTTAAAGCGCACCATATCTACCATTACGTGAACGAAATCCAGCATTACTGCGTTGATGCCTTTGGTCTTTTCGCTGTGTTGATACACAAACATCAGCAGCGAGATCAGCGTTGACAGTAACGCAGG
Organism: Serratia sp. BNK-12; assembly: GCF_047456085.1. Lineage (NCBI taxonomy): Bacteria > Pseudomonadati > Pseudomonadota > Gammaproteobacteria > Enterobacterales > Yersiniaceae > Serratia > Serratia sp. BNK-12. The sequence continues at coordinate 2,886,116 of NZ_CP179896.1, forward strand.
GATGAAAACCACCCAGCCAAGAATACGTTTTAAAATGGCAATGCGCCCAGCCTGTTGATACGTCATGTGTTCCCCTTGTAAGCGACGTAACCGTAATGGGCTAAGTCTACCTGTAGTTATTGAAACTCGCCCACCGTTTTCTTCAGCACTGCTGTGCTACAAGCGTAGCCGGGATTATCCGAAATCAACAGCTTAACGGCGAGCGCGCGTTGCCAGTAAATAGTTATATAGTTAAATCAAACCGTTTAAACAGGGGCCTTCATGATTCGGCTGATTATCTTATTGCTGGGCGCGCAAGCGCTGCGGGGGCAACGCCGCCTGCTAATGCTGTTCGGCTGGGCGTGGATCACCGTAGGCGCGCTGATGCTGTTCGATGTACTTCAGGACGGGCGTTCCGTGCTGGCGTTGGATGCGCTGGCAGTACTGCTGGCGCTGGAGGGATTAGTGGCGATTTCCGCCGCACTGGTGATCGGCTCATCCGCCAGTCGCCCAGTGATGCTGAAGGGATTGGGCTTTTTGTTTCTGGCCTTTTTAGTTTGGGACGTGCCCGCCGACGACAACATCGTCGCCACGCTGGTGTTTGGCAGCGCGCTACTGCTTGACGGTGCGGTTCGCATTGCTTCTTCTACGGTGATCCAGCACAGCCGCTGGAAACCGGTCGCGCTGGCGGGCAGCGGCGAAATCTTGCTTTCGCTGATGATTTTTATTGGCTGGCCGGTGCCGCATCGGATGACGGTTCCTTTTTGTATCGGCGTGATGATCCTGCTTTCCGGCTGGGCACTGCTACGCATTGCCCGCAGGTTGGAAAGCTTCTCGCTAAATCAGAACCCGCAGTTAGCCACTCAGCCGCAAACCAATGACGCTAATCCGCTCAGGGTGTATGTCTGGACACCGACGGGATCGGCAAAAGATGCCCGCAGGCGTTACATCGTCGATCGCTACATCGCGGCGGTGGACGGCAGCGGCAATATATCCACTGGCCATGCCGCCCTGGCGTTGGCACCGGACATGTATATCAGCCACTATCCGCTTAACGAAATCAGCCAGTCTGCACAAGATTTCCGCCGGCTATTGCACTCCGGCGAACAAAACAACGTCGACGGACGCTTTCTGCCCGATTTGCAACAGGAAGTGGCAGCCTGGTGCCCCCCGGACAAAAGAATACAGTTTCGCCGTTACAACCCGACGGCATTACGAGTCTTCTGGCAGCGTTATCGTCAGGATGCCACTTACAATCTGACTCGTCGCAACTGCTCCACCACGGTTATTCAGGCGCTCGATAGCGCGCTGGAAGGCGTACTTGGCGATAAACATCTGTGGCGGCGTTTCCTGTTGCTGATACTCGATCCCAACCTGTGGATGTTGGCGGTGCTGCGTAGCCGTGGCGAAAGCATGACCTGGACACCGGGGTTGGTGCTTGATTATGCCCGCATGCTGCAACAGGTCACCGAACGCCAGCATCAGCGCTGGTGGCTAAAAGTGCAGGAGATGTGGCGCATCCTGCGTTTTGGCAAGGCTCAGCCACGCAGGTAAAAATTTTAGTCTCAACGCCGGCGATGATAAAGTGTCGGGCACATTCACCGGCAGGAGTTAACCGATAATGGCCTATTCGCAACGCATTGAAACCGCTATTTTTGATATGGACGGTTTATTGATCGATTCAGAACCGCTGTGGCTACAGGCAGAACTGGATATCTTTGGCGCACTGGGGCTGGATTTGTCAGACCGCCACAAACTGCCGGATACCCTGGGTCTGCGCATCGATCTGGTGGTGAAGATGTGGTACCAGGCCATGCCGTGGCAAGGGGTGTCGCAAGAAGAAGTCTCTGCACGTATTATCGAGCGCGCCATCGAGCTGGTGCGTGAAAAACGCCCCCTGCTGCCTGGCGTACAACAGGCGCTGGAGCTGTGCCGCAGCCTGGATCTGAATATTGGCCTGGCCTCCGCCTCACCGCTGCACATGCAACAACAGGTGCTGCAGATGTTTGACCTCGAAGGCTACTTTGATCAACTTGTCTCCGCCGAGTACTTGCCTTACAGCAAGCCGCACCCGGAAGTGTACCTGATCGCCGCCGAGCGCCTGGGCAGCGATCCCCTACGCTGCATAACGCTGGAAGACTCGTTCAACGGCATGATTGCCACCAAGGCCGCGAGGATGCGTTCTATCGTGATCCCTGCGCATGAGTATCGTCATGATGGCCGTTGGGCGCTGGCCGACCACAAGCTCGATTCCCTTGAGCAACTGACCTCCGATCATCTGGCCTGATTTTCACGGCATCGGCTTACTGCCGGTGCCGCTAACCTGACTTCTCCCGCTTTTTCGTTGCTTAAGTTAAAAATTTGGCTGCACGTCATAAAATAAATAAAACATTATTTCATTTTTATTGAGTTACTGTAGCGGCCTCATTATGCTGCAGTTCAAGAAAGTCGCCGGACGTTAGGCACAGGCTGTCACTGCCACGCAGCCTTACCCTGTCGTCCGGCGCTTTCTCCTACGCCCATCCCCTTACCGCAGCAAAAGCGTACAGCACTTGGACATTTAAGTAACAAGCCGTTGTAAAACCGGGAAAAATAAACAATTGGTTACAGGGTAACTGCTTCCACTACTGGGAATTTTCCCATATACTGGATAAATTAACAGTTTATCAGCCGGAACAGCAGTATGACCGCGGAAGGACATCTTATTTTTTCTGTCGCTTGCGCGATTTTCGCCAAGAAGGCCGAGGTGACCCCAGAGCTGGCAACGGGCGACTGGTGGCACATCATCCCTGCCGCGCTGTTGACCTCACTGCTGCCCGATATCGATCACCCCAAGTCGGTACTGGGCCAACGGTTGCGCTGGATTGCCATTCCGATATCGCGCGCCTTCGGCCACCGCGGTTTTACCCATAGCCTGCTGGCGATCGCCGGCGGCATGGCGTTGTTCCAGCTTGACGTGCCGCGCAGTTGGCCGATTCCGGCCGACGTCCTGCATGCCATGATCATCGGTTACTTCAGCCATCTGCTGGCGGATATGCTCACTCCCGCCGGCGTCCCCCTACTCTGGCCATGCCGCTGGCGCTTTCGTCTGCCGCTGCTAAATTCTCAGAAAGGCAATCAGCTTGAGCGCGCCCTGTGCCTGTGTCTGGTGGCTTTCGCTATCTATTGGCAGGGCGGATGCACCATCCCAGTGCAGTCTTATTTTGAGCAAATAAAAAATATCAGACTGTGATCACATAAAAACGGACATTTAATAACCACCAAGTGCATAAATTAAACAAATTTGCGCAATGAGTTATATCAAATTCCATTTGGATATAAGTGAGCCGTTAAGCAAACTGTTACGATATTTAGTATCGCTACGCCATGGTGCATAGCCATTTTCATATAAGAAAAAATTTTGGAGACATTGGGGATGAATTTTCCGCTGGTTATTAACGTGGTGATTTTTGTCGCCCTCCTTTTGCTGTTGGCGCAAAGCCGCCATAAGCAATGGAGCCTGGCGAAAAAGGTACTGGTCGGCCTGGTCATGGGTGTGGTGTTCGGTTTGGCACTGCAGCTAGTGTACGGTTCGGACAATCCGGTACTGAAAGAATCCATCAGCTGGTTCAACATCGTCGGTAACGGCTATGTGCAACTGCTGCAAATGATTGTCATGCCGCTGGTCTTCGCCTCGATTCTGAGCGCGGTCGCCAAGCTGCATAACGCCTCTTCCCTGGGGAAAATCAGCTTCCTGACTATCGGCACCCTGTTGTTCACCACGCTGATTTCGGCGCTGGTGGGCGTGCTGGTAACTAACCTGTTCGGTCTGACCGCTGAAGGCTTGGTGCAGGGGGCGCAGGAAAGTGCGCGTCTGTCCGCAATCCAAAGCAACTATGTGGGCAAACTGGCCGACCTGACCGTACCGCAGATGGTGCTGTCCTTCATTCCTAAAAACCCGTTCGCCGATTTGACCGGTGCCAGCCCTACCTCGATCATCAGCGTGGTAATCTTCGCGACCTTCCTGGGTGTGGCGTCGCTGCAGCTGCTGAAAGACGACAAGCCGAAAGGTGAGCGCGTGCTGGTCGCTATCGACACCCTGCAGGCCTGGGTGATGAAGCTGGTGCGTCTGGTGATGAAACTGACTCCGTATGGCGTTCTGGCGCTGATGACCAAAGTGGTTGCCGGCTCTAACGTTCACGACATCATCAAACTGGGTAGCTTCGTCGTGGCCTCTTATCTGGGTCTGGCGATCATGTTTGCGGTGCACGCTGCCCTGCTGGCCTTCACCGGCGTTAATCCGCTGAAGTTCTTCCGCAAGGTATGGCCGGTCATCACTTTCGCCTTTACCAGCCGCTCCAGCGCCGCCAGCATTCCGCTGAACGTGGAAGCGCAAACCCGCCGCCTGGGCGTACCAGAATCCATTGCCAGCTTCTCGGCCTCGTTCGGCGCCACCATTGGCCAGAACGGCTGTGCAGGCTTGTACCCAGCGATGCTGGCGGTGATGGTGGCCCCAACCGTCGGGATTAACCCGCTGGACCCGGTGTGGATCGCGACCCTGGTCGGTATCGTCACCATCAGCTCCGCCGGTGTAGCCGGCGTGGGTGGCGGCGCGACTTTCGCTGCGCTGATCGTGCTGCCGGCAATGGGTCTGCCAGTGACGCTGGTTGCCCTGCTGATCTCCGTTGAACCGCTGATCGACATGGGCCGTACCGCACTGAACGTCAACGGCTCTATGGCGGCAGGTACCATCACCAGCCAACTGATGAAGCAAACAGACAAGTCCATTATGGACAGTGAAGACGAAGTGGAACTGGCTCACCAGTAAATCTCGTCGGCAATAAAGAACCGGGGCTTGTTCGCAGCCCCGGTTTTTTTATATCTGCAATCCACTCAGGGCCGTTCGCCCGCCGCCAGTCGCTGATTGATTTCAGCAATCACATCCGGCAGTTGTGCCAATGTATCAATCACGTAGTGCGCACCGGCGGAATACAGTTTATCGGTTGCCAAAGCGCGCCGCTTGTTAACTTCCGACTCACTCATTTGTTGGTATTCCTGCCAGGTAGCCCCAAACTCGTTACCCGACAGCGCCAGCCCGATGCTCCACATGCCTGCATTCAATCCTTCGCTGATACCCGGCACTGCATCATCCACTTTCACACAGTGCGCCACCGAATCGATACCCAGCGTAATCACGTTTTGCAGCGCCATCCACGGGCCTGGACGCCCACCAGCGGCCAAATCGTCAGTCGCAACCCAGTGATCCGGCGCGTAACCTCGCAGCGCCGCTGCCGGCGCCAGCACCTCCATCACCGCCCGCGGATAACCCGAACAGGAACCTATCTTGATGCCCTGCTCACGCAATGCAGCAATCACCTGTGGCACACCCTCAATCGGATCGGCAAAGTCGACCACCTTGGCGATTTGCAACGGCATAAAAGCCTGATACAGCGCGTCAATGTCCTGATGACTCATGGAGCGGCCCAACTGCTGCCGCCAACGCGCATCCACCTCGGGCAATTTGCCCAAAGCCTCAATGTGCTGCCATTTGCCCAACCCCATCGGAATGCGCGCCTCCGCCAGGCTGATGTCGATATCAAAGGTCTGCTTAAAGGCTTCAACAAAAATCTGCGTTGGCGCAAAGGAGCCGAAATCTACCGTGGTGCCGGCCCAGTCGAGTATCACTGCGTTAATCTGACTCATGCTCATCCTCATTGCTCCCAGTACATTGCCTGCCCGACCGCGGCCAGCAAACGTTCGATATCCTGCGGGTAAACTTCGCCGATATTGCCAATGCGGAAGCAGTCGCTCTGCGATACCTTGCCCGGATAGATGACAAAGCCCTGCTGTTTCAGGCGCTGATAGAACTCGGTAAAACGGTAAGTGTCGGCCTTCGGGGAATAGAACGCGGTGATGATCGGCGAGTGCAAATCATCCTCCAACAAGGTTTCGAACCCCAGCGCGCGCATCCCAGCCACCAGCCGCTGCTGGTTTGCCCGGTAACGAGCGTGGCGGGCATCGATCCCCCCTTCTTGCTCCAGCTCGCGCAGCGCCTGAGCAAAAGCCAGCACCGTATGCGTCGGCGAGGTAAAGCGCCATTTGCCGGCGTTATCTTCCATACAGCGCCACTGGGCATACAGATCCAACGACAGCGAACGCGAGCGCCCCGCGCACTTATCCAGTTCATTGCGGCGGGCAATCACAAAGGCGAAACCCGGCACGCCCTGAATGCATTTATTTGCCGAGCTGATCAGATAATCAATGCCCAGCGCATCGACATCCAGCGGGATACCGCCGAAACTGCTCATCGCATCCACGATCAGGGTTTTGCCATTTCGCGCCGCCAGGCCTGAGACGCGCTGCAGCGGATTCAGCATTCCCGTGGTGGTTTCACAATGCACCATGGCGATATGGCTGATGCCTGCATCGCCTTTCAATACCGCCTCCATCGCCTCAACATCCGGCTCATTCACTTCACCACAGTTGAACGCATGGTGATTGATGTCCATCAACCGGGCCATTTCGATCATCCGCGCACCATAAGCGCCGTTATTGACGATCAGCAATTTGTCCTGCGGCCCCATTACCGTGCCCAATACCGCTTCAACCGCAAAACTGCCGCTGCCTTGCAACAACACTGAGGTGTAGCCCGTTGACCGAGTCGCCAGCGCCTCGAGCTTCTGACGAATGTTCTGCACCACGCCCAGGTTGTAATCTTCATCCCAGGTACAGCTATCGAACAGCATCGCTTCCTTCACCGTTTTTGAGGTGGTCAACGGGCCAGGGGTTAACAGCAAATAATCGTGCTCAGACATTTCATTCACCCAATTGGTCTATACCAGATGAGTATTATACTGACCGCAACCTGGCCTTCGGGTCAAACGCCAACCGCAGGTGAAACAAAAAATTCATCTGGGCATGTATACCCCAAATAATTCGAGTTGCTTGTAGGCGGCAACTGAGTGAATCCCCAGGAGCTTACTCAAGTAAGTGACTGGGGTGAGTGAAGGCAGCTAACACCCAAGCCACTTGAAGTATGACGGGTATATAATGAGCGCGTGCCGTAATGCCATAGCGAGATGAAATGAAAGAACATCTGGGTGAGTTGCCCCACTACCTGCAAATCAAGGAACAGCTACAGGCGCGTATCACTCGCGGCGCGCTGCAGGCGGGCGATAAGCTGCCTTCCGAACGCGAGCTGTGCGCCATTTTCTCTACTACTCGTGTCACCGTACGGGAAAGCCTGGCGCAGTTGGAAGCCACCGGTGCCATCTACCGCGCCGACCGCAGGGGTTGGTTCGTTACGCCGGAAAGGTTGTGGTTGGATCCGACGCAGAACACCAACTTCCACCGGTTATGCCAGGAGCAGGGGCGCACGCCGCGCACTGAGCTGTTGTCCGCCGAAAAAACCGCGGTGCCACTCGACGTAATGCGACCATTAGCGCTGGAGCCGAATGACCCAATTTATCTGCTGCGCCGCGTACGCTATGCCGACGGCCGGGCTATTTGCTATTGCGAGAACCACTGCCTGCCGCAGCGGGTGCCTGAATTGCTCAACCAGGATCTTAACGGCAGCCTGACCGAGATTTATCAGCAACGGTACAATTTGATTTACCACCGGATGCACCTGTCGTTTTACCCTACCGCCCTGCCATACGCCGCCGCCACTGCGTTGGGCGCGATGGTTGGCCTGCCCGCACTGCTGCTGCGCCGGTTAAACTACGACCAGCACGGGCGAATTCTCGATTTTGATATCGAATACTGGCGACATGACAGCCTGCGCATTGAGGTCGATACGCTGTGATCTCTGCCCTGTGCCAAACAAAAAAGGGCGCCGCCGGTGAATGGCTGCGCCCTTGATTTGGTCAACTGACGGGATCAGTACGGGTAGTCGTGATAGCCCATTTGCTCGGAAATGTTGCGCGCGGCGGTGTGCAGACGTTTGACGTAATCTGCCCTGGCATCTTCAGAGTAACGAATCGACGGGAACGAAATGCTCAGGCCGGCGGTCACTACGCCAAAGCGGTCAAATACCGGCACCGCAATACAGCGCAGCCCTGCTTCTTGCTCTTCGATGTCCTCACCCACACCTTGCTCACGCACTTGATCCAACAGCGACAGCAGCGCCCCGGCATCGGTCAGGGTATTCGGCGTGCTGCGGGTAAATTCAATCTGCGACAGAATTTGCGCCACTTCCGCCCTATCGCGCCACGCCAACAACACTTTACCGATCGCGGTACTGTGCAACGGGTTACGCCGACCGATGCGTGAATACATGCGCAGGTTATATTGCGCGTCGATTTTATGGATATAAACAATGCTGTCTTCGTCCAGCGCCCCAAGGTGAATGGCTTCCCGAGTGTGATTCGACAGTTCACGCATTTGAACATCTGCAATACGGATCAGATCGACGTTCTGCAACGACTTGGCACCCAGTTCAAACAGTTTGAGCGTCAGGGCATATTTTTCCGTTTCCCCTTCCTGCGACACATAGCCCAACGACTTCATGGTCTGAAGAAAACGGTATACGGTACTTTTGGACATCATCACCCGCTGGGAAAGCTCTGTAATGCCAATCTCACGCTCCTCGCCCAGCGCCTGCAAGATACCGAATACCTTCAGCACGGAGGAAACCGCATCCGGTTGTTTGTCTGGATCTGCGTTCACCATAGTCAAAATCCTACCCAGCTTTTGTGTTTTAAGAAATTTGAACAAGGGTTTCAGTATACGCGGTACCGCAGAAGCCACGCAATCGGGCTGGGCTGAATGCAGGCTGGGATCTCATCGGTTATTACAATTGAACGGAAAAGTGTGGATGCAATCGCAGACGAACATGATTAGCATGGTAATACTCCCCCGGATTAATACCTTCGAGATCAACATGCGTTCTTGTACCGACGGCCTCCCCGTCCCGCAGCGCTATGGGGCAATCCTCGCCATTGCCCTCGGCATTACCGTTTCCGTGCTCGACGGCGCAATCGCCAACGTGGCGCTGCCGACTATCGCTCGCGACCTGAACGCCAGCCCAGCCAGCTCCATCTGGGTGGTGAACGCCTATCAGTTAGCCATCACCATTTCCCTGCTGTCGCTGGCCTCGCTCGGCGATCTGATTGGCTATCGCCGCATCTATCAGGCCGGTTTGCTGGTCTTCAGCGTGACCTCACTGTTTTGCGCACTGTCCGACTCGCTGACGACACTGACTATTGCTCGCGTGCTTCAGGGGTTTGGCGCCGCCGCCATCATGAGCGTCAACACCGCACTGATCCGCATTATCTATCCGCAACGTTTTCTCGGACGCGGCATGGGCATCAACTCGCTGATTGTCGCCTTTTCTTCGGCTGCCGGGCCCACGGTGGCGGCGGCAATCCTCTCGGTTGCCTCGTGGCAATGGCTGTTTGCCATCAACTTGCCGATCGGCATTGTGGCGTTGCTGCTGGGGATGAAATATCTTCCCGCCAATAGTCAGAAGAGCACCAATCAGCGTTTCGACCCAACCAGTGCGGTGATGAACGCCCTGACTTTCGGGCTGCTGATCACCGCCATCAGCGGTTTTGCCCAGGGCCAGAGCCTGACGTTGATTTTCAGTGAAATCGCCGCGCTGCTGGTCATTGGCTTCTTCTTTGTCCGCCGCCAGCTGCGCCAGGAATTTCCGCTGCTGCCGGTAGACCTGCTGCGTATCCCGATTTTCGCCCTGTCGATGGGCACCTCAATCTGTTCCTTTACCGCACAAATGCTGGCGATGGTCTCGTTACCATTCTTTCTGCAAGGGACGCTGGGCCGCGATGAGGTCGCCACCGGGCTGTTGCTGACCCCCTGGCCGCTGGCGATTATCGTCATGGCACCATTGGCCGGGCGGCTGGTGGAGCGGATCCACGCCGGATTATTGGGTTGCATCGGCCTGGCGGTGTTTGCATTGGGGTTATTCTTGCTGGCATTGCTGCCGCATAACCCTTCCGATCTGGATATCATTTGGCGCATGGTGCTGTGCGGCGCCGGCTTCGGGCTGTTTCAATCGCCCAATAACCACACCATTATTTCCGCCGCCCCGCGCAACCGCAGCGGCGGTGCCAGCGGCATGTTGGGTACCGCCCGCCTATTGGGGCAGACTTCCGGTGCCGCACTGGTGGCGCTGATGTTCAATTTGTTCCCCACTTCCGGTACCCACGCTTCGTTGATTCTGGCCGGTACCTTTGCCACGCTGGCGGCGGCAGTCAGCAGCCTGCGCATTACCCAACCGCGTGCGCAAGCGGTAGAAAACAGTGAGCAAGCCAAATAGCAGGCATAAAAATGTTATCGGCCAGTCATTGCGTAGCGAAGATGACGTTGACGTTTTTTCCTGAGGTCTTGAGCCGTTGCCGGATGCGGGCCGTGAAAGACGGCTCATCAAGGAATAGCCACGCTTCCTTGAGAATCAGCAACGCGGGCACGCTGTCGAAACAGACGCGCGGTTCAGGCGTGTGCCGGGCGTGGTTCGTGCGAACGCACCATGCCCAGTTCTTAGACTACGGCAAGCAACGGAAATGCCGCAGCGCCATCGTCATTCCCTCTTGGAAGGTTGCATTGTGCGAGGTTCGCCAAGAACCGCCAACGCCTTGAGCACGAACAATCCGCCCACGCCTGCGACCAGGGCCAGCGCGATGGCGAACAGCGTGGCGCCGCCCGCCAGCCCAAGCCTGTCGATCAGATAGCCGGCCGCAACCGGCAGCAGCCCCGCCGGGATATAGCCGCCGATGTTGAACACTGCATTCGCCTCGGCGCGCCGTCCGTCGGGCACATGCAGACCAATCAGGGTCAGGCCACCCAACTGACCCAGGCCCTGCCCGGCCCCCGCCAGCAGCGCCGCAACCACCAGCATCGATGCGAGCGAGGCATGCACGGCGATGCCCAGACTCGCCATCGCCAATACCGTGGCCGTGGTGCTGGCCAGGAAGATCGAGCGTATCGGCCAGTGGCGCACCGCGAACTGCACGCCTGTGGCGGTCAGGAACATGGCGCAGGCCATGCCGCCGGCGATCATGGGGCTGCGCACGTCGAGCAGCCGGGACAGCAGCGATGGCCCCAACGCCAACACGAACGAGGTTGCAGTGATGCCCGGCCCGAAAGTGGCGATGCCGCAGGCCAAATGCCGCCGATTGGCGACGGGCACCGTGGGTAGCCGAAGGCGCAATGGTTCGCCGCCGGATCGAGCCGGACGGCACAAAGGCAACAAGCAGGCAACGGCCAGCGCACTGCCGAGGACGGCCAGTTCGATGGCGAACACCGACAGGATCGGATGCGCCCGCGTTTGCGCCAAGCCCCCCGCGAGCAGCGGGCCCAGTCCGGCTCCGAACACCATCGACACCGAAGCCAGCAACGCCGCCTGGCGCCTGCGATCGCTGCCGCCCAGGTCGCCGACGGCCGCCATACCAGCCGATACCATGACGCCCACGGCGATGCCCGTCAGCAGCCGGGCAATGCCCAAAGCCAGCACTGACTGTGCACCGGCGAACAGCAGGCAGGCCGTCAGCGCGGCCAGCAGGCCCGGCAGCAGGATCGGCCTGCGGCCATAGCGGTCGGACAACTGCCCGGCGACCAGCAAGGTGCCCAGCAACCCGGCGATGTAGAGGGCGAAGATAACCGTCAGCATGCCGGTGGAGAATCCGATTTCCTGCTGCCAGTAGACGTACAGCGGCGTCGGCGAGTTGGACAGCATGAACACGGCCGTCACCAGCCATGCCGCACCCCACATGGACACCGTCGATGGGCGGCCGGTCATGGATGAGCCTCTCCGGCGTTCTGCATCGCTGCGTCGACCACCCCGATGGGAAACTCCGACAGCGCGTATTCCGCCAAAACTTCGGCGGTGGTACGCCGCATCGGTTTCAGATTCAACGCGACGAGGGCCACCCCTTGCGCCTGTTGCCGCATCCAAAGGGAGACCCGCGCATAGGCCCGATGCTGGGTAAGGTCGCTCGGTAAGGAACCTGTCCCGGCCTGGCTCATACCGCCGCTCCCACATCTTCATGGGCACGCGAACGGCCGAGCAAGGCAAACACCAGCAATGCCGTCAGTGCCGACGACGCGGCCAGGACGTACAAGACCCAGCGGAATGCGTGGTCGTAGGTTGCCAACAGCAAGGCGCGTTCACCGGGCACCAGCGCGGACGCCTGCGCCAGATCGCCCAGCGCCGCACGGTTGGCGGCCTCGATCACAACGGCTGGAGCAGCCGCGTCCAAGGCGCCGAGCAATCCAGCCTGGAGCAGGAACGACAACAGCGCACCCGCCACTGCAATGGCAATACCGTCAGCCGAGACGCGCACGCAGTTGAAGATCCCTGTCGCCATGCCCGCGCGTTCTTTCTCCACTACGCTCACGGCCATGCCATCCATCAACCCCCACGGCAGGCCAATACCGATACCGATAAGCGCCAGCGGCACCACCAACGCGGCACCAGCCCCTCCCGCCAGCACCTGGCCCAGCCAGATCAGCCCGACCGCCACCAGCAGCAGCCCGACGCCGGACAATATGCCGGAGGTAAACCAGCGCGACAGTAGCGCGGCAAGGAACGGCACCACCAGCAGCGGCGCAGCCAGGGCAATCATCATTTGCCCCGCTTCGAGCGCGCCCAGCCCGTCGATACCGATGAAACGGCCTGGCAGCATCACGATCAGCGTGACGAAAAAGAAGGCCGGCGACGCGCCCAGCATCTGCACGCCGACGAAACGCGCACGGCTGAACAACGATAGGTCGAGCATAGGGCGGGCGACACGACGCTCGATCCGCACGAAGGCCACGAACAGCACGACCGCCGCCAGCAGCGAGCCGATGACCGCGGCGCTGCGCCAGCCGTCCTCCGGCGCCAGCAGGATGCCGTAGGTGAACAAAGTTAGTGCGGCGGTGAAGCTGATAGCGCCCGGCCAGTCCAGGCCCTTGGCCTGCGGGTCACGGGACTCCGTGGCGCTGGCCCAAACCAGCCCGAAGCCGGCCACACCGATCAGTGCCGTCGCCAGGAACACCCAGCGCCAGCCGGCAATTTCCACCAACCCGCCCGCCGCCAGCGGCCCGAAGGCCAAACCGATGCCGAACGTGGTGCCAAGCAGGCTGAATACCCGTGTGCGGATCGAGCCATGGAAGGTCTGCGCCAGCGAAGACATGGCGCCGGCGAAGGCGGCTGCGCCACCCAGGCCTTGAGCCAGGCGCAGGCCGTCGATCCAGCCGACCGAGGGTGCCAGCGGAATGGCGAACGTCACCAGCACGAACAGCGCCAGCCCAACCAGCCACACGCGCTTGCGGCCATAGGTATCGGTCAGACTTCCGGCCGCCATCATGGCGCTGCCGTAGGTCAGGATGTAGCCATTAACCACCCAGTTCAATTGCACTGCCGTCCCGCCCAGCTCCTGACTGATGGACGGCAGCACGACGGCTGGCCCGGTGAAGCACAACGGGATCAGGATGCCGGTGAGGCAAGCGGCCAGCAGTTGCAGCCAGTCGCGGCCGTTAGTACCGCCAATGGCGGCCGAGGCGTGTGTCATGGAAAAACTCCGCTAAAGAATCCGTGAAGGGACAGGCAGACACCAAAGCCATAGCTCGAAAGACAAGACAGCCGCATCCAACCTGTGCAGCCGTCAGCGTATGCGTTCGCACGGTTAAGAAAAATAGGCTAAGGTTCCGAACATATCGGACAAATATTCCTAGATGGGCGACGCAATGGATTTCCTCAACGGCATCGAGTTCTTCGTGCAGGCGGCCGAAGCCCGCAGCTTTTCTGAGGCTGGGCGAGTGCTCGGCATCTCGTCTTCCGCCGTAGGCAAGAGCGTAGCGCGGCTTGAAGAACGGCTGGGTGTGCGCCTGTTCCATCGCAGCACGCGCAGCATCACACTAACGGCCGAAGGCGCTTTGTTCCTTGAGCGTTGCCGGCGTATCCTCTCCGAAGTCGAAGCCGCGGAGCTGGAACTGTCGGAAACCCGGCAGGCGCCCCGAGGCAAGCTGCGCGTGAGCCTGCCGTTGGTCAGCGGCCTGGTCATGCCGGCGCTGACGGCCTTCATGCACCGCTACCCGGCCATCGAGCTGGATGTGGATTTCTCGGATCGGATGGTCGATGTGATCGAGGATGGATTCGATGCCGTCATTCGCACCGGGGAGCCAGCGGACTCCCGGCTGATGTCGCGTCCACTGGGCACCTTTAAGCTGCTGCTGATCGGTGCGCCCCGGTACTTCGCCGCACGCGGCACGCCAAGTGTGCCGTCCGACCTCACGGGCCATTCCTGCCTGCAACACAAGTTCCCGAGCACCGGAAAGTTCGAGCCGTGGCCCTTGCGCATGCGGGAGGGCGAAGCGGAACCTGTCCTCCCGGCCTCGATGGTGTGCAATACCACCGAGGCCCTGGTTCACGTCGCCCGCGATGGCCTCGGGATCGCCTGCCTGCCGGACTTCATGGTGTGCGACGCGATCATGGCGGGCGAGCTGGTGACGGTGTTGGACGACTTCAACCAGCACCAGGGCACCTTCCGCATGCTCTGGCCGTCGAGCAAGCACCTGGCGCCGAAGCTGCGCGCGTTCATCGACTTCATGAGCGCGGAGCTTTTTAAGTCCTGATGGTTCACGATCGGCTCGAGGGAGATCGAATCAATCTTACCCAATGAACAGCGTGGCCTGCGCAGGCGTTCGCCTCTGTCTGCTTGTATGAAAGCTTCTCCATCAGCCCGGCGACGCCTGAAATAAAAAACCCCGGCAAGCCGGGGTTTTTTACGTTCTTTGGGTTACTTCAGGTACTGGCCTGAACGCAGCGCTTCGATACGTTTATCGAGCGGCGGGTGAGACATGAAGAGTTCGCTGAACGACTTGGATTTGCCGTTAATGCAAAACGCCATCATGCTGCCTGCTTCCTGCGGTTCATAGCTGGTTTTCAGCCGTTGCAGCGCCGCGATCATCTTCTCGCGGCCCACCAGTTTGGCGGAGCCTGCGTCGGCGTAGAACTCACGGTGACGCGAGAACCACATGGTGATGATGCTGGCCAGGATACCGAACACCAGTTCCAACACCATCGACACGGCAAAATAGATCATCGGGTTGCCGTTACCTTCCCCTTCACCGTCACGGTTACCCAGGAAGCCGGCGGCCACCTGCGCAATCAGGCGCGAGATAAAGATCACGAAGGTGTTCACGATACCCTGAATCAGCGTCATGGTCACCATGTCACCGTTAGCGACGTGACTGATTTCATGGGCGATAACCGCCTCCGCTTCGTCACGGCTCATGCTCTGCAGCAGACCGGTACTGACGGCGACCAACGAAGCGTTGCGACGCGCGCCGGTGGCGAAGGCGTTAATGTCCGGTGCGTGATAAATAGCGACCTGCGGCATGGCAATGCCCGCCTGCTGCGACTGACGACGTACCGTTTCCAGCAGCCAGTTTTCGGTTTCGTTACGCGGCTGTTCAATCACTTCCCCGCCAACGGAGCGCAGCGCCATCCATTTGGACATCAGCAGTGAGACAAAAGAACCGCCGAAGCCGAACAGACCGGCCATGATCATCAGGCCCTGAACGCTACTGGATTGGATTCCTGTCAGGCTGAGCACCAGCCCGAAAACCAACATCACCGCCAGGTTGGTGAGCAGGAACAGAGCTATACGCATCATAAAATGTTTACTTCCTCATAAATGTTAACAAAACGCTGCCTTGGATACCCTAGATCGTATGGGCATTCATCACAGTTTCAAGAGTTGTACGCCATTAACCTACTAAAAATACGAAACTTTACAAAAACGGCGCTTCAGCAATACTCCCCAAATTGTAAACGATTGTTGCGTAAAGCGGCGAGTTTTTATGGGAATTTTATCTGCGACCCAATCCGATCAACCGAACAAAATTCCGTCCCCTGCACAGGAAGCAAAGTGTCCGCCAGCCCCAGCCGGTAAGATTTACGTCACAAAGCGCTACCCTTACCGTCGCTCCCTGATCTATTTCCTCGCCGGCGGCAACTGGGCTTACGCAACCGCAAGAAAGCGGGCTGCACACCGGCCTCGCACTTCGAGGGGCGGTATTTTAACGCTGTGGTTTACGTCCCAGCCCGCCCAGATGGGTATCTGCAAAGCCGCTAGCGTATTTCAGCCCATAACCCAAGGCTCGATCAAAACCGATATGCGCGCCCCAAATCAACGCCGCCATCAACCAGTGTGGCTGTTGGGTTCCCGCAAATACCAGGCCGCACAACGCCGGTCCAATATAAGAGTGGGCAAGGTTATAGCCGATGGCCCCCGCTTTTTTACCCAATACATAGGCCAGAAAAGAGATGTCGGGGATCAGGAAACAGGCGGCAAACAATCCCCAACGGTAGTGTTGTCCGTGGTATATCACCACGGACAGTATCAACACCAGCACGGCTTCAAAACGGAGTACAGCGCGCATTGACGGGCTTAAGTCGCTCATCGTGACCTCACAAAACGTTTAATTTCGACTCGGGGCCCTGACCGCGCCCATTAAAAAACGCACCCGAAGGTGCGTTTTTCTTTTTGGTGCTTGGCTGCGTTACTTCGTCGCCGCTGGCTGCGCCTGTTCAAGGTGCGCCAGATCCAGAGCGATATGCACGGTTTCATCCAGGTATGGGTCGGGCTCCTGGTAATCCTTCGGCAGATCCTCCAGCTTCTTCAACGGCTTTTTACCGGCGCGCTGCAGGCGGTCATTAATGCGCTGCAGACGGGTAGCGTCATCATCGTGGTTCTCTTTCTCACGCTGGGCAAGATTGAGTGAAACGATGTTGCGCTTGTCCTTCAGCGCCTTGTAATGCGCGATATCCTGCGCGATGTACTGGAACTCAGGATCCTTGGCGATACGCTGCTCGTGATCTTTCAGCAATTCAGGATCGAAAGGCTTCAGATCGCCAGTTTTGGTGTAGGTCGCCGCATTAATACTGTCCCACGGCATCGCATTGTCTTCAAAGGCTTCACCGGTTTCCGCCGGATCAATGCCGCTCGGCATCAGGATATCCGGGGTTACGCCTTTACGCTGGGTACTGCCGCCATTCACGCGGTAGAACTTCTGAATGGTGTATTGCACCGAGCCCAACGCCGGCCATTCCGGACGCAGCATCTGGTCGTAAATGCGGTTCAGCGAACGGTACTGCTGGACGGTGCCTTTACCGAAGGTCGGTTCACCGACGATCAGCGCGCGGCCGTAGTCCTGCATCGCCGCAGCAAAGATCTCGGAAGCCGAGGCGCTGAAGCGGTCAACCAGCACCACCAGCGGCCCTTTGTAGTAGGTCACGCCGTCGGTGTCCGCGTCTTCACGCACCTTGCCGTTGTTGTCACGTACCTGCACCACCGGTCCGCTCGGAATGAACAGACCGGACAGTGATACCGCTTCGGTCAGCGCGCCGCCGCCGTTGGTGCGCAGATCGATGATCAGGCTCTTGACGTTCTGCTTGGCCATCTTCTGCAACTGAACTTTCACATCATCGGTCAGGCCAACGTAGAAGCCTGGGATGTCCATCACCGCGACTTTCTCTTTGCCGACGGTCTTGATGGTCATCTTCACCGCGCGATCTTCCAGACGAATACGCTCGCGGGTCAGTGTGACCACACGGGTTTTGGTGCCTTTGCCCGCAGGCAGAATATCCAGGCGCACTTTGCTGCCCTTTGGCCCTTTGATCAGCGAAACCACATCGTCCAGACGCCAGCCGATAACATCAACCATAGGTTTACCCGCCTGGCCAACGCCGACAATACGGTCACCCACGGTGATCGCCTTGCTCTTCGCCGCTGGGCCACCCGGTACCATGGAATTGATCAGGGTGTAGTCGTCATCCATCTGCAGCACTGCACCGATGCCTTCCAATGACAGGCTCATTTCGGTGTTGAACTGTTCGGTATTGCGCGGGGACAGATAATTGGTATGCGGGTCGATTTCATGCGCGAAGGCATTCATCGCCAGTTGGAATACGTCTTCGCTGTTGCTTTGCGTCAGGCGCTTAATAGCGAACTGATAGCGTTTGGTCAGCGTTTCGCGAATTTCCTTGTCGGTCTTGCCGGTCAGTTTGAGGTTCAGCTCGTCATATTTGACTTTGGCATCCCACAGGCTGTCCAGTTCGGCCTTGTCTTTCGGCCACGGCGCTTTGCTGCGGTCGAGATCGATAGTGTCGTTGCCGGTGAAGCTCATTGGCTTTTCCAGCAGCGACAAGGCATAGGTGTAACGCTCAAAACGGCGTTTTTGGGCCAGATTGTACAGCGCGTATGGCGTATCCAGCTTACCGCTTTTCAGCTCTTCGCCAAGCTGGTTGCGCTTGTCGGCGAATTGCGCCACGTCGGAGGCCAGCAACACGTTATGGTTGTAGTCCAGCATATTCAGGTAACGATCGAAGATCTTGCCTGAAAAGTCCGCATCGAGGGCAAACTGGCGGTAATGAGAGCGAGTGAAGCGCGAGGTTACGCGCTCACTCACCGTTGCATGTTGCGGTTCCTGCTTAAGCTGGGGCAGTTGATCGATGCGGATGTTGGCTGTGTCCGCTCCGTAACTGACGCCCGCCCACAACAGACCCGCGACTGCTGTTAATCTGACAAATTTGTTCATGCCTTGGTTGGCCTCCGTATCAGAACTGCAAGTGTTCTGCGCGCACAATCATCGCCAGACCGGAAGAGAGCTGCACACGTACGCCATCTTTAGCGATTTCGAGTACGGTAGCATCCATCGCGCTCTTGCCTGCTCTGACTTTGATTTCTTGGCCAATTTGCAGTTTAGAGATATCCGTGACTGGCACATGGCGCTGCTGGCTTTCCTCTTTGACTTCACGAGGTTGACGAGCGGGCTGTGGGCGAGTTTGTGGGCGTGGCTTGCGGTTCTCCGGTGCGGCTCCGCCTTCGCGACGTGCAGCAGGTTTTTTACCGGCTGGACGTGGACGACGCGGTTGCGCATCGGCTGATTCGCCGGCAGCTTCACGTTTTTTGGCGTTTTGTTCGGCACGCTGTGCCTGAACGCGCGCTTTCGCTTCTTCAAGCTGTTGGCGGGCATGATCGACATGCTGCTGTTCGAGTTCACCGCACGGGTTGCCGTCTAAATCGACGCGCTGCGCGCCAACTTTGACGCCGTACAGGTAACGCCAGCTAGAGGTGTACAGGCGCAGGGCAGAACGCAATTGCGTTTTGCTGAGGTTCTCTTCCCCTTGAACACGCTCGACCAGATCCTGAAAAATACCGATTTTCAACGGGCGAGCTTCGCCCTCGGCGCTAAAGCAGAGCGGAAAACGCTCGGCAAGAAAAGCAATGACTTCTTTACTAGAGTTCAACTTAGGTTGATTTTCCATGAAATTTCCTGATTACAACGGGTTTGCCAACCAGCGCAGGCATGAACAGGCGTCATTATAATGACGCCATCGGTAAATGCCACGTTAACCGTAGATCAACTTGCTGCCACAGTGACATATTTCGCACTATCACACTGTTCCAGCTGCGCACAAAGCCCCGCCACCACTGCTTCCAGGCCCCTTTCGTCCTGTTCGTCGAAACGTTGATAAACTGTGCTGTCGATATCGAGAACGCCGATAATCTGACCGCTAACATTCAGCGGCAGCACAATTTCTGCATTACTGGCTGCGTCACAGGCGATATGGCCTGGGAACGCATGGACATCACCAACACGTTGCACGCGGTTTTCCGCCACGGCAGTCCCGCACACGCCCTTGCCTACCGGAATACGTACGCAGGCGATCTTCCCCTGGAACGGACCGAGCACCAATTGCGCACCGTCCATCAGATAAAAACCGGCCCAATTGACGTCATCAAGGCGCTCGTTGATCAACGCACTGGCGTTGGACAACGCGGCGATAAAGTTGGTTTCCCCGTCAAGCAGCGCGCACAAATCACGTTTTAATTCCGCGTAGAATTGTTCTTTTGTCATGTGTTAACCATTAATACCGTGAAGATGGCCAGAAGCCCAAGTCTTAAGCCCTATAAAATAAGCATTAAATGCCTATAGCCACAAGGTTAATCATCTGTTGCTTCACAAAACCCTACCGGGCAAGGTATGTTTGCCGGTCTGAAACCCTGTTTTGCCGCCCGGCGCTTGAACCGATGAGCACGGACAGATTTATTTTTCAGCTACGCTAACTGTTGCGGCGAGCTTTAGGGCAGCTTTTCTCATGATGAAAATACACGCTATCACCGGCCCACTTTCCAAAGCACGCCACCAGCGCTGTTGCGAATGCGACCTGCTGTTTGTGTTGCCGCCGCTCAGCGGCAAACAGGCAGCCTACTGCCCGCGTTGTGATGCGAAGGTGGTCAGCGGACGCGACTGGTCGATGACCCGACTGACCGCCATGGCGGTCACCATGTTGCTGCTGATGCCCTTCGCCTTCAGCGAACCGCTGATCAGCATCCGCTTGCTGGGCGTACGTATCGACGCCAGCCTGCTGGAAGGCATCTGGCAGATGAGCCGCCAGGGTGATCCTATCACCGCCAGCATGGTGGCGTTCTGCACCATAGGTGCTCCACTGACGTTGGCGCTGTCACTTCTGTACCTGCGTTTCGGCCATGCGCTGGGCATGAACCTGCGCCCGGTGCTGCTGATGCTGGAACGGTTAAAAGAGTGGGTGATGCTCGATATTTATTTGATTGGTATGGCCGTGGCAACCATCAAGGTCAAAGAGTATGCCGATATCCAGGCCGGCAGCGCCCTGATCGCCTACCTGTCACTCACCCTGCTCAGTATTCTGACGCTGATCCACGTCAATCTGGAACAGCTGTGGGAACGCTACTACCCGCAAGAGCAACCAGAGGGCCCGCCGACGGCACTGCATATTTGTCTGTCGTGCCATTTCACCGGTTATCCCGATGAGCGCGGACGCTGCCCGCGCTGCCATGTGCCCATGTGTCACCGTCAGCCCTACAGCCTGCAAAAAACCTGGGCGGCGCTGATTGCGGCAATGATTTTACTGATCCCGGCCAACCTGTTGCCGATATCTATCATTTACGCCAATGGCGCCCGGATGGAAGACACTATATTCTCCGGGGTGGTGTCACTGGCAAGCTCCGGCAATGTGCCGATCGCCGCCATCGTCTTCATCGCCAGCGTGCTGGTGCCCTTTACCAAGGTCATTGTGCTGATCACGATATTGTTCAGTATTCATTTCAAAACCTCGCACAGCCTGAAAACGCGCATTCGCTTGCTGCGGCTGGTGACCTGGATCGGCCGCTGGTCAATGCTCGATTTATTCGTTATTGCACTGATGATGTCGCTGGTGAACCGCGACCAGTTGTTATCTTTTACTATGGGACCGGCAGCCTTTTACTTTGGGTCTGCGGTTATTTTAACTATTCTTGCCGTAGAGTGGCTGGATAGCCGATTGATTTGGGATGCACATGCAACAGGAAACGCCGAATACACCGACTGAAGCGCGGGTCAAAAACAAGCGCCGCATTTCGCCATTCTGGTTACTGCCGTTTATTGCCCTGCTGATTGCGGGGTGGCTGGTCTACAGCAATTTCCAGGAACGCGGCACCACGGTGACCATTGATTTTCAGTCTGCGGCAGGCATCGTCGCTGGCCGTACCCCGGTGCGCTATCAAGGGGTAGAAGTCGGCACCGTACAGAGCATCAGCCTAAGCAAGGATCTGCGCAGCATCGTGGTCGAAGCCAGCATCAAGAGCGATCTGGAAGACTCGTTGCGCGACGGCACCCAATTTTGGCTGGTTACGCCAAAAGCCTCATTGGCGGGTGTGTCAGGCCTGGATGCGCTGGTCGGCGGCAACTACATTGGCATGATGCCGGGCAGCGGGCAGCCGCAAACCCACTTCACCGCCCTCGATACTCAGCCCAAATACCGGCTGAACACCGGCGAGCTGATGATTCACCTGCATGCCGACGATCTGGGGTCGCTCAATACCGGCTCGCTGGTCTATTACCGCAAAATTCCGGTCGGCAAGGTGTATGACTACACCATCTCCGAAGGGAATAAAGGCGTCACTATCGATGTGCTGATCGATCGCCGCTTTGCCAATCTGGTGAAGGGCAACAGCCGTTTTTGGAACGTTTCCGGCTTTAAGGGCGATTTCAGCCTGTCGGGCGCCTCGGTGCAGATGGAAAGCCTGGCCGCGCTGGTTAACGGCGCCATCGCTTTTGATTCACCGCTCGACGGTCAACAGGCCAAGGCCGATCAAAGTTACACCCTCTACCCGGATCTGGCGCACAGCCAGCGTGGCGTTAACATTACGCTTGATTTGCCCAGCGGTAACAGCCTGAGTGAAAATCACACGCCGCTGATTTATCAGGGGCTGCAGGTAGGTACTTTGACCAAACTGACGCTGGAACAAGACAGTAAGGTCACCGGCGAGCTGACCATCGATCCGTCGGTGGTGGATTTAATGCGCAGCGGTACGCGGATCGTCATGCGCAGCCCGCGCTTGAGCCTTAACGACGCTAAACTCAGCCAGCTGCTGACCGGCAATACGCTGGAGCTGGTGCCGGGCGAAGGCGAGCCGCAGCAGCACTTCAACGTGCTGGACAGCAGCGAAACCCTACTGCAACAGCCGGGCGTGCTGACCGTAACGCTTAACGCGCCGCAAAGCTATGGCATCGACGTTGGCCAGCCGCTAGTGGTTCATGGCGTCAAGGTCGGCCAAATAATGAGCCGCGCGCTAACCGACAGCGGCGTGGTATTCACCGCCGCCGTGGAAGCCCAATATCGCCGCCTGCTGCATAAAGACAGCAAGTTCGTGGTCAACAGCCGCGTCGACGTCAAGCTGGGGCTCGATGGCATGGAAGTGCTGGGTGCCAGCGCGCAGGAATGGCTGGACGGCGGCGTGCGCATCATCCCCGGCAGCAAAGGCGATCCAGTCGGCCAGTATCCTCTGTACGGCAACAGCGAAAAGGCCGAAGCCGGCATCGTCGGTAACAGCCCAACGCCGACCCTGACGCTGAACGCCGTCAGCCTGCCTGACGTTCAGGCCGGTTCGGTGGTGCTGTACCGCAAATTCCAGGTGGGCGAAATTGTTAACGTGCGCCCCAAGGCCAACGAGTTTGAAGTCGATGTTTATATCAGCCCGGAATACCGCAAGCTGCTGACCAGTGAAAGCATCTTCTGGGCCGAGGGCGGTGCCAAGGTGCAGTTGAACGGCAACGGTCTGACGGTACAGGCATCCCCGCTTAACCGCGCGTTGAAAGGCGCCATAAGTTTCGACAACCTGCAGGGCGTGACGCTGGACAAAGGCGCCAAACGCGTACTGTACGCCACGGAAACCGCAGCCCGCGCGGTGGGTAGCCAGATCATCCTGAAAACCTACGACGCCAGCAAACTGTCGCCGGGTATGCCGCTGCGCTATCTCGGCATCGATATCGGCCAGGTGGATTCGTTGAAGCTGGCGCCAGAGCGAAATGAAGTGTTGGCCAAGGCGGTGCTGTATCCGGAATACGTCCAGACCTTCGCACGCCTGGGCAGCCGATTCTCGATTGTCTCGCCGGAGATTTCCGCCGCCGGAGTCAGCAACCTCGATACCCTGCTGCAACCTTATATCAACGTGGAACCGGGTCGCGGGCGCGAGCTGCGCAGCTTTGAGCTGCAGGAAGCCAGCATCACCGACTCGCGCTATCTGGACGGTCTGAGCGTGATCCTTGACGCAGCCGAAACCGGCTCGCTGCAGATTGGGACCCCGGTGCTGTTCCGCGGCGTGGAAGTGGGCACCGTCACCGGTTTCTATCTGGGGGCCATGTCCGATCGCATCCACGTGGCGCTGCGCATCAGCAAGAAATACCAATATCTGGTTCGCAACAACAGCGTGTTCTGGCAAGCCTCCGGCTATAACCTGCAGTTTGGCCTGACCGGCGGCGTGATCAAGAGCGGCACCTTCCAGCAGTTCATTCGCGGCGGCATTGCTTTCGCCACCCCGCCAAGTATTCCGCTGGCGCCTAAGGCCACGCCGCACAAGCACTTTATGCTGAATGCGGAGGAACCTAAGGACTGGAGAGACTGGGGCACCGCCATCCCTAAAGAGTAAATAAGTCACCTTCTCAGGGGCTCAGCAATGCTGGGCCCCTACTGTTTCCAGCTTTGTGGTAAACTTCCGCCCTTATTTTGACAGCTGCCAGAGAGCTCACCCCGTGGCCAAACCTGCCTCCGTTTATTTGCCGCCCGCCTTTCTCGACGCGACGCGTGCCATCATGCCCGCCGACCTGTCGATGGACGATTTTATTGCCGCCTGCCAACGCCCGCTGCGCCGCAGCCTGCGAGTGAATACGCTGAAGATCAGCGTTGCCGACTTTTTGACGCTGGTGCAGGATTACGACTGGCAGTTGGAGCCAATCCCCTGGTGTACGGAAGGCTTTTGGATCGAACGCAAAGACGAGGAACTGCGGCTGGGTAGCGCGGCGGAGCACTTGAGCGGCCTGTTTTACATTCAGGAAGCCAGCTCGATGCTGCCGGTCAGTGCACTGTTCGCCGCAGGGGAAACGCCACGTCGGGTGCTGGACGTCGCCGCCGCGCCGGGTTCCAAAACCACTCAGATTGCGGCCTTGATGAACAACCAGGGTGGCATTGTGGCGAACGAATATTCCGCCAGCCGGGTCAAGGTGCTGCATGCCAACATCAGCCGCTGCGGGGTTAAAAACACGGCGCTCACCCACTTTGACGGGCGGGTATTCGGCGCCGCACTACCGGAAAGCTTCGACGCCATTCTGCTGGATGCACCCTGCTCCGGTGAAGGCGTAGTACGCAAAGATCCGGACGCTATGAGCAACTGGTCGCCGGAAAGCGTTGCCTCCATCGCCGAGACTCAGCGCGAGTTAATCGACAGCGCCTTCCATGCCCTGGCACCGGGTGGCGTCATGGTCTACTCCACCTGCACGCTCAACGCGCAGGAAAATCAGCAGATCGTCAACGGGTTGCTGGCGACCTATGGCGACGCGGTCAGCGTCGAGCCATTGGGCGAACTGTTCCCAGGCGCCAAACAGGCCCTGACCGCTGAAGGCTTCCTCCACGTGTTCCCGCAGATCTACGACAGCGAAGGCTTTTTCGTGGCCCGCCTGCGCAAACATCACTCCGTGCCCGCGTTGGCGAAACCAAGCTATAAGCTGGGCAAATTCCCGTTCGCGCCGCTTTCCGCCAAGGACTCTGCTGAAATCGCCCAGGCCGCCGCTGCTTCCGGGTTGGTCTGGGATGAAACCAGCCGCCTGTGGGCGCGCGATAAAGAGATTTGGCTGTTCCCCGCCGAGCTGGAAACGTTCGTCAACAAAGTACGTTTTTCCCGCATTGGGCTGAAACTGGCCGAACGCTTCACCAAGGGCTATCGCTGGCAGCACGAAGCGGTGATCGCGCTGGCGGCGGCTGACGGTAAGCAGCGCTTTGAGCTGGATGCAACACTGGCGCAGGAGTGGTATCACGGCCGCGACCTGTACCCGGACTCACCGCCGCTGACCGATGAATGCATCGTGACCTATCAGCAACAGCCGCTGGGGATCGCCAAACGCATCGGCAGCCGGATAAAAAACAATCTGCCCCGCGAACTGGTTCGCGACGGTGCGTTGGATTTTCATCAGTAGATGCGCTGAAACTGGCCGGAAAATGCCGGCCAGTTAATGGCGCTAATAATATTCCGATAGGGGAATATTATTATTCTAATCATTTACCCTTTTCGGCATTATCCTCCCGACTTGCCAAATATACCGACGCCTTTCAAAAATAAAGATAATTTTTGGCTCCTGACCAAGACAATTCAGCATTCTTATTCTATTAATTAAACTGTAAATAAATTAATGCGTTTAACCCGGTTCCGGGCGGCGCTTTTGTGGGGTTCTCCCTTACACAGCAAGGAAACTAATATGAAAAAAACTCTGATGGCATTGACCTCGGTAGCCACCCTGCTGTGCGCAAACGGCGCAGCTAACGCAGCAGGCACTATTCAGGGCAACCTGGGCGTAACCTTAACCATCGGCGCGGGTTGCGTGGTCGGCGGTGGAAACAGCGCGGGTAGCGCCAACGACTTTGGCGCCATTAGCTTCGGGACTTACTCTTCCCTGTCCAACATTATTGACGCCAGCGCAACCGGTTCCGGCGGTGCAGGTACCCTGTCGCTGACCTGTACCACAGGCACCGCCTATACCGTGGCGTTGAATAACGGTCTGCACGTGGGTGCCGGTAACCAACGCCAAATGGCCAGTACGGCCGGCGCGTTAATCAAATACAACCTCTATCAGGATTCGGCACGTGCTACCGCCTGGTCTAGCGGCGCCAATGCCCTGACCGGCACCGGTACCGGCTCAGCGGTTCCATTAATTGTCTATGGTCGTGTCCCGGCGGCGGCCACTACGCCAGATCCTGATACCTACAACGATACCGTGACGATGACGGTAACCTGGTAACAGTGCGGCAAGCCCTTTTTGTTTTTGGGTTGCTGACGCTGAGCCTGGCGGTGAACGCGGATAGCAAAACCGCCACCATCGGCGTCAGTGCCACCTTGTTGAAGGCCTGTGAAGCAGGCAGCAACTCGGGCGGCAATGTCAGCTTTGGTTCGCTGGACTTTGGTACGGTCTATTTCCTCACTACCAACGTCAGTATTGCCGGGCAACAAAACGCGGGCGCCATTCGTGTCAAATGCAACAACGGCACCAGTTACAACGTGCTGCTGGGCGGCGGGCAAAGCGGTAACACCGCGGCCCGTTACCTGAAAAATGCCGCTGGCCAACAGGTGAACTACAACCTGTATACCACCAGCGCCCACAGCACCATTTGGGATAATTTGACCGGAGTATCGCAAACCGCCAACGGTCAGGATAACTGGTTACCGGTGTATGGCATGATCCCGGTGCAATCCACTCCTCCGATCGGCAGCTACACCGACACCGTGCAGGTCACCATCAATTGGTAAGGGTAATGCGTATTTTAAGCGGTGGTTTACTGCTCTGGATGATAACGCCGCCGGTACTGGGCGACACGGGTGTCAACGATCAGCAAAAAACCCAGGCGCTTACCGTCAACGCGACGGTAGTGAAAGGCTGTATTTTGGGCAGCGGCAGCAGCGATGTCACCACCTTCGGCAACCTCAACTTTGGACAGATCTCCTCGTTAGCCAGCAATATCAGCATAGTTTCCAGTTCGGGGGCCGGTTCCGTGCTGTTTCGCTGCAACCCAGGTCTGAGCGTCACGCTGGCGCTTGGCATCGGCAACAATGTCACCGGTTCTATCTCCGCCGGACGCAAATTGAAAAATACCCTGACCCCCGAGACCCTGATTTATCAGCTTTACCAGGACAGTAATTATTCCACCATTTGGGGCGATGGCAGTAACGGCGGCACCACAGAGGTCGTCGCCGCGACCGGTAGCACCCAGGAAATAAAAGTTTATGCCCGTTTGTTCTCGACCAGTACCCTGCCCACCAGTGGCACATACAGCGATACGGTCTTACTGACGGTCACTTATTAGTATTTTGAATAAGGATTTAGCCATGCGCATACCCTTCCGACTGCCACTGACGGCAGCGCTGCTGATTGTCGGCCAACAACAGGCTCTGGCCGCCGCGTCAATCCTGATTTGGCCCATCGATCCAGTGATTGAAGATCAACAACCCGCGACGGCGCTATGGTTGGAAAATCGGGACAGCAAGCCGGTCTATATGCAAGTGCGGGTGCTCGGCTGGAAACAGACCGCCGGTAAAGACGACTACAGCAACCAAAGCGAAGTCATCGCCAGCCCGCCGGTTGCCTCAATTGCACCAGGAAAACGCCAACTGATCCGGCTGGTTAAACAAACCCCGCCGCCCGCCGGGCAGGAGCGCGCCTACCGTATTCTGATTGATGAAGTCCCGGTAAAAGATTCAGGCAGTCAATCCGCGCCAGAAGGGGCGCAGATGGGGCTGAAATTCCAGATGCGCTATTCAGTCCCGTTGTTTGTCAGCGGTAAAGGGGTCTGGACCAAGCAAGACTCAGAAAAACCGCGCGATTACGCCACCGCCAACCAGCCGCAGCTCAGCTACCGTCTGTTGCAACAGAGTAGCCAACGTTGGCTGGAGGTGCGCAACCAGGGCATCGTACATGCGCGTATCTCCAAAGTGACGATGCAGGGAAAAACGCTTAATGCCGGTCTGATGGGGTATGTGTTGCCCGGTTCGCAGATGCGCTTTGCCCTGCCGGCATCGGGCAGTTTCAGCAGCGGTCAGTTGCAAGCCACGGTCAACGATAACAAACAGCCGATAACCTTAACCGCTTATTGAGCTTGATGTGCCGTTAACCAGGATACCGTCCCCCAGGCGTAACGGGTTCGGGCTGAAGCCGTTAGCATTCGCCGTACTGTGCGCAGTGGCCACGCCGTGGCTACCGTACGCTTGCGCCGACGATTTGCCGCCGCCGCCCAGCGCCATCAGCATGCCGGATACCACCCTGTATCTGGAGCCGGTGGTCAATGGTCGTCAGACCGGGAAAGTGGTGCCAGTGACCTATCGCGGCGGCCACTATTACCTCACACCACAGCAGTTGCTCGACGCCGGCCTGCCGGTAGCGGATAAACAGGCGAAAGAAATTGCCGTCGACCAATTAGAGAAAGTGGACGTCACCTACAGCGGTGAAACCCAACAGTTGATGATCAACGTCCCCAACGACTGGCTACCCAATCAAAAATTCAACGCTCAGAACCCACTGGATCGCCTGCCGGCGCAGAGCAGTCTCGGCCTGCTGTTCAATTACGATTTGTACGCCAGCCAAAGCAGCGCCAACGGCCAGCCGGGCTCTCTTTCTGCCTGGACAGAACAACGGCTGTTCGATGGCTTTGGCGTGGTGTCGAACACCGGTATTTTCCGCGGCAGCTTTAACACCTCCGCCAACAGTGAGCAGGACAACCGTTATATCCGCTACGACAGTCAGTGGCGCTACAATGATGATGACCGCCTGCTTAGCTATACCGCCGGCGATCTCACCACCGGCGCCCTGACCTGGAGCAGTTCGGTGCGTATCGGCGGCGTCCAGCTGGCGCGTAATTTTGCTTCCCGGCCAGACCTGATCACCTATCCGCTACCGCAGTTCTCGGGCCAGGCGGCTCTGCCCAGCAGCGTCGATCTGTATATCAACAGCTATAAAAACAGCAGTACCAGCGTTAACCCCGGTCCTTTCACCCTGGATACCGTGCCCTACATTAACGGCGCGGGCCAAGCCACCGTGGTCACCACCGATGCACTAGGCCGACAAGTCAGTACCGTGGTGCCGTTTTATGTCGCCAGTAACCTGTTGCAGACCGGCATGAGCGATTTCAGCCTGTCCGCCGGTGCCCTGCGACGCAATTATGGCATGAGCTCTGCCGATTATGGCCAGTGGGTGACCAGCGGCAGCGGACGTTACGGCGTCACTGACTGGTTGACTCTGGAAGGCCGCGCCGAAGGCGCAGCGGAATTGGCGGTGGGTGGCGCAGGTGCGAATATTCGCCTTGGTCAATGGGGCGTTTTCAATGCCTCGTACAGCTACAGCCAGGCCAGCGATAATGCCTTTAACGATTATCAACCTTCGCAACAACCCAACTACTACGATCCCCTGACCGGTCAACCTATCCCGCAGCCCGATCCGCAGCCGGTCTATCAATACAGCTCCAATCATGGCGATCAAAGCAGCATCGGCTACACCTACAGCAACCGCTATTACAGTCTGAATGCTCAGCGCATCCTGCGCAGCGCCGGCTTCGGTGATATTTCGGTGTATAAAAGTGACTATCGTCTGAGCCGCCGTACCGATCAACTGACCGGCAGTATCGGTCTGAACCGATTCGGTAGCATTGGCGCCGGCTATTTCGATGTCCGTGACGCCATTGGCCAACGCACTCGTCTGGCCAACTTCTCCTACAGCATCTCGCTGTGGCGCAATACCAGTCTGTATGCGTCAGTGAACCGTGAAATCGGCAGCAGCGGCTATAGCGCCCAACTGCAACTGTCCATTCCCTTCGACAGTTGGGGTACCGCCAGCGTCAGCGCCTCTCGTGACAACAACAATCGCTGGAACCAACGCGTCAGCTACAGCCGTGCCGCGCCGACCGACGGTGGTTTGGGCTGGAACCTGGCCTATGCGGACGGACAGAGCAGCGACAGCTATAGCCAGGCCGATATCACCTGGCGTACCCGCCTGCTCGAAGCCCGCGGCGGGATGTACGGCAACAGCAATGATTATACCCGCTGGGGCGAAGTGAGCGGCTCGCTGGTGGCAATGAAAGGCGATCTGTATGCCACTAACACCATCAATGACGCCTTCGCCCTGATCTCTACCGAGGGCTACCCGGACATCCCGGTCCGCTATGAAAATCAGTTAATCGGGGTGACCAACGCCAAAGGCTATTTGCTGGTGCCAACCGTCACTTCCTACTACCACGCCAAATTCCAAATCGATCCGCTCAACCTGCCTGCAGACGTGGCGGTTCCCACCGTAGAGAAAACCGTGGCAATCCGCGATCACAGCGGTTTTCTGGTCGATTTTCCCATCCAGCACATTTCCGCCGCCGACGTCAAACTGGTCGACGCCCAGGGCAAACCACTGGCTAATGGCAGTGAAGTGGCCGTTATCGGCAGCAAACAGCAAAGCTACGTCGGTTGGGATGGCATGGTCTATGTGGATCCGGTGCAATTGCAAAACCGGCTGAGCGTTATCCCGGCAGACGGCAGTGCCCCTTGCCAGGCGCAATTCAACCTGACCAAAACCCAGGGTATCCAAAGTATCGGGCCGATCGTTTGCCAGTAACTCATTATGGAGACAAATATGATCCGTGGAACCAAGGCGTTATTGCTGGCGCTGCTCTTGCTCACAGCCCGCCAGGCGCTCGCCGACTGTACCACCACCAACGGTGCCGTGACGCTGCCCGGCAGCAGCTCTTTTGCCGTCTACAACGGTTCGCTCAGCGCTCAAGGTACCGCCGGGCTCAACTGCAGCGGCCTTGGCCTGTCGCTGCTGACGCAAAACACCGTGACGGTTAAAATCAACTCGACCACCCACAATATGGCGCTGGCTAATACCGACGGTTCCGGCGATCAGATTCCTTATTTGATTTACCCCGATGCGAATTACCAATATCCCTACAGCGTCGGACAAACCATTGATTACAGTTCATTGAACCTGTTAACGCTGATCCTGATCTCGCCCAACGTCAATTTCCCGCTGTATATCAAAACTACCGCCGGGGCTAACGTGCGCGCAGGTACCTATACCGATACCGTCAACCTGGTGTGGAATTACCATATCTGCGGCCTGGGTCTGATTGGGCTTTGCATCTGGTGGGACGGCACCAATAAGCCCAGCACCGTTAACATCAGCCTGACGATCACTAAAGATTGTTTGCTGGGTACTGCACAAAACGTCAATTTCGGCAGCATGGCATTGGTGGGTCAGTTTAATGCGGTGAACCAAAGCATCACCCTCACCTGCACTAAAACCGAGGGGTACAATACCTACTTTACCGATGGTAATAACCCTGTCACCGGATGGCGGCGAATGAAAAGTGGCACCAGCAACTATCTGCAGTATCAAATTTACCTGCCCAACACCACCACGGTGTGGAACAGCGCTAACAAGCAAGCAGGCTCTGGCACAGGGCTGGCGCAAAGCATTCCCTACCTGGCGCAAATCAACCAGGCGCAAACCGAAGTGCCGGTGGGCACCTACCAGGACAACCTGAGTTTTGTCGTGGAGTATTAAGCCCCTGCGCTAGCCGCTGAATGCTCATGTTGCCAGTTTGTATTTTTTATGTGGCATTTTTTGCTCATTTAGCTATGCTGATTAAGATGACCCAACTGGTCACACCTCATACCAGCGCAGCAAGCAAGGAGTTCCAATGGGCAAAACCGTGGTGAAAATAGGCAGTTTCGAGGTTGATGACGCACATTTGTCCTCCTCGCCCGAGCAGGTCAGTACACTGGCGATCCCTTGCAAGTCGGATCCCGATTTGTGCATGCAGTTAGACGGTTGGGATGAGCACACCAGCATCCCGGCAATACTCGATGGCAAGCAATCGCTGCTGTATAAGCAGCATTACGATCGCCAGACCGATGCCTGGGTAATGCGGTTGGATTGAATGATGGAATATCTGAGAACGCGCGCTGTTTCGCTGGGAACAACGCGCGTTTTTTTATGCTATTGCGATACCGCGCCCGGCGAAAAAGCGGGCAAAGCTGCCCAACGGTAAGGTGACCTGTTGGCGCGATTGCGGCCGATCGCCAGACGGATTGTGGAATGTCACGCTCTGTGCCTCAGCGGCGGTAATCAACACCAGATGGCCGCCCCGCTGTGGCGGTGTCTGTTCGGGCCAGCGGATGCCAGGGTGCACCGAGGCCATAAAATAGCGTCGCTGCGCCAACAGCTGTGGCAGCGCTTGCGCCTCAATACCCACCTGAACCTCCGCCTCCAGGGCGAACTGCTCACGCACAAAGTCGACAAAGGGCGCATAAATCAGCCCCTTGATGCGCTCCCCCTCACGCACGTAAGCCCCATAAGGCAAACTGCGGCGCGCCAGCTCCAACAGCGGCGGCGCATCGCCGTCGCGGTGGCTCAACACCATTTTCAGGCAGGCCATACCGCAAACGTGATTCGCCCATTCGATATATTCAGCCCGGTCGCGCGCGCCGCTGAGCGCCCAGTTAGCGTCATCCGCCAGCGTCACGCGCCCGGCAATCAGGTCGGCCGCCAGCTCAGGCGTCGCCCATTGGCAGACGTAAGGCACGGGGGACGTCAAATCAGAAAGTCTCTGTGACTTTGAAATTCATCAGCACCAGCGTCATGTCCGGTGAGAACAGCTCATATTCTTCAAAGAAGCTCTGCAGCTCTTTACGCCAATAGGCCAACGAACGGTCACCTTCCCCTTCGGCAAAAGCATGGGCCTCATCAACCTGATCGTAGGTTTTCATCTCTACCGACGTCAGTTCCACCGCGCAAACCGGCTGACCTTTACCATCCACCACCACAAATACGTCACCGGCCAGCGGGATGCCTTCGCCGTCCAGATTGGAGCAGGTTGCCGTCTTGGTGCCGTCCAGGATCAGCTTGGCCACGTCGTCGGCCTGCTGCTCGGTCTTGCCGAACGCCCAACGCTCGGTGTTTTCATATTTCTTCGGAATTTCGCTCGCCATTGCCATACCTTTTTAAATAAATCATTGTGCAGACAGAATAGTACAACGTATCCAGCGCTGCCTGCACTGCCGAATTCAGCCCGCAGCCGCCTTATTGGGCTCTTTTAACGGCTGTTTGGGGTAAACCCCTGTGCCTATGCCGGGACAACAGGCATACTGTGAACGCAATTCACTCAATGGCTCTCGGCCAGGCGGTAAAATGAAGAATGACGACAAAGACCCCGATGACACCTTCAGCGACCTGTTAAAAGTTCTGGCGGTCGCCGTGATTGTTATCTTTGTTATCGGCGGCTGGTATTTCAGCTGATCACTAAAACAGGAGGTCACATTGGCCACCAAACGCATGCGCAGCAAGCACTGGAAGATGTTTTTAATATTATTGCTGATCTGTCTCGCCCTACTGTTATTGCGCTGGGCGGCAATAGTTTTCGGCTAACGGCAAGGAGCAGGCCCCATGGCAAAACGAAATGGCAACGGCGTACAAATCGCCTTACTGCTGCTGGCGCTGGTTATTTTGGTCTGCGGTATTTTGATGATCACCACCGACCTGGGTCACCAGGTGCTTGAAGAGATCGAAGATATTCTCGAGTAACGCAGTCCGGCCGGATACTGACACGCCTTCTTTCAGTGTTCCCGCTTCGCGGGTTGCTTAGCCTCAGGCTCCAACAACTCGCGTAAATAGGTAATTCTCGCCTCCCCTTGCGGCAGCCATAAACGGTACAGCCAATGTTGCGCTTCAGCCCGCCGGCTCCGGCGATGGTACTCAGCCAGTTTATCGACCAGTCTCATCATTCACCCTCCAGATATTCGACACTGTTAGTATTGGACGAAAAAACCAGAAGAAATACTGATGGCTTGTTTTTTATGCATCCGGTTTTGGCATTGTGCGATCGGTACGGTGGCGCCCCCTGACCTCAACTGCTACATTGACCAAAAATCACCCAGCCGAGGTAACCCATGATGTTCTCGGAGCAGGAGATAAAAACCGTGTGGGATGAAGTGGCGCGTTTGATCGGCGACAGCGTGATGCAGTTGCGTCATCGCGGCGAGGTTTTATCGGTCGAAACGCTGGCAAAACACCTGGCGCAGCAACTGGCCGAAAGCAACGACATTGAACGCCGGATCCTGATAAGCGCGGCGATCAACATGCTGAAAGATGGAAAATGAATCGCCAACCGGATTGGTTGGCGATTCGGCAGAAGCCCGAGGTATGCAAGCCCGGCCTTCTGTGCGCTACTATGTCAGGCTAACATGACGAAATTAATAGGAATTGTCGTGTTTTTCCCAATAAAGCACTATTTTTGTTGCCTGCAACCGTCAAACCAGCACGAAATCGCTCTCCACCAGCGGCTGGCCAATCACTTTCACCAGGAAGTCACTGCTGTCGAACCCACCTCCCAGATTGATTGCCACATCGTTGACGTGATTGAGCTCATCGTAAGTTAACAAGGCTTCACCGGCCTTACCGCTGAACTGACTAACGAACTCGATGCCATTGCTGCTGCCGGTGTTGAACAGCGTCAGATCGATTTTGTCTTCACCGCTGACAAAATCCACGATCCAATCCGGCGCATCAGCACGTGATTCGTTGGCGGCGAAATAAACGAAGGTGTCCTTACCCTCATTACCAAACAGATGATCCGATTCACCGCCGCCGTACAGAATGTCGTCCCCCGCGCCGCCGATTAAAATGTTATTGGTGGCGTTGCCGATGATCACATCGTTGCCGGATCCCCCAAACGCATTTTCGATGGTCACGCCGGCGGCAATAGACACGTTACCTTCCAGGCCGCCCACGTCGGAGAAGGACTTCTCGTTGAGGTTAATACGTTGATTCTGGCTAAAACCGGAGAAATCAAAGGTGTCCGTACCGCCTGCATCCCAGGCGCTGAACACGATTTTATCCTGCGCGTGGGTGGCGGTGAGAAAATCACGATCGGTATTGGAATTAAAGCCGTAAACCGTGTCGCCGCTGCGGGTAGACATATTGGCGCCATAGAACTGCTGGATCGCCGTAATGTCATTTAACAGCGGAGCCGAAGAGTAAGCGCCTTTGAAATCTTGGCCGGTGCTGCTTTCACCAAAGTAGCTCATCACACTGTGGGCGCGGCTGTCTTCAAAATAGGTCGCGTCATTGTTGTAAGTGATGCTCACACCCGGGGCAGCGTTGTAATCCCCAGGGTGCTGGAGCCCCAGCGCATGGCCAATTTCATGCGTCAACGTCTGACGGCCATATTCGTTTTCATGGATCAGGTTATTGGCGAACACATTGCTTGTGGCGTTGTACCAGGTTTGCCCAGCCACCGATGGGGAGGTATCGGGGTTATAGGCGAAGGCATAGGAGCCGCGTGAACTGACATCGAACAGGCCAAATTTGATATTGGCACTTTGGGTATCGCTGGTTTCGGTAAACGTGATATTGGCCACATCCGACCAGGATTGCAGCGAAAGTTTCGCCTGTTCGCGCTGCTGTTCATTGAAACTGCTGAAGCCGCCGATCCCCATGCTAGACATGTTGCCTGGCGCCTGTTCCCAGAAGCTGTAACTCAGGTTAACCGCGGTATCGGTCACACCTTTGTCGTGCCAACTGCGGTCGCCGCGGATCAATGCCAACCCGGCATCTTCAAAACTTTTCGAAGGGTGAATGACGTTCAATTCAGGATCGCTGTCAGCCTTATAGGCTCCTTGAAGGGCCAATACGCTTGTAGCTTCTGCCGATGGGTTAACGCGTTGATTGCTTGATGACATTAGAGTATCTCCATATTCGTCATTTCAGTGAGTCGCTACGATCACTGTCGGATGGCCTTAATGGCCGTGTTCCGGTGCTGAATAAATACGGGGATCTCGCTAATGCGGTTGGCGCCCTCCATGAGCACTCTTAATGAGAACGATAATCCCTTAAAGAACAGGATAGACACTTTTTATTAAAATACAGAACTATCTGATTAAAATATTACCTTCAACTCCGACTCCGTTTGAGTGCTTATTATTAGCGGCAGGCGAAAATAAAAAAACCGGGGCAATCCACCCCGGCAATCCTTAATTTAGCCCGGATTCAAATTAACCAACCCAATAACAGCGTGGCGCCGATAACGGTAGAGGCACCGCCGATGCGCGTGGCGATTTGCGCGAACGGCATCAGCCCCATCCGGTTAGATGCGGAGAGAATGGCGACATCGCCGGTACCGCCTAAGCCACTGTGGCAGCAGGTAACAATCGCCGCTTCAACCGGGAACATTTTCAGGTAAGGCGCAATCAGGAAACTCACCAGCCCCATCGACAACACCACCGAACCGCATACCACCACATAACCGACCGAGAACACCGCCACGACACTTTCCAGCGGAACATACAGCATGCCGAGGCCAATCATCAGCGGCCACACCAGCGCGGTGGAGACGAACTTATAAAAACTGTGCGCACCGGTTTCCATTGAGGTTGGGATCACCCGGCAATATTTGCACAGCACCGCAAACAGAATCATCAGCACCGGACCGGGAATATGCACGATATGTTCGAACAGGCCACCGACGATAAAGAAGGCACAAATCACCAGCAGGCCACCGCCCATCAGCTGGAAATCGACGTTGCCGCTGGTTTCCTTGATATCGAATACCGCGTTTTCCTCCGCCGAACGGATCAGCATGCCGTCACCGCTCAACGCCTTGCGTTTCATGCCCAGTCGCGCCAACACTCCGGCCGCGACAATGGCAAAGATATTGCCCAGCACCGCCGCCGGCGCCAGTTGCGCCACATACACGTCGGGTGTCGACCCCAGAATGGCGGAATACGCCAGCGACAGCGGCAAAATGCCCTCGCCGATACCGCCACCGATGATCGGCACGATGATAAAGAAAAAGGTGTGATAGAAGGTAAAACCAAACAGCTTACCCACCAGCAATCCGGTTGCCACCGCCGTCACCGTGCCCACCACCAGCGGGACGAACATACGGATCATGCCCTGGATCAGAATCACCCGGTTCATGCCAAGAATACTGCCGACCACCAGGCTGGCGATCACAAAGTACAGCAGATTGGCGTCTTTCATCAGCAGATGGACGGTACCCATCACGTTCGGCTGGAAAAAATTAAAGTACACCAGCACCGAAGGCACCATCAGGCACAGAATGGCCGGGCCGCCAATATCACGCAGTACCGGAATGCTTTTACCTAAATGCGCCAGCGCAAAGCCCAGCGTCATGATCACCGCCAGGCCGCCGATCATATTCTTTGGCAGGAAGTTGGCGTAGGCCGATACGGCGACAATCGCGCAAATAGTGATAAACAGCGCAACCGGTACGGCACCGATATCCATTTTCCGCAGGTGGTTAATCAATCCTGATGAATCAGGTTGCGGTATTTCTTTCTCACAGGTCATTTCTGCATTTATCTGTTTCATTATTCACCCTGCTGACAAGCGTTCAGTGTGGAGCGGATCGACTAATGGCATATAAAATAATTTATAAGCTTTAAAAGGTACGTTTCGGAATGGGCTTATTTATAATAAATAAAATAGTGGACAGCACTGACAATATGATAAAAAATAAAAATACAAAACCAAATTACCTCTTATTAACTCAATATTGTGAGCCCCCGCCAATGTTGGCTTTAATTAATTATCGTCAGCGTTTTGTAATTAAATTAATCAGGCGCTAATTCACTGCTATGCTATAGATGGAAGTAAAAATCCGTGCGTTTATTAATGAGAACCGGAGCGGTAAATAGCTGAATCCGGTCAGCTTGTACCCGAGCCTTGCTCTGCACGCGGCACCGTGCGGAAAGCAGGCACATAATATATGCCCTATCGCTTTCAAAGGCCGTGGTCAGAAAGGCGAAGGGCATAGAACTAATAAGGAAGTAGGATATGTCTTCAATCGCGATTACCCCACAAACGCTGGCCCGCTACGGTATCCACCAGGCTACCGAGATCGTCCATAATCCCAGCTATGAACAACTGTTTATCGAGGAAACCCGCGCCGACCTGCCGGCGCTGGAGCGCGGTACGTTAACGACGTTGGGCGCGGTCAACGTCGATACCGGCGAATTCACTGGCCGTTCTCCGAAAGACAAATACATCGTGCGTGACGACACCACGCGCGATACCGTTTGGTGGTCCGACAGCGGCACAGGCAAAAACGACAACCAGCCGCTGTCGCCGGAAGTGTGGCAACATCTGAAAACGCTGGTGGGTAACCAACTTTCCGGCAAGCGTCTGTTTGTGGTGGATGCCTTCTGTGGCGCCAACGCAGACACCCGCCTGAAAGTGCGTTTCATCACCGAGGTGGCCTGGCAGGCGCACTTTGTCAAAAACATGTTTATCCGCCCGTCGGATGAAGAGCTGCAGAATTTCGAGCCGGACTTTGTGGTGATGAACGGTGCCAAATGCACCAATCCTGACTGGAAACAGCAGGGGCTGCATTCGGAAAACTTCGTCGCCTTTAACCTGACCGAACGCATACAGCTGATCGGCGGGACCTGGTACGGCGGCGAAATGAAAAAGGGCCTGTTCTCGATCATGAACTACCTGCTGCCGCTGCAGGGTATTGCCTCGATGCACTGCTCAGCCAACGTGGGCGAACAGGGTGACGTGGCGGTCTTCTTCGGCCTGTCCGGCACCGGCAAAACTACCCTCTCCACCGATCCTAAACGCCAACTGATCGGCGATGACGAGCACGGCTGGGACGACGACGGCGTATTCAACTTCGAAGGCGGCTGTTATGCCAAGACCATCAAGTTGTCTCCTCAGGCTGAGCCAGAGATTTATCAGGCTATCCGCCGGGACGCGCTGTTGGAAAACGTGCAGGTGCTGGCCGACGGCAGCATCGATTTCGATGACGCCGGCAAGACCGAAAATACCCGAGTCTCTTACCCGATCAACCACATCGAAAACATCGTCAAACCCGTGTCCAAGGCGGGACATGCCAAGAAAATAATCTTCCTGACGGCGGATGCCTTCGGCGTATTGCCGCCGGTATCACGCCTGACACCGGAACAAACCCAATATCACTTCCTGTCCGGCTTCACTGCCAAGCTGGCCGGCACTGAGCGCGGCATTACCACCCCAACCCCGACCTTCTCCGCTTGTTTCGGCGCGGCGTTCCTGACGCTGCACCCGACGCAGTACGCAGAAGTGCTGGTAAAACGCATGGAAGCGGCCGGTGCACAGGCCTATCTGGTGAATACCGGCTGGAACGGCAGCGGCAAGCGTATTTCCATTAAGGACACCCGCGGCATCATCGACGCCATTTTAAACGGGGAGATCGAGCACGCCGACACCTTCAACCTGCCAATCTTTGGCTTGGCGGTACCGAAGGCATTGCCGGGGGTAGACCCTTCGATCCTCGATCCGCGTAAAACCTACGCCGACGAATCTCTGTGGCAGGAAAAAGCCCAGGATCTGGCCCAGCGCTTTATCGATAACTTTGCCAAATACACCGTCACCCCCGCAGGGGAAAAACTGGTGAGCGCCGGGCCTAAACTTTAAGCCACAGCGCGCGTTATCATCCTTACAGGGGCCAGCAGGCCCCTTTTTTATGCCAATTGCTTATCCAGATTGATCAACGCCTGCGCCAGCACCCTGGCCCCGTCCGCCAACTGTTGCTCGGTAATCGACTCCTCGGGACAATGGCTGCGCCCATTCAGACAGGGAATAAACACCATCCCCACCGGCCCGGTCGACGCCATATAAACCGCATCATGCCCGGCACCGCTCGGCAGCCGGCGTCCGGCCAACCCCAGCGAATGAGCTGCCCCCTCGATCGCCTGCATCACCGTTTCCGCGCAGGCGGTGGGCCGTGCACGGCTGACATGCTGCAATTGCGTCTGTAAATCCAGACTCTGCAAACGTGGCCGACAGTTTTCCAACAGCGCTTCCGGGAAAGTCTCCAACAGCGCCTGACTGTCACTGCGCACCTCCAGCATCAGTTCTACCTGCCCTGGCACCGCATTGGGGACATTTGGCGTCATGGCGATGCGCCCTACGGTCGCCACCACATAATGTGGATTGCCGCTTTGCTGTAACGCCATCGCGTGCGCCTGCTCAATCACATGCGCTGCCCCGACCAAAGCATCGCGACGAATATCCATCGGCGTGGTACCGGAGTGATCCGGCTGCCCAAGCACCGTCACCAACACCCGGCGGATGCCGACGATGTGCGTCACCACGCCAATCGGCAGGTGCTGGCGCTCCAGTACTGGCCCCTGTTCAATGTGCAGCTCAACGTAAGCGGCGGTACCGCCCGGCAGGCGCAGCGGCCGGTTCAGTTTTTCCGGCTGAGCGCCAATACGCGTCATCGCCTCCGCCAGCGTTTCGCCTTGCGCGTTCCGGGAAGCCAGCATACCGCCGTCCAATTCACCGCTCATCGCCCGGCTGCCCACGCAGGAAATACCGTAATCGCTGGGTTCTTCGGACAGAAAGTCGATAACCTCAAACGGATGCTGCAAAACTATCCCCTGTTGATGCAGACAATGGGCGATTTCAATCCCCGCCAGCACGCCGATAATCCCGTCATAGCGGCCGCCGCCCACCACGGTATCGCAATGCGAACCGATCACTATCGGCGTCAGATCGTTGCGCACCCCGGCGCGCCGACCGATCAGATTGCCGCCTTCGTCCAGCGTTACCGTTAGCCCAGCCCGCTTCATTTGTTCCGCCAGCCAGGCTCGTGCCTCGCTGAACAATGGCGTAAAGGCCCGTCGTGTCCAGGGCACATCCGGCAACGTCATTTGTGCCAGATGATTGACCCGCGCCCACAAACGTTCACTGTTGATTAACGCGATCATTGGCCTGCTCCGTTGGCAACGCGCGGGCGCAGAAACTGTCCCGACCCCGGCGAATTAAGAATACGGCCCTCGGCAAAGACTGCCTGGCCGCGACAATAGGTGGCTTCCACCCGTACGCTGAACTCCATGCCTTCGAAGGCGCTCCATTTCACCGCCGACAAACTGTTCGCGGGATCGAATCGGTAGCGCTCGGGCCGCAATACCACAAAGTCGGCGTCCATACCTGTGTCAAACCCCCCTTTGCGATCGTCGAGCAGAAAATGCCGCGCGGGATTGCGACACAGCAGCTGCGCGACGGTGGTCGGCGCAATGCCGTGCTGCTCGCAGCCGGTCCACAACGCCGGTAACAGCGTCTCCAGCCCGGGGCCACCGGAGGCGTTTTTGAACACGTTGTCGTCCCCTTTACGCTCCAGACCCCAACTGACGTGATCGGAAGAAACGAAGGTGCAGTCGCCCTGCGCAATATGGCTCCACAACAGTTCGGTTTCCGCTTTAGGACGGATCGGCGGGTAGTGTTTGGTCCTGGCACCAAACTGGCGCGTATGTTGTTCATGGTTGAGCATCAAATACTGTACGCAGGTTTCAATGCTGACCGGGTAGCCAGCCTGCCGATACATCCGATAAAGTTCGA
This sequence comes from Serratia sp. BNK-12, assembly GCF_047456085.1. Classification (NCBI taxonomy): domain Bacteria; kingdom Pseudomonadati; phylum Pseudomonadota; class Gammaproteobacteria; order Enterobacterales; family Yersiniaceae; genus Serratia; species Serratia sp. BNK-12. Next base: position 2,927,525 of record NZ_CP179896.1, read on the forward strand.
AACCGCGTGAAGTGGAAACATGCACCGCATGGGCGCGAGCCCCGCTTTCCGCCCCCATTTCATAAATTAGCGCCGTAGCCAGATTTTCAATCAGCGGCGTGTGAGCACGCATAAATGCATCCCAGCCAGTGTCGCCGGCCTCGACCATTCGCTGGATATTTTTACGCGTCAGCTCCTGCATCTGGTTGTGTACCGCACAGGCCAGCCCGGTCGGCGCAATAAGCTCAAAAGCATGCATCAGGTCGTCTTCGTCCACCCGAGGAAACCGGCCCGGCGTAGCTTCAAAGGTGGAAAATTTAAAGGCACATACCCCACCTTCGATCAGTCCGGCAGCGGCATCGAACCCGTAGGTTGCGTTCAGGGTACCAAACAACGCCACGTCGACATGACAGTCACGCTCCACCTCGGCAATTTTTGCTTCCAGCAGAGCGCGGCACGCCACCGGCTGCGGATCGTCATAAGGCATATCGACCATCACGGTGATCCCCCCCGCCGCCGCCGCCCGCGACGCCCAGCCCAATCCTTCCTGATTCGCCTGACTGCCGGAATGCACCTGACCGTCAATCACCCCCGGCAGGATCCACTTGCCGCCAGCGTCGATCACCTGTGGGGCCTCCGGTGCCTGACCGCTGCCGCTGCCGATGATTTTACCGCCTGCGATGGCCAGCCAGCCGTCCGGAGTCACCCGCTCGGCATCCACCAGATTGCCCTTGACCACCAGCTCTGGCCGTTGACTCAGATTCATAGCGCCCCTCCCCTAATTCCATTGCATACAATAAATGCATAAAAATGCATATATCTCAGGTTATCAATCGGTCGATTGTGCCGATAGTCAGGCCAGTGTAGGGTGAGGCTGTCTATTCTGTCTTATGCTTGTTTATCACTCATGCATAACAAAATGTTAACCATAGTGGAGGGGCTGTGCGTTTAAACCTCAAGCAAATCGAAGTGTTCCGCGCCATCATGCTGACCGGCTCGATCAGCGGTGCCGCCAAGCTGCTGCACGTTTCACAACCGGCGGTCTCACGGCTGATCGGCTACACCGAACAGCGGTTGGGTCTGACGCTGTTTGAACGCATCAAGGGGCGACTGTACCCGACCCCGGAGGCTCGTCACCTGTTTGTCGAGGTCAATTCGGTCTATCAGGGCGTCCAGCGGGTTAACGAAGTGGCTGAGGACCTGATCCAAAACCGTATGGGCCACCTGCGTATCGCCTGCAGCCCAAGTCTGGGGCAAGGCTTGATCCCCAGCGCCATCGCAAAATTCCACGCGCAATTGCCCGAAGCGCGGGTGATTTTGCACACCATGATCCCGGACGTGCTGCTGCAGGCGGTGCTGACGCAACAGGTTGAACTGGGGGTCGCTTTTCTGCACGAAGGTCATCCCAACGTGTATTCGCGCCAGCTGTATGAAAACCGGCTGGTGGTGGCGTTGCCTGCCTCACACCCATTAACCGCCAAAAATGTGATAGGTATCGAGGATCTGATCGACCAGCCTTTTATTGGCTATGGCGCCGAGATCCCGATCGGCCAACTGGTGCGCAAACTGTTAAGTGATGCTGATATCATTCTGCGCCCTACCGTCGAAGTGCAGCAGATCCACGTCGCCTGCGCACTGGTGCAAGCCGGGGTTGGCATTGCGCTGATCGATGAAATTACCGCCAATGGCCCGGTGTGGACCAAGGTGGTTTTCCGGCCCATCGAACCCACTGCCAAAACCCCCATCAGCATCGTACACGGCATGTACGAGCCCCTTTCACGACTGGCTCAGGCGTTTATTGCCACCCTCGAATCAGTGCAGATCCACTGGTCGCGCTAACGCATTTCATCACCACTCCCCTGGGTGATGGCGGCTCATTATTGCGCCTGAAGCATGGGTTAACATTGTGTTATACGCAGGTGATAAAAAGTAATGCGACATTTTGGTTAACCGCCCCCTAGTATCGAATTCCGGTAGCGCAACTATTCACAGATTATTCACTCAAGCGCAATCTCACCGATACTTTCAGGAGCACAGACCATGGGGCGTGTTTTAACACTTAACGATGTGGAGGCCGCGGTAAAAGGCGGTTCGGTATTTGCCTGCGGCGGTGGCGGTTGGGTTGCCCACGGCCTGGAGCTTGGGCGACTGGCGGTGACCATTGGCCGACCGGAACTGGTCAGCCTTGAGGAATTGAACGATAACGACTGGATTGCTACCGCGGCAGCGATTGGCGCCCCCGGCGGCCTGACCGACTGGCAAATGCTCGGCGTCGACTACGTTAAGGCCGTGCAGTTGGTGCAGCAGGCACTGGGCGCCCCTATCGCCGGATTGATGGTTGGGCAGAACGGCATGTCCAGCACCCTCAACGGCTGGTTGCCTGCCGCGATCCTCGGTTGCAAGGTCGTCGATGCGGTCGGCGATCTGCGTGCCCACCCGACTGGCGACATGGGCTCCATCGGCCTGGCCTCCAGCCCTGAACCGATGATCCAGGCTGCCGTCGGCGGCAATCGGGCCAATAACGCCTATATCGAACTGGTGGTGAAAGGCGCCACGGCCAAGGTGTCGCCGGTGCTGCGCAAAGCGGCAGACATGTCCGGCGGCTTTATCGCCAGCTGCCGCAACCCGATACCAGCCGGCTACGTGCGCCAACACGCTGCGCTGGGGGGCATCAGCCAGGCGATTGCCTTGGGCGAAAGCATTCTGGCGGCAAACGGCAACGGCATCGTCGAGACCATCTGTCGCCACACCGGCGGCAATATTATCGGCAGCGGCAAGGTTGCCGCCAACAGCCTGCGTTATACCGAAGAGGCGTTCGACGTCGGCATCGTGACTGTCGGCCAGGGCAAGGACCTGCGCCGTATCCATATCATGAATGAACATATGGCGGTGGAAGACGCCCACGGTGAGCGTCTCGCCAGTTATCCAGACGTGATCACTACCCTCGACAAGGCCGGCAACCCGGTAAGCGCCGGGCAGTTAAAACCAGGCATGGAAGTGGTAATTTTCCATATGCATCATTCTCAGTTCCCGCTTTCCACATCGGTCACCGATCCGGCGGTTTATCCGCCGGTAGAGAAAACCCTCGGGATTGACTTACGCAGCTACCTGCCAACGGGAGATGCCGCATGAAAAGAGCCTTTAAAGTGACCTCGGGCACCGAGCTGCGCTGCCTGGGCTGGCGGCAAGAAGCGCTGTTGCGTCTATTGGAAAATGTGCTGGCCGTTGGCGAAAATCCCGACGAACTGGTGGTATATGCGGCATTGGGACGTGCGGCGCGCGACTGGCCGTCACACGATGCCATTGTTCATGCGTTAAAAACCATGCGTGAAGACCAAACCCTGCTGGTGCAATCCGGCAAGCCAATCGGCGTGCTGCAGACCCACGCTAATGCCCCGCTGGTGATCATGGCCAACTGCAATATGGTCGGCCAATGGGCGAAGGCGGAAAACTTCTACCGCTGGGAAAAAGAAAACCTGATCTGCTGGGGCGGACTGACCGCCGGCGACTGGCAATATATCGGTTCGCAGGGGGTGATCCAGGGGACTTATGAAATCTTCTCGCGTATCGCCGAACGGCATTTCGCTAACGATCTACGCGGCCGCTTTATCCTCACCGCCGGGCTGGGCGGCATGGGCGGTGCGCAACCGCTGGCGGGCACCCTGGCCAACGCTGCGATTCTGACCGTCGAGGTCAATCAGGCCAGTATCGACAAACGGCTGAAAAACGGCTTTTTACAGCACCAGGCGAAAGATCTCAATCAGGCACTGGCGATGATCGCCGCTGCTCAGCAACGCAAAGAGGCCTTGTCAGTTGCGCTGCTGGGCAATGCCGCCGAAGTCTACCCGGCGATTTTGTCCCGCGGCGTAGTTCCGGACATCGTTACCGACCAAACGGCAGCGCACGACCTGGTGTACGGCTACGTCCCCGCCGGTTACAGCCTTGAGCAAGTGGCGGCGCAACGCGAAGCGGATATCAATGCGCTGATGGATGCCAGCCGCCGCTCTATCGTGCAACACGTAGAAGCCATGATCGGCTTTATGGACCGCGGCGCGGTGGTGTTCGATAACGGGAATCTTATCCGCACCCACGCCCACCAGGGCGGCGTTGCACGCGCATTCGAGATCCCCATATTCACCGAGGCCTTCCTGCGGCCGCTGTTTTGTCGCGCCATCGGTCCGTTCCGCTGGATTGCGCTGTCCAACGACAGCAACGATATTCGGGTGATCGACGACTACCTGCTGGAGCGCTTTGCCGATAACCGCATCGTCAGCAACTGGATCACCCTGGCGCGCCAACATGTGCCCTTTGAAGGCCTGCCGGCACGCATCGCCTGGCTCGGTCACGGGGAACGCACCGAGCTGGCGCTGGAAGTGAACCGCATGGTAGCGGCCGGCCGTCTTTCCGGTCCTATCGCCTTCACCCGCGATCATCTCGACGCCGGGGCAATGGCTCACCCGAATATCATGACCGAAAAGATGAAGGACGGCTCCGATGCCATCGCCGACTGGCCGCTGCTCAATGCGTTGGTCAACTGCGCCTCCATGGCGGATTTGGTGGCAATCCACTCCGGCGGCGGCGGTTACAGCGGCTATATGACCAGTTCAGGCGTCACCACCATCGCCGATGGCAGCGCCGCTGCGGAGCAACGCCTGCAATTGTCGATGACCAACGACACCAGTACCGGCGTGATGCGATACGCCGACGCCGGTTATCAGGAGTCGCTCGACGAGATAGCTGAAAAATCCCTGCCCTATATCTCACTGCCTCGCGGAGAACAACGATGAATAAAAGCACGGTTCCGACCATCTCCCCCCTGTTGGTTGCCAACGCCGCCGATACGCCGCGCAAAAGCCGTGGGCGTAAAGCGATTGCTGCCGCATCCATCGGCAATGCGCTGGAATGGTATGACTTCTCGGTGTACGCCTTTTTCGCCGTGTACATCGCGCAGAACTTCTTCCACCCCAACGATCCCGGCACCCAACTGTTTGAGGCCTTTCTGGCCTTCGGTCTCGGTTTCGTCATTCGCCCACTCGGCGCCCTGGTGATCGGCGCTTATGGTGATAGGGTTGGCCGCAAGGCCGCCCTGACGCTGACCATCATGACCATGGCCGTCGGCACGGCAATCATTGCCTTTGCACCGCCGTACAGCGCTATTGGCATAGGCGCACCTTTATTGATCCTGTGTGGCCGGGTGCTGCAAGGATTTTCCGCCGGGGGAGAGGTGGGCGGCGCGGCCGCATTTTTAATCGAGCACGCCCCCGCACACCAGAAAGGCCAATACGCTTCCTGGCTGCAGGCCAGCATGGGGATCTCCAATATCCTGGGCGCATTGGTCGCCACCGCGGTCACCCTGACGCTCAGTCACGAACAGGTAGGTGACTGGGGATGGCGTATTCCGTTCATCATCGGCTTGTCGATCGCCCCGATTGGCCTGTGGATGCGTAAAACCCTGGAGGAAACGCCGCTGTTTGCCGAAGAGCAGGCCCGGCGTCAGCGGGAGCAATGCGCTCCGGAAAAGCCACTGAGACAGCTGTTCCGTACCCATCGTCAGGCCCTGCTGCTGGGCACCGGGTTGTCTATTCTGTGGGCGGTCAGCGTCTACGCGCTGGTTATCTATATGCCGATTTACGTTCAACGCGTGCTGCATTTCGAGAGCCATCAGGCGTTTTTGGCGGCACTGATCGGTAACTGCTTTATGGTGGTTTGCTGCGTAGCGGCAGGTGCCTGGTCCGATCGCATCGGTACCCTGAAAATCCTGCAGGCCGGTGCCGCCTTTTTACTGGTTGCCAGCTACCCCTTGTTATTGCTGCTTGACGCTTACCACACCACCGCAATGCTGATCCTGGTACAGACACTGTTTTGCGTGCTGGTGTCGCTGTTCGTCGGCGTGGCCCCTGCGGCACTGTCCGATCTGTTTCCCACCCAGGTACGGGCCAGCGGAATGTCGGTGTCCTATAACCTGGCGGTGACGGTGTTCGGCGGCTTTGCGCCGGCGATCCTGACCTGGTTGACCCAGAATACCGGCACCCGCTTTGCGCCGGCCTGGTACGTGATGATCGCCAGCTTACTGGCGCTGATCACCCTGTATTTTATCGCCCGCCGTCCGGCGCAGCAGCCCTGAAACGAATAACGCTACAACAACATAAAAATCAATAATAAGGGTTTACTTATCATGCCAGGAAAATTCGCTTTATCGCTGTTGGCCGCGCTGACGCTCGGTTACAACCCGTTTGGCTTGGCCACCGTCACGCTCGATGGACACTCTATTACCCCGCACCTGATTGCTCAGGTCGCCGACGGTGAAACGGTGAGCGTCACGCCCGTCGCCATGGAGCGCGTGACACGGTCACATCAGGTGCTGATCGAAGCTGCGCAGAGCGGGCTGAAAATCTATGGGCTGACGGTGGGCGTCGGATTAAACAAGGACCGGCCGATGGTCGACGTCCACGGAAAGCTGACGCAGGAGGTGATCGACGCATCGAAAAAATTCAACGTCGGCCTGCTGCATGCCCACTCTGGCGGCATTGGCGAAGCCATGAGCGTCCGCGTCGCGCGGGCCACCATGGTCACCCGTCTCAATGCCCTGTTGAGCGGTGGCGGCGGTGTCCAACCGGCGATTGTCGACGCCTATGTCGCTTTTCTCAACAAAGGCATCACCCCGGTGATCCCGGCGGACGGTTCGGTGGGCGAAGGAGATATCACGGTGATCAGCCACATTGGGCTGGCGATGCTCGGCGAAGGTGAAGTTTATTATCAAGGTAAAAAAGTGGCGGCCAAAGCGGTGCTGCAAAGCAGTCAGACACCGGCCATTGCCCCTTATGCCAAAGACGCGCTGGCGATCCTCAGTTCCAATGCCTATTCCGCAGCTAGCGGTGCTCTGGCTCTGGATTCGCTGTCCCACCTGATGCAGGTTAATACCTTGACCTATGCGCTCAGCCTGCAGGCGCTGAACGGTAACCTTTCTCCGTTTCTCGCCAATACTCTGGCGCTACGCCCTTACCCGGAAGTGGCGGCCATGGGGAAAAACCTGCGCGAGTTGCTGATCGGCTCCAGCCTGTGGCAGCACGATGACAGCCGTCCCTTGCAGGATCCGCTGAGTTTTCGCTCCGGCGTCTATCTGCTGGCGGAGCTCCAGCGCAGCTATCAGCAGGCTTACTACCAGTTGCTGGTGCAGTTAAACAGCTCCGACGACAACCCAGGAGTGGCACTCGACGTTACGGCACCGTCGCAGCGGCCGCAGGAGGCGGTAGGCTACGTCAGCAAAGGCAGCCTGCAAGGTGCCGTGCTGCCAAGCGCCAACTTTGAACCGCTGCCCTGGGTACTGGCCTTTGAGCAATTGGGATTGGCGCTGGCGCATAATTCGCTGGCCAGCGCTCAACAGGTGATCAAACTGAATAACCCGGCGTTTACCGGCCTGAGTCGTTTTCTCGGCACCGACCACACCGTGCACGCCTTTGGCGCGATGGAAAAGCCGGTCATGATGCTGGCGATGCGGAGCAAAGAACTCGCCATGCCGGTGTCGCTCGATTATTTCCCGGTCGCCGGCGATATTGAAGACATCGCCACCAATGCACCATCGGTGGTGGCTCGCGTTCAGCAGCAGGTGGACAACGGCTATCAATTGCTGGGGATCTTGTTGGTGCACGACGCTCAGGCAGTGGATTTGCGCCAGCAGCGACACAACGGCTTTACGCTATCCGCCCCTACCGCAGCACTCTATACCGCGGTGCGCAAGCAGGTGCCGTTTATCGAGGTTGACCGCCCGCTGGCGCCAGACTTCGCCGCGGCAGAACAGGTGCTGCGCCAGTACGGTAAAGAGTGACTTGACCACGCTCAGCCTCAGGGCGCGGACGACGGCGCCCTGATCAACCCCGGCAACACCAGTGCCAACGCCGCCGCTATGCGAGTGTCGATATCGCTGCCCGGCGGCAACAGGCCAAGCGCCATCTGGCGTAAGGGTTCTGCTATCACCATCGCCAGCAGCAGATCGCTGGTTTGCGCGCAATCCAGTTCACGCAGCCAACCACGCCGTTGCTGGCGCTGCAGCCAGTCAGCCACAATCGTCCTGCCCCGTTCAATGCCGTTGCGCTGATAAGCCGCCAGCAAATCTTCACGCCCCGGAAATTCACTCTGCAGCAGGCGAAACATCCCTACCGCCTGCTCGCTCAGCACCTGTCGCGCAATGGCCTGCAAGCCCTGCGACAACAGCGTCGGCAACTCTGTCGCCCGCTGGGCGTCCTGTTCAAACACCGGCGCAAAAGCGTCGGTCCAGCTAGCGATCGCCTGCGTCACCAGCGCATCGCGGTTCTCGGCAAAGCGATACAGGGTTTTCTTCGCCATGCCCGCCCGCTTCGCCACCGCGTCCACGGTGGTGGCGGCATAGCCCTGCGTCAGCAACAACGCCAGTGTGGCCTCCACTGCCGCCGCGCGTAACTCCCCTTCCGGAGCCGAGGGCCTTCCACGCGAACGCGGTTCGGCTTCCACTTTATTTGCCATCACAGTTCCTCGAAATTGTTGACAGAGTCATCATACCGGCATAGCCTTATTTAGGAAACAAATATCGTTTCCAAATAAAAAAGGATGAGCGTGATGACACATCAATCACTGATGCTGCCCTGGGGCGTAAATGATATCAACGAGTTGCTCAAACCTGAACCGCTGCGGCTGGAGATGGGGCTGACGCGCAATAGCGACGGGTGGTTGACCGTGGCAATCCGTACCGATCTGCACGGCTGCAAGGGCCGCATGCTGGATTGGTGGTTTACCTTTTTCGAAACCACCCAGCACATCCGTTGGTGGCATCCGCACGATCATGTCGAACACCGCGGCTGGGACCAGCACTGGAGAAAAGGCCAAAGCTACGTGGGTGCCAGCATCAACGCGGTGGAATGGTTAGCCGAATTGCCACCGGTTCCGGCCCGCCTCAAATTCCACGCGGCAGAAGACTTTTTTGCCCCACAACCTTTGCAACAGGCGCGAGACGGTCAGGCGTTATCCGCCGCCGTATGCGCACGGATCGGCTTTGGTGAACAGGTGGCGCTGGACGATAACGGCGATCCACTCGACGGTGAAATGCTGCATCTGGCACGCGACACCTCCTATGGTTGCGTGCTACGCAGCCGTTTTCTGTTGGGGAAATCCTGTGCCAACGCACATGAAGAACTGCCGGACGAGGTTGGCTTTAATCTGATGCGCCATTGCTACAATGAATTCAGCTATCTGGCGCAATTCCTGCCTTCGCTGTACTACGCCGAAAACGGCCATGAGGCTGCCCCCTTACCCTGGTAATCATTCGCCCCGGCGTTTTATTTTTCACCGGGGCCGTTATAGTAAGCTCAACCTACAGGCTACAACGATAAACGACAGGTGAAGCGATGGAAAAACGGCGATATTCAGGTGGCTGTCTTTGCGGGCATATCCGTTTTCAGGCCGTTGGGCAGCCCGGTAATCCCCACAGTTGCTCATGCGAGTTCTGTCAGCGCCACTCCGGCGCGCCGACGTTGTGCTGGGTTGAGTTTCCGCGTGAAGCCGTCAGTTGGATCGGTACCGGCGGCATGCCTGCCCTGTACCGTTCTTCCGACTATTCCAGCCGCGCTTTTTGCCCACGTTGCGGCAGTACTCTGGGCGCTGTCGATGACGAACCGACCGTCGCGTTGGTCACCGGCAGTTTTGATCGCGGTGAGCTAGCGGCGCTGCGCCCCACTGCGCATTCCTTTTCCGATGGCTGCCCCGACTGGTGGAAAATCGACGACATCGTCTGAGGCCTTCACACTTCCCGCCTAAAATAATTGATTGTTTTGTCATAAGAATTTAGAACTGAATGACAATAATTCAAACGCACGGGAATGGGGATGGACACACAAACCACGGTTATCGACGCACGCCAGTCGCGTCAGGCCTTGCTGGCCGGATCGGTCGGCAACTTTATCGAATGGTACGAATTCGGCGTTTACGGTTTTCTCGCTACCGTGATCGCCGCCAATTTTTTCACCCTGCAGGGTGAAAGTGAAATTACCAGCCTGATCCTCACCTATGCCGCCTTCGCGCTGGCCTTTTTCTGTCGCCCGATAGGTGCCGTGATTTTCGGCCGCATCGGCGATCGCATTGGCCGCCGACCGACGCTGATCGCAGTCTTGTTGCTGATGACGGTGGCCACCGCCCTGATCGGCGTGATGCCGACCTATGCCTCCATCGGCGTTGCCGCCCCGCTGTTGCTGACCCTGTTGCGCATGTTCCAGGGGCTGTTCGCCGGCGGCGAATTCGGCGGTGCGGTTTCGCTGATGACCGAGTTCGCACCGAAGGGAAAACGTGGCCTGTTCGGGGCCTGGCAGTCGCTGACCGTGGCCTTCGGGCTGTTGGCCGGGGCCGGACTGGTAGCGCTGTTGGCTGCGCTTTTAACCCCTGAGCAGTTACATGACTGGGGCTGGCGTATCCCCTTCCTACTGGCGTTGCCAATGGGCGCGGTAGCACTGTGGCTACGCTTAAAACTGCAAGAGACGCCGACCTTTACCCAGGCGCAACAAAACCTCGGCACCAAGGTGCATGCCCCCGAGCTGAAGTTAAGCGGCGTGGTGAAAACCATCGCGATTGGCATTGGGCGCATGATGGGCTGGTCCGCTGCCGGTTACACCTTTCTGGTGGTGATGCCGTCTTACCTGCAAACCTCGCTGCACGCCACCTTCCAGCAGGCGCTGGTGGCGACGGTACTGGCTAACGTCGGTTTCGCCCTGACCATTCTGCCCGCCGGCATCCTCAGCGATAAGCTGGGGCGCAAAACGGTGATGCTGACGGCGGTAGTGGCGGTGATCCTGTTCACCTTCCCACTGCTGCACCTGCTGCAGGACTCTCAAAGTTCGCTGCTGGCCAAAGGCATCGCGGTGATGATCGCCGGTGCTGTCGTCGGTTTACTGGCCGGCCCCGGTCCGGCAATGTTGGCGGAGATGTTCCCGACCCAGGTGCGTTATACCGGTCTGGGACTGGCCTATTCGCTTTCCAACGCGGTGTTTTCCGGCTCTGCCGGGCTAATCATCACCGGCCTGATCAAACAGACCGGCAACCTCGATATCCCGGCTTACTATGTGGTCGCCACCTCGGTAGTCAGCCTGTTCGCGCTGATGACCCTGCGGCGCGACGACCATCTCCGTTCACTCAACGAACGTTAACCCTGCGGGGCGCACTGCGCCCCTGTTTTATTGACAGGTGATTTGGATCACACCAGCAAAATGTTAACGTTAACTTTTGTGATTAACATCGCAATCCCTGGCCATCGTGGCTTTATTTGATTTAAAGTTAACGTTAACAATAGAGCCAATTTCATCCATCAGGGCATTCCCCATGAACCGCGAAACAAAAAAATATTATGTGCTTCTCAGCGGCCTGTTGTTTTTCTTCTTCTTCACCTGGTCATCCAGTTTTTCTCTGATCTCCATCTGGCTGAACCAAAAGATCGGCCTGAAAGGCACGGAAACCGGCCTGATCTTCTCGGCGATGTCAATCATGGCGCTGTGCGCACAGCCCCTGTACGGTTTTATTCAGGACAAGCTCGGGCTGCGTAAGCATCTGCTGCTGTTTGTCGGCGTGCTGCTGCTGCTGACCGGCCCGTTCTTTATCTACGTCTACGCCCCGCTGCTGCAAACCAACCTGGTGGCCGGTGCGCTGGTGGGCGGCGTGTTCGTCAGCCTGGCGTTCAATGCCGGCATTGGCGCGCTGGAGTCCTATACCGAAAGGGTCAGCCGGATCGTCGGTTTTGAATTTGGCCGGGCTCGCATGTGGGGTTCACTGGGCTGGGCCAGCGCGACCTTCTTCGCCGGCTTCATCTACAACATCAATCCCAATATCAACTTCTGGATCGCCTCGGCCTCGGCGGCGGTATTTCTGCTGTTGCTGTGGCAGGTGCGCGAACTGAAACCCAACGCCATGGCCGGTCTGGAATACGGTAAACCGGAAAATCTGAAGCTGCAGGACGCGCTGGCGCTGCTGCGCCTGCCGGGTTTCTGGGCACTGGTGGTGTTCGTGCTCGGTACCAGCATCTACGGCGTATTTGACCAGCAATTCCCGGTGTATTTTGCTTCGCAGTTCGCAACGCACGAAGAAGGCAACCGCATGTACGGTTTCCTCAATTCGCTGCAGGTGTTTCTGGAGGCTGGCGGCATGTTCCTGGCCCCCCTGCTGGTCAATCGCATCGGCATCAAACAGAGCTTGCTGCTGGCCAGCAGCGTGATGGCACTGCGCATGTTCGGTTCCGGCTTTGCCAGCGGCGCATTGATGATTTCCGCCATGAAACTGCTGCACGCCGTGGAGTTGCCTATCCTGCTGGTGGCAATGTTCAAATACATCACCACCCGCTTTGACAGCCGCCTGTCCTCGACGCTGTATCTGGTGGGCTTCCAGTTTATCAGCCAGATCGTCGCCGGCATCCTGGCGCCGCTCGCCGGTTACGGCTACGACCGTATCGGCTTTGCCGACACCTATTTGCTGATGGGCTGCGCAGTAGCAGGTACCACGCTGATTTCCTGCTTCCTGCTGCGCGGCGAAACCGTCGCCCGCACGCCCCAATTTCAATCAACGATAAAATCAAGTGAGCCAACCCAATGAAAAATGCTTTAGCTCAAGCCGATCACGCGGTCGAAGCGCTGCGCGCGCAACGTCAGGACGATTACTATCCGCAATTTCATCTGGCGGCGGCCGCCGGTTGGATCAACGATCCCAACGGTCTGGTGTACATTAACGGCGTCTACCATGCGTTCTATCAACATCATCCCTATGACCAAAACTGGGGCCCCATGCATTGGGGCCACGCCACCAGCCGGGATCTGGCGCATTGGCAGCATCAGCCGATCGCCCTGGCTCCCGGCGAAAGCTACGACAAAGACGGCTGTTTTTCCGGCTGTGCGGTGAATGACAACGGCGTATTGACGCTGCTCTACACCGGCCACGTCTGGCTGGGCAAAGAAGGCGATGACGACCAGGTACGCGAAGTGCAGTGCCTGGCCACCAGCGAAGATGGCGTAAATTTCGTCAAACACGGGCCGGTGTTGCTGCCGCCGGAAGGCATTCAGCACTTTCGCGATCCGAAAGTCTGGCGTGCAGCTGACCGCTGGTGGATGGTGGTCGGCGCCAAAGAAAACGGGTTAGGCCAGGCTCGACTTTACCGTTCGAATGACCTGCGCGACTGGCAGTTCGATCGCGTCCTGGCGGGTGCTCAATCGCCGCACCAGGGCTATATGTGGGAATGTCCGGATTTCTTCCCGCTCGGTGAAAAGCAGGTTCTGCTGTTCTCGCCGCAGGGACTGACAGCGCAGGGTTATCGCAATCGTAACCGCTTCCAGAGCGGCTACCTGCTCGGCCACTGGCGGCCCGATGAGGATTTCAGCGTCACCCAGTCATTCTGCGAGCTGGATGGCGGGCACGATTTCTACGCACCGCAAACCTTCACCGCCGCCGACGGCCGCCGCATGCTGTTCGCCTGGATGGACATGTGGGAATCGCCTATGCCGAGCAAACCCCACGGTTGGGCCGGTGCACTCACCCTGCCCCGTGAATTGACGCTGTCATGTGAAGGCAACGTACTGATGAATCCGGCGCGCGAGCTGACAGCGTTGCGCGGCGAGCAACAGTCATTTGACGCCGTGTCTGTACGTAACCAGCGGCAGGTGTTGACTGACGGGGTGCAAGAACTGGCATTGACGCTAAACGTCGCCGCCAGCGATGCAGAGCGCTACGGCATCGTTATAGGCACCGCCGCACGGCTGTACGTCGATAATCAAACGCATCGACTGGTATTGGAACGTTTCAGTGAAGATCCGGGCCTGTGCGGCTGCCGCAGCGTGCCGTTGCCTGAGGCGGACATTTTGTCGCTGCGCGTCTTTATCGACCGCTCATCGCTGGAAGTGTTCGTTAATCATGGCGAGGCCTGCCTGACCAGCCGTATCTACCCGACCGACGGGCAACGCAGCGTCACCCTGTTCGCCGAAGGCGGACTGGCGCAGTTTGGCGCGGCACAGGCCTGGGAACTGGAAAGCATCTGGGAGTGATCTGAGACCAACTCAATGTGCAGGGCGCGGCGGTGAATAAACTGCGCCCTGTTAGGTTACAGCGACCCACGCAGTAATAACGGGCAGGCCACCTTCACCCTGTCGCTGTGATCCAATTGATTAATCAGATGCAGTGCCGCCTGTCGGCCCAGCTCATAATGCGGTAACTGCACCGTGGTCAGCGGCGGAAGGAACAGCTGGCCAATACCAACCATATTGTCGTAGCCCAGCACCCCGACCTGTTGCGGGATTTCCCAGCCCTGCGCCAGCAACACCTGATACACCAAAAACGCCACCCGATCGTTGCCGCACACCACCACATCGCAGTCGCGCCGCCCCGGCGAGAAGTGCCGTTCCAGCAATGCCACGCTGTCGCGGTAATGCTCGTCGCCCTCGGTCAGATCGAGATGATATTGCCGTAATTGATCGACGTCTCCGCCCGCTTCACGCCAGGCACGTTCCAGCCCGCGACGGCGCAAACCGGCCGCCAGGGTCGTTTCCGGCAGATGAATACACAGCGGTGCGCGATAGCCTTTGGCGATCAACGCGCGCATGGCGTCATACTGGCCCTGCTCGTCATCGGGAATGTAACTGGCTACCGGGTGTTCCGGGCTGATGCAGTTGGCCAGCACCAGTTTTTTATCCAGTAACTTGGCCGGTATATCTACCTGGCGTAGCCCCATGGTAGTGAATATCACCCCGTCCGGCCGGTGTGCCAGCAGCAAATCTACGGTATGTTCCGCGCTGTCGTCGGCAAACAGGTTGACCACGAAGCTGTTCCAACCGTGTTCACGCGCCGTTTTTTCAATCGACAGGATCATCTCTACCGAGAAGGGGGTTGTCGCGGTATCCAGCGCCAGCACGCCGAGGGTCTGAACCCGACTGCTGTCGCCGCGAATGCGTCGCGCCGCAAGATCGGGCACGTATTCCAGTTGGTCGATCGCCAGTTTGACGCGTTGGTAGGTTTCCGGCCGCAGCTTATCGGGCTCGTTGATGGCGCGGGATACCGTCATCAAGGATACCCCGGCAAGTTTTGCAACGTCTTTCAGCGAGGCCATGCGCCCTTCTCAATCTGGGATAAGTGTGGGATAGAAGTGCAGATCATCCCACAACTTAGCGCTGGACTCTAGCCCGGTTTAGCAGGCTGTGATGTCGGCCCACAGAATGACGCTATCTTCCTCCAGAGGGGCCAGCGTCCCGCTAAACTCGCCCGCCGGCCACCAACCGCCCTGGCGTGCTGTCAGGGTAACGCCATCCGCCAGCAACCAGCGTCCCTGCAGCACGTACAGCACACCGGCATGCGGTGTCGGCAGCTCGATTGCCTTCGTCACTCGCTGCACGTCGGCTGCCCAACGGCCGCGACGGGTCATGATATTGAAGTCCAGGCTACTGCCGCCCAACAAGGTCGCGCCCAACGCCACATCGCCGGAGAAGGAGAACGGTTCGCCAACCTGCGATAAATGATGGTCAACGTGCCCGGCGCTGAACAAATGCACGCCATCGCCTTCCAACAGCGTGATCGAACGATCTATGCCGTTGAAGGCCGAGAACGGGCCGTCTTGCGCGATGGTGGCGATACTGGCACGCCAGTCGAAATCCTGGGTGCCCACAGGCCAACTGGCGATCTCTCGGGTTTCCCCACCACCGTTGCGCCACGGCGTGACCGACAGTGAAGCAAAATCAAAACGCGTCAGGTTCATCACGCCTCCTGCTGGAAGGTTTTCAACACCTGCAAGAACTCGGCACTGCTGCGTTGCTGCAGTGCATGACGCCCTTGCTCGATCACCTGTCGTCCACCGACGAACACATCGCGGATCTGCTCTTTACCCCCGGCGAACAGCCAGCGGTTGAGGATGGAGGCGTCCGGCGCCGCTGCCAGGTACGGATCGTCGCCGTCCAGCACCAGCCAGTCGGCACGGTAGCCGCTTTGCAGCCGACCGATCGGTGCACCGCAGGCCTGTGCCCCACCCTGCAACGCCTGTTGGTAAAGGACGTCAGCCACGGCCGGTTGCTCCGGCGTGGTCAGCCGGTTACGGCGCTGATCGCGCAGGCGTTGACCGTATTCGAACCAGCGCAGCTCCTCCACCACATTGAGCGATACGTGGCTGTCAGAACCAATGCCCCAACGCCCCTGATGTTGCAGATAGGCGTCGCCGGGGAAGATGCCGTCGCCCAGGTTAGCCTCGGTAGTCAGGCAAAGGCCAGCTACCGCTTGGCTGCGTGCCAGCTGCTCTAGCTCGTCACGATCGAGGTGGGTGGCGTGTACCAGACACCAGCGCTGATCCACCGGCAGATGCTCGTACAGCCAGGCTACCGGGCGACGTCCGCTCCAGGTCAGACAGTCGTTGACCTCTTTCTGCTGCTCGGCAATATGAATATGTACCGGCAGCGAACTGTCCGACGCCGCCAGGATCTGCTGCATCTGGCCCAGTTCCACCGCACGCAGCGAGTGGAAGCACAGGCCCTGATTCTGCAACGGTTGCTCTGCCAACTGACGCGCGATCGTCTGCTGTTGCTCCAGATAACTGTCCGCATTCTGAATAAAACGCTTTTGCCCCGGCTGAGCGGGCTGGCCGCCAAATCCCGCATAGCTATACAGCACCGGGAGCAGGGTCATGCCGATCCCCGCCTGGGCCGCCGCCTGACTGAGTCGGCCGGTCATTTCGCCGCGATCGGCATAAGGGAGACCGTCGGCGCCGTGATGCAGATAGTGGAACTCGGCGACCTGGGTATAGCCCCCTTTCAGCATTTCGATATAGAGTTGGCGGGCGATCACCTCCACCTGCTCCGGCGTTAAGCGCTGTACCAGGCGGTACATCAGATCGCGCCAGGTCCAGAAACTGTCCTGCGGATTGCCCGCCACCTCCGCCAGCCCGGCCATCGCACGCTGGAAGGCGTGGGAGTGAAGGTTTGGCATGCCCGGCACCGCATCGCCGTGCAGACGGGTGCAACCTTCGGGATCGGCGTCGGCAGTCACCTGAGTCAGGTAACCTTGCGCATCCACGTCCAACCGGACGTTATGCGCCCAACCTTCAGGAAGCAGAGCGCGTGAGGCAAAATATGCAGGCATGGCAGTATTCCACTGTTAGTGTAACGGCTAATAACGCGCGATAATCGCGCATCCGAAAATACACGGGCCCAGCGCATTGCTGTGGCGGACCGGCCCTTAGTTGTATATACATATACATACGCCGACATCAACAGTAAACTGATGTTATTATTTTTTTATTTGACGAGGTTAACGTCGTGGTTGATCAACAGACCGTGCTGCAACTGGCTGCTGCAATGAGCGATACCCCCGCCCCAATATATCAACGGGTCAAGCAGGCGATCGTGAACCAAATCCGTGCAGGTCATTGGTTGCCGCACCAACGCGTCCCCTCGGAAAGTGAGCTGGTCGCCGAATTGGGCGTCAGCCGGATGACCATTAATCGCGCCTTGCGCGAACTGACCACCGAAGGTTATTTAATCCGCATGCAGGGTGTCGGCACCTTCGTCGCCGAAGCTAAAGCGCACACCGCGCTGCTGGAAGTGCATAACATCGCTGACGAAATCGCCGCCCGGGGTCATCGCCACAGCAGCAAAATCCTGCAGTTGAAAGCGCGACCGGCCAGCGAAGAAGAGGCACTGGCGCTGGGCATTCAACCGGGCCAGCAACTTTTCTATTCGCAGATTGTGCATTACGAAAACGATCTGCCGGTACAGGTGGAAGACCGCTGCGTGAATCCCCTGATCGCCCCCGACTACATGAAACAGGATTTCGACCGCGTTACGCCCTATATCTATCTGACGCAGGCCGCGCCGCTGACCGCAGGCGAACACATTGTCGAAGCGGTAGTGCCGACCCGCCAGGAGCGCGAACTGCTGCAGTTGGAAGACCACGAACCCGGCCTGTTGATCCACCGCCGCACCTGGTCCGGTAAAACCGTGGTCACGTCGGCACGCCTGCTGTACCCGGGCAGCCGTTATCAACTGTTCGGCCGTTTCACCAGCGAAGTATGATCCCCTGCGGGTGCCGTTTTGGTACCCGCTCTTCCACAACGATCACATCCCGATAACAAATTTTTATCCCGCCCCTTGTGACAACCCGATGAATGCGCTAGGTTGTTTTTAATTGTATATACAACCATGTGGGAGCCACGGCTCCGGCGGAGAAAAGCCATGACCTCTGAGATTCACTGCGACAGCCTGTGGCACGGGGCCGACGTCGTCACCATGCGCGACGGTAAATATCACACCATCACCAACGGCGCGATCGCCGTGCGTGACGGCAAGATTGTCTGGCTGGGTGAACATGCGGCGTTACCGGCAAACTTGATAGCGGATGAAACCGTGAAATTCGACGGCGGTATCATCACGCCGGGCTTTGTCGACTGCCATACCCATCTGGTGTTCGGTGGCAACCGTAGCGGCGAATTCGAGCAGCGCCTCAACGGCGTAAGCTACGCCGATATCGCCGCCCAGGGCGGTGGCATCATTTCCACCGTCAAGGCCACCCGTGACGCCGACGAAGAACTGCTGCTGGAGCAGGCGCTGTTCCGGCTGCGACCGCTGCTGGCGGAAGGCGTGACCTGCGTGGAGATCAAATCCGGCTACGGGCTGACGCCGGAAAGCGAGCTGAAAATGCTGCGCGTGGCGCGCAAGCTGGGCGAACTGTTGCCGGTTGAAGTGAAAACCACCTGCCTGGCGGCGCACGCGCTGCCACCGGAATATGCTCATCGCGCCGACGACTATATCGATCTGGTGTGCAACACCATTATTCCTCAGGCTGCCGCTGCCGGATTGGCCGATGCGGTTGACGCCTTTTGCGAGCATCTGGCGTTCTCACCGGCGCAGGTGGCGCGAGTGTTCGCCGCAGCGGAAAAAGCCGGTCTGCCCGTTAAGCTGCACGCGGAACAACTTTCTGCCCTCGGCGGAAGTGAATTGGCAGCGCAGCACCATGCCCTTTCCGCCGACCATCTTGAATATGCTACCGAACAGGATGCGCGCGCAATGGGCGATGCGGGCACCGTTGCGGTGCTGCTGCCGGGCGCTTATTACCTGCTGCGTGAAACCCAATGCCCACCGGTAGAGCTGTTCCGCAAACACGGCGTCGCCATGGCGATCGCCAGCGATGCGAACCCGGGCACCTCACCGGCGTTGTCCTTGCGTTTGATGATCAACATGGCCTGCACGCTGTTCCGCCTGACGCCGGAAGAGGCGTTGGCGGGCGTCACGGTGCATGCGGCCAAGGCGCTGGGCCTGCAGGCAAATCAGGGGACGCTGGAAACCGGCAAGCTGGCGGATTTTGTGCACTGGCCGCTGTCCCGTCCGGCTGAACTGGCTTACTGGTTGGGCGGTCAACTGCCCTGTACGGTGATTTTCCGAGGAGAAGTACGTCAATGACCATTCGCGATGCTTTAGAGTTCCACCCCGGCAGCCTGCCGCTGCTGATCAGTATTCCCCATGCCGGTACCCGATTGACACCGGCCGTCGAAGCCGGCTTGACCGACGATGCACGGCCACTGCCCGATACCGACTGGCATATCCCACAGCTGTACGATTTCGCTCGAGCCATGGGTGCCAGCATATTGGTCGGCAATTATTCGCGCTTTGTTATCGACTTGAACCGTCCAGCCGACGACAAACCGCTTTATACTACCGCCACCACCGGTCTGTATCCTGACGTATTGTTTGACGGCCGACCGAGCTTCCTGCCGGGTAAAGCCCCCTCTGACCAGGAGCGCACCGGCTATCTGGAACAGATCTGGCAACCTTACCACCAACAGTTGCAAGACGAACTGACGCGCCTGAAAGCCAAGCACGGTTACGCGCTGCTGTTCGACGCCCATTCCATTGCCTCCGTTATCCCACGTCTGTTCGACGGTAAGCTGCCAGACCTCAACCTGGGCACCAACGGGGGCGAAAGCTGCGCCCCGGCGCTGAGCGATCGTCTGGTCGCCTGCTGCGAACAGCAACAGCAGTTCACGCATGTACTTAATGGCCGCTTCAAAGGCGGTTACATCACTCGGGCTTATGGCCGTCCGCAAGAGCAGCAGCATGCCATTCAACTGGAGCTGGCGCAGGTGAACTACATGTCCGAACAGTATCCCTATGCGTTTGAGCCCGAGCGTGCCGCCTCTCTGCAACGCCTGCTAAAACAGATGATCGACAGCCTGCTTTCCGGTGGCGGTCAACTGCGTTGATCCTTTTCTCCTCCTGTCGTAGGGCAACGCTAATTGCCCTGCGATAATCAAGCCTTAAAGCAAGCACTCTCCCGCTTTAGTGCCCTGACGTTGCGGCACACAATTTGCCTCCTTGTTGCTTCCGTTTCAATTTGCGTACTGCATCGCAATTTTGACTGAAAATCAGTGAATCTGGTCGGAACAGCGCACAAAACAGCGGCCCGCCGTTTGCGCGGTACGCCACAATCTGGCGAAAAGCCCATCAAGGCACAAATAAATAAAAAATACTCTGGAGGCCCTCTATGTCCGAAATCCCGCTGAACTGGCGCGCCGCGCAGGCCGTCGCCAATAGACTGCTGGCTGATTGGCAGTCCGACAACCAACCCGGTGGCGCTATTACCCTGTTCGATGCCGCACAAGTACGCGCAACTGCCTATGCCGGGCGAGCCGATATGGCGCAAAATACCCCTTTTAACGCAGACACCGTGGTGCGCTACGCTTCCGTCACCAAACATATTTTCGCCACATTGGCGCTCAACGCTACGGATCAGGCCCTGAGCCTGAACGACCGCCTGGGTGACTTGCTGCCTGAGCTGCGAAAGCCGCTGGCAAATGTGACCGTCGGCCAGGCGCTGGATATGACCAGCGGGCTGCCTGACGTACGTGAAACACTGGGGCTGCTCGGTATTTCGGTGCATACCCGCAGCGAAGCGCAACCAGTCATGCAGTTTCTGCAGGGACTAGAGGGGCTGAACTACCCGGCCGGCAGCGAAATCACCTATACCAATACTGGCTACCGGTTGGTTG
The DNA here is from genome assembly GCF_047456085.1 of Serratia sp. BNK-12. NCBI lineage: Bacteria > Pseudomonadati > Pseudomonadota > Gammaproteobacteria > Enterobacterales > Yersiniaceae > Serratia > Serratia sp. BNK-12. The sequence continues at coordinate 2,948,511 of NZ_CP179896.1, forward strand.
AAGCGGCCCTACAGGCCAAAGGCTATGACTTCGACCAACTGGTTCAGCAGCACATTGCCCAGCCGCTGCAGGTGCAACTGCGGGCACCGGAAAGCTGGTATGACGTGGTGCCTGGGCTTGCCCCCGGTTACTGGCGTTCCGAACAGGGCTGGCAGTTGGCCTGCGCCGGTCTGCACCTTTCCGCCTCCGGCAGCCTGACCGGCAGCGCCAATGCCCTCACTCGCTGGCTGCAAACGCTGCTGGCCAATCAAGGCCCTGGCCGTGGCGTACTGGCGCAACTGAGTGCCCCACGCCATCTCAACCAAGGGCAGGTCAGCGCTTACGGGCTGGGGCTGGCGCAAACGCCGCTCGGCGAACACCGTCTGCTGGGCCACGGCGGTTCGCATGCTGGCTACAAAACTTATTTCCTGCTGGCACCCGACCGGCAGGCCGGTGTCGTTGTGGTGGCTAACCGGGAGGACTGCGACAGTTTCGACATGGCACTGCAGGTGATGGCCGCCTTGCTGGGTGAAGCCCTGCCGAAACGCAGCACCGCCATTCCTGATGGCATTTACACCACGGTGGCAGATCCTTACTGGCTGGAAGTGAAAGACGGCAACGTCGCTTATCTGGGCAGTGAAGAGGCGCTGTATCAGGCCGATGACGGCTATGCGGTGTCGCTTTCCGCTCATATGCCGATGCGGCTGAAATGGACCGGTGAAGCGGTAGAAGGTGAAGTGTGCCACGTGCCGCGCAGCTTTCTGCCCGTCACGCCAAACCGCGATTGTCTGAAGCACGTGCAGGGCTTGTGGTACCACCCGCAGTACCGCACCGCCTTCGAGATCTGCGGCGATCGGGTTCACATTGGCGTGGGCCCATCATCGCAAACCGGGAAGATCAGTTCGCTGGGCCAGGGCCGCATGCTGGTCGAAAGCAGCGACGGCCCGTGGTTGAAACGCTTTTGCCTCTATTTCCGCGGCTACAGCGTAGATTTGATTGCCAATCGCAGCCGGGTGCTGACCTTCCAGCGCAGCAGCGTCGACCGCGATTAGCGGACGCCGGGATCATCCCGCCTTGGCGGCCCTGACGGCCAATAAGGCGGTGAACAGCCGCTGCTTGTCGGCCTCACTGAGGTTGTTCTGATCAATAGCCTGAATAAAATGACTGCGCGCACTCTCCGTCAGCGCTCCGGCTTTTAATTCCTGAGCCAGTCGCTGCAAAATTCGGCTGCTGAGCTCGGCAATTTGCGGCCGCACCTGTTCCAACGGCCGTGGCTGCCAGCCGCTTTCCGGCTGCGCCAGCCAGTCCGCGCGGTAACGGTATTGAATCGCCTTGGCGGCGTCCATTTGCGCGATGATAAACGGTCGAACCGAAAGCGGATCCAGCCCTAAGCGCCCCGCCTCTGCCTGCGTGCTTGCCAGTACCTTCGCCTCCTGCGCCAAATCCTCGATCGGCAAATGCTGCTGCGCCTTATAGCCAGCAACGTCTTTCATATAACCCAGACGCTGATTGACCAGTTCACCCAGTGCCGTCCCTCCGTTGGCCAAAGCGGAAAAACTGACCAGGCAGCAGGCAATCAATAACATCCTGAACATCACAATTTCCTTATGCACCAAAATTACAGGAAAAGAGTTCACCACGATCCCCCGTTGCAGGCAAATAAAAAACCCCACCGAAGCGGGGCCTTAAAGCAGAGTCAGCGGGAATCAATCAAACACGCCGTTGATCACCGAGGCAACCAGTGCGGTACTCAACGCCACCAGCACCAGATCGTTACCGGCAATGCGCCACTCATAGCCTGGATAATAAGGCAGATCGTGCAGCATGGAGGATGGCACCATTTTTTTGGCGATGCCCGGAGGGAGAGGCTTGCCGCGCGCCAGATTTTTGGCGATCCCCGGTGGCAAAGAACGGTAGCCGGTCAGACCGTAGTTCAAGGCCAGAGAACGTGCCCGCTCATGGGAAAAACTGACGGAAACCAGCCCACGGTCGCCATCGTTATCTTTGGCTTTATTGCCATGCTTGCCATTGTTGCCGTTATTACCGTGATTGCCGCTGTTACCATGGCCGTTACCCCCGCCGTTACCGTTGCCGCCTTTATCGGCCAGCGCCGGTGCGGATGACAGCCCCAGAGAAACAATCAGCGCCAATACGGTGAAAGTAGTACGACGTTTGCTCATTTTGTTACTTCCTGCATGGGTTATTACCTTCACTATAGGCGCAATTCTCCGCACAAAGCATGAGGAAAACTCTGAGAGTTAGATGCCATATAGAAATCTGCATCAGGCCAAATGACAGAAGATTATCCCAGCGCAAAACTATTCGAAAAAACCGAATTCCGGCCTAAGATTTTTCTTGCAGCGAAATAAGCCATGCAGTAGTTTGGAATTGTCACAAAAAAGAGTTAGCCCGCTCTTTTTCGTCGCACCTCAAATCATCTTTTTATCACCCAAAGTGATAATACTGAACCCTTCCCGCCTCTCCGTGCGGGATTCTTTTTTGCAGCTGAATCGACATTCGATGCACCACCGCGGTGCTTTTTGTTGAGATTTGGTTGCCAATACTTTAAATTCGGCGTCTGAGAAACCTTAACCTCCCGCGGTGGCCAGTTGGCAACGGGTGGGCGTTCAGGAGCAAAAGACATGCAAATGACCCTCATGGAATACATCACACAGCACTTTAATGGCGATCTTCACCGCTACGCACAATCCGAAGGCGTTAGCCGTGAACAAATCATCAATTGGATCGATAATGAATGCCACGTAATCAAAGGACGATTATTTATGCCGGTGCGGCATCTGCCCGGTGAACAAGCGCAGTGATGACGAAAAAAAACCCCGCCAAAGCGGGGTTTTCTGTTTCTGATACCACGGAAAATCAGAAGTTATAACCGGCCACGATGTAGTAACCCCAGCCAGTGGATTTGATTGGGCCCTGTGGGGTGCCAATATCCACGCCGTCCTGCCACTGGCCGCCGTTATGGAAATAACGAGCCACGAACGAGTAGTGCCAGTGATCGTAGTTCAACGCCAGAATATGGCTGGAAGCGATAGAGTTGCTGGTACGCGCCTGACGACCGTTCACGGTGAAGTCGTCTTTGCCCAGATCGGAACCAAAGTCAAAGTTGGTGAAACCGATGTAGCTCAGATTGCCGCCCCACACCTGGGTCAACGGCACAAAGTATTTCACTTTGAAGCGGTAACCGTCCCAGCTGTTTTCGTTGGCAGCCTGGTAGTTTTCCCACTGGTATTTGGCATAGATGTTCATCGACAGGCTCATTGGCAAACCGGTGTCGATGTCGGTACCCAGACCCATATACCAGGTGTTCTGGCGACCGTCGGCGTTGTGGCCCAGGTCATAGATGTAGTTGTTGGCGAAGTACCATTCTTTGAACGGGCCAAAGCTCAGATCGGTGCCGGTCAGTTTGTCGATGGAGAAGCGAGGTTCAATTTCCATAAACATCGGAGAACCTTTGTCCCAGATACCACGGTCAGGGGTGTTGCCCACGCCGAAGAATTTAGGCACGTCGATGTAGCCATAGAAGTCGAACCAATCTTTTTTGGCGAAAGCTTCATATTCCAGGTACAGATCGTTGTTCAACTGAGGTCCGAAACGGGTGTGGTAACTGCCCACCACGTTAACGCTTTGGTGCCACCAATCCGAGACGTATTGGCTGTCTTTGCTATCAGCCATTGAAGATGCACTGTAAGACGCTGCGAGCAGTACACCTGCTGCGAGAGCTATTTTTTTCATTTTATTACCACATGCTTAAAGGGCCATTTCCTGCCCGTTAGAAAAGATGACAATCAGTCTGACGACACCTGGCGTTGCCTCCGCTTACAAACTCTCGGGCGACGCGCGCATTATAGAAATCACTGGGTGTAAGAATCTGTGATCCAGTTATGCATTTCGCGAATAGGTAATCGATTGCGTTCACATTTGTCAAATTATGTTTCATGCAAATTCACGATCGCTGTGATTTTTGTCATGCCCGGTGATTTTTAAAGCATTTTTTGTGCCAATTGTAATCAATAAATAAAGTAACCGTCTCTGTCGCTGAAATGAAAATGCCGGCGCTAAAAGACGCCGGCATTTCTTGGAAATCTACTGCGGTCAATGGACGTGAAAACACCTCACATGGGGGAGCTCAACTCACCGAAGGCAGTGCTTTGGCAATATTTTCCTGGCGGAAAACCACCTCCTGCCCCGGAGCTATCTCCCACTCTTTGGGCGGGATATCCACTTTCGGTGCAGCGGCGATGACCGAGCCAAAAATCAGTTTGCCTTCCCGGCGTAAAATACTGACATCAAGCTGGTATTCGTGACGTAAATTTGCGGTGGTCAGGCGCACGGTATCACCGCGCATAAAACGTTCGTCGTCAATCACTGGCTGCTGAATGAATTGAATATCGTCTCTCATTTTTTATGTTCCTTCAGGCAGAATCGCTAGTTAAATTCTAGTTCAACATTGGGCGACAGGCAGATAATTTCCGTTAATTTCCTCGGGTTGCCCGCCAACAGATCAACGAACCTGCCGTGACCATCACCACACCCTGCCAAAAATTGGCGGTCAGTGCAGTATTCAGCACCAGCGCGGCAAACACCGCCGACAGCACCGGCGTAAAGTAAGACGCCGTCGCCAATAGCGTCATATTGCCGCGCAATATACCCACGTTCCACGCCGCATAGCCTGCTCCCATTGCCATGCCCGCGCACAGCAACGTCAGGGTTACCGGCAACGTGAATTGCATACCGTTTTCGCTGCTGAATGCATATTTCAACCACAGTGCCAGGGCGGTCAGCGTAATGAACAACACCACGCCGTTATGACCCTGGGCAATTTTCTTGGTCAGATTGCAATACAGCGCCCAAATAACTGCACCGCCAAAAGCCAACAAATAACTCAGCGGATTGCTGCGCACGTTTTCCAGCATTTGCGCCGGCGACCAGCCGCCCTCGCCGCTCATGATCCAGCCAATGCCGAACAAGGACAGCAACAGCCCCGGCAGCAGCCACCACTTGGCTTTTTGCCCATTAAACACCAGGGCCATCAGCACGGTGAAACAGGGCCACAGGTAGTTGATCATTCCCACTTCAATCGCTTGCAGACGGGTATTGGCATAGCCCAAAGACAACGACAGGCAGATTTCATAGCTGACAAACAGCAGGCTGCCGAGGAGCAGGTAGGGGCGTGGGAACAGGCGTAAATTCGGCATGCGCAGCGCCAACAGCAAAAATACCGCGCTGACGCTGTAGATCATTGCTGCCCCGCCAATCGGCCCCAGTCCTTCGCTGACGCTGCGTATCAGGCCAACCACGCTGCTCCACAGCAGGATCGCCAACAGACCGAGCAAGGTGGCTTTATATTGGGCGGGCAGAGAAGACATGAAAGCGTTCCAATCAGTTATTTTTTATCAGGATTTTCACTCTACTGCCCGGTGATAAAAAAAGAAAGGCGGGAAAGCCCGCCTCGGAGTGCCTATCGTTTCCTGGTGGGGGCGCTGCATGCTGCGCCCTATTGCATAATCAATGAGTTGAATCGGGGCGAAGATGGCTGCCCCCCACCGATTTACCCCTGGATGGGTTCATCAACAGCCTTGGCCTTATTGCTGCGGCTGCCGTTCAAACTGCGGCGGCGGCTGACGGAAACGCCGGGTGAGATATACCAGGTAGGCAAAACCCAGCCCGGCCCAGATCAGCCCCATGGTCAGCGAGCTTTTTTCCAGGTTCAGCCACAGCACGCCAACCGTTAACGCCCCCACCAACGGCAGGAACAGGTAGTTAAATCGGTCCTTCCAGCTTTTGTTGCGCCCCTCGCGAATGTAGAAATGGCTGATCACCGACAGGTTAACGAAGGTGAAGGCCACCAGCGCACCGAAGTTGATCAGCGCGGTCGCGGTGACCAGATCGAAAGACAGCGCGGACAGCGCCACCAGCCCAACCAGCAACACGTTCAATGAGGGGGTGCGCCATTTCGGGTGGATATAGCCGAAATACTTTTCCGGAAACACGTTGTCGCGCCCCATCACGTACAGCAGTCGCGAAACGCTGGCGTGCGAGGCCAGACCTGACGCCAGGGTATTGATAAAGGTAATACAGAGGAAAATTGACTGGAACAGCTTGCCGCCCACGTACAGCGCGATTTCCGGCAGCGCCGCGTCCGGTTGATGGAAGCGCTGAATAGATGGGAAAAACAGCTGAATAAAGAAGGAAACGCTGATGAAGATTACCCCACCGTACAGCGCAGTCAGGAAGATGGCCTTCGGGATCACCTTGGCGGCATCGGGCGTTTCCTCGCACAGGGTGGTGACCGCGTCAAAGCCGAGAAACGAAAAGCACAAAATAGTGGCGCCGGTGATGATCGGCAGCAAATGCGCATTCTCATTGATGAAGGGTTGCAGACTCCACACCGTCCCCAGTCCTTCACCGTTATGCAGGCCGCGCACGACCAGGAAGATAAACACCACGATGATCGCTATCTGGGCCAAAACAAACAGGGTGTTAAAGTTAGCCACCAAATTGACGCTTTTCAGGTTGATGGCGGTAATGATGATCACAAAGCCTACCACCCACACCCACGGCGGCACCTCGGGGAACAGCGCGGTCAAATAAATCTTTGCCAACAGGGTGTTGATCATCGGCAGGAACAGGTAGTCGAGCAGCGAGGACCACCCCACCAAAAAACCGACGTGCGGGTTAATGGCCTTTTGCGCATAGGTATAGGCGGAACCGGCGGTCGGAAACTTGCGAACCAACTTGCCGTAGCTGATGGCGGTAAACAACACGCCGGCCAGCGCCAACAGATAAGCGGCCGGGACGTGGCCGTCGGTCAGGCCGGAGACAATGCCGAAGGTGTCAAACACCGTCATGGGCGTCAGGTAAGCCAACCCCATCATCACCACTTGCCACAGCTTCAGGCTTTTACGCAGTTGCGGCTTGGCCGCCTCATTAACCTCGATCGCATTAATCGCCATGGCGTTTCCCCCCTTTGTCCTCTGCTGGTAACCGTTTAACGTCATTCAGAGAGGCCGCGGGGAAACTGCTGCTCAGGCGGCGGAAGGGACGATGCAAAGACAAAAAAACGCGGCCAGCGGAAGGCCCATATTTACTGCGGCACAGGCAAACGCCCGCGCAGGTTGATGGAACAGTTATGGCTGTCATGGTTCTTTCCTCGCCGGCGTCCTGTACGCCAAGTAGAAGAAATGCTTTACCGCTGCGCGCAGCTTCGCAGGCCACAGGATAGCCGGCGGAATGCGCCAGACGCGCGCGGTATCATCGAGGATGAGCGGGTTCAGGCGTTTTTCAGCATCCACTCGATTTCGGTATCGGTGATCAGGCGCTCAAACTGCACCAGCTCATCCGTTTTACAGGCCAGATAAACATGGCTGAACCTTTCACCCAGCAGCGCATTCAACACCGGCTGATGCTCGAATTCATACAGCGCATCGCTCTGGCGGATAGGGAATGGCAGTCCGTCCTGCTCCAGCCCGTTGCCGGTTACCGGCTCTTGCAGCGGCAGCGGTGTTTCCAGCCCGTAGACGATGCCCGCCAGGATGGTCGCCATCACCAGATAAGGGTTGGCATCGGCACCGGCCACACGGTATTCCACGCGGTGGCTATCGCGGTCGCCGCAAGGGATACGCAGTGCCACTGTGCGGTTGTTATGGCCCCAGGATGCCTGAGTCGGCACGTACATGCCCGGTTGGAAGCGGCGGTAGGCGTTAACGTTCGGCGCCAACAGCGCAATAGAAGAAGGCATCAGGGCGATCATTCCCGCCAGAGCCTGTTTCAACAATGCAGAGTCTTCGCCGTCATCATCGGCCAGAACGTTGTTGCCCTGGCGGTCCAGCATGCTGATATACACGTGCATGCCACTGCCGGCGTGCTCTTCATACGGCTTGGCCATGAAGGTGGCCTGCATGTTGTGTTTTTCTGCCACCATGCGGATCAGGCGTTTCAACGCCAGCGCATGGTCGCAGGCCTGCAGCACGTTGTCGGTATGGTGCAGATTGACTTCAAACTGACCGGGCGAGGCTTCGGCCACCGCACCGTCTGCCGGCAGCCCCTGCAGGCGTGCCAGTTCGTCGATCTCACTTAACACGTCGGCAAAGTTGTTAAGGTTGTCTACCGAATAGACCTGGCTTTGGGTGTTACGCTCCTGCGTACCCGGCGCACACGGCGGCTGCAGATACCCTTCCGAATCACGCTGACGATCGATGAGATAGAACTCCAACTCTACCGCTACTACGGGGGATAGCCCGCGCTGACGCAAACGCTGCCACACTCGGTTCAGCACATTGCGCGGTTCAACGTCAAAGGGAGTACCATCTTCATCCAGCATGGTGAGCAGTACCTGGCCGATATATTGTGGATCCGCCGCCGACGGCGTCAGCGTGCCCAATACCGGTACACAGATGTGGTCCGGCTCACCGAGCTCTTGCCCCAATCCGGCCTCTTCAACCACGTTACCAAGAATATCCATCGCAAACACCGACGCCGGGAAGTAACAGCCCTTCTCCAGTTTGCTCAGCCCGCCAACCGGTATCCGTTTGCCGCGGAAGCTGCCGTTAAGGTCGGTCAACAGAACGTCAACGTGCTGAGTTAATGGATAACGTTCCAGATACTTCTTCACTTCACGTTGGAACGCGCTACTTCGCTTTTCTTCGTGGTGCTGAACAAAGTTTTCCACTTCTACTATGTTGGTCTGCATGATTCACCCGCCATGTATGTTTTTGTCTGTGGTTCTCACACTTATTGCCGTCGATGTTTTTTGACCATCTTGCTCAATATAATGTCCACCAATGAAACATAGATGCAACAAAATTGTTTTGCAAGTGTTACTTTTAGTTTGAATATTGCCCATCTCACTGCTAGATTTATAAAATATTGAACGGAAACGGCAGTGGAGAAGCTTATCGTTCATAATTTCGAACATACCAAGGGGACAGTATGGGCAATATATTTAACAGACCAGTGGTCGGCGTAGTGATGTGCAGGTATAGGTTAAACGGGCACCTCACTCAGACCTTGCAAGAAAAGTACCTAAATGCCGTTATCGCTGCGGGCGGGTTGCCGATAGCACTGCCACACGCGCTGGCAGAACCGAAACTGCTCGAAGAGTTACTGCCGCAACTCGACGGCATTCTTTTGCCAGGTAGCCCCAGTAATGTGCAGCCGCACCTTTATGGTGAAAACGGCGATGAGCCTGACGCCGATCCCGGGCGAGACGAATTGAGCCTGGCGCTGATCCGCCACTCGCTCGACAGGCGCATTCCCCTTTTCGCCATTTGCCGTGGCATGCAGGAAATGGTGGTCGCCACCCAGGGTGCCCTGCACCGCCGGCTGTATGAACTGCCCGAACTGCTGGAACACCGTGAAGATCACGACCTGCCGCTCGAACAGCAATATGCCCCTGCCCACGAAGTCATCGTTCAGGAAGGGGGCCTACTCTCGCAACTGATACCGGATTGCAACAGATTCTGGGTGAACTCACTGCATGGCCAGGGCGCGAAGACGCTGGGATCCAGCGTACGTATCGAAGCACACGCCGCCGACGGGTTGGTAGAAGCCATCAGCCTGCGCGATCAGCCCTTTGCGCTGGGCGTGCAATGGCACCCGGAATGGAACAGCGAGGAATATGCCCTGTCACGCCTGCTGTTTGAAGGTTTCATTAGCGCCTGCCGGAACTATCAAAAGGAAAAACGCCCATGAGCGATGTCAGCTTGGCACCGGGCAAACGTCTGTCGCAAATCCGCCAGCAATTGGGATTATCGCAGCGCCGCGCGGCCGAACTGTCTGGGTTAACTCACAGCGCCATCAGCACCATCGAACAGGACAAGGTCAGTCCGGCCATCAGCACCTTACAAAAGCTGCTGACGGTGTACGGGCTGTCCCTGTCGGCATTTTTCGCCGAACCGGAGAAGCCGGCCGAGCCACGGATTGTTATCGACTACCAGGATCTGATCGAGATTGGCAGCCAGGGGGTTTCTATGAAACTGATCCACAACGGCGATCCTAATCGCACCCTGGCGATGATGATCGAAACCTATGAGCCGGGTACCACCACCGGTGAACGCATCAAGCATCAGGGGGAAGAGATTGGCACCCTGCTGGAAGGCGAAGTCGTGCTGCAGGTCAACGGGCAGGCTTATCCCCTGCTGGCCGGCCAGAGCTACGCCATCAACACCGGCATTCCCCACAGTTTCAGCAACACGTCGGCGCGGATTTGCCGGATTATCAGCGCCCATACGCCGACGACATTCTGATCAACGGAGCAAGGTATGGACTTCCACCACTTGCAGTATTGGCAACACCGGGCGCAAGCCCTGAATATTGAGAACCGACTGTTTATCAATGGCCGCTATCAGCAGGCGGCCGAAGGCGAAACCTTTGCCGTGGAGGATCCTGCCGGTCAGCGAGAGCTGACTCAGGTGGCCCGGGGAAGCAGCGTAGATATTGACCTGGCGGTCAGCGCCGCCCGCGAGGTGTTTGAGCGGGGCGACTGGTCGCGCGCGGCTCCGGCGCAACGCAAGGCGACGCTGCTCAAGCTGGCGACATTGATGGAACAACACCACGAAGAGCTGGCGCTGCTGGAAACGCTGGACACCGGCAAACCGATTCGTCATAGCCTGCGCGATGATGTGCCTGGCGCTATTCGTTGCCTGCGTTGGTATGCCGAAGCGATCGATAAGGTTTATGGCGAAATCGCCCCTACCGGCAGCGATGCGCTGGCGTTAATCGAACGCGAACCCATTGGCGTGGTTGGCGCCATCGTGCCGTGGAATTTCCCGTTATTGCTCGCCTGCTGGAAGCTCGGCCCGGCGCTGGCCACCGGCAACAGCGTGATCCTCAAACCTTCAGAGAAATCGCCACTGAGCGCGATCTATCTGGGGCAACTGGCGCAGCAGGCCGGGCTGCCGGACGGCGTGCTGAATATCGTTCCCGGTTATGGTCACGATGCCGGTAAAGCGCTGGCGCTGCATAACGACGTCGACGCGCTGACCTTCACCGGTTCAACCGAGGTTGCCAAACAACTGATGATCTATGCCGGCCAATCCAATATGAAACGGGTCTGGCTGGAAGCCGGCGGCAAAAGCGCCAATATCATCTTTGCCGACTGCCCGGATCTGGATAAGGCCGCACAAAGCGCCGCCGCCGGGATTTTTTATAACCAGGGGCAAGTGTGCATCGCCGGTACTCGGCTGTTGGTGGAAGAGAGCATACAGCAAGAATTTTTACAGGCGTTGCGCCGCCATGCAGCAGCCTTTGCACCAGGCAATCCGCTCGATCCGGCAACGGTGATGGGCACGCTGATTGATCAGGGCCACTGCGAGAAAGTGGCCGACTATATCGAACAGGGTTTGACTCAGGGCGCTGCGCTGTTCCTCGACGGTCGCGATCATCCGCAAGGCGAACACGGCGGTTATCTCGGCCCAACCATTCTCACCCAGGTAGACAACGCCATGAGCGTGGCGCGCGACGAAATCTTCGGCCCGGTATTGGCGGTCACTTCGTTTAGCGGCGAGCAGCAGGCCATGCAGTTGGCTAACGACAGCGACTACGGCCTGGGGGCTGCAATCTGGACCCGCGACCTGTCCCGTGCCCATCGTTTGGCGCGTCAGCTAAAAGCCGGCACGGTGTTCGTCAATAACTACAACGACGGGGACATGACCGTTCCTTTCGGTGGTTACAAACAAAGCGGTAACGGCCGCGACAAGTCGCTGCACGCACTGGACAAATTCACCGAGCTGAAAACCACCTGGATTTCATTGGAATAAGGGCAGAGATCATGACTGAACACGTAAAAAGCTATTATGCGGCTTCGGCCAACAACCACGCGCCCTACCCGCAGCTGAATGAATCCATTGAATGCGACGTCTGTATCGTCGGCGGCGGCTACACCGGTTTGTCATCGGCGCTGTTTCTGGTAGAGGCGGGGTACAACGTGGTGGTGCTGGAGTCTGCCCGCATCGGTTTCGGTGCCAGCGGACGTAACGGCGGGCAATTGGTGAACTCCTACAGCCGCGATATCGACGTCATTGAACAGCGTTATGGCGCCGAAAGCGCCCGTCTGCTCGGCAGCATGATGTTTGAAGGCGCAGAGATCATTCGCAGCCGTATCCAAAGGTACGCCATCGAATGTGACTATCGCCCTGGCGGCATCTTCGCCGCGCTGAACAACCGGCAATATCATGCGTTGATCGAACAAAAACAGCACTGGGAGCGCTACGGCAATACCCAGCTTGAATTGCTGGACGCCGAGCGTATCCGCCAGGAGGTCGATAGCGAGCGCTACGTCGGCGCGCTGCTGGATCACAGCGGCGGCCATATTCACCCACTGAATCTGGCGCTCGGTGAAGCCGAAGCCATTCGCCTGCAGGGTGGACGGATCTTCGAACAGTCTGCAGTCACCCACATCCGTCATGGCGAACCGGCAATCGTCAGCACCGCCAACGGCCAGGTGACAGCACGTTATGTGATTGTCGCCGGCAACGCTTATCTGGGTGATAAGCTGGAACCGCGGCTGGCGAAACGTAGCATGCCGTGCGGCACCCAGGTGGTGGCTACCGAACCACTGGCGCCGGAAGTGGCGCGATCGCTGATCCCACAAAATTACTGCGTCGAAGACTGTAACTACCTGCTCGATTATTACCGTATCACCGGCGATAACCGCCTGTTGTACGGCGGCGGCGTAGTGTATGGCGCCCGCGATCCGGACGATATCGACAATCTGATCCGGCCAAAACTGCTGAAAACCTTCCCGCAGCTCAAAGGCGTGCGTCTCGACTATCGCTGGACCGGTAATTTCCTGCTGACGCTGTCGCGCATGCCGCAGTTTGGTCGGCTGGAAAATAACGTGTATTACATGCAGGGCTACAGCGGCCACGGGGTGACCTGTACTCATTTGGCGGGCAAACTGATTGCCGAGCTGATGCGCGGCGATGCGGAAAGGTTCGATGCGTTTGCCAAGCTGCCGCACCTGCCGTTCTTCGGCGGTCGCAACCTGCAAATTCCTTTCACCGCGATTGGTGCAGCTTACTACCAGCTGCGGGATCGGATTGGGGTGTAACGCTATCGGGCCCGGTATACCACCGGGCCCGAAATTACCGCTTAAACAATCTTCGGCTGGCCGTCAGAGGCGGTCGCCCCGCCGTCTACCGGGATGTTGGCACCATTGATAAAACTGGCGTCGTCACTGGCCAGGAACGCCATTACTGCCGCCACCTCTTCCGGCTCCGCCGCTCGGCCTAACGCAATACGCTCGTTAAACTTGTCGCGGATCTCCTGTGGCCAGCCGTTGGTCATATTGGTTTTCACCAGGCTCGGACATACCGAGTTGACCCGCACACCGTCACCGCCATGATCCAACGCCATGGCACGCGTCAGGTTAACCACCGCCCCTTTCGCCGCGCAGTAGTACGCCGCGCCCCAGTCACCACCCAGCCCGGAAACCGACGCGGTGTTAACGATGCAGCCTTTGGTTTTCAGCAGATACGGCATGGCGAATTTGGAACAGAACACCACGCCATCGATATCCACCCCGGCAATGCGTCGCCAGTCGGCAACGCTGGTTTCCAATACGCTGCCGGCCACGTGCACGCCTGCGTTATTGAGCAGCACGTCGATGCGGCCTAATTTTTCGGCCACCTCATTCATCATTCTTTCAACCGCAACGTGGTCGGAAACGTCAATATGTACCGCCAGTGCCTTGCCTTTAGGCAGCGAAGCGGCAACTTTGTCCACCGCCTCCTTCGCCCAGTCAGCCAATACCACGGTAGCCCCTTCGGCAGAAAAACGACGCGCTGCCGCCTCTCCCATCCCATTGCCTGCACCGGTGATCACTACCACTTTATTGTCAAAACGCATGAGACCTCCTCCATGTGAATGTATTTCTATAAATCATACAAATCCTAATGGTTCGAGGATAAAACTCATGGACGACGAGTGACAGTCAAAATGTGCGGTTTATTAATCACAAAGAGGTATTCAGTGCGAATTCAATGCGCTAGGTCAGGCATTATCGGAATTAAGCCAAGCATTTGATAGGGTTAATAAAATTCATATCAGTGACTATTGCCAACGCGCATTATCACCTATCAATAAGTCCCGTACCGTCGCGTTAGTGCAGTTGGCGAGGTTCATTACTTCGCAATGGGGATCACCAACAGGTCAACGTTAAGGTTATTGATCGCCTGCCGGGCCGAAGATATCCATCTGCTCCAGATATCGTGATGATGGCCAAAGATAATCAGATCAATGCCTTTCTCTTTCGCCGCCCGGTTCAATTCTTCCGTCAGTTCGCCGCGGCTGATAATCACCTCTTCAACCGGGTAAGACGACTGATCCTTGATCGCATTCAGCATGTTTTTGACACGCTCCGAAAAAGTTCTGTCGGTGTAGTTGTATTCACCCACGCCCAGCTCAGCGTAATAGCCGCCACGGTGGATATCGATATAAATCAGGGATAGCCTGGCATTCAGTGCGCTTGCTAACTTGGCGCCTTTGCCGAGCAAAAATTCAGCGTCTTCGCTGAGATCGGTTGCCACAACGATATGATGATAAGCCATGATTACAGCCCTCCGCATTGCGCTGGTGAACAAAGTGGCGCTCCCTGCCAGGGCCTTTCCGCATGTTTGTTATGCTGTTTAAGTTTAGTTCAGCGCTGAAATAATCGCCTGCCCCTGGCCTTATTGTTCTTTTTATAGAACGATGCATCCTGAGTTAGCCCTCTAGTGGAATTTTCCTCTGGCCCTACACTGTTAACAAGCACTGAGATTAACCCTTGGTTAAACAAAGTTAATTGTTGTCTACGTCCCGACCACAGAGGAAAGAAAGATGAGCTCTCCAGCAAACTTTAATGGCCAGCGTCCTGTTATTGATGCCAATGACGCGGTGATGTTGTTGATTGACCACCAGAGCGGCCTGTTCCAAACCGTCGGCGATATGCCGATGACTGAACTGCGCGCTCGCGCTGGCGCACTGGCCAGTATCGCTACGCTAAGCAAATTGCCGGTCATTACCACGGCTTCCGTTCCACAGGGTCCTAACGGCCCCTTGATCCCAGAAATCCACCAAAATGCACCGCATGCGCAATATGTGGCGCGCAAAGGCGAAATCAACGCCTGGGATAATCCAGATTTTGTTGCGGCCGTAAAAGCGACCGGGCGTAAAACCCTGATTATCGCCGGAACCATCACCAGCGTTTGCATGGCCTTCCCGTCGATCAGCGCCGTGGCAGAGGGTTATAAGGTCTTTGCCGTTATCGACGCCTCCGGCACCTACTCTAAAATGGCGCAGGAGATTACTATGGCGCGAGTGGTGCAGGCCGGAGTGGTACCGATCGATACCGCTGGCGTGGCCTCTGAACTGCAGGGCAGTTGGAACCGCGAGGATGCACAGCAATGGGCTGAGGTTTACACCAAAATCTTCCCGGCATATCAGTTGCTGATTGAAAGCTATGTTAAAGCTCAGGACGTGGTGAAGAATAACGAAGTGCTGGATTCCCAGCGCAGCTAACGGTCACGTCAGGCTGGCCTGCTTCATTCTGGGCCAGCCTGTTTACCGGGGCAACAGGCATAAAAAAACCCGGCTTTCGGCCAGGTCATCAATGTTTGTCGGTTACTTTCCCGACCGTCATGTTATGGCGTAAGCGTCCATCGAACACTCCAACCTTACGCAGCCTAAGCACAACTTTTTCACAACAGAAAAATAGACTGGATCGGACTTATAACTTTATGGGCCAATCTTCTTTTCTGTTGCCAATAACTTCGGTTATTGAAAATGGTGAAGCTAATTATTTTAGATAAACTCCGGGTAATCCCGGAGTTTATTCAGGCAATTATTTTATTTCTCATCTGCTCCGGCTTAAACCATCATCGCTATCGCAAGAAATAAAGCACTACCTTGAAATTATAAAACGACTACGTTGCCTGCAGACGGGCCTTTCATACCGTTTTCGACAGTGAACTCAACGCGCTGACCTTCATCAAGCGTTTTGAAATCATTGCTTTGGATAGCGGAGAAGTGTACGAACACGTCTTTGCTACCGTCTTCCGGAGAGATAAAACCAAAACCTTTACCTGCATCAAACCATTTTACCAAACCAGTCATTTTATTAGACATAGATATTTCCTTTATATTTTTGAGACGCCATAAGGCGATAGAGGTCTGTTTTTATTGGAAACTTATTGGGCACTAGAGAAGGAAATTCGCGGGAGAAGAGCTATCTATGGGATATCACTAATACTGAGAACTGCTTTACTAAAACTGCTTTCATAAGGTCTGTACTACAAACCGATGACGCTATTTACACATAGCTAGATTATTTAAGCAAGGAATATTTAACATTATATTTATACGCCCTGCTTATTATTTCCCAGATTCTGCAGCCCCACCCCCGCCCAGCAAGGCCTGATTGCCCTTTGCGGGATCGTCGCCTTAGCCGATAATGGCAATGCCCAGGCGTTCCATTAGCTGGAACACCTGGTAACTGTCCAACTTCACGCCCTGCAGATCGGTTCCGCGCAGATCCAACTCACCCAGTTCAGAGTTGGTCAGATCACAATGGGTAAAGTTGGCAGCACGCCAGTCGAAGGAGGAAAACTCGCCGCCGGACAGATCTGAACCGCTAAAGGTCGCACCGAGAATTTGCGCGCTGTTCCAGCGATTTTCCCACAGCTCACACTTTTCCAGCACCACTTTGGAAAAGTTGGCGTAACTCAGGTTGCTTTTGGTGATGTAGGCACTGCAAAACCAGGTGCGCGAGGTAATCATGTTCATAAAGCTGGCACCGCGGAAGTCTGCGCCCTGAGCCCGGCACTCACGAATTTCGATGCCTAAAGCATTGGCATGTCTAAAATCAGCCATCGACAGATCGCAATTCTTGAAGCTGGCGTCCTTGAGCACGGCGCGGCTGAAGTTACCGCCCTGTTGACTCTCGCGGTCGTAAAACTGGCAGTCGATAAATTCGGTGCCGGTCAGGTCGGCGCCAGAGAAATCGCAGTGAATAAAGCTGCCATTTTCGACTTTCTCACCGGTAAACCGGTTACGAGCAATCTTTTCACCCTTCAGAGCCAGCACCATTCCATTCACCTGTTTATTCGTACAGTCAATGGCGCAGTATAATCCTATTTACATGACAGATTAAACCGCTTTAACGGGGTTTATCTGCCTCTGAGCACGAAAAAATAATCCGTGGAATAGGTGAGTTTTAAGCCTGTTTGACCTGGATCCGGTTCATATTCAAACCGGCGTTCTGCGCCTGCACCACTCCTTGTTCAATCAGGGCATACAATCGGAAATTCAAAAAGGTATCCCCCACCGGATAAGGTGAATTTACCATCGCATCACCGACCACCCGGGAACCCTGGGTATAGTCATTCGGGCAAGCATCTAACAACGGACGGTCATGGAAATCGAGCGCTTGCCCCTGCACGCGGTTTTCCGCAAAAATCCGTACCAGTGAGTTTTCCGCCAACAGGCGATGCCAATCGGCAATCAGCCTGGCTTTATCTTTCGGAGACAGCTCGCGCCGCAAGATCCACAGTGGTTCCAGCATTTCTGCCGGGCACCAGTTGGTGGCAACCCGCCCGGTGTGTTCGGTTACGTTAACCACGAAAACGCGACGTTCCCCCAGCAACGGCAACAGTGCGCGCAGCATCAGTTGCTCGTCGGGATTAGCACCAGCCCACAACGTCACTTGCCCGCTTACAGCAGCGAGTTGCGTTTTTAACGTGGTCATCGCCAGCGGCAGCGCTTCAGAGGTATCCCACTCGGGAGCATGAACAGATTGGTGCAGATCGCGCAACCAGCGGCATCGGGCTTGCAGGGCCAGATCATCATCCAGCCCATACAGCGGCCCAAACGATAGGCTATCGGCAAAATCCAGTACGTTTTCTCCCGGGTAGGCCAACCGCACGCAGCCACCCGACAGTGCGATATGCACATCCTTCATCAATGCTTCTCCTTCGCTATTGCTTAAGTCAATCCTGGGCTGAATTTTGCCCCCTTTCCCCCTGCATCACCAGGCAAATAATCTGATTTTTTGCGTTTAAGCGACATAAAAAAACCGCCCTTGGGCGGTTGATGATAAGCATGAAGATTTACTTCAGCGCTTCCTGAATGGCATCGGCCAACGGGCCAACGTGCTTTTCAGCGGCCTTAAGCTGGAAGTCTACACCGTTGCCGTCGTTAGTGTCAGACAGCGTCGCCTTGATCAACTCCAGTGCCGCTTGCACTGCCACCAGCCTTTTATGCTGTTCGTCCGTGATAGGTTTGGAACTCATGGTGGCCGGGTAATATTGCTCTAACATCGTTCTCTCCTTGTGATTACGCTAACAAGTAACTTAACAGAATTTAAAGTTTTATCTAATGAAGCGAACCACAGAATCCCCCATTGCCGCTGAGGATAAGTTGCCGGTACATCGATATGGCAGAAAAATACGCCAGTCGAGATGATTAGCGGAACGCCACCCAACTGGCATCGGCATCTGCGGAGCGCACGCAGTTTTCCACCCAGCGTACCCCCATCGCGCCGGCATGCACGTCGGGGTACCAAAAACCAGCCAGAAACGCCTCGTCTCGCCGGTCGGTGGCGTCCATCGCCAACGCAAAGCGCCGGTAAAGATTCGACCAGGCTTCGAACAGCCCTTCGGAATGACCGCCGCCGATGCGATCCTCCGCCAATGCCATAGGATCGAGGTAGGACATACCACGCTCCAGAATACGCACCGGCTCGCCCTGCACTTCAAAGCGCAGTTGGTTAGGCTGTTCGTCCCACCATTCCAGGCTGGCCTTTTCCCCCACAATACGCACCTTTTGGCCATGCATAGAACCGCTGTTAACTGCCGAACACCACATTGAACCGACAGCGCCATTATCGTACTCCATCAGTACATAGGCATTGTCTTCCAGCGGCGCACGAGTTTTGACAAAGCTCTGGCGGCTGCACATCAACCGTTTGATCTTCAACTGCGGCACCATGGTTTCCGCCAGGAATAACGGGTGGGTGGCTAAATCACCCAATACATAGCTGGGGCCGACAAAACGCGGGTCCACCCGCCAACGCGTGCTGGGATTGTCCAGTTCCACCGGCGCGGCATGGAACCCGTGAGAGAACTGCATGTTGATGATACGGATCTCACCCAGTTGGCCATCGGCAATCATCTGACGCGCCTGAAGGATCAGTTGATGCCCGGCATAGCCGTAGGTAACACCGATAATTTTATGCTGCCTTTGGCTCAGTTCCACCAGTGCTTGCGCCTCCTGCGTGGTGAAACACAGGGGTTTTTCGCACACCACGTGCAGGCCGGCTTCCAGCGCTGCCTGGCAAATAGCGAAATGGGTATTGTTTGGCGTAGCGATGGAAACCGCCTCTATGCCGTCCGCCCTGGCGGCTTCTTCACGGAATAACGTGGCGTAATCCGGATAACAGCGCTCCGCTGCCACGCCCAGGCTTTGCCCAAAGCTGCGCCCGCGCGATGCGTCAATGTCAAACGCGCCGGCCAGTAGGGTGAAAGTGCCGTCGCGCAATGCCGCAGAACGATGGATATAACCGATCTGACTGGTACCCCCGCCGCCGACCATGCCCCACCGCAGAGATCTTTCCAGAGGTTTAATACCGTTAATCATCTCGTTGCTCCTGATTAAAAACCGACGCTGCGTAAATAAGTAAGGCTATCCGTTACGTCGCGCAGGCTGCCTTGCGCCTGACGCGGATCCCGTTCCTGCTCAATGGTGATCCACCCCTGATAGCCGCGCGCAGACAATAAGTCGCGCACGGCAGGGTAATCAATCGCTCCCTTCCCCAGCGGGCACATAACCCCTTGCGCGCAGGCGGTAAAGAAATCCAAACCACGCGCCAACACATTGCGGAACACCTGCGGGTTAACGTCTTTGAAATGCAGATAATCAATCCGGGAGAAGTAGCGCTCGAGCCAGGTGAGCGGATCCATGCCGGAGTAGTACAGATGTCCGGTATCCAGACACAACCCCGCAGTGTGGTGCGGGATCTGCGCGGCCAGCAGTTCGATTTCATCAGCGAACTCAATACAACCTCCGGCGTGCGGGTGTACCACCGGTCGTACCCCATATTCCTGCCAGGCAATCTCGCTAACGGCAATAATGTGGCCGATCATCCTGTTCCAATCGGCTGTATCCAGCCGCGGTGCCTGCATTGATTGCCCGGCAAACCTGGCCCGTTGCGGATTGCCGAAGTCGATAATCACCAGATACGGCGGTGAAAAATGGCCCTCGCAAATGGGTTGCGCCTGGGGCGCCTGCGAGAGGTTGCGGCATATGTTGTGGGTCAGTGCCAGTATGTGCTCGAAGTTATGCTCGCTGACCAAATCATCAAAAATGGTGCCCCCCACCAGCGACAACGAATGCCGTTGCAACTCTGCGGTCAGAGTTGCGGCATCGGTGGGCAGATAGCTCCAGGGCCCCAATTCAATGCTGTGATAACCTGCTGCGCTCGCTTCCTGCAGCACTTTGCTATAAGGCGGTAGGTCAGGATTTTTAGGATCATCCACTCCCCAGCTGCAGGGAGCGTTGGCAATAGGCAAAGTCATTTTTCAGTCCGTCTCTTGGTGTTGTGTAGCGCCAGTATCAAACGAAAATTTCGAAACGGACAATGATGGAATTTTCATTTTTTGATGGCGATCGCGTTATTTTTGATAGATCAAATGATGTTTTTCTATCAAACATAGACAGGCCGTGACTTCACGGGAGCACGGTATTTTTAGCGAGGGAATTGGCTCCCATGCCGGGAGCCGATAATCAGATATTTTCTTTGGTGATCAGATCAAAACGGTTGATGCAGTGGGTAAACCCGGAAGCGTCGCCGCTGGCGGCAGAAATAAAGGTGTTGACGATCGAGGCGGCGAATTCCTGGATCCTGTGCCTCAACATCAGGTCCAAAGTGCCGTCAATCAACGCCATCTCGCCCCCCTCAACCGGGCCATGGCAAATCAGCATGACCTCATGCTGCCTGCCGCTCTCGCGCAATGCGGCAATGATTCCCTCCACGCCGCCGCAGGGGGCATACAGAGCGACCAGGTTCGGATGCTGCTCCAGCAGAGTATGAGTCACTTGCCTGGCACTTTCGGCCTGTTCATGACTGCGGACCGGCTCAAGCACCCGCTGCGTACTTAAATGCTCACGCAGATAAGAACGGAAGCTGCTTTCACAGGTTTCCTGACACTGAAAGCGGTTGTCACCGATGATCACCCCCACTTCGCCCTGCCGCCGGCACAGGCGCTCCACTGCCCAGGCGGCCGTACGGCCGGCCTGCTGATTATCCAGCCCGATATAACCGGCGCGGCAGTGTACCGACAGATCGGACAGCAGCGTGAACACCTTCACGCCCTGGCGAGTGGCTTCTTCAACCGCATAGCGGATCATCGGATTATCCAGCGCCAACACCCCGATAACATCCACGCTCTGGCTTAACTGCGTAATGGCGGCGGCGGTGTCGCTGACCGCGCTAATATCATGAAAAATAAATTGCGGCGGACTCTCGCGATCGTGATAAGGCATAGCCTGCTCCAGCAAGCTTTCCGCCAGCTGCGAGTAGAATGAATGCTCCTTTTTCAGCAGGATAAAACCCATTTTGAGGCGCACGGCAGGCTGTCTGGCGGCTTCAAACAGCCGGTGGGATTTCTCCAGCGCAAACCCCAGCTTTTGTGCCGCGGCTATGACTTTACGCTCGGTTTCCGGCCGCACCGGCGCGCGTTGGTTGATCACTCGATCGACCGTAGCGACACCGACGTGCGCCTCTCTGGCGATAGCTGCCAGCGTCGTTTTTTTGCCCGCCATAATCATTCCCATCACTGTTTTGATAGAAACTATCATGGCAGGCAGGTTAAAAGAAAGCCGATGCGGGATTTGTGTGATCGGGCGCGTTAATCACCCAGCGCGGAGGGAAGCCTCAACGGTAAACGGAGAATTTCTTCGTCAGCGGCTTAAGTTGTTCGCTATCCCCGTACAGCGCCACCCCAACGAACTCCAGCTTGTCATACTCGGTATTGGCGGTATCGGCAATTTGTTGCTCTGCGGAATGGGACAGCATGGTGGTGGTAAAGAAGTTGGCTAACACCCCTTCCTCCTTGCATTTGAGCATCAGATTGCTGAGCTGGCTGCTGTTTTTCGCCTGCAGGATCACGATCGGATAATGACTCATATTGGCGCTTACGCCTTCAATAGCGCTGGGATAATGGTCGAATTCACGCTGTTCGATCAGATCGGCAATGCCAGCGGTTAAATGGCAGGAAGCGTTAAATAAGGTGGCCGGTTCGTGGTTGCGGTTCAGGATGATATAGAACTTTTTCTCGTTGTCGCTGTACATCTTTTTCTCCTTGAATAGGGGCTCCAGTGTTATTCAGACGCGCAATCGCCTTCAATGATATTGATCATTGGCAAGCTACTTCCCGAGCGGCCAAGTCGTAGCCAGGCAGATTGCAGACATTGTTGCGAATGAATATCATATGCATCTTAGCAACAGGAGGTTGCCATGAAAATATATTGGTCGCGACGCCAAATCCCAGAGCTGCAGACACTACCCCGCAGGATACGCAATCGTAATTACCGCGATGCCTATTTTAGAACTTTTCGCCATTGGGAGGGCTGGGCTGGTTTGATGATCTACATCGCGTTGATTTGGCTATTTCTTCACGTATCCCATTTTATTTACCCACATGTCGAGGGCGAAATGGGGCGTTTGCTGCAGATCCTGGTCACAGTCACGATCCCCGTCTTTATATGGAGCCAGATATCAATCCATCTGATGCGGAAATACTATCGGCATCTTCTTATACGCAGTACCTAAGCCAAGGCCATTCCCCGGCTTAAAGACGTGCCCCGATAAACAGCGGCTCTGCGATGGTGTACCAACGTTTCCAGTGCGATTGCGCAATTAAGCTCGAAATATGCGGTTGCGCCAAAAAACAGAGCAATAATTGAACTGCTACTAGTCGCGCCCAGGCGCATAGTCTGGTCTTTGTCGTCGCTGGAGACCGCCATGTCCGCCATCAAACCTGAAACGCTGAACGCAACCCTCGATACCCCGACCACTCACTGGCCGGCTATCGCCAATGTGGTGCTCGCCGGTATTGCCGTTGCCCTGCACGTGGGTAAAGCGACTATTGCCTTACCTGAGCTGCAACGCGAATTCGGCCGTTCGCTGGAGTCGCTGAGCTGGATCATTTCGGCCTTTCCCTTTATCGGCGTGTTTGGTGGCATCGCCGCCGGCCTGCTGGTGCGCCGTTGGGGCGACCGGCGTTTGTTGGGGCTGGGATTGGTGATCGTCAGCATAGCCAGCTTCGTTGGCGCGGCTCAACACAACTTCATCGGTTTGATCGTCACCCGCGCGATTGAAGGGATAGGCTTCGTTATCGTCGTGGTCTCAGCGCCAACCGTGCTCACACGCGTGGTTTCAGCGCAAAAACGTAATCTGGTCTTCAGTATTTGGAGCACCTTTATGCCGGCGGGCATGGCCATTTCGCTGTTTTTCGGCCCGCATTTTAGCAACTGGCAACAAAGCTGGATCGCCGGCGGTATCCTCACCCTGCTGGCCGCGCTGCTGCTGCCATTCACCACTCCGCGAGCCGCTGTCACCACGTCTTCCGCTGTTGCCTTGAAACTGCGTCAGGCGTTGGTCAGCATCCTGCGCGCACGGCAGCCCCTGCTGCTGGCCTTGATATTTACTACCTATAACCTGCAGTTCTTCGCCGTGATGGCCTTTCTGCCGATTTTCCTGATGCAGCGTATAGGGCTGACGCTGGCTGTCGCCGGTGGGATCAGCGCGGCGGTGATAGCCGTCAATATCCTCGGCAATCTTGCCGCTGGGGTACTGCTTTCGCGCGGCCTGCGGGCTCGAAATCTGCTGGCCGTTGTCAGCCTGCTGATGGGGCTTGCCGGTACCGGCGTTTTCCTGTCCGTTACACCAAACGCTTTACTGATCCCACTGTGCTTAGTGTTTAGCGCCATTGGCGGCATGATGCCCGCCACCATTCTGGCCGCCACTCCGGCGGCGGCGCCAGAACCGGGTTTGATCCCGTTGAGCCTGGGGCTGGTGATGCAAGGCATTTATCTCGGTCAGGTGATCGGCCCCATCGTACTGAGTGCGCTTGTCGCCTATGCCGGTTGGTCCGCTCCCGCGGGTATGGTGCTGGCCGCCGCGCTGTTGGGCAGTATCCTGGCACTGGCGCTCGCATCGAAAACCAGAGCCTAGGCAATGCATGCCCTGCCACCACCTCATCAGCTTAATGTCCTCATAACATGAGGCACTATTAGTAAATTCTATTAACTGTTCACCGATAAAATCCGCTACCTGTTAACCGTTTGTGATGATAGGGTTTATTCTTCAAGAAGTGTCAATGCCGGTGAATACCGAGATCCACCGGCAAAATCTATCATCTGAGGGACGGGTATGATGTCTAAAGGTATTTCAAAGGGATTCTTTCTTCTGATCCTTTTTATCGTTACCGCTGCTTTTATGGACGTCTTGGGTCCCTACTACTCATCTGTGCTGTGGGCTATCATCCTGGCGGTGATTTTCCACCCTGTGAAACAAAAACTTAAACAGTATCTGGGCGACCGAAACGGCCTGGTTTCTTTGATAACGCTCGCGGTGATCTGTTTGATCGTCTTTACGCCGTTGGCGATCATCGCTTCTTCATTGGCGATTGAACTGAACGTCGTTTACACCAAGCTGCAGACCAATAACACGCAGTTCCCGGTTATTGTTGCCGACACCCTGAAATTGCTCCCCGGATGGGCACGGCATTTTCTGGCGGAACATAATCTGGATAGCGCCGCGGAAATACAGAAACAGCTTTCCGAAGTGGCACTCAAGGGCGGCCAATACCTGGCCGGCAGCGTCTTTTTGATTGGTAAAGGCACCTTCAACTTCGCCGTGGGTTTTGGCGTCATGCTGTATCTGCTGTTCTTCCTGCTCAAAGACGGCCCATACCTGGTCAATCTGACGCTCGAAGCCCTGCCGTTATCCCAGCACGTTAAACACCATTTGTTTGTGAAATTCGCTGCCGTGTCGCGCGCGACGGTGAAAGGCACGGTGGTCGTGGCCGTGGTGCAAGGTGCGCTTGGCGGTCTGGCATTTTACTTCACCGGGATCGACGGCAGCCTGCTGTGGGGCGCGTTGATGGCATTCCTGTCCATCATCCCTGCGGTGGGTTCCGCCATTATCTGGGTACCGGCAGCCATCTATTTCTTCGCCACCGGCATGCTGTGGAAAGGCCTGTTCCTGGTCGGTTTCTTCGTGGTGATCATCGGATTGGTCGACAATATTCTTCGCCCGCTGTTGGTCGGCAAAGACACCAAAATGCCGGACTACCTGATCCTGATTTCAACCCTGGGCGGCATGGAGATTTACGGTATCAACGGCTTCGTTATCGGCCCATTGATCGCCGCCCTGTTCATCGCCTGCTGGAATATTCTTTCCGGCCGCGACAGTGCAGAAACCACCGATGAGATCGACGAAGATTTTATCGAGGAAGGCAAGAATCACCCAGACGCCACCAAGGCGGAGTGAAAAAGTATTCTCTGTTAAAGGGCATTAGAAACTGCAACGCAAAACGGGAACCATGGGGTTCCCGTTTTTTATCTCTTCATATCCCTTCCCTGGGCGATCGCTCCGTTTACCTTAGCATTAATTAATAAGTCATAAACGATGCAACTTTCTATTCTGTCATTTACAGAATCCGTTAGGCCGTTGCCTGCGATTAAATATTCATACCCAGCAACCAATGCATTAACCCTTCATTTTGAGTGGGTAATTCATTTATACTCTATTTCCTGAAAAATAAAAATTCACAACATTATGATAAAAAAATTAACAAATTTAGCTTCTGGGTGGAAGCCAGGCACGGCAGCCGACTACAAGAAATGTTTTGATTTATATGGCGGGAATTTTATCACTCACCCCGAAGTATTGGCCTTCCTGCATAGCAGGCTCGATTGCCGCCCGCACTACTCTATCAAGAGAAATAGCAATGGTACTTTACTGGGTGCATTTTGCTCTTGGCGAAACAGCAACTTTGCCTGTGATGGCAAGACGGCGAAAGCGATAAAGCTCGGGCATTATCAGTTCAACAAAGATGAAATAACGCTCCCATTTCATCCTAAGCTCAGAATTGCATTGCCCTTTAAAACGAAAATACTCTCCTCTTTAAATAGAAGAAATGTTCTAAACTCAAGCTTCAAGCTAAACAGTCATCGCGCTGTTTGCCTGGCAAAAGGTTGTGGTAAAGACGGATTCTCTTCATCGACGAAAAACAGCAGAAAAAGAGAGCTAAACAAATTTATCAAGGCCGGTGGTGAAATTTTCGACCAAAGTCATTTTCCCCCACAGGAGCTCATCACAATATACTTCGATCTGTTTGAAAAACGCTGGGGGCACCGGCCGAGCCATTTTCTAGAAACCGTAGATATGTTTACATCCTTGCGGCAATTTCTCTTTGGCCATATTTTATTTCTAGCCGGAGAGCCGTGCGCATTTCAGCTCATAACCAAAGCAGAAAGCCCTAAATGGATTAATTTTGATTATGTTAATGGCGGATATGACCAGCGTCATGACTCATTTTGCCCAGGGACCATCGTCACCTGGCTAAATGTCAAATCCGCTTATGAGCTGTGCGAAGCCGTGGGAAAAACCATGCGTTACTCGTTTGGCAAACCGACCGCGGGTTATAAAGACCGTTGGTGTTATCAGGATCCGCTTGGCCGGGTGTTATCCCTTTAAATTACCATCCATAAAAAACGGGAACCATCAGGCTCCCGTTATCATTTAACGCTAAAACACACTTACATATGTTTAACGATAGCGTCGCCAAACTCTGAACATTTCAGCAGTTTAGCGCCTTCCATCAGGCGTTCGAAGTCATAGGTCACGGTCTTGGCAGCGATAGCGCCTTCCATGCCTTTAACAATCAGGTCAGCCGCTTCGAACCAGCCCATGTGGCGCAGCATTAGATTGATAGTATATTAGCAATATATTGATTATTATAGAGAATAAAACAAAAAACTTGCCATTATCGGTTGTCTTGTCATTATCGTAACTTATTGAATTGAAAACCTTAATGTTAGGTTTTGATAACTTGTTTTTCCCGAATTCCAGCGTACATTACCCTCTTCTAACCTATAGCCAAGGTAGCTAAACATGTGTCGTCGCTTTGCGACGATACAGACTCGAACCGATTACCTTATAGAACTACCTTTTTACCAATGCTAATCCACTGGTTTTAACTCAACAATAAACTCAGCGAATTCGTTATAGTACTCAAAATAGTTATTTAATTGTTCTTGAGTAACTTTTCTTACGGTTTTTCTTGGCCCATTAACCAATGGTGTTATTGTTGTTAAAAGATACTGCCTATTATAAGACTCATTTTCACATTCTTCATTTGAAATCTCGCACTCACTTATTATTTCTCCACTAGCATAATTAAACTCAATGTCATAACTCAACTCTTCAAGCAAAATCATTCCTGAGCTAATAACCCGTTCTTGGTCCTCTTCATCTATGTCAGCACCATGGATTGCTCTATTTGATATTGATATAACATCGAGTAATGGCCACCCCAAACTTTCGGCTATAACACCTTTTTCAATCAAAGACATGATTGATTGTTTTAGTGGTGGAATTTTAATGCCATCAGATTCACCCAGGTATTTTACATACATATAAATTCTTTTTTCAATCTCAATTCTAAGCTTCGCGAAAGCTAATGTTGGATCACGCCCCTTCAACTCATTTATTATCTCAATATCTTTCTCTAGCTTATATATTCTTTCGTTTGGATTCCTTTCTTGAGGCAACGACTCCTCCACTTTAAATACTAATTCATCAATTTCTTGACTATCTATTTTTTCAACTTCAAAATCACCATATTTTATTTTTTTTATTTCTTTCACATATGGAGATGACAGAATCACTAGCAATAAGAATACTGATATGACATCGACTTTTAAAAATGACAAGTTCAAAGTATTAATAATTAGCAACATGGCGGAAAAAAGGATAACTAGTTGCCATATCCTTAAACCCCGGATTTTCACTAAACCCCTTGAGGTTAAACCATTTAAATACGATTTAATATTGTTCATTATATCCATAAAATTCATCACCGATGTCCATTTTGAAATCTTCAAAATAAATGATAATGATACAGTTATAAATTATTTTCTCAATATACTTTAGCCATAGGGAGATCAGTTATGCGAGTTGTATAAGCTGGTGATAGTAGCTCACGCTTCATCGACCACATCTGTTGTGCTCCTTGTCCGGCAAAAAACAGCTTCCCCTTACCGGAGTTATTGATGTGGTCTAGTACCCCCATCAGCTTTTCGCTGTTATGCCTCGGTTGGTGCTCATCGAACAAACCCAATTGGGCAACGCCCTGGCTGAAGAAATCCTGCAGCATCACCCCGCCTTTCTGATACCGATGACCAGGTTGCCAAATCGCGTCAAGGCAGCGCATCGCGGCGGCGATAATGTCCCGCGTATCCTGCGTCGGCGTGCTCAGTTTTATACTGGCCGTATTGCCGTAGTATTCCTCATTGATAGAGAATGGACTGGTTTTAAGCCAGGCACTAACATGCCGGCAATACTGACGTTCTTCTCGTAATTTCTCCGCTGCACGTGTCGCATACATGCAGATTGCCTGATGCATCTGGTCATATTCAGTGATGCGATCTCCAAAGCTGCGGCTGCAAATGATCTGCTGCTTCGTCGGCGCGAATTCTTCAAGCTCAAGGCATGGTTGACCACGTAGTTCACGCACAGTCCGCTCTATCACAACGCTAAAGTGTTTGCGGATCATCGTCGTGCTGGCATCGGCCAACTGCAGCGCGGTTTCGATACCCATCATGTTGAGTCTTTTCGATATCCGTCGGCCGATACCCCAGACCTCATTCACCGGCAGTAAGTCCATAAGTTTGCGCTGGCGCCCTTCGTTGGACAGGTCCACAACCCCGCCAGTCTTGTCCCACGTCTTCGCCGCAAAGTTGGCCAGCTTCGCCAGTGTCTTGGTTTGGGCAATGCCAACCCCGACTGTTAGGCCGGTATTGCGTAACACTTTAGCCCTCACCTGGCGGCCAAAGGTTTCAAGGTCGATACAGTTACGCACGCCGGTCAGATCCATGAAACTCTCATCGATGGAGTAAATTTCTACGCGCGGTGCCATCTCTTCTAAAACGGCCATCACTCGCTGTGACATGTCAGCATAAAGCTCGTAATTACTGCTGAACGCTATGCCCCCGACGCTCTCAAATTCGCGCTTAACTTTGAAGTAGGGTTCGCCCATTTTCAGGCCCAGAGCCTTCGCCTCTTTGCTCCTGGCAACCACGCACCCATCATTATTCGAAAGAACGACAATGGGCCGGCCGCGCAGGTCTGGACGCCACAAAGTTTCGCAGCTCGCATAAAAGCTATTCACATCAGCAAGCGCATACATTACTTAAGCCTCGTTATCGATGACACCACGACGCCTATCACCTCCAAATCGTCACCGCTGTCATGGAGTAGGATCGGCTCATACTTTGGATTCATTGGCTCCAGCTGCGCGCGCGGATGCAAGCAGAGACGTTTCACAGTGAACTCGCCGGCGATGCTGGCAATAACTATATCACCATGAGCTGGGTTGATACTGCGATCGACAACGAGCATAGAGCCCTCCGTGATGCCCGCCTCCAGCATCGAGTCGCCGGTCGCATAGAGGAAATAGGTCGCGTTAGGGTGGCTGATGCAGTATTCGTTCAAGTCGATACGTGAACTGACGTAATCAGCCGCAGGACTGGGAAAGCCCGCTGGTACTTTATCGGAAAACAGCGGGATCTCTAGTTTGGTGGGGTTTGGTGTTGGATAAAAGAAAGTCATAATGTTGCCCTGATACTGTTTTTTTATACAGTATAAGCGCAAGTTTTTAGCGGGGGAAAGTTCGGAAATCTCTCAGAAAGGTAGGATATTGATCGGTAAAGAAAGATAGTTCTGATGAATGAAGATGAAGTTCTACCAGTATCTGGCCTACGTGAATAAGTACACAAGCACGATAAAAACTTAAGCCATTATACGTTCCCCCAACACAACTGCAGTTCTGTAGCCCCTACCGAGACATTTCAATGTACAGACAAGCCTGGTAGTCACTTGGCTAATCGTAAGCGATCGTTTTCAACGATCAATCTGCAACTAATTGATCGGCAATACCCATTTGCAACTCCAAGATAATACACGCACCATTAATAATGATTTTCATATGGAGGTGTATCATGTCTGCACACAACATGACGTTTTGCAGAACGTGCGGGTTATGGATAGCTGAAACCACCGGTTGGGCAAACGGCGAACCGAGCTACTGTGAGAAGTGCAAGCCACCATCAATTTTAAGACGTGCTGCGACAAGATTCGGAAACATTATCCGAACGATATTTATTGGTATGATTAAAAGATAAAAAATCCACCAGCACCAGGGATACTAAAAGAGGCAGATTATCTGCCTCTTTTTCTTTATAAACTTCAATGTAATTATGGTACCGATGGGGCCATATCCCCAAACGTATATTTAACGCTTACCCCCCACGCTACTCCCTCTTTGTAATCTTCTAAAACTCCGGAAACAACATCCATTAATTTAATGGGGGCGCCAACAATGGCCAATATCATGACAGAATGCTGACGCCAGACTCCACCGACCTTTTTACTTGTCGTCCCGACACTTAACGTATACTGCAAAGGGATCCCCGAGCTATCACAGGGTATTTTCCCCAGCGTGATATCAACAATGACCGCACCATTAGCCGTACTTGGTACTCGGCTAAGCATAAGGGTATTTTTCACTCTCCAAATGCCGCCCGTTTCACTAAAAGCGTTATCCTTAGTGAAGTCAGGCCCCGCACTGGTACTCACATACGTGCCGGTAATACCCACGCAAGGGGTCTTGTAACGGTCTAACAGAAGTCCCGCGTCACTCTTACTTAGCAGATTATTTGCGCTGGGGTCTAACTTGATATCACCAGGCGATCCCCCATCGAGTAAGTCAACGATATCTTGTATTGTCGCCGCCTCAGTCACTCCTTCATTAACAACGGGAACTAAAGCAGTGAGGTTTAATTTATCAGTAGGTGGCAGCTTGGATATTGACAATGATAATTCATTATCTTGAATGTTTTGGCCACCTGATTTTAATTGTTGGGCAGTACGGACAAGCCTTAACTTTTCCATCATTTTACCTTACTTGAATAGCGTTAATCGAAATAGCCAATGCCATCGGATTTCTTTTCTTTCTTCGCAGCTTTCGCTTTGCTCTCTGCAGGCGGTTTAATATCAGTGACCAGGTTAAACGCCATCGCCAGGCCTGAGCTGCTCAAAGAAAACGCTAGGGACTCGATTAACCAGGTGCGATCCTCCTCCTCACCAAATCCCGCCGTTGTTATCCGACTTTCGGCAGTCAACGGCACATACTGCGGCCGGCCCGGCCCGCTTAGCGTCATTCTCCTTTCGTTCCGGTTGGCCTGCGTCATTTTTGACTTGGCGCTGCTGTCCGCCTGGGCTTTGCTCGACTGCGTGAAGGGGTTGGCCTGGTCGGGTCCGTCATGCTCCAGCGATTGAGTTTTCGTTCGACCATCAGCGGGATCGAAATAGGACACGCTCACTTTGCCCTTTTTGCCTTTACCGTCTGCCGTCTTCGCCGGCTTTCCCGTTGTGGCCCCGCGCTGGCCATCTGAATAGCTCCAGGAGGAAAGCGCCTCCCGGGTTATCTTTACGTTACTGAGGGCGCCACCGCTGGCGGTAGTTGCTTCCCCCTGCTCCAGAAACAACCAATAACCGCCGGCGGCCTTGCTCACCGCGTTATGCGCACGTGCCAGGCGGGTCATCAGCGCCGCGTCGGACTCTCTCACCTGGTCAATGTGTTCTATCGCGATGCTGGCCAACTGCGTGGCTATTTTGGGGATGAGGCCATTATCAGTTGCCACCGTTTTCACAATGTCCCCCAGCGTCACGCCGTCCCAGCTGCGGCTTTTCTGGCTCTGCACATCGCCAGGCTGTTTTTGCGCGTTCATTGGGGCCGATGTGGCGTAAAGCTGGATCTTGCGCGGTGGCCCGCTACTGGCGCGGCCAGACACCACAAACCAGCCCTTATCGACCAATTGACCATTAAAGCCCAGGGCAACACTCAGGCGGGCGCCTTTGGGCGGGAGTTTTAGCGTTTCCGACAGGAGGGTAATTTGCAGCTCGTCAGTTTTGCCCGTGGCGCCGCCGTTGTCCGTTAAGCTGATATCCACCAGGTTTTCACGAATGATCGCGGTTATATCCTGCCCCTCCGCAATAATGCGGAATTCTGGCCGGAATTCGGCCGGCTGTTTTTGTTGCATCGGTTAATCCCATAGCTGGATCGGTGATTCGGGCGTTGGTGTCTCTATGTCCGGCAGGGTAATGATTAACCCTGCCGGATAAACAGCCCCCAGCGCCGCCAGTTCGCGATTAGCGTCTAAAACCGTTACAACGGTCTGCGAAAGGTTCTCTGTGCCGTAGTGGGCCGCACAGACGGCATCCAGTACGTCACCCTCACGGGTTAGATAATTCGTCGGCATAGTGTTTTATCGTGATCGAGTAGGTTTTCTTGCGAGGAGCGCCGCCAGGCAAAAACGCCGGCGTCGTGTCGGTAAAATCGGTAATAACCCACCAGCCCAACACATCGCCGGCGCTGCTCACCAGTTGTTGAGGTTCGGCCTTGTCAGCCAGGTCATAAAGCGTATCAATGCTGGCCACACCGTTTCGAAACTGGGAATGCGCCTCCCCGTCCATTTTGACCGTCCGGGCGGATTTCCCTGTGTACTGCAGCAAGTCCTGTTTGCCGATCCGCTCCTGCTCACTCCAGCGCCAACGGGCTTCCCGCGTCAACTGGTTATAGGTCGTCGTGTCGATAGAAAATTCAAAGGTGCCGATCATCATCATAATGCTGGCGCTGTCCGCCGGCCGCCGTGCATCATAGGCGCCCGTGATCGTGCCAATAATGTCCACCATTACCAGGCCTCCGCTGGGTCATGCATCGCATTGTTGCCGTTGAATACATCCATATTTTTCATTGACGACACCGCGCTATCCGCCACCGCTTGCGCATCCTGGCCAGGTTGAGCGATCACCGTCATATTGACCTCTTGCCGGCGATTATCTGTCATCGCAGGCTTGTCGCCAGCGGCGCCTTGATTGGTCAGTGAAGACAGGAAAGAAAAGGCCCCTTCTAACGGATCATCACCTTTGTCAGTTTCCCCGATAGCGGCCAGCATCCGATCGTCGGCCTTATCCCAATACGCACCAGGACTCATAATCCGCTCGCTGGACAATGAATATTGCGCATCGCTGTAAATGCCCTGCAGTGCCTTCTGCTTCTCCGGGTCCTTCAAAAGGGATTCCAGCCAGGCAGACTGGCCCCGCGTTTGGGCAAAATCACGCGCGCCCTCGACGTCCCCTTTGCCGAGAGAGCGCACAATGGCTTTTTTGTCGCTCTGCTCATCGGGCAACAGCCAGGCTAATTTTCTGGCGATGGCCAGAAACAGCTTTGTGACAGTCATGATGCCGTTGGCGAACTCCACCAGGTTCGGGATCCATTTGTTCCTTATCGTGGTGGAAATAATGTCAATGCCGCCATTTTTGAACCAAGCGGAAAGCTCATCCGCTAGCTGCGTCACTTTCGGCGCCAACGAGCCGCCCAGTTTGCCGGCGATTTCCTCCACGGCCGATCCCCACACGCTGCGCAGATTACTAAAAGCAATATTGCCGCGAATGGCGCCATCAGCGCCCTCCTTCGTGACCAGGTTGTAACGCTTCTGCTGATCCATCATCTCCTTGTAGCTTTTGCCGGTCAGGCGCATGTACGTCAGGATTTTATTGGCCTCGCCCCCCATCAGCATATCGACCGCGGACGCCGCCTCCTGCTCGTCTTTGTGCGTTAGGGCGCGCTCCATGATTTTTTCAAACTGCTGCTCATTGGTCAGGCCGGCAAAATCGCCTGCGCCAAATTTCAGCATCTTGAAAGCATCGTTAAGCGAGGATTGCTCCCCGGTCGCCTTGTATTCGCCGACCTTGTTTTTCAGCTCCTCCAGGAGATCCCCAAAGTTCTCCCCATTCAGCCCCATCTGTTTCCCGAAACTGTCCCAGGCGTTATACGTCTCGATGCCCACGCCGTAGGTTCTCGCCTTGCCGACGGATTCAGCGGTCTGGGCGTTCATGTTCACGGGGGAAAGTATGGCGCCGGCCGCTGCCGCCAGCGCCCCACCGCCGAGGGTCATCCCGATCCCCGCTTTCAACGTTCGGCCAACCGCCGTTTTAGCTCCGGCGCCAAATCGGCGCAGACGTTCGGATCGTTGCAGGTCACGATTTAAGGCCACCTGAGCAGCATCCGCTTTTTTTATCTCACGCGTGACGCCGGCATAATCTCGTTTTAAGCCGGCAATATCCTTGCCGGCTAATTTGGCCTGCTTCATCTCTAAAGCCAGGGCCTTCTGTTGTTTGGTCAGCTTCTCAGACTGTTTTTCAACAGAACTCAGCCCCTTTTTCAGACCGTCCGTAGACCGGCCCCAGGAGGAGTCGATATTGCCGCCGAAACTGATAACGGCCTTTAATTTTTGGCTAAGTCCGGCCACGATTGATTATCTCCACTTCAAGCACCAGAAAATCACTAAACACGCTGAAAGGCATGTTCAGCCAGTCGCCCAGCGTGTAATGCAGCCGGCGCCCTAGCAGCCTTAGGCCTCGCTGGATGTCGATTTCTCCCGCTTTTCGGGCGGTAGCAAAAAATCGTTAAACATATCCTCCAACTGGGAGAAGTCCGCCGAGGTTAGGTTCTCTACGTCTCTTACGTTCATATCGCAAAGGTTGGCGATCATGGCCACCTCGTTCTCCAGGTCATTCCCTTTCATCCGGGAGAACTCGATACGGTCCCGCACCAGCGGCTCCCGCATGAAAACACGGGTAAGCGCGCTGCCGTCTTCGAGGGTCAACGGGGAATAGAAAGTGATCTCTTTTTTGTTCGCGGGGTAACTCATAAATAACTCCAATAAAAAAGCGGCCCGGGGGCCGCTTGATAACGAGGATGATTAAGGATTAAAGGCGGATTTTGGCGGCGATACCGCGCAACTGATCCACACCATTCACACGGCGAATAAAGCGCTCCGTGTCGATTTCGAACAGCTCGCGGCCTTCAAACGTTTGTTTGTAGTAATTGATCGCGATTTCGACCGTGGTGGCCTTTTCTGACAGCGCCTGGTTATCCCGGGCGTCAGGCGTAATTTTCGAAACAAATCCCTCTATCTCGTCAATCGCCCCCAGGGCACGGCCGTTACTGAGATAGCCCTCGTAGGCCGCAAAGCGATTGCGATTACCCGTCACAAAACCAAAGCGGGTCAGTATGTCCGTATCGATGCCGTAAAACTTGATCTGACAGGTTAGCGCCTCCATCCCGTCATCCATCGGCGTGGGGGCATCCTGCGCGCCGGTGCGCAGGTCTGTTTTGACGATCGACAGCTCCGGCGGCGTGTACTCATGTGCGCCCTGGATACGAAAACCGCCGGCGAAAAATGTCCAGGCTCTTACCGTTGCTTTATCGCTCATACCGTCCCCAGCTCCTCTACTGCATATTGGTTGTTAATGCGAACCCGCATCGTGATCCGTTCTGTCGGTGATTTTGGCCCAAAGTCATAATCGATATAGACCTCACCGGCCGCCAAGGTTTCGGCGGTGTTCAGCTCCTCATCCAGCCAGGCCCGGCCGCCAAAGATGGCTTTGAGCTTGGTCAGCGTGCGCATATAGGAGTTAATCGTGCCCAGAATGTCATCGACATTCTCTAGGTCGAGCGGCCGATCGACGTACAGCAAGGCCGTCTCCTGAATGCTGTCCTCGATAACGTCTGCAGTACGGCGCACCGATTCAAACTGCCATTGCGGATCCTGGATACACAGGCGGTTGCCCCAATGCCGGAAACCATCACGGCGAATAATGGTTGTGACGTTTTCCATGTTCAATAAGTTGGCCTGGCAGTTACGATCGCCGAGGATAAACTCGTCCACTTGTTCAACGCCGAGGATGTTCGCGATCGCCTGATTGGACTTGCTCCACCACCAGCCCTTTTCTAAATCAATCCGCGCGCGCAGGCCCGCAGCCGACGCGGAGTAAGGGCGAAAGGTGATTTCACCGTTGGCTTTCACTTTCGAGACTCGCGGGCGTAACAGCTCCACCCGGGCGCCATACATTTGGCGGCGGGTCACAACCTCCTGAGCCGTGGCCATCGATTCACAATCAACATAAGTCACCGCGCGCAATTTGTTTGCGGCCGTTTCCAGCGCCTTCCCGATCGCGTCGTCTTCACTGAAACCCGGGGCAATCAAAATGCGCGGCCGGTAACCGGTGATCGATTCGCTTAATGACCAGGCAGCCATAGCGGCGATAAGACTGGCCCGCACGTCTGGCTCCACCGAAAACGTCTGCTCTGTGAGCAACTTCGCCCCCCCTTCGGTCGTTAACTTCACCCCCTTCTCCGTACTGAGTACGGCAGCGGCTTTACCTTCCGCTTTATCCGCCGCAC
This sequence comes from Serratia sp. BNK-12, assembly GCF_047456085.1. Classification (NCBI taxonomy): domain Bacteria; kingdom Pseudomonadati; phylum Pseudomonadota; class Gammaproteobacteria; order Enterobacterales; family Yersiniaceae; genus Serratia; species Serratia sp. BNK-12. The sequence continues at coordinate 2,985,080 of NZ_CP179896.1, forward strand.
GCACGACGATGATCAGCGCGTTCGTTTGGTCGGTGATGTCCGTGATCGCCTCACCCAGGGTGCCAACGGCGCCGAGGGCGCTTAATTGGGTGCCGCCAATCACGGCCACCGGCGTATTCAGCGGAAACGGCTCATCGGTCCCGCCGGCTAACAGGGCCGTGAATGGCGCCACAATCCCCGGTGACGTGGTTTCAACGGCAATGATTTTGCTATCGGCCACGGCTTTCACCGCTGCAGTCACCTCGGCCGCTGTCGCTGTTATCACGCCCTCAGTATCTGAGCCCAGGATGATCGACAGCACCCCGGCTGCATAGCTGGCCGAGGTTTTCGCCCCTGCAGCGCCGGCGACTGCCTTAACACTGTACTGATTGCCCAGGCGCCCCGGCTCTGAGGCGTTAAACGTCAGTTCATTATCCAGCAACGGGGTGCCCGTGGTCCGGCTTGCTACCGTCCCTTTAGACGCGTTTGGCGCCGTACCCACCAGCCCGATAATCGCGGTCTGAATGGTTGTCACGGCTACCGAGCCGATATTCAGCTCTATTGTTTCCACACCATGTAAATCTGCCATTGTTATCTCCAGGCATAAAAAAACCGCCGGCGGCGGTCAGGGGATTGTTTTATCAGGCTGGCAACGCGGGCCAGGGGATATCAGGGGCCTGGCCGATATCAACACGGCTTAACAGCACGCGGTATTTTTTCCAGTTGGCCAGGCGTTGATCGTCGCCCTCTTCGCTCATTCCTGTCTCTGCAGCGTCGTTAAGCAATTCAATCTGCTGATCTGCCTGCTGCCGCAACTGCTGCCGGGTTTGCGCGGCTTGCTCTACAGCGGCCAGCTGTTTGGCGGCGGTATCTGTTACCCACTGCTCACCGTCCCACTGGTCCCAGGGCGTTACCGGCGGCGTAAAGGTACAGTCAGGGGGCAAGATAAAATAGGCGTCGGGCACAGCCTGAGGGCGACCGTCGGCGGTGTAATAAGTCTGCCCGGTCCGGTCTTCAATTTGCTGCCAGGCGTCGCCCGTATACAAAACAGCATGGCCAGGTTCTGCAGCCGGCGGCGCGACGGTCACAGCCCATTCAGGCAGCGCGGCCAGCTCCATCATGACAAACTGATTTCCACGCTGATCCCAATAGGTGGATCCGCGCACATCGGGAATATACGCCCAGTTCGAGCCGTCCCATACCCCCGCCTGGCCTGCCTTCGGATTGCACTTCAACGGGGTGCAATTCGCCGGCAATCCCGTGTGTGGTGCCACGTAAAAATTGAGGGAGCCGGTAAAAATGCCGGCATCATCAAAGCGATAAACCCATACCCAACGGGGAATATCCGAAAATTCAAAGCTCTCTGTCATGCCAGCCTCACAATGTAGTTAAATGCTATGTTATCAACGGTGTTTTTCGCGGCGCCAAAGGCATCAATACGTAAACCGTGACCGTGCCACCCTAACGGGAGGTTGTGTTTATGCGGGGGAACACCTTCAATCAGCCCGTAATCAGTAAACCCGCGATCCTGGTCAATGGTGTGACGGCTACTTGTCCCACCATCCAATGAGGTATTGGAAGGGTAAGAGCGCAGTTTCGGGCTATATCCTCCGCTCTCTGTTGTTTCTGGTGAACCCAGGTCCGTTCCGACCACCTCACCGCCATGCCCGTGGCTTTTAACCTCACCATCAGCCAACGATAACGGGCCGCGATCATCCGGTTTCCCCAAAATGGTCCGGCCTCGCATGTCGGGAAAAACACCCGACGGGAACGCCTGCGCCGTGCGCGGATAGGCGTTTTTATCAAAGGCCTGTCCCAGCATTAAGGCATGGCCAGGCGGCGGGGAATCACCCGAAAACGGCAGAGGCACAATCGGTTGCTGTTCTTCTATCGCAAACGTCCCGGCTTTACTTCTTAGGCCTCCGGTTTGGGTATCAAACTCCCATATGCATTCCTGGCCACTGTCGCCAATTGCATGGATAACCGGATGGGCGTGCATATCAACGCCGGGCATGAGATAGCCAAAGCTAACGGCCGTTGGCCATCCCTTAGCCTTTCTTGTTCCGCGCCCCTTCACCAGGGGAACATACGCCCCCCCAGAATTAACGGGCCATTGATAATCAGGCGAATAAAATGGGGCGTGGTTGTTTAACTGGTCCTTATACATGCCAGAACCTTCCGGCACGCCGCTTGTGCCATTTGCCTGGAACATTGGCGCGCCCAGATCGCCCGTCGCCGTGTCGCCCTTCCTGAAAAGATAACGGGCGTCCGCTTCTTCAATCGTCAGCACCGATACATTCGGATCAATCTCCAGTACCACGCTTTCCGCGTGTACCAACGGCATAGCAAAGCTCACCACCAGCTCTTTTACTATTGAGTCGTTCTGCTCCGGTAGATAGGTATCGGGATAGGCGCCATAGGCAATCAGAACGCCGGCGCTACTCATCAGCCCAAACTCCCGGACCACTTTCCCTGGATAATCGCGGGCGTTTATAACTGCCTGGCCGGCAATCATGCCGCTACCCGATTCCCCCTGCGTAAAGGGCACATCCCCAAATTTATTGACCAGTTTGGTTACTGCAGGGTCAGGGGTCACAGATACCCCACCACCATCACCGAATGCGACGATCGGGATAGTGACCACCTCGCCGGCCTGATAAGCCGTCTCTATCGCCTCGGCGCCGACAGCGGTTAAAATTAATCCTGAGGCCATTATTTTTTCTCCACTTCAATCACTGCAGCCGTCGAATAATCGTTAGGGTCCCACGGCGAAACGCTGCCGGTTGTCGCAGAGGTTAACCGCACAAACCGGCTGAAATTTGAGGGACTCCCCGGGGAGGCAGTGACCCAGCGAGCTTCCTCCGAGGTTGAACCCATCCAAAACTTGCGCCAACCGTAGGCAACCATGTTTCCCCACTCCCCCCACAGATGCCCCATTTCGCGGACCTTTGTTCCGCCGGCTTGCGGCCAGCGAATTAAATCCTCAACCAGGCACATTCTGCCGCCCTGTTTTTCAATAAACGCGGGCATCTCAGACTGGCTAAGCTGAATATCTGCCGGCGTGGGAACAAGGTAACGAACAGGGTTGATTGCGTGGCTGATCGAGCGGTTACGAGCATCTGTCCCCGTGATAGCGACTGCCCCGGGACCGGTGATTGTTACCGTTCCGTCACTGGCCACCGTCGCCGGGCCTGTTACGTGCCAGGTGATCGCGCCAAAGTTGCCTTGCGTTACCAGCGTGTAAACAGCCCCATCAAACGACGACGTAGGCGCAAACTCCGACGTCATCCAGCCGTTGATATGTACGCCGATAAACTCAAACACAGGGATGATTGAGAATGACTCAGATGCAATCATGTAGCCGGCTAAAATCGCCTTACCGTCCAGGCTGCCTTTAAACGACACATCGAACCAGGAGCGCAGGTTTTTACCTTTCATTACCGCGCTTTTCAGGTCCTGCACGTCCGTTAAGGTGATCGGCCGGTCGTCCTGGGTCACATCGAGAGAGAACGTGTAAGGCTCTCCCCGGGGCGTTTTTTCGAACCACTCGACTACATCACTGGCGAACGGTGAAGAGGATAACGACATTTCGATCGCCGCCCGGGTCCCCCTGTGTCGATGGATATACGCCGCCCGGGCGATTGCCGCCCGTTTCTCCGCCTCTGTCCAATCCGTGTTCCAGGTGTCCACGCTGTACTCCCACGCCAGCCACGGCAGCAGCTCAACAGGGCACAACGCCGGATTTTTCACTATCCGGATCAGGTCAGGGATAGAGAGCACCTCCTCAATTGTCGCCTGTTCCAGGGCGCGCTCTGGCGGGATGGCATTGGGCGGGAGGAGGGTTTTAAATTTATTCGGCATTAATGATCACCTTACGCAGCGTGACTTTTGAACATCGCGGCGCTTGCCCCATTGCCATGCTGATATCTGCAGCGGGTGAAGTGAGTTTTACCGTCACTATTCCGGCTTGATGCAATGCGCGGTCAATGGCCGAGCGCGACACCAGCCGGCCGAGACGGTTAACAATGGCCAGGTACTTGACCAGCTCATCCTCTGCCGCTTTCATCACCGTGTCAGTGTCCGGGCCGTAGGGGATCTGGATATCTGCGGTGACTTCAAAATCCACCATTTCCGCCGGCTTCACCGTGACAAAATCGGTCAGCGGCCGGACCTCTTTTTTATTGACCGCTTCGGCAACCTTTTTCAGCACCTCCGCCGACGGGATCCCCCCATTGGTCCGGGACAGCACATAGAGATACACCTCTCCAAGCCGTTGATGATCTTCGGGGCCGTATGCCCGAACATCTAAAACGTCAGGGTCTGCAGACGCGGCAAAAAAGGTGTAGGTGTTTTCGGCGCCGGCGGTACTTAACCGGGACCAAGCCAGTTGTATCCGGGTTCTAAACGCCTCGTCGTCTTCATAGACTGGTGCCACTGGCGGGACGGCGTTCGGGTCGCCCGGTGTTATCAGCAAGCGCAACACATCAAAATTAGCGCCCAACTGATCCAGGTCGTTCCCTTGGGCGCTGGCCAACAGCACCGCACGAATAGAGTCATTCATGCCCTGGCGGATCAGTGTTGAGTGATACGCCAGGACCTCCCCTTGTTTAAACACCGGGTCAGACTCCAGCAAGGCATCATAATCCGGGTCCAGCTCGCGGAGTCGCGCCAGCCAGCCGGCAAAAATCAGCGCGGGGTCAGGGACTTTCACCGCGTCAGGAACGGGCAATTCTGAAAGGTTAATCGTCGCGGAATTGGTCGCCATTTATCGTTAACTCCTCCAAAGTGATCGGGTAGCCCGTTTCTGTGTTAATGCCGTAAATCGTCAAATCAAATTGCCCGGCACCGTCAAACTGTACCGCCACCGTTTTCACCTGCAGACGCGGCTCCCACTTCGCCAGGGCGCTGGCCGTGGCGGCGATGATATGCACCCGCGTGCTTTCGTCCTGAGGATTGTCCACCAGGTCCAGTAAATCGCTGCCGTAATCCCGGACCAGAACGCGGCTACCGATCGGCGTGGTCAGGATGTCAAAGACGGACTGGCGCAAGTGAGCGGTTCCCGCCAAGCGTTTACCGGTGGCTGCATTAACTCCCTGCATAGTGCCCCCATAAAAAAACCCGCCGGAGCGGGTTACATTTCGTTGTTCGGTTTGTCGGTGTCCCCGCCATGCGGATCGGGATGTGTGTGGTCGTTGAAAATTTCCCGGATCCGGGCCAGCGTGCTTTTGCCGTCGGAAATTTCTCCCGTGGCGGACAGGTCCCCGGTGACTGCAGTATCCGCCTGCAGCTCCGTTTTTCCTTTAACCGTCAACGTGTCCGTTATCTCTACCGGCCCGCGCAACGTCCCTTTACCGATAATTTCATAGGTGCCGCCCTCCGGCAGTGCCAGCGTAAAGGCGTGGTCTTCGCGGTTGTAGCGAAGCTCGGCGCCGTCGCTGTATCGGGTGATGTGCTCCGCCTCGCTGCCTTCTGGCGCCGGCATGGCGCCCGTATTCCAGCCAGGGAAAACCCGGCCGTTATTCAGTTCGCCAGCCTCAGATAACACGGTCACAGGGTCCCCAACTGCGCAGGGGTTGGAGTCGCTGCGATGGGCGCCAGCGAAACCCTGGCACATCGGGAGCCAGGTTGTGATGTTATCGCCTATATCCACCCGGCAAAACGGCTGCTTGCCATGCTTTACCGAATGAATAACCCCTCGGCGGACCATATTGGCAACCCGGCGCTGCAGGTCTGATAACGCGTCATCACTCATCGCCGGGGCCCTCTTTTTTCTCGTAGATCAGCCGATAGCCGTCAATGTGCGCGCTGCCGATATTCGGAGCCTTGCCCAAAAATACCTTTTTCAGTGGGCCAGCTTTCGATTCAAACGGATCTTCACCCATCGCGGCCACCTGGGTGAAGGTGATCCGCCAGACGATGTAATCATCCATCGCCACATCAAAATCATCGGGCCCGGCTCTGACAAACTCCGCCGGCTCCAGCCCTTCAAGCCCAAACGTTTTACCCTCTATCCATTGGCTAAGGTCAGCTGCAGCCGTGCGAATATAAATCTGAGGTTTTGAAATGTCGGCCGTCGCTGAGCGGTCCACAACAACAAAGAGATCGTGCTCAAATTCAACGCGCAACTGACCATCAGAGCCGGGAGAATTCTCCCAGCCGGCGATAGACAAATACACCGCCGGCGTTTCCAACTGCGTGACCACTTCCGGGTAATCGTCAGCATTGATCACCCACGCAATTTCGCGCAGCGCAGACAATATCGCATCGTGATAGCTGGCCATTAAAATCGGTGTTGGCATACGTCCCTCACACGTTGATCCGCATCTTCACGCGGCCTTTTAAATCCGTTTCAAAGTGATGGAAGAAAATTCGCGAAACATCTGAAAAGGCGTTGTCCTCGATGTAGTCCAGCATCGGGGCGTAAATATCGACCTCGGCCTCTTTCGCGCGGCGGGTCTGCGGATCCCGAATTAATATCGTTCGCCGACCGGCGCGCGTTCGGCCCACCTCGCCATCAGGGAAGTTTTTGGCCGTCAGCAATTCACCTTTAGGCTCAAAACCGACTTCCGCCGATGCCCTACGCCTGGCGGCAATAAATCGCCCTGTCTGGGGGTCCCTGCGGTCATGGTGGGGACGGAGCCGGCCCTTAACACGGCCTTTGAGATCCTTAACCTTGATTGCATTCAGACCAAACCACAATTTCCCCTCGTCCAGCTGCGCGCCACGGGTTAAGCGAAACGACAACAGACGCTTACGAATAAGGGATAAGTTACGGGGCGCTATACCGGCTTTCATATCCCCAACAACGCGTTTTTTTAGCGTTGTCATGGTGCGATTTAAGGCCCTGCTATACGCGCGCATGTATTGCGTATGGTTGGCGCCGGCAGAAATAGCGATCCGCTGTAGTACCTGCAGATCGATATCAAAGGGTAAATCTCGCCTTAACCTGCTTGCTCGGGCCATATCATTTACTCCATTTGTCGATCGCCGGCGCGGGCTTCCCTGGCACTCCGCGCGCCAATGTAACAACACAGGTTCCTGTGTCGTCCGGGCCGACCTTCACCACCCAAAAGGACTCTGCGCCAATCTCCACCCGATCTTTCGGTTTCAGGCCTGCAATCAGCGCCGTTTTAACAAATAGCCGAGGGGCGACGTCCTGAACCGTTGCGGCGCCATAAGGCAGGGAAGTATCAGCGGCAGGCTCATCGAAAACGGCACGGACAGGCGTCGGCGCACCATTGATAGACACCACCATTTCCCGCCCCATCACCTCAATAATTCGGCTGTCAGCATCGAAAATGGCCTCATCAAAAAGGTTATCGAACCCATCCATGCCGCCCCCTTAAAGCTCTGTCGCGTGGCCAGCGTCTTCCAGCTCGTCCACGTCCGAGGCCAGAACGCGGACCGTATCGCCGGCATACGCCATTTTCACCGGTTGATTTCGCGTTTCATGCAATGCATTGATATGCAACGTCGTCAGCACGCGAACCGGTACCCACTCGATTTCGCCTTCTGATTTTGGCGCCATTGGCTGGCGTTGTTCGGTGGTCGTCTGCAGCAACGGACCGGAACCAGACGCCCCACCGGTGCCACCGTCTGTACCGTCGCCGTCTTCCTCCAGAGCCTCGATTTCCTCTTCGGCTTCACGGATCCGCAGTTGCAGATCTGCGATAGTCCCTTCTGTGCTCAGCTCACGGCCCAGCACCTTACCCAGCTCGTCCAACTTGGTGATCAACTCGTCTTTATTAGCCATTGTGTGCTCTCTCTAAAACAGGGGAAAAGGGGCCGTAGCCCCTGCCTGATTAATCGGCGTTATGCGATTGTGATGACAACGAAATTGTCAGGCTCTGGCAGCACCATGAGCGGGGCGGATTGAGTCATCGTGTATTCGCTGCTCACGTCGCCTTTTGTGATCCAGTTTTTCGGATAACGTTTAGCGACGGTGATCCCTTCTGCGACAAATTCCGCATCATGGATCATGCCGTAACAGCGGATACCATCAGCCAACGTATTCCCCAGCACAATGGTGTTATCCGGCATATAGCGCGCTGTTTTGCCGTCCTCTTTCGCGTATTGGCCTTTTGTCACAACAATAGCCAGGTCGCCGTAATAGCCTTTGAAGGAGACAATCGCCCCCAGGTCTTTCAACGCCGTTTCCAGCTGAGAATTAGACCCGCGACGGGTATCCATCTTTTCACGGAACAACTTGAACCCGTTCAAGACGCGCCAGGACAACCCGTCCATCACGGCAATATTGATGGCCCCGTTACTTTGGTCAGCGTACATATCCAGATCAAACGTTGGGTCAAAGGTGTCCTGGTCCTGTTTTGACCAGGCCGCCGCGCCGCTCTGAATAATGTTGTTTGCAGGGTTCCGACCAAAATCGACTTCAACTTTCTCGAATTGCTCCCCCTCCATCAGATATTTACCCTTTAATACCGCCTGAACAGCCTGCATTTCTTCAACCTGAACAATGGATTCCTCTTCCTGTTTCAGATTCTGCGCAATAACACGTTCACGCCTGTACGCCGGATCCGCCAACATTGCAGGGTCCTCGCCCGGCAAACGGTCAACGACCATATCCGGTGTAACCTGGTGTTTCGGTTTGACATACCCGGGCTTTAGCGTGCGTGTCATCCCCCCCAAATTACGTAAAACCTTGCCCTCTACCTGAGGAGAAACGTACATGGCTATCGGCGCCCGACCGGTAATTTTGTCCAGCATCACCTCTTTGGTATCGAAAGTGATTTCACGCTTAAAAAACAGATTCAGGAACAACGCATTAAACTTGAGTTTGTCCTGGGTTACGCCAATCAGTTGACGCGTGGTAAACAGGCCCATAGGCCCTCCTTCTGGTAATAAAAAGGCCGCCAATTGGCAGCCTTTAGTTATGAGGGGGAAACCGTCTTAAGCAACGCTGATGGCGGTACCGATAAACGCATTTTGTTTTAACTGTTCGGTCACACCGTCAGGCCAGGCGATAGCCTCAATAGCAAACGTCCCCGACTTGTAATAGGTCAGCAAGGGTGCGATACCATCATGTGCTAGCGCCAACACGGCGACAGCCGTTCCTGCCGCTGCGCCATCCCAGGCCACCAGTAAACCGCCTTCGGCCGCAAGCATCAGAGGCGTCAGTGCCAGAGTTGCCTTGGTCAGCCCACTGCTGGCCTTTGCGGTGTGTGCCGTATCGCTGCCGGCAAAAACTCGATGATCATTACGCTGTTCTACGGTCATGCATTTTCCCCTTGCGTTAAGAATGACGCTAAACGCGATACCCCGTCTTGCGCCTTGTTTTCACCGCTCCCCTGGCCCAGCGCTTCGGGAGAATCAGCCATCAGGCGATCAAGTCCCGTTTCAGTCCGGGCCTGAGCGCTTTCCGGCATACTGGCAAGAATGCGCTGGGCATTTTCTACCGTCATGCCTGGCGTAGCTGCCAGGGCACGCGCAGAGACGCCCCGGCCTTTGGCCTCATCACAATCTAAAATCCCCATGATGCGGGCATTTTCGGCCTGAATGGCATCATTAACGGCCGCTGTTACACTTCCTGCGGGCTGAGCCGCTGCCGGATCCGCTGCCGTTTGTGCTGTGGCCACTTCCGACCCGGTTGGCGTATCCGCTACGGTTTGGGTTTGATTTACTGACATTTGGCCTCCTATAGACCGGGTTACTTTTGAGTGACTGATAGCCTCACGCATGACCGCTAACGCATCGGTGTTGATAACCAACTCATCAGACAGACCTGCGTCTATCGATTCCTGGCCGGTATACACGGCCGCTTCGGTATCGAGCACCGCCTGAACGGAAATACCGGTATAGCCCGATACTTTTTCCGCAAAGGATTGTCGGATCGCGTTCATTTTTGCCTGAAATGTTGCCCGGACCTCCTTTGGCAAGGCTTCCCAGGGGTTCCCGTCCACCTTGTGAGCACCAGCAAAAATCAGGGTGATATCGACGCCGGCTTGTTCCAGATTGCCGGCGTAATTACTGTGGGCCATCAGCACCCCGATAGAGCCGGCTTTGGCCGTTTGCGTGACCAGGCGCCGAGAGCACGCGCTGGCCAGCAACTGGCCGGCGCTGCAGTTCATATCGTTGGCCAATGACCAGATCGGCTTTTGACTACGCAGACGGGCGATAATATCGGCCGCATCAAATCCGCCGGCGACCATCCCTCCCGGGGTGTCCATATCGAGCAAAATCCCGTCAACGTCGGGATCGTTAATTGCCGCTGTTACCCTGGAAACAATCCCGTTGTAGCCGGTCATGCCAGAATACGGACGCAAAGCGGCGGACTTACTGACCAACGTCCCCGATATCGGGACAATGGCGATCCGACCCTGGATGTCATAGCCGTTATCCGAGATAGTCACGCGTTCGGGACCATAGGACGCGGCTAATTCGGTCATTTGCGGCGGTGATAAGACCGTGTTTGTTGTGCCATCAATCAGGCGCCCCACGCCCAGCTCGTTACCCAACGCGCAAAAGAAAACCCGCGCGTAGGCGGGTTCTAATAAAAGCGGCTCATTGAGTGCCATGCTAGCGATATGGGGTAAGTTACGCGCTTGATCCACGCTGACCTCCCTCGTTTTGTGTTGAGTTCTGCAGCTGAGCCTGAAAAGCTGCAGCCACCCACGCAGGCTGTGTTAAGCCAGCTGCCTTGCGTTCTTCTGCCTCCCGCACCTGCTGGCGGAAAATCTCCTGATAGTCTTCGCCCAGCTTGCCGCATTCTTTTTCAAAGGTACTTAACCCCGCCTCAATCAGCATGACCGACTCCTGCACCTCTTTCAGGCCATCAATGGCCATGCGGCCGGCGCCGATCCATTCTGAATTACTCCAGGCACATCGCGCCTCACTGAATGAGAAACGTGCGCGGGATGGCATTTTTACCACCCCACGGATCAATGCTTCCTCCAACCAGCAGGAAAACATCATGCTCGCCTGGCGTGACGCAATAAACTTGCGGCGACCAAGGAAGTAACGCCAGGATTCGTTAGCCGATGCCCGGGCACTGGAATAACTCACCTGCGAATAATCACGAGAAAGCTGCTCGTAGGACACGCCCAGGCCGGCAGCGATGTATCTCAGTAACGACTGTTCAAAGACTGAATAGCCGTTATCCGCGTTCTGCGCGGTTTTCAGTTCCAGTTTGTCCCCTGGGAACAGGTGCGGGACTTTCGCGCCGCCAAACTTCACTTGCGCGGCCTGGTAATAAATCAGGTATTGCTCCAGGAATTTATTCATCGGGGGTTCCTGGCCTTTCACGTTCCCTGCCCCCAGGATGTAATCAAACGCCTTTTCTGTATCCAGCTCAGATTCAATGGTTGCGGCATACATCGCCTTAACAATCGCACTCTGCAGCTGCGTATTCTGCAGCGTATCGAGCATCTTCATTTGCTCCATCACGCTGTAGAACCGGTTGGCCCCACGCGTCTGGCCATCCTCCAGGGGTTCAAAAATGTGGATCATCGCCGGCCGACCATTTGCCAGCTCACGGGGCACGTAGGAAACGCGGCGGGTGCCCCAGCTCGGATAGCTGTCATCCACCACGTTGTAACCAATGGCGGCACCATATTTGTCCAGCGAAACACCGGCGCGCTGCGTTTTGCTGTCGAGCACTCCGGGCGCATTTCGGATACGTTTGGGGCTGACCATTTTAAACTGTGTGCGAAACAGCCGATGCGGAGCACGATCCCAGCAAGGCTGGGTAAAGACTTCCCCGTTAAAAGCGTGCATGGCCACGCCTTCACGGATCATCATCGTAAAGGTTCGTTTGCGCTCCACGTCCAGGCAACAATCAGGGTCCTCTGCGTACTCTCGCCAGGCCGCCTCTATCTCGTCAGAAAACGCCCGGGATTCTTCCTCCGCGATGCCGAGATATCGCCAGTTTGGCCGATAGCTAAGGCGAAAGAATGAACCGACGATATGATCCTGGTGCAACTGCACACCATTGGCTGCGTAGCCGTTATTTCGTACCAGGTCATCCGCCCGGGCGTTCCCCCGTTCAAATTGCGGCAGTAATGCGGCGTCTACGCTTTGTGAAGACGGTTGCCAGCCGGCAATTTGGCCACCAAAGCCCACACCGCCACCGGTATAACCGGCGTATTCACGCAGCGGCGTCGCGCCATCCGGGCCAAGTAAAGTTTGATTTTTATTCATACCCCGAACCCCGCCGGACCTCGGCGACGACTGGCTAACCCCAGTTGAATCTCTAAATCAGCGATATAGGCGCGCAGCTCGTTTAACGTGGCGGAGGTGAATGTCACGGCGCGCCCGTCTTTTTGAATCGATGCCACACGTTTACCCGTTAGCAGTTCGTGTAAGGCTTTTCGGGCTTCTTCCAATTGTGCCAGTGTCGCCACGTTATCCTCCCAATTGAGCCGCCAGGGCGGCCAAGTCATTATTATTTCTGGCCTGCTGGCCGGACGGTGATTGTTGGCGGCTGGCCAGTAACACATCCAAATCCAGCTGCCAGCGCGAAACGCTGATACGCAAAGCCGCCAGGGCATAAACAAAACAGTCGAGGGCCTCGTTTCGGCGTTTTTTGGCGTCCCAGAGCAATTTAATTTTCCCTTTCTCATATTTTTCTATGAGTTCCTCTGCCGTCATCTGCTCGGCTTCGGCCAGGTAGAAAACCGCCGGATTATTCGGGTAGTGGATAAGCCCAGGAACGGGGGAGCCATCAGCGGAACGTTCTAGTTTGTAGCGGCTGTAAATGACTTCTTTGGCAACGTCTGTGCCGATTTCTGTCAGAAAAACGCCATGACTGTTTTTCTTTCGCGGCATGTTGGCCACAGGCTTCCCATAAACGCTGGCGCCCTTGATCGGTATTACCCGGAAGAGGCCCAGCTTTTTCGAACGGTTATAAACAATCGCCGGATCGATACCGCCAGAGTCCCAGCAAACGCGGCCAATGGTCATGATCGTGCCGTCGGCCAGCTGATACTGTTTGTTGATGGCCTCATCAACACGCAGCAACGTTTCCTCTTCATCGTGCCGACCCATGATAATCACGCGGTCGATCAGGAAGGCTTCTTCTTCCGGCGCCCAGCCCCAAACACGCATTTCGTAACGGTCGAGCTGGGAGTCAATGCCGGCAGTGAGGTAAACCACACGTTCAGGCACTTCTGCCCGGTAGTGTTCGGCCAGCTCGAGCAGGGATTCAGGTAACGGCCGCTCCCCCACTTCCTCGGCCCAGGTTTCGCCAAGCGTCGTGTTGGTGAACGTTTTCAGCTTGCCCGGGTCGCCCTTCGTCTTTCTAAAGTCCTTAACGATTTGCGCCCAGGTGGTAAACGAGCTGTAAGCGGTCCAGATGTGAAAGGATACTGATTCAGGTGGATCAACCTCCTGCCCCGTCGATTCGAACCAGCGGAGGCCATCAGACGTGTAAAGGCCCGTGTTTTCACAGATATAACGCGCATCACTAAAATTAAGTTCCTGCTGGCGTATCACGCAGGCGTTATGCTCACAGAGATAAAAAACCGTCTTCGGCTTCCCTGATTCCCACTTAAAACCGTATGGCGTTTCACGATCGCCGAACTTTAAAAACTGTTCCTCGCCGCAATGTGGGCATTTCACATGAAAACGCATCAAATGCCCGGATTCACTGGCAGCGCGTTCTATCTGGCATATGCCCCGGATTTTCGGTGTAGATCCGCGTATCGACTTTGGCCACACTGAGCCTTCTATGCGCTTATCGCCCAGGAACGTCGGCGAACCCTCTTTCTCCACATCCTCATCAAAGGCGGCCAGTTCGTCATAGCCAACATAATCGACCGATTTTTCACGGTAGTTTTTTGCCGCTTTACCTCCCAGGCACCAGAAACCCCGACCGTTCGAAAAACGCTTCATCGAGAGCGTGTTATCGCGGTGTTTTTTTCCGTACCAGGGCGCCATTGCTAAGAGACTGGGAACGTCGCGGATCGTCGGTTCGACGTGCGACTTCATAAAATTTTCAGCGTCGCCATCCGTCGGCTGCCACAACAACCCGTTTCGCTGTTTGTGCTGAATAAAATACGCCACGACGGCCAGCAACATTTTTGAATAGCCGACGCGCGCCGACTTAATCAGGTTTACCTCCCGGATGTCATCGCTCCCCATTGCGTTCATGATCGCAACCTGAAACGGCATCGTTTCCCAGCGCCCCTCTTGATAGGAGGATTCTTTGGGGAGGTAATAAAATTCGTTAGCCCATTCGACCGCCGTCATAGGAACGGGGCGGAATAGCGAACGCAGCCCGGCGGCAACCCAATAACGCAGCCGATCAATCCGTTTGTTCGATATACTCATTCAGCAACCCCGGAAGAATTTCATCCAGCGCAGCCGCTTTATTCATGGCTTTCACCACATCCCGCTTTAAAAATTCGATATGCCGATTTTCCAGTTCAGGAAAGCGCCGCTGCATTGAGAGAGGAATGCCGTCAAGAATGCCGGCAATCTCCCCCGCAACCTTTGACAGGACAAACATGCAGAAGCCGGTTTCCACTACCTCGGCGGAGTCTTTAGCATTCTTTAATTCTTGGCCGTCGGCCTGAGCGCGGGTTAAACGGTAGCGCTCATAATCGATAGTGCCGGGCTGCAAGGCCTCATCCCCGCTTTGCTGCAGGGCGTCCAGCTCTTTACGCAATATCTCGTTTTCTAGCGAGGCCTCGCGGTCGGCGTACCAGGTAATAACGTCCTTTGTCGAATAGGTATTTTCCCCGCCTTTACCGCCGTTCCCCTCGCCGGCCACTACCGGCATTCCTTGCGATTGCCATGTGGTGATCGTGCGCGTTGAAACTTCGAAGAGATCCGCCAGTTGCGCCTTTGTTACATTCATAAATCCCCCCCCGCCCCTTTTTATTAACACTTCTTTAACCGGGAAGTGATTTCCCGAAAATCGAGAGGATCTCGATAGGATCACTTCCCGCTCTGGCTATAGGTGAATTAAGTAAAAACAATGCGTTAGGTGTTAAGTGAGAAGGAAGTAGGATCCGCGTCCAAAAAGCTCATAAATAGCGACTTTTCGCGCGTCTCCCGCCCCTCGGTGTTTTGAACGCCAGGAAGGACCCACAATGATAGGAATCATTATCACTTTTCAATCCATCGCTCCCGGAATGGGGATGATGGCCTTGGTTAACGTGCATTACGCAGCGTCCGTTTAGGCACTCTGTGATAGGCAATAAAAAACCCGCCGTAGCGGGTTCTGTTATTTTGATAAATTAGGTCCAACACTGCAAAACCACTTCATATACAACATTTCGCCACTTCTTGTGGGTAATTGCATTGATACATAGCCAGTGTCACGGTCAGCTATGACTTCCGCCCCCCAGTCCTCATGGATAAAGATCTTTCCACCTCTATCGGTAAACCCCTCTTTACCATAACGCTGCACATTCCAACCATCTATCTCGATAGAAGCAAATGTGCCATCTATCTTGCGAAGCCAACCTGAATTTAGGCTTCCGATTGGTTTGCTATCTGAGAAGTTGATATTTCTCTCAAGAAGCTTGCAGTGTAGTCGTCTCTTTTCTGTGTAATTAACCGGATCATCACTTGACGCAAAACTGGTATTTGCTATGAGCAGCATAGTGAACGAAGGGATGACATACTTGGAAAATTTTTTAAGAATCATTTAAATAATCACTAATAATAACAATATGAATTACAACTATTTCAAATCTACTTCTTACCGTTGGTTTCAGCCATTTGCAGATATACCGGCGCGGATCTGGTAGGTAGCCTTTTGCTCACATCACGGTAGGTTGTGTGACATGAGATCCTCTCATCGAGGAGGATAACACACCATCACTAAACAGAATCGGAAAGCAACTGTATGATGGGCAAAAAAACCACAGAAGCGGGGGTTCTCTTTGCACTTGCGATAAATGTTTGAAGTGGCGTTCAGCACCTTAAAATAGCTATCGAATCACGCAAAGCCGTATCCATGACATCAATAATTATATTGATATTTTCCTTGAACCAATCCGTATCCATAATGGTAAATGGATATTCTGGGCAAACCTCTTTCAAAATAAACAATTGAGAATCATATACTTCCTCACCTTCGAATCCATGGAGTATAGCCTTCGCCATTAATGCGCTAGTTTGGAAGTCTTTTGCGGTGAACCCATATGAATTGGAAACCTGATCTGTTATTGCAGATAACAACCTAGGCCCACTTAACCCTGCATGAAGAAGAGATGCAATAATGATGCTACAACTCATTAGCTGTAGAGGCTTTTCATTCACGTCAAAATCTTTCGTTACAGCCCTAAAGGAGGTGTTCATAGCAGCACACCAGTGGGCAGTGTACTGCCTCACTTGAGCAGCAGCCTTACCGCGCTTAATAAATTTAAACACAACATAGACCTGAATAACTAAAATATAGCTGCTTAATATAGCATTCAGTAGGTTTACTTGTCACTTCACGCAGATGTTGTTGATGTAGTCCTGTAGCCCGGCTATTTGGCTGCGTGCGGTTTCGATTCTCTCTCTGAGAGTGAAATAATCCCGTTCAGCGGAGTCAGCAAGTCTGGGCCAGGTTGCATCAACCATGCTGCCGGAGGTGGAAGAGTCGGCCGGTTTACAGATTGCTTTGAGTTGCAGCCACTTAGTACGATGGGCAACATCATGCTGCAGAGCAACAATTTTACTTTTGGCATCTGCTAATTCCTTGGTGTGATGAGTGTCGATAGCACTAGCGCGGATTTGTAAGTCGGATTGAATACGGAGGCTTTGAGTTAGTTGGCTGTTAGCTGATTGCAGGGTGGCTCGTTCATGGCGCAACCCTTGGTTTGCATATGCGAAATAAGCCATTAGGCCGAGCACAAGCAACATTACAGCCATCTGCCATTGTGGTAGTGGCCACTTCATGACAGGAAAAGCACACGCTCTGCTTCCCGACGCTCAACCAGACCATTCAACCGTATGCCTCCGGCATTTACCCACTTACCAAACTCATTAGAAGCGCCCTGCTTGTCACTTGCATTTAGTTTTCTAAGCAGCGTCGAGGTGCTCAACGAACGTAATCCGAGGTTATAAGCAAAGCTCACCAGCGCATCGAACTGGCCCTGAGTGATTTTCACCTTCACTAATTGATTAACGCCCTGCTCATACTGAACAACGCCGCATTTCAACAACCGATTTGCAGTTGCTTGGTCAATCACCATGTCGGGACCAATCTTCTTTCCATCTACCGGCTGAGTCCAGCCATAGCCAATTGTCCAGACACCAACCGAGTCTTGATAAGCTTTCAGCTCTAAACCCTCGAAGCGCTTAATCAGCTCAATACCTGTTTTACTTATCTGCATCACTAACTCCCTTCCTATTCAAGCCGCTGATGCGCTGCAATAGTGAAATAGCCGCCTCTCGGATTACCCTGGCACCGATAACTCCCAGCACTGAGAACACAAACAGTTCGATTTTCATCGTCTCGGTTTTGGATAGCACGTCACCCATGCCCGGTAACATCTCAATGGACCGAACCAATAGCGGGGATAGGACTGGGACCGTAGTTACTGCAATTAAGCCGGTTAGTAATGCATCCACCAAGGCTGTGCGGATTTTGCCGCCGTAGAAAAGGACGCGACCAAATGCCAAGGCTGATGTAATCACCATGCCGTTTATCCAGTTGGCATTGTTCGAATAGAGGTTTGCCAACCAACTAAGGAGGGCATTGTCATTGTGGGGCATTTTCATACCTCCCCCTTCCGGGGTTCTGTCCCGGTACCGGGTGATGAAAAAAATCCCGACATAAGCCGGGATTGATTTATTTTGGTTATGCCGGTTGCGAAACCGGAATATGTTGAGTAATTACTTGGTCGGCGTAACTTTCTAGCAAGTAAAATGGATACTTGAATTCCCACGAGTCTCCTGCTGCTGATACCGTCGGAGCACCTACACCAGAAAAACAACGCCCCTCGACAGAGATTGCCAGCGAGTATGCAGGTACGGTGTTCAGTACCTCATCGAATTCGGTACCTGGTTCCATTGGCACAGACATGCGGCCAAGGTATTTGTTCAGCAGGACAGCATTTTCAAACTGGCCAGCGACTTCAACCTTAGTAAGAGCCTTAGCTTGCTCTGGGGTCAAAGTAATGTCGTTGTTTTCGCTAATAATCAGATGTGCCATGTGAGGCTCCTTGTTATTGATACTGTATCCATATACAGCACATGAACATTATCAATTTAGAAGCTAAGCATCACATGGTGTCCGTTGTCTCAAAGGTCGCACAACTCAGAATAGTAATTATAGAAAACAAGTTTCAGCCATCAGCCGTAAACTCGTAGGCAATATGGGTATGCCAAGTGTGTGTCGATGTTAACTGGGGTTGGAATGTAAAAACCCTGGTGATTAGCCAGGGCTTTTTGGGGGTTGTGGCGGCCGGTGCTTGTCTTCGGCTTGTCTCGGAGGACTGCAATTCACCACAACGAAAAGAGCACTATTGCTATGCCAATGGCCCGTTGAAGAACTCAAGCACTCTTTCCGTTGCGCTCCGTTTTGTGCAGCGTCTCATCGAGGGAGGTACTCTCATAATCCGGGGGGATTAGATAACGAGTATCAGATGAGTACCTCCGTCTGATGAGTAGCATTCATAAGAAATATGACAACATTATTACTCTATTCAATCACATACTAGTGCATATGAACACCCGTAAGATTGACTAAAAACACACTGGAATTACGTTGTCTACTCGGTATAACGCCGAATTACAGAATTTTCTTACTTTTTGGGAAATTGGTTTGCCCGCTTAAAAACATTGTTGTAGTGTCGCCAAAAGACGACACACACGGCACCTCATCGTCTACATAAAAATCCTGTAGCTATCATCCTTTCAACCCGCCGCTGTGCGGGTTTTTTTATGAGGTTTATCTCAAAGTGGCATGAGAGGTCTCTTTTAAACTTGCCTCAAATCAAGAATAATCCTAATTTGAAATTGTCATTAAGGGTAAGCAATCCCTCATGACCTCCTTGTAACACTTAAAACACCGGAATGGCTTCTCATGCCCGCACTCGCGGGCTTTTTAATCGAAAAGTCATTCTGCGCTATCAAGGAAAATCGAACCAATAGAGTTCGCATTTACACCAAATTTTGTATCGGGGAACGGACCATGAACAATGACTTGGCGGCAGCAATCGCCATAGGGAGCGTCTTGTTGTTTAATCTTCTTATTGGCCCACCTACAACAATCAGTCCGCTATTACCATAACAAGAGGCCCTTCTGGGCCTTTTTGCTTTATGTGGTTCAGCCACCAGCCGTAAACGAGTCGGCGATACGGGGTGTGCCAGGTGTGTGTCGGATGTTGGCTGGGGCTGAAATGAAAAAGCCCCGACGGTTAAGTCAGGGCTTCGGTGTCTGAAAATTTGTGGCGTTCATTAAAAAAGAAACCCGCCGAATGGCGGGTTACAAAAAGTGCCTGCGAAAAGCTTAAGCTACTGCTTTTCTGCTACGAGGACGGCCCTGTTGCTCGCTACATTGAGCTTTGTGCTCAAAAGCGTTTGGGGCAGCCTTCATTAGAATTTCAACAGCAGCGCCCATTCTCGCAAATGCGCTTTTTGTGTCGAACTTAACTTCAGTTTTGGCTACTTTTTGCTCTTTCATATAAACCCCTTATGAGTCCCAACATGGTTCTCATTAAGAAACATTCTAGCATCTCTGCTAAAAACCCCCAACTTTGCAGTTTCGTAAAATCGTCTACCGCTGCGTTTTTCAGTAGTGCTCTACTGTCGGGAGGCTCATCCTATCATTTTGACAATTTGCGTCTACTGTTTTCGTGCTAAAAAATTTAAGCACCTTCGGTGAGTTTTTCAAAAGCACCCTCCAACGTACCGACTTCAGCAATCATGACATAGCCACATTCTGTCATCGTGAAACCAAAGCTATTGTAGTAATCGACAAGTTCACGTACTGGTTCAACAATCTGAACCCCTTCAGCTTCGACGGCCATACAGAACAGGTATGCTGCCATTAATGTCAAAAGTACCATCCGGCCTTTTAACGGGTGGCCATTATCATCCCGAACAAAGCTTTCTATCATGTGAATACGGAAAATTTTATCGTTTATTCCATAAACACACAAACCGACACCAGATGGAACAGCTTCGACCACATCTTTAACCAACTTGATGCAGAACTCAAAGTGGTTTGGGTCGTTTCCGTAATCACACAAACCAACATCCCACTCTAACTCACCAAAACCACCAGCTAGGATCCGGTAGTCTTGATCTGAAATCGGCCCAACAGCTAACTTCAACTGTTGTGAATCGATAATCAGTTGAAGATTGTTCCTTACCGATTGGCCGATCTCATCCAAAGAAAGCATGCTGTGTTCCGTGATCTTCAATATTAGTAATATGGTGTCATTTTACACTTTTTCAAACTTTCATCACTCAATAAAACCTCGCAAACACGAGGTTTATTAAAGTTGATAAGCTACGTGACTGCGTAACCACTCTTATCAGACTAAAACACAATTTGCGGACCGCGTTAGATGTTTTTCATAAATATTTTCACGCTCGGTTTCCGGGTCCATCTCAAGCCGTATGTCCAGCATGGACAGGCAACCTTCAATGAAGTTTTCCCCCATCTGCAGCCCTATCCGGATCAGCTTCTCGTCCTTCTTAAATGACCTGGCTATCGCTCGTTTCTGTATGTTGAAGATGTAGTGCAGCACGACCAGCTGATACTCATCAGGCCGCCGGCGCTTTAACTGAGCCATGCAACCCTCAATGACAAGTCCGTCATCATCGCAGCATGACAGGCGTGATTTACCTGTTTGCGGGATAAGCCCCTTAAACCCTGCAGCGATTGGAGAGTAATCCACTCCGCTGTTATCACCTGACGCCCAACCGCCCCACCGCTCTAAAACTGCCTGAATGTCTCTCATGTTTTAATCTCCAGGCGTCTGGCCCGCATGCCAGCTCGCCTATACTCCACACTTATGAAATGGCACCGATCGATAACGAATGGTCAATGAACCTGAACCACACCTCTATCTGAGTGCCGTACTCTTCTTCCCACCGTGACATGTCACGATGCAATTCATCGTGATGCTTCCGGCATAGTGGGATGGTAAAAAAATCATGTGCCTTGGTGGCCATGCCGCCTTGCCCGTGGCCGATGATGTGGTGTGGGTCGTCGGACGGGTTGCCACAGCACGCGCACGGCTGAGACTTAACCCAGCGAGTAAACTTTTCGCTCGTCCATCGTTCACGCTTAGGGACCTTGAATAATGCCTTTGGCGGCTCCGGATCGATTACCAACACCTTTGCAGCCTTCTTGGCTATCTCCGCTATCTGTTGGGTAGGTGACAAACTGGGGGTAATGTCAGCCTCTCTTCGGTGCCCGGTTGGGATGGTGCGCGGCTTAATGCGTAACGAGGCGGCTGCTACATCATCCGGGATCAGATCAATGACCCCATTCACCCAAGCCCACCAGCACAGTTCCGGCAAGGTCAGTTGGTGGCTCTCATCAAACATGAAGTGAATTCTGGCCCGGTACACCACGAAGTCAGCAATATTTTGCTCTGCTATGGCTGATAGCTCATCCATAGTCTTATCACGGTACATATGCGAATGGTGCCAGCACAGACGAATAGCACCGGCGCCATAACGCATGGTCTCCATGTTCTTGTCGTGATAATCGTCCTCGGCACACTTCCACTGGCATTCGTTACGGCGATCAAGCCAACTCTCCAGGCTGTTAATGCCACCAGCGGCAGCAAGAACATGCTCATGCTGAAAGAATGGGCGGAAACGCGGATCACTGGCTAACTGCTGCTTAACCGCCGGCAGCGCACCTGACGGCATTTCACGAAACTCAGCCGGTACCGTGGCCACCATCACCCTATCGCCGAACATCGTCATCAAGTCATTGCCTGGCTTTAAGATGACCTGCCCCAGTTCGCGGACAACGATCGGCTTCAGTATCCCTCTCATGCCAGCACCTCGCTGATCCGTATTTCTACCTTGCCGCCCTTGATTACCGGCCCCCACTTGGCATCGATATGTTTAATTTGGCTGTCATCGAGCCACACACCAGCCTGCGTCATAGCGTCAAACAATGCCTTGAAGAAGTTATCCAAATCCCGACGGGCATTTGTTGGCGGGTAGAACACCACCACTACGGATATTTCAGCGCTGATTGGCTTCGGCCGGCGGCGCAGTTGTTCCATCACCTGGGCGATCGCTTCTGCCTGAAATGCCCTGCCGCGCTCACTGACCAAAGTACGTCCACGGGATGATCCCTTGTTCGGTGAACGCCAGTAACCGTTGACGCTTGGTGGGAATGGCAACGTTAATTTCATTCTGGCTGCTCCTCTACGGCTACCAGGCGGTAGAAATAAACCAGCTTGCCCGTGTCCGGATCCTTCAACGTGCATTTTTCCTTCACCAGCCCATGCAGTTTGGGGTCAACTTCACGCAGCCGGGCACTAATCGCCGCCTGGGTGTCAGCTACGAAAAACATCATGAAAACGGTTCTTTCCAAATCGCGTAACGTCATCCACTTGGCGCCGGCCGCGGCCTGAATAACTCGCCCCATCTGGTTTTCTGGGTTGTCCTTCAGCATGCCTGCGAGGATTAATCGGCGGATGCCGCTGTTAACGCGATCGCTTTCGAACACGTCCACTGGAATCGTTAATTTTTTCATGATGCCAACCTCGCTAAGTCGTTCTCGCTTGCCTTGGTGACCGCTTGAGCCCAAATACCTACGAATGCCCGACGTGCGTCGTAATCACTCATGCGGCCCAATGACCCGGCCATTTCTTTCGCCAGGCGCTCTACCTCGTTTTGTGGCTTACGACGCTGAGAGATCAGGCGGGTGTAAGCGTTGTCTCGCGCAGCGTTGTCAAACTTCTGAACTTTTGGCAGGTCGTTAGCCCGCTCCTCTTTCACGCTCAGGTAGCACGCCTCGGTGATCAGGTAGTCGAAGTCCTTTTTGCGCCAGGTCTTGCCTGTGTTGGTGTCTGCTCGGTCTTCCAGCATCCAACGGCATTTTTTAGCGATGTAGCGGAGGTAAGCGCCCCATTTCTCTTCGGTCAGGTCGTATTCTTTCCAGAGTTTGCGCAGCACCTTACGGCGGCTATCAGTGATTTTGATAACCTTGGGCAATTCCGGCAGCGTGGTGTGGAATGCTTCGAGAACAACCTGATAATCGATTTTCAACGAATCGGCGGGTTGCGGGTCGGCTGGCGTAGCCGGTTGACCAACAGGTTTTATTACTGATGGATCTTGTTTTGAATTTACTGACGGATCCCCCCAGATTCTGGCGGGTGAGAACTGCCTTTTTTCGTGTTTTCTGAACGGTCGGATTCTGAACGTTCAGATTCTGACATGTCAGATTTTGAATGGTCAGATTCTGACGTGTCAGAAACTGGACGGTGAGACTCGACGCTTAAAGCCGCTGCTTTCAGCTTTGGCACATTCAGGGTGTAAATATTGCTGTCGTTGCGCTGCCCTCTGCGGCGTTCCTTGCGTGTCAGCCATCCATCACTTTCAAGTTCGCCGATCGCAGTGGTGACCGTACTCCGGCCAGCACCGATCTCTCGGGCAATTTTCTCAATCCCCGGATAGCAGATCCCCTCATCGTTCGAGAAATCAGCCAGACGAAGCATTACGAGCAGTTTGGTACCCTTTACACCGTGTGCAGCGCAACCGTCCCAGACGTAACTTGAGACTTTCACGCTCATAGGGCAGCTCCTGGCGCCGGCAGTGCCAAATATTTGCAGCGGGCCACAACTTCCTGTAGCGCGCTGTGGGTGACAGGTAACCAACCGCCCGGTATTCTCATCACATAACGCAGCGGCATTAGCGGTTTGGCGCAGCTTGAAGCCACACAACGAAATTGCCCACGCAAACGAGATTCTGTTAATCTGTTCATGCGTTAATTACTCCACACGTTTAATTGATGCACTCGACGCCCGGGACCGCATATCCTGGGCGTCACCCTCTCCAAACATCATCACTGTCACGGCGTAGATTTCCGCCACCAGCGATTGGATCCGGTAACCCTTCGCTTTAAGCTTTTTACTCTCGTGGTTGTCGAGAACTCCATCGGCTGTGAACTCGTTATGTGCCTTGGCGAACAGACCCAGCGCTGACATCAGTTCGTTGAACTTGATAAGCAACTCTTCATTGTCCACCTGTTCGATTTCCGGCAGCTTCACGAATACGCCACCAGCGTGCTTACACATCGCCTCGGTGATATCGCTACGGCCTGAGATTGATTCCATTTCTACTGCCATACCCAAAGGCACCACCTGCCCTGATACTTGGCGGACGCGGTTACGCAGTGCGTTTTCAGTGCCGGCTACCGGATCCAACTCCTTCGCCATCGTGCTGTACTTGCCTGGGAACTGAGTGATCAGCTTGTGTATCGCTTCGCTGATGTCGTCCTGGGTAGGAAAGTCTTTGTTGTCCACGAGACTTCTCCGCTTCTGTGGTTTTGGTTATGCCGCTGGGGCGGTAATATTTTTCTCGGGGGGAAATACATCATCGAGAAAACACTCGGCCCCTAAGTTGTTCAGTGCGGAAATGATGATTCGGCAGTCCTTAAGTCCAGGGGTCCTAATGCCAATTTCATAATTGGCGATTCGGGACTTACCCATCCGGCAAGCTTCCGCAAGTTGGGATTGAGTTATGCCGAGCTTATTCCGCTGTTCAGCGATATTGTTCATGTAAGCTCCTTTGTAATTACGAAGCCCCATTAGACACAATATGTGATTAACAGTCAATGACAATACGTGAGCGGATTGTGACCACGGTATGTGGTAAAAAGGATGGATGAAAACATTGTCTGAAATCATTGGCGAACGCCTGAAGGCGCTGCGCGAAGCTAAGAAGTTGAGCCAGGCCGATCTAGCGAAGCTTATCGGTTGGTCTTCTGCTTCCAGGATTGGAAATTACGAGCTAGGTGCTCGTAAGATCAGTGCGGATGATGCAATTATATTAGCTTCATCATTGGGCGTTAGCCCTGCAGAGTTGTTGTTTGGTGACTCAGCACACCAATTGGCATCTCAGTTCCAATACCCTCTATATGCAAAAATCTCTGCTGGCGGGTTTAATGACGTTGGAAGCTATACAGAAAGAGATTCAGTTCGCCTCATTCCCACAACTGTTAAAGCAAGTGATGACGCTTTCTGGCTAATCGTCGATGGACACTCAATGACAGCCCCTCAAGGTGCAAAGCCAAGTTTCCCTGAGGGCATGTTAATCTTGGTTGACCCAAGCGAAGTTCTAAATATCAAGTCTGGGGATTTCTGCGTAGCTGGTCTGAACAATGACGAAGTAACTTTTAAGCAATTCTCGATTTATGGTGGTAAACCACAACTTGAGCCGCTAAACCAGCGCTATGACATCATCCCATTTGATGAAAACTGCAAGCTTATAGGTAAAGTTATAACTGCTCAGTGGCCAGAAGAAACCTTCCAATAACTCCATTCCCCTAAAACAAAGGCCGCTCATGCGGCTTTTTTTATTTCAAAATCAAACACAAAAATAAACACGACCAACCAATCACATTTAGTGATTGACTATTTACACACATTTTGTGACTATAGCTCCATCAACAGCGAACAGGCAGGACGCCCACGAAGTAGCCGCCCGAGGCACACGAAGATCGGGATGATTCGCTTACCAGGTTCACAGCAGAGGGTTACACGATGGCAAAAACAATCTTCGGCAAGGTAGTTTCTGGCGCAACCAATAAGGCTGGATGTTATGGCCGCTTCCATATCGGTCGCCGGTTATCAAGTACCGACATCACCTGCGCTAAACGCTACACCCCGAGCGCCCTGTCACCGAACGACATGAAATATGGGTGTTACTCAGTCGTCGCGTTCGGTTGAACTAACCAAGCGCTCTACGGGGCGCATCGAGGCAATCATGAGCTCACAAGGTTGGAAGGCATTGATCTATAGCGTTGTGTTCTGTGCCCCGTTTTGGTTGGTTGTTGGTTTTGTTGTAGTGGTGGCAGTCGCCGGGTGACCGGCGCACATCGGAATGCTCACTCGCCCGATTCCTTAAGTCTGGGGGCGGTGGAGAATCCTGAAACTCATGAGTGAGCAGCCCAATGTGGTTTAAGGCTGGAAACTTCGGGGGCGTTGTTTACCAGCCGCCACACCTAATGCGCCGCGCCGGCGGCACTGCAGCGAAAGCAAGCGCAGATATCCGGCAAGAATTTTGCTGTGTGTAGTGAAGTCTTTGCGGCTGCTCTGATTTGGGTTGGTGTCAGCCGCATTTTTTTCGCATATCAGGTGGCGTACTGTTCTGGGTTCCCTTATTCCTTTACACAGTATAAAGCCCCGGCGCGGTGCGCCACCTGATGTGTGAGTAATTAACCGGGAGCCAGCGCTATGCGGGCGTCTGGCCTCCCTTCTTAAAACCCGATTTTTCTCTCTGCGAAAAGTTGCCAATTCTGGCAGGGCTTCGCTTTGCCGAAAATCAGTGTGGAGTAATTAACATGATCAATACCATTACGATCGATACCGAAACGATGGATACCAAGCCAAGTGCAGTAATCCTTTCCATTGGGGCGTTTGCATTCGATATTTCTGACATTCGTCAGACACAGCAAAGCATTATCCAGGTAGCCCGTGATGCAGAGCTGGCTGATTACTCAAATACGGCCTTCTACTGTCTGGTAGATACTTTCGGTCAGTTAATGCAGGGCCGCAATGTAAGCGTCAAGACTCAGGCTTGGTGGCGTGAACAATCTGAAGATGCACATGAAGCTCTTGCGGGAGACCGAGAGCCAATTGGCCAAGGCCTCGCCCTGCTCTCTCATTGGATAAAAGCCCATCCAGATGCCCGGATATTCTTCCGTGGCACTGACTTCGATGGTTCTATCCTGGAGCATGCCTATAAAACTAACGGGATCGAATGCCCTTGGCATTGGGGTGGCAAGCGTGACGTACGCACTTATATCGACGCAATGACAAAGGGAAACCGTGGCTATCTACCTAAAACCCACCAGCCCTGCTTTGCGGTGGTTAAGCATAACTCGCTCCATGATGCGATGAACGATGCCGAGCAAATGGCCATTGCCTATCAACAAAATAGCTTCCAAATGGATGCCGAACTGAGGAAATCGTAGTGGCTTCTGCGTATTACAACGAAATTGATCCATACGCCGCTCAGTGGCTCCGTAATTTGATAGATGCTGGTCATATCGCGCCAGGGGATGTTGATGAGCGTTCAATCGAGGATGTGAAACCCGATGACTTACGAAACTACACTCAATGCCATTTCTTCGCCGGAATCGGAGTCTGGTCATATGCCTTGCGTAACGCCGGATGGCCTGACGATAAACCAGTCTGGACAGGTTCTTGTCCGTGCCAGCCTTTCAGCACGGCGGGCAAAGGCGATGGATTTGATGACGAGCGGCACCTATGGCCACATTTCCATTGGCTCATCAGCGAGTGCCGCCCTGAGCACGTCTTTGGCGAGCAAGTTGCAAGCGGCAACGCAAATGCTTGGTTCGACCTTGTACAAGCTGACCTGGAAGCTATGGGTTACGCCTTCGGGATTGTCCCGTTCCCGTCTGCGGGCATCGGCTCTCCGCACATCCGTGACCGCGCATACTGGGTGGCCAACCCCCACCACGAGGGACTGGAAGGACGGAAAAGAATGTCTGAATGTTCCACTGAACTCATTGCTGGGACGAGTGGCGTGGTTGGCAGCATGGCCAGCGAAGGCATTAGATGGGGAAAAGGCAACAAGGACTGCCTCCGGAGCAGAAACCCAAGCCAGACTAATGGTTTCTGGCGAGATGCTGACTGGCTCTTCTGCAGGGATGGAAAGTGGCGGCCAGTTAGACCCGGCTCATTCCCGTTGGTTAATGGGGCTACCGCAAGAGTGGGACGACTGCGCGCCTACGGCAATGCTATCAATGCGGAAGCTGCGCAAACCTTCATAAATGCATATATGGAGATCATCCATGGCGAAGACTAATGCAGAGCGTAAAGCAGCCCAACGCGAGCGCCAGCGACTGGCGGGTATTGTCCCTGTCGAAATCAAGCTAGATCAGCAAGAGGCTGAGATGTTACGAGAGAATTGTGCAGCTCGCCGGCCACAACGCGAGCCATACGACCTAGATGAATACATCACCATGCTGATCAGGAAGGATAACGCCGAATTAAAAAAGCAGCTGGCGGCACGGAATAAACGGTGCTGCGGTAAGTGCAAAGACAAACTACCAGGTGACCCAGCAGGTTGTTATTTCCTTGGTGATTCTGAGTGCTGGCAAACCTACGGGTGGCATGAAACCAAATTAACAGTGTGTGACATGTCACGATTGAATTAATGCCCGTATGCGGCGGGTGATGTGTGGAGGTACTTGATGCTACAGATGTTGACGCTTGAAGAATGGGCTGCGGAGCGATACCGCAGCAAACCACCCTCTCTAAATACCTTGCGGCGTTGCGCTAAAGAGGGCCACTTCGCCCCGCCCGCACGCAAGGAAGGTAAGTTATGGCGCGTGCGAGAAGATGCTGAGCTAGTTGGCCCACTCACTACTCCGGTCATTAAGCACAATGACAATCCGAAGCTCCGAAGGATATTGAACGATGGCAGCTAGACCACGTAAGAACAATGTTGATATTCCTAACCTGTATCCGCTATTTAGTCGTAAGGCCAATAAGGTCTACTGGCGATACCGGCATCCGGTTACAGGGAAGTACCATGCTCTTGGTGACAATGAGCAGGAAGCTCGTGAGATTGCGATCGAAGCCAATAGCCGACTAGCGGAGCAACGTAGCCGGCAGATCCTGGCACTAAGCGATCGAGTTGCTCAAATTAAGGGTAAAGATATAACTGTCAGTACTTGGCTCGACCGGTATTGGAAAATACAGGAAGAACGACTGAGCACCGGTGATATCAAGCCCAACACGTTTAAACAAAAACGTAAGCCTGTGAACCTTCTACGCCAAAAATTTGCAATGAAATCCTTGCCCGAGGTTGATGCCAGAGATATCGCTTCGTTGTTGGATGAGTACACCGACGCCGGACAGCCACGTATGGGCCAGGTTGTTCGCTCAGTGCTGATCGATGTATTCAAAGAGGCTCAGCATGTTGGTGAAGTTCCTCCGGGCTACAATCCCGCGCTCGCAACAAAGCAACCGCGCAGGAAGGTTACCAGGCAGCGTTTGAATTTAGAGGAATGGCAGAAGATCTTCGACATTGCTGATAAAAAGCATCGATACATGGGCAATGCGATGCTATTGGCCGTAGTTACAGGACAGCGTTTGGGTGATATTTCAGCAATGAAATTCAGCGATATCTGGGATGACCACTTACATGTTGTGCAGGAGAAAACTGGTGCAAAATTGGCATTACCTCTTTCCCTTCGTTGCGATGCTTTAAACACGAGCTTACGTGAGGTCATCTCGCGCTGCCGGGATTATGCTGTGAGCCAGCATCTTGTACATTACTTCCGTTCAACATCAATGGCCCAACGTGGTGCCAAAGTGCCAGGAAATACGTTGACAACCAACTTTAGCAAAGCTAGGAATAAAACTGATATTGATTGGGGGAACGGCGCACCGGCAACGTTTCATGAACAACGTTCACTTGCTGAAAGACTATATAAGTCCCAGGGAGTAAATACACAGATACTTCTGGGACACAAAACGCAGTCTCAGACTGACCGTTATCACGATGACAGAGGGAAGGAGTGGATAAAAGTGAGTTATTAGCTTGACATGGAAGTTTAATTATATGTTTTTATTGGTTTTTTGCTTTCTTGATTTGATATCCTTTGCATTCTAGGCACAATCAGTTCTGACCGCCAGCTCAGTTCCAGAAGAGAACGTCGTTAGTATCACAATCAACTAACACCTAGTAAGCAGTTTAAGATTTTCAATCTATTTTCTCGTCCAAAGCTGGACAAAGCTATTCATTTAGTGTGTTAATAACTATTGTTCAGTCATTTAAATTACATTACGAGAACAGGATTCATCATCAAAATGAGCGGGATTGAATTAGATTTTGGCGCCATCACAATCGATAACTCTACTTTTAAGTCAGAAGGGTATAAATTCTACGAAGGCCTACTAGCACAGATGAGGCAATTCAAAGAAAGCCCTGTCCAAGTAATACAAACAGATATAGTCCACAATGAAGCCATAAAGCATATTGCTCAAGAGATATCAAAGGCAAGAGCATCAATTAATCAAGCATTAAGAGCTGCAAACAAGCAATTGAAAATAAAAAGTAATGATATTGAAAAAGCTGAAAAAATCCTTTCCATAGAGGGGGCAGAGAAAGATATAGCATACGAAAGGCTAACTAAATATTATGAATATATCGGGGCGAATATAATAAAATCCGGGGAATATGCGGATTTAACAACATTAATGGATATGTATTTCTCAACTTTAGCCCCCTTTGAAACAGGAAAAGATAAAAAAAGTGAATTTCCAGATGCGATAGCGTTATTATCGATAGAGGCTTGGGCTGAGGAAAACGATTTAAATATAATTGCAGTTAGTCAAGATAACGGTTGGAAAGACTTTTCGGAACAAACAGATAGAATTACAGTTGTAAACTCTCTGGCTGAAGCGTTAGAGAAATTCCAACCTCATAATAAAGTAGCAAGTATTATTGCTCACATAAGAGAGGATTCTGTCTTCGATGCAGACAATCATATCCTTGAAGAAATAGAGAATGCCATCATTAACCAACTTGATGGAGCAGATATTTATGTAGAGGCTGACTCTTCGATGTCATTTGAATGGGATGACGTGTCGGCCACTTACATTTCTCACGAATTAGATAGCGATAAAGATGATTTAGTTAAAATTCGTGTTGTAAGAATTGAAGATGAATCTATCGTTCTCAAACTCGGAGCCACTGTAGAGGTGGAGGTTGAAGCTAGCTTTGACTTTTCAATAAGGGACTCGATAGACAATGACTATGTACAGATGGGAGGGAATACTTGCACAACTACGGAGAGCTTTCATACAGATATATTACTAACGCTTAGTGGTGATTTTTCGCAAGACTTTGATAAGATTGAAATAGTTAACATTGAGATCCTTGAAAGCCTTACTAGTGCATACTTTGGTGAGGTGGAACCTGATTGGCAAAGCCAACCTGATGAAGATGAATCATGGTGACACTTTAACTTTAAAATTATGTCATTATAGACAATTAGCTAAAAGAACAGAGGTTCAATTATAATGATAACAGATATCCCTACGAAAATTGATTTTTATACAATGGCTGATCATATGGTTAACGAAGCTTGGGAAAAAATTGCTGACTTAGCTTATGAACATAATAATGTAGACATATGGAATGGTTTTTACAAAGACTCTGAACATTTTTCAGAATCAGATTTTAGAAGTTTAGAGCATTACTGGATGTTTGCCCGCCCAAAATTAATCACAGCTTTTACATTGATACTTCAATCAGTAGAATTCAAATTAAAAGGGTGTATCGTTGAAATATCCCCTTACCTTCTTATCACTAATGCAACTCGTAATCCACCAAAGCCTGACAGAGAAGGAAATATATCATTTTCAGAATTTCACACTCTAGACGCTCAAGATTTAATTAAAGTACATGACACATTTTCACCTATACCATTACCTGAAGTCTTTTCCAACTGGTTTAAGAAAATGCGTACTCTGAGAAATAAGTTTATGCATACCGTTGATAAAAAGACTGACATTATGCCCGAGCTGATATTTACCTCAATAGTCTTTGCCCACAAACACCTCAATATTGGATCAGTACACTGGATATGGCATAGATATCAATATAGAGCTGCCCATGCTTCTGGTGGTGTTAACGTAGGTATTGAAGAAGATGAAAGTTTTTCAGGCGTAGTTTGGGCCATGCTTCAGACACATTATGAGTTTTCAGCCGTAATATCAGCATGCTCAAAAAAGTCAGTAAAGGAATTATTTGATTATACTAAAAATGATTTAGAAGGTAATAACCAAAAGAAAAGTTTTTATTGCAAAAAGTGTGTTTCAGTAATGGAGAGAGGCTGGAATTTTGATAGCAAGCACCTAGATGACGTATTAGAAACAGTTCAGTACAACCGAAAGCGAAATAGCTACATTTGTGCATTCTGTTTAGATGAGCAGACAACGAAACCTCTTGGGATATGGGAAGGCAGTGATGGGAAATAAAATAAGAAACACCC
The DNA here is from genome assembly GCF_047456085.1 of Serratia sp. BNK-12. Taxonomy (NCBI): domain Bacteria; kingdom Pseudomonadati; phylum Pseudomonadota; class Gammaproteobacteria; order Enterobacterales; family Yersiniaceae; genus Serratia; species Serratia sp. BNK-12. Next base: position 3,017,187 of record NZ_CP179896.1, read on the forward strand.
TTACCATTAAACAATTAAGTAATCGCTAATGTTGCATATGGGTTTTGTATAAAATAAATTCCCTCAGCTAAAATAGGATAATTAATTACTCCTACTTTTCGCCCATAGTATACCGATGCTACTGATAAATTTTTTGTGCCAGAAACGGAAAATTATATTTTTCAGGATAAAGGGCTAGTCATTTATATGACCTCATGCCGTTGGTGTGATGCCAATTAATGGAATCCAGCTCAAGGTGTTATAGTGGTTTTTCGTTTAATTCTCACAGAAAAGATACGATGGTAAACGGGTAATATAACAGGCCAGAGTCATACTAGGAAGCTCCTGTCATCAGAGCTTCTTTTCGGGCTGCCTTAGATTAAAGCGCTGTGTACTTTTTTGCAGAACCAAAGCAGGCTTCAACAGGATATTTCTTATTGTTCACTTCAAGTTTTCTATAAGCAGCCTCCAGGATATTGATATTCAATTTCCCCGAAAGCTGAAGAAGGTATAACAGAACGTCAGACATCTCTTCCTCAACCTGAATTAATTGTTCCGAACTGAGGTCCTTACTCTCTTCCTCCGTTAACCATTGGAATATTTCTATTAACTCGCTAGCTTCGACAGACAGTGCTATCGATAGATTCTTTGGAGAATGGAATTTATCCCAGCCTCTGGCTTTAGCAAAGTCAGCAACTATCTTCTGTAGGTCTTCAAGACTTTTGTTTTTCATAAATTTTCTTCAATTCATCAAGTGATAACCATGGACGTTTCCTATGAAGCATCCGATGACAATTTGCACAGACAATAGCAAGATCGTGAAGAGACGTTTCTTCGTTTTTATCCCGTAGACTTAAGGGCTCTTTGTGGTGACACTCAGCAAAACCTCGGCCCAACTCACCGTATATTTCCTCAAAATTCATTGAACAGATTTCGCACTCAAGTTTTCCGGCCTCGTTAAATATCAGATCTTTCTTCTGTTTAACAATTTTGGGATCTCTTTCCCGGGACTGGTGCAACCTCATAATAGGTTTACCTTCATAACCAAGTTCGACAACAGATGACTCTTCGTCAGCCTGATCATTGGCGTTATATGTAATGTCTTCCAGTAAATCTATCGAACTGGCTAGGGTAATAGAACCTTGGGTACAAGCCGAATAGCGCACCGCCTCAACGAATGCTTCATTGAAGAACTCTGTACCAAAATAAATATTTTCACCGAAATCCTGAACAATTTTGAAGTTAAAACGATGCGGATAAATCTCATCATCAGGCCAAACTTTAGTGGAAGATGTATAGAATCCCTCGGTTACTTGACCAATTATGATTTTTTGCACCAGCCCTCGGAAATTTTGTAGCTGCTCTTTCCCCACACGCGAGAATCCTGGAGGAGCTGCTCCCTCAGCCTTTAGCCAAGAAATAGAGTAAACAAAGGCAATCAGATCATCTTTCCTTATCTCTTGAACAGTTGCTTTCTTCGTCTCTTTAACTCCCCAAATGCCTTGATTCATACCAATGGGGAAGTTAATTCTTGAATGCGGTTTATCAGATATGTACACAACCCAAATCACGTTGTAGCCCTATAATATAATGATTTTTCTAATCTTAACGTCATGTGCGACAAGAATAAACACTAATACGCTGCGGTTATGAAGAACCTAATTATGACTGATAGACTTTACATGGTCGGCCGGTTAGCGCCCGTTACTTGCTAAAATGCTCGTCAGATTTGACTTGTGCAGTTACTGGTTTTGTTTAAAGCAAACAAGTAATTTGCGAACGGGACTACCCCATTCCTATGGTTTGGACTGAACTCACTCTTTAGATTGATGCACTCAAAAATGCCAAAATGGCCGAGTTTTGATAACTTATTTTGATAACGTTTTGATAACCGTTGCGGTTTGAATAATAAAAAACGGGAACCATCAGGCTCCCGTTATCATTTAACGCTTAAATACGCTTACATGTGTTTAACGATAGCGTCGCCAAACTCTGAACATTTCAGCAGCTTAGCGCCTTCCATCAGGCGTTCGAAGTCATAGGTAACGGTCTTGGCGGCGATTGCGCCTTCCATGCCCTTAACGATCAGGTCAGCCGCTTCGAACCAGCCCATGTGACGCAGCATCATTTCTGCAGACAGGATGATGGAACCTGGGTTCACTTTGTCCTGGCCGGCATACTTAGGTGCAGTACCGTGGGTGGCTTCGAACAGCGCGCAATCGGAACCGATGTTGGCACCAGGTGCGATACCGATACCGCCAACCTGCGCGGCCAGGGCGTCGGAGATGTAGTCACCGTTCAGGTTCATACAGGCGATCACGTCGTATTCAGCCGGACGCAGCAGGATTTGCTGCAGGAAGGCGTCGGCGATCACGTCTTTAACCACGATCTCTTTACCGGTGTTCGGGTTCTTGATTTTCAGCCATGGACCGCCGTCGATCAGTTCGCCACCAAACTCTTCGCGCGCCAGTTCGTAGCCCCAATCCTTGAAGGCACCTTCGGTGAACTTCATGATGTTGCCTTTGTGAACCAGGGTCACAGAGTCGCGGTCGTTGGTGATCGCGTATTCGATCGCCGCACGTACCAGACGTTTAGTCCCTTCTTCAGAACATGGCTTCACGCCGATACCACATTGCTCTGGGAAGCGGATTTTTTTCACGCCCATTTCGTCGCGCAGGAACTTGATCACTTTGTCTGCTTCTGCAGAACCGGCTTTCCACTCGATACCTGCGTAGATGTCTTCGGCGTTTTCGCGGAAGATCACCATGTCGGTCAGCTCTGGCTGTTTAACCGGGCTTGGAGTGCCCTGGTAGTAACGCACCGGACGCAGACACACGTACAGGTCCAGTTGCTGGCGCAGGGCCACGTTCAGGGAGCGAATACCGCCACCGACTGGGGTAGTCAGCGGGCCTTTGATGGCAACGCGGTAGTCACGGATCAGATCCAGGGTTTCTTCCGGCAGCCACACGTCTTTCCCGTAAACGTGAGTGGATTTTTCGCCGGTATAGATTTCCATCCAGGAGATTTTACGTTCGCCGTGGTAGGCCTTTTTCACTGCTGCATCAACCACGTGAATCATAGCAGGGGTAACGTCAACGCCAATGCCGTCGCCTTCGATAAACGGAATGATCGGGTTATTCGGAACAACCAGTTTACCCTGGGCATCGACCGTAATCTTTTTACCTTCTGCCGGAACAACTACTTTGCTTTCCATCAACCTCTCCTTCAAGCGCAATTTTTGTTAATGCTTTGTAAGATGCGTGTAGATACTACTGGAATTTTCAGTCCGCGCCAATCCGAAACGGATTCGGTTATAATGCGCCTATCATCCGTAATCTCAACTGTTATGAAAAAATTCTCTGTTAAAAATCACAAAGTTAAACGATTCAGCAAGCCTGCCCCCGCCAAACCCGCAGTCGCACAGGGGCCGCGTCGCGTGGTGTTATTCAATAAGCCGTTCGATGTGCTGCCGCAATTTACCGATGAAGCCGGCCGCACCACCCTGAAAGAATTCATTCCATTTCCCGATGTTTACGCCGCTGGGCGTTTGGATCGCGACAGCGAAGGTTTATTGGTGCTAACCAATGACGGCAAGCTGCAGGCGCAACTCACCCAGCCGGGCAAACGTACCGGAAAAGTCTATTACGTGCAGGTCGAAGGCGCCCCGCAGGAAAGCGATCTGGCCCCCTTGCGCAATGGCGTCACGCTCAAAGACGGCCCAACGTTGCCGGCAGGCGTTGAGCTGGTCGCAGAACCGCAATGGCTGTGGCCGCGCAATCCGCCCATTCGCGAACGCAAATCAATCCCCACCGCCTGGCTGAAAGTCACCCTTTATGAAGGCCGAAATCGCCAGGTGCGTCGCATGACTGCACACATCGGCTTTCCTACCCTGCGGCTGATTCGCTACAGTATGGGTAATCTTTCATTGGGCGAATTGCAGCCCGGTGAATGGAAAACCCTGGACTCACTGTAACCAGCCCGAGGAGCAGCAACGATGAAAACATTAACCGCGCTACTGTTCACCACCCTGCTTTCGGTTCCTGCCGTTCAGGCCGCCAGTTTTGATTGCGCCAAAGCCGTCAGCGCCGACGAAAAGGCCATCTGCGCCAGCCGTACGCTGAGTGACAAAGACGTCGAAATGGCGACCAAGTACCAGTTTTTACATGGCCTGTTCGCCATGGGAGTGCGCGGTGAGATGCAAGACCAGCAACAGCGCTGGCTGGCGCAGCGGAAATTGTGCGGCAGCGACGTCAGTTGTCTCTCAGGCAGCTATCAGGCCCGTATTACCGAACTGGATGACATCTATCAGCATATCAATAAGCCGCTGTAAGGGACCTTTATGTTTAAACCGCACGTTACCGTTGCCTGCGTGGTTCACGCCGCCGGCAAGTTTTTGATCGTCGAAGAGACGATTAATAACAAGGCGCTCTGGAATCAGCCGGCCGGGCACCTTGAAGCCGACGAAACGCTGGTGCAGGCCGCCGAGCGCGAGCTGTGGGAAGAAACCGGCATCCGCGCCACGCCACAGTCATTCCTCAAGCTGCACCAGTGGATCGCACCGGACAATACGCCGTTTCTGCGCTTCTGCTTTGTCATCGAGCTCGAACAGCAGTTGCCGACCGAACCGCACGACAGCGATATCGACCGCTGTCTGTGGCTGAGCGCCGACGAGATTTTGCAGGCCCCTAACCTGCGATCCGCACTGGTCGCGGAAAGCCTTCGTTGTTACCAACAGCCGGAACGTTACCCGCTATCGCTGGTCAGCAGCTATAACTGGCCGTTCTGAGATGAATAAGTGCCGTGCGCCGGCGCAGGCAACGTGGTAAAATCCTGCGCTTGTTTTTTATCAGCACGGTTCGTGTTCAAGTTCGTGAGATCCCCATGTCAGACAACAGCCAGAAAAAAGTAATCGTCGGTATGTCCGGCGGCGTCGACTCTTCCGTTACTGCCTATCTGTTACAGCAACAGGGCTATCAGGTCGCTGGGCTGTTTATGAAGAACTGGGAAGAAGACGATGATGAAGAGTACTGCTCTGCAGCGACCGATTTGGCCGATGCACAGGCGGTATGCGACAAACTCGGCATCGAACTGCACACGGTGAACTTCGCGGCAGAGTACTGGGACAACGTCTTTGAACTGTTCCTGGAAGAGTACAAGGCCGGCCGTACGCCGAACCCGGACATCCTGTGCAATAAAGAAATCAAATTCAAAGCCTTCCTGGAATTCGCCGCCGAAGATCTGGGGGCCGATTTTATCGCCACAGGCCACTACGTGCGCCGCCAGGACGTTGACGGCAAAAGTCGCCTGCTGCGCGGCGTCGACGGCAATAAAGACCAAAGCTATTTCCTCTACACCCTGAGCCACGAGCAGGTTGCGCAAAGCCTGTTCCCGGTCGGTGAACTGGAAAAACCGGAGGTGCGCCGCATCGCCGAACAGCTGGATCTGGTCACCGCCAAGAAAAAAGACTCCACTGGCATCTGCTTTATCGGCGAACGCAAGTTCCGCGACTTCCTTGGCCGCTACCTGCCTGCACAGCCGGGCCCGATTGTCAGCGTTGACGGCCAGACCGTCGGTGAACATCAGGGCCTGATGTACCACACCCTGGGCCAGCGTAAAGGGCTCGGCATCGGTGGTATGAAGGACAGTAGTGAAGATCCGTGGTACGTGGTGGACAAAGACGTCGCCAACAACGTGCTGGTGGTTGCCCAGGGGCATGAGCATCCGCGCCTGATGTCCGTCGGTCTGGTAGCGCAGCAGTTGCATTGGGTCGATCGCCTGCCGCTGACCGGTCCCTTCCGCTGTACGGTGAAAACCCGTTATCGCCAGCAGGACATTCCGTGCACCGTTACCCCGCTTGACGAGGAGCGTATTGAAGTGCGTTTCGACGAGCCGGTCGCTGCCGTGACCCCAGGCCAGTCTGCCGTGTTCTATCAGGATGAAATCTGCCTCGGTGGCGGCATTATCGAACAGCGTTTACAGGAGTAATCGTGGCGAAGAATTATTATGACATTACGCTGGCCATGGCTGGAATCAGCCAGGCGGCGCTTATGGTTCAGCAGTTGGCGCACGAAGGCCAATGCGACCGTGAAGCTTTCCATACTTCGCTGAACAGCCTGCTGCAGATGGACCCCTCTTCCACGCTGGCGGTGTTCGGCGGGGAAGAGCGCAATTTGAAAGTCGGCCTCGAGACGCTGATGAGCGTGCTCAACGCCAACAATAAAGGGTTGGGTGCCGAACTCACCCGCTACACCATCAGCCTGATGGTGCTGGAGCGCAAGCTCAACGCCAATAAGCAGGCGATGAACCAGCTTGGCGAACGTCTCGGCCAGCTTGAGCGCCAACTGGCGCATTTTGATCTGGAATCAGACACTATTATCAGCGCGCTGGCCGGCATTTATGTCGACGTGGTCAGCCCGCTCGGGCCGCGCATCCAGGTGACCGGCTCGCCGGCCATTCTGCAGAATCCGCAGGTGCAGGCCAAGGTTCGTGCCACGCTGCTGGCCGGCATCCGTGCCGCCGTACTGTGGCAACAGGTTGGCGGCAGCCGCCTGCAGTTAATGTTTTCCCGTAATCGTCTGTTTAAACAGGCGCAAAATATCGTTGCTCATTGTTAATCGATCCCAGGAGTTGCTACCGATGGAATTATCCTCACTGACCGCCGTCTCACCCGTTGATGGACGCTACGGTGATAAAGTCAGCGCACTGCGCGCCATTTTCAGCGAATACGGTCTGCTGAAATTCCGCGTGCAGGTTGAAGTACGTTGGCTGCAAAAACTGGCCACCTGTGCAGAAATCAAAGAAGTTCCGGCTTTTGACGCCGACGCAAACGCTTTCCTCGACAAGATCGTCGCGGAATTCAGCGAAGAAGACGCGCAGCGCATCAAGACCATCGAACGCACCACCAACCACGACGTCAAAGCGGTTGAGTATTTCCTGAAAGAAAAAGTGGACGCGATCCCTGCGCTGCAGGCGGTGTCCGAGTTTATCCACTTTGCCTGTACCTCAGAAGACATCAACAACCTGTCACATGCACTGATGCTGCAAACTGCGCGTCAGGACGTGGTGCTGCCGTACTGGCGCAAAATCATCGATTCAATCAAGGGCCTGGCGCTGGAATACCGCGATATTCCGCTGCTGTCCCGTACCCACGGTCAGCCGGCAACCCCGTCAACCGTCGGTAAAGAATTCGCCAACGTGGCCTACCGTATGGAACGTCAGTTCCGTCAGCTGGAGCGCGTGGAGATCATGGGTAAAATCAACGGTGCGGTCGGCAACTATAACGCCCACATCGTGGCTTACCCGGAAGTGGACTGGCATGCGTTCAGCGAAGACTTCGTGACTTCACTGGGCATTACCTGGAACCCGTACACCACCCAAATCGAACCGCACGACTACATTGCCGAGCTGTTTGACTGCGTGGCGCGTTTCAACACCATTCTGATCGACTTCGACCGTGATATCTGGGGTTATATCGCCCTGAATCACTTTAAGCAGAAGACCATCGCCGGTGAGATCGGCTCTTCCACCATGCCGCACAAGGTCAACCCGATCGACTTCGAGAACTCCGAAGGCAACCTGGGCCTGTCTAACGCGGTACTGGGCCACCTGGCCAGCAAACTGCCGGTGTCTCGCTGGCAGCGCGACCTGACCGACTCCACCGTGCTGCGTAACCTGGGCGTGGGTCTGGGCTATGCGTTGATCGCCTATCAGGCGACCATGAAAGGCATCAGCAAGCTCGAAGTCAATCAGGCACATCTGCTGGACGAGCTGGATCACAACTGGGAAGTTTTGGCCGAGCCGATCCAGACCGTGATGCGTCGTTACGGCATCGAAAAGCCGTATGAAAAGCTGAAAGAGCTGACCCGCGGCAAACGCGTGGATGCCGCCGGTATGCAGGCATTTATCGATGGTCTGGCGCTGCCGGAAGAAGAAAAAACCCGCCTGAAAGCCATGACCCCGGCGAACTACATTGGCCGCGCGGCGACCATGGTCGATGAGCTGAAGTAAGCGTTTTGTTCCGATAGCAAAGAGGCGGCCTTTTGGCCGCCTCTTTTATTTCCGTGGCATAAAATCCTGCAGGCGTTTTATCTGCTGCCCTTGCGCATTGAAATTATCGGGACTCAACCACTGCTCGAATCCCGCCTTGATTGCCGGCCAACGGTCAGCGGTTATGGCAAACCAGTCGGTATCCCGAGTGCGGCCCTTGGTGACCACCGCAAAGCGGAAAGTCCCCTCATGCAGAAAACCAAATCTCGCCGCCGCCTGTTTGGAGGGCGCGTTGTGACTGTCGCACTTCCATTCGCAACGGCGATAGCCCAAATCCTCAAACAGGTGCCGCAGCATCAGATAAATCGCCTCGGTGGCACTGGAGCGCTGTTTCATCGCCGGTGACCAGCTGACATGTCCAATCTCAGCCACGCCATTACCTTCGTCGATGCGCATATAAGCTACCGTCCCGACCGGTGCCTGGCTGGCACCGTCGAACACCGTCAGATTCACCAGCGTAGCGTTCGCCTGCAAGGTGGTCAGGTGTTGCAACATCGCCGCAGGGCTCTCCGGTCGTTCTATCGATAAATAAGTCCAGTCCCGGCCATCAACCGCCTGCTGGAAAGCGCTGAACAACGCCGCATAATCCCGCTGCGGATCGAGTTGCTTCAGACAGCAAAAACGGCCGTTAAGCGTCTCGCCACCAGGGCGCTTCGCCGCCCGCCAATCGGATAATGGCTCGCCCACCGGCTGCCCAAACTGATTGATCACCATACACTTCCTCGCAGCCTGTCGTTAACGGGTATAGACGATAAACGAACTTCTCTTGCCTATCTTGTCGTACAGCGACCGCGCCGGGGCGTTATATTCCTGCGTCATCCAATAAACTCTGTCGCTGCCTTTCTCATCCGCCAACTGATAGGCCTGTTCGAAGAGTTTTTCGGACACTTTCTTGCCGCGGCCCGCCGGTGAAACGTAAAGATCTTCAATATAACAATAGCCAGCCGAGCTCCAGGTTGAAGGATGGAAAATGAGATGCATGAACCCCAGCAGGTTGCCGTTTCTATCTTCCGCCACCAGGCCGTAGACCTGTTGATCTTCGCATAAACGCTCGAAGGTATGATCGGTAACCTGCGCCGAGACGTCCGCACGGTAAAAATGGAGGTACCCCTGCCACAGTTCCAACCACTGCGGCTTATCGGCGTTTTGTATTTTACGTACTGCTGCTTCATGAATTATTGGGAGCATGGTGCCTCTCTGGTATTAAGTAAGTGATCCCGCAACCTTTAAGCCACCCTAAGGGGGATGGCGATCAAAGCATCATCGGGGCTTTTCTGAGAAAAAATAACGTAATACCAGTAGGATACCTGCGCCATCGCGAACTGAATACAGACCAATTAATAACAGTGAACAGACCAATTTTGATGTGCAACCGCAGTCAGATCTCAGCCGGCAACTCGCTGAAAATAGCAGCTAACTTTTTGATGAATCTTACAATCTCGTCTGGGGAATAAGCGGCAAAACCCAATACCAGCGCCCCTTCCGTGGGTTGCCCGGTATAAAAATCTATCAGGCCATAGACCTTTATCCCCTGCGCGGCGGCGGCCTGAATCAGGCGCCGTTCAGTTGCCGCGTCCGCCAACGGACAAACCAGTTGCAACCCGCCCTGCGGCAAACGTGGCTGAGTCCAGGCGCCAAGATGCTGATGAACCGCTGCATGCAAAATCTCCAGCCGCGCCTGATAGGTTTTGCGCATGTTCCTTAAATGTTCGGTATGGAAATCTTCATGGATAAATTTGAATAACGTCATTTGTGGCAATGCGGAAGTATAACCATCCTGGAATTGCTTGGCGGCGACCATGGGTTTAATCAGCTGCGGCGGAACGATAATAAAACCGATGCGTAACCCCGGGAATAACGTCTTGCTAAAGGTGCCGATATACAAGGTTCGCTGGTACTGATCCAGCCCCTGCAGCGATGCCCTGGTCAGGCCGTCGTAATTGAACTCGGAATCGTAATCGTCTTCAATAATCCAGGCTTTTTCACGTTGCGCCCAGGCCAACAGCTTTAACCTCCGGTCGATGCTGAGCGAATGCCCCAACGGATAATGATGTGAGGGCGTGATGTAAACGCCCCGCCCGCCCCCGTCTGCCCGTATCAATGCATCGATATCCAAACCGGATTGATCTACCCCAATCGGTTGGGCGAGTATCCCTGCCGACTGAACCAATTTTTTGGCCCCCTGGTAGCCCGGCTCTTCCACGAACACCCGGTCGCCAGGATTAAACAACACCTGCGTACACAGCGATAGCGCCTGCTGTGAACTGGTCACCACGATCACCTGCTCCGCGCTGGCCTTCACGCCCCTTTCGCGCCGCAAATAGTCAATGATCTCCTCCCGCAGTTCCACCAGCCCCTGAGGATCGGCATACCCCAGCAGGCGCTCGGCACCTTGTCGCACCGCCAGCCTTTCCAGCTGCAACCAGCTATCGATGGGAAACAGCCGCAAATCGGGCACGGAAGGGGTCAGCGAGTCGCTTCGACTGGTGTGCGGAGTGTGGGCTGCCAGCAGCAAGGAGCGGCCATGCACACTCAGTTCCGACTCCGCCAGTTGAGCGCTTTCGGCGGGGTTTTCAGTCAGCAGCTCGCGGCCAATCAGGGTATTTTGCTGGTAGCTGACAAAACTGCCGCGCCCCACCGCGCGGGCAATATAGCCTTCGGCCTCCAGTTGAGCATAAGTCAGTTCAACCGTATCGCGCGAAACCACCAGCCGCGCAGCCAGTACGCGGCTGGGCGGCAGTTTTGCCAGATAGTCCAGCTCCCCCGCCGTCACCAGTTGCTTGATGGTCAGATGCAGCGCGGCTTTGCGCGTCATGCCTTGACGTAGATGCCGACTAAAGGTGGCCAGGATGATATCCGGCCGGCTGTCACTGCTGCTGTGCTTCATGCTGCTCCGGGTCGAAGGCCTGCCGAAGACAAACCTGCGGTATGTATGTTGATAAGTTGATCTGAATCAACTTAGTTGTGAACAAAATGTTTTGAAACAGATCATCGATTGTTTCATTCAGTTCGCCAGTCCTACACTGAAACAACCATACCAGTAGCCTGCTACTTATATGGTTGTTTACTATTCGTTTACCCATCCCCGCCTGTTTACCGCTGCTGGAGAGCCGCGGCGTAGGCCGCTATTGCCTGCGCAGGCATTAATTGTGAAGCATGTTCAAGGTGGAATTATGTCACAACAGCACGACGCTACGCCGCCCAGGCGTAACTTTCTAAAAAAGACACTGGCGTTAATCCCGCTCGCCGCCGCAGGCAGCAGCATTATGGCACTGGAAGCCAAGGCGGCACCCGCCCCCGGCGTATCGAGCCACTATGTCCCGGTCTATTTCAACGGTGACGAATGGCGTTTTCTGCTGGCCGCCTGCGACCGGCTGATCCCGACGGACGCTAACGGCCCCGGCGCGGTGGATCAGGGCGTACCGATATTTATCGACCGACAAATGGAAACGCCTTACGGCCACGGCGGACTGTGGTACATGCATCCGCCCTTCGTTCCCTCTCCGCCGGAACTGGGTTATCAGTCCAAGCTGACGCCGCGCGAGACTTACCGTATCGGTATCCGTGAAGTGAATGCGCACTGCCGTCGGCAGTTTCAAAAGGTGTTTGCCGAACTGGGCCACGCCGAGCAGGAACAGCTGCTGACGGCGCTGGAACATGGCCAATTGGACTCGGAAGCCCTGCCCGGCAAGGCGTTTTTCGACCAGTTGCTGACCAATACCAAAGAAGGCTATCTGGCCGATCCGGTGCATGGCGGTAACCAGACGTTAGCGTCCTGGAAACTGATTGGTTTCCCCGGCGCGCGCGCGGATTACACCGATTGGGTCAATCGCCCCAATCAGCCTTATCCCCTCGGCCCGGTCAGTATTTCAAGCAAAAGGAATGCCTAAATGAGCACAATTAAAAAACCACCGGTAGACGTGGTTATCGTCGGGTTTGGCTGGACCGGCGCCATAATGGGGATGGAATTGACCGAAAGCGGCCTGAGCGTGCTGGCGCTGGAACGCGGTGAGCAGCGAGAAACCTACCCGGACTTTGCCTATCCGCGCATTGCCGACGAACTGACCTACGGCATTCGCCTGAAACTGGCACAGGAAATGGCGCATGAGACGGTCACGGTGCGCCACACCCCGGCAGATTTTGCCGTGCCCTACCGCCAGCTCGGGTCTTTTCTGCCCGGTAACGGCGTCGGCGGTGCCGGCGTGCACTGGAACGGCATGCACTGGCGTGCCTTGCCTTCCGACTTAAAGCTGCACACCACCCTCAATGAAAAGTACGGGGCCAAATGGATCCCGGAGGGCATGACGCTACAGGATTATCCGCTGAGTTATCAGGAACTGGAGCCTTACTTCGACAAGTTCGAAAAAGTGTGCGGCACTTCCGGTCGAGCCGGCAATCTGCAGGGAAATATCATCAAGGGAGGCAATCCGTTTGAAGGGCCACGAGCCAGCGAATACCCGACGCCGGCGCTGAAACAGCTCTATTCCGGCTCGCTGTTCGGCAAGGCCGCGGAATCACTGGGCTATCACCCGTTCGCCATCCCCGCCGCCAACTGCTCCGAGCCCTATACCAATCCCTACGGCGTGCAGCTAGGTCCCTGTAATTTTTGCGGCTACTGCGAGCGCTTCGGCTGCTTTATGTACTCCAAGGCTTCGCCGCAAACCACCATTTTGCCGGTACTGACCCAGCGCAAAAACTTTGAGCTGCGCACCCAGTCGCAGGTAATCAAAGTGAATCTGGACAGCACCGGCAAGAAAGCCACCGGCGTCACCTACATCAACGCCCAGGGGCAAGAGGTGGAACAACCGGCCGATCTGGTGATCCTCAGTGCTTTCCAACTGCATAACGTTCGCCTGCTGCTGTTGTCCGGCATTGGCAAACCTTACGATCCGGTGACCGGTGAAGGCGTGGTCGGCAAGAACTACGCCTATCAGATGAACAGCGGTGTATCGCTGTTTTACGACCAGAATACCCACTTCAATCCGTTTATCGGCGCAGGCGCGGCCGGCACAGTGATCGACGATCTGAACGGCGAGAACTTCGATCATGCCGATTTGGGTTTTATCGGCGGTGCCTACATCTCTGCCACCCGCACCGGTGGCCGACCTATCCAGCAAATGATGCTGCCACCGGGTACGCCTGCCTGGGGCGGCGGCTGGAAACAGGGCATCAAGGATAACTACCCACACTCAATGAGCATCGGCTCCGAAGGCTCGGTGATGCCCTACCGCGACTGCTATCTGGATCTCGACCCAACCTATAAGGACGGCTACGGCCTGCCGCTGTTACGCATGACGTTTGACTGGAAAGACAATGAAATCAAAATGACACAGCACATCACCAGCAAAATGGTGAATATCGCCAATGCCATGAAGCCCAAACAGATAGCGGTTTCGGTGAAAAAAACCGGCGATCATTACGATGTGCGCCCCTACCAGTCGACTCACACCACCGGCGGAGCCATTACCGGTGACAACCCTGCCACCAGCGTGGTGAATAAATACCTGCAGTGTTGGGATGTACCTAATGTATTCGTCACCGGCGCCTGCGCCTTTCCGCAGAATCTGGCCTACAACCCCACCGGCATCGTCGGGGCGCTGGCCTATTATTCGGCCGAGGCGATCCGCACGCAGTATTTAAAAAACCCCGGTCCGCTGGTTCAGGTCTGAAAGCATAAGGAGCTTCATATGAAAGGATTTACTCCCTCGCTGCTGGCGCTGTTGATGCTGGGCACCGCGACGGTACAGGCGGTTGATGACCCGCAATTGGCCGCCCGGCTCCTGCACGGCGAATATCTGGCGCGTGCCGGTGACTGCGCCGCCTGCCATACTGCCCCTGGCGGTGCACTCTTTGCCGGCGGCCTGAAAATGACCACGCCGGTGGGGGCCATCTACTCCACTAACATCACCCCGGACAAACAGACTGGTATCGGCGAATACAGCCTGCAGGAGTTCAGCGACGCATTGCGCAAAGGTGTCGCCCGCGACGGCACCCGACTCTACCCGGCGATGCCCTATCCCTCTTTTGCCAAAATCAGCGATGAGGATGTGCGCGATCTGTACCTGTATTTCACCCATCAGGTTCACCCCGTGGCGCAACAGAATAAAGACAGCGATATTCCCTGGCCACTGAATATGCGTTGGCCTCTGGCAATGTGGGATCTGGTGTTCCGAGAGGACGGAACTTATCAGCCGGATGCCACCCAAAGCGCCGAATGGAATCGTGGAGCCTATCTGGTGCAGGGGCTGGGCCACTGCGGAAGTTGTCATACGCCACGCGGTATTGGCTTCCAGGAGAAAGCGCTCAACCAAAGCGACAGCGCCTATCTGAGCGGCGGTACGCTGGAAGGCTGGCATGCCGCCAACCTGCGGGCGGACGCGGTAAGCGGTTTGGGCGGTTGGAACGCGGAAGATATCACCCGCTTTCTGAAAACCGGCCACAACAACCGATTTGCCGCTTTTGGCTCGATGGTTGACGTGGTTCAGGACAGCACGCAATACTTGAGTGATGAGGACCTACGCGCTATCGCCGGCTATCTGCAATCATTACAGGCAGATAATCAGGAGAAGCCATTGCCGCAAGACGGCAGCACGGCTGCTCTGCTGGCAAAAGGGGATGTCAGTCGCCCGGGCGCTCAAGCCTATCTGGATAATTGCGCCGCCTGCCATCGCAGCGACGGGCAGGGCTACCGTGATACCTTCCCGCAGTTGGCACACAATCCGGCGCTGTTAAGCGATGATCCTTCCTCACTGATCAGCATTGTTATCAATGGTTCCCGTACCCCCATAACCGTTGGTACCCCTACCGGGTTGACCATGCCGGACTTTGGCTGGCGGTTGAACGACCAGCAAATTGCCGAACTCGCGACCTTTGTACGCAGCAGTTGGGGCAACCATGCGCCGCCAGTTACCGCCGCCGAAGTGCAGGAGATCCGTAAAAACAGCGTCAGCAAACCGACCCATCCTTAACATTTGCGGGCCCGGCATCCGGGTCCGGTTCTCTCATCGCAGCCTCTTCCGTTTAAGTTTGGTTTAACTTTCCCTCGCCATTGTTTATCCAACGTTTATTTGACCTTGTCGATAATGACAGCGAACTAAATATCGATAGCGCTTATTTCCTGCCAAGGTTCTGCGTCCCTTGCGGTAAGAGCCGGTTATACCTACCATAACGTCAAGATCACGATCGGATGGCTTAGGTTGTCGCACGCTATCCCTCACACGCTGCTGAGCGTGTTACCTTTACTGCGTGGGTGACAGGATGTTCACCCGCCGATCCACAGGAGTTCGCCATGCGAGTACTGGTTGTTGAAGATAACGGTTTATTACGCCACCACCTCTCCGTCCAGATGCGTGAAATGGGCCATCAGGTTGATGCGGCAGAGGATGCCAAGGAAGCCGATTATTTCCTGCAAGAGCATGCGCCTGACATCGCCATTGTCGATCTCGGCCTGCCGGGTGAAGACGGCCTGAGCCTGATCCGCCGCTGGCGCGCCCACCAGATGAAGCTGCCAATCCTGGTGCTGACCGCGCGTGAAAGCTGGCAGGACAAAGTGGCGGTGCTGGAAGCCGGTGCCGACGACTATGTGACCAAGCCGTTCCATCTGGAAGAAGTGATTGCCCGTATGCAGGCGCTGATGCGCCGTAACAGCGGTTTGGCCTCTCAGGTGATCGTATTGCCCCCGTTCCAAATCGACCTTTCGCGTCGCGAACTGAGCGTTAACGAACAGCAGATCAAACTGACTGCGTTCGAATACACCATCATCGAAACCTTAATCCGCAACGCCGGCAAGGTGGTCAGCAAAGACTCGCTGATGTTGCAGCTGTACCCGGATGCCGAACTGCGCGAGAGCCATACCATCGACGTACTGATGGGCCGTTTACGCAAAAAATTGCAGGCCGAATACCCTCAGGAAGTGATCACCACGGTTCGTGGTCAGGGCTATCGTTTTGATGCGAAATGATCGCCATGTTCAACAAGGGTAAAAAACCTTTCTCACTGCGCGCACGCTTTTTGATGGCCACCGCTGGGGTGATCCTGGCGCTCTCGCTGTCCTATGGTCTGGTGGCGGTAGTCGGTTATATTGTCAGCTTCGACAAAACTGCCTTCCGCCTACTGCGCGGTGAAAGTAATCTGTTTTTCAGTCTGGCCCAGTGGAAAGATAACAAACTCACCATTGCCATTCCGCCCGATATCGATCTCAACTTCCCTACCCTGGTGTTTATTTACGACGATAAAGGCAATCTGCTGTGGAGCCAGCGCAAAGTACCCGAGCTGGAAAAACGCATCAATAAAGAGTGGCTGGAAGAGTCCGGCTTCTACGAAATCGATACCGATACCCGTATCAGTAGTGAAGTGTTGGGCAACAACCCCAAGGCGCAGGATCAGCTTAAAGACTATGACGACAACGATCAGAATGCCCTGACCCACTCCGTCGCGGTCAACACCTACGCAGCCACCGCGCGGCTGCCGGCTTTGAGCATCGTGGTTGTCGATACCATTCCGCAGGAATTACAACGCTCCGACGTGGTATGGGAATGGTTCAGCTACGTGTTGCTGGCCAACCTGCTGTTGGTAGTCCCCTTGCTGTGGCTGGCGGCCTACTGGAGCTTGCGTCCCATCAAGGCGCTGGTGAATCAGGTTGGTGAGTTGGAAAACGGCGAGCGAGAACAACTCGACGAAAATCCCCCCAGCGAGCTGCGTGGGCTGGTACGTAACCTGAATATTCTGGTGCGCAACGAGCGCCAGCGTTACACCAAATACCGCACCACGCTTTCCGATCTGACCCACAGCCTGAAGACGCCGTTGGCGGTGTTGCAAACGACGCTGCGTTCATTACGTACCGGTAAGCAGACCACCATCGAGGAAGTCGAGCCGATCATGTTGGACCAGATCAGCCGTATTTCTCAGCAAATCGGTTACTACCTGCACCGGGCCAGCATCAATTCGGGGCAAACGGTGCTGACGCGCGAGATCCACTCGGTCCCGGCGCTGCTCGACAGCCTGAACGTAGCACTGAACAAGGTGTATCAGCGCAAAGGTGTGGTGATCACGCTGGATATTTCGCCGGAAGTGACCTTTATGGGGGAGAAAAACGACTTTATGGAAGTGATGGGCAACGTGTTGGAAAATGCCTGTAAATACTGCCTGGAGTTCGTTGAGATCACCTCCCTGCACTCCGACAAATACCTTACTATCGTCATCGATGACGACGGGCCAGGCATTCCGGAAAGCAAGCGTGAATTGATCTTCCAGCGCGGCCAGCGGGTAGATACGCTGCGCCCTGGTCAAGGATTGGGATTGTCGGTGGCGGCGGAGATTATCGAACAGTACGACGGTTCCATTACCATCAGCGACAGCCCGCTTGGCGGCGCTCGCATGCAGGTCACTTTCGCCCGTCAGCACGATTCCCATCATCACGAGTAAATTCTGTCGCTCTGGCCCCGATCCACGGGGCCAAACTTCCGTTATAATCGCACTCAGGCTCACTCCTCTATCCTGGAATAGAACATGGATTATCAATTAGATCTGGACTGGAACGACTTTTTGCAGCGCTATTGGCAAAAGCGTCCGGTTATTCTGAAGCGCGGCTTCAAAAACTTTATCGATCCGATCTCCCCGGATGAGCTGGCCGGGCTGGCGATGGAGAACGAAGTGGACAGCCGTCTGGTCAGCCACCAGGACGGTCGCTGGCAGGTTGCGCACGGCCCTTTCGAGAGCTTTGATCACCTGAGCGAAAACAACTGGTCGCTGCTGGTGCAGGCTGTGAATCACTGGCATGAACCTTCCAGTGCGCTGATGCTCCCGTTCCGTAAGCTGCCGGACTGGCGGATGGACGATCTGATGATCTCGTTCTCGGTCCCGGGTGGCGGCGTTGGCCCGCACCTCGATCAGTATGACGTCTTTATCATTCAGGGTACCGGCCGCCGTCGCTGGCGCGTGGGTGAAAAAGTGCCGATGAAACAGCACTGCCCGCACCCGGACCTGCTGCAAGTTGAGCCTTTCGACGCCATCATCGATGAAGAAATGGAACCGGGCGATATTCTGTATATCCCACCGGGCTTCCCGCATGAAGGCTACGCGCTGGAAAATGCGCTGAATTACTCGGTAGGTTTCCGCGCCCCGAACGGCCGCGAGTTGGTCAGTGGCTTTGCCGACTACGTGCTGGCCCGCGAACTGGGCAGTAAGCGCTACAGCGATCCGGATATTCAGTTGCGTGAGCATCCGGCAGAAGTGCTGCCGCAGGAAGTCGATGCGCTGCGCCAGATGATGGTGGATTTGGTTCAGCAACCTGAACACTTCCAGCAGTGGTTCGGCGAGTTTATCTCCCAGACCCGTCATGAGCTGGATGCTGCGCCGCCGGAGCCGCCTTATCAGGCCGGTGAAATCTACGAACTGCTGCAACAGGGCGAGCCTTTGCAGCGCCTGGGTGGCCTGCGCGTACTGCGCATTGGCGACCAGTGCTTTGCTAACGGTGAACTGATGGATACCGAGCATCAGCAGGCTGCCGATGCGATGTGCCAGAATTTCAGCGTGGATGCCGCCAAGCTGGGCGACGCGATCGAAGATCCTTCGTTCCTGGCACTGCTGACCTCGTTGGTCAACAGCGGTTACTGGTACTTCAAAGACTGAGGCATGGCCTTTAGCGACCAGAGCCACCCGCGTTTCGGCGGGTGGCTTTTTTATGCCCGCAACGCCCTGGTCTGATAACCGTCCAATTCGGCGTCCGACATGCCTGCCTGGATTGCCGCAGCACAGATCTGCCGCCAGGTGTTGTCGTCTATCGGGATCCCCTGCCGCAACCGCGCTTCACGGTTGGCATCTTCCCACTCACCCGGCACTTCAATCGGTTGGCCGTCACTTGGCGGTGAAGCCTTCACCCAATCGATAAAGGCCTCGGCCTCGGTTTGCATCTCTGGCGCGTCGAAGGCTTCCGGATTGAGGATGATGGTGGTCATGCAGTTGAAAATAGCATCGCTGTTGGATTTCACCGTCGCCGCATGAGTAGTGCGGCCACCGGACAGCGCACCGCCGAGGATTTCGCATAACGTGGCTAACGCATAACCCTTATGGGCACCGAAAGGCAGCAACGAGCCATACGGATGTTCGTGCATCACCTTGGGTTCCGTCGTTGGCTGGCCGTGTTGGTCGATCAGATAACCCGGCGCGACGCTCAAACCTTTGTTGTAGGCCACGCGGGTTTTACCAAACGCGATACCGCTGGTGGCAAAATCCAGCAGCAACGGTTTTTTATCCTTACGGGGAAAAATAACGCAGAAGGGGTTGGTGCCGAAACGACGGTCACTGCCGCCGAATGGTGCCACCATAGGATCGCCCACCACATTGACGAAATGGATAGAGATAAAACCGGCTCGCGCACACTGCTCGGCCCAGTGGCCAATGCGGCCAATGTGATGTGAGTTGTGCAACGCCACCGCAGCCAGCCCCAACTGCCGGGCGCGCTCTATGCCTTTTTCCATCGCCTCACAGGCGACGACCTGGCCAAAACCCTGTCCGCCGTCCACCGTCAGCACCGCTCCGGCATCGCGTACCACTTTGGCATGAACGTTAAGCTGCAAATGCCCCTGTGCCAATGACGACATATAGCTGGGGATCATGCCTACGCCGTGGGAATCGTGCCCGGCCAGATTCGCCTGAACCAGGTGATCCGCCACCCGCGCGGCCTCCTGCTCGGTACTGCCGGCGTGGCGCCAAATAGCCTGCACAAACTGCTCAAGACACTGGCGATCGATACGGTGCTCGGTACTGCTCATGATACGGCTCCTTGTGCTGGAAATATATCCTACACTAGGAGCAAATCATTGTTACGGCAAGCAATTATACTCAATCTCATCGAGGTTATTTGGCGCGTTCGGCGGTCAGCGCGGCGATGCGCATAATAACCGAAACCGCCTGTTCCATCCCTTCCAGCGACACAAACTCATGCTTGCAGTGGTAGTTATATCCGCCGGTGAACAGATTTGGGCAAGGCAAGCCGCGAAACGACAGCTGAGCGCCATCGGTACCGCCGCGAATCGGTTTCATGATCGGTTCGATATCACAATCGCGCATTGCCTGCTGTGCCAATGCAATCACATGCGGATGCTCTGCCACCTGTTCCCGCATGTTGTAATAGCTGTCTTCAATCGTAACTTCAATATAACAATCGCGCGGCAGACCTTTGCCCACCTGTTGAGCGACCTCTATCATCCGGCGTTTACGTGCCTCAAAACCCTCACGCTCAAAATCACGCAGGATGTACTGCATCTCGGCGCGTTCAACGCTCCCCTTAAAGCTGCTGAGGTGGTAGAACCCCTGATAGCCGCTGGTGGTTTCCGGGGTTTCATCCGCCGGTAACGCCTGCTGAATACGCGTCGCCAACGACAAGGCATTCACCATCACCCCTTTGGCGCTGCCCGGGTGGACATTGTTACCGACAATTTTCACCGTCACCGATGCTGCGTTGAAGTTTTCGCACTCCAACTCACCCACGCCGCCACCGTCCACGGTATAGGCCCATTCGGCATCGAACTGCGCCACGTCAAACAACCGCGCCCCTTTCCCCACCTCTTCATCCGGTGTAAAGGCTACGCGGATATCGCCGTGTGGAATGTTGCGCTGCTGCAGTCGCACCATGGCGGTCAGGATTTCGGCGATGCCCGCCTTGTCATCGGCACCGAGCAGCGTTTTACCGTCGGTGGTGATCAGCGTCTGCCCCAACATCTGGTGCAGGATCGGGAACATCACTGGCGACAGCACTTCATCACCAATGCCCAAGGCAATATCGCCGCCGCGGTAATTTTCGACGATCTGCGGGTTGACGTGCTTACCGGTAAAATCCGGTGAAGTATCCAGGTGGGCAATAAAGCCTATCGCCGGCACGGGCCAGGTAACGTTCCCCGGCAAGGTGCCCATCACACAGCCATGCTCACTGAGCGACACCCGTTCAAACCCCAGTTCAATCATTTCCTGCTGCAACGCACGCGCCAGCTTCAATTGCCCGTCGGTGCTCGGCACATGTTTGACGTTCGCTTTAGATTGCGTGTCGAATGAGACGTAGTTAAAAAAGCGATCAAGTAGTTTATCCATGGTATCCGCCCTCAGAATTTCGCGTTTCATTATGCGGAACCGATCGAGATCAAATATTGAGACAGGTCATTTTTAACCAGATTTAACGGAAATCATTAATTCTTGTGGTGTTTGATATGTCGCCTCCTCCCTTGGTGTACCGTCCATCTTACCTTTCACTACCCCCCTTATGTGATCCTCTTCACGCCTGGTACCGGTTGTCAGTCATTGACCACCGGTACCTTTTTCCGGCGGCTGATTGCATCGCTAAATCATTCCACCTATAACTGGTTTAAGGCAGGGGTTGCCGCATTCAAAATCATTTTTATTTCGCCATACCAGGGAGTATTACCAGCAACGTCGTTATCCACTAAAATATAAAAAAGGAACTGCCATGAAAGATATTATTGATAATATCTTAAGCAAGCTGCAGATTTTCTCCAAAGCCATGATGGGGCCAATATTCTTTCTGCCGGTAATTGGTCTGATTCTGGCATTAAGTTCTATTCTCACCAATGCCACGCTGGTGAATGAAAACTCCGGCGTATTTCATATCGGCAAAATGATCGGTGATACCTTTTGGCCGCTGTTTGGTAATCTCGGGCTGATTTTTTGCATCGGTATTACCTACGGCCTGGCGAAGGATAAAAAAAGCGAAGCGGCGCTGGTTGCCGTGATGTGCTTTATTATGTTCCTGGGCGCCAACTCATCCTATCTGCAATTAAGCGGTCACATAGCGCAGAAAATCAATGGGGAATATTACGGCACCGGACAAACCGAACTGCTGGGCTTTACCGTGGTGGATATGGGCATTTTCCTCGGCCTGATCCTCGGTGTCACTATCGCCTGGGTGCACAACAGATTGTGTAACGTGGAGCTGAACGGCGTACTTTCCGTCTATGGCGGTTCCAAGCTGGTGCTAATCGCCATGACGCCGGTGATCATGCTGTATGCCGTCGGTTTCAGCTACCTTTGGCCGGCCATTTCACACGGGCTGATTTCCCTGACCGGCTTTATGAAAAGCTCAGGCTCGCTCGGGGTCTTCGTCTATGGCTTTTTCGAAAAATTCCTGATCCCCACCGGTCTGCATCATTTTATCTGGTCGCCGTTTCAGTTGACCAGCATCGGCGGTTCAATTGTACAAGACGGCCATACGGTGTCGGGCTCGCAGGCCATTTTCCTCGCTTATATGCGCGACCCGAGCATCTCCCCGCTGATGAACGAGGCACTGCGCTTTTCGCAACAGGGCATGGTGACCATTTTCGGCCTGTCAGGCGCTGCGTTGGCGTTCTATCACACCGCCAAACCGGAGAAAAAAGTGCTGGCCAAGGCGATATTGATCCCGGCCATCACCACTTCCATTCTGGTAGGCATAACCGAACCGATAGAGTTCACCTTCCTGTTTATCTCACCGTTGCTGTGGGTGATACACGCAGTGCTGACCGCGCTTTCGCAAGTTGCGTGTAACCTGTTCGACGTTCGACCCTGGGGTGCCAGCGGCCTGATCGAATTCCTGGTTTACAACCTGCCGTTACCGGTCGCCCTCACCCGCTGGCCGCTGTACGTGGTGATTGGTCTGGTGCAGTTCGCGGTGTATTACCTGGTGTTCAAAACCCTGGTGCTGAAGCTTAATTTAAAAACGCCGGGCCGTGAGGATGACGACGCAGTCAAGCTCTATTCCAAACAGGATTATCAGAACAGCAAAAATACACCCAATGAGTTAAGCGGGATTATTATTCATGCCCTGGGTGGCAAAGAAAACATTATTTCCGTCGACAACTGCTTCACCCGATTACGCGTCGAACTAAAAGACATGCAATTAATTGATGAGGCCGCATTAAAAAGTACCGGAGCAAAAGGCGTGGTGAAAAGCCGGCGTGAAGTCCAGGTGATTTATGGTGTCACCGTCGGAAAAGTGAAGAGTCAGGTCGAAAAATATTTAGCAGCATTATAACTTTATTTATTGGGAGAAAATTCATGAAATTAACCGTTCTGGGCGGCGGTGGCGTACGCTCACCGTTCCTGGCCAAGTCCATTGCCTATAACGCCCACCGCATCGGCGTCACCGAAGTGGTGTTTATGGATACCGATCGGGAGAAATTGGCGGTCTACGGCGCCATCGCACAGGGTGTCTTCGAGCGTATCCGCAGCGACATCAGGTTCAGCCTGAGCAGCGACGCCCATCAGGCGCTGAGCGGAGCCGATTATATCATCACCACCCTGCGTATCGGCGGTGAAGAAGGCCGCATTCATGACGAACGTATCGCACTCAATCATCAGGTCCTGGGGCAAGAAACCACCGGTGCCGGCGGTTTTGCCATGGCGATGCGTTCTATTCCGGCCATAGTGGAATATTGTCGGCTCATAGAGCAGGTGTCATCACCGGACGCGGTACTGTTCAACTTTACCAACCCTTCCGGCATGGTGACCGAAGCCATCATCAAATCCGGCTTCAAACGCAAGGTGTACGGTATATGCGACGCCCCCAGCGAGTTTATCCGTGAGTTGGCGGAACTGCTGGGCTGTCGTGAGTCCGAGCTTAGCGTCGACTGCTTTGGGCTAAATCACCTGTCATGGTTCCGCAATGTGCGGGTCAACGGTCTGGAGGTGAGCGAGCAACTGCTGGCCGATCCACGCCTATACCGTGATACCTGCATGAAATATTTCTCGCCAGAGCTGGTCGCGCTGTCCGATAACCTGATGCTCAATGAGTATCTGTATTACTACTATTACCGGGAACAGGCGATCGCCGCCATCGTCGATGCCGGAGAAACCCGTGGCGAACAGATTGCGCTGATAAACCAGCAAATGCTGGCCGACCTTGCCAGGCTGGATATTGCCACGCAGCTGGATCAGGCTTTCAGCGTCTATTTCGCTCACTATCTGACGCGGGAAAACTCCTACATGCAGCGCGAATCCAGCCAGGGTAAAGTCAAAGAGCGTGAGATGCTGACGCTCCAGCAGTTTATCGAACAGCCTGACAGCGGCGGTTATGCCGGGGTGGCGATAGACATTTTGGAAGCGGTAAATAACGGCCAGCAAAAACGCGTGGTGGTGTCGATGCAGAACAACGGGACGCTCGACTTCCTGCACCCGGAAGACGTGATTGAAATCAGCTGCGAACTCAGCAACGCGGGCATTCACCCGGTAAAAATGAATGATATTCCCGACACCCAGAAAAACCTGATCTCCCAGGTCAAAGAGTACGAACGCCTGGCGGTTGCCGCCATTCTGGAAGGGGACCGTCAGAAGGCCATTAAGGCGCTGATGGTGCATCCGCTGGTCAACTCTTACTCGCTGGCAAAAACGCTGGTTGAAGAATATCTGCAGGCTCACCACCAGTATGCCAAGCATTGGCATTAAGCAGGGCTGAAACGGCGCAGGCCTCAACGGCTACGCCGTTCAAACCAGGCTTTGATCAGGTTCTCAAACCCCAGCAGGCAGTGGCCGAAAAACGGGTTGGGATAGTAAATATCGTGGTCGTACTTTTGCCGATCCTCATAAATAAAGGTCATATCGGCCTGCTGCGCCAGCGGGCTGTTTCCGTCGCCACAAAACGCCGCCAGCCGGATATTATTGCGTTTCACCGCGTCGCTCCAACTCAGCGCCGAGCTGCTGTTGCCCGATTTTGAAATCACAATCACCATATCAAACCGGAAACGCATCTCTCGATCGAGGATCTCGAAATCCGGCCACAGCGACAGGTAGCTGTCGATGCCCAGCGTCATAAATTTGTTGTACATGTACTGCGCCACCAGCTGCGAGAAACCGCTGCCGTGGATCAGGATTTTGCCGCTGTCGAGCAGATCAAGGAATTGGGTCTGTTGTTTTAAGCTGGCCGGTGCCGTCGGCTGCGGCTGCTCCTGAAAAGCCGGTGCCATCACCAGGTTGAACTTGATGAAATACACCAGTTCCAGATAGCCGCGAAAGCCCAGCTTTTTCGCCAACCGCACCAGGGTCGAGGGTGAACTGTGGCAACGAACGGAAACCGCACGGATACCCTCGTCAATGCAGGCGTCCGGGTTGTCGAAGATAGCGTTGAGGATGGTGAGATCCGTTTTGCTCAGATCCGCCCTGCTGAATACCTGCTTGAAATTCACCGTCGCCCCTGCTCATTTAACCAAAGAAAGGCCGGCGTCAAACGGCCGGCCAGTTACCCGAGTCAGACAGCGCATTGACCTGGGCTTAAGGCCTATCAGCCCTTTCAACTTTCCCTACCAGGAATTTGTGCACAAAACGTGGTACCACCGCGCTGGCCTGGCCGTAGTGTTTTTCATCAAACTGACTTTCCACCTGGCTGGGCTCCAGGTTGAGCTCCATGGTATGCGCCCCACCCAGCCGCGCTTCATGCACAAAGCCCGCCGCCGGATAAACGTGGCCCGAGGTGCCGATAGCGACAAAGAAGTCGGCCTTGGCCAGCGCCTGATAAATTTCATCCATGCCCAGCGGCATTTCGCCGAACCACACCACGTGTGGGCGCAACGGGGCCGGGAATTGGCAACAATGGCAGCGGTCGTCCACGCTAAGGTCTTCGGGCCAGTCAAAGACCTGCCCGGAGCTGGTGCAGCGTACTTTCAACAGCTCACCGTGCATATGCAACACCCGTGAGCTGCCTGCGCGCTCATGCAGGTTATCGATATTTTGCGTTACCAGCAGGAAGTTATCCCCCAACCAGGCTTCCAGATCCGCCAGGGCACGATGCGCAGCGTTAGGCGCAATGTCCGACGATTGCAGCTGACGACGGCGTTCATTGTAAAACGCCTGTACCAGCTGTGGATCGCGCTGATAACCTTCCGGCGTAGCAACATCCTCCACGCTATGCTCTTCCCACAACCCGTCCGCCGCCCGGAAGGTACGAATACCCGACTCAGCCGAGATCCCGGCGCCGGTCAACACCACGACAAACGGCTTTTTCAGCTCGGCCGCCGCCATGGTATCGCGATGAAAAATCCGCGAACGAAAGCGCTGATGCAGCACATGCTTACTCTTGCGAAACTGACACAGCCGATGACGAGTGTGCATTAACTCTCTCCTTACTTTTCCCTGTTAACCAAATTGAGGAACGCCGCCCCGCGTACGCCACCGGCGTCCCCGTAACGGGCTTTTTCAATTCGTGGCAGCTTGGCCACGCGCAACACATGCGCCGGCAAACGCTGCGGTAACGCCTGGTAAATAGCGTCAAAATTCGACAAGCCACCGCCAATCACCACCAGATGCGGATCGATGATAGTCAGCAGATTGCCCAGGCATATCGCCAGGACGTCCATGAAACGTTCGACATGAGCCACCGCCTGCGGCTCACCTGCCTGATAATGCGCAATGATCTGCTGCGCAGGCAAGTGCTGCTGGTAAAAGTGGCCGTACATCCACTCAAAACCGCGGCCAGAAATGTAATTTTCGATGCAACCCTGATGACCGCACCCGCAAGGAACGCGAGGTATATCACGTCCCAACACCTCCAGCGCATCCACCGGCAGACGGAAATGACCAAATTCACCGGCGATATAGTTACGCCCGGAGAGCACCTTACCGTCGACGATTAGCCCGCCGCCTACCCCGGTACCGAGGATAATGCCCAGCACCGTCGGATAGCGACGAAACTCCTCGTCCCAGGCCTCCGACAGCGCAAAGCAGTTGGCGTCGTTATCGATGCGTACGTCACGGCCAATCAACTCGGCCAGGTCATGCGGCAAGCGCTGGCCCATCGCCGCCGGGACGTTGGCGGTGAAAACCGTACCGTCATCGTCATTGGGCAGGCCGGGAATACCGATACCTACCATGCCTTTCTGGCCACAAAACGCATCCGCTTCAAACGTCAGATCGCGCAGCGTCGTCAGCAGTTGTCGATAATCCTCACGTGGCGTCGGCACCCTTTTTTGCCAGATACGCTGCAGATCTGCATCGAACACGCCCAGCTCAATCTTGGTGCCGCCCATATCGAAACCGTAGTACATAACCCACCCTCAGGCTAAAAAAAGGGGCGGCATCTCTGCCTCCCCTGATTTTCATTATTGTCCGCTCAACACTCGCGCCGGATCGATACGGCTGGCGCGCCTGGCCGGATACCAGCTGGCCAACAGGCTGAGCACTAGCGCGGTCACCAGTACAATCACCACGTCCAGCCAGTGCAGCTCAGAAGGCAGGAAGTCGATGAAGTAGATATCTCCCGACAGGAACGAATGCCCCATCAGCTTTTCCAATCCTTTGATGATATTGGTCAGCTGCAGTGAGGCGATAACCCCGACCACCACGCCGCTGAGGCTACCCACCAGCCCGGCCAGCAGGCCGTACCAGATAAATATGGCGCGGATAAAACCGTCTTTGGCCCCCAAGGTGCGCAGTACGGCGATATCACCACTCTTGTCCTTCACCGCCATCACCAGCGTGGAGACAATGTTAAAACAGGCCACGCCGATCACCAGCACCATCGCCAAATACATAATCGCGCGGATCATCTGGATATCGCGGTACATATAGCCGTAGGTGCCGATCCAACTCTTGATATACACGTAGGAATTGGTGACTTCACCGGCGTCGCGCACCAGCTTGTTGGCAGCAAACACGTCGTTAACCTTGATGGCAATACCTGTGACGCTGTCACCCATGTCCAGATACTGTTGGGCATCGGCCAGTGGCACCATTGCCAAACTGTGATCGAGCTGACCGCTGAGCTGCAAAATTCCGGTGACGTGTAAACGAATGCGCTTCGGTTGCAACAGCTTCATCTGCGGGTCGCTGTTGGGGATCATCACCGTCACATAGCTGCCCTGCTTGACGCCCAAAGCGTCGGCGACGCCCTTGCCGAGGATCACCTGTTGCTCACCGCTTTTGAAATTGGCCCAGGCGTCGCCCTGCACATATTTCGGCAGCGCGCTAAGCTGGTTTTCCTGCTGAGGATCCACCCCTTTCACCCCGACCGCCCGCAGCTGTGCGCCGTTTTCCATCAGGCCGGTAAAGTTGATATAGGGAGCGGCGGCCAAAATGCCGGGTACTTTCTCCACCCGTTGCAAAATTGACGGCCAGTCTTTGAACGGCTGCTTAACCGGCTCTATTTCACCGTGCGGCACCACCGCCAAAATGCGATTTTTCAGCTCGCGCTCAAAACCGTTCATGGCGCTCAGGCCGACGATCAGCACCGCCACGCCCAGCGCGATACCTATGGTGGAAATCACCGAGATCAGCGACACCATGCCGCCGCGCTTGCGCCCACGGCTGAAGCGCAGGGCCGTCAGAAACGAAAGTGACGCTCCCGCCATTACTCAGCCCCCAACAGCGTCAACTGGGCCTGCAGATGGCCATCGGCCATTTCCAGCTGGCGGCTGAGGCGCTTGGCCAACTGCAAGTCATGAGTGACCACCAGAAACGCCGTGCCCTGGCGCACGTTCAATTCGCCGAGCAGATCGAAAATGCTGTCGGCAGTGCGTTTATCGAGGTTACCGGTAGGTTCGTCCGCCAATACCAGCGACGGGTTATTGACCAGCGCACGGGCAATCGCCACGCGCTGACGCTCACCGCCGGAGAGTTCTGACGGCCGGTGCTTGCTGCGCTTTGCCAGCCCGACCGCCGTCAGCATTTCCAGCGCCTTTTCCTGCGCCTGCGCCGGTTTCATCCCGCCGATCAGCAAAGGCATCGCGGCGTTTTCCAGCGCGGTAAAGTCAGGCAACAGATGATGGAACTGGTAGATAAAGCCCAACTGGCGGTTACGCAGCTCCGCCTTGGCGGCCGATGACAGGGTATTCAGAGACTGCCCTTTGTAAATCACCTCGCCGGAGGTTGGTGAGTCCAGCCCACCCAGCAGATGCAGCAAGGTACTTTTACCGGAACCCGAGCTGCCGACAATCGCCATCATCTCGCCCGGCTGCATGGCAAAGCTGACATTGCGCAGTACGTCGGTATGCAGGTTGCCTTCCTGATAGGTCTTGCACAGGTTGTCGCACTGCAACAAAAGATGGTTACTCATAACGTAAAGCCTCAGCGGGTTGTACGGCGGCAGCGCGCCATGAAGGGTAAAGCGTGGACAACAGAGACACCGCCATCGCCGCTACGGCGATAATCGTCACCTGTAGCGGATCCACCGCCACCGGCAGCGATGCGCCGTCAATCAAAGCGCCGAGGATCGGCATCAGGTTATTCAGGTTGCTGGCCAGCAACACGCCCAACAGCGTACCGAGCAGCGAGCCGATAATGCCGGCGCTGGCGCCTTGCACCATAAATACCGACATGATCTGTCGACGCGTCAGGCCCTGGGTCTGCAGAATGGCAACTTCGCCCTGCTTCTCCATCACCAGCAGGCCGAGTGAAGTGATGATGTTAAAGGCCGCGACGGCCACGATCAGGCTAAGCAACAGCCCCATCATGTTTTTCTCCATACGCACTGCCTGGAACAGCTCGCCCTTGCGCTCGCGCCAGTCTTTCCACTCGGTGCCCTGCGGCAATTTCTGTTGGCTGAGAGTATCGACCGTCAGCGGCTGCTGCAGGAACAGGCGCCATCCGGTGATATTGCCCGCCGGGTAGCGTAGCAGACGTGAGGCATCCTGCTGATTGACCAGCATCTGGGTGCCGTCCACTTCGCTGTTGGCATGGAAGGTGCCGACCACGGTAAACAGGCGTTGAATAGGGATGCGGCCCATCGGCGTGAACTGGCTGGCGCTGGGCACCATCACCCGCAGCGGATCGCCGCGTTTAACGCCAAGTTGCCCGGCCAACTGCTCGCCGATAATGATGTTGTACTGGCCCGGCTGCAACAGCTGCTGCTTGACGTTGACCAGGAACGGCGTCAAAGGATCGGCTTCGTCCGGATTGACCCCCAACATCACGCCGACCGCCACGCTGCGAGCGCTTTGCAGCACTACGTCACCGGTGGTCAGTGGCGCTACGCGGCTAACGCCCTGCAGGCTTTGTACCGCCGATGCCGGGATCTGCTGAGGGTTGATCGAGCCCTGTGGGCTGGTGATCAACGCCTGCGGCATCAGACCGAGTATGTTGTTTTCCAGATCCTTTTCAAAACCGTTCATCACCGACAAGACGGTGACCAACGCCATCACCCCCAGCGTAATGCCGATGGTGGAAAGCCAGGAAACAAACCGTCCGAAGCGGTCTGATGCCCGCCCGCGCATGTAGCGCAGGCCAATGAATAACGCGACAGGTTGATACATGAAATCCGTTTTGTTGCCGTAGCTTAAGCAAAGTAATCAAGGATAATAAAGGCTATACCCCGTTTAGGGAACCACCCTGACGCCTTTTATTCCGTCGATCGCGCCAGCGGCAGCACGTCACCCGGCATCGCGCTTTAACAGGTTGTAAACCGAGACCCGGGAAATCCCCAGCGCCTCCGCCGCCATGGTGGCTGCCCCCCGCAGTTGCAGATAGCCCTGCTGCTTTAGTTGCTGGATCACCTGAACACGCTGCTCAGACGTAAGCGCGCGCGGTGCAGTGGCATGCGAAGCGGCAAAGTTGTTGATCACTGAAGCAATGTCGGACAGTGAGCGAGCCCCTTCATCCGCCGCCTGCGGCGTGCTCTGTACCACCGCGGTCAGTTGTTGCAGGATGGCGTTGACGCTGTTGAAGATTGAAACGTCCAGGTTAAGGCAGATTGCCGCCACGTAGACCCCCTGGCTGTTGCGCAGACCAATGGAGGTGCTCTTGGCCGGACGCCCATCCGGGAACGCATTGGCATAGTTTTGCACCACGTCCGGAAAATCCGGCGAGGCAATACGCTCAAGCCCCATTTCACTGGCGGCATCGCCGATACTGCGGTTCGACAGGTTATTGGCGATGCTGACGATGGCATGATTCGGTTGCGTCAGATCGTGCAATACCACTTCACAGCTGGGCGCAAACATCGCGCCCAGTGCCTGAACAATTTTTTCCGCTTCGCGCAACAGCAGCGCATTTTCCTGCCTGAGATCGCTCATAAACTTAACCGTTTGACAATAACTTTACAAAGAGTAAATTAAAATAATCGGGTAATCAATCAACCTTTCACCAGACGAGGTCGCCATGAGTTCAACGCCCCACTGCATCACCGCCGCCGATATCTCTACCGCCGCCGAAATCCTGGCAGGACATGCCCTGCGCACACCGGTCATGACCTCGCAGCAGGCCGACAACATCGCCGGGGCGCAGCTGTTCTTCAAGTGCGAAAACTTCCAGCGTGTAGGCGCCTTCAAGTTTCGTGGCGCGTACAATTCTATTGCTCAATTGAGCCCGGCGCAGCGCCAGGCTGGCGTGATTGCCTTCTCTTCCGGCAACCATGCGCAGGCAATGGCATTGGCGGCACGGGAACTGGGGGTCAAGGTGACCATCGTGATGCCGCACGACGCACCGGCAACCAAGCTGGCAGCAACGCGCGGCTACGGCGCCAACGTCGTGATTTATCAGCGTCACAGTGAAGACCGTGCTGCCATAACTCAACGGCTGGCAGCAGAACAGGGGCTGACGATAGTGCCGCCTTATGATTACCCGCAGGTCATCGCCGGCCAAGGCACCGCTACCAAAGAGTTGATTGAGGAAGTCGGGCCGCTGGACGTTTTGTTGGTGTGCACCGGCGGCGGTGGTTTGCTGGCGGGCAGCGCGGTGGCGGCACACCACTGGTCGCCCGGGTGCCGCGTTTTCGGCGTTGAACCACAGGCCGGTAACGACGTTCAGCTGGCGTTCCGTAGCGGCCAGCCGGTCCAGATCCCGGTGCCAAAAACCATCGCCGACGGTGCGCAAACGCAGCAGGTGGGCACGTTGACGTTCCCGATCATTCAACAGTATGTAGAAGATATTTTAACGGTCAGCGACCAGCAGCTGTGCCGACAGATGCGTTTCTTTATGGAGCGGATGAAAATGGTGGTCGAGCCCACAGGCTGCCTGGCCGCGGCGGCGGCGATGAATTCACTGCTCGACCTGCGGGGCAAAAAGGTCGGGGTGATCGTCAGCGGCGGCAACGTCGACGTTGATAAAATCGCCGACTATCTTGCCATGGGCGCGCAGGAATAACGCCACATTACGGGCACCACAACCTTCAATCTCTGGTCTATGGCTGAGTCATCGGGGCGAATTTATTCGCCCGCTAACGTTACTGGAGCGACTAATCTGCCTGCAGTACATTTGAAAGTCGCCGCTTGAAAGGCGACGGGTTTCGCGCTTTTACCTATGTCAGTTTATGGCTCAGTGGGCTAGTATTACCGGGTAAAGGCGCGTTGTAATCTGTGCCGGGCGAAATTTAACACATTGATTAAAGATACCTTAATGAGCACCTCCGATAACCCTAACCGTTCTTCATCGTCATCCTCCCGTTATTCCCTGCCTGAACGCGCGGGCGATTTGCGCCAGTTGGGGCAGCTGACCGGCTCGGCCTGCGCCGTGGAGTGCGCCGAGATCGTCGAACGTCATAACGGGCCGGTGATGCTGATCGCCCCGGACATGCAAAATGCCCTGCGGCTGCGCGATGAAATTCAGCAGTTTACCGACCAGATGGTAACCACCCTGTCCGACTGGGAAACCCTGCCTTACGACAGCTTCTCGCCGCATCAGGAAATCATCTCTGCCCGTCTGTCGAGCCTGTACCATCTGCCGACCATGGCCCGTGGCGTAATTATTCTGCCGGTCAATACCTTAATGCAGCGCGTTTGCCCGCACGAATTTCTGCACGGCCACGCGCTGGTGATGAAAAAAGGCCAGCGTCTGTCTCGCGACAAACTGCGCGCCCAACTGGAACAGGCCGGCTACCGCAGCGTCGATCAGGTAATGGAGCACGGTGAGTTTGCCACCCGCGGCGCGCTGCTCGACCTGTTCCCCATGGGCAGCGAAGAACCTTACCGCATCGATTTCTTCGACGATGAAATCGACAGCCTGCGCACCTTTGATGTCGACAACCAGCGTACGCTGAACGAAGTCGAGGCCATCAATCTGCTGCCGGCCCATGAATTCCCTACCGACAAAAACGCCATCGAACTGTTCCGCAGCCAGTGGCGCGAGCAGTTTGAGGTGCGCCGCGACGCCGAACATATTTATCAGCAGGTCAGCAAAGGCACCTGGCCGGCCGGTATCGAATACTGGCAACCGCTGTTCTTCAGCCAACCGCTGCCGTCACTGTTCAGCTACCTGCCGGAGAACACGCTGATCGTCAATACCGGCAATCTGGAAAACGCAGCCGATCGTTTCTGGCTGGACGTTAACCAACGCTACGAGAGCCGCCGGGTCGATCCTATGCGCCCACTGCTGGCGCCGCCAAGCCTATGGCTGCGGGTTGACGAGCTGTTTAGCGAATTGAAAGCCTGGCCACGTATGGCGCTGAAAACCGAAGAGCTGCCCGCCAAAGCCGGCAACACCAATCTGGATTATCGCACCCTGCCTGATCTGGCGGTGCAAGCCCAACAGAAAGCGCCGCTGGACAACCTGCGTCGTTTTACCGAAAGCTTCGACGGCAGCATCATTTTCTCGGTGGAAAGCGAAGGCCGCCGTGAAACGCTGCAGGATTTGCTCGGCCGCATCAAGCTCAGCACCGCCTTGATCCAGCATCTCGATCAGGCCGAGCCGGCTGGTCGCTACATGATGGTCGGCGCCTCCGAACGCGGCTTCCTCGACGGCATGCGCAACCGGGCGCTGATCTGCGAAAGCGATCTGCTCGGCGAGCGCGTTAGCCGCCGTCGCCAGGACAACCGTCGCACCATTAATACCGATGTGCTGATCCGCAACCTGGCGGAGCTGCACCCTGGCCAGCCTGTGGTGCACCTGGAGCACGGCGTCGGGCGTTACGTTGGCCTGACCACGCTGGAAGCCGGCGGCATCAAGGCCGAATACCTGATCCTGGCCTACGCCGGCGAAGACAAACTCTACGTGCCGGTCTCTTCATTGCATCTGATCAGCCGCTACGCCGGCGGTGCGGACGAAAACGCCCCGCTGCACAAGTTGGGTGGAGACGCCTGGACGCGCGCACGGCAAAAAGCCGCCGAACGGGTGCGGGACGTTGCGGCGGAACTGCTGGATATTTACGCACAGCGCGCGGCCAAAACCGGCTTCGCCTTTAAACATAACCGTGAGCAGTATCAGCTGTTCTGCCAAAGTTTCCCGTTTGAAACCACCCCAGATCAGGAGCAGGCAATCAACGCCGTGCTGAGCGACATGTGCCAACCCCTGGCCATGGATCGTCTGGTCTGTGGCGACGTCGGCTTCGGCAAAACCGAAGTGGCGATGCGTGCCGCCTTCCTGGCGGTAGAAAACGGCAAGCAGGTGGCGGTGTTGGTGCCAACCACCCTGCTGGCGCAGCAGCATTTTGACAACTTCCGCGACCGCTTCGCCACCTGGCCGATCCGCATCGAGATGATGTCGCGTTTCCGTAGCGCCAAAGAGCAGCAACAGGTGATGGACGATGCCGTCGACGGTAAGGTAGACATCATCATCGGTACCCACAAACTGCTGCAGAGCGATCTGCGCTGGAAAGATTTGGGGCTGCTGATCGTCGATGAAGAACACCGCTTCGGCGTTCGTCACAAAGAGCGCATCAAGGCGATGCGTGCCGATGTAGATATTCTGACGCTCACCGCGACGCCAATCCCGCGTACGTTGAATATGGCGATGAGCGGCATGCGTGACCTGTCGATTATCGCTACCCCACCGGCGCGTCGTTTGGCGGTGAAAACCTTCGTGCGCGAATACGACAGCCTGGTGGTGCGCGAGGCTATCCTGCGTGAAGTGCTGCGCGGCGGTCAGGTTTATTATCTGTATAACGACGTGGAAAATATCGAGAAGGCGGCGGAAAAACTGGCTGAGCTGGTGCCAGAAGCGCGTATAGCAATTGGCCACGGCCAGATGCGCGAACGCGATTTGGAACGGGTGATGAACGATTTCCACCACCAGCGCTTTAACGTACTGGTCTGTACCACCATTATCGAAACCGGTATCGATATTCCCAGCGCCAATACCATTATCATCGAACGCGCCGATCGTTTCGGGCTGGCGCAACTGCATCAGTTACGCGGTCGTGTCGGACGTTCTCACCATCAGGCCTATGCTTATTTGCTGACGCCAAATCCGAAAGCCATGAGCACCGACGCGCATAAGCGGCTGGAGGCCATCGCGTCGCTGGAAGACCTGGGCGCCGGTTTTGCCCTGGCTACCCACGATCTGGAGATCCGCGGCGCGGGCGAATTGCTGGGTGAAGATCAGAGCGGCCAGATGACCACCGTCGGCTTTTCGCTGTACATGGAACTGTTGGAAAGCGCGGTGGATGCACTCAAACACGGGCGCGAACCTTCGCTGGAAGATCTTACCAGCAACCAGACCGAGGTGGAGCTGCGCATGCCGGCCCTGCTGCCAGATGACTATATCCCAGACGTCAACACGCGCCTGTCGTTCTACAAACGCATCGCCAGCGCGAAAAACGACGCCGAGCTGGAAGAGTTGAAAGTGGAGTTGATCGACCGTTTCGGCCTGCTGCCTGATGCGGCGCGCAACCTGCTGCAAAGTGCGGCGCTGCGTCAACATGCACAAAAGCTGGGGATCAAGCGCATCGAAGGTAATGAGCGCGGTGGTTTTATCGAGTTTGGTGAGAAGAATCGGGTCGATCCGGGCTATTTGATTGGCCTGTTGCAAAGCAACCCGCAGATCTATCGCCTGGATGGGCCGACCAAGCTGAAGTTTATGCTGGACCTGACCGACCGCCAGAAACGCCTTAAGTTTACCGAGGAACTGCTGACCGCATTCCGCGAACATACTCTGGCGGCCTGACCTATCCCCCTCCTGAACCTTCAGGAGGGGTTATTCCTGCCGAAAACCGGCACCCAGCGGGGCAAGCTGCATCAGCCTGCTGCAGACCACCCGATTTTTCCCCTGCCGCTTGGCGTCATACAGCGCCTCATCCGTGACCTCTATTGCCTTGTCCAACGCCATGCCGGGCAGGTATAACGACGCACCGATAGAAACCGTGATACGTGCCTCGACGTCTTCATCCAGCAAAAATAACGTCGTTTCCACGCTGCGTCGTATGCGCTCCGCCACACCGCCAATCACCGTCGGATCATAACTGGCAGTGATCACGATAAATTCCTCACCGCCATAACGACCGACGAAATCCTCACTGCGCACGCTGCTTTGCAACAGTTGTCCGACGCGAGCCAGCAGCAGGTCGCCGGCCAAATGGCCGTAGGTGTCGTTGATTCGTTTGAAATTATCCAGATCGAGGATCATCAACCCGCAGGGGCTGCGCTCCGCCTGCTGCTGGATGAGTCGATAGTCTACACTAGCGCGATTATTGATATGGGTGAGGCTGTCGGTGGTGGCTTTATCACGCATAGAGAAATAAGCGTGGATATGGCGCTCTTTGAAATTCAGCCCGTGGAAGCATATTGCCAGACACAGGGCCGAGACCGCCTGATACAACAACACATCTCCCCATAGCGCGCGTATATCTGCCAATAACCAGACCACTCCGATACGGTACAGCGCAATGATGCCAATGGTGAGATAAAACACCCGATTCGACTTTCTCAACCACACACGCGACAACAGCAATGGAATGATGATCGAGCCGATAAACAGATTATCGACGGTCAAGCCTCCCGTAAATGCCAGCGACATCAGGTAGCAGACCAGTCCACTGACCGCCCCGCCATAAAAGGTCACCAGTATCATCGGGATCATGGCAAAGCTGAAATGCAGGTTACCGCTCAACTCCAGCCGGTCCTGATTGAGAAACAGCACCGCCAGTCCGGCAAGCAGGCCAAAGACTATACGCCTCCATCCTTCGGACTGATAAGAAAAAGGCGCATTTTTACTGAGGGCAAAATAGCTGACGGACAGCGTGGCATAGGTAATGCAGGCGTCACTATACAGGGTGGGAATTGACGCGACGTAAGTCATAAATATTCGATAGGCTCCACGGAATCGACAGGGGGATTTAGCGACGAATTTTGAGTATTCCCTGTCTCATCCATTTCGGCATCGTACATATTATTACTCAGGTTAATAATAGATTAGCAGTTCTATGTTATTTCCAAGGTATCTATCCCATAAATTCTGTTCAGGATAATCTGTTGGCAACCAATAAAGGGGGCGACCATGAATATCGATGATGACTTGCATGTGCTTAGCGAACAAGAAACCGCGTTGACCTTCAGCCATTTTGACCATAACACCGCCTGGGAGCTGGGCTCTGCATTGAAATCAGCGGCCGAACAGCGCCGCCTGTCGATCGCCATTGAGATCCAGCTCGCGGGGCAAACGCTGTTTTATTACGCCATGCCCGGCACTACCCCCGATATCGCCGATTGGGTACGGCGCAAACGCAATGTGGTGAAGCACTTCCACAAGAGCTCTTACGCGATTGGCCTGCGCCTGCAGCAACGACAATCGACCCTGGAAGAACGCTATGGCCTGAGCGTCAGCGATTACTCGGCACACGGTGGCGCCTTCCCGATCAATCTTGGTGGCGTGGGCTGCATCGGCACCATCAGCATTTCCGGCTCACCCCAGTTGGAAGATCACAATCTGTTGGTCGGCACCCTGGCACATTTTCTCGGATTATCCCTACCGGCGGTTCACTAAGCGGTATAACCTGGCCTATTCTTTCTGCGCAGGCCGCCTGACCCGCGGCCTGTCTGTAACTTGTCATTTATCCCGTCCCTGAAAGAGTATAAGTCTGATTTTCCGAAGTGCATTGATGTATATCTAGGAATCGCCGTCACAACAGGCGTATGGTGTCTATCAGCTATTCGAGACGGACCGCATCCGGCCCGCCATTCCGTTCTCTTTTATAGACTTGGTTTACACCTCAGATGAAAACGCATGAAATTAACGGCATCAGGCCGTTCAGCGCGCTGATTGATGCCTGTTGGCGAGATCCTTATTCCCTGCAACGCCTGCTAAAAGATGCCATCGCCGGCGTCACCGTCGGTATTATCGCCATCCCGTTGGCAATGGCACTGGCAATTGCCAGCGGCGTTCCCCCAATATGGACTCTATACGTCGGCGGTTGCCGGGATTGTCATTGCCATCAGCGGCGGCTCGCGCTACAGCGTCTCCGGGCCTACCGCCGCGTTTGTGGTGATCCTCTATCCGGTGTCGCAGCAGTTCGGCCTCTCGGGCCTGCTGATCGCCACCCTGCTTTCCGGACTGTTTCTGGTCATCATGGGACTGGCGCGTTTCGGCCGCCTGATTGAGTACATTCCCCTGTCGGTGACGCTGGGCTTTACCTCCGGTATCGCCATCACCATTGCTACCATGCAGGTGAAGGATTTCTTTGGCCTGCAAATGGCGGTGGTGCCGGAACACTATGTGGGTAAGGTTTACGCGCTGCTGCAGGCGCTGCCGACGCTGGACGTCGGCGACACCCTGATCGGCGCAGTGACCCTATTGATCCTTATCTTCTGGCCCAAGCTCGGCCTGCGGGTACCGGGCCATTTACCCGCACTGCTGGCGGGTACCGCGGTTATGGGTATTCTGGCGCTGTTTGACCACCCGGTTGCGACCATCGGCTCGCGATTCAGCTATCTGCTGGCCGACGGCACCCACGGCCAGGGCATACCGCCCATTCTGCCGCAGCTGATGCTGCCGTGGGATTTACCGGCCGGTGACGGCAAGCCGATGGCGCTGAGCTGGCAAACACTCTCCGCCCTGCTGCCGGCTGCCTTCTCCATGGCGATGCTCGGGGCCATAGAATCCCTGCTGTGCGCGGTAGTGCTGGACGGGATGACCGGCAAGAAGCACAACTCCAATACCGAACTTATCGGCCAGGGTGCGGGCAACATCATTGCGCCTTTCTTCGGCGGCATTACCGCCACCGCGGCCATTGCGCGCTCTGCCGCCAACGTACGCGCCGGTGCCACCTCCCCGGTATCGGCCATCATCCATGCGTTGTTGGTACTGCTGGCGTTACTGGTGCTGGCGCCGTGGTTGTCCTGGCTGCCGCTGGCTGCAATGGCGTCGCTGTTGCTAATGGTGGCCTGGAATATGAGCGAGGCGCACAAGGTGGTTTATCTGCTGCGGCGAGCGCCGAAAGACGACATTCTGGTGATGCTGCTGTGCATGTCGCTGACGGTGCTGTTCGATATGGTGATCGCCATTACCGTAGGCATTGTGCTGGCCTCGCTGCTGTTTATGCGCCGCATTGCGCGCATGACGCGCCTGAGCGAACTGAGTGCCGACAATGGCCGATTGGTGCTGCGGGTGAATGGCCCGCTGTTCTTCGCCGCCGCCGAGCGTATTTTTAACGAGCTACTGGTGCGCAGCGAAAGTTATGACGTGATCGTCTTGCAGTGGGATGCGGTGCCGGTATTGGATGCCGGGGGACTGGATGCCTTGCAACGCTTTATCGAAGCCCTGCCGGCCGGCAAACAGTTGGCAATCACCGACATGCCTTTCCAGCCGTTGAAAACGCTGGCAAGGGCACGGATACAGCCGATTGAGGGGAAACTGCATTTCTACGCGACGCTGCCTGAAGCGCTTGCAGCGCTCGATGCCTGAAAAACAAAAAGCCCGACGAATCGGGCTTTAAACCATAGCGGGCGCAGTATACTGCGCCCCTACAAATAACAGCTGTGAAAATGTTTAGTTGCTGGTGTCCAGCTCTGGGAAGCTCTTCACCAGGTCGTCGATGGCTTTCATCTGCACCAGGAACGGCTCCAGCTTGTCCAGCGGCAGCGCGGACGGGCCGTCGCATTTGGCGCTGTTTGGCTCTGGGTGTGCTTCGATGAACAGACCTGCCAGGCCAACCGCCATACCGGCACGCGCCAGTTCGGCAACCTGCGCCCGACGGCCGCCAGAAGCTGCGCCGAAGGGATCGCGAGTCTGCAGAGCATGGGTCACGTCAAAGATCACCGGATGGCCACCCGTCACGTTTTTCATAACGTTGATGCCAAGCATGTCGACCACCAGGTTATCGTAACCAAAGTTACTGCCGCGATCGCACAGGATCACCTGATCGTTACCGCCTTCCTTGAATTTGTCGACGATATTGCCCATTTGGCCCGGGCTGACGAACTGTGGCTTCTTGACGTTGATCACCGCACCGGTTTTCGCCATCGCTTCCACCAGATCGGTCTGACGCGCCAGGAATGCTGGCAGTTGGATCACGTCAACCACTTCGGACACCGGCTGAGCCTGTGACGCTTCGTGAACGTCGGTAATGATTTTCACGCCGAAGGTTTTTTTGATTTCTTCGAAGATCTTCATCCCCTCTTCCAGGCCTGGGCCGCGGTAGGAGTGGATAGAAGAACGGTTGGCTTTATCAAAAGAGGCTTTGAAAACGTAAGGGATGCCCAGTTTTTGCGTCACGGTGACGTAGTGTTCACAGATGCGCATCGCCAGATCGCGCGATTCCAGCACGTTCATACCGCCAAACAGCACAAACGGCAGATCGTTCGCTACGTCGATGTCACCAATGCTAACCACTTTCTGTTTCATGCTTTCGCCTTTATTGAAGTTACCCGTCGTGCCGCAAGCCTTGGCCTGTCGCGTTCAGGGCATAGTAAATGAATTAATGCAGCGTAACCTGTTTCGGTTCAATCGAGTGGATCTGTACCTTGATCACTTCGCTGACTGGGTCTTCAGGACACTGTTCGACAAAATAGTTAAGATCGGAAATCGCGATATGGTTGCATTCCAACTGGGCGTAAATCAGCCCGCGGTCACGGATTTCGTAAGGGTCTTCCGGATCGAAGCACAACACCGTTTCGCTGGCGCGCAGCGCCATTTCCATCTGTTTTTCTTCCATCAGGGCGGCTTTGAGCGTATCCAACATCTTACGCACCACCATGACGTTTTCTGACTCATCGAGATCGTCGTCTTCCAGTTCGGCGCCCAGACCCAGGTTGCCCTTGATCCACACTTCCAACTGGTGTTCGTTCAGCGTCTCGCCGTTCAATGGATTGATCAACCACATCTCTTCATCCAGCCAGTCTGCTCGCAGGATCAGTTGAGTGGGGAAAATAACCGGCAGCAGCGGTAAATCCAGATGAGCGGCGATATGAAGGAAAATGGTGCCGAGCGAAACCGGCGTGCCCTGACGACCTTCCAGCACCTTGTCGAGCCAAATAGCGTCGGACAGGCGATACACGCCGCTGGCGCCGCCAAAACCCCAGGTTTTGAAGAACAATTCAATGAGTGCGTCCAGTTGCTGTTCCTGGCTGAGATCCTGCGGCACGGCCGCACGCGCTTCGTCGACCAGCTGTTGCAGCTTGCGTTCGACCTCAGCGGCGGGGAAATCACGCCGCACGGACTGCGATACCAGGATCACGCCCTCGCTCAGCAGCGAGGTGTTAAATTCAAAATCAGCAATACTACTCATAAGTATCCCATCAGAAAGGGTATTTTCGTCGTGGCAAGTTTAATTATCAGGTACAAACAGCCCAATGCCAGCACAAACGCCAGTGTGCGCAGGTTCTGGTTTTTGGTCTTCTTGCCCAATGCGACGTAGCCAAGCAGGATATAGATAATAACGCCAAACAGCTTCTCGGTCAGCCACGAGTCCATACCCAACAGCGGATATAACTTGAACATCACCACCAGCGCGATGCCGCTGACGAACAACACCGTATCATTTATATGCGGGGTTATCTTCACCCAACGTTTGTTCATCATAGCCGAATTGCGCCATTTCCAGAAGAAACGCAATACAAACAAGACAATACTGATGGTGACCGTCAACAAATGCAGATGTTTTAACGCCGAGTAGACTGCCATATCGCTTCCTTATTTAATCGCTGTGTGCTTCGTTATTGTTGATTTTCAGTGATTGCTGCGGCCATTGGCCAAAGGTGACGCGATCGTTACCGCCATAATCGCGTCGGGTATCGATCGAAATAAAACCGGCGGCCTGCAGCAGTGCGCGTACGCTTTCTCCCTGCTGCCAGCCATGTTCAAGCAGCAGCCAGCCCTGTGATTGCAGG
This sequence comes from Serratia sp. BNK-12, assembly GCF_047456085.1. NCBI lineage: Bacteria > Pseudomonadati > Pseudomonadota > Gammaproteobacteria > Enterobacterales > Yersiniaceae > Serratia > Serratia sp. BNK-12. The sequence continues at coordinate 3,059,147 of NZ_CP179896.1, forward strand.
TGGTGTGGCGCCTGCTGCACGATAGCGGACAAATCCGCCAGCCCCTGCTGTGGCGCCACCAGCGCGCTACTGGGCTCAAAACGAACGTCGCCCTGTGCCAAATGCGGGTCGGCGGCGTCGATATAAGGAGGGTTGCTGGCGATCAGAGCAAAAGTTTCGCCAGCCAGTGGGGCAAACCAACTGCCCTGAAGGAACTGCGCGTTGCCGATCGACAGCTTCTGCGCATTGTGCCGGGCCAACGCCACCGCATCCGGCTGTAAATCCACGCCGGTCACTTTGCAGTCTGGGCGTTCGCTGGCTAACGCCAGGGCGATGGCGCCGGTACCGGTACCGAGATCGAGAATGGCGCAAGGGGATGAGGGCAAAAGCTCCAGCGCCAACTCCACCAGGCATTCAGTGTCCGGACGCGGGATCAGGGTGGCGGGCGATACCGACAGCGGCAACGACCAAAATTCGCGCTCGCCAATCAGATAAGCTACCGGCTCACCGCGTTCACGGCGCGCCAACAATCTCTCCAACTGATCTTGCTCTTGCGGCGTCAGCACGGTTTCGCCAAACGCCATCAGGAAAGTTCTGGCCCGGCCGGTCACGAAACCCAGCAGGATTTCCGCATCGCGTCGGGCGCTTTCACTCTGCGTCAGGTGGGCAACCGCCGCCTTCAGCCAGGATTGATAGTCCATTACTCCTGCTCGGCGGACAGCGCTGCAAGCTGGTCGGCCTGGTATTCCTGCACAATCGGCTGGATCAGCATGTCGAGCTTGCCTTCCATCACCTCGTCCAGACGGTACAGCGTCAGGTTGATACGGTGGTCAGTGACACGCCCCTGCGGGAAGTTATAGGTGCGGTTGCGGTCTGAACGATCGCCACTGCCCAGCAGGTTACGACGGGTTGAAGCTTCCGCCTGCTGGCGCTTGGCCATTTCTGCTGCACGGATACGCGCCCCCAACACCGCCATCGCTTTGGCTTTGTTCTTGTGCTGTGAGCGCTCGTCCTGACACTCCACCACAATGCCGGTCGGCAAGTGGGTAATACGGATCGCCGAGTCGGTGGTGTTAACGTGCTGACCACCTGCGCCTGAGGAACGGAAGGTGTCAATTTTCAGATCGCCCGCGTTGATCTCCGGCAGTTCAGCCTCCGGTATTTCCGGCATCACTGCCACGGTGCACGCGGAGGTATGAATACGCCCCTGCGACTCGGTTTCCGGCACGCGCTGTACGCGATGACCGCCGGATTCAAATTTGAGCTGGCCGTAAACACCGTCGCCAGAAACCTTGGCAATCACTTCTTTATAACCGCCATGCTCGCCTTCGTTGGCGCTCATGATCTCGACGCGCCAGCGGCGCATTTCGGCATAGCGGCTGTACATGCGGAACAGGTCGCCGGCGAAAATCGCCGCTTCGTCGCCGCCGGTCCCGGCGCGCACTTCCAGGAAACAACCGCGCTCGTCATCCGGATCTTTCGGCAACAGCAGCAGTTGCAGCTGCTGTTCCAGCTCTTCCGTCGCGGCCTTGGCCTGTTTCAACTCTTCCTGCGCCATTTCACGCATTTCCGGATCGTCCAGCATCATTTCCGCCGTAGCCAGATCGTCCTGCACCTGACGCCATTCCAGGAAACAGCGGCTGACATCGGTCAACTGTGCATATTCGCGCGACAGCGCACGGAACCGATCCTGCTCGGCAATAACGCCGGCATCGCCGAGCAGCGCCTGCACTTCTTCATGGCGCTCTTGTAACGCTTCCAGTTTGGCAACAATAGAAGGCTTCATGCGTGGTATTAAACCCTGTTAAAAGAGAAAACTAATGCTGATCCAGCCCGAGGCTGTCGCGTAATAATTGCAACCGCTCCACGTCGCCATCGCCGGCGGCCTGCTGGAGGGATTTGGTAGGGGCATGAATAAGACGATTGGTCAGCCGATGGGCCAGCTCGTGGATAACCTGCTCCACGTCGGCGCCCTGCGCAATCGCGGCCAGGGCTTTGGCTTCCATTTCCGCACGGATCTGATCGGCCTGCGAGCGGTAGTCGCGGATGGTTTCCACCGCGCCCTGTGAGCGCAGCCAGGCCATAAAGTTGGTGCTTTCCTGCTGAACGATCGATTCCGCCTGCACCGCCGCGGCTTTGCGCTGCGCCAGGTTGCTTTGAATGATGGCGTGCAGATCGTCCACGCTGTACAGATAGGCGTTGGCCAGCTTGCCTACTTCCGGTTCGATATCACGCGGTACGGCGATATCCACCAGCAGCATCGGCTGGTTGCGACGCGCTTTCAACGCGCGCTCCACCATCCCTTTACCGATGATCGGCAGCGGGCTGGCGGTAGAACTGATGATGATATCGGCGTCCGCCAGGCGTTCGTCGATTTCCGGTAATGTGATCACTTCCGCGCCAACTTCGTCCGCCAGCAGTTGCGCTCGTTCGCGGGTACGGTTGGCAATAATCATATGCCGTACCTTGTGCTCGCGCAGATGGCGCGCCACCAGTTCAATGGTTTCACCGGCGCCCACTAGCAGCACGTTCAATTCGGCAAGTGATTCGAAGATTTGGCGCGCCAACGTACAGGCTGCAAAGGCCACGGACACCGCGCTGGCACCGATTTCGGTTTCGGTACGTACGCGTTTGGCGACAGAGAAGGATTTTTGGAACAGCCGTTCAAGCTCGCCGGAAAGCGACTGGCCGCGTTGCGATTCGGCAAAGGCTTTTTTCACCTGGCCGAGGATCTGCGGTTCACCCAACACCAGCGAATCCAGCCCGCTGGCTACGCGCATAAGATGGCTGACGGCGTCGTTGCCGTGGTGCCAGTACAGGCTTTTGCTCACTTCTTCCGGGCGCAGATGGTGGTATTCACACAGCCAGGCAACCAGCTGTTCATGAATATGTTCCTGTTGTTCCACGCTAAGATAAAGTTCGGTGCGGTTACAGGTAGACAACACGACACCGCCCTGCACCAACGGTTGTTGGAGCAAGCTGGTTAGCGCCTGTTCGATAGACTCTGGGGAGAAGGTCACCCTTTCACGCAGAGAAACCGGAGCGGTTTTGTGATTTATACCTAACGCCAGCAGGGTCATTGCTTCGAGTAATACTTCTTTTGGTACGGGTTCTCGTTGAACGGCATTCTACTTGATGCGCGGGCTCAATAAAAGTAACAACCGCATCTTCCGTTCAATCGCTGAAATAGTCAGCATCAATCGATAAATCGCTAATAAATACAGCGGGATGACTATTAATTCGACGACATAACATACTGAATTTTAGTGCAGTATGCGATATTCCGCACAGTATTCAGCAATAACGATAGCCCCTAAGCCGCCAGGCGGCGATCAAATATCCGGCGTTTACCAACCTAAAGTGCCGCAACGAAAGGTGGGATCCAAAAGAAAAGAGACCTGTTGGCAAAAAACATGCTTTGCCTGAAGATAAAAAAATGCCGCGCCCGCGAAGCATAACAGCGAAATAACAATGCGTACTGACAGCTTCATGACCTTGTATTCTCCTCCGGCGATAAACTATTGCAGCATACCGCTAGCAACCTCAACTAAACGCCAACGGCCTCCGCCCGACCAGAGGGATATTCTTGTGCCCACAGCGGCAGGGTTGGGCGATTGTGTTAATCTTATGTGCAAACGCAGCGCATACCCCCGAGGCTAACCGCGGTGACAAAGCCGGGCAGATTCAAAGCGATGCAGCAAAAAATTGACGCGCCGGCGCTGCCCCGCTAGCGTAAACGCTAATACCAAGGTCTCGCTGTGCGTGCCCGTAAGGACAAAAGGACAAGAGAAAGTTATGCCAATCCGCAAAGTTAGTTTGCTACGCCTGATCCCGCTGGCCAGCCTGGTGCTGGCTGCCTGTACCACCACCAAACCCAGCGGCCCGGCCACCAGCCCGACATCACCGCAATGGCGCGCCCATGAGCAAGCGGTGCAACAGCTTGAGCAGTATCAGACCCGGGGCTCTTTCGCCTACCTGTCCGATCAGAAAAAAGTCTACGCGCGCTTCTTCTGGCAGCAGTATTCGTCTGATCGTTACCGCCTGCTGTTGACCAACCCACTTGGCAGCACCGAGCTTGATCTCAACGTGCAGAAAAATGTGGTGCAATTGACCGACAATCAGGGCAAGCGCTATGTCAGCGACAATGCCGAAGAGATGATCCGCAAACTGACCGGTATGGCAATCCCGCTGGATAACCTGCGCCAATGGATGCTCGGCCTGCCGGGTGAAGCCAACGACTTCAAGCTGGATGACCAGTATCGCCTGAACTCGCTGACCTACCAGCAAGGCAAACAGACCTGGACCGTCGACTACCAGGACTACAACAACAGCCTGCAACCGCAGTTGCCAAGCCGACTTGAGCTGAAACAGGGTGACCAGCGCATCAAACTGAAAATGGATAATTGGACGCTCAAATGATCCGTCAGTGGCCATCGCCAGCAAAACTTAATTTGTTTTTATACATTACCGGCCAACGTGAAGACGGCTATCACCTGTTGCAGACGCTGTTTCAGTTTCTGGATTACGGCGACACGCTGACCATTGATGTGCGACAGGATGACCGTATTCACCTGCTGACCCCGGTGGCGGGCGTGCCGGATGAAGAAAACCTGATTGTCCGCGCCGCACGTCTGCTGCAACAGTATTGCGATCGCCATGAGCTGGATACCGCGCCACGGGGTGCCGACATCAGCATCGAAAAGCGGCTGCCGATGGGCGGCGGGCTTGGCGGTGGCTCCTCCAACGCCGCTACGGTGCTGGTTGCGCTGAATGAACTGTGGCGCTGCGGTTTGAGCGACGACCAGCTTGCAGAACTGGGGCTGGCGCTCGGTGCCGACGTCCCTGTCTTCGTGCGTGGCCATGCAGCGTTCGCCGAAGGCATCGGTGAGCGTTTGCAGCCGGCCAACCCGCAGGAAAAATGGTATCTGGTGGCGCATCCGGGGGTCAGCATCCCTACCCCGGCAATTTTTGGCGATGCGGAATTAAAAAGAGACACCCCGGTTCGTCCGTTAAGTGTGCTGTTACAGGCAACTTACGCAAATGATTGCGAACCTATAGCAAGAAAACGTTTTCGCGAGGTTGAACAGCTTGTTTCTTGGCTGTTAGAATACGCGCCGTCACGCCTGACTGGCACAGGTGCTTGTGTGTTTGCTGAATTCGACACAGAAACCGCCGCCCGTCAGGTGTTAAATCAAGCCCCGGAGTGGATACGTGGTTTTGTAGCGCGTGGCGTTAACGTCTCTCCACTACATCGCATCCGTTCCGGGCAGATGAAACCGTAGTTCTCGTTTCGCTGCGCAGGGTCATTCACACCTGGCCCTGTAATCCCTGCGCCGCTTCGGTTTCACGTTGTTTTTTTACACACCCGTATGATATTGCGCCGGCGTCGCTAACTGCCCTTAGCGAAGGCCGAATGACAATATCTTCTCTGGACGCATGCCTGAGGTTCTTCTCGTGCCTGATATGAAGCTTTTTGCTGGTAACGCCACCCCGGAACTAGCACAACGTATTGCCAACCGTTTGTACACCAGCCTTGGTGACGCCGCAGTAGGTCGTTTTAGCGACGGCGAAGTGAGCGTGCAAATCAACGAAAATGTACGCGGCGGTGATATTTTCATCATCCAGTCCACCTGTGCCCCTACCAACGACAACCTGATGGAACTGGTCGTTATGGTAGATGCCCTGCGTCGCGCCTCCGCAGGTCGTATTACTGCTGTTATCCCTTACTTCGGTTATGCCCGCCAGGATCGCCGCGTGCGTTCTGCTCGTGTGCCAATCACGGCCAAAGTTGTAGCCGATTTCCTCTCCAGTGTAGGGGTTGACCGCGTTTTGACGGTGGATCTGCACGCTGAACAGATCCAAGGCTTCTTCGATGTTCCTGTAGATAACGTGTTCGGTAGCCCGATCCTGCTGGAAGACATGCTGCAACAGAATCTGGAGAACCCAATCGTGGTTTCCCCAGACATCGGCGGCGTAGTGCGCGCCCGCGCAATCGCCAAACTGCTGAACGACACCGATATGGCTATCATCGATAAACGCCGCCCGCGCGCGAACGTTTCTCAGGTGATGCACATCATTGGTGACGTAGCAGGCCGTGACTGTGTACTGGTTGACGATATGATCGATACCGGCGGTACCTTATGTAAAGCGGCTGAAGCGTTGAAAGAACGCGGTGCCAAGCGCGTATTTGCCTACGCGACGCACCCGATCTTCTCCGGTAACGCCGTGGAAAACATCCGCAACTCGGTAATTGATGAAGTGATTGTCTGCGACACCATTCCGCTGTCTCCAGAAATCAAGGCCCTGAAAAACGTACGCACTCTGACGCTGTCTGGCATGCTGGCTGAAGCCATCCGCCGTATCAGCAACGAAGAGTCAATTTCTGCGATGTTCGAGCATTAATCAGTTCTCTTTTCGGTGCGGCGCCCTGCCGTACCGAAGGGATTGATGGCCCGAAAGCAGAAAAAGAAAAACCCGTTGGTGCATAGCAGCAACGGGTTTTCTACGGGTAGTCAAACATGACCTTAAGCCTTAATGCGCGGCAGATTTCCTTTGCCGTAACGCCTGTTCCCTTCTCTCTTTCTAATCAATGTGACGAACGATGATGATCGTTGCGGCAACGTTTATCAAAGTGTTTTACCCACCAGTAACGATCCGCTACCTGCTCACGACCGCCAATACGCGCACCTACCAGCCACAACAACGCACCCACGAAGATACTCATGATTGCGCCATGGGCGAAAAACTGCGGCAGGTTGAATTGCGAAACTTCAGCAACAATGGAGTATCCGACACCGCCGATCATCACGACCAGGCCCAGCCCCATAAAAAAGTTGCCCATTCTGTCCGCGTTTCTACGTTTCATATGCCACCTCCATAGTGCCATGTGCCAACCGGGATAACTCTCTAACTGGTTAACCCACTTTGATAAGTTAAGTATAGACCCTGGTTGGACAAGGTGATTGCGGAGAGGATCACAAATGGTAAAGAAAACATGACAAAACTTTACCGGAATGAGTCTATTAGCGATCAAATTGAATGATTCCGCTAATGAATTATTCTCTTTTCTGACTATAGTTTCGTCAATGCGCGACCGGGCATATCAGGATTTTGTCATTCGTGGCGTCGACAGGTAGACTATTGCCCTTTCCATTATATCGATCATAGCGAATCTCCCAGTGAGCAGTATTAAATTGATAGTCGGCCTGGCGAATCCGGGCGCTGAATACGCGCAGACGCGGCACAACGCCGGCGCCTGGTACGTCGATTTACTGGCCCAGCGCCATAACCAGCAGCTCAAAGAAGAGAGCAAGTTCTTCGGCTACACCGCCCGGCTGAACCTGGCCGGCAACGACGTGCGGCTGTTGGTGCCTACCACCTTTATGAATCTCAGCGGCAAAGCGGTATTGGCAATGGCCAATTTCTACCGCATCGAGCCGGACGAAATCCTGGTGGCGCATGACGAGCTGGATATTCCCCCCGGCGTTGCCAAGATCAAACTGGGCGGCGGCAACGGTGGCCACAACGGGCTGAAGGATATTCAGAACAAATTTGGCAATAACCCGAATTTCTATCGCTTGCGCATCGGCATCGGCCACCCGGGCGATAAAAACAAAGTGGTAGGTTTCGTGCTCGGCAAGCCGCCGGCCAGCGAACAAAAAATGATTGATGAAGCGATCGATGAAGCCGCACGCTGTACGGAAGTGCTGCTGACTGACGGGTTGGAAAAAACCGTTCGTCGCCTGCACAGCTTCAAGGCACAGGCCTGATCATCGTTGCAGCGGGCATCGCGCCCGCTGCAATCTGCCTTAGGTGCGCAGTTTAAAGGTTTCTTCGCCGACGTTAGCATTATCGGTTTGGTAACCCTCTTCCGCCACGTAATATTGCGGATCGTCCAGTTCATGGCTGCAAAACGGGCCGGCCTGTTTCAACAGGCGTACACAGTCACCGCTCAGATGACGTAGCCGAATGGTTTTCCCCGCCGACAGATAGCGTGCCGTCAGCTTATCAATCGCCTCCACGCCGCTGGAATCCATCACCCGGGTACCGGCAAAATCCAGCACCACATTTTGCGGATCGTTTTTCGGTTCGAACAGTTCGGCAAAGGCCGTGGTGGAGCCGAAGAACAGCGGCCCGTCCAGCTGATACACCGCCACCTCGCCTTCCACCCGATGCTGACGCACGCGAATACGTGCCTGCTGCCAGGCAAATACCAGCGCCGAGATGATCACCCCGCTGATCACCGCCATCGCCAGATCGGTAAAGATAGTAATCAGGGTCACCAGCAGCATCACCAGCGCATCCGCCTTCGGCATCCGGCGCAGACGGCGCAGCGAGCTCCACTCAAAGGTGTTGTAACACACCACCAGCATTACCCCGGCCAGCGCCGCCACCGGCAACAGGCCGATATAGCCCGACAGGCTGACCACAAACAGAATCAGCAGTATCGCGCCAACCACGCCGGAGATGCGCCCACGCCCGCCTGAAGTGAAGTTGATGATCGACTGGCCAATCATTGCGCAACCGGCGAAACAACCAAACAGGCCACAAACCGCGTTGCCTGCCCCCTGGGCGATGCTCTCGCGGTTGCCGTTGCCTTTCTTGCCGCCCATTTCATCCAGCACCGTCATGGTAAGCAGCGATTCGATCAGCCCCACCAGCGCGATTACCACTGCGTACGGCAACACCACTTTCAGCATCTCGAGGGTAAAAGGCGCCATCGGCAGGCTGAAGTGCGGTAATGCACCGGAAATGTCCGCCAAATCGCCGACCCGCAGCGTTTGCAGGTTAAACCCGATTGCCAGAGCAGAAACCACGATAAGCGCCGCCAGTGACGCGGGGATGACGCGCGTCAACCGTGGGAAGAACACCACCACCAGGATCGCCAGAGCCACCAGCCCATACATCAGCAGCCCCTGCCCGGCAATCATATGCAGTTGCGCCAGCATAATGACAATCGCCAGCCCGTTCACGAAGCCGTGAACCGCGGGCAGCGGCACCAGCCGGATAAACTTACCCAGGCGGAAAATGCCGATCAGGATTTGGATAACCCCGGCAAAAATCGTCGCCCACAGTACGTACCCCATGCCGTACTGCGCCGCCAGGCTCATCAGCACCACCACGATTGAACCGGCTGCACCCGAGACCATGCCCGGCTTGCCGCCAAACAGCGCGGTGACCAGCCCGATAATAAAGGCGGTGTGCAACCCGACGATCGGAGAAAGCCCGGCGACCAGCGAAAAGCCGACCGCTTCCGGGATCATTGAAACCGCCACCACAAAGCCCGCCAGCACCTCGTTCTTGACGGCCGACAGCCTGAAATTGTTCAGGTTAAACATGGATTATTCACTTCTGACAGATAAAACACATTCCCGCAGCACGGGAACCAAGGCCGCAGGGCGCGGCAAACCTCAGGAGGGAAAGAGCTTAGGGTGGACTGGGCAAGAAGGACATCCGGCACGTTTCCTGTAGGTTAATCAGAAGTGTCAGTATGTGTAAATGTGATCCAAATCTCAATCAAAAACCGGCACTGCCTCGGCATTTACCCATCACACACAGCCAGATCGAGAAAAACGGCCATTACGTGTATAATGGCGCCATTATTTCGTCCTTTATGCAGTGGGTTAAACCTAACCGGCTGATAGTTAAGATATTTAAGGTGATAACAACATGGGATTCAAATGCGGTATCGTCGGCCTGCCTAACGTAGGCAAATCCACCCTGTTCAACGCGTTGACCAAAGCGGGTATCGAAGCAGCCAACTTCCCGTTCTGCACCATTGAACCTAACACCGGTGTGGTGCCGATGCCCGATCCGCGTCTGGACCAGCTGGCCGAGATCGTCAAGCCACAGCGTATCCTGCCGACCACCATGGAATTCGTCGACATCGCCGGCCTGGTTAAGGGCGCGTCCAAAGGTGAAGGCCTGGGTAACCAATTCCTGACCAACATCCGCGAAACCGAAGCGATTGGCCACGTGGTTCGCTGCTTCGAAAACGACAACATCATCCACGTTAACAACAAAGTTGACCCGGCTGACGACATCGACGTCATCAACACCGAACTGGCCTTGTCGGATCTCGACACCTGCGAACGCGCGATCCACCGCGTGCAGAAGAAAGCCAAAGGCGGCGACAAAGACGCGAAAGCGGAACTGGCAGCCCTGGAAAAATGCCTGCCACAGCTGGAAAACGCCGGCATGCTGCGTGCGCTGGATCTGTCCGAAGAAGACAAGGCGGCCATCCGCTACCTGAGCTTCCTGACGCTGAAACCAACCATGTACATCGCCAACGTCAACGAAGACGGTTTCGAAAACAACCCGTACCTGGACAAAGTGCGTGAAATCGCTGCGGGCGAAGGCTCGGTTGTGGTTGCCGTGTGCGCCGCAGTAGAATCCGACATCGCCGAGCTGGAAGACGAAGACCGCGAAGAATTCATGGCGGAACTGGGCCTGGAAGAGCCGGGTCTGAACCGCGTGATCCGCGCCGGTTACGAGTTGCTGAACCTGCAGACCTACTTCACCGCCGGTGTGAAAGAAGTCCGCGCCTGGACCATCCCGGTCGGCGCTACCGCCCCGCAGGCAGCCGGCAAGATCCACACCGACTTCGAAAAAGGCTTTATCCGCGCCCAGACCATCGCTTTTGAAGACTTCATCACCTACAAGGGTGAGCAAGGTGCCAAAGAAGCCGGCAAGATGCGTTCAGAAGGTAAAGACTACATCGTTAAAGACGGCGACGTGATGAACTTCTTGTTTAACGTCTAACTCCCGCCTCTGCAGCAAATTCCAAAATCCACGCCCCGGCGTGGATTTTTTGTTTTAACCGGTGACGTTGATTTTGGGCCATACCGACGCAATAATATACAGCGTATAAATATGGAGCATTCAATGGTCACTACACACGTTTTCATCGCCACCAGCCTGGATGGTTTTATCGCTCGGCAAGATGGCGACATCGACTGGTTATTGCAACGCGACGCCTCGGCCGAAGATCATGGCTTCGATACCTTTATCGCTGACAAAGACATGATCCTGATGGGGAGAGGGACTTATGAAAAGGTACTCACCTTCGATATCTGGCCTTATGACCTCCCGGTACTCGTACTGTCCAAACAACTGGCCAATGAGCCGGTCCCTCCTGCCCTGACAGGTAAAGTTCGGTTCGCCAACCTCACGCCAAAGTATGCGCTTGAGCAGTTGGCCGCGCAGAATGTGCACCGTGTCTATGTGGATGGCGGGCAATTAATACAGTCCTTTCTGCGCGAGGGGTTGGTTAGCGACATGGTGATCACCAAGGTTCCCGTACTGCTTGGTTCGGGCAGGCCTCTGTTCGGCTCGCTGCAACAGGACATTGATTTAAAATTACTGTCGAGCCGGAGCTTCCCTTCGGGCCTGGTGCAATCTCACTATCAGGTATTGCCCCAATGACTCGTCCACGCGGGCGTCCAACCAACGGAAAAGGAGTAACGCGGGATCACATTCTGGATTCCGCTCTTGGCCTGCTGGATGAAAGTGGCGGACAAGGGCTGACGATGCGCACCCTCGCCACTCGGCTGGGCGTCACGCCGATGAGCCTGTATCACCATATTGGTGATCTGGCCGGACTGTTGCGCGCTTTATCCGATCGCGTCTATGCCGAAGCCATGGAGGGATTGAACGGATTGGCTGATCCGCGGACAGAAATTCGAACATTGCTCACGCGCTATCATCGCGCAGTCGGCTATCACCCCCAGCTCACGCTGGCAATCTTTGCCACGCCTGAGGCCTTTGCCGGGGTCACCCGGCAGATTACCGATCGCCTTACGGCCTTACTGGCTGAGATGACGACAGAGCCCCTACAGTGGCGCGATATTTTGGTTGATCATGCCCATGGCAGCGGTTTGGCCCTTGTCGCGGTGCGGGGAGACTCTCTACGGGCGCAGAGCCTGCAAGAACAGTATCTACAGGCCCTTGATCGTCTGCTGAGCAGCGTATCATCGCGCCCGTAGCACCTTATCCACCAGCCCCCACTCTACCGCTTGGTCGGCGCTCATAAAGCGGTCGCGATCGAGTGCGCGCTCAACCTCTTCGTAGCTACGACCGCAGTGTTCGGCGTACAGGCGGATCACGGTGTGCTTGGTGCGTTTCATCTCTTCGGCGTGGATAAGGATATCTGACGCTTGCCCCTGAAAACCGCCCAGTGGCTGGTGCACGTGCAGGCTGGCATTGGGCAGCGCCATCCGGTGGCCTGCCTCACCCGCCATCAGCAGGAATGACCCCATCGAGCGAGCTGTGCCCATACACAGCGTATGCACCGGTGCGTTGATGTACTGCATAGTGTCGTAGATGGCAAAGCCACTGGTGATCACCCCGCCCGGTGAATTGATATATAAATTTATGGGTTTCTCCGGGTTCTCCGCTTCGAGAAACAGCAGTTGAGCACAGAGCATTTCTGCCACCTGATCGTTGACCTCGCCGTTCAGGAAAACGATGCGGTCGCGCAGCAGCCGCGAATAAATATCGAACGAACGTTCTCCCTGGCTGGTCTGTTCTACCACCGTCGGGACGAGCAGCATCGATTCACGCATCGGTGAACTCCTGTTTTCAGATTGGAATAATGAGTTGAGCGTCAGGCAGCGCGCATCAGCTGCAATCCACCGTCGTTCGCTGCCGTCAACCTATCGTCGTCGAGTCGGTGAATGACGCGTAACAGGCTTCCGCCGTCGGCGGCGGGCAGAATTTGCAAGGTCACGGTACTTTCGAGGTACGGCGGTCGATCATCACGCATCCGGTAGCTGATTGCTTCGCCCGGCGTTATCACTACCGGTTCGGTATCGGCCAGTTCGGCATTCGGTAACCATTGTTCGCGCAATGCCGGGATCCCGATAGCCCGCCAGACTTTCTCTGGCGGCGCATCGAGTTGATACTCCAGCACCAGCGGCGGTTGCGTGGCGTCGGTTGGGGTCATTGATCCATGTCCTTTAGCAAAACGTTCAGCCTGTCGATGCGTGCCGGCCAGAAGGCACGGTATTTGTCCAGCCATTGCGCGATGACCGCCAACCCTTGCGGGTCAACCTGATAATTGACGAAACGGCCCTGGCGCGCCTCGCACACCAGCCCCGCCTGCCGCAACACGGCCAGGTGTTGAGACATCGCAGATTGGCTGATCGTCATGCCTTCACGCAGTGCGCTGGCATTCATGCCGCCAGCGGCCAGTTTTTCGAAGATGCTGCGCCGGGTGGGATCCGCCAGCGCTTTGAAGAGGTCATTTTCATTCATGACTACACATTAGTAGTCACTTATCTAATGCGCAAGTTTAGCGCGGAAAATAATCACGCTCACGCCAAAGAAAGGGCGTGATCATAATGCCACGCTCAAAGCACCGAGACCGATAAACAGCCCGGCGATGGTGGCGCTCATCAGATTAGACAAGGTAGCGGCCAGCAGCGCGCGCAAGCCCAGACTGGCAATATCCGAAGCGCGTTCCGGTGCTACCGCGCTGAACGCCCCCACCACCACGGCTATCGAGCCGAAGTTGGCGAACCCGCACAGTGCGAAAGAGATGACGGCGATGGTTTTAGGATCGAGCACCGCGACGCTGTCTTTGAGATAGGCTGAAAAATTCACGTATGCGACAAATTCGTTTATCGCCAGCTTCTGGCCAATCAGCCCACCTACTACCCCAGCGTTATCCCAGCTAACCCCCATGATATAAGCCAAAGGCGAGAACACATAACCGAACAACCTTTCTAGGCTAAGCTGTTGCCAGCCAAACAGGCTGCCGACGCCGCCAATCAGGCCATTAATCAGCGCAATTAATGCCACAAAGGCCATTACCACGGTAGCGACGCCCACGGCAATTTTCAGCCCGAGCATCGCACCGCTGGCCGCGGCTTCGATAATGCTCGCAGGGCGTTTTTCACTGAACGCCATCTGGCTGAACTCGACCTGCGACGCCTCGGTTGCCGGGCTCAGCATACGTGCGAACAGAATACCGCCGGGGATCGCCATCAACGATGCCGCCAGCAGATATTCAATCGGTACGCCAAGGCCGGCATACCCCACCAACATCGAGCCGGCGATCGACGCCATTCCGCTGCAAATGACGGTAAACAGCTCATTGCGGCTCATCTTGTTAATAAAAGGCTTAAGCACCGCGGGCAGCTCGTTTTGCCCTAAAAAGATGGTGGTCACCGCGGCAAAAGCCTCAACCTTGCTGATGCTCAGCATCTTTTGGAATACGTAGCCCAACAGATTAATCACCCACCCCATCACGCCGAGGTAATAGAGAATCGAAATCAGTGCGGTAATAAAAATAATGGCCGGCAGAACATGAAAAGCGAAAACAAAACCTGCGCCGTCAAACAAGACATTCATTTTAGGGCCGACCAGTCCGCCAAAAATAAATGAGCTACCGGCATCGCTGTACGAAATGACTTTATTGACGCCACCGGCAATGGCATTAACCACCCATTTACCGGCGGGCACATATAACATAATTGCGCCCAACAGCACTTGCAGTATTAATGCGCTGAAAACTGTTCTCAGGCTGATTCGTTTACGGTTGTTGGAAAAAATAAAAGCAATAAGGAGAAGAATACAGATACCTGACAGGCTGCGTAGTAAGTCCATAAATCCGTCCCTTAATACCCGTCGTATTTCAGCCGTAGCGAAAAAGTCATTGGGTATGTAAATGTACCTGTCCTGAAAGGTGAAAAGGGCAAAGCACTCCCCTCCACCTTTCAGGCTGGCGTTTTTATTTAATGTTGTTTATAGGGTAAAACTTAAGGAATAACGCGTCGTCTTAGGCGGCGGCCTCCTGATAACAACAGGCAATTTGCGCGGCCAGCTTGGCGTTGTTGAACACCAATTGAATATTGGCGGTCAGGCTGTCGCCCCCGGTCAATTCAGCCACTCTGGCCAGCAAAAATGGCGTGCTGTCCTTGCCCTGAACGCCTTGTTCAACCGATTCCCGCACGGCACGCTCAATGGCGGCATTAATTTTTTCCTCCGGCACCGCATACTGCGCCGGGATCGGGTTGGCAATCACCATGCCGCCCTCCAGACCGGTCTGCCACTTGGTGGCCATGGCGCGTGCGATCTCCGCCGGGGCATCCAACTGAATGCTGACCCTGAAGGGGCTGGTACGGCAAAAGAATGCCGGCAGCGTTTGGGTCTGGTAGCCGATCAGTGGTACGCCGTGGGTTTCGAGGTATTCGGTGGTCAGCCCCAAATCCAAAATAGACTTGGCACCGGCGCAGATCACCGCGACATTGGTGCGTGCCAGCTCCTGCAGATCCGCCGAAATATCAAACGTGTGTTCTGCGCCGCGGTGCACACCGCCGATGCCACCGGTGGCAAAGACGTGAATGCCCGCCATCTCGGCAATAATCATGGTTGAGGCCACGGTGGTCGCCCCGTGTTTACCGGCGGCGACGATGAACGGCAGATCGCGACGGCTCACTTTCGCCACCTTATGGCCCTCTTTACCCAGCAGCTCTATTTCCTCACGGCTCAATCCCGCCTTCATGCGGCCGTTGATGATGGCGATGGTCGCGGGCACCGCGCCGTGATCGCGGATTTTTTGTTCCACTTCCAGCGCCGTCTGCGCGTTCTGTGGGTACGGCATGCCGTGAGAAATGATGGTGGATTCCAGAGCCACAACCGGGCGTTTGTGGGCCAAAGCCTCGGCAACCTCCGGCGAAATGTCCAGATAGTCATGGGAAATCATGTTATTTTTCATGCTTGTAGCTCCAACAGTTTTTGTACGCTGCCATTCGACAGGTTCGGGTTATTGGTAAATTCGGATGCCAGCGTCAATGCCGAGCAACCCTGCGCAAAACGAATGCTGTCCGCCAGCGTCATATCTTCCAGCCAGCAATGGGCCAGGCCCGCCATCATGGCGTCGCCGGCCCCGGTCACATTGACGATGTCGACGACCAGTGGCTGCGACCAGCCGTTTTGCCCATCAATTTCGCTGTAATAAACCCCGGCTGGCCCCATGCTGAGCGCCAGGCGTTGTACCCCTTGTTGATGGAACCAGCGGGCCACCGCTGGCGCATCCTGCGGCCCGTGGATCGCCATGCCGCTGAGGATCTCGGCTTCGAGGCGATTGGGCTTGAGAGTATGGATATGCGAGAGCCAACGGCGGATTTTGGGCGCTTTAAATGCCGATACGGTGTCAACAAACACCGGCACGCTGCCGGAGTGCCCGAATAGCCAGGCCAGTGCGTCCTCGGTCAGGTTGCAGTCAACCACCAGCACGCCCGCATGCAGGATCAACTCTTTAGACGTGGCCAATAACGCCGGTGTGAGTTTCTCGAGAATGCGCATGTCGTTAATCGCCACCAGCATTTCGCCGTTGTTATCGAGTAAGGAGACATAGGTCGAAGTATTTTCACCGTGCAATTTATGGAAGCTGTCGACATGTACCCCCGCCAGCTTTGCCTGTTCGAATAAGGTTTCGCCATAGAAGTCGTCACCGACGACGGAAATAAGGTGACACTCCCGGCCTAACAAGGCGACATTCTGCGCAATATTTCTGCCGACCCCACCTGGCGTGCATTTTATTTTTCCCGGGTTGGAATCTTCATACACTAATTTAGAGGAAGCATAACCGCAGACATCCATATTGGTAGAACCTACGGTTACCACATAGCTGTGCTCCGACAATATATAACCCTTACCCTTTATATATCCTTTATTCATTAAATTCATAATGTGCCCGGCGACACCAGAGCGGCTAATACCTAAAACATCGGCAATTTCCTGCTGTGGGATCAAAGGATCACGTCTCAGAAGATGCAATATCTGTTTTTCTCTGCTGGTCATATTGGACACTTGTTTGTTTTTAAACATACGTTTGTTTTATATCGGGCATGAAAAACAGTAAAGTGGGATTAAAGGCTTTAGCGAAGATTTGGGAAGAGGATCGTAAGATGAATGAACCGGGTTTCAGCGTTAATTCTGTGATACCCATCAAATAATAAAGTCGGTTTTATCCTTCAAAAAGAGTCAAAAATAATCATTAGCCGAGACACAGCATTTTATTCTTATAATAATCTCAACAAAACAACCGGATAGAGTTTTCCGTGACGCAACCTAACATTTGTTGGGTTTACCGAACCTTACCCTTTTCTGATGGAGCTTGGGCAAGCCGTGTTGTCCCCGAAAAGAGATACCTTTCACATTTGTATTGAAATGAAGTCGCGTTCTGGAAACTTGGTGCCCCTCAGCGGATGCCGAGGGGACGTGGATAAATCACTAATGCGCTTACAAAGTGGTACAGCCCAGATCGCCACTTGCGGCCTTTTTACCCTCCTGCGACTCCAGCGCAATCCTTGCTAATGGCGTGTCCTCATCATAGCGGGCTTGGGCGCCCAGGCTCTTCGAATAGCGATTGTATTTCCACCAGGCATAGCCGAGGAACACCACCAGCCCCCCTACATTATAAAACACAATGGTCATGATACTGGCGCCGGTCGGGAAGGTTGACGCGATAAAGCCTACGGTGAAAATGACAATCAGCGTGCTGACAATCGCAATCCCCTGCAGCCGGGAGCCCATTTTAAAATCACGCTCCACGCGGTCGTACTTCAAACGCAGGTTCAGATAGGCCAGCATGATGAACAACGGCGGCAACATCGAAGCGGCGGCGGTCATGTTTATCAGCGTATTCATTAACTCCTGCACGCTGTCCGAACCCAACGTCGGGATCAGCATCAGCGGGATCACGATAAAGAACTGCAGCCAGGCGGCGCGGGTTGGCACGCCATGCTTATTCAACCGAATGGTCTTCTCGCCAAAGATGCCCTTGGGGATCTCGGTGAAGAAGATTTTGACCGGTGCGGCGGTCCACATCAGCAATGAGCCAAACATCGCGGTAAAGGAAACCAACCCCACGAAACGGTTCATCAGCACCGCAGGCAGGCCAAAGTGCGCCGACAGGCCTTCGAATACCTGCACCGTGCCACCGGTAAAGTGCAAATCGGCACGGCTAACGAACACGTTAAGCAGCAAGGACGCTACCGAATACAGCACGCCAATCACCAGCCCGGAAATGACAATCACCTTAACAAAAGAGCGGCTGCCGCCCTTGACGTCGTTGACGTACACCGCAACCGACTCTGCCCCGCCCGCGGCCTGAAAAATCCAGGCGGTAATGCCGAGGAAGGCCCAGCTAAAGCTTGGGGTCATGGCTTCTACGGTAATCGGGTTAGCCGGCTCTATACCGCCAATTACCGCTGCACCGGCCAGAATGATGTAGGAAAACGTCAGCAACAGCATCAACGATGAGGTCACAGAGGTCATCGGGCCCAGCAGTTTGGCACCGCTGTTTGAGATATAGGTCGAAAATGCGAACAGGAAAATACTGATGATCGCGGTAGTTAATGGCGTAAAGACGTAGTCATACCCCAAAAACGCGTAGGAGGCGTAAGCGATGACCCTCGGCAGCAGCGCGGTGAAGAAGAATAAATTCACGAACCAGTAGGTATAGGCGGTCATAAATGCCCAGCGTCCGCCTAACGCGCTTTTTACCCAAGCGTATACGCCCGCCTCGGAGTTTTTATTCAACGAGACGAACTCGGCAATGATCAGGCAGAAAGGAATAAAATAGATAATGGTCGCCACCAAAAATACCGGGGCGGATGCGATGCCAAGCTGGATATTATTATTTATCACATTATTGAAGCTGAACACTGCCGCGAACGTCATCGCCAGCAGGCCAAACTTGCCGATAGTATTTCTATTCGACACAGCCATAGACACTCTCCGAAATTTGTAGGGTACTTATACCCGTCATACTTCAAGCTACTTGGGTGTTGGCTGCACTATTCGGCCCATCCTTGGGCCTCACCCCTTACGGGGCCGCTGCAAGCAACGTTCAAATCTGCTCCCGGCAGATTTGCCACTCACCCCAGGATCGATCTTGAGTAAGCTCCTGGGGCTTCGCTCAGTTGCCGCCTACAAGCAACTCGAATTATTTGGGGTATATATTGGAATAAGAGATTGCCGCTATTTATTCATAAAATAGCTGTCTTCGACGGTCACTTTTAAAATGACTTTTTTTACCTGGTGACTCTCTTTGAATCGGTGCGCCTGATGGTTCTCAAAAATAACCACGTTGCCCTCGCCTACGCGGTGTATTTCCCCCTGCCCGTTGAAAATTTCGCGGTCGGTTTCATCCTGATAGGCCACTACCGAAGTCAGTTCGCTTTTATCAGCAACCTCAATGTTCTCCTGGCCGGCCAGGTAATAGTGCAGATCAAAATAGCGGCGATTCCCCTCCAATCCACCATGCTGCTGCCCAGGGCCGGACGCCAGTCGGTAGACCAGCGAGTCGCCGACAGAATGAAAGACATTCGGCTCGATATTATTAATATTATTGATGGCCTCCATGCAGCGTAGCCATTTTTTCCCTGAGCGGTAAATGCGCTGAAACTCCGCTAATGATTCGACAATAATCATGAGTTCGCCTTTTCTGACTGAGCGTTATTATTGACCGGCGCGTAATTAAACTCGGCCAGCTTCTCTGCCTGGGTTTCCTGCCGATTGAAAGGCACCAGCGTAAAGCCGTAGCTGAACGGCGACAGATAAACCCGATAAGAATCCAGCACCTCCGATCCCCAGGAGTTGGAACCAAGGCCCAGAATTTGATCGTCAAGGTTTAACGTCAGGTAATCACTTTCTTGCAGCTCGTTAATGTGCTGAGCCTGATGCAGCATGTCGGCGCTATAAGGCCACAGGCTGAAGTTGATCGGCCGTCGCGGCTGAATAAATATCCCTTTGCCTTCGCCATCCTGCAGGCTCAGCCAACGGACTTCTTGGCGGTTGCCGTTATCCTGCGGGAACGGGTAGTGTTCAAACAGCTCGCCCACCCGCTGCTGATAATGGCCGATCAGGTTGGCCTGGCAGCTGTCCTGATAGTTTTCACCCGGCCCACGGCCATAGTATTCCACCTGTTCAAAGCGGCGGCTGAGGCCGAAATCCAGCCCAATCTTCGGAATGACCTGTTGGAAGTCGCCATAAGGTGCACCCGACAGATCCAGGCTGATATGCCCCTGCGGCGATATCTGCCAGCGGTAACGGCAGCGCATGCCGAAATCGAACACCGGCGGTGCAATCAGGGTGCAAACCTCAATCACCAGGTCGTCGCCCTGACGCTCCCAGTGCAGACTGCGGAAGTGATGCTGCATAATCTGCAGGTGATGCGGATGCCAAATCCCTTCGTACTCTTGCTTATGGTTGTCGATCACCGGTTTGAAGAAGGAAAGGTGTGGCGCACGCCCCACCACTTCGTCCCCCGCCACCTGCCAAGAGATCAGTTCACCGCTCAGACGTGAGAAGGCCAGGCTGAAATTGTCGCCGCTGACCACCAACCGGTGGTTTTCTTCATGGCATTGCAGCGACGAAGCGCGTTTATCTCCCGGCGGCGCAATGAGTAGCGGCGCAGCGGGTTGCAACAGATGCTGATACTGCCCAAGCAAATCACCACTTTCGCTGTAACGGGTGGCGCTGTCCTTATACACGGCAACATCAATAAAGGTTTCTTGCGTGCCCAGCGCCAACTCAGGAAAATGCAGTTCTTCAGACTCGCCCGGCTGCAGGTGCGGCAGTTTGATGTCATAGCTGGCCAGTTGACGCCCCCCGGCCTTCACGCTGACGACCAGCGTAATATCGGCCAGCGAACTGAACCAATAGCGGTTTTTAACTCGCAGCACCGGCGTCCTCTCGCCTGCGCCGCTGACCTCTACCGGACACAGCACCTGCTTATATTCACGCAGGCCAGGACCGGGGCGCTGATCCGGGTAGATCAGACCATCCATGCAGAAGTTATAGTTATTCGGGTAATCGCCGTAATCACCGCCGTACTGATAGCGTTCGCGTCCCTGCGCGTCATGGCTGAGCAAACCGTGATCGCACCACTCCCAGATGTAATGCCCCTGAAGGCTGGCATGGCGGTTAAACACCGACTGATATTCGAACAGGCCTCCCGGCCCATTGCCCATGGCATGGGCGTATTCACACAAAATTCGCGGCTTGGCATGGGGATACTCGCCAAAGGCATTCATCATCGCCACGCGCGAATACATGGTGCTGATCACATCGACCACTTCCGCATCGCGGTCTTCTTCGTAATGCACCAGGCGAGTGGGATCCAGCGCCTTGCAGCGTTTAGCCATGGCGCGGATGTTGCAGCCATAACCGGACTCGTTGCCCAGGGACCAGATAATGATTGAGGGATGATTTTTCTGCGCCATCACATGGCGCTCAATGCGCTCGACGTAGGCATTTTCCCAGCGAGGATCGTCGGTGATGCGGCTAATATCGCCAACGTTAGCGAAACCGTGGCTTTCCAGGTCGGTTTCCGCCATCACAAACAGGCCGTAGATATCACACAATTCGTAAAAGCGCGGATCGTTCGGGTAGTGGGCGGTTCGCACCGAGTTGATGTTGTGTTGCTTCATCAACACGATGTCGCGCTCAACCCGCGCCATGTCCACCGCGCGCCCTTTGCGATGATCGTGATCGTGGCGGTTCACGCCATGCAGCTTTAAATAGCGTCCGTTGACATAAAATAGCCCCTCACGCACGCCGATCTCACGGAACCCGACGCGCTGCGGCACCACCGACACCAGATTACCGGCGTGGTCATACAGGCTAAGCAGCAATTGATACAGATAAGGGTTTTCTGCATTCCACTGCTGCGGCTGGCTGACCGGGATCTCGAATCGGCAGCGGGCACTGGCCCCGATACTGAGCTCATTTTCCCAGCGTTCGGCGACGCAGGCTTCACCGTCAAAAAGCTGAGCCTGCAGGCGATAACCGCTTGCCACGGACGGGTTCAGGTTGCCAAGCTCGACATCCAGTGCCAGCACTGCGTCGCAATACTGTTCATCGAAACGCGTGACCAGCGTGAGATCATGAATATGGGTGCGTTGTTGACCGATCAGGTAAACGTCGCGGAAGATGCCGGCCATCCACCACATGTCCTGATCTTCAATATACGTCGAGTCAGCCCACTGCATGACGCGAACGGACAGCAGGTTTTCGCCCGCTTTCACATAGTTGCTAAGATCAAACTCGGCGGACAAACGGCTGCCTTTGCTGAAACCGACGTAGCGGCCGTTGAGATACACCTCAAAGTAGGTTTCCACGCCGTCAAACTTGATGATGACCTGCTGGTTTTCCCAGTCGCCGTCCAGCGTAAACTGGCGTTGATAGGCACCGGTCGGATTGTTGGTCGGCACGTAAGGCACGTCGATCGGGAAGGGATAGCCCTCATCGGTATACTGCAATTGGCCGTGACCTTCCATCTGCCACATGCCCGGCACGGTGATGTCGCCCCAGTCCGCCATCAGTTGGCTATAGAACGCCGCCGGCACCCGATCAGGGTGTTCGAAGTAACGAAACTGCCAACGGCCGCTCAGCAGTTGAAATGCCGCACTGGCGTTGCGATCGAAGCTTAATGCCTGCGTGGCATTACGATAGCTGAAGAAGCTCGCTCGCGGCGGTAAGCGATTCTCTGACTGTTTTTCTATGTTTTCCCAATTATTCACGTCACGTCTCCCGACAACTTTCAATGGGAGAACGATAGTAAATATTTAGTAAAAACTACAGATCATATTTACCTAATGACGACGGGATCACAATAAATATGAAATGTCTTTTTTAATCATGACGTTAATTTTTGGCCGTTCGGCCTCCCTGTGCTGCCGCAATCGGCATAGGGCACAGGGGACCTTTTCAGGCAACGGTGGTATCGCGTAACTGAAGCGAACTGGGAACAAAGATCGATAATGGAATGGTCCGTTCGTCACGAATACGCTCAGTCAACAGATTAACGGCCTGAGCGCCCATGGTTTCGGAGGGTATGCGAACGGTTGATAATGCGGGGAAAATAAAGCGTGCTGTGGGGATATCGTTCACGCTGATCAGCGCAATCTGGCCAGGAACCTGAACCGAATGCTCGTGCAAGGCACGCAGTACCCCGATGGCGATAGAGTCGGTCGCGACCAACAGAGCTGGCGGATAACCGCCCTTCTTCTCCAGCATTTGCCTGGCACACTGGTAGCCCGCCTGGCTGCTGAAGTCGCCGGTGTAAATATCCTGCGGCCGCACCACGTTTTTCAAGCGGCCGTATTCCACAAAGGCTTGCTCACGCTGATCGGCCAGCGCCGGATCGTCACGTCCGCCGATAAACCCAATGCGCGAGTAACCGCATTCGAGGAAATAGTCGATCACCTTCTGGCTGATCTTGGTCAGATCGACATTGACACAGTCGAACTGCGGATCGTCGATGACACCGTCCACGAACACCACCGGCACTCGCTGCTGGCTTAGCTGTTCGTAAAGCGCAGGCTGCGGCCGGCCAATGACCAGCAGCGCGTCAGCCGCAGGCAAGGGTTTTTCACCGTTGAAGTCGTAGCAGGCCACCAGCGAAACATCCAACTTTTCGCATTGAGTTTCAATGCCATAGCGCATCGCCAAATAGTAGGGATCGTTAATCTCTATGGCTTGTTTATAGGTGAAAAGCGCGGCGAAAGTCAGCCGATGCCCGCTGTGACGTTTTGAGGGCTGGACTTTGTATTCGAGACGCTCCGCCGCTTCCAGGATTTTTTGCCGGGTTTGCGCCTTCACGCTCAGCGTGGGGTCGTCATTCAGCACCCGCGAAACGGTAGCGACAGACACGTTTGCAGCTTCTGCGATTTCTTTCAGTGTGGCCATAGAGTCTCAACGAATAGACAAAAACGCTAGCTTACCGGGACAGCTCAACGAGGTATACGCCTCGATACTCTCCCCCCTTTAAACCGCCAGAAACGTCCTTTTACCTCCAGCGCGGCGGTAGCTGGTGCTATGCGTAGCTCTGCGGTTCGCAACGCCCGTAGCGAAGATACCCATTTCACCCTTTGTGATCAAGTTAACGATTTACTGATTTTGCGATACTTTTTACTAAAACATTTACTAATATATTCTCCGTTTACCGCCGCTATGCGACGGTATTTTTATCTCCTCCCAGGGAATGGGGCCGGCCCACATGGCGTTAACGGTTCGAGTTGGCGGGTCCCCCCGCAGGCTCGCCATTGACCCAAACCCAATGCGTGTCCAGATGAAAATTAAATCCAATAATAAAATATTGCCCACGTTACTGCTGATATTGCCGCTGCCGCTGTTAGCTCAGGAATCCGTGGTGCCGGCGGAACATAACGTTCGGCCGCCCCCCGAAATGACAAATATCGGCCCGACCGCCCTGCGCTTTTACGGCGAGTTGGGTATCGGCGGCAGCGTCTATTTAAACGGGGAGCACCAACACAAATACAGCGATGGCACCTATATCGAAGGCGGACTGGAGATCAAGCACGGCCACTGGTTCGGCCTGCTCTACGGCGAAGGCTGGACGGTACAGGCCGACCATCAGGGTAATGCCTGGACGCCGGACCACAGTTGGGGCGGGTTTGAGGGCGGCATCAACCGCTTTTACGCTGGATACCGCACCGATGACGGTACCGAAATGATGCTTAGCCTGCGTAATGATTCTTCGCTGGACGATTTGCAATGGTGGGCAGACTTTACCCCGGAATACGGTTATGTGATCCCCAATACCCGCGATCTCACCTATG
The DNA here is from genome assembly GCF_047456085.1 of Serratia sp. BNK-12. Classification (NCBI taxonomy): domain Bacteria; kingdom Pseudomonadati; phylum Pseudomonadota; class Gammaproteobacteria; order Enterobacterales; family Yersiniaceae; genus Serratia; species Serratia sp. BNK-12. The sequence continues at coordinate 3,083,722 of NZ_CP179896.1, forward strand.
CAGCCAAGCTGCAGAACCTGACCGGTAAATTCCGCTACAGCCTGACTGCCGCGCCAGAAAGCCGCATCGACGAGAGCAAGGCACTGTTGCACTTTGGCAAATATGACCGCTATTCGGATAAGTACCGCTACCGGGCTATGGTCAACGGCTATACGCAATACGATCTGCAGGAAGGTCTGACGTTGTTAAACGGTCTGGAAATCACCGACGGCATGGGGCAACTCTATTTGCTGGGGCTGAAAGGGAAAAATTTGGCTGGCCGGGTCTGGCAGCACACCGGCAAGGGGGACGGCAATCACCCGGGCTCGGAGTCGGGCCTGATGCTGAGCGCCATGGTTGAGGCCGCCAAGGGACTGTATTTCTCGACGGCCTACAGCTACGCCCGCCACCGGCTGGACAATGCGCCGGACACCGCGACCTCTTACGCGCAGGCCGGTATCTGGTACGAATATGCCGGCGGCAGGCTGGCCACCGCGTTGGACAGCAAATTTTATATGACCAACGACAGCACCGACGCCAGCAACTCGGTGTTTCTGATGCAGTATTTTTATTGGTAACGCATAAAGGCAAACATAATGAAGATGATTAATAAACTGCCGTCTCTGGCCCTGGTTATCTCCGCGGCCCTGACGATACCAGGCTGCATCTCTCACCCGGGTAACGAAAGCCCCCTGCGGGCGGAAGCCTATAAAAACGTGATTAATCGCAGCGGTGCCCCATACTATATGCTCGATTACGATTTCGATGAACACCAACGCTTTAATCCGTTTTTTGATCTTGGCGCCTGGCATGGTCATTTACTGCCAAACGGCCCGGAAGGCATGGGCGGCTTCCCGGGTCCGGCGTTGCTCACCGAAGAATACATTAACTTTATGGCCAATAACTTCGACCGGCTCAGCCTGTATAAAAACGGGGAGAAAGTCCGCTTCAGCATGACCGCCTACAGCATCCCCGGCGCGCTGATCCAGCGGCTTACCGCCCCAGGGATCACGGTTAAACTGACGCTGCGATTCGCTACTGCCCGCACTTCACTGCTCGAAACCCAAATCACTAGCGATATGCCGCTGGAACTGGTGTGGGATGGCGAACTGTTGGAAAAATACTATGCCAAACAACAAAAACCACAGTCCCCGCCAACCATCGAGCAGGCATTCCCCGACTATACGCGGCAGCTGTTGCCGACCAGGGACGGCCTGCGGGTTACCTTCGGCAGGGTGCGCGCGGCTTCACAACTGATGACCTCCGGCGAGTCCGAATACCAAATTCATAAATCGCTGCCGCAGCAAACGACGGTCAATGGCCATAGGTTTATCGCCAAAGCCACGATTTCCGGCTCCACCACCTTCTATACCACCTACTCTCACCTGCTCACCGCCGCCGAAGTCCAGCAGGAACAAAGCAAGATTGCTTCGATCCTCGCCGATCCCCAGCGCTACATGAGCGCATCGGCGCAGCGTTGGGAAAATTATCTCGACCAGGGACTGTCGAATCCGCATGCCACCCAGGCGCAGGAACGCGTGGCGGTTAAAGCGATAGAAACCTTAAACGCCAACTGGCGCGGGGCCGCCGGTGCGATGAAATTTGATTCGGTGACGCCTTCTGTCACCGGGCGTTGGTTTTCCGGCAACCAGACCTGGCCCTGGGATACCTGGAAGCAGGCGTACGCAATGGCGCATTTTAATCCTAACGTCGCCAAGGATAATATCCGTGCGGTGTTCGCTTTCCAGATCCAGCCAGACGACCCGCTGCGCCCGTGGGATGCCGGCTTTATTCCCGATTTGATCGCCTATAACCCCAGCCCGGAACGCGGCGGCGATGGCAGCAACTGGAATGAACGCAATACCAAACCCAGCCTGGCGGCCTGGGCGGTGATGGAGGTGTACAACACCACCGGCGATAAACAGTGGCTGGCCGAGATGTATCCGAAGCTGGTCGCCTATCACGACTGGTGGTTGCGCAACCGGGACCATAACGGCAACGGGGTGCCAGAGTATGGCGCCACGCGCGACAAGGCACACAACACGCCGGACGGTCAGATGCTGTTTACCGTTAAACGCGGGCAGCATCAGCAAAAGCTTGCCGGGTTGAACAACTATAATCGGGTGGTACGTTCCGGGCGTTTCGACAGTATTGAAATCCCGGCTCAGGTCGCCGCGTCCTGGGAGTCGGGCCGTGACGACGCCGCCGCCTTTGGCTTTATCGACCCGGATCAGTTGGCCCGTTACCTGGCGCAGGGCGGTAAACGGCAGGACTGGCAGGTGAAGTTTGCTGAAAATCGTGCGGCGGACGGTACTCTGCTCGGCTATTCGTTGCTGCAGGAATCTGTCGATCAGGCCAGCTACATGTACAGCGACAACAGATACCTGGCCGAGATGGCCGATATTCTGGGCCACAATGCCGAGGCCGCTACCTTCCGCAGCAAGGCCGATAAACTGGCGAATTACATTAATAACTGCATGTTCGATAGCACCAGCGGTTTCTTCTACGACATCCGCATCGAGGATAAACCGCTGCCCAATGGCTGCGCCGGTTACCCCATCGTAGAGCGAGGTAAAGGGCCTGAAGGTTGGTCTCCACTATTTAATGGCGCCGCCAGCCAACAACATGCCGACGCAGTGGTTAAAGTGATGAAGGATCCGCGTGAATTCAACACCTACGTCCCTCTCGGTACGGCAGCGCTGACCAATCCGGCGTTCGGTGCCGATATTTACTGGCGGGGGCGGGTCTGGGTAGATCAGTTGTATTTCGGGCTTAAAGGCATGGAGAGCTACGGCTATCGCGCCGACGCTGTCGCCATGGCCCAGGCTTTCTTCAACCATGCCGACGGGCTGATGACCGACGGTCCCATCCGCGAGAACTACAACCCGCTGACCGGCATGCAACAGGGCGCGCCGAATTTCTCCTGGAGCGCGGCGCACCTTTACATGTTGTATAACGACTTTTTCACCCGCTAATCTGTCCGTCACCCTGCCAGAGTGAATACTGGCAGGGTTAATCAACTGGCTACTGTTTGATCGGGATGACCAGTACGTCGACATTCAATTGGTTGATGGCATGTTGGGTTGAGGAAAACAGCTTGTTCCACAGGTCATGGTGATGGCCAAAAACCACCAGGTCGACACTTTTATCCACCACGGCATTCTTCAACTCTTCGATAAAATCACCGTGTCCGATGATCACCTCATTGATCGGGTAATTCACATTCTGGGTCAGCGGCTCCAGCTCTTTCTTGATCTTCTCTTCAAAAGGTACGCCGTCGTAGCTTCGCTCAGAAAAACCAATCGCCGCATGGTAGGTATCGTAGTGGATATCCACGTAGATCAGAGAGAGCCTGGCCTGCAGCGCCGCGGCCAATCTCGCGCTTTTTTCCACCAGCCGTTTTCCGTCATCACTCAGGTCGGTGGCAATCATAATATGTTGATAGCACATAGCGCCTCCTGTCATTGATTCATAGAGACCCCGGTTTGCACGGCAACATTTCTGTTGTCTCGTTATGGATAATTTTAGTTCAGAAACCGGAGGGACGAACGGGCATCTTGCCGTTGGAACAGCCCCGTTACCGGGGCTGGAGATACCATGATGACGCGGGCCGTCAGCGCGTTATTTCTGGCTTTGGGGGTAAGGGGTATATACGCCCGTCAGGCTCTCGAGGAAGGTAACAATATCATCGACATCCTGCTGCGGCAGTTCGGTACCCACCTGATAGCGCAGCATCAGTTTGACCGCCTCATCCAGCGTGGCGACATCCCCGCGATGGAAGTAAGGCGCCGTCAGTGCCACATTGCGCAGGCCGGGCACCTTCTGCCGTAGCCTGTCGCGCGCTTCGCTGGTGACGTTCATCCGCCCGATATCCGCGGCGGTAATTTCCCCAAAATTGAAGTCGCGTTTCAGCCCCAAAGGCTCGAAGGAACGCCCACCAAGAATGGTTCCCCCGTGGCAAGTGGCGCATTTGTTGTCCTTAAACAGTTGATAACCGTGTTTCTGCTGCATCGTCATGGCATTGTCATCGCCGCGCAGCCAGTTATCGAAAGGTGAGTCCGGCGTGATTAAGGTTTTTTCAAATTCGGCGATGGCATCCGTAATGGTCTCGCCGCTGAGGCCCTGCGGGTAGGCGGCGACAAAATCACGGGTTAGTACCGGATCCTTGTCCAGCTTGCCGATGATCTCCTCCCAGGATTTGGAAGCCATTTCGATAGGGTTGAGCGGCGGTCCACCGGCCTGTACCTGCAGCGTTGGCGCACGGCCATCCCAGAACTGCTCGCTGTTGAACACGGAGTTGAATACCGTTGGCGCATTTATCGGCCCTACCGCGCCGCCAACGCCAATCGACGTTTTTCTGCCGTCTACGCCTCCGGTATTGAGCGAATGGCAGTGGGCACAAGAGAGAGTGCTGTCTCCGGAAAGGCGCGGGTCGTGATACAGTCGGAAACCCAGCGCCACTTTCTGTGCGTCGACAGGCAATGCCTTGGGGATCGGCTGAATCGGCTCATTACGGTGTTCCGCGGCAGCCTCGTTACTGGCGTAGTAACGCGCGCGCTGCTGCGCTATCCAGCCAAGCAAGGTCTCGCGCTCTTGCTCATCCACCTGCCCCGCCCAGTGCAAGGCGACATACCGTGTCGGCGGCATGGTCTTATGCTGCATTACCCATTCAATCTTGTTCAGATCGCTTTGTGATACCGCTTTATCTTCGATCAGGCTGGCACGTACAGGTTCCAGGTTAAAAGACTGATACCCGAGGCGGATATCGTATTCCATCAGCTGTTTGGCAATGGGAAATGAGGCATAGAAGGGAAGATCGGCAGAAGGTGTATGGCAATAATCGCAGCCCTTTTCTCTCAGCAATCCGAGAATCTGGTTATTCTTCTCCAGCGCAGATCGCGGTGCCTGACTGTACACCGTACGCTGAGTATCGTGATACCAAACATAGCCCGAAAGCCCCAGATAACATAAGACAATGCCGGTAAGGGACATCGCCGCAATACGGGTGACCTTTTTCATTTTCAATCCTTATAAGGTATTGCCCATCCAATAGACAGTCGCCCGGTAATAGTAGAGAGGAAGATGCGCTGCATAATTGATAACAATCAATGAATAACCCAGCCTGCGCCTATAGCTGTAATAGTGTTTGCCTATCAGCGTGCCGATATAAAATCGGCGGCTAATTTCTTGAAGCATCCCGGCATTGAAATATCCCCAGGATTTCAAACGCCCCTTTATTTTCCAAACCCGGATAGTGCTTTGATTTTATAAAAAATTAATTCGGTAAACGTGACGCCAGAAATAAATCACCGGCTCTGCCCGCTCATTTTCATATTGAAACGCTTCTTTAGGGTTTATGCCCCTTTCCTTGTGCTCTGCTCTCAACCGGTCATTTTGGTTAAAAGCGCCGTTGACAGGATTTTCATCAAATGCGAGGATTATGGTATCGAATCGATACCAATATCACATTCAGATAAACAAGCAAAAGGATAAATAACTATGTATATCAATGTTTTTGACACTCATGTACATACCAGGGATGGTCGCTATCTGCATTTCGACGTGTTCACCGACAGCAACGATCTGGCTCAGGCAAGACACTATGCGCAACAGTTCCTCAAACAGAACAACATTGAGGAGGACAATATCAGCCAAAGCAGCTGTGCATTCTGCCACAGCGAGTCCTCCAGCCCTGAGGTGGAGCAGGCTATTGGCCAAACGGGCTATTACATTTTTAAAATGCAGGGTTGCCAGGGGATGTCATGACAGCTTACCGGCCGATAGACTGCGAATTGCATGATTATTTGGAAATTGCCTGCCTCTACGGTTACCGGCTGAACGTTGAATTGGTTAACGGGCAGTGTTTCCAGGCAACGGCGTTAACCACCCAGACGCTGGAGAATGAGGGAGAGTTTATTTATTTCGATAATCAACGGGTTTGCCGCCTGGATCAGCTTTCGGCCATTACCCCGCAAGGGAGTCATGCCCTCTTCGGTCGCATCGCGCTGACGCAATGAGGGCAGGACAAGATAAGCCGATGGCAGGGGTCACCGCACGCGCTGGGCTTCGAACCACACGTTGCACACCGACAGGATCAGCGTGTTGGCATCTTTTACCAGCACGTTATCCCCCGGTACGCCGTCGGTACCCTGATCGGTAATGCCTTTGATTGTGGTATCGGCATGCTGGATCATCACCCGTTCAACCGCTGGCGTGCTGATGCCCAGCATCGGGAAGTCGATATAAGAACTGCTGCCGGAGTTGTCCTCAACAAACTCCTGTGCTTCCACCGTGCTGAGGGTTGCCCCCTCGCTTTTCAACTCGGTACCGTTCCAGGTGAAACTCCCTGCTTTATAACCGATCTTGCCGCCGATCAGGCCTTTCGCCTGCTGTTCATCCCAGCAACCCACGGTTTGGGTCGGCAGGATCTTGCTGATATGCCAGTTGCCCAATAACGTTTTCGGGATCGGTTCCGCCACGCTCTCCGCCGCCTGAACCTGAGCCGCTGATACGCAAGTCAAAACCACCAATGGCAGCAACGCCTTGCGCCACATGTTAAATCGCATTGTCTTTTCCTTTGGCTATTCGCGCCCCGGTTGGGCTTTCCGTCATCATAATAAGCAGGCGGATCCCCCGTCAAAACAAACTGTATACCAGGGCACAAACAGGATACGCCAGGCCGATTACCCCAGTGGCCACCCCCGGCGCCCCTCTTCCCCTTCAACCCACTGCGCTTCTCGCGCTAACGGTAAGCGCCGATCGTCCAGATAACGGTAGTGGCGGCGAGCCTGCTCTAGCAGGGTAAAATCCAATGTGGCCGACAGCGCCCCTGCTTCGCGGCCCAATCCGGCGACTTCGCGCCCCAGCGGATCGACAATCAGGCTTTCGCCGGCAAACTGCAATCCATCACCCTCACCGCAGCGGTTGGTCATGGCGACAAACATCTGGTTATCCTGCGCGCGGGCCAGCGCGGCATTGCGGTGCACCGGGCCATAGGGATCCATATTGCCATTCGTCACCAGCAGCAATTGGCAGCCCATAACGGCTAACGCCCGGGCATTTTCCGCGAACTCAAGATCGTAGCAAATCAGCAGCCCGATACGCGTTCCGCGCCAAACGCCGCACACTAACGTATCGCCGCGAAGAACGGTATTACGCTCATCCGGCCACAAATGGGTCTTGCGATAGTGCAGATAAATCCCCTGCTCCGGCGTGATCAGCACCGTACTGTTGAACACCCCCTTATCGGTGCGTTCAAGAAAGCCAATCACCAGCGCGACATCGTATTGGCGGCTGGCCTGAACCAGTTGCAACAACTCCGCGCCGTCGCTTTGCAGGGCATAATCGGTGTCACCCTGCGCCGCAGCGAAACCGGTGAGCTGGGTTTCCGGGAACAGGATAAGGTTGCCGCCCTTGGCGTAACGCTCAATGAATGCCAGGGCCTGCGCCAGGTTGTCGGCAACGCAGCCTTCACGACAGGACAATTGGGCCAGGGTTATTTCCATTTTATCCTCCACGCGGAACACAGTAATAATAATGGTAGTATGCCCGAAACAGCCGTTCTGGCTATTCCATAACAGGGGTAACATCAGTGGGTAACAGCAGCCTTATTTCTCCCGAGACGCTGGCCTGGCATCGGGCATTCGGCCAACTGGTCGATAACCTCGACGAGGCGGATTTCTGGCAGAGTTGTGCGCGCCTGTTGAAGGGGCATATCCCGTTGGAAAACTGGGTGGCGCTGCTGTTTTCTCCCCAGCATCCACCACAGATCCTGGCTGCCAGCGACGAAAGCGACGGCAGTGACGAAGCGCTGTTTCACGATTACCAGAAAGGCCTCTATCTGCTCGATCCTTTCTACCTGGACGCCTGGGCGCGCCAACGCACCGGGCTGTTGCGCCTGGATGACGTCGCACCCGCCAATTTTGCGGCGACGGAATACTATCAACACTATTTCAACCATAACGTCGGCGGCGATGAGGTGCATTTCAACCTGCTGGTGGAGCCGCAGCGCATGCTTTGCCTGTCGTTGGGCGCCTCGAGGCGCTACAGCGATCGTCACCTCGGCATTCTGGCTCTGGTCGAAAGTTGGCTACTGCCATTGATGCGTCAGCGGATGCGTTTCGAAAACGCCAGCGATGATGGCGACAGCAACTTCTCACTGTCGTCGTTGCCCGGCGGCGCGCAATTGACGGAACGGGAAAACCAGGTCAGCCAACTGATGCTGGCGGGCTGTTCTACCAAGGAGATCGCCCGCCGCCTGCAGATTTCTATCGAGACGGTACGAGCGCATAAAAAGCACCTGTATTCGAAACTGGGCATCAACACGCAGTCCGAACTGTTTGCGCTGTTTTGGCGCAGCCGCGGAGCCTGAAATCCCTCATAGCAAATCGCTATTAATCATAGAGAATCAGTATTTTATTTTAGCCAGCCGATTATCTAGAGTCAGTGCCACTCTTCAGCCTGCAATAACCAGCAGGCTATTTTGACAAGGACTCTGGGAAATGACATTTACGCTGAAAAAACTCGCCGCGGCGCTGGCGGTAACAAGCAGCCTGCTGCTGACTGCCTGTGGACCGACCGAACAAGACAACCACCACATCAAAGTCGGCATCAGCTCCGGCATCGATCAGGCTATGTGGGCAACCGTACAGAAAATCGCCAAACAGAAATACGATCTGGATGTGGAAGTGGTGACCTTCAATGATTACGTGTTGCCCAACGAAGCGCTGAATAATGGCGATCTCGACATCAACTCCTTCCAGCACAAGCCTTATCTGGAAAAACAGATCCAGGAGCGCGGCTACAAACTGGTGGCGGTAGGCAATACTTTCGTTTATCCCATCGCCGGTTATTCCAAAAAAATCACGTCGCTCAGCCAACTGCCTGACGGTGCCCAGGTTGCGGTGCCCAATGACCCGACCAACCTCGGCCGTTCGCTGCTGCTGTTGCAAAAACAGGGGCTGATTGTGCTGAAAGAGGGCGTCGGGCTGCTGCCTACCTCATTGGATATCGTCAGTAATCCGAAGAAATTGAAAATCGTCGAGATTGAAGCGCCTCAGTTGCCGCGTGCGTTAGACGACAAACAGATCGCCCTGGCGATCATCAACACCAACTACTCCAGCCAAATTGGTCTGTCGCCCGCCAAGAACGGGCTGTTTGTCGAAGACAAAGATTCGCCTTACGTCAATGTTTTCGCCACTCGGGTGGATAACCAAAACAACGAAAACGTGAAGGATCTGATCAAGGCCTATCAGACCGATGAAGTTGCCGCCAGCGCCGCCGAAATCTACAAGGGCGATGCCGTTAAAGGTTGGTAATCTGCATTTCCCCCGTGGCAACCGTCACGGGGTTATCCCATCCTTCCTCACATTTCCCGCCATTTTTTGAACGCTTTTCACCCACCTTGATCACAAATCAAACAATGCTTGTTAGGTGATAAAAGCTGCAATGTTGTATACAAGTTTGCGTAAATGTTTTCTATTTGTTTCAAAAACCTCGGGTGAAAATAATGAAAAATAGAAAAATCAAGCTGTTGCTGGCTGCGGGTGCTCTGGCTGCCGTCGCGGCGCTGGCGGTCGCCGGCAAGGTGGAGAATGCCGACAAGACCTTTCTTTCCGTAGCCACCGCCTCCACCGGCGGTACCTATTACCCGATGGGCGTCGGGCTGGCCAATGTCTGGAGCAACCGCCTGAAGCAGAACGGCATCCAGGTCAGCGGGCAATCCTCTGCGGGATCGATAGAGAATATCGATCTGCTGCAGAAAAACGAGGCGCAGCTGGCGATCCTGCAAAGCCTGATCGCCGTCGAAGCCTACCAGGGCGTACGCAATTTTGAAGGCCGCGCCTACGGCCATCTGCGTTCCATCTCGATGCTGTGGCCGAACGTAGAACACTTTGTGATGCTGGAAAACAAAGTCAAGGACGGCACCTTGAATGACATCGCCGGCAGCCGTTTCTCAGTTGGCCCACAGGCCAGCGGCACCGAGCAGTCCACGCTGATCATTTTGCAAGGGGTTAACCTGAGCAAGAAATCGCTGACGCCGGAATACCTGGGTTACGGCGACACCGTTTCAGCCATGCGCGACGGGCGACTCGACGGCGGTGCCCTGCCTGCCGGGGTACCGGCGGCAGCGGTAACCGACATGTTCGCCAGCGGCGTGCCCTCACGCATCCTCAACGTCACCGATGAACAGTTGGCCAACATCAACGCCATCGCCAATTCCTGGTTCCGTTTTGATATTAAAGCCGATACCTACCCACGGCAGAGTAAGGCGGTTTCCACTATCGCCCAGCCCAATATTTTGGTCGCGCTCAATGGCCTTGATGAAAAGCTGGTGTATGACCTGACCAAAACCCTGTTTGAAAACCTGCCGGAAGTGCATCAGGTCCACAGCGCCGCCAAATACATTTCGCTGGAGAATGCGCTGAAAGGCGTCTCTGTGCCGCTGCATATGGGCGCTTATAAATATTATCTCGAGGCCGGGGTCAGCGTGCCCGACTATCTGATCCCACCGGAAGCGGCAGCGCTTGCCGTCAATCGATAAGGAGGTCGTATGAGCACTAACAACCTGTCGCCGCAAAATGCCGTCGATCTGGATAAAGAAGCCGGGGCTGGTAGTCGCCCGCTAAGCGGTATCTATTTGCAGTTGGCCACGGTGCTGGCCATTGCGATTTCCGCTTACGCCATTTATGCCAATGCGCTGTCGAATACCCAGGAGTTTTACCGCAATACCACGTTTCTCAGCGGCATCTTAATCCTGGGCTTCATACTGTTTCCGGTATCACGCCGCCACGCCACCAGCAAATTCAACCGCTGGGACTACCTGTTCATTATCCTGACGCTGGTCAGCTACGGCTATTTCTACGCCAGCTATCTGGACTTGCACGTGGTGCGCAAAAGCATTCCCAATACCACCGACTACGTGATGGCGGTGATCGGCATCGGCGTGCTGTTTGAAGCCGCACGCCGCACCACGGGGTATTTCATTCCCGGGCTGGCGACCTTCGCTATCGTCTATGCACTGTTCGGCCAGTACTTTATGGGCATTTTCGGCCACGGCGGCTTCTCGTTCGAACGCCTGCTGTACCGGCTGTTTATGACCAGCGAAGGGATCTTCGGCATCACCCTGTCCACCGCCTCCACCGCTATCGTGGTATTTATCCTGTTTGGCGCGTTCCTCAGCGTCAGCGGGGCCACGGCATTGTTCAACGATTTGGCGCTGGCGATGGCCGGTCGGCGTCGCGGCGGCCCGGCGCAGGTCGCGGTGATCTCCTCGGCGCTGACCGGCTCCCTGAGCGGCAGCGCGGTGGCTAACGTCGCCACCACCGGCACCTTCACCATCCCGCTGATGAAAAGCATCGGCCTGTCGTCCCGCTTTGCCGGTGCGGTTGAAGCCACCGCCTCCACCGGCGGAATGATCATGCCGCCGATCATGGGCGCCGCCGCCTTTATCATGGCCGGCTTCCTCGGCATTTCGTATACCACCATCGTGATCGCCGCCATTATTCCCGCATTGCTCTATTACGCGGCGCTGATTATTGCCATCGATCTGGAGGCTAAAAAGCAGGGTCTGAAAGGCATCAGCAAAGAAAATATTCCCAAAGTGAAAGCGGTGCTGAAGGCGCGCGGCCTGCTGCTGCTGCCGTTGATCATCGTTATCGGCACCCTGTTGTTGGGCAAAACGCCGATCTATGCCGGGTTCCTCGGCATTCTTTCGATCATCCTCGCCAGTTGGCTCACCCCCGATACCACCGTACGCATGACGCCGAAAAAAATCGCTGAAGCACTGAACGAAGCGGCTCGCGGTTCTATTCAGGTGACGATAGCCTGCGCCGCCATCGGGGTAATCATCTGCGTGGTCACCATGACCGGTATCGGCTCCACGCTGGCGTTTAATATCGTCGCGATGACCAACAATACCCTGTGGATGATCCTGCTGGTGGTGATGCTGGTGTGTATCGTACTGAGTATGGGCCTGCCCTCTACCGCGCTGTACATCGTGGTGGCGGTCACCGTTTCGCCGATCCTGATCAAAGCCGGCGTGATGCCGCTGGCGGCGCACTTCTTTGTGTTCTGGTTTGGCGCCTTGTCCAACATCACGCCGCCGGTGGCGCTGGCCAGTTACACCGCCGCCAGCATCGCTCGCGCCGACCCGATGCAGACCTCATGGGATGCCGTACGCCTGGCGTTGCCGGGCTTTATCATCCCATTCATTCTGGTCTATAACCCGATGCTGCTGATGCAGGGCGACGACCTTAATGCGCTGTCGGTGATCCATATGGTGATCAGCGCATTGGTGGGGATTTATGCGCTGTCGATCGCCAGCGCCAATTTCTGGATGATGAAAACCCACTGGCTGGAGCGGATATTGTTTACCTTTGCGGCTATCCTGCTGATTAAACCGGGGCTGCTGACCGACTTGGGCGGCGCGGCGCTGATTGTTACTGCGGCGTCCATGCATCTGTTGCGTTTCAGGCGGAGTCATCCGCAGAGGGCTGTAAATGATCAATAAGGTTACGCGCCAGAAAGCTTCTCATCAGGTCCTGGCGCAGTTGAAGGAAGGCATCAGTAACGGCACCTTCCCCGTCGGGGAAAAACTGCCGTCAGAGAACCTGCTGGCGGAGGCCTTTGGCGTCAGCCGGGTGCCCGTGCGTGAGGCGCTCGGCATTCTGGAGGTCAGCGGCATCATCTCCTCGCGGCAGGGGGGCGGCCATCGGGTGGAACAACATTCCCTGCTGAGCAAATACCAGCCGCTGGTGTTGGAAATAGCCGATCCGGGTGAAGTGGAAGCACTGCTGGAAATGCGTGAGGTGATTGAGCAACAGGCGGCGAGTATGGCCGCCGAACGCCATACCGAGCAGGAACTGCGGGCGATTGAATTGGCCCTTAACCACTTTAAACACTGCACCCTCGACGAAGGTTTGATTGGTCATCGAGAGGATTACCTGTTCCACCGCGCCATTATGCAGGCCTCGCACAACCCGTTTTTCGTGCAGATCCTGGATAACATGCACGAATTGTATCTCGGCGTGCTGGTGTATTCACTCAGCAAGAACCTGGGCCGTCAGGCCGAACGCCAACGGGTGATCGACGAGCACCAACGGGTATTTATGGCAATCAAGGCTCGCGATCCGGCGGCAGCCACTGCCGCGATGCAAAACCATCTCAGCAACGTACGCGGCAAATTGCGCCGCCTGGACCATGAGGAGTTAGGATAACCATGCATGACGTGATCATTATCGGCGCAGGTCTGGTGGGGTTGGGCGTCGCCAACGCGCTGCAGGAAACGAACCCCATGCTGCGCATCCTGATCCTGGAAAAAGAAAATGGCCCGGCGGCCCACCAAAGTGGCCATAACAGCAACGTAGTGCATTCCGGCATTTACTACACACCCGGCAGCCTGAAGGCGCGGCTGGCAAAACTGGGCAACCAAAGCATGTTCGCCTTCTGCCGCGAGCATGACCTCTATCAGGATCAATGCGGCAAAGTGATTGTGGCCACCCAATTGAAGGAGCTGGCTTTACTGGAGAATATCTACCAGCGCGGGCGACAGAACGGGCTGGCGGTCAGCCGATTGTCGCAGGCACAGTTAAAGGAGCGTGAGCCGCACGTCAACGGTATTGAGGCACTGCTGGTGCCCGATGCCGGTATCGTCAACTACAGCCAGGTGGCGGCAAAGCTGGCGGAAGTGATCCAGCAACGCGGCGGCGAGATCCACTATGGACAACAGGTTGAGGGCATCATTGAAAGCAGTGACGGCGTCAGCGTGCACACCCCTCGCGCAGAATATCAGGGCAAGTGGCTGGTTAACTGCGCCGGCCTGTTCAGTGACCGCATCGCCGCCCTGGCCGGCTATCAGACCGGGATGAAAATAGTGCCGTTCCGGGGTGAATACTTTGTGCTGAACGACGAAAAAAACTATCTGGTGAACCACCTGATTTACCCGGTACCGAACCCGGATTTCCCTTTCCTCGGCGTGCATTTTACCCGTATGTACAACGGCAAGCGCGACGTTGGCCCCAATGCGGTGCTGGCATTCAAACGTGAAGGTTACCGCAAATGCGATTTCAGCCTGCAGGATCTGAGCGAGGTACTTGGCTATCGAGGATTCTGGAAAATCGCCGGCAATTATCTTGGCGAAGGGCTGGCAGAAGTTCGACGCTCCCTGTCACGCAAACTGTTTACCGAAAACGCACGCCAGCTTATCCCCGAGCTGCAACCGGAAGATATCCGGCCCGGCCCGGCCGGGGTTCGTGCCCAGGCGCTGACCGCCGACGGCAAACTGGTGGATGATTTTCATTTTGTGAAGGGCCGCCGCTCGCTGCACGTCTGCAATGCGCCCTCCCCGGCGGCGACCGCCTCACTGGAGATCGGCCGCGAGATCGTGCGACAACATCTTGCTGCGCTTTGATAGACCAAACCCCTTGCGACAGACGAATATAGCCAGCAGCAACTCATACGCTGCTGGCTATATGATGACGCGGCAAACAGCGCCTAAAGGTTTAGACTGCGTTATTGCAGCGTGTAGTCAATATCAAGCCCGGGAGGGTTACCACAGTAGCCGTCGGATTGATCAACGTAAAAGTCACCGTACCTGCCTCACTGACACATACCGTACTTTTCACTCGTTTTGGATTCTGGTTGAACTTCACGCCATTAGCGACAAAGGTTGGCAGTACCGCCGCCAGTTGCGCATCAATATCCATGCTCGCCCCCGGTGCCAATGTCACATCCTGAGACGTCGACGAGACAACAATATCGACAAAATCCCCCGCTACCCAAGCCGAACTCTCCCCCACCGTAACGTAACTGTATTTACGCGCCAGTCCCGGCACGGCTCTAAAGTTATACACTTCGTCTCCAGCTCGAGCGTCAATATCCGTCGGGGTTTGACCATCATAACGAAATTCGCGACGTCCATAAGCCGATGAGTCCATCTGAATACGACGAATGCTGGCGGCACCAATTTCGAATTTGGTTACCGGAACAAAAGCGGTATCAAACACGTTTTTACCGATCAGGGTGTTGGGTCCAAAATCAGTCCCCATGAAATACAACCCGGCAAAAGAAGAGTTAAGTTGCACAATATTATCCGCAAACACGAAGCAGCCAGGATTAGACAGGCGGATGTGCCCCTGGTTGGTGTCGGTTACCCGGTTTCCAACAAAACTACCACCCGACCCTAATTTAATGTAATTGCTGCCAGAACCGGCATTGGTGAACGTCGATCCTTCAAAGATGTTACCGCTGGTCACGCACCCATTGGCAGAAAGCCCCACCTTGCAGTTGAGTACTCGATTACCGCTAATTGTAGCGTTGGTCGCGGAAATACCAGGAAACTCGGCCGTTGGACTGGTGCCACAAGTGTCCACCTGATTGTTGGCGATAAGCGCATACTGAACTTTAATGTCATTCAGCGTAGTGAAGCTGATGCCATTCTGAACCGTGTTTCGCACCGTGTTTCCAATACATTTACTGCGTTGGATCGGGTTCTTTTGCGGGTTATTACTGAGCTCACTGTCGACGATAATGCCGAAACGATCGATAACATCGACAAAGTTATCCGCCACCTCCCAATCTTCAATATTTGTGAATGCGATACCGTATGAGAGGTTGGTAAGCGAATTGCCCTGAACCAGCAAATTCTGGAAGAAAGTCGTTGAACCGCCATTCTCATCATTGAGGGTAATCCCACCGCCACGGTGCCCTTGGGCAGTATCTGGCGCACCAATAGCGTCGTACAGCCGATTATTGAGGATCTTGCCGTCAAAGCTCGGGGTCGAAGAGGTCTTCAGCAAAATGCCATCGCCGTTATGGTGATAAATTTCGTTATCTCTCAATACCCAGCGACGACTGCCACGCACCGCAATGCCTTCCTCACCCAGTTCATGGCACTTATTGCGATAAACCTCAAAACTTTCCGACTGCCTGATGCTGATGGCATCGGTGTGCATAAACAGATCGAGTTCGGACAATCGGAAACGCTGGCCACCATCAATAAATAACGCAGTGGCCTGTTTTGACCACAGGCGAGTCGGATCACTTCCTTTACGGGTTAACGTCAGACCGTTGATTACGAAATCGCTCTTATTAACAAACTGCACCATGGTTAAGTTGGTTTTATCACTATCCAGATAAAGCTGCCCACCGCCGACAATAGTGCTAAAACCCGGAGCATCTAGTGTCACAAAGGGGGTATTAGCATCGACATCAGCCAAACGGTAACGCCCCTCGAGGATCATTTTTTGCGGCGTCTGCGCGCTGGCAACGCTAGCGGCGTAACTGAACATGCGTTTTACCGCCAGGTAATCATTGTTGGTTCCATCTCCCACTGCGCCGAACATTTCCGGATTTAATACTGAATCTGCGTCAAGCTTCCGCATCCAACAATAGGGTGAACTTGCAGGTTGAGTAACGTAGATACAGCCATCAAGGGTAATTCCACTGGCCGGGATCGAAACAAATATGCCGCCCCCGAGGGTACTACGGATTTGTTTATTCAATCGCGCGGCATCGAAGGCAGCAACCTCCATCAAGGTGCCAGTCGGTGCCGTTTTTTGGGCCAGAGCAACGATATCTATGCAGGTGTCAGTCATGGTACATCTCCAGGTGACGGCATGATTGCCGCCAATTAACTGTATATAAATCCAGTTAATTGCAAAATCTGCCAAGCGCTGACACAACCGAACTGCAAAAAAAACACTGCCTAAGCAGTGTCCTTTCAATGTGGGTACAGTCTGTTACTTTGCCGCGTATTTTTGCATATTGGCCGGCGTCACCAGTTCAAATGGGATCCAATAATAGGGTTCCAGCTTTTCGCCCTTGATCATCCGCTGAGCCACGTCGACCGAGGCCTTGCCCTGGCCGACGGCGTCCTGGAAGACCGTGACCTGCATCTTGCCGGAAGATAATGCTTTCAGGCCGTCCGGGGTGGCGTCGATTCCGCCGATTAGCACTTTGTTGTCCTTTTTACCGGCCTGTTGCAATGCCATGATCGCGCCAATCGCCATCTCGTCGTTGTTGGCCGCGACGATATCAATGGACTCGCCGTTGGTTACCCAGTTCAGCATCAGATCCATACCCTCGCTGCGTGAGTAGTTGGCACTTTGCTTCTGCACCACTTTCATTTTCGGGTACTTCGCCACCACCTGCTCCACGTCTTTGGTGCGTTGCAGTGCACCGGCATCGGTCAGGTTACCGATCATGATGGCTACGTTGCCCTGGTAATTCGCCAGGCGCGCCAGCTCTTCCATCTGCAAGGTGCCGGACTGCTTCTCGTCGGAGCCGACAAACACCACGCCGGACGGCAGCGTGCTGTCGCCCGGCGTACGATTCACATACACCAGCGGAATACCCGCCCTGGTCACCAACTTGGTGATCGCAGGCGTGCCCGCCGAGTTGACCGGGTCGACGATAATCGCGTCCACCCCGGCGCTGATAAAGCTCTGCACCTGATCGGTCTGGCGACCAACGTCACCACGGGCATCTTCGAACTGCACGGTAATACCGCGCGCCTTGGCCTCTTTGTCGATCGAATGGCGGATGATGGTGAGGAAATTCTGGTCAAAATAGGCCATCGACACGCCGATAGTTTCCGCCAGTACCGAGGTGGAACAGCTAAGCGCCGCCACCAGCACGATTCTTTTTAGGTATTTCATGGTGATTCCCCTGAGGTAAAAAAAACCGCCGGGCAAGTCGCACCGGCGGAGATTTACGGCAATCAGTGTTTTTTGCGGTTACGGTGCATGTCGATAGACACCGCGGCGACGATAATCACGCCTTTGATAATGTCCTGAATATAGGAGTCCACGCCGATAAAGGTGAATCCGCTTTTAATCAGCCCGAGGATCACCGCACCGATCAGCGTGCCGGTAATGCGCCCAACGCCCCCCATCAGGCTGCTACCACCAATGACCGCGGCAGCAATCGCATCCAGCTCGTAGGACATCCCCATGCTCGACTGGCCGCTGCTGACGCGCGCCGCCAGGACCACGCCCGCCAGTCCGGCCAGACCGCCGGCGATGGTATAGACCGTCACCAGGTATTTATTGACGTTGATACCGGAAACTCTGGCGGAGGTCATGTTGCCGCCGATGGCGTAGATGTATTTGCCGTAGCGGGTATGCTTCAACGCGATGTGGAAGATCACCGCAATCACCAGGAAGATGATCACCGGCATCGCGCCCTGGCCGATTGAGGTGAAGCCGTCGGACAAGAAGCTGACCGGGTTACCCTGGGTGTAATACTGCGCCAGGCCACGTGCCGACACCATCATGCCCAGAGTGGCGATAAACGGTGGAATGCCGGTACGGGTGATCAGGAAGCCGTTGATAAACCCACAAACAATACCTACCCCGATCCCTGCGCCGATCGGGATCGCCGCCGGCAGATCGAGGAGCGCTGGATACATCGGCGAAATGCTGTCTGAAGTTTGCGCCAGGCTGGCCGCCACCACCGCCGTCAACGCAATCAGCGAGCCGGAAGAGAGATCGATACCGGTGGTGATAATGACCTGGGTCACGCCCACCGCGATGATGCCGATAATCGCTACCTGCAACACGATCAGCAGCAGCCGGTTAGGGTTCATCAGGAATGACTGATCGCGGATGTACCAGCCGAGGATTTCAAAGACCAGCGCGATGCCGATCATCACGATAAAGATGCCGGTATCTTTCGGCATTTTGCCGCTCAGGCCAGAGAACAGGGGCGCTTTACCCGCAAGCGGCTTCTCAATTTTTACATTACTCATGGTGGTTCACCTTTGCGTTATTCAGAGGCCAGCGCCAGGATTTTTTCCTGATCCGCTTCTTCTTTATCCAAAATGCCGGTAATACGGCCGCCGTGCATCACCATCACCCGGTCGCTCATGCCGAGAATTTCCGGTAATTCCGATGACACCAAAATAATGGCGACGCCGCGGTTCGCCAGCTCGCTGATCAGGCGATAGATCTCCGCCTTGGCCCCGACGTCGATGCCACGCGTTGGCTCATCGAGGATCAATATTTTGGGCTGGGCCAGCAGCCAGCGGGCAATAAGCACCTTCTGCTGATTACCGCCGCTGAGGTTATTGATGATTTGGTCCATGGTCGGGGTTTTGATGTTGAGCTTTTTGATCTGCTCCATGCAGTCTTTGGCCATTTGCACATGGCTGACAAACCCGTTCTTGCCGATGTACTCCGACAGGTTGACGATGCTCATGTTCTCAACCACCGACAGCACCAAAAACAGCCCGGATTTTTTGCGATCTTCGGTGAGGAACGCCAGGCCGAGTTCAATAGCTTTTGAGGGTGAATCGACCTTTGCCGCTTTGCCCTCGATAAAAATGCTGCCACCGTCCGCCGGGTGCATGCCGAACAGGCTTTCCATTACTTCGCTGCGGCCGGCCCCCACCAGCCCGGCGACGCCGAGGATCTCGCCCCGTTTCACGCTGAACGAGACATCGTGGAACCAGTCCGAACGCCGCAGTCCTTCCACCCGCAGCACTTCCTCGCCGATATTGTTGTTGAATTTAGGGAACATCTGGGTCAGTTCGCGCCCTACCATCATGGTGATCAGCGACTGTTTGGTCAGGTTTTCGGTTTTATCGCTGGCAATAAAGGTGCCGTCGCGGAAGATGCTCACCTCGTCGGTGATGGCAAAAATCTCGTCCATCTTGTGGCTGATATAGATAATGCCTTTGCCCTGCTCACGCAGCTCACGAATGATGGCAAACAGATGCACCACCTCGCCTTCGGTCAGGGCCGAGGTGGGTTCGTCCATGATCAGGACGTCCGCGTTGTAGGACACCGCCTTGGCGATCTCCACCATTTGTTGGCTGGCGATACTCAGTTCACCCACCAGCGTTTCCGGCTTGAGTTTGATGTTCAGCCGCGCCAGCAGCTCGCGGGTTTTCTTGTTCAGTTGGTCATGGTTTACGAAGCCCAGCTTCGCCGGCTCACGCCCCAGCCAGATATTTTCCGCCACCGTCATATAAGGCACCAGGTTGAGTTCCTGGTGAATCATGGAAATGCCCGAATGCAGCGCCTGCAACGTGTCGCTGAAGGTCACCGGTTGGCCTTTTATTTTAATGGTGCCTTCATCGGGGTGATAAATACCGATTAAACATTTCATCAGCGTGGATTTTCCCGCGCCGTTTTCGCCCATTAAAGCGTGCACGCTGCCTGGTTTGATTTTAATTGAGACCTTATCCAGCGCCTTCACGCCGGGAAACTGCTTACTGATGCCTTCAGCCTCAAGAACATAAGGATACATACTGATAACCTCCGCCGTTCGTCAATGCATCCCTGCCGTATTTACCGTCGAGTGTCGGATAAATACGGCAATGGATATAACCGCGCTGCTTTAACGCTTATTTTCTGTTCTTGTCGGCAAATTCCTGATAATTGGCCTTGGTGATCAGCTGATAAGGGATCAGGACGTTGCTTTCCACCTTCTCGCCTTTAACCAGCTGAATGGCAGTTTGCACCGCGCCTTCGCCCTGGCCTTTAGCATCCTGGAATACGCTCAATGCCAGATCGCCCTTCTTGATGAATTCCAGCGCGTCCGGAGTCCCATCCACGCCGGCCACCAGCACGCCGCTCTTCTTCGCCTGTTTCAGCGCCAGGATCGCACCAATGGCCATTTCGTCATTGTTGGAGGCGATGGCATCAATCTGCTGACCGGTCAGCACCCAGTCGGTGGTAATGTCGACGGCTTCTTTACGGCCCCACTTGGCAGTTTGCTTGTCGAGAATTTTGATGCCGGGATACTTGGCCGCCACCTCTTCCACGCCGCGGGTGCGGTCGCGGGTCGCTTCATTGGACAGTTCGCCCATCAGGATCATCACGTTGCCCTTGCCGTTCATCAGCTTGGCCAACTCTTCCATCTGCAGCTTACCGGCCAGTTTGGAATCTGAGCCTACGTAGGCCATGCCCGCAGGCAGCGTCACTTCCGGACGGCGGTTAACGAACACCAGCGGGATCTTGGCGCTTTCCGCCAGTTTGATCATCGGCTTCACGCCCTGGGTATCGACCGGGTTGAGGATAATGGCGTCGACGCCCTGGCTGACGAAGTTCTCAATCTGTTGGATCTGCTGGGCGATGTCCCCTTTGGCATCTTCAAATTGACCGCTGACGTTGCCGTCCTGTTTCATTTTGCTCTGCATGGACTGGCGTAGGATGGTGAGGAAATTGTCATCGAAATAAGCCATTGAAACGCCGATTTTGATGTCTTTTGCCAATACGCTGGCCGGCAGCATGCACATCAATACCGAGGTGACGATCAGTTTCTTCAGCTTCATGTTCTGTACCCTTTAATCGTTAGAGTGAAGAGGCCTGTTGATTTGACAGCTAATGAAAAATATTTTTTACATTCAAACAACAATCCGGTCGGTGATATCCCTTTGATACGGCAGATTTACCGCTTTTCTTCCATCTTCTGGCAGTGTGTGAAATTTTGATCAATGTCTCAAAACAGATTAAAAACAATCAATTGAAATAAAACTCTTGCCTAACTCGTTACGTCATATCGTAACTTTCAAATGTTTATTTCAAAATTGAGATTATTGAAACTTTTTAACCCAAACAAGCGAAACATGCGTTTTGGAATAACCAAGTAACAAAAACATGACACGGATCTAACAAATGGCGCAAAAGCCATCAGCGTACGCGTTCCTTTAGTGCGTTCAGCGACGAGAAACGATCTGCCGCGATGAAAAAACGCGAGGGGTTCTCTGAGTAAATATGCGAGCGAGCGCGCAGTTTGTGGATCCACGGTTTCATCCCGCGGTTTACTCGACAATACTGAATGGACATGTGTTTTCAGGAGGATCTGACATGCAGCTCAGCAGTAAGGTACGGATGAACCGGCTATTCAATAACGGCAAGTGCCTCGACGTGGCGATTGATCACGGCATTGCCAATGAACCGGATTTTTTAATCGGTCTGGAAGATATTGAACGGGTCATGAATAGCCTGATCGTCGCCCGCCCCGACGCCATTCAGGTGAACTACGGCCAGGCGGATTTGCTGCAATGCTCGACGCAACGCGATAAACCGGCCCTGGTGATGCGTACCGACGTCGGCAACGCTTATAACGCCGCGCGTCACCGTGAAATGTGGGCGGTGTTGCATAATCCGGAAGCGCCGATCCTCGCCGCGCTGCAGATGGATGCCGCGGCCGTGGTGGTGAATCTGTACCTGATCCCCGATGAACCGGGCATTTTCCGCCAGTGCGTGGAAAACATCGGTCGCCTGCGCCATGCCTGCGATCGCTATGGCATGCCGCTGATGGTCGAACCGCTGGTTATGGCGCCGGCCGGTCAAGGGTCGGCTTACGGCTCATTGGGCGACGTCGAAAAAATGGTGCCGCTGGTGCGATTGGCGCGTGAGCTGGGCGCCGACATCATCAAAGCCGACCCTACCGAACGGGTGGAAGACTTCCATCGCATTGTTGAAGCGGCGCGTTGCCCAACGCTGGTCCGCGGCGGCGGTAAAGGTGAACTGGGCGCGGTGCTGGAGAAATCTGCGGCGCTGATGGCACAGGGCGCATCCGGCATGGTGTATGGCCGCAATGTGTATCAACACGATAATCCGTCAAAAGTGGTGCGCGCGCTGATGGCGATCATCCATCAGGGAGCCAGCGGCCAACAAGGGCTGGAAATCTATCATCAACCCTGATCCCGGCTTTTGTAATTAAAATAATCCCTCCCCCGGCGGCAGCATGTTATAACCTGCTGCCGGTCGCTGCCCCGCGCCCCATTCCCCGCTAAAATCCTGATACGCCCATTCGGAGAACCGCCATGCCCAAACAACGGATACCGCTGAAACTCAGCACCACCCTCACGCTGATGGTGTCTGCCATTATTGCTTCGGTGCTGCTGGTGGTGTACGCGCTGTTTTTTGTGCAGATGAGTCACGAGGGGCAAGATCAGCAGCGTCAGAAGGCGATGGCAATTGCCGAAACGGTGGCGCTTTCCGGTAACGTCGTTGACGGCCTGCAGCGGGAAGATCACAGTGGTGCGATCCAGCGCTTCGCCGAGCAGGTGAGACATCAAAACGAGCTGCTGTTCGTCACCGTGGTGGACATGAAAGGCATCCGCTACTCGCACCCTAAACCCTGGCTGATCGGCAAGCATTTTATCGGCGACGATTTAGAACCGGCCCTGCACGGGAAAACCAACAGCGCCATCAACCGTGGCGCGCTGGCGCCTTCACTGCGCGTCTTTGCACCGGTCTACGACAGCGAGCGCCGACAGATAGGGGTAGTGGCGCTGGGCATCGCTCTCGATACCGTCCACCGGGTGGTGGCCGAAAGCCGCTGGATTATCTATTTAACCCTCGCGTTCGCCGCGCTGGTCGGCACGCTGGGTACCTTCTTCCTGGTGAAAGCGCTTAAGCGCATCATGCTCGGTTTTGAACCCTACGAAATCTCCAACCTGTTTGAACAGCGCAACGCCATGCTGCAATCGATTAAAGAAGGCGTCATCGCGGTCGATAACCAGTCACGTATCACCATTGTTAACGACGAGGCGAAACGCCTGCTGCGCCAAAGTGGCCCCTTCGAAAATCTGCTGCTGGAGTCCGCCAGTAAGTACTGGCCGGCCCAACTGCATCTGGCGGAAGTTTTGGCCAGCGGCAAACCGTTACGCGACCAGCAGATCAGTTTTAACGGCAGCGAGCTTTTGACCAATACCGTGCCGGTGATCGTCAAGGGCCAGGTGATTGGCGCCATCGCCACCTTCCGCGATAAAACCGAAATCAGCCAGTTGGTGCAGCGCCTGAGCGGTATGGCCCACTACGCCGACGCATTGCGCGTACAGTCGCACGAGTTTATGAACAAACTGCACGTAATCCTCGGCATGCTGCATATGAAGGCTTACCAGCAGTTGGAAAACTACATCATCAACACTGCCAGTAACTACCAGGAAGAGATCGGCGCGCTGCTACGCAAAATACAGTCGCCAGAGGTCGCCGGCTTCTTTATCGGCAAAATCAGCCGCGCCCATGAGGCCGGCATTGAGCTGACCATCGATGAGACCAGCCTGCTGCCGGAAACCGACGACGCGGAAACCACCCATGTGCTGATCAGCGTGCTGGGCAACCTGATTGAAAACGCCATTGACGCCATCGACGGCGTTGAGGGACACGAGATCAACCTGAGCTTTCATCACAATGAGAATCACTTACACTGTATAATCAGCGACGACGGCCCCGGCATCGATCCGGCTCTCGGCGCCCGTATCTTTGAGCAGGGTGTGTCCACCAAAGGGCCGGGGCGCGGTATCGGCCTGGCGTTGATCCGCAGCAGCCTGGAAAAACTGGGCGGCAGCATTGATTTTGAATCTGAACCGGGTGTACTGACCCAGTTCTTTGTCCATATTCCCTATCAGGCCAAGGGCTGACCCATGATTAACGTATTGATTATTGATGACGACCCGATGGTAGCGGAGTTGAACAAATACTACCTCAGCCAGGTAAGCGGCTTTCACTGTCAGGCCACCGTCGCTACGCTGGCGCAGGCACGCGAGTTGCTGGCCGATACCGATGTCAGTATCGATCTGGTCCTGCTCGATATCTATATGCAGCAGGAGAATGGTCTGGATCTGCTGCCTGGCCTGCGCGAATTGGGTGAAAAAACCGACGTCATTATCATTTCCTCCGCCAGCGACGTGGACACGGTGCAACGCGCCTTGCACTACGGCGTGGTGGATTATCTGATTAAACCCTTCCAGTTCGGCCGTTTCAAAGAGGCGCTGAGCAACTACCAGCAGCAGTCACAGATCCTGGCACAGCGCGAATTCTCACAGGCCGATGTCGACAGCCTGCTGCGGCGTCAGCCCAACAGCAGCGAAGGCAAGAAACTGCCGAAAGGGTTAACCAGCATTACGCTGAGTACGGTATGCGAATGGATCGAACAGCAGCACGATGGGGAGTTTTCGACCGACAACCTGGCCAACGCTATCGGCATTTCGCGCGTATCCTGCCGTAAATACCTTATCTATCTGGCGGAAAGTGGCATTCTGGGCACCCGCATCCTGTACGGCACCACCGGCAGACCGGTCTATCTTTACCAGTTAAAGCCGGACGCGGTCGCCATGCTGAAAGAGTATTGCCGCTAGACGATGCCCCCTGGGGGCTCATCACGCATCATTGCGTCCAGGGGCCACTCTTTTAATCTCACTACCTTTGCAGAAAGGTGCGCAGCGCGGCGACAAAATCCTCTTGGCGCGCCACGTTGGACAGATGCACCACCGGTAACACCAGCAATTCGCCTGCTGCCAGTGAAATCCACGCCGTCTGGCCTCACAGCCGTTATTTACCGGCCAAAACGCGGGCGGCGATCGACATCCTGCTGGCGCAGATGCCAAGCCAGTTGCCAGGGAACTAAGGGTGGCGTTTGTGCCCGGGAAAATCCGTCATCCCGCGCGGCAGGTTGCACAATTTGCGGTATTCTTGTTTCCGCCTGCCACAAGGGTAGTGGTACTCGCCATACAGCGTTTTAAGCTGCTGCCGGTTCGCCTGCTCGGCGGCGGCGCGTTGCCGTTCCAATTCAAGCGCCTTCTCATTGGCCAACGCCACGCCCTCGGCACTCCATACTTTATGTTTTAACCCGCTGCGCTTTTGCTGGTACTCCTCAGAGATTTTGTTATCCAGCGGCTGTGCGGCATGGTATTGCCAGTCAACCGACGCCTGCAATGAGAAGCAAGACCACTGCGCCACGCAGGCAAGAAAAATCCGTTTCACTGATAGACTCCCGATATTAAATTCACCTGTTGACTCACAAAACTATCTTCTGGCTATGGCGCTCTTCCCGACTAAAAACAGCGGTACAGGCGTTGCCCGACATACACGCGGCAACATCGCGGACTCCAGCGTTTTGCGCTCAAGGCGTATCACGGCAAGACGCGCCTGTTCCGAACGTATTTGCTCTACGTACCACAGATGTTGCAACAGCCCGTTAAACCGTAATCGGTAATCCACACTGCTTTCCCCCGTCTCGAAACCGACGCGCTGAGCGTGCTTGTCGACAAACGAATAGCAACAAGAAGACGCCAACAGGGCGAGTGCCGCTGTCATCAAAGAGGTCAATTTCAAAAGCAAAAACTCCATTAGTGCATGAGGCTAGCAACCGTTGATAAGCAGCAGTTGTTCTTCGCGCGGCAATGCTGATGGATGCGGTTCACTCGCGGCGGCAGCCTTGCCCCTCTGCCCTTTGCAGGCTTTACGCTGAGCCAGCGTATTGTCTTCACTTTGCGTCGATATCAGAGGTCGCTGTTTCTCGTTGCCCATCTCGTCCCAGAAGTCATGAGCCACCTCTTTGAGTTTCTTGCGAAACAGCACCGAAGAGACGCCTTCATGCTCCCGCTCATAACGCGCGGCGGCAGCCTGCTGGCACCAGGGCAACAATAGACATATGAAAATAACGGGGATGCCTTTTTCCACAATAAACTCCTGTAATAAGGCCCATAATGGCGCTCATTCCCATTAAATAATGAAAAGCACTTATTACTGTTAAGATAAACAACGCGAGAAGAACAACATATTACCTGGCAAAGCGTAAACCTTAATTAAATGAGTGCCATTGGGTTTATAATTCGCAGGATAAATATATTTAGTGAATTAGCGATCCCACAATGTTGACCAATCGATGGTTCCACCGATACTCGGCCCTCTCTCGTTAAGCACCGCAGAAGCCGACTCTCCTGCGCTGATGCGCTGCCGTTGCTCACGTGTCGCCGGCTTTGGCTGTTCCCAGCCAGGGCTTGAAGACGAAAAACCGGGTTGAATATTGCTGCAACCGCTTAGCATGATTAACAATACCGGGATCCCTTGGTAAAATTTCATATATCCTCCTTTAAAATAAACGCTATCATTAGCAACGGTAAATAAAAAATGACTTTTTTTAGTTTAATAACCCCCCTTCAAACGCGAGCAACGTCAAAACGACCTTATTAATTTTAAATAAGGTGACTAATGATTTAATTGACAATAAAAAGGCTTACAGTACCGACGATAATAATTAATCAATATATTGACGATATGGCGCGCAAAGCACGCCACCGCGCTAGCCTTGGTTATCCGGTTGCCAGGCCAGAAGATCGCCAGGCTGGCAATCGAGGATCCGGCAGATTTTATCTAACGTCTCCAGCCTGACGCCCTTCACCTTGCCGTTCTTCAGCAGGGACAGATTTTGTTCGGTGATCCCCACCTGTTCCGCCAGTTCCTTTGAACGCATCTTCCTTTTGGCCAACATGACATCAAGACTTACTATTATCGCCACTCTATTCTCACACGAAAGAAAGCTGTTCTTCATTCAGCCGCAACGCTTCCAGGAACACCCGGCTAAACACCAGGATTGCGCAGCCTACGATCAGCGAGCGTACCGATTCGCTGTTGATACCATAATAAATTATTAGCAGCATTTTTTCATTGGCCGTCAGTATCATCACCTGCAACATCCCGGCCAGCGAGGGGAAAAGCACATCGACAATCAGCAGGATACCGATGATCTGTAACAGCAGCATATTGTTGCGGTGCCAAACGTTGCCGCGATAGAACTGGTAAAACAACCCGGCGCCGCACAGTAATGCGCTGTAATAAGGCACGTAGGCGAACATGTCCAACAACAGGGTGGCCACTAAAGCCCAGCGTTGCTGCGGAACGGCATAGGCGTTCAGTTCTGGGTAATAGTCACGGTAGGACGCCACGATACTGTCGAACGCCTCGCCCTGCACCCAACCCTGAACAATCATAAACATCTCCACGCCGGTGCTGACAATCAGCATCGTCATGATCAACAAACACAAGCAACGTACATAAAGCGGAAGGTGGATCCGTGGCGCAGCGCCCATAGCGATTTCATCCTTAAAAACAGCAATAAGTTATCGTAAAACGATAACTTATTGCTGTCAACGATCAACTGGACTGATGAGCGGCTGGGTGACAGGCGTAAAAAAGGCCGGAAACCCGGCCTTTTCTCAATGCTCGATGGATTTAGACCAGCTCAATCACATCAAACTTAACTTCACCGCTGAGGTCGGCTTCGTAATCAACGCCTTGCAGACCAAAACCGAACAGACGCAGGAACTCGGCCTTGTAGCCCAGGTAATCGGTCAGTTCGTTGATGTTGCTGTCGTCGATTTGTGCCCAGATTTCACGACAGGTATTCTGCACGTCGTCGCGCAGTTCCCAGTCGTCCAGACGCAGACGGTGCTTCTCATCGGTATCCGGTGCGGTGCCGCTGTACAGCTTGGTGGCGAACAGACGTTGGATCTGCTCGATACAGCCTTCGTGGATCCCCTGCGCTTTCATGATTTTGAAAACGATAGAGATATACAGTGGCATGACCGGGATAGCGGAGGAAGCCTGAGTCACTACCGACTTCAGTACGGCAACGTAAGCCGCGCCGCCTTTGGCCTTCAGTTTCTGATCGATGGCCTGCGCCGCGCGATCCAGGTCTTCTTTGGCTTTGCCCAGCGTACCGTGCCAGTAGATTGGCCAGGTCAGATCGGTACCAATGTAGGAGTAAGCGACTGCCTGCACGTTGTCTGCCAGCACGCCGGCTTCTTCCAGTGCGTCCATCCACAGCTGCCAATCCTGGCCGCCCATCACTTTGACGGTATCGGCAATTTCCTGCTCGTTGGCCGGTTCAACCACGGCTTCAACCAGCACGTCTTTATTGGTGTCGAGCGCCACGGATTTGTACGGTTCGCCGATAGGTTTCAGCGCAGAGCGCACCACTTCACCGGTTTCCGGCATTTTACGCACCGGCGAAGCCAGTGAGTAAACCACCATGTCGATCTGGCCCAGATCCTGTTTGATCAGGTCAATGACCGTTTGGCGGCATTCGTTGGAGAACGCATCGCCGTTAACGCTTTTCGCGTACAGGCCTTCTTCTTTAGCTGCCTTGTCAAAACCGGCAGAGTTATACCAACCGGCAGAACCGGTTTTGCCTTCGCTGCCCGGCTTTTCAAAAAATACGCCGATAGTGGCCGCACCGCTGCCGAAGGCGGCATTGATACGTGACGCCAGGCCGTAACCGGTGGAAGCACCGATCACCAGCACTTTTTTCGGCCCGTTTTTCAGTTCGCCACGTGATTTAACATAGGCGATTTGCTCACGGACATTGGCTTCACAACCTGCCGGGTGAGCGGTAGTGCAGATAAAACCACGAATTTTAGGTTTGATAATCATAGTAATTTTTTCTTGGTAGCTAAAAACCGAAGGACAATATACCTGATTTTATCAATATACTTAAGCTGGGTGCATGGCAGATTTGCAACAAGCCCAGTGAGCAGACCAGTCTCACTCGTTAAATCTCAACCTTGAAGGAAGTGCGCACGTGAGTTTTATCGCCAAATTACACGCCGACGAAGTGGATATTGATCTCAACCTGGTGACTTCCATGCTCGCCGACCAGTTTCCGCAGTGGGCGACGCTTGCGATAGCGCCGGTCGCTATTGCCGGTACCGATAACGTGATGCTGCGGCTGGGCGACGATCTCTATATTCGTCTGCCGCGCACGCCGTCTGCAGCGGCGGCGCTTGAGCGGGAAAACCGTTACCCGGCGTTGCTATCCCGTTATCTGCCGGTCCCGGTTCCCGTTCCGCTGGCGCAAGGTCAGCCGCAAGCAGGCTACCCTTTCAACTGGTGCGTAGGCCGTTGGATCCAGGGGCACATGCCGGTTTGCGGCGAAGGCAGCCATGGGCTGGCG
The DNA here is from genome assembly GCF_047456085.1 of Serratia sp. BNK-12. Lineage (NCBI taxonomy): Bacteria > Pseudomonadati > Pseudomonadota > Gammaproteobacteria > Enterobacterales > Yersiniaceae > Serratia > Serratia sp. BNK-12. Next base: position 3,113,392 of record NZ_CP179896.1, read on the forward strand.
CAACAGCTGGGGGAATTTGTCCACGCACTGCATACCATCCCTGTTACCGAGCCTGAGTTGCAAAAGAGCCTGACCTCCTATCGTGGCGGCCCGCTTGGCGCCAGAGACGCCCTCACCCGCAACGCGATAGCGCAATGTGGTGACTATCTCGATACGGACATTCTGCTGCACGTATGGGAAACCGTTAGCCAGATACAGGAGAACAGCGCTGCCCCATGCTGGATCCACACCGATATCCAACCGGGCAACCTGCTGGTTAACGAAGGTAAGTTAGCAGCGGTGATCGACTGGGGCGGTATGGCGATTGGCGATCCGGCGGTGGATTTGATTGTCGCGTGGAATTTATTGAGTCAGGACAACCGCGAGGATTTTAAACGCGCCGTGGATACCGATAAAGCCACCTGGCTGCGTGGCCGGGCCTGGGCATTGTCGATTGGCGTGATTGCGTATGCGTATTACGTTGAAAAAGAGCCTGCGCTTGCGCGGACTTCACGCTATCAGATTGAGCAGGTAGCGGCGGACGTTGGGTTATCGCTTTGAGGTTATCAGGTCAGGACATTCAGCCCTGACCTGCATACGGCTATCAGACCTTGTTCTTTTCCAACTGCTCAACCAGCGTATAGCGCAGTGAAGAAGCGTCAGCCGGGACGTTTTCCAGTTCGGTCACTTTAACCTTCAGGCGGTAGCGGTAACCGGGCTCGAAGGTAAAACCTTCGATCTGGCTGTAAAACATTTCCCACTGCCCCTGTACAGAGTGGCGAACCTGCATGCATTTCATTGGGGCAACGCCCATGCAATCTACCAGCGCGCTGTTAACCAGCAACACTTCCGTATGATCTCCGTCTTTATTCACGGGTTGGCTCACTTTCGCTCCCTCCTGGCTGCAGCCGGCGAGGCCGACTAAGGCGATAAATAACAACGCTTTGATTTTCAACGTAATGCACCATTGAGACTTTAGGTGAGCCGATAGTAACAAAGCCACTGCCACCGCGGCCAGCAGCATGTTCTTAATTTTCAGTGAACGAGCCGAAACTCCGGCGTATCGCTACGGGTTTGGGTATCCGCGACCTGAATCGCCTGATGGCACATCCCTACAGAGCAAAAATACGCCCGCTATTTCTGGTGCAGCCACTACGGGTTTTTCTAGTTCATACGGTACACACAACCCGCCCCTGCCAACCAGATTTGCCAAGCTCACCGTCTGGGGCTAAGTTTATGAAACTAATAATCCTACAGGGGTTTTCTATGCGTTCGCTTTCTTGCCTTTTGCTCGCAAGTTCCTTGGCTTTATTGTCGGGCTGCGCCAACCAGCCGCAGGTGACCAGCGACTATGACCACAGCACCAATTTTGGCCAATACCATACCTACGGCTTTGCTACAGAGGCCGAGGGGCAGTACTTAACGCTGACGGGTAAATATATTCATAGCGCCATAGCGCAACAGATGGAGCAGCGCGGCTATAAGCTGAGCGCATCCCCAGACCTGTTGGTTTACAGCAGCGCAATGAAACAAAACAAAGTGCAGGTGAATGACTCCCCCGCGCCGATTGGCCGCTGGGGCTACGCCGGCTGGGGCGGATACAATCAAACGCTGTGGACCTACACCGAAGGCACTCTGACGGTGGATCTGGTGGACAGCAAGAAGAAACAGCTGGTCTGGCGCGGAACCGCCAGCGACACGCTCAACTCCGACGCGCAACCTGCCAGCCAGGCGCAGCTTCAACAGGCGGTAGCCGCGCTGTTTGCCGCTTATCCCTTCCGGGCGGGAGCTGCAAACCGCTGATGGTTTTGAGTCATTAACAGGAAAGTTTAGCCACCCGCGCAAGCCCTATTTCAGCCAATAGGGCTTGATGTATCTGTTGCACTGTTAAGCTGACAGATCACCACGTTATCCCCCCAACACCTCACGTCCCCCTCGTAGCAATCATGCAAAAAAACGATCTTCCTCTGTAGCGCGTTTTGTTACCGGAATTTGAGTCTGGGGAAAGCAGGGGTTGCAGCTTATTTTTTCAAATTGCAGAAAATTAACTGATAAATCAAACACAAAAAAAGACCGAATACTATTTTCGGTCTTTAAAATCAAGAAGTTACACTATAATTTGGCGACATGTTGGCTACGTAGATTTTACAAAGCAAATCAGGTCTGCTTATCAGTATGAAAATGCCCCGCATATGCCACTGGGAAACCACCATAATAATGTGGTGATATTAGTTCCTGAATCTTTAGGTCAAAATCCTTCAATCCCGCCAATATGGCATTGACTTTATTATATTCATCCTCAGGGTTGATCAATGTCTTGACTCTTTTTTTGGACAGATGTGCAACCTCCCCCCGATCACTACCAAATGTATCCATTGCAACAATAAGAGATGCATCCAAGTCGTCGATATTAATTCCTATCGGAAGAACAAGTGATTTAAAGTTATTTTCTTTTATTCCATGATTATCCTTAACCTTCTGTATATACTGTTTCAAGGCTATATCAATAATTTCATTAGTTGACTCTTTAACATTAACTCTGCTCTTAGAAATTTTAACTATCTCTTCATTAGCCATTTCATCGTTTAATGACCAACTACTATGATAACAACATAAAAATGAAAGTAATGTATGCGAGGGTTTATTACTTCTCTTCCATTTTTTTACTGTTTTTATAATAATATCCTTAGACACTTCCTCAATATAAGATTCAAACTCAGCATGCGCTAATAGTATATAACCCTTAGCTAGATCAAGCTGTTTTTCATCATATGTCCCAGTTGGTGAAAAGTTCTCTGGCAACATATTCTTTTTCAATTCAAGAACCCGTAAATGAAGATCTTTGAATAATTGAGAATGTTGCATAGATCACCTCACTCTAATTATTTTATTTTCTTCCAATATATATTCCGGTATTTTAGTGCCAAAGACTTCATTAAGCTTTTCATTCCAAGTTGTAAATCTAGTTACAACAGAACCTAAACTTTTAGTTGTAGTTTCTAAAGACTCTAAAAACCTTGGGTTTTGAATGCAGAGATCTTTAAACGCATTTTCGACAATATCATCACGTCCCTTTGTTGCCTCTCGAACTTCCTCAAAACAAAAAGAATGAATCATTATATCAAATATAGCCCTATTAAAACGAGTTTCGTATCCAGCTCTAGTCCATTTCCGATAAACATTCTTAAGGAATATCTCTTTTAAACGTTTATGTGCAATTTCAAAATTAGAAATTTGCTTATCCACATCATGCACTCGAGATGACCACTCTTGGTTCATCGTTTGACAACAGTTATCAAGAAATAACTTGAGATTGCCGGAATAAGTTTCAAAGAAATTGCTATAAGCGACAAATCGAAGTAATAATTCATTGTCTCGCATACGGAAATCTGGCTTTTGCAAATTCAATATATTCTGCAGCGCAACACTTTCAGCGGACTTATCATCAAGATAATTAATAAAATCACCAGGATGTAGTGCTTGCCGTAATTCTTGCGGTGAAAGAGGTACACTACCAGTATTCAACCGAAGAAAAACATGATATAAAAAATCTTCACTTGGCCAATTGCGTATAACAATCGTTCTTATTGTTTGGTTCTCAAACGAGGAAAGCTCCTCATCGAGTAACGGATTGCTTTGTAAAGAATTAAGTGTGTTGCCATTTAAATCATTTCTAATTTCAAGAGCTGATAGTTTCAATTGATTATATACTTGATCATCTTTATTTGCGGCAAACTGCCGGATGGACAAAAGCCGCTGTTTACCATCAAGTACAATAAAAGAACCTTTTTTATCTTTTTTTTCAGCTAAAACGATCTGTGGAATAGGGAATCCTAGAATTAAAGATTCTATAAATTTACTTTTTCTTTTCTTATCCCATGCATCTCTTCTCTGAAATTTAGGGTCAAGCTCTATATTATTCTTATTAATTTGACTAATAATTGTTTCTGTTGTCCAATCACTCCCACTAACAATAGCTGACGAGAAATCTTGAGTTTTTGTGATATTCAAATCTTCATCATTCTCTTTCTGATTCTCATATTCAGTGAATTCCAACTCGAAATTATCAGACATAAATCAAACCTCCAAAAATAATAAAATAGGTTTATCGAATGATGAACAATATCCATCTCGATTCGTATGTAGTTTAAAATAAACTTGGGTAATAATAACGCCATAACTCTTCGCTGATTATCTTTAATGATGATTTTTTTTCATCCCGATATTCAACCGCTAATTCTATTTTTCGGCCATAACTTTGAAAGCGCCAATCTTTTGAGCTAAGTGCGCCAATTATTAAATAATCAAGTTTTTGTGTCACTCGATCTACAACAACTCCCCCTGCACTCTCGATACCAGCCCTGCACTTTTCTCTAGTACCACAAAGAAATTTCCCCGTAAGACATACCGTTGCGCCGTTTAAATCTAAAGAATCAAGATCTTGAACAGGTAACCGCGTCGCATTACCATCAACAATACCAGAATTCATTTCAACACCTGCAAAAGAAGATAAAGCCTGCATAAGTTGCAATCGTTCTTCTTCAGTGATTACTCCATCCTCTAGTATATTTTTGACCAGTTTGTATAAGTCCTTTCCAGGGTAATTACTTTTCAATGCACCATTAGAGGTAAGGAACCAATTAAGATAGCCTATTTCTGCATCATTTAATGACTGATTAGCAACAACGCCTTTACACAATCCCTCGAGAAGGTGTTTATCAGACTCTATTGAGTATAGATTAATATCTGGAATATCTAGCATTTTTGTTTGAATTTCAATTAAGTCGCTTTTGAAATTATCAAGTTCGGACTTCTCTATTATTCCATCATATAGAATATGTGCTATTTTTTCCCTAATCAATTGAGAGAAGTAATTATCTTTAATTTCCTCAGACTCCAAAAGCCACGTATCTAAATAGATCAATTCTCGCTCATCAATCTTGCTATCGCAAGTAAGCCCTTCAATTATATTAATCAAATTTATCAGTAACTTTTCTCTGTTTCTAGAATAGTTATAGAAGTTATTATTTCCCATGTTTCCTCCAGAATAATGTTAACTTGATATAATGGTTTTTCTCACTTCACCAATACATTTAACGTCATCAACGGAACATTCAAAATTTGATGATATACCTGTAACCTTTATCTTATTACCGGGTATACGAGAAACCAAGTAAATATCATGCACCCCATCAATATTAAGTAGCCAGCTGCCGTTACCTATGGTGTTTTTTTCAAAATCAACCAGCCAAGATTCGTTCGAACGTTCAACCAACCGCATCGTGTTAGCACTCTCAGGGATAAAGGACGGATCACATACCCAAGAACCGATTTCTACTAACAAACCAGAGGCAATAGACATTCGGGGAATTGAAGTATAGGTCAGCTCATAGGATACAGCATCTAGATTACCAGGATTACCTTGCCCAGTGGCCAGCCATAGTAGCGATACTCCAGTATCTAAAGCACACGCCACAACCGCATCGCCGGGGAAATATTCACGTCTGACCCAAGTGCTGATTGTTGCGGTGGAAATGTCCAAAAAGTCTCCGAGTTCTTTTTGAGTTCGGAACCCGTACGCATCTAACATCCTTCGCAGTACAGGCTTACCCCCTGCAGCTTGGATTTTTTCATACAGGGCCTTACCGTGAAGTGTGGATTTGCCAACTTCAAAATTCGAATTTGCAAATTTACCGGTTACTAACCAAGTAACATCCGCGCCTGTATCCAGAGCGCACCGCACTATCACCGTGCCTGGAACTTGCCCTCGCAATAGCCATCCGCCCACGTTACTGCTGGAAATTTCCAGTTTTTCAGCAAGCTCCTTCTGCATAGTAAACCCATAAGAAGAAAGGATTCTTTCTAAAACCTCTGACGCCACAGCGTTTTCTATACGCATCAAGACAACCTTAAATTCGATTTTCGTATTTACAGATACAAAAAACGGATCTACGATAGATACACACCACATGTAACACCGTAGAACACAAACCACTAACCGGAGATATTGCGTTATGTCTCATGATATTGCAAACCCTCAGGCCGCACCCGCTACGCCTTTTTCACCTACGCAGATTGCAAACATGCTTCTGCCTGGTCTGAGCGGCGCCATTCTGGAAGCAGTGCAGCGCGCAGTTGCTATGCACACCTCCCCGACCATGTCCAAAGAGGACTTCATTGCCGTTAACGGCATCAGCGCATCCGTGCTGGAGAAGTGGATCGCTAACGGCGTTGTGCTGCTGGCGCCAACCCCTACAACCACCGTGAAGCAAAACCGAAAGAACCGGAAGACCGGCGAGATCGAAGAGGTCACGATGACCAAGCACGGTAACGCCCTGATCAACCTCGAAGCGTGGCGCGAGAAAAACCGCCAGGTTGCGATCAAATGCCGCTACATCCGCGGTTAATTCGATTATTCGAATTTTGAAGGGCTAAACCATGTTTGATTATCAAGTCTCTAAACAGGCGCACTACGAAGAAGCCTGCCGCCGATTCGCGACAAAGCACAACATCAAGCAGTTGAGCGCTGATGCTGGCATGTCGGCGCAGGTACTGCGTAACAAGTTGAATCCAGACCAGCCTCACCGCCTGACGGTTGAGGAATTGCTGTCGCTGACCGACCTCACCGAAGATCCGACGCTGGTTGATGGGATGCTAGCGCAGCTGCACTGCCAGCCGTGCGTGCCGATCAATGAGCTCTCCAGCGGCAAAGTCGCGGCGTATGTGCTGAATGCCACCTCAGAAATCGGCAAGGTCGCTGCCGAAGCAGTTGCAGATGGCGCCATGACCGCTGCGCGCCGCGGTGCGATACGCGAAAGCGTTAATGCCGGCATTCGTTACATGACGCTGGCTGGCCTCGCGATTCAATCCCGCATCCATGCCAACCCGACAATGGCCTCCACCGTTGATGCCATCACCGCCGTTGGCGCCTCACTGGGCATGAGCTGAGGTGAACATGATGCCAATTTCAATTGCTCCCCTGCTCAAGCAGCAAAGCCAATCTCGCCACTTTGGCCACGGTTGGATCCAACTGCAGAACGGCCGGCGTTGGTGCCCGGCGCAAGACCAGAAAGAACTGCTGGCTCAACTGACCACCGCCCCGCGGGAGTCAATCGGCAGTAAGGCGGCAAAATGGCTTTTACTGAAACTACGCGTACTGTGCCGCTGACACCAGGCCAGCGGGCCGACGGTTTACAGCACGTCGCCGAATTGCGCCGGGATGTTTTCAAGTGCGACAGCACCGCTGAAATAAATCGATTTTTGGCAGACGTGCGCGACGAAAGCGATCCACGAAACAAAGGCAACATCCGGGCTCTGAGCGCCATTTTCTTTTTAGCTGGTATTAAGAAAGAGCGCCACGGGCTGGATTTCAATGAACTGACGAGTGAGGAGAAAAAAGCATTGGTCGATGCAATGAATAAATTCCGCGCAGTCGTGAGTTTATTCCCGAAGCATTTAAGCATGCCGAAAGAAATAACTTTTTAACCTGACCAGAAATTAATTGGCGTAAACCCGCCGGGCTTTTTATTACCTGAAGAAAGGAAAATCACCATGAGAAATATGCAAAAACTGCCAATCACCATCGGGATCGAACCAGCCGCTGGGAACGATGTTTCTGTTGTGCACCAGACCGCCTACCAGTTGGAAGAAATGCTGAAGCGCGCCCGCATGGATGAGCGCAAGAACCAGGCCGCGGTGATATCCACCAAGCTGGAGAATCTGGCCAACTCCATCATCGCCAAAGATCTGAGTCTGCGCGATGCCGTGGAGCTGCTGCGCCACGAGGCCGAATTCATCCAAAACCAGGCGATGGAGCTGCACTAATGGCCGACGCAATGGACATCGAACAGGAACGCCAGCAGCTGATCCTGGACGCTCAAATCGAACAGGCGCGCCGGAAACCGGTCGCCCCTTCCGCCTTTCTCTGTGAAGAGTGCGACGCGCAGATCCCAGAGGCGCGCCGCCTTGCCGTTCCGGGTACAGCCCGCTGCGCCAGTTGCCAGGAACTTCACGAAACAAAATCACGCCACTACCGGGGGTAGTTATGCTGAATTCCGCGTTGAAATGGGTGGGCGGCAAGCGCCGCATAATGGACACCCTGCGCAAACACCTACCAACCGCACCAGGCCGCCGCCTGGTGGAGCCGTTTGTGGGTTCCGCTACCGTTTTCCTGAACACCGACTTCGATTCCTACCTGTTGGCCGACATCAATGGCGACCTGATCAACTTCCACAATGTGGCCAAAGAGCACCCGGAAGAATTGATTGGACTTGGCCAATTGATGTTTGCCAATCACAAAGGCCAAGAGGGCTATTTAGCAGTCCGTGCCAGTTTCAATCTCCGCATTGAAGTCAGCAATATCATGCGCGCGGCGAAGTTCCTCTATCTGAATCGCCACGGCTACAACGGCATGTGCCGTTACAACCGCCGCGGGGAATTCAATATTCCATTCGGCAAGGTGGATGCACCTTACTTCCCAGAGAAAGAGATCCGCGCCTTCGCAGAGAAAGCGAAAACCGCCGTTTTTCTGTGCTGTGACTTCACCGAAAGCATTGAAATGGCGGCGCCCGGCGATGTCATTTACTGCGATCCGCCATACATGCCTAAGACGAAAACAACCGGCTTTACCGATTACCACACGGAAGGCTTCGGCGAACTGCATCAGTACAACCTGATGTACTCGCTACGTGCCGCCGCCGCGCGCGGTTGTCACGTTGTGGCCTCAAACAGCGATGTCGCCGAAGCGCTGCAGTGTTATGGCGAGTTTGAGATCCACCACATCACAGCCCCGCGTTCTGTGAGTTGCAAAAGTGATGGGCGCGGGCGTGTCGGCGAAATCATCGCAACGATGGGGGCCGCCGCATGCTGATCGGTTTTCTTTGCTGGCTTGTCGGCTTCTGTATCACTTTCTGCCTGCTTTGCCTCGGCATTAAAAGCGGGCACATCTACCGCGTCACAACGGCCGCCGGCGTCCTAATCCTGTCAGTCATTTGGCCTGTCACCGCCGCGCTGGTTCTCGGTGGATTCGTCTACGGGCTGGCAATTCTGGTTTATAGCCACATCACTGGGAGTAAAGTCGATGAAAGGAATTGACTTGTTCGCAGGACTCGGCGGCTCATCAACGGGCGCGCGCAAAGCGGGTTTGGACATCGTTTGGGCGGCCAATCACTGGCAAGCCGCTGTTAGCGCACACACGATGAACCACCCTAACACTGTTCACGCATGCCAAGACTTACACCAAGCTGATTGGGGAGAAGTACGGGATTTGGTTCCAAATCTCGATCTGTTATTAGCCTCACCGTGCTGTCAGGGCCATAGCAAGGCACGCGGGAAAGCCAACGGCAACCCACAGCACGATGCGAGCCGCTCAACTGCCTGGGCGGTTACGGCGGCGGCTGAGGTGCTCAAGCCTGAGCAAATCATCGTTGAGAACGTACCGGAATTCCTGCAGTGGTTGCTGTTCCCTGCCTGGGCGCATGCAATGCAGGGGCTGGGTTATTCACTGGCATCCCACATCGTTGACTGCGCCGACCTTGGCGTACCTCAGAACCGGAAGCGCATGTTCATCGTCTGCACCCGCAGCAAAAATCCGCTGGTGCTGAAATTGCCCAAACTGCCTCATGTCTCTGCCGAGTCATTCATTGATTTCGATTCTGGCCGCTGGTCACTGGTCAATAAGCCAGGTCGCGCGGCAGCAACACTCGGCAGGGTTGCAAATGGACGAGCCCAATTTGGTGACCGGTTCCTGATGTCCTACTACGGCAACACCAAATCAGGCCGCTCCCTGCAGCGTCCGATCGGCACTATCACGACGCGTGACCGCTGGGCAGTAGTTGACGGCGACCGCATGCGCATTCTGACCAAGGAAGAAAACATGCTGGCCATGTCATTCCCTGCCGACTACATCACACCGCCGTCACACAAGTTGACTGTTCATATGGCGGGGAATGCAGTTCCGCCAGAGGCGATGTATCAAATAATCAGCGCTCTCAAGTCGCAGGCATGAGCAATAGCCACCGCGGCCGCCAAGCCCCCACTCCGCCGCCGCCCTATCCGGGTAGCGGCGAGCCCGCTTTTGAATGGGCATACTCATGGAACGCACCGCGCAAAGGTGTCGGCTCGCCATTCGTCAGTGCGGAAGAACAAAAAAAGCGGGATCGCATCAATGCCGATCTCGCCGCTGCCTTTGAACACCTGAACAGCCAACCTGGCCTGGTAAAACGACAGGTTAACTCCCACTTCTTCAAACTTGAGCAATCTCAGGGGATCCAGCGAGCACATGCGTACTTGACGCTGAATTTTGTTAAGCGCGCATTACCACGCCTGGAACTGGTCAATAAGCAGTACCGGATATCAAAAATGACGGCGGACAACGCTAGGTATATGGCGCGGTTTAATCACCTTGCGGATATGTCCCGCAGTGATGTTGAGACGCTGGCCGAGGGTATCGCCGCGTTTATCGCGCAGGAGTTGGGACTTGTCGCAGAGCAATGTTCCGCCTGCAGTGATTTGAAAGCAATGTGGTTGCTATACCGCCGTGCCGGGATCATCACTCGCGACTTTCGCCAACTGCCGCCGCTGTGGGAAAAACTGAATAAACGCTTTTTCAGCGAAGAAGATGCCGGCCCCGCCGTATCCCGGATGTTGTCGCCGCAATGGTGGCTCAACCGTCTGCGTCGCACCTCTGCAGAATGGCGCGAGCACTTGAATATTGCGCTGGCCAACGTCAGTAAAAAAACCAACCCATACGCCAGCAAGACTGCGATCACCGAGTGGCGCGAGCAGAAGCGACGCACCCGTGAGTTTTTAAAGGGGATGGAGCTCGAAGACGAAGCCGGCAACCGTATAAGCCTGATCGATAAATATGATGGCAGCGTTGCGAATCCCGCGATCCGCCGCAGTGAATTGATGGTGCGCATCCGCGGCTTCGAGAATATCTGTAACGATCTGGGTTACATCGGCGAGTTCTACACCATAACAGCTCCATCAAAATTTCATGCCACCAACAAACACGGCCATCGTAATCGGAAATGGAACGGCGCCAGCCCGGCCGAGACACAGGGTTATCTGAGGTCGGTATGGTCAAAGATTCGCGCGAAACTCCACCGCGAAGATTTACGCATTTTCGGGATCAGGGTTGCCGAGCCTCACCATGACGGCACGCCACACTGGCACATGCTGATGTTTATGCAGCCTGAAGATGTTGGCCAGATACGTGAAATCATGCGCGATTACGCAACGCAGGAAGATGCTCGGGAATTGAGTTCTGCTAAGGCACGCAAGGCACGCTTCCATGCTGAAGAGATCGATCCTGACCAGGGCAGCGCCACCGGGTATGTTGCGAAATACATTTCGAAAAATATCGACGGCTATCAGTTGGATGGTGAACTGGACGACGAAAGCGGGAAGCCGCTCAAGGAAACCGCCGCCGCAGTGTCTGCCTGGGCCGCTCGCTGGCGTGTTCGTCAGTTTCAATTCATTGGTGGCGCTCCGGTAACCGTATACCGCGAGTTGCGCCGGATGGCCGACCATGAGGCCGCAATTGGCCTTAGCGTAGAGTTTGCCGCAGTCCACGACGCCGCCGACGTCGGCAATTGGGCGGAATATATCAACGCCCAAGGCGGGCCGTTTGTTAAGCGCGATGATCTGGTTGTCCGTACCTATTACGAGGCCGCGGAGGAAACCAACGGATATGGCGAAGACGTGATCCGCGTGCGTGGTGTTTTCTCCCCGCCAGTTGGCCAGGACGTGCCAATCATCACCCGTGTAATCCAATGGAAAATTGTGCCGAAGAAAGCACCGGTTTTGGGTGTTGACCTTCAGGGCGCACCTGCGCCCTCTCGGAGTTCTGTCAATAACTGTACGGGGGATCCTGGTGGGAGTATGGCCCCACCGGATATAGGCGAAGCCGACTATGCCAACTGTGATGTCGATTTTGGCGAGTTATCTACCAAGGAACGGCGGAGGGTGCTGGCAAGAATTAGGGACGGAAACCCAAAAACAAGAATAAGCAGACCACAGGCCGCCAATGTTCCAACCGGCGCAGCTGGCGCTATGGAGAAAATCCGGGGCCGGGTAGAAGAAATTGCCGGTATTCAGATTAGTGGTTCTGAATGCCAACTACTGGCCAAAGGCATGACGATGAAAATTGCCGGCAATCATTACTACGGCAATACCAGCGGTGATGTATTTACGGCACGCGTCCCAGTTCCGGCAGGCGCCCTGATGCAACGTTTCAATAGATTGCGCCAAAAAGTTACCGGCCAAAATGACGAGCGCGAACAGCTACTGAAGCGGATGGAAAAAGAAGGCAATAAGCAGCGAGAAAAAATAGCACAGGAACTGAGTGCAGCTGGCAGACAGACGCCAGCCATTGAAGAGATTGACCGTCTTTTGCTTGGCGGAACGGTGAAGATCGGCGCGTTCTATTTCCGGGCTGGAGCGGACGGCAGGTTGTATGGTCGACGTAAAAAATGACTGCGACATTCACACAATCGGGCGTCGTGATGGGAATATTGAACCTCTTTAAAAGGAGGCTTTATGAAAACTTTTTCACATTTTTGCAGTACAACTGATAGCAAGGTAATTATTACCATGCAAATCCATAGAATGATTGGCATTGGGGAGAGTTCTTTTATCTCACGTGACTTCGGATGCTCGAAACAAAATGATTGCGACTGCAGATCGAACGAAAAGTTATGCCTTGTGCGCTCCCTTGAGTTGCGTCCCGCATAGTAATTGAGGCCGCCTACGGGCGGTTTCTTTGAAATTAGTAGTTCAGGGCAACAAATAGCCAACTAACTGAAAAACATGCAAATGAAATATATTCATTGAGATGTGTGCTTGACGATACAACCAAAAGAGAACAATATAATACTGTACATGCATACAGTATCATCTGGAGACAGTGATGGAAGCACTTGAAAAACAAAAACAAACTTTAACTCGAGTTAAATTCATTGCGGAGCTTGCCCTCATTGCTCCGCGTCACACATCAGATCTTAAGTTGGCGCTTGGGATGATTATCGATTTGACCAGCGATGCACTGCCGGATCACAACTACGATGGAATTTTTTACAACGCAGACGAGGGGTAAATTATGGCGCGGCGTGGCGACGAGGCTTGGGCTTTTGAACTGGCCAGAAAAAGAGAACCAACCGGCAGATGGATTATTACGGTTGCAGATTTTTTGAGGGAGTTGCAAGGGGTCGGCTTTGATTGGTCACCGAGCCAGGCGAACGAATACATCAAGTTTTATCAGCCTACCTGGCGCCTCCAGGTTGAAGGCGATTATGGGCTTAACACCTACTACAAATACTATATGAACCAGTGATTCACCTGCCAGGGCTTGTGCATGTCTATGCTGCATGAATCCGCACGATCAAAAAAGGATCTAAAACAGCCGGGCGCACCAGTAATGGCGCGCCCTTCTGCTATTCGGGCGCCTGCATGAAAACCCATACAAAAAGCGGGCAGGCGTGGCGGGGCTACGATTGCGCGCCAGCGTGGGCCATCCTTTTGTGCCATGTAGTGCCATGCCAGGCACTACGAGGTGAACTACCTATTGTTAAGAGTGTCAACTAAGATGTAAACTAGACTTAGACATGAGGAGTTTATCGTGAACTATCAATACGAGAAGGAGGGTGAAGTGAGCAATGCAGTGATGTCCAATGCACCCGTTTATTATGCGTTGGCTCAGGCCAAATTCAATCCCATTGCAGCCATTGCAAAGTATATAAATGATATACAAGATGTTTTTAGAAAAAAAGGCTTCACGATTTTCGAAATGCATGAAGGGACACAATTATATTTTGACTTGCTGCCAGGAGAGGAGAATCCAAAGCCTAGGATAGCCAATATTGTTAACTGGCAAATAATAAAGTCAGATAGAACATGTGGGTATATACTGAATGACACGTCGATAGCATTCCATACAACTCATTACCTAACACACCATGAGTTTCTTAAAGGGTTGCTCGAGGGCATTGAGGTCGTACACGAAGTAGTTACACTTGAGCATTTAAGTCGACTAGGTTTAAGATACTTAGATGCTGTCTTACCTGTCGGAGATGAGACACCAAACGATTACCTTGTTGATCAGTTGCATGGTGTAAGCTTGGGTAAGAAACATCTACAAACAGTGAACGAATCAGTGTATGAAACTGCTGTGATCCCAGTCATCATGCAGGGAGTGTTAGTAACTAGAATACATAAGATCTTTGCTGAGCTTGGTTTTCCTCCAGATTTATCAGCATCCGGTCTTGTTATGAAAGAGTGTTTTAGAACAGAAAAACCTGTTCAACATGCAATTATTGATACAGATCATTATGTGGATGGTCATATAAATATCAACATGGAAGCTATTTCTCAACAATTGGAAAGCTTGCATGGAGAAATAAAAAAGACATTCCATGCTATGGTTACAGACCACGCAGAAAAAACGTGGCAATAAATTTTATGGAGGCTGCTTATGTATGACACAGCATTCGCACCAACCCGAAAACCAAGCTCATACGCTTCAGAGCTCAAAACTGTTGCTGTCTTAGGGGCAACTCTTTTTTTATCCAGTACGGGTGGTAACTTTAGTACTGGAAACATGGCGCACTGGCTCGGGTATGTAAAACCCAAGATTTCCTTGATTATTGATGAGCCAACTCAAACAGGACCAAAAGCAGATGTTCGTTCGGTTGCAGTACATCTGACCAACATCAGAAATGTGCTTTCTCCAACCATGTCAGAGTTAGCTGTGATTTTTGGTGTCTCAAGACAAGCTGTCTACAAATGGCTGTCTGAGGAGTCTACACCTGATGATCAGGATAAAATGTCATTAATCAGAAATTTAAGTTTGGTTGCTGACAAATTAAGTGATTCAGGGGTTGCTAAACCAGGCTCGTTGATCAAGATGAGAGCATTTGAGGGCAACTCGTTGATTGACATCATTCGACAGAAAGGTAACTGGGAAACCGCTGTTGAAGTTCTTATTTCTGAAGATCAGGCAATGAGTGAAGCTTATGCAAAGTCTAAAATTGCAGAGTCTAAAACTGCAAAAAATGACGACTGGCTTTCTTCCGAGTCAATACCTGGTTCAACAGAGAAATGAAAGAGAGTTAGGACATGCTTGGAAGGTCTACTGAGTGGAGACAAGGTCATTTACTAACTGATGAGTCAGCTTTAGCATTAGGACTGGTCCCCATATTGGGGACCAGGGCTAAGATCATCGTCATAACTCATGATTGCGATATACCTAATAATACTGAACCTTATATTGAAGTTATAGCTGGAGAAACAGTAGATAGGTTGGACGGGAATTTGTGCAACGCAAAAAACCCAAGAAAAATCCATCTAAAGTTTTACAATAATACCTCTGGTCTCGAGGAGGCGTTTCTCTTTGAACATAATCAGAAGAAGGCTGTCGCATATCAGTCTTTTAGTGAATTAGCTATCATCGATAGAGACTACAAACTTGAAAAAGAGCAAAAAGGCGCTCTAAAACAATGGCTTGCAGCAAGATACGGTCGCCCTGCTTTTCCGGACGAATTTGAAACAAGAATAAGAAAACACAACAGTAAAAGATTCACCTTTGAAAAAGAGATATCTAAGATTGTCAGTCCAAGCGTTGAGCATGTAGTAGGCATTTTCTTTGATCTACATAATAACCGAAGCGTAGATCTCCCCGATGGTGAGCCCTACGAATTATCTATACATGTCATTTACGACTCAGAAATTGGTGCAATAGTAGCACGAGAGGCCGCAGAACAAGTTGCGGAAGGAATAAAGACTTTGGTGCACCATCTATTTGGGCAAGGTCAAAACGCCGTTGATATCGATCTTCAGTACTGCGATGCAATACCGGACACAGCATTAACATTGGCGGATATTCGGCGGCTCGATCAATGGAGGGTGGAATATATTAGTCTGCAGGATGATTCAACTGGCGACTTCCTTGCTCCGGCAGCACCATTGTGACCTTGTAAACCGCCGGTGACGGCGGTCTTTATTCCTGGTGATTAACCCTCACGACTCAGAATATAGGGGTCAAAGGTAATCACCTCTTCCCCTATCCAGTTGTTTAACTCCTGCATCCTCCGCTGCAGCGGTATTAGCTCATTACGAACAAACACCTCGCTCGCCTCCTTCACGTTGCCGAATCCTCCGGTGTTCTCTGGTACGATGCACATCAACTGAGGAGGCACGCGATGCGCGTGCAGCTGGTCATCGCGGGTGACATTTTTGATATTCCAGAACTCATCCTTCGCTGCCACCTCACTCAGCGGGATGACCTGAATGCCATCCTTTTTCCCGTTCGGCGAGTACATGAACAGGTTGCGGAAGTTGCCAGGTCCGCGCGCACCTTTCATAGCGTTGCGGATATTATCCACATCAGTCTGGCTAGCGGCAGCGTCGCTCATGTACATGATGAAGCCAGCGTGACTGCCGTTCTGGTAATACTTGCGGCGGAACAGAGTGGCCGATTCATTGAGCCATGCCGAGTTAAGCGCCGACAGATATTCTGGCAAGCCGTAGATCTCCTGATTGATATCAGGCTCCAGCAGGTGAAACACGCTATCGGCGTCGAATTGGTAAGGGTCAACGCCCAGGCCATACTGCACAAACCAGTAGGTATCCAGATCTACGCCGCGGCGCGTGTATTTCGCAAGCGAGGGCTTAAGTTCCATCGGGCCACCAAGGCGGTTGGTCCGAAGTTCCAGATAGGCGTTGCCAAACACCAAGTAATCCTGCACGAAACGGCTGAAGGCTTGCTGACTCAGTAGACGATGCGGCTTAAATGTGCTGGTCAAGATATTACGCTTCACATACAGCGGTGAGCTATGGTGAACCGTCGCGCGGAACGTCCTGGCCAAACCATCGAAACTGATCGGCGGCTCATACCATTTATCCATGCGCACACACTCGACGTAATCAAGCAGCTCCCGACGGTCGAGCACCGGAACGGGATCGCCAAAGGTAAAGGCTTCAACCCCTGCAGCGCCAGCAGCTTGTTTGTTGGTGTTAACTGGCGGAAATGCGCGTTTGTTATGACGCTTGCTCATTTAAAAAATCTCCACAATGTTGCTGTTGCCCGCCGTGACGCCTTCGAGCGGCTCATTGAACAGTGCATGCATAGTTGCCCACGCCAGATCTGCATGGCTGGCTTCTTCGCTGCGGCTGGCTTCATACGTTGGCCGGCTACCGCTGGCGGTCATCGCCTTGCGGATAGCCATAAAGGATTGGGTGATGTCGGTGTGTCCGGCGTCATACTCCAGGCGCCGGTGTGTGATGATGTCTTTGGCTTTCAGCACCAGGGCGTTTTTCACCTCCGGGCGATAGACAAATTCCCGCACCGCCGGGAAGAACTGCTTCACCAGTTGGTAAACGCCGTGGCCAACGCCGGTGGAGTCGATGCCGATGTACTGAACGTTGTAGCACTCGGTCAAAAGCTTGATGCTTTTCGCCTGGGCGGCAAAGTCCATGCCGCGCCACTGGTGGCGCTCCAAAATGCGGAATTTTCCGCCCGGCACCATTGGCGGAGCCACAACAACACAGCCGGCACTGTCACCTGACGCAGAGCCTTTGGCCGGGTCATAACCGATCCACACCGGCCGATACCCGAAAGGCCTGATGGCCAGCGCTTCGAAATCGTCCCACTGTTCCCAGCTATCAACCATGCACCCCTGCATTTCAGTGAGCGGGAACACCGACGCCATATCGTCGATAAACTCACACATCAGCAGGTTCTGATAATCCTCTGGGCCGTATTCAAGCCGCAGCTGATCCAAGTCAAACAGGTTGCATCCGCCGTTAACTGCATCTTCTACAGTAATGATTTGGCGATATTGACCATCAGGGCAGAGAACGCCGCGCGCCAGGTTTGTATGGGTGAGATCGATATCAACCCGATCGGCCTTGGCGCGCCCCTTGTTGTATAGGGTGCCGGACCAGAATGGGTAGGCGCTATGGGTAAGGCTCGACGGTGTTGAAAAGTACGTCTGGCGCCATTTCTTATGCAGCGCCATGCCGGAGGCAACTTTACGCAGTTCCTGGAAACGAGGGATCCAAAAATACTCATCCAGGTATAGGTTGCCGTGATAACTCTGCGCGGTGCGAGCATTTGTGCCGAGGAAATAGAGGCACGCACCGTTGCCGAGGGTCATCGGGTCGCCCTTCAGCTCAACATCCACCTCGCGGGCAAACTCGATGATGTACTGCTTGAAAACGTGCGCCTGAGCCTTACTCGCTGACAGGAAGATTTGGTTTCGGCCTGTAGTGATGGCGTCTATCAGGGCTTCTCGTGCAAAGTAGAAAGTCGCGCCTATTTGGCGGGACTTAAGCAGATTACGAATGCGGTGTTTGGCGCCGGCTTCAAACCAGTTGCGTTGATATTTGAACAGGGAATCATGGAAAATTTCGGTCAGTTTTTCCGTCTGTTCGTCGCTGAAAACATTCTTCTCAGGCGCCTTGCGCGGGCCGCTGTTGCGGTTAGCCACGTTCGGGTTTAAGTCAGCCTCATTGCCGCCGCTATTGAATTTCCCGATCCGAGCAAGTCGCTCACCCTGGCGGGCGATCAGGTCGATTTCCTTGAAGTCTTTCCCTTCTTTGTGCTCCTTCATCACCAGCTGGCAATAGCGCGCTGTTGTGGTAAGTTGCATTTGCTCAAGCGGGCCAATGCTCCCCCACTTGTCGCGCTTCTTCCAGCTGTGTACTGTTGCGGCCTTCTCTCCCAGCATTTCAGCAATGCGGGATATACGTAACCCCTGAAAGTACAGGAACATCGCCTGTCTGCGGGGATCGAGATCGGTGTTGAGCGTCGTCGTTGTCATGGCGCCAGACTACCGACCGGCCGCGTCGCCATCCCTTCCCGGCCATTGTGCCAAACACCACACAATGCCCTTTCGTTGTCTCCCCTCCCTGTTCGCCGCAACCATAAGCCTGACCGATTACCGACACTGACCGGAACAGACTAATGACACTTAAATCAAAGCGTTTTCGTATTGCCGTAGAGGGTGCGACAACCGACGGCCGCAACATTAGCCGCGAATGGCTGACGCAGATGGCCAAGAACTACAACCCATCCGTTTATGGCGCGCGGGTAAATCTGGAACACATCAAGGGATATCACCCCGATAGCTCCTTCCGTCGTTTCGGTGATGTAACCGGCCTGACAGCGGAGGAAATTACCGAAGGTCCACTGGCCGGGAAGATGGCGCTTTATGGCGACATCGCACCAACCGCGGACCTGGTCGAAATGGTTAAGCAAGCGCAAAAGGTTTACACCTCGATCGAGGTAAACCCCAAATTTGCCGATACCGGCGAGGCCTACCTGATCGGACTGGCTGTAACCGACGACCCGGCCAGCCTGGGGACCGAATACCTCGCCTTCAGCGCGTCCGCATCAGCAAACCCACTGGCTAACCGCAAGCAGCATAAAGACAACCTCTTTACTGCAGCAGAAGAAGCCCTGATCGAATTTGTGGAACAGGAAGACCAAAAGCCTGGCCTGCTGACCCGTATTACTGCGATGTTCGCCAAGCGTAACGCCAATGACGACGCCCGCTTTTCTGACGTGAATCAGGCTGTGGAGCTGGTCGCTGGAGAAGTACAAAACCTCGTCGATAGCGTCGCCAAGCTCAACACCACTGCTGAAAAAGTGCCAGCGCTGGAGACCCAGATCACCGCACTCAGTAAGCAACTTAACGACCTGCAGACCAACCTGAGTAAGCAGGACCGCAATCCGAAGTTTCGCCCGTTAACACCTGGCGGCGGCGGTGAAAGCAACGGAGAAAAAACCGACTGCTAAACGCAGTGCCACGGCATACCCCATAGGGCATAGAAAACTGATTACGGAGAGTTACCGATTATGCGCAATGAAACGCGATTTAAATTTAACGCCTACCTGACCACGCTTGCCGAGCTGAACGGTGTAGCCGTCGAGCTCAGCACCAAGTTTGCGGTAGAGCCGTCCGTAGCACAAAAGCTGGAAGACAAGATCCAGGAGAGCGCAGCATTCCTGCAGCATATCAATATCGTCCCGGTCACCGAACAATCCGGGCAGCGTCTGGGCCTTAGCGTCGGCTCCACTATCGCCGGTACCACGGACACTTCCACCAAAGAACGCGAGACGACGGATCCGAGTGGCCTGGACTCCATCGAGTACAAGTGCGAACAAACCAACTTCGACACCTCGATCGCCTATAACAAATTGGACCTGTGGGCCAAGTTCCAGGATTTCCAGCTGCGCATCCGTAACGCCATCGTATTACGCCAGGCACTGGACCGTGTCATGATCGGATTTAACGGCATGAAGCGCGAAAAGACATCGAACCGAACCGCTAACCCATTGCTGCAAGACGTTAACATCGGCTGGCTGCAGAAATACCGTACTGACGCCCCGGCTCGCGTGATGGATAAAATCGTGGATGACGAAGGGGCCGTGGTTTCGCCTGTGATCCGTGTGGGTGAGAACGGCGACTTCGCCAACTTGGATGCAGTGGTGATGGACGCCGTGGACAACCTGATCGATCCGTGGTTCCAGGACGATACAGATCTGGTAGTAATTTGCGGCCGCGGCCTGCTGGCAGATAAATACTTCCCGTTGGTGAACCAGTCGCAGCCAAACACCGAAGCGCTGGCCGCTGATCTGATTATCAGCCAGAAACGCATGGGCGGCCTGCAGGCTGTTCGCGCGCCCTTCTTCCCGGCTAATGCCATGCTTATTACCCGCCTGGATAACCTGTCCATCTACTGGCAGGAAGAAACGCGCCGCCGCACTATCATCGACAACCCGAAACGCGACCGCATCGAAAACTTCGAATCGGTCAACGAGGCCTATGTGGTTGAGGATTACGGCTGTGGTTGCCTGATTGAAAACATCAAACTCGGCAAGTTTGCGGCGCCAGCGCCGGAAGCGCCGGCGGGCGAATAAGGGGCTAACTGATGGCCCTGAGCCCAGCGCAGCGCCATATGGTCTATGTGCAAGCAAAAGAGGCCGCCCGTCAGGGCGGCGCTCTAAGCCGCCATGCCAATGGCTATGAAATGATGCTCCTGAAGATTGAAGAGGACAGCCGACGACTGAAGCGGGTTCAATCTCAGGAGAAAAAAGCCGAAGTTAAGCGCGAAGTTCTCCCCCATTACTCCCCGTGGGTTGCCGGAGTGCTGCAGACCGGCATGGGTGCGCAAGATGACGTAATCATGCATGTGATGGTCTGGCGCATCGACGCCGGCGATTACAACGGCGCCATCGACATCGCCGAGTACGCGCTCAAGCATGGCCTGGTCATGCCAAGCCGATATGCACGCCAAACCGCCTGCGCAGTAGCTGAAGAGATCGCGGATAGCGCCCTGAAGGCCTACGACGCCAAGCAGCCGGTAAATCTCTCCATCCTGACGCGCCTCATGAGCCTGATCGAAGACCACGATATGCCGGACGAAGTGCGCGCCAAGTTGCACAAAGTCATGGGCTACGGGTTACGGGATAACGAACAGCCTGAGTTAGCGCTCAACCAGTTAAACCGCGCCTTCCAGCTGCATGAGCGGGTTGGTGTGAAAAAAGACATTGAACGACTCGAACGCGAGTTGAAGAAGGCCGAAAACGGCTAAACCGAACGTGCCCACGCGCGGGGCGGCACGGGCGTTGCGACAGGTTTTATACCGCATCAATACGCCCGTCCACCGCCCACCCATTGAGAGCCTTGATCATGAAATTTGTGGCGCCAGGCCAGCCCGGCGAGGAAAAGCAGGTAATCAAAAACACGCAATTTTGGCCAGATGTCGATCTGTCCGATTTGCAGGAATCTATCAGGACAGATGGAACAATCACCCCGCAACGTCTGCGCCATGCGGCGCTGAATGCCATTGCGGAAGTGAATGGCGAATTGACCCTATGGCGACAGGCGCAGCAGGCCGCAGGCTTTACCGCTCTGGAAAATGTGCCGGCAGAGGAGTTGGACGGCGAAAGCGTTTTGCTTCAGCACTACAGCCGCGCGGTGTACTGCATCACCAAGGCCAATTTAAACGAACGGTATCGCGATTTTGATGCCACCGGGGCCGGCGGGAAGCGAGCCGACGAAATGGACGAATCCATTGATGAGCTCTGGCGGGATGCTCGCTGGGCCATGCGGCTGATCCAGGGTGAAAATCACATGACTGTAGAGCTGATCTGATGAAAGTGATAGCCCACCAAAACGACACCGTTGATGAGCTGTGCTGGCGCCACTATGGCCGCACCGCGGGGCTATCCGAAGTCGTCTTATTGGCCAATCCAGGCCTGGCAGAAATCGGGCCATTTATTCCGCACGGCACGCCGGTAGAAATGCCGGATATTGCGCCAACACCCACTCAGCAAATTATTCAACTTTGGGATTGATGTCATGGGCGAACCAGTAACAAGCGGCACCACTTTATTCGCGTTTGGCGGGATCACGCTTCTTTCCGTCTTGTCTGGCGACGCCGCGCCAATTGTCCTCGGTGCCTTTGGTGGCGCCTCATTGTTTGTGTTGGCGTCGCAGGAGCTGACGCTGAAGCGACGCGGCGCGCTATGGATAAGCAGCTTTATTGCCGGTTGCCTGTTTGCCCCGATAGCGGCCGCACTGCTGAAGAAAGCCACCGGGCTGGATGTTGAGGTCAAGATGGGCGCCGGCGCGTTTGTCGCCGCAGGTGTGGCCATCAAAATCTTATTGGTTGCCTTGCAGAAGCTGGACGGGGATAGCCCGATTTTCCGCATATTCAGGGGGAAATAACCATGCATTGGATAACGTCGATCATTTGCTTGCTCATTGCCGGCCGCCTGTTGGCTTACCAGCGCAGGGGAGCAAAACATAAGCCGTGGGCCAGCGGTGTCGCCTACGTCGTGATCATGATTTGCGCCGCCGTGCCAATTTTTTCCGCGTTCGGTCGCCTCCCACAATCGGGGGCGCTGACCGCCCTTTTCAGTTTCATGATCCTGATGGCAGTCACCCGTTCCCGCGGGAACATCATGGCAATCATCCCGTCCCCGCCCGCGACAAAAGAGCGGGCGCCAACCAAGCAAAAAACCAGGGGGAAAAATGGCCCGCATCGTCACCACTCCTAACCTTAACGCCTATCTGGACACGCTGCGATTCAGTGAAATTGGCGCCACGCTTTTGGCCAGATCGGACGACGGCTACAACGTGATCGTAACCGGCATCGACGGCAAGGCTGAAACCTTTTCCAGCTACCAAGATCATCCGTTCGCTGGAGGTCGTCCCGGCAAGGTGTTTAACAGTCGCGGGCAGCGCAGCACGGCATCAGGCGGCTACCAGTTTTTGATCAAGGATTGGGGGCATTACCGCACCGCACTGAAACTGCCAGACTTTGGGCCGGTATCACAGGATAAGTGGGCTATCCAGCTAATACGCGAACGCGGCGCCCTGGCTGACATCAACGCCGGCCGGATAGAGTTGGCTTTGAAAAAGTGCCGCAATATCTGGGCGAGCCTGCCGGGTGCCGGATATGGCCAGCCTGAGCACAAGCTTGAAACCCTTCTGAAAAAATACGTCAGTTATGGTGGAGTGCTGGCATGACCGCCGTCATTCCACGCAGCTGGTTGATCATGGCCGCCATCATCCTGGCTCTCGCCGCGGCGTTAGGGTGGAAAACTTGGCGATTAAACACCTATGAAAAAGCCGTCAGCGACCAGCAAGCAACCATCAAGGCGCAGGGAAAAACCATTGAGGGAATGGAAACGCAGCTATCAGCTAAAAATGCCGAGCTGATAACCCTGGGCTTGATCGCCAGTAATAACAACCGGGCACAGGCCGAGTTGCGTCAGCAGATGACCAACACGGCCGCCCTTCTGTCACAACGTGAAAATCTGATTGCGAGGTTATACCGTGAAAATGCAGAGCTTAAAGCCTGGGCTGACGGCCGCTTGCCTCCTGATGTTGTGCGCCTGCACGCCCGCCCGGCAGTTACCGGAGGTGCAGCTTATCGCGCCTGGCTGTCCGAGGTTGATCGCCTGCCAACTGCCGGCCAGTAACCCGCTCACCAACGGGGATCTGGAGCAGCAAAAGAATCGTGTAGAGGCGGCCTGGGCTATATGTGCCGATCAGGTCGATACCATCATTCAATGCCAGGAAAAGAGCGATGAACAAGCCGGAATCACTGAGAAAAGCCCTCTCTGACGGGATCGAATATCTGGGGAAAAATCCAGACAAACTGCACATCTTTGTTGATGAGGGCGCTGTTGTTTCCAGCCTGGCGCCAACCATTTCATTCGAATACCAGTACACCCTCAACCTGGTGATAACCGACTTTTCAGCAGACCAAAACCTGCTGAACGCAGTGATTTTGTATTGGCTTCGCCGCAACCAGCCGGACATCATGGCGAACCCAGACAGCAGAGATAAGGGCTTCACGTTTGAGGTGGATATTCTGAATAACACCACCTGCGACATCAGCATAAACCTGAAGCTAACAGAGCGCGTGATCGTGAAAGAGGCAAACGGCCAAATGGTTGTAGAAGCCATCCCTGAGCCGGAACCACCTTACGCCGATCAGTGGGCGCCTAATGAGTGACTTTATTCAGATTGAAGACTGGCTGGCCGCCCTCGCTTCACAGCTAAGCCCAGTAGCGAGGAAAAAGCTAACTCGCCAGTGGGCTAATGAATTGCGCCGCCGCCAGAGACTGCAAATCAGCCAGCAGCGCAACCCGGACGGAACCCCGTATGCCGAGCGAAAGCCGCAAGGCCGAAACAAAAAGGGGCGGATACGCCGGAAAATGTTCAGCAAGTTGCAGACCACTCGCTTTATGAAAACAGCAACAACAGCAGACGAGGCCGCCGTTTACTTTGCCGGCAGTGTTATGCGCATTGCACGCGTGCACCATTACGGCCTGCGCGACAAAGTGAGTAAACGGGGTCCAACCGTGAAATACGACGCCCGCCAATTATTTGGACTGAATGATCCAGCCATCACCGCCGTCGGCGACATCCTGATTGACCACCTCAGCAAATAACCTGCAGCACAGTCGCTTTCGGCTGTGCTGGCCATGCCGGCAAACATAGACACGAACCGCTTTACTCGATATCGGCCACTTGTGCCAGACACCACACAATGCCCGTGACATGCAGCCCGCGCCGCGCGCATGGCAGGCTGTGCCAATGAATACACAACTTTCTGAACTCCTGCGCCTGCTGACCAATCTGATCCGAATCGGAACCATTTCCGAGGTCGATACAGAGAACGGCCTATGCCGCGTGCAAACCGGCGGACTTGAAACCGCGCCGCTCAAATGGTTGACCATGCGCGCAGGCAGCGCGCGCACATGGTGGGCGCCGTCATTCGGTGAGCAGGTGCTGATCTTAAGCATGGCCGGTGAGCTGACAACCGCTTTTGTCCTGCCAGCCATTTTTTCTGACGCCCACCCAGCGCCTTCAGATTCAGAGAGTGCCTTGGTTGCGGAGTTTCCCGACGGTGCCAGGTTCAGTTATGACCCCGAAGCTGGCGCACTGACCATAGAGGGTGTGAAAACAGCGCTGTTTAAGGCGGAGACAGGGATCAGGTTGGAAACACCAAAAGTCACATGCACTCAGTTGCTGGAAACGGCTCAACTATCAGTCACTGATGGCGGGACGATGACAGGCAACATCACCCACAGCGGAGGCCGCCTCACATCTAATGGCGTCGTCGTTGATGAGCATGCGCACGATGGCGTAGAGACAGGCGGCGGAATATCGGGAGGGCCGGTGAAATGATGTACCAGGGCATGAGCACCAGTAGCGGCCGCGCCGTCGAAGATATCGATCACATTCGTCAATCAATCAGCAAAATTTTGCTGACTCCAATCGGCAGCAGGATCACCCGGCGCCCGTTCGGCTCGCTGATGTCCGAGCTGATCGACCAGCCTCAAAACGACACAACCCGATTGCAGCTGATGGCCGCAGCATACAGCGCTATCAATCGCTGGGAACCGCGCGTGTCACTGACGGCCGTCACTGTGACCACGCAGATTGACGGCCAAATGATTGTGGATGTATCCGGCAGCAGGAACGACACCACGGCGAGCATCAATATTTCAATTCCGTACGGGAGCGCATCATGAGCGTAATCGACCTTTCGCAGTTGCCGCCGCCCCAGGTAGTGGAAACCCTGAGCTTTGAAGGCCTGCTTGAGGAAAGAAAGGCGCGCCTGCTTGAGCTCTATCCTGAAGAGCAGCGCGAGGCCATAGCACGCACTCTGGAGCTGGAATCTGAGCCGATCGTGATGCTGCTGCAGGAAAATGCCTATCGGGAAATTCTGTTACGCCAGCGCATCAACGAGGCTGCACAAGCCGTGATGGTGGCGTATGCCATCGGTAGCGACCTCGACCAGCTTGGCGCTAACAACAACACGCCACGCCTGACAATTATCCCCGAAGACAGCGAAGCCATCCCGCCAGTTGAGGCTGTGATGGAGTCTGATGCAGATTTTCGCCAGCGCATCCCGGCAGCATTCGAGGGAATGAGCGTCGCCGGACCAACCGGCGCCTATGAATTCCACGCACTAAGCGCAGATGGAAAAGTTGCAGATGCATCGGCGATCAGCCCGGCGCCGGCACTGGTCACTGTCACGATTCTTTCCCGCGAAGGGGATGGAACGGCCTCCCCCGAATTGCTGGCGAAAGTTGACGCTGCACTTAACGATCAGTCAGTACGGCCCGTAGCTGATCGCCTCACGGTTCAATCTGCCAGCATCATCAACTATTGGATTGACGCCGTGCTTTATGTCTATCCGGGGCCAGCGCAAGAACCAATCCTTGCCGACGCACAAAAGCGCCTGAATGCATATATCAACGAGCAGCGGCGCCTTGGGCGCGATATCCGCCTAACAGCAATCTATGCAGCGCTGCACACTCAGGGCGTACAGCGTGTAGAGCTACGCAATCCGCCTGCCGATGTGGTGTTGGACAAAACGCAGGCCGCTAACTGCACAGATGCCCGCATTGCAATCGGTGGATCGGATGAATAGCCTCCTGCCGCCAGGCTCATCTGCGCTTGAGCGCAGAGCGGCGGAGGCATGCGCTGCGGTTAGCGATCTGAATGTGCCTCTACGCGACCTATGGAACCCGGACAAATGCCCGGTTGTTTTTCTGCCCTACCTTGCCTGGGCGTTTTCGGTCGATCGGTGGGATGAAAAATGGCTGGCAGCAGAAAAGCGCAAGGCCGTTAAAGATGCCTTTTACATTCACCGACGGAAAGGGACGGTTGCGGCAATTAATCGCGTGATCGAGAACATGGGGTACACCATGACGATCGAGGAATGGTGGGAGGTTGCCGACCCTGCCGGCACGTTTCGTTTAACAATTGACGTGATGGAAATCGGGATCACCGAAGAAATTGTAAACGAGTTGGAGCGGCTAATTGGCGACGCAAAGCCAGTAAGCCGCCATATCTGGCAGTTAAATTTGAGCGCCAGAACACGGGGGCTGGTGTATTCCGCCGCCATCATGCATGACGGCAATATTGTCACTATTTATCCCGCCGATTACGAACCAGACGACAGCATCAAATATAACGGCGCTGTAGGTTTCAGCGGCGATTATCACTATTCCGGGAAATAATATGACGAAAATTACCGAAAGCGGACGCTGGGAAGATAGCGTTTATCAAATCCAACGCGGTGACAAAGTGCGCGGGGGACGCGATGGCGTTGCAAATATTCAGCCGCAGCAACTGGCTAACCGTACTCAATATTTAAAACAGGCAATCGAGGGTTACTCCATTGGCGAGCAGCCTTTTGATAACAGGGAGAAAGCGCAGGCAAGAATTAATGATGGCAGCCTTCCATTAAACTCACGTTTTTCTGTACGTATCGAGAACGCCGACGCATGGGTTGCTGAATTTAAAAATATCGATGGTGTCGCCACACCAACGGGCCGAACTTTACCAACTGGCGAGTTGGTTAAAAAAGTCACAGATTATTTTCACGTCAGCGAAGCCATTAGCAATTTACTGATTGATATGGTTGATGATGATTATTTCTCGGTATGGAGGCTATTTGATAATGGGGCTTTCGGCACGATTAAAAGCCTGCTTTCACCGCAAGGAATTTTTCTTGATGACCTGAAAATAACTCACGTAGGGGAACGTGCCGGCATTATTTTCCAAGACGCCGATGATTTTATTGTTGAGCTAGTCAGCCCTTCGGGGGACGTGGCACCAAAAGCCCTGCAGGGGCACGGCGCATTCTCAACTCTGACCACATCGGATGCCTGGCTGAGACTTGAAGACGCTGACGGTTTCTTCAGAGATTACATCGATATCGACGGCAACCCTATCGGCTCCAGTGGTGGCGTAAGCGAGTTTGATTTAGTGGCACACGATGCGCAGAACAAGGCGTATTCCCAATCTGTGCGTGACCGCTACAACGCCGATATTCAGCGCCTGGTTTCCGCACTGAATCACCTGCTGATCTACAGCCAAAGCCTTGGCACGCAACAGGAAGGCCACCCATCACTCAGTAATGAACCTATCGACGGTTACGATAATCTGATGCTGGGTGACAGTGTGCGCCCGAAAAGTCGCACCGCCGCCGAGTTCGTGCCGGTCGGCGCCGCCACACTGAAGCCGCTGAAGGCTGTGGTGCAGTCGGGGGATGGAAGTGCAGTTCTAACAGCCGCAGAAAGTAACGTATTGCCATTTAATGCGAGCAATGAAGGTGAAGGTGGTGCCGCATTGGGTAATTTCCTGCGCAAGTTGTGGCTGCAAAGGAACTGCCTGGAGCGGGATCCTGCGCGTCGCTTCGTTGTGTCAAGCACTGGCGTGAATGGTCGCACCATCGAGGAACTGTCTAAGGGAAGAAATCCTGAGTTGTACCAACGCCCTCTCCAGGCAGTGCGGCAGGTCAAGGCCATAGCTGACCAAATGGGTGTCAGCTATGCCATTGCAGCCTTCATCTTCATCCAGGGCGAGTGGAACTATAACGGCACACGCGGCGGCGTGCAGACACGTGAGGGATATCGAAAATATCTGGACGCGCTGTTATCGAAGAACATGACCGACGACATGGCTTATGGTATTGCCGGTCAAAAATCACCTCCAGCAATCTTTATGTACCAGACCGGTGGCGGGTATACCGTTGATACCTACGAGTTGGGTATCGGGATGGCACAGTGGGAGTTCTGCAAAGAGACGCCAAACGCGTACCTGGTCACCCCGGCGTACCCGTTCCCGGATAAAGGCGGGCATTTGACGTCCAACGGCTACCGCTGGATGGATATGCAATTTGCCAAAGTGATGCACCGCGTGCTGAACGAGGGGCAAGGCTGGGAGGCGCTCGGCCCCATCCGCATCATTCGTATTGGCCGGGTGGTCTATGTGCTGTATCACGTCCCCAGCCCTCCACTGCAATTCCGCCCGTCCTATGTGGGGCGCGTGCCGACGATGTACGCAGACAAGGGATTCCTTGTCAAAGACAGCGTTGGAACCGTGCCTATCGAGTCGGTTGAAATAGCCGCTGATACCATTATCAAAATCACTTTGGCGACGGTGCCTGTAGGCTCGGCGAAGCTCTGGTATGGCGATAAAACTACCCATAACGGCAATGGGAATGTCTTTGACAGTGACAGCTTCGCGTCGCTGGCGAACTACGAATATCACGCAGATTCGAACCAGGCTGCGGATGAAAATATTGCTGAGCTGGTCGGCAAACCTTACCCATTAAATAACCCATCAGTGCAATTCTGTGTACCGATCGAGAGCGGAGAATAATTATTATGGTCATGGTCATTAAGTCGAATGTTGCCGGCGCATCTATTTCCAAGCCTGACGGCTGGAACCCCCCTTTCAGTACCGAAGGATTGCAATACGCCAATATCTTCGGTCGAGGTAACCTCACGGCTAACCTGGCCCCCGGTGGCGCGTCAGCGGTGGCCTACGGTAACCCAACGAAAAACGGTGAAGCGTTCGAGTTTTCGACGGGGAATTACTTAGATACGCGAGTGCCGACTAGCGAGGAAGCAACGTTAATTTCAATCGCAAACAATACGGATTCAACCCAGGCTAGCCGCTGCTTTTTAATTTCCAGTTACAAAGGCAGCGCTGATGCCGGTAAATCGCTATGTACACAGGGACCTACGCCGTCAGCCCTTTACATGTATTCGCATTACAAAGGTACTGGTGCAGATGGAAACCCGTACAACGGCGCTTACAGCCTGGGGATGAATACGCGGAGCACTGACCATAGCCCCGCGTTCTTTCATGGGCGAGATCTGGGGAATGGATTAAAAATTGGCGATCTCACCAACAACCAGGCGAAGAGTGTTTCACCTGGCGCACCGGTCACATCGTTTGTAAATCCAGCTCTGACGTATCTCATTGGACAAAGCCGCGTTGAGGGTAGCGCCAAACATCGCCAGTACGCCGCTTTAATCTTTGATCGCGTGCTGAGTGATGACGAGTTGATGCAGGTTTACTTGTATTTCCAAGGCTATTACAGCCGCCGCGGGGCCTCCATTTAATGAGCCTGGGGAAACATGAATGAGGGGGGCTGAGCGTGAGTGAGAAAAAATACAGCGCAATGATAACAGTTGCCGGCGCAGAAAAGCTGGCAAATGCCGCTGTTACTGGCACGCCGGTAGCCATCAAGGAAATGGCCGTCGGCGACGGTGGCGGGCGTTTACCCCAGCCCAGCGCAGCAAACGCCGGGCTGATCGGTGAGCAGTATCGCGGTGAGCTGAATAAATTAGTGATAGCTGATAGTGACGCCAGCATCATCGAAGCAGAAATGATTATGCCACCTCAAATCGGAGGGTTCTGGCTGCGTGAGTTGGCGCTTTATGCCGACGATGGCGAATGCGTCGCCGTCGGCAACATGCCA
This sequence comes from Serratia sp. BNK-12, assembly GCF_047456085.1. NCBI lineage: Bacteria > Pseudomonadati > Pseudomonadota > Gammaproteobacteria > Enterobacterales > Yersiniaceae > Serratia > Serratia sp. BNK-12. Next base: position 3,144,181 of record NZ_CP179896.1, read on the forward strand.
GAATCCTACAAGCCTCTGTTATCCGAGGGATCGGGGCGCTTCCAAATCATCAGGATGCAGTTGAAAGTCACCAGCACAGCGGCGGTGGAACTGATTGCTGATCCGTCTGTTATTTTGGCAACGGTCGAAGACGTCAATTCTCTGGAAGAAAAGGTCAAAGACTATACCGATGAGCAACTGTCAAGCCATGAGCAATCGCGCAATCACCCGGACGCAACGCTGAAAGCCAGAGGCTTTACCCAGTTGAGCAATGACACCGACAGTGATAGCGAAGACTTAGCCGCAACGCCAGCAGCAATCAAAGCGGCAATCAAAGTCGCAGTCGCCGCGGCGGTGAGCCAGGCATGGGAGTTGGATAACCCGGTCGGATCTTCTCGTCTGTTCAACCAGAACGTAAATCCCAATGAGCGTTGGCCGTGGTCAACGTGGGAATATGCCGGCGAACACCTGACGATCAGAACGGCGAAAGCAGACGGCTCCGATGTTGGCGCTCTTGGTGGTAGCGACACGGTAACAATTGCACGCGCCAACCTGCCAGCGGAAGAAATCAGCGTATCAGGAACGGCACAAGATACCGATCTTGGGACTAAGCGTACCAAGCTTAGCGGAAAGCACGTTCATCATGGCGTACCTAAACGCAACAGTGATTATGAGCTGGGCGGCAACAATCGGGTATTCTTCGACCCTTATCAGGAAGGCGACACGGACGAAGCCGGCGAACACGATCACGAAATGGAATTAGGCCAACACAGCCACCCCGTTGCAGGGAAAACTGATGCGCTTGGCCAGGGCCAGGAGATCAGCGTTGTCGAGCGCCACAAGCTGCAAATGTTGTGGCACCGTGTAGCATAAGCCCCACTCCGGGGCTTCATTTTTTCCTGCAGCACAGCCATCATTGACTATGTTGGCCATACCGGCAAACATAACCCCACAGCAAGACGCCTGGCCATTGTGCCAGCCATCACACAATGCCCAGCGCATGCACTCAACGCCATCAGCGAACACCATAGCGGAGAAACCTTAACCGGAACCGGAGATCCGCCCGATGGCTGAAGATTATCATCATGGCGTTCGTGTCCTCGAAATTAACGAGGGCACCCGCACAATCACAACCGTAAGCACAGCAATTGTGGGGATGGTCTGCACCGCCGACGATGCCGACGCTGCGGCTTTCCCACTCAACACCCCCGTATTGCTGACCGACGTCCTGGCCGCCAGCGGCAAGGCCGGCGAAACCGGCACCCTCGCCCGCTCTCTGGACGCCATCGCCGACCAGGCAAAACCAGTTACCGTTGTTGTCCGTGTTGAACAGGGCGACACCGAGGCGGAAACCACAACCAACATCATCGGCGGCGTCGACGCCACCACCGGCAAGAAAACAGGCATGAAAGCCCTGCTGGCTGCGCAAAGTCTGTTAGGTGTGAAGCCGCGCATTTTGGGTGTACCTGGTCACGACAGTAAGGCCGTCGCCACTGAATTGCTGTCAGTGGCGCAGAACCTGCGCGCCTTCGCCTATCTGAGCGCCTATGGCTGCAAGACGGTTTCCGAAGCTATCGCGTATCGCGAGAACTTCAGTCAGCGCGAGGCCATGCTGATCTGGCCAGATTTTCTGAGTTGGGACACTGTGACCAATGCAGACGCGAAGGCTTTCGCTACCGCCCGCGCATTGGGCCTGCGCGCCAAAATTGACCAGCAGACCGGTTGGCACAAAACGCTGTCAAACGTCGGCGTTAATGGCGTGACCGGCATCAGTGCGGATGTGTTTTGGGACCTGCAGGACAGCGCAACCGATGCCAACCTGCTGAACAAGAACGACGTCACCACGCTAATCCGCAAAGATGGCTTTAAGTTTTGGGGCTCCCGCACCTGTTCCGATGATCCATTGTTCCAGTTTGAAAACTACACCCGCACTGCGCAGGTGTTGGCGGACACAATGGCAGAGGCGCACATGTGGGCCGTTGACATGCCACTGCACCCGTCACTGGCCAAAGATATCCTGGAAGGTATCAAGGCCAAATTCCGTGAGCTGAAATCTGCCGGCTACATCATTGACGGTAATGCCTGGATCGATGATGCAGCCAACGACAAGGACACGCTGAAAGCCGGGAAACTGGTCATTGATTACGACTATACGCCGGTCCCACCGCTGGAAAACCTGCTGTTACGCCAGCGCATCACTGATCAGTACCTGGTCAACTTCACCCAGAACGTGAACAGCTAAGGGGCACGCAATGGCATTACCACGCAAATTGAAATACCTGAACCTCTTCAATGAGGGGAACAACTGGCAGGGGATCGTTGAATCACTGACGCTGCCAAAGCTGACGCGCAAGCTTGAGAACTACCGCGGCGGCGGCATGAGCGGTAGCGCCAAAGTCGATCTGGGGTTAGATGACGACGCGCTTGATATTGAATGGACAATTGGCGGCATCGAAGCCTTGCCGATTAAGCAAATGGGCGTCGCAAAACTGGACGGCGTCATGCTGCGTTATACCGGTTCAATTCAGCGCGACGACACCGGCGAAGTGCAGGCGGTCGAAGCGGTGATCCGCGGCCGCCATAAAGAGTTGGATTTTGGCGAGCACAAGCAGGGCGAAAACTCGACCACCAAAATTTCTACCGCGGTGACCTACTTCAAGTTGACCATCGCAGGCGAAGAAATTTGCGAGATCGACACGGTGAACATGATTGAAAGCTTCGGTGGTGTAGACCGCCTGGCCGAACACCGCCGGGCCATCGGCCTGTAATTCCTGCGGCGCCGGAACGCCGGCGCCCTCTTCTTTCTGAAAATCGTGGAGCACAACCAAATGACCGAACCGACCAAAGTAACATTGGACACCCCAATCCAGCGCGGCAAGACCGAAATCACCGAGATCACCCTAACCAAGCCACAGTCTGGGGCGCTGCGCGGTGTGAAGCTTGCCGACCTGCTGGAAATGGATTATTCCGCGGTGGCAACCGTCTTGCCGCGCGTTTCCACACCGTCACTGACGCCGCAGGAAATCAGCGAAATGGATCCGGCTGACTTTACGCAACTGGCCGGCGGCATCGTCAGTTTTTTGTTGCCGAAATCGGCGCTGGAATCCCGGCCGGTTTAACCGTTGAAGACCTGATGGCGGATATCGCCGCCATCTTCCACTGGCCGCCGTCGGAAATGTACCCGTTCACCTTAACCGAACTTTGGGACTGGCGGCACCGGGCACTGATTCGAAGCGGAGAAAGTGATGAGTGACCGCAATCTAAGACTGCAGGTTATCCTGAACGCGGTGGACAAAATCACCCGCCCCTTTAAGACCATGCAGGCCAGCAATAAAGCGCTGGCCGCTGCCGTCAAAAACTCCCGTGATGAACTGAAGCGACTGAGCGCCGCCGGCGACCAGGTGAACACCTTCAATTCGCTGCAGGCGTCCATTAAGAAAACAGCTGACGAGCTGGCTGGCGCCAAGCTTAAAGCCCAAATGATGACGCGCGAAATGGGCGCGCTTGAAAATCCCACCAAAAAACAAACCAAAGCCCTGGAAGATCAGTGGCGCGCGGTAGACCGACTGGAGCAAAGGCAAAAGAGCGAAGTCGCGCAGATGGGCCGGGTGCGATCCGAACTTTACCGCATGGGGGTATCTGCGACCGATGGCGCTGGCGCTACAAACAGAATTGCCAGCGAAACCGCCCGCTATAATCGACTGCTGCAGGAGCAGGAGCGCCAGTTGAGGCGCGCTGGCGAGCAACAGCGCAGAATGAACACCGCAAAAGCGCAATATGACAAAACCAGAGAGCTGAGAAATAGTGTAGCCGGTGCTGGCGCAGCAACAATGGCCGCTGGAGTATCGGGTGGATTACCAGTTGTGGCGGCAATCAGAAGCTACAGCAACCTGGAAGATGCAATGAAGGGTGTAGCCAAGCAGGTAAATCCCCTGCTGGATGACAAGGGGAATAGAACAGCAAAATATTACGAAATCCAGAAGGCTATTAAGGCAGCGGCAGAACTACAACCAATGGAAAATGGGGCCTTAGATTTTGCTGCTTTGGTTGAGGGTGGCGCCAGAATGGGTGTCGCCAGCGATAAAGATCCTTGGGTAAAACAGAAAGCTGATCTCCTTGGGTTCGCAATGACTGCAGCGAAAGCTGCGAAAGCATTTGAGTTGCCTGCCGACCAGTTGGCTGACGATCTGGGAAAAATAGCATTCCTTTATGGTGTGCCGACTAAGAAAATAGAAGAGCTCGGAGACACGCTTAATTATCTGGATGACAATACTCAGGCAAAGGGAGCAGACATTATAAATGTGCTGCAAAGGATGGGGGATACTGCAGACAAGTTGAATTACAAACAAGCTGCAGCCCTTGGATCTACATTCCTTTCATTGGGTGCCCAGCCAGAGATTGCAGCGTCAGCAAGTAAAGCTATGGTCCGTGAATTGGGTATAGCTTCAATGCAGGGTAAAAGATTCCTGCAGGGCATGAAAATTCTTGGCTTGAACGCAAACAAACTTGAGAAAGGCATTGCTTATAACGCTGTAGATACGATCAAAGATGTGCTTGGCCGAATTAAGGGACTCTCGAAAGAGCGCCAACTCAGCGTTATGACAATGTTGTTCGGTAAGGAATTTGGTGATGATGCCCAGAAACTTGGGTTGCAGGTTGATGAATTTATTAGGCAGCTAAATTTGACACAGGGCGGAAATGCAAAGGGATCGATGCAAAGGGAATCAAATATCGATAAAGATTCCCTATCATCCCAATTCCTTCTTTTAAAAACTGGCGCCGTGAATATGTTTAGCGATATGGGTGAAAAGTTACGCCCAGCGTTAATGGACATCATGGGTTGGTTTAAAAACATTATCGGCTGGACTCGACGCTTTATTGAATCGCACCCAAGAATGGCAGCAGTTTTAATCAAAACGGCCGCTGCAGTTACCGCGATCACTGTGGCGTTAGGTGGGCTTATGCTGGGTGTTGCGGCAATCCTAGGGCCATTCGCGTTGCTACGGCTATCGTTGGGCATGCTCGGAATCAAAGGCCCATCAGTACTGGGGTTGCTTGCCAAGTCTTTCAGAGTTGCAGGCAAAGCAATTCTTTGGATGGGCAGAATGATGCTCGCAAACCCCATCCTTGCAGTAGTCGCCGCCATCGCCGCCGCCGCAATCTATATCTGGATGAATTGGGACACCTTGGGGCCGAAATTTAAAAGGCTGTGGGACAGCATCAGTGCATATACCAGCGAGAAATGGCAAGCCATCAAGGATTACATTTCTGGCGTCTGGAGCAGCATAAGCGTTAAAGCCAGCGAAACCTGGGAAGAAATAAAACGGGCGGCTAGTAGCGCTGCTGAAAAAATTGGCATTGGTCTGAAGCGAGGGCTGGACGTTATCACCGCCCCGCTGCGCGCAGTCATGGATGGCTTTAAATGGCTGCTTGAAAAGCTGGACCTGTTGCCGCAAAAAAACGAGGCATTAGCCCAGACGAATGAGCTGCTAAAAAATAACCCCATAGCCCAGAAATATGGTTCCGTGGGCGAGCCGGCGCCAACAGGTTACACGGCCAATGATATGGCCATTCGTTTCACCGGCTCCAGCATGAAACCCGTTAAGGCACCAAGCGGCGGTAACTTCTACTATCAGCCGAAGATCGATCTCAGTGTTGACGCCAGGAATAACCAGAACGGTAAAGCTGTAGCGACAGATGCGGTGAAAGCGCTCCGGGAGCACATGCAAAAAGACGCGGCAAAAGCGCGCAGTAATTTTTCTGATCGAGATCTGGGGTGGGAATTATGATGATGGCACTCGGGTTATACGTCTTTATGCTTGAAACAGTCCCCTATCAGGAGCTGCAGCATCAAATGGCATGGCGCTACCCAACCAACAACCGCGTTGGGAAGCGCCCTTCAGCGCAATATGTTGGTCCAGAAAACGACACCATTACACTCAGCGGGGTGTTGCTACCGGAAATCACCGGCGGCCGACTGTCATTGCTAGCCCTGCAAACAATCGCCGATCTCGGCAAGGCATGGTCTTTGCTGGATGGCAGTGGGACCATTTACGGGATGTTTGTCATTGAAGGGCTAGATCTTAACAAGTCCGTATTCTTCAAAGATGGCGGCGCCAGGCGCATTGAGTTCACGCTTAAGTTAAAGCGCGTAGATGATGACCTGGGCACCATGCTCGGCGACCTGCAGGAGCAACTGAGCATCATGAAAGATCAGGCGGCAACAGCTATTGGAGGGCTTCTTTCATGAACACGCCAGACTGGTTAAGCGGCCGGGATAGCACGCCCGCGTTCAAGATCACTCTTAATGGCAAGGATATAACCACAAGACTGGAAAGCCGGCTGATATCCCTCACGTTGACAGACAACCGCGGATTCGAGGCGGATCAGCTTGATATCGAACTTGACGATGCCGATGGCGCTGTTGATCTGCCTTCGCGTGGTGTCCAATTGGAGCTGCAATTGGGCTGGAAAGGCGAACCAATGATCAATAAAGGCGCATTCACCATTGACGAGATTGGCCATTCCGGCGCGCCTGACAAGGTGACACTGCGCGGCAGAAGCGCCGACTTCAGGAACACGCTTAATATCAAGCGTGAAAAGTCATATTCAAAAACCACCATCGGCGAGATCGTTAAACAATTTGCAGCCCGCCATAGACTGGAGCAGGCCATCAGTCCGCAAATGGCCGCCATGACTATCGACCACATCGACCAAACGAATGAATCAGATGGCAGCTTCCTGATGCGCCTGGCGCGCCGCGTAGGTGCGATTGCTGCAGTAAAATACGGGAGGTTGCTATTCATCAAACAGGGCCAAGGCGTGAACGCCAGCGGCAAGCCGCTACCGGCAATGACAATTGTGCGCGCTGACGGTGATGAGCACCAATTCACCCTGGCCGACAGAGATGCCTATACCGGCGTTTCTGCCAGCTGGCTCGACACAAAAACGGCAAAACCACAAACGGTAAAGGTAAAGAGGAAGCGCAAGCGTAAGACGACCACCGCAAAAGTGCCAGCCCAGGATAAACAGGGAGAATACCTGGTAGGCACCGACGATAACGTTTATGTATTGAGTCGGACCTACGCAAATGCGTCCAACGCTCGCCGGGCCGCAAAGGCAAACTGGGAACGAATACAGCGCGGCGCCGCGCAATTCTCAATTACACTGGCCAAGGGCCGGGCAGAGCTTTACCCGGAAGTGCCGGTATCAGTAAAGGGTTTCAAGCGCCAGATCGACGCTGCAGACTGGACGATAACCACGGTAACGCACACAGTGGCAGATGGCGGGTTTACCACGGCGTTGGAACTTGAAGTGAAGATAACCGATCTCGATATGGAGTGATTTGCAAGTTTAATATTCGCTTTTTCAAACATCGTGCTATTGTATGTATATCGATACAGTAGAGGCTAATATCATGATGCGATGCCCTTTGTGTGGCCATGCGGCGCACACCCGCAGTAGTAACGAAGTGACAGCAACGACAAAAGAGCGTTACAACCAATGCACAAACGTGAATTGCAGTCATGTCTTTATCACGATGGAAACTTTTGTTCGCTCCATTGTTAAACCTGGTCAGGTTGACCCTGCGCCACCGCACCCATCAAAGTCTGGCCAAACCGCCCTGCACTTCTAACCACAAACCCGCCGCCGGCGGGTTTTTTGATCCATGTTTAAACCAGCCGCACACAAACATTGAATACTGTTATTATATACAGTATTCAATACGTAATTTGGTTCACTGGATCTACGAGTATGACCGTAAGAAAATTGAGCACCGGCAAGTGGCTATGCGAGTTCTATCACAACGGGAGGGGCGGCAAGCGTACCCGTAAGCAATTCGCCACCAAGGGGGAGGCGCTCGCCTTCGAGAGCTATCAGCTCGACCAGGCAAAGGCCAAGCCTTGGCTGGGCGATAAGGAAGACAAGCGAAAACTTAGCGAGTTGATCGATCTGTGGTACAGGCTGCATGGCTGCTCGCTAAATGACAAAAAAGGCCGACTTGGCAAATTGATCATTATCTGTAACGGCATGGGGAACCCAGTAGCATCAGAGATCACCCCAAAGGACTGGGCCCATTATCGCGATCAGCGGTTGCGCGGAGAAATCGATAACGGCTATAGCACCAGTCTTGAAACAAGGAAGGTCAGCACGGGAACGGTTAACTGTGAACAAGCTTTTTTGCGGGCTGTATTCAACGAATTAAAAAGATTGGGGGAATGGTCTTTGCCAAACCCCCTGGAAAATATCAGGGAGTTCGATCAGCCAGAAAAGGAAATGGCATGGCTGAACAATGAGAAAATAAAAGCACTGATAAACGCCTGCCATACTCATGGCAACCCAGAGCTAACACTCATCGTAAAGATATGCCTATCAACTGGCGCCAGATGGAATGAGGCCGCAAAACTAAGGCCATCGCAGATATCAAAATATAAAATCACGTATACCAACACCAAAGGGAAGAAAAACAGAACGGTCCCCATCTCGAAAGAATTATATGACGAGCTCACAATACTGGATGAAAAGGAGTTTGATCCTTGCTACAAGCAATTTTATCGAGTTCTGCGACTGGCGAATATAACCTTGCCAGAAGGACAAATGACGCATGTGCTCCGCCATACCTTTGCTAGCCACTTCATGATGGGTGGGGGGAATATCATAGTCTTGCAGCGCATCCTTGGGCACTCAGATATCAGGGTAACGATGCGCTACGCCCATTTCGCGCCAGACCATTTAGAGGAAACTCTAAGATTAAATCCGCTAGCAGCATTCCATCTCTCATAATGATACGCCTTTAATTTGTTTCTGATCTTGACTTTACAGTAAAAGCGTTGTATTTTTTTCCATATCGATGGGCACGATGCGGGTCAACTGAGGATTAAGTTCCTTAGCCATAGGGTTCGATTCCCTAATGCCGTTTCTTTTGGTGAATACTATCCGGCCTTCTCTTTTTTATCTGTTCTAATATATTTTCATCTGCAGAAATGTAATTAAGACTTCTAGCCTTTACCAGATCGTCTATATTTAGATTTTTCGCACCTAATAGATTTGCACGATTAAGGTTAGCCCCTTCGAAGTTTACATTTGTCAAATCACAATTTCTAAGATCACAACCATTCAATTCTGAGTTATAAAACTGAGCATTAACCAAACTAGAATCATTAAGCTGTATCCCGCTAGCATTAGCTTCTTTCATTTTCAAATTGTACATATTACAGTTTTTAAAATGACACCCATCCAAGTTCGCCCCGTTGAAATTTACCGATTTCAACATCATATTATTTAAGTAAACCTTTCTCATTTTTGTTTTTTCAAAACTCAATCCGGAAATATCTCCAGAACTAAAATTTATTTCCTTGATAGATATATTTGTTATTATGATTCTTTGAATTCTAAGATCTCTCACCTTAGCTTGACTTAATCTTTTAAGCAAGCCTGCTTTTTTTAAATTAATCTCATCTGAAGAGTAGGATGCATAATCTTTTAAGTCGTCAATCAGAGCATTTTGCTTACTAGTGTGTTCTCTTCTTCTTTCAAAAAAGATGACAATAACACCTAACACTAAGAAATCTACAATTGAAGAATTAAGATTTATTAAAAGGTATTGAAAAAAACCAAAATTATAAAAAGAGTTAGAGCTATAAGGATAATGATTATTATTATAATATCCCCAACCAAATGATAGCAATACTACAATTACGCTGAATATTAAAAATATATAATTCGTTGGATACAATGAACGCCATGCCTGTCTCACCTTCCCCTCCAAGAAAATTAGTAATTAAAACAGTAAATAATTTTACAGATGCTATAGAAATCATGACAACAATGCAATTTTAACGTATTAAAAACCATTTCTAGGGAGAAAAACTGTTAAAGCACATCAACGATGTGGTTGCAGCAGACAATCGCGGCTGATTTCAATGGCGGCAAAGTGGCGACAGAGGTAGAAAAAGGATGCAATACGGTAGAACAGGAGACGTGACAAGTGATTGTTTTACTTGTAAGTAACTGTTTATAAATGATAAACAAAAAAAGACCGAATACGATTCCTATATTCGGTCTAGGGAAATGGCTCTTGGGAGAGAGCCGTGCGCTAAAAGTTGGCATTTTGTGCAAGGCTTGTTCAGCCGTGCACTTTAAGAGTAGCTTACCGCGCTATTTTTGCCAGCCAGCCGCACGGCCGGTGATAGTTTCATTACGGAATTAATTTCGTGCAATTATTCATCACCGGTTAACCTCGCACTAAGCCATTGGGGGATAAGCGATTAGTTCGCGCAGAGCTTCTCGGCGCGTTCGCGGTACGGCTCAACACTCATCTTATGGCCCGGATTGGCGGCGTCATCGAGCAGGATCACGTCCAGCGGTTGAGCGCGTTGCTGCCCTGCTTTCACCTGCGCTTCTGCGGCCGCGTTAAGCGGGTACTGCATCAGCGTGCTGTTGTTGAGCACGAACAACGCACCGCCGCTGCGGCACTGCAGCGTCACTTCTTCTTTGGTGAACGCCCACTGCTTGCCGTATTCCAGCTTGGTGATGTTCACCAGTTGGTCTGCTGCCAAAGCACCGGTCGCGGTTGCCAGCAGCGTCATGCCAAGTAATACCGATTTCATGTTATGGCCTTAGGGTTGCTATTTGATTCAATTTTCCCGCAGTTTGGGGGCATCCGGCAAGCCGGAATGTTATACCGGCGCATAGGTTGCAAATAAACTGACCAACAGCAGCACCACCGCCCCTAACCCCAACTCCGCCCAGCAGGCAAGCACCAGCCCGCGCTGCGCCAGCCTTGGCATGCTGCTCATCGCCGGGACGACGGCGTAGCGGTTGGCTAATGCCACCATAACCATCAGCGCCACCAGCGCGGTTTTAAACAGCAGCAGGCGTTGGTACGGAGAATCTACGTCCAACGGCCAACTGCCGAGAATGATCAAACTGTTGATTACGCCGGTCAGCAGCACCAGCGCCACAGCCAGGTGTCCCCAGCGCGAGAAGCGTATCAATGTGGTCACCGCGTCGCTGCGCCACTGCGGTTGGGTCAGATAGCGCAAACAGACCAGCAGCGGCAACAGGCTGCCAAACCAGTACCCGGCCGCCAGCAGGTGCAGCGCATGATTGAAACGATGCAGTGCGCCAAGCCCCCCACCATGCATCGCCGCATGGCCGATAAACGCCATGCTGACCAACAGCAATGTGGAAAGCAGCGCCAGCAGTTGTGTACGACGTGGCTCGGCGAGCCACAGGCTCAGCAACGCCAGCATTGAAATGCCCAGGTGCCAGCGCCAAACCTCGCCAAAGGTGGTGCCCAGTACCGCCCACCACACGTCCAGCCGCCAGGTATCTGCCCAGCCGTCCCCCATCTGCCCGGCCTGAATAGCCAGCAACGCAATAGCGGAAAGCCCGGCAAGCCAGGTGCAAGAGACCAACAAAGGACGCACATCACGGGTGAGATACGGAGAAAGGCGCTGCGGCGACAATAAGGCGGTGAATAAGCTGGAGCCAAACATCAGCATCACCGCCGCAAAGTGCACAAAGCGACACAGGACAAACAGGGTCGCCAGACTCATGGGTCAGTTTACGGTGAAGCTGTATTGGCCCTTGGTTTTATGACCGTCGACCGACACCACATGCCAGCTGACGTTATATTTGCCTGCCGCCAGATCGCCTTCGATAGGCAGATTGACCTGGGTATTGTTGTTCGCATCGAGCTGCAGCTTGCCGGTTTTCACTTCGGCGTTGTCTGGGCCGGTGATTTTAATGCCGCTGAAGTTGGGCTCAATGCCCTCGGAGAAATTGAGCGTCAGCACCTTGGGTGCCGGGCTCACGCTGGCATCTGCCGCCGGCGTTTCAACTTTTAAATGGGCATGCGCCAGTGCCTGCTGTGAGGACAGCCCGACAAACAGCACGAAAATGGTGGAAAGCAGGCGATAAGAAGTCCGAATTTTACCGATCACAGTGATATCCCTTAAAGCAATAATCGAGGGTGATAAGGAGCCAGGCTAACCGCCAGAGCGATGTATCAGCAGCCCAACCCACCGCAGATGATTGCGCCACGGGTAAACAGAATTATGGGAGTAACCCCCTGTTTTGACTCTCAACCTTCCCTGTAGCGTATCGCGTCAAATGATAACGAGTGTCATTATGCAAGTCGAGCAGAACGCTGGCATTTTGCGATCCAGTAGCACATATCGCTGTAAAACCGCGATAAATGCAGGGCATAAAAAAACCGCGCACCGGCCAACGCCGACACGCGGTTTTCTACAAAAGGATTAGGCCTGGCCGTTACCGTTTTCGCCGGCCGCACCCATTTTCTTCAGATCTTTATCAATGAAGAACAGGGCATTGCCGCTGTTGCCCACCAGCGCCAGTTTATCCAGTACGGATTTGAACAGCTTCTCTTCTTCGTGCTGCTCGGCAACATACCACTGCAGGAAGTTGAAGGTTGAATAGTCATGAGCGGTCATTGCCGCGTGCGCCAGTTCATTAATCTGGCGGGTGATCAGTTGCTCATGTTCGTACGTCTGTTGGAACACCTCTGCCAGGGAACCAAACTCAACCGGCGGCGCGGCGATGGTGCCCAGCAGCGGCAGTGCACCGGTATCACTGAGGTATTCGAACAGGCGCTGCATGTGCTGCATCTCTTCCTGAGAGTGTTCTTTAAGGAATGCCGCGGCACCTTCAAAGCCTTTATCGCTGCACCAGGCACTCATTTGCAGATACAGGTTGGCAGAGTAGAACTCCAGGTTCAGTTGCTCATTCAGCTTTTTGGTCATTTCAGGCGTCAGCATAATCATTCCTTTATTTTGCAGGTATCAACTTAATTTTTCCGCATTATGCCCTGACGAAAACAAAATAAACACACCTGATTTACATCATCGATGATTTAATTTTAAATTAAAACAAAATCAAATAGTTATAAAAAACACCAATTATTCATTTAAATAATTATGATAACTATTTCCATCTGTAAATTTAATCAAAAAGCGAATCATTCTTATTTAAAATAATAAATGAATTGCATTGCTGAACGAATAATAAATAACCTTTTCCGTTACCGATTATTGGTGACCGTCCCCCCCTGCGCGCTTCAGGCTTGCCAAGCGCCGCCGGGTGGATTACCTTCTGCGCTGATCCAATGCGGTAACAGTAAGGAGAATACGGTGGGTTACAATTTGGCAGAGCTTTCCAAAGAAGAGATGGACAAAGTGAACGTTGATCTCGCAGCTTCCGGCGTGGCGTTCAAAGAGCGCTACAACATGCCGGTGATCCCCGAAATGGTTGAGCGTGAACAGCCCGAACACCTGCGTGATTATTTCCGCGAACGCGTGGCGCACTACCGTGCCGAATCGCACAAGTATTCGCGCCTGCCGTACGAACCGAAATCCAAATAATAAAAGCCCGCCGTAGTGGCGGGCTCGGTGTCATTTGCCGGCAAATTTGTCGGTCGCCAGCATTAACTGGTGCAGGATGCCGGGCTCATCGAATGAGTGTCCGGCCCCCTCGACAATATGCAGCTCCGCCTCCGGCCAAGCCTTCGCCAGATCCCAGGCGTTTTGTACCTGGCAAGCCATATCGTAACGGCCATGGATGATCACCGCCGGAATATGACGGATCAGCGGAACGTTGCGCAGCAGTTGATCGTCGCTGTCCAGGAAGCCCAGATGAGTAAAGTAGTGGTTTTCGATACGGGCGAACGCCAGCGCGAAATCGTCCTCGCCAAAAGAAGCCGACTCGCTGCTGGGCAGCAAGGTCACCGTCTCCCCTTCCCACACGCTCCACAGTTTGGCCGCTTCCAGCTGCACCTGCGGATCCGTTGAGGTCAGGCGCTGGCGGTAAGAAGCAATCACGTCCTTGCGTTCTTCCTCTGAAAGAATCGACAGCACACGTTCCCACTTCTCCGGGAAGAAGCGCGAAGCGCCGTCCTGATAGTACCAATGCAGCTCCTGCTTGCGCAGGGTAAAGATGCCGCGCAGCACCATTTCACTGACGCGCTGCGGATGAGTCTGTGCGTAGGCCAACGCCAACGTTGAGCCCCAGGAGCCGCCAAACACCAGCCACTGATCGACACCGGCCATTTCGCGCAGCCGTTCGATGTCCTGCACCAGGTGCCAGGTGGTGTTGTTGTCCAGGCTGGCATGCGGCTTGGAACGGCCACAGCCACGCTGATCGAACAGCAATACCTTGTAACGCTGCGGATCGAACAGTTGGCGGTGGTAAGGGGAAATACCGCCCCCCGGCCCACCGTGAATAAAGACTGCCGGTTTACCGTTCGGGTTACCGCTCAGTTCCCAGTAGATCCGGTGGCCATCCCCGGTGTCCAGCCAACCGCTGTCATATGCTGCTAACGGCGGGTACAAACCTCGTAATTGTTCCATGGCGCTTCCGTCTCTCTGTGGGTCATACCCTCATCAAAGCCGAAGCCACTCATTTGGTCAACGGTAAATCCTGAAAACTCCTACGCTCCCCAACAAGTTAAGGTTCGTTTGCTTAAAATGAATACGACTTGCCGGCAAAATACCGGCTGGCCGTTGGGAGCCAGCCGTAGAATCAACCCCGCTTACGCAGATGCGGTTCGCGCATTTCCTGCGCGGTTTTGGCCTCAATGCTCAGTTCCGCCGTTGGCCGCAACAGCAAGCGCGCCAGGCCAATAGGCTCTCCGCTTTCACGGCAATAACCATAGTCGCCGTTATACAAACGCGTCAGCGCCGCGCTGATTTTCGGCAGCAAACGGCTTTCGCGATCCAACTGGCGAAACAGCAACCGCAAGTCTTCTTCACGCGCGGCCTTGTCCGCTTCGTCACCTGAAACTTCACCGCTGTCGATATCCCGCTTCAACGCATCGATGTGCTGCAGCAGTTTTTGCTGCTCTTCCAGCAAGCGCTGGCGAAAAAAAGCCCGCTGCGCCGGGTTCATGTAGTCAGACTCCGGCATGGCCAGGAGCTGTTGCTGGTTTAACATGGAAACGACTGTCATGGCGCTCTCCGGTTAGGATTTAATTGTTATATTATAACATATCAAATATTTTCAGCAGCCTTTCCTGAAAAACAAAATTCAACCTATAAACAATCGATTAACTAAAACACCTGCTTTCATGCTTGCATCCGACAGGCGTAAGGGGGTTAATGGCTGAGCAACCCACCCAACCATAGGTAACTGAGAGGCCATCATGAGTAAGGGAATGGATAGCAAAAAAAATGCGAAGAAGAAGCCGTTGAAAACCCCTGCTGAAAAACGCGCAGGCAAACGCGCCAAGAAAGGGCAAACGTCCGGCGAGTAAGCGAACTTCTAACCGTAGAGTTAAACCCGCCAAGGCGGGTTTTTTGTTGCCTGAAATAACGTCCCCGCTTTCAACGGTTGGCATTGGCGTAACGGCCCGTTAAGCTAAACCTGTACAGCCATCCTGAGGAAACCATGAATTTACGCGTAATAGACACTGAAACCTGCGGGCTGGAAGGCGGCGTGGTCGAAGTGGCCTCTGTCGATCTGATTGACGGGCAAATCACCAATCCCATGAGCGACTTAATCAGCCCCGACCGGCCAATTGGCATTGAAGCCATGGCTATTCACCACATTACCGAGCAGATGGTCGAAGGGAAACCGCGGATCGCGGTGGCGATCGGGCGTTATCTCGGCAGCCCCTACTATGTCGCTCACAATGCGGCTTTCGATCGCGGCGTACTGCCTGAAATGAACGGCGCCTGGATCTGCACCATGAAGCTGGCCCGTAACCTGTACCCGGACATCAAATACGGCAACCAATATCTGCGCTACGCGCTCAATCTGGATGTGCAATTGCCGCAGGACACGACGCTGTATCCGCACCGCGCATTGTATGACTGCTACGTGACCGCCGCGCTGCTGCAACGCATCATCAAGGATTCAGGCTGGACGCCGGAGCAAATGGCGCAAATCACCGAGCAGCCGGTGCTGTTGAAGAAGTTTAAGTTCGGAAAATACCGTGGACAGGAAATTGATCGCGTAGCGCAGGAAGATCCCGGCTATTTGCGCTGGATGCTGAAATCTATCGAAGACCTCAGTCCGGACATGAAGCACACGCTGAAATACTATCTGATTGGTTGAAAAAGCGGGCAGCGCCAGCCGCCCGCCTGAAGGTTACTTCGCCAGCGCCAGAATAAAGGCGTACTCCAGCGCGATATCTTCATAAGCTTTGAAACGCCCGGACTTGCCGCCGTGGCCGGAATCCATATCGGTATACAGCAGCAGTTGGCGGTCGTCAGTTTTCAACTCACGCAATTTTGCTACCCACTTGGCCGGTTCCCAATACTGTACCTGCGAGTCGTGCAGGCCGGTGGTGACCAGCATATGCGGGTAATCCTGAGCCTTGACCTGATCGTACGGGCTGTACTGCAAAATGTAGTCGTAATAAGCTCGTTCGTTCGGGTTGCCCCACTCGTCATATTCACCGGTGGTCAGTGGAATGGACTCGTCAAGCATGGTGGTGACAACGTCGACAAACGGCACTTGCGCCACGATGCCGTTGAACAGCTGTGGTGCCTGGTTAATCACCGCACCCATCAGCAAGCCGCCGGCGCTGCCACCCATGGCGAATACCCGTTTGGCATCGCCGTAGCCTTGATCAATCAAGGTTTCCGTCACGTCGATAAAGTCGTTGAAGGTATTTTGCTTGTTGAACAGCTTGCCGTCTTCGTACCACAGCTGCCCCAATTCGCCGCCGCCGCGAATGTGCGCCAGCGCAAAGACAAAACCACGATCCAACAGGCTCAAGCGGCTGGCGCTAAAGGCCGGATCCATGCTGCTGCCGTAAGAGCCGTAGCCATACACCATCAGCGGGTTGCTGCCGTGCACGAAGCTATCCGGGCGATAAACCAGCGAAACCGGGACCTCGACACCGTCGCGCGCCTTCACCCAGACTCGCTCGCTGCGGTAATTTTCCGGGGTAAAGTTTTTCACTTCCTGCTGTTTAAGCATCACACGTTCGCCGCTGTCGAGATTCAACTCATACAGCGTAGTGGGTGTGGTCATCGAGGAGTAACCATAGCGCAGCAGCTCGGTTTCCGGCTCCGGATTGTATGCCAGCCAGGTGGTATAGGTCGGATCGTCAAAGGCGATACGCTTCACTTCGCCGCTCTGCCAGTGGATTTGTCGCAGCTGGGTCAACCCCTCGCTGCGCTCCTCTACCACCAGCCAGTCGCGGAACAGGCTAAAGCCTTCCAGCATCACTTCCACCCGGGGAGCAATCAACGTCTGCCACTGCGCTTCGTCTGCCTGCTCGCTCTGATACAGGCCGAAGTTTTTGCCGTCCTTGTTGGAACGGATGTAGAAGTGCTGGTGATAGTGATCGATACCGTATTCATGATCCTTGCGGCGCGGCACAAACATCTGCGGCGTGCTGTCGGCGCGATCGGCGTCCAGCAGCAGAATTTCCGAGGTGGTGGTGCTGCTCAGGTGGATCAGAATGAAACGTTCGGAGGTGGTTTTTTCCAACCCGACGTAGAAGGTGTCATCCAGCTCTTCGTAGATCAATTCATCAAGCTGCGGATCGGTACCTACCACATGGCGATAGACCTGATACGGTAACAGCGTTTTAGCGTGTTTACGCACGTAATACACGGTGGCTGAATCATTGGCCCACTCGAAGTTGCCGGAGGTGTTTTCCAGCACTTCGTCGGTCCAGCTGTCGTCGCTGAGGTTTTTGAAACGAATGTCGTATTGGCGACGGGAGAGGAAATCCTCCGCTACCGCCAGCCGCTGGTTGTCGGGGCTGACTTCCAGCCCGCCAAGGGTATAAAACTCTCGCTGCTCGGCGCGCTGGTTTCCGTCGATCAGGGTGTCCCAATGTTCGCTTTCCGCCTGCGGCTGACGCACATAAATCGCGTATTCATTACCCGGTTCGAAGCGCGTCTGATAGCGGTAGCCGTTTCTGACATAGGGGACTGAATGTTCCTGCTGAGGAATGCGCGCTACCATTTCTTCATACAGCGTTTCGCGCAGGGCCTGCTGCGGTTTCAGCGCCGCATCGGTGAAGGCGTTTTCCGCCTGCAGGTAGTCCAATACCTGCGGGTCTGCGCGATCGTCGTCGCGCAGCCAATAGTAGTCGTCCACACGCGTGTCGCCGTGAACCGTAATGGGATAAGGACGTTTTTCTGCCTTAGGGGGGGTCATCATTGTTAAATCATCCGCTTACCTTGATTAAGGCAAGAGTGACACGATTCCCCCCGGCTTGCCAAGCGGCGCTATGCCAGCTCGCGTTTTTTCTCGTTCACGTCGTTTTCTATGCCCTGCTTGACGTCCGCCGGGATCTTCAACGACTGCGCCAGAGCATCAAGATAGCCACGCTCCATAAAGTGATCCACGTCGATCACCATGCAGCTCAGGTAATATACCTCCAGCGCTTCGTCTTCATTCTTGACGCTCTGGGCGATCAAATCCGGGTTAAGCGGCTGGTCGATCGCCTCTTGCACCCATTTTTGCGCTTCTTCACCCACCTGCAGCTGTTCCAGGCTGTGGTCGATGGCAAGCTTTTCTTCCGCATCGATATGCCCGTCGCTTTTGGCGGCAAACACCAGCGCCTGCACCAGACGTTTGGCACGCAAGTCCACCGGCGTGGTCTGCAGGCCAAACTGCGGTTCGTTCTGGTGGGTTTCTTTCACCCGTTGTTTGTACTTATTCCACAGCACTGCACCAACCGCTGCGCTGCCGCCGATAATCAACGCATTCTTACCGAATTTGCCGACCAGCTTGCGCGAAGACTTATTCGCCAGCAAAACGCCCACCAGGCCACCCAGCGCAGTCGGGGCCAGCAGCTTGCCGATACCTTCCGAACCGCCGATTGAACCGGCCTTTTGCCCAATCATCGATTGGATCTGCTGCATCCAGTTATTTTTCATGCTTTACCCTTTGCGTGAGGAAACAAGGCGTGCAGGCACAAAAAGGCCAGGCCGCCGGTAAAGCGTCAGATTAGGGGATTTTTTGTCAGTTTACGTATGGGGGATGAAAACCTGTGTAGCGGGGAACATTGATGGCGGGAAAAGGCCGACTTCGCCATCAGGCGCCAGCCGGCCACTCGCGGATTAAGGCTGTTCGCCCTCTTCGCCCGGCTGGTCTTCTTCCTGTTCGTATTCCGCCAGTTCGTCACGCATTGCCTGAATCGACTCGCGAGCCAACAGCGCCAAAGTGCGGTAAAAACCGGTGGTGGCGTGAGCTTCTACTTTGCCTAGAAAACGGCCGCACCATGGCAGCAGATAGTCGTCAAACAGCGTGATTTGCGCCTGCGCTTCGTCTTCCTGAGACTGGTCTTCCAGCCAGGAGGCCGCCAGCAACAAAGAACCGAAATGATCGGCCGGCGCTTCTCCGAGCGGCATGCCGCGCTGCTGCAGGAAAGTACGCACTTCCGCTTCGGTTGCCCCTTCAACATAGGCCGAACGGAAAGGTGACACGCTGCATTCGCTGCCGACGAACATGGCGTTGAAGTCGCTGGACAGCAGGTTCACATCACAACCCTGCTGCAGGCGTACCAAGAGTTCGTCCTGTTCCAGCGGCCAGTGCTGTTGCAGCTTGCCTTCTTTGATCAGCGTAAACAGCGGCACCAGCAACGGATCCTGCGGCTGGCGATAAAACAGCGTACCCAGCACGCGGCAAACAACGGAAAACTCATTCATGATAATGCCTTATACAATACGGAAAAATTTGCCGGGACGATGTCACAAATCGGCCAATTCCGCAATCGCCGGCTTGCCGCGACGCTCGAGAAAATCGAGCAGGCGTCGTGGGCTCACGTTGAGAATACGCTCCTGCGGGAACTCCACCTCGGCAATGATGCGTTCGCAGTGCTCGAAACCGCCGAGCGAGAAAGCAATGTGTGAATCCGAGCCCAGCGCTAACCAGCCACCGGCATCACGCACCGCGGCGGCGATGGCCCGGCAGTTATCCTCGCTGCCCTTGCGCGAATGGGTGAACGACGAATTGTTCAGTTCCAATGCCACGTCGTATTTGGCCGCGGCGGCAGCAACCGCCGCAATATCGATCGGATATCTTGGGTTGCCAGGGTGGCTGATTATGTGCACGTCACCTTGCGCCATCGCGGCGATCATCGCTTCGGTATTGGCCGCTTTATCCTGCGGTGCAAATACCGGCTCGTGGAAACCGGCAATAATTACGTCGATTTTATCCAGCATCGGGCCGGTGCAGTCGATATCGCCCTGCAGGTTTTTGATGTTGGCCTCGATGCCGCGCAATATGCCCACGCCGTCCACCAGACGTGGCCACACGTGCATGTTCATAAAGTGCCAATAATGCGGCGCATCGGCCATATCCGGGCCATGGTCGGTGATGGCGAACAGTTTGATGCCCTTTTGCCGGGCTTCGACGATGTAGTCATGCAGCGTACTGTAGGCGTGGGTGCTGGCGACGGTGTGCATATGTAAATCAACGGGGTACATTACTTCTCCTTCTTGGCGGCCTGCCGTAAATACGGCGGCAGGCGCGGTTTATTATTCAATTAGCTTAGCAGGTGCATCACCGAAAGATCAGTAACCCAGTTGCACATCCACCACGCCGGCCGGTGTTTGGCCGGATTCAAGCGCACGGATGTTTGCCGCTATCTGATCCATCGCCGCTTCCGGCAAGGTGATGGCAGCAATATGCGGGGTAATGGTGACACGCGGATGACGCCAGAACGGATGCGCCTGTGGCAGCGGTTCCTCAACGAACACATCCAGCGTAGCGGCGGCGATTTGCCCCTGCTCCAGCGCCTGCAGTAAATCGTCCTCAACCAGATGCGCGCCACGCGCCAGATTGATCAGGTAAGCGCCAGGCGCCAGGTGCGCAAACAGTTGCTGATTGAGGATCCCGGCGGTTTCCGGCGTATTGGGCAGCAGGTTGATCAGCAATTGCACGCCATCGAGAAACGCGGCGCGTTGCTCTACATCGGCAAAACTCTGCACGCCGGCAATCTGTTTAGGGCTGCGGCTCCAGCAACGCACGTTGAAACCAAACTCCGCCAGTTTCAGCGCCACGCTTTTCCCCAACACCCCCGCCCCCAAAATGCCAATGGTGAAATTCTCCTGCTGATGGGGATCGAGCGGTTGCCACTTCTGCTGCTGTTGCAGCAACTGATATTCATCAAAACGGCGGAAATAACGCAGCACATAGCTAAGCGCATATTCCTGCATCTGTTGCGCCATGCCGGTGTCCTCAAGGCGCACCAGCGGAACGCCTGCCGGCAGAGTGCCGGGATGCTGGCGCTCTTGTTCCAGGATGGCATCAACGCCCGCACCGAGGGCAAAAACCCCTTTTAATTTGCCGCGATTCGCCAGCATCTCATAGGGCGGCCGCCACACCAGCGCATAATCCGCCGGACGATCGTCGCCAGGTTGCCAGGCACGTACCGTCGCCTGTGGCAGACGCTGCGACAGGCCTGTCAGCCAGTCCTGGGCGTTAAAGAAAGGGTGATAAAAAATGATGTTCATCTGTGCGGCTCCCGTCTGTTTTTATGCATTTGCATCCAGACTTCCGCGATTCGCCAACAGATGCAAGCGCTAAAGCTCAAAATGAAAACAGCCCCGACCAGTGGGGCTGTTTTTAGACCGTGGGATCTCAGGCTGCGGCAGGAGCGTCATGCCGGATAAGCCTGCGCAACAGCGGGATCAAAATCAGCATCACCACGCCAACGCCCGCAGCGCCCCAGCCCAGTACGCTGAACACCTCGCTGTAGCCAGGGTTAGTTTGCAACGGGGTACTGCCGCTGTTTTCCGGCATCAGGCCGGAGACATAGCCTGCCAGCACCGAAGCAACGCCGGTGACCATCATCCAGCAGCCCATCATGACGCCCTGATAACGCGGTGGCGCCAGTTTGCCGATCATCGCGTAACCGATAGGGGAAATCATCAGTTCGCCGATGCTCTGCAACACGTAACTGATCGCGATCCATTTGAACGCCACCAGCCCGTCGCCGCCGGCCAGGCTAATGCCCAACGGCAACACCAGCATGCCCAACCCGATGCAAAACAGCGAACCAGAGAACTGCATCGGAATATCGATATTGCAGCCGCGAGCGCGCAGGTGATTGAACCACCAGGCCATCAGCGGGCCACCCACCACGATCACCAGCGTATTGATGTTCTGGATCCACTGCGGCGCCACCTGAATGCCATAAACGTTCAGATTGATATTGTGCTCGGAGAACAGCATCAGCCCCATTGGGGCCAGCTGATACAGCGCCCAAAACACCAGAGAGCCTAATGCCAGGATCAGGTAAGCCGTCATCCGGCGACGTTCGTCACGTGGGTGGTGGCGCAACGTCACCACGCATAACATCAGGAAAATCAGTACTCCGAGGCCAATCACGAAGTGGCCGCTGAATTCGGCATGGGTCAGCATCACGCGGATAATGGGCACCAGCGCCACCAACACTGCCAGCCCGACCAGCATGCGCCAGCGGTATTGCGAACGGCTGGCATCGTGCAGCGGGGTGTTGAGATCGGCCAGAATGCGCCAGCGGCTGACGGCGACGATGATCGCCGCGGCATTGCCCAACGTGGCGAACAGGAACAGAGCGCGGTAGTTTTCGGTCAGTTGGAAATAGCCGGCCACGGTGAATCCGACAAAGAACCCCAGGTTCATCCCGGCGTAGTTCCACAAAAAGGCCGATTCACGCCGATCGTCATCCGGTTTAAAGCGCTGGGTCAGCATCATATTAATGCAGGTGACGTTCAGCCCGCTGCCGGTCAGGAACATCGCCAGCCCCCAATAAAGCCCCCAAACGCCCGCAACGGCGATCAATGCACAACCGATCACCTGCAGCACCATGCCCAGCACGAACAGGTTGCGGTTGCTGAGGAAGCGCCCGCCCAGGTAACCGCCAAACATATGCAAACCGTAGTTGAACGCACCAAATACGCCCATCATGGCGTTGGCGCTGCCTTCGCTGAAGCCCAGGCGCTTGGTGGCGTAGAGCACCAGCGTGGAATACAGCACGGCAAAACCCAGGGTGGCAAAGATTTGGATAAAGAACAGTGCCCCGGCGCCCGGGGGGATGGCATGGCGCTGCGGCGCTGCCGTTGTGGAGTCCGATGGAGTCAAAATGAACCTCTACTGCATTATTATTTAATAGGTCAGTCCCTGTCTGCGTTATCGCCGGCGTCTTGCCCGGCAACCTGCGCGGCGGTGTGATATTCCTTGCCAAAACCGCCGTGCCTGCACCAATCTATTTAGCGACACATATGACTAATAATCCAGTATTAATGCATATAACTGCACCATAGATAATCCCACTGCTGATATATTGAGCTAACCAACACCAAAATGTACAAATATTAGCCTGCAAGGTAATTTAGCCCCATGAGGGTCCAGCGGATGTGTGTTCCGCGGTGGTCGATTGCTCGGGAAATCAGCAAATTGCTGCAAGTTTAGCTAAACAGTCATGGTTATGTCACAAGAGGGTTGACGCTGGGATCAGATTCTCCTACATTAGCGCCCGTCGACAGCGCAACGCGTTGGCGATGAAGTAAAACGGTGAGGTGTCTGAGTGGCTGAAGGAGCACGCCTGGAAAGTGTGTATACGCGAAAGTGTATCGAGGGTTCGAACCCCTCTCTCACCGCCATATTTTAAAGAGAAAGCCTGGATTCGCGTCCAGGCTTTTTTGCTTTTATAAAGCAGGATCCGAGAGGGTAAGAACCCTCGACAGGGTTTGACAAAACGCTACGTGTTTTGGACCGCCAAAGGCGGCCCGCAGGGTGAGCGCAGCGAATCAAGCCCTCTCTCACCGCCATCTTTTAAAGAGAAAGCCTGAACGCAAGTTCAGGCTTTTTTGTTGCCTGCGGCGCAGGAAACGCCCTGGCGAAACTGCCTGTGCGTGCGGTTCGCCGTAGTTTTCAGCAAAGCGAACACAGGTTAACCGGACGCGTCGAAACCAAGAAATTCTGCTTGACCGGATCGCCCTCTCTCCCTATAGTAGCGCCCCGTTGCACCAGTGAGTACGCAACAACAAAATACGGTGAGGTGTCTGAGTGGCTGAAGGAGCACGCCTGGAAAGTGTGTATACGCGAAAGTGTATCGAGGGTTCGAACCCCTCCCTCACCGCCATATTTTAAAGAGAAAGTCTGGATTAACCTCCAGACTTTTTTTTTGCATCTCATACCGACCGGGAGGCTGAACGCAGCGAATCAAACCCTCCCTCACCGCCCTATTTGACGAGAAAGCCTGAACGCGAGTTCAGGCTTTTTTGCTGTCTGCAATCCGCCTCAGTGCGGTCGGTTGGCCGTCATGTGCGGCTGCATTCCACCTCGGCGCCAGTCACCCGGGGTTTGGCCGTAATGGCGTTTAAAACTGCGATTGAAGGACTGTTGCGAATCGAAGCCGAGTGAGATCGCCACGCTGACGATCGGCTCGCCGCTGTTGGCCAGGCGCTCGGCTGAAAGCCTCAGCTTCTGCATACGGATATACTCCCCCAGCGCGTAGCCGGTCTGGCGCTTGAACATACGCTGCAGATGCCATTTGGAATACCCCGCGCGCCCCGCCACGGTGTTGATATCCAGCTTCTCTTCCAGATTGTTGTCAATCCACTCAATCAAATCAGTAATAAAGCCCGTGCTATTCATGCTGACGCTCCCATGACGTTGGCAGGTAAATCCGCTGCCCGATGTCATTACGTTGCAGCAGTTTCGCACTAAATGCAATTTTTATTATTGCATTTAACGGAGGGGCACTTCTATAATCCACCCAATTAATGTAACCGATATTGATACATTAATGTGACAACAATGTGTTTCAAAACCTAACCGTTGCGCCGATGACGGTGCAACCGCACTGCCGTCGGCCCCAGGCCAGAGTCGTTACCCGGATAACAGGGCCGGGTGTATGGCCTGATCGTGCTTACCCACTGGAAATAAAAAGAATGCCAAGCCAGCCAAACTCATTGTTCCCCTCTCCAGGCCGTCATAACGCCATCGGTTTCGGCGCACGCCTCTCGGCGATTGCGCTGCTGGTCACGTTGCTGGCCGGGTGTGATAACAGCGCCGCCAAGAATGCGGCCCCCCCGCCGCCTGCCGTCAGCGCCGCCGACGTGGTAATCAAACCCATCAGCCAATGGGATACCTTTAATGGCCGAATCGAAGCGGTGCAAAGCGTGCAGTTGCGTCCGCGAGTTTCCGGCTATATCGACAAGGTGAATTACACCGAAGGCGATGAAGTCAAGAAAGGTCAGGTGCTGTTTACCATAGACGATCGTACCTACCGCGCCGCGCGCGAACAGGCTCAGGCCGAACTGGTGCGGGCGCGCAACCAGGCCGCGCTGGCGCGCAGCGAATCCAGCCGTACCGAGAAGCTGATTGGCAGCCAGGCGATTTCGACCGAGGTATGGGAACAACGTCGCTCCTCCGCCGCACAGGCACAGAGCAACGTTTTAGCGGCCCAGGCCCAGCTCGACATGGCACAGCTAAATCTCGACTTTACCCGAGTGATCGCCCCGATCGACGGTCGCGCCAGCCGCGCCATGATCACTGCCGGTAATCTGGTCACCGCCGGCGACAGCGCCAGCGTGCTCACCACGCTGGTCTCGCTCGATAAGGTGTATGTCTATTTCGACGTCGATGAAGCCACCTTCCTGCGGTACCAAAACGATGGCCGACGCACGGCAAAACTGCCGGTGAAGGTCGGGCTGGTGGGCGAAGACGGCTATCCGCATCAGGGCGTGGTGGATTTCACCGATAACCAACTGAACGCCGGCACCGGCACCATTCGTATGCGCGCCCTGCTGGAAAACGCCGAGCGCCGCTTTACGCCAGGGCTGTTTGCACGGGTGCAGATGCCCGGCAGCGCCGTGTTCAACGCCATGCTGATTGACGACAAGTCGGTAATGACCGATCAGGACCGCAAGTTTGTTTATATCGTCGATAAAGACGGCAAGGCGCAGCGCCGAGACATCGAGGTCGGCCGCGTGGCTGACGGACTGCGCATTGTCCGCAAAGGCCTGTCTGCGGGCGATCGGGTGATCGTCGACGGTATGCAAAAAGTGTTTATGCCGGGCATGCCGGTTGCAGCAAAAACCGTGGCGATCAACGCCGATGCTTCCGCGCTTAACTAAGCCCCAGCAGGAATTCTGAGCCATGGACTTTTCCCGTTTTTTCATCGACCGACCGATTTTTGCCGCGGTGCTGTCGATCCTGATTTTTGTCGGCGGCGTGATTGCCATCCCGCTGTTGCCGATCAGCGAGTACCCTGACGTCGTGCCGCCCAGCGTGCAGGTGCGCGCAGAATACCCGGGCGCCAACCCGAAAGAGATTGCCGAAACGGTAGCAACGCCGCTGGAAGAAGCGATCAACGGCGTCGAAAATATGATGTACATGAAATCGGTAGCCGGTTCCGACGGTGTCCTGGTAACCACCGTCACCTTCCGCCCGGGAACCGATCCTGACCAGGCACAGGTGCAGGTACAAAACCGCGTGGCGCAGGCCGAAGCGCGCCTGCCGGAGGATGTGCGTCGCCAGGGGGTAACCACCCAGAAGCAATCGCCGGCCCTGACGCTGGTGGTGCATCTGGTCTCCCCTTCCGGCAAATACGATTCACTGTACCTGCGCAATTACGCCACCCTGAAGGTCAAGGATGAACTGGCCCGTCTGCCGGGGATCGGTCAGGTACAGATCTTCGGTGCGGGCGAATATGCGATGCGCATCTGGTTGGATCCGAACAAGGTCGCTTCACGCGGGCTGACGGCCTCTGACGTGGTTACCGCCATGCAGGAGCAAAACGTGCAGGTTTCCGCCGGCCAGTTGGGGGCGGAACCTATGCCGACCCGCAGCGATTACCTGCTGTCGATCAACGCGCAGGGCCGCCTGCAGACTGAGGAAGAGTTCGGTAATATCATTCTTAAAAGCGGCGACAACGGCGAGATCGTCCGCCTGCGTGACGTGGCGCGTATTGAAATGGGTTCCGGCAGCTATGCGTTGCGTGCCCAGCTCAATAATAAAGACGCGGTCGGGATTGGTATCTTCCAGGCACCGGGTGCCAATGCCATCGAACTGTCCAATGCGGTGCGGGCCAAAATGGCCGAGCTGTCGACCCGCTTTCCGGACGGCATGAGCTGGGAATCGCCGTACGACCCTACGGTGTTCGTGCGCGATTCTATCCGCTCGGTAATAGATACCCTGCTTGAAGCGGTGCTGCTGGTGGTTCTGGTGGTCATCCTGTTCCTGCAGACCTGGCGCGCGTCGATCATCCCGCTGCTGGCGGTTCCGATCTCCATTGTCGGCACCTTTGCTGCGCTCTATCTGTTGGGTTTCTCGCTCAATACGTTGAGTTTGTTCGGGCTGGTGCTGGCCATCGGTATCGTGGTCGACGATGCCATAGTGGTGGTGGAAAACGTCGAGCGTAATATTGAAGAAGGTCTGTCGCCGCTGGCGGCAGCGCATCAGGCAATGCGCGAAGTCTCCGGCCCGATTATTGCCATCGCCGTGGTGCTGTGCGCCGTGTTCGTCCCGATGGCGTTTCTTTCCGGCGTTACCGGCCAGTTTTATAAGCAGTTTGCCGTCACTATCGCCATTTCGACCGTGATTTCCGCCATCAACTCGCTGACCCTGTCACCGGCATTGGCAGCGCTGTTGCTCAAACCGCACGGTGCGCCGAAGGACATGCCGTCACGCCTGATTGATCGGTTATTCGGTTGGCTGTTCCGCCCGTTCAACCGCTTCTTTGCCAACAGTTCGCAACGTTATCAGCGTGGGGTTTCACGTGCGTTAGGCAAGCGTGGCGCGGTATTTGTGGTGTACGTGCTGTTGCTGTGTGCCGCCGGGGTGATGTTTAAAACCGTGCCGGGCGGATTTATCCCGACTCAAGACAAACTTTACCTGATTGGCGGGGTGAAAATGCCGGAAGGTTCGTCACTGGAGCGTACCGATGCGGTGATCCGCAAGATGAGCGCTATCGGCCTGAGCGTCGACGGCGTAACCGATGCAGTCTCCTTCCCCGGTTTGAATGCGTTGCAGTTCACCAATACGCCCAACACCGGCACCGTGTTCTTTGCGCTTGAATCGTTAAGCACCCGCACCCGCAGTGCGGCGCAGATTAACGCCGAAATTAACGCCAAGATTTCACAGATCCAGGAAGGCTTCGCCTTCTCGATCATGCCACCGCCCATTCTCGGCATCGGTCAGGGCTCCGGGTATTCACTGTATATTCAGGATCGTGCCGGTCTGGGGTATGGCGCGCTGCAGACTGCGATCAATACGATGTCGGGTGCCATCATGCAAACGCCGGGCATGGGCTTCCCTATTTCGTCTTATCAGGCCAACGTGCCGCAGTTGGACGCAAAAATTGACCGTGACAAGGCCAAGGCGCAAGGCGTACCGCTTAACGCATTGTTCAGCACGCTGCAGACTTACCTTGGTTCGTCATACATCAATGACTTCAACCGCTACGGCCGCACCTGGAAAGTGATGGCCCAAGCTGATGGTCAGTTCCGCGACAGCGTGGAGGATATCGCCAACCTGCGCACCCGTAACGATAAGGGTGAAATGGTGCCGATTGGCAGCATGGTCAGCATCAGCACCACCTACGGCCCGGACCCGGTGATCCGCTACAACGGTTTCCCGGCGGCGGACCTGATTGGCGATGCCGATCCACGGGTGTTGTCATCGTCACAGGCAATGAGTGAACTGACCAGCATGGCCAATAAGCTGTTACCGAACGGTATGAACATCCAATGGACCGACCTGAGCTACCAACAGTCAACCCAGGGCAATGCGGCGATTATTGTGTTCCCGGTGGCGGTACTGCTGGCCTTCCTGGCATTGGCGGCGCTGTACGAAAGCTGGACGCTGCCGCTGGCGGTGATCCTGATCGTGCCGATGACCATGCTGTCGGCGCTGTTCGGCGTCTGGCTGACCGGCGGCGACAACAACGTGTTCGTCCAGGTAGGGTTAGTGGTATTGATGGGGCTGGCCTGTAAAAACGCCATTTTGATTGTCGAGTTCGCCCGCGAACTTGAGCTACAGGGCAGAAGCATCATGGAAGCGGCGCTGGAAGCCTGCCGTCTGCGACTGCGGCCGATCGTGATGACCTCTATCGCCTTTATCGCCGGAACCATTCCCCTGATCCTGGGGCACGGTGCCGGGGCCGAAGTGCGCGGCGTCACCGGTATTACGGTGTTTGCCGGCATGCTGGGCGTCACGCTGTTCGGGTTGTTCCTGACCCCGGTGTTCTACGTGACCCTGCGTCGTATGGTCACACGTAAGGCACGTCAGCAAACGGCCTAATCTTCCGTTTGTATCAGCCATAAAAAAGCCCGGTTTAAACACCGGGCTTAGTCTGATGACAAACACCCGAAAAATGGGATTTTCGGATGTTTGAGGTAGTTCAGAAGACATAATTCTTTGTTTTTATTCGTCCCAAGAGCAGATTTTTTAACGGCAAAGGACTTTGTCAGCCATAAAAAAGCCCGGTTTAAACACCGGGCTTTTTCTTTGTTTTAGCGTTTAGCGTGATTTATTTTTCCGCTGTCTCTGCATCCTGACCGGCACGCGCCATATATTCCGCACAGGCACGCTTGTCGCCCCGCTCCAGCTCGGCCAACGCGTCGGCTACCGTATGGCGCGCCAGTACTTCCAGCGACGCTTCTTCCGCTTCGTTTACCACCGACTTGAAATACCAACAGGCATTGGCGCTGACCAGGCAGCGGGCCGGCACTTCCGGCCGGGCGGCCCAGATGCGCTTATCGTCAATCACGGACAGGTAAATATCTCGCAGGGTGATCTGCTCCACCGGGCGCCCCAGGTGAATCGAACCATTACGGCCGAGGGTAGAAACGATGATGCCATTTTTGGTCAAGGGCACCATCAGCTTGCGGATAAAACTGGGATTGGCTTCCAGACCGGCGGCAAGGACCGCGCTGGTCGAACGCACGCCCAGCTTTTCAGCCACGGCTACGCTAAGTACCATTTGCAACGCTGTCGGAAAGCGAAAATCTAACATGTTTTTATCTCTGTCTCCGGGAGACCCAATTCTCAGGTTTGGCCGGGGTGGCATCACGCCACAACACCCGCTCAATTGCACAATAATATAACAAACACTGTTGCACTATTGAAGTTATGCCCGGATAAATCGCACGGATACATTAGTGCGGGAAATAGCGTCAGTACTGGCCTGACGGCAAAACGGCGGGGAGTAAATAGACAGAAACCCGCGCCAATATTAATGCCGCTCGCTTAACTGAGTTAAACGATCAGAACTAACACTGTTCGCGGGTTTAATTCTTATCGGGCGATCAGGCTTTGTTCAGCACCAGCTGGCCGCTTTTATCCAGCGGGATCTGGGTGCCGGGATCGTGATCCATGCGGATCTTGCCCTGCTGATTGCCAATCTTGTAGGTCACGTCGTAACCCAGCATTTTCTGTGATTTGTCGTAGACCGTTTTACAACGCTGCTGCGTGCTGGTGGTGGTGTCGTTATTTTGCATCGCCCCCTGCACCTGGTTACCGGCATAGCCGCCGCCCAATGCGCCGACGACCGTCGCGACGTCACGTCCACGACCCCCACCGAACTGATGACCGATGACGCCACCGGCGACCGCACCCAGCACGGAGCCGGCAAGACGATTCTCGTCCTGTACTGGCGCACGGTGAGTGACGGTCACATTGCGACATTCCTGACGCGGGGTCTTGATGGTTTCTTTGATCGGCGTGGCAGCGAGTACCTGCGCGTATTGCGGACCGGAAGAGAAAACGTCAAGACTGGCAACCGCAGCAATACCCAGAGCGGCTGCAATACCAATACCCACACCGGCTAACATTGACTTGTTCACAGGAAATCCTCCTGAAAGTGTTACCACGCATTTGTACCGGGGACTTTACCGACATTGCACCGCGCTTATTATTTTGCGCATTGGCGGCACGTGGTATTCCGGTTTACGGCGTGCGCGACGCGCCGTCTGTAAACGAGAGAAAGTCTGCACAATGTTCCAGAACCTCGCAATAAGACAATGTGACCAAAAATGCCGGAAATCCCACTTACCCCCAGTGTTTAGGAGGATTCTTAAGACTTTTACCCATAACGACGGGACATTGTGCTGAATAATCAGCTGCTGCCTCCCCGTTCTTGCGGCTGTAGGCATAAAAAAACCCACGCGGGCGAACCGGCGTGGGTGGTCGATAACGGGGCGGTTAGTGCATTTTCAAACGCGGGCGGATCACCCGGTTAATGCCGCCAACCAGCATCATCAGGCCGGTTTTGATGTAGCCGTGCAAAGCGACCTGGTGCATACGGTACAGCGAGATGTAAACAAAGCGCGCAATGCGGCCTTCCACCATCATCGAGCCGCGCATCAGGTTGCCCATCAGGCTGCCCACGGTGCTGAAGCGGGACAGAGACACCAACGAACCGTGGTCTTTATACACGTACGGCTTCAGCGTCTGGCCGTTCATCAGCGCCAGAATGTTGGTAAAGCAGCGTGATGCCATCTGGTGCGCCGACTGGGCGCGCGGCGGCACAAAACCACCGCCCTCTTTCGGGCAGGAAGCGCAGTCGCCGATGGCGAAAATGTTCGGATCGCGCGTGGTTTGCAACGTTGGCTCTACCACCAGCTGGTTGATGCGGTTGGTTTCCAGCCCGCCGATGTCCTTCATAAAGTCCGGCGCCTTGATACCGGCCGCCCACACCATCAGATCGGCATCAATAAATTCGCCACCTTTGGTATTCAGGCCGTTGGCATCCGCGCTGGTGACCATAGTGTTGGTCAGCACGCGCACGCCCAATTTGTTCAGTTCCTGATGGGCAGCAGCCGAAATACGCGGCGGCAGCGCAGGCAGAATACGCTCGCCCGCTTCGACCAGCGTCACGTTCAACGCACTGTTGTCCAAGCCTTCAAAACCATAGCTGTGCAGCTGTTTCACCGCATTATGCAGCTCGGCGGACAGCTCAACGCCAGTGGCACCGCCCCCAACGATAGCGATATTCACCCGCTCTTTTTGCCCCGGCTGCGCCGAGAACTTGAGGAACAGGTTCAGCATCTCGTTGTGAAAACGTCGCGCCTGGTGCGGGTTATCCAGGAAGATACAGTGATCTTTTACGCCAGGAGTGCCAAAGTCGTTCGAGGTACTGCCCAGCGCCATCACCAGAATGTCGTAAGACAACTCGCGCTCAGGCACCAATTCGCCACCCTGCTCGTCGCAGATTTGCGCCAGGTGCAGCGTTTTGGTTTCACGATTGATGTTGGTCAGCGAACCCAGTTGGAAGCTGAAAGAGTGATTGCGCGCATGCGCCAGGTAGCTCAGCGCGTCAACGCCATCATCAAGGGAACCGGTTGCGACTTCATGCAGCAAAGGTTTCCACAGATGGCTGTGGTTACGGTCCACCAGCGTGATTTCAGCTTTATGCTTACGACCGAGTTTATGGCCCAGGCTGGTCGCCAGTTCCAGACCACCGGCGCCACCACCCACGATGACGATTTTTTTCTTTGGCGTTGTCAAAATAACCCCCTAAATGTGAACCAATTGTTGCCCAAGGGTAAAGAAATAATATCCTTAGAATACATAGGGTTCGCGTAAATTAAACCTGCTATCTAAAGCCAGAATAGCATGGGGGGTTATTTGGTAATACCAAAATTGATGTACATCAAACTTTTTTGGTTAAAGGCTGGACGAAGGGAAATTTTGAGGATTGTGATTCAAATAGTTAGCGCTGGGTCACAGTTTCAAATTTTACCGTCCAACGGGCCAAACGGTGCTTTTTGACCGCAAAATACCGCAATGTCTGCCTGTAAAAAGCAAGCATTGCGGCGACATCGCGCGTTATAAAACTGTTAAAGCAGGGTCTTGAACGCCTTGATACGTTGCAGGTGAGGCGAGATATTTTTGAACTTGTGCGTCTGCTGTTCATCCCAGACGATTTCATAGTATTTGTGCAGCAGTTCCGCACTGCGCTGGCTGTCCAACACCTCGTCGTGGCGGGAAAGCACCGCCAGGCAGCGATCGCGATTTTTCTCGCGGAAGTCTTCGACACACTTGGTGGCGATGTCACGGTACTCTTCCGGCCGGTCGATTTTGCCCTGCATATGCTCTTCAGGATACAGATTGGGGTTGAAGATCACCTGTCGGATGCCGCACAGAAAGCCGATACGTTCGGCCCAAAAGCCCCCCAAACCCACCCCACAGATCAGCGGATGTTTATCCCCTTCCTGCTGAACCGCCTTGTCCACCTCTTTCAACAAATGCTGCATGTCATGGCGTGGATGCAAGGTGCTGTAGCTGATAAAGCGCACGTCCGGATCGATAAACTGGAGCTGTAACACCTTTTCATGATTGCCGGGACTGGTTGAATCGAAGCCATGTAGATAGATAATCATGTGGATCCTCGCAACAAGCTGAGGGCCGCGCCGCAGCCCTCATCGTTTACGCCGTATTACGACGCCCTGGGTTCACCCCGCATTACGCTGTTTGTGCTCCTCCCAGCGTTCGCTGAGCGCATTCAGTTCCTTATGCGCCTGCTGCCAGCGCGCAGAATCACGCAGCGCCTGACGGGTGAACTGACCGCGATGATATAACTGCTTCACCCTGTCTGCTTTGACCGGGGACAGGTTATCCAGCACGCTGACCGCCCCTGCGCGGTTATTGCACACCAGGATCATGTCACAGCCGGCATCCAGCGCCGCCTGGCCACGTTCGGCATAACTGCCCATGATCGCCGCCCCTTCCATTGACAGGTCGTCCGAGAAAATGACGCCGTCAAAGCCCAACTCCTGACGCAGGATCTGCTTTAACCAATAAGGGGAGCCGCTGGCCGGACGCGGGTCTGCTTCAGTATAGATGACGTGCGCCGGCATTACGGCGTCCAGCAGTTGACGGTTAATCAATTCGCGGAAGATCGCCATATCATGTTCGCGGATCTGCGCCAGTGGACGTGGATCGCGCGGCGTTTCTTTGTGCGAATCAGCGCTGACGGCACCGTGCCCCGGGAAATGCTTGCCGGTGGTTTTCATACCGGCGCTGTGCATGCCCAAAATGAACTGCTCAGCCATCACCAACGCCTGCGTTGGATCGCTGTGGAACGAGCGTTCACCAATCGCGGCGCTGACATGGCCAATATCCAGCACCGGCGCGAAGCTGATGTCGATATCCTGCGCGATCATTTCCGCTGCCATCAGCCAACCGGCCTCCTGCGCCAGACGCTTGCCCTCATGGGCAGAATTCAGGGCGGCAAATGACTGTGCCGCCGGCAGGCGGGTAAAACCTTCGCGGAAACGCTGAACGCGGCCGCCTTCCTGATCCACCGCCACCACCAGCCGATCGTGGGAAGCCTCGCGGATCTGCCGCACCAGCTCACGCAGCTGCTGTGCATCGTGGAAATTGCGGGTGAAGAGGATCAGGCCACCCACCAGCGGGTGTTTTAAGATCTCACGTTCTTCTGCGTCCAGCTCATAGCTGGCGACATCTAACATTACTGGGCCCACGGCCACCTCACTTCATTATTCATTTATACCTGTCTACTTGAATCTGCCTCTTTGTTGGCTGCGCCTGCACGCCCCAGTCACATAGTTATCTATGCTCCTGGGGACTTACAGACTGGCCGCCTCAATGCAACTCCAATTATTTTAGGTATAGAACATGGGATGTTAAACAAAAACGCCGGTGCAACACTGCGCCCCAGCGCAAAAATTCAGGATCGCCGGTCTGTTGCCAGCGCACTTCAAACCAGAGCAGCATCAGGTAATCCACCCACGGGAGCCAGCGCTGAACCTGCCTGCGCAGCAAGGGCAAATCAAGGTAACCGATGCGAGCATAATGCTGCAAAAATTGCTGTCGGCGCGCGGGTGACCAGGCGTTACTGCAAAACAGCGCGGCGATGTCTAACGCAATATCGCCGTCTGCCGCATACTCCCAGTCAATCAGCCGCAGATTTTCGCCCTGAACGATCAGATTACCCGGATGAACATCCATATGCAGCGGCGCCAGTTTCAACGGCGTTGGTGTGCGGCGGTGCTGAAAGTGTTGATGCAACCGCAGCCAGGCCGGCGTCAAACGCCGACCATCCAATTGCTGCCAATAACGGGCAAATTGCCAAGGCAGGTTCAACGGGTAGCCGCTGGGAGGTTGCCGATGCAAACCGGCCAGCAACGCCGCCAAATCGCCCTGCTCATTGAAGCGAGAAAAACCCGCACCTGTGACAACGTCACCATCAAGCCACTGCAGGATAATCCACTGATTATTTTGCACTAAAACCTGTGGCCCAATGTCCTTCCCACGGCGATGCAGCACCCGCGCCTCGCGCCGACGGCTGACGCCCAGCGCACTTTTCTCTGGGCTTTGCTGACGCGCCAACAGTTGCACGCCTTCGCCTTCAATACGCCAACTTTCGCCGGTCAGGCCCTGCACCGGGCTGAAACGACAACCGGCGGTTTTCACCGCCGGCAGTTCGTTCTCAATCAGTGCTCGCAACGTGGCTTCAGTGTTTAACGGTGCCATTGCCTGACCAGACGATTTCACCAGTTTGCACCAGCATCAGTTGCATATCCAACGTTGGGGACTTCACGTCGCCACTGACGTCGCTGTACAACACGTACTGTGCACTGACGATCCGCGCCAGACCAATGGCTTTGCTGCGTGAACCCAGGCTGTCATCCGCCGACAGGCCCAGCGTCTGTTTGGCGCTGACCAACTGCGCTTCCGGCACGATGGAGAAGGTTTGATTGGATGCCAACGCCTTGTGCAGTGCCGAGGTCGCTTTCGCCGTCTGCAATGCGCCGTTGGTGTTGTTCTTCACGCTGTCGAGCAACAGCACGCTGCCTGGATTGACGCCATCGGCTTTCAGCATCTGGTTCACCAGCGGCTGTACGCTGCCAAGCCAATCGAGCTGCTGAATTTTCGGCGGTTGCGGTACCGGCTCGCTAACCGGCGGTTGTGGCTGCTCGATCGGCGGCGTTACCGGCTCAACCGTCACCGGCGGCTGCGGTTGCTCCGGTTCCGGCGGACGCGATAAACAGCCGGTTAACGTCAACGCGGCCAGCGCCACAAATAGATACTTTTTCATTAATCCCTCTCCCACTGAACCAAGAGTTTACAAGAATAGATACAGACGCACGCGTTTGGCATCGAGGTTGCCGTTAAGCGAGTAAATAGTGGCGTCTGAATTTGGCGCAATAGTGATGGTGCGCGGCGCCTCAAAAGGCCGGATATCCAGCCCCTGATCGTCATACCAGTAAAAACGATAGTGTACCGTTACCGGTGTGGATTGGCTGTTACTGAGTTCCGAGGTAGCCATCACGCGCCCGGAAGCGTCCGAAATCGACGGATTGTCGGCCAGAATGCCCGCGGTCAGCACCGGCGAATCCATCACTACCGTCTGTCGGTCGTTGACCGCGATGCCTTTCGGGCTGCTGCAGCCCATTAAAATAACGGCGGGTAACGCCAGCGCCATCAGACAACGCAGGGATTTGCTATAGCGCATGATTGACCTCGGTTAGCGTGACAGCAGCGGCCCCAATGAACGGCCACCGACCAGATGCATATGAATATGATAGACCTCTTGGCCGGCATGGCGATTGCAATTGACTATCAGACGGTAGCCATCTTCGGCAATGCCTTCCTGCTCGGCAATTTTTGCCGCGGCGGTGATCATGCGACCGAGAGCCGCTTCGTGCTCGACAGTCACGTCGTTAATCGTAGGGATCAGCACATTCGGGACGATCAAAATATGGGTCGGAGCCTGAGGTGAAATGTCGCGAAAAGCGGTGACCAGTTCATCCTGGTAGACCACATCAGCAGGGATTTCGCGGCGGATAATTTTACTGAAAATCGTTTCTTCGGCCATCTGGCGTTCCTTGTAGAGGGAAAAAAGCTGTACGCAGTATGAGTGACAAATTCTACTGCTTTCAACCTGATTGCGCACTTTCCGCGTTGAGTGATGCAGAATCAGGCAACCAGCCAGAATAATTACGCCGTTCCGGGCTGCGCATATCCGATTTTTTCACTTTGGTTATTCACTATTGTTGCTTTACTTGGCCGCGGCCGCCGCCAATAGTAACCCTATGATTAGCAACGGATAGAAATAACATGCAATTCAAAACACTGGCGCTGGGGGCGCTGTTGCTGTGCGGCCATGCCGTGGCTGAACCCCAAAGCATTATCGATCTGCAAGCCAACCAACAACATGTGCGAGCGGCGAAGAACCCGGCTGCCATCGCCTTGATCCCAGCCAATTACCCTTTTGCCGTGCCGGGCAAGTTAACCGTCGCAGTGGCGTCTGAAAATTCCCCGCCGCTGGCGCTGTTTGCCGAAGACAATAAAACGCTGATTGGCAGCGACCCGGATATTGCACAACTGGTGGCAGACAGCTTGGGGCTGGAATTAAATCTGGTGCCCACTTCCTGGGAGGATTGGCCACTCGGGATCAGTTCCGGCAAGTATGACGCCGCAATTTTCAATATTGCCGTGACCAAACTGCGCAAAACCAAGTTTGATTTCGCTACCTATCGGGTGGATACGCTGGGCTTTTACGTAAAATCCACCAGTAAAATCAATTCAATCAATCAACCCGCAGACGTTGCCGGGCTGCGAATCATTGTCGGTTCCGGCACCAATCAGGAAAACATCCTGCTCGGCTGGGACAAGCAGAACCGCGCCAACGGCCTGCCGCCGGTGCAACCGATTTATGTCACCGACGACGCTGCCGCCAACCTGAGCATTCAGTCCGGGCGCGTCGACGCCTACTTCGGTCCCCATTCCACCGGAGCCTACAAGGCGGCGCTGACCGGCAAAACCAAAATGGTTGGCATCGGCCCTAACGTGGCCTATGTGGCGGTCACCACTAAAAAAGACAATGGCCTGGTGGCGGCCATCAACGCCGCCATCAATGGGGTGATCGTCAGCGGCGAATACGCCCAGGTGCTGGATCGCTGGGGTGAGCACGATGAAAAGGTCCCGCGCTCAGCCATCAATCCGCCGGGTATCGGCGACTAATCCTCAATTAACTGGGGTGCGTGTGTCCGCATCCAGTTAGCCAAAGAGTCGAGCGTCGGGCGCAGCGTTTTGCCCAGCGACGTAATTTGATATTCAACACGCGGCGGGACCTCCGGAAACACCTGCCGCGTGACCAGACCGCGCTGCTCAAACTGTCGCAGTTGGCGCGTCAACTCTTTCTGAGCAATCGGCGCTACCGCACGTTGCAGTTCACTGAAACGCACCGGGCTGTCGATCAAGATCAATCGGTAAAGGATGGGAATCGCCCACTTCCCTGCAACCAGATTCACGAAGTCCACCATCGGACAAGGTTCGCCCGCTGTCGGCAACCCGGCTAAATTTTTTTCCGTAGCAGAAAGCCCAGCTTTGCTCATTTCATCCCTCTTCGCCCGTTAGTATCCAAAAGGTGCCTACTATGCAAAGGATACTATAGCGCAAATAATGGCCGTATCGACAATAAACAGGAGTGGGCTATGTCACGACTACAAGGCAAATACGCGCTGATCACCGGCGGCACCAGCGGCATTGGTTTGGAAACGGCGCGTCAGTTTATCGCCGAGGGGGCCACCGTGGCGATCACCGGCCGCAGCCAAAGCGGCCTCGCGGCAGCGGGAAAAGAACTGGGTAACGTGTTGCTGTTACGCAGCGACGCCGGAGATATCGCTGAACAACGCACATTGGCGCAGCAGTTGGCCAACCACTGGCCGCGCCTCGACGTGCTGTATATCAACGCCGGTGACGTCACGCACCATCCTTTGCAGGAGTGGGATGAACAAAGTTATCAGCGACTGATGGACATCAACCTGAAGGGGCCGTTCTTCCTGATACAGGCGCTACTGCCACAGCTGGCTAATCCGGCATCGATTATTTTGTGCGGCTCGGTCAGTGCACATATCGGGCTGCCGTTAAGCAACGTTTACGCCGCCAGCAAGGCCGGGCTGTTGTCGCTGGCCCGAACGCTTTCCGGCGAACTGCATCCGCGCGGCATCCGGGTTAACGGCCTCAGCCCCGGCCCGACAGAAACCCCGGCGCTGGGCAAGCTGGGTTTAAATGATGCCGATGAACAGGCCCTGCGCGACGAGATCCGCGCTCTGGTGCCTATCGGCCGCATGGGTACGGCATGGGAGCTGGCAAAGGCGGCAGTCTTCCTGGCATCGGATGAGTCCGCCTTTATGGTGGGCAGTGAGTTGCTGATCGACGGTGGCGTAGGGAATCTTTAGTCGTGTTGATAATCTGAAAATAAAGACCGCTCACGCGGTCTTTATTTAATAATTACTCAGCCCACTCCCTGAATAGGGTTGGTATTAAATGTATAAACTACAAATTTCCAATGCACCTGCTGTTTTTCTAAAATAAAGACTTCCCGATTCAAATCAATTAGCGTTGCGCCATCGCTAATTCGACTAACCGTCGCCCCACGGTGATGATGAGTACGCACATAAGCCATATTGCCATTAACCCGAACGCTGTCATAGGCGAATTCTGTTTCAAACTTCTCTTTCTTAAATAATTCGTCATATTGTTGGCGGCGTTTTTCGCTAGTGTCCGCGGTTGGCTTTTCATTCCATTGTGAGTAACTCTCACTCGCGAACAACGATAAAATAGTGTTGGTATCACCCGCATTAAGCGCAGTCTGGTAGCGATTTATCGTATCGTAAACGGCTTTTTGTTCCGCCGCTATACCAGCATCAGCGGAAACCTTATAACTTTGATGCGCCAGATTATTTTCAGCCGCGTAGGCTTGAGTGAGCAAACCTGGCCCCACCAGCAATAAAGCAGCGATTATTTTTTTCATTGAATATCCTTAACACATTATATTTAACCATGCGGTAAATTACGTCATCATTAAACGACTGATGATGAAAATAATTTAATCAACTTCGCCCCTGATTGACAGTGGGCAAATTTAAAAATATTCTTTTAAAAATTTAAATAATGGACGTAGCCAAAATGAATGAATTGCACGCCCTGCGCGTTTTCTGTCAGGTAGTGGAAATGGAAGGGTTCAGCCAGGCTGCAACTAAACTGGGTTTATCACCCGCCAGCATCACTTACAGCATTAACCAGCTCGAGAAGCAGTTTCAACAGCCGCTTTTTAAACGCTCAACCCGCCGTTTTTCGCTGACTGCAGCCGGTGAGCGCTGCTATCGTTCGGCGCAAGAGATATTGCAGCAGTTTGATCGACTGAAGAACGATATGTCGGATGAATTTGAACAACCCCGCGGCCCCTTGCGCGTTGAGATTGCCTCGATGCTCAGCAGTATGCATATCGCCCCTGTACTGCCGTCATTTCTGGCACAGTATCCGGAAATACAGCTCAGCGTGTCGGTAAGCGATCGGCTGGTCAATCCGGTAGAGGATCGTGCAGACGTGTTTATTCGAATCGGCGCCAACGATGTCCCGGATATGGTCAGCCGCAAACTATTCCAACCGCACTACCTGTGTTGCGGTTCAAGTGTCTATTTTGACCGTTATGGCCGGCCGGAACACCCACAACAGTTGCAACAACATGTGCGGCTTGGTTTTATCCGCTCAGGTGAAACAATGGCAGATCCGTGGCAATTTATTCGTAACGAGCAAGTCTATCAACTGCCCCCCAGCCCACTGCTGAGTTTTAATCATTCGCAGTCTTTATGCGAAGTGGCCAAAAACCATCTCGGACTGGTCTATTTGCTGGATTGCACGTTAGAAAGTTACCTGCTGGCGGGGACACTGGAGCCGGTCTTACAGGAATGGGCTCTCATTGGCGCCCCCGTCAATATCCTTTACCCACGGTTGCGCGACCGCAGCCATAAAATACGCGTATTCGTCGACTTTATCAGCACGCTTTTTTCCGGGAAGCAAGAAAAGGGATCGGCGTAATCTGAGGTAAAAAACTCAATGAGATGAGGCGGATAACTACGCCAACCCTGCCTTTTCTACCTTAAATGAAAGGTTAGGCCATAAAACCGCTTGCAGGATCTTGAACATTATAAACATGCGAATTATTTCTCATGAAACAGTTTTACATGTCCGCTTAGAAATGAATGATTCCGTTTACATCAACGCCACCGCAGCCGCTGGAAGCCAGGCCTAGACTGTATGAACAGGGCGTATTGCGGATCCCAAACCGCCAGCCGTTAGTAGACTGACTTAAGGCTATCCCTCCCCCTCAATTGTTTATCACTGATAACGCTATGGTCAAGCCACCGTATGCCATACGCATTAAAGGACATTGAGATCATGAAAATGAAAGTCGTTACTCATGCCACACTGGTCATCCTGCCTCTGTTGTTAAGCGGGCTCGCGCGGGCCAACGATCAAACCATTCCCTGGGCGGAAAATACCGGCGGTGTGGAGTCTAATCATATTGCTGCCGTTGGCCAAAACCTGAATGCCGCTCACCAACGGGTCACCAAGACTCAGGAAGGCGTATGGGCGGCAAATACCGGCAGCATCTCCGACGATGAGAAGGCTCTGACCCAGGGACAAAACCCAACGCCAAAAACGACGCCTTAACGGGAGCTCGCCGTTGCCAGGCCGTGACACTGGGTTGCACGGCTTGGTATCAGCCCAGACCGGGAATGGCGACACCGAAGGTTTGCAGCAGCAGCACCATGTTGAGCAGAATAATAATCACCGTACCGATGATCGATACCAGGCTGGTCAGGCGGCTATTCACGAACTCGCCCATGATGTCGCGGCGACGCGTGAACATCACCAGGGCAATCATCGGCGCCGGCAGCGCCAGGCTCAATACGACCTGGCTGTAAACCAGCGCGTCGGTGGCATTAACCCCCAGAGCTACCACGATGAACGCCGGCACCATGGTGACCATGCGGCGTACCCATACCGGGATACGGAAACCGACAAAGCCCTGCATGATCATCTGGCCTGCCATCGTCCCCACTACCGAGCTGGAAATGCCGGAAGCAATCAGCGACATCAGGAAGATACCCGCCGCCGCAGCGCCAAACAGCGGCGTCAGCGTATGGTAGGCGGTGCCAATCTCCGCCACGTCGCTGTTACCGGCATGGAACGCGCTGGAGGCCATAATCACCATGGCAATATTCACCAGCCCGGCGACAGATAAGGCAATCACCACCTCAATATTGGAAAAGCGCAGCAGTTTACGCCTTTCACCACTGTCACTGGCCGGCGCACGGTGCTGAGTCAGCCCTGAGTGCAGGAAGATGGCGTGCGGCATCACCGTAGCACCGATAATCCCCACCGCGATGGTCAACGCCTGTGCATCCGGCAACTGCGGCGTAACCATACCCATGCCCGCCGCAGCCCAGTCCACCGGTACAATGAACATCTCGACCAGGTAACACAGGGCAATAATCGCGACCAAGCCGCCGATCATCAGCTCTACCGGGCGGAACCCCTTTTTCTCCACCATCAGCAAAGCGTAGGTAATGACCGCGGTCACCCCCATTCCCGGCAACAGCGGCATATGGAACAGCAAGGCAAGCGCTATAGCCCCGCCGAGGAACTCCGCCAGATCGGTTGCCATCGCCGCCACTTCACTGAGCAGCCACATGCCGATCACCACCGGGCGCGAAAATTGATCGCGGCACATCTCTGCCAGATTGCGTTGAGTGACGATACCCAACTTGGCCGACAGCGCCTGGAACAGCATGGCGATCAGGTTGGCCATCACCACCACCCATAGCAGGCTATAGCCGTATTTCGAGCCGGCCTGAATATTGGTGGCGAAGTTACCGGGGTCCATATAAGCAATGGAGGCAATCACCGCAGGCCCGGCGAACAGCAGCGGCGTGAATGCGCCACGCTTGCGCCCGGCAAGCGCGTTACCTATTGCCGTATTGGTTCGTTCGGTTAACGATGTGGTGGTTGCCGCATCACGCATGGTTTACCCTCAATCTTTTTCTGGTTATTTTTCACCCAACACTCTCAGCAATGTAGCATCGGCTACACTTTATGCAAAATGGAAGATACTCTACCTTTGTGTACAAATATTTCTAATTTCCACCCAATGCGTCTGGCGAATTGATAATGCGTCGCCTTTGGACTAACGTATGGCGGAACTGCATTAATCTGCAACTCACTGGATTTACGTTTAAAGGACGTCTCAGAATATGGCAACAAGCGCACCAGATGACGCCGACCGCCCCGTCGTGGCCGAAATGCCAGACGAGGCTGAACATGCCCTGCGCTTCACCCGCGCTCGAGAGGCGCAGTCCAATGCGCTGATTGAAGATTATGTCGAGCTGATAGCCGACCTGCTGGTCACCACCCGCGAAGCAAGAACCACCGATATCGCCAAACGTTTCGGTGTGTCGCACCCGACCGCGATCAAGAACATTGCCCGGCTGAAGAGTGCAGGTCTGGTGGAGTCACGGCCTTATCGAGGGGTTTTCCTGACGGAGGAAGGTGAACAACTGGCGCAGAAGGTACGCCGTCGTCATCGGATAGTGGTCGACCTGCTGGTGTGTCTCGGGGTACCGAACGAAACGGCGGAGTTGGACAGCGAAGGGATCGAGCACCACATTTCCAGCGACACCCTGGCGGTGTTTGAACAGTTCCTGCAAAAACACGCGGAAAAATAGCGCCTCCCGGTTGTTGCTGCCTCTTCAGGCTTAAAGAACCCTGGCTGCGCCGGCGGCTTGAGATACAATAGGTCTTTCACCCAGTGAGAAAACGCTGGGTGAAATGCAGAGGCTGGAATACTCAACTTCTACATTTGACCAGCAGTGCTAAGGGGAAGTCATTGCATACATGACTACCGAACCAAGGGCATTGTTTCTCTTCTCTACAAAGATCTCGTTATCGAACGCATAGTTACCCGCTGGATG
The DNA here is from genome assembly GCF_047456085.1 of Serratia sp. BNK-12. Taxonomy (NCBI): domain Bacteria; kingdom Pseudomonadati; phylum Pseudomonadota; class Gammaproteobacteria; order Enterobacterales; family Yersiniaceae; genus Serratia; species Serratia sp. BNK-12. Next base: position 3,187,872 of record NZ_CP179896.1, read on the forward strand.
ACATATTCTTATGTTCGTCCCCAGGTCCGGATCGTCAACATCGGCGCCAGAACAACTTTTCCTGCTGCCTTCAGCATAAGAGTAAGCCGCCGTGTAGGTCACGACCGGCCCTGGCAGCAGGTAGGTCATGGTGATTAATGCCATAGCAAAGACAAAGAACAAAACAATGCAGGCCCCGCCATAAAACTTGAGATAATCAATGTGCTTATTGCTTTTTACGGCGCCACGGCCAATAACGTAAATTGAAATAAACAAAGCCAGTATCATCGCTGCAACGATCATATAGCGCGTTGTCGAGACACTGAGAAAAGTAATGCGGTAAACCTCTCTATGCCACCACATCACTCCATACACCAACCCTAAAAAAGCGATGGTCGCAGAAAAGAGAAAAGGATAAGAATACTTTTTCACGCTCCAAAATCCTTCTGGCAGATCACCTACTCATTGAAGTAAAACCATTATCTTTGTTGGCACTGCCACATGCAATCATGCCGACGGGTTGCACCACGTTAGTAGAAAGTGGCCTTCAGAGATTTATTTAAAAGCCGACAAAAAACCAACAAAAAAGGGAGGCTTTCGCCTCCCTTAAAACTCCCCTGCCTGACCTGAATTAATGGTTACGGATGTACTCGTCCATATCCGTTTTCAGGTTGTCAGATTTGGTGCCAAAGATAGCCTGAACACCCGAGCCTGCGACGACAACGCCAGCAGCACCCAGTTTTTTCAAGCCAGCCTGGTCAACCTTGCTCACGTCCGCCACGCTAACGCGCAGTCGAGTGATACAGGCATCCAGGTTGGTGATGTTCTCTTTACCACCGAAAGCCTGAACCAGTGCTGCAGACATTTCAGAACCGCCCTGGGCAACCTGCTCAGAAGCCGTGTCTTCGCGACCTGGTGTTTTCAGATCCAGTTTGGCAATCAGCACGCGGAAGATGGTGTAGTACACCAGACCGTAGATGATACCGACCACTGGGAACAGCCAGATTTTGCTGCTGTTACCGCTCAGTACGATAAAGTCGATCAGACCGTGCGAGAAGCTGGTGCCGTCACGCATCCCCAACAGGATACAGATCGGGAACGCCAGGCCAGCCAGAATGGCGTGGATTGCGTACAGGATCGGCGCAACGAACATGAAGGAGAACTCGATCGGTTCGGTGATACCGGTCAGGAACGAGGTCAGCGCAGCGGAGATCATGATACCGCCGACTTTTGCGCGGTTTTCCGGCTTGGCCGAGTGCCAGATGGCAATCGCAGCAGCAGGCAGACCGTACATTTTGAACAGGAAGCCACCGGACAGTTTACCCGCAGTCGGGTCACCTGCCATATAACGTGGGATGTCGCCGTGAAATACCTGGCCCGCCGCGTTGGTGTATTCACCAATCTGCATCTGGAAAGGTACGTTCCAGATGTGGTGCAGACCAAACGGCACCAGCGCACGTTCAACCACGCCGTAGATACCAAATGCCACTACCGGGTTCTGATACGCAGCCCACTGTGAGAAGGTCTGGATAGCCGTACCGATAGGAGGCCAGATGAAGGACAGCACTACGCCCAGAACGATTGCCGCCAGGCCGGAGATAATCGGCACAAAGCGCTTACCGGCAAAGAAGCCCAGGTATTCCGGCAATTGAATGCGGAAGAAGCGGTTAAACATATAGGCCGCGATGGAGCCGGAGATAATCCCCCCGAGCACACCGGTATCCGCCAGGTGTTTGGCCGCGATCTCTTCAGCTGGCAGGTGCAGCACCAAAGGCGCTACTACTGCCATGGTTTTCACCATGATGCCGTAAGCCACTACTGCGGCTAACGCGGAGACACCGTCGTTATTGGTGAAGCCCAGGGCAACACCGATGGCGAAGATCAGCGGCATGTTGGCGAAAACGGAACCGCCGGCTTCCGCCATCACGTGGGAGACTACCGCAGGTAGCCAGCTAAAGTTGGCGGAACCGACGCCCAGCAGGATACCTGCGATAGGCAATACGGACACCGGCAGCATTAGCGACTTACCTACTTTTTGCAGGTTTGCAAATGCGTTCTTGAACATAGTTGAGTGTGCTCCTGAGTAATAGTGCTTTGCTACTTTCCGCGATTCTTCGCGTTGCAAGGGGGGAGAAAAAACCCCTGCAATTCAGGGTGTCTGAGCACCCCTTGAATTTTTACGCAGAGTAAAATAAATAGGCTGCGCAATGTTTGATGGCAGTCACGTTTCAATGAACAAAACCGGGTATTTTTCTTAAATCGCCTATTTTTTGTCAAAAAAGAGGAAAAAATGCCCGCGCCTCGCCCTAAAACGGGTGGGAACATTACCCGTTTCGGCGATTAATTACGAGCTTAAAAAAAATTCCAGAATCGATGACTACAGCTATAGCCTAGGCCAAAGATCAGAGTTCGATGTGAAATAAGCGTGAAAAGTTGGCGGTGGTGGCTTCGGCCAGCGTTTCCAGGCTCACGCCCTTCAATACTGCCATGTATTCAGCTACATCGCGCACGTAGGCAGGTTGGTTTTCTTTGCCGCGGTGCGGCACCGGAGCCAGATACGGCGAGTCGGTTTCCACCAGAATGCGGTCCAGCGGCACATAGCGCGCCACATCACGCAGCTGCTCGGCGTTGCGGAAGGTCAGGATGCCGGAAAAGGAAATGTAGAACCCCAAGTCCAACAGGGCTTCGGCCGTGGCGCGATCTTCGGTGAAGCAATGCAGTACGCCGCCACAGTCCTGGGCATTTTCTTCCCGCAGGATCGCCAGCGTGTCTTCACGCGCATCACGGGTATGCACGATCACCGGTTTGTTCAGATCGCGACCGATGCGGATATGCTCACGAAACGAGGCTTGCTGCAGTTCAAGATTGTCTTTTTGATAGAAATAATCCAGACCGGTTTCCCCCAGTGCCACCACCTGCTCTGCCGCCGCTAAACGGCGCAGTTCGGCATAGTCGTAGCCGCCTTCCAGATTGAGCGGATGCACACCGCAGGAGAAAGCCACGTCGTCGCGTTGGCCAATCAACTGCGTCATGGCCTGATAGCCCGGCAAGGTGGTAGCGACCGCCAGCACGTAACCGACATCGCGCGCCTTGGCTTTGGCCAGTGCGTCATCCACGTTTTGGTGCAGGGTTTGGTAATCCAGGCCATCGAGGTGGCAATGAGAATCTACTAACAACATAATATTTAACTCTTTTACAGCGAATGAGGGTGAGAATAGCCGGTAGCGCCGAGCATCTGCTCCCAGCCAAGTAACTGTTCTGTCAGCAGCAGTTCACGGTTAACGCCGACCACGCTGAGCAACTGGTGGCGGCAATTAAGCCATTGTTGCACCACTTGCTGCAGCGAGCTGCTGCTCAAACGGCTGGCCAGTTGGTGCACCAAGGGTTGCTGATCCTGGTTGAGGGCAAAACTCGCCGCCCCCTGCTGCCATTTCATGGCGTCGACCAGCAATGCGCATAACCAGTGTAGCCGCTCGGCGACGTCTTCGTGATTCAACACCGGCAGCAAGGACAGCATGTCATGCTGCGGCAAAGCAGCGCTCAGGGCGGCACACAGCGCGCTACGCTGCTGCCAACGTTCCGGCTGCAACAACTGCTCGGCGGCCAGAGGAGCGCCATCATGCAGACGCAATGCGGTCAGCAGATCGACCTGATTACCCGACGTCTGTCGGTTTAACCACTGCAGGCTGAGCTGTTCGTCCGGGCTGGCGAGGTGCCAGTACAAACAGCGGCTGCGCAACGTCGCCAACAGGCGGGAAGGCTCACGGCAGCTCAGCAGGAAATAGGTTTTTTCCGGCGGCTCTTCCAATGTTTTCAACAACGCATTGGCGGCCGCCTCGGTCAGCAGCTCCGCCTGCGGCAACCAAATCACCTTGGCTCCGCCCTGCTGGGCATGGGAGTAAAGGATCTCAATCACCTGACGAATGGGCTCCACGCCCAGACTGCTTTTGCCCTTTTCCGGCGTCAGCACATGATAATCCGGGTGATTGCCCGCCAGCATTAACCGGCAGCTATGGCATTCACCGCAGCTTTTCTCTCCGTTACGGCGCTGGCAAATCAGCCAACGGCTCAGCCCATAGGCCAGCGCTTCTTCGCCATTGCCCGCCGCTGCGTGCAGCAGCAAGGCATGATGACCGCGATCGGCAGCATATTGCCCGACCAACTGCCGGTAAGGGGTATTCAGCCACGGGTACCAGTTCATTACGCGCCTTCCTGCTGCAGCCATTGGCTGACGCTGTGACGAATCGCTGCCGTCACCTGCTCCAGCGATTGGGCCGCGTCAACGGTGACAATGGACTCGTCCTGCGCCGCCAGTTCCAGGTAGCGCGCGCGGGTGCGTTCAAAGAACGGCAGCGCCTCTTGTTCGATGCGATCCAATTCGCCGCGTGCGCGGGCACGTTGCAACCCCACTAACGGCGGCAAATCCAGATACAGCGTCAGGTCCGGGTGAAAATCGCCCAGCACGGTGTCACGCAGCGAGGCCATCAGTTGCTGATCGACTCCGCGACCGCCGCCCTGATAGGCCTGCGAAGACAAATCGTGACGATCGCCAACCACCCAGGCACCACGCGCCAACGCCGGTTTGATCACCGTTTCCACCAATTGCACGCGGGCTGCGTACAGCATCAGCACCTCGGCTTTGATGGTCGGCAGCTCACCGTCCACGCCGCGCTTGAACAGGTCGCGCAGCTTTTCTGCCAACGGCGTACCACCAGGTTCACGGGTAAAGACAATATCGTTGATGCCGTGCTGGCGCAGTACGTCGACCACGGTATCGCGAGCGGTAGTTTTGCCCGCGCCCTCAAGCCCTTCGATAACCACAAATTTACTTTTCATTCTTTTCCTTCAGCGCCTGGCGATAGGCGCGCACCGCCTGATTATGGCTGGCCAGGTTAGTGGTAAATTGATGCCCACCTTTGCCGTCGGCAACAAAGTACAGATAAGGGGTTTTCGCCGGATTGGCGGCGGCGGCCAGCGAAGCCTTGCCAGGCATGGCAATCGGCGTTGGCGGTAGGCCGTTGATCACATAGGTGTTGTACGCCGTCGGCGTTTCCAAATCTTTGCGGGTGATATCGCCATTATAACTATCGCCCATGCCGTAAATCACCGTTGGGTCGGTCTGCAAACGCATGCCAATGCGCAGGCGGTTAATAAAGACGGAAGCCACCTTGGTGCGTTCTTCCGGCACGGCGGTCTCTTTCTCAATGATCGAGGCCATGGTCAGCAGCTCTTCGGGCGTTTTGTATGGCAGGCTGGTGTCGCGACCTTGCCAGGCATCTTCCAGCGCCTTGGTCATTCGCAAATGAGCACGCTTTAGCAACGCAATGTCGCTCATGCCCGCCGTGTACAGGTAGGTATCGGGGTACAGGCGTCCTTCAGGATTAGTCCCCTCCGGCAAGCCCAACGCCACGGCAATTTCCGTTTCGCTTTTGCCCGCCAGCGTATGTTTGAGGTATTTGGACTGTTGCAGCACCGCCAGCCAGTCACGCAGGCGAGAGCCTTCGATAAAGCGCGCGCTGAACTGGGCTTCTTTGCCGCTGGCCAGCAGTTTGAGCATCTCGCGCACCGTCATGCCAGGTGTAAAGCGGTAGGTACCGGCCTTAAACTCCGCCAGCTGCGGCTCCACACGCAGCAGCCACGGGAACCACATGCCGTTGCGGATCAGCTTGTCACGAACCAGCAGCCCTTCCAGCGCTATCCGTCCGGTACCCGCCGGCAGTTTAAAAATGGCTTCCTGCTGGATCGCCAGAGGCGTATCCGCGAAGCGTTCAACCTTCTGATATCCCCACAACAGCAGGCCCAATACCAGAACAACAATAATAGAAACGAACTTCAGCTTTCTTTTCTTCATCAATCAGCCATCGTTAACAGTGTGGGCGCAAAAAATCATAGAGTTGGCGCGAAGAGTAATGCCAGGATTGCGCGATGTTCACCGGCAGCAATGGCATTAGCGCATTGCTCACCAGCACTTCTTCGGCGTCGGCCAGCGTCTCCAGTGGCTCACTGACGTAATGTAATGAGTACTGGCTGCCCGCGAGCAGCTCAATCACCCGGCGACGCATCAGTCCAGCCACGCCCGCCTGGCTCAGATCCGGCGTGAAGACCGCTTTTCCCTTTCGCCAGAACAAATTAGCCGCACAGCATTCCACCAGCATACCGGCAGTGTCAAGCACCAGCGCCTCGTCGGCGGCCGTCTGGTCAAGATGCGCGCGGATCAACACCTGCTCCAAACGATTCAGGTGTTTCAACCCCGCCAGCAGCGGATGACGAGCCAGCGTTACCGGGCTAAGCGCCAGGCTGATGCCCTGCTCGCGCCATTGCAAATAGTGCATCGGGTAGGCGCTGCGAGAAACAATCCGCGTGGGATGCTCACATCCTTTTGGACTGTAACCTCGCCCACCGCTGCCGCGCGTCAGTATCGCTTTGACCACGCCCTGCGGGATAGATTCTGCCGCGCGCACCATTTCATATTCCAACGCATCCCAGTCACAGGCAGGCAGCATCAGCCGCTGTGCCGACTGCTGCAGACGTTCGATATGCCAGGGCAGCAGATCAATCTTGCCCTCAACCACTCGTGCGGTAGTGAAACAGCCGTCGCCAAACTGCAAGCCGCGATCGCTTGGCGCCAGCGCATCGTGTTGCTGCCCGTTTATCCAGTACATAGACTTCCCCTGACCGCTTTGGTTTCCACTACAGAATAACAGGCGCCGACGCCATTAGCAGCAGTTGGCCGCTCGACAAAAGCATCGCCTAGCCGGGCCCCGGCGGGTCAGCGCCATAAAAAAAGCCCGGTTTAAAAAACCGGGCTTTTTACCGTCCGCCAGCAGAGGTTATTACACCTTGCGGAAGATCAGAGAACCGTTGGTGCCGCCGAAACCGAAGGAGTTACACAGCGTGTACTGCATATCGCTTACCTGGCGTGCTTCGTGCGGAACGAAGTCCAGATCACAACCTTCATCCGGATTATCCAGGTTGATGGTTGGCGGAACGGCCTGGTCACGCAATGCCAGTACGGTGAAGATCGACTCAATCGCACCCGCCGCACCTAACAGGTGGCCGGTCATCGATTTGGTCGAGCTGACCATCACGCGCTGCGCATCGCTGCTAAATACCGACTTCACCGCCTGCGTTTCGGCTTTGTCGCCGGCCGGCGTTGAGGTGCCGTGCGCATTGATATAGCCGATTTGTGACGTGGTCACACCGGCATCTAGCAACGCATTTTCCATCGCCAGCGCAGCGCCCGCACCGTTTTCCGGTGGTGACGTCATGTGATAAGCATCACTGCTCATCCCAAAGCCGACAACTTCAGCATAAATCTTGGCGCCGCGTTTTTTGGCGTGCTCGTACTCTTCCAGCACCATCATGCCGGCACCGTCACCCAGAACAAAACCATCACGGTCCTTGTCCCAAGGGCGGCTGGCTGCCTGCGGATCTTCGTTGCGGGTCGACAACGCGCGTGCTGCGCCAAAGCCGCCGACGCCCAACGGGGTACTGGCTTTTTCTGCCCCACCGGCCAGCATGACGTCAGCATCATTGTAAGCAATGATACGCGCGGCGTGGCCGATGTTGTGCACACCTGAGGTACAGGCGGTGGCGATCGAAATGCTCGGGCCACGCATGCCGTACATGATAGTCAGGTGGCCTGCAATCATGTTTACTATGGTTGACGGCACAAAGAACGGACTGATTTTCCGTGGGCCACCGTTAACCAGTGAACTGTGGTTCTCTTCAATCAAACCCAGGCCGCCAATACCGGAGCCGATAGCGGCGCCAATGCGGCTGGCGTTAGCCTCGGTGATATCCAGTTGTGCGTCCTGCATGGCTTGCATGCCGGCTGCGATACCGTACTGGATGAAGGCGTCCATCTTGCGCGCATCTTTGCGGGAGATGAAATCTTCTGAATTAAAATTCTTTACCAGGCCTGCAAACTTGGTCGCATAGGCAGAGGTATCGAAATGGTCGATCAGGCTGATGCCACTCTGACCGGCAAGAAGAGCGTTCCATGTGGACTCTACCGTATTGCCGACAGGAGACAACATGCCCAGTCCGGTCACAACTACTCGACGCTTAGACACGTTTGTCCTCCAAGGAGGGAAAAATATGACACTAGGGATAGAAAAAACTTAGGCGGTCGAGTGACCGCCTAGATATGTTCTCTTACTGCTGGCTGGCGTTGATGAAATCAATAGCTGCCTGAACAGTAGTGATTTTCTCAGCTTCTTCGTCTGGAATCTCGGTGTCGAACTCTTCTTCCAGAGCCATTACCAGCTCAACGGTGTCAAGAGAATCAGCACCCAGATCTTCAACGAAAGAAGCGTTATTTAAAACTTCTTCCTGTTTAACACCCAACTGCTCAACAATGATTTTCTTAACGCGTTCTTCGATAGTGCTCATACTCTTAAATTTCCTATCAAAACTCGCTTTCGCGATGGTTTTCGTAGTGTATAAAATGTTGAAAAAGATGCAACTAAATCCCGGCTGGTCAAACCACGATTTTACGCTATTTTGCGGTTTTTACCCCAAATAACGCAAATAGTTTTCGCATTTTTTAAATCATGTACATGCCGCCATTGACATGTAACGTTTCACCGGTGATGTAGCCAGCCTCATCAGAGGCTAAAAATGCAACAGCGCTGGCGATTTCTTTAGCATCCCCCAGCCGATTGGCTGGAACTGATGACAAAATGCCTGCGCGTTGATCATCTGTCAACGCCCGTGTCATGTCCGTCTCAATAAAGCCAGGTGCCACGACGTTGACCGTAATGCCACGCGAAGCAACTTCACGTGCCAAAGACTTACTAAAGCCAATCAGACCGGCTTTAGCCGCCGCGTAATTAGCCTGCCCTGCGTTCCCCATGGTACCGACAACGGAACCGATGGTGATGATCCGGCCAAACCGCTTTTTCATCATAGCTCGCATTACCGCTTTTGACAGACGGAATACGGAAGTCAGATTGGTGTTCAGGATATCCTGCCACTCGTCGTCCTTCATACGCATCAGGAGGTTATCACGCGTAATGCCGGCATTATTCACTAAAATGTCGATTTCGCCAAATTCAGCACGAATAGATGCCAGAACGCTGTCGATAGATTGAGCATCGACCACGTTCAATGCAAACCCTTTGCCGTTCGCGCCCAGGTAGCTGCTGATAGCCTCAGCGCCGCTTTCACTGGTGGCGGTGCCGATCACTTTAGCGCCGCGTGCCACAAACGTTTCTGCAATAGCCCGGCCAATACCCCGGCTCGCGCCGGTGACCAGAACAACTTTACCTTCGAAGCTCATTGTTTTCCTCTTTATTGTTCAAGCGCCGCTGTCAGGCTGGCAGCGTCATTCACCGCCGCCGCCGTCAGGGTATCAACAATACGTTTAGTCAGACCGGTCAGAACCTTGCCCGGACCAACCTCTAGCAGCGACGTAACGCCCTGTGCTGCCATAAACTCAACGCTCTCGGTCCAACGTACCGGGCTGTACAACTGACGCACCAGGGCGCTGCGGATCGCTTCTGGATCGCTTTCAGCACGCACGTCGACGTTATTTACCACCGGCACCTGCGGAGCGCTGAAGGTGATGTCCTGCAACGCCACGGCCAGTTTGTCTGCAGCCGGCTTCATCAGTGCACAGTGCGAAGGCACGCTCACCGGCAACGGCAGCGCACGCTTGGCGCCAGCCGCTTTACAGGCTGAGCCTGCACGTTCAACCGCCTCTTTATTGCCGGCGATCACCACCTGGCCCGGGGAATTGAAGTTCACCGGCGAAACAACCTGCCCTTGGGCAGACTCTTCACAAGCCTTGGCGATAGCCGCGTTGTCCAGACCAATGATGGCGGACATCGCGCCAGTACCTTCCGGCACCGCTTCCTGCATCAGTTTGCCGCGCAGCTCAACCAGGCGGATTGCCGCCTGGAAATCCAGCACGCCCGCACAAACCAGCGCCGAGTATTCACCCAGGCTGTGGCCGGCCATGATGGCTGGCATTTTGCCGCCCTGCTGCTGCCAAACGCGGAAAATCGCCACTGAGGCGGCCAGCAATGCCGGCTGCGTTTGCCAGGTTTTGTTCAGTTCTTCCGCCGGCCCTTGCTGCACCAGTTGCCACAGGTCGTAACCCAGAACGGAAGAGGCTTCGCTGAAAGTCGCTTCAACGATCGGATATTGAGCGGCCAAATCGGCCAGCATGCCCAGGGACTGTGAGCCCTGGCCTGGGAAAACAAAAGCAAATTGCGTCATTTTTTCTTCCTGTTAATCAGAAACGAACCAGCGCCGAGCCCCAGGTAAAGCCGCCGCCGAAGGCTTCCAGCAGCACCAGTTGCCCGCGCTGGATCCGCCCATCGCGCACCGCTTCATCGAGCGCTGCGGGGACCGAGGCGGCAGAGGTGTTACCGTGACGATCAAGCGTCACCACCACTTTATCCATCCCCATACCCAGTTTTTTTGCCGTTGCGCTGATAATGCGCAGGTTGGCCTGGTGCGGCACCAGCCAATCCAGCTGGCTGCGGTCCAGATCATTGGCCTGCAGCGTTTCGTCAACGATGTGAGCCAGTTCGGTAACCGCAACCTTGAAGACTTCATTGCCTGCCATGGTGACATAGGCTGGCTTTTCCTGATCCTGACGATCCTTGAATGGCAACGTCAGCAGGCCGCCGTAGGTGCCGTCCGCATGCAGGTGAGTCGACAGAATGCCCGGCTCTTCAGAAGCGCCCAGCACCACTGCGCCAGCGCCATCACCAAACAGGATGATGGTACCGCGATCGTCAGGATCCAGCGTGCGAGAAAGCACGTCTGCACCAATCACCAGTGCACGCTTCACCGCGCCGTTCTTAACGTACTGATCGGCAACGCTCAACGCGTAGGTGAAACCGGCGCAGGCTGCAGCCAGATCGAAAGCCGCACAATCTTTAATCCCGAGCATCTGCTGCACTTGGCAGGCAGAACTTGGGAATGCGTGGCTCGAAGTGGTGGTCGCCACAACGATCAGCCCGATATCTTCTTTAGCCACACCTGCCATTTCCAGCGCTTTTTCAGCAGCATGGAAGCCCATCGTCGCCACGGTTTCATCAGCGGCGGCAATGCGGCGTTCACGGATACCGGTGCGAGTGACGATCCACTCGTCAGAGGTATCCACCATTTTTTCAAGGTCAGCGTTGGTGCGCACTTGTACGGGTAAATAACTCCCCGTACCGAGAATCTTTGTATACATGTACGATCAGTCACTCTTAGGTAATACAGCTTCAAGGCGCGCAGCAATCCTGTCAGGGACTTGCCGCTGCACCGCCTGCACAGCCTGTTCGATTGCAACTGCAAACGCGTGCGGGTTCGCAGCGCCGTGGCTCTTGATTACGGTGCTGCGCAATCCTAACAGACATGCGCCATTATACTGGTCGGGGTTCAGGTGGCCGAACCGCTTTACCACCCGTTTTTGCAACCAACGGCCCAACAATTTTAACCACCACGCCTGCTTGCCACCGTCTCCGGATGATTTCAGCAGCGATAAAAATACTCTTACCACCCCTTCCATGGTTTTCAGGGTGACGTTACCCACAAAGCCGTCGCAGACCATCACATCGGTTTTCCCGGTGAGAAGATCGTTGCCTTCCAGGTAACCAATATAGTTGATTGCCGGAGTATTTTTTAGCACGGCGGCCGCTTCGCGGATATTATCCAGACCTTTGGTTTCTTCTTCACCAATATTCAGCAGCGCCACGCGTGGTTGCGCAATCCCCACCACCTCTTCGGCCATCACCGCGCCCATCACCGCAAACTGCACCAGCATGGTGCTGTCGCATTCGACGTTGGCGCCCAGATCCAGCACCACGGTTTTACCGCCCAGCTGATTCGGGATCACCGTCATCAGCGCCGGACGTTCAATACCGTCCAACGGCTTAATCAGCATCTTCGCCAACCCCATCAGCGCACCGGTATTACCCGCGCTGACACAGCCCTGTGCATCACCGTTTTTGGTCAGTTCCAGCGCAATGCGCATGGAAGTGCCACGGCTGGCACGAATCGCTTGTGAGGGTTTGGCGTCGCCGGCAATCACAGATTCAGCGGGCACGACTTGCAAACGTTCCAGAAGAACCGGATCGGCTTTGGCAAGTAAAGGAGAGAGGGTGTCGGGATTGCCGACCAGCAGAAGATGAAGCTGTAAATTAGAGGCCAGTGCCTGCAATGAAGCAGGCACTGTGACGCAGGGACCGAAGTCCCCGCCCATTGCATCTAACGCCAGGGTTAGACGAGTCAAGGTACCGCTACTTAGCCGATAACCTTGCGACCGCGGTAGAAACCGTCGGCAGTGATGTGGTGACGACGATGAGTTTCACCAGAAGTCGCATCAACAGACAAAGTGGTGGTGGTCAGAGCATCGTGTGAACGACGCATGCCACGTTTGGAACGGGTTGGTTTATTTTGTTGTACGGCCATGGACCTTACTCCTTAATTACTTACGCTTTAAACTGGCTAATACGGCAAATGGGTTTGGTTTCTCCGCCTCTGGAGGCAGTTTGCCAAAGACCATGTCCGCTTCGGACACTTCACAGTGTTCAGATTCATGTACCGGGACGACAGGCAGTGAAAGAATAATTTCGTCTTCAATCATTGCCAGCAGATCAACTTCGCCAAACTCATCGACTTCGATCGGCTCGTACGCCCCCGGTAATGCCTCAGCCTGCTCATCATTGACGACCGGGCTAAAACAATATGTTGTGTGAACATGGTGTTCGAACGGGACTCCGCAGCGTTGGCACATCAGCATTACCTGGACGTCCGCATGCCCTGTTATCACCGCGAGGCGCTGGTTATCAATATCGAAAGATAACGAGACCTCAACATCACTGTCCACACTGACCACAGAGGCAGCAACACGTGTAACCTGCTCAGGCGCATAGGAACCAACATAGTCCAGGCGTTTCTGAGCGGTACGTACCGCATCAATGGTCAAGGGTAATTTTACCTTTTGCATAGGGCGCGCATATTAACTTTGTAACGACTTAGAGTCAAAGAAAAAGGCCGTAAAACGGCACCTTTCACCAATATTCGCTTCCTCAGCGGCGGACAGTTTAAAATGACCTCTCCATTTACGCTATGGTTTACGAAAAAAATTATGCAGAGACTACTCCTCGCCTCCACCTCGACCTACCGCAAGATGCTGTTGGAAAAACTGCATCTGCCTTTTACCTGTGACGCGCCGCAGGTCGATGAAACCCCATTGGCCGGGGAAACCGCCGAAGCGCTGGTCTTACGGCTGGCGACGGCGAAAGCCCAGGCATTGGCCATCGCCTATCCTGACCATTTGATTATCGGTTCCGACCAGGTCTGCGTGATCGACGGTAAAATAACCGGGAAACCGCATACCGAAGAGAACGCCTGCGCGCAATTGCGCCAGGCCAGCGGCCAAAGGGTGACGTTTTATACCGGTCTGGCGCTGTACAACAGCCGCAGCCATCACCTGCAGGCGCTTTGCGAGCCCTTCCATGTGCATTTCCGTGTGCTGAGCGACGCAGAAATCAGCGCTTATGTGCGCCTTGAACAGCCGCTCAACTGTGCGGGCAGTTTTAAAAGTGAAGGTCTGGGTATTGCGTTGTTCGATAAACTGGAGGGGCGAGATCCGAATGGGTTGATCGGTCTGCCGCTGATAGCCCTGCTGGAGATGCTGCGGGCTGAAGGCATCAACCCGCTGATATAAAATACTTTTACTTACTGGCCTTTGGCCTGCTTGCGCAATACCTGCAGGCAGTGGCGCAACTCCTGGTCCATCGGCGCTTCGATACGCATCGTTTCGCCAGTGCCCGGATGTTCGAACCGCAGTGCCGCAGCATGCAAGAACAGTCGTTTGAGCCCGGTACCGGCCAACTGGCGATCGAATTCACGATCGCCATAGCGGTCATCGAAGGCTATCGGGTGCCCTGCGTGCAAGGTGTGAACGCGGATCTGGTGGGTGCGCCCGGTAATCGGGCTCGCCTTGACCAGCGTGGCATGCTCAAAACGTTCCTCTACCTTGAAGCGGGTTTCCGACGGTTTGCCTTCGCTATTGACGCGCACGATACGTTCGCCGCTTTGCAGAATGTTTTTCAGCAACGGTGCCTGCACGGCTTTACAATGCGACTGCCATTGGCCGCGCACCAGCGCCAGATAATCCTTCTGCATGCCTTTCAGCCGCAATTGCTCATGCAGCGAACGCAGTGCAGAACGTTTTTTCGCCACCAGCAACACGCCGGAAGTATCGCGATCCAGCCGGTGCACCAGCTCCAGGAAACGGGCTTCCGGGCGCAGCGCGCGCAGGCCCTCAATCACGCCAAAGCTCAGGCCGCTGCCACCGTGCACCGCGGTACCCGAAGGCTTGTTCAGCAGCAGCAAATGATCGTCTTCATACAAAATGCAATCGGCCAGTGCCGCCACTTTGTCCAGCTTGGCGGAAACCGGCGCGTCTTCACGTTCGGCAACGCGGACCGGCGGTACTCGCACCACGTCACCAGCCGCCAGCTTGTATTCAGCCTTGATGCGTCCTTTATTAACCCGTACCTCGCCTTTGCGTACGATGCGGTAAATCATGCTCTTCGGCACGCCTTTCAGGCGAGCAAGCAGAAAGTTGTCGATTCGTTGACCGGCTTCGTCGTCAGAAATCGTGATTAATTGTACTGCAGGAATGTTCGTTTTCATGGAGCGGGATTCTAAATAGAGCGCGTAAATAGCGCCACTTCTTTTTCTGTGCTTAACTGTCTCTCTGACTGCAGGAGAAACCCTGACGGACAATAAGGCAGCAAGCCGGTTTGAACGTTTGCGATTTCTTCCGCAGTTAAGGAAAAGTCACCTTGCTATAACAGTATCAGCAGTGGAATAATGCATTTACTTTCCACGTTGATTCTCGTTAAACAGGGAAAACGGTGGAATTATAAAATTTGTCTGATGGCGCAAAAACGCAGCAATGGCGTAAGACGTAATGTGAAATCAAACAATTAGCGGGCTGCGGGTTGCAGCTTGGCCGGCAAATGGAATCAGATCTGTCGACGTAAATCAGAGGCTATTCCCCTAGTAAAAGTGCTGTTTTTCACAAAGAAATACAGGCTTACCGAGATAATGCGCCCCTATGCAGGCGACAACCGTGAGGTTGACGGCTTTGCGAGAAGACACGGGGTTTTCGGTTTTAATCCGGCCATGAGGTTATTTTGCCCGCAGCTTTGTCGATAATGTAAAAATAACGAGTAAGTTAAGATGAAAAGAATGTTGATTAACGCAACTCAGCAGGAAGAGTTGCGTGTTGCCCTCGTAGATGGACAGCGGCTGTATGATTTGGATATTGAAAGTCCGGGTCATGAACAGAAAAAAGCGAATATTTACAAAGGCAAAATCACTCGTATAGAACCAAGTCTTGAAGCAGCGTTCGTAGATTACGGCGCCGAACGACATGGTTTCCTCCCTCTTAAAGAAATCGCTCGCGAATACTTCCCAAGTAACTACTCCTCCCATGGTCGCCCGAACATCAAAGATGTGCTGCGCGAAGGCCAGGAAGTGATCGTTCAGGTTGATAAAGAAGAACGTGGCAACAAAGGCGCCGCCTTGACCACCTTCATCAGCCTGGCCGGCAGTTATTTGGTTCTGATGCCGAACAACCCACGTGCCGGTGGTATTTCACGCCGCATCGAAGGTGATGACCGCACTGAATTGAAAGAAGCGCTTTCTTCTCTGCAACTCCCGGATGGCATGGGCCTGATTGTTCGTACCGCAGGCGTTGGCAAATCGGCCGATGCATTGCAGTGGGATCTCTCTTTCCGCCTGAAGCACTGGGAAGCGATTAAAAAAGCCGCTGAAGGCCGCGCTGCGCCCTTCCTGATCCATCAGGAAAGCAACGTCATCGTACGTGCATTCCGCGACTATCTGCGCCCGGACATCGGCGAAATCCTGATCGACAATCCAAAAGTTCTCGATCTGGCCAAAGAGCACATCGCTGCCCTGGGCCGTCCGGATTTCAGCAGCAAAATCAAACTGTACAGCGGTGAAATCCCTCTGTTCAGCCACTACCAAATCGAATCTCAAATCGAATCCGCCTTCCAGCGTGAAGTTCGCCTGCCTTCCGGCGGTTCGATCGTTATCGACTCTACCGAAGCGCTGACCGCTATCGACATCAACTCCGCGCGTGCAACCCGCGGCGGCGATATCGAAGAAACCGCGTTCAACACCAACCTGGAAGCGGCAGACGAGATCGCTCGCCAGCTGCGCCTGCGTGACCTCGGCGGTCTGATCGTTATCGACTTTATCGATATGACCCCGGTTCGCCACCAACGTGAAGTTGAAAACCGCCTGCGCGATGCCGTGCGTCAAGACCGTGCGCGTATCCAGATCGGCCGCATTTCCCGTTTCGGTCTGCTTGAGATGTCGCGTCAGCGCCTCAGCCCGTCACTGGGTGAATCCAGCCATCACGTTTGCCCACGCTGTAACGGCACCGGCACCATCCGTGATAACGAATCTCTGGCGCTGTCCATTCTTCGTTTGATCGAAGAAGAAGCGCTGAAAGAAAACACCAAAGAAGTTCACGCTATCGTGCCAGTTCAGGTGGCTTCTTACCTGTTGAACGAAAAACGTGAATCGGTGAGCGCGATCGAGAAACGTCAGGGTGGCGTGAAAGCGATCATCGTGCCGAACGATCAGATGCAAACCCCACACTACTCTGTGCTGCGCGTACGTAAGGGTGAAGAAACACCAACCCTGAGCTACCTGTTGCCGAAACTGCACGAAGAAGAGATGGCTCAGCCGTTGGAAGATGCGCCGATGGAGCGCAAACGCCCGGAACAGCCGGCTCTGGCCTCGTTCTCTCTGGCCGCCGATGCACCACCACCGGCTGAAGAAG
Source organism: Serratia sp. BNK-12 (assembly GCF_047456085.1). Taxonomy (NCBI): domain Bacteria; kingdom Pseudomonadati; phylum Pseudomonadota; class Gammaproteobacteria; order Enterobacterales; family Yersiniaceae; genus Serratia; species Serratia sp. BNK-12. The sequence goes on from NZ_CP179896.1 coordinate 3,204,685, forward strand.
CCGTTGCTACTCAGCCCGCCGTTGCGGCAACAGCAACCAAACAAGCTGCACCAGCCGCTGCCAAATCTGGTCTGTTGGGCCGTCTGTTTGGTGGTCTGAAAGCGCTGTTTGCCGGTGAAGAACAGCCGGTTGTCGAAGCCAAACCTGTGGTTGAAGCGCCTAAGACCGAAAGCAACGGTGAAAACCGTCGCCAGGATCGTCGCGGTCAACGTCGCCAGGGTACCGGTCGTAAAGACCGTGGTGAGCGCGGTGAACGTAGCGATCGTCCAGAACGTGGTGAACGCAAAGAGCGCGGTGAAAGCCGTGATAACCGCGATCGTGATAATCGTGAGCCGCGTGAAAATCGCGAACCGCGCGATAACCGCGAAGGCCGTGAAACACGTGAAGTGCGTGACGAGCAGCGCCGCAACCGTCGCAATGCGCAGCAAACCACTGCCACGGTTACCGATGAGCCACAGTCTGAAGAAGCCGCCAAGGCACAGCGCGAAGAGCAGCAACAGCGCCGTGAGCAGCGCGCCGAACGCCAACGCCGTCGTCAGGAAGAAAAGCGTCAGGCTCAGCAAGAAGTGGCCGCACTGGAAAGTACAGAAGCTGCCACTGCCAACACCGCCAGCGATGAAGATCACGAAGAACGTCAGATGCAGAACATGCAGCGTCGTCAACGTCGTCCTCTGTCGCAGAAGGTTCGTGTGCTGTCCGCGGAAGAAGAGCTGCATCGCGCAGCGGAAGAGCTGCTGGCACCTAAAACGCCGGTAGCGAAAGCTCAGGACGCGAAACCTGCTCAGGCCGAAGACAGCGTTAAACTGCTGCCGGAAACCGTTGAAGCGCAGGCCGAAGACGATGCACAGGGTGACAACCGCGCTAATGGCGAAAACGGCATGCCACGCCGCTCACGTCGTTCACCGCGCCACCTGCGCGTTAGCGGTCAGCGTCGTCGTCGTTACCGTGACGAGCGTTACCCAACTCAGTCGCCAATGCCACTGGCGGGGGCTTTTGCCTCACCAGAAATGGCGTCAGGCAAGGTCTGGGTGAGTTACCCTGTCACACAAGCTACGCAAGTGGTTGATGAAGCTGAAGTTCAGGCTGAAGCTAGCCAAATCGCTGCCGACAACGTCATGGCACCAGAAGCCGTCAGCGTGGCCGCTCCGGTGGTTGCCGCGGTCGCAGAGCAGGAAACCGCACCGGTTAACCAGCAGGAAGCTGTGGCAGATACGGTTGAAACAGTTGTTGAAGAAGCCCAACCGGTTGTTGAAACCGCCGAGCCAATCATCGCTGCTCAGGCTGAAGACACTCCGGTAGCAGCTGAAACACCAGCAGTTGAAGAAACTGCAGTGGTTGAAGCAGCCGTTGTGGCCGAAGAAACCCCAGCCGTTGAAGCGGCACCAGCGGTTGAAACTGCTCCTGAGGTTGAAGAAACCCCAGTGGCAGAAGCAACACCAGTCTTGGTGGTGGAAGAAACGGCAACCGTGGCAGAAGTCGTCACCGAGCCGGCTGCACCTGTCGTTGAAACTGCCCCGGTTCAGGAAACTGTAGCTCCGGCCGTTGTTGAAAAACAAGCGCCGGCAGTGCAACAGCAACCCGCACCGGTACAGGCTGGTACGCTGTACAAGCATATCGCTACGGCGCCAATGACCAAGGCCCCTGCTCCGGACTATGTGCCTGAGCAGCAGCAACACAGCGATTGGCAGCGTCCTTCCTTCGCCTTCGAAGGTAAAGGCTCAGCCGGTGGCCATGCGGCGGTAAATCAAGCTACCGCACCGGCAACCAAACCGCAGCCGGTTAACGAATAAGGTAATCTGCTTCGATAAAAAAACCCGCCATCAGGCGGGTTTTTTATTGCCGAAATAAACTCAGGCAATTTTTTTCAATTGTTTGATATCCAGCAAATCCAGCTTGCCGTCAATGCTGGCGACAAACCGCTTAAAATGCTCGGTGGCGTTGTGTTTCTCCAGCGCCTCCGCGCTTGCCCAGCGTTCAAAGAACACGAAAGTTCCTGGCTTCTCGAGATCGCGGTGCAGGTCATATTGCAGGTTGCCCAATTCCTGGCGGCTTGGATCGATAATCTCATGCACCGCATCGCTGACGGCCGAAACAAACTCGGGTTTAGCCTGCAGGGTGGCAATAACTCGCACTTCCATTTTATTCTCCCATTCCAATGTGATTAATGTTGATAACCCGAAAGTTTTGGCTCGGGGATCATTAGAATCCTTGTCACTATGCACCCGATAACCAATTGATTTCAACTTGCCGTGAACAAACAGATGCATCGCAGGCACTTTCCGCTTATCCTTATGCCCCGGCGTGAATAAGCCCCATTATTCGCTTTTACTTAGACCCGAATCTAACCGCCGGAGCCTTGTAACATGACCGCACAGCCTCAAGCCCTGAAAATCCGCCGCCCTGACGACTGGCATATCCATTTGCGTGACGACGATATGCTGAAAACGGTTTTGCCCTATACCAGTCAGGTATTTGGCCGGGCGATTGTGATGCCCAACCTGGCTCCGCCAATTACTACCGTAGAGGCCGCCCGAGCGTATCGCGATCGCATTCAGGCAGCCGTCCCTCAGGGGCACAACTTTACCCCACTGATGACCTGCTACCTGACCAATTCACTGGCCGCGGCAGAACTGGTTAATGGGTTTGAGCAAGGCGTTTTCACTGCGGCTAAGCTCTACCCTGCCAATGCCACGACCAACTCCAGCCATGGCGTCAGCGATGTGAAGGCCATCTACCCGCTGTTTGAGCAAATGCAAAAAATCGGCATGCCACTGCTGATTCACGGTGAAGTGACCGATGCCGCCGTCGATATTTTCGATCGCGAGGCTCGCTTTATTGAACAGGTTATGGAGCCGATTCGTCGCCAGTTCCCGGAGTTGAAAATTGTCTTCGAGCACATCACTACTAAAGAAGCGGCGCAGTACGTGCAAGAAGGCAATCGATTCCTTGGCGCGACTATCACCCCGCAGCATCTGATGTTTAACCGTAACCACATGCTGGTGGGGGGCATTCGTCCGCACCTGTTCTGCCTGCCGATCCTCAAGCGTAATATTCACCAGGATGCGCTGCGCAAAGCCGTTGCCAGCGGTTCGGAGCGTTTCTTCCTCGGTACCGACTCCGCCCCTCATGCCAAACACCGTAAGGAATCGAGCTGCGGTTGTGCAGGCGTATTCAACGCGCCTAACGCTATTCCGGCCTATGCCAGCGTGTTCGAAGAACTGGGCGCATTAGAGCACCTGGAAGCTTTCTGTTCCCTGAACGGGCCAGGCTTCTATGGTCTGCCGGTGAATGCCGACTTCATCGAACTGCAGCGCGTGCCAACCACTCAAGCAGAAGAGATCGCCATGGGCAGCGAAACGGTGGTGCCCTTCCTTGCCGGAGAGACGCTGAAGTGGTCAGTGAAAGCATAATCTTCTTTTTTTAACGCAGCCTATTGCCCCCACGCGCGGTTAACTGTATAAATATCCAGTAAATCGCTTCGGGGGCAATTATGCGTGTTGAAGTCACTATAGATAAAACCAAACCGCTACCGGCAGGCGCCATTGAAGCGCTGACCGGCGAGCTGGGCAAACGGGTAAACCGCCAATTTCCAGATGCCGTGGTTCAGGTGCGTTATGCCGGTTCCAACGGGCTCTCAGTACTGGGCGGCCTGAAAACAGATAAAGACCTGATCGAGGAAATTCTCCAGGAAACCTGGGAAAGTGCCGACGATTGGTTTAGCGCAGAATAATACTGCAAGGTAGTTTTTGCCGGGGGTCGCTCTCCGGCTTTTTTGTATTTGAAGCCTGGCAACGCGCGGTTAAATTTCTGCTGGAAGAAAAGCCTTATCTGGTCTGTACTGAATGCTTTAACAGGAGATCTTTGACATGGCCCCGGACAAGGTTAAAACCGAAGAAACGATGACCTTTGGCGAACTGCTGGCGCTGATTGCCGATCAAAAACGCCGGCTGAGCGTACTTGAAGTGGCATTTTCCTACCTGGCCTTTGGTTTGGATGACAAAGCCAATCAACTATTGATTCACAGCCTGAAGCTGGAATCGCAGAATCAAAATCGTGATGCGGAAACGCAGAATCACTTTGCCCATCTGGCCGCAGAACTGGAAAAACGGTTACATGCCGCCCCGCCCCCTCCTGCTGTTGAATGACGGCGACGTCCCCATGCTGTATGTATTCTCATGGCGTGCTGCAGAATAATCACTCAAATAAATATTTATTTTACAAAATAAGCAGGGAAAAGCTCCACCCGCGAAATCAGATGCGTATACTGTAAAGGCCCACATGATGATGGGCCGCATTGATCCTCGTTAGTCACTCACGGTAGTTACTACTCAATAAGGGGTCTTTATGGACAGAAATGATGAAGTAATTCAGACGCACCCGCTTGTTGGTTGGGATATCAGTACTGTCGACGTTTATGACGCCATGATGATACGCCTTCATTACCTGTCTTCACTAGACCAGACGCCCGAAGACGCCCAAGTAGACAGAACGCTTTGGCTCACCACAGATGTCGCACGTCAATTAATCAATATCTTAGAAGCCGGCATCGCCAAGATTGAAGCAACGGATTACCAGGACCTTGATCGTAGAAAACACTAATTCACCGCACCAAAAAACCTAAGGCGCCAGCGATTTTCTCTGGCGCCTTTTTCTTTGCCGACAGGCAGCGCAACGGGTGCATTGCGGCGCTCAACCTTTTATCATAACGAAATAAGAAACGTATAACAGAGAGGTTACGGCACGTGGAATATGACTTAATTGTTGTGGGCAGCGGTTCGGTAGGTGCGGCGGCAGGCTACTATGCGACTCGAGCCGGCTTGAAAGTGTTAATGATAGACAGCGCCATGCCTCCACACCGTAACGGCAGCCACCACGGTGACACCCGCATCATCCGCCATGCCTATGGCGAAGGCGAAAAATATGTCCCGCTCATTCTCCGCGCCCAGGCCTTATGGAATGCGTTGATAAAACAAACCGGCGAAGAACTGTTTCAGGACTGCGGCGTGCTGAATATGGGTCCAGAGCAGTCTGAATTCATCCACAATGCGCAAAACAGCGCGAAGAAATTCCGCCTTAACACACAATTTCTGAGCGCAGAACAGATTAACCAACGCTGGCCGGAATTCAATGCACCGGAAGGTTACGTCGGCGTGTTTGAACCTGATGCCGGGTTCCTGCGTTCTGAAAAGGCGGTTGCCAGCCTGATCAAGCTTGCCAAAGAAGCCGGTTGCAGCCAGCTGTTCAATTGTCCGGTCACGGGGGTGCAACCTGTCGAGGGCGGTGTCGAAGTGGTCACCTCCGAAGGTCGCTTTCAGGGCCGTAAGGCCGTGGTCACCACCGGTACCTGGGTCAAGGCTTTGCTGCCGCAATTGCCGATTTCGCCGCTGCGCAAAGTATTTTCCTGGCATCAGGCCGACGGCCGCTACAGCATAAACAACCGTTTCCCGGCGTTCACCGTCGAAGCGCAAGACGGCAGCCATTATTACGGCTTCCCTGCCGATAACGACGGGCTGAAAATCGGCAAGCACGATGGCGGGCAACCGATGGAAACGCCGGATCAGCGCAAGCCCTTTGGCAGTTTCACCAGTGACGGAACCGAGGTTTTCCACTTCCTTCGTCAATTCTTGCCGGGTGTAGGGGTATGTTTACACGGTGAAGCATGCAGCTATGATATGAGTCCGGATGAAGATTTCATTATTGATACCCTGCCGGACTGCGATCGCTTGATGGTTATCAGCGGCCTGAGCGGCCACGGCTTCAAATTTGCCAGCGTGCTAGGCGAGATTGCCGCCCTGTTTGCCGAGGACAAAACCTTACCGATAGATATCTCTGCCTTTACGCTCAAACGCTTTAAATAACCCTCCTCAATGGACACAACCGCCCCCGTCAACACGTTCGGAGGCGGTTATGCCCCGCAGTTACACACTGAATTTAGCGTATCAATTTGAAATATAGTGGGAATAATATTTCAACGGAAATTTCTGGCGCAAGTATCCGGATTTCCGAATTGATCCCCCGTGGTGTAAGTTCTATTTTACAGCTGATATGCCCCTGGTAATTTCTCGCTCAACAAGGACGTCACCATGAAACTGCTTGTCGTGGACGAATGCTGCTTCACCCGGGTCGGTATCGATAACTATTTTACGGACAATGTTTTCAGCCAGGTAAAATGTTGCCACAGCCTGGAACAAGCAACTCCGCTGCTGGATCACTACCGCCCAAGCCATATCCTGGTCAACCTTACCAAACACTGTCGTTACAGTGAGGATGATGCTCAATTGCAGGCTTTTATCGAGGCCACCCCATCCGCGCTGTTGTTTATTTATCTGGACACGCCGTACCCATACAGCGAAACACCGATGCGCATCGCTGACCACGCTTTCCTGTTCAACAAAGCCACATTACCCGTCACCCTGCGCATGATGCGGGAAAAGCCGGTCTCACTGATGGATTGCAGCGTGGAACACTCTCTGTTCAGCCCGCAGGAGCTGACGGTGATGAAACACTGGATGGCGGAAATGCCCAATTACCGCATCGCAAAAAAGCTGCAAATCAGCTCGCACACCGTTTATGTGCACAAACGCCACATCACAGAGAAAATCAACGCCCGTAATCGGCTAGAATTTTATTCGCTGTATAACGTGCTGCGCTATTTTTATCCGCCGAGCGTTCCCGTCAGCGCTATGTCACCTTCGTTGATGGCGGTATAACCGAAGCCTGCTGCAAAGCAGGCTGTTTTCACACGAAGATTCCCCCTGATACCCGACTTTACCTTCTCGGCAGTATTAACGCTGGCTGCAAAAATACTATAATCAGCCCGTCCTTATCTTTTGGCTGCTGAGAATGCTAAACAAAATACTGTCGGCGATCGTCAACAACGTCCGCGAACATCTTGTGCTGTATATCTGCCTGTGGCTAGTGCTGTTGGCGCTGGATGTCTATTTCTTCTTTATGCCTTAACCCCATGCCGCAGACTTTTCCCCGTTTGCGCTTTAGCCGATTCGGTTCACCGGAACAGGTGATTGCCCTTGAAGATGCCGTCATTCCTGCACTGCAGCCCAATCAACTGCTAGTGCAGATGCGCTACGCACCAATAAATCCATCCGATTTGATTCCCATCTATGGACAGTATGCACACCGTACTCCCCTGCCTCAGGTTCCTGGCTACGAAGGGGTTGGGGTCGCGGTTGATCCTCGCGGTCAACCTACCGACAGGCGCGCGCTCACCGTCATGGGCAATGGCAGTTGGCAAAGCTTTGTCACGATCGATAGCGCCAAAGCCATTTGGGTACCGGACGACATCGACGACGCCACTGCGGCACAAATCTACATTAATCCACTGACCTGCTGGGTATTACTGACACAATGGTTGCAGCTAAACGCGGGGGACATCCTGATGATTAACGGCGGCGGTTCGGCGATCGGCCTGCTGTTTTGCCAGTTGGCGGCTTTGCGCGGTATCAGATTGGTGGTTGTGGTGCGTAATCCCACCCATCGCCAGGCGCTGCTGAATGCCGGTGCCTGGCGGGTTGTAGAAGGACAATTACTGCAACAATATCGTTTGCAACAGCTCACGGGCCATGCGGCGCGTGCCGCGATCGACTGCGTCGGCGGTGAAGATGGCTTGCATCTGGCATTTTCGGTCAGCGTGACCGGCGATTTTGTCGCCCTGGGGTTGCTCGGCAACCGGCAGGTGGACTGGCAGTATATTTCTCGCCAACTCCGGCTTCGCACTTCCCTGTTTCACCTGCGCAAATGGAACACACAGGCAACTGCGGTGCAGTGGCAGGCGGCATTCCAACAGCTGTTCAATCTGGTGAGACGCGGCCAATTGGTGTTGCAAAGTCCGGCGGCTATTTATCCGTTGCGGCATTATAAACTGGCACTGCAACACGCCGCCGACAGCAAAACCCAGGGGAAAGTCTTCTTTACTCCGGAGTAACCGGTTTGCCTGGCTGACCATCGCCGAGAATAACCGCCAATTTATGTCCCCCTTCGGTGGTCTCCAGGGCAATGCGGGTAATAATGGTCAGCGGCACCGACAGTAACATCCCTACCGGCCCCATCAGCCAGCCCCAGAAGATCAACGACAGGAAAACCACCAGCGTCGATAACCCAAGTCCTCGCCCCATGACGCGCGGCTCCAGCATATTGCCAATCACCAGATTGATCGCGATAAAACCTGCGGCTACCACCAGCGCATCACCAAAGCCGTTAAACAGCAACGCCTGGATCAGTGGCGGAACCGCGGCGATCACCGAGCCGATGTTGGGAATATAATTCAGCAAAAACGCCAGCAGCCCCCAAATAAAGGCAAAGCGCACGTCGACCGCAGCCAAAAATCCCCAGACGATGACGCCGGTTGCCAGACTGATCGCCGTTTTGATCACCAGATAACGCGTGACGCCGTCTAACGCACGCCGAATATTGGCGATGCCTTCGCTAGGTTTATCCAGCGCCTGCTGCAGTTTGTAAGGCAACAGCTGCACTTCAAACAGCATAAATACCACGGTCATCAGCAGCAGGAAAATATTGGTCATGGCCCCCGAGAAACGACTTAACAGGCGGGTGATCAAATTCATCGCCGAGCTGGGGTCAACATACTGCAGCATCGCTTCGGGGGATATGGTGATGTTGAGGCGATCGGCGTAATGCTGCAGCTCACTCAGTTTTTCCATCATCATGCCGCGGTACTGGGGGAGCGAACGGGCAAATTCGTTCAGCGATGCGCCCAATATGCCGATGAACAACATCAACGCCACCACGACCAGCACCACCAGTAAAGTCACACCGAGCACGCGCGGTATACGCCAGCGTTCTAGCTGCGTTACCAGCGGATTCAGTACCATAGCGAGAAACACCGCCAGTAAGAATGGCACCACGATATCCGCAGCCGCTTTGACGCCGGCGAGAATAATGACCAACATTGCCAGCAAGATAGCCAGACGCAGGCTTCGATCGGTCAACAGGGTTCGGCCCATGACATTTCCTTTGTGTTAATGGTGTGACCCTGCGGGCCATCCGATATGTCTTATGTTAGCAAACTCTGTTGTCCTGCCGCAGAGGTATTGCTGTATGAATAAACGTCCCACTTTTGCAGAACATTGACTGGAAATAATCGACAAACTTGACTAGCGATTTATTAGCCAGAACAATCCACGCTATTTACGTAAAATGACAAAAGCTGACAATAATAAATAAAACCATTATTTTTCAATCAATAACAATCCAACAATACACAATCACAATTATTACCTTCAACGATTTCACTGATTAACCTGACGCTATCTCAGCCAAATTCACTGATTAATATTTTAAAGAAGTAACATAGTTAAATTTATTATTGATTTTATGTTTCTTAAAGTTTAATTATTGCAGCCAGAAAATGTTGAAAGTAGGGAAACACCATGCTTTGGAAAAATACCGCCAACCGCTTTGGTCATATTTCAGTGTTGATCCACTGGTTGGTTGCGCTGACGGTGTACGGCATGTTCGCCCTGGGCCTATGGATGGTCACGTTGGGCTATTACGATGTCTGGTATCACCAGGCACCGGAAATTCATAAAAGTATCGGCACGCTGCTGTTCATCGTGATGGTGGTCCGGGTGATCTGGCGTTTTGTTTCGCCGCCGCCCAAACCGCTGGCCAGCTACGGTCGTTTTACGCGCGTCAGTGCGATTCTGGCCCATCTGGCGCTGTATGTGGTGCTGTTCAGTATCCTGATTAGCGGCTACCTGATTTCGACCGCCGACGGTCAACCAATCAGCGTATTCGGCTGGTTCGATATCCCTGCGACCGCCACAGGCATGGCGGAGCAGGCCGATACCGCCGGTACCATTCATCTTTACCTGGCTTGGGCCGTCGTGGTGCTGTCAGTACTGCACGGTCTGGCTGCGCTTAAACATCACTTCGTTGATCGTGATGTTACTTTGAAACGGATGCTGGGTAGCAGCGCCGATTAACCTTTGGACTTATGGAGATTGCTATGTTGAAGAAAACCGTACTGGGCTTGACCGCAGGTGCCCTGCTGCTGAGCGCTGGTTCCGCGCTGGCTGCCGACTACAAAATTGACAAACAGGGCCAGCACGCCTTTATCGAATTCCGCATCCAGCACCTGGGCTACAGCTGGCTGTACGGCACCTTTAAGGACTTTGACGGCGGCTTCACCTTCGACGAAAAAGATCCGTCCAAGGACAAGGTTAGCGTCACCATCAACACCGCCAGCGTCGACACCAACCACGCTGAGCGCGACAAACACCTGCGCAGCGCAGAATTCCTGAACGTCGAAAAGAACAAACAAGCCAAGTTTGAATCTACCGAAGTGAAAAAGAACGGTGAAGGTTATGCGGTTGTCGGTAACCTGACGCTGAACGGCGTGACCAAACCGGTAACGCTGGACGCTAAACTGATCGGTCAAGGCAATGACCCTTGGGGCGGCTACCGTGCCGGCTTCGAAGCCAACGGTAAAATCAAGCTTAAAGACTTCGGCATCACTACCGATCTCGGCCCGGCGTCTCAAGACGTTGAACTGATTATTTCCGTGGAAGGCGTTCGCGCGAAGTAATGCAAAAGCGCGGCAAGAACGCCGCGCTTATTTCAGGCTCAGTTGGCTGAGCCTTTATCTTCTTCCGGTGCCGGAATATGCATCGTGGTCTGCAATAACCCTTTCGACTTATTGAAAATCTTGATGCCATTCTCACGGCCGGCGCGGCGTGCACGCTGCTCTTCACGCGGCAGCTTCAGCTCTTCGCGGCAGATCTCGCTGCAGCAACCTTCAAACTTGGCGGCACAGCTCGGGCACTGAATAAACAGCAGGTGACAGCCGTCATTCTTGCAGTTGGTATGGGTATCGCAAGGTGCGCCGCACTGGTGACAATTGGCGATCACATCGTCAGAAATCCGCTCGCCCATGCGCTCGTCGAACACAAAGTTTTTGCCGACGAACTTCAGCGGCAGCCCCTGCTCTTTCGCCTTGCGCGCGTACTCAATAATGCCGCCTTCCACGTGATAGACGTTTTTGAAGCCGTTATGCAGCATATACGCACTGGCTTTTTCACAGCGAATACCGCCGGTGCAATACATGACAATATTTTTGTCTTTATTGTCCTGCAGCATCTCGACCGCCATCGGCAACTGGTCGCGGAAAGTATCTGAAGGCACTTCGATGGCGTTCTCGAAGTGGCCGACTTCATATTCGTAGTGGTTACGCATATCGACAAACAGCGTATCCGGATCGTCAATCATCTGGTTTACGCGATCGGCCTGTAAATACTCACCGACATTCGCTGGGTTGAAGCTTTCATCATCAATGCCATCTGCGACGATGCGATCGCGCACCTTCAGGCGCAGCACCCAGAAGGATTTGCCGTCGTCTTCCAGTGCGATATTCAGACGCACCTGATCCAACGCCGGATGCGAGGCAAACAACGCGGCTTTAAACGCTTCGAACTTGTTCTGCGGTACGCTGATTTGCGCGTTGATGCCCTCTTTCGCCACATAAATGCGGCCAAACACCTTCAGCTTGTCGAACTGAACATAGAGGCTGTCGCGAAACGCTTTGGGATCGTCGAGGGTGAAGTATTTATAAAAAGAAACTGTGGTGCGCGGCTCGGTTTCCGCCAGCATGCGCGCCTTCAGTTCCTCGTTAGAAATTCGGTTATGTAACACTGGCATGGTGTACTTTCCTGTCTTTCGGAGGTGACTGATTTTGATGCGCGCCGGCCGCCGGCCCACGCGCGGCGCACATAATACCCGAAAATGTAGCTCAAAACAGCATTAACGCACCGGTGATAACAAAGGCTGGAAGCTTGACGTCGCTCACAAATCTCGATAAGCCTTAAGGGAGCTTATCCCATTTTTACCACGGACCTGGAGGACGTCATGAGTCAGCTATTTACCCCGATTACGCTGGGGAAACTGAGTTTGCCCAACCGTATAGTTATCGCACCGATGTGCCAATACTCCGCCGATAACGGCAAGGCCACCGAATGGCATACGATGCATCTCGGTCATCTGGCATTGTCCGGCGCAGGCCTGTTGATTGTCGAGGCCACGTCGGTCGCCCCCGAAGGACGCATCACCCCCAACGATCTCGGCCTGTGGGACGACGCGACGGAACAGGCGCTTGCAGAAGTGGTACAAGCGGTAAGAAAACACGCCACTTTGCCACTGGGCATTCAGCTCGGCCACGCCGGGCGCAAAGCATCCTGTGCCGTTCCCTGGGCCGGTGGGGGCCAACTGAACAGAGCAGACGGCGGCTGGCAGACGCTGTCCGCCTCGGATATCCCCTTCGCCCAGCATGATGCCTCTCCGGCAGCAATGAGCCTGGAACAAATTGAACAATTGAAAGCGCAGTTCGTTACTGCGGCGAAACGCGCCGAACGGCTAGGTTTTGAACTGATTGAACTGCATGGCGCACACGGTTATCTGCTACACCAGTTCCTGTCACCGCTGTCTAACCAACGTAACGACCAGTACGGCGGTTCATTGCAAAACCGCATGCGTCTGCTGCTGGAGATTTATAATGAAGTGCGCGCCGTATTCCCGGCACAAAAAGCGCTTGGCGTGCGTATTTCCGCTAGCGACTGGGTCGAGGGCGGCTGGGATGAACAGCAGTCGGTAGCCTTGGCAAAAGCGCTGAAGGAGCTGGGTTGCGACTACATCCATGTTTCCAGCGGTGGCCTTTCGCCATTGCAGAAAATCCCGGTGGGGCCGAATTACCAGGTGCCGTTCGCCGAGACCATCAAGCGGGAAAGTGGGCTGCCGACCATTGCCGTGGGGTTAATCACCGAGCCGGAACAGGCGGAAGCGATTGTCGCCACCGGGCAGGCGGATATGGTGGCGCTGGCGCGCGGTATCCTTTACAACCCACGTTGGCCATGGCACGCCGCCGCCAAATTGGGCGAGAAGGTCAGCGCGCCACCGCAATATTGGCGTTCTGAACCGCACGTATTGAAAGGGTTGTTCAAAAACGACTGATGATTCTGGGGTAGATGCTCAGCCTCTGCCCCGACATTCGGTAAAACCGGAAATCACGATACCTGCCAGCAATGCGACACCTGCCACCAGCAGTAACGGATTTAACTGCAGGTGTGCGCCAACGCTGCCCAACAGTGCTCCTGAGACTAATAAACCCGCACTTAACCATGAAGCCAACATACATCCCCCTAAAAATTTGGGCAAAATTATACGCCGCCCACGACTGCCAACTTTATCCTTTTGAGCGCATCAGCCCAATTAATCGCCAAATCATGTCCATTCATCACTAAAAATTATGTTTTAATGCGGTGTTTTTTCACGTTGCGTGATAAAAGTGCCACAATACTCGGTTATAAACGGCAGAAAATGGATAGACGGCCAAATCTCTTCTGGATGTCAGCCATACTATCACTCTGTTATTATCATTAAATGACTGCTTCTAAGCTGAGAACACATGACTCAAGTTCCCTCTTTTAATCGTTCTTTACTGCATCCGCGTTATTGGCTTACCTGGTTCGGTATCGGTTTGCTCTACTTATTGGTCTTGCTGCCTTACCCGATTATTTATCGTCTTGGCACTCGACTTGGCCGTTTTTCCATGCGTTTTCTCAAGCGCCGCGTGGCGATTGCCCAACGTAACCTGGTGTTGTGCTTCCCGGATATGCCACAGGCCGAGCGCGATGCGCTGGTGGTACAGAATTTTGAATCCGTCGGCATGGGGCTGTTTGAAACCGGCATGGCGTGGTTTTGGCCGAACTGGCGTATCGAACGGTGGTTCAAGGTCAGCGGGCTGGAGCATATTCAAAAAGCACGTGACAACCATCAGGGCGTTTTGTTGATCGGTCTGCACTTTCTGACGCTGGAACTGGGCGCCCGCATCTTTGGCATTCATAATCCGGGCATCGGCGTTTATCGGCCGCACGACAACAAGCTGATGGACTGGCTGCAAACCTGGGGCCGCATGCGCTCCAACAAATCCATGCTGGACCGCAAAGACGTGAAAGGCATGATCCGGGCCCTGAAACAGGGTGATATTATCTGGTACGCTCCGGACCACGACTACGGCCCGCGCAGCAGCGTGTTCGCCCCGTTGTTCGCCGTTGAAAAAGCCGCCACCACCACCGGCAGCTACGTGCTGGTACGAATGGGCAAACCGGCCATTATTCCCTTTACCCCACGCCGCTTGCCGGACGCTAAAGGGTATGAGCTGATTATGCAGCCGGCGGTGGAAAACTTCCCGCTGGATAATGAGCTCGAGGCCGCTGCGTTTATGAATAAAGTGGTCGAAAAAGAGATCCTGATGGCACCGGATCAATACATGTGGCTACACCGTCGCTTCAAGACCCGCCCAGAAGGCGAGCCTTCACTCTACTGACTTCTGACCCGCCGTTTGGCGGGTTAGTTTAATGACAAACACCCGAAAAACGTGGTTTTCGGATGTTTGGGGTAAAGCTGAAGACATAATCCTTCGTTTTTACCAGCAAACAAAACATAACGTTTAAGTACACAGAACTTTATCAACATCCTGACCCGCCGTTTGGCGGGTTAGTTTTTTATGCCGCAGATCTTGAGAAACGACGGCAACGGTGGGATGGTAAAGCCTTCGTCGTTCATCCTGGAGCCGTTATGTACATCGTTAGCCTGACCTACCATCGCCCGATAGAAGAAGTCGACAGCCACCTCGAGGGGCACATCGCCTGGTTGAAAAAATACTTCCAGGACGGCACCTTTATCGCCTCCGGTCGCAAAAACCCGCGCACTGGCGGTGTGATCCTGGTGAAAGGGATAGATCGTTCACAGCTGGATACCATCGTGGCGCAAGATCCCTTCAATGCCGTGGCTCACTATGAGATAACCGACGTAGCCCTCTCGACAACCTCCAGCGGTTTTGAACTGCTCGCCGGGCTTTAAGTAAGCTTTTTTCCGCGCGCACAGCGCGGAATACTGTCTATATTCAATTTTTAAAACTTTATTTCATTTTCAGAATATCCCCTGCCACATCGATTGATGCCGCCTATAATTAAGCGCATACTTACCAGGCTAACTTTTTTGCTTTGCCCCATTGCCTGTGCACACGCGCAAAGCGCTCCTCCTTTTGCAGCAGGAATTTATGGCTTCGGCACCAGAACCCATCAACTGGAAACGCAACCTTTTCGTCACCTGGCTGGGGTGCTTCCTGACCGGTGCCGCGTTCAGCCTGATCATGCCCTTCCTGCCACTCTATGTAGAAACCCTCGGTGTTACCGGTCACGAAGCCTTGAACATGTGGTCCGGTCTGGTATTCAGCATCACCTTCCTGTTTTCAGCAATTGCTTCCCCTTTCTGGGGCGGTCTGGCCGACCGCCGCGGGCGTAAGTTGATGCTGTTGCGATCGGCGCTGGGCATGTCGATTGTGATGCTTTTAATGGGTATGGCGCAGAATATCTGGCAGTTCTTGGCGTTGCGCGCGGTGTTGGGCCTGCTCGGTGGCTTTATTCCCAACGCCAACGCGCTGATTGCCACCCAGGTACCGCGCAATCGCAGCGGCTGGGCGCTGGGCACCCTGTCCACCGGCGGCGTCAGCGGGGCATTGATTGGCCCGTTGATCGGCGGTTTACTGGCCGACCAGTACGGCCTGCGACCGGTGTTCTACATCACCGCCGGCGTGCTGTTGGCCTGCTTTGTTTTAACGCTGCTGTACGTTAAAGAACAATTCACCCCGGTACAGAAGAAAGACATGCTGCATGCTCGCCAGGTTTTCGCAGCACTGAAAAGCCCCAAGCTTATCCTCAGTCTGTTTGTGACCACTATGATTATTCAGGTTGCCACAGGATCCATTGCGCCGATTCTGACCCTCTACGTGCGCGACCTGGCCGGCAATATTCATAACCTGGCCTTCGTCAGCGGCCTGATCGCTTCTGTCCCCGGCGTCGCCGCACTGATGAGCGCACCGCGGTTAGGCAAGCTGGGCGACCGGATAGGTCCGGAGCGCATTCTGGTGTTTATGCTGATCGTATCGGTGCTGTTGCTGATCCCCATGGCCTTTGTGCAAACCCCATGGCAGCTCGGCGTGTTGCGCTTCCTGCTTGGTGCCGCCGATGGCGCACTGCTGCCGGCCGTACAAACACTGTTGATTTATAACTGCACCAATCAGGTGGCCGGCCGGATCTTTAGCTATAACCAGTCATTCCGGGATATAGGCAACGTCAGCGGCCCGCTGATGGGCGCAGCGGTTTCTGCCAGTTACGGCTTCCGGGCGGTGTTCTGCGTGACCGCAATGGTGGTGCTGTTCAATGCAATTTATTCCTGGTGGTGTTTGCAACGACGCCCGACGCGAATGCGTGAAGACACCCTGCAAGAAGAGCAATAGCCGTATTTATCACCAGTTCTGTGCTCAAACAGAGCCGAGTCCCTGTTTACCTTACTTTTAGTATTGATACCCTCTGCGCCTCTCCACCCTATTCCCATAAGAACAATCCCAATGTAATTCCATGTTTTTAAACAGATAATTAACTTTTAGCGCAATAAACCAGCTGTCAATAACAATCCCGCCTTAACCAACATAAAAACCAGGAAAGGAGATGTTTGTCGACTTTTCATCTAAAAAATGGGATACAGGGACTAGACAAAACCATCATCCAGTTATCAAATGGTTAAATAATATCACGCCAGTTGTAAATCATTGGCCAAGTGAAAAAAGGCTAACGCGCTTTCCACGGTTAACGGGCGCTGCAGCAACGGTTTTGTCGGGTAATCCACATTGGGTGGATCACCTTCCTTAAATACACATACATACCACAGTATAAGCTGCATCATTGCGGCGCATTTTATTGGGAAGACGTTATGCAATCCTCTGTTAATAAACAAGAAAGCCGGACCTTCTTCGGCCATCCTTATCCGCTCGGATCCCTGTTCTTTACCGAAATGTGGGAGCGGTTCTCGTTTTACGGCATTCGCCCATTACTGATCCTGTTCATGGCCGCCACCGTTTACGACGGCGGTATGGGGTTGGCACGTGAAAACGCCTCGGCGATTGTCGGCATTTTCGCCGGCAGCATGTACCTGGCTGCCCTGCCGGGCGGCTGGTTGGCGGATAACTGGCTTGGCCAGCAAAAAGCGGTGTGGTACGGCTCGATTCTGATCGCGCTGGGCCACCTGTCGATCGCGCTGTCTGCCGTCATGGGCAATAACCTGTTCTTCATCGGCCTGATGTTTATCGTGCTGGGATCTGGCCTGTTCAAGACCTGTATCTCGGTGATGGTCGGCACGCTGTATAAGAAAGGCGACAACCGCCGCGACGGAGGTTTCTCGCTGTTTTATATGGGCATCAACATGGGCTCGTTCATCGCCCCGCTGATCTCCGGTTGGTTGATCCGTTCCCACGGCTGGCATTGGGGCTTCGGCATCGGCGGGATCGGGATGCTGGTGGCGCTGGTAATCTTCCGCGTCTTTGCGGTACCGGCGATGAAACGCTATGACAGCGAAGTCGGCCTGGACTCCACCTGGAACAGCCCGGTCGCCAAGAAAAACGGCGTCGGTCGCTGGCTGCTGGCGTTAGCCGTCGGTGTCGCGGTGGTTATCACCCTGATTGCCCAAGGCATCATCGTGATTAACCCGGTAGCAGTAGCCAGCATGCTGGTTTACGTGATTGCCGCCTCGGTGACCCTGTACTTTATTTATCTGTTCGTGTTTGCCGGCCTGAGCCGCAAAGAGCGTGCCCGCCTGCTGGTCTGCTTTATCCTGCTGGTGTCAGCCGCCTTCTTCTGGTCCGCATTCGAACAGAAACCGACCTCGTTCAACCTGTTCGCCAACGACTACACCAACCGTATGATCGGCGATTTCGAGATCCCGGCGGTATGGTTCCAGTCAATCAACGCCCTGTTTATTATCCTGCTGGCACCGGTATTTAGCTGGGCATGGCCTGCGCTGGCACGTAACAAGGTACGCCTGAGCAGCATCACCAAGTTCGTTATCGGCATTCTGTTCGCCGCAGCAGGCTTTGGCCTGATGATGCTGGCCGCGCAGAACGTGCTGAGCAACGGCGGTGCCGGTGTGTCGCCGATGTGGCTGGTGGGCAGTATCCTGATGCTGACGCTGGGCGAACTCTGCCTTAGCCCAATCGGGTTGGCGACCATGACTCTGCTGGCCCCGGAAAGAATGCGCGGCCAGATGATGGGCCTGTGGTTCTGTGCCAGCGCGCTGGGTAACCTGGCTGCCGGCCTGATCGGTGGCCATGTTAAGGCCGACCAACTGGAAATGCTGCCTAACCTGTTCGCACGCTGCTCGATTGCGCTGCTGATTTGTGCCGCGGTATTGACCCTGTTGATCGTCCCTATCCGTCGCATGATGGAAAATACTCAGGGTAAAAGCGCGCAGAAACCGGCAACCAACGCCTGATAGCCTTTTCGCTTGACCCTTTCAGCCAGCGCCCGGTGCGCTGGCTTTTTTATTGCCCCCACGCCTGCTGTTGCAACACCACCCGGTAACCGTCCGGATCTTCAAATGTCTGCCCATGGGCATCCCAGTAGGGATTGTAGGCCGCAACGCGCCGAAAACCGGCGGTCAGCATGCGTTGGCATCCTGTAACCCACTCCTGTTCATCCGGCAGATAAAACACCAGCAGATGATCCTGCGTCGGCGCCTGCCCCACCGCCACTCCCCGATGATGAGTAAACTCAAGGTGATAACCCCGTTGTGGGTGCCCGACCATTACGCCATCAAAACCCTGATGATCGCGGAACTCACCCAGCCGTTCGAAGCCCAAGCCCTGGCAGTACAGGGTCGCAATCTCCTGTAACCTGTCGGTCGGGCGGGCAATGCGCAACACCGCGTTAGCTATCGGCATTATTTTCTCCAAAACAGAATAACTTCATACAACGCCATTCCTGCCAGCATTGCCGCAACGAACTGCCAGCCGGCTGACGAGCCCGCTCCGGCCAGCACCCAGGCCGGGCCGGGACAGATGCCCGCCATTCCCCACCCGATGCCAAACAGCGCGCTGCCTGCCAATAAGCGGCGGTCGATGCGGCGGGAAGATGGGAGTTGTACTGTTTCACCTAACAAGGTACGTGGTCGGCGGCGAACCCAAAAGAACGCCGGTGCCGCCACCGCAATCGCTCCCACCATCACCAGGGCCAGTGACGGATCCCAGTGGCCGGTGACATCGAGAAAAGCCAGCACCTTGGCGGGATTGGCCATTCCGGCGACGATCAGACCAAGGCCAAAGATGGCGCCACTCAGTAAGGCAAACACGGATCGGTACATCACGTTAACCCTCCCCACTGGCGGACGGCCCATACCGTAATAAACCCCAACAGCATAAATACCGCCGTGGCCACTAATGAACGCGGAGACAATCTCGCCACGCCGCAAACACCGTGACCGCTGGTACAGCCGCCGCCCAGGCGAGTACCCAGCCCGACCAATATCCCGGCGGCGATCAGCCATAAACTGCTGCCGTTAACCGGCATGTCCGGTAAAGGCCTGGCGATACGATACAGCCAGGGCGAAATCAGCAACCCGACAAGAAATGCGGCCCGCCAGCCTTTCTCTTTACCCTGCGGCGTCAGCAAGCCACCGGTAATGCCACTGATGCCGGCGACGCGGCCGTTAAACAGCAACAACAGCGCCACCGCACTGCCGATTATCCCCCCGCCGACCAGCGCGGACAGCGGGGTAAAATGCAACCAGTCGACGGTCATGGCCTCTCCTCCCGTGCCGGGCAAAAGAGTTGATATAAAGTATTAAGCAGCGTCAGCGCCTTCCGATCGCAAACGGCATAGTAGATTTGTTTACCGTCGCGCCGCGTTGATACCAGCCCTTCCTGACGCAATACCCCAAGCTGTTGCGAAAGCGTCGGCTGGCGGATCTCCAGCGCCTGTGACAGCTCCCCCACCGACATCTCGCCCTGGCTGAGTTGGCACAGCAGCAGTAAACGATCTTCATTGCCCAGCGCCCGCAGCAATGCCCCGGCCTGCGTTGCCGCCTGCCGCATACTGTCGATATCCATCTTCCCTCCAAACAATTTACTAAATTATATATTGTTTATTTATAGACTATAACGCCTCACCGTACCAGAGGCTGGTATGAAAGGTATCGGCGTGGCATGCTGCCATTATGATTTTCCGTGGACCGGGGATGCCCCAAGAAATGCTGCTTTTTCATGACGCTGTGCCCGCGAACCGCTCGATTGTGCCGGTCGCCAAAGATTATCAGCACGGCGAGTTCGAACCGCTCCATTACCACGACTGTGCACAGTTGATTCATAGCCTGAGCGGCGTAGTGCAGGTGAATACTCGTCTGGGCAGTTGGGTGGTCCCCCCAGGGCGTGGCGTTTGGCTGCCTGCGCGGGTAGAACACAGTCTGCAAATCACCGGTAAAGTGGCGGCAAGAGCGCTGCTGGTGGATCCGCTGGCACGAGCCGACCTGCCGGCAAGCTGCGAAGTGGTGCAAATATCCCCGTTGCTGCGTGAGCTGATTATCTGTGCGATGGACATTACGGCGGATTATCCGGCGGGAGGTCGTGAAGAACGAATTATGGAGCTGATCCTGGATGAACTGCGTGTGCTGCCAATCCTGCCGCTGAATTTGCCCGAACCGCGCAGCGATGCCCTATTAAGGTTGTGCCGGCATATTCAGCAATCGCTGGCACACCCCTGGGAGTTAGAACAGGCCGCTGGTTACATCAACGTCAGCGGCCGCACGCTGTCACGACGTTTTCAACGAGAAACCGGGCTGCGTTTTGGCGACTGGGTGCGCCGCGCCCGTTTGCTGGCGGCATTGAATGCCCTGGCCGCCGGACATTCGGTGCTGGAAGTGGCGCTGGACTTGGGCTATGACAGCCCCAGTGCTTTCAGCGCCATGTTCCGCCGCCAGCTGGGCGTTGCACCCAGCACTTATTTTGCTAAATAACGCGCAGCCACGTTGAACAACGCCTGCAGGGAAGCGCTGGCAGAATCGACGTCGATGCCGACCCCGTAAGCCGCCTCTCCGTGCGCCAGCGTACAGCGAATATAGGCCACGGCACGGCTTTGGCTCTGATGCCCCAGCGTGTGTTCGTGATAATCCTCTATCGCCAAATTCAAGCCAAAGCGCTGACGCAGCGCATCCACCGCGCTGGACAACAAACCGTTCCCTACCCCCAGCAGCCGTTGCTGTTGCCCTTCGAACAACACCCTGGCACTGAAACTATAAGCCTCGATGCTGTGGCTTTCGGTCTGATAGCTCAGCAACTGCAGCCGCGGTTGTTCCACCAATCCATAGCTGATTCTAAACAGCCGCCACAGCTCGGCGGTGGTCATCTCTTTGCCGCTGCCGTCTGTCGCCTGCTGCACCACCTTGCTGAAATCAATTTGCAATCCACGCGGCAACGACAGCCCATGGTTCTGCTCCAACAACCAGGCAGCGCCGCTTTTGCCCGACTGGCTGTTAACCCGGATCACCGCCTCATAGCTACAGCCGACGTCCGCCGGATCGAGCGGTAAATAAGGCACTTGCCACAGACCGTCCTGCCTCTGCTGTTGGGCGGCAAAGCCTTTTTTAATCGCATCCTGATGAGAGCCGGAAAAGGCGGTGAACACCAACTCACCGGCGTAAGGATGGCGCGGATGAACCGGCAGTTGGTTACACTGCTCAACCACCTCCACCACCTGCTTCAGTTGGCTGAAATCCAGCCCCGGCGCAACGCCCTGGGTATACAGGTTGAGCGCCAGCGTCACCAGATCGACATTGCCGGTGCGTTCACCGTTGCCGAACAGACAACCTTCGACCCGATCGGCACCGGCCAGCATTGCCAGCTCGGCGCAGGCCACTCCGGTGCCACGATCGTTATGCGGATGCACGCTGATGGTCACCCGGTTGCGCTGACTGAAACGCCGGCAGAACCACTCAATCTGGTCGGCGTAGACGTTCGGCGTACTGACCTCCACCGTGGCCGGCAGGTTGATGATCATCGGCCGCCCCGGCCCAGGCTGCCAGACATCGGCAACGGCCTCACAGATTTCCAGCGCAAACTCCAGCTCGGTAAAGCAGAAAGTCTCCGGTGAATATTCGAAGGTCCATGCCGTTTCCGGCTGCTGCTCGCACTGCTGCCGAATGCGCAGCGCGCCGTTAACCGCCAGCGCTACCGTTGCCGCCTTGTCCTGTTTGAAGACGATTTCACGAAACATCGGTGCGGTAGCGTTATACAGGTGCACGATGGCGCGTGGTGCACCACGCAACGCGTCGAAGGTACGGTCGATCAAATCGTCTCGCGATTGGGTCAGCACCTGAATACTGACGTCATCCGGGATCAACTGCTCATCAATCAGCGAGCGGACAAAATCGAAGTCCGTTTGCGAGGCAGAAGGAAACGCCACCTCAATCTCTTTGAACCCGCACGCCAGAAGCATCTGGTAGAACTGGTGTTTGCGGGCGTTATCCATAGGTTCCGCCAGCGCCTGATTGCCGTCACGCAGATCGCTGGAGCACCAGCGCGGTGCCTGCTGCAAAGTGCGGCCCGGCCACTGGCGATCCGGCAAGGTCACGGGCGGGAACGGACGGTATTTGATTGAAGGGTCGGTTAACATGGCACTCTCCTGGCGGTAATAAGCAATGCCCTATTATTTCCTGCCGTGATCCCTCCTGCTCCCGCTTAGCGGACAACTATCGTCGCGAAACGGACAACAAAAAAATTTGCATCCTGCGCCAGTGCGGCAACAATTACTTCTGACGTTTGTCATGGCGCTTCGGCGCACCCAGCCCTGAGCAATGCTTACCCTGACTGGAGAAAAATATGAGCCTGTATGCAACCCTGGAAGAAGCCGTTGAAGCGGCGCGCGAGGAGTTTATCGAGTCTGCCGAAGGCGGTAACGACGACGAACCGCCGGTGCCGCAACAGTTCAATCTGCAAAAATACGTGATGCTGGATGGTGATATCATGTGGCAGGCCGAATTCTTTGAACAAGAAGGCGAATCGGTCGAATGCCTGACGTTACGCAGCGGCGCTGCCGCTCAGGCTATTTTCGACGGGGATTATGACGAAGTCGAAATCAGCGCCGAATGGATTGAGGAAAATACGCTGCACGAGTGGGAAGAAGGAGACTTCCAGCTCGATCCGCCGTTGGATACCGAAGAGGGCCAAACAGCCGCCGACGAGTGGGATGAGCGTTGAATGATCACGGGCGGGAGCAGACAATCCCCCGCCCTTCACCCTATGATTTTCTGAGAGGCTGCATGATTATCCGCCAGGCGCGTCCCGAAGATTTCCCCGCGATTTTGCAACTGCAAACACAAAACACCCCGGCAAACTTGAGCGACAGCCAAAAGCGCCAGGGATTTATCGTCTCGCGCATGAATGAAGCGCAGCTCACAAGCATTAACCAGGGGCTGGGCATTCTGGTGGCGGTCGAAGGTGAAGCCCTGGCCGGGTTTGTCTGCCTGATGCCGACGAATGCGCAACCGCACCCGCCGGTGGTGGATGCAATGCTGGACACGCTGGCCGGCCAATCATTCAAGGGACGGCCACTGAGTGAGCAGCGGGTGTTTCTATATGGTCCGGTGTGCCTTGACAGCGCCTGGCGTGGCAAAGGCGTGCTGAAGCAGCTCTACGCCGCCGTCAAGGCGCGTACCCGCAAGGAGTTCGACGTTGGCGCGCTCTTTATTGACGACAGTAACCCGCATTCGTTGGCGGCCCATGTACAGGGCTTGCAGATGACGGCGCTGGCTCCGTTCCGCTGTGGTGATCAGGGTTACCAACTGGTGGTATTTGCCACCGGGGATTAGCTTATTCGTAGGGGCCGTGTTGGGCGTCAAACGGCAGCATAAAGGTATCTACCACCATCGACAGCGGCACATCAATGACCGTGATATACCGCCAGGGGCTATCGCGCAGATCCCACTGAACGCCCGGATAATATTGATGGCCGTGCCCGGCCCCCGGCACTGTGCGACTGATAATACTGCCGCAGCCGGTTAACGCCGTGACTCCTGCCACCAGCAATACCAGACGAAGAAGAGAAGAGAGATTCACCAAAATGATTTTTGCCCCGGGTTTGTTTTGTGGGGCCACAACGCCCGGCGCGAATTTTAACACAGTTTTTCACGTGAGTTTGTCGGCGTTGCGTAAGCCAAATACCAAAAAAAACGGGGAACACGCTATGCGTATTCCCCGTTCAGGTCACCCGATCAGCCTTTAACGCTGACCCACCGGATGAGCCCGCTCATTGTGCGGCAGTTGCTGATAAAACTCGCGCCAGGCGGCGCCCTGCGGCAGTAGCCAAACCCGCTGATGCAAACGCGACAGCGCGACAGGATCGCTCAGCAGCTCAAGACGTTTGCCTTTCACCAGCTTCTCCGGCCCCAGCTCCAACGCCTCGTTCACTCGCTCTTCACGATTACGCTCGATGGCACCGCGCAGATGGTGACGCGCAGTAGCCAGCGCCGTCGCCAATGCGTTGAATGACGGATTGACCACCGCGTGCATAAAGCCATTGCTCAGTGCGCGTTCACGGTTAAGCTGCAGATATTCTTCCGTTGCCACCAGTTCGCGAGGAGGAGAGTACTCTTCCGGGATCAGGAACAGCTTGGCGCGCTTGCTCTTGATACCTAACGTCGCACGGCTCGACAAGACCGAAACGAACGGCGACAGGATCAGCGAGAAGACGATTGGCGACAGCCACCACAGGAAGCGCAGATCCAGCCAGGCCATACCGCCAGCCCAGACCAGACCGAGCAGCATCTGTGAACCGTGGCGTTTAAAGGCTTCGCCCCAAGGGGTGTCATCATCGTCACGCTGTGGCGAGTTCCATACCACTTCCCAACCCAGGAAGGCACTGACCACGAATACCGTGTGGAACAGCATGCGCACCGGCGCCAGCAGCACCGAGAACAGCATTTCCATCAGCATCGACAGGAACAGGCGTATACCGCCGCCGTACTCCCTGGCACCCTTCGCCCAGATCAGCACAATGCTCAACAGTTTAGGCAAGAACAGCAGCACCAGCGTGGTAGAGAACAGCGCTATCGCCAGTTCAGGACGCCACTGCGGCCACACCGGGAACAGCTGGCGCGGTTGCAGGAAGTACTGCGGCTCCATCAGGGTATGCACCACCTGCAGCGCGGTAGACAGCGCCAGGAACATAAACCACAGCGGTGCCGACAGGTAGGACATCACACCGGTCAGGAACACCGCACGGTGTACCGGGTGCATGCCCTTGACCAGGAACAGGCGAAAGTTCATCAGGTTACCGTGGCACCAGCGACGGTCACGCTTCAACTCATCCAGCAGGTTCGGCGGCAGTTCTTCATAGCTGCCCGGCAGATCGTAAGCAATCCACACGCCCCAACCGGCACGGCGCATCAACGCGGCTTCCACAAAGTCATGCGACAAGATGGAGCCGGCAAAAGAGCCTTCGCCAGGCAGTGGTGCCAGCGCACAGTGTTCGATAAACGGCTTCACGCGGATAATGGCGTTATGGCCCCAATAGTGCGATTCACCCAACTGCCAGAAATGCAGACCGGCAGTAAACAGCGGCCCGTAAACCCGGGTGGCAAACTGCTGCACGCGGGCATACAGCGTATCCATGCCTGATGCTTTCGGCGCAGACTGAATGATACCGGCGTTCGGGTTGGCTTCCATCAGGCGCACCAGACCGGTGAGACACTCACCGCTCATCACGCTGTCGGCATCCAGGATCACCATGTAGCTGTATTCGCCACCCCAGCGACGGCAGAAGTCGTCGATGTTGCCGCTTTTGCGTTTCATGCGGCGACGGCGACGGCGATAGAAGATACGGCCATGGCCATCTACGTCGCGGCACAGTTCCATCCAGGCTTTCTGTTCCGCCATGCAGATATCCGGGTCGTAGCTGTCGCTCAGCACGTAGATATCGAAATGCTCGAGCTGGCCGGTGGCCGCGACGGACTCATAGGTCGCGCGCAGGCCGGCGAACACGCGCTCGACGTCTTCGTTACAGATTGGCATGATCAACGCGGTGCGATGCGTCGGGTCGATCGGCTCATCGCCTTTGATGGTGGAAGAAATACTGTATTTGTCTTTGCCGATCAGCAACTGCAGGAAGCCCATCAGCGCAGTCCAGAAACCGGCCGAGACCCAACAGAACAGGATCGCGAACAGGATCAAAATGCCGGTTTGCAACACATAAGGCAGCAGTTGCAGCACCGACTGCATCAGATCCTGATCCCACATGGCCATCGGGTCGATCAGCGCCCAGCCCTGATACGGCAGAATCGTTTTCATGTACCAGGTGGCGATGCCGGTCTGCACCAGCATCAGCACCAACAGCACATAACGACGCATCGAGCCGACCACGCGCCAGCGGTTTTCCGCCGCGGCTTCCTCTTTGGAGGCGTGACGGTTGTGTGGCGTGCGTCCCAGCAGAGAATCCCAGAAGCGCGCTACCGGGTTGGTTCGCCAGGCTTCCGGGAACATGCTGGTGCGTTTGATTGGCGGCGTAGCCTTGAGAATGCTGCGCCCTTCCACGTCGGTATCGAAATCTTTGTCGCTAACCGCATCCGGCCAGGCGTCTTCGATTCGTGTTTTGACCGAGGCCAGCGTGACGTCATCGGCAGACAGCGTATTGACGTTGGCATCATCAGCGCCCATCTTGCGATGCAGCGCCTCAAAAGCCTGGGCGTCATCCGCCCCCGGCTGTGGTTTAAGCGCCTCTGACCGCTCAGCGGTCAGAGGCATTGCCGCAAGATAATCCTGGGCAAGTTGAGTAGGCTTATTCATTGGCAGGTAGCTGATAGCTCCAGGTTTCCGACAGGGTCTTATCACCATTGACCAGCGCTGCGCGCATTTCTACCGGCTTCTTGTCGTCTTTCACTTTCAGACGCAGCGTCAGGCGCCAGCCTTTGGTCACTGGATTATAGCGGACATTGTTTTCTACCATTTCACCGTTGTCGCCGATGCTCACCTGAGAGGCAACCGGCGTAGCGCCGTCCAAGCCTTTCAGTACCGGGCCAACGAAGTCAACCAGGAATGCCACGCTGCCGTCTGGCTCGCGGATCAGGTTGGACTGCTTCACGTCACCGGTTGAACGCATGGTCTGGCTGACGTAGGCAATGTCCTGCGAATGCAGTTTGTCTTCGTCACGGGTGAAATGCAGGCGATAGCTCAGCGCCAGCGGAGTTTTGGCGTCCGGCAGAACGTCTGGCGTCCAGAAAGCAACGATGTTGTCATTGGTTTCATCCGCTGTCGGGATCTCCACCAGCTCAACCTTGCCCTTGCCCCAGTCGCCGCGTGGCTCGATCCAGGCGCTTGGGCGCAGATCGTAGCGATCGTCCAGATCTTCGTAATCCTTGAAGTTACGGCCGCGCTGCAGCAGACCGAAACCTTTCGGGTTTTCGACCTGGTAAGTGCTGACGGACAGATGCTTCGGATTATTCAACGGACGCCAGATCCACTCGCCGTTACCGGCATGGATAGACAGACCGTTGGAGTCATGCAGCGCCGGACGGTAGTTCAGGGTTGGCGATGGCTGACTCGGCCCGAACAGGTACATACTGGTCAACGGTGCCATGCCCAGTTTGCCGACTTTGTCGCGCAGGAACACTTTGGACTCAACGTCCACGGTGGTGTCGCGGCCCGGATAAACCACAAAACGGTAAGCCCCGGTAGCACGCGGTGAATCCAGCAGCGCGTAAATTACCAGATGCTTGTCGCCCTGCTTCGGACGTTCAACCCAGAATTCGCGGAAACGCGGGAATTCTTCGCCGGAAGGCAACGCAGTATCAATCGCCAGGCCACGTGCGGAAAGCCCGTAAACCTGCCCTTTACCTACCACGCGGAAGTAGCTCGCGCCCAGCAGGCTCATAATTTCGTCGTTCTTATCCGCACTGTTGATCGGATAAATCACCTTGAAACCGGCAAAACCGAGGTTTTTTACCGACTCCGGATCGTGTTTTACCGAACCGAAGTTAAAGTAGTCCGGGCTGTACTTGATCTGTTTTACGCTGGTCGCGGTGACTTCATTGATTTTCACCGGCGTATCGAAGTACATCCCCTGATGATAAAACTCAAGCTTGAAAGGGGTTTTCAGTTTGCTCCAATAGGCTTTATCGTGATTGAACTGAATCTGTTGGTAATCCGCGAATTTCATCTCACGGAATTGAGAAGGAAGGTTGCTCTTCGGGGCTTCGAAGCCTTTTCCTGCCAGATCCTGCGCCTGCTTGGCCACATCATCTATAGAAAAAGCCCATGCCGGCGAAGTAAACAGCGTGAACAATACGGTCGCACCTAACCAACGTACGCTCGCGGCGCGTGGTTTTTTGGATAATATATTAACTAGCACATCCCCCCCTATTCGTGTGCTCAAATCATTTAAATCCATATTAATGGATTATTCAGCTTTCCGACAACATGATAAATGGATGGTTCATGTTTATGGCTCATAGTTTAAGCAGCTGACTAAACACCAGCGTAGCAAGCCGCGCATCAAGACGCTATGGAAAAATGTGAAACGGTATAGTAGGGTTTGTGATTCGATTTAACCATTGCCGACTTATTAAGCGTGTTAATGACCACTCGATAAAATCACCAGCGGTAACCTATGACTAAAGGCAGCAACCAACGCGAGTTTTTCCTCGATTCGATCCGGGCTTATTTGATGTTGCTCGGCATCCCTTTTCATCTTTCTCTGATTTATTCCAGCCATAGCTGGGCGGTAAACAGCGCCAGCCCCTCCTTCTCGCTGACGGTGCTGAACGACTTCATCCATGCTTTCCGCATGCAGGTGTTCTTCGTGATTTCCGGCTACTTCTCTTACATGCTCTATGAGCGCTACGAGCGCCACCAGTGGCTGAAGGTCAGGCTTGAGCGAGTGGCGATCCCCCTGCTGAGTTCGATTCCGTTAATAACGGTGCCGCAGTTTTTCATGCTGAAATACTTCACGGACAAATTAAACGGTTGGGAAAATTTTTCGCTCTATCAGAAAATAAATGTAACAGTTTGGGAACTGGTTTCTCACCTGTGGTTTTTATTAACTCTGTCATTGCTGACCACCCTATGTTTTTATCTGTTCAAAAAAATCAAGGCACTTAAAAATAATACCGTTCCCTACCCGATAAATAAAATGACCGGATTAGGAAACATCTCACTGCTCTTTCTTATTTATGCTTTATGCTATTCGGCCGCGCACCGTATTATTTTAATTTTTGCGCCAGCTTTACTCTCCAATGGCCTGTTCAATTTTGTGGTGATGGAGACGATGTTCTACCTGCCGTTCTTCATCCTGGGCGCCTATGCCTTTAAGTACGTGTGGCTGAAAGAGATTTTCCTCAAACCGTCCCTCGGCGCGCTGCTCGGTTCGCTGTTGCTGTTCATTGCCTATATGCTGAATCAGAAGTTTCTGGCTCACAGCAGCTATATGTTTGAGCTGGAAGTGCTGATCAAAACCCTGTTGGGGATCCTGATGGCCAACGTGATTTTCTCATTCGGACATAATCTGCTGAACTATCACTCACCGCGTATCACTTATCTGGTGAATGCATCGCTGTTTATATATCTGGTGCACCATCCGCTAACCCTGATATATGGCGCTTTTGTGACGCCACATATCAACAATAACCTGCTGGGTTTTCTGGCCGGATTGGTGTTTGTCTTCTCTTGCGCCTTCCTGTTATATGAACTGCACAAGCGTATCCCGCTGTTCCGTTTTCTGTTCTCTGGTAAACCGCAATAATCCTACTGCCCGGCAGCCGTTTCGGCTTGCCGGGTAGCTCACTGTCATCGCTTCGTCTACCAGTACCTTTATCATTTACCTTCGCACCGGCAACGCGCCTGGTGATTCAAGCACTGAGCACAGATTGCTCACCCCTATGGCGAAAGTTAAGGCAAAGTTATGCTGGAGCATATTGCCGCGAGTTGTTATAACGGCAATGCATAAGTGGAAATCCACATCCCTGCCTTACGGTAGCGATTGGGCTCAATGAACCCTAAGGGACGGCCTTGTCACCATCGCGACAAGGCTTGCAGCATCTCCCTTCCGTCACGACAGAGAGGATTTTTAATGACTGATAAAGACACTTCGGCTCAGGAAGCCGTACCAGAGAACGCCACCCTACTGAAAATTCTTGGCCGGTTGCTTTCCGCACTGGATTCGTCGATCAGCGGCAAGGATCGCAGCATTCTGGTCGCCGAACTTTCCAGCCTTAACCTTGACGGTATTTCAGAGTCAGAAAGAAAACTGGCTGCCGAGCTGATCAGACGGGCCCTGCAGTCACTCGACCATTTATAACGCCTCGCCTGCAAACCATTAAGCCTCCTGGAGGGGGTTTAATGGTTTTTCCTTCTCCAGGCACGGCAACACCCACCATTTATTGCCTAAGCACGATCACAGCAAGCTGATAAATATAGATAAAAGAAAGAAGTTCACCGGTTTCTCCCCGCTTCCATATGGTTCTCCGCTTAAATGACAATAAAGGTCAAACTGTTTTATGAATCAGGCTTGGCGTTTTACCTGAAAAACAGGCTATCATCAGGGAGTATCTGCGCTAGCGCGCAACGCCCTTCCCCCCAGCCTGCAGGAGAACGTCATTTTGGATGCCAGCACCATTAACAGTTTGTTCATCATCGGTGCCGTGTTGGTGGGAGCAAGTATTCTTCTCAGTTCATTTTCGTCACGCCTGGGTATTCCTATTCTGGTGATCTTCCTGGCCATTGGCATGTTGGCGGGGGTCGATGGTCCGGGCGGTATCGTTTTCAGCAACTATCCGGTGGCCTATCTGGTCAGTAACCTGGCGCTGGCGGTGATCCTGCTGGACGGCGGGATGCGTACCCGAGTCAGCTCATTCCGCGTCGCGCTATGGCCGGCACTTTCGCTGGCAACTATCGGCGTGGTGATCACCGCCGGGCTGACCGGGCTGGCCGCCGCCTGGCTGTTCAACCTCGATCTGCTGCAGGGCATGCTGATTGGCGCCATTATCGGCTCCACCGACGCCGCGGCAGTCTTCTCGTTATTAGGCGGCAAAGGACTGAACGAACGCGTCAGCGCCACGCTGGAAATCGAATCCGGCAGCAACGATCCCATGGCGGTGTTCCTTACCATTACGCTGATTGCGATGATCTCCGCAGGCGAAACCACGCTGAGCTGGATGTTCCCTCTCCATCTGCTGCAGCAGTTCGGCATGGGGGTTGTCTTTGGTCTTGGCGGCGGTTGGCTGCTGCTGACGTTAATCAACCACATTAAACTGGCAGAAGGGCTGTATCCACTGCTGGCCGTCAGCGGCGGCATTCTGATTTTTGCCCTGACCACCGCACTGGACGGCAGCGGCATTCTGGCGGTATACCTGTGCGGCCTGATGCTGGGTAATCGCCCGATCCGCAACCGGCACGGCATCGTGCAAACCTTCGACGGCCTGGCATGGCTGAGCCAGATCGGCATGTTCCTGGTGCTGGGATTATTGCTGAATCCGCATGAGCTGCTGCCGATCGCCATCCCTGCCCTGCTGCTTTCGCTGTGGATGATCCTGTTTGCCCGACCGCTGTCGGTATTTATCGGGCTGTTGCCGTTCCGCAGTTTTACCTTACGCGAACGCAGCTTTATCTCCTGGGTCGGCCTGCGCGGGGCCGTACCGGTGATTCTGGCCGTCTTCCCAATGATGGCCGGCCTGCCCAATGCCCAGCTGTTCTTCAACGTGGCTTTCTTTGTGGTGTTGGTTTCCCTGTTGCTGCAGGGGACTACCCTGTCGTTCGCCGCGAAGAAAGCCAAGGTGATCGTTCCGCCGGCGCTGGCGCCGATTTCACGGGTTGGGCTGGATGTTCATCCTGAAAACCAGTGGGAGCAGTTTGTTTATCAGCTGTCGTCCGAAAACTGGTGCGTCGGTGCCGCGCTGCGTGAGCTGAAAATGCCACCGGGTACGCGCATTGCGGCATTGTTCCGAGGCAAAGAGCTGTTGCACCCCAGCGGCAGCACACGACTACGCGAAGATGACATTCTGTGCGTTATCGGTCACGAGCACGACCTGCCGGTACTGGGTAAGTTATTTAGCCAGGCGCCGGTGGTTACGCTGGATGAACGCTTCTTCGGTGATTTTATCCTGCAGTCGGACGCGCGCCTGAGCGATATTTCACAGGTTTATGGCCTGAATCTGCACGAAGGCGTGGATGAACAGCAAACGCTCGGCCAATTCGTCATTCAACTGATTGGCGGCGAACCGGTAGTGGGCGATCAGATCGAATGGGATGGCCTGACCTGGACCATCGCCGAAATGGATGGCAATGCGATCAGTAAAGTCGGCGTAAGAATTGTTACTGACTGATCCCTCCGCATAACCGGTCTGCTGCGCGGCCATGCCCGCAGCGGACCTTTCAAACAGACGGAACTTATAAGCCTGGGAAGGTTCTTAACCTCTGGAATAACCCAAACCGGGCATTCAGCTCCGGCGTTTTAACCTTTACTCTGGGAACATCGCATCGCGGTGATGGGTATCGATTTGAACAGTAAAATTCGATTTCTATCGGCCATGTTGGGGCTCGCACTGACTGTTATAGTGCTGGACCTGGGCGTCGCCGATTTGGTCCATAGACTCTTAATTGGATAACGTTAACGTGGCACAGCAGCAAGAAAAAGACATTCTGGGAAAGATACTGGTTACCGTCTCCGCACTCTGCGTGATTATTGTGGCGGTATTGCTGATATGGGGATTTGTACTGGATTAATCCCCAGCCAGGCGCAGTAACATAGCAACACTACAACTACCGTTTTGTTACAAAACACCGAAATCACTTACCGGCCATTGCGCGTAAGCTAGACGCAGAGAGTTATAAAAATAATCCCTCATACGACTTAAGTGTTGGCCCGCCTGAAACGGGCTTTTTTTTTGCCCGCAACCCCAAATTTGGAGCATAAAAAAACCGCCGAAGCGGTTCTTTAAAGGCGATGGCGATCAGATTTTACAGCCTTCGCAGTCCGCCTCGTCCTCAAGGATCTCGGGGAGTTCTTTCACTTTCTGCGCCGCTTTTTCTTCTGCTTGCGCCAATTCGGCATCGATATCAAAATCGAAAATATCATCACTCATCGTAACTTCCTCAGGCTTATCTGACTTCAATGCGTGAGTATAATCGACAACCGCGCGAGCGGAAACCCTCAGTTAAGCACGGCCACCTGCGGCTGTTCATCCTGCGACTTCTTTGAGTACGCCAGATCGTAGACGTCGTAGAAATCGATCTCGCCTTTATTGGCGATGATTTCCTGCATGCGATTTTTCGTCGCGGCACCGATCGTCGGTTCATCCAGCAATGCCTTCACCGACTGCGGCGACAGCGCCCGGGTGAAATACCACTCGCCGTTATAACAAACGCGCAGATCCAGCACGCCAATATCTTCAAAGCGATAGACCGGTTTGATTTCAATCAACAGCATGGCGAACATGAACAGAACGAAGGCGGTGAAAGCCAAAAACGCGATGAAGCCCATGTAAGGAACCTGATACATCACGGCGATCACGGCAAAATAACCGGCAAACATGGCGAGACACAGATAGCGGTGATCGCGCGCAAATTCGCTATTGAAGCGCAACTTGCCGTCACGTCCTTCCTGTCGATTGATCCGTTCGATTTCTTTTACCAAGATGCTTTTAATCGCGTCCATAGCTACAACCTTATGCCTTGGGGGGACATTATTGCTATCAATAATCATTCCTCAAACTAACACAGGTACAGTTTGCCCAGGTAGATCAGTTATGCAATTTAATATCGGTAACTGTTATACCCTCTGCGGCTAGCGCTGCAGCGAGTTTTTGCCTTGCGCAAACATAAACATCCGCTGGGCGATATCGTCGGCCTGTTTGATTTTTTGCTTTTGCGGTTCGTTACAGCGCTGAATAGCGCGCGCATAAGCCAGTTCATGCGCCTGATCGATCATCGCAATAATCTTGTCGCGCTCCTGTTGAGCCAGGTTGCCCAGCATGGTGGTGATAATTGCCTGATAGGCGTTGGAGGCGGCGGTAAGCGACTTCTCTCTGGCTTCGAGCGCCACCACACGTTGCAATAACTCCTGCAGTTGATCGGACTCAGACATGGCGATCTCCTGTTGCCGGGCAGCGAACCTGCCTGATTAGAGTCTAGCAAAGATCGATTACAACAGAGGAAGATTAAGAAAAGAACCGGTTAGGGTAAAGCACACCCGAAAATCCCAACAAGGAGCCGATAGTGCAAATCAACCCGGGTGCGCTTTATAATAACGGGTCCGTAAAGGAAGCTGGCGCGCTATGCAGGACTCGAACCCGCGTCTATCAATTTTGTAGCCAAAAAAGCATCATAAAACCAACCACTCTGCCAACTGAGTTAATAGCGCATTCCTTTGCTTCGGGGCGTTATTATCCATATTAATGCTATGGATTCAACACAAGTAACTATGAACAACTGAATTTTAAGAGAAATCTTGTTTTTTTCGCCTATTCCTCCCTCAGCCGCCAATTACTTTCATTCCGCGATAGTTAATCAGTGGCACTTTTCCCTCGCCGTCTGCGGCATGTTTATTGTTAGTTAAAGCGCTGGATGCCACTATAGCGGCTTCTGGGATCAACGTTGCTGTTACGGATAACATTATGAAAGTCACTCCGCGCCGTTTGGCGTTTACTCTGGTCGGCGTCCTGCTGGTCATTACTGCCGTCGTTACACTGATCTCACTGCGAAGCCCCTCACCGGCCCCCTATGTCACGGCGCCGGTTCGGCTTGGCGATATCGAAAACGCGGTATTGGCCACCGGTAAGCTGGATGCTTTCGAACGGGTCAACGTCGGCGCTCAAGTTTCAGGCCAGGTGAAGTCCCTGAAGGTCAAACTTGGCGACCGGGTGACCAAAGGCCAGCCGATTGCCGACATCGACGACCTGCCACAACGTAACGATCTGCGTAATGCCGAAGCGGCGCTGAACGTGGCAAAAGCGGATTTACAGGCCAAACAGGCGCTGTTGAAGCAGGCGGAGTCCCGTTTTAAACGCCAGAAACGCATGTTGAAAGACGAAGCCGGCTCGCGCGAGGATTTTGAAGCGGCCGAGGCCACGCTTGCCGCTACCCGCGCCGAACTGATTGCGCTGAATGCACGTATTGTGCAGGCGCAAATTGAGGTGGACAAGAAGAAGGTCGATCTGAGCTACACCCGCATCCTGGCACCGATGGACGGCATTGTCATTGCCGTCATTACCCAGCAAGGCCAAACGGTAAACGCCAATCAGAGCGCCCCTACCATCGTCAAACTGGCGCAGTTGGATGTGATGACCATCAAGGCGCAGATTTCCGAAGCCGACATTACCCGCGTTACCCAAGGGCAAAAAGCCTACTTCACCATTTTCTCCGAACCGGACAAAAAGTACGATGCCACGCTGCGCACCGTCGAATTGGCGCCTGAGTCCATCATGAAAGACGATTCGCTCAGCGGCGGCGGTTCCGCCTCAGGCTCCGGCAGCGCCAACGCTTCGGTGTATTACAACGCGCTGCTCGACGTGCCCAATCCGCAAAACCGGCTGCGCATTGCCATGACGGCTCAGGTTTCATTGCTACTGGGTGAGGCAAAAAACACGCTGTTGGTTCCGATTCAGGCAGTGCATAAAAACGCGGACAAAAAACAGCAGGTACAAGTGCTGACCGGGGATAACCGGGTGGAAATACGTGAGGTGACAACCGGTATTACCAATAACGTCGATATACAAATCCTCTCTGGATTAAAGGCGGGTGAACACGTAGTGCTGGTGCAAGAAAGCGCCAAGCCGGGCGAAGAAGGCCTGTTACTGTGAACACCATTATTGAACTGAAAGGGATTGGCCGCACCTATACCAACAGCAGCGAGCCGCTCACCGTACTGAAAAACATCAACCTCAAGATCGCCGCCGGTGAGTTGGTTGCCATTATCGGTGCCTCAGGCTCGGGCAAATCAACGCTGATGAACATCATCGGTTGTCTGGACGTGCCGGATCAGGGGGACTATTTCATCAGCGGCCATAATGCCGCACACCTGTCGCCGGACGAATTGGCCAGGCTTCGTCGGGAACACATTGGTTTTATCTTCCAGCGCTATCACCTGATGCCGGATATCAGCGCATTGGGCAACGTCGAAATCCCGGCGATTTACGCCAACAGCAAGCGCGACCAACGTCGCCTGCGCGCGGCACAATTGTTGGCGCGCCTGGGGTTGGAGGGCCGCGAGCACCATAAGCCCGGTCAACTGTCCGGCGGCCAACAGCAACGCGTCAGCATTGCTCGTTCGTTAATCAACGGCGGGGAAATCATCCTGGCGGACGAACCGACCGGCGCGTTGGACTCTAAATCCGGTCAGGAAGTATTGGCGATTCTCAGCGAACTGAACCAGCGTGGTCACACGGTGGTGATCGTCACCCACGACATGAAAGTGGCCCAGCACGCGCAGCGTATTATCGAACTGCAGGATGGCGAGATCGTCGCCGACAGCGGCCGTAAATCGCCGGTGCCTCCCCCGGTGGTGAAAAAGAGCGTGCCAGTTGCACAAGGCTATTGGCAAAGCTTGCTCGACCGCACCCGGGAGTCACTGCAGATGGCGCTGAAAGCGATGAACGCCCACCGCTTGCGCACAGCGCTGACTATGACCGGCATCATTTTCGGCATCGCCGCCGTGGTTACGGTGGTCGCCCTGGGCGAAGGCGCAAAACAGCGCACGCTGGAGAGCATTAAAGATCTGGGCACTAACGTCGTCAGCATTTATCCCGGGCGTGATTTCTTTGACGACAGCATCGACAGCATCCGCACCCTGGTACCGGCGGATGCCGACGCGCTGGCCAGCCAGAGCTTTGTCGACAGCGTCAGCCCTGAAGTCAGCGCCTCAGAGAGCATTCGCTTTCGCAGCAAATCGGCCAACGCGTCGATCAGCGGCGTGGGCCGCGATAACCTGCGCGTTAGCGGCCTCAAGCTGATACAGGGTCGAAACTTCCTCGATGACCGCAATGCGCTGCAGGAAGTGATCATTGACGAAAACGCGCGGCAGGCTTTGTTCGGCGATTTCGGCGTTGAGCCTCTGGGCCAGATCGTGTTCCTCGGTGCGGTACCGGCCCGGGTAGTCGGCATAGTCCAAAGTAACCAGGATTCGGCCCCCAACCGCATCAGAGTATGGATGCCCTACTCCACCGTGATGTATCGCATGGTGGGCAAATCGACGCTGAGCAGCATTAATGTCCGGTTGAAAGAGGACGTATCCAACGAAGCCGCCGTCGCCGCGATTAAACAGTTGCTGACTCAACGTCATGGCGTGAAGGATTTTATGCTGTTCAATCTCGACAAATACCGAAAATCGATTGAACACACCTCGATGACGCTGACCTTGCTGATCCTGATGGTCGCCTCGATCTCCCTGATTATTGGCAGCCTGGGCGTGATGAATATCATGCTGGTGTCAGTGACCGAACGCACGCACGAAATCGGCGTGCGCATGGCCGTTGGCGCACGTCGCAGCGATATCATGCAGCAGTTTATGATCGAGGCCGTACTGGTTTGCCTGATCGGTGGCGCATTGGGCATTTTACTTTCGTTCGCTGCCGGCTCGCTGTTTACCCTGCTGGCGGGGGGCATGCTCACCGCCATCTATTCCTGGCAGGCCGCCGCCGTGGCCTTCTGCTGCTCCACCCTGATTGGCATGATCTTCGGTTATCTCCCTGCCCGCAAAGCGGCGCGGATGGATCCGGTCATTTCTCTGGCCAGCGAGTAACTTATGAAAACCTTATCCCCTCTCGCGTTATGCCTCACGGCCTTGCTCAGTACCGGCTGCGGGAATGCGCTGAAAAGCGAGTATCAGTCTCCAAAGGTGCAGTATCCGGCCGACTGGCAGCAAAACGCCGAAGCCGACACGTCAGAACCATTCAACTGGCGTGATTTCCGCGATCCCCAGTTGGACCTATGGCTGCAGCAGGTGATGGCGGCCAATAACGATTTGGCCGCCGCCGCACTGCGCGTCTACCGTGCCCAACTGGCGGCGCAGCGAGCTGATATCGGCACCGCGCCAAGTGTGAACGCAACGCTCAGCAGCGGAGCCAATACCGCCCTTTCAGGCTCCTCAGCCTGGAATAAAAGCAGCAGCGCCAATCTCGGCGTCAGCTATGAGGTCGATCTATGGGGCAAACTGGCGCGGCAACGTGACGCCGCGGAATGGGCCAGCCAGGCCACGCAACAGGATTTGCAAAGTGCGCGTCTGGCTTTGCTCGCCAGCGCCAGCAAGAATTACTGGCGTATCGGCTTTATCAATCAGCGAATCCGCGTCAGTCAGCAAAGCATCGACTATTCCCAACAAACCCTGGGGCTGGTCAAGGCACGCTACCGCGCGGGCAGCGTCTCTTCATTGGACGTGGTGGATGCCGAACAGAACCTGATTAATCAGCAAAGCAGCCATCTGACACTGCTGCGTGAGCGTCAACAGGCGCTGAACGAACAGACGGTACTGCTGGGTGCGCCGCCGGGAAACACGTTGGTTGAGCCCGAGAGCCTGCCGACCGGTCCATTGCCGCAAATCAATGCCGGCATCCCGGCCAGCGTGCTGCGCCATCGCCCGGATATCAGTGCCAAAGAGTGGCGACTGCGTGAAACTCTGGCTAACGTGGACATCAAACGCACCCAGTACTACCCGGCCTTCAGCCTGACGGGCTCATTAGGTGCCAGCAGCACCGCATTGCTGGAGTTTTTGCGTAATCCGCTGGCAACGGTAGGTGCCGGACTGTCGCTGCCGTTCCTCGAATGGCGGCAAATGGACGTCGATATCAAAATCGCCCGCAGCGACTATGAACTGCAGGTGCTGGAATTCAAGCAGGCGCTGTATAAAGCCATGGCCGACATTGATGATGCCCTGTCGTTACGTACGCAACTGATGGCACAGGAGAAACACCTGCAAGCGGCATTGGCGCTGGCGCGTAAATCTGAACGATTGAATGAAAGCCGCTACCGGCAAGGCTCGGTGCCGATCAATTTCTGGCTGGATGCGCAAAATCGCCGTCGGTTGGCGGAGCTAGCCGTGGATGAAAACCGGTTCGCTCAATACCAAAACCTGGCGCAACTCTATCTGGAGTTTGGTGGTTCTGCGCAGTAAGGCTGAGCCTGGCGATCGCGCCAGGCTTTTTCATCTGGAATGCATTAATTTTGCCCGTTTTTACTGCAGTTCTTTCTATACTTGTTTCATCCCTTCCCAGACAAAAAACCACCATTATGAACAATAATTAATCTATTTATGCGCTAAATCGGTGCAAATTGATAAGATAAACTGCTAAATTTGATCGCCGCAAGATATAACGCTAAGCTATAGATGCAAAATAATTAGTCACCTAAATGACATATTCCCGGTGAAAATTGACTTATTACGTGACTCGCATCACACAAAAAAGGCAGTGGCGAATCTGGCAACATCGCAATAAGATTAGCCACGCTGATAACTGGGCAGAAGAAGTGAACGAGGATTGCGAATTCACGTACGACTAAAATTGATTAAGGGATGATTATATGAAGTTAAGAAAAAAACGACATAAACCGATGCATATTAATGACATCACCATCATCGATGACAGCAAGCTGAAAAAAGCCATTACCGCGGCCGCATTAGGTAACGCAATGGAATGGTTCGACTTCGGTGTATATGGCTTTGTGGCCTACGCCCTTGGGCAAGTCTTTTTCCCTGGCGCCACCCCTGGCGTACAGATGATTGCCGCACTGGCGACCTTTTCCGTTCCCTTCCTGGTACGTCCATTAGGCGGTATCTTCTTTGGCGCGATGGGCGATAAATTCGGTCGCCAGAAAGTACTCTCCATCACCATTATTATCATGGCGGTCAGTACCTTCTGTATCGGCCTGATCCCTTCCTATGCCTCTATCGGCATCTGGGCACCGGTTCTGCTGTTGCTGGCCAAATTGGCACAGGGCTTCTCGGTAGGTGGCGAATACTCCGGCGCGGCTATCTTCGTAGCCGAATACTCACCGGACAGAAAACGCGGCTTTATGGGCAGCTGGCTTGATTTTGGCTCCATTGCCGGTTTCGTGCTGGGTGCTGGCGTGGTGGTACTGATCTCCAGCATCGTCGGTGAAACCAACTTCCTCGACTGGGGCTGGCGTATTCCGTTCTTTATCGCAGCGCCATTGGGTCTGATCGGTTTGTACCTGCGCCATGCGCTGGAAGAAACACCGGCCTTCCAGCAGCACGTGGAAAAGATGGAGAAAGACGACCGCAACGCCATCGAAAACCCGCCGAAGACCTCTTTCAAAGAGATCGCGGCCAAGCACTGGAGAAGCCTGCTGGTCTGCGTCGGTATCGTGATTTCAACCAACGTGACCTATTACATGTTGCTGACTTACATGCCGAGCTACCTGTCGCATAACCTGCACTACTCGGAAGATCACGGCGTACTGATCATTATCGCCATCATGATCGGTATGTTGTTCGTGCAGCCGGTCATAGGCCTGGCCAGTGACCGCATCGGCCGTAAGCCGTTTATTATCGGCGGCAGCGTCGGTCTGTTGGCTCTGTCTATCCCCTGCTTTATTCTGATCAACAGTAACGTGATTGGTCTGATCTTCGTCGGTCTGTTGGTGCTGGCGGTGCTGCTGAACTCCTTCACCGGTGTGATGGCCTCCACCCTGCCGGCGATGTTCCCGACGCATATTCGTTACAGCGCATTGGCGATTTCATTCAACATCTCGGTACTGGTTGCCGGTGCGACGCCGACGGTTGCCGCCTGGCTGGTCGAAGCGACCGGGAACCTGTATATGCCGGCTTATTATCTGATGGTCGTCGCCGTCATCGGTCTGATCACCGGCCTGTACATGAAAGAAACCGCCAATAAACCGCTGCGCGGTGCCACCCCGGCGGCTTCGGATCGTTCGGAAGCCAAAGAGCTGCTGCAAGAAAACTACGACAACATCGAACAGAAAGTCGAAGACATCAATGAGCAGATTGCCGAGTTGGAAAAGAAAAAACAGACGTTGATCGACCAGCATCCAAAACTGGACTAAACAGCGTTCTAACGACAAGCCACCTTCGGGTGGCTTTTTTATTGCCGTAATCCGGTCAACGTCCGAACGTAAATTTGCACAACCTTCCTTCTGCGCCCCATGCGCGACCGCCGTTTTTCACCGGCAGTAATCATCGGGGTATAAGCGGCCACAGTGCGATTTCGGCAAACCGGATTTTGGCACTATTAGCCTGATATTTTATCCCGGCGAGGTTTGATGCTAGGCTTGAAATCAAGTTAACCCA
This sequence comes from Serratia sp. BNK-12, assembly GCF_047456085.1. Taxonomy (NCBI): domain Bacteria; kingdom Pseudomonadati; phylum Pseudomonadota; class Gammaproteobacteria; order Enterobacterales; family Yersiniaceae; genus Serratia; species Serratia sp. BNK-12. The sequence goes on from NZ_CP179896.1 coordinate 3,245,835, forward strand.
TTGAAGAAGATAGCCAATGAGTAGAATGGATATGCCGATCGTTATTGCCGTAGCCATCATGATTGCGATATGGATAGGCGCGTTATTTAACATTGGCGATATCACGCACGCCCTGGCGCGGATCTTCCACTGGATTGAGAGTCTTCGTTAAGGGAGCTTTCCGCCAGCTTAATGCATAAAAAAACCGCCTTTCGGCGGTTAGTCATACGGCTGGCAACTCAGTTGACCTGGCACCAGTTACGCTGCTTCACAATCCCGCCGTCCGGCGAGGTATAGCCGATACACCCCAGCACGCTGTCGAACAGCTTTTCATGAAACACCGGCGTTTTTGCCTTTTGCAGCGCCTTTAACTGATTAAATGCCGCCTGGTGATCGGGCTGACTGAGAAACTTGTCGGATGCCCAGACCATAATTGGCACGGTACGCTGTTCTTTCGGCGCGTGATCGCGCGGCGTGCCGTGGAAATGCATATTTTCCGAGATCGACTCACCGTGATCAGAGGCGTAAAACACGATAGCGTTACGGTTGCGCAACTGATTGAACACCTGCTCAAGAACATAGTCGGTGTACAACAGGCTGTTGTCGTAAGAGTTGATCATCGATTCCGTTGAACACGTATCGTCAATACCCTGGCATTCCGGCTGATAGCGAGCAAAAGCCCGCGGATAGCGTTCGGTGTACATATAGTGTGAGCCTTTGGTATGCAAAATCACCAAGTGTTTTCCCTGAGGATGGCGGTCCAGCGAATCCTGCAGTTCATCGATCAACGCAATATCATCCACGGGTTTACCGGCATTGCGTTTTTCCGCCTGAATGCTTTCTCGAAGAGCATAGCTGTCCGCCTGGGTCTTATTATAAAACCAGGCTTCGCTTTGCATAGAGAATAGCTCGGAGGAAAACCCCTGCTTCTTCAGCACCGAGAAGACGTTCATTTCCTTCAGTGTGCGCTGCGGCTCTTCCGATGCCCCGCCTTCTCTGACGAACATGCAACGCAGAGAGAGCTTGGTTGACGTATCGCAAGAATAGCCTTGCAGCACCGCCAGGTTGGCTTCCTTATCTAGATTCGGCGTATTGTCGCGCTGGTAACCGTAAACCCCCATATGATCGCGTCTGGCACTTTCACCAATCACGAATACCACATAAAGATCATTCACGTCTTTTGGCGGCTGGTAGGTGAAATGCGCCGCCGGATCAAACAGATTCCGGCTGTCCTCCGCCTGGCTGTAGGAACTGTAAGTCAGCAGCCCCAGGGCCGAAAGCCAGTTAGACGGTGAATAGCTGCCGGCAACGACCCCGCCATAGCTGGCCATCATCTGATTATTTTCACGGTCGTGTTGATCCTGCACCTGGCCCATCAACTGAAGCGGTAGCCAGCAGAACAGGCCAGAGGCCAGCATAATCCCGCCTTTTTTGACCAATGCCAGCTGATTGCCGCGTTTGAATGCGGCTTCGTGCATCGGGGCCAGCCAAATCAACAGCAGCGGCAACAGGCTCACCAGCACCATCCATACGCCAAAATGCCAGCCTACCGACTCTTTGGATAAATCAACGTCGGTGGTCATCACCGCCGCCAGAATGCCGTAGCCGATATCGACGTGGAACAACACCATGTAATAGCTGGCAGCAACCGAGCTCAGGACCAGCAGCGTGGCCAAAACACGAAACAACCGGCGCCCCAAAAAGGAGATAAGCAGCGTGATAAAGCATACGAGGCAAAAGGCCGCGACAATTTCAATGCCAATCGACAACAGGTTATCGTTATGAAGCTGTTGATAACGACGATAAAAAATAGGGATATTGAGTAATACACCGAGATAGAAAGCGATAAAAAAGGAGACCTGCAACTGGGTCCAACGTCGGAACTTCTGCATTATTGATACCATTCCTGCCAAAGTGAGTTCATAGCCATCTGCCAGATACAGGTTGTTGTGAGAGTTTCTCTCCCCCTGCTACTGGGTGGTTATCTGACAGGTAATTTAGGCGGGCGTTGCCAGCGCGGAGAAAAATAACGTTGTTATGATGTAACAATTCGTGTGCAAAACGGCTTTTATCCTTCCTGCGGTAGCGGTTAGGTGCGCTGCCGCAGGAAGATGGTTTATCCCGCTATGGCGTCAGGGATTGTTCACCAACCGCAGCGCTAGGTGCCGATGCCGCGGCCTGATTTTCTTCGCGGTACTTCTGCTTATCCCAGGCACGGAAGAACGGGTAGTAAATTGCCATTGAAATCAGCAGATTGACCACCTGGATCACCGTTCCCGAAATATGGCCTCCGGTTGCCAGATAGCCGCTAATGAAAATCGGCGTGGTAAACGGTAAGGCTATACCAACCGGCGGCGTCACCAAACCGGTTGCCATCGCACTGTAGGTCACGATCACCAGCACCACTGGTGTCAGGATAAACGGCAGGAAGAAGTAGGGGTTCATCACCAACGGGATGCCAAACACCATGGGCTCACTGATATTAAACAGGCAACCCGGCGCGGCGATTTTCCCCAACTGCTTCATCTGCGCGCTACGGCTGCGCACCAGCATGAAGATCACCAACCCCAACAGGGCACCGGTTCCGCCGGGCGCTATCCATAAATCGTAAAATTGCTGGGTAATAATGTGTGGAATAGGCTGGTTGTTCTGAAACGCCACCAGGTTTTCCGACATATTCGCCAACCACACCGGCTGAATGAACACCAATACGATGGCATCACCGTGCAGCCCCAACGTCCACAACAGGCCAATCAGGATCACCGAGAAAATCATTCCCGGCAGCGTTCCGCCCACGTGATGCATCGGGATACCGATCAGCGTAGCGATCATGGTGTTGATATCGCCAAACGGCGTGGCTTCGACGATCAGGCGCAGCAGAAGGATCACTGCCAGTACGCAAAATCCCGGAATCAACGCCAGGAAGGATTTCGCCACCGCTGGCGGCACCCCTTCAGGCATATTGATCACCAGATTGCGGTTATGCACGAACCGGTAGATTTCCGTCGACAACAGCGCCACCACGATTGCCACAAACAATCCCTGGCTGCCGATAAAGTTCATCGGCAGCACGCCTTTGACAATCTGCTCCGCGGCACCTTTCACCGGGGCAAAAAGGGTGTGTTGAGGAATGGTCATGATGAACGCCACTAACGAAACCGCACCGGTACTGAGCGGGTCCATACCACGGTATTTTTCCGCCAGCCGGTAGGCAATGCCAAAGCTGGAGATAATCGCCATGATGTCGTAGGTCGCTTTGACCGGATACAACAGCTTGTCGCGCCAGGCCGCACCGAATACCTCCCCCATCAGGTTGGCATAGCTCGGGATCGGCAAGTAGGCGAAGATCAGGAAAAATGACCCGATCAACATAAACGGCATATTGAGAATTATGCCGTCTCGTACCGATAAAATGTGTTTTTGCCCGGCGATTTTTAACGCCGTCGGCAATACGTAACGTTCCAGAATGCTATTTAAACCCGCCATCATTCCCCCTGCCCGGCCAAGCCGGCATCGTGATTATTATTATGGAATATCGACTTAGTTGAACTGCGGCAAATAGGCTTGGTTAAGGTTCAGCACCTCATCCAGCAAAGGTTCTGCGATACCGACGCCACCAATCAGCGGATTCACCACCAGCGCCAACAGCGCACTGTGACGATCGCCATGCACCGCAGCCTCAATGGTCAAACGCTCGAAATCTTTCACCTGCTGAGTCAGCCCGTTCATGGCCAGCGGCAGCGGCCCGAAGCTCAGCGGGTGAGCGCCCTGTGCGTCGATCACGCAGTTGGTTTCAATCACTGCGTCATCCGGCAGGCCCTGAATCGCACCATTATTGCGGGTGTTCACCACCAGCACCTTGCCGCTGTTATTGTGAATGGCACGGATCAGCTCGACCGCCACTTCTGAATAGAAAGCACCGCCACGGAAGCTCAACTGCTCTGGTTTTTTATCCAGCGTTGGGTCGGCGTACAGTGCAAATAGCTCTGCCTCTACCTTCATCACCTGTTCAGCACGGGTTCCCTGGGCCGCAGCGGCTTCAAGCTCTTCTTCCAGCATGCCGGCGGTTTGGTAGAAATAGCGATGATATGGGCAAGGGATCGCACCCAGCGCCTGCAAAAACGCCGGCGGCCAAGGCAGATCCTTGATGTTGTTCATCGACAGCGTTTCGCCATTGCTCAGCATCTCCAACACCTGGGCGGTCACATCCCTGCCGCTTTGCGTTACCTGATGTACCCACACCATATGGTTCAGTCCAGCAAAACGGAGATCGACCTGATCATGAGGTGCCTTCAGCATGTCGGCGATCATGTGGTGCATGGTGATCGGTACGTTGCACAAGCCGATAATCTTCGCCTTGCTGTAACGGGAGACCGCTTCGGTGACAATACCAGCCGGATTGGTAAAATTGATGATCCAGGCGTCCGGCGCTACCGCTTCTACGGTACGCGCCACTTCCAGCATGACAGGAATGGTGCGCAATGCCTTGGCGAAACCACCGACACCGGTGGTCTCTTGACCCAGGCGCTGGTATTTCAAACCCAGGCGTTCATCGGCAGCACGGGCGGCCAGTTGCCCGACCCGCAGTTGAGTCAGTACAAAGCTGGCACCGCGAATGGCCGGTTCCAGCTCGAAATGTACCGACACCACCACCTGCTCCAGCCCGTTACGCTTGAGCATTCTTTTGGTCAGTTCGGCAATGATGCCCACTTTCTCGCGGCCGGACTCTACATCTACCAACGCCAGTTCGGTTAACGGAACGTCCTGATAGTGGGCGATCAGCCCCTCGACCAACTCCGGCGTGTAGCTGCTGCCCCCGCCAATTACGGTTATCTTAGTCATTGCTTTGCCCCTGCGGTAAACGGCGATAAAGCTCGATCATGTCGGTGGCCAGATCTTGAATCAGCATGGCATTCATCAAATGATCCTGCGCATGCACCAGAATCAGACTGACCGGTATTTTCCCAACTCCCTCATCCATGCCAATCAGCTCCGTCTGCATGCCGTGCGCCCTCCCGATGCCGGCCTTCGCCTCTTCCAACTTAACCTCTGCGGCTGCGAACTGACCGCGACGTGCCAGTTGCAGCGCCGAAAGCAGCGAACTGCGAGCGCTGCCGGCATGAACCAGCAACTCCATAACGCTAGTTTCCAAATCCACCATCACCTCCCCGGCCTTATTTCAGGCGCAGCGATCCCGCCGAGAGTCATGAAATAACCCGCGGTCGATGAATAAATAAAGGATAAATGGGGCCAAGCCCCTCAGGGTGTTATCAGGCTAACAAGCCCAGTGCCTTATCCAGCACCTTGTCTCCACGCATAGTGCCGTAATCCATCATGTCGATCACAGCGACAGTTTTACCCAAGGGCGCAGCAAGTTCGCAAAGACGTGCGTGTTCATATTTCACCTGCGGCCCCAGCAGTACAATGTCCGCACGCTCGACGATGCGCTCGAAATCCGCCACCGGCACGGCTTCAATCACGATATCCAGCGCCCGTTTTTGCGCCTCGGCTTTCATTTTTTGTACCAGCATGCTGGTCGACATGCCTGCTGCGCAACATAAGACGATGGTTTGCATTTTTAGTATCCCGGTTGTTAGCCACTTGGCGATGCAAATATAAAACAGTTCCGTAACACGCTTGTAAATACCTTGATTCCATACGATTTGATTATGACTTTTGGCTAATCCTTTAAAAACAATGTATTAGAGATTTTTCGTCGTGAAAATTTTTTTCAACACTGTGATCGGCGATCTGATTTTTCATAACCACAAAATTTAAAACCTGTCTTTAACGTTTAAAAACAAAGTGATAAATCACTGACCGATAAACAATGCGAAGAGCATCTCGTTTCAAATCTGTCCTGATTGAAAATTATTTTCATTAGCTTATTCTTCTGGTTATCGCTTTATGCCGTGTGAAAAACAGGCTAATTTGAAGCACAGATCGCCGGTTGGCATTACAGAAGGGACACTGCAGTCATGGATCTCGTTTACCACATTCAGTTTCGCCAGGATCCGTTCAGCCGCCAGGAAGCAAAAGTTGCCCGAGCCATACTGGACAACCCGGGGTTTACATCAACAGCAACCATTGAGCAATTGGCAGAGCGAGCAGGTGTCAGCACTGAGATCGTCGCTCATTTTGCCCAATCCCTTGGCTGTCAGGATCTTAACGACTTTATCGCGCTAATGCGCTCCCCGTCGACGGCAACCCCCCCTCCTACTGAGGTAGCCCAACCCGTGCTCGGCAGCATGGATATCGCCTTTGCCTCCGCGGCCGGCATCGGCAAACTGCCTGGCGTCAGCTCCACCACCCTCAGCCGTTTTGCTAAATCCATCGGTTGTGAAGATATTGGCGACATCGTCTATCAGATCCGCGCACGACAAAATCAGTTCAGTCAGCAGGAGGCCAAAGTCGCACAGACCATTTTGGACGATATTGCCTTCGCCTCCTCCGCCACCATCGAATTGCTGGCCAGCCAGGCGGGAGTCAGCCCGGCCACCATCACCCGATTTGCCAAAACCATTGGCTGCGACGATATTCGCGATCTGCGCATGAAACTGGCTCAGGCCAGCGTGAGCGGCTCACGCTATTTGACCGCCCAAGCCACGCCTAATGGCCCACCGCGGCTGTGGCTACAGCGCGTCAACGACGTGGAAACCACCTTGCATCAACAGCTGCAGCAAGTAGAACATGCAGCGCTGATCGATGCTTGCCAGCAGCTGAGCCAATCCAAGAGCGTGCATATTTTTGGCGTAAACAGCATGGCGCTTTATGCCAATGAGCTGCAACAGCGCCTGGTGGGCCTGGGTTACCCTGCATTTATCTGCCAGGACGCGGCGCTGATGCGCATGACGGCCTCCACGCTCAGCACGCAACAGTGCGTGATCCTGCTGTCTATGAGTGGGGAAAACAGCGATTTGCTGAACGCGGCCAAACTGGCCGGCGCGACCGGTGCCTATCGCATCGCCCTAACCCCTGCGGGCACTACGCTGGCCGGGCTGGCGGATAAGGTGTTGCCGCTCAGCGGCGGCAGTACGGCACGCTATGGACTGATGCTGACTCTCGACCTGCTGCTGGCGCAGTTATTGCCCGAAAGCCTGGGGTCACAGACAGAAGATTGAGTCTCTGCCACAGCGCCGTTTGCCGGGCCTTCAACGGTAAATATCACCGCTGCGGCGCTGGCCTGAGGTTTTTCCTAATTAGCGGTTTGGGTTACAACTGCCTATTGATGGGAATATTCTTACTACGTTATCGTTAACATTCCACTTAGATATCACCCTAAGTGAAATTTGCACGACTTTATTTTTTTAATGGCTTCTCTGCCAGCTTCGGCTGGCACTTTAAATTTCACCAGCGGTAAAATTCTATGATCGATTACTCCCTTTACGGTCTCCACGATAGAGATATTGAGACATACCGTGAACAAATATACAGCCTGCTCGGCAAAGGCGTTATTCAGGTGCTTTCCGCGAACAAACCCATCAGCAAGCAAAACATTCTCGCCTATCTCATCGCTGAAATCGAAAGACAACCCGACGAGTACTGTCAGAAACTGCACAGAGCAGCAATTGAGGTTATTGGGATCAACGCTCGCTAAGGAGAAACATGCGCAAATCGGATCTATGCGCGATCATTTCCATCGCCGTCGTCGTGGCCGTGATGTGGGTGGCAAACTGCAGTGCGGATAGGCTTCCGCTACTGGGAAGTGGAGGCTAGGTTCTAACGCCCGTAACAGGCAGTATCCGGCGATCGGCACAGCGATCAAACAGCCGGATATGTCTTGATTAGCTTGCCAGCCATAGTTTCAGGCTGGCCGCAGGGTTTAGGCCGACAAAAAGCCGATAATGCGAGCTAACGGCATTCGCCGGTAATCGCATTTTTCCCTTGTGGGCAAACATCGGAGCTTTGCGGGATCACGCCCAGAATCGATCCAAAAGACCCTGAACAGCCAGATAGCATGACAATCGCCAATAAAAATAATCCCCCTTTCATCCAACACTCCTTATCTATTGCACTCTCTGGTTATAGATCACTTCTTACCAAGCGTCTTGAAAAATGGTCCTTGCCCGACAACAAGATAACAGTGATAGCAGAAGAATATTATAATGTGATATGACGAAATGGAATTTCAGGCACAAAAAAACCGCCTTCCGGCGGTCACGACATTACTACTTATTGCTTTGATTATTCTGGAATTTATTTTCCTGGTACCCGGGGCGGGACTTGAACCCGCACAGCCATAAGCCGAGGGATTTTAAATCCCTTGTGTCTACCGATTTCACCACCCGGGCTCGGGAAAATTGGAGGCGCGTTCCGGAGTCGAACCGGACTAGACGGATTTGCAATCCGCTACATAACCGCTTTGTTAACGCGCCTAAATTCTTGTTTGCCTTTATCAGGCTAAAGCTCGTGAAACACCAGCTTCATCAAATTTGGAGCGGGAAACGAGACTCGAACTCGCGACCCCGACCTTGGCAAGGTCGTGCTCTACCAACTGAGCTATTCCCGCATTAATCAGAACTTACTGATTTTTTTGCTATCTTTCGGCAAATCACCGCTGCCGTCTGATGCGATGCATTCTACTTACCTGACGTAATGAGTCAATAAAATTGTTGTCTCATTACGTTCGTTTGACGATTTTTGCATCGCTTTGATCAGGGTTCCAGCAAATCTTTCCGCGCAGCGTTCAAATATTGGAACATTGACCAGAAAGTCAGCACCGCCGCGATGTACAGCAAACCAAAAGACACATACTCGACGGTGCGATCGGGACGCCACAGCAACCCGACCAGCGACATCATTTGCGCCATGGTTTTGACTTTGCCAATCCAGGACACCGCCACGCTGCTGCGCTTGCCGATCTCCGCCATCCACTCACGCAGCGACGAGATGATAATTTCACGGGCAATCATGGTTGCCGCAGGCAGGGTAATCCACCAGGTGTGATAGTGTTCCGCCACCAGCACCAGCGCTACCGCCACCATCACTTTGTCCGCCACCGGGTCAAGGAACGCCCCGAAACGGGTCGTTTGCTTCCAGCGACGGGCCAGGAAACCGTCAAACCAGTCGGTTATGGCAGCAAACACAAAGATGACGGCGCAAACCATCGGAGCCCAAGTGAACGGCAGGTAAAATGCCAGAACAAAGAATGGGATCAGAACTACGCGAAACAGAGTAAGCCAAGTCGGTATATTCAATTGCATAATGCTACGGTAACTATCTGGCTGGAGTGGGAATTAAGAGTATGTTGCTACATTGCCCTCAGTGTTTCAATGCATTGTAGATCTTTTCTGCCAATGCTTGTGAAATACCCGGCACTTTTGCAATTTCCTCAACGCTGGCGTTCAATAATGGTTGAAGTCCGCCCATATACTTCAACAGCACCTGTCGCCGTTTTGGCCCAACGCCGTCGATCAATTCCAACGCGCTGGTGTTTCTTACTTTTGCCCTTCTCTGCCGATGCCCGGTGATCGCATGGTTATGCGAATCATCGCGGATATGCTGGATCACATGCAGCGCTGGCGAATCCGACGGTAAGGCAATACCCTCGCCTTCCGGCACAAAAAACAGTGTTTCCAACCCGGCTTTGCGGTCGGCTCCTTTGGCGATGCCAATCAGCAAGGGTTTGTTTTTATCCCAGGTCACGTTGAGCGAATTGAATACGTCAATCGCCATACCTAGCTGCCCCTTGCCGCCGTCGATAAAAATAACGTCGGGGATTTTTTTCTCTTCCAGGGCTTTGCCATAGCGGCGCTTCAACACCTGCGCCATCGCGGCATAATCATCCCCTGGCGTTATGCCGGTGATATTATAGCGCCGATATTCCGAACGTAGCGGACCATTCGAGTCAAATACCACACAGGAAGCCACGGTTTGCTCACCCATGGTGTGGCTGATGTCGAAACATTCCATGCGGTTAATTTCGGCAAGGTTGAGCACCTTCGCCAATTCGGCCAACCTCTGATGGATAGTCGACTGCTGGGAAAGTTTGGTGGTTAGCGCCGTCGCCGCGTTGGTACGAGCCAGTTTAAGGTAGCGTGCGCGATCCCCTCGCGGTTTGCTCTGAATCTGAATTTTCCGGCCGGCAAGTTCTGAAAGCGACTCGGCCAGCAGGTCTTTCTCCGGCAGAGTAAAGTCCAATAGAATTTCCGCCGGCAAGGTGCGCATCTGGCTGCCCTGTAAATAAAACTGGCCGACAAAGGTTTGCACCACTTCGCTCATGTCGGTGCCGCCCGGTACTTTCGGGAAGTAACTGCGGCTACCCAATACCTTACCCTGACGGATAAACAGCACGTGCAGGCAAGCCATACCGGATTCGAAAGCCACGCCAATCACATCCAGATCGTCGCTGTTGCCGGAAACGAACTGACGTTCGGTCACCCTGCGTACCGCCTGGATCTGGTCGCGGATGCGTGCCGCTTCTTCAAAGTTCAATGACTTGCTGGCGTTTTCCATCCTTTCGATCAACTGGTGTAGCACCTGCTGATCTTTGCCGGACAGGAACAGGCGCACGTAATCCACCTGCTGCCGGTACTCTTCCTCACTCACCAATCCGGCGACGCAAGGCCCCAGGCAACGCCCAATCTGATATTGCAGGCAGGGACGCGAGCGGTTGCGATACACGCTGTTCTCGCACTGGCGTATCGGGAACAATTTCTGCAGCAGCGCCAGCGTTTCACGCACGGCATAAGAATTGGGGAAAGGCCCGAAATATTCCCCCTTGGCGTGTTTGGCGCCGCGATGAACCGCCAGACGTGGGTGGCTGTCCGCGCTCAGGAAGATCAACGGGTAAGATTTATCGTCTCGCAAAAGAACATTATATCGCGGTTGGTATAACTTTATGTAGTTATGTTCCAGTAGTAGCGCTTCTGTTTCGGTATGAGTAACAGTTACGTCTATTTGAGCGATATTTTTAACCAACGTCTCCGTTTTCCTGCTGCCAACCTGTTGGCGGAAGTAACTGGCGAGGCGTTTTTTCAGGTCTTTGGCTTTACCGACGTAGATAACCGTGCCAGTAGCGTCATACATACGGTAGACGCCAGGCTGGCTGGTTACGGTACTGAGAAATGCTTTGGCATCAAAACGGTCACTCACTGCTTAACAACGTCTCCGCATTGAACAATCCGTGTCGGATAGCCAGGTGTGTCAGTTCGACATCACCGCTGATATTCAGCTTGCTGAACATACGGTAACGGTAACTGTTCACCGTTTTCGGGCTGAGACTCAACTGTTCCGAGATCTCATTAACTTTTTTGCCTTTGGTGATCATCAGCATAATCTGCAGCTCACGCTCAGACAGGCAGCTAAACGGGGTTTCCGTCTGCGGCTCCAACTGGCTCAATGCCATCTGTTGTGCGATATCGGACGCGATATAACGCTGCCCGGCCTGCACCGTACGAATGGCATTCACCACATCCTGCGGTGCCGCACCTTTGCTCAGATAACCCGCGGCTCCGGCCTGCATCACTTTTGCCGGCAAGGGATTTTCAGTGTGAATAGTCAGCATGATGACTTTAACGTCGGGCGCATAGCGTACAATTTTGCGCGTGGCTTCCAGCCCGCCAATACCCGGCATGTTCATATCCATAAGAACGATATCTACAGCATTGCCACGGCACCATTTCACGGCGTCTTCACCGCACTGGGCCTCCCCGACAACTTTTATACCTTTGATATCTTCAAGAATGCGTCGTATCCCTGCGCGCACCAGTTCGTGGTCATCAACAAGAAGAACGCTAATCAAGGAAAAATCTCCAAAAAGAAGGGAGTAACGCAATCAGCCTCTGTTATAGCCTGAGATATTACTTGTTTTTTAGCCAAGAATGAACACAGATTAATACTTACTTCCGATTAACTTTGCGCAGTGGGCCTGATTTTCGAATTTTAGTCACTCAGGTTGCCCGATAAAACCCTTGTCTGCAGATAAAAAGCCGTCGATGTAAATATTACCCTGAGTGAACCGGGCCCCATGATACTGCGATAATCCAGAAGCGAAGGTAAAATCAGTGTAAGAAATCGCAACACGGATAATATTAACACCAATGCAACAAGATTGTAATCCATTGAAATAAAACAATATGACAGATTGCTTTTTATCTTCCCTCGCAAGAGTCATTGCGTAAAGAAATTACTCACCCCAGACGTCAGCTCGCAGCCAGGGTTGATGATTTAAATAACCCTAACAAGTTAACAATAACCCGACGGACAAATACTTATTAACTCGAAAAAAATAACTTGGCTATTATTCCCCGGCGGCTCCGCTACCAAACTACCAACACTCCATTCAATAATCACTAGTGACTATGCACTATAAAGTGGAAGTTGATAAAACCACGATCGATGCCGCATTAGCCGCACCGACACGGATATCGCGCTATCGGTGCAGATGGATATCTGCATGCTATGCTATACTCCGCGCCCAGTTAAATACGCATCTGCACGTCTGATTGAATGAAATCGGTGCGGGTGTGCACCACAAAGCACATTGTTTCAGGCTTCGGCCTCAAAAATCAGGAGAGAAAATGAGCAACGTTGACTTCACTACGTCTGCAAACCCGGAAACGCTGGCAACGGAAGTCGCCTGCCTTAAAGCCACGCTAACGCTGATCCTGAAATCGATCGGCCAGGCCGACGCCGGGAAAGTCATTATCAACATGGAACGCTTTATCGCACAGATTGAAGATCCCACCCAGGCCGAGATCTTTAAAAACAGCATTCAGCAGATTAAGCACGCCTACCGCCAATAAGCTATCCCCTTCCGGCCTGCCGTAACCGCGGGCCCGTTTTCCCCCTGCCCCTGTGATTGATCACCCTGACACTTTCAGGCAATGTGTTTTTATTTACGTCAGAGAAACCTATGGGCATCGTGGTAAAAGCACTGATTGGCGCACTGGTGGTGGTACTCATTGGCCTGCTTGCCAAAAGTCGCAGCTACTATATCGCCGGTCTGGTACCGTTGTTCCCTACCTTCGCACTGATTGCCCATTACATCGTCGGCAGCGAACGCTCAATCGAAGCGTTGAGAACCACGCTGATATTCGGCATGTGGGCCGTTTTACCCTATCTGGTGTATCTGATCTCGCTGTATTTCTTTATCAACAGCATGAGATTGTCTTGGGCGCTGGCCGCTGCGGTATTATGTTGGATCGCGGCGGCCTGGCTTTTGATTACCCTGTGGGGATGGTGGCAGGGGCGTTGACTGCCCCGCCAGAATTACGGCCTGCCGGCCTGCAGAACAAATCCGCGTTGCATATCTCCTGCCACGCGGAAATAGCGACTTTCACCGGCACGCAACGTCATCGGTAGCCGGCCGCTGGTATCGCGCCAGATACACAGACTGTTTTCGATCATATCCTGCCCAATGCTGATTTCATTATTGCCGACCGGAACCCGGAACTCAGCCTTTTCTTTCGCCGCCAGCGACGCAGCAAACTCCCCGTTGATATAAACCCCGGTTCGGCAACTGCCTGCCAACATTCCGCTGTCACGTACTACCACCAGGGTCGCATAAGGCGTCTGCGGCATATTTTGATAAAGCAACAGTCGGCTAGGAGGCGGTAATTCGGCCTGCTGCAGCGGAACGGACTGCGTAGCGCAGCCAGACAACAGCAAGGTAGTAACAAATAACGCGGCGTAATGCTTCATCCTGAGCTCCTGGGAAAAACCAGTCTTTATAGTAGCAACAGAATAGGCTGCGGCTGTAGCGCTGGGGTAACATCAATACAAAAATAAGATAATTTCCAGTGATCTGAAGAACATCGGGAGCACAACGGATCGGTCCTCGCCAACCGCGATGTTTGTTAGACAACGCGGTCGATAGCATAAGAAAATTCCGTAGTTAGTATATTGAAATGAATAAGATTTTTATAATTCCCTTAAAGCTTGACCATACGTTTTTGAATGTCTTCGCGAAAGGCGTCACCCACAAAATTAAAACCATCCTCAGTCACATAAACGCGTGAGTAACCATTATCTGATAACGTCGTCACCATGTAACCCGCGCTTATCATCTCTGCTGAAGGCGCATTCATCAGCGTGAGAAAACCGCGTCCCCGGCACCATTGATAAAAACGAGTACGACCGTAACCCAATGAATCCCCAACATCGGAAAGGTTTCTTAACCTGTCACAATCTTCTGATAATGAAGGTAAATCAGCACTGTCTTTAGGTACTTCAGATTTATTCGCCAAAATAAAACTCCCTTTAACGTCTTCATCATCATGACAATCACTTCTCGATCCTGAATCTAAAAAATTTGCGCATGAATTGCAATCGTATTACCGGCAAATTTAATAATAGTTTTAATTTCGATAATTTATAAAAAGCAATAAAAAAGTCTCTATTCTAATTCACGGTTCTTCAAATACCTTTGTGTAACCAATAATAAGAATTAATCTTTAGGTAAATATCTTAAAAAATCACTTCCCATATATATCCAATGAAAGTTAGCAGGTACATTATAACAAGCGGGACTATTTCATGATTGGGAATAACGTTCTTAGCCCTGCACCGTCGGTATTACATCAACCTCGCCTAAACAATAACTATTATCATTTCCAATTTTAACATCAGTTTATTACACTCATGCCCTATCTCGCTTAGGAAGATTCTTAGCGTGTGAATACAGGAAGAAAGGAAGAGTTAGGGATACCATGAAGACGTTTAGCTTTTTGATTATTTTGCCATTAATGACATTAACCGCCTGCACCCAGTGGGAGAAACCCGGTGCCGGCAATGCCACCCGCGACATGGAATATGCTGAATGCAAAGCTCGCGGTTACGAACGTTTCCCTCCCGATGTGGTGAGAGATTTTGAGTTTAGCTACGAAAACCAATACCAAAGCTGTAAGAAAGACAAAAAAGACTGCCCGGCAGGTTACCGCTACGAAAAACAGCCCTCGTTCAAGACAGTGCAGAACGATCGTAACGAAGATGCTCGCTCAGCGACCATAGAAGCCTGCATGTATGGTAAAGGCTGGCATGAGAAAACCTATTACTGGCCACAGTGAAGGTAATACCAACGGCGCGGTCGGCACACTGCCCCACGCGCCCGTAAGGATCACTCATCATCACCGTGCGGCATGCCGGTCCTGGGTTTAGGTTTACCCCCTTGCGGCTTTTTATCTTTTGCGGCCGATAGCGCCCGGCTAATCAACCACAACAAAAGCGGTATTAACAGCAGGCACAGCCCCAGCGTAATCAGTGCATTCGTCATCCGTTTTCCGCCCGATTTGTCCGGTCATCTGCCTGAGTGTAGCAGGCTTATTCGTCAGCCTCGATGTCGTTCAATCGGGCCAAGGTTTCGACCCTTACCGGCGTCAATGGTATCCGCGGTGCCGGTAGCGGCCAGCCAAGCAAATGACGCGCCGCCGTCGCGCAAATCTTCCCCTGACAAGCCCCCATGCCACAGCGGCTGCTCAGCTTGGCCGCCGTCCAGTCAGGAAAGCCGTTTAGCTGGCCTAAGGAAACATCTTCACAACGGCACACCAAAGTTTGCGGTTCTGCCAACGCTTTCAGCGCGGGATTCAAGGCAAAAGTCTGTGCCACAGCATCGGCGAATCGCCTCCATTTATCACGTTGCCGCATCAATCCCTTCGCCCGTTGTTGATTGCCGGTGGCGACATACCCGGCAATGGCTCCTTCCGTCAGCGCCAGTTCGCTGCCCCCTATTCCGGTACATTCACCGGCGGCATAAATTTTCGGCTGGCTGGTTTGCTGGTTCTCGTCCACGGCAACGGCGTCATCACGAAGGCGGCAGCCCAGCAGCATCGCCAATTCGACGTTCGCCACCAGGCCAAAACCGCAGGCCAAGCGTTCGCAGGCCAGCGTCGTCACGCGAGTGCCCGTCTGCAGCCGTATCGCCGTCAGCCGTTGCTCACCTATTGCCTCCAGCACAAAGCTGTCAGGACGATAATGGCGGTTGAACAGGGTAAATGACTGGCGTAATTTGACTGGCCAACGCCACAACCCGCCAGCAAATGCCGTCAGGCGCATGGCTGACGCCTGTTCTGCCACCCTCACCACTTCTCCCCCTGCTTTGATCACGCTGTCGGCCACCGCCATCAGTAACGGGCCACTGCCGGCAATCGCCACCCGCTCCCCTTTGATCGGCATTCCCTGTTTAATCTGCGCCTGCAACCCACCGGCACCGGTGACGCCAGGCAACGTCCAACCGGGAAACGGCAATAGCAACTCACGTGCGCCACAGCACAAGATCAATGTTTGATAGTCCACCACTCCGCTGCCAGTCGCAGCTTCGTAGAGGATTTTCTGCGGCCCACAACAAGCGATGATTTTCACCCCGTTCAGCAGGGTCACGTTGCTCAGCGCTTCCACCGCCCGCCGATACTGCTGCGCCAGCGCCGGTAGCGCCACGTTGGGTCCGTCACGCCAGATCTGCCCGCCCGGGCGCAGGTTATCATCAAGCACCAGCACCGACTGGTCACTTTCTGCCGCCGCCCGGGCCGCCGCAAGCCCGGCCGGGCCCGCACCGATAACCAACACATCGCACACGAGGTCACTCATTCTCCGTCCTCTCAATCTGCATTCCCGGCTGGCAGAGGGTCTGACACGCCAGCCGCCGCAGGCCGTTCACGGTGACCCGGCACTCCTGGCAGACCCCCATGCCACAAAACGGCGTGCGCGCTTGCCCGCTGACCGAAACGCGACAACTGTCCTCGCCACTCAGACTGAGCGCCGCCGCCACGCTAACCCCTTCCGGAACCCAGAGGCTTTCACCGTTAAGGATCACATTCAGTTGATTCTGTTTTTGACTCATATCGCTAACACCTCCGTACTGAACATGCGCGCAGCCAGATAAGGCGTGTCGTCAATCGCCGGGCGATGATGATGGATCTGGGCGGAAATCAGCTCAGCACTGCCCAAAGCGGTGGTGACGCCTAACCCTTCGTGCCCCAGCGCCAGCCACAGCCAACGGTGTTGCGGATGCGGGCCCAACAGCGGCAAACCGTCGGCGGAGGCGGCACGCTGGCCGGTCCAACAGCGAATGACGTTCATCTGTGCCAGCGTAGGCAGGAAAGCGTTGGCGCGCGCCAACATTGCGGCCAGCAACGGCAAATCGATATCTCTGCCTGGGGCGTCAAACTGGCGCGATGAGCCGATCAACAACTGGCCCGTTGGGCGCGCCTGAACGTTAAACGCCACCGAAGTCCCGTCGCTGGCATGGGCGCTGGCGCCATACCCCAATTCAACCAACTGATGATGGATCCTGTGCGGATAGCGATCGGTAATCGCCAACTGCCCTTTTTTGGCCCGCAGCATGGGCTGTTCCAGCAGCCTGTTGGCCTGCAGACCGCAGGCCAGAACCACAACCGGTGCCGTGAGACGCTCACCACTCGCCAGCACGATGGCCCGATCTTCCAACGCGCAAGCCTCTCCGGTAATGACTCTGATTGCCGATCCGACGTCGTTCACAAGCCAGCGGGCCACGTTAGGTGCATAAACAATGCCATCGCCCGGCACTCGCAGCCCGCCCGCCAAACCGGGGCGTAGCATAGGTTCCAGGCCTGCCACCTGTGCGGCACTTTGCATTTCGCTGGCCACGCCATACTCCGCCATACGTTGGCACTTGGCTTCGGCAATCGCCATTTCATCGTCCCGCTCTGCCAGCCACAGCGTACCGCAGCCACGCCAGGCGCAGTTTTCCGGCAGTCGTTCCACCAGGCTGCGCCACAGCTGCAGTGAGTAGGCGCTTAAGGCCAGCTCGGCAGGGTTGTCGTCCATACACACCAGGTGCCCCATGCCTGCGGCGGTCGCACCGGCGCGCTGATTATCCACCAGCAGCACCTGCAGCCCTTGTTGCGCCAGGCGCCAGGCGCAGGCTGCACCAATAATGCCGGCCCCCACCACGATCGCTTCAGCACGCCTGTCGGCAGCCATCAGCGGATACCCCAAACGAAAGGATCGCGCTCATCCAACAGCAGTTGGCTGTCAGCGCACACATAGGCTTGCCCACGGATAAACGGCGTTACCCGATCGCCGTTGCGTTGGTAATACCCGCTGAACTGGCTGCCGATCACGCTCGCCTGGCGCCAGATCTCACCCGGTTGCAGTTTGCCGTCGGCCGCCAGACAGGCCAGTTTGGCGCTGGTGCCGGTCCCGCAGGGTGAGCGGTCATAGGCTTTACCCGGGCAAAGCACGAAGTTACGGCTGTCCGCCTGCGGGTCGGCGGCAAACAGTTCGATATGATCGATAACCCCGCCGTCTTCGCCATAAATCCCCGCAGACTCCAGTGCCACCCGCACCGCCCAACAAAAAGCGGTGAGCGCATCCAGGTTTTGCGTATCGATCGCCAGGTGATGTTCACCGATAAGGAAAAACCAATTCCCACCCCAGGCAATGTCACCCACCACCGGGCCATAGCCGCTCACCTCCACCCTTACCTGGCGGCGGTAGCGATAGGCCGGTACGTTTTCCACCGTCACGCTGCCATCCTCATGTAGCCTGGCATTTACCGTGCCGACAGGCGTTTCAATCAGGTGATCTCCCACGCCAATTCGCCCCAAATAGGCCAATGAGGCCACCAGACCAATGGTGCCGTGGCCGCACATGCCCAAATAGCCGGCGTTGTTGAAGAAAATCACCCCGGCAGCGGCCTGCGGCGAACAGGGCTGGCAGAGCAAAGCCCCGACCAGGACATCATTGCCGCGCGGCTCCAGAATGATGGCGCTGCGCCAATCATCATAATCTTGGGCAAATCGGGCTTTGCGCTCCGCCATACTGCCGCTACCCAAATCGGGAAACCCTTCGATGATCAACCGGGTAGGTTCACCGGCAGTATGGGAATCGATCGCTCGCAGCGCGGTGAAATGCGAAGAAAGTGCCATCGGAGCCTCCTGAGTTAATGAAATGTTACCGTTGGCGTTAGACTGACCGAATATGTCAGCGGCGGCTTGATACATTTCGGCTCGGCACATGCAGAAATCAGCACAATCCTTAATTGGATATCCGGTTAACGCCGAACAGAGAAAAGCGATGAGCCATAAGAATGAGTTATTTATCAAATCTTTACTTTTATGTTATTTCCAGACTTGTGCGAAAGAGGCGATTTTTTTCTGCGTGGAATGTGTCACGGAGGGAAAAAGTTTGCGGTGATCCGCATAATTGACGGCTGCGCTTGAAAAGTTACAAGAAAGTTAATATTGATGAGGCGCGTCAAAATGGCCGGCCCGGCCACTCCAGATTCTGTGCCATCCAGCGGGAAAAGGTATTGCCATGCGATTAACTCAACGCCACCAGGTTATCACTGACACCAGGCCCGCTTTCGATGAACAGGAAGATGACGTTTTCGCCGTTGAGCAACTGTCCCGCTGGTGCGACGGCTTGGCACAGCAACGGCCGAATACTCTGCGCGACCTGCTTAATTCCCTGGCGTTGATCGCCCCGCTGTTCAATGCCATGCCCAACGTGGTGTTCTTCATCAAAGACGTGCAAGCCCGTTATCTGTTCGCCAATCTGACGCTGGCCAAACGCTGTGGGTTTAAAACCGTCGCGCCGCTGCTGGGCAAAACCTCGGCGGACGTTTTCCCCGCCCAGCTCGGATCGGGGTATACCGAGCAGGATCTCCGCGTGCTGCGTCACGGGGAGCTGATCCAGGATCAGCTGGAAATGCATTTGTATAACGGACGCGAGACCGGTTGGTGCCTGACGCAAAAGCTGGCGCTGTACGACGCGCAGGGCAAAATTATCGGCATGGCCGGCATTTCGCACGATCTGCAGGAAGCCAAGGCCAATCACCCAGCCTATCAGCGGCTGGCGGCCATCGATGTCTACATTCGCCAGCATTACGCCCGGCCGATCGCACTTGAGGAACTGACGACGCTCACTGCACTTTCCGTGGCGCAGATTGAACGTTACTGCAAACGCATTTTTCATCTCACGCCGCGCCAGATGATCCATAAGGTGCGGCTGGAAAAAGCCACCGAACTGCTGGCCGGCGATATGCCGATTACCGACATCGCCTTGCAGTGCGGCTACACCGATCACAGCGCATTCAGCCGTCAATTCAAAGCCATGACCGGTTCAACGCCGCGCGACTTCCGCACCACCATAACCCTTTAATACACTGATTTATATTAGTAAAAAAATCGCTATGGTGCCTTGTGCATCAGGTTCCTTCTCGTCTGAAACCCCGCCTCACTGTGCCAATTTCGTCATGGCATTCGGCGAAAACCGTCAAGCCCCTGCGAACAATACAGGTCAATCTGTGATTGGATTTTACCAATAATTCACCATTGATTAACAAACTTGGACGACAGGAAAAACACTATGAGCCATAAAGCCATTAGCTGGAGCGGCGTATTCCCGGCGGTCAGCACCCAGTTCCGCAGCGATTTTTCTCTGGATCTCGACGCCACCCACACGGTGATCAAAAACCTGGTCAAAGACGGCGTTTCGGGCCTGGTGGTGTGCGGCACCGTGGGTGAGAACACCTCGCTGACCGTTCAGGAAAAACTGTCGGTGATTGAAGTGGCACGCGACGCAGCTCAGGGTCAGGTCCCGGTGATTGCCGGTATCGCCGAGTTCACCACCGCCTTTGCGCGCAATATGGCGCGCGAAGCCCAGAAGGTCGGCGTCGACGGCATTATGGTAATGCCGGCGTTAGTCTATTCAGCCAAACCCCATGAAACCGCAACGCATTTTCGCAGCGTCGCTACCGCCACCGATCTGCCGATCATGGTCTACAACAACCCGCCGATTTATAAAAACGACGTGACGCCGGACATCCTGACGTCACTGGTCGATTGCGAAAATATCGTCTGCTTCAAGGATTCCTCTGGCGACACCCGTCGCTTTATCGATCTGCGCAACGAAGTGGGCGATCGCTTTGTGCTGTTCGCCGGGTTGGATGACGTGGTGCTGGAAAGCATCGCCGTCGGCGCCGAAGGCTGGATCTCCGGCATGTCCAACGCCTTCCCGCGTGAAGGCGAAACCTTGTTCCGTCTGGCGAAGCAAAAACGCTTCGAGGAAGCGCTGGCGCTGTACAGCTGGTTTATGCCGCTGCTGCATTTGGATGCGCGTCCCGATCTGGTGCAGTGCATCAAGCTATGTGAAGAGTTGGTGGGTCGCGGCAGCGCCATTACCCGTCCGCCACGTCTGGCATTGCAGGGCGATACCCTGGCCGAGGTCACCGCAGTGGTCAAAAAAGCGCTGGCCAACCGCCCTGCGCTGCCGGATGTCGGCCTCTGATCGCCTCCCACGCCCGGCGGCCTGCCGGGCTCTGTCACTGACCCAACGGGGGAACCCATGTCCAACGCCCATACCATCAGCGGCCAACAGTTTATCGGCGGTCAACGCCGTGCCAGCGGTGAGGCCCAGCTTGTCAGCCTGCGCGCCGACAACGGCCTGCCGACCGGCCACGTTTTTTTCTCGGCCAGTCACGAAGAAGCCGCCGCCGCCGCCGATGCCGCCGCACAAGCATTCACGGCCTATTCTCAGCTCAGCGCCGAGCGTCGAGCCGACTTTCTTGAGGCCATTGCCGACCAATTAGACGCTCTGGATGAGGATTTCTTCGGCTTCGCCATGCAGGAAACCGCCCTGCCGTTAGCCCGACTGAGCGGCGAACGGGCCAGAACCAGCGGCCAAATGCGACTGTTTGCCACCCTGCTGCGCCGTGGGGATGTGCATGGCGTGCGCATAGACAGCGCATTGCCTCAACGAACGCCGGTGCCCCGCCCGGATCTGCGGCAGTATCGCACTGCCCTCGGGCCAGTGGCGGTGTTTGGTGCCAGCAATTTCCCATTGGCATTCTCCACCGCAGGCGGAGACACCGCGGCCGCGTTGGCCGCAGGCTGTCCGGTGGTGTTCAAGGCGCACAGCGGCCATATGATCACCGCAGAACTGACCGCGCTGGCCATCGAACGGGCAAGAGAACAACAGCAGATCCCGGCCGGAGTTTTCAACATGATTTACGGGGACCACATTGGCGCGGAACTGGTGCAGCATCCGGCCATTCAGGCGGTGGGTTTCACCGGATCGCTTCGGGGCGGGCGGGCCTTGTTCGATTTGGCACAGCGGCGCGCCCAACCGATCCCGGTATTTGCCGAGATGTCGAGCATCAACCCGCTGATCGTTATGCCGCAGGCTTTAGCTCGCCGTGGGCAGCAGATCGCCCGCGAGCTGGTCGCATCCTTCACCCTCGGCTGCGGCCAGTTCTGCACCAAGCCTGGGCTGATCATCGGGCAACGCGGCGAAGCATTCAGCGAATTTGTGCGCGAACTGTCCGCACAGGTCAACGCCGCGCCTGCGCAAGCCATGCTCAATGCCGGCACGCTGGCCAATTACCGCCGCGGATTGGCTGCTCTTGATGAGCAAAACGGCATCCGTCACCTGGCTGGTCATCGCGAAGAGCGCCCGCATTTAGCAACGGCACAGCTCTATCAGGCCGATTTCGATTTGCTGCTCAGCGGAAACCCGCTGCTGCAAGAGGAAGTGTTTGGCCCGGCAGCCATTCTGGTGGAAGTGGAAGATCGTCGACAGCTGACCGCCGCACTGGACAGCCTGCAGGGGCAACTGACCGCCACGCTGCTGACAGAAAACGAGGATCTGGCCGACGCAGAACCGCTGGCCCAACGGCTGGCCCAAAAAGCGGGGCGGGTATTGTTTAACGGTTATCCGACCGGGGTAGAAGTCTGTGATGCCATGGTGCACGGCGGGCCTTATCCGGCCACCAGCGACGCACGCGGTACGTCGGTGGGTACGCTGGCTATTGAACGTTTTCTGCGCCCGGTCTGCCTGCAGAATTACCCCCCAGCGTTGCTGCCCCCACAGCTGCAAGACAGCAATCCACTGGGCCTGCTGCGGCTGGTTAACGGGATTTACACCCGTGAATCTCTCCGCTCACCAGCCAACGACTAACCAAATCGCATCTGTCTGCCACCTAATAACAAAAGGGTCATTCCATGACAACCCAAGGCAAATTCAAGAAGCAGCTTACGCTCACCGATCTGACGTTTATCGGCCTGGGCGCAATCTTTGGTTCCGGCTGGCTGTTCGCCGCCAGCCACGTCTCTTCCATTGCCGGCCCGGCCGGTATTTACTCCTGGCTGATCGGCGGCCTGGCGGTGTTGCTGCTCGGCATTGTCTATTGTGAGCTGGGCGCAGCGCTGCCGCGCGCCGGCGGTATTATCCGCTATCCGGTGTTTTCCCACGGTGAACTGATGGGCTATCTGCTGGGCTTTATCACCCTGATCGCGTTCTCCAGCCTGATCTCCATTGAGATCGTGGCCGCCCGTCAGTACGCCGCCGCCTGGTTTCCTTTTTTGAGCCAACCGGGCTCCGGCGATCCAACGCTGATCGGCTGGCTGGTCCAACTGTTGCTGCTGTGTTTTTTCTTCGCGCTGAACTACTACAGCGTCAAGACCTTTGCCAAATCCAACAACCTGATCAGCGTGATTAAATTTGTGGTGCCGCTGTTGGTGATCGTCGTGTTGTTCAGTTTCTTCAAACCCGAAAACCTGCACAGCCAGGGGTTTGCCCCCTTTGGCTCCGCCGGCGTCGAAGCCGCCATATCCGCCGGGGGGATTATTTTCGCCTACCTGGGCCTGACGCCGATTATCTCGGTTGCCAGCGAGGTGCAAAACCCGCAGCGCACCATTCCTATCGCGCTGATCCTGTCGGTGGTGTTGTCCACGCTCATTTACGTGCTGCTGCAGGTGGCTTTCCTCGGCAGTATTCCCAGCGAGATGCTGAGCGGCGGCTGGGCCGGGATCAGCCAGCAATTTTCGCTGCCCTACCGTGATATCGCCATCACCCTGGGCATGGGCTGGCTGGCTTTTCTGGTGGTGAGCGATGCGATTATCTCGCCGAGCGGCACCGGTAACATTTATATGAACGCCACACCACGCGTGGTATACGGTTGGGCGCGCGCCGGCACCTTCTTTAAAATATTCACTCGCGTCGACGGCGAGTCCGGCATTCCGCGTCCTGCTCTCTGGCTGACTTTCGCCTTGTCGATTTTCTGGACGCTGCCCTTCCCTTCATGGGAGAAGCTGATCGGCGTGGTTTCCGCCGCGCTGGTCCTGAGTTACGCGATTGCGCCCGTCACCGCCGCCGGCCTGCGCCGCAATGCCCCTGAGCTGCCGCGACCATTTTTCGTGCGCGGCTTCTGCGTGCTCGGTCCGGTGTCATTTATCATCTCGGCGCTGATCGTCTACTGGTCCGGTTGGAATACCGTCTCCTGGCTGCTCGGCCTGCAAATCCTGATGTTTGTGGTCTATATCCTGTTCAAAAATAAGGTGCCGACCCACGCCGTCAGCCTCAAGCAGCAGATTTGGTCCTCGCTGTGGCTGATCGCCTTCTATGCGCTGATTATCATCGCTTCTTATCTCGGCAGTTTTGGCGGCATCAACGCTATCGGTCACCCATGGGACACCATCACCGTCGCAGTCATTGCGCTGGCGATCTACTACTGGGGCGCCTATACCTGTTTACCTCGGGCGAATTTTGCCGGTGATGAAGAAGAGTAAATCCAGAGGAGATATCTGATGACGCAAACCCAGAGGCTGACGTTGGAGCAAGCCTATGAGCTGGCGCTGAAGGCATTGCGCAGTAACGGATTCAGCGCCGAACACGCCGATGCCGTCGCCCAAAATGTGACGGCCGGTGAACGCGACGGCTGCGCTTCGCACGGTTTGTACCGAGTGCTTGGCTGCGTGCGTTCGCTATTGGCGGGCAAAGTTTCCGCCGATGCCCGTCCGACGCTGCTTGATCAGGCCCCGGGGATCTTGCGGGTCGACGCCCACGATGCTTTTTCGCTGCTGGCCTATCGCACGGCGCTGCCGGTTTTTGTCGAAAAGGTACGCACCAACGGCATTGCCGCGCTGGCCATTAACCACTGTGTGCATTACTCGGCACTATGGGCCGATATCGAACCTTTAACCGATCAAGGCCTGGTGGCGTTGGCCTGCACGCCCAGCCATGCCTGGGTCACGCCAGCAGGGGGAAGCCGGCCGTTGTTCGGTACCAACCCTATCGCCTTCGGCTGGCCGCGGCCGCAGCGGCCCCCCTTTATTTTTGATATGGCCACCAGCGCCGCCGCACGCGGCGAGATTGAACTGCATCGTCGTGCCGGTACCCCGTTGCCGCCAGGCTGGGGCATAGATCAACAGGGGAAACCCTCTACCGATGCCCAAAGCGTGTTGCAAGGTGCGATGCTGACCTTTGGCGGTCATAAAGGCTCGGCGCTGGCGGCGATGGTTGAACTGCTTGCCGGGCCGTTGATTGGCGATATGACCAGTAAGGAATCGCTGGCCTACGATCGGCAGACCGGCTCCTCCCCTTACGGCGGCGAGCTGATCATCGCCATGGATCCCGATCGTTTTCTGGGGCCGGATAAAGTGGCGCATTTGGCCAGGGCGGAAGCCTTGTTTGCTGATATGAGCGAGCAAGGGGCGCGCATTCCGGGAGAACGGCGCTTTCAACAACGGCAATACAGCGAACAGCACGGCGTCACCATCCCGCAGGCGTTGTATGAGGAGATTGCGGCTCTCTGTCGCTAACGTTTAATAATGAGGCAGGCCCACAGCGTTAAACTGCGGGCCTGATTTGAAAGGATTACCGGACAACCATCACCGAAATATTGGCATGGCGAACAATGGCCGCCGCATTGGAACCCAGCAGATAGGTTTTCACGCTCGGTCGGCGCGAGCCGATGATGATCAGATCGGCTTCGATTTCCTCCGCCAGTTCCAGTACCTGATCGCGTGGCGAACCAAAGCTGACGGTGTAATCCAGCCGCTCCAGCGGAAGGTCGATTTCCGCCATGATCTGCTTAAGCTTATCCACCGCCTTCACTTCCGCCTTGTTCTCAAACTCTTTGATGCCGAACGAGTAAGCGGTAACGAATGCCGACGCGTCCGGCAGCGCATGGAAAAAGTGCACTTTGGCACCGGACATTTTCGCCAGGTACACCACATGCTCCAGCGCATGCTCGGTCAACAGATCCTCTTCAATATCTATCGGCACTAATATGGTCTTATACATATCACATCCCTTCTATGTAACCGTGGTGCCCACAGGGTACTGCCGGGGAGGATAAGGGTGAACCGCTTTGTCGCGCTTTTGTGATCGGCGGTAAATACTGAGTGGGATATTTCCTTATTTAACAAAATATAAACACAATCCGTCTAACGGCTAGCCGAATAATTATTTCAAAGGCGGCTAAATCAGCTGTAAATACACCGCTTTTGCGGTAGCGGCGGTTTTATTGGCCACCGACAGTTTTTTAATCGAGTTACCGATGTGGAAATTTACGGTGCGCTCACTCAAGCCCATTAACAGTGCCGTTTCTTCCGAGGTTTTGCCTTCGCTGCACCAGCGTAAAATATCTTTCTCACGCAGCGTCAGCACATCCTTTATTGCCTCGTCGTTTACCGATATTAATGCTTCGCGCAGCGTCTTGTGGGCGGTCTGCGCCAGCCACAGAAAGAAAGTTTCGTTACGTGCCCCGGCCTGCGGGGACTGAGTGGGGATACTCTTACCGGCAAAAGTGAGGATGCCCAACCGGCCGTAGCAATCCTTGACGGACTGCGACCAGCCTTCACGAATGCCGTACTGCGCCATGCGCCACCACAGCTCCGGTTTATCCCGGTAGAACGGCTCGTCCCAATAGAATTGCAGCGTAGAGTGATGGGCCTGCTCGATCATCGGATCCTGCAGGTAGATCCGCAATTTGCGATAGTCCTCAAGATATTGCGCAGGATAATTGCCCTCTATCAGCATCTTGGGCCGGCTGGCCGGGTAGCAGGAAAAGACCGTATAAGAGAAGTACTCGAAGCCCAACGCCTGAGCGCAAGGTGCCAGACGGTTTAAAAAAAGGTCGCGGTCAGACAGGCTGCCAAGCAGATCATCCATCAAAGGCTGAAAGTGAGTGTCCATAACACGGGTTCTCCAGAGCACAGCGCCGCAATCATTAAGTGAGGTTAACTATAGTGGAGGGCTCAGGGCGACAACAGCCGTTTCATATAATAAAAAATACCATGGCTATAACAAAAACAGCTATTCCCCTGCCATTATTAATAAATAACGACTTTATATTGCACCGGCGCTAAGAATTTCGCGAATAACATAAAGCCTGTTTATTGTAAACCTGTCACTTCTACCGTTAGACAGTCACTCCGCTGCCAATTACCTTCGCCAAAGGCACCTGGTGCTTTTTAAATTCAAATAAAATATAAGCATTTGCGAATTTTGCAAAGCAGAAGAATACTCACGGGGATTTTTATGGCAGAGAATAATACGGTAATAAATTCGGTCGCCGTGATTGGCGCCGGAACCATGGGCAGAGGTATTGCCTATCTTTTGGCACTGAACGGCATACGAACCCTGCTTTATAATCGCAGCGCTCATTCTTTGAATCAGGCACGTGATTATATTGTCGGTGACCTGAATAAAAAAATCGATAACGGAAAAATAAGCCAACAGAAAAAAGGCGAGATCTTGGCCAACCTGGTTTTCTCGCCTGTTTTCGACGCTATCGCCGACAGTGACCTGGTGATTGAAACCATTGCGGAACATGAACCCACCAAGCATGAGATCCTCGCGGCCATTGCCGCCACGGTAAAAAAAGAGGCGATTATCGCCACCAATACCTCTTCGCTGTCGCTGAATAAACTGGCCGCGGGCATAGAAAATAACTCGCGCTTTATCGGCCTGCATTTCTTCAACCCGGCACCGCTGATGAAGCTGATCGAAATTATCCCGTCCTATTTTACCGCCCGGGTCACAACCTTACGCTGCCAGCAGTTGGTCACGGCGATAGGCAAACAGTTTGTGGTCTGCAAAGCCACGCCGGGTTTTATCGTCAATCGCATGGCGCGGCCTTTTTATCTGGAAGGTTTTCGCCTGCTGGAAGAAAACGTGGCGCTGGCACCGCAAATCGACCGTGCGCTCAAGGCCGGAGGCCACTTTCGCATGGGGCCTTTGGAACTGACTGATTTTATCGGTCAGGACATTAATTATCAGGTCAGCAGCCAGATTTGGCAGGACATGCAGTATGACCCCCGCTACACCCCCGGCCATTTGCAACGTTCGCTGGTGGATGCCGGGCTGTTGGGGAAGAAAAACGGCCGCTCCTTTTTTTCTCCCTCGGCTGACACAGCCCCCCCACCGGCTGCCGGCGGCGGTACGCTGAGCTCGCTGCATTTTTTTGGCGAACATCCGCTGTTCGATCTGCTGCAACAGCATGCCCTCGCGAGCTGGGCGCCCCTCCCAATAACACGTCAGCCGGAACACCCGGTGCTGGGACGGTTTATCCAGGTGAATGACAGTCTGGCAGTCAAAATCACCGATGGGCGAACGGCCAATCAGCTTGCCGACTTAGCGGGCCTCGATACCTTCGTGATCGACGTTGCACTGAACTACGCCAACACCGCTTTTCTGGTGGCGGCCCACAGCCAACAGGCTAGCGAGACGAATAAAGCGCTGTTCCTCACGCTGCTGCAAGCGGTGATCCCGCAGGTGGAGTTTGTTAAAGATTCCCCAGGCCTGATCGTCGCGCGGGTTCTGAGCAGCCTGATCAATGAGTCGGTGATCATGGTAGAGAGCGGGGTTTGTAGCCGAGAAGACATCGATATCGCCGCCGTGGCCGGCGTCAACTATGCCGACGGCATTTTTGCCTGGCTGGCTCAGCTCGGGCAGAAAAACGTGAAATCGACGCTGGATAATATGGCGCAACTGCTGCATTCCGCCCGCTATTACCCGCATTACTCGTTGCTGCACACCACAAGGCCCGAGCTGGCCGTCGCGCCCTAAGGAAAAATGATGACGATTAAAGACGATGGGGTCTATCTGATCGACGGTACGCGCACGGCGATCGGCGCCTACGGCGGTAGTCTGGCATTAACCCGCCCGGACGATATGGCGGCCTCGATTATTCGGGCGTTGCTGCAACGACACCCGGAAAGCGAGGCGGATGTCGATGAGGTGGTGCTGGGCTGTGCCAATCAGGCCGGTGAAGACAACCGTAACGTTGCGCGCATGGCGGCGTTGTTGTCCAGTCTGGATCAGGGAGTACCGGCGATTACCCTTAACCGGCTGTGCGCCTCCGGGCTGGACGCCGTGATTTATGCCGGCGCAAAAATCAAAAGCGGCCTTAGCGATCTGGTGTTGGCCGGCGGTGTCGAAAGCATGAGCCGCGCGCCCTATGTGATGAGCAAAGGCGAAACGCCATTCGATAAGGGGATCAAACTGTTCGACACCACGCTGGGCTGGCGCTTTGTCAACCCGCAGCTGGCGCAACGCTATGGCAGCGATCCGTTGGGCATCACGGCCGAAAACGTCGCGCAGCAATACCGCATATCCCGCGAGGATCAGGATAATTTTGCCCTGGCGTCGCAGCAAAAGGCCTGGCGGGCTATCGAAAATGGCCGCTTGGCCAGGGAGATCACCGCGCTGGATGTTCAGGTCGATCGCAAAACCCGCCAATCCTTCGCGCAGGATGAGTTCCCGCGCCAGACCACGCTGCAAAAACTGCAGGCGCTGAAGCCGGCCTTCAGCCCCGAAGGCTCGGTCACCGCCGGGAATGCCTCAGGTATCAATGACGGTGCCGCCGTGCTGTTGCTGGCCAGCGGTCGCTATGTCAAGCGCAAGTCACTCCAGCCGCTGGCGGAAATTGGCGACAGCGCCAGCGCCGGCGTTGCCCCCGCGTTGATGGGCATTGGGCCGATCGCCGCGACCGAGCGTCTGTTAGCACGTACCGGTTTTACGCTGAATGATTTCGACGTCATTGAAATTAATGAGGCATTTGCCGCGCAGGTGTTGGCGACGCTGCAAAATTGGCGCATCGACTTCGACGATACGCGAGTCAATCCGAACGGTGGTGCCATCGCCCTCGGGCATCCGCTGGGCATGTCCGGCGCGCGTCTGGTGCTTTCCAGCGCGCTGGAGCTGCATACCCGGCAATTAAGCAATGCGCTGGTGACGATGTGTGTCGGTGTCGGCCAGGGTGTTTCATTGGTGATTAAAGCCCTCTAATGTAAGGAATTCCGTATGAGCGTATTGAACATTCTTGAAGAAAAACTGGCCGAAACCAAAAAACAGGGCCGGTTCCGCGAGTTCCTCAACCTGGAACGCAGCGTGCTGGATAAACCCTGGGCCACCAGCCACGGGCAACAGGGTGAGCGCCGTCTGAACGTCTGGTGCTCCAATGACTATCTGGCGATGAGCCATCACCCCAAGGTGATTCTGGCCACCACCGAGGCGGTAAACCGTGTCGGGCTGGGTACCTGCGGGGCACGCAGTATTTCCGGCACTTCGATCTACCACAGCGAGTTGGAAAGCTTGCTGGCCAAAGCCTACGGCAAGGAGTCCGCGCTGTTGTTCACCACCGGCTTTGGGGCAAATGACGCCACGCTCTCGACGCTGTGCGACGCCATTCCCAATCTGATCGTCTTTTCTGATGAGCTGAACCATGCTTCGATGATTTACGGCATTCGCTACAGCAAGGCGGAGAAGAAAATCTTTCGCCACAATGACGTTGCGCACCTGGCCGAGCTGCTGCAGGAAGCCGATCCGCAGCGTCCCAAGCTGATCGCCTTCGAGTCGCTCTATTCGATGGACGGCGACTTTGCCCCGCTGGCACAGATTGTCGCGCTGGCGGAGAAACATCAGGCGCTGACCTATCTGGACGAAATCCACTCCGCCGGCGTTTACGGCCAGCGGGGCTTGGGTTATGCCGAGCAACTGGGCCTGCTGGACAAGATCACCATTATTCAGGGGGGCTTTGGTAAGTCCTACGGCGCTGCCGGTGGCTATATCGCCGCACCGCGCGCGGTGGTAGAAGCCGTACGCAGCTGGGCACCGGCGTTCGTCTTCAGCACCTCCTCCCCCGCGCCGGTGGTGGCGGCGGCGCTGGCCAGCTTCAAATACAACCTGGAACATGACAACCAACGCAAACATCTGCTGGCGATAATCGATCACCTGAAATCCGGCCTGCGCGCCGCCGGTATTCCTCTGGTCTCGGAGGACAGCCATATTCTGCCGGTGCTGGTCGGCGATCCACACCGCAACAAGCACATCAGCAAACAACTGCTCGATGAGTACGATATTTACGTGCAACCGGTCAATGCCCCGACGGTGCCGGTCGGCAGCGAACGTTTGCGGGTTACGCCGACCTCGGCCCATACTCATGAGGACGTGGAATATTTCCTGGCGGCGCTGAGCAAAATCTGGGCCGCCAATGCGTTACGGAGAGCGGGATGAAGTTGACGGACTACAACGGCCATTTTCTTACGCTGTGTCTGATGGCGACCGGCACCTTTGCCATCGGTACCGATGCGTTTATCGTCGCCGGCATTCTTGACGAGATTTCCGGCACCTTTGCCGTCAGCCCTGCGCAAGCGGGGCAGTTAATCTCGGTCTTCGCCCTGGCCTATATGGTGTTCGCTCCGCTGACCGCCTGGCTGCTGGGCAACCTCAACCGCAAACATATCTTGCAGCTGGCTCTGGTGTTGTTTATCGCCGGTAATCTGGTTTGCGCCTATGCCGACAGCTTTTTGCAAATCTCCGCGGGCCGCGTACTGGCGGCGCTGGGGGCGGCTTGCTACACGCCGCAGGCCGCCGCCGCCGCAGTCGGGCTGGTGGCGGAAAAACGCCGCGGGCTGGCGATATCAATTGTGTATGGCGGCATGACGCTGGCTATCGCGCTGGGCATTCCCTTTGGCACCTTCCTGGCCAAGCTGATCGGCTGGCGGGAGATCTTCCTGCTGATCGCCCTGTTAGGTGCCGTTGCGCTGCTGGGGCTTTCGCTGGCGCTGAACGCCATCGCCGCGCCGGGGAAACATTCGCTGAAAGAACGGTTGGCCCCACTGCGACAAAAGGCAGTGCTGACCACGCTGCTGATCACCTTCTTCGCCGTCTGCTCCGAACACATTGTTTACAGCTATGTGAGCGTATTGCTGAAGAATACTCAGTTAGGCCCGGAGGCGATTTTGCCCATCGCGTTACTGGTGTTCGGCATCGGGGCCGTCATCGGCAATTTCGTTTCCGGTTTATTGACCGATACCTTCGGCAGTAAATTTGTCCTGCTGTTTTCCGTGTCGATTCAAACCCTTTCATTGTTCCTGCTGGCCTTTTACGTCACCTCACCCTGGTGGGTGCTGGCAATATTTCTGGTATGGGGGATTACCGGCTGGATGTATCTGGTGCCTATTCAGCACCACTTGCTGTCGCTGTCCAAACGTTTTGGCGCGCTGACCGTGTCGCTGAACAGCTCGGTACTGTATGCCGGCATTGCGGCAGGCGGCATGCTCGGCGGCCTGACGCTGTATACCTTGCCTGCTTATTACCTGCCGCTGTTTTCGTTGCCGTTGGGCGCCATCGCCCTGCTGCTGACGCTGCTGTTCTTCCAGGGAGAAAAAAGCCATGACTGACCTGCCACCACCGGTGCTGTATGAACAACAGGACGGCATCGCCGTGATTACCCTGAACCGACCGGAAAAAAAGAACGCCATCAATTTGGCGATGGCTCACCTGATCCAACGCTACCTGCAACAGGCCGAGCAGGATGAAAAGGTTCGGGTGATCCTGTTGACCGGTCAGCCACAGGTGTTCTCGGCCGGGATGGACGTCAAAGCCTTTCAGCAGGGCGAACTTCCGGTGGTCGATCCGAATGGCTTTGCCGGCCTGGTGCATGCGCGACTCACCAAGGTGATTATCGCCGCCGTGGACGGTATCGCCTTCGGCGGAGGGTTTGAGATAGCGCTGGCCTGTGACCTGATCGTCGCCGGGCGAGATGCGCAATTCAGTTTCCCGGAGACCGGGCTGGGGCTGATTGCGGCACAAGGCGGATGTTCGCGCCTGCCGGCGCGCATCTCCCCCTATATCGCCCTCGACTGGTTACTGACCGGTCGCGTTATAGGCGTGGTGGAAGCCTGGCGGCACGGTGTTATTTCACGGATCAGCGAGGGAAGCGCTCTGGAAGAGGCACGGCTGATCGCCGGGCAAATCGCCCAGAAGCACCCGCTGGCTACCCAGGCGGTAAAAGCCATCGTTCGTCATGGGATGACGCAACATGAGGCCCCCAGCTTTGATTACCAACAAAGCTGGGTAGATCAGGTGCGGTTGGCAGCAAAAGTCTTTTAAGAGCATTCTGAGGGAATGGCAATCATTCGCAGTCTAATTTTTAATCACTACAAGACCGCAATTGAGAAGCCATTGACCCCGCTCTGCGGGGATTTTTTTGCCTGGTTAACCCTCGTCTGAGGGAAAAGGCTGCATAAACAAAAAGGTACAAGGCTTGCTCTGATGCTGATTGATTAAAGGCACCAGGCGCTTGAAATGCTCGGTTTGGCAATGCGTGTCCAACGCTGCCCGATCGGGCCACTCCTCGACGAAAATAAAATGCCCCGGATCCTGATGGTCAATCAACAACTCATAGGAGAGGCACAGCGCCTCCTGACGGGTTTTCTCTACCAATTCGCGATACAGCGGCAACACCGTTTCAATACGGTCGTGCTTGATAAAATCTTCAGCAATCACCTTTAGCATGGCGTCTTTTCTCTTTCAGTTTATCTGTCATGGGTGGCCACTCTACCCTCGAAGACCAGACTTTACCTTCATTAATCGCGGTGATAATTCAAAGCTTGTCATTCAGTGATTACGCGCACAGATATTCATCAGCAGGCTTGAATCACGACCGGCCATGTGTGAATTTCAGGTTAACCAATTGTCAATTTTTGGTTTCTATTAACAGATTTTCCGTGGCTGCACAGGCCAGGATAGCGTTCATTGCTGATTTTTTTTGCCCATAAAGGCCTGACCATTAGTCCTTTAGACCTTTGGGTGAAAACTGAAAACCGACGGTGAATGTTCCGCAGTGGCAATAGGTGCAGGCAAGCTGCCGGCGTTACACCGCCGGCCCCAGTCATTCAACCTGTTTGAGAGGGTAGCCCCGTGAGTAATACGACCAACACCAGTTCCGCGCTCAATTCAGCGATTAAAAAAACGTGGCGCAGATTAATCCCCCTGATGTTCTCTCTGTATTTCGTCGCCTTTATCGATCGGGTAAACGTAGGCTTTGCCAAGGAGGCAATGTCGGTGGATATTGGCCTGTCGCAATCCGCCTTCGCATTGGGTGCAGGGATTTTCTTCGCGGCTTACGCCATCTTCGGCATTCCAGCCAACCTGATGATGAACAAACTAGGGGCAAAAGTCTGGCTTAGCGCCACCACGGCAGTGTGGGGGGCCTTGTCCGCCTGCACCGGTTTCGTCAGCAACGAATATCAATTTATCGCCTTGCGCTTCCTGTTGGGGTTGGCCGAGGCTGGCTTCTACCCGGGTATCCTGTTGCTGGCTTCCCTTTATTTTCCCAATAAGGTTCGAGCCTCCGTGATAGGTATCTTTGTCCTCGGGGTTCCCGCGGCCTTGACCCTGGGCTCGCCCATTTCTGGCGCGTTGCTCGAAATGCACGGCGTGCTGGGGCAGCCAGGTTGGTTCTGGATGTTTGTTCTGGAAGGTTTACCGGCCGTCGTGTTGGGGATCTTCGCCTATTTCTATCTTGACGACAGCCCGGGCAAGGCGCGATTTCTTAACCCGGAAGAGAAGCAGGCGTTGGTGGCACAGTTGGCCCTGGAGCAAACAAATACCGAGGCCAGCAGCGTGAAAGAGGCGTTGAAAAATTCCAAGGTTTGGCACCTGGCTTTTATTTACGGCACCATTCAGGTCGGCGTGTATGGCCTGTTGTTTT
Source organism: Serratia sp. BNK-12 (assembly GCF_047456085.1). Classification (NCBI taxonomy): domain Bacteria; kingdom Pseudomonadati; phylum Pseudomonadota; class Gammaproteobacteria; order Enterobacterales; family Yersiniaceae; genus Serratia; species Serratia sp. BNK-12. The sequence goes on from NZ_CP179896.1 coordinate 3,280,516, forward strand.
TCCTGCCCTCGCAGGTGGCCTCGCTGATGGGCACTAATATCGGGTTTAAGGCATCGCTGGTAGCGGCAATTCCCTGGGCCGTTTCTGCATTTGGGGTCTATTACATCCCGCGTTATGCCGACCGCAAAACCTCCCGCCGCTTGCCCATCGCCATCGGCTGCATGGTGATTGCCGCACTGGGATTGGTTGTTTCGTCCTATGCCGGGCCGACTGTTGCCATTATTGCGTTGTGCTTTTGCGCCGTCAGCTTCCTGGCGGTGCAGCCGATATTCTGGACCTTACCGGCACAGATACTTTCAGGCCCGGCGCTGGCGGCCGGCATCGGTTTTTGCACCACGCTGGGTGCACTGTTCAGTTTCCTGGCGCCGCTAATCCGCACCGAGGCAGAACTGCGCTTCGATAGCCCGCATGCCGGTCTGATCGTACTGGCAATTTTCTCTTTGCTGTGCGCCGCGCTGATTTTTGCACTCAAAGGGTGGGCTACGCAGAGCACCGAGCGTCAGGCTCAGGTGAGTGGGTAAGCCTGGGCTGAAGCCCATTCGATTTAGCTTATATTGAAGCGGTGAATGAGACACTGACCCTACATTTTCTGGGGGTCATCCATGGAGACATTAACCGCTATTATCACCAAATACGGCCCGGAGCCCGGTCTCCTGTTGCTGCTTATTTTTCTGTTTGCATTGGGCAAGTCAGTCATTTTCATTTCTTCGGTTCTGCCGCCCGCATCGGTGACGTTGATGTTAGGCATTGTCGCCGGCAAGCCGGTGCTGGCCGATGCTCATGTCTGGGCGGCGATAACCCTGGGTGCCCTGCTCGGCTCCGTTTTGTCTTTCCATTGCGGCGCATGGCTTCAAAAGCGCCAAAGCGGGAACTGGCTGCCGGTCAGATACCGTGGCGCATTGAACAAGGCGCAATCCGCGTTACAGAACAACGGGATCCCGTTGCTGTTTGTATCGCGCTTTCTGGCCGTGATGCGCTATACCGTGCCATTGGTTGCCGGCATGATTGCCCTGCCGCGCAAGCAGGTCTATTGCGCCAGTGCGCTGTCTGCCGGGGTGTGGGCCGTGGCTCTGATGTCTGTCGGTCAGCTGTTTTAATGGCCGCTCTCGATTATTGAGGACGGAATTCCAACGCGGCATTCTTAACCACAGCGTAAACCGTCGGTGTCGGGGGTTTGGGAAAGCTGGCATTTGCGGTTGCCACTACAGCCGCACGGCAAAGTGCGGGATCACCGCCTTCAGCCCGGACATCTAACAGCATGCCATCCGGAGCCAACTTGAGTCGTAATGAGCATTCCTTGCCGGCGTAGACGCTGTCATATTGAAAATGACTTTGAATAGCCGCTGCGATCTGCGCGATATATCGGTTGATCTCTTGCCCAAGTGCTGGCGCCGTTTTACCTTCCAATCCAGCGAAAAGGTCATCGACTTCGCCTCCTGACACCACAGGTTTAGCCGCAGTGCCCGTCCCCGAGCAGCCCGCTAACAACAGCGTTGCGATAACGAGCAATACTGCCGACAGGCGAGTTTCCGATCCTGAATTAACTTTTCTCATGATTCCCTTCCTTTTAAAACCGCCCTATCCGCTGTTGACGGGGGCCTGTTCAGAATGCAAAAAGCCCACGCAAGTGGGCTTTATCGTAAATCAGTTCTGCCGGGTTACGCGCTTCATTTCTCGCTCGCCCGGCGATTGTGTTTTGACGGATAAAGGCGCGACGAACGCTTTCCACTCTTTGCCACCGGCCTGGTCTGCAGAGGCCTTGTTACGCGACTCGTCGTCGTCCTGTTGCCCCGCACAGCCTGACAGTACCATCACACCCAGAGCCATTATTAGCGCTTTACGCATCTCTATCTCCCTATAGAAAAAATTTTCGCAAATGATAACAAATCTCAACTCTTAGCGTTAGCTGAAAGCCGGCTGTGAATTATAATAAGAAAATATTATCATTGGCGTGATGCCCCACTTCCCTATAAGCAGTGAGTTTCTGATAGCCCATGTATCAATACCCTGAACATCTGACCGGTGAGGTCGCCAACCTGCCGCAGAGATGCGGGGTTTATTTTTTTCACGGCGACAACGGCACCTATCCCCTCTACATAGGCAAGAGCGTCAACATCCGCCGCCGCGTTCAGTCTCATCTACGCAATCCGCGCGAAGCTCGGTTGCTTGCCGCCACCCGCCGCATAACCTGCATCGAAACCGTGGGGGAGATTGGTGCGCTGCTGCTTGAATCCTCCCTGGTGAAACAGCAAAGCCCGCTCTACAACAAGCGGCTGCGTAAAATCCGCCGGCTATGCGCGCTGCAGGTACAGGACTCCCAAACGCGAATCGTATACAGCGATGCGCTAGACTTTTCCCGGACGCCTAACTTGTACGGCCTGTTTCTGCGGCGTGCGACGGCCGTCGATTTTCTGATCGACATTGCCGATCGGGAGCAGCTCTGTCTGACGTACCTGGATATTGAAAAAGGACGCCCCGGACAACCCTGCTTTCGCCATCAATTAGGCAAATGCGCGGGAGTATGCTGCGGCAAAGAGCCCCCGCAAGCGCACCAGAGCAGGTTGCTTGGTGCCCTGGAGCAGGCCCAGGTGCGGCACTGGCCATTCCCCGGCAGGATCGCCATTGAGGAACGACAAGGGCCACTTAAAGCTTTTCATGTCATCAGCAACTGGTTCTACCTCGGTACGGCACCGTCGCTGGATGCAGCCGAAAAACTCAGTTTCCCGGCCGATGAGTTCGATCGAGACTGTTACCGTATTCTTTGTCGGCGGTTATTCCATGAAAGCCGTGAGCGCATTCACTTGATTGATACGCCCTGACCCCTGCGTAAGCGGGTTCAACCCGTCACAATTTCACTATCAATATCGATTTTGCAGGGAATGGGTGGTAAGAGATCGAGGTAAATAAATGAGGGAAAACTAAACGTGTACTACATTATTCAACTGAACATTCACGCTAAATTGAGGCGTTTTTTAAGAAACACGGCTCAAAATCGGCCTGACTACTGGCGCTAATGCCAACCCCTTGCCTTCACGAGGTAATCATGAAGACAGCATCTGCTGTAATGCTGAACTGTCTGCCGACAAGCTGCTTTATGCCACGTCATTGGCTCACTTTGTATTCCACTGCCCAAGCTAAAAAGAGACGCACCTAAGTTATCAGCGGGCTCCTCCGCAGATAAGGAAGATATTTCTACGATATATTTTAAAACTAATAATTGATTATGGACATGCATTAATATTTACGCTTACATTTACATTTTTTCCGTATTTTTATTGCTGAATTTATGCTAATTTTGCAAGCTTTTGGATAGTGATATTATGGAAAGGATGAATAATGAATAAAATAGCGACCTATCTACTGGCTCCTTTTTTTAAAAGGTTTGACGCGGCTCTCCATCACAGCAACGATATGATAGTGGATTTAGATGAGAAAATTCACACTTTAAAAAATGATATACTTAGCGAAAACAAAAAAAACAGAGAACTGCTTTCACAGTTGTTTGATGAAACAAAAAATTCAAGTAATGAGTCAAAAAACACCGCAGATAACTTAAACAAAATAAATGAATTATTAATTGGGTTATCAGAAAAACTAGAAAGCGCGATCCCAGAGAATAATCATTCATTACTTGAAATGAAAGATAACATCAACAAAAAAATACTACACATTAATAAAACTTTAAATATAATATCAAAAAAACAAAATCATAGAAATAAAACGCCAACTGTTTTATTTTTAATTCACAACATGAATACATGGTATTCTGTAGCGAACATATACTATGCCTTGTCTGCTGATCCAGATCTAAATGTGATAATAGCCAGCATTCCTCGTTCATTTCCTGGGGTAGATGGCTATACCGGAGAAACCGAAACAAGTAATTCGTTAGCGAAAATTGGCGTTAACCACATGAGAGTAAGCACCAGTAATGACAAAGATATAGCTACAATACTAACGACGCTAGCCCCCGACGTTATCTTTAGACAATCACCATGGGATAATGATATCCCTGATGGATTTAGCGCCGAAAAAATAAATTTCGCAAAAATATGCTATATTCCTTACTATGCTATAAATATAGTAAAAAACATGTCGTCAGGTACTGATTTTGATTTTCAATCAAACCAAGCGCTTCACAATAACAGTTGGAGAATTTATTGTGATACCGAGTATGCGTATCAAGAGCTGTGCCGAAACTCGCTCCTGAAAGGGATTAACGCAAGATATTTCGGTCACCCAAAACTAGACTTCATTCACACACAAATGATTGAATACTCTAAAGAAAAAACAAATCATAAAGAAGTAAATATTCTTTGGGCCCCACATCATAGTATTGATGATGGATGGCTATCTTTTGGGACGTTCGATGTTAACTATTTTGACTTTTTAACATTTGCAGAAGAAAACCCAAAAATAAACATTATGTTGAGGCCCCATCCCGCGCTTTTTGACTATATGAAAGCAAAATCAGAAGAGACAAAAAACAAGGTTGAAGAATTCATTGCTCGCTGGAATTCATTAGACAATACTAGCATTGACTACAATCATGATTACATAGACTCATTCAAATGGTCTGATATTATGGTAACTGATGGCATATCATTCTTGGTTGAGTATCCACTCTTCCATAAGCCAATTATTTTTCTGGAAAACAAAAATCACGCTGAATTTAATGAAATCGGTATAATTGCTGTTAATTGCAGTCATATCGCCAAGGATTTTATCGACGTTAAAAATATAGTTAATAAATTTGAAAATGGAACTTTAGAAAAAAAACAAACTGCCATCGATAGCCTGGAGGAAATAACCCTTCCGAATAAAGGCAATGTGCATAATCTGATTGCAACAGATATAAAAACGAATTTGTAAAAAATCAACCTTTGTCGCGCCCATAGTTAGGGCGCGTAATTAGCAAGAGGGCGATGGGTATACGACTATTTCTAATGTCGCCATTTTCATTACCCTATTTTCTTGTAGTAAATTACCTTTTCCCTCACCTCAACACCAATATCTCATCAGGAATTCGTTCAGCTTTAAATTAAATATTTAGCAAAAAAAACAATTATCCTTTTACATTAAAAATATATTCGCACATATTAAATTATCGAAAATTCCACTATCAAATTTTTTATTAGGAATAGACATATAGTTTTTACACATCATGAAAACTTCGCGAAAATCACCAGACCCTTTTCCTACTCCATACGGTGAGATCCCAGAGCTTCCCCGGTACCTCTATTCGGCCACTGGGTAGCAAAATGCCCAAGAGCGTCAAAGGAAATGATTGTGGCACCACCTTGATCATCTAGCCGACTCCTTGTTAAGACTTGCTATCCATGTATCCATTGGATGCCGTACTCGCCACAGGCAGTAGAGTCATCCCGCAAAGGCCAGGGACGACCTCCATTCCTCCGTTCCTTCCTGGGCAACATCCCGAAATATGAGGCGCCGTCATCTTCCTCCAAGCATCGATACGTACTATGACTAGGGTCCTACCATCACGATTATTACGGTTATCATTGGTACAAACGGTAGTGTCTATACTAAGAATTTCTGTTTTTATGACTACTGACACACATGGGCAGCGGATTAATTCAAACAAGAGTCCCATTATCAATTTTGCGGGAAATCGACGGGATGAAGCGGAAAAAAATAGGCGGGGACGGACCCAGTTTGCGCCAGATCACTCAACTGAACATTCACGCTAAATTGATACGTATTTTGCGAAGCGCGTCTCAAATCTGCGCGTTTGAGAAAAACCGAAAAATAAAAATCCTCGCTAACCGCATGATTTGTTGGCAGGTCGTACAGGCTTCGAACCAGTGCCCCATTGCTTAAGAGTCAACGGCTCTACCGACGGAGCTCACCACCCAACGGCGTAAATTATTCTCCCTTGCCCCCTCGACATCAAACGCTTACACCCATTAGTTTTTCTCATGCGATATTTCCAAGACCCTGTTATATCAACAAGATAAGTCAGATCAGGGCTGTTAATCTGCTACGACGAGGAGTAATCTTCCGCCCCCAAGACGTCCGATTTGCCTCCTCGGTGTAAAGAACAATCGACTTTTATCCCTCGCATAAATGTTGTAAACATGTTGCACAAAGGTGGCGTTATTGCACTACCTTACTAAAGCCGGGCCAACCGGATAATCGTATAAAAAAGAGCCACTTCAGAGCTCGCTATTTCACTCATGACAGGTAAAACAGGACATCATCAGATGGTAGATCACTCTAAAATAGCCACAGACGCCGCGCCTGCGTCAGAAGATCATCTACGGCGAAACCTAACTAACCGACATATTCAACTGATCGCCATCGGTGGCGCTATCGGTACGGGTCTGTTTATGGGGTCCGGCAAAACCATCAGTCTGGCCGGCCCCTCCATCATCTTCGTGTACATGATCATCGGCTTTATGCTGTTCTTCGTGATGCGCGCGATGGGCGAGCTGCTGCTTTCCAATCTGGAATACAAATCTTTCAGCGATTTCGCCGCCGACCTGCTCGGCCCCTGGGCCGGTTTCTTTACCGGCTGGACCTACTGGTTTTGCTGGGTGGTCACAGGCATTGCCGACGTGGTGGCGATCACCGCCTATGCCCAGTTCTGGTTCCCGGGATTGTCGCAATGGATCGCCTCGTTGCTGTGCGTCTTGCTGTTGCTGGGCCTTAACCTGGCGACGGTGAAGATGTTTGGCGAAATGGAGTTCTGGTTTGCGATGATCAAAATCGTTGCCATTGTCGGGCTGATCGTCGCCGGGCTGGTCATGATCGCCATGCAGTTCCAGTCGCCTACCGGTACCGTCGCGTCGTTCTCACACCTGTGGAATGACGGTGGCATGTTCCCGAAAGGCATCAGCGGTTTCTTCGCCGGTTTCCAGATTGCGGTGTTCGCCTTTGTCGGTATCGAACTGGTTGGTACCACCGCGGCTGAAACCAAAGATCCGGAAAAAGTGCTGCCCCGCGCCATCAACTCCATTCCGATCCGCATCATCATGTTCTACGTGTTCGCCCTGATCGTTATCATGTCGGTCACGCCATGGAGTTCTGTGGTTGCCGACAAGAGCCCGTTCGTGGAACTGTTCGTGCTGATTGGCCTGCCGGCGGCAGCCAGCGTGATTAACTTTGTGGTGCTGACCTCCGCCGCCTCTTCCGCCAACAGCGGGGTGTTTTCCACCAGCCGCATGCTGTTCGGTCTGGCGCAGGAGGGCGATGCGCCCAAGTCGTTCGCCAATCTGTCCAAGCGGGCAGTGCCGGCTAACGGGCTGACCTTCTCCTGTATCTGCCTGCTGGGCGGTGTGGTGTTGATTTACCTGATCCCGAACGTCATGACCGTGTTCACGCTGGTGACCACCGTCTCGGCGATCCTGTTCATGTTTGTCTGGACCATCATCCTGTGTTCGTACCTGGTTTATCGCAAGAAGCGTCCGGCACTGCACCAGAAATCGATTTACAAGATGCCGGCCGGCAAACTGATGTGCTGGGTCTGTATGGCGTTCTTCGTGTTTGTGTTGGTGCTGTTGACGCTGCGCGATGACACCCGCCAGGCGCTGATCGTCACGCCGTTATGGTTTGTGATCCTGGGTCTGTCTTACGTATTCCTGCGTAAGAAGAAAGCCGCCTAACGCCACAGGGGGATAGTTCGCTATCCCCCTGAATATCCCCTCTTTTGGCGCCTAGCGCGGCCGTATTCCGTCGATAATCACCCTCTGCACGTTCTCTACCGTCTGCTGAAAAAACGCCTCATCTTCTAACGTTTTACCGGTTACCGCTTCTATCTGGACCCAAAAATCGGCGTAGTGCTGAGTGGTCGCCCACAGCATAAAAATCAGGTGATGCGGCTCTGTCGGCGCGATATGACCTTCGTCAATCCAACGCTCGATCATGGCGGACTTCTCGTCCACCAGCATCTTCAACCCACCCTGCAACTCCTGTTTCAGCAACGGCGCACCCTGGATCATCTCCAGGCAAAACAGCCTTGAAGCCTGCGGATGATGGCGCGAGACCTCAAGCTTCAGCCGTATATATTCACGAATGGCCTGCAACGGCTCCTGATCGGCGCGCAGCGCTTTCAGCGGCGCCAGCCAGACATCGAGAATGCCTTTCAGCACCGCTACGTAGAGTTCTTCTTTGGAGGGGAAGTAGTACAACAGGTTGGTTTTGGAAACGTCGGCGCGCTCCGCCACCTGATCCAGACTGGTGCCGTGAATACCGTACAGCGAGAAGAACTCCAGCGCCGCATCCATGATGGTACTGCGTTTTGCAGCTACCGCACGCGAGCGGCGCGTGGGCGGTTTAACGGCTTGTGGCTTCACTGCGGCTCCTTGGCACAATCTGACTCCGGCCAGCATAGCAAAGCCCTGGTATGAAACCCACGCTTTTACCTACCCCTTCCGGGGGATCTTTTGCACCTTTAATGAGCATGCGCGCCTGTTTTTTGTGCAGATAATTTTGACCAAATGGTCTGTTTTGGACCATCCACTCAATAACTGGGCGCCAAATAAACCATAATAATTTGATAAATAAACAATTTTAAAACATGGCATCGGGTTTGCTTTGGTTCAGGCAAGCAGCCTGTGATTGTCCCCTTCACTGACCCGAGGTATTCAAATGAAAATTGGCGTATTTATTCCGATCGGCAACAACGGCTGGCTGATTTCCAGCAATGCCCCACAGTACAAACCAACGTTTGAACTCAATAAAACCATCGTGCAGAAGGCCGAGCACTACAACTTTGATTTCGCCCTGTCGATGATCAAACTGCGCGGCTTCGGCGGCAAAACCAAATTCTGGGATCATAACCTGGAGTCCTTCACCCTGATGGCCGGGCTCGCTGCCGTAACCTCACGCATCAAGATCTACGCCACCGCCGCCACCCTTACCATGCCGCCGGCCATCGTCGCGCGTATGGCTTCCACCATTGATTCTATTTCCGGTGGGCGCTTTGGCCTGAACGTGGTGACCGGCTGGCAGAAACCGGAGTACGAGCAGATGGGCATGTGGCCGGGTGACGAGTACTTTGGTCGTCGCTACGACTATCTGGCGGAATACGTCAGGGTGCTGCGCGATCTGTGGGGCACCGGAAAATCCGATTTCAAGGGCGAGTTTTTCCAGATGGACGACTGTCGCGTCAGCCCGCAACCCCAAGCGGACATCAAGGTGATTTGCGCTGGTCAAAGCGATGCGGGCATGGCTTTCTCGGCCAAATACGCCGACTACAACTTCTGCTTCGGCAAAGGCGTCAACACCCCCACCGCTTTCGCACCGACGGCTGCCCGGTTGAAAACTGCCGCCGACGCCGAAGGCCGCAGCGTGGCCTGCTACGTGCTGTTTATGATCATTGCGGATGAAACCGACGAGGCTGCCCGCGCCAAATGGGAAAGCTATAAAGCCGGGGCCGATACCGAAGCCCTGGCCTGGCTCACCGAGCAGAGCGGCAAAGACACTAAATCCGGCGCCGACACCAATGTGCGCCAAATGGCCGACCCCACTTCCGCCGTCAACATCAACATGGGCACGCTGGTCGGCTCCTACGCCAACGTGGCGCGAATGATGGATGAAATCGCCACCGTGCCCGGCACCGAAGGCGTGCTGCTGACTTTCGACGACTTCGTGCAAGGCGTAGAAGACTTCGGCGAACGCATTCAACCCCTGATGAAAAGCCGGGCAGACGTTTGCCCACAAACTGCAGCAAGCCGTGAGGTGGCATGATGAAAATTGTTGAAACCCAACCTGTGGTACGCCGCCAGTCACCGCAAGGCGGAGCGACGGTCACCCTGCCCGCCCGTCCTGAGGCCATCGCCTTTGCGCCGCAGGAAACCGCATTAATCGTGGTCGATATGCAAAATGCCTACGCCTCGCAGGGGGGATATTTGGATCTGGCCGGGTTCGACGTTTCGACCACCGCGCCGGTGATCGCCAACATCAAGCGTGCCATCACTGCCGCGCGCGCCGCGGGCATTAAGGTGATTTTTTTCCAGAACGGCTGGGACAACCAGTACGTCGAAGCCGGCGGTGAAGGTTCACCTAACTGGCACAAGTCCAACGCGCTGAAAACCATGCGCCAGCGCCCGGAATTGATGGGCAAGCTGCTGGCCAAAGGCGATTGGGACTACGACCTGGTGGATGAACTGCAACCACAGCCGGGCGATATCGTGCTGCCGAAACCGCGCTACAGCGGCTTTTTCAACACCCAGCTCGACAGCCTGCTGCGCTCTTACGGCATTCACCATCTGGTGTTTACCGGCATCGCCACCAACGTTTGTGTGGAATCCACGCTGCGCGACGGCTTTTTCCTCGAGTATTTCGGCATTGTGCTGGCCGACGCCACCCATCAGGCCGGCCCGGCGTTCGCCCAACAGGCGGCGCTGTACAACATCGAAACCTTTTTCGGCTGGGTGTCGGACGTCGACAGTTTCTGTGACGTTCTCGCCGCTCCGCTTAGCCAGACGGCATGAATTTTGCCTGTTTAAACCCAAAACAACCTTCACCAGGAGCGCGACAATGCCAAAAACAGTGATCACTCCACCGGGCACAGGCAAACCGCTGGCTCCCTTTGTTCCGGGCACCCTGGCCGACGGCGTGGTGTACGTCTCGGGTACGCTGGCCTTCGATAAAGATAATAACGTCGTCCACGTCGGTGACGCCGCGGCACAAACACGCCACGTGCTGGAGACCATCAAAAGCGTGATCGAAACCGCCGGTGGAAGCATGGACGACGTGACCTTTAACTCGATCTTTCTCACCGACTGGCAAAACTATGCCGCCATCAATCAGGTGTATGCCGAGTATTTTCCTGGCGATAAACCGGCCCGCTACTGCATTCAGTGCGGGCTGGTGAAGCCGGACGCATTGATTGAAATCGCCACAGTGGCCCATATCGGCCGCTGAGCCATTGAGGATCGAGCATGTACTTTGAGATTTTGGGAAAAGATACGCCACTGGCGCCGACGCTGGTGCTGTCCGCAGGCCTCGGTGGCTCGGGTAGCTTCTGGCAACCGCAGATTGACGCGCTAACCCGGCATTTCCGGGTGGTCATTTACGATCACTATGGCACCGGCCGCAGCAAAGGCGTGGTACCGGACGGCTATAGCATGGCAGATATGGCGGATGAAGTAGCGCAACTCCTGCGTTCGTTCAGTATCGAACGCTGTTATTTCGTCGGCCACGCGCTGGGCGGCATGATTGGCCTGCAACTGGCGCTCACCCAGCCGCAGTTGCTGGAAAAACTGGTGGTGGTCAACGGCTGGCCGGCGCTGGACAGCCAGACCCGGCGCTGCTTCCACGTCCGACAGGATCTGCTGCTTAACAGCGGCGTTGAAGCCTATGTGCGCGCCCAACCGCTGTTTCTGTTCCCCGCCGACTGGCTATCGCAGCACGAAGCCTTGCTAGGTGAAGAATTGCAGCACCAAACCGCGCATTTTCAGGGCACAGAAAACCTGCTGCGCCGCCTGAATGCGTTGATCAATACCGATTTCCGCCCTCACCTGGCGGACATCACCACACCAACCCTGGCCTTGTGCGCTCGCGACGATCTGCTGGTGCCCTATCTCTGTTCGCATCAGTTGGCGGAAAGCCTGCCCAACGGCGAGCTGGCGCAGATGACCTACGGCGGCCACGCGATGAGCATGACCGACAGCGAAACTTTCAACCGCACCCTGCTGGACTGGCTATTGAAAACGCCGAACGCCAACAGCAGCCTCGCCCTCTAGCCCGGAGACACCTTATGCAAAGCCAAACAGGGTTTGCCGATGCACCGCTGCAACCAGCGTACGTAGAAAAACAAGACTTCCGCGATGCCATGGCCCGCCTGGGATCGGCGGTGAATATCATTACCACCGACGGTCCCGCAGGCCGCGCCGGTTTTACCGCCTCTGCGGTATGCAGCGTCACCGACACGCCCCCCACGTTGCTGGTGTGCCTGAACCGCTCGGCGTCGGTGTATGCGGTGTTCAAGCAAAACCAAACGCTGTGCGTCAATACGCTGGCGGCAGAGCACGAATCGCTGTCGAATCTGTTCGGCGGCAAAACGCCGATGGACATGCGATTCTCCGCCGCTCGCTGGTCTACGCTGGTGACCGGCGCCCCCATTTTGCACGGCGCGCTGGCTTCTTTCGATTGCCAAATCAGCCAGATTGTCAGCGTCGGCACCCACGACATTCTGTTCTGTCAGGCGGTGGCATTGGCGCGTAATGACCACAGCCACGGCCTGGCCTATTTTGACCGGCGTTATCACTCGCTGTTGAAACAATGATCGGCGCGTAGCCGCAACGCTCGCATCTGTAACCCTAACCTGCACCTCAATATTTTGGAGATGACGATGGCGAATACCTGGTTTCCCCAATGGCGGATGAAGCAAGGCAATCTGGACGGTGCGGTTGTTGCGCCCGATGAACGGCTGCCAGTGACCCAGACGTTGGTGATGGGTTTGCAGCATGCGGTGGCGATGTTTGGTGCTACGGTGCTGATGCCTTTGCTGATGGGCTTTGACGCCAATCTGGCCATTCTGATGTCCGGTATCGGCACGCTGCTGTTTTTTCTGGTGGTCGGCGGTCGGGTACCGAGCTATCTCGGCTCGAGCGCAGCATTTGTCGGGCTGGTCATCACCCTGACCGGTTACAGCGGCCAGGGCGCCAATCCCAATATTGCCCTGGCCCTCGGTGGCATCATCGTCTGCGGACTGGTGTATCTGCTGATCGGTTTTGTGGTGATGAGCGTTGGCACCCGTTGGATAGAGCGGCTGATGCCGCCGGTAGTGACAGGGGCGGTGGTCATGGCTATCGGCCTCAACCTGGCGCCCATTGCGGTGCGCAGCGTTTCAGCCTCCCATTTTGACAGTTGGATGGCGGTGGTCACTATCTTGTGTATCGGTTCGGTGGCGGTTTTTACCCGCGGGCTGATGCAGCGGTTGCTGATCCTGGTTGGCCTGATCGCCGCCTATTTGATTTACGTCGTGGCGACCAACGGTTTCGGCCTCGGCAAACCGGTAGATTACAGCGCACTGAGCCTGGCCCCTTGGTTCGGTCTGCCGCAATTCACCGCACCGGTATTTAACCTGCATGCCATGCTGCTGATTGCCCCGGTAGCGATCATTTTGGTGGCGGAAAACCTCGGGCATGTGAAAGCGGTAGCGGGCATGACCGGCCGGGATCTTGACCCTTATATCGGTCGCGCCTTCGTCGGCGACGGGTTGGCGACAATGCTTTCCGGCTCGGTCGGGGGCACCGGAGTGACGACCTATGCCGAAAATATCGGGGTGATGGCGGTCACCAAAATCTACTCTACGCTAGTGTTTGTCGCCGCCGCAGCGGTAGCGATTGTGCTGGGGTTTTCACCCAAGTTCGGTGCATTGATCCACACTATTCCCGGGCCGGTGCTGGGTGGTGCTTCGATCGTGGTGTTCGGCTTGATTGCCGTCGCCGGCGCGCGCATCTGGGTGCAGAACAAGGTAGATCTGGGGGATAACGGCAACCTGATTATGGTAGCGGTAACGCTGGTGTTGGGTGCAGGGGACTTTGCCCTGACCCTCGGCAACTTCACCATGGGGGGCATTGGCACCGCCACTTTCGGTGCCATTATCCTCAATGCGCTATTGCGCAACCGTAAAATCTTGCCACTGGCAGACAGCGCTACCCGTTAGCACCGCGGCCCGGCTTGCCGGGCCTTATTCAACCAACGCCGCCTTTGCTTTACGTCGAATACGCATTTCGCTGACCAGCACGCCCAATACGATCAGCGCACAGCCCAATAGCGCTACGCCCGGCAAACGCTCGCCTGCAATGCGCCCCACCAGCCCGGCCCACACCGGCTCGCCGGCATAAATGACCGTGGCACGCGTCGGCGAAACGCTTCGTTGCGCCCAGTTCATCGTCACTTGAATGATGGCGCTGGCCAGCCCCAGACCGACTGCGCTGTAGAGCAGGTAATTGCTGTAAGGCGGTACCGACTCGCCGGTCGGTACCATCATCAGAAACGCCGCCAGCGAGGCCGTTGCCAATTGCACCACCGTCACCCGCTTAACGTTAACCTTGCCCGCATAGGCACCAATCAAAATGATCTCGGCAGCCATGCCCAGCGTGCCAATCAACGTCAGGATCTCGCCGATGCTAAGCGCCATATCGGCACTGCTTGGCGCGGCCAAGAGCATCAGGCCACTGAAGGCCAATAACACGCCGACCCAGGCCATAACGCCGGGGAAACGCCCGAGCACCAACCACTGCAATAACGGCACCATCGGCACATACATGGCGGTGATGAACGCCGACTGACTGCTGCTGATGGTTTGCAGCCCCACGGTTTGCAGGCCGTAACCGAACATGATGGCGATACCGATAAACACGCCCGCTTTCAGCTCATACCAGGTCAATCCGCGTAAGCTGCGCAGGGAGAACAATGTCAGCACCAGCGTAGCCGCAGCGAAGCGCAAACCCACGAAGAAGAACGGCCCGCTGACCTGCATGGCAAGATGGACCGCCAGAAAGGTTCCGCCCCAGATCATGGTGATGAAAATCAGCACCGCTTCCTGCCGCTTTATCGTGGGAATGAAAGTGAAAATAGAGGATTTTTTTACTGCAGACACCGGCTTGCCCTTCCTGCTGGGTGCAATATAATGCACAGATCCTGCCAGTATGAGGTAAAGCCCTGGGATGAGCAATACAGTGAACAGCGGTAAACATGAAGCGCCCAAGGTGTTGCAATACCTGAGCAGCAACCTGCGTGGCTATCGCCAGCAGGCGGGGCTAAGCCAGGTGATGCTGGCGGAAAAATCCGGCGTCAGCCGCCGCATGCTGGCCGGCATCGAGGCCGGTGACCGCAACGTCAGCCTGGCGGTGTTGGACAAATTGGCCGAAGCATTAAATATCGCCTTCACCGATCTGATCCAGGCTCCCGAAGCGCGCGGCAGCCATTTGGTCGGCGAATTGGCATGGCAAGGCGTACAGCCGGCAAGTCAGGCTTTGTTTGCCGCCAGCGTGCCTGCTCGTCAGCGGGTTGAGCTTTGGGAGTGGACGCTGATGCCCGGCGAGCACTACGATTCTGTGCCGGATGCCGAAGGCTGGAGTGAAATAATCTACGTGATTACCGGCAGCCTGACGCTGGTGCTGGAACAGCAAACCCTGACGCTGGACGCCGGCCAAACCCAGGTGTTCAACAGCGATCAGCACTATGCCTACGCCAACCGCACCGATTTTCCGCTGCGCTTTATCCGCAACGTCACCTTCTAACCCGCATACTCAGCGGGTTGTCACCTGGCTGTCGTACAGATGTCATGCGCCTGTCGTGGCGGTCAACGGCCTCAACTCCTACACTTGGCCTCAATGAAGGTTCATTTTTGGAGCGTGCAATGCAAACTTACCGCATCCGGCAATTACGGCTGGAAAAAGGCTGGTCTCAGGAACAATTGGCCAGCATTGCCGGGCTCAGCACCCGTACCGTTCAGCGCCTTGAAAATGGCGAGCAGGCCAGTCTGGAAACCCTGACCGCGATAGCCGCGGCGCTGGAGTTACAGATTGGCGATCTCAACCAGCCGCCGCAACAGGAAAACAGCGACAGCAGCCAGGCCGAGCAGGCGATTCGCCGACAGGTGGAGGAAGAAGGCAGGCTGCTGCGCATGATAGTGAGGTTCGCATTTATCGCAGTGCTGTTGTTCGCCATTAACTGGTTTACTCATCCGCAATATCTGTGGTCGCTTTGGGCCATGGCCGGCATGAGTATCGCGGTGATTATGCGCGCGACGCGCCCCCTGCTGTTACGCGACTTCTTCAGCCGTTGGCAACGCCAGCGCCTGGAGCAAAAGCTCAAGCGCCTGCACTGAGTTTCAGCCAGTCAGCCAGCCGGGCCAGCGCGCTGCCCGGCCTGATTTCTTGCGGCGTCAGCAGACAATAACCGCTACCGTCCGACGTAAAACCAAAGGGGGCGCTCAGTAGCCCACCGGCCACATCATCCCGCACCTGCTGCCAAGGGCCGATAGCGACGCCTATCCCCGCCACCGCCGCCTGCAAACTGAAGTAAAAGTGATCGAAACGCTGCTCTGGACAGCCTTCCAGCGACACACTCTGCTGCTGAGCCCAATGCCGCCAGGCATCAGGCCGGGTGGCCGAATGTAACAGCACCGCATCGCGGCTCAACTGCGGCTGACCCGCGTGGAGAGCGATAAAACGCGGCAGCATTTCAGGCTTGCATACCGGCCCGACTTGCTCGTTGAACAGCCACTGGCTGTGCAGCTTATCGCCCCAGTCAAAATCGTTGCGCCGTAGGGCGGCACTGATGCCGTCGTGAAACGAAAATGGCCCGCCGCCCGCGACCAACTGCAGATGGATGTCCGGGTGCGCCAACTGAAACGCAGGCAGGCGGGGTATCAGCCAACGCATCAATAGCGTCGGCTCACAGGACAATACCAGCGGTGCGTCCTGTGCCTGCTGCCGCAGTTGTTGCGCAGTCTGCTCCAGGATGCCGAATGCCTGCTGTGACGCCTGAAACAACGTCCGCCCGGCGGCCGTCAGATACACCCGCCGATGACGACGTTCAAACAACGCAATACCCAGCTCATCCTCCAGCGCCCTGACCGCACGACTCACCGCCCCGTGCGTCAGGTTTAAACTGTTCGCCGCCTGGGTGAAACTTTCCAGCCTGGCCGCCGCTTCAAAGCATCGCAATCCGCCCAATGACAGTGGCCGGCTTATTTTGCGTGAGTTTTTCTCACCGAAATCGTCAGTTTTCATCGTTTGTCACCGTCGGCTATTCCCTTTATAAATCAGCCACTCTCTTCTGATTCATCTACAGGATTACTATGACCGAACTCATCGCTGTCGTCACCATCACTTTACTTGCCGTTATTAGCCCAGGGCCTGATTTCGCCATGGTGTCGCGCAACAGCCTGTTGCTTTCCCGTCGTGCCGGCGTGGTGACCGCTTGCGGCATTGGCGCCGGGGTGTTGATCCACGTGAGCTACACCCTGATCGGCGTCGGCGTGGTGATCCAGCAATCGCTGTGGCTATTCACCCTGTTGAAGATGATTGGCGCTGCCTACCTGATTTACCTGGGTGTCAGCATGCTGCGTAATGCCGGTGCTGCCACGGTTTCTGCCGGTGCGACCCCCACCGCCGCCAGCGATTTCGCCGCGCTGAAAACCGGCTTCTTAACCAATGCGCTGAACCCGAAAACCACCATTTTTGTCGTCAGCCTGTTTATGCAGGTGGTTAATCCGCAGACGTCGCTGGCGGTGCAAATCGGCTACGGCTTGTTTATCGCCCTGGCCCATATCCTGTGGTTCAGCGCCGTTGCGCTGCTGTTTTCCGCGCCGGGCATCAATGCGCGACTGCTGCGCCTGCGTAAAGGCATAGACAGGGTATTTGGTGGCCTGCTGATTGCCTTCGGTGCGCTGCTGGCGATAGCCGGGATGAGATAAGGCCACAAGGCCAAGTTCCGCATTCACTCCTATGCTTAGGAAGCATCTCTTTCATCCACCACAGCGGAGAACGGAACATGGCGAAAATTTTGGTACTGTATTACTCAATGTACGGACATATTGAAACCCTGGCGAACGCGGTAGCGGAAGGCGCACGCAAGGTCAGTGGCGTAGAAGTCACCCTGAAACGCGTGCCGGAAACCATGCCGGCAGAAGCCTTTGCCAAAGCCGGAGGCAAGCAAGATCAACAGGCCCCTGTCGCCAGCCCGCAGGAACTGGCCGATTACGACGGCATCATCTTCGGTACCCCAACCCGCTTTGGCAACATGGCGGGCCAAATGCGGACCTTCCTCGATCAAACCGGCGGGCTCTGGGCTTCCGGCGCGCTGTACGGCAAGGTAGGCAGCGTATTCTCTTCCACCGGTACCGGCGGTGGTCAGGAGCACACCATCAGCTCAACCTGGACCACGCTGGCGCACCACGGTTTCATTATTGTGCCTATCGGTTACGGAACACCCGAGCTGTTTGACGTTTCACAAACCCGCGGCGGCACCCCTTACGGAGCAACCACCATTGCCGGTGGCGACGGTTCGCGCCAGCCCAGTGCGGAAGAGCTGGCCATTGCCCGCTTCCAGGGTGAACACGTAGCGAAAATCACCGCCAAGCTGAAAAGTTAAGCTATCACCTGCCCGATGGGGCCGCGGATTCCTGCGGCCCCATCTTGTTGCCAACCCCCGGCAAGGTTAAAATGCCGCTCAGCCTGCCATTCACTACCTGAACGTCACGGTCGAAATTCGTTCTGCCCGCCAATCACCGGCCTTTGCCCTGATGACGGGCGTTCTGTTTTTGCGCATAGCGAAGGGAAATAAGTCAGTGTCTAAAGATTTTGATGAACTAATAAGAGACATGGATCTTATTATTGAAAATGTAGACAGTTTCAAGGCTATGGCCCCGCGCGCACCCGAGCCCCCCGCAGCACCGCCTGCGGTTCATCACTACGATTCGTTCTGCGAGAATGTGGCGCTGAAAGTGGTGTTGAAGGTGCTGCTCTCGTCGGTGGATAAGATCGTCAAGGTACAGATTGCCAATAAGGTCGAGCAGGAAATTGCTCAAATAGAACAGCAGGTGGTACGTGCCGGCGGTGGGCCGGTGTCCCCCGAGGATCTGGCGCAAATGACGCAATACGTGCGTCGCACCGTAAACACCCTGTTGGAATAATCGCCATTGCGATTAAAAAACGTGCCAACCCTTTCAGGCGATATGAATTTTTACGTTATTTTTATATCGCCTGCCTTATTCTTTCAGGCTTAAAGAATAAATTGACTCATTGCCGTCAGGCAACTCGGGCGCAAGTATTATGGTCAAGAATAAGCAGATATTGGTCGTTATTCATCTTTGCAGTTTTTTAGTTTTCCTTTACAGCCTGTCAATGATCCCGCCTCTGCTGGTGGCGCTGCTCTATAAAGAAAAAAGCGTTTTCTCCTTTTTCTATACCCTGGTGATTGCCGGATCGCTCGGTGGGTTAGGCTGGTTCAGCACCCGTCAGGCCAAAGTACAATTGCGTACCCAGGACGGTTTTCTGATTATCGTCATGTTCTGGCTGCTGTTTTCGATGATCAGCGCCCTGCCGCTGTGGCTCGATGACACGCTGAACGTCAGCCTGACGGACGCGATGTTCGAAGGCGTGTCCGGCATCACCACCACCGGCGCTTCGGTACTTAACGATGTCTCGGGCATACCTAAATCCTTTCTCTACTACCGTTCCCAGCTCAACTTTATCGGCGGCCTCGGCGTCATTGTGTTAGCCGTGGCCGTGCTGCCGCTGCTGGGTATCGGTGGTGCCAAGCTTTATCAGTCGGAAATGCCCGGACCATTCAAAGAAGAACGACTGACGCCACGGCTGGCCGATACCTCGAAAAACCTGTGGCTGATCTATCTCGGTCTGGGGCTGGCCTGTACGGTGGCTTTCCGCATTGCCGGCATGCCGTGGTTCGATGCCCTTTGCCATGGGATTTCCACCGTATCGCTCGGGGGATTTTCCACTCGCAACGAGAGTCTGGGCTATTACGACAGCTCGGCGGTCGAAATGGTCGGCGGTATTTTCTCCATTCTGGCGGCGGTAAACTTCACCCTGTATTTCGTTGCCGTAGGCCGCCGCAGCCTGAAACCATTGTATAAAAACCCGGAGCTGCGCTTCTTCCTGCTGGTGCTGTCGATTATCGTGGCGATTGTTTGCCTCGAGCTTTACCGTTCCGGCATGTACGGCGCCAAGGACTCCTTCGTGCATGGCTTCTTTCTCACCAGTTCGATGATGACCGATAACGGCTTGGCCACCGCCGACTATGCCAAAATGCCTTCTCACACCATTATGTTGTTATTGGCGGCGAGCTTTTTCGGTGGCTGCGTGGGCTCCACCTGCGGCGGCATCAAGGCGCTGCGTTTTCTGATCATGTACAAACAAAGCCGGCATGAGATCAACCAGTTGGTGCATCCCAATGCCGTTTACACCATCAAGGTCGGCAACGCGCCGATTCACGATCGGGTGTTACGGTCGGTCTGGAGCTTTTTCTTTCTGTACGTTTTTTTCAGCTGCTTCTTCATCTGGCTGCTGAACCTGATGGGCTATGATCTGGTGACCTCTTTCGCCACCGTGGCCGCCTGCATCAATAACATGGGGTTGGGCTTCGGCGAAACTGCCGCGGGGTTTGGCACGCTCAGCGATGCGGCGAAATGGTTGATGTGCGCGGCGATGCTGCTCGGCCGCCTTGAGATCTACCCCATGCTGATATTGTGCTCGCGTGCCTTTTGGCGTTTTTAAGGCTTTGTAGCCCGCCATTTACAGGCTGTTTTAATCCACCTTGCTGTACCAATGCTGACACATTCGTAACATGAATGTGTTGCATTGTTGTATTCGTTTCACTGCGATAAGTTACAAGCACTGTAAATACATACAGTATTATTATAACTTATTGAGGATATGAATATGCGTTTTAACAAGATGTTAGCTCTGGTAACCGTCCTGTTTACCGCCCAGGCTTCCGCCGAGGCATTGGAATCTATCGACAACTGCGCGGTCGGTTGCCCCACCGGTGGCAGCAGTAACGTGTCCATCGTCCGCCATGCTTATACGCTGAACAACAACAGCACCACCAAGTTCGCCAACTGGGTGGCTTATCACATCACCAAAGACACGCCGGCCAGCGGGAAAACCCGTAACTGGAAGACCGATCCGGCACTGAACCCGGCAGATACATTGGTACCGGCAGATTACACCGGTGCCAACGCGGCGCTGAAAGTTGACCGCGGGCATCAAGCGCCGCTGGCCTCACTGGCGGGCGTCTCTGACTGGGAATCACTGAACTACCTTTCCAATATCACCCCGCAGATGGCCGATCTTAACCAGGGCTCCTGGGCACGGCTGGAAGATCAGGAACGCAAGCTGATTGACCGGGCGGACATCAGTTCGGTGTATACCGTGACTGGCCCACTGTACGAACGCAATATGGGAAAATTGCCGGGCACCCAGAAAGCGCACACCATTCCCAGCGCTTACTGGAAGGTCATCTTTATCAATAACAGCCCGGAAGTGAACCACTATGCGGCGTTTCTGTTTGACCAAAACACCCCGAAAAATGCCGATTTCTGCCAATATCGCGTCACGGTGAATGAAATCGAGAAACGCACCGGGCTGATTATTTGGGCTGGTCTGCCCGACGACGTACAGGCTTCGCTGAAAGCCAAACCGGGCGTGCTGCCAGAACTGATGGGTTGCAAGAGCTAAAATAATGACCAATAACCCGCTACGGCGGGTTTTTATTGGTCAATATAATGACGGCGTCTGTGATTTAAATATAAACATTACTTATTAATACCCCGTTTTAAACCCGTCCTAATAGCGGAAATAATGTTATTTACCGTCATTAATTATCTTTGAATACCCGCCACGGCACCGTTCACTCTCCCGCCAAGCGGCCACACCTCCGGTCTTTTTTATTCTTTCTGTGCTTTTTTATCAGGGCGTTTGAGCAAGTTTATTGCCGAAAAGTTATCGGCAAGTTAATATCCCGCCAAATTATTAGATACAGAACCGTAAACAATGCATTTATCCCATTGTTGATTATTTTTTATCTCTCTTTACTCCTTCTCTTTTGCCTGCTTTGGCAATAACACCTGTTTTGTGAGAAAAACACATGGAAAATTTGTTATCAGACGATGGTGAGTTACCGACCAAAAATGGAACCGGTTTCAGTCGACGGGAAGTGCTGCTGGGGCTGGCCTCAACCCTGCTGGCAACGTCATTGCTCAGTTACCCGTTCCTCAGCCTGGCAGAACAACATACCGCGGCGGCCAACCCGCTGCAGTTTGCTCGTTTCTTCAAAATATCCCAGACATTGAGCGAACATGAGGACATCGATCAGGGAATGTCGGCGCGTATTTTTACAGCCTTACATAATCAGAATGATCAGTTCGCCACGCAGGTTGAGCAGCTTGGTGGGCTGTTACAGTCGGGTCAAAGCGCAAAACAGCTGCAACAACTGGCCATTCAGGCCGGCTTGCAGGCCCTGGTGACCGCCATTATCACCGCCTGGTATACCGGCACCGTCGGCCACGGCCAAACGGCTGAGCTGATTGCCTATAAAGACGCGTTGATGTACCGCCCCGCCAGCGACGCACTGATCGTTCCCACCTACTGCGGCAATGGCCCGTTGTGGTGGACCGCTCCCCCTCCAGCGGTCAACGCTTCCCTGTGATCTGAGAATCTTCTGATGAAAAAACCTGAATTTACTGCCGATGGCAACGCCTCGGCCGATATCGTGATCGTGGGCTCCGGCATTGTGGGCGGCATGATGGCCGATCAATTAGTCAGCCAGGGTTATTCTGTGCTGGTGCTGGAAGCAGGCCTGCGTATTGAACGCGCCCAGGCCGTAGAAAACTGGCGCAATATGCCTTTTGATAACCGCGCCGGCTCCGATTATCAAGGGTTGTACCCGCAATCCGAGTTCGCCACCGCTCCGCTCTATTTTCCTGAAAACAACTATGTCGCCCTGAGCGGCCCGAGCGCAGGCAGCTTCAAGCAAGGGTATCTGCGTACCGTCGGCGGCACCACCTGGCACTGGGCCGCGTCCTGCTGGCGCCACCTGCCCAGCGATTTCCAAATGAAAACCCTGTACGGCGTTGGCCGCGACTGGCCGATTTCCTATGATGAACTTGAGCCGTACTATTGCCGGGCCGAAGAGGAAATTGGCGTGGCTGGCCCTAACGATCCGCAGCAGCAGTCGCCGGTTGAACGCAGCAAACCCTACCCGATGGATATGGTGCCCTGGGCGCATGGCGATATTCGTTTTGCCGAAGTGGTTAACCCGCACGGCTACCGTTCAGTCCCGATCCCACAGGGGCGCAGTACCCACCCGTGGAAGGGCCGTCCAACCTGCTGCGGCAACAACAACTGCCAGCCCATTTGCCCCATCGGCGCCATGTACAACGGCATTCATCATGTTGAACGTGCTGAAATGAAAGGTGCGGTGGTGCTGGCGGAAGCGGTGGTCTACAAGATAGATACCGATGAACAAAATCGGGTCACTGCGGTGCATTGGCTTGACAACAAAAAGCAGTCTCACCAGGCCACGGCCAAGGCTTTCGCTCTGGCCTGTAACGGCATAGAAACGCCGCGCCTGCTGCTGATGGCGGCCAACGATCGCAACCCGAACGGCATCGCCAACGCTTCCGACCAGGTCGGTCGCAACATGATGGATCACTCCGGTTTTCACTGTACTTTCCTGGCGAAAGAGCCGCTGTGGCTCGGGCGTGGCCCGGCGCAGAGCAGTTGCCTGGTCGGCCCACGTGACGGTGAGTTCCGCAAAGACTACTCGGCCAATAAGATGATCCTCAACAACATCAACCGGGTCGTGCCTGCCACCCAGAAGGCGCTGGAACAAGGCTTGGTCGGTAAAGAATTGGATGCCGAAATACGCCGCCGCGCCGCTTACGGCGTCGATTTATCCATCAGCCTGGAACCGTTACCAGACCCCAATAACCGCCTGACGCTGAGTAAAACCCGCAAGGATGCCCACGGTTTGCCTTGCCCGGACATCCACTACGATGTCGGCGATTACGTGCGTAAAGGCGCAGAGGCCGCACATAAGCAATTGGAACATATCGGCCAACTGTTCGACGCCGAAGAGTTCAACATCACCACCAGTCTGAATGCCAATAACCACATCATGGGCGGCACCATCATGGGCGATAACCCAGCAGACTCGGTGGTCGATGGCAACTGCCGCACCCATGACCATGCCAACCTTTGGTTGCCGGGCGGCGGCGCAATTCCTTCCGCCAGCGTGGTGAACAGCACCTTGACTATGGCGGCTCTGGGCATCAAGGCCGCCGATGACATTGCGCGGGCACTGGCGGTGAAACCATGAAAAAACAGGCGAAATTGACGCTATTATCCCTGTTGTTGCTCGGCGGCAGCGCCGTGCAGGCGGCGGATAACGGAGAGTTAAGCGGTGCGGCGTTGATTAAAAAAGGCGAACAGATTGCTATCTCCTCAGACTGCCAGGCCTGCCATACCAAACCCGAAGGCGGTACTCCCTTTGCCGGCGGATATGGTATCAGTTCCCCCATGGGCGTGATTTACGCAACCAACATCACCCCATCAAACGCGGAGGGCATTGGCAGTTATAGCGAAGAGCAGTTTGCTCGTGCCGTCAGGGACGGGATCCGTGCCGATGGTACCCACCTCTATCCCGCCATGCCCTATACCTCTTATACCAGGTTGAGCGATGAGGACATCAAGGCGCTGTATGCCTACTTTATGCACGGCGTGAAGCCGGTCGATCAGAAAAATACGCTGACCGACCTGCCCTTCCCGTTCAACCTGCGCTTTAGCATGGCCGCCTGGAATCTGCTGTTTCTCAAAGACGGCCGATTTGCACCCGATGCGGCCAAAAGCGAGCAATGGAACCGGGGGGCTTATCTGGTTAACGGGCCTGGGCACTGCGACACCTGCCATACCCCGCGCAACCTGCTGATGGCTGAAGACAGCAGTCAGGCTCTTGCGGGTGGCATGGTCGGCAGCTGGTACGCTCCCAATATCACGTCAGACCCGATCAGCGGTATCGGCGGCTGGAGCAACCAGCAACTGGTGCAGTACCTGAAAACCGGTCGGGTGGTCGGCAAAAACCAGGCCGCCGGTGGCATGGCGGAAGCCATCGAAAACAGCCTGCAATATTTTTCCGATGACGATCTGGCGGCTATTGCCGTTTACCTGAAAAGCACCGCGCCTGTCAGAGATGCCAAGGATAGCCAGCCGGCCGACAGTTACGGCAAGCCGTTGAACGTTGAGCCTCAGCTGCGCGGGTTGCAGCCTGCCAATGCCAACAACACCGTTACCGACGGCGCAGCGTTATTCAGCGGCAACTGCGCCAGTTGCCACCAACCGGACGGCAGCGGCAGCAAAAACCAGGCTTATCCTTCGCTGTTCAATAATACCGCCACCGGTTCAAGCAATCCGGCCAACCTGATCTCGGCCATACTGTTCGGGGTCGAGCGAAAGGTGGGCGATCAGCACGTGCTGATGCCGAACTTTGGCCCGCTGTCGTACGTCAATCCGTTGAACGACCAGCAGATCGCCGCTATCAGCAATTATGTGCTGCAGCAGTACGGCAATCCCGCAGTGAAGGTCAGCGCTGCGGACGTGACCGTATTGCGCCTGGGTGGCCCGGTGCCGCTGCTGGCGATGCTGCAGCCTTATATGGCCCCGGCAATCGGCATTGCTGTGGTGGCGTTGATCTTTATGGCATGGCTGTTGGGGAGAAAACGGCGCTGAATTGATGACTGCAGGCTGGGGAGCTATCCCCGGCTTGCAGGCATTGCCGCATTTCCACAGGGATAGTTCGCAGACCGAATCTGAAAAGAACGGGGGTTATTGCGTTTGATTTTCCACACGGGTAATACCGTGTTTCTTCATCACTTCTTCCATGGTCAGATTGTCATCATCCGGCGTTTCGTCAATCACAACATCCTGCGGGCGGACATAAGGCTTGGTTGCGCGTTTGAACATCCACCACCAAACGAACACCAGAAAGGCACCGGACTTCAGAAAGATCATGGTCCATAACGCTATTTGATACCAGCTCATCTTTATCTCCATGAAAACGTTAAACGCGAGCGAATGGATCTATTTTAACCCTTGGCTTGATCGGATCAATAGTAAACGGCAGATCCCTCCGGGTTCAGGCCACTGTTATAGGGATTTCTATCATGATCTGCTCTACCTGCCGCTAAAACCCCCTTGAACTACCTCAGAAACCCTGCCCGCAGCCTGATCCTGTTTTTGCCCGCATTTTGTCATAGTGAAAGCCATGCAAGATCCTCTGCACCGGTTTTTCCCTGCAAAAAGAGTGAATTACCCTTTCTCATCGCAATGTTTTTATATAGCTAAAACGTCTAACCAAACCACTTAAAACAGCCTTTTTGACCATAAAAATGTAAATTGCCCCGATTTTTCTATATACTCGCGGAGTTTAATTTCTTGGGCAGCCTGTTTGCCCCTCTTTTTATGGAGTTGTTTTAACGGACTATCCCATTCCCTAACGGACTAGCAAGAAGGTATTCTATGAGCCAAAACGACACTGAAATTGTGGCACGTCGTAGCCATATCAATCCTCCGGTATTTTTTATATCTGCCGCTTTAATCATCGTCCTGGTGGCCTTTGCCGCCTTCTATCCTGAGTTAGCCGATCGTAAGTTCAAGGCGCTGCAACAGGGTATTTTCACTAACGCCAGCTGGTTTTACATTCTGGCGGTCGCCCTGATCCTGCTGAGCGTGACCTATCTGGGTTTATCGCGTTACGGCAATATCAAGCTCGGGCCGGATCACGCCCAGCCGGACTTCAGCTATGTTTCCTGGTTTGCCATGCTGTTTTCTGCCGGTATGGGCATTGGTCTGATGTTCTTTGGCGTTGCCGAACCGGTGATGCACTACCTTTCTCCCCCGACCGGGACACCGGAAACAGTGGAAGCGGCTAAACAGGCCATGCGCCTAACCTTCTTCCACTGGGGCCTGCATGCCTGGGCGATTTATGCCATCGTGGCGCTGATCCTGGCGTTCTTCAGCTACCGTCATGGCCTGCCCTTGACGCTGCGTTCCGCGCTTTATCCCATCATCGGCGATCGCATATACGGGCCGATTGGCCACGCAGTCGATATTTTTGCGGTAATAGGTACCGTGTTCGGCGTCGCGACTTCCCTGGGCTACGGCGTGTTGCAGGTTAACGCCGGGCTTAATCACCTGTTCGGCTTGCCGATCAATGCAACGGTGCAGGTGGTGCTGATCGTGGTGATCACCGGGCTGGCAACGCTGTCGGTGGTTTCCGGGTTGGATAAGGGCATCCGCATTCTGTCCGAACTGAACCTCGGCCTGGCGGTGCTGCTGCTGGTCCTGGTGGGTACGCTCGGCCCGACCGTGCTGTTGCTGAAATCCTTTGTTGAAAACACCGGCGGCTATCTTTCCGATATCGTCAATAAAACCTTTAACCTGTATGCCTACGAGCCGAAGTCCAGCAACTGGCTGGGGGGCTGGACACTGCTGTATTGGGGCTGGTGGCTATCCTGGTCGCCGTTCGTCGGCATGTTTATCGCCCGCGTTTCACGCGGACGTACCATCCGTGAATTCGTTACCGGCGTGTTGTTCGTTCCGGCGGGCTTTACGCTGCTGTGGATGACGGTTTTCGGCAACAGCGCCATTAATTTGATCATGAACGAAGGGGCGCGCGATCTGGCCAATACGGTGCAAAACGACGTAGCCCTGGCGTTGTTCAACTTCCTGGAGCACTTCCCGTTCTCTAATATTCTGTCGTTTATCGCCATGGCGATGGTCGTGGTGTTCTTCGTCACGTCGGCAGACTCTGGGGCGATGGTGGTTGATACGCTGGCTTCGGGCGGTTCGGATCAAACCCCCATATGGCAGCGGATCTTTTGGGCTTCCCTGATGGGTCTGGTGGCGATTGCGTTGTTGATTGCCGGCGGTTTAAGCGCATTGCAAACCGTGACTATCGCCAGCGCCCTGCCGTTTTCGATGATCCTGCTGGTCTCAATCTACGGGTTGTTAAAAGCCTTACGTATCGACGCCTACAAACGCGACAGCCAGATGATGACCACGATTGCGCCGACCGCCGCGCGCAACCCGATCTCATGGCAGCGGCGTTTGCGTAATATTGCCTATTTCCCGAAACGTTCTCAGGTAAAACGCTTTGTCGGTGAAGTGGTTCAACCGGCGATGGCGCTGGTGGAAGCCGAACTGGCCAAGCAAAATACCACCTCCTCGATTGACGATTCGCAAGACGATCGCATCCGTTTCGAAGTCGATTTAGGGGAAGATCTGAACTTTGTCTATGAAGTTCGTCTGCGCGCTTACATTCAACCGGCCTTTGCTCTGGCGGGGTTGAAAGATGAGGAACGCGACGAGGAACATAAATACTATCGCGGTGAGGTTCATCTGAAGGAAGGGGGCCAGGATTACGATGTGATGGGCTGGACGCAAGAACAGATCATTCACGATATTCTCGACCAGTACGAGAAGCACCTGCACTTCCTGCATTTGGTGCGTTAGCGGTTGCTTTGCCAGACAAACCGTCCCAGCCGGGGCGGTTTTTTTATGGGTCCACGGCGGCGATTGCCATTTTTCAAACCCAATAAAAAACCCCGCGCTCAGAGAGCACGGGGTCATAATTTATGGCGGAGGAGCAGAGATTCGAACTCTGGAACGGTTTCCCGTCGACGGTTTTCAAGACCGTTGCCTTCAGCCACTCGGCCACCCCTCCGCAACGAGGCGAACTATAAACAGAGCTGATCCGCTTGTAAAGCCCAAGGCCGTTCAACCGAACGAAAAACCAGCACCTCACGCTTGAGCGTTGAAGAAACCGCCAACTCCAGCTCAAGGTTGCAGCAATGATAACTAAGGGTAAAGATTGGTAAACAAACTTTAATCAAACGCTTGCGCTGCCTATCATCGTCACTAATTTTGTGATGACCTGACTAAGAGAGATCATTATGGACCGTATTGTCGTCTCATCCTCCTCGCGCGACTCTTTGCTGAGTACGCATAAGGTTCTGCGTAACACCTATTTTCTGCTTTCACTGACGCTGGCTTTCTCGGCACTCACCGCAACCGCCAGCACCATGCTGGGGCTGCCGGCACCGGGCCTGCTGCTGATGCTGGTCGGCTTCTACGGGCTGATGTTCCTGACCCACAAGCTGGCTAACAGCCCTGCGGGCATCCTGGCGGCATTCGCCCTGACCGGTTTTATGGGTTATGCCCTGGGCCCCATCCTCAGTTCATTTATTAATACCGGAGCCGGCGACCTGATCATGCTGGCGCTGGGAGGCACCGCAGTGGTGTTCTTCTGCTGTTCAGCCTACGTACTGACCACCCGCAAGGATATGTCGTTCCTGTCCGGAATGATGATGGCCGGTTTTGTAGTACTGCTGGTGGCGGTGATCGCCAATCTGTTCCTGCAGATCCCTGCCCTGCACCTGGCGATTAGCGCACTGTTTATCCTGTTCTCCGCCGGCGCCATCCTGTGGGAAACCAGCAACATTATTCACGGCGGCGAGACTAACTACATTCGCGCCACCGTCAGCCTGTACGTATCGTTGTACAACATGTTCATCAGCCTGTTGAGCATTCTGGGCTTCGCGCGCAGCAACTGATTCGGCGTCTGAGTCATACCCAAAGCCCCGCTCCGGCGGGGCTTTATTTTTTGCGGCGGTAAAAGTTTGCTAAACTGGCGGCCGTTCTGAATTACCCGTTACCGAGGCAGTATGTTGGAGTATCAAGGTCAGGTTATTGAAACTGACGCACAGGGTTACCTGAAAAACAGCGCCGACTGGCACGAGGCCCTGGCGCCGCTGCTGGCCGAGCAGGAAGAAATCACGCTAACCGAGGCGCATTGGGAAGTGGTGCGTTTCGTACGCAGCTTTTACCTGGAATTTAATACCTCACCGGCGATCCGCATGCTGGTCAAAGCTATGGCGCAGAAGTACGGAGAGGAGAAAGGCAACAGCCGCTACCTCTATCGCCTGTTCCCCAAAGGCCCGGCCAAACAGGCAACAAAAATCGCCGGTTTGCCGAAGCCGGTAAAATGCATCTGAGACGCTAATAGCGAATGCTGAAGCCTTGATAATCTGCCGTACCGCGCGGTTCCACCAGCACGCGATCGACACGTGCGCTACGCGGACCGCCGCTTTTCAGCCATTCCACCAGCTTATCCACCTGCGGTTGCTCGCCGCAGGCCACCACCTCAACGCTGCCGTCATCAAGATTGCGCGCATATCCGCTTAACCCCAACGCCGTCGCCTGGTGCTGGGTGTTGTAGCGAAACCCTACCCCTTGCACCACGCCATAGACATACGCAGCAATACAAACTTGTGTCATAATCGGCCCCTTATCGAATTTCGTTTATGGCATTTTCTGTGCGTACGCACGGCAATGTCACTCTTTTTACCTAGCTGGCAGCATTCTTAATTATGACCGTACGCCTGTTTCTCGCCAAAGGACGTGAAAAGTCCTTACTCCGTCGCCACCCATGGGTCTTCTCCGGTGCCGTTCAACGTATTGAAGGTAAAGCCCTGTCCGGCGAAACCATCGATATTCACGACGCGCAGGGAAAATGGCTGGCGCGCGGCGCCTACTCGCCTGAATCGCAAATCCGTGCCCGTGTCTGGACTTTCCAGCAGGATGAAGACGTTAACATCGAATTCTTCATCCGCCGTTTACAGCAGGCACAAAGCTGGCGTGATTGGGTTGCGAAGCGCGACGGGTTGGACGGATACCGTCTGATCGCCGGTGAATCCGACGGCATGCCGGGCATCACCATCGATCGCTTCCAGAATTTCCTGGTGTTGCAATTGCTGTCTGCCGGCGCCGAGTATCAGCGTGCTGCGCTGATTACCGCCTTGCAGCATTGCTACCCGGAATGCGCCATTTACGATCGCTCAGACGTCGCGGTGCGTAAGAAAGAAGGCCTGCCGTTGGCGCAAGGACCGGTATTAGGTGACCTGCCCCCTGCTCTGTTGCCAATCACCGAGCATGGCATGAAGCTGCTGGTGGACATTCAGCAGGGCCATAAGACCGGTTTTTACCTCGACCAGCGCGACAGCCGCCTGGCTGCCCGTAACTATTCCGCCGGCCGCCGCGTGCTTAACTGCTTCTCTTATACCGGCGCATTCGCGGTATCTGCATTGATGGGCGGTTGCTCACAGGTGATCAGCGTAGATACATCGCAAGCGGCGTTGGATATCGCCAAACAGAATGTTGAACTGAACCGGTTGGATCTGAGCAAGGCCGAGTTTGTGCGCGATGACGTGTTCCAACTGCTGCGCAACTACCGCACGCAGGGTGAAAAATTCGATCTGATCATTATGGATCCGCCGAAGTTCGTCGAGAATAAAAACCAGCTGGCCAGTGCCTGCCGCGGCTATAAAGATATCAACATGTTAGCGCTTCAGTTGTTGAATCCAGGCGGTATTTTGCTGAGCTTCTCCTGCTCCGGTCTGATGCCTACCGATTTGTTCCAGAAAATTTTGGCCGATGCCGCTGTAGATGCCGGGCGTGATGTACAATTTATAGAGCAGTATCGTCAAGCTGCCGATCACCCGGTAATTGCGACTTACCCTGAAGGGCTGTATTTGAAAGGGTTTGCGTGTCGGGTGATGTAACTTGAAATACGCTGTTTTGCCCTCATATAGAGAGCAAGGCACTGTTTCTCAGGAGGTCATCATGATTGTCAGCAAATTCGGTATCGGACAACAGGTTCGGCATAAGCTGCTGGGGTACTTGGGGGTGGTAATTGATATCGACCCTGAATACTCCATGGAACAGCCTAAAGCTGATGAAATAGCGGCGAATACCGATCTACGTTTCGCCCCTTGGTACCACGTGGTGATGGAGGACGAAGAAGGCCAACCGGTGCATACCTATCTGGCGGAAGCACAGCTGGATGGCGAAGCCCAGGATGCCCATCCTGAACAACCTTCACTGGACGAGTTGGCGGAATCTATCCGTCACCAGCTCCAAGCCCCGCGCCTGCGCAACTGATTAGCCAGGCCTGAGAAACACCCAATAAGGGCCTGGCATTTGTCAGGCCTTTTCTTTTACCGGCTTTCAGCGCTCCAGACCCAGGCGAGGAAGCTCGATTTTAGGGCAACGATCCATTACCACCTTCAATCCTGCCTCACGCGCCAACGCCTCGGCCTGTTCATTAATAACGCCAATTTGCAGCCATAACGCTTTGGCACCAATCGCAATCGCCTCTTGCGCTACGCCATACGCCGCCTCCGAATTACGGAACACATCAACCATGTCCACCGGGTGCGGAATATCTTTCAGCGTGGCATAGGCCTGCTGGCCAAGCAACGTTTGCCCTGACAGCTTGGGGCTGACCGGCGTTACCTGATATCCCTGTGACAGCAAATAAGCCATGACACCAAAGCTGGGCCGGGATGGATTATCACTGGCACCCACCAGCGCAATGGTTTTCACCTGCTTGAGCAGGTCGGCAATCTCGTGGTCTTGCATCTTCGGCTCCAATCATCAACGGGCGATTTCCCTGTTCCGAGTGTACTCTATCGGCTTTAAATCGGCTAAACGCAACCATGCGGAAACTCCCGGCCACTTTTGCGGTCTGATGCTGTCACTGCCAGCATATCCGGCTCAAATAAATGTCCAAATGAAAATAAATGTGTACATTTGTAAACCAAACCGTAATGCTGAAAAACTTTGACACAATCTATGGCGTGTTCAACACTAATAGCGATGCCACTTATAAGGAGATAACCATGAAATTTGGTCTGATGGTTGCGGGGCTGCTCAGCATCAGTATCAGCATGCCTGCCGTGGCTACGACCCTGAAACTCTCCCCGGACATCGATCTGCTGGTGGTCGACGGCAAGAAAATGACAGGAGCGTTGTTAAAAGGTGCCGACAGCCTGGAGCTGGATGGCGGGCAACATCAGTTGCTGTTTAAAGTGGCCAAGTCTGTACGTTCAGGACAGCACGAACAAACTGCCTATACCTCCCCTCCGCTGATCGCGACCTTCAGTACGCAGAATGTCAGCTCCGTTGCCATTGAGCTGCCGCGTATTGAAAATGTACGTGATGGCCAAAGATTCGATAAAACGCTCAACTATCAAGTGATTGATAAGAACGGTAACGCGCTGGCGATGAAACACGACGTGCTGCATGCCGATGGCGCCACGCTCAGCGTCGATTTGGAAAAAGTCATGGCGGACTACAACAGTCAAAACCGCCCGGCCTCGGTGCCGGCTTTCACCCAGGTGCGCGCGACTACGCCTTCCTCTCCGCTCGCCAGTGCCGCGCTGAACTCCCCCACGGTCACTTTGAAGGGTGAAAACGTTTCCGAACAGATGCTGCAATACTGGTTCCAGCAGGCGGACAAAGAGACGCAAAAGCGTTTCCTCCATTGGGCGAATAAACAGCCCGTGCGTTAAGATTACCGGCGCCTTTATTTAAAGGCGCGCTTTCTTCGCATTTTCAGGTGTAAACGCTAGGCAGTGAAAAACAGTTTCAGTAATCTGTCGCACATCCCCTGATTAGCGAAGGACATCGAGATGGAATTTACTACCCGCACTATCGCCGCGCGTAAACACATTGCGCTGGTGGCACACGATCACCGCAAACAAGCCCTGCTTGCCTGGGTTGAAGAAAACAAATCCGTCCTTGAGCATCATCAACTGTACGCCACCGGCACTACCGGTAACCTGATCCAGCGTGCCAGCGGCATTCCGGTGCAAAGCATGTTAAGCGGCCCGATGGGAGGCGATCAGCAGGTCGGCGCGCTGATTGCCGAAGGCAAAATAGATATGCTGATCTTCTTCTGGGATCCCCTCAATGCGGTTCCCCACGATCCGGATGTGAAAGCGCTGCTGCGTCTGGCGACGGTATGGAACATTCCCGTCGCCACCAACCGCTCAACGGCGGATTTCCTGATCGATTCTTCACTCTTCAAACGTGAAGTGGAAATTGCCATTCCTGATTATCAACGCTATTTGCAGGATCGCCTGAAGTAACGCTCGCGGCCTGGTTTCCGCCAGGCCTTAATTTTAAGGCTTCTTCTGAGCAGGAACGCCGAGATCCTGCAGTTGTTCAACGAAGACCGACGGACGTTCACGATCCTGCAGTAACCAGACCTGATGCTTGGCGCGAGTCAGCGCTACATACAGCAGTCGCCGCTCTTCGGCATCCGGGAAATCTTCCGGCTGCGGCAACAAAACATCCTCCAATACCGACTCACGCGCGACCGCCGGAAAACCGTCGCTGCCTTGGTGCAAACCGGCGATGATCACGTACTCCGCCTGCTGCCCTTTACTGGCGTGAATGGTCATAAACTCGAGGGTCAGTTTTGGCCAACGGGTCGCCGCTTTTGCCAGCGCCTGCGGTTTCAAATGGTGATAGCGTGCCAGCACCAGAATTCGCTCATCCGGCTTGGCATAACCGCTCAGCTTGTCCAACAGATTTTCAAGCTGCTCATTCGGTAATAAAATCACCGATTTCTTATTGCCCTTGCTCAGGCTGTTCAACGGTTTTTTCAACTGATGTGGGTTCTGTTGCACAAAACGGTTCGCGATCTCGCCGATACGATCATTGAAACGGTAAGTGGTATCGAGCGCACACTGGGCACCTTCGCCAAAGTTCTCGGCAAAGGCGGTGGTCAACGTCAACTCGGCCCCGCTGAAGCGGTAAATGGCCTGCCAGTCGTCACCTACCGCAAACAGACAGGTTTGTTTATTTTGTTTACGCAACGCTGCCAGTAATTGCGCACGCTGGGGTGAAATGTCCTGGAACTCGTCCACCAGGATGTGTTTCCACGGGCTGACGAACCGACCTTTCTCCAAGATATTGACCGCCTGGTGGATCAGGCCTGAGAAGTCCACCGCCCCTTCCTCTTTCAACGCCCCTTTCCAGGCCTTGAGCAAAGGGGCCATTAAGCGAATGCGTTTTGAGAACAGGTCACGGATTTCTTCATCCGCCTGTTCGATCATTTCTGCCTGGCTACCGCCGTGCATGCGCATCAGGCCCAACCAGCGTTCGAGTCTGCCGGCCAACCGCTCCGCCAGGCGCTTGTCCTGCCAAAAATCGCCTTCGGGCACTTCCCATTCCAACTCTTCAATCAACCATTGACGCCAGCCTTTAGCCTGGGCTTTTTTCTCTGCGCACTGCTGCTGCCAATGGGTAATCAGCAAAGCCCGGCGAGCCTTGCTGTCGGTTTCCAGCTTACTGATCGCCGGCACCTTGCGGTTGCCCTGTTGGATAATCTGTAGTGCCAGTGCATGGAAGGTTTTGGCCTGGATAGCCACGCCGCCCAGCCGTTCCTGAATGCGTTCGTTCATCTCTTCCGCCGCCTGGCGACCGAATGCCAGCAGCAGTATTTGCCCGGGTTCGGCCTCCTGACGGCGCAATAGCCAGCCCGCGCGCGCCACCAATACCGAGGTTTTTCCGCTGCCTGCTCCGGCCAATACCAATACCGAGTCTTCACCGTTAACTACGGCGCGACTTTGCGAGTCGTTCAGCGGTGAGCTTTCTATGCTCTGGAAGAAATCCTGGTGCGTCTCCAGCATCCGTTCGGTCCACTGCCGGTTACGCTGCTCCACGCTGTGCAACCCGTGCTGCAGCCATTGGCGGCAGATTTGATAATCTTCCCGACAGTTGTCAAATTCCTCCAGCCGTGCAACCGGCATGGGCAAAGCACCGAAAGACTGGCGAATCTGTTGCTGCAACTTGCCCAGTTCGGATTTCTTAAACCACTTATCCTGCTGCTCAATTCGCTGAATATGTTCGACCTGTTGCTGCAAAACGCCGGCGCTGACCTCGCTCATCTCAGCGCTCCACTGCTGCCAGGCCTGCTGGAGGTAATGATAGAAACGCTGAGTTTCCTGCCATTCAGTCCCGTGCAGGCGCACCACTTTTTCATCCGGCAGCTCAAACTCCAGCTCGCCCCAGACGATGCCGCGCTTGCATCTAACCTGAATCAACTGATTGAAAGGAATAAGGTATTCATGCTTTTCACCGCTCACCTCGACCCCGGCGTGCAGCAACCGCACGCGGTTATAAGGATGCTGAGCCAGGTGTTTCCCCAGCGATGTCGCTTTAAGTTCCATATCTTCGCGCCATGACTATGTTGAGATTAAATAACGGATATCTGCCAGTTTACCTGCGATAAGCAGTGGCACTCTAGCGCTAAAAAAAGGGTAGAATAGATTTTGCGTTTTGATAGCAAACGCAACCGCATCGCGGTTTGGCCATCATTAGAGCAGAATGACGACTATGCGTACTGTACTGAATATTCTTAATTTTGTGTTGGGCGGTTTTGTCACTACCCTGGGCTGGCTGATCGCCACGGTATTTAGCGTGCTGTTGATCATCACCCTGCCACTGACTCGCTCCTGCTGGGAGATCACCAAGCTGTCGTTACTGCCGTTCGGTAATGAAGCTATTCACGTTAATGAGCTTTATCCGGAAAAAAGTAATGCGCTGCTTTCCGCCAGCGGCTCGCTGCTGAATATTGTCTGGCTGATCCTGTTCGGCTGGTGGCTCTGCCTGTCGCATATCGCCGCCGGTATTGTGCAGTGCGTAACTATTATTGGCATTCCGGTGGGCATTGCCAATTTCAAAATCGCCGCCATTGCCCTGTGGCCGGTTGGGCGTCGCGTGGTCTCAGTAGAAATGGCGCAACAGGCCAGAACTGAAAATGCCCGTCGTCAGTATCAGCAGCGTTAATTTTTTCTCCGCCCGAGGAGTTTTTTGTGCTCTCTTTTGCACCAGCAATACGCCGTTATGCCTACAACAGCAACCTGCTTTATGACCTGCGTATTTTTATTGCGCTGGCCGGCGCAGCCGCCGTCCCCTGGTGGCTCGGTATTCCGAAACTCACTATTCCCCTGACTCTGGGGGTGGTGGCGGCGGCGTTGACCGATTTGGACGACCGCCTGACCGGCAGACTACGCAACTTGCTGATTACGCTGGTGTGTTTCTTTGTTGCCTCCGCCTCCATTGAACTGCTGTTTCCCTACCCCTGGCTGTTCGCGCTTGGCCTGACGACCTCCACCTGCGGCTTTATTCTGTTAGGTGCTCTGGGGCAACGTTACGCCACCATTGCATTTGGTGCCTTGTTGATTGCGGTTTACACCATGCTCGGCACTTCGATGTATGACGCCTGGTATCAACAGCCTATGCTGCTGATCATTGGTGCTCTGTGGTACAACCTGCTGACGCTGATAGGTCATCTGATCTTCCCTATCCGTCCTCTACAGGAAAATCTGGCGCGTTGTTACGACCAGTTGGCGAATTATCTGGACGCCAAAGCCAACCTGTTTGATCCCGACGCCGAACAGGATGCAGACCTGCCCTGGATGGACGTTGCCATGGCCAACAGCACGCTGGTGACTATCCTCAACCAAACCAAGGCTTCATTGCTGACGCGGTTAAAAGGCGATCGCGGCCAACGAGGCACCCGCCGCACACTGCATTACTACTTCGTTGCGCAGGACATCCATGAACGCGCCAGCTCCGCGCACGTTCAATACCAAGCGCTAAGCCGACAATTCCGTCATAGCGATATCCTGTTCCGCTTTCAGCGCTTGCTCAGCATGCAGGCTCGTGCCTGCCAGCAGTTGGCCCAGTCGATTTTGATGCGGCAAAAGTATCAGCATAACGTTCGCTTCGAACCGGCCTTTGCCCGCATTGATGAAGCTTTAGCGCGCGTTACCCTTACCCCGGAAAATCGCGAGTTGACCAAGGCGCTGTCGCACCTGTTGAAAAATTTGCGCGCGATTGACGCACAGCTGGCAAATATTGAATCCGAACAGGCATTGGCCAACGGCCAGGTGGAAGAGAACAGCCTGTCGGATGACCGGCTCACCGGCTGGAGCGATATTCGCTTGCGCATCAGCCGCCATCTGACGCCGCAATCGGCCTTGTTCCGCCATGCCATCCGCATGTCTGTGGTGCTGTGTATTGGTTATGCCTTTATTCAATTTACTGGGATGCAGCATGGCTATTGGATCCTGTTAACCAGCCTGTTTGTCTGCCAACCCAACTACAACGCCACTCGCCGCAGGCTGGCATTGAGGATAATCGGCACACTGGCCGGTATTCTTGTCGGGCTGCCAATCCTCTATTTTGTGCCCTCGGTGGAAGGCCAACTCGTGCTGATTGTGATTAGCGGCGTTTTGTTTTTTGCTTTTCGCACCGTGCAGTACGCACATGCCACCATGTTTATCACCCTGTTAGTATTGCTGTGCTTTAACCTGCTGGGCGAAGGTTTCGAAGTCGCCGCGCCGCGCGTTTACGACACGCTGCTGGGTTGCGCCATCGCTTGGGCCGCAGTCAGCTTTATCTGGCCTGACTGGAAGTTCCGGCAATTACCCACGGTGGTCAGTAAGACGCTGAACGCCAACTGCCGTTATCTGGATGCCATTTTGGTGCAATACCATCAGGGAAAAGACAACGGCCTGTCCTACCGTATCGCTCGGCGGGATGCGCACAACAGTGACGCGGAGCTGGCATCGGTGATTTCAAATATGTCTGCCGATCCCAAAGCCAATAAAGACGTTCAGGATGCGGCCTTCCGTCTGCTGTGTTTGAACCACACCTTATTGAGTTATATCTCGGCGTTGGGGGCACACCGTGAACGCCTGAATAATCCTGCGACCCTGGATCTGCTGAGTGATGCTGTCTGTTATGTCGATGGCGCCCTGCATCAAGAAGAGCAGGACAGTGGGCACATCACTCAGGCGTTGGAAAGCCTGGCTGAACGAATTCAACACGCGGCGCCGGAACCGGAAAGCAAAGATCAATTGGTGTTGCAGCAGATTGGGCTGGTGATTGAGCTCTTGCCGGAACTCACGATGCTGAATGCGCAAATAGGTAAATCGGCATAATCATTCAGGGCCTTTCATAAGGCCCTGGACTCTTGGGTTATGGCCGTGGCTAAGCAACATCATGGTGCGGTCAAACCAGTGCGTCAGCTCGCTGCGTAATTCCGAAGGCAAAGCGGCGTGATGATAGCCGGCGATGGCCCCGCCTAATGAAAGCAGCACCCGCAACCCCAAATTTTTTTGCTGCTGCAGTAGCCGAAGATAACTGCGCTTGGCCCCGTTTAACCGCAAATCATAAACATTACGAATACCGGCTCGCCACAGCAAACGTTCCATATTGATGTCGATATTCGGTAAGGTTTTTAACCGACTCTGGTTGTCCGCTTTAATCTCTTGCTCCCGACGCGCTTCGCGAATGGCCTGCCAGGCTAACCCAACCAGTTCATCCCTATCACGCCACAAGGTCTCATCTACCCAGTAATAGCGCATAGTGATAGGCACACCGCGTTTGGAGTAAACCATATTGACCATACCGCGTGAGCGAAAGACCGATTCCAGCCCCTCCGTAGCGCGAAGATAAAGCTCTCCTTCAGCGATAACCGCGAACATGATGCCGTCGGCCAGTACCCCGTAGCCCCCGAACTGCGAGCGAGTAGTGATAGTGCCCAATGCGCAAAAACAGGCCTTGGCCTGTGCGATCCTTCCCGTTGATTTCCCTTTCATAACGTCCTCCTGGTGTGGGTTAGCGTTCTATCATTTCCCGTATCAATGAAATAAAACTAACGTGAACAAGTAATTAGAAAAATACGCACTATCCATGGGCATGCCAATCACAAAACTCTGCCGTATAAAAAATGATCGCAATTATGCGAGGTGCTACGAAGATTTGGGTTGATCTTACTGACAACTGGATGTACTGTATAAACATACAGTGACACTACGGGCGGGATACTTTATGCGTACTCAATCACTCTACAAAACCCATTTCAGCCACACCTCTTTTGCGGTGAACAATGCTGCAGAAAACACAGATGCCGGCAACAAAAATGGCCTTATCAGTGAACTTGTTTACAACGAGCATCAGCCCGCAGTGGCGCAATTGTTGCTGCCTTTGCTACAGCAGTTGGGCATGCAGTCGCGCTGGTTGTTATGGCTGACTCCACAGCAAAAGCTGAGTAAAAGGTGGCTACAGCAGTCCGGCCTGCCGGTTGGGAAAGTGGTGCAGCTGAGCCAAATCAGTCCGCTGGACACGGTCGAAGCGATGGAAAAAGCGTTACTGACGGGAAATTACAGTGTCGTACTCGGCTGGTTACCCGATCTTACGGAAGAAGATCGTCTAAAATTAAGACGCGCGGCAGAATTAGGTAACGCTTATGGGTTCATTATGCGTCCTCAACGTGACATAAACCCGATTCACGGACAGTGTTCCACCCTAAAAATTCACTCTTCTTTGTATCATTAAGTAAATTTAGGATTTTTCCCATCATTTTCATCGTTCTTCAAGGGAACCTTTATGGGATCAGGGGAAAAGCGAGTGCGGCTGCGGTTCCGCGGCCCAAAACGAAGGCTGAATTGCTCGTTTTTTTGCCGGTTAATGTTAGTAAATATGTACGATTCCGCGTTTTTTTTTAGAGCTTTATCACATCACACTTGTAACTTTCGCGCCACGTTGTAGACTTTACATCGCCAAGGTTGCTCTATAACGCCAGATAAACTGGCCGAGTAACAAACGAGGGCTCAAACCTTGGCGAAGGAATTTAACCAAGGGCTTAAAACAGCTTTAAAGCTCATTGCCTATTTGGATGATAACGAGGCGCAAAATGAAAAAGACAGCTATCGCATTAGCAGTGGCACTGGCTGGTTTCGCTACCGTAGCGCAAGCCGCCCCAAAAGATAATACCTGGTACACCGGTGCTAAACTGGGCTGGTCCCAGTACCATGACACTGGTTTCTACGGCAACGGTTACCAGAATGGTATCGGCAATGGTCCGACCCATAAAGATCAACTGGGTGCTGGCGCGTTCCTGGGTTACCAGGCGAACCAATACCTGGGCTTCGAGCTGGGCTATGACTGGCTTGGCCGTATGCCTTACAAAGGCAGCGTGAACAACGGTGCTTTCAAAGCACAGGGCGTTCAACTGGCAGCTAAACTGAGCTACCCAATCATCGACGATCTGGACATCTACACTCGTCTGGGTGGTATGGTATGGCGTGCTGATTCCAAAGCTAACTACGGCAATGGCACTCGTCTGAGCGACCACGACACTGGCGTTTCTCCGCTGGCTGCAGTGGGTGTTGAGTACGCACTGACCAAAAACTGGGCTACTCGCCTGGACTACCAATTCGTTAGCAACATCGGTGATGCAGGTACTGTCGGCGCACGTCCAGACAACACCATGCTGAGCCTGGGTGTTTCTTACCGTTTCGGTCAGGATGATGTTGTTGCTCCAGCACCAGCTCCGGCTCCAGCTCCAGTTGTTGAAACCAAGCGTTTCACTCTGAAGTCTGACGTGCTGTTCAACTTCAACAAATCCACTCTGAAAGCAGAAGGCCAACAGGCTCTGGACCAGCTGTACACTCAGCTGAGCTCCATGGATCCTAAAGATGGTTCTGTTGTAGTTCTGGGTTACACCGACGCCGTTGGTTCTGACCAGTACAACCAGAAACTGTCTGAAAAACGCGCTCAAAGCGTTGTTGACTACCTGGTATCTAAAGGTATTCCTTCAGACAAAATCTCTGCACGTGGTATGGGCGAAGCTGATTCCGTCACTGGTAACACCTGTGGCTACAAAGCTGGTCGTGCTACCAAAGCACAGATCGATTGCCTGGCACCAGATCGTCGCGTAGAGATCGAAGTTAAAGGTATCAAAGACGTTGTAACTCAGCCACAAGGCTAAGCTACCACTCTTAGTAAAAAACCCCGCTATGCGGGGTTTTTTTTCGCTCAAAATCAGCGGAACTGGCTACGTGCCCCCTTTCAAGGAATCACGGAACGGGACTTACTGTTCGTCTTTACCGAGAATGGCTTTTAAATCCTGTTTCAGCGATGACATCTGACTGGCATACTTCTCTTTACGTTCCGCATCTTCAATCAGCTGGACCACGGTTTCTGACAAAGTCACGCCGCGGCGACGAGCCAGGCCGGCCAAACGCTGCCAAACCAAAAACTCCAGATCGATAGATTTTTTACGCGTATGTTGGTGTTCTGCGTTAAAATGACGTTTACGCCGTGCGCGGATCGTCTGCTTCATCCGGTTATCCAGTTCCGGATTCATATGGTGGCTAATCCACGTCAGCACTTTTACCGGCTCATTTTCCAGCTTCAGCAGCTCTTCAATGGCTTCCTGAGCAAGGCTGTTTTCAATGTGGCGGGTAATAGCTTCCCCTTCCCGATGCTTCTTCACCAGGTACTTCCATTTCCAACCGCTCTCCAGATTTTCCAGTTGCTGATATTTCATCATGAGCTCTTCAGTGACCGCGTAACTTTAATTAAGCATAACAGCTTTACGCCGAATTTCCCCGGCAATTACCCCTCTTTTAGACTGTTTTTTGCACAGTCATCGCGCGATGTCAAACTCCCTGACACCAACTACGACTCTGCATGTATCAAGCTGTCGTTATTCTTGTATAATCGCCCTTTCCCTTTTTGACGATTGCATCTAACACTTTGACCAATAACCGACTTGAATGGCAATCACTGTTGCCGGACGTTACGCCTTATCAAGCGATATTTGATACCGCCGCGCAGTTGGCGCCCGTGTCCTTTGCTTCCATTCAGCCTCGGCTGGAAAATGCACTGACGCTGTTTTGCCATCCACAGTCGCCACCGCGTTTCATGCTGTTGAAAGCGCAGGAAACGCGTGAGTATCTGGCATTGATAGCCCAGGCAGTTGAGCAACTGCAACCGCAGAATACCGCGTTTAAGGGCAGTCACTATGTGATCCAGGGCAGCAAAGTCAGCGTTGAACCCGCAAGCCAGGGTGATGAAGCCTTTGCGGCCGGTGGCGCCTGTGTGTTTCAGGAGTGGATTGAGCCGGAGCAGCTGTTTGGCTGCGTCAGGATCCACAACAATGAAATCAGCTTGCAACCTGGTCTGGTGCATAAAGCCAACGGTGGCGTGCTGATCCTGTCGGCACGTTCCCTGCTGGCTCAGCCGTTACTGTGGCTGCGCTTGAAGCAAATGATCACCCAGCGCCAATTCCATTGGGTTTCCCCGGATGAAACGCGACCGCTGCCGATTGCCATTCCCCCGATGCCGTTGGAATTACGGCTAATCGTTGTGGGCGATCGCCACGGCCTGGCCGATTTCCATGATATCGAGCCGGAGCTGAGCGAGCAGGCGGTCTACGGCGAATACGAAGAAGATCTGCAACTCACCGAAATCGATGACATGGTGCAATGGTGTGGCTACGTCAATGCCCTTATCGACGAGAAGCAGTTACCACCGCTGGCCGCCGATGCCTGGTATCCGTTAATGGTTCAAGCCGTGCGTCACAGCGGCGATCAGGGCAATCTGCCGCTCTCCCCGCTGTGGATCAGCCAACAACTTTCTGAAGCGGCGCTGTATGCCGAGGAAGAGAGCATCACCGCCAAAGCATTCGAAGCCGCATTGAATGCCCGCGAATGGCGTGAAAGCTACCTCGCAGAGCGGATGCAGGATGAAATTGAGCTGGGCCAAATCCTGATTGAAACCGAGGGGGAAGTCGTCGGCCAGATCAACGGCCTGTCGGTGTTGGAATATCCTGGCCACCCACGCAGCTTTGGCGAACCATCTCGCATCAGCTGTGTGGTGCATCTTGGCGATGGCGAATTTACCGACGTCGAGCGCAAGGCCGAACTTGGCGGTAATCTGCATGCTAAAGGCATGATGATTATGCAGGCGTTCCTGATTTCCGAACTGGAACTGGACCAGCCGCTGCCCTTCTCGGCTTCAATCGTGTTTGAGCAATCTTACGGCGAAGTGGATGGCGACAGCGCCTCACTGGCCGAGTTATGTGCGCTTATCAGTGCACTCTCGTCGCAGCCAATTACCCAGCAGATTGCGGTAACCGGCTCCGTCGACCAATTCGGCAATGTTCAGCCTATTGGCGGCGTCAACGAGAAGATCGAAGGCTTTTTCGAAGTTTGCCAACGTCGCGGTTTGACAGGCAAACAGGGCATCATCATGCCCGCTACCAACGTGCGCCACCTGTGTCTACGCCAGGACGTAGTCGATGCGGTGCGCGAGGGGCAATTCCATCTGTGGGCCGTCGACAGCGCCGCAGAGGCCTTGCCATTACTCACCGGTTATCCTTACTCTGATGAACAGCAACCTAATCTGTTGGCTGCGATTCAGGAACGGATTGCACAGGTGAATCCGCAGGAACGCCGGCGCTGGCCGTGGCCACTTCGTTGGCTCAACTGGTTCAACCACGGCTGATCGGACTTGTTCAGCGTACACGTGTAAGCTAATCTGCGCCCTTCATTAAAATAAGGTTTACTGAGAACATGGTAGAAAAACGCGACTCCTATACGAAAGAAGACCTCGAAGCATCCGGCCGTGGCGAGCTGTTTGGCGCCGGCGGCCCGCCGTTGCCGGCAGGTAATATGTTGATGATGGACCGCGTGGTCAAAATGACCGAAGACGGTGGTACCCACAACAAAGGCTATGTGGAAGCGGAACTGGATATCAATCCTGACCTA
This sequence comes from Serratia sp. BNK-12, assembly GCF_047456085.1. Taxonomy (NCBI): domain Bacteria; kingdom Pseudomonadati; phylum Pseudomonadota; class Gammaproteobacteria; order Enterobacterales; family Yersiniaceae; genus Serratia; species Serratia sp. BNK-12. The sequence goes on from NZ_CP179896.1 coordinate 3,324,497, forward strand.
TGGTTCTTCGGTTGCCACTTTATCGGCGATCCAGTGATGCCAGGCTGCCTGGGTCTGGATGCCATGTGGCAGTTGGTAGGCTTCTACCTCGGCTGGCTGGGTGGCGAAGGCAAAGGTCGTGCGCTGGGCGTGGGTGAAGTTAAATTCACCGGCCAGGTATTGCCGACCGCGAAGAAAGTCACCTACCGCATCAACTTCAAACGCGTGATCATCCGTAAGCTGATTATGGGTGTGGCTGATGGTGAAGTTCTGGTCGACGGCCAGGTGATTTACACCGCCAGCGATCTTAAAGTGGGCCTGTTCAAGGACACTGCTGCGTTCTAATCGCAGTCACGGCGGCCCTTCCCGGTCGCCGTTTTATTTCCCCGCCGCTATTATGCCCTGTGCTTTAAACCTCAGGTTCATGGCGGCTAAATAGTAACTACAATTATTGTAGTTACCAGGAGGTATGCCATGCAGAAAACCCGTTTTGACAACATGCCATGCCCAGTAGCCCGCTCACTGGACCGCGTGGGAGAATGGTGGAGCATCCTGATACTTCGCGATGCGTTCCATGGCCTATCGCGGTTTGATGAATTCCAGCAAAGCCTGGGGCTTTCGCCCACCATATTGACCCGCCGCCTGAGATACCTGGTGGAAAGCGGTATCCTGCATAAGCAGCGATATCAAACCCGGCCAGTACGGTATGAGTATCTGCTCACCGAACGCGGTAAAGATTTCTTCCCAGTGCTCGCGGCCCTGTTCCATTGGGGAAATACCCATCTGGCCGATGACGGCATTAGCGCGGAACTGGTCGACCGCCGTACCGGGCAGCCAATACGCGTAGAACTGATCGACAGCATTACCCGGCAGCCTATCGCGCTGCATAATATTACCTTAGCGCCAGGGCCGGCAGCGACCGACGGTATGCGCCAACGCGCGGCCCTGATGCAGCAGAACCTTTCTGCATTCCCCCCCGAATCATCCAAGGAGTCACTATGAACAGTCGTCGTATAGTCATTACCGGCATGGGCGCCGTTTCGCCACTGGGATGCGGCGTAGAGGCTATCTGGCAGCGTCTGCTGAATGGCCAGTCCGGTATTCGTCCGCTCCCGGAAGAGATCGTTGCCGACCTGCAGGTTAAAATCGGCGGGCAGGTGCCTTCACTGGAGCAGGATCCCGAGGCAGGTTTTGACCCCGACAGCTCCGTACCGCCAAAAGACCAAAAGAAAATGGACCGCTTTATTCTGCTGGCGATGGCGGCGGCCGATGAGGCCATTCGTCAGGCAGGCTGGACAGCAGATACGGAAGATAAGCAGGAGCGCACCGCAACCGTGATTGCCTCCGGTATCGGTGGCTTTCCGGCGATTGCTCACGCGGTGCGCACCACCGACAGCCGGGGAGCCAAACGCCTTTCGCCATTTACCATTCCTTCGTTCCTGGTCAATCTGGCGGCCGGTCATGTGTCGATTAAACACCAGTTCAAGGGCCCGATCGGCGCCCCCGTTACCGCTTGTGCAGCAGGCGTACAGGCTATTGGTGACGCGGTACGCATGATTCGTAACGATGAGGCCGATATCGCGCTGTGTGGCGGTACAGAAGCCGCAATCGACACCGTCAGCCTCGGGGGCTTTGCCGCAGCGCGCGCCATGTCCACAACGTCACCTGAAGAGGCAGAAAAAGCCTCCCGGCCATTCGACAGTGCCCGCAACGGTTTTGTCATGGGGGAAGGTGCCGGCATGTTGGTTATTGAAACGCTGGAACATGCGCTGGCGCGTGGTGCCACACCACTGGCAGAAATTGTCGGCTACGGTACCAGTGCCGATGCCTACCACATGACCTCCGGTGCTGAAGACGGTGACGGCGCCTATCGCGCAATGAAAATTGCGCTGAAACAGGCCGGTGTCACACCGGAGCAAATTCAGCACCTGAATGCCCACGCGACCTCAACACCCGTCGGTGATTTGGGTGAGATCAACGCCATTAAACACCTGTTCGGTACCGGGGGCAGCATAGCCATCACTTCGACCAAATCTGCTACGGGACATTTACTCGGGGCTGCAGGCGGGCTGGAAACCATATTTACGGCGCTGGCACTGCGCGATCAGATCGCACCAGCCACGCTGAATCTGGATAATCCAGACCCGGCGGCCGAGGGATTGCATTTGGTGGCCAATAAAGCGCAACCAATGACCATCAACTACGCGCTGTCGAACGGCTTTGGCTTTGGCGGCGTGAATGCGAGTATCTTGCTGAAACGCTGGCAGGAATAAGACGGTTTAAACAAAAACCTCCGCCCGGAGCGGAGGTTATTCCTTTTTTTTGACAGGGAGCCGCTTAAGCGGTCACAGCCCTGTCTTCCATGGCTTCTCGCCAACCTCCCAGCCATTGAGACCGGGCGTCCACAGATGATTGGTAGGGACAATATTCCCTAGAACGCCCTAAGATACCTGCCTGATAACCTCGTGAATGCGCCCTTTCCAGACGATCGCGTTTCTGTCTCTTCATGCCTCGTTTCCCTCATATTTGGTCTGGTGGAAAGAAAACAATGGCTGCTTTTTGTGCAGCCACGTATAAGCAATAGCGCTAAATGAAGGGAAGATCAATGCGCAAAATTCACGCCAATGTCATATTTGTGAGCTACACACGCAGAATTGGCTAAGTGGCTGATATGCCGAGGAAGAGGTTAACTGATTGAAATAAAATAAAAATCCCTCCCGACGAAAAGTTTTAATATTTTTCATCGGAAGGGATTAGACCTTTTTAGTCCAAATTATGACTAAAAACGACCGGCCTGCGAGGCGATGGACTGCGCCTCTTGCTGCCAGCCTTGCGCCAGGGTACGGACTAACGCATCGTAACCATCCTCGCCCTGTTTCAGCTCCAGGCTGAATGGCCGTTTGGTCAGCTTGCCTTGATGACTCAGCACCCATTCGCCACGAATAATCGCCTTGCCATCAAAACGACCATGGAAACCGCTGACCGTCACGTTCAACACATCCTGATCGCTGCTCATCGGCTGGGAGGAGACCACCCAGCCCGGCAATGCGCTGCTCAGGTTAGTGACCAGCGTTTGCTGCAGCTGCTGGTCGAGCGGGCTGGCCCACAGGTTATTCTGAGCAATAACGTACTGCACATCATTGGTTTGATAAACCACACCGTTCTGCGCCAGATAATCCGCCACAGTAACGTGTTCCAACCACAGTTGGCGAGAAGTCTCACCGCCGCTCACCTGTGTCGGCACACCCAGCGCCGGCAGTTGGTAATAGGTTTTCTGTGGTGTGCTGCTACAGGCGCTGAGTACCAGCGCCAGGGCTATAGGAATCCATTTCATCATTTATTGGCCTTCTTCGGCTGAGGATCGTTACTGCCCGCGGCTTCAAATACCAGCGCGTTGCTCTTTTCATTCAGGGTGCGCAGCACTGGCTGCAACTCACGCAGCACCTGATCGAGACGTTGCATATCGCCGACCATCTTGTTGTAGGCCGGTGAACCTGGCTGGAAGCCTTTCATGCTGCGATTCAGCTCCTGCAGCGTTTTTTGCATATCCTGCGGCAGTGCCTTCATCTCTTTACTGGCGATGATGTCGTTCAACGATTTCATGGTCTGTTGCGTCGACTTCATGGTTTTCTGACTTTCCGCCAGGGTCTTGGTCGCTTCGTTGATCATCGGATTCAATGGCATCGCGTTGATCTTATCCAAGGTCTGCATCAGTTTCTGTTGGATCTGCGCCAAACCGCCGCTGGTGGTCGGCATCAACGGATAACCAAACAGCTCACGCGGCCCTTTCCACGGTTTCTCCTGCGGATAGAAATCCAGATCGATGTACAGTGAACCGGTTAGCAGGTTGGCAGATTTGAGCGCAGCACGCATGCCGCGAGATTCAGCATCTTTCAGATGGCCTTCAATATCGAAATTGCCGCCCAACTGTTTTTGGAAACGATCGGGTTCGATGCGGATCAGCACCGGGATCCGGTAATCGTTATCCAGACGCTGCATCATACCTTCTTTATAGAATGGTACTTGCGCCACGGTCCCCAAACGGATACCGCGGAACTCAACTGGCGCACCCGGCTGCAGGCCACGGATCGAGTCGGAGAAGAACATCAGGTAATCTTTGTGTACGGTATACAACGAATCCTGGATGCTGCGTTGGTTATCGAACAGCTGATATTCGGTTTTCTCTTTTACCTGCTCACCGCGATCCCAACCGTCCGGCACGTCAAAGCTGACGCCACCGCTGAACAGCGTAGCCAGGGATCCCATTTCTACCCGCATCCCCTGCGCGGACATGTCGAAGGCCACGCCGCTGTCTTTCCAGAAGCGAACGTTGCTGGTCACCAGTTGGTCGTAAGGAGCGGAGACGAACAGCTGATAGCGCATGGCGCGCATTTTCGGATCAAAATAGCTGGTCTCTACCGAGCCAACGCGGTAGCCACGGAACAATACCGGATCGCCGGCATTCAACTGACCCGATTTCTCACTGTCCAGTATGATGCGCAAACCTTTGGCGTCCGGAGAAGCCAACGGTGGTGCATCCAGCAGTTGGTAATCGTTTTTCTCTTTACCTTTTTTGCCCGGCTGCAGCTCGATGTAAGCACCAGACAGCAACGTACCCAGACCGGAAATGCCTTCACGGCCAATCTGCGGTTTCACCACCCAGAAGGCGGTATCCTCGCGCAGCAATTTCTCCATGCCGGAGTTTAACCGAGCCTGCACCACCACCTTGCTCAGGTCATCGCTCAGGGTCACGGTTTCCACTACACCGACGTCAACGCTACGGCTGGTGATTTTGGTTTTACCCGCCTCCAAACCTTCAGCGGTTGTGGTGACCAGCGTCACCTGAGGCCCCTGGTGGCTGAAATGGTAAAACAGGATCCAGGCGCCGATCAGCGCAGTGACGATGGGGATAATCCACACCGGCGACCAGCGCTTGATCTTTTCAACGTCCGCGACGCTATGATTATTTTCCGTCACCTTGCGGCTCCTTTTTTATTGTTTCATTTACGCGATCCCAGGTCAGCCGGGGGTCAAACGTCATGGCAGCAAACATAGTGAGGATCACCACCATGGCGAACAGCAGTGCACCAGTAGCAGGATAAATACTCATCAATTGTCCCATCCGTACCAATGCCGAAAGCACGGCAATCACAAACACGTCGATCATTGACCAGCGGCCAACGAATTCAACCACTTCATAAATCAGGTGCATCCGTTCGCTATCAGCCCGGGGTTTATGCCTGCCGTTAGCATCCCAGCACAACCAGCCAATCGCCAACATTTTCAACGACGGCACCATGATGCTGGCGATGAAGATCACCATCGCCACCGGATAAGATCCCTCGCCCCACAGCAGGATCACCCCGGCCATGATGGTAGAGGTGATTTTGTTGCCCAGGGCTTCGGTAACCATAATAGGCAGCAGATTAGCCGGAATATACAGCATGATAGAGGTGACAAGCAGTGCCAATGTCCATTGCAAACTGTGGCGGCGACGGACATAACCTTTGGTGTGGCAGCGTGGGCAACGGGTCATCTCGGCCGGCAGAATCGCCGTACAGCATTGGCAAGAGCGCAGGCCCTGGCGCAACCCGATGTGCCCAACCTGCATTGGACGATCGAGCCGCGGTGCAGGTTCAATGTCATTCCATAACCAGCGGCGATCGACACATTGGAAGGCGCGCACCTGCAGCAGGCAGAACAGGCAATAAGGCACAAAGCTGCTGCCGATACCGATATCGCCATAGGCCATCAGCTTGACGAAGCTGACCAACACCCCTGCGAGGAAAATCTCCACCATGCACCAGGTTTTAAACTGGAACAGCATCTTGGCCATCCACTCTTTCAGGCCAAGGGGGATACGCACTCGGGCACACAGCACAATGATCGCCACCATGCAGAATGCAGGGATCAACTGTACGAACACCATAAACAACGTGGCCATGCTGGCGTAGTCTTCCGCCACCATCACCTGCGGGATCTGGATCAGTTTGATTTCGTTACCGAGGCCGGCAACGCGCATATTGATAAACGGGAAAATATTCGCCAGCAGCAGCATGAACAATGCGCTGAGTGCATAGCCGATTGGCCGCTTGCGCGGTTCCTGCCAGCGGGAGCTGAGGGTCGTTTTACAACGCGGGCATACCGCTTTTGAACCATATGCCAGCGGCGGCAAGGCCACCAACATGTCGCATTGTGGACACAGCATCAGATTGTCCTGTTGCTGTTTTGCGTGTGTTGCGTGACTGTGCTGCTCGTGATTCTCGTGGGAACACACCATAATCCTCCTTAACAACGTCGCTCACCGGTACGGCAATACCGTCCGCAGCAGCGCGCGGACGGTATTCTCAACGGTTAGCCGTTTTTCATCGCTTCCAACTCTTCCCAACGGGCGAAGGCTTCTTCCAACGCTCCTTCGGCGGCGGCCAGCGCCGTCAACACCTGTTGTGTTTCGCTGTGAGGGCGCGTGAAGAAATCAGCATCGCTCATTTGCGCCTGCAGTGCTTCAATTTCCGCTTCCAGCTGTTCAAGGCGTTGCGGCAACTGTTCCAGTTCGCGTAACAAGTTATAGCTCAGTTTAGCCGCCGGTTTCTTGGGCTGTTCAGCCTTTTTCTCCGCCGCCGGTTTATTCTGTTCAGCCGCGACCTGGCGAATAGGTTTTGCCGTTGCGCGCTGGTGGTGCGCATCGTAATAACCGCCGACAAAGGTGCTGATCTCGCCGTTGCCTTCAAAGATCCAGCACTCGGTCACGGAGTTGTCGACGAATTGACGATCGTGGCTCACCAGCAGCACGGTGCCCTGATAGCCATCGATCAACTCTTCCAGCAGCTCCAGCGTTTCGACGTCAAGATCGTTGGTTGGTTCATCGAGAATCAATAAGTTACTTGGCTTCAGGAACAGCTTGGCCAGCAACAGACGGTTGCGCTCGCCGCCTGACAATGCTTTCACCGGCGTCATGGCGCGTTTCGGATGGAACAGGAAGTCCTGCAGATAGCCCAGTACGTGACGGGAACGGCCATTGACCATCACTTCCTGCTTGCCTTCTGCCAGGTTGTCCATCACCGTGCGTTCCGGATCCAGTTCGGCGCGGTGCTGGTCGAAATAGGCTACTTCAAGCTTGGTGCCGCAGTGTACGCGACCGCTGTCGGCCTTCAACTGGCCAAGCATCAGCTTCAGCAAGGTCGTCTTGCCACAGCCGTTCGGACCGACCAGGGCAATCTTGTCGCCGCGCTGCACCTGAGCGGAGAAATTGCGCACCAGCACTTTGCCGCCGACCTGATAGTTGACGTCTTCCATCTCGAACACGATCTTGCCGGAGCGTACCGCTTCTTCAACCTGCATTTTGGCGGTGCCCATCACTTCACGACGTTCTGAACGCTCGTTACGTAACGCCTTCAGCGCACGTACGCGGCCTTCGTTACGGGTACGACGCGCCTTGATGCCCTGACGGATCCACACTTCTTCCTGCGCCAGCTTGCGGTCGAATTCGGCGTTTTGCAGCTCTTCTACCCGCAGCGCTTCTTCTTTGCTCAGCAGATACAGATCATAATTGCCCGGCCAGGACACCAGCTTGCCACGGTCGAGATCGACAATGCGCGTCGCCATGTTGCGGATAAAGGAACGGTCGTGGGAAATGAACACGATGCTGCCCTGGAACTCTTTCAGGAAGCCTTCCAGCCAGTCGATGGTGGTAATGTCCAGGTGGTTGGTCGGTTCGTCCAGCAGCAATACGCGTGGAGAGCTGACCAGCGCACGCCCCAGCGCCGCTTTACGCAGCCAACCGCCGGACAGCGAGGAAAGCTCCGCGTCCCCGTTCAGACCCAGCTGCAACAGCACTTCGCTGATGCGGCTGTCGAGTTGCCAAAGCCCCTGGTGATCGAGGATTTCCATAATCTGCGCCATACGCGTCAGGTTTTTTTCGCTCGGATCGGTTTCCACCAGGTGCGAAATCGCGTGATAGGCCTTCAGGTGTTCCGCCTGTTCGGCCACGCCTTCGGCCACGAAATCGAATACTGTCCCGCCGATATTGCGCGGGGGATCCTGTTGCAGACGCGCAACGATCAGATCTTGCTCGTAAATCACCCGGCCATCGTCCAGCGGAATTTCTTTACCGAGGATCTTCAACAGCGTGGATTTACCTGCGCCGTTGCGCCCAACCAGACAAACGCGTTCGTTGTCTTCAATATGAATTTCGGTGTTATCTAAAAGCGGCGCATCGCTGAAGGACAGCCAGGCACCGGACATGCTGATTAACGACATAGTAATTATTTTCCTTCGCCGGCGTGGGTAACCAGCCAGCAGTTATGAATTTGACGGTTACGGGCAAAGTCCTGCGACTGCGTCTGGGCGGTAATTTCTTTCGCCTCCAGACCCAGGGCGCTCAGGCCGGCCATATCCATCTGGAAACCGCGCTTGTTGTTCGAGAACATGATGGTCCCGTTACGACGCAGCAACCGTTTCAAATCTTGCATCAGCACCAGGTGATCACGCTGAACGTCAAAAGTGTTCTCCATCCGCTTGGAGTTGGAGAAGGTCGGCGGATCGATAAAGATCACATCGAATTGTTCGTCGGCATTTTGCAGCCATGACAGGCAATCCGCATGGATCAATCTGTGCTGTTTGCCGGTCAGGCCGTTAACGCGCAGGTTTTTCTCTGCCCATTCGAGATAGGTACGCGACATATCCACCGTGGTGGTACTGCGCGCGCCACCCAACCCGGCGTGTACGCTGGCGGTGCCGGTATAGGCGAACAGGTTGAGGAAGTCTTTGCCCTTGCTCATCTCACCCAGCATACGGCGAGCAATGCGGTGGTCGAGGAACAGGCCGGTATCGAGATAGTCAGTCAGGTTAACCCACAGCTTGGCGTTAAACTCTTCCACCAGCAGGAACTCGCCCTTCTGTGCCAGTTTTTCATACTGGTTTTTGCCTTTCTGGCGCTCACGGGTTTTCAGGATCAGCTGATTGGACGGCAATTCCAGCACCGCCAGCGTGGCATTGATCACATCGAACAGACGTTGACGCGCTTTCTGCGCATCGATGGTTTTCGGCGGCGCGTACTCTTGTACCACCACCTTGCTGCCGTAGCGGTCTACCGCCACGTTGTATTCCGGCAGGTCAGCATCATACAGGCGATAGCATTCAATGCCCTGCTGTTTGGCCCACTTGTCGAGCTTCTTCAGGTTCTTGCGCAGGCGGTTGGCAAAATCTTCCGCGACCTGAATGCCGCCGGAGCCCTGTGGGTTCTCCGCCAGTTGGTAATTTTTCTGCACGCAGTCCAACGGGCCATTTTTGGCCTTGAACTGGCGTTCGGCACGCAGCTGCAGGCAGCTCAGCAGTTCCGGCGATGCGCTAAACAATGACAACTGCCAACCGCCGAATGCGCTCTTCATGATGCGGCCCAGCATATTGTGCAAGGCGATCAGCGCCGGTTCACTTTCCAGACGCTCGCCGTACGGCGGGTTGCACACTACGGTGCCCGTCGGGCCTTCCGGCAGTGGATTGGTCAGTTTGGCGACGTCGTTGACGTTAAAGGTAATCAGTTCGGCAACGCCTGCACGACGGGCATTGCCGCGCGCCATTTCAATCACCCGACGATCGATATCAGAACCGAAGAAGCGTGAGGTGGTTTCTTGCAAGCCACGGCGTGCACGCACCTGCGCTTCGGTGATCACTTCGCGCCACAGATCGACGTTATGGCCATTCCAGGCGGTAAAGCCCCAATGTTGACGGTGCAGACCCGGAGCGCGATCGGAAGCTATCATCGCCGCCTCGATCAATAGCGTCCCCGAGCCACACATAGGATCAAGCATCGGAGTCCCCGGCTGCCAGCCGGAGCGTTGCACAATCGCCGCCGCCAGGCTCTCTTTCAGCGGTGCCTGGCCGGTCAGATCACGGTAACCACGTTGATGCAGGCCTTCACCGCTCAGATCGAGCGCTACGCTGGCCATATCGCGCTGCAGGAACACATTGACGCGAATATCCGGCTGCTGCTTCGCAACCGTCGGACGCTGGTCGAGTTTGCGAGTAAAGCTGTCGACGATGGCGTCCTTAACCTTCAGCGCACCATATTGGCTGTTGCGGATCTCTTCGTTCACGCCGCTGAAATGCACGGCGAAGGTTTTATCCACGCCGAAAATGTTGGTCCAGTCGATCGCCTGCACGCCCAGATACAGATCCAGATCGCTGTGCACGCGGAATTCATTCAGCGGCAGCAAAATACGTGAGGCCAGACGGCTCCACAGCAAGCTTTGGTACAGAAGACGATCGTCACCCTGAAAATGTACCCCACCCTGCACTACTTTACAGGCGTGAGCGCCCAGCGCTTCCAGTTCGCTTTTTAACAGTTCTTCCAGTCCACGCGCCGTGCTGGCAAACAGAGAGTTCATATCGTACTTATCACCAAAAAGAAAATTGTTGCGCATTATAGCTAATCCAGACCGCTTGTCATAAAGTTGCTCCCTTCTATTTAATAATCGCACGGGGATAAGGGTGATTACGCTTTCGAAAATTTACGTTCATCCGGTGAAATCGCTTCGTGGTTTGCAGCTTTCGCACGCGCAGGCTTCCAGCAGTGGATTGGCTTTCGACCGTACCTTTATGATCACCGAACCGGATGGCACCTTTATTACCGCGCGCCAATATCCGCAAATGGTGATGTTCACCCCGGCTCTGCTGCCCGATGGGCTATTCCTGACCGCGCCGGACGGAGAAAGCGCGGCCATCCGCTACAGCGATTTCGCCCCTGAGGCGCAACCGACCGAAGTTTGGGGCAATCATTTCACCGCCCTGATTGCGCCGGCAGCGATTAACAGCTGGCTGAGCGGTTATTTCCAGCGTGAAGTGCAGCTGCGTTGGCTTGGCCCCGAGCTGACCCGCCGCGTGAAAAAACACCCGGAAATCCCCCTTTCTTTCGCCGACGGCTATCCTTATTTGCTGATCAACGAAGCCTCATTCAACGATTTGCAGCAGCGTTGCCCCGGCAGCATCAAGCTTGAGCAGTTCCGCCCCAATCTGGTGGTCACTGGCGCAAATGCCTGGGCCGAGGATGGTTGGCAGGTGATCCGCGTCGGTGACGTGATGTTTGATCTGGTCAAGCCCTGTAGCCGCTGCGTGTTGACCACCGTCAGCACCGAGCGGGGGCGCAAGCACCCAAGCGGCGAACCGCTGAGCACTCTGCAGAAATTCCGCACGGCTGATAACGGCGATATCGATTTTGGCCAGAATATGGTGGCGCGCAGCAGCGGTATTATCCGCGTCGGCGATAGAGTAGAAGTGTTATCCACCAAGCCGCCACGCCCTTATAGCGCAGGAAAAGTGGTTGAGAGCGTGCAGGCACCGCAGGACAGTGAACATAGCGTCACTATCGAATACGCGGGAACGGTGTTTACCGGCAATAATCAGCAGATCTTACTGGAGCAGTTGGAACAGCAAGGGCTCCGCGTGCCTTATTCATGCCGTGCGGGAATTTGTGGAAGTTGTCGCATCACTTTGGTCAGTGGCGAAGTGGCGCCGCTGAAGAAAAGTGCGGTAGCCAACAATGGCACCATCCTTTGCTGCAGCTGTATTCCAAAAAGCGATTTGACGCTGGCGTAATCGCCGTTATACCGCCCTGTCGTAAGCCGGGGCGGAAGTTTCATCTTGCGTGCAGGGTTTAAGGCGATCGTGCATCACTTTGATGGCGTCACCCAGAACCATAGTGCGACCAGCGACGGAGAGTTGGTTTTGCGCCAGCAGGCACAGGCTGGCGTTATCACCGGCTTCCACCACCAGCAGACGCGCTTCAACGCCGCTCTCCATCACCTTCACCGCCGCTAATTCGCCATTTTTCGGCTGCAACGGGTAATGCTGCTGCGAGAAATGCCAGCTTTTCGGCATCAGCGGTTTCAGGAAGCGATAGGCCACCAGGGCATTTAATACCAGTTCGGCGCGTTGTTCATGGCTGAGCTTTATCTGTTTGCACTGCTCTTCATAATTAAAATAAAGCGCCGCGTCATCCACACAGAAAGAACACTCATCAAAGGCATCCGGCGTTAACATTTTGGCAGGAAAACGCGAGCGGAAGATCATCCCATTGGCTAAATCCAGCATTAGCCGATCGTGTTCGGCGTCAAAATACCAACGCCAATTATCGTCAGGTTTTATCTTCATGTCTTATCCTTCTCGCTGCCCATGCCACGCCGTATTTACCCTAAAAGGTGATTTTATCACCACTCAAGTCGCTTAAACATCGGATAATTCCGCGAACGATATTTATGCTAGTGGACAAAATATAGACGAGCCGGGGGAAGAAATAAACCCCCGGCTGAAAATGAAAGGAAAAATATTAGATGTAGTTAACGATATCTTTAATCAGGCGCGGACCTTTGAAGATAAATCCGGAATAAATTTGTACCAGCGAAGCACCGGCCGCCATTTTTTCACGTGCGGCCATCAGGGAATCAATTCCGCCAACGCCGATAATCGGTAAACGCCCTTGCAGCTCTTGCGACAAACGACGGATCACTTCGGTGCTGCTCGCCTGCAGCGGACGACCACTCAGGCCCCCCATTTGCTCGCAATAATTCAGCCCCTGGATCAATTTACGATCCAGCGTGGTATTGGTCGCGATCACACCATCAATATTATGGCGCACCAAACTGTCGGCTATTTGGATCAATTCTTCTTCTGAAAGATCCGGCGCGATCTTTACCGCCACCGGCACATATTTGTGATGGCGCGCATGCAATTCCTGCTGCTTATTTTTAATGGCGGCCAAAAGATCGTCTAACGCTTCGCCGTACTGTAAGGATCGTAACCCCGGCGTATTGGGTGACGAAATGTTAATCGCGATATAACCGGCATACGGATAAACTTTATCCATACAGATCAGATAATCGTCTTTTCCTTGCTCGACCGGGGTATCTTTATTCTTACCGATATTAATCCCCAGAATACCGCCGAAATGGGATTTCTTAACGTTTTCAACCAGATTATCCACGCCCTGGTTATTAAAGCCCATTCGGTTGATCAGGCCTTCCGCTTCCACGATGCGGAACAGACGCGGTTTATCATTGCCCGACTGCGGGCGTGGCGTCACGGTGCCAACTTCGACAAAGCCAAAGCCCATGGCACCAAATGCGTCGATGCACTCGCCGTCTTTATCCAGGCCGGCGGCCAAACCCAAAGGATTTTTAAAAGAGAGCCCCATGCAGCTTACTGGCTTGGTCGGCACAGACTGGCGAATAACAAATTCTAACGGGGTGCCGGTGACGCGGCGGAGCTGATGAAAAGTCAATTCATGCGCACGCTCGGGATCGAGCTGGAACAACGCTTTTCTGATGAGGGGGTAGTACATGTACTCTCCTGATTTCCCGGTTGCAAACCGGGGGCGTATTATCCGGTATCCCTTGGCCAATTGGAATTGATTAAAAGCAAAAAAAGCGTTTTTAACGCAATCGTTTCCCCTGACGGGGAGCCAATGCCCCGCCAATCCGCATTTACGCATATCAAAATCAAAAAATGAGATTTAAGTAACCCGCCCCTTTGCTGATAGGTTTAAAACACTTCTCGACGATTTTTTAATTAAACCTAACTTTTAGTTATAAGGAGTGGTAATGCGCGTTATATCACTGTCCGGCAGCCCTCGCATCCCATCACGTTCAGCGGCCCTGCTTTCCTTGAGTAAGAATTGGTTGCAGCAGCAAGGCGTAGAAGTGATCTCCTACACCCTGCACGACTTTGACGCAGAAGACTTGCTGTACGCCAATTTCAATAGCCCGGCGATAAAAGCCTTTACCGAGCAACTGGCTTTGGCCGACGGCCTGTTGGTCTCTACGCCGGTGTATAAGGCCTCGTTTTCCGGTGCGCTGAAAACCCTGCTGGATCTGCTGCCTGAGCGAGCGCTTGACCATAAGGTGGTGTTACCCCTGGCTACCGGCGGTTCTATTGGTCATATGTTGGCAGTGGACTATGCCCTCAAACCGGTGTTGGCGGCATTGAAAGCTCAGGAAGTGCTGCACGGGGTGTTCGCCGACGACAGCCAGGTGGTGTTGAGCGGTGAAGATATCACGCTGTCCGACGGGCTGGCATCGCGGTTGGAAGAAGCTCTGGAAAGCTTCTACCTGGCACTCGGTCGCCGTAAACCGCCCCAGGTAAAACTCTCCCCGTCTCTGTTTGCACGTCAAACTGCCTGACAGCACGCTCTATATAAGGAAAGAGAATGACGCGACTTTCATCACTTGGCCGTTGGCTTGGCACTGGCGCTTTGGCCGGCATCATCTCACTGGCGTGGATCAATTCCGCCAGCGCACAGGATCCGGCGCAGTTTCGTATCGGTTATCAAAAAGGATCGGTCAGTCTGGTATTGGCAAAATCCCACCGCCTGCTGGAACAGCGTTTCCCCACTACCAAAATCAGTTGGATCGAATTCCCTGCAGGCCCGCAGATGCTTGAGGCGTTGAACGTCGGCAGTATCGATCTGGGCAGCACCGGCGATATTCCGCCGATCTTTGCCCAGGCCGCCGGGGCGGATCTGCTGTATGTCGGCGTAGAGCCACCTAAACCCAAGGCGGAAGTGATCCTGGTGCCGGAAAATAGCCCGATCAAAACCGTCGCTGATTTGAAAGGCCACAAAGTCGCCTTCCAGAAAGGCTCCAGTTCCCACAACCTGCTGCTGCGTTCGCTGCAAAAAGCCGGACTGAAATTCACCGATATCCAACCGGTTTACCTGACGCCGGCAGATGCCCGCGCCGCATTCCAGCAGGGCAACGTCGATGCCTGGACCATCTGGGACCCGTACTATTCCGCAGCCTTGTTGCAGGGCGGCGTGCGGGTGCTGGGTGATGGCACCGATTTGAATCAAACCGGCTCCTTCTATCTGGCGGTGCGCACTTATACCGAAGCTAACGGGCCGTTTATTCAACAGGTGCTCGATGAGTTGACCAAAGCGGATGCGCTGACCCAAAGCGACCGGGCGCAAAGCGTCACGCTGCTGGCGAACGCCATGGGGCTGCCGGAAAAAGTGATCTCGTCTTATTTGGATCACCGCCCACCGACCGCCATCAAACCGCTGGACGCACGCACCATTGCCGCCCAGCAGCAAACCGCCGATCTGTTTTACGCCAACCGTCTGGTGCCCGTGAAGGTCGATATCTCGCAACGCATCTGGCGCCCGAGCGCACAATAATTTTGGAGAATAGACGATGAGCCTGAACGTATTCTGGTTTTTACCAACCCATGGCGACGGCCACTATCTCGGCAGCACCGAAGGCGCGCGCAGCGTCGATTACGGCTATTTGCAGCAAATTGCCCAAGCGGCCGATCGGCTGGGGTTCGGCGGCGTGTTGATCCCCACCGGCCGTTCTTGTGAAGACTCCTGGCTCGTGGCCGCCTCGCTGATCCCGGTCACTCAGCGGCTGAAGTTCCTGGTGGCTTTGCGCCCCGGCATAATTTCGCCCACCCTGGCGGCTCGCCAGGCGGCGACGCTGGATCGTCTTTCCAATGGTCGAGCGTTGTTCAACCTGGTTACCGGCGGCGATCCCGAGGAGCTGGCGGCGGAAGGGCTGCATCTGAATCACGAAGAACGTTACGAGGCTTCGGCAGAGTTCACCCACGTTTGGCGAAAGGTGCTGGAAGGGGAAACCGTCGATTTCGATGGCAAGCATATTCAGGTAAAGGGGGCAAAGCTGCTGTACCCGCCGGTGCAACAACCACGTCCGCCGCTGTATTTCGGCGGATCCTCTGCCGCTGCGCAGGATCTGGCCGCCGAACAGGTTGAAATGTACCTCACCTGGGGAGAACCCCCGGCGCAGGTGAAAGAAAAAATTGCCGAGGTCCGCGCCAAAGCGGCGGCTAAAGGTCGCAAGGTGCGCTTCGGCATTCGCCTGCACGTGATCGTGCGTGAAACTACCGAAGAAGCCTGGCGTGCAGCAGACCGACTGATTGCCAATCTGGATGAAAAAACCATCGCCGATGCACAAAAGGCATTTGCCCGCTTTGACTCTGTAGGGCAACGACGCATGGCAGCGCTGCACGGCGGCAAAAAAGACAATCTGGAGATCAGCCCCAATCTGTGGGCCGGGGTGGGCTTGGTCCGTGGCGGGGCCGGTACTGCCCTGGTCGGCGACGGCCCGACGGTGGCGGCGCGCATGCAGGAATATGCCGATCTGGGCATCGATACCTTTATCCTGTCCGGCTACCCGCATCTGGAAGAGGCCTATCGCGTCGGCGAACTGCTGTTCCCCCATCTTGACCTGGTGGAAAACCAAATCCCCACGCAGCGCAAACCGGTCAAGGCCCAGGGAGAAGTGGTGGCCAATATCTATATTCCGCAAAAAGCGTCGCAAAGCTGAGGAGCCCCCTTATGGCGAAGGGTACACAACGCATATTGCACCGGCTGGCCCCCTGGGCATTGCCGGTATCGCTGGTGGTTATCTGGCAAATCTCCGTCGAGGCGGGGTGGCTGTCGAACCGTATTCTGCCGGCGCCGAGCGCGGTCGTCACCGCCTTCTGGACGCTAACCAAAAGCGGCGAATTGTGGCAACACCTGACGATCAGCAGTTGGCGCGCACTGATCGGTTTTAGCATCGGCGGCAGCATTGGACTGGTGCTGGGCTTTATCACCGGTCTGTCGCGTTGGGGCGAGCGCCTGTTGGACAGCTCCGTGCAGATGATCCGCAACGTGCCGCATCTGGCGCTGATCCCGCTGGTGATCCTGTGGTTCGGCATCGATGAATCCGCCAAGATTTTTCTGGTGGCGTTAGGCACGCTGTTCCCCATTTATTTGAATACCTATCACGGTATCAAGAATATCGATCACGGCCTGCTTGAAATGGCGCGCAGCTACGGCTTGAGCGGTTTCCAGCTCTTTGCTCAGGTGGTTTTGCCGGGCGCTCTGCCGTCGATTATGGTCGGCGTGCGTTTCGCGTTGGGCTTTATGTGGCTGACGCTGATCGTGGCCGAAACCATTTCCGCCAATTCGGGTATCGGTTATCTGGCGATGAACGCACGTGAATTCTTGCAGACCGACGTGGTGGTGGTGGCGATTGTGCTTTATGCCCTGCTCGGCAAGCTGGCGGACGTCAGCGCACAGTTGCTGGAACGCGTCTGGTTGCGCTGGCACCCGGCCTATCAACTGAAACAAGGAGAAGCGCTATGACGACTCCCGCTCGAATTCCCCAAGGGACGCCGGTCACGCTCGAGTCCATTGCCAAGCGCTACGGTAACCGCACCGTGCTGGACAATATTCAATTGCGCATCAGCGCGGGACAGTTTGTCGCCGTGGTCGGCCGCAGTGGCTGCGGTAAAAGCACGCTGCTGCGTCTGATGGCAGGACTGGAAAAAGCCACCAGCGGCGCTTTGCTGAGCGGGAATGCGCCCCTTGCCAGCGCCAGAGACGATACCCGCTTAATGTTTCAGGACGCCCGCCTGCTACCGTGGAAAAAGGTGATCGACAATGTGGGCCTTGGCCTGCGCGGTAACTGGCGTGCCGATGCGTTGCAAGCGCTGGAAGCCGTCGGGCTGGCCGACCGCGCCAACGAGTGGCCAGCGGCCTTGTCCGGAGGACAAAAACAACGAGTGGCTCTGGCACGTGCGCTGATCCACCGTCCACGCCTGTTGCTGTTGGACGAACCTTTGGGGGCGCTCGACGCCTTGACGCGGATTGAAATGCAGGGATTGATTGAAGGGTTGTGGCAACAGCACGGTTTCACCGTATTGCTGGTGACGCATGACGTCAGTGAAGCCATTGCGCTGGCGGATCGCGTGATTTTGATTGAAGAAGGCCGTATCGGTTTGGATCTGACCGTCGACCTGCCGCGCCCACGGCGCAAAGGGTCGGTCAAACTGGCAGAGCTGGAAGCCGAGGTGCTGGACAGAGTATTGTCTCCGCCCTCCCCCTTAAGTCAGGCCACACGCCGCGCAGCAAATTAAAAAAGGGACGGCATGCCGTCCCTTCCTAGACTTACGCGTCGAGCGCCTTGGTGATTTTCTCGAACAGGTCGCCGGACAAATTCTCCAGTCCTTTCAACTGTTCAAGCGCTTTGCGCATTAATGCCTGACGTGAAGCATCGTAGCGTTTCAAGCGGATCAAAGGTTCGATCAGGCGAGCAGCAATCTGCGGGTTGCGCTGATTCAAATCGCTGAGGATTTCCACCAGGAACTGATAGCCACTGCCGTCCGCCGCATGGAACGCCGCCGGGTTGGCAGAAGCAAAGCCTCCAATCAATGAGCGTGTGCGGTTTGGATTGCTCAGGCTGAATGAACGGTGTTTCAGCAACCCACGCACTTTGGTCAGCACGTCCGCCGCCGGGCTGGTCGCCTGCAGCACAAACCACTTGTCCATCACCAGACCATCCTGGTGCCAGCGTTCGTCAAAGGCCGCCAGCAGCGCGTCGCGGCAAGGCAATTGCGCCGCCACCGCAGCGGCCAGTGCCGCCAGCGAATCGGTCATATTATCCGCCTGGCGATACTGCTCCGTCACCAATCGGTCGGCCAGCGCTTCATCGCCAAAGGCCAGGTAACCCAGGCACACGTTGCGCAGCGCACGTTTCGCGATGTCAGCATGTTCAACCCGGTAGCCGTCGGTCTTGTTAGCGTGATAAACCGCCAGCCACTCATCGGCCATTTCCTTCGCCAGACAGCGGACGATCGCTTCGTGCACCACGGCGATCGCTTCAGGATCGATAGTGGCAAACAGCTCGGCAATTTCACTTTCTGAAGGCAACGTCAGGATCTGTGCAGCCAACGCCGGATCCAACTTCTCGTCCAACAATACGGCGCGGAACGCATCAACAACGTGCAGCGGCAGCGACAACGGCTGTTGTTGCTGATGTTTGGCCACGTTCAGTTTGATGTAGGTCGCCAGCAGGCTCTGTGCCGCATCCCAACGGGCAAACTCATTGCGAGCATGCTGCATCAGGAAGGTCAATTGCTGATCGCTGTACGGATAATCCAGTTTAACCGGTGCAGAGAACTCACGTAGCAGGGACGGTACCGGCTTGTGCGCCACGCCATCAAACACGAAGGTCTGTTCCGCTTCGGTGACGTTAAGCACGTTATTGATCGGCGAGCCGTTTCTCTGCAGGGCAATCACGTTACCTTGTGCATCGTACAGTTCAATATCCAGCGGGATGTGCAGCGGCAGTTTTTCCGGCTGATCGGCGGTCGGCGCGGTTTTCTGGCTGACGTGCAGACGGTACTGGTGGTGCTCGGCGTCGTATTCATCACGAACCGTCAGTAACGGCGTACCAGACTGGCTGTACCAGCGGCGGAACAGCGACAGGTCAACGTTGGACGCATCTTCCATCGCCTGAACGAAATCGTCACAGGTCGCCGCACTGCCGTCATGACGCTCGAAGTACAGCTGAATCCCCTTCTGGAACTGTTCTTCTCCCAGCAGCGTATGCATCATGCGGATCACTTCAGAACCTTTCTCGTACACCGTCAGGGTGTAAAAGTTGTTCATTTCGATCACTTTGTCCGGACGAATAGCATGCGCCATTGGGCTGGCATCTTCGGCGAACTGCGCACCGCGCATAACGCGCACGTTATCGATACGGTTGACCGGACGTGAGCCCAAATCGGAGCTGAACTCCTGATCGCGGAATACCGTCAGCCCTTCCTTCAGGCTGAGCTGGAACCAGTCACGACAGGTCACGCGGTTGCCGGTCCAGTTGTGGAAATATTCGTGGCCGATCACCGCCTCGATATTCAGGTAATCCTTGTCGGTGGCGGTTTCGGCTTTCGCCAGCACGTATTTGGAGTTAAAAATATTTAACCCTTTGTTCTCCATCGCGCCCATATTGAAGAAGTCGACCGCGACGATCATATAAATGTCGAGATCGTACTCCAGGCCAAAACGGGTTTCGTCCCATTTCATCGAGTTCTTCAGCGAGGTCATTGCCCAATCGGCGCGATCCAGGTTGCCGCGGTCAACGAACAGCTCCAGCGCCACTTCGCGACCGGAACGGGTGGTAAAGCTGTCGCGCAGCACGTCGAAATCACCCGCCACCAGCGCAAACAGATAACAGGGTTTTGGGAAAGGATCTTGCCACTGCACCCAGTGACGCCCATCTTCCAGTTCGCCCTGCCCCACGCGGTTGCCGTTTGACAACAGGAACGGGTAACGCGCCTTGTCGGCCACGATGCGAGTGGTAAACCGCGCCAGCACGTCCGGGCGGTCGAGATAATAAGTAATGTGGCGGAAGCCTTCAGCTTCACATTGGGTACACAGCGCTTCGCCGGACAGATACAGTCCTTCCAGCGCGGTGTTTTTGGCCGGGTGGATATCATTGAC
Organism: Serratia sp. BNK-12; assembly: GCF_047456085.1. NCBI lineage: Bacteria > Pseudomonadati > Pseudomonadota > Gammaproteobacteria > Enterobacterales > Yersiniaceae > Serratia > Serratia sp. BNK-12. Next base: position 3,344,748 of record NZ_CP179896.1, read on the forward strand.
AATAGTCATGGTAAATTGTGCTGGCAATTGCTCGATAACCAGTTTGTTATCCTGCAACTGATAGGCTGTCCACGGCTGACCGTCGATCTCAATACTCACCAGCGTCAGGTCTTCACCGTTCAGCACCAGCGCCGCATTGGCAGCGCCCTGGCGTTTGATTTTGCTGACGGCAGTGACGCGAGTGCTCTCTGCATCCAACTCAAAATTCAGGTCAATATCAGTGATGGTGTAATCTGGCGCGCGATAATCGTGGCGATACTTCGCCTGTGGCTGTTGTGTCATAAAAACCCTTTGACGTCTCAGTGAGTTACAGGTGCCAGGCTTTCATCATTCGCCTATTTCGCCGTCGGAAAAGAGCAGAAATTTCGATGAGCCTGATTGTAAATAAACTGTATCACAGCTACAAAAAAAACCCAGAGAGACCAGGACACAGGAGCGGAGAAATCGGAGGTGGATCGTAATCCTGTCGAAGAATTGCCCACGCCATCAGGCTCCTTCACCTGATGCGGCATCAAAATCAGCATTAAATGCTAAAGATGCCCAGCGAGGCTGCACGTTTTCCAGATGAGAACATCGGCGTCAAAAGTGCGAACTTACCCTATCTCACGGGGCAGCCTTCCCGGCTCAACGGCACTTTGCAGGCAATCTTCCCTTATTGGGTATAGCCAAGACAGGCCGGGAGACTCAGTGATATAATTAGCGGATCGGGCTCAAGGACGCGTAGTGCATATGAAAGTAAAATATCTGATCTATTTTTTTACCTTTGCCCTGATGTCCTCATTTGCCCTGTTTATTTCCGATGAGTTGTCGGAAGCTGACACCGAGTATCGCGACAACCAACTCAATCTATACAAAATTACCCGAGCCAAAGAGATTTCAGAGGCTTTTCAGGCCACACTATTGGCACATCGCCTTAAACGTTTAAGCCTGATCGACCCACGTATCACTCCACATCAGTGGCAAGACGCCGATCGCGTAGCGCGGGAGAAAATCGCCCACTTTCGACCGCACATCGACAGCGAAATCTCGCAACGGCTCGGCATCAGGCAAAAAATTGCCGCGCTTTCCATGCTCAGTCTGATGGAACAATTGCTCAATAATGACAACCTGCAGCTTTCGCAGGTGACCGAAGCCAATGCCAATCTGTTCAATATCAATAGCGCTTACTATATTTCCCAGGCCAGTAAAAGTTACTACCGCTATAGCTACGATAACCGCATGGTCGATGGCGATTCATTTATGTTTCTTGAGGCAGTGCGATTAAATAACCGGCTGAACATGTCGGTGACCGAACTCATCGATCAGATTATTGACGTCAATACCAATCGACTGGCGCGCAAAGACGCTTATCTGAAAGCAATTCAGCTCACCGGCGTATTGAATGCGTTGAGTACTCGGCTGATTTTTATGAAACTTACCTATAACGACGTGAAAACTACTGCACTGGTGAATGAGATCCTGGGGCAGCTGTCAGCTCAGCAGATCAAGATCATTACCGAGGGATTATATACCGCCGTAAACACGCATACCGCCTACCCTACAGACGCTATTTATCCCTATGTTAAAAACCTGAGTGAGCTGTCACAACGGCTCTATCAGCGCAGTTTCGAAATGGAGACCGCCGCCTCGCAGAGCAAGATTTATGACAGCCAAACCGCCATTGACGGCATGATTTCGCTGGCGGGTCTGATTGCGCTATTTATCTTCCTGCCTACGCTGGTTTACTGTTCAAATATCAGCCGCTGGCTGACGAAAACGCATAATAATATTTTGCGCTTGTCTTACGGCGATATGAATATCGCTCGCAACGAAGTGTTCTACGGCCAGGAGTTGATAGCCATCAGCGACGCTATCAAACAGCTAAAACAGTACCAGTTGGAAAAGGTAACGCTGGAAAATGAGAAACACCTGCTGATTAAAGAGTTGGAAGCCTCCTCCTATCTCGATCCTCTCACCAATATCTATAACCGGCGCAAATTCTTCCTGGAGTGCGAATCGCTGGCTGCCGGCAGCTACCCACTCGCTTTTTGTCTGATCGACATTGATAATTTCAAAAGCCTCAATGACACCTACGGCCATCACGTAGGCGACCTGGTGCTGGTGGCATTTGGCAAGCTGCTGCAAAGCACCTTCCGCTCCAGCGACATTTTCTGTCGCTACGGTGGTGAAGAATTTGCCGTGATCCTCGGTAACTGTACGCTGGAAAATGCGCAGGAAGTGATGTCCAAGCTACGCGAGCGTACGCACCAGTTCAGCCTGACACTAACCGATGGGCAAAACGTCCGCTTCACCACCAGTTGCGGCATTGCCCAGGTTCGCGATATCCGCTTGTTGCCGGCAGCAATCAAACAGGCGGATGAAGCGCTCTATTTTTGCAAGAAAAACGGCAAAGACCGGATAGGCATTCACACCCAGAACGGTTTTATCTGAATTGTTGTTTAAAATAATTAACATTATAATTTTTATGACTAATTAGGCTAAGTCATTCACCTTACAGACTTATCTGACTTTTCTGTCGGTATCCTGATGGCAAGCAGAGATAAAGGCACGTTTAATCCTCGACCGGCTCCGATGAATTGTGGTGTGATGCAGCTTCAATAACAGGATAATCCGGGTATACTCCCCCCACTTTTTTATGATTATCCGGATTTGGACACGCGCCTGACGAGGATGCAGTAACGCGATATGACTCAATACGCCTCCCCGATTTTGACATCACTGCTTGATACTGATGCTTATAAGCTTCATATGCAGCAAGCAGTGTTCCATCGCTATCCTGCTATCAGCGTGGCGGCGGAATTCCGCTGCCGCGGTGACGAGCTGCTTGGCGAATATGCCGACGAGATCCGTGCCCAGATCGCACTGATGAGCCAACTGGCGCTAACAGACGCTGAGTTCAACTATCTCTCCGGGCTGCCTTTCTTCCGCGAGGATTACCTGAACTGGCTGCGCGAGTTTCGTTACGATCCGCAACAGGTCCAGATCGAAGATCATGCGGGCAAGTTGCACATTCGCATTGCCGGTCCCTGGCGTGAAGTGATCATGTGGGAAGTCCCACTGCTGGCAGTGATCAGTGAGGTGGTGCACCGTCACCGCTCCCCGGAAGTCACGCCTGAGATGGCCGTCGCTCATCTGCGCAGCAAACTCGAGCATTTTAAAGCCATGAGCGCTGACGTGGACATTTCTCGCTTCAAACTGATGGACTTTGGCACCCGCCGTCGTTTCTCGCAGAGTGTGCAGCAGGCAATTGTCAGCACCTTGAAAGACGAATTTCCTTATCTGGTCGGCACCAGCAACTACGATCTGGCCCACCAGCTTGCTCTGGCGCCCGTGGGTACTCAGGCTCATGAATGGTTCCAGGCGCACCAGCAAATCAGCCCGGTGTTGGCCAACAGCCAACGTGCAGCTTTGCAAGCCTGGCTGGATGAATATCCGGACCAGCTCGGCATCGCGCTGACCGACTGCATCACCATGGACGCCTTCCTGCGTGATTTCGGTCCGCAGTTCGCCCAGCGTTATCAGGGCCTGCGCCATGATTCGGGGGATCCGTTCGAATGGGGCGAGAAAGCCATTGCGCATTATCAGAAGCTGGGCATCGACCCGATGAGCAAAACGCTGGTGTTCTCCGACAATCTGGATCTGGACAAGGCGATGGCGCTGTATCGCCGTTTCTACCAACGCGTCAATCTGGTGTTCGGCATAGGTACGCGTCTGACCTGCGATATCCCGGGGGTTAAACCGCTGAATATCGTGATCAAGCTGGTCGAATGCAAAGGCAAGCCGGTGGCTAAACTGTCCGACAGCCCGGGCAAGACCATATGCCAGGATCAGGCCTTTGTGAAAGCGTTACGCAAGGCCTTCGATTTACCGCTGGTGAAGAAAGCCAGCTAAGCCACACCGCCCTGCCAACGCGAAAAAGCCGGCTGAAGACCTCACGCCGGCTTTTTTCTTCTTTATAAGAGACTTCGCCGTGCTCCCTTTTCGCCCAGAGCCAAGAAATGTTGCACCAATCCGGCGATTTCTGCTTGTGCTCTGCACCGCGGCAAGTAACATAGCAACATCCCCATATTCTTGGGTTGTAAGCTATTTCTAAACCAAATTATTAAGAGAGAAATCTATGAGCGTAGTGCCTGTAGTCGACGTACTGCAAGGCCGTGCTGCGGTTGACAGTGAAGTCACCGTGCGCGGTTGGGTGCGTACCCGGAGAGATTCTAAAGCTGGTATCTCCTTCCTGGCCGTCTATGACGGTTCCTGCTTTGATCCGTTACAGGCCGTCGTTAATAATTCTCTGCCGAATTATCAGGATGAAGTGCTGCATCTGACCACCGGTTGCTCGATTGAAGTGACAGGCAAAGTGGTCGCCTCTCCAGGCGAAGGTCAGAGTTTCGAACTGCAGGCGACCGAGATTAAAGTGGTCGGTTGGGTTGACGATCCGGACACGTACCCGATGGCGGCCAAACGCCACAGCATCGAATACCTGCGCGAAGTGGCGCACCTGCGCCCACGTACCAACCTGATCGGTGCCGTTGCCCGTGTTCGCCATACCCTGGCGCAGGCTATTCACCGCTTCTATCACGAGAATGGTTTCTTCTGGGTTTCCACCCCGCTGATCACCGCTTCCGATACCGAAGGCGCCGGCGAAATGTTCCGCGTTTCCACGCTGGATCTGGAAAACCTGCCGCGCACCGATAAAGGCGCTGTCGATTTCAGTCAGGACTTTTTCGGTAAAGAAGCGTTCCTGACCGTTTCCGGCCAGTTGAACGGCGAAACCTATGCCTGTGCGTTGTCGAAAATTTACACCTTCGGCCCGACTTTCCGCGCCGAAAACTCCAACACCAGCCGTCACCTGGCCGAGTTTTGGATGATCGAACCGGAAGTCGCCTTTGCTGACCTCGAGGATATCGCGGAACTGGCAGAGAAAATGCTGAAGTATGTGTTCCAGGCCGTCTTGAACGAGCGTATGGATGACATGCAGTTCTTCGCAGAACGCGTAGACAAAGATGCGATTGACCGCCTGAAGCGTTTTGTTTCTTCCGACTTCGCTCAGGTTGATTACACCGAAGCGGTGGAAATTCTGATCGCCTCTGGCCAGACTTTCGAGAACCCGGTTTCCTGGGGTATCGATCTGTCTTCCGAGCATGAGCGTTATCTGGCCGAGAAACACTTCAAAGCGCCGGTGGTGGTGAAAAACTACCCGAAAGACATCAAAGCTTTCTATATGCGTATGAACGACGACGGCAAAACCGTTGCGGCGATGGACGTGTTGGCTCCGGGCATCGGCGAGATCATCGGCGGTGCTCAGCGTGAAGAACGTCTGGACGTGCTGGATCAGCGTCTGGATGCCATGGGCCTGAATAAAGAAGATTATTGGTGGTATCGTGACCTGCGTCGTTACGGCACCGTGCCACACGCCGGCTTCGGTTTAGGTTTTGAGCGTTTAATCGCCTATGTCACCGGTGTGCAAAACGTGCGCGACGTAATTCCGTTCCCTCGCACACCACGTAATGCAACCTTTTAATTAATCAGATAATACATTTTCTAATTAATTTAGTTACAAAACCAAGGCCAGCTTAGCTGGCCTTTCGCATTTTTTAATATTGACGAGCGTCACAAAGTTCCGTGAATATTACATTTGGTTACAAATACTTTCTTTTTGAAACCTCATTAGGACATTGGTAGCATTTTCGTTCTAGATTAACCTGCCCGTGAATGGAACACTGCGTGCAGACACAGGACGACACCAATCTATCAACAATAGTTCCAAAAGAATTATTGGCGGCAGTGGCAAAGGTGTCCGAATAACACCAATGAGGGTAATATAATGATGAAGCGCAATATTCTTGCAGTGGTAATCCCAGCTCTGTTAGCCGCTGGCGCAGCTAACGCTGCTGAAATCTACAACAAAGACGGCAACAAACTGGATCTGTACGGTAAAGTTGACGGTCTGCACTACTTCTCAGACGACAAAGGTAATGATGGCGATCAGACCTATGTTCGTTTCGGCTTCAAAGGTGAAACCCAGATTACTGACCAACTGACCGGTTACGGCCAGTGGGAATACAACGTTCAGGCTAACCACGACGAAGCACAAGGCACTGAAGGCACCAAGACTCGTCTGGGCTTCGCAGGTCTGAAATTTGCTGACTACGGTTCATTCGACTACGGTCGTAACTACGGCGTACTGTACGACGTAGAAGGTTGGACAGATATGCTGCCAGAGTTCGGTGGCGATACTTATACCTACACCGACAACTTCATGACTGGCCGTACCAACGGCGTTGCGACTTACCGTAACAACAACTTCTTCGGTCTGGTTGACGGTCTGAACTTCGCTGTTCAGTACCAAGGTAAGAACGAAAACGACGGTCGCGCTCTGAAGAAACAGAATGGCGACGGTTGGGGCCTGTCTTCTACTTATGACATCGGCGAAGGCGTAAGCTTCGGTGCTGCATACGCATCTTCTGACCGTACTGACAAGCAAACCAACAACTCCACTGCTGGCGGCGACAAAGCTGACGCATGGACCGTTGGTGCGAAATATGACGCGAACAACGTCTACCTGGCAGCCATGTACTCTGAAACCCGTAACATGACTCCATACGGTGATTTCGATGCAGGTATCGCTAACAAAACTCAGAACTTCGAAGTGACTGCTCAATACCAGTTCGACTTCGGTCTGCGTCCAGAAGTTTCTTACCTGCAGTCTAAAGGTAAAAACCTGGCTGGCCACACCAACCACGGTTCTAGCTTCAGCGGCGGCGATGCCGACCTGGTTAAATATGTTTCTGTTGGTACCACTTACTACTTCAACAAAAACATGTCTACCTACGTTGATTACAAAATCAACCTGCTGGACGACAACGAGTTCACTAAAGCCACTGGCACCGCTACCGATGATATCGTAGGTGTTGGTCTGGTTTACCAGTTCTAAGTTGTCTCACTTAACGGCGGTTCACCGTCGGCTAAGTTAAAAAACAGGGCTTCGGCCCTGTTTTTGTTTTTGCGCTACGCGTAAATTTTTATCCTGCCAATGTCCCCTTCTTCCTCATTTTTTATGCTGAATCTGCGCCCTTCACAAGATCGCTGTGTTTTTCTCGCAAACGGTTGGCAAAGCGCATAACTGGCGCTACCCTGATGCTTCTGTCTGCTTAACTCCGAGCCATGGAAGCACCTGACATGTTTGAAAAAATCACTGCTGCACCTGCCGATCCGATTCTGGGTCTGACCGACATTTTCCGTGCCGACGCGCGCCCGAACAAAATCAATTTGGGCATTGGCGTCTACAAAGACGAAACCGGCAAAACGCCGGTGCTGACCAGCGTGAAAAAAGCTGAGCAGTATCTGCTGGAAAATGAAGCCACCAAAAACTATCTCGGCATTGAGGGCATCCCCGCTTTCGCCAACTGCACGCAAGAGCTGCTGTTCGGCAAACAAAGCCCAATCATTGCCGACAAGCGTGCGCGCACCGCGCAAACGCCTGGTGGCACCGGCGGCCTGCGTGTGGCAGCTGACTTCATCGCCAACCAGACCAGCGCTAAACGCATCTGGATCAGCAACCCAAGCTGGCCGAACCATAAAAATGTGTTTGGCGCCGTCGGCCTGGAAGTGCTGGAATATGCCTACTACGATGCGGCCAATCATGCGCTGGACTTCGATGGCCTGCTGAACAGCCTGAAACAGGCTCAGGCAGGCGATGTGGTCCTGTTCCATGGTTGCTGCCATAACCCAACCGGCATTGACCCTACGCCTGAGCAGTGGGCTCAGTTAGCCGAGCTGTCTGTGGCTAACGGCTGGCTGCCGCTGTTCGACTTTGCTTATCAGGGCTTCGCAAAAGGCCTGGAAGAAGATGCGCAGGGCCTGCGTATTTTCGCCGCCAAGCATCAGGAACTGATCGTAGCCAGCTCGTACTCGAAGAATTTCGGCCTATACAACGAACGCGTCGGCGCCTGTACTCTGGTGGCTGCAGATGCGGATACCGCTGACCGCGCCTTCAGCCAGGTGAAAGCCGCCATTCGCGCCAACTACTCCAACCCGCCGTCTCACGGTGCTGCGGTGGTTGCGACCATCCTGGGTGATGATGCGCTGCGCGCCCTGTGGGAGCAGGAGCTGACCGATATGCGTCAACGCATTCACCGCATGCGTCAGCTGTTCGTGAATACTCTGCAGGAGAAAGGCGCAGAGCAGGACTTCAGCTTTATCATTAATCAGAACGGCATGTTCTCGTTCAGCGGATTGACCAAAGAACAGGTGCTGCGCCTGCGTGACGAATTTGGCGTTTACGCCGTTAACTCCGGCCGGGTTAACGTCGCCGGCATGACGCCAGACAATATGGCGCCTCTGTGTGAAGCCATCGTCGCCGTGCTGTAAAGGTTACGGTTTCAAATAAGCAAAAGGGGCGCTCAATGCGCCCCTTAGTTATTTCTGCCGGGAAATAACCTTACCAGATGGCCGGTTCTTCTCGCAGGAACGGATTGGTTTCACGCTCTTGACCGAAGGTAGACATCGGTCCGTGCCCCGGGATAAACGCCATGTCATCCCCCTGTGGCAGGAGCTTGGTGCGGATCGAGTTGATTAATGCCTGGTGATCGCCGCGTGGGAAGTCGCTGCGACCCACGCCACCGTTAAACAATACGTCACCCACCAGCGCCAACCGCGCCTGCTCATTAATAAACACGATATGGCCAGGAGTATGACCCGGGCAATGCAGCACCTTGAGCGTCATTTCACCCACCTGCACGCTGTCCCCTTCTTCCAGCCAGCGAGTTGGCGTCAGAGGCGCACACTCTTCCAGACCAAACATCCGGCTCTGTGCAGGCAAACCATCCAACCAGAAAGCATCTTCCTTGTCCGGACCGTAGATCGGTACCTGATAGTGTTCCGCCAGCTCAGCCGCTGCCCCTACGTGATCGAGATGGCCGTGCGTCAGCAGGATCTGCGTGACCGTCACGCCCTGCCTGGCAATTTCGGCCTTTAATTTCTCCGCTTCGCCGCCGGGATCGACCAACGCCGCCTGTTGGGTACTCTCACACCAGATCAGGCTGCAATTCTGACTAAAAGCGGTAACGGGAATAATTTGGTATTTCATAAGGCTCCAACGACAACAGCGCCATACCCTGACGGGCTGGCGCTACTCACTTATGGTGCACAGCGATTACCAGGTCCGCACCGGGCCGGTATCGATGTGTACAAAGTTGCTACGTGGGTAATATCCTACACCACCGGCGCTCATTTTTAACGCCGCTTTGCGGATATTGCTCAACTGGATGCCTTCGATATGGAAGTCCATCGCCTGGCCCTTGGTATGATAGCTGTGCTTGGCCACACCGCGGCTGCGCTCACGCAGCTCATTGTTGGTATCCAGGGAACGATAACCTGAAACCAACTGTACCGGTTTGTTGGTGCCCAACAGACCCTGCAGGCGATAGAGGTGATCAAATAGACGAGGATCGATCGACTTGACTTTATTGGCTCGATAATCACGGAAGAGATGATTAAGACGAACTAATTCGTCTTTATTATATCCCTTGCCGTCGAAGAATTCGGCTTTCAAGGATTCGCCCGTATGCATATTATTAACGACAAGAATACGCGGGCGCGAAGTAGAAAGACTGGCAAAGGCTTGCCCAGGGAGCAGCGCTATGCCCACAGCGGCGCTACCTAACGCCAGCCACTTACGGCGATGATGATCAATTTTGTCCATGTTTCTGTTAAACCCGGCAAGAATATCAAAATATATGCACAAAACAGCGCACTGCCTGAACCATAACCGCCCGCACTGATTGAGTCAACCCGTGATATCCCGCGGTTTGCAGGCACTCACGGAATGAGTGCCTGCACCATGGCCCGATATTCTGACCGTTATTTATTTATAATTACTGCATTTATTGCATTAATTTTTCGGCCTGAGCCAAAATTTGTGCACCCGATCTCACCGTATCATCGTAATTGTAAATATCTGTACGGAATTGTGGCTTTCCATCATCAGAGACCCAGGCGGTTAAATAATACAATTTAACCGGAATATGCTGGCGGATATTTACGTAGGTGGTATTTCCCTGTTTTAGGGTGGAGGAAACACGGGTATTGTTCCAGCCCGCATCCTGCAACAGCATATTCGCCAAATCCGAAGCCTTGTTGACCCGCACGCAACCCGAGCTCAGGGCACGAATGTCTTTCTGGAACAGGTTATGGTTCGGCGTGTCGTGCAAATAGATGGCGTCCGAACTCGGCATGTTGAATTTAAAACGCCCCAGCGAGTTGGTCGCTCCCGGAGCCTGGCGGATCCGGTACGGGAAGTTACGGGCCGACACCATATTCCAGTCGATCATTGCCGGGTTGATCACCTCAGCATCGTTGCTCCAGCCGGAAAGCACGGTATAACCGTGTTTTTGGAAGTAGCTGCCGTCACGCATCGCCTTCGGCACAATGTCTTCGCGCACCAGCGTGGTCGGCACGTTCCACGGCGGGTTAACTACCACATTGTTCAGTGCACTGTTCATCAACGGCGTCTTGCGGCTGGGCCGCCCTACGATCACCCGTGACGAAAGTACCTCATTGCCGTTCAGGTAATAGGTCAACGAGTAGTTAGGAATGTTGACCATAATTCCGGTGTCAACGCGGCCGGGAAGAATGCGTAAACGCTGGATGTTCAGGGCCAGCAGCGAAGCTCGCATTTGTGGCGTTACGTTAAGCCATTCGCGGGTGCGTACGCCAATCACGCCATCAGCGCTCAACCCTTGCCATTTCTGGAAGCGTTTAACGCCCTCAACCAAATCGGCAGTATAGCGATTGTCCGTGACCGTGACCGGACTCTCCTGCTGCTGACTGAACGGCGATTGCGGTGACGGCGCCAAGTCTTTTACCGGCGCGGCGGCCGGGCTGACTACCGCACTCTGGGCCTCGCGATTTTTCTCTTCATCTACCGATAAGCCACCATCGTCTGGCTCATTGCGCGAACCGGTCAATACCGCAGGCGGCTCCTGCGCCTCTGCCGGCGCGGCAGAAGTGGTCAGCATACCGTTGCGCGCCAGGATCTCGCGCAAGGCAGGAATATCATCGCTCAGTTGATCGGGGCGCAAACTCGGGCCATTGGCCATCTGCGGCCATGGGCGTCCATCAGCCAGCATGTCGCGTAATGCCTGATGCATCTTGGCGTATTGCGGGTGCTGCGGTGCCAGCGAGTTGACATACGGCACCGTTTTACCCTGACGCACCGCTAACTGCCACTGGTTAATCACCGTATTCGGCGGCAAACCGAGCTTGTAGGGAATGTTGCTGTACAGCCAGCTGTTGCCATTGGCGCCGATCGATGAAACGAACTGCAAATACCCCAACATCGCATCAGACAGTACGATATCGCGGGCCACACCGGTAATGGCTGGATTGGTCAGCAATTTTACCCATTGCGTAAACTGCGGCTGCACGCCAGACATCGCCAACTCGGCCAACTGCTGCTGAAATTGCTGTACCGATTCGCGATCCTGCCACATCAGTTGCATCCGGTTCGCTGCGTACAAAGGAGCAAGCGTTGAAAGATAATGCGGTGTGATACCTTTAGGCAATGCCGCAAGCAATTCCGAACGACTTTGCGCAACTGACATGCCGGAAGACGCCACCGGGAATGCAGGAACGGTTGCCCATACGGGTAGCGACGACGCAAGACCACATGCCATTGCGCAACTCAACGCCAAACGTCGTACCTTGTTTCCATTTCTAAGCAACATCCATTGCCCCCTGTATGCTCACAAAAAATACAACCAAGACAGCTTATTAGTTTCAGTATACGAACAGAAAAGCCATTTTGCCCTTTGGCACTAATGAATAACTGTAATTCATTAAGCTACCCGTTTAAAAGCGGATAAAAAAGCAGGACTATCATCCATGCGTACAAAAAAATAGCCACCCCAGGGCGGCTATTTTCAGATTATTAGCGGGCTTTTTTGCGCTTACGGCGTTTCAGCCGCGGTGACACCCAGTGCCGCAGGCGGTTCGTTAGCGAAACCGCGCAGCCCCACAACGTGTACGTGTTCATGGTTCTGGAACACCTTACGCACCAGCTTATACGTGGTCCCTTTTTCCGGGCTGATGTTTTCCGGTGCGGCGATGATCAGCTGCATTTCCAGGCGGTCGCACAGCTCAAACAGGGTCGCGATGGATTTGGCATCCAGTCGAGCCGCTTCATCGAGGAACAGCAGACGGCATGGGGAGATATCTTTACCGCGCAGGCGGCGAGATTCCTCTTCCCAACTCTGTACCACCATCACCAGAATCGACATCCCGGTACCGATCGCTTCACCGGTAGACAACGCGCCGCTCTCGGCACGCAACCAGCCGTCGGAGCCGCGGAATACTTCTACTTCCAGCTCGAGGTAGTTACGGTAATCCAGCAGCTCTTCACCGATGGTCTGCGGCGTGCGCTGGCCCATATCAATCTGCGGATTCAGGCGCTGGTACAGCTTGGCCAGCGCTTCTGAGAAGGTCAGGCGGTTGCTGTTAAACAGATCCTGATGCTGTTCCTGCTGCTCAGAGAGCACGTCCAACAGGGTCGCATGCGCTTCACGCACGTTGACGTTCAATCGCACGCTTTTCACCTGACCGAAGGAAACCGCCTGCAAGCCCTGGTTGAGCATGCGGATACGGTTCTGTTCGCGCTGGATGGTTTTGCGAATGATGTTCGCCACGCTCTTGGAACTGATCGCCAACTTCTGCTCACGGGCGGTCAGTTCTTCGGTCAGACGGCCCAGCTCGATTTCCATCTGCTCGATAGCCTCAACCGGGTCATCAGTACGAATGATGTCCTGACGAATACGCTCGCGCAAATGCTGGTACACCGCGATATAGAACTGGATCTTGCGTTCAGGACGCTTAGGATCTTCCGACAGACGCAGCACGTCGCGCAGATGTTCGTTATCCGATACCGCCAGACGCAGCGCACCGAGCGCCTTATCCGACATCGAGCGCAGTTCGTCGCCGTCCATATAGGCCAATTCGCGACGGTGCAGACGACGTTCAACCCCGTTGTCTTTCACCATGCGCATCACTGCGCACCAGCCCGCCTTGGCGGTCACCACCTGCTCACGCAACTGATGGTAATCACGCTCAAGCTTACGCAGTTTCTTCTGCAGACCGTCCATTTCCGCTTCGCAGAAGGTCAGCTGTTTTTCCAACTGGTTGCGGCGCGCGCGGTTGTTGCTCAGGCCGGCGTGCAGTTCATCACGACGTGCGCGGGCACGGGCTTCAGCATTGGCATCCGCCTGTACGCCAATGTCGACCAGCTCCTGGCTCAGTTCTTTCAGCATGTCGCGCTTGGCGTCATAGGAGCTTTTCAGCGACGCCAACACTTGGCTGTACTGAGTAAACTGGGTCTGGTACTGACGTAACTGCTCGCGGGCACGGGTACGTTCCGCTTCCGCGTGTTCAAGACGTTGGCGCAGCTTGTCGTTCAAATCGTTGTTGGCGTTTTGCATACCGGCAGAGTCGGTATAACCGAAGTGCGCGCGGCGCTGCACCACTTCGATCAAGGCAAACGCCTGCTGTTTAGCCTGACGCTGTACGCTTTGCGCCTGGATGTAATCCTGCTGTAACTGCTCATGTTGCTGCGGATCGCTCTGCAGCACCGACAGCAACGGCTCCAGCTTGGTCAGGGAAACGCCGTGCTGCTGAATATGACGCGCGGCATCCTGCGCCTCTTCCAGCTCTTCACGGATTTCTTCTACGCGATCCTGCAGGGTTTCATCGTTTAACAATGAGACCAACGGCATCAGGCGGTTCAGCGCGGAGATGCCTTCTTTCGCCTGCTCATATTGCTGGCGTTGCTGCTGGTTCTGCGCTTCATGGTTGTTCAGCGCACGCTCTACTTCACCGCGACGGGATGTGAGGCTGCGGATTTCCGCTTCCGGATCGGCGTCAAACGCCACCGCCAGATGAGAGCCGATGAAGCGGCTGAAGGCCTGATGCGAACGCTGGGTCTTTTGCACGTCGAATGACAGCGTGGCGTAACGCTCGGCCAGCGTTTCACGCTCGGCGTGCAGCACTTCAAGGCGGTTTTCGCGGGCAGCGCGACCAAACAGCGGCACTTCCGGATAACGGGAGTAACGCCATTGACGATCGGCGGTTTTCACCAACACCGCGCGGTCCTGCTCTTCAACGGCGAACACGCTGTCATCGAATGACTGCGGATCCCCTTCGATCAGATAGAGATCTTCCGGGCAATCTTCCAACCCTTCCAGCATTTCGCGAACCAGCGACAGATCCGGCACCACGATCGCGTGACGCGACGGGCCATACAATGCGGAGAAGTAAGGCGCATCGTCGATAGTGACATCGTCGTAAATTTCGGAGAGCAGCACGCCGCCAAAACGTTCGGCCAGCGTAACCAGGCGTTGGTCTTCGGCCCCGCCCGGCTGGCTGAGACGTTCGATCTGCGCTTCAACCGCACGCTTGCTGGCAGCCACTTCGTCACGCTCAACGGTGGTTTCACGTTCGCGCTCCAGCAGTTGCTGCATGTACTCAGTCACCTGCTGGCTGCTTTCCAGCGGTTCGCCGCTCTGCTCGCTGAGCTGGCTCAGGGCATCCTGCGCCGCTAACCAGACAGGGGCGCGGGTGGTGAGCTCACGAATGCGTTGCTGAATTTGCTCCAGTTCCTGGCGCATTTCCATCCGGCGTTCGCCGGCCTCGCTGACGCTTTGCGACAGCGACTCCAGACGCTCTTCCAGCTCTTGTTGCAGAGCATCGAGTTCATCCGGCTGATACTGCTGACCATGGCGCTTGCAGAATTCCTGCAGCAGGCGTTCGGCATCCTGCTGGGAGCGCAGACGTTGTTCCAGCTCGCTCAGGCGCATGCGCAATGGCTGTACGCGTTCGGCAAGGTGTTGTTGCGATGGCCAGTCGCGCAGCAATTCGCGCGCGCACTGCCAGGCTTCGCTGCGGCTGACCTGGCCGGCGATTTTCCCCACCAGCTGATAAGCCTGTTCAAACTGACCGTGCGCGGCATCGGCCACGCTCAGTTTCTGCTCGAGCATCAGCAAGGCTTCCGTCGCCTCTTGCTCGCGCGCCTGGAAGGTATCCAGCCACTGTTCGGCATTTTCGGCGGTCAGCTCCGGCAGTTGGCACAGTGCTCGCGCACGTTCCAACGCCTGCAACGCTTGCTGATATTGAATGGCGCGGGTCTGCTGCACGTCCAGCGCCTGCTGGTAGTCGGCGAGTTGGCTTTTCAGCTCATCCACTTCCAGTTCGGCCGCCTCGGCGCGCGCTTCGTTTTCGGCCTGCTGTTCGCTGGCCTCCGCCACCACTTCGTTCTGTTCTTCCAGACGGTAGGTCAGCTCTTCCAGATCGCCTTCATAGCGCTCGATCTTTTCCTGCTGACGCATCGCCGTCTGCACCAGGTTAAGGTGATCGCTGGCGGCCTGATAATCCGTTTCCAGATCGGATTCTGCGCCACTCTGCTCCGCCAGTTCGCGCGCCATTTCCACATGGCGATACTGCTCAGCAGCCAGCTGTTTGCGGCTGCCCAACAGATCGCTGCGCAATGCCAGCGCGCCGTCCAGATGAATACGCCGCTCATTGGCATGGCGCATATAGTCCGCCGCCACGTAGGAGGTGGCTTCTGAAATCAGGTGCTTGAACAGATCGCGATCGCTTTGGGTCACGCGGATCGCTTCCAGCGTCATGCGGTTTTCACGCAGCGCCGCTTCCATGTCCTGGAAGGCCTTGCGCACGCCGCTGTTTTCCGGCAACAGATAGTCGCGCAATGAGCGGGTGATGGCGCTGGAAATACCGCCGTACAGTGAAGCTTCGATCAGGCGATAGAACTTGCTGCGATCGGACGATGAACGCAAGCGTTTCGGGATCACGCCCAGATCGAACATTAATGAGTGGTAGTCGGTGATGGAGTTGAATTGCTTGAACTGCACGCCTTCCATCTCTTCAACGCGCTCTTTCAACTCCTGCAGTGTCAGCACGCGCGCCTGGCGCTCGCCCACCGTTTGGGTCAAAAGTTCGGTCGGCTGTACTGCCGTTGGCAGGCCCTGAATGGTGAATGGCTTGATGTCCACTTTACGGTCACGGCCGGCCACCTGTTGCAGGCGCACGCCCACCACCACACGCTGGTGGCGTGAGTTGATCACGTCGAGAGTGGAATAACACACCCCGGCACGCAGCTTACCGTGAAGACCTTTGTCGCGCGAGCCGCTGGTGGCGCCGGCTTCTGTGGTGTTACGAAAGTGCAACAGCGTCAAGTCGGGGATAAGCGCAGTGACGAAAGCCGCCATGGTGGTGGATTTCCCTGCCCCGTTACCGCCGGACAGCGTGGTCACCAACTCATCGAGATCAAAGGTGCGGGCGAAGAAGCCGTTCCAGTTGACCAGCGTCAGCGAGCGAAATTTACCGCGTTCAATCATTCCTGTTCATCCTCTGCACTTTCCGGTGTGGTATCAAGCTGCGAATCTTCAGCATCGCTTTCATCAGTCAGCGACAGGCTGTTTTCAACCGGCATCGCTTCGCCGTCACGGATCATACGTAACTGTGCTTCACGCGGATCGTCACCGCTGCGCACATCGGCGCCAAAGCGGAACACCGCTTCGGTGATGCGGAACTTGCTGCTGTCATTGCCCATGAAGTAGATCATGCCCAGACGACGCAGGCGGTTCAGTGAAGTGCGCACTTTTTCGTGCAGCTTCTGGCGATCGAGATCCGAACCGGTAGAGCGCTGATTAACGAACTTCAGCAATTTGGTTTCGTCTGCCAGGCTCAACAACTCGTCGTACAGCTCCTGGTGGCTGAAGATCCCCTCATGCGCCAGACGCTCCGGGCTGAGGTAGAGATAGCACAGGATTTTCCCCACCATCATGTCCAGCTCGGATAAAACCGAACGCGGGATCAGGGTAGTGGAGCGCGGACGCAGATAGAAGAACCCTTCCGGCGCGCGGATCAACTCCACGCTGTAGCGGGCGTAAAACTCTTCCAGTTCATCCTGGAAATCCATTAAGAAGGCGTGGTTGTCCAGCTCATCGATACCGATGTGACGACCTGCGCGCAGATGGCTGTCCAGCGCAGGAAACAGCGCGTTAGACAATGCCTTGGCCAGCTTGACTGGCATTACTTGTTCAATATTTGTCGATGACATGGGCCTGGACCTTGGCTCCGTAATCATTGATTGCCTGCCATTGTGCCGGCAACCCTGAAAAATCTGCTTCAGCCACACCAAGGCGCACTGCCTGGTCGACCACTATACGTGCCACATCGAAATGACGGGCACGCGGATATTGCGCCAGATAATCGCGCATCACCGCCCCTAAATTGAGCGGCATCTGTTGTTCCTGATAAATCTTCAACGCCTGTTCGATCATGGCCGCCAGCTGCTCGCGAATTTCGCTGAACTCCTCGAATTCCAGATCCGGCGGCAATTCCCCGGTCACTTCCTCGCTGCGCAAGGCCAGCTCTTCGTCACGCATATCCAGCAGGCGATCGGCGTTGGCATGGGTCAGTGTCCATGGGTTGTCGAAATAGTTCTGCACCGACTGGCGCAAACGCTGGGCGAACACCCGGTTCTTGTCCATGTCGATCGCGGTACGGATAAATTTGTGCACGTGGCGGTCGTAGCCAATCCACAGGTCGATCGCCTGCTGGCCCCAACTGATGATGCGGTCGAGCTTGCTTTGCAAGTCGAACACCAGCTTATCGACGAAGCCCAGCTCCGCGCCACCCAGTGTAGCATCCTGAATGCGCAGCAGGTTGGCCTGCAGCTTGTCGCCTGCCGCCTCCAGAGTATCCTGCAGTTCACGCAGGGTGCCTGAGGTTTCGGACAGCAGCATCTCACAGCTGGAAATGGCCGCCCGCCAGTCCTGGTTCAGCAGCGCGGCGATATCATCTTTTACGCCCTGCTGCTGTTCATCCATCACCCGTTGGGTCATGTCGATGCTGTCGAAGATTTCCGCTACCGAATATTTCAGCGGGGCAAACACGTTGCGGTGCCAGTGGAAATCGTCACCGCCCTCTTCGGCGGCGTCGGCGGCGCGTTTCAGCTCCTGCGCCACGATCGACAGCTGCATCGACAGACGCAGCGTGGAGAATTCGCGCTGACGAATATAGTAATCGGTAATGCCGATCCCCAGCGGCGTCAAACGGTAAATTGCGTTACCGTCCGCCAGTTCGCTGGTGAAGCGGTTTAACAGGCGCTGGCGCACCATGTCGTTAATCGCATTGTTGGCGCGGACCGCCACCGTTTCATGCGTCTGTTCGAAACCCTTGCTGACATGGCGAAATGCATCAACCAGCTCACCTTCGCTCATCTCGCCGTCCAGCCGCTCGCCGTTCAATGTGGCGATAGCAAGCAAAAACGCGAGACGCTCCGTAGGGAGCGAAATAGAGAAATCATTTTTCCGTGCCCAGGCGACCAGTTCGGGTACTGTCTGGGAAAATTCACTCATAGTTCGTCCTTCAGGTTTGGTTTATGCGCCATGACGTGAATATAGCGCCCCAAACTCACGTACGGCTCCTGCCGGCAATAGTGCTGTTCAAGCGCCAGTAACTCTTCAAATTTTTGCGTCTGTAACTGCCTGCTTTGCAGGTAATCGTGGAACACCCGCACGCCGGTTTTCCCGCTGATGCGCATGCCCAATTGTTCCAGCCAGCCGTATACCTGCGGCGGACTATGTGGATTTTGCGGTGACAACGAACGCTTTCTGCGTCTTCTGACCTCGGGGTTCACCAGTTGGAAATTACCCAACACCACGTTACGCATCAAGAGGCCATTGGCATTAAAGAACATCAATGACAGTGCGCCACCTGGCAGCAGGCAGTCGAACAACGCCCGCAGTGCCGCTTCAGGTTCGGCAATCCATTCAAGCACAGCATGAAACAATACCAGATCAACCGGCTGTTCCAAATGTTGGCCAATATCCTGTGCTGAACTTTGTATGAATTGCATGTTCTGGCTCACACCTTTCTGCTCAGCCAGTAATGCGGCGCGTTGGATCATCTCACCAGAAAGATCGCACAACAACACCTGATGTCCTAATTCTGCCAATTGGCAGGCCATATGGCCTTCGCCGCCGCCGGCATCCAGAATGCGCAGCGGCCGCTGCGGCAACTGGGCCAACAGCGTGGTCAGATCCTGCCAGACTACCGCCTGACGGATTTTCCCTTTGGTGGTGCCGTAAATATTACGCGCAAACTTTTCAGCAATATCGTCAAAATTGCGATCCTGCATGGACAACGGCTCCGCTGATCTTATTCTGTTGGGGGCAAAGCGCCAGCCCATTCAAACCTGCTATTTTGGCACAGACTGGCTTAGAATGAATCTTCTTGCGGCCTGAATGTGCCCGGATGTCGTTTTTTCGCCCAAAAGGACCTGATTTTTGATGCTGTTTAACCTGAAAAAGTTCATTGGCGCCATTTTAATGCCGTTACCTGCACTGCTGCTGTTGATGGGACTGGCGCTGTTGCTGCTGTGGTTCACCCGTTGGCAAAAAAGCGGCAGGGTCATTTTGACGTTGAGCTGGCTGTTTTTACTGCTTTTCAGCCTGCAGCCGGTGGCCGACAGGCTGCTACGCCCAATCGAATCGGAGTATGTCACCTATCGCGGCACTGACCCGGTAAAGTATATCGTGGTGCTGGGAGGCGGTTATACCTTTAATCCCGATTGGGCCCCCAGTTCCAACCTGATCGGTAACAGCCTGCCACGCGTCACGGAAGGCGTGCGCCTGTATCTCGCGCATCCCGGGGCAAAAATGGTATTCACCGGAGCCGGGGGGCCCAATACTCTGAGTAACGCGGCGACGGCGGCGAAGGTAGCGGAAAGCCTGGGAGTGCCAGGCAGCGACATGGTGCTGTTGGATCGCCCGATGGATACCGAGCAAGAGGCGTTGCAGGTGTCGAAGCTGGTCGGGCAACAGCCCTTTATTCTGGTGACCTCGGCTAACCATTTGCCAAGGGCGATGCGCTTCTTTGAAGCCAAGGGGCTGCACCCTATCCCGGCACCGGCCAACCAATTGGCCATCAGCTCACGTTTGAATATCTGGGATCGCGTGGTGCCATCGGCTATGTTCCTTGGCCACAGCGAACGCGCCTGGTATGAAACGCTCGGCAGCCTGTGGCAATGGCTTAAAGGGGCCGATGAGGTTTCTGTCGACTAAACAAGCTTAACCGGCAAGCCAGGGCAGCAGCTGTTTGGAAGCATAATCAAACGGTTGCCTATCCAGCTTGCCGGTATGAATCAACCGCCCCACCGCCTCCCACACCACATACAACCAGCGCCGCACCAGGAAAGATTCCGCCACCGGCGCACGTTGCAAATAATAAAACAGCAACTGACTGGGCATTCCTGCCTCACACAGCCTGAAAAGCTCATATTCCCGTGGCGCCCACAGCATCATTCCAGGGTTCAACATCGCCAGTAATTGATCGCTTTTGGGGTCTTTTAACATACTGCGTAGCGACAAGTTGCCGTGCACCAGCACGCAGGGATCGTCGAATCCGACAAAAAAATGGGTCAATGCTTCACGTGTGCGATACAGCAAGCGACGGTCTGCCATCGTCAGCTGCGGCGAATTAAGGTTGCTGACCGTTGACCACAGCACTTCCACCCGCTGTTGATACCAGCAGAACCAGTCGTTTTCCTGAGTGCTGTCGACCGTGCCGACGCAGCCGTGGCTGTCGATGCGGTGCCAGGCTAATATGCCGTCGACCACCTGTTCCATCAACGAATTCCAGCGATCCGGTGTGCGCGTCGGCGCTTCTGCGGATACGCCCCGCAAACGTTCTATCAGCAAGATCTCTTTATAGGGTGATTGCTGGGTATAGACCACGCCATACACCGTCGGCAAACGAATATCGCCTTCGCGCGCCAGCATCGACAGCTTATAGGCCTCCTGCTGGGCAATCCCTTGGCAGACAAAGCTTTTCGCCATCAGCGGAATAGCGTGCCCCTGTTGGTCGTACAGTGAATACATGTGTGCATAAGGCTGCTCGCTGACGCGTTCCAGTCGGCTGATAGACTCACCCAGCACAATACTCAGTTCAGCGCGTAACTGCTCCATAAGGAAATAGCCTCAAGAGATAGGAAGAGACGCAGCTATCATCGAACGCTAAGCAGATAAATTCTTCAACGCAGATCAACAAAATGGGGATATAAGAAGGGAAATGATAATGCCGCCGGTGCGCCGTGTGGCGCACCGGCGTTCAATGATCAGCTTTTCATGCTGTCACGGACACGCTGCAAGTCTTCCGGCGTATCAACCCCCACACTCGGCATTGCCTTGGCAACCGCCACGTGGATTTTTTCGCCGTACCACAGCACCCGCAACTGCTCCAGCAGCTCAATTTGTTCCAGTTGGCTTGGCGCCCAGGTGACATAACGGCGCACAAAGCCGGCGCGATAGGCGTAAATGCCGATATGCCGCAACAGGCTGTCGCCGATGCTCTCTTTGGATTGGGCGAAACGTTCACGATCCCACGGAATGGTGGCGCGTGAAAAGTAGAGCGCATAGCCCTTCGCATCCATAACCACCTTAACTGCATTGGGGTTGAAGGCTTCTTCCGCACTGTCGATCGGCACTGCCAAGGTAGCCATACCAGCCTGGCTGCCCGCCAGGTTTTCAGCCACCTGCCGTACTATGACCGGAGGGATAAGAGGTTCGTCACCCTGAACGTTAACGATGATTTCGTCATCATTAAAGCCATAATGCTCGATCACTTCAGCCAAACGTTCGGTGCCCGAATTGTGATCGGCCCGGGTCATGCAAACTTCACCACCGGCCGCTTTCACCGCTTCGGCGACGGCTGGGTGGTCGGTCGCCACAATAACGCGGCTGGCACCGGACTCGCGCGCACGTTCCATGACGTGCACCACCATCGGCTTACCGTGAATATCGGCCAGTGGTTTCCCAGGCAAACGGGTTGAAGCATAACGAGCTGGAATAATAGCGATGAAACTCATGCGTGTTTCTCATCCAATGACAGCGCCCGCGCCTCATTTTCCAGCAGAACCGGAATGCCATCACGCAGCGGGTAGGCCAAGCCATCCACTTTACACACCAGTTCCTGGTTTTCTTTGTTGAAATAGAGCTTGCCGTTGCAGACCGGACAGGCAACGATTTCGAGTAAACGGTGGTCCATGCTTCCTCCAGGGTGGAGATCTTACGTAAGGAAAGTGGATGAGGATAGCACAACGCTATACGTCAGGTTAATCACCGGCTGCCTTGCTGTTGCGTTTTAATCTGCTGCAGGGATTGAACTGGCAATGGCGCAGGCGTAGAATTTTGTGATTCATATCACAAAAAGATATTTCTCATGATCAAACGTATTCATAAGATCATCGCCATGTTTGCCAACTTCAGCAACTGAGGCCACCCCCTTGTAACGAGCGGCGCTGGAATTCGTTTTACCCACGCCGACAACGCCGTTCGTTATTCCACTTCCCAACCCTCGCGCCATTCGGTCGCCAGCGGTGCCGGAATATCACCCAAAATAACCTGATTTGCACCGTGCCATTTTGCACTGCGGGTGATGGCTTGCCGAATATCCTGCATACGCTGTTTGCCAAAACGAACCTTGGTCTGCGGATGGAAACTGATGATTTCAAATATACCCTGCCGACGATGCATTTTTGCATCAATGCGACCAATCAGTTCTCCACGTTGCAACACGGGAAGGGTGAAATAGCCATACTGCCGTTTTTCTTTTGGCGTGTAACACTCCAACCGGTAATCGAAATCGAACAACTCCAGGGCGCGGCGGCGATCCCAAACCACTGGATCGAAGGGAGAAAGCAGAGTGGTTACGCTTGATTTCAGCTTTCCTTGCTCCGCCAGGTGCAGTTCTGCGGCCAGCGAATGGTGTACGTAAAATTCCCCGTCCAATCCGTCGATCAACACCGGCAGCACTTCCCCCTGCTGCTGTAACCCGGCCAGGAGTGCCTTCGGCGCCACTCGCTTCAGTCGGTAGTAATCTGCCAGCCATTCAGCCTTGAATATCCCAAGGAAGCGACAGGTACGCTTCAGCATCTCATGCCGCGCATGATCGGCCGCCAATACGTGCCTGTCATCATCCCAATGGGGCATTAACCTTTCAGTAAGATCATAAACGCGGTGGAAGTTGCGTCGCTCGGCCACCATAAGTTTGCCGGCGGTAAACAGGATCTCAAGATGCCGCTTTTCCGGTTTCCAATCCCACCAACCGCTATTCCCTTTCTTCTCGGCGCTAAAATCAGCCGAACGTACCGGCCCGCAGGCTTCTATATGTTGCAGCAGTGCGTCAATGGCCGTGCGGTGTTCCTGCACCCACTCTTCGGAATACTTCCAGCCCATCTCCTGAGGCTGCAGCATACGATGTCGCAGCAGGCCAAAATCTTCAATGGGTAAAAAGCAGGCTTCATGTGCCCAGTACTCGAACAACTGTCTACCGGCCAGCGCCTGTTCCAGCCATTCGGGCTGATAATCACCCAAGCGGCTGAACAGCACCAAATAGGGGCTGCGAGCGACAACGCTGATGGTATCGATTTGCAGGAGGCCCATACGCTGAATGGCGGCAACCACATCGTCGGGCTTGGCTTTACGTTTTATCGGGGTTAACAACCCCTGTGCGGCAAGGTGGAGCGCACGGGCGGCAGTAAGAGAAATAACGGGGGTGTTCATCCTGATATCCGAAGTGATTGAGCAATCGCTTGATAATAGTGGATATCGGGGAATTTATCTTCGCCAGTGCTTGGGGTGGCGGCACCGGCACTGGCGAGGAAGGGATGGGTCAGAACGCGATAACGTCTGCCGCTGACAGCCCATGAGAGCTGCGATAGATCGAGAACTCAACGTTCTGACCTTCGTTCAATGATTTATTTTTAGTATTGGCGATAGAACGACGGCTTACATAAATTTCGTCGCTACCGTCTACCGGTGAAATAAAACCATAGCCTGCGGCTTGATCAAACCATTTCACACGGCCCATTTGTAACACAGTATTTTTAAACATAACTTATATCCTTTTACTTGAGCATCCATAACAACGTCTTTTTTATTATTGTTGGACGCTACCAGCCCATCCTAAAGTTTTTCGTAACAAACCTCTCGTGAGCAAAAAATAAAAAACCCGCACTACGGCGGGCTTGTTGAACTTAATATCTTCCGCAATGAATCAGCATTAACGCATCATCATGGTTGTATTAAGATCGTTTTACGCTATTCCCTGTTTTCTTACAGAGCAACAACGTTGGCGGCAGCCGGCCCGCGCGGGCTGTCCTGGATGGTATACTCAACACGCTGGCCTTCAGCCAGAGTTTTGAAACCGTCGGTCGCGATTGCAGAGAAATGTACGAATACATCTTTTCCACCGTCGTTCTGTTCAATAAAACCAAAACCTTTGCTTTCGTTGAACCACTTCACCTGACCAGTCTTCTTAGACATTACACATTTACCTTTTAAATATATATACAAAACCTGCCATAAGGCAATTTAGGCCGTTTTTAGAAACATTACTTATGGGAGGTACTTAGAAGGTTCGTCTTTGAAGCGGAATCAGATGATAACGTTTTTGGAGGAACTACTTAACTCTATACTCGAACATAAATAGGTCTGTATCACAGGCCGACTTGCATTTACTCATAAATCTATTCTTTGCACAAGAGGTTTATTGCCTTATTTTTATCATTACTTCGAATTTGTTTTTATGTCTATGATTGTGCATGAGTTAATTTATCTTTTTTTATGTAAAAACCTTGGCGTTATTGCCTTCTGGACGGCCAATGTTACCGCCCTGTGCTGTTCAAATGAGAGCTAACGCATAAAAATCTAATATGCTTGCCCAAGCTATAACAAAACCCAATCGACATGGCTAAACTTGAGGTGAAAACAAGGCAGATGGCCTTTCAGCCAGCACTTATGCCGTCAAAAATATAATTTTTCAGATTATACTGAATCAAGGAGCTATGCGCATGACCGCCCAGCAGTTCGTCTCACCGAATGAAATCCGCGCCAGATTCTCCCACGCCATGTCAGAGATGTACCAAAAAGAGGTACCTCTGTACGGCGATTTGCTCGAACTGGTAGCGGAAACTAACAGACAGGTCCTGCGCGAAGATGCCGCATTGGCTCATCAACTACAAATTACCGGCGAAATCGAACGGCTGGCCATGGAGCGTCACGGCGCTATCCGGGTGGGAACTGAGCAAGAACTGGCGACCCTGCGGCGGCTGTTTAACGTTATGGGCATGTCCCCGGTCGGTTATTACGATCTGGCCGTGGCAGGCGTTCCGGTCCACTCCACCGCATTTCGTGCGGTGCATGAAGACGCGCTGCAAATCAGCCCCTTTCGCGTGTTCACTTCGCTCTTGCGACTAGAGCTGATTGATAATCCGGAACTACGTCAACTGGCGCAACAACTGTTGGCGCGTCGTAGAATATTTACCGAGCGCGCACTGGAGCTGATCGCCTTGCAGGAAGCCCAGGGTGGGTTGGACGAGAACCAGGCCGACGAATTTGTCGAGCAAGCGCTGGAAACCTTCCGTTGGCACAGCCGGGCGACGGTCAGCGCAGCCGAATATCAGCAGTTGCACGACCAACACCGTTTGATTGCTGACGTGGTCGCGTTCAAAGGCCCGCACATTAACCACCTGACGCCGCGCACCCTTAATATCGACCTGGTTCAACAGGCAATGCCTGGCCGAGGCATCACTCCCAAAGCGGTGATTGAAGGGCCACCGCCGCGTCGCCGCCCTATCCTGCTGCGCCAAACCAGCTTTAAAGCGCTGGAGGAAAACGTCGATTTCGTTGAGCATGACGGCAGCGCCGTTCACGGGCACCATACTGCCCGCTTCGGTGAAATAGAACAGCGCGGCGTTGCGTTGACGACGAAAGGCCGCGCACTCTACGATCGTCTGCTGCAGGCTACCAACGATGCACTGCAGGCACCACCCAACGAGAAAAACGCAGATCGCTACAATCAACTGCTGGCGCAAAATTTTCAGGCGTTTCCGGATGATTATGCCACCCTGCGAGAGCAGCAGTTGGCCTGGTTCCGCTATTTCCCGACCGAATGCGGGCTGGCAGCCAAAGACTCATTGGATCAGCACAGCACGCTGGAACAGTTGATTGCCAAGGAATATATCCGCTTCCAGCCATTAGTGTATGAAGATTTCTTGCCGGTCAGTGCCGCGGGTATTTTCCAGTCGAATCTCGGCGATACCAGCCATGCGCAGTACAACGCAACGTCCAGCAAAGCGGCGTTTGAACTGGCTTTGGGAGCCGAGGTGATCGATGAGCTATCGCTGTATCAGCAAACACAGCAACGCTCGATAGACGCCTGCGCGCAAGCCTTGGGGCTGCACGCGCTAGCGGTTTGAATTATTGCTTCAGCAGGGCTTCGATGTTTTGCAGCAGTTGCTCAGCCTGCTCGGAGGGAAGTACCGCATCAACCGGTAAATACCACCAGTTAGACTGGGCAAAAGCCCGGCATTTGACCGCATCTTTTTCAGTCATCAGCAGCGTTTGTCCTGAGGTTACCAGCGCCGCCAGCGGGTCATGTTGGTATTCCTGATGATCGGCAAACGCCACTTCTCTTTCAACATCCACACCCAGCTTTTCCAGCGTGGCGAAGAAGCGCGGCGGATGGCCAATGCCGGCCATCGCCACCACATGCGGCAATTCAACCGCGGGCCGGCGTTCGCCAGTGGCAACATTCACCGCTTCGCGCGCCTGCAATCGCATGGCAATTTCACCCGGTTGCGCCACGCCACCGTTGGTAATCAATGCATCAACGCTGTTCAAACGTGAAACGCGTTCGCGCATCGGGCCCGCAGGCAACCACCAACCGTTCCCGAAGCGGCGTACACCATCAATCACGACCAATTCAAAATCGCGCTGTAAGGCGTAATGCTGCAAACCGTCATCGGTAATCACGACATCAAGTCGGTGCTGCTTAAGCAGCGCCTGAACCGCTTCCGCACGGTTCGGCGAGATGGCGACTGGCGCGGCGGTACGTTGATATATCAGAACCGGCTCATCCCCGGCCTGCCGGGTAGTAGTACTCGCATTGAGTAACAGCGGATACGCCTTTGCTTTACCGCCATAACCGCGCGAAACGACACCCACCCGGTAACCACGCTGCTGCAACTGCTCCACCAGCCAGATCACCATCGGGGTTTTGCCATTGCCGCCAGCGGTGAGATTTCCCACCACCACTACCGGTACCGGCGCACGCCAGCTTTTACGCAGGCCGCAACGGTAGCTGAGCCGAATCAGTCCGCTGACCAGGCCATACAGCCAGGACAGCGGTAACAACAGCAAATAAACCAGCGAACTGCCTGACCAGATGCGTTCGATCATTATTGACCAAACTGCATACGGTGCAGCTGGGCATAGGCGCCCTGCTTTTCGATCAATACGGCATGCTCGCCACGCTCGACGATACGGCCATCCTCAACCACCAGGATTTCATCGGCTTTCTCAATCGTCGACAGACGGTGCGCAATCACTAATGAAGTACGGTTTTTCTGCAATTCATCCAACGCGGCCTGAATAGCACGCTCTGATTCGGTGTCCAGTGCCGAGGTGGCTTCATCGAGGATCAGAATCGGGCAATCGCGCAGCAAGGCACGGGCGATGGCGATACGCTGGCGCTGACCACCGGAAAGCATTACGCCATTCTCGCCAATTACCGTATCCAGACCATTTTCCATTTTCTCTATGAAATCCATGGCGTAAGCCATGCGCGCGGCCTTCTCTATCTCTTCGCGGGTATAGCGTTCCTCACGCGCGTAAGCGATGTTGTTGGCGATGGTGTCATTGAACAAATGCACATTTTGCGAAACCAGGGCTACCTGATCGCGCAACGACGCAAGCGTGTATTCGCGCAGATCGTGACCATCCATCAGGATCTCGCCTTCCTGAACGTCATAGAACCGGGTCAGCAAATTGGCGATGGTCGACTTGCCCGATCCTGAACGGCCCACCAACGCCACCGTTTTACCTTCTGAAATGCTCAGATTGATATCACGCAGCGCTGGGGTTTCTTTGCCTGGATAGTAGAAAGTAACATTGCGGAATTCGATGTCGCCTTTCGCACGAGTCACTTCGCGGGTACCGGTGTCTTTTTCCTGCTCCATGTCCAGAATCGAGAACAGGGTCTGGCACGCGGCCATCCCACGCTGGAACTGCGCGTTGACGTTAGTCAGTGACTTCAGCGGACGCATCAGAGCGATCATCGAAGAGAACACCACGGTGATGGTACCGGCAGTCAGGGTTTCCATCACGCTTGGGAAGCTGGCGGCATACAGCACAAAGGCCAGAGCCAGTGAAGCGATCAACTGAATGATAGGGTCAGAGATAGAGGAAGCGGAAACTAACTTCATGCCCTGTTGACGCATGCGGTTGCTGACCGAATTGAAGCGATCGGTTTCAACCTGCTGGCCGCCGAAAATCAGAACTTCCTTGTGGCCTTTCAGCATCTGCTCGGCGCTGGTAGTCACCTGCCCCATGGTGTTCTGCATGTTTTTACTGATATTACGGAAGCGCTTGGAAACGATGCGGATCGCAATAGAGACAATCGGGGCCAGGACGATCAGGATCACCGAAAGCTGCCAGCTGTAATAGAACATCATGGTGAACAGCGCGATGATCGACGCCCCTTCACGCACCACGGTCACCAGTGCACTGGACGAGGATGAAGCGACCTGCTCGGAATCATAAGTGATGCGAGACAGTAATGTACCGGTAGATTGCTGGTCGAAGAAGGACACCGGCATTCTCATCATGTGGCCAAACAGACGACGACGCATGTGCATCACCACCATGCCGGAAACCCATGAAATGCAATAGCTGGAAACAAAGCCCGTCGCCCCGCGCACCACCATCAGGCCAATAACGGCCAATGGCATCCACAGCAGGATAGTGCTTTCCGTTTTCCCAAAACCGTCATCCAATAAAGGTTTAAGCAAAGACAGCATAAAGGCGTCGCTGGCTGCGTTCATTACCAACGCAATGGCGGCCACGATCAGCCCGGTCTTAAAAGGTGTGATCATCGGCCAGAGGCGACGGAAAGTCTGCCAGGTGGAGAGATCTTTATCATTCATCATGCAAATACCAGCATCGGAAGAAATAGCGGCCCATTTTACTCATTATCACCCTCTACGCCAAACCGCTGATGGTACCAACGGGGCATTATTTGTTCACGAAAGCCTTTAATTTGCCAATCGTTGTCGAAAAAAAGTACGGATAACTGACCGGAGCACGATGTATCGCGCCATATGATGCCATTTTCCCGATATCTGGCGACGACTTTAACCGCAGGTAATCGCCATTTATTGTAACGCGATGCGGAAGCTATTGCCGCCTCCGGCGCTACAGCACGTAAAAATGGCGGAGTGGATGACGTTTTACTGCCATGATGGGGAACCTGTAATATCGTCGCGCGCAACAAATGGCGCTGATGCCGTACCAGCTGTGCTTCCGACCTTTTCTCTGCATCACCGGTCAGCAACAGGCTGTATTTTCCATCATCGATACGGATGACGCACGAGTCGTCATTTCCCGCGGTCTTTACTGCTTTCGGTGGCCACAGCACCTGGAATTGCAGCGATTGCCATTGCCAACTTTCCCCCGCGACGCAGGGTAAGTGGCCAGCGCCAAGCCGCGGACTTCTCACCGTCGCCAGCGGGAATGCCTGCTGCAATTCCTCAAGACCACCGATATGGTCCAAATGATCGTGGCTAATGACGATTTGATCCACCGGCAGCCCACGCCAGTTAAGAAAGGGGACGATATTGCGCGTGGCCGCGCTGCCCGTCCCCCAACGGGGTCCAGTATCGTACAATATCGCGCGGCCATTCTTTTCAACCACCATGGCCAAGCCATGACCAATATCGAGCATATCTACGCGCCAGCGATATGACGGGGCTTTCTCCCGCCACAGCAGGCAGCACACTGCCAGCGTTACCAGCACCGAGACATAGCGCAGCCACCAATGAAAGCGCCAGAAAATCACCATCAACCAGCCCATAATACTGACAACCAGCGATGCTGCGCCAAGGTCAAGCCACCCATTCTGCAGGTAGTGTAATGGGGTGAAGACCCACGCCAGCGTGAGGTCTGCTGCCCACCACAACCCGGTACTCAACGGAGGGAAAATCCCCAGTACCACGGCGAGAAGGATCAGCGGAACCGTCACCAGGGAAACCAAGGGTACGGCCCAAAGATTGGCCGGTATTGAGGTCATACTGAGGCCAAGAAACAAACCTGCTTGCATCGGCACCAGCAACAATGTGATACCAAACTGGATATGCAGCCAACGCAGCGGTGCCCAATACCATCCCACGCGAAAACGGGGACTAAGGGGGACCCATTCAAACCAAAATATCAGGCACAACACCGCCGTCGCCGAGAGCCAAAAGCTGTCGGACAACACCGCCAGCGGATCGCAAATCAGTATCAAGCCGATACACCACAACCAAACTTGCCAAGAAGAACAATGAATACCCCGTATGCGCAACAGCATCCAGAGCGTCAACGCCAGGCCGGTTCTTACCGCCGGCGGGTGCGCGCCAGCCAACCAGATATAACCTAGCGCCCCGAGCCAACTGGCAATCAGAGGGAAACGGTAGCCGATTCGGTGGGCAGGTAACCAAAACTGGATTACCCGCAGCAAAGACCAAATCAGAATGGCCACCATCGCCACATGCAGCCCTGAAATGGCCATCAGGTGAGCAATACCGGTTTTTAACATTAGCGAACGCAGTGAAGGCTCTAGTGCCCCGCGTTCACCAAATGCCAAAGCCAGTAAAACGGCCTGATAACGAACCGTACCAATATTGTTTTCGGCATGGCGGATAATACGCTGTCGCCAGCTACAGGCGGGATCCAAAAGTGTGGCGCTCTTTACCTGCGCCGTTAATGGTTGACGCTGCGAGATAGCCCAACGTTGGCTGTCGAAGCCCCCTTCATTTAAATTGCCATGCATCGGTCGCAGGCGCAGTTGCATCTGCCAACGCTGTCCGGCGCACAAAGGTTGCTCTTTGGGTTGCCACAGTGTGGAAAACGCAATGGATGGCACCAACCACCTGCCATTAATCTGTTCTATATGCATTACCGTCTGCTTGCGTGCTGTAGCCGCAAGCGCAATGCCGCTAACCTTGACCACGGCATGCACTACAGGCCCCTGGCTCAGGCGGTTGATTTGGTCGACCAGGTTTCCGGCAGTGAATACCGCCCACAGAAAACCCAACGCCCCCCATGCCATAAATCGGCATAGGGAGCCCCTGCGCCACAGGTAACAACAGATGGGCAGAGTGACGCATAGCATTATTCGTGCGTCAGGCAGATGCGGCATGAAAAGCAGGGGCAGAGTGCCGCAGATAATCGCGATGATCGCCAAATCCAGCGAGGTCTTGATAGGGTTTCTCCCTGTTTGGGGCAGCTATTCAAGCCGCCAACATCACGGGATTGTTCACATCAAGACCAGGTTCCACCAGCCATAATCTAAAGACGTGCGCGAGGCGCCGCACAATAACAATGACCGTTACCTTCAGGGGCAACATGTTGCGACGTGGTAAGCAGAAAAGTGCAGAATCAACCGGTCAATCTCAGCGTTCAGGCCAAAAAAAACGGCGCCCTGGGGGCGCCGTTTTATATTTCAGTACAAGCAACAACTCTATGGAAGTCAGTGACTAACCATAGATATTGGCGCGGTCACGCAGCTCTTTGCCTGGCTTGAAGTGAGGAACGTACTTGCCGTCCAACTCAACTTTATCACCAGTTTTCGGGTTGCGACCCACACGCGGAGCACGGTAGTGAAGAGAAAAACTGCCGAATCCGCGGATCTCAATGCGTTCACCATCGGCTAACGTAGCAGCCATATGTTCTAGCATCTCTTTCACTGCATCCTCAACGGCTTTCGCCGGTACATGAGATTGCTGGCCAGCAAGTCTTTCAATAAGTTCAGACTTGGTCATAGTTCCTCCAAGCTTTGCAGCTAAACTACCGTATCGGGGCGATTAAAAAACCGCCCCCCGTCATTACTCGCCTTTAGCCGCTTTGAAAGCTTCAGCCATAGCGTTAGAGAAGTTGCTCTCTTCCTGTTTGTTGTTAACAGTAGCGATTGCGTCTTTCTCGTCAGCTTCGTCCTTAGCACGTACGGACAGGCTTACTACGCGGTTCTTACGGTCAACGCCGGTGAATTTAGCTTCAACGTCGTCACCCACATTCAGAACCAGAGTTGCATCTTCAATGCGGTCGCGAGAGGCTTCAGATGCACGCAGGTAACCTTCTACGCCGCCTGCTAATTCAACTGTAGCACCTTTGGCGTCAACTGCAGTGACTTTACCAGTAACAATAGTACCTTTCTTGTTCATAGACAGGTAGTTATTGAACGGGTCTTCAGCCAGTTGCTTCACGCCCAGGGAGATACGCTCGCGCTCTGCATCAACTTGCAGAACAACCGCTGCGATTTCGTCGCCTTTCTTGTATTCACGAACTGCTTCTTCACCTGCAACGTTCCAGGAGATGTCAGACAGGTGAACCAGGCCGTCGATGCCGCCGTCCAGGCCGATGAAGATACCGAAGTCAGTGATAGACTTGATTTTACCTTCAACGCGGTCGCCCTTGTTGTGGGTTTCTGCAAACTGCTGCCATGGGTTGTTTTTGCACTGCTTCAGACCCAGGGAGATACGACGACGCTCTTCATCGATGTCCAGAACCATAACTTCCACTACATCGCCCACGTTAACAACTTTGGACGGATGGATGTTTTTGTTGGTCCAATCCATTTCAGAAACGTGTACCAGGCCTTCAACGCCTTCTTCGATTTCTACGAAGCAGCCGTAATCAGTCAGGTTGGTTACACGACCAGTCAGCTTGGTGCCTTCTGGGTAACGTTTCGCGATAGCGACCCATGGATCTTCGCCCAGTTGCTTCAGGCCCAGGGAAACACGAGTACGCTCGCGGTCGAACTTCAGCACTTTAACAGTGATTTCGTCGCCAACGTTGACGATTTCGCTCGGATGCTTAACGCGTTTCCAAGCCATATCAGTGATGTGCAGCAGGCCGTCTACGCCGCCCAGATCAACGAATGCACCGTAGTCAGTGAGGTTCTTAACGATACCTTTAACTTCCATGCCTTCCTGCAGGTTTTCCAGCAGTTGATCACGTTCTGCGCTGTTCTCTGATTCGATAACCGCACGGCGAGAAACTACAACGTTGTTGCGTTTCTGGTCCAGCTTGATGACTTTGAACTCAAGCTCTTTGCCTTCCAGGTGCAGAGTGTCACGTACTGGACGCACGTCAACCAGGGAACCTGGCAGGAACGCACGAATACCGTTCAGCTCTACAGTGAAGCCACCCTTAACTTTGCCGTTGATAACACCGACGACAGTTTCAGCTTCTTCGTAAGCTTTTTCCAGCGTGATCCAAGCTTCGTGACGCTTAGCTTTCTCACGGGACAGCAGAGTTTCACCGAAGCCATCTTCAACAGCGTCCAGCGCAACATCAACTTCGTCGCCTACCTGGATTTCCAGCTCGCCCTGTGCGTTTTTGAATTGCTCAGCCGGGATGGCAGACTCAGATTTCAGACCGGCGTCAACCAGTACTACGTCTTTGTCGATAGCAACTACAACGCCACGAACGATGGAACCCGGACGGGTTTCGATTGTTTTCAGGGATTCTTCAAAGAGTTGAGCGAAAGATTCAGTCATGTTTAATCTTCAGGGTTCTATAGTTTAACGTCCATTTAGCATCCCGCCGAATGGGGTTGTTTCACATACCCCGCCATTGGCTCCATGCCGACAGGGTTTAGGTTACAGGGGTAAAATTTTACCCGATATAGTTCGATACTGCCATGACAAATATGACAAAAAGCCAATAACGCCGCCGCGCTTACTGCTGCGGCAACGCTAAAACTTCATGTGCATATGTCAGCGCACGCTGGATGACTTCGTCGATCGACATGCTGGTTGAATCCAGCACGAGGGCGTCGGAGGCCGGCACCAGTGGCGCGATAGGCCGATTACGGTCACGGTCATCCCGTTCCTTTATCTCGGCTAAAAGACGTTCAAAGTTAACATTAAAGCCCTTTTCCTGCAACTGTAGCATGCGGCGGTGCGCACGCTCTTCAGAACTGGCATCCAGGAAAATTTTTACCGGCGCATCGGGGAATACCACGGTGCCCATGTCGCGTCCATCGGCAATCAGGCCCGGGGCCTCGCGGAATGCACGCTGGCGCCGCAACAAGGCTTCACGCACGCGCGGAAAAGCCGCTGCCTGCGAAGCGGTATTGCCGACGGTTTCAGTGCGGATCTCATTGCTGACATCCTCACCTTCCAAAATCACCTGCAGTTTGCCACCTTCGGCAACAAAGCGAACATCGAGATGTGCGGCCAGGGGAACCAGCGCCTCCTCAGAAGTGATATCAACCTGATGATGCAGTGCCGCCAGTGCCAGTACGCGATAGATCGCACCGGAATCCAGCAAACGCCAACCAAGGGATTCGGCCAGCGCCTTACACAAAGTACCTTTGCCTGCGCCACTTGGTCCATCAACGGTTATCACCGGAGCTGTAGCCGTCATTTCTCTCTCCTTCAGGTAGAAAACCTCACAGGGACATAACCTGCCGTCAGCACAATGCGAAAGCATAATTAAAAGCGTCCCTGCAGCCTGCCCAGTCGGGGCAGTCACGGTGGCGTATTATACGCTGCCAAACGACTAACTGTTACCCTGGAACTGTCTGGTTGTTGAAAATAAGCGTACGTCCGCGCAAAAGTATAGTGGACGCCCGCAGCCTGCGGGCGTTAAAAACGATAAAGGCCCAATTAAGGGCCTTAAAAAAAAGCATCTGACTGTGGAGTTATGCCAATTGACTGATGCGCGCCAGCTGTTCGAAGTAATCCGGGAAGGTTTTCGCGGTACATTTCGGATCGAGAATGGTCACTGGGGTGTCCGATAACGCCACCAGCGAGAAGCACATCGCCATGCGGTGGTCATTATAGGTGCCGATATCGGCAAATTTCAGCTTGGCCGGTGGCACCACGTGAATGTAGTCTTCCCCTTCATCCACCTCAGCCCCCACTTTACGCAGCTCCGTCGCCATCGCCGCCAGGCGATCGGTCTCTTTAACCCGCCAGTTGTAGATATTGCGGATGGTGGTCGGGCCTTCGGCAAACAGGGCTGCGGTTGCGATGGTCATTGCCGCATCAGGAATATGGTTCATGTCCATGTCGATACCGCGCAGTTCACCGCGGCTGCATTCAATATAGTCATCGCCCCAGGTAATACGTGCGCCCATTTTTTCCAGCACGTCGGCAAACTTGGTGTCGCCCTGAACGCTTTTTCTACCAATGCCGGTAACGCGGACAGTACCGCCTTTAATTGCCGCTGCCGCCAGGAAATAAGACGCGGAAGAGGCATCCCCTTCCACCAGATAATCACCCGGTGAGCGATAGGTTTGGCCACCGCTAATGTGGAACACGCGATAGTTGTCGTGGCTGACTTCAACGCCGAAAGTGCGCATCAGATGCAGGGTGATATCAATGTACGGCTTGGAAACCAGCTCGCCCTTGATATGGATATGGGTGTCCTGTTTGGCCAGCGGTGCCGTCATCAGCAATGCGGTAAGAAACTGACTGGATACGCTGCCGTCCACGGTCACATCACCGCCCTGGAAGCCACCGCGCAGGCGCAATGGCGGGTAATCGGTCTGCTCCAGATAATCAATCTGCGCGCCACCCTGACGCAGGGCATCCACCAGATGACCGATTGGGCGCTCTTTCATCCGTGGTTCGCCGGTCAACACCACATCATTGCTGCCCAGGCACAGCGCAGCCGCCAAAGGGCGCATCGCGGTGCCGGCATTGCCGAGGAACAGCTCAAGCGGTTGATTAGCCACCAGCGGGCCGGCAACACCTTCGACTGTACAGGTGGTACGATCGTCTGACAGTTGGTAACTCACCCCTAATGCCTGTAGCGCATTCAGCATATGGCGCACGTCATCGCTGTCCAGCAGATTGGTCAGCGTCGTCGTCCCCTCCGCCAGCGCAGCCAGCAGCAGAGCACGGTTGGACACGCTCTTGGAGCCAGGTAAGTTGACGGTGCCATTGACCAAGGCAACCGGTTGTAACGTCAGGGAATCCACCATGTGAACAAAAATCTCCAAAATCTGATAAACGAAACGGCCCCGGGATAATGCCGGAGCCGCTTTAACGCAAAAGGACAACAGCGAAGGCTACCTGCTCACGGCAGGCGCCGGACTTAACCGTGACGACGTTCGAAGTCGACCATAAAGTCGGTTAAGGTCTTCACCCCGGCCAACGGCATTGCATTGTAAATAGAAGCACGCATGCCGCCAACCACCCGGTGACCTTTTAACGCCTGCAGGCCAATGGCTTCTGCTTCGCTGAGGAAGACTTTATCCAGCGCAGAATCCGCCAGTTGGAACGGCACGTTCATCCAGGAGCGGTTGGCATGCGCCACCCGGCTACGGTAGAAGTCAGAGCTGTCGATGGTCGCGTACAGCAATTCGGCCTTGGCCTGATTGCGTTTGTGCATCTCTACCAGGCCGCCCTGCTCTTTCAGCCATTTGAACACCAGGCCGGACAGGTACCAGGCAAAGGTCGGCGGTGTGTTGAACATGGAATCGTTTTCGGCCAGCACGGTGTAATCGAGGATGGACGGGACTTCGCGACGCGCTTTGCCCAGCAGATCTTCACGTACGATCACCAGGGTCAGGCCGGCCGGCCCAATGTTTTTCTGCGCACCGGCGTAAATTACGCCGAAACGGCTGACGTCCAGCGGACCCGACAGAATGGTGGAGGAGTAATCGCCAATCACCACTTTATCGCCAAAGTCAGGTAACTCATCGATAGCTACGCCGTCGATGGTTTCATTCGGGCAATAGTGGACATAGGCCGCGTCATCGCTTAACTGCCACTCTTTCATCGGTTTGATGCCGAGCAGGCCGTCGACGTTGGTTTTCACGTCAATGGTGTTTGGCGAACAGTATTTTTGCGCTTCGGTGATGGCGCTGTGCGCCCAATAACCGCCGTCGATATAGTCCGCGGTGGTTTTGTCACCCAGCAGGTTCAACGGCAACGCAGCAAACTGTGCGCGAGCGCCACCGTGGCAGAACAGCACTTTATAATTGGAGGGGATCTTCAGCAGATCGCGCAGATCCTGCTCGGACTGCTGGGCAACTTCGATGAACTCTTTACTGCGATGGCTAATTTCCATCACCGAGGTACCGAGGCCGTGCCAGTTGCACAGCTCCTGTTCTGCACGACGCAACACTTCAACCGGCAGCATTGCCGGGCCAGAGCTAAAATTATAAACCTGAGTCATTTCCCCTCACCACATTCACTATTCGCCAATGATACTGGCCTACCGAAATACGCCCGAAGTAACCCATCGGTTTTATCACTCACGCCCCCCGCCTGCAATGGTTATTCGCCCGATGCCGGGAAAGCCTTGAACGTGACGATAACAGGCTCTGCCAAATCACCGGTATTTTCTGCAATAAAACGCTGTGAAGGTGGCCAATTCAGTGGGTTAACGCGGTTTTTTATGCTGTATTCAGCCAACATGGCTAGGGGGCTCCAGGGCCCCCGAATGAGGAAAATGCACTCAGTATTGATTGAACATCTGCTGGATCTGTTTGGCGTCCTTGGTCTGCGTCAACGCCAGTTGAAGCAGGATCCGCGCCTTCTGCGGGTTCAGCGTACCGGAGGCGACAAAGCCGAACTTCGCGTCATCCACTTCAGCGTCTTCGGTGGTGGAGCCAGTGGACACTCTGGAAGAACGCACCACGGCGACACCGTTATGTGCGGCCGTCGCCAGCGTATCGAACACCGTTTTATACAGGTTGCCGTTACCGACCCCGGCACTGACGATGCCTTGATACCCTTCGGCGATCAAAGCCTTCGCAGGGGCATCGGAAGCATTGGCGTAATTGTAGATAATGCCTACCTTCGGCAACGCTGTCAGGTTAGACACGTCAAACGGGGTCTCGGTGGTGTGCTTGCGCTGCGGCGCACGCTGGTAATCAACCTTGCCGTTGTGGATGTAACCAAGCGGGCCGAAGTTAGGCGACTGGAAAGTCTGCACCGACGTAGTATTGGTTTTTGTCACATCGCGTGCATCCAAC
Organism: Serratia sp. BNK-12; assembly: GCF_047456085.1. Taxonomy (NCBI): domain Bacteria; kingdom Pseudomonadati; phylum Pseudomonadota; class Gammaproteobacteria; order Enterobacterales; family Yersiniaceae; genus Serratia; species Serratia sp. BNK-12. The sequence continues at coordinate 3,382,848 of NZ_CP179896.1, forward strand.
ACGCTGTCGTTCATCGCCACCAACACCCCGCGTTTCGCCGATTGCGGATCTGCCGCCGTCACCACTGCGTTATACAGATTGAACGGACCATCAGCGCTCATCGCCGTTGCCGGGCGCATTGCCCCGACGATCACCACCGGTTTGTCACATTTGACCGTGAGATCCAGAAAATAGGCGGTCTCTTCCAGCGTATCTGTGCCGTGGGTAACGACAAAGCCGTCAGTTTTGGCGCAGTCGGCGTTGATTTTCTTCGCCAGCTTCAGCCACACCTCATCGTTCATGTCCTGCGACCCGATGTTCACCACCTGCTCGCCCTGCACGTTGGCGAGGTTTTTTAGCTCAGGCACAGCACTCACTAAAGCGTCAACGCCCAGTTTCCCCGCCGTATAGTTGGATTTCGTCGCCGATTCGCCACCGCCGGCAATGGTGCCGCCGGTCGCCAACAAGGTAATGGTAGGCAAAGCCAACGCCGAACCGCTCGCCCCCGCCAACAGTAGCGCCACGGCGCTCAGTTTCACTGATTTCATTGCGTTTCTCCATGATAGATAACCCGCTGAATTATGGCCCTTATCCCTAAAAAAACTGTGACTTTGCCACCGCTTTAGGAATACATGGAGCTTGAGCGTAAAACCCCGTATCATTGCGCGTTTTTAGTACGCTCAAAAAGTGAAGACAATGACGCAAACTTTTATCCCTGGCAAAGACGCCGCGCTGGAAGACTCTATCGCCCGTTTCCAACAGAAATTAAGCGACCTGGGTTTTAATATCGAAGAGGCCTCCTGGCTGAATCCGGTACCTCATGTATGGTCGGTTCATATCCGCGATCGCGATTGCCCGCTGTGCTTCACCAACGGCAAAGGCGCCAGCAAAAAAGCTGCTCTGGCCTCCGCTTTGGGCGAATACTTCGAACGCCTTTCCACCAACTACTTCTTTGCCGACTTCTATCTGGGGAAACAGATTGCCGAAGGTGACTTCGTGCATTACCCGAACGAGAAGTGGTTCCCGATCCCAGCCGATGACTCGCTGCCGGCCGGTATTCTCGATGAGCGTCTGCATGCTTTCTACAATCCGGATCAGGAAGTCAACGCAAGCGATCTGATCGATCTGCAGTCCGGTAATGGCGATCGCGGCATTTGCGCCCTGCCGTTCTCTCGCCAGTCTGACCAGCAGACCGTTTACATTCCGATGAACATCATCGGTAACCTGTACGTTTCCAACGGCATGTCCGCGGGTAATACCGCCAACGAAGCGCGCGTACAAGGCCTGTCCGAAGTGTTTGAGCGTTATGTGAAAAATCGCATCATCGCCGAATCCATCAGCCTGCCAGAGATCCCGGCCGAGGTGCTGAACCGCTATCCTGGCGTGGTAGAAGCCATCGCCAAGCTTGAAGAAGAAGGCTTCCCGATCCTGTCTTACGACGCGTCGCTGGGCGGTAATTATCCGGTGATCTGCGTGGTGCTGTTTAACCCGGCTAACGGCACCTGTTTTGCCTCGTTCGGTGCCCATCCTGATTTCGGCGTGGCGCTTGAGCGTACCGTCACTGAGCTGCTGCAGGGCCGTAGCCTGAAAGATCTGGACGTGTTCACCGCACCGACCTTCGACGACGAAGAAGTGGCGGAGCACACTAACCTGGAAACCCACTTTATCGACTCCAGCGGTTTGATCTCCTGGGATATGTTCAAACAGGACGCAGATTACCCGTTTGTCGACTGGAGCTTCAGCGGCAGCACGCAGGAAGAATTCGCGACGCTGATGAGCATCTTCGACAAAGAAGGCGCTGAAGTGTATATCGCCGACTATGAACATTTGGATGTCTACGCCTGCCGCATCATCGTACCGGGCATGTCCGACATCTACCCGGCGGAAGACCTGCTGCTGGCCAACAACAGCATGGGGGCGCACCTGCGCGATACGTTGCTGGCGCTGCCGGGCAGCGAGTGGGAGCCGCAAGAGTATCTGGCGCTGTTAGAGCGCCTGGACGACGAAGGCCTGGACGACTTCACCCGCGTGCGCGAGCTGCTGGGGATTGCTTCCGGCAAAGACAACGCCTGGTCTACCCTGCGTATAGGCGAGTTGAAGTCAATGCTGGCGCTGGCCGGCGGCGATCTGGATCAGGCGCTGATCTGGGCCGAATGGACACAGGACTTCAACTCTTCCGTATTGAGCCCGGCGCGCAGCAACTACTACCGTTGTTTGCAAACCCTGCTGCTGCTGACACAGGAGCCTGAACGCGATCCGGCGCAATACTATTCCGCCTTCGTGAAGATGTACGGCCAGGAAACGGTGGATGCCGCCTCTGCGGCCATCAGCGGTGAAGAACGCTTTAACGGCCTGTTCGCTGTCGATAGCGATCTGAAAGCCTTACCGGCACATCAGGCGCTGCTAGCGGCCTATGAAAAACTGCAGACCGCCAAGCGTCGCCATTGGGCGCAGGCATAATCTCAGTATCTGTGCGCCGGCGGCCTTCTGCCGGCGCAACACCAAGATAGAAAAATAACAAAGAATTATTTGACGGTTAAATAGCCGTTTTTTTGTTTTATTTTTTTGCCTAATTACGCACTTAACGGTAAACAAGATAAATAAAACAGCAGTTGTTACGGACCGGTAAAATAATAATTAACCGATAATTAAACCTTGCCGCTCTGAAAGTGACAAAATGCGCTAAAATTTAACCTATTCAAGGTTGACACGGTCGCAAATTCAAAATTATTTGCAAACATTAAAAAATTGTTTTTATTTAAAAATCAATAAATTAACCAAATAAACCTTGCGATTTATCTGGTTTTTGGCCGTTTTAGTTTCCCGCCTTATGATCCAAATCAATTTTTACCCTATACTGCTTTGCTAGTATCTCATTGCGTTGTTTTAACCCTTAAAAGCGAGAGTTAGTGTGAAAGCTGACAACCCCTTCGATCTGATATTACCTGCAGCAACGGCGAAAATCGCTGAAGATGCAGGTGTGTATAAAGCCACCAAGCACCCGCTGAAAACGTTTTATTTGGCGATCACTGCCGGCGTCTTTATTTCAATCGCATTCGTATTTTATATCACTGCGACTACCGGCACTGCCGGTGTGCCTTTCGGCCTGGCAAAACTGGTCGGCGGCATCTGCTTCTCTCTGGGGTTAATGCTGGTCGTGGTTTCAGGCGCCGACCTGTTCACTTCCACCGTGCTGATTGTCATCGCCAAGGCCAGCGGCCGCATCAGCTGGTACCAGTTGGCTGCCAACTGGCTAAATGTCTATATCGGCAACCTGATCGGCGCCCTGTTCTTCGTCGCGCTCATCTGGTTCTCCGGCGAACACATGGTGGCCAACGGCCAATGGGGACTGAACGTCCTGCAAACCGCTGACCACAAGCTGCATCACACCTTTGTTGAGGCCGTCTGCCTCGGCATCCTGGCTAACCTGATGGTTTGCCTGGCCGTGTGGATGAGTTACTCAGGCCGCAGCCTGATGGACAAAATGTTCGCCATGATCCTGCCGGTCGGCATGTTCGTCGCCAGCGGTTTCGAACACAGCATCGCCAACATGTTTATGATCCCTATGGGTATCGTGGTTAAAAACTTCGCCACGCCGGAATTCTGGCAAGCCATAGGGGCAGCACCCGAGCAGTTTGCTCATCTGACCGTAAGCAACTTTATCATCGACAATCTGATCCCAGTCACCATTGGCAACATCATTGGCGGCGGTTTACTGGTTGGGTTGACTTACTGGGTAATTTATCTGCGCGGTGGTGAACAACAGCACTAAGCTGTTAGTTATCGCGCGCCGAGTTAGAACTCCACAATTAAAGGTAGGTGTATAATGACCGAACTTAACGAGAAGTTAGCCAAAGCTTGGGAAGGTTTCAGCAAAGGTGACTGGCAGAACGAAGTCAACGTTCGTGACTTCATCCAGAAAAACTACACTCCTTACGAGGGTGATGAATCCTTCCTGGCTGGCGCAACTCAGGCCACCTCCACCCTGTGGGAAAAGGTTATGGAAGGGATCAAACTGGAAAACCGCACCCATGCGCCAGTTGATTTCGACACCAACGTTGCCGCGACCATCACTTCCCATGACGCTGGCTACATCGCTAAAGAGCTGGAAACCATCGTAGGTCTGCAGACTGACGCCCCTCTGAAACGCGCGCTGATCCCATTCGGCGGCATCAAAATGGTCGAAGGTTCTTGTAAGGTCTATGGCCGCGAACTGGATCCACAGCTGAAAAAAGTGTTCACCGAATACCGCAAAACCCACAACCAGGGCGTATTCGATGTTTACACCAAAGACATCCTGAACTGCCGTAAATCCGGCGTGCTGACTGGTCTGCCAGATGCATACGGCCGTGGTCGTATCATCGGTGACTACCGCCGCGTAGCCCTGTACGGCATCGATTTCCTGATGGCCGACAAACTGAACCAGTTCAAGTCACTGCAGACCAAGCTGGAAAACGGCGAAGATCTGGAAATGACCATCCAGCTGCGTGAAGAAATTGCTGAACAGCATCGCGCTCTGGGTCAGATCAAAGAAATGGCTGCCAAATACGGCTGCGATATCTCTGGTCCTGCTACCACCGCACAAGAAGCTGTACAGTGGACTTACTTCGGCTACCTGGCCGCGGTGAAATCTCAGAACGGCGCAGCAATGTCCTTCGGCCGCGTGTCTACCTTCCTTGACGTGTTCATTCAACGCGACATCGATGCAGGCAAACTGACTGAAGAACAAGCGCAGGAACTGATTGACCACCTGGTAATGAAACTGCGTATGGTGCGCTTCCTGCGTACCCCTGAGTATGATGAGCTGTTCTCCGGTGACCCAATCTGGGCGACCGAGTCCCTGGCAGGTATGGGCGTTGACGGCCGTACTCTGGTAACCAAAAACAGCTTCCGCTTCCTGAACACCCTGTACACCATGGGGCCGTCTCCGGAACCGAACATGACCATCCTGTGGTCTGAAAAACTGCCTCTGAACTTCAAAAAATACGCGGCGAAAGTGTCTATCGACACCTCTTCCGTACAGTATGAAAATGACGACCTGATGCGCCCAGACTTCAACAACGATGACTATGCCATCGCCTGTTGCGTCAGCCCGATGATTGTCGGTAAACAAATGCAGTTCTTCGGTGCCCGTGCCAACCTGGCGAAAACCATGTTGTACGCAATCAACGGCGGCGTTGATGAAAAACTGAAAATGCAGGTAGGCCCGAAAGAAGCGCCAATGATGGACACCGTGCTGGACTATGACAAAGTCATGGAACGCATGGACCACTTTATGGATTGGCTGGCCAAACAGTACGTGACCGCGCTGAACATCATTCACTACATGCACGACAAGTACAGCTATGAAGCTGCGCTGATGGCACTGCACGACCGTGACGTTTATCGCACCATGGCCTGCGGCATCGCCGGTCTGTCGGTTGCGGCTGACTCCCTGTCCGCCATCAAGTACGCTAAAGTGTCCACCATCCGTGACGAAGACGGCCTGGCTATCGACTTCAAAATCGAAGGTGAATATCCGCAGTTCGGTAACAACGATGCTCGCGTTGATGACATCGCCTGTGACCTGGTAGAACGTTTCATGAAGAAAATTCAGAAACTGCGTACCTACCGTAATGCGGTTCCGACTCAGTCCGTACTGACCATCACTTCTAACGTGGTCTACGGCAAGAAAACCGGTAACACTCCAGACGGTCGCCGCGCTGGCGCGCCATTCGGTCCAGGTGCTAACCCAATGCACGGTCGCGACCAGAAAGGTGCTGTAGCCTCCCTGACCTCCGTAGCCAAACTGCCGTTTGCTTACGCGAAAGACGGGATCTCCTACACCTTCTCCATCGTGCCAAACGCGCTGGGTAAAGACGACGACGTGCGTAAAGCCAACCTGGCGGGTCTGATGGACGGTTACTTCCACCACGAAGCGTCTATCGAAGGTGGTCAACACCTGAACGTTAACGTGATGAACCGTGAAATGCTGCTGGACGCGATGGAAAACCCTGAGAAATACCCTCAGCTGACCATCCGCGTATCTGGTTATGCTGTTCGCTTCAACTCGCTGACCAAAGAACAACAGCAAGACGTCATTACTCGTACTTTCACTCAGTCGATGTAATTGCCCCATCCGGGCGGGAAACCCCGCCCGGTAGTCAAGCTGAAATTCGGGGCCGGATCTTTCCGGCCTTTTTAGCAAATGCACTACCCTGACTCACTCAGAGTCTGTTTTGCCAGATAGCTATACTGAATGGAATTGGTGGATATCCGGCAAAACAGTTATCCGGCGTAATAACCGGCCAACAGGCATCGTTTCACCCCAGTCGTCGGGCCTAGCCCGGTTGCTGCATCGCTGATCCCTGGCTGGCGGTTATGAGCCTACTTTTAGACTGCGTTTGACAGTCAATATTGGAGAAAACCCCGCAATGTCAGTGAAAGGTCGCATCCACTCCTTCGAATCCTGTGGCACCGTAGACGGTCCGGGGATCCGCTTTATCGTCTTCTTCCAGGGCTGCCTGATGCGCTGCCTGTATTGCCATAACCGTGACACCTGGGATACCCACGGCGGGAAAGAAGTGACCGTTGAAGAGTTGATGAAAGATGCCGTCTCTTATCGTCACTTTATGAATGCCTCCGGCGGTGGCGTAACGGCCTCCGGTGGTGAAGCCATACTGCAGGCAGAATTCGTCCGCGATTGGTTCCGCGCCTGCCATGAAGAAGGGATCAATACCTGTCTGGACACCAACGGTTTTGTGCGCCGCTACGATCCGGTGATCGATGAGCTGCTGGATGCCACCGACTTGGTGATGCTGGATCTCAAACAGATGAACGACGACATTCACCAGAACCTGGTCGGCGTTTCCAACCACCGCACGCTGGATTTCGCCCGCTATCTGGCGAAACGTAATCAACGCACCTGGATCCGTTATGTGGTAGTGCCGGGCTGGTCAGACGATGACAAGTCGACGCATATGCTGGGTGAGTTCACCAAAGACATGACCAACATCGAGAAAATCGAACTGCTGCCCTATCACGAACTGGGTAAGCACAAATGGGTGGCGATGGGTGAAGAGTACAAGCTGGACGGCGTCCATCCGCCGAAAGCGGAAACCATGGATCGCGTGAAAAGCATTCTGGAAAGCTACGGCCACAAAGTCATTTACTGAGCCCGTTAGCTACAACAAAAAAACCCGGCACACGATGGCCGGGTTTTTTATGCTCAGGCGGCAGCCAACGGAGTGTGGTGACGATCCGGCTTTCTCAGCAGCATCATCAGATAGACCAGGGCAACGGCGGCAATCATCACAAACAACAGGCGGTCGGAATAATTTTGCATCAGCAGCGCCGTCATCGACGGGCCAAGCAGACTGCCGATGGTATAGCTCATCAACAATGCCTGGTTCATCGCCACCAGCTCATGCGGCAACGCCTTTTCACAAGCCCAGGACATCGCCACCGGATATAAGGTGAACCCGGCACAACCGAGAATAAACAACGCCGGTGCCATCGCATAGTTACCAAGCATGGCGATGCTGGCAAGGATCACCACAAACACCTGAATGCGCAGCACCAGCAAACGACCATAGCGGTCTGCCAGACGCCCAACCGGCCATTGCCCGACAATGCCTGAGCTGACCAGCAATGCCATCCAGTAACCCACGTTGGCATCACTCATGCCCTGATGGGACAGGTACAGCGGCATCAGGCCGTATAGCGAGCCGAGTACAATGCCGGAAATGACACAGCCATTAATCCCCAACCGCGCGCTACGGCGCTTCAACATTGGCCAAACCGCAGCCTGTTGGGGTTCGTCGTGCCGACTGTTAACCCGGGCAAACAGCATCGGCAGCGTGGCACTGAGCACGATGGCCGTGACCCATGGCACCACATTCAACAGTTCGGTCGATACCATACTTAACAGCAGTTGGCCGACAACCGTACCCAGGTAATAAACCATCATATAAGCCGCCAGCAATTGCCCACGGTTAGACAGATTACCGCTCCGCAGCAAGGCGCTTTCGACGATCACCCAGATCCAGGCGCAGCCGATGCCAGCAAAGAAACGCCAGCCCATCCAACTCCAAAAATCGAGCGACAATGCCATACCGGCAGTCGCCACGGCGAATACCACACAGGCAAGATGATAGCTGCGGGTAAAACCAATGCGCTGGATGAGTTTGCCCGCAATCAGCGTGCCGACCAGATTGCCGGTAAAGTAAGAGGAACTTACCATTCCTACCTGCCAGGTTGACAACTGAGCATGAGTCAACCAAAGAGGGACTAGCGTATTCAATACGGCGATAGAGACCGTGAGCAGCAACAAGCCACAGAGCAGCAGGAGCACTGGGCGGGAGTATGCGGACATAGTGAGATTGAAACCGAACGCGCAATGAGAGTGCGCGCATCATGCCACTGGCGATAAAAAAGTCAATCAGCTCTTATATGTATACCGCACAATTTGTATTACGCGGCCTATTTAACGGCGGAGTGGCCGCCGGCGCCTGCAATTTTAGGCACCTGACGGCCATTCATTTTTTATCAGAAATACAGTTCTAAAGATTCAACTTCAGCCGTGCATTCCGCACCCCAGGCACCCAGGGTGATTTGCGCTAATTGGGCCAGTCCCTGATAGAAAGGATGCTGCGCATTGGCTTCCAGCAGTTCCAGATAGCGTGGTGCCCATGGCAACAAATGTTTCGTCAGCAGTTGCTCGACCAACCCGCCCTGACGTTCTTCGGCCAGCCACGCCACCATCATCAGCAAAGTGCCAATATGATCTTCCGGCTCATTGCGATCGTGCTGAGCTTCTATGCCGTTGGCCCGTAACCACTTGCGCAACCGCAGGGTCGAATGACCAAACAGCACGTTCTCTTTGTCCAGATACACCGAACCCCATAATGGCGCCGGTAAGGTATCAGGCCCCACAAACAGACGTTGATAAGCTTCCGCCAGGGATTCATCCTGTTGATCTTCAATACCGGTCGCAATCAGCGCAGCCGCCTTCTGTAACCGATCAGCATCGCCGTACGGCCACTCTTTGACCCACTCAGATTCAGACAGGGTTGCCAAGAGCTGTTGGCCGTCTTCACTTTCTGGCGGCGCGTACAGCAACACACCCAGCACCCGCCCCGTTAAAGCGATATTCTCAAGCGTCATAAATCAAGGATCCTTTTAAGGGCGCAGTTTATCACTGCGCCTCACTACAATATTAACCGGCCACCGCCATGCCGACGGTCATATGCAGGCCGTAGAACACGCCCCGCCCGACCAGCTCACCGGCGATAACCAGAATCAAACCTAAAGCCATTCCCATCACGCTAGCGTTACCACGGCGCAACAGCGGGCAGATCCAGCAGCCCAACCCCAGCACCACCAGCACCAAACGCCCAACCATTAATTGGCCGTACTGTGGTATCAGCGCTGATGCCTGCTGTACCGAACTGCTGATGCTGGCCAGTTCGTAGCCTTGCATCATAACGGTCCCCAGACTGACCAACAGCGCCACCACGCTCAGAGTAGCCAGTGAATGCCGGGTTGTAACATCCAGCCCCGCAAAACGCAGCAACAAAACGCCCAGCATTGGCCCCCCGATCGGTACCGTCAGGAAAAAGCTCAGCGTAGTGTAACCGTTATGCCAGGTTGGCACCGTATCGATTTGATATACCCGCGTCATCATGTAAACAAAGACCAGGCCCAGTGCCATGGTCACCCACAACCACACGCGCCCCAATAACGGCGGTATTTTGCCCAATACCGCCAACAGCCAATAACAACCGCCGACGGCGAAGAACAAGGCGCCAGCGGCTATTTCGTTACTCAATGCCGAAGCGCCAATGCGGTTCAACGAGTTAAACGCCCGCCACGGCGAACCGAGGTGCAGCGTGGAAGCCATGAAAGCGATGCCCATCAACAACCACAGGAAGAACATCGCGCGATGAACTGCCCTGCGCTGCTGTTCGTTCAGGTTACCGCCAATTATGGCGAGCCCCATGACGATAACCCCCCCTACCACACATTGTCCCAATACGGTAAACAACATCAGCGGCCATTCTTGCCATCCCATGCCCATATCAAACCTCCTTTGGATTGGCCAAATAGCCAGTGGTGTCGCCACTTGGGCGGCTGTTGGCATTGGGTTTTACCACCAGGCACGGTCGGGTAAAATGCGCCGCCGGCAAGGGGGCCACCTGTGCCAGAGAACCATGCTGCTGCCGCAGTTGCTCAATCGGGCCAAAGTCCAGGGCCCGCAGTGGACAAGATTCCACGCAGATAGGTTTATGGCCTTCGGCTACCCGTTTATAACAGCCATCGCACTTGGTCATGTGGCCCTTGGTCGAATTGTACTGCGGTGCGCCGTATGGGCAGGCCATATGGCAGTAGCGACAGCCGATACACACCTCTTCATTCACCACCACAAAGCCGTCTTCCCGCTTGTGCATCGCGCCGGTCGGACACACTTTGGTGCAGGCGGGATCTTCACAGTGGTTGCAGGCAATCGACAAATAATAAGCGAATACATTTTGTTGCCAGCCGTCGCCATCCTGGAACCAATCTCCTCCGGCATATTCATAGATGCGGCGGAAACTGACGTCCGGCGTCAAATTTTTATAGTCTTTGCAGGCCAGTTCGCAGGTTTTGCAGCCAGTGCAACGACTTGAATCGATAAAGAATCCATATTGCTGAGTCATTTGGTCCTCCCTTACACCCGAGGTAGTTGGAGTTGCATCGCGGCGGCAACTAAGCGCATCCCCAGGATGCGTACAGGTAGTACGTGACTGGGGTAAGCGCAGGCGGCCAACAAAGATGCGGCTTCAAGTACGCAGGGTTATACCTTTTCGATTTGAATCAGGTTGGTATGCTGCGGATTACCCTTGGCCAACGGCGAAGGCCGGTGGGTGGTCAGGGTATTCATACAGGCACCATGGTCGACACGGTCACCGCGCATATCGGCCTGATGCCAGGCTCCCTGCCCCATCGCGACAACGCCAGGCATGATCCGCGGCGTCACTTTGGCTTCGACACGCACTTCGCCACGCCCATTAAATACCCGCACCTTGTCGCCGCCGATAATGCCGCGCGACTGGGCGTCCAGTGGGTTGATCCACACCTCCTGACGACAGGCCGCCTGCAACACATCGATGTTGCCGTAGGTCGAGTGGGTACGGGCCTTGTAATGGAAGCCAAACATTTGCAATGGGTAAGTGTTGCGCAGAGGATCGTCCCAACCTTCAAAAGTAGAGGCGTAAATTGGCAACGGGCTGATGGTTTCATCTTTTTCCAACTGCCAGCTGTCGGCGATCTCAGCCAGCCTGGAGGAATAGATTTCTATCTTGCCGGACGGCGTTTTTAATGGATTCGCTTCGGGATCCTGGCGGAATTTTTTATAGGCGACAAAATGCCCATTGGGATCTTTGCGCTTATAAATCCCCATACTGCGCAACTCTTCATAACCCGGCAGCAGCGGATCCCTGTCCTGCATTTTGGCGTACAAATGTTGCAGCCATTGCGCCTGGGTACGCCCTTCGGTGAACTTCTGATGCACCTCTGGCCCCAGCCGACGCGCCACTTCACTCAGCACCTCATAGATGCCCTTGCGTTCAAATTTGGCGGGGGTTGCAGGCTGGATAAAGATCAGGTACCCCATGTTGCCGGCATAGTCGTTGGGAATAATGTCTTCCTGTTCGACGGTCATCAGATCCGGCAGTAAAATGTCGGCATATTTGGCCGACGAGGTCATAAAGTTTTCGAGCACCACGATCATTTCGCACTGGGATTCGTCCTGCAAAATATCGTGGGTTTTGTTGATGTCGGAATGCTGGTTGGTGATGGTGTTACCGGCATAGTTCCAGATGAACTTGATCGGCACATTCAGTTTGTCCTGCCCACGTACCCCGTCGCGTTTGGCGGTCATCTCCGGACCGCGCACTATGGCATCGGTCCAGCTAAAACAGGAGATTTGCGCTTTGACCGGGTTTGCCAATACCGGCATCCGCTCAATGGTAATGGTGTAGGTTGATTCACGCGCCCCGCTGTTGCCGCCATTGATACCAACATTGCCGGTCAGGATAGGCAGCATGGCGATTGCACGCGAGGTCAGTTCGCCATTGGCCTGTCGCTGTGGCCCCCAGCCCTGGCAGATGTAGGCTGGTTTCGCCGTGCCTATTTCCCGCGCCAGTTTGATAATACGTTCGGCCGGAATGCCGGTAATTTTCGCCGCCCACTGCGGCGTTTTTTCAACGCCGTCTTCACCTTGCCCAAGAATGTAAGCCTTATAATGCCCATTTACCGGCGCATCGGCTGGCAAGGTTTTTTCGTCATAGCCGATGCAATACCGATCCAGAAACGGTTGGTCGACCAACTGTTCGCTGATCAATACATGCGCCAGCCCGGCAACCAATGCCGCATCCGTGCCGGGACGAATAGGGATCCATTCGTCCTCACGTCCGGCGGCCGTATCGGTGTAACGCGGATCGATAACGATCATGCGCGCATGAGAACGTTCACGCGCCTGCTCCAGATAATAGGTAATGCCGCCGCCGCTCATCCGCGTTTCCGCCGGGTTGTTACCGAACATCACCACCAGCTTGCTGTTTTCGATGTCAGACGTGCTGTTGCCTTCGTTGCTGCCATAGGTATAGGGCATGGCGCAGGCGATTTGCGCTGTGCTGTAGGTGCCATACTGGCTGAGGTAACCGCCATAGCAGTTCATCAGCCGAGCGACCAGCGACGCATTCGGTGACGAACGGGTAATGTTGCCGCCGACGATTCCCGAGGTGTAATTGATATATACTGCTTCGTTACCGTACTGTTCGACGATGCGTTTTAGGTTGTCGGCAATGCTATCAAAAGCTTCTTCCCAACTGATGCGTTTGAACTTGCCTTCACCCCGCTTGCCAACGCGTTTCATCGGGTAATTCAGACGATCGGGATGATTCATGCGGCGGCGAATAGAACGGCCACGCAAACAGGCCCGAACCTGGTGGTCGCCATATACGTCCAGTCCGGTGTTATCGGTTTCGACCCAATAGACTTCGTTATCACGCACGTGCAAACGCAAGGCGCAGCGGCTGCCGCAGTTGACCGAGCAAGCCCCCCAAACCACTTTATCCTGCGCGGTTTTTTGCACACCTTCGCTGATTGAATCTGCCAATGCGCGGCGACTAAACGGTAAGGCTATACCCCCCACGGCCATAGCCAGCCCGACGATACCGCCGGACTTTACCAAGGTGCGACGGCTAACGCCTGCAGACACTTGGCTGTTTTCTTTGTTTTCCGACATAACTCACTCCACGTTTTACCCTGGTATTGATAAACGTCATGCCTTTGACTCAAGGCGGCGAGCAGAGGAGACAGAACTGATGTCTGCTGATGAGCTTGAGTAAAAACCCTCCTCTATAAAGGGATATTACTCAGAAGTGGGTAGTGAACTTTGTCTGCTATCAATAAAGCGGGGGAAGGAGATGAAAGAAAAAGACCTTTCGAACAAAAGGATAATAATTTTCTTATAAAAAAAGCGCCCGCAGGCGCTTTTCATAGAACTGGCAATAAGTTAGCCGATATATTCCAGGCCGCCCATATACGGACGTAATACTTCCGGCACCTGAACACGGCCATCGGCCAGCTGGTAGTTTTCCAGCACGGCAACCAGCGTACGACCGACTGCCAGACCAGAACCGTTCAGCGTATGCACCAGGCGCGGCTTCTTCTCGGTTTTGCTACGGCAGCGAGCCTGCATGCGGCGTGCCTGGTAATCCCACATGTTGGAACAAGATGAGATTTCACGGTAAGTGTTCTGCGCCGGCAGCCACACTTCAAGATCGTAGGTTTTGCATGAGCCTGCCCCCATGTCGCCGGTACACAGCAACATTTTACGGTACGGCAGGTTCAGCAGCTGCAGCACTTTCTCCGCATGACCGGTCAGCTCTTCCAGCGTAGCCATGGAGTCTTCCGGACGGACGATTTGCACCATCTCGACCTTGTCGAACTGGTGCATGCGGATCAGACCGCGGGTATCGCGACCATAAGAACCGGCTTCGGCACGGAAACATGGCGTATGCGCGGTCATCTTCAGCGGCAGTGATTCTTCTTCCAGGATCTCGTCGCGTACCAGGTTGGTCAACGGCACTTCTGCAGTTGGGATCAGCGCGTAGTTGCTGCTGTCGGATTCCTCTTCCAGCGGTTTGGTGTGGAACAGATCTTCACCAAACTTCGGCAACTGGCCGGTACCGTACAACGTGGCGTGGTTAACCAGGTAAGGCACGTAGGTTTCCTGGTAGCCGTGCTGTTCGGTATGCAGATCCAGCATGAACTGGGATAACGCACGGTGCATGCGGGCGATTTGCCCTTTCATCACCACAAAGCGTGAACCGGTCAGTTTTACGGCGGCGGCGAAGTCCAGACCACCGGCCATTTCGCCCAGATCCACATGATCGCGTACCTGAAAATCATACTGGCGCGGCTCGCCCCAGCGGCTGACTTCCTGGTTATCGCTATCGTCTTTGCCATCCGGCACTGCATCATCCGGCAGGTTCGGGATCGCCAACGCATAATCGCGGATTTCAGTCTGCAACTGATCCAGAGCGGCCTTGGCAATATCCAGCTTGTCACCCAGCTCGTTGACTTCGCGACGCAGCGGCTCAATGTCTTCCCCGCGCGCTTTAGCCGCGCCGATGGATTTCGATCGGGAGTTACGTTCTGCCTGCAGCATTTCAGTTTCTACCTGCAGAACTTTGCGACGCTCTTCTTGAGAACGCAGCAGATCCAGATCGAGTTTAAAGCCTCGGCGAGCCAGTTTGACGGCGACTGCGTCTAGCTCATTACGCAGCAGATTGGGATCGAGCATGCTAATCCTGTGCTTATTGTTATTGAAAGAAAATTTGTTGTTTTATGCGGCTGTTTAAAAGCCGCATAAAGGAAGAGTGGTACCCGCTAACCTTACCGCAACGGCAACGCTAGCGGTAGCGTTTTGTCTGGCTATTTTGATCCTGCTCAGCCAGCCATGCCAGCTTTTCGCCGATTTTACCTTCCAGCCCGCGTGAGGTTGGATGATAGTAACGCGTCTTGGCCATTTCGGCCGGGAAATAGTCCTCGCCGGCGGCATAGGCATTGGGTTCGTCGTGAGCGTAACGATACTCTGCACCCAGCCCCATTTCCTTCATCAGCTTGGTTGGCGCATTGCGCAGATGTTCGGGCACATCATAATCCGCCCGCTCTTTAGCATCGCGCATCGCCGCTTTGAAGGCGGTATAAACGGCATTACTTTTTGGCGCGCAGGCCAGGTAAACGATCGCTTGAGCAATCGCACGTTCACCTTCGGCCGGACCAACGCGGGTAAAGCAGTCCCAGGCAGCGATCGCCACCTGCATACCGCGCGGATCGGCATTGCCGACATCTTCCGAAGCAATGGCCAGCAGCCGGCGCGCCACATACAGCGGATCGCCTCCGGCGGTAATAATACGCGCATACCAGTACAGCGCAGCATCCGGGGCGGAACCTCGCACCGATTTATGCAGCGCCGAAATAAGATCGTAAAAACGATCGCCTTTATTGTCGAAGCGCGCGCTGCGTTCGCCGGAGACTTCTTTCAGTAATTCCGGCGTCAGCACGCGAATGCCTTTGGCGTCGATCTCCGCCATGTCCGCCATCATCTCCAGGCTGTTCAACGCCCGGCGCGCATCGCCGCCCACCAGTTCCGACAGCATGCGGCGGGTCTCTTCCGGCAGCTCGATATTCTGGCCGCCAAACCCCCGGCTGTTGTCCTGCATCGCCTGATCAAGCACCTGGCTGATATCTTCTGCCGTCAACGCTTTCAGCAAATACACGCGGGCGCGGGACAACAGCGCCGAGTTAAGCTCAAAGGACGGGTTTTCGGTTGTCGCGCCGATAAAGGTAATGGTGCCGTCTTCAATGTGCGGCAGAAAGGCATCCTGCTGGCTTTTGTTGAAACGGTGTACCTCATCGACAAACAAAATGGTGCGACGACCGGCGTCACGATTCTGTCGTGCCCGCTCAATCGCCTCACGGATTTCTTTGATGCCCGATGTCACGGCGGAAATTCGCTCGACGTCCGCCTGGCCGTAGCGGCCGATCAGCTCCGCCAGCGTCGTTTTCCCGGTGCCCGGCGGCCCCCATAGAATCATCGAATGCAGTTGCCCCGCCTCGATGGCGCGCGGCAAAGGCTTACCGGCAGCCAGCAGGTGTTGCTGGCCGATGTATTGCGACAGCGTGGTTGGCCGCATCCGCGCGGCCAATGGCTGGAATTCATTCTGGGAAAAATCGAGCGACATGTTACTCACGCAGACCTCACTGGCGCTGGTCGTCCAGCGTCACCCCCTTCGGCGGGGTAAATTTGAATTTGCTGGCATCAGCAGCAACGTTCTGCTGACTTTTCAGCGCGTAAGAACTGCGCTGACCATCCTGCTCAACCGCAGCAAAACTGCGGATGGTGCCGCTGTTGGTCACGGTAATGGCGAACTGCTTCAGGTTGCCGCTGCTGGATTTTGGCGTCAGCTCAAAATCATCGCCTTTCTGCTTAACGTTGTACTGTTTCCAGTCGTTGGCGTTATTGCGGGTAATCAGCATAAATGGCGTATTGCCGGTCGCATTTTTCAACCAGGTCGCGGTGACTTGCTCAACAAAAGGATTGTAGAACCATAAGGTTTGGCCATCCGACACCAGCACGCTCTCGTCCGGCGAGGTCATATGCCAATTAAACAGGTTCGGACGTTTCACCCAGAGTTCACCTTCCCCCTGCTGTACCGCAGCACCATCGCTGCTGGTCACGGTCTGGGCGAAGCTGGCGTGGAAACTGTTCACTTTCGCCAGGCGACTTTGCAAATCCTGCGCAGCGTCGGCCAGCACAGAGGTGGAAGCGAATCCCGAAAGCAGACAACAGGCAACTAACAGTTTTTTCATTATTCCAGATACCTTATGAAATGCGTTTACCGCAAGGCGGTGCCGTGCGGGTCAAATTAACCCTTAACACCCTTACTCTACCCGAAGCTATCCGCAGGCAGATAGGCCAATGTTCTGAGAAGCCGAGGGTTTACGCTTCTTTGCACAAGGGCCGCCAAGCGGCCCTTCAGAGTGCTGACAAAGTCCTCTGTACTCAAAAGTTAGGTTTTATGCACTAATAAAACAAAGGATTATGTCTTCAGGTTTATCCCAAACATCCGAAAACCACGTTTTTCGGGTGTTTGTCATCAGTCTAAAGGGCCGCTAAGCGGCCCTTTATTATTAAATAACAACGACTAAAGATTCATCAGTCATGCCGTGGCGGTGCCAGCACCTCGCGGTTGCCGTTGTGCCCCTGCTCGCTGACAATGCCCTGCGCTTCCATCTGTTCGATGATGCGCGCGGCACGGTTATAGCCGATACGGAACTGACGCTGTACGCCGGAAATGGAGGCGCGGCGTTTATCCACCACAAACTCCACCGCCTGGTCAAACAGCGGATCCAGCTCTTCATCACCTTCCAGACCGCCGCCAGCACCACCCTCACCGTCGTCACCACCGTTGAGGATACCCTCTTTATATTGAGGTCGCTCACGCGCTTTCCAATCCTTAACTACCGCATGCACTTCCTGATCGCGCACAAATGCACCATGTACACGGACCGGAATGGAGGAGTTAGGGGCCAGATACAACATGTCGCCCATCCCCAGCAGCGATTCAGCACCGCCCTGATCGAGGATAGTGCGCGAGTCAATCTTGCTCGACACGGTAAAGGCGATACGGGTCGGGATGTTGGCCTTGATCAGGCCGGTGATCACATCCACCGAAGGACGCTGTGTTGCCAGCACCAGGTGGATACCCGCCGCACGCGCTTTCTGCGCCAGACGAGCAATCAGCTCCTCAACCTTTTTACCAACCGTCATGATCAGGTCAGCGAACTCGTCGACCATCACCACGATGTAAGGCTCTTTCTCCAGAACCGGCGGCGTGATGTCCATGCTGTCGGTCGGTTTCCAGAACGGATCCGGGATTGGACGTCCCATCGCCTCGGCCTGATCGACACGTTCGTTGTAACCTGCCAGGTTACGCACGCCGAGCGCAGACATCAGCTTGTAGCGACGCTCCATCTCGGCGACGCACCAACGCAAGGCATTGGCGGCGTCTTTCATGTCGGTAACCACGTCCGTCAGCAGGTGCGGAATACCTTCATAGACCGACAGCTCCAGCATTTTCGGGTCAATCATGATAAAGCGCACTTCTTTCGGCGTGGCCTTATACAGAATGCTCAGGATCATGGCATTGACCCCAACCGATTTACCGGAACCGGTGGTCCCCGCCACCAGCAGGTGTGGCATTTTCGCCAAGTCGGCCACCACCGGCTCGCCGGAGATGTCTTTACCCAGAACGATCGCCAACGGCGATGGATTATCGCGGAATGCCGGGCAATCCAGCACTTCTCGCAGATAGACCGTCTGACGTTTAACGTTAGGCAACTCCAGGCCGACGTAGGGCTTGCCGGGGATCACCTCAACCACACGCACCGCGGAAGTTGACAGTGAACGCGCCAGGTCACGCGACAGGTTGGAAATACGCGCTGCTTTAACGCCCGGCGCCAGATCCAGTTCGAAACGGGTAATGACCGGGCCTGGCAAAATGTCTACCACATCGGCTTTCACCCGATAATCGGCCAGGCTGGCTTCGACCAAACGCGCCTTCTGTTCCAACGCGAAGGAATCCACCGGCTCAACCTCTTTCGGCGCTTCGGTCAGCAGATCAAGCGTCGGTAGAGGCGTGGTCGGTTTTTGCAACGGCATATCGTTGCGCATCAGGAACGGGTGGATCAGGCTGTCCATTGCCGGCTGCTGCGGGGCCGTCGGCACCGGTTGCGCTACAGGCTGCTGATAGGCCGGTGGTTGCTGTTGCGCTGCCGGTTGCTGATAAGCAGGTTGAGCAGGCTGATATGCTTGTGCCGGCGGAGTCTGAGGTTGCGTTGGCGGCACATAAGCCGGCGCGGCTGGCTCAAACTGGCCGAAAGGCACATCATCCTCGCGTTCGCTTTGTTGCTCAATGCGATCTTCAAGCTGTGGCGACAGGGTGAACAATGGCTCAACCGGGCCATCGTCAACCAAATCATCCATCGGCGAGAAGCCGAACGCATTACGAGTATCTACTGGCGTAGTTGGCTGTACCGAAGGCGCAGCCTCTTGCTGCCCATAGCGCTGATTCTGCTGTTCGGCAAACGCCTGACGCAGTTCGGCCTCTTGCAGAGCAGCCTCATCATCCTGGTTATCCTGCGCGTACTCCTCGCCATAACGTTGGTTTTGCTGCTCGGCAAACGCCTGACGCAGCGCCGCTTCCTGCAAAGCTTCATCGTCTTGATCTGACGGAAGAGCATTGGCATTCGGCAATGGCTCGTCGTCCCCACGGTTACGCTGTTCCTGTTCGGCCATGCGCTGCGAAGGCAGCTTGATGCCGTAAGAAGCCAGTTCACGCCGGGTTGGGATGCGCACCGGATTCGGACGCGGCAACTCAGGCCCCAGGCCTTGTTTGACCTGCGAGTTAGCGTCGCTGGTGGCCGTAAAGGCCGGCATAAAGGTATTGGCGGCAACAGCGCCGGCAGCTGCCGTTGCTGCAGCCTGCGCCTGAGGGTTCACGCTGCCGAACGATGGCACTGCAGGCTCACCGGCACTGAAACCGGCCGGAGCAGTGATGTCAGCGCTATCGCGTTGAGCGGCGGAGAAATCAAACGGAGAACGATCGTGCGACGGTGATGCTGCTGGCGCGTCCCAGTTCCCCATACGCGGTTCGTCATCATCCTGGTAAGGATCGGCCGGACGCGTTACCTTCGGCGTCGGCGTCTCTTCAGGAATTTCAAATGAATACAGCGGTGGAGCACTGTTTTCCGCTGGCGTACTCATCGGACTCTGGTTCACCGAGGCCGGAGCCGTTGGAGCTACCGTAACCGACGGCGCCTGTGCCACAACCGGGGCTGCGGTAACAGGTTCACGAGCCACCGCTGGCGCGACAGGCGCGACATCGGCATCTTCGTCGTCATTCGCCCGCAGGCCGCTGAGCAACGGATCCTCAGCCTCTTCCGCCGCCATTTTGGCGGTTTCCGTCACCGAAGGCGCTGAGAACAAGACGTCGTCTTCCGCCGCGTTGGCCACAGCCGCCGTCGAGGCCGCAGCAAGCGCTGCTCCTTTCTCTGCCGATTCTGGCTGATCTTCGACGTAACGGTCGTCATCGTCGTGATAACGATCGTCACGGCGCGAACGGTTGGTCATAAAGGTGGCCGTCCCCAGCACCACGCCACCGATCCTCTCGGCAATCACCAGCCATGACCAGCCGGTAAACAGCGTAAGGCCCGCCGCCCAAACGCAAAGCAGCGCCAAGGTTGCGCCAATGCCGTTGAACCAGGGGAGCATGGCGTTGCTCAGCAAACTGCCGATAACGCCGCCGGAGGCAAAGTAATAGAGATCGTCGACGTTCAGTGCCGCCAGGCCACACGAAGTGAGCACCAGCGCCAATGTGCCGATCAGGCGCAGTGAAAGCGCAAAGTAATCGATGTATTCGCCGCTGCCGCGCTGACGATAAGCCGCCCAGCACAACACCAGCATGATCGGCGGTATCGCATAGGCGAGTACCCCGAAGGTGAAGAACAGCGTGTCGGCCAACCAGGCCCCGACGCCACCGCCCAGATTATGAATAGGCTCATGCCACGCGGTCTGCGACCAGCTTGGGTCAGAGGGATTGAAACTGACCAAGGCAGCCATGAGGTAAATGGCAAATATGGCTACCACAATCAACACAGCTTCGAGCAAACGGCGACCGCTGCTGAGTTTTCTCAAGGTAACTTCTTTATCTTCTGTATATTCCTGGCTCAAGAAAGGCTCTCCAGGTTCCTGTTAGCTGACATAGCAACAGCGCCGAGAAGCTTCCCCGGCGCTGAAACTGTATGGATAAACAGGAGTGTAACCAATTTAATCAGGTTTTGCACCTGCACCCTACCGTGTTTTGATAACCAGACGGTTGCTCTGTTTCACTTCTTCCATTACCACGTACGTGCGGGTGTCGTTAACCCCCGGCAGACGCAGCAAGGTTTCGCCAAGCAACTTACGGTAAGCGGACATATCCGGCACGCGGGTTTTCAACAGATAGTCGAAATCACCGGACACCAGATGACACTCCTGAATTTCTTCAAGCTTCTGAACTGCTGAGTTGAATTGCTCAAACACATCCGGCGCACCGCGGTTCAGCGTGATTTCCACGAAGACCAACAGGGACGCATCCAGATAATGCGGGTTGAGCAACGCGGTATAACCATGAATAAAACCCTGGCGCTCGAGGCGGCGCACGCGTTCTAAACATGGGGTTGGGGATAACCCCACGCGCTTCGAAAGTTCAACGTTCGAAATACGCCCATCCTTTTGCAGTTCGTTGAGGATGTTGCGGTCGATACGATCGAGATCTTTACCCGGGCGTTTCTTATTGTCTGCCATTATTATTGTCTCTCTTATTTTCTTCCCTGCACTTGCCACACCCTAGCCAACGTCAATGTGTAAGGGCTCGTTCCAAGCGAAGACCCGATGCCTGTCATATGCTTCACTACCATCATTCACCGCTGTGCAGCCTGTCTGTCAAACTCTGCACAAGGTGTTTTAAGCAAGAAGAAAGGTGCCATTCGCTTGCGCGATGTTCCTCCCCTGCCGTACGCAGATCCGGCAACGGCGCAAAATCCTGCGCCAACGCCGCAAATACGTACGATTTACTGCAGGTGGGAGGATAATTTCTTCTTCCTATGATGTTTTCGCAAATGCGCAGCGGATTGTCAAAGTAAAAGAAGCAAAATCAGAAGAACGTACCGTCATGAAAAGTTAGCACCCCGTTTTTAGTTATGAATCGCTGGCTTAAAAACGCCGTGGGCAAGGCACTTAAACCCGCTTAATGTGCTGTTTCCGGCCGTTTGAGTGCCAAACGCCCGCAAGCGGCTTCCATAAGTTAAATTGCTGCGTTTTGCGCTCGCTTAAGCAGCAAAACAATAATTAATAGGCAATGACTATCAAACAAATCGTTAACAACATCCCCTGACGCTTTTTTTAATGCCGCATTTTCCCTACAATCGAATCCATTGTCCGCCATTGTGGGAAAAGAGGTTATTCATGGGCACGGCTAAACACAGCAAATTATTGATTCTGGGCTCCGGCCCGGCTGGCTACACCGCCGCGGTTTACGCAGCGCGCGCCAACCTGAGCCCGGTGCTGATTACCGGTATGGAACAAGGGGGTCAGCTGACCACCACCACCGAAGTGGAGAACTGGCCGGGTGATGCCGAAGACCTGACCGGTCCGGCGCTGATGGAGCGTATGCGTGAGCATGCAGAAAAATTCCAGACCGAGATCGTGTTTGACCATATCACCAGCGTTGATCTGCAGAACCGTCCATTCCGTCTGTTTGGCGACAGTGGCGAATACACCTGTGATGCGCTGATTATCGCCACCGGTGCATCAGCCCGCTATCTTGGCCTGCCGACAGAAGAAGCCTTCAAAGGCAAAGGCGTTTCCGCCTGCGCTACCTGCGACGGTTTCTTCTACCGTAATCAGAAAGTCGCCGTTGTAGGTGGTGGCAATACGGCGGTAGAAGAAGCGCTGTATCTGTCCAACATCGCGGCCGAAGTTCACCTGATCCACCGTCGCGACAGCTTCCGTTCAGAGAAGATCCTGATCAACCGGCTGATGGAGAAAGTGAAAAACGGCAATATCGTGCTGCATACCGACCACACCCTGGACGAAGTACTGGGTGACGAAATGGGCGTTACCGGCGTACGCATTCGCAGCACCAAAGCGGAAAATGAAACGCGTGAACTGGCGCTGGCCGGCGTGTTTATCGCCATCGGCCACAGCCCGAACACCAGCATTTTCGGTGGCCAGTTGGAGCTGGAAAACGGCTATATCAAGGTGCAGTCCGGCATTCACGGCAATGCCACCCAAACCACCATTCCGGGCGTATTCGCCGCCGGCGACGTGATGGACCACATCTACCGCCAGGCGATCACTTCCGCCGGGACCGGTTGTATGGCTGCGCTGGACGCAGAGCGTTATCTGGACGGTATTGCCGACGCAGAAGTTCTGTAACGGCACAGACTGTTACCCTGAAAAGCGGCTATTTATTAGCCGCTTTTTTTGTATCTCAAACATCATCAGGCGGGTCTTCGATGCAGAATCTTCTCCACTGGCGTCTGTTGGTTGCCGTAGCCGACAGCGGCAAGATCACCCTGGCGGCAAGTCAATGCGGCATGACACAATCTGGCGCCAGTCAGGCTATCGCTCAGTTGGAAGAGGCGTTGAACACTTCGTTGTTGGTTCGGCTACCGCACAGCGTTACGCTAACGCAAAGTGGTGAACAGATTGTCAGCCATGCCCGCACCATGCTGGCCGAACTCAATGCAATCCAACACTGCGCGCAGCAGGCGCAAAGTTCACACGCCGGCAAAATACGCCTGGCCAGTTTCCCTTCAGCATTTGCGCTGTTGTTACCCCCGTTGCTACGCAAATTTCACCGCCGCTTTCCCGCCATTGAACTGGTGCAGTTGGAAGGTACCGATCTGGAGGTCGAAAACTGGCTGGCATTGGAAGCTGCCGACGTGGGCATAGTGTTGAATCCGAAACCGGAACGGCAAAGCCACCCGCAGGGAAAAGACCTATGGCTTGCCGTGACGGCCACTGATCATAAGCTTGCCAGAAACCGCCAGCCGATAGATTTCAATGAACTGGTCAAACAGCCGTTTGTCTTGGCTACCGGAGGTTGCCAGCTCAATGCTCAGTTGCTGGCGCAGCAGGCAGGTTTGGCGCTGACGGATGTCCGCGTCACCGTCAGTGACTGGAACACCGCGCTGACGCTGGTACGTGAAGGGATCGGCGTATCGCTGGTGCCCGCATCGGTGATACCGGCCGATACGCCAGGCATTTGCACCCTGCCGCTGAGCGCGCCACTTTATCGCCATTTTGGCCTGGTTTGTTCATTCGCCGGTGCAAGCTCCGCGCCAGTGCAAACTCTGTTGCACTTTCTACAGGATCATTTGCCGTTGCCCGTCAGTAGCTGAGCTGATACCGGGTTTCTGAGATTCTAATTTTTCTGCCGGCGGCGCCGACGGCATTCTGACGGCCAAGCGATGTCGCTTTTTGCCTCAGGAATATGTCGATGAAACTCTATTTTGCGCCCGATACCTGCTCCCTCTCGCCACATATCGTGCTGCGGGAATTGGATTTGCCGTTCGAACTGATCCGCGTCAATAACCGCACCAAGCGCAGCGCCGACGGCAGAGACTTCTATCGGGTTAATCCCAAAGGTTACGTCGCCGCGCTGATGCTGGACGACGGACAGGTGATCACCGAAGGCACTGCCATCGTGCAGTATCTGGCGGATTTGCGCCCTGAAGCCGGTCTGGCCCCACCAAACTCGACCTTCGAACGGGTGCGCTTGCAGGAGTGGCTGAACTTCATTACCTGCGAGATCCACGCGGGATCCAGCCCGCTGTTCAACTCAACCCTGCCGGAAGAGGTCAAAATGCTGTTTCGCGACAAGCTGCGACGCCGCCTCGATTTTGTTGCTCAGACGCTGGACGAACCGGCGTTTCTATTGGGAGAAACTTTCAGCGTCGCGGATGCCTATCTGTTTACCGTACTGCGCTGGATGGATCAGTTTTCCATCGACCTAAAATACTGGCCATCGATAACCCGTTATATGTCGCTGATTAGCCAGCGCAGATCCGTGCAAACCGCCCTGGCGGCGGAAGCAGCCAGTCAAGCGGTGCCCTAATCCTGCTGTCGCGGTCTGTTATAGCGATATTTGACCGCTTTATTATTTTCAGTCTGCCGGGTGAAGAGGTAACATTGGCCTTCACTTGTTCGCTTCAGGTTGGGGCAAACACTTTTTTTAACAGTACGTTAACCTTGCCTGTAACAATAGGCACCGGCGACGCAGACTCATATCTGATGAAAAAAACCAGACAGCAGCAATTAACCCGTTGGCTCAAAACTCAGAGCACCCTGGCGCAGCGTTGGTTGCGCCTTTCCATGTTGTTGGGGCTAATCAGCGGCATGCTTATTGTCGCTCAGGCATGGCTGTTGGCCGCCCTGCTCCACGCCCTGATTATCGAACAGGCGCCACGTGAACAGTTGATTGCGTCGTTTATCTGGTTGGCAGCTACCTTCGCACTGCGGGCCGTGCTGAGTTGGCTGCGTGAACGCGTCGGCTTTATCTGCGGACAAGTGATCCGCCAGCGCATGCGTCAGCAGGTGCTGGATAAACTGCAACAACTCGGCCCCGCCTGGATCCAGGGAAAACCGGCCGGCACTTGGGCCAGCATCATCGTCGAACAGATCGAGGATATGCAGGACTACTATTCCCGTTATTTACCGCAGATGTATCTGGCGGTGTTTATCCCGCTGCTGATCCTGATCACCGTATTCCCGATCAACTGGGCCGCCGGTCTGATTCTGTTGACCACCGCGCCGCTGATCCCCATGTTTATGGCGCTGGTCGGCATGGGTGCCGCCGATGCCAACCGACGCAACTTCGTGGCGCTGGCACGCCTGAGTGGTAACTTCCTCGACCGCCTGCGTGGGTTAGACACGCTGCGCTTATTCAATCGGGCGCAGGCGGAAACCGAGCAGATTGCCAAATCGTCTGAAGACTTCCGTAGCCGCACCATGGAGGTGCTCCGTCTGGCTTTCCTGTCATCGGCGGTGCTGGAGTTCTTTGCCTCCATTTCTATCGCCGTGGTGGCGGTCTATTTTGGCTTCTCGTTCCTTGGCGAACTTAATTTCGGCAGTTATGGCACCGGCGTCACGCTGTTTGCCGGCTTCCTGGTGCTGATCCTGTCACCGGAGTTCTTCCAGCCGTTGCGCGATCTGGGGACTTTCTACCACGCCAAGGCGCAAGCCGTGGGTGCCGCCGAAGCGCTGGAAACCTTTCTCAGCGCCGAGGGCGAACAAATGGGCAATGGCACACAAATCCTGGATGCCGATGCGCCGCTTGAGCTGCAAGCGCAGGATCTGGAGATCCTGTCGCCCAATGGCGTGCTGCTGGCCGGGCCGCTGAGCTTCACTCTGCCCGCCAACCAGCGCATTGCCTTGGTCGGGTTAAGTGGTGCCGGGAAAAGTTCGTTGCTGAACCTGCTGCTCGGGTTTTTACCCTATCGCGGTTCTCTGCGGATTAATGGTATCGAACTGCGCGAACTGGCCGCCGAAGGCTGGCGCCAGCAACTCGGCTGGGTAGGACAAAATCCGCACCTACCGGCGCAAACGCTGCGCGCCAACATACTGTTGGGCAATCCGCAGGCCAGCGAAGCCCAACTGCAACAGGCCGTGGAGGACGCCTATGTCGGCGAGATCCTGCCGTATCTGCCGCTGGGTCTGGATACCGAAGTCGGCGATAACGCCGCGCGCCTGTCCGTCGGGCAAGCGCAACGTGTGGCAGTCGCCCGGGCGTTAATCAGCCCGCGCCGTTTGTTGCTGTTGGATGAACCGACCGCAAGTCTCGACGCCCACAGCGAGCGGCAAGTCATGCAGGCGCTGAATGCGGCTTCGCATCAACAAACCACGCTGCTGGTGACTCACCAGTTGGAAGATACCGAAGATTACGACCAGATTTTGGTAATGGAAGGCGGACACATCGTCCAGCAAGGTGATTACGTCACGCTGAGCGCCCAACCGGGCCTGTTTGCCAACCTGATCGCTCACCGCCGCGGGGATCTATAATCATGCGCGTTTTGCTGCCGTTCCTGGCGCTGTACCGTCGTCACAGCCTGCTGATTTGTCTGGGCATTCTGCTGGCCATCATCACGCTGCTGGCCAGTATCGGCCTGCTGGCTCTGTCCGGTTGGTTCCTCGCCGCCTCCGCCCTGGCCGGGCTGGCGGGCCTGTTTACCTTCAACTACATGCTGCCGGCGGCCGGCGTGCGTGGTGCCGCCATTTTCCGCACCGCCGGGCGCTATGCCGAACGGGTCGTCAGCCACGACGCCACCTTCCGCGTGCTGTCTCATCTGCGGGTCTTCACCTTTAAAAAGATCCTGCCGCTGTCGCCGGGAGGCATTGCCCGCTTCCGACAGGCCGATTTGCTGAATCGACTGGTGGCGGATGTCGATACGCTGGATCATCTGTATCTGCGGGTAATTTCACCGCTGGTCAGCGCCGCCGTGGTGATTGTCGTGGTGACTTACGGCCTGAGCTGGCTGGACGTTTCACTGGCCCTGACGCTGGGCGGCATCCTGCTGTTGCTGTTGCTGCTGGTGCCGCCGGTATTTTACGGTGCCGGCAAGCCGATTGGCGGCCAGTTGACCGCCCTGCGCGGCCAGTACCGTACCGATCTGACTGCCTGGCTTCAGGGCCAGGCTGAGCTGGTGGTATTCGGTGCCGTGGATCAGTTCCGCGCGGCTCTGGATGCCACTGAAAAACAGTGGCAGCGCCGTCAGTGGCAGCAAGCTTCGTTGGGCGGCATGGCACAGGCTTTGATGATCCTGGCCAGCGGCCTGACCGTGACGTTGATGTTGTGGCTCACCGCTGCCGGTATCGGTGGCGACAGCCAACCCGGCGCGCTGATTGCGTTGTTCGTGTTTGCCGCCCTGGCTTCGTTTGAAGCCTTGATGCCGGTAGCCGGCGCCTTCCAGCACCTGGGACAGGTGATAGCTTCCGCCACGCGGGTGAAGCAGGTCATCGATCGACAACCGGAAGTGACCTTCCCTGCCGATGGTCCAACTGCCGAAAACGGCGCCATGCTAAGTCTGCAACAGGTTACCTTTACCTATCCCGGCCAGCCGCAGCCGGTGTTGCAGGACGTCACGCTGAAGATTACCGCCGGTGAACATATTGCATTGCTCGGCCGCACCGGGTGCGGTAAATCGACCCTGCTGCAGTTGCTCACCCGCGCCTGGAACGCCGACAGCGGGCAGATGCTGCTCAACGGCCATCCCTTGGCCGCTTACGATGAAACCACGCTGCGTCAGATGACCACCGTCGTCAGTCAGCGAGTACACATCTTTAGCGATACGCTGCGCGAAAACTTGCGCATCGCCGCCCCAACGGCGACCGATGAACAATTGCGCGAAGTGTTGCAGCAGGTCGGGTTGGACAAGCTGCTGGAAAACGAGGGGCTCAACGCCTGGCTGGGAGACGGTGGCCGACAGCTTTCCGGCGGCGAGCAGCGCCGTCTGGGCATTGCTCGCGCATTGCTGCATCAGGCGCCGCTGTTGTTGCTCGATGAGCCGACCGAAGGTCTGGATGCCGAAACCGAACAGCAGATCCTGGCGCTGCTGCGCCGACATTGCCAGGGAAAAACGCTGATCCTGGTGACCCACCGCCTGTATGGATTGGAACACCTTGACCGAATTTGCGTGATGGACGGTGGGCGCATCGTTGAGCAAGGCGATCACCTCAGCCTGATGCGTCAGCAGGGGCGTTATGCCCAGTTCCGTCAACGTATCAGCGGTATACCGCTGTAAAAGGGCCTGTAGAGGACGCTGAGACCTTATATGCGCATTGTTAAGCTGTCATCGCAGTCGCTGGTGTTCCCCTCTCCTGAGGGCGCACTGCGCGATCCTAACGGTTTGCTGGCTATCGGCGGTGATTTGACAGCGCCTCGTCTATTGGCTGCCTATGAGCGCGGCATTTTTCCCTGGTTTTCCCCGGGGAGGCCATTTTGTGGTGGTCGCCCGATCCGCGGGCGGTGCTGTTTCCTGCCGAACGCCATATCAGCCGCAGTCTGAAACGCTTTTTGCGCAGCAACCCCTTCCGCGTCACGCTAAATCACGACTTTGCGGCGGTGATCGCCGCCTGTGCCGATCGGCCGGAGGAAGGCACCTGGATTGGCCCGGAGGTGCAGCGCGCTTATCTGCACCTGCACCGCCTCGGTTTCGCTCATTCGATAGAGGTGTGGCAGGATGACAAGCTGGTGGGGGGCATGTACGGCGTGGCCCAGGGCGCCCTGTTCTGCGGCGAATCCATGTTTAGCCGTACCCCCAACGCGTCCAAATGCGCTTTGATGGCTTTTTGCCGTCATTTTGCCGCTTATGGCGGAGAATTGATTGACTGTCAGGTGCTTAACGCTCACACTGCCACGCTGGGAGCGAAAGAGATCCCCCGAAGACAATTTTTGCAGCAGCTCAGCCAACTTCAGCGCAAGCCATTAGCGCCAGAGTGTTGGGCACCGCAAGTGTTACCCCCACAGCAGGTTGAACCACCCTCCCCAACAAACTAATTTTGCGGAAACGGTGCAATGTTCGCCGACACTTCTTTACATAATGTGGGTTTTTCGGCATTATCTTGCCGGTTAAAAACTAAGGTAGTTAGACCTAGAGGATTCGATGGCCAAAGAAGACAATATTGAAATGCAGGGCACCGTTCTTGATACGCTGCCGAACACCATGTTCCGCGTTGAATTGGAAAACGGGCACGTGGTAACCGCACATATCTCCGGTAAAATGCGTAAGAACTACATCCGCATCCTGACGGGCGACAAAGTCACTGTAGAGCTGACCCCGTACGACCTGAGCAAAGGCCGCATTGTCTTCCGTAGCCGTTAATCGGCTCACTCGTCGCCAGCCGATGGCGGCACCGAGGATGTAATGCCTCCGGAGCCCTTTCCGTTTACCCCCGTAGCAACGTTCAACATCGAGTTGCGAGAGCGCAGGTAAACTGAGAGGGCTCAATCATTTCTGTTGTGGTGAAATTCACCCATAAAAAAAGCGATGCCGAAGCATCGCTTTTTCTTTATCTGACCCGGCCTTAGTGCACCGCACCTTCATCCGCTTTACGCATCGAGGCGCTGAGGAAGTGGTAAGTCAGTTTCTGATTGTCCTTGTCCAGCTCGACTTTCACCGAACCGCCGTCCACCAGTGAACCAAACAGCAATTCGTTGGCCAGCGGTTTCTTCAGGTTTTCCTGCATCACACGCGCCATCGGACGAGCGCCCATTGCACGGTCATAGCCTTTCACCGACAGCCAGTCACGCGCTTCATCGCTCACTTCCAACGACACGCCCTTCGCATCCAGCTGCGCCTGCAGTTCGACGATAAACTTATCGACAACCTGCTGGATCACCTCGGTCGACAGATGGTTGAACCAAAGAATGTTGTCCAGACGGTTACGGAATTCCGGCGTGAACACTTTCTTGATCTCTTCCATCGCATCGGTGCTGTTGTCCTGCTGCACCAGACCAATCGATTTACGTTCGGTTTCACGTACCCCGGCGTTAGTAGTCATCACCAGGATCACGTTGCGGAAGTCCGCTTTGCGGCCGTTGTTATCGGTCAGGGTACCGTTGTCCATAACCTGCAACAACAGGTTGAACACGTCCGGATGCGCCTTCTCGATTTCATCCAGCAGCACCACCGAGTGCGGATGCTTGAGCACCGCGTCGGTCAGCAGACCGCCCTGATCGTAACCGACGTAGCCCGGAGGCGCGCCAATCAGACGGCTGACGGTATGACGTTCCATATACTCGGACATATCAAAACGCAGCAGCTGAATATCCATCGCCTTCGCCAACTGCACCGTCACTTCGGTTTTCCCGACGCCGGTTGGCCCGGCAAACAGGAAGGAACCGACCGGCTTGCGATCGTGCCCCAAACCAGCACGGCTCATCTTGATCGCTTCAGTCAGCGCTTCAATCGCCTGATCCTGCCCGAATACCAGCATTTTCAGACGATCGCCCAGACTTCTCAGTACGTCGCGATCGCTCGCCGACACGGTTTTCTCCGGGATACGCGCAATACGCGCCACCACAGATTCGATGTCGGCCACGTTGACGGTTTTCTTGCGTTTGCTTACCGGCATTAACCGGCTGCGGGCGCCCGCCTCGTCAATCACGTCGATAGCCTTGTCCGGCAAATGACGGTCGTTGATGTATTTCACCGACAGCTCGACCGCCGCACGCACCGCTTTGGCGGTATAACGCACGTCGTGGTGCGCTTCGTACTTGGTCTTCAGGCCGTTGATGATCTGAATGGTCTCTTCCGGCGTCGGCTCGGTAATGTCGATTTTCTGGAAGCGACGGGCCAGCGCACGGTCTTTTTCAAAAATGTTGCTGAATTCCTGGTAAGTAGTGGAACCGATAACCCGGATCTTGCCGCTGGAGAGCAGCGGTTTAATCAGGTTGGCGGCATCCACCTGCCCACCGGAAGCCGCACCGGCGCCGATGATGGTGTGGATCTCATCGATAAACAGAATGCTGTTCTTATCCTGTTCCAACTGTTTCAGCAGCGCTTTAAAACGTTTTTCGAAGTCGCCACGGTATTTGGTACCGGCCAGCAATGAACCGATATCCAATGAATACAGCGTGCAGTCCGCCATCACTTCCGGAACGTCGCCCTGCACAATGCGCCAGGCCAGGCCTTCGGCAATCGCCGTTTTACCGACGCCGGATTCCCCCACCAGCAGCGGGTTGTTTTTGCGACGACGGCACAGTACCTGAATAGCACGCTCCAGTTCAGGGTCACGGCCAATCAAAGGATCGATGCCGCCTACCCGTGCCAACTGGTTGAGGTTGGTGGTGAAGTTTTCCATACGGTCTTCCCCTCCGGACTGCTCTTCATTCACCGGGTTTTCCGCATTCGGCGCTTGGCCCGGTTCGTCTTTACGTGTGCCATGTGAAATGAAGTTCACTACGTCGAGACGGCTGACGTCGTGTTTGCGCAGCAGGTAAGCCGCCTGCGACTCCTGCTCGCTGAAAATCGCCACCAGCACGTTGGCGCCGCTGACTTCGCTGCGGCCGGAAGATTGCACATGGAATACCGCACGCTGCAGTACGCGCTGGAAGCTGAGCGTCGGCTGAGTGTCGCGCTCTTCTTCGCTGGCGGGCAGCGTCGGCGTGGTTTGTTCAATAAAGGCTTCCAGCTCCTGGCGTAACGCGGCCAGATCCACCGTACATGCCTCTAGCGCTTCTCGCGCGGCAGGGTTGCTGAGTAACGCCAGCAACAGGTGCTCCACGGTCATAAACTCGTGTCTGTGCTCACGCGCTCTGGCGAAAGCCATGTTGAGACTGAGTTCCAGTTCTTGATTGAGCATAAGCACCTCCCCAATAGTTGCCTAAATCTAGGCTTTTTCTAGCGTACAAAGCAACGGATGCTCGTTCTCCCTCGCATAACGGTTCACATGGACGACCTTGGTTTCCGCCACCTCGGCGGTAAAGACACCGCAGATCGCCTTGCCTTGATAGTGGACCGTGAGCATCAGTTGCGTTGCGCGTTCAATATCATAAGAAAAGAACTTTTGCAGAACGTCAATCACAAATTCCATCGGTGTGTAATCGTCGTTGTTAAGTATAACTTTATACATAGACGGCGGTTTTACCGCATCGATTTGTTTTTCCTCGGCCAAATGTTCGAAATTTAGCCAACCGTTGTTATTGCCCATCGCTGCTCATCTTCTCTGCTCTGTCCTTTAATATGGGGACAGGTTCCGGTTATTCAAAGTGGGGTATCATTACTATTTTATCATCTTCGCCATCATCCCGCCGCACTGGAACGTGCGCAAAAATCTCTGACGAATTGTTACCAAACAATGTCAAGATCGTTACCTGCTTCAAACTTTGATGAACTGCTCCCTGCCGACAAAAGCCGATCCCTTGACGTGATGATCATTTGCTCTAGAGTGTAAATTCGTGAGCTGGTGGTGTTTTAACCACTTTCAGGCTCATCTGCTACCTGCTTCTGGCGGGTGCGAATTCAGTTATTCATCTCACCTAAAAATAGCGTTGCGAGGGATGTAAAAGCATGGAGACGGGTACTGTTAAATGGTTCAACAACGCCAAAGGGTTTGGGTTTATCTGTCCTGAAGGCGGCGGCGAAGACATATTCGCCCATTATTCTACGATTAAGATGGATGGGTACCGGACACTCAAAGCCGGCCAGCAGGTCAGTTTTGATGTGCACCAAGGGCCAAAAGGGAACCATGCGAGTCTTATTGTGCCACTGGAAAGCGAGGCCCTGGCCTAACGCGCTTCTACAGAGTCAGTTTGAAACACCCCGCTAAAAAATGCCAGCCGCCGTGTGACTGGCATTTTTTATTCGCTGATTATTCGCGTGCCAGCGCGTCAATCGGGTTAAGCCGCGCCGCGCTGCGGGCCGGAAGATAACCGAACACCACGCCGATAGCGGTGGAACAGACAAACGCACTCAACAGGGCCGCCGGAGGGAAGCTGATTTGCCAACCCGGCAACACCAACTGCACCAACAGGCCGATGGCAAAGGACAGCGTAATCCCCAAAGCACCGCCGACCAGACACACCAGCACCGCTTCAATCAGAAACTGCTGTAGTACGTCGCCGGAGCGTGCCCCCACCGCCATGCGGATGCCTATCTCACGCGTGCGCTCCGTCACCGATACCAACATGATGTTCATCACGCCGATACCGCCGACCACCAGTGATATCACCGCCACCAGCGTCAAAAACAGCTGCAGCGTACGCGTGGTTTTCTCTGCGGTCTGCACCAGGCTGTCCATGTTATAGGTGAAGACGTCTTTCTTGCCGTGGAGCAGCGTCAGCAAGCGCGTCAGCTGTTGCTCCGCCTCCTGGCTGTTGTAACCATCACGAATGCGCACGGTAATCGAATCAAAATAGGCGTTCCCCATCAGCCGATTGGCCATGGTGCTATAGGGTACCCAGACGTTCAGCGTCTTGCTGCTGCCGAACATAGATTGCTTTTCCTTCGCTACCCCCACTACCGTCGCCGGCATATTGCCCACCAGGATCACCCGGCCTACCACCTCTTTCTGATTCGGGAACAGGCGGCGCTGGGTATTGGCGTCGATCACCACCGTCTGCGACTGTGATTGCACCTGCAGTTGATCAATGCCGACGCCCTCAGTAAAGGTCATGCCGTACACGCGGAAAAACTGTTCGCTGACGCCGTTAACGTTGGCTGCAACATCAACGTTACCCAGCCGCAGCCGCATACTGCTGGCGATGCTGGGCGACAATGCGCTGACGTAAGGCTGCTCGCGCAACGCGGCAAGATCGTCGTACTTCAATGCCTGGCGGAAAGTCGGATCGTCGTCACCAAAGTCCTTGCCGGGATAGATATCTACCGTATTGGTGCCGATGGATTTGATATCTGCCAGCACCATCTGTTTGGCTGCATCGCCGATCACCAGGATCGAAACCACCGAGGCGATGCCGATAATAATACCGAGCATGGTCAGCGCAGTGCGCATTTTACTTGCCGCCATTGCCCGCCAGGCCATCACCAAGGCTTCGCGGAAACGTCCGATAGTCTGCTGCCAGGACGGCGCCGGCGTAACCATCTCCAGCGGTTTGGCGTTCGGGTTGCTCTGCCCATCAGGGCGTGAATCGGCAATGATTTCGCCGTCGCGGATTTCAATGATCCGCTCAGCCTGCTTGGCCACGGCCGGATCGTGGGTCACGATAATCACCGTATGCCCCTGCTCGCGCAGCTGCTTGAGGATGGTCATCACCTCTTCACCGGAATGGCTGTCGAGGGCACCTGTCGGTTCATCCGCCAGGATCACCTGACCGCCATTCATCAGCGCACGAGCGATACTGACCCGCTGCTGCTGACCGCCGGAAAGCTGGCTAGGTCGGTAACTGACGCGCTCGCTTAGCCCCAGGCGCTGTAACAGCGCCACCGCACGCTCACGTCGTGCCGCCTTGCCCAGCCCGGCATATACCGCAGGCACTTCGACGTTATGCGCCGCGCTCAAATGCGGCAACAAATGATACCGCTGGAAAATAAAGCCGAAATGTTCACGCCGCAGCCGAGCCAATGCGTCGCTATCGAGCGTCGCCACGTCCTGCCCGGCCACCCGATACACGCCGGCGCTGGGCTTATCCAGGCAGCCGAGAATATTCATCAGCGTCGATTTACCGGAGCCGGAGGCGCCCATAATGGCCACCATTTCGCCGGCCTCGATGCTCAGGCTCACGTTCTTCAGCACCGCCACCGTCTGATCGCCCGACTGATAGCTACGGCTGATGCCGCTCAGTTCCAACAATGCGGCCATCAGAGAGGCTCCGCGCCGCCGCGGCTGACGATCACTTCGTCGCCGATATTCAGTCCGCTGAGGATTTGCACGTCAATATTATTACGCAGGCCAATCGCCACTTCGCGCTTTTCCTCCTTGCCCTGCTTGAGGATCGAAACCTGATAGCGGTTATCCGCAATTTGATCGCCCAGGGCCGCCAAAGGGATAATTTGCGCCTGATTGACCCCCGCCAGTTGAATATGCACCTGCGCCGTCATTTGCAAACGCAGTAACCCCTCGGGGTTCGGCACTTCAAAGCGCGCGTAGTAGAAGATAGCGTTATTGACCTTTTCCGGCGTTGGTTGGATATCTTTCAGCACGCCATCAAAGCGTCGATTAGGATCGCCCAGTACGGTAAACCAGGCTTTTTGCCCCGGCTTCAGGCTGATAACGTCCGCTTCCGACACCTGGGCTTTTACCAACATGGTGCTGAGATCTGCCAGCGTCAAAATATTCGGCGCCTGTTGCGCCGCGATCACCGTCTGGCCTTGAAGCGTGGTGATTTGCACCACGTCGCCATCCATCGGCGCTTCAATGCGGGTAAACGCCAGATTGATTTTTGCCGTGTCCAGGCTGGCCTGGTTTTTGGCGATTTGCGCATGAATGGTGCCTACCTGCGCCTTCTTCACTGCCAGCTGTGTGGCGGCCTGATCCAGATCCTGACGCGAGACGGCCTGCAGTTTGGCCAAAGCCTGATTGCGCTGCAGCGTAACCGCCGCCAGCTGTTGTTCCGCTTGCGCCTGCTGTAACTGGGCATGCAGCTCGCGCAGCGTCGCCTCGCCCTCGCGGATGCTGTTTTTCGCCTGCTGCGGATCAATCACCCCGAGCAACTGACCTTTCTTCACCCGGTCGCCAATTTCGACGTACAGGCTTTCCAACTGCCCGCTGACCTGTGCACCCACGTCCACCTTGCGAACCGCGTCGAGCTGACCGGTCGCCAGTACGTTTTGCTGCAGACTGCCCTGGGTGACCTTCACCGTTTTAAACTGGGTTGGCGTCGGGTGCCCAAAGTGCCAGACCGCCGGCACAGCGATTACCGCCGCTACGATCAGCGCGATTATCCAGCGTCGTTTGTGTCCTTTAAACCACGTCAAAATAGGTTCCTGCCTGTTGCAATTCATACTGCCAATAGCGGCAGCGGGGCTAAATTATCACGCACGGTGCGGAATAACTAAACCTTAGCTCAACACAATGTGGAGACACGCTTGGTTACAGTTGGGCATTGACCTCTCGTTTAGTGAAGCCTTGATGAAATAGCACCATTCAATACAGTCAAGGATTTCATCATGTCACAGCTCAGCTACCCACTCGTATCTGCACGTCCGCTTAACGGCTGGCAACTGATGACGGCGCTGATCAATGGCGAAAAGACGCCGAGTAAAGCCTGGAAAAAAACGTCATTCCGCTTGAAGTTTATCGGCCGTTCGTTATTTTGCTGGCGCACCACCAGCGGCCTGCTCAGCACGCTGGCGTCCAATCCCCTGCTGGATGAGATCCTGAACGCGCAACCCAATCTGCCGTGCAAACTGCATCGTCCGTATCTGGCAGCCAACATGAGTAAAATCGAGTGCTTATTTGCCCTGCGCGACCATTACGATCTCAGCACCCAACGCATGCCAATGAAAATGCTGCTCGGTCATCTGAAAAAGCCTTTTGTGCTCGCCAGCGCCGAAGGCAAGAGTGGCGCCGCGGTGTCACTCGAACTGGCGGCCATCGACAACCTGAACAAGGAAGGCGAAGCCACCCTGCTGCTGCGTAACGCCAACGGTATTATGTTGGCGGAAATCACTTTTTCGCTGATGCACTATCAGCAGAAACCGACGCTGTTTATCGGCGGGTTACAGGGAGCTAATCATCAGGTACCGCATGCTGAAATCCAGCAGGCCACCAAGGAGTGTCACGGATTGTTCCCCAAACGCCTGGCACTGGAAGGGATTTGCGCTCTGGCCCACCATTTGGGCATTCAGCAAATCGTGGCGGTCGGCAACGCCACCCATATCTACCAGAACTGGCGTTATCACAGTAAAAAGAAAGACAAGCTGCATGCCGACTACGATCAGTTTTGGGTATCCATGGGCGGCCAGATGCTTGAAAGCGGCTATTTTTTATTGCCGAAGAGCATCACCCGCAAACCGATAGAAGAAGTGGCCAGCAAGAAACGCGCTGAATACCGCCGTCGCTATCAACTGCTGGACGAGTTGGAACTGGGAATGGCAGAGCACTTTCGTGCCCAGCCCCGTTTTACTTCGGTCTAATCGGCGCGGCCACGCGCCAGCCAGGTCACACGCGAAAACATTTTCTTCAGCAGTGGCGGCACCGAGTCCGTGCCCCACTGGCCGGCTTGCATCGCTACTTCGATCGCCAAATCGGGTTTCGAGGAGTGATGCACCGCCTTGAGGATCACCTTACGCACCGGCATCTGCGTATTCTTCGGCACCGAGGCCACCCGGTAGTAGACCGGGCTGAAGCCTTCGCGGAACATAAAATGCTCCATATCCGGTGCAGGTAAAGCGGTCAGTCGGTCACGCTCGTTATCGTCGTGGTTATCCAACATGCTGCGTACGGTATTGGCGTACTTTTTCCCCGCTTCATCACCGTCCACCAAAGCATGCCATTCAATGCCCATGCGACGGGCGAACTTCAGCAAAGGTTTTAATCCGCATTGGGCGAACTCGATCACGCGTACGCCCTCTGCCTCAAAGTGATATCCGCACTGGCGCGCCAGCTCGCTCAACAGCCAGACCTCGGTCTCGCCTTCCACCAGCAACCAGCAGCGGGCAAACAGCGAAGATGGCCGATTAAAACGAATATGAAAAGCAATGCGGCGCCCATCCTCCGGACTCAGCCCACGCGGTCCCAGGCGGTAAGTGGCGACGCGCCCGGACTCACGCACCAACCGACAAACATGCTCTACCGGCACCAGCGACACCAGTTCACTGGAGTTGGTGGTGGTGATCCGTTGCAACGGCAACTGGTTAAGCAGCCCCCAGGCCACCGACAGCATAATCGGATGCAGACGGGTTTCCGGGTCTTCCACCAGCAGCAGCGGCCGGGCGTGCGGATCCAGCTTGATGCTGCCCTTGGCCTGCAGCAGCGTAGAAAACATTCCCAGCAAGATAAGCCGCATGCTACGGCTGTTAGGTTCTGCCACCATACGGTTGATGCTGTCCAGGGAGCGCCATGCCTGCTGATCCTGATCTTGATCCAACCGTTGCCGACGCGGCCGGGAGACCTGCGAACCCTGCTCGGCAAAGTAATGCTCCAGCAGTTGCTGCATTGCTGCCAACCCCTGCCGCAGCTCGGCGTTAGTCAGCTTTTGCGGGTTGCGTACCAACTCTCGCGTCAACTGATCCAACTGCTGGGACAGGGCCTTATTGTCAGCCGGGTTTTCATCGTTCAACGTGCTGGGCCGCAGACGGCGGATGAAACGCGCATCGCGCAGGCGCAATACCGGATGGATGCGAATAATGGCATGTGCCAGTTGCTCAATATGATGCAACTGCATCGCGTTACCGTCGGCATTCAGGAAGCCGCGCCAGGTACAAACCGTGCCGTCATCGGCCAGTTCGCCTTCACAGCGGTAATAAATTCGGTTGAGGTTATCTTCGCCTTTGACCCACAGCGGCGAAAGGTGGCGGTAACGGGGGAGATGAGCATGGCCGATGTCTTTCTCACAGAAGGTAAAGACCACCTGTAAATGCCGTTCTTTGGCCTCTTCCTCGCCAGGAGGGAAATGAAAGTCATGCCCTTCAAAACGGTACAGCTTTTGCTCCGGCGCCAGCAGCAGGGTCAAGGCGTCCAACAAGCTGGATTTACCCCAGGCGTTTTCACCCAGCAGCAGCGTGTTGTCGTCCAACATCAGCGACAGCCGGTTAATGCCGCGAAAACCTGCAATCTCGATACGCTCTAAGAACATCTGTCGCCTCCCGTGCGCGCTGCCACCGTCCTTAATGGGGTGACCTTCTCTGAGCATGGTCAAAAAACCCCTTGCAGGTCAAGAGGACGACGTCAAATCTGCCGCTTTACTCCGGTCGCCGTTTTGGTTAGCGTGTGGTGCCTCGCCGGTCATCCTGGCGCCATCTGCCGAACAAAGGACGTAAGCTTCACCATGTATTCAGGACTGCTGATTATTCTCTTACCGCTGATTGCCGGTTACCTGGTTCCATTACGCAGCAGAATGTTACTGCAAACCATTAACCGTCTGCTGAGCTGGATGGTTTACGTGATCCTGTTTTTCATGGGTATCAGCCTGGCGTTTTTGGAAGATCTGAGCAGTAATCTGGTGCTGATTTTTCAGTATGCCTCGGTGTTCTTCCTGTGCATTCTCGCTGCCAGCCTGCTGATGCTGGCGCTGCTGGAACATAAAATGCCGTGGCGGAACAGCCATAAACAGGAAAAGCTGCCCTCGCGCCTGCATATGGCGCTGGAATCGCTCAAACTCTGCGGTGTGGTACTCGGCGGCTTCCTGCTCGGCCTGACCCAGTGGCAATGGTTGCAGTTTGCCAATAAAGGCAGCGAATACGCGTTAATTTTCCTGCTGTTGCTGGTCGGCATCCAATTGCGCAACAGCGGCATGACCCTGCGCCAAATCGTACTTAACCGACGCGGCATGATGGTGGCCGTGGTGGTGACGGTCAGTGCACTGGCCGGCGGGGCGCTGGCAGCGCAGCTGCTGGGGTTGCCGATCAAAGCCGGGCTGGCCATGGCCTCCGGTTTTGGCTGGTATTCGCTTTCCGGCATTCTGATCACCGATGCCTACGGTCCGGTATTGGGCAGCGCAGCCTTCTTTAACGATCTGGCACGCGAGCTGGTGGCAATTATGCTGATCCCAAGCCTGGTACGACGCAGCCGTTCCTCTGCGCTGGGCCTGTGCGGTGCCACCTCCATGGACTTTACCCTGCCGGTGTTGCAGCGCAGCGGTGGGTTGGAAATGGTGCCACCGGCGATTGTGCATGGCTTCCTGCTAAGCCTGCTGGCACCGGTACTGATCGCCCTGTTCTCCTGACCTCTTTTCCGGGGGCTCCGCCCCCGGAAAGCGTAATAATTCCCATCCGCACAGCGAAATTGCGCTAAATCAAACTTCCCTTTGGTTACGCCATAAAAACCTTTTTAAGCCTCGGTTGCCGATCTATGCTCTTAAACAAGCATTTAAAATGCAACTTTAAAAAAGGAAGCGATTATGTTCTGTGTGCAATGTGAACAAACCATTCGTACCCCAGCAGGCAACGGCTGCTCTTATGCCCAGGGCATGTGTGGTAAAACGGCGGAAACTTCGGACCTGCAGGATCTGCTGGTAGCGGCATTACAAGGGCTGTCAGCCTGGGCGCTGCAGGCACGGGCTCTCGGGATCGTCGATCATGATATCGACAGTTTTGCCCCGCGCGCCTTCTTCTCCACCCTGACCAACGTCAACTTCGATTCTGACCGCATCATCGGTTATGCACGCGAAACTATCACCCTGCGCGAATCACTGGCGGCACGTTGCCGCCTGCTGGATGCCGGCGTACGCGTCGATCATCCACTAGCTACGTTGCAGTTGGCCGGTGACGATATGCCTACACTGCTGCAACAGGCGGCTCAGTTCGCTCTGAATACCGATAAAGCCGAGGTCGGCGACGACGTGCACGGCCTGCGCATGCTCTGCCTGTACGGCCTGAAAGGCGCGGCGGCCTATATGGAGCACGCCCACGTATTGGGTCAATATGACGACCAGATTTACGCCGACTATCACGCCTTTATGGCCTGGCTCGGCACCCAGCCGCGTGATGTGGATACCCTGCTCAACAACGCGATGGGCATCGGCAAGATGAACTTCAACGTGATGGCCATTCTCGATCACGGCGAGACACAGGCCTATGGCGATCCGCTGCCCAGCGCGGTTAACGTCCGTCCGGTGGCGG
This sequence comes from Serratia sp. BNK-12, assembly GCF_047456085.1. NCBI lineage: Bacteria > Pseudomonadati > Pseudomonadota > Gammaproteobacteria > Enterobacterales > Yersiniaceae > Serratia > Serratia sp. BNK-12. Next base: position 3,423,702 of record NZ_CP179896.1, read on the forward strand.
GTAAAGCCATTTTGATCTCCGGTCACGATCTGAAAGATCTGCGCATGCTGCTCGAGCAAACCGAAGGGCAGGACGTGAATGTCTATACCCACGGCGAAATGTTGCCGGCACACGGCTACCCGGAGCTGAAAAAATTCAAACATCTGGTGGGGAACTACGGCAGCGGCTGGCAGAACCAGCAGACCGAGTTTGCCAAATTCCCCGGTCCTATCGTGATGACCTCCAACTGCATTATCGATCCTAACGTCGGCAACTACGGCGATCGCATCTGGACGCGCAGCATCGTCGGCTGGCCGGGCGTCAACCATCTGGAAGGAGATGACTTCACCCAGGTGATCGCCCAGGCACAAGGCATGAAGGGGTTCCAGTATACCGAAATCGAACATATGATCACCGTCGGCTTTGGCCGTCAGACGCTGCTCAACGCTGCCGATACGGTGATCGATTTGGTGGCGCAAAAGAAACTGCGTCACGTCTTCCTGGTGGGTGGCTGTGACGGCAGCCGCGATGAACGCAGCTATTTCACCGATTTTGCCCGCAGCGTCCCGCAAGACTGCCTGATCATGACGTTGGCCTGCGGCAAATACCGCTTCAACAAGCTGGATTTCGGCACCCTGGAAGGCTTGCCACGCCTGCTGGATGTCGGCCAGTGCAACGACGCCTATTCTGCCATCATGCTGGCGGTCAAACTCGCCGATACGCTCGGTTGTACCGTCAACGAACTGCCACTCAGCCTGGTCCTGTCTTGGTTTGAGCAGAAAGCGATCGTCATCCTGCTGACGCTGCTGTCGTTAGGGGTGAAAAATATTGTCACCGGCCCGACGGCACCGGGTTTCCTGACCGAGAACCTGATGGCGATCCTCAACGACAAGTTCGGCATGCGTCCGATTACTACCGTTGAGCAGGACCTGCACGCCCTGCTTGGTTGATCCCGTTTTTTGGGGCCGCAGATGCCGGCCCCTTTGCTTTTGAGGTGCCCTATGACCCAACCCAGCCCACTTTGTCCTAACCGTATGCAGGTCCATTCGATCCGACAGGAAACCGCCGACGTCTGGACGTTAAACCTGATCTGCGACGTTTTTTACCCTTATCAAGCCGGCCAGTTTGCGCTGGTCAGCATTCGCAATAGCGAAGAGACGCTGCGCGCCTATACCTTGTCTTCTTCCCCCGGCCAAAGCCGTTTTCTCAGCATCAGCGTACGTTGCCTGCCGGACGGCATCGGCTCCCGTTGGCTGACGCGTGAGGTTAAACCCGGCAACACCCTGTGGCTGTCTGACGCCCAAGGCGAGTTCAGCTGTGAACAACACCCGGCCGACAGCTACCTGATGTTGGCTGCCGGCTGTGGCGTCACGCCAATCATCTCCATGTGTCGCTGGCTGGTGGCCAATCGTCCGACCTGTGATGTCGCCGTAATCTTTAACGTACGCACCCCTGCCGATACCATTTTCGCCGAGCAGTGGCGCGAGCTTTGTGCCGCTCATCCGCAACTGCGGCTGACGCTGGTGGCCGAACAAGATATCCAGCCAGGGTATCTCAGCGGGCGGATCAGTGCCGAAGTGCTGCGCCAGGTCGCGCCGGATATCACCGAACGCAGGGTGATGACCTGCGGTCCTGCGCCTTATATGACCCAGGCGGAGCAACTGTGCCTGCAGCTTGGCGTGCCGGCTTCCCGCTTTCACAAAGAACAGTTTCATACCCCGGCGGAAACCGATAGCGGGCAAGGTGCAACTTTAATGCTGCGCTCCGCCCGGCCGTTGGGTGAATACCACGTCCCGGTAGGCAGCACGCTGCTGGCAGCGATGGAAGCCAACGCATTGCCGGTCAATGCGGCCTGTCGCGCCGGGGTATGCGGCTCGTGCAAAACGCGCATACTCGAAGGCGACTACACCACCACCAGCAGCATGACGCTCACACCGGCTGAAATCGCCCAGGGCTATGTGCTGGCCTGCAGTTGCCAACTGCAGGGCGACGTTACCCTCGCCTGACGCTTACCGCCCCATCGCCAATGATGGGGCATTTATCGGCAAGCAGGCTTGGCACTCCCCTTCTACACTTTCCCGGTTGCGCGCTTTTATTACGTTCATCTGCTCAATAATCAATAAGCCATACCCGAGGAATTCAGACGATTGAAAATCAAGGGTATTTCTATCATGTTTGGGGGAAGTATGAAGCAAACCGTAGCCACGCTGATCGCCAAAACTCTGGAACAGGCCGGTGTGAAACGCATTTGGGGCGTCACCGGCGATTCACTTAACGGCCTCAGCGACAGCCTGCACCGTATGGGCACCATCGAATGGCTGGGTACGCGCCACGAAGAAGTCGCTGCCTTTGCCGCCGGTGCGGAAGCCCAGCTTACCGGCCAACTGGCGGTCTGCGCCGGATCTTGTGGGCCAGGTAACCTGCATCTGATCAACGGTCTGTTCGACTGTCACCGCAACCACGTACCGGTACTGGCCATTGCTGCCCATATTCCCTCCAGCGAGATTGGCAGCGGTTATTTCCAGGAAACTCACCCACAAGAACTGTTCCGCGAATGCAGCCACTACTGCGAGCTGGTTTCCAACCCGGAACAGCTGCCGCGGGTGCTGGAGATTGCCATGCGCAAAGCGATCCTCAATCGCGGGGTGTCGGTGATTGTGCTGCCGGGGGACGTGGCGCTGCGCATGGCACCGGAAGACGCCAGCATGGTGTGGCACACTCCGGCATTGCCGCTGGTGCAGCCGCCCATGAGCGAGTTGAACAAGCTGGCCGCAACCCTTAACAAGGCAAAAAATATTACGCTGATGTGCGGCAGCGGCTGTGCCGGTTCTCATGATGAAGTGGTCAAGCTGGCCGAACTGTTGCAGGCACCGGTGGTGCATGCTTTGCGCGGTAAAGAGCATATCGAGTGGGACAACCCCTATAGCGTCGGCATGACCGGTCTGATCGGTTTCTCTTCCGGCTATCACGCCATGATGAACGCCGATACCCTGGTGCTGCTCGGTACCCAGTTCCCGTACCGCGCCTTCTATCCTACCAACGCCAATATCATTCAGATCGACATCAACCCAGGCAGTATCGGGGCGCACTGCCCGGTCAATATGGCGCTGGTGGGCGACATCAACACCACCCTGACCGCCCTGCTGCCGCAGTTGGAACCCAAGAGCGACAGTGCCTTTCTCGACAAGGCCCTGGAGCATTACCGCAACGCGCGCAAAGATCTGGACGGCCTGGCCACCGCCAATGACGATCAGCCTATTCACCCGCAGTATCTGGCGCAACAGCTCAGCCAGTACGCCAGCGACGACGCCATCTTCACCTGTGACGTCGGCACGCCGACGGTATGGGCGGCCCGCTATCTGAAAATGAACGGCAAGCGCCGCCTGCTCGGTTCGTTCAACCACGGTTCGATGGCCAACGCCATGCCGCAGGCGATTGGCGCACAGGCAACCGAACCGAACAAGCAGGTGATAGCCATGTGCGGCGACGGCGGTTTCACTATGCTGATGGGCGACTTCCTGTCGTTGGCCCAGCTAAAACTGCCGGTCAAGATTGTGATCTTCAACAACAGCGTTTTGGGCTTCGTGGCCATGGAAATGAAGGCCGGGGGCTACCTGACTGACGGCACTGACCTGCATAACCCTGACTTTGCGGCGATAGCCAATGCCGCCGGCATTAAGGGCATTCGCGTGGAGAAAGCGTCGGATCTGGACGGCGCACTGCAGGAAATGCTGGCGCACCCCGGCCCGGCATTGCTCGATGTCGTCACCGCCAAGCAGGAACTGGCGATGCCGCCGCAGATCAAATTCGAGCAGGCCAAGGGCTTTAGCCTGTATATGCTGCGGGCGATCATCAACGGCCGCGGCGACGAAGTGGTCGAACTGGCAAAAACCAACTGGTTGCGTTAATGACCCACCCCGGGAACAACGATCGCTGTTCCCGGTATTTTTTCTCTTTTGTCATCAGAAAATCTGGCTATGATGAAAACCGCATTCTCTTTCACATTAGCTATCCCCAATAGATTTCAAGTTGCAACCAACAACGCTGCGGCTTGAAAGATGAAGGGGATAAGGAATTTTTATGCTTATTGATCTACGCAGCGACACAGTAACCCGCCCCAGCGCCGCTATGCGTGAAGCCATGGCCCAGGCCGAAGTCGGTGATGACGTTTATGGCGATGACCCTACGGTCAACGCACTGGAGGCGGAAGCGGTTCGCCTGTCCGGTAAAGAGGCGGCGCTGTTCTTGCCAAGCGGCACCCAGGCAAACCTGGTAGCGCTGCTGAGCCATTGCCAGCGCGGTGACGAATACATCGTCGGCCAGCAGGCGCATAACTATAAATACGAAGCCGGCGGTGCCGCGGTACTGGGTAGCATCCAACCGCAGCCGATTGAAGCCAACCCGGACGGTACCCTGCCGCTGGACAAGGTCGCGGCGGCAATTAAACCCGATGATATCCACTTTGCCAGAACCCGTCTGCTGAGCCTGGAAAACACCATCAGCGGCCGCGTGTTACCGCTGGCGTACCTGCAACAGGCCTGGCAATTCAGCCGTGAACACAAGCTGGCACTGCATATCGACGGGGCGCGCATCTTCAACGCCGCAGTTGCGCTGAATGTGCCGCTGAAAGAGATCGTGCAGTATTGCGACACCTTCACCATTTGCCTGTCGAAAGGGCTGGGCGCGCCGGTAGGCTCGTTGCTGTGCGGCAGCGAAGCCTTTATTCAGCAGGCGATACGCTGGCGCAAAATGACCGGCGGCGGCCTGCGTCAGGCCGGTATTCTGGCCACCGCGGGACTCTATGCGCTGGAGCATAATGTCGAACGGTTGCGGGAAGATCACGATAACGCCAAGTGGCTGGAGCAGCAGTTGCAAAACATTGGCGTGGAGATCGCCGAGCCGGGCGCGCAAACCAACGTACTGTACCTGCGTCAGTCCCCTGAATTGGCGGCAAAACTGGGCCCCTGGATGCGCGAGCGCGGCGTGCTGATCAGCAGCGGTCCGCTGACGCGTATTTTGACCCACCTCGACGTCAGCCGTCAGGATTTACAGCACGTGGTCGATTTGTGGCAACAATTCCTCAAGCAGCATGCCTGATGCATGCCTCAACGGGGCGCTAACACGCCCCGTGTTTTAGAGGATCCAGCGGCCGTAAACCCAATACCAGATCGCCAACGTTGCCACGACGTTCAACACCACGCTGAAGATAAACCAACTTTTGAACGGCTGTTTTTGGGTTTTGTGACGGAACAATTGCTGCGCAACGATCGCCCCAATCCAGCCACCCACCAGCCCGAACACCCATAGCGTGATTTCAGGCACCCGACGCCAACCCTTGCGCGCGGCCAGTTTATCGACACCGTACACCAATAACGTCAGCAGGTTAGCCAACAGCCACCACATCCAAATCGGATGCAGGAAAAATAAACTGGCGATCAGCGCCAGACCTAACAGGGCATAACAAACGGCATTGAGTTTCATATTTTTTCGGCTTAGCACAGACAAACGGTGCGTAGTGTGACGCTGCCTTAAGGTGGATGCAATGCCTGCATAACCACACAAAAAGTGCATTTAAACCCTGAGTTTGGCATGCTGTCATCGACTTCCACTGCATAAGGCAGCGCTAATGACACCTCAACGCGTATTGGTTCTTGGAGCCAGCGGCTATATTGGCCAGAACCTGATCCCCCACCTGATCGAACAGGGACACAGCATTACCGCCGCCGCGCGCCGCCTTGAATGGCTTCAGGAGCAGCATTGGCCGCAGGTCAACTGCCAGTACGTGGATGTCTACCAACCAGAAACCCTGACCGCCGCGCTGTGGGAGATCGACGCCGTTTATTATCTGATCCACGGTATGGGCGACGGTGATGACTTTATCGAAAAAGAACGCCAGGCGGCGGAGAATCTGCGCGATGCGCTACGCAACGCCAGCGTAAAACAGGTCTTTTTTCTCGGTGCGCTGCAACCGGAAGGCGAGAGTTCACCGCACCTGGTGGCACGCAAGCTGACCGGGGAGATCTTGCGCCAGAGCGGCGTACCGGTCACCGAACTGCGCGCCAGCATCATTGTCGGCCCCGGTTCTGCGGCCTTCGAAATTATGCGCGATATGGTCTACAACCTGCCGGTGCTAACCCCGCCGCGCTGGGTGCGTTCCAAATCTTCGCCGGTCGCGTTGGAAAATCTGCTGGTGTATCTGGCCGATCTGCTGGCGCACCCGGCGGAAGAAAACCGCATTTTTGACGTCGCCGGCCCGGAGTACATCAGTTATCAAACAATGTTTGAACGCTTCATTGCCATCAGCGGCAAAAAACGCTGGCTGATCCCCATACCCTTGCCCACCCGGTTTATCTCGGTATGGTTCATCAGCATGATCACCTCGGTGCCCACCTCGATCGCCAATGCGTTGATCCAGGGGTTGAACCACGATCTTCCCGCCGACGGTAAACCGCTACAGGCTCTGATCCCGCAGACGCTGCAAACCTTCGATCAGGCGGTGACAGCTACCCTGCGGCGCGAGGAAGAAGTGGTCGACTCCGCCGACTGGGGCTACGATCCGGAAGCGCGAGCCCGCTGGCGACCAGGCTATGGCTTCTACCCGAAACAGGCGGGCTGTTCGCTGGAAACCCAGGCCTCCAGCCAGGCGCTGTGGCATACGGTGCAGCAACTGGGCGGGAAAGAGGGCTATTTTTACGCCAATATCCTGTGGAAAATCCGTGCCCGCATGGACGACATGATCGGCAATCGCGTGGTTTATGGCCGCCCCCAGCGTGAGACGTTGGCCATTGGCGACCTGGTCGATGGCTGGAAGGTCATCACCATTAAACCACTGCGGCAGTTGGCGTTGCTGTTCGGCATGAAAGCACCGGGGTTGGGCCGGCTGGTGTTCACCATCAAAGATCATGGCGACCACCGCACCCTGGATGTGCGTGCCTGGTGGCACCCTGCCGGTTTTAGCGGACTGCTGTATTGGTTCGCCATGATGCCCGCTCACCTGTTCATTTTTCGCGGTATGGCGCGCCGTATCGCCAGGCTGGCCGAAGAGAACCCGCGCAATATGTCCTGACCATCGCTTATTTGTCGATCAACCGCACAGTTTACTGCTGCGGTTAGGGCCTTTCCGATTGCATAGCGCACGAAATAACGGAAGAATGGCATCTTATTTGCTGGAACGCCGCTGAAGGCCGTCAGCATTCTGATTTTTGGTGAGAATAGAGTTCGTTATGAAGGTATTGGTCACCGGTGCAACCAGTGGGTTAGGCCGTAACGCCGTTGAATATCTCCGCCGCCAGGGCATTAAAGTGCGTGCCACCGGCCGCAACCAGGCCATGGGCAGTCTGCTGGAAAAAATGGGCGCGGAATTCATTCATGCCGATCTCACCAACCTGATCTCATCGCAGGCCAAAGCCATGCTGGCCGACGTGGACGTGCTGTGGCACTGTTCCAGCTTCACCTCGCCATGGGGCACCGAAGAAGCCTTCGAACTGGCCAACGTGCGCGCTACCCGTCGCTTGGGCGAGTGGGCAGCGGCCTACGGCGTTTCGCAGTTTATCCATATCTCTTCGCCGGCGATCTACTTCGATTACCATCACCATCGCAACATTACCGAAGACTTCCGCCCCGCGCGCTATGCCAACGAGTTTGCGCGCAGCAAAGCCGCCGGTGAACAGGTGATCCAGCAGTTGGCGATGTCCAACCCGCAAACCCACTTCACCATCCTGCGCCCTCAGGGGTTGTTCGGGCCGCATGACAAAGTGATGCTGCCGCGCCTGTTGCAGATGATCAAACGCTACGGCAACCTGCTGCTGCCACGCGGCGGCGCGGCACTGGTGGACATGACCTATCTGGAAAACGCGGTGCACGCCATGTGGCTGGCCACCCAGAAAGAAAATACCCCATCCGGCCGCGCTTATAACATCACCAATCAGCAGCCACGTCAGTTGCACAGCGTGGTGCAGCAGTTAATTGACGAGTTGGGGATGAAGTGCCGGATCCGCTCTGTGCCCTATCCCATGCTCGATATGATGGCGCGCGGTATGGAGAAACTCGGCAGCAAAAGCGAGAAAGAGCCGGTACTGACCCACTATGGGGTCGCCAAGCTCAATTTTGATCTGACGCTGGACACCACTCGTGCCCAGCAGGAGTTGGATTACCGGCCGATAGTTTCGCTCGATGAAGGCATTTCCCGCACCGCTCGCTGGCTAAAAGAACACGGTAAACTGCACGGCCTTTAATTAGCGAGCTGCCCCGTACTTCAACAGCAAGGCATCAACGATCGCCTCCGTCTCCGCATCCGGCTCACCGCGATAATCGCTGGGCCGGAAATGCATCTGAAACGCCGCCAGCACGTTCTTCTGCTGCCTGACATCCCACCGAGCGTCAATACCATAACCGTAACGCGCCAGCTTTTCGATCAAGGGGGCCAGGGGCACGGCCGCCTGCTTGTCGCGGCCGGCCAGTAGCCTCTGCACCTGCTGCTCGTCCGGCCAGGCGCCAATACCGGCCTGCGCCAGTTGCCGCCAGGGGAATAACGGACCCGGGTCCTGCTTGCGTTGGGGCGCGATGTCGCTGTGCCCCACTACGTCCGTCGGCTGAATGCCATAGCGTTGAATGATATCGCGGCTCAGCGGGATCAACAGGGCTATTTGCTGTGGCGTGAAGGGCTGCCAATGGGTAAACAGCAGGGTGCGGTTGAATCCGCGATTGACTATTTCAATCCCTATCGAGGTATCGTTCAGGTTGGTTCTGCCGCGCCAGGTGCTGGCCCCGGCATGCCATGCGCGCAGGGCTTCAGGCACCAGTTGAAACGCCACCGGTTTGCCCTGTACCAATGGCGGGTGCGCGGGCAGCAGATAGTGCGCGCTGACGTGTTCATCCGTCAGGGTTTTAAGCGAGGAATGGAAATCTTCTGCGGTGTAATGCATCACCAGAAAACGAATGCGCTGGTCTGCTCCCTGCGCCTGATGCAGGGTTTCCAACTGATAGTCGCCCCGGTCTATGGTGGTGCTTTGCGGTGCGCTTTGGCAGCCGGCAAGCAATGCGGCAACAAATATCCCTGGCCAAATTTTCACGAATCCCTCCTGCCGTCGAGCGGCTCAAATTTGTAACTCAAATTGATTAATCTGTATCCAATAATCAAGTTAATCAATAAATGATGACAGAGAGGCCAGATGTGCAAGTGAGTGTTGCGCCGCGCTGGCGGACTCCATGGCAGATGATAGCTTCATAGTATTACCTGCGCTGATAAAAGTGAGTCGCTCATGTTCAAGCTCAACCCTGTCGCCTGGCTGATCTGCATCGCCATGCTGCCGCTCAGCGGCTGTGACCAAAAAACGGTAGCCAATACCATGGGGGGAACCGCGCCTGCTGTGGCCACGCCCGCGGCAGCATCAACCTATACGCCACTGAGTGCCGATCAATTGTATCAACTGGTCAGCCCGGTGGCGCTTTTTCCTGACAAACTGTTGGCGCAGGTACTGGCCGGTGCGGGTTATCCCGATCAAATCAGCGCGGCGGATAACTGGCTGGCGCAAAACCGGGGGCTGCAACCGGCCGCGCTCACCGCAGCCGCTGGCGCTCAACCCTGGGACCCCAGCGTACGCGGTTTGGTACAATTTCCTGACGTGCTGGATCAGATGGCTAAAAATATTCCCTGGACCACCGCGCTGGGCAGCGCTTATCTCAACGACCCTACCGACGTGATGAACGCCATTCAGGTCATGCGCCAACGTGCCGCCGCCAAAGGCACGCTGAAAACGTCGCCGCAGCAAAGGGTGGTCATCACGCCTGCAACCCGTTACGTTGAACCGCAACCCTATCCGCAAAGCGTCGTGGTTGCGCCGGCGCAAACCATTGTCATCGAGCCCAGCCAACCGGATGTGGTTTACGTGCCGCGTTACGATCCCTGGGTGGCCTATGGCGAACCTGTCCCGGCCTACCCGAGCTATCACTATCAGAGTGCCTCAGGCTATAGCAGTGGCGATATGCTGGCGGCAGGCGTGATCAGTTTTGGCGTGGGTGTCGCGGTCGGGGCATTGATCAATCAGCATCATGACAACTGGCATAGCTGGGACGTGCGCTGGAATGATCGGCGTCAACCGGTGGTCTATAACAATACGCCTTATATCTCGCACTCCACCACGGTGATTAACCGTGTCACCAATATCAACCAATACAATAATGTGAATCGCAGCACCACGGTGAATAACTATCACAATGCGCCAGTCAATCAGGTGCCGCATTTTGCCGCACCAACGCCTTATGCAGCCCCTAAGGTTGCCAACCTGCAACAGCCACATTTTACGCCGCCCGTCGCAGCCAATGAACGCCAGCCGATGACGGCGCCGAACTTTGCCCATGCAGCTACGCCAGCGCCCCATGCGATGACACCGGTCGCCCATGTTCAGCAGCCAATGACCCTGCCGAGTTTCGCTCATTCAACACCGGCAGCCGTGCGCCCGCACCCAGCGACAGTCACGGCCCCCGTTCATCAGGCCGAGATCCGACCGGCTCGTACGCGTGAACAACATCTACCGACTCCTGTCAGCGTACAGCAAAGGGCGCAGCTGCCGGCCGTTAAACCTGTCGAACACGTCGCGCCCAAGGCTAACGTTCTTCGCCCGCAGCCGGTTCAACCACGGCCAAATGCCATGATGCCGCATAACGCACCAACGCCGTTCCATCAGCCACAGATTCAACAGGCACAGCATCACCCTGCCCCAGCGGCCAAACCGCAGGAACATCGCCCGCTAAAAGTGGAAGAACACAAAGTAGGATAAACGAATGCCCCCGGCCTTGGCCGGGGGCAAAGAAAGGATTAGCGGCTGACTTTCACCGCGGTACCGCTGACGGTCACCATTAACATGCTGCTGTCTTTACCCACGGTTTCGTAATCGATATCAATGCCTACCACCGCATTGGCGCCCAATTCTTTCGCCTGCTCCTCCAACTCCCGGAAGGCAATCAGGCGCGCTTTACGCAGCTCTTTCTCATAAGCGCCCGAACGGCCGCCCACGATGTCGCGCACGCCGGCAAAAAAATCGCGGAAAATATTCGCGCCCAAAATGGCCTCGCCGGTGACAACGCCGCAGTACTCGGTAATAGTAAACCCTTCCAGGGTCGGGGTAGTGGAAAGCTGCATGAAAACTCCTTGCTTGATTGATTCATCGCACTTATCTGACCATTGATTTGGCATTATGTTCTGTATTGAAATGGCACGCAGTACGAATGCAAGGCCAGAAATCGCATTTATACTGTAGGCTAATGGTCTTCATGGTAGAGACTTTCACATAAGGTAATGAGATGAAAACAAAAACGATTGCGGCTGTTTTGCCCTTAGCGCTGTTACTGAGTGCCTGCACCACCGTCGAACCGGCATTCAAGGATATCGGCTCCCGTACCGGCGGTTGTGTGGAAGGCGGCCCGGATACGGTCGCACAGAAATTTTACGATCTGCGCCTGCAACAGGGCGCCGCTACCACCCTGCCCGACAGCAACCGTCTGGCGCAGTTGCAACCTTACCTGAGTAAAGTGCTGTATCAGGATCTGGTGACCGCCAACCAGAACCCGGGCAAACATCAGGTCACTGGCGATCTGTTTACCGGCAACGCGCAGGGACCGACCAGCGCCACCGTCGCCAGCGCTTCTACCATCCCGAATACCGACGCAAAAAATATTCCATTGCGCGTACAGCTCAGCTACCAGAAGGACGGCGGCAGCGCGGTCAACTGGCAGGATGAGGTGCTGATGGTGCGTGAAGGCACCTGTTGGGTGGTGGATGATATCCGCTATCTGAACGTGCCTCCGCATGCCGCCAGCGGGACGCTGCGTCAGGTATTGGAAAACCAGTAAGCTCACACGCCCCACCGTCATCTGCTTGATGCCGGTGGGTAAAAAAATGCCTTGATTCCGCTCAACATTCGTTCACTTTGAGAATTTTCGCTACATACCTCACAGCGTGCACGACAAATCCCCCCTTCGAACCTGACTCGCGGTATCTTGTGCTATTCTTTTACTATCCTGCCGCGCAGTAATAAATTTTAACGCACAAAGATTGCATAAGTATTCTGTGGAAGTTAACATTCGCGGCATCAATATCTATTCAATTCTGGCGCATGAGCATTCAACTTAACGGTATCAACTGCTATTACGGCGCACATCAGGCGCTGTTTGACATCACGCTGGATTGCCCAGCAGGGGAAACTTTAGTGCTGCTGGGTCCAAGCGGCGCGGGGAAAAGTTCATTGCTGCGGGTGTTGAACCTGCTGGAAATGCCGCGCTCGGGTCAGTTGCAGATCGCCGGCAATCAATTCGACTTCAAGCAGGCCCCCGGCGAGAAAGCCATTCGTGAGCTGCGTCAGAACGTCGGCATGGTATTCCAACAATATAATCTCTGGCCTCACCTTACCGTGGTGCAAAACCTGATCGAAGCGCCGTGTCGCGTGCTTGGCCTGACCAAGGCTCAGGCGATGGAGCGTGCCGACAAGTTGCTGAAGCGTTTGCGCCTGACCGATTTTGCCGACCGTTTCCCGCTGCACCTTTCCGGCGGCCAGCAGCAACGCGTGGCCATTGCCCGTGCGCTGATGATGGAGCCGCAGGTGCTGCTGTTCGACGAACCGACCGCCGCGCTGGATCCTGAAATCACCGCCCAAATCGTCAGCATCATTCGCGAGCTGGCCGGCACCGGGATCACCCAGGTGATCGTCACCCACGAAGTGGAAGTGGCGCGCAAAACCGCCAGCCGCGTGGTCTACATGGAAAACGGCCACGTAGTGGAACAAGGCGATGCCAGCCACTTTGCGCAGCCGCAGACCACCGAGTTTGCCAATTACTTATCACACTAACAATTTTACTTGCTGTAATTTGGGGAGTTTGCGATGAAAAAACTAATAATCGCCGCCGTTCTGGCTGGCATCAGCGTTTCCGCCTCTGCAGCCGAAACGATCCGTTTCGCTACCGAAGCTTCTTATCCTCCGTTTGAATTTATTGACGCCGGCAACAAGATCCAGGGGTTTGACGTCGATCTGGCCAATGCCCTGTGTAAAGAGATGCAGGCCGAGTGCAGCTTCACCAATCAGGCTTTTGACAGCCTGATCCCAAGCCTGAAGTTCAAGCGTTTTGACGCGGTCATGGCCGGTATGGACATCACGCCTGAACGTGAAAAACAGGTGCTGTTTACCAAACCGTATTACGACAACTCCGCGCTGTTTGTCGCCCAGAAGGGCAAAGTTGCCGACGTAGCGGCGCTGAAAGGCAAAAAAGTGGGCGTGCAGAACGGTACGACACACCAGAAATACCTGACCGATAAGCACCCTGAAATCACCACCGTGCCTTACGACAGCTATCAGAACGCCATTTTGGATCTGAAGAATGGTCGCGTTGACGCGGTATTTGGTGACACCGCAGTGGTCAACGAATGGCTGAAACAGAATGCCGCTCTGGCCGCGGTAGGCGATAAGGTGACCGACAAAGACTACTTCGGTACCGGGCTGGGCATTGCCGTTCGCCAGAAAAATACCGATCTGCAGGGCAAGTTCAATGCCGCCCTCGACAAGATCAAACAGGATGGGACTTACGAAACCATCTACAAAAAATGGTTCCAGCAGTAATCTATCCCCATGAATGAAATTCAACCTCTAGCAAGCGCCGCCGGGATGACCGTCGGCCTTGCCGTTTGTGCCCTTATCCTCGGGTTGATCCTGGCGATGCTGTTTGCCGTCTGGGAGTCATCGCGCTGGAAAGTGGTCAGCTGGCTAGGCACCGCCTGGGTTACGCTGTTGCGCGGCCTGCCGGAAATTCTGGTGGTGCTGTTCATCTATTTCGGCTCATCGCAGCTGCTGTTGATGCTGTCCGACGGCTTCACCCTGAACTTTGGCCTGTTCCAGCTGCCCGTCCAGCTGGCGATTGATAATTTTGAAGTCAGCCCGTTCCTGTGTGGCGTAATTGCCCTCGCCCTGCTCTATTCCGCCTATGCGTCACAAACATTGCGCGGGGCGCTCAAAGCGGTGCCACAGGGGCAATGGGAATCCGGCCAGGCACTGGGGATGAGTACCGCAGCGATTTTCTTTCGCCTGATCATGCCGCAGATGTGGCGCCACGCCCTGCCAGGGCTGGGCAACCAGTGGCTGGTTTTACTGAAGGATACCGCGCTGGTGTCGCTGATCAGCGTTAACGATCTGATGCTGCAGACCAAGAGCATCGCCACTCGCACCCAGGAGCCTTTTACCTGGTATGTGATCGCGGCGGCCATCTATTTGGTGGTGACCCTGTTCAGCCAGTACATCATCAAACGCATTGAACTGCGCACCACGCGTTTTGAGCGGGGGCCAGCCTGATGTTTGAGTTCTTGCCGGAAATTATCAAAGGGCTGCACACCAGTCTGACGCTGACCGTTACCGCGCTGATCGTGGCACTGCTGCTGTCATTGGTGCTGACGGTGATCCTGACGCTGAAAACGCCGATCCTGACGCCGCTGGTGAAAATCTATATCACCCTGTTCACCGGTACGCCGCTGCTGGTGCAGATCTTCCTGATCTACTACGGCCCCGGCCAGTTCCCGGCGATCCGCGAATATCCGTGGTTGTGGGATCTGCTGTCGCAGCCGTGGCTGTGTGCGATGATCGCATTGGCGTTGAACAGCGCGGCCTACACTACCCAGCTGTTTTACGGTGCGGTGCGGGCGATCCCCGCCGGTCAGTGGCAATCTTGCGAAGCGCTTGGCATGTCGCGTGCCCAGTCGTTGCGTATCCTGCTGCCCTTTGCCTTCAAGCGTGCGCTGTCGTCTTACTCCAACGAAGTGGTGTTGGTGTTCAAGAGCACCTCGCTGGCCTACACCATTACCCTGATGGAAGTGATGGGATACAGCCAGCTGATGTATGGCCGTACCTATGACGTGATGGTGTTTGGTGCTGCCGGGTTGGTCTATCTGTGCGTCAACGGCCTGCTGACGTTGTTGATGCGCATGGTCGAGCGTCGGGCGCTGGCATTCGAGCGCCGCAACTGAGCCCGCTCCCTCAGGTCTCGGAGCCCTGCCATCGTGCAGGGCTTTTTTATTTTCGTTGTAATTCTTTAATCATTTATATTGCATATTAATGCATTAAATGTCAGGGTAAACGTCGATAAACAGCCGCCAAAACCTTTGGGTTATTGTCAGTAAAATCAAGCGGTGAAGAGATAAAAACACGCAGACTTGCAGACAGGAGCTTTACGCATGAAAAAACTATTACTTGCCGCTACGGTATTGGCGGGCATCGCCTTCAACGCCAGTGCAGCTGAGACCATTCGCTTCGCCTCTTCCGCCACCTATCCCCCCTTCGAATCGCTGGATGCCAGCAACAAGATTGTCGGGTTTGATATCGATCTGGCTACCGCGCTGTGCAAGCAAATGAAAGCCGAATGCACCTTTACCAACCAGGCGTTCGACAGCCTGATCGCCGCCCTGAAATTCAAAAAATACGACGCGGTGATTTCCGGTATGGACATCACGCCAGAGCGCAGCAAGCAGGTTTCCTTTACCCAACCTTACTACGCCAACTCGGCAATCGTCATTGCGCAGAAAGGCAAATTCAGCTCGCTGGCGGATCTGAAAGGCAAAAAGATTGGCATGGAGAACGGCACCACCCATCAAAAATACATGCAGGATAAGCACCCGGAGATTAATACCGTTTCATACGACAGCTACCAGAACGCCATTCTCGAACTGAAAAATGGCCGTATTGACGGCGTGTTCGGTGATACCGCGGTGGTCAACGAGTGGCTGAAGAATAGCCCGCAATTGGCGCCGGTCGGCGAGCACGTTACCGATGCTCAATACTTCGGCACCGGCCTGGGTATTGCTGTGCGTCCGGACAACCAGGCGCTGCTGGCCAAGCTGAATGCCGCTCTGGACGCCATCAAGGCCGACGGCACCTACAAAGCCATCAACGACAAGTGGTTCCCGCAGTAAGTCTCTTCAGGGCGTGGTATGCACGCCCTATTTCAAACTGTATGCTTATTGCCCAAAACGCCTTTAGTGGCGTACCAGCAGAGTCAGCACTTCGTAGTGGGCGGTATGAGGGAACATATCGAACAGTTGCACGCGTTCAATGCGGTAATCCGGCAACATCCCAATGTCTTTCGCCATCGTCTCGGCGTTACAACTCGAATAGAGAATATAGCCGGGCGCCATCTGATTCAGATAGTCGCACAAATCCTTGCCGATGCCGCGCCGTGGCGGATTGACCAGCACTAATTGGGGGACGCTACCCTCAGCGGTGGCAAATTTCGTGGAATCGAGCGCCTGGAAGTTAACCTGTTGCAGACCGAGCGTTTTCGCTGACTGACGCGCACAGGCAATCGCCTCGGCGCTGATCTCAATACCGGTCAGGCGGGTATCCGTCTGCGCACAGTGCAGGCCAAATCCTCCCACACCGCAGAACAGGTCCCACATGCTTTCGATGCCCAATGCACGAACCCAGTCACGAGCGGTAGCGTACAGTTCGGCCGCCACCTTTGGGTTGGTCTGGAAAAAACTTTGTGGGCGGATATACAACGGTACCTGATTAAATTGCTCTTCCAGCGCCTGCTGTTCGGTCAGTGGGATCTCCAGCTCTCCTTCCATAATTGCCATATGCACCGGCTGAATATTGGCGGAGATCACCCTGAGTTGTGGCAATTGCTGCTGTAACCACGGCAACGCCGCCCGCAGCTGTGCCAATTTACTCTCCGAGCGCAGTACAAAGCGCAGCATCACGCCGCCGCTGTGGGTGCTTTCGGTCAACAGCAGGTACTTCAGTTCCCCGCGCTTACGCGCCACGTTATAGGGCGTCAAACCGGCGCGGGCGATAAAACTTTTCAACACCGCGAACATGGGCGCAAAACTGGCGGGATACAGTGGACAGCCACTCAGATCAACCGGCGTGCCATCGCGGTGCAGCATGCCGAGCAACGGGCGCTCTACGCTGCCGCTGACCACCATTTTGGCCTTATTGCGAAATGCGCTCTGCTCGCCGGCAATCGGCGCCAGCCAATGCGCGACGTCGCGTTCGGCTAGCAGGGATTGCAGGTGATGCTGTTTGTCTGCCAGCTGCTGCGGGTAAGGCTTTTCCAGCCACTGACAAGAACGGCAGGTGCCCGCCGTATACAAAGCGCAATGCATTAAGTTGACTCTGAGTTCGGGGTGAATAATTAAGGGCGCAGAGTTTATCACTCTACGCCCTTAAAATCTCAATTGCGCGCGGCGAAATAGCGGCGGCTAGTGGCAGGAACGAACAATAAGGCCAGGATGACGACATCGGGGATTTTCTGCAGGATCAACACGTGCAGAATTTGGCCGCTGGTCTCGCCCTCCACGGTAAAGACTTCGGGCAAAAAGCTGCCGATGGTCGCCAACAGCAAATAACCGACCACCGCACACTGACAGGCAACATAGACCCAACGCCCCCAATTGCGACCGCGCATTACCGCAAAACCGCAGCTGATTTGCAGGCACAGCAGCACTAGACCAGCCAAAAATATCAGGGTGGAATCCCAGGCTTGGGCGCTGGTGCTGACAAACTCCTGAGCGCCATCGACGCCCAGTTCACCCAACAGCAACAGCACGCTGATGCATTTGATAGCCACCATCGCCGTACCGGCCACCATCACCGGTACTGGCGCATCTGAAGTCGTTCTCATTCCCTGCCTGCTGTTCAGCATGTCTGCCATGTCCATGTTCCGCAACGAAAACGCCGTCTATACCCTCATCTTTCAAGTTGCAGCGTGGTTACCAGCGCTCACACCCCAGTTACTTACTTAAGTAAGCGCCTGGGGTGAGCGAGCTGGCCGCCTGGCTGTAACTCTAAAGCTGTAGGGTATATTCAAACGAGATATATAAAGTCAGGTAATCAATTGCAATACCAATAATTGCAAAAATAGCAGGTTTAATCAGACTCAGCTACGGGCGGCCTTTTGTAATTCGCGCGATCGCTGTTTTTCCGAGCGAGCCATAAACCACCAGGCGATCAGACCGATAATTCCCACCACCAGCAGGATCAAACTGGCCAGGGCGTTGATTTCCGGATTAACCCCCATACGCACGCTGGAGAACACCAGCATCGGCAAGGTGGTCGCGCCCGGCCCGGCGACGAAGCTGGCAATCACCAGGTCATCCAGCGACAGTGTGAATGCCAGCATCCAGCCGGCAACCAGCGCCGGAGCAATCATTGGCAGCGTGATCACGAAAAACACCTTCAACGGCGTCGCGCCCAAATCCATCGCGGCCTCTTCGATCGAGCGATCCAATTCACGCAGGCGCGAACTGATCACCACTGAAACGTAGGCGGTACAGAAGGTGACGTGCGCCAGCCAGATGGTGAACATGCCGCGTTCCGACGGCCAACCCAACGTATGCCCCATCGCCACAAACAGCAGCAGCAGCGACAGACCGGTAATCACATCCGGCATAACCAGCGGTGCGGTTAACATAAAGGCAAAGCCGGTTGAACCACGAAAACGGCCAAAACGCACCATCACCACCGCAGCAATCGCACCAAGCACTACGGCGGCGGTCGCAGAAGCGGCAGCAATGGTCAGGCTGAGCCCGACGGCGCTGATCATCGCCGAGTCGTGGAATAACGCGGTATACCAACGCGTCGACCAGCCCGCCCACACCGTCACCAGTTTTGAACTGTTGAACGAGTAAATCACCAGCATCAGCATCGGCGCATACAGGAAAGTGAAACCAAGCACCAAAATAGCGATACGCCACGGTGAGCGCACTACCGGCAAGTTGTTCATCCCTGCCCCCCCATTTCCTTGTTCTGGTGCTTGTGGAACCAGATAATCGGCAAAATCAACAGCAGCAGCATCACGGTGGCAACCGCTGAAGCTACCGGCCAATCGCGGTTATTAAAGAATTCCTGCCACAGTACCCGGCCAATCATAATACTGTCAGGCCCGCCCAGCAGTTCCGGGATCACGAACTCGCCGACCGCCGGAATAAACACCAGCATCGAACCGGCAATGATACCGCCGCGGGTCAGCGGCACAATCACGCTGAAGAAGGTTTTCAGCGGTTTGGCGCCCAGATCCAGCGAGGCCTCCACCAGCGAATAATCCAGCCGCGTCAAGGCGGTATAAATCGGCAGCACCATAAACGGCAGGTAGGAGTAAACCACGCCGATATAGACCGCCAGATTGGTATGCAGGATCACCAGCGGCTGATCGATAACCCCAAGCCACAGCAAGAAATTGTTAAGGATACCGTTGTTTTTCAATATGCCCATCCAGGCATAAACGCGGATCAAAAATGAGGTCCACGACGGCAGGATCACCAACAGCAGCAAAATATTGCGGGTTGATGCTTTGCTGTGCGCCACTGCCCAGGCCAACGGATAACCAATGATCAGGCAACATACCGTTGACACCGCCGCCACCTGCAGCGACTGCAGATAGGCGTCCAGATACAGCGGATCGTCGGTCAGTTGCAGGTAATTGGCGAAGTTGAGCGCGATGTCCAACTTGCCGTCAGCCCAACTCATCAGGTCAGTGTAGGGCGGGACCGCCAGCGCCAGCTCCGCCAGGCTGATCTTGAACACAATCAGGAACGGTAGCAGGAACAGCAACGTCAGCCACAGCAGCGGCACCGCAATCACCAGTTTGCGACCGTGGGCCATTTGCAGGCGCTGGAAAAAGGCTTTCAGCGGGCCGGGCCCGTTGGCCGGCGGCTCCGGCGGTGTGCGTTCAGCAAGCATTGTCATAATGATTATTCCTCACCTTCGCCATTCACACCGTTAACACGACACAGCTGTCGGCTTCCCAACACAGCCGCACTTCGTCGCCCCAGGTCGGCATCCCTTTGCGGAAACGGTGACCGTTTTGCAATTGTGCGCTGAGCATCTGGCCGCTGAGCAGCTTCACATGGTAGATCGACAAATCGCCAAGGTAGGCAATGTGCACCACCTCCCCCACGGCAAAGTTGCAGCCATCTTCCGGGATCTCTTCGCACAGCATGATTTTTTCCGGTCGCAACGCAACCTGGATCGGCACCCCGTCCACCACCGAGGCGTCGGAGTCTACCTTGATTGCATGACGCAAACCGGGGCTTTGCAGGATCAGGGCATCGTCCTGACGCTCTTGCAGCACGCAGTCAAATACGTTCACCGAACCGATAAACTCGGCGCTGAAACGGCTGTTCGGGTGTTCGTAGATCTCTTCCGGCTCGCCGATCTGCACAAACTTGCCGCGATTCATGATGGCGATACGGCCTGCCATGGTCATCGCCTCTTCCTGATCGTGGGTGACCATCACGCAGGTCACGCCGACGCGCTCAAGAATGTCCGTCACTTCCAGTTGCATACGGTCACGCAGTTTTTTATCCAGCGCACCCATTGGTTCATCCAGCAGCAGCAGCTTTGGCCGCTTGGCAAGGCTGCGCGCCAGCGCCACACGCTGGCGTTGACCGCCGGAAAGCTGGTGCGGCTTGCGTTTGGCAAACTCCTGCATATGGACCAGCGACAGCATTTCCGCGACCCGCTCGGTGATTTCCCCACGCGGCATCTTGTCCTGTTTCAGGCCGAAAGCGATGTTTTGCTCCACCGTCATGTGCGGGAACAGGGCGTAGGACTGGAACATCATGTTAATCGGCCGCTGGTATGGCGGCACGTGCGACATGTCTTGCCCATCGAGTACGATTTGCCCTTCCGTCGGCTGTTCAAAACCGGCCAGCATGCGCAACAGCGTCGACTTGCCGCAGCCGGAGGGGCCCAGCAGGGCAAATATTTCGCCTTTGTAGATGGTCAGGCTAACGTCTTCGACCGCATTTTGGCCGTCAAAGGTTTTGGTGAGGTTACGGATTTCCAGCAGAGGGGTGAAGACCTTCTGCGACTTGGCTTGAGGACGAGGGATAGCGTCGTTCAATCGGGGTGCTCTCCGGTGCAAACAGTACAAAAAACCACGGCGATTGCCATGGCCCAAAATGGCAATGCAGGCGGGTAGCCCCGCCTGCTGGTCAAGACAACACTGAAAGCCGGGCCCGGCATTTTGGGCCCTGAGTACTAGCGTCCGCTTTTAACTTTAGTCCAGGCGCGGGTAATCACACGATCCAACTTCGGCGACTGCACGTTCAGCGTGAACAGCTTGGCACGCAGATCGGCCGGTGGGTAGACGTTCGGATTATCACGCACTTCCGCTTTCACCAGCGGAGTGGAGTCCTTCACCGCGTTGGCGTAATAGACGTAGTTGCTGATGCCGGCCATCACATCAGGCTTCATCAGGAAGTTCAGGAACTGGTAGGCGGCGTCCTTGTTTTTGGCATCTGCCGGCATGGCAAACATGTCAAAATAGGTCAGCGCCCCTTCTTTAGGAATGGCGTAGGCCACGTTCACGCCGTTCTTCGCCTCTTTGGCGCGGTTGGCCGCCTGCATCACATCACCGGACCAGCCTATCGCTACGCAGATATCGCCGTTCGCCAGGTCATTGATGTATTGGGAAGAGTGGAAGTAACGGATGTTCGGCCGCAGCTTAAGCAGCAGATCGTTGGCCGCACCGGTGTAATCCGCTGCGTTGGTGCTGTTGGGATCCTTGCCCAGGTAGTGCAGCACGGTAGCGTAAACCTCGCTCGGCGCATCCAGGAAGGAAACACCACAGCTTTTAAGCTTCTCGAGGTTCTCTGGCTTGAGGATCAGATCCCAGCTGTCGACCGGCGCGTCTTTGCCCAGCACCGCCTTCACCTTGTCGACGTTATAGCCGATGCCGGTGGTCACCATCAGGTAAGGGATACCGTACTTGTTGTCCTTGTCATTATGTGCCACCAACTGCAGCATTTCGGGATCAAGATTTTTGTAGTTCGGCATCTTGCTCTTGTCGAGGGGCTCGAAAATACCGGCCTTCGACTGGCGCTCAAGGAAGTTGGATGAAGGCACTACCAGATCATAACCGGTGCTGCCCGCCATCAGTTTGCCTTCCAACACTTCATTGGAGTCAAAGACGTCGTACACCACTTTAATGCCGGTTTCTTTCTGGAATTTGGCTAAGGTGTCCGGCGCAATATAGTCGGACCAGTTATAGACGTGCAGCGTTTTTTCCTCGGCTGACGCCGTGACGGACGCGGCCATCAGCAGGCCGGCAACAACACCCGATAACCACTTTTTACGTTGGGTGACCATCCGTAACTTCCTCCAAAACAGGGGTGAATCATAGAATTGAACTTGTATCGCAAACTGATACAAAACCTTTCCTGATCGAGCGCAATCATTGCAACCGCGGATTGAATAGCTATGCAGTTGATTGCAGACACCTTTTTCAACTGCCCAGCCCGCATGGTCACCTGGGGAATCGCAAGCCCTTAGCAGAATCAGCAGCATAACCGCTGTTGCCAAAACGCACCAGCCTCCGGGGGCAAAAACGGCTTTTATCGATTTTTTATGCAGTTTCTCTCTATGTGATACGCCATTAATGGCATAAACGGCGAGAAATATCGGGCAAAATAGGGTAAAACGCAGAATATATTATCGTGGAAGGGAATAACGGCAGCATGCCGCCAGAAGGGCGACATGCATAATCTACAGCGGGGATCAGTGCAACATTGGCAGGCGTTCGGCGCTAGCCGGGTTCTCTTCTTCGTCACCCATAAACAGCAGATCGTTCGCCCGCGCCTCGAGGATCACCATGGAGATCTGCTCTTCGCCCTGCTGCATAAAGTGTGTGAACTGTTCCAGCGTGACGCCCACGGCGATACTTAGTGACTGACAGACGATCAGCTTCGGCAGGTTATCATCCTGGATATCGACAAAGGCTTTGATGGTCAGCGAACTGGCGTTGATCTGGCTGAGATCGGCCACCAGAGGGATCAGCGCGGTCGGCTTCACCTCGGCCAGGGCGGAAAACAGAATAACGTTGTCCACCAGATCGAGTTTGGCGTCAAATACGCCGTCGAAGTTTTGCATGTGCGGCAGGTGCAGCGCCTGACAGGAATCGCACTCAAAGAATGAAATGCCCGATTGATCCAGCCAGCGTCGCAACAACGCCAAATCAGGGACAATGAGTGAATCCATAATACCAGCCTCACAATATTCAAAACGCGAAAAGGCGCATAGCTTACGGAATATTCCCCCGCGATGCCACGATCAATGCGGCTTAATTCGCTATTTGGGCAAATATCGCCGGGAAAAAACCGCAAAGCTGGCGATTGCAAAGCCGATTTTGGTCGGCGACATCAGCCGCCCGACTTGAGACGAAATCCCGCTCTGGCGCGCGGCTCGATATACTCGATCATCATGCCGGCAATATCCAATCCCGTGGTGGTTTCCACCCCTTCAAGCCCCGGTGAGGCGTTCACTTCCATCACCAGTGGGCCGCGAGTCGCTCGCAAAATATCTACCCCGGCGACGTCCAGTCCCAGCGTGGTGGCCGCCTTAACCGCAACAGCTCGCTCTTTGGCGGTGATGCTCACTTTGCGGGCAGTACCGCCACGGTGCAAATTGGACCGGAACTCCCCGGGCTTGGCCTGACGCTCAATCGCGGCCACTACCTTGCCGCCGACCACCAGACAACGCACGTCACTGCCCTGTGCCTCGCGAATATATTCCTGCACCAGGATATGGGCGTTAAGGCCGCGAAAGGCGTCAATCACGCTTTCCGCCGCCTGGCGGGTTTCCGCCAGCACCACGCCGATACCCTGCGTCCCCTCCACCAGTTTCACCACCAGTGGCGCTCCGCCGACCAGCTCAATCAAATCACCGGTATCGTCCGGCGAATGGGCGAAACCGGTGATTGGCAGATCGATCCCCTGGCGTGCCAGCAACTGCAGCGAACGCAGTTTGTCACGTGCACGGGTGATCGCCACCGACTCATTCAGCGGGTAACTGCCCAGTAGCTCAAACTGGCGCAGTACGGCGGTACCATAAAAGGTGATGGCGGAGCCGATGCGCGGGATCACCGCATCGTAGCGTTCCAACTGACGGCCGCGATAATGAATGGTCGGCGCGGCCGGGTTAATGTTCATATAACAAGAAAGCGGATCGATAATATCCACGCTGTGGCCGCGCTGCTCTGCCGCCTCCACCAAACGCTTGCATGAGTACAGCGTTCCATCGCGCGAAAGAATGGCAATTTTCACTCGTCACCCCAAAAAGGCAATCACCTGCCAGGCAGGCCTGCACCGACGGCCATCACTCAGCCGCGCGGCTCACTGTCGTTTTTATCGACCGGCGAATGAGGCTTATGCCGATCGTTCTGCGGCGGCTGACCGCCGCGCATTAGCGGGCCGAATCCTTGCACCACGCGCCAAACCAAAAAAGCCGCCGCCGGGACCATCAGCGCCACGCCGAGGAAAATCATGCCCACCGCTGCCTGCTGGGAAGCCAACCAGCCCGGCAATTGAACGTGACCGTGAATGCTCAGATAAGCCAGCACTAATGACAGCATGCCCAGGCCTTCCAAAACCAACACCGTACGGGGTAAGTCACCGAATGAACGCATATTTTTCTTCTCCAGAAGCTCTGCCTCCAGTGTAGTGAATTCCCCCCGATGGCGACAGCCCCGGCGGCTTAATCGGTTAGATGAATCAGATTAACAGGTAATTCCTGCTTTTTTTTCGCTGACCCAACGGGCATAGTAGGCGCCATCAATGCGGGTAATGCTCAACCTTAAGTCTTTTTTGACTGACAGAATGTCATTGCAGTTGCGATTAAATTATTGAATATCAATCTAAGGAGTGTTGCATGTTTGCAGTTATCTTCGGGCGCCCTGGCTGTCCTTATTGTGTCCGTGCGAAAGAGTTGGCGGAAAAACTGACTGAAGAACGTGACGATTTCAACTTCCGTTATGTTGATATCCACGCTGAAGGCATCACCAAAGCCGATCTGGAAAAAACCGTTGGCAAACCGGTAGAAACCGTTCCGCAGATCTTCCTCGATGAGAAACACATCGGCGGCTGCACCGATTTCGAAGCTTATGCCAAAGAAAACCTGAACCTGTTCCAGTAAGTTTCAGGCAACAACGACAAAAAGGCGCTCAGAGCGCCTTTTTTTATTGCCGTTCACGGCGGTGACATTGCAGATAAGCCTGCAACAAGCCGCCGATAAACAGCGCCAGCAGCGCGCCAAACATGCACCAGAATACCGCGCTGGTGGCGTAAGCCAATTCCTGCCAGAACGAATAAGAGGGTGTTAACCAAAAGTGGCGGATGATCAGGCACAGCGGCAGTGCATAGAGCGCACCCAGTAACGGGCAGAGAATGCGTTTTTTACTCGACAGATAACTGGCAACCACGCCGGGTATCACGAACAGCAACAGGCCGGTCTCCCCCCGATGCTCATGATCGGTACTGCCAAAGACTCCGCTCTGCTGGCCGAGATACACCAGGCTGAACAGCAGGAAACAGCTCAAAATACCCCACCAATACCGTTCGCTCGCCATACCCTACTCCCCCTTAATCTGTTACCACACCGTAGAAATCAGCCGTGTCACAAAGCCGGTGACGCCTTGCCGTAGAACGGCAACGCTGAACTGAACTTTTTCCTTGGCTACTAAAAGAGAGCTACCCCGCTAAATTTCAGGCTGCATATCCTCGGCACCGGCGGCTATGCCGTTGGGCAGAGCACGTCTCTGACTGCAGACGACGGCGTTGCGGCTTGAAATACAACGAGTAAAAATGCGTTCGGTGGCGCAGGAACTCAGCTTTATGCTGGCTGTCATGCGCCATAGCGACTAGAATAAACGCCGCCGATCGATGGTTCGAATCGCCTTCCGCTGGTTAGTTATTTATGACGTCGATTTTTGACTGAATTTATATCTTATAGTTATCTATATCAAGCACTTACTGGTAAACAATAAGTTATCCTCCGTGAACATAAACGTCGCTAGTTTGTTAAACGGTAACTACATCCTGTTACTGTTCGTGGTACTCGCACTGGGGCTGTGCCTCGGTAAAGTCCGTCTGGGCTCCGTTCAACTCGGTAATTCCATTGGCGTTTTGGTGGTTTCGCTGCTGCTTGGCCAACAACATTTCGCCATTAACACCGAAGCGCTAAATCTCGGCTTTATGCTGTTTATTTTCTGCGTTGGCGTGGAAGCCGGGCCCAACTTTTTCTCGATATTTTTCCGCGACGGTAAAAATTACCTGATGCTGGCGCTGGTAATGGTCGGTTCCGCGATGGTGATCGCCATCGGTCTCGGCAAACTTTTCCATTGGGATATTGGCCTGACCGCCGGCATGCTCGCCGGATCCATGACCTCGACCCCAGTCCTGGTAGGCGCCGGCGATACGCTGCGCAATACCATCACCAACGGCCCGGCGCTGCTGGCGGCACAGGATCATCTGAGCCTCGGCTATGCCCTGACCTACCTGATTGGCCTGGTGAGTCTGATTTTCGGCGCACGTTACCTGCCTAAGCTGCAACACCAGGACCTTTCCACCTCCGCTCAGCAAATTGCCCGCGAACGTGGCCTGGACACGGACAGCCAACGCAAGGTTTATTTGCCGGTTATCCGCGCTTACCGCGTGGGACCGGAGCTGGTGGCCTGGGCCGATGGCAAAAACCTGCGCGAACTGGGCATCTATCGCCAGACCGGCTGCTATATCGAACGCATTCGTCGTAACGGTATTTTGGCGAACCCGGACGGTGACGCGGTGCTACAAGTAGGTGATGAAATCTCGCTGGTTGGCTACCCTGATGCCCATGCACGGCTGGATCCCAGCTTCCGCAACGGCAAAGAGGTCTTCGACCGCGATCTGCTGGACATGCGCATCGTCACCGAAGAGATTGTGGTCAAGAACAGCAATGCGGTGAACAAGCGCCTGAGCCAGCTGAAACTGACCGATCACGGCTGCTTCCTCAACCGGGTGATCCGTAGCCAGATTGAAATGCCTATCGACGACAGTATCGTGCTCAACAAAGGCGATGTACTGCAGGTCAGCGGCGACGCTCGCCGGGTGAAAAGCGTCGCGGAGAAGATTGGCTTTATCTCGATCCACAGTCAGGTCACCGACCTGTTGGCATTCTGCGCCTTCTTTATCATCGGGCTATTGATTGGCCAGATCACCATCCAGTTCAGCAACTTCTCGTTCGGCATCGGTAACGCCGCCGGCTTGCTGATGTCCGGCATCATGCTCGGCTTCCTGCGTGCCAACCACCCGACCTTTGGCTACATTCCGCAGGGCGCGTTGAATATGGTGAAAGAGTTCGGTCTGATGGTGTTTATGGCCGGTGTTGGCCTGAGCGCCGGTGCCGGTATTGGCCACAGCCTGGGTGCCGTTGGCGGCCAGATGCTGATCGCCGGACTGATCGTCAGCCTGGTGCCGGTGGTGATCTGCTTCCTGTTCGGCGCTTACGTGCTGCGCATGAACCGTGCCCTGCTGTTTGGCGCCATTATGGGGGCCCGCACCTGTGCGCCGGCGATGGAGATTATCAGCGACACCGCACGCAGCAATATCCCTGCCCTGGGCTATGCCGGTACCTATGCTATCGCTAACGTATTGTTAACCCTGGCCGGTTCGCTGATTGTAGTGTTGTGGCCGGGGATCCTCGGCTAAACGATAAGCAATGAAGATGAATCAGTGGCAAAAATATTTTGAAATTTTTATCCCCGGTGAGAACTTTCCTTGCCGGGGGTAGTCTGAATTAGTGCCACTGCTTTTCTTTGATGTCCCCATTTTGTGGAGCCCGTTAGTCCCGCCTTTTTAGGTTCAAGACTATCGGGTTTTTTGTTGCCTGAAATAAAGTGAGCCGGTGGTTCGGCCCAACAAAACCATTAAATTCATTGATGCTCAGACGTGACTTATAAGCAGGCGTCACTCATCCGAAAATTGCGATGAACTCAAAGATTGCGCGAATAACTCACCCATTTCGCCATGTCTTGATGGGATATATTCCCACCGCACACCACCATCCCGATCACCGCATTGGCGGGCAGCTTGGGCGCAATGGCCAGCACAGCGGGAATGAGCGTTCCGGAAGCCAATTCAACCCACTGCTTAGCCTCTTCGCCAAAAGCGATCATCCCTTCGATGGCAGCCTTATCTGAAACAACCACTATGTCTTCGACATAAGCTTGAGCATGCGCAAGCATCATTTCGTCAATGACGGGCACCCCCAGCGTGGAAATAATGGACGTGACCTCAATCTCGACAGGTTTCCCGGCGCCAAGCGCCTGATGCATTGAATTCGCGCCCGCAGTTTCAACACCCCAAATCCTGATCTCCGGCTTGATGGTTTTCAGCGCCGTCGCCACACCGGCCAGCATGCCACCGCCACCTACAGCAACGAAAACATCGGTTAAATCAGGACAATCGGCGATAAACTCAAGTGCCAGGGTGCCATGTCCTTCGGCTATTAGCGAATCGTTACAGTCATCGATAACTATATAACCTTCGGCTGCCAAGGCCTTCGCTCGCTCAAACGCCGCATGAACATCCGTTTCTATCATGACGCTACTGCCCAACTGACGGACCCGGTCGATAGCGGTGGAGGGTGCGCTGGGTGGCATAATAATGGTGACGTCAGCGCCAAAGATTTTCGCAGCCTCGGCGATCGCAATACCAAAATTACCGCCGCTCACCGCAACAAACCGGTTATCTTTGAGATCATCCGCCAGTTTCAAAAATTTGTTAAGCACCCCTCGAGCTTTAAAAGAGCCGCCAAGCTGGGTGTTTTCCAGCTTCAGGAAGACGGGCCGCAGGATCTTTTCAGCCAGTTTCGAACCGGGAATGGCCGGCGTGCGAATCACTTTCCCAGATAAACGCTCCGCTGCTTCAATGATGGCGTTAAATTCAATTAATTTTGTCATGTTGGCCCAGTTAGGTAGATTGCGGTGCTGTGTATCGACACCAAACTACATACTTTTACTGCCGTTTTCTATTGCTATACCCCACTGTGCGACACACAAAAAAAGCCCGTTTGGGGGGCTATGGCCAACGGCGCAATGCACTCCCCCAAACGGGCTTTTATCCGGTAATGACTTAGCCGTGCTAATGGTTAGCACGCATCGATATTATTTCTGCTCGGCCTTGTTCACCGTCTCTTCGGCTTTCCACACGCGGTATTTCACTTCCACGTCTTTCGGCACGTAGACCACAATCGGCAAGCGGCTGTTGTAACGCTGCATGGACGCGTCACCCAAATTGGCAGCGATAAATTTCTGCTGTTTGCTATTGTCTGGGCACCCCATCAAGGTGGAGGCCGGATCGGACAGTTTTTCCAACACCAGATAGTCATAGCCCCAGCCGGAAAGGGTTTTGCTTTCCAGCGTGCCGCCGATCATGTGGTGGTTGCAGTCCACTTCCAGCGTTTTGCCGATCAGCAGTTCCACCTTGAAGTTCTCTTCGTGTTCCTGTTTAGGCAGGTAAATCACCTGACGGCTCATGCCTTTTTCCGCTTTAGGGTATGGCGCGACCTTTTCCAGCGGCTGTTTGCTGATATCAGTGTCTTCGGCAGAGGTGGCAGCAATGGCGCTGGCGGAAACGGCCATCAGCAGGCCGGAAAATACGACGGATGCCTTGTTCATGTTTTATCCCTACAATGATTAAATGCTTCGCCCATAAGCTAATACACTCCTGACAAGCTCGCCAGCAGTTTAATCTTCTTTACAATGGACAATGGTCAGCAACAACAACCAGAATGCCGACCAAAAATCAGGATAAGCAATCAGCGAGATGCGTTTTCAGCGATATAAGCCTTCACCACCTGGTAGACATAATCCTGACACGCAAGCCCGGTCTGCGGATCGTATTTACCCTGGTTGGTAATATTGTTAGACAGGACGCGAATGCCGACAAAAGGAATATTGAAAGCCGCGGCTATCTGAGCGGCCGAAGCCGTTTCCATCTCTTCTACCGAGGTATGATATTTTTCGCGGAAGTCACGAATGCGATCCAGTTCGCTGTTCCAGACGTCGGCGGAGCCAATCACTCCTTCAACGACCTTGCCCTGCGCGTAGCTGCCCTTAACGCTCTCCGCTATCGCCAACAGTTTAGCGTCTGCCGGGAATTGACGGATCGTATGGGGATTTTTATCCTCACCGGCGCTGCCTTTCGAAGCCAGCAAATCCATAGGTTGCCACTGCCGTGAATCACTGCCTTCGCCCTGTGCTTTTTTCGGCGTTTTAAACGCGCCCAGGCTAACCGAATATTTTCCCAGTACGATGTCATACACTTTCAGCGCAGGATCGTGGCCGCCGGCAGTCCCCTGATTGATGATCGCCACCGGCCGGAACTGGGTCGCGGCGATCGCCGTAGCCGCCGCCGCGTTAGACATGCCTTTCAGCGTTTCCGACACCACGACCGGATAACCGTCCACGGTGCCGCGCCAGAAGCGCCAGCCGCCAATTTGTTCTTCACGCGGGTTGTCCAGACGTTGGGCGAAACGTTCCGCCTCCACCGGCATTGCGCCCTGAACCACAATCGGCCCGGGGGCAACGCCCTGCTGCGCCACCGTCAGAGGAGAAATCAGCGCGCCACAGGCCGCCAACAGCACAAGATTCAATTTTTTTGTCATCGCCACATCTTCCCAATAAAAAGCAAACGATTACCTTAACGGAAAGCCGATAGCTCGCCTATCCCTTTCTCGCAGCAGGCTTGCCCGGGCATTAAGGTTTTCTTAAGACAGAATTATTACAGTGGGGCTCTCTATCACTCTGATTGAATCTGAGCCCTGCGTGAATCCAAAACCTTCACTAAATCAATCCTCAACAACACCCCAAATTCAGACTAACGCCCTTTACTCGCTGCCGGCATCCTTTTACCGTTGGCAGGTTTTTGGGTTGATAGCCAGTGGGTTGCTGTTCCTTTGGCTGTCGCGCAATGAACAGCTGGACTGGGCCATCAGCAATTACTGGTTCGACGCCGCCAGCGGGCATTTTCCGTGGCAGAACAATCACTGGCTGGACTTGATTAACCACCGCCTGCTGAAAATCGGCGTGATTACCGGTGCGGTGCTGGCGCTGTTCTGGGGCATTTATCGCCGTAACCCGCGCATGATTGTCACCATGCTGCTGGTCGGCATTGGTCCCTTGGTGGTCGGGATTCTGAAAGCCACCAGCGCACATTCCTGCCCTTGGGATTTAATCGAATACGGCGGTAAGGCGATGTCCTACCCTCTGTTCGGCGCAATACCGGCAGTACCTGGACCGGGGCGCTGCTTCCCTGGCGGTCATGCCTCCAGCGGCTTTGCCGTGATGGCGCTGTTTTTCCTGTTTTATCCGCAACGCCCACGCCTGGCTTACTGGTGTTGGTTCGGCGGCATTGTGCTCGGCATGCTGATGGGTTTTGGTCAGGTCATGCGCGGCGCACATTTTCTTACCCATAACCTGTGGGCGGGTTGGTGGGTCTGGCTCAGCCAACTGGCTGTTTATTGCATGGCGAGCGGGTTTGTCCGCCGCAAGACGAGGTAACTATGATAGAGCAGTTGAATTATCTTCTTTTCGCCTGGATCAACGCGACCCCGGCGTCCCCCGAAGGATCGATCGATGTCGCCACTTTTCTGGCTCGCGATCTGATCGCTATCGTGCCGATGCTGATTATCGGACTATGGCTGTGGGGGCCGCAGAACCAATTGGTGTCGCAACGTGAAGTGGTGGCTAAGACGACAATTGCTCTGCTGTTTGCCATGCTTTCTGCCGCCACTATCGGCATGCTGCTGCCACATGAACGGCCATTCGTCGCCGGTGTGGGGTATACCTTCCTGGCGCATGCGCCGGACAGTTCATTCCCCAGCGATCACGGTACCGCCATCTTTACTTTCGCACTGGCTTTCCTGTTCTGGCACCGTGTCTGGTCGGGGATTTTATTGTTAATCGTGGCGGCTGGCATCGCCTGGTCCCGTGTCTATCTGGGTGTGCACTGGCCGTTGGACATGGTGGGTGGCTTCCTGCTCGGTCTGGTAGGCTGCCTGTTTGCCCAACTGGTGTGGAACCTGTTCGGCGACATCATTGCCGCCAAACTGACGCGCCTGTACCGTTTCCTGTTCGCCTTCCCGATCCGTAAAGGGTGGGTTAAAGAGTAATCTCTCTTCAGACAGGGGCTGCTTCGCCCCTGTTTCACACCACCCCGGTGGTGACACTGAAGGCTCTCATTTTCCCCGCCTCTATCACCATCGTAGACAGTTTGTCGCCCTTACCGGTGGCCGGTTGGATAAACCTGAACAAACGCTGGCTGCCCTGTTGTGTGACGGGGCGCAGACCATAGTTAAATTGTGCGGTGGAAAAACGCGTGACGTATCGTCTGCCCTTTGAGGCCAACATAAAAAACTCGGCCTGATCGACATACAACGACAAATCGTCCGAACACAGCACGCCCCGATCGGCGATGCTCCCCGTTGGCATCAAGGCCGGTGCCGGTAAATTCTGCCGGAAAATGGCTGCTGGGATGCAGCCATAATTTAATTGGCAGACATAATTCAGCGGTAAAGGCGCTTCGGCGAGATTAGTGATTTGCATATCAATGGAAAATTGTGCGCTGTCCGCCGTCAAGCTCACCGCCGGGCGCAACCTGCACTGCCGATCGGCAAGTTCGCCACTGCCGTACAGCGTCAGGGTATTCCCCTCTAGCTGCAACGCTACACGCTGCATGTTTAATTCTGATGATGAATCATCCTCATACGGCCAGGGTGAATGGAAAGCAATGCCGCTATGAGGATGGCAACGGGCCGCCTTGACGCTACGACGGCCCGACTTCAGCGAGTAGCCATCAAAATCGGCATCCCAAATCGTCATCCCACTGTAGGGCAATACCCGCAGCGAGCCGCGGCTATTTTCCAACGTCAGCATCGGTCCTGCCTGAGCACAATCAACAACGGTAACCACAAAATCCGCATTGCGGAAAACTTCATCTGGTTGTGCCCCAAACCGCTGTGGCACCAGATTTATTAGCATATCCATAGTTTTTCCCCTGGGTGTTCTCGCAGGTCAAACCTGCATTCAGCACCAAAATGTTATTTAAATAACATATCATCACTGCCAATGTTATACACCACACAGCCTAAAAACGATGATCTGTGCTTCATTTTTAAAATCACGCTATCCTAACCGTCAGATGAATGTTATTATTCTAACATTATTCACATTGTGCTTTGATCAAACCTCAACAAGGAATCGAAATGACGACTGAAAACATTGATTACGCCCGCTATGTCGACCACACCCTGCTGGCGATGGATGCCACCGAAGAGCAAATCGCCAAACTCTGTGAAGAAGCGCAGCAGCACAACTTCTACGCCGTTTGCGTTAACTCCGGCTATGTGCCGCTGGCTGCGCATCTGCTGCAGGAAAGCGAAGTGAAAATCTGTTCGGTGATCGGCTTCCCTCTGGGTGCCGGCCTGACCGTAGCCAAAGCCTTCGAAGCCAAAGCGGCGATTGCAGCCGGCGCGCAGGAAATTGACATGGTGATCAACGTAGGCTGGCTGAAAAGCGGCCTGCTGGATGAAGTCAAAGCCGACATCGCCGCCGTGCGCGAGGTTTGCGCGGCGATCCCGTTGAAGGTAATATTGGAAACCTGCCTGCTCAGCGATGCGCAGATCGTTCAGGTTTGTGAAATGTGTCGCGAACTTGATGTGGCCTTCGTTAAAACCTCTACCGGCTTCAGCACCGGCGGTGCTCGTGAAGAGCACGTCAAGCTGATGCGTGCGACAGTAGGCAGTGAGATGGGGGTTAAAGCATCCGGCGCCGTGCGCGATCGCGCAACCGCCGAGAAGATGATCAAAGCAGGCGCTACTCGTATCGGCACCAGCTCTGGCGTAGCAATCGTTTCCGGTGATCAGGCTGCCGCCGGCAGCTACTGATAAACTGAGGCGCCTCAGTACCGGGCGCGCGCCGTGATAATCTGATGCGGGGTAATGTGTCCAGCCTTAGGCTGGTCAACTATTACCCCGCATTTGTGTGTTCGGCCCTGGAGAATGGCTCTTAACCCTGTGGGAAGACAGATGGAAACTCGGCGCGAAGAACGAATCAACCGGTTAGTCCAGGCGTTAAAGCGCTCTGACAAGATCCATTTAAAAGAAGCCGCCGTGCTGTTGGGCGTTTCAGAAATGACCATCCGCCGCGATCTCAGCGCGGAACCGGCCGCCGTGGTGCTGTTGGGTGGCTATGTGGTCGCCGATCCCCGCAGCAATGGCGTCACCAACTATTTTGTCTCCGATCAAAAGGCCAAACAGGTCACGGAAAAGCGTCGTATCGGCCTGCTGGCCGCAGCGTTGATCAACGAAAACGACACCGTATTTTTCGACTGCGGCACTACCACCCCGGCGATCATCGATGCCATTGCCGACGATCTGGTGTTCACCGCAGTATGCCACTCGCTAAATACCTTTCTGGCGCTCCAGGACAAACCGAACTGCAAAGTGATCCTGTGCGGCGGTGAATTCAAGCCGAACAACTACATTTTCACCGCCGTCGGCCAGCACAACGAGCTGGATCATATCTGCCCGAATATCGCCTTTATCTCCGCCGCCGGTCTGAGCCTGCAGCATGGCGCCACCTGCTTTAATTTTGACGAGCTGGAAATGAAGCACCGGGCAATGGCCATGGCACAGCAAAAAATCCTGGTGGCCGATCACAGCAAGTTCGGTAAAACCAAGCCCGCCTGCATTGGTCCGCTGACGCAGTTCGACCGGGTGATTACCGATCGTCAGCCCGAGCCGCAGTTTGCGGACTTTTTCAGTGAAAACGCGATCGCCATTCGTTTTTAAGCTGAATTTTACCGTCGGTTCCAGCCGACGGTGCCCTTCCCTGGTTCCCTTCTCTCTGCAAAAATTGAACAAATAATCTTCGATTGATGCGCAAATCTCTTTATCCACAGCCAATCTCAGGTTAATAAATTGCAACAGTTCTTCCTGCTTATTCCTTTAGCACGGATAAATCCCACACAATATTACTTTCACGCCCGGTATCTACGGGGTTTTATATGATAAATCGCAATAACATCTACAAGATAAATATCAACAATTGCGCAACCAATTCGGTTTAAATATAACCAATTTGGTTTATTTATATGATGAATGGTTAAGCATTTTTATCCGCTATCCAGTTAAGTAGTTTACCTTCGTTATTAGCGGGATATTTTAAATAAAACCATATAAAACAATTAATTAAAAGTTAATTCACTTAAAATCACAATGTGATCTACGTCACTAAAACCGCTTATTCCGGGTTTTTAGCTAGATCCAAACCCACGCTTAAAATATATTGCTCGGCTTGCTGACAACGGCAGCGTTTTATCTGGTTACAGATCGTCCACACCGGATAAATCCTGAAACATCCATGAGAGCGTTTTCAGCATGAAATCTTACACAAGTGCGCAACATATGCATGAAAAACCAATAAAAAAGCAATTAACCGCACATATTACGCATTTGAGAGCATGATCACGGTTGTTTCTACTGTAAATCGTTATCTTGCCGCCAACGAAAATCGGCAGGCCATGACCTTCCGGCAGCAGTATCGATGTGAGGCCCTTCGGGAGCGGAATATCATTTGATTAATTATCCGCCACACTGGCCAACGGTAATTAGCATAATAAACAACCAGGGGGACGCCAATTATCCCCGCAAGCAACACCTGATTCTTACCGATGCCGCCATCTGCTCTTGCGACATTCGGTTTTAACCTTAAGTTTTGCCTTTAATTTTAAATTAACGTGTTCACTTCGGAGATATTTATGGACACTACACAGACCGGCACCATTGCCTCTGCGGCTTCTGGCTCTACCAGTACCTGGCGTAAAACCGACACCATGTGGATGTTGGGCCTGTACGGCACCGCGATCGGCGCAGGCGTTTTGTTCCTGCCAATCAACGCCGGTATCGGTGGTTTGATTCCCCTGATCATCATGGCCATCATCGCTTTCCCGATGACCTTCTTCGCCCACCGTGGCCTGTGCCGTTTCGTGCTCTCCGGTAAAAATGCCGGTGAAGACATCACCGAAGTAGTTGAAGAACACTTTGGTATCGGCGCCGGTAAGCTGATCACCCTGCTCTACTTCTTCGCCATCTACCCAATCCTGCTGGTTTACAGCGTGGCGATCACCAACACCGTCGACAGCTTCATTACTCACCAGTTGGGCATGACGTCGCCACCGCGCGCCATTCTGTCGCTGATCCTGATCGTGGGCCTGATGACCATCGTTCGTTTCGGTGAGCAAGCTATCGTGAAGACCATGAGCATCCTGGTGTTCCCGTTTGTTGGCGTGCTGATGCTGCTGGCCCTGTACCTGATCCCTAACTGGTCCACCGCCATCTTCGACAACGTTTCCCTGTCCGGCGCCGGTACCGGTATGGGCCACGGCCTGATCATCACCCTGTGGCTGGCGATCCCGGTCATGGTGTTCTCCTTCAACCATTCGCCGATCATCTCCGCCTTTGCGGTAGCCAAACGTGAAGAATACGGCCAGGAAGAAGCCGAGAAGAAATGTTCTCGCATTCTGGGCTTCGCTCACATCATGATGGTGTTGACCGTTATGTTCTTCGTGTTCAGCTGCGTGCTGAGCCTGTCGCCGGAAAACCTGGCGGAAGCCAAGGCACAGAACATCTCCATTCTGTCCTACCTGGCCAACCACTTTAACAACCCGATGATCGCCTACATCGCGCCGGTTATCGCCTTTATCGCCATCACCAAATCGTTCCTGGGCCACTACCTGGGCGCACGTGAAGGTTTTAACGGTCTGATCGCCAAATCGATGAAGAGCCGCGGTAAAACCATCAGCACCAACAAGCTGAACCGCATCACCGCCATCTTCATGCTGGTGACTACCTGGATTGTTGCGACCCTGAACCCAAGCATCCTCGGCATGATCGAGAACCTGGGTGGTCCAATCATCGCCATGCTGCTGTTCCTGATGCCGATGTACGCTATCCGTAAAGTGCCTGCCATGCGCAAGTACAGCGGCCACATCAGCAACGTGTTCGTGGTAGTGATGGGCCTGATCGCCATCTCCGCAATCCTGTACAGCCTCTAATCCAGCCCGGCCGGCGCCCTGTGCGCCGGCTTCTCTGCACGGCCCCCTTTCCTGCATTAACGCCTAACACCTGAAGAAGGAGGCGAAACCATGGTCAGCGTTTTCGATATTTTTAAAATTGGTATTGGCCCATCCAGCTCCCACACCGTCGGTCCGATGAAAGCCGGCAAGCTGTTCGCCGATGAGTTGATCGCTAGCCAACAGTTGATGGATACCACCCGCGTCGTGGTGGACGTCTACGGCTCGCTGTCTCTGACCGGCAAAGGACACCACACCGATATCGCCATCATTATGGGCCTGGCGGGTAACCTGCCGCACGACGTGGATATCGACGGTATCGCCGGTTTTATCCGTGACGTTGAGCAACGCGGTCGCCTGCTGATGGCCAAGGGTCATCACGAAGTGGATTTTCCGCTGCAAACCAGCATGAACTTCCACAGCAATAATCTGCCGCTGCATGAAAACGGCATGCGCATTAGCGCCTTCGCCGACGAACGTCTGCTGCACAGCAAAACCTATTACTCTACCGGCGGCGGTTTTATCGTCGATGAGGAACATTTTGGCCTTTCGGAGGCGAATCCGGTTCAGGTGCCCTTCCCGTTCAATTCGGCGCGTGACTTACAACAGCACTGCAAGGACGCCGGTCTTTCGCTGTCCGGTCTGGTGATGCAAAACGAGCTGGCGTTGCACAGCAAGGCCGAGATCGACGCGCACTTCGCCGAAGTCTGGCAAGTGATGCGTGCCGGTATTGAACGCGGCATGAATACCGAAGGCCTGCTGCCCGGCCCAATGAAGGTTCAGCGCCGCGCCGCAGCTCTGCGCCGTATTCTGGTGACCGGCGACAAGAACAACATCGATCCGATGAACGTCGTTGATTGGATTAATATGTTCGCCTTCGCCGTGAATGAAGAAAACGCCGCCGGTGGCCGCGTGGTGACCGCCCCAACCAACGGTGCCTGCGGCATCATCCCGGCGGTACTGGCCTATTACGACCAGTTTATTCGCCCGGTGAACCCTAATTCCTATAGCCGTTACTTCCTGACCTCCGGCGTCATTGGCGCGCTGTACAAGATGAACGCCTCTATTTCGGGTGCAGAAGTGGGCTGTCAAGGGGAAGTGGGCGTCGCCTGCTCCATGGCGGCGGCCGGTCTGGCAGAATTGATGGGCGGCAGCCCAGCTCAGGTTTGCATCGCGGCGGAGATCGCCATGGAGCACCATCTGGGGCTGACCTGCGATCCATTGGCTGGCCAGGTTCAGGTGCCCTGTATCGAACGTAACGCGATTTCCGCGGTGAAAGCGGTCAATGCAGCACGTATGGCGCTGCGTCGTACCAGCGAGCCGCGGGTGTGCCTGGATAAGGTGATTGAAACCATGTATGAGACGGGCAAGGACATGAACGCCAAATACCGTGAGACGTCGCAGGGCGGTCTGGCGATCAAGGTGGTCGCCTGTAACTGATAAAAGCAGAGGGCGCAATCATGCGCCCTCTGTTTGATAACAACGTGGTCTTTGAACCCTCGTGATAACTAGCCGAACACGCTGCCGAACCACTGGGTCAGTTTCATCATCACCATATCCCAGATACGGCTGAAGAAGTTCCCTTCTTTCACCTCTTGCATCGCCACCAGCGGATATTGCTCGATGGTTTTGCCGTCAAGCTGGAAATCGATGGTGCCAACCACCTGATTTTTTGCCAATGGCGCTTCCAGCGTCGGCTGGTTCAGCTTGTAACTGGCCTTCAGGTTTTTCATCTGCCCTTTCGGGATAGTGACCGCCGCATCTTTCGCTACGCCCAACGGCACCTCGCCAACGTCGCCAAACCACACTTTCTGGGTAACAAACGGCTTGTCGGTTTTGATAGGGGTGGCGGTTTCGTAGAAGCGGAAGCCCCAGGTCAGCAGCTTTTCACTTTCGCTAAAGCGGACGCGATCGCTCGGCGCGCCCAGCACTACCGAGATCAAACGCATCGGGCCATCGGTGGCCGAGGCCACCAGGTTATGACCGGCGCCACCGGTGTAACCGGTTTTAATGCCGTCAACGTTCAGGTTGGAGCTCCACAACAGACGGTTGCGGTTAACCTGGCGGATCTTGTTGAAGGTGAACTCTTTTTCTTTATGCAGCGCATATTCATCCGGCACGTCGCGGATCAGTGCCTGACTCAGCAGCGCCATATCACGTGCGGTACTGTACTGCCCTTCCGCATCCAGCCCGTGCACCGTCAGGAAGTGGGTATTCTGCAGGCCCAGCGATTTGGCGTAGTTGTTCATCAGGCCGACAAACGAATCCTGGCTACCCGCGACATAATCGGCCAGCGCGATGCTGGCGTCGTTGCCCGACTGAATGACGATGCCTTTGTTGAGCTCCATCACTGGCACCTGGTCGCCCGGCTTGATAAACATCAGCGAGGAGCCACGCAACGCCGGGTTACCGGTTGCCCAGGCATCTTTACCTACGGTGACCATGTCTTCCGGCTTGATCTTGCCGGCCTTGATCGCCTGGCCAATCACGTAGCTGGACATGATCTTGGTCAGGCTGGCGGGATCGAGCCGGGTATCGGCATTGCCCTCCGTCAGAATTTTGCCGCTGTTGTAATCCATCAGCACAAAAGCTTTGGCATCGACCTGCGGGGCAGCCGGCGCTTCCGCCGCCTGTACGACAGGCGCAGCCAACAACAGGATGCTGACGCTAAAGGTTAATTTTTTCAGGGTAGTGGAAAAGTTTTTTTTCATCATGACGTCGCCAGAGTATCCATTCAAATCATTGAAATAGCGTTAACTTTCAAACATATTCACGTTTTCAGCCAACCAGCGAGAGTGGCCCGATACGCGTTTTCCAACCGCAAACTCCCTGCGGCCCCATGACGGGTTGAGCGGCGTACCGAAAATGCCCTTGCTGTGAGTTTATTAGATTCATCTTATTTTTGCAGGGTTTAGCGCGAATTTTCAGCATTTTTACATAACTGTACGCTGTTACGCGTAAATTGGATGAAAAGCCGACGGCGCGTCGTTTTTTTAAACGGCCCACGGCCATACGGCTGAACATCTGCACCGCTGAACATCCATGCCTCCATACGTCCAAATTGAATTAATATATTCCAAAAAAGCATATTGAGTGGTTATTTGTTCTTTTTAATGGGCTTATTGACAGCGCTATCATCCAGATAACGGCTTTAAACCGAATTATTCTGGAGATCCTCATGGCAATACCGCATTCCGTCATCGATATGATCGGTAACACCCCGATGCTGGAACTGACTCAGTTTGATACCGGCCCCTGCCGCCTGTTCGTCAAGCTTGAGAATCAAAACCCCGGCGGCTCCATCAAAGACCGCGTAGCGCTGTCGATGATCGAGCAAGCGGAACGCGACGGCAGCCTGCAGCCCGGCGGCACCATCATTGAAGCCACCGCCGGCAACACCGGCTTGGGCCTGGCGCTGGTGGCGGCCCTGAAGGGGTATAAGCTGTTGTTGGTGGTGCCGGACAAGATGAGCCGCGAGAAGATTTTCCATCTGCGCGCCCTGGGAGTAGAAGTGGTGCTGACCCGCTCCGACGTGGGCAAGGGGCACCCGGCTTACTATCAGGATTATGCCAAACGGCTGGCCGACGAAATCCCCGGTGCGTTTTATATCGATCAGTTTAACAACCCGGCCAACCCGGCGGCCCATACCCGCACCACCGCGCCGGAACTGTGGCAGCAGATGGAGCATCAGGTCGATGCCATCGTGGTTGGCGTCGGTTCCGGCGGCACACTCGGCGGCCTGAGCCACTATTTTGCCGAAGTCTCGCCACAAACCGAGTTCGTGTTGGCGGATCCGGCTGGCTCGATCCTGGCGGACTATCTTGATAACGGCCAGATCGGCGAGGCCGGCAGTTGGCTGGTGGAAGGGATCGGCGAAGATTTCATTCCGCCGCTGAGCGACTTTAACCAGGTGCGCAATGCCTATCGTATCGGCGATGCCGAAGCCTTCACCACCGCGCGCGATCTGCTGCGCAAAGAAGGCGTGTTGGCAGGCTCATCCACCGGCACCCTGTTGGCAGCAGCGCTGCGCTATTGCCAGGCACAAACAGAGCCGAAACGCGTGGTCACCTTCGTCTGCGACAGCGGCAACAAATACCTGTCTAAAATGTATAACGACCACTGGATGCTGGAACAAGGCCTGCTGAGCAAGCCGCAGCATCAGGATTTACGCGATTTGATCGCCTACCGTCATGACGAAGGGGCCGCCGTTTCGGTCGCACCGGAAGACACGCTGGCTATCGTTCATGCCCGTATGCGGCTGTATGACATCTCGCAGCTGCCGGTGCTGGAAGGCGATCGGGTTGTCGGCCTGATCGACGAGTGGGATCTGCTCAATGCCGTGCAGGCGGACGCCAGCCACTTCAGTCTGCCGGCCGCCCGCGCCATGACCCATTCGGTCAAGACGCTGCAAAAAGAAGCCAGCTATCAGGATTTACTGGCCACCTTCAATCACGGCCACGTAGCGGTCGTCCTCGACGGTGAGCGTTTCCTCGGTTTGATTACCCGCACAGACGTGCTTAACGCCTGGCGCCAAAAATTACGTTAATAAGGAATGATTGTATGGCCAAGTTTGATACGTTGACGGTTCATGCCGGTTACACGCCAGATGCCACCGGTGCGGTAATGCCGGCCATTTATGCGACCTCCACCTACGCCCAACCGGCGCCGGGGGAGCATACCGGTTATGAATATTCACGCAGCGCCAACCCAACGCGCACCGCATTGGAGAGCGCCATTGCCGAACTGGAAGGCGGCAGCCGTGGGTATGCCTTTGCCTCTGGCCTGGCCGCCTGTTCAACGGTGCTGGAGCTGCTCGATCAGGGTAGCCATCTGGTGGCGGTCGACGATCTGTACGGCGGCACCTATCGCCTGCTGGAGAAGGTCCGCAGCCGTACCGCAGGCCTGCGCGTCACCTATGTTTCCCCGGCGGACCTTGCCGGGCTGGAACAGGCAATCGAACCGGATACCAAAATGATCTGGGTTGAAACGCCGACCAACCCACTGCTGAAATTGGCTGATCTGAGCGCCATCGCCACCATCGCTAAAAAACACGGTTTGATCAGCGTAGCGGACAACACCTTTGCCTCGCCTTATATCCAGCGTCCGCTGGATCTCGGCTTTGATGTGGTAGTGCATTCCGCCACCAAATACCTCAACGGCCATTCCGACGTGGTCGCCGGTGTCGCTGCGGTGGGGAATAACCCAGAGTTGGCCGAGCAGCTCGGCTTCCTGCAAAACGCGGTGGGCGGCATTCTCGATCCGTTCAGCAGCTTCCTGACGCTGCGCGGCATCCGCACCCTGGCATTGCGTATGGAGCGTCACAGCAATAGCGCCTTGCGTATTGCCCAGTGGCTGGAAGGCCAACCTCAGGTAGAAGAAGTCTACTACCCTGGTCTGCCGAGCCACCCGCAGCACGCGTTGGCGGCCAGGCAGATGAGCAGCTTTGGCGGCATGATTTCCGTACGGCTGAAAGGCGATGATGCCTATGCGCGCCGGGTGATCAAACGTTCACAGCTGTTTACCCTGGCAGAGAGCCTCGGCGGCGTGGAAAGCCTGATCAGTCAGCCGTTCAGCATGACTCACGCTTCTATCCCGCTGGAACAGCGGATGAAAACCGGTATTACGCCGCAATTGCTGCGCCTGTCGGTAGGGATTGAGGATGCGGAAGATTTGATCGCCGATCTGCAGCAGGCACTGGCAGAGTAATTCAAAACAATCGGGTCGAACATGTTCGACCCGACTCACCCGGTTGGGCGCGGTATGCGGCCTCCTCCCTTAAGCAACCACATCCTGGTAATAACGCTGCGCCACATCCGGATGGGAACGGATGCGTCCTTTCAGGTAGTTAAAGCCTACGTCGCGCAACAGCGGATTATGCGGATCGCTGGTTGGGCCATGGGCTTCCGCGGCCAGATATTCAGGCAGCTGATACACAGGCACCACCGCGTCCAGTCGCGCCCCGAGGAAGAAAGCAATCGACAGTCGATCGCTCCCCGCCGGCGGCGTCTCCACCCGATGTACCGTGGCGCGCAGGTAGCCGTTGGTTGCCAGCTCCAGCAATTCGCCAATGTTGACCACAAAGGTATCCTCAAGCGGTTCGGCGTCAACCCAGCGCCCTTCATCCACTTCAACCTGCAGACCTTTCTGCCGGTCCTGCAGCAGGAAGCTGAGAAAACCGGAGTCTTTATGGGCGCCAACCCCCTGCCCGCTCGCGGTCGCTTCACGCCCTGGATAACGGATCAGTTTGATATGTTCATTGGGTTTGTCGCCGTAGAGCGAATCAAATGCTTGTTCCGGCAGTGAAAGCGACAGGGCAAAGGCGCGCAACAGCCGCAGCGACATGGCGGTCATCGCCTGCTGCCATTGCAATAACAGCGGTTTCAGTTCGGGCAATGCCTCCGGCCATTGGTTCGGCCCTTGCAAACGCGCCCAGCGTGGGGTTGCTTCAGCCAACGGCAGCGCCGCTCGCTCTGCACCGATATCAAACTGTTCGCGCCAGTCCGGCTGGCCGCGGGTCAATTCAGCCGCCGCACGGTTATAGCCGCGAAAATGCGGCGAATGCACCATCTGCACCGCCAGTTTGTCGGCTTCCGGCAGGGCGAAAAACTGCCTCGCCAACCGTTGCAGCTGTGCATTCAGGGCACTATCAACGCCGTGGCCACGCAAATAGAAAAAGCCGACGTCACGCGCCGCAATACGCAAACCGTCAAGAAACGCCTGCCGCTGCCCGGCGTCGCCATCAAGCTGCGAAAGATCCAGCAGCGGCAGCTTCTTCAGCGTCAGTGGGGGTGTCATCATCCTGTTCCTCTTCATCCCCGACAAAAATCGGGCCGGTATAAAGGCGAATTATCAGCATCTTCAACTCCTGGATAGCCAGCGTATTACCCCTATAGTTACCACTGCGGCTCAAGCGTCAGCCAATATTGTTGCGTTCTAAGTTATGCAAACCTTCAACAAAGCGTCGCAAAACTGTCATCAATGTGACTTATGCTCTGCGCAATTTCGTTGTCGCCACTGGCTGGCGACTAACGCTATCCGCTATTCTATAAACAGCCCCATTCCCCCTCCCTGCCTGCCGGAGAAATACTGATGGATTTAGCCTTATTCGACCTGGATGAAACCCTGATTGATGAAGACAGCGCCAGCCTATGGATGCGTTGGTTGGTCACTGAAGGGTTTGCACCGGCGGAACTGGAACAGCAGGAACAGCAACTGATGCAGCACTATTATCAGGGCAAGCTGTCCATGGAGGACTACATGCAGGCCACGCTGGCGCCGCTGGCCGGCCTGAGTACCGAAACGGTGGCCGGCTGGGTGCAGCGCTATATTCGCCGCGATATCCTGCCGCGAGTCTACCCTGCCGCCCGCGAGCGGCTGCTGTGGCACCGCGAGCGTGGTGATTGCATTCTGGTCATTTCCGCCACGGGCGAGCACCTGGTGGCCCCCATTGCCG
Source organism: Serratia sp. BNK-12 (assembly GCF_047456085.1). Lineage (NCBI taxonomy): Bacteria > Pseudomonadati > Pseudomonadota > Gammaproteobacteria > Enterobacterales > Yersiniaceae > Serratia > Serratia sp. BNK-12. Next base: position 3,468,050 of record NZ_CP179896.1, read on the forward strand.
CCCAGCTTGGCGCCGACGGCGCGCTGGCCATCGGCGTCGAAGTGCAAGACGGCCGCTTCACCGGCAACACCTACGGCACCATGACCTACCAACAGGGCAAGGTTATCCGCCTGAAAAAATGGTTGGCTGAACATCCGGAACTGAGCTTCGAGCACAGCCACGGCTACAGCGATTCCCTCAACGACAAGGCGATGCTGGAATACGTCGACAGCGCCACGGTAATCAACCCCGACAGCGAACTCAACGCGTTGGCGCTGGAGCAAGGCTGGGAGATCTGCCGCTGGGAACGCTGAATGTGTCGCCCACGTCGGCAAAAAATGCCTTCCAGTGTGACAAGCGCTGAATTGTGGAGTAGGAATAATTAGTTAGGTTGATTAACCCACGTAAAAGAGGCGTTCTATGCTGACCATTTGGGGTCGTGAAAATTCGAACAACGTCAGGAAAGTGCTGTGGTGCGCCGCAGAGTTGGAGCTGAGTTACAGCCATATCAACGCCGGAGGCGCTTTCGGCAAGGTGAACGACGAACTCTACCGTTCATTGAACCCGAATGGCCTGGTGCCGCTGCTGCAAGACGATGACTTTGTGCTGTGGGAGTCCAACACCATAGTGCGCTATCTGGCTGCGAAGTTTGGTAGCGAACCTTTCTACCCGCAGGATCTGCAGGCGCGTGCCAGTGCCGAAAAATGGATGGACTGGACCACGGCCACCATTGTCAGTCACTTTAGCGTGGTGTTCTGGGGTTTGGTGCGTACCAAGCCGGAACTGCGTGACATGGCGAAGATCGAAGCGGCGATTGCCACACTGGAAAAGCATTTCGACATTGTGGAAGACACCCTGGGTCGTCAGCCTTACCTTTCCGGTGAAGACTTCGGCATCGGCGATATCCCGCTGGGCAGTTTCGCCTACGCCTGGTTCTCCATGCCGATCAAGCGCCAAGCTCGCCCGAACATGGAGCGCTGGTATAAGCAACTGACCGAGCGGCCAGCCTATCAGCGCGGTGTGATGAGTGAGTTAACCTGAGTTTCCTGCGCCCCGCATCCGCTGGGGCGCAATTCTCTCCTGGAGCCCTACCCGCAGCAGCTTGCCGTTGCTTGCATCGGTTAACAGGTAAAGATAGCCGTCAGGCCCGACCCGCACTTCGCGAATGCGTTCACCGCGATCCTCCAGCAGCCTTTCTTCAGAAACCACGTTGTCTCCCTGCAGCGTCAGGCGGATCAGCGCTTCTTGGGCCAGCGCACCAATAAACAGCGAATGCTTCCAGGCAGGGAAACGCGGCGAATCATAGAATGCCATGCCGCTGATACCCGGCGACACCGGCCAATAATGCAGGGGTTGTTCGGTGCCCGCGACCTTCTGCCCTTTCGCCTCCGGGATCGCCAGCCCGGAGTAATTGATGCCATAGGTGGCTATCGGCCAGCCGTAGTTTTTCCCTGCCTGCGGAATATTGACCTCATCGCCACCGCGTGGACCGTGTTCGTTCTCCCACATCACCCCGCTCCACGGATTCAACGCCAGCCCCTGAGGATTACGGTGGCCGTAGGACCAAATTTCCGGCCGCTTGCCGGCCTGGCCGACAAAAGGATTATCCGGCGGTACCGCGCCGTCGGCGGTTAAGCGCACCATTTTGCCCTGTAACTTGTCCAGATCCTGCGCCGTCGGCCGCTGATTATTCTCCCCGAGCGCGATAAACAGATTCCCCTGACGATCAAACGCCAGCTTGCCCCCAAAATGATTGCCGACCGACAGCTTGGGTTGCTGGCGGAAAATCACCTTGAAATTCTCCAGCCGTCGGTTGTCGGTGCTAAGTTGCCCGTAGCCTACCGCCGTCCCCGCTTTACCCTCATCGCCCGCTTCGGCGAAGCTGAGGTAAACTCGTCGGCTGGTGGAAAAATCGGGCGCCAGCAACACTTCCAGCAAACCGCCCTGGCCTTCTGCATATACCTGCGGCACACCGGCGATAGGCGCCGAAAGGCCCTGGCCCGGCAGCCAGAGCCGTAAACGCCCCGGCCGTTCGGTGATTAACATTCCCTGTTCGCCGGGCAGAAATGCCAGCGACCACGGGTGTTCCAACTTGTCCTGCAATTGCGTTACCGTCGGCGCGGCGTGCAGCAAGCCGCTGAACAACAGCAAAGCGGCTATCATAGTCAATCGGTGCATAGCGTCCTCCTGGACAAAAAACAACCTACTCAGTGTAGTCCAGCAGGCTGATTTTGACGTTTGTTTTAAATTTCAACGTGTTGCCTTTTAGTCAGACTGTGCTTAAGTTAAGGGTTCACCAAGGAGGAAAGATGAACATCACCGTAACCGAGACGCTCAATGAAGACACCCTCGACGTTATTCGTCAGGGGCTTAGAGCCCACAACAGCCCCTATGTGGATCCCAGCTTGCGTAAGCCGCTTGGCATTTACGCCCGGGACACCGCCGGCCAGGTGGTCGCCGGCCTGACCGGCGAGACCTGGGGCAACTGGCTGAGCGTTGAATGGCTATGGGTAGCGGACTCGCAACGCGGCAGCGGCCTGGGGCGTAAAGTATTGCTGGCGGCGGAACGGGAGGCGAAAGCACGCGGCTGCCGCTATGTTCGTTTGGATACCTTTAGTTTTCAGGCGCGGCCGTTCTACGAAAAACTCGGTTATCAACTGCAGATGACGCTGCAGAATTACCCGGTGGAACATGAATGTTACTTTCTCACCAAAACCCTAATTGAATAGCAGGTGACCTGATGGAAACCGCAACCATGGTTGTGAATTGCGTGGCATACAAGGCCGGTGAACGGCTGGGCGAAGTGACCATTGATGATATCAGCGAGGTGGTCAAACAGCCGGATACCTTCGTCTGGCTCGGGCTGTGGCAGCCGGAAGACGCCTTTATGCGCAAAGTGCAGGAGGAGTTCGGGCTGCACGATCTGGCGATTGAAGATGCGCTGTGCGCCCACCAGCGACCGAAGCTTGAAGCTTACGGTGACTCGCTGTTTATCGTGGTCAAAACCGCGCAATGGGGCAATGACGAAATTGAGTACGGCGAAACACACTTCTTCGTGGGCAAGAACTTCCTGATCACGGTACGCCACGGCGAATCACCGAGCTACGCCCCAATCCGCGCCAAGGCCGAAGAGAACCATAAGCAAATGTGCCGCGGCCCGGGCTTTGCCTTGTATTCTGTGTTGGACTTTGTAGTAGATAACTACCGTAGCGTGGTGGCGAAGTTCGAAGCGACCATTGAAGGCATTGAAGCCAACATGTTCAAATCGGAATTTGATCAGGCCGCCATCGAGAACGTCTACACCCTGCGGCGGCACCTGCTGGCGCTGCGCAATGCCGCGATGCCGATGGACGAAATCTGCAATCAGTTGATCCGCCTGCATGAAGAAGTGATTCCGAAAGAGCTGCGCGCCTACGTACGCGACGTGCAAGACCATGCGCATCAGGTGGTCAGCAATATCGACGATATGCGCGAAATGCTGACCAACGCGATGCACGTCAATCTGGCGCTGGTCACCGTAAAACAGAACGAAGTGGTGAAACGCCTGGCCGGTTGGGGGGCGATCCTGGCGATCCCTACGGTGATTTTCAGCCTGTACGGCATGAACTTCGCCGACATGCCAGAGCTGAAGTTCCCCTGGGCCTACCACGCCACGCTGGGGGTCACCGTCGTCGGCTGCTTCTTCCTCTACCAGAAGCTGAAGCGCTCCGGCTGGCTTTAAACGAGGATGGGGCTGCGCATGGCAGCCCCTGATTACCGGTTACTCGGGCTGTACCTGCGGCTGTGGGCTTGGCCGGGTCAGTAAGCTGCCAATCAGGAAGGCCGCGCCGCCCGCCAGCAAGCCGCCGTAGATAGGGCTGTTGGCTTCAATACCCTGATAATACATCAGCCCCAAAACGCTCAGGCTGCCGGTCAGCATGCTGGCGATAGCGCCGGTGCTGGTGGCCCGTTGCCAGAAAATCGCACCAATCAGCGGGATCAGCATGCCGCCCACCAGCAGGTTATAAGCCAGCGTCAGCGCCGCCATCACGTCCCGCACCACAAACGCCAACCCCAGCATGATGCAGCCCATGATCAGCGTAGTAAATCGCCCGGCAGCCAGTCCGCCCGAGGGGCGCTTGCGAATCGCCGGCAATACGTCCTCCAGCGCGATGGTCGATGACGCCAGCAGGCAGGCGCTGGCGGTCGACATCAGCGCAGCCAGTGCGGCGGCGGCCACCAATCCGCTGACGCCCGGCGGCAGCACCGCCTGCGCAATGGCGGCAAAAGCCCCGTCGGTATTAGCCAACTGCGGCAGCACCAGCTTGCCGGCCATGCCGATCAACGCACCGGCTACGCCATACAGCACGCAATACACGCCGGCCCCTAATCCGGCATAACGAGCAATAGTGTTGCTGCGGGCGGTAAATACCCGCTGCCAGATATCCTGACCAATCAAAATGCCGAAGAAGTAGATCAGGAAGAACACCGCGATAGTATCCAGCCCGATGGATGATAGCCGGTAGTAGCTATCCGGCAGTTGGCTACTGAACGCCGTCCAACCCCCGGCTTTGACGATGCTCATCGGCATCAGCACCAACATCATGCCAACGGTCATGATGATAAACTGGATAATGTCGGTCAGCGTCAGTGACCACATGCCGCCCAACGTTGAATACAGCACCACCAAACCGCCACCGAGCAAAATCGACGTGATAAACGACAGATCGAACATCACCTGCATCACGCTGCCGATGGCAATGATCGACGTCACCGCCACCATCAGATCGTAGGCCAACATAATGGCGCCGCTGGTGACTCTGGCCGCTGGGTGATAACGACGCGACAGCACCTGGCTGACGGTGTAGAGCTTTAGCTTAAGCAACGGCTTTGCCAACACCATGCTCAGCACCACGATGCCCGCCCCCAGCGCACCGCACAGCCACACGCCAGAGATGCCGTAGGTATAACCCAGTTTGACGCTGCCGATGGTTGACGCCCCGCCCAGCACCACCGCAGACAGGGTGCCCAGATACAAACAGGGCCCCAGATTACGTCCGGCAACCAGATAATCCTCTTTGGTCGTCGCCCGGCGAACGCCTAACCAACCCACCGCTCCTATCACCAAAAAGTAAAACACCACTACCAGCAGATCGAGATTCATGAGTCACTCCGCATGTTTATTATTGTTATTGGATCCAGGCGCAACGGCTCCGCCGGTCAGGTATGGCGACGTCTTATCGCCCAGGCAGCACGCATAACATTTCAAACAGCAGGTTGGCCGCCAGCAGCGCGGTATTACCGGAACGATCGTAAGGCGGTGAGACCTCCACCACGTCGGCGCCGATCAGATTCAGCCCCCGGCATCCTCGGACAATTTCCAGGCCCTGCCATACCGACAACCCGCCAACTTCCGGCGTGCCGGTACCCGGAGCAAACGCCGGATCCAGCCCATCGATATCGAAGCTGAGATAAACCGGCCCACTGCCCATCTGCTCGCGCACTTCGGCCATCAGCGGCGCTAAAGAGCGATACCAACACTCTTCCGCCAGCACCACGCGAAACCCCTGCCGGCGCGACCAGTCGAAATCGGCAGCTTCATAGCCGCTGCCCCGCAGCCCAATCTGCACAACCCGCTGGGGTGCCAACAGCCCCTCTTCAAAAGCGCGACGGAAAGTGGTGCCGTGCGCCAGTTGCTCGCCAAACATCTCCTCATTGGTGTCTGAATGCGCATCCACGTGAATTAAACCGACCGGGCCATGACGGCCGGCGGCGGCACGCAGGATCGGCAACGTCAGCGTGTGATCGCCTCCCAGCGTCAGCGGGATGCAGCCATGGGCCAGAATGTCGCTATAGGCCAGTTCGATACGCCGAACGCTGTCCGCCAGACTGTAGGGATTGATGGCGACATCCCCCAGATCGGCAACCTGCAACCGTTCGAAAGGGGCAGCGCCGCTACCCATGTTGTACGGGCGGATCATCACCGACTCCTGACGGATCTGCCGAGGCCCATAGCGCGTGCCGCTGCGGTTTGAAGTGCCAATATCAAGAGGAATGCCAACGAAGGCCGCATCCAGACCGCGCGCATTTTCGGCAACGGGCAGGCGCATCATGGTAGGGATACCGGCAAACCGCGGCATGTCGTTGCCACTTTGGGGTTGATTAAGCATGTGTTTTCCTCGTTCTGGCATGATTTAATTTCAACATTTAGATAACAAATACAGGCTACCCCGATGGCCGACAGGTCTACCATTCCATCTTTGTGATGTAAGCATTGAAAACACCGATGTTTTGTAACGCGTTGAACTGTTGGTTTTATTTGTAATCTGTGACATAAAAAGAGTGATTTTGGCCCGTCAGGGTGACGCCATGGATGTTACCAATCGGTTAACAAGGGAAGTTTTGCGGAGGAAAAGATGCTCACTAATCTAAGCGACATCGATCTGCGGCTGCTGCGGGTGTTCGTCGCCGTCGCGGAGGCCCATGGCGTCAGCGCCGCCCAGGAGCCGCTGTTGATGAATCAGTCGACCATCAGCACCCATCTTGCGACGCTGGAGACCCGGCTGGGGTTTCGTCTGTGCCAGCGAGGGCGCTCCGGCTTTATGCTGACGCCCAAAGGGGAGCGCATATTGATCGCCTGCCGCACGCTGTTTAACGCCGCACGCGACTTCACCCGGGTCAGCCAGTCGCTGAACGGTCTGCTGACCGGCGATCTGCAAATCGGGCTGGTGGATAATCTGGTGTCGCTGCCGGGCAACCCCTTCAGCCGTGCTATCAAACAGTTTCAACGCCGCCATCAGGACGTGCAGTTGCAGTGCCGAATTTGCGCCCCCGGCGAAATTGAACAGGGGCTGCTGAATCAGCAGCTCGATTTGGGCATCGGTTATTTCGGCCAGCAGTTGGAAGCATTGCAGTATCAACCCTGGATAAGCGAAACGCAGGCGGTCTACTGCAGCAGCGATCATCCGCTGTTTACCGCAGAGCAACCTGGTCGCGAACAAATTGAAAATGCGCGTTGGGTCAAGCGAGGTTATCTGTTGGCGCAGCAGCTCTGCCCGTTGGCGCCGTTAAACCTCGGTGCCGTCGCCCACCATATGGAGGGGGTCGCCCATCTGGTGCTCAGCGGCGAATATCTCGGGTACCTGCCGACCCATTACGCCGCGCGCTGGGTTGAACAGGGGGCACTGCGGCAGTTAGGCGGGCAGGCGCTCTCCTACCAGGCAACCCTGAGCCTGGTGACCCGACCCGGAGCGCCAAAGGAGGCCTTGTTGGCGCTGATAGAGGATTTGAGCGGATTGGCGCGAGCGCCACAGACAAAAAACCCCGCAGGCGCGGGGTCAGATACTGATATTAATTGACCGGCATGCGCGCCGGATCCGGATACTGATATTCGAACCCCAGCTCATTGCAGATGCGGCTACCGTCCACCAGGCGCCCACCCTGCTCTGCCTCAATGGCGAATTGCGGCGGGGCCAGATGCAGCTGTTCGGCCAGCGCCGGGTAAAATTCACGCTTGGTGGGATGGGCCGGGGCGCAAAGGTTATAAACGTGACCGCCTTTCGGCAGTTTCAGCAACAGTTGAATCGCGGCGATCACATCGTCCTGATGCACCAGATTCACCCCTTGCGAACCGCCTTTGACGTCGACTTTGCCGGCCAGGAAACGACCGGGGTGACGATCCACACCCACCAGTCCCGCCAACCGCAAGATATCCACCGACGTGTTCGGCAGTTCATGCAGCCAACGCTCCAGTTCCACCAGCACTCGCCCCGAAGGCGAAACCGGCTGCAGCGGCGAATCCTCGCGTACCGTGCCGGTAGTTTCACCGTATACCGAAGTCGAACTGGTAAACAGAATACGCGGTACGCCAAAAGCCATCGCGCTGTCCACCAGCATGCGTACCGCATTGAAGTAGTTCTCGCTGCCCTCGACAGTGCGGCGCGCAGGCAATGTCACCACCAGCGCATCAACGCGCAGCAAAGACTCCAGATCCTCGGGTTCGCAAATCAGCTCCGGCGTCATTTCCAACTGATAACATTCAATGCCGCTCATCCGCGCGGCCTCAACGCCATCCGGCGTCGTTTTACTGCCAACGACGTCAAACCCACGGCTCATCAGCGACAGGGCCAACGGCATGCCCAGCCAGCCCAGACCAATAATGGCTACCTTTTTCATCACCTTCCTCTCCTGAAGATCGCAGCGCTTTACCCATTAAGGCTACGCCACTGCGTGAAGTGATACAATCCACCCAGTTTAAGCTTAGGTAAAGTCGCGTCCAGCTAATAACTCAACCTGTTTCAATAAATTAAATTTATGACCGTAAAAAAGGGTTGCGTGACAGACGGCGGATAGTTTAGGTTAATTAGCAATTGAGTTTGTAGCGACTTTATACAGAGAAAACACCATGACACGCATTCAGTTCAGCCACCATCATCACCATCATCCTGACTAGTCTTTCAGGCGATGTGTGCTGGAAGACGGTTTTTTAATCTTCCAGTGGCGCGCAGAATGCAAGAGAGAGCCCTCGGAAGATTTCTTCCGAGGGTTTTTTTTTGGCTCCGGACAGACAGAAAAAATAATTTTTAAAATAAATTCAAATATCCCAAATAATTCGAGTTGCTTGTAGGCGGCAGCTGAGTGAATCCCCAGGAGCTTACTCAAGTAAGTGACTGGAGTGAATGAAGGCAGCCAACACCCAAGCCACTTGAAGTATGACGGGTATAAAATTACAGATTAAACAGAGGTTACCATGCTGGACAAAACACGTTTACGGATAGCAATGCAGAAGTCAGGCCGCCTGAGTGATGAATCCCAGGAGTTACTGGCGCGCTGCGGCATTAAAATCAACCTGCAGCAACAGCGCCTGATTGCCTTCGCGGAGAATATGCCGATTGATATCCTGCGCGTCCGTGATGACGATATCCCAGGGCTGGTGATGGACGGCGTGGTCGATCTGGGGATTATCGGTGAGAACGTGCTGGAAGAAGAGCTGCTCACCCGCCGCGCTCAGGGCGAAGATCCCCGTTACTTCACCCTGCGTCGCCTGGACTTCGGCGGTTGCCGTCTGTCGTTGGCTACCTCGCTCGACACGGAATACACCGGCCCGCAAAGCCTGCAAGACGCCCGCATCGCCACCTCTTATCCGCACCTGCTGAAACAATACCTCGATAAACAAGGCGTGCGCTTCAAATCCTGCCTGTTGAACGGTTCGGTGGAAGTGGCACCGCGTGCCGGTCTGGCCGACGCCATCTGTGACCTGGTCTCCACCGGTGCCACGCTGGAAGCCAACGGCCTGCGCGAAGTGGAAGTGATTTACCGCTCGAAAGCCTGCCTAATCCAACGTGACGGCGAAATGCCGGAAGCCAAACAGCAATTGATCGACCGCCTGATGACCCGTATTCAGGGCGTGATCCAGGCACGCGAATCCAAGTACATCATGCTGCACGCGCCGAGCGAGCGCCTCGACGAAATCGTTGCGCTGCTGCCGGGCGCGGAACGCCCAACCATTCTGCCACTGGCCGGTGCGCAAAATCGCGTGGCAATGCACATGGTCAGCAGTGAAACCCTGTTCTGGGAAACCATGGAAAAGCTGAAAGCGCTCGGTGCCAGTTCGATTCTGGTGTTACCAATTGAGAAGATGATGGAGTAACGCCATGTCGACTTTCAATACTCCGGTCAATTGGGCAGGTTGCAGCGCCGAACAGCGCGCGGCACTGTTGATGCGCCCGGCGATCGCAGCCGAAGACAGCATCACCCGCACGGTGAGCGAGATCCTCGACAACGTGAAGGCCAACGGTGACCAGGCGCTGCGCGATTACAGCGCCAAATTTGATAAAACCGAGGTTGGCGCGCTGCGCATCACCGCCGACCAGATCGCCGCCGCCAGCGCTCGTCTGGGTGATGATATAAAACAGGCGATGGCAGTCGCGGTCGCTAACGTCGAAACCTTCCACAATGCACAAAAGCTGCCGCCGGTGGATGTGGAAACCCAGCCGGGCGTGCGTTGCCAACAGGTCACCCGCCCGATCGACTCGGTCGGGCTGTATATTCCCGGTGGCTCCGCGCCGCTGTTTTCTACCGTACTGATGCTGGCGACGCCGGCACGTATCGCCGGTTGCCGCCGCGTGGTGTTGTGCTCACCGCCACCGATTGCCGATGAAATTCTCTATGCCGCGCAGCTGTGCGGGGTAAAGGAAGTGTTTCAGGTTGGCGGCGCACAGGCGATTGCCGCTATGGCATTCGGCACCGACTCCGTACCGCGCGTGGCGAAGATCTTCGGGCCGGGCAATGCCTTTGTCACCGAAGCCAAGCGCCAAATCAACCAACGGTTGGACGGCGCAGCGATCGATATGCCGGCCGGTCCTTCCGAGGTGTTGGTGATTGCCGATGCCGGTGCGACGCCGGCGTTTGTCGCCTCAGATTTGTTGTCGCAGGCGGAGCACGGCCCAGACTCGCAGGTGATTCTGCTGACGCCGGACGCCGTTATGGCACAGGCGGTAGCCGAAGCGGTCGAACAGCAACTGGCGCAACTGCCTCGCGCCGAAACCGCTCGTCAGGCGCTGGCCAGTAGCCGACTGATCGTCGCCAAAGATCTGGCCGAGTGTGTGGCGATCAGCAATCAGTATGGCCCGGAACACCTGATCATTCAGACCCGCGATGCCCGCGCCCTGGTCGACAGCATCACCAGCGCCGGTTCGGTATTTCTTGGTGACTGGTCGCCAGAGTCCGCCGGTGACTATGCGTCCGGCACCAACCACGTATTGCCGACCTACGGGTATACCGCGACCTGTTCCAGCCTGGGCCTGGCGGATTTCCAAAAACGCATGACGGTGCAGGAACTGACGCCGCAAGGCTTTATGAACCTGGCCGCCACCATTGAAACCCTGGCTGCCGCCGAGCAGTTGATTGCCCACAAAAACGCCGTCACCCTGCGCGTTGCCGCACTGAAGGAGCAAGCATGAGCATTGAAAACCTGGCGCGCGCCAACGTTCGCGAGCTGACCCCGTATCAATCGGCTCGCCGCCTGGGGGGCAATGGCGATGTGTGGCTGAACGCCAACGAATACCCGATCGCCCCGGAATTCCAACTGACCGCTCAAACCTTTAACCGCTATCCGGAGTGCCAGCCGGTACGGGTGATCGAGCGCTACGCCGATTACGCCGGGGTTAAAAAGGAACAGGTGCTGGTCAGTCGTGGGGCGGACGAAGGCATTGAACTGCTGATCCGCGCCTTCTGCGAGCCGGGCAAAGACGCCATCCTGTTCTGCCCGCCGACTTACGGCATGTACGCCGTCAGCGCTGAAACCTTTGGCGTGGAGCGTCGCACCGTGGCGGCCAAAAAGGACTGGCAATTGGATTTAGCTGCCATCGCCGACAGCCTGGATAACGTGAAACTGATATACGTCTGCAGCCCAAACAACCCAACCGGTAATCTGATCGATCCCAACGATCTGCGCACCCTGCTGGAAATGGCCAAAGGCAAGGCAATCGTCGCGGTTGATGAGGCCTATATCGAATTCTGCCCGCAGGCCAGCGTGGCCGCCTGGCTGAGCGACTATCCGCACCTGGCTGTCCTGCGCACTCTGTCAAAAGCCTTCGCGCTGGCTGGCCTGCGCTGTGGTTTTACTCTGGCCAACGAGGACTTGATCGCCCTGCTGCTGAAGGTGATCGCACCTTATCCGCTGTCTACTCCGGTCGCCGATATCGCTGCACAGGCGCTCAGCACCGAGGGGATCCGCGTGATGCGTCAGCGCGTTACCGAGATTGCCGCCAACCGCAGTTGGCTGCAGCAGGCGCTGCAAAACTGCGCTTGCGTTGAGCAGGTTTTCGCCAGCGACAGCAATTACCTGCTGGCTCGTTTCACTGCTTCCAGTAATGTGTTTAAAACCTTATGGGATCAGGGCATTATCTTAAGAGACCAAAATAAACAACCTGGGTTGTCCGGCTGCCTGCGCATCACCATCGGCACCCGTGACGAATGCCAGCGCGTGGTTGACGCGCTGTCTGCCCTGCCCGGTGCAACCGAGACTCGCCAGGAGCCAATGTGAGCCAGAAATTCCTCTTTATTGACCGTGACGGCACGCTGATTGCTGAACCCCCAGAAGACTTCCAGGTTGATCGCCTGGACAAGCTGGCGCTGGAGCCGGACGTCATTCCTTGCCTGCTTGAATTGCAGCAGTCAGGTTACCAACTGGTGATGATCACCAATCAGGATGGCCTGGGTACCGCCAGTTTTCCGCAGGAAACCTTCGATCCGCCGCACGGCCTGATGATGCAGATCCTCAGCTCCCAGGGCATTCACTTCGAAGATATCCTGATCTGCCCACACCTGCCGGCGGACAACTGCGATTGCCGCAAACCCAAAACCGCGCTGGTCAAAGGCTATCTGGAGCCCGGCGTGATGGATACCGCTCACAGCTACGTGATCGGCGATCGCCCCACCGACGTTCAACTGGCGGAAAACATGGGCATTCAGGGCTTGCGCTATCAGCGCGATACCCTGGGCTGGAAAGAGATCACCCGCCAACTGACCCAGCGCGATCGTCATGCGCAGGTTAACCGCGCCACCAAAGAAACCCAGATCGACGTCAACGTCTGGCTGGATCGCGAAGGCGGCAGCAAGATCAAAACCGGCGTGGGTTTCTTCGATCACATGCTGGATCAGATCGCCACCCACGGCGGCTTCCGCATGGACATCAATGTTAAGGGCGATCTGTATATCGACGATCACCACACGGTAGAAGACACCGGTCTGGCGCTGGGCGAAGCCCTGAACAAGGCGTTGGGCGACAAACGCGGCATCGCACGTTTCGGCTTTGTGCTGCCAATGGACGAGTGCCTGGCGCGCTGCGCGCTGGATATCTCCGGCCGCCCGCACCTGGAATACAAGGCTGAGTTTAACTATCAGCGCGTCGGCGATCTGAGCACCGAAATGGTCGAACACTTCTTCCGCTCGCTGTCTTACACCATGGGTTGCACGCTTCACCTGAAAACCAAAGGCAAAAACGACCATCACCGCGTCGAAAGCCTGTTCAAAGTGTTTGGCCGTACGCTACGCCAGGCGATCCGCGTTGAGGGCAATACCCTCCCGAGCTCGAAAGGAGTGCTGTGATGAACGTGGTGATTTTAGACACCGGCTGCGCCAACCTGTCTTCTGTCACCTACGCGGTGCAGCGACTGGGTTATCAGCCGCAGGTAAGCCGTGACCCGGAGATCGTGTTGCGCGCCGATAAGCTTTTCCTGCCGGGCGTCGGCACAGCGCAGGCGGCCATGGATCAGTTGAAGCAACGCGAGTTGATCGATTTGATCAAAGCCTGCACTCAGCCGGTGCTGGGTATTTGCCTCGGTATGCAGTTGCTGGCAAAAAGCAGCGAAGAGAATGGCGGTATCGACACGCTGGGCATTATCGAGACGCCGGTCACCCAGATGACCGACTTCGGTCTGCCGCTGCCGCACATGGGCTGGAACCAGGTGTCGGCACAGGCCGGCCACCATCTGTTCCGCGGCATTGAAGACGGTGCCTACTTCTACTTCGTTCACAGCTATGCGATGCCGATATGCCCAAGCACCATCGCCCAGGCGAACTACGGCGAGCCCTTCACCGCCGCCGTGCAAAAAGACAACTTCTTCGGCGTGCAGTTTCATCCAGAACGTTCTGGAGCAGCCGGTGCGCAACTGTTGAAAAACTTTCTGGAGATGTAGGCAGCATGATTATTCCAGCTTTGGATTTGATCGACGGCAACGTGGTGCGTTTGCATCAGGGTGATTACGGCCAACAGCGCGACTACGGTAACGATCCGCGCTCACGCCTGCAGGACTATCAACAACAGGGTGCACAGGTATTGCATCTGGTCGATTTGACCGGGGCCAAAGATCCTGCTGCACGCCAGATCCCGCTGCTGCGCCAACTGCTCGCCGGGGTTAACGTGCCGGTACAGGTTGGCGGCGGCATTCGCAATGAGCAGGACGTTTCGGCACTGCTGGAAGCCGGTGCGACCCGCGTGGTCATCGGCTCCACAGCAGTGAAACAACCGCAGTTGGTGCAGGGCTGGTTTGAGCGCTATGGCGCAGAGGCCATGGTGCTGGCGCTGGACGTGCGTATCGACGCCGACGGCACCAAGCGCGTGGCGATCAGCGGCTGGCAAGAAAATTCAGACGCCACTTTGGAACAGGTGGTGGAACAGTTCCTGCCCTACGGCCTCAAGCACGTGCTGTGCACCGATATTTCCCGCGATGGTACGCTGGCTGGCTCCAACGTAGCGCTGTACCAGGAAATCAGCCAACGCTATCCGCAGATTGACTTCCAGGCATCCGGCGGCATCGGCAATCTGGACGATATCGCCCAACTGCGTGGCAGTGGCGTTAAAGGTGTGATTGTGGGGCGTGCCCTGTTGGAAGGTAAGTTTAGCGTTGAGGAGGCAATCGCATGCTGGCAAAACGGATAATCCCGTGTCTGGATGTCAAAGACGGGCAAGTAGTGAAAGGCGTGCAGTTCCGCAACCATGAGATCATCGGTGACATCGTGCCGCTGGCGCAACGTTATGCGCAGGAAGGTGCGGACGAACTGGTGTTCTACGATATCACCGCCTCAAGCGATGGCCGTGTAGTGGACAAAAGCTGGGTGTCGCGGGTGGCGGAAGTGATTGATATCCCCTTCTGCGTCGCCGGTGGTATCAAAAGCCCGGAAGATGCCAGCCAGATCCTCTCTTTCGGCGCCGACAAGATTTCCATCAACTCTCCGGCGCTGGCCGACCCCGATCTAATTAGCCGTCTGGCAGATCGCTTTGGCGTACAGTGCATCGTGGTGGGTATTGATACCTGGTTCGAAGCCTCAACCGGCAAGTATCACGTTAACCAATACACCGGCGACGAAAGCCGCACCCGCGTCACTCAATGGGAAACCTTGGATTGGGTTAAAGAAGTGCAAAAACGCGGTGCCGGCGAGATTGTGTTGAACATGATGAACCAGGATGGCGTACGCAACGGTTACGATTTGGAACAGCTGCGGAAGGTCCGTGAGGTATGTAAAGTGCCCCTGATCGCCTCCGGCGGCGCGGGCACCATGGAACACTTTCTGGAAGCGTTCCGTGATGCGGACGTTGACGGCGCCTTGGCCGCGTCGGTGTTCCACAAGCAAATCATTAATATCGGCGAACTGAAAAAGTTCCTGGCCGCCCAAGGTGTGGAGATCCGCCTGTGTTAACAGAACAACAAAGAAGCCAGCTCGACTGGGAAAAAACTGACCACCTGCTGCCGGCGATTGTGCAGCATGCCGTCTCCGGCGAAGTGCTGATGCTCGGCTACATGAACCAGGAAGCGCTGACCGCTACCGAGCAAAGCGGCAAGGTCACCTTCTTCTCTCGTACCAAGCAGCGCCTGTGGACCAAGGGCGAAAGCTCTGGCAACTTCCTCAACGTAGTGAGCATCACCCCAGACTGTGATAACGACACGCTGTTGATTTTGGTCAATCCGATTGGCCCGACCTGCCATCTGGGCAATACCAGCTGCTTCCACCCGGCCGCCAGCGATTGGGGTTTTCTGTATCAGTTGGAGCAACTGCTGGCGGAGCGTAAAAACGCCAGCCCCGACAGCTCTTACACCGCCAGCCTGTACGCCAGCGGCACCAAGCGTATCGCACAGAAAGTCGGTGAAGAAGGCGTGGAAACCGCATTGGCCGCGACGGTGAACGATCGCGAAGAGCTAACCAACGAAGCCTCCGATCTGATTTATCACCTGCTGGTGCTGCTGCAGGATCAGGATCTGGATTTGAGCAAGGTGATTGGTCGGCTGCGTGAGCGGCATAAAAGATAAAATTACGTCATGAATGCCACAATTTTTTGGCATAAAAAAACCGGCATTAAATATCATCGGACGATATTTTAATGCCGGTTATTGACTAGAATCTTATATCAATAATTTAGATATATTTCTTCCAGAATTTCTTCCTGTTTATACGCTTATAGCCTTCTTTCCAGTAGCTCTGCTCAAACATTTCAGAATACTTATGCCCCTGAAGCAAGCGTTCTTTTAGACTTAATTTCTCCGCCAAGGCAATGCGGCCATTATTGGCCCCCGCAGCCTCCGAATGAGTGATGCCAACCAACGCATCCAGCTCGTAGCTGCTTGGATTTGACACAAGCTCAAAGAAAGGTTCGGATAGCAACCGGCTACTCATGGCCTCTGACGGTACAACCGCAAGAATAGAAGAAATGTATTCAAAGAATGACCGAATACCTTTTTGCAAAAGCTGTGCTTTTTTAAGATATTCCAACTCCTCCTCACTCACATTTTCTTTCACTGGCTGAGTTTTACCATCAATCTTTTGGTAACCTTTGGTCGACCCGGTATTGTCCGCCATTGCAAACTCCAACAGCTCGACCCCACCAGAGAGGATCAAATCATGTTGATTTCTAGGCTCCCCAAAATTAGTCAACCAACCTTTCATGTCATTATAATAGGATTTGTTATCCTTAGCCCCTTCAAAGGTTGCCAAGTATAGCCCGCTTATTTTCTTATCTGCCCAGATATCTCCTAAAGCACGGCTGAAGACTGATTGAATGTTTCCCATCCAACCAATATCGACTAACGCCACTGAAGAATAATCCCCTACTGCTTCTTTGAAATAATCTGAGAATTCATCCCGATATTTCTTGTTTTGCAGCAAAGCATGCATGAACAGCTTATTAATCAGCCAATGGACTTTATCACGCTCGCCGTGGCTTGGAACATAGTTTACGTCAGGGAAGCCAACGTCGTGAATATCGGAAAGATGCTCTTCAGCATTTAGTCCAATAACAGAAAGAATGTTTTTTATGCTTTTTCTATTCTTACCACCAAACAGATGCCAGATACGATGCATTGGCCAATCAGTCATTCCCATTTTGTAAGTAGATGCACGGGAAAGATAAACATACTGATAGTCGAACTGGCGATCTTTATTATAGAAATCAAGGAAAATATCGCGAATCAAATGCGCATCTCGCGCCAAAAACAATAGCTTCTCAACGTTAAGTTTTTTGGCCGTAGCATGGATCCAGGATGTGTAACCCAGCATCAATGGACCAAAGATCTTGAAACCAATCTCAGTGAGCGGGTCATCAGAAAAAAACTGTCTCGCCTGAATATTCGTTACCGAGATATTAATAGACTCGCCAATAACATCTTTAATCTGCCAATGACGTGAAACACCGCCATCATATTCAGACCAATCAGCATGTAGCCCATCTATCGAATGATGCTTTGCCATTTCAACATCAGAATGCTTATTATCGCCAATATGCAACCAACGTTTTCCAGTAAGGTTAAGTTTATTCCTAACCTTAGGATATAACTCTCCGGAGTGTTTAGACACCCCTTCTTCACCTGAAGAAAAAATGGCAACATCATCAAGATTTTTGTAGCCAGCATTTTCCAGTAACTCGCGTAGCACTTTCGAAGGTAAATACATATCGCTGATAACGATAATCTTACATCCTGCGGCTCTGGCCTTATTAAAAAGATCTTCTGCCTCTATACTTTTAAAAAGAACAGCCTTCTCCATCTCTATTTCTAGAGAAATAAGCATGTTAATAACATGCTTAGGCAATGTCGGGATCCTTTGGCTGACCTGATCATAGATGTCGGATATCAGAATTTCAGGCTCGCCTCCGTGCAAACTTACCTTATGTTGCCTGGCTTTTTCTTCCGCCTTTTCCCTGATAACAGAAAAATTATCGACCAAATCGGGCCATGCGATATATTGACTATCATACGATAAATTGGCTTGAATCAGTGAAAACAAGTCCTTGGGCCGCGCAATTTTTCGACTCAAAAGTGTATCAAATATGTCGAAACTCACGAAGTCGTAATTATTAAAATCCATAGTTCCTTCTACTCCTGAGCATAATTATTCAATGGCCGAAGTGATGACAAATTTTATTCTCAATCGAAGCTATTCGATGAAACATAGTTTCGTTAAAGATAAAATTAGAAATAAACCGACAGGTATAATCGTCAGAGGTATTTCTAGCTATACTATTGAGAATGACTTTTGATGAAAAACCATACTCTTCGGCATGAATAATGCTATAGTTGCCCAGGTTAAAGTCATCTTCCCGGCGGAAATGATAAAAAGACAAAGATTCGGGAACGATCCACACATCATTCTTGCTCATAAATGAAATCAAGAACACCCAGAAAAACGCTGGCTCCATGATATTATGAGACACGACAGTGCGTATAAATGCAGAAAAGTCAAAAATGC
Organism: Serratia sp. BNK-12; assembly: GCF_047456085.1. NCBI lineage: Bacteria > Pseudomonadati > Pseudomonadota > Gammaproteobacteria > Enterobacterales > Yersiniaceae > Serratia > Serratia sp. BNK-12. Next base: position 3,486,248 of record NZ_CP179896.1, read on the forward strand.
ATGACGATGCTGGGATACTATTTCTATAATACAACGCATCGATATTCACCGGGCCAACCGAGAAATAATGATTCCACGGTTCGGTTCTGTCGATCTTTATCCTGTTGCCTTCAGCTATTTCATAAACTTTATTAACATGGCTGGCAACAGCACCAACAGATGGGTATCTGACTTTACTCTTTTCAAAAACGGAGATACAACGGGATAAATACTCTGGCGCCCAAGTATCGTCGTCATCAAGAAAACATGCATACTCAAATGGGAAGCTGTGTAGTGTTTTAATAAGTTCTTCCTGAGAAGAGACAGCATGAATTTTGTCGCTTTCAGAAATAAAAACCAACTCTTCAATATCTGACGGTATACCAGAACCGTTAGTCATGATAAAAACTTTATAATTTTGATATGATTGATTCTTCACGGACTCAAGAGCTCGCAAAAGCAAGCGCTTCCTAGTCTCATGATGTCTCAAAATAATAGCAACTGAGCCTTTCATAATTCCTCTATGAATACTATCTAGGCAAATTAATTAACATGGAAACATATTAAATAATTATAGTAACCTCTGATTCACTACCGATATAACAATTCAAGACCGATATAACAATCAAAGATCAAATCTTATAATAGCAAAAGCCGGGCATAGCCCGGCTATCTTATATTAATTAACTTATTCCATCCATTCGGTATGGAATACGCCTTCTTTGTCGATACGTTTGTAAGTGTGAGCACCGAAGTAGTCACGCTGCGCCTGGATCAGGTTGGCAGGCAGAACCGCTGAACGGTAGCTGTCGTAGTAAGAGATAGCCGCAGAGAAGGTCGGCGTAGGGATGCCGTTTTGCACCGCGTAAGACACCACGTCACGCAGCGCCTGCTGATATTCGTCAGCAATCTGCTTGAAGTAAGGTGCCAGCAACAGGTTAGCGATATCCGCGTCCTGTGCATAAGCGTCGGTGATTTTCTGCAGGAACTGTGCACGGATGATGCAGCCGGCGCGGAAGATCTTGGCAATGTCGCCGTAGTGCAGATCCCAGTTGTTTTCTTTGGAAGCCGCTTTCAGCTGAGAGAAGCCCTGCGCATAGGAAACGATTTTGCCCAGGTACAGCGCGCGGCGCACTTTCTCGACGAATTCGGCTTTGTCACCGCTGACTGGCGTCACTTTAGGACCGGTCAACACTTTAGATGCGGCAACGCGCTGGTCTTTCAGTGAGGACAGGTAACGTGCGAATACCGACTCGGTGATCAGCGACAGCGGCTCGCCCAGATCCAGAGAGCTCTGGCTGGTCCATTTGCCGGTACCTTTGTTGGCAGCTTCGTCCAGGATCACATCAACCAGGTATTTACCTTCTTCATCTTTCTTGGTGAAGATATCTTTGGTGATGTCGATCAGGTAGCTGTTCAGTTCGCCTTTGTTCCACTCGGCAAAGGTGTCAGCCAGTTCTTCATTGCTCAGGTTCAGCGCCTGCTTCAACAGGGAATAGGCTTCTGCAATCAGCTGCATGTCGCCGTATTCGATGCCGTTGTGCACCATCTTCACATAGTGACCGGCGCCATCAGCACCGATGTAGGTCACGCAAGGCTCGCCTTCCGCTACCGCAGCGATTTTCTCCAGGATTGGCGCCACCAGCTCGTAAGCTTCTTTCTGGCCGCCAGGCATGATTGAAGGCCCTTTCAGCGCGCCCTCTTCACCACCGGAAACACCGGTACCGATGAAGTTGAAGCCTTGATCAGACAGTTCGCGGTTACGACGGATGGTGTCCTGATAGTAGGTGTTGCCACCGTCGATCAGAATGTCACCTTTATCCAGGTGCGGAGTCAGGGAAGCAATGGTCTTGTCAGTCGCTTCACCTGCTTTCACCATCAGCAAGATGCGGCGTGGTTTTTCCAGCGATTCAACGAACTCTTCGACGGTGTAGTGCGGCACCAGGTTTTTACCTGGATTCTCGGCAATAACTTCATCAGTTTTATCGCCTGAACGGTTAAAGATCGAAACGGTGTAACCACGGCTTTCGATGTTCAGTGCCAGATTGCGGCCCATTACCGCCATGCCGACAACGCCGATTTGTTGCTTGGACATTGAAGAACTCCTGTCTGAGGATGACCCTGTTAACAACTGTGGCCAACAGGTTTTGTGATGTGGCACACATGTTAACTCAGGATTGAGCCGCGTGGGTAGTGATTGGTGCGATAGGCTTTATAACAGATAATAAACCATCAGAAATTATACAGTTGTGCCAATAAACGTTGTTTGGCTTGCTGAATCAGAACCCTTCCCGGCTGACGGTCAATGCGTACTACAGGTGACAGCAGGGGTACCAATGCGTCCGCACTGATATCCGGCCTGACCATAGGCCAGTCAGACATGGGTTGTAAGCTGGCGAATTTGTTGTCGTAATAATCTGACCACGATAACGCAATACCATCGATACCCAGACTTGCAGCAATGACCTGAAAGTGGAAGCGTGAACTGATGCAAAAATCGTTAGTGGCAAATGCTAAACCATCTTGCCAAATCTGTTCGAACGGCACGAAACTTGCGTGAGGAAAACGCTCCTGCACCTGGTGAAAAAATGTACCATCTGTTCCTGGACGAAACTCATAAAAATTGATCGCGGCCGCAGGATAAATCTGACAAAACCTGGCTACGACCGTCTGCAACAGCGTCAACAGATTCTCGGCTAGAATACCATCTTCAGACAGTTCGGTATGGATACACAGATGAAGAGTGGGTTGTTCACGCTCCACAAGACGTCCGGTTGGAGAATCGGGGAAAGCAAAATAATCGTCCCCGGAGAAACCCAGTACAGGAATTCCAAAAGATTCCAATACTTTATAGCTGGCTTCGTCTCGTACATCAAAGTGATTAAACTGACGGATGAACGGTGCTAATTTAGCAGCATTTTCAGGCGAGAGCGGCTGCAATCCAAGCCCGGTTGCGTAACAGGCCAACTGATGCTTTTCAGCAAAATAAGCCGCAAGTTCTATCAATCGCGCATTGGCCCCCCAGAGTTCATTGATGTATCCCCCCCCCAACAGATGGATACTTTCCGCAGAGATAAAGACCTCGGACATTAAGCGCTCACGAATCGGTAGCGCATGAGGATCGGCAAATTTGTCCTGAACGGACCCCTTGTCACCCAGCGCTTGGGCCAAACGCCATAGATAATCTACACATTTAACCCCCGGAAACAGCTCCGACGCCACCACAGCATCAACCGCATCAAGATAGATAACGCTATCAGGAAACTGCCGTTGCAATTCATTTATCCAGTATCGCGTTAGCATGTCATCACCAAAATTTGGCATACCTGCGGCTGAAACTAAATACAATGTTTTCTTCTGTACTGATGGAGCTTGAACATCCCTATCCTGCCTTTTCGTCCATAATTTCGCGAAAAAAGCCAAAATAGTGCCCCTCAAATTAATAGTTCCCGGTGGCAATTGCGCGCTGATAAAGTTTCAGAGTGTCATCAATAATCAATGATGATGCAAATTTGCTTTCAATTCGCTCACGACTACGAACCCCCATCTCTACACGCTTGTTTGGACTGGTAAGCAACTTTTCTAACTTTTCTGCCAAAAGCTTGATGTTACGTTTCTCCACTAAACTGCCCGTGTATTCATCGATGATAAGACTTTGGCAACCACCAACATCGTAAGCGATACAAGCACGCCCTACGGACGAGGCTTCAAGCAAGATACGGGGAACACCTTCAGAATATGTGGTAGGCAGTGCCACAACATTAGAAGCCTCGATAAGACTGTAGACATCCGTACAGCGGCCAAGCCAGTTTATCAGCCCCTGCTGATGCCACTCTTCGATTTGTGACAAGGGTATAGCGTCAGGATCATCAACAATCGAAATCCCTGCTACATTGAGAACAAAGTCCACGCCTTTAAGCGCCAGTCGCTTTTTCACCTCAACCAAGTCACCCAGCCCCTTGCTCCACAATAGGCGACTCGCAAACAACACAATCGGTTTTTCGCGGTTGATTTCCAGTGAATAATGATAAATATCCGGATTGATACCGGCACCATCGATCACCACTGTTTGGCTTTTTTTGGCTTCAGTAATGGCAATGAGTCGATCGCGATCGTGCTCATGTTCAAAAGCCAACAGACACTTTTTATTCTTAACTATATGATTATAGGAGTGTAGCGTCAGAAATCGAATAACGTTCATTGACAGCTTATCTTCCATAAACACGCGCCCCAGCCCAACGAAGCCAAGAATGATAGGCTTGTTATAAAAGCGGGCAAAAAATCCCCCCATCAAGCAAGGCTTGATGGTGATGCAGTGTAGAACATCCGGATTAATTCTTCTGAGCAGTTGCCATACCTTGACCAACGAACTGAAAAAATTTATCGGATTAACAGACTGTTCCGAGATAGAAGAGTCATGGCAAATGAAACCTTTTTCTGTCAGCGTTTGCTGAATGTCGCCCCCCACAAAATGGCTGACAACATGAATTTCATAGCCTGCAGCCTTAGCTGCCAAGGCTCTTTCAACCCAGTGAAGTTCAAAGTACCAATCCGAGTTGATAAAATAACAAATCTTTTTCATTAAACTCTTACCGGCTAATGTCGCTTACCATTTTTAAGTGATATACCGTCAACAATACCGCGTATTACATATCTAATATATTCGATTTTATTACCTTGAGAGGTAAAAGAAAGTAAATATTTAGCAATACGTAACACGATGGCTCCAAATGAGTAAGGCCTCTCATTTTTTTTAAACAACATTCTAGAAAGAAGCAAATTCCTGACCAGGTAATACACCTTCCATGGTGGATTTATTCCCCCACTGGTTGGTGCCACATCATGCAAGAACAGCAACTCTGGTGAGTATCGAAAGCGATACCCCTGTTGACTCAACCTGTAAGAGAAGTAAAGATCATCATAATAAATAAAAAGCTCCGAGCGGATAGACTCTGTGTTGGCAGCTAAAACGTCTTTGCGAATTATTGCACCAACGAATGAAAGCGTAATCACCTCTGACGCCTCCAGCCCTGTCGGAGTGTAGCGATCAGGTCTTGCAATATAATCGAGCGTGCGCATCAGTGATGTTGGCATCTTACTGAAGGGCACGTTCATTTTACAAAGCATGCCTTGCTTATCTATCACACGGCAACAGTATGCAGCATGATTGGTTTGTTCCAACTTAGCAAAACGCGCCAACAACTCAGCTTGCGGGTAAGCATCATCATCAAACATAAATACCCAATCGGTATCTATTTTTTCAGCAATGAATTCCGCTCCGAGTTTAAACCCACCGGCACCGCCATCATTTTGACCGGCGCGGAGCACGTGCAGGCGCGTATCCTCAATACCTTCCAACCAGGCCTGAGTATCATCGGTTGAAGCATTATCAACAATAACAATGTGCTCAAATGACAACGCAGCAGTTGCCATCCAGCACTGTTTCAATTTTTCCAGGCGATTAAAAGTAACAATTAACGCCGTGGCTTTCATCTGATGCTGACCGTAAAGACTGGCATAGTCGTTTTTTGCTCCAGACTGCTCAGATAAATCTCAGCGGTTTTCAACGCTTCGGCAATAGTCACGTCCATATCCAGATAGCGGTAAGTCCCTAAACGGCCGATGAAAGTCATACCGTTTTCTTTTTCCGCCAAATCGACATATTTTTCCAGAAGGCTCATTTCACCAACTTGTCGAATTGGGTAGTAAGGAATGTCGTTTTCCTCGCATGCACGGCTGTATTCTTTGTAACAAACCGAGCCTTCATGCTGCTCCCAAGGCGAAAAATATTTGTGTTCAGTGATACGAGTGTAAGGCACTGATTGTTCACAATAGTTCATAACCGCACACCCCTGATAATCACCCTCCACCGAGAATTTTTCAAAGTCTAACGTACGGTAACCTAAACGCCCAAACTGGAAGTCATAAAAAGCATCCAGTGGCCCGCTGTAGAAAACATGATCATACTGCTCGCGATCTTGCGGCTGGAACTGTACGCCTAGCGATACGGTAATGTTTGCATGGTTTAAAATACCTTCAACCATTTTGGTATAGCCATCTTTCGGCATCCCCTGAAACTTATGATTAAAATAGTTATCATCATAATTAAAGCGGATAGGCAAACGTTTAAGGATCGATGCTGGCAGTTGCGCCGGAGACATCCCCCACTGCTTAATGGTATAGCCTTTAAAGAAGGCTTCATAAAGCTCTTTGCCGACAAAACGCAGAGCCTGCTCTTCAAACGATTGTGGCTCAGTAATGCTGCGGTCACCCTTTTCAGCAATTAGCGCTTTGGCTTCCGCTGGCGAACAGGTTTGTCTAAAGAATTGGTTAATCGTATGAAGATTTATCGGCAACGAGAAAACCTGACCACCAACAGTCGCTTTAACCCGATTCACGTAGGGCATCATGGTGGAGTAACGATTAACAAAATTCCATACCTGCTCGTTGTCAGTGTGGAAGATATGGGGGCCATAGGTATGCACCATAACGTCCGTCTTCACATCGCGGGCATCGTAACAGTTTCCTGCAATATGATCCCGGCTGTCGATGATTTGGATCAAATGCCCCTGCTCTGCCAGTTGACGGCCGATTACCGCACCAGAGAAACCAGCACCCACAATTAGTATTTTTTTACCGTTTATCATTAAGTTACCCAAGAATTGCGCGTCTAACTTTGTAGTAGTATTTCGTCATAAAATTGCGTCGCGACGTGCCTATTGGTGCCCATTTGTTAAGCATGGGCATCAGAGCGCGTTTTAATTTAGTCTGCAGCAAAACCGGCGTATTACTCACAAGTTGCACTGTAGGAACATGTGATACTGCGGTGCCAATCAGACGTTCATAAGCTTCATACGCCCATGGCGTATTCACGATATTTTTATGATAGTTATCAAAAAAGTCAACGCGACGCGTGTTCCACGGTTTATTCTCACCCGCAAAATGAATCATCTTCGGATCTCTACGCGCCTCAAGAAAATTCATATAAGTTTTGAAGGGTAGATTGGGAAAGAAATCTTCCGTATTGCCGTTACCATGATAAACATTCCACTCCATTGGCAAATAGTGCACGCGGCCATGGAATACCTTATTCATAATATCCTGATCCAAGAACCAATAGGTTTTGCTTTTCATCGCATCCATCAGGCTGGAAAATGTATTTTCTTGGTTCATCTGCGCGATATTAAATACTAAAATCCCAGCTTGGAAATAGCCATCTGGGTTATCCATTCCCAATGAACTTTCCAAATACTCTTTGGCTGGCATTACACCATCACTGGACTGGGACATCGCGCCGAACAAAACGAAGCCCTCCATAACAATGTCTTTTACCGCAGCGATCAAGTTATTCCCAAGAGGGATACTCATTAACTCAGCCAAGTCACTTTCAACTACCGTGTCCGCATCAATAAATATTACTTTATCAAACTCGGAAAATAGATTTGGGATAAACAAACGCGCATAGGTTGCAGCACTAAAATGAGCACGAGTAAAGACATCTTTTATCTCAGTGAAAGCATTCACATCAAAAAAACGAAGGCTAACATTCTTAAAATCGGCAACAAGCGATAAGAAGCGGTGCTTGTTTTTTAAATAAACCCCATTCTCCAGAACAACCAGATCATAATTTAGCTCTGGATTTGCATGAGCAAGAATAGAATTAATTAACGCTGCACCACTAATAGCATAATTATCATCAAAACAAATCACTACAGGAACATTTCTTGTCGAAAATGCAGGTCTTAGAGTAGCATTGAAAGTTTCTTTTTCGATAAAGGTTCGTTGTAACTCCTTAACTTTAAAAGAGCGCTGCTCGATTTGGTACGCCAGATAAATATTTAACAATCGTTCAGATATATGACCAACAACGCGCTTCTCTTGCGCATTATAATTTTTAAAGCGAAGTTTATCCTCAAGCCTTTCCAAAATTGCGAATAGCCACTCAGAATAATCATTGAAGATATCCTTCCGCATAACAAACATATTAGTATAATAACCATCTGATGAGTTATTAAACATATCTGCGGCAGACTTATACTCCGGATAAATATCTGAAAGAATTTCTAATGCGGCATCGTAATCTTCAATATGCAGGTAGTTAGATACTTTATAATGTTGATAGTTGTTCTTACTACCTGCAGCACTAACATCCCATTTTTTCGGCAAGATAATATCAACACCTGCCAGACAATCAGATATATTCTTATCGTTTAAACCAAATTTCTCATGATATAACGCATCAATCTTCTCATAATTAATTACGCCCCAGTTATCTTCCGGGACTTGTTGATCTTCAGAGAAGTTAAAATGACGTCGATAATGCATAAACCCAACATAGTCTGCTGGTTGCGCATTCTTCCATACCCAATAATGAGCGGTCAATTCACAGTAAAATGGGTTTTTGAAAGAGATATTATCGCCAGAATCGTCACCAGGACAACCGATCTCATTTAAATTATTTGCCTTACCAACATGTATCGGCTGAATCAGTGTGGAATCAAGAAATGCACTGGGTTTATGATGGCAAGTGTAAATTTTAATAGAATTCATTTTAATTACCTAATAGTCATAATCATAAATTTCAGGCCATTGCTATTTTATATTGAGAGATAACAGAATGGGCTTCCCCCATGTCTCTCATTTTATGGTTTTCAATCCAAATGACTTTATCACAAATTTTTTCAACATCTTCAAGATTATGACTAACAAAAAGAATGGTAACGCCCTTTTTCTTAAATTCATTAATAGTATTCAGACATTTTCGCTGAAAAGCAATATCACCTACAGCCAGAACCTCATCGATGATTAATATGTCCGGATCTACCTGTGTTATCACGGAGAATCCTAACTTCGCCAACATACCACTTGAATAGACACGGATGGGTTCATCGATAAACTCACCCAATTCAGAGAACTCTATAATTTTATCCAGACGTTGTTTTAATTCTTTACGACGTAGCCCCAATAAGGTGGCATTAAGCCGTATATTTTCACGCCCAGTGAGTTCAGGGTGGAATCCCCCGCCCAACTCCAGCATCGATGCAACACGCCCAACGACGCTAACCGTACCCGACGATGGTTTCATTACTCCAGCGACCAAACCAAGTGAAGTACTTTTTCCTGCACCGTTACGACCAATAAGTGCGACGGACTCTCCTTTCTGTACCTGAAAGCTGATGTCTTCTATCGCTAAATAACTTCGGCCACTTAGCAAGCTCAACGCACGGCGTGGATTAAAAATCAATTCTTTAATGCCAGATCCAATATGATGATATAATGGATAGCGCTTAGTGACATTTTTAAATTCTATAGCCAAGCTCATTATAGTATCTCTGCAAATCTGTACTTTAATTTATTAAATATGCTAGTGCCAATGATGACGAATAAAAGAGCATATCCATAAAGCATACCAACTTGATGGTAATCAATAACCCCATTCATGAAGAGATCCCGCCAACTCAGTATCATATTTGCCAGCGGGTTATAATCAATCAAGAATTTGTACTCTTTTGGAATCATGTCACCAGAATAAAGAATCGGCGTGCAATAAAACATAAGCATAATGCCTAGCGTCACGAACCTTTCTAAATCACGGAAAAAAAGATTTAATGTCGACAACATCATAGCAATACCAAAAGTCATCAACATTTGGGCTATACCAATTAATGGAACACCCCAAATCCAGTCAACCGAAGGGCGCATGTCGTACACATAGAGGAAAACAATGATCACAGGAATGGTGCATAAAAAATGCAAACACTCCATGAGCACATTACTGAAAGGGATAACTGAGCGTGGGAATACTGTTTTCTTTATTATTTGCGCATTTGCTATAAAAGAATATAGAGAATTTGTCGTTGAACTAGCAAACCATTGCCATGGGAAAAGACCAGTAATAATGAATATTGTATAGTTTGGAATCTGAACACGCATGACCAACTTAAAGATAAAGTAATAGATCATGGCAAAGAGCAATGGATTGGCAATTGACCATAAATAACCGAAAAAACTACTTTTATATCTTACTTTCAATTCTTTCTCTGTGATGACTGCAGCCAAATCCCAGAGGTAACCTAAGCTATACTTCATATGAAAACTCGATTTAAGATTAAAATTCCCTAGCAATTGAAACCTAATGTTATTTCAACTGGCATCGATAATAATTAGTAACACTTCCAAGTCGCAGAATCGACCGAGTGAACTTCAGGATATTTTTCAAGAGCATTTGTAACCACGCTACCGCCCCTGGCATTGCGGCAACCAGAGCACTCTCATCATAACCGATTGATTTTAATATAACATTCAGCAATGCATATCCCTTAACACTCACCATGGCAACAGTGTCTTTTCATGGCGAGTGATGAGGATCCACGTTACATCCAGCCGTTTCATTTTACTTTAGGAATCGGCTGGATTCATCAGATCACTCTAATTCAAGCTAAGAGTTGGTCTCTCAGCCATGCAGTAAAGTCCTTACCTTGCGTAGAATGACGAAGTCCATATTCAACGAAAGCCTTCATGTATCCCAATTTATCGCCACAGTCATGGGAACGCCCTACCATGGCAAAAGCATCTACGGGATGTTGTTCCATTAACATTGCGATAGCATCTGTTAACTGAATCTCACCACCTGCGCCATAGGGTGTTTTCTCAAGCAATGGCCAAATATCCGCAGCCAGCACATAGCGACCAACCACTGCCAGGTTCGAAGGCGCTTCATCAACTGATGGTTTCTCGACAATGGCGTGCATCGGCACACTCTGCCCCGGAGCTACTGGAGCACCACTGCAATCAACTACGCCATATTTAGAAACGTCTTTTTCAGGCACGGGCTCAACCATAACCTGGCTGCGGCCACTCTCGCCAAATATGGCGATCATGTTTGCTAAATTATCTTTTGCCAAATCACTTGCGACATCATCCATTAAAACATCTGGCAGCAGCACGGCAAAAGGCTCATCGCCGATCAGTGGACGAGCACAGAGAATCGCGTGGCCTAATCCTTTGGATTGGCCCTGCCGCACATGCATCAGCGTGACCCCTTTGGGACAGATCGATTGTACCTCTTCCAGCAGTTGGCGCTTGACACGTGATTCCAGCATGCTTTCCAGTTCAAACGACGTATCAAAGTGATTCTCAATGGCGTTTTTTGATGAGTGCGTAACAAGAATAATCTCTTTAATACCCGCTGCGACACATTCATTCACGATGTATTGGATGAGAGGTTTGTCAACGACCGGCAACATTTCCTTCGGGATAGCCTTTGTCGCCGGTAACATGCGGGTACCGAGACCAGCAACTGGAATGACAGCTTTTAGCATTTCTGTGGGGACTCCCAACAACTTCAGGTTCATTAATGCAACACGTCAAAAATCATCATAATGGCGTTTCATGGTCATTAACTGTTCTTAAGCGCGCTGCCAAAACGATATCAGTTTTCTTCGGCCTGAAGTATACACCGATGTTAGGCGTTAATACATTAACACGACATAGACAAAACGTTATCTGTCTAACGGTTAGTCGCCCATCGGCAGAAAAACAGGTAATACACTGAAAAACAAAAACAAAAAACCAATTCACATCCACTTGACACATTAACGAAATGAGCAATTGTGTATAATATACCGCTACCAATGCATCAAGACTTATTAGATAGCATAATTATAATACCTAACGTAATCATAATAATCCTTATTGAGAATGCTTATTAATTCTTTATTTTGATAATCAATGAAAGCCTCTAACCAAACCAACAAAAAAGCCCATATCATATGGGCTTTTGAGAATTGTACTTAGATTTTCGCTAACTCTTGCTGCGGTAACCCTGTGGGTTATTTTTCTGCCAGTTCCAGGTATCGCGCATCATATCGTCAATACCGCGACGCACTTCCCACCCCAGTTCCTTGCGCGCTAAATTGGCATCAGCCCAGAAAGCGGGCAGATCTCCGTCGCGCCGCGGTAAGATTTGATAAGGTATCTTCACGCCTGACGCCCTCTCAAAGCTCTGCACCATACTCAATACCGAGTGACCCACGCCTGCCCCGAGATTGTAAGCTTTAAAACCATCAACGTTCTTAAGATGGTCCATAGCCATCAGGTGCCCCTCAGCCAGATCCATCACATGGATGTAATCACGCTCGCCAGTACCATCTTTAGTCGGATAATCTCCGCCGAATATACCCAGCTTTTCCAGCTTTCCAATGGCCACCTGAGAGATATAAGGCAACAGGTTGTTTGGAATGCCATTTGGATCTTCACCAATCAAACCAGATTCGTGCGCACCTACCGGATTGAAGTAACGCAATGCGATAATGGAAAATTGCGGTTCCGCTTTAGCGAAATCCTGCAGAATTTGCTCAACCATCAACTTTGACGTGCCGTAAGGACTGGTGGTACCACCAATCGGCGTGGTTTCTACATAAGGAACCGGGGAGTTCGCACCATATACCGTAGCTGAAGAGCTGAAGATAAATTGAGCCACACCGGCACGACGCATTTCCTCTAGCAGCACCAACGTACCGGCAACGTTGTTTTGATAGTATTCCAGTGGCTTACGGGTCGATTCCCCCACCGCCTTCAATCCAGCGAAATGGATGACGGCAGAGATATCATGCGCATCGAATATGCTACGCAGGGAGTCGCCATTTTGGATATCCCCCTGATAAAAGGTAGCCGCTCTGCCCGTTAACTGTTCGACACGATGCAGTGATTCTTCTGACGAGTTCGACAGATTATCCAGCACAATCACTTCTTCACCGCGTTCCAGCAAGGCTAATACCGTATGAGAACCGATATAACCGGCACCACCGGTAACTAAAATTGCCATTCACCACTCCTTATGCGCGCCTGAAGCGCTAACGACACAAATTCTATTACTTTCTCAATCCGATAGCCTTTGGGAGTTACAGCCTAAAAATGGACAAGACAGCAAAGTGCTGACAGTAACCTCCATCGACGTCATTGTCTTTAGGATAAATCATATGTGCTCGATGGCAACGCCCATGATTGAGTCCGTTTTTATTGATCACAGCCCCGCTTATCGAACTCATTCAACAAACAGGGCTGCAAAACGCAGCCCTGTTCTGATACAACACCATCACGGCGAATTTAGCGAGACAGTATCGCTAAAATCTCATCTGTCATTTCTTTCATGAGGGCCACGTCTGCACGTGACTCAACATTGAGACGAACTACCGGCTCGGTGTTGGACGAGCGCAGGTTAAAACGCCAGTTACCAAACTCCATGCTGATACCATCGGTGTAGTCAACCTCGACTGCCCGCGACAGATAATGTTGTTTGACGCTTTCAATTGAAGCTGCCGGCTGTGCCAGTTTGATATTGATTTCCCCTGAAGATGGGTACGCCGCAATACGGTCCTGCACCAATTCCCCCAGAGTTTGTCCTTTAACACACACCAATTCAGCCACCAGCAACCATGGGATCATGCCGCTGTCGCAATAGGCGAAATCGCGGAAATAATGGTGCGCACTCATTTCGCCGCCATAAATCGCGTCTTCCGCACGCATGCGTTCCTTAATAAATGCATGCCCGGTTTTCGACATTACTGGTACCCCGCCCGCTTCGCTCACCACATCGATGGTGTTCCAGCTCAGGCGTGGATCATGAATGATTTTTGCACCGGGTTGTTTTTGCAGGAAAGCTTCTGCCAGAAGGCCAACAATATAATATCCTTCAATAAAGTCGCCTTTTTCGTCAAACAGGAAGCAACGGTCAAAATCGCCGTCGAATGCAATCCCCATATCTGCGCCATGTTCACGCACCGCATTGGCGGTATCTGCACGACATTCTGGCAATAACGGGTTGGGGATACCATTCGGGAAGGTACCGTCCGGCTGATGGTGAACCTTGATAAATTCCAACGGGACGTTCAAAGCTTTAAGGGAGGCTTCAATCGCATCGATCACATGACCGGCGGCACCATTACCAGAGTTGATCACCAACTTTAGTGGCTTAAAGTTCTCGACGTTCACATAGGACAGCACATGTTGCACATAATCTGCCAACACATCCTGACGAACATAGCTGCCACGAGTCGCGGCCGGCTCAGGGAATTGGTTTTTCTCCGCCAGCTCCTGAATTGCGCGCAAGCCTGTATCACCGCTGATAGGACGTGAGCCTTCACGCACCAGCTTCATTCCGTTGTAGTCAATCGGGTTATGGCTGGCTGTCACTTCCACACCGCCATCCGCTTTCAGATGAGAGGTGGCAAAATAGACTTCCTCGGTGCCGGTCATACCAATGTCGATCACGTCGGTGCCGGCGTCCTGCAGACCCTTTGCCAACGACAGCTTCAAGCTTTCGCTGGTCAGGCGTACATCGCTACCGAGAACGATGGTCTTCGGTTTTAGGAATTCGCCATAAGCGCGCCCAATGCGGTAGGCGATATCATCATTCAGTTCCTCACCCAACTTACCGCGCACATCATAAGCTTTAAAACAGGCTAACTTTTCCATCACCAAATCCTTTAATTAAACTCGGCCGTACCGATCATGTAAACGTTCAATGTCATCTTCTTCCAGGTAAAATCCTGATCGAACCTCAATAATTTCAAGGTCGATTTTCCCAGGGTTCTCCAGGGTATGGACACTGCCGGCAGGGATGAATGTAGATTGATTCTCAGATAAGAAGAATTCTTTGTCTTCAACATTCACTTTCGCCGTACCGCTAACGACGACCCAGTGCTCTGCTCGATGAAGGTGGCGCTGTACTGACAATCCCTCACCAGGACGAACAATGATCTTTTTGACCTGGAAATGCTCGCCGTTGTCGATATCACAGATCTTGCCCCATGGGCGATAAGAAGAGGAGTGCTGACGGAAGTGATGAAGATTGCGTTTTTTGAGCTCATCGACCACTTTCTTAACGTCCTGAACGCGATCTTTTGTCGAAATCAACAATGCATCATTGGTATTGATCACGATAAGGTCGTCCAACCCAATAGTCGCAACTAGCGCAGCGTCAGATGATATATAGTTATTATTCGAATCGATGGAGATAATCTCGCCGACGTTAACATTTCCGCGAGCATCTTTTTCGGAAACCTCCCACAGCGATGACCATGACCCCACATCGCTCCAACCTGCATCGATAGGGATCACCACCGCATCCTGTGTTTTCTCCATGACAGCATAATCAATGGAGTCGCTAGGGCAGTGCTTGAAGATTTCCTGATCAACGCGAATAAAGTTCATATCGCGCTGACTGGCTGCCACGGACTGTTGCGTAGTGCTGAAAATTTCTGGGCTAAACTGTTGTAGTTCTTGCAAAAATTTGGCAGTTTTAAACATAAACATGCCACTATTCCAACTAAACTCACCACTTGCCAAATATTCAACGGCTTTTTCAAGGCAAGGTTTTTCTACAAAAGCGTCAACTTTAAAACATTCGCCAGAAAGTGCATTGCCACGCTTGATATAGCCGTAGCCCGTTTCTGGATGTCCAGGAATAATACCGAAAGTCACCAAGTTATTTTCAGTAGCATGTTGAATAGCCGCTTTTATTGCCGCGTGAAAGTTTTCCACTTTCGTAATCAAATGATCTGCGGCCAACACCAAGAGCATGCTGTCATCATCTTCTTCTGCGGCCAGATGTGCTGCCAATGCAACAGCTGGCGCAGTATTGCGTCCAACCGGTTCTAAGATAATGTTTGTCGCAAGCTGCCCGATTTCACGCAGTTGTTCCGCGACCAGAAAACGATGATTTTCATTGCAGATGACCAACGGTGCGGCGACTTCGACGCCCTCCAGTCCAGATAAGCGCTGTAAAGTTTGCTGCAGCAAACTAAATCCACTGTCATCAATGGAAAGGAACTGTTTGGGGAATGATTCGCGCGACAGTGGCCACAACCGGCTGCCGGTACCACCGGCCATAACCACAGGAATTAGTTTTGACATTATTAACCCTTAACTCAGTCGTCTGTCTTATAAACGAGAGTGCGGCGTAGCGCCAGCCAACCCAGCATTATAAAAGTCATACAATTACATACAGAAGTTACATGTATGTTAAAAACCCCTGCCTATGCCAATATCTTCCCATAGATCTATACGCAATGATTTATAGCGAAAAGTACAGTTTTACAGGCGAGGCAGGAGCACCACCGGTTGCTAACATAACGTATTGAGACAAAAAAGAGCAGCTTGAGGCTGCTCTTTCAGACAAATACTCATGGTGAGTATTTGAACCATTTATCCCTACCCGGTCAGCGATTCATAGAGAAATACTGCGCCACTCGTTTCACGTCCTTTTCGTCAAGCGTTCCAGAGTCGCTCAACAGGGTGATCCAGGACTTTATGTAGGTGTACTTAGCCGAAGCCAGGTCTCGCTGCGCGCTGTAAAGTTGTTGCTCGGCATTCAGCACATCGACGTTGACGCGCTGCCCTGCCAACACGCTCTGGCGGGTGGCCGTTACCTGCGTTGTCGCCGATTTTACCGCCAGTTCATACGCCGCTAATTTTGCACGACTACTGATGCAAAGATTGAACTGCTTACGCAGATCGTTCAGCGTGGTACCGACTTGTGCATCCATTTCATACATCGCCTGCCCATAGCGTGAAGCCGCCTGGCGAGTCGATGCTGATACCCCACCGCCGGCATAGATCGGCACGCTCACCTGCACGCCGATACTGTCGGTGCGGTATTTTTGGTTAACCGTGTTATCACTGCTGGAGTCATTTTCCGAATGGGAAGCATAGAGCTGAACCTGCGGCATGAAGCCCGCGCGGTTTCTCTCTACCTCATACTTGGCAGCATCAACGCCATGGCGAGAGGCAGCCAACATCGGGTTATTCTCCAGGGCAATTTTTTGCCACTCTTCAAATTTGGAAGGGATTAACGGTGCCACCTGGAATTTACCGGGGCGCAGTACCTGTAGCTCATCCAGTTGATCGAGCGGTACGCCAATAATCACCTCCAGCTCGCGTTGTGCCGCATCCAGGGCATCACGTGCCTCAATTTCCTGCGCCTCTGCCAGACTGTAGCGCGCCTGGGTCTCTGAAACGTCGGTAATGGTGCCTTCACCCGCGCTCATTAAGCGATCGTTCAGCGCCAATTGCTCTTTGTAAGCCGCCTTTTGCGCTGAGGCCAGCGCAATCTGGTCTTTGGAGTAAGCCACTTCAACATAGGCGGAGATCACCCGCACAGCCAGATCGAGATACTTACTGCGGTAACGCTCATCTGACATCAGCGTTTGCGCCACGCCGGCCTTGTAACGCGCATAGGCTTCGTAATCAAACAACGGTTGCGTCAGCGTTATCGAACTGGAATGGCTGCGATACTGCTGTCGTTTGGTCGCCTCACCAAGGCTGTTGCCAAAAATGTCACTCGCCGGATACTTTTGCGTCTGCCAGTTACGCGGTGAATTCTGGTAATTGGCCGACACCTTCGGCAGCAGCCCCGCCCTGCCGATATTTTCGTTTTCATCCCCCGCTTCTTTTTCTTTTATAGCCGCCCGAAAGGTCGGATCTTTTTCAAGTGCCAGCGAATATGCGTCTAGAATCCCTATCGAATGAACCGGCGCAGATATCGCAAACAAGAGGGTACTGATAGCAAGGCCAGCAACCTGTCGTTTAAATTGAATCAAAATTATTCCTCGGTTAATGAAGTATGAGCGCGATCCAAAATAGGTTTAAACAAATAGCTCAGCAGTGAGCGTGACCCTGTCTTCACGAACACCTCAACAGGCATACCCGGCTTAACATCCTCCCCACCCAGCATTTTCATGCCTTCTGGAGATACCGTGACCTGCATTTGGTAGTAGGGTTCGCCATTGGCCTTGTCAACCAAGCGGTCGGCAGAAACCAACGTCACCGTCCCCGGAATTTTCGGGGTTTTATTCTGGTTGAAAGCGGTAAACATCAAATCCACCGGCAACCCGTTGTACACCTTGTCAATCAGCTCTACCTTCAGGCGGGAATCCACCACCAGCGTAGCCTGACTGGGTACAACGTCCATCAGGTGGTCACCCGCTCCCACGACGCCCCCCTGAGTAAAGATATTCAATCCGACTACGGTGCCATCCACCGGCGAGGTGATAGCGGTGTTGCCGAGATCAAAATTCGCCATTTCCAGCTTGTTTCTGAATTCGCTGGCGTCCATCTGCGTTTGCGCCAGTTGAGTTCTGACCTCGCGCTGGTAGTCGGCAAAACGCTGATCGATCCGCTGCTGAGATTCCTGCAGCTGTTTTTGTACTTGGCCGATCCGCCCGACGGTTTCATCGATGCTGCTGTTAACTTCCGCAAACTGGCGCTGTACTTCAAGATAACGGTTACGCGGTAAATAGCCGTCGGCAGCCAGTTGTTTCATGCTGTTCATCTGCTCACGCAGGCTGGAAAGCTGGATCTGTTTATTGACCCTGGAATCCTGCAGGCCTTTTAACTGGAAGCGCATACCGTCCATCGACTGTTTATAACCGTCGACTTCGCTTTGCAGCCCCTGACGGCGCGAGGAGAAGAGCTGGGTTTGCAGCGCGATGATCTCGGCAACCCGCGGCTGAGCCTGAAGTTGTTCGAAGACCGGCGAGAAAGTCACTTTGCTTAAACCATCACGTTCAGCCAGCAGGCGGCCTTCGGTGGCCAGGGTGGTGTAGTATTGATCGCGCAGAGAATCAACCTGCGCCTGCGCCTGTACCTGACTGAGTTGCACCAATACTTCACCGGCTTTAACCCTGTCGCCTTCTTTTACGGTGATGCTTTTAATGATGCCGCTAGCCGGCGCCTGCACGGTCTTGCGGTTGCCGGAAACAATCACCGAGCCTGGCGAAGCAACCCCTTTATCCAAAGGTGCAAATGCAGCCCAGGCGAAAAAACCAAACAGGCCAAGCCCCACCACCAACCATCCCATGCGGGTAAAACGCCGCTCGTCTTGTGGGATCTCTTCTGAATACGAGTCTTGCGGCTCGCCAATGTGCGTAGACATACCAACTCCTTCGACTGCAGGCGGCGCTGTGGCCCCGCCCGGCAAGTTCACGGCTTAATTAATTTGAGTTTTTGGGATATTGCCTTCGTCCGGCTCGGAATTGACCGCACGCACGGCTTGCTGTGGAGTCTGCGCTTTTTGCGCATTGGCCAGGGCTTGCAGAACCTGCTGCGTTGGGCCAAACGCATTGACGCTACCGTTGACTAACAGCAGCAGCTTGGTGGTCATCGACAGCAGGTTGGTGCGATGAGTAATCAGAATCACCGTTTTATTACGCTGCTTGAGGAACAAAATGGCCTGATTCAGCGCTTTCTCACCGGCGTCATCCAAATTGGAGTTAGGCTCGTCCAACACGATCAGAGATGGATCGCCATACAGCGCACGCGCCAGGCCAATTCGCTGCTTCTGTCCGCCGGATAACCCTGCCCCGCCGTTACCGATGATCGAGTCGTAACCATTAGGGAAGCGCAGGATCAGTTCATGCACCCCGGCCAGCTTGGCGGCTTCAATAACTTTCTCGGAGTCGATATCGTTAAAGCGAGCGATGTTTTCAGCGATGGTGCCGGCAAAGAGTTCGATATCCTGCGGCAGGTAGCCAATGTACGGCCCCAGCTCATCTTTATTCCACTGGTAGATATCAGCATTATCAAGACGCACAATGCCTTCACTGACTGGCCAGATACCGACCAGTAAACGCGCCAGCGTAGACTTACCGGAAGCGCTTGGCCCGATAATCCCCAGCACGTCGCCCGGTTGAATAGCAAAGCTGACATTGTGCAACACCGCATCGGCTTTTGATCCCGGTGGGGTGGCGGTGACGCCTTCGACCGAGATGATCCCTTCAGGACGGGGAAGCGACATCCCCATTCCGCGCGGAGGATGCTTATCAAGCAGTTTGACCAAACGCTGATAGGACAGTTTGGCTGAGCTCCAGCTTTTCCAGACGTTAATCACCTGCTCGATGGGCGCCAGAGTACGCCCCATCAAAATAGAGCCCGCGATCATCATGCCGGGGGTGATATGCCCATCAATCGCCAACCATCCCCCTAACCCCAAGACCAATGACTGCAGAGAGAGACGAACAAATTTGGTGATGGAACTGACGGTAGTCGCGCGCTCGCTGGCAACACGCTGGCTATTGAGAAATCTCTGATGCAATCCAAACCAACGTCGTTTTAGATTAGGCAGCATGCCCAATGCTTCGATCACTTCAGCATTGCGCAAATTGGTACTTGCCAGGCTGCTGGACATGATCGATAACTTGCTCGCTTCGCCCAAGGGTTGCTTGGAAACCATTTCGTTGACCACCGCCAACGCAACCAGCAGCAATGAGCCAACCAGAGCAAACAAACCCAACCACGGGTTGAACAGGAAAATCACCAGCAGGTAAATCGGGAACCAGGGCGCATCGAAGAAAGCAAACAGTGCGCTGCCGGTCAGGAACTGCCGTACGGTAGTCAAATCACCCAGCATCTGCCCTGCATCGGAAGAACCATTCTTAAGGTTAGATTCGTACGCTGCCGTATAAACCCGCGTATTCAAACGCATATCCAATTGGCTACCGATACGGATCACCACCATGCTGCGCACATACTCCAGCAGCGCCATCATGCCGAACATTCCCAGCATAATCAGCGTCAGCATCAGTAAGGTGATTTCATTGCGCGAAGGAAGCACCCGGTCATAAACCTGGAGCATATAGATTGAAGGA
Source organism: Serratia sp. BNK-12 (assembly GCF_047456085.1). Taxonomy (NCBI): domain Bacteria; kingdom Pseudomonadati; phylum Pseudomonadota; class Gammaproteobacteria; order Enterobacterales; family Yersiniaceae; genus Serratia; species Serratia sp. BNK-12. The sequence continues at coordinate 3,506,872 of NZ_CP179896.1, forward strand.
ACAAGCATTAACAAGTTAATAAATGCGGTGAATATGCCAACGGTCCAAAAAACTTTACTGCGTGTCCGTATAACATCCGCAATTTCATTGCGCGGTATAAATTGATTCACATTCTGCCCTTACATCATGTGCACTGTCAGTCCAATCCGCATTGATTTCTTCTAAGGAAATTCCTAAAAAAAACAAAAATAAAGAAAATCCGAAAGAAGCCTCCCCAAACATGCTCGAGACTGCAGATACTTTTTTTAACTATAGATAGGGAACGGCCATATCAGCAAGGTAATACGCAAAAAAAAGCCTGGAGGTCACTTCCTCGAAACGCAAGGAAAACAACAAGATGAAAGACATGGTGAAATATGAGGGAATTATGCAGAAAGGAATAAGCTAGAGATAATGACGCCGATCACAAAATAAAAAAATACGGGAAGTTTGACCTCCCCGTATTATTTAACCAATAACAGTTTCAATGGAAACTATTAACCTACAGAGCTTACCTTATGCGTAATGCAGAGTATCCAGCAGTTGCTGATGGTTTTGCCCTGTCAGGTAAACAACGCTGTCGCTAGTATCCAGCGTGTGGTTATTGTTGTTATCAATAATCACATAAGAGCTGGCATTATCGCCAGTACCGCCAAACACCACTGACGCCACACCCACTTTAGCCGTCAGTGCGTTGCTGCTACCGAGACCGAGGATACCGCCCAACAGGCCAATAACGCCGTTGGTCAGCCCGCCAACCAGAGTACCCAGCAGCGCATCCAGAGTATCAGAAGCACGAGTGCCGTAATCCGCCACCGCGGTGCCGCTGGTATTACCGGAGATGGTCAAAGCAGAGGCTGCATCAACGATCTTGTCTTTGGTGCTGTCAAAGTCGGTAATGGTAACACCGGCCTGAGTGGTACTGGACTTCAGCTCATAGGTATTCACACCGTTGCCACCGGCCAGGGTTGTGTTACCCAGGACGTTGAAGCTGTCAGCCGCGCCGGTCCCTTCGACAGTCAGTTGATAACCGTTCAGACCCAGAGCGGTAAGTACCGGAGCCAACAGCCCAGTAGTCACGACACTCAACGGCAGGATATTCAGCAGTTGAACGATAATACCGTCACCGGTACCGGCATGGTTTGAATCCAGGTTCAAGCCAGCAGTATTGGTGGATGCATTAACATCACGCACATTACTGAAGCCGTTGCCCAGCGTTAAATCCAGAACATGATCACCTGTAACGTTTATGTTCTGAACCTGCGCGTTGGTACCAGCCAATGAGACGATATTGCTAAACGACCCCGTACCACCAGAGGCAATATTCACCGTACCCAGTGCCGTACCCAACAAAGCACTGCTGCTACTGGTCAGGCTGATAGCGCCAGCATTAACGTTTGAAGAACTTACAGCATCAAAATTGATATTGAAGTGGTCGGTAGCATTTTGAACGAAAGTGAAGCCCAAGGTGCTGGCAGATGTTGCATCGCCCTTCACTTCCAGTTGTGCAGCGTTGCCGCCCGCAGCGTTAATGACACTGGCATTGGTTAAGCCAGAGATCACAAAACCTTGAGAGCCCAGGTTAGTTGCTGCTGCGCCTTGAGTTACCGTGCCCCCAGTAGTCCCTTCAACTGTCGCCGTCCCGTTGGTTAAACCAAAATCAAAGACGTGCGTCGGTGTGGTTACGCTGGTAGTGGTCGGTGAACCGATCAATGGCGTGGTAATCAGGGTGCCAACAGATTTGCCGATAAATCCAGTCAGATCAATCTTCTCGAAATTCGAGAAGTTATTAGCATTACTGGTGACAACGCTGCTACGAATGCCCAGGGCGTTTTGGTTAGTCACAACAGACTTGGTGATAAAGTTGGCGGAGATCGAGTCAATACCTGCCCCGCCATCGGCTTTAATGGTGGTCGCTACCGTGTTAGCGCCGTTTGATACCCCATTACCCGCCCACGCCAGGCTGTCGTTACCTGCACCAAGGTTAAACTGACCGGTGCCGGTGGCAATATTAGCCGTTGAAGTAACAACCACTGCATCCGCACCCGAGCTGGCGTTCAAAATGACATTGCCGTTGTTGACGGTAATGCCTACGCCCGGGTTAACGCCATTGTCAGACAGGTTAACCGTTGCTGCACTGGTGCCGTTAATGGTCAGGTTCGCCAGGTGATCGGCGAACTTCAGGTTAACGACACTGGCCGCGTTGGCGTTTAACAACACGTTTTGCAGTACGGCGGTTTCAGCATTACTGATCTGGTGTGAAGAACCGGTGTTAACCGTGCCGGTGGCATTGCCGCCAGCGGCGGTTGCTGTGAGTGAAGCTGCTGTTTTGTACAGCAAGCTGGTGCCGATATCGAATTCAAACCCGTGCTGTTGAGTAACAGTAGCGGCATCGGTTGCGATTGAAGTGCGCAGATCGTTGATAATTGCCTGAGTAATAACTGACTTATCACTGCCTAGAGCGCTATAGGCAGCTAATTGTGCCGTAGTCGCTGCAACACCATGTACCAGAGTGTAAACATGTTGAATAAAAGCATCGCCTGACAGCTGGCCACCTTTTTGCTGGAATTCAGTTGACCCCAGCAGTTTTGCAGTCAGTGCTGTAGAGGTTAGGCTGCCTGAGGCAAAAATCTTACCCCAAGTATCCAACGCCTGGGCATCAATGCCACGTCCAGGAACACCCAGATAAATTGCAGCAACTTGTTCTTGTATATTCAGCGCAGGTAATTGACCTGGCGTATAAACACTGGTGATAGCATTAAAGTGAGACTGGGCTGTAGCATCTGTTGGCGCCACGCCTCCGCGCAATGCTTCAATGATATCAACCACAACACTTCCGCGGGTCGCACCACCGTTAAGCAAGGCTAAATAGCTGGAAGCTTCCGCAGAGCTTGGCGCACGTTCAAATCCATACTGGAAAATACGTGCAACAAAATCCTCATTACTTAAAGAAGTGAGGTAGGAACGATCGTTAACGAATGCTTGAGCAACCTTATCGATGGTCGTGGTGCCGGCATTCAGCGCGCCCCCCCAATAGTTGAGGCCTGAAGTTGATAGGCCTGCACCAAGAACATGATAAATAGCTGCAACATCTGAAGCTCCGGTACCGGCAGAACCCGCACTAGACGAAGGGAATAAAGCTGATTTGATTTTGGCATCAAAGTAACTCTGCTGCGTCAAGGTTGCGCTGTCTGAGCCTAAATATCCCGTCAAATCATCAATCAAACCATGGACTATTGTCCCTATGCTATCCCCGGTCCCCAGCAGGTCAGCAATAACGCCGGAGGAAGCTGCAACACCATGAATGTTTGTATAAATTGTTTGTAGAATTTCTGTTGGCGTTTTTGTCCCAAAACGGGCGATCCCATCAGCGGATGCTAGTAATCCATTGATAAATTGCAAATCGGTTTTATTTCCCAACTGCAATTGCTGTGCAAAGTAATCAATAGCGGATGTAGATGCGTTCTTGCCCAGAACAGCATAATAGATTGCTGCGGATTCATATTGCGAAACTAGAGAAGCCATAACATCCCCCTTGGATGCATGATTTTTACAATCAAAATATTACGTCGCAAACCGACATAACGTAGATGCCAGACTTAGCGGTAATAAAGAATAAGAAACTTTACTGCACTTAAATAAAAGGAAATGAAACGAGTTTTGTCAAGGCAAGGGGCCTGAAGAAAATGGATGGGAATTGAATTAAAAAATAGTAAACAACGTAATGATTTCACACAAAACTTAATGGTTATGACAAAAAAAACAAAGAGATAAGATATAAAATTACCATTAATCCTATATACATAAAGAGAGAAAGTCGCCACTATTACCTAAGTCACTGAATTTACCTACAAAAATGATTGATATAAAAAACCATAAACCACTAAATTTACAGTTTAAAACTCCGATAAATTAGTCAAAAAGGGTACATTATGAAAAATTTCAACTGCCGAAATGCAATTCTAAAAATGCTTTCTGCCGCGATTATTTTCATGCCAATCACCTATTCCCATGCATTTGAAGTGGGTATAAACATGCATGTGCGGCATTATCCAAATTCTGGGGATTATTATTTAAAATTGGCAAAAGAATATGGTTTTACCTCCATACGTGAAGATTATCCATGGGCGCAGGTAGAAGGCCCTGTAGGAAAGTATTCATTGATTGGCAATTTAGGGAAAGTTGATTCAGTGTTTGCTACAAGCGAACAGAGCTTCGGCCTAAGTTCTATGTTGGTATTGGCTTATACCAATCCTTTGTATGATAAAAATGGTTATCCTTCCAGTGAGGCCGCGATCGATGCGTTTGCTAATTACGCTTACTGGACGGCAAAAAGATTTAAAGGCAAAGTGAAATATTACGAAGTATGGAATGAATGGTTGGTTGGAACGGGGGTCAGAGGTAATAAAAAACCCCCTTCTGAAGAAGTTTTTTTTGAGTTGGTCAAGAAAACCGCATTGGCTGTAAAAAAAGCAGATCCAGAAGCAATCGTGATGACCGGCTCGCTTAATCCATTAAAGGATAAGGATAATGCCTGGCTGGATAAGTTGCTTGACATGGGAATGATGCAATATGTTGATGGTATATCTGTCCATCCATATTCCTATCGTAACCCTGATAAGGAAATGCGAAAACCTGAGGGTAATCTGGCGGGTATCGATGTCTTCGAAAATAAACTAAAGGCTAAGGTCGGGCGTACTGTGCCTATTTACATTACTGAAATGGGTTTTCCAACACATATCGGCGATGGTGGAATATCTGGTGATTTGGCTGCACAGAATGTTATAAAATATACCCTATTGGCGAAATCCAGGGACTATATTAAAGGGATCTGGTGGTATGATCTGATTGATGATGGCGCAAATCCAAACAATCGCGAACACCGCTTTGGATTTATAGCACAAAATTTGGTTGCAAAACCTGCTGCCGATAACTTAAAGAAAATAGCCGCAATTGCCAATAACTACCAGGTAGTTAACTATAAACAATCAGAGAACGGTGACAACATAGTCGTGCTGAAAAAAGGCACTGAGAGAGCAACCATTACCTGGAGCAATAAACCGTCTCAAGCTGAGAGCGGAGTTATGAATAAGCTAAAAAGTTTCTCATTATCACAACAGCCCACTAAAGTGACGCCATTACTGATTCAAGGTAATACTCCTATCAACGCTGACAGTAGCACTCCTGTCTTGAAAATGAGCAATCAACCCTAAACATCCCGTTTTGCTCTTCTCGTTCCTGGAATAAAAAAACCTGCTTGCTAACGAAAGCAAGCAGGTTTTTAAAGGCCATTTGGATATCAGAAAATAACGTTAATAGGCCCCATCTCTTTTTAGCACTACAGATATTGTTTTAAACAGAATAGCGATGTCATTCCATAAAGCCCAGTTTTTGACATACCAGGCATCGAAATAAACACGAGTGTCGTAATCAATATCATTTCGGCCACTAACCTGCCAGAGACCTGTCATTCCCGGTTTTGCCATATAGTAATAGTCAACATCACCTGCATAACGCTCTAGCTCATCCTCAATTACCGGACGCGGCCCAACCAGACTCATTTCACCAATAAAAACATTCCATAGCTGTGGGAGTTCATCCAGGCTAGTCTTACGAATAAAAGCGCCGATTTTTGTGATGCGAGGATCGTTCTTGAGCTTAAAATCGCGGTTCCACTCGGCCAGAGCCTCCGGATCATTTTTCAATAACTCTTCAAGAACTTCTTTAGAATTCATCACCATAGATCGGAACTTTAGACATTTAAACTTCTTGCCATTGTGACCTACCCTTTCATGGCCATAAATTGGCTTTCCTCCATCTCTGGAAACCATAAAGGCCAGGAACATTAATACTGGCGAAAGCATTAACATGATCGATAAAGAGCCAAAAATATCGAATGTGCGTTTGATAATACGTGATGACCGTTTTGCCAAGTTATTACTTACACGCAGTATCATGACCTCATGGCTGAAGATAAACGACATATCAGTGCCATAGAGCGGCACACCACGAAGTGTCGGTATAACTGATACTGAACGACAATTGTGTTTGGCAAGATCCTTTAACCAACGATCACGCAACGCATGCTGCTCAAACTCTAATGCCACGATAAACTGCGTTGTCTCTATATCAACAGCAGCCCAAAGCTCTTCTTCAGAGTTGATTACAGGAACCCCAAAGTAGTTTGTTTCACACGGGTCATCGGTGCATACAAAAGCGCAGACTTCAAACCCAAGTATTGCCTCACTTTGTAGAGCAGCATAGGCTTCGAACGCATTTTTTCGAGAACCAATAATGATTGTATGCTTTTTCCAATAACCAAACTTATCAAGTAATCTCTTTGTTAACGATCGGCCTAATGGGATTAAAAAGATAATTAACATCCATGAAATCAACCATACATAACGTGAGAAATTCCATTTTGAAAAAGCAACCAGTGCAAGATCAAGAAGTGCAAAAATCAATAATGTTCGTACCACTTCTTTCAGTTCAAACCAAAAAGGTTTCCGGTAGGTATAATGGCGTAGACGCACCCAAAACCATACCATACAAATCACTGATAAAATAAATTGGACTAACAATCTGATATTAAATTGGTCTTCCGGTACAAACTTTTCCAAACCGCCAAAAAAATTATCTAATAATAAATAAGTTATATATACCGCTAGATTGAAAAAAAACACATCGGAGAACGCAAGAGCTAGTTTTGCTACTCCACTACTACGGTACTTTTGTTCTTTTGCCATAATTTTTACCATGCCAAATAAATGACGAAACCATCCAACCCCATTCAATATCCAATGAAATTGAATTCAATAGAGTCCTGTATTAGCTAATATCCATAATATAAACATAAGAACTCATGCAACTAAATAACGTTACAAATGTTGCAATGCAGCACATCCGTAAGCTGTCAGCTTAAGCTTTCTTATAGACATTAAACGTTCCATCTACCATTCGCTCAGAGATGAATTTATCCATAAAAATAGATCTGGCATTTTCCCCCATCAATGCCCAACCTTCTTTTGATACACCGTCAACAATTTCTGGCAATGTTTCAGGTGACGATAACTCGAACATATAGCCATTTACACCAGGGAAAATCATTTCAGGAAACGACGTGCAATTACTGGAAACGATGGGTATGCCATAGCTCATGGCTTCAAGTGAAACCATCGCAAAACCTTCCCAGCGACTAGGAACAATCAAAACGTCAGCATGAGAAAAATAGGGGGCAATCTCAGTGGATGATAACCATCCCGTATAAGTAGTTTGTGGCAAATCTGGATAAACTTCCGCGCCATGGACAGCACCACCAACCACCGTCAGGTGATAGGGTTTTCCCTTTAATGTCTCAATCATCGAAGATAAAATATCGAACCCTTTCTGATAGTCGAAGCGACCTACGAACAATAAATTAATAACATTATTATCATAAGGATTTGTAAACGTCTCATTCACATCAACGACAGGAACACCGTTATATACAACGCTGAGTTTTTTTTCGTTTAAACCATTTTCTATTGCAGCATTTCGTTCAAACTCACTGACGCAGATTACGGCATCCGTTATAGGGAGTAGCGCACGCTCAATGGTTTTATAGACCATTTTCTTTAATTTATTACCCTCCATTAGAAAAGAAAAGGCATGAGGGCAATAAATAATCTTGGGACGATAAATTGGATAAAGTAAAATTAAGACTATACGTCCTAAGACACCGGCAAAAGTACTGTGAAGATGAATTAATTCAGGCTTATATTTGATAATATTGGAGATAAACTGAAGCGTAAACGATAAAAAAGAACCCAGGTTTCTTCCTGTCCTTTTGAAGGTGACTACATTTTCAGTCGGTAAAGCGCTAATTTCATTCTTTTGATTTTCAGGGACAAGGCAATGAAGTTCGGTTATCTCAGAACTAGCAACACTCGCCAAGGCTATCTGTCGCATAACAGTTGCAACTCCCCCCTTAATCGTTTCTGCTGCATGAAGAACCTTCATAATATTTTAGGTCCTCGATGCAGTAGTAGTTTCAATGATGGAGTTAACTTTCTGTGCCGAAACCTTCCATGAGTAATCTTTCACATTTTCAAGGCCCGCAATCACCAGAGTATCTCTCAGAGATGAATCAGATATAATCTTCTCCATCATACTTGCCATTTCGGAAACATTATATGGATCGAAATAAAGAACACTATTACGCAATACCTCAGGCATTGAGGCTTTATTGGAAGAAATCACCGGACATCCACATGCCTGTGCTTCAAGGGGCGGTATCCCAAACCCTTCATAGAAAGAGGGGAATACGAATGCGGTCGCATTCTGATAAAGTGATATTAACTGATTGTCATCAACTCTACCTAAGAAAGTCACATCTTCATCCTGCGTGTTTTTAGAAAAATCCTGGGTCGCAAAACTGGATGCCGACTTACCAATAACTTTCAATTTCACATCACTTCCAGTCCTGCTTTTCAATAGATTATACGCATCAAGCATACCATGAAAATTCTTATGGAAATTTGGTGATGAGACAGCGAGAAAATATTTCTCCGAGTTATTATTGTTTTTAGGATAATTAACGAACTCACTTCCTACGGCATTGTAAATAATATGGATATTTTCAGGATTATAATTAAAATACTGTAATATTTCTGATTTCGAGAACTCACTAACTGTGATCAATGCTTTACTACTCTTCAACATCATAGGGATAAGTAGTGAATAGAGCATCCTGAATTTCAATGAGAAGCTTTTTTTATATCGCTTATAGGTGACATCATGGTGTGTAACTATTTGGTTTTTATAAAAAACAGGAGCAGTGCTACACAAATTCACTAACAATGGCGAATCTATGGATTTTAAATACTTCGGTAACTCAACTTGCTCCCAGTAATGACCGCTTTTCTCGCCGATAGTTTGAATATTAAAACTGGCCGGTAGTGAAGATCGTTTTATATCCTTAGGGGCCAAGAGAATAACGTCATCTCTCAATCGCACTAATTCGATGCAGATTTGTTCAGCAAATCGTTGCACACCTGTCACATCTTGCGTAAGAAATCTTGCGTTGATATAAATCATAACCTCTCTCTATATTTTATAAAAACTATTATCTATAGCTATAAGCGGCAATATCTTCCCTTGTACAACCTTTTTTCTTTAGCACAAAAGGTATCGCAACAAAAACCACCAAAAATATATTATTGGGGAAATTTCCTAATCCCAGGTTGTAAAATAACTCAATTGACAACGTAAAGAATATCAAATGCCTAGCACCAAAAACGTCACAGTCCTTTATCACAAATAGCTTTATCTGAATGTAAATAAGAAGGAATAAATAAGTGAAGAACCCTACATATCCATAGTTACTAACCAAATAAATATACGCACTATCTGTGGCAATTGCATTTATACCATATTCTGATTTATCCAAACCAAAAGTACCATTGATACCTAATCCAGCACCGAAGAGAACCTTCTCTAGTGAATCCAGTGAGGCTATTATTTTATGGTGCTCTAGTACCCTAAGGTAAATGGAGTTATAGGCTGCCGTTTGGTTGTAGACACGAACGCTGTCATAAACTGAATAATCATGTGTTGAGTAAACAAAAAACAAAACCAGAATGGTACCAATAATAAATATAGATACCTTTGAGATTGAAGGAAGGAATTTCTCAAAAAATTTAACCAAGAAATACACAACCACACCAATGATAGCTGTTTTATAAGTAGTGCAAAAAATCGCGACCAGGAATAAAGCAAAAAGAAATATTTTTATAGTTTTACTTTTAATGAAATGACTGCACTCAACAGACAAAATCATACAGAACAACATCAAGACACCAGACATCGTAAATGAAAGCTGCAAACCAATTGCACGAATGTTCCCCTCCGTTGAGTTAAGGCGAACACCAGCATCACTTCCCCATTGGCCAGCGTCCAGGCCCAATAACCCCATAAATGAATCGGGGAATAACTGCTGAAGAATAACAGCGATGGCATTTAGCGCACCTAAAAACAGGGTCATTTTTACAAATTTGATGCTAAAAGCCAGTAGTTCTTCTTTGCTCATCTTAGAAAAAATTATAAGAACTGCGACAATAAACATCACAGGTATAATATCGAATTTAAGCTGATACAGTATTATGAAGGTATGTGATGCAAGAATATCCAGCATGGAGTAAATAGAAAAAGCCCCAATCAACAGAAGAATCGTCGTTGGGATAATTATCTTGCTACTTACTTTTCCTTTTGAAAAAAACAATGCTATAAAGAAAAGAATAACGATCAGAGCTTCCTTCCACACCTTTAAAACAGGCATGCCCAGCATTGCCGAGGCAATGCCAATAACACCAGAAAAGAAACAAAGTGTGAGAAAAAACAAAAGAAAACTTACAGGTATATTCTTAAGTTGAAATAATCTCATTGTATAAGCCATAAGGTGTAGTCCATACGAAGGCTAAAGTTTACCATCGGGTTTAGATTTTAAAATGTAATCATTAGTTTCTTTCTTGGAAAATCTTTTCCCCGCAGAGATTGATCTTACCTCTATTACCCTATAGGTGAAATAGGAAACAGCAATAACAATGGATACAATTATCAGCGCCAGTGCATTATTATAAAATCCTGAACCAAGATCCATATATCTTAGTGTGCTCTGTGATTTTGTTGTAATGGAGTAAGTCAACTCTTTACCGAAAAATTTCTCATACGCCATCGCGATACTTATCGCTATAAAAATAACTGCTGCATGAGTCATATAAATAGAGAAAGAAATTTTCCCGAAAAATTCAAAGAAGGCTTTAGCCAGCAACGAAGAAACTATACCTGCCTCAAAAGAAAAGACATAAATAGTCATACAAAATATCATACTGGTTGCAACGTTCTTAAAATCATATTGCATAGTTACTGAAAAATAACAGAGCAGCAACATTACAATTTCAAGGAGAGAAAAGAGTAATGGATTCAATTTTGTGGGTTGGAATCGTTTATAAATAAAGTAAGTAACCGCACCACCAAAAAAACATGATAGTCCGTTAAGTGCTTCAACCTTTACTGATGTCGTAATGGGGAAAACTAATGCAAGAAAAGCAATGGTTGAAATAGCGAAAAATGCCAGCACTATAGTTTTACTAGCCTTACGCAGTGAAAACATTAGAAGTGCAAATATAACATATAGGTAATATTCAATGCTAATACTCCAGGATGGGTAATTAAACGACAGCGTTGCCGCTGACGGTAGCCATGCTTGAAGTAAAAGTAAATTTGGAAGTATTTGTATTGGTGCGTTGACACCGGTAAATGCAGGCTTATTAAAGTCTACCCCTTTTGATTGTGCTATAAGTTTTATTAATTCAAGTAAAATAAACACTATCAGCATAAAAACATGCAAAGGGAAAAGCCGGAATGTACGAGAGACTGCAAACGACCTCATTTTATTCCAGTCAAATTCACGCTTGCTATATGCATGAGTTAGAACAAAGCCACTCAAGACAAAGAAAAACTCCACCATATAAGTCGCATTACGGAACAAGCTCCATTCCGTCATACTTCCAGTAATATTAAAGTGGTGAAATACAACACACAGTGCGCATATGCCACGAAAACTATCAAGAACAGTAAATCGTTTCATACATAACTCCGCACACAAAGGAAATAAAAGACATAGCGTACTTTCCTGAGTTAACTATACTTCTCACAATGCTGAAAAATAAGTGCCTTATAGAATGGTTTCATATTTCCGCAAAATGCCATCAATAACACTTTGATCAATGAAAACATTCTCAATTTTAAGAACTTTATTTAAGCTTGTCTCTATATCGCCGGTAATATCACAGATTATACCGTTATTATCATTAATAATTTCGTTAATCCCCCCTGGATAAGCATTCGCCAGAACAGGGGTACCACATGTAATTGCCTCAATGACCACATTGGGATATCCTTCCCAACGTGAGCTGGATATAAACACATCACATTTTTTTAGCAGTGCATAAGGATTATCTGTTGCAGGAATGAAAGTTACGCTATTCTCAAGTCCTAATTCAGAACAGGTAGTTTTCAGTATTGCCTCATCTTCTCCTTCACCTACAATTGTTAAATGATACTTGTCTTTTGAAAGTGAACTAAATGACTTTAACAGTTGATCGTACCCTTTCTGATAAGTTAACCGCCCAATAGTGAGCAAGTTAACTCGGTCAGAGGGGAAATTATGCTCTGATGGCAGTACACTCATTGACTTAATACGTTTGTAATCAAGTGGGTTATTGATTTTTACTATTTTACCCTCAGGCACATTCATTTTTGTCACTAAATCATTAACCATATCATCACTCTGTGCAATGATAACATCATAACTTTTATAGCATGTTTTATATAAAAATTTTGCGATAAAGTTTTTTTCAAATAGACTGGGTAAGTTTGACTCTCGAGCAATCTTTTTTATATGCTTCCCGAAGTACGAAAGGAAAGGAGACAATGTTGCGTTCGAGGTTCCCGAACTAATAAATATAGTGTCTATATCATGCCTTTTACAGGTTTTTTTAATTCCAAAAACAATTTTAGGTAATGCATAGCGCGCCCTGCCTGTAATGTTCAAATATTCAACAACAACATCACTTTCCAATTCCTTAACCAGGACATTTTTTTCATTGTCATTTTTATAAAGAAGAAGATGTGGCTGGAACCGTGATCTGTCTATATTATTTAACAATGTAAAAATAACTCTATCTGCGCCAGACCGCCCAAGAATAGGCATAATAAAAAGAATTTTTTTCACGATTCCCTCAGCTAATCAATCAATTTTCATTACTGTTAAAAATTACATCCAGGAGTTTATCCCATTTTTCATTCTGGACATTACTTACTTCAAATGCATTCTTTTGGCCAGATGATGAAAGCCTATTATACAGGGCTTCATTATGAAAAATTTGAGATATTCTATTTTCAATTTCATTTATATTAGTAGGGTTAAAATAGATAACATTATCTTTGCATACTTCAGGAATACTTGATACTGCTGCCGCTATCACTGGAGTTCCATAATGCATCGCTTGCAATGGCGGATAGCCATAACCTTCATTGAGACTAGGGTAAATGAACGCATAAGCATTTTTATAGAACCAGTCTAATGACTCATAATCCACATAGTCGATAAAAATAAACTTCTCAATATTCTTAATTCCTGGATGCGGATCTTTTTTACCCAACACTATCGTTTTTAATTCACATCCTGGGTTCTTATTGTAAAAGTTATCTAGCGCCTTTATTGCACGATAGTTATTTTTCATCCAACGGTTAGCACTAACCAATAAGAAAAACTGACGGCTGTACTGTGCTAAATTTGCGTATTCTTTCGCTAACTCCGGGTTCTCCTTGCCAAAAGGACAAGGCGCTGGCGAGACATATATGTCCTCTTTGTTCAGTGCCGGATAAAAACATAACATTGAATACTTGCTGTGTTCAGATACAGTAATTATTTTTATTTTATTCTTATTTAGCAGACGACCAAAGCGATTATAATAGGTATCCCATTCTTTATTCCTAAATAATGCTCGTTTTATCAGCAGCTTTAATTTTGACGATAATCCACTTCGATAATGCCACTGAACAGGATCATAGCTACATTCAATTTCACGCAAACCATGTACTGTCATTATAAACTGAACATTGCTTGTATCGATATCGTAGAGATGATAAGGCAAAGCCGAGTAAAATTTAGAAAAGCGATTCGAATTAACTAGCGAAATTAATGCAGTATCATTTTCAACCGCAATCATTTCGATATTACTTTCTTCGCAAACTTTCTTTATTTTGTTATCAAGATCTTTACTCTTATCATAAACGCAGACAAAGTCTTTATGACCCCTTTCAATACTTGAAAAGAATATTTGCTTAGCATACTCAGAACCACCATGAAATTTAGACTCTGGTGATGGCTGTGTTGCCGTCAGATCAAATAAAAGCAAAATTCTCTCCTTAATTAAATCGCTTGATGATTTTTGAGAAAACATCTACAAGCTCATTGTTGATGTCTGCAACACTCCGCGAACCATATTCATCCATGAAATATTCAATTTTCTTTGAAATTAACCATGGCTCAAGTTCATTATCCAGTATTTTTCCAAGAATAAGCGAATGCATTCGTCCTGAATAGACCTTATGTGAGGCATTCAAGTAGTTCAGATAAACCGGTAATGGCGGTACTGCTTCACAAATTTCAACGTTAGCACCTGGGTTTTTCTTCATAACTTCACGGTAAATCAACTTATTAAGCTCGGCATCTTCTACGGTAGTCGAAATAAGCACTATTCTATTTTCTGATTCTTTTATTTCTTTTTCAACTACCTCACGCCAATCACTGATGTACTCTTCCTGACTTTTAAAGTCAGTTTGCTGTAACTCTTTCACATTTTTCAAATAAACATAATAGGCAGTCGCACCAACTATGACACTGTTTTTTTCTACACTTTCTTTCTTACCATAAAGCGCAAATGCAAGATCAGGAATGTAATCTGGAGTGATATCAAAAAACGTCTTCAATTTATCAATTGATCGTTTTTCCCGTACATATACACCATCAGCCTTACCCAGTGCATATTTATAGAGAAGCTTATCGATATAGCTAAATTTCTCAGCACAACCGATTCCTAAAATAACATAAGGTTTCTTTGAAGCCTTGGCATATTTAGCCCAAGTATACATGGCAATAGGAAAAGTGCCCCCACTCTGGATCAGTTGCCCGCCCCCAATCATCATCAACGCAGCATCGCTTTGTGAGGTTTCTTTTATTCTTTTTCTATTATGTAAGTACCACCGAAGATATTTTAGAATTTGTATCCGGTTGAAAAGGAAGTTTTTAGCCCTTCTTAGAAACACTTTTGGTGTTAACTTTTCGTTTTTAATATTAGGTTTGACCGTTTTTTTCTCAGCATCAAATCCGTAACTTTTTGCTTCATATCCTGTGATTCTGGCCAGTTCAGTCAAACCTTCATTGATCGCATGATCGCCTATATTGTCTGAACAAACTTCATTTATAATTATAACCGTCTTCATTATCCTTCCTTAAATATTTTTCAGGCGATACTTCATCATGCTTTCTTTTTCTTTATCTTAGAAAGAATAATTTTGTTAACTTCATAACAAGATTCAATCTTTAGCAGCATACTGGCCAAATAATAAACGATGGCACCAACAGCAACCTTTACCATTATTTCATAAATGCCGTTATCAATCCGTATGAACCACAGTGCTGCCGACATGATCAGAGTCGCTGCCATCATTGGAAGCATACTTTTAATCTGTTGCCACGCACCATGCCCATACCATTTTCCTGGGTAGTAAGCATTGATGAAGAAACAAATCAGAGAAACAATAAAGTTACCGACGACTACAGCAGTCAACCCAAAAGGAGCTGTAATCAATAAAGCACCTACGGTAATAGGTAACTTGCTTAAATCAACCTTCAAATAAGTATCGGAACGCCCTACTGCATTAATCAAGCTACAATTAAGAGCGCTTATAGGAATTATCATTCGTGATAAGCAAATCCACTGGATCACCACCACTGCTGGTAACCATTTATCCGTTAGGAAAAAATGTACGAATGGCTCGGCCAAAAAAGTAAACCCTACCATCGCAGGCATAACGATGAATGCCGTCATATCGAGACTTTTTTTGTAGATACGTATAAGACGTTCAGTGTCATCTTGGGTAGAGGATAATATTGGGAACAACACACCCTGCAATATATTAAACAAATTTACCGAGATAAGATCAGGAATATTTCTGCCTTGCGTATAATAACCGACTTCTTTACTGGAGAAGAAACGTCCGATTAAAATCGCATAACAATTATCTACAATTGTCCGTACAAAGCTTGCAAGCAGAAGTTTAGAACCAAATCCGAAAAGTCTGCTTAATGAATCAAATGAGAACTCAAAATTTGGGCGCCATCTTAATAGGATAGCCATGAAAATAGTAACACATATGGAGTTTATTAAAGTTTGATATACAAGTGCCATCGCTCCATAATCGTGATTGGCAAGATACAGTGCAATTGAACCACTAATAATTACAGATAAAAAATTTATCTTCGTTCTTAACTTAAAATTCAGGTCTATTGCCAATTTTGTCGTTTGAACTAAGCATAATGATTTTATTATTATACTAATGCCCAAAACTCGAATTATATGAACCAATGGAGGTGCGCTATAGAAATCAGCAACAAGGGGAGCTATAAAGTAGATGACAGCGTATAATAAGATGCTTATAAGTAAATTAAAGTAGAATACCGTTGAGTAATCAGTTTGAGTTCTATCTTTTTTCTGAATTAGAGCCTGAGTGAACCCACTATTAATTATTATATCAGATAAAACGATAAATACTGCAACCATGCCAATTAGGCCAAAGTCTGAAGGGGATATGATACGGGCTAAAACTATACTGATTCCGAACTGAACTCCCTGTACTAGAAAACGTTCGATAATGCTCCATATCATCCCCGATACGGCTCGCTCTTTTAATGTATGGCTCATTGTATACTACTTTTATTTAGTATCTGAAAGTAGAGCTACCAGGCAGTGCCTGGTAGCTTTCACCCCGAACTTTGCGCTTACTGCTTCTTATCACTCGTATAACTATATTGGTAGTAACCGTAGCCACCATAGTAATTGCTGGCTCGTTTTTCTACAGCATTCAAAATAACACCCTTGATATTGATGCCATTCTGGTCAAAACGACGAATACTGAAATCAACTTCTTTAACGGTATTCACACCAAAGCGCGCTACCATAAGCGAAGTACCTGCCAATCGCCCAATGATAGATGCGTCTGTAACAGCCAATACTGGTGGGGTATCGATAAGAATCAAGTCGTATTTTCCACCGGCCCAGTTGAGTAGATCTGCCAGACGCGAATGCATCAACAGCTCAGAAGGGTTTGGCGGTAATTGCCCACGAGGAATAAAGTCCATCCCTTCAACTTTCGTTTGATGAATAGCCTGCTCTTGAGTAATTTTTCCTGAAAGGAAATCAGACAGGCCATTATTCCACTCAGTTCCTACTAAAATATGGGAGTAACCTTTACGCATATCTGCATCGATAACTAATACGCGCTGTCCGGTCTGAGCAATTACGGCCGCCAGGTTAATACTTACAAACGTTTTACCAATGTTTGGACTCGCGCCCGAGATCATTAACACATTGTTATTCGCTTCCATCATGGCGAAATGCAAGCTTGTACGCAGGCTACGAATGGCTTCGATAGCAAGATCCGCTGGATTACCTATGGCAAGCAAGGAGACCGAGTCCGTAGAAGATATTTTTCTTCCACGTTTATTTGCCATCTCAATGTCTTTCTTCTGTTGCCATTCGGAAAGAGGAATGCTGGCATAAACATTTATACCATGCTCTTCCAGAGCTTCAGGATTATCAATCCCCTTATGCAACATGGTTTTCAGCAGGACAAAACCAACAGAAAGCAGTCCCCCCACGAAGACCGCTAACAGTACTATCAGTGTCTTACGAGGTTGTACAGGATTGATTTGGGTCAACGCCGGGTCAATAATACGTACGTTGCCAACCGTGCTCGCTTTGGTCACGCTTAACTCTTGCTCTTTATTCAACAACTGCATGAAAATTTCTTGCTCAACCTGAACATCTCGGGTCAAACGTAAAATTTCCTGCTGAGTCTTCGGCATTGTCGCAATGCGCTTATTTAATTTGTTTCTTTCGTCTTCTAATGTCTGTCTTTTCTCAAGCAACGCACGATAGGCTGGATGCTGTTTGGTATAAAGCTTTGAAACTTCAGCCTCTTTAAACGTTGACTCATTCAGTTGCGTTTCAACAGAAACAATAGAATCCAATACCGCTTTTGTTTCTAGTGAAAGATCCACCGAATCATTCTTTTGACGATACTTATTCAGTAAATCTTCTGATGCATCTAACTTCGCACGAACATCTGGAATTTGTTCTTTAAGGAACGTTAAACTTTTCCCCGCTTCTTCAGACTTACGTTCGACGTTTTGCAACAGGTAATTTTTAGTGATGCTGTCTAAAACCTCACGAATTCGCGTTTGGTTTTCCCCTGTCAAACTCAGGGCCAGTACGCCAGTATCCTTGCCTTTATCTTCTGCTGTTAAATTTCTTAGTAAATCATTGATAACATTAAGCTTTAGTCGCTTAACCACCTGAAAGGTGGTACCTGGTTCTGCTTTTATATCAGAAACAAATATCTGGATATCTTTACCGGCCGCTAAAACGCCGGCAGTTCCTTTCAATATCTCGTTACCGTCATAGCTTAGAGAATATTGTTTTCCACCCAAGGCTTTCAATTCCAGTGGTTTCTCAACCATATACTCTGGAACCTTTAAGCGATTGATTGAAATTTCACTTGGCTCTTTGCCACTTAATCTTTCCCAACCTCGGCCAAACATAGGGAAATAATCCTGATTAACAGCAATATCAAGATTCAGATCATCTACCGTTTTGCCTATCACCATTCGTGAGGAGATAAGTTCAATTTCAGTGGCCGAACCAGGTTGGCTTGACGGCAACATTTGAGAAAAATCGCTAAGAATTGAATTACCGGCATTTTGCTCTACTTGCACCATGGCATCAGCCTGATAAACAGGGGTGGAAAAAATAGAATAAATAATTCCTACCACTGCAAACAGTGTGATCACACCGGTTATTAACCATCGGTGGTCAAGTAAAACGCCTAAAAGACGATTTAAATCAATCTCATCATTATCGTTGGCCGTAGATAAGCCTGCTTTAGTATTATCAGTCATTATGATCTCTGGTTAACGATTTAGTGCCTGTGCCCATTTCTGAGCAGCTTCATCAATAAGGCGGTAGACAAATTCAAATGCCTCAGTACTTTTCCGATAAGGATCCGGGATCTCTTTCTGCCCTAACCAATGTCCCAGAAGCATAGTCTTTCCACGAACCTCGGGTACTAATTGGCAAACAGCATCAATATGTCCTTTTTCCATGACCAAAATAAGAGAGTACTCCCGACACATTTCCTTGGTCAGCTGTCTGCCGACATGCCCATCCAGACTTAAAAGATTCTTCTCTGCTATGGCGCAAGCACTACTATCCGCTTCACGCCCTGCTAATGCGGAAATCCCTGCAGACGCTATTTTTTTTTCTGGCAAATATTTAATCAACAATCTTTCTGCTGTTGGTGAGCGACAAATATTGCCGACGCAGACAACCAGAATTGAGTCAAACATATTCATTCCTATGGCCAGTTACGAACACGCAGTGAACCTTCAGTCAAATCATTGAAGCTAGCAATCGTCGGTGCCAGTTGTGAAATCAAACGGTTCCAACGTGCAATCGGCGCTGCTGTTACATAGACAATATCATAAGGCTGCAACTTGAATTCGGCACCCATCACCAATGCTGTCGCATCAGCCATATTTAACTGATATATATTCGCCAGCTTATTCCCTTCTGTGCCGTGCAGTGGTCGAATAACAAATACTCCTGTTGCATCGGCTGTACTTTGAGTCAATCCTTGGGCGTTGCCCAACGCTTCAGTCAATGTCATACCACTGCGATCCATTTTGAGGGTCGCTGGTGCTTTCACCTCGCCCATGACAAAGATCTTCAGTTCATCATTCCGCGGGATATAGAGAATATCGCCGGGATACAGCAGACGGTTTTGAGTCAAATCACCGTTTTGCATTAACTTTTGCAGCGAAATGAGCTGTTCTTTTCCGTTGTGAGTCAGGACAATATTACGCCAATCAGCCTGCTCGGTTAAACCACCGGCAGCATTGATTGCATCCATCACCGTTAATGGTACGTTGGTGATCGCTTGCTGACCAGACTTGCTCACTTCCCCTGTAACATAAGCTTTTTGCGAACGGAAGGCCGCTATGCTCACATCAACCTGCGGGCTTTCAATATATTGCGCTAAACGGTTGGATATCTGATCGCGGATCTGCGTCACTGTTTTACCAACTACATTCACTTTGCCTATGTAGGGATAAAAGATACTGCCATCAGAGTGGACCCAGTTGCCCGTATCGCTTGCACTGCGATATTGCCCAGCCGGCGTAGTCAACTCAGGATGATCCCAGACCGTCACATTGAGCACATCGCCTACGCCAATACGATACTCATAGGAGCGTAATGAAGCATCGAGCAGATGATTGGGCTGAGCGACAACCTTAGCTGTACGTAACGAATCCAGCAGTTTAGGCGTCATCGGGTACACATTAACCAAAGAATCAATATCGAAGTCGCTATCTTCTTGTTTAACAACATCTTTTCCTGATGTTGATAGATGTGTACCCGGAATAACCGTACAGCCACTGATTATACTAATTGATACCAATACCGATATCATTTTCAATTGTCGTTTTGCCATCGAGTTATCATCACTTTCAAAGTAAATGTATCCGCAAAGCTACCAAGCTAGCCTCTATGGCTGCATGTTTGTAACCTTACCAAATTGCGTTGTTATGTTCCTGCATTGAGCTGCCCACTCGCAAATAGGTACCTTTCACAGATCGCTAAAATGTCAGAACGTTAAGCCACTGTTGAAGTTAAAAGAGTTAATATGGCCTATTGAAAAATTGCGACTTTCTTGTTATCAGCCGTATCATTTTCGCCATCAGTGACTGCTATATCTGCTGAATCACAACGAGTAGGTGCTTACAAAATTTTGCCGTGCCGTAATGGGATTGCGACCTATCACTTGAACGCCGCATTATTCCACAAGCTATCAGATACTAATATAAAAACATTTATGTGAAATGAGGCGGCTAACGTAATAAACAAGACATGTTTATGCCAGCCGCCCAAGATTTGAGGGATATCACAACTTCAGCGTTTCAGCCCATTCGCGAAACGCTTTGCCTTGGGTAGGATGGCGTAAGCCGTAAGTGACAAACGCTCTCAGATAGCCCATTTTTTCGCCACAGTTAAACGACTCACCCACCAACTCCATAGCCTCGACCGGCTTGTGTTTTAACAGTTCAGCAATGGCATCTGTGAGCTGAATTCTTCCCCAAGCGCCTGGCTCTGTTTTCTCCAACAGTGGCCAGATATCCGCGGACAAAACGTAGCGCCCTACTGCAGAATAATTCGATTTCAACTGAACCTCACGGCCCGGTTTCTCGATAATAGAGGTCATCCTCGAACTCTCACCGGGTTGCAAACTGTTAGTTTCACATTCCACAACGGAGTAATCATGCAGGACATGTTCATCAGCAGCCTGTACCAGCACCTGACTCAAGCCCGTTTGTTCAAAGCGAGCAATCATATGCGGTAAGTTGTCTTTCTTCAGATCGGCTTTCGCATCGTCAAGCAAGACATCCGGTAACAGAACCACAAAAGGTGAATTCCCTACCAGAGGTTTGGCACACAGTACAGCATGCCCTAAACCTTTAGGCTGCCCCTGACGAATATGCATCAGGGTTACCCCTTTAGGGCAAATAGACTGCACCTCATCCAGCAACTGGCGCTTTACGCGCGCTTCGAGCATCGCTTCCAATTCGAACGAGGTATCGAAATGGTTTTCTATCGCATTTTTTGATGAATGCGTCACCAAGATGATCTCTTTAATCCCGGCAGCGACGCACTCATTGACAATGTATTGAATCAACGGCTTATCAACGATCGGCAACATTTCCTTCGGAATAGCCTTGGTTGCAGGCAGCATACGCATACCCAGACCTGCAACAGGAATGACAGCTTTCAACTTAGTCATGATAATCCTCTATCGATCTTGTGATCGTATTTTAGCCGTAACTCTTACTTGCTGTTCAACGTCTGCTTCAACCATTGGGTAAAGCCTTCGCCTTCCGAGCTGTGACGCAGACCATACTGCACGAATGCCTTCATATAACCCAACTTATCACCACAGTCGTGTGATTTGCCGCTCATGTGAAAAGCCTCAACGGTTTCCTGCCCCATCAATGCCGCAATGGCATCGGTAAGCTGAATTTCATCACCGGCGCCCGGCAAGGTTTTTTCCAGCAGTGGCCAGATATCGGCAGACAGAACATAACGTCCCACTACCGCCAGATTAGAAGGCGCATCTTCAAGCGCTGGCTTTTCAACGACCGCCGTCATCGGGGTACTCTCACCTGCAGATAAGGTTGCACCACCGCAATCGACAACCCCGTATTTAGAGACGTCTTGCTCCGGTACCGGTTCCACCATGATCTGGCTAAAGCCAGTCAGCGTAAAACGTTCGATCATCTTGGCCAGGTTTTCTTTACGCAGATCTGCCGTGGAATCATCCAGCAATACGTCAGGCAGCAAAACGACGAAAGGCTCATCGCCTACCATAGGTTTGGCGCACAACACCGCGTGCCCCAAACCTTTAGCCTGACCCTGACGCACTTGCATCACCGTCACATCTGCCGGGCAGATAGTCTGTACTTCTTCCAGTAACTGGCGCTTAACGCGCGATTCCAAAACCGCCTCAAGCTCAAACGAGGTATCGAAGTGGTTTTCAATCGCATTTTTGGAGGAGTGGGTGACCAACACAATATCTTTGATCCCGGCGGCCACACACTCATTCACAATGTACTGAATCAGTGGTTTATCGACCACCGGCAGCATTTCTTTAGGAATAGCTTTTGTCGCCGGCAACATACGGGTTCCCAGGCCAGCTACAGGGATCACAGCCTTCAGTCTCTTTTGCATTTTTTTATCCACAATCTAATAACTATAACGTAGCCGACTTAAGCCTGTTTCCAGATATTTACGAAACCGGGGCCGTATGATTTGGACACGCTACCGCCCCTGGCTTTCAGCTACCAGTGCACTGTCATCGTTCTCTATGGGTTGATTGGGGGTTCCAATCTCACTTTGATGTAAATTAGGGGCCGTATTCGTTTGTTAAGCGATAGATAGATCACAGAAAAAACAAAATAAATACGCCCTTATAACCAAACGATGATACTTGTAAATGTTTATGTGGCTAAGATTCTTATACTATTACCTTATCGATACAAGCCTAAGATACCCGTTGGATGCCCTTTTCAGAATAAGACTACCCACTGGAGCAGACTGAACAAAGTGTAGCAGCCAGCCAAACCTATAACGGATTGATTTTTAAAATTTATACTAACGCTGATTTTATCATCAGGCGTCTGATGCCATGCTCCGGCCAGGGACTCTCTTTTCCGAAAACCACCTATTTCTCGCCACAGTTCATTCCGAATGCCCTTCAACGGGGTGATTTTTTATGCATTATTTTAGTGATTTCCGTCATGTTGCATCCTTAGCCTTCCAGGCCATGGTTTTAAAGTTGAATTTTCCCGGTGCAACACCCATCATTCACTGGCGGCATAAGCCGTCGAACTTACAGGTGAAATTGGGCGTATGGAATGGATCGCGGATCCAACAATTTGGGCCGGCCTGGCCACTCTGGTCGTGCTGGAAATCGTTCTGGGTATAGACAACCTTATCTTTATCGCCATTCTGGCGGAAAAATTACCTAAACATCAGAGAGATAAGGCTCGCGTCGTAGGCCTGTTACTGGCATTGCTGATGCGTTTGGCCCTGTTGGCCTCCATCTCATGGTTGGCTACGCTGACCCAACCGCTGTTTTTTGCCGCCGGACATCCGTTTAGCGGTCGCGACCTTATCATGCTGATTGGGGGGATCTTCCTGCTGTTCAAAGCCACGATGGAGCTTAACGAACGGCTGGAGGGTAAAGATGAAGAGCAACATGGCTCGCGCAAGGGTGCCCGTTTCTGGCCGGTGGTGGCGCAAATCGTGGTGTTGGATGCCGTATTCTCGCTCGACTCGGTGATCACTGCCGTCGGTATGGTTGATCACCTCGCCGTCATGATGATTGCGGTTTGTATCGCTATCGGCCTGATGTTGCTGGCCAGCAAGCCCTTAACACGCTTCGTCAACGCCCACCCGACAATCGTTATCCTGTGCCTGAGCTTCCTGCTGATGATCGGCTTTAGCCTGGTCGCCGAGGGCTTCGGCTACCATATTCCAAAAGGCTATTTGTACGCTGCAATTGGCTTCTCGGTGATGATCGAAGCGTTGAACCAGCTGTCGCAGTTCAATCGGCGCCGCTTTCTTTCCAAAGTGCGACCATTGCGCGAACGGACGGCAGAGGCCGTGCTGCGCATGCTGAGCGGCAAACATGAAGAAGCGGAAGTCGACAGCCACTCAGCCAACCTGCTGGCCGACAGCGACAGTGAAAGCGGCGAGATTTTCAATCAGCAGGAACGCCATATGATCGAACGCGTGTTGGGCATGGCCCAGCGTACGGTAAGCAGCATTATGACTTCCCGCCATGATGTGGAATACCTTGAGCTGAATGACCCACAGGAAAAGCTGACCCAACTGCTGGAAAAAAATCAGCATACGCGCATCGTGGTGGTGGAAAACAGCGCCAGTGATGAACCGCTCGGCGTTATTCACACCATTGACGTGTTGAAACAACAGCTTACCCAGGCCCCGCTAGATTTACGCGCGCTGGTGCTGCAACCGCTGATCTTCCCCGAGCAGTTAACCCTGCTGAGCGCGCTGGAACAATTCCGTCAGGCGCAGACGCATTTTGCCTTTGTGGTCGATGAGTTCGGCTCGGTGGAAGGGATCGTCACGCTGACCGATGTGATGGAAACCATCGCCGGTAACCTGCCGGAAGCCGGTGAGGAAGTGGATGCCCGGCATGATATCCAGCAAAATGAGGATGGCAGTTGGACCGCTAACGGCTATATGCCACTGGAAGATTTGGTGTTGTACCTGCCGTTGCCGTTGGAAGACAAGCGTGAGTATCACACGCTGGCCGGCCTGTTGATGGAGCACAGCCAGCGTATTCCTCAGGAAGGCGAGCAGTTGCGGATCGGTGACTACCTGTTCGAACCGCTGGAAGTCAGTAGCCACCGTATCTTGAAAGTGAAAATCACCCCGCTGTCGGTGCCCGAGCCGGACTACGAGGTGTAAAGCCTGGCCGGGTATGACCCGGCCCCTTTTATAAATGCTGGGGAACCAGCAGCTCCGTCGCCACAATCACCACGATTAACCCGACAATCACCGGCACCGAAGTGCGTTTTACCACTTCAAAAGGCGAGATCTTAGCCATGCCGGCCACCGCAACCACCACGCCAGATACCGGCGACAGGGTGCGCCCCAGATTTGAAGCCTGCAGCATCGGGATCACCAGATAAGCCGGATTAACCCCCATCTGCGCCGCCAACTTGGGAATGAGCTCAACGAAAGCATAGAAAGGTGCGTTCCCCGAACCGGTCGTCATGGCTGCCAGCATGGTAATCACCACCAGTACCAGCATCATGATAATGCCACCGGTACCGAACGACTGCGCCAGACTGATCAGCCCACTGATAAATCCGACGGTGCTAAGCCCCTGTGCGAAAACGCCGGCTGCCACCAACAGCATCACGACGCTGGCAAAAGCATCCGCCATACCGCGATAAGCAACCTCCAATCCCGTGAACACCTGTTTGGCGCTAAAACTGCGCAGGAATTCGATTACCGCTGCCAGTAACATGCACCCGACCAACACGGTGATGATATGCAGTTCCGGCCCCCATTTACCGTCAAATACCAACACCCCGAGGATAGGGGTGAAAGGCAGCACGGCGTAGAACCCCGGTGCGTGAGTAGTGATTTCACTCACATCCATAATGTGATGCTGTTCGTTGCCCTTTTTGTCCAGATAGCGTTGCCAGAAGAAATGCGCGATGGCCATGCAGACAATGGCCGCAATGGAAATGGGCAAAGTGGTTTTAAAAGCAAAATCGACCAGCGGCATTTCCGCTGCCTTGGCGGCCAATACCACATCACCGGAGGTTGGCGCCAGGATAATCGCCGCAGGCGAAGCGCAGATAGCCGCCGCTGCACCGCGGCTGATGCCGACATTAACCATCAACGGGAATAGCGTTGCCATCAGCAATACGCCCAGGCCGGTAGCGGATGATACCGCCAGTGACATCAGGCAAGCGACAAAGTAGGCTGCCACCATTAAAAGATAAGGAGAGTTGATCATCTGCAATGGACGTGAGGCCAGCTTTACGACCACATCATTAGCACCAATATGCGTCATATAAGCTGCAAAGCCACACAGCATCATAATCATCATGCCAAGATCGCCACCGCGACTCATCAGCAAGATTTTGACGTATTCGATGATGTCAGTCGCACGCCACCCGGTAGTGGCAGCACTGGCAGGCAACAGGCTTTTGCCCATCAGGGCGCTGATTGCCAACAGCAATAAGCCCCCCACCATCAACACTCCGGTAGCGGAGTAACCCTTGATGATG
The DNA here is from genome assembly GCF_047456085.1 of Serratia sp. BNK-12. NCBI lineage: Bacteria > Pseudomonadati > Pseudomonadota > Gammaproteobacteria > Enterobacterales > Yersiniaceae > Serratia > Serratia sp. BNK-12. The sequence continues at coordinate 3,533,120 of NZ_CP179896.1, forward strand.
TAGCGGCCAACGCCCGCCGCGACGACCGCCCCAATCAGAAGCTCTATCATATTCCCTCAACTTATCATTATCGTTATTGACCATGCCAAAGCGTATAAATCGCCTTACTGCGCACACTCTGCACAAACTCAGTCAAATGCATCATGATGTTCGTCAATGTTACGGGAGGAAATTATTGGGGGGAGAAACACTTTACGGGGTTTATCAAAAATGCGGGCCGAGAACCGACCCGCATCGTTAAGATTAGAGTTTATCGAGCAGCTTTTTCAGATCCTGCCCTTCGCGTGAATCCTGGTTCTTTTCTGCCCATTTGTTCAGCGCGTCCTTCGCCCGGTCCTGCAGCGTTTTACGCAATATCTGATCGACCTGCAATTGGTAGTTAAGCTGGTTCCACGGGCCATAAACCCGCAGTGGGATCGGCGTTTTCTGCAGTTGTTGGATCAGATCGTCGCGTCCCTGCCAACCGCCGGTTACCCGGACATTAAGCGCCATATCGCACTGTTTGCCCGGCATATCCACGGTACCGCCGCCACTCAGGTTCAACAATGGGGAATCTGCGCCCAGCTCGGTAATTTTTACCGTGCCCCGATTAAGGCTGGCTTTCGCCGACAGTTGTTTCACTTCGGTATAACGTTGATATTCGTCTTGCCCGCGTACGCTGCTGTCGTTACGCGCCACCGCTTGCTGAATCAACTGTTGAATATTCAGACCATGCAACTGCGCGTCCTGCATCGTCATCTGAGCCGTGCCCTGCCAACGTCGTTCAAATGACTGTGAGGTAAAGCGATCGCCGGTTAAATCCCCCTGCATGCTGAATTTGCCGGTCAACACCTGTGGCATCTCGAACGCTTTCAAAACGGTGCCAAGTTCAACCTGTTTCACAACCGGCTGCACCGTGATGACCGGACGGCTCCCCCGTGCGTCCAACGTCCCTGGCAACGCAAAATCACCGCCAGCCAACTGTCCAGAGAGCGAATGAGATGTCAACAACCCCTGCCGGTTATCCGCTTGCAGCACCAAATGGGCAATGTTCATGCCGCGATAAGTCAGTTGATCCACGCTTAAATTGAGTTGAGCATTAAAATCTCGCAGCACCTCAAGATTGTGCTGAGGATCGTCCATTTGGCTGGCTATGACCGGCGCTGAGGTCACAACCTGTGATGGCTGAGCTTGTGAACTGCTGGCTTGCCAACCGGTAAATGTATCCAAATTAAGCACAGTGGACGCCAGGTTAAGCGTGTAGGCCGGGATTTCACCGAACTTAATGTCGGCGTCACCGGTGAACGTGCTGTCATTTGCGCTAACGCTAAGCTGGCTTAGTGCGACTTGCTGTGGCGTTTGCTGATATACCACCTGAGCGCTGCCTTCGCCCTTAATACCGCCGGCCAGAATGTCAGCACCTTCCAGTTGATAACTGAACTGGCTCACATTGGCGGCAATGCGTCGTGGAAATTGCTGCAGATCGATATCCGCCGCCATACTGAAACTCAGATCGCGCTGATTGCGGTTCACCCGGCTGGAAAGTTCCATTTGCGCCTGGCGTTTGGCATTTTGCTGCAGGGTGAGGTTGATATCGCGAACGTTAATCTGCTCGTTGTTGGCACGCTGCCAGATCAGCAGACTGTCCACCACGCGAAGATTATCGATATCAAATTTCCACGGCGCCTCTGCCGACTCTTCGGAATGGCCCGCGGGGGCGATCGGTGCGTCAGGTTGGGTCTGCTCTTCACTGTCGGGCGTCAGGCGGATAACGGCGTTTTTCAGCATAACCTGTTTCACAAACAGCTGATGCGATAACAACGGCAGCAGTTTGACATCCAGCCGCATGTTGTCGGCGCTCACCACCGGCGCAGTGGCTCCGGGGGCTGTCAGCGTCATGCGCCCTGCAAGGATGCTGAGCTGTGGCCAGATGTGCCAGCGCAGCTCACCGTCCAACGTCAGATGATAACCGCTCTTTTGTTCGACCTTCGTGACCATATAGGCGCGAAAATCATTCGGATTAACCAACAGCACCAGCGCAGACATTCCCGCCACCAGCACCACCAGCAAAATCACCAAAGTCGTCAGTAATCTTCTCATGCCATCCTCTTGTCAACGCCCCACCGACAGTGCTTCCAGCGCTGTTAGTCCTTGTCGATTCGACTGGCTACCGCACCCTGCTGATCGCGGTATTTTGCATCCTGCCGGCTGTTGTAAGGACGTGCCGCCGGCCCAGAAAGCGGTTCAAAACTCAGCGCGCCAATCAGCATGCCCGGGCGTAATGCCAATGGCAGCTTACCTGAATTATAGAACTCCAGAACAATTCGGCCCTGCCAGCCTGGGTCGATACGGTGTGCGGTAACGTGCACCATTAAACCCAGGCGCGCCAGAGAAGAACGCCCGTCCAGCCACCCCACCAGATCGTTTGGCAGCGTTACCGACTCCAGCGTCACCGCCAGCGCCAGTTCGCCCGGATGCAGGAAGAAGGCTTCGCCTTCTGGCAGAACGATTTCATCACTCATCACGCGATCCAATGCGGCACTGACTTCGTCTTTCGGCCCACTGAGATCGATAAACGCGGCGGTGTGGCCGCGAAACACGCGGAACTGATTGCCTAAACGGACATCCACTGTGGCCCCGTTAATACGCTCAATCGGCGGACGCGGTGAAATCACCAGCTTTTCGCAATCCAGCCAGGCTTCTATATCACGGTCGCACAGTCTCATTTCTTTATCTCCATCAGGCGTGTCACTAAAACAAAAATTGCCACACAACGGGCGAAAGGTCTACGCCGCAGCGCAAATAGTTGCCCGCTGACCGGAAACACAGGTTTTCCGGCCATTGAACGGCATTATTCAAAGAATTGGCTGATTTTGGCTTTCAGAATATCGATCGCAATGCGGTTTTTGCCGCCACGAGGGACAATAATGTCGGCATATTGTTTGGAAGGTTCGATAAACTGCAGGAACATCGGACGAACGGTTTTCTGGTATTGCGCCATTACCGAATCCATTGAACGACCACGCTCATTCACGTCGCGCTTCATACGACGCATCAAGCAAATATCCAGCGGCGTATCGACAAAGATCGAGAAGTTCATTTCCTGACGTAAACGGATGTCCGTTAACAGCAGGATCCCTTCCAAAATAATCACCTTTTTCGGTTCCAGGTGAACAGTCTCTTTTTTGCGCGTGTGTTCGGTGTAGCTATACAAAGGTAACTCTATCGCCCTGCCCGATTTCAGCATTTGCAGATGCTGGAACAGCAGATTGTGATCCATGGCGCTCGGGTGGTCATAGTTTGTTTTGACCCGTTCTTCCATGGTCAGGTGTGTCTGGTCTTTGTAGTAACTGTCTTCAGGAATAACGCCGATATGTTCATCGCCAACCTGATCGCGAAGCTCACGATACAACGTACTGGCGATAAGGCTTTTTCCGGAGGCAGATGCGCCGGCGATACCAATAATGACGCACTGATGCGGCTTGTCAGTCATAAAATTAAAGACCTGATTTCGTAGTGTGAAGGGGGGGACTAAAACGCGACAATTATAGGGAGTTAGCGGGCATTGCGCCAGACTATATTGGCGCTGGTGGTTGCTATCTGCAGTTATTTCGCCACAACGGTGCTTGCAACGTTTTAAGATTATTGCGTCTAGGGCAATTGGGCGTCACGAGATAAACTCCCATGCTTGCTCATCATCCTACCCATGGGGTGCTGTATTTTATCGGAGTCTGACGTGCTGGATTGGTATTTTCTGACATTTTTTGGCGACAGCATGTTGCTGTTGCCATGTGCATTAATTCTCTTTGTCGCATTGGTCGTCCCGCGCGCCACCAGAACCGCCGGCTGGCAATGGGCGTTGATCTTCGGCAGCGCCGGCGCTGTGGTATGTGTGTCCAAGCTGGCCTTTATGGGCTGGGGGATTGGCATCGAAAGTTATGACTTTACCGGTTTTAGCGGTCATTCAGCCCTGGCCGCCAGCATCTGGCCAGTATTCCTCTGGACGCTGACCGGACGTTTTTCCCATGCCGTACGCAGCATGGCGTTAGTGTTCGGCTTGGTCCTGCCACTCACCATAGGGCTATCGCGGTTGGCCATTCAGGTGCATTCACCTTCGGAAGTGGTTAGCGGGCTAGTGCTTGGTTATCTGGCCAGTACCTTATTTCTGTTGCTGCAACGCGGTAAGGTGCGGCCACAGCTTTCATGGCCGAGAATTATCGCCGCTCTGGCCTTACCACTGGCGCTGATGGGCAATCGACAACCGGCGCCCACGCAAGGCCTGCTGGAACATATTGCTGTAACCCTCGCGCACATCGAACACCCTTATACCCGCGCCGATTTGCACAAACACGTCACAGCACCATAAGAAAAACCCCGGAGATAGCCGGGGTTTTTATTTTCCTGCCTGCGGCGATTACAGCGCGCGGAAAGAGATTTCCGTCGGGATCGCCTCGCCCTGCCAGTACATTTGCGCAGCAACCCGTCCGGCAAGTTGGCGATACAGTTCGGCAAACTCGCTGTCCGGTCGGCTTATCACCGTTGGCGCACCGCGATCCAAATCCTCGCGCAGAGAAATGTGCAGCGGCAGTTGCCCCAACAGGCGGCTGTGGTATTTCTTCACCAGCTTCTCCGCCCCGCCGGTACCGAAGATCGGCTCGTGATGTCCGCAGTTGCTGCAAATATGCACGCTCATGTTTTCCACGATACCCAAGACCGGCACATGCACTTTTTCAAACATCACAATGCCCTTGGCGGCATCGAGCAGCGCAATATCCTGCGGTGTTGTAACAACCAGAGCGCCAGTGACCGGAATATTTTGCGACAGCGTCAACTGGATGTCGCCGGTACCCGGCGGCATATCCAGCACCAAATAGTCCAGATCCGGCCACAGCGTGTCCTGCAGCAGTTGCATCAGCGCCTTGCTGGCCATTGGGCCACGCCAAACCATGGCGTTGTCATCGGTCACCAGATAACCGATCGAGTTGGTCGCTAACCCGTGGGCCACGATCGGCGCCATGTGCTGACCGTCCGGTGAGGTTGGTCGCTCGTTTTCCGTCCCCAGCATGTTCGGGATTGATGGACCGTAGATGTCGGCGTCCAAAATGCCGACCTTGGCGCCTTCTGCCGCCAGCGCTAACGCCAGGTTAACCGCTGTGGTGGATTTGCCCACCCCGCCCTTGCCGGAACTGATGGCGATAATATTGCGCACGCCCTTGATGCCGGCCTGATCGTTGGCGCGTTTCAGCGTGGTGATATCATGCTTCAGTTTCCAGTCAATCGCCTCGGCGCCGGTCACGCGCAGCAGTTCTGTGCTGACGCTGTCTTTGAGCGCCTCAAAACCACTTTGCCAGGCAAAGGGCATGGTCAATTCAATATGCAGCACATTATCCAGCAGCGCGCAGTGGTGAATTGCCTTCAGCGCAGTCAGATTGTTTTTTAACGTCGGGTGTTCAAAGGCGGCCAGTACACCGGTCACCAGGGCACGCAGAACTTCGGGGTTGGTCTGCTCGGGGGATTTTGCGTTCATCCCGGCTCCTTGATTTTGAATGGATAGCTTCCCGCTAAGCATATCAGAAGTGAGCGCCGGTCGGCGCATGTCCGCACAAAGAAACCGCCCTAGCCGTAGCGGGCGCGATCGGGTAACATCGAAGACCCTTTTTATTCATTACAGAAACCAAGTTCTCACTATGGCTCAAGTCGCGAAAAAATTATTGGTGACGTGCGCGCTACCGTACGCAAATGGTTCCATCCATCTCGGCCACATGCTCGAGCATATCCAGGCAGATATCTGGGTTCGTTACCAACGAATGCGCGGCAACGAGGTTCATTTCATCTGTGCGGACGACGCGCACGGCACGCCAATCATGCTGAAAGCTCAGCAGTTGGGCATCAAGCCGGAAGAAATGATTGCGGAGATGAGCCAGGAGCACCAACAGGATTTCGCCGGTTTTGGCATCAGCTATGATAACTATCATTCCACCCATAGCGATGAAAACCGTGAACTGTCGAGCCTGATTTACGGCCGCCTGAAAGAAAACGGCTTTATCAAGAACCGCACCATTTCACAGCTGTACGATCCGGAGAAAGGCATGTTCCTGCCCGACCGTTTCGTCAAAGGCACCTGCCCGAAATGTAAATCACCGGACCAATACGGCGACAACTGCGAAGTCTGCGGCGCGACCTACAGCCCGACCGAGTTGATCGAGCCGAAATCCGTAGTTTCCGGGGCAACGCCGGTATTGCGTGATTCAGAGCACTTCTTCTTTGATCTGCCGTCGTTCAGCGAAATGCTGCAGGCCTGGACCCGTTCCGGCGCGCTGCAAGAACAGGTGGCAAACAAGATGCAGGAGTGGTTCGAATCCGGCCTGCAACAGTGGGATATCTCCCGCGATGCGCCGTATTTCGGCTTTGAAATCCCGGACGCGCCGGGCAAATACTTCTACGTCTGGCTAGATGCGCCTATCGGTTACATGGGTTCATTCAAAAACCTGTGCGACAAGCGCGGCAATCTGGATTTCGACGAGTTCTGGCGTAAGGACTCCACGACCGAGCTGTATCACTTTATCGGTAAAGACATCGTTTATTTCCACAGCCTGTTCTGGCCGGCGATGCTGGAAGGCAGTAACTTCCGCAAACCGACCAATCTGTTCGTGCACGGCTATGTGACGGTGAACGGCGCCAAGATGTCCAAATCTCGCGGCACTTTCATCAAGGCCGGCACCTACCTGCAACACCTGGATGCCGACTGCCTGCGTTATTACTACGCCGCCAAGCTGTCTTCACGCATTGACGATATCGACCTGAATCTGGAAGATTTCGTGCAGCGGGTGAACGCCGACATCGTCAATAAAGTGGTCAACCTGGCTTCGCGCAACGCCGGCTTTATCAGCAAGCGTTTCGGTGGCCAACTGGCCGACAAGCTGGCCGATCCGGCGCTGTACCAGACCTTCGTTAACGCAGCGCAAAGCATCGCCGATGCCTACGCCAGCCGTGAGTCGGGCCGTGCAATCCGTGAAATCATGGCGCTGGCCGATTTGGCTAACCGCTATGTGGACGAACAGGCTCCTTGGGTGGTGGCGAAGCAAGAAGGCCGCGATGCCGATCTGCAGGCCATCTGTTCCATGGGTATCAACCTGTTCCGCGTGCTGATGACCTATCTGAAACCGGTGCTGCCGTCACTGACCGAACGTACCGAAGCCTTCCTCAACTGCGAGCTTACCTGGGACAGCATCCAGCAACCGCTGTTGGGGCATCAGGTCAACGCATTCAAGGCGCTGTTCAACCGTATCGACCTGGATAAGGTCAATGAAATGGTTAGCGCCTCGAAAGAAGACATGGCGGCAACGAAAGTGGTCAGCGGGCCGTTGGCGGACGATCCTATTCAGGAAACCATCACCTTTGACGATTTCGCCAAGGTTGATATGCGCATTGCACTGATCAAGAGCGCCGACTTTGTTGAAGGTTCAGACAAGTTGCTGAAGCTGCAGCTGGATCTGGGCGGCGAATCACGTCAGATCTTCTCTGGCATTCGCTCCGCTTACCCGGATCCGAAAGCGCTTGAAGGCCGTCTGACCATCATGGTCGCCAACCTGGCACCGCGTAAGATGCGCTTCGGGATTTCTGAAGGCATGGTGATGGCTGCCGGCCCAGGAGGGAAAGAGATCTTCCTGCTGAGCCCGGACAGCGGTGCACAGCCAGGTATGCAGGTGAAATAACACCGGTTTTCCAACCTCTAAAGGGTCGAGCTTGCTCGGCCCTTTTTATGCGCTTAGTCCAGCAGTGGTTCGCCAGGCTACAGGCTAAAACCGGCAAGTAATCCCTCTCCAGGAGGTTACCGAGGTAACCTCTTTTTTTACATCGCCTCTTCCCAGACGGCCAAAATGAGCTATGTTATCCATACTGGTTTTATCACTGTATGCATAAACAGGTCTGATATGAAGGGATTCCCACCGCTGATTAACGCCTTGCTGGTCAGTTCGCTGGTACTGACCATTGGCCGCGGCGTAACGCTGCCGTTCATTACTATCTATCTGACCGGGCATTTTCATCTGCTGCCCAAAAGCGTCGGCATCATTCTGGGTATCAGCCTGGCGATCGGCATTTTCGCCAGCCTGTATGGCGGCTACCTGGTAGACAAATTCAACAAAAACACGCTGATCCTGATTTCCATTCTTTTGTTCGCCCTGAGTTTTTTCGCTATCCCTTGGATCCCGCGGCCGGGGGGTATCGTTGTGGTTTTGGCTATTTTACATACCGCCTATTCCGTATTGGGCATCACCATTAAAGCGTGCTTTGCCGACTGGCTGCCGGTCGCGCAGCGCATCAAAGCCTTTTCAATAAACTATACGCTGGTCAACGTCGGCTGGGCGGTTGGATCATCGTTGGGGGTACTGGTGGCAGGTCTGGATCCGCTGTTGCCGTTTTACCTTTCCGGTGGATTGGCTTTATTCACGGTGGCGACGCTGAACGTCATCCTGCGCAGGCAGTCCGCTACGGCCCCGGTCGCGCTGGATGCAACGCCCGCCGCGCGCCCTAATTTTCGCCAGACGCTGACCATCCTGCGTAACGATCGCCGGCTGATTTACTTTACCCTTGGCAGTACGCTGGGTGCGGTGGTTTTTGGCCAGTTCTCCGGCTATTTATCGCAATACCTGATCACCGTTTCTAATGCAGAGTTCGCTTATCAGGTCATTGGGGCGGTGATGATCGTCAACGCCTGTATCGTCATCGCCCTGCAGTATCTGCTCAGCCGCGGCATGCGCCAGGAAAATATGCTGCGCTGGCTGGCGCTGGGCACGCTATTTTTCATTCTCGGGCTGATCGGTTTTTGGCTGGCCGGGCAATCGCTCTGGCTCTGGATCCTTGCCATGGCGATATTCACCCTGGGCGAAATCATAGTGATCCCGGTGGAATATATGTTTATCGACTTCATCGCGCCACAGCATCTGAAAGGCAGCTATTACGGCGTACAAAACCTGAGCGCTCTGGGCGGCGCCATCAATCCGGTACTGTGCGGTTTTATTCTCAGCTACGCCGCGCCGCAAATGATGTTTCTGATGTTGATTGCTGCTGCGCTGCTCAGCCTGCTATTCTTTTTTCTCGGGCATCGCCTAGCGCAGAGGCAACAACAGAATGCCAACTTCGCCAGTGCAGAATAAACCCGCGTCCCTTTTCATCGCGGTTGTCAACCAGCCCCATCGGCATGGTAGCCATAGAGAGAATTCATGGTGTGATTTGTGGCGAAGATCACAGTTTAATTGTATGATGAATGCATCGGTTAAACGGGATTAAGTTATGGCCAAGCTACTCACTCTGTGCTGGAAATACCTGAGGGCATTCGTCCTTATCTACCTTTGTCTGCTCGCCGGCAATGCCATCGCGGCTCTGCTGCCGATCGCCATTCCGGGCAGCATTATCGGCATGCTATTGCTGTTCGCCCTGCTCTCCACCCAAATTCTGCCGGCCAAATGGGTCAAACCCGGTTGCCACCTGCTGATCCGCTATATGGTGCTGTTGTTCGTGCCTATCGGCGTGGGCGTGATGAAATACTATGACCAGATTATCGAGCATCTGGGGCCGCTGGTGGTGTCCTGCATCGTCAGCACCCTGATGGTGTTGGTGGTGGTCGGCTACACCTCACATTATTTCCACCGGGAGCGCAGCATCATCGGCAAGCCTGATGCCGCGGAGGGCGAAAAATGATCCATGAAATCTGGTGGTCATTACCGCTGACGCTGGCCATCTATTTTGCAGCGCGCAAACTGGCGCAATGGCTGAACATGCCGTTGCTGAACCCACTGCTGGTGTCGATGGCGGTGATCATCCCCCTGCTGTTGCTGACCGGCATTCCTTATGAGCGTTATTTTCAGGGCAGTAAAATCCTCAATGACTTGCTGCAACCGGCCGTAGTGGCATTGGCTTATCCGCTGTATGAACAGCTGCATCAGATCCGCGCCCGCTGGAAGTCCATTATCGCCGTCTGCTTTATCGGCAGCCTCACCGCGATGATCAGCGGCGGCGCCATCGCTTTATGGATGGGGGCTACGCCGGAAATTGCCGCTTCCATCATGCCAAAATCGGTCACCACGCCCATCGCCATGGCGGTCGCAGAGTCGCTCGGCGGCATTCCGGCAATCAGCGCCGTTTGCGTGATTTTCGTCGGTATTCTCGGCGCGGTTTTCGGGCATACGCTGTTCAAAGTATTGAAAATCACCACCCGCTCGGCACGCGGGTTGGCTATGGGGACCGCGTCACATGCGCTCGGCACGGCACGCTGTGCAGAAATGGACTATCAGGAAGGGGCATTTGGTTCACTGGCCCTGGTGATCTGCGGCATCATCACCTCGCTGCTGGCGCCGTTTCTGTTTCCGGTACTGTTGCACCTGTTTGCCTAAGGCCTAAAACTTGCGATACATCTCGCATTTATGGTTTTCATTGCATTGATTTCATCAATAAAGAGATTTACATCACACTTTATTCGCGCCGGGCTGCCTAGAATGTTATCCCGTTAACCTGTAGAGAGAGTTTCTATGCACCCGCGTTTTCAAACCGCTTTTGCTGAACTGCCCGCCACATTGCAATCCGCCCTGCTGCCTTATTTTGATGCGCCTGATTTTCCGGCCATGCTCAAGGCGGAACAAGTGGATGCTATCAAGCAGCGCTGCGGGCTGGATGATGATGCTCTGGCATTCGCTCTGCTGCCGCTGGCGGCGGCCTGCTCGTTAGCGCCGATTTCGCAGTTTTATGTTGGCGCCATTGCTCGCGGGCAGAGCGGCAACCTGTATTTTGGCGCCAACATGGAGTTCAGCGGCGCGCCGATGCAACAAACCATTCATGCAGAGCAGTGTGCCGTGACTCATGCCTGGCTACGCGGCGAATCAGCGTTAGCCTCCATCACCGTTAACTACACGCCTTGTGGCCACTGCCGTCAGTTTATGAACGAACTCAACAGTGGTACCACGCTGAAAATTCGTCTGCCCGGTCGCGAACCGGCCACCCTGGGCGACTATCTGCCGGATGCCTTCGGCCCGAAAGACCTGAATATCGCCACGTTGCTGATGGACCGCGTCGATCATGGTTTCCAACTGACGCTGACCGACGAACTGGAGATGGCCGCGCTGGCTGCCGCCAATCAGAGTCACGCGCCCTACAGCAATGCTCACAGCGGCGTCGCACTGGAAGCCGAAGACGGGACGATTTATAGCGGTCGTTATGCGGAAAACGCAGCCTTCAACCCCAGCCTGCCGCCGCTGCAGGCCGCGCTGATTCTGATGAACGTCTCCGGCGGCGACTGCCAAAAAGTGGTTCGAGCGGTGCTGGCCGAGCCCGACAGTGCCATCCTCACCCAATGGGATGCCACCCGCGCCACGTTGGCCGCGCTGGGTTGCCAAAATGTCAGTCGTATCACTTTCTAAATCTGCCCCCTGGCGGTGCTGCCCGGCACCGCTGTTACCAGCCCCGCCAGCCGATTACAATGGCATTCACGTCTTAAAACACTTTCTTTAGTTAAATTAGGACTTGATCGTCGATAATTACGCCAATTTACCTCATGATCCGATAACAATTGCTGTACATATTTCCCCGATCTTTTAGGATCTAGCTCATAAAGTTATCCGATACGTTGAAGAGCAAAAGCCATGGAACTTGAATACGAAAGCAAACGCCCTCTCTACATCCCTTATGCCGGCCCTATTCTGCTGGAATTTCCGCTGCTCAATAAAGGCAGCGCTTTCACCGAGGATGAACGCAGCCATTTCAACCTGCACGGGTTGCTGCCAGAAGCGGTAGAAACCATCGAAGAGCAGGCGGAACGTGCCTACCGCCAGTACCAGGATTTCAAAAACGACAGCGATAAACACATTTATCTGCGTAATATCCAGGACACCAACGAAACCCTGTTCTATCGCCTGCTGGAAGCGCACCTGAGCGAGATGATGCCGATCATCTACACGCCGACGGTGGGCGAGGCCTGTGAGCACTTCTCCGATATTTACCGCCGGGCGCGTGGGCTGTTTATCTCCTACCCTAATCGCGACCGCATTGACGACATGCTGCAAAACGCCACCAAGCAAAACGTTAAGGTGATCGTCGTCACCGACGGTGAGCGCATTCTCGGTCTGGGCGACCAGGGTATCGGCGGCATGGGCATTCCAATCGGTAAACTGTCGCTGTACACCGCCTGCGGCGGCATCAGCCCGGCCTATACCCTGCCGGTGGTGCTGGACGTCGGCACCAACAACCCGCAGCGCCTGAACGATCCGCTGTACATGGGCTGGCGTCACCCGCGTATTTCAGGCGACGAATACCACGCCTTTGTTGAAGAGTTTATCCAGGCGGTCAAGCGCCGCTGGCCGAACGTGCTGCTGCAGTTCGAAGATTTTGCGCAGAATAACGCCACCCCGCTGCTGAACCGCTACCGTGACGAAATCTGCTGCTTCAACGACGACATTCAGGGCACCGCAGCCGTCACGCTGGGCAGCCTGATCGCCGCCAGCCGCGCCGCCGGCAGCCAACTGCGCGATCAGACCGTCACCTTCCTGGGCGCCGGCTCTGCAGGTTGCGGTATTGCCGAGCAAATTATCGCGCAGATGAAATCCGAAGGCCTGAGCGAAGACGAAGCCCGCGCGCGCGTCTTTATGGTCGACCGTTTCGGCCTGCTGACCGACAAACTGCCTAACCTGCTCGATTTCCAGAGCAAGCTGGTGCAAAAGAGCGAGCATCTGACCGCATGGCAGACAGAAAGCGATGCCATTTCCCTGCTGGACGTGGTGCGTAATGCCAAGCCAACCATTTTGATCGGCGTTTCGGGCCAGCCAGGCCTGTTTACCGAAGAACTGATCCGCGAAATGCACAAGCACTGCCCGCGCCCGATCGTCATGCCGCTGTCCAACCCAACCTCCCGCGTGGAAGCCCGCCCGGAAGACATCATTAACTGGACCGAAGGCGCTGCATTAGTAGCAACCGGCAGCCCGTTTGCGCCGGTGAGCTACAAAGATCAGGTATTCCCGATTGCCCAGTGCAACAACTCCTATATCTTCCCGGGGATTGGATTGGGCGTACTGGCCTCCGGCGCCACCCGCGTCACCGACGCGATGCTGATGGCCGCCAGCCGTGCGCTGGCCGACTGTTCGCCGCTGGCGACCGACGGGCATGGCGCACTGCTGCCGAATATCGACGATATTCAGGGCGTGTCCAAGTGCATTGCCATGGAAGTGGGTAAAGCGGCACAGCTGCAAGGCGTTGCTGTGGTCACCTCAGAAGAAGCGCTGTCGAAAGGCATCGAACACAACTTCTGGCGCCCGCAATACCGCAGCTATAAGCGCACTTCATTCTGATTTGCACAGTTAAACATCAGGCCCGGCTCGCCGGGCTTTTTTTATGCTCAAACCGCCTAAAAATGCGGTGCAATGCTTGCTTGATAGGGCGTCAAGCTTGCGTCGGCCTGTCAGGTAAAGTAGCCTTGAGCCATCTTTTTTGGCCCCTGTGCGCGTAAGGCAATAACATGTGGAAACGCCTGATAATCAGCCTGTTCATCATCACTGCGCTGTTGATGCTTTCGGCTCTCGCGCTCGATCGTTGGATCAGCTGGAAAACCGCGCCTTACGTCTATGACGAACTGCAAGGCCTGCCTCATCGCCAGGTCGGCGTGGTACTGGGCACGGCCAAATATTACCGCACCGGCGTGATCAACCAATATTATCGCTACCGCATTCAGGGCGCGATTAATGCCTATAACAGCGGCAAAGTGAAATACCTGCTGCTGAGCGGCGACAATGCCCAGCAAAGCTACAACGAGCCGATGACCATGCGCCGCGATTTGATCGCCGCCGGCGTGGCGCCCAGCGATATCGTGCTGGATTATGCCGGTTTCCGTACTCTTGACTCTATCGTCCGCACCCGCAAAGTGTTCGACACCAACGACTTTATCATTATCACCCAGCGCTTCCATTGCGAGCGCGCGCTGTTTATCGCGCTGCATATGGGGATCCAGGCTCAGTGCTACGCAGTTCCTTCGCCAAAAGACATGATGACGGTACGGGCACGCGAGATCTTCGCCCGCCTTGGCGCACTGACCGATTTGTACATACTAAAACGCGAGCCGCGCTTCCTCGGGCCACTGATCCCCATTTCCGCCATGCATACCGTACCGGAAGATGCCCAAGGCTACCCGGCAGTTTCGCCAGAGCAATTGGTTGAGCTGGAACACAAGCTGGCTGCGGAAAAACAAAAGGCCAAATAAGCTTTATGCCGCCCTGGAAACAGCAACGGCCAGCATTTGCTGGCCGTTTTCATAGCTGAGACACAACTATTTTTTCTTGGCGTATTTTAAGGAGTCCAACGCCACGGCGAAGATAATGATGCCGCCCTTGATGATGTACTGCCAGTAAGGGTTAACGCCAATGTAGGTCAGGCCGTAGTTGATAACCGTAAAGATGATGACCCCGGTCACGACCCCCAGCACCGTCCCGACGCCGCCGGCAAAGGACACCCCGCCCACCACGCACGCCGCAATGGCGTCCAGTTCATACATAAAGCCCAGGTTATTGGTGGCGCTGCCGATACGGCCCGCTTCCAGTAAGCCGCCGAAGGCGTAGAACACCCCGGACAGCGCATAAATCATGATCAGGTTCAGCGGCACGTTCACGCCGGAAACCTTGGCTGCCTCAGGGTTGCCGCCGATGGCGAAAATATTTTTGCCGAAGCGGGTTTTATTCCACAGGATCCAGACAAAAATAATCGCAATGATGGCGTAGAAGGTGATGTACGACAGCTTAAAGTCGCCAAAACGCAGGAACCCCTGGGCAAAGGTGGAAAACTTGGGATCAAACCCCGCCACTGGCGAGGCGCCAACGGAGTCGTAATACAGCGAGTTGATGCCGTAAACGATGATCATGGTGCCCAGCGTGGTAATAAACGGCGTCACATTGAGGTAAGCGATGATCAAACCGTTCACCAGACCGATCACCGCACCCACGGCGCACACCAGCAGGATCACCAGCGGGATCGACCAGGTTTCCATATGCGGGAATACCTTGTTCACGTTATCCATCGACTGCAACAACGTCGCCGCGATCACCGCCGCCAGGCCAACCTGGCGCCCGGCGGACAGGTCAGTCCCCTGGGTAACAATCAGCCCCGCCACGCCCAGTGCAATAATGATGCGCACCGAAGACTGGGTCAGGATATTGCTCAGGTTCATTAGACTGAGGAAGGTCGGGTCCTGGATAATAATAATTGCCAGCAGCACCAGCAACACTACGTAAATGCCACCTTCCTTGAAATAGGTGAACAAAGTTTTTTTATTCAGCGCGTTCATAATTCTGATCCTTAAAGGTGCAGGGATGCGAGACGTAAAATTTCATTTTGCGAGGTCTGTTTGGTGTTGACGATGCCCGCAACCTGACCATTACTCATCACCAGTATTCTGTCGGTAATTCCCAAAAGCTCCGGCATTTCAGACGAGACAATAATGATCCCCTTGCCCTTCTTCGCCAGTTCGGTCATCAGCTGATAAATTTCGAATTTGGCGCCGACGTCAATGCCGCGCGTCGGCTCATCCAGCATTAATATTTCCGGCTGAGTCAGCAGCCAACGGCCGATGATCACCTTCTGCTGATTACCGCCCGACAGCGAACCTATGTGGGTATGGTGGCCCGGGGTTTTGACCCGCATGGCATCGATCACCCACTGGGTATCGCTTTTCATGCGGGCGTTATCCAACAGGCCGATTTTATTTTTGTAGTTGCGAATATTGGAGATCAGCGAGTTGAACCCCACGTCCAGATAGGCATAAATCCCGGTGGAACGACGTTCTTCGGTGACCAGTGCGAAACCGTGGTTTATCGCCTCATTGGCGCTGTGGTTGTTGATGGTTTTACCGTGCAGCTTGATGGTACCCGCAATTTTTTCGCGGATGCCAAACAGGGTTTCGACGATGTCGGTACGTTTGGCCCCCACCAGCCCGGCGATGCCGAGGATCTCGCCCTGATGCAGATCGAAAGAGACGTCGCGAATCGAAGGCTGGCGCAAGGAGGTCAGGTTCTTCACCTCCAGGATCACCTCGCCCGGCGTATTCTGTCGATCGGGGAAACGCTGGCTGAGCGAACGCCCCACCATCATCGAGATGATCTTGTCCATATCCAGCCCTTCCAGCGGCTGGGTGGCGATCCACTGGCCATCACGCAGAATGGTGATTTCGTCGCACAGCTGGAAGATCTCTTCCATCTTATGCGAGATATAGACGATGCCGCAGCCGCGTTCCTTCAGCTTGCGGATAATGGTGAACAGGTGGTTCACCTCTTTTTCCGTCAGCGATGAAGTGGGCTCATCCATAATGACAATCTTGGCGTCATAGGAGAAAGCCTTGGCGATTTCAATCATCTGCATTTGCGATACCGATAGCGTGCCCACTTTATCCCGCGGGTTAATATCAATATCCAGCTCGTCGAATATCGCCTGGGTATCTTTCAGCATCTTGTCCTGATCGACAAACATGCCCTTGGTCGGGTAGCGCCCCAACCACATGTTGTCCATCACGGTGCGCTGCAAGACCAGGTTTAATTCCTGATGCACCATGGACACGCCGTGTTCCAGCGCCTCTTTAGAGCTTTTGAAATCTATTTCCTGGCCCTGAAAAATAATACTGCCGGCATCCTTTTTATAAATGCCGAACAGGCATTTTAATAATGTCGACTTCCCCGCGCCGTTCTCTCCCATTAATGCATGAATGGAGTGCGGACGAACGCGCAGATTCACATTATCCAATGCCTTGACGCCGGGAAATGATTTACTGATATCAGTCATTTCCAGCAAAAATTCGCGTGGGCTGTCGGCCATAAATACACCTGGCTATGTGATCCGACACCTTCCAAACCACCGCCTAATTAGCTGCAGCTTGAAACTCATCGGATCTGGGCTGTGATTTTAAGAAAAATTACCCCGCCGGCGGCTTTCCTGGTGTTGGCGCTGGGCAGCGCACCGCAGGCGGGGCCATTCAGAACTTACTTAACAAATTTGGACAAATTGTCCTTATCTACGCCAACGTAAGGAATGCGCACCACTTTATTGTCGATTTTATATTGGGTGCCGTCGGCAGCAGGTTTGCCCGCAGCCAGGTTTTTCGCCAGCTCGAAGGTGGCTTTGGCCTGGTTGTCGGCATCGTTCAGCACCGTCCCCGCCATCGCGCCGGATTTCACCATCGCCAGAGCCTCTGGCAAGGCATCGACACCGAATACCGGGATGCTGGATTTGTTGTGCGCTTTCAGCGCTTCTACCGCACCCATCGCCATGGCATCGTTGTTGGCGATAACCACTTCGATTTTGTTGGCGTTAGGGCCGGACAGCCAGGCATCCATCTTGTCTTTTGCCTGTGCGGTGTCCCACATCGCGGTGTCCATCTGCAGTTGCTGAGTTTTAATACCGTCGTCATTCAGCGTTTTCACCACGTAAGTGGTACGCGCTTCTGCATCCGGATGGCCCGGTTCACCTTTCAGCAACACGTACTGGATCTGACCGTCTTTATTCAAATCCCAGTTCGGGTTGGCCTTCCAGTGTTTCTCAATCAGTTGGCCCTGGATCACGCCGGACTCTTTAGAGTCGGTGCCCACGTAATAGGCTTTGTCATAGCTGTCCAGCGCTTTGCGGGAAGGCTCTTTGTTGTAGAACACGATAGGGATATCGTTTGCGCGTGCCTTATCAATCACCACCGGGGCAGCCGCTGGATCCACCAGGTTAATCGCCAGCGCTTTTACGCCCTTGGCGATCAGCACGTCGATCTGGTCGTTTTGTTTGGATTGGTCGTTCTGCGAGTCATTCATCAGCAGGGTGACATCCGGAGAGGCCTTGGCGTCTTTCTCGATTGCCTTGCGCACCACCGACATAAAGTTGTCGTCATATTTATAAATCGTGACGCCAATACGGGTATCTGCGTGAGCTGCGGCGCCAAACATCATGGCTGCGGCCGTCGCGGCCAGGGTGAAAACCTTCTTATTCATTGTGTGTCTCCGGTTTATGTAGGGTCTTGCTCGGTATTAGGCCAAGGGCAACCGGCGGTGTCAGCACGACCGGGCCTGGCAGTTTCCCTGTCATCCGTGAATCATGTTATTCCTGAAAAATGTGGCGCCAGCGTGAGTTAAAACAGCAGCGGCAAGTGCCTTTACGCTGGAAAACGCCTAGAGCATAGACGGCGTGATGTTAATAATCTGTGAATTTTCTCACAGATTGAAAACGGTTACACAAGATTAAATGTTCAGAGAGTGACCGCCGCCTCACTTTGCCAAGGGGCCACAGAATGGCGTCGGACCAGGGTCGGCATAAACAAATGGCGGGCCTGCGGCTCCAGCTTGCCTGCCGCGCCCAGCAAGGCCAGTTCGGTGGCCAGCGTCGCCATGGTGACAATCGGGTAACGCACCGTGGTGAGCTTGGGGCTGGTGTAGCGAGCGATGGGGATGTCGTCGAACCCAACCAGCGAGAAGTTTTGCGGTACTGTGATAGCGTTTTCTTTCAACACCGCCATCGCCCCGGCGGCCATGGCGTCGTTGTAGGCGAATACCGCACTAAGATGCAGGTTGCGGCCAAGCAGTTCGATCATCGCCTCTTCCCCGCCCTGCAAATCTGGCGAACCATAGGCGCGCCAGCTGTCGGGCGTTGCCAGCCCGGCCGCCGCCATCGCCTGCGTGTAGCCTTGCTGGCGCAGCGGCCCGTCTTCGATTGCATGGTTCGAGCCCAGATAACCAATACGCTGGTGGCCCTGCGACAGCAGCAAACGCATCGCCATCTCTGCGCCGCTGACGTTATCGAGCCCGACGCAGCGATGTTCATAGCCGGGTATGATTCTGTTGATCAGCACCATACCCGGCACCTGATCGAGAAAGGCGATCAGCTCGGCATCACACAGAGTTTTAGCATGAACAATCAAGGCGTTGCAGCGTTGGCGAATCAGCACCTCGATGGCGTGGCGCTCTTTATCCGCCTGGTGATAGCTGTTACCGATCAACAGGTATTTGTGGTGCTGTTGCGCCACGGTGTCTACCGCTTTCACCAGTGCGCCGAAGAAGGGATCGGAGACATCCATCACCACCACCCCAAGGGTATCGCTGCTCTGGGTAGCCAGGGCTTGCGCATTGGCATTGGGTCGATAGCCCAGTTCAGCCACCGCCTTTAATACCTGCTCGCGCGTCTCTTTGCTGGTCAGGGCGCTGTGATTCAGCACGCGGGAGACGGTCGCCACAGACACGCCCGCACGCTTCGCCACGTCGCGAATGGTGGTTGGGTGAACAGAGGTCATGAAGGATCCTGAGGTCGGGGTAGTTGACAGTGGCGCTATCCTACCCCGTTTGTCATCCTCCTCTGCGTGAATTACGTCACAGGAAAGAAAACGTTTACATACATTTTTTTAACCTACCTGCGCCAGATCTCAATTCACCGCCTTGGGCTCTACCTTGCCGGTAGCCAGGGCGGTGAGTTTGCGCCACAGCCACTCCACCGGTCCCTGCTCGAAATAGCGCAGCCACAGGTTTGAAAACAACAGGTTAGCCAGCCAGACCAACGGAACGAAAGCCAAAAGTTGCAGGCGGTCAAACTGTTGATACAGGCCAAAGCGATAAAACAGCGTGGTGCAGATCAGCGTTTGCAGCAGGTAATTGCTCAGCGCCATGCGCCCGACCTGCGTCAACCAGTGCCCAATGCGCAAACGCGACAGCGTCGGCCAAAAACCGTAGCACAGCGCCAGATAGCCCATCGCCTGCAGGGGCGCCCCCAGCTCACGTGGCACCTGCAATAAAAAACCGCTCCAACGATAGTCCCAGTGAAGATGCCATTGCAGCACCACGGCCGGCAGTTGGATCAGCAATGAAAGCGGTATCAGCCATGCTGCCTGCCGGCGGTAGTAACCCGGTGAATAAGTGCCGCGTAGCCAGCCACTGCGCATTAAACCGGCGCCGAACAGCATCAGCCCCGCCAACTCCCAACCGTATTGCGCGCCAATCGCCAGCAGGCTGGAGGAGAGAAGATCGGTGCGGCTGCGCCAGGCTTCCATCCCGCCCTGCAGCTTCCAAAACTTCTCATACTGCAGCTCTGCCACGCCGGGTTGCCAGAAACTGCCAGGTTCACCGTGCGAAATGAAGCCCAACAACAACAGCACCCCGACGCCAATCAGGTACAGCACCACGCCGGTTTTCAACAGTTGATAGGTTTCTTTCGCATCGCGGATCATCCGCCAGCACACCAGCCCGATAAGCCCATAGGCTAGCAGGATATCGCCGTCCCAAAGGAAAATGGCATGTCCCAGGCCAAACAGCACCAGCCACGACAGCCGTGCACGTATCCAGCCTTTGCCGCGGCGCAGCAGCATCTGCAGCCCGGCGCCAAACAACAGGGCGAACATCGCCAGGAATTTAGCCTGCGCGAAAATGTCCAGCAGCGCCCAGGTCCAGGCATCGCGCGTTGTAGGCAAGCCCAGATAGGCCGGATTGAGATAGGCCGCCTTCGGCAGGCCAAAGGCGCTGATATTCAGCAGCAAAATGCCAAGGATGGCGATACCGCGCACGCAGTCCAGCGTGGCGATGCGCGGCAAAGGAGCCGTTGGGCTAGTGTTCATTATTTTATCGCTGTATTCCGCTCATTAAAAAGGCGCCCGCAGGCGCCTGTTACCATTCTAGCGACCCATCACGACTGGTGATGGCGCACCGCGCGCAGGAATTCCTGACGGGTGTTCTGGCTGGACTTGAACAGCCCACCCAGAGAGGTCGTGGTGGTGGCGCTGGTCGCGTCACGGATACCGCGCGCCTTAACACAATAATGGACCGCATCAATTGATACCGCCACATTATTGGTGCCCAGCAAGGTTTGCAATGCCACCAGGATCTGCTGAGTTAAGCGCTCCTGCACCTGTGGGCGCTGGGAGAAGAACTGCACGATACGGTTGATTTTCGACAGCCCAATCACCGCATCCTTGGGAATGTAGGCAACGGTCGCCTTGCCATCGATGGTGACAAAATGGTGTTCGCAGGTGCTGGTCAGCGTGATATCACGCACCGTCACCATTTCATCCACTTTCATCTTGTTTTCAATGACGGTGATTTTTGGGAAGTTGGCGTAGTCCAGGCCGGAGAAAATCTCATCGACATACATTTTGGCGATGCGGTGCGGGGTTTCCGCCAGGCTGTCGTCGGACAGATCGAGATTAAGCAGCTGCATGATTTCGGTCATGTGCTCTTTAATACGACGTTTACGCGTTTCGCGATCCAGCACTTCGCCGCGCAACGGAGTTTCCAGACCGCGCTCTTCGAGCGCCGCGTGAACCAATGCAGCTTCTTTACTTAATGATGATGTCATTTCTTCTCTCCAACGGACTTGAACTCACCCATCCGGCTGTTTTACCGAGCAGAGGGATGAATTGCATACTCTCCTGACGACAGACGTTTCCGCAGTTGATAACGTGAACCCAGTCAAGATTTTGCCCCCACTCTAGATGAGAGCGAGGGGATTATCCAGTGATTGTGTTTCATCCGCAGGTGAAATATTCGCATTTAGCACAATCAGGCCGGCTGCGGCTATTCCACGTTTTTTGTACGGAATTTAATCACTGCGCCATCGGTTTTCGCGCCAGCTCGCGAGCCGACGTATTGACCACCAGCAGACCGGCCACAATCAGCGCCGCCACGGCCACGTACAATGCCGGTTCCAGCCGGTGGGTCAATGCGGTTGACAACGCCGACAGCGTCGGGCCGACCAACTGACCAATCGCATAGCCGGTGGTCAGCAGTCCCGCCATATAACGGGCATGGTTGGGGGCCAGCTCACGGCCATGCTGGATCGACAGCTGCACCACGCTGAGGAAGCCGCCACCGGTCAGCAACGCGCCCAGTGCCAAGCCGGCAACTCCCGGTACGATTTCCGCGCTTAACACCCCCAATGCCTGTACCCACAGGGTGATCGCCAGCCGGGTTTGAGTAGTCAGCCGGTGACGGGTCAGAATACCGATGACAATCCCCAGCACCGCCGCCCCACCAAAGATCGGCCAGACAAATTGCGCGAACAGGCTGCCGGGAAAGCGCGCCGCGGCCATTTGCGACAAAAAAGTGGCCGGCAGAATATAACCAAAGCCTGCGAGACTGTAGCTCCACACCAGACGTTTCAGCGCCGGGGTCAACAACAATGGCTCAGGCGCCACGTCAGGACGATGCAATTCGCCGGTCTTCGGCAGATTAATGCTGATCGCGCCAATCAATACCAGCGCCAGTACGCCGTAGACCAGCCAGGCCTGTGACGCGGTCAACGCCAGGCTGTGGATCCCCACCGCCAGCATGCCGCTGATAAAAATCCCGGCTCCCGGGCCGGCAAATACCGCCGCGCTGAGCGCCGGTCGGCCGTAGTGCGCCAACCGTTCGTTGGTCCAGGCCGCTACCAGTACCATCGACCAACCGCTGGCCCACCCGATGAAGAAACGCACCGCTCCGTGCCACCACTCCCCCTGCACCCAGGCGGAAAGCAGCGTCAAGATCACCGCCCCCCACACGCCCAACCACAGCCGACGTTCAACGTGTCGGCTGGCACGCATGGCATCGTAAGCGCCGCACAGGTAGCCCAGGTAGTTGATGGCCGCCACCAACCCGGCGCCGGTCAGAGTAAACTGATGCTCAGCAATCATCAGCGGCACCTGCGGGGTAAAGGCGAAGCGGCCGATCCCCATGGCTACGATCAACGCGATAAAACCGCTCAGGGCAATTCTTAAGGCCATGTAGAGTTATCCATACTGTTAAAAGAAAGTTGCCAGTATCATGCAGCAGTATTACACTCACAAAAACTGAATAATACTCATCAAGTTCATCACGAAAAGAGAAGATAATGGATCTGACCCAGCTCCGCATGTTTTGCAGCGTCGCCGAAACCGGCTCCGTCGCCCGTGCCGCAGAGCAATTGCACCGCGTCCCCTCGAACCTGACCACACGCCTGCGTCAGCTCGAACAGGAACTGGGCACCGATCTGTTTATCCGTGAAAAACAGCGACTGCGCCTTTCGCCGATGGGCCATAACTTTCTCTGTTATGCCAACCGTATCCTGGCACTGAGCGAAGAAGCCATGAGCATTACCCATGCCGGTGAGCCGGCGGGTAACTTCGCCATCGGCTCGATGGAAAGCACCGCCGCCACCCGGTTGCCCACCCTGTTGGCGGCGTATCATCAGCGTTTTTCGCAGGTGTCGCTGTCGCTGACCACCGGCACCTCCGGCGAGATCACCGAGCGAGTCCGCGCAGGTACGCTGGCGGCCGCGCTGGTCGACGGGCCGGTACAGTATGACGAACTCAATGGCTGTATTGCCTTCCCCGAACATATGGTGGTGATCTCCTGTCTCGACCACCTGCCGATCCATAACGCCAAAGATGCCAAGGGCGAAACCCTATTTGCCTTCCGCGCAAGCTGTTCTTACCGTCTGCGGTTGGAGTCCTGGTTCAAGCGCGAAGGTGCACTGCCAGGCCAGATTATGGAAATCCAGTCCTACCACGCCATGCTGGCCTGCGTCGCCAGCGGCGCCGGGCTGGCGATGATCCCGCATTCGGTACTAAGCCTGCTGCCCGGCCATGAACGGGTGAAAGTACACACCCTGCCGGACGACATTGCCCAAACTGCCACCTGGCTACTGTGGCGACGCGACGCCTTTGGCCCGAACGTTCGCGCCCTGAAAGAACTGATTATTGAACAGGCAGAAACCGTTGCGGTTGAAAATACTGCCCATGACTTACCCGATGCTATCGACATAGCCTGATTTAAAAAATAGACCACTGGAGACTATGATGGAAATGATCAAAACCCGTGCCGCCGTTGCCTGGGGACCGAACCAGCCGCTGAAGATCGAAGAAGTCGATCTGATGCCACCGCAAAAAGGCGAAGTGCTGGTGCGGATCGTCGCCACCGGTGTCTGCCACACCGACGCCTACACCCTGTCCGGTGCCGATCCCGAAGGCGTGTTCCCGGCAATCCTCGGCCATGAAGGCGGCGGCGTGGTGGAAGCCATCGGCGAAGGCGTGACCAGCGTGGCGGTAGGCGATCACGTGATCCCGCTGTACACCCCGGAATGCGGCGAGTGCAAATTCTGTAAATCCGGCAAAACCAACCTGTGCCAGGCGATCCGCGCCACCCAAGGCAAGGGCCTGATGCCGGACGGCACTACCCGCTTCTTTAAGGACGGCAAGCCTATTTTCCACTACATGGGCACTTCAACCTTCTCCGAATACACCGTGGTACCGGAAATCTCACTGGCCAAAATCAGTAAAGAAGCACCGCTGGAAGAAGTCTGCCTGCTCGGCTGCGGCGTCACCACCGGCATGGGTGCGGTTATTAACACCGCCAAAGTGCAAAAAGGCGATACCGTTGCCATCTTCGGCCTTGGCGGCATCGGTCTGTCGGCCATTATCGGCGCACAGATGGCCGGTGCAGGTCGCATCATCGGCATCGACATCAACACCAGCAAGTTCGATCTGGCGCGCAAGCTGGGCGCTACCGATCTGATCAACCCGAAAGACTACGATAAGCCGATCCAGGACGTGATCGTTGAACTGACCGACGGCGGCGTAGATTTCTCCTTCGAGTGTATCGGCAACGTCAACGTAATGCGTTCAGCGCTGGAATGCTGTCATAAAGGCTGGGGCGAATCCGTAATCATCGGCGTCGCCGGTGCAGGTCAGGAAATCTCCACCCGTCCGTTCCAACTGGTGACCGGTCGCGTCTGGCGCGGCTCTGCCTTTGGTGGGGTGAAAGGCCGTTCGCAATTGCCAGGTATCGTTGAGCGTTATATGAACGGCGAATTCGCGCTGAATGACTTTATTACCCACACCATGGGCCTGGAGCAGATTAACGAGGCGTTCGATTTGATGCACGAAGGCAAATCCATTCGTTCCGTTATTCACTTCGACAAAAAATAAGCCAGGAGGCAGAGATGACCTTGTCATTAGAACTTCTCGAAGAGCACCGCATGTTTGGCGGCTGGCAACAGCGTTACCGCCATGCGGCGCAGAGCCTGAATTGCAACATGACTTTCAGCATCTATCTGCCGCCACCGCGCGATGATAACCCGCCGCCGGTGCTGTACTGGCTGTCGGGGCTGACCTGCAATGACGAAAACTTCACGCTGAAGGCCGGTGCGCAGCGTATCGCCGCCGAGCTGGGACTGGTATTGGTGATGGCCGACACCAGCCCGCGCGGCGACGATGTGCCGAATGATGAAGGCTACGATTTGGGCCAGGGCGCAGGCTTCTATCTGAATGCCACCCAAGCGCCGTGGGACAAGCACTTTCGCATGTACGACTACATCAGCGATGAGCTACCGGCGTTGATCAACCAGCATTTCAGCGTCAGCGAGCGCCAGTCGATTTTCGGCCATTCGATGGGCGGCCACGGCGCACTGATGATGGCGTTCCGCAATCCCCAGCGCTTCCGGTCGGTATCGGCGTTTGCGCCGATCGTTAACCCTTGTCAGGTGCCCTGGGGACGTAAAGCCTTTGCCGCCTATTTGGGCGACGACGAAAGCCAGTGGCTGCAGTATGACAGTTGCCACCTGCTGGCCAACGGCGCGGAAAAAATGCCGGTATTGGTGGATCAAGGTGACGACGATCAGTTCCTGGCAGATCAACTGCAGCCGGCAAAACTGGCCGAGCTGGCACGCCAGCGTGACTGGCCGCTGATCCTGCGCATTCAGCCGGGCTACGATCACAGCTACTTTACCATCGCCAGCTTTATCGAAGACCATCTGCGCTTCCACGCCGAACATCTGTTCCGCTGATCATAAAACCGTAACAGTGCTTGCGATAATCGCTATCGCAAGCACTTATTACGGCGACTGCTTATTCCCGGCCATTAAACCAATAATAAAAATTCTCAACTGAAGTCATTACCGCCTTCACGCCAAAAAAGGCGAAAACCGCCACGGCAATATCCACATAGCTATTATTCGGTTTCATAATGGCCAGTGATGAGTGATTAATCAAAGGGTAAAATATTGATGTCCATAGTGCGATAATAATGCAAGCTTTCATCTTATATTCCATTGATGAAATATGAATTACCAGCGACATTGGCCATTCACACTATTACGGCTATTATTACCTCCCAGCGCATCCTGTCGTCCCCCTCTGCTAGGCCCCTCATCCGCACATGATATTCCCGCTTGTATTCCCCCAAACACAGCACCAGCAATCATAGCTGCCGGATGACCAGCTCTAAGAATAGCACCGATAACCACGCCTTCAATCACACCGGCAATGAGACTGGCACCCACTTTATTCGCACAGGTATTCGGTGCTCCACCATAGTGACCACGGCCATCCCCACGGCCTTCATAACCGGAGTCAGCGTTTCCGCCAGAAATTAAATCAAGATCCTGTGATGTTAACTCACGAATAGCCATATTATTCACTCCATGAATTAAAGTTATTAAATCCTCACAAACAAACATACTGGGCAACCATAGTGATAATATAATTGCGAAAGTAAAATACAAACTTTATTTAGTGAAAACGTGACGAGAGCAATAGGTTAATCATGTATTCTTCGGTTATTAACCGACAACACTAAAAGACTCAATTTAATTAGAACACTAAAAGACTCAATTTAATTAGAACACTAAAAGCTTAGCGTATTAATCTTGAGATAAATTTATCTTATCCGGTACGTTAGCCTTCTCTCACGCTAAAGATCATGAAACATTCTCGATGCCGTTATACCAACGGTAGAAGGCTTGCATCAGGTTACAGGCCTTCCAGATACCAAAAAATGCCAGCAAACCAACAACCACATCGACATAGCTAATATTGGGGTAGGCTACCAGAAGCGACGAATTGCACACCAGATAGGATCCTCCCCAATAGGTGATGATGGTAATCAGCATGCTTGTTTTAATTCCCTTTTTACTGATATGACTCATAGCCAGCTCCTTTGGACTAAAAAACGGTTATCCCTTCAACTTCGGATCCAACGCATCGCGCAAGCCATCCCCCAACAGGTTAAACGCCAGCACGGTGATAAATATCGCCAGGCTGGGGAAAATCGCCACGTGCGGCGCAATCACCATATCCGCCCGCGCCTCGTTGAGCATTGCGCCCCATTCCGGCGTTGGCGGCTGGGCACCCAGCCCGAGGAACGACAGGCTGGCGGCGGTGATGATTGAAGTACCGATGCGCAGGGTAAAATACACCACAATCGACGAAATTGTCCCCGGCAAAATATGCCGCATGATGATGGTCCAGTCTGACGCGCCAATGCTGCGTGCCGACTCGATGTAGGTCAGATGTTTCAACACCAGGGTGTTGCCCCGCACCAACCGGGCAAATGCCGGAATGCTGAAAATGGCCACGGCAATAATCACGTTGGCCATGCCGCTGCCCATAATCGCCACCACGCCGATCGCCAGCAGAATGCCAGGAAAGGCGAACAGCACATCGCAGATACGCATGGTAATGCGATCCCACCAGCCTTCGTAATAGCCCGCCAGCAGACCCAGCAGCGTACCGATCAGCCCGCCCACCAGCACCGAGAACACTCCGGCGGCCAGCGAAATACGGGTCCCCATCAGAATGCGACTGAAAATGTCCCGCCCCAACGAGTCCACCCCCAGCCAATGCATCAGCGAAGGCCCTTCGTTCAGGCGGTCGTAATCAAAATAATTTTCCGCGTCAAAGGGAACCAGATAGGGTGCCAGCAGCGCAGCAACCACCAACAGTAACACCAATAGCGCAGCGACCAGCGCCACGCGTTGCTGACGGAACCGCCGCCAGAATTCATGCCACGGCGTTCGTACCGCGTTAGGATCGATTGTCGGCATCGCCTTCAGTGCGGCGTCGCGTCGCCAATGCTTAATCATGCAGCGCCCTCATTTGTATCGTATTGCCGGGTTAATTGCCGCATACAGCAGGTCCACCAACAAGTTAATCAGAATAAACTCCAGCGAGAACAGCAAGACTTCGGCCTGGATCACCGGGTAATCACGCATCTCCACCGAATCGACCAGCAGCCTGCCCAACCCCGGCCAGTTGAAGACCTTCTCCACGACGATCGAGCCGCCGAGCAGGAAGCCAAACTGCAATCCCATCATGGTGACGACCGGGATCATCGCGTTGCGCAGCCCGTGTTTCACTACCACCATGGTTTCCCGTACCCCTTTGGCGCGCGCGGTACGCATGTAGTCTTCCTGCAGCACCTCAACAAACGAAGCGCGGGTAAAACGCGCCATCACCGCCGCTACCGCAGCCCCAAGGGTGATGGAAGGCAAAATATAGTGCCGCCAACTGTCGGCGCCCACCGTCGGCAACCAACCGAGATTGACGGAAAACACCTGCATCAGCAGCATACCCAGCGCAAAGGCGGGGAACGAAATCCCGGAGACCGCCAGGGTCATGCCGAGACGATCGGGCCAGCGGTTACGCCACACGGCAGACACCATGCCGATGCCCATACCGAAAATCACCGCCCACAGCATGCTGCTCAGCGTCAGCCACAGGGTCGGTAAAAAGCGCGAGCCGATCTCTTCGCTCACCGGGCGCTTGGAAACCATCGAGGTTCCGAAATCCCCCCGCAGCGCATTGACAAAAAAGTGCACGAACTGTTGCGGCAGCGGCTTGTCCAGCCCCAGATCCTTACGCACCAGCTGTACTACCGCTTCGTCGGCTTCCGGCCCTGCCGCCAGCCGCGCCGGATCGCCGGGCAGCATATGGACGAACAAAAACACCAACACCGCGACAATCAGCAGCGTCGGGATCAGGCCCAGCAGTCGTTTAAGAAAATAATTAAGCATCTTGGGTGCGTCCCTTCACCCCGCCCTCCAGGAGAGCGGGGATCGGTGCCTTATTTAAGATCGGCATTATCAAAGTTGAACGAGGTATCCGGCATCACGTAAAAGCCGCTCAGCTGTTTATTGTTAGCCGACAGCAAGCGCTCGGTGGCCAGGAAAATCCATGGCGCATCTGCCCAGATGCGATCCTGCGCGTCCTTGTACAGTTTCTGCTTCTCGGCGCGGTCAGTGGTCGCCAGCGCGCCGGTCAGATCCTGATCTACCTGCGGATTACTGTAGAACGCCGTGTTGAACTGCTTCGGCGGCGCAGCCTGGGTTGAGAACAGCGGTGACAAGGCCCAGTCCGCTTCACCGGTTGATGCTGACCAGCCGGTATAGAACATACGCACGCCGGTGTCTTTCACCCCAACGCTTTCCACCTGGGCCGCGCGCTGACCGGCATCCATCGCCGTCACCGTCACTTTCACGCCAACCTGCGCCAACTGCTGCTGGGCAAACTGCAGCACTTTCTGCGCGGTGCTGTGGTTATGAGACGACCACAGGGTGGTGGTGAAACCGTTAGGATAACCGGCCTCTTTAAGCAGTTCGCGCGCCTTGGCCGGATCATAAGGCCAAGGCTGGTAACGGGTGGCAAAATCGATCGCCGGCGGCACCGGGCCTTCCGCCGGAACGGCGTAGCCGGAGAACGCGACCTTGATCAGCGCGTCTTTATTGATGGCGTAGTTCAACGCCTGACGCACTTTCAGGTTATCGAATGGCTTTTGAGTCACGTTCAGGCTGATATAACGCTGCAGGATCGACGGCGCGGCCACCAAATCGAGCTTGGCATTGCCTTCCAGCACCTTGGCCTGCTCATACGGGATCGGGAAGGCAAAGGTCGCTTCACCGGTCTGCAGCATGGCAGCGCGGGTATTGTTATCCACGACCGGGCGCCAGGTGATGCTGTCGAGCTTCGGCAGCCCCTGTTTCCAATAACCGTCAAACTTTTTCACCTTGACGAAATCGGTCTGGTTCCAGGTCACGAACTGATAAGGGCCGGTCCCCACCGGGTGGAAACCAATCTCTTTGCCGTACTGCTTCAACGCGGCCGGCGAAATGATCACCGCCGCCGGGTGCGCCAGGTTGTTGATAAAGGCCGAGAATGGCGCTTTCAGCACGATCTTCACCGTATTGGCGTCCACCACTTCGGTTTTGTCGATCATTTTGAACAGGTTGTAGCGCTTGAGGTGATTGTCCGGGTTGCTGGCGCGATCCAGGTTCACCTTCACCGCTTCGGCGTTAAACTCGGTGCCGTCATGGAATTTCACCCCCGGATGCAGCTTGAGGGTGTAAGTCAGGCCGTCTTTGCTCACCTCATAGCTGTCCGCCAGCACGTTCACCAGTTTCATGTCTTTATCGAAACCGAACAGGCCCTGATAGAAGGATTTGGCCACCGCCTGCGACAGCGTATCGTTGGCGTCATACGGATCAAGCGTGGTGAAATTGGACGCGACGGCGATCACCGCATCTTTCGCAGCCCAGGCTGGGCCGGCGACCGCGGCCGCCAGCAGCACGGCGCCCGCTAATGCCTTACGTTTGAATGAGTGCTTCATGGTGCTTGTCTCTCCTGAGGTCACTAAAAGGCACCGGCGATCGGATGGCGGGCGACAAAATGCCCCGGTCCAACCTGCACTAGCGGTGCGGTAACGGGTTCATCGCCCAGCGCGCGGATCGGGCTGGGGATTTCATCGACCAGCAGCGGCTGGCGTTTATAAGCATGGTTAGGATCGGCCACCGGCACCGCCGCCATCAGCTTGCGGGTGTAAGCGTGCTGCGGGTTCTCAAACACCGCCCGACGCGGGCCAATCTCGACAATCTGCCCGAGATACATCACCGCTACGCGGTGGCTGATGCGCTCTACTACCGCCATATCGTGCGAGATAAACAAAAAGGCGATGCCGAACTCACGCTGCAGATCGAGCAGCAGATTGACGATTTGCGCCTGAATCGACACGTCGAGCGCCGACACCGATTCGTCAGCGATCACTACCTTGGGATTAAGCGCCAACGCGCGCGCAATGCAGATTCGCTGCCGCTGGCCACCGGAAAACTCATGCGGATAACGACGCGCATGCTCTGGTTTAAGCCCGACGCGTTCCAGCAGCCAGGCCACGCGCTCTTGTGCCGCCTTGCCACGTGCCACGTTATGTACCAGCAGCGGTTCCATGATCGAGAACCCGACGGTCAGACGCGGATCGAGCGAGGCGTAAGGATCCTGGAAGATAAACTGGATGTCCCGCCGCAGGTGCTGCAGCGCCGGGCCTTTCAACTGATTGATCTGACGACCGTCAAAGGTAATGGTGCCGCGCTGGCTGTCCACCAGCTTCAACAACGAGCGGCCAGTCGTGGATTTGCCGCAGCCGGACTCTCCCACCAGCCCCAGCGTTTCGCCGGGGTAGAGATCAAAACTGACGTTTTCCACCGCATGCACTCGCCGGATGACGCGATTTAAAATACCGCTGCGTAGGTCAAAGCGCGTCACCAGATTTTCTACCCGCAGGATCGGCGTCGCCCCCGGCGGTACGGTATCCTGCGGCCCGCCATTGTCTGCGCCGTTTGGCAACGGGAATTTCGCCGGGAAGTCCAACTCCGCCATTGATCCCAGCCTGGGTACCGCCGCCAGCAGCGCTTGGGTGTAGGGCTGTTGCGGCGCGGCAAACAGTTCGCGCACCGGCCCCTGCTCCACCTGTTCCCCTTGACGCATGACCAGTACCCGATCGGCTATCTCCGCCACTACGCCCATATCGTGGGTAATAAAAATCACCCCCATCTGCATTTCCTGCTGCAGTACGCGGATAAGCTGCAGGATTTGCGCCTGAATGGTGACGTCCAGCGCTGTGGTAGGTTCATCGGCAATCAATAAGGCCGGCTTGCAAGACAGCGCCATGGCGATCATCACCCGCTGGCGCATACCGCCGGAGAGCTGATGTGGGTAACGGTTAAGTACGTCTTTGGCTTCGGGAATGCGCACCAAATCGAGCATCTGCAAGGCGGCTTGTCTGGCGGCGCGGTGATCCATCGCCTGATGCAGGCGCAGAGATTCGGCGATCTGTTCCCCTACCGGGAATACCGGGTTCAGCGAGGTCATCGGTTCCTGAAAGATCATCGCCATATCGGCACCGCGCACCGTGCGTAATGTCCCCTGACGTGCGTGGGCCAGATCGAGCACCTCGCCGTTACGCCGACGAAAGGGCATCGTCCCGCTGACGATGTTGCCACCGCCCTGTTCGACCAGGCGCATCAATGCCAGAGAGGTGACAGATTTACCCGAACCGGATTCACCGACGATCGCCAGCGTCTCGCCGCGATCGAGATCGAATGACAGGTTGCGCACCGCTTCTACGGTATCGCCCTGTTGTTGAAATTGGACGCTCAGATCGCGCACCGACAGCACGCGCTGCGGCGGCAATAATAGCCCGGCGTCGGCCGCAAGCGGCATTAAGGCATCGGTCATGCACCCTCCTGGCGATCGGTTAGCGGTAAATCCCTACGGACGGCGCATCGCCGACATAACCGAAACCGCGGTACATGCCTTCACTGTTGAAAGGCAGCGCCACGTTGCCGTGACTGTCGATGGCAATCATGCCGCCGCTGCCACCCATCGCCAGCAGTTTTTCCATCACCACCCGGTCAGTGGCCTGCTGCAGACTGAGCCCGGCGTACTCCATCAACGCGGAAACGTCATAAGCCGACACGCCGCGCATGAAGGTTTCCCCGGTACCGGTGCTGGAGACCGCCACCGTGGCATTGTTGGCGTAACAACCGGCACCGATGATCGGCGTATCCCCCACCCGGCCGGCCTGTTTGTTGGTCATGCCGCCCGTCGACGTTGCGGCCGCCAGGTTGCCCAGGGCATCCAGCGCCACCGCGCCAACGGTACCGAATTTACGATCGGGGTCGATCGGCTCACCGCTTTGCGCTGCGCCATCGTGATCGAGCAACACACGCCCAAGCTCTGCCTGAGCACGGTGCAGTTGGTCAAAACGTGGTTGGGTAAAGAAGAAATCGGGTGCGACCATTTCAAGATCGTGGGCGGCGGCAAATTTCTCCGCACCCTCCCCAGCGAACAGCACGTGCTGGCTGTTTTCCAATACCGCGCGCGCAGCCAGCACCGGATTGCGTATCCGGCTGACGCAGGCCACGGCACCGGCATCGCAGGTGCTCCCATCCATCACACAGGCATCCAACTCGTGGGTGCCCTGATGGGTGAATACCGAGCCTTTACCAGCATTAAACAATGGGCACTCTTCCAGCAGCCTTACCGCCTCGGTGACCGCATCCAGGGCGCTGCCACCCTGGGCCAGGATCTGCTGGCCGGCGGCGACGATGTCGGACAACGCCTGAATATACTCCTGTTCCTTTTCAGCACTCAGCGCCGCACGGGTAATTGCGCCCGCGCCGCCATGAATGGCAATCACTGGTTTGCTCATTTGCCTGTCACCCTGTGTTAATCCTGCCAATCCCGCCCCTTATTGAAGGGGAAATAGATTCACCTCGGCGGCAGCCCACAACGCGGCGGCCGGCAAGGCGACGGGTATAATTATTATTCGGCCTTTTCCCGACTATATTTAGCCGCGCTATCGAAGTAAAGCATAAAGTCTTCGCCCAGCTTTTAGCGTAGCCCGCTTAGATTATTTCGCACATTGAAATAGCTTAATGGAATAAAAACAGAGAGTTATAAATTGGAAAAACCGTTCTGAATAACGATTGGGATTTTTGGTAGAAACCCGTGAGGGGCACACAGTAATTACCGGCAAAAATAATCGATATCTCTAAATATCCGGCCGTTGTGCGTTCAACCTGCTGTTTTTTAGCCGGCTGAACGCAGATGATCAATATTTAGAATCCTGACCCCGGTAACAGCAGAAATGCTTCCTCCTCCGGGGTAGAGACTCGGCCTAATATCGCATTACGGTGTGGGTAACGGCCAAAGCGGTCAATAATGGCTTTGTGCCGCACTTCAAACTCCAACTGATTGGCATTGCCCAGCTCGGTATACAACGCCAAAGCCTGTTGATGAATCAACGCCGACTCTGAATGCATAAAGGGCAAATAGAGAAAGCCCCGTTGCTCTGGCGTAAGTCGTTCACATTGCCCACTACGGACCGCTTCCTGTGCCAGCACCAACGCCATGCAGTCGCTGGCAAATGAACGCGGCGTGCCGCGGAACAGGTTGCGACTGAACTGATCGAGCACGATCACCTCCGCCAACCGCCCCTCAATGCTGTCTCGCCAGTGCGCCAGCTCGCCGGCGGCGGCGGCCTGCCAGATCTGACCAAAGCGCGTATGCAACAGGCGATCGAAATCATCGTCCTTTTTGAACCACATTGCCGGTTCGATCTCGTCAAACCAAAAGTCTAATACCTGTCTGTGCATCACTGCCTCCCGTTGTTTACTTCAGCATAGCATCCTTCATAATACCCCCACTTTGCCGCCATTTGTCGCGCACCCTGATTACGGAGTTCCTTATGGATCATTGCCATACTTCCGATCTTATTTCCCTGGAGCAGGCGCTGGAGAAGATGCTCAGCCAGATCTCCCCCCTTCAGCAGACCGAATCCATTGCCCTGACCGCCGCCGCCGGCCGCATTACCGCCGCGCCGGTCATTTCGCCGATTGATGTACCGCCCTTCGCCAATTCGGCCATGGACGGCTATGCCGTGCGCCTCGCCGATCTGCAAGCCAACGCGCCGCTGCCAGTCGCGGGCAAAGCTTTTGCCGGTGCTCCGTTCGACGGCAACTGGCCAACCGGTACCTGCGTACGCATCATGACAGGCGCGCCTGTCCCAGCAGGGGCCGAGGCGGTGATCATGCAGGAGCAGGCCGAGATCAGCGATGCCGGCGTGCGCTTCACGGCCGAAGTGCAAGCCGGGCAAAATATTCGCCTGGCGGGGGAAGATATTCGCCAGGGTGCCGGGGTTTTACCTGCGGGTATCAGACTGGGCGCTGCGCAGTTGCCGCTGTTGGCCTCGCTCGGTGTCGCCGAGGTGCAGGTGGTACGTAAGCTGAAGGTGGCGGTATTCTCCACCGGCGACGAGTTACAGCCGGTCGGGCAGCCGCTGCAGGCGGGCCAAATCTATGATACCAACCGTTTTGCCGTACGCCTGATGCTGGAACAGTTAGGGTGCGAAACGCTGGATCTGGGCATTATCCGTGATGACCAAAACGCGCTGCGCGCCGCCTTCGAGCAGGCAGACCGCCAGGCCGATGTGGTGATCAGCAGCGGTGGCGTCTCGGTCGGTGAAGCCGACTACACCAAGCAGATGCTCGACGAGCTGGGCGAAGTCGGCTTCTGGAAGCTGGCGATCAAACCCGGTAAACCCTTTGCCTTCGGCAAGCTCAAGCAGGCCTGGTTCTGTGGCCTGCCGGGCAACCCGGTTTCTGCAGCGCTGACCTTCTACCAACTGGTGCAGCCGCTGTTGGCGAAGCTGGCGGGCCACAGCGACTGGCATTTGCCACCGCGTTTGCAGGCTCGCGCCCTGACCCCCCTGAAGAAAGCGCCGGGACGCCTTGATTTTCAGCGCGGCGTGTTTAGCAGCAACGCTCAGGGCGAGCTGGAAGTGAGCACCACCGGCCATCAAGGGTCACACGTGTTCAGTTCTTTCAGCCAGGGTAACTGCTTTATCGTGCTGGAGCGCGAACGCGGCTCCGTGGCAGTGGGCGAAAAAGTGGACATTGAGCCCTTCAACGCCTTGCTGAGGAGCTGAGCATGCTGCCGGAATTAACCGATGCCGAAGCGCTGCGCTATAACCGCCAGATTATCCTGCGTGGCTTTGACTTCGACGGTCAGGAAAAACTGAAGGCCGCCCGGGTACTGATTGTCGGCCTCGGCGGGTTAGGCTGTGCCGCCGCCCCCTATCTGGTCGCGGCGGGCGTCGGCCACCTGACGCTGGTTGATTTCGACACCGTTTCACTCTCTAACCTGCAGCGCCAAATCCTGCACCGCGACGCGCGCATCGGTATGGCGAAAGTTGAATCGGCCCGTCTCGAACTCAGTGCCATCAACCCACATGCTCAGATTGAAACTGTTGATGCACAGCTGGACGACGACCAGATGGCGGCGCAGATTGCCGCCTGCGATTTGGTGCTGGACTGCACTGACAACGTGGCGACGCGCAATCTGCTAAATCGCCTCTGTCATGCTCAGCGCAAACCCCTGGTGTCCGGCGCGGCCATCCGCATGGAAGGGCAGCTCAGCGTCTTCACCTATCAGCCCGGAGAACCCTGCTACCGCTGCCTGAGTCGGTTATTCGGCGACAACGCCCTCACCTGCGTCGAGGCCGGTGTCATGGCACCGCTGGTCGGCACCATCGGCACGCTGCAAGCGATGGAGGCCATCAAACTGCTGACGCAGTACGGCCAACCGCTCACCGGAAAACTGCTGATGTTTGATGCCATGACGATGCAGTTCCGCGAGATGAAGCTGCCGAAGGATCCGCAGTGCGAAGTTTGCGGCGGGGAATAGCAGAGACAAAAAAGGCGGGAATGCTCCCGCCTGAGATTTTTTGACAAAGGGGGATAAAAGCGTGGTTTTTCCCCCTTTGTGTTATCAGCCGAAAATCAATAAATTGATTTTCCTGATTTGTTTTCAAAACCTTTAGCGCCTGCCGCCAAACATTATATGTTTGTCAGCAGTCTCTGGCGGGAATGCTCCCGCCCGAGTTTGATGACAAATTCGTCACCGGTTATAGCTTCGGGCGCAGCATGCCGCGCCTCTGCCGCTGGGTTACACGATACCCTGGCTACGCAGATAATCTTCGTAGTTGCCGGTAAAGTCGATCACTTTGGTCGGCGTCATTTCCAGTACGCGGGTCGCCAACGAGCTAACGAACTCACGGTCGTGGGAAACGAAGATCAAGGTGCCTTCGTACATTTCCAGCGCCATGTTCAGCGACTCGATGGATTCCATATCCAGGTGGTTGGTCGGTTCATCCATAACCAGGATATTAGGACGCTGCATCATCAGCTTGCCAAACAGCATGCGACCCTTCTCACCCCCGGACAACACCTTCACTTTCTTCTTGATGTCGTCCTGGCTGAACAGCAAACGGCCCAGCACGCTGCGCACCGCCTGCTCGTCGTCTTTTTCCTGCTTCCACTGGCTCATCCAGTCGAACACCGTCAGGGTGTCATCGAATTCGT
Source organism: Serratia sp. BNK-12 (assembly GCF_047456085.1). NCBI lineage: Bacteria > Pseudomonadati > Pseudomonadota > Gammaproteobacteria > Enterobacterales > Yersiniaceae > Serratia > Serratia sp. BNK-12. Next base: position 3,570,059 of record NZ_CP179896.1, read on the forward strand.
ATTCGTGATCCTGAGCGTAGTAACCGATCTTGGCATTTTCAGACCATTTCACGGTACCGCTGTCCGGCAACGTATCGCCCACCAGCGTTTTCAGCAGGGTAGATTTACCGATACCGTTCGGGCCCAACACCGCCACTTTCTCGCCCACTTCAACCATCAGGTTGAACTTGCTGAACAGAGGACCGTTGTCGAAACCTTTGGCCAGCGCTTCCACTTCCAGCGCGTTACGGAACAGTTTTTTGTCCTGTTCGAAACGGATGAACGGGTTCTGACGGCTTGAAGCCTTAATTTCTTCCAGCTGGATCTTGTCGATCTGGCGGGCACGTGAGGTTGCCTGCTTGGATTTGGAGGCGTTGGCACTGAAGCGGCTCACGAACGATTGCAGTTCGTTAATCTGCGCCTTCTTCTTGGCGTTATCAGCAACCAGACGTTCACGCGCCTGAGTGGCCGCCGTCATATATTCGTCGTAGTTACCCGGATACACGCGCAGTTCGCCGTAGTCCAGATCCGCCATGTGAGTACAAACCATATTCAGGAAGTGACGGTCGTGCGAAATGATAACCATGGTGCTGTTACGTTCGTTCAGCACCTGCTCCAGCCAACGGATGGTGTCGATATCCAGGTTGTTGGTCGGTTCGTCGAGCAACAGAATTTCCGGATCGGAGAACAGCGCCTGCGCCAGCAACACGCGCAGTTTGAAGCCCGGTGCGATTTCGCTCATCGGGCCATAATGTTGTTCAACCGGGATACCGACGCCGAGCAGCAGTTCGCCGGCGCGCGCTTCGGCGGTATAACCGTCCATCTCGCCGTAGGCCACTTCCAGATCGGCCACTTTATAGCCGTCTTCTTCGCTCATTTCAGCCAGCGCATAAATGCGATCGCGCTCTTCCTTCACCGCCCACAGTTCGTTGTGGCCCATGATGACGGTGTCCAGCACGCTGTATTGCTCGAAAGCGAACTGATCCTGACGCAGTTTACCCAGGCGCTCGTTCGGATCGAGGAACACGTTGCCGCCGCTCGGCACCAGATCGCCGCCCAGGATTTTCATAAATGTGGATTTGCCGCAGCCGTTGGCGCCGATCAAACCATAGCGGTTACCGCCGCCAAACTTAACGGAGATGTTTTCAAACAGCGGCTTACTGCCAAACTGCATAGTGATGTTGTTAGTGCTTAACACAGCGCTCGCTCTTCATATCATTGGGAATGTGATTTGGCGCGCATTATGCCATAACGGGCAACAGAGATCGCGGGAAGTTTCGGTGACAATTTGAGCAAAGGTGCGGCGGCAGGCCAAGTGGAAAGAACGTCTCGGCCTGAGGGAGGTGAATGCAGAGGTTTACCAACACCCCTGTTTTAGAATACTGAAATAAACATCGCTGAATTTTTCTTTCCTTAAAACATCCCCTTTCAATACCGAAACCGGTTGATCCCACACTTGGGTGAAATTGGGTTCGCCGGTTTTGTTATTGAGCTTTTTTAAGCCGCAGGCAGCATAAAGTTTCGCTTCTGGGGTTGCCTGCGGGTTATTGGCAATACGCAAGAAAACGGCCCCCGCGTCCTGGTAGGTTAGGATTTCTATTACATCGGTTTCTCCGGCACTGCCAATGCCAACAAACCCGTTCATTCCCAAAGAGAAATGAGTCACCTTGGATAAATTATTTTCTGTCGCTTCACGGTGTTGCTCAGCGGCGTAACCGTTGAGGGAACAGAAAGAAACAAAAACCAAAATAATAACGCTCAAGATCCTTTTCACAAAAACCTCCCTATTCAGCCAAGAGTGAAAGTGACGATCGGACCAGCTCTGTGCCCCACACTACCACGGTATTCAGCCGGTTTTATAGCGGGCCGGAATGTCCCTGGCTAAATTTCTGCCGGTGCAAAACCTCGATAAACGCCCGTGACGCCGCGCTATGGTAGGCGTCTTTACGCTGCAGCAACACCGCCCGGCGAGCGGGCATGACGTCGGTAAGCCGTACCGGGTGCAACTGCGGGTTTTCCTGCGCAACCGCTGCCGGTAGCAGGGTAGCCAGTTGGCCACGGCGCACAATTTCAATGATGGCACCAATTGCGTTGGCCTCCATTGCTACCCGGGGGCGGATCCCCTGTCGACGACAATAATCGTCGATAAACTGACGGGTAGCGAAGTCCTCGCTTAATAACACTAGCGGTTGCTGTTCGAACACCTGCGCACTCAAAGGCTCATGCTGTTGAACCAGCGGGTGCTGAGCCCCAACCATCATATTCAGTGACTCGGTAAACAGCTCCTCGGCCACGATGTCCACCGATTGCGCCTGACTGAACGCGATCCCCACATCCAGCCGGTCTTCCGCCAGAAGCGCCTCGATCCTGTCCTGCGTCATTTCATGAATACTCACCGAAACGCCCGGATATTGCCGATAAAAAGCATCGATAACAGGCCCCACCAGATAGGCGGTAAAGGTTGGCGTCATCGCCAGCCGCAAATTACCGCGTTCCAGCGTCGCCACGTCGTGGATCGCCCGAGTGCCGGCTTCCAGATCCTGCAGCGCCAGCCGGGCATAGCGCATCCAGGCCATACCGGCGTCGGTCAGGCGTACCGTTCGGCCAGAACGATCAAACAGAGGCGTTCCCAGGTTTTCTTCCAACTGCTTGATTTGTTGCGACAGCGTCGGTTGCGAAACGTGTAGCGCTTCGGCGGCGCGGGTGAAGTTGCCCTGTTCGGCAACGGCAAGAAAATAACGGATGTGTCGCAGCAGCATAACGCCTCAACTATTAGTAATTCCTATGGAGACCATTATAAATGGGTCTTAGACCCTATAGCCAGAGTGGCGCATCATGCCCCCCATCGCTTAACAGCATCCTGATGGAGACAGCATGAAAGAGGTTATTGAGGGTTTTTTGAAGTTCCAGCGCGAGGCGTTTGTCGAACGGTCCGAACTGTTCCGGCAGTTGGCCACGCGCCAGAACCCACGCACCCTGTTTATCTCATGTTCCGACAGCCGCCTGGTGCCGGAACTGATCACCCAGCGTGAGCCGGGTGACCTGTTCGTGATCCGCAATGCCGGCAATATCGTGCCTTCGTTCGGCCCGGAGCCGGGCGGCGTAACTGCTTCTGTGGAATATGCCGTCGCCGCACTCGGCGTGGAAGATATCGTGATCTGCGGACATTCCGACTGCGGCGCAATGACCGCCATCGCCACCTGTCAGTGCCTGGATCATATGCCAACCGTAGCGAATTGGCTGCGTTACGCCGATTCAGCCAAGGCGGTGAATCAGGCCCATCCGCATACCTCTGAAAGTGAACGCGTCAGTTCGATGGTACGTGAGAACGTCATCGCACAACTGACCAATATTAAAACCCATCCTTCAGTGGCGCTGGCGCTTGAGCAGGGCCGGTTGAAGCTGCACGGTTGGGTCTATGACATTGCCAGCGGCTGTATTGAAGCGCTGGATGGCGAAACCCGCCGCTTTATTCCACTGGCCACCAATCCAAATGTCACGGCTACCCCTGCCGTATCCCGTTTTTAATCTCAATAAGGAGATAACATGACACAGTCCCTGCATTATTCATCCCCACGCGAAACCTTGACCGACACCATTATGGCCGCCAAGATCCGTAAAAACCTGACCTTCGAAGCGATCAACCAGGGTACCGGGCTGAGTCTGGCCTTCGTCACCGCCGCTCTGCTGGGTCAGCATCCGCTGCCAGAACAGGCGGCGCGTGTGGTGGCCGCCAAGCTCGATCTGGACGAAGACGCCATCCGTCTGCTGCAAACCATTCCGCTGCGCGGCAGCATCCCTGGCGGTGTGCCGACCGATCCAACCATTTATCGCTTTTATGAAATGGTGCAAATTTACGGCTCCACGCTGAAAGCGCTGGTGCATGAGCAGTTTGGCGACGGCATTATCAGTGCGATTAACTTCAAACTGGACATCAAGAAAGTGCCGGATCCGGACGGTGGCGAACGCGCGGTGATCACGCTAGACGGTAAATACCTGCCGACCAAGCCTTTCTGATCCTGACGATGCCGGCGATAGCGTCGCCGGCATTGGATGCTTTTCTCCGCGGTCTCTGCGCTTCACCCCATCTATTCACCGTATCTGATAAGGCTCAGGCGTTCTTCCTCGGTAGGGGCGACAAAATATTGCGTGAGCAGATCGAAGGTCTCTTCACTGAGCACAAAGGGATGTTCACCTTGCTCATTTCTGTGTTTTATTCTGCTCTTGCACTGCGCATTGCTGACGTCCAGAAAATGCAGGCAGTGCGCTACACAGGCCTCCTCCGCCAGTTGTCTGGCCCATAAGCGCCGATCCGGCGTATTCATCGGAAAATCCAGCACCACCGACAGACCATGCCGCAGCAGTTGCACCAAATGCTCGCTCAGCACCTGCCGCAGGTTGGCGGAGTAACGAACGTAGTCCTGTAGGGTTTTCATCTGCTGGTCATATAACGTTGCCAACCAGCTATCTTCAACGATCAGCAGCGTATGGGGCTGCTGCGCAAGTCGATTTGCCAGGGTTGATTTGCCGGAGCCGGCTTTGCCGCACATCAAATGTAAAACGGCGTGGGAGGAATTATTCATGGCGTTCTCCTGAAGGTGAGTACCGGCAGGAGGAAAATATGACCCGCCTTACCGGCGGGTTTTAGCATGACAGAGACGCGCTATCCCACCACTCCGAGAATGGTGATAATAATCTGCGCGAATGAAACCTTGTTTATGCTCATACATTATCAATAAGGCAAATACCCAAATATTGTCAACAACGCTGTGCCTCACAGAGTCATAACTGATAATGGCCGCGCACTTTACCCCGCGTGATAGCCGCGGCTGTCATGCGGGGTCTGTTCTCGCTGATCCAGACCATAGTCCCGCACCACCTCAGCCACCCGCAGGCGATACTGTGCCAGCACGCCATGGCGGCCCCGTTTCTGTGCGGCTCGGTGCTGCTCGACATTTCGCCACTGCTGTACCGCCGCCTCATCACGCCAAAAGGACAGTGACAGCAGCCGCTGCGGATCGGCCAGGCTTTGAAAACGTTCAATGGAAATAAAACCGTCAATTTCTGCCAGTAGCGGCTTCAGATCGGCGGCCAAATCAAGGTAGGTCTCACGCTGACCGTCAGCGGCCTGCAGCTCAAAAATAACGGCAATCATAGGGCGCTCCTGTCAGAGGTAAAACTCAGGCACACATGCATTTTGTGAACCCATCCTAACGGTGGACGCACAGCCATACTTCGCCTAATCTCGAAGTATGAATAACATCGATATTGAAGATCGTCTGGCGGCACTGAGCGGTGCCATTGCCGACCGCACCCGGGCGCGCATGCTGTGCCTGCTGATGGATGGTCGCGCTTATACCGCCACCGAACTCAGCGCCGCGGTGGACGTTGCCGCCTCTACCGCCAGCGGCCATCTGGCACGCCTGCAGGAACAGCGACTGATCGCCTGCGTCAAGCAAGGGCGTTACCGCTATTTCCGTCTGGCAGGGCCGGAAGTCGCCGCCGCGCTGGAAACGCTAATGGCACTGGCCGGCGTCGAAAAGCCCGTGGTGAAAAGCACTACTCCGACGTCATTGCAATTTGCTCGTACCTGTTATGACCATCTCGCCGGTGAAGTGGCGGTAAAACTGCACCAACGCCTGCATCAGCTAACCTGGTTAGAAGGTGAGGAAGACTATCGGTTAAGCGAGGCTGGCCACGCTGCACTCACTCGGTTGGGCGTCGACTGTTCCCCTGCGCCCTCACGAAGGCGCTTCGCCTGCGGCTGCCTGGACTGGAGCGAGCGCAAGGCCCATCTGGGTGGTGCATTAGGTGCGGCGATGCTTACCGCATTTATCCGTCGTGGCTGGATAAAACGCCAGTTGGAGAGTCGTGAACTGCAGCTCACCGCCAGCGGGAAAAAAGCGCTTAAAGCACATTTTGACCTCACTGTTTAACCTCACAACAGGTTAGTTTTGGTGCAATACTCAATAAGCAAACCGTCAACCCGAGGACTCCCCATGCTCGATCAAACCCAATTCCCAATCACCAAACTGTGGCCGGCGCAGCATCCGGAGCGGCTGCAGCTCTATTCGCTGCCCACGCCGAACGGGGTAAAAGTTTCTATCATGCTGGAGGAGATCGGCCTGCCGTATGAAGCGCACCTGATCGACATCGGCAAAAACGAGACCTGGACGCCCGAGTTTTTGTCGCTGAACCCGAATGGCAAGATCCCGGCAATCATCGATCCCGATGGCCCAGGCGGCAAGCCATTACCCCTGTTCGAATCCGGCGCCATTCTGCTGTATCTGGCGGAAAAAAGTGGCAAGTTCCTGCCGCAGGATCCGGCTCTGCGTTATGAAACCATTCAGTGGGTATTTTTCCAAATGGCGGCCGTTGGCCCCATGTTCGGTCAGCTCGGCTTCTTCCACCGTTTCGCCGGTCGTGAATACGAAGATAAGCGCCCGCTTGAGCGTTATAAGAATGAGTCGAAACGCCTGCTGGGCGTACTGGAAAGCCGGCTTGAAGGCCGCGACTGGATCATGGGCCAGGATTACACCATTGCCGACATTTCACTGTTGGGCTGGGTGCGTAATCTGATCGGCTTCTACGAAGCCCGCGAGATAGTCGATTTCGACAGTTTCCCACGCGTAGGGCAATGGCTGGAGCGCGGTCTGGCACGACCGGCGGTGCAACGCGGCGTCAACATTCCCGCCCGCAGCGAATAATGGCTTGCCTGGGATAGCCGCCCGGCTATCCCTTTTGCGTCTTCTTTACCGTCATAAAAGTGTCACACCCCTGCATTACCCTCCCTGCTTAACAAGTTCGTGTTATACCCCTATGATTTTTAAGCCACAGTCAGGCATCCTGCTCGCTCATCCCCAGGCGCTTACTCCAGTAAGTAACCTGGGGTTAGCGAGTGCTGGTAACCACGCTGTAGCTTGAAAGGCGACCGGGTATTTATGTTTTTTTATTACGACAAGGAGCTTTCCCCGATGTTGCAGCCTGTTTCCCTGATCGCCAGTGCCGTGTTATCCGCCTTATTATGCTCCAGCGCCTTCGCCGATGAGACGCCGGCCAACGCTGCCGGACTTTCCGAGCGTGCGGCTCGCGGCAATATCGTTGAACCCGGCGGAGCACGTCGCCTGAGTGGCGATCAAACCGCGGCATTGAAAGCTTCGTTGTCTGATAAAACGGTCAAGAATGTGATTTTGCTGATTGGCGACGGCATGGGCGATTCGGAAATCACTTCGGCACGCAACTATGCCGAAGGCGCAGGCGGCTATTTCAAAGGCATCGATGCCCTGCCGTTAACCGGCCAATACACCCATTATTCGCTGGACAAGAAAACCCACAAGCCGGATTACGTCACTGACTCCGCCGCCTCCGCGACTGCCTGGTCCACCGGCGTCAAAACCTATAACGGCGCGCTGGGCGTTGACGTTAATGGCAAAGACCAACCGACCTTATTGGAAATTGCCAAAGCGGCGGGTAAAGCCACCGGCAACGTTTCCACCGCAGAGTTGCAAGACGCCACACCTGCGGCGCAGATTTCCCACGTCACCTCGCGTAAATGTTACGGCCCGGAAGAGACCAGTGAAAAATGCGCAACCAACGCGCTGGAAAATGGCGGCCGCGGTTCGATCAGTGAACAGTTACTCAAAGCCCGCGCCGACGTCACCTTAGGCGGCGGAGCAAAATCCTTTAATCAGTTAGCCAAAAGTGGCGAATGGCAGGGAAAATCACTGAAAGAGCAGGCAAATGCATTAGGTTATCAGTGGGTGGAAAACCTCGATGCCCTGAACGCCGTTAACGTCGCCAATCAGCAAAAGCCGCTGTTGGGGCTGTTTGCCGCCGGCAATATGCCGGTACGCTGGCAGGGGCCGAAGGCCAGCTATCACGGTAATATCGACCAACCGGCGGTGACCTGTCAGAACAACCCGGCACGTACGGCGGATATCCCGACGCTGGCGGTCATGACCGAGAAAGCCATCGATCTGCTGAAAACCAACAAAAATGGTTTCTTCCTGCAGGTTGAAGGCGCATCGATCGACAAACAGGATCATGCCGCCAACCCGTGCGGCCAGTTCGGGGAAACTGTCGATCTGGATGAAGCCGTGCAGAAAGCATTGGAATTCGCCCGTGCCGACGGCAACACTCTGGTGATCGTCACCGCTGACCATGCTCACTCCAGCCAGATTATCGCCGCCGACGCCAAAGCGCCGGGCCTGACGCAAATGCTGACCACCAAAGATGGTGCGCCGATGACCATCAGCTACGGCAACTCGGAAGAGGATTCGCAGGGCCACACCGGCACCCAGCTGCGTGTTGCCGCCTACGGCCCGCATGCCGCCAACGTCGTCGGGCTGACCGATCAGACAGATTTGTTCTATACCATGCGTGACGCCATGGCGATCAAGTAAGCTAACGACCCCGTCCACTGATTAATTAAACCCTGTTCATCGTTGCTCACGCCGGCGATGAACAGGGTTTTCGCCGTTTGAAACCTCCAGGCTACTGCTATATTGTGGGACCTGTATTCCTCGCAAAAATGTTCTGCCCTGTTCGTAAACAAACCAATGTGATCCCACCCGACAATAAGGATGTGCTCTTGCATTTGATTACCCTGCCCTTCGACACCGAACGCCTGCAACTGCGCCGCTTCACGCCCGACGATCTCGAAGCCTACTCGACTTACCACCGTTTGCCGGAGGTCTATCGTTATCTGTATGCCCCCACCCCGGACAACGCGCAACTGGCCGATCAGCTTGCTCAGGCGATAGCTTCGCGCTTCAGTCAGGACGGCGATATTTTTTATTGCGCCGTCACCCTAAAGGACAGCGGAGAGTTGATCGGTGAAGTGTTGTTGAAACTGGCTAACCGCGCAGCATTACAAGCCGAGATCGGTTATATCTTCAGCCCGGCTTATGCCGGTAAAGGTTATGCCAGCGAAGCCGTGCAAGCGATGTTGGATCAGGGGTTTAACCAAGTGGGCTGCCACCGCATTTTTGCCCGGCTCGATGCTGCCAATCAGGGGTCTATCGGGGTCGTCGAACGTCTGGGGATGCGCAAAGAGGCGCACCTGCGACAAAATGATCGTTTCAATGGCCAATGGGGTGATGAACTGATTTATGCACTGCTGAAAGAAGAGTGGCCATCGGCAGCAATGAAGGCCCGCCGCTAAGCGTCAACCAGCATCTTGGCCGCACTGAAATGCCCGGCGGCCATTTTCATTTTGTTACCTGCTGCTATTTGCCATTATTCCATAAATATTGTGTGATATTGGCATATCGTTTAAATCAGCGGCAATTAGACCTTATTAATTTAGCGGTTATATTTAAATAAAAATAATAAATGAATGATTCCTGCCTTTAATGGGCTTTTTTTAGTTACAAAAGTAGTTTTTAACAATATTGCAAACAATAATATCCCCGCAGTAACCAGAGTTGAACAACCTGTCCCCAGACAGCCTGTAATAATCCACTTTTCGTTAAGAAAACGATTAACAAAAAGACATTATCACTGTCACTCGGCTTAGCCGGGCGGGTTAGTTTTACTTATTTCCAGGGTAACTCCCGATAAATTCTTTCACCTGCAATGAGTAGAATTTACACACAAGAGATTTGATTCAATGAGAAAATTACTCGTCCTGATCTTCTGTCTGAACCTGTTTGGCGTTACGCAACAGGCGACGGCGGAAGAGAATAAGTCCGTTGATGTGGTATTGATCGGCGGTGGCATCATGAGCGCCACGCTGGGGACCTACCTGCATGAGCTGGAGCCAAACTGGTCCATCGACATGTATGAGCGCATGAACGGCGTGGCTGAAGAAAGCTCCAACGGCTGGAACAACGCCGGTACCGGTCACTCCGCCTTCGCTGAAATGAACTATACCCCGGAAAAAAAAGACGGCACCATCGACATCAGCAAAGCCGTGGTGGTTAACGAGTCTTTTGAAATCTCGCGTCAATTCTGGTCTTATCAGGTGAAAAATAACGTCCTGAAAGATCCAAAATCCTTTATTAACAGCGTGCCGCACATGAGCTTTGTCTGGGGTGACGACAACGTCAACTTCCTGCGCAAACGCTATGCCGCACTGCAACACAGCACCCTGTTCCGTGGTATGGAGTACTCAGAAGACCCTAACCAGATTAAACAGTGGGCTCCGCTGGTGATGAACGGCCGCGATCCGGCGCAGAAAATTGCTGCGACCCGCATGCCGCTGGGTACCGACGTTAACTTTGGCGTGATCACCCACCAACTGGTGGACACGCTGACCAAAAACCCGAACTTCAAGCTGAACCTGAGCCATGAAGTCCGCGACATCAAGCGCAATGCCGACAACACCTGGCGCGTCACCGTGGCCGATCTGAACCGCGACGGCAAAGAAACCACCGTGAATGCCAAATTCGTGTTTATCGGTGCAGGCGGTGCTTCTCTGACGCTGCTGCAGAAAACCGGCATTCCCGAAGCCGAAGGCTACGGTGCCTTCCCTGTCGGCGGTCAGTTCCTGGTCACCACCAACCCGGAAATCGCTGACCAACACCTGGCCAAGGTTTATGGCCTGGCCAGCGTAGGTTCACCGCCGATGTCGGTTCCGCACCTGGATACCCGCATGCTGGACGGCAAGCGTGTCTTGCTGTTCGGACCGTTCGCCACCTTCTCCGGCAAGTTCCTGAAAAACGGTTCACTGTTCGACCTGCTGCACTCCCTGAGCACTTCGAACCTGATGCCAATGACCCACGTCGGGCTGGACAACTTCGACCTGGTGAAATACCTGGTAGGCCAGTTGATGATGAACGACGACGATCGTTTCGCTGCGCTGAAAGAGTACTTCCCTGAAGCCAAACAGGCAGACTGGAAACTGTGGACCGCCGGCCAACGCGTGCAGATCATCAAAAAAGATGCAGATAAAGGTGGCGTACTGCAGTTCGGTACCGAAGTGGTCAGCTCCGAAGATGGCAGCATTGCCGCTCTGCTGGGTGCATCACCGGGCGCATCAACTGCCGCACCGATCATGCTGCACCTGATGGAGAAAGTGTTCAAAGATAAAGTGGCTACGCCGGAATGGCAGAGCAAACTGAAAGAGATCATTCCGTCTTACGGCCACAAGCTGAACGGCGATATTGAAATGACCAACAAGATCCGCGGCTACACCAGCAGCGTCTTGCAGTTGGACTATATCGAAGTGAAGCCGGAAACTAACTGATCCCCGTCTTTCCCCTCTTTGCTCAAGGCCGCCACGTGCGGCCTTTTTCATTTCCCTGCGACCCAAAGAGCACGTTTAGCCACCTTTTTCCCCCGGGTTAACACTTGCGTAACCCGTCTCCGCGGCCTATTATCAAAGTACTAGCTTGGATAATTACTGTTACCTACTGTGACCTGAATGTCGTACCCGCAGGAGAACTAAAACAATGGATCGCGTTAATATCATTCACGATTTGCTGGACTGGATTGAAACCCATCTGGATCAGCCGTTACTGTTAGACAACGTAGCGGCGAAGTCAGGCTACTCCAAGTGGCACCTGCAAAGGATGTTCCGCAGCACTACCGGACATGCTTTAGGCAGTTACATCCGCGAGCGGCGTCTGTCGCAGGCCGCGCAGGCGCTGCGTTCAAGCCCTCGCCCCATTCTCGACATCGCCCTGCAATATCATTTCGATTCCCAGCCGTCTTTTTCGCGCGCATTTAAAAAACAGTTCGGCAAAACGCCGGCGGTTTATCGTCGCACAACTCGCTGGGACGTCGCAGAGATGCACCCGCAGCCGATAGAACCGCTGAACGGGCATCGCCATGAGTCCCCTGGCGTTCATCTGTGGTATGCGGGGAAATGTCTGGACAGTGTCTGCACCAACTGGGTTGGCCAGAGCTGAGAGAAAAATGCATTAAAAAAGGGGTTCAGCGCAGGCTGAACCCCTTTTTTACTGAAAGAGATTACTTAAAGGTTACGTCAATATTCGCCGAAGCACTGAATGGCCCAACCTGTGGATTGGTATTCAACCACTTCAGACTGGCCAAAAAGTTCTTTTCAACGATAGTACCGTTGACCAGGCCCAGATCAACCGGGGAGTTCATCATGATCGGCGTGTTCGGCGTTGCGGCCTGCGAAATTAAAATACCGAAGCCGCTGTTGCTGGTTGGCATAATCAGACTGTTATCCTGCAAGGGATAAGTGGTGCTGAAACTGGCCTGCAAGGTTTCCCCTTTGCAATCCTGCCCGGTTGTCGGGTCAGACATGTTAGCCGCAACGGAGAAAGGAACCTGCTTCTCGATTTTGCCGGCCACCGCATTTTGACGCGGAATGGTGCCAAAGTTTACGGTTGAACCGTTGTTAGCCACCACGGTAATTTTCGGGTTACAAGAGATAAACTGAATGTTGCCCAACCCGGAAATATAGGCGTTAAAGTTACTGTCTGGCGTGCCGTTCAGACCACCAACCCCATCCACCTGGAATACGGAATACGCGTTATTGTCATTGATCTTGCCGCCCGCAGGTGGCGCCTTACCCGTCGCCTTGATGTAAATGGCATAGGAAACCGTCACGGTCAACGACCTGGCTGGTGAAAGACATCGTGAGCCGGAACGACGACACTCGGTACCCGGCCCCACGTCTTGCTTGGCACCTTTAGTTGGCTTGATATCAAGGCCGTTGTAGGTTACACCGACTTCAATCGAGTTATGGATCTGGCTCATGCGAGCCTTAGGATCCCAGTACAGGAAGGCATTTTCCCCTTTTGGGTTATTCCAGTCATCCACACACTGGAAGGTCGAAGTGAAGGTCTGTGAACGCCACAGTAATGCCCCAGGGGCAGTATTGGCCGTTGACACCTTGATCGCCTTATCCAACACGATATCCTGACGAATGTTGCCATTCTGCTTACAAGCCAGCGCAAAGCTGCTCTGCGAGAACGTCCCCAGCGTGACCAGCAGCCCTGCCGCCAGCCCGAGGTTTTTATGTTTTAACAACAAAGAAGACATATTCATTCCTTTTACGGTTTTCCGCAGGTCAGCGAAAGTTCCTGATAGCCCATCAGCTGTTCGGTCGCCGATTTCAGTTCCGGCACCACCAGTGAACAGCTGTCGCCGGCATCGCTGCCCCATTTAACCAACAGGCGATCCCCTGCGGATGCGCCGGAGATATAAATATCCCCATTGGTACCCACGGTACCGTTGTTCTTGCCGTCGGCGCTAAACACGTTGGCGCCGATTGGCGGTACGCTGCCGTCCAACAGTTTACTGTGTACCAGCAGGCTTTGGCCGGTATGCGTTTCAAATTTCACGCGGGTAATGGCGCCATATGTCGGTACCACGTCGCGGGCCGCCATCGGGATATCCAGGCCGTTGCCGATATCCTCAGTGCGCAACGCCACGCGGTTGTGACGATAAGGTGAGGCCGAGGTCATTACCGCGTAACCGAAGCGGTCGATAGCCACACCCGGCTGGTTTTCCAGACGGACGCCCTTGGCATCTTTGGCCTCAACCAGCACAAAGGTATTTTGCAGCGGCTGGGTCAGCGTCACGCCGCCGGAGTGCGCCACGATACCGCCCGACACGCCCAGGGTAGACTGCTGGTAATCATTGCTGTAGCTGTAACCGGCATTGACGGTACCCATGCTGCCCTGGTAGCCGACGTTAGCCGAGCTGGTTTGGCCGGAGTAACGATCGTGACCACTTTGCACCGCGTAGTTCAGACGGTTATCGTCCAGCGCGGTACCACTCAGGCCAGCGCTGTATGTATTACCGCTCTGCTTGCTGTGACCGGCGTTGAAGCTGGCCGTCATATCAGACGAATCGCGGCTGAAGAAGCTGAACGGAATAGAGACGCTCATGTTGATGCTGCGATCTTTATAACCGTAGTTGCTGCGGCTGTCCTGATAGAACACGCCGTAGCTGATATTTTTGTAGCTGCTGTTAAAGCCGGTTTGAACCGTACGATCCTGGCCGGAGCCGCCCCAATATGACTGGTTGCTGATATTGGTATACAGCGTTGAGTTACCGGCAATACGCTGGTTGATCGACAACTCTACACGCTGGCGTTTGTTATTGAAACGGCTGGTGTAATAGGTACGACGACGTGATTCTGCCCAATCCGGCACGCCCAGATTGCGGTCATTCTCATCGTAGTAATCGTTACGGTAGACGCCGTTTTCATAGCGATCGCGTTCCGCAACCGCATCAGAGAAATCATAGTAACCAGAGGTCGAGTAACGGTAACCGGCGATCTGGAATTCGGTGCCCCAGTCGTTGAGCGATTTGGAGTACAGGAAGCGGAAGCTCTCCCCCTGTTTGTCGTCACCGTTGACCAGGTTGGTGTCGGAATAGGACATATCGAAGGAAACTGCCCCCCAGACACCCATGTTTTTACCCATACCCACTACCGCCGAACGGTAATTTTCCGCGACCAGCACCCCACCATAAGGCGTGATGTCATACGCCATGCCGTGGGACAAGGTGCCTTGCACAAACTTCGGCTGGTATTTGGTGGTGCCGTCATGGTATTTACCGGCGGTCATCTGGTAGTCCCAGATCCCTTCGCGCAGCATGTTCGGCACGGAAGAGAACGGCACCACGAAAGAGGTTCTTGAACCGTTGGCCTCAATGACCGTGACGTTCAGGTTACCGCTCAAGGTGCTTGGGAAGATGTCGGTCAGCGCAAACGGACCCGGCGGCACGTTGGTGCTGTAAATGGTGTAGCCGTTTTGGCGGATCTCAACGCGGGCGTTGGTCGACGCCACGCCACGGACCACGGGCGCGTAACCGCGCTGGCTTTCCGGCAGCATATCGTTGGCGCTGGAAATCTGCACACCGCGGAACTGAATGCTGTCGAATACGTTGTTATTGGTGTTGGTCTGGCCAATCACCAGACGGCTGCGCAGGGAAACGATGTCGGTTTCCGCCCAGCTTGAAACGGTATTCCAGTGCGTGCCGGCACCCGACTGCTGATTCAGCGTCGAGTTGTTACGCAGGCGCCAATTACCGACATTGATGCCGTTGTTCAGGCTCAGGAAGTAGTAGTCGGATGTTTTATCGTTGGCGTTATTACGATAATTATTATGGTTGCCGCTGAAGTTATAGTTAACGAAACCGGCGTTAATCCCGCGATCGTAAACCTTCGGCGAGATAGCACCCTGTGGACGCGGCTCCAGGAATATCTGCGGCACTTCCAAATCCATACGCTGTATGGCTGCGTCGTAGCTCAGCTTGGCACCCGAAATTTGCTGTGACAGAGCGTAGCACTGTGCGGCACCTTCGGTTTTCATATCGCCCGGCAGTTTTACACCGTAGTCCTGGTAATCCTGCGCAGTCAGGCAAGGCGTTACCGGCGTGTCTTTGGCGTCTTTTTTGAATTCGATGTCACGGTGATCGATACGCTGTCCGTTCAGGTAAATATCGAACGGATATTTACCTGGCAGGATATCATCGCCGCTGGACAACGCTGCCACCTGGGCAATGTTGTCATCGCCATGGATGAAGGAGGTGTTGAACTGCTCCTCCGCCATGGCCATATGAGAGAATGAAAATGGCACCGCAGAAAAATAAATTACACCATTAATCAGCCTGACCAAACGTTTTGGCGTGAGGGTTGTTATTCTTTTATGTGCCATTTTTTGTTCATTCCTTGAAGGGCTTAAATCAATTTAATGCAACGTTCTTAATCTCGGTGTGGCCGCCGTAATCGTTGATATAGGTGAACGACATACTGTTGGCCGACTGCGCGCCCTGTGGCAGAGCAATCCGCAGGCTATCTTGCGGTTTCACCATGTCGGCATTCACTTTCCAGCTTTTGCCACCGCTTTTCAGCGTCAGTACACCCAGCGTCACAAACAGTGGACCATTGTTGGTCACCACCAGATTGCTGCCCTGACGCTGCCATTTCAGTGCCTCTGCCTGCTGTTGCAGGTTGGCCTTCAAGGCTTCTGGGCGGTAGAACAGTTTGATACGGGTACGGATCGCCACCTGCAGCACGTTGTCTTGCTTAGGCGTTGGCGGAATTTCCTGTACGTTTACCCAGAGCAGACTTTCTCTGTCCTGCGGTAACCCGCTGCCGGAATAAATAAAGCGCAGAATTGCGTCTTTTTTGGCAGCCAGTTTTAAAATAGGTGGAGTGACCACGATCGGTAAATTCTTCGGCATCTGGCTTGAATCGCCATTATCCAACCAGGTTTGCACCATATAGGTGTCGTCGCTGTCATTGCTGATTGAGAGCGATGCGGATTTACTTCCGCTGTTATAAATTACGCGCGTCGAATCAACCTGAATTCCGGCAAAAGCATTTACGGAAAACGCGAATAAAATACAAGAAAGCACTTTTTTCATCGGAATATCTCAACTCTCAGAATTTAGCCGTCCGTGGCCAATAGCTCTATCTATCCTGCCAGCGAATTAAATTACTTGTATTCGATGGTGAAGGTAGCGTTAGAGTTTGCCTGACCCGCAGTGACCAGATCCTGGTAAGATTTATAACGAGCGCGCAGGTTGAAAGTCGCAGAACCTGGGTTGTCGCCATCAGCAGCAACAGAAACGGTCGCTGGGGTAGCAACTTCCTGAGAGATTGGCAGAGTTGCGCCGTTGTTATCCAGGATTTCAACGCCAACGCCGTTAGCGCCGCCAGTTACAGCCAACAGCTCTGGGTGGCCAGCTGGGGTGTTACCGTCGAAACGCAGGGTGTAGTTACCCGCTTCACATTTCTCCAGGCTAATATCGAAAGCTTTAGCACCGCTGGTAGAACCAGAAGTTGGGAATGCGGTAGTAGGGTATTTACCCAGGTAAACTTCTTTATTCTGGTCTTTATCAACAACTTTACAGGTGGACTGTACGATTTCACCGGTGAATTTAACGTTGCCGCTTGCAGCAGTAGCGTTATAAGCAGTAGCAGACAATACCAGCGCGGCCAAAGGCAATAATACTTTTTTCATTTCCAGCTCCATAGAAAAACAATAAAATAATCGATTCAGTGACAGACGAATATATAGTTCCCCGGCACTGAGCATACACTCAGCGATAGCACTCCTTGCTTAAAAGGAGTGTTGCCTCGATGAACCCATTGCCGGACGAAATATAGACTAAGCGCATTCTTATTGTTAAATCGTTTAAAACATTCATAACCCCCCTCTTGATAGGAATAAACTATCAACAAATACCTATCGATCGATGTTGACGATTCAATCGAATAGGAATAATCTGTGTTTTGGAAAGTCATGCAGTCAGACATTTTTCTTTAAGGCCTGATTAACAGCATATTATTCCGTATATTTACATTTTGTTACCTTTAGAGCCCTTTGGACTTCACGACTAAATGCGCGTTAAATGGTCTGCAAGCGACATTTCACAATCACGTCGCACCAAATAAGACATTTACCTATAAACAGCCTGATATTGAATTAATTTTAGTTAAAAAACAGGTAGTTACATATCAATCAAGGGATTGAGGAATGCGCAGTTCTTTTAGAGAGAAAAATAACGGAATTAATTATGTTTTCCAGCCAATGTTCGCAAAATCCGGACAATTGCTGGCCGTTGAGTGCCTATCTCGATTCACTTTTAATAGTGAATATGCGCATTTCTCTCCTGAACAGTTCTTTCGTACTGCCGATAGCGAGACCCGAATTGAGATTCTGTTAGACCAGGTCAGTCTGATAGAGAAATATAATCACTGGTTTCATGAGAATCAGGTTATAGCCACGCTGAATGTAGACGACCATTCACTGCGTTCGTTGGCCAATAGCCATTTTGCAGAAAGAATTAGCGCCACTCGCTGTATACATTTCGAAATCAGTGAGAACTCAACCCGTTTGGTTAAAGATCGCGTTCATGGCGATCCTTCACTAAAGAGCTATTCATTTTGGCTCGATGATTTTGGTTCTGGCTATGCGGGTTTTTCCGCGCTGTATAACAGCCAGTTCCGCTTCGTTAAACTCGACCGCTTTTTGTTATGGGACTTTATGAAAAAGTCCGGCGGCGACGGTTTAATGCGCGCTTTATTGCGCTTTTTTTACCTTAATCATTACAAGGTAATTATTGAAGGGGTTGAAACCCCCGAGCATAAAAAATGGCTGGACGAAATGCCATATTACGCACTGCAGGGAAAGCTGTGGAAGGAATCCGACATCAAGGATTTGAACTCGCTTCTTACAGCTGAATACTTTTAACTCATTATGGGTGTTTGCCATTATGTCTAAAAACAATGTCCTTGTTATTAGTGAGTGTAAGTACAGCTATGTCGGCCTTTCGGTGTTACTGAAAAAACATTACGGCAAGTACGATATCAGACTGTTTTCAGATTTTATGCACGGTGGCGCCAAGGCGGAGAAAATAATTAAGCACGACATCGCCCTGATCTTCACCTCACAAAATCTGGAGCAAAGCGTTAACGTCATTGAAAGCCTGGTGTCTTTGCATCAGCAATACAACTCCAAAACGCGTCTGTTGGTGTTTTATGACGATGAACGCGTGGTGAAACTATTGTCGATCCTGGGCATCTCCGTTGAATTGGTGTCTACACGCATTCCACTTTATTCGCTGCAGGAAAAAATACAGAACCTGCTGGAAAGCAAAGAGCCCGGGGGGATAAAAATGCAGAAAACCCGCGAGCTTAGCCCGGCGGAAAGCGACGTTATCTTCAACCTGTTGCGCGGTGACAGCCTGCTGCATATTGCCCAAAAGCGCGGCACCCACCCCAAAACGATTTTCTCTCAGAAATACAGTGCGATGAAAAAGCTGCGTCTGCGCAGCATGAGCAGTATTTTCGTTGCCAGCAAGTAACTCCCTCCTCCCCTTCAGGCTGCCACCCGGCGGCCTGAAGGGCGGACTCAACGTTAAATTAATGTAACAATCAACGATAAAGCAGTAACAGCCACATAACACTCCTGTCTATTGGTTAGGATCCGCTCAGCAAACTTTCTGTGAGCCATGTCGTCTGGACTAATAAAAACATCAGGAGATGTTATGAAGTCATCATTATTCAGCCGTTATACCTGCCTTGTGTTGAGTCTTTTGCTGACGTTGGCGTCTTTGGCGCTGTTGTCCCATAGCCCCTGGTTTTGGCTACCGACGATCATTTTTGGTGGTCTGAGCGCTCTGGGCATTTATGATCTGACCCAACAACGCCACGCCATCTGCCGAAACTATCCGATCATCGGCCGACTGCGCTTTTTCTTCGAGTTTATTCGCCCGGAAATACGCCAGTACTTACTGGAAGAAGATAACGCGCAGATCCCGTTTTCACGTACCCAACGCACGCTGGTTTACCGACGCGCCAAAAATGAAATGGGCGACAAGCCGTTCGGTACCCAGTTGGACGTTTATCAAACCGGCTACGAATGTATCGGGCACTCCATGCGTCCGGTCGAGGTATCTGACCCCACCAGCTTCCGCGTGACGATCGGCGGTCCAGATTGCAGCCAACCCTACTCCGCGTCGATCTTTAACATCTCCGCCATGAGCTTCGGCGCCCTGTCGGCCAACGCCATTCGCGCCCTCAACCTCGGCGCGGCAAAGGGCAATTTCTACCACGACACCGGCGAAGGCAGTATCAGCCGTTATCATCGCGAAAATGGCGGCGACCTGGTCTGGGAATTGGGCAGCGGTTACTTCGGTTGCCGCACCGCCGACGGCCATTTTGATCCGCAACGCTTCGCCGAGCAGGCTAAAAAACCGCAGGTGAGAATGATTGAAATCAAGCTCAGCCAGGGTGCTAAACCCGGACATGGCGGCATACTACCGGCGAAAAAAGTGGATGCGGAAATCGCCGCAACGCGCGGCGTACCTGAAGGGGTCGACTGTATTTCTCCGGCTTCGCACAGCGCCTTCAGCACGCCAATTGAAATGATGCATTTCATCCAGCAGCTACGTGAATTGTCCGGTGGCAAACCCGTGGGCTTCAAACTCTGTATCGGCCACCCGTGGGAATTTGTCGCCATCGCCAAAGCCATGTTGCAAACCCAGATCTTGCCGGACTTTATCGTGGTGGACGGCAAAGAAGGCGGAACCGGCGCAGCACCGCTCGAACTGTCCAACTATATGGGCATGCCGCTGCGCGAAGGGTTGTTATTCGTCCATAACACCCTGGTGGGCTGCGGACTGCGTGACAAAATCAAGATTGGTGCCAGCGGTAAAATCATCAGCGCCTTCGATATCGCCAGCGTGCTGGTGTTGGGCGCCGACTGGGTGAACTCAGCCCGTGGTTTTATGTTCGCCGTCGGCTGCATTCAGTCGCAAAGCTGCCATACCAATCACTGCCCTACCGGGGTCGCCACCCAGGATCCACTGCGACAGAAAGCCCTGGTGGTGCCAAACAAGGCCGAACGCGTTTATCACTTCCACCAGAATACGGTGAAAGCGCTGGCAGAAATGCTTGCGGCGGCGGGCGTCAGCCGCCCTGAGCAGTTGACTTCGCATCATATGCTGCGCCGTATTACTTCAACCGAAATCAAGGTCTACGCCGACATCTATTACTACCTGGAGCCTGGTGCACTGCTGCAAAAAGAGATCGAAAGCGATTTTTATGCGCGCATGTGGCGCATGGCGACGCCAAACAGTTTCGATCAGGCGATCGCCCTGCCGGCTTAAGGGGTACGTTTGTACCTGCTGAGGTGAGAGATAACGGGAATGAATTGCCCCCTCGCCTCGGGGAAGGACATTGGAGAGGGGGTTGCTTGCTACAGCGGCCCTCCCCCTCAACGGCGAGAGGGCATGTGGGTTATGGCTTACGCGCCGGGGCGTCGCCGGCCACGTAATAGTCGGCAGTGCTACGCGACAACGGCGTGCGCTGGCGAATACGATCGGCAATCTTCTCGGCGATCATGATGGTGGTGGCGTTCAGGTTACCGGTGATGATCAGCGGCATAATGGACGCATCCACCACCCGCAGGCCTTCCATACCGTGCACTCGCCCTTGCCCATCCACCACCGCCATCTCGTCTTCGCCCATTTTGCATGAGCAGGAAGGATGGAAGGCGGTTTCGGCATGCTCACGCACAAAAGCGTCCAGCTGTTCGTCGGTCTGCACTTCTGGCCCCGGGCTTATCTCGCGGCCGCGGTATTCGTCCAATGCAGGCTGCGCCATGATTTCGCGCGTGATGCGAATGGCATCGCGGAACTCCTGCCAGTCCTGTTCGGTCGCCATATAGTTGAACAAGATGCTCGGATGTTGGCGCGGATCCTTCGATTTCACCTGCACCCGGCCACGGCTCGGGGAGCGCATTGAACCGACGTGCGCCTGAAAACCGTGCTCTTTCACCGCGTTGCTGCCGTTGTAGTTAATCGCCACCGGCAAGAAATGGTACTGAATGTTCGGCCAGGCGAACTCTTCGCGGCTGCGGATAAAGCCACCGGCTTCAAACTGGTTGCTGGCGCCCACGCCGGTGCCGTTGAACAGCCACTCTGCGCCGATCTTCGGCTGGTTGAACCATTGCAATGCCGGGTACAACGACACCGGTTTTTTACAGGCGTATTGCAGGTACATTTCCAGATGGTCCTGCAAGTTCTCGCCCACGCCGGGGAGATCGTGCACCAGATCGATGTCCAGGCGGTTCAGCAGCGCCGCTGGACCAACGCCGGAACGCTGCAAAATCTGCGGCGAGGCAATCGCCCCGGCACACAGCAACACTTCACGACGCGCACGGGCACTGGTGATTTGGTTACTTTCGCCCTGCAAGTAGTCAACGCCCACCGCACGCTTACCCTCGAAGCGGATGCGGTCGGTCAACGCGTGAGTGACAATCTTCAGGTTTGAACGGGAACGAGCCTGATCCAGATAACCCCGAGCGGTGCTGGCGCGACGGCCTTTCGGCGTGACCGTGCGATCCATCGGGCCAAAGCCTTCCTGCTGGTAGCCGTTCAGGTCATCAGTACGCGGATAACCCGCCTGCACACCGGCCTCCACCATTGCGTGGAACAATTCGTTATTACCGGCTTTCGGCGTGGTCACGCTGACCGGGCCGTCGCCACCGTGATAATCATTAGGCCCGATATCGCGGGTTTCCGCCTTGCGGAAATATGGCAGGCAGTCCAGATAACTCCAGTCCTCCAACCCCGGTGCTTTTGCCCAGTTGTCGAAGTCCATCGCGTTGCCGCGGATGTAGCACATGCCGTTAATCAGTGATGAGCCGCCCAGCCCTTTACCCCGGCCACACTCCATGCGGCGGTTGTTCATGTGCGGCTCAGGATCGGTTTCATACGCCCAGTTGTAACGACGGCCCTGCAGCGGGAATGCCAGCGCGGCCGGCATCTGGGTGCGAAAATCCATCCGATAATCCGGGCCGCCGGCTTCCAGCAGCAATACGCTAACATCAGCGTCTTCGGTTAAACGGGTGGCTAAAACGTTACCGGCTGAGCCGGCACCGATAATGATGTAATCGTATTCCATACATTATCTCCTAAATATTCGTATGCCTGAATGATGCGAATGGCTTGAATATCGCATGCTGAATATATCCAGGCAGTTTTGGATGCAAGAAAGGATTATGCCCTATGGATTTCGCGTTACAGCTAGGCGGCAAGGGCGTGGAACCCCAGGAGTCAAGTAAGTGACTGGGGTCCGCGTTCGCAGCCAACAACGCTGTAGCTTGAAAGACGACGGGGATATTTAAAAGATGGAAATATATTCGCCCAGCTCGACTTGTACCGATTTGACCTGGGTGTAATGTTCCAGCGTACTGAGGCCATTTTCACGGCCGACGCCAGACTGCTTGTACCCGCCGACCGGCATTTCCGGCGCCGATTCACCCCAGGTGTTGATCCAGCAAATGCCGGCCTCCAACTGGTGGATCACCCGATGCGCCCGGGTCAGATCGTTCGTCACCAAACCGGCAGCCAGGCCGAAGGTGGTGTCGTTCGCACGGCGTACCACTTCTTCTTCGCTGTGGTAAGTGAGAATGCTCATTACCGGCCCAAAGATCTCTTCGCGCACGATCTCCATCTCGTCACCGCAGTCGGTAAATACCGTCGGCGCCACATAAGCCCCTTTGGCGTATTCACCCTCAGTCACACGTTCGCCGCCGCACAACAGGCGAGCGCCGCTTTTCTTGCCGCTTTCGATGAAGCGTAATACCGACTCCATATGCGCGAAGCTGACCAGCGGGCCGAAGTTGGTTTGTGGATCGGTAGGATCCCCCAGGCGAATGCGCTTAACGCGCTCGAGGATTTTGGCTTCGAACTCGGCCTGCAACGCTGCGGGGACAAATACTCGAGTCCCGTTGGTGCACACCTGGCCGGAGCTGTAGAAGTTGGCCATCATGGCGATATCGGCGGCGCGATCCAGGCAGGCGTCGTCAAAAATAATCAGCGGGGATTTGCCACCCAGCTCCATGGTGACTTCTTTCAGCGTCGAACCTGAGGCGTTAGCCATCACTTTCTTGCCGGTTTTTACACCGCCGGTGAAGGACACCTTGGCAATGCCGGGATGATCGGTCAGGTACTGGCCGACTTCTGCGCCGCTGCCGGTGACCACGTTGAATACGCCGTCCGGCAAACCGGCTTCGGTATAGATTTCCGCCAGCTTCAGCGCCGTCAGGGAAGTGACTTCACTGGGTTTGAAGATCATCGCGTTGCCTGCCGCCAGTGCCGGTGCGGATTTCCACAGGGCAATCTGGATCGGGTAGTTCCAGGCGCCAATACCGGCCACCACGCCCAGGGGCTCACGACGGGTATAAACAAAGGCGCTGTCACGCAGCGGGATCTGCTGGCCTTCGATCGCCGGGATCAGACCCGCATAATATTCCAATACGTCGGCACCGGTAACGATATCCACCGCAGTGGTTTCCGACATGGCCTTGCCGGTATCCAACGTTTCCAGCGCGGCCAGTTCGTCGTTGCGTTCGCGCAGAATATCCACCGCTCGGCGCAGAATACGAGAACGTTCCATCGCCGTCATCGCCGCCCACACTTTCTGTCCGCTGGCTGCACTGGCCACCGCACGGTTGACGTCTTCAGCGCTGGCAGACTGGATCTCGGCAAGCACTTCACCGTTCGCCGGGTTAACCGCGTTGAAAGTTTTTCCATCGGTACTGTCTACATAGGCACCATTAATATAGAGCTTCTGTAAGCCAAAACGGGACATAGGTTCTCCTTGGGTTATCCTCAGGGTGGCGTTTGCCCCCGGAGTTGAAACGTAATGTATTCGGTCGTGAGCGCGATCGCCTGCGTCTGGTTGAACGCCGCGCCGCGCAACGCACTGCGCAGCCACAGGCCGTCAATCAGTGCTGCCAATCCTTTGGCTGCCAGTCGCGCCTGCGCCTTGGGCAGTTGGCGACTAAATTCGGCACACAGGTTGGAATACAGCCGACGGCCGTTAACCTGTTGCAGCCGATTAAGCTGCGGCTGGTGCAAGCTGCTGGCCCAAAACGCCAGCCAGGTTTTCATCGCCGCACTGTTGATCTGGCTGTCGTCGAAGTTACCGGCGACGATCGCCTGCAGCCGTGATGCCGGGCTCTGGTCGCTTAACGCCTGTAGCCGCAGCTTCACCGCCTCGCCCAAATGGCTAATCAAATAGCGCATAGTGGCTTCCAGCAGGCCGTTCTTGTCCTTGAAATAATGGCTGATGATGCCGTTGGAAACTCCGGCCCGCCGCGCTATTTGCGCGATGGTGGCGTCATGCATTCCCACTTCGTTCACCGCGGCCAGCGTGGCATCTATCAACTGCTGCCTTCTGATTGGCTGCATTCCTACCTTTGGCATAATTCGACTCTCACAAAACCGACTTCGGCCTCGTCTCAGCGGCGGGATTTCACGCCCTTTTCACCTGCTGAACTTGGTCTTCATGCTCACTATTAAACTTTTTTTTGATTGAACGTTCAATAAAAATTGCATATATTTTATTACCGCTTGGTTACAAATATGTACTTTTCGGTTGTGGAACTGGCTGATTTTTGTGAGGTATTTAACGAATCTGACCAAAATCAGTGTCTGTAAGCGGTTCCCACCACGAAACGATTTTCTGTTTCGTTAACAAGCAAAGCGGCAATCTTTGGCAAGCAGAATAGCGATTGCCGCGGCTTTATATCCGCACTTTTCCGGACGGCGCCGATGCGTCCGTTCAGGCTGGTGTGTGGGCACGATTTTACTCAGTTGTTAAAAAACAGAGGAAGACGATGACAACACGCGAAACCTCCTCAAAACCACAAAAGGATGGCCTTAATCCGGTGGTTTTCTTTACCTCGGCGGGGCTGATTCTGGCCTTCTCGCTGATGACCATCTTCTTTACCGATTTCTCCGGGCGATGGATCACCCGCACCCTGAATTGGGTTTCAACCACCTTCGGCTGGTATTACCTGCTGGCCGCTACCCTGTACATCGTATTTGTGGTGTTTATCGCCGCGTCGCGCTTCGGTTCGATCAAGCTCGGGCCAGAACAGTCGAAACCCGAATTCAGCCTGATGAGTTGGGCAGCGATGCTGTTCGCTGCCGGCATCGGCATCGATCTGATGTTCTTCTCGGTCGCCGAACCGGTGACGCAATATATGATGCCACCGGAAGGCCAGGGCCAGACGATGGAAGCCGCCCGCCAGGCCATGGTGTGGACACTGTTCCACTACGGGCTGACCGGCTGGTCGATGTATGCGCTGATGGGCATCGCCCTCGGCTACTTCAGCTACCGCTATAACCTGCCGTTGACCATCCGTTCGGCGCTCTACCCGATTTTCGGTAAACGCATCAACGGCCCGATCGGCCACAGCGTAGACATTGCGGCCGTGCTGGGCACTATCTTCGGCATCGCCACCACGCTGGGTATTGGCGTAGTGCAGTTGAACTACGGGCTGAAAGTTCTGTTCCACATTCCGGAAAATCTGACGGTTCAGGCCGCGCTGATCCTGCTTTCGGTGATCATGGCGACCATTTCGGTGACCTCAGGTGTTAACAAGGGCATCCGCATTCTGTCCGAACTCAACGTGCTGTTGGCGTTGGGACTGATCATGTTCGTGCTGTTCTTCGGGGATACCGAATTCCTGCTCAATGCGCTGGTGCTCAACGTTGGCGACTACGTTAACCGCTTTATGGGAATGACCCTTAACAGCTTCGCCTTCGATCGTCCGGTAGAATGGATGAACAACTGGACCCTGTTCTTCTGGGCCTGGTGGGTGGCCTGGGCGCCGTTTGTCGGCCTGTTCCTGGCGCGTATTTCGCGTGGGCGCACCATCCGCCAATTTGTAGTCGGTACGCTGATTATTCCTTTCGTATTCACCCTGCTGTGGCTGTCGATTTTCGGCAACAGCGCGCTGTATCAGATCATTCACGGTAACGCCGCTTTCGCGCAGGAAGTAATGCAGTATCCGGAACGCGGTTTTTACAGCCTGCTGGCTCAGTATCCGGGCTTCACCTTCAGCGCCTCGGTGGCAACCATCACTGGCCTGCTGTTCTACGTCACCTCGGCGGATTCAGGTTCACTGGTTTTGGGTAACTTCACCTCGCGCCTGAGCGACATCAACAACGATGCGCCCAACTGGCTACGTATTTTTTGGTCGATAACCATTGGCCTGCTGACCATCGGCATGCTGATGACCGACGGCGTGCCCGCGTTGCAAAAAACCACGGTGATCATGGGCCTGCCGTTCAGCTTTGTGATCTTCTTCGTGATGGCCGGATTGTATAAGTCATTGCGGGTAGAGGATTACCGCAAAGCCAGCGCGTTGAACACCAGTGCGCCAATGCCGGTGTCCAGCAATGACGTGCTCAACTGGAAACAGCGCCTGTCGCGCGTAATGAATTATCCTGGCACGCAGTACACGCAGAAAATGCTGGATACTCGTTGCCGACCGGCAATGCAAGAAGTGGCGCGTGAGCTGGAACTGCGCGGTGCCAAAGTGGAATTCAGTGAGGTACCGCCGACCGAAGATGAACGTTTGAGCCATCTGGAGCTGCTGGTGCATCTGGGCGAAGAGCAGAACTTCATCTATCAGATCTGGCCACAGCGTTATTCGGTGCCGGGCTTTACCTATCGTGCTCGCTCCGGCAAGTCGCACTACTACCGGTTGGAAACCTTCCTGATGGAAGGCACCCAGGGCAATGACCTGATGGATTACAGCAAAGAGCAGGTGATCGGCGATATTCTCGATCAGTATGAGAAACACCTGAACTTTGTGCATATCCACCGTGAGGCGCCGGGCAATACCCTGACCTTCCCGGATATGTGATCCGTTCATCATGGCCAAAAGGCGCAGTTTAAAAACTGCGCCTTTTTTTACGGTATATCGTCAGGCAAGTCGGCTTTTAGCAGCAGTATCGAACCCGCCAATAACACCAGATCCTTTAGCAGAAAGCTGGTGGCCCCCCCCATCGCCGGAAAGCCACCGGCCGAAGCTTCCCAGGCACCCGGTGTGGAGAAGATCAGCGTCAGGGTCGTCAGATAAGTCAGTGTCGATCCCACCGCCCCCAATAACCCCAAACGTCGCGACCAAAAACCGGCCAGCAGCAAAAGACCAAAGCTCCACTCGGCAACCCCTAACGCATAACTGGCACCGCGAATGCCAAACACATCGTGCATCCAGGCCAGCAGCGGGCTATTACCAATCAGAGGCACCAGCCCCTGCGCTTCATAATCAAACCACTTGGCATAGCCGAAAGCGGCGAAGATCACCACCAGCGCCAGCCGCATAAAGGCCACGTCCCAGTTCGAGCGCTTAAAGCGCTGCAGCCACATAGTCTGAACCATCGTCCCTCCCGTTGTACTTGCCCGCAGCCGGGATTAAACCAGCGTCCATCCGGCTGCGGGACGCGGCGGCTTACTGCCCCATAGCGTCTTTGCTCATACTGTCTTTCTTCATGCCGTCATGCTTCATGGCGTCTTTACCCATGCTGTCTTTCTTCATGCCATCATGTTTCATGGCATCTTTGCCCATGCCGTCTTTCTTCATGCAATCCTTGCCCATACACTCTTTTTTCATGCCGTCTTTGGCCATACCGTCGTGCGACATCTGGTTCATGCCGTCTTTTTTCATCGCGTCTTTGCCCATGCTGTCGGCGGCATTGGCACCGAGGGAACCTAACATCAACGCGCTACACATCATTACTGCGAATAACTTTTTCATGGTATTTCCTTTTCTCATTTAAAAAGCACCTGTGTGCCGGGGATAGTTGGGGCCGTCGTTAGCTGCCGCCAAACCAGTTGTAACCTTGATCTTCCCAGTAGCCGCCGGGAAAGCGGTTGGTGATCTCTATGACCTGAATATGTTTCGGGTTCTTGTAGCCGAGCTTGGTCGGCATGCGCAGCTTCATCGGATAGCCGTATTTACGTGGCAGGATCTGGCCATCGTAAGTCAGCGCCATAATGGTTTGCGGATGCAGCGCCGTGGCCATGTCGATGCTGGTGTAGTAGTCGTCGGCACATTTGAAGCTGACATAGTTGGCGCTCAGGTCCGCGCCGATCGCCTGCAAAAATTGCGCAAAGGGTACGCCCCCCCACTTACCGATGGCGCTCCAACCTTCAACGCAGATATGGCGCGTCACCTGGCTGATTTGCGTCATGCTGTGCAATTGCGGCAAGGTCCACGGCTGCTTATTCAGCACTAACCCACTGACTTCCAGCCGATAATCCTCGCCATTGATATCCGGCGCTTCTTCTTCGGCGTAAAACGCGTTGAACGGAAACGGACGAGTAATCTGCGACTCGGCATACACCGGTGCCAAATGGTCGGCGTTAAACAGCCACCCCTGCACCCGATCGTTAAAGCGCGAGATACGGCTCAACGCCTGCTCCACATGGGTGTTGTCGCTAAGATCACAGCCGGTGAGCATCGCAATACCACCCAGCGTCAACCCGTTACGCAGAAAACGGCGGCGTGAAGAGGAGGTCAACTGACGCGCCAGCAACTGCTGTGCCTCCCTGACAATCTCCCGGCCTTCACTCAGGCTGATAAGGGGTTTATCTGTTTTCATCGGGTTCTCCTTAACGTCCACGCAGCATGGCCAACAGCGTGCGTGGTACCAGCGCCACCATGACCAGGTGCACTACTACAAACCCCACCAGCGCCGACATGGCGTAAAAGTGGATATAACGTGCCGCTTCATAGCCGCCGAGCAATTCGCGCAGCAGCGGAAATTGCACCGACTTCCACAACACCAGGCCAGATATCACCATCACTACGCCTGCCACCATCACAAACAGATAAGCAGCTCGCTGTACCATGTTGTAATGACGCAAATCGCTATGACCGAGTTTGCCCCGCAGCGCTGCCAGCAGATCGCTCAACAAGGCTTTTGGGCTGAGCGGCCAAAATTTGCGTTTCAAACGGCCGCTGAACAGATTGATCAGCAGATAACACAACCCGTTGATCCCAAACAGCCACATGCCGGCGAAGTGCCATTGGAGCGCCCCACCCAACCAACCGCCTAGCGTCAGCTCATTGATAAAACTGAAGTTGAACAGCGGGGAAGCGTTGTAGATGCGCCACCCGCTGGTGACCATGATCAGCATCGCCAACGCATTCAACCAATGCGTCAGGCGCAGCCACAGCGGGTGGATCAGTGCGGGTTTCTCCGGCGTAATGGACATGGCCATGACGTCTCTCCTGACGGTGGCGGTTTCGATGGGCTGAGTATCCGTCCGATTTGTTCCCCAAGACCTCACGCAAAGTTAAATAAAATGTGATAACTCCGGCTTCGGTGGTTGTGTAGACTTCACTAAGGCCTGGCAATCAGCGGTGAGAGAATGGAAAAGCCAAAGAAAATTTTAATCGTCGAGGATGACGGCAATATCGCGGAGCTGCTGCAGTTACATCTGCGCGACGAGGGTTATGACATCAGCCATGCCGCCGATGGCAATCTGGGGATGGCGATGCTGGAACAGGGCGGCTGGGACGCATTGATCCTCGATTTGATGCTACCGGGGATCGATGGGCTGGAGATCTGCCGCCGCGCGCGCAACATGACGCGCTACACGCCGATCATCATCACCAGCGCGCGATCCAGCGAGGTACATCGCGTGCTGGGGTTGGAACTCGGTGCCGACGACTATCTCGCCAAACCCTTTTCGATGCTGGAACTGGTGGCCAGGGTTAAGGCACTGTTTCGCCGTCAGGAAGCCATGAGCCGCAACCTGAAAATGGACGCCGGCACCTTGAGCTTTGACGGCCTGACCATCGATCCGATTGCGCGTGAAGTACTGTTGAATCATCAAGCCATCGACCTGACGCCGCGTGAATTCGACCTGCTGTATTTTTTTGCCAAACACCCCGGCAAGGTCTTTTCCCGCTTGAGCCTGCTCAACCAGGTGTGGGGATATCAGCACGAAGGCTATGAGCACACCGTGAATACCCACATCAACCGGCTGCGCATCAAGATTGAAAGCAACCCGGCGGAACCCGAGCGCATCCTCACCGTGTGGGGTATGGGCTACAAATTCGCGGCAGCGCCGCAAGAGTGAATCATGAAAAACCTTACGTTAACGCAACGTCTGACCCTGATCTTCGCACTGCTGATGGTGGTCAGCTGCGCCATATCCGGCTGGATGCAGGTGCGCAGCAGTACCCAGTATAGCCAGGCGGTGATCCAGCGGTTGTCCGGTAATCTGGCGCAGCACATTGCCGACAGTAACCCGCTGTTGGGGCAAAACGGGCTGAACGCCCCCTCGGTTCACAGCCTGTTCGATCAGCTGATGGCGGTAAACCCCAGCGTTGAGGTCTACCTGCTCGACAAACAGGGCAATATCATTGGCAACGCCGCGCCGGCCGGCCACCTGAAACGCCAGAAAGTGGATTTGCTGCCGCTGCAGGCCTTGTTCGATGGCGCCAGCATGCCGGTTTACGGCGATGACCCGCGCAACCCGAATGCCAGAAAAGTGTTCAGCGCCGCACCGCTGAAGGTCAATGGCCAGGTTGAAGGCTATTTGTACGTGGTGCTGCTGGGCGAAGATTACGACGCACTGGCCAGCAACGCGCTGTTTAGCTCTGCGGTTTCCATGGCGCTGTGGTCATCGGGCCTGATGGTGCTGTTCAGCCTGTTGGCCGGCGGATTCGCGTTCTATTGGGTCACCCGGCCAATCCGTCGTCTTACGCGTCAGGTCAGCGAGCTGGACAGCGGCGGCATCGCTGCGGTACAGGCCTATGCCGCGCTGCCGGTCGACGCCGCCGGACGCGACGAGGTCAGCCGTCTGCAGCAAGCATTCAACAGCATGGCGCAACGCATCGCCATACAGTGGCAGTCGCTTTCACAGCAGGACCAACAGCGCCGCGAGTTTATCGCCAATATCTCGCACGACCTGCGTACCCCGCTGACTTCGCTGCACGGCTACCTGGAAACGCTGTCGGTAAAATCCGCCAGCCTGAGTGAAAACGATCGCCAACGCTATCTGGAGATCGCGCTGGCGCAGAGCCGCAAGGTCGGTCGGCTGGCGCAGGAGTTATTCGAGCTGGCACGGCTGGAGTATGGCGTGGTGAAACCGCAGAAAGAGCCGTTCTCGCTCAGCGAGCTGGTGCAGGATGTGTTCCAGAAGTTCGAGCTGGCAGCCGAGGCTCGCCAGCAACGGCTGCTGGCTGATATCGCCCCGGGCATTCCATTGGTGTTCGCCGATGTCAGCATGATTGAACGCGTGTTGACCAACCTGCTGGACAACGCTATTCGTCACACGCCACAGGGGGGCGAGATTGAAGTGCGGCTCTGGCAGCAGGCAGGCAAGGTGCTGGTTCAACTTAACGACAGTGGCCCCGGTATCCCACAGGAGCTGCGCGCCGATCTGTTCGTTCGCCCTTCTATTCTGAGCAGCGCGCGTCGCCACGCCAGCGGGCTGGGATTGATGATCGTGCGGCGCATTTTGTTGCTGCACGACAGCGATATCCAACTGATCGAACAACCGCAACGCGGTGCCTGCTTCCGCTTCTCAATCCCGCTGCGTTAGCGCGTTATTATTCGTTGAGGCAGCTTTTATCGATGCTGATAAATTTGTCGTTATAGATAATAAATTTCTGCCCTTTCTGGCGAATACCGGCATGAGTCAAAGTATCGCCAGGACGCAGGTATTCGGTTACCCCTTCTTCGTCGGTACTGTCGCAACCGGGCTTGATCAACAGCTTGAAGTAGGTGTTGCCGGTATTAGTGACGGTGCCGCGCTGTGAATCGAGCCGATAGGCAAAATTGGTCTGACGCGGCCGCACCACCAAAATGGTGTCCATTACCACGATTGGCTCCAGCGTCACGCCAGTCGCCTTTTGCCCTGCGGGATCGAATAAACGGGTCGGAATTTCTCGGAACGATACCCGGTAATAGCGTTCGCGGTTATCCTGCGGCCCGCGGTAAAAGAACTTGTAATATTCGCTCTGTCCCGCCTGCAGCTGGAGTTGACGAGGGGCAAACAGCAGTTCGCCATCGGCCGGTTTGCTCCGCGTTTCGCTATCACCCGGTCGATCAATGGCCCGCAGCGTCACCTGATAAATACGCGCGCTGCGGTTATTGTTCAGCACCCGCTTGGCGGTGAAGGATTGGTCCTGATCCATCGCGAACGTCAGGGTGCCAACGTTAATCGCGCTGGCATAAAATGGCAGGCACAATAGCCCGAGCAGCAAGCTTCTCACAGCCTTTCCCCTAGTTAATGTTGCGCCAGGTGGCTTCAACATGGATCTCACCGGCGGCGCTAACGTCGCCGTACCAACCATTACCTTCAATCGTCCTCAGTGAAATCGGGTTATTCATCGGGATACTGAATTTCACCCGTGTTTTGTTTAACACCCCTACCTCGCCGGAAATGTCATTCCACGGCGTACTGCTCCATAACGCATTCGTCATGTCATGCCACTGCCCGTCGCAGCCGGCGTCATAATCCTGCTGCCCGTTGGTGCTGGTAGTGATGCTCAGCGTCGCCGGGAACGGTACTTTGGTGCTGTTATCCGCCGAGGAAAAAATGCAGTAGCTTCTGCCGCTGAGGGCCTGTGTCGGGCCGGTGGCCATGACTCTCACCTCATCGGCAGCGGTTTTACCACTGGTGGTAACAATATAAGTAAACTCCAGTGGTGGCTCACCCGGTCCAACGTAACCTTCACGATGAGGGGTATTGTCATAGTCGTCAGAAATAATGCTAATGCTGAAATCGCGCGGTTTAATAATCAGCTGGTTTGAGGTGGAAAACTCATACCAGCCGGACTCCGGCGACGTGGTGTTCTGGAAGCGGAAGTTAATCAGGTCGCGAGTGCCACTGTCGGAGATCCCCAGCTTCACCATCTGCTTAAAGAAGTTGCTGGCGAAAAAGACGTAGATGGCATTGCTGCTTTTCAGCTCGTTAAAGGTGTAATAGCTGCCGGTACCGGAAGTGTTTTTCCAGGTGTTGCCGTTCAGACTGAACTGCAGGTCGGCGGCGTTAACCGCCGAGGACAGCGCCGCATGGTTAATGGCCGGGAACACGTGAATCGAGGTATTGCTGACGCTGCCATCGGTCTGCAGATCGTAGCTGACCATTTTGCACATGATGCCGGCGCGCGCACCGATAGTCTGGTTTTTACAGTCGGCATTCCCCTCACCGATGATCGGCACGCCGTCGCTGTTAACAAACACTTCCGATACCGCGTTGGTGTTGATAAAGCGCAGATGCGCGGCCTTGCTGTGGGTCACGGTGCGTTTGTACCAATTACCGCTGGCCTGGTTCTGGCACCGTCCCCCAGCGCCGGCATCATAAGTGGCCGAGGTCTGGCAGCTGTTAATCTGCATGCTGAATGCATCGCCGGGGGCCATCTGCTGTAAATATTGGTAGAAACTCGGCGACATCATGCCGTGCATCCATTTTGCGCCGCCCGGCGTCACCACCGCACCATAAAACCCTTTTTCATCGGTGCTTTGCGGCAGGATCAGGCTGGTGTCCATATTACAGCCCGCATACCAGTTAATGCAGCGCAGGCCGAGGAACGGATTTTTTATCGGGGCATTTTCCAGCCACATGTCAAAGCGGTTGTTCGCCGACAGGCCGGTGTTATAACCATTGTCCACATAGCCCAGGCTCTGCTGATAAATGGTGCCGGAGCCGCCGTATTTCAGGCCGGTCCATTTATTCGCACCGGTCATGCGCGGATCCAGCACCCCGGACGGCGTAACGAAAAAGTTGTCGTCGGCGTTGTTTTCAACGAACACGAACTTCACGGTCGCGGCGTTTGGCCAGTTGGTAACGGTAACCGCCGCACGCAACGGCAGGGCCACCCACAGCATAAGCAGCAGCGCAATTTTAGCCTTCATTGATCGTTTCTCCTGCCTGCATATTGTTGCCGGCATAGGTTTTCAGCCCGGTACAGACCACGTCACCGACCCACACGGCGCCCTGAGCCTTGCTCAGATCCAGATCCACTTCGCAGCTCTGGTTACCGCTATGCGTAAAGTCGATAACCGGGAATTTCTTATCGACGTCCATAATGAATTCGCCTTTGTCATCGGTGCG
This sequence comes from Serratia sp. BNK-12, assembly GCF_047456085.1. NCBI lineage: Bacteria > Pseudomonadati > Pseudomonadota > Gammaproteobacteria > Enterobacterales > Yersiniaceae > Serratia > Serratia sp. BNK-12. The sequence goes on from NZ_CP179896.1 coordinate 3,604,359, forward strand.
GGTGCGCCCGATATGGTTTTTGATATAGGCGTTGGCCAGCAGCGTGCCGTCTTCAGCCTTGATGCGACCGAACACCGTCACCATCTGTTTGATTTCTGGCGTGATCACCGCCACGTTACCCGGATACAGCGTCAGCTTGCTCTTGCGTTTGGTGACGATATCGAAGCTTTCCGCCGAGTTTTTATTGTTCATCAACTCCACTTCGTACTGACCGTACGGCGACAACGGCACATAGTTTTTATTGCCGGTCAGCTTGACCGTCCGTCCGTCGACCCGGGCGGTCAGCATGCCGTCGTTTTCAATACCGGTATTAAAGATGATGCCCGCATTACCTTCGCTTCGGCCGCTGGCCGCAATATCACGCCCCTGCCAACCCACGCTGCCGCTGGCGGACAGACTTGAGTTGACGTAACCGTCGGCGGAGCTGCTGACGTTGACCGTACCGGCGGAATATTTGGTATCAAAGCGCGCGTATGCACCGCCGTTAAGGCTGTTATCGCCGTTAGTGTCGCCGGATATCGCCCGCGACAGGTTGGCGCCGAGGGTGCGGATCGGCCCGTTTTGAATATCCTTGCGCGCCGCCAGGTTAGCCGTGGTATAGCCGTTTTGATTGGAAACTCCGGCGCTGAGCCAATTGCCCATCGGCAAAGAGAAGTCCAGCGCAATATATTTACCGGTATTTGCGCTGTAGCCACCGTTGTTATAGCGCTGTATGCCGGCGCGTACGCCCAGCGTGCCAAAACGGCCAGTAAACACATTTTGATAATAATCGGCGTTGTAGTAATGACTGTTGTTCTTCTTATCGTCGTTGTAGCTGAGACTCAGGCTACCCAACGGCGACCATAGCGCACCAAAATTCATCGTGCCGCCGATCGCACGGTTATATGCATCGTTTTGCAGCAGTTTGTCGCCAATCGAGGTTTTTTCCTGATTGATCCACAAACTGCTGAAACCGCCAGGCAGCGCTGCGCTGACGCTGTTAACCATGCTCCATGAGCTGTCGGAGGCCGCCATGTTCTGCAGGTTGAACTGAATCGACTCGGAGAGCGGTACGCTGATGCGGCTTTCACCGACCGCGTTGCTGTCAAACGAATAGCCGGACAGCGCCCAGTTGAGCCTGTTTACGTTGCCGGTAGCAGAGGCACCCAGCAGATAAGAATCTTTCGCCGGTCGCTGACGTTGGTTATCGCCGCGCCAGTCGTCCATACGGATCATTCCACCCCAAAACTGCCAGGCCAGCGGCGCATTGGCACCACGATTGGGGCTGAACAGTTTGTTCACCCGCTGCATGCGCTTATCTACCACCTTGCCGTTGACCACCACTTCGACTTCGACGTCATAAATGCCGTAAGGCAAGTTACCGGTATCCACTTCATGGTTACCCATGGCAAAATTTTGTACGCTGAGCAGCCGCCCTTCACGCGACAAGTGCACTTCCCCCGCCGATGGGAAAAATGCCACGATCGGCGTCAGCGACTGGCTGTTATCAAAAACGGTAGAGTTGGCACGATTGCCGTAGGACAGGCCGTAGATCTTGCTGGAGTTGATGGTGGTGACCGGCCCCAGCGACTGCAGGTTCCAGCTGTCGAGCATGCCGGCGGCAAAGCGGCGGCCGGCAAAGTCGCGCTCGTACATCGCCTTATACAGCGTAGCGTTTTCGTCGCCGCTGCCGATGCCGTAAATCGAACCGTTCACTTCCACGTGGTGCTCGCGCAGAGCGGTAACGCTGTTGAGTGACAGGTAACTGGAAGTGTTGCCCTCGCTGGCACGGGTGCGGTTATCGTAAATACCAAGGTTATAGTCCAGCGTGCTGCTGACGGCATTGACGCTCGACGCGCCAATGTCGCTGGAGCGCGCGCGGAGCAGGGTTCCCATCGCGGACGCTTTCACCACCAGCTGTAAATTGAGCTGGCGGAAATCCAGCGCCAGCCAGGCGTCGGGCGTCAGCGCAATACGCTGCTGCCGATCAAATGCGGTCTCCTGCAGCGCCTGCAGCTGTTTGATGGTTTCCGCAGTCAGCGGTGTCCCCTCGTCGCCATCTTCCAGGGCAATTTGGCGAATTTTTAGTTGGTCGTTTTCGAGGTACAAAAAGGCATGGCCAATACGGCGGTCGTCTTTTACACCGCTGTTTTTTTCAAAGTGCAATAGCAGGGGGATGCTCATGCCTTCGCGCAACGCCAGGCTGAAGGTCTGGGGGATCAAAACGCCATCAATCTGGGTCAGTCCGGCAGCCATCGTCGTCTGACCCGGCAACAGCACGGCAGGAAGCACAAGCGCGCCGGCGGCAAGCAGGGTTTTCAACAACACATCATCCAGCGCACCTTTCACATCCACTCCTTGAATTCTTGTTATGAGTTCCATTCCGTATAGGCTTTGCCGTGGGTTACGCAGTCCGTTATTTCACCGGGATAAACTGCTCGCCATGCCACAGCGCAACGCGACCCTTCTTGTCGCTGACATCCACCTTGCTGAAAGCTCGAGCCTTGCCTGGCATGACGAAATAGTTTTCCTTGCAGTCATTCCCCTCTTTCTTGTCGCGGCAATTACCGTAGGCCACCACCTTAAAGGTGGCGTTGCCGGTGTTTTTGATCTGGCCGTCGGCAAACTGATAGTCGAATTGGTCCTGCCGTGGCGCCACCACCAAAATGGTGCCGATACGTGCCGATGTGGTGGCAACCGCGTTGCGTTTAGCCGAGTTTTTCCCCACATCGCTCAACGCCTGATCGAACCAGACAATGCGGTAATACCGTTCCTGGTTGTCGCTGGGGCCTTTGTAATAGAAACGGATCACGTCGCTGGCATTGGCCGGCAATATCAGGCTGGCCGGCGACAGCAACATTTCATCTTTACTGCCCATCGGAAGCACCGTGCCGGACTCCAGCGGGCTGGAAATTCGCTCGATCTTGATATTCACCAGACGACCGCTGTCGGTGGTGTTCTTGATTTCTTTACTCAGACGCGCGCTATCGCTGTGCATGAACGAGCTGATCTCACCGACGTCGAGCGCGAAAACAGGTTGAGACAGCGATAGCAACAGGCAGGCGGCGAGAGAGAGTCGTTTCATAACGGTATTCCAGTGACGTTCTTCAGCGGGGTGGAATAAGCAGGGGATTGCCCCCTGCTCTAAACCAGCAACTCGGGGATTACGCAGTCCAGGTGGCGTTGAATTCCACGCTCACATCACCGCTCCAGATACCTTCCGGCAGGGTGCTGAAATCGGTGACCGCAGTGGTACCGTCAGAGGTGGCGCCAATAATGGTGAAAGTGAACTGATCTTGTGCACTGGTGCGGACAGCCTGATTGTAAGCGTTGGATAACGCGCTCAGGTTGCCGCCCAAAATGCCGGCAGAGGTGTCGATCATGGTGGTTTCCGCCGTTTTCTCTACCGCTGCGCCGTTGTAGTTCACGCCGACATTCAGGGTTGAGCCAGAGGTATCCAGCTGAGTCAGGGTGTTTGAAACCAGTTTAGAAGTCAGTTTGAAGGCAGTTGCAGTGGCATCCCCTTCTACGGTCACGTCAAACAGACCTTTCTGGCTGTTGAAACCCTTGATGCCTTCCGCATAGTTGAAAGACAGGCTGCCGATTGGGGTAACAACCAGTTTGCTGGTGGTGTCTTTCTTCGCGGTAGCAGACCAGGTAGCCAGCGCCTGAGCGGTAACGTCGGCGGCTTGAGCAGTGCTGACCGCAGCGAAGGCGGAAATGATTGCCAGAGCCAGTGTAATTTTCTTCATGGTAAAACTCCCTTCAACTTTAAATATGATTGTGCGTCCATTAGCCTGACGTGCCTTAATCAGTCACTTGCATGAGTGCTTTTAGCCAGTCTGCTTGACGGAGAAAAGAGTAACCGCATCAAATCAAAAAAGAACCATTAACTACCAATGGTCAAATATTTAGATTTTTATTCTTACTTTAATGTTTATTTTGCTTCCAGTAAGTTAAAAGGGCCATGTAATGATGCTGCAGGGAACAAAACACCTATTGTTTTCATCCCCTCTAAAACCGCGTTAACGGTATATAAAACGCACTATTGCGTCAGCGCATAAATAAGGGCGACAGGTTTATTTTTGTAGGATGTTTAATTTGATGCAGATCAATTCATCTGGGTGGCTGACAGGAAATAAAGGGATAAGCGCTTGGAACGAGAAAGTATTAAACCGCCGGCGCGGCGTGTGCCATTACAACCGACGGCGAATTTTTAGGCCGGGTGTTGAGTCCTGAAGGCCAAAATCAGACGCATAAACCCTGCTTGATTAAGCCTCAGCTTGCGCATGATATTCAGCTTATGGCTACTGACCGTTTTACAACTGCGATGGGTAATACTGGCGATATGTCGCGGATTGGCGCCGGCGATCATCATCGCCAATATTTGCCATTCGCTACGGGACAAGGGTTCTACCGCGGATATCAACGCTGCCTGAATCGCCGGACTACGGTAACTTACCCCCGTGCCGACAGCGTCAATGGCCTGATACAGGCAATCCAAGGGATCGTCTTTTGCCACCAGGGATAAATGCGTTTGAGCAGCCAGAATGGTCAATATGCTGGCATTGGTCACTTCAGTAAATATGATCAGTGGCGTCTTGGGCCAAATATCCTTTATCGTCAGGATGAAATGTAATACATCATACAAACTCTCACTTTCATTATACAGCTCCATTATGAGGATTTGTTTCTCATTCTCCTTTAACCCTGCCTCCACTGTCCTGATGCTGTGCACAAATTGGTAGTGTATGGGTTCGGTTCCAATAAGTGCCCGTAATCCTTTTCTCACCCAGGGGTTGGGTTCGAAAAAGAGAATGTCCTCCCTGAAAGAGATATTTTTCATAATCTATTACCATAATTAGGTATTACAAAAGCGGTTGGCGCAGAAATGCCAGGCAGCGCCGGCTAGCAAAATATAAGGCTTGCATCGAATAAATGCTGCATTATTAACCAGGTGGTGAAAATTAAGTATTTAATATCAAGACAATAAAGATTGGTGGCATATTCCTTTCCCCCGGGGTGGCGTTCATCCTGACACCGATTGATGATTAATTAAGAATTGCGGCGTTGTCGCTTTCGAGTCCAGAGCAAATCTCTACCCGATGTTCGCGTAAAATGCGACAGCGCAGAAAAAACAGTCGGGAAATGCCCGAAATGTAAGAACGTACCTGATTGCTGCGTACTACCAACAGGAATTCGTCACCGCTGCACTCTGCCGTTTGCGGGCCCGCATAGGCCAGAATGTCGCGACTTAGAGCAGCACTGACGGCAGCTGAGGCGCCCGGCATCGACATAAACACCTTACAACTGCTGACTTTGCCCAGATAGATTTCTTGCCGGGAAACCGAACCGGTGAGATAGGTGGTAATGCCAACCGCCAGCATAATTACCCCCAATGCCACTACGCTGACTATCGCCCACCAGCGCCGGGAATACCCGGTATAAACCGCTTCGACTGCGGCTGAAGAGCCTGACGAAGGCGCGATTTCCGCTTGAACCGGCGCCGGTGGAGGGGAATTTATATCTCCATTTACGAAACGATCTTCCGGCCCTTCGCAAGACTCCACCCTAATTTCATATCGCAGCATAAAACCGACCTTGGGGACGGTGACAATCACCTCGTCCTCAATTCCCAGATTTTTAATAACCCGACGTAATTTACTCACACATTGGTTAAGATTATTGTTGCCTGACACCATGCCATAATCATCCCAAACCTTCTTGAATATTACCTCCCGCCCCACTGGCTCGCCATGATGCGTAATCAATAGCAGCAGTAACCGCTTCGACGGATTGGAAATAGAGATGGGATCGTCAGGAAAATCTGTCAGGCTCATGGTTCCCGTATCCACGTCAAAAATGATGTGGTCATTAATTCTATATTTCATTTTTCACAGGTTTCACTCTAGGATTATTTATCGCCGGCGTTAAATGTTAATAGAATATTAAGCAATATTTAATCAGGTTAATTAGCCAACCTTAGCCACTGACCCTTCTGAAAATCAATTAACGCCACAAAGTAAATATTTCTCACCTTATCATTTTTGATATAAGAATTTTCTCATATGCCATAACCAAAGATTATACAAACATCCACATCATTGATATATTTATATGTAAAAGATCTTAAAGTTAGTTTTTTGTTTTGTAAATTACCGCCTTTAAGCTGAAAATTCTCGTCATTCCTTTAATGCAAGCAATTTTAATAACAACGTAACGATGGGTGAATTTTGCCAAAAGGGGTCGCCGCCAAAAAACCGGGCTTAGGCCACAACATTGCCCTAATTCTGGTCAGAATTAATCTTTTGATCCGGAGGTGATTGGGTTAGCCCAGCGGTAAATGAAAGTAAAGAGTTTCGACCAGGCCGGATAAACGGATTTGGCCGACCCAGCCAATCAAATCCGGCGTGGGAAATAGGCTATTCTTGCGCGGGGAATATCAGGCTGAAGGTGATGCGAGCAGTATTTTCTTCGACAACACAATGGGCGTGCGCTGTGCCGCCATGCAGTGTCATTATCGCACGGACGATCGCCAGGCCCAGTCCGCTGGCATGGCTGCCGGAACTGCGGGCGGCATCGGCACGATAGAAGCGGTCGAACAATTTGTTCAGATGCGCCGGGGAGATCGGCGGGCCCTGATTGATAACCAGTATCGCTAGCCCACCATCGGCCTGGCTGACAGCCTGCAGCTGTACCTGACTGTTTTCATCGGCATAGCGTACCGCGTTGGAGACCAGGTTACTCAATGCGCGCTGAAACAGCATGGCATCCGCCATCCATTGCCCTTCTCCCTGGCAGACCAACGTAATGCCGCGTTCTTCCGCCAAACCTTCGAAGTAGTCAGCCACCCGTTGCAGCTCTTGCGCCACATCAAGCCGCTGAGGGTTCAACACCGCTTGCCCTTCGCCGGCGCGCGCCAGAAATAGAATATTTTCCACCATACGGGAAATACGCTCCAGCTCCTCCATGTTGTTCGACAACAAGGTTTCATACTCTTCCACACTGCGCGCCTGATACAGCGCTACCTGACAGTGCCCCATCAGTGCCCCTACCGGCGTGCGGATTTCATGGGCCAAATCGGCGGAGAATTGCGTCAGGCGCAGATAACCTTCATTCAGGCGATCCAACATGGCGTTGAACGAACGGGTCAGTTGCTGCAATTCCTTCGGTACCCCGTGCTCGCTCAGGCGAGTCGACAGCGTGTTCGGGGTGATCACCGCCGCCTGCGCCGCCATTCGCCACAGTGGCTGCAGCCCGCGGCGCATCACCCAGTACCCCAGCAATGCAATCAGAATAAATGCCACCGCGACGGCGGCGACGATCCGCCAGAGATAACGCGCCAGCATCTTCTGCTCATTGACCATCACATGGGCAGCCGAAATTTGCAGCAGGTTACCGTCCTCCAGCCTGACCAGTGCCGATGCAGCACGCAATGGCACTCCTTGAGCGGTCATTCCGCCTTGAACCGCGCTCAAGCGCTGCGGCGTGCCGACCGGCGTCGGGATCACCGGTGGCAGGATCAACCTCGCCGGATTCACGTTGATTAACGGTTTTTTCCCCGGCTGCTGAAAAATCAGCACGTCCTGTTCGTTACCCAGCATATTTTCGAACAGGCCGGTATTCGCCGTCAGACGCTCCAACGGAAAACGCTGACTCAGCAAATTGCGGTAATACTCCACCCGGCCGGTAACCTGCAAATCGCTACGGGTAGTCATCTCCTGACGCATTGCACCGTACAGGTAGCCGCCCGCGCCGCTAACCACCAGAGCCGCCACCAGCGCAAACAGCATGGCGCTGCGCAACGTCAGTGACAAGACGCGCCAACGCTGGATCACGGCCTTCATGAACGCGGTTCGCAAACGTAGCCGATACCACGCACGCTGTGGATCAGCTTGACCTCGAACGGCCGGTCAATCTTGGCACGCAGCCGCTTGATGGCGACATCCACCACGTTGGTATCGCTGTCAAAGTTCATGTCCCAAACCTGGGAGGCGATCATGGTGCGTGACAACACCTCCCCCTCACGTCGTACCAGAAGATGCAACAACATAAATTCTTTATTGGTCAGCGCGATCACCTGCTCCTGCCGCACCGCTTTACGGCGCAGCACGTCGAGCTGCAGGTCGGCTATTACATAGTGATCGGCTTCACGTACCGTGCCACGCCGCAGCAAAGTGCGCAGACGCAACACCAGTTCCGTAAAGGAGAAGGGCTTAATCAGGTAATCATCGGCACCCAGTTCGAGGCCATGAATGCGATCCTGCACCCCATCTCGCGCGGTCAGAAATAGAATGGGCACATCACTTTTCTTGCGCAGTACCTCGATAATCTGCCAGCCGTCCAGCCCCGGCAACATTACGTCCAGCACGATAGCGTCATAGCCGTGTTCCAGTGCCCGAAACAGGCCGTCGGTGCCGTTACGTGCCAAATCGACGCTGTACCCCGCCTCTCCCAGCCCCTTTTTCAGGTAATCACCCGTGCTGATGTCGTCTTCAACCACCAGTATTCGCATTATCGCCACCTCATGACTCTTGCGGAAATACTAGCAGTTCTGGCGGACATTCTTGATGACATTAATGTCATCAAACGGACATGGTGCTGTCCCCGGTGTTCAACCATGCTTAACCGGCAACCTAAACAAAGGAGAACTTTATGATTACCCGTCATCGTTTTGCCGGTTTACTGCTTTCCACTCTCATGCTGTGCAGCGGTGCGGCCGCCGCAGCGCAAACCCCAGGCAAGGTGATTGCCCCGCTGCGTGGCGTTATCGATCAGGTGAGCGACACCAGCCTGCAGGTCACCGATCGCAAAGGGGAAAAGGTCAGCGTCAAGCTCAATGACCAGACCCGAGTGCTGAGCGTGTCGAAGGGCACGCTGGATGATATCAAGCCGGACAGCTTTATCGGCACCGCTGCCGTACCGCAGCCGGACGGCTCTTTGAAAGCGTTGGAAGTGCACGTGTTCGCAGCCAGCCTGCGTGGCACCGGCGAAGGCCACTCGGCCTGGGAATCCGCCGACGGTAAGGTCGACACCATGACGAACGGCACCGTGGGCAAACTGGTGAAGTCCAACGGCCGCACCCTGACCGTGACCTACGGTAACCAGCAGAAAACCGTTAACGTGCCGGAAGATGTGCCGATCGTCACTCTGGATCCCGGTGACCGCAGCCTGTTGAAACTGGGCGCGCATATCGTGTTGTTCTCCGCCACGGACGATAAGGGCGAACGCGTTGCTACCCGCATTTCTGCCGGCAAAGACGGTACCGTTCCACCGATGTAATTCAGGAGTGCATGATGAAAAGCAACGCGCCGCGGCCGGTGCATCGCTGGCCGGTCCGCCTGACCCATTGGATTAACCTGTTCGCCATGGTCTGCATGTTCATGAGCGGCTGGGAAATCTATAACGCTTCGCCGCTGTTCGGCTTCCGCTTTCCGCCGCAAGTCACGCTCGGCGGCTGGCTGGGCGGCGCGATCGGCTGGCATCTGGCGGTGATGTGGCTGCTGGCCTGCAACGCGCTGTGTTATGTCTTGTGGAGCCTGTTCAGCGGCCACTTGCGGCGCGATCTGCTGCCGCTTGGCCTCGGCGCGCTGCGGCGCGATATCTGGCAAGCCGTAACACTGCGGCTCAAACATCAGCATGGTCATTACAACGCCATTCAAAAACTGATGTACCTCGGCGTACTGCTTCTGGGGCTGCTGCTGGTGCTCTCCGGGCTAGCCATTTGGAAACCGGTGCAGTTACAAGGTTTGGTTAGCCTGTTCGGCGGCTTTGACATTGCGCGTTACGTACATTTTTTCGCCATGGCAGGCATTGGCTTATTTGTGGTGATTCACCTGCTGATGGTGATTATCGTGCCGCGCACGCTGTGGGCAATGATAACGGGTGGCAAACATGACGGATAAAAAACAACGCCCCATGGCACCGGGGCTGGAACCGGCACAAAAGAAACAGCTGGTTAATTTGCAGCGCCGCCTGATGCTTCGCTCCGGCCTGACGCTGGGTGGCGTCGCCATGCTGACCGGCTGCAACCTGCAGGACGGTGACCAGGTGGATAAAGTGCTGTGGGCAATGTCCCGCTGGAACGATCGGGTGCAAGCCTGGCTGTTCAACGGCCAAAAGCTGGCGCAGACCTACCGTTCGGATCAGATTACCCATCCGTTCCCGTTCAACGCGTATTACCCGGAATACAACGTTCCGGAAGTGGATCTCGCCAGCTACCGGCTGGAAGTCTCCGGTAAAGTAGAAAAAAAGGCCCCCTGGACGCTGGAGCAACTGCAACGCCTGCCGCAGCAAAGCCAGATAACCCGGTTAATCTGCATCGAGGGCTGGAGTGCCATTGGCCAATGGGGTGGCGTGCCGCTGCGCAATTTCCTGCAGCACATCGGGGCGGATCTGAACGCCCGTTACGTCGGATTCAAATGCGCGGATCGTTACTATTCCAGCATCGATATGGCCACCGCACTGCATCCACAAACCATTCTGGCGCTGGATTTCGGCGGCAAGGCGCTGCCGGCCGATTACGGTTACCCGCTACGGCTGCGGGTGCCGACCAAGCTGGGCTTCAAGAACGCCAAACATATCGCCGCCATTTTCGTCAGCGATACCAATCCCGGCGGTTACTGGGAAGATCAGGGCTATAACTGGTTCAGCGGCATTTAATTTCTGCGTAGCGCTGCGCAGAGAGCTCACCGCCCGCTGGTGCATTTATTCCGACGCTGTCAATACGAGGCTATGTTCAGTTTTTCTCCCCGGTCGTCATCAGCGTGATATCCGCCTGCAGGATCGCCTCTCGCGCTGCGGCGGGCAGATTATCATCGGTAATAATCGCGTCAAATACCGCAATCGGCAACGCCAGATAGGTGGCTATTTTACCGTATTTTGAGGTATCGCTGAGCAGGATACAGCGGCGACTGGCGTCAACGATGGCTTTCTTCACCATCACCTTATCTTCATTGGGCGTCGACAGGCCGCGCATGCTCCATGATGAGGCGGAAATAAACGCCAGGTCGATAAACAACCCACGTAGCGCCTGAGCCGCCGCTTCACCAACGCAGGAACGGTTCTCGCGACAGACGGTGCCGCCGGTGTGAATGATCTTGCACTGGCTGTGTTCTATCAGGTAGCCCGCAATCACAAAATCATTGGTGACCACCGTCAGATCTTCGCGCTCACTGAGGTGCTTTGCCAATGCCAGCGTAGTGGTGCCCGCATCCAGATAAATGCAGCTGTTGGGCGGGACCTGCCGGGCAGCCAACTGACCGATGGCCGCTTTCTGTTGGCTGTACATCCCTTCCTTATCCTGATGAGAAGGTTCAATCGCCACCCGTTCAGCAGATTGCACCCCGCCTGACACTGCCAGTACCGCGCCCTGCTCCTCCAGTTTTTGCAGATCGCGGCGAATCGTCATATGCGACACTCCCAGCCGCTCGGTCAATTCGGCAATACTGACCACCCCGCGTTCTGATACCAGCGCTAAAATTTGCTGATGGCGTTCTACAGGTATCACGGTTCCCTCTCTTTTTACCACAGTGATAATAATTGTGATTTTACGTCAATTTTCGTTCGATGAAAGCAGCCATTTTGCAGGCCGTGAGATCGCTCATGGTATCGATGACTTATTTTAAATATTTTTAAAACAGTGAGATAACGCGATATCAACCTTTTTAAGCGCATCAATTAAGGCTCCACTTAATGTTAATAATTGTGATATCGATCGCTGACTCAGCGTATCAATGCGCTTACATTTAACACAACAAAACAAATTATCACTAAAATTAACACGAGGTGCCAAATGACACAGCCAGGGGATTTTGCAGTTTGCATCGTAGGGTTAGGTTCCATGGGAATGGGGGCGGCGAAGTCGTGCATTAATGCCGGGCTGACGACTTATGGTGTCGATCTTAACCCACTGGCGCTGGCCACATTGCAGCAGGCCGGGGCCAAACAGGCTGCCACCAGCGCAGATGGATTCGCCTCTGAGTTGGATGCGTTATTGCTGCTGGTGGTTAACGCTGCTCAGGTCAAGCAGATCCTGTTCGGCGAAAACGGCCTGGCGGCGAAGCTGAAGCCCAATACGCCAGTCATGGTCTCTTCCACCATCTCCGCTGCCGATGCCAGGCAGATAGAACAACAACTGCTGGCGCTTGGCCTGAACATGCTTGACGCTCCGGTTTCAGGTGGCGCAGCCAAGGCGGCTGAAGGCCAAATGACGGTGATGGCATCCGGCGCAGAATCTACATTCCAACAATTGCAGCCGGTGCTGGACGCCATTGCCGGCAAGGTCTATCGCATTGGTGAAGAGATTGGCCTGGGTGCCACGGTGAAAATCATCCACCAATTGCTGGCCGGGGTGCACATCGCCGCCGGAGCCGAGGCCATGGCGCTGGCTGCCCGCGCCGGTATTCCTCTGGATGTCATGTACGACGTCGTCACCCACGCGGCCGGCAATTCCTGGATGTTCGAGAACCGTATGCGTCACGTGGTTGACGGCGACTATGCGCCCAAATCGGCGGTGGATATCTTCGTGAAGGATCTGGGGCTGGTGGCGGATACCGCCAAAGCACTGCATTTCCCGCTGCCGCTGGCATCTACCGCTTTTAATATGTTTACCGCCGCCAGCAATGCCGGTTTCGGCAAAGAGGATGACAGCGCAGTGATCAAAATCTTCTCCGGTATCGACCTGCCGCAAAAGAAGGAGAACGCATAATGCTGCTCGGCGTAATTGCAGATGATTTTACCGGCGCGACCGACATTGCCAGCTTTCTGGTGGAAAACGGCCTGTCGACGGTGCAGTTAAATGGCGTACCGCATGATGAAATGCCGATTGAAGCGCAAGCGGTCGTTATCAGCCTGAAATCAAGATCCTGCCCAGCTTCGCAGGCAGTTGAACAATCTTTGCAGGCGCTGGCCTGGCTGCAGCGCCAGGGCTGCCGGCAATTTTACTTCAAATATTGCTCAACCTTCGACAGCACTGCGCAGGGTAACATCGGCCCGGTGACCGATGCGCTGCTTGATGCACTGGGCGAAAACCAAACGGTGATTTCCCCGGCGCTGCCGGTCAACGGCCGGACGGTGTATCAGGGCTATCTGTTTGTGTTGGATCAACTGCTGTCGGAGTCCGGCATGCGCCATCACCCGGTGACGCCGATGACCGACAGCAATCTGCTGCGGTTGATGGAAGCACAGGCTCAGGGACGCTGCGGACTGGTAACGGCCGCAGAGATGGATTGCGGTGCCGGTGCGGTGGTGGAAAAGCTGCAACAGCTGGCGCAGCAAGGCGTGCGATATGCGGTGCTGGATACGCTCAATGAGCAGCACTTGCTGACCCAGGGCGAAGCGCTGAAAAATATGAAGCTGGTGACCGGCGGATCGGGCCTGGCCATCGGCCTCGCACGGCAATGGGCTCAGCCGGGACAAGATCGTCCGCAGGCCGCGGGAGCCCCACAGGGGGAGAAAGCGGTGGTCCTGTCCGGCTCCTGCTCCGTCATGACCAATCGACAGGTCGCTCGATATCGTCAACAGGCCCCGGCCATGGCTATCGACGTGGCGCGTTGCCTTAGCGAATCTGACCGCGCGGCCTATGTCACAGAACTGGCCGACTGGGTACAGCGGCAGGAAAATGCCCCGCTGGCCCCGCTGCTGTATGCCACCGCCGAACCGGAGAAACTGCAGCAGGTTCAGCAACAATATGGCATGGCTGCAGCCAGTCAGGCAGTGGAGTCACTGTTTGCCGGAGTGGTTAAACAGCTCCAACAATCAGGGTACCGTCGCTTTATCGTTGCCGGCGGCGAAACCTCTGGCGTAGTGACGCAGGCGCTGGGCATTCGCGGCTTCCACATCGGCCCCTGCATCTCTCCCGGCGTACCCTGGGTTCGCGCCATCGAACAACCGGTTTCACTGGCCCTTAAATCGGGCAATTTTGGCGATGATAACTTTTTCGCCCGGGCACAAACGGAATTCCCATTATGACAATGACGACCGAACAACAGGCACGCGAAGAGATGGTGCGCCTCGGAGCCTCGTTCTTCCAACGCGGCTACGCCACGGGCTCCGCCGGTAACCTTTCGCTGTTGCTGGCGGACGGCACGCTGCTGGCAACCCCGACAGGATCCTGCCTGGGCGAACTGCAGGCCGAGCGGCTGTCGAAAGTCAGCCTGAACGGCGAATGGCTGTCCGGCGACAAACCCTCGAAAGAGATCAGCTTTCATCGTGCGCTGTATCTGAATAACCCAGAGTGCAAAGCGGTGGTGCACCTGCACTGTACCTACCTCACCGCGTTATCGTGCCTGCAAGGGTTGGACGTGGAGAATGCCATAAAACCCTTCACCCCTTATGTGGTGATGCGGGTCGGCAAGGTGCCGGTGGTGCCGTACTACCGCCCAGGTGATTTACGGCTGGCGGAAGACCTGGCCAAACTGGCACCGACCCACCGCGCCTTTTTGCTGGCCAATCACGGCCCGGTGGTTACGGGCAAGGATCTGCGGGCGGCAGCGGATAATACCGAAGAGATGGAAGATGCCGCCAGGCTGATTTTCACCCTCGGCGACCGCCCAATACGCTATTTGACCGATGATGAAATTACCGAGCTACGGAGCTGAACCATGCCTAAGTTTGCCGCCAATTTATCGATGATGTTTAACGAACTGCCATTCCTGGAAAGGTTCGAGGCTGCCGCAGCCGAAGGTTTCACGGCAGTCGAGTTCCTGTTTCCCTATGACTATCCGGCCGAATTGCTGGCGGAACAACTGCGCAGCAACGGTTTGCAGCAGGTGCTGTTTAATACCGCGCCGGGCAATGCCGAAGCCGGCGAATGGGGGCTGGCGGCGGTGCCGGGCCGCGAGCAAGATGCGCGTGCAGATATCGATCGCGCCCTGGCTTACGCCATTGCGCTGAACTGCCCCAACGTGCACGTGATGGCCGGCGTCGTTCCCCCGGGGGCGGACTGGCAGCGCTATCGCGATACCTTTATCGATAATATTCGCTATGCCGCAGACCGCTTCGCCCAGCACGGCATCAAGGTGCTGATTGAAGCGCTCAGCCCACAGGTTAAGCCGCATTATCTGTTTTCCAGCCAGCACCAGGCAGCCGAACTGGTCGAGGCCATCGATCGCTCGAACGTCTTCGTACAGTTCGACTTTTTCCATGCTCAGTTGGTGGACGGCAACATCAGCGGGCTGATGCATTCGCTGGCCGGCCGCTACGCCCATATTCAGATTGCCTCGGTGCCGGATCGTCATGAACCGGACGACGGCGAACTGAATTACCCGTGGCTGTTCGACCAACTGGACGCCATCGGCTATCAAGGTTGGATCGGTTGTGAATACCGGCCGCGTGGCGATACCACCGTCGGGCTTGATTGGCTAAGACCTTACCAGTAAGGCACTGCGCCAACCCAGGGATTTCCAAAACATAAAAATTAAACGCACCCGTATCGCCAACCGGCGATCGCGGTGCCTGACTCTTACCCGATTAAAGGCTATTTCATGTCTACCTCTATGCTTTTGATGATTGCCGTATTAGGTGTGGTACTGCTCTTGCTGATGGTCATCAAGGCCAAGATCCAGCCCTTTGTCGCCTTGCTGGTGGTCAGTCTGTTGGTGGCGTTGGCCAGCGGCATTCCTACCGGCGAAGTGATGAAAGTGATGACCGCAGGTATGGGCGGCGTACTGGGTTCGGTGACCATTATCATCGGCCTGGGCGCGATGCTCGGCCGTATGATCGAACATTCTGGCGGTGCCGAATCGCTGGCCCAGCGCTTCAGCAAAGCTTTGGGGCCGAAACATACCGTGGCCGCCCTGACCATCGCCGCATTTATTCTCGGCATTCCGGTCTTTTTCGACGTCGGCTTTATCATCCTGGCGCCGATCATCTACGGTTTTGCCAAGGTCGCTAAAGTTTCGCCGCTGAAGTTCGGCCTGCCGATGGCCGGCGTAATGCTGACGGTTCACGTCGCCCTGCCGCCACATCCAGGCCCGGTCGCCGCAGCCGGGCTGCTGAACGCCGATATTGGCTGGCTGACCATTATCGGTCTCGCGATTTGTATTCCGGTAGGCGTGATCGGTTATTTCACAGCCAAGCATTTGAATCGTAAAACTTATCCACTGTCGATTGAGGTACTGGAACAGCTGCAGCTGGCAGCGCCCGAACCGGCGCCGGAAGGCAAAGCACCATTGAGCGACCGCATCAATCCGCCTGGCGCCGGGTTGGTGGCCGCGCTGATCGTCATTCCTATCGCGATTATCATGCTGGGCACCGTTTCGGCCACGCTGCTCGAGCCGGGTTCAGCACTGCGCGACACGCTTTCGTTGCTCGGCTCACCGGCGGTAGCGCTGATGATTGCCCTCTTGCTGGCATTCTACTTCCTGGCCATTCGTCGCGGCTGGAGCCTGCAACACACCAGCGACGTCATGGGGGGCGCTCTGCCGACCGCCGCGGTGGTGATCCTGGTTACCGGTGCCGGTGGCGTATTCGGCAAAGTCCTGGTGGAGTCAGGCGTGGGCAAGGCATTGGCAGACGTGCTGACCACCATAGGCCTGCCGTTGATCCCGGCAGCTTTTATCATTTCGCTGGCGCTGCGCGCCTCTCAGGGGTCCGCTACTGTAGCGATACTCACGACTGGTGGCCTGTTATCGGAAGCGGTTAGCGGGCTTAATCAGCTGCAATTGGTACTGGTCACTCTCGCCACCTGCTTCGGCGGGCTGGGCTTATCGCACGTAAATGACTCCGGCTTTTGGATCGTCACCAAATACCTCGGGCTTTCGGTCGCCGATGGCCTGAAAACCTGGACGGTACTGACGACGATCCTTGGCCTGAGCGGTTTCCTGTTCACCTGGTTACTGTGGCTGGCGGTGTAATTTCTCTGGCATACTGCACAGACCGCCTCTGGCTCTGTGCAGGAAAAAATAATGCCTCTTATCACTACCGCACCGCTGTTGCTTACCGAACGTTTACGCCTTGATGCACATACGCTGGACGACTTTGACTCGCTGGCCGCCATGTGGGCCGATCCTGAAGTGGTTCGTTATATCGGCGGCACGCCGAGGGATCGTGAAGATTCCTGGGGCCGCCTGATGCGCTACGTCGGCCACTGGGCGTTGCTGGGTTATGGCTACTGGGCCGTGCGCGATAAAGTCAGCGGCGCTTACCTTGGCGGCATCGGTTTTTCCGACTTCCAGCGCAATATCCATCCGGCGCTTGATGCCCCCGAAATGGGCTGGACGCTGGTGACCTCGGCACAGGGTAAAGGCTATGCCACCGAAGCGCTGCGCGCGGCTTTGGCCTGGGGAAAAGACCATTTACCGGGCGATAAGGCGGTATGCATTATCTCCCCGGAAAATCAGCCCTCATTGGCATTGGCGAAGAAAGTCGGTTTCAGCGAAAGTCATCGCAGCGAGTACCACCAAAGCCCAATTCTGGTGATGCACTGCCCGCTATAAGCCGGCAACCTGACCCGACGCGGTAGCCAAAGCGACCTGGACAAAGTTATCCCGTAGCGCATCAGGCTGCTGCGGGTTCCAAGCGATACCGACTTGCCATTGGGTCTGTTCGCCGCTCAGCGGCAGAATATCGATGCCCGCCGGCGCAATATGCGTGACGCTATGCGGCAGCAGAGCAACGCCAATGCCGGCGGCAACCAGTGCCAGCAAGGTTTGAATATCACCGGCCTGCTGTACCACGTTAGGTGCCAGTTGATGGGCGGCAATAAAACGCAGCGACTGGTCGCTCAGCCCGCGCCCACGCTTGGGCGTCAACTGTAACAACGGTAAGGTGTTGAATTGCTCCATGAGGGTGTCCGCCCGCAGCGCCAGCGCCGAAGGCGCCGCCAGCACCAATCGGTCACTCAACAACGCACTGGCGCGCAACGGCGTACTGACAGGTAATCGCACAAATCCCACCTGCAGCTCCCCCTGCAATAGCAACTGATATTGCCGTTCTGAAGGCAAGTCTTCCAACCCCACGGCAACCTCGGGAAAGCGATGACGGAAAGCGGCCACCAACTGCGGCGCCAGATGAAAGCTGGACAGGCCAAAGCCGATTGCCAAACGCCCCGCCTCCCCCCGTACCACCTGCACGGCTCGCTGCTGAAACTGCAGATGCTGAGCGACTAACGTTTGAGCTTCAGGATAGAGCCGTTGGCCGCTGGCGGTCAGCTGCGCCCCCTGACGGCCACGGTTAAACAAGCGGGCGCCCAGCAGCGTTTCCAACGCCTGGATCTGTTTGCTCAGCGCCGGCTGAGTGATGCACAGCCGCTCTGCCGCCAAGCGATAATTGCCCTGTTCGGCCAGTACCACGAAGGCGCGGAGTTGTCGTATATCCATTCCGTTAGGTTATCAAAAAAGGAATTTAATTGATTATACAGTAATCAAAGGCTTTGCTGTAATCAACGCCAGATAACAGCCAAAAGGTAATCCTATGACAAACTCTTTACGCGCCGCGACGGTGCAGTTTCAGCATCGCGCCAATGATAAAAACTACAACCTGTCGGTGATCGAGGGCTTTATCACCCGCGCCGCCGCCGAACAGATCCAGCTGCTGACCTTCCCGGAAATGTGCATCACCGGCTATTGGCACGTACGCCACCTCAGCGCCGGTGAAATTGGTGCACTGGCGGAGCCCATCGCCGACAGCCCTTCGCTGGCGCGCATTCGCCCGCTGGCCGAACGCTATAACATGGCGATCGGCGTCGGGCTGATCGAATTGGGAGAGGACGGCAAATATTACAATGCCTACGCCGTTTGCCTACCCGACGGCAAGCTTCACGTTCACCGTAAACTGCATGCCTTTGAACACCCGGCAATCGCCAGCGGCGACAGTTTCACCGTGTTCGACACCCCATGGGGTATCCGAATGGGGGTGCTGATCTGTTGGGACAATAACCTGGTTGAGAATGTCCGCGCGACCGCATTGCTGGGGGCAGAGGTGCTGTTGGCACCGCATCAGACCGGCGGCACTCATTCGCGTAGCCCACACGGCATGAAGCCGATCCCACTGGAAATTTGGCAACGGCGGCAGGAGGATCCGGCGGCGATAGAGGCGGCGTTTCGTGGCGAACACGGGCGTGGCTGGCTGATGCGCTGGCTCCCGGCACGTGCCCATGACAACGGTTTGTTTGTGTTGTTCAGCAACGGAGTGGGACGTGACGATGACGAAGTGCGTACCGGCAATGCGATGATCCTCGACCCTTATGGCCGCATTCTGGCGGAAACCTGGGCGGCAGAAGATCAGATGGTCACGGCCAACCTTGATCTGTCGCTGATCCCGCTCAGCACGGGCCGCCGCTGGATCCACGGTCGTCGACCGGCACTGTACGACATTCTTACGCAACCACAAGGCTATGAGCGAGATGCCCGCAGCGCGCGGTTTTCAACGGAACCGGCGCAAAAACTGGGCAAGTGACCGACGCCGAATGACAGGCAAAAAAAATCCGCCCGAAGGCGGATTTTTATCTGATGCGGCCAACTGCGCCACATGCTCATGCCCGCAGGCATGGAGAAATCTTAGAAACGGTAGCCTACGCCAACGCTCCAGATACCAACGTCAACACTGCGGATACGGCTCTGCTCGTAACCAACGTCCAGTGCTACGTCCTGGATTGGGTTGAACTGCAGGCCAGCACCGTAGGTGAAGCCGTAGTCGCTGCTGCCGTTACGGTCAGTACCGTTTTGAGCGTTGTCGATGTTTTTACCGTAACCAACACCCACTACACCGTAGATGCTTGCCCAGTCGTTGAAGCGGTAAGCTGGACCGGCAGTGATAGAGTTGTACTGAGCTTTACCGTAGTAACCGTTCTCAGAACCGTTCTTCTCTACGTGGGTAAAGGAGCCGATAACACCCAGTGGGTTGTTGTCGAACTCGTAACGGTATTTCAGGTTGAAACCGTCGGCTTTGTTAGCAACGCCTTGGAGATCACCCTGCGCATAGCCAGCGGATACGGTGCTCTGACCAGCGAATGCGGTACCTGCGGTTACTGCTAATACACAGGCTGCTACTGCGGAAAGACATGCAATTTTTTTCATAACCACCTCAAACGCGTTATATTTTTAAGTAAATCCATTTGTTCATGCATTGAAAATATAACAAAAATTAGCGTGAAACTCTGCCTTAAAATGAGTGTCTAATGCTTTATATCGTGTAACATTAGATTTCAAGAACAGTGTATCTACTTCATTTCGCTCTATTTTCGAGCCGCATTCTACGCGTTTCTGTGATAAGAATCACCTATTTAATATCCAGACAATTCTTAAAAAAAGAGCACTTTTTGACCATAAAAGCTGTTCTGGTGCCGTAAGCCAGCGCTTTTTTTCGTTGAAAATGCTTTTCTCAGACACATTTACCGCAATTCATTTACACTGCCGTCATCCAAACATCGACCTCTTCCCAGATCGTGGGAAATGCATAAAAGGCTCTAAAGGATGTCTTCGTCTGCAACCGCAAAAGCGTCTTCTACGCTGCTGCCAATCTGCCTGTTGATCATCGCTATGGTCTCTATCCAAAGCGGTGCCTCCCTGGCCAAAAGCCTGTTCCCGCTGGTCGGCGCAGAAGGCATCACCACGCTGCGTTTGAGTATCGGCACGCTGATCCTCTTTATTATCTTCCGCCCGTGGCGCATGCGATTTGCCGCCGGTAGCCGACTACCGTTGTTCATTTACGGTCTGGCGCTGGGCGCGATGAATTACCTGTTTTATCTTTCTCTGCGTACTCTGCCGCTCGGTATCGCCGTGGCATTGGAGTTCACCGGCCCGCTGGCGGTCGCCATGTTCTCTTCACGCCGTGCGATTGACTTTTTGTGGGTGGCACTGGCGATCGCCGGACTCTGGTTCCTGCTGCCGTTGGGCCATGACATGGGCAGCATCGATCCCTTCGGCGCCGCCTGTGCGCTGGGTGCCGGTGCCTGTTGGGCGGTCTACATTATCTGCGGCCAGAAAGCCGGTGGCGACCACGGGCCGGGAACCGTTGCGGTGGGTTCACTGATTGCCGCCGTGGTGTTTTGCCCGATTGGCGCCTGGCAAGCCGGCAGCGCACTGCTGAACATTGATATCCTGCCGGTCGCCCTGGCCGTAGCTATCCTCTCTACCGCGCTGCCCTATTCGCTGGAAATTATTGCGTTGCCAAAAATACCGGCGCGGACTTTCGGCACATTGATGAGCCTGGAACCGGCACTGGCTGCGCTTTCGGGCATGCTGTTCCTGAATGAACACCTGACGACGGTGCAATGGCTGGCGCTGGCGGCGATCATTACCGCCTCCATGGGGGCGACCCTGACCATCAAACCCAAACCGCAAATCGAAAACCTGTCCTGAGTGTTGGCTACGCCTGCATTTGCCCAAAGCGGAATGCAGGCGGGTTAACTGTTTTCACGCTGGCAAACAGGCATACTTTTCCCCGCAGTCCCCCCAGGTAGTTATGGAAATAAACCCGGCAGGGTTAACCACATGGAGAGTTAAAGTGATTTATAACACGCTGTTTAACCCACGCTATGGGCGTGGGCTGTCACCGACACTGGTCGAAACCATCACCGCTGTGCGTCAATACGATCTCGCCGAGCTGGCTCAGGGGCGGCATGAGATAAAGGGTGAGAAGATCTTTATGGACGTGATGACGCTAACCACCGGGCTAGCGGAAACCCGACGTGCAGAGCTGCATCAGGAATATGCCGCCATTCATCTGCTCCTCGGCGGTGAAGAACGCATTGATTACGGTTTGCCGGGGGATTGGCAAAGTGAGTTGCCTTATGACGATGCACGAGATGTACAACTGCTGGATATCATACGCCACCGCCAGACGCTGGCGATGTTTCCCGGTATGTACGCCATATTTTTACCTCATGAGCCGCACAAAGTCGCTTGCCAACTTAATGTATCGATGCCAATCAAAAAAGCGGTGATAAAGGTGCATTACACCCTGCTGCTGTAATTGGCCAGCCGGTCTGTCTGGATGACCGACCTCCCATCGCGCTGAGCGAAAGCCGCCCTGATCAATACTGGGGCAAAGCGCGTATAAACCTCGCCGTCTGCGCCGGAGAGCGCAGTTGGATAAAGCGGATATGGCGATACCGGGCATCGTTCATATCCGCAAGGTAGCCGGCCCGGTTTTTACGGTAGGTTTTGATGGTCCATAAAACGATGGAATCACGGCTGAAAAAGGAACGGCGGAAGCTCTCGCGGTTACCGGTGCCGGGCCACAACTCGGTACCTTGCCATGCGCGTGTAGCGGCACGACGCACCGCCTGAAACAGCGTACGACAAAAGCCGTAATCTACCCATACCACCCAATCAACGCTTTCCCATTTAATCGTTTTGGTCCGGCTGTAATTGCCGTCAAGCACCCAGCCGGACTCCGCCTTGGCCAGCGCCTGCGCGACCTGCGCCAAAAACTCGTCATCGGGTGTACCCTGCCATTGCGGACGCCAAAACAGCTTGTCCAGCTCGATATGAGGCAGCGCAAACTTTTCCGCTAGCTGGCGCGCCACCGTGCTTTTGCCACTGCCACTGGTTCCAACGACGTTAATTTTCATGGGAGCGAATTCTGAGATGGAGGGAAATAGCTTAGCGGGATGTTATTCGTCTATCAATATGAATTAACAGGCAATTAATAAAATGAAATAAAAATGATTTAGAATGACGAATTTTGATGAAAATATAAATGAAAATGGTTATTAAACGCCTTCCTGAAATTATTACCCTGCGGAACCACCCTCACGAGAGAGGACGAAACAATATCATTACAATTCAAACCATTAGTAAAAAAATAAATATATCCCTATAACCTTACCCTTACTGGAGTTAATTTTCAATTCGTTAGAACCTATTTATCCAATAGCCATTTTCGGCCTGCAAAATGCTATATCGCTGCTATAATTACTCCCGTGACAAAAATAGGACAACGAACTAACGAGAGGATATCTGATATGAGTACCGCTAAACTGGTGAAAACGAAATCTTCTGAGCTGCTTTACACTCGTAATGACATGGACGAAAAAACCAAACTGGAAGCCATCAAGGCGTTGAACCATCAGGTGGTTCAATTTACCGATCTGTCGTTGATCACCAAGCAGGCGCACTGGAACATGCGTGGCGCCAACTTCATTGCCGTGCATGAAATGCTGGACGGGTTCCGTACCGCCATCATCGATCACCTGGACACTTTTGCCGAGCGCGTGGTGCAGTTGGGCGGCGTGGCGTTGGGTACCGTGCAGGTCGTGAATGACAAGACCCCGCTGAAAAGCTATCCGACCAACATCCACAGCGTGCAGGAACACCTGAAAGCGCTGGCCGATCGCTACGGTGTGGCCGCGAACGACATTCGCAAGGCCATCACAGAAGTCGCTGATGAAGATACCGCGGATATGTTTACCGCTGCGTCACGCGATCTGGACAAGTTCCTGTGGTTTATCGAGTCCAACATCGAATAAATCTGCGCGACAAACAATCAAAGCGTTCCGCATTGCGGGATTGAACAGGCTGCGGGCTTTGCCCCGGCCTGTTTTTCTTTTACGCCGCTTGAATTGCTCAAAAAACAGCCCATAGTAGATAAATAGTAGATAAAACGAACTGATGAAGACTCAGCACTAGCGAGGTGATCATGGCAAGCGGATGGGCGGCAGACGGTGCCGTACAAGATCAAATCGACTCTACCGTCGATGATGCCGTACAGCGTGCCAGACAGGCGCTGGGACAGGGCGAAAGCGAACATTACTGTCAGGAATGCGGAGAGGAAATCCCTCTGGCGCGTCGGCAGGCGCTGAAAGGCGTGCGTTATTGCCTGGCCTGCCAAACCGAGTTGGATAAAAAGCAGGCGGCAAGCAGTTTATATAACCGTCGCGGCAGTAAAGACAGCCAGTTGCGTTGAGCTTATCGACGCAAAATATACCCCATGGACCTCTCTGACAGAACACTCCTGCACCAAATGCAACAAGCTTGCGGCATAAAAGTTAGAGTTAGTTATCAATATTGAAGCGAAACCGTTAACTATCGGTTGTTTCAACCCCATTATTTGGTTAATGATAGACCCATGCACCACCAGGTCGCCAAAAGCACCATTTTGGGGCCTCAATTTGGTGCATAAAAATAATAATTCGACCTTCAGAGCCAACATCACACCGCAACTCTTTGTTTTTATAGTAGTTGAAAACATGGCACGATTTTTTCATGGCACCAACTGCAATATAAAAAATGGGTAATCCGCAACCTGTACAGGAAATTCCTCTCATGAAGTCAATTTTTAAAGTCTCCCTGGCCGCACTTTCGCTGGCCTTTGCCGTAAGCTCCCACGCAGCAGACAAACTGGTCGTCGCCACCGATACCGCGTTCGTTCCTTTTGAATTCAAACAAGGCGATAAATACGTTGGTTTCGATATCGACCTGTGGGCCGCTATCGCCAAAGAACTGAAACTGGATTACACCCTGAAGCCTATGGATTTCAGCGGCATCATCCCGGCACTGCAAACCAAAAATATCGACCTGGCGCTGGCGGGCATCACCATTACCGAAGAACGTAAAAAAGCCATCGAATTCTCTGACGGCTACTACAAAAGCGGCCTGCTGGTGATGGTTAACGCCAACGATAACAGCATCAAGGGCATTGACGATCTGAACGGCAAAGTGGTGGCGGTGAAGAGTGGCACCGGCTCCGTGGATTACGCCAAGCAGCACATCAAAACCAAAGACCTGCGTCAGTTCCCGAACATCGATAACGCCTATATGGAACTGGGCACCAAACGCGCTGACGCGGTGCTGCACGACACGCCAAACATTCTGTACTTCATTAAAACCGCCGGCGCCGGCAAGTTCAAAACCGTTGGCGACTCGCTGGAAGCACAGCAATACGGCATCGCCTTCCCTAAAGGCAGTGACGAACTGCGCGTGAAGGTGAATGGCGCGCTGAAAACGCTGCGCGACAACGGCACCTACAACGAAATCTACAAAAAATGGTTCGGTACCGAACCTAAATAACGGATGAAGTCAGTCACTGATTCACTTAAGCACAGGGGTGGTGCCTTAGCCCCTGCGCTTTGTTGTATCTGATTCCCACGTTTGGGATCACCGGGAGAAAACACCATGCAGTTCGACTGGAGCGCCATCTGGCCCGCCATCCCTATCCTGTTAGAAGGCGCCAAAATGACCCTGTGGATTTCGGTCCTCGGTCTGATTGGCGGCCTGATCATCGGCCTCGTTGCCGGTTTTGCCCGTACCTACGGCGGTTGGATTGCCAACCACATCGCCCTGGTATTCATCGAAGTTATTCGCGGCACGCCTATCGTGGTGCAGGTGATGTTTATCTACTTCGCCTTGCCGATGGCGTTCAGCGATTTGCGCATCGATCCCTTTAGCGCGGCGGTGGTCACCATCATGATCAACTCCGGCGCCTACATTGCGGAAATCACTCGCGGCGCCGTATTGTCGATCCACAGCGGCTTCCGTGAAGCAGGTCTGGCGTTGGGTCTGTCGCGCCGCGAAACCATCCGTTATGTCATTATGCCACTGGCGCTGCGCCGCATGCTGCCGCCGCTGGGTAACCAGTGGATCATCAGCATTAAAGACACCTCGCTGTTTATCGTGATCGGCGTGGCGGAACTGACCCGTCAGGGCCAGGAAATTATTGCCGGCAACTTCCGCGCGCTGGAAATCTGGAGCGCCGTGGCGGTTATTTATCTGATTATTACCCTGGTGCTGAGCTTCGTGCTGCGTCGTCTGGAAAGAAGGATGAAAATCCTGTGATTGAATTTAAAAACGTCTCCAAGCACTTTGGGCAAACCCAGGTGCTGCACAATATCGACCTGAAAATTAATCAGGGTGAAGTGGTGGTGATTATCGGGCCTTCCGGCTCCGGCAAATCCACGCTGCTGCGCTGCATCAACAAATTGGAAGAGATCACCAGTGGCGATCTGATCGTCGACGGCCTGAAAGCCAACGATCCCAAGGTTGACGATCGTCTGATCCGTCAGGAAGCCGGCATGGTATTCCAACAGTTTTACCTGTTCCCACACCTGACCGCACTGGAAAACGTTGCCTTCGGCCCGATCCGCGTACGCGGTTTGAAAAAGTCGGATGCGGAAAAACTGGCGCGCGAACTGCTGGCCAAAGTCGGCCTGGCGGAGCGTGCACATCACTACCCTTCCGAGCTTTCCGGCGGCCAACAGCAGCGCGTGGCTATCGCCCGTGCGCTGGCGGTAAAACCGAAAATGATGCTGTTTGATGAACCGACCTCCGCACTTGATCCGGAACTGCGCCATGAAGTGCTGAAGGTTATGCAGGATCTGGCGGAAGAAGGCATGACCATGGTCATCGTCACCCACGAAGTCGGCTTTGCCGAAAAAGTGGCTTCGCGACTGATCTTTATTGATAAAGGCCGGATTGCGGAAGACGGCAACCCGCATGACCTGATCAACCACCCGCCAAGCCCGCGCTTGCAGGAGTTCTTGCAGCACGTATCCTGATTTACCCTACCCAGCGGTGGGCCTGTTCCGGGCCCGCCGTTTCTATATGGCAATAGCACGCGTTATCACTCCCTGCGCCTCTTCATTTTCTACTATATTCTTTGTTTTTCTTAACATTTGTAATTAATCCGCCGATTTACAGAGCCCCAAGAGAGGATACATGCCCGCAACCGCATACTCCCGATTCGGTTCTCATCTGCGAGAACAGCTGTTTCCCCTGTTGCTGCTGCTGATCACTTATGCAGTTTCTCCACTGGCAACGGCGCAGCCCGCACAGGATCCCGCGCCCAGTGGCCAAACCGAGCAGCAAAAAACCTCCTACGCGGCGCTCGCAGATATTCTGCAAGACGACAAAGCCCGTGCCGAACTGATTAACCATCTGAGACAGGCTGCGGATCAACCAGCCGCAGCGCAGCCCAAGTCAGCAACGCCCGAGCCGTCAGACTCGCTGAGCGAAAGCCTGACCAGTTTGGCGCAAGACAGCCTTAGCACCCTCGACAAGAAGTTAAACTCGAGGCAAAAACTGATCGACTCTGGGCCAAAACGCACTTTCCATCCGGACGTTTTTTTTCGGGCTTTGGGCTATTTTCTGCTGACGGTTGCGCTGACCTTTGCCCTCTTCCATCTGATCCGCCGGATAATCCGCCCGCTATACAAACGCATCGGCAACTGGGGGCACAACGCCAAACTTCAGCATGATTCGTGGTACAAACTGCCAACGGCGATCCTCGGCGCCTTCGCTATCGATTTGCTGGTGTTGTTGCTGGCACTGACTGCCGGTAATCTGTTTGCCCGTCATGTCCACGCCGACAACGCCACCATATTGCGGCTGCAAACCCTGTTTCTTAGCGCCTTCGCGGTGATCGAATTCTTCAAGGCGGTACTGCGGCTGATTTTTGCACCCAATTTCGATTACCTGCGTCCTTTTGCGTTCTCCGATGCCGTCGCCCATTACTGGAATACGCGCCTTGCCTGGCTGAGTGGCCTGATCGGCTACGGCCTGATGGTGGTGGTGCCGGTAGTGGCGACACAGATCAGTTACCCCGCAGCCGCCGCAGCCAATCTGGTCATCATGCTGGCACTGACGCTATACGCACTGGCGTTGATCCTGCGTAACCGCAAGCCGATACAGCTCCAGATTAACCTGCTGGCCGAACGATCGATGGCGTTCTTCAGCATCATTCTGCGCGGTTTGGGCCATGTCTGGCACCTGCTGGCGATCGCTTATTTCCTGGTGCTGTTTGTCCTGTCGCAGTTCGATATTGGCAACAGCCTGAACTTTATGATGACCGCAACGGTAAAAAGCCTGGTGGTTATCGGCGTCGGGGCGTTGATCTCCGGCCAACTGACCCGCTGGATTTTCCGCCGTATTTCGCTGCCGGATGATGTCAACCGACGCTATCCGATGCTGGAACGTCGTATTAATTCCTATATTCCCAATGGGTTGAAAATATTGCGGGTGATGGTGGTGCTGACGGTCACGCTGCTGCTGTTTGACGCCTGGCATCTGATCAACCTTTACCAGTGGGCAAGCAGCGAAAACGGGGAAAAAATCGTCGGCGGACTGGTACATATCCTGCTGATCCTGGTGATTGCGGTTATCAGCTGGACGCTGATGGCCAGCGTTATCGAACATCGACTGGCGCTGGAGTTGAGCAACGGCATCCGTCCCAGCGCGCGTGAACGCACGCTGCTGACGCTGTTTCGTAACGTGCTGGCCATCGTTATCAGCACCATTACCATTATGATTGTGCTGTCGCAGGTGGGGATTAATATTGCCCCGCTGCTGGCCGGGGCCGGGGCGTTGGGGCTGGCCATCAGTTTTGGCGCGCAAACGCTGGTAAAGGACGTGATCACCGGCGTATTCATCCAGTTTGAGAACGGCATGAATACCGGCGAGTACGTCACCGTCAGCGGCATTACCGGTACGGTTGAGCGCATGACCATCCGGTCGATTGGCCTGCGGGACGATTACGGCGTGTATCATATCGTCCCCTTTTCTTCGATCACGACGCTGGCGAATTACGCCCGTGAATTTGGCGTGTACCGCGCCAACTACAGCGTTAGCCGTGACGAAGATATCGATCATGTCCATGAGGTGCTGCATCAAGCCGTCGCCGCGTTGAAACAAGACGAACAGGTGAAGAGCTTTTTGGTGGGCGAACCGGTGTTCAACGGCGTAGTGGCGCTGGGCGATCGCTCCTTCACCACCCGGGTGACCGTACGCACCCAGGCGTTAAAGCAGTGGGTGGTGCAGTATGCCCTCGACCGTCTGGTCAAAATACACTTTGATCAAGCCGGTATCGCTATGCCGCAACAGGCAATGCAACTTTCTTATGCGCCAGGTACGCAACAGTCGGCAACAAAACAAGTTGAGTGAAGAATGACGCTAACCCCGGCAGGGGTTAGCGTCACCGACCTCAGTGCAACGACTCTCCCTGCTTGACCGTGGTAAACGTCTGCATCAGTTTGACCACATCCTGCATACCTATATTCACCCGATTAATCACTTCACCGGCATCGTGCGTCAACGCCACGCCACCGCCAGCCTGTTCCACACAGACCGCCATGCCGGCTATGGCCGCCGCCACTCCCTGCTGAATAGATTTGGTGATACGTTCAATTTCAGTCGCCGCCTGGCGAGACTGTTCCGCCAGAGTACGTACTTCATTAGCGACAACGGCAAATCCGCGCCCATGCTCACCCGCATGCGCTGCCTCAATCGAGGCATTAATCGCCAACAGGTTGGTTTGAGAGGCGATTTTACGGATTGCCTCCACCATAGTGCCTATCTGCTGTGAACCAATGCCCAGCTCACTGACCACCGCGGAAGTATCGCGCGCGGCCGCTTCAACCTGTTGCATGCCTGCGACCGCCTGCTGGACGATCACGGCCCCTTGTGCAGCGGTCCGGTCAGTATCCAGTGATAAATGGTGGGCATTACGCACCATTTCTTCTTCGTGCTGCTGTTGGATCATCTGCCGGGTGATATCTTGAGCAATTTTCACCACTTTGACCACTTGCCCATCATCATCAAGAATCGGGTTGTAACTGGCCTCCAGCCATACCCGCTCTCCGCGCCGGTTCACCCGTTCAAAACGCCCGGTGATAAACTCGCCGCGTGCGAGACGCCGCCAATGCTGGCGGTAATCGTCAGAATGGGCAAACTCAGGTGGGCAGAGCACCGCATGCGCCTGTCCCCGCGCCTCCTCGATTCGGTAGCCCATCAATTTCAGCATATTGTCGTTGGCGGCAAGGATCTTGCCGTGCGCGTCAAAGGTGATCATTGCCATCGAACGGTTTAGCGCCGACAGCAGGCTCTGATGCTCCTGCGCCTGGGTGATGCGCTCCGTCACAACGCTGGCGATCTTGACGATCTCCACCACCCGCCCCTGTTTATTCATCACCGGGGTATAGGTGCCCTGCAGCCACACGGCCTCGCCGTCTTTGCGAATGCGTTTTATATTATCGGTAATGGGCTTGCCGTTATTTAATATATCCCAGTGATTGCGATATGCCGGGCTGACGACATATTCCGGGGAACAAAAGAGGCGGTGATGCTGGCCGATAACTTCCTGTCGTTGAAATCCCATCGTTTTTAGAAATAAATCGTTAGCGCGCAGCACGGTGCCATCGGGTTTAAATACGATCATGGCAACGGCATTTTCTATCGCGCTCAACTCGGCACGGCTGTGGGTGTTTAACTGACTGAATCGTAACAGCATAGGGTTAAAATCCTTCTGGCAGATGATTTAGCAGACAAGTGCTTTTCATTTTATTTTTCTGCACGCTGCGCCCACACGCAGACGTGCATCACCCTGAGAAACAGGCAGGCCTAATTCTCCTGGCAGATAAAGCTCACCGGATTAAAATATCAATTAAGTAAGGTAACTATTGTGTTTTGAATAAATAACTTATTTAAGATTTTTAGTATTGGACGACGTATTGAGAATAACGCAACATGCGGAAATTGAAAGGGAAACGCGAAGATTTATAGGTGCCGGTCAAATAACCGGCACCAGAGTACATTAATCCAACAACCAAGATTCAGGCAACCAATAATTCCTCCGTTGATGCCGAACCGGTGACAGTGACCTCCGGTGGGACATAGCGCAGTTCGCTAAGTAACAGCTGGTGATCCTGGCCCAAAAGTAAGATCACGCTGTCTGCAGCATCCAGCCGGTGATCGTCGTTATTGTCGACAATAATATAACTGCTGTTTTGATCGGCCAATACACTGCTCACCCCCACCTTAGCGCTGAGCGCCCCCGGTCTGTCCAGATCCAACAGTGCCGCCAGCAGTTGGCTGGGGCTCCCCATCTGTTCATCTGTCAGCGCACCGATCCGGCCTTCAATATTTTGACCGTCGCTGGTACCGTAATCTGCCAATGAGCTCCCCCCGGCATTATGGGATAAGCGTACGCCAGACAAAACGTCAGTAACGCTGTCTTGCTGTAGTGAAAATCCCTTGAGAGTGACGCCGGAAGCTGCCGTACTTGATTGCAGAGTTATACTGTTTTTCCCTGCACCTGCGATTAGCGTGGTATCGCCCATGATATTGAACTGGTCATTGCCGCCCCCACCTTTGACTAACAATTGCTCACCCACCAGCCCCAATTCGACCAATAACGGAGCTAATTTCGCCTGGCTAGCGCCGCTGAGGGGCAGTAAATCCAGCATCTGAATCAGCGTACCGTTTCCGCTGCCGCCATGGGCCGAATTGAGAGTGAACGCGTTGCTGGCAAAGGCTGAAGCATCAATCAGGCCCACATTGTGATACCCCTCTTCTAAAGTCAGGTTGAAGCTCGCTCGACCCGAAAGCACGATGTCATGCACCTGGTCATTGCTGCCGGTCAAAGTCAATGTGCTGGGGCTCCAACCCGTGGCATTGATGGCAATCAGCTCCAGCGGATTTTCACTGCCGTGGGAATCCAGCGCCAAAAATCCGACGTTTCCACTGCCGGAAAATAACAGATCGACGCGGTGAGTAGCATTTTCCAGAAAATCGATTTCGATCCGGCTGTCAAACTGATTGCCCACACTGCTGAATTCAAGCCGTGCGGCTTGCGCATTGGCGTTAATCACTTTAACGTTATCTGCCCGGCCGGAAAGCAACAGTCCACCACTACCAAGATCGTTTGCCACCCGATCCTGAATGACATACCCACCTAGGGTTCCCTCAACCGTTGCGTTACCACTTATCACGCCGTAGTCAAAAACGTGTGCTTCAGTGGCCAGTTTTACCGTCTGAATCCCACTCCAACTGACCTTATTCAGGGTCGCTTCGGCCTGGCCAATATAACCAGCCAGATCAAGCTGCTCAAAATGGCTGAAATTTGCAGCGTTGCTGCTAACCGTGCTGACACGCATTCCCCAAAGGTCTAGCGTGGACGTGAGTTTGACGATCAGATTAGCGGACAGAATGTCCATGCCTGCGCCACCGTCAGCCTTCAGCGACCAACCTACATGATTGGCGCCTCCGGTAGAGTTCCCGGCCCACAGCAGGCTGTCATTGCCCTCACTCAGATTAAAATTTCCGGTTGCGGCAGCGACATCGGCCAGCCCGGTTAACTGTACCCGATCGCTACCGTAGGTACCGTCGAGGGTGACGTTAGCGTTATTTACGGTCACCGCCACGCCATATTTGACGTTCGGATTGTTGTGCAACTGAATGGCTGCAGCCCCATCCCCATTGATAATCAGATAGGAAAGTTGGGCAGCGTAGCTCAGATCCACTGCGGCATCCGTATCTGCATTAAGGAAAACCCGGAACAGTACCGCAGTTTCGGCGTTGCTCAACGAGTGTCCGACATGAGTGTTTACCGTCCCGTAGGCATTTCCGCCCTCTTCGCTGGTGCTTAGCGAAGCCGTGGTTTTATAACCCAGACTTTGGCCAATTTCGCGGGCAAACGCCCATTGCTCACTCTGAGTAATACCGCCGATGATGTCGCTAGTCACCAGATCCTCAACCACGGCCTGCGTGATTAGCCCCTTGTCGTCACCCAACGTCCGGTAATGCGCCAACTGTTGCTCATCTGCTGCCCTGCCATGAACGGCTTGATACACGTGCTGAATAAAAGCATCCCCCTGCAGGTTGCCAATTTGTTCCTGAAACTCGGGAGTTGCCAACAGGCCAGCCACCAACTCAGCATAGCTCAGGGTGCCAGAGGCCAGGGTTTTGCTCCAGGTATCCAATGAACCGGCATCGATACTCCGTTCAGGAATAGCGCGGAACAGTGCTGCCACCTGTTCCAAATAAACCGTTGCGGGCAACTCCCCCGAAGGAAATTCATAACCGGCATCATTAAAATGCTGTTGCGCAGTTTGATCTGCCGGTGCCACTTCGCCACGTAATTGCTCAATCATGGCAACCAGCAGCTCACCACGTGTCGCCCCTTCCGCCAGTTGATGCTGATAATCGGCCAGCTCAGCCGCCGTTGGCGAACGTTCGAAACCCTGTTCAAACAACTGTTGAATAAAATCACCGTCGGAAAGGTTATTGATTGGCAAGGTCTCTATTTTTTCCTGCGCCAAAACGGCCAGGTCGGCACCCTGATTGAGCTGACTGCCATACGAATTGATTTCGTCGGCCAGCCAAGGGGCTTTCAGCAGGTAGAACACGGCGATGGCATCGCCTGCCCCTCCGACAGCATCCGCGGCGACGGAAGGAAAGAGTCCCTCGGCAATCCGTTGGTCCAATGCATCACGCTGCGCCAGAATGACAGGATCGTCACCAAGATAATTAAAAAGACTGATGACTACACTGGCGATCGCGCTGTTGAAATGGCCCTGCATAAGCAGCTCGTTGATATAATCCGGATCGGGGTAGGCGTTATAAACTGAAAGGTAGACTGAGGTTAGAATATCGTATTCGCTCTGGCCGCTCATCCAGTCGGCATCAGGCTGACTCATTAAGATACTGGCCATATAAGCCGGCGGCTGACTGCTGATATCAAATTGACTATCGTAATAGTCGATTTCTGAAACCGTTGGCAGACGCCCAAAAATACCGATAATCAGGGCGCCGACCTCTTGCTGCGTAGATAAAGGAATCATAATAAATCCCACTAATGTGTCGAATGAAAGAGACGGCACATCAGTGCCGCAACCTGTCTCCTGCAACATAGAGAGAGACGATGCACACTGCTGGGATAGCTATTATTGGTATGGCTACAGTTAAGGAATCTTAATAGGATATGTCAAGAAAGGGAGTCAAACCTAAAGCCGGTATGGGAGTTATCTCCCATACCGACAAAAATCTATGCAAACCCCGAAATTAACGCCAGCGTTCTGCCGCCCAGGCAGCCTGCTGTTCCGCGTCGTGGAAGGTCCAGGCTACAAAACGGCTGATCTTTTGCCCCTGCGCCATCTCAATGGTGCGCACTTCTGCGGCGCCAGCTAGCTTCAACGCGTGGTAAATAGATGGCAAAGTGGTGTTTTTGGAGATAAGCGAGGTGAACCACAGGCAGTTTTGCGCCTTACTCACGCTTTCCTCTACCATTTTACGCACGAAGGCTTCTTCGCCGCCTTCGCACCACAGCTCGTTATTTTTGCCGCCAAAGTTCTGTACCGGCTTATCCGCCACCTCACCCTTGCCCAGCTTATGCAGTTTGCGGCGGGTACTCGCCTGTGCTTCCTGCTCTGAACCGTGGAACGGTGGGTTACACAACGTGGCGTCGAACTTCTCCGCCACGCCAATGATACCGTTAAAGATAAACTCAGGCTGTTTTTGCAAACGTAAACGTACGCTGTTTCTCAGTGTCGGGTTCATCTCGACAATCATTTTGGCCGAATTGAGCGACACCGGGTCGATCTCTGAACCGGTAAAGCGCCAGCCGTATTCACGCAGGCCGACGATCGGGTAAATGCAGTTGGCGCCAATGCCTACGTCGAGGATCGCCACGCCTTTACCACGCGGTATCTCGCCGCCGTTGCTGGTCGCCAACAAGTCGGCCAGGTGGTGCAAATAGTCGGCGCGTCCTGGGATCGGCGGACACAGATAATCGGCGGGAATATCCCAATGTTCGATACCATAAAAATGTTGCAGCAACGCACGGTTGAGCATTTTAACCGCCGCCGGATCGGCAAAATCTACCGAAATATCGCCCCAGGCATTCGGCTTGACGAACGGCTCCAGCGCAGGGCAGCTGGCGATCAGCGCCGGGAAATCATAGCGCGAGCGATGACGGTTACGCGGGTGCAGGCCGCTTTTCTGCTGCGGGAAGGTTTTCTTTTTTTCCACCGTGACGGGCTCTCTTAAAGGTATTTCTGGCGCGTAAGATACCATAAAGCAGCGGCAAACTTGCAGCCGACGGGAAACCCGTCAGAATAAAAGTTCTGTTTAGCCACCCTGGGTCACTTATGAGCAGTCAGTCCCAATATTACTACGAGCCCGCGACAGGCCATGGTCTGCCGCACGATCCCCTGAACGCCATCATCGGCCCACGCCCCATCGGGTGGATCTCATCGGTCAGCGCGAGCGGCCAGCGCAATCTGGCCCCCTACAGCTTTTTCAACTGCTTCAACTACCGCCCGCCGATCATCGGTTTCGCCAGCAGCGGTTGGAAAGACAGCGTAGCAAACATCGTCGAAACCGGGGAGTTTGTCTGGAATCTGGCGACGCGCCCGCTGGCCGATGCCATGAACAACAGCTCGGCCAGCCTGGCCCGCGGTGAAGATGAATTTGCCTTTGCCGGCGTGACACCGCTGCCCAGCCGTCGGGTGAAAGCGGAAAGGGTGGCGGAAAGCCCGGTGAACTTTGAATGCCGCCTGTCACAGTGCATTCAGTTGCAAAGCGCCGACGGAGAAAAGGTGTATACCTGGCTGGTACTGGGAGAAGTGGTCGCGGTACATATCGATTCGTCACTGCTGGACCAACACGGCGTTTATCAGACCGCTGCTGCCGAGCCTATCCTGCGCGCCGGCGGGCCGACGGCCTACTATGGCATCTCGGAGCAACACCGTTTCGATCTGGTTCGCCCGGATGCGCAAAAACGATAATAAACGGCCCTTTCTTCCTCTGAAGGGAGGGCTCAATTAATAATCAAATAAATTGAACGATATTATCAATACTCTCCGATTTCATCCTTCCTGTCACTGCGCAATAATCACTCCATCGAAAGGCAAGCGCCTTTCTCCCTTAAAAACCAGACAGGAATGACTATCATGAAAAACATCAAAACTTTTGCTGCTGCTATCGCTCTGAGCGCCGTCTCTTTCACTTCTTTTGCTGCCGACTACGTCAGCGCACAAGATGCCACACAGTTTGAGAAGGCCGGTGTGATCTCTGCCAGTGGCGCGACCGACCTGAGCAGCCTGAAAGCGCAACTGTCCGCCAAAGCCGATGCGGCCGGTGCCAAAGCGTTCACCATTACCTCCGCTGGCGGCAACAACCTGATGCACGGCACCGCGGTAATCTACAAGTAATTAACGGATTACAATGAAAAAGCCCGCCGATACGCGCTATCGGCGGGCTTTTTTATGGCTATTTAATTCAGGCGGGCATTAATCGCCGCGGCGAAATCACGGCACATCTTTTCATCGCCTTCGGCGTTATCGGCCAGCACGAGATCGCCATCCACCACGCGGATATGTGCCGCCAAATCGAAGTCTGCCGCCGGCTGTGGCCGGGCAACTGCAGCCGCTATGGTTTGCTGTGCAGCCTGCCAGGCCTGCGCCACCGTCTGGTTGCAGGCCTGCGCCAGATAGTCCGGGTTGAAACCTTCACCGGTCAAACTCCGCAGCGTGTCATCGTGGCTGACACCATTACCCGGCAGCCAGTAATGACGCGCCAGATCCGGACCAATTGCCGGGTTATCGGTAAGGTAACCGTCGCGCTGCAAGAAGAAGTGTCGCGTCTGCTCAACTGCCATCAGCGCCAGCAGATAGCCCTGATATGAGCAGGCCGATTCCAGCGACAGCAAATGCGGGATCGCCAGCGTCGGCCGCGGGCTGCCGCTGATGCCCAATATTTTTTGCTCAACTTCGCGTGCCAGTGCGGTTATCGCTTCCGGGGTGCGCTGTTCGTCATCCCACTGATACAACGCCCACTCAAAGTAAGGCACCAGTAAAATATGACGTTCGTTGAACGCACGCATCGGCTGACGCGCAGCGATGCTGGCCTCAATCAACGTATCCGGCACGGCCTCACCCGCCGCGTTTTTCGCATAGCGTTTCAACCAATCGGCGTCGTCCAGCAGGCTGTCACAGAACATCGACTGGGTTTCGGCGTAGGCCATCGAGGTCGGGGGGAATTCCTGCGAAAAACAGGGCGCATTCTGGCAGATATTGGCAAAGTGTGCGGCGTGACCGCCTTCGTGGAACAAGGTATTTAAACCATGAGCCCCGCTACCGACCTGATCCGGCTGCGCCAGGCTGGTAAAGTTAATGCGTGCCGGTAGCCATTTGCCCTGCTGGATAAACGGCGGCACTGGCCCATGCATAAACCCGTTTTCATACTTGCCCTCACGCACCAGCAGATCGAGATCCATCTGCGCACCGCGAAATCCGATATGCAGCCGTTTAAAGCTGTTGATCCAACGCTCCAGCGACTGGGCAAACGGGAAGTATGGATCCAGTTGGCGGGTCACATCACCGGCGCTGGCAAAACGTACGTTCCAGGGTTCCAGTGCCTGTTCACCCTTCTCCGCCGCCAATTGCTGCAGGCTGCGTGAGTTGGCTTCGCGAGTTTGCTGCTCGAAGCGATCAAGGATGGCGAACAGCTGTTCCGGCGTCATACGCTCGGTTTTGTTCACCTTGTAGTCAAAATAGTTACGAAAGCCCATCTGGCGAGCAAAACGGTTTCGCAGGCTAATCAGCTCCGGCAGGCCGTTATGCAACAGCCACTGCTCCAGTTCACGCAGCGCGTTCTGCGAGCTGCGGCGATACTCTTCATTTTCATTGGTCGCCTGATTGGTCAACAGCTCGCCGAGCGAGGCATTTACCCGCTGCCCGGCGGCATTCAAGTGGCTGACCGGGTTAGCCTTGCGGCGGGTATAAAGATCCGCCTCAGCGCTGATGATTTGATCCAACAGCGTTTGAGCCTCGGCATCTTCAATCGCGTTGCAATCAAAAAAGCGTAGCCAACCGTTCAGCCCGTGCTGCAGCGCATCTCGCTGAGCATCCTGCGGCAGGGCCTCCAGCCCGGCCAACAGTTGACGAATTTCCGCTAACCGACGCGGCTCGGCGATAAAACGCTTATAGGCGCTTTCCGCCGCCGAGAAGCGGGCCGAAACGCCCTCACCGCCAATGCCCATATAGTTTTGCCAAAACAAATCTTCCTTGGTGCGGTGCACCTCAAGATAGTCCTGATTCAATTGATTGAAGTAATCGAGAGCCTGTTGCATAACCATCCTTTCAGCCGATTAGCGAAATATTCCAGTATAGACAAGGGTTTTACGCGCTGCGTAAACGTTCAAGTCCCTGTTCCAGGGTGTCGACTTCACCGGCGGCCAACAGGCAGCAGGCGATCTGGCGTTGGATCGCCAGCGGGATCGCCACGTCCCCCGCCAGGCAACGCTCAGTCCAGCGAGCGGTGGTTTCTGCATCCTTGGCTGCCGGCAGCTCCGGCGTGGGATCCTGCTCCGGACGCTCCAGCAACACTTGCTGCTCGCCGTTAACGATGTAATGGATCTGCGGGCAGCGCTGAGGATTGGCGTACGCCTCCCCTTCGGTGCCGTGCATCAGCAAGCCACGGGCGCCAATTTGACGGAAGAAAGAAGCCACCCGACCGACGTATTCCGGATGCGACACGCTGGCAATGCGCAACACATCCTGTTCACCAAACGGCGTTGCCAGTTTGGCCAGCGTATGGGCGCTGTTACGTACCCCCATGCGCCAGCGCAGGCCAAGTTGCAGATCCAAAGGGGCAGACAGCGCCGAGACCGGGATAAACACCGTTTCGCCGTTATCCAAACGCCGTTGGGCATGGGCAGCGTCTGGCGACCAGGGCAGGCCCAGCGCCTGAAAAGTTTCCGCGCTGGTAACCCGGGTACTGTCGTCCAGCACGCCGTGCACCACTACCGGCAACCCGACGCGCGTCAGCAACAACGCCAACAGCGGTGTCAGATTCGCCTGCTTGCGCGCTCCGTTATAGCTTGGCAGTACCACCGGCATCGGCCGTCCCTGCGGCACCTGCAGACGCATCACCTGTTGCTGCATCGCCTGATAAAAACCGAGCATTTCCTCTTCGGCTTCGCCTTTAATCCGCAGGGCGATCAGAATACCGCCCAACTCCAGTTCGCCCACCTCACCGGCCAGCATCTTTTGATAGAGCTGGAAAGCGGTTTCCCGATCCAGATCGCGCGCATGGTTTTTGCCACGGCCGATTTCTTTGATAATTTTGGTGTAATCCATCGTTCTGCTGTCCCCTGATCCAATCTGGGATCAGCATACCCTATCCGCGTCGACGCTCAACCTCATCCGCCAGTTGCTGCTGGTCCGAATCGCCTGCTCGCAGCCCGGCGATCACCCCATCAGCGTCTTCGGCACTGCGGTTTTGGCTCATTTTCCATTTGCCCAAACGCTCGGTTACGGCTATCTCAATGCCGACAATGCCCTGGTTCTGTGCGGCAATATAGTGGGCCGGAGCATCTTCCATTCGCCAGGGTTCAGGTTGATGCCCCTCCTGCAGCGCAGTTAAACCCTCCAGCTGTTGTCGCAGCCAGCGGGCATCTTCCGTGATCCGTGGCGTACCGCGCAGCTGTACCACGCTGTAATTCCAGGTGGGTACCACTTTGCCGCTCCGGCGTTTGGTCTCATACCAACCAGGGGAAATATATCCGTCTCTTCCCTGAAAAATCACCAGGCACTCACTGGCAGCCTGCAACAGCCGCCAATGGGAATTGGCACGGGACAAATGCGCCCGCAGCAGGACGTTGCCCTGCTCATCGGCATCGATTAAAAAGGGCAGCGGATCCGCCACCAGGCCCTGCTCCCCCTGGCTGATTAACATGCCGAGCGGGTTGGCGCGCACCAGCGCAATTTGAGCGTCCAGTTGGTCTTCACGGAATGAGGCAGGCAGATACATTACCTTGGCTCCTTGGGGATTTACGGTTGGCGGTAAATAGCAATAACACCCGCCATGGGTTTACTGAAGGGCCAGTTTGCGTTGTTTTTGGATGATCCACCTCAGCAAGCCGAAGGCAACGGCCATCGCCAGCAGGTTGTAAACCATCGCGCCGGCAAACGCCTGTCCGTAACGTTCTGCGCCAGCACCGCCCGCCAACAGGGGAACAAAAAACGCGCCGCTGGCGGCAATCCCCAACGCCCCGCCCACCTGCTGCACGGTCGAAATGACCCCCGCGGCCATCCCGGCCTGATGCTCTTTCGCCAGCCCGAGCACCAAATTAAGCAAAGGCGTCATGCTCAGCGCCTGGCCGAAGCCCAGGATCACCAGCCCCGGCAATAACCACAACGGCTGTACCAATGCCGCACCCGACAGCACCTCCACCACCAACAGCGCCATGCCGGCGGCATAGACTGCGACGCCAAGCGCCAGCACGCCGTTCCCCCACCGTTGCACCAGCCCCGGTGCCAGGAACGAGGCCAACATAAATGCCGCACTGGCAGGGGCAAACAGGCTACCGGCCTGAAACGGCGTCAGGCCTATTCCCGCTTGCAGCAGCAGGGCAAAACACAGAAAGAACGAAGAGGCGGTCGAGTAAATCGCCAGCACCACGGCCACCCCCGGGGTAAAACTGCCCTGCCGCAACAGCGCAGGATCCAGGACCGCATCCCCAGAACGCTGCGCCAGACGCCGCTCCCAACGAATAAAAGCCCAAAGCATGCCAATTCCGCAAGCCAACGCCGGTAATACCCACCAGGGCCAGCCGCGCGATGGCCCTTCCAACAAGGGCACTAGCAGCAACAGCAAACCGGTCGCCGCCAACAGCAAGCCCATGCCGTCCAGCCGCTGTGCTTGTTCAAGACGTGACTCGGGAATGCGACGCGCCGCCACGATTGCCAATACGCCGATCGGCAGATTGATCAGAAAAATCATACGCCAGCTGCTGCCGAAAACATCGGCTTCAATAATAAACCCGCCGAATATCTGGCCGAAAATCGCCGCCAGCCCCAGCGTCATCCCCAGCCAGGCGAAGGCGCGCCGCCGCTGATGTGGGTTGTACAATACGCGCATCAACGCATATATCTGCGGAAATAGCAGAGCCGCGGCGGCCCCCTGAAGAAAACGCGCAACGATCAGCATACTCAGTGACGTAGCCATACCGCACAGCGCCGACGTCAGCGTAAACCCCAGCATGCCGAGGCTAAACATACGCTGTCGCCCAAAGCGATCGCCCAGACGTCCACCGGCAATCAACAACACGCCGAATGCCAACTCATAACCGGCAATGATCAACCCCACGCCAGCGAAACTGGCCGCGAACTGCTGCTGGATCACCGGCGCCGCGACGTTCACCACAAACAGGTCAAACACCGTCACAAAGCCGCCCAACAGCAACACCGGTAACCCCACCAGACGACGATCGCCTTGTGCTAATGACTGTTCCATACGTGCCTCCAAAGATTACGATGGCGGCAGTATGGAACATGTCATAAACTGTTACTATATAGCCAGTTATACTATTACTAACAGCAACAGGACGACCGCTATGCCACCGCGTACCCTCAACCGAACCCGTCAGGATCTGGCGGATTTTCTGCGTCAAAAACGCGAGAAGCTGTCACCGCAGGCCGTCGGCTTACCGAGCGGCACGCGTCGCCGTACGCCGGGGTTGAGGCGCGAAGAAGTCGCCGCGTTGGCAGGCGTAGGATTGACCTGGTACACCTGGCTGGAGCAGGGGCGGGAAATCAACGTTTCGGTCGATTTTCTGGAAAATCTGGCGCGGGTTTTAAAGCTGGATGCGACCGGGCGCTACCATCTGTTTTTGCTGGCGCATCAACGCCCGCCGATACCGGTCGGTCATCAGTGGTGTCAGGTTTCACCGCTGGTGCGCCGCTTGCTGGACGATCTGCAACTGCGCCCGGCTTACGTGATGAATCTGAGCTGGGACATCATCGCCTGGAACCCGGCGGCGGAACGGCTATTCGCGATTGGCGATCGCCCGGCGGATCAGCGCAATATGCTGTGGATGCTGTTTGCCGATCCCCAACTCAATCAACGGCTGGTGGAATGGCAAGCGCAGGCACCGCAAATCCTCGCCAGCTTCCGCCGCGACTATGCGCGTGCGCCACAAGACGCCACCATGCAACAGCGGGTGCAGGCGCTAGAGCAGGTTTCGCCTCAGTTCCGTCAGCTATGGCAACAGCATGACATTCACGGTCGCTGCCAGGGAGAACGCACGTTCATTGTGCCGGGCGCCGGCCAGGTAACCTTCGAACATGCGTCGTTTATTGTCGATGAAGAAAATCATTTGCGGCTGGTGATGTACAGCGCGCTACCGCAATGCCCGGCCAGCGCGGCTTTTGAAGCATCCTTACAGGCGTAAGGCTATTTGCGGCTGTCAAAAATCAGCTTGCAGGCCAGCCCGGCGAACACGCCGCTCAACAGGTAATTCGGCCAGCGCGCACTGAAGCGGCGGCCGATAAAACGGTTTTTCATGCCGCTGACCGCCAGGATCAACCCACCGTTAATCACCAACCCCACCAGATTTAACACCGTCGCCAGCAACAGCATTTGTACCACCAGCGAACCGGCGTGTGGATCGATAAACTGTGGGAACAGCGCTAAAACGAACAGCGCCATTTTTGGGTTAAGAATGTTGGTGAATAATCCCTGCCGGAAAATGCGTGCAGCCGGTACCGCGGCTAATCCCGCAGAAGCCTGCAAACTGCTGCCGGATCGCAGCGTTTTCCACGCCAGATACAGTAAATAGGCTGCCCCCAACATACGCACCGCATCATAGGCCAGCGGGACCGCGACAAACAGTTGCGACAGGCCTAACGCCGCCGCCAGCGCGTGGCAATAGGTACCCAGTTGGATCCCCGCCAGTGACGCGAAACCGGCACGGCGCCCCTGGCTAACGCTGCGCGAGGCAATCAGCAACATATCCGGCCCAGGGGTCATCGTCAGCGCCAGACAGGCCCCGGAAAACAGCAAAATGGTGGAAGCATCGATCATAAATCACCCGTACGCAGCATGGTGGGAAGCAGGCTTTATCATAGCCGCGCCACCGGCGTTTACCAGCGCCAAATCACTGCCACGGCGCTTTGGGGGTGAAGGCCGCCAGCAGGGCATCAATGGCGACCCTCACCCGTAACGGCATGCCGGTCCCTTTTAGCCAGACCACGTTAATCGCCAGCCCTGCACCGCAGCTGCCAGGTAAAACCTCACGCAACGTCCCGGCCGTCAGCGCATCATGCGCCAGCCAACGCGGCAGCATGGCAACTCCCTGACCGGCGCAGGCAGCCCCCAGCACCGCCTCCATATTGCCCAATCTCAAACGGGCCGGTGGCAACAGTCGCTGAGCTTTACCCTGTTCATCCAGCAAATGCCACGGCTGGCTACGCCCATCACGCAGTAAGCCAATCGCCTGATGCTGCGACAGTTCTGCTAGCGTGCTCGGTTCCCCCTGTCGTGTCAGATAACCCGGTTCAGCACAGAGTATTTGCCGCTGCTCACCCAGTTGCCGCGCGGTGATGGCCGCGGCATCACCCGGCGAACCGATCCGCACTGCCAAATCGATCCCCTCTTCCGCCAAATCTGCCGCACGGTTGGAAAACAACGCTTCAATGTGCAATTTCGGGTAACGGTCCGCCAATGCCAGCAGCGGCGGCATCACCCACTTTTGGCCGAACAGCACCGGCAGCGATACCCGCAGTCGTCCCTCCGGCGTTTGGGCCCGAACCGCCAGCTGGTTTTCCGCCGCTTCCAGCGCCGCCAGCGCCTTCAGGCAATCGTCATAGAACAACTGCCCTTCATCGGTCAGCGACAGGCTGCGCGTGGTGCGTTGGAACAACCGCACCTGCAGCCGCTGTTCCAGCCGAGCCACGGCTTTACCCACCGTTGAACGCGAAAGGCCCAGTTGCTCGGCGGCACGGCTAAAACCACCGGCCTGCACCGCCTGCACAAAAGCGCGGATTGCATGTAATCGTTCGCTGGAAATCATGATACCTGCCCTATTGGCGATATTAATTCGCCTATTAAACGATGAAACAACGCCACTGGCTACCGCCTTCGCTGAGTAAACTGGACGCACTCTTCTCTGCCAGGAAACCCCTATGAGCGAACGCAGTGAAATTCTGACCGACAGCGGCACGCCCCAACTATGGCGTCTGCTGATTGGCATCAGTATCGCCAGCTTTTTGGGCTGTATCGATTTCACCATCGTCAATACCGCCATCCCCGCGATCCAGCGTGAGCTGGCCGCCAGCCTGAGCAGCGTACAATGGGTGATGACGTTGTTCGTGATGGCACTGTGCGCCTTTATGGTCAGCGCCGGGCGGCTGGCGGATCTGTATGGCCGTCGTCGGGTGTTGTACTGCGGAATGCTGACGTTCGCCGCCGCGTCGTTGGGCGCCGGGCTCTCAGGCAGTATTGAGCTGCTCAACGTCTGGCGTTTTGTGCAGGGCGCCGCCTGCGCGGTACTGTACACCGCCACTACGGCCATTGTCGCCGATGCCTGGCCGCCGCAGCAGCGCGGTCGTGCAATCGGCATTTTGCTGGCGGTCAACGGCCTGGGTCTGGCGATCGGCCCGGTGGCCGGTGGCCTGTTGGTCGGTTCCCTGGGCTGGCGCTGGGTGTTTCTGTTGAACGTGCCGCTGATTGCGCTGAGTTTCGCCTTCTGCCTGGGAAGCGTTCGAGAGTCTCGCGCCCAACAAGGCAGCAGGC
This sequence comes from Serratia sp. BNK-12, assembly GCF_047456085.1. Taxonomy (NCBI): domain Bacteria; kingdom Pseudomonadati; phylum Pseudomonadota; class Gammaproteobacteria; order Enterobacterales; family Yersiniaceae; genus Serratia; species Serratia sp. BNK-12. The sequence goes on from NZ_CP179896.1 coordinate 3,648,566, forward strand.
TGGATATCCCCGGTTTATTGCTGTTGGTGATCGGCGTTGCCGGGCTGCTGCTGGTCATCAGTCAGGGCAGCCAATGGGGATGGCTGAGCGCAAAAACCGGGTTAACGGCTGCACTGGCGCTCGCCGCGCTCGGCCTGCTACTGCCGGTTGAACGACGGGCACATTCGCCGCTGGTACCGCTGGTTTTGCTGCGGCGTCCCGCCTTTTTGCGCGTTTGCCTGATGAGCGCGCTATTGGCCTTTTTCTACTGCGCCGCTTTCTTTTTGATGCCGATCTACCTGGAGAACACCCGCCACTACCAGGGAACGATGCTGGGACTGTTGTTGCTGCCAACCACCGCGGTGATGGCAGCCCTCTCGCCCTGGGTCGGCAGATGGGTGGATAAATCCGGCCCACGCGCGACGTTGATCCTCGGTTTTACCGCCCTTGCCGGCTCCGCCGCCCTGCAAAGCCGGTTTAGCGTCGACAGCCCGCTGCCGCTGCTGCTCGGGGCCTTCGCCCTGATGGGGATGGGCTGGGGCTGCATTCTCGGCCCGCTGGTGTTGGCGACGCTCAACAGCGTCAGCGAGTCGCAAAGCGGCGGCGCGTTAGGCATCACCTGGACACTGCACAATCTCGGCGGCGCCGTTGGCCTGGCGGTGGCGACCCTGATTTACCCGAGCTACGGCTACACGCCGGTGATGTTGTTGCTGTTGGCGCTGTCATTGTTCGGGGGCCTGCTTGCCGCCTGGCGCAGCCGCTAGCCGAACACGGCGCTCCCCCAGCAGGTTCATGCCTGCCGCCGCCAGCAAAATGAGGGCAGCGCCGGCAAACTGCAGCGCCACCAATCGGTGACCGAACGCCAGGCGATCCACCAGCATGGCGGCGATCGGATAAATAAACGACAGCGAACCTGTCAGGTTGGTCGGCAACTTTTGGATCGCGCCATACAGCAACACATACATGATCCCGGTGTGCAATACGCCCACCGTCACCAGCATGCCCCACTGTCCGGCATTGGCCCGCGCGTGGAAATCTACCATCGGCAACAGCATCAGCGCGCCGACCGTTACCTGGATCAAGGCGATCAGGTGCGGTGGCGTCCCTTTCAGCCGTTTGGCGGCCAGCGCCATCAGCGCGTAAAAAAATGCCGCGCCCAGCGACAACAAAATGCCCATCAGGTAGTTGTTCTGTCCACCGGCCTGTTTGGGCTGCGCCAACACCACCAGCGTCATGCCGATAAACGCCAATACCAACCAAAACAGCTTACGCAGGGTCAGCTTCTCGCCGAGAAACAGCGCCCCCAGCGCCACCAGCATGAACGGCTGCGTGTTATACACCGCCGTCGCGATGGAGATCGACGCATAGGAATAGGCAGCAAACAACAACAGCCAATTAACCACCAGCGCTACGCCGCCGGCGATTGCCACCAGCAACGTAGTACGCGTCAGGCTGTCGCGCCGCAGCTGCCCCAGCGCAGCACAAATGGCCAGTAGCACCAGCGCCCCTACCGCACAGCGCCAGAACACCACGTTGATCACCGGCTGGCCGGACATCAGCACAAACCAGCCGATGGTACCGGAAATCAACATCGCGGCGATCATCTCCAGCGAGCCGCGTTTTATCTCTGCATTCATCTTAGTTTCCTCACAGTAAGCCTATGCACTTAGCTTGCGGCTTTCCTACAGCGGTTTCCATGGCATAAAAAAGGCAATAATGCTTAAATTCCTTTTTAATTAAGGCATGAATTGAAAAAAACCTAATGGAGAGCCTATGGATGCTATCGATCGTCAAATCCTGAACCTGCTGGCAGAGGATGCGCGGGTATCGCTGAAAACCCTCAGCGCCAGCGTCGGGTTGTCATCACCCAGTACCTCGGAGCGGCTGCGGCGGCTGGAGGAGAGCGGCGTGATCCAGGGCTACACCCTGAACGTCAATTTGCAGGCGTTGGGCTACGCTTTTCAGTCGCTGGTGCGCATCAAACCGCTGCCGGGCATGCTGAAAAAGGTCGAGCAAATGATTCAGGAGATCCCGGAGGTGGTTGAGTGTGACAAGGTGACCGGCGAAGACTGCTTTATCGTGCGTCTGGTGGCGCATTCGATGGAGCAACTCGACCAGATCCTCGATCGGCTGGCCGAGCGCGCACAGAGCAATACCTCCATCGTCAAAACAACGCCGGTGAAACGTCGCCTGCCGCCAATGCTGTGATTAACGGGTACGTTTGCGGGCGAACGGGCCCTTGCGCTTCTTGCTCTTTTTCTCCGCTTCGGCGGCGGATTTAAGCGCTGCCTGGTGTGCCTTGTCGGCTTCAGGCACCTCACGCTGTTCGATGGGGAACACCGGCAATGCCGCCAGCAGGCGCGAGCCGTAGCTTTTGGTCAGCAGGCGGCGATCGTAAATCACGATCTCGCCGTGGCATTCATTGCTGCGGATCAGTCGGCCCACCTGCTGGATCAGGTTGAACGAAGCGCTCGGCAGGCTTTGTACCTCGAAGGGATAACGCTTCAGCGACTTCAGCCACTCGCCTTCGGTCAGGATCACCGGGCTGTCGATCGGCGGGAAGGCGATCTTGTGAATATGCACCTGGGTCAGCAATTCCCCTTTCAGATCCAGCCCTTCAGCAAACGACTGTAGGCCGATCAGCACGCTGGCAGTGCCTTTTTCGACCCGCTTGCGGTGCTCTTCCACCAAGCGATAACGCGGTTGATCACCCTGTACCAACAGCATCAGGCGCAAATCGGTCACGTAGCTGAGGAAGGTCTGCATCGCCCGATGACTGCTGAACAGGATCAGCATGCCCTTGTGTTTGCCGCTGGCCTGCTCGGCGCGGAAAAAGCGCGCCATCTCTTCCAGATGCTCAGCTTCGTTGGCCATCGCCGGTTCGAAACGCATGTTCGGGATGACAATCTTGCCCTGCTCAACGTGGTTAAACGGCGAAGACAGGGTTTCGAAACGATCGCCGGCTTTCTCGCTCAGCCCGCTCATTTCCTGCAGGCGCGCAAAGCTGTTCAATGAACGCAGGGTCGCCGAGGTGACGACCACATGCGGCACCTTGCGCCACAACAGCTTTTCGAGCTGGTCGCTGACGCGAATGCCTACGCAGTGCAAATACAGGTGCGTCACGTTATCGCGCAAATCGCGCGTGACCCATTTGGAGATCGGCGCATTGGAAGACTTGTCCAGCGCCGCCAGCCGCCACAGTTTGCTCATCGCTTCCAGATAACCCAGGGTGCGGCTCATCTGAATGATTGAACGGTGCAGTCGCACAATGTCGTGCTTACCGGTTTGCTCGCTGAGATCGTTGAGGATAAATTCCGCCACCCCACGCAACGCGTCAGTCAGCTTGAACAAGCGTGCGCTGGTTTCCACCATCTCCGCAGGCAGTTCGCCCATTTCAAACCGGTGTTCGGCAATCACGGTGTCGGTCGGCAGATAGGCGCTGACCTGATGCTCAAAAATCTGGATCAGCTCACGCATCTCTTCGCAGTGATTTTTCAAACGTTCGTCGTTGGTCAGCCCCGGTGGGCTTTTCGGGCGATATTGCGTCATGCACTGTTCAACCTGACGCACGATCATGTCCAGTTGCAAATTGGTCGACAGCGCGGTGATTTCGCCGTCAATCTCTAGCGCGTCACGCGCCACTTCCGGCAGGTGATGACCTTCGTCCAGCACCAGCAACAGCTCTTTCGGGTTGGGCAGTACCGATTCCGTTTCCAGCGCCGCCATCACCAGCGCATGGTTAGCCACCACCACGTCGGCGGTTTCAATCTCTTTACGGGCGATATAAAACGGGCATTCGCGAATGTAATGGCAGTTACGCCCCAGGCAGTTGGCCTTGTCGGTGCTCAGTTTGATCCATAGCGGATCGTCGATCGTCAGCTGATAATGGTCTCGCAACCCATCCCACTCATGGCGGCTGAGCGCTTTGCTCAGTTTCTGGCACAGCGCCTGCTCTTCCCCGCTGGAAGGCGCCAGTTCGTCATCCAGGAACAGCGTCAGATCGCCCTGCTCGCTGACGTCGGTGCTCAATGCCGCCAGATTACGCGGGCAAACATAGCGCCCGCGGCCAAAGGCACCAGTGAATTTCAAATCGGGAATGATCTTCTTCAGCAACGGCAAATCCTTGCTGTAGATCTGATCCTGCAACGCCACGTTGGCGGTACTGACCACCAGGGGTTTGCTCTCCGCGCGGCCTACGGCGATCCCTGGGATCAGGTACGACAGGGTTTTGCCCACGCCGGTCGGCGCCTCAATCGCCAGGTGGCGCGGATAATCTCCGGCCAGGGTTTTCGCGACTTCGGCGATCATCTGCCGTTGCGGTGCACGGGAAATAAAATCCGGTATTTGTTGCTGCAGGGCTTTGTACCACTGGCCAATCTGATCTTTAACTGCGGGGGAGAGCGCCATTCAACTCTGTATCTCAACGAAATGATGGCGCTATTGTCCCACAGACCGTCGGCTGCGTCAGCCTAGCCTTCGATCATTGAGGCGCGACCCGCACTGAACGACCACTCGTCCTGTTGGGTGGTGGTAATCACTACCATCACATCTTGCGGGCTCAACTGCAGGTTTTCTTCCAGCAACGCCGCCAACCGCTGATAAAAACGCTGCTTGGTGGCGGTATCGCGCGGACGGCCAATGGTGATGTAAAACAGCACATAATCCGCCGAACGTGGGCCGCCGAGATAATTGGGATCGTAAATCAGCTCGCCGGGGCGGTATTGATCAATGGCCTGAAACTTGTCGGCCGGCGGCACGCTAAAAGTCTCGACCAGCGCCTGGTGCAGGCTGTCAGATAAGGTTTTCAGGTATTGCGCTGACTTGCCCTGATGCAAAGCGATACGGCTGAATGGCATGGGACTACTCCTGTTTCAATTCGCGCAGGCGTGCCACGGCAGAGGCCGCCGCTGGCCAACCGGCATAAAACGCCAGATGAGTGATCGCCTCGGCGAGCTGTTCAACGCTCACGCCATTGCGTTCGGCCAGTTGCAGATGAAACGGCATCTGCTCCACGCGGTTGAGCGCCACCAGCGCCGCCACGGTGATCAGACTGCGCTCGCGCGGCGTAAGCCCCGGTCGCTGCCATACATCGTCGAATAATACGCTGTCGCTGAGCTGTGCCAACTTGGGGGCAATGTCGCCAAACGCCTGCTGGCCAGCCTGTTGGGAAGGTTGCATCTTGCACTCCTGCTGCTTAAGGGAAGCTTTACGCTACCCTCAACCTGCATGGGTGAAAATCGGGATTTTCAGCATCAATCATTCACATAAACAGGACAATAAGCCCTCCTGATGCGCTGAAGGAAGTCGTCAACGTATAAATCTCACGCATGATTTTTGGCAGCGACCTGATGGGCATCACGGGGAATTCTAGGCGCCCGTAGAAGAAACAGACGCTTTCCGCGAGATTTTTAATCGTTCGACATGGAAATGAATATTTTGTCATAAATAGATCACATAACTACGGTAAAAAATCCTCGCTGCAAACAAACAGGCGGCACAGTGAAACAGCAGTACTACTGATGATAAGCGTCTTTCAATCGAATAAAGCAGGGTAAATCATGAAACGTAATCTTCTGGCCGTTATTATTCCGGCACTTTTAATTGCGCAGACAGCACAGGCAGCAGAAATCTACAATAAAGACGGCAACAAACTTGATTTTTACGGCCGCGTAAAAGCACTGCACTATTTCTCTGACGATGCCGGTAATGATGGCGATAAAACCTATGTGCGTATCGGTTTTAAAGGCGCTACTCAAATTAACGATATGCTGACTGGCTATGGCCAGTGGGAATATCAAATAGCAGCCAACCACTCTGAATCTGACGGCACAAAAGATACCAAAACCCGTTTGGGCTTCGCCGGTCTGAAATATAAAGATATCGGTTCATTCGACTACGGCCGCAACTACGGCATTATCTATGACGTCGGCGCCTGGACGGATATGCTGCCTGAGTTCGGTGATGACGCCTACGTCAAAACCGACAACTTTATGAATGGTCGTACCAACGGCGTGGCAACCTACCGTAACAATGACTTCTTCGGCCTGGTCGAAGGTCTGAAGTTCGCGGTACAGTACCAGGGCAAGAACGAAAACGACGGCCGTTCCAACAGCAAGGCGAACGGCGACGGTTGGGGTCTGTCTTCCAGCTATGAAATCATCGACGGCCTGAGCGTGGGTGCCGCCTATGCCTCTTCCAACCGTACTGCCGGGCAAAAAGCGGGTACCTTCGGTAAGGGCGACAAAGCTGATATTTGGGCCGGCGGCCTGAAATACGACAACAACGATGTTTACCTGGCAGCAACCTATTCGCAAAGCCGTAATATCGCGCCAATCTCCGGCACCGCCACTATCAATAATAATTCCACTTCCGTAAGCGGCTTTGCCAATAAGGCGGAAGGTCTGGAATTGGTTGCGCAATATCAGTTCGACTTCGGTCTTCGTCCATCGCTGGGTTATGTTCAGCAGAAAGGCAAAGATATTGAAGGCATCGGCGACGCCGACCTGGTGAAATATATCGACGTTGGCGCCTACTACTATTTCAACAAGAACATGTCGACCTATGTCGATTATAAAATCAACCAACTCGACAGCGATAACAAGCTGGGTCTGAAAGACGACAACGTGATTGCCGTCGCCCTGACCTACCAGTTCTGATGTGATGAATAACCACCACTGCAAACCTTAGCTTCACTTTATACCCAGAGTTACTTCGCCGGGCGGCAACGCCCGGTTTTTTCATTTGTGCTTTTACCGCCTGTTCCTGCCTCATTTACCGCTGCATATCCCGTAACCGCACGCGGAAACTTGCCTTATAAAACAATCGGGTCTAGATGTATAGCTTCCGCCTTAGACAGGGAAAGCTCATGCACACCGATGAAAGCTTCGAGTACCAAAGCGCCCTGCGCTACAGCAGCGACGAGCTGGCGCAGATCCTTTGTCATTGTTTTGAAAACTATATTGTACGTTTCGTGATTGACGGTGATACCTTCGCCCGCCGTTTTGGTGCCGAAGACCTCAGCCTGAACGACAGTATTATCGTTACCCACCAGCAACAACCGGTAGCGCTGGCGCTGATCAGCCGCCGTGGCCTGCACAGCCGGATATCGGCACTCTCCATCCGTCCGGAAATGCGCGGCAAAGGCTTGGGAAAAGCCTTGATGAAACGCATTGTCGCCGACGCGCATCAGCGCGGCGATCGTCAACTGTCATTGGAAGTGATTGAAGGGAACGAGGCTGCGTTGGCGCTCTACCATCGGGCCGGGTTGCAAATCGTCCGCACGCTGACCGGGCATCTGGCCGCTACGCCGGTACTTGACGAAGTTGCGCAGTTGCAAGAGATCGACCCGCTGTTCGTCTCTCACCGCCTGATTGCCGAGGGTGCCACCGACCTGCCCTGGCTGATCGCGCCGGAGACGTTGTTCAAGCTACCCGGCAAACCCCATGCTTTCAGCCTTGGCCACCAGGCCTATGCGGTGGTGCAGTTGGGCGCCGACAAGTGCTTTTTGCGCATGATCTACGTGCCGCCGCAGCACCGCAGTCAGGGCCATGCCCGTACCATGCTGGCTGCATTACAGGCGAAGTTTGCGCCGTTACCGCTGGTAGCCAACGTTTACGTTCCTGAAGTGGCCGCCCCCTTCTTCGACCGACTCGGCTGGCAGCAGGACGCGTTGCGCCAGTTTGAAATGACGATGACCTTGAACACACCACAATAACAATCAGAGAGTGATTTATTTATGGCAGGAATAATGAGACAGAAAATGGCCCTCGGCGCGGCGATCGGCATTGCGCTGGTGACCCTGACCGGCTGCGTGCAGCCAGCAAAAACCGATCGGCAGGCACAACAGCAGTTGGCTGAGCAATCCGTGCTGGCGCTGAACTGGTTCCAGCAATCCGGCGAATATCAGGCGCTGACGCACCAGGCCTTCAACAGCGCCAGGCTGGCCTTTGATCAGGCCAAGGCCGCGCCGGGCAAGAAGAAGGCCGTGGTGGTCGATTTGGACGAAACCATGCTGGATAACAGCCCTTATTCCGGCTGGCAGGCGCAGCAGGGCCAACCTTTCGCCGCTGCCACCTGGGCGAAGTGGTCACAGGCGCAACAGGCCGGCGCGGTGCCAGGTGCCGTGCAGTTTGCCCGCTACGTCAACAGTCATCAGGGCACCATGTTTTACGTCTCCAACCGCAAACAGTCTGAATACGCCGCCACGCTGGCCAATATGCAAAAATTGGGCTTCACCGGCATGTCGGAAAAAACCGTGCTGTTAAGCGGTGATACCTCCAACAAGCAGGCGCGTTTCGACGCAATCAAGAACGCCGGTTACGACATCGTGGTTTACGCCGGTGACAACCTGAACGACTTCGGCGCCGCGACCTACCACAAAGATAACGCGCAGCGGCGGGCGTTCGTCGCCGACAACCAAAGCAAATTCGGCACCGAGTTTATCGTGTTGCCCAACCCGTTGTACGGCGATTGGGAAAGCGGCATGGCGAAGGACTATAACAAGCTGACGCCAGAGCAAAAGCTGCAGATTCGCCAACAGGCAATCAAGGCCTGGAACGGACAGTAACCTCCCAAGCCTTGCAGGGACGGCGCTGGCTGCGTTCTGATTAAGGGGGCGATACGGGTACAACCGCCACATGGGTTACAGATCTGACCGGCCACATAGGTAACACTTTCGTCTAATCGATACGGATAATACTGTGCTTAGCTCTGTCGTAATAAGCCGGTATCATCCGGTCGAACAACACGACATCCAACCCTTCACCCACTTCTTTAAGCATCACATATTCTCCCCGTAACGCCTCGCTGACAAACAGTCTTTTACCGAGCCGTATATCTCCTTTTTCAGCCACCTTGTACAACCGGGCTCCTTCCGGATAATTGACCTCCGGTATCCGTCCGTCCCACTGCCGGGGTGAAGGTGTCCACACCGAAGAAGGCGTTGCTCCTCCCAGTGCCGCATGCGGCCTTTCATGATTAAATTCATAACGATAATCACTGAACCATGCCTGTTGTTCTTCCATCGTTTGCCGGATGTTGTTATGGCTTAGGCCAGCCTTTAACGAACGGTGCATCCGTTCATGACGGCCATTTTGTTCCGGGTGGCCTTTCTTTATACGCTCCGGGTAAATACCTAACTTTATCATCCATACACTGAGACTACTCAGCCCGGCTATACCCGTTCCGGCAAAGGGCGCCCCATTATCAGTTCGCACAACCTCTGGCAGACCATACTCATGGAAGGCTCTCTCAAAACAGGCTCGAGTGAACAGCAGGTTTTCTGACGCGCTAGCCTCACATGCCAGAAGATAACGGCTATGGTTATCGGTCAGTGTAAAAGGGCGACAGTACTCCTGACTGAGTAGCCTAAATTTACCTTTAAAGTCAGCACTCCAGACCTGATTGACGGCCTGAATATCAGTGAGCGCATGCGTATTTTCGGGAGTTTTTCTGCGTTTTATCCTGTCTGGGACAAGGCCTTCGCGTTTGAGAATATCGCCAATCGTACTGCCTGCGGGAACGTCAAAAGGGATTTCATGGTTGAGAAGCCACTGACGAATTTTATTTGGGCCCCAGTCAGGATGAGCACGACGAAGGCTAATGAGGCAGTTAATGACGTCGGATGAATGTTGCCGTGAATGAGTCAGAGGTGCACGGGAATGGTCCTCAAGAGAGGAGACGTCATCGGGCTGAAAACGCTTAAGCCACTTGTAACCCGTTTTACGGCTGATACAAAAATGCCTGCAGACAGCGGAAAAAGAATCCCCGCTGGTCTGACAGGCATGAATAAATTCAAGGCGTTTCATGGTAACGGTCTCGGTCCAGGGCATAGTGAATTACCTCCGCTATGCCAGTCTATAACTGTTACCCATGTGACCGGTTAAAAGTGTTACCTATGTGACCGGTTTGTACCACGTTCGCCCCCTTAGGCGATAACGCTTGAAAAACGACGGGGTAGTCAGAGCAATTTATACATATAACTGGTGGCGTCCAGCGCACCGCCATTGCTGGCGCGTGCGTATTGCGGAATGCTGCCCGCCAGTTGAAAGCCCAGCCGACGGTACAGGCCTTCCGCCGTGTCGCCGGTCAGGGTATCCAGCACCAGTAAATGCCGTTGATGCTCAACCGCCAGCTGTTGCACCTGCAACATCAGGCTGCGGGCAATGCCCTGACGGCGAGCATCCGGGTGCACCATCAGCTTCACCACCTCCGCCCGGTGGCGGCCGTTATCAGGCATATCCAGCAGCAGTTGCACCGTACCGACCACCCTTCCGGCATCTCGATCTCGGGCCACCAGCAGCAGCCTTTCCTTCCGTTCAATAGCCGGCAACAGACGGTGCCAGAACGCCTGCGCCTCCTCAACGCTAAACGGCATGACAAAACCGATGCTCGCCCCCTGCGAGACGCTGGCATGCAGCATCGCCGCCAGTTCAGGGATCGCACTCTGTACCGCACTGACGTTCAATTGCTGTATCTCAACCATGATTATGGCCTGCAGATAACGAGGGTGTAATGGGCCGGCTCGGGGCCGGGTGCATGAAATTTTGAAGCGCCGAACAAGCGGTAACGCAGGCAATCGCCCGGTTCTAGCTGAAAAGTTCGCGCCTCCAGCGTCAATTCAAGCCGGCCTTCCAGCAGCCATAAATGGTGTTCAAGCGCGTGAATCGAAGGGGCGTCATAAGCGATCACCGCGCCGGCCTCCAGCGTGCCCTCGATAAATTCCGCCTTATAGAGGGCGGCGGGCGGTGATACCGAACGACGATGAAAACCGCTGGCGCGATCAACCCACACCGTCTGCTGTTCGCGATGCAGCAACTCTGGCGGTTCGTCCTCAACCTCGCTGAGCAGCCGTGACATGGTCAGCCCATACGCCGCGCACAGTTTGTTCAACAACGAGGCGGTCGGGCTGGTTTCCGCACGCTCAACCCGCGATAGCGTTGCCCGGCTGATGCCGGTTTGCTGCGCCAACGCTTCCAGCGACCAGCCCTGCTGCTGGCGTAAATCAGACAGCCGTTGCGCCAAGCGAAGGTCGGCGCTGTCCACTCCGTTATCCATGGTCTCTATAGCCCTGATATGAAAAATCCCATATGAGAGAAATAATCTCAAATACGGGATTCGTCAATCAGATTTTGAAGTAAACCCTGCGAAGTTATAAAAACCAGCAGGCGGCACCCGTCTTATTCAGGACGAACGCATTCGCTCACAGGGGTGGCAGAGAGCGACAACCCCGGCGATGCCAGCGCAATTTCGGCATCGCTGGTTGCCACAACAGGTGGAGTAATCGCCGCACAGCGCCAGGCGCTAAAGACCGCCAGCAGCGGCGCCAAGGCAAACAGCAGGAATAACCAGCGCGCGGCGGAGGCGGCACCCGGTGCCCCACCCGGCACGTTCAGCCCGGCCAGGTTGGCGACCATTCCCGCCAACGCGGCACCGAACGCGGTGGCAAACAGTTGCACCGTAGTGATCGACGCGCCGGCAATATCCTTATCCGCCTCTGGCGAGACTTGCAGAATACGCGTCAGCAGATGTGGCCAGCCAAAACCGATACCAAACCCCACCACTGTCAGAGCGATGACAATCGGCGTCAGTGCCGACCAATGACCACCGGAAGGCGTTGGCATCAATACGCCCAGGGCCAATAGCCCGACAAACACAAACAGCGGCCCGCTGATAATGGCCCGACGCATACCCGCACTGCGCCAGCCCGAACTGAGGATCTCCGACAGCGTCCAGCCCGCCGCCATGGTGGCTGCGATATAGCCGGAAATCAGCGGTGACTGCCCGTGCAGCGTTTGCAGAAAATAAGGCACGAAGATTTCGCTGGTCATGCCCACAACCAGCAGGGAAACGGTGATATACAACGAAGCCAGAGGGGAACCGCGGCGTAAAGCGCCTTGAGGCAGTAGACGGGCGCGGGAGTGTGCTTCACGGCGAATCAGCCAAACCATCATCAGCACGGCCAATGCAATACCGCCAAAATTGACCCAGGCGCTGTCGGCCAGGCTGCCGGCGGATACCACCAGCACCGCCACCGCCAGCAGCAACAGCTGGGCTACCGGCAGCGGCGCTGCCTGCTGTTGCGGTTTGCCTTTCGGCAGGATCAGGAAGGTGAACCCGGCGTACAACACCATGATTGGCAACAGGATGCCGAAGGCCCAGCGCCAGGCGTTCAGTTCGGCGAAAATGCCGCCCACCGCCGGCCCCACCAGCGTAGCAATACCCCACATCGCCGAAATCAGCGCCATTGCCCGCGGCCAAAGTTTTTGCTCGAACACCAGGTTGATCATGGCGTACGAAAGCGCGAAAATCAGCCCGCCGCCGAACCCCTGCACGGTGCGACCTATCAGCATCACCGGCATCGACGGCGCCAATGCACACAGCATTGCCCCGGCAATAAAGAACAGCGACGCCACCAGATAGGCACTGCGTGCACCGTAACCACTGAGCAGACGTGCAGATAACGCCGATCCGAGAATCGACGCCACCACAAACAGCGTGGTGTTCCAGGCATACAGATTCAGGCCACCAATATCCTGCACCACCGAGGGCAGAATGGTGGTGGCGACCAGAATATTGATCGCATGCAGCGCTACGCCGAGTGAGAGCGCGATCGCACTGGCGCCATTTTTGCCGGAGAATAAGTCGGCCCAGCGGCTATCATCGTTGGTTATCACGGTTGTCGTCCTGTTTTCAGAGGAAGGGCATTGAGTTAATAGTGATATTGCGTTAAATTTAACAAGAGTTAACTTGGAATAATGGTAGGGCGAGGCGGAGAAATATGTCAAGAATAAACTTGGAAAATGGCGGTAGTCCCGCACAATCGGTCAGTGACCGTTTGCTGACACTATTAAAAACCCGCGGCCCACAACAAGCGTCTGATGCAGGAAAGGTTCTTGGCACCACAGGTGAGGCTGCGCGCCAGCAGTTTGTCAAACTGGCCAAAGACGGGCTGGTTGAAGCCGTGGCGGAAACCCGCGGCGTCGGCCGACCGGTGCAGCTCTGGCACCTGACCGCCGCCGGCAATGCGCGCTTTCCGGATACCCATTCAGAATTGACGGTACAGTTGCTGCGCACCGTACGCGACAAGCTGGGCGAGCAGGCGATTGAGTTATTGATCGACACCCGCGAGCAAGAAACGCGGATTAATTACAAGCAGGCGATGATTGGCGCTACCGACTTGCAGGAACGGGTTCAGCGTCTGACGGCCATTCGTTGCCGCGAAGGCTATATGGCCGAATGCCGTACTCAGGAAGACGGCTCCTTTCTGCTGGTAGAGAACCACTGCCCTATTTGCGCCGCCGCTACCGTTTGTCAGGGGTTCTGCCGTGCTGAGCTGAGTATTTTCACCGAGGTGTTGCAGGCGCAGGTTGAACGTTCCGAACATATTCTGGCCGGTGCACGCCGCTGCGCCTACCGTATTTCGCTGCTGTAATCGGCACTCGGCTCAAGGCTATCTGCAGGCTGGCGTTCTCTCTCGATTCTCATCGATTCGCCAGCCGACCTTGCCGTTAAAAAATAGTGAAAAGCGTTGCTAATCTTCCGTGCGATCGGGTTTACTGAGTCCTCTAATAATAACCTCCCTGCAGAATAAATATCCATGCTGAGTCAAAGTAGCCGTAACGTCCTGCCGTTAATCGGGGCGCTGTTCACGTTATATATTGTCTGGGGTTCTACCTACTTCGTTATTCGTCTGGGCGTGGAGAGCTGGCCACCGCTGATGATGGCCGGGATCCGCTTTTTGGTCGCCGGTATAGTGCTGTTCAGCTTTTTAGCGTTGCGCGGCCATGCATTACCAACCCTCAGGCAGTGGCTGGCCGCTGGCACTATCGGTATCTTGCTACTGGCGGTGGGTAACGGTCTGGTGACCGTGGCGGAACACCAGCACGTACCTTCCGGTATTGCCGCCGTGATGGTCGCGACGGTACCGCTGTTCACCCTGTTCTTCAGCCTGTTTTGGGGCATGCGCAATACCAAGCTGGAGTGGGCAGGTATCGCATTGGGCCTTGTGGGGATCGTATTGCTCAATACCGGCAATAACCTGGTGGGCAACCCTACCGGTGCGTTATTGATCCTGCTGGCTTCCGCCAGTTGGGCCTTTGGCTCGGTGCTGGGGTCACGTATTTCGCTACCGGCCGGACCGATGGCGGGCGCGGCGGAAATGCTGGTTGCCGGAGTGGTTCTGCTGGTCGTCAGTCAGCTCAGCGGCGAACGCCTGACGCAGATGCCCAGCGCCAAAGGTTTCTTTGCGCTGGGATACCTGATTATCTTCGGTTCCATGTTGGCCATTAGCGCCTATATGTTTTTGCTGAAAAACGTGCGTCCGGCGGTAGCCACCAGTTATGCCTATGTCAATCCGGTGGTGGCCGTGCTGCTCGGCATCGGTTTTGCCGGCGAATCGCTGGCACCGCGTGAATGGGCGGCGCTGGTGATTATCGTAGCGGCGGTGGTGCTGGTGACGCTGGGCAAATTCCTGTTTACTCGCCCGGTCAGTCGCATAAGCAGGGAAAGGTAGAGGCGCTGCACGCTGCGGCCGAATTAATCGGGGCGAATGTATTCGCCCCCTACAGCGGCTGGAGTGACAAATCCACCGGAAACAGGTTTAAACGCTGCAGCTTGAAAGACGACGGGTATTAAAACGATTCTTGTTTCATATTACGAAGCGTCTATAATTCCCGTTGTTCCTGGCAACCTGCGAAATCATCCCCATGCTGAAAAAATCGTTCATTATCGTTATCTTTCTGTGTGCCTTTGGTTCACTCGGCGGCGTATTCCTGGCCGGGCTGAATATGTACACCCGTTCCACCACGCCGCTAGAAGAGACCGCCACGTCACACGAAGCCGCCGCCACTGCCACTCCGGCAGAGAGCATTCAGGCCAAGTGATGCGTCCCGCGCTGGCAGCGTTGTTGTAAAAAAACGCTGCAGTCGCCCGACGCGCGCCGGTATCTGCAAAGGGCGCGGTAACCGCCTCATTGCTCCATTTCAGCAGCAATTCCCCTTCTCTTCTTTCGCCAACCGTTGGTGCGATTTTCTGCGCGCTGCCGCCGACAGAAACGTCAACAAATTACCGCTGTGTTCAACCCCATTCTGCGGTCAAAGTCTCATCTATTCAGTCTGCCACTCTTCCTGATGAAATAGCATTGACCGTAAAACACTCAAGAGTTATGGTTAAATCATAACTTTCTGGAGTACTGAAAATGGATGCAAGCAATGGACTGGACTACATCCTTAGCCTTCATGGCACCCGAGTAAACCGTGAAGATGGCTACTGGTGGAAAATAGAAGCATGGAAAGTAACCAAAACGGCTTTCATTCCCCATGGCATACGCTACAACTTGACGCTGCATGATAAATACAACACCCGAGTGTTTGGCATCGACAATGCCCATGCCATTAAAGTCCCTAGAAAAGGGCTATTTTCAGGCCGAATACTTTACGACCACCAACATCAGACGCCCACGGATAAAGGCTCACCCTATGAGTTTCATTCCGCTTTTCAGTTGGTGGAAGATTTCTTCAATAAAATCGATGAAGTCATAAGCAAGAGAGAAAACCGAGGTTGAAGATGAAAGCACTGATTGGCGTAATGCCTGAAGAGTTGATCCGCAAACGGATACTGGCCATTGCAAAAGGTGAATACCAGCCGCAGGAGCGTGAACCGCAGGTCTGGTTCACCTCAATGATTGCTTTGGCCCAGGTGCTCAGCAATGAAAATATTGCCTTGCTGCGGATGATTGATACGGAAAAACCGGAAACCATGAGCCGATTGGCGGAACTCTCCGGTCGGCAAATAAGCAATCTTTCCGCCACGCTGAAAACGCTCAGCGGCCACGGTCTGGTATCGATGGAAAAACGCGGCCGAACGGTCAAACCCAAAGCCTTATTTACTGACTTCGAGATCATTGTCGATCAAAAATTGAACGCACGCTTTAGCGCCGCCTGAACGCAGGCCAGTCATAAGCTTACAGCGTTGTCACCCCGCGGGCGGCGGCCTGCTGCTCCAGCTCGGTGATTATTTGGTATGCCGAACGCGGCACCAGGCTGAAATCGCCGATCAGCAGATTGTCGCTTACCGCTTCGCCCAGCATCGCCTTCGCCCCGGCACGCAGTATTTCCAGCTGTTCCGGCGGGGTCTGCGACGAGGTAATCAAGGGTAGCCCCGGCACGCTGGCCGTTCGTCCAATAATTTTCAGCCCGGCCAACGCCTGTGGCCGTGCCCGTTTCAACAGTTCCAGGCTGACGCAGTCGACGGCGGCAATGTCTGCCTGCCGGTTTTGGATCAGCTTGAGCGACTGATAGTGCGCCCCGGAGGCGATGGCAGCACTGAAGAAGCTGCCGTTCTGTGCCAAGGGTGCGATCAGCGCACGCAAGCTGTTATGCCCTGACTGAGAGTCGGTACTGTTGTATGCGGCGATCCGGCCGCGAAAATCCGCCAGCCGCTCGCCTGAGTCGTCGTCGCGCACCACCAACCAAC
This sequence comes from Serratia sp. BNK-12, assembly GCF_047456085.1. Taxonomy (NCBI): domain Bacteria; kingdom Pseudomonadati; phylum Pseudomonadota; class Gammaproteobacteria; order Enterobacterales; family Yersiniaceae; genus Serratia; species Serratia sp. BNK-12. The sequence continues at coordinate 3,665,018 of NZ_CP179896.1, forward strand.
TGCTGTAATTCGCGCCCTCACAACCCTCGACGCGGTAGTGATAAGTCCCGATCAGCTGCACCTGCTTCAGGCTGCTGACCAGCGGATAACCGCAGGTTTGGCTGAGCAATAAATCGTCCTGTAGCCATTGCTGAGCCAGGTCGTGCGGCCAGACGAGCTGTTCAGGAGCCAGCGGCAATCCCAACTGCAGTAATTTACCGCGCAGCACTCGCCAGAAAGATTCGGCCGGTTGATGAGTCACGCCATACATCGGCAAAGATACTTGCATCCTATTCCCTTACCCCGCAGAAGAAGCCGCCTGCGTCTGCTGACGCCAGGCGGTGAGATAGCGCACCCAGCGCTCAAACAGCATATCGGTAATGATCGCCAGCAGCGCCACCACTACCGCGCCCTGGATCACGTAGGCGGTATTAAAACCGCTTAGGCCAATGATTATCGGCGAACCAAGCGTTTTGGTGCCGACGGTGGAAGCGATTGCCGCCGTGCCGATATTGATGATCACCGAGGTCCGAATACCGGCAACAATCACCGGCGCCGCCAGCGGCAGTTCGACGCGCCACAGAATTTGCCTGGCGCTCATGCCAACCCCTTGCGCAACCTCGCGTGTCGCGCTGGGTACCGATTCAATACCCGTCAGAGTGCCCTGCAAGATCGGCAGCAAACCGTACAGCACCAGTGCGATAATCGCCGGCTGTTCGCTAAAGCCCATCACAGGTACCGCTACCGCCAGCACCGCCACGGGCGGAAAAGTCTGGCCGACCGCTACCACGGTTTCCACCAGCGAACGAAACGCCTTACCGGCAGGGCGCGTCACGCCGATCCCGGCCGCTACGCCAATCACCACGGCGATCAGACTGGAGACCGCGACCAGCAACAGATGTGCCCACACCAGCGAGATAAAACTGTCCTGCTGATACACCGGCCTTTCCAGATCGGGAAACCAGGCAGCAAACAGGCCATGCAAATGATTCATGCCAAACACCAGCGCCAGCAGCAGGGCAAAGGTCCAGGGCAGCGGATCGCGAAGCCAACGCAGGGCTTTAGGCGCACTCATGACAGCGCCTTTTGGGCAATCAGATCGTTGAAATGCAGCACGCCGAGTGCTTCTCCTTGCTCCCCCACCACCGGCAAGCATTCACTGCCGCGCGCCACAAATACCGACAGCGCTTCACGCAGGTTCATGGTGGAGGAAATAGGTTCACCGTCCGCATGCCCGGGCCGTACCCGTTCCGCCACCGTGCCTAAAGAAAGCAGTTTGATGCCGCGATCGCTTCGGCCAAAGAAATCGCGCACAAAATCGTTGGCCGGTGCAGTCAGCAGCTCCAGCGGCGTGCCTTGTTGCACCACACGTCCCTGATCGAGCAACACGATGCGATCGGCCAATGCCAGCGCTTCGTCAATGTCATGCGTCACCAGTACGATGGTGCGCCCGGAGAGATGATGAATACGCGCAATCTCCGTCTGCAGCGCGGTGCGCGTTACCGGATCGAGAGCGCCAAAGGGTTCGTCCATCAACAATACTTCCGGATCGGCAGCCAACGCGCGCGCCACTCCCACCCGCTGCTGTTGCCCGCCGGAAAGCTGGTGCGGATAACGGTGTCGGAACAGTTCCGGCTCCAGGTGCAACAGCTCCAGCAGTTCGGTCACCCGATCGCGGATCCGTGCCCGCGGCCATTTCAGCAATTGCGGCACGGTGGCGATGTTCTCCTCTACCGTCCAATGCGGAAACAGGCCGATCGACTGAATGGCATAGCCCATGCGGCGCCGCAGATCCTGCGGTTTGAATTTTTGGATCTCTTCATCGGCAAAGTAAATTTTGCCCTGATCGTGTTCGATCAGCCGGTTGATCATTTTTAATGTGGTGGATTTACCGGAGCCTGAGGTACCGATCAGTACGGCAAATTCGCCTTTGGCAATCTGCAGCGTCAGATCGTCCACCGCCGGCTTACCCTGAAAAATCTTGCTGACCTGATTAAACTGAATCATCGGCGTGACACTTCCAAAATTGAAACCATAAATTTAAACAGCGAATCGACGATTACCGCCATCACGATCACCGGGATCACGCCCAGCAGCACCAGATCCAGCGCGCTGCTCAGCAAACCCTGGAAAACGATGGCGCCGAAACCTCCGGCACCGATCAACGCGGCCACCACCGCCATACCGACGGTCTGCACCGCCAGAATGCGCACGCCGGTCAGAAACAGCGGCAAAGCCAACGGCAGCTGTACGCGAAAGAAAATCTGGCCGCGCGTCAGTCCCATACCGCTGGCAGATTCGATCACGCTGGCGGGCACGCTCTGTAACCCGGCCACCACGCTGCGCACCAGCGGCAACAGGGCGTACAACACCAGGGCGACTATCGCCGGCGCCATGCCAATGCCGCTGACGCCGTGTTCCGCCAGCCAGGGCACCGCCTTCGCCAACCCGGCCAACGGCGCTATCAGCAGGCCGAACAGGGCAATCGACGGCACGGTCTGGATAATGTTCAGCGTGGAGAAGATCGGGGTTTGCAAACGGGATGAACGAAAACACAACACCCCGAGCGGCACGCCGATCAGCAGCGCCGGGACCATCGTCGCCAGCAGAATAGTCAGGTGCTGCAACAGCGCGGCATCAAACACATCTTGCCGGTTGTAATATTCTTTCAGCAGCGAAAGCTGATCCAACTGATGGCCGAACAGCAGCGCCAGCGCAGGCAATATCACCAGCAGGTTGCCGAGCATGCGCCACAAATGCGAAGACGTGATGCGGGTGATGGCATCGGCAGCCATCAGCAGGCTCAGCGCCAGCATCAGCCAGCAGCCGCTGCCCCAGGAGGTACGCGCCAGTTTGGAACCATCCTGCGCCAACTGCTGCGCAGCATGCCCGCTCAGCCAGAAGGTGAGCGCCAGCAGCGCTGCAGCCGCCAGCGCGGTCAACAATGCATTGCGCCTGAGCGGTGGCAACAGGCTGAGCACTGCCAGCACCAACAGCGGGGCCAATAGCCACAGCGCCGGGCCGTGCAGCAGGGAAATCAGGGAAATGCTCTTGCCCGACAGCAGGCGATTGGGGGCATAGCTGAGGAACGGCAGGCCAAATGCGGCCAGCAGCAACAAAACAAGCAGCGTCAGTAATACGCGGTTTTTTACGGCAATAATCAAAGAAACTCTCCGGCTCCATAGTCAATGGGCCCTGCTCTCCCTCTCTCCCATGGAGAGAGAGGGAATATCAGCGCTATCCCTTAACCAATCCTTTTTCTTTCAGATAAGCGGCCGCAACCTGTTTGGCATCCTGACCTTCCACCGCGATCTGCGCATTAAGTTTTTGCAGCGTCGGGCCGTCCAGCGTTGCAAAGACCGGCTTCAGCAATTCGGCGATATTGGCGTGCTGTTTCAGCGCGGCTTCACGAATGATCGGTGCCGGTGCGTAAATCGGCTGCACCCCTTTTGGGTCTTCCAGCGTTTGCAGACCCAGGGCCGCCACCGGGCCATCGGTGCCGTAAGCCATGGCCGCGTTCACGCCGGAGGTTTGCTCCGCCGCCGCTTTAATGGTCACCGCCGTGTCCCCTCCAGCCAGCGACAGCAGTTGATCCTGATTCAGCTTAAAGCCATAGGCATTCTGGAATGCCGGCAGTGCGTCCGGACGTTCGATAAATTCCGCCGAGGCCGCCAGTTTGAACTTGCCGCCGCCGTTGATCCATTTGCCCAGATCGGCAAGCGTCTTCAGGTGGTTGGCGTCCGCCACGTCCTGACGGATGGCAATAGTCCAGGTATTGTTGGCCGGCGAAGCATCCAGCCAGACAATTTTGTTCTTGTCGTAATCGAGTTTTTTGACCTTCTCAAAACCGGCCTGGGCGTTCTTCCACGCCGGATCTTTTTCATCGGAGAAGAAAAATGCGCCGTTGCCGGTGTATTCCGGGTAGATGTCAATCTCGCCGGAGGTGATCGCCCCGCGCAGCACCTTGGTGGTACCGAGCTGTAATTTGTTGGTGGTTTTGATGCCGTTGGACTCCAGCACCTGCACGATGATGTTACCCAGCAGCGAGCCTTCGGTATCGATTTTTGAGCCCACGCGCACCGTGTCGGCCGCCTGAGCCACGCCGATACTCGCGGCAAGTAAACCCAGTGCCAAAGCGAAAACGCGACCACGTAATGGGGTGATTGCCATACTTTTTCCTCTTGTTGTGTATTTTCCGGCTATTTGGCCAGATCGATTGGAAAATCCTGAGACGCGCGTTTCCATCGCACGATAAAAGTCTCCGCCGGCCAGGCTTCGGTTTCGCCCTGAACTTCCTTTAGCGGCTCGCCGGCGTTAAACGGATGAACCTCAACGGCGACCGGGGTAAAAGCGTATTCGCTGACCCATTGGCCATAGCCCTGCACCACAAATCCCTGGCTGCGCTGCTGGTAAGCACCGCGCTCCGCCAGATAGACCTGCCTTAAACCGTACCACGGCAAGCCGGGGAGATCATGGTGAACTAAATGATAGTTCAGATTGAGAAACAGCAGCCGCCACGGCCAAGCCGCCTCATTAATAATAGAACGTGCCTGCGGAGCTTCAACGGCGCGGTGCTCAAAAAACGATCTTATCTTGGTCAGCGCCAGCGCTGGATAGCCGATCGCCAACAGGTAAAACGCCGTGCCAATGCCATGTTGCTTCAGCCAAACCAGCACTGCCGCCAGCAGCAGCAGATGCACCAACCACATCACCAACGTGCGCAGTTCACCGGCGGCAATCGCTTTCAGCGCATTAACCCCCGTCGCGACGATATCCAGCGCCGGACCGAACACAATCCGCCCGCCAAGCGTATTGCGCACCTTGGCCAACAGCGGAAACAATCTGGGATAACGCTGCCACTGTGTCTGACTGAAATAATAACTTTCGGGATCTTCATGCGGGTCGGTCAGATGTTCATTGCGGTGATGCTGAATATGCGAATCGCGATACAGCCCATAGGGATACCACACCGCCAGCGGCAACAGGCCAAAGAGTTGATTGATGCGGGGCCACCGTGTCGGATGGCCGTGGATCAGCTCATGCTGCAACGACATATACCAGGTGGCCAACAAAATCAGCAACGGCGTGCCAAGCCAGGGTCCCAGCGACTGCCAGTAGTGCACCACGCCAAACCAGCCGCCGTACACCGCCGCCATGATGCCCCAGGTCGGCAACTCGCATCGCCAATACCAGCGCTGGTTAAGCTGTTGGATCCAAAGGCGTTGTGCAGAATGCAAATAGTGGCTGTGGCTTTTGGTTGAGGACATGCGGCGGCTCGCTGTGGGTCATTTTCCTCAGTATCTGCGAGCAGCGCAGGCGCTCAAAATAACGAAAGCGGTAAAGCAAAGTTAAAAATCAGCTATTTATGCCGCTTTTATTGATGGCGCTCCCATTATCGCGCGTTCATTGAATTCAACGCCGTCCGCCAGCAGCGATTGCTGGTAAGATCCGAGTCGAAAAGCCTTTGCCCACGTTAGCAATAAAAATTCGTCACATCAGGAGGTTGCATGCGTCAACGGATCATTGTCTGCCCAATCATTGAGAATAATGGCGAGTATTTACTCTGTAAAATGGCTGATGACCGCGGTGTTTTTCCCGGCCAGTGGGCATTGTCCGGCGGTGGCATGGAACCGGGAGAGACAATTGAGCAAGCGCTCCGTCGTGAGATCAGAGAAGAATTAGGCGAAGCCCTGCAGATCACACAGATGACACCCTGGACTTTCAGAGATGATGTCCGCACCAAGACATATCCTGACGGGACACAAGAGCCTATCTATATGCTGTATCTGATCTTCGATTGTGTCAGCGCCAATCGTCAGATCACCGTCAATGAAGAGTTTCAGGAAGTGGCCTGGGTGAGGCCTGACAAGTTAGGTGAACTTGACCTCAATGAGGCCACCCGCATCACCTTTGCGCAGAAGGGCATGTTGTAACAGGTATTTTGCTCACCGCATCCCGGCATCCGATGCGGTAAGCCATCGGCATCAGGGAACGAAATCCAGCACCGAGCTGTTGAATAAGGCGTATTCGGTCTGACTGGTCATTTTGGGCAGTTTGGCGCGCTGTACTGCCTGACTTGCTACAGCGCAAAACTCAGCATCGCCTGCCAGAACCTTGAAATCCTTCAGGGAGCCGTCCGGTAACAGATGAATGCTGATCGAACAGGTTTGGGATTTGTATTTGCCGAGCGTCGGCATTTCTTGCGTAATGGCACGACGCATTCTTTCCGGGTAGTTGCCCGACGGCGGCTGCACCGATGCCGCGGCAGACATCGGTTTCTCCAGCCCGGCAGCCTCGGAACGGTGGTCCGTATTACAACCGGCCAGCAACGGTAACAACGCTACCAAAAGCCACATCCCTGTTTTCATCATTCTGCATCCTTGTCGTTCCGCACAATGGCGGGGCATCAAGATGCCGGGTACAGGCTCCCGGCATCGGCACACTGCTGCAAGCGTTCACGCCACCATTTGGACGCCAAACCGGCGTTATTCTCACGCCAGCCAAAATAAGCGACGTCGCTGCAGCGCTCAGATTCGACGTTTTTCGCGACCAACTCGCCACTTTTCAGGTAAGGTTCAGCCAGATAACGCGGCAAATAACCACAGCCGAGACCGCTGAGCTGCACCCGCAACTTGGCGTCGAAACCGAATACTGTCAAAGTGTCCTGCTCCTCAAGAATATTCAGGTTCTGCGGTGCGTTCACCCTTGAGGTATCACGCACCACCACGGCACGGTGCTGACGGATCTCTGCCTTCGGCAAAGGCTCCGCCATTGTCGCCAGCGGGTGTTGCGGCGCGACGGCAAATACGTAGTCCAGCCGACCCAACTGACTAAAAGCATAGCCTACCCGCGACGGGGGTTCACAAATCGCGCCAATAATAATATCCGCACAACCATAAACCAGCGACTCCCAGGATCCCGCCAGCACCTCGTGACTAACGCGCAGCCGGGTATGGTGATTCTGCTGATAAAATTCTTCCATCAGCGGCAACAGGCGCTCAAAAGGAAACGAGGCATCGATACCGAGAGTGATCTCGCTTTCCCAGCCGTTTTCCACATAGCGAGCCTGCTGCTCCAAATCCTGCGCGGCGCGCAATAGCACCCGGCCCTTTTCCAACATCAACTTGCCGGTATCGGTGAATTTGGCGCGGTGGCCTGAGCGATCGAGCAAGGTGATGTCGAGATCGCTCTCCAGTTTTTGCACCATATAGCTCAACGCCGAAGGTGTTTTAAACAGCACGGCGGCGGCCGCCGCAAATGACCCGTGCCGATCGAGCGCATCCAAAATCAATAACGCTTCCAGGTTTAACCTCATCGCTCCCTCTCCGTGTATAAAAAAACTCAACAAGACGGCAAAAATTCTGCGCTATCTTTGAAATCAGCCCCTGCCTACCATGCGGTTTATCGACGTTACATTCACCCGTTGTTAAACCTAAGTCTTTCTGGGAAGGTAAATAATGTCTAAATTTCAATTACTTGATAAAGATAATTCTGCACTGATTTTCATTGACCACCAGCCGCAAATGTCTTTTGGCGTGGCCAATATTGATCGCCAGCAGCTGAAAAACAACGTGGTCGGTCTGGCGAAAGCCGGCAAGATTTTTAATGTTCCCACCCTTTTCACCTCGGTTGAAACCGAAAGTTTCAGCGGCTATATCTGGCCAGAACTGTTGGCGGTTCACCCTGAAATCACCCCGATTGAACGCACTTCGATGAACTCCTGGGAAGACGCAGCCTTCGTAAAGGCCGTTGAAGCCACCGGTCGCAAAAAGCTGGTGATTTCCGCGCTGTGGACCGAAGTCTGTCTGACTTTCCCGGCGCTGATGGCGCTCGAGGCAGGCTATGAAGTTTACGTGGTCACCGACACTTCCGGCGGTACCTCGGTGGATGCGCATGAGCGTTCCATCGACCGTATGGTGCAGGCCGGTGCCATCCCGGTAACCTGGCAGCAGGTGCTATTGGAGTATCAACGCGACTGGGCGCGCAAAGAGACTTACGACGCGGTTATGGAACTGGTGCGCGAACACAGCGGTGCTTACGGCATGGGCGTTGACTACGCTTACACCATGGTGCATCACGCCCCGGCGCGGGTGGCGAAATAAACCTTAACCCCGGCCGCGTCGCCGGGGTTTTTCTGGAGTCGGTGCTATGGCCCACCCGCAGCATGTCACGCTAGTTATCACTCACCGTTTGGCGCCGGGGCAGGAACCGGCCTACGAGGCCTGGCTGAAGCGCATTATGCCCGAAGCCGCCAACTTTGCCGGACATCTGGGCGTTAACGTGATCCGCCCCACCGGTCATGAGCAGGCCTACACCGTACTGGTTCGTTTTGACAATCTCGACAACCTGTCCCAGTGGGTGAATTCACCGCTGCGCAAACGCTACATCGAGGAAGTTTCGCCGCTGCTGCTGGAGAGCGACAGCATTGAAATTCGGCCCGGCGCAGAATTCTGGTTCACGCCGCCGAGCGCCAATACCCGCCAGCCCGCCAAGTGGAAACAATTTTTGATCACCCTGCTGGTGATTTTTCCGTCCACCAATCTGGTGCCCTGGTTTTGGGGAAACCTGTTGCCGCAGTTGAACGGCACGCTGGTCGGCCACCTGCTTAATGACGCCACCGTCGTCGCCCTGGTGGTCTTCCTCTGGATGCCGATAGTCACACGCATATTTCATCAATGGCTCACCCGCCGTTAGGCGGCCTGCCGGGAGAACGTTATGAGTAACTCTGCTTCCCTGATTATCACCAACGGTAAATTTCACACCGTCGATCGCGAGGCGCCTACCGCCCAGGCGGTTGCTATCCGCGACGGCAAATTCCTCGCCGTCGGCAGTGAAAACGACGTTATGCAGCATGCAGGACCTGAAACTCAGGTGATTGATCTGCACGGCCACACCGCCGTCCCCGGCCTCAATGACTCGCACCTGCACCTGATCCGCGGCGGTCTGAACTACAACCTTGAGCTGCGTTGGGAAGGAGTGCCGTCGTTGGCCGATGCGCTGCGCATGCTGAAACAGCAGGCACTGCGTACCCCCAGCCCACAATGGGTGCGGGTGGTCGGCGGCTGGACCGAATTCCAGTTCGCGGAACGCCGCATGCCAACGCTGGACGAAATTAATCAGGCGGCGCCGGACACCCCGGTGTTTATTCTGCACCTGTACGATCGCGCTTTACTCAACCGTGCCGCGCTGAAAGTGGTGGGCTACACCAAGGACACGCCAAATCCGCCGGGGGGCGAGATCCAGCGAGATGGCAACGGCAACCCAACCGGCATGCTGATTGCCAAGCCTAATGCCATGATCCTGTATGCCACGCTGGCCAAAGGGCCCAAGCTGCCGCTTGAACAACAGGTCAATTCCACCCGTCAGTTTATGCGCGAGCTCAATCGCCTGGGCCTGACCAGCGCCATTGACGCCGGCGGCGGCTTCCAGAACTACCCCGATGACTATCAGGTGATTTCCGAACTGCACGATAAGCAGCAACTCACTCTGCGTATCGCCTATAACCTGTTCACTCAGCGACCGAAGCAGGAGCTGGAAGATTTCCAGCTGTGGACCGACATGCTGAAACCCGGTCAGGGCACCGATTTTTACCGTCATAACGGTGCCGGTGAAATGTTGGTGTTCTCCGCCGCCGACTTCGAGGATTTCCTCCAGCCGCGTCCGGATCTGCCGGAAGGTACGGAAGACGAGCTCGAGCGCGTAGTGCGCCATCTGGTCGAGCACCGCTGGCCGTTCCGCCTGCATGCCACCTATGACGAATCCATCAGCCGCATGCTGAACGTGTTCGAAAAGGTGAACCGCGATATTCCGTTCAACGGCCTGCACTGGATCTTCGACCACGCGGAAACCATCTCCGAACGTAACATCGAGCGGGTGAAAGCGCTGGGCGGCGGCATTGCCGTACAGCATCGCATGGCATTTCAGGGGGAATACTTTGCCGAACGCTACGGCAAAGAAGCCGCCAAACAGACGCCGCCGGTCGCAAAAATGCTGGCGGCCGAGTTGCCGGTCGGGTTAGGCACCGACGCCACCCGCGTGGCCAGTTATAACCCGTGGACGGCGCTGTATTGGCTGGTGTCCGGCCGTACCGTTGGCGGTATGGCGATGTACGACGACAGTGCGCGATTGGATCGCGAAACGGCCCTGATGTTGTGGACCCAGGGCAGCGCCTGGTTCTCAACCGAACAGGGTAAAAAAGGACAGATTAAGGTCGGACAGTTAGCCGATCTGGCCGTGCTGTCGCAGGATTATTTCAGCATACCCGAGGAGCAGATCAAGGGGATTGAATCGGTGATGACGGTGGTGGACGGCAAGGTGGTATACGCCGCCGGCAGTTTTTCACCGCTGGCGCCGCCGGCAATTCCGGTACTGCCTGACTGGTCGCCGGTGACCCAGGTGCCGGGGCATTATCGCTCTGCCCCTCCTTCAGCCGCGGCCCGCGTCGGGGTGCTGAGCCAGGCGCACCAGTGTTGCGGCCCTTGCGGCGTGCACGCGCATCAGCATGACGTCGCCCGCCGTTCCAGCATTCCTGTTTCAGACGACAATGCCTTTTGGGGCGCATTCGGTTGTTCCTGCTTCGCTTTTTGATTAGCAGGCTATCACCGCAGCAAGTTATCAAGCTAATAGCTTATTAACTTATTAGCCAGCTAAGCTATGACGCTCTCAAGTTGTGAGCGTCATAGCCCTGGGTTAATCGCGATTAATTTCCAGCCAGCGCCGTTGTTCGGCGGAGGCGGCTATCGCATCCAGTACGCAAGATACTTTCCAGCCTTCTTCAAAGTCAGGCCACATGCGATCACTGGCGGCAATGCCGTTAACCAGATCGCGGATCTCCACCGTTTTCTGATCGTTAAAACCAATGCCGTGCCCCGCGCTAATACAGAAGGCGGCGTAATCCGGATGCTTAGGGCCTACCAGCAGCGTTTTAAACCCCTGGCGCTCCGCCGGCTCATCGTGACGATACAGCTTCAGCTCCGCCATTCGCTCCTGGGTGTAACTTAACGTGCCCTTGGTCCCGGTGACCACGTAGGTCAGCCCCATCTTGCGCCCGCAGGCAATGCGTGAAGTCTCGATGGTACCCATGGCGCCACCGGCAAAACGCACCAGCGCGCTGGCCTGATCCTCATTTTCAACCTGATGCATCAGCGTAGGGTCTTTCGCATCCGGGCGCTGTTTGATGATGGTCTGCATATCGCCGGAGACCGCCACAATGTCACCCACCAGGTAATGCGCCATGTTGACAATATGCGCCGCCAAATCGCCCAGCGCGCCTAACCCGGCCGTGGCCTTGCGGCAGTGCCAGTCGATAGGCGTACGCGGATCGGCGAGATAATCTTCATTGTGGGTGCCGTAAAAATGCACCACTTCGCCAATCTCGCCATTGGCGATAATTTCGCGCGCCAGCTGGCTGGTCGGGTTCTTCATATAGTTGAAACCCACCAGCGTTTTAACCCCCTTGGCGCGAGCGGCCTGCACCATTTCAGCGGCGTCTTTGGCGTCCAACGCCAGCGGTTTTTCAGAATAAACGTGTTTGCCGTGACGAATCGCTTCCAGCGCCATCTCCTTATGCAGGAAATTCGGCGCGCAGATATCCACCACATCAATAGCCGGATCGGCCACCAGTTGGCGCCAGTCGGCGGTCGAACGAGAGAAACCAAATTCCGCAGCGCGCTGCTGCGCCAGCTCCGGCGTCACTTCCGCCAGCATTTCCAACACCAGTTCCCCCTTCAGTGGAAATACCGTGGCAGCCTGCGCATAAGCAATAGCGTGGCAGCGCCCAATGTAGCCGGTGCCAATTAAACCAACGCGTACCTGTTTCATCACCCTCTCCCGTTGCCTGTATCCGTAATCTGGTCAGCGCGCCACTCAATGAAACGCGCCGTCTGTGATACGGTTATATGAAATATAAATTTCAATAACAAGCAAAGAGAAAAATAAAACTCATATCCGTGATGCCGTTCATGAAACCTTGCAGACGGGAATGTAACGAGGCAGCCTCGAGGGTACGCGGCGTCTTCTGGCCAAAGATGTCAGGCCAAAATGAATATTTTATTTCATATCATGGCAACCCGTTGGCACCATACAGCAAGAAACCCGGCCGCTGTTGCAGCCGTTGCAAATACCCTTGTAACCCTGGGTAATCCGGGCGCGAGAAAGGCGTCATCAGCCAACGATTGAGCGACAGCCCAATGACCACATCCGCCAGGCTAAAGGTCGTGCCAGCAATATAAGCATTCCCCTGCGCCAAATGCTGTTCGAGCATGCCCATTAACCTGTTCCACTCCCGCTCCGCCGCTGCCAGTCGCTCCGGATCCTGGTAGGCGGCATCCTGGCGAACTCGCGACATGAAAACATAGCGCCAGGCGTTGTTGAGATCGGTGGCCTGCCAGTCCATCCACATTTCTACCGCTGCCCGTGCGCCCGGTTCTGTCGGCAACAGATCCTGACGCCCTTCTCGGCCCGCCAGATAACGACAAATCGTGTTGGATTCCCACAGCACCCGATCGCCGTCAATCAATACCGGCACCAGGCCATTGGGGTTGAGGGCCAAAAACTCCGGTGTTTGCGTGGAGCGAAAACCACTGCCCCAGTCTTCTCTGGTCAGCGGCAACGCCAGTTCATGGCTGGTCCACAATACTTTGCGCACATTGATCGACGAGGCCTTACCCAACAATTTCAACATTTATGTTCTCCAAAAAGGCTTGCGCCCTTCTTGCATTGCCTGTGCGCGCGACAGACCAATGTCCGCCAGTTGAGCATCGTCCAACTGCAACAAAGATCTACGGGTGCGATAACGCTGCAGGTACAACTGCCAAAGTGGAAATCTCGCCCGGTGCTGTACCGGTTCGCCCTCAACAGAAATGCTCATCACAGATCCTCTTTCGGTTTGATCACGAAACCTATGATGCTGATCGCGCGAAAAACAATACAGATTCAGGGCGTTGATATTTTTTCCATACAAAAGCTGTCTCTGCCTATCTGAATGGTCTAATTTAATCTCATCTGTACCGGTTTTTTCCTCAACCATTCTCACTTTGGGTATCTGTATGACACGCTACGCCACCCTGGCCGCGCTCCTTAGCCAACGCATCGAACAGGGGCTCTATCCGGCCGGCGATCGTCTGCCGTCGGTGCGCGCACTAAGCCTGGAACACGGCGTCAGCATCAGCACGGTGCAACAGGCCTATCGCCTGCTGGAAGAGAGCCAACTGGTGGAAGCGCGCCCCAAATCCGGCTATTTCGTACAAAGGCGCCGCACTCTGGCCGAGCTTCCCGCCGTCACCCGTCCGGTGCAGCGACCGGTGGATATTTCGCAGTGGGAGCAGGTACTGGAACTGATCCGAAATAAACCGCGCGAAGATGTGATCCAGCTCGGCCGTGGCATGCCGGATATCAGCGAACCTACGCTGAAACCGTTGACCAAAGCGCTGGGCACCCTGGGCCGTCACGGCGATCTGCGCAGCCTGCTCTACGACAGCATTCAAGGCGTTATCGGCTTGCGTGAACAAATCGCCCGGCTGCTGCTGGACTCCGGTTGCCAGATTAGTGCCGACCAGTTGGTGATCACCACCGGCTGCCACGAGGCGTTGTTCACCGGCCTGCGCGCCGTCTGCCAGCCGGGGGATATCGTGGCGGTAGACTCCCCCTGCTTTCACGGCACCATGCAAACGCTGAAAGGGTTGGGCATGAAGGCGTTGGAAATCCCTACCGATCCGCTGACCGGGATCAGCCTGGAGGCGCTGGAACTGGCGCTGGAGCAGTGGCCGGTGAAAACCATTCTGTTGACGCCCAACTGCAATAACCCCTTGGGTTACATTATGCCGGAGGAGCGTAAACAGCGTTTGCTGACGCTGGCGCAGCGCTACGATGTGACGATCATCGAAGACGACGTATACGGTGATATCGCCTACCAATACCCAAGGCCTCGCACCATCAAATCCTTCGATGAAGACGGCCGGGTATTGCTGTGCAGCTCGTTCTCCAAAACGCTGGCCCCCGGCCTGCGCATTGGTTGGATTGCCCCAGGGCGTTATCTGGAGCGCGTGTTGCACATGAAATATATCGGCACCGGCTCTACCGCGACCCAGCCACAGCTGGCGATTGCCGAATTCATCCGTCACGGCCACTATCTGCAACATCTGCGGCGCATGCGTACCCGCTACCAGCAGAACCGGGACGTGATGACCGGATGGATTATGAAGTACTTCCCGCCCGGTACCCGTGTTAGCCAACCGCGCGGCGGCTTTATGCTGTGGATTGAGCTGGATGAAGCGTTTGATACCCTGCGGCTAAATCGCCATTTGGAACAACAGGGTGTGCAGATCGCCGTCGGCAGCATTTTTTCCGCCTCCGGTAAATACCGTAACTGCCTGCGTATCAACTATGCGCCCAAGCTGACGCCAGAGATTGAACAAGCGGTGCAACGGGTTGGCGAGACCATTCAAATGCTGATGCTGGCGCACGCCCCAGAGCGCGACATCACATTGGCGCGATCGGATTAAACTCTGGCGCAATCGGATTATCCGCATGTGGACGAACCTTCTAGAGTAGAACCTCTTCAACAAGCAGGTACAGGAAGGTGGTTATGTCTCAGTCTCAGGTATGGTTAATTACCGGCAGTTCACGCGGTTTGGGCCAGCAGTTGGCGCAGGCTGTTTTGGCCGCCGGCCACCGTCTGGTCGCGACCGCACGCCAGCCACAGCAGTTACAGCCGCTGGTGGAACAGTACGGTGAGCAAGTGGTCACGGTGGAGTTGGACGTTACTGACGCCGTGGCCGCCAAACGTGCGGTACAGACAGCAATAGACAGCTTCGGCCGACTGGATGTGGTGGTCAACAATGCCGGCTATGGCAACATCGCGCCGGTGGAAGATGCCGATGAAGCCGATTTCCGCGCCCAGGTCGATACCAATTTCTATGGCGTTTTTAACGTCACCCGCGCGGCGCTACCGGTGCTGCGTCAACAGGGCAGCGGCCATATCATTCAGATCTCCACCATAGGCGCACGCCTTGGCGTACCGGGTCTGAGCGCTTACCACACCGCCAAGTGGGCGGTCGAAGGCTTCTCCGAATCGCTGGCAAAAGAAATTGCGCCCTTCGGCGTGAAGGTGACCCTGGTTGAACCCGGCGGTTTCCGCACCGACTGGGCCGGCTCATCAATGGCCATCGCCCCTGTCAGCGCCGCTTATCAGGCAACGCTTGGGCCCATGCTAGACTACTTGCAACAGCATAACGGCAACCAACCCGGCGACCCGGCCAAGGCCGCGCAGGTTATCTTGCAGATCGCCGAGATGGATGAACCCCCGCTGCGCCTGTTACTCGGCAGCGATGCGGTATTTATCGCCGGACAGGTGCAGGCCGAACGTGAAGCGGCGGATGCCAAATTCCGTTACCTCAGCCTGAGCACCGACCGGGACGATAGCCAACCGGATCACGAAACCATGGCGGCGTTGGTGGCCGGCAAATCATAAGGAACACCATGAGCAGCGATCAAATCCCGGTCTCCAGCGCCTTAGCCATTCGTCTCAAAGCGCTGGGGGTGGATATTGAAAAGCTTGGTCAACTGGCCGGCCTCCCCAGCGGGCTGCTCAGCCACGGGCGCGAAAAGGTCAAGCTTTCCACTAGGCAGTTCTTTGATATTTGGCAGGCGCTCCCGCGCCTGACCGATGATACGGCCTTTGGTCTTCGCCTCGGCAGTGACGTCGCACCGGAGCATTACGATATCGCTTCGGTCGCGGCGCTGCATTCGGCGACGCTGGGGGAGGCCTTGCAAAAAGTCGCCCGCTACAAGCGGTTGGTGTGTCCCGAAGAACTGACGCTGACGGAAGATGGCGAGGCCGTGCGGTTGCACACCCGTTGGACCATGGCCGAAGGTCATGCCCCTGAACTGTTGGTGGACGCCATGTTTGCGTCCATCACCACTCTGTGCCGTCGTGGCACCGGCCTGGCAATTCAACCGAGGGCGATTGAACTGACGCGGCACCACGATCCCGCTTCGCCGTTGCTGCGCCATTTTAGCTGTCCGATCCGCTTCGACGCCCCGTTGGACGTGCTGGTGTTTGATCGTGCGCTGATGCAGCAGCCCTTTATCACCTATAACCAGGACATGCTGGCCGTGCTGCTGCCTGGGCTGGAAGCCGAGTTGGCCAAGGTCGAGCAGGACGACAGTTTGCCCGCACGGGTGATGGCGATCCTCACCCGTAGCATGCGCGGACAACGGCCCAGCGTGAACAGCGTGGCTGCCGAGCTGTACCTCAGCCCACGCACCCTGCAGCGTCGTCTGCAACAGCACGGCTACAGCTATCAGCAACTGTTGGATAAAACCCGCCACCGTACGGCCTGTCATCTGCTGTCGGATACCGATCTGGAGCCCGGTGAAATTGCCTTCGTGCTCGGGTTCGAAGAACTGAATTCATTTAGCCGTGCCTTTATGCAATGGGAATCACAAACGCCGAACCGCTGGCGTCATCAACGCATCGCCGGGCGTCAGGAGAACAGGTTATGAAAGTGATAATATTCGGCGCCAGCGGCATGGTCGGGCAAGGCGCACTGCGCGAATGTCTGCTCGATCCGCAGGTGACGGAAGTGCTGAGCATCGGCCGCAGTGAACTGGCGCAAAGCGATGCCAAGCTTCGCCAACTGACGTTGCCCGATCTGAGTGATTTGTCCGCCCTGGAGACTCAGCTCAGCGGCTACGACGCCTGCTTCTTCTGCCTTGGCGTATCTTCCGCCGGCATGAGCGAAGCACGCTACCGTGCCCTGACCTACGATCTGACGCTGGCTGCGGGCCGCCCGCTGGCGCGGTTAAACCCGAACATGGTCTTTATTTATGTCTCCGGCGTCGGCACCGACAGCAGCGAGCAAGGCCGCAGCATGTGGGCACGGGTCAAGGGCGCAACCGAAAATGCCTTGTTGGCGCTGCCGTTCCACGCGGTGATGTTCCGCCCTGGCGTTATCGTGCCGCTGCACGGCATCCGTTCCCGAACCCGGCTTTATGATCTGCTGTACCGGCTTTTTAAACCGCTGTGGTTTGGCGCCCAACGGCTGTTCCCCAATCAGGTCACCACCACCGAACGTATCGGACTGGCAATGTTGGCCGTGGCACGGCGCGAGACAGACTTGCGCATCCTTGAACCGGTGGAGATTAACCGTTTGGCCCTGCCCTCGGCGGGTTGATTCTGCTATGTTAAAGCCGCGCGCGTGGGCCACCTGTGCCACGCTTTCGCCACTGCGACAGAGACAGACCCATGCCGTCAAAAATTTTATTCAGCGCCTGCCTGGCCGGTTTTAAAGTTCGCTATAACGGTTCCGATAAACCGTTGCCCCATCTCACCCTGCTGCGCTGGCAGCGCGAAGGCCGTTTGGTGGTTTGCTGCCCGGAACTGGCCGCCGGCTTTTCCACGCCACGTCCCTCAGCAGAAATCACTCCGACCGCCGAAGGGGCCACGGTGCTCGCGCAACGGGCTCGGGTTATGGAGATCAGCGGCGGTGACGTCACCGACAGTTACCTGCTTGGCGCCCATCTGGCGCTGGAAACCGCGCGGCGCCACGGCTGCCGCTTTGCCCTGCTCACCGACGGCAGCCCGTCCTGCGGCAGCCAATTTATCTACGACGGTTCTTTCAGCGGCCAGACCAAACCCGGCAGCGGCGTCACCGCCGAACTGCTGCGTCAGAATGGCATTGAGGTCTTTTCCGACCGTCAGTTGGAGGCGCTGATCGCCCGGGTGGAGGCCGAGGAACGTCCCTAACGCTGCTGGTGCTCCGCCAGCCGCTGCTGAAGATGGGAGATCCCCTGCGGGTGATGGATAAAGCGGTCGAGTGTCATCATCTGCCAACGCTGCCCTTCATCGCCAAAGCGGATGGCGGCAATCTGCTGCGGGGTGATTTCGCCCAGCATAAACCAGGTCGGTGGATAGCCGGCGAAAATCCCCTCGTAGCGCTGCTGGTGACGAACCTGCCCCGCGGCAATCCGCAGGCCGAACTCTTCCAGGGTTTCCCGCTGCACGCATTGCAGCGGCGTTTCCTCGTTTTCGCGCCCACCACCGGGCAGATCCCAGCAGCCAGGCCAGGGAATGTCGGGCTTGTCGTCTCGCTGATAGGTCAGCACGCTGTTGCCGCACAACAGCGCGATTTTCGCGCCGCCAAAATGCTTATCCGTCATCCCGCCAGGCTCCCGTTTTCGCCATTGAGCTAACATCTTACCTCATCGGAGTGCGCGCTGGTGTATAGTGAAAAACCGTTTTCACCACAGGCGAACAATGACGATGAACTCTCCGTTTCTGGTTACTCCCCAATGGCTTGCACAACATATCAACGATGAAAATCTGGTCGTGGTCGATGTCAGAATGTCTCCGGTCGGCCTGGTACCGAAAAAAGATATGCTTGCCGAATTTGAACGCGGTCATATCCCGGGCGCGGTGTACTTCGATATCGATGACGTCGCGGATAAAAACACCGATCTGCCGCATATGCTGCCCACGGCGGAAGCCTTCAGCGCGGCGGCAGGCAAGTTGGGCATTAGCGATCAACACACCATTGTGTTCTATGACGAGGGCAATCAGTTCTCTGCCCCACGCGGCTGGTGGACCTTCCGTAACTTTGGCGCGCAGCAGGTTTATGTGCTGGACGAAGGCCTCAACGGCTGGACTGCCCTGGGCCAACCGCTGGAAACCGGCGCAACGCAACGCACGCAGCAAACCTTCAACGCCCGCTTCAACGCGGACGCGGTAGTCACTATGCAGCAGGTGGAACAGGCGCTGAACACGCAGGTGCAGATCCTCGACGCACGCGCCGCGCCGCGTTTTTACGCTGAAGCCCCAGAGCCGCGCCCTGGCCTGCACCGTGGCCATATTCCCGGCAGCATCAATATTCCTTACGGCGAACTGCTGGAAAACGGCCGCTTCAAATCGCTGGAAGCCCTCAAGAAAACCTTCAGCGACAAGGGCGTCGATCTCAACGGGCCAATCATCACCAGCTGTGGCTCCGGGGTAACTGCGGCAGTGCTGGCTTTTGGCCTGCTTTCCCTCGATGCAAAACAGGTGAAACTGTATGACGGCGCCTGGACCGAATGGGGTGCGCTGAGCGGCAATCAGCCGATCGAGCAGGACTAGTTTTTGATTCTGTCGGCCACGATTTGCGCCAACCGCTGAATGGCCGCCGTTGGAGTTTCTTGTGAGCGATGCAACACCACGCCAAGCGGGCTTAACGCCGGTAACATGCCGGGCGGCAGAAGGGATATTCCCGACGGCAGCCCGGCATCGGTGCGTACCGTCACTCCCAGCCCGGCGCTGACGGCAGCCCATACGCCATTCAGGCTACGGCTGGTAAAGGCGACACGCCACGCAATCCCGGCGCGATCCAATGCCTGCGTCGCCGCACTGCGCATCAGGCAAGGGGCGTCGAACATCACCAACGGCAGCGGTTCATGCCCACTGCGCCAGAGCGACAGATCAAAATCAGGCGAGGCGATCCAGTGCATTTGCCTTTGCCCCAGCGCCTGGTGAAATGGCGTGCTGATGCCCCCGTCCCACGCCAGCGACAAATCCAGCTCCCCTTTCAATACCCAGTCGATCAGCTCGGCATTGCGGGCGATCCGCGCTTCGATGCGCACACGCGGATGCGCGCGAGTGAAACTGCCCAACACCTGCGGCAAAAAGGTTTCTCCGAAGTCCTCCTGTAACCCCAAGCGTACCCGGCCATGCAAATCCAGCCCGCGCACCGCCGCGGCGGCCTCATCGTTCAGCTCCAGCAGCCGGCGGGCGTAGCCCAGCAATGTCTCGCCGGCCTCGGTCATCACCATGTTGCGCCCGGCCTTGCGCAGAATCGGGGTGCCAACCTGTTGCTCCAGCTTTTTCAGGTGCGCGCTGACTGCCGAGGTTGAGCGCCCCAGCCGCTCCGCCGCTTTGGCGAAACTGCCCAACTCAATACCGGTAACGTAACTGCGCAGATCTTCGAGATCAAAGGTGACACGCCCCATACTGACCGTCCCGTTTTTAAGAACCATTAATCAAAATAATACCGATTTATGGATAAAGATGGCGCGTCAGGCATCGCGGGTCAACCGCTTTCAGCAAGGCGCTCGGGAATACGCTTCCCCCTGCCCGCCGGTGACGACGGGGCGGCCATTCTGGATGAGGTAAAGCCTAACGCCAGGCGAACACGGGCAAAAAAATCGGTTTTCACTCTTTGACCACACAGTGCTACGGGTTGACAGCCTTATTTGATATTGATAATCATTATCATAATAAAGTTTTCAATAACGATTTGCAGGATGCGACTCGTTGAGGTCACCGCTATGCCACAGTCCCTGATCACGCCTTATGTCACCCGTTGCTGTATCGTTGGCGGCGGCCCCGCCGGGCTGATGCTCGGCTATTTGTTGGCTCGGGCTGGCATTAACGTGACGGTGCTGGAAAAACACGCCGATTTTCTGCGTGATTTTCGCGGCGATACCATTCACCCCTCGACGCTGGAAATCATGCACCAGCTTGGCCTGCTGGAAGCATTGCTGGCTCTGCCACACCAGCGTGCGGAAACGCTGCATGCCGAGATCGCCGGGCGTGACATTCGGCTGGCAGACTTCACACGCTTGCCAACCCGCTGCAAATTTATCGCCTTTATGCCGCAATGGGAGTTTCTCAACTTTCTGGCAGAAAAGGCCGCCGCCTTTCCCGAATTCACACTGATCAAGTCCGCGCAGGTGCACCAGCTGTTGTACGATCGCGGCCAGGTCTGCGGCGTGCTGGCGGACACGCCGGAAGGGCCGATCCGCGTTCGCTGCCAGTTGGTGATAGGTACCGACGGACGCAACTCGGTGGTGCGTGAACAGGCTTCTCTCAGCAGCCACAGTTTTGGCTCACCGCGCGACGTGTTGTGGATGAAAATCGATAAACAGGAAGGCGATCCGGCCTGGTCGATGGGCCACACCGGGCCAAAGCAAAACTTCATCATGATCGACCGGGGTGAATACTGGCAGTGTGGCTATTCGATCGACAAAGGCAGCTTCGAGGCGATCCAACAAGACGGGCTGGAGAATTTTTTACTGCAGATTGCCGAGGTGGCACCGTTCCAGGATCATCGCCTGCAAACGATCGTCAGTTGGCAACAGGTGAAGCTGCTCAGCATCCGCATCGATCGTCTGGATCAGTGGGCCAAGCCGGGCGTGCTGTGCATTGGCGATGCCGCGCACGCCATGTCACCCATCGGTGGCGTTGGGGTGAATCTGGCGATTCAGGATGCAGTCGCGACCGCCAACGCGATCATTCCCCCGCTGCGCAGCCAGCGCTTGCAGCTAAAACACCTGCAGCAGGTACAGCGACGCCGCAACTTCCCCACCAAAGCCACTCAGTTCCTGCAAATCAAAATGAGCCAGCGCAGGCCGAAAAAACGCCGTGCCGGCGAGAGCTCCAAACTGATGGCCCGGGTAGGCAACAGCCGTTGGTTGCCACATTTGTTTGGCCGGATTATCGGTCTGGGGTTCAGGCGCGAGACGCCGAAACATTTGGACTGATCGGGCTCAGTCAGGATCAGGAAGAAGAGAGGAAAAGCGCTAAACCGATAATATTGGCGTGCTCAAACCCCCTCCAGAAGCGTCATCCCCATGCTATCGGCCAGTTCGAATAGATGTATTAAAACGCTTTTATCTGTTACTGATACCGTGCTAACAGCAATAGATAACTCGTTTCCATTAAAGCGTCAGGTTCACTGGCTTCGCTTTCAATGTCGACTGCAGCTACCGGAACCTTCACTCCAGCAGACTTTGTCACCCTATCCCACGCAATCTCCAGCATTTGCATCGCCGTATTCGGCTCCACCTCGGGGTCATTGACCATGTCCGTCAGTTTTTTACGCAAAGTGTTATTACCGACGTGACTCTGGCCTTGGGGTTGACGAGCATCGGGATCGATTTCAACTACCAGGAATCGCGCCGAACCTTTACTTGGCTTAAGATGCTGTAGCTGATTGGCAGTGAGCATCTGCATGGCCATGCGATGTCCCTGTCGACGATGGGTGTGTTGTTTCTCGGTCATACTCCCTCCGGTATGCGGATATTGAGTATATTGAGTATGCGCTGGATTGCCTAAATCCTCGCCAACGGCCCTGTTCCTATCCATCAAGAGGTTTACATGTTCAGTATTCGCCAGGCTTTACGCCATGATTTAGCGCTAGTTCGTGACGTCGGTATTCGTACTTATCAGGCCCATTTTGGCGAACTTTGGCACCATAAAGCGGAATTGGATGCTTTTTTGGCTCAGGACTTTGCGGTCGAAGCCCTGGAGCAGACCCTGCAGGATCCGGACGTGTGCTGGCTGTTGGGCTATGAAGACGAGCGTCTGGTGGGCTATGCACGGCTGAACTTCAACAGCCTGCTGGCGCCCACTCAACAGACGGGCGCAGAACTGCAGAAAATCTATTTCCTGCCGGAATATGCCGGCCAGGGTTACGGCCAGCGTTTTTTTGAACAGGTACAGCAGCGGGCACTCGAACGCCAGCAGACAACGCTGTGGCTGGAGGTGCTAAAGCGCAACACCAGCGCCCAGCGTTTTTACCAACGTCAGGGGCTGAGCATTTGCGGCGAGACCTGCTACACCAGCGCCCAAGGTTCCATCGGCATCTGGTATATGTCGAAAGCGCTGTAACTCCAGCGCTCAAGCATGAGATTAACCCGGAAACTCCAGCGTGCCGGTCAGATCCCCCAAGGGTTTCTGGCCACGCGTCGCCATTGCCTTATCGCGATCTGCCAGCCCTTCCAGCGTTGGCAAATCAAACACCCGACTGATGAATCGCAAGATGGATCCGGTATCGTACACTTGGTGATCGACATATCCCTTACGGGCGAACGGTGAGATCACCAACGCTGGAATGCGCGAGCCAGGTCCCCAACGATCCCCCTGCGGCGGTGCAACGTGATCCCACCAGCCGCCGTTTTCATCGAATGTAATGACCACCACGCTGTTATCCCACTGCGGGCCATTACGCAGGCTATTGATAATATGGGCAATATGACGGTCTCCGGCTTCGACATCCGAATAGCCGGCGTGCATATTGAGGTTGCCCTGTGGCTTGTAGAAAGCGACCGGCGGCAAGGTGCCCGCTTCCACCGCCGCCAGGAATTTATTGCCGGCGGTTGAATCGCCAATGCCGCCATCACGCAAATGAGCTTCGCGCGCCTGCGGGTTGGACGGCCCCAGATTTTCAAAGTAATTGAACGGTTGATGATGATACTGAAAATCCGGTGCGCCGGGGAAATCACCCTGATCTTTGCGGTTGTCCAGCGCGTACTGCCAACCACCGGCGTACCAGGCCCAATCGATCCCTTTCTGGCTGAGCAAATCGCCAATGTGCGGGTGTTTCTGTGGCGGCATAACGTTGGGCATGGTGGCATCCGCCAACGTCGGATCTTTCTCATCCTGCGTCCATGACGGCCAGTACGGTGGCGCCATGGTATTGACCGCGTAACCGTCCGGCGTCATCAGGCTTTTGCCGAACAGCGGAATGCCGAATGAAGCGCTGACCGGCGAATCGCTCAGCGGCTTTAAACGCCAGTCCGTCACGTCGTCGCTTTCAAGCTGAGCAATGCCGTCTTTGGCGACAGAGTTTTGCACGTCGGGGTAGAACGGTGGGCGGGCGCAAATCAGATACTGATGATTGAGGAACGAGCCGCCAAACGCCCCCTGGAAGAAGTTATCGCACAGGGTAAATTCCTGCGCCAACGTCCATAGCCGCAGGTTGTATGCGCCGTCGCCGTAATAGCCCATGGTCAGAGCACCGGAATCGGCCCAGGCGACGAATTTGTCATTTTTGCCGCCGTTGATCTGCATCTGGTTCTGATAAAACACGTGCCACAAATCGCGAGTTACCACGCCATGCGGCAGGTTTTCCCCCTGCGGCCCGGTCAGCACAAACGGCTGGTTCGGCAGTTGAGTGGTAAAAACCGCATCTTCGTCGATTTTGTAGTTAACATGCCCGACTTCCTGAGCCTTCGGCACCAGGCCTTTCCAGATCGGCGGCAGCGTATCCAGCAGTTGACCATCGCGATCGCGCTGCTGGTACTCCTCCGGCTTGAGCGCCGACAGCGGTTTTTCTACCCCGGGGAAATTGGCGAACAGGTTGTTGAAGCTGCGGTTTTCGGCGTAAATCACCACCACATTCTTCACATAGCGCCGCAGCAACGAGTTTTGTGCACTTTGCGGCAAAGCGTTTAGCAGCACTTTTTTGTTCCCCTCCGCCGCGGCTCCGGCCAAGGGGGCAATAGAGGCGCCAACGCCCAATGCCGTCGCCCCCGCCAAAAAGCGGCGACGCGCCGGGTTGCTCGGTTGCTGCTGCGCCGACGGCGGCAAATCATTCTGTGGTTTATCGCTCATGCCTGTTCCCTTAAAAAATTTAACCTGTTGATTTATTATCAATTTATTTAAGAGTCATTATGCTATGGCACAATTATGAACGAAATGTGACAGACTGCGGCAGGTTAGCATTTGGCAACACTTTCGCGAACTTCGCCGCAGTTTTATTAAAATGTCGCCCCCTCAGCGCCTATCGCGAGTCCCGTTGCAGCATCAACAACATCAGCGCCAGCGTATTGGGCACCATATACAGTAAGGCACCCAGCTGCACCGCCAGCGGATCCTCCTTGGCCTGCCAGGCCATAAACCAGTCGCCGGCGACCACCATAAAACCGATCCCCCATACTGTAATCGCACATAGCGCACCCAGCATGGCCCAGGCTTTGCCTCTGGCGAACGTCGCATAAGAGTGACCCATATGTTTCACCATCAGCACTATGCCCAAGGTTGCCGCGATCCCGGCCAGAGATTCCAGCAGGGTAATAAACGCCAACCCGACCATTCCGGCCCAGGGCGCGGTGATGGCACGCCACATCAGACCGGGCACCTGATAGGTATTTTGCATAGTTAGCAGGGGCCCCACGGCATGCCGGGCGGTATTGGCAAAATCCGCAGTATTGTTCAGCAGGCTGAAAATCCCCCACAGGGCCGGGAACAGTGACAGGACGATACAAGACAGGCGTGAGATATTGATTTCGTTCATAATTATCCTTAATTATTTTAGGTGTATCCCCGATTATCCAAACGGACCGAGGTTTGCAGTCGGTCAGTTCCTGGAGTATCTTAGCAACTATATTGTAAGAACAAATCTTACAAAAGAGACATAATTGATGGAGGCGCACAATGGGCAGAACGTTAACGGTAGACCTGGGTGAAGAACTGCGTGGGTTTGTCGAAGGCCTGGTCGCCAGCGGCGACTACCGTACCCCAAGCGAGGTCATCCGCGAATCGGTACGTACCCTGCGCGAACGTACAGCTGCATCAAAACTGGAAGAACTGCGCCGCTTGATCGCCGAAGGTGAAAATAGTGGCGATGCCCAAGAGTGGGATCGAGATGTGTTCATGGAAAGAATACGGCGTAAAACAAAAGGATGCGGAGAAAACTAGTCGTCCGCCCAAAAGCGCTGGATGATATGGAAAGTATTTATTTCTATGGCCTGGAGCGGTATGGATTACAAGCCGCCGAAGGCTACCTTAACCATATTCATAAGGCATTTGATAATCTTAGCCATTTTCAGCTTGGCAGAAACGTAGCCTTGATTGCACAAGATCTCTGCGTTCTGCCAGCCACTGGGCATCTCATTTATTTTCGTGAAGATATCCATTGGGTAAGAATCATCAGGCTTTTGCATCACTCCCGGGATCCCACCCACACGCAATTTATTGGGTCATCCCCACGTTTATATCGCCACCAGCCCGCGTACGCCGTCCTGCTCCATCGCGCTGCCTGCCCCACGCTGAATGATGCTGCCACGCGACATCACCAGATAGCTGTCTGCCAATTCGGCGGCAAAATCATAGAACTGCTCTACCAGCAGGATCGCCATATCACCACCTGCCGCCAACTGCTTGATCACAGCGCCGATCTCTTTGATCACCGAAGGTTGGATCCCTTCAGTCGGCTCGTCGAGGATCAACAACTGCGGCCGACAGGCCAGCGCACGCCCAATCGCCAACTGCTGTTGCTGCCCGCCAGAGAGATCGCCACCGCGCCGATCTTTCATCTGCAACAGGACAGGGAATAACTCATAAATATGCTCCGGCACCTTACGTGCCTCGGTGCCGGAAAAACGCGCCAGTCCCATCAGCAAGTTTTCCTCTACCGTCAGGCGCGGGAAAATCTCTCGCCCCTGCGGCACATAGGCGATCCCCGCTTGTACACGCTGGTGCGGTTTTTTGCCGTTAAGGGCCGTTCCCTGCCAACTGAGGGTGCCGCTTTTAACCGGGATCAGCCCCATCAGGCATTTCAGCAGCGTGGTTTTCCCCACGCCGTTGCGCCCCAGCAGGCAAGTCACCTCACCGATGCGGGCCTCAAACGACAGGCCGCGTAATATATGGCTGCCGCCGTAGTATTGATTCAGCTCATTAACCTGCAACATAGTGGTTCCTCAGCGCCCCAAATAGACTTCAATCACCTGCTCGTTGGCCTGCACCTGCGCCAAAGAGCCCTCCGCCAGCACCTGGCCCTGATGCAGTACGGTGACATGATCGGCGATGGTTTCGACAAAGCCCATGTCGTGCTCTACCACCATCAGCGAATGCTTGCCCGCCAATGCGCGGAACAGCTCGGCGGTGTACTCGGTTTCCGCATCCGTCATTCCGGCTGCCGGTTCGTCGAGCAGCAACAGGTGCGGCTCCTGCACCAACAGCATGCCAATCTCAAGAAATTGCTTCTGCCCGTGGGACAGCAGTCCGGCGGGCCGATGTCGCTCATGGCCCAGCCGCAAGGTTTTCAGCATTTCATCGATACGGTCGCGCTGTTCGCCGCTCAGCCTGGCGCGCAGGCAGGCCCACACCGATTTCTTCGCCTTCTGGGCAATCTCAAGATTTTCGAACACCGTCAGTGCCTCAAACACCGTAGGCTTTTGGAACTTGCGGCCAATGCCGGCCTGGGCAATCTGCATCGGATCCAACGCGGTCAGATCGACCGTTTGATCGTAAAACACTCTGCCGCTGTCCGGCCGGGTTTTGCCGGTGATCACATCCATCAAGGTGGTTTTCCCTGCCCCGTTTGGCCCGATCACACAGCGCAATTCCCCTACGCCAATCTGCAACGACAAATCGCTCAGTGCGCGAAAACCGTCGAAGCTGACGTTGATCTTGTCGAGCAACAGCACCGGATCGGTTTGCTGGCGATGTTTATCTGCCGGCAACGGTTGGGTAAACAACTCGTCGGTCATTTGCAGCGAATTCATTGTGATTTCCCTCTGCGTAGCAGGCCGATAACCCCTTTGGGCAAGAACAGCGTGACGATGATAAACATCAGGCCAAGGAAGAACTGCCAGTATTCCGGGATCGCCATGGTGAACCAACTTTTGGCACCGTTGACGATACCGGCACCGAGCAGCGGCCCCACCAAGGTGCCGCGTCCGCCGAGTGCCACCCAGATAGCGGCCTCGATCGAGTTGGTCGGCGACATTTCACCCGGGTTGATAATGCCCACCTGCGGCACATATAACGCCCCGGCCAGGCCGCACAGCACCGCCGACAGCGTCCAGACGAACAGCTTGAAACCTTTTGGATCGTAGCCGCAAAACGTCAGGCGATTCTCCGCATCGCGCACCGCGGTTAATACCCGGCCAAACTTGCTGCGCGCCAGGGCAAAGCCGATCGCCAAACTGGCCGCCAGCAACAACACCGTTGCCAGAAACAGCGCCACCCGCGTGCCGGTCGCGGTGATCGGAAAACCCAGCAGCGTGGTGAAGCCGGTAAAGCCGTTGTTACCGCCGAACCCGGTTTCGTTGCGGAAGAACAGCAGCATGCCGGCATAGGTCAATGCCTGCGTCATGATGGAAAAATAGACGCCTTTGATTTTTGAACGGAAGGCGAAGTAGCCGAAGACAAAAGCCAGCACGCCCGGCACCAGCACAATCAGGCACAATGCCCAGGCGAAATACTGGGTGCCGCTCCAAAACCAGGGCAGTTCGCTCCAGGACAGGAACGCCATAAAGCTCGGCAGGCCCTCTCCCGCCGCCTGGCGCATCAGGTACATGCCCATGGCATAGCCACCCAGAGCGAAAAACAGCCCATGACCCAGGGACAACAACCCGGCATAGCCCCACACCAGATCAAGCGCCACCGCCACCACGGCATAGCACAGAATTTTGCCTACCAGCGTCAAGGTATAGGTGGAGATCGCCAGCGGGTGATCCGCCGGTAACAGCGCGAGAAACGGCATGATTAACAGCGTCAGCAACGCCAGCCCGCCGATGCCGAGCGCCAGCCGGGGGGCCTTTTGCACCCCGGTTACAGTCAAAGGTTGGCTCATCAGTCATTCACCCTGCCCTTGAGGGCAAATAGCCCCTGAGGACGCTTTTGAATAAACAGGACAATCAGCGCCAGGATCAGGATTTTACCCAGCACGGCGCCAATCTGTGGTTCGAGAATTTTGTTGAGGATACCGAGGCCAAAAGCCGCCACCACCGTCCCGGCCAACTGGCCCACGCCGCCAAGCACCACCACCAGGAAGGAGTCGATGATATAACCCTGCCCCAGCTCGGGCCCGACGTTGCCCAACTGCGACAAGGCTACGCCGCCCAACCCGGCAATGCCGGACCCTAACCCGAACGCCAGCATATCGACACGGCCGGTGGGCACACCGCAACACGCGGCCATGGCGCGGTTTTGCGTCACGGCTCGCACGTTCATGCCCAGTCGGGTTTTATTCAGCAACAGCCAGGTGAGGATCAGGACCAGCGCCACAAACACGATGACGGCAATGCGGTTCCACGGCAGCACCAGATTCGGCAGGAGCTGAATACCGCCCGACAGCCAGGCCGGGTTTGCGACCTCCACGTTTTGCGCACCGAACAGCACCCGTACCCCTTGGATCAGCACCAGGCTAATGCCCCAGGTGGCCAACAGCGTTTCCAGCGGTCGGCCGTAAAGGTGGCGGATCACCGTGCGCTCCAGCGCCATGCCGATGCAGGCCGTGATGGCGAACGCCACCGGCAGCGCCACCAGCGGATACAGCGCCAGCCACTGCGGCGCAAACTGCTGAAACAGCCCCTGTACCAGATAAGCCGAATAGGCGCCGAGCATCAGCATTTCGCCGTGCGCCATGTTGATCACCCCCAGCAGGCCATAGGTGATTGCCAAACCGAGCGCCGCCAACAGCAGGATCGAACCCAGCGACAGACCGGTAAATGCCTGGCCGATCAGGTCACCGATCATCAGCCGATGTTTCACGCTGCTCAGGCTTTTCATCGCTTCGGCACGTACCGCGGCGTCCGGCTCATGGCCTGTCTCCGTCAACGCCTGCAGGCGCGTTTGCGTTTCAGGATCGCCCGAGCTGCCAAGCAAGCGCACCGCGTTGAGGCGTACCCCGGCATCGGCATCGTTAAGTTGCAGATTCGCCAGCGCGATGCTCAATGCCTCATGCACCCGGCTGTCTTGTTCCAGCGCCAAACGCTGGGTCAGCAGCGGCAACTGATCGCTTTGCGCCTCGCGCTGCAGGGCCTGCGCCGCCTGTAAACGCACCGCCGGGTCCTCGCTGACCAGCCGATGCGCCGACAGTGCGTTGGCAATCAGGATGCGCAGCCGGTTGTTCAACCACAGCTTCTTCGGTGTGCCGACCGGGGCAGCGCTGCCAGACAAGGGCTGGTAATTTTCGCCCTGCTGGACAAAGGCATGTTTGGCGTCGTCGATCACCACACTTTCTTGTTTCAGCGCTTGCAGCAGCGGCAGTCGCGAAGCATCCGGCGCGGTGGCCCATGCCTGTAATAATTTGGCTTGCTGCGTGCGATTGGCCGTAGCAAATTCATCGGCCGGCCCCGCCTGCGCGAACATCGGCAGGCAGCACAGCAGAAAACACAGAGGCCTGAGTTGGCTTAAAGAGAAAAGTTTCATCGGGTGTCTCGTCGCAATGGGGCGTCGTAGCCTGCCCCCGCCGCAGCGGGGGAACCGGGTTTTACTGACCGCCTTTTACCGGGTGATCCGGCTTTTTGTCGTTGCCGGCAATGTACGGGCTCCACGGCTGAGCGCGAACAGGCGCATCGGTCTGCCACACCACGTTGAACTGGCCGTTGCCTTCAATCTCACCGATCATCACCGGCTTATGCAGATGGTGATTGGTGGCGTCCATGGTCAGGGTAAAGCCCGATGGCGCAGCGAAGGTCTGTCCGGCCATGGCGGCGCGCACCTTATCAACGTCGGTAGTTCCGGCCTTCTCAACCGCCTGCGCCCACATATGGATACCGACATAGGTCGCTTCCATCGGGTCGTTGGTCACGGCGGTGGCGTAGTTCGGCAAGTTATGGGCCTTGGCGTAGGCTCGCCATTCGCTGACAAACTGCTTGTTGGTCGGGTTATCCACCGACTCGAAGTAGTTCCAGGCCGCCAGGTTACCCACCAGCGGTTTGGTGTCGATACCGCGCAGCTCTTCTTCACCGACCGAGAAGGCAATCACCGGCACATCGGTAGCCTTGATCCCCTGGTTGGCCAGCTCTTTGTAGAAGGGGACGTTGGAGTCACCGTTGATGGTGGAGATCACCGCCGTTTTGCCCCCGGCGGAGAATTTTTTAATGTTGGCGACAATGGTCTGATAGTCGCTGTAACCGAACGGCGTATAGACCTCTTCAATGTCTTTATCCTGGATCCCTTTCGAATGCAGGAAGGCGCGCAGTATCTTGTTGGTGGTGCGCGGATACACGTAGTCGGTTCCCAACAGGAAGAAGCGTTTGGCCGCTCCGCCGTCTTCACTCAGCAGATACTCCACCGCCGGGATTGCCTGCTGGTTAGGCGCGGCACCGGTGTAGAACACGTTCGGCGACATCTCTTCCCCTTCGTACTGCACCGGGTAAAACAGCAGGCCGTTGAGCTCTTCAAACACCGGCAGCACTGACTTGCGCGACACCGAAGTCCAGCAGCCAAACACCGCCGCCACCTTGTCCTGACTCAACAACTGACGCGCCTTCTCGGCGAACAGCGGCCAGTTGGAGGCCGGATCCACCACCACCGGCTCAAGCTTTTTACCCAACACGCCACCTTTGGCGTTGATATCGTCGATGGTCATCAGCGCCACGTCTTTCAGCGGCGTTTCAGAAATCGCCATGGTGCCGGACAGCGAGCTCAGGATACCGACCTTGATGGTGTCGGCGGCCTGTACGCCCCAGGCCATCCCCATGCCGATCACGGTGGCGGACAACGCAAAAGCTTTTATAAAGTGACGACGTTGCATAATTCAAACTCCTGATGTTGATGTTAGAAAACCCACCTTGTTAAGAAGAATTAACCCTAGGAATTTCGAGTTGCAGCCAACAACGCTGCAGCTCGAAAGACGCCGGGTTATGGCTGACGAAGCCGGGCCTGATGCAGCATATGCAGAGTTATTTTTCTTACTTCAGCCTTGCTGACGGCAATATGGTGACTGAGCCGCGTTTGCGCCTCCTCGGTTCGGTGTTGCAAGATCGCCAGCAAAATGGCGGCGTGTTCGTTGTAGGTCGCCTCCACCCGGCTTTCCTGGGTGAAATCGAGCCGACGTATGATGCGAATTTTCTCGGTCAAATCGCGGTGAATACGCGCCATTTCGCCATTCCCCGCCGCCTCGACCAGCGCCATATGAAACTGCTCGTCGTACACTGAGACGGTTTTTCCCTCCTCCAGCCGCGGTTCATCGATCCAAAAACGGGTAAGCGCCGCCAACTGCCCCGGCACCTCGCCCATTGGCCGAGCGCACAGCCGTTTTACCGCTTCGCACTCCAACACGATGCGCAGGTCATACAGTTCTTCGAAGTAGGCAAAATCGAACGGGCGCACCTGCCAGCCGCTGCGAAAATGCACCTCTACGTAGCCCTCGCGCTCCAGCCAGAACAACGCCTGACGCACTGGCGTACGGCTGACGTCCATACGCACGGCAATTTCGTTTTCGCTGAAGCGATCACCCGGCAGCAGGTGAAAATCAAAAATGTCGTCCTTGAGCTGCAGATAGATACGTTCCGCCAGCCCCTCCGGCCGAGCCTTGCTGCGGTTATTGGTGATTTGCATCGCATGCCTCTCCGTGGGCGCGGCATAGCGCGCCCCGACGTGAATGATTGAGCGTTAGCTGGCGTGTTCCAGCCACAGCAGCGCATCGCCCGGCCCCACCGGTCGCCCCTGCTGGCAACTGATGCGCTTGATGATCCCGGCGCGCGGCGCGGTGACCGCCAGCTCCATTTTCATCGCCTCGACCACGATCAGCGGCTGACCGGCTTCTACCCTCTGCCCCGGCTCAACCAGGATCTTCCACACGCTGCCATTCAGGTCGGCGCTGACCAGATCGCCATCCACCTCTTCCTCATCAGTCTGCGGTGGCAACAATTGGGCCTCGGCCTCCCCCTCTTCCGCCTGCCAGCGCGTCACTTCGTGGCTGAATGCTTGTTGCTGGCGCTGCTGGAAGGCGCTGATGTCTTCCGCGTTTTCCGCCAGAAAACGGCGGTAATCGGCAAAATCGAATTCGCTGTCCTCAATGCGGATCTGCGCGCGCCCTTCGCGGAATGCCTCGCGCTGCTCATCCAGCTCCTGCTCGCTCACCGGGTAGAAACGCACCTGATCGAAGAAATGCAGCAGCCAGGGCTCGCCGGGGTTGAACTGCGGGTTTTTGAGAAATTTGTTCCAAATCGGCAAGGTACGTCCGACCAACTGATAGCCGCCCGGCGAATCCATGCCATAGATGCACATGTACATGCCGCCGATGCCAACCGTGCCTTCGGCGGTATGGGTGCGCGCCGGGTTGTATTTGGAACTGAGCAAACGGTGCCGCGGGTCGATCGGCACCGCGCAGGGTGCGCCCAGGTAGACGTCGCCCAGCCCGAGGATCAGGTAGCTGGCGTCGAAGATGATGTCGCGCACCTGCTCGCGGCTGCCGAGCCCGTTGATGCGCTGGATAAAATCGACGTTGTTCGGCAACCAGGGGGCCGACGAACGCACCGTCTGCTGGTAACGTTCCACCGCGCCCAGCGTGGCAGAATCTTCAAACGCCATCGGCAGATAAACCGTTCGCGTCGGCACTTTCAGCTGGCTGACATCACCCAACGCCTGTTCGCGCGCCAACAAGCGCTGGAGTAAATCGGCCTGACCGATAATGCGGCTGTCATAACGGATCTGCAGCGATCGCACACCGGGTGCCAGCTCCTCCACGCCCAGGATCACGTCCTGCTTGAGCGATTGCATCAGCAAATGGATGCGCAGCCGCAGCGCCAGATCGAGCACGTTGTCGCCGTACTCCAGCAAAATGTAACCATCCCCGGCCTGGCGATAGACCACTGCCGGCCGACTGTCGGTGGCCGGTAACGCCGCCACTATGGCGGCGGAGGCAGTCGTGCCCGGCATCAGATCCGGCGGTGCCAGGGTGATGGCCTTCACCGCCGCCAGGGCTTCGATACTGCCGAGCTGCGCCTGCTCCAGCGACTGCGCCTGCTTGAAACCGATAGGATGAAAACGGATGCGATCCCCTGGTTTCACCTGACCGACCTTCCACAGCTCCGCCCTGGCGATGGTCACCGGGCAAACAAAGCCGCCCAGGCTCGGTCCGTCGCGGGTAAGGATCACCGGGAAATCGCCGGTGAAGTTAATCGAACCGATGGCGTACTCGCAGTCGTGCACGTTGGACGGATGCAGCCCCGCCTCGCCGCCGTCCTGTCGCGCCCATTCCGGTTTAGGCCCGGACAGGCGTACACCCAACCGGTTGGAGTTGTAATGCACCTGCCATTCGGCGGCAAAGAAACATTCGATGGATGACGGGGTAAAGAAGTCGGGTGCGCCGTGCGGACCATACAGCACGCCGATATTCCACAGATTGCCGTACTGCGGGATCAGGCTTTCGTCCATTGCCTGCGGGGCCGCAATCGGCGCCGGAGTCGTGGCGGCAGCCAAACCCGGTTGCGATACCGCCAGCATGTCCGCCACGCGCAGGGTACGGCCGGCGTGGCCGCCAAACTGCCCCAGCGCAAAGGTCGAACGGCTGCCCAGATACACCGGCACGTCAAAACCATTGCGTACCGCCAGATAGGTACGGCATCCCCGCTGTGCTCGCCCCAAACGCAGTACCTGACCGGCACGCACCGCTATCGGCTGCCAGTAGGCCACGGCCTCACCGTCCAGATCGGCGGGACAATCCGCGCCGGTCAGGGCAATGATGGCGTCGCAGTGAAAGCGCAGGATCGGCCCCTGCAGGGTAAACTCCAGCCCGGCGGCGCTGGGGTGGTTGCCGACAATGCGGTTGGCCAGCCGGAAAGCGAAGTCGTCCATCGGCCCCGACGGCGGCACGCCGATATCCCAATAGCCAACACGGCCGGGATAATCCTGCACGCTGCTGTAGGTGCCCGGCTGCAGCACTTCAATGCTATTGGGTTGGAACCGGAAGCTGTCCAGCATGCGTGTCCAGACGCTGCCGTTCTGGTATGCCTCGGTCGCAATCACCTGTCGCAGGTAGTCCAGGTTAGTGGCAATCCCGTGCAGTCGGGTTGCATCCAGCGCGACACGCATTTTCTCCAGCGCCTGGCGGCGGTCTTCGCCATGAACGATCAGCTTGGCGATCATCGGGTCATAAAAGGCCGACACTTCGCTGCCGGTGGCCACCCAACCGTCGACGCGCACGTCGTCCGGAAAGTGCACTTCAGTCAGCACGCCGGGGCTGGGTTGGAAATGCTTCAGCGGATCTTCGGCATAGATGCGCACTTCAATCGATGCCCCCTGCGGCGCTCGTTGCAACGCCGCCCAGTCCAGCGCATCGCCCGCCGCCACCTGCAACATGCATTCGATCAGATCCAACCCGGTGACACATTCAGTCACCGGATGCTCCACTTGCAGGCGAGTATTCACTTCCAGAAAATAAAACTCGTCACGCGCAGCGTCGTAGATAAATTCCACGGTGCCGGCGCTGCGGTAGTTGACCGACGTCCCCAGCGCCACTGCGGCTTGATGCAGCGCCTGACGCGTGGCGGCGGGCAGATTCGGTGCCGGGGTTTCCTCCACCACTTTCTGGTTGCGGCGTTGCAATGAGCAGTCGCGCTCACCCAGCGCCACCACCCAGCCCTGACCGTCACCAAATATTTGCACTTCCACGTGCCGGGCCTGATCGACAAAGCGCTCAATAAAGGCCCCAGAGTCGCGGAAGAACTGCTCGCCCAGGCGTTTTACGCTGTCATAAGCCTCACGCAGCGCGGCTTCATCGTCGCAGCGCGTCAGGCCAATGCCACCGCCACCGGCGGTACTTTTCAGCATCACCGGATAACCAATGCGGCCGGCGGCGCTGACCGCCTCCTCAACGCTGTTCAGCAGGCCCGTACCCGGCGTCATCGGCACCTGCGCCACCGCCGCCAGCTCGCGAGCACGGTGTTTCAGGCCAAACTCGCGGATTTGCGCCGCCGTCGGACCGATAAAAGCGATGCCCGCCGTTTCACAGGCGTCGGCAAACTCGGCGCTCTCGGAAAGGAAGCCATAGCCCGGATAAATCGCCTGCGCGCCGGTTTGCACCGCGGCCGCCAGGATCTTGTCGATGCACAGATAGCTGTCAGCGGCCTTGTCGCCACCGAGCGGTATCGCCAGATTAGCCTCGGTTACGTGCGGGGCGTTGCGATCGGCATCGGAATAGACCGCTACGCTGGTGATGCCCAAACGTTTCAGAGTGCGGATCGCCCGGCAGGCAATTTCGCCGCGGTTGGCAATTAATACGCTAGTAAACATAATGAAACCCTTATAAGACCAGATTCGCTATACCCAATAGTTTTCAGGCAGTGGCTAGGCGGCAAACAGGTAAATCCCCGGGAGCTTACTCAGGTAAGTGACTGGGGTGCGCCTGTGCAGCCAACAACGCCACGGTTTGAAGGATGACGGGTATAGTGGCGCCAACCGCCAAATTCAGTGATGTCCGTCGCGCCCTCTAGCGCCCAGGGTTCGCAGATAAAGCCTTTCACCCGTCGCCCGTCTGCCAGCAGCAAGGTGCCCATACCCAGCGGCGCCGGGATCTCGGCCACCAACTCGCCGAAACGCGCCAGCGGGATATCCCATAGTTCGACGCTGATGGCGGCCCCCTGAGCGGCTTTGACCAACCCCGGCTTTGGCGGTTGGCTATTGGCGAGGGCGTAGAGGCGATAGCACGGCGCGGTAGTGGTTTGCTCTACGAAGGTTGCCGCGCGTTGCACGAGCTGGAAATTCAGCGGCATATCGCTGAGGTGCGCACCGACCACCGCTACCCGCACGTGCTGGCTGGATGGCGTCAAGAATTGAGCAGCAGGCAACCGGCGACCCGTTGCGCCAAGCGGCAGATCCTGGGCCTGCTGCCAGCGCTGGCCGAACGCCGCCAACGCACGATCGTGCCAGGCGGGTGCAATCAGGGTGATACCGGCAGGCAATCCGTCGTCACGCATCGGCGCAGGCAGCGCCAGTGCGCTCAGATCGGCCAGGTTGGTGAAATTGGTGTAGGTGCCGAACTGCGAGTTAAACAAAACCGGCTCTTGCTCCATTTCCGCCAGGGTGCGGATCGTCGGCGAGGTCGGCACCACCAGCGCATCAAAGGGAGCCAGTTGCTGCTCAATCTGCCGCGTCAGTTCGGCACGCAGGTATTCCGCCTTGTAAGCATCGCAGGCGCTGTACTTCAGGCCGTTATTGACGATGCCGCGCACCACCGGATTGATGGCCTGCGGGTTGGCGCTCAGCATCGCTTCGACCGCCACGGTGCGCTCCGCCACCCAAGGGCCGTAGTAGAGCTGCTCCGCCAGCACGCGAAACGGCGTAAAATCGAGGGTTTCCAGCGTCACGCCGCTGCTTTTCAACTGCGCCAGCGCCCGCTGAAATGCCCGCTCGGCCTGCACATCGCCGAAAAATTCGAGTTGCGCAGGCACCGCGAAACGAGGTGACGCAGGTAAATCCGCCGGGGCGGTGCGGGGGTTAATGCGGGAATAGGCATCGGCTGCGTCATAGCCGCCGGCCAATTCGGCCACCAGCGCTGCGTCCGCCACCGTCAGGGCAAACACCGATACGGTGTCATTCAATCGGCAAGCGGGCACCACGCCACGGTTCGACAGCCCGCCTTTGGTCGGTTTCAGGCCGACAATATTGTTGAATCCTGCCGGAACGCGCCCCGAACCTGCGGTGTCGGTGCCCAGAGAAAACGGCGTCAGGCCGCGCGCCACTACCGACGCCGAACCGGAGCTGGAACCACCGCTGACGTAGCGACTATCGAAACTGTTGACCACCGCGCCGTGTGGCGAACGGGTGCCCACCAGCCCGGTCGCAAACTGATCGAGATTGGTTTTACCGATCACGATGGCACCGGCAGCGCACAAATTGGCGACCACGGTGGCATCCGACGCCGCCAGATAAGCGAACTCCGGGCAGGCCGCGCTGGTCGGCCAGCCGCCGACGTCGATGTTGTCTTTTACCGCAAAGGGTACGCCAAACAGCGGGAGCTGGCTGATATCGCCGGCGAGCGCTTCAAGCCGCTGCGCCAATCTTTGGTACTGCACTTCACGCTGTGCGGCGCTGGCAAGATACAGCCAGGCGTTGTCATCCACCGGCAGGTCGGCGGCCAGTGCAGTCAGGGTAGCGCGCACGCAGGCAATGCGCTCGTCGGCCGGGCGGGTGTGATAGTGGTGTTGCCATTCGCTGAGGGTGAAACCGCGTAGCGTATTAACAGGCTGGGTCATCGGCTGAATTCCATCTAGTACACAAGATGGGATTCAATAGAGCAACCGACGTGCCAATTTTTAATCGTATGATTTCAATAAATTATAATTAAAACTTATGACAATAAAATAATCATCCTGCACCAGCGCTGCACAATCGGCGAGCAAAAAAGGTGCAGTACACTTTCTGTTATTACAGCGCTGGCGGGGCTTTCTGGTATGCACCACGCTCTCGACTCACGCGGCTAAATGCCGCTTTTCGATTGATCACAAACAAGCCGCAGCCCACTTTGATGAATATATTAGCGCCAAGGGAACTGGGTTGATGACGGAAGTAACCCGTCACTGCCATATCGCCTCGCGAACTTTAATCGCTCGGGGTAACAGCCCCAAAGCGTAAAAACGGTCGGCTATCGCCTGCTGCTGGCGAATGATATTTAAATCCATTCGGCGTGTCTGATGGCTGCGACGAGCCAGTGCGTGGGTGAGCGAGGGGATACCTTGCCCCAGTTCGGCCGACAACAGCGTTGCCGCTTCGTCGCGATGGGCGTCAATATAGTGCCCGGTTTGTTCCAGCGCCGCCATCAGGCCGTGCAGCAAATCGGAAGAGTGGCCGGCGAAATCGCGGTGAGCAAGATAGAACTGATGGTTGTTCACCCGCCCTACGCCGTTGGCGATAACCCTGAACTGCCCGCTTTGTTCGGCATCGCTCAGCAAGGGATCCCACATCATCCAGGCATCCACCGCATGATGATCGCTGGGGGTCAGCGGGTATTTTGGCGGCGCATAAACCACCCGCACGTCTTCCAGCGTCAATCCGGCTTCATCAAGGATCTGCAACAGCAGATAATGCACATTGGAGCCTTTATTGACCGCAATCCGCTTTCCGCGCAGGTCGGCAAGAGTGCGGATCGGGCTGTCATCGGTAACCAGCAACGCCACGCTTTGTGGTGCGGCCGGTTCCCAGGCAACGTACAGCAATGGGCTGTTACCGGCCTGAGCAAATAAAGGAGGAACCTCGCCGGTAGTGCCAAAATCGATCTCTCGGTTAGTCAGGGCATGCAGCAACTGAGGACCGGCAGGAAACTCGCTCCACAACACGCTCACCCCACTGTCGGCCAGGCGCGCCTCCAGCGACTGGCGGGCCTTGAGTATTCCCAGGTTGCCAAACTTCTGGTAACCAATACGCAGTTCGCGTTCACGGCTGCCGGTCTCCCGGCCTGATTTTAACGCCGTGCCGCCGACGCTTCTCCTGGCTTTGATTAAGCCAAGATGCCCCAGATGGGTACGCAGCGTATTACGGCTGATGCCCAACAGCGCCGCGGCCTGCAACTGGTTACCCTGGCTCAGTTCAAAAGCATTGCGCACCAGCGAGTCGATCACCCGCTGGTAGAGGGGGCCATCGTTACCCACCAACTGCTGGCGAAGGAAGCTGTCCAGCGAAGCATCCCCCTGAGGCGGCAAGCTGGCCATTTCAGCGCTTAGCCTCAGCTGCTGCGGCGTAATCAGCGGCGCTTTGCTGAGCAGCACCGCATTATGCAGGGTGTTTTCCAGCTCGCGGATATTCCCCGGCCACGGGTAATCCATCAGCGTGGCCAGCGCCTCTGCGCTAAGACGCAGCTGAGGGCGCCCCAACCGCCGCGCGTACAGCGTCAGGAAATGCTCAGCCAACAGTGGAATATCCTGCCGCCGCTGGCGCAAGGGGGGCAGAGTGACGGCGGCCACGTTGAGCCGGTAATAAAGATCTTCACGAAAGCGGCGTTCGCGGATGGCATTCGCCAGATCCACATGGGTAGCGGCCACGACGCGGACGTTCACTTTTACCGGCCGATGGGAGCCCACCCGGGTCACTTCCCGTTCTTGCAATACACGCAGCAGCTTTACCTGTAGCGGCAGGCTTAACTCACCGATTTCATCCAGCAGCAAGGTGCCCCCTTCTGCCGCCTCGAACCAACCCTGGTGGCGATCCACCGCCCCGGTGAAAGCACCTTTCTCATGTCCAAACAGTTCCGACTCGGCAAGGCTCTCCGTCAGCGCGCCACAGTTCACCGCCAGAAAGGGGCGATCGCGCCTTAAGCTGTGATGGTGCAGATAGCGGGCCATTAGCTCCTTACCCGTACCGGTTTCGCCCACGATAAGCACGGTGGCGTCCGTCGGAGCCAGACGATCCAGAACGTTTTGGAAGGCAAGAGAAGCGGGGTCAATTAACCGCGGACCGGAGCTTTGCATCGTCGATACCTTTAAGGGAACAGTACAGAAACAATACCGACAGCGGCCAGACAAGACGAGAGGCTCGACCGCCCCTTTGCTGCAAATGCAACAGCCTGCCATCAGTCACTGCTGCATTTGCAGCAAAACCGTCCACGGCAAAAATCACTAACTTGTTAATAGATAAGAACAAAAATAACCAATCATTTTGGCATGCTTTCTGCTTGGTTGTTTATAACCAAGCGTGGAAATTCTATTGAATAAATTAAGATATCGTTATATAGGAAATGAATAATGAGCGAACGGCAGGCGCAAAACATCAACGTATTCTGGTTCTTACCAACCCACGGCGACGGCCGTTATCTGGGCACGACCGAGGGCGGAAGAGCCGTAGATCTGCCTTATTTGCAACAGGTTGCGCTGGCGGCAGACAACCTTGGCTATTACGGCGTGCTGATCCCAACCGGCAAAAGCTGCGAGGATTCCTGGCTGGTCGCGGCCGCACTCGCCCCCCTCACCAAACGTCTGCGCTATCTGGTCGCCGTGCGCCCTGGGTTGCAGCCCCCGAGCCTTGCCGCGCGGATGGCCGCTACGCTGGATCGCCTTTCGGAGGGACGCCTGTTAATCAACGTGGTGACCGGTGGCGATCCCATCGAGAACAAAGGCGATGGGATCTTCCTCAGTCACGCCGAGCGCTATCAGGTCACCCGCGAGTTTCTGGAGGTCTATTCTCGCCTGCTGAAAGGCGAAAAGGTCGATTTTCAGGGCGATTATTTGCGGGTTGAAGGCGCTGAAGTGCTGTTCCCGCCGGTACAGGAGAACGGGCCGCCGCTATTTTTTGGCGGCTCGTCAGAGGAAGCGCTGGAGGTAGCGGCGAGCCAGATCGACACCTATCTCACCTGGGGAGAACCGGTTGAGCAGGTGGCGGAGAAAATTGCCGTGGTGCGTCGGCGCGCCCAGGAGCGCGGACGCACGCTGGACTACGGCATTCGCCTGCACGTCATTGTTCGGGAAACGGAAGAGGAAGCCTGGGCTGCCGCCGACAAACTGATTGCCCATTTGGATGATGACACCATCGCCGCCGCACAGAAAATTTTCTCGCGTATGGACTCGACCGGACAGGCCCGCATGAGCGCACTGCACGGCGGCTCGAAGGACAGTTTGCGCATCGCCCCCAACTTATGGGCAGGCGTGGGGCTGGTGCGCGGCGGCGCAGGTACCGCATTGGTCGGCAATCCACAACAGGTTGCCGAACGCATCCGTGAATATCAGGCATTGGGGATCACTAATTTTATTTTCTCGGGTTATCCGCACCTGGAAGAGGCTCACCGGTTTGCCGAACTGGTGATGCCACTGTTGCCGCTGGCGGGCAACGTCGAAAAACGTCAGCGCACGGTTAACACCGGGCCATTTGGAGAAACCATCGGCGGCGATCGTCGTCCGGTGAAAAAGTGAAACTGAGGAGAAAACCATGAGCAATGAACCGATCAAGTTCGCCTACTGGGTCCCTAACGTGTCGGGTGGCCTGGTGATCAGCCAAATCCCTCAGCGCACCAGTTGGGATGCAAACTATAACCGCAAGCTGGCGCAAATTGCCGAGCGCGCCGGGTTTGACTATGCCCTGACGCAGATCCGCTTTACCGCCGGCTATGGCGCGGATAATCAACATGAGTCGGTGACATTTTCACAGGACTTGCTGGGAGCGACGGACAAGCTCAAGGTCATCGCCGCCCTGTTGCCGGGCCCATGGAATCCAACCCTCGCCGCCAAACAGATTGCCACCATCAGCCATCTGTCCAACGCGCGTATTGCGGTCAATATCGTCAGCGGTTGGTTCCGGGGCGAGTTCAAAGCCATTGGCGAACCCTGGCTGGATCACGAGGAGCGCTATCTGCGTTCGGAAGAGTTCATTCGCTGCCTGCAGGGCATCTGGCAGCAGGACAGCTTCACCTTTGCCGGTGATTTTTACCGCTTCCGCGACTATTCGCTGAAGCCGAAACCGCTGGATCCGCAACCGGAGATTTTCCAGGGAGGCAGTTCAAGAGCCGCGCGGGATATGGCCGCACGAGTGTCCGACTGGTACTTCACCAACGGCAACACCCCGGAAGGTATCCGTCAGCAGGTTGAAGATATCCAGCTAAAAGCCGCCGAAAATCAGCACAAGGTCAAGATCGGCGTCAATGGCTTCGTCATTGCCCGCCAAACGGAGCAGGAAGCGCAAAGCGTACTGCGTGATATCCTGGACAATGCGAATCCGGATGCGGTGAAAGGGTTCCAGTCTGAGGTGAAAAATGCCGGTAGCGCCTCCCCTGAGGGGGAAGGTAACTGGGCGAAATCGACGCTGGAGGATTTGGTGCAATATAACGATGGCTTCAAAACCAACCTGATTGGCACCCCGCAGCAGATAGCGGAGCGGATCGTCGAACTCAAACAAGCCGGCGTGGATCTGATGCTGCTGGGCTTCCTGCATTTTCAGGAAGAGGTGGAGTTCTTTGGCCGCGAAGTGATCCCGCGGGTTCGCGAGCTGGAACGCCAACAGCAACCGGTGTTAAGTCATGGCTGATCGGCAGATTGTCATCATTGGCGGCGGCTTTAGCGGTACCGCGCTGGCTATTCATCTGGCGCGGTTGGGCCAATCCGGCCTGAAGGTGATCGTTATCGAGCCTCGAGCCCAGTTGGCTCAGGGCGTGGCTTATGGCACGGTCGACCCGGCGCATCGCATAAACGTCCCTGCCGCACGTATGCAGCTTTCCGCCGCCGAAGAAGGTGACTTCGACCGCTGGCTGAGGGCGGAGGGAGGCCTCATACAGGATGACAAAGCGCTCTGGACGGATGGCAGCCTTTATCCGCAACGGGGACGGTTCGCCGCCTATATTGTCGACAAGCTGGCCGCTGCGCTGGAAACATCGCCAGTAGAGGTCACCCATGTTCAGGATTATGCCGTGGCGCTGCAAAATGCAGAGGTGCTGACGGCCTCCGGGGATAGATATCGCGCGGATGAGGTGGTGCTGGCCATCAGCCACCCTCCCCCTGACGTACCGAGACAACTACAGCAGGTGCCGCAAGACCATCCAGGCCTGATCGCCAACCCGTGGCGGACAGATGCGTTAATCGGGGTGGAGAAGAGTGCGCGGGTGGCTATCATCGGTTCCGGGTTAACCATGTCTGACGTGGTGGCATCGCTTGACCGCCAGGGGCATCGTGGGCCGATCCTGGCATTCTCGCGCCGCGGCCTGCTGCCCCGGCCAAATCTGACCGGTGAGTCGCCGCCTCGCCAGCTTGATTATCAGCGTCCACAGGCGGACAGCGCCCGCGCCTGGCTGCGGCGAGTCCGACAGGAAGTAGCGCTGGCCGCCAAGGAAGGCCTGCCCTGGCAAGGGGTACTGGATGACGTACGGCTGAACGGACAGCAGATTTGGCAACGGCTTTCGCTGAAAGAACAGCGGCGCTTTCTACGCCATCTGCGTCCATGGTGGGACGTGCACCGTTACCGCATTGCACCGCAGGTCAGTGAGGTATTGTCCCTGCTACAGCAAAATGGGCGCCTTAAGGTGCTGGCCGCCAGCCTTAAGCAGGTTGAGGTAGACAAAGAAACGCTCATTCTGACGGTGAAGGCACGCGGTAAAGCCGTCACGGAAACTCTGCGGGTGGATAAACTGATTGTCACAACGGGCCCGGCGCACGGTGCGTTGCTCAACAGCGATGCGCTGCTGAAGCAGCTCGCAGCGGAAGGGGCTATCCAGCCCGATCCGCTGGCGCTGGGAATTTGGGTTGATGCCCACTCGCGAGCGATTGATCGCCAGGGAAAAAGTAACGATCGTCTCTATGTGGCAGGCCCCGCCGCTCGCGGACGCTTCGGTGAACTGATGGGGTTGCCGCAGGTGGCGCAACACGCAGAATCGCTGGCGCAGCAATTGCTCGGCGGTTCGCCAATCCCCCCTGCGAGCTGAAGCCGTTGACAAAGTGCTCTGTTGTTTAATGGTAGGGGCGCCGCATGCTGCGCCCAATAGCATAATCAATGGATTAAATCGGGTCGAACATGTTCGAC
This sequence comes from Serratia sp. BNK-12, assembly GCF_047456085.1. Taxonomy (NCBI): domain Bacteria; kingdom Pseudomonadati; phylum Pseudomonadota; class Gammaproteobacteria; order Enterobacterales; family Yersiniaceae; genus Serratia; species Serratia sp. BNK-12. The sequence goes on from NZ_CP179896.1 coordinate 3,708,915, forward strand.
CCCTACCGGTTTAGCCTTTTCGAGCGTTTGTCAGCAGTCTGAGCCCTGTTTGGGTTTGGCTGCACCGCCATTAAAATAGAAACATGATTAATAATTACCAGGAAAAATAAATACGCTCCGTTACAAAACCTTAAGCTATTTTCCCTCGAGGTATCGCTATTACTTTACTGCCGGGCTTTGGATAATAGGCCTCAGGCCAGTTCATGTTATCTGTATGTTTCAACTAAAAACGAAAAGTTAAAAACAAAGATAATATGGCCCTCAAATCCCGCTCCCAATTAATCACTAAAGTTTTATCGTAATCTGCCGAAAACACACAGCACTTCTCGCGGCAAAATAGTGTTATTTGCCGCACTGGCACCTCACTGAAATCTCAGGTTGTACTATGTTTGAACGATTAAAAATCTCCCACGGGCTAATGGGGATTTTAACCCTATTCTGTATTATTCAGATATTCTCCGGCGCATGGAGCATTCTGGATGCCTCAGGCACCAATAACCGCATTACCCAAATCTCCTCCGGCTTTAATCAAATCATGGCAATGGATAATGCCTACGCTTCCGTTACCGAGATCCGTGAAGACGTGCTGAAAGATGCCTTGATGCTCAGCACGCAGCCACAAAATCACAATGCAAAAAAATCTTTGGGCGAACTTCGCCAGCGCCTCACCGAAGTTGATAAATTAATGGAAGAATTTTATCAACTGTCACTGAAGGATCAGGATGAACAAGCGCGGACCAAGAACGTCAAGAATCTGTATGAAAAAGCACGCGGCGACCTGCTTAAATTAATTATCAGCCTGGAAGATGGCGATATCTCCCGTTTCCAAACAATTATGCACAATAGCTCAGCCACGCATTTCATGTCTGCGCTTGATGAGACATCAGCCTACGTTGCCAACGATATTATTACTCCAGCGGGTATTGCGGCACAGGACAGTTACCATAAAATGGTGCCTTTATCGTTGACGTTTATTTTCATCTTTATTCTGCTCACCGGCGTGGTACTGGTCTGGATCAGAAAATATGTGATCAACAAAATCAATCAGATTATCGACTATCAAGCTGAAATTGCACACGGAAATTTGGCGATAGAAATTAATGCCAGTGGGAATAATGAAATTGGCAAGCTGATGCAAGGCCTCGTCAATATGCGTGATGAGCTGGCGAATACCGTCAGCGCCGTCCGTTCAGGCACGCAAAATATTTATACCGGCGTGCAGGAAATTGCCGCGGGTAACAACGACCTCTCAAGCCGCACGGAAGAACAGGCAAGTTCGCTGGAAGAAACGGCGGCCAGCATGGAGCAGCTTTCTGCTACGGTGAAAAACAACGCAGAGAGCGCCGGCGCTGCCACTTCGTTGGTGAAAAGCGCTTCGCAAAGTGCCATCAACGGCGGCGAGATTACTCGCAAAATGGTGGTCACCATGAGCGATATCGCCGACAGCTCACGCAAAATTGGTGATATCACCAGCGTCATTGACGGTATCGCTTTCCAAACCAATATTTTGGCCCTGAATGCGGCGGTGGAAGCGGCCCGTGCAGGTGAACAAGGCCGTGGCTTTGCCGTGGTCGCCGGTGAAGTGCGCAACCTTGCACAGCGCAGCGCTCAGGCAGCCAAAGAAATTAAAACGCTGATTGATACGTCGGTGCTGCGCGTCAGTCAGGGCAACGATCTGGTGGAGAACGTTAACGGGGCTATGACGGAAATTGTTACCGCCATCGGTCAGGTCACGGAAACCATGCAGGAGATCTCAAGCGCCTCAGAAGAGCAGAGCCGTGGGATTGCACAAATCGCGCAAGCCGTTAACGAAATGGATAAGGTGACCCAGCAGAATGCCGCGCTGGTTGAACAATCAGCTTCCGCCGCCAGTGCGCTGGAAGATCAGGCCAATCACTTGAACCAAACCGTCGCCGTTTTCAAACTATCCACGTCCGTGCCCGCCGCGATTAATGTCCGCCCGCAGGTTATTACCGCAGCGAAAGGACCAGCGCTTGCCGATGATGACACGGAGAATTGGAGCCGTTTTTGAGGCGCTAAATAAGAGTTAAGCTCGATTTTGGTTCATATCGCAGAAAGAACAACGCCAACAGGATGTTGGCGTTGGGCAGCGGGTTTCATCAATGGTGGCGTAACTTATGCGCCGCGCAGGCGTTGCGCCAAGCCTTTGAGGAAATAACGCAGCATCTGATCGCCGCACGGGCGGAAGTTTTTGGTGCCTTCTTTACGGAACAGCGCACTTAGCTCCGGCTTGGAAATACGGAAATCTACGGCGGTGAAAATCTGGTGCATGTCGGTATCTTTCAACTCAAACGCCACGCGCAGCTTTTTCAACACCAGGTTATTGGTGATCGGCAGTTCCACTTCCGGCGCCGGGAACTTGTCGTCCTTACCGCGTTTGAAAAACACCAGACCGTTCAGGAAGTGAGCCATCACTTCGTCCGGGCACTTCTCGAAACCTGGCTCACCTTCTTTGATGACGTAAGCACCCATTGCCGAGACCGCAACATCGAAATTATCCAGCTTGATAATCTCGACCATTTTCGCGTCGTTAATACTCAGCATGTAGCGCACGCTGCGCAGCACGTCATTGTTGATCATAGAATTGCCTTTAGCTTGTAAACCGGAAGGCGTGCTCGCGTTGTTAAATCAAATAAGTGCCGCACGCCTTGAATATGTGCGGCAGTATAAGGATCAGTGCAGGGTTTCTCAATCGATTTGGCTTTTGGGTTATCAAACCGGCACCATATATATACCCTAAATAATTGGAGTTGCATCAAGGCGGCAAGGGAGCGCATCCCGATGAGCTTACTGTAGTAAGTGATTCGGGTAAGTGAGCGCAGCCAACACAGAGGCAGCTTCAAGTATGACGGGTATAGGTTATTCAGCCATCCGCTCCAACCCCACCGGCGTGAGGCAATAGCTCTGCTGCTTACCCTTTTCAGCCAGCCGGACATGCTGCATCTCGTTGGTGATAATCAGGCGGTTATCCGGTTCCTCATGCCGCAGTTGAATCACCTCGCCGCCGTAGCCGGAAATTGGCAACACGACCGAACGAGCCTGTTGCTCCTGGTTACCCACCACCTCATCGCTATACAGCACGTTACCTTCCGCATCCGTGTAGCTAACGGCCGCATAAACATCCGTGAAGTAATGATGTGCAATCCCTGCCCCAATCGACAGGGTGAAAGTTTTCTTCACCAAATCGACCGTACCGGTCAGGAACTGACGATCGCCAATGCCTTTGCCGGCAAGGGTAAAGGCATTGCCCAGGTGATCTCCCGGCCGGGTATTGTGAGCCGGAATGCAGTCCTGATAGCTTGCCGATAACTGCTCGCGCTGCGGGCTGTCGAAGGTGTTGATCGCCAGATAGATATCGTCTTTAAACTCACTGAATGGCGCTAAATACGCCTGACGGTATTCACGCAGACGCTGTACCGCTGCCTCAAGACGCACCAACAGAGCTGCCTGCGGATCTCCCGACAAGGTTTCGTTCTTCAATCCGTATTGGGTGATCGTCAATACGTTGGTTTTATTTTTATTATCAATGATATCCGGAGAGGCCGGTGCCACCCGTACGCGTCCCGGCTCCACATGATAGATTTCAATTTTGTCGCCGACGGCAAGAGGCAACTCATCATGGCTCAGGCTCGCGGCGGTACCCTGGATATCCTTGCTGAAGATCACCGCATCTTGTGCATTGCGCAGGGTGATTTTGGCATAGGTCTCTCCGGGGAAGTAAGAGTGCGGTTCCTTGCTGGTAACGTCAATCACCACTTTGCCCCTGCCGCGATCGGCCACAACCGTGGCGAAAACGGCATCACTCAGCCCCAACAGATTAATTTCTTGCGTAGCGATCGGCGACGCAACTTTTTTAACCAAGCCGAGCTTCAGCGCGTTATCGCCCTGTTTCAGCACCAGGTAACCCTGGGCCAACTGATACTTCCGGTCTTTGCCGGTAGGCAGTCGCAGGGTATAAACGCCAATCGGTAGCTCTTTCAGCACCAGGGTTGAGCTGTCGATCCGCATTTTGCGAACGTAACGGGCCCCTTCCAGCAGGATCAGATCTTCGCCGTAAATCTGGGCGAAATCGTCAATGTCAAAGCTCAGGGTAACGTTGCCTTTCAGGCCGGTAGCCTTCAACTGGGCGGAATCCACCAGACGCAGGGTGGAGTCCAGCTTCAACTGCGTTTTCACCGCATCGAGATCCTGCGCGGCAACCAATTGATAGAGAGGATAAACCGCTTTCGCGTGGCTAAAGACATTACGCTTCTGCTGAGCCGGTGTGACGTAGCCGCCGACCAGTTGGATAAATGGCGTAACGTCAATCTGCTCGCCGGAGACCGCAAAGCTTTCGCTGAGCATATCCAGCAGCGCATGTTCGGAAGGAACAAAGCCTGGGGTGTTGCAACTTTTACGGTATTGCTGATTAAAGTGGGTGAAGGCATTTTTGCCCGCCTTATCCACCATCAGAACCGCAAAGTAGAGTTTCGAGCGCAGGTCCCATTGATTAAGCGGAGTAGCTTTGGCGATAAAATCGACAATAACCTTCTCCACGCCGGCCATATCGCCATGCGCATACAACCAGCCTTCTTGATATTTGCGCGCCCCCAGCATCACGTCCTGATAACAGGCAGCATAGATATTGTTCCACATCTCACCGGTGGCGAAGTATTTATCGCCCATAAAATGGCCCTGATAACCATGGGCAATTTCATGCAGGCTTCCCCAGTTATTGTCTTTCGGGGTTAGCCAGAAACTGCTGACGGAATTACTGGTTTCCGCCGTCCAACGACCACCGTAATAAGCAGCGCCTGCGCCATTTTTATCGGCCTTAATAAAGTAGCGGTTTTTAATATTAAGATCCGAAGCATTCTCAGCCTCGAATGACACCCCCGCCAGCGCATTATAAAAAGTGAAAATGCGATCGTAATAGGCGATCAGGCCGTCGATGTTTTTAGCTTCGCCCAGCGCCTTCAGCTCTTTTTTGCTGATTTTTGGCACCAGCAGCGCCGCGTAGTCGGACTCGACAAGTGCAAACTCCGCATCCTGATTATCCCAGCGGGCGAAGAACGCCGTTTCGTTTTCGCCTTTACGGTAGACCGGCAAGATTTTCGACGTGTCCGGGTACTCAACCTCCACGACGGGCGCCCCAGCCGCATATGGCGTGTCGATAAACGGCACGGATACGGCCTTCACGCTGGCCTCAACCCAGCTGCTGCCGATAGTGAATTCGGCCTCGGTTTTGCTGTCGTCGTTCAGCAAGCGCAGCTTCAGCTTGCCGCTAAAGGCCGCATTGGTCTGGCGAACGCGCACCACTTGGCCGGCGGCGAGAATAATCCCCAGATGTTGACGATCGTGGTCAATCCCTTTGCTCATGCCCGCAGCATCTAACCAAACGGGTCGCGTCAAAGTATAAAGTGATTTTGATTTAGTGATAGTTGGCATCCTGCATTCCTCAAGGTTATTTTGTCCTCTAACAGACCTGGATAAAATAATTAAGAATGCACTTACGCACTAATCGATAGCGATTACTGAAGTACCACACAACACATAGAACATCGAGGGGGATAAATCCCATAAAAATAACAAGGCGCAACGGTGACATTGCGCCTTAATCATAATTACCTGGCTATTTATACGCTGCGTTAATCTTGTAAGTGGATAACGCAGCATCAGAAGCCAAATATGTCCAACCGCCAGTGAAATAGTATCAGTGCTTAATCGATTTGGCTTTTCTGCTGGTACAACGGAATGTCTTCGCCGATGATGTATTTATTACGCAGGATCGACGACACCTTATCCATAATCATCACCACCACCACCAGGATCAGCGTGATAAACATCACGACGTCCCAATTCCACAGCCGCATGTTTTCCGCATACACCAACCCTATGCCGCCGGCCCCCACAAAGCCCAGCACTGCCGCCGAGCGGGTGTTGGATTCAATCTGGTAAAGGCTTAACGCCAGAAAGGTCGGGAACGACTGGGTGAAGATACCGTAACGGTGCTTTTGCAGGCCGTTGGCCCCCACCGCCGTCAGACCACGACTCGGGGATTTATCGACCGCCTCATGCCCTTCCGCATACAGTTTTCCGAGCAGACCAACGTCCTGCATCACGATCGCCAGCACCCCGGCCAGCGGCCCCATACCAACCGCGCGGACAAAAATAAGCCCCCAGATCGCCATATCGATGCCACGAAAAATATCTAAAAACCGCCGCACCACCACCGATATGGGTCGCAACAGCGGCGTTGACATCACGTTGCGCGCTGCGAAGAACGACAGCGGCAAGGCGATCAGCGAAGCGGTAATGGTCCCGGCGAACACGATGCCGATGGTGATGAAAATCTGCTGGAAATAGTACATGAACGGCCAGTTGACGAAATCATGCCAGACGAACATGCGCATAAAATAGCGGCCAAGCTGATGGCATCCGTTAACGAACTGCGGCCAGGAGATGCCGAAAAACTGGAAGAAGAACAGGTAATACAGCGCGATCGCTACCGCGATAATGCCGACGGTGCGCAGGTAGCGGCGCTGCTGCGAGAATATTTCCGGATGCTGCTGCTTGAGCGCCTGCATCCCTTCCGCCGTGAGCGTTGGTGCTGTGATCATTTTTTCCCCTCCACGACCCGTTTGCGCAGTTCGCCCGAGGCATAGTCCAGCAGCGAAACCACCAGAATAATCAGCAGCAGCGTCATGCTGACCTGGTCATAGCGATCGAGTTTGATATTGGTCATCAGCTCTTGGCCGATGCCGCCCGCCCCCACCAGCCCCAAAATGGTCGACTGACGGAAGTTGATTTCCAGGCGCATAAAGCTGTACGACAAGAAGACCGGTTTTACCTGCGGCCAAAGGCCAAACCGCATGCGCTGCAGCGGCGTCGCGCCACAGGCCGCCAGCCCACGTACCGGCTTGTTGGACGCGGTTTCGATCGATTCATAAAACAGTTTGGTCAGGCTGCCGATGGTGTGCAGCGCCAGGGCTAAAAAGCCCGGAATGGCACCGATGCCAAACGCCATCACGAACATGACTGCCCAGGCCAGCTCCGGCATGGTGCGCAAAAACGCCACCAGCGTCCGGATTGCCAGCCGCAACGACGCCGGGCTGTGGGTATTATTGGCCGCCAGGAATGCCAGCGCCCCCGCCACCAGTACCGAAAGAATGGTGGCCGCCAGCGCCAGCTGCAGCGTTTCCCAAATCAGCGGCAGTTGGATATTCAACCGATAGCCCCAGTAGGCCAAAGAGCCTTCGGTGCGGCCATCGGCGAACAGCAGATTCCAATGCAGGGTGGGGATGGTTTCCGCCAGATAATCAAAGAAGTGAGGAATGGAGACCCACACGGTGTGCAGGTTGAACTCGGCGATGCTGCCGGCGCCCAGGTAGAGCGCCACCAGACCGAGCGACCAAAACAGCGTCTCGCGCTTTTGCTTGCTGCGGATCTGTTGGTAGTAGTGCGCAAAATCTGTATTCAAAATAGGTTTCCGACGTGAGGAATTCAGCGGGGCTCGACCAGGCCGAGCCCCGTCAGCATTAACGGTCGCCTTTGGTCAGCTCACGTTTCATGTCGATGATGTTCTGGTATTCCGCCAGAGTGGTGTCACCGATGTGCTGTTTACCGCCCATGGCCTTGATGAAGCACTGGTGATCGTCCTTATCCAGCTTCTTGATGGCCGTCACGACCTTGGCTTTGAAATCAGCCGGCAGCGAGTTGCTCACCAGGATTGGGCCATTCGGGATCAGCGGCGACTGCCAGATAATGCGCAGCTGTTTCATCAGATCGGGATGGTCCATACGGATCATGCGGTTGAACGCGCCGCTGGTATAGCCGGTGTTGTAGTCGCCGATCATCGACGCCCAGGTCACCGCGCCTTCGAACTGGCCGTTCAGCACGCCAAGGATGTCCTGCTCATGGCCGCCGGAGAAGGTGACGCTAGAGAAGGCGTTATTATATTTATTGTCTACCGTGCCGCCGAACAGTTTCTTGAACTCCTGGTTCGGGATCAGGAAACCGGAAGTGGAATCCGGATCGGCGAAGCCAATGGCCTTGCCCTTCAGATCTTCCAGCTTTTTATACGGGCTACCAGCTTTAACCACTACCACGGAGTGGTAACCGCGAGATTGGTCTACGTCGTCAATCGCGATGCCGACGATATCTACCGCTTTCGGATCCTTGATATAGACCGAGGCAAACGACGACGGTGACATGCTCAGCACCAGATCGATTTTGCCGCCCAGCAGGCCCTGGATCACGCCAGAATAGTCAGAGGAGTTGCGCAGCTTGGTGTCCACGTTCAGTTCCTTGTCCAGGAACTGCTTCACGCACTGGTTGTCGCCGATTTGCTGGGTGGCGTTCTGTCCGCCAAGAATGCCCAGATTCAGTTCTTTAGGTGCATCCGCTGCGGCAGCATTAAATACCATCATCGCGCCGGCCATCACTGTGGTCAGACTCAATACTTTTTTCATTACAATGCCTTGTGTGTGTAAAGGTAAAAGTGAAGATAAAGGTTCTGGTGGTTAATGGATCTGATTGGCTTCCTCGCCGTACAGCTGGTGCAGTATCCGTTCGTTCAATTGCGAAGGGTGGCCGTCAAACACGATCTTGCCCTGTGCAATGCCGATCACCCGGGTGCAGTACTCTTTTACCAACTCGACCGAGTGCAGGTTCACCATCACTGCGATGTCGTTTTCGCTGACTTTTTGCAGCGCATCCATAATGCGACGGGTATTTTTCGGATCGAGCGACGCCACCGGCTCATCGGCCAGCAGGATTTTGGGGTTTTGCATCAGCGCGCGGCAGATCGCCACTCGCTGCATCTGACCGCCTGACAGGTTTTCGGCGCGCTGCAGGGCATGCGGCAGCATATTGAGCCATTGCAACAGCTCGATAGCACGGGCGCGGTCGGTATCGTCAAACAGTTTGAAGAAGGATTTCAGGGTCGAGGTGTGGCTCAGTCGCCCCAACAGCACGTTGGTCATCACGTCCAGCCGTGGCACCAGGCAGAAGTCCTGGAAAATCATGCCGCAGCGGGCACGCCATTGCCGCATCTGACGAGGGGAAAGCTGCGCGATATCCTGAGCTACGCCGTCATCCTCAAAGTGCAGCATCTCGCCACAGCTCGAAGGAATGGTGCCGTTCAGGGTATGCAGCAAGGTGGATTTGCCGGCGCCGGAACGCCCGATCACCGCCACGAATTCACCGACGTGCAGATCGAAGTTGATGTCATCCAGCACGCGATGCTGAGATTTATACGCTTTTCCCAAACCTTTAACCGATAACACTTTTTGTAGTTGAACCGGTTGCTGCCCTGGAAAATCGGTTGGTGCCAGTTTTAACAGTGCCTGAGCCATATGATTTCTCTGGTTTCAGTGACTAATCATTATGGGCACCTATTAACGGATAAGTTTATGACAACGGGATGATGCTTTTGTGGCCGGGAAATGACGCGTGCCATCATTTCCCGCTGGGGCTTATTGAAAGTGAATGACACCCTTAATTAACTGCCTGTTGTTGATCACCTGCGCTTCGTAATGCTCCGCCAGGCTATCGAAATCAAAATGGTGTGAAAGCATCATCTGCGCGGTGATTTTCCCTGCCGCCATCAGCCGCCCCACCTTGGCAAAGTCTTCGCTGGTCGCGTTGCGGCTGCCCATCAGGGTAGTTTCCTTTTTATGGAACTCCGGATCGGAGAACTGCAGGTCGCCCTTAAACAAGCCGACAAACACGATGCTGCCGCCGTGACGAATCAGATCGACGGCGTGGTTCATCGCCTGCGGGTTGCCGGTGGCGTCAATCACCTTGGCGGCCAATTTGCCGTCGAACTGGCCGTGCAGCGCCGCATCAAAGCGTTCATCCTGCGGATCAAGCGTTGGTAACTGCAACACCTGCTCGACGTGCCGCCGACGCTCGGCGCTGGTATCCGCCACCACCACCTGCGCGCCATCGGCTTTGGCAATCGCCGCGACGCCCAGCCCGATAGGCCCGGCACCTACCACCAGCAGCTGATCGTCCGCCGCAATTCCGGCACGACGCACCGCATGAGCGCTGATGGCAAAGGGCTCAATCAGTGCCGCCGCTTCAGGAGCCACATCGTCCACCGCCAGCAGGTTGCCGATCGGCACGCTGAGGTATTCGCAAAAACCGCCATCCTGATGAACACCCATCACCGAAATATTCTCGCAGCAGTTGGTTTTGCCACTTTGGCAAGCGCCACAGCGGTGGCAAGAAATATACGGCATTACCGCCACCCGCTGGCCCACCTGCCAGTCAGTGGTGTTATTGCCGACGCTGACAATTTCACCGCATATTTCATGGCCCAATACGCGTGGATAACTGAAGAAAGGCTGATGACCGGACCAGGCATGAATATCCGTGCCGCAAATGCCGACGGTGATTATTTTGATCACCACTTCCTGCGCGGCAGGAAAAGGCACCGGACGCCGTTGATAAACTAATTTTGTCGGCTGCTCACACACTAAGGTTTTCATTGTTGTCATCGTTTTTCCTCCACTAATGATGAGGAGGTTATTAAATAAAAACCGGAGCGCCGGCGATATGTTCAGACAAATCTGTGAGGTATCGCTAAATAAACCGATTTAAATTGGTTTTAAATGCATAAAAAACACCTGAGGCACAGCATGAGCAGAACCCAAAACCTGCGGCAAAACGTGGTAAACCAGATGATCGACAGCATCAATAACGGCCACCTGCGCTCGCCGCTGCCGTCTCAGGCCGCCCTGGCCGAAATGTACAACATCAGCCGCACCACCGTACGCCATACGCTGGCGCACTTGTCCCAGTGTGGCGTGCTGGAAAAAGTCGGCGATGACTACGTTATTTTACGCCGGGCACTGCCGCAAGATGGCTTCGACTGCCAGAACCTTTCTCTTGATGAACAGGGGAAAAAGTTTGAAAAGGCGTTCTACCAAATGATCAACCAAAAGCAGCTGCGTGCCGGCGATACCTTCAGCGAACTGCAGCTGTCGCGTGCGGTCAACGTGAGCCCGGTGGTGGTGCGGGAGTTTCTGCTGCACTTCAGCCGTTACAACCTGATCGACAGCGTCCGGCGCGGTCAGTGGAGCATGAAGAAATTTGATCAACGCTACGCCGAACAGCTGTTTGAATTGCGCCAGATGCTGGAAACGCACGCCCTTTCCCACTTTATCAATCTGCCGATGCACGACGAGCGCTGGCTGCAGGCCAAAGAGCTGCTGAGCCGTCACCGCCAACTGCGGGAAAACATCAGCGACAACTATCGCCTGTTTTCCCAATTGGATCGCGATTTCCACGGGCTGATCCTCTCCGCTGCCAACAACCCGTTCTTCAACCAGTCGCTGGAGATCATTTCCGTGATTTTTCATTTCCACTACCAGTGGGATGAAACCGATCTTAAACAGCGCAATATCGTCGCCATTGAAGAACACATGACCATTCTCAGCGCGTTGATCTGCCGTAACGATCAGGAAGCCATCAACGGCCTGCACCGCCATCTGGACACCGCCAAGCAGTCCATGATCCGCTCGATCAATCAGAGCATCGCCTGATTCGGGGTGGCGCTCTTTATTGATAAAAAACACCCCCACAGCATTTAAAACCGATAAAAAGCAGCAAAATATTGGCTGCTGCACGGAACCGCGACAAAACACACCGCCAACCCCATTTCGCCCACTAGGCTTACTGCCGACCACCTGCTAATGCACTTCCCAGGGGAATACCCGGAATAATAAATATTATTAATGCGAAATTCTGGAGGCAAAGAAAGATGGAAAGAACCCATACCGTCGATAGCGGAAAACCACAAACGGATCCCTATTCCGATAACATAATTCCTATGCCACCGGAGGGCATGTTAGTCCGCTCGGCAAAAATTAAAAAAATCCAAACTACGGCCATGTTGTTGCTATTTCTGGCGGCAATAATCAATTTTCTCGATCGCAGCTCGCTCTCAGTGGCGAACTCCACCATTCGGGAAGAAATGGGGCTGAGCGGTACCGAAATCGGCTTGCTGCTGTCGGCTTTTTCATTGGCCTACGGCATCGCCCAACTGCCCTGCGGGCCGCTGTTGGATCGAAAAGGCCCACGTCTGATGCTGGGGATCGGGATGTTTGTCTGGTCGCTGTTTCAAACGCTGTCCGGCATGATCCATAACTTCACCCAGTTTATCTGGGTACGTATCGGGCTGGGGATCGGCGAAGCGCCAATGAATCCGTGCGGCGTAAAGGTGATCAATGACTGGTTCAACATTAAAGATCGTGGCATGCCCATGGGCATTTTCAATGCCGCTTCGACCATCGGGCTGGCGATCAGCCCGCCAATCCTCACGGCCATGATGCTGGCCTTCGGCTGGCGCGGTATGTTCATCACCATCGGCGTGTTGGGGATCGCCCTGTCGATCGGCTGGTACATGCTGTACCGCAACCGGCAGGACGTCAGCCTGAGTGCTCAGGAACAGGCCTATCTGAACGCCGGTAGCGTCAGCGCGCGGCCTGAACCGATGAACTTTCGCGAGTGGCGTGGGCTATTCAAAAACCGCACCATGTGGGGCATGATGATCGGCTTTAGCGGCATCAACTACACCGCCTGGCTGTATCTGGCCTGGCTGCCGGGTTACCTGCAAACCACTTACCATCTGGACCTGAAAAGCACCGGGCTAATGAGTGCCATCCCCTTCCTGTTTGGCGCCGCCGGTATGTTGTCGAACGGTTTCGTCACCGACTTTTTGGTTCGGCGCGGAATGGCACCGCTGAAAAGCCGCAAAATTTGCATTGTGGCCGGCATGCTGCTGTCCGCTTCCTTTACCGCCGTGGTTGCCCAGGCTACCACCACCTACAGCGCGGTGTTGTTGATCGGCATGGCGCTGTTTTGTATCCACTTTGCCGGCACCTCCTGCTGGGGCCTGATCCACGTGGCGGTAACCTCGCGCATGACGGCCTCCGTCGGCAGCATTCAAAACTTCGCCAGCTTTATCTTCGCTTCGTTCGCGCCGGTGGTCACCGGCTGGATCCTCGATACCACCCACTCTTTCAACCTGGCGCTCATCCTCTGTTCCTGCTTCACCCTGATAGGTGCACTGTCGTATATCTTCGTGGTTAAACACCCGATCGTTGACAGCGCCGCCTAAGGATTTCACTCCGCCGCCCTCTCCCACGATTGAGGGCGTGCGTTCAACACAGGCTAAAGAAATCCAGCCCCAACGCGCCTTTCACCTGTGCCAGCGTCTGCTTGCTGATCTTATCGGCACGCTGGGTGCCCTGCTGCAGAATACGCAACAGCTCGCCCTTGTCGGCCAGATACTCGGCCCGACGGGTACGAATTGGCTCCAGCAGGCTTTGCAGGCAATCTTCCAACAGGCGTTTGATTTTCATGTCCCCCAGCCCGCCACGACGATAATGCGCCTTCAGATCGGCAACCAGATCGGCATCCTCACAGAAAGCATCCAGATAGGTGAACACCATATTGCCCTCCACGCGGCCGGGATCCTTAACGTTCAGGTGACCAGGATCGGTAAACATGCTCATCACCGCCTTGTGCACCTGCTCGGCATCGGCGCCCAGAGTAATGGTGTTGCCGCGCGATTTCGACATCTTGCCCTGCCCATCCAGCCCCGGCAGGCGGCCGACGTTGCTCAACAACGGCTGGCATTCCGTCAGTACCGGTCTGCCAACGATGCGATTAAAACGCCGCACGATCTCGTTGGTCTGCTCCAGCATTGGTAGCTGATCGTCACCAACCGGCACGTGGGTCGCGCCAAATGCGGTGATGTCCGCCGCCTGGCTGACCGGGTAAACCAGAAAACCGGCCGGCAAGCTGCGGGAAAAGTCTTTTTCGATAATTTCGCTTTTCACTGTGGGGTTGCGCTCCAGCCGTGCCACGCTGACCAGATTGAGATAATATATGGTCAGCTCAGCCAGCGCCGGCAGCGCGGATTGCAGGCAAATCGTGGTTTTCTGCGGATCGATGCCGACCGCCAGGTAGTCGGCGACCAGATTCAGCACGTTGGCGCTGATTTTTTGCGGATTGTTGCCGTTATCGGTCAGCCCCTGCAGGTCCGCGACCAGCACCGTTTGCTGATGCTGTTGTTGCAGCTCAACGCGCTGGCGCAAGGATCCGACGTAGTGGCCTAAATGCAGGGATCCGGTGGCGCGATCGCCGGTCAAAATGGTGTAGCTCATTGCATTGCTCCTGAAAGTAAATACACCACCGGATCAACGCAATAAAAATGCCGCCAGAACCGGCGGCATTGAAAAGAGGTGTGAATACCCGTGCCGCCTTCAGAGGAGGCGCCACCAAGACTGGCTGTGAGTGGAGTGCATCGGCATATTCATGCTTTTAAGGTATCCCCCCACTGCGCCGGTTGTCAATAACCGCACGCTGCCAGGCCGCCGCCTGTTCGCCGGCGATACGACAAAATGTCTCGATCAGCGGTGAAGGGGTGCGTAACGCCAGCGCCAACGTATAGGGCACCGGGCTACCTGCGCCACTCAGTTCGCGGAACACCACGCCGGGTGATTTCAGTACCGCAAACAGAGCCGGCATCAGTGCAATCCCCACCCCACCGGCCACCAGCCCGCCGATGGTTTGCATCTGCCGAGCTTCCTGCACGATACGCGGGCTGAACCCCGCTACCGCACAGGCCTGCAAAATCGCCGCGTGCATCCCCAGCCCATAATGTGCCGGAAACAGCACCCAGGGCTGATCGGCCAAATCGCTCAGCGTCACTTGCCGTTGCGTCGCCAAAGGGTGGTGATCCGGCAGCGCCAGCACCATGCGATCCTGTAAAAAAGGTAGAATCTGCAGCTCATCCTGCGGCGCTATCGGCAGGACCACCATACCGATATCGGCGCGATCGTCGCGCAGCGCGATCAGCTGTTCGGCGGTGGTGGCCTCCTGCAAATGGAACTCCGCCTGCGGGTGCGCCTGACGAAACTGGCGCAGGATCCCCGGCAGCAGGGCATTGACCGTGCTATCGACAAAGGTCAACCGTAGCGATTCCGTCAGGCCACGCGCCGCACGTCGGGTATTGCCAAGGGTGCGCTCAAACTGCGCCAAGGTCCGCCGCGCCTCGATCAGAAACACCTGCCCAGCCTCGGTGATGCGCGTGATCCGATTGCCGCGTTCCAGCAAGGGGACACCCAGCTCCTGCTCAATCTTTCTGATGGCGGCCGTCAACGGCGGCTGCGCCATGTGCAAACGCTCGGCGGCGCGGTGAAAGCTCATCTCTTCGGCGACGGCGACAAATTGCCGCAGTTGGCGTAGCTCAATCACGTGATACCTTTTTCGTATTTTGGAAGCATAGATAGAGTATTGGATGTATCGATAGCGAAAGCCAATACTTTCCGAACCCTCAAGTGCTGCGCCATTCCGGCGTGGACCACGGGCACAGGAGAATCAGCTATGACGCAACGTACAGCGGTGATTACCGGCGGATCCAGCGGTATTGGACTGGCCATCGCCCAGCAACTGGCACAACAGGATTACCGCATCGCCATCGTGGCGCGTAACCCTAAACGCCTGCAACAGGCGGCGCAGCAAATTGGCCACGGCACCCGCTATTATGCGGCGGACTTGAGCCAACGTGGCGCGGTGGAAGAAGTGGCCGCCCAATTGGCCGCCGATCTGGGCACTTTGGATGTGCTGATCAACAACGCCGGTTTTACCCGGGTGATTGCCGCCGATACGCCCCTGGCGCAGGCCGAGCAGGAATGGGACGCGGTGATCGACGGAAACCTGAAAAGTACCTTTTTGTTTACGTTGGCGATGTTGCCGCATCTACGTAAACCGGGCGGTCGCATCATCAACCTGAGTTCGATCGCCGCCCAATGCGGCAGCGACAGTGCCGGTGCTCTGGGCTACTCCGCCGCCAAGGCCGGCGTGCAAGGTTTTACCCTCAGCCTGGCACGCGAACTGGGCGAAGCAGGCATCACGGTTAACGCCATTGCGCCGGGCTTTATCGCCGATACTCGCTTTTTCGGTACCGGTTTGCCGCAGGATCGCATTGACGCCATCGCGGCCGAAACGCCGATGGGGCGCACCGGCCGGGTAGAGGATATCGCCAGCGCCGCGCTGTGGCTGGCTTCGAAAGAGGCCTCTTTCATCACCGGAACCGTTACCTCGATTAACGGGGGGGCGCGGGTCGGTTAAGAAAGCGTTACATTCCGCCATTTGCGTTCTCCGAGCGTCGCGTTAGGGTGAAGGAAGATAACCTGAGAAAAGGAACGCGATATGAAGATCGGATTTGCCGGCCTGGGCGGTATGGGCAGCGCGATGGCCGCCAACCTGTTGCAGGCTGGCTATGGGGTAAAGGTATGGAACCGTTCGCCCCAGGCAGCACAGCCTTTGGTGAGCGCCGGGGCCGTGCAGGCTCGGCAGCCGGAAGAACTGGCGGAGGTGGACGTACTGATCACCATGCTGGCCAACGATGCCGCCACCGAGCAGGTAGTGGTGGAAAGCGGGCTGCTGCAACAGCTGCGGGCGGGAGCGATTCACATCAATATGGCGACGGTCTCGGTGGCGTTGGCCAAACGGCTGGCGTTGCTGCACGCGGAGCGCAACGTCGGTTATATCGCCGCACCGGTGTTGGGGCGGATGGACGTAGCCGCAGCCGGCAAGCTGAATATTCTGGCGGCGGGCGATCCGCTGTTGCTCGCCAAGGTGCAGCCGCTGTTTGAGGTGCTCGGCCAGCAGACCTGGCATTTTGGCGACCAGCCCGAACAGGCCAACATCGTTAAAATCGCCGCCAATTTCACGTTGGCCAGCGCCATTGAGGCGATGGCGGAAGGCAGTGCTCTGGTGCGCAACTACGGCGTTTCCGGCGCGGATTATCTGCACATGCTCACCAGTACCCTGTTTGCCTCTCCGGCTTACAAGGGTTATGGAGGGTTGATCGCCGAAGAAAAGTTTGAACCTGCGGGTTTTAAATTAAGCCTGGGGATGAAAGACGTCGGCCTGGCGCTGGAGGCCGGCGCCAACAGCCACACGCCAATGCCGTTCGCCAGCGTGCTGAAGGACAACTTCCTCGACGCGGTGGCGCAAGGCGACGCAGATTTGGATTGGTCGGCGTTGGCCAAAGTGGCGGCACGCAGAGCCGGATTGAAGTAATCCTGATAGGCCCGGATCGCTCCGGGCTTTTTATTTGGCCGTCAGAAACGAATTTCTGCCGTTGGCAGTGCGTCGATCAGGACACCAAAGCTTTCGATATTCGACAGTGTAGCGTTGTGATGGGCGCGGATCTGCAGGCCGGAGGCATGCGCTTTGTCGTGGCTGGTATGCGCATCGGCCGCCAGCGTCACCGGGTAACCCAGAGCGGCGGCGCGGCGAGTGGTGGTATCCACGCAAAATTCGGTGGAATAGCCGCAAACCACCAGATGCGAGATACCGTTCGCAATCAACAGCGGCCCCAATCCGGTACGCAGGAATGAGTCCGGCGTGGTTTTCTCTACCCGATGATCGCCGGCCTTTACCTGCAAACCGGGATCAAGTTGCCAGGCGTCACTGCCGTGCGCCAACTCATCATGCTGCGTTTGATGCTGAATGAAAATCACCGGCACGCCGGCCTGACGGGCAGCGGCGCTCAGGGTGTTAATGCGATCGATCGTCGCTTCGGCATCCGCCGGCGGCGGTGTAAACAACCCTTTCTGCACATCAATAACCAACAGCGCTGACTTCATGATTGGCTCCAGAGAATAAATTCCGTCTCAGCATACCGGCTGACGCGGGCGGAAGATATGGTCAACGCCCTGCTCACGCAGTTTGTTAACCAACTCGTGACCCCCATTCGGCGTCGCATGCGCCAGCAGACGCTCGGCTTCAAATACCGGGCTGGCCCAGAAAATATTGACCGGATCGCCATACTGTTTCGGCAAGCTCAGATGCTCGTGATACGGATAAAACGAGGAAGACAGCACGTAGCCCTCATAGCCCTGAGGCGCCACTTCGGACTCCAGGGTATGCCCTTCGCCAAACCAGGTGATTTTTGACCAAGGCACGTGGGCGAAACCGGCCAACGCGCTGGCCATCTGTATCGCATTTTCCTCGGTCATGTATTGACCGTCGATGGCGATACCCATTTCCATACGGCGATAGCGGGAGGCGTCGTCGTTAAACAGGATCTCTACCCACGGCATCGGCCGGATGCTGACACCCAGGGTAAGGAAATAGTAGATGCCGTCGCGTTCATGCTGAGTGATCGCCATCGGCGGCCACTTGCCCTGATCGATGGCGTAGTATTTCACCGAGGGGCCAAAATGCTGCTCGTAATGCGCCTGATAATCGCTCTGCATCTTGGGCCAGGGATTCCCTTCCTCCCGCTGCCAACTGCGCCAGAACTGACGGGTACTTTCCGCCAGTGCATACTGGGTATTGGTGGAAGCGGAACCGAGCGGATAAGCCAGCGGGCTCTCTTTAATGCAGCTGGCGGAATAACATACCGAATGGTCGATATACAGGCTCCAGCCGGGGATCACCGCCAGCAATTGACCGTAATACCACAGTGCCGCGCCGTCGTCGCTCTCGGTCCAAACCACCGTCAGCCCTTCCGGGTTCAGCGGCGCTTCCCCTTCCAGATTGCGGCAAAACTCGGCCGCCAGCATCGGTGGCTGCCCCAGCGCCAGTGCCGCGCTGTCTTCCTGCTGCGGCGCAGCGGCCAGGTTACGCAGCCAGCAAGCGCGCACCTGAAAACGCTCGCTATTTTCTTCTGTAGGGTAAATATAAAAATAAGCAGCCCGGTGATCTTGCTGAACCACCGCGACCAGCGTCTGGTTCTCATTACTGACTTCAGCAAGTACGTGTGACTCGTTCATATAACCTCAAATAGGCTCAAGGCGCAGAATAATGCTGCACGCTAAATAAAATGGAAATTGGCTTTTATCCAGTGTAAAGCGCATTACCGCTCGGATCACCCGTAAAAGTCTCAAAAGTGCCCCGAAACATCGGGTTATTGGTAAGAATTATAGTCTGCGCCGATTCAGGCCTGTCGGTTAATTCGGCGCAGCGCACGCTGATATGAACCATTACGCATTGAGGCGCGCAGCACTTTACCGACGCCCCCTGCACCGGTGCGCACCAGGCGGCGGCGTAAGTTTCCGGGATGAAAATCAAACTGTTGTTGCGCCCAGTCAGGCAGCAGGTCGATACCCGCGTGCATCACTAAAGCGCCAAAAGGCCGGGCCAATGCGCTGGGAGCCGGCGCGGCCAGCAGAATACGCGCGACTTCCCGCGTGCGCTCATCGCACACCAATTGCGGACGCATCCGTTGCAGATACTCCTCTACCGCCGTGCAGGAGGTTGGGATTTCTTCCGCCCCCAAGGCTGCGGCTACGCGTGCAGCCTCACGGTAATATTGGTCCTGCTTTTCACGGGGAAGAGACGGGTTGCGGTAGCGTAAATGGCTGGCCAAAAAACGACTGCTTTCCACCACGTGCACCCAGGTAAGCAACTCAGGATCGCTGGCGGCGTAAGGCCTGCCGTCGCTGCTGACGCCGTTGACCTGCAGGTGAATAGCTTTGACTTTGGCAATCAGGCGTTCGGCTTCGGCGGTGGGGCCAAAAGTGGTGACGGAGACAAACTGGCTGGTACGGCGCAGGCGGCCGAGCATATCTTCACGAAAGTTGGAATGATCCCACACTCCCGCCAACGCCAGCGGGTGCAGCATTTGCATCAGCAAGGCGCTGACGCCCCCGCACAGCATCGAGGTAAAATCGTTGTGCACCTGCCAGATAACCGACTGCGGGCCGAACAGGCCCGGATCCCCCGGCGGATTTTCAAAATCAATGCCGCCGAGCGCCAGCCCGGTCAGGCTGATGACCTGTTTTTCTATCGCTGCGCGTATCACTTCCATCCTGACTGGCCCCGTTTAGCTTCTGGCGGCCAGTGTAACATGAAGCGAAATACGGCTTTTAACTCCGCGGGTCGCTATCGTTGAGCAGCACAATTTTACCGGCAAAGCTGCGATCTTCCAGGCGACGGTGCGCCGCCGCCCCCTCTTTGAGCGGGAAGGTTTCGATGTACGGAATAGCAAACTCGCCATTCTGCCAACTGCTGAACAGACGCTCGGCCCGCGTACGTCGCGCCTCTGCGTTATTGAGGTAAGTCCAGAGATCGCCCCCCACTACGCCTTTGGAATCCATCATCAGCTGATAGGCAGAGATCGCCGGTGCCTCGCCCCCGGCCATGCCGAAGGTGACCACCCGACCGCCGGGGCGCAGCGCGTCGATGCTTTGTTGCAGGGTGATGCCCACGGAGTCAAAACCGTACTCAACGCCGCCGTCGGTCAGAGCGGCAATCTGCGTGACCCAATCCTGCTGATAAGTGAAGGCCGCCACCGCACCGTTGTTTAACGCAATCTGCTGTTTATGCGCCGAAGAGACAACGGCGTAAACCTGCGCGCCACGCGCCACCAGCATCCGGGTAAGGATCTGTCCGACACCGCCGGCGGCGGCATGCACCAGGGCGCGATCGCCCGCCTTGACCTGAACGCTGTCATTGATCAGGTACTGCGCCGTCAGCCCCTGCAGCAAAATAGAGGCGGCTTCAACGTCGCTCAATGCCTGCGGCAGACGCAGCGCGTGCTCCACCGGCACATTGATGCGAGTGGCATGACAAAAAGGTACGTCAGCGAAACCAATCCGCTCTCCGAGTTGCCACCCCTGAACGCCCTCACCCAAGGCAATGATGGTCCCAACCCCTTCGTAACCGCCAATATGAGGGGGATTGCCGTGCAGCACGTAATTGCCCTTACGGCGATAGATATCGGCAAAATTCAGCCCGGCGGCCCCCATGCGTACCTGTACCGCACCCGCAGGTACAGCCGGCGTCGGCAGCTCAAGGTATTCGAGCACGTCCGGCCCGCCAAATTGTTCAAACGCTAATGCCTGCATGTCGCCACTCCGGAAAATTTCCGCCAATAACACACTGACGGTCGATAGATTGATTATCGCAAAGCGCTATACTCGGCAACAGTGGCCTAAAAAGCATTCAGAAAACACCAGGGGTTTATAATGGATCGATTAACCAGCATGGCGGTGTTTGTGCGGGTGGTGGAAAAAGGCAGCTTCGTCGCCGCCGCCGAAGAGATGGCTATTTCACCGACCATGGTTGGCAAACACATTCGCGCTCTGGAACAACGGTTGAATGCGCCGCTGCTTAATCGTACTACCCGCCGCCAGGGGCTGACCGAGGCCGGTCGGGTGTTTTACGAACGCTGCCGCCGACTGCTGGCCGATGCCGACGCGGCCGAAGCCAGTGCGCGGGCGCTGTTAAGCTCCCCGAGCGGGCTGTTGCGCATCAGCGCGCCGGTCACCTTCGGCAACCGCGTTCTGACACCGATACTGACCGAGTTCCTGCAACGGCACCCGGAGGTGGAAGCGGAAGTGGTGCTGTCGGATCGCAAGGTGGATTTGATCGAAGAAGGCTACGAGGCCGCGTTTCGCATCGGGCCGGTGGCGGACGACGGCCTGGTGGCGCGCGCCCTGCCCGATTACCGCATGACGCTGGCTGCCTCGCCGGATTATCTGGCACAGCACGGTGAACCCACACGGCCGGAGCAGCTCAGCGCACACTGCTGCTTTGGTTTCAGCCAGTGGAATGGCAACCACTTTTGGCGGCTGTTGGGGCCGCCGGGAGAGATCAGCGTACCGGTCAGGCCTCGATTGAGAATGGACTCCGGTGAAGGGGTACGCCGGGCGGCATTGGCGGATTTTGGCATCGCGCTGCATGCCACTCTGTTGCTGGATGAAGATATCGCCGCCGGCAGATTGATCCGGGTACTGCCGGAGTATTCACCACTGCCGCGCCCGATGCACCTGGTCTATCTGCCCGAAAGGCGGCAATCCGCCAAGCTGGAAGCCTTTATCGCCCTGACCGTAGCCAGACTGTGGGGCCGGGTTTAAAATAAATGAGTCCAAATACGGGAGTTACCATGTTCACTATCCGAGCTCGCGCGGCAGAAGACAATGCGCAACTGGTGGAGATTTGGCAGCGTTCGGTACGCGCTACCCACCATTTTCTTACCGAAGAAGACATCGCCAAACTCTATCCGTTGGTGCTGAACGATTACCTGCCTGCGGTCAACGTTTGGGTTGCCGTGGACGGCACCGGCCAGCCCTGCGGTTTTATCGGACTGAGCGGCAACAAAGTGGAAATGCTGTTTATCGATCAGGATCAGCGCGGTAAGGGCGTCGGCAAAGCACTGCTGGAGCATGCGGAAACCTTGCATAACGAGTTGCAGCTGGACGTCAATGAACAGAACCCGCAGGCCAGTGGTTTTTACCGCCACTACGGGTTTGAAATCACCGGGCGTTCCGCGCTCGACGGCCAGGGCAACCCTTTCCCGCTGCTGCACATGAAGCTCGCCAAACGCTAACGCCAACCCCTCGGCCATGGTCTGCCTTGGCCGTCGTTTTACCATCACTTCCGCTCATCACTTGATATACCAAATCAGAATAACTAATAGAATTTACATTCTTCCTGTCACTATAAACCCCCGGTAGGATTGGCCCGTATTCACCCAGCAACAGAGGTTCCGTCTGCCCTTATCCCAAGAAGCCGATCCCTTTCCGGCGTGACGCGCTCCGGACGGAATTCTGTGATGTATTAAATAAGGATTCGCTTCTCTATGATCGTTCTTTCGAACGTTTGCAAAACTTTTGACAGCGCACAGGGCCGCGTTGTCGCAGTGGATGACGTCAACCTGACGGTCGAGGCCGGGCAAATCTACGGCATCATCGGCTACAGCGGCGCCGGTAAAAGCACGCTGATCCGCCTGCTGAACGGGCTGGAAACGCCCAGCAGCGGCAGCATTCAGGTTGAAGGTTTCGATATCGCCGGAGCCGAAGGCAACGCCTTGCGCCAGGCGCGGTTGAAAATCAGCATGGTGTTTCAACACTTCAACCTGCTGTGGTCACGCACCGTCAGTCAGAACATTGCTTTTTCCATGCAAATCGCCGGCGTGCCCAAAGCACAGATTAAACCGCGAGTGGCGGAGCTGGTCGCACTGGTTGGGCTGCAGGGCCGCGAAGATGCTTATCCGTCGCAGTTGAGCGGCGGACAAAAACAGCGCGTCGGCATCGCCCGCGCGCTGGCCAATAATCCGGGGGTTCTGCTGTGCGATGAGGCCACTTCGGCGCTCGACCCTCAAACCACAGACTCGATTCTCGATTTGCTGCTGGACATCAATCGCAAGCTGAACCTGACCATTGTGCTGATCACCCATGAAATGCACGTCGTGCGCAAAATTTGCCACCGGGTGGCAGTGATGGAAAACGGTCGCATCGTTGAGGAAGGCCCGGTGATTGACGTGTTCACCCGGCCGCAACAGCCGATCACCCAACAGTTCGTCAAACAGGTTTCGCAATATCAGGAAACCGAGGAAAGCTTCAATCCGCTGTTGAGCCAACATCTGTCGGGCGCGATTTTCAAGCTGACGTTTGTCGGCGTGCAGACCCATCAGGCGGTAATTTCCGACGTTATCCTGCGTTACAAGGTAAGTATCAACATTCTGCACGGCAAAATCAGTCAAACCCTGAATGGTTCCTTTGGCGAACTTTACATTCACGTCGAAGGCAACGACCTGCAAATCGACAGCATGCTGAAGCTGTTGAAAGAGCAACAGATCGCCGTTGAGGTCATTAAACATGCTTGAGTCACTGTTCCCTCACCTGCGTCTTGATTCGTTGTTGAACGCCACCTGGGAAACCCTGTATATGACCGGGATCGCCGGTTTGGCGACGCTGGTACTCGGCATCGTCCTCGGGGTGTTGCTGTTCCTGACCTCCCGCGGTCAGCTGCTGCAAAACCGGGCCGTCTATTCGCTGATTTCAGTGCTGGTCAACGTGTTCCGCTCCATTCCTTTCATCATTCTGATCGTGTTGTTGATCCCGTTCACCAAGACGTTGATCGGCACCATTCTGGGCGCCGATGCGGCATTGCCGGCGCTAATCGTCGGCGCGGCACCGTTCTACGCCCGATTGGTCGAGATTGGCCTGCGCGAAGTCGACAAAGGAGTGATTGAGGCGGCGCGATCGATGGGCGCCAAAACCAGCACCATTATCTTCCGCGTGCTGCTGCCGGAATCCTCACCGGCACTGGTTTCAGGCATTACCGTTACCCTGATCGCGCTGGTGAGCTACACCGCAATGGCCGGGGTGATTGGCGCAGGCGGGCTGGGCAATCTGGCCTATCTGGAAGGTTTTCAACGCAACCACGGTGACGTGACGCTGGCCGCAACGCTGACGATTTTATTGATCGTTTTCGTTATCCAGTTCATTGGCGACACCCTTACAACCACGCTCGATAAACGATAAATAACCAGGGAATAATGATGATGAAAAAACAAATTATGATGCTGGCTTTCGCCTCACTGACCGCCTTGGCCTCTTTGGGTGCCTCGGCGGAAACCAAGCTGGTGGTCGGCGCATCTAACGTGCCGCACGCGGAAATCCTCGAGCAGGCCAAACCGATTCTGGCGAAGGAAGGCATAGATCTGGTGATCAAACCTTTCCAGGACTACATCCTGCCGAACACCGCGCTGGCCAGCCACGATATTGACGCCAACTATTTCCAACACGTGCCTTACCTGAATTCGGTGCTTAAGGATCATGCCGACGACAAGAGCTACGACTTTGTCAGCGCCGGCGCTATCCATATCGAACCTATCGGTATTTACTCCAAGAAGTACAAAAGCCTGAAGGATTTACCGGACAACGGCAAAATCATCATGCGTGACGCGGTGGCGGAAGAAGGTCGTATTTTGTCGATCTTTGAAAAAGAGGGCGTGATTAAACTGAAGCCGGGCGTGAGCAAGGTGGATGCGCGCATTTCTGACGTGGCGGAAAACCCGAAACACCTGAAGTTCCAGGCCAATGTGGAAGGTGCACTGCTGCCGCAGATGTACAACAACGACGAGGGCGATGCGGTGGTGATTAACGCCAACTACGCCATCGACGCCGGGTTGAACCCGACCAAAGACCCGATTGCGGTGGAAAGCGGCGAAAACAACCCTTATGCCAACATCATCACCGTGCACAAGGCCGACGTGAACAAGCCGGAAATTGTTGCGCTGGTGAAGGTGCTGCACTCCAAGGCGATTCAGGATTTCATCCGCGAAAAATACCAGGGTGCGGTGATCCCGGTTAACCAATAGTATCGACCAAGGCCGCAGCGATGCGGCCTTTATTCCTGTCGTGTGCCCTGCTTAGACCTTATTGCCCACCTGACTCAGGCGCGGCCAGACCAGCATCAACGCATCAACCAAACGCAACAAATCTTCACGGCTGGCGCCTTCGCGTGCCTGAGTCGACATGCCCTCAATGGTACAAATGATAAATTTGGCCAGCAGCGCGGTATCGGTTTTCACCAACAGTTCGCCCTGTTCTACCTTGCGGTCGAAGCAAGCCTTCAGGCTGGCCTCCTGCATATGATGCTTTTTGCGCAGCATCTCGGCCACATCACCGGAAGAGGACGACAACGCCGCGGACGCACAAACCATCAGGCAGCCGGACGGTTTTTCCGGATCGGTGAACAGCTGCGCCAGAGAACGCACATAATCCTCGACGAGGTCCGCCACCGGCAAATCCTGCTCCAGCCGTTGGTTGATGCACGTGGTGTATTTTTCCAGGTAGCGCTCTACCGCTGCGCGGAACAACCCTTCTTTATTGCCAAACTCCGCATACAGCGTGGGCGCTTTGGCACCGGTCACCTCGACCAGATCGGCCATCGAGGTGGATTCATAACCATGCAGCCAGAACAGATCGAGTGCGCTTTCCAGCGCACGGTCGCGATCAAACTGCTTCGGTCTGCCACGCGTTTTTTTGGCGCAGACTTCTTCATTGATGCTCATAGACCCTCTCTTATCCCGCTCTGCAGCAGGGCTTGCTAATTAAATTAACGGTCATTATAAAAAAATATTGCGCTCTCGTCGAGAAGAGATTACCATTTAGTTATCGATCGTTAAGTAATTAGCGACAACCAATTCAAATACGCCCATTTACGTTGATAAAACAGGAATTAACATCATGAAAAACTTAAAAATGACGCTTGCAGCCCTTGCGCTGGCCTCTGTTTCATTCGGCAGCTTCGCCGCCGATCTGGTTAACAGCCAACCAGCAGATCAGCAGAAAGCTGGGGTGATCACCGTCAGCGGAGCTTCAGACCTCACCGCTCTGGAAGCCGGTTTGGCGGCCAAGGCTGACGCAGCCGGGGCAAAATCGTTCCAGATCGTTGGCGCAGGCGGCAACAACCAACTGCACGGCACCGCATTAATTTATAAATAACAATAAGTTGATTAAATAATGCTGGAGTGGCTACGGCTTTTGGCCTTCCAGCAAAAAGCTGTCAGAAAAAATTAATTAACGAACACTAAAAAAATAGTTGCAAAGCGTCGAACAGGCGTCTAACATTAAATTATCGATCGTTAATTAATTTAACGACCCAACAGACAAAACCGTATACAGAATATAAAGATAGGAATAAGACTATGAAAAACCTGAAAATCACCATCGCAGCCATCGCACTGGCCACCGCTTCATTCGGCAGCTTTGCCGCCGATTTGGTTAACGCTCAACCGGCAGATCTGCAAAAAGCCGGCGTAGTCACCGTCAGCGGTGCATCCGACCTGACCAGCCTGGAAAACAAACTGGCGGCCAAAGCGGATGAAGCAGGCGCTAAATCATTCCAGATCATCTCAACTACCGGCGACAACAAGCTGCACGGTACTGCGATCATCTACAATTAATGGCTGAATCAGCTATTGCGCAAAGAGGCGGCCTTGGGCCGCCTTTTGTTTTATGGATGGTGCTCAGTCGCTTTGCAGATTCTTGAGCAGGTAGATATTGCAGCCGTGGTGGCCGGTATTGCCGCGTCTTTCCGTCAGCAGCGTAAAACCCAGCGCATAATACAATCCCAGCGCCTCTTTCAACTGCTCGGTGGTTTCCAGATAACAGTAGCGGTACCCCGCTGCCCGCGCCGCTTTCAGCGCCTGCACCACCATGTAACGCGCCATGCCTAACCCGCGTACGCTGGGTTTGAAAAACAGTTTTTGCAGCTCGCAGTAACCGACGTCACCGCCCGCCAAAGGGGCAATGCCGACGCCCCCCACTACCTGGCCTTCCTGTTCCAGCACCCAATATTTTCCGCCGTTATCCTGGTAAACGCCGGTCAGGCGATCCAAATCGGGATCGTGCAGACTAACGCCTTCCATTTTATCCATGCCATACTCGCGGAATACGTTGCAAATAATCCCCGCCATCGCGGCATCATCATCCTGGGTTATCGGACGAACCCGCAAAGCGGCGTCACGCTGCTTACGTGCGTTACGTAATGCCGAGGTCATCTTTTTCATCGCGGCCGTAGTGGCAGCCAACTCATCATCGTCCAACTGCGCCAATGCATCCTGCATAAAACCATCGGCATTGGTGTCTATCGCCGCCAGCGTTTTACGGCCCAAACGGGTCAGTTGATTCAGGTTGTGGCGTTTATCGTGCGGATAATCCACCGCTTCAATCATGCCTGCGGCAACCAGGCTACGCACCGCCCGGCTGGCACTGGCCTTATCGATACACAACCGGGTGGCCAGTTCGGTCACGCCCAGGGGTAGCGTGCTGATCTCAATCAGAATATGGATCTGTAATGGTGAAAAACGGCTGCCGTTACTCTGTTTATTCAGCATGCCCAGTTCTCTGACCAGGTTGCGCGACAATGCCCTGAAATCTCTGATGTTCACAATCAATGTCCCCGTTGGTACCAGCGCTAAAACACTTCACTTAGTTGATAGTGTTACCTAATATTCATTACCATAACGGATTTTTAAACGGCGTGAAATCTCAACCTGACGAGACACCTGCAGCAATCTGTCGCCTCACACAGAATTACATTCTTTACTGAATTAAATTTACAAAATAAAAAGCCACAAAATATATATTTTACAAATAATAAACCCATCAAAAACCGGATAATTCAGCAAACCAGATAAAATACGAATGATATCCTTACACAATCCATTGTATTTGAATGAGTTATTTAATCCCCAATAGCGCCAATTATGTCGATATTCAGTTGTATTTTGTTACATATCCATGGCAGGATTGCCCCGTTTAAATAGCACCTGTTATTTCCCCTGCCGTTTAAATTCCTGGCGCAAAACGGTCTGTCTTGCGCGCTTTTATAATCATGGAGAGATTGTATTCCGATGAAAAAATCACTCGTTGTCTGCTCAGTCGCCCTTTCCGTCAGCCTGCTGGCAGGCTGTGCTACTGAATCCTCGCGCTCTCTGGAAGTGCCTAAAGTGGCGTCCTACAACACCAGCTACCAGGGGCAGCGCAGCCCTATCTCCGTCGGCAAGTTCGATAACCGCTCCAGCTATATGAACGGCATCTTCTCCGATGGCGTCGATCGTCTGGGCAACCAGTCAAAAACCATCCTGATCACCCATCTGCAGCAAACCGGCCGCTTCAACGTGCTTGATCGCGCCAATATGGATGAGTTGAAAACTGAAGCCGGCATTAAAGGCCAAACCCAGACGCTGAAAGGCGCCAACTACGTGATCACCGGTGACGTGACCGAATTCGGCCGTAAAGAAGTGGGCGATCACCAGCTGTGGGGCATTCTGGGACGCGGTAAAACGCAGGTGGCCTATGCCAAGGTCAATTTGAATGTGGTCAACGTACAGACCTCAGAAGTGGTTTACTCCACCCAGGGTGCCGGCGAGTACCAACTATCCAACCGTGAAATCATCGGCTTCGGCGGCACCGCCAGCTACGATTCCACCCTCAACGGCAAAGTGTTGGATCTGGCCGTACGCGAAGCGGTCAATAACCTGGTTGCCGGTATCGAAAGTGGCGCATGGCGCCCTGCTAACTAACGGAATAGAAGCAGCAATATGATAACTAAAAAAATGGGTGGGGCGCTGTTCGCAGCGACCCTGCTGGCCGGCTGCGCCGCGCCAAAAACGCTCTACAACTGGGATGGCTATCAAACTTCGATTTACCAATATTACCAACAGGATGGCCAAAGCCCTGAACAACAGATTTTGACGCTAAAAGAAATTGCCGAAAAATCTCGCGCCAAGAATAAAGCCGTGCCGCCGGGCCTGCATGCGCAACTGGGGTTGCTGTACAGCAAAACCGGCAATACCGGCCAGGCCATGACCGAGTTCAATACAGAGAAAACGCTGTTCCCGGAATCAGCGCCGTTTATGAATTTCCTGATGGCTAAGGATAAGGGGAGCTTTAAATGAAACGTGCATTAGGTTTCTTCAGCGTCGCCGTTACCCTGCTGTTGAGCGGCTGCGCCAAACAAGCAGCTTACGATTATGCAGCCTTCCACGAGAGCAAGCCGAAATCCATCCTGGTGCTCCCTCCTGTCAATCAGTCGCCGGATGTCAAAGCCAGCCATAGCGTCCTTGCAAGCACCACGCTGCCGTTGGCGGAAGCCGGTTACTATGTGCTGCCGGTCGCCGTGGTCGAAGAGACTTTTCAGCAAAACGGCCTGACCAACGCCAACGATATCCGTGCGGTCAGTATCCAAAAGCTGCATAAGATCTTCGGTGCCGACGCTGTGTTGTACCTGGATGTCACACAATACGGCACCAGCTATATCGTTATTAACAGCGAAACGCGCGTTACCGTGAAAGCCAGGTTGGTCGATTTGCGTAACGGCAAGCAACTTTGGGCCGGCAGCGCTACCGCCTCCAGCAACGAAAATAACAACAACTCCAGCGGCGGTCTGCTGGGTATGGTAATCAGCGCCGCCATCGCGCAAATTGCCGATACCATCAGTGACAAGGGGTTCGATGTTGGTGCTATCGCCAATACCCGCTTGTTGTCAGCAAACGGCCAGAACGGCGCCATTTTGTATGGCCCGCGCTCGCCGCATTACGCCAGCCAACGCTAACCTCCAAGGGCGGCAGATCCGGCCGCCCAAACCTGGTTTCCCTTTTGCCAAAAGTAGCCCATGCTGTAACAGTGATGGGGTGAGCTACCGCTCATCTTGCACCTCCTTTTGGCAAACAGGACGGCTTGCTCATGACGAAAAAAACCACGTTGCTGCAGTTTTTCCATTGGTATTACCCCGATGGCGGTAAGTTATGGCAGGAAGCCGCCGAACGCGCAGAGCAAATTGCCGGGATCGGCATCACCGACCTGTGGCTTCCCCCTGCCTATAAAGGCGCTTCCGGCGGCTATTCGGTAGGTTACGACAGCTATGATCTGTTCGACCTCGGGGAGTTCGATCAAAAAGGCAGTCGCGCCACCAAGTACGGCGATAAAGAGGCGTTGACCCACGCCGCCAACCGGCTGCGGGACAACGGCGTAAGGGTCATTTACGACGTGGTGTTTAACCATAAGCTCGGGGCCGACGAAAAAGAGCAGGTGCACGTATACAAAGCGGATGCCAACAACCGCAATGACATCAACGATCAGGGTTTTGACGCCCTGGCCTATACCCGCTTCACCTTTCCAGGGCGGCAAGGTACCTATTCCAAATTCATTTGGGACTACAAATGCTTCGGCGGAGTGGATTACGTAGAACAGCCCGATGAAAAAGGCGTTTTCAAAATCGCCAATGATTACGGCGACGACGGCTGGAACGATCAGGTCGGCGACGAGAAAGGCAACTACGATTACCTGATGGGCGCCGACGTTGAGTTTCGCAACCCCGCCGTGACGGAGGAACTGAAATACTGGGCTCGCTGGCTGATGGAGACTCTGCCCTGCGACGGTTTCCGGCTGGACGCCGCCAAACACATCCCGGCCTGGTTCTTTAAAGAGTGGGCTGATCATGTGCGTGACAGCGCGCAGCGCGATCTGTTTATCGTCGCCGAATATTGGTCGCACGATCTGGCAGCGTTACAACAGTATATTGACCTGGTCGAGGGCAAAGTGATGCTGTTCGACGTAGCCTTGCACCTGAAGTTTCATCAGGCATCCAAGCAGGGGGACGGGTTCGATATGGCGCAGATTTTCACCGACACCCTGACCGCCGCCGATCCGGCCCATTCGGTCACGCTGGTCGCCAACCACGACACCCAGCCGCTGCAATCGCTGGAAGCTCCGGTCGAACCCTGGTTCAAACCGCTGGCCTATGCTCTGATCCTGCTGCGCGAACAAGGCGTACCCTGCGTGTTCTATCCCGATCTGTACGGTGCCAGCTATAAGGATAAAGGCAGTGACGGCCAGGAATACCAAATTGATATGCCGGTGATCCCGGAATTGGAAAAGTTGATCCAGGCGCGTCAACGCTTTGCCAACGGCGTGCAAACCGATTATTTTGATGATAAAAACTGCGTCGCTTTCACCCGCAGCGGCACCGCCGATGCCCCTGGCTGCGTGGTGGTGCTCACCAACGGAGCTGAAAGCGGCAAAGCGGTTTCGCTGGGCGATGCTCTGGCACATAAAAGCTGGCGTGATCTGCTCGGCAACCGTCAGGATGAGGTCATCACCGACGAACTGGGGCAGGCAACTTTCCCGGTTAACGGCGGCAGCGTCAGCGTTTGGGTGTTGGCGGAAACCCTGTAGCGGGTGCGCCGTTGCGGCGTTCGGTCGCAACGGCGGCAAACTATTTTTTGCCTTTCAGGTCTAAATTGGGGTAACACCTTAGCAAACCATTCACACCGGAGCCTAAATAGGGTACAAGGCTGCATGAAAATTCCAAAACGACTCCAGCCATTGGTAGATGATGGTTTAATTGACGACGTCATCCGCCGTTTGAAAAGTGGCAAAGAAGCCGACGTCTTTATCGTGCGCTGCGGCGAAGAGATCCGCTGCGCCAAAGTCTACAAAGAAGCAGAAAAACGTAACTTCAAGCAGGCCGTGAACTATCAGGAAGGGCGCAAAGTGCGCAACAGCCGTGATGCGCGCGCCATGAGCAAAGGCTCTAAATTCGGCCGCCAGCAGCAGGAAGAAGCCTGGCAGAACACCGAGGTCGATGCGCTGAACCTGCTCGCCAAAGCGGGCGTTCGCGTGCCGCAGCCGGATATCTGTCTGGATGGCGTACTGCTGATGGAACTGATCACCGACGAAGAAGGCCTGGTAGCGCCGCGCTTGAGCGATGTTACCCTGACGCCGGAACAGGCACGGGCCGATCACGCATTGATGATGAACTATGCGGTACGCATGCTGTGTGCCGGGCTGGTGCATGGCGACCTGTCGGAATTCAACGTGCTGATGGACAAAAACGGGCCGGTGATTATCGATCTGCCGCAGGTGGTGGATGCCGCCGCCAACAACCACGCCAAAAGCATGTTCGAACGTGATATCAACAACATGTCGCAGTTTTACGGTCAGTACGCGCCGGAACTGCTCGGCAGCAAATATGCCAAAGAGATTTGGGCGCTGTACCAGGAAGGTAATCTGACCCCGGCGAGCGTGCTGACCGGCAAGTTTGTCGAGAGCAACAAACGCGCCGATGTCGGTTCCGTCCTGGAAGAGATCCAGGCGGCCAGTGAAGAGCACCAACGCCAACTGATGGCCCGCAACGAAGAAGATTAATCCTCCGGCCCTTTTTATCGGGCCGGGGTTTACTCGATCCTGACGACGTCAGGATGGCGTTCCGTCGCAGCCTCGTGGTAAATGTCCCCCAGATAGCCGGCTATCTCGCTTTCGGTCAATTCATCCGGCAACACGATGTCGTAACTGCGCGCATACTTGCGCTCCGGCAACGTCACGCGAAACAGCTGCCACTGCCCCCCTGCCCGTTTGACCCCCAGCAGGCGGCCGAACACATTAAAAATCATCACCCGCATTCCCTCCCCGGCGCGTTTTAGGCTATAACACAAGCTAGCCCCGCCGCATCGAAAAGGAAAGACAATGACCGCTAATGCGCCGCAGTTCTGGCGTGATCCGCAGCTCCCCTTCGTGGAAGCCCGCGCCATTGAAGATGGCCGCAAGGTTTGTTACGCCCTGCACAGCCATGAAATCTTTTCCATCGGCGCCATCACCGACGGCACCAGTATTTATATTAACGGCAGCCAAGCGTTGCAGGTGAGCACCGGCGATGTGGTGATCATCAATCCGCAGCAGGCCCACGCCTGTAACCCCATCGGCGACCAGCGCTGGTCATACATCATGTTTTATATTGATGCCGCCTGGCTGGGTAAATTGCAGCAAGAAATCGTCGGCGGCGACGGCCGTTTTATCCCCTTCACTCAGGTGCTTAGCCGTGACCCCGAACTGTTTGGTGGCCTGAACCGGCTGTATGAGCTACTGATCGACCCACTGCGCTGCCATTTGGAAAAACAGATCGCTCTGGTGGAATACTTCAGCGATTTGCAGACCTCTTTGGGGAATACGCCAGTTACCCCCTACGAGCACCCAAGATTGGCGGCGGCGGCAGCCTTTATCAACGCGCATTGCACCCAACCGCTCACGCTGGAAGCCATCTGCCAGGCGGCAGCGCTTTCGCCCTCTTACCTGATACGCGCCTTTAAACAGCGTTACGGCATGACGCCGCATGCTTATCTGGTTAACCAACGCATTCAATTCGGTCACCGGTTGCTGAAACGCGGTTATCCGATCGCCGCAGCGGCCAGCGAAAGCGGCTTTGCCGATCAGGCGCACTTTCAGCGCACCTTCAAACTGTTGCTGGCCGCCACCCCCGGCCAGTACCAAAACCCACGCTAAATGCCGTCGGCCAACAGATAGCAGGCGCTGGCTGCCAAAAGCAGCGCCATCAAGCGATTAAAACGCCGTACGTTGCGTGCCTGCTGCAGCAGGCCGGTCAACATCGCGCCGGTGTAAGCCCAGCAGGCCACCGAGGCATAACAGATCACAAAGTAAATTACCGCGAACTGCCACAGCAGCAGGCGATCGCCATCGGCAACAAACGCTCCCAGACTGGCCACCGATGCCAGCCAGGCCTTGGGGTTCAGCCACTGCAACAGCGCGCCATACCAGAAAGAAGGGGTTTGCGGTTGACTACCCTGCCCCAAGCGGCCGTCATCAAACGCCAGTTGATACGCCATAAACAACAAAAACGCGATGCCCGCCCACTGAATAACCTGCGTCAGCACCGGCCACAGCACCAACAGCGTGTTCAGCCCCAGACCTAGCAGGATCAACAGCAGAGTAAACCCCAGCGTGGCACCCGAAACATGGCGCAGAGTGGCGTTGAAACCGAATTGCGCCCCCGTGCTCAGGGCAACGATATTGACCGGACCGGGGGTGATGGAAGAGGCCAGCGCAAACGCGGCCATGGAAAGATAGATATTCATTAAAGGCACCTGAGAAAGAGTTCACAGATGCCAGACTGACGGCTTGGCTTGTCACTGTATTGAACAGAATTACCCTACGCCGGCGCTAACCCGGCATCAGGCCGATAAAGCTGGTTTTCTTGCGTGGGCCGGTCATCAGCGCTTCCAGTTTCTCCACGCATTGCAGATAGTGCGGAGTCTTTTTATGAGCGGCGACCGCCTGCTCGTCCCGATAGGCTTCATAAATATAAAACCGCGTCGGGATGGATTCATCTTGCAATACGTCAAAACGCAGGTTGCCCGGCTCTTCTATCGCCCCCAGATGATTGGCGCGGAAGACCTCAATAAACTCGTCGATTTTGTCCTGTTTAACGTTAATTTCTACCAGTGTGACGTGCATGGCGACTCCTTGTTAAACCTCGAAGGTCAATGTTCTTTCCAACCATAGGTTTAATCCCACAGATTGCCCCTCCGCAAGGGTAATTTTGCTGCCTGGCTCACAAATCCCGCCAGGCCTGTCGCTTCCCCCACCGGGGCGAACAGTACGGCATCTATAGTTAAGGTTCCTCCCCAGAGAGTGTGAGCTATGGATAACTATTTGATGGCGCTGGATGCAGGCACCGGCAGCGTTCGCGCGGTAATCTTCGATCTGGCGGGTAACCAGATCGCTCAGGGCCAGGCGGAATGGCGGCATTTGGCCGTGCCGGGCGTGCCCGGTTCCATGGAGTTTGACCTCAGCCACAACTGGCAACTGACCTGCCAATGTATCCGCCAGGCGCTGCAAAACGCCGGTCTCTCTGGCCAGGCCATCCGTTCCGTGGCCTGCTGCTCCATGCGTGAAGGCATCGTACTCTACGATCGCGACGGCGTGCCGATCTGGGCCTGCGCCAACGTTGATGCCCGTGCCAGCCAGGAAGTCAGCGAACTGAAAGAGCTGCATAACCATAATTTTGAGCGCGAGGTTTACCAGTATTCAGGCCAAACGCTGGCGTTGAGCGCCATGCCGCGCCTGCTGTGGCTGGCGCATCACCGGCCGGACATTTACCGTCAGGCGGCAACGCTGACCATGATCAGCGACTGGCTGGCAAATATGCTCAGCGGTGAACTGGCGGTGGATCCCTCCAACGCCGGTACCACCGGCATGCTCGACTTGGTCAACCGCGACTGGCGTCCGGCGCTGCTCGATATGGCAGGACTGCGTGCCGATATGCTGTCGCCGGTGAAAGAGACCGGCTGTGTGCTGGGACACATCACCGAACAGGCGGCACAGCAAAGCGGCTTACTGCGCGGCACACCGGTCGTGATGGGCGGCGGCGATGTGCAACTGGGCAGCCTGGGGCTGGGGGTGGTGCATGCCGGGCAGACAGCCGTGCTGGGCGGCACCTTCTGGCAACAGATCGTCAATCTGCCGGAACCGGCCACCGATCCGGAGATGAACATTCGCATCAACCCACACGTGATCCCCGGCATGGCACAAGCGGAGTCGATAAGTTTCTTCACCGGGTTGACCATGCGCTGGTTCCGCGACGCTTTCTGTGCCGAAGAGAAACTGCTGGCGGAACGGCTGGGGGTCGATGCCTACAGCCTGCTGGAAGAGATGGCGGCGCGCGTGCCGCCTGGGGCCTACGGCGTGATGCCGATATTTTCCGACGCCATGCATTTCAAGACCTGGTACCACGCCGCGCCGTCGTTTATTAACCTGTCGCTCGACCCGGAACGCTGCAATAAGCAGACCCTGTTCCGTGCGCTGGAAGAAAATGCCGCCATTGTGTCGGCCTGCAATCTGGAACAAATCGCCAGCTTCTCCGGCGTGCAGGCCCGTTCGCTGGTGTTCGCCGGCGGCGGCTCGAAGGGCAAGCTGTGGAGCCAAATCCTTAGCGACGTTACCGGCCTGACG
The DNA here is from genome assembly GCF_047456085.1 of Serratia sp. BNK-12. NCBI lineage: Bacteria > Pseudomonadati > Pseudomonadota > Gammaproteobacteria > Enterobacterales > Yersiniaceae > Serratia > Serratia sp. BNK-12. The sequence continues at coordinate 3,744,992 of NZ_CP179896.1, forward strand.
GTGCGTGTACCGGTGGTGAAAGAAGCCACCGCGCTGGGTTGCGCAATTGCCGCTGGGGTGGGGGCGGGACTGTATGAATCGTTGGCGCAAACCGGGGAAAAGCTGGTGCGTTGGGAGCGAGAATATCAGCCGGATATGGCCAACCATGAGCTGTACCGACAGCAAAAAGAAACCTGGCGTCAGGTGTATGCCGATCAGCTCACCCTGGTCGATCACGGCCTGACCACCTCGATGTGGAAAGCGCCGGGCTTGTAATACACGACCGGGTGCAGCCTGCTGCACCCATCGCATAAGCTTATACCAATTAAACATTTAGCCAGCCTGATGGCCGATAGCCCATGCCAGACTGGCCGCGCGCGATTATTCCCCCTCAGAAACAGTGTAACCACCGCAAACGGATTTATCCGCCGCAGAGGCCTGCGTAAATTGTGATCTCTGTCACTCCGCGCCTACCGCGCGGTTTACGCATCCACCTGGGACGAGCGGTACTATGCTGAATAATAATGAGAAACCTGCACCATCACCCTGGCTGGCGATCTTCTCGCTGACCGTCGCCTGCTTTGTGATGGTTACCACCGAATTTCTACCGATTGGCCTGCTGACCAATATCGCCCCATCGCTGGACGTCAGCACCGGCAAAGCCGGACTGATGGTGACCGTGCCCGGTATCGTCGCGGCAATCGCCGCCCCTGCCCTCAGTCTGGCGGCCGGTCGGCTCGATCGTCGTCTGCTGATGCTGGCATTGAGCGTGCTATTGACGGTTTCCAACCTGGTCTCCGCACTGGCGGTAAACTTCCCCATGATGTTGCTGGGCCGCGTGCTGCTGGGCATTTGCGTCGGCGGTTTTTGGGCCTTTGCCGCCAACTACGGCCGCCATCTGGTGCCGGAAGCCAGCCAGGGCCGGGCCACTGCGCTTATCCTGAGCGGCATTTCGGTCGGTGCCGTTTGCGGCGTCCCTGCCGGTGCGTTGATTGGAGACCTGTTCGGCTGGCGCGCCGCTTTCTTTGGCAGCGCGGTGCTGGCGGTCGGGGTGTTATTGGCACAGCTGCGCCTGCTGACATCGGTACCCCCCACCCGGCCGGTTACGCCACGCGATCTGCTGTTGCCGCTGCGTCTGCCGATGGCGCGTACCGGGCTTATTGCCATCGTGCTGCTGTTTATCGGCCATTTTGCCGCCTACACCTACCTGAAACCGCTGCTGCAGCAGGTATTCGTCCTCAGCCCGTCGGCGATTTCGCTGCAATTGTTAGCCTATGGTGCCATTGGCCTGCTCGGAACCTTTTTGGGCGAGAGGCTGGCCGAACGCAGCCTGCGCGCCACCTTTATCCTGATTGCCGCCATGTTGGCCGCCATCCTGATTGTGTCGCCGTTCCTCAGCGGCATCGCCGGGGCTACGCTGATGGTGATGGTATGGGGGTTGGCGTTCGGCGCCGTGCCGGTGTGCGCTACCAACTGGATGTTCGCTGCGGTACCGCAGGCCCCGGAGGCCGGCCAGGCACTGTTGGTCTGCGTGATCCAGATTGCCCTGGCCTCCGGCGCGCTGCTGGGTGGAGAAGTGGTTGACTGGCAGGGCGTCAGCAGCGCCATGTTGTTCGGTGGCGCACTGACCCTGTCCGCCGCGCTGGTATTCGGCCTGACCTTGCGCTCCGGCATGATTAGCGCTAAACAGTCATAATCATTATTTACTGGCAGAAACACTCCCCGGCTTGCCGCCGGGGTTTGCACTGAGAGCGCTATGGATCATCATTTACTCGCTATCCGGGTGTTTAACCGCGTGGTGGAAACCGGCGGCTTCACCCGTGCCGCGGACTCGTTGCGGATGCCCAAAGCCACCGTCACCAAGCTGATCCAGAGCCTGGAAGATCACCTGCAAACCAAGCTGTTCAAGCGCACCACCCGCAGCGTGTCGGTAACGCCCGAAGGCGAATGCTACTACCAACGAACGGTTAAATGGCTGGCAGAGCTGGAGCAAATGGAAGGCAGCATGACCGAGTCGCAGAGTGCGCCGCAGGGCGTGCTGCGCATCGACGTTGGCGGTGCCACCGCTCGCCAGCTGCTGTTGCCGGCGCTGCCGGACTTTATTGCCCGCTATCCGCAAATACAGATTGATCTGGGCGTGGGGGATCGACTCATCGACCTGATCAACGACAGCGCTGACTGCGTGATCCGCAGCGGTCCGCTGGCCGACTCCAGCCTGATTGCCCGCCGGTTGTTCGAGCTTGAATGGGTAACCTGCGCAACCCCGGCCTATCTGGCTCATTACGGTACGCCGCAGCATCCCTGCGATCTGGAACTGGGGTATCCGCTGGCACACTATCGTCATGCGTTGAACGATCGCATCCTGCCGCTGCACTTTGTCGATCGGGGCAAAGAAATCGATATCCAGCACCGCTATCACGTCAGCGTCAACGAAAGCAATGCGCTGCTGGCGGCGGCGCTGGCCGGATTGGGTATCATCCAAACCTTCCGTTTTATGGCACAACCGCATCTGGACAGCGGTGAGTTGGTCAGCCTGCTGCACGACTGGCAACCACCGGCTGAGCAGATGTATGTGGTGTACCCTTCCAACCGCCATCTAAGCGCCAAAATGCGGGTATTTATCGATTGGGCGATCGAGACCTTCAAATAGGCGAAAATCGTCGCTATAGTTGTCTGCCCTTGGGCAAAAAATGAACCGAATCATGCGTATCGAACGACTTTCTGCGCATCGCCAGCGCATTGGTGAACTGGCCGCTTTACTGCATCAGGAGTGGCAGGACTTCCCCCCGTGGAGCTGCCGAGAGAAAATCAGCCAGCGCCTGGAACAGCGCTGTGAACCACAGCACCCCGGGCTGGCGCTGTTGGCTCTGTCGCCGCAACAACAGATCCTCGGAACCGCCAGCATGATCGTTTACGAACTGGCAGATAAGCCAGAGCGCAAGTTCTGGCTGGGGGAAGTCTTTACCCATCCACAACACCGCGGCCAGGGCGTGGCTAGCGAACTGATCGCCCAGTGCATTGCCCACTGCCGACGGGAACAGATCACCGCGCTGTATCTCTACACGCCCGACCAACAACCGCTTTATCAGAAACTGGGCTGGCAACCTGTTGAGCAACGTGAAGTTTGTGGCGAAACCGTCACGGTGATGTGCCGCACGCTGTAAGCCGGCGCTTTGTGGTATTATTTTACGTATTATTATTATCACCCGACGGGCATACACCATGGCATATATCCCAAAAAACTACGCGAGGCTGGAGACTGGCTACCGCGAAAAAGCGCTGAAAATCTTTCCCTGGGTCTGCGGACGCTGCTCGCGTGAGTTTGTGTACTCCAACCTGCGCGAACTGACGGTTCACCATATCGATCACGACCACAGCAACAACCCGGAAGACGGCAGCAACTGGGAAATGCTGTGCCTGTATTGTCACGACCATGAGCATTCAAAATACACCGAAGCCGATCAGTATGGCTCAACGGTTGTTGCCGGTGAAGATGCGCAAAAAGACGTCGGTCTCGCGACCCATAACCCGTTCGCCAACCTGAAGTCGATGTTGAAAAAGTAGCGTTCTGGCAGCCTCATCATTAGCAGCTTAATAACTTATTAAGCTGCTAAATTAAAAAAATCCTTCCGCTTGTCCCCCCTTCCCAGAACATTCCTACTTACCCGCTGACTACGTTACCAGCAAAATAGGCTGTAAAGTTAACCGCATACTGGCTTGGCAAGCCGCCGACATTGGTGCATATTGTTCAGGCTCTGTTGTAGTTAACCTGTTTAGTTATCAACCTAATAAGCATATTAACTTAATAAGTTACCAGCTTAATAACTTGAGAGATGGCAGCATGATTGTTTTGATTGGCTCGCAAAAGGGTGGCGTAGGGAAATCGACCAAGGCGGTCAATATCGCCGGATATCTGATCCTCAAGCAGGGAAAAACGGCCATCATCGTCGATGCCGACGATCAGAAATCAATCATGACCTGGTATAACGATCGCCAAAATGTTGAAGGTCTGCCGCATATTCCGGTGGTTGCCGCCTCGGGTAAAATCAAAGAGACGCTGCTGGAGCTGGATCGCCATTACGACTATGTGATTGTCGACACCGCCGGCCGCGACAGCGCCGAACTGCGCTCGGGCCTGTTGGCCGCCGATCTGTTCCTTTCTCCGCTGCGCCCGTCGCAGATGGATCTGGATACCGTCGGGTATCTGTCTGAAATGTTCGCCACGGCGCAAGAATATAACGAGAAGGTGAAAGGCTACATCGTGCTGAACATGTGCCCGACCAACATCTTCATTAATGAAGCCAACGAAGCGGCGCAGGTATTAAGCGAATACCCGGAACTGACGCTGGTCAGTAACCGCCTGTGCGACCGCAAGATTTACCGCGACGCTTGGGGCGAGGCGATTACCGTGCATGAGGCGCATAACGAAAAAGCGCAGGCGGAAATCGAAAGCCTGGTGAAGGAGGTGATCCTGTGAAAAAACGCACCCCAACCCACCGCATGTCGGAAGACGAATTTATCAATAGCGCCACGTCGCACACTTTGCTGGTTCCCGCCCCCGAAGCCAAGCCGCAGGGTCGCAAACGCACTTACAAAGCCATTTCAGTCAGCCTGACCGATAATCACGTCGACGCCATCGATGAAATCATTGTGCAGGCGGCGCGTAACGGCGTGGTGCGCATTACCCGCTCCGATATCATCAAGCTGGCGATTGACGGCCTGGCGGAGAAGAGCGAAGAACATCTGATGCAACTACTGAAAAAGCTGTAATAGCCTCTTAACCTGCCAACTTAATAAGCCATTAGCTCACCAGGTTGGCAGGTAAAAACCCCTGTTCACGCAGTATCGCCTGCCCCTGTTCCGCCAGAATAAACTCGGCCAAGGGCTGTGCCCGTCCATCCAACAGACACAGACCGTAGTCGGCCTCAATCGTCAGCGAAGGCGGTAACTGCCGCACCACCAGCTCGGGAAACCTTGCCAACGCCGCACCATAGCTGGCGTAACCGAGGAAGATATCCGCCTGCCCGCTGTTGAGCAGATACTCAGCCGCCGGCCGGTCCATCGGCAACGGCGCCGAATCTGGGCCACCCACCAGAGCCAAAGCCCGTTGCCGCAGGGCTGTCCCCTGCCCCGGCGCCAGGGATTCAATACGTTCAAATAATTGCAGCGCATAGTCACCGGAAGGATCGGCACCCGGCGTGGAGGTCGCCACCCGCCAACGCGAGTCCAGCAGTACCGCCAACAACGGGCGTTCTGTTAGTCCGGCAATATTACGTACCGTCGCGCATAACCGGTTACGGGCAAAAGTTTGTACCCGTGGCGATAAATGCAGATCGACCAATCGCTGCGGATGCGCCAGATTGGCCGAAGCGAAAACATGCGGCCGTTCACCGGCTTCAATGCGCTGACGCAGCAGGCCTGCGGGACCAAATACCGCATCTACAACCTCGCCGGTTTGTGCCTGAAACGCGGCCAGCAGCGGCCCAAATGCCACACGCAGGCTACCGGCGGCAAACAGCAGAAGATTACTCATGATGACGCTCCCTTTGACTGCGATATAAAGGCACCAGCGTTTCAAACTGCCGCCCCTCAATCTGCAAAGCCACCCGCTCAATCGCCAAATCAAACAGTGGCGACAAGCACTCGGCCGTCAGCACCCTGGCACAGGGCCCGATTTGATGCTGTCCCTCGGCCCCCAGCAGCAAGGCACGATCGGCCACCGCATGAGCATGGTTGGGTTGATGGGTCGAAAACATCACCGCCATCTGTCGTTCCCGCGCCAGTGACGAGATCAGGCTCAGCACCCGATCCTGGTGATGAAGATCCAATGCCGAAGTGGGTTCATCCAGTATCAGTACCTCGCAGCTCATCGCCAGTGCGCGGGCAATCAGCACCAGTTGCCGCTGTCCGCCCGATAAACTGCCAAATTCGCGGTCGGCAAAGCCCAACATATCCAGCGACTGCAGGGCTTCTTTCGCCAGCCGATGATCCTGCGCCGAAGGAGAGCGGAACAACCCCACATAACGCGCTCGCCCCATCAGCACGATATCCAGCACCCGATAGGCAAAAGGCGCCGTGAAATGCTGCGGCACAAAACCGATGCCGCCGGCACATTCAACCGCCCCCTGTTGCAGCGGCAGGGTGCCGAGCAACAGCTGCATCAGGGTACTTTTACCGCGCCCGTTGGGGCCCAGTACCGCCAAGACTTCGCCACGCGACAATTGCAGGCTCAGCGCGTTAAACAAAGGCGCTTGGCCGGGCCAACCAAAACTGAGATCTTTAACCGTCAGTAATGTCTCAGCCATGCCAACCTCTCAGTTGCGCACGGCGCAACAGCAACGCAAACAACGGTGCGCCAATCAATGCCGTTAAAATGCCCAGCGGAATTTCACTGCTGCTCAGCGTGCGTGCCAAATCGTCGATCAACACCATATACAACGCCCCCAAACACAGAGAAGCCGGTAACAGACGACGATGATCGGGGCCAACCAGCAGCCGGGCAACGTGCGGAATAACCAACCCGACCCAGCCAATGCTGCCGCTGACCGCCACCTGTGCGGCGACAATCGCGGCGCACAGCGTCAGGATCAACCAGCGGGTGCGCTCGACGTTAATGCCCAGTGCAGCGGCATCCTCATCCCCCATCGACAGCAAATTGATTCTCCAGCGCAATGCCAATAACAGCCCGCCGGCCAACAACAACGGCAGGAAAAGCATCAACAGTTTATTGTCGTCGGCGGTGGCGAAGCTGCCCAGCAGCCAGAACACGATGCTCGGCAGTTTCTCTTCGGTATCGGCCAGGTATTGCAACAGGCTGACGCAGGCGGAGAAAAAGCCGCTGAGGATCACCCCAGCCAGCACCAGCGACAAAATATTGCGCCGGGCGATGGCGCTGGTAATGGCAAAAATCAGCAGCAACGCCGCCATGCCGAATACAAATGCAGACAGCAACAGCGCGGCCATCGGCAGGCTAAGTAAAATTGCCAGCGTGCCGCCAAAGGCTGCACCGGAAGAGACACCGATGATATGCGGATCCACCAGCGGATTACGAAATACCCCCTGCAGCGCGGCGCCACACAGGGCCAGAGAGGCGCCGGCCCCCATCGCCAATAACACTCTGGGTACGCGAACCCCCAGAATCACCTGACGTTGAACCGCATCGATAGCACCGTTCGGGCCGGTCAACGGCTCGAGCAGGATCATCAGACTGTGAGCTGCCGATACCGGGTAACGGCCAATCCCCAACGACAGCAGCGCGCAAAGCAACGTCAGCAGGAGCAGCCAGCCAAGCCTCATTGCTCGCTCTGGCAACAGCTGCTGCGATAATACTGCCGGTAATAGGCATCCACCCGCTGCTGCAAATTGACGTCGCTAAAACGCTGCGGATACAGCTTTTTCGCCATCCAGAGTTCACCCAGCGCCAGCGCTTCCGGCATCGGGTAGCCCCAGGCCTTGGCGTATTCCGGCATCAGATAGACACGTTTATTTTTTACCGCGTCAATCCCCTGCCACTGCGGCGAACTGAGGATTTGCTGCACCACCTCGGGATAACGCTCCTGAACGAAAATCACCGCCGGGTTCCACTTCAGCACGTCTTCAATCGATACCTGCTTAAAACCCTGAATATCCTTCGCCGCCACGTTTAGCGCACCGGCGTGCTGCATCATCAGTCCGGTGTATTTGCCCGATCCATAAGTGGTTAAATCCGGATTGGCCATATACACCCGAACCCGTTGGTCCGCAGGCAGGTCTCGCAGCCGGTCGGCCACCAGCGTTCTCTGCTGAAAAACGTCCTGGATCATCGCTTCTGCCTGCGGCTGGTGCCCCATTACCGTGCCGATCAGGCGGATACCGTCCTGCAGGCCAAGGTTATAGGCCTGATCTTCATCATTGAGTACCGGGTTCATTTTCCCGGCCTGATCCGCCGCCTCACGGCGCAACGAAATAGCCACCACCGGAATACCGGCCCGTTCAATCTGGGCAATCATTTCCGGTGGTGCATAGTTGGCGACAAACACTACCTGCGGGTGCAGGCTGAGCAGGCTTTCGATGTTCACCGAGGTGAGATCGCCCGGCATCGGCATTTTTGCCAACCCAGGTGCCAGCCGCAGATAATTCGGCCCCAGCTGTTTCTTCCAGCTACTGAGCACACCCACCACCTGCGGCAGCGCGTCGAGCTGCACCAGCAGGTTCAGCGTCTGGTGTTGCAGCACCACCGCGCGGGTGATGGTATCGGGCAATGTGACCTGTCTGTTGAGTTGGTCGGTGACCTGGCGATCCGCCTGTGCGGCGGAAGAGAAAAGAATAAAAATCAGCAACAAGCGTTTGAACATGGGGGTTTCCGGTGAGCTATCGTTATATATAAAATCATATAGCGATAGCTGTGGCGAAACAATCAGCGGGATCAAAACAACGGGATTTTCCGTGCGAAAGCAGAACGGTTATGCGTTGAAGGGCTTGGGATCTCAAAAGCAACGCAAACCCTCTCCCACCGCGATGAGAGAGGGTCAGAGAGGGGGATTACTTCAACGTAAAGCTCTGTGCCTGTACGTTGTCAGAGTCCAGGCCGACAAACACGTTAAACTTGCCCGGTTCCGCGCCCCATTTCAGGCTGGCGTTATAGAACTTGAGATCGTCTTCGGTGACAGGCAATTCTACCGTCTGCGCCTGGCCCGCTTTCAGCATCACTTTCTTAAAGTTGCGCAGCTCTTTCACCGGGCGGCTGACCGAGGCGGTCACGTCCTGCAGGTACAGCTGCACAACGGTGGCACCATCATATTTGCCGGTATTCTTCAGCGTGACGCTGGCGGTGATCTTGCCGTTGCGCGCCATTGTCGGGCTGGAAAGTTTCAGGTCCGACAGGCTGAAGCTGGTGTAGCTCAGGCCATAACCGAAGGGATACAGCGGACCGTTTGGCGAGTCAAAGTAGCGCGAGGTGTATTTGCCCGGGTTTTCCTTGCCGAACGGACGGCCGGTGTTCAGGTGGTTGTAATACATCGGGATCTGACCGACCGAACGCGGGAAGGTCATCGGTAACTTGCCCGACGGGTTGTAATCGCCAAACAGCACGTCGGCAACCGCATTACCGCCTTCGGTACCGCTGTACCAGGTTTCCAGCATCGCATCCGCCTGCTGGCTTTCCCAACTCAGCGCCAGCGGCCGGCCGTTCATCAGCACCAATACCAAAGGCTTGCCGGTGGCTTTCAGCGCTGCGATCAGGTCGCGCTGGCTTTGCGGGATAGTAATATCGGCGCGGCTGGACGCTTCATGCGCCATGCCCTGCGATTCCCCGACCACCGCTACCACCACGTCGGCTTTCTTCGCCGCCTGTACCGCTTCGTCAATCATCTGCTGCGGTGGACGGGTGTCAAACGCCACCGCTGGCTCATACTCGTTCAGGTAGTCGATAATGCTCTTGTCCTGAGTGACGTTGGCCCCCTTGGCATAGAGGATTTTCGCCTTGTCGCCCACCGCACGTTCCAGCCCTTCGCGGAGGGTCACCGACTGTTTGATTACCCCAGCCGCTGACCAGCTGCCCATCACGTCACGCTGGCTGTCGGCCATCGGCCCGACCAGCGCAATGGTCGCCTGTTTGCTTAACGGCAATGTCTGCCGGTCGTTCTTCAACAGCACCATAGTCTTACGCGCGATCACGCGCGCTTCGGCACGGTGCAGGCGGCTTTCGGCATTGGTGTCCTGCGGGTCGGAACCTGCCGGGCCAAGATGGGTGTAAGGGTCTTTAAACAGGCCCATATCATATTTGGTGTTCAACACGTCGCGACAGGCACGGTCAATGTCGCTTTCCGACACCAGCCCGTCTTTCACCAGCCCCGGCAGGTATTGGTCGTAATATTCGTCGCTCATGCTCATGTCGACGCCAGAGGTGATCGCCAGTCGTACTGCATCACGCGCGTCCGCTGCCACACCGTGTTTTATCAGCTCTTTGATCGCACCGTGGTCGCTGATGGTGATGCCCTTGAAGCCCCACTGATCGCGCAGCAGGTCCTTCAGCAGCCATGGGTTAGCAGTGGCCGGAATGCCGTTCACCGAATTGAGCGACACCATGACGCCACCGCTGCCGGCTTCCACCGACGCTTTATAGGGCGGCAGATAGTCCTGATACATCCGCAATGGGCTCATATCGACGGTGTTGTAGTCGCGGCCGCCTTCAGTAGCGCCGTACAGCGCGAAGTGCTTCACGCTGGCCATGATTGAGCCGGGCTTGGACGGGTCACCGTTTTGGTAGGCGTCCACCATCACCTTGGCGATTTTGGATACCAGCCAGGTGTCTTCACCGAAGCCTTCAGAGACCCGGCCCCAACGCGGATCGCGGGTGATGTCAACCATCGGCGAGAAGGTCATGTTCAGGCCGTCATCGCTGGCTTCCTGCGCCGACACTCGACCGCTGAGTGCGATAGCTTCCAGATCAAAGCTGGCCGCCAACCCGAGGCTGATTGGGAACACGGTACGTTGGCCGTGCACCACGTCATAGGCAAAGAACAGCGGGATTTTCAGGCGGCTGAGCTGCATCGCCTGATCCTGCATAACGCGGATATCCGGCCGGGTGACGGTGTTGAAGATGGCGCCAATCTGCCCCTTGCTGATGCCGTCGCGGATCGCCTCTTTCGGGTTATCCGGGCCGACGCTGATTAACCGCAGCTGGCCGATTTTTTCTTCCAGCGTCATCTGCTTCATCAGGTTGGAAACAAAGGCATCGCGCTGCTGGGCATTAACGCCTTGCGTTACGGCGTTTTCCTGTGCAAAAACCGGGCTGATGGCCAGACCGGACAACATACTCACCACACAAAGCCATTTCATATTTTTTATCTCAGGCATGCTCCCGTCGCAGAGCGCGGCGGAGATGATTAATCGATGTGAAAAGGCAGTGTGCCATACTCCTTTTCACCGCAGAAATACTTTGTAATGTTAAAGGTTACAAGCTATTAGCGCGGGCCGGGCGATAGTTTTTCAGCCGGGTGCGGCTTTGCGCCGCCTCATCGCCCAGGAAATCCACCAGCGTAGTTAATGCCGGCGATTGCACTGCTCGTTCAGGATAGACCAGATAGTAAGCCGCACCGCTGAGCACGCTGAGTGGGAACGGCGTAACGATACGCTGCGCCTGAATGTCTTCCTCCAGCAAACATAAATCACCGATGGCGATGCCAAAACCCTGCAGTGCCGCACTCATCGCCAGATCGAGCGTATCGAAATGCTGCGCCTTACCGGAAGGCAGCGCTTCCTGCCCCGCCGCCTTTAGCCACAGCAGCCAATCGCGGCGATCGCGCGTGGGATGTAACAGCGTTTTCTCCGCCAGATCGGCCGGCGTCGGCGGGCGAGATAAATCGGGCAGGTAAGTCGGCGTGCAGACCGGCGTGAGAATTTCATCGAACAGATGATGCACCGTCAGTTTTTTGCCCTGCGGCTGGCCGAACACCACCGCGGTATCGAAGTGTTCCGCAGCGAAATCCAGCCCGTGCGATACCGAAGCGGTCAGCTCAATATGCATTTCCGGTCGCTCGTTTTGAAGCCGGATAATACGCGGCAACACCCAGCGCATGGCACAGGTCGGGCACTTGATCCGCAAGGTCCCCGGCTGCGCCCCGATTCTGCTCAGCGCCTCATCCAACTGTCCCAGGGCTTGCTGCACCGGGGCCAACAGCATGGCTCCCTGCGGTGTCAACGTCAGGCCACGCGCGCGACGGCTAAACAACGGATAACCCAGATGCTGTTCCAGCCCCAGTATTTGCCGGCTGACCGCGCCCTGCGTCAGGTGCAGGCTCTGAGCGGCGTGGGTGAAATTAAGGCGCTGGGCCACCACCAAAAAGGTTTTCAATACGTCGAGCGACGGCAGTGATGACGACATGGCGAGTTCCTTGATATCCCCTGAAATTCCAAGGATTCCCCCAAATAATTGGAACGACATCAAGGCGGCCAGTGAACGCAACCCGATGAGCTGACATGAGTCAGTGATTCGGGTAAGTGAGCGCAGCCAACGCCGAGATCGTTTCAAGAATGAAGGGGAATCAGTCATGATCTGAGTGCATGGCAAGTATGACAAACTTTCCCTTGTTGGCCTACCGTCATTGATGCTTAATCAAGCGATATCCCCCTATCCCCTGGAGCCACTCATGCAGAGCGCATGCGCACTACGCTCGAAGTTGCCGGACGTCGGCACCACTATTTTTACCGTTATCGGCCAGCTTAGCGCCGAACATCAGGCCCTGAATCTGTCGCAGGGCGCGCCAAACTTCGCCTGCGAACCGCAATTGGTAGAGGCAGTGTCGCAAGCCATGCGTGCAGGACATAACCAGTACGCACCGATGAGCGGCGTGGCAGCATTGCGTATCGCGCTGGCGGATAAAGTTGAACGTTTATATGGCACACGCTATGACGCCGACGAAGAAATCACGGTCATTGCCAGCGCCAGCGAAGGGTTGTATTCCGCCATCAGCGCACTGGTGCACCCTGGCGATGAGGTGATCTATTTTGAACCGGCGTTCGACAGCTATGCGCCGATCGTGCGTCTGCAGGGCGCCACTCCGGTGGCGATTAAACTGTCGCTGGAAGATCTGCATATTGACTGGGATGAGGTCGCTGCGGCCATCAACAGCAAAACGCGGATGATCATCGTCAACAGCCCGCACAACCCAACGGGCAGCGTATTCGGTGAACATGATATCGAACGGCTGACCGCCCTGACTCGCAATACCGACATCGTCATTCTGTCCGACGAAGTTTACGAACACGTGGTGTTCGACGGCGATATTCATCACAGCATGGCACGCCACCCGCAGCTGGCCGAACGCAGCGTGATCGTTTCGTCGTTTGGTAAAACCTATCACGTCACCGGCTGGCGCGTCGGTTACTGCATGGCACCGGCGGCGCTGATGGACGAGATCCGCAAGGTACACCAGTTTATGGTGTTTTCCGCCGATACCCCGATGCAGTACGCCTTCGCCGAAGCCTTGGCTAACCCGCAAAGTTATTTAGGGCTGGCGGCTTTCTACCAGCAAAAACGCGACCTGCTGGCGAACGCCCTGCAAGATTCGCGCTTTGAATTACTGCCCAGCCGTGGCAGTTTCTTTATGCTGGCCCGCTTTAGCGGTTTCAGCAGCGAAAGCGACAACGATTTTGCGGTGCGTCTGATCCGCGAAGCCAAAGTCGCCACTATCCCGCTGTCGGCGTTCTACAGCGACGGCACCAATACCGGCATTATTCGACTGAGTTTTTCAAAAGATAACCAGACCCTGCTGGAGGGCGCACGCCGTCTGTGTCAGGTGTAATGCATTCACTTTTGCTTTGACCATGGGAAAAGGGCTCTGAATATGAAATCACTGAAAACGTTGATCGCCGCAGGCTGTCTGCTGGCCGCCGGTTCCACGCTGGCGGCGGAAAACACCTTGCGTTTTGGCCTGGAAGCGCTGTACCCACCGTTTGAATCCAAATCTGCCAGCGGTCAGCTCGTCGGTTTTGATATCGATCTGGGCAATGCCGTTTGCGCCGCCGCCCAGTTGAAATGCAGCTGGGTTGAAACCTCTTTCGACAGCCTGATCCCGGCGCTGAAGGCGCGCAAGTTTGACGCCATCAACTCGGCGATGAACGTCACCGATCAGCGTCGCCAGGCCATCGACTTCACCGATTCAATCTATCAGGTACCGAACCGCCTGATCGCCAAGGCCGACAGCGGCCTGTTGCCGAACGCCACCTCGCTGGCAGGCAAACACGTCGGCGTGCTGCAAGGCTCGATTCAGGAGACTTATGCCAAGGCTCACTGGGCGCCGCAGGGCGTGGACGTGGTGTCTTATCAGGATCAGAACCAGGCCTATCTGGACCTGACCGCCGGGCGTCTCGACGCCACGCTGGTGATGGCCCCGTCGGGACAAAGCGGCTTCCTGGCGCACCCGGACGGTAAGGGCTTTGCCTTCGTCGGCGATGCGGTCAGCGACGACAAAATCCTTGGCGAGGGCATTGCTTTCGGCCTGCGTAAAGGCGATGAGGCGCTGAAGAAAAAACTGAATGAGGCGATCGTCAAAGTGAAGCAGCAAGGCACGGTGAGCGAGCTGGCGAAGAAATATTTTGGCGATATTGACGTAACGGTGAAGTAAAAATCAGGGGCGAAAATCGCTTCGCCCCTGACTGTTTTAGCGATCGAATACCGAACTGTTCAACGCACGATCCTGCTGATGGCGCTCCAGCGCCAGCTCAATCAGACGGGTAATCAGTTGGCTATAGCTGATGCCGCTGGCGGCCCACAGTTTGGGATACATGCTGATATTGGTGAAGCCCGGCAGCGTGTTGATCTCGTTGATCACCACGTTGTTGTCTGGCGTCAGGAACACGTCCACGCGCGCCAAACCGAAACATTCCAGCGCCCGGAAGGCTTTCAGCGCCACCTCACGGATTTTGTCGCTCACCTCCGGCGTAATCGCCGCCGGTACCACGACCTGAGCACCCTGCTCGTTGATGTATTTGGTGTCGTACGAATAGAAGGCGTCGCTCAGCACGATTTCGCCACACAGGCTGGCCTGCGGATCATCATTGCCCAGCACCGCACACTCGATTTCGCGGCCGACAATCGCCGACTCCACCAGCACCTTGTGATCGAAACTGAACGCCAGCGCCACTGCGGCCTCATAGCCGGCGCGATCCTGCACCTTGCTGACGCCCACCGAAGAACCCTGGTTAGCCGGTTTAACAAACAGCGGCAGCCCCAGGCGTTCGCTGAGCTGTTCAAACGTGAATTTGGCGCGGTTGCTGCGCGTCAGGGTTACAAAGGGCGCGACCGCCAGCCCGGCATCACGCAGCAGGCGTTTGGTGACGTCTTTGTCCATGCTGACCGCAGACCCCAGCACGCCAGCGCCGACGAACGGCAAATTCGCCATCCGCAGTAGCCCCTGCAATGAACCGTCTTCCCCCAGCGTGCCGTGCACTATCGGGAACACCACGTCGAGCTGGCCCAGCGCACCGGCGCTGCCTGACTCGATCAACTGCTGTTTTTCCTGACCGGGGATCAGCGCTACATTTTTATTTGAGCGGTTCAACGCAATCAGCGCCGGGTTTTCCGCATTCAGCAGGTAGTTGGACGCATCGTTGATGTGCCAATGCCCCTGCTTGTCTATCCCCAGCAATGTGACGTCAAACTTCTCTTTGTCTATGGCATCCACAATGTTTTTTGCCGACTGCAGTGAAACCTCATGCTCCGCCGATTTACCGCCGAAGATCACCCCAACACGTAATTTGGTCACGCCCTAATCCTTCTGAAAAATCATGGCAAAAAAGTCGTTTATCACAATAAACGCATTGCCCCGTGGCAGCAATCGTTGCAACCCTGAAAATGACCACCCCACGGAATGCCAAATTGCGACCATCCAAAACGTATACACTTCGTATATTACTCACTGAGGAGCAGCCTATGGGCATTGTGAAAATTTCAGACGCGCTGCATGACGATCTGCGCCTCGCCAGCCTGACGATGACGCGTTCGATCAACGCGCAGGCGGAATACTGGATCAAGATCGGCATGCTGGCGGAGTTCCATCCGGAACTGACCTATCCCCAACTGGTAAAAAAAATGATGAAAGATAACGCGATGACGTTAAAGGAGATTGTCGGGTGAAACAGATTGTGATCAAAACACCGGAAGAGATTGTCAAAATGCGTCACTCTGGCGCGCTGCTGGCAAAGGTGTTTGCTATGCTCGATGAGGTGATAGTCGAAGGTATCTCCACGATGGAGATTAACGACCGCGCCGAAGCCTTTATCGTTGATGAGCTGAAATCACGCCCGTCTACAAAAGGACAGTACGGTTTTCCCTATGTGCTCAATACCTCGATTGACGAAGTGATCTGTCACGGCGTTCCGTCGGTCAGCAAAATACTGCGCTCCGGCATGATCGTTAACGTCGACATTACGCTGGAACACGACGGTTATATTGCCGACTCCAGTAAAATGTACTGCATTGGGCAGATCACGCCGCTGGCCAAACGGCTGGTGAATAACGTGTATGAGTCGATGTGGCAAGGCATCCGCGTGGTGAAACCGGGCGCGACGCTGGGGGATATCGGCCATGCAATTCAACAGCATGCAGAACAGGCCGGATACAGCATCGTGCGGGAGTACTGCGGCCACGGTATCGGCCGCGAGATGCACGAAGAGCCGGCGGTAATGCACTTTGGCAAACCGGGTACCGGAATGGTACTGCAGGAAGGCATGGTGTTTACCATCGAGCCGATGATCAATCAGGGCGACCACCGCATCAAGCAAAAGAAAGACGGTTGGACAGTGGTTACGCGCGACAAAAAGCTGTCTGCCCAGTGGGAGCACACCGTGGCGGTCACCGCCGACGGCGTGGAAATCCTGACGCTGCGCGACGAAGAGCGCCAGGCTGGTTACAAAGAACGATACTAAGTTATTAAGCCATTAAGCTACCAAGTTAATGACTTACTAAATTAATCACCTCATGGATTTCACCGGGCAATCGACAAGGCTGCCCGGTGGAAAACGATGGGGACGACAGGGAGATCGGCATGACGCAGTCCACCAGCGCCACCAACCAGGCGTTTCTCAGTAAACTCAAAAGCATCGTCGGTGGCCCGCAGCTGCTGACCGGTGAACGCAGCACCGAACGTTACCGCAAGGGCTTCCGCTCCGGCGAGGGCCAGGCGCTGGCGGTGGTGTTCCCGACACGCCTGCTGCAGTTGTGGCAGTTGCTTGAGGCCTGCGTCTCCGCCGATAAAATCGTCATCATGCAGGCGGCGAACACCGGTCTGACCGAAGGTTCAACGCCCAGCGGCAACGACTATGACCGTGATATCGTCATTATCAGCACCCTGCGGCTCAACCATGTGCAGGTGCTGGACAATGGCAAACAGGTGGTCGGCTTCCCCGGCAGTACGCTCAACCAGTTGGAAAAATTGCTCAAGCCTTATGGCCGCGAACCGCATTCGGTAATTGGCTCGTCCTGCATCGGTGCTTCGGTGATCGGCGGCGTGTGCAACAACTCCGGCGGTTCACTGGTCAAACGCGGCCCTGCCTATACCGAGATGGCGCTGTACGCCCAACTGGGTGAAGACGGTCAGTTGCGTCTGGTTAACCATCTGGGCATTAACCTCGGGGACACGCCGGAAGAGATCCTTACCCGCCTGGAGAAAGGCGACTACCGGCCGGAAGATGTCGAGCACGGCGAACTGCGTGCCTCCGACAATGAATACGCCAGCCGCGTACGCGACGTTGATGCCGATACGCCCTCCCGTTTTAACGCCGACAAGCGCCGCCTGTACGAAGCCTCCGGCTGCGCAGGCAAGCTGGCGGTATTTGCCGTGCGGCTGGACACCTTCGAGAAAGAAGGCAAAGAGCAGGTGTTTTACATCGGGACCAACGACACTGCCGTATTGACCGAACTGCGCCGCCACATGCTGAGCAAGTTTGACAACCTGCCGGTTGCCGGCGAATACATGCACCGGGATATTTTTGATATCGCCGAAGTGTACGGCAAAGACACCTTTATGATGATCGATAAGCTCGGCACCGATCAGATGCCGACCTTCTTCACTCTGAAAGGCCGCATGGACGCCAGCCTCAACAAGCTGCCGTTGCTGCCGCATAACCTGACCGACCGCCTGATGCAGGGCCTGAGCCATCTGGCGCCCAGCCACCTGCCTAAACGCATGAAAGAGTATCGCGAGCGCTTTGAACACCACCTGCTGCTGAAAATGGCCGGGCCGGGCGTTGAAGAGGCGCAGCAGTACCTGAGCCAATACTTTGCTCAGGCCAACGGGGCGTTCTTCGTCTGCACCCCGGATGAAGGCAAGAAAGCTTTCCTGCACCGCTTTGCCGCCGCCGGAGCCGCGGTGCGTTACCATGCGGTGCACGCCGACAAGGTCGAGGATATTTTGGCGCTGGATATCGCGCTGCGCCGCAACGACACCGACTGGTTCGAAACCCTGCCGCCGGAAATCGACAGCCAACTGGTGCACAAGCTGTATTACGGCCACTTTATGTGTCACGTCTTCCATCAGGATTATGTGGTGAAAAAAGGCGTCGACAGCCATGTGCTCAAGGAAAAGATGTTGGAGATCCTCAACCAACGCGGCGCGGAGTACCCGGCGGAACATAACGTCGGCCATCTGTACACCGCCAAGCCGGATCTGCAGGCGTTCTACCGCAGCGCCGATCCCACCAACAGCTTTAACCCCGGTTTGGGCAAAACCAGCAAGCGGAAGCACTGGGCCGGTAACGGTCAATAACCTTCTTCCCTCCGGCTCGCCGCTGTACGGGCGAGCCCTCCTTCAAGATGCTTCCCTCTTTTGCAATCTAAAAGATGCATTTTTATTGCAACTTTAAAGTCTGCTGATTATTATGCGGTGTAAATAAGAATCAATAACAAATTTGTCATGACGGATACGTGACATCTGCCGTGACGTTCACCGCAAAATTAATGAGAAGGAACCTACCATGAGCCAGACCCTCGATTCCGCCCAACTGCTGTCTGCACTAGACAAAGTGATGGTGATCTCCACCACCGACCTGCAAGGCACCATCACCTATGTCAACGACCTGTTTTGCCAGCTCACCGGCTTTACCCGGGAAGAACTGGTGGGGCAACCCCACAACATCGTGCGTCACCCTTCCGTCCCCAAGGCCATCTATAAAGAGATGTGGGATACCATTAAAGCCGGAAATATCTGGACCGGCATCATTCCCAACGTTGGCAAGGGTGGCGTGCTGTATGTGGTCGACACCACCGTGCAACCACTCTATGACGCTCAGGGCAAAATCGAGGCCTACATCAGTATCCGCCGTGTGATCAACGATCTGATGACCGATTTCGACTCCGTCGAATTCTCCAAAGAACAGTTCGACAACCACTACGATAAGTAAGAAACATGGCCGATATCATCGAACGTATCCTGATTGGCTACGGTTCGGAATCGGGCAAAGCCCAGGCGCTGGCTACGCGTTTGGGCGAGTTACCTTTTCTGCACCCTTACGCCCCCACCCTATTGACCCTCAACGAAATTTCACCGGCAAACCTGGGGAAAGGCGACCTATTGCTTATCGTATCCAGTTCGTTTGGTGACGGGGAGCCGCCCGCCAACGCCGAGCTTTTTTTCGACGCTCTGGCACACACGCCAAACCTCACGCACCTGCGCTACGCCATTTTCGGCTTGGGCGACACGGCGTACCCGCATTTTTGCGGTTTCACGCAATGGCTTGACGCCGGGTTGTCCGAACGCGGCGCGCAGGCCATCGTCAACCGCGTTGATGCCGACATAAACTTCGAGAGCTTTTTCACTACCTGGTCAGCCGTAGTGGAACAGGTGATTGCGGGGGATTGGCAGGCCGGTCGCGATCTGCATCTGCGCGTCACCGCCTATGGCGAGGACAATGCTTTTGCCGCCGGCCTGCTGGAGCGCCGTTCGCTCAGTGCTCGCGCGCCGCATGCCTGGCATCTTCGTCTGGATATCAGCGGCAGCGGCATCGCCTACCGGGCAGGCGATACGCTCTACCTGTTGCCGGAAAACGACGAGGATTTACGGCTTCGTCTGTCAGCCTGGCTCGACCGGCCGGAGGCCGCAGAGGCGCTGCGCCGCCGGGAACTGCGCCAAATAAGCAAAGCGATATTGCGCGAACTGGCGCAGCTTGCCGGCAGCGAAGACCTTAAGGGGATGCTGAAAATCCGCCAGCGCAAAGCGCTGGAAGCCTACCTGTACGGCGCCGATCTGCTGGACGTGCTGCAAGAGTTTTGCACGCCGCAGTCGGTCACTTTGGATGATCTGCTAACGCTGCTCCCTGCCTGCTTACCGCGCGCCTATTCGATCGCTTCGGCTTCGCGAGAAGACAGCCTGGATTTGTGCGTTCGCGAGGTTCGCTACGAGCGTAATGGGCGCACCCGAAACGGCACGGCCACCGGCTGGTTGCTCGATAACCCAGGCCCCTTCCGTGTCTTCTGCCGCGCCAATCCCAACTTCTACCTGCCACACGATCCGCAAACTCCCGTGCTGTTCATCGGCACCGGTACCGGTATCGCCCCGTTGATAGGCTTGCTGCGTGAAATGGCGATCGACGGCGGACAGCGAGAAACCGCCTTAATCTTCGGCGAAAAACGCCGCGACGAAGACTTCCTATACCGCGAAGAGCTTGAGTCACTGTGCAAGAATGGCGTACTGAATCGGCTCATTACCGCGTTTTCCCGCGATGGTGCCGCCAAATACTACGTGCAGCACGCGATCGAAGAACATGCCGATTACGTGAGGGAGCTGTTGCTTAAGGGGGCACACCTCTACCTGTGCGGCAACCGACAGTATCTTGAAACCGCCGTCGCGCAGGCGCTGGAAAAGGCTTGTGCTCCAGGGGACGAAACCGCGACGGACAGCCTGTGGCAAAGGCTGACGCAACAAGGGCGTCTGCATCTGGAGCTGTACTGAGAACGGTTGCGGAGTGCGCCGTTTTTAGGTTGCGCCCTCCGCCAAACTTGACTATCTTGAAGAGGTTAATCACTCCCTGTATTCAGGAATATCCATGACAGAGTTTGCGCACGATACCGATCCTGCGAACACGCCGCTTGCGGCCGTCGTTCTGCTGTGCGCATCCTCAGCCCCACCCGCCGTTTTCTCTGTCGTTACCGCGGTAGCCGCTTACCCACCACACGCCGTGGTTGTGCGTTAAGCCAAACCGAATTTCTCACCTCCAGCTTTCCTTGCTTTGCGCTCAGGCGTAGAACGCCGCGCGTGCTGGAGCTTGTTATTTTCACGACAGGTGAAAACAAAATGCGATTGATTTCTCACTGGGCCAACGCCGGCCTGGCTACGCTATTCGTTCTGCTCTGGAGCAGCGGCGCAATTTTCTCGCGCTGGGGGTTGGAGCATGCTTCCGCCTTCGCTTTTCTCTTCTTTCGTTGCGCCATCGCACTGGCGCTGCTGTTGGCTATCGGCCTGTGGCAACGGCAGTGCTTGCCGGCTCCCGGCACCCGTCTTCGGGTGGCGCTGATCGGTCTGCTGATGATCGGCAGCTATCAGATTTGTTATTTGCTGGCGCTGGAACAGGGCATTACCCCCGGCGTATTGGCGACGCTGCTCGGCGTTCAGCCGATACTCACCCAGTTCATTACCGAACGCCGCTGCTCAGGGTTGCGCGGCTTAGGCCTGCTGCTGGCGATGGCCGGACTGACGCTGGTGGTGTATCAAAGCCTGATGATTGCCCACTTCTCACTGGTCGGTATGCTGTGCGCCTTTATCGCGCTGGGCTGCATGACCGCCGGGACTTTGCTGCAAAAAGGGCTGAGCCAACCGCCGCTGGCGGTATTACCGCTGCAGTATGCGGTTGGGCTGCTGATGTGTTCGCTGGTGCTGCCGTTTGAACCGCTGCGGGTCGATTGGAGCCTGGCATTTGTTCTGCCGCTGCTGTGGATGGCGGTGGTGATTTCGGTGTTGGCCACCTTCCTGCTGTACCGGCTGATTCAGCGCGGCAATCTGGTGCAGGTTACCAGCCTGTTTTATCTGATCCCGGCGGTAACCGCCCTGCTGGACTATCTGCTTCTCGGCCATGCGCTGGCGGCCATCAGCATGCTGGGCATGGCGGCCATTCTGCTCGGGGTGATGCTGGTGTTTCGCCAACCTTAAATAGCAAAAGCCCCTCACGCCAGGCCGGCGTGAGGGGCTAACACTCAATCACTTCAGAACAACCAGGAACCATACCCCCACAGCAGCACCGTAACCCCAAGCAGTAACTCAAGCAGCAGGATGCCGATGGCAAAGGTAGAGCTGGAGAAAATAAAACCTTCTTTACTGTCGATATTCAGGAAGTGAGGTATGCCCAGGTTCAGCAGATAGCCTGAATAACACAGGCCAATCACGCCGACAAACAGACACAACCACACCACGGGATATAACGCCACGATGCCGCTGAGGAACATCGGGGTGGCGACATAACCGGCGAACACCATGCAACGATGCAAGCTGGGACGAACCTCATAACGGCGCGCCATCCAGTGGATCACTTTCCCCATGATAGCTACGCCTGCCAGCATCAGCAGGTAAAACGCGACCGCCGTATAGGAAGCCGTAAACATATCGAGCCGGATGGCGTGCCCTTCGCCGGAAAGCCAGCCCAGTTGGGTGGTACCGATAAACGCGCAGATCACCGGGATCAACGCCAGCAACAGCACGTGGTGGGTGTAAAGGTGCGAGACGCTTTCGTTCTCGCTTTTAATGTGTTCGAACTCGGTGCTTGGATGCGCCAGAAGTCCCCAAACATGATTAACCATGAGACACCTCCTCCATCGCCGTAGGTCGCGATCGGCGAACGAATTTACCCCTCTGACGGATTGCTAACCGTGCGAGGATTGCGGCCACGGGGCTCTCTCCCCTGTACTAATTATAGTCTTTCGCTGAAAAAACGTTCAGAAAGCGCAGACGCGGCGGCAGTTTGTTTTATAATTCCCGCCTGCTTATCCGCCGTGAGGAATGCCATGTCATCCGCCATCAAGATTCGCCAGGTCGGCATCGTCGATGTCGACGCCGGGCAAAATGTCACCGTCGTAGAGCCCTGTAATCTGTACGGCTGCCGACTCGGTGACGGAGTGTTCGTCGGCCCCTTTGTCGAAATCCAAAAAAACGTCAGCATTGGCGCCCGCAGTAAAATCCAGTCTCATAGCTTTATCTGCGAATATGTCACCATCGGCGAGGACTGTTTTATCGGCCACAACGTGACCTTCGCCAACGATCTGTTCAAAGATGGCGCCCCCAATGCCGATCCGGCAAGCTGGGGCCGCACGCGGATTGGCGACGGCGTCTCCATCGGGTCCGGCGCCACGGTACTGGCGGTGGAAATCTGCAGCGGAGTGGTGATCGGCGCCGGTGCGGTGGTCACCAAAAACATCACCCGCAAGGGGATTTACGCCGGCAATCCAGCCCGCCTGCTAAGAGAACTGACCCCATGAGCGAAGCGATTCAAATTACCCCGGTGACCCAGTTGCCCGACGGATACTTGACCGGCTGCGACTTCAGCTTTCAGATTGCCCACTACGCCCAACCTATTTTCAACGCGCCGATTGACAGCTGGCCGCTGCTGCCGGTGACGCCGTTTCGCAAGCACTACCCACTGGCACCGTTCGTCAATGATGAAAGCGAAACCTTTCTGGCACGTCATCGCGGGGAGGCGGTCGGCCATATCACGTTGAGCAATAACTGGAATGGCTATGCGCTCATCGAGGAGATTGTCGTCAGTGCTCATGTGCGCCGACTCGGCGTCGCCACGGCGCTGCTGGAGAGCGCACGACTCTGGGCGCATCGTCACGAAACCGCCGGGCTGATGCTGGAAACGCAAAACACCAATTTGCCTGCCTGCCGCTGCTACCAGCGCTTTGGGTTTATCCTCGGCGGCATCGATCATCTGCTGTATCGTGCTCAACCTGATATTCCCGATCACGAAATTGCCCTGTTCTGGTATTTGCCGTTTAACAGCGAAATCGGGTATTAAGCGATCGCCGAACGTTGAGGCTATGTTTAAACATTAACCATCCTGGCCATGGTGAGAACTGTTATCATTTCTACGATCACAAGCCGAACCATTGGAGGGTAAAATGTACAAGGTAGTTTCAATGATATTGGCTATTGCGCTTAGCGGTTGTGCAGATAAAATTCCGGTCGGGCAAACACCTGAACCCATCACTACCCCACCTGCAGATCTCAAGGCCAGCATGGACAACGACACGTTAAACAAACTCAATGAGCTTCTCGCCCTGCGCGCCAAGGCAACGCCCGAGCAACGGCAGGATAACGGCCGCATGATCGACCTGCTGTCGCGACCTTTCCTCGGTACGCCCTACGTCGCCAACCGGCTGATTGGCTCGCAGACTACGCCGGAAGAACTGGTGATCGACTTCCGCGGTCTGGATTGCTTCACCTACATCGATTATGTCGATGCGCTGCGCCAGGCCAACAGCCAGGCTGACTTTGTACAGCGGCTGATTCAAATCCGCTATGCCAATGGCGATATCAGCTTCCTGAAGCGTAAACACTTCTTCACCGACTGGTCGCATCAGGCCAAAACCAACGTAACGGACATTACAGCCACGCTCAGCCCGCATACCGTGACGCTGGTGAAAAACCTCAATCAAAAATCAGACGGCAGCAGCTATCTGCCAGGGCTGAAAAACGTTCGACGCAGCATTACCTACCTGCCCAGCGAGGCGATTGACGACAAGGTTCTGGCCCGGTTGCACACCGGTGATTACATCGGTATTTATACCAACCTGGCCGGTCTGGACGTCACCCATACCGGTATCTATATCATGACCGAAAACGGCCCAGTATTGCGTAATGCCTCGTCGCGTAAAGAGAATATGCAGGTGGTGGACTCGCCGTTTATGGAGTACGTCCAGGCTACGCCAGGCATCGTGGTGCTGCGCGCCAAATAACATTCCCCTCCCCCTTCAGGCTTTGCGCTTGCCGCTAACGGCGTAGCGTTTTGCAAGAGGGGGATTTAAAACTTCCCGTTATGAGCTATAAGCGTTTGTGCTGAGCAAGCGTTTGACTTCCCCGCAGGTTCAGGCTTAGCTAGCAGCACAAAACCAACTGATTTCATTGTTTTTTTCAGGGAGCACTCGATGACCAAAAGCTGGCGTTATACCCCTCTGCTGGCGGCGTTTGCCGCGGTGCTGGCACTGCAGGGCTGTGAACAGAAAACCGATCGGGATCACATCAAGGTAGGGGTCATCAACGGCGCGGAACAGGACGTGGCAGAAGTCGCCAAGCAGGTGGCGAAAGAGAAGTACGGCCTGGATGTTGAACTGGTCGGTTTCAGCGGTTCATTGCTGCCCAATGACGCCACCGACAAAGGTGAACTGGATGCCAACGTTTTCCAACACCGGCCATTCCTCGAACAACAGAATAAAGATCACGGCTACAAACTGGTGGCGGTAGGCAATACCTTTGTGTTCCCGATGGCCGGCTATTCGAAAAAAATCAAATCGCTGAAAGAGCTGCAGGACGGCGCGGTTATCGCTATTCCGCTGGATCCCACCAACCTCGGCCGTGCGCTGCTGCTGCTGGAAAAAACTGGCCTGATTAAGCTGAAACCGGGCAAGGGGCTATTGCCGACCTCACTGGATATCAGCGCCAACCCGCATAACTACAAGATTATGGAGCTGGAAGGCGCACAGCTGCCACAGCTGCTGGATGATCCGAAAGTCACCGTGGCAATCATCAGCACCACCTACATTAATCAAACTGGCCTGACGCCAACCAAAGACGGCATTTTCATCGAAGACAAGGATTCGCCGTACACCAACATCATCGTGACGCGTGAAGACAACAAGGACGCGCCGAACGTACAAAACTTCATCAAAGCCTACGAGTCGGATGAAGTGGCCAAAGCCGCCGAAAAGATCTTTAACGGCGGAGCGGTCAAAGGCTGGTAAAACAGCGCTCCACTGGCGAGCACCTGTGCAGGTGCTCGCACTTTTAATCTCTCCCCAGGTTCAGTCCCCGACCATCGCCGCGCTCGGTCCGGCAGCCAGTCAAAACCATTCCGCAGCTCATTACAGCCCCGAACGCCAGCCTCACCGCATCGGGTAAACCATCGGCCGCGCAACACCCAACATTCACTGCGTTCATCCCCGTTTACAGCCACATTTGCGGGGCGACGGCCAAAAATTGCTTTGGCAAAAGTGTCGACTACAATTCAATCGAAATACCTCCCTACAAAGTCATCATTCAATAATATTAGAGGTGATTATGTTACAGAAACACGAAAACGTAATAAGTATGACTACGCTTAGCCGTCAGGCCACCCAACAATTAACGCCGTCGTTTTCTGCATTGCCCCATACACAACACGCTGACGGAAAATACCGCTTACGGCGCTATTCGGTAGTCAAACATCTCAATGGCCATGTGGTAGAGGTTGGCCAACGCAATTTCGTGCAGTCCGATGAGATCAATCACTTCCAGGGCAACGTGGTACGCCATTTTGAACCCATTGATAGCGACGTGTTGCAAAGCGCCGGCATGGATGAAATGTGTAATCTATTCGCGGAAAGTAATGATTTACCCGAAGGCGCGGAGATAGAAATTCACCAGATGCGCGTGGTCGCCATTCATAATGAAACGCAGGTCGCGCCGGAAGGGATCCATCAGGATGGTTTTGATCATATCGCGATGATTGCTATTCATCGGCAGAATATTGTCGGCGGCGAAATCATGTTATACGCCGATAATCACCAGCCTCCCTTCTTTAAAAAAGCGCTGGCGGACGGCGAAGCCGTTTTACTGGCGGACAGCAAGTTATGGCATAACGCCACGCCGATCAGCGCCATTGTCCCGGAAGAAGAAGGACACCTGGATATCTTTGTCCTGACTGCCCGCGGAGAAAAAGCATGACCTTTACGCCCGAACTCGCCAGAGCCCAGTTTAGCGCGCTGACCCAGCATTATAACGATCAACCGGTGATCTTCTTCGATGGCCCTGGTGGGTCTCAGGTTTCACGAGGCGTACTGGAAAAAATGACTGACTACCTGGGGAAATATAACGCCAATCTGGGCGGGCACTATTTTTCCAGCCACGTGACCGGCGAAGTGATGAATAATGCCAGGGAGTCGGTGCGCGCCTTATTAAACGCGCCGACGCCCGATAACATCATTTTTGGCATGAATATGACCTCGCTGACATTCCATCTCAGCCGAATCATTAGCCGTCACTGGCAGGCCGGCGATGAGATTATCGTCACCGAACTGGATCACTACGCCAATGTCTCCAGTTGGCAACAGGCGGCAAACGATAAACAAGTCACCGTGCATCAAATCCCCCTGCAACAAGCAGACTGTTCTTTGGATGTTGCCCGACTGTGCGAACAGATCACCGCTAAAACCCGTCTGGTGGCAGTGACCTACGCGTCCAACGTGACCGGCAGCATCGTCGATATTAAAACCATCACCGAAGCCGCTCACCGGGTCGGCGCTCAGGTTTATGTCGATGCCGTGCACTATGCCCCACACAATCTGATCGATGTGCAGGCATTGGGCTGTGATTTTTTAGTGTGCTCCGCCTATAAATTCTTTGGTCCGCACATCGGCATGGCCTATATCGCGCCGCAGTGGTTACAGCGGCTGCAACCCTATAAAGTCGAACCGGCTACCGACGTGGGGCCAGGACGTTTTGAGACGGGTACTCAGAGTTTTGAAGGGCTGACAGGAGTCACGGCAGCCGTTGACTACCTGGCGCAATGGGGAACGCCCGGTGCGTCCTTAAGGCAGCGGTTGCAGGAAAGTTTTGCCGACTACCATCGCCATGAAGAGAACCTGTGCCGCTATTTTTTGCAGCGCTTACAGCAAATAGACGATGTGCAACTGTACGGTTCCCCTCAGGCGGATTGCCAACGCCGCACGCCCACCTTTGCACTGACCTTTAAGCGACATGCCCCCGAACAGGTTGCGCGCCGATTAGGCCGGCACAATATCTGCGTCGGCAGCGGGCACTTCTATGCGCAAGGCTTAATCCAACGGCTGAACCTGCAAGACAGCGGCGGCGTATTGCGCATTGGAATGATGCATTACAACACCCTGCAGGAAATCGACACGCTGTTTGAGCTGCTCGTCAGCGAAAGGTAGCAGCACATAGATCCACAAAGCCCAGCCCCCTGGCTGGGCTCATACGGCTGACACCCCTGCATATGGGTTAAGTCGGTAAGGGGCGAACATGTTCACCCGATTTAATCTGTTGATTATGTAATAGGGCGCAGCATGCAGTGCCCCTACTACGAAACAACAGAGCACTTCGCCAGTATTCCCTAAGGCAAACGCCCTCCTCCGTTGCCAAAAATATCCTTAACTCCGCTATTGACCCTCACGCTACGTCAGGTTTTAGTATCCCGGAACGCACAAGGGAGGAGCACACCGATGTTATTGAAAGTGGGCGAACTGGCCCGCCGTTCCGGCATTACCGTCCGGACGCTGCATTATTACGACAGCATTGGCTTGCTGGTTCCTTCTGCGCGTTCCGACGCCGGGTATCGCTTATACAACCGGGCTGACATCACTCGCTTGCACCACATTCAGGCATTACGCCGAATGGGCGTCTCGTTGGCAGAGGTCGGGGCAATTTTGGCGCGTTCGGGGATGGCGCTCACTTCGGTGATAGAACAGCAAATCGTCATGCTGGAGCGGCAGTTGGAACAGACCGCCGCGCTGCGCGATCGTCTGCAGCATATGCATGCTCAGCTCACCGCCGGAGACGAACCGGAACTGAACGACTGGCTGACTACGTTGGAGTTAATGACCATGTACGATAAATATTTTACCGCAGACGAACTGGCCCAATTGCCTTTCTATCAGGCCGACCCGAGCCGCAATCAGGAGTGGGCTGAGTTGGTCAGCAGCATGCGCCAGTTGATCGATGGCGGCGTTGAACCTCAAGCGTTGCAGGCCCAGGCGTTGGCGCGTCGTTGGATGCTGATGCTGGAACGCGATACGGCGCGTAATCCGGCGTTTCTCACCCGACTCAACGCCATGCATGCCGATGAGCCCGCGATACGCGAACAAACCGGCATTACCCCGGCTATGACCGACTATGTGACCCGTGCATTCGCCGAAACCAAGCTGTCAATCTACCAAAAATACCTGTCGGCGGAAGAATACGCCCATGTGCGCCAGCACTACTTTACCCGCCTGCAGGAATGGCCGGCACTGATCGCCCAGTTCCATCAGGCGCTGAATGAGGGCATACCGCCAGAGTCAGCGCGGGCAAAACAGCTGGCAGCCCAATGGCTTGAACTGTTCCAGTCCTACGCCGGTCCCCACCCGGCCACCCAGATGAAAATCCGCCAGGCCATGGAGCAGGAACCGACGCTGACGGAAGGCACCTGGCTGACCCCGCCGCTATTACGCTACCTGCAGCAGGCGGTGGCGCACTTCATGCGCGGCTAGCCCGGTTTTTTCCCCGTCCGAATGCTGCTCGCAGCGGCTCCCGGCGCATGGCGAAGATCGTCATGCGCCATTTTTTCGTTTCGCGGATGGGTATAACTTTTTTTTATCTTCAGCATAAGAAAGCCCAATTTTCCTTGTCGCCAGGCGCGGCGCATAATGCGCTTATCTTCTGATTTCCAAGGTAAACATGAATCACTATGCCCCACACCGCTCCGCTGATCCTCACCGACGCTACGCCGGACGACATAGCCGCCATCCAACAGATTTACGCCCATCACGTGTTATTCGGCGCCGCTTCGTTTGAAGAAACGCCCCCCACGCAGGAAGAAATGCGGCAGCGGCTGGGCAAAGTGCAAGAGGCAGGGCTGCCCTGGCTGGTGGCCAAGCGGGATCATCTCGTCGTGGGCTACTGTTACGCCACGCCTTATCGACCGCGTCCAGCCTATCGATTCACCGTGGAAGAATCGGTATATATCGCCGAAGGGCAACAGGGTCAGGGCATCGGCAAAGCGTTACTGATCGAGCTGATTGCCCGCTGCGAACGGGGGCCGTGGCGCCAAATGTTGGCTGTCGTCGGCAATGCCGGGGAAAACCATGGCTCGCTGGCCTTGCATCAAAAATTGGGGTTTGGCAGCGTGGGGACGCTAAAGGCGGTAGGGTTTAAATTGGGTAAGTGGCGCGACACCCATATCATGCAGCGTGCGTTAGGCGCAGGTGGCGACAATCCCCCCTGATGGGCTTGCAGCGAGCAATTTGCGAATTATCGACTACAGTAAATAATGATTTCATCAGGTTAGCGAAAACTCGCGCCGTCATTCAAATCAATTGGGAGAGACGAATGAAAATCATTCTGTGGATTGTCGCTATTATCTTTATCGTTGGCCTGCTCACCATCACCGGCGTGTTCAAGCTGATCTTTTAAATGACCCCGCGCCGAGAGGCGCGGGATTAGCTTAGGCCTTTAAACGTCCCCGGATCGCCCCCAGAGCCGAAACCACCAGTAGGACTACGCCGCCGGCAACCAGACCAAACACCACGTTGAGCAAGGCGGGAATCACGCCCTGCAGGATCTGACCGAAGGTAGGCACCACGGTGGCGTACGACGCCCAGTCCTCAAACAAATGATGCACCGGCGGCAAGCCATGGGTCAGGATACCGCCCCCGACCATAAACATGGCGATGGTGCCGACTACCGACAGGGTCTTCATCAGATAAGGTGCCGCACTGACAATACCGCTGCCGATTGAGCGGGCCAACGCACTGCTTTTACGGCTCAGATACAACCCCAGGTCGTCGAGTTTGACGATACCGGCCACGATGCCGTAAACCCCCACCGTCATCACAATCGCGATACCGCACAGCACAATCACCTGCTGGCTGAAGGTCGCCCCGGCCACGGTGCCCAGAGTAATGGCAATAATTTCGGCCGACAGCACAAAATCGGTGCGGATAGCCCCTTTCACCTTGCGTTGTTCATAGGCCGCCACGTCTTCATTGGCGTTCAGCGCCTCTTTATTCTCTTCCCCATCCTGTTTTTTGTGGGTCAGGCTGTGGAACACCTTCTCGAACCCTTCGTAACACAGGTAAGCCCCACCCACCATCAGCAGCGGCGTGATCGCCCAAGGGGCAAATGCGCTGATCAGCAACGCCAACGGCACCAGAATCGCCTTGTTGATAAACGAGCCCTTGGCCACGCTCCACACCACCGGCAGCTCGCGATCGGCCTTTACGCCGGTGACCTGCTGTGCGTTAAGTGCCAGATCGTCTCCCAATACCCCGGCGGTTTTTTTCGCCGCCATCTTGGTCATCAGCGAGACGTCGTCCAGCAGTGAGGCAATATCGTCGATTAAAGTCAGTAAGCTACTTCCAGCCAAAGTGGTTCATCCTTTTCATATTCACGAGTCACGATCTCTTCGTCGAGATTCATACTACAACATTAATGATTGTCGATTTGCTAATGAATATTTTAGTGGAGAAATAACGATTGGGAGGAGAGGCGGGGGATAAACAGGAAGTATTGCTGGATGATTGCCCAGGTGGTTGCAGCAAATCATCCAGTGGGTGAAAGCGTATAGCCGTGCCGGTCATCAGGTTAACGCCCCCTAAGAAGCGGCGGTAACCGTTAAAAAAGATCACCCCGCATTCAGGCTGCTCTGGTTATTTTTCAAGGCCTCCAGCGCGCACTGCTGGTCAAGATCCCCGCCCGGTGCCCCACCAATGCCAATGGCACCGATGACCAGGTCCCCAGATTTCACCGGTACGCCACCTGCCAGCAACAGGAAGCCCGGGATATCGCGCAGGTTTGCCGCCCCTGGATTAGCCTGAGCATTCTTCATCACGTTTTCCGTCGGGTTTTTGGTGCTGAGGGCGGTAAACGCCTTCATGCGGCTGGCTTCGATCGTATGCGGACCGGCGTTATCCATTTTCTTGATGACAAGCGGGGTACCGGCGCGATCGACCAACGTGACGGCGACGTTATAGTTTTTCGCACTGCAGGCCTGAATAGCGCTCTGAGCCAGTTTATCGGCCAGGTCGAGGGAAAGGTTTTTTTCACTGAGAACGCCACCGGCCATGCTGGCGAACGACGTCACGCTGCTGAGTAAAATGATGCTTGAAATGATGATTTTCATACTGGCTTGCTCCTTGCTTGTCCCTTGTGGATATCAGGGATAGTAAAAGGTGCAGCCGCAGCACACTATTGGCGTGATTACCTACGCGATTAAGTAATTTTACCTAGAATGCCCTTGGGACGGGACTTGCGCCCCATTTTCATCAATAACAAAGCGTTGTTACATTTTTTTCAGCAGCGCCAGCTCGCCATATTCGTTCATCAGTTTGGGCAAAGAGTTGACGTCCAGCTTGGCGAAGATATTGGCTCGGTGGGCCTCCACGGTGCGCGGCGACAGTGCAAAAACGCGAGCGATCTCCTTGCTCGAATTCCCCTGCATAATGTGCTCAAAAATATCCTGTTCGCGGGCAGTCAACGTAGCCAGCCGGTGTTGCATCAGGCGTATTTTTTGTTGCCGCTCCTGCAAGTTCTGCTGCTGTTCCAATGCGCTGCCGACCACTTCGAACAGTAAATCGGCGTCGATCGGTTTGGTCAGGAATTCGAAGGCGCCGTTTTTGAAGGCCCGGCGGCATAAATCAATGTTCGCGTGCCCGGTCATGATGATCACCGGGATCGCCAACCCTTGCCGTTGCCATTCCTCCAACAGCGTCAGCCCGGTTTTGCCCGGCATCCTGATATCCAGCAGCAGACAGCCGGTTAAACCATGCAGCTCACCGACGCCTTGCTGAAACGCCAGCGCACTGCTGTAAGTACGGGTTTGCCAACCGACGGTACCCAGCAAGGCGCTAAGCGAGGAGAGAATGGCCGGTTCGTCGTCAATAAGGTAAATGGTTTGGTTCATCATCTCTCCTCAGGGTGTATCGGTAACCAGAGTCGGAAGCAGGCCCCTTGCCCGACAATATTCGTCGCTTCGATGGTGCCGTTAAGACGTTGGATCAGCGTATCCGTCAAGGCCATTCCCAATCCTATGCCCTGGGCGCGCGTGGTGAAAAACGGCATAAAGACATGCTGTAGAGCCTGTTCCGATAGCCCTGGGCCACCGTCAGTCAGGGTTAAAGCAATCCCCTCGTCGGTGGCCGTGGCTGCCAGGTTGATCCAGGCCGTCCCGACAGCATTATTTTCTTGCGCCTGAATCGCATTGCTGGCGATGTTGTGCAGAATTTGCTCTATCCACAGCGGCGGAGCAAACAGCCTGGGCAAATTGTCAGGAACGCTGCTGTTAATTTTGACTTTATTGCCCCGAATTTCATTGTCCAACAGCGTCCTCACCCGGGCCCAGAGTGCGCCCAGCGCGACGGGTTGATAATCGACTCGCTCACTGGTCAGCTTCTGACGAAATTGCTGCAGCAATGCGTCGGTGCGCTTGATCTGAACCACGGCGGCCTCAAGCAACTGCGGCAGTTGTTCGGTGTGCTGTTGCCGAACCAGACGCAAGGCCGTTTGGTTGTAACTCAAAATCGCGGTGAGGGGCTGGTTAAGTTCATGCACGATACCGGCGGTCAGTTCGCCCAGGGTATTGAGCCGTGTGATCTCGGCGTAATGGGCACGCAGATCGGCGATATCTCGCCGCCGACGGTTGGTTCGATATTGGTTAATCAAGTAAAGCACCAGTCCCCAGAACAATGCAGGGGACAGGATCAGGGGCCAGGGCAGCGTAGCCCAGTTCGGATCGTCACCGGCGGCCAGCACAAAAGGCTGCGAATGGCTGGCTATCACCTTTTCCCATTGCCAATAGTAGGAAGCCTGCGCCGCCCCGCGCTCAAATAAGGTCTGACCGTTCCAACGCACCACCAGGTGCCGGAAGCCGTTTTCTCCCACCAATTCGTTCATCAATTGGTTCAGATCGATCAACAACGACTGGTTACCGGCATTGAGCCAGTAGCGCCCATTTTGTTCCACGACGATGAGCCGTCGCGGTTCAATACCAGGATGAGAACGCCAATGGATGATTTGCGGAAAGATCCTCTGCACTTCCCGGCTGTATTGGCTGGCCGGCAATAGCGGAATGATGGCGTCGTGCTGTGAAAGCTTCACCGTCACGTCGCGATAAAGTATACGAAAATCAGCGCTTTTCTCTTCGTACTGCTGCTGCAAAAAATAGGCTGTCAGCCCGCCGCTGGAGAGCAGAGCCAACGCTAACCAGCCCATTATCTTGAACATACCCATCCATCCCTGCGCAAATTTTCTGAACGCTTAAATACCATAAAAGAGCGGGTGCGGGTATCTCAGCCGGCATCACCGGCAGGCACGTTCAGTTGCCAGGACAGGCCAAAGCGGTCGTTCAACCACCCGAAGCGCGCGCTGAAACCATAATCATCAATCGGCATAAGCACCTCGCCGCCCTCTGCCAAGCGGGCGAAAATCCTTTCAAGCTCCGCCTCGGTGGCTAAGTTCACATGAAGCGAGACCGCCGGGGTAAAGCTGAAGTCATGGCTGACCGGGCTGTCAATAAACACCAGATTATGCCGATCAAAATCGATGGTAGCCTGCTTGATCCGTCGCGGCCCGCCATCGCGCTCATCAAAATGCAGCAGTTGCTGAACCTGGAAACCGGCAAACAGTTCGCTATAAAGATCTATCGCCTGTTGGGCCTGGCCCTGAAACATGACAAAGGTAGAAACGTGGCTCATGGGATGCTGCCCTCGCGTGCAATATGGTATTAATTGATGATAGCGGATGGGTACGCCTTCACGGCGATTGAAAGGAGGAAATATGACCGTCATCCACCGTCAGGCCCAATTGAGCGATCTTGCCGGCCTGCAGGCGCTGTACAGAGAGTTACGCCCGCAGGATCAGCCGCTGCGCCCGGATAATGCCCAGCGTACTTTGCAACGCCTGCTGGACAACCCGGCGATTCGTCTGGTGGTCAGCGTGGTCGATGACCAACCGGTGGCGACCTGCATGCTGGCGATGGTGCCGGGGCTGGTGCATCAGGGGCAACCCTTCGGCATCATTGAGCACGTGGTCACTGCTCAGGCGTATCGCGGACAAGGTATTGCTTTAGCGATGCTTGAATACGCATTGCAACTGGCATGGCGGAAAGGTTGCTACAAAGTGATGCTGCTCTCCGGTCAACAGCGCACCGGGGCACATCAGCTGTATCTGCGCGCCGGGTTCGACGGCGATCGGGAGCGGGGTTTTGTGATCCGGCGTCCTGAGGGACGGTAACGGCCTGCGAACAGCTCCGCAGGCCACAGCATCGATTATTCGGTTTCGTTCTTCGCCAGACGGGCGTCTTTCTGACGACGGTAGTCACGGGCAGCGGCAGGGATTGGCGTCACCTTACCGGTTTCGATCCAACTGCGCAGGCGGTTGGCATCGGCGAAGTGGGTATACTTGCCAAAGGCGTCCAGCACCACCAGCGACACGGAATGACTGCCGATCATGGTGCGCATCGCCAGGCAGTGTCCCGCTTCGTTAGTGAAGCCGGTTTTGGTCAACTGGATGTTCCATTTCGGGTTGTATACCAGATGATTGGTATTGCGGAACGGCAGCGTATAGTTCGGATCCTTGAAGCTCGCCATGCGTTCGGTGGTGGTGCTGAGCTGGCCAATCAGCGGATATTGCTTGGTGGCGATCAACAGTTTGGTCAGGTCGCGTGCGGTAGAGACGTTTTTGATCGACAGCCCGGTCGGTTCCACATAACGCGTGTTGGTCATGCCCAGCGCCCTGGCTTTGGCGTTCATCGCTTTGATAAATGCACCGTACCCACCTGGATAATGATGCGCCAGACTGGCGGCAGCGCGGTTTTCCGACGACATCAGCGCCAACAGCAGCATATCTTTACGGCTGATCTCACTGTTCAGCCGTACGCGCGAATAGACCCCTTTCATCTCCGGCGTCTGGTGAATATCTACCGACAGCATTTCATCCAGCGGCAGATGGGCGTCCAGCGTCACCATTGCCGTCATCAGCTTGGTGATGGAGGCGATCGGCACCACTTCATCCGGGTTGCGGGCATACATCACCTTGTGGGTCTGCATATCCACCACCATGGCGCTGCCGGAAGCCAGCTCAGGCTGGGCGGCCCGGGTGACGGCGTTATTTTCGCTGGCCAGCGCGCGCGGCGCGAAGCCTGCCCCTGCCTGCAAAGCGAGCAGGGCTAGTACCAAAACACGTTTTTTCACATGCATTACTCTGTCACTGAAGAAGATGAAGGTCTTATTTGGCCGAATTATATGTGAGGGATCTTCCGTTGGCACTGGGATTATGTCAGCCGATTTGTGACAAATTCTGTCGGAGAGATAATTGCGCAAACCGCGAGCGCTCTGGGATGAACGCCCGCGTTGAAAAAGTTACAGTGCCGGTTGCCAAGCCGACTGCGGCAACAGGTACAACCCAGGGGCCTGGCGTGCGCCGTCCCCGACGATATGGCCAATGCCTGCCGCCATCACCGCCAGCGTCACATCGAAGGCGTTAAGACTGTCGCCGTAGCCCGCCGTCAGGTTGAACATTGAACCGTTGGCCAACAAGTACAACTGCTTGTCGCCAAGTTGGTAGGCATTCACAAACGGCATAGGCTCGCTGTGCGGCAGGTTCTGCAGGAAACCGACGTCAATTTCCGCCGTTACATGGCCGACGTTGAGGATGAACACCCCGTCTTTCGCCTGCTGCAGATGCTGCGCTGACAGCACGTTTTTTGCCCCGGTTGCCGTGGCAATTACATCGGCCTGGCCGACCGCACTGGCCAAATCAACGACCGCCCAGCCGTCATAACGCGCCTGCAGCGCACGCGCCGGATCGATTTCCGCCACGATCACCTGGCCGCCGTAAGCTTTCGCCGCGGCCGCAACGCCCTGCCCAACCAAACCATAGCCAATCACCAGCACGCATTTCTCATGCAGCGTCAAATGGGTGGTTTGGAAGAAGGTGTGCCAGGCGGTCAAGCCGACCATGTGACGGTTATGCAGCCCTTCTTTTACCGGCAAATCGTCCCAGTTAAAAATAGGATAGCGCGGTGCCATACCGTTCAGTCGACTGATGCCGGAACCTGTCGCTTCCAGCCCGGCGATAATCTGCGGGCCGTCGGCAGACTGGTGCAGGCGGGTAGTCAGATCCGCCCCCATTTCGCACAGGTGGGTAGGCCCCCAGGCCAGAGCGCGGTCAAACGATGCCGACCAATCGGCGTCGCTCATGTCGCGCCAGGCGTGAGCCTGTGCCCCACGGCGTTCCAGCCAGGCGACCACGTCATCCTGCACCGTGGTCGGGTTGCAGGTGGTCAGATAGATGGCAGCGCCCTTATCCAACAGACCCGCCACCAGCGGGGCCATTTTCAGATCCAGGTGCATATTGCACGCCAGACGCACGCCGCTTAAATCCGGCAGTGCAGCAACGGCCGCCCGGGTACGCGGCATGTGGCGCATCGCCCAGTTCAGCTCACTTTCAAAATCCTGATACATCTGTCGCTCCTCTACTGCGCCGCGCCACCGGGGCACGGCAGAATGATTTAACCGCTGCGGCTCAGGCGCTTTATCGCCTGTGGCGACAGGCCAAACAGACGGATGAAGGCCCGCCGCATACGCTCCGGGTCACTGAACCCGACGGCGCGGGCGATGCTCTCCAGCGCTTCGTGACCTTCTTCAATCCTGACCCTGGCGGCCTCGACTCGCAATTGTTCAATCACCTTGGCCGGCGTCTGGCCGGTTTCGGCGCGGAACAAGCGGCCAAACTGCCGCTCGCTCAGACAGGCCGCGTCCGCCAGATCGCCCACCGTCAGCGGATGATGGAGGTGTTCGCGAGCATAAGAGAGCGCGTTGCGAATGCGATCTGAAGACGGGTTGAGTTCCAGCAGCAAGGAATACTGCGACTGCCCGCCCGGACGCCGGTGATACACCACCAGTTGCCGCGCCACGCTGGCCGCCAATGCGCTGCCGAGATCTTCCTCGACCATCGCCAGCGCCAAATCGATACCGGCAGTGATGCCCGCCGAAGTCCAGATCGCACCGTCGCGGATATAAATACGATTGCTGTCGACGCGGATACGCGGATAACTCTGTTGCAGCCGTGCGGCATGGTACCAATGAGTAGTCGCGCGCTTGCCGTCCAGCAACCCGGCAGCCGCCAGTATAAATGCGCCGGTGCACACGCTGGCCATGCGCCGTGCCTGCCGGCTTTGCCGGTGCAGAAACGCCAATAGCCCCGCCGACTGGGTGGCGACGACGTTGCCGCTGCCTCCGGCAATCAATAGCGTATCAAGGCGATGTTCGCCAAACGGCTGAGTGAGCACTTCCACACCCGAAGAGCTCACCACGCTGCCGCCCCGCTCCGAGAGCGGCAGACACCGGTAGGACTGGGTCGCCGTAAACTGGTTGGCATTATCAAAGGCCGCCAGTGGCCCGGCGAAGTCGAGCAGGTTAAAGCCGGGGAAGACCACAAAGCCGATATTTTTCATCATGGCGCTTTTTGAGGGTTATCCGTCATATCAGCCAAAAACAGGGCCGCTATTATGACCCAAAGCAAATGACAAAACTGAGGCGAATATCATGTCTGAACCATTAGTGATTGTTTTTCCGATCTATCAGGGCGTCACCCAGTTGGACTTTACCGGGCCACTGCAGTTCTTGCGACACATGCCGGGGGCCGAAATTGTCGTGGCCTCCGTCGGTGGCGCAGATATCAGCGCCGAAGGATTGCACTTTACCCAGTTGCAGAAGCTGGAAGAAGTCACGCGCTGCGACGTGCTGTGCGTACCGGGCGGCGCCGGCTGCACCCAGGCGCTGGAAAACGACGCCTTCATGAGCCAGATCCGCCGTCTGGGACTTGATGCCCGCTATCTGACCTCCGTGTGTACCGGTTCGCTGATCCTGGCCGCTGCCGGTTTGCTGCAAGGCAAACGCGCCGCCTGTCACTGGAGCATGCGCGAAAGCCTGGCGCTGTTCGGTGCCCTCCCCAGTCATGCCCGGGTAGAGCGTGACGGTAACGTCATCAGCGGCGGCGGCGTGACTGCCGGCATCGATTTCGCGCTGGCATTAATCGCCGAATTGCACGATGAGGAAACCGCGCAAATGATCCAACTGTATCTGGAATATGCGCCGGCACCGCCTTTCCAGGGAGGGACGCCGGAACTGGCGCCGGCGCATGTTCTGGCTCGGGTTCAGGCGCAAATGGCCGACAGTTTGCGGCAACGTCGGGCGTTGGTGGCGCAGATTGCCGCCCGCGGCTAGCGCACAGGGCGTATACTTAACCTTATGTGTTAAAGACATAGGGGATCAGAATGGCGGATTTAGCCCACTACATTACGGACTACGGTTATTGGGCGCTGTTTATCGGCTGTCTGGCCGAAGGCGAAACCATCACGCTGCTGGGCGGCATTGCGGCACATCAGGGACTGTTACATCTGCCCTGGGTTATTGCGGTGGTGGCGTTGGGCGGCACGCTTGGGGATCAACTGCTGTTTTTCCTGGGCCGTCGCTTCGGCGGACGGGTCATTTCACGCATGAAAAGCCAGGAAAAACGCATCGAACGCGCCAGAAAGCTGATCGCACGCCACCCAATGCTGTTCGTGATTGGCGTACGTTTTATGTATGGCTTCCGCATTATCGGCCCGGTTCTGATCGGCGCCAGCAAGCTGCCGCCGTCGCGCTTTGTACCACTGAACATTCTGGGCGCCATCCTGTGGGCGACAATCTTTGTGCTGCTGGGCTATTTTGGTGGCGAGGCGATCGGCCGCTTTATCTCGGGCTTCGACAAAAGACTCACCAGCGTGCTGTTCTGCGCGCTGGTGATCGCCGCCATTCTGCTAGTACGGTTTTGGTGGCGCCGTCGGCATGCCGATTAAGCTTATCGGTTCAGCATCAGTTTCACACCGAGCAAGGCCAACACTCCGCCGCCTACCCGATCGAACCAGGCTTTAAAACGCAGGTAGGCGCGACGCGGACGTGGTGATGACAACACAAAGGCCACGAAGGCATACCAGAGGACGTCAACCGTCAGGGCGATCACCGGCAGAATAATGTACATCAGCGGCGAGATTTTATGGCTGAGCAAGGCGGCAAACACGCTGCCGAACACGATGGCGGTGTTCGGGTTGCTCAACTGGGTCAATAGCCCCGTGGTAAAGGCCTTGCGAAGGCCCAGAGACTGCGCGCCGACGGCCTCCACGTTCAACGGTTGACTCGCCCCACGCAGCATTTTGAACGCCAGGTAGACCAGGTAAGCGCCCCCCAGCACTTTCAGCGTGGAGTACAGCCATGGCAATGCCAACAGCAATGACTGAAGCCCCAACAGAGCCACCAGTGCAAAAATAAAGCAGCCGACGCCCATACCCAGCGCCACTGCCATACCGTCGCGGCGCGACGATGCCACGGCCGTACGCGCCACCAGAATAAAGCTTTGTCCCGGACTCATTGCCCCCAGCGCAATGGCGCCAGTAATGCTCAATACCGATAATGCCGTCTCGCTGATCATGCTTTTTGCTCCTTCGTAAATGCCACGGTTCAAAGTAGCTCAGCGATGAAAACAAAAGCAATACGGCCGCCGGGATTATTCCGCCTGCGACGCGTCGCGCATCAGGGCCACCAGTTCGCGGGCGGCCTTATCCAACGGTCGGCTTTTCAGCCAGACAAGGTGTATCGGCAATCGCAGCTCATTTTTGGTGTTTTTAAATTTCAGCCTGATCAACCGCCCCTGAGCTAACAATGGTGCGGTCAGCGATAGCGGGAAATTGCCCCACCCCAAACCCGCCTCGACCATGTTCAGCGCCATCGGCAGGCTGTCGGTGCGCCAGTAAGATTCCGCCACCCGCGGCCGCAGATCGGCGATCGGCAAATCACGGCTGGCCACCATTATCTGCCGCACGTTGACCAAATCCTCGAGGAACAGCTCATCCGGCGCCTCCTGCAACGCCGGGTGCCGTGGCGAAAGCATGGCAACCAGCGATTCCGCGCCGACGAAGTGAAACTGTTCCTGGCTGTTGATGTTTAGTCCGCCAAATGCCAGGCAAACGTCGACTCGCTCTTGATGCAGCATATGCACCACGTCATCCTGCGGAGCGGTCAGCACTTCAATATTCAGCAGCGGATAGCGCTCTGCCAGCGTGTTGATCGCCGTCAGCAGGCCGCTGCTGTTGATGTCCGAGGCAACGCCAATCGACAAGGTGCTCTCCAGCCCTTGCGACAGTTCGATAGCGTGGTTCTGCAACTGCTTAAGCTGTTCGGCTATCAGTCGCGCATGGGGCGCCAGGGCCAATGCCAACGCGGTCGGCACCGGCTCGCGGTGCGAACGATCAAACAGTTGAAACCCCAGTTCCGCCTCCATATTGGCGATCCCCATACTCACCGCCGAAGGTACGCGGCGCAGCGATCGGGCCGCGGCGGAAAACGAACCGCGATCCAGTACCGCCAGAAATAGCTCAATATTGTCGCTGGAAAAATTCATTGCGCCTTCCTGTCAGTAAAACTGACAGCTCCTGACTTTTTCTATCAATGTAGTTGACGTTATCTTACCCGCCAGACGGCAAAAGGTCACTCGACCACAAAGCCAAGAAATCAGTCAGGAGATGAGTAATGCAAGGCGTTAAACGCAAACTGGTGTATGTCACCGCCTATGAAATTATCGGCATGGCGATCTCAGCGCTCGGGCTGGCGCTGCTTTCCGGCAGCGCCCCCAGCAGCACCGGGCCGCTGGCGGTGATCATTACCACTATCGCCGTCACCTGGAACTTCATCTACAACTCGCTGTTTGAGCTGTGGGAAAGTCGCCAGGCCTCACGCGGCCGTACGCTTAAACGCCGTATTCTGCACGCCGTAGGCTTTCAATTAACGTTAGTGGTTTACCTGATCCCGCTGATTGCCTGGTGGATGGGGATTACGCTGTGGCAGGCGCTGCTGCTGGATATGGCCCTGATAGTGATTATCCCGTGCTACACCTTTGTGTTTAACTGGGTGTTCGACAAGGTATTCGGCCTGCCGACTTCGGCTCTGCCGGCCGGTGAATCCGCCTAAAA
Organism: Serratia sp. BNK-12; assembly: GCF_047456085.1. Lineage (NCBI taxonomy): Bacteria > Pseudomonadati > Pseudomonadota > Gammaproteobacteria > Enterobacterales > Yersiniaceae > Serratia > Serratia sp. BNK-12. The sequence goes on from NZ_CP179896.1 coordinate 3,786,404, forward strand.
ATCGGCCAAATCTCTCCCTTTATTATCTCCCGCCTGCGGACAATATCACCACAGGTTGGGAGGTCTTATTATCCCCCTCCTTTCACCTCACCCATTAATAAGAAAAATTCCCTGTAGTTTGCACGGTAATTATTATTATGTGATTTTAATCACTTTTTATTCCTCGATATTTCCGTCTTGATAAAATCAACCATCTTATTGAATAATATATTCTTTTATATATAGAACAAAAAATAAACACACTTGTTCACGATTTATACGCAGGATTTTTTGCCACATTTACTGAGAAAAGGTAGCATGCTTCGCCGTTATTTCGTGGCGGCTTGTATACACAATAAACAGCAGAATGATGCCATGACCTCATTCTCATAACGATTGTCCATAGCAATCGTTTGCTCTGAAGCCAGAGCAGGGTAATTCCATAGACAGGTAAACAGGACGGATAATGCAATCAAATAAAAAGTCTGCGCATGACAAGCACGCAGCCAGAAGACGATGGTTAGACTCCCATGAATCCGGTTATCACAAAAGCATGGGCAATCGACAAATACAGATGATCGCTATCGGCGGTTCAATCGGTACCGGCTTGTTCCTCGGTACCGGTGGCCGTCTGGAATTGGCCGGCCCGGCACTGGCGCTGGTCTATCTGGTGTGCGGTATATTCTCTTTCTTCATTCTGCGCGCATTGGGCGAATTGGTTCTGCACCGCCCGTCCAGCGGCAGCTTCGTGTCTTATGCCCGTGAGTTTCTCGGCGAAAAAGCCTCTTACGTCGCCGGGTGGATGTATTTCCTCAACTGGGCAATGACCGGCATCGTCGATATCACCGCGGTGGCGCTGTACATGCACTACTGGGGCACCTTCGCCGACGTCCCACAATGGCTGTTCGCGCTCTGCGCACTCGGCGTGGTTGCCACCATGAACATGATCGGCGTGAAGTGGTTCGCCGAAATGGAGTTCTGGTTCGCCCTGATCAAAGTCGTCGCCATCGCATTGTTCCTGGTGGTGGGGGTAGTGTTCCTCGGCACCGGTACCCCGGTGGCCGGCAATACCACCGGCCTGCACCTGATTACTGAAAACGGCGGCATGTTCCCGCACGGGCTGCTGCCAGCGCTGGTGTTAGTGCAGGGTGTTATCTTCGCCTTCGCCGGGATTGAGCTGATCGGCACCGCCGCCGGTGAGTGTAAGGATCCGGCCAAAATGATGCCAAAAGCGATCAACAGCGTGATCTGGCGCATTGGCCTGTTCTACGTCGGTTCGGTGGTACTGTTGGTGCTGCTGCTGCCGTGGAACGCCTACCAGGCGGGCCAAAGCCCGTTCGTTACCTTCTTCAGCAAGCTGGGCGTGCCTTATATCGGCACCATCATGAATATCGTGGTGCTGACCGCAGCACTCTCCAGCCTCAACTCCGGCCTGTACTCCACCGGCCGTATCCTGCGCTCGTTGTCGATGGGCGGGTCAGCGCCGAAATTCATGGCTAGAATGAGCAGCCAGCAAGTGCCCTACGCCGGTATTCTGGTGACCTGCGGCATCTATGTGATTGGCGTTTTGCTGAACTATCTGGTGCCTTCGCGGGTGTTTGAAATCGTGCTGAACATCGCTTCGCTGGGCATTATCGCCTCATGGGCGTTTATCATCGTGTGTCAGATGCGTTTGCGCAAAGCCGTACGCGAAGGTCGCGCCCAGCCGGTATCCTTCAGAATGCCCGGCGCGCCCTTCACCTCTTGGCTAACGCTGGCATTCCTGCTAGCGGTCGTCATCATGATGGCGTTCGACTACCCGAACGGCACCTGGACTATCGCCACCATTCCGGTGCTGGCGGTGCTGCTGACGCTGGGCTGGTTCGGCCTGCGCAAGCGGGCTCAGGAAGTGAAGCTGGAACAGCAGGCTCACGAAGAAGCCCACCACTGAGTCTCTTAACTGCCCCTTTCGGGGCAGTTATTCGTAGTAGGGGCGCTGCATGCCGCGCCCTACCGCATAATCAATCGGTTAAATCGGGTCGAACATGTTCGACCCCTATCGGTTAACCCTTATGCGGGCTTGTCAGCCCTCTGAATTTTTTATTCTTAAAGTCGGCCGTAAAAGGTCATTCTGGCGCTCTCCGACAGCGCGATATCCGGCTGGGCATTGTAGGCCAGCACCACCAGCATGCGGGTGGTATCGCCTTCGGTTGGCGTGACGCGGTGCATGGCATTGCGTCCCCGGAACAGCACCAAATCCCCCTCTTCGATCGCCAAGGTCTTAACCGCCCGTTCGCCGTCCAATACCTGCGACACGCCAGCGTAATTCATCTCCCCACGATCGGCATCCCGCAGGTTTTCCACGTACTCGAATTGCCCACCGGCCTGCGGTTTCTGGATCAGCAGCGTGATGGCAAACGACGAATTGTCAAAATGCCAGCCCAGCTCCTGCCCGCGATGGGCATAATGCAGATTGATTGAAGACAGCCGATCGGCGTAAGGGTACAGCTGTTGTTCTTGCAGTACCGCACAGAGGAAATCGCGGAAGGATTGCGCATCGTACAGCGTACGCAGCGGCGACTGCGCCGGGATATCCTCGTCGGTAATGCACCCCTTGGAAGAAACCACCAGCCGGTTGCGTGGGTGATCGGCCGGCAAGGCGTCGTCCTGCGGTTTCAGGTAGACATTGTGCTTGCTGGCGGCATAAAACGCCGCAGGGCTGTGCTCTGCCCCCTCCAAACGCACCGTCGCCAGCGCCGCAGCGGTCAAAAAGCCGGGCAGCACCAGCGCCCCTGCCGCATCCAGCGTCGCCCTGCAACGGGCTTGAAAGGCAGCATCGCCAATCGGGTTGGCGGATAAATCAATGATATGAGCAAGTTGCTGCATGCTTAACTCCTGAGGGCATAAGGGCCGGATAACCTCACTGTAGCGAATGTCGGATTGCCGTAATAACAAAAATGCGTTAAGGATGAGCTAACCAATTCTTAGCGATAGCCACCATGAACGCACCTTCCCGCAGCCGCCTGCCCAAACTGAGCGCCATTCTGGCGTTTGAAACCGCCGCCCGTACCGGCAGCCTGGCCAGAGCGGCAGACAGCCTGGCGCTGACCGCCGCCGCCGTCAGCCAGCAGATCCGCCAGCTCGAGCAGCATCTGGGCATCACACTGTTTATCCGTGCCAAAAGCGGCGTGACGCTGACTGAACAAGGGGCGGATTATCTGGCCTACGTGCAGCAGGCGTTTGAAACGCTGCGCGTGGCGCAGCAGCATGTCGATCGCCAACGGGGCCAAGAGGCATTGACGATTTTTGCCTTGCCGGCCCTGGCGTCAAAATGGCTGAACCCGGCCATCGGCAAGTGGCTGAACCAGCATCCGCAGATGGATATTCGCCTGCACGCCACCCACGCCGAGGTCGATTTTGCCGCTTCAACGGCGGATTTTGCCCTGAGCTTTGGCGATCAGGGCTATCCATTGATGGAAAAAGTGCGGCTGTTTCAGGACTGCGTGCAGCCGGTATGTAGCCCGCAGTTACAAAGGATCGGCGACTGGACTCAACAGCCGCTGATTCAGGTGGATTGGGGAAAGGAAAGCCAGTTTCTGCCGGGCTGGCATGAGTGGTTCAGCGCCGCCGGGTTACCACCGCCGCAGCGGCGCGGCCTGACTTATAATCTGACCTCGCTGGCGATTGACGCCGCGGTTGAGGGCCACGGCGTTTTGCTCGGCCAGCAGCAGCTGATCCAGCGTGAACTGGCTCAGGGAACCCTGGTGCCGCTGGCAGAACCGACGCTACCGCTGAGCAAGCCTTACTATGTGGTCTACCCGCAACGCACGCTGGACAAACCCAAAGCCGCCGAATTTCTGGCGTGGCTGCAAAGCATCGCACCGGCGGACGGCGCGCGGTAAGCGGCGTCGCAATGTTTACCCGTCTTTAGACATCATCTCGCCCAGCAGCAGATTCGTCGCGCGCGGCAGATAAACTTCGTTGCCTGCGCCAGGCGTGAGCGTCAATTCGCCAATGTAGATCTGGTCGCGAGTGAGATAAAAATCGACGCGGCAATAATCCAGATCCGCCGAGACCGCTTTCGCCACCTGGATCATTTCATCCCAAAACGCCGGTTTCTGGTTCAGCGTATTGATCTGCGGAATGTCACCCTGGGTGAAAAAACAATGGTGGGCATATTCGTCCAAAAACTCCAGCGAAGTCGGCTCAGGCCCGCCACGTAATAACTCAACGAATAAATAAGAGTATTTGCCATTAAACACGTGCACTTTGTAATCTATCAGCTCACCGTCACATTCAATATCCAGCAGCTCCTCAACAATAATTTTCTGCGGAATATTGGCGTAGTGTTTTTCTCGGAATCTTTTCCAATAGGTTATTCCAGACCATTCACTAAGAATTTTCGTAATATCCTGATAGGTGACCTTGCTTTTATCTTTAACTATCTTGACCTGCTGAGAGGCATTATTGGTTTTGATAACAAATGATTGTGGCAAGGCCAGGTAGTCCCGTTCGCTAAAATTATCTACGATCATGATAATAGGCGTTAGGTATTTATCTGAAACCCGCTGAGAAATATACTCTCTTACCGCCACCTTATCCGCTAACATACTGAAATCATTATGCGGGTAGCGCATGCGATGATAAATCTTCTCTGAAAATGTTTTCGGGTTTTTGAAGCTAATCCAAGAGCCGTGGGCAAGATAATGGCTGACTTGGTAATAGATAAAATCGGGTGCCGCCCGATAGAGTCGTTTTGCGAGTTTTCTCATTCTTCTCTTTCTTCCATGAACATAGCATACGCAGGAATGCTTCTCACATTCCGATTATTGCATCTCAATTATAAAACCCTGCGGGGCATCCCTTACAGTGGGTAAGGGAATAATCGGACGATTCCTATTATTAGAGGCGACAGGGAAAGTACCAATGAAATTAAAATTCATAGATATCAATATTGTGAGAAATGCGTTTTGGATGATATCCGAAAAAATGGTCTCTATTCTGGGGGTCATTTTCATTACCGCCTATATGGCGAAATACATCGGCCCGGAAAGCTTCGGCAAGATCACCTTCGCTACCGCTATTTTCGCCATTACCCAAACGCTGGCGCTGCTGGGCTCCGATACCGTGCTGTTCAAGCGGATTAGCCGCAACCCAGGTTCCGGAACCGCCCTGATGTTCTCCACCAACCGGCTGCGACAGGGCTGCTTTGTGCTGCTCTCTGCGGCAATATTGATTTACACCGGGCTGCGTGAAGATTTCATTACCTTCTATTTTTGCGCCGCCACCTTTGTCGCCAGCTTCTTCTCGCTCAGAGACGTGTTCACCATTTATCACGACGCCCGGCTGGAATCACGCTTCAATACGCTGGCTAACGTAGCTGGGTTGGGCAGCGCACTGCTGGTGCGTTATCTGATTGTTTATCTTGATCTGCACCTGTATTTCCTGGCAATCCCGATCGTGATGGTTTACCTGATCCCCTACCTGATTCGCCACCATATCTACCACCGCCGTTACCCGCGCTTTGTCGCGCCAAAACGCGTACGGCGCAAATATGTGCGCTATTTGCTCGCCAGCGGCTTGCCACTGGCGGTTTCCAATGTCTCCATTGCCATTTATACCCGGCTGGCGCAGCTGTTCCTGATGTGGTTCGTCTCGGCACAAGCGCTGGGCATTTACTCGGTTGCCATCACCCTGGCAACCGCCTGGATGTTTGTTACCGATGCGGTGATCACCTCGTTTTTCGCCAAAATCTTCGCCTATCACCGCGATGACGCAATGCGCACCGCCGCCAAACTGAATGGGCTGGTGCTGGCCATCGCCGCCGCCATCGTGGCCGGTATCGTTTTGCTTGGCAAACCGGTCATCGTGTTGCTGTACGGGGAGCAATATTTGGCAGCCTATCCGGCGATGGGCGTCTTGGCGATTTCAACGCTGCTTTCCGCGTTGGGCACCGTAGCCTACAAATACATTGTGCTCTTCTCCGGCTATGGCTTCCTGTCGAAGAAGATGTTTCTGGTGTTTATCATCAACATTCCGCTGTCGTACTTTCTGATCCGCCAGTACGGCATGATGGGCGCCGCTTATAGCACCCTGCTGACAGAGCTGTTGTCACTGACCCTGCTTAACTACTTCTTCCGCCGTGGCGCGGTATTGCAAATGCATCTGCGTTCGCTGAACCCCTGGACCTATATCAGACGCACTCAGCACGCCGGTTGAGGTTGGTAGGCTTCGGGGAGCAAAGCACATTTATCTGCATGAAACCGTTAATTTATGGGATAGTTTGTGCCCGGTACATGCGAGGTAGAACGTGGGTATGGATCTCTCTGACAGGCATATTCTTATTGTGGGCGCAGGCATTATCGGCGCGACCATCGCTTATCATTTGGCTCGCCGTGGTGTGAAGGTCACCGTCATTGACCAACACCACCCGGCATCAGGTGCCACCGGCAGCTCTTTCGGCTGGATCCACAGCACGGTGAGTGATGATGCGCCCGATGTCCTGCTTCGCCGCGCGTCCGTGGCCGACTGGCATCGGCTGGAGAAAGAAGTGCCGGAGCTTTGGCTGCATTGGGCCGGCGCACTGAGTTACGACAGCGATTCATTGGCGGCTCAGGCCCATGAAAAAATGCTTGAGCAATCCGTGATCTCCCAGCTTGAACCCGCGATGAATAATCCGCCTCCACAGGCTTATTATGCAAAACAGGATGGCGCCGTTGACCCTATCGACGCCACCCACGCCTTGCTGGATAGGGCTTGCAGCCTCGGCGCTGTATTAAAAACCCAGACGCCGGTCATCGGACTCGTCAGGGAAGGCGATGCCATTACCGGCGTTGACACCCTGCAGGGAACGTTCAACGCAGATTGTGTCGTGCTGGCCTGCGGAACGGGTATTTCCCCTTTGCTAAACGCCATTGGCATCTCACTTCCGATTAAAGCTTCGCCGGCAATTTTGCTGCGCTACAGCACGCAGGACCACGTCATCAATACCCTCATTTCAGGGGATGATATAGAAGTTCGCCATGCCCGCAACGGCGATATCCTAGCCGCTGAAGATTATCCGGCCGTTGGTGGTGCTGATGAGATGGCTTCCGACACCTTGGCGGCAATAGCCAAAAGGTTGAAAGGGACAGGATCCGCACGCCTGCTCAGCCAATCGGTGGGACAACGGCCCGTACCCGAGGACAAATGCCCCGTCATGGGGTTTATCGGTGAGGTTACTGGGCTTTATGTGGCCGTGATGCATCCGGCGGTAACCTGCGCCGCCACGGTTGGAAGGTGGGTCAGTGAAGAACTGATCGACGGTAAAAACCGGGAAATCCCCGAGCGTTATCGACCCACGCGTTTTTGCGAAAAATAGCAGGCCACGCAGTAAAACCGGGCGAAATTCAGGGTTGGAATGAATATCGCCCGCTCAGATCATCAATGCAAACAACGGCCCAAATTAAGACGCTGCTGGTTATGGGTTAGGTCACTTCATATGCAGCACCAGGGCGCCAGCCAGTACCGTCAGCCCGCCTGCCCACTGCAAGGCAGATAGCCGCTCGCGCAGTAACAGCGCGCCGAGCAGTGCGGCAATGCCGCCAGACAGGGTGCTCAGCACCGTCACAATCGCCAGCGATCCGCTACCGGCCCCCATGGCAAATGCGCTAAAGCCCGCCAGACTCAGCAGGCTGGCCAGCAGCAGCAGTCCTCCTTGTCGCCAGTTAGGTCGGCTTACCAAAGCGCGTCGGTCAGTATTCAGCGCTAGCACAGCCGTCAGCCCCACCGTATAACCAAGCCACAGGCTAAGGCTCGGCCCCAGCACCGGCAGCGTGTATTTCCCTTGTAACCAGAAACCGGTGCCATAACAAAAGGCGGCGATCAACGCAAAGGTCGCTGCGGGCAAAGTCGAGCGCGATCTGCCCGGCTGACGACCCGGGCTCACGGCAGTCAACATGACGCCCAGCAGACACACCGCCAGCCCTGCCAGGGTCAAAGCTCCCAGCCGTTCACCGCTGATCCACGATAACAGCGTAGTGACCGCCCCGTAGCTGGTGACCAGCGGCGCCACCATCGCCGCCTTGCCAATGGCAAAGGCCTGCGACAGCGCAAGCGTTCCCCCCACTGTCAGGCAAGCGGCCAGCAACGCCAGCCCCCAAATGGAAGCTGAAGCTTCTAACCAAGGGGCCGAAGTGGCCCATAACCACGCGCTAAAAATCACAAAGCCGATCGCCTGCGAGAAAAATACCGCCCTGCGCACCCCCACCGCTCGGGCGTTAATGCCAATCAAAAAATCCGTGCTGCCCCAGCACAGCGCGGCGGCCAGCCCCATCATTATGTCCACGCGATACTCCCGTCCGATTGTTGCCCCAAAAGTAAGCAAAAAATCGCTTGTGGAACATCGATAGATTGGCAATATGGTTGAATGAAACTCAAGCTGAACGCTCAACCTCGCCTGCCGTCGCTGAAAGCCTTGCATACCTTCGAGGTTGCTTCCCGCTGCGCCAGTTTTACCGAAGCGGCGGAAGAGTTGAACGTGACGCTGGGTGCGGTCAGCCGCCAGATACGTCATCTGGAGAACGAGCTGGGGGTGGAACTGTTTCACCGCAAGGGCAATGCGGTAGCGCTTAACGATACCGGAAAAAGGCTGGCGATTGATGTCACCCGCGCGCTGACGCTGCTGCAAAAAGCCAGTGACCGCGCCCGACCGGAGCAGCAGCAAACGCTGAAACTGACCTGTACCCTGGGGATCGCCAGCCATTGGTTGGCGGCACGTTTGCCGGCGTTACGTCGTGCCGACCCCGATGTTTCGCTGGTGTTGGATGCCAACGAAAGCTTACGCGATCTGGCCAGTGGTGAAGCCGACATTGCTATCCGCTATAGCCCCACGGACAACCCGCCGCCACACTCGCACGAACTCCTCGCCGATGCCTTCGCCCCGCTGGCAAGCCCAAGCTTTCTCGCCGCCCATTCAGCGCCGATCGCCGCCGCTGACTTGGCATCGTTGCAGCTGATCCATTCGCCGTGGAAAGACGGGCATAAGCTCGGCGTTGCCGGTTGGCAGGACTGGTTTGCCGCCTTTGGCGAAGGCACCACCGCGCCACGCGGTATAATCACCTTTAACAGCGTCGGGCATGCGCTTCAAGAAGCCATCGACGGCAACGGCGTGGTACTCGGTAGCCTGGCGGTCGCTCAGGACGCCCTGGCTGCCGGCACGCTGGTTCGGGTGTTTGGCGAAAACCAACAACTGCCCGCAGCCTATCAATATCGCCTGTGCTGGGCGGACAGCGCATTCGTTAGCACCACCACCCGCCGCTGGGTGAATTTGCTGCTGCAGGCGGCAGGCAAGCCCCCGGCGTTCTGACGCAGCACTTATTGCTCCCACAGGTGCGAAAAATCCATCTATTTTATATATCCAAAATAATTCGAGTTGCATCGCGGCGACAACTAAGCGCATCCCCGGGAGCGTACAAACAGTACGTGACTGGGTAAGCGCAGGAAGTCAACAAAGAGGCAGCTTGAAGTATGAAAGATATAATCAAATTTTTTGCTGCGAGACAAACCGTGGATAGACAACGCTACCTGCAACATATTGGATTCGCAGGCATCCCCCAACCAGACCTTCTGACGCTGCAGCAATTACACCGTGGCCATATGCTGCGGGTTCCCTTTGAGAACCTGAGCATTATTTATCATCAGGGCATTGATCTGGAAGAACAGGCGCTGTTCAATAAAATTGTCGAACGCAACCGCGGCGGTTTTTGCTATGAGTTGAACCGGCTGTTCGCCCTGCTGCTGAAAGACATAGGTTTCAAGGTGAATTTTATTTCCGGCGAGATCCGCGCCCGCGACGGCAGCTTCGGCGCGCCCTTCGATCATATGGCGCTGATGGTAGAGCTGGATCAGCCGTATCTGGTGGACGTGGGGTTTGGTGATTCCTTCCTGACGCCCTTAAAGATAACCACCACCGAACAACAGCCGCAAACCAGCGGCACTTTCCATCTGGAACAGGAAGGCGAAATCTACTATCTGGAACGCCGCAATGGCGACAACCGCTCGCATGCCAAAACCCTGTACCGCTTTACCCTGCAAAAACGCGAGCTCAACGAGTTTGCCGACATGTGTGAATACCACAGCACTTCACCGCAGTCGCACTTCACCCAAAAACTGGTGTGTTCCCACGCCACAGAAAATGGCCGCGTGACGATCAGTGAGAACAAGCTAATTATCACCGAAGATCACCACCGTCGGGAGTCGACGTTGCATTCGGAACAGGAGCGCCGTGAAGCGCTGATGCGCTATTTTGGTATCGATCTGGACAACTGACGCTCTGAATTAGCTATGGCATGGCCCGGTGGCGCAGTATAAAAAGGGCTAAGCCGCCCGCAGGGAAATAACGCCCCTTTCAATAGGGGAATATTCCTTCTATTTTATAGCGCTACAAAAATTAAATATTTACGCTTTCCTTCCGCCTTCAAAATATAAGACACAGACTATTGACAATTTAATTAACACCTATAAAAACGATTTAATAATGATAATTTATAAAATTTTACAATTGGCATATTATTTTGTTTATAAAGCAATTTTAACGATATATATCCCGCGATAATCAGTCATGGCAGCTCATAGCACTGATATATTTTTCCAGATAGGGTAGTCTTTATCTGGCAGTCGAAATTATTTAAACGACGTACCCCAAGGAGCTATGCATGAGTGACAATGAAAACAGCAAAACGCAGATTGATAATTTACATGATGTGGTTTCTCAGCTGAAGGAAATGAGACACTATGCACAATCCAATACCGAGACGCTGTCTGCGCAATGGCTGGCTTTCGACCAAGGCGAATATAAACATAAGGAATTCGCTGGGGCGATTGGCGACCTGCTGAATAAACAGGGTGCCTGCCTTGAAGGGTTGGAAAAAACCATTCAGGATATCGAGATAGAAATAAATCGCCTCGACAGTGAGTCTTGATAATACGAATTTACGCTAACCCGCCTTAGGCGGGTTTTTATTATTCCGAGCGGCAAATTACCCGGGCGATATCTTTTGAATTATTCAAGGTGCGCACTTCGCCGAACAGCTCGGTCGCCTCGTCATATTCCTTACGTAAATAACCCAGCCACTGCTTGATGCGTGCCACGTGATAAAGGCCGGTATCGCCCTGCTTTTCCAGATGAACATATTTTTGCAGCAGCTGCACCACCTGCGGCCAGGGCATGCGCGGTTCATTATACTTCACTACCCGGCTCAGGTTCGGCACGTTAAGCGCGCCGCGCCCCAGCATCACCGCATCACAGCCGGTGGTTTGCAGGCAATCTTGCGCACTTTGCCAGTCCCAGATTTCGCCGTTGGCGATCACCGGAATGGTCAGCCGCTTGCGGATCTCGCCAATCGCCGCCCAGTTAATGCGCTCGGCCTTGTAGCCGTCCTCTTTGGTGCGGCCATGCACCGCCAGCTCGGTGGCACCCGCCTGCTGGACCGCGTCGGCAATTTCGAAACTGCGGCTGACGCTGTCCCAACCTAACCGGACTTTTACCGTGACCGGCAAATGATCCGGCACCGCCGCACGCATCGCTTTGGCCCCCTGATAAATCAGCTCCGGATCTTTCAGCAGCGTCGCGCCACCGCCGCTGCCGTTGACCAGCTTGGACGGGCAGCCGCAGTTGAGATCGACGCCATAGGACCCGAGTTCAACCGCACGGGCGGCGTTTTCCGCCAGCCACTGCGGATATTGGCCCAGCAGTTGGATGCGCACCAGGGTGCCGGACGGCGTGCGGCTGGCATGATGCAGTTCGGGGCACAGGCGATAGAAAGATTTGGCGGGTAACAGCTGATCGACCACGCGCAGGAATTCGGTGATGCACAGGTCGTAGTCGTTCACTTCGGTGAGTAACTCACGCACCAAAGAATCGAGAACACCCTCCATCGGAGCCAATAATACGCGCATGATTACCCCTGCTAAAAAAGACGCGCAATGATACGGGCGAATACCCGCATCAGACAAGCATCCAGGGGAATAAAAGCCGGCTAGCTCAAACGGCGTATCGGTTCATTGGCGAGAAACGCCACGATGTCTTCGATCGCTTCGCGGAAATAAATGCCATAGTTATCATCCGCCACGTAGCCCAGATGCGGCGTCGCCAACACATTGGGCAGACGGCGGAAGATATCGTCGAGCGGCAGAGGCTCGACTTCGAACACATCCAGCCCGGCCCCGGCTATCCGCTGGTTCTGCAAGGCGTCAATCAACGCAGCGCGGTCGACAATGGCCGCACGTGAGGTGTTGATCAGGTAAGCGGTTTTTTTCATTGCCTGCAGCTCCTGCTGGCCCACCAGCCCGCGAGTGCGTTCACTCAGCACCAGATGGACGGAAACAAAATCGCTTTGTTCAAACAGCGCCTGTTTAGATTCCACCAGGTGAACCCCCTGCTGCGCGGCTTTTTCCGCCGTCAGATTTTGGCTCCAGGCCACCACACGCATGCCAAAGGCCTGCGCGACCACCGCCATCTGACTGCCAATCTTGCCCAGGCCCAACAGCCCCAACGTTTTCCCTTGCAGCGTCACGCCCAGCGCCTGCTGCCAGGGGCCGTTATTACGCAGCCCGGCGTTTTCCGGCACGATATGCTTCGCCAGCCCAAGCAACAGCGCCCAGGTCAGCTCCATCGGCGCGGCCGAACCGCTGGCGGTACCGCAGACCACAACGCCACGTTGCGCCGCCGCGGCCAGATCAACAGACGCATTGCGCATACCCGAGGTGATCACCAGCTTCAACTTAGGCAAACGCACCAACAGCGAGGCCGTGATTGGCGTGCGCTCGCGCATGATCACCAGAATGTCGCAATCCTGCAGGTGCACGGCCAACTCCGCTTCGTCGGTAAAATGCTGGCTCATGGCGAATACTTCTACCCGATCGGCAATAGCCGACCAGTCCGCCATGCCAAGCGCCACCTGCTGATAATCATCAAGAATTGCACACTTCAATTTCATCTTCGGCTCCGGGAAGCAGAGACAGTCAATCAGCGCGTACGTCGATCAACACCGGGCAGTCGGCGTTTTCTATTACCAAAGCGCTGTGCGAGCCTCTCAACAAACGGTTAAAGGGTGAAAGATGCCTGCGGCCCATAATAATCATGCTGGCATTCAGCTCTTTAGCCTGAGCCACTATGGTTTCCGCCGGTTCACTGGGCACTACCTTGCCACGCGCGCTGACACCGGCATCTTTCAATTCACTCAGCGCCTGACGCACTACGGCTGCCGCTGCGCCTTGTTCATCCTGTGCGTAGCCAAAATCCGCCGGATCTTCACCGACGGCAATCTCATAGGGGCCCGTCGTGGAATAGCTGAGGTCCACACAGCATAGCACCACTACCGTTGCCCGTTGGGCCAACCCCTGTTCAGCAGCCAGTGAAATAACTTTACGAGCAGTGGCGGAATTATCAACTGCGACCAACAGCGTTTTCATCGTGTTATCCCCTTAATCTCGTGTAATAACCTTACCAATCTCATCAAGCAGTGCCTCTTTGCACTTAAGGATCTCCTCGCGATAATCCGCTTCATTCTTTGTAAAACGGGTGCTTGGCACTAACAGGCTGATGGAAAAACGCCCCAGAATGGTATCGATAGCCACTGCCATCATGGAAATGCCTTCCAAAGTTTCCTCCCGATCGTAGGCCAACCCGGTACGGCGTATTTCCGTTAGGTGTTCCAACAATGCCGGGAAGTCACGGATGGTCAGATCAGTAACCGCCTTATAGGCTTCGCCCAACAATTCTCGGGCAGCGTCATCGCTGTCTAATGCCAACAACGCCCGCCCGCCCGATGTACTGTATAGGGGCAGGTTCATACCAATACGCGGCACTACCCGCAGCTCACGATCCGCCACAATGTAATGCACTATCGCCAACTGCAGACCACTGGCGCGCGCCAGCGATACCGTTTCGCCAGTGGCATCACTCAACGCCTGCAACCAGGGTTCAGCAATAGCTACCACCTCTGTATGCACTCGAGCGATCAGTCTTAACAATGAGGGTCCTAAGCGCACACCACCGACACCACCGCGCACCAGTTGAACAGAATCCAGCGCGTTGACAATGCGCTGTACGGTAGAACGCGGCAAATCTACCGCCTGAGCTATTTCACCTAAACTCATACCATTCGGCTTTTCACCCAAGGCATCGAGAATTTTCGCCGCTCGGGTAATAACCTGAATCCCGCCGGCCTTTTCATCATCACAACTCATTGAGGGTTCAGACATAGAGTTTCCCTTTCCTTGCTTTTAATCCGCACTGTATCACTTTTTCTTCCGAACGGGACAGTGCACCACATTGCAATACAGTGACTCACAATGTAGTATGCGCATCACTGTACCGCAATACGATACAGTGCATCGCAATTTTACATCTGGAGTTATATTATGAATGGTCAGCCTGCGGCAGCCCCCACGCCGCATCCTTTCACTTTGCGCCTAGCATTGGGCTTGGTGGGTGTGCTGATCGCTGCCTTGACTTCTGGGCTGAACGATCGTGTCAGCGATCTGGCGCTGGTAGATATTCGCGCCGCTATAGGTATCGGTTACGACGGGGGCAGTTGGATCGCCTCGGCTTATCAAGCGGCGGAGGTGGCGGCCATGATGATAGCCCCTTGGTTTGCCGTAACGTTCTCATTGCGACGTTTTGCTCTGATGATGGTCAGCGGATTTGCCGTCGTAGGCATTATCCAGCCCTTAACCTCTGATCCGTCATTGTTTATTACGCTGCGGGTGATGCAGGGCCTGTTTGGTGGCGCGCTGCCGCCATTGTTGATGACGGCAGCACTGCGCTTTCTGCCGCCGGGCATTAAGCTCTACGGGTTGTCAGCCTATGCGCTCACCGCTACCTTTGGGCCCAATGTAGCGGCCCCATTGGCAGCTCTCTGGACCGATAATCTGGGTTGGCAGTTTGTTTTTTGGCAGTCGATCCCGCTGTGCCTAAGCGCATTTTTACTGATTAGTTGGGGACTGCCGCAGGATCCATTGCGCCTGGAGCGCTTCAGGCAGATCGATCTGTTCGGAATGCTGACCGGCTGCAGTGGCATTGCACTGTTGATCCTGTCGCTAACACAGGGAGAACGACTCGACTGGTTTAATTCGCCGCTGATTAGCCTAATGCTACCGATCTCCATCGCGTTGCTGGTGACGTTTTTAATTAACGAATGGTTTCATCCGTTGCCGTTGTTCAAGCTGCAAATGCTGAGGCGAAAGAATTTCACTCACGGTCTTCTGACGCTAGCCGGGGTGCTGATGTTGATGCAATCAGGGTCAATGCTGCCCTCGCTTTACTTCTCGCAGATAGAGGGGTTTCGCACCGCACAATTCGCGCCGCTGGCACTGACTATCGGCCTGCCGCAGTTGGTGGTGGCACCGTTGATCGCGGCAGTGTTGAACTTGCGCTGGATTGACAGCCGCTGGGTGCTAATCACCGGTGCCGCGCTGATGATCAGTTCTTGCCTGCTTGGCACGCAACTGACTGACGACTGGGCACGGCAAAACTTCTGGTTTATTCAGAGCCTGCAGATATTTGGGCAGCCGATGATGATTTTGCCGGTTTTGCTGGGAGCCACCAGCGTAGTCATGCCGCCGGAGGGGCCCTTCGCCTCGGCGATGTTTAACACCGTTCGCGGTTTCTCAACCGTGGCGGCGGGATGTCTTGTCGAGAATTTTGTTAGCCACCGGGAGAAGTTCCACTCCCATGTCCTGGTGGACCAACTGGGCAATCGCCCATGGCTAATGACCGCAGGTACCCCGGATAGCGTCAGCAATAGCGTACCCTTGCTGCCCGACGGTACCGTCAGTTCGACAGAAAACCTCAGTCATTTTTCGACGCTGATCAGGCACCAGGCGGAGATCCTCAGCATCAGTGATGCCTATCTGCTGATTATCTGCTGCGCACTGCTGTTGGTGCTGTTGACCGCCTGGCTACCGCCCCGCGTCTACCCACCGCAAACCCTTTTACCTTTAGTTCCAAAAACATCAGGATCATAACCATGAGCTTCACTCCTGCAAAACGAACCTTAACTCTGGCGCTGCTGCTGGTCATCCTGTTGGCCATCGCTTTCTTTGTCTATTCATCGCTTACCCGCCACCATTTTCGTACCGACGATGCGGTGGTGACGGCCGATTACACACTGGTGGCTCCCAAAGTTTCCGGCTATATCCGCAGTGTCAACGTGACCGATAACCAGCAGGTTAAACCCGGCGAAGTGTTGGCCACTATCGACGACCGCGACTATCGCGTGGCGCTGGAAACGGCAGAGGCCAATCTGCAAATTAGCCAGGCCAAGCTGGCCAGTATTCAAGCGCAGCTGGATCAACAACAGGCCAATATTGCCCAACAGGAAGCCGGCGTCAGCGCCAGCCAGGCCACGCTCAATTATGCAGGGCAGAATGCCGACCGCTATCGCCGGCTGCTAAAAACCGGCACCGCAACCGCGGATGAGCAGCAAAAGTCCACCTCAGCGATGCAAACCGCCGCGGCACAGCTGAAGCAAAACCAGGCTGGCGTGGTCTCTGCACGCAAAGAGGTCGGGGTATTGCAGGCCAGCAGGAAACAGGCCGAAGCTGACATTGCCGCCTCACAGGCCAGCGTTGACCAGGCACGCCTCAATCTTTCTTATACACAAATCATCGCACCCATTGCCGGCACCGTGGGCCAGCGAGCGGTACGCGAAGGGGCCTGGGTCTCTGCCGGGACGAGGTTACTGGCGGTAGTGCCACTGCAGCAGAGCTATGTCGTCGCCAACTTCCTGGAAACCCAGTTGGCCAATGTCTCCGCCGGCCAACCGGTATCGATCCGCGTAGATGCGCTGCCCGGCGTAACGCTGCGCGGTCATGTCGACAGCATAGCGCCAGCCACCGGCGCCACCTTTGCCGCCATCAGCGCCGATAATGCCACCGGCAACTACACCAAAGTGGTGCAACGCCTGCCGGTGAAAATTCTGCTGGAGCCGAACCAGGCTGACCTGGCACGGTTGCGGGTCGGTATGTCGGTGGTGCCGGAACTCGAAATGCGCTGAGAGTTTTTGCCCCTCGCTTTGACGCGATCATCTGGGTTTCACGTAAAAAAAAGCCACCGTAAACGGTGGCTTTTTTATCATCAGGGTATCAGCTTACTCGGCCGGACGGCTGCGCGGACGACGCGAAGGTGCGCCTGAACGCGGTTTGCCATCACCCTGTGGGCGGGCGCTGCCGCCACCGCGGTTTTCACGCTGGCCGCCGTTGCCACTGCGCTGGCCGCCACCGTTACCGGCGCGTTGACCACCGCCGTTGCCGCGCGGCGCACCACGTCCACCACCCTGACGGCCGTTAATGATCGGCTCCGCCTTGATGCTTGGATCCGGCTCGTAGCCAGGCAATGCGATACGTGGGATTTCACGCTTGAGCAGGCGTTCGATATCGCGCAGCAGCTTGTGTTCATCCACGCACACCAGTGAGATAGCCTCGCCGGTACGTTCTGCACGACCGGTACGACCGATACGGTGTACGTAGTCTTCCGGTACGTTAGGCAGTTCGTAGTTCACCACGTGTGGCAACTGGTCGATGTCCAGACCACGCGCCGCGATGTCGGTAGCAACCAATACGCGAATTTTACCGTCTTTAAAATCGGCCAACGCACGGGTACGAGCGCCCTGGCTTTTATTGCCGTGGATCGCAGCGGCCGTGATGCCGTCTTTATTCAACTGTTCGGCCAGGTGGTTAGCACCGTGCTTGGTGCGGTTGAACACCAGCACCTGCTTCCAGTCACCTTCACCGATCATCTGGGACAGCAATTCCCGCTTACGCTTCTTGTCTACGAAGTGCACGCTTTGTTCGATCTGCTCAGACGCGGTATTGCGGCGCGCCACTTCAACCGATGCCGGGTTGTGCAACAGCTTGTTGGCCAGCCCTTTGATATCGTCGGAGAAGGTCGCAGAGAACAACAGGTTCTGACGCTTGGCGGGCAACTTGGCCAGCACGCGGCGGATATCATGGATAAAGCCCATATCCAGCATGCGATCGGCTTCGTCCAGCACCAGAATTTCAACTTTGGACAGGTCAACAGCGCGTTGATGTTCCAGATCCAGCAGGCGACCCGGTGTTGCCACCAGAATGTCGACGCCGCCGCGCAGTTTCATCATCTGCGGGTTGATGCTCACACCACCAAATACCACCAGCGAACGCAGGCGCAGGTATTTGCTGTAGGCTTCGACGTTTTCGCCGATCTGCGCTGCCAGCTCACGGGTTGGCGTCAGGATCAACGCGCGTACCGGGCGGCGGCCTTTGACCGGATGGTCATGCTTACTCAGCAGCTGCAACAGCGGCAGGGTAAAGCCAGCGGTTTTACCGGTACCGGTCTGGGCGCTGGCCATCAGGTCACGACCTTCCAATACGACAGGAATCGCCTGGCGTTGAATTGGCGTAGGTTCGCGATAGCCCTGTTCTTCAACAGCGCGCAGAATTTCAGCACTTAAGCCGAGGGTTTCAAATGACATAAAGAGAAAAACTCCAGATCCCCCCTAACCTAACAGTGTTCGGTGCAGTTTCCTGGGAGGATTATCAGACGGGACATTAAGCATGACCACGAGGGATTGGCACAAACTGCAGTGCACCAAGCGGGCGATTGTAGCAGAACTCGAACAAGAAAACGCAATTTTACTGGCTCAAAGCACAATATGCCGGGAATTCAGCCTAGTCCGAAAAAATAACCTTAAATAAACGATGCCTACTGGTTGCATTTTACCCAAGCTGGCATAAAGTTAATCATATGATTGATTAACTTTAGCGAGTGCCATCAATGCCAAATAATCAGACCGCCAGCCGGGCACGGGGTGAGCAGGCGCGACAGCAGCTGATCGCCGCCGCCATCGAGATGTTCGGCGAATATGGCATTCAGGGTGCGACCACCCGCGATATCGCCCAGCGCGCCGGGCATAACATCGCCGCCATCACCTACTACTTCAATTCCAAAGAAGGCCTGTATCTGGCCGTTGCACAGTGGATTGCCGATTTTATCCAGCAGGCGTTTCGCCCCCTGGCCGACGAGATTGATCGCTTCTGGCAGTTGCCGGCCACTGAACGCCTGCCGGAGCACTACCTCGACCACCTGAAGCGCGGCCTGCTGGCGTTCAGCGATCTGATGACGCAACCGCAGACGCTGAACCTGAGCAAAATCATGTCGCGCGAGCAGCTTTCCCCCACCGATGCCTACCCGCTGATCCACCAGCAGGTGGTCGCACCGCTGCATGACAAACTTTGTCGCCTGCTGGCGGCCTACACCGGCCTGGATGGGAATTCGACCAAAATCGTGCTGCATACCCACGCGCTGATCGGCGAAGTGCTGTCGTTTCGCGTGGCGCGGGAAACCGTTCGGCGTCAGGCCGGCTGGCAGCAGATCGGCGCGGCCGAGGCGGAACAAATCAGCGAGGTGCTGGCTGAACATATCGAGATTCTGGTTAATGGGCTGCGCCAACGCTATGGCGCGTAAATTCAGGCAGGGAGTGTTATGAACAAGAAACGCAGTGCCCTCATTGTGGCGGCTATTGTGCTGATCGCCGCGGCCGTTTACGGGGTTTGGTATTACCAGCAGCAGCAGGACAAACCGCTGACGCTGTATGGCAACGTGGATATCCGCACGGTGAATTTGGGCTTCCGCGTCGATGGGCGGCTGGCGTCGCTGACGGTGGATGAAGGCGATGCCCTTCAGCCGGGGCAATTGCTCGGGAAACTGGACGACGCGCCTTACATCAACGCCCTGCAGCAGGCGCAGGCTAACGTCGGCAGTGCCAAAGCCAAACTGGCGCTGCTGCTGGCCGGTTACCGCACCGAGGAAATCGCCCAGGTGCGTTCGGAAATGGCGCAGCGCCTGTCCGCGTTCAGCTACGCCGACAGCTATCTGAAGCGTCAGCAAGGGCTGTGGGCGAAAAACGCCACTTCTGCCGATGCGCTGGAAGATGCCCGTACCGCACGCAATCAGGCGCAGGCCAACCTGCAGGCGTCAAAGGACAAGCTGGCGCAATACCTGAAAGGCAACCGGCCGCAGGAGATTGAAGAAGCCAAAGCCAATCTGGCGCAGAGCGAAGCCGCACTGGCTCAGGCACAGCTTAATTTACACGACACCACTCTGGTTTCCCCGTCGGCCGGCACCGTACTAACTCGGGCCGTTGAGCCAGGCACCATGCTCAATGCCGGCGGCACGGTGTTTACTCTGTCGCTGACCCGTCCGGTCTGGGTACGTGCCTACGTGAATGAAGCCAACCTGGGTAAAGCAACGCCGGGCACCGAACTGGAAATTTATACCGACAGCCGACCGGACAAGCCCTATCACGGCAAAATCGGTTTTGTCTCACCGACCGCTGAATTCACGCCGAAAAGCGTCGAAACCCCGGACCTGCGAACCGATCTGGTGTACCGCTTGCGGGTGATCGTCACCGATGCCGATGACGCGCTGCGCCAGGGGATGCCGGTTACCGTTCACTTTGCCAAACCTTGAGGGGACGGTGATGGAACAGGTGATTGAGCTGGAAGCGCTGGAAAAACGTTTTCCGTCGCTGCAAAAACCGGCGGTCGCCAGCCTGACCACCCGGCTGACCAGCGGCGCGGTTACCGGGCTGGTTGGCCCGGACGGTGCCGGAAAAACCACCCTGCTGCGCATGCTGGCCGGTTTGCTCAAACCCAGCAGCGGAACGTTACGCGTCGCCGGGCTGGATCCGATCGCTCAGGATCGCCAGTTGCATGCGATCCTCGGTTATATGCCGCAAAAGTTTGGCCTGTACGAAGATCTGACGGTGATGGAGAACCTGACGCTGTATGCCGATCTGCGCGGCGTCACGGGCGATCTGCGTAAACAGACTTTTGATCGGCTGCTGACATTTACCGATCTCACCCGCTTCACCACCCGGCTGGCGGGCAAACTGTCGGGGGGCATGAAGCAGAAGCTTGGGCTGGCTTGTACGCTGGTCGGGCAACCGCAGGTGCTGTTGCTCGATGAGCCCGGCGTCGGCGTCGATCCGATCTCGCGCCGCGAGCTGTGGCGCATGGTGCATGAGCTGGCCAACGACGGCATGCTGATCCTGTGGAGCACTTCCTATCTGGACGAAGCGGAACAATGCCGTGAAGTGCTGCTGCTCAATGAAGGGGAACTGTTGTTCAGCGGCGCACCTAAAGATCTCACCCAGCGCATGGCCGGGCGCACGGTGTTGATAGCACCACCAGCCGGCAGCCACCGTGCCTTGCTGCAACGGGCGATCTGCCTGCCTGCGGTCACCGACGGCGTGATCCAGGGCAAATACCTGCGCCTGATCCTGAAAGAAGGCGAAGATCACCGCCAGGTGTTGCAGGCGTTGGATCTGCCGGACGCCGAGCTGAGCGAAGCGGAACCGCGCTTTGAGGATGCATTTATCGATTTGCTCGGCGGCGGGCCGAACAGCAAGTCGGCGCTGGCGGAAATCATGCCAACCGTCGAAGGGGAAAGCACCGAAACCGTGATCGAAGCGCAGGGACTGACGAAGAAATTCGGTGACTTTGCCGCCACCGACCACGTGGATTTTAAAGTGCAGCGCGGCGAGATTTTTGGCCTGCTGGGCCCCAACGGGGCCGGTAAGTCCACCACTTTCAAAATGATGTGCGGGCTGCTGGTGCCAACCGAAGGCAAGGCGTTGGTGCTGGGAATGGACCTGAAAACCAGCTCGGGCAAGGCGCGCCAGCATTTGGGCTACATGGCGCAAAAATTCTCGCTGTACGGCAACCTGACGGTGGCGCAAAACCTGAAATTTTTCTCCGGCGTGTATGGCCTGAGCGGCAAGGCGCAGCGCGAAAAAATCAGTGAGATGTCCCGCGCCTTCAACTTCGACCCCATCATTAACCAGACGCCAGATTCCCTGCCGCTTGGCTTCAAACAACGGCTGGCGTTGGCCTGCGCGCTGATGCACGAACCGGATATTCTGTTTCTCGACGAACCCACCTCCGGTGTCGATCCCCTCACCCGGCGTGAATTCTGGCTGCATATCAACGGTATGGTAGACAAGGGCGTCACCGTCATGGTCACCACCCACTTTATGGACGAGGCGGAATATTGCGACCGCATCGGGCTGGTGTATCGCGGCAAAATCATCGCCGCCGGGACCCCGGACGATCTCAAGCATCAGGTGGCCAGCAGCGAGAACCCCAACCCTTCGATGGAGCAGGCATTTATCGAACTGGTGCAGGGTTATGATCAGGAGGAAAAAGCATGAATAGCGAAACGGCCAGCACCGACGACAGCGGTTTCTCCTGGCGGCGGCTGCGCGCGCTGTGCCTGAAAGAGACGCGGCAAATTATGCGCGATCCGAGCAGCGGGCTGATCGCCTTCGTCATTCCGCTGATGCTGCTGTTTATTTTTGGCTACGGCATCAACCTGGATTCCAGCAAGCTGCGGCTGGGGATTTTGATGGAACAACAAAGCGAAGAGGCACGCGATCTGGCTAACGCTTTTACCGGTTCGCCCTATATCGAACCCACCATCAGCGACAATCGCCAGCAGCTGATCCAGCTGATGCAAGCCGGGCGCATCCGCGGGCTGGTGGTGATCCCCAATGATTTTGCCCAACGCATGGCGCGGCCGCACGACAGCGCCCCCTTGCAAATCATTACCGACGGCAGTGAACCCAATACCGCCAACTTCGTTCAGGGCTATACCCAGGGAGTGTGGCAAATCTGGCAACAGCAGCGCGCCACCGACAGCGGGCGCGAAGAAAAACCGCTGATCGACGTGCAGATGCGCTACTGGTTTAACCCGGCGGCCATCAGCCGGCATTACATCATTCCCGGCGCCATCACCATTATCATGACGGTCATCGGCGCTATCCTCACCTCGTTGGTGATCGCCCGCGAATGGGAGCGCGGCACCATGGAAGCGCTGCTTTCCACTCAGGTGACGCGAACCGAACTGCTGCTGTCGAAGCTGGTGCCTTACTACTTCCTCGGCATGATCGCCATGGTGCTGTGCATGGTAGTTTCGGTGTGGGTGCTCGGGGTGCCCTATCGCGGTTCGCTGCTGATTCTGTTCGTCATCAGCAGCCTGTTCCTCGCCAGTACCCTCGGCATGGGGCTGCTGATTTCCACCATTACCCGCAACCAGTTCAACGCGGCGATGGTGGCGCTGAATGCCGCCTTTCTGCCGTCGATTATGCTGTCCGGCTTTATCTTCCAGATCGACAGCATGCCGGCCATCGTACGCGCCGTCACTTACATCATTCCGGCGCGTTACTTCGTCAGCACGCTGCAAACGCTGTTCCTGGCGGGCAACGTCGGCACGGTGTTGATGATTAACCTGCTGTTCCTGATCGCTTCTGCGGTGGTATTTATCGGCCTGACGGCCTGGAAAACCCAGCGGCGGCTGGATTAAGGGGAAAGAAGATGTTTCACCGTCTCTGGACGTTAATCATTAAGGAAATGCAATCGCTGCTGCGCGACCCGCAGACCCGCGCCATTCTGATTTTGCCGGTTATTCTGCAGGTGCTGCTGTTTCCCTTCGCCGCCACCCTGGAAGTGACCAATGCCACCATTGCGGTGTACAGCGAAGACAGCGGCCATGCCTCGGTCGAGCTGACCCAGCGCTTTGCCAAGGCCAAGGCCTTCTCCCACGTGCTGCTGTTGCGCAGCCCGCAAGAGATACAAAGCGTTATCGATAACCAAAAAGCGCTGCTGCTGATCCGTTTCCCGGCACAATTTTCACGGGATATCGCCAGCGGCAATACGGCCCCGCTGCAGTTGTTGCTCGATGGGCGCAACTCCAACAGCGCACAGATCGCCGCCAACTATGTGCAGCAGATTGTGCAGGACTACCAAAATGAGCTGATCGGCAACCGTGCCAAGCCTAACAACAGCGAACTGGTGGTGCGCAACTGGTATAACCCGAATTTGGACTACAAGTGGTTTGTGGTGCCGTCGCTGATCGCCATGATCACCACCATCGGCGTGCTGATAGTGACTTCGCTGTCGGTGGCGCGCGAACGTGAACAGGGCACGCTGGAGCAACTGCTGGTGTCGCCGTTGACCACCTGGCAGATTTTTATCGGCAAAGCGGTGCCGGCGCTGATCGTCGCCACCTTCCAGGCCAGCATAGTGTTGCTGATCGGCATCTTTATCTATCAGATCCCGTTCGCCGGGTCGCTGCTGTTGTTCTACGGCACCATGTTGATTTACGGGCTGTCGCTGGTGGGGTTCGGCCTGCTGATTTCGTCGCTGTGCGCCACCCAGCAACAGGCGTTTATCGGCGTGTTCGTGTTTATGATGCCGGCCATCCTGCTCTCCGGTTATGTTTCACCGGTGGAGAATATGCCGGTGTGGCTGCAAAACCTCACCTGGGTAAACCCCATCCGCCACTTCACCGACATCACCAAACAGATCTATTTGAAAGACGCCAGTTTCAGCATCATCTGGCACAGCCTGTGGCCGCTGTTGGCCATTACCGCCACCACCGGCAGCGCCGCCTATGCCATGTTCCGCCGTAAAATTGCATAAAAAAAAGACTCTGCGATCGAGATCGCAGAGTCTTTCTCTTCGCTGTAAATCCTATGGATTTCATGCTGCGGCTAGGCGACCAGCTCTTGTATCCCCAGGAGCTTACTTAAGTAAGTAACTGGGGTAGGCGAGCGCAGTCAACAACGCTGCAGCTTGAAAGACGACGGATTTAGCGGCGGTTGCCGAAAATGCGCAGCAACATCAGGAACAGGTTGATGAAATCGAGATACAGCGTCAACGCGCCAACAATGGCGTATTTGCGGAAGCTGTCTTTATCATCGGCATTCAGTTGCTCGCCCATGGCCTTCAGTTTCTGGGTGTCGTACGCCGTCAGGCCAACAAACACCACCACGCCGATATAGGTAATTGCCCACATCAACGCCGTGCTTTTCAGCCAGATATTGACCAGCGAAGCCAGCACAATCCCGATCAGCGCCATAAACAGCATGCTGCCGAAACCGCTCAGGTCGCGCTTGGTGGTGTAGCCGTACAGGCTCATCGCACCGAACATGCCGGCGGTCACCACGAAGGTGCTGGCGATCGAGCTGTAGGTGTAAGCGATGAAAATGCTGGAAAGCGTTAGCCCGGTCAGCGCCGAATAGAGCATAAACAGCGAGGTGGCGACCGTGCCACTAAGACGATTGACCATGCCGGAAATAACGAACACCAGCCCCAACTGCGCGATGATCAGGCCAAAGAAGGTGATCTGGCTGGAGAAGATAAAGTTAAGGATCGCAGGCGTGTTGGCCGCGTACCAGGAAACAAACGCCGTCAACAGCATACCGCAGGTCATCCAGCCATAAACCTGCGCCATATAAGCCTGAATACCGCTGTTGGCACGTTCGACGATTGAACCATTAGAGCGTGGATATCGGTCCATGACGGTTACCTTTTGCGTATGAAACAAGATTTCGACCCCCATTTATGGGGCTCGGCCTGCTATAAGCGTACCACATAAAACCCGATGGCAAAGCGGCAAAGGTATTGATTTGTTTCCGCTGTTACGCGTTATGCGCTGAATAATTGGAGTTGCATCAAGGCGGCAACTGAGCGAATCCCCAGGAGCTTAGATAACTAAGTGGCTGGGGTGAGCAAAGGCGGGCAACACAGACGCAGCTTCAAGTATGACGGAATACTGATCGGTTAAGCCTGACTGGCATTTTTTTATTCGGTCCCTGTAGGTTCAGTGTAGGTAGAATTGCCGTCAATATCCGGCATTTCTCTGCCGCCACAATGAACGGCAATTGGAGGGGCCGAAGGCGCGGCCCCTCCACCCGCGCCTTCGCTTAACACCCTCTGTCCGCTCCGCGGATACCCTCGCTGCACCTGCGTTGTCGGGCGGGTCGGCTACCACAAAACGTCCCTGTTAGTCTCGCCTCAACCGGCCTTCCCTGGCCGGTTGCCCCTGACAACGCCGTCTTGCTCGGCAGCCGGTGATGCGCACCAAGGTCAACACCCGCACTGGCAGCCACCGGGCTGCTTATGCCCTCAGTTTGACGCTACGTGATGAAAGACAGTGAAAATGATGAGATGAGCAGGGTGTTGGGCGCCCTTGAAGACGTCGAACGCAGGAGCGACGCATAGGCGAAACCGCCAGAGACGGCAGTTTCAGGCGAGACAGGCAGGGACGCCTGTCGTAGCCGGCCGTGATGCGGCGTGATGAAGTGAGAGCCGTTGGCGCAGCCAACCGTCTGATAGGGCAAAGGCGCGGGTTGCAAGGGGCCGCGCCTCGGCCCCTTGCTCGGTCGGAGCCTAAGACCCTCAGGGTGCTTTGCTCGTTTATCGACCGAAAATAACCTCGAACTTGCCAAAAAGCACCTTAACTGATCGGCATTTCTTCAAGTATGACGCGTGTTATGCCAGCGTTCCGCCGCCTGGCGATCGCTGTCGCGCGCATCGACCCAACGGTCTCCCTGCCCGACGGCTTCGCGTTTCCAGAAGGGCGCCCGGGTTTTCAGGTAATCCATAATGAACTCGGCAGCCTCGAATGCCATGCTGCGGTGCGCACTGGTCACGCCAACGAAGACAATCTCATCACCGGGAAACAGCTCGCCCACGCGATGGATCACCGTCGCGCGCTGCAAGGGCCAACGGCTACGGGCTTCGTCCAGGATCTCGACCAGCGCTTTTTCGGTCATGCCAGGGTAGTGCTCGAGCGTCAGCGCACTGACGTCATCGCCCAGATTATGATTGCGTACCTTGCCGGTAAAGGTGACCACGGCGCCATCATCGTCGCACTGCACCAACCACTGGTATTCGTCGCCGACGCTGAACGGCGCTTCACCCACGCGGATACGGGTATTTTCCACTCTTAACCTCCGGTTACCGGTGGAAAGAAAGCGACTTCATCGCCGGCGCGCAGCGGATGTTCGGCCGCCACCAGCGACTGGTTCACCGCGGTCAACAGCTTGCCGGACTCCAGCGCCAATGCCCAACGGTCGCCACGTTCGCACAGCGCCTTACGCAGCGCTTCAACCGTCGGGTAATCTGCCGGCATCGATAAATCGCCGGTGCCAACCAGTTCGCGTACCTGAGCAAAAAAAAGAATATTAATCATAGTTCCACCTTAAAATCACCGGATTTGCCGCCGCTTTTCGCCAGCAGCCGCACCGGGCCGATCACCATGTCTTTCTGTACCGCTTTACACATGTCGTAAATGGTCAATGCGGCCACTGAAGCCGCGGTTAACGCTTCCATTTCAACACCGGTCTTACCGGTCAGTCGGCAGCAGGTTTCAATCCGCACCCGGCTGTGTTCCGGTTGGGCCTCCAACTGCACTTCGACCTTGCTCAGCATCAGCGGATGGCACAGCGGGATCAGCTCCCAGGTGCGTTTCGCCGCCTGAATACCGGCGATGCGCGCCGTGGCGAACACGTCGCCCTTGTGGTGGCTGCCCTCGATAATCCTCGCCAGCGTGGTCGGCAACATCTCGACGAAAGCTTCGGCGCGCGCTTCGCGCACCGTTTCTGCTTTGGCTGAAACGTCAACCATATGGGCTTCGCCCGCGGCGTTAATGTGGGTTAGCTGCGTCATAATTTTTATTTCTTCAGATGTGGCAGAAAGTTGCACGGGCGATGACGCGCGTCCAACTGCTCTTCAATAATGCGTTCCCAGGCGGTGCGACAGGCGCGGGTTGACCCCGGCATGGCAAAAATGACCGTCTGGTTGGCCATACCGGCCAGCGCGCGCGACTGGACCGTGGCGGTGCCAATCTCTTCGTAAGACACCATGCGGAACAGTTCGCCGAACCCTTCCACTTCGCGATCGAACAGCGGCAGCAGCGCTTCCGGGGTGTAGTCTCTGGCGGTAAAGCCGGTGCCCCCGGTGATCAGCACGGCCTGTACCGTTTCGTCTGCAATCCACGTGGAAACGCGTGCGCGGATCAGGTATTTGTCGTCTTTGACGATGGCGCGATCCACTACCCGGTGTCCGGCTTCAAGCGCCGCTTCTTGCAGGTACTGGCCCGAGGTGTCTTCCGCTTCGCCACGGCTGTCCGAAACGGTCAAAATAGCGATATGTACCGGAATGAATTCACTGTTGGCATGACTCATTGTTCACTTTGCTCCTATTCATAGGATACCCAATAGATTTCAAGTTGCAGCTAGGCGGCAAGGCCGTAAATCCCCAGGAGCTTACTCAGGTAAGTGACTGGGGTGAGCGCCCGCAGCCAACAACGCTGCGGCTTGAAAGATGCCGGGGATCAGCCGCCGATAAACGACAGGTTCTGCGTTATGCCACTGTTACCCTGATGCAGGAAGTGAGTCTGTTTCTTACTCAGCAGCCCGCCCTGGATGCGGTCCTTCAGTTCATCAAGCTGCTGATCATTCGTCAGCAGATCGCGCAGACCAATGCCCTGCTCGCCGAACAGACACAGGTGTAAATTGCCGATAGCGGAAACACGCAGCCGGTTGCAGCTGGCGCAGAAATCTTTTTCATACGGCATGATCAAGCCCACTTCACCCTGATAATCCGGATGGCTGAACACCTGCGCCGGGCCGTCGCTGCGGCCGCGCGGCTGACGCTGCCAGCCCTGCTGTTCCAGCTGCAAACGGATCACTTCACCGGAAACGTGGTGCTTACGAAACAGATCGCCCCCCTCGCCGGTTTCCATCAGTTCGATAAAGCGCAGTTGAATCGGGCGGTCTTTGATCCAGTTAAGGAAGGCGCCCAGCTGTTGGTGGTTAACGTCACGCATCAGCACCGCGTTGACCTTCACCTTGCTGAAACCGGCGGTAAAGGCGGCGTCGATGCCGTCCATCACCTGGCGGAACTTGTCCTGCCCGGTAATGGCATGAAATTGGCGGGGATCCAGGCTGTCGACGCTGACGTTGACCGCCGTCAGGCCGGCATCACGCCAGCCGGCGACGTCGCGCGCCATACGGTAACCGTTGGTGGTCACGGCGAGCTGGCGGATGGCCGGGTTTTCACGCACGGCAGCGATGATCTCGGTGAAATCGCGGCGCAGAGAAGGCTCTCCGCCGGTCAGGCGCACTTTTTCGGTGCCCAGTTCGGCGAATGCGCGACTGACGCGTCGGATCTCATCAAGCGACAAGAATGTTTTCGGGCTGCCGTTCGGGCGGTAGCCGTCCGGCAAGCAGTAGGTGCAACGAAAGTTGCACACGTCGGTGATCGACAGGCGCAAGTAATAGAACTTGCGCTCATAAGCATCAATGAGTTGCGGCACCATAACACCTTCCAAAGTCGGGAGATGCGAACGTTTCCGCTCTGCACCCTGGTGGCTGACTTCGCCACGGCCCAAGCGCCATATTGTTCGCAGGAACAACGTAGGCCCAGAGGCTAGGAGTTTTGGTCTCAGTTCCCGCAGTCGGAGTAGCCGGAACGAAACCGTGGTTTTCATCGGAATTCTAGCGCTAAACAAACGCGATAGCCAACGCGCAATTTCGCTATATAATTGTGTATACAGCGATTTTAGGCGATTCCTAATCTGGTAAACCATGATAAACAGCCTTTAGGGAGACGAATTGACCGGAATCACGCAAACCACACTCTTTTTCGCGTTTTTACGCCAAATCCGCTACTTTATGCGGGCAGTTAAGCCCCCTTGTAAGGAAATTTATGCGTAATCGAACCCTGGCCGATCTCGATCGGGTAGTGGCATTAGGCGGCGGTCATGGTCTTGGTCGCGTGATGTCTTCCCTGTCGTCTTTAGGCTCCCGTTTAACCGGTATTGTCACCACCACCGATAACGGCGGTTCTACCGGCCGTATTCGCCGTTCGGAAGGGGGCATTGCCTGGGGCGATACCCGTAACTGCCTGAATCAGTTGATCACCGAACCGAGCGTGGCTTCCGCGATGTTCGAATACCGCTTCAGCGGCAATGGCGAACTGTCTGGGCACAACCTCGGCAATCTGATGTTGAAAGCCCTGGATCACCTGAGCGTACGCCCATTGGAAGCGATCAACCTGGTGCGCAGCCTGCTGAAGGTGGACGCGGCGCTGATCCCGATGTCCGAACAGCCGGTGGACCTGATGGCGCACGATCATGAAGGCAACCACGTTTACGGCGAGGTGAATGTCGATCAACTGACCGACATGCCACAGGAGCTGATGCTGTCACCTCACGTCAACGCAACGCGCGAAGCGCTGGATGCTATCGCGCAGGCCGACGTGATCCTGATAGGACCGGGCAGTTTTCTGACCAGCCTGATGCCTCTGCTGTTGCTCGATGACCTTACGCAGGCTCTGCGTCGCAGCAGCGCCAATATGATTTATATCGACAACCTCGGACGCGAATTAAGCGTCGCGGCGGCAGCCTTGACGCTGAAGAACAAGCTGGAATTGATGGAGGCGAAAATTGGCCGCCAGATGATTGATGCCGTCATTGTCGGGCCAACGGCGGATACCCGTGAAGTGCAAGATCGGGTGGTGATCAAACAGCCGCTGGAAGCGCAGGATATTCCTTACCGCCACGATCGTCAGTTGCTGCGCCAGGCGCTGGATCAGGCGTTGATCGAGTTAGGTGCCCGCGCCTAAGCGTTTATTTGCCGCCACGTAGCCACGGGTTATCGCTGGCGGCCTGCTCAACCATGTCGAGATAAAGATCTTCCACCTGTTTGCGCGCCCAGGGCGTGCGACGCAGAAATTTCAGGCTGGACTTGATGCTGGGATCGCTGCTGAAGCAGTTGATGCGAATGCGTTCAGCCAGCCCTGACCAACCGTAGTTTTCCACCAGTTTATTCAGAAGCTGTTCCAGAGTGATGCCGTGCATCGGGTCTTTGGACTGGTGTTGGGTCATGGTCGGTGGCTCGCAGTAGTCAAATGGCCGCACACCATAATCAGCTTTGGCGGAGGCGACAAGGATTTTATGTTTTGGCGGCGCCGCGGTCTGCAGCGCGCCAATGGGTTATGAAATGGCAATAAACTGCTCGCGCAGCTGGTGGATTTCGTCACGCAAGCCCGCCGCCTGCTCGAACTCCAGGTTTTGCGCGTGGGTATACATCTGCGCTTCCAACTCGCGAATCTTCTGATCCAGCGCTTTTGGCGTAAGATTTTGGTACTGGGCGGCGTTTTCCGCAGCTTTGCCCTTCCCTTTGCCCTTGCTGCGGGTACTGGGTTTACCCAACTGCAAAATATCGGAAATTTTCTTGTTCAAGCCCTGCGGTACAATGCCGTTTTCTTCGTTGAACGCCTGCTGTTTGGCACGGCGACGCTCGGTCTCGCCGATCGCTCTGGCCATCGAGTCGGTAATTTTGTCACCGTAGAGGATAGCTTTACCGTTGAGGTTACGCGCCGCACGGCCAATGGTCTGGATCAATGAACGTTCGGAGCGCAGGAAGCCCTCTTTATCGGCATCCAAAATCGCCACCAGCGACACCTCTGGCATGTCCAGCCCTTCACGCAGCAGGTTGATACCCACCAGCACGTCAAACTCGCCCAGACGCAGGTCACGAATGATTTCGACCCGTTCCACGGTATCGATGTCCGAGTGCAGGTAGCGCACCCGCTCGCCATGCTCTTCCAGGTATTCGGTCAGATCTTCCGCCATGCGTTTGGTCAGCGTGGTAACCAGCACACGCTCGTTGATCGCCACCCGCTTGCGGATTTCGGAAAGCAGATCGTCCACCTGGGTGGTCACCGGCCGCACTTCGATTTGCGGATCCAGCAGCCCGGTTGGGCGCACCACCTGATCGATAATGTCACCACCGGATTTTTCCAGCTCGTATTTGCCCGGCGTTGCAGACACATAGATAGTCTGTGGCGCCAGCGCTTCGAACTCTTCAAAGCGCAGCGGGCGGTTGTCCAGCGCCGACGGCAGGCGGAAACCGTATTCCACCAGCGTTTCCTTGCGTGAACGGTCGCCTTTGTACATACCGCCGATTTGCGGAATGGTCACGTGGGACTCGTCAACCACCAGCAGGCCATCCGCCGGCAAATAGTCAAACAGCGTTGGCGGTGGCTCACCCTCGCCGCGCCCGGACAGGTAGCGCGAATAGTTTTCAATGCCGGAGCAGTAGCCCAGTTCGTTCATCATCTCCAGATCAAACTGGGTGCGCTGCGTCAGACGCTGTTCTTCCAGCAGCTTGTTATTGGCCAGCAGCACCTTGCGCCGCTCGGCCAGATCCACCTTGATCTCTTCCATCGCCTGCAGGATCCGCTCGCGCGGCGTCACATAGTGCGATTTGGGGTAAATGGTAAAGCGCTGCACCTCTTGTTCGATCTGGCCGGTCAGGGGATCAAACAGCGAAAGCCGTTCGACCTCTTCGTCAAACAGCTCGATGCGCAGCGCCAATTCATCCGATTCCGCCGGGAAGACGTCAATCACTTCACCCCGCACGCGGAACGTCGCGCGCTGGAAAGCCTGATCGTTGCGGCTATATTGCAGCTCCGCCAAACGACGCAGGATCGCCCGCTGATCGATGATCATGCCTTTGGTCAGATGCAACATCATCTTCAGGTACAAATCCGGATCGCCCAGGCCGTAAATCGCCGATACCGACGCCACCACGATCACATCGCGGCGTTCCAACAGCGCTTTCGTCGCAGAAAGGCGCATCTGCTCGATGTGTTCGTTCACCGAGGCATCTTTTTCGATAAAGGTGTCGGAGCTGGGGACGTAGGCCTCCGGCTGATAGTAGTCGTAGTAAGAAACGAAATACTCGACCGCATTCTCGGGAAAGAACTCTTTCATCTCACCATACAGCTGCGCCGCCAAAGTTTTATTGGGCGCCAGCACCATGGTGGGCCGGTTGAGATCGGCGATCACATTAGCGACGGTGAATGTCTTGCCCGAGCCGGTTACGCCCAGTAGCGTTTGGTGAGCCAGGCCGTCTTCCAGGCCCTCTTCCAGCTTACGGATGGCTTCCGGCTGGTCGCCGGCCGGCTTGAATTCGGAATGCAGTTTGAACGTTTTACTCATTGACTCGGCTACCCTGTGGAGATGCGCGCGCTCAGGCGGCCATGGAGCTGCTGCTCGGTGAATGGCCTCTAATTATGGAAAGCCCCGGCGATTTTCGCCAGTGCCTATGATACTGGATATAAAACCAGCTTCAAGCGGTTCGTTGCTTTGGCTTGCGTCAATCTGGGCTGAATGCACCGCCAGAGTTACAGCGGCGTGACATTTTTATTGTCAATAACAGTTTTATCCCCAAAATCCGCCACGAATTAACTTATTGATAGCACTGTGGCGAAAAATCATACATAGGCACTTCATCAATACAGAGGCCGCTTGATTTTAGTTAATTTATTGATTAATAATGATTTTATAAAAAAGACGAGATTGCGGACAAAGCGAACAGAACCCGCGTCCGCTCTCGCTTTAAACCGGTTTTCTAAATCTAATGCACAAGGTTATCCACAGGAATAGTGGATAACTCTCACCGCCCCGCCCCCGGCGGGAGTTGCAGAAAGAACGCTTTTTGGCGTTTCTTCTCGCCAAGATGGCTTTTTTAGTTATTTTTTCACAAAAATATCGCTTTGTTTATGCCGATTAATGCTAAAAAGACCCATTGCCAAAAACAGATTTGTCCCATTGTTACCTTCCTTTGCTGCATCTTGCGGCGAGCGATGAAATAGCTTGCACCATAACTCTTCTGCTCAGCACCGGAAGAGTGCAAAAATCGTCCGTGTTAACTTTCCCGCTATTTTCCGCTATTCCACCCAGCCCGCGTCTGGCGCGCCAGGCCGTTAACAAGGCAATAACAATCTCTGATTTACAGCGTTCAAAAAGTTGGCCCAAGGGTTGCATTACCCTTTGACGGCGAAAGTGGGCTCGGGGAAATCTACGCCCCGAAACGGCAGAATGAGCTGTTCGGGGTTTAGCGTCACGCCAATACGAATCAACTGACATTGGCGACATAAACATGAGAGAGCGCTAACGAATGGCCTTTAGGTGCCATTTTCACCTATGTATTGCTTGCTTAAGTCAAAACTTAACTACCTCGTTGAAGGTAGCAGATCAGCATTTTGTTCCAGACATTGAAACACTCGGGAAAGAAACCGCTAAGGCGGAAATCGCAGTAGGGAGTGGATTAAGCGAGGAAGAAGGGGTTCGTCCCCCTTCCCTGCACCGGCCGCCTGCGGTTCCGGCGGGTGAAATCGGCGCGGCCTGTTAACGCCGCGTTACGCCGACGCCCGCTATGGGCGTACAACCACGAGTGGAAGACAGGTCTTTGAGGAGAATGCCGGATGTTGAGTTTAAGGTCAGTGAATCAGTTTTATGGGCAAAACCATACCCTGTGGGATATCAATCTGGAACTGCCGCGTGGCCAATGTACGGTGCTTATCGGCCGTAACGGCGTAGGCAAAACCACGCTGGTCAACTGCATTATGGGTCATTTGCCGGTGGTCAGCGGCAGCATGACCTGGCAGTTGGCAGACGAACCCCCGCAAAATCTGCTGCAGCAGCCGGTAGAAACCCGAACGGAGCTGGGGATCAGCTACGTTCCCCAGGGGCGACAGATATTTTCACAACTCAGCGTTGAGGAAAACCTGCAGGTGGCGCTGATGGCCGGACGCGATAAATCCCGCCGCATCCCGCCGTTGATTTATAACCTGTTTCCCAACCTGAGGGAGATGCGCGGACGTCGGGCCGGCGATTTGGGCGACGGTGAACAGCAGCAGCTGGCGATTGGCCGCGCACTGGTACTGGAACCAGAGCTGCTGATCCTCGACGAACCCACCAGCGGTGTTCAACCGTCCATCGCCGCCGATATCGGCAACGTGATCCGCAAACTTAACCGGGAACTGGGCATGACTATCCTGCTGGTGGAGCACAAACTGCCCTTTGTCCGCCGCGTGGCAGATCGCTTTTGCCTGATGGATAAGGGCCGCAGCGTGGCGGATGGTACGCTGGAACAGTTGGATGAGGACTTGATCAATGCCTATCTGGCGGTGTGACGAACAGGATATGGGGGAAGAAATTTCCCCCAGTCCCTTTATAAAACGCTCAAATCCAGATACTGCCCCAGCGCCTGTCGTTCGGCTTCGGGCAGATGGGGGATCTCCCCCAACAGCGGGGCCGGTAACATGCGGCGCAGCGTGGCCATATATTCCTGATGGCGGCGACCCGGTGCGCAGACGTCATTGGCGATCCAACCGACCAGCGGCAATCCCGCCTGCCGGATAGCCTGTGCGGTCAGCACGGCATGGTTGATGCAGCCCAGCCGTATTCCCACCACTAAAATGACCGGCAGTTGTTCCTGCTGCACCCAGTCGGCAAAGGTATGTTGTTCACTAAGCGGCGTAAACCAGCCCCCGGCGCCTTCGACCAACAGCCACTCGGCCCGCTGCTCCAGGTGACGTAACCCGGCGGAAAGCTGAGCCAGTTCGATCGGCCGCCCTTCGTCGGCGCTGACAATGTGCGGTGAGGTCGGTTCTGCAAACACATAAGGGTTTACTTCGCCATAGCTTAGCGCCACCGAACTATTGGCCTGCAATGCCAACGCATCGCCGTTACGTAGCCCTTCCGTGGTCATCTCGCTGCCTGAAGCTACCGGTTTGTAGCCGGCCGTGCGGTAACCCGCCAAATTGGCTGCCTGCAGCAAGGCACTGCTGGCCACGGTTTTGCCCACTTCGGTATCGGTGCCGGTGACAAACCAACGCTTAATCACGATAAATCACTCCATAAACCAGATGATAGCTGAGCGGAAATTGTCCACGGCGGCAGGGATAGGCTGCCTGCAAGGCGGCGAGGCGCTGTCGGGACAGTAACCCAGCCTCTCGTCCCTGATGCAAATGGGTCGCACCTATCCCCTTGAGGGATCGCATCAACGCCATTACGTCCGGGTAATTCAGGGTTTGCCATTCCGCCTGCAGGTGATGGCGATAACCCGCACAGGCCGCCTCAATCTGCGCCAGCGGCAGAAAATCATTAACATGGCGCTCACCGTCCACCTGCTGCCAGGCGTCACCCAATTCATGCAGCGAACCTTCAGCCAGGGTGGAAAATAAAATCACGCCGCCCGGGCGGGTAACGCGGTACAACTCTGCCAACGCCCGCGGCAGATCGCTGCACCATTGCACCACCAGGCTGCTGAAACTGATATCCACGGCAGCATCGGCTAAGGGAACATTTTCGATGTCGCCCAGCAGATAATGATCCGCTGCCTGCTGCTGGCGGGCAAAGGCCAGCATACCCGGTGCCAAATCGAGCGCCGTCACCTGCTTGCCCAGTTCGCGCCAGCGGCGGCTGAAATAACCGGTGCCACAGCCGGCATCGAGCAGTTGCTCGCCCCGGTGATCCTGCGCCATCCCCAGTAAGCGCTCACCCACATCACGCTGTAATACCGCCACCGCGTCATAACTCACGGCCGCGCGGCTAAAGGCCGAGGCGACCGCTTGCTTGTTAACCTGTTCAAACGCTGACGTCATGCAATACCTCCAGCAGACGATCGATATCCTGTGGCTGATGCGCCGCCGTCAGGGTAATACGCAAACGCGCACCGCCCGGCGGTACCGTTGGCGGGCGGATCGCACTCACCCACAGGCCTTGCGCACGCAGGTGCTGCGCCAAATCAAGCGCTCGCTGATTATCCCCCACCAGCAACGGCTGAATGGCGGTTAGAGACTCCGTCAGCGTCAGCGACAACTGGGCCGCCCCCTGGCGAAATCGCTGAATATTCGTGTTCAACCGCGTGCGTAATTCGTCACCCTGCTGGATACAATGCAACGCTGCCTGCAGCGCACAGGCCTGTGCCGGCGGCATCGCCGTGCTGTAAATCAGATGGCGGGCAAACTGCAACAGGTATTCAGCCGTAGATTCATCGCACAGGACTGCAGCGCCACTGAGGCCAAAGGCTTTGCCGAAAGTGACCACCAACAACTCGGGCCGTACGCCCTGCTGCCAGCAACTGCCGCGCCCCTGTTCACCCTGAATGCCAATGCCATGTGCGTCGTCAACCATCAGCCAGGCGCCTGCCTCGCGGGTCAAACGGTGCAGCTCTGCCAAAGGGGCACTGTCGCCGTCCATGCTGAATACCCCTTCGGTGACCGCCAACGTCTGGCCGCCGCAGGGTTTTGCCAGCAAATCGGCCAACGCCTGCGGTTGGTTATGGCGAAAGCGTCGGAGTTGGGCCGGTGAGTGAGCTGCCGCCTCCAGCAGCGAGGCGTGGCTAAGCCGATCGGCCAGGATGCGATCCTCTTCCTGCATCAGCGCCGCCAGCAGCGCCTGATTGGCGGCATAGCCAGAGATAAACAGCAGCGCGCGCGGATAACCCAACCACTGCGCCAATTGTTGTTCCAGCGCCTGATGCGCAGTACAAAAACCGGTGACGTGGCCGGAACCGCCGGACCCCACGCCATATTGCTGCGCGCCCTGCTGCCAGGCAGCGATCACCTGCGCATTCTGGCTCAGGCCCAGATAGTCATTGCCGGAAAAATTCAGGTAGCGTTGGTCGTTAAGCTGAAGATGGCGGCCATTGCCGCCCTGATTCACCAAACGGTGGCGGTAAGCGGCACTCTGTTGCCGCTCCTCCAGCGCCTGTTCAATACGTTGTTGCCAGCTCATTACAGCGCCGCGTTGTAAAACTCAGCGGTATCGGCCTGCATCAGGCGCGCAGCCAGCACTTCTTGTTGCTGGTTGTCGCCGTGCTCGGTTTCGGTCTGCTGCGGGTTGAGGCCCAGCTTGCGGAACAATTGCAGATCCTTGTCCTCTTCCGGGTTTGGCGTGGTCAGCAGCTTGCAGCCGTAGAAGATGGAGTTGGCACCGGCCATAAAGCACATCGCCTGGGTTTGTTCGTTCATCTGCTCGCGACCGGCTGAAAGACGCACGTAAGAAGACGGCATCATGATGCGTGCCACTGCGATAGTGCGAATGAAATCAAAAGGATCGACGTCGTCGTTGTCCGCCAGCGGCGTCCCCTTAACCTTCACCAGCATGTTGATCGGCACGCTCTCCGGCGGCGTGGGCAGATTGGCCAACTGTACCAGCAGCCCTGCGCGGTCACGCACCGTTTCTCCCAGCCCAACGATGCCGCCGGAGCAGACTTTGATACCCGCACCACGCACCTTGCCCAACGTATCCAGGCGTTCCTGATAGCTACGGGTGGTGATGATATTGCCGTAGAATTCCGGCGAGGTATCCAGGTTGTGGTTGTAATAATCCAGTCCGGCTTCGGCCAAGCGTTCCGCCTGTGAGCCATCCAGCGTGCCCAGGGTCATGCAGGTTTCCATCCCCATGGCCTTCACGCCTTGCACCATCTGCTGCAGGTAAGGCATATCGCGCTCGTGCGGGTTTTTCCACGCCGCGCCCATACAGAAGCGGGTCGATCCGTTTGCCTTGGCCTTGCGCGCCGATTCCAGCACCTGTTCCACCTGCATCAACCGCTCCGACTCCAGGCCGGTTTTGTAGCGGGAGCTCTGCGGACAGTACTTGCAGTCTTCCGGACAGGCGCCGGTTTTGATTGATAACAGCGTGCTCACCTGCACCTGACGCGGATCAAAATGCTGGCGGTGAACCGTCTGGGCTTCAAACAATAACTCAAGCAGGGGTTTATCAAACAGGGTCTGGGCGAGACCCACTGTCCAGTGAATGCGATCGGCCATCACGGCGTCTCCAAAAATGAAAAAAGTGTCGTCAGTTTAGATATTGTGGATATACTGTCAACCATTACACACATGATTTGGTTTACAAGTATGTCTGTCACTGACTCCGACCTGGAATTCGATCAGCGCCATATCTGGCACCCTTACACCTCGATGAGCCACCCACTGCCCTGTTATCCGGTAGAGGCCGCCAGCGGCGTTGAACTGCAGTTGGCCGATGGCCGACGCCTGATTGACGGTATGTCGTCCTGGTGGGCGGCCATTCACGGATATAACCACCCGCAGTTGAACCTGGCCGCCACGCAGCAGTTGGAAAAGATGTCGCACGTGATGTTCGGCGGCATTACCCACTCCGCCGCGATTGAACTGTGTCGCAAGTTGGTCGCTATGACGCCGGAAGCGCTGCAATGCGTGTTCCTGGCGGATTCCGGGTCGGTGGCGGTGGAAGTGTCGCTGAAGATGGCGTTGCAATACTGGCAAGCGCGCGGGGAACGGCGGCAGCGCATTCTGACCCTGCGTCACGGCTATCACGGCGATACCTTCGGCGCGATGTCGGTATGCGATCCGGACAACTCGATGCACAGCCTGTATCAGGGCTATCTCGCGCCGCACCTGTTCGCTACCGCGCCGCAGTGCGGTTTCGATCAGGCCTGGGATGAAAATGATATCGCCCCGTTCGCCGCGCTGTTGGAACAACACGCCGGTGAAGTGGCGGCGGTGATCCTGGAACCGGTAGTCCAGGGGGCGGGCGGCATGCGCATCTATCACCCGACTTACCTTAAACGGGTACGCGAACTCTGTGACCGCTATCAGGTGCTGCTGATTGCCGACGAGATCGCTACCGGTTTCGGGCGCACCGGCAAGCTGTTCGCCTGTGAACATGCCGAGGTAGTACCGGATATTCTGTGTCTGGGCAAGGCGTTGACCGGCGGCTATATGACGCTTTCCGCCACCCTGACCACCCGCCACGTGGCGGAAACCATCAGCAACGGCGCTGCGGGCTGCTTTATGCACGGTCCTACCTTTATGGGCAATCCTTTGGCCTGCGCGGTGGCGAATGCCAGCCTATCGCTGCTGGCGGAAAATCGCTGGCAGCAGCAGGTGGCCGCCATCGAGACCCAGTTGAAACAGCAGCTATTGCCGCTGAAAATGCAGCCAAAAGTAGCGGACGTGCGGGTATTGGGGGCGATTGGCGTAGTGGAAATGCGCGAGCCGGTGGATATGGCGCAGCTACAGCGCGGATTCGTCGAGCGCGGCGTGTGGATCCGCCCGTTCGGCAAACTGATTTATTTAATGCCGCCTTACATCATCGAGCCTGAACAGCTCAGCAAATTGACCGCCGCAGTCACCGCCGCGGTCCAATAACAGATTACCAATGCTGGTCCAGATAACGGGCCAGCAATACCAGACACAACACCCACAGCAAAATGATCATTACCGCCGCCATCCGCCCGGTAGGATTGTCGATACGCCTTTGCGCCTTCTCGCGGAACTCCACCATCAGCGGCTTGGGGATCAACCGCACCGCCAACATTATGCCCAGCGGCACAATAATCACGTCGTCCAGATAGCCCAGCACCGGAATAAAGTCCGGGATCAGATCGATAGGCGATACCGCATAACCCGCCACCAGCAGGGCGATCAATTTGGCATACCAGGGCGTGCGCCGGTCACGGGCGGCCAGCCAAAGAGCATAAATATCGCGCTTGATGCCCTTGGCCCAGCGGCGCAGCCAACCAAACCACGGCGTGCGTTTTTTTAATGAAATCATGATTGCTTGTATCGATCTGTGAATTATTGATGTCGCGTATGTAGCTTCGGCGTTAACGAGGATAACTCATAGAGCAGGCCGCTGGCGAGGCGCAATGAGGCTTGTGTTATTACGTCAAAAAGGTCTAGCTTAGGCATTCAGCTTTTACCGACCAATGGAGTCATTATGAGCTTTCGTTTGTACAGCAACGATTTGCAGGACGGCGCGAAAATGCCGGAGCGCCAGGTATTCAACGGCATGGGTTATCAT
The DNA here is from genome assembly GCF_047456085.1 of Serratia sp. BNK-12. Classification (NCBI taxonomy): domain Bacteria; kingdom Pseudomonadati; phylum Pseudomonadota; class Gammaproteobacteria; order Enterobacterales; family Yersiniaceae; genus Serratia; species Serratia sp. BNK-12. Next base: position 3,826,884 of record NZ_CP179896.1, read on the forward strand.
GGCGATAATCTGTCGCCGCATCTGGCCTGGGACGGCGTGCCGGAAGGCACCAAGAGTTTCGTGATTTCGGTATACGATCCCGATGCCCCGACCGGCTCCGGCTGGTGGCACTGGGTGGTAGCCAATATCCCGGCTGCCACGCGTGAACTGCCGCAGGGCGCAGGTTCCGGCAAGGGCGGCTTACCGGCCGGCGCCGTGCAGACTCGCACCGATTTTGGTTCCGCCGGCTATGGCGGCGCGGCGCCACCGCAGGGAGAAAGCCACCGCTATCACTTCACCGTCCACGCACTGGACGTAGAAAGTATTGAGGTGGATGAAGGTTCCAGCGGCGCGCTGGTCGGTTTCAACGTGCACTTCCATAGCCTTGGCAGCGCCACGCTGACGGTGAAATACAGCTGATTTTCGGGAAAAACAACCCCAACCCGAGAGACTGTAGGGGCGCAGCAAGCTGCGCCCTCATTATTCATTCACCCTTACGGCAACCGGGTATCATTTACTTCGCTAATACGCTTACCCACATCGGGCCTTTACCCACCGGGTAACGTGCCAGAGTGGTCAGCTTGCCGCTGGCCTGATCGATTTCATATACCCCGATATGATCGGACTTCTGGCCGGACGAGATCACAAAGTGGCCGCTGTGGTCGATGTTGAAGCCGCGTGGCTGCTCTTCAGTCGGGTGGTAGCCAACGACCGACAGGGTGCTGCCATCTTCGGAGACGCTGAAAATGGTCAAAATGCTGGCGGTGCGGTCGCTGGTGTAGAGGAAGCGGCCATTCGGCGTGAGGTGAATATCCGCCGCCCAACGTGTGCCGTTGAAATCGGCAGGCATGATATCCAGCGTTTGCGCCAGGGTGTATTTAGCGCCGTTTTCACTGATGGCCAGCACGTCTACCGTGCCGTCCAGCTCGTTGACGCAGTAGGCAAATTTGTCGTTAGGGTGGAATGCCATGTGGCGCGGGCCAGCACCGGCGGCGGTTGCAACCGCTTGCTGAGCATACGGCGTCAGTTCACCCTGTTGATCCAAATTGAACAAACGAATGCGATCTTCTTTCAGGCAAGGCACCAGCAGCAGCTGATTGGTCGGATCGATATTGGCCGAGTGCGGCGCAGTTAACCCGTCAATCTGCTGAAGAGGTGCGCCCACTACGCCGTCATGGCCGATCGGACTGACGCTGGCGCAGTTGCCGCTGTAGGAGGCGGAGAACAGATAACGCCCCTGTAAATCGGTGGAGATGTGGGTCGGGCTGCCCGGCAGCGGTGCCATGCCCGCCTGTTGCAGCGTGCCGTCCGCCTCGATGCGGTAGCTGACAATGCCGAACGCCGGGCGCACGCCGACGTACAGGTGCGTTCGGTCCGGGTGGATCGCCATCGGTTGCACCTGACCCGGGACTTCGACGGTTTGCAGCAGCGCCAGGGCCCCTGCATCGCCTAACTGCCAGACGTGAATTTGTTGGCTTTCCGGGCTGGCGACATAAACGATTTGCTTCATGTGTTCTCCTTGAATAGGGTAAGAGAGAAACCGGTTTCAGGTTTTTCGGTTTCCCCTAGCTTACCTCACATCCGTGACATAACAACCCTGTGTTGCTGAGGAAATCTGTGCTGTTTTATCCATCGCTTATCCGGTGTACCATCGGTTTAATTTTGTTGCTAACGATAATGAGATCCCTATGAGCTACCGCGTCATTGCCCTCGATCTGGATGGCACCCTGCTGGACAACCAAAAACGCATTTTACCGCAGTCGCTGGCAGCCCTGGCGCAAGCGCGCGCTGCCGGTATCAAAGTGATTGTCGTCACCGGCCGCCATCACGTGGCGATCCACCCGTTTTATCAGGCGCTGGAGATAGACACCCCGGCAATCTGCTGCAACGGCACCTATCTGTATGACTTCCAGCAGCAAAAAGTGCTGGCCGCCGATCCGCTGGCCAAAGATCAGGCCAAACTGGTGCTGCAAATGCTGAAACAAAGTGGCATTCACGGCCTGATGTACGTGGACGACGCCATGCTGTATCAGGAACCCAGCGGCCACGTCACCCGTTCACTTGCCTGGGCGGAAACCCTGCCGCCGGCGCAGCGCCCAACGCTGTTGCAGGTCAACAGCCTGGTACAGGCGGCCGATGAAGCACAATCCATCTGGAAATTCGCCACTTCGCACGCCGATATTCCCGCTCTGCGCCAGTTTGCCGAAACGGTGGAAAAAGAGCTGGGACTGGCCTGCGAATGGTCGTGGCACGATCAGGTCGATATCGCCAAAGGCGGCAACAGCAAAGGGAAACGCCTGCAGCAGTGGGTCGAGTCGCAGGGCCTGAGCATGGATCAGGTGGTGGCGTTCGGGGATAACTACAATGACCTCAGCATGCTGGAAGCGGTAGGCCTGGGCGTGGCGATGGGCAATGCCGATGACGCTATCAAGCAACGCGCCGATTTGGTGATCGCCGATCACCTGCAGCCCGGCATCGCCGAGGTGATCCGCACGCTCGTGCTGGGTCAGTAATTCGTGATTGCCCTCCCCGCGGGGAGGGCGCTATTTAACGCGCCTCGCGGCTGATCGACACGCTTTTCACCTGCGCATACAACCATTGACCCGGTCGGATCGCCAACTCATCACGCGCCCACGGCGTAATACGCGCCCACAGCACGCTCTCTCCCACCGCCAGTTTCACCTCCACCTGCCCATCCACGTCCAGGCACTCGGTCACCTTGGCCGGCAGTACGTTGCGGATACTGCTGTTGACCGGCGGCTGCAGCACCAATGAAACGTCGGCGGCGTTGATTCGGATGCGCAGTTGAGCGCCCAACGCGGCATCGACTCCGCTGACCCACAGGCGTTGGTCGCCCAACGCCAGGGCCGTCATGGCGTAGCGCGCATGATGTTCAATTACGCTGACGCGCAGCACGCTGCTTTGATCTTCACGCTGCAACCATGGCCGCAGTGCGCTGCTGGCCCACACTTCTTCCAGCCCGCCGAATGCCCTTACCTGACCGTTATCCAGCACCATCACCTGCTCGGCCAAACGCAGAATTTCATCCATGCTGTGGCTGACGTAAAGGATCGGCGTATTGACGTCCTGCGCCAACCGCTCCAGATACGGCAGCAGTTCGCGCTTGCGCGGCAGGTCCAGCGACGCCAGAGGTTCATCCATCAGCAGCAACTCCGGCGCGGTCAATAAAGCACGACCAATCGCCACCCGCTGTTTTTCACCGCCTGACAGCGTCAACGGCAGGCGGTTGAGCAAGGGTCCGATACCCAGCAATTCAACAATGTTGTCGAACTGAGCACGCATACTGGTCGCCATACCGTATTGCAAGTTGCCACGTACCCGATAATGCGGGAACAGGCGCGCGTCCTGGAACACGTAGCCAATCCGCCGCTTCTCCGGTGGCAGGCACAGGCCGCTGGCGGTATCCACCAGCGTACGGCCATTGAGCACAATGCGGCCTTGCTGCAGGCGCGTCAGGCCGCCAATGGCATTGATTAAGGAAGTTTTACCCGCACCCGACAGGCCAAAAATCGCGGTGATGCCCTGCGCGGGCAGATCGGCGCGCACGTTAAGGTTTAAATCCCCAAGGCGTTGGGAGAAATCCAGCTCCAGCATTTACACGCCCATCCGTTTACGACCCCAGCGGGCCAGCCACTCGGAAACCATCAGTGAAAGCAGTGACAGCACTATGGCAATCACGCACAGGCGCGCGGCGGCGGCTTCAGCCCCCGGCGTTTCAATCAGGGTATACATCGCCAGCGGTATGGTACGCGTCTCGCCGGGAATGTTGGAAACAAAGGTAATGGTGGCGCCGAACTCGCCCAGAGAACGGGCAAAGGCCAATACCACACCGACAATCACGCCGGGCAGCGACAGCGGCAGCGTGATGGTGAAAAACACCCGCCACGGGTTGGCCCCCAGGGTGCGGGCAGCCTGCTCCAGCCGGGTATCCACCGCCTCCAGCGCCAACCGGATGGCGCGCACCATCAGCGGGAACGCCACCACGGCAGAAGCCAGCGCCGCACCGCGCCAGCTAAAGCTGAAACTGAAGCCAAACCAGTCATACAGCCATTCACCAATCACGCCGCGCCGCCCCATGGCGATCAGCAATAAATAGCCGACCACCACCGGTGGCAGTACCAGCGGCAGGTGAATAATACTGTCCAGCAGCGATTTACCCGGGAAGCGGCAGCGTACCAGTACCCAGGCCATCAGAATGCCAAAGGGTAAACTGCACACCACCGCCAGGGCGGACACTTTCAGGCTCAGTTCAACGGCCTGCCACTCGTAATCACTCAGGATCATTTACGCGGGGAGAATCCATAATGTTTGAAAATAGCAGCCGCTTCCGGGCTCTTCAGGTAGCTGTAGAACGCGCTGACGGCCGGGGTTTGATGACCTTTCACTATCGCCATCGGGTATTCCACCGGTTTGTGGCTGTCTTCCGGGAAGATGGCCACCACGCTGACTTTATCACTGGCTACCGCGTCTGAACCATAAACAATGCCCAACGGCGCTTCGCCACGTTCTACCAATGCCATGGCGCTGCGTACGTTGTTGGCCCGGGCCAACTTAGGTTCCAGCGCGGTCCAGGCTCCGAGATTCTGCAGCGCTTCCTTGGCATAAATGCCGGCAGGCACGTGATCCGGATCACCCACCGACAGGCGGCCGCCATTGAGCAGTTTTGCCCAGTCGGTTTGCTTGTCGAGCGTGATTTTAGCCGGTTTGGCGTCTTTTGCCGCGATCAACACCAGTTCGTTGCCCAACAGGGTGTAACGGGTGTCTTTGACCATTTGCTGTTTGTCGATGGCGTAATCCATCCACTGCTGATCGGCAGAGATAAACAGATCGGCCGGCGCGCCCTGCTCAATCTGGCGCGCCAGCGTGGAAGAAGAGGCGAATGAGGAAACCACCTGCACATCCTTGCCTTTCTGGTATTGGGTCGCGATATCCTGCAGTGCGTTAGTCAGCGAGGCGGCCGCAAAAACGGTAATTTTATCCGCTGCCGATGCCTGCATAACCATACCGGATGCCAATACGATACCGCCGACCCACTTAGTCCATTGCTGTTTCATTGTTTTCTCCGCAAGTTAACGTGCATTATCACTCTTCGTTATATAAAAAATAATATAACGTCGCGCAGAAGCTTGTCATGCGGTTTATCGGCAGGGTGTGAGATATCTTGATATACCCGTCATACTTCAAGCTGCTTGGGTGTTGGCTCTCCTCGTTCACCCCGGTCACTTACCAGAGTAAGCTCCCGGGGATTCACTGCGTTGCCGCCTACAAGCCACTCGAATTATTTAGGGCATATATCTACCTGCCGAACGACGCCGGCAGGCTTTGAAATGGGGATGGGTAACGATCAGTGCTGGGTACGATTTTCTTTCGAACGGCCCACTTTGGAGAAAATGTTGAACACTTCCGCCAAACCGTAGATCAGGCCGAGGATGATGGCCATCACAACCGGAACCATGACCACAGCGAACAGCAAACTTTTCAATAAATCCAACATGGTAGCCTCACTTAACTGCCCATTGAGCGGTAATGAACACCGCCACGTAAATTCTAGTTTAAACCAAAAAACCGACTAAAACGGGGTTATTTTAAAGACTTGGCGGAATTTGTAACCGGCCAAACGTGCCATTTGTGCTCCGGTGGCGTCTATCGGCCTGCGGCGAACGCTATTGAACAGGATAATAGATCAGCGGCGCGGCATAATCGCTAACCGCCGCCAGCCTGGCCTCTACCCCATAAACCCTGTCTATCGTCTCCGATGTCAGCACCTGCTGCGGGGGGCCGAACGCGTGTAAACCGCCCTGCTTTAACAACATCAGCCGGTCACAGTAGCAGGCCGCCAAATTCAGGTCGTGCAGCGAAACCACTACGCTGATGCCCAGCCGCCGCAATAACGCCATAAACTGCTGCTGATGGGCAATATCAAGATGGTTGGCAGGTTCATCCAATAACAGCCATGGCGTTTGTTGCGCCAGCGCGCGTGCCAGATGAACGCGTTGCTGTTCCCCGCCGGACAGCTGATGCCATTCACGCTCGGCCAGGTGCGAAATGCCGACCTGCTCCATCGCCTGCCCGGCAATGCGATAATCTACCGCGCTGAATCCTGCCCAGCGGCTGGCGTAAACCAGACGCCCGAGCAACACCACGTCTTTCACCGCAATGGCAAAGGCGCCGGGCCCGGACTGTTCGAGGAAAGTCATGGATTTGGCTCGCTCGCGCCCTTTCATTGAGGCAATATCGGTTTGCTGCAAATACACCCGGCCACGGCTGGGGGAAATCAATCCCGCCAGTAACTTGAGCAGCGTAGATTTTCCGCTGCCGTTGACGCCGAGCACGCCGGTAATTTCACCGGGCCGGGCGTGAAAACTGAGGTTATTCAGCACCACTCTTTCTGCCGTTGACCACCCCAACCCTTCGGCACGCAGCCCCGATAACCGGCTTTCAATGTTCATGCATTTATTTTCCGATACAGCAAGGCGAGAAATACCGGGACACCCAACAACGCGGTCAAGACGCCCACCGGCAGTTCGCGCGGTTCAAACAAGGTTCTGGCCAGGGTGTCCGCCGCGACGGCAAACAACGCGCCGCACAGCGCGCTGGCCGGCAACAGCAACCGGTGACGCGGCCCGACCAGCAGTCTGGCGACGTGCGGCACCGTCAGCCCAATAAACCCCACCGCGCCGCTGAATGCGACGATAACGGCCGTCAGCGCCATGGTAATGCCGTACAGCAGCAGCTTCAGCGGCGCCACCGCCACTCCCAACGACGCCGCGGTCAGGCCGCCGAATGCCAGTGCGTCCAGCTCGCCCGCTTTCATCCAGCAAACCGCCAGTGCCGCCGCCAGCAGCAGAGCGCAAAGCCCCACCTGCGACCAGCGGGCGTCACTGAAGGATCCCAATAGCCAGAACATCACGCCACGCGTGGCATTGGCGTCCGCTTGCCATAGGGTAATCAGCGAGGTCAGTGCCGAAAGCAGTTGCGTGACCGCGACCCCCGCCAAAATAAACAGCGATGACTCGGCGTTCAAGGAACGCCCGGCGAGCAGTAAAACCAGAGCAAAGGCCCCGGCCGCACCGATAAATGCTCCGCCAGACACCGACAACAGGCCGCCGCCGAGCCCCAACACCAGCACCAGAACAGCGCCCACGCCCGCCCCGGAAGAGATCCCCAGCACCCAGGGATCGGCCAACGGGTTGCGCGTCAGCGATTGCAGGACGGTGCCGGCCAAGGCCAGACCGGCCCCTGCCACCGCGGCCAACAGCGCCCTCGGCATTCTCAATGACCAGATTATCCGTTGATAAATCTCGCTACCGTCCTCGGCGTTAGCGGCGCCAGGGGCAGACAAAATACGCCACGCGTCATGCAGCGATATTGGCGCCGGTCCGTACAACGAGGCAGCGAGCAAAAATAGCGGCAACGCCAGCGCCAGCATGCACAACCAACCGCCTGAACGCCTGGCCCCCCGGCGTACCGATCCGTCCATACTATTTCCAGCCTGCAATCACGTAGTCATCCAACAACTGCCAGACCGGCTCTACTTCGGTAAACCCCGCCTGCGTCAGGCTGGCCAGTTGGAAATCTAATGCCGTCGCCGGAGGGACAGGACGCCCGGCGAACAGCTTTTCCCGCTGTTGCCGATATTGCGCCAGCTCCGGCAACTGCTGCACCTTGTCAAACCACTGCTCCCAGTCTTCGACACCGTTGCGCCAGGCCTGTTGCTGCGTCTGGTTATCGTGCAGTTCAGCCAACGTTTTAACGCGTGGCTGCCGATGGTCATAACGCTGGTGGTCAGCATTCAAAAATACGCCCCCCTTGGGCAGCCGTTCGGCGATGTTGCGATACAGCACCGTCAGCTGTTCCGGCATTAACCAGTGCAGCGCCGTGCTGGAAACCACCGCATCAGGCGTTGCCCCCTCGAGCGATGAGAAACACTCAGGATCGGCGAGATCGGCCTGAAGAATGCGGATCCTGTCGCCATATTCCGCCAGGGCACCGCGGGCGATAGCCAACAATAACGGATCGAGATCCATCGCCGTCACTTTGGCCTGCGGGAAACGCTGAAGGATGCGCAGGCTTAGCGATCCCGGCCCACAAGCCAGATCTAGTACGTGAAAATCCTCGCCGACCGAAAGCGCTAACACCTCGAGTTGGGCATTAAAACGCGCTTCTCGCTCGGCGATGTAAGCCCCTTGTTGCTGATCCCACGAGGTCAACAGTGAGGAGAATGAAAGAGAGGACATATCAGGGTTCCTTTTTGAGAATGGATGATCCTAGGGCCTGTTGCTGCAGGCCCTGAATTAAACGTTGCAAGGCTGCCAGGGTACGCACCGAGGGATCCAGGTCGTAGCCGGGCAAAATGACATAGCGTTTTTGGCGCACGGCGCGCAGGGTTGAGGTCAGGGGGTGATGCTCCAGAAAATGGATCTTATCTTTGGCACTGTCGCCGAGGCCGCCACGGGGTAAATCGCCCAGCACAATCACGTCGGGATCGCGGGCGGCAATGGTTTCCCAGGATACGGTGGGCCAAAGCTCGGGCAGATCCCCAAACAGATTTTGACTGCCAATCTGACGGGTCAACAGTGCAGGTGCGCCGCAGCATCCCGCCACATAAGGGGTTTGCGTACCGGCATACCACCAAAGTAGCCGCTGTTGGGGCAAGGACGCCGCCTGTCGCTCCAGTTCCCGCAGTTGTGACTGCTGCTTTTTAATTAAGCGCTCAGCTACGCCGGTGACGTGAAAAATTCGGGCAATTTCACGCAGTTCGGCAAAAATACCCTCGAAGCTCGCCGAGCGGCTTACGGTACTTTGTTGGCCACTGCAGACGTCAGGCGAGAGATAGGTAGCGATTCCCCACTCCGTCAGCCGATCGCGGCTGGGCGTTTCCGGGCTGTTAAACCAGTAGTAACTGGCCGAATAGACCAAATCCGGATTGAGCAACAGCAAAGGTTCCGCCGACGGCGGTGCGGCGGCCGACAGCTGGCTCAGGGCTTTGCCCCGCGTCGTCGGAGACGGAGCCGTATCCCGTGCATAGTCATAACCGATAATGCCGACGATGCGCTGCGCCAGTCCCAGCGCCAGCAGGTTTTCCAACGCGGGGTTGGCGTAAACCAGCACCCGCTCAGGCGCCGCCGGGTAGCGGTACGCCTGGTCACAGTTATTGAGGGTGACAGCACCGGCCTGCGCCAGCGCGTGAAACGACAGGCCCAGCGCCACCAGCAGGCAGATTATCGGCTGCATAGCGGGATCAGAACCTCACCGAAATAAAGCTTTCATAGGTGCGTGATGGCGCAATCAGCACCTGATCCGGGTAAGTACGTTGATAGGCATACAACTGGTTAGTGACGTTTCTGATACGCACGCCCACACCCACGGTCTGGGTGATCTGATAGTCCGTGGCCAGATCGAGCGTGGTGTAGGACGGCATTTTACGCTGGTTGGCGTCGTCGTTATAACTGCTGCCCACGTAGCGCAGCGATGAGGTGAGCCCCCACTGTTCCGTCGGCATATAACGTGCCGTAAGGTTGGCGGTCCAGTCAGGGATGTAGGCCGGACGATTACCGTTATAGCTACGTAACGGGCTGCCGCCGCGGTACTCATCATAACGGGCGTGGGTGTAGGCCGCATTGGCGGCCAGCTCCCAGCGATCGCTGGGGCGCAACATCAGGCTTAATTCCACGCCGCGCGAGGTCTGCCGGCCAACGGCATTTAGCGTATCCGGCTGCTGCGCATTGGGCACAAACAGGTTGTCCTTGCGCAGTTCGTACAACGCCAGCGTGGCCTCTCCCTTGTTATCCCAAAACTGCCCCTTGGCGCCGACTTCCCATTGGCGTACCCGGGTAAGCGGCAGACCGGTTTGCGCCGGACTTAAAAAGAACAGGTCGTTGCCCGGCTCCTTGCCGGTGGTGTAGTTGGCGTAAATATTGATGTTATCGGTCAACGCATAGCTGGGGCCCAGGCTCCAGACGCTGAAGGCGTAGGTTTGCGCGGAGCGCTCTTCTTGCGGGCCCTGAAAATGCCAATCCATATCCATATGGTTGTAGCGCAACTGCCCCAGCAGGGTTAAACGTTCAGTCAGGCTGAAGCGGTCTTCCATAAAAGCGGCGTACTGGTTTTGCGTAACGTGGCGAACCGGAGAACGTTGGCTAGCGGTGCCCTGTGAAAAACTTTCTCTGATCGGTGCCTGCAGCGGAACCTCTTCGGAACCGGGGAAGCCGTTGGAGTAGTACTGAAAGCGACGTTTACTCAGATCAAGGCCGACAATAAACCGGTTATCGAAGCCGCCCAACGGCCGGTCGAACACCAGTGAACTGCGGTTGCCGATCAGGTCGTCATCGTGGGCCAGCGCCCCGAACGAATCGCGATTGACATAGCCGGGCTGGGTGGCCGCCGAGATGCGAAAGCGTTCCACATTGCGCCATTCGCGAAAGCCGCTGTAATAGTAGAACTGGTTATGCAGCTCAATTTCAGGCGTGGTGAACCAATCCAGGCTGGCCTGAAACGACGTGGCGTTGCTCTGGATACGACTGTCGGTCAGGTTGTTGTAGTTGATATCGCGCAGTTCGCGGGCGATGTTCCCTTCCACCAGCGGCGTGCCGTAGTAAGGGTTGTTGGTGCGATTGAGCATGCGATCCAGGCTTAACGTCAGCAGGGCATTATCAGACAGTTTAAACAGCAGCGCGCCGGATACCCGTTTCTGTTTGTCACGCTCATATTGCACATTGGTGCCGCTGTCGCTGCCGCTGACGTCCAGACGATAGGCTGCCACGTCGTCGACTAACGTCCCTCCCGCTCCCAGGTGCAGGCGCTGGCTGTTATAACTCGACAGGCCATAGTCGAACTCGATGGGCTGGCGGCTGAAGGTCGGCTGGCGCGAAAGCAGATTGACGCTGCCGCCGGCGGCGCTCAGGCCATTGAGCACCGATCCGGGGCCGCGCAACACTTCTACACTGCCGTAATGGGAAGGATCCGCTAGCTGAAGGGTGCTGCCCGGCGTTTCGACGCCGTTATACAGCCAGGACACCGGCCTGAAACCGCGAAGTGAAAAGTTATTGCTGAGCGTGGGGGAAGCCACGCCGGACATGCCGGGAGCACGCTCGACAACGGCGGCGAGCGATTTATCACCCCGCTGCTGGATAGCCTGTGCGCTGATAACATCAATACTGCGTGGGGTTTCCAGATTGGTCAGCCCCAGGCGCGAAGCCGACTGGGTGACGACCTCCAACGAGCCATAGGTGCTCTGGGGCTGGCTGGATGCCTGCACGGTTAAGCTGTCTTCGCAACGTGATGACTTTTCGATTTTGTCGCAAGCGCCGACGGCCAGCGCGGCGTTCGGCAGGCTTAACAGCAAAGCGGTAATCAGGTAATAAGGTGGTTTTTTGGGCGTGACGAAACCCAGACGTGCAGCACTCATTTACAGCATCCCTTTGGTGAAATAAAAACCCGCCGTGGTCGGCATCAATTATTATATTTTTTGTTATGTTATAACATTTCAATAATTGAAGGCCAGTTTTTATTGTTACCGAGCCCTGGCTGTTGCCGACGCATCCTTTGGCGCTTTGCGGCTAAATCGGCGACAATAAGGCTTTTGCAGCCGACAGGACGCGTTATGCAGGCCGAAATTCTTCTTACCCTAAAACTTCAGCAGAAGCTGTTCGCCGACCCGCGCCGCATCGCGCTGCTGAAACAGGTCCGGCACACCGGCTCCATCAGCCAGGGCGCCAAACTGGCGGGCATCAGCTACAAAAGTGCCTGGGACGCGATTAACGAAATGAACCAGTTGGCGGAACAGACGGTGGTGGAACGTGCCACCGGCGGCAAAGGCGGTGGCGGTGCGCAGGTGACTCGCTACGGTGAGCGGTTGATCCAGCTTTACGATCTGCTGGGGCAGATCCAACAAAAAGCCTTCGACGTGCTGCAACAGGACGAGTTGCCGCTCGATAGCCTGTTAGCGGCAATCTCGCGTTTCTCGCTGCAAACCAGCGCCCGCAACCAGTTCTTTGGCACCGTGATCGAACGCGATCACCAGCAGGTGCAGCAGCATCTGGATATTCTGCTTAACGACGGCAAAACCCGTCTCAGCGCGGCCATCACCCAACAGAGCGCCGATCGGCTGCAGCTCTCCCCCGGCAAGGAAGTGCTGGCGCTGATTAAAGCCCCCTGGGTGAAACTGAATACCGATCCGGCTCTGGTCGGGGCAGCGGACAACGCATTGGCGGGCGTGGTCGCCAGCATTCAACCGGGTGCCGATCACAGCGAGGTGCTGGTCACGCTGACGGGCGGTGAAACCCTGTGCGCCACCGTGGCCAACCCAGAGCTACAGCAGCTTAAACTGCGCACCGGCAGCCAGGTTCACGCCTTGTTTAACGCCGATCGGGTGATTGTCGCCACGTTGTGCTAAACGCAACGTAACGTTGCATTTTTGCCGATTGACATCGCTCCGCAATGCGCCTATTTCTAAACAAAATAATTGCATAAAAAGGAACAGGTGATGTCGTCGTTGCACATTTCGCAAGGTTCATTTCGCTTAAGCGATACCCGTACCCTGACGCTGGAAGCGCTGGAGATTCAGGCCGGCGACAGCTGGGCCTTTGTCGGCGCCAACGGCAGCGGCAAATCCGCCCTGGCACGCGCGCTGGCCGATGAACTGGTGTTGCTCAACGGCGAGCGCCGCAGCGATTTCAAGCATGCGGTACGCATCTCCTTCGAACAGTTGCAAAAGCTGGTCAGCGACGAATGGCAACGTAACAATACCGACCTGCTCAGCCCAGGCGAGGAAGATACCGGACGCACCGCAGCGGAAATCATTCAGGAAGAGGTCAAAGACCCCACGCGCTGCGCGCAGCTGGCGGAGCAGTTCGGCATTACCCCGCTGTTGTCACGTCGCTTTAAATACCTTTCTACCGGCGAAACGCGCAAAACCCTGCTGTGCCGGGCGCTAATGCCACAACCCGATTTACTGATCCTGGATGAACCCTTCGACGGGCTGGACGTGAATTCACGCGCTCAGTTGGCTACGCTGTTGAATGATCTCTCCGGGCATGGCTATACCCTGGTGCTGGTGCTCAATCGCTTTGACGAAGTGCCGGACTTTATCCGTAACGTGGGCGTGCTGGCCGATTGCACCCTGGCAAGCCAGGGGACGCGCCGGCAGGTGATGGCGGAAGCGCTGGTAGCGCAACTGGCGCACAGCGAGAATCTGGATGGCCTGGCGCTGCCGGAAACCGAAGATCCGGCGCAGAAAACCACGCTGCCGGCGGATCAACCGTTAATTATCCTGCGCGACGGGAGGGTCAGCTACAACGATCGACCTATTCTCAATCACCTCGACTGGCAGGTTAATCCCGGCGAACACTGGCAGATCGTCGGCCCGAACGGTGCCGGTAAATCGACGCTGCTCAGCCTGATCACCGGCGATCACCCTCAGGGGTACAGTAACGATCTTACCCTGTTCGGCCGGCGGCGCGGCAGCGGGGAAACCATCTGGGATATCAAACGCCATATCGGCTACGTCAGCAGCAGTCTGCATCTGGATTACCGCGTCAGCGCCAGCGTGCGCAACGTGATCCTGTCCGGTTTTTTCGATTCGATCGGCATTTACCAGGCGGTATCCGATCGCCAACGGCAATTGGCTGACCAATGGCTGGCGTTGCTGGGGCTGGGCGGTGCAAACGGCGAGGCCCCCTTCCACAGCCTTTCCTGGGGCCAGCAACGGTTAGCGCTGATCGCCCGCGCACTGGTCAAACACCCGGCGCTGTTGATCCTCGACGAACCGCTGCAGGGGCTGGATCCGCTCAATCGCCAGTTGGTCCGTCGCTTTGTCGACGTGTTGATCGGCCAGGGATCGACCCAACTGCTGTTTGTCTCCCACCATGCGGAAGACGCGCCGCAAAGTATTACCCACCGCCTGAGCTTTGTCCCTGATGGAGACGGCTACCGTTATCAGTTGGATACGCTGATCTGAAATCCTCGATAATCCGCGCGGATGGGTAGCCCCGCTACTCATCCGATGACATATCCGGCAACACTTCCTCTGCAACACATCACATTTGGCCTTTTATCATAAGGAGTAAAGGATCCGCTTCTGGAGACACCATGTCCGCCGCACTGATTATTATCGATCTTATCGACGATCTGATTGGCCCCAAAGGGCGTGCGAATCATTGCCGTGAGCAGATGTTGGCACTAAACCTGATTGCCAACACCAACGCCGCCGCGGCTTACGCCCGGGTACGTAAAATTCCTGTGATTTGGGTGCGCGTCGGTTTTGCCGACGATTATCACGACATTCCCGCTCACTCTCCGCTGTTCAGCCACCTGAAACAGATTGGCGCACTGCGTCTGAGCAGCCCCGGCTGCCAATGGGATAAGGATTTGCAGGTGCTGCCAACGGATATTCAGTTCGAAAAGCACGGCGTTAGCGCCTTTGCCGGTAACAATTTGTTAGCCTGGCTGCAGCAGCACCGCTGCCATCATTTGCTGCTAGGCGGGGTCAGTACCCCACTGGCGATCGAAAGCACAGCTAGACAGGCGCACGACGCCGGTTTTCTGGTGACGGTCTTGCAGGACTTATGCGCCGCACCGACGCAGGAAATCCACCAACAGAGTCTGGATATCCTGCAGAACCTGGCGGAAATCACCCGTTCGCAAGCCTGGATGAAGGGTTAACAGCACTATTTCACCCACTGCACCGACCTTTATCGTCATTTCGCTGTGCTACTATCCGGCATAGTGCCCAACTCACCGATCATTCGCACACCGATAAAGCAATGATTGCCTTCGGTAATGGGTACCGTGTGCATATTTTAAAGGGACATAGTTATGTGGGGCGTACTGGCTTCTTCGTTATTCTTTTTGCCATTTAACCGGCTTATTGCCTGGTTGATTCTGGCCGCATCGGCGGGGATGGGCATGTACCACGCGGTACTCACCCCGCTCAGCCTGACTTGCTTATTAGGCATTGCCGCCCTCGCAGGGCTGCGACACCATTTTCGGACACGGCGTAATCTGGCTGTCCCACTTGAAGTGTTAGTGGTTTTAAGCTGTGTAGCGCTATTCCTGCACCTGGTGCCGGGGATCAATAACCAATTGATGATCGACGGCGATAAAGCAGGCCCGTTAAGCGCACCCTTCACCATGTATTACAACTTTGACAAGGCGATAGTGCCCTTCCTGTTGTTCGCCTGTCTGCCAACGTTGTTTAAACGCGATAAACCTGAAAAAAGCGTAGGTACATCGGCCTGGACGGCGCTGATTATCAGCGTTCCAGCCTTGCTGTTGCTGGCGGTGGCGCTTGGCGGCCTGAAGATTGAGCTGCATACCCCAACCTGGATCCTGCCGTTTATCATGGCCAACCTGTTCTTTGTCTGCATGGCTGAAGAAGCGCTGTTCCGCGGTTATCTGCAGCAACGGCTGAGCCAATGGTTGGGGGCTTGGCCGGCATTGATTATTGCCGCGCTGATTTTTGGCGCCGCGCATCTGGCCGGTGGCATGCTGATGGTCATTTTCGCCACGCTTGCCGGGTTGATTTACGGCCTGGCATGGATGTGGAGTGGCCGCTTGTGGGTGCCGATTTTATTCCACTTCGGACTTAATCTGACCCATCTGCTGCTGTTCACTTACCCGCTGTACCAGCATTCCTGATCGCCATAACCGGCAGGTGAACGCCTGCCGGTTACCAGTGTGAAAACGCTATCACTTCCAGCCTGATGCCAACTTTTTCAGCTTTCCCCCTCCTACACTGCCAGCGGTTTTCTCACTTGCATCACGCAGTGTAAACGATTCCATTTTTCGCTCTGGATCACCTTTTTCCCCGTGGGACGTGCTATCTTTTTGCTCATAGTTATCCATTTGTATGAGTCAAGGGTAGGTTAGCGGCAGATGAAAGCGATTACACCGCGCCGCATCGCCCGAGAAAAAGGAACCACCATGACGGATTTTAACCCCGTAGATCATCCCCATCGCCGCTACAACCCGCTGACCGGCCAATGGGTATTGGTCTCGCCACACCGTGCCAAACGGCCGTGGCAAGGCCAACAGGAGTCCACACAGCAGGAAACGTTGCCGCAGCACGATCCCGACTGTTTCCTCTGCCCGGGCAACACCCGTGTTACCGGCGATAAAAACCCGAACTATCAGGACACCTACGTATTCACCAACGACTTTGCCGCGCTGATGACGGATACCCCGCTGGCACCGGAAAGTCAGGATCCCCTGATGCGCTGCCAGAGCGCCCGTGGCACCAGCCGGGTGATTTGTTTCTCGCCCGATCACAGCAAGACCCTGCCGGAATTGCCGCTGCAAGCGCTGGAACGAGTGATTGCCACCTGGCAGGAACAGACCGCCGATCTGGGACGCAGCTATCCGTGGGTGCAGGTTTTTGAAAACAAAGGCGCCGCGATGGGCTGCTCTAATCCGCATCCGCATGGACAGGTTTGGGCCAACAGCTTCTTGCCGAACGAAGTCGAGCATGAGGATCGGCTGCAACGCGAGTATTTCCAACGGCACCACTCCGCGATGTTGACGGATTACGTCCAGCGCGAACAGGCTGACGGCAGCCGTACGGTGGTGGAAACCGAACACTGGCTGGCCGTGGTGCCCTACTGGGCGGCCTGGCCGTTTGAAACGCTGCTGTTGCCGAAGAGTTCAGTGCAGCGCATTACCGATCTCAGCGCCGAACAGAGCCGTGACCTGGCCGTGGCGCTGAAAAAACTGACCAGCCGTTACGACAACCTGTTCCAGTGCTCCTTCCCCTACTCCATGGGCTGGCACGGCGCCCCGTTTAACGACGCAGATAACCGCCATTGGCAACTACACGCCCACTTCTATCCGCCGCTGCTGCGTTCCGCCACGGTGCGTAAATTTATGGTGGGTTACGAGATGCTGGCAGAAACCCAGCGCGATTTGACTGCAGAACAGGCCGCAGAACGTCTGCGTGCCGTTAGCGATGTTCATTACCGTGAAGCCGGAGCCCAACAATGAGTTTAAAGAACCTTACCCACACCCTTTTTACCGAACGTTTTGGCTACGCGCCCGCGCTGACTATCCAGGCCCCGGGCCGGGTGAACTTGATCGGCGAGCATACCGACTATAACGACGGTTTTGTGCTGCCGTGCGCCATCGATTACCAGACGGTGATCGCCTGCGCCAAACGCGACGACCGTCAGATCCGGGTGATCGCCGCCGATTACGACGCCGAGCAGGATCTGTTTTCGCTCGACGAACCGATCGTCAGCCATCCAACCCAACGCTGGTCCGATTATGTACGCGGCGTGATCAAACACCTGCAGCAACGCAACAGCGATTTTGGCGGTGCGGACCTGGTGATTTCCGGTAATGTGCCGCAAGGTGCCGGCCTCAGTTCTTCCGCCTCTTTGGAAGTCGCCGTTGGTCAGGCCATGCAGGCACTGTATGCCCTGCCGCTGGATGGCGTAGCGCTGGCCCTCAATGGGCAAGAAGCAGAGAATCAGTTTGTCGGCTGTAACTGCGGGATTATGGATCAACTGATTTCCGCGCTCGGCGAACGGGATCATGCTTTGCTGATCGACTGCCGAACGCTGGAAACCCGCGCAGTATCGGTGCCGGAAGATATCGCGGTGGTGATCATCAATTCCAATGTGAAACGCGGTCTGGTAGACAGCGAATACAACACCCGCCGCAAGCAGTGTGAGGAAGCCGCGCGCTTCTTCGGTGTCAAAGCGCTGCGCGATGTCAGCCCGGATCTGTTTTTCCCGATCCAGCATGAGCTGGATCCGATCGTCGCCAAACGAGCGCGTCATGTGATCAGCGAAAACGATCGTACACTGGCTGCTGCCGATGCGCTGGCCGCTGGTGATATGAAGCTGATGGGCAAACTGATGGCGGAGTCGCACGCCTCGATGCGCGATGATTTTGAAATTACCGTGCCGCCGATCGACCGGCTGGTGGAGATCGTCAAAGCCGTTATCGGCGACCGCGGCGGCGTGCGCATGACCGGCGGTGGTTTTGGCGGCTGTATCGTGGCGCTGATGCCACAGGCGCTGGTCGAGCCGGTCCGCGAGGCAGTAGCACGCGAATACCCGCTGCAGACCCATGGGCTGAAAGAAACCTTTTACGTCTGTAAGGCGTCAGAGGGGGCCGGCAGATGCTGAGCGACAGTCAAACGTTGGCCCCTGACGGCCAGCCCTACCAATTGACCCAGTTGAAAAACGCTGGCGGAATGACGGTAACGCTGATGGATTGGGGCGCCACTTGGCTCTCCGCAGTATTGCAGCTGAAATCGGGCAAAACGCGCGAGTTGCTGCTGGGGTGTCGTACCCCAGCGGACTACCTGAATCAAGCGGCCTACCTGGGCGCTACCGTCGGGCGCTACGCCAACCGTATCGCGCACGCCAGCCTGCAGATTGATGGCAAACCGCATCCGCTGGTCGCCAATCAGGGAGAACACCAGCTGCACGGTGGGCCAGAGGGATTTAATGCCCGCCGCTGGCGCATTACCCAACAGGATCAGCAGCAGGTGAGCTACGCCTTGCATTCGCCAGACGGTGACCAGGGTTTTCCCGGCAATCTCGACATTCAGGTCAACTATCGACTCACTGCCGACAATCGACTGGAAATCAGCTATCAAGCGCGGACCGACAGCGCCTGCCCGGTCAATTTAACCAACCACGCCTACTTCAACCTCGACGGGGCCGGAACCGACGCCCGCCATCAGCGGCTACAGCTGTTTGCCGACCGCTATCTGCCGGTCGACAGCGAAGGCATCCCCTGTGCCGATCTAACCCCGGTGGCAGACAGCGGCATGGACTTCCGCCAACCAAAAACGCTGCTGCAGGATTTTTTGAGCGATCGCTGCCAACAGCGGGTAAAAGGCTACGATCATGCCTTTTTGCTGCATCGTACCTGTGGCGCATTGGACTGCCCGGCGGCCCATCTTTGGTCGGCTGATGGCCAGGTACAAATGAGCGTCTTCACCAGTGCGCCGGCGTTGCAGCTCTACAGCGGCAACTATCTGGGCGGAACCCCGGCACGCGAAGGCGGCAGCTATGCCAATTACGCCGGCGTGGCGCTGGAAAGCGAGTTTTTGCCGGACAGTCCGAACCACCCGGAATGGCCGCAGCCCGACTGTTGGCTGCAGCCGGGGCAACAATACCTGAGCGCCACCCATTATCAGTTTTATCCTATCTGACCCGCTACGCCCCTTGCCACGCGGCGAGGGGCCGTTTGTTATAAATGCTTACCTTTTTACCCCGCTGCCGCGCCGAGGGCTGCCTTTCCTTATTCCAAAGCGCGCACTAGAATCAGGCTACGGTGATAAGCACAACACCTTGTGCAACGTCACAATTTTCGGCCACCCCGGCCGGCCAATAGCTGAAGGAACACCTATGCGTCTGATTACTGCACTTCCATTACTGGCGGGTTTACTGCTGAGCACCAATCTGATGGCTGCCGAGACCGCAGCAAAAACGCCATCACCGGCACAGGCCGCGCAGCAGAAACGCATGACCGATTGTAATCAACAGGCCACCAGCAAAACGCTGAAAGGCGCGGATCGCTCTACCTTCATGAGCACCTGCCTGAAATCCGAAGGCACCGCTGCGACCAAAACGCTGACTCCGCAGCAGCAGAAAATGAAAACCTGTAACGCCGACGCCAAGACCAAAAGCCTGAAGGGTGACGAGCGTAAAACCTTTATGAGCAATTGCCTGAAAAAAGCAGCCTGATTGCCCTTCCCCACGGCACGGCCGAATCTCCCTTCGCCGTGCCGCACTCCCTGTCTGCACCAGCCTGATCGATTCAGCTTTTCCTCAGAACAGCACTTACTTTGCGGCAAGAAATTGGCTATGGTTAAACACTATCGATTGCCGAGCCCCCGGCCGCGGCAATATAATGATTTTCGTTATCATTGAAATGTCAGATTATTAAGGAGTTAAGCTATGGCTGTAACTAAGCTGGTTCTGGTGCGTCACGGCGAAAGCCAGTGGAACAACGAAAACCGCTTCACCGGTTGGTATGATGTTGATTTGTCCGACAAAGGCCGCACCGAAGCGAAAGCAGCAGGCAAACTGTTGAAAGACGAAGGTTTCTCTTTTGACTTTGCTTACACCTCCGTACTGAAGCGCGCTATCCACACCCTGTGGAACATTCTGGACGAACTGGATCAGGCCTGGCTGCCGACTGAGAAATCCTGGAAACTGAACGAACGCCACTACGGCGCGCTGCAGGGTCTGAACAAGGCTGAAACCGCAGAAAAATACGGTGACGAGCAGGTTAAGCAATGGCGTCGCGGCTTCGCCGTTACTCCACCAGAGCTGACCAAAGATGACGAACGTTACCCGGGCCACGATCCGCGTTATTCCGCGCTGACCGAGAAAGAGCTGCCGCTGACCGAGAGTCTGGCGCTGACCATCGATCGCGTGATCCCTTACTGGGACGAAGAAATTCTGCCACGCATCAAAAGCGGCGAGCGCGTTATCGTTGCTGCACACGGCAACTCCCTGCGTGCGCTGGTGAAATACCTGGATAACCTGAGCGAAGACGAGATCCTCGAGCTGAACATCCCAACCGGCGTGCCGTTGGTGTATGAATTTGACGAGAACTTCAAGCCAATCAAACGTTACTACCTGGGTAATGCCGACGAGATCGCTGCTAAAGCGGCCGCCGTGGCAAACCAGGGTAAAGCGAAGTAATTTTCGCCGCATGATCTAAAAAGCCCCCGGTTTTGGCCGGGGGCTTTTTTATTGGAACCAGGCAGGTTTATCAGCCGCGGCGCGCTTTCACCGCTGTTGCCAACTCGCGCAGCACGGTTTCGGTGTCTTCCCAACCGATGCAGGCATCGGTGACGCTCTTGCCATAAACCAGCGGATCGCCGCTTTCCAGGTTTTGGTTGCCCTCCACCAGATGGCTTTCAATCATCACGCCCATAATCGCCTTTTCGCCGCCGGCAATCTGCTTGCAAACGTCAGCATTCACTTCCAGCTGCTTTTTGAATTGCTTGCTGCTGTTGGCATGGCTGAAATCGATCATCACCTGCGCCGGCAGACCCGCTTTGACCAGGCCTTCTTTGACTTCTTTCACATGCGCCGCGCTGTAGTTCGGCTCTTTGCCGCCGCGCAGAATAATGTGGCAATCGCCGTTACCGCTGGTGTTCACAATGGCTGAATGGCCCCATTTGGTCACCGACAGGAAACAGTGCGGTGCGCTGGCAGCATTGATGGCGTCAATAGCAACCTTGATGGTGCCGTCGGTACCGTTCTTGAAGCCAACCGGGCAAGACAGGCCGGAAGAGAGCTCGCGATGCACCTGAGATTCAGTGGTACGAGCGCCGATCGCGCCCCAGCTCATCAGATCTGCCAGGTACTGCGGGGTGATCATGTCGAGGAATTCGCCCGCCGCCGGCAAACCGGTATCGTTAATATCCAGCAGCAGCTTACGGGCCAGACGCAGACCGTCGTTGATCTGGAAGCTGTTATCCATTTGCGGATCGTTGATCAATCCTTTCCAGCCCACGGTGGTACGCGGCTTTTCAAAATAAACCCGCATCACCACTTCCAGCTCGCCGCTCAGTTCCTGACGCAGCGACAGCAGGCGACCGGCATACTCTTTCGCCGCTTTGGTATCGTGGATTGAACAAGGGCCAATCACCACCAGCAGGCGATCGTCACTGCCGCGAAGGATCTGATGAATGGCACTGCGTGCCTTTGACACCGTCTCTGCTGCACGTTCAGTAGCCGGAAACTTCTCTAACAGGGCCACCGGTGGCAGGAGTTCCTTAATTTCTTTAATGCGTAAATCGTCGTTTTGGTAATTCATAACTTTTCCATTCGGTATCGAGAGGCGGTATTTCGCAGAGCATAGATCCAACCAATTTAGCCTGTGCGGATAACGCTGTAAATCACCTTTGCCACCTGCCGAATGAACCTCTAAATTAACAGTGGATTGTGCTGTTTCATCAGGGGAGCGCAGTGGCTCCTTTTTCGTTATGCTAACGGCCAGGATACTGTTACTCGAGCCAAGCCATGCCCTCTTTGTTATTAGTTGATGACCACCCGGTGGTTCATGTCGCACTGGAAGCGGCGCTAATCAAGTCATCCCGCCTCTATCACCTGCAGGCGGTGCAAGACGATGTTCAGGCAATGGCCCAATTGGCCACGGCCGACTTTGCGCTGGTGATCCTCGATATCGGTCTGCCGCAGGTGGACGGTTTGCAATTATTGAAAAAAATCCGCCGCCACTATCCGCAGCAACCGATCATGATCTATACCGCACAGGAAGAAGATATCTACGCCCGTATGGCCTATTCGGCCGGCGCCAACGGATTTGTGCACAAGGGCAGCCGTCTCGAAGAGCTGGTGCTGGCGATTGAAACCGTACTGGATGGAAGCTTGAGCTTTCCCGCCACCGCCATGACCGAGGAGGCGCTACCGGCAGAAGGTACACTGCTGACGCCAAAAGAACTGCAGGTGCTCGGGCTGCTCAGCAAAGGCTTGTCCAATCTGCAAATCGCCGAGATGCTGAACATCAGCAACAAAACCGTCAGTACCCACAAGAAGAATATTCTGCGTAAGACCGGCGCCAGTAATCTGTTGGAGCTGGTGGCGGTGTTTAAAGAGCTGGCGCCATGATGCGTGCGCTTTTGCTGCTGATAACGATGTTGCTGTGCGTCGGCAGTCTGGCGCACGCGGCGCAGCCGGTACGTTATCAATTGGTCAGCAACCTGAATATCCCGCCCGACCTGCTGATCGCCAGCGAGAAAAATCCCTGGCGCGACGCGACGCTGCGCATCGGTATCATCAGTGAAAATACCAGCCCTTATAATATTATTGTGGATGACGACCTGTACGGTCTGAATGCCGACTACCTGGGCTATGTTCAACAGGTCACCGGCATCCACTTTCAGATCTACGGCTTCTCCGATCTGGCGAAACTTGAGCAAGCGTTGCATGACGGGACTGTCGATCTGGTGTACGGCATTCCGCAAAACGAAGCGCTACACGGCCTGAAAATTTCTCAGCCTTATTACGTCAGTAACCTGCGCGTACTGCGCGATCGCAGCAACGATCGCAAAGTGATGCTCAACTCCGCCAATGCCCGGGTGGCGATCAGCACCCTGACCGATATGCAGGCCGGCAATGCGCTAAAGACGGTGTCGTCCCACGTACAACGCTATAACAACAACCTTCAGGCGGTGTATGCCCTGCTCAATGGCAGCAGCGACTACTTTATTGCCGATGAAGCCAGCGCCAGCTTTATTATCGACCAGCTGCAGCTCGGCCAGCTTTATCAGATCGAAAGTACCCTCAACCTCGGCAACCTGTCGTTCGTATTTGCCGCCGCCAACCCGGCGCTGATCGAGACCCTCAACGTGGCCATCGCCGACACCCCGATGGAGTTGATGAATGCCATCCAAAGCCGCTGGAGTAAAAAGATCCCCAGCTATCTCGATACCGGCAATGCCGATCTGACGCAGATGGAGAAAAGCTGGGTGAAGACTCACCCCACCGTCTATTACGCCGCCATCGAGAATAATTTCCCCTTCGCTTACCGCGGTTCCGGTGGGCAAGCGCGCGGTTATGCCATCGACATTTTGAATATCATTGCGCAAAACACCGGGTTGCGCTTTGTTCCGCTGTGGGCGCGCAATGCCGAACAGGCCGATCAACTGGTGCAATCCGGCCAGGCCAGCTTTCGCACCGCGTTACCATTGGCGCGTGGGGTTAAAGCGCGCTACAGCGCAAGTATGCCCATCCACCGTTCGCTGTGGGGGGTGTATGTTGGCCAACACGACAACGGGATTTCCACCTGGAGCGATCTGGCCGGTAAACGCATTGGCGTACTGCAGGGCGATCTGGCACAAGGCCTGGTGCCTGCCAACGAAGAACAGATCCGTTTTGCCGACAGTAAGGCCATGTATGACGCTCTGGCTAACGGCCAGTTGGATGCGCTGGTGGATAACGTGATTTCGGCAAACTTTGTCGCTTTGTCTCGTTACTCCGGGGCGATAAAGTTGGCGTTCGCCGCCAATAATATTGCCTACCCGGTAGCGTTCGGCGTGCGGCAGGATCAGCCATTACTGTTGGCTATCCTCGATAAAAACCTGATGCAGATCCCGTCGGAAACGCTGCAATCACTGCGCGATGAGTGGATTGTCGATCGTAGCAACCTGATTGACGCCGTGAATGAAAACCGTATGCAGCCACAAACCACCTGGCTGCTGGCGCTGCTGGCTGCGGCGATCCTGTTGCTGTTGGGGCTGACCCTGCGCCGGTTTATCCTGCAGAGACGGGATAAGCGCGAACGGGAAGTGCTTGAACAGGCTCGTCGGCATGCGGAAGCCGAAAACCGAATGAAGAGTAAATTCCTGGCTACCGTCAGCCATGAATTGCGTACTCCGATGCACGCCATTCTTGGTTTGTTGGAGCTAGAGCTGAAACGTCAGCCAACGCCCGAGGGGCTGCCGGTGATCTACAGCTCGGCATCATCGTTGCTCAACCTGCTCAATGACTTGCAAGATCATGCCCGACTGGCCACCGGCTCGTTAACCTTAGCGCCCAAGGCCGTAGCCCTGCACCCTTGGGTGGCCCACATTAGCGCCCTGTACCGACCGCTGATTGGCGAACGCCCAGTCACGTTAAACGTGAGTGCGGCCGACAACCTGCCCGCAGCCGTTCTTATTGATGGTGAGCGTTTACTTCAGGTCGCTAACAATCTGATAAATAATGCGATTAAGTTCACACCGCGCGGCAGTATTCAGGTCAGCATCGGCTGGCGTGAGCAGTCTGCACAGCAGGGAGAACTGTCGCTGACGGTGACCGACAGCGGGTGTGGCATCGCCGCCGATGAGATTGGCAAACTGTTCCAGCCGTTTTACCGCGCGCGCGGTGCGCAGCGAGTATCCGTGCAGGGAACCGGATTAGGGCTGTCTATTTGCAAGGAAATTATCGAACAAATGGGCGGACGGATTGAGTTGCACTCGCGTCTCGGCGTCGGCACTGAGGTTTCCCTGTCGGTACCGGTCACCGAGGTTGCTCTTGACTCGGCGACACAGCAAACCGATAAGCCGCTCAACCTGCCGCCGCCGAGTTTGCGCGTGGCGCTGATTGACGATCACCCCACCAATCTCCTGCTGATGGAACGACAGTTGCGCCACTTCGGTCTGCAGCCGACGCTGTTCGAGCAGGGTTATCCGCTGCTGAAAGCCCATCGTCGGCAGCCGTTTGATCTGCTGTTCATTGATTACAATATGCCGCGCCCGGATGGCCTGACGCTAGCAAGACTGATACGCCGCGACGAGCAGCGGCATCATCTCCCGGCTTGCCAAATTATCCTCTGCTCGGCGGACGTGCAGGAATTTACCCGTATCCCGCCGGAGCTGGTGGCTATAGATCGCTTTTTAACCAAGCCCATCTCGCTGGACGCACTCGCTCAAGCGT
The DNA here is from genome assembly GCF_047456085.1 of Serratia sp. BNK-12. Taxonomy (NCBI): domain Bacteria; kingdom Pseudomonadati; phylum Pseudomonadota; class Gammaproteobacteria; order Enterobacterales; family Yersiniaceae; genus Serratia; species Serratia sp. BNK-12. The sequence goes on from NZ_CP179896.1 coordinate 3,852,287, forward strand.
TGCCACAGCAACCCCAGGCGCTGGAGCAGCAGTTAGTCCTTACTGACCTTCAGCAGTCCCTGGCCGATATGGCCGATAATGACCGACCGATGATCCAGCGTTTGGCGACAACGCTGCTGACAACCCTGCAGCAAGACCGACAGCGGCTCGCGCTAGCGGCACAAAGCGAGGACTGGCTACAGCTTGGGCAAGCCGCGCATCGCATTAAGGGTAGCCTGTTGATGTTGCAACTGCCGGCAGCGGCCAGCCTGTGCCAACAATTGGTGGAAAGCGGTCGTGAAGGAACATTGCTTCAGGACGCCTATACTGAACTAAGTACGTTAGTGGAACAGATACTGATAGAACTGGATGATCTGGTCAGCGCTAACGAGTCGTATATTGCTATGCATCATAAGGATGAATAATGTCGGATAGCCCGCACGTACACCTACCGAAAGACAGTAATAGTAAACGCCTACTGACCGCTTTTTTAGTCACTGCGGTATTCATGATCGCCGAAGTGATCGGTGGGTTAATTTCAGGGTCCCTGGCGCTGCTGGCCGATGCCGGCCATATGCTCACCGATGCGGCGGCGCTGCTGGTGGCATTGATGGCGGTGCACTTCTCGCAGCGTAAGCCCAATGCACGCCATACCTTCGGTTATCTGCGCTTGACGACGCTTGCGGCTTTCCTCAACGCCGCCGCGCTGTTGGTGATCGTGGTATTCATACTGTGGGAGGCGATACGGCGTTTCTTCGAACCACAGCCGGTGATGGGTACCCCAATGCTGATTATCGCCATAGCGGGGTTGCTGGCTAACCTGTTCGCCTTCTGGCTGTTGCACCGCGGCAGCGAAGAGAAGAACATCAACGTGCGGGCCGCGGCATTGCACGTATTGGGGGATTTACTGGGGTCGGTGGGTGCCATTGCCGCGGCGATTGTGATCCTGACCACCGGCTGGACGCCGATCGACCCGATATTGTCGGTACTGGTATCCTGCCTGGTGATACGCAGTGCCTGGCGGCTGCTGAAGGAGAGCTTCCACGAGCTGCTGGAAGGTACGCCACAGGAAGTGGATATCGCCAAACTGCAAAAAGACCTGTGCCTGAATATTCCGGAAGTACGCAATATCCACCACGTCCACGTCTGGCAGATTGGTGAACAGAAGCTGATGACGCTGCATGCGCAGGTGATACCGCCGAATGACCATGATGGCTTGCTGCGCCGCATTCAGGGCTATCTGTTGGAACACTACCGGATTGGCCACGTGACCATTCAAATGGAATACCAGCATTGTGATACGCCCGACTGCGGAATTAATCGGGCTCCCGAGCCGAGTGACCACTCACATTCCGGCTCGCATTCCCATCTGGGGCATCATCATTAAAACAAACGGGGCGCCTTGTAGGGCGCCCCGGCGATATTTTAAGGTGCGGAAGACAAAGGCCGCGAGTGGTTGTTGCCGGCGCTTTTGATCCACAGCCAGGAACCGTTCAGCGCAATCAGCGTCAGGATCACGTATTCCAGCGCCATGGCGTAAACGCCCTGATAGGCAAAAATCGCCACGCTAATCACGTCAATCACCACCCACAGCAACCAGTTTTCCACGTACTTGCGCGTCATCAGAATCATCGCGACGATCGACAGCACCATCATCGCCGAATCCCAGAACGGGAAGGCGTCCGGTTGCAGCTCAGGCATTTGCACGCTGAGGCCCAAGCCCTGCATTACCGTCACCGCAACCTGAGTCAACCAGGCGAAAACACGGTCGATATTAAAGGTCATCAGTGCAATGCCGATCACACATACCGCCGCCCAGCCCAATGCCTTCGGCAGCGGTAACCAACGAATCTTCAGCTCGGCCTGATTATCCTGCGTCTGGCGACTCCAGGCGTACCAGCCGTAGATATTGGCAACAAAGAAGAACAGCTGCAGCAGCAGGCTGGCGTAAAGCTGGATTTGGAAGAAAATCACCGCGAACAGCGTGACGTTAATCAGGCCGAACAGGTAATTGATGATTTTCTCTTTGCTGGCATACCAGATACACAACAAACCGAACAGGGTGCCGATCGCCTCAATCCATGACAGATCATAACCCCCTGCGCCCAGCGGGATATGCACCAAGATATTGCTGGTACTGAAAAAGCTCATTTTATTATCCTTATTAAACGGTTAAGCGTTCCCTTTTACCTGCATTTTTAATTGGGCAGCAAAATCCAACATCCGGTTCAGCGGGATTAACGCCTTTTGACGTAACGCCGCATCCACGTGGATCTCATGCAGTGCACCGCCCTGCTCCAGCCCGTCGGCAATCGCCTTCAGGCCGTTCATCGCCATCCATGGGCAGTGCGCACAGCTGCGACAGGTGGCGCCTTCACCGGCGGTCGGCGCTTCAAAAAGCTCCTTGTCCGGGCAGGCCTGTTGCATCTTATAAAAAATACCGCGATCGGTGGCGACAATCAGCTGCGGATTAGGCAAAGTTTTCGCCGCCTGTATCAATTGGCTGGTTGAGCCTACCGCATCGGCCAGGTCAACCACCGCCTGTGGCGACTCAGGGTGCACCAGTATCGCCGCGTCAGGGTATAAGGCCTTCATGCGCATCAGGGCCTGGGTTTTAAACTCGTCATGGACGATACAGGCCCCCTGCCAGCACAATACGTCGGCCCCTGTCTGCTTTTGCACATAGTTGCCCAGGTGACGGTCCGGGGCCCAGATGATTTTCTCGCCCAGGCTGTCGAGGTGCTCAATCAGTTCAACGGCGATACTGGAGGTAACTACCCAGTCCGCACGGGCTTTTACCGCCGCCGAGGTATTAGCGTAGACCACCACGGTGCGATCGGGGTGGCTGTCGCAAAATGCATGGAATTCTTCTTCCGGACAGCCAAGATCCAGCGAGCACTCTGCGTGCAGCGTCGGCATCAGCACCTGTTTTTCCGGGCTGAGGATTTTGGCGGTTTCGCCCATAAAGCGCACGCCGGCGACCAATAAGGTCGAAGCCGGGTGATTACTGCCAAAGCGCGCCATTTCCAGCGAGTCCGCCACACAGCCGCCGGTTTCCTCCGCCAGCGCCTGGATCTCAGGATCGGTATAGTAATGGGCCACCATCACCGCATTGCGCTGCTTGAGCAGGGTTTTAATCTTCTCACGATAAAACGCCTTCTGCGCGACGTCTAACGGCACGGGTTTGGGCGGGAACGGGTACACCGCCGCATTAACATCAAACATTTCACTCATCGCTGCAATCTCTGTGCTAGGCTGGGTGTCTGCTGCCCGGGTATTACCCATCGCAACCCCCTTCGTTTTATATACTAAACAAAATACCTAAAATTGAGCGAAAAGTCCGCTGATATTTTCAATATCACGCCGATGAAGTTTAATGGATTGAATTTTTGATCAAAGAGAGAGATCTGCAGGGGGAAAGTGCTTTCGTGATAGAGAGAATGGAGTGCGCATGCCAACAAAAATGGCGGAGGGTGGAACGTACCGGAGATTTTCACGAATCTGAACGCAGCTTCTGGCTTACGCGACTCGTGCTGTATGATTTTTAATTCTGGGGAAGTACTGAGGGACTATGAAAGATGGTGGGTCGTGCAGGATTCGAACCTGCGACCAATTGATTAAAAGTCAACTGCTCTACCAACTGAGCTAACGACCCACTGGTGTGGTTTACTGCTGAACCGCGTAAGCAGGAGAGGAACTCGCTGCAAGAATGGTGGGTCGTGCAGGATTCGAACCTGCGACCAATTGATTAAAAGTCAACTGCTCTACCAACTGAGCTAACGACCCACTGGTGTGGTTTACTGCTGAACAGCCAATACAAACCGAAGCCTGGATTGAGGAAAAACAATTCTGAAATGGTGGGTCGTGCAGGATTCGAACCTGCGACCAATTGATTAAAAGTCAACTGCTCTACCAACTGAGCTAACGACCCACAGCAGTGGTGGGTGATGACGGGCTCGAACCGCCGACCCCCTCCGTGTAAAGGAGATGCTCTACCAACTGAGCTAATCACCCACTGACGTGGTTACTGCTACTACTTCAGAAATTGGTGGGTCGTGCAGGATTCGAACCTGCGACCAATTGATTAAAAGTCAACTGCTCTACCAACTGAGCTAACGACCCAATTTCCTTGCTGCTTTAACATCTTGCAAGATGTCTTGGCAACGGCGGCATATATTACTAATTTATCTTGGCAGCGCAACCTAAATTTTTGAACAAGGGGTTCAACTGCTTGTTCTTCACGCGAATGAGCCCAGAAAGCGGTCAAATCGACTAACTTCTGGGCTCATTATTTTTTCTGACTAACCGGCTACGCGACTTTTCGCCTGTTTGGCCGCCGCACTGGTTGGGTATTGTTTAATCACCTGCTGGAACACGGCTTTGGCTTTATCGGCCTGCCCTTTCTCCTGCATGATGATACCTACCTTGTACATGGCGTCCGGCGCCTTAGGTGACTTTGAGTAATTCTTCACCACGACCGCATAATAGTAAGCCGCATCGTCTTTCTTACCCTTGTTGTAATACAACTGGCCCAGCCAATAGTTGGCATTAGGCTGGTAAGTAGACTTTGGGTACTGTTTTACGAAGGTCTGAAAAGCAGAAATTGCCTGGTCATACTGTTTTTTTTCCAGCGCTAATGAAACAGCGGCATTGTAGTCGCTGTTTTCATCACCCTTGCTGGCCGGCGCTGCTGCTGTAGCGCCCGCAGACGCACTGTCAGCGCCTTCGGAGGACGCAGCCGCTGCTGCTCCACCCGCGGCACCCGCTGCGGCAGCAGAGCTCTGAGCGCCGCCCTGGCTGATGCTATCCATCTGCTGATAGATTTGCTTTTGGCGTTCAACGACCTGATTCAGTTGATATTGGCTTTCCTGGATTTGCCCGCGGAGCGAGTCAATATCGCGCTGATTGTCAGAGAGTTGTTGCTGGAGTTGGTTTAAAAGCTGGCCTTGAGCATTGCTGATGCGCTCAAGCGAGGTGACACGGTCTTCGACCGAGCCGGAGCCGACATTACTGATTGGCGCTTGGGCAGTAGCGGCCCATGGGACCGCTACGCCAACCAGTAACGACAGACTCAACAAGTGACGTCTGAAGTTACTGTTCATGCGATTCTCTTAGTAAACCAGAACTGCACGACGGTTTTTAGCATAAGCCGCTTCGTCGTGGCCCAGTACTGCTGGTTTTTCTTTACCGTAAGAAACGATAGAGATTTGGTCAGCTGAAACGCCTTTACCTTGCAGGTACATTTTCACGGAGTTAGCACGACGCTCACCCAGGGCAATGTTGTATTCCGGCGTACCGCGCTCATCCGCGTGGCCTTCTACGGTCACTTTGTAAGACGGGTTGTTACGCAGGAATGCAGCGTGCGCGTCCAGCATCTGAGCGAACTCAGAGCTCACGTCATACTTGTCCAGACCGAAGTAAACAATGTTGTTCTTCTGCAGTTCTTGCATCTGCAGACGAGCTTGTTCTTCAGAAGACAGGTTGCTGCTGCCGTTTTCTGTACCAGTGCCAGCGCCAGCGCCCAGACCAGATTGGTCGTTGTTTGCGCTTTTGTTAGAACTACAAGCTGCTACAGCCAGGACTGGCAGTGCCAGCAGAAGCCCTTTCAGCACTTTGTTCAGTTGCATTTCTTTAATCCTTTTATAGTTTGCCATACATATTTACACATGCATCACAGATACGGCGACCAGGCAGGGAATTTGACCTGTCCATCAGTTGCCGGAAGACGCGCTTTAAAACGCCCATCAGTCGATACCAGTTGCAACACGGAGCCCATACCTTGCGTGGAGCTATAGATCACCATGGTGCCGTTTGGCGCAATACTAGGCGTTTCGTCCAGGAAGGTGCCGGTCAAAACTTGAACTGCACCCGATCCGAGATCTTGTTTGGCGATATGCTGAGCACCATTGTTTGAGCTCACCATCACCAGGAATTTACCATCAGAGCTGACTTCAGAATCCTGATTCTGAGAGCCTTCCCATGTCAGACGCTGTGACGCACCGCCACTGGCACTGACTTTATAAATCTGTGGCCGGCCACCCTGATCGGAGGTATACGCCAGAGACTGGCCATCCGGGAACCAGGTCGGTTCGGTATTGTTGCTGCGCCCGTCGGTGATTTGAGTAATCTGGCCAGAGCCCAGATTCATCACGTACAGGTTCAGGCTGCCGCTTTTAGACAGTGCGAAGGCCAGACGGCTGCCGTCCGGTGAGAACGCCGGTGCACCGTTGTGGCGCGGGAACGAGGCGATCTGACGGATAGCACCGTTAGCCAGGGTCTGAACCACCAGCGCAGAGCGGCCGCTTTCAAAGGTCACGTACGCCAGTTTGCTGCCGTCCGGCGACCAGGCCGGGGACATCAGTGGTTCCGGTGAACGGTGTACCACAAACTGGTTGTAGCCGTCGTAATCCGCTACGCGCAGCTCGTACGGGAATTTCCCGCCGTTGGTCTGCACAACGTAAGCGATACGGGTACGGAATGCGCCCTTGATACCGGTCAGCTTTTCAAACACTTCGTCACTGGCGGTGTGAGCAGAATAACGCAACCACTGTTTGGTCACTTTATACTGGTTCTGCGCCAATACGGTGCCTGGAGAACCTGAAGTGTCCACCAGTTGATAAGAGATCAGGTAGCCGCCGTCCGCACCAGGTTGAACCTGACCGACCACGACTGCGTCAATGCCCAATGCAGTCCAGGCCGCCGGCGTCACTTCAGACGCGGTGGTCGGTTGCTGCGGCATGCGCGCTACGTCAATTGGGTTGAATTTGCCGCTGTTGCGCAGGTCTGCGCCGACAATCTTGCCAATATCTTCCGGAGGCGTGCCTGGGCCAGCCCATTTAAACGGCACCACACCAATCGGGCGAGCGGAGTCGACCCCTTGGGTGATTTCAATGCGAACTTCCGCGTGAAGAACGGAGGCCCACAGTATTAAAAAACCTAACGCTACTCGAAATGCCTGCTTCATCTCATCTCCCTTATCCAGGCGGGATGCCTGCGATAAATTAGCAGAATTTTAACAAACCAACGCAAACAAAACTACATAATCCCTGTTGGTTACCTTAGTACATCCCTGCGATATGACTCAGCCAAAACAACCATTATTCTGGTCTAAATGTAAGGGGAGCATTCTTAAACACCTCGTAAACTGCCTGGCTTGGCGGTTTCGGTATTCTTGCCTGCTTAGCGGCGGCTATTGCTGCCTGACACAATGCCGGATCGCCCCCCTCCGATTTAACATCAATCAGCAAACCGTCCGGTGCCAATTTGATCCGCAGGTCACACTTACGCCCTTTATATAAGTCCGCGTCGTAAAACTTGCTTTGAATAGCCGAGGTGATCTGCCCCAGATAGCCGTTAATCTCGGCACCACTGGCCCCCGCGGTCTTGGCATTGCCCTGACCGGCCGGTTTACCGTCACCCTTCGCTTTAGCCCCGCCGCCTTTCGGCGCGTTTTTACCGTCCGCCAGGTCGCCAAACAGATCATTGACGTCCGAAGACTGAGCTGCCGCTGCGGCAGCCGCTTTCTTCTTGGCGTCTGCGGCCTTCTTGGCAGCAGCTTTCTCAGCAGCGGCTTTTTCGGCAGCGGCGGCTTTTTTCTCAGCTTCTGCAGCCGCTTTCTTCTCGGCATCAGCTGCGGCTTTTTTCTCGGCTTCTGCTGCAGCTTTCTTCTCGGCTTCGGCAGCGGCCTTTTTCTCTGCAGCTTCGGCAGCAGCGGCTTTCTTCGCTTCTTCCGCCTGTTTCTTGGCGGCAGCGGCAGCAGCCGCTTCTTTCTTGGCTTCAGACTCCGCTTTCTTCTGCGCGTCGGCCTGTGCTTTAGCGACTTTATCTGCCTCGGCCTTGGCCTTGGCGGCGGCCGCTTCCGCTACTTTCTGTTGTTCTTTGGCTTTCGCCGCGGCGTTCTCGGCCGCTTTTTGCTGTTCAGCAGCCTGCTTTTGTTGCTCCGCCGCCTGTTTTTGCTGCTCTGCGGCCTGCTTCTGCTGTTCAGCCTGTTCTTTCGCGTCCTGCGCCGCTTTTTCCTGCGCAGACAAACGCTCTTTCTCCAGCTCTTTCAGGCGCTGTTGCTCCGCCGCTTGCTTCTGCTGAAGTTCTTCGGCTTGTTGTTCCGCTTTTTTCTGGCGCTGCTTTTCAGCACGCTGCGCGTCGTTACTCTGCTGTTGCTGGCGGTTGTACTGCTCCACCACTGCCCCGGGATCGACCATCACTGCACCGACGACAGAACCTTCGCCACCGCCGCCGGCACTGTTCATGTCGACGTTTTCTTGCAGCGATCCCCAAATCAGCAGGGCAATCAATACAAAGTGCAGAACGACCGAAACAATAACGGCGCGGTTCAGCTTATCGTTTTGCTCAGTTGCCTTTACCAAAATAGATTCCCAAAAACTGGTGTTGCTTATACGGGGTTCCTGAGCCAATGGCACAGGAACCGGGTTGCCACTGACCTTAGGGTCAGATTGGCTGGGTCATTAGTCCCACGGAAGCCACGCCCGCCTGATGGAGAATATTCAATGCCTTGATAATCTCATCGTACGGTACTTCCTTCGCCCCACCGATCAAAAAGACCGTTTTCGGGTTAGCCGCTAAACGCGACTTGGCTTCGGCGGCAACCTGTTCCGGCGGCAGCAGCTCCATGCGGTTGTGATCCACCACCAGGGTGTATTGACCCACGCCTGAAACCTCAAGGATCACCGGCGGGTTATCATCGCTGGACACCGTCTTGGAATCGGTGGCGTCCGGCAGATCAACCTCAACGCTCTGCGTGATAATCGGCGCCGTTGCCATAAAGATCAGCAACAGCACCAGCAACACGTCGAGCAACGGAACGATGTTTATTTCGGACTTCAGCTCGCGCCGATTACGTCCACGAACTCTCGCCATGCTACCTCCTACTTATTTGCTGTCGCTGGAGAAGGCCTGACGATGCAGAATAGCGGTGAACTCTTCCATAAAGTTGTCGTAATTCTGCTCAAGCTTGTTGACGCGCTGGTTGAGGCGGTTATAGGCCATAACGGCCGGAATAGCGGCGAACAAACCGATGGCGGTTGCGATCAGTGCTTCAGCGATACCCGGTGCTACCATTTGCAGCGTGGCCTGCTTCACCGCGCCCAGTGCGATAAAGGCGTGCATAATCCCCCACACGGTGCCGAACAGACCGATATACGGACTGATCGAACCCACGGTGCCGAGGAAAGGAATGTGGTTTTCCAGCGTTTCCAGCTCGCGGTTCATCGAGATACGCATGGCGCGTGACGCCCCTTCGATCACCGATTCCGGCGCATGGTTGTTAGCGCGGTGTAAACGAGCGAACTCTTTGAAACCAGAGTGGAAAATTTGCTCTGAGCCGGTCAGGCTATCGCGGCGCGCCTGGCTTTCCTGGTACAGGCGAGAAAGCTCGATACCGGACCAGAATTTGTCTTCAAAGGCTTCGGCGTCACGCGTGGCCGCATTCAGGATGCGGGTGCGCTGGATGATGATCGCCCAAGAGGCCACTGAGAAGCATATCAAAATCAACATGATAAGCTTAACCAGCAGGCTCGCCTTCAAGAATAAATCTAGGATGTTCATGTCAGTCACTGCTTAAACTCCGCGACAATAGACTTAGGAAGCGCTATCGGCTTCATTTGGTGTGGATCAATGCATGCAATCAACACATCGGCCTGACTCAAGAGAGTCCCGTCAGAATTGACAATGCGTTGGGCAAACGTGAGAGAGGCCCCGCGCATTGAGGTGATTTCACTCTGCACTTCCAGCTGTTCGTCGAGACGAGCCGGAGCCAGGTAATCCACCGTCATGCGCCGAACCACGAAAGCGACATGTTCACTGAGCAGCTGCTGTTGATGAAAGTTGTGATGACGCAGCATCTCGGTGCGCGCTCTTTCAAAAAAGGCGACATAGCGGGCGTGATAGACCACACCACTGGCATCGGTATCCTCGTAGTAAACGCGAACCGGCCATCGAAACAACGTATTACTCACTCTACTTCCCAGCAATGCAATTTAACGGTGCTACTATACGCAAGACAGATCGGGTTGGGAATGGGTTACAAGAGGGGAACGAAAATAATTATGGGCCGGAAGGGCCCATAACTCGGGGTTATAACGGAGATTATAAAGAAACGTAAAGTAATCCTGCGGCGAGGATCACAATTGCCGGAAGTGGCGCGAAAAAAGCGCGCCATAACGTCCGCAGCGGTTTGAAGCCAACGCCGTGAACCACCCCGGCGCAAACTGCCCAAATCAGCAGCAGCCCTTCCCAAATCTCCAGCGAGCTGGTCTTCGCCGCAAAGCGGGTCGGATCCCAAAAAATACAGCCCGCCAAAATCAACGCCAGCACCAGTGAAAGGGCCCGGACAGGGCCCTTGTCAGTCATGGCGTACAGCTTGTCAGTTAATGACGAACTCATCACTTACCGTCTTGCTGTGCTTTTGAATCTTCGTGGTGCTCAAGCGCCAGCGCCGTGATGATACCGAAGGCACAGGCAAGAAGCGTTCCGAGAATCCAGGCAAAATACCACATGGTTTAGCTCCCTATCCTTAATACAGCGAATGCTTGTTGTTCTCGACGAAGTTTTTGTCGAGACGGCCGAACATTTTGTAATACGACCAGCTGGTGTACCCCAGAACGATAGGCACGAAGATCGCCGCGACAACGGTCATCACTTCCAACGTCAACAGACTGGAGGTGGCATCCCACATGGTCAGGCTGATGTTAGGCACGGTGCTTGACGGCATCACGAACGGGAACATGGTCACACCGGCAGTCAGGATCACGCAGGCAATGGTCAGTGACGAAGTCACGAACGCCAGCGCGTCTTTCGACATGCGGGAGAACAGCACCGTAAACAGCGGCAGCACCACACCCAGGGCAGGCAATGCCCACAGCAGCGGATACTTGTTGAAGTTGATCAACCAGGCACCGGCCTGATGAGCCACTTCTTTACGCATCGGGTTAGACTCCGCCATGGTATCCAGCGCCGAGGTAATCACATAACCATCGATGCCTTTCACCAGCCAAATACCACCCAACAGGAAGAACACCGCCATCACCAACGTGGAGATCTGCGCCGCAGCACGTGCACGCAGGTGGATCTCACCGCTAGTACGCATCTGCAGGTAGGTTGCCCCCTGGGTCACCAGCATGGTCAGGCTGACGACACCCGCCAACAGGCCAAACGGATTCAGCAGTTGGAAGAAGTTGCCGGTGTAGAACAGACGCATGTATTCGTCCATGTGGAACGGCACGCCCTGCAGCAGGTTGCCGAACGCCACGCCGAACACCACCGCCGGCACAAAGCTGCCGATGAAGATGCCCCAGTCCCACATGTTGCGCCAGCGGCTGCTTTCCAGCTTCGAGCGGTAGTCAAAACCGACCGGGCGGAAGAACAAGGCGGACAGCACCAGGATCATGGCGACGTAGAAACCGGAGAACGCCGCCGCATAGACCATTGGCCAGGCGGCGAACAACGCACCACCGGCCGTGATCAGCCACACCTGGTTACCGTCCCAGTGCGGCGCGATGGAGTTGATCATCACCCGGCGCTCGGTATCGGTTTTACCGATAATGCGCACCAGGATGCCGACCCCCATGTCGAAACCGTCGGTGACGGCGAAACCGATCAGCAGTACGCCAATCAGGACCCACCAGATAAATCGCAGTACTTCATAATCAAACATACGTGGACTCCTGTTTAGCGCGCTTCCTGCACGGCGGCAGTCGGTTGTTCAAAGTGGTAGCGGCCAGTTTTCAGGCTGCTTGGACCCAGACGTGCAAATTTGAACATCAGGTACATTTCAGCCACCAGGAATAGGGTGTACAAGCCGCAAATCAGCCCCATCGAGAACAGAATGTCGCCCGCAGTCAGTGAAGAATTGGCAACCGCAGTCGGCAGCACCTCACCAATCGCCCAAGGTTGACGACCGTATTCAGCCACAAACCAGCCGGCTTCGATGGCAATCCACGGCAGCGGCAGGCCATACAGCGCCGCACGGTGTAGCCACTTTCTCTGGCCAATGCGGCCACGAAGCACGCTCCAGAACGACAGACCGATAATCAGCAACATCAGCACGCCACAGGCCACCATGATACGGAAGGCGAAGTACAGCGGTGCTACGCGTGGGATAGAGTCTTTGGTCGCCTGCTGGATCTGCGTTTCCGTCGCGTCGGTGACGTTCTGGGTATAACGCTTCAGCAGTAAACCGTAGCCCAAATCCTGCTTGGCTTTATTGAACTCGGCGCGAACCGCCGGATCGGTATTGCCACTGCGCAACTCTTCCAGCAGTTGGTAGGCTTTCATCCCGTTGCGGATACGCACTTCATGCTGCGCCATCAGATCCTTCAGGCCGGTGACCTGAGTATCCGTTGAGCGGGTGGCAATCAGGCCGAGCGCATAAGGAATTTGGATCGCGTAGGAGTTTTCCATTTTATCCTGATTCGGAATACCGAACAGGGTAAAGGAAGCCGGAGCCGGTTGAGTGTCCCATTCGGCTTCGATGGCGGCCAGTTTGGTTTTCTGCACGTCACCCATTTCGTAGCCGGATTCATCACCCAGTACGATTACGGACAGTACGGCAGCCATACCGAAGCTGGCAGCGATTGCGAAGGAACGTTTGGCAAAGGCAGTATCACGGCCTTTCAACAGGTAGTAAGAGCTGATACCCAGTACGAACATCGCACCACAGGTGTAGCCGGCAGCTACGGTGTGAACGAACTTAACCTGCGCAACCGGGTTGAGCACCAGTTCGGAGAAGCTGAGCATCTCCATGCGCATGGTTTCGAAGTTAAAGTCCGAGGCGATAGGGTTCTGCATCCAGCCGTTGGCCACCAGGATCCACAGCGCAGAGAAGTTTGAGCCCAGTGCCACCAGCCAGGTTACGGCCATGTGCTGCACCTTGCCCAGACGATCCCAGCCGAAGAAGAACAGGCCGACCAGCGTCGATTCAAGGAAGAACGCCATCAGACCTTCGATGGCCAGAGGGGCCCCGAAAATATCACCGACGTAGTGTGAGAAATATGACCAGTTGGTCCCGAACTGGAACTCCATGGTCAAACCGGTGGCCACACCCAGAGCAAAGTTAATTGCAAATAACTTGCCCCAGAATTTGGTCATATCTTTATAGATTTGTTTGCCTGACAGTACATATACCGTTTCCATAATTGCCAGCAAAAACGCCATGCCTAGCGTTAATGGGACAAATAAGAAGTGGTACATCGCCGTTAAAGCAAACTGTAAGCGCGACAGTTCGACAATATCAAACATCTTGACTCCTTGCTCCTCGCAGGAAGACTCCGACATGCGGTTATCGATATGACTTCGGGTGAAGCTACCGGTAACGCCCCGCAGTGAATGCCCTTAAACACAACAAAAATTTGATCCAGCTTCTCCGCTTTCAACCATGCATTCGACGCGGGCCGTACTGGCCAGTGCTCTAAACACACCACTGAAAACCGACAACGGGTAACAAATGCAACAAGATCAACCATCCATATTCACCATGGATGATACTCGCCCAATCCCACACAATAAATAGGTTTTTACGTGATATGGGTTAGACTTTTGGTTACAGGTCAAATTTTAGCCCAAAGAGGTACTCAGCCCTAATTTGATCTGGAACAATTTAAGCCTATCTGAATTTTATTTCCAGATTCAGCTCACAATTTCTCATAATTATCTTGTGGTTATGTTACATAATGGTTTCGTAGTCTATCTAGGTACTTTTTGTGTTAAATAGATGTGATATTTAATGGTTATCTGTATTTAAATGAAGTCTCGAGTGTGAATGATGTTAACGCTTATTAACCTACTAATAGGACAAGCTTAGCTTATTTTTTTACTCTGATAATTGTAGGCAATAAAAAGAATAATTATCGATAAAGCAGCGCTTAAATACGTCCACCCGTCCCTCCCCCCTTTAATTGATGCCGCTAACGCTCACCACGGCCACCGCAATGCCCTATTCCCTCTCGCGCAGGCAAAAAAAAACAGGGCCAGACACTTGGTCTGACCCTGCTTGAATACGGACTACCGCAGATTAAATTAGCGGTTCAGAACCGCTTTAACTGCCTCGCCGATGTCAGCCAGGCTGCGCACGGTTTTAACCCCTGCCGCTTCCAGCGCTGCGAACTTCTCGTCCGCAGTGCCTTTGCCGCCGGCAATGATGGCGCCGGCATGGCCCATACGCTTGCCTTTAGGCGCGGTAACACCCGCAATGTAGCCAACTACCGGCTTGGTCACGTGTTCTTTGATGTACGCCGCTGCTTCTTCTTCTGCGCTGCCGCCGATTTCACCGATCATGACGATCGCTTCAGTTTGCGGATCTTCCTGGAACAACTTCAGGATATCGATGAAGTTAGAACCTGGGATCGGGTCACCGCCGATGCCTACACAGGTAGACTGGCCCAGACCGGTATCGGTGGTTTGCTTCACCGCTTCGTAGGTCAGGGTGCCGGAGCGGGAAACGATGCCCACTTTGCCTGGCAGGTGGATGTGGCCTGGCATGATGCCGATTTTGCACTCGCCCGGGGTGATAACGCCTGGGCAGTTCGGGCCAATCATACGCACGCCGGCTTCATCCAGCTTCACCTTGACGGTCAGCATATCCAGCGTCGGGATGCCTTCGGTAATGGTGATGATCAGTTTGATGCCTGCATCGATAGCTTCCAGAATGGAGTCTTTGCAGAATGGTGCCGGTACGTAGATAACGGACGCCGTGGCGCCGGTCGCTTCTACCGCTTCACGCACGGTGTTGAACACCGGCAGGCCCAGGTGCTGAGTGCCGCCTTTGCCCGGCGTCACGCCACCGACCATTTTGGTGCCGTAAGCGATAGCTTGTTCGGAGTGGAAGGTCCCCTGGCTACCGGTGAAACCCTGACAGATAACTTTGGTGTTCTTATCGATTAAAATGGACATTATTTACCCTCCACTGCCGCAACAACTTGCTGAGCCGCATCAGTCAGGCTGGTCGCAGCAATGATATTCAGACCGCTGTCCGCCAGTTTCTTGGCGCCCAGTTCGGCGTTATTCCCTTCCAGACGCACCACCACCGGGACGTTAACGCCCACTTCGGCTACTGCGCCAATGATACCGTCAGCGATCAGGTCGCAACGCACGATACCACCGAAAATGTTAACCAATACCGCTTTCACCTTGTCGTCGGACAGGATGATTTTGAAGGCTTCGGTCACGCGCTCTTTGGTTGCACCACCGCCTACGTCGAGGAAGTTGGCTGGCTCACCGCCGTGCAGCTTAACGATGTCCATGGTCCCCATCGCCAGGCCTGCGCCGTTAACCATGCAGCCGATGTTGCCGTCGAGAGCAACGTAGTTCAGCTCCCACTGTGCCGCACGGGATTCACGCTCGTCTTCCTGAGACAGGTCGCGCATTTCACGCAGCTCAGGTTGACGGAACAGTGCGTTACCGTCAGCGCCCAGTTTACCGTCCAGACAGATCAGATCGCCCTGCTTGGTCACCACCAGCGGGTTAATCTCAACCATCGCCAGGTCGCGCTCCAGGAACAAGGTCGCCAGGCCCATGAAGATCTTGGCGAACTGGCCAACTTGCTTGCCGGTCAGGCCCAGTTTGAAGGCCAGTTCACGGCCCTGGTAAGGCTGTGGGCCTGCCAGTGGGTCGATGGTCATTTTGTGGATCAGTTCCGGCGTTTCTTCCGCAACTTTCTCAATCTCAACGCCACCCTCGGTGGATGCCATGAACACCACACGACGGCTAGCACGGTCTACTACCGCGCCCAGGTACAGTTCTTTATCGATGTCGGTCGCGGCTTCTACCAGGATCTGGTGAACCGGTTGGCCCAGCGCGTCAGTCTGGTAGGTCACCAGACGCTTGCCCAGCCAGGCTTCAGCGAAAGCGCGGATATCTTCTTTGCTGTTTACAACTTTAACGCCGCCAGCTTTACCGCGGCCGCCAGCATGAACCTGACATTTAACCACCCACGGGCCGGAGCCAATTTTGGATGCGGCTTCTTCCGCTTCACGCGGTGTGGTACAGGCGTAACCGGTTGGTGCCGGCATGCCATACCGAGCAAACAGCTGTTTTGCCTGATATTCGTGTAAATTCATGATGTTCTATCCATTCAGTTCTGAAGGTTTTAGCCGAGTCATTTTGGCGGAAAACCGCATGACTTTCGTCGGCCACATAGCACAGAGTGTGGGCGCGGCAATCTCTGTCATCCTTAAAGCTGCATCTTTGTTGGCTGCCTTCTCTCACCCCAGTCACATAGTTGACTATGCTCCTGGGGATTCGCTCCGTTGCCGCCGCGATGCAACTTCAATGATTTAAGATATACGCGCCCATCAGGGTTATACGTCCAGCAGCAGACGAGCCGGATCTTCCAGCATCTCTTTTACCGTCACCAGGTAACCGACGGATTCTTTACCGTCGATCAGGCGGTGATCGTAAGAGAGTGCCAGATACATCATTGGCTGGATCACAACCTGGCCTTTAACCGCCATTGGGCGATCTTTAATGGCGTGCATGCCCAGGATGGCGCTCTGCGGTGGGTTGATGATCGGGGTAGACATCAGTGAACCGAATACGCCGCCGTTAGTAATGGTGAAGTTACCGCCGGTCAGCTCTTCCACAGTCAATTTGCCGTCACGGCCTTTAACTGCCAGCTCTTTGATTTTCTTCTCGATGTCCGCCATGCTCATGGTGTCTACGTCACGCAGTACCGGGGTTACCAGGCCGCGTGGGGTAGATACCGCAATGCTGATATCGAAGTAGTTGTGGTACACCACGTCGGTACCGTCGATGGAAGCGTTCACTTCCGGGAAGCGTTTCAGGGCTTCAACCACCGCCTTGATGTAGAAGGACATGAAGCCCAGACGTACACCGTGACGTTTTTCGAAGGCTTCACCGTACTGCTTGCGCAGGTCCATGATCGGCTGCATGTTGATTTCGTTGAAGGTGGTCAGCATCGCAGTGCTGTTCTTCGCTTCCAACAGGCGCTCGGCCACGCGTTTGCGCAGGCGGGTCATCGGCACGCGTTTTTCGCTGCGGCTGCTCAGAGCAGGCTGCGGTGCGGCTTCAACGGCGGCAGCGGCAGGTTTATCGGCTTTTTTGCCGTTAGCCAGGTGCGCTTCCACGTCTTCACGGGTGATACGGCCACCCACGCCGCTGCCTTTGATGGCGGCAGCATCGAGATCGTGTTCGGCAATCAGACGGCGGATCGCCGGGCTGAGCGCGTCGTTGCTCTCTTCTTCCAGGCTGGCAGTCGCGCGCTGTGCAGGCGTGGCTTCTTTCTCCTGGCTCTTCTCGGCGGTCGGCTTGCCGGAGCTGTCACCCGGGCGGATGCGGCCTAGCAGTTGGCGAGAAAGCACGGTTGCGCCCTCTTCTTCCACGATCGCATCGAGGATCCCGGCTTCACTTGCCGGAACTTCCAGAACCACTTTGTCAGTTTCGATTTCAACCAGAACTTCGTCACGCTGGACGCTGTCACCTGGTTTCTTGTGCCAGGTGGCTACGGTCGCATCCGCAACCGATTCAGGAAGGTCAGGTACCAGAATATCTACGCTACTCATTTAGCTTTCCCTTAATCTTTAACAATATTCAGCGCGTCATTAACCAGAGCCTGCTGCTGCTTCTGGTGTACGGACATGTAACCGACTGCCGGAGAGGCAGAGGCTGGACGTCCTGCGTAACGTAAAGAAGCCCCGAACGGCACCACTTCACGGAAGTTGTGTTGGCTGCAGTACCAGGCGCCCTGGTTCAGCGGCTCTTCCTGACACCAGACGAAATCATGCACGTGAGCATACTTCTCCAGCACCGCCTGAACGGCCTGATGCGGGAACGGGTACAACTGCTCGATACGGATGATAGCCACGTCTTTCTGGTCGTTCTTGCGGCGTTGTTCCAGCAGATCGTAATAGACCTTACCGGAGCACATGACCACGCGTTTGACCGCTTTCGGATCCAACTCGTCGATCTCGCCGATAGCCGGCAGGAAGGTGCCGTTAGCCAGCTCTTCCAGAGACGAGGTTGCCAGCGGGTGACGCAGCAGAGATTTCGGCGACATCACCACCAACGGACGGCGCATACCGCGCAGCGCCTGACGACGCAGCATATGGTAGACCTGTGCCGGAGTGGACGGGATGCACACCTGCATGTTCTGCTCAGCACACAGCTGCAGGTAACGTTCCAGACGCGCAGAAGAGTGCTCTGGACCCTGGCCTTCGTAACCGTGCGGCAGCAGCATCACCAGGCCACACATACGGCCCCATTTCTGCTCGCCGGAGCTGATGAACTGGTCGATCACCACCTGAGCGCCGTTGGCGAAGTCACCGAACTGCGCTTCCCAAATGGTCAGGGTGCGCGGTTCTGCGGTGGCGTAACCATATTCGAACGCCAGTACGGCTTCTTCCGACAGTACGGAGTCCCAAACTTTGAACTCGCCCTGCCCGCTGTGAACATTGGCCAGCGGAACGTAGACCGAACCGTTTTTCTGGTTGTGCACCACTGCATGGCGGTGGAAGAAGGTACCGCGACCGGCGTCTTCGCCGGAAAGGCGAATCGGGATGCCTTCATCGACCATGGTGGCATAGGCCAGCGTTTCCGCCGCGCCCCAGTCGAACGCTTTGTTGCCTGCCGCCATCTCTGCGCGGTCTGCGTAGATTTTCGCTACGCGTGACTGCATTTCGATCGCTTCCGGCACGGTGCTGATGCGACGGGCCAGTTCCTGCAGGCGCTTCATCTCAACCTTGCTTGGGTACTCTTCATCCCATTCGTGGTTAAGGTACGGCGACCAGGTAAAGCTATGCAGGTTCATCGGACGCCACTCTTCAACCACGCAATCCCCGCGGTCGAGTGCATCACGATACAGGTTGACCATTTCCGTGGCATCTTCCAGGCTGGCGACTTTTTGTTCGGTCAGCACGTCAGCATAAAGCTTGCGCGGCGTAGGGTGTTTTTTGATCTTCTGGTACATCACCGGCTGGGTTGCACTTGGCTCATCGGCCTCGTTATGCCCATGGCGACGGTAGCAGACCAGATCGATCATCACGTCACGTTTGAAGGTGTTACGGAAATCCAACGCCAGGCGGGTCACAAAGGCCACCGCTTCCGGATCGTCAGCATTTACGTGGAAGATCGGCGACTGCACCATCTTGGCGATGTCAGTACAATATTCGGTAGAACGCGCATCCAACGGGTTGGAGGTAGTGAAACCAACCTGGTTGTTGATCACGATACGCACCGTGCCGCCCACTTCGTAGCCGCGAGCCTGCGACATGTTCAGGGTTTCCTGAACCACGCCCTGGCCGGTAATGGCGGCGTCACCGTGGATGGTGATTGGCAGTACCATATTGCTACGCGCTTCGTCCAGACGGTCACGACGGGCACGCACTGAACCCATGACCACCGGGCTGACGATCTCCAGGTGCGACGGGTTAAACGCCAGCGCCAGGTGAACCATGCCGCCTTCGGTTTCTACGTCGGAGGAGAAACCCTGGTGATATTTAACGTCACCGGTGCCGAGGTGTTCTTTATGCTTGCCGGCAAACTCGTCGAACAGATCGGCAGGTTTTTTGCCCAGTACGTTGATCAACACGTTCAGACGGCCGCGGTGGGCCATGCCCAATACCACTTCGCGCGTGCCGTTCTTGCCAGCGTGACGCACCATCTCTTTGAGCATCGGTACCAGCGCATCGCCACCTTCCAGCGAGAAGCGTTTCGCCCCTGGGAATTTGGCACCGAGGTAACGCTCCAGACCTTCCGCTGCGGTCAGTTCGTTCAGGAAGCGGCGTTTCTCATCATCGGTAAAGCTGGCGTGCCCCACCACCGATTCAATACGCTGCTGGATCCAGCGTTTCTCTTCAGTGTTGGTAATGTGCATGTATTCCGCACCGATCGAGCCGCAGTAAGTCTGCTTCAGCGCGGCATACAGGTCGCCCAGCTTCATGGTTTCTTTGCCGATAGCGAAAGAACCCACGTTGAAGGTTTCCTGGAAGTCGGCTTCGGTCAGGTTGTGATAGGCGGGTTCAAGGTCAGGAACTTGCTCACGCTGCCACAGACCGAGCGGATCGAGGTTGGCATGCTGATGTCCGCGGAAACGGAAGGCGTTAATCAGCTGCAGTACCTTGACCTGTTTGGCATCGGTGTCTGGGTCGTTGATGGTGGTGTTGTAACGCGCGGAGTCTTTCGCCAGGCGGCGGAAGTAGTCACGCGTTTGAGAGTGAAGCTGATCGGGTTTTACACCCGCGGTTGGTAGCTGTTGAAAAATGGAACGCCAGCTATCTTCAACGGAGCCCGGATCGGTTAAGAAGTCTTCATAGAGCTGTTCTATGTAAGACTGGTTCGCGCCCGCCAGATAGGAGGAATCCAGCCAGGCCTTCATTGCGCCGTTCTGCATCATGATCCCTTAAGCTTTGAAGCTTTAGTTTTCGCCGTGGTTAACATAATTACCGTGATGGATACGGTTTGCCGTAGAAACGGTTCACTCGACGTACTTTTACGGTACGTTCTGCTATGGACCTTGCGGTCCCTTACAAGGAACCTCTAAAAACCGGCGGGCGAACCTGGCTGCATAGTGCCGCAGCCACGGGTCAGTTTTTAGAGGCTCCCTCCTTTGTGATGTGCGCCGGAAACTGCCCGGCGCAGCATCTCATTCCGCTTATGCGCCGCGTTGCAGCAGCATAGACTTGATATGACCGATAGCACGCGTCGGGTTCAAGCCTTTAGGACATACACTGACACAATTCATAATGCTATGGCAGCGGAAAACACTGAAAGCGTCGTCTAGATCGTCTAAACGTTCTTCGGTTTCCGTGTCGCGGCTGTCAATCAGGAAGCGGTATGCCGCCAGCAGGCCAGCCGGGCCAATGAATTTGTCCGGGTTCCACCAGAATGACGGGCAAGAGGTCGAACAACAAGCACATAAAATGCACTCATAAAGTCCGTCCAGCTTGGCGCGCTGCTCTGGCGATTGCAGGTGTTCACGCGCCGGCGGGTTCTTGCCGTCGTTCTGCAGGTAGGGTTTGATCTTTTCATACTGGGTGTAGAACTGACCCATATCCACCACCAGATCGCGCACTACCGGCAAGCCAGGCAGCGGGCGGATCACAATCTTGTTGTTGCCTTTACGCAGCGACGAGATCGGGGTGATGCACGCCAGGCCGTTTTTACCGTTCATGTTGATCCCGTCGGAACCACACACGCCTTCGCGGCAGGAACGACGGAACGACAGGCTAGGATCTTTTTCTTTCAGCAGGATCAAGGCATCCAGCAACATCATGTCGCGACCTTCTTCTGCTTCCAGGCTGTAATCCTGCATGTGCGGAGCGTCATCAACATCCGGATTGTAGCGATAAATTGAAAATTCGAGTTTCATCAATCGATCTCCGCAATTAGTAAGAACGCACTTTCGGCGGGAATGCCGGGCGCAGCTTCGGTTGCATGTTCACTTCACGACGCGTCATGCTTTCCGATTGCGGCTGATACAGCGAGTGGCACAGCCAGTTGGCGTCATCACGTTCCGGGAAGTCGAAGCGGCTGTGTGCGCCACGGCTTTCGGTACGGAAGTTGGCCGACACGGCGGTGGAAAACGCGGTCTCCATCAGGTTATCCAACTCCAGGCATTCGATGCGCTGGGTGTTGAACTCGCTGGAGGTATCGTCCAGACGTGCGTTCTTCAGACGTTCACGGATCACTTTCAGCTCTTCCAGGCCTTTCGCCATCGCATCGCCTTCGCGGAATACCGAGAAGTTGTGCTGCATGCAGGCTTGAAGCGCCTTACGGATTTCGACCGGATCTTCACCGGAACGGGTGTTGTTCCAGCGGTTCAGACGATCCAGCGACGCCTCTACATCAGAATCGCTGGCATCACGGCTTTCGCCCTGCTCCGCCAGAGACTCATGCAAATGCATGCCGGCGGCACGACCGAACACCACCAGGTCCAGCAACGAGTTGCCGCCCAGACGGTTGGCACCGTGCACTGAAACGCAGGCAATTTCGCCCACGGCGAACAGACCCGGGATCACCACGTCTTCGCCTTTTTCGTTCACGGTCAACGCCTGGCCGGTCACTTTGGTCGGAATACCGCCCATCATGTAGTGGCAGGTTGGGATAACCGGAATCGGCTCTTTCACCGGGTCGACGTGCGCGAAGGTGCGCGACAGTTCCAGAATGCCCGGCAGACGGGATTCCAGCACTTCTTTGCCCAGGTGATCCAGCTTCAGCTTGACGTGTGGGCCCCATGGACCGTCACAGCCGCGGCCTTCGCGGATTTCAATCATGATAGAACGGGCTACGACGTCACGGCCCGCCAGGTCTTTGGCGTTCGGCGCATAGCGCTCCATGAAACGCTCGCCGTGTTTGTTCAGCAGATAACCGCCTTCACCACGGCAACCTTCGGTCACCAAGACCCCGGCGCCGGCGATGCCGGTCGGGTGGAACTGCCACATTTCCATGTCCTGCACCGGCACGCCGGCGCGCAGCGCCATGCCGACACCGTCGCCGGTGTTGATATGGGCGTTGGTGGTGGACTGGTAAATACGGCCCGCACCGCCGGTCGCCAGCACGGTGGCCTTGGCTTTGAAGTAAACCACTTCACCGGTTTCGATGCAGATAGCCGTGGTGCCAACCACTGCGCCATCCTGGTTTTTCACCAGATCCAGCGCATACCACTCGGAGAAGATAGTAGTGTGGTTTTTCAAATTCTGTTGGTACAGAGTGTGCAGCAACGCGTGACCGGTACGGTCAGCCGCCGCAGCGGTGCGTGCCGCCTGTGCGCCACCGAAGTTCAGTGACTGGCCGCCGAACGGACGCTGATAAATGCGGCCTTCGTCCGTACGGGAGAACGGCAGGCCCATATGTTCCAGCTCCAGAACCGCTTCCGGGCCGGTTTTACACATATATTCAATGGCGTCCTGGTCACCGATATAATCGGAACCTTTCACCGTGTCATACATATGCCATTCCCAGTTATCATCGTGGTTGTTGCCCAGCGCGACGGTGATGCCGCCCTGCGCAGACACGGTATGGGAACGGGTCGGGAATACTTTGGACAGCAGGGCACAGCTGGAGCCTGCTTGAGAAATTTGCAGTGCCGCGCGCATACCTGCGCCGCCTGCACCGATAACTACAGCATCAAATTCTCTGATCGGCAGTTTCATCTTATGCACCCCACACTACGATTGTTCCGTACAGTAAATAGACCAGCAACACGACAACAATCGCCAGTTGCAACACCAGGCGTACCGCCAAAGGTTTGACGTAATCCGTCAATACCTGCCACAAACCGACCCAGGCGTGAACCAGAATCGACAGCAGCGTCAGCAGAGTGAACACTTTCGTAATAGAGGTGGCGAAGAAGCCGCGCCAGATTTCGTAGGTGAGATCCGGAGCCGTAACGAAGAAGCCCAGGATATACAGAACATACAGGGTGATGACGATAGCGGAAGCACGCAGTAACAACCAGTCGTGTACGCCGTTGCGTCCTAATGCAGAAACATTGTTTACCATACGAGGACTCCAGCCAGAACTGACAGCACGACGGTCAGACCGATCGCCACCTGGGCAGAACGGGTACCGGCAGCTAAACTCTCTTCGATATAGCCAAAATCCATTAACAAGTGGCGAATACCACCGCAAATGTGATAGGCCAGCGCCGTGAGGATGCCCCAGAATATGAATTTGACAACGAAGCTATTCATGATGGCGGCAGCCTGCATGAACCCCTCTTGGGAAGAGAGAGACAGGCCCAGCAGCCAGAGGAGGATACCCACGGCAACGAAGGTAATTACGCCAGAGACTCGGTGTAAGATGGACGCTATCGCAGTTACGGGAAACCGGATCGTTTGCAGATCCAGGTTGACAGGTCTTTGTTTTTTCACGTTTTTGCCCACACAGCTCTTATTATTTTCCTTCCTCCGGCCTGGGCGGGGATCAGACAGCGTTAAGAGCCAAAACCCTCACACGTCACGCGCTCAAACAACAACATCCTCTGTGCTTAAACGGCGCGTAGTTATAACGCTGGGTGCTCCTACTTCAGGGTATCCCGGAGACCTGGCGGCAGTATAGGAGGATCACATTCTGATTACAATTCCCATACAATCCCTTTGGTAACATTTCCCCCGAACAGTGATTTAGATCACGAATTTCACAATTGGCACAAAATTAATTATCTGATTTGACAAGAGATCAACAATTCCATTACATATAGGGGCACAAACGGTCCTATGATGCGCTATAGGTCAGCAGATACACTTCCCCCTGTGTTCAAGATATGCAACAGTGTATTTGGCAGAACCTATCCCAATGGCGGTTTTTGCCGGACATGTTTGCAGCAGTTCGCCGCAGATTAAACAAAATAAGGCATATAAAACAGTTTATTGGGATAGGTTCAACAACCCCCGAACACGTCGTAGGTAAGATTAACAGAATATAACGAATTCCGATGAATCGTTAACAACTGGTCACCCGCCTCGTTCGCCTGGTTAGCACTCTGTACCCTACCCGCGCATTTGCGCAGTCGCTCACAGAGTTAGCGTCCGCACCATTTTTTGCGGGCAACCTGAGGAGAATTAAGGTATTTCAGTTGTTAGAGGTTTTTAAAATAAGGCGCTAAGGAGACAGTAAATGACTGATAAGAAAGCGACGCTAACCATTAATGATGGTGAAGCTCCAATCGAACTGGGCGTATTATCCCCGACACTGGGCCCCGATGTCCTCGATGTCCGCGCCCTGGGCTCCAAAGGTTATTTCACGTTTGATCCCGGCTTTACCTCTACCGCTTCCTGCGAATCAAAAATCACCTTTATCGACGGTGACAAAGGCGTGCTGCTGCACCGCGGTTTCCCGATTGAACAGCTGGCGAAAGAGTCTTCTTACCTGGAAGTGTGCTACATCCTGCTGTACGGCGAGACCCCAACCGCAGAAGAGTTCGAAACCTTTAAAACGACCGTAACCCGCCACACCATGATCCACGACCAGATCACCCATCTGTTCCGTGGTTTCCGCCGCGACTCGCACCCAATGGCAGTACTGTGCGGCGTGACCGGTGCCCTGGCGGCGTTCTACCACGATGCGCTGGACGTCAACAACGAGCGTCACCGCGAGATCACCGCGTTCCGCCTGCTGTCCAAAATGCCTACCGTGGCGGCCATGTGTTATAAATATTCCCTGGGCCAGCCGTTCGTTTACCCACGTAACGACCTGTCCTACGCCGGTAACTTCCTGCACATGATGTTCGCAACCCCGTGTGAAGAATACGTGGTGAACCCTGTGCTGGAACGCGCAATGGATCGCATCCTGATCCTGCACGCAGACCACGAGCAGAACGCTTCCACCTCTACCGTACGTACCGCAGGTTCTTCAGGCGCTAACCCGTTTGCCTGTATCGCGGCCGGTATCGCCTCCCTGTGGGGGCCGGCACACGGCGGCGCCAACGAAGCCGCGCTGAAAATGCTGGAAGAGATCAAAACCGTTGAGCACATCCCTGAGTTTATCAAGCGCGCCAAGGACAAGAACGACTCCTTCCGCCTTATGGGCTTTGGCCACCGCGTGTACAAGAACTACGACCCACGCGCCACCGTGATGCGCGAAACCTGTCACGAAGTGCTGAAAGAACTGAACAAGAAGGACGACAACCTGCTGGAAGTGGCGATGGAGCTGGAACACATCGCGCTGAACGACCCGTACTTCATCGAGAAGAAGCTGTACCCGAACGTCGACTTCTACTCAGGTATCATTCTGAAGGCAATGGGTATTCCTTCATCCATGTTCACCGTAATCTTCGCCATCGCCCGTACCATCGGCTGGATTGCACACTGGAACGAAATGCACGACGAAGGCATCAAGATTGCCCGTCCGCGCCAGCTGTACACCGGCTATGCCGAACGCGATTTCAAATCCCAGGTGAAAAACAAATAACGCCGCTTTATCCTACATAAAGCAGCACAAGCCGCCCGATGGGCGGCTTTTTTTTGCTATTTCTGACAACCTGGACACCAATAAAACGGCCGCGACGACAACGAGGTACGGACGATCATCGCGCCGCAACGTTCACAGGGTTCTCCGCTGCGGTGAAACACCTTGAAACTGAATAACGCGCCGTGATGACGGTTCTCATCCACCTGCCCGCGAGTCTGGTAAGACAGCCTCGGTACCGCCAGCAGGGCCTTTGCCAGCCGTTGCAAAGCCTCCGGTGACAGATCCTGCGGCTTATGCTGCGGTGCCAGTTCGGCCTGCCAGAGAATTTCGGCGCGCAGGTAATTGCCCAGCCCGGCGAGAAACGCCTGATCGAGCAACATGCCACCCAGTTGCCTGCGACGAAACTTCGGCGACAACAGTCGCTGTTCTACCGCGGTTTCCGTCAGCGTCATATCCAGCACGTCGGGGCCGATCCGTTGCAAAAACGGATGCTGTTCAATTTCTTCGCGCGGCCCCAGGGTAATATCTGACGCGCTGTACAACAGAATTGCCCGCTCCGCCGTTTCCAGCCGTACGCGCAGATCCCGTTTGGTTTCCGGCGTTTCCCCCGCGTTCACCACTTTCCACACGCCATACAATTGGTTATGGCTATAAAGCGTCAGCCCATTGGAAAAGTGGGTCAGTAACGCCTTGCCGCGCGGTTCGATAGCAATGATCCGCTCACCGATTAACCGGTCGCGATAGTGTTTAAGCTGGGGAAAGGCAAAACCGACGTCGGTCAGCGGCTGGTCGATCACCGCCGCCGCCAATGCATCTGCCGCCCGGCGAATCTCCGGTCCTTCCGGCATAGAATCACTCCTGAGTAGCCCCCGACGCGACAAACCGCGCCGGGGTAAAAACGGCGATTAATGCGTCGCGCCGCCGACGACTTTCAAATCGTGTTCAACCTGCAGCGCAATGGAAACGGCCAATTCCAGCGCAAACAGGACCGTGGTTGCCGCCATGCTGGGGGCGCCAGGATGTGCAGCAGCCTGCTCCGGCAGATAAGGAATATGAATGAACCCGCCCTTGATCGCCTGCTGCTTGCTCAAACGGTGCAACAAGCCGTACATCACATGGTTGCAAACGTAGGTGCCGGCCGTTTGCGATACCGAAGCAGGGATGCCCGCTTCACGCATCGCCTCGACCATAGCCTTGACGGGCAAAGTGCTGAAATAGGCCGCAGGCCCCTTTTCAACGATAGGCTCGTCTATCGGCTGCTGCCCCTGATTATCCGGAATACGCGCATCGTCGATATTGATTGCCACGCGTTCCAGCGTAATGTCAGTCCGTCCACCGGCCTGGCCGATAGCTAACACCATCACTGGCTGCACGTCATCAATCGCCTCATTGAGCGCTTCCAGCGCCGCGCCGAATACGCAGGGCAGCTGGCGCGCAATAATACGCGCGCCGGAAAGCTCCATATCATTGAGTTGCTTTACCACTTCCCACGAAGGATTAACGCGCTCGCCGCCAAAGGGCTCAAAGCCCGTGATCAATACCTTTTGCATGCGTTCTCCTTAAAGGAACATCAGGAAATAAAGCAGGAACACGTTCACCAGCAGCAGCAGCACCCCGGTCGGTACCTGCGCCTTGATCACCGCATTCTTGTCCGGCAATTCCAGCAACGCCGCCGGTACAATATTAAAGTTAGCAGCCATTGGCGTCATCAGCGTGCCGCAATAGCCGGAAAACATGCCGATGGCCGCCATCACCGCCGGGTTACCACCGTGTTGCAGCACCAGGATCGGAATACCGATACCGGCGGTGACGATAGGAAAAGCGGCAAAGGCGTTACCCATCACCATAGTCAACAGCGCCATACCGATGGCATAAACCGCCACCGCGATAAAGCGGTTATCCACCGCCAGATACTCTTGAGTCAGATGAGAGATGGCGGTACCGACGCCTGCGGTGGTAAACAGCAGGCCCAGCGTGGCGAGGATTTGCGGCAAAATAAACGCCCAACCGATGGAGTCCAGCAGGCGGCGCGCTTCCTGAATCGGCTGCAGCGCTTTCTCATGGGTCATTTTCACCGCAATGACCAACCCCAGCAAACAACCGACGGTCATCGAGAACAGAGTAATCAAGGTTGCGTGGTTACCGCTGCCGAATACCGCCGTTTGCAATGCCGGAATATTGTTGAACAGCAGCACGCCAACCACCGTCACCACCGGGATGGCCAGTGCCGGAATAAACAGCCGGTTACCCAGACGTTTCGCGCTCTCTTCGCGCTGCTGTGGGGTACGTTGATGATAGCTACCCAGACGCACACCGCCAAAGCCGGCGATCAACGCCATCACCACGACCACCACGCCGACGATAATATGCAGCATGCGTTTTTCGTTGCTGCCCTCCCCCAGCACGTCGCCCAACAGGCTATAGGTCCAGTCGCCAACCAGGAACACAACACCGTACAACGCCCAGAACAAACCGGTGGTAATACGCCGCGGGTTGGCGCGATCGCGGAACGACATCACGGCGACAATCAGCAGTACCACGCCGGCCAACCAATAGAGATATTGTTGTTGGAAAGTCATTGGGCATCTCCTTTGGCCTGCAGTGCCGCCTGATTAAGCTGCGACAATTCAGCGCTGAGCTGCTTATCCATCCGGTAAAGTCGAAACGCATGGATCAGGAAGGCGAAGATAGCGGTGGGAATTCCCCACAAGGCGATATGCAGCGGCTCGGTCTGGATACCGCCGGATTCCAGCATAAAGTTGTGCATGAAGATGATCGCGCCGAAGGCCACAAAAATGTCTTCGCCAAAGAATAACCCGACGTTATCCGTCGCGGCAGACATGGCACGCAGGCGGTGACGCGTACGCTCCGGCAGCTCACCGTAACGGTTTTCCGCAGCCCCTTCCGCCATGGGTGCTAACAGCGGACGCACCATTTGCGGGTGCCCGCCCAGGCTGGTCAGCCCCATGGCGGCAGTAATTTCACGCACAAACAGATAGACGATCAACAAACGTCCAGCGGTGGCGCTTTTGATTTTGGCGATCCATGCCTGTGCACGCTCTTTCAAACCGTGGCGTTCCAGCAAACCGATCACCGCCAACGGCAGCAGCAGGATCAGCGGCAGGTTACGGGTATTCAAGAAGCCCTCACCGAGTTTTTCCAGGATCACATCCAGCGGCATCAATGCCGCCAGTCCGGTGATAATGCCGGCGACAATCACCACCAGCACGGGGTTAAAGCGTAAAACAAACCCGACCACGATGGCGGCAATGCCAATCAGTGGCCATAAGTTAACAACCTGTTCCATAGCGCCTTCCTTTTCCCCTCGTCTTTCAAGCCACAGCGTTGTTAGCTGCATGGGCAAACGCCAGTCACTTACTCAAGTAAGCTCCTGGAGATTTACCCCCTTGCTGCCTGGCTGTGACTCGAAATCCATTGGGTATTATTGTGTTGTGTGTTGTGTATGTTTAATTATTTTTATTCTGCGCTGACGTTAATGCCTTCCACGGCAAAACGTTGGCGCAGCGTGCGCGCGTATTCCAGCGCATGTTCACCGTCGCCATGCAGGCAGACGGTTTCGGCCCGAACAGCGGCCCAGGTGCCGTCCAGAGTGTGAACCCGATGGTGGCGTACCATTTCCAGCGTTTGCGCCAGCGCCAGTTCGTCGCTGGTAATCAAAGCCCCTGGCTGGCCCCGTGGTACCAGCGTGCCATCGGCCTGATAACCGCGATCGGCAAAGACCTCTTGTCGCGTCGCCAAACCTTGCTTTTCACCGGCGCGGATCAGTTCGCTGCCCGCCAGCCCCACCAGGCGCAAAGCCGGATCGACTGCTTTAACCGCGCGGGCAATGGCTTCCGCCAGCGCCGGCTCCACGGCCGCCTGGTTGTACAACATGCCGTGCGGCTTCACGTGCACCATTACCCCGCCTTCTGCACGGGCGATCGCCGCCAGCGCACCGAGTTGATACACCACCTGCGCATACACCGTTTCCGGCGGCAACTGCATGCGGGTACGACCAAAGTTCTCGCGATCGGGAAAACTCGGATGCGCGCCAATCGCCACGCCGTACTGCAGCGCCCAACGCACCGACTGGCGCATGGTTTGCGCATCTCCGGCGTGAAAACCGCAGGCGATATTGGCCGAACTGACCAATTGCAGCAGCGCCTGATCGTTAGCGCAGCCCTCACCCAGATCGGCATTCAAATCAACGTTCATCTAACCCCCAGGCAATCTGTTGGATAAAGTGCTCCTGTTCGGCCTTGGCGCGTTGCGCCTGGGCCAGGGTACAGGGTACAAAGTGGATAGCTTCGCCCAGACGGATTTGCGCCAGATGATAGATATCGGCTTCGATCACGCAGGCAATGCGCGGGTAACCACCGGTAGTTTGAGCATCGGCCATCAACACGATAGGCTGACCGTTATGCGGCACCTGCACCACGCCCGGCAACAGGCCATGCGACAACATTTCGCGTTCAGTGGTACGGTTCAGCGCGCTGCTGCCGTGCAAGCGGTAGCCCATACGGTTGCTCTGCGGGCTCAGTTGCCAGGCAGTACGCCAGAAAGACTCTTTCGCCTCTTCGCTGAATTCGTCATATTCCGGCCCCGGCAAGGCCCGGATACGGTTGTTGAACAACAGTTGTTTCACGCCGGTGCTTTGCTTTTGCAATTCGCGCCCCGCTCCCAACGGCAGGCAGTCGCCATCTCGCAGGTTACGTCCTTCCAGCCCGCCAAAAGCGGCTTTGTTGTCGGTGCTGCGTGAGCCGAGTATTTCCGGCACCGCGATGCCACCGTCTATCGCCAGATAGCTGCGCATGCCACGTTTTGGCATTTTCAACATCAGCTGTTGGCCCGCACTGACCTGATAACGCCAGCCGGTCCACAGCGGCTTGCCGTCCAGTTGCGCATCACAACCGGCGCCGGTCAGCGCGATCCAGCCTGGCCGGGTAAATTCGGCGCTAAATTGCCCGAGGGTGATTTCCAGACCGGCGGCATTCGTATCGTTACCCACCAGCAGGTTGGCGATCCTCAACGCGGGTTCGTCGAGCGCGCCGCCCTGGCTGACGCCCAGACGACGGAAACCGTTACGGCCCAAATCCTGCACCGTGGTGTAAATGCCCGCACGCAGGATCTTCAGCATACGCCCTCCTTCTGTGGCACAAACCGCACGCTGTCGCCAGGGCGCAGCAGGGTGGGCGGCATTTCATAGGGATTAAACAACGCCAGAGGTGTACGGCCGATTAACTGCCAGCCGCCGGGGGTCACCAGCGGATAAATACCGGTCTGACTGCCACCGATACCCACGGAGCCAGCCGCCACCGACAGGCGCGGTTCGGCACGGCGCGGCGTTGCCAACTTGTCCGGCATGCCGCCCATGTAGGAGAAACCAGGTTGAAAACCAAGGAAATAGACTACGTAATCCGCAGAGGAGTGGCACTCCACCACCTGCTGCGGAGTCATGCCGGTGTGGCGCGCGACCTCATCCAGATCGGGCCCGTCCTGTCCGCCATAGATCACCGGAATATCCACCTGACGTGATTCCGGCACCAGGATCTCCTCGCTGTCCCATCCCTGTTGCAACAGCGCTAACATCATTTCGGCGTCGGCCTGCGGCGTCTTCAGCAGCAGCGTAAGGTTGTTCATGCCGGGCACCACTTCGCGCACGTCGGGATGATGATTCAGCTTTTCGGCCAGCGCCCAAATCCGCTGCTGGCTTGGCAGCGTCACCGGCGGCGACAGTTCAAGCACTACCGCGCGTTCACCTAACAAGTAACATCGTGCTCGTTGCACCCTTTTCTCCTTATTATTATCGCGATGAAAACACATCAGTTATGCGCGACAGCGCTCCGGCTGTCAATAGAACAACCTTCGAGAAAATAAGGGATTAGGCTATTAAAAGGATTCAGCCTCGGTATAAACCGGGCTGGATCCTCGGAGGGAAATCAGGCGGGATTCGGGATATCGATAAAGGTCACATCAAAACCATGCTGCTCAGCCAGCCATTCACCGAGCGCCTTGACGCCACCGCGTTCAGTGGCATGATGCCCGGCGGCAAAAAAGTGAATGCCCATTTCACGCGCGCTGTGAATGGTTTGCTCAGAAACCTCTCCGGTAATGAAAGCATCGACGCCAAATCGCGCGGCGCTGTCGATAAAGCCCTGACCGCCACCGGTGCACCAGGCCACACGGCGGATATGCGCCGGGGCGTTATCACCACAGTGCAGTACGGCCCGCCCGAGGCGGCTCTCAATACGTTGCTGCAGTTCAACGCCGGTCAGCGGCTGTTCAAATTCCCCGTGCGGCACCAGCGGTTCCACTTCGCCAATCACCCGAATGCCCAGTTGATGCGCCAGCTGCGCGTTGTTGCCCAACACCGGATGCGCGTCCAGCGGCAGGTGATAAGCGTACAGGTTGATATCATTGCTCAACAGCGTTTTCAGCCGATTGCGCTTCATGCCACGTACCGAGGGCGCCTCGTTTTTCCAGAAGTAGCCGTGATGTACCACAACGGCGTCGGCCTGGTGTTCCACCGCCGCATCCAGCAGCGCCTGACAGGCGGTAACGCCGGTAACGATACGCTGCACATGGGGCCGCCCTTCCACCTGCAACCCATTAGGGCCGTAATCCTGAAACGCGCCGGTATTCAGTTCGGTGTTGATCAACTTTTCAAGATCGAGGTTACGCATAAAAATTCTCTCTTCAATTCAAAATGTCTGGCGGTCGCCCTGTTCCATCAGGATAAATTTCACGCCCAGATCGTTGCCCTGTTCCAACTGCTGTTTGATGGTCGCCCGCACATCTTGCCCTTGCTTCAGGCTGGGTTTGATATGGCTGATGACCACCGGGAAATCCTTCAGCGATCCTTCTCCCCCACTGTACTGGGTCAAATTTTTCAACTCTTTCAACAACCATGCCGGCGTCAGGTGCCCGTAGAGATTTTTATCTTCAACCTCGTTGGGATAGGAGCTTTCGATGATCATGCCTTTCAGCTTTTTCTGCTCGATGAGCGGCCCCAACGCGCGCCAGGCGCCGTCCAGATTGCGCGACTGCTCAAGCGCATCCGGGCCGGTATCACCGAAATAGGCGAAAGAGCCGCTGCGATCGGAGACCAGCAGCATCGAAGAAGGATACCGATCGTGGCTGAGCGGATACATTACGCCGCTCAAACCGGTCATGCCTAGGGTCACACGCTGCTGCGGGCGCACGGTTTGCAGCCGGTAAGTCCCCAACCGCGATCCGTTGCCGGAATCGGTGAAGTTGGGCCAGGCCTTCCAGTTAAAGTAATGATTGCGCAGGGTCAGAATGGTATCGGCCTGGGCATAGATATTCTTCTTGCTGTCCTCCGGCGAACCGATTATCAACCCCGCCACGTGGTCCAGATGACCATGGCTGATAAAGTAAGCGCCGATCAGTTGGCGGAATACATAACCCTGCGGAGTATAAGGCGCCGCCAGTTCAGGGGTCACCTGCGGGAAACTCCCCTTCTCCAGCCCTTTGGCGATACCCGGTAACAACGAGCCGGCATCCAGCGCCAGATACTGCGGTTGGTTGTCGCTGCGGATCAGATAAGAGGTCAGATTGCCGTCGCTAACGCCGCCATCCACGCCCAGCGCCACCACGTCAAAACCGGCCAGCGCCAGGGCTGAATAGCCGCTCAGGCACAGGGCCAGCACCTTTTTCATCATTATTTCGCTCCTTGCTGTTGCCTTAATATTCCCCGCGCTTCGCCGCCTCAAAGGCCGCCAGCGTTTCCAGCCGCGCCTGCTTGTGGTCGACAATCGGCAGCGGATAATCCAGCACGCGCTGCTGTTGTTCTGCCCAGCGATGGGGTTGATGGATAGCATTGTCCGGTACATCCGCCAGCTCGGGCAACCATTTACGGATAAAAGTGCCTTGCGGATCAAAACGTTCGCCCTGAGTGGTCGGGTTAAAGATGCGGAAATACGGCGCGGCGTCGGTACCGGTGGAGGCCGCCCACTGCCAACCGCCGTTGTTGGCCGCCAGATCGCCGTCCAGCAGTTGCGACATGAAATAGCGCTCACCTTCGCGCCAGTCGATCAGTAAGTCTTTCACCAGAAAACTGGCGCTGATCATGCGTAACCGGTTATGCATCCAGCCGGTTTTATTCAATTGGCGCATAGCGGCATCAACGATCGGATAGCCGGTGGCGCCCTGCTGCCAGGCCTGCAGCAGCTCACGGTCGTTCCGCCAGCGTACCTTATCCGTCCAATCGATAAAGGGACGGTGCTTGCATAACGCAGGATAGGCCACCATCAAATGCCGATAAAACTCGCGCCAGATCAGTTCATTCAGCCAGCCAAAAGCGCCGCCGTCGGGATTTTCCAGCACCTGTGGGCATTCAGCACGCAGGCGGTTAAAGCATTGGCGCGGTGACAACACGCCAATCGCCAAATAGGGCGACAGGCCGCTGGTACCGTCAATGGCCGGTAGATCGCGCTGCTTAAGATAGTCTTGCACCTGCTCCCGGCAAAAAGAACGTAATCGCTGCAAAGCCGCCTCTTCCCCGCTTGGAAAATCCCCGGTCGGCTCTGCCGGTGGATAATCGAACGCCTCGGGTACCGCAGGGGTGGGCAGTGCGCCACCGGCTCGCGGTTTGGGGGCGGGAACAGAGCGGATGTCGGATTCGGTCAGACGCTGGATAAAGGCTTTACGAAAAGGCGTATAGACCTTGTACATTTCACCGCCGCCGGTTTGCACGCTCCCCGGCGCCAGCAGCAGGCTGTCGTCGAAACTCTGGCAAATCACCTGCCCGGCTAAACGCTGTTCCAGCCGTTGGTCGCGCTGGCGCTCGTTGATTTCGTACTGGCGATTGTAAAACAGCGCATCCACCCGCTCCTGTGTGCAGTACGCCACCAGCCAATCCACTGCAGCTGAGAAGTCGTCGCATTGGTGATAGCTAAGGGGAATGCCGCGCTCGGCAAGGGCCTGCTGCACCTGCAGCAAACCCGCATGGATAAACGCCGCCTGACGTGGCGCCATTTGGTGCTGCTGCCATTGTTGCGGCGTGGCGATAAACACCGCCAACACCCGAGCTTCGGGATCGCTACAGGCGGTGTGCAGGGCTTTGTTGTCGGTGATACGCAAATCGTTACGCAACCAGACCAGATGCGTGGTCATAAAACTCCTTGTCAATCAGTGGCCATAACGCAGGCGCAGCGCCTCGGGATAGGGCTCGAAATAGCGTTGGTCGGCCAGATAACGATCGGGGTATTCGGCCATGTAATGTTTGAGCAGGGTTATCGGTGCCAACAACGGCTGCACCCCCTGCCGATAACGATCGATCAACTGCGCCAGTTCCTGGCGCTGCGCGGAGCTCAGATGATTGCGGAAATAGCCCTGCACATGCATCAATACGTTGGTGTGGTTACGACGGGTAGCCTTGTGCGCCAGCAGTTTCATCAGGCGACTGCGGTATTCGAGGGTGAAGGCTTCCAGCGAATCCCATTTATCGATGCCCGCCACAAAACGCCCAAGCTCCCGGTATTCCTGCTGCGAATGCGCCAACAGCGACAGCTTATAGCGACTGTGAAAGGCGATCAGGCCGCCGCGGCTCAGGCCTTTACGCCACAGCATGTTTAACTCATACAGCGCATAAACGCGTTCGACAAAGTTTTCCCGCAGTGTAGCGTCGTTCAGCCGCCCGTCCTCCTCCACCGGCAGCCAGGGCATTTGCCGCAGTAGCTCGGCGGTGAACAATCCGACGCCACTTTTACGCGCGCCGCTACCGTTCTCATCATACAGACGGACCCGCTCCATGCCGCAGCTTGGCGAGTTGGCGCAAACAATGTAACCGCACAGGTGCTGCAAAGCGGCGATTCGCTGCTCGGAAAACTGCTGCATCCGCTCGGTTACGTCAATGCTATCGTCATTGCTGTGGCGCAGTGCCACGTGATGTTGTTTTTTGATCAACCGTAGCGCCGGGCGCGGGGTCGGTAAACCGATGGCCATTTCCGGGCAAATCGGCTCAAACCGCACAAAAGGGGCCAGTTGTTCCACCGCAAAGGCCAGCCGTTTATGGCCGCCGTCAAAACGTACCGTCTCGCCAAGCAGGCAAGCGCTGATACCGACCGGAATTTTGTCACTCATTGATAGGCTCCCGCAGCGTTGGATGTGACTAAAAGTGTAGAAGAATTCGCGCTATGACACGAACGCTATCGACACCATGCCCGAACCGCAGCCATAAAAAAACCCCCGCTGGAAAGCGAGGGTTTTCGTTGGGGCAAGCTGCGATCAGTAGAAATCGCAGGACGCCAGTTCCGCCTGTTGCAGCCAGACCGGCTTATCGCTGGTTTTTGACCAGACGCGGTGCAAATAGCTGTAAAAACGGGCGCGGTCGCTGCGGAACAGCATTACCGGTAAAGCCAACACACCTGCCAGGATCACTGCGCTGCGGCGCAGGAGAATCCGATGCAATGAATAAGCGTGATAAGTAGACATGCGAACCTCCTCAAAAACGCCTGGCCGTTGATTTGCTGCGAAACAGCGCTGGCGTAAACAATAGAAACAAGACCATTTGGTAACTGGACAAAATTTTAGCGCAATTGATGAAAGTTTACTACTCATCCGACCACTGAATCGCACAAAAAATCGCAAATAATTCGCCTAATCCGTAATTTTGTTACATCAAGGTTAATAATTAACTAACCATTGGTTACATTGTGGTTATTTACGCCCTGTTTACGCAAACCTTCATCTTCACGCCCCCAAACAGGAGTCCAATCGCGCTACGCCCCCCAAAATCGAGGCTAAAAAGCCATTTTCTGCTGTAATTTCAGCCATTTTTATACTTTTTTTACACCGGCCAACGCTATTTTTTCATCTTCTTTCTACCGCCCTCCCTACACTCGCTCTATCAAAAACTACACCTCTGGAGGTGTCCCGTGAGTATCAGCGTTATTGGTGGTGCGCTGTTGGTTCTGCTGCTGTTGGGCTATCTGGTTTATGCCCTGTTCAATGCGGAGGATTTCTGATGGCAGCTTCAGCCTTTTTATTGATTGCCAGCTTCCTGCTGGTGCTTCTGCTGCTGGCGCGACCGCTGGGCGGTTTCCTGGCACGCCTGATTGAAGGAGAGCCGCTGCCGGCGCTGCGTCGGCTGGAAGCCGGCATTTGGCGTTGCTGTGGCACAACCCCCGCCGAAATGAACTGGTGGCAATACGCACTGGCGATCCTGTGGTTTAACCTGCTCGGTCTGGTGCTGCTGTTCGCGTTGCTGATGGCGCAAGGCTCGCTGCCGCTTAACCCGCAGGGCTTCCCCGGCCTGTCCTGGGATCTGGCGTTCAATACCGCGGTCAGCTTTGTCACCAACACCAACTGGCAAGCCTACAGCGGTGAAAGCACTCTCAGCTATCTCAGCCAAATGGCCGGTCTGGCAGTACAGAACTTCCTGTCCGCCGCGACCGGTATCGCCGTGGCCTTTGCGTTGATCCGCGCCTTCACCCGTCGTTCCAGCGCCACTATCGGCAACGCCTGGATCGATATGTTCCGCGTGACGCTGTATGTGCTGCTGCCGATTTCGCTGTTGATCGCTTTGTTCTTCGTCAGCCAGGGCACGCTGCAAAACTTCCTGCCCTACCTGCACATCAACACGCTGGAAGGCGCGCAGCAGACGCTGCCGATGGGGCCTGTGGCCTCTCAGGAAGCGATCAAGATGCTCGGCACCAATGGCGGCGGTTTCTTCGGCGCCAACTCGGCTCACCCGTTCGAAAACCCGACCGTGCTGACCAACTTTGTGCAAATGCTGGCGATCTTCCTGATCCCCTGCGCGTTGTGTTTTGCTTTCGGTCAGGTTGCCGGTGAAAACCGCCAGGGCCACGCGCTGATCTGTGCGATGGCGCTGATCTTCGTGGTTGCCGTGGTGGTGGTGATGTTCGCCGAACTGGCGGGTAACCCTCATCTGGGCGAATTGGGCAGTGCCAGCAACATCAATATGGAAGGCAAGGAGTCGCGCTTTGGCATTCTCGCCACCAGCCTGTTCTCGGTGGTGACCACCGCGGCGTCCTGCGGTGCGGTCAATGCGATGCATGACTCCTTTACCGCGCTGGGCGGCATGGTGCCGATGTGGCTGATGCAGATTGGCGAAGTGGTGTTTGGCGGTGTGGGCTCGGGCCTGTACGGCATGCTGTTGTTCGTCCTGCTGACGGTGTTTATTGCCGGGCTGATGATCGGGCGCACACCGGAATACCTGGGCAAAAAGATTGACGTCTACGACATGAAAATGACCGCTCTGGCGATCCTGGTCACGCCGACGCTGGTGCTGTTGGGCACGGCGCTGGCCATCGCCACCGACGCCGGTCGTGCAGGCATCCTTAACCCGGGCGCGCACGGCTTCAGCGAAGTGCTGTATGCGCTGTCTTCCGCCGCCAACAACAACGGTAGCGCCTTTGCCGGCCTGAGCGTCAATACGCCGTTCTATAACCTGCTGCTGGCCTTCGCCATGTTCGTCGGCCGCTTTGGGGTGATCCTGCCGGTGCTGGCCATTGCCGGTTCGCTGTGTGCGAAGAAACGTCAGCCTGCGGGCAACGGTACTCTGCCAACCTACGGGCCGCTGTTTATCGGTCTGCTGATCGGCACCGTGCTGCTGGTGGGCGCATTGACCTTCGTACCGGCGCTGGCGCTGGGACCGGTGGCCGAACATTTGCAACTTTGGCTGGCCAAATAACAGGCGCATTCCCGTCGCCTTTCGAGCCGCAGCGTTGTTACCTGGCACTCGCTCACCCCAGTTACTTACTCAAGTAAGCGCCTGGGGATGAGCGAGTTGGGTGCCTAGCTGCAACTCGAAATCCATAGGGAATGAAATAAAGAGAGAGATTAAGTGATGACTCGCAAACAACGTGCGCTGTTTGAACCGGCACTGGTCCGTACCGCGCTGATCGATGCGCTGAAAAAGCTGGATCCACGCACCCAGTGGCGTAACCCGGTGATGTTCGTGGTGTATATAGGCAGCATCCTGACTACGGCCATCTGGCTGGCGATCCTCGCCGGACAGACCGACGGCAGCGCGGCTTTCACCGGCAGTATCGCGCTGTGGCTGTGGTTCACCGTGCTGTTCGCCAACTTTGCCGAAGCGCTGGCCGAAGGACGCAGCAAAGCCCAGGCGGAAAGCCTGAGGGGCACCAAGAAAACCAGTTGGGCGAAAAAATTGTCCGCGCCGCGCCGTGATGGTGCCACCGAGAAAGTGTCAGCCGAAAGCCTGCGTAAGGGTGACATCGTACTGGTGGAAGCCGGCGATACCATCCCCTGCGACGGCGAAGTGCTGGAAGGTGGCGCCTCCGTGGACGAAAGCGCCATTACCGGCGAATCCGCACCGGTGATCCGCGAATCCGGCGGTGACTTCTCGTCGGTGACCGGCGGTACCCGCGTGCTGTCCGACTGGCTGGTGGTGCAGTGCAGCGTTAACCCGGGCGAAACCTTCCTCGACAGGATGATCGCCATGGTGGAAGGCGCCAAACGGCGTAAAACCCCGAACGAAGTAGCGTTGACCATTCTGCTGGTCGCACTGACCATCGTGTTCGTGCTGGCGACCGCGACGCTGTTTCCGTTCTCGCAGTACAGCGTGGACGCCGCCAACGGCGGTTCGGTAGTCACCATTACCGTGCTGGTGGCGCTGCTGGTCTGCCTGATCCCTACCACCATCGGTGGGTTGCTGTCGGCCATTGGCGTGGCCGGGATGAGCCGAATGCTGGGGGCCAACGTGATCGCCACCAGCGGGCGTGCGGTGGAAGCCGCTGGTGACGTTGATGTGTTGCTGCTGGACAAAACCGGCACCATTACGCTGGGTAACCGTCAGGCCTCCGAGTTCTTGCCTGCGCCGGGCGTGAAGGAGCAAGATCTGGCCGACGCGGCCCAGCTGTCATCCCTGGCGGACGAAACGCCGGAAGGCCGTAGCATCGTGGTGCTGGCGAAGCAACGCTTCAACCTGCGCGAACGTGACCTGCAGGCGCTGAACGCCACTTTCGTGCCCTTCTCCGCCCAAACGCGCATGAGCGGCGTCAACGTGCAGGACCGGATGATCCGCAAAGGCGCGGTGGACGCCATTCGTCGTCACGTGGAGTCCAATCAGGGCCACTTCCCGCAGGCGGTGGACGAACTGGTCGCCAGCGTGGCGCGCACTGGCGGTACGCCGCTGGTGGTAGCAGAAGGCCCGCGCGTATTGGGCGTGGTAGCGCTGAAGGATATCGTCAAGGGCGGCATTAAAGAGCGTTTCGCCGAGCTGCGTAAAATGGGCATCAAAACGGTGATGATCACCGGTGATAACCCACTGACCGCCGCCGCGATCGCCGCCGAAGCCGGGGTAGACGACTTCCTTTCGGAAGCGACGCCGGAAGCCAAGCTGGCGTTGATTCGCCAATATCAGGCGGAAGGCCGTCTGGTAGCGATGACCGGTGACGGCACCAACGACGCCCCAGCGCTGGCTCAGGCTGATGTGGCGGTGGCGATGAACTCAGGCACTCAGGCCGCCAAAGAGGCGGGCAACATGGTCGATCTGGACTCTAACCCGACCAAGTTGATTGAAGTGGTGCACATCGGCAAACAAATGCTGATGACGCGCGGTTCACTGACCACCTTCAGCATCGCCAACGACGTGGCCAAGTATTTCGCCATTATCCCGGCGGCGTTTGCGGCAACCTATCCGCAGCTTAACGCCCTGAACGTGATGCATTTGCACTCCCCAGCCTCCGCCATTATGTCGGCGGTGATCTTCAACGCCCTGGTGATCGTATTCCTGATCCCGCTGGCGCTGAAAGGGGTGAGCTATAAACCGATGAGCGCAGCTGCACTGCTACGACGCAACCTGTGGCTCTATGGCGTGGGCGGTCTGTTGGTGCCTTTTGTCGGCATCAAGCTGATCGACCTGATCCTGGTCGCCTTGCACATCGCCGGTTAATCATTGAGAGGAAATGAAAATGTCTTATTTACGCCCTTCGTTGGTGATGTTGATTCTGCTGACGTTGATTACCGGTATCGCCTACCCGTTGCTGACGACCGGACTTTCGCAGCTGCTGTTTTCCGGCGCGGCCAACGGTTCGCTGCTGTATCAGGGCGATAAGGTGGTCGGCTCCGCGTTAATCGGCCAAAACTTTACCAAACCCGAGTATTTCTGGGGCCGCCCTTCTGCCACCGGCGATTCGGCCTATAATGCGATGGCGTCCGCCGGCAGCAACCTGGCCGCCACCAACCCGGCGCTGGATAAAGCCATCGCCGAGCGTGCCGCGCAATTGCGTCTGGCCAACCCGGCGATGAAGGGCCCGATCCCGGTCGATCTGCTGACGGCCTCGGGTAGCGGACTGGATCCGCAGATCTCTCTCGCGGCGGCGCAATATCAACTGGCCCGGGTTGCGGCGGCGCGCCAACTACCGCCGGAGCAAATCGCCAAGCTGATTGATCAAAGCACCGATCAGGCCACCCCCAACTTTATGGGCGAGTCGGTGGTAAACGTGCTGAAATTGAACCTGGCGCTCGACGCATTGAAATAATCCGTTGCGTGTTAAAGGATAAGTATCGGGTTCGGCGTGCCGAACCCGATATATATACCCAAAATAATTCGAGTTGCTTGTAGGCGGAAACTGAGTGAATCCCCAGGAGCTTACTCAAGTAAGCGACTGGGGTGAGTGAAGGCAGCCAACACCCAAGCAGCTTGCAGTATGACGGGTACATTGCTGCAAAAGGAACTCCGATGGTGGATGAGGAACAACAACGCCCTGACCCTGACAGCCTGCTGGCGCTGGCCAATGAAAAGCCCCGCGGCCGGTTGAAGGTTTTCTTCGGCGCCTGTGCCGGGGTGGGCAAAACCTACGCCATGCTGCAGGAAGCCCAGCGGCTGCGCAGCCAGGGGTTGGACGTGCTGGTCGGCGTGGTGGAAACCCATGGCCGCAGCGAAACCGCAGCGCTGCTGAACGGCTTGGATCTGCTGGCGCAAAAACGCATCCAGCATCGCGGACGCTTAGTGCAGGAATTTGATCTCGATGCCGCGCTGGCACGCCACCCGGCACTGATCCTGATGGATGAGCTGGCGCACAGTAACGCCTACGGTTCGCGCCATCCGAAGCGCTGGCAGGATGTGGAAGAGCTGTTGGACGCCGGTATCGACGTGCTGACCACCGTCAATGTCCAACATCTGGAAAGCCTGAACGACGTGGTCGGCGGCGTGACCGGCGTGCGGGTACGTGAAACGGTGCCCGATCACGTGTTCGACGAGGCCACCGAGGTGGTGCTGGTTGACCTGCCGCCAGACGATCTGCGTCAGCGATTAAATGAAGGCAAGGTGTACATTCCCGGCCAGGCCGAGCGCGCCATCGAGCACTTTTTCCGCAAGGGCAATCTGATCGCGCTGCGCGAACTGGCGCTGCGCCGCACCGCCGACCGGGTCGATGACCAGATGCGCGCCTTTCGCGATACTCAGGGCCGCGAGCGGGTATGGCACACTCGCGACAGCATTTTGCTGTGCGTGGGGCATAGCAGCGGCAATGAGAAACTGGTGCGTATCGCGGCGCGGCTGGCGGCCCGATTGGGTTGCCACTGGCACGCGGTGTATGTAGAAACACCGAAACTGCACCGCTTGCCGGAAAATCAACGCCGGGCGATCCTGCGGGCGCTGCGGCTGGCGCAGGAGTTGGGGGCTGAAACCGCTACCCTGTCTGAACCTTATGAAGAACGTGCGGTGTTGCGCTATGCCCGCGAACATAACCTGGGCAAAATCATTATCGGCCGCCGCAGCGAACAACGCTGGAAACTGCGCGGCAGCTTTGCCGATCGTCTCGGTCGCCTGGGACCCGATCTCGATCTGGTGATCGTCGCGCTGGAAAACGACACCCCTGCGCCGCAGGGGAAAGAACATGATGGCCGCAACTTTACCGAAAAATGGCGCATGCAATTGCGCGGCTGCGCCGTGGCCGTTGCACTCTGCGCCCTGATCACCCTGCTCTCCCAATGGTTGTTGCCGGGCTTTGACCAGGCCAACCTGGTGATGGTGTATCTGCTCGGGGTGGCGATCGTCGCGCTGTTCTTCGGCCGTTGGCCCTCGGTACTGGCGGCGGTGATTAACGTCGCCAGCTTTGATCTGTTTTTCGTCCAGCCTGAATGGTCGTTTGCCGTCAGCGATATGCAGTATCTGCTGACCTTCGGCGTCATGCTGATCGTCGGCATCACCATCGGCAACCTGACCGCCGGCGTGCGTTATCAGGCGCGAGTGGCCCGTTATCGCGAGCAAAGAGCTCGGCACCTGTATGAAATATCACGTGGGCTCAGCCAGGCGCTGACCACCGAAGATATCGCCAAAACCAGCCGCCACTTCCTTTCCAGCAGCTTCCAGGCCAAAACCGTCCTGCTGCTGCCGCAGGAAGACGGCAAGCTGCAGCAAATGGTTGGCGAAACGGGCGGGCTGCTGTCGGTGGATGAGGCTATCGCCCGTTGGAGTTTCGACAAGGGCATGCCGGCCGGCGCCGGTACCGACACCTTGCCTGGCGTGCCTTACCAACTGCTCCCGCTCACCACGTCGAAACAAACCTTCGGCCTGCTGGCTATCGAACCCAGTAACCTGCGCCAACTGATGGTGCCGGAACAACAGCGGCTGCTGCAAACCTTTGCGGTGCTGATCGCCAGCGCGCTGGAACGATTGCATCTGGCGCGCAGCGCCGAGGAAGCAAAACTGGACGCCGAGCGGGAGCAGCTGCGCAACTCGCTGCTGGCGGCGCTGTCCCACGATTTGCGCACGCCGCTGACGGTGCTGTTCGGCCAGGCGGAAATTCTGACGCTCGATCTGGCCGCGGAAGGCTCCAACCATGCTCCGCAGGCCAGTCAGATC
This sequence comes from Serratia sp. BNK-12, assembly GCF_047456085.1. NCBI lineage: Bacteria > Pseudomonadati > Pseudomonadota > Gammaproteobacteria > Enterobacterales > Yersiniaceae > Serratia > Serratia sp. BNK-12. Next base: position 3,895,956 of record NZ_CP179896.1, read on the forward strand.
CGCCAGCAGGTATTGAGCACCACCCGGCTGGTGAACAACCTGCTGGATATGGCACGCATTCAATCCGGTGGCTTTAATCTGCGAAAAGAGTGGCAGTCGCTGGAGGAGATCGTCGGCGCTTCGCTGCACATGCTGGAACCGCTGATGACCCAACACCAGATCAAGGTTGAGCTGCCGCCGGAGCTGATATTGGTTAATTGCGACGGCAGCCTGCTGGAGCGGGTTTTCACTAACCTGTTGGAAAATGCCAATAAATATGCCGGTATCGATGCTACTATCGGCATTCGCGCCCATACGCTGCCCGACTGGCTGGAAGTCGAAGTCTGGGACGATGGCCCAGGCATTCCTGAAGGGAAAAAACAGCTTATCTTCGATAAGTTTTCCCGCGGCAATAAAGAGTCGGCCATTCCCGGCGTAGGTTTGGGGTTAGCGATTTGCCGTGCCATTATTGAAGTGCACGGCGGCCGCATTTGGGCGGAAAACGGCGCTAACGGCGGTGCCAGCTTCCGCTTTGTGCTGCCGCTGGAAAAACCGCCGGAAATAGACAGCGAAGCCTTTGATCTCTAACCAACTCCAGGGAGCCTTGTGAGCAGCACGCCAACCAATATTCTGATTGTCGAAGATGAGAAAGAGATCCGGCGCTTCGTCCGTACCGCGCTCGAAAGTGAGGGGCTACGGGTGTTTGAAAGCGAAACGCTGCAGCGCGGGCTGATTGAAGCTGGCACGCGCAAGCCGGATCTGATTATTCTCGATTTAGGGTTGCCGGACGGTGACGGGCTTAACTATATCCGCGATCTACGCCAGTGGAGCGCCATTCCGGTGATTGTGCTGTCGGCGCGTAATGCCGAAGAAGACAAAATTGCCGCGCTGGACGCCGGGGCGGATGACTATCTCAGCAAACCGTTTGGCATCGGCGAACTGCTGGCCCGCGTGCGAGTCGCCTTGCGCCGCCATTCAGGCAGCCAGCAGGAGAGTCCGTTGGTCAGCTTTTCCGAAATCACCGTCGATCTGATCAACCGCCGGGTACTGCGCCAGGGTGAAGATCTGCATCTGACACCGATAGAGTTTCGCCTGCTGGCCGAACTGCTGGCCAACTCCGGCAAGGTCATCACCCAGCGTCAGCTATTAAGCCACGTCTGGGGACCGAACTACGTCGAACACAGCCACTATCTGCGAATTTATATGGGGCATCTGCGGCAAAAACTGGAGGCCGATCCGGCCCGGCCAAAACACTTGCTGACCGAAACCGGCGTCGGTTACCGCTTTATGCCATGAGGTGAAAGGGTGCAGCATGCGGTTAAGCTGATGCAATATTCGATTAAACGGGTGCAGCATGCGGCACCCCTACACGTTTTGGCCTTTCTTCAGCCCCACCATAAATTCTTTGAACGCCTCGCGCAGCGGGGCAAACACCGGGTGCTTGCGGTTTTCGATCATCACTTCAGAGAACAGCTTCAAGCCGACGGCGAAGGCCGCGCTGTTATTTTCGCCAAAGTTCAGATCTTCGCGCGCTTTGATGCGCTCAACGATGCCAAGAATATCGTCGTGGTTTTCCACCTCAAAACTCAGTGGCGTTTTCTCAACGGGCTCGCCTTGGCGATCGCTCAGGGCTTCAACGGTAATGCGGAAACGGTGGCCAGGCATCAGTTGTTTTCCTTATCTGTATCTGTTGGAGCAATGTTCATTTCACTTTCAATTGCCGCCACCGCGGTGAGCAGCGCCGCATTGATGCGTTCGACCTGCTGTGGCGAAAGATCGGCGCGCATCACATTGCCACGCAACAAACTGCGCAGGCGGTTCATGGCGTCGGAGATGCCTTCCGCCAGATTGCCATGATGATGGTGGCCGCGACCGGCACCGGCCAAACGAGCCAGGATCACATCGACGACGGCCTGGTGTTTTTGTAATTCACTCTGGCCCAGCTCGGTGATCTGATAGCTTTTACGGCCGTTGCCGCTGGTGATCGGCTCGAGGAAATCCTGCTCTTCCAGCAGCGTCAGTGTCGGATAAATCACCCCTGGGCTTGGCACATAGAGACCGGAAGACGCCTCGTCGATCGCCTTGATCAGTTCGTAACCGTGGCTCGGTTTACGCGCCACCAGCGCCAGCAGCACCAGCCGCAGATCGCCGTGTTCAAACATGCGGTGACGGCCGCCACGACCGCCGCGCCCTCCCCGGCCATGCTCTTCACCATGGTCGCCGCCAAAATGATGGCGACCGCCACGACGACGATGGTGATGTTCGTGCCCTTCTTCGCTGTCATGGCGACAGCCGTGACGACGGTGTAAATCTAAACGGTGAAACATAGTCTGTACCTCGCATTGGATAATCAGCTTACGAGGTGATTTAGATATATCTAAGTCACTTCGATATATCTAATCTAGATCGATATATCTAAATGCGCAAGAGGTGAAGAATGAAAAAGATATATCTAAATTGCAGGCATAAAAAAAGCGCTGTTAAAACAGCGCCTTTTTTCAAGGGAGAGAAGCCTTACTTGGCAGAAGCCAGCACTTCGCTGACGATTTCTACCGCTTCGTGCTCGATCTTTTCACGGTGCTCAGCACCGAGGAAGCTCTCACAGTAAATCTTGTAGGCTTCTTCGGTACCAGAAGGACGTGCTGCGAACCAACCGTTGTCGGTCATCACTTTCAGGCCACCAATCGATGCGCCGTTGCCCGGTGCCGCCGTCAAACGTGCGGTAATAGGATCACCCGCCAGAGTATCGGCTTTGACCATTTCCGGTGACAGCTTGGACAACGCCGCTTTCTGCGCAGAAGTTGCCGGTGCCTGAATGCGGTTGTAGCTCGGGGCACCAAAACGCTTGGCCAGGTCTTCGTAGTGATGCTGCGGATTTTCGCCGGTCACTGCGGTGATTTCCGCCGCCAACAGGCACATGATGATACCGTCTTTATCAGTAGACCACGGGGTAGCATTGAAACGCAGGAACGAAGCCCCTGCGCTCTCTTCGCCGCCAAAGCCCAGGCTACCGTCATGCAGGCCATCAACGAACCATTTGAAGCCCACCGGCACTTCCACCAGCTTGCGGCCCAAATCAGCTACCACGCGGTCAATCATCGCGCTGGAAACCAGCGTCTTGCCTACCGCTACGTTAGCACTCCACTGTGGACGATGCTGGAACAGATAGTTGATGGCAACCGCCAGATAATGGTTCGGGTTCATCAGCCCCGCAGGCGTAACTATGCCGTGGCGGTCGTAATCCGGATCGTTGGCAAACGCCAGGTCGAACTTGTCGCGCAGCGCCAGCAGGCCACCCATCGCCGGTTCTGAAGAGCAGTCCATACGGATCACACCGTCGTGGTCCAGGTGCATAAAGCGGAAGGTCTGATCGATAGCATCGTTCACCAGCGTCAGATCCAGCTTGTAATGCTCGGCGATACGCTGCCAGTAGGCGATGCCGGACCCGCCGAGCGGATCGACGCCCAGCTTCAGGCCGGCACGCTGAATCGCAGGCATATCAACCACGTCCACCAGCCCTTCAACATATGGCTGCACCAGGTCCTGTGCATGCACACGGCCGCTGGCCCAGGCCTTATCCAGCGATTGACGCTGAACGCCTTTCAACTGCAGAGACAGCAGTTCATTGGCGCGCTTTTCAATCACCGAGGTCAGATTGGTATCCGCCGGGCCGCCGTTGGTCGGGTTATATTTGATGCCGCCATCTTCAGGCGGATTGTGGGACGGGGTGATCACGATGCCGTCGGCCAATGCCCCACCGTTACGGTTGTGGCACAGGATGGCATGGGAGACCGCAGGCGTTGGCGTGAAACCATTATTTTCCTGCACGATCACATCAACGCCGTTGGCGCTCAGCACTTCCAGCACTGAAATGAAGGCAGGCTCCGACAGCGCATGGGTGTCTTTACCCACGTAGCATGGACCGGTCACACCCTGCTGATGACGCACTTCGGCAATCGCCTGCGCGATCGCGAGAATGTGGGCTTCGTTAAAGCTGTGGCGCAGCGCACTGCCGCGATGGCCTGAAGTCCCGAACTTGACCGCGTGTGCGGCGTTGCCCGCTTCAGGTTGCAGTACATAGTACTGCGACGTCAGCTGGGCTACGTTGATCAAATCGCTTTGCTGAGCCGGCTGCCCGGCACGTGGGTTATTCGCCATCGACATATCTCCCTAATCCCTGTCCTGCGGCCTGGCAATATGTCGCTCACGGCCACCATGACGGGCTGTTCGCTAAATTAGATAGTGCCGCAAACTTTTTCAGTCAGTTCCGTCGGGAACTGCATAGCCTGCATGATGTGTTCAACCATGCTGCGTTTGCGACCGGTATTGGTATTGGTGATCACCCAGTAAGGCGTGCCCGGAACGTGCTTTGGCTTGGTGTGCGTTCCGTTCGCCAACAGGGTTTGCTGATCGCCGGCAAAATAGGTACGGGTACGGCCATGTAACGCATCGGTGGCGCTGGCAAAGCCGGCCGCATCGAGGGTATACAGGGTGGAAAGTACCAGCATAAAACGGTTCACCGCTTTGCTCTGTTCGGCGTACTCGTCCGACAACAACAGTTCACGCACGGCACGTACGCGATCGCGCGGGCGCGATGCGGCAACGATTTTTTCCTGTTCTGCGCTCTGTGCGCTGGCGGCCGGCGCTGCACGTAACGGCTGGCCTGCGGTAAATTTCAACATACGGCGCAAAATATCGGACGCGCTCTCACCAATATGTTGCGTGTGGCTGGCAATATAGCGGTAGAGCTCTTCGTCGACTTCAATAGTTTTCATCTTTATCCAGTACTGTTTTTTTCTACTTAGAACCTGAAGCCAGATCCGGCATTCAAGCCATGGGATTATAAGGTTAAAAGCGCAGAGGCGAACATAACAATGTGCCCCAATACGGCAAAAGCAGACTAATACCTATAGCCCGCCGGACACCGGCGCTGCCAAACCTGCACCTTACCATGAAAAATCCACGTTTTATCCTATGGATTTTAAGTTGCAGCAAGTACAGCGAACAACCCTGCCGCTTGAAAGGCGACGGGTTTATTCATCGAGTGTTTTAATCATGATAACCTAATCTGAATCTCTCTCAGTATGAACTTCGCCATGAAATTACATTATCAACTGCTGGCCACCGAGTCCGATGCATTGCCGGTGATCCTGATCCACGGGCTGTTTGGCAATTTGGACAACCTGGGCGTACTGGCGCGCGACCTGAACCAGCAGCACAGCGTAGTTAAAGTCGATCTGCGCAACCACGGCCTGTCACCGCGTTCTGAGGTCATGACCTACCCAGAAATGGCGCAGGACCTGCTGACGTTGCTGGACGATTTGCAGTTGGAGAAGGTCATTGTCATTGGCCACTCGATGGGCGGCAAAGCGGCCATGGCGCTGACGGCAATCGCCCCGCAGCGCGTGGAGAAGCTGATCATCATTGACGTTGCGCCGGTGGACTATCAAACGCGCCGCCACGACGAAATTTTTGTCGCGTTGCAGGCGGTAAGCGCCGCTGGCATTACCCAACGCCAGCAGGCGGCGGAATTGATGCGCGGCTACCTGAAAGAGGAAGGCGTGATCCAGTTCCTGCTGAAATCCTTCCACCAAGGCGAATGGCGTTTCAATCTGCCGGTGCTGATCGAAGAGTACGAGAACATCACCGGCTGGCAGGAAGTGCCGGCCTGGCCTCATCCGACGCTGTTTATCCGCGGCGGCCTGTCGCCTTACGTGCAGGACAGCTATCGCGAAGATATTGCCCGTCAATTTCCGCAGGCTCGCGCTCACGTCGTTGCCGGTACCGGACATTGGGTTCATGCGGAAAAACCGGAGGCGGTGTTGCGCGCCATTCACCGCTTTCTCGGCGAAGCCTGAGTCGCGCCAGGCCCGACAAATGGGTCGTTTCTCTCCCAAAGTCACCATCTGATGAAAAAACGCGCTAAAGATAACGGCTTAGCGCGTTTTCGGCTCAGTTAAGCATTGTCGTCGCTCTACCTGCTGGGGTAATATGGCGCGCTATAATTTTGCCGCCGTGCCGAGCGTGTTCGCTAACGTCAGGCTGGGGTGAATTTGGGTTAGGGTTTATTGGCCCGAAGTGTGTTAACCGAACCGTCCGGAAGCGTGTAAGCGCTTTTTGATGCAAACTCCCTTGCAGTACCGCTACCTATGGCAAAAGAACAAACGGATCGCACGACGCTGGATCTGTTCGCAGATGAACGCCGTCCGGGGCGCCCGAAAACCAACCCGCTATCCCGAGATGAACAGCTTAGAATCAATAAGCGTAATCAGCTTCGACGCGATAAAGTCCGTGGCTTACGGCGTGTGGAACTGAAGATCAACGCGGATGCGGTGGACGCCCTGAACAAACTGGCGGAACAGCGTAATATCAGCCGCAGCGAGCTTATTGAGCAAATGCTGCTGGCACAACTGGCGGACGAGCAGCCAGAACATTGATCATTGCAGCCGCACATGCGGCGCGGCGTTAAGGATGACGCCCGATCAACACCGCTTTATTCCACCCGGCATCGCATTAAAGTGATAAATACCCGGGGTAAATTTCTGGCATGATACGCACTTACCGGTAAGAGATAATCTCTTGCCATGGCATCATTTTAATCGGTGTTATCGTAGTCTACGCTAACATCGTGAATGCAATTTATTGAATTTAAAGGTTATACGCGATATGGCTAATGTAGGCATTTTCTTTGGCAGCGACACTGGCAATACCGAAAACATTGCCAAGATGATCCAGAAAATTCTTCAGCAGCAGTTTGGTAAAGAGGTGGCTGAAATTCATGACATCGCCAAAAGCAGCAAAGAAGATCTGGAAGCTTTCGATATCCTGCTGCTCGGTATCCCAACCTGGTACTACGGCGAAGCGCAGTGCGACTGGGACGATTTCTTCCCAACGCTGGAAGAAATTGACTTCAACGGCAAGCTGGTTGCGCTGTTCGGCTGTGGCGATCAGGAAGACTACGCAGAGTATTTCTGTGATGCGATGGGTACCATTCGCGACATCATTGAACCGCGTGGCGCCGCGATCGTAGGCCACTGGCCGACCAAGGGTTACCACTTTGAAGCGTCCAAAGGCTTGGCCAACGACAGCCATTTCATCGGCCTGGCCATTGACGAAGATCGCCAACCTGAGCTGACCAACGAACGTGTTGAAGGCTGGGTAAAACAAATCGTCGAAGAGCTAAGCCTGGCCGAAATCGTCGGGTAACGCCAAAGGTTGAACAAAAGCCCTGCAAAGTGCATAGTGTGCCGGCAGGGCCATCATTGGCAGTACAAATTACTGCAATAGAAGCTACAGATTTGTAACTTCCCACACCCTCAAGGTAGACTGAGTTTTCGGTTTATCCCATTCATCAAGACGTTGCATGTATAACATGCAATTGTGCAATTATAGCTTTGTTAACAACCGGCGGTTTCCATTTAGAGCAACCGGTTCTATAATGAGACGCAATTAACTCTTTGTGCCGACCGATGCCAAAGGCGAGAACGCCTCAACTTGATTAGCATAGTAACAGGACTGAATCCGCATGACTGACAACAACACCGCATTGAAGAAGGCCGGCTTAAAAGTCACGCTTCCGCGACTCAAAATCCTGGAAGTACTGCAAAATCCGGAATGCCATCACGTCAGTGCGGAAGATCTGTACAAAAAACTGATAGATATGGGCGAAGAAATTGGCCTGGCTACGGTTTACCGCGTACTGAACCAATTTGATGATGCCGGCATTGTGACCCGTCACAACTTCGAAGGCGGCAAGTCCGTGTTCGAATTGACCCAGCAACATCACCACGATCACCTGATTTGCCTGGATTGCGGCAAAGTGATCGAATTCAGCGATGAGTCTATCGAAGTGCGTCAGCGTGATATCGCCAAACAACACGGCATCAAACTCACCAACCACAGCCTGTACCTGTACGGCCACTGTGAGACCGGTGACTGCCGCGAAGACGACACCCTGCACGACAAAAAATAATGTCCTAACCGGCATTGAGAACCGCCTTAACGGCGGTTTTTTTGTGCCTGCGATAATAGGATAAAAAATCCCCGGACAGGCCGGGGAAAGTTTACAGCGTTAAATACAACAATTGCAGCGGCACTTCTCTACAGCACTTCTCTCGCTTCCCACTTACACTCTCAGCACTCACTCACCCGCCGACACGCGGATGGGCAAACCTCTTCACAGCTCATACTCAAGAAACAGCAACCGATCAAAAAACAGCGACCAGGCGTGATCGAATACACCTCGAACACGGAACCCCTTGTTCAGATAGATTTGGCTGGCATCACTGCGTTGCCATACGCACAGCACGATATTTTTCGCCTGGTGCTGTTGTGCTCGCTGCCTTATCTGCGCAAACAGCTGGTTAAAATGCCCTAGCCCGCGGAATTGGCTCTCAATCGCCAGACTGCAGATGAAATAGTCATCCTCAGTGCACTGGCTTTGGACAAAGCTGTCATAAGCCTCATCAAGCGGCCTTATTTCATCGCGATAATGATAATCCGCTTCTATGCCATACAGCTCGCTAATGGTGGCCGCATTAAAAAAACCGACAAACTCTCCACGCCGATCGTAAGCTACCGTGATCAGCCCCAGATAAGGCTCAATATTTTGCGCCTGCTGTAATGACACCAGATCCAGCCCGGCTCGATTGCCAACAGAACAGTACTCAAGGTAGCTGGTACTGAAAATCAGCTTCGCCATACGGGTTTTATCTGTTTCACTCGCCTGGTGTCCAGGCAGAAAATGCAATGCCCCACCCGGCTCCGGCAAAACCGCCCCCCCTACCCCAGCGGTCGGACACCAGTAATTACCCGCCGTAATCTGCCGCCGGTTATCGGCGATCAGGTACTCGCCAAATAGCTGGTTTACCCGATCAAGCGTGCGGTCATGGGAAAGTACGGAATAATAGTGGTAATGGTCAATATCGGAACGGATCTGCGCTGGATAGGCCATACGCGGCACTTCATCAACGGTAAATATTTCCGCATAACGTGCCAGATCCAGCGGCTGCTCAAGCTGCCAGTCCACCTGCTCCAGCCGGCTGACGCATTGCCGGTAGCTGTGTTGCTCTTCCTGCGACAGCGGTAGTCGTTCATTGGTGATCACATCCTCCAGCAGACGCATTCCGCGAATACCGCAGGTGACGGCCTGTGGGTGCGCATCATAATGGACGCCATAATCCTGGCAGAAGCGATCGTGACTGAGGAAAGAGCGGCCTATGTGGCGACTCCACAGCTGATAAAAGGGATCAAACAGTTTGCGTTCATAATCCGAATTCTTGTCCGGGACTTCGCCGCTTTCCGCCGCATAGATCTGATCCAACCCCGCCAGCATTCGGCACAGTGAGATATCGCCCTTGCGGCTGACTATCATGCCGGTTTCATCGAGAAACAGATTCAACCAGCTAACGTGGCTGACCTCGCCCTCAGCTAGGAACTGAAGATAATCAGGCACCTCTGGTTTGATCAAAAACAGCGTCGCCGACCGGTGGGGTATGGTATCGATATCCATATACAGCCCCCCCATCTCGATCAAAATCAGAAAACGGAAGTAGTCGGAAAGCGTGGCGTAATAGCGCTTATCGTGCAGTTGATGGATAAAGCCCAGGTTGTCGCCGACCCTTTTTTGCGCCAGTTCGCTCAGCGAATGCACCTGCAGGCGATGGTTGCCCGCATCATACTCCCCCAGGTAGCCGCCTTTTATCACCGGTACGGGGATGAAATACGCATCCCTTGCCAGCTGCTGTGCGTCCCAAACCCATAACATGCCGACCCAGTCATTCGTCTCGGTGCTAGCCACCGCCTGCTGCGCGGCCCCCCACTGGGAGATAACCTCTCTGGCGTCGTCAGGTATCGCGCCCCCCAGCCAGATCCGGTGCAGCCGTTTTTCACTCGCAGCCAGCGGGCGAGTAGGCACACAAAATAGTGAAGAACAGCGGGCGGCATCGAATAAATGTCCATGTGCAGCCCGCCACTCACGCAGTTGCGCGACACCGCGCTGATAACGCTCCAGCAGCAGCAACGAAGCCTCACGTTGATATTTCACAAACTCAAACTTTAGATCGTTGATCCGCGCCTCATATTCAGCCCGGAACAGATCATCCTGCATAACCCCCAAATGCCCGTCGTTAAGCTTCATCGGCCAGCATCCTTATCGATGACAGCGGCACCGAAGAGCCATAACCCTGCGGATTTTTGCTCTGCCATGACCAGGCATCGCGCACCATTTTTTCCAGACTGCGTTTGGCTTGCCAGCCCAGCTTCTCTGCCGCCAGAGACGGGTCGGACCAACACTCGGCAATATCTCCCGCACGCCGGGGATTAAATTGGTAGGCGATTTTGAAGCCACAGGCGCGTTCAAACGCCCGAATAATCTCCAGCACCGAGTAGCCTTTACCGGTGCCCAGGTTATAGACGTTAAATCCTGGCTGCAGGTTATCCAGCGCTTTTAAATGCCCTTCGGCCAAATCCATAACGTGAATGTAATCACGTACCCCGGTACCATCGCTGGTAGGGTAGTCGTTGCCATACACCGGCAACACCGCGAGTTTGCCAATAGCCACCTGCGCCAGATAAGCCAGAAGATTATTGGGAATGCCGGCGGGATCCTCACCAATCAAGCCGGACTCGTGCGCCCCGGCCGGATTAAAGTAACGCAGCGCGGTGATTGCCATCTGCGGTGCCGTTGAAGCGAACTCCGCCAGGATCTGCTCGACAATCAGCTTTGAGGTTCCGTAAGGATTGGTGGTCTGCCCAACACGACAGCTTTCCGTCAGTGGGGTATATTCTGCCGGCCCATAGACGGTGGCTGAAGAGCTGAAAATAAATTGCTTAACGCCAGCATGGCGCATTCTGTCCAGTACGATCAATGAGCCGGAAATATTATTTTGATAATATTTCAGTGGCTCTTCGGTAGATTCTCTGACCGACTTCAAACCCGCAAGATGAATAACCGCATGAACATCATGCTGGCGAAAGATATGATCCAGCAAATGATGTTGCTGGATATCTCCCTGATAAAAAATTACTTTTTTACCGGTTAATCGCTCCACCCGAAACAAAGACTCTGGCGAACTGTTGGACAGGTTGTCCAGTACGACAACTTCCTCCCCCTTTCTAACAGTGCCAATACCGTATGCGAGCCGATATAACCGGCGCCGCCCGTCACCAATATAGCCATCATATATCCTTGTTTGTGTTTAAAAATAAACGACTCACTCAGAAACCACCTAGACTTCCCGGGTTTTAAAACCGACAGGTAAAGCAATACAAAGCAGTAATATGGCTAACAGATAAACGGAGGAATGCGGCCCGTACTCGGTCAGGATCCCTTGTAATATTCCGGCCAGGATCACACCGGTGGAAATGCTGTTGGTGAACAACGTGGTGGCCATGCCCGCCCGCTCCGGCATCAAGTCCTGGAAATACAGCATGCCGACGGTGGCGAGAATGCCGATAAATATCGCGTTAAACAGCTGCCAGACCAGCAACCCAGCGGCCGAGGTAAACCACAGCATCCCGGCATAAAACAGTATGCCGGCCACCATCGCCCCCGCCATCATCAGGCGCTTGCCCACCCGATTTACATATCGGCCTACCAGGATCATGATGGGGATTTCTATCGCGGCCGCGATGCCCATCATCCAACCGGTCAGACTTTGCGGCAAACCCAACTCGGCCGTGATATACAGCGGCACATCAATCAGATACATGGCGCTGCAGGTCCACATCAATACCGAGGCGAAAAACAACCGGCTAATATCTTTATCGAAGAACGTTTTTTGCGGTATGCCGATTTCATTGCCCACAGGCGGGCGAGCCACCTCGGGTAATATCCACCAGGCCAGCAGCGTGACCAGCAGGAATATGCCGGCAGCAAACATAAACATCGCCGTAAAGCCATAATTCACCACCAGCATAAAAGCCAATGGCGGGCCAAAAACCCAGGCCAGAGAGAGTTGGGCGCGCATGATGGCGCTGAACATCGCCACGTTTTGCGATGACCGTTCCCCGTATTCACGCGCCAGGGCGAATAACTGTGGTATCGCAGTATTGGCGATGGCGGTTAACAGCACGCCTGCGGTAATTAACGTCAGATAATTGCGATTAAAAGCAAATAGCAGACAGTTTCCCGCCGCCAATAAATAACAGATTAAAATCAAATGGCGCCGGTCACGCTGACGATCTGATTTTTTCGCCAGCAAAAAACTGACAATAATGCCGACCCCGGCATTAACCGCATAAAAAAAACCGACCCATAATGAAGTCACCCGAACCTCGGTGGTGAGGAACAGGCTCAGGGTCGGTATTTGCAGTGCCCCGGCAATGCCAGAAAAAAAAGCAACGACCATAAAGGTCAGCCGTATCGAATTCATCGCTGATTACCGCCGGTCGCTGCTGTTAACCATCAATAACGGCCCGCCTGCGAACAGACGGGCCGTGGTTCAGGAGTTACACTTTCTCGGCGCGACTGTAACGCTTGCCGTCCGGGCTCACAGCGCGGATTTGTACTTCACCGCTAACCCCAGGCTTGGCCTTGGCATCGTAACGTTGCCATTGCTTGCCACCGTCGGTGGAATATTCAATGCCCAGACCCGGCAGCGAAATATTGGCTTCCAGCTTGCCCCCCACAACTCGGGCGCCTGGCACCGGCAACCGGTAGTTCACGCCACCTTTGTCCAGTTTTGCCAGCTCACGCTGACCGAGCAGGTTGGCAAAGCGCAACCAATCGCGGTCCAGCTTCTTGGTATCGATGAAGTGGGTTTCGCCGCCTTTATACTCCCGGCCCGCCCGGTAATCCTGCTCCCACTCTGCCCGGTGCCATGCGCGCTCAGCCACCGACAGCGAACGAGGGAAGATCATGTACTCCATTTGTTCGTCGGTTCGCTGGGTTTCGCTCCACATCTGCGCGGAAATACCGTAAGCCCCCGGCCAGGGCTTGTCGCTCTTGGCGGTAAAGTGATTACCATCGCGATCAACCGAGGTTTCGGCGTTTTGCGGCAGGTTGTTTGGCGCAAAGCTGAACATTTTCTGTTCGTCGCTGAAACGCGTTCCCCAGTAGTAACCGCGCTCGTCCGGGTTCACCTCATACGGGAAGTCCATGTAGACATAATCCGGGTTTGAAAGGATCAGTTCGTAGCCCTTGTTCGCCCAGTCGTTGGCACTGTCGAACCCGCCCCAATACAGCGTATCCCAGAAGTTAACCCCGACACGCTGGGTAGCAAAGGCCTTGGCGTTTTTGGCATCTTTCAGGCCATCCTGCCAGGCTTGCATTCTGTCGATCCCATGCGCTTTCACCAATTGGCTGACTTCTACTCCGAAGTAGCTTGGCAGGTGCTCCATATCGGCGACCTTGCCATCTTTGATCATCGCCTGGCAGACCTGAGATTTTGCCCATGGCTTGTCTTCTTTGCTCTGATCGATGATGCCTTTGCCGGCTTCCGGCTTGTTCACATCGGTATAACCAGCACCTAACCGGATGTTTTTCGCCTCGTCACCGCCAAAGTGCCAGGTACTCAGCGGCTGCCCGGCCTCTTTATGCATCTGGGCAATCTCGCCGATCACCTTGTCGACAAAACGTTTGGATGAATCCAGGCAAGGGTTGAGATAGCTTTGGCGGTTGAAGTACTGCACCGAGGTGGTGTTAGAGGTATCGGTTGGATCCACTAAACGGAACTCGTTGGCCTCTTGTTCTTTACCGGCGGCATGCAGTTTCTTATAGCGCGCTTCCATTGAGACCACCGCCGCACGGGCATGCGCCGGCATATCGATTTCCGGGATCACTTCAATCTGACGCGCCTTGGCGTACTTGATAATGTCGATGTAATCCTGGCGAGAGAAGAAGCCGCCATAAACCTCCGGCCCCTGGCCATACTGCGGCAACAGGCAGGTGGTTTCGCTCAAGTCGTGGCAACGCTGCCCACCGACTTCGGTCAGTTCCGGCAAGCCCGGAATGGCGATGCGCCAACCTTCGTCATCACTCAGATGGAAGTGGAATTTATTGAGCTTGTACGCCGCCATTTGGTCCAGCAAGCGCAACACCGCATCCTTCTGGTGGAAGTTACGTGCGACATCCAGGAAGATGCCACGATACTGGAAGCGCGGCGCATCTTTGGCCTCCAGCGTAGCGATTTTTACGCTGCCTTCGGTAGGCACTAATGACAAGATGGACTGCAGGCCATAGAACACCCCGGTCTGATCGAAACCAATGACTCGCGCTTCCTGCTTGCCGATGATCAATTCATAAGCGCCCGGTACCGCCAGTTCGCCTTTGAATATTCCCGGTTGGATATCGGTTTTGATCGGATAACCGGCTGCGTTACTGGTTATTCCCAACAGCGCGAAACGCTGGGCAACGGCGTCCGCCGCCGGTTTGGACAATGCGCTCAGCTCCAATGCAACGCCTTTGCTCAGATCAACATCCTGCGCATGCACTTTAACCTGCAACGGCGTTGGCACTATCTGACCGCGTAACGACGTGGTGGGTAAGGTTTTTAGCTCGGCGTTTTTCGTAAAGCGTGAGGCCGGCGTCATCAGGATGTTATTGTCGTCTTTGGTACGCTTCCACTGGTCGCCGGTAAAGGGCGCAACGAACTGGTTCAGATCTTCGGTATCGGTATTGACCAGAATTTTAGGCTTGGCATCGCCCGAGGTGGCGTACCAACGTGGCACGAAGTCGGTTTTAAACAGTTGCCAATATTCAGTGATAATCGGGATCTCTACCGTTTTCCCCGCAGGGAAGCCGGTAAATTTGTCGGTAGGTTCCAGCTTGTACAGATCACCGGTCAGGTGAGATATCTTGAACTGGTCGTTATCCACCCGCAGGGTCTGACGAGCGCTGTGAAAGTAAATCGCCCAGTCCTGACCGTTGATCTCCTGATTGTCGTTGGTCAGGCCGATCAGTACCTTGTTGCAAGCCGCCCAGTCAGCACCCAACTTGCCGCAATCCAGACCGTTTTCGGCTGCCCGGTTATCGACCATTTTCAAATTCAGTTTCAGCTGGCTCAGTTGATCCACCAGCGGCTGATTGGCCATCGCGTTCCCCACGCTGCCAAATAACCCAATGGTTGCCGTCAGTGCGGCAAGCGCGCTCAATTTGAATTTATTCATTTTTATCATCGTCCTTAATTGTTGTTATCGCGGATCTCTTTCCAAATCTGGCCACATTTGGCGTCATAAGCCTGGCCGTTACCGCTATGAACTGCCTGAATGCAGTTTTGATAATCCATCACCCGCACCGTTTCTTTCTCGGCGAACTGTTGATGCTGTTTCTCTTGTTTCAGTACGTTCAGCACTGCCTGGCATGACTGCAATTTTTCCGGTGAGCCCTCCGCGGTGTTGATACAGGCGCTGTAGGCCTGTTTCAATTTGGCATCTTCCGGCGGCGCCGCAGGCTGTACGCAGGCGCTCAACGTGGCTACCGCAGCCAACATCATCATGATTTTTTTCATCGTGTTATTCCCGTTAAATGACCCCGGCGCTGCCGCCGGGGAATATACCCGCGATCTTTCAAGCCGCAGCGTTGTTATCTGCACCAGCTGCAACTCGCAAGCTCTGGGTATGTTTAGAAAATGGTGAATGGCGCGATAACCATGAATTTGACGTCTTTCTCGTCCTGGAAGATGTTGCCGTAGCCCCCGCCCCAGCTTGGGATATTGGTGTGGTTGTCGTATTGGGTGTAATGCAGTTTCAGCAGCGTGCCTTTGGCGCGGCCTTCCTGAATGGTATACATGGCGTCCAGGCTCCAGGCGCTCTCTTTCAGACGCTGGCTCTGATCGTACATAGGGTTGGTGCTCGGTTTAGCGTCCCAGGCGTAAACGTAAGAACCGCCCACCGCCATGCCCGGCAGGTTCCAGTTGCTCAGGTCGTACATCACCCCGGCATAAACCGCTTTTTCGCCGTTGGCGTTAAAGTCGGAACGGTTATCCCACCACACGTCGAGGCGGCCGTTGGAAGAAGCATAGGTTGGCGTCATACGCTGCAGGAAGTAGCCCTGGTTGCCTTCGGCCTTGACCATGGTCCCTTCCAGGCGCCAGTTGAACTGGCCAGTGGTGTAACCAAAGGTCAGCGCCTGCAGCCAGGCCAGGCCGTCGTAAATACTGTTCGGGTCGTTCTTGTCGTTAATGCGGTCTTCGGTGCCATAGAATTGGTAACTGGTGGTCAGCGGGTTGCCTACCAGATCGAATTTATAAGACGCCTTGGTGAAGTACTGATTCACATAGCCCTGGGCTTGGCCGAATGCCGCCTCCAGCACCAAATCGTTTTTGAAGTCGTATTTGGCACCCAGCGAGTGCAGATAGGAGACACCGGTTTTTTTATCGTTCTGGCGGAAGTCGTCCATCTCGATATGCCATGGCGCTTTATATTTATTGGTCCACATATAAGAGAAGCTCAACTCACCGGCATCGCCGTAGTCAAACTTGGCACCGGCCTCTGCACCCTGATAGGTGCCGGGCATAAAGCTCCAATGCGGCGCCAACAGAGTTTGGCCGCTTGGCTGGATATAACCGCCACGTGCCCAGACGGGGCCATATTTGAATTTACCGGCGGCTTTATACAGGCTGATGCCGCCTTTGTCGCCGGAGTAGTCTTCATCGTAGGTACGGTTTTTGGAAGAGAACGCGATTTCATTCGGGTGGCCGCTGGCGCTGGATTCAGCCAGCTCGATGGCGGTAAAGGCGCCGACGTCCAGGCCGAACATGTCCCAGGCATAGCCCGAGGAAAAATCCAGGCTCAGGTTGGCCGTCGAATGCGACAAGTTGGTGGTGTATTTATTGTAATCGTCACTGGTCGGATTGAGATCTTTACGGTCACGCTCACGTTGCCAGTAATATACGCCGCCGGTCATCGTGGAATCATCGATAAATCCTGCGGCTTTCGCCTCAGGGGCCATGGCAAACCCTGTTCCCAACAGCGCACCCGCGACTGCGAGCGCCAGCGTTTTACGCTGAGCACCGTGCGTACCCATAATGAAATTCCTCTTTGACTTAACTTTAAAAGTTGCAGCCGCCCGTGTTCACCACTGCCCTGCACGACTGCCAATAAAAACCC
Source organism: Serratia sp. BNK-12 (assembly GCF_047456085.1). Classification (NCBI taxonomy): domain Bacteria; kingdom Pseudomonadati; phylum Pseudomonadota; class Gammaproteobacteria; order Enterobacterales; family Yersiniaceae; genus Serratia; species Serratia sp. BNK-12. Next base: position 3,912,984 of record NZ_CP179896.1, read on the forward strand.
AATCGGGTAAAAAATATTGCTGACAGGGCTAAAACCCCACAGCACTTATTGCTACAGACAGACTATTTTTCGCGACGCGAATTATCAAATGAAATATCAGAGAGATTTGTCAAAGTATGACAAAGAGCACATATCGATGAGATTTTGTTACGCGGCTATGCAAGGAGAGTGTCGAATAAAAAATTCAATAAAATCAGAATAAATAATGATATGAGGTCAATATAAGACGATTAATGGTTTCAGCCGAATCAAAAAAGTCAGCCAGAGGAAAAAATATGAGAGCGCTCTCTAAATGACATTAATTCGCATCACGAATATATAAGACAATGTTATATGAGTGATGATTTATATCAAGAAATTACGGATACAACGGCCAGAGAAAAATTTAAACATGGATTGAGCGAACTACATCGCAACAGGAAAGGTAAATAACGGCGACAGACATAAAAAAAGCGCAACCGAAGTTGCGCTCTTATTGCGTTAACCACTTATCACTCAGGCACCGATTTTAGCCCAGGTGTCGCGCAAACCAACGGTGCGGTTAAACACCAGATGCTCTGCCGAGGAGTAACGATTATCGGCGCAGAAATAGCCCTCACGCTCGAACTGATAGGCTTTTTCCGGCTGTGCAGTTGCCAGGCTTGGCTCCACAAAGCCGTGCTTGATTACCAGCGACTCAGGGTTAATGGTGGCAAGGAAGTCCTCTGCCGCTGCCGGATTTGGCACGTTGAACAGACGATCGTACACGCGAATTTCCGCCGGCAACGCGTGCTCGGCAGACACCCAGTGGATCACGCCTTTCACCTTACGGCCATCGGCAGGATCCTTGCTCAAGGTATCCGGATCGTAGCTGCAGAAGATAGTGGTGATCTCGCCTTCAGCGTCTTTCTCCACGCGTTCCGCTTTGATCACGTAGGCATTACGCAAACGCACTTCTTTCCCCAGCACCAGACGCTTGTATTGCTTGTTGGCTTCTTCGCGGAAGTCAGCACGGTCGATATAAACCTCGCGGCTGAACGGCACTTCACGGCTGCCCATTTCCGGCTTGTTCGGGTGATTAGGCATCGTCACCATTTCCACGCCGGAAGTCATATTTTCAATGACAATCTTAACCGGATCCAGCACCGCCATCGCACGCGGTGCGTTGTCGTTCAGCTCTTCACGAATGCAAGCTTCGAGCGCCACCATTTCAACGTTGTTATCCTGCTTGGTCACGCCGATACGCTGGCAGAATTCGCGGATGGATGCGGCGGTATAGCCACGACGACGCAGGCCGGAAACGGTCGGCATACGCGGGTCATCCCAGCCTTCAACGATTTTCTCGGTCACCAACTGGTTCAGCTTGCGCTTAGACATGATGGCGTATTCGAGATTAAGGCGTGAGAATTCGTACTGACGCGGATGACAAGGGATGGTGATGTTGTCCAACACCCAGTCATACAGGCGACGGTTGTCCTGGAATTCCAGCGTACACAGCGAATGGGTGATCCCTTCCAGCGCATCGGAAATGCAGTGGGTGAAATCGTACATCGGGTAGATGCACCATTTGTTGCCGGTCTGGTGGTGTTCCGCGAACTTGATGCGGTACAGCACAGGATCGCGCATCACGATAAACGGTGACGCCATGTCGATCTTGGCACGCAGGCAGGCGCTACCTTCGGCAAATTCGCCGTTGCGCATTTTTTCGAACAGCGCCAGGTTTTCTTCCACGCTGCGACCGCGGTACGGGCTGTCTTTGCCCGGCGAGGTCAGGCTGCCGCGATATTCGCGGATTTGCTCAGGCGACAGCTCGTCGACGTAGGCCAGCCCTTTGTTAATCAGCTCTACCGCATACTGGTGCAACTGATCGAAGTAATCTGAGGAGTAACGGACGTTGCCGCTCCACTCAAAGCCCAGCCACTCCACGTCGTGTTTGATCGACTCAACGAACTCGATATCTTCTTTTACCGGGTTGGTGTCATCGAAACGCAGGTTGCACTGGCCCTGGTAATCTTTGGCGATGCCAAAGTTCAGGCAAATGGATTTAGCATGGCCGATATGCAGATAACCATTCGGCTCCGGCGGGAAACGGGTATGTACCGACGTATGTTTCCCTGAAGCCAGATCTTCATCGACGATCTGACGGATAAAATTGGTTGGGCGGGCTTCAGCCTCACTCATTTCACTATTCCTCAATGCAAAGCGCTACACATAACCGCCTATGATCCAACAAGCCACGCCCGGAAACAACCGTTTGTTTCACGAAAAATGCGGGGCGTTGCACCACGACAGATCGCCGCACCACAACGGGGCAGCTTTCGTCACCTATCGCCAATAAAAAAGCGGGAAGAGATTGCTCTCTTCCCGCCAAAGGTAGGGTGCGTTCCGTCATGACTCGTTAAACACCCCGGGTACTACTCAGGTAAATCGGTTTACTTTTGGATCTCGAACAGTTTGGTCTGGCCTGCGACCACAGAACCGGTCGCCAGCGCCGACAGGCCGGCGTAATCGTCAGCGTTGCTGACCACTACCGGGCTTATCATCGAGCGTGCGTTGGCGTTCAGGAAGTCCAGATCCAGTTCAAGGATTGGCTGGCCGGCTTTCACCTCAGCGCCCTCTTCAACCAGACGCTTGAAGCCCTGACCGTTCAATGCCACGGTGTCGATACCCATGTGCACCACAATCTCCGCACCCTTGTCGGTTTCCAGGCAGAAGGCGTGGTTGGTGTTGAAGATTTTCACGATGGTGCCGTCAGCTGGCGCCACGACGGTTTTATCCGTTGGGCGAATCGCCAGACCGTCACCTACCGCTTTGCTGGCAAAGGCTTCATCAGGAACCTGATCCAGCGCCACTACTTCACCGGTAACCGGAGCCACCAGCGACTCGAAGGCCACTTTCACCGCATTAGGCACCGCCTGTGCTTTTACTGCGGTCACACCGGCTGCCGGTGCCACTTCTGCCGCAGGAACCGGACCGGCTGCAATAACCGCACGCATACCGTCGGCAATGGCTTCCGCTTTAGAACCCACGATGACCTGAACGGTTTGCTTGTTCAGTTTCACCACGCCGGAGGCACCCAGACGTTTGCAGCTTGCATCAAGCACTTTCGAAGAATCTTTCACGCTCAGACGCAGACGGGTGATGCAAGCATCAATGCCGGTCAGGTTGTCTGAACCGCCGATGGCACCGATATAGCTGCGAGACAGCGCGCGCAAGCCTTCGTCGGTGTTGCTGTTGGCTTCCGGTGCAACGATATCGTCAGACGCATCTTCACGACCCGGAGTTTTCAAGTTGAATGCACGGATAATGATGGAGAACAGTACGAAGTACACCGCGAAGGCGACCAGACCCATCACGACCAGCATCCAGACGTTTTTACTGGCGGCCGGCAGGTTGTACATCAACACATAGTCGATGGCGCCTGCAGAGAAGGAGAAGCCGGCGTGAATGCCCAGCAGGGTGGCTACAAACAGGCTGATACCGGTCAAAATGGCATGGACCAGATACAGCAGCGGAGCCAGGAACATGAACAGGAATTCAAGCGGCTCGGTCACACCGGTCAGGAACGCGGTCAGTGCCACAGACAGCAACATACCGCCAACCATTGGGCGACGCTCTTTCGGCGCAGCGAAATACATGGCCAGTGCCGCACCCGGCAAACCGAACATCATGATTGGGAAGAAGCCGGACATGAACATCCCGGCAGTGCCGTCGCCCGCGTAGAAGCGGTTGATGTCACCGTGGAAGATGGTGCCTGCGGCATTGGTGAATTCACCAATCTGGAACCAGGCGATGGTGTTCAATACCTGATGCAAGCCGGTTGGGATCAGCAGACGGTTAACGAAACCGAAGATGCCGGAACCCACAGCGCCCATGGACACAATCCATTCACCGCCGGCGTGGATGGCATTCTGAACCGGTGGCCAGATATAACCAAAGATCGCCGCAAGGATTAAACAGAAAAAGCCGGTTGCGATAGGAACGAAGCGTTTACCGCCGAAGAAGGAAAGGAACTCAGGCAGTTTGATGCCGGACCAGCGGTTATAAACCGCCCCGCCCACCAGACCGGTAATAATACCGGCCAGCACGCCCATATTGATCGCCGGGTTGATGGTGACCATCGCTTTAGTCAGGATGAAGTAACCTACCGCACCCGCCAGTGCCGCTGAACCAGCATTGTCTTTCGACCAGGTTGCTGCCACACCGATAGCGAAGATCAACGCCAAATTATCAAAGATTGATCCACCGGCCTGTGCGATGAACGAAATATTGAGTAAGTCGGGCTGGCCGAAGCGGAGCAAAAGCGCCGCCACGGGCAGTACTGCGATTGGCAGTTGCAACGACCTGCCCAATCTTTGGAAAAAGCCGAGTATGTTCACCTTAATATTCCCCCTAATGCCCTTTTATGGGCTTTATCATATTTTACGCTAGCGCCATCACACACTGCGATTAACTCTGGACGAACGACAACAAAGTGGAGTGTAAAAAAATTATTTCGTATCGCAAATTAAAACCTCCTTTTTTGTGATTTATATCACCAAAAAGCAGTCTTAAGCTGCCACATTGCTAGCCATCACACAAAACTTATTTTATCATTAAAAAAATCATCGAACCTGACGCATCACGTGAGAATCATAAACCTGGGTTAGGCTTAAGACTCTCGTTCAGGCACGAACCAGTATAGCTTTAGTTTACTTACCCCAAGAGGTGTTAGATGAGACTTATCCCACTGAAAGATACTGCACAAGTCGGCAAATGGGCCGCACGCCATATCGTCCAGCGCATCAACGCATTCAAGCCTACTGCGGAGCGTCCGTTTGTGCTCGGCCTGCCAACCGGCGGCACTCCGCTGGAAGCGTACAAACATCTGATTGCGATGCACAAAGCAGGTGAAGTAAGCTTTAAGCATGTGGTGACTTTCAACATGGATGAATACGTTGGCCTGCCGCAGGAACACCCGGAAAGCTATCATACCTTCATGTACCGTAATTTCTTTGATCACGTTGATATCCCACGCGAAAATATCAACCTGCTGAATGGTAATGCACCGGACGTTGATGCCGAGTGTCGCCAGTACGAAGCGAAAATCAAATCCTACGGCAAGATCAACCTGTTCATGGGTGGCGTTGGCATCGACGGTCATATCGCGTTTAACGAGCCGGCTTCATCTCTGGCCTCGCGCACTCGCATCAAAACCCTGACCGAAGATACCCGCATCGCCAACTCCCGCTTCTTTGGCGGCGACGTTAGCCTGGTACCGAAGTTTGCACTGACCGTAGGCGTGGGCACGCTGCTCGACGCTGAGGAAGTGATGATTCTGGTGACCGGCCACGCCAAGGCTCAGGCGCTGGAAGCCGCTGTGGAAGGCAACATCAACCACATGTGGACCATCAGTTGCCTGCAGTTGCATGCCAAAGCCGTTGTGGTGTGCGATGAGCCATCCACCATGGAGCTGAAAGTCAAAACCGTTAAGTATTTCCGCGAATTAGAAGCGGAAAGCGTGAAGAGTCTTTAATTCCTGCAGGGGGCTACGATGTTCGCTTTAACCCACGGCCGTATTTTTACCGGCCACGACGTACTTGACGACCATGCAGTGGTAATCGCTGATGGGCTGATTGAACGAGTTTGCCCGCTGGCTGAACTGCCGGCCGGCATTGAAACGCGCGATCTGGGTGGCGCTATCCTGGCCCCCGGTTTGATCGACGTGCAGCTTAACGGCTGCGGCGGCGTGCAATTTAACGATTCGCTGGACGCCATTTCGGAAGAGACGCTGGAAATTATGCAGCGTGCCAACGAAAAATCCGGCTGCACCAGCTATCTGCCGACGCTGATCACCAGCAGCGACGAATTTATGAAGCACAGCATCGAAGTGATGCGCGCTTATCTGAAAAAACACCAGAATCAGGCGTTGGGTCTGCACCTTGAAGGGCCGTACCTTAGCCCGTTGAAAAAAGGCACCCATAACCCGGCGTTTATCCGCAAGCCAACCAGCGAGATGATCGACTACCTGTGCGCGAATGCCGATGTGATCACCAAGGTGACGCTGGCGCCGGAAATGGTAGAGCCACACTTTATCAAGCAACTGACCGACGCCGGCATCGTGGTGTCCGCCGGTCACTCGAATGCGACTTACGAACAGGCCCGCACCGGTTTTGCTGCCGGCATCACTTTCGCCACGCACCTGTATAACGCCATGCCGTATATCACCGGGCGCGAACCGGGGCTGATGGGGGCAATTTTCGACACGCCTGAAGTCTACACCGGCATTATCGCCGACGGCCATCACGTGGCCTGGGCGAGTATCCGTAACGCCAAACGCATGAAAGGTGATAAATTGGTGCTGGTCACCGACGCCACCGCCCCGGCGGGTGCCGATATTGACCAATTTATTTTTGCCGGTAAAACAATATACTATCGCGATGGGCTGTGCGTGGACGAGAACGGCACCCTGAGCGGCTCTGCGCTGACCATGATTGACGCGTTGAAAAACAGCGTTGAACACGTTGGCATCGCGTTGGATGAAGCGCTGCGTATGGCGACACTCTATCCGGCGCGTGCTATCGGCGTGGACGATCGTTTAGGCACGATCGAAGCCGGTAAGGTGGCAAACCTGACCGCGTTTACCCGCGACTTTAGCATCACCAAAACGCTCGTTAACGGTAACGAGGTTTAACTAACATATATACCCAAAATAATTCGAGTCGCAGGTAGGCGGCAACTGAACGAACCTCAATGAGCATACACTGGTATGTGATTTGAGTGAGTAAAGGCGGCCAACACCCCTGCGACTTGAAGTATGAAGGGTAGACAGCGAGTAAAATTATTGATGAGTACTGGCGGACAGGCACAGATAGGGAACGTTGACTTAGTCAAACAACTCAACGGCGCGGCAGTTTACCGCCTGATCGACCAACAGGGTCCGATCTCGCGCATTCAAATAGCCGAACTGAGCCAGCTAGCGCCCGCCAGCGTCACTAAAATTACTCGCCAGCTGTTGGAGCGCGGGCTGATCAAAGAAGTCGATCAGCAAGCCTCCACCGGCGGCCGCCGCGCCATTTCCATTGTCTCCGAAACCCGGCATTTCCACACCGTGGCCGTTCGCCTCGGGCGTCATGATGCCACCATCACCCTGTACGACATGAGCGGAAAATCGCTCGGTGAAGAGCACTATCCGCTGCCGGAAAGGACCCAGGAAACACTGGAAAATGCGTTGTTCACCGCCATTGCGCAATTTATCGAAGACTACCAGCGCAAGCTGCGCGAACTGATCGCCATCGCGGTGATCCTGCCAGGTCTGGTTGACCCGGCGCTCGGTGTGGTGCGCTATATGCCGCACATCAGCGTCAGCAACTGGCCGCTGGTAGACAACCTGCAGCAACGTTTTAACGTCACCAGCTTTGTCGGCCATGACATCCGCAGCCTGGCTTTGGCCGAGCACTATTTTGGCGCCACCCGCGACTGCGAAGACTCCATTCTGGTGCGTCTGCACCGCGGCACCGGTGCCGGCATTATCGTCAACGGTCAGATTTTCCTGGGTAATAACGGCAACGTCGGCGAAATCGGCCATATTCAGATCGACCCGCTGGGCGAACGCTGCCACTGCGGCAACTTCGGCTGTCTGGAAACCGTCGCCGCTAACGCCGCGATTGAACACCGCGTGCGCCAGTTACTGACTCAGGGCTACCCGAGCAAGCTGACACTCGACGACTGCAGCATCTCCGCCATCTGCAAGGCCGCCAACCGCGGGGATCTGCTGGCCAGCGAAGTGATCGAACACGTCGGCCGCTACCTCGGCAAAGCCGTGGCCATTGCCATTAACCTGTTTAATCCGCAGAAAGTGGTGATCGCCGGTGAAATTACCGAGGCGGAAAAAGTGCTGCTGCCGGCGATCCAAAGCTGCATCAATACTCAGGTGCTGAAGGACTTCCGCAAGAACCTGCCGGTGGTCACCTCCGAACTCAATCATCGCTCGGCGATCGGGGCTTTCGCCCTGGCCAAGCGAGCAATGCTCAACGGCGTGCTATTGCAGCGATTGCTGGAAAGCTGATCCGCCGCCTAAGGCAGGTGTGTTATCTTCGCGTTTTGCCTGCCGCCAATCATGAGAAACAGCAACAATGACAATCAAAAACGTTATATGTGATATCGACGGCGTGCTGCTGCATGACAACACGCCAGTTCCCGGCGCCGATCTTTTCCTGGCGCGGATTCAGGAACAGGGCATGCCGCTGGTGGTGCTGACCAACTACCCATCGCAGACTGCGCAGGATCTGGCGAACCGCTTCTCCGCCGCCGGGCTTGAAGTCCCGGAAAGCGCGTTTTATACCTCCGCCATGGCCACCGCCGATTTCCTGCGCCGTCAGGAAGGCAAAAAGGCCTACGTGGTGGGCGAAGGCGCGCTGATCCATGAATTGTATAAAGCCGGTTTCACCATTACCGACATCAACCCGGACTTCGTGATTGTCGGGGAAACCCGCTCCTACAACTGGGACATGATGCATAAGGCCGCCTACTTCGTGAATAACGGTGCGCGCTTTATCGCGACCAACCCGGATACTCACGGCCATGGCTTTGTGCCTGCCTGCGGCGCGCTGTGCGCCCCGATCGAGAAAATCACCGGCCGCAAGCCGTTTTACGTCGGCAAACCCAGCCCGTGGATCATCCGCGCCGCGCTCAACAAAATGCAGGCGCATTCGGAAGAAACGGTGATCGTCGGCGACAACCTGCGTACCGATATCCTGGCGGGCTTCCAGGCCGGTCTGGAAACCGTGCTGGTGTTGTCCGGCGTCTCGACGTTGAACGACGTGGAAACCATGCCGTTCCGCCCGAGCTACATCTTCCCTTCCGTTGCCGATATCAATATTTTCTAATCGCTGAGGTGGCCATCGCGGCCACCCCAGATGGTTGACAAAGGGGGATAAAAGCGTGGTTTTTCCCCCTTTGTGTCATTCAGCCGAAAATCAATAAATTGATTGTCCTGATTTATTTTAAAAACTTTTAGCGACTGCTGACAAACATTATATGTTTGTCAGCAGTCTCAGGTGGCCATCACGGCCACCTTATTTTCGCGCCAATTTGAATTTAATTTATTATTGTCGCGAAAAGGTTTCACCCCGCCCTCGTTAAAAATCCGCACTATGTATTTACGCCCCGCCAATAATCCCTATTGACGGCGTGTGGAATTAATCTTACCTAAAATAACGAGGTTACTATGAGCTCCGATAACATTATCAATGCACAAGCTGCAGATGACGCAGCCGCCATGCCGGATATGTCCAATAAAAAAATCATGATGGGTTTTTGGCACAACTGGGCCGCCGGCGCCAGTGACGGTTATCAGCAGGGCCAATTCGCCAATATGAACCTGACCGACATCCCGGCCGAATATAACGTAGTGGCCGTAGCCTTTATGAAGGGCGTGGGTATCCCAACCTTCAAGCCTTACAACCTGTCCGATGCCGAGTTCCGTCGCCAGGTCGGCGTATTGAACAGCCAGGGCCGCGCGGTACTGATTTCTCTGGGCGGCGCCGACGCGCATATCGAATTGAAAACCGGCGATGAAGACAAACTGAGCAATGAAATTATCCGTCTGGTGGAAACCTACGGTTTTGACGGTCTGGATATCGATCTGGAACAGGCGGCTATCGGTGCAGCCAATAATAAAACCGTTTTGCCTGCCGCACTGAAAAAAGTAAAAGCGCATTATGCCGCCGAAGGTAAAAACTTTATTGTCAGCATGGCGCCAGAATTCCCTTATTTGCGGACTAACGGGACTTACCTGGATTATATTACCGCTCTCGAAGGGTTTTATGACTTTATTGCACCGCAATATTATAACCAGGGCGGTGACGGTATTTGGGTCGATGAAGCCAATGGCGGCAAAGGCGCCTGGATCACCCAGAATAACGACGCGATGAAAGAAGACTTTCTGTATTACCTGACTGAAAGCCTGGTTACCGGCACCCGCGGCTACACCAAAATCCCGGCATCCAAATTTGTGATCGGTTTACCTACCAACAATGATGCCGCCGCCACCGGTTATGTGGTCGACAAACAGGCGGTCTATAACGCTTTCGCGCGCCTTGACGCCAAAAGCTTGTCGATCAAGGGCCTGATGACCTGGTCGGTGAACTGGGACAATGGCAAGAGTAAGGCTGGCGTGGCCTATAACTGGGAATTCAAAACTCGTTATGCCGCGCTGATCCAGGGAGGAGTCACCCCGCCGCCGGGAAAGCCTGAAGCGCCTACCGCGCTGAACGCCAGCGCGATTACCGCAACGTCGCTGACGTTGAACTGGGCTGCGGCAAGCAGCGTCAAACCGATTAGCCATTATACGGTTTACCGTAACGGCAGCGCCATTGGCCAAACCGGTGGCCTGTCGCTGCAGGACAGCGGCCTGACGGCAGCCACTCAGTACAGCTATTTTGTCACCGCCACCGACAACCAAGGCAATACGTCGCTGCCAAGCAGTGCGCTGGCAGTTAAAACCTCGAACGGCGGTACGCCTCCCGATCCGGGCGTGGCCGAGTGGCAGAACAACCACAGCTATAAGGCCGGTGACGTGGTGACGTATAAAGGCAAGAAATACACCTGCCTGCAGGCGCACACCTCCAATGCGGGATGGACGCCGGATGCGGCCTTCACCCTGTGGCAGTTGATCGCCTGATAGTCGGCAATGAGTTGCCGGTAAAATTACCCGGCAACTCATCCATTGATATAAAAAATGAATATTCATCAATTTTTATATCATTTAACTGAACATCCGCTAATTTTTACCCTCCCCCAAACAACTATTTTTCGGCGCAGCGCTAAAACGCTTGCATCCCCTGCCGGTTTTGACGCATTTTCATAAACACAACGCAGCAAAACCGCGCCATCGTTGATGCAGCGGCCATGCTGCCTATAACAGCAAATACAACATCACAGTCTATGCCCAAAATAATTCGAGTTGCTTGTCGGCGGCAACTGAGCGAAGCCCCAGGAGCTTACTCAAGGGGTGAGTGAAGGCAGCCAACACCCAAGCCACTTGAAGTATGACAGGTATAAAAAAGTCGTTAGGAGAGTCGGTATATGTGTTCTATTTTCGGTGTGCTCGATCTGAAGTCCGATCCCGTTGAATTGCGTAAGAAAGCGCTGGAGCTGTCCCGTCTGATGCGCCACCGCGGCCCGGATTGGTCCGGTGTTTACGCCAGCGATAAAGCCATCCTGGTGCATGAGCGCCTGTCGATTGTCGACGTCAACAATGGCGCCCAACCGCTGTACAACGCTGCGCACACCCACGTTCTGGCCGTTAACGGCGAGATCTACAACCATCAGGCGCTGCGCCAGCAGTTTAGCGATCGCTACCAATTCCAGACCGGCTCCGACTGTGAAGTGATTCTGGCGCTGTACCAGGAGAAAGGCCCTGACTTCCTCGACGAACTGCAAGGGATGTTCGCCTTCGCGCTGTACGATTCAGAGAAAGACGCTTACCTGATTGGCCGCGACCATCTGGGCATTATCCCGCTGTACATGGGCCATGACGAATTCGGCAACCTGTATGTCGCCTCTGAAATGAAAGCGTTGGTGCCGGTTTGCCGCACCATTAAAGAATTCCCGGCGGGCAGCTACCTGTGGAGCCAGGACGGCGAGATCCGCGAATATTATCAACGTGACTGGTTCGATTACGACAACGTTAAAGACAACGTGACCGACGCCAATGCCCTGCGCAACGCGCTGGAAGACTCGGTGAAAAGCCACCTGATGTCCGACGTACCCTATGGCGTCCTGCTGTCCGGCGGCCTGGATTCTTCGGTGATCTCCGCCATTACCAAAAAGTACGCGGCACGCCGTGTCGAAGATCAAGAGCGCAGCGAAGCCTGGTGGCCACAGTTGCACTCCTTCGCCGTGGGTCTGGAAGGTTCACCGGATCTGCGCGCCGCGCAGGAAGTGGCAAACCACCTGGGCACCGTGCACCATGAGATCCACTTCACCGTACAGGAAGGTCTGGACGCCATTCGCGACGTGATTTATCACATCGAAACCTATGACGTTACCACCATTCGCGCTTCCACTCCGATGTATCTGATGTCACGCAAGATCAAGGCGATGGGCATCAAGATGGTGCTGTCTGGCGAAGGCGCGGACGAAGTGTTCGGCGGCTACCTGTACTTCCATAAAGCGCCGGATGCCCGTGAGTTCCACGACGAAACCGTACGTAAACTGTTAGCACTGCATATGTTTGACTGCGCGCGCGCCAACAAGGCGATGTCCGCCTGGGGTGTGGAAGCCCGTGTGCCCTTCCTGGATAAAAAATTCCTCGACGTGGCTATGCGCATCAACCCTAAGGACAAAATGTGCGGCAATGGCAAAATGGAAAAACATATCCTGCGCGAATGTTTTGAGTCCTATCTGCCGGCCAGCGTCGCCTGGCGCCAGAAAGAGCAGTTCTCCGACGGCGTGGGTTACAGCTGGATTGACACGCTGAAAGAGGTCGCTGCCAAGCAGATCAGCGATCAACAGCTCGAAACCGCACGTTTCCGTTTCCCGTACAACACGCCGAGCTCCAAAGAAGGCTACCTGTATCGCGAAATTTTCGAAGAGCTGTTCCCGCTGCCAAGCGCGGCAGAATGCGTGCCTGGCGGCCCGTCAGTGGCCTGTTCCTCAGCCAAAGCCATCGAATGGGACGAGTCATTCAAGAAAATGGACGATCCTTCTGGTCGTGCAGTCGGCGTTCACCAGTCCGCCTACAAATAATCACGCCGGGTTTTCTCCCCAAGGCGGGCCTCCGGGCCCGCCTTCAGATTATTGACAAAGGGGGATAAAAGCGTGGTTTTTCCCCCTTTGTGTTCTTAGCCGAAAATCAATAAATTGATTTTCCTGGTTTATTTTCAAATCCTTTATCGCCTGCCGCCAAACATTATATGTTTGTCAGCAGTCTCAAGGCGGACCTCCGGGTCCGCCTTTTTGCTGATGTTTTCAACCATTAATTGCCTGAATTGATGCTTTTATCGCCATACTGTTCACAACCCAGACAAACGACACATCCAGCCGCTTTTTCGGGAAAAAACTTGTTGACGCAAAACGGCCATATACGCATAATGCGCCCCGCAACGCCGATGAAGGTTGCGCGAAAAAAGATGGCTACGTAGCTCAGCTGGTTAGAGCACATCACTCATAATGATGGGGTCACAGGTTCAAATCCCGTCGTAGCCACCATCTTTTTTGCGGGAGTGGCGAAATTGGTAGACGCACTAGATTTAGGTTCTAGCGCCGCAAGGTGTGCGAGTTCAAGTCTCGCCTCCCGCACCATTTCTTTTCATCGAGTTGCAGGCAACAGGTGGGGTATCGCCAAGCGGTAAGGCACCGGTTTTTGATACCGGCATTCCCTGGTTCGAATCCAGGTACCCCAGCCATCTTTTTTAGGATGGGGATGTTGCAAAAAAAGTTAAACGTGTTGATGGGGTATCGCCAAGCGGTAAGGCACTGGTTTTTGATACCAGCATTCCCTGGTTCGAATCCAGGTACCCCAGCCATACCAATGCTGTTGACTTTTAAAGTAAAATATCGAAAAATGGCTACGTAGCTCAGCTGGTTAGAGCACATCACTCATAATGATGGGGTCACAGGTTCAAATCCCGTCGTAGCCACCATATTTTACTGTTACACCATTGGGGTGTCGCCAAGCGGTAAGGCTCTGGTTTCTGATACCAGCATACCCAGGTTCGAATCCTGGCACCCCAGCCACATTTAGAAAAGCCCGCTTCGGCGGGCTTTTTGCTATCTGGAATTTGGCGAGACAGAATGAATAAGGGCGCGACATTGAACTGCGCCCTTGTAGGAAGGGCTGCCTACAGCCCCAGCGCGTATTTCAGCGCATGTTCCTTCAACTTGCCCGCCCGCTGGGCCGCCATCAACGCAATATTGCGCGCCACGCAAAGCGGCGACAAATTATTGCTGAAAGCGGTATAAAACAGATCCATACCACTTTGCATCAGCAAGTTATCGGTGCGACGGCGACGCTGATAACGCATCAGCACCGCTTCGCTGCTCCAGTCTTCACCCAACTCGCGTGCATCACACAAAACCGCCAGCAAGGCTTCTACGTCACGATACCCCAGGTTTACTCCCTGCCCGGCTAACGGGTTGATGGTATGTGCCGCGTCACCGAGCAACACCAACCCCGGCAACACGTAGCGTTGCGCATGGCGGCGCGCTAACGGGAAAGATCCGGCCGCATGCACCTTCACTTCCCCTAAGCGGGCAGGAAAGGCTTCGGCGATCTCTTTCTCAAGCTGCGCTGGCGGCATCGCCTGCAGCTGGCGGATGCGCTGCGGGCTGTCGTACCACACCAGCGAGGCCCATTGATCATACAACGGCAGGAAAGCCCGGGGACCGGAAGGGAAAAACTGCTGCCAGGTCGTATCTTGCTGCGGCTCGCCGGTATCGACGGTGATCAGCATGCAGGACTGGCGGTACTGCCAGCCGCTGGTACCGATAGCGGCCAAATTGCGCACCTGCGAGTTGGCTCCATCGGCCCCCACTACCAAACGTGCTTGTAGCGTCTGTGAAGAGTCCAGCGTCACTTGCCAGTGGTCGTCATTCCGCTGCAGCGAACGCAGCCTGGCGGGGCAATAGAGCGTCAGATTTTCGCACTGCTCCAGCTGTTGCCAGAGCGCCAGTTGCAAAATACGGTTTTCTACCATAAAACCCAGCTCCGGCAGGCCGAGCGAGGCGGCGTCAAACGCTACCCGTGAAGAGGCCCACTCCCAGGTTTCCAATCGGCGGTAAGGCGCCGAGCGCATCGCTTGCACCGCCGGCCAGGCGCCGAGTTGTTTCAGCAACCCCACCGAGGTGCAGCCGATGGCGGAAATACGCAGATCCGGCGGGCTTTGCGCATCGAACGCCTGCGGCGCCTGATGTTCCAGCAAGGCCACCGACCAACCGGCCTGCGCCAGCCCCAATGCGGCGGCCGCGCCGACCATTCCGCCGCCTACCACCACGGCGTCATACCGTTTTTGAGATACGTTCATATTGGCTATGTTTTCTTAGTGAATTATCGCCATTCCCACCGGCATGGCGTTTGGCTCCAGTGTAACGGATTTTTAATTTGGCTTCAGGTCGCATGGTGTTTTCCCCGCGCTGGTCACAACGGCGTCAAATGTTTACAATAAGCGCCCTGCATGTCGCGTATCGCAACTTTCGTCCGCACTGAGTAATGGCAAGTCAATGACCAAAAAACTACATATCAAAACCTGGGGCTGCCAGATGAATGAATATGATTCATCGAAAATGGCGGACTTACTGGGAAGCACACACGGTTACCAATGGACCGACAACGCTGAAGAAGCGGACGTGCTGCTGCTGAATACCTGCTCGATCCGCGAGAAAGCGCAGGAAAAAGTTTTCGCCATGTTAGGGCGTTGGAAACTGCTGAAAGAAAAGAACCCGGCGCTGATCATCGGCGTCGGTGGCTGCGTGGCCTCACAGGAAGGCGAACACATTCGCAGCCGCGCGCCCTGCGTCGACGTCGTGTTCGGGCCGCAGACCCTGCACCGCCTGCCGGAAATGCTCAACCACGTGCAGGGCACCCGCAGCCCCATCGTCGACATCAGCTTTCCGGAAATCGAAAAATTCGATCGCCTGCCGGAACCGCGTGCCGAAGGCCCTACCGCCTTCGTCTCCATCATGGAAGGCTGCAACAAGTACTGTACCTTCTGCGTGGTGCCTTATACCCGCGGTGAAGAAGTCAGCCGCCCAAGCGATGACGTCCTGTTTGAAGTCGCCCAACTGGCGGCGCAGGGCGTACGCGAAGTCAACCTGCTCGGCCAGAACGTCAACGCCTATCGCGGCGCGACTTACGACGGCGAAATTTGCTCGTTTGCCGAACTGCTGCGCCTGGTGGCGGCCATCGACGGTATCGACCGCATCCGTTTCACCACCAGCCATCCGATCGAATTCACCGACGATATCATCGCGGTTTATGAAGACACGCCGGAGCTGGTGAGCTTCCTGCATCTGCCGGTACAAAGCGGCTCAGACCGTATACTGACCATGATGAAGCGCGCGCATACCGCGTTGGAATACAAAGCGATCATTCGCAAGCTGCGCAAGGCGCGGCCGGACATCCAGCTCAGCTCCGATTTTATTATCGGCTTCCCGGGTGAAACCCAGGCCGATTTCGAACAGACCATGAATCTGATTGCCGAGATCAACTTTGATACCAGCTTCAGCTTTATCTACTCGTCCCGCCCTGGCACACCGGCGGCCGATATGGTCGATGACGTCATCGAAGAGGAAAAGAAACAGCGTCTGTACATCCTGCAGGATCGCATCAACCAGCAGGTGCTGCAGTTCAGCCGCCGAATGCTCGGAACCGTACAGCGTATTTTGGTGGAAGGCACTTCCCGCAAAAGCGTGATGGAACTGGCGGGCCGGACAGCCTGCAACCGCGTGGTGAACTTTGAAGGCACGCCGGATATGATCGGTCAGTTCGTTGATGTGGAAATCACCGAGGTTTTGACCAACACACTGCGTGGCGCAGTGGTGCGTACCGAACAGCAGATGGACCTGCGCGTGCATGAATCCCCGCAGTCAGTCATCGCCAGAACCCGAAAAGAGAACGCGCTGGGCGTCGGCATTTATCAGCCCTGACGCCCTCTCCGCAGTGCAGTAAGCCGTGGCGCCCGACGCCACGTCAGCGATTATCCTTATGACTTATCAGCCGGGTCTCGATGCCCGGCCATTTTCTTTTTTTTATTTTTTTGATTAAGAGGCGACATAACATGCAACTCCCACACTGCCCGAAATGCAACTCCGAATACACCTACCAGGATAACAACCTGTTTATCTGCCCTGAGTGCGCCCACGAGTGGAGCGACAGCGCGCCGACGGACGACAGCGATACGCTGATTGTCAAAGACGCCAACGGCAACCTGCTGGCCGACGGCGACGCCGTGACCGTAGTGAAAGACCTCAAGGTCAAAGGCAGCTCTTCCATGCTGAAAATCGGCACTAAAGTGAAGAACATCCGCCTGGTGGAAGGTGACCACAACATCGACTGCAAGATCGATGGCTTTGGCCCGATGAAGCTGAAATCCGAATTCGTGAAAAAGAACTGATCGCCAGCCCTGAATCTCCCAAGCATTACGCGGCTGTTTTGGCCGCGTTTTTCCTCCTTCGACCCTTGAATTTTGCCGCCGACGCACAGATAGATCATGGGTAAACTTGCGCCAGTGCGGCGCACCATGAATAATTCAAGGTAGAGAGTTCAGGCTTGGCCCTGGACGCGCGTACCGAAAACCAACCAGGCCCGATATGAGCCTTGAGGAATAGTTTGAACGTCGCAACACAAGAAATTTTGTTAGAGCCGGCAGACAATAAGCGATTGCTCAGCCTGTGCGGCCCGTTTGATGACAATATCAAACAACTCGAACGCCGGTTGGGCATTGAGATCAACCGCCGTGACAACCGTTTCAAGCTGGTCGGCAAGAACCCGTGCGTGGTTGCCGCCGCCGATATCTTGCGCCATCTGTATGTGGACACCGCCCCCATTCGCGGCGTGATCCCGGATATCGACCCGGAGCAGATCCATTTAGCGATCAAAGAAAGCCGGGTGCTGGAACAGGTTGCCGACAGCGTGCCGGATTACGGCAAGGCGGTGACCATCAAAACCAAACGCGGCATGGTGAAACCGCGCACGCCGAATCAGGCGCAATACATTGCCAATATTCTCGATCACGACATCACCTTCGGCATCGGCCCGGCCGGTACCGGCAAGACCTATCTGGCGGTTGCCGCTGCGGTGGACGCATTGGAACGCCAGGAGATCCGCCGCATTCTGCTGACCCGTCCAGCGGTTGAAGCCGGTGAAAAACTGGGCTTCCTGCCGGGGGATCTGAGCCAGAAGGTCGATCCTTACCTGCGCCCGCTGTATGACGCCCTGTTCGAAATGCTGGGCTTTGAGCGCGTGGAGAAGCTGATCGAACGTAACGTGATAGAAGTCGCTCCGCTGGCCTATATGCGCGGCCGTACGTTGAACGACGCGTTTATCATCCTCGACGAGAGCCAGAACACCACCATCGAACAGATGAAGATGTTCCTGACGCGTATTGGCTTCAACTCCAAGGCGGTCATCACCGGTGACGTGACGCAGATAGACCTGCCGCGCAACCAAAAATCCGGCCTGCGCCACGCGGTGGAAGTGCTTTCTGACGTCGAAGAACTGAGCTTCAATTTCTTCCATAGCGAAGACGTGGTACGCCATCCGGTGGTGGCCCGCGTGGTCATCGCTTATGAAGCCTGGGAAGCCGCCGAACAAAAACGCAAAGATGCGATTGCCGAACAACGTAAACGCGAGGCAACCATCGCCTCCGAGCAGGAGACACCATGAGTCAGGTGATTTTGGATCTGCAGATTGCCTGTGCAGACAGCAACGGCCTGCCGGATGAAGCCACCTTCCAGCGCTGGCTGGAAGGCGTGCTGCCGCAGTTTCAGGAGGAGGCCGAGGTCACCATTCGCCTGGTGGATGAAGCGGAAAGTAACGAGTTGAACCTGACCTATCGCGGCAAAGACAAACCGACCAACGTGCTGTCTTTCCCGTTCGAAGCTCCCCCGGGTATCGAGCTGCCGCTGCTGGGCGATCTGATCATCTGCCGTCAGGTGGTTGAACAGGAAGCCATCGAGCAAGAGAAGGCGCTGGAGGCCCACTGGGCGCATATGGTTGTCCATGGCAGCCTTCATCTGCTAGGGTATGACCACATCGAAGACGATGAAGCCGAAGAAATGGAGTCTTTGGAAACCGAAATCATGCACGGACTGGGTTACCCGGACCCGTACCTGGCGGAAAAAGACCCCCTCTGACGTCAGCTGATTTCCCCGCAGCCTCCGTATGGGGCTGCCGCTGACTCCCCTAACTCTGACATGAGTGATATTAACTAAAACGCCATGAGCGACGACCATTCACAAAGCAATGACAGCCCCAGTCCCAAGAAGGGGTTCTTTACTCTTATCCTTAACCAGCTGTTCCACGGCGAACCCAAAAACCGTGGCGATCTGGTAGAGCTGATCCGTGATTCCGAGCAAAACGACCTGATCGATCCCGATACCCGAGACATGCTGGAAGGCGTGATGGATATCGCCGAGCAGCGCGTGCGCGATATCATGATCCCGCGCTCCCAGATGGTGACGCTCAAGCGTAACCAAACGCTGGAAGAGTGCCTGGACGTGATCATTGAATCCGCCCACTCGCGCTTCCCGGTGATCAGCGAAGATAAAGATCACATCGAAGGCATTCTGATGGCCAAGGATCTGCTGCCGTTTATGCGCGCGGAATCCGAGGAATTCAGCATCGACAAGGTGCTGCGCACCGCCGTGGTGGTGCCTGAAAGCAAGCGAGTAGACCGGATGCTGAAGGAGTTCCGCTCCCAGCGTTATCACATGGCGATTGTCATTGACGAGTTCGGCGGCGTGTCCGGCCTGGTCACCATCGAAGATATTCTGGAACTGATTGTCGGCGAAATCGAAGACGAATATGACGACGAAGACGATCTGGATATCCGCCAGCTCAGCCGCCATATGTATACCGTGCGAGCGCTGGCGCCGATTGAAGACTTCAACGAAGCCTTCGGCACCCACTTCAGCGACGACGAGGTCGACACCATCGGCGGCCTGGTGATGCAAGCCTTCGGTCACCTGCCTGCACGCGGGGAAACCATTGAAATCGAAGGTTACCTATTTAAAGTTGCGATGGCGGACAGTCGACGTATCATCCAGGTTCATGTAAAAATTCCGGACGATTCTCCGCAACCGAAACTGGAAGAATAAATCAAACATGGCTAAAGCCTCTTTCCTTGAACGCCAGTGGGTTCGCGCCCTGCTGGCGCTGTTGACCGGCGCCAGCGGCACGCTGGCGTTTTCCCCTTACGATATCTGGCCGGCGGCCCTTGTCTCTCTGTTCGGCCTGTTGGCCGTAACCCTGAACCGCACCACCAAACAGTCTGCCTTGCTCGGTTTTTGCTGGGGTTTCGGTCTGTTCGGGACGGGAATCAACTGGGTTTACGTCAGCATTGCCGACTTCGGCGGCATGCCTTTCTCCATCAACATTTTCCTGGTCGTGCTGCTGGCGGCTTACCTGTCGCTGTATACCGGGCTGTTCGCCGGGTTGCTGGCACGTCTGTGGCCGACCACCAGTTGGTACCGTTTAGCGATTGCCGCCCCCGTGTTGTGGCAAGTCACCGAGTTTTTACGTGGCTGGGTGCTGACCGGTTTCCCCTGGCTTCAATTTGGCTACAGCCAGATTAACGGCCCGCTGAAAGGCGTGGCGCCGTTGCTCGGGGTAGATACCATCACCTTTATGCTGATGGCGATCGCCGGGCTGTTGGTGTACGCCGTCAATCAACGCCGGATCGCCGCGGCAGGAGTTGCCGTCGCACTGCTGTTGCTGCCGTGGCCGTTGCGCCAGCTGCACTGGTTTACCCCGCAACCGGACAAGGCGGTCAACGTCGCGATGGTGCAGGGCAATATCGCTCAGTCGATGAAGTGGGATCCGAAAGCGTTGGTCAGCACCTTGCAAACCTATTTGGACGAAACGCGTCCTTATATGGGCAAAGCGCCGATCATCATCTGGCCGGAGTCTGCCATTCCGGATTACGAAGCCAGCCAGAACGGCTTCCTGACCATGATGGATGACCTGATGCGCGCCAAAAACAGCAGCCTGATCACCGGTATTGTTGATGTGCGTGCTACGCCGCAGGGCCAGCAAATCTACAACAGCGCCATCGTGCTGGGCGAGCCGACGCCGTACGTTTATCCGGCCAAGGACCGCTATAACAAGCACCATCTGGTGCCGTTTGGCGAGTTTGTGCCGCTGGAAACGCTGCTGCGCCCGCTGGCACCGTTCTTCGATTTACCGATGTCTTCATTCAGTCGTGGCGACTACGTCCAGCCACAACTCAGCGTGAAAGGCTATAACCTGACGGCGGCAATCTGTTATGAGATTGTTCTCGGCCAGCAGGTACGCGACAACTTCCGGCCGGACACCAACTTCCTGCTGACCATCTCCAACGACGCCTGGTTCGGCCATTCCATCGGCCCATGGCAGCACTTCCAGATGGCGCGCATGCGTGCTCTGGAGCTGGGTCGCCCTCTGTTGCGCAGCACCAATAACGGCGTCACCGCCGCGGTAGACGCCAACGGTGAGGTGATCGCAGAGATCCCTCAGTTCACCCGCAAGGTACTTGAGGTGAAAGTCACACCAACCACCGGCATAACGCCTTATGCACGTTTTGGCGCCACGCCATTGTGGATAATCACCCTGCTGCTTGGCGGCCTGGCGTTGATCCTCGGCCTGCGCCGTAAATAACCCCCCGGGGCGCTGCCCGTCAGCGCCCCGTTTCCCTCATCCACCTTGCAGCTTTCCACGCCGCACTCTCCCACGCGACTAGCATAAAGCGTCGCCAAATCAATGCTTCTGGCACACTCCTTGCTTTAATTACTCTGTTATAGAGAGCCGATTTACTTTTACTGACGTTTTGTCGCACCTGTGCACAACTCAAGAGCATGACCGGCACCACAAAGGTGCATTGGGGTTTTGTTGCATTAATTTGGTGCGCGTGGCGTCTCAAAAAAAGAAACATTTTAGTTTCAATCCATTCACAATCGGCTATTTTCTAACGGTTATGTGTTCTAAGACTATCTTTATACTTGAGCAATAAATCTCCATTTAGAATCTGATGCTCTTTGAATTTGAGCCACCACAACAGCAAAGGAGTTGGACCATGCAAATGCGTAAATTGGCGTTATCGTTACTGCTGATCGGTATGGCAGGTAACGTAGCCCATGCGGAAGAACTGACCGGTACGCTGAAGAAAATCAAAGACAACGGCGTGATCGTTGTCGGCCACCGCGAATCGTCAGTGCCGTTCTCCTACTACGACAACCAGCAAAAAGTTGTGGGTTACTCCCAGGACTACTCCAACCAAATCGTTGAAGCGGTTAAGAAAAAACTGAACGCTCCTGATCTGCAGGTCAAAATGCTGCCGATCACCTCACAGAACCGTATCCCGCTGCTGCAAAACGGCACCTTTGACTTCGAATGCGGCTCGACCACCAACAACCTCGAACGCCAAAAACAGGCGGCCTTCTCTGATACCATCTTCGTGGTCGGTACCCGTCTGCTGGTGAAAAAAGGCTCTGACGTCAAAGACTTCAAGGATCTGGCGGGCAAACCTGTCGTGGTGACCTCAGGCACCACCTCTGAAGTGCTGCTCAATAAACTGAACGACAGCGGCAAGATGAACATGCGCATCATCAGCGCCAAAGACCACGGCGACTCCTTCCGTACCCTGGAAAGCGGTCGTGCAGTAGCCTTTATGATGGATGACGCCCTGCTGGCGGGTGAACGCGCGAAAGCGAAGAAGCCGGACCAATGGGAAATTCTGGGCACACCGCAGTCGAAAGAAGCCTACGGCTGTATGCTGCGTAAAGACGATCCTGAGTTCAAGAAACTGGTCGATGACACCATCGCTCAGGCTCAAACTTCAGGCGAAGCAACAAAATGGTTTGATAAGTGGTTCAAACAGCCTATTCCACCGAAGAACCTCAACATGAACTTCGAACTGTCCGACGACATGAAGCAACTGTTCAAAGAGCCTAACGATAAAGCATTGAACTAATAGAACAAGAGCTGGGGCGGCCGCCAGGCCAAACCAGCCCTGTTGATGGCTGGGACAGACAGGAATACGGGAGGCCGTTCCCCTCCCGTATTTTTCCCATAACGCATTACCGATGCCCGCACACATAAGTCAGCCCGACTGGCCGCGGCGCCCTCGGCGTTGAATAGTCATCAATCTTTAGGCGCTCTGCGCCCGCTTAACGGAGTTTGTTATGTCAATAGATTGGAACTGGGGTATCTTCCTGCAGCAGGCCCCGTTTGGGAATACCACCTACCTCGGCTGGATTTGGTCCGGCTTTCAGGTCACGGTAGCCCTCTCCGTCTGTGCATGGATTATCGCTTTCTTTGTCGGTTCGCTATTCGGTATTTTGCGTACCGTGCCCAACCGCTTTCTTTCCACTCTCGGTACCTGTTACGTCGAACTGTTCCGTAATGTGCCGCTGATCGTCCAATTCTTTACCTGGTATCTGGTGATCCCGGAACTGCTGCCGGCGAATATCGGCATGTGGTTCAAAACCGAACTCGATCCTAACGTGCAATTCTTTGTTTCCTCGATGCTGTGCCTCGGGCTGTTTACTGCCGCTCGCGTCTGCGAGCAGGTACGTGCTGCCATTCAGTCACTGCCGCGCGGTCAAAGAGCGGCCGGGTTGGCGATGGGTCTGACGCTGCCGCAAACCTACCGCTACGTGCTGTTGCCGAATGCCTACCGGGTGATTGTGCCGCCGATGACCTCGGAAATGCTCAACCTGGTCAAAAACTCTGCCATCGCTTCCACTATCGGGTTGGTCGACATGGCTGCCCAGGCCGGCAAACTGCTGGACTACTCTGCGCATGCCTATGAATCCTTTACCGCGATTACGCTGGCCTATATCGCCATCAACGCCGTGATCATGCTGTTTATGCGGTTGGTAGAGAGAAAAGTGCAGTTGCCCGGCAACTTGGGGAGTAAATAATGTACGAATTTGACTGGGCATCGATTGTCCCAAGTTTCCCTTATCTGCTGCAGGGCCTGTTGATCACGCTGAAGATCACCGTGACCGCCATCGTCGTCGGTATTCTGTGGGGAACCGTTCTGGCGGTAATGCGCTTGTCGCCCATCAAACCGATCAGCTGGTTCGCTGCCGTTTACGTCAACCTGTTCCGCTCCGTCCCGCTGGTGATGGTGCTGCTGTGGTTCTATCTGGTGGTTCCAAGCTTATTACAACAGGTTCTAGGGCTGTCGCCGAAAACCGATATTCGCCTGATCTCGGCTATGGTAGCCTTTTCCCTGTTTGAAGCGGCTTATTACTCGGAAATTATCCGCGCCGGTATCATCAGCATCTCACGCGGCCAGTCCTCCGCCGCGCTGGCACTGGGCATGACCCAATGGCAGTCAATGAAGCTGGTGATCCTGCCGCAGGCGTTCCGCGCCATGGTGCCGCTGCTGCTGACCCAGGGCATCGTACTGTTCCAGGATACCTCCCTGGTGTACGTACTGAGCCTGGCTGACTTCTTCCGTACCGCCTCGACCATTGGCGAGCGCGACGGCACCCAGGTTGAAATGATCCTGTTTGCCGGCTTTGTCTACTTTGTTATCAGTCTCGCCGCCTCGGCGCTGGTAAGCTATTTGAAGAAAAGGACTGTTTGATGATATCCCTGAAAAATGTTTCTAAGTGGTACGGTCACTTTCAGGTTCTGACCGATTGCACCACCGAAGTAAAAAAAGGCGAGGTGGTGGTGGTCTGCGGTCCTTCAGGCTCGGGCAAGTCTACCCTGATCAAAACCGTCAACGGTCTGGAGCCGATCCAGCAGGGCAATATCCTGGTGAACGGTACTCCGGTCAACGACAAGAAAACCAATCTGGCGCAGCTGCGTTCCAAGGTCGGTATGGTATTCCAGCACTTCGAGCTTTTCCCGCACCTGTCGATCATCGATAACCTGACGCTGGCGCAGGTGAAAGTGCTCAAACGCGACAAAGACGCCTCGCGCGAGAAAGGCCTGAAACTGCTGGAGCGCGTCGGCCTGACCGCACACGCCAACAAGTTCCCCGGCCAGCTTTCCGGCGGCCAGCAGCAACGCGTGGCTATCGCCCGAGCGCTGTGCATGGATCCTATCGCCATGCTGTTCGATGAGCCCACTTCGGCGCTCGATCCGGAAATGATCAACGAAGTGCTGGACGTTATGGTCGAACTGGCCAATGAAGGCATGACCATGATGGTGGTAACCCACGAGATGGGCTTTGCCCGTAAAGTGGCGAACCGGGTGATCTTTATGGATGAAGGCAAAATCGTCGAAGACCGTAATAAAGACGACTTCTTCAACAATCCGGAGTCCGAACGGGCGAAGGACTTCCTGGCGAAAATCCTGCACTGATGCCTCGCCTGCGCCCCGCCCGGGGCGCAGTTTCATTCCCTCTTTCCGGCACTAAAAGCACTTGTTTCTCTCCGATTTTGATCCGATGCTCACTGGATAACAAATAAGGAGATAAACATGCCCCGCCCTATCATTATCGATTGCGACCCCGGTCTGGACGATGCCATCGCCCTTGCCATGGCGCTGAGTTCACCAGAATTGGACGTAAAGGCCATTACCACCTCCGCCGGTAACCAGACGCCGGAAAAAACCCTGCACAATGCGCTGGGTCTGTTGACGTTGATGAAGCGTGAAGACATTCCCGTCGCTGCCGGTGCTGCCGCGCCGTTGATGCGAGACCTGGTGATTGCCGACTACGTACACGGCAAAACCGGCATGGGCAATACCCATCTGCCAACGCCCGCCATCCAGCCGGTGGCGCAAACTGCCGTAGAGCTGATCGCCAGCCTGCTACGCAGCAGTCCGCAGCCGATCACGCTGGTGGTCACCGGCCCCATGACCAATATCGCGCTGCTGCTGGCCCAACACCCAGAGCTGAAAGGTAACATTGAACGCATCGTGTTTATGGGGGGAGGTATGAATGCCGGCAACACCACCCCGGTGGCAGAGTTCAACATCTATGTCGATCCCGAAGCCGCCGAAATGGTGTTGAAATCCGGCGTGCCGCTGACCATGGCCGGGTTGAACGTGACTCACCAGGCGCTGGTGCTGCCACAGGATATCGAACGCATCCGTCAGATAAACAACCCGGTGGCGCAGGCGGTGGCCGAAATGCTCGACTTCTACCTGCCGCTGTACCTTAGCCATCCCCGTGGGCTGCCCGGTGCCGCGATGCACGACCCCTGCACCATCGCCTGGCTGCTGGCACCACAGCTGTTTGACAGTATCGAACGCTGGGTCGGCGTGGAAACCAAAGGGGAATATACCCTCGGCATGACCGTGGTGGATACCTTCGGCCAGAACGGCAAGCCGGCCAACGTTGAAGTGCTGACCGATATCGATCGCGAAGGCTTTATCGATCTGTTGGCCGAGCGCGTAGCCCGCTATTGACCACCGGGCGGGAAACCGCCCTGATATTCAATATTTTTGATTTAACTCAGCGAATTTTTACGCTATCACTGGCCCAGGCTTGCCTCTAAGATGCTGTTAAACACACAGCATCGCTGACACCTTAGACCAAGCCTGGAGATAGCCCAATGAGTCGTATACTGGTCCTGAAATCAAGTATCCTGGGTGATTACTCCCAGTCTGGAAAATTAGTCGATTTTTTTGTTCAACAGTGGCGTGAAGCACACCCCAATGACAGCTTTACGGTTCGCGACTTAGCCAACCCGACACTGCCGGAGCTGGATGGTGAAGTGATTGGCGGGTTTAGCGCCGGTGACAAACCTTTAACACCGCATCAGCAAAAGACGCTGGCACTTTCCGATGAGCTGATCGCCGAGCTGAAATCGCACGACACCATTATCATCAGCGCGCCGATGTACAACTTCAACATCCCGACGCAGTTGAAAATCTATTTCGATCTGGTGGCGCGCGCCGGCCAAACCTTCCGCTACACCTCTGAAGGCTCTGAAGGTCTGGTCACCGGCAAGAAAGCGATTGTGATCTCCAGCCGCGGCGGTATCCACGCGGATACGCCAACCGATCTGATCACGCCGTACCTGAAGCTGTTCCTGGCGTTTATCGGCATTACCGACGTCGAGTTCGTGCTGGCGGAAGGCTTTGCTTACGGCCCTGAAGCAGCAGAAAAAGCCGCTCAGGAAAGCCGGGTTGCGGTGGCACAGAAAGTGCCGGCCAAAATCGACACCGCCCCGCAGGCTGAAGTGGCTACGGCCTCGGCTGGCGGAAGCTTTCTTGGCAACCTGATGAAAAAACTGTTTGGCTAAGAGCAGCGCCTGCCCTGACCTTTTCCAGCGGAGAGGCCAGGGCGCGCAGCAAGCTTAAGGTTCGAAAGGCCGACGCTGGAACTGGTCATGACCGCATTTCGGGCACAGCGGCAGCACTTCCGGCGTGTAAAACGCCAAATGATGGTGGCATTTTTCGCACACCAGATTACCCAGCCCGACAACCTCACCGCTGTGGTAAACGCCATGGTGGCTGACGTCCTTGAACACCTCGCGCCATTCCAACTGAGTTTTGTCGGTAATATCCGCCAGCTCCTGCCACAGGCTCTCCTTGATGACCCGCATGAAAACGCTGTCGGTAAACTCGTCCCGGCTCTCCTGATAACTGCGAGCGAACTCTTCCAGATCGCGCCGTACCGCCTGTGTAACCTGCTCAACTTCGTCGCGCGTCAGTTCACCCGCTTCGCTTAGCCGTTTTTCTGCGCTCGCGACCAGCGAGTCAATATCACGCTCGCCATTTTTCAGGCGTTCTGTCAGAGATGCCACCAATTCGCGGTAGTACTGAGCAACCTTGTTCATAATCTCTCCTCGATGAACTTACGTGACTGGGCCTACCTCCTAAACTATCCCTTATCATTTTAGCCGTAAATTGCTGATGTCACTTGGCAAGACATGGTTTCCTCAAGATGTGAGTCTTATCATGGCCGGTATTTTTTAAATACGTCGAGTCGGGCGCTTGGTGTTGTTGCCGGGAGGTCTTATCAGCTATGCTATGCGGATCTATAAGTACTCAACAGAATGCTACAGAAATCCCCCCGATAGGTTTCGAGTCACGGCCAGGCGGCCAGTACGTGAAACCCAAGAGCTTACAAAGGTAAGTGACTGGGTTGAGTGTACGCAGCCAACAACGCTGTGGCTTGAAAGATGAAGGGGGAGCTGTTTTACACCTACAGGACCACCAGCCGCCATGCAAGAGCAATACCGTCCAGAAGACATAGAATCGAACGTACAGCTTCACTGGGAAGAGAAGCAAACTTTCAAAGTTACCGAAGATGCGAGCAAGGAAAAGTATTACTGCCTATCCATGCTGCCGTACCCATCAGGCCGTCTGCACATGGGGCACGTTCGTAACTACACTATCGGCGACGTGATCTCGCGCTACCAGCGCATGCTAGGTAAAAACGTGCTACAGCCTATTGGCTGGGATGCGTTCGGCCTGCCGGCGGAAGGCGCTGCGGTTAAAAACAACACCGCACCGGCTCCGTGGACCTACGACAATATCGAATACATGAAGAACCAGCTGAAACTGCTGGGCTTCGGCTATGACTGGGATCGCGAGATCGCCACCTGCGATCCGGACTACTACCGTTGGGAACAGTGGTTCTTCACCAAGCTGTACGAAAAAGGCCTGGTCTACAAGAAGACTTCCGCGGTGAACTGGTGCCCGCACGATCTGACCGTGCTGGCCAACGAACAGGTGATCGACGGCTGCTGCTGGCGCTGCGACACCAAGGTTGAGCGTAAAGAGATCCCACAGTGGTTTATCAAAATCACCGACTACGCCGATCAGCTGCTCAACGATCTGGACACGCTGGAAAGCTGGCCAGAACAGGTGAAAACCATGCAGCGCAACTGGATTGGCCGTTCCGAAGGGGTGGATATCACCTTTGACGTAGCGGGCAGCGACGAAAAGCTGACGGTTTACACCACCCGTCCTGACACCTTTATGGGCGCGACCTACGTGGCCGTAGCCGCAGGTCACCCATTGGCGCAGCAAGGCGCGGTGAACAACCCGGCGCTGGCTGAATTTATCGAAGAGTGCCGTAACACCAAAGTGGCCGAAGCCGAAATGGCGACGATGGAGAAAAAGGGCATGCCGACCGGCCTGTTCGCCATCCATCCGCTGTCCGGCGAGCAAGTGCCAATTTGGGTCGCCAACTTTGTGCTGATGGAATACGGCACCGGCGCGGTGATGGCGGTTCCGGCTCACGATCAGCGCGACTGGGAATTCGCCACCAAATACGGCCTGCCAATCAAACCGGTCGTTCTGGCCCTCGACGGCAGCCAACCGGATGTACAAGCCGAAGCGATGACCGAGAAAGGCACGCTGTTCAACTCCGGCGAGTTTGACGGTCTGGATCACCAAGACGGTTTCAACGCCATTGCCGACAAACTGGTCGCCAAAGGCGTTGGTCAGCGCAAGGTTAACTACCGTCTGCGCGACTGGGGCGTTTCCCGCCAACGTTATTGGGGCGCACCAATCCCGATGGTCACGCTGGAAGACGGTACCGTGATGCCAACGCCAGAAGACCAACTGCCGGTGATCCTGCCGGAAGATGTGGTGATGGACGGCATTACCAGCCCGATCAAAGCCGATCCTGAGTGGGCGAAAACCACCGTTAACGGCCAACCGGCGCTGCGCGAAACCGACACCTTCGACACCTTTATGGAGTCGTCCTGGTACTACGCGCGCTATACCTGCCCGCAGTACGACCAGGGGATGCTGGATCCAGCCGCTGCCAACTACTGGCTGCCGGTCGATCAGTATGTCGGCGGCATCGAACACGCCATCATGCACCTGATGTATTTCCGCTTCTTCCACAAGCTGCTGCGTGACGCTGGCCTGGTCGACTCCGACGAGCCGGCAAAACGCCTGCTGTGCCAGGGCATGGTGCTAGCAGACGCCTTCTATTACACCGGCAACAGCGGCGAACGCGTCTGGGTTTCCCCGGTCGACGCCAACGTTGAACGTGATGACAAAGGCCGCATTATCAAAGCCACCGATCCACAAGGTCGTGAACTGGTCTATGCTGGCATGAGCAAAATGTCGAAGTCGAAAAACAACGGCATCGACCCGCAGGTGATGGTTGAGAAATACGGCGCAGATACCGTCCGTCTATTCATGATGTTTGCTTCACCGGCAGAAATGACGCTGGAATGGCAGGAATCCGGCGTAGAAGGGGCAAACCGCTTCCTGAAACGCGTGTGGAAACTGGCCTACGAACACCTGGAAAAAGGCGCCGTTCAGCCGCTGAACGTGGCAACGCTGAGCGAAGATCAGAAAGCGCTGCGCCGCGATCTGCACAAAACCATTGCCAAAGTGACCGACGATATCGGCCGTCGTCAGACCTTCAACACCGCGATTGCCGCCGTGATGGAACTGATGAACAAGCTGGCCCGTGCACCGCAAGAGAGCGAGCAAGATCGCGCCCTGCTGCAGGAAGCGCTGTTGGCAGTCGTTCGCATGCTGTATCCGTTCACTCCGCACGTGTGCTTCTCACTGTGGCAGGCGCTGGGCGGTGAAGGCGATGTGGATACCGCAGCCTGGCCGCAAGCCGACGAGCAGGCTATGGTCGAAGACTCCAAGCTGGTGGTGGTGCAGGTCAACGGTAAGGTTCGCGCTAAAATCACCGTGGCTGCCGATGCAACCGAAGAGCAGGTACGTGCGCGTGCCGCTGAGGAGCATCTGGTCGCTAAATATCTGGACGGGGTCACGGTTCGTAAAGTGATCTATGTTCCGGGCAAATTGCTTAACCTGGTTGTGGGTTAACACAAGGAGGCGTTGTGCGACATCGTATTCTGACGTTGTTGCTGGGGTTGGCGGTGCTGGTCACCGCCGGCTGCGGTTTTCACCTGCGTGGTACCACGCAGGTCCCTTCGGAAATGAAGACGCTGCTGCTGGACAGCTCGGACCCTTATGGTCCGCTGACCCGCGCGGTGCGTGAGCAGTTACGTCTCAGCGACGTGACCATCGTCAAGGATGCCAAGCGTAAGGATCTCCCTTCCCTGCGCATCATTGGCGCCACGGAGAGCCAGGATACCGCCTCTATCTTCCAGGACGGTAAAACCGCTGAGTACCAAATGGTACTGACCGTTCAGGCACAGGTGCTGATCCCGGGTCACGATCTGTATCCGCTAAACGTTAAAGTTTTCCGTTCGTTCTTCGATAACCCGTTGACCGCATTGGCAAAAGATTCCGA
Source organism: Serratia sp. BNK-12 (assembly GCF_047456085.1). Lineage (NCBI taxonomy): Bacteria > Pseudomonadati > Pseudomonadota > Gammaproteobacteria > Enterobacterales > Yersiniaceae > Serratia > Serratia sp. BNK-12. Next base: position 3,943,790 of record NZ_CP179896.1, read on the forward strand.
ACAGGACATTATTCGCCAGGAAATGCGCGAGCAGGCCGCCCAACAGCTGGTACGTAAGCTGCTGACGGTGCACGCTGCGGAAGAAGAAACCCAACAGAAAGCCGCTGCCGCCGGTGAAAAAGCGGCAAGTCGCGTAGATCAATGATTCGTATTTACCCTGAACAACTTGCCGCGCAGCTCCGAGAGGGGCTGCGCGCTTGTTATTTATTGACCGGCAACGAGCCGCTGTTACTGCAGGAAAGCCAGGATCTGATCCGCCACGCGGCCCAAGAGCAGCAGTTCACCGAGCATTACAGCATTTCGCTCGACGCCCATACCGATTGGGATGCCATCTTCAGCATCTGCCAGGCCATGAGCCTGTTCGCCAGCCGTCAGACGCTGCTGCTGATCTTCCCTGAGAACGGGCCGACGGCACCGATCGGCGAACAGTTGATCAAACTGGCCGCACTGCTGCATGACGACATTTTGCTGATGCTGCGTGGGCCACGCCTGACCAAAGCGCAAGAAAACAGTGCCTGGTTCAAGGCGCTCAGCCCGCACGGCGCTTACGTCAGTTGCCAGACGCCGGAACAGGCGCAGCTCCCCCGCTGGGTCGCCCAACGTGCCAAAACCCTGAAGCTGGAACTGGACGACGCGGCAAACCAACTGCTGTGTTACTGCTACGAAGGCAACCTGCTGGCGCTGTCGCAGGCGCTGGAGCGGCTGTCGTTGCTGCACCCGGATGGCAAACTCACGCTGCCGCGCGTTGAACTGGCGGTAAATGATGCAGCCCACTTCACGCCATTCCACTGGCTGGACGCCCTGTTGGCCGGAAAAAGCAAACGCGCCTGGCATATCCTGCAGCAGATGCAGCAGGAAGATGTCGAGCCAGTGATCCTGCTGCGAACCCTGCAACGGGAACTGCTGCAGTTGCTCAACCTGCAACGCCGCATGGCGACAGTGCCTTTGCGTACGCTGTTCGATCAATACAAGGTTTGGCAAAACCGCCGTAACCTGGTAACCCAGGCACTGCAACGGCTGTCCGGCACCCAGCTGCGGCAAGCGGTTCATCTGCTCGCGCAGATAGAAATCACCCTTAAGCAGGATTACGGCCAGTCGGTCTGGTCTGAATTGGAAACCCTGTCGATGCTGCTGTGCGGCAAACCTCTGGCCACGAGTTTTTCAGATGTCCACTAATCCGCAAGGCACTCCCGTTCTGCACGCCCTGTTTGGCGGCACCTTCGACCCTATCCATTACGGCCATCTGCGGCCGGTGGAAGCGCTGGCCGCAGAGGTTGGTCTGAACCGGGTCACGCTGCTGCCGAACCATGTTCCGCCGCACCGCCCTCAGCCCGAAGCGAACGCTCAGCAACGGTTGAAAATGGTGGAATTGGCCATTGCCGGTAACCCGCTGTTTGCGGTTGACGATCGTGAACTGCATCGCACCACCCCTTCCTATACCATCGAGACGCTGGAAGCCATTCGTAAAGAACGTGGCGCCGCCTTGCCTCTGGCGTTTATCATTGGCCAGGACTCGCTGTTGACGCTGCACAAATGGCACCGCTGGCAGTCGCTGCTGGATACCTGTCATCTGCTGGTGCTCGCTCGCCCTGGTTACAACGATCGCATGGATACACCTGAGTTACAGCAGTGGCTGGAGCAACATCAGGTGAGCGATCCCGCCCAGCTCAGCCGGCATCCTCACGGATTTATTTATCTGGCCGATACGCCACAGCTGGAGATTTCGGCCACGGAAATTCGTCAGCGCCGCCATCAGGGACTCAACTGTGACGACCTGTTGCCACGTTCAGTACAGCGCTATATCGAGTTACAGGGTTTATATCGCTAGCAACAGCCGCGTGATATACTGCGCCGCTATTTTTCAGGTATTCGCTGAAAACCCCGGAATCCTTAGCTGGCCGGGCAGTCACCAGCTGGCTTTCAGCGGCATCCTGCCGACTTATCATTGATTCAGGCCGCAAAACGGGCAAGTTGCCCGCCGCAGTCGAATGAACAGAACACACCCGAGGGGGAACCTTTGCAAGGTAAAGCACTCCAAGATTTCGTCATCGATAAAATTGATGACCTGAAAGGCCAAGACATTATCGCTCTGGATGTACAAGACAAATCCAGCATCACCGATTGCATGATCATCTGCACCGGGACCTCTACCCGTCACGTGATGTCGATCGCCAACCACCTGGTGCAGGAAGCCCGCGCCGCCGGTATGGAACTGTTCGGCATGAAAGGCCAGGAAGCCTCCGACTGGATCGTTGTCGACCTGGGTGACGTGATCGTTCACGTGATGCAGGAAGAGAGCCGTCAGTTGTACGAGCTGGAAAAACTCTGGAGCTAAGCGGTGAAACTGCAACTGGTAGCCGTCGGCACTAAAATGCCAGACTGGGTGCAGACCGGCTTTATGGATTATCTGCACCGCTTTCCGAAAGACATGCCGTTTGAGCTGACCGAAATCCCGGCGGGCAAGCGCGGCAAGAATGCCGATATCAAACGCATTCTGGAAAAGGAAGGCGAGCAGATGCTGGCTGCGGTAGGCAAAGGCAATCGCATTGTCACGCTGGATATTCCCGGTACGCCGTGGGAAACGCCGCAGTTGGCGCAACAACTCGAACGCTGGAAGCAGGACGGCCGCAACGTCAGCCTGCTGATTGGTGGCCCGGAAGGGCTGGCCCCGGCGTGTAAGGCCGCCGCCGAACAGAGTTGGTCGCTCTCACCGTTGACATTACCGCATCCTTTAGTGCGCGTGCTGGTGGCTGAAAGCCTCTATCGCGCCTGGAGCATTACAACAAATCATCCTTACCACCGGGAATAACCGGTGGTAATAGTGACAGAGTGAAATAAAGCAGCGGGATGAAAATAGAACGTAACCCTTTTCGCGACTATACGGCCGAATCCGCCCTGTTTGTACGCCGCGCCCTGGTGGCGTTCTTGGTCATCCTGGTGCTGACCGGCACCCTCATCGCCAATCTGTATAACCTGCAAATCGTCCGCTTTGAGGATTACCGCACCCGCTCCAACGAAAACCGCATCAAACTGGTGCCGATCGCGCCCAGCCGCGGCATTATTTACGATCGCAACGGCACTCCGCTGGCGCTCAACCGCACCATCTACCAACTGGAGTTGATGCCGGAAAAGGTCGATGACCTGAAAGCCACGCTACAGGCGCTGCGTTCAGTGGTCGATTTGACCGATGATGACATCACCAACTTCGAAAAAGAGCGCAAGCGCTCGCGCCGTTTCGTCTCTATCCCGGTGAAAACCGCCCTGAGTGAAGTGCAGGTGGCGCGTTTTGCGGTTAACCAGTTCCGCTTCCCCGGCGTAGAGGTCAAAGGCTACCAGCGTCGCTATTACCCTTATGGTTCCGCCCTGACCCATGTGATCGGCTACGTGTCGAAGATCAACGACCGTGACGTCGAACGCCTGGATAAAGACGGCAAGCTGGCCAACTACGCTGCAACGCACGACATCGGCAAGCTGGGCATCGAACGCTATTACGAAGAAACCCTGCATGGCAAAACCGGCTACGAAGAGGTTGAAGTCAACAACCGTGGTCGGGTGATCCGCCAATTGCATGAGCAACCGCCTTCCGCCGGCAAAGACGTCTATCTGACGCTGGATCTCAACCTGCAGCGCTATATCGAGCAGTTGCTGGTGGGCAGCCGTGCGGCAGTGGTGGTGAGCGATCCGCGCACCGGCGGCATTCTGGCTATGGTGTCCAACCCCAGCTATGACCCGAACCTGTTCGTCGACGGCATCTCCAGCAAGGATTACCAGGGGCTGCTCAACGATCCGAACCGGCCGCTGATCAACCGTGCCACGCAAGGGCTCTACCCACCCGCCTCCACGGTGAAGCCGTATATTTCCGTTTCGGCGCTCAGCGCCGGGGTGATCACCAAGAACACCATCGTCTTCGATCCCGGCTGGTGGCAATTGCCCGGCTCGGAAAAACGCTTCCGCGACTGGAAAAAATGGGGCCACGGCCGCCTGAACGTCACCAAGGCGTTGGAAGAGTCCGCGGATACCTTCTTCTATCAGGTCGCTTACGACATGGGCATCGATCGCCTTTCAACCTGGCTGACCAAGTTCGGCTACGGCGAATATACCGGCATCGATCTGTCAGAAGAGCGTTCCGGCCTGATGCCGACTCGTGACTGGAAATTCAAACGCTATAAAAAACCCTGGTATCAGGGGGACACCATTCCGGTAGGTATCGGCCAGGGTTATTGGACGGCGACGCCGATCCAGATGGCCAAGGCGCTGACCACCCTGATTAACGACGGCAACGTCAAAACGCCGCACCTGCTGCAGAGCACCCGTATCAATGGCGTGTTGGTGCCTTTCCAGCAGGAAGAGAGCACGCAGATCGGCGATATTCATTCCGGCTTCTGGGAAATTGCCAAAGACGGCATGTATGGCGTGGCCAACCGCCCAAATGGGACGGCACGCAAGTACTTTGCAGGTACGCCATACAAAGCCGCGGCGAAATCGGGGACCGCGCAGGTATTCGGTTACGAAACCTATAACGCCCACAAACTCGCAGAGCACCTGCGTGACCACAAACTGATGACGGCCTTCGCTCCCTTCGATAATCCGACGGTTTCGGTCGCCATCATTCTGGAAAACGGCGGTGCCGGTCCAGCGGTCGGGACGATCACTCGTCAGATCCTCGACCATATCTTGCTGGGCGACAACAATACGCAATTACCGGACGCGGCTCCGCTGCCGCCTGGTGTAGAAGGTGATTAAGGTAGAACATGACTGAAAGCCAACAAAAAGCGTCGATCTGGACAAAAATCCATATCGACCCCACATTCCTGCTGTTAATTCTGGCCCTGCTGGTCTACAGCGCTTTCGTGATGTGGAGCGCCAGCGGCCAGGACATCGGCATGATGGAGCGCAAGATCGGCCAGATTGTCATGGGGTTGATCGTCATGGCCGTCATGGCGCAAATCCCGCCGCGGGTCTATGAAAGCTGGGCACCGTATCTGTATATTTTCTGCGTGATACTGCTGATTTTGGTGGACGCTTTCGGCCAGATCAGTAAAGGCGCCCAACGCTGGCTGGATCTCGGCTTCGTGCGCTTCCAGCCGTCAGAGATCGCCAAAATCGCGGTACCGCTGATGGTAGCGCGCTTTATGAACCGCGACGTCTGCCCCCCTTCGCTGAAGAATACGGCGATTGCGCTGGTACTGATTTTCCTGCCTACGCTGCTGGTTGCCGCACAGCCGGATTTGGGTACCTCGATTCTGATCGCCGCCTCCGGCCTGTTCGTGCTATTCCTGTCCGGCATGAGCTGGAAGCTGATCGCCGTAGCCGCCGTGCTGCTGGCGGCCTTTATCCCGGTGCTGTGGTTCTTCCTGATGCACGGCTATCAGCGCGACCGCGTTATGATGCTGCTCGATCCGGAAACCGACCCCCTTGGCGCCGGCTACCACATTATTCAGTCGAAAATTGCCATCGGCTCAGGCGGTCTGTCCGGTAAAGGCTGGCTGCATGGTACTCAGTCACAGCTGGAATTTCTGCCGGAACGCCACACCGACTTTATCTTTGCGGTGCTGGCCGAGGAGCTGGGGCTGGTCGGGGTACTGGTGCTGCTGGCGCTATACCTGCTGGTGATAATCCGCGGTTTGATGATCGCCGCCAAGGCGCAAACCACCTTCGGCCGAGTGATGGTCGGCGGGCTGATGCTGATTTTGTTCGTTTATGTGTTTGTTAACATTGGTATGGTCAGTGGTATTTTACCGGTAGTTGGCGTACCTTTGCCTCTGGTCAGTTACGGGGGTTCGGCGCTGATTGTGCTTATGGCTGGGTTCGGCATTATCATGTCGATCCACACGCATCGGAAAATGATGTCTAAAAGTTTATAAGAGGTGAGTAATGCGTAAGGAATGGCTTTGGGTCGGCGTAGTCGCGGTATTGCTTTCCGCCTGTACCGCCCCGACCACGGAACAGCAAGCGCCGCCGCAGCAGCCGTATAACGGACCGGTGGTGGAAATCGGTGGCGTTGAGCCTCAATATGAACCCTATAACCCTAATAACCTGCAGGATTATAAGGTTAATGGCGACACTTACCGCATTGTAAAAGATCCTCAGAACTTCTCGCAGACCGGTCTGGCCAGTTCCTATGGCGAAGAAGCCAGGGGGAATACCACCGCGCTGGGGGAACAGTTTGATCCTAACGGCCTGACCGCCGCACACCCGACGCTGCCGATCCCAAGCTACGTACGCGTGACCAACCTGGCCAACGGTCGCCAGCTGGTAGTGCGCGTTAACGATCGCGGGCCTTACACCAAAGGTCGCATCATCGATTTGTCGCGAGCCGTCGCCGATCGTCTGAACCTGTCCAACAACACCAAGGTCAAGGTTGATTTCATCAACGTTGCCCCGGATGGCACCCTCAGTGGCCCTGGCACCATCGGCACTACCGTCGCCAAACAAAGCTATGCCCTGCCCGCTCGCCCGGATCTGGGCTCCAGCAGCATGGGAACTCCCATTCAACAGGACGTCCCAGTAGCCAGCGGTGCCGCCGTGCGCCCGATTGACAACAGCAGCCTGAACACCGGCGACGCGGCTCCGGCAAGCAGCGCCGGCAATAGCCGCAGCGGCTTCCTCGGCGCGCCAAGCGCCGTACCGGCCGGCGTGTTGGAAGGCTCAGAGCCTGAACCCGTCGCCATTGCCGCACCGGTCGCCGCGACCGCCGCCGTTGCAGCAAGCAGCGCCTCTTCAACAGGCGGCTATGTGGTGCAGGTCGGCGCGCTGAGCAGTGCCGAGCGCGCGCAAAGCTGGCAGCAAAGCCTGAGCCAAAAATTCGGCGTACCGGGTAAGGTTGCCGCCAACGGCAGCGTCTACCGCGTACAGCTCGGCCCGTTCAGCGACCGTCAGCAAGCGGCTCAGCTGCAGCAGCGCCTGGCCACTGAAGCGCAGCAACAATCTTTTGTCACTGCCGCACCCTAAACATAGACCGGCGGGCAATCGCGACCGATAAGCTGATTTTTAGCTGAAACATTTTCTTTCAGCAAAAGCTTGTAAAGCGTGATAAGTCAGAGGATTGACTAATGCCTGCCAGGATCTCATCTGTTATAGTGTGGCTCGTTTTTTAACTTTACCCTCATGGATGTTGTAGTCTCGATCATGAAACAAGTAACTTCTTTTCGCTTAATCAAGAGCATAGCGCTCGGCACCGTTATCGCGATGAGTGCAACCACCGTTGCGCATGCCGATGACGTTAATATCAAGACCATGATCCCAGGCGTGCCGCAGATCGATGCGGAATCCTACGTCCTGATTGATTACAATTCCGGTAAAGTTTTGGCGGAAATGAACGCCGATGCGCGCCGTGACCCTGCCAGCCTGACAAAAATGATGACCAGCTACGTCATCGGTCAAGCGCTGAAAGCAGGAAAAATCGGCCAGGAAGATCTGGTGACCGTAGGTCAAGACGCCTGGGCAACCGGCAACCCGGTATTCAAAGGGTCTTCCCTGATGTTCCTCAAGCCTGGCGACCGCGTACCGGTCTCCAAGCTGACCCGCGGCATCAACCTGCAGTCAGGTAACGACGCCTGCGTGGCCATGGCCGACTACGTGGCCGGCAGCCAGGACGCATTCGTTAACCTGATGAACACCTACGTCAGCAAGCTGGGCCTGCAGAACACCCACTTCCAAACGGTACACGGCCTGGACGCACAGGGTCAGTACAGCTCCGCACGCGATATGGCGTTGATCGGCCAGGCGCTGATCCGCGACGTGCCGGACGAATACGCGATTTATAAAGAAAAAGAGTTCACCTTCAACAATATCCGCCAGATGAACCGTAACGGTCTGCTGTGGGATACCAGCCTGAACGTGGACGGCATCAAAACCGGCCATACCGACGCCGCGGGCTATAACCTGGTGGCTTCTGCGACCGAAGGCCAGATGCGTCTGATCTCCGCAGTGCTGGGCGGTCGTACTTACAAGGGCCGCGAAACCGAGAGCAAGAAACTGCTGACCTGGGGCTTCCGCTTCTTCGAAACCGTTGCGCCACTGAAAGTAGGCAAAGAGTTTGCGTCTGAGCCAGTCTGGTTCGGCGATGCAGATCGCGTTGAGTTGGGCGTAGACAAAGACGTTTACCTGACCATCCCACGCGGCCGCATGAAAGATCTTAAAGCCAGCTACGTGCTGAACACCCCGGAAATTCATGCGCCACTGGCTAAAAACCAGGTTGTCGGCAGCATCAACTTCCAATTGGACGGTAAAACCATCGACCAGCGTCCGCTGGTAGTGATGAACGAAGTGAAAGAAGGCGGTTTCTTCAGCCGTATCGTCGATTACATCAAACTGATGTTCCACCACTGGTTCGGTTAACAGTTGAAATGGGCAAAATTGCCCCCATATACTGATTAACATTAACTCCCGCTCCGGCGGGAGTTATAATTTATAGACTCGCTATATCGATAGCCGCACTCTGGAGCGCACATGAAAACTAAACTGAACGAACTGCTCGAATTCCCTTGCTCATTTACCTACAAGGTAATGGGCCTGGCACAACCCGAGCTGGTAGACCAGGTGGTTGAAGTGGTGCAGCGCCACGCTCCTGGGGACTATAACCCGCAGGTTAAACCTAGCAGCAAAGGCAATTACCACTCCGTGTCCATCACCATCAATGCCACCCATATTGACCAGGTGGAAACCTTATATGATGAGTTGGGCAACCTTGAAATTGTCCGCATGGTGCTGTAATTCCAGCACAATCCTCTGCTTTTCAACCCGGGCCAGAGCATCCTCTGCCCGGGTTGCGCATTTTGAGTCAGCTATCCCAAAAGGATTGGAGATGCATCAAGGCGGCAAGCGGCCGAATCCCGCTGAGCTTACTTAAGTAAGTGATTCGGGTGAGAAAGCGTGGCCAACACAGAGACAGCTTCAAGCATGAAGGGTATAAATGCTGGTCGCGGGCCAGAGCGCCCGGTATAATGGCTTTACCACTTCTGTAACCTGACGATGACTCTTTTGCAACCAGACAAGATCATTTTGCGTCAGCTGGGGTTGCAGCCCTACGAGCCTGTATCCCAAGCCATGCACAACTTCACCGATCGCCGAACCGAAGCCACACCCGATGAGCTGTGGTTGGTTCAGCATCAGCCCGTATTTACTCAGGGCCAGGCCGGTAAAGCGGAGCATCTGTTAATGCCGGGTGACATTCCGGTGATCCAGAGCGATCGCGGTGGCCAGGTAACCTACCACGGGCCGGGGCAACAGGTGATGTACGTGATGGTCGATCTGAAACGCAGCAAGGTTGGCGTTCGCCAACTGGTCACGGCTATCGAAGATACCGTTATTAATACCCTCGCCCACTTTCACATTGAATCGCGTGCCCGTCCGGATGCGCCCGGTGTTTACGTGGGGGAGCAAAAGATCTGTTCGTTGGGTTTGCGGATCCGCAAAGGCAGTTCATTCCACGGCCTGGCCCTGAATGTGGCCATGGATCTCACCCCTTTCCAGCGTATCAACCCTTGCGGTTACGCCGGCATGCAGATGGCGCAGGTCAGCGCGCTGGCGCCCGGCGTCGGCATAGAAGACGTACACCCCGTCCTGGTACAGGAATTTGTTCATTTACTCGGCTACCCGAAGGTCGAGCTTCGTAACTGGAACCTGCACGATTATGAGTAAACCAATTCAGATGGAACGCGGCGTCAAATACCGCGATGCAGACAAAATGGCGTTGATCCCGATTAAAACGGTGGTCACCGAACGGCAGGAGCTGTTGCGTAAACCCGAGTGGATGAAAATCAAACTCCCTGCCGACTCTACGCGCATTCAGGGCATTAAAGCCGCAATGCGTAAAAACGGTCTGCATTCGGTGTGCGAAGAAGCTTCCTGCCCGAACCTGTCTGAGTGTTTCAACCACGGTACCGCGACCTTTATGATCCTGGGCGCAATCTGTACCCGTCGTTGCCCGTTCTGCGACGTAGCCCACGGTCGTCCGGTAGCCCCGGATGCCAACGAGCCGGAGAAACTGGCTCAGACCATCGCCGATATGGGCCTGCGCTATGTGGTGATCACCTCGGTTGACCGCGACGACCTGCGTGACGGCGGTGCCCAGCACTTTGCCGACTGCATCGCTGCCATCCGCGCGAAAAACCCGACCATCAAGATTGAAACCCTGGTGCCTGACTTCCGCGGCCGTATGGATCGCGCACTGGAAATTCTGACCGAAACGCCGCCGGATGTGTTTAACCACAATCTGGAAAACGTGCCGCGTGTTTATCGCCAGGTGCGTCCGGGCGCTAACTACGAGTGGTCACTGAAGCTGCTGGAGCGGTTCAAGGAAGCGCATCCGCATATCCCAACCAAGTCTGGCCTGATGGTCGGCCTGGGGGAAACCAATGCGGAAATCGTTGAGGTCATGCGCGATCTGCGTCGCCATGGCGTCACCATGTTGACCTTGGGCCAGTATTTGCAGCCAAGCCGTCATCACCTGCCGGTGCAGCGTTACGTCAGCCCGGCCGAATTCGATGAAATGAAAGAAGAAGCGATGGCAATGGGCTTTACCCATGCAGCCTGCGGTCCGTTTGTTCGTTCCTCCTACCATGCCGATTTGCAGGCAAAAGGGATGGAAGTGAAGTAATCGCAGCAATGATTTGTTACGTTTCCCCCTGCGGAAACGGCAAAAAACGGATGTCCTCGCGGCATCCGTTTTTTATTGCCTGGCAGAAAGCGTGATTAAACGTCTTTCTTTTCGACGCTCTGCGGGTTGGCCTGGCTTTCTGCGGTGTTGGCCGGCGGTGGGGTGGTATCGTCGCCCACGGCCTTTTTAAAGCCCTTCAGCGCCGCACCTAAATCCGCGCCCAACGTGCGCAGTTTGCTGGTACCGAACAGCAAGATGATCAACACCGCAATCACCAGAAGTTTGGTAATACTGATCCCTTCCATACTCACCTTCTTATTCATATAGCGCTGCGAATGCAGCGAGAAAACAAACCTTGCCTGCGGGTATTTACCTACTTTCTCCGGAGCAAGACAACAGCAACATGTAACAGAGTGAGATCCCCACCACGGCTCGATTTTATCCGCACTGGACATTAATCAGACTATTCTGAGTTTAGAAGCCGCGTGGTACGCTGTCACCCTGCTCATCATGGAGTTGCCGGATGTACAAGCCATCAGTCATAGATACCCGAAAATCCGGCCTTAGCTTTGCCAGACGCACCTATCTGCCGCGCATCGTCGGCCTGGGCATAGGTTCTCTGTGCGTATTTTCAGTTTTCTACACCCAAAACACCGCCCCATGGTTGTGGGGCCTACTGATTTTGCACGGCTTTATCTGGCCACACCTCGCCTATCAATGGGCACGACGTTCCTCCCAGCCGTTCAAGGCCGAAATCCGTAACCTGCTGATCGATTCGTTTTTCGGCGGCCTGTGGGTGGCGATGATGGCCTTCAACGCCTTGCCGTCGGTGGTAATCTTATCGATGATGGGAATGAACAACATAGCCGCTGCGGGTAAGCCGCTGTTCTTCAAAGGCCTGGGGGCACAACTGGCCGGCGCTCTGACGATCGGCGCCCTGATGGGCTTTCCCTTTCAGCCGGAAAGTACGGTGTCGCAGGTCTACCTGTGCCTGCCAATGATCTACCTCTATCCGATACTGCTGGGGTTAGTCACCTACCGCACCGCCAAACGGCTGGCGGAGAAAAAGCAGGAGCTGCTGCGCATCAGCATGCGTGACGGCCTTACCGGGTTGTACAACCGCCGCCACTGGGAGCATTTGCTGCATCATCAATTTGACAGCTGTCGCCGTTATCAGCACACCGCAACCCTGATCCTGATGGATATCGATCGCTTTAAAACCATCAACGACACCTTCGGCCATGCGTTGGGGGACGAAGCGCTGGCGGTGCTGGCGGAAGAACTGTTAATTGGTCTGCGCGCCGTAGATATTGTCGGACGCTACGGCGGCGACGAATTTGGCGCAGTGCTGCCCAACACCAGCGCCGAACAGGCCAGCATTGCGTTATTGCGCATTCAGGAACGGCTCAATGAGGTCATTTTTCGCGAAGCCCCGCAACTGCGGCTCAACATCAGCGCCGGCATTGCGGATTATAACGGCGAGATGAGCGGCTATCTGGACTGGTTGAAAGCCGCAGACAATGCGTTGTACCGCGCCAAGAACAACGGCCGCAATCGCCTGGAGCTGGCCGTACCCGGCCATTGACGCCCAGAGTGACGACTTCCGCTTTTTCTGTCACTTTTGCTACTACAAAACGGGCTGCGCTAGGTGTAACATCCCCTATGCACAGCTAAACAGCCGTGCCGAACGACGGAGATGACATTCCTCCATAACCGCCCTCACAGGCTGATGATGTCTACGTAACCTCTCAGAGGGGTGCGTAGCGTTACGCCTGAACCTTTCTGAGTTTTATTTCCCCTTGAATGAAAGGTGGTTTCGACCATGTTGAGTTCTTTACTGGCAGTTTTTATTGGCGGTGGTGTCGGCAGCGTGCTGCGCTGGGCCATAAGCATGAAGATGAACCCGCTCAATGCGCACATCCCGCTGGGTACGCTAGCGGTGAACCTGCTGGGCGGTTTTATCATCGGCCTGGCTATGGCAATATTCACCCGGATGACACACTTGGATCCGACCTGGAAACTGCTGATCACCACCGGTTTTTGCGGCGGCCTGACCACCTTTTCCACCTTTTCTCTGGAAGTGGTGTATTTGCTGCAGGATGGTCGTTTCGCCTGGGCGTTGGGCAATATGCTGCTCAACCTGGCGGGTTCGCTGGCGATGACCCTGTTGGCGTTTATGCTGGTCATCTGGGTCAACGGGCAATAAGTGATTTCGTTGCCTTAATGTTTCCTTAATCTCCCGTGCGCATAATCTCATCCAGTCACCCCAACTGGATGAGAACTCAGATGCCAAGCCTGCCAAGAACCATCACTGAAGTTGCCGCAACCCTGCTGTGCCTGCTGGTTGTTGTCGCCTTTATCAAGGTATATCTGTTCGCCTAAACCGCAGCGCTTCCCCACCTTTACCCTTGCCCTATTGCCTATTGCCGTTGTTGCATTACAATTGAGAATGAACGTTCACACCCAGAAGGTGAACAACACATTTCTTGGCAAAGGATCGGGACATGATATCCACCAGCGACAGCAAGCAGGCTAAAGTACAGGCCCGCCGCGATCAGATTGTCGACGCCGCAAAACTCTGCTTTCGCCAGCACGGTTTCCACGCCGCCAGCATGGCGGAAATCGCGTATGCCTCGCAGCTGAGCGTTGGCCAGATCTACCGCTATTTCGACAATAAAGACGCCATCATCGAAGAAATCGTCAACCGCATCATCGCCAGTAAAATGCGCCGCCTGGAAGATCTCGGCGACCATATCAACCTGATCGCCGGCACTCTGGCAGCACGCAGCCTGTTTCAGCAACCGGGCGAAACTGAAACCGATCACATGCTGATGCTGGAAGTGACCGCTGAAGCCACCCGTAACCCGACGGTGGCGAAAATGCTCAGCGATGCGGAAACGCGCTTGTTTCATCATGTTTGCCAAAGCCTGCGTCGGCTCTACCCATATTTCAGCGAGCAGGAAATTGCCGCCAGGGTGGAATTTATTGCCGTATTAAGCGAAGGCACCGGCTATCGCATACTCACCACACAAAAAGCCGACGTCAGCTTGCTGAACGGCTTATACCAACAAGCTATCTCTCACCTGTTCAGGAAACCTTAATCCCTATGACCAGACCATTAGCCAGACAACGTCTGGTGTACGCGCTCGTGCTTGGCCTGCTCGCCTCACTGGGGCCGCTGTGCATCGATCTCTACCTGCCCGCTCTGCCGGAGATGGCCGGAGAGCTGAATACCTCTACCGCCACGGCACAGCTCAGCCTGACCGCCGGCCTACTGGGGTTAGGCGTCGGCCAGCTGATTTTCGGCCCTTACAGCGACAAGCTCGGCCGCATGCGTCCGCTGCTGGTGTCGTTAGCGCTGCTGCTGTTCGCGTCACTGTGGTGCGCGTTGGCGCCGAATATCGACCAGTTGTTGATTGCCCGCCTGTTGCAAGGGCTGGCCGGGGCCGGTGGTGCCGTCATTTCGCGCGCTATAGCCCGCGATCTCTATTCCGGGCATGAACTGACACGGTTCTTCGCCCTGCTGATGTTGGTTAACGGCCTGGCGCCGATCGTTGCGCCAGTGCTGGGGGGAGCCATGCTGCAGTTCATGGACTGGCGAGGAATTTTCGGCGTGCTGGCAGGTATCGCAGTGCTGCTGTTTACGCTAGCCAGTTTGAAGCTCAGCGAGTCACTGCCCGCGGAACGTCGCAGCCAGGGCGGGATTTTGGCGATGTTGCAGTCGCTGGGTGGCTTGCTGACCCAACGCCAATTTATGGGCCTGTGCCTGACGCAAGGTTTCGTCATGGCCGGGATGTTCGCCTACATCGGCGCCTCTCCTTTCGTGCTGCAACAGATTTACGGCCTCAGCCCACAGATGTTCAGCCTGTGCTTCGCCATCAACGGCGTCGGGCTGATTATTTCGGCGCAAATCTCCAGTCGCCTGAGCATACATTGGGGAGAAAGAAAGGTGCTGAAAGGCGGCTTAACGCTGGCTGCGGTTTCCTCGCTGCTGCTGTTGCTGGCTGCCAGCCTGCACGCCCCGCTGGTGCTATTGCTGGTGCCGCTGTTCTTCTCGGTAGCAGTGATCGGCATCGTGGGCCCTACGGCGTCATCTTTGGCGATGCAAAGCCAAGGGGACAAAGCCGGCAGCGCCTCCGCATTGATTGGCGTGAGCATGTTTGCTTTGGGTGCCTGCAGCGTGCCACTTACCGGCCTGGGCGGCACCTCCAGCGTGTCGATGGCGCTAACCATCGTCGGCTGTTATGCCATCGCCATCGTGCTGTTTAAGCTGCTGGTACGTAAACCGCAGGCGTAAATCGTCGTAAAAAGGCAATAAAAAACCCGCTCTGAGAGCGGGTTTTAAGAATTTCGGCTACTGTAGCTTAGATAGCGATAACGTTAGCAGCAGATGGCCCTTTGGCACCGTTCGTGATTTCAAATTCTACACGCTGGCCTTCAGCAAGAGTTTTGAAACCATTGCTAGCGATGGCAGAGAAGTGAACGAAAACGTCCTTGCTACCATCTTCCGGAGTAATGAAGCCGAAGCCTTTGGATTCATTAAACCACTTAACGCTACCTTTAATCTTAGACATCAAACTTACCTTTAACGTGAATGTAAGACACAAAACGTGTGTCCAGTACAGTACAGCAATTAGACGGGATTTTGTCCACAACCTGGATCACATAAAAACGATAAAAAGTGAAAAAATCCGTCTCCGCCGCTGTAAACCGCCTACCCCCTTGGCCATTGCCACCACGGGCAGTCCAATCCTCTCTAAACCCCAGCGAACAGCGGTCGAACGCCTGTTTGATGGGGCGTCAACGCGTATTGACGGCGTGATGCAGACACAATCGCTATGAAATATAACCATATAGTCTTTTTGCTTCCGGCCGCGCTGCACTAGGGTTAAAACTTGTTAACCACTGTGAGCCAAGACTATGACCAGCCAACTGGCCGAAAAAATCATCGCCTATCGCCGTGAACTGCATCAGAACCCTGAGCTGTCCAACCATGAGTTTGCCACGACCGCCCGCCTCACCCGTTGGCTGGAAGAGGCCGGTATCCGTATTTTGCCGCTCGGGCTGAAGACTGGCGTAGTGGCCGAAATCGGCAGTGGCAAGGGGCCGATCATTGCGCTGCGTGGCGATATTGACGCCTTGCCGATCGAAGAAATTTCCGGCGTGCCGTTCAGCTCGCAAAACAGCGGCGTGATGCACGCCTGCGGACATGATTTTCACACGTCGGTCATGCTCGGCGCCGCGCACTTGTTGAAAGCGCGTGAGGCGACTCTGCCCGGTACGGTGCGTATTTTCTTCCAGCCGGCAGAAGAAACCTTTAACGGTGCCCAACACCTGATCGACGCCGGTGCGCTGGATAACGTGGCGGCAGTGTTCGGTTTGCACAATGCCCCCGAATTGCCGACCGGCACCTTTGCCACCCGAGCAGGCCCGTTTTACGCCAACGTCGATCGTTTCCAAATTCTGATCACCGGCAAGGGCGCGCACGCTGCCAAGCCGGAGCAAGGAGTCGACACCATCGTCACCGCCAGCCAGATCGTTACCGCATTGCAAACCCTGCCCAGCCGCAGCTTCAGTTCGCTGGAATCCCTGGTGGTGAGCGTCACGCGTATCGAGGGCGGCAATACCTGGAACGTTCTGCCGCAGACCGTAGAGCTGGAGGGCACGGTGCGCACCCACAGTGATGCGGTTCGCCGTCAGGTACCGGATAAAATCCGCCAGGTGATTAACGGCGTGGCAGCCTCGCTTGGCGCAGAAGCAGAATTGCGCTGGCAGGCCGGGCCACCGGCGGTCATTAACGACCCACGCTGGGCAGCGTTCAGCAAAACCGTCGCCGCCGAAGCGGGTTACCGGGTGGAAGAAGCCGAGTTACAAATGGGCGGCGAAGACTTCGCGCTTTATCTGCATCATGTCCCGGGCGTGTTCGTCAGCATCGGTTCGGCAAGCGAGTTCGGCCTGCACCATCCGCGTTTCAATCCGGATGAACAGGCGATTTTCCCCGCTTCGCAATATTTCGAACTGTTGGCGGAGCGCACGCTGCAACAATTAACCACGGTGCCGGAAAAAGCCACCAGCAACGTGTAAACCTGTCTGATTATTATTTCGCGGCGTAGAGTATTCTGCGCTGCGATTTATTATTTCCCTCACCGTTATATTTGCTATTTTCAACATTTGAATATGCTGTTTTGTTGTTTTACATCCTGATGACGCTAATCAATAGTGGAGCTCTAAAGAGAGCGCCACACCGGCATTTAACAGGGTGAAAGCAATGAGCAACAGTGCGAATAATCAACGGCAATTACGTCTTGGCGCCATTTTGCATGGCGCGTCGGGAAATATGTCTGCCTGGCGGCATCCGGATGCCACCGCCGACGCCAGTATTAATCTCGATTTTAATATTGCCACGGCGAAAAAAGCCGAACAGGGTAAATTGGATTTCGTGTTTGTTGCCGACGGCTTATATATCAATGAGAAGTCCATCCCGCACTTTCTCAATCGTTTTGAACCGCTAACCCTGCTTGCCGCCCTGTCCGCAGCGACCGACAAAATCGGCCTGGTGGGCACATTATCCACCTCCTACAGCGATCCTTTTACCGTGGCTCGCCAGTTCGCCAGCCTCGATCACCTGAGTAAAGGCCGGGCGGGCTGGAACGTTGTCACCTCGCCACTGGAAGGATCCGCGAAAAATTTCTCGCGCGCCGAACATCCGGAACACAGCTTGCGTTACCGCATTGCCAGCGAATACCTCGACGTAACCAAAGGGCTGTGGGACTCGTGGGAAGCCGACGCCTTCGTGCGCAACAAGCAGAGCGGCGAATTTTTCAGTGCCGGAAAACTGCATACCCTGAACCATCAGGGAGAGTTCTTCTCTGTTCAGGGGCCACTGAATATTGGCCGTACGCCGCAGGGCCGTCCGATCCTGTTCCAGGCGGGCGCTTCGGAAGACGGCAAGCAATTGGCGGCCAAACACGCCGATGCCATCTTCACTCATCATGAATCGCAACAACAGGCGCAAGCATTTTATCAGGACGTCAAAAAACAGTTGGTGGAACAAGGGCGCGAACCGGATGACCTGCGGATCTTCCAGGGCGTCAGCGTGATCGTCGGTGACGATAATGAAGACGTGGAGCGTCAGTATTGGGAAACCGCGCGCCTGGTCAGCATCGAAAATGCGCTCAATTATCTGGGCCGCTACTTTGAGCACTATGACTTTTCGCGTCACCCGCTGGATGAACCCTTCCCAGACATTGGCGACCTGGGGCAAAACAGCTTTCGCAGCACCACCGACGCCATCAAACGCAACGCCCGTGAGCGCAATCTGACGCTGCGTGAAGTGGCGCTGGAGGCGGCCTCACCACGTCCGGTATTCGGCGGTACGCCGGAAGCGGTGGCCGACGGCCTGCAAAACTGGTTCGACACCCAGGCCGCCGACGGTTTCATCATCAGCGGCGGTACGCCAAATTCACTCAGCCACTTTGTCGACCGCGTAGTGCCCATTTTGCAACAACGCGGCCTGTTCCGCAGTGATTACAACGGCGACACGCTGCGCGATCACCTTGGCCTGAAGCAGCCACTGAACCAATTTACCCAATAACAATAATATTATTTTCAGGGATAGCTGCTATGCGAAATACCTTTACCGTCACCGCCGTTGCCGCACTCCTGGCTTCGTTAAGCCTGGCCGGCACGGCGCTGGCAGCCGGCACCGGCATCGATTTAAAAGCCAATGAAACCCGCATTCATGTGGCTAAAAACCCGCAGGCGATCGCCAAACTGCCGCAAGGTTTCCATTTCGTGCAACCGGGCAAGTTCACCGTGGCGATTGCCGCGCTCAATACCCCGCCGCTGGCGCTGTTCGCCTCGGACAATAAAACGTTGATTGGCAGCGAATCCGACATCGCACAGTTGGTCGCCGACAGTCTGGGCCTGGAACTGAACGTGGTGCAAACCTCGTGGGAAGACTGGCCGCTGGGCGTCGCCTCTGGCAAATACGACGCCGCCATCACCAACGTCACCGTGACCAAAGAGCGTAAGACACGCTTTGATTTCGCCACCTATCGCATCGATTCCCTCGGCTTCTACGTGAAATCGGGCGGCAAGATCACTTCGATTAAAGAGGCCAAAGACATCGCCGGGTTGAAGATCATCGTCGGCTCAGGCACCAACCAGGAAGCCATTCTGCTGGACTGGGACAAACAGAACCAACAACAAGGGCTGAAACCGCTGCAGCCTGTCTACGTCACCGATGATGCCGCCGCCACGCTGGCTCTCCAGTCCGGCCGCGCCGACGCTTATTTCGGTCCCAATGTGATGGGTGCCTACAAGGCTGCGCTCAATGGCCGTACCAAACTGGCGGGCACGGTAGACGGCGGCTGGCCAAAAGTGGCGCACATTGCCGTCACCACCAAAAAAGGCAATGGCCTGGTGTACGCAGTGAACGAAGCGCTGAACGGGGTGATCCAGGGTGGGCAATACGATCAGGTATTGAATCGTTGGGGTGAGAGCGTCGAACGCATTCCGCACTCGGAGATCAACCCACAGGGCTTGGGCGATTAGGAGCATACAGATGGCAAATGACGTTTTTATCCAAACGCTGCCGGACGATCCGCTGATCGAACCGGTGATCGCAGGGTTGTTCGACGAGTACCGCCGACGCTACGGCAACTATTTTGGTGACCAGGAGCAGGAAACGCTGGATCTGTACGCCCCACCACAGGGTGCCTTTATCGTGCTGCTGCGGGCCGGAGAGCCCATCGCCATGGGCGCTTTCAAACGCTACGATCCGCAAACTGCCGAGCTCAAGCGTATCTGGACCCGAACAGACCTGCGCCGACAGGGGCTGGCGCAGCGGGTATTGCAACAGTTGGAAACGCTGGCGCTGGAACAGGGTTATCGTCAGCTCTATCTGACCACCGGCTTTCGCCAGCCGGAGGCCGTGGGCCTGTATTTGAGCAACGGCTATCAGCCACAGTTCGATCCCAGCGTCGACAGTGAGGTCTACAGCCGCCCGCCCTACGACGGCCGACTGCCGTTTCGCAAAAGCCTGACAACAGCGGACGCACTCTGTTGCGCGCCGGAAAGGAAGATTGCCTAGGGGGCAGCCCCCTTCTTAACCCTTTTTTATCTGTTTCAGGAGATCTGCAATGTCCAAACAAGAAGTGTTAAAAGTGGTTCCCGCACGCTACCCGCTACGGCTGGTGGGCGCGCTGTTTTCAGTCTTTATTCTGGCGGCCATCGTCCAGTCGGTGGCGGCTAACGAACGTTGGGAATGGGGCGTATTCGCCGAGTGGTTCTTTGCACCGGCGGTGCTGTCGGGCTTGGGGCAGACCCTGCTGCTGACGCTGCTTGGCACCCTGTTCAGCATCATCTTCGGCACCCTGCTGGCGCTGGCGCGGCTGTCACGCTCTTATCTGCTGGCCTCGCTGGCGTGGGGGTATATCTGGCTGTTCCGCTCACTGCCGCTGATTCTGGTGCTGATTATTTTGTATAACTTTTCATACCTGTACGATGCGATTTCGTTAGGTATTCCCTTTACTTCGGTGGTGTTCGCCAGCTATCCGACCATCGATATTCTCAGCCAGTTCTCCGTGGCGGTGCTGGGGCTGACGCTGGTGCAATCGGCCTATACCGCAGAAATCATCCGCGGCGGCATTCTCGGCGTGGAATACGGCCAGCATGAGGCCGCGGCGGCGCTTGGCCTGCCGGGTTATCGGCGCACCTTTCGTATCATTCTGCCGCAGGCGCTGCGCTCCATCGTTCCGACCGGTTTCAACGAAATCATCAGCCTGGCGAAAGGCACTTCCATCGTTTACGTATTGGCGCTGCCTGAGCTGTTTTACACCATTCAGGTGATCTATAACCGCACTCAGCAGGTGATCCCACTGCTGATGGTCGCCACGATTTGGTACCTGTTCATCACCACCGCACTGTCGGTCATTCAGTATTACATTGAGCGCTATTTCGCCCGGGGCGCGGTCCGCGAACTGCCGCCAACGCCATGGCAGAAACTGGCCGGCTGGTTAAAACGTTAGGAGGATCCCATGTCCGAAGCCATTGATTATTATGCCCTGCGCGAAGCGCCGGTGCGCAACATTGTCCCGGTACCGGCCCGCGGCCTGATTGAGATCAGCAACGTGAGCAAATATTTCGGCAAGCATAAAGCGCTTGACGACGTCAGCCTGACGCTGCAGCCGGGAACCGTCACGGTTATTCTTGGTCCCTCAGGTTCCGGCAAGTCCACCCTGCTGCGGGCCATCAACCATCTCGAGCGCGTCGACGAAGGTTTTATCCGTATCGACGGCGACTACGTCGGCTACCGACGCAAGGGTGACAAGCTGTATGAGCTGAAAGAAAACGCCATTCTCAAGCAGCGCATCAACGTTGGCTATGTGTTCCAGAACTTCAACCTGTTCCCTCACCTGACGGTCCTGGAAAACATCGTTGAAGCGCCGGTGGTACATAAGATTTACTCGCGAGCCCAGGCCAAAGAGGTCGCTTATCAACTGTTGGATACCGTCGGCCTCCGGCACAAGGCGGATGCCTACCCGCGTCACCTGTCTGGTGGTCAGCAACAGCGTATCGCCATTGCTCGTGCTCTGGCGCTGAATCCAAAGGTGATTTTGTTCGATGAACCGACTTCGGCGCTGGATCCTGAACTGGTTGGTGAAGTGTTGGACGTCATCAAAGGACTGGCGGATCTGGGAGTTACGCTGGTGGTGGTAACCCATGAAATTGGCTTTGCTCGCGAAGCGGCGGATCAGATTGTCTTTATGGTCGATGGGCAAATCGTCGAACAGGGGAATGCGCGACAGGTACTGAACCATCCGCAGCATAACCGCACCGTCAACTTTCTCAATAAGGTTCTGTAACTGCAGGGCGCCCAACGGCGCCCCGTTCTATCATGCCTGCGCGAAACGGCGTTTTTCGGCGACGAAATCCAGCGGTTTGATGCCGTGCTGGTTGCGATCTTCTTCTGTCTGCAACGCCGACGGAATAAACCAGGTCACTTCAAACAACAGTCCGTCTGGATCATGACCGTAAATGCTCTTGTGCACGCCATGATCTTCCTCCAGCCCAAGAATGCCCCGCTGCGCCAATTGATCGCGAATGCGCTCCAGTTCGTCCAGGCTATCGACTTCCCAGGCCAGATGATACAACCCGGCCGGAGGTTCGTTTTCCGCCGGCGGCTCATCGTTAGCGCGAAAAACACCGGCCCGCTGCTGCCCCAGGTTCTTGCTGAACAGCGCCAAATCGTGATCATTATCCGAATCGGCCGCCTGGGTAAACACCGCTTTATCGGGGCTGCCTGAAGGTTTGAGCTTGAATCCCAGCACCTGATGATAAAAGTCCGCGCTGTGCTGCACGTCACTGACATACAACACCGCGTGGTTAAGCCGTTTAATTCCCATCAATTTTCCCTTTCAGAAATGAATAAAGTCAGGCTGAAAATAGCATGCGGCCACCACGCGGCTAAATGCCGTTATCGCATTATCAAATGCCGGGCACGCAATCTGTCACTGCAAGGCATTCCGCGCTATCATAAGCACTGTATTGAACGACTTTATGAGAATGATGATGAACGGCAAGATAACGACTTTTTTTGAAGACAAAGGCTTCGGCTTTATTACCGATGAGAACGGGGAAAATCGTTATTTTCACGTGATTAAAGTGCAAAACCCGGAGCTGATTAAGAAAAACGCGGCGGTGACTTTCGAACCGACCAACAACACCAAAGGCCCGTCGGCATTTGCGGTCAAGGTGCTGGCGTCGAGCAAGTACATCATCATCGCCAACGAAAGAATCAAAATCACCAGCATCAAATCCTTTAATACTTTCACCAAGGAAGTGCCGGTGAAAGCGGACGTGGATAAAGAAAATACCGTGCTGTCGGTTGGCCTGCTGATGAACCGCATCCGCCCGCAGTCTGAGGACGCGTCCCAGACCATGCAAACGCTGCGCATGCTGACCATCACCACCTTCCAGAACGACACCCATACCTTCTCCGAGCACGAGATCGACATGGACGAAACGCTGAAAGTGCTTAAAAGCCTGTAATCCCTTTCCAGGCGTATAAAAAACATTCAAAGCAATTTGATATCACCTGTGTTAGCGTGGGTTTTCACCTGACACAGGCCATTTATTATGTCTGATACCAGCAGTGTTAAAGGTTTCATCAACCGCTCAACCCAAATCGCCTGCCCGAAATGCGCCTATGTGACGACTCAAAAGTGCTCGATGCTGCGGCAAAAAGTCATGCTGATCTGCCCAAACTGCGGCACCGAGTTTGAACCCAAGCAGAACTGACGCCTTTATTTAAACAGAATGTGGTCCACGCTGTTGCCACTGATCACATTAAACGACTCCACCCTGTTACGCCCCTGCGACTTGGCGCGATAAAGCGCGATATCAGCCATATTCATCAGCTGTTCCAGCGATTTCACCTCATTCATCGCCAGATTGGCGACGCCAACGCTGATAGTGATTTTTAACGGAACCTTGCCACCAGGATACAACTCGGTTTTTTGCACCAATTGCCGTAAATGCTCCGCCAACGCCACACCCTGCGCCGCCAGCGCGCGCGGCAACATAATGGCAAACTCTTCACCGCCCAAACGCCCAAACAGTTGATCGTGACGCAGTTCGCGCCTGACAATATGGGCGAATGAAGCCAACACCTGATCGCCGGCCAAATGACCGTGGGTATCATTGATTTGTTTAAAGTGGTCAATATCGATCAACAGCAGCGACACCGCTT
Source organism: Serratia sp. BNK-12 (assembly GCF_047456085.1). Lineage (NCBI taxonomy): Bacteria > Pseudomonadati > Pseudomonadota > Gammaproteobacteria > Enterobacterales > Yersiniaceae > Serratia > Serratia sp. BNK-12. The sequence goes on from NZ_CP179896.1 coordinate 3,967,144, forward strand.
CTTTCGATTTATATTTGTGCTCCAGCATTTCACCGGCCTTACGTGTCAGTGCATTACGCGCCAAGACGCCCGTAAGGAAATCATGATTGGCACTGTGCTCCAGGCGCCGCAGCAGCTTACGGTTAACCGCGATTGAGCTGGAAAGGATCAGCGGCCCCATGACCAACATGGCAATGCCCAGACGGGCTGACATCAGCGTATCGAGGTAGGCATTATGGTTGTTCGGCGTTTCATACAGCATCAGGTTAGCCGAAATGCTGCTGATCTCGGTCATGCCGGTTAGCAATGTCAGCAGCGTCACGGTGAACAACTGATAGCGGACCGCGCACCACAGCAACGCAGGGATCGGAAAAGCAATCGCCCCCGGCCCGCCGATATACACGCTAAATACCAGTGAAAACAGCAGCGCCAATAGCGGCATACTGGCACGCAGCTGCCAATTGATCTGCAGGCGCAGCAGTTGTTTAAGCCGCGGGGCGGCCAGCAATACCGGCAGCAACAGCAGGTTGGTCGAGAACTGTTCGCTGAACCACGCCAGCCAGGCGATAATCGCCGTGTTGTTGTACAGGCTGTCATTGCGCAGTATCGACAGTGTCGATGCCACTGCCGCACCGCTCAGGCTGGCAGTAAACATATAGAGGATCGCCTGAGGTTTGCCCATCCGGCGCTGCGACTGCGGCAACAGCAGCATCACACCGTAACCGGTAGCAATCAGGGACATATTGCAGGCATTCAACCACAGCGCCAGCGACAGGCTTTCGCCGTTGGTCAAATCGGCGGCGATCATCCCCAGATAGGTGATCAACCACCCCGCAGGGCTGGCATAGGCCGGTTTGCGTAATAATAGACCGAGTAAAATCGCATTCACCGGCCAAAACAGAGAAAGCGAACCTATTGGACGTGTAAAAATACCCAGCAGGGAAAGTAAATAGGCCAGCAGAAAAAGCGTGATCAACTGGATGGCGACCGGCAATCCCTGCTTGGCGTTTATTCTGGCGTTCATCGCCTTACCCATATATTTATAATCACCAGAGCAATTCTATGCATATTCCCTCGCCCGACATGATGAGGAAGACATAACAATCAGAGTTAAAATTAAAAAATACAGACAGATCAGCAACAAAGATAGATTCGTTTTTAATTAACAGAATGCTCTTAACGCCATCGCTCACCGGTATCCTGCAATGCGAAACGGATTTTCACCCGCCCGAAAATAATGTTCAAGGATATCTAACAGCATAGCGTAAACCATCACCGATGATCACAACGCCAAAACCATAATAATAAGATGGGTATTTTACCTACCGCTCAAGCCATGCTGCCGGTTATTATTTTCCGGTAAGACGCAACGAAGCGCAATTCATAAAAAAAGCCCGCGCAATGCGGGCTCGCTTGAAGAGCAGCTAATTGACAGTTACGACACGATCATTGCATGACCCTGTTGCCGCTCATTGTATCGCCGGAAGCTTAAGCCCACCTTAGCAACAAAAAACCCGGCCTAGGAACCGGGAATATTTGTACGAAATGCAGTGTTAGCCCAAGCAGGCTAATAACGCACACTAATTTACGCCCCAATTGTGTAGAAAAAATGAGCGAAAAAATAGCGCACGCAATGAATCTCGCCATGCCTGGTTAACTTCCCCTTCATCAGTGAAAGGGAATCGCGCTTAAGCCAATTTGGCGGCAAATGCCGCAACGCGCTGGCCGTACAGCGTAGCCGTTTCCAGATCGCCCGACAGCATTTCATCCACGCCGGCGTCTGCTGGGGTCTGCACCAGCAGACCAACGGACCCGCCGAGGTTGTTCACATCGGTACGTTGCGCCGCCTTGGTATTGGCCGGCATCAGCCCCAGACTGACCCACAGACCACCATGCTGAGAGGCCAGCGTTTGCAGCGCGATCAGCGTCACCTGCTTGTCGCCGTTCAGGCTGGCGCTGTTAGTGAAGCCACCAAAAACCTTGTCCTGCCATTTGCGGGTAAACCAGGCTTTTGAACTGGCATCGGCGAATTTTTTGAATTGCCAGGACGGGCCCCCCATATAGGTCGGCGAACCAAAGATAATGGCATCCGCCTCATCCAGTTTTTGCCAGGCTTCATCGCTGATATTGCCTTCCTGATCGATAGCGATCAGTTCAGCTTCGGCACCTTGTGCAACCACGTTTGCCAAACGTTCGGTGTGGCCGTAGCCGGAGTGAAAAATTACCACTGTCTTCGCCATTAGAAACTCCCTGATCGTTGTATAAGGGTGCCTATGGCACCCGGGGATACTCTGATCCAATCTAATCAACTGTCTCCGGGGTGAATACCAAATTTATCTGACAGAGTTATTCAAAAAAACCGGATGCTTATCAGCTCGCTCCTGACCGTTAACCCTGCTGCCGGGCGAAGTCAATAAACGCGCGCAGCGGCCGCGGCATTTGCCGATTAGCGGGATAATAAAGGTAAAATCCGGGGAAAGGCGGCGTCCAGGCCGTGAGCAACGAAAGCAACCGGCCGTCCCTCAGGGCCTCAGCCACCTGGCTCTCGAACAAGTAGGCAATCCCCAGCCCATCCATAGCAGCACGCACCAGAACCTGCGGTTCATCCACGATCAAGGGCCCCTCCACTGCAATCTCCAGCTTTTCGCCACCGCGCTCGAACTCCCAGCGATAGAGACTGCCGTTGGTCGGCCAGCGAGTATTTAGGCAACGATGCTGTCGTAGCGCATCCGGCGTCTGTGGTACGCCGTAACGAGCCAGGTATGTCGGCGATGCGACGACACACATGCGTTGCTCGCCTCCCAGCGCAACCGCCACCATGTCTTTTTCCAGCCGCTCATGCAAACGTACGCCCGCGTCGAAACCGGCGGCAACAATATCCACCAGCCGATCGTCCACGCTTAGATCCACCACAATATCGGGATAATGTGCATTGAACGGCGCTAACAACGGGGCCAGATAATAAATCGCCGCCAAACCGGACGCGTTAAGGCGTAGCGTGCCCGCCGGTTGTAAACGCAGCGCAGCCGTCTGGGTGACGGCGGCCTCAATTTCGGCCAAGGCCGGCGAAAGGCGCGCTAACAGCTGCTCCCCCGCCTGGGTAAGCGCCACGCTGCGAGTGGTACGATTCAACAGCCGAACACCAAGCCGGGTCTCCAGATTACGCTGAGTCTGGCTGAGTGCGGAAGCGGACATACCCAGTTGCGCTGCGGCACGGGCAAAACCGCCATGCTCCACAATGGCAGCAAAAGCGCGCAGCTCTGCAAAGTCACTTCCTCTCATTATGCCTCCTGCGCTTAATAATTCATGAAGATTATAGCGTATTCAATCAGAGTATCGCGGGGCCTATTCTGGGGAAAAACCACAGAGGAATGTACGATGCATACATCACTGGCCCTAAACCACTACCGTCTACTGGGCCGTTCCGGCCTGCGCGTCTCGCCGCTGGCACTCGGCACCATGACCTTCGGCACCGACTGGGGCTGGGGGGCGGAACAGGCGGAGGCCCGCCGTTTGTTTGACGTTTACGTCGAGCGCGGCGGCAATTTCATCGATACCGCCAACCGCTACACCGAAGGCAGCGCCGAGCGTTTTGTCGGGGAGTTCGCTGCCGGACGCCGCGATCGGTTGGTAATCGCCACCAAATACACGCTGCCCATGCAACCTGATAATCCCAACTCCGGCGGCAACCATCGCAAGAGTATGGTGCGTTCAGTGGAAGACAGCCTGCAGCGCCTGAATACCGATTATATCGACCTGCTGTATCTGCACGCCTGGGACTTCACTACTCCGGTAGAAGAGATCATGCACGCCATGGATGACCTGGTGCGCGCCGGCAAGGTGCTGTACCTGGCCGTTTCGGATCTCCCCGCCTGGCAGGCTGCCAGAATGCAGACGCTGGCGGATTTACGTGGCTGGTCACCGCTGATTGGCCTGCAGATCGAATACAGCCTGCTGGAACGCACCGTCGAGCGTGAGCTGATCCCGATGGCACAGGAAATGGGCCTCGGTGTGATCCCTTGGTCACCGCTGTCCGGCGGTATCTTGAGCGGTAAATACAGCCGACGTGATTTGCAGCCCATGGGGGAAGAGAACGGGACAAGGCGCGCAATGGTACGCAATAAGGGCATGCTGACCGAACGCAACCTTTCGATCGCCGCTCAGGTACAGGCGCTGGCCGACGAATCCGGCTTCAGCGCTTCGCAAGTGGCCCTGGCCTGGACGCTGCGTAACCCGGCGGTGACCGCCCCCATTATTGGCGCACGTACGCTGGCGCAATTGGAAGATAATCTGGGGGCATTAGACGTCCGGCTCACAGAAGATCAATGGCAACGGCTGGAAACTGCCAGTGCCATCGAGCTCGGTTTCCCTCATGATTTTCTGGCGTTGCAGGCCACGCGCGACATTATGTTTGGCGGGCAAATGATTGAGCGCAGGTAAAAAAAATCCCGCACAAGGCGGGATAAACTTAACAGGGATGGGGTAATACACTACAGGGAATGGATAACACACAACATCATCGGGTAGCTGTTAAATTACCAGCCACAATGTATAGAACTGTCATGCCTGCGTAAGGTTGCTCCGACAGATGTAACCTCGGATGGAAATGTGACATTTTTACTGCGGCGCCGCTTGTTCATCGGCGCCAAAGTCCCGGCACCGCCCTCGCAGAAATGATTAATAAACAATCAATAAAGGGCTATTAACCCCGAGCAATGCTAAACTGAGGCTCCTTACATCTACCCGGTGAAAGATATGTCTATCTTTGATGCCCTTAAGATGTTCAGCGACTCATCAGTAAAAGTGACCTGCCCGAAATGCGCTCACGTATCTGAACAAAACAGTCGCAAAATGCGTAAAAACATCACCATGATCTGCCCTAAATGCGGGCACTATTTCCTTCCTGACGAAAAATAGCCCCCTCTCATTGGCGATACTGTATACCGTAAGCAGCCGGCGCTATCGCGGCGGCACAAAGCGGTCTGGATGGGATGACGGCTGTTAACGGATTTCAATGCTGATATCGGGGTAGGCCTTCTCACCGTCGCTGAGATAATGGCCCAACGACCGATAGGCCAATACATAAAGCGCTGTAGCTGCGCACAGGCAAAATAGCGTTACCAGCAAGAATTTTGATTTACGCACGGTGAGATCCTAATGGGCATTTGGCTTTATTTTAACGCCGCAGCATAAACAAAAGCTCAATTGTTCACCGATCTGATCGCACATAAACAAAGCCCCAGCGCAGAGCCGGGGCTTCAATATCGAATTATTCAGATAAACGAATCAACCCGGTCCCCTCTTTCCCTCTACGGTGGAATAGCAAGACAGTTGAGCAATGCCGTTCGCCAATCGTGGAGGCCGTATTCAGTGTTTGTCCGGCAAGCGAGCCAACAGCAGTTCTCGCCGCCGTCCGCTGAAATACTTCAGCATCAGCGCCAGGCAAACCAACCAGGCAGGGATCAGCAACAGGCTAAAAATGGCCGCGGCGGGATACTGGTAACGCAGCAGTTCCGCACCGGCGAGCACGCCAAATATAGCGCCAAAACGCCCTACTCCATACATGCTGCCCACCCCGGTGGCGCGGCAGCTGGTGGGATAATACGAAGCAGACAGTGACGCCAGCGCAGATTGCCCGCCACCGGAAGCAAATCCCATAAAGAACACCAGTGAACCCAACAGCAGTGTATGAGTGACGTTACCAACCGCCAGGCCCACGCCATAGGCCAATACCCCGGCGGCCAGATAGGTCAGCGCCAGGACCTTATTGGGTTCACGGCGATCCATCACCCACCCGATCAGTATGGATCCCACACCACCGCCTAACGGGAACAGCGCACTGATATGGGAAAATTGCAGCACCGACAGCCCCGCCTCTTTTAGCAACAGCGGCATCCAGCTAACAATCATATAAAACACCAGCATGCTCATAAAACAGCTCAGCCACAGCAACCCTGTGACGGTGCGATGCGGCGAAGTCAGAATGGCACGGATAGCGGAATGTCCGTCGGCTATTTTTTCCGCAATGACGAAGTGATCAGCCCGCTCGGCCCCTTCCTTCTTTATGCGCTGTAAAACGGCGCGAATACGGGCGCTGGGATAGCCCTTAAGCACCATATAGCGTACCGACTCCGGCAGTAGCCACGGCAGTGCTACACACAGCAGGATAGGCACCACGCCCCCTACCACCAACACTGAACGCCAGCCAAATGAAGGGATAAGGTAACCGGCCAGCAGGCCACCGACAGCCGCACCCAGCGGGAAACCGCACAGCATGGCACTGACTATCATGGTGCGCCGCTTACTGGGGCAATATTCGGACAGCAGCGTGATGCTATTGGGCATCGCAGCCCCTAACCCTAATCCGGTAATAAAACGCAGCAGGGTCAATGATCCTATCGAAGTTGACCAGGCGGTTGCCAGACTGAACACCCCAAACAACAATACGGAATAGATCACCGCCGGTTTGCGGCCCACCCTGTCTGCCAGCGGCCCGGACAGCAGCGAACCAAACGCCAGGCCAAACAACGCCGCGCTCATGGCGGGCCCCAGTTCGGCTTTCTGCACTCCCCATTCGTCCAGCAGTGAAGGGGCCACGTAGGCAATCGCAGCCATATCGTAACCGTCCATGAAAATCACCAAAAAACACAGCAGAAGCAGTAGCCATTGGAACGGGGAAAATGGCGATTGATCGATAAAGGCTTCAATATCCAGAGATGCACCATGAGACATGTGGTCAGGCTCCTGTCAGCGAATAGAGGGACTCTGCGGGCTGCCACGGGCTGGCGGCAGCCGGTGAGCGATTATAGTTTTATGCAGACATTGCTGATTTCAGAGTAAAAGTCCAAAGAGTGACGCCCGCCCTCGCGCCCCATGCCGGACAGTTTGCTGCCGCCAAACGGGGTGCGCAGATCGCGGGCATACCAGCTGTTAACCCAGACGATGCCGGTATGAACACGCCGAGCCAGGCGATGCGCCCGCCCGACCTGACTGGTCCATAACGCGCAGGCCAGACCATATTGGCTGTCGTTGACCCGCGCCAGCACTTCCTCTTCGTTATCGAAAGGCGATATGTGACATACCGGTCCAAAAATCTCTTCGCGCACGCAGCGTGCGTCGTCGCCCAGGCCGGTCCAAATGGTTGGGCGGATCCAGGAGCCGTTATCGCGCTCGTCACCGAATACCGGTACCTCACCGCCGGTGATCAGGGTGGCTCCTTCGCTACGCGCCAGCGCGAAATAGGAAAGCACTTTATCCCGATGCTTTTGCGACACCAGCGGGCCGAGATCCACGCCCTCCTCATCGGGATAACCTATTTTCAAGGCTTCGGCCCGTTCTTTTAATGCCGCGACGAAACGATCGAAGATCGGGCGCTCGACATAGACACGTTCAGAGCACAAACACACTTGCCCAGTGTTGAAAAATGAGGAGCGTGTTACGCCAGCGACCGCCGCCTCAAAGTCAGCATCGGCAAACACCACCGCGGCATTTTTCCCGCCCAATTCGAAAGAGATCTCTTTTACGCCATCCGCCACCGCTTTCATGATGGCGCTGCCCGTACGAGATTCGCCGGTAAAGGAAACGGCGGCAATCTCCGGCTGGCGGGTAAGGTACTCGCCTGCGGAACCCGGTCCGAAACCGTGGATCAGGTTAAATACCCCGGCAGGCAAACCGGCCTCATGCATTACATGCGCCAGCAGCGTTGCTGAAGAGGGGGTTTCTTCCGACGGTTTGCACACCACGGTGTTACCCATGGCCAACGCTGGCCCGAGTTTCCAGGTCAGCAGCAGCAGCGGCAAATTCCAGGGAGAAATTACGGCCACCACCCCTAGCGGTTTGCGGACCGTATAGTTGAACAGCAGGCCACCATCGGCCTGTGGCGTTTCGCAGCATTCATTGACCGAGGTTGCAGCCAGATCGGCGAAGGTACGGAAGTTGGCAATGGCGCGGGGAACGTCCAGCGTACGCGCCAGACTCTCGGGGCGTCCAGTGTCCGCCACTTCTGCCGCGACAAATTCGTCAAAACGGGCTTCGATACCCTCGGCCACCCGGTGCAATAGCGCCACACGTTCCGGCACGCTCAGTTGCCCCCAGGGCCCGGAGAGTGCGGCATGGGCGGCTTTGACCGCTGCCGCTACCTGCGCTCCCCCCGCTTCGGCAACTCGCGAAACGAGGTGTCCATCAACGGGGCTGATATTGTCGAACTGCCGGATCCCATCGACAAACTGGCCGTCGATATACAAGGGTAAATCCGGCGCGGATTGATAAATTGCCACGGCACTGTTCCTCCTGAGTCACAAAGCGGCACGAAGAAACCTGCCATTGGCGTCTAAAAGCAACGCCGTTGGAAGGGAGCTTCGACCGGGTATCGTTACGCAGTGTAGGGAGCCGTAGAAATAAGGTGAAAATGAATAAAGCGGGCTTTGCTATGCCGTTTGGTTATAGCCAGGCAACGCATTGTCTTCCTGAACCGCCAATTTCAGGCATTCAATCAGTTGCCTGCTCGCCGGCGTCAAAGGCTTATCTTCACGGATGGAAAACCCGACCTCGGTGGAAGGGCCCACGTCGCCAAGCGGCAGTTGGAACAGCAGACCGGCCGCAATAAAGCGCCGCGCCGCGGCGGTCGGCATCAGGCCAAGGAATGAAGAATCCACCAGCAGGTTGACGTTGGTCAGCAGCGACAATGACTCCACGATATTTTCAGGGGCCGGCAGCCCGGACTCCTTGAAGAATTGATCGGCCACACGCCGGGCCGGCGAGTCGAGCGGCGGCAGGATCCACGGCCATGACGCAAGGTGTTGAAGGTTAAGATTGGCTTCTTGCACCAGCGGATGGCGGCTGCCGGCCACCACGCAAAGGCTGTTGCAATATAATGCCCGGTGACTCAGCGCCATGCGGGCGGTCAGAGGCGCATCGGGCTCGGGCAAACGCCCTACCACCACATCCAGCTCACCGGTCGCTAATGCAGGAAATAAGTAATCCTGCGGCCCTTCCCGTACGGTGACCAGAATTTTGGGTGCTCGCTCTTTCAGCAACAAGATGGCGCGCGGCAACAAACGGGCGCTGGCCGAGATCTGCGTTCCCACCACAACATGGCCGGTAACGCCGCCCTTGAAGGTGTTCAGCTCATCGGTCAGGTAGCGCAGCTCGGCAATCACCGATTTAACCCGCTCTCCCAGCAAGACACCACAGTCCGTTGGGGTCACGCCCCGATTATTACGATCGAACAGGATGGTATCCAGCTGTTGTTCCAGTTCGCGGATCGCTTTGGTCACGGCGGGCTGGGTCAGATTCAGCTCCCGAGCCGCACGCGCAATCGACTGATTGCGTAATACCCGGTCAAAAATCAGCAGTGGACGCAGCTTGAGCCGGTTCAGGATCATATCGCTAACGTTAAAAGGGGAACGTTCATTCATTGCCGTTTACTCCCAAAAATCGTCTGGCCCAGGCACCAAGTCTGGCGACTATGGCATAACTTTAAGGAATAGCAAAAGCCACTTTATTCATTTTTCGCTTATTGGCCATCTGATTAGACTGCCCTGTATCCACTCTCGCCGGCTGGCTGAATCGTGTTCGCCAACGCTCTCTTTCTTCAAGGGCATGACTCACGACAATACCCAGCCGCAGGGAAAACGGCCACGTTCACGCGTGGCGCATAACAGGAGAGTCATGTGTCAAATTCACTGAAGCCTGAACACCATGAAGCGGCCAAAATGCTCAGGCAGGCCGCCGAGAGTGGCCGCCCCTGCGCGCCGGTTCGCCACCTGGTGGGTTCACAGGATATCGATGCCGCCTATGCCGTACAGCGGGTCAATAACCAAGAGCGGATCCAAAAGGGACACCGGCCGGTGGGCAGCAAAATCGGGCTGACGTCGGCGGCGGTACAGCGCCAACTGGGGGTCAATCAACCGGATTTCGGCCAGCTGTTCGCCGACATGGCGCTGTGTGACGGTGAAGAGATTGCCGCCGGTCGGCTGATTCAGCCCAAGGTGGAAGCCGAGATCGCCTTGGTACTTGAACAGGATCTGCCCCATGAAAAAAACACGCTCGCCGACCTGATCCGCGCCACCGCCTATCTGCTGCCCGCTCTCGAAGTGGTTGATAGCCGCATCGCCGGCTGGGATATCTCGCTGGCGGACACCATTGCCGATAACGCCTCCTGCGGACTGTTCGTGCTGGGCAACCGCCCGGTGCTGTTGAAGGACGTCGATCTGCTGGGCTGCGGCATGGTGCTGGAGCGGGCTGGCGAACCGGTTTCGGTGGGTGCCGGAGCCGCCTGTCTGGGCAATCCGCTGCTTGCCGCCTTGTGGTTGGCGGACACGCTGGCGCAACGCGGCAACGCTTTGCGTGCCGGCGATATCATCCTCACTGGCGCATTGGGGCCGATGGTAGCGGCCTGCGCTGGGGATGTGTTTAGCGCCCGCATTGAGGGCCTCGGTCAGGTCAGCGGCCGCTTCGCCCCTGCCGCAGGAGGTGATCAATGAGCAACTCAGCGCAAATTGCCGCTGCAATCATCGGTTCGGGCAACATCGGCACCGATCTGATGATCAAGATCCTGCGCCACGGTCAGCACCTGCAAATGGCTGCGATGGTCGGAATCGATCCTGCCTCCGACGGCCTGGCCCGTGCGAATCGGCTGGGCGTGGCGACGACGTCCGAAGGCATTGATGGCCTGCTCGCGCTGCCCGATTTCAGCGAAATCAAAGTGGTTTTTGACGCCACTTCGGCCGGGGCGCACGCGCACCACAATAAGTTGTTGCAACAGTACGGTGTACAGGTAATCGACCTGACCCCAGCAGCCATCGGCCCCTACGTGGTACCGGTAGTCAATCTGGCAACTCAGGGCGACGCCCCCAATCTGAATATGGTCACCTGCGGCGGACAGGCCACCATTCCGATGGTGGCCGCCGTCGCCGCCGTCACCGATGTTTACTATGCCGAGATCGTCGCTTCGGTCTCCAGCCGTTCTGCCGGGCCCGGCACTCGCGCAAACATCGACGAATTTACCGAAACCACCGCGCTGGCACTGCAAAGCGTAGGCGGCGCAAGGCGCGGCAAGGCCATCATTATCCTCAACCCGGCCGAACCGCCCTTGATGATGCGCGATACCGTTTTCTGCCTGACGCCACCGAGCGATCGACAAGCAATCACCGAGGCGGTGGTTGCCATGGTCGCCAAAGTGCAAGAGTACGTTCCCGGCTATCGACTCAAGCAGGAAGTCCAGTTTGAAACCATCGCCCCGGCCGATGCGCACCTTTACCCGGATCTGGGGCCGCAGGGTGGCCTGAAAGTCTCCATCTTCCTGGAGGTCGAAGGGGCCGCTCACTATTTACCGGCCTACGCCGGCAACCTCGACATCATGACGTCAGCCGCACTGGCCTGCGGTGAGCATATCGCAAGGCGTTTGCTGCAAGGTCAGGGAGCATGAAGATGAAAAAACTCTATATCTCCGACGTCACTCTGCGTGACGGTTCCCACGCGGTACGCCACCGTTACTCGCTGCCACAGGTCAGACAAATCGCCACCGCGTTGGATCGCGCTGGGGTCGACTCGATCGAAGTGGCTCACGGTGATGGGCTATCCGGCTCCAGCTTCAACTACGGCTTCGGCGCGCACAGCGACGTCGAGTGGATTGCCGCTGCCGCAGAGTCGGTCAGCCATGCCCGGATCGCGACGCTGCTGTTGCCGGGTATCGGTACCGTTCACGATTTGCGTAATGCCTATGATGCTGGCGCGCGGGTAGTGCGCGTCGCCACTCACTGCATCGAAGCGGATATTTCGCGCCAACACATTAGCTATGCGCGTGAGCTTGGGATGGACACCGTCGGCTTTCTGATGATGTCCCATATGGCTGAACCCAAACATCTGGCACAGCAGGCGAAACTGATGGAGTCCTACGGGGCCACCTGCGTGTACGTGGTCGATTCTGGCGGCGCCATGCTGATGCAGGATATCCGCGATCGCTTCCGCGCTCTGCGCGAGGTGCTCGATGAAAACACGGAAATCGGCATGCACGCTCACCATAATTTAGCGCTTGGGGTCGCCAACTCGATTGTCGCAGTGGAGGAAGGCTGTCAGCGGGTCGACGCTTCACTGGCCGGTCAGGGCGCCGGTGCCGGCAATGCGCCGCTTGAGGTCTTTATCGCCACCGCCGAACGTTTGGGCTGGAACCACGGTTGCGACCTGCTGCAACTGATGGACGCGGCAGACGATCTGGTGCGTCCATTGCAGGATCGTCCGGTACGCGTCGATCGAGAGAGCCTGTCGCTGGGGTATGCCGGCGTCTACTCCAGTTTTCTGCGCCATGCCGAAAAGGCGGCGCAGCAGTATCAACTTAAAACCACCGATATCTTATTGGAGGTCGGCCGTCGGCGTATGGTCGGCGGCCAGGAAGATATGATCGTTGACGTCGCCCTGGATTTGCTGGCCCAGCGAAACAGGCTTCAGGAGAACATTGCATGAGCAAAATCATGGATCTTACCGCACTGGCCACTCAGCTAGACCAGGCCACACTCAGCCAGCAAGCCACCGCACAGTTAACCGGACAGCAGGCTCTGGATCTTCCCACGGCCTATCGGATTCAGGCTGAAGGGATCCGGCTGCGCGAGCAGCGTGGAGAGCGTCGCGTCGGCCTGAAGCTGGGTTTCACCAGCCGCGCCAAAATGCAGCAAATGGGCGTTGACCATCTTATTTGGGGAGAACTGACCGATGCCATGCAGATTGAAGAAGGAGGAACACTGGATCTGCGCGAGTTGATCCACCCGCGCGTGGAACCTGAACTCTGTTTTATCACCGGCAAAGAGATCAATGGCCCGCTGTCCCTGGCCGAAGCCGGCCGGGTGCTTGAAGGGGTATGCCCTGCGCTGGAGATTATCGATTCCCGTTACCGCGATTTCCGCTTCACCCTTGAAGACGTGATTGCCGACAACTGCTCATCCGCCAAATTCGTCGTGGGGGCCTTGCAGAACCCGCAGCGCGCCATCGATAACCTTGGTGTGGTGATGAACTTTCATGGGCGTCCGGTGCAGGTTGGCAGCACCGCAGCTATTCTTGGGCATCCATTGCGTGCACTGGTACAGATCGCCAGCCTGCTGCATCAACAAGAACGCGTACTGCCTGCCGGTTCGGTGATCCTCGCTGGCGCGGCAACCGCAGCAGAAGCTTTACGCCCCGGGCTACACGTCAGCGTCGATATTTCCGGCTTTGGGCGAACGGCATTTCATACCGAGGGCCAGCTATGACTAACCAGGCTGTGGTTGTTAAGGGAAAAGCCGCCCCGCGCGGACGTTTTCCACACGTGAAACGGGCGGGCGACTTTCTGTTTGTCTCCGGCACCAGTGCCAGATTGCCGGACAACAGTATTGCCGGGGCCGAAGCCGATGCCATGGGTGCAACCCGCCTGGCTATCGACGTTCAGACTCGCGCGGTGCTCGATAATATTCGCGACATCCTGCGCAGTGTCGGAGCCGACCTGAATGATGTTGTCGAGATCAGCGCTTTTCTCGTCAATATGAACGATTTTGCTGGCTATAACGCGGTGTATGCCGACTATTTTGACTACGACGGCCCAACCCGCACCACCGTGGCGGTGCATCAACTGCCTCACCCGCACTTGTTAATTGAAATCAAGGCCATCGCCTATAAGCCCCAAAAATAACCTGTGCATATCCTCTGCCCTACGAATCGGAGAATAACAATGTCTAACTTCAAATATGGATTTCCGCTCAACTTCAATACTTGGCTAGACAGTAACGCGCATCGGCTCAAGCCCCCGGTCAATAACCAACAGATCTGGCAGGACAGCGATTACATGGTCACCGTCGTCGGCGGGCCGAACCAGCGCACCGATTTTCACGATAACCCGGTAGAGGAGTTCTTCTACCAGTTTAAAGGGAATGCCTATCTGAACATCTGGGATGACGGCCGTTATGACCGCATCGACCTGCGTGAAGGGGACATTTTCCTGATGGCACCCCATGTGCTTCATTCTCCTCAACGCCCGGAAGAGGGCAGCCTTTGCCTGGTGCTGGAACGGATGCGCCCGGAAAATGAGCCGGACGCCATACAGTGGTCATGCGCGGCCTGCGGCAACCTGATCAAAAGATATGAAATGAACCTCAAGAGCATCGTGGCGGATCTCCCCCCGGTTTATGAACAATTTTATGCAACCAGCGATGAAGAACGCCGCTGCAGCCAGTGCGGCGAGATCCACCCAAGCCGCGATGCACAAACCTGGCATCGCACACTGAAGGCAACAGAAACCCGATGAAAATAGATATCCACTCGCATTTTTTCCCTAAAATCAGCCAACAAGAGGCTGCCAGGCTGGATGTTGAGCGGGCTCCCTGGTTGGCAACCCACGGGCGCGAAGGCCAGATCATGCTCAATGATAAGCCTTTCCGGCCGGTCTATGACGCCCTGTGGGATGCCGAACGCCGCCTGGAACAGCTGGATGAACAGCAGATCGATATTCAGATCATGTGCGCCACGCCGGTCATGTTTGCCTATGACGTCGCTCTCGATCGCGCCCTGCCCTGGGTCCAGTTGATGAACGATCGGGCGCTGGAGATGGCGTCTGCCAATCCGCGACGGCTGAAGGTGCTGGCGCAGGTTCCCCTGCAGGACAGCGAGGCCGCCTGCCGCGAAGCCAGCCGGGCAAAAGAGTGTGGTCATATTGGCGTGCAAATAGGTAATCACGTAGGGGCAAAGGATCTGGATCATGAATCGCTGATCGTCTTTCTGACCCACTGCGCCCACGAGGGTATCCCGGTGCTGGTACATCCCTGGGATATGATGGGCGGCGCGGAGCGTATGAAGAAATGGATGCTGCCCTGGCTGGTGGCAATGCCGGCGGAAACGCAATTGGCGATCCTCTCTTTGATCCTCTCAGGCGCCTTCGAACGCTTGCCGCGCAGCCTGAAACTCTGCTTTGCCCACGGGGGCGGCAGCTTTGCTTACCTGATGGGGAGGGTTGATAATGCCTGGGAGCAGCGCGATATCGTGCGAGAAGATTGCCCGCATAAACCGTCAAGCTATCTGGATCGCTTCTCCGTCGACTCCGCGGTGTTCGATCCACGGGCGCTAGAGCTTCTGGTGGATACCCTGGGTGCGGAACGGGTCATGCTGGGCTCCGATGCTCCCTTCCCGCTGGGGGAACAACAGATTGGCCATTTGGTCAGCAGCTCTGCCTTGCCGGAGAAAAGTAAGCGTCAGATTTTGGGTGAGAACGCGCAGTCGTTTTTCTGTTTGCCGAACCGGTAACCGCCGCATTTCGGGAACGAGATGGCTCGTTCCCGAGCTAAACAACGGCAGCGGCGTTATTGCTTCAGCATGTAGATAAACGAATCGACGACGTCGCCACTTGCCGTAGTCACACTGACGGCCACCCGCTCATAACCTTCTCCCTCAAATTCATCGAGGGTTTGCCAGTGGGCGGCAAGATTGTCGGAACAAAACAGAAAACCCTGAACCCGGCTGCCGCTGTTATCCAGCACGATGCCCGGATAGCCCATTTCGGCGCCCCACCCTGCATTCAGCAGCGTTCCCCCCACACTGCCCTCTTCCCAACTTCCGCCGATGCTTTCCATGATGTGCGCGTTTGGCCGCCCTGGCCCTAACGTCCCGTAAACAAACAAACTCAACATGTTATGTCCTGCATTCTGATGATTTGCTACAGAAACTAGCACAGCGTCGGCAGCCAACATAGTCGTTAGCCGGGTAATTAAATGGATTTTCGAGCCAGGGACTGGAGGACAGCGTTGCAGGCGGTTCAATGGCTGCTTGCACGCTTAAGTGCAGCCATCATTCACTGCTTACCCGACAGGATCGCCGGTTTTGTTTTTCGAACCGTTAATGATGAATACTGCTTTCCTGTGAAAATGTTTCCTTCAATAAATCAATAAAGGCTCTTAATCTTCCGGTGACATAGCGCCTACTCGGATAAAGGCACCATAAAATCAGCTCTGGCTGTTCACTTACCCCCAGGTGAAGCAACCTGCCGGCTTTGATGTCATCGGCGACCAAAGCTTCCGGTAGCAGTGCGGAACCGACTCCCGAAATGAGGGTGGAACGGGTGATAAACGGAGAGGAGATATATAACTCCGTGTTCACATTGAAATGTCGTGGTTCCCCATCCAAAACGGTACTAATTTGATTCGGTTTCCAGTGCGTTCCAATACTGATGAAAGGAAGTTCCGTGAGCGGGTCTCCCAAAGCCAGTTGTTCCCTGTATTGCGGTGACGCAACAAATATTAATGTCTCTTTGAATATTTTTATACCTATCATCTCTTCATCCGCCATCGGATTTACACGAATAACGGCATCGAAACCTTCTCGAATAGGATCAACCAATCTGCTGTCAGCAATAAGTTCAAGTTCGACCAATGGGTAAAGCGCTCTGTAACGAGCAGCCAGTTTACCCAAGGTATCAAATGCAATAACGGGAGGAACGCTAATCCGTAATTTTCCTGAGGGGCTACCGGTCTGTTCCATCATGTCAGTTTTGATGTCGTTGAGCTCGTTAACCAAAGGCTTTATCCGCTCGAATAGCAGGGTTCCTTCGGCGGTCAAGGTGAAACCGGTATTCGTGCGTTCAAACAAGCGCGTTTGCAGTTCATCTTCCAACTGACGGATCCGTCGTGAAATAGAGGCTTTAGGCGTCATCGTTGCGCGACTTGCCGCGCTGAAGCTGCCGTGTGTAATCACACTTATGAAGTCCTGCAATGCATTCATATTCATGAGCTGTCTCATTTTTGGTCCACGGCGTCCATAATTTAGCATCTTATTAATTATTATTGGTACGGATATAGTGAAAAAATAGCTTAGGAGATCAACATGAATCAGCAATTAGCAGCAGTTATGTATAGTTATGGCGCTGAGGGCACGATCAAAATTCAGCCCATCAACAGGCCCCAGGTCTCACCGGGCAAGGTCATTGTGGAGATCGCCGCCGCAGGGGTTAATCCATTAGACTGGAAACTGCGTGATGGCCTGCTTAAGCATATATTCCCATTAACTTTTCCCTGTATTTTGGGTGGCGAGTTCGCAGGAAAGATTGTTGAAGTGGGGGCTGGCGTCACCACCTTCAACGTCGGCGATCGCGTGATAGGGAAGCCTGTGAACCGCGGGGCATTTGCCGAAACGATAGAAATTGAGCCGGAACTGTTAATCCCCATCCCCGATGATCTGGACGAAACCGTCGCAGCAACCCTGCCGGTTGCCGGCTCGACGGCGTGGACGGGGTTATTTGATATCGGGGAATTAACGGCTGGGCAAACCGTTTTGATCCAGGGCGCGGCTGGCGGAGTAGGCTCTTTGGCTGTTCCTTTGGCTCATCGCGCAGGGGCAAAGGTCATCGCTACGGCTTCGCAAAAAAACAGAGATTATGTCAAGTCATTGGGTGCCACAGATGTCGTTGACTATAACGACGCTCATGCCTTATCGATGATAAAGGGAGTTGACCTCGTTCTTGACTTGGTCGGTGGACGTTCCCTGGAAGCACTCTGGAACACTCTGGCGCCATACGGCCGAATTGTAAGTTCAGTTGCCGTTGATATCGCAGAAAAAACACCTGGCAGCCAACCAGGAAAAGGGACATTTTTTCAAATGAAATTTGACCCTGCCAAATTGAATTCTATAGCGAAAGAGATTGCCAAAGGTGAGATTCCCTTCACGCCTCCGCGAGTATTTTATTTAAAGGATACTTCGTTAGCGCTGGACTCCGTCAAGAGCGGAGGATACCGGGGGAAAACTGTGATACGCATGAAATAATGGAACAGGCATAAAATTACACTTATTTTTGTGTCAAAAATTCCAGTCATAAATTCGTATTAGTTTACGTGTTTTATATAAAGGGGAACAAAATGGCGCGGGTTATCCAGTTTGATCGTGTCGGTGAACCAGATGTATTAAAAATTGTGGACGTGGATCTCCCTGCCTTAGCCGCCGATGAAGTCAGTATTAAGGTGAAAGCTATCGGTTTAAATCGGGCGGAGGCGCTACTGCGTCGCGGTAAGTATGCATTTCCTCCGGTATTTCCGCAGCGAATGGGGTATGAAGCGGCCGGGATTATCGACGCCGTTGGTGCACAAGTGCAAGGCCTTATCCCTGGCGACGCGGTGAGTGTTATCCCTTCACTGGCTATGGATCGGTGGCCCACCTATGGTGAAACTATTCACTACCCAGCCCGTTACGTGGTTAAGCATCCGGAAAATTTATCCTGGGAGCAAGCAGCCTCGGCGTGGATGCAGTACATCACGGCATATGGGGCACTGATTGACGTTGCAGAAGTGACCTCTGACGACTATGTCATGGTCACTGCCGCTTCCAGTAGCGTTGGTATCGCCGCGATTCAAATTGCCAACATGCTTGGCGCTCGGGTGATAGCAACCTCAAGAACCGAATCCAAACGCCAGGCGTTACTCGATATCGGTGCATCATGGGTTGTCACTTCTCAGGGTGAGAAAAGCGTAGCTGAAGTTAAAGAAATCACTGGCGATAGGCCGCCGCGAGTTATCTTCGATTGTATTGGGGGGGAAGGTGTGCCCACGCTATGCGAGATCTTGGCGCCCGGAGGCACGCTGATAGAGTACGGTAATCTGAGCGGTGAAAACACCCCTTTCCCGGCAAGTTTGGCGATCCCGAAAGGCCTGACAATCAGGGGATTTGCTTACAGCGAAATTGTAGGAAATGCGGCGCGCCTCGCCAACGCTAAAACCTTTATTTTGGCGGCGCTTAGTCGTGGCGAATTAAAGCCGGTTATAGCGAAATCCTTTGTGTTTGATCAGATAGTTGCGGCACATCAATATCTAGAAGCGAACGCCCAGCTAGGCAAAATTGTTGTCACCGTTTAAGCGAAGATGAAGGCCCTGGCCCTTGTCATCAGGAGCAAATAATGCAAACAGAAAAAGATGTCATCGCCGTTATTACAGGATCAAGCAAAGGAATAGGTAAGGGAATAGCAAAGGAACTGGGACGACAAGGTGCGATTGTCTATGTTACGGGTCGTGACCAGGAGTCAGTCGAAAAGGTGGTCAGTGAAATAACCCACGCGGGGGGGCAAGGAGTAGCGGTTGTTTGCGATATGTCTGACGATGCACAGATAGCACGCCTATTTAAACAGGTGGAGCAGAAGCACGGTTATCTCAATATCCTCGTCAATAATGCCACCACGCTTAACAGCCAAATGGGAGTGAAACCCTTTTGGGAAGCCACCATCCATCTTGCCGATATACTGGATGTTGGCTTACGTTCTCATCATGTTGCGACTTGGCATGCGGCGCGCTTGTTGCTTGCCGGTGGGCGCGGGTTAATCGTCAACGTATCTTTCTATGCCGATGCGAAGGTGCATGATCCAGCCTATTACGCTTCAAAGGCTGGCCTGGATAAATTGGCCGCTTCCTACGCCGAGCACTTCGCCCCCTTTAACGTTTCCGCCGTATCCCTATGGCCAGGTTTCGTAGCCACAGAGACGATGGTTGAGCTTGCCAACTCAGACCCGAAAACGCGCGCTCTCCGTGACACATTGGGATTTGAGAGCCCTGAGTTTTGTGGACGCGTGGTATGGGCGCTATTTAGCGACCCTAACTTAAAGACCTTATCCGGCAGTACATTACTGACGGCTGAAGTGGGTGAGCATTATAATATAATCGATAACAATGGGCATATACCCAAATCCTTACGTCAATTATATGGTAACCCTCCCGCCGAGCACGATATCATGAATAAACAGGCGGGCACTGAGAATAAGAAGATGTGAGCGTAATGCGGGGGGATAATAACGTCGTTAGTTTGCTGTTTAAGCACTCTTTACTTTTATTCAGGCCACAACCATTACTCCCCCAGCCCAGGGTTTAGCCATCACCATCAGCGAGCCATTGAATACGCGGCCCGGTGTGTAATTACAAACCGGTCGTTAATTTTCAACTTATATATTATTTAATATTTTGAGGAAGCGTTAATGTCTATAAAAGGCAAAATTGACAATATCATCGACAACAAATTATTCTTCGGTTTAGTGTCAGTTTTAATGAGAGTACTTCTTTCATCTGTATTCATTATTGCTGGAATAGGTAAACTTTCGGCTTATAACGCGACAGCTGAGTATATGGCGTCGATGGGCGTACCAGCAATATTATTGCCTTTGGTGATATTAACCGAGCTAGGCGGCGGTGTGGCTCTTTTACTGGGCTTTCAGACGAGGATTGTCGCCATTCTGTTCTTTGGATTCTGTATCATCTCAGGACTGATTTTTCACAGTGGTCCCGACCTACAAAGTCAGTTGATGCTGATGAAAAACATCACGATGTCCGGTGGTTTTATCGCCCTGTTTCTCTTAGGGGCTGGCGGGTTTAGTCTGGATAATAGAAACAACCCTTAGTCAGTATTCTCCGGCAAACCGCAGGCAAGCGTCTGAATGCACTAACACATCATGAGCCGCTCAGGGCGGCCATTATAGATTCATTTTCTGTGGATCGTATTGGCTAGCGCTCGTGCGAGAAATCTAGGGGGCTGAACACTTGCAGCAAGGTTCATGCTGCAATGACCAAGCCCCCCTGCTATGCCTGGAATTCAGTGTTTCAAGGCGATTTAGGCAATGCAAACGCCATCACCGCATCACCGCCAAAACGGCCAAGGCCGGTATGCCCACCAGCGGCAATGACAACGTATTGGCGTTTATCCTTGCCTTCGTAGACGCTCGGAGTGGCAATGCCGCCGAACGGCAGTATGGCGTGCCACAGCTCGCGGCCGGTACGCAGATCAAACGCCCGGAGCGTGCGGTCAGCCGTGGCGGCGATAAAGATCAGTCCACTGCGGGTCACCACCGAGCCGCCCATGTTCGGCACGCCGACTTGCAGCGGCACATGGGAGGAAATGCCGAAGGGGCCGTTGTCATAAGCGCTGCCTAACGGATGGCGCCAGAGCAGCTTGCGAGTTTTGAGGTCAAGCGCGCTGAGCATGCCCCACGGTGGCTGATTGCAAGGTATGGCCAATGGCGATACGAACGGCGTGGCACTGATGGCGTAAGGCGTACCTAATTGCGGGCCGCCGAAATCGCCGCCCTTGTTGCCTTGCTTACCGTTGGCTGAAACCTCGTCGCGTGGGGTCAGCTTGTTGATGATCGCCATGTAATTGTTGTTCGCCACGACGATATGTCGCAAAGGATCGATCGATACACCGCCCCATTCGAAGACACCCGCCGAGCCGGGGTACGCCAGTGAACCTTGTACCGATGGCGGCGTAAATGCGCCCTCGTAGCGCAACGCCTTGAAGCGGATACGGCAATACAGTTGATCGAGCGGCGTAGCTCCCCACATGTCGCTTTCGTGCAACGTGGCCGGTGCAAACGTAGGCATGTCGCTCTGGAAGGGCTGGGTAGCTGACAGGTGTTCGCCTGGCACGGCCCCTTGTGGCACCGCCCGCTCCTCGATGTGAGTCAACGGAGCCCCCGTGCGCCGGTCAAGCATGAACAACTCGCCGCGCTTGGTCGGTACCAGCAAGGCGAGTACTGGCGCTACGCCCTGTGCGCCGGACAAGTCGACCGTGGTCGGTTGAGATGGAATATCGTAGTCCCAAATGTCGTGGTGGGTGGTCTGGAAGTGCCAGCGTATCTTTCCGCTATCCGCGTCGACGGCGATCAGCGAACTGGCATATTTTTCCGATACGGCTTGCCTGCCGCCGCCGAAGAAATCCGGCGTTTCGTTACCGGTTGGCAGATAGACCAGGCCCAACGCCGGATCATTGCTGATCGGTGCCCAGACATTTGGCGTGCCGCGCGTGTAGAACTCGCCTGCGGGTGGAAGTGTTGTGCGATCGGTGCGGCCCATGTCGAAGGCCCAGGCCAGCTCGCCGGTGCGGGTATCAAATGCGCGCACGACGCCGGAGGGCTCGCCGCGTTCCACGTTATCGAACACCCACCCGCCGATCACAGCCTTGCCGTGCACGATCGAGGGCGGTGAAGTGACGTAGTAGAAACCCGGCTTGACCAGGCCCATGCCTGCGGTCAGATCGATTTCGCCGTTCTGGCCGAACGCCGGGCAACGCTGGCCGGTATCGGCATCCAGCGCGTACATCCTGGCATCCAGAGTGGCGGTGATAATCCGATGAGCGCAAACGCCGCTGGCCCCTGGCGTTTCGTCATAGGATACGCCACGGCAGGCAAGAAACGGTGCTGCGCTCAGATTCGCATGAGGATTAAAGCGCCAGATCGATTTTCCTGTCTCAGGCGAAACGGCGATGACTTCGTCATGGGGGGTACAGAACACAAGCTTGTCGCGTACCTTCAGCAGCGTAGCCTCGAACATCAACTCGCTCGCTTTATTGCCTTGCGGCAGGCCGGTTGCGCCAGAGTGGAAGGTCCAGGCCAGTGTGAGATCGGCAACGTTGGCCGGAGTGATTTGATCCAGAGGCGAGTAACGCTGGCCACCGGGTGTTCGTCCGTAGTTCGTCCAATCGCCGGGGGCGTTAGATGCCGAGTTGACGGGCATGTCTTCGGCGGGATATTCGCCCAATGCCGTGGTCAGATCGATGCCGTGGTCAGGCTGTAAGCCGACTATTAACAGGCTAAAAAGTAACAACGTTAGCGCGCTGCCGAGCAGCAACGCAGGCATGTCGCCGCGCGCGCTTTCGCGATGCCGCGTAAAAGGCCGGGCGAACCAACGCCAGGTCAGCAACATGACGATGAGCAATACCAGAAAGAACAACAAGCGCGGCAGTAGTGCAATCGGGTCCCAGCCGCATTCGTACAAAGCCCAGGCCAGCGTCGCTACGCAAAAGCCGGCATAGAGCACAAAGCCGCTGCGACGTGCCAGCAGCAATAGCGATGCCGTTATCAGCAACACGATGCCGGCGATGGCGTAGTACCAGGAGCCATCCAGCTTGATAAGACAGATACCGCCGTACAGCATGGCAGCACCGGTGAGTAGCAGGATAAGCCCCAGACAGGCGCTGATCCAGCGGCAAGAGCCGCCTGGCTTTGTATGTCTGGTTGTCATGCCGCATTCCCTAGGTATCTAGTCACTGCTTCCACCTTGCGAAAGACGTCTTTCGCTTCCGGCAGGAAAGTGAGCCCCATGAATACGTGAAAACCACCTGGATACTCGTGGTAGTCGAGCGTGACGCCTGCGACTTGCGCTTTTACCGCGAACTTCCGCGCGTCAACAACAAAGATATCGCGGTCTCCCTGGAATATGCTCATCGGCGGCATCCCCCGCAAGTCAGCGTAAAGCGGGCTCATGTAGGGTAGTTCGGGGGAAATGTCTCCAGCCCACATTCTCCCGCATACTCGTGCGCCGTCCACGGCAAGCATAACGTCCTTATTCTCCAGCTCCCTCATTTCAGCGTCCCTCATAGAGAGATCCAACCATGGGGCAAACAGAAAGAGATGGTCAGGGAGCGACAACCCATCATCGCGTCGACGAAGCGCTAGCGTCAGTGCTGCGTTGCCCCCTGCGCTGTCGCCCATCACGACGATTCGCTCACCCTTTCGGGCGGAAACGATGCTGTCAAAGACCGTATCGATCAGAGCGGTGCCAACGCGATAGTCATGTTCGGGAGCAAGGGCATACAGCGGAACGGTTACGGTAGCGCCGGTCGCGCCGATCACCGCACTGATGATGCTCCAGTGTGAGTGATGCAGTGGGTTCACGTAGGCACCGCCGTGCAGATAGAGCACGTGCAGATCGCGCTTTCCGGTCCGTGGCGTCAGAGTCACGACTCGCTGCCCCTGGTGCTCGCGCTCCTCGATTTGGCAGGAAGAACGAAGTGCGGTTGGAATAGGCGCGGCCTGAGGGGAAGGCCTATTTAGCAGGTACTTGTGCAGCTTCACGTCATCGGCAAGAATTTTTGGCGCAAGCCCCATCAAGAGTCTTGCGCAGGTGAGAAATACGCTCATGTGAATTTTCCGTAGAAGTAGTCGTTAATTTACGATACGATTCAGTATCGAAACTGTCAAGGATCATAATTATGTCGAAAATTACACCCTCAGACGCCCCCACTTTAGCCCCGGAAACCGCCAGGCCGGCGGTGGGACGCCCTCGAGATGCAGAATTAGACTTGCGGATTATGCGAGCGGCGTTAGCGCAGGTAGCGGAAGGCGGCTTCCATTCACTCACTATGGAAGCGGTAGCTAAACGGATAGGAGCAGGCAAAGCTTCACTGTACCGACGGTGGAAGTCTCGTGACGCCCTGTTGGCTGATGCCCTACTGGCCTTTTCACCCACCGATCTGCCCATCGATACGGGTTCACTGCGCAGTGACCTTATCGCCGTTTATGAACACTTCTACGGCCTGAACGACCCCGATATCCGTCTCGCAATCATTGAGTTTCTTGGAAACCATCGCATCCTCAGCGGCTGGGTAGAACAGACGCTCCCAGGCTGGTTGAATAGCCGTCGTATTCGCGTCTTAGAAATAATCGAACGTGCGATTGACCGTGGTGAGCTGCTTGTTTCGGACCAAGTGAACCTGGATCTGTTAATCGACTTGTTGCCAGGTGTTGTTCAATTCCGCCATACCGAGCGCAGCCAGATAGTGGACAGCGAACTGATCGCAGAAGTGGTAGATCAAGTTCTTCTTCCCTTGTTATCCCGGTAACTATGGCCTGCTGCACATACATAACCGACATAACTCTCAATGGCACGCTCCGCAAGGAATACGGCCCTACTGGGGTTTCTCTACGATTTCTGTCCTCCAAAGAGCATGAAACTCTGTTGGGACAGGGTAATGTGGGCCGTTGAATCTCATATGCGTATAATTTTAGCAATCCGGCACGCGCAACCTTTAACTGAGAAACTGATTCTATGCCCGCAGTGCGATTTACTGATGGCGTTACCGCCGTTAAGCGCGGGCACCAAAGCGGTATGCTTACGTTGCAGCACGACTCTCAGCACCCGCTGGGAGGAACCGCGCAAACGGCCGATAGGCTACGCCCTCAGTGCGTTGTTCATGCTGCTGCTGGCTAATGTTTTTCCGTTTATCAATATGCGCGTTGCCGGCTTCGGTAATGAAATCAAACTGATTAATATCCCTCAGGTCATGCTGGAAGAAAACCACGCCAGCATGGCTACGCTGTTTATGTTGCTCGTACAACTGATCCCCGCATTTTGTATGCTGGCCATCATTGTGCTGTGCGCCAGAGTGCGTATGCCGTTGGCATTAAAAGAGTGGCTGGGCAAGATGCTGTTCCAGTTTAAAACCTGGTGCATGGTGGAGGTCTTCCTCGCCGGGGTGCTGGTCAGCTTCGTCAAACTGATGGCCTATGGCGATATCGGCATCGGCGGCAGCTTTTTGCCTTATTGCCTGTTCTGTCTGTTGCAGGTGCGCGCCTTTCAGTGCGTAGATCGCCACTGGCTGTGGCAGGACATCGCACCGGCGCCGCGCCTGGATCTTCCGTTAACGGTCGGGGGCACTGGCATGCGCCAGGGCGTGCGCTCCTGTCTCTGTTGCACGGCAATTCTGCCGGCCGAGGTGACCCAATGCCCACGCTGCCATACCAATGGCTACGTGCGCCGCCGCAACAGCCTGCAGTGGACGCTGGCGCTGCTGGTGACCTCACTCATGCTTTATATCCCTGCCAACCTGATGCCGATCATGGTCACCGAAGCACTGGGCAACAAAATGAATTCGACCATCATGGCCGGGGTGATCTTGCTGTGGGGAGAAGGATCTTATCCGGTGGCGATGGTCATTTTCATCGCCAGCATTATGGTGCCGTCGCTGAAGATGCTGGCGATCGGCTGGCTGTGCTGGGACGCCAACGGCAACGGGAAAAACCGCGGCAACAGTGAACGTATGCATCTGATTTACGAAGTGGTCGAATTCGTTGGCCGCTGGTCAATGATCGACGTGTTTGTCATCGCCGTACTGTCTGCGCTGGTTCATATAGGCCTATTGATGAGCGTCTACCCTGCAACTGGCGCGTTGTTATTCGCTCTGGTGGTGATCCTCACCATGTTCGCCGCCATGGCTTTCGACCCCCGGCTGACCTGGGATCGTCTAAACGAAACAATAAAAAAGGAGCCGCAAGGTGACGGCAAACAATAATGACATCGCAGGCGTTGAGAAGATTGCGCGCTGGTCGCCGGTATGGATCATCCCTATCGTCACCGCGCTGATCGGTGCCTGGATCCTGTTTTACCACTTTAGCCATCAGGGGCCGGTGGTGACCTTGGTTACCACCAGCGCCGAAGGGCTGGAAGCGGGCAAAACCGAAATCAAAAGCCGCAGCGTCGACGTCGGCGTCGTCGAAACCGTGACCTTAAGCGGCGACCTGAGCAAGGTGATGGTGCAAGCACGCCTTAACTCCGGCATGGATAAGCTGTTGCGTCAGGATAGCGCCTTCTGGGTGGTGAAGCCGCAGATCGGCCGCGAAGGCGTTTCCGGCCTGGGTACGCTATTGTCAGGTGCCTATATCGAACTGCGGCCGGGCAATAAAGGCAAAGGCGGCAAGGATAACTACCAACTGCTCGATGCGCCGCCGCTGGCCTCTGCGGACGCCAAAGGGCTGCGCATCTTGCTCGACAGTGAGAAATCTGGCCAGTTGAACGCCGGCGATCCGGTGCTATTTCACAACTACCGTGTCGGTTCAGTGGAAACCAGCTATTTCGATCCCAAACAGCGCACCATGCGCTACCAGCTGTTTATCTCGGCCCCCTACGACCAGTTAGTGACCAGCAACGTGCGTTTCTGGAAAGACAGCGGTGTAGCATTCGACATGTCGGCACAAGGCATGCGCGTGGAAATGGGCTCGTTGGCCACCTTATTCAGCGGCGGCGTGAGCTTTGACGTGCCAGACGATTGGGATAGAGGCCAACAGGCTAAAGAAAAGGACGTATATCAACTGTTCGACAACCAACGCAGTATTCAGGACTCACTGTATACCGTGCACAAAGATTACCTGATGTTCTTCACCGACTCGGTTCGCGGATTACAGCCGGGTGCGCCGGTAGAGTTTCGGGGTATCCGTCTCGGTACTGTGGCCCAAGTGCCATTTTTTAAAGAAGGTATTGAACATCGTTTGAACAACGATTACCGCATTCCGGTGTTAATCCACATCGAGCCAGAACGCCTGAGGAAGTTAGGCAAGGACTTTGATTTTGATAAAAGTCTGAAAGACGCCGAGTCACGCGGCATGCGCGCTTCTCTAAAATCAGCCAACTTGCTAACCGGTTCACTCTATATCGATCTGGACTTTAATCCGCAGGATAAGGCTTGGGATGAACCGCACGAGCTGTTCGGCTACCCGCTGATACCTACAACCAGCGGCGGTCTTGCGCAGATCCAGCAAAAACTGATGCAAACGCTGGATAAGATCAACGCGATACCACTCAATCCGATGATCAACGAAGCGACCAAAACGCTGGCGGAAAGCCAGAGGACCATGAAGTCCACTCAGCAGACCATGAAGTCGCTGAATGGCATCATCTCCAGCAAAGAGATGCAGGCGCTACCGCAGGACATGCAGAAAACACTGCAGGAACTCAATCGTAGTTTGAAAGGGTTCCAACCAGGCTCTCCTGCCTACAACAAAATGGTAGCGGACATGCAACGTCTGGATCAGGTGCTGCGTGAACTGCAGCCGGTGCTACGCACTCTGAATGACAAGAGCAATGCGCTGGTGTTTGAAGCCGCCAGCCATGATGATCCCCAGCCTAAGAAGGCCAATAAATGATGAAATGGCTCCCGATAGCTCTGACACTGCTGCTCAGCGCCTGTAGCAGCACCCCAAAAAAAACCTACTATCAGCTGCAGGCGTTGGGCATGCCAGCCCCGGTGAGCAGCGGCGCGTCAACGCGTGAACTGTGGTTGGAACATATTTTCGTGGCCGATTATCTCATGCAGAATGGCGTGGTTTTTCAGACTAACGATGTGCAGTACGTCATAGCCCAGAACAACCTATGGGCCAGCCCACTCGACCAGCAACTGCAGCAAACGCTGGTGACCAATCTGAGCAGCGCGCTACCGGGTTGGGTAATATCTTCCCAGCCAATGAGTCGCAATCAGGATGTGCTTAACGTCTCCATTAGCGGCTTCCATGGCCGCTTTGACGGTAAGGCTGTCATCCGCGGTGAGTGGATCCTGAATCATCAGGGCCGGCTGATCAAACGGCCGTTCAACCTGGAACTCAAGCAAAGCGAAGACGGCTATGATGCACTGGTGCGCACCCTGGCAGAAGGATGGCAGAAGGAAGCGGGGTCAATAGCTAATCAGCTATAGAAAATTTTCTTTATTTTCTTGGTGAAAGATTCAAAAAACAAAATTGTAACGGCGGAGAGTTAATCCAACACTCTCCCTTGAAATAGACGGAAATACATTAATCAATAATCACATTAAAGGTCAGGAGTCATATCCATCCTGACCTTTAATGAAAATGACGAAATGTTAGCCGACATGTAAGGCCGCGCGGAACCCCTCTTTGCGCCCACGGGAGTTGTGGAAACAAAGGATCGGCTATATAGGAGTCTCTGTTAAGGCTGGCGGTATTGCTGTCTTTGATACTACGTCGATGCCTAAGCGATAGTTGCCAACAAAAATTGGTCAGCGCTTTAGAATATTACCCCGTTCCATCTCCCTCATTATTTTAATGTTAAATAGCACTCGAGTTTCTTAGCTAATGAGAATGTGACAGCCAGAGGATAGAACATGGAAAAAAGCGATGCTTTCAAAATATTCGCAATGGTCGGCGATCGTGGCTCTATTTCTGGGGCAGCGCGTGCACTGGGTGAGTCTAAAGCAACGGTAAGCCGGGCGGTATCGCGTTTGGAGTCCCTCTACAACGTTAGACTTGTCGAACGTACTACGCGGCGCATAACGCTTACCGAAGTGGGGAGTGTTTTACACGCACGATGCATACGCATGCGAGAAGAAATGGAAGACGCTGACGCCGAGATTGCAACCTACAGGAGTAGCCCGGCCGGTATATTGCGCATAGGCTGTACCAGTGATGTCGCTAAAACGCTCCTCACTCCCAACTTACACGAGTTTCTGGATAACTATCCGGAGATCGACGTTCGCGTACGAGTGGGAGAAAGATTACTCCCAGAGCCTAACATTCTCGATGTCGTTCTCCATTGCGGGTGGTTATCGGATTCTCGTTTGACCGCCCGAAAAATCGCAGAGGTAAAAAACATCCTGGTAGCAAGCCAAGAATACGTACAAGCCAACGGAATACCGACCTCTCCAGAGGATCTCGAAGATCATGCCATCATCGGTAATTTCTACCTCGACGCAGCGGCGGTTGAGCCGGGCCCTTTGCCTGCTTATGTGCCCAGGCTCGAAATATCCCGGGACCAGGAACGCTTTACGTTACCTACTTACCATAGATTTTTATCGACCGATCATTCACAAATCCTCGAACTGGTGAAACATGGCCGCGTCATCGCCCCCATTACCGGTATTTGGGCGCTGCCAGGATTACTCTCGGGAGAGTTAGTTCGCATCTTGCCTGATTATGAAATAAGTGAGTCGCCGCAGCTTTATGCTTTATATCTTGATCGGCTGGCATCCATACCCAAGTTAAAAGTATTTCTGGATTTCATCGAGGAAATCGTTAGGCGTCTTACAAAAGAGTGGCAACCGCAGGCCGATAAGCTCTTTCCGAAACAGAACCTCGTTCTTTTCCCGTCGATAAACTTCCAAACCAAAAATGACGCCTGACCCATCCTGTGAGTGGTTAACTTCTGAGTGAGGCGCCGCTCTCAATAGATTTCGAATAAACCGGCAGCCCCCATTCCTCCGCCGACACACATCGTCACTACGGCGTAGCGCTCGCCTCTACGCTTCCCTTCAATCAGCGCATGCCCCGTCATCCGGGCGCCGGACATGCCGTAGGGATGACCTATTGCAATAGCGCCGCCATTAACGTTCAACCTGTCGTCCGGAATACCCAGCCTGTCTCGGCAATAGATCACTTGCACTGCAAATGCCTCATTGAGCTCCCATAACCCGATATCATCAATCTTTAGGCCATTGCTCTGCAGCAATTTAGGCACCGCGGCAACGGGGCCAATTCCCATCTCGTCCGGATCAACCCCCGCTACGGCCATACCAACATAGCGACCTAACGGCTGCAGGCCTCTGCGTTCGGCCTCCTTGGCTTCCATAAGCACCAGCGCACAGGCACCATCGGAGAGTTGGCTAGCGTTGCCAGCGGTAACATTTTTGCCGGGTCCCTTGACGGAATAAAGGGCACGCAAATCGTCCAGGGTACTTTCTGGACGATTGCCTTCATCACGTTCCAACAAGACCTCTTTATAGGCCAATACGCCGGTCTCCGTGTCGTTGTAGGCCATCAAAGCGCGCATAGGAACAATTTCCTTGTCGAACAACCCTTCTAACTGCGCTGCTGCCGTTCGTTGCTGGGAGCGTAACGAGTATTCGTCACAGGATTCCCGGCTGATCTCATAACGCTTCGCTACGATGTCAGCCGTATCCACCATCTGCATATAGGCAGTTGGGTACAGCGAAAAAAGCTCCATGTCAGGCTCAATTCGCATCCGATCAGTCTGCACCATCGAGATGGATTCCACACCTCCGGCAACGGCAATACTCATACCATCGACAATGATTTGCTTGGCCGCCGTAGCAACCGCCATAAGGCCCGAAGCGCACTGGCGATCCAACGACATACCTGAAACCGACGTGGGTAATCCGGCGCGCAATGCAGCCAGGCGGCCAATGTTCAGCCCTTGCACTCCTTGCTGCAACGCAGAACCGAGTAACACATCATCCACTTCACTACCAACAATCCCTGCTCGCTCGACAGCGTGTTTAATTGCATGCCCAGCCAGTGTTGCAGATGGGGTGGCATTAAAAGCCCCCCGATAGGCTTTGCCAATCGGGGTTCGGGCTGTGGAAACAATAACGGCATCACGCATAGTAGATTCTCACTGGTTATTTTCGGTTTGTGAACGGAAAGCGGCGATGAGTTCTTGATGAATCTGCGCAGTGGCAGACTCAGGAACCTGCTCAGACTCGCGATCGCCGATCACTTGCCAGTCGGCGAAAATACGGTTGGTGACATGGGCGTCACTGCCTAAAAAGCGCCCACCGGTCAACGTTATATAGGCGCGGGCAAAATTACCCGCGCCTGCGCAAACAATAGCCCTGGTCGGGGCGCACTGCGAAACCAGCGGCAGGAGTGCCGGACTCACTGCCTCAGGCTGCAATACACGCTTTGCTTGCGGTACCAAAAGCCCATCGCTCATAGCGGTCGCTGCCGTAGGCGCCAAACAATTCACCAAAATATTGCTCTTGGCTCCTTCCAGTGCCAGTGTTTGCATCAGCCCCACCAGACCCATTTTCGCCGCTGAATAATTGGCCTGCCCGAAGTTGCCATATAGACCGGAAGAGGACGTCGTGAATACGATGCGCCCATACTTTTGGCGATGCATAGGCTCCCATACGGCCTTGGTACAAATCACGGACCCCATTAGATGTACGTCCAACACGGAGCGAAAATCATCCAAAGTCATTTTGACAAAAGTCTTATCCCGCAGGTTACCTGCATTGTTGACCAGAATATCGACTCTCCCCCACCGCTCCATCGTGTCTGTAACCATGGCCCTTATTTTCTCCTCATCGGTCACAGAGGCCTGGAAACTAATGGCTTCTCCCCCCGATGAATTGATTTCTTCGGCAACCTTGTCGGCACCCGGCCCAATATCATTTATCACAACTTTGGCACCGTGACGGGCTAGCAGATGTGCGTGGGCACGACCAAGCCCGCCACCGGCGCCGGTGATAATCGCAACACGATCCTGCAGGTCGGGTTTCATAGTTCAATTCCTTATCATGCTAATGAGGTGGGGTGCTCGGTCAGAAAGAGCGCGCGCAGTTCACGTTTAAGTACTTTTCCTATCGCGCTAAGAGGCAGTTGAGCAATTGCCTGTGCGCCGGATAAACGCTGTGTCTTGCCCATGCGCTCATTAACCCAAGTGATGACTTCATTAGGGCTGAGCGAGTGGTTTTTAGGCACGTAGAAGGCGTAGGGAGTTTCTCCCCATTTAACCGAGGGAACACCTATAACCGCGCAATCTGCAACGAAGGGATGTAACCGCAAAACTGCTTCTATATCTGATGGATATATATTAAAACCGCCGCTAATGATCATGTCCTTAATGCGCCCAAGCAGGGTCAAAAAACCCTCATCATCGAAACGCCCAAGGTCACCATGCCGTATAAATCTATCGCCATTTGCATCAATCCAGATGGCTTCCCGGGTCGTGTCCGGGCGCCCGTGATAACCGGCCATCATCATATTAGAACGCCCCACGACCTCACCGATCTCTCCAGAATTGACCTCATTCCCTTGTGCATCAATCAAGCGAATTTCGCAGCCAAGCACAGGCTGACCGACCGTGTGGAGTTTATCAGGGTGTTCATTTGCCAAGAGGACGCAGCTCCCCCCTCCTTCTGTCATCCCGTAAATTTCGAGCAAGGCGCCTGGCCAACGGCGGATGACATCGGCTTTTAACTCGGGAGAAAAAGGTGCCCCCGTACATGATTTAAAAATAAAACTACCAAGATCAAAATCGTCGAATTTTGTTGAAGCCATAATTCGTTGATACTGCACAGGAACCAGCATGGTGTGGGTAGCTCGTGAATTCTGCGCTTCAACTAAATATTCATAAGCATCGAATTTGCCCATCAACACCGCAGTCCCCCCGTAGGCAAGCGACGGCAGCAAACAGACTAATGTCGTATTGGAATAGATCGGCGTGGCGATCAAAGTGACCGCAGAGTCACATCGCGGAACAATCTGCCCATATGCCGCTATTTGACTCCAACGCATACCATGCGTATGGATAATTCCCTTTGGCGTACCCGTGGTTCCTGATGAATAGATGATGTTAAAAGGATCTGCCGGCGATATTTCCACATGCGTAACAGCAAACTCTTCAGGGGCTAACCAGCTATCGAAGTCGTCAAGGTTAGCGACCTTGGCGCCAATCGATGGCAACCCCTGAAGAAATTCGTTATCCAAAAAGACTAAAGGAATACATGCGTCTGCAATGACCGAGGCGATTTGCTCGGGTGACGACGATAGAGCGACGGGGACAGCGACACAACCGGCACTAATAACGCCAAGAAGAGCTAACGTGGATAGCAATGGATTGGACGAAGCGATAGCAATAGCAGTGCGCGGAGGGATTTTATTATACTGTATCGCTGCCAAAATCTGTTCAGAATAACGCTGCAATTCTTTATATGTAACAACGATGTCCTTGTAGCGTAAAGCGATAGCGCCAGAACGTTCGTTTGCATGAATCGAGATCAGCTCAGATAGCGGTGAAAACTTACTTTTACCAAGGTGAAATGTTGTCATGAAAAGAATCCTCATCATCAATTCACTCACTATCGGTATGCATTTAAATTTTGACTAGTCACTGTAATGAAATCAGGCGTTTCAAAAATGAAACCATCAAGATAAAATCAGATAATAAAACCAAAAAAACAACGCTACAATCTCTCATATAAAAATAACAAACGGGAAATTGCCAATAAAAATGAACCAAACTAATGAATACCACCATCGCCACCCGATATATCTTTAAATAAAATTACTGACTTTTTGATAGAGCGAGGGTGAAAACCCATTGACTGAAAAAATCTTCTTTTAAAATCCCGACACAGGGTGAAAATCGTCTCGCTGTGTATTTACATACTTGCGATAAACATAATAAACATGGAATTAAGTGCTCTCACGAATACGCAGGCGAAGTGCACTATTTCGGAAAAACCGCCGCTAAGGAAAGTGAATGTCATGCCAGAATCTTATTTCTGAATGGAGAGTGATTTATGCTCAAGGTAAGAAAACTCTATGACTAAAGTCACAAACAGCCTAAACCACCAGTATTTCGTAGGTTAAGTGTTACCGACAAATACAGGCTGCCACATCGGTGTGGCTTGTATTCTTTTTATTTGGGTTTGTCGTGTATTTAGTGGCATCAGAGGCCTCTAATCGAGATGAGCACCCTCTAAAGCCCCCAGATACCACTTGATTTGGCTTTAACTGAGTTGACCTCGATAGCGCTCGTGACAGAAAAAATCAGTAATTTCAGGGAATATAAAGGAGAAAAAGCGAATTCAGTAGAGGTGTGTTGACTTCGAAATGGTACGCCCTACAGGGCTCGAACCTGTGACCTACGGCTTAGAAGGCCGTTGCTCTATCCAACTGAGCTAAGGGCGCATTGGGATGCGGCAACCGGGAGTTGCGGGTTGGATTATACGGTCAGAGATCATTGAGTCAATGCCTTTTCATGACGTTACGTCAGCAGCCGTGCTTTATGATGAATTTTCAGTCATTACCGCCGCCCTGCATTGAGTTAACCGCGTCATTTCCCTTGGGTTAAGTCCGGTAACAGGCTGCTGTTACGCTGTACCAGGCCGGCATCAGCCTGTTCTGGCATACGATCCGACTGTTGCTGTTCTGCCGGACGCTGCAGGCAAACGCGAGCCGAGCGCACCATCGCGTTGATGTTTCCCCAATCGGCATGCTGGGCCGCCAACGGGTTGCAAGCCGCCGATAACGGCTGCAGTAAAGCTGCGCTAACCGGTGCGGCATTTAACGAAGCCTGCGCCATTGGCCCCCATACCAGCAGCATAAAACCCATCCCTTTGATGTTTCTCATGCACGCAGCCTCCGGCACAATGCGCCCAGGCGCGTTCTCCATGAAGGCGGCGTTTTGTGTGCGGCAAGCTGATGCAGGGCAATCAGCTGCGCAACGTCAGCCGGATGCAAGGACGAATCGAATACCGTTTCCCCCACGTGTCTTGGTTGGCATGCCTGGCTATCAACAGGCAGGTGTAAAAAGTGCAACCGGGTAATGAGCATCATGATTTTGACTCCCGTCCTCAGTGTGAATAGCCACAGCTTACGCAGCGAGCGGTAAAAAAGGCGTAGAGGATCCTGACGTTGGCATAAAAAAAGCGTAAATCACACCTGGCAAACACCGTCGATCGCGATTCAGCGCCTGACAGCGCGCTCCGCTTCTGACAAAATAGCGTCATCCCCCGCTTTTCTTAATTGATGGATTTCCTCACTGATGTCAGCAAAGATTATTGATGGTAAAACGATTGCGCAGCAGGTTAGAAACGAAGTGGCTGAGCAAGTTAAACAACGTCTGGCCGCCGGAAAACGCGCTCCGGGCCTGGCTGTCGTATTGGTTGGCGAGAACCCCGCCTCACAGATTTACGTCGCCAGCAAGCGCCGCGCCTGTGATGAAGTGGGCTTCCTCTCCCGCTCTTACGATCTGCCTGCCACCACCAGTGAGGCTGAACTGCTGGCGCTGATCGATCGGCTGAACGCCGACGGTGAGATCGACGGCATTTTAGTGCAGCTGCCGCTGCCGGCCGGTATCGACAACGTCAAGGTGCTGGAGCGTATTCATCCGGATAAAGACGTCGACGGTTTCCATCCGTACAACGTTGGCCGCCTGTGCCAACGTGCGCCAAAACTGCGCCCCTGCACCCCACGCGGTATCGTCACCCTGCTTGAGCGTTACAACATCGATACCTATGGCCTGAATGCCGTCGTGGTTGGCGCGTCCAACATCGTCGGCCGCCCAATGAGCATGGAGCTGCTGCTGGCCGGGTGCACCACCACCGTAACCCACCGTTTCACCAAGAACCTGCGCCACCACGTTGAAAACGCCGATCTGCTGGTCGTGGCGGTCGGCAAACCGGGCTTTATTCCGGGCGACTGGATAAAACCTGGCGCTATCGTGGTGGACGTCGGCATTAACCGTCTGGAAAGTGGTAAAGTGGTCGGCGACGTGGATTTTGACGCCGCAAGCGAACGCGCCGCCTACATTACTCCGGTTCCGGGTGGCGTGGGTCCAATGACCGTTGCTACACTGATCCAAAATACCTTGCAGGCCTGCGAGGAATATCACGACGTTCAACCTAAATAAGTAAGGCAGTATGGAAACTTTTAATCTGGATAATCACCCGCACGTCGAACTGTGCGACCTGCTCAAATTCCAGGGCTGGTGTGAAAGCGGCGGTGCCGCCAAAGAAGTCATCGCCGATGGGCAGGTGAAAGTGAACGGCAAAGTCGAAACGCGCAAACGCTGCAAAATCGTTGCCGATCAGGTCGTGGAGTTTAACGGCGGTAAGGTTGTAGTTAAGCCGTAATCCCCGCTCCATAGAAAAAGGCGCTGAAGATTAACTCAGCGCCTTTTTTGTTTGTAGCCTAAAGCGGATTACTTACGGCGCCAGGTGGTTCCCTGCGGGCCATCTTCCAGCACGATGTTCATCTCATTCAAGCGATCGCGCGCGGCATCCGCCAACGCCCACTCTTTGGCTTTACGCGCATCGTTACGCTGCTTGATCAAGGCTTCGATCTCCGCCACTTCACTATCATCGACCTGTGCGCCGCTCTGCAGGAACTGTTCAGGTTCCTGCTGCAGCAGACCGAGCACCTTCGCCAGCTTGCGCAGCTCTGCAGCCATGCCGTTCGCCGCCGTCATGTCTTCAGCTTTCAGACGGTTAACCTCACGCGCCAAATCAAACAGCGCCGAGTAAGCTTCCGGCGTGTTGAAGTCGTCGTCCATGGCTTCACGGAAACGGGCTTCAAACACGTCGCCGCCGGCCGGTTGGGCGTTGGCATCAGTGCCACGCAGCGCAGTGTACAGGCGTTCCAGAGCGGTACGGGCCTGCTTCAGATTCTCTTCGCTGTAGTTCAACTGGCTGCGATAGTGGCCGGACATCAGGAAGTAACGCACGGTTTCAGCGTCGTAGTAACCCAGCACGTCGCGAATAGTGAAGAAGTTATCCAGGGATTTCGACATTTTTTCTTTGTCGATCATCACCATACCGGAATGCATCCAGTAATTGACGTACGGGCCGTCGTGGGCGCAGCTCGACTGGGCAATTTCGTTCTCGTGGTGCGGGAACATCAGATCGGAACCGCCACCGTGGATATCAAAATGGGTGCCAAGCTGCTTGCAGTTCATGGCAGAACATTCAATGTGCCAACCCGGACGCCCTGCGCCCCAAGGCGACGCCCAGCTCGGTTCGCCCGGCTTGGACATCTTCCACAGCACGAAGTCCATCGGGTTGCGTTTCACGTCGTCGATTTCTACGCGCGCACCGGCCTGCAACTGATCCAGATCCTGGCGTGACAGCAAACCGTATTGCGGATCGCTGTCGATGGAGAACATCACGTCGCCGTTGCTGGCTACATACGCGTGATCGCGATCGATCAGGCGCTGGGTGATCTCAATAATCTCGGCGATATGCTGGGTCGCACGCGGTTCAATGTCCGGTCGTTCGATCAGTAGAGAATCGAAGTCGGCGTGCATCTCCGCCAGCATGCGTGCGGTCAGTTGATCGCAGCTTTCGCCATTTTCAGTCGCGCGGCGGATAATTTTGTCGTCAACGTCGGTAACGTTACGCACATAGTTCAGCGAGTAGCCGAGATAGCGCAGATAACGTGCCACCACGTCGAAAGCAACGAAGGTACGCCCATGTCCGATATGACACAGGTCATAGATGGTTACCCCGCACACGTACATGCCCACTTTACCGGCATGAATGGGTTTAAATTCCTCTTTTTGACGACTCAGGGTATTAAAAATCTTTAGCATCGGGACATTCCGTGGTGTGCGTGATAACAAAAATGATAACCAGGGTTAAGGTTGTTCACCCAGCAGCGTATTGAAACCCGAAGCCTGATCTAATGCAAGGTTAAGGCCGCGCTTTGCTGAGCTCAGAGGTGGAAAACGGTGATAAATCAGCGATTGCCACAGATGTTATAATATAACAAATTGCGATTTACCACAGCCTGAGCGCGGTTTAGCCGCTGCTGACTCATTACAGGAGATATGTTATAACGGCGGTCTGATAGTTCACTCGCTCCATGTGACATCTCACTTCATCTTGTTAGGACTAAAACTATGGTTACTTTCCACACTAATCACGGCGACATCGTTATCAACACCTTCGCGGACAAAGCACCGGTTACCGTTGAAAACTTCCTGAACTACTGCCGTGACGGTTTCTACAACAACACCATTTTCCACCGTGTTATCAATGGCTTCATGATTCAGGGCGGCGGTTTTGAGCCGGGTATGAGCCAGAAAGACACCAAAGCCACCATCAAGAACGAAGCCAACAACGGTCTGAAAAACACCATCGGTACCCTGGCAATGGCGCGTACCAACGATCCACACTCCGCGACCGCACAGTTCTTCATCAACGTAGCAGACAACGACTTCCTGAACTTCCGCGGCGAAAACGCCCAGGGTTGGGGCTACTGCGTATTTGCTGAAGTGGTTGAAGGCATGGACGTGGTTAACAAGATCAAAGCCGTGAAAACTGGCCGCAGCGGCATGCACCAGGACGTACCGGTAGAAGACGTGATCGTCACCAGCGTTACCGTCAGCGAGTAATCGCAGCTGAATGAACACGCTGTTCATTGCAGATCTGCACTTAAGCGCACAGGAACCGGCAATTACTGCCGGTTTTCTGCGTTTTTTGCGGCAAGATGCCATACACGCCGAAGCCCTGTACATACTCGGCGATCTGTTCGAAGCCTGGATCGGCGATGACGATCCCGAACCGCTGCATGCTGAAATCGCCGCGGCGCTGAAAACGCTGCAACAGGCGGGCGTGCCCTGCTACTTTATCCACGGCAACCGTGATTTTCTGGTGGGCAAGCGCTTTGCCCGTGCCAGCGGCATGCAACTGCTGCCGGAAGAAAAGGTGCTGGACCTGTATGGCCGCAAAATCCTGATCCTGCACGGTGACACGCTGTGTACCGACGATCGGGCCTACCAACAGTTCCGCCGAAAAGTACACAACCCACTGATTCAAAAATTGTTCCTGGCAATGCCTTTACGCTGGCGCCTTAAGATCGCCGCTAAAATGCGTGCCCGCAGCCGGCAAAGCAACCAATACAAATCGGACGCCATCATGGACGTCAACCCGCAGGCGGTTGAGCAAACCATGCTGAACCACCAGGTTCACTGGATGATCCATGGCCACACGCATCGTCCGGCCGTGCATGAGCTGACGCTGAGCAACGGCAAAGCTCACCGTTTAGTGCTGGGTGCCTGGCATGAAGAAGGCTCGATGATCAAAGTCAGCGCCGACGCCGTCGAACTGATCCAATTCCCTTTCTAAGCTTCTGACTTCACGCGCGGGTATAAAAATTCGCGCTTTTGACGATCAAAACCGGCGACGCAACCGTTTTCCTTGCCGTTCGCTCATGGTATGCTCTACGCCCTCATTCGGCCTCCCGCCGCAGGCAATCGGCCGTCGTTTGTACAATTACAGGAGCCTTACACCCATGGGAGCCAACGCCGCTTCAGCCACTCACGCTGAGGTTAAAATCGCAATTGTAATGGGATCGAAAAGTGACTGGGCCACCATGCAGTTTGCGGCCGAAGTCCTGACCTCACTCGACGTCCCGTTCCATGTCGAAGTCGTTTCCGCTCATCGCACGCCAGACAAGCTGTTCAGCTTTGCCGAACAGGCAAGCGCCAAGGGTATCGACGTGATCATTGCCGGTGCGGGCGGTGCTGCGCACCTGCCGGGTATGCTGGCGGCGAAAACCCTGGTGCCGGTGCTGGGTGTGCCGGTGCAAAGCGCTGCCTTGAGCGGCGTGGACAGCCTGTATTCCATCGTGCAAATGCCGCGCGGTATTCCGGTAGGCACCCTGGCGATCGGCAAGGCCGGCGCCGCCAATGCTGCACTGCTGGCAGCGCAAATTCTGGCGTTGCATGACGCTGAGTTGGCGCAACGCCTGGCCGATTGGCGTCAGGCGCAGACTGACGAGGTGCTGAATAACCCGGACCCGCGGGAGGAAGCATGAAGCCGGTTTGCGTACTGGGTAACGGTCAACTGGGGCGTATGCTGCGCCAGGCCGGTGAGCCGCTGGGGATCGCCGTCTATCCGGTTGGCCTCGACGCTGAGCCGGAAGCGGTACCTTATCAAAACAGCGTGATCACCGCCGAAATCGAGCGTTGGCCGGAAACCGCGCTGACGCGTGAGCTGGCGACCCACAACAGCTTCGTTAACCGCGATATTTTCCCCCGTCTGGCGGACCGCCTGACGCAAAAACAGTTACTCGATCAGCTCGGCCTGGCCACTGCCCCCTGGCAGTTGCTGACCGACGTCGCCGAGTGGCCGCAGGTTTTCGCGACCCTGGGCGAACTGGCTATCGTTAAACGTCGCGTCGGCGGTTACGACGGCCGGGGTCAGTGGCGTCTGCGCCCAGGTCAGGAAGCCGAACTGCCGGCCGATGCCTATGGCGAATGCATCGTCGAACAGGGGATTAACTTCTCCGGCGAGGTCTCATTGGTCGGCGCACGCGGACACGACGGTAAATCGGTGTTCTATCCGCTGACCCATAACCTGCATGAAGAAGGCATTCTGCGCACCAGCGTGGCGTTGCCGCAGCCCAATCCTGCGCTGCAACAGCAAGCTGAACAGATGCTGACGGCGATCCTTGATGAACTGAACTACGTCGGCGTCATGGCGATGGAGTGTTTTATCGTTGGCGATCGTCTGCTGATTAACGAACTGGCGCCTCGGGTCCACAACAGCGGCCACTGGACGCAAAACGGCGCGTCTATCAGCCAGTTCGAACTGCACCTGCGTGCCA
Source organism: Serratia sp. BNK-12 (assembly GCF_047456085.1). Lineage (NCBI taxonomy): Bacteria > Pseudomonadati > Pseudomonadota > Gammaproteobacteria > Enterobacterales > Yersiniaceae > Serratia > Serratia sp. BNK-12. The sequence goes on from NZ_CP179896.1 coordinate 4,007,729, forward strand.
TTCTCGCCCTGCCGCTGCCGAAGCCGGTCGTGAGCACCCCGTCGGTGATGGTCAACCTGATCGGTACCGCGGTAAATCAGCAGTGGCTGGCGTTACCGCTGGTGCATCTGCACTGGTACGAGAAAGAGGTGCGCGAGGGCCGCAAGGTTGGGCATCTCAACCTGAACGATCCCGACGCCGGTGCGTTGCAACAGGCATTGCAGGCTTTGGCGCCGCTGTTACCGGCCGAATACCAAAGCGGTTTGGCCTGGGCGCAACAAAAGCTGGCTTAAGCGTTACGTCGCACTAAAAACAAAGGGTTCAGCAAGCTGAACCCTTTTTTACTGTCGATGAAAAACTATTGGCGGTAGCCCTGCGGGTTTTTACTTTGCCAGTTCCAGGTATCGCGCATCATCAGATCAAGGCCGCGTTGCACTTGCCAGCCCAGCTCCTGTTTCGCCAGGCTGGCATCGGCCCAGAAGGCAGGCAGATCGCCCGCACGGCGCGGTAAAATCTGGTAGGGAATGGTTACCCCCGAGGCTTTCTCAAACGCCTGCACCATTTCCAACACCGAATACCCTACCCCAGAGCCCAAATTATAGGCTTTGAAACCGGCGATCAGTTTTAAGTGGTCCATCGCCGCCAGGTGGCCCTGAGCAACATCCATCACGTGAATGTAATCACGCACGCCGGTGCCGTCTTTGGTCGGGTAATCGCCGCCGAACACGCTCAGGCTTTCACGCTGGCCAATAGCGACCTGCGCGATATACGGCAGCAGGTTATTGGGAATGCCGCTGGGATCTTCACCAATCAGCCCCGACTCATGGGCGCCTACCGGGTTGAAGTAGCGTAGCGCGATAATCGAAAATGCCGGTTCGGCCTTGGCAAAATCCTGCAGGATCTGCTCCACCATCCATTTTGAGGTACCGTAAGGGCTGGTAGTGCCGCCAATCGGCATATCTTCGCGATAAGGCACCGGCGCATTTTCACCGTACACCGTGGCGGAGGAGCTAAAGATAAACCGGTGAACGCCGGCCTGACGCATCGCTTCCAGCAGGACCAACGTGCCCGTCACGTTGTTTTGATAATACTCCAGGGGTTTCTGGGTCGACTCCCCTACCGCTTTCAGACCGGCGAAGTGGATCACCGAAGCAATCTGCTGCTCGTTAAAGATCCGCTGCAAGCAGCCTGCGTCCTGTATATCACCCCGATAGAACTTTGCGGCTTTGCCCGTCAGCTGCGCTACGCGTCGCAAGGACTCTTCAGACGCATTGACCAAATTGTCCAGCACCACCACATCTTCACCCCGTTCCAGCAGCGCCAATACGGTGTGCGAACCAATGTATCCTGCACCGCCGGTCACCAAAATCGCCATAATATCCTCCTGTCGTCAGCATCTGGCGTTAACGCCAGATGCCTGAACGAATATCCTATGCCCAGCCTGTCGGCTAGCGCGAACCAATATTGCGTAACGGTTTACCGGCCATCAGATTGCGTTCGATATGCTCCAGCGAGATATTTTTGGTTTCCGGAATCAACGCCAGCGTGATGAAGATAAATACCAGGTTAAGCGCTGCGTACACCCAGAAAGTGTGCGCGCTACCCAGCGAATTGAGCATGGTCAAGAACGTCGCCCCGACGATCATGTTGGCAATCCAGTTGGTGGCAGTAGAACAGGTTATGCCAAAATCGCGGCCTTTCAGCGGCTGGATCTCTGAACACAGCACCCAAATCAGCGGGCCGGCGCTCATGGCAAAACCGACAATAAACATCAGCAGCATGATGATGGCAAAGTATTGCTCGGCCGGCGAGGTCATGCCCACATTCATCATGGTCCCCAGCGCGCCCATGCCCGCCGCCATGACGACAAAGCCCAGCGTCAGCGTCGGTTTGCGCCCCCAGCGGTCAACCAACCCGATGGCAATAAAGGTCGCCAGCACGTTAACCAGGCCGACAACCACCGTCCCCCACATCTGCTGTGCGGTACTGGCAAAGCCCGCCAGGCCAAAAATTTTCGGTGCGTAGTACATGATGACGTTCATCCCGGTGAACTGTTGCATCACCTGCAGCAGGACGCCAAGGAACACGGCGCGGCGGAAGTTTTTATTGTCTTTAAACAGCGCCCAGCCGCTCTGTTTCAGCTTAAGGCTTTCGCGAATTTCATTCAGTTCGTGCTGCGCCTGAGCGCTGGTATCACGCAGCTTTTCCAATACCTGGCGCGCCTGCTCATGGCGATTGCGCGAAGCCAGCCAGCGCGGGCTATCCGGCAAGAAGAACACGCCGATCAACAGCAATACCGCAGGGATGGTGATCACGCCCAGCATCCAGCGCCAGGCGCCGGTATAGCTGAATGCGGTATCCGACAGGTAGGCCGCCAGAATGCCAATGGTAATCATCAACTGATACATCGAGATCATGCTGCCGCGAATTTTCTCCGGGGCAATTTCAGACAGATAAATCGGCGCGGTATAAGAAGCCACCCCCACCGCCAGTCCAAGCAGCACGCGAGAAATCAGCAAGATTTCCACGTTGGGAGCCGCGGCTGAGCACAGTGAACCAACGACAAACAACACGGCGCCAATCATCAGGCTGTATTTACGCCCGATACGGAAGTTCATCCAGCCACTGCCCACGGCGCCGACCGCCGCCCCAAACATCATTGAGCTGACCACCCACTCCTGCTGGGAGCTGGTGATGTTAAACGAGTCGGTGATAAACGGCAGAGCACCCGCAATAACCCCGATATCCAGACCGAATAGCAACCCAGCCAGTGCGGCCAGAAAACAGACGAAAAAAGTCATCCCTGCATTGCTCTGGCTCTTTTCAGCCGCCGACACTTTGACGGTAGTACTCATACAGCCTCCAAACGATAACGTGCTTAAGTTGCCCGTATGATAGGAGGCAATTCGCCAGAGAGAAGTGAGTGCGATCACATTAGTGGAAACGATTACATTTATTATTTGTTTAGATAAAAACAGAAACACAACCTTAAAAACAACACTCACCACTGATTTTAAAGGCTAAACATAAGCATTCATGCCCTAATATGGCGGTGACAGCAATATCATTTTACCTTGACCGCTCCCAATAAATTGAGTAACCCGAAGGAAGAGTGTAATCGATTTCACGCAGAGTTCGGCCAAGAGGATGGCCGACAGATCGAGGCAGGGATTGAAAGCGGTAGTGTTAACGAGAAACGGGTCGTGCGGAGAGTAACGTCGACCGGCCCCTGACAATGGGCCGGTCGATAACCTGAAGGAACTAGCCGTCGTAGCTGCGGAACAGCGCCTGACCACGTAGCAAACGCACGCCCAGCCAACCGCCACACAGCGACAGCAACAGCGCGCTGAGCAACGGCAGTGCCCACCACAGCACCGGTGTCGGTGCCCACGGGAAGTCAAACACCTGGCTTTGCAACAGCCACAGTGCCGCCTCGGCGCCCACCGCAGCGGCGATGCCCGCCACCAGCCCCAGCAGGGCAAATTCACACCACAGCGTACTGCGCAACAGGCGCTTGCCTGCGCCCAGCGTGCGATACACCACCAACTCCTGACGTCGCTGACGCATCCCCACCTGCACCTGAGCCATCAGCAACAGGCCGCCACACAACACCACCAGCACCACCATCACTTCCAGTGCACGGCTGACCTGCTGCAGCACGCCGCCCACCTGTTTGAGGATCGAGCCGATATCCAGCAGGCTGAGCGTCGGGAACTGACGGTTGAGCTGGGTTAACATCTGGCCGTCCCCGTCATAGCGGAAACTGGTGAGCCAGGTTTGCGGCTGACCGTCCAGTGCACCCGGCGGGAAGATAAAGTAAAAGTTCGGCTTCAGACTTTCCCAATCCACCTGCCGCAGGCTGGTCACCTTGGCGCTGAACGACTGGGTATCGCCACTGAAGGTCAGCGTATCGCCCAGCTTGATCTTGAGCCGCCCGGCAATACCCTGATCCATCGACACTTCGCCGGTCTTAGGCGGCCAACTGCCCGCCAGCAAAGGATTGTGCGCCGGCAAATCCGCCAGCCAGGTCAGGTTCAGTTCGCGATTCACCGCTTCACCGCCCGGATCGTCCTCGTGCACCCGTTCGGTCGCCACCTGCTGGTTAATCTCGGTCAGGCGAACACGGACAATCGGATAGTAGGTCTCAGGTGCAATTTGATGCTGTTGCAGGAAAGTCTTCACCTGCGGCACCTGCGCTTCGGTCAGGTTCAACAGGAAGTAGTTTGGGCTGTCCGGCGGCAGTTGTTGCTGCCAGCGCTCGAGCAGATCGCCACGCAACACCAGCAATAACGCCAACAGCATAAACGACAGCGAAAAGGCCGCCAGTTGGCTCACCGTCACCCAAGGCTGATGCAACAGACGGTTAACCGCCAGACGCAGCGCCAGGTTTTTAAGCGTAATACGGCGCAGCAGCAGCAGGCTGCCCCAACCGATAGCGCCCAACAGCAAGGCCAGCACCAGAATACCGGCCAGGATCGACCACAGCAGCGTGCTGGCGCCCATCAGCGCGGTCAGCAACGCTACCACAATCACCGCCGTCACCGGCAGGAAGTAGCGCAGCCGCCAGACGTTAGCCACCACATCGCGGCGCAGCACCCGCAGCGGCTGAGTCGCCAACAGCTGCCGGTATGGCCGCAGCCCCACCAGCAGCGAAATCATCAGCAACGCGCCGATCGCCCACAGCCACGGCCAGGTCCCGGCGGCAGGCAGCTCCCCCGGCAACACCGGAGCCAGCAGGCGGATCAACACCGCCTCAAATCCCAACCCGATAATCCCCCCGCATATCGCAGCCAGCAGGATCACCGCCAGCCACTGGCCGACAATCAGCTTACGCAGCGCACTACGACCGGCACCCAGCGTTTTCAGCACCGCGATCAGATCGTAACGACTGCGGCAATAGTGGCTCATCGCCACCGCTACGGCGGCAATCGACAGCAGCAAAGTCAGCAATGCGGACAACAGCAAGAACTGCTGCGAACGCTGCAGCGATTTGCCTAATGCGCTGCCGGATTCCTGCAGTCCGAACCAGCGCTGATCCGGCCCAAGCTGCGGCGTCAGGCGATCTTCGTAACGCTGAATATCCTGCGCAGCTCCGGCAAACATATAACGGTAGGTCAGGCGACTGCCCGGCTGCACAGCCCCGGTTTTATCCACGTCCGCCAGATTGATCATGATACGCGGCGCGGTCTGGAAGGGGTTAAAGCCGGAATCCGGCTCCTGAATGATTTCACCGGCAATCCGCAGTTGGGTGTCGCCCACGTCCAACGTATCCCCCACCTTTACGTTCAACAGCGCCAGCAAACGCGGTGCGACCAATACGCTGCCCGGCGTCAGCTTGGCATTAGCCGGACGGGTCTCCAGCTTGCCGTACAGCGGATAGGCCAGATCGGTGGCCTTCACGTCCGCCAATTGCGGCCGGTCTCCGGCGTAGGTCATGGTGGTGAACGACAGTTGCCGGCTGACCTTCAGCCCCTGCTGCTGCGCATCCAGCAGCCAGCCTTCCGGTACCGGCCGGGCGCTGCGCAGCACACGGTCACCGGCGATAAAATCGCGGCTCTGTTGGCTCAGGCCCTTGTCCATACGATCGCTGATGCTGCCCAATGCCAGTACGCAGGCCATCGACAGCGTCAGCGCCAGCCAAACGATCAGCAGCGACGGCGAGCGCCACTCGCGCCAGAACCAGCGCCAGATCATGCTTCCTCCCACAGCTTGCCTTCGCGCAGGCGCAGCCGCCGCTGGCAGCGCGCCGCCAGGGTTTCATCATGAGTGACCAGGATTAAGGTGGTGGAGAAATCGCGGTTGAGTGAAAACAGCAAATCGGCGATGCGCTCGCCGGTCTGGCGATCGAGATTGCCGGTCGGCTCATCGGCGAACAGCACCCGTGGCCGCCCGCTAAACGCCCGCGCCAGCGCCACCCGCTGCTGTTCGCCACCGGAGAGCTGCGCCGGCAAATGATCAAGGCGCTTGCCCAAACCCAACTGTTCCAACAGTTGCACCGCCTGCTCACGGCTCTGGCGGTCACTTTCACCGCGCAGCAGCGCCGGCAACTGCACGTTTTCCAGCGCATTGAGCGTCGGTACCAGCATAAATGATTGAAATACAAAGCCGACATTTTTGGCACGCAGCGCGGCGCGGCCCTCTTCGTCCAGCGCGGTCAGCGATTCGCCCAACAAATGCACCTCCCCTTCGCTGCCGTCGTCCAGCCCGGCGAGGATCCCCAGCAGCGTTGACTTGCCCGAACCGGACTCGCCAATCAGGGCAATTGTCTGCGCGGGTTTGACAACCAGCTCGACTCCGGTAAGGATGGAGAGCTGATGCTCACCCTGACCAACGTGTTTACTAAGATGATGAACTTCAAGAACGTTTTCCGCTGGCATCTTCCCTTCCTTTTGCTGTTGGGATTATTCAGTTTACGCGCTGTCGCCGCCGATACCCTGTTGATTTTAGGCGACAGTTTAAGCGCCGGTTATCGCTTGCCGGTGGCGCAGGCCTGGCCGACGCTGTTGGCCGATCAATGGCAGAAAAAGCCGGGCGATCCGCAACTGGTCAACGCCAGTATCAGCGGCGACACCGCTGCACAGGGGCTGGCCCGCCTGCCCGAATTGCTTAAACAGCACCAGCCGCGCTGGGTGCTGATTGAATTGGGCGCCAATGATGGTCTGCGAGGTTTCCCGGCACAGGACCTGCAGCGCGATCTCGGCCAAATCATCACCTTGGTACAGCAGGCCGGCGCACAGCCGCTGCTGATGCAGATCCGCATCCCGCCCAACTATGGCCGCCGTTATACCGAGGCCTTCAGCGCGGTTTACCCTCAGTTGGCTAAACAGTTCAACATTCCGCTGCTGCCGTTCTATATGGAACAGGTGGTGGTAAAAGCGGAATGGATGCAGGATGACGGATTGCATCCCAATAAGGATGCCCAACCGTTTATCGCCACCTGGATGGCGGAACGTCTGGAACCTCTAGTAAAACATGAGTCTAACTAAATAGCGTTGTACACTAGGTAAAGTTATGCAAAAAGCAGTGTTGATAACCGGCTGTTCCAGCGGGATTGGATTGATTGCGGCACAGGATCTGCGTAACCGTGGCTACCGCGTGCTGGCCGCCTGCCGCAAACCGCAGGACGTGGAAAACATGCGCCAGCTTGGGCTGGAAGGCATTGAGCTGGATCTGGACGACAGCGACAGCGTCGAACGTGCCGCCGCACAGGTGATCGAACTGACCGGCAATCGGCTGTACGGCCTGTTCAACAACGGCGGCTTTGGTGTTTATGGACCGCTGAGCAGCATTTCGCGCCAGCAGTTGGAACGCCAATTCGCCACCAACCTGTTTGGCACCCATCAGTTAACCCAGTTGCTGTTGCCGGCGATGCTGCCGCACGGCGAGGGGCGCATTATTCAGACCAGTTCGGTGATGGGGCTGGTTTCCAGCGCCGGACGCGGTGCCTATGCCGCCAGCAAGTTTGCGCTGGAAGCCTGGTCCGATGCTCTGCGTATGGAGCTGCACGGTACCGGCATTCAGGTCAGCCTGATTGAGCCCGGCCCCATCTCCACCCACTTTACCCAGAACGTCAATCAGGCGCAGAGCGACAAACCGGTGCATAACCCCGGTATTGCCAAGCGCCTGACGCTGCCGCCGGAAGCCATTTTGCCCAAATTGCGCCACGCGCTGGAAAGTCCAAGGGCTAAACTGCGTTACCCGGTGACCCTGCTGGCGCACGCGCTCAGCGTATTGCGTCGCATCCTGCCGGGCCGCTGCCTGGACTGGCTGCTGCGCAGCAACGGTTAATTGGGCCGGCGGGGTTGAAGAACGCCACTCCGCCCCCATTTAAAAGCCAATGGCTCCGCAAGATCAGAGAGAAAATACATGCTAGCTCAAGCTGTTGTTGATATTAACGAAACTAACCTGCACCAGACGCTGGAACAGTCAATGTCCCTGCCGGTGGTGTTCTACTTCTGGTCGGATCGCAGCCAACACTGTCTGCAGCTCACCCCGATACTGGACAAACTGGCGGCGGAATATGCCGGTCAGTTCGTGCTGGCAAAAGTGGATTGCGACGCCGAACAGGCCATCGCGGCCCAGTTTGGCCTGCGTTCTTTGCCGACGGTGTACCTGTTCAAAGACGGCCAGCCGGTCGACGGATTCCAGGGCCCGCAGCCGGAAGAGATGATCCGCGAATTCCTGCAGCGTTTCCTGCCCAAAGAAGAAGATTTGAAGCTGGCGCAGGCGACTGAATTGCTGGCTGAAGGTAATGCCACTGAGGCGTTACCGCTGTTGAAAGACGCCTGGCAAGCCAGCCAGCAACGCAGCGATATTGGCCTGACACTGGCAGAAACCCAGATAGCGCTGAACCGCACTGAAGATGCCGAAACCGTGCTGGCGACCATTCCGCTGCAGGATCGTGATACCCGCTATCAGGGTCTGGTGGCGCAGATTGAGCTGCTGAAGCAGGCTGCCGACACGCCGGAAATTCAACAGTTGCAACAGCAGGTGGAACAGCAACCGGAGAACGTCGATTTAGCCGTGCAGCTGGCGCTGCAACTGCATCAGGTCGGGCGCAATGAAGAAGCGCTGGAGCTGCTGATGGGGCATCTGAAGAAAGATCTCGCCGCCGCCAATGGCAACGCGCGCAAGACGCTGATGGATATTCTGGCCGCGCTGGGCACCGGCGACGCATTAGCAGCTAAGTACCGCCGTCAGTTGTATTCATTACTGTATTAATACCCGTCATACTTGAAACTGCATCTGTGTTGGCTGCGTTTGCTCACCCCAGTCACTTACTTAAGTAAGTGACTGGGGACTTACAAACTTGCCGCCGTGATGCAACTCCAATTATTTAGGGTATGGCCTTAGTTATTTGGGACAGATCCCCAATGGATTTCCCGCCACATCTAGGCGGCAAACGCGAGAATCCCTGGGAGCTTAGATAACTAAGTGACCAGGGCTCGAGCGTGCAGCCAACAACGATGTGGCTGGAAAGACGAAGGGGATATCAGCGGTAAACACGAACCCCACCGTCCACCCCCTTCGGGCTGAACAACACCTGCCATAGCTGAATATCCCGTGCACGGAACGCGCCGGCGCAGGCATTCAGGTAATAGGTGAACATCCGCTCGAACCGCTCGGAATACTCTTCGGCCAGCTGCGGCCACGCCCGTTTGAAATTCTCATACCAGGCCATCAGCGTTCGATCGTAATCGGCGCCGATATTGTGCCAATCCTCCATCACAAAACGTCCTTCGCTGGCCTCGGAAATATGCCGTACCGATGGCAGGCAGCCGTTGGGGAAAATGTATTTGTCTATCCAGGCGTCGACGTGCAGATTGGTTTGGTTAGCACCTATGGTGTGCAGCAGGAACAGCCCATCGGGCTTGAGGTTGCGCGCTGCTACGCGGAAATACGTGTCGTAGTTCTTCGGCCCCACGTGTTCGAACATGCCGACGGAGACAATGCGGTCAAACTGACGGTCAAGATCGCGATAATCCTGCAGTTGTATCTCCACGTCCAATCCCTGGCAGCGTTCCTGCGCCAGCTTTTGCTGCTCGGCGGAAATCGTCACGCCATACACGGACACACCGTAGTTTTCTGCCGCATATTGAGCCAATCCGCCCCAGCCACAGCCGATGTCCAGCAGTGACATACCGGGTTTCAGCTGCAACTTCTCGCAGATCATTTTCAACTTGGCCTGCTGCGCCTGCTCCAGCGTGTCAGCGTCTTTCCAATAGCCGCAGGAATATTGCATATAGGGATCGAGCATCGCGCGGAACAGATCGTTACCGATATCGTAATGCTCCTTACCCACCTGCCAGGCGCGTTTACGCGACTGACGGTTAAACAGCCGGGCATAGGCGATGCGCGCAACGTCGCTCAGGTTTTTAGGCAAGCGCTCATCGACGCCCGCCTGCAGAATGCGGGTAAATAGCACATCCAGTCGCTCACAGTCCCACCAGCCATCCATGTAGCTTTCGCCGAACCCGAGCGATCCCTCCTGCAAAATGCGTTTAAACAACGCCGGATTATGTACCTTGATATCGCAGGCGCGGTTGCCGTTGATGGCTACATCGGCGGAGGACAACAATTCCTCCACAATGCGATACCAACGATCTTTTTTCGGGGCGAGTTCATCAACACTGATTGAGTCCATAACAATCCTTGGCGCTAGATGTCATTTCAAAAAGCATAGTCGCAAATATAAATGACAAATATTTGAAGTGAAAAACGGCAATGCTTTTTACTCTAGCCAAGGCGGACAACGTCATGAAATGAATTAAAATTATTGGAAACATGCCAATTTGGAATGTTAATGGCACAACGCCCCTGATTTATTAGTCTTTGCACGGTAGCTGGCGTAATATTCGTTTACATATGTCCGACAGGAGGTTTGCCATGTTTACCCTTATTCCCATCGTGATTGTCGTCGCGCTAATCATCGTATTTGCCGGCGTCAAAATTGTTCCGCAGGGGTTCCAATGGACGGTGGAACGCTTCGGCCGCTACACCAAAACGCTGATGCCCGGTTTAAACCTGGTGGTGCCTTTTATGGACCGCATCGGCAGAAAAATCAATATGATGGAACAGGTACTTGATATTCCATCTCAGGAAATCATCTCGCGCGATAACGCCAATGTGGCCATCGATGCGGTGTGTTTTATCCAGGTGGTGGATCCGGCCCGTGCCGCTTATGAGGTCAGCAACCTGGAACTGGCGATCGTCAACCTGACCATGACCAACTTCCGTACCGTGCTCGGCTCGATGGAGCTGGACGAAATTCTCTCGCAGCGTGACAGCATCAACAGCCGCCTGCTGCACATTGTCGATGAAGCCACCAACCCCTGGGGCATTAAAATCACCCGTATCGAGATCCGTGACGTACGTCCACCGGCAGAGTTAATCTCGGCAATGAACGCCCAGATGAAGGCCGAGCGAACCAAGCGTGCGGATATTCTGGAGGCTGAAGGCGTACGTCAGGCTGCTATCCTGCGTGCCGAAGGCGACAAACAGTCGCAAATCCTCAAGGCGGAAGGTGAGCGTCAGTCTGCGTTCCTGCAGGCGGAAGCCCGTGAACGTGCCGCGGAAGCCGAAGCTCGTGCGACTCAACTGGTGTCCGATGCTATCGCCAGCGGCAATATCCAGGCGGTGAACTACTTTGTGGCGCAGAAATACACCGATGCGCTGCAGAAGATCGGCTCCGCCAATAACAGTAAAGTCATCATGATGCCGCTGGATGCCAGCAGCCTGCTCGGTTCAATTGGTGGCATTGCCGAGCTGTTGAAAGACACCAAAGGCAAGTAATCATGCTCGAACAAATTGCAGCAAACCCGCACTGGTTCTGGCTCTCCCTTGGCGGGCTGCTGCTGGCGGCCGAAATGCTCGGCGCCAGCGGCTACCTGTTATGGAGCGGCGTATCCGCGGTGGTGGTCGGCGCGATTGTCTGGTTGTTGCCGCAGTTGGCCTGGGAATGGCAGGGGGTGATTTTTGCCGTGCTGACCGTGGTGGTGGCCTACCTGTGGTGGTATTGGCTGCGCCAACGTCCGGCGGCGGCCTCCAGCGGTTCGCAGGTACTGAACCAGCGCAACCGCCAGCTGATTGGCACCCGCGCCACGCTGACGGAACCCATGCACAACGGCATGGGGCGCATTAACATCGGCGACAGCAGTTGGCGTGCGCAGGCCAGTGAAGATCTGGCGGTGGGCACCGAGGTGGAAGTGATCGCCGTCGAAGGCATAACGCTGGTGATCCGCGCCGTTATTCGTTAATGGTTGTGGCAACACCCTGCCAGGTTATTAATGATCGGGCACTCTGCTCCGTCATCCCCCGGGCACTGATCCGCCAGCGCCAGTAAACGCTGGCGCATCTCACCCAACTCGGCGATGTGCTTTTCAATGTCCGCCACTTTTTGCAGGGTGCGTGCTTTCACATCGGCGCTGTGACGGGCCGGATCGTTGAACAACGCCACCAGTTCGCCGCACTCGTCCAGGTTAAACCCCACCTGCCGCGCCTGACGCAGCAACGTCAGCTCCTCAATGTGCTTCGGGCTGTAGCTGCGGTAGCCGTTATCGGTGCGGATCGGCGCGGTAACCAGCCCTTTCTCTTCATAGAAGCGGATTGCCTTGCTGGTTAAACCGGTTTTTTTCGCCACGTCGCTGATATTCATTTATCCCCCTTGACCTTCCCCTTGCTGGAAGGTTTAGACTCCATTCTTAGTGAAAATAGGCTAAGCGGTCAACCTTTAAACACCGCACCTGAGCGAGGAATCGAATCATGTCACAAACCACAGTGCTGGCATTGCAGGGACTGACCTGCATGAACTGCGCGCAGCGGGTGAAAAAAGCCCTGGAAAGCCGCGAAGATGTCGAACAGGCAGAGGTCAATGTCCACTATGCCAAAGTCACTGGCGAGGCGCCGAGCCAGGCGCTGATCGACAGCGTAGTCGCTGCCGGCTATCAGGCCGCCGTGGCGCAACAGCCGGATACCGAGCTGCAGTTGAACGGTCTGAGCTGCATGCACTGCGCTGCCAGCACCCGCAAAGCGCTGGAAGCGGTGCCGGGGGTGATTGCCGCCGACGTCAGTATCGACAGCGCCAAGGTTTACGGTGACGCCGCTTCCGAGGCGTTGATCGCCGCAGTTGAAGACGCGGGTTATCACGCGAGCCTTGCCGGAGCCGCTACCTCCCCAAAAACTGAGCCGTTGACTGAATCAGTCCCTGTATTGCCGGAAACCCAGGCAACGGCCTCGTCTCCCCTTCCGGCAACCTCTAATGGCGATGATGATGACAGCGTGCAGCTTTTGCTCAGTGGCATGAGCTGCGCCAGCTGCGTCAGTAAAGTGCAAAATGCACTACAAAGCGTATCCGGTGTAGATCAGGCGCGCGTCAATCTGGCGGAACGCAGCGCGCTGATCACCGGCAGCGCCGATCCGCAAGCGCTGGTCGCGGCGGTCGAGAAAGCCGGTTACGGCGCAGAAATGATCCAGGACGAAACCGAACGCCGCGAGCGCCAACAGCAAACTGCCCAGGCCAATATGAAGCGTTTTCGCTGGCAAGCCGCGCTTGGCCTGGCGCTGGGTATCCCCTTGATGGCCTGGGGGCTGTTTGGTGGCAGCATGTCGCTGACGCCGGAAACTCAGCGTCCGTGGCTGCTGGTCGGCCTGCTCACGCTGGCGGTGATGGTGTTCGCCGGCGGGCATTTCTATCGTAATGCCTGGCGCGCGCTGATAAACGGCAGCGCCACCATGGACACCCTGGTCGCACTGGGCACCGGTGCCGCCTGGCTGTACTCAATCAGCGTCAACCTGTGGCCGGATTTCTTTCCGATGGCGGCGCGGCATCTGTACTACGAAGCCAGCGCAATGATCATCGGTCTGATAAACCTGGGCCATGCGCTGGAACAACGCGCTCGCCAGCGCTCATCACAGGCGCTGGAACGGCTGTTGGATCTGACGCCGCCGACGGCGCGCCTGGTGACCGACGATGGCGAGAAAAGCATCCCGTTGGCGCAGGTGCAGCTCGGCATGACGCTGCGGCTGACGACCGGCGATCGTATCCCGGTAGACGGTGAGATAATTCAGGGTGAAGTCTGGCTGGATGAAGCAATGCTGACCGGCGAGGCGGTGCCGCAACAAAAAAGCGTGGGTGATACCGTACATGCCGGGACGGTGGTCGATGACGGCAGTGTATTGTTCCGTGCCGGCGCTATCGGCAGCAAAACCACCCTGGCACGCATCATCAAGCTGGTGCGTCAGGCGCAGAGCAGTAAGCCTGAGATCGGCAAGCTGGCGGATCGCATTTCTGCGGTATTCGTCCCGACGGTAGTGGCTATCGCCCTGTTCAGCGCCGCAATCTGGTATTTCTTCGGCCCGCAACCGCAGCTGGTTTATACGCTGGTGATCGCCACCACGGTCTTGATCATCGCCTGCCCTTGCGCACTGGGTTTGGCGACGCCGATGTCGATCATCTCCGGAGTGGGCCGCGCCGCCGAATTTGGCGTGCTGGTACGTGATGCCGATGCCTTGCAGCAGGCAAGCCAACTCGACACCCTGGTGTTTGATAAAACCGGCACCCTGACCGAAGGTCAGCCGCGGGTGGTAGAAATCCTCACGTTTAACCAGGTGAGCGAGCAGCAGGCACTGCGCTGGGCTGCCGCATTGGAACAGGGCGCCAGCCACCCGCTGGCCCGTGCCATCGTTGATCACGCCGAAGGACAAGCGCTGCCGCAGGTTGAGCAGTTCCGTACTCTGCGCGGTGCAGGCGTTAGCGGCGAAGTGGACGGCATGAAGTTGCTGCTGGGCAATGCTGCGTTATTACAACAGCATCAGGTGGCCACCGCCGAGCTGGACACACAGATGCAGCAACAGGCAGAGCGTGGCATTACGCCGGTGCTGCTGGCCGTCGAGGGTAAGCCGGCCGCGCTGTTCGCCATCCGTGATCCGCTGCGCCGCGACAGCGTTGAAGCGCTACAGCGCTTGCACCGTCAGGGCTATCAGTTGGTGATGTTAACCGGCGACAACCCGGTGACCGCCAACGCCATTGCCAAAGAGGCCGGTATCGACCGGGTGATTGCCGGCGTGTTGCCGGAGGGCAAAGCCGAAGCGATCAAACAGCTGCAGGCGCAGGGTCACCGCGTAGCCATGATCGGCGACGGTATCAACGACGCGCCGGCGCTGGCGCAGGCCGATGTCGGCATTGCCATGGGAGGCGGCAGCGATATCGCCATTGAGACTGCCGCCATCACTCTGATGCGCCACAGCCTGAACGGCGTCGCCGATGCGCTTGAGCTGTCTAAAGCTACATTGCGCAATATGAAACAGAACCTGCTGGGGGCCTTTGTTTACAACACGCTCGGCATCCCGATTGCCGCCGGGGTACTGTATCCGTTAACCGGCACCCTGCTCAGTCCGGTGGTGGCGGGCGCGGCTATGGCGCTGTCCTCCATTACCGTGGTCAGTAACGCCAACCGACTGCTGCGTTTTAAACCCAAACGCTAAATACCCAAGGGGCGCAAATAGTGCGCCCCTTTTTCTTTGGGATAATTCCTTCACTCTTCAGGCTTTCTTGTCCAGCGGATAGCGTTTAGCATGGGGAATCCTCACCTTGCCAAGCCAAGGGTGAACACGCTATTCAGGAGCCACGCTGTATGGGTCAACTGTTACGCCGAATCGCCGCCTTTCTCGGCCTGATATCCCCGATGACTTACGCCTACCCGGCGCTGGATATTCGGCTGCCCGGCGATCGTCAGTTCCATCTGGTGGGCAGCATTCATATGGGCACGGTGGATATGTCGCCGCTGCCGGCCAAGCTGGCAGCTCGCCTCAAACAGGCAGATGCCCTGATTGTTGAAGCCGACATCACCGGTTCCGCCTCGCCCTTTGACCGCATCGAACAGCAACCGGAACTTGAACAGCGGCTCTCAGAGTCAGAATTTCAGCAATTACTGACGCTGTGCCAGGAGCTGGGTGCCGACGTCGACAGTTTTTCCACCCTGCCCGGCTGGCAGGTAGCGTTAATGATGCAAGCCCGTCAGGCTCAGCGATTGGGATTACGCGCCGAATACGGCGTGGATTATCAACTGTTGCAGGCGGCCAGAGACCAGCATAAAAAGGTGATTGAGCTGGAAGGGGCGGAACACCAGATGAGTATGCTGGAACAGTTACCGGAGGGAGGAATAGCACTGCTGCGCGACACGCTGGAGCACTGGCACACCAACGCACGCTTGCTGCAAACCATGGTGAGTTGGTGGCTAGACGCAAAACCCAGCGGTATGCTCGAAACCCTGCCCGCCACATTCAGCGCCGATCTGTATGACGTGTTGATGCACCAACGAAATCGCGACTGGCAACAAAAGCTGGAGGCGTTACCGCCAGGAAATTACGTGGTGGCGGTAGGCGCACTGCATCTGTATGGCGAGGATAATCTGCCGGCGATGCTGCAGGCGCAGTAAAAAAGTGGCCAATATCGCTACTGGCCAGTCAAAGAGGAATTTCTTGTATTTTAGTTATACGCATAGCAACCGTGTTAACGGTTACAACAGACAGGGTAGCAACCCAGTGAACATCTTGGCAACCCGCTTTACGCGGCTGCCACTCAGGTTGCTGTTACCGTTATATTTTTGTAATTTTGTTGCATCCGTTTGCAACCTCCCGCTTAACAGGGAAGAGGAAAACACATGACGCCCGCAGTGATCCTGCTTGAGAAACAAAAAGTCGCTTTTACCCTTCATCCTTATCATCACGACAGTGCTGAAACCAACTTCGGCGATGAAGCAGTGAAAAAATTGGGGCTGGATGCAGATCGCGTCTATAAAACGTTACTGGTGGCGCTGAACGGCGACGCCAAACATCTGGCAGTGGCGGTCACACCGGTAGCTACACAGTTGGATCTGAAAAAGGTCGCTCGTGCGCTCGGCGCCAAAAAGGCAGAGATGGCCGATCCGCTACTGGCGCAGCGCGTGACGGGTTATCTGGTCGGCGGCATCAGCCCGCTGGGGCAAAAAAAGCGGCTGCCAACGGTGATCGACAGCCCGGCACAGCAGTTCGCCACCATTTATGTCTCCGGCGGTAAACGCGGGCTGGACATCGAACTGGCGGCGCAAGATCTTTGCCGGCTGTTGGCCGGCAGCTTCGCCGATATCGCCAAGCGCGACTAGAAGCCTGATGACGCGGCCGCAGTCCCAACGTCGGCCGCGGGATCTGATTACTCCGTCGGCTTATTCCGTATCCCCATTCGCGGCAACAACATGGGAACATGTCGGCAATACCGCTGATAATCCGCCCCTAAAGCTTTAAGCAGGCTACGTTCTTCAAAATAAACACCCACCAAAATATATAATGTCATACCTGAATTAAATAATAGACGCCCAGCGGTCATCTCTGGCGTGAACCAAAATGCCAGTAACATTCCCGTCATCATGGGATGCCGTGTCAACCGGTAAAATCCTCTTACCTGAAAAGGCAAATCGGTATATTGGCGTTCTCTCCATTGCAGCCAGGATTGTCGCAAGCCAAATAAGTCGGTGTGGCTGATCATGCAGGTTGACGCAAAGACCACGAGCCAGCCTAGCGCACTAATACCGTTAAGCCCCCATGCGGCAACACTGTCTGGCGGTAACCGCCACAAGACGCCCGGCAGTGGTTGCCACACAAGCGCCAGTAGCGCCAACGACGCACCGGCAATTAACACATAGGAGCTTCTTTCCAATGCCGGAGACAGCGCCAAACGGGCCTTGAACCTCTCATGGGCCATAACGGAATGCACCAAGCCAAACAGCAAAAGCAAAAGCAAAACGATATTCACCAGCCAGAGCCGTACGTCGGTATCCTCCCTAACGGCGACCATATTTCTCAGCCCCCAGCCGTTAAGTAATAAAATAAGCAAAACAAAGCCAACCAACCCCAAAAAATAGCCGACGACGCCATATAAAAGCACTGCTGTCCTGTACATTTCATTTCCTCTTCAATCACGATTATTTCGCTGAGTTTTATTCCCTGAAAAAATTATGATTTAAGAAAGATAAAATCATTAACCCTAAAGGTATAGACAAAGAAAATAGAAATACAATTATGCAAGACAGGGAAAACAATATTGAAATTAATAATATTAGAATTCTTTTATACTAGAAGTGTGGTAATGCGGGGAAAATCGACGGCGGCTTTTAACCGGTAAAAGCCGCCATAATATTATTGATAAACGATCTCGCCTTTAGGCTCATAAACCGCTGCGTCCAGCGGTGAGTGCTTCTCGATGTATTGCTTCAAGACTTCGGCATCGATAAACCCGGTGTTGACGTAGCTTGGCAGGGTATCCAGCTTCGGATAACCGTCGCCGCCCAACGCATTGAAGTTCAACGTGGCCATACGGTAGGTTTTGTCCGCCTGCAGCGGTTCCCCCTTGATCTTGACGTTGCTGACGCCCTGACCGTCCGCCGTTAGGCTAACGTTGGCAAACTGCGCATAGGCCCCGGAATCTACCTTCATGTTGGCGACTACAGCCAGGTATTTTTCCACGTCGCTGCCTTTCATCTCGACGTAGACCAGCGTATTGCCGAATGGCTGCACTTTCAGCACGTTTTTATAGGTGATATCGCCGCCTTCAATCGAGTCACGCACCCCGCCACCGCTCATCACCGCAAAATCAGCCTCGGCACGTTCCATCTGCGCTGCCAACAAGACGCGTGACAGGTTGGTCTGTACAAAGCGCACTTTGCTGCGGTCTCCTTCCAGCTTGCCGTTGACGCTGCCAATCTTGACGTCCAACTGCGCCTTACCTTTTTCCTGGAACGGCGTCAGCAGCTTCATCATGGAAGGATCTTCTGCGATCTGTTGGGTGTAAAACACGCGCTCACTGGTGCCGTCGGCTTTCTCCACCTTCTTCTTCAGGTTGACCGGAATCAGTTGGTAATGCACCAGCTTCAGTTCACCGTTACGGAACTGGAAATCGGCGCGGCCCACGTACTTGCCCCACTCATGCGCCTGCACAATCCAGGTGCCGTTCTGACGATCCGGCGCGCACGGCGTGCCCGGCACATAATCCACCTGCTTGTGGTTCTCGTTCGCCATACAGACCGGATCCTGCGAATGACCACCAACGATCATGTCCAGATAGCCGGCAGGCAGGCTGCGCGCCATCTCAACATCGCCCGGCGCGTTGGAGCCGTGATTGCCGTCATCGTAATGGCCCATGTGCGTTGCGGCGATAATCACGTCCGGCTTTTCGTCCTTACGCAATTGCTCCACTACCTGTTTGGCTTCCTGTGCAGGAACACGGAACTCGATGTCGGTAAAATACTCCGGGTTGCCAATCTTGGCCGTGTCATCCGTCGTCAGGCCGATGACCGCAATCTTGATCCCCTGCTTGTCAAATAAGGCATAGGGCTTGAACAGACGCTGCTGGGTGCTTTTTTGATAAATGTTGGCCGACAGCAGTGGGAAGGTCGCCCACTTTTCCTGCTGACGCAGCACGCTGAGCGGGTTGTCGAATTCATGGTTACCGATCGCCATTGCGTCGTAACCCACCAGATTCATGCCGCGGAAGTCCGGCTCGGCATCTTGCAGATCGGATTCCGGCACGCCGGTGTTGATATCACCGCCCGACAGCAGCAACAGACTGCCCCCCTGCGCCGCGACTTCCTGACGGATGCTGTCTACCAAGGTTTTCTGTGCACCCAAGCCATATTCGCCATGATCGTTCTGCCAGAAATGGCCGTGGTGATCGTTGGTGTGCAAAATGGTGATGTCGTAGGTCTTATCCTTTTCCCAGGCGCTGGCGGCTCCCGACAGGAAAGTCAGGGATATGGCCAAAGCGCATGCGGTGGTTTTTAACGAAAAGCGCATGGCAGAACTCCATATGATCATTAACGGCTTTTTTGAGGTGACCGAAATTGTAACGCGAAACAAAGCCCTTTGATTTCAAATTTTTGCGATATACGTCAAATTATGTCGGATATGGCAAATATTGAACAACTTGCTAAGATATCTGCTCTGTCCTCTAAAACTTACCAGGCTAATAATAAAATGACCGACCGTAGCGATACTGCCATGCCACCGGCCAAGGGCAGCGCGGTTAAAGGGACTGCATTCTCGATTCTCGGTGCCATCAGCGTCTCTCACCTGCTTAACGACATGATTCAATCGCTGATCCTGGCGATTTACCCGATCCTGCAGGCTGACTTCAGCCTCAGCTTCGTGCAGATCGGTATGATTACTCTGACCTATCAGCTCACGGCTTCCCTATTGCAACCGTTAATCGGTTACTACACGGATAAACACCCGCAGCCCTATTCGTTGCCGATCGGCATGGGCTTTACGCTGTGTGGGCTGCTGCTGCTGTCCGTCGCCAATACCTTCCCGCTGGTGCTGCTGGCAGCGGCGCTGGTCGGCACCGGTTCCTCGGTATTCCACCCTGAGTCCTCCCGCGTTGCGCGCATGGCCTCCGGTGGCCGACATGGCCTGGCTCAATCGTTGTTCCAGGTCGGCGGTAACTTTGGCAGCTCTCTCGGCCCCCTGCTGGCCGCGCTGATTATTGCGCCTTATGGCAAAGGTAACGTGGCCTGGTTCTCACTGGCCGCGCTGTTGGCTATTGTGGTGCTGTTGCAAGTCAGCAAATGGTATCAACATCAGCACCGGGCAACAAAAGGTCAGCCAAAAGCCTCCTCGACGGTGAAACCGCTGCCAAAACGTACTGTCACCTATGCGCTGGGCATCCTGCTGGTACTGATTTTTTCCAAATACTTCTACTTGGCCAGTATCAGCAGCTATTACACCTTTTATTTGATACATAAGTTCGGCGTTTCCGTGCAGAATGCGCAGTTTCACCTGTTTGCATTCCTGTTTGCCGTAGCAGCAGGAACCATAATTGGCGGGCCTCTCGGCGACAAGATAGGGCGTAAATATGTTATTTGGGGCTCAATACTGGGTGCCGCGCCATTTACGCTGGCTTTACCCTATGCTTCTCTCTACTGGACCGGCATTTTAACCGTCATTATCGGGGTAATTCTCGCTTCGGCATTTTCGGCCATTCTGGTTTATGCACAGGAGCTGATCCCCGGGAAAGTGGGTATGGTTTCCGGTTTATTCTTCGGTTTTGCTTTTGGTATGGGGGGATTAGGCGCAGCCGTTCTTGGTTATGTCGCAGATTTGACCAGTATCGAATTGGTCTACCAAATCTGTGCTTTCTTGCCACTGATCGGCATTATCACCGCATTACTGCCTAATATGGACCATAACTCGTAATAACCCTGATAAAACCCGGCTGAATCATTGCGCTCAGTCGGGTTATCTCCCGAACAAACCAACGTTATTTGACTTATTTAGTGTTAAATCCCCTTACTGCCCTGCCCAAAGCGGAATCCTCTGCTTTTTCGCAAAAAAGCTCAATTTAGCTAAGCAAGACGCGAACAAATGCAATAAACTAAATGTATCTTTTCGTAACTTTGTTGCGTTTCCCCTCTGCTGCCATGCATAGCTAGAAGGAGTCTGGATGCATAATTCAACACCCTTAATCACCACCATTGTCGGAGGGTTAGTACTTGCCTTCCTCCTCGGAATGCTGGCGAATCGCCTGCGCATCTCCCCGCTGGTGGGGTATCTTGCCGCAGGCGTGCTCGCCGGCCCTTTTACCCCCGGTTTTGTTGCCGACACCTCGCTGGCACCGGAACTGGCGGAAATCGGCGTGATCCTGTTGATGTTCGGTGTTGGCCTCCATTTCTCGCTTAAAGACCTCCTGGCAGTTAAACATATCGCTATTCCCGGTGCCGTGGCACAGATTGCCGTCGCCACTCTGTTGGGTATGGGGCTATCAAAGCTGCTCGGCTGGGATTTGATTTCCGGCCTGGTGTTCGGTCTCTGTCTTTCTACCGCCAGTACCGTGGTGCTGCTGCGTGCGCTGGAAGAACGCCAACTGATCGACAGCCAGCGCGGGCAAATCGCCATTGGCTGGCTGATCGTTGAAGACCTGGCGATGGTGCTGACGCTGGTATTGCTGCCTGCGTTCGGCAACATGCTGGGCAATGACAACGCCAGCAGCGGCCAGTTGCTGACTGAGCTGGCAATCACCATTGGTAAAGTCATCGCCTTTATTGCGCTGATGATTGTGGTGGGCCGCCGGCTGGTGCCGTGGATCCTGGCGAAAACCGCCAGCACCGGCTCGCGCGAGCTGTTTACCCTTGCCGTGTTGGCACTGGCGCTCGGCATTGCCTATGGCGCGGTGAAGCTGTTCGACGTTTCCTTTGCCCTGGGAGCCTTCTTCGCCGGCATGGTGCTGAACGAGTCGGAGCTGAGCCATCGCGCGGCCCACGATACCTTACCGTTGCGCGATGCCTTCGCCGTGCTGTTCTTTGTGTCGGTCGGCATGCTGTTTGATCCGATGATCCTGATCAACGAGCCGCTGGCGGTGCTGGCAACGCTGGCGATTATCGTGTTCGGGAAATCGGCGGCAGCGTTCCTGCTGGTGAAAATGTTCGGCCACTCCAAACGCACCGCGCTGACCATTTCTGCCAGTCTGGCGCAGATTGGCGAGTTCGCCTTCATTCTGGCCGGCCTTGGGATCACGCTGGGCATGATGTCGGAGCACGGCCGCAATCTGGTGCTGGCCGGGGCTATCTTGTCGATTATGTTGAATCCGTTGCTGTTCACGCTGCTTGAGCGTTATCTGGCCAAAACCGAAACCATGGAAGACCAGATAATGGAAGAAGCGGTGGAAGAAGAAAAGCAGATCCCGGTCGATATGTGCAACCATGCGCTGGTGGTCGGCTATGGCCGCGTCGGCAGCCTGCTGGGGGCAAAGTTGGCCGAAGCCGGTATTCCGCTGGTGGTGATCGAGAACTCCCGCCCACGGGTGGAAGCCCTGCGTGAACAAGGCATCAAAACGGTGCTGGGCAACGCTGCCAATCCGGAAGTGATGGATCTGGCGCGACTCGACTGTGCACGCTGGCTGTTGCTGACCATTCCCAACGGTTACGAGGCCGGTGAAATCGTGGCTTCGGCACGTACCAAGCGGCCGAACATCGAGATCATCGCCCGTGCGCACTACGATGACGAAGTGTCTTATATCTCCGATCGCGGGGCGAATCAGGTGGTGATGGGCGAACGAGAAATCGCCAACAGCATGCTGAATATTCTCAAACTGGATACGCTGAGTGAAGAAGAGAAAATGGGCGGTTGCCCGATCTGATCGGCGATTCGATATAAAAAAGGTCCGGCATGCCGGACCTTAATCTGATGACAAGTTGTTTTTGAACCCGAGATAGCCGGGCCTAGCGCACCGAGGGGCGCTCCGGCGGGCAAGCCGCTACGACCCCTTCGGCACGCTCTCCCTAATAACGCGCTTTATGAGTAATCTAAGGTCCGGCTTGCCGGACCTTTTGCTTGTTAGCGTTCCCAGTAAGACTCTTCCAGACTGTCTTCCCGCTCCGGCAGGCCACGCGTCAGGCGCGGCGAATGCTGATTCAGCACCTGATAGCTGACACGGTTAGCGTATTTACACACCTGCGCCAGCGAGGAATAGGTCAGATAGCTGCGAACGTGCTTGCTGGAATTAGGCACGTTATTGCGGTGATAACCGTTGGCGGCGATATCATGCAGCAACGCCGACAGTGCGCCATCACCGGCACCGTTGGTGTTCATGATTTTCTCCGGCCCGCCCATGTAAGGCGCGATGTGCGAATAGATGCGGAACGGATTTTCACAGCTTTCACGGCGCATGGCGCGGCTGAACTCATAGCGGTTGAATTCGGCAATATGCCCCGGCAGCAGCGGATGCTGGGTTTCCCGCTTATTCGACTCTTCGGTATAACCCGCCATATACAGACCGTTTGGCCCGGCGGTGCACAGCACCAGATCCACCCATTCAAGCGCCATGTCAGAGGCAGTCAATGGATCGCTCAACCCGGTCAACTCCAGCGCTTCATCTTCGTTCATCGCCAGGATCGACACGTGTTGTTGCAGGAAGTCGCGCCACCATTGCGGGTTATCGGCGATCACGTACTTGGTGCCCAGCGTCAGTACCACCGGTACGTCGTGCTTTTTGGCAAATTCAATTGCCTGCATGGTGGCAGCCGGCATCGGCTCCCCTTCCTTGCAGCGCACCAAATATGACGTCAGCACCAGCGCCGAAGCACCGGCAATCACCTCTTCCTTCACGCTTTCCGGCCGCAGTTGATTCATCTGCCCGGGGCTGATGGCAAAGGTCCGTTCGCCGCTTTCGCCGATCAGCGTAAAGCAGCGGCCAATAGCACCGTCAACCGCCTGCAGGTGGTTAAGATCGGTACGGCTGGAGGTGTTGCACAGATAGCGATAGGCGTAGCTGCCAATCTTGATATTGCTGCACATCACGCCGAGCAGAACGGAACGGTCGTCCGCCAGCACGGAGTAGTTGTGCAGAGTATTGCCGATGGTGCCGCCGGCAAATTGGTGGGTGATCAGATTATTGTCGATCAGTTCCTGATACAGCGCCTCGGCAACGTCATCCTCAATCACCAGGGAGTGCCCCAGGCTCAGACCGTAACGCTGGACGAAGGCATCGTCCACTTTGGCTTCGATATCCACCAGCGTCTGATCGATACCGACGATATAGGAGGTGCTGATTTCATTTTCAGGCTGAGCTTGCTGCAAGAGCGGATCGCGGGCGTTCACCGGAAAATAGTGTTTGGACTTACGTTTACCAGGAAATTTCATTTATTTGGCGGCAGTGGCAGTTAACAGGCAGAGAATGTTAGCACATTCCTGCCCGATTGATGATGACTGTCACTATTTTGCGCTCTGGGGATCAGAGGTGCTGCGCCACCAGTTGCTGCATCATATCAATGTGCGCCGGTTCGTCGTTCAGCGCAGAAATGTACTCAAACTTCTCGCCGCCCGCCTCGAGGAAGATTTCGCGGTTTTGCTCTTTGATTTCTTCCAGCGTTTCCAGACAGTCCGCCGAAAAACCTGGGCAGATAAGCTGAATATGTTTAACGCCTTGCGCAGGCAGGCCTTTGAGGGTTTCGTCGGTATACGGCGTCAACCAGGGTTCACGGCCAAAACGCGACTGGTAGGTCATCATGACCCGATCCGGCGCCAACAACAAAGTGTCGGTCAATGCACGAAACGTATCCTCACAACGCTGCGGATAATCGTCGCCAAGGCGTGCATAGCGCTTGGGAATGCCGTGGAATGACAGCACCAGCCGGTCCGGTTGGCCATGCTCGGCAAACGAACGCTCCACGCTTTGACGCAATGCGGCGATGTAGGCCGGGTGTTCGGCATAGTCGCGGATAAAGCTGATCGACGGCAGGCGGCGATAGCCTTTCAGTATGCGCGCCACGCCGTCCCACACGGCTGCACTGGTTGAACAGGAGTATTGCGGGTACAACGGCAGTACTACCAGATTGGTCACGCCCTGTGCCAACAGCTTGTCTATCGCTTCGCCCAGGCTCGGTGAACCGTAGCTCATGCCCAATTCAACCGGCGTGTTCGGCATACGTGCGGCCAATGCGCGCTGCTGACGGCGGCTGTAGACCAGCAGTGGTGAGCCTTCGTCCATCCATACTGACTTATACAGCTTGGCAACGCGCGGCGAACGGATCGGCAGGATCGCACCGTTGAGGATCGGCCACCAGATCAATGGGGCTGTATCCACTACGCGGTCGTCACTGAGGAATTCCTTCAGATAGCGTTTTACCGCCGACGAGGTCGGAGCATCCGGCGTGCCCAGGTTCACCAGCAATACCCCGTGTTTCTCTTGCTTCATCTCAGTTCCCCTTGATTCCTTGCAAGCTAACCCCCTGTTCTGGGTCAGGGGGTTAACGTCGATTAATGACGCCTATTGTAACGGAAAAGCGCCTCGTCGGAACCGATATCAGCAACAGGCGTTGCCCATGATAAAGGGGAATGATATTAACTCTGCGCCAGTCGCCAGACCGCCGCCACATTACGCGCCGTCACCTCCAGGTTATCGGCCGCTTCCGCCAACGCTTCCTCCAGAGAGACAACGCGATCGAGCACCGAAAAAGCGGCGTCTATACCGTGCTGGTGCACCACCTGATAATCTTTCGACAGGCTGCCGGCAATGCCGATCACCGGCAAACCAAAGCGTTTGGCCACCCGCGCCACGCCAATCGGCGTTTTGCCGTGGATAGACTGACTGTCCAGTCGCCCTTCGCCGGTGATCACCAGGTCGGCATCACGCAACGCCTCTTCCAATTGAAGGGTTTCGATCACGATCTCAATACCGGGGCGCAACCGGGCGTTTAGCATGCCAAGCAATGCCGCACCCATTCCCCCTGCCGCTCCTGCCCCGGGCGCGTTGATAATCTCACGACCGGTAGCCTGTTCCAGCAATGTGCCATAATGGCGCAGCGCCGCATCCAACTGCGTGACCATTTCCGGCGTGGCCCCCTTCTGCGGGCCAAACACCGCGGAGGCTCCGTTAGCACCACACAAAGGATTATCCACGTCGCAGGCCGCCGTGATGCTCACCTGCTGCAGACGCGGATCCACCCCGGAAAGATCGATATAGGCCAACTGCGCCAGCGCGGCCCCTCCAGGCGGCAAAGCCTGTCGATTATCGTCCAGCAGTCTGGCCCCAAGCGCCTGCATCATACCGGCCCCGCCGTCGTTGGTGGCGCTGCCGCCAATGCCAAGAATAATCGTCTTAACGCCGCGATCCAACGCAGCCTGGATCAGCTCACCGGTGCCATAACTGGTGGTCATGCGCGGATCTCGCTGCGCCTTGGGAGCCAGATGCAACCCGGAAGCCGCCGCCATCTCGATAACGGCAGTTTCTCCCTCTCCCAGCAAACCATAGAAGGCCTGTACCGGCTGGCCCAACGGCCCAGTGACCGTGACCCTGACGATTTCCCCGCCCGTAGCTGCCACCATCGAATCCACCGTGCCTTCGCCGCCGTCCGCCATGGGTAGCTTCACATACTGTACCTGCGGGAAGATCTGGCGGAAGCCGCGTTCGATGGCTTCCGCCACCTCCAACGCACTCAGGCTTTCTTTAAACGAATCCGGCGCAATCACCACTTTTTTCAGCGTTTTCATTACTCTTCCTTATCCCGCCAGATTAAATACGCCAAACATCACCGCCGAGACGGCCGCGATGGTAAAACCGACCAGTGTTTCATAAGGCAGTAGCTTCAACCGTTGATGCACGGCCATATTGACGCTGCCGCCGGTGGCATGGAAGAAGCTGCCGTGCGGCAGGTGATCCAGCACCGTCGCGCCGGCATGGATCATAGCCGCTCCCGCCAGCCCGCTGACGCCCAGCTCCAGCAGAGTGCTGCTGAAGACACCGGATGCCACGGCGGTACCGGCGGTTGTCGAAGCGGTGGCCATCGACATTAATGCCCCAGAAAGCGGAGCCAGCAGCCAGGCCGGCATGCCGGTGCTGGTCAACCCGCTGATGAGCACGTCCTTCAGCGAAGAGTTGGCGATAATGCCTGCCAGCGTACCGGTGCCAAGCAGCATAATCGCTACCGGCGCCATACGGGACAGGCCGGAAACCATAAACTGGTTGCACTGGCGGATGCGGCCCATCAGCAATGCGCCCACCAGACCGCCCAGCGGCAACGCTATCAGCGGATCGATGGCAATACCGGCGATCGGCCGCAGCGACAGCAGAACAATGGCAACCAAGGGTGCGCTGATCGCCGCCGCAAAGCCCGGACGAATGCCTTCGGCTTGCTGCGTCAGCTCTTCCGCCATCACCTTATCGCCCTTATCACTCAAACGGCGGGCCAGCAGATAGGCCACGATCAATCCGCACAATCCTGGCACGATACCGGCCATCATCACCGAGGTCAGCGGCACGTGGAAGTTGTCGGCTGCGGCAATGGTGTTGGGGTTTGGTGACATCACGTTACCGGCCTTGCCGCCGCCGATCATCGCCAGCAATATCGCCGCACGCGAGATCCCGGCCTTCTGAGCGATGGAAAGGGCAATCGGCGCCACGGTGATCACCGCAACGTCGATAAATACGCCCACTGCCGTCAGGATCAGTGTAGCTACCGCCAGCGCTAACAGCGCACGGGTTTCCCCGACTTTGCGGACGATGGTTTCAGCGATGGTGTGCGCCGCGCCGGACTCGATCAACACCCCGGCCAGCACCCCCGCCGCCAAAATGCGCATCACGGCATTGGTAATGCCCTGCGCACCGGTGATCATCAGCGTCACGGTCTGCACCAGATCGGCGCCGCCGCATAATCCGCCCGCCAGCGCACCGGCAATCATGCCGTAGGCAGGCGGGACCTTGCGTAAAATCAGGACGATAGCGACGACCAATGCCACCAGCGCCCCAAGCGTGGATACCGTTGTCATTATTGTTTTCCCCGTTGTTGGTGTGGGGAAAACATATCCTGAGCGCCGGACATTGGCGTGAGAGAAAGCCACAAAAACATGCGTGCGCACACAGCGGAAAGTTGTGGTTTTACACAACTCAGCCGTGCATCAGCATGCCGATATACAGCTGCAAGGCGTCCGTTAACTGATTGATTTTTAATTCAGTAATGGCTTCAATACGCTGCAGGCGATAGCGCAAGGTATTGACGTGAATATGAAGCTCGGCGGCGGTCTGCGTCTGATCACAATTCCGCGAAAAATAGTGCCTCAGCGTGCTGCGTAATACCCCTTTTTCATCCTGTTCGCCCAAAACCTGCCAGGGGCGGGAAAGCTCTTGAGCCCGCCAGTCTTCACCCAGATCGCACAGCAGTGACGGTAGCGGATAATCTTGGTAAAACA
Organism: Serratia sp. BNK-12; assembly: GCF_047456085.1. Lineage (NCBI taxonomy): Bacteria > Pseudomonadati > Pseudomonadota > Gammaproteobacteria > Enterobacterales > Yersiniaceae > Serratia > Serratia sp. BNK-12. Next base: position 4,035,914 of record NZ_CP179896.1, read on the forward strand.
GCGTCTTGTGCCGTAACTTCAAGCGTTTCGCCATCGCCTGGGTGGCGCGAGCCGTCAGGCTTGAACGGTGCAACCCTGCTTCGCCGCTAAAGAAACCACCGACAATCAACCGCAGGTTGAAACGCGACTGAAGCTGGCTCTGCAACTGCTGCGCCTGTTTGCGCTCCTGCTTCACATTCCACTCCCCCTGCACCAGACTGGCAGGACGCAGCAGGATCATTTCGTTGAACCCGGTGATGGCGATCAGCGCTTCGCGCTGAGTCTGCTCCAGCTCCGTCAGCAATTCACGCAGCAGGTGCGGCTGCGTGTCCTGTAATTCTGCGATCCAGACAATCCGTGGCTGTTGCAGATCTAACCCCAGGTAGGCGGCCATCGCCTCCAGCGAGCCTGATGCCGGCTGCGGTTGCAGCAACTGATTGGCCAGTTCCTCGCGGTAGCGTTTTTCCCACTGATGTTGATCCAGCAACGCCGCCTGCTCCACCATCATTTCGGCCGCCATTTTCACCAGTTCGGCATAGGCACGTACCTGCGCGGGTTCACCGGAAATACCGATCACCCCTACCTGTTGGCTGTGAAAACTGAAGGGCAAATTGATGCCGGGCCGCACTCCCTTGAGGTGCGCGGCAGTCACCGCATCGATTTCCACCACCCGGTTTTCGGTCAGCGCCAGAACAGCGCCTTCATGACGCTGGAACAGGCGTGAGGGGTTGCCGGAAGCGATGATGACGCCGTTGCTGTCCATCACATTGACAGAATGGCTGATGATGCTCATCGCCCGCTGCACGATCTGGCGTGCGGTAGATTCTGCCAGCAAATGGGTTGGTCTGAGCATGCGGATTGTCCCCGGGGATTAAGATGGGGGAGTTATACGCCATTTCTCTCGGTGGATTAAAGGGCACAGGCGCAACAAGCCACGGCGATCACAATTCGGCGGGTAAATAATAAAAAAAACGCCAGGCGGATGAGGCCTGGCGCTATGCACAGCAATGAAAAACCGATTAGCCGAGGATGTTCGCCAGTTCGGCGCTCACTTCGGTCACTTTGCGGGTGCCGTCGATTTTACGGTATTGGGTGTTACCTGCAGCAGCTTCTTTGCTGTAGTAGGAAATCAGCGGTGCAGTCATCTGATGGTATTCCACCAGACGTTTACGTACGGTTTCTTCCTGATCGTCTTTACGAGTTGTCAGTTCTTCACCGGTCGCGTCGTCTTTACCTTCCACCTTCGGCGGATTGAATTTAATGTGGTACACGCGGCCAGAAGGGGCATGTACGCGACGACCAACGATGCGATCGATAATCAGCTCGTCCGGTACGTCAAATTCCAGCACGTAATCCACATTGATGCCGGCTTCTTTCATCGCGTCAGCCTGTGGAATGGTGCGCGGGAAACCGTCCAGCAGAAAACCTTTACGGCAATCTTCCTGGGTGATGCGTTCTTTAACCAGTGCAATGACCAACTCATCGGTCACCAGCTTGCCGGCGTCCATGATTTCTTTCGCCTGCTTGCCCAATTCACTGCCGGCCTTCACGGCTGCGCGCAACATATCACCCGTGGAGATTTGCGGAATACCGTATTTCTCCATGATGAATTGAGCCTGAGTACCTTTACCAGCGCCCGGAGCGCCCAGCAGAATGATACGCATTGCGTAAATCCCCTTGCTATGTAGTTTTTATAAAATTGCGAAAACGCTCAACCATACCATTTCAGGGGGGGCTGGCTCAAGGTACGCGAGGAAATCGATTGCGGCGCCAAAGGGAGGAAACAGAGAATAAAGCGCGGAAAATCGGCAGGAAAAACAAAAAAATACGCCCAAAATCCGCGAATTTTGGGCGTATATACTCGGAATTATGCGGACAACAGTTTATTCATACGACGGATAAACTGATTTGGATCCTCCAGGGTGCCGCGTTCAGCCAGCAGTGCCTGATCCAATAACAGATCAATCCATTCGGCGAATTGTTCGTTATCGCCCACATCGGATGCGCGTTTGACCAACGCATGCTCCGGATTCAGTTCGAAAATGTACTTCACCGCCGGCGCTTCCTGGCCCGCAGCGGCAAACAGCTTCGCCATCTGGGTGCTCATTTCGTCGGCATCGGTGATAACGATAGCCGGCGTGTCGGTCAGACGGTGCGTCAGACGCACGTCCTTCACGCGATCGCCCAGCAGGGTTTTCACACGGTCAACAAAGGGCTCCAGCTGCTTCTCGGCGGCCTTCTGCTCTTCGGTTTCGTCTGCCAGCTTGTCCAACGCGTCATCTGCCTTGCTGACGGATTGGAACGGCTTGCCGTCGAACTCGGTCAGGTAGCTCATCATCCATTCGTCGATGCGGTCGGAAAGCAGCAGCACTTCAATGCCTTTCTTGCGGAACAGTTCCAGGTGCGGGCTGCTCTTGGCGGCAGCATAGCTGTCGGCGGTGATGTAATAAATCTTCTCCTGCCCTTCTGCCATGCGGCCCACGTACTCTTCCAGCGAGACGGTTTGCGCCGAGCTGTCATTGTGGGTGGAAGCAAAGCGCAGCAGCTTGGCAATGGCTTCTTTGTTGCCACCATCTTCCGCCGGGCCCTCTTTCAACACCAGACCAAACTGCTGCCAGAACTTCTGGTAGCCTTCCGCATCGTCTTTAGCCAGTTTCTCCAGCATCTGCAACACACGCTTGGTCAGCGCACCGCGCAGGTTCTGGGTCACACGGCTGTCTTGCAGGATCTCACGCGAAACGTTCAGCGGCAGATCGTTGGAATCTATCAGGCCACGCACGAAACGCAGGTAGTTCGGCATGAACTGTTCAGCGTCGTCCATGATGAACACGCGCTGCACGTACAGCTTCAGCCCGTGCTTGTGATCGCGGTTCCACATGTCCCATGGCGCCTGGGCAGGAATGTACAGCAGGCTGGTGTATTCCTGCTTGCCTTCCACCCGATTGTGGCTCCAGCTCAGCGGATCGGTAAAGTCGTGCGCGATGTGCTTGTAGAACTCTTTGTATTCTTCGTCGGTCACGTCAGCCTTGCTGCGGGTCCACAGGGCCTGCGCCTTGTTGATTTTTTCCCAGGTGACGGTGCCGTCTTCTTCGTTTTTGCTTTCAATCTCAACCGGCAGTGCAATGTGGTCGGAGTATTTGCCGATCACGGAACGCAGACGCCAGGCATCGAGATACTCATCTTCGCCTTCGCGCAGATGCAGGGTAATTTCGGTACCGCGATCTTCTTTGCTGATATCGGCAATGGTGTAATCGCCTTCGCCGACAGATTCCCAGAACACGCCTTGATCGGCCGGAGCGCCCGCGGCACGAGTGCGCACGGTGACTTTATCCGCCACGATGAACGCGGAGTAGAAACCCACGCCGAACTGACCAATCAGCTGGCTGTCTTTGGCCTGATCGGAACCGATGGATTCCAGGAAGGCTTTGGTACCTGACTTGGCGATGGTACCCAGGTTTTCAATCACTTCCTCACGGCTCATGCCAATACCGTTGTCGGCAATGGTCAACGTACGCTGTTCTTTATCGAAGGAAAGGCGCACACGCAGCTCGCCGTCACCTTCATACAGCTCAGGCGTCGACAGTGCGCGGAAACGCAGCTTATCGGCGGCATCCGAGGCGTTGGAGATCAGCTCGCGCAGGAAAATTTCTTTATTGGAGTACAGCGAATGAATCATCAAATGAAGCAGTTGTTTTACTTCAGACTGGAAACCACGGGTTTCTTGACCTTTCATACTCATTGATTACCTCAAAGACAATAGCTACCAAAAGCGAACAATGAGGATTAAGTGGGGACAAGGGCGTTGTTTTTCAAGCGGCTGGCGGGAAATTTTTGCAGATAGCTGACGGGGCCAAATAGCCCCATCAGAGGAAAACATCAAAACTTGATAACGTGACGACCGGCCAATGAATGCGACAACGTGGTGCCGTCGACCATTTCCAGTTCACCGCCCACCGGCACGCCGTGGGCTATGCGGCTGGCGACCACGCCATACTGGCCGCACATCTCGGCGATATAGTTGGCGGTTGCCTCACCTTCCACCGTCGGGTTGGTGGCCAGGATCACTTCAGTGATGCTTTCTTTTTCCAGCCGTTGCTCCAGCCGATCCAGACCGATATCACCGGGCCCAATGCCGTCCATCGGCGACAGATGGCCCATCAGCACAAAGTAACGTCCGGCAAACTGGCCGGTCTGCTCGATGGCGTGAATATCCGCCGGGCTTTCCACCACGCAGATCTGGCCGTTTTGCTGACGGCGCGGATTGGCGCAGATGGTGCAAACGTCCTGCTCGGTGAACGTACGGCAATCGGCACAGTGGCCAATCTCTGACATGGCGCGGGTCAGCGCCTGCGCCAGACGCATCCCACCACTGCGATCGCGCTGCAACAGCTGGAACGCCATACGCTGCGCCGACTTCGGGCCAACGCCCGGCAGGCAGCGCAACGCCTCCATCAGTGTTTCAAGGAGCGGGCTGGTCTGCATTAGAACGGCATCTTAAAGCCAGGTGGCAGTTGCATGCCGCTGGATACAGACGCCATCTTCTCTTTCTGGGTTTCGTCGATACGGCGCGCAGCATCGTTAATCGCAGCGGCGATCAGATCTTCCAGCATGTCTTTGTCGTCTTCCATCAGACTCTGATCGATCTCCACACGACGGCAGTTGTGCGCACCGTTGATGGTGACTTTCACCAGACCGGCGCCAGATTCGCCAGTCACTTCCAATTTGGCGACTTCTTCCTGCATCTGCTGCATTTTTTCTTGCATTTGCTGGGCTTGCTTCATCAGGTTGCCCAGACCGCCTTTACCAAACATAGTCGTCTCTCGTCGCTAGGGCCGCGCACTTTACGCGGCGTTTAAATGGGGCGAATACTCTCTTCATCCAGGTCTGCGTCGAAGAACCGGCGCAGCGTTTGGATATTGGTATCCGCAACGATCGACTGGCGCGCCTGCGCCAGTTTTTCTTCATAAATGGCTTGGCGCCACTCCAGCGGAGTCCGCTCCGCCGGATTATCGTCTTCCACCACGGTCAGTTCAACCGGACTGCCGTACAGCTCGGTGAGTGCATCGGTCAACACCTTCTGCGCCGAAGGCGAGTTCAGATGGCGCTGCGACGACCGCAGATGGAGACAAATTTTACCTGGTTCCAGCACTTCTTTAACCGCGTTCAACGCCAGTTGCTGCACCAGTTTTGGAATTTTCAGCTTATCGATTTCTGCCGCCCAGGCATCGCGTTCCAGCGACTCCACCACCAGCTTGGCTGACAGTTCGGGCGTTTTTTCATGCTCAAGAGCCGTGCGCAGCGCTTTTGGCGTCGCCAGCGGTTCCGGCTCTGCCTCGGGCTCGGTCTGTGCACGCCAGCGATAAGCTTCCGGCTTGGCCGGTTTTTGCTGAACAAGTTTTTCCGCCTGGCGCTGCTGGCTGCGCTCAGTCACGGAAGCCAACCGCTCCAGTGCTGAGTTTGCCGGCCGCGCTTTTCCTGGCGCCGCCGGTTCACTCTTTTTTGGTGTGGATGCTCCCTGCCGCAACAGCTGGGTGCGCGCCTTTAACAATTGTGCTGTGGCATCCGGTAAATTAGCCTGCTGATTATTCTGTGGCGCAACCTGGCCTAACGGCGGTGGCGCGTCCTGAAACTGTGGTGGCTGAGCCACCTGCTGAGCCTGCGGTTGCGCCATCTGCGCCGGTGCGGTTTGCACCATCGCCACCGGCTCCGGGATCACCGCTTTCGGGTGAAATGCCAGCGCACGCAGCAGGGTCATCTCAACCCCCATACGGCGATCCGGGGCAAAGGCCAGCTCTTTACGGCCGACCAGCAGGGTTTGGTAATAAAGCTGTACGTCCGTCGGCGGCAAAGTACGCGCCAGCTCACGCAGCCGCTGTTCAATGGCGGCGTAATGATTGTCCAGTACCGATGGCAGTAACTGCACCATCGCGATCCGGTGTAGCAAGGCCAGCGTTTCGATCAGCAGGTTTTCCCAGTCAACACCGCGTGAAGCGGCTTGCGCGACCTGCGCCATCACCTTTTCGCCATCTGCGCTCACCAACGCTTCGAGGATTGCCAGCGGCTGTTCGTCGTCCAACGTACCGAGCATTTGGCTGACGGTGGTGGTGGTCACCTGCCCTTGCCCCATCGCGATAGCCTGGTCGGTGAGGCTCAACGCGTCACGCATACTGCCGTCGGCAGCACGTGCTATCAGCTGCAGCGCGCGCTGGTCGCTGGTGATTTGTTCTGCCTGCAGAACCGTTTCCAACTGGTTGCGGATCTGCTCGACATCCAGAGCCTTAAGATGAAATTGCAGGCAGCGCGACAGGATAGTGACCGGCAACTTTTGCGGATCGGTCGTCGCCAGCAGGAATTTGACGTGAGAAGGCGGCTCTTCCAGCGTTTTCAACAGCGCATTGAAGCTGTGACGCGAGAGCATGTGCACTTCGTCAATCAGGTAAACCTTGAAGCGGCCGCGGGCGGGTGCGTACTGGACGTTATCCAGCAGATCGCGGGTATCTTCCACCTTGGTTCTGGACGCGGCGTCGATCTCGATCAGATCAACAAAGCGCCCCTGCTCAATCTCGCGGCAGTTGTCGCATTGACCGCACGGCGTGGCGGTGATGCCGGTTTCACAGTTCAGGCCTTTGGCCAGCAAGCGCGCAATGGTGGTTTTACCCACGCCGCGCGTGCCCGAGAACAGATAGGCGTGATGAATCCGCCCCAGCGAGAGGCCGTTAGCCAGCGCAGTCAGGACATGTTCCTGTCCGACAACATCTGCAAACGTTTGAGGGCGCCACTTACGGGCAAGAACCTGATAGCTCATTAATACCGGAAAAGTCGAGTAATCTGGAGGGTCATGCTAACACAGCCCCGCGGCGATCCGCGAGGCCGTTGTGGTAATGCAGATCAGTGGCCGGCGAAGTTGACCAGGCAGTAGCATTCAATACCCAGTGAGTTCAAACGCGCTTCACCGCCGAGATCCGGCAGGTTGATAATGAAAGCGGCGTCTTTAACCTCACCGCCCAGACGGCGGATCAGTTTTGCGGTGGCTTCGATGGTGCCACCGGTTGCCAGCAGATCGTCCACCACCAGCACTTTATCACCGGCACTGATGGCATCGGTGTGTATTTCCAGTTGGTCAGTACCGTATTCCAGCTCATAGCTTTCGCTGAGCGTCGCGCGCGGCAACTTACCCGGTTTACGCACCGGAACGAAGCCCACGCCCAGCGCCAATGCCACCGGTGCGCCAAACAGGAAACCACGCGCTTCGGTGCCAACCACTTTGGTCACGCCCGCTTCGCGAAAGCGCTCAACCAGCAATTCGATGCTGGCGGCATAAGCCAGCGGGTTTTCCAGCAGGCTGGTGACGTCACGGAACAGTATGCCCGGCTTAGGGTAATCCGGAATGGTTTTGATACTGTCTTTAATAAACTGAAGCTGCTGTGCAGTAGCGGTCATAATTATTGCCTGATAAAACTGCCTGATGACTTGCGCGCCGATCGTCTGGAACCCGATCCCGGCATAAACAGGGAATGGGAGGCCACCCGCGCACGAAAACGCCCAAATCTATGCAAACTGACGGACAAATGCAACTTTCCCCTGCATCTTTCAAAACGCAGCCTGAAAGCTATTGAATATCATAGGCCACAATCAGCGCTGTTTTTGTTGCGATAAGTCAACAACCGGCAAGCGCAACATGAAGGTCAGCAAAATAGCCAGCATCAGCAACAGCACTCCACGCACCCACCAGATTTTCACTAGCCACAACGAAAGTGCGAATGTCAGCACAATCACCACCACCGCCTTCCATTTAGCCCCTGGCGGTAAGGCGCGATGCTGCTGCCAATGGCGCAGATAAGGCCCGAACCAGGAGCGGTACAATAGCCAACTGTGGAAGCGTGGTGACGAACGGGCGAAGCACCAGGCGGCCAACAGCAGAAACGGCGTCGTCGGCAGCAGTGGTAATACCACGCCCAACGTCGCCAACACCACCGCCAACCAACCGAGGATAATCAATAACCAACGCGTCATGCGAGCCCTTGTCCATCAACCTGTCTGGCGTTACTTTATCACCGCCTTCCCCCGTGCCACCAGCCGCAACGGGCGGAATATATGCACGGCGCTTGTTTCACGACGCGATCGCGGGCAAGCTGAGCCCACTAACACCCCAATGGAGCCGACGTGAGCACCCAGCGTCTTTTAGAAGCGTTAGAACAACAAATCAAGGTATTGGCCAGCGAGATCACGCCCCGCGGCGACGCGCCGATCCCTCAGGCACGCTTCGATACTGCGCTGTTTTCTAACCGCGGTACACGACTGCGCGATTATCTGGCCGAAGTGCAAAAGAACTTCGCCCAGTTGCAGACGGCGGCCAACGACAATCGCACCACTCAGGTGGCCTTTCTGGCTGAAAAGTTGCTGGCACAGCTCACCGCACTGCAACGCGAGCTGGCAACCCAGACGCTGCGCCGTAAGAATCAGCCCAAAGAGGTGGCAGCGGTCGATCTGTATCACAAGCTGGCCGAACATCAGGATTATGAACGTCGGATCATTGCAATGATTCAGGATCGGGAAAGCCTGCTGGGAAGGCAGACGACGCTGGCGGCACAGCAAAAGCTTCAACATGAGCTGGCTGCGTTAGAAGGCCGACTGACGCGTTGCCGTCAAGCGCTGACGCGCATTGAGCGCAGTATTGAACGTAAAGAAAACGGTTTTTGAAGATTTATCACAATATTTTAATGATTATTCCCCCCAATCGGGCTTGTTCACTATACTCAGCCGAACGAAGTATCATTCATCTCAATTAAAACGTGGGTTTTATGTCTCTAGAAAATGCCTCACCAGAATTGCAACTGGCGGTAGATCTGATTTACCTGCTGGAATGCAATGAGATCGATCCCGCCACCGCGCTGGCGGCGCTGGATATTGTCAAACGTGACTACCAGGAAAAGCTGCAGCGCAACGGCGTTACCTCCCCATATCTGCCTGTCGGGCAGTGAAAAGGGTTCAGCCTGCGCTGAACCCAGGATCCTCGTTCTACTCCCCTACCGATGAGCCGTCCTTATCCGACGATAGCGTCCGTTTTACTTCCTGCACCTCGTTGCCCTGCTGATTGTGCAAATAGACCTCGAGCTGGTTGAAAGCAATGTTGATGTCGTTTTCGCGACACAGGCGTTCGATAGAGCGATTCAGTTCGTCAACGGTATAGCTGCGGTCGCGTAGCTCACGTACGTAAAGGCGCAGTTCATGATCCAGCGTGCTGGCACCGAAATTCAGGAAGAACACCTGCGGCTCCGGATCGCTCATCACGCGTGGGTTATCATGCGCCGCCTTGAGCAGCACCGCTTTCACCTTATCCAAATCGGATCCGTAGGCCACCCCTACCTTGATTAAAACGCGGGTGATGGTGTCCGACAGCGACCAGTTGATCAGCCGTTCGGTCACAAATGCCTTATTCGGAATGATCACCTCTTTGCGGTCAAAGTCAGTGATGGTGGTGGCACGAATGCGGATTTTGCTGACCGAACCGGAGAAAGTGCCAATAGTAATGGTGTCGCCGATACGGATCGGCCGTTCGAACAGGATGATCAGGCCGGAAACAAAGTTGGCGAAAATCTCCTGCAGCCCGAAGCCCAACCCGACGGTCAAACCGGCGGCCAACCACTGCAATTTATCCCAGGAAACACCCAGCGAGCCCAGTGCAGTGACCGCGCCCACAGTGGTGATCAGGTAGGTGAGTATGGTGGTGACGGCGTAAGACGTCCCCTGCCGCAGTTGCAGCCGCGACAGCACCACCACTTCCAGCAGACCGGGCAGGTTGCGTGTCATCACGTAAGCGACAATCACCGCCGCTATCGCCACCATCATGTTGCCCAGCGTCACCGCCTGCGCCACGCTGCTGCCGGCGACAGTGGTGGTGTAATGCCACAGCGTAATGCTGTCCAGGTACGAAATGACCGTCACCAAATCTGACCAAATGCCATACAGGGCGCTGGCGAAGATAATAAACAGCACCATGGTGGTCAGCCGCAGCGACTGCTGGTTGATCTGATCGAGCGCCAAAGGCGGCTCCTCAACCGGTTCAACCCCTTCAGCCCCCTCTTTCTCCTTCGCCAGGCTCTGACGACGAGCTATCGCGCGGCGATAAGCCAGACGGCGTGCCGCGACGCTCAGCCCGCGAATGGCGGTCAGATAGACGATATTCCACAGGAAGAACAGATACAGGCTGTCGATCCAGCGGCCGGCTAACCGCAACGTGGTATAGAAATAGCCGGCGAACATCAGCCCCAGCAGGATCAGCGGCGTAGCGGCAATGGCGGTGACAATGATCAGCCTTACCGCGTGCGAGCCCTTTTCACGCCAGCTGTCGCGGCACAACGGAAACACCAGCACTGCCAGCAGTGCCAACGTCAACATCACCACCACCTGGCCGATAACGTCTTCCACCAGCCGCAGTGGTGCTTTCTCGCCCAGCACCGACCAGAAAATCAGCGGTAACAGCGCCAGCCCAAGGCGCACCGTCTGACGACGATAATGCGCACAAAGCTCGGCGGCGAAGTTGAAATGCCGTTCGCAGATGCCGCCAGGTGCCAGCGTGCGGTAGGTAAAGCCGAATATCAGCCAGAACAGCGCCAACTGTTGCGACAACGCCCAGAGAAAGTCACTGAGACCGATTTCTGCACGGTAACACCAGAACCCCACCCCCAACAGCAATGCCGAACCGGGCAGGACCTTCAGCAGAGTCAACACAATGGCCCTGGGGGTGTGCATCTGGCTATCACGCTTTAACTGCCCCACGTCATTGGCCAGTCTCTGCAAGTGGGTGTCTATCAGCTTGTAACGCCAGCGCAACAGGCCGATCAGCAACAGCAGCGGGATCAGCATGACCAGTGAATTCAGTCCGCCCTGCAGTATTTTGCCAAAGTCGACTTTGAAATCGAGCGCAGCCAGTTGATCTCTAACCGCCCCTGGCAAAGCTTTCAGCCACGCCAGATCGACCGGTTTGTTGCTGTTTACCCAGAAAATCTGCTGAGTCAGGGTATCGCGCAGCGAGCTGTTAACGCTGGTTAACTGCTGTTGGTTGATCTGCAGGCTGATCGATTGTGCCAACTGATTACTGAGCTGTTTGTTTAACTGATCCAACAGTTCACGGCGCATATCGACGATTTCATTCAGAGCATCCAGCACGTCGGCGCTGGCTTTTTCTTTGCTGTCGGCGACCAGTTTGTTGATGTAATCGTCACCCTTGAACAGGTCGTCGCGCTGCTGGTTGATATCAAACTGTTCCAGGCGCAGATCGGCAATACGCGTGCCCATATCCGCCACCAACGTGCCCTGCGGCAGGCTTTGTTGCTGCTGATACAGAATGCGCGACAGCACCAGACTGCCTTTCAGCACCTGGATCTGCTCCTTGAGATTACGCTCCGCCTGCAGGCCGCGATCCAGCCAGTTCTTCACCCGAATATTCTGCTGGAACAGTACGTTGCTCTCTTCCGTGGCGGCAATCAGCCGCTGGCTGAGCTGGCGGTTAACGTCCAGCTCTTTGCTGACCAACTGGTCGTGCTGGATATCCGTAGCGTCTTCCGGATTCTGCGCCTCTTTGGCGGTTTTTTCCGACAGCGTCAGGCGCTTGCTGTTGACCACTTCTTGCAACAGTTGCACGTTGTGGTCGAGCGCATCGATATGCCCGGTCGTATAATCGCGCTGCTTCTGCAGCAAATCTTGCAGGGTAGTGTTGGCTTCCAGACTTTTGCGTTGCAGATCTATCTGCGCGTTGAGTAGCGTTTGCTCGGTGGCCAGCATCACCAGTTGGCTGTCACGCAACGAGTTTTGTCCCGGCGTCTGATCGTTGATCTGGTTACGAATTTCCTGCAGCCGCTGAGACGCGGTATACATGCTGCTCTGCACCCGTTCCGGTTGAGTCTGTAGCGAAACCAGCTGGCTGTTATAGGTGGACAGGTTTTCCTGCGCCGTCTGCAGGTCATCGAGCGTCTGGTAAAGCCGGGTTTCCAATTGGCGCAGGGAAAGCTGCAGCAGTTCGGCCCGGGCGGCCACACTGTCGACCGGCGTTTTGAGCGCCGCAAGATCGTCGGTGACCTGGCGCAGTTTGCCCGGTGCCAGCTGCAGCTGTTGCTTAAGCTGCGCGCCATCCTGCCTGGTGCGATCGATGGCATCCAGCAGTTCTAGGGTTCGGGTAAGGTCTTGCTGCGTGAGTTTATTGACCGGCGTCAGCGTCTTTTGCTTATTCAGCGCATCAAGCTGGCTTTGTATTTCACTGCGTGACGGCACATCGCCATTGAGTGCCGCATAGGCTGCAGGTTGGCAAACCGCACAGAAAGCGATCAACAAAAACAGGGCGAAGGCGCGGGAGAACTCCACACCGAACAACGACACGAGCGGCAGAAAAAGGCGTTTGGCTAACCTGCGATGCATGATTTGGCTTCGAATCAATAAAGAAGCCTAAAGATTATCACGATCGCAGAGAGCCAAAGAATAAGAAAAGCGTTGCGGGTGATGTACAAATGCCGCGAGCTTAGAAGGTCAATACTTTCTCCGCCGCCAACGTCCACTGTGCCAGTTCCACCAGCGTTCCGATTTCCACCCCGTCTGCCAGCGGCAGCCGACTGACTCCGCGCGCATCGGCACAGGTTTTACACAATTTCACCGGCACCTGCTGCGCGGTAAGAATTTCCAGCATTTGCTGCAGGTGATAGCCTTCATGCGGCTGCTGCCCGGCAATGCCCGCGACCACCGCATCGGACATCAAAAACAGTTTCAGGTTGAGATCGCTCTGCTGCTCTTTCAGCGCAATCGCCAGACGCAGCGCGTTAAACAGCGATTCGTGACCATAAGCGGCGCCATTGGCGATCAAAACAACGGATGACATGGTGTTTCTCCTATAAATGATGATGTTCTGCACTCAACGGCTGTGCCGCCAGCTCCCCTTCCTCCGGTTTTATCCGCAAGGTGGGACTGAATTGGGCCATTTCGATAAATGAGTCGATCAACACCGCCGCCTCGGCTTTCAGATCAAAGCTTTCTGGCATAAAAAGCCAGTTTTCCATCAGGCCGGTAATGTAGGCGCGCAGAATGATAGAAGCGCGGCGGGTATGTAAATCAGCCGGCAGTTGGCCGTGGCGCATACTGTTGCGCAGCACGGACTCAATACGGTCGTAACCTTCCAGATAGAGGACTTTACGGGCATCTTGCAACGGGAGCATCTCACCGACAAATTCACACTTATGGAAAACGATCTCCATCAGGGCACGCCTGCGTGCGTCATCTACCGTAGCCGTCAGAATATAAATTAGAATTTCGCGTAAAATACGCAGTGGATTCTCAGGGTACTTTGCCTGATACTCTAGTTCGAGATCGCCTATTTTCGACTCTGATAACTCCCAAACTTCGTTAAACAGGTCTACCTTATTCTTGAAGTGCCAGTAAATTGCGCCACGCGTCACCCCAGCAGCGGTGGCTATATCGGTGAGGGACGTTGCAGAAACGCCACGTTCAGAGAATTCTCGCACCGCAGCGTCAAGAATGTGCTGTCGAGTTTCTTGCGCTTGCTGTTTGGTTTTTCGTGCCATGGCGTTGTTTTTTCGGGGAAGTGAGATTTACATACATTCGTGTATGTATGTACCATAGCACGCACTAATAATTAACGCAGCAATGGGTTTTAAAGCTTGTGATCCATTGATCATTTTGAAATCGGACACTTGAGGTTTTTCTATGAACAAAAACAGAGGGTTAACGCCTCTGGCGGCAGTTCTGATGCTTTCAGGCAGCTTAGTGCTAACAGGATGTAACGATAAAGAAACCCAACAGCAAGGCGCCCAGGCACCGGCTCCCGAAGTGGGTGTAGTGACATTGAAGGCAGAACCTCTCAACATCACCACCGATCTTCCTGGTCGTACCGCTGCGTATCGTATCGCCGAAGTTCGCCCTCAGGTTAGCGGCATTATCCTGAAACGTAACTTCGTAGAAGGCAGCGATATCAAGGCAGGTACTTCCCTGTATCAAATCGATCCTGCTACCTATCAGGCAGCCTATGACAGCGCTAAAGGCGATTTGGCGAAAGCCCAAGCCAGCGCGTCTATCGCACGCGTGACGGTTAACCGCTACAAACCATTGCTGGGTACCAGTTACATCAGTAAGCAAGATTACGACACCGCAGTCTCCAACCTGCAGCAGGCGGAAGCCGCTGTTGTGGCAGCCAAAGCCGCTGTGGAAACCGCGCGCATCAACCTGGCTTACACCAAGGTGACTTCACCAATCTCCGGCCGTATCGGCAAATCTGCCGTGACCGAAGGGGCACTGGTCACTAACGGCCAAGCCACCGCTCTGTCTACCGTGCAGCAGCTTGATCCGATGTACGTCGACGTGACTCAGTCGAGCAACGACTTCCTGCGTCTGAAGCAAGAACTGGCAAGCGGTGCGCTGAAGCAAGAGAACGGCAAAGCCAAAGTGAAACTGCTGCTGGAAAACGGCGCGCAATACGCTCAGGAAGGCACGCTGGAATTCTCTGACGTCACCGTTGATGAAACCACCGGTTCCATCACCATTCGTGCGGTGTTCCCTAACCCGAACGATACGCTGTTGCCAGGCATGTTCGTTCGCGCCCGTCTGGACGAAGGTGTGCGCAGCGACGCATTGCTGGTACCGCAGCAGGGTGTGACGCGTAACCCACGTGGCGATGCTACTGCACTGGTGGTAGGTGCTGACGACAAAGTTGAATTGCGTACGCTGAAGGCCGATCAGGCTATCGGCGACAAATGGCTGGTTACCGACGGTTTGAAAGCCGGCGACCGCGTGATTGTCACCGGCTTGATGAAAGTCCGTCCGGGCGCTCAGGTAAAAGTGCAGGAAGTTGACACTCAGGCGCAAAAGCAGCCGCAGTCTGAAGCGCAGAAGTCATAAAAAGGAGCCGGTAAGACATGGCTAAGTTCTTTATAGATCGCCCGATTTTCGCCTGGGTAATCGCCATCATCATCATGTTGGCGGGTGTGTTGTCAATAATGAAACTGCCGATTGCGCAGTATCCAACTATTGCACCACCGGCGGTCAGTATTTCCGCAAACTATCCAGGCGCGGATGCCAAAACGGTGCAAGATACCGTCACTCAGATTATCGAACAGAACATGAACGGTATCGATAATCTGATGTACATGTCTTCCACCAGCGATTCCTCTGGTAGCGTCACCATTACATTGACGTTTGAATCCGGTACCGACCCTGACATTGCGCAGGTTCAGGTCCAGAACAAACTGTCGTTGGCCACCCCATTACTGCCGCAAGAAGTGCAGCAGCAGGGCCTGAAAGTAGAAAAATCCAGCAGCAGCTTCCTGATGGTGGCCGGTTTCGTTTCCGACGATCCGAACATGACCCAGGATGACATTGCGGACTACGTAGCTTCCAACATCAAAGATCCTATCAGCCGTTCATCCGGCGTGGGTGAAGTGCAACTGTTCGGTGCCCAGTACGCCATGCGTATCTGGCTGGATCCGAACAAACTGAATAATTTCCAGTTGACCACTTCGGATGTCACCTCATCCATTACCGAGCAAAACAACCAGATCGCCGCAGGGCAGCTGGGCGGTATGCCACCGGTACCGGGGCAACAGCTGAACGCCTCGATCATCGCGCAGACTCGCCTGACCTCTCCTGAAGAGTTCGGTAAAATTCTGCTGAAGGTGAATAGTGATGGTTCTCAGGTTCGCCTGAGTGATGTTGCGCACATTGAACGCGGTGCAGAAAGCTACGCGGTAACCGCACGCTATAACGGTAAACCGGCAGCAGGTTTGGGGATCAAACTGGCCACCGGCGCCAACGCCCTGAACACCGCTAAAGGCGTAAAAGATGCACTGACCAAAATGGAACCCTTCTTCCCGCAGGGGATGAAAGTGGTTTACCCATACGACACCACGCCGTTCGTTAAAATCTCCATCAACGAAGTAGTAAAAACGCTGATGGAAGCGATCTTGCTGGTGTTCCTGGTCATGTACCTGTTCCTGCAGAACTTCCGTGCGACGTTGATCCCAACCATCGCGGTACCGGTAGTATTGCTGGGGACCTTTGCGATCCTGGCGGCGTTCGGCTTCTCGATCAACACCCTAACGATGTTCGGTATGGTGCTGGCGATAGGCCTGTTGGTGGATGACGCCATCGTGGTGGTGGAAAACGTCGAGCGTGTAATGTCCGAAGAGGGACTGTCGCCGAAAGAAGCCACCCGCAAATCGATGGGCCAAATCCAGGGTGCGTTGGTCGGTATCGCCATGGTGCTGTCAGCGGTATTCGTACCAATGGCGTTCTTCGGTGGTTCAACCGGTGCCATCTATCGTCAGTTCTCGATCACCATCGTTTCCGCGATGGCCCTGTCGGTTCTGGTAGCGATGATCCTGACGCCGGCACTTTGCGCCACCATGCTCAAACCGGTCCCGAAAGGCGATCATGGGATTAAAACAGGCTTCTTCGGCTGGTTTAACCGCATGTTCGAAAAGAGCACCAACCACTACACCGACAGCGTAGCCAATATTCTGCGCAGTACCGGGCGTTATCTGGTGATCTACCTGCTGATCGTCGTTGGCATGGGCCTGTTGTTCCTGCGCCTGCCGTCCTCGTTCCTGCCGGAAGAAGACCAGGGCATCCTGTTAACCATGGTTCAGCTGCCGGCGGGTGCGACTGAAGCGCGTACCGCTAAAGTACTGGAAGAAGTCACCGACTACTTCATGACCAAGGAAAAGGACAACGTGGTCTCGGTGTTTACCGTAGCGGGCTTCGGCTTCAACGGTAACGGCCAGAACAACGGTCTGTCATTCGTCAGCCTGAAAGACTGGTCCGAACGTTCCGGTGAGCACAATAAAGTGCCTGCGATTGCCGGCCGCGCGATGGGTGCGTTCTCTCAGATTAAAGAAGGCCTGGTATTCCCGTTCAACCTGCCGGCGATTATCGAACTCGGTACTGCGACAGGTTTCGACTTTGAACTGATCGATCAGGGTGGCTTAGGCCATGAAAAACTGACCGAAGCGCGTAACCAGTTGTTGGGCATGGCTGCCAAACACCCGGACCTGCTGGTGGGCATGCGTCCTAACGGCCTGGAAGATACGCCACAGTTCAAACTGATCATCGATCAGGAGAAAGCCAAGGCGCTGGGCGTGAGCATCACCACCATCAACAGTACGCTGACTACCGCGCTGGGTGGCACCTACGTTAACGACTTCATCGACCGCGGTCGTGTGAAGAAGGTCTACGTTCAGGCTGATGCGCCATTCCGTATGCTGCCAGAAGATATCAATAAATGGTTTGTTCGTGGCGGCACCGGCCAGATGGTTCCTTTCTCCGCGTTCTCTACGGCGAAATGGGAATACGGTTCTCCGCGTCTGGAGCGTTATAACGGCCTGCCATCCATGGAAATTCTTGGACAAGCGGCACCGGGTAAGAGTACCGGTGAGGCGATGAACATGATGGAAGAGCTGGCGTCCAAACTGCCGAGCGGTATTGGTTACGATTGGACCGGTATGTCCTATCAGGAACGTCTGTCCGGTAACCAGGCGCCTGCGCTGTACGCCATTTCGATTCTGGTCGTATTCCTGTGTCTGGCAGCGCTGTATGAAAGCTGGTCGATTCCGTTCTCGGTCATGCTGGTACTGCCGCTAGGGGTTATCGGTGCTCTGCTGGCAGCAACCATGCGCGGCATGAACAACGACGTTTACTTCCAGGTGGGGCTGTTGACCACCATAGGTCTGTCGGCGAAGAACGCCATCCTGATAGTGGAATTCGCCAAGGATCTGATGGAGAAAGAGGGCAAGGGTCTGATCGAAGCGACGCTCGATGCGGTACGTATGCGTCTGCGTCCAATCCTGATGACCTCACTGGCCTTCATCCTCGGGGTACTGCCTTTGGTTATCAGTAACGGTGCAGGCTCCGGCGCACAGAACGCGGTAGGTACCGGCGTTATGGGCGGGATGATTACCGCCACCGTGCTGGCCCTGTTCTTTGTTCCGGTGTTCTTCGTGGTGGTTCGTCGCCGCTTCGGCAAGAAATCTGAAGACATAGAACACAGCCATCCGGTCGAACATCACTGATAACTCAGTGCTGTTTCCCTCCTGAAAAAAGGCCGCTTATGCGGCCTTTTTCTTTTGCTTCATCTGCTTAATGAAAATCACTCTCATTAATTTAGCTGCGGATGCATTTTGTACTTGATCCGCTCTGCCGTGCAGCGCATAATTATTGTTATAGTATAACATTACATGAGAGTGCATCATGAAAGCAGGTATCCATCCAAATTATCGTACCGTGGTATTCCACGACCTGAGTGCCAATGCCTACTTTAAGGTGGGATCGACCATTAACACCGATCGCACCATTGAGCTGGACGGTGAAAACTGGCCGTATGTCACTATCGACGTCTCTTCTGCTTCGCATCCGTACTACACCGGCAAGCAGAAGGAGTTCTCCAAAGAGGGCAGCACTGCACGTTTCCAGCAGCGTTTTGGCCGTTTTCTTGGCAAGAAGTAAAAGGGAATCAACATGCAGGTTTTGAGTTCATTGCGTTCGGCGAAGAATCGCCATCCGGATTGCAAAGTCGTGCGCCGCAAAGGTCGCATCTATGTGATCTGTAAAACCAACCCGCGTTTTAAAGCGGTACAGGGACGTAAGAAAAAGCGTTAACTTCCGTAGTGTCATCTGTCGCAAAGCCCCGTTGCTGCTCAACGGGGCTTTTTTATGGAGAAAGCCGAAGTGTCATCAGTGTCCCCGCCATCATAACGGGGACATGAGGGTTTATTTCATACTGCTCAGTAAGGTATCAACATTGTGTTTGAATGCCTGCACGTAGTTCGCTGCCGGCCCCTGCGGTTGGGATAACGCCTCAGGATACAGCTCACCACCGGCTTTTGCCCCGGTCGCCGCAGCAATCTGCTTCACCAGGCGCGGGTCGGTCTGGTTTTCAATAAAGTAGGCGGTCACCTTTTCCTGTTTGATCTGCTTGATCAAACCGGCCACGTCGCTGGCGCTGGCCTCTGCTTCGGTAGAGAAACCGACCGGGGCAAGGAAGGTGACGCCATATTCTTGCCCAAAGTAGCCAAAAGCATCGTGGCTGGTCAGCACCTTACGCTTTTGCTGCGGTACTGCGGCAAACTGCGTTTTGGCCCACAAATCCAGCTTCTGCAACTGTTGGATATACTCTGCGCCGCGCTGGCGGAAATAATTGGCGTCTTCAGGATCGGCGGCAATCAGCGCGTTCATCACGTTTGTGGCGTACTGCACACCATTTTTCATGCTGTTCCAGGCATGAGGATCGGTGATCTCTTTGCCATCGTCTTCCATCTGGCGCGAATTTATTCCCTGCGATGCGGTAATGACCTGCCCTTTATACCCCGAGGCGCTAACCAGCCGATCGATCCAACCTTCCAGGCCTAAACCACTGACGAACACCACGTCGGCCTGTGACAGCACCTTGCTGTCCTTAGGCGAAGGCTCAAAGCTGTGCGGATCGCCGTCCGGCCCCACCAAGGTGGTGACCTTAACGTGCTCCCCCCCTACCTGCTTGACGATATCGCCCAGGATGGAAAAACTGGCAACGGCATCTACGGTTTTCGCCATCGCCAACGGGCTGGACAGCAGAGCAGCGACTGCCAGCGTAATAGGTAAACGTTTCATACTTTCTCCTTGCACATGACACTTCTCAACGGCGCGCCAGGGAAAAGATCCCCCCACGCGTCCCAAACAGAATCGACCCAAAAAAGATCGCGCTGGCACTGAGCACAATAGCCGGGCCGGCAGGCAACGAGGCGTAATACGACCACTCCAGGCCGATCAAACTCGATAGCATGCCGATGCCCATCGCCACCGCCAACGTATGTGGCAGATTACGGGCCCAAAAACGTGCGCTGGCGGCAGGCAGCATCATTAGCCCTACCGACATCAAGGTGCCGAGGATTTGGAAACCGGCCACCAAATTGATCACGACCAGCGCTAAAAATAACCCGTGGATCAGTGCTAACCAGCGCGGGGCGCTAACGCGTAAAAAGGTCGCGTCGAAAGACTCAATCACCAGTGCGCGATACAGCGCCGCCAGTGACAAAAGTGAAAAACTGGCTATCGCCCCGACCATGAAAATGGCGTGCGTATCCACGGCAAGGATCGAGCCGAACAGCACGTGCAGCAAGTCGACACTAGAGCCACGCAAGGAGACAAGTGTGACTCCCAGCGCCAGGGATCCCAGATAGAAACCGGCAAAACTGGCATCCTCTTTCAACGGCGTTCGACGACTGACAAGCCCAGACAGCATGGCCACGGCGAGCCCGGCGATAAATCCCCCCACGCCCATCGCCACCAGCGACATACCGGAAATCAAATACCCTATCGCCGCCCCCGGCAGCACCGCATGCGACAGTGCATCACCCACCAGGCTCATGCGCCGTAGCAGTAAAAAAACGCCCAAAGGTGCGGCGCTGATCGACAAGGCAAAGCAGGCCACCAGCGCACGCCGCATAAAACCGAAGGAAGCAAAGGGATCAATTAATGTCTCAAGCAACATCACTGCGCCCTCCTCTGCTGCACAGCGGAGCGCTGGCAATATTTAACGCAGGAATATGTTCCAACACGCTGTCGGCTTTACCCCAGTGGCAACACTCTGCGGTCAGCAACAGCGCCTGTGGGAAGTGATTCGCCACCATCGACATATCGTGCAATACGGCAATTACCGTTTTTCGTTGCTGATGCAAACCTGCGATCACCTGAAGCAATAACTGAACGGTGGAACTATCGATGCCGGTAAAGGGTTCATCCAATAAAATAAGCGGTGCCTGCTGCACCAATAATCGGGCAAACAACACCCGCTGAAGTTGGCCACCGGATAACTCGCCGACGGGAGTGCGCGCCATAGCGGTCATGTTTACCCTGTCCAGCGCCTCGCAAATCTGCCGCTTCGCGTGCTTATTCAACCCACCGAACATCCCACTGGTCGGCCAGCTCCCCATCGCCACCAGATCGCTCACCAGGATCGGAAACTGGCGATCCAGTTCCGCCTGTTGGGGTAAATACGCCATACGCGGTAATTTGTTGCCGCTAAAACGTAAGTTCCCGCCCTGCAGCGGTAAAAGCCCAGCCAGTGTTTTCAGCAACGTAGACTTGCCTGCGCCGTTAACACCAACCACGGCGGTCAGCGATCCCACAGCGAAATGCCCGCTAAGTGGGGGAAACAACGGCGTTCCGCCATAGCCGATGACGGCTTTTTGTAGCGTTATCATGGCAGCGCTACCGCCCAATGGATGCCCAACCAGAGTAAGCCGAGCAGCAAAGCGGCAATACCGCAGCGCAGGCCTGCGGAAGCGGTGAACAGCGAGTTCAATGACGGCAGATCGCCATCTTGTGGTGTGGATGTCAGTTTCATGGCCAAACGAGAGAGAATTTATTGTTACAATATAACATCACAATCATTTCTGTGACTCAAGCACCCTCTCGGTGATTAATGCAACCGAACGTAACAATAAAGTGATACCTACGTTGACCAGCGCCATTTTTGGAACACCAGCGGAACTCTTTCAGGGATATACTGAGAAACGTCAGGGTTATTAACCGGTAAACAACGTTGAGTTACTGTAAAAAAGCATCTGGTTAACGAAAAGTTTACCGACGTATGGATGAAAAAGGAGTAAGATTAATAGATAGGATCGCTATACGGTCAGGCATTAAATGCAGGTAACTCTTAGCTACAGCACAATGATAGAAGCACTTTCTGTTAAAAAACTAAAGAAAGTGATTAACGATAGAATGTCAGAGTTGGTGCCGGCATTGACCAGCGGCTTGAGTTTTTATTCAGAAAACGCACGGTATAGTGAAGGTTCATTAGAAATACTTGATATTCATAAATTGAGCGACCACGAGTATTCAATGAGTTACCGCTATAAATGGACAATTTTCAACGCCTGTCTGGATATCAACGCCGAGGAATACATCAACGAAAGCGTGATTTTTAGCGTGACTGAATCGAGCTTGTGCTTTGACATCATTGATAACTCCCGTCCATCTACTGCAGATGAATTGTAAGTTTACGTAATAACAGCAGGCCAGACGTGGAGAAATGATTTATATTCATTATATAGGAAGTTTATTTTATCACCGTCATTAAGCTACCTCTGTCCATGATGTAAATCAGCTTACTCACAGAGTGTTATCAACACCGAAATTAAGACTTACGGAGGGGATGATATGGATGAGTATTCGCCTAAAAGGCACGATATTGCTCAGCTGAAATTCTTGTGCGAAAATTTGTATGATGAAGGCATAGCCACGCTGGGCGACAGCCACCACGGCTGGGTGAACGACCCAACGTCTTCCGTCAACCTCCAGCTTAATGAGTTGATTGAACATATTGCTTCGTTTGTGATGAGTTATAAAATTAAATACATGGACGAAAGTGATTTATCGGAGTTAGTCGAGGAATATCTCGATGATACCTACACGCTGTTCAGCAGTTACGGTATCAATGATTCCGATCTGCGTCGCTGGCAAAAAACCAAGGCGCGATTATTCAGAATGTTCTCAGGAGAGGGCATCTGTACGACAATGAAATCTTAGGGGATAATTATCCCTAAATTATTCTATTCTACGGTTTATAACACCAAAGGTTATCATGACTAAAACTGATTATCTGATGCGTTTACGTAAATGCACCACTATTGACACCCTTGAACGCGTTATTGAAAAAAATAAGTATGAGCTTTCGGATGACGAATTGGAGCTGTTTTACTCTGCAGCTGACCACCGTCTGGCTGAGCTCACCATGAATAAGCTCTACGATAAAATCCCAACGGCCGTTTGGAAGTTCGTACGTTAATCAAGGCTCGAGATGCGTTGAGCCGATAGACTATCGGCCTCAATGTCAGGCAAATTCTCGTATTTATCTCATTGACTTACTGCACTTTCATCCGCCGTTGAAAATCCTGTAATAACAATTGGAAACAATCCTCAATTAATGCCGGGTGATTTCTGTGTGCACTGCGCATTAATGCCACGGTACGGCTAAGCATCGGTTGCTGCAGTTGAACCACGGTTAATTCATCGTCTTTCAAATGGGTGGTGTAAAGCTGAGGTAAAATAGCGACCGCTAATTCCGAACGTACCAATCCGTATAACGTCTCCAGAAAATCGACCTGGTAGCGTGCGATTAAATTCAGACGGTGGCTTTCTGCCAATGCCAGTACCAGCCGGCTGATATTTCCCTTGGAAAAAACCGCAATATCACGCCGGGCTAATTGCCGCCACGGCAGATGATGTGATTCAGCCAAAGGGTCATCACGGCGCATAACCACCACAAAGGGATCTTCCTGCAGCGGATATATCTCCAACGACTCCGGCACGGAACTATCGAGCGCCCCAATACCAAAATCAATCATGCCGTTCTCTAATTGCAGCAGCAGAGAATCATTAGTTTGATCGTGAAATTCTACCCTCAGCCGTGGAAAGTTCGCTGCCAGCAGCTGTGGCACGGCCGGAAACAACAGCCGGCTGACCGAAGGTACCAACCCGATGCGCAAGGTCCCATCTCCCCCCGCCAACATAATGCGCTGCATATCGTCAAACGACGCCTGCGCCACATTCAGCAGCCGCTCGGCATGCGGCAGAATTGCCGCCCCCTGTTCGGTCAACGTCACCGCGGAAGCCGTGCGATTCACCAATTTTCCACCCAGCACCAACTCTATCTGTCGCAGCGCGCTACTCAGTGCCGGTTGGCTGATCGCCAAACGGTTCGCGGTATCGGTAAAATGCCGTAGCCGTGCCAGAGTAACGAAATATTGAATCTGCTTCAGAGACAGCGCGGGCAAGCGGCGCCAGGGTTCAGACATGTCAGGTTTCCATTCGCCAACCAAGTAAACGTTTGCGACAGCATAAACGTTTCTTATCAGGCAATAAATTAAATCATCTGTGCAAAGCCTGCCCGCCCCCCTAGAGTAACAACCCTGTCATCATGCCGGGTAATTACCATGACCACTCATTACACCAGCGCGGGCGAACGCCAACGCGCGGTGAAGGCCGCATTAGGCCAACTTCCTTTTGATTTGCTGCTGACAAACGCTGCGCTGGTCGATATGGCCACCGGTGAAATCCGTAACGCTGATGTCGGCATCGTCGGCGCACTGATTGCCAGCGTTCATCCCTGTGGCAGTATGACCGAAGCCCTTCAAACGCAAGACTTGGCCGGCGCATATCTGAGCCCCGGCCTGATCGACACCCACGTACACGTTGAAAGCTCGCACCTGCCGCCGGAAAAATACGCCGAAATCGTCGTTGCCCAAGGCACCACTACCATTTTCTGGGATCCACACGAACTGGCCAACGTGCTCGGCGTTGAGGGTGTGCGTTACGCGGTCGACGCCAGCCGTGGTCTGCCGCTCAGGGTGATCTGTGCAGCACCATCAAGCGTCCCTTCCACTCCAGGTTTGGAAATGTCCGGCGCTGATTTCGGCGGCCATGAAATGGAAACCATGTTGGCCTGGCCGGAAGTCGGCGGGGTTGCCGAGGTGATGGACATGCACGGCGTACTGAACGGCAGCGAACGCATGCTGGATATCCTCAACGCCGGGCTGAACAGCGGCAAGTTGATCGAAGGTCACGCACGTGGGCTAAGCGGCGCTCAGCTTCAGGCCTATCTGGCCGCGGGCGTGACGTCCGACCATGAGCTGACCTCCGGTGCCGATGCGCTGGAGAAACTACGCGCCGGACTGACGCTGGAGATCAGAGGATCTCACCCTTACCTGCTACCCGAGATCGTTGCGGCACTAAAAACGTTGCCACACCTGTCCTCGCAGGTCACCGTCTGCACCGACGATGTGCCGCCGGATATGCTGCTGCAAAAAGGCGGCATTGTGGCATTACTCAATATGCTGATCGAACAGGGGATGTCGGGAACCGACGTATTGAGGATGGCGACGCTTAACGCCGCTATTCGCCTGCAACGCAACGATCTGGGCTTGATTGCCGCGGGCCGCATTGCCGATCTGGTGGTCTTTGATTCGCTCACTCAACTGAGTGCGCGGCAGGTCTACGTCGCAGGAAAGCTGCTGGCGCAGAACGGAAAAATGCTGACACCGCTCAGTGCAAACCCGAAAGTGACGGTGCCGCGCGATACGCTGCGGCTCCCGCCACTGACTCCCGCAGATTTCATATTGAAAGTCCCGGCGATCCGCCACGGTAAAGCCACCCTGCGCCACATTAAAGGCGCGCGTTTTACCCAGTGGAACGAAACCACCGTCGAGGTTCGCGACGGCGAAGTGCAGATACCGGATGGCTTTAGCCTGATCTGGGTGAAACATCGCCATGGTCGCCATCAGGCTACCCCGCAACTGGCACTGTTGGAAGGCTGGGGGGAACTGCGCGGTGCCATCGCCACCAGCTACTCACACGACTCGCATAACCTGGTGGTTCTGGGCCGTAACGCAACCGATATGGCGCTGGCGGCCAATGCCCTGATCGCCTGCGGTGGCGGCATGGCCCTAAGTCAAAACGGGGAAATTCTGGCTCAGGTGGCGATGCCGATTGCCGGCATGCTTTCAGATTTGCCTGCCGCGGAATTGGCACAACAATTTAAAAAACTGCGCGATCTGAGCGCACAAATCGCCGATTGGGAACCGCCCTACCGGGTTTTCAAGGCAATCGAGGGCACCTGTCTGGCATGTAACGCCGGGCCGCACCTGACCGATCTCGGCCTGACCGACGGCACCACGCGCCAAATTGTCGAACCACTGATCGCCTGCTGGGAAACCCCGGCGTAAAAATAATCATAATAACAATATATACCCTATGGATTTCTAGTTGCAGCTAGACAGGCACGCTCACTCATCCTCAGGCGCTTACTCAAGTAAGTTACTGGGGTAAGTGAGTGTTGCCAACAACGCTGCGGCTTGAAATACGACGGGTAGCAACGGAGATTGTCTATATGGCTGAGAATTCAGTAAATGCTCCAACACCAGGGGGCTGGCTGCAACGGCGTTTTCAACTGCATGCGCGGCAAAGCAATGTCAAAACCGAATGCCTGGCCGGTATCACCGGTTTTCTGGCTGCGGCCTATTTGTTGGTGGTAATCCCCGGATTGCTGGCCATCGGCGGCATGGATAAGGGCGCGGTGACCACCGGCACCATTCTGGTGTTTGTGATCGGCAGCTTGCTTATGGCGTTTTACGGTAATCTGCCGTTTATCGTTGGCCCAGGGATCGGCGGTTCGGTGTTGGTCGGCGTGACGTTGGCGGGCAGCGAAGGCATAGGTTGGCAGATTGGGCTGGGTATCGCCTGCTGGTCCGGCATTTTGTTTTTTGCCCTGACTCGTCTTGGGCTGCGCGAGGTGGTTACCCGCTCGGTACCGCAGTCCATCAAGCTGGGGCTGACCGCCTCTATCGGATTATTTGTTGCGGTGCTGGGGTTCCGTAACGCCGGGCTGGTACTGGCCAATGCCAAATCCAATGCGCTGATGCTGGGTGACTTCACGGCACCCGGTGCGTTGATCGCCCTGTGCGGCCTGTTTCTGGCCATTGGCCTGCAGGCTCGACGTATCCCGGGCGCGATTTTGTGGGCGATCCTGGTCGCGACGCTGGTGGGTATTCCATTCGGCGTCACGCACCTTCCAGCCAGTCTGATGGCAATGCCACATTCATTGGCCCCAGTGCTCGGCCACGTCGATATGATTGGTGCATTGAATATCGCCTTCCTGCCTTACCTGTTTGTCTTTTTCGCCTCAGAGTTTTTCTCCACCATGGGCACCACGCTCGCCGTCGGCGGTGAAGCCGGGTTACTGGACGAGCACGGCAACATGCCGCACATCAACCGGCCGTTTATGGTGGACTCGATCGCAGCGGCTCTCGGGCCCTGGGTCGGCATTCCAGCCGCCACGGCGCTGATCGAATCGTCAGCCGCTGCCGAAGCCGGTGGCAAGACTGGATTAACGGCGCTGGCGGCAGCCATCATGTTCTTGCTGATGCTGCTGTTTACCCCCATTGCCCTGATGATCCCAAAAGAGGCTACCGCACCGGCATTGATCCTGATCGGCCTGAATATGTTCAGTGGATTGCGCAAAGTCGATTTGGCCAACTTTACCGACGGCCTGCCGGTGCTGATGATGGTAATGATCACGCTGATTGCCAACAGCTTCGGCACCGGTATCGCAGGTGGGCTGCTGTTTTATATCATCATCAAGGTGATTGCCGGCAAATGGCGTGAAGTCCCAGTCGGGCTTTACCTGTTGGCTATCCCGCTGGCTTACTATTTCGCTACGCTGGTGAAGCACTGAGGTGAATTGCTGGCGAGCAATCGGCGCCGGCAGTTTTCCTGCAGCGAGATTTTTGGGGCGATAGTAAATACGAGAGAGTAGTGAAAGAATGATGCGGCGCTGAAATTGGTGGAGGCCCTGCCAGCTACATCCCGGCACACACGTCACCTGCTGCGGCTGCTTCCTTCCGGATCTGACCGAGTTCACAAGTTAGTGTTGCGGGAGAACCAACAGGGCCCCCATTGACGGCTTCTGGTACTGCGAAGCGGTGGGCATTATCGGTGATGGCCAGCCAAATAGCAAGCCAACCGGGGCCAACCGCTGTTTTCTTACTCACCTCGGCTGTGGCACACTTTGATCTTGGGATTTCGCCGCAGCAGGAACACAGAAATGGAATCAGAAGACGCCTCATTCAGCCAGCGGGTGTTTCACATCGTGGCCGCCATTCCTTATGGCAAAGTGACGACCTACGGTGAGGTAGCGCGTCTGGCCGGTTCACCACGTGCGGCACGTCAGGTGGGCGGCGTATTGCGTCGCCTACCGGAAGGCAGCAGCCTGCCCTGGCATCGGGTGATTAACCGGCACGGGCAGATTTCGCAGCAGGGCGAGGACTTCCAACGCCAACGTCAGGCATTGCTTGGGGAAGGGATCATTTTTGGCGCCCACAGCACGGTGGATCTGTTGGTTTACGGCTGGCGCTGGTGATAAAAAAACAGCCTTTGGCCGGAGCGCAAAGGCTGTTGATAGCTTACTGCTTCAGGACTACCGGATTACGGCATCGCCGTTGGCGTTGCCTGAACCGGAATGCCTTGCACCGGAACCAGCAGCAGGTCGGCACGGGTGCCGTTACGGTTAACTACTTCCTGGATTGTGTCGGTAATAAAGATCAGCTGCCCATTAACCGTGATTGCCGCGCTCAGGATAATACGCGCATTAGGCTGAATATCAGCCGGGTTGAACGGCAATACAAAATTAAACGGCGCTTGCTTGCCGTCAGTACGTACCGCACGCTGGGCGATCACTTTAGACGGAGCGTCCGCCAGTGAAGCATCAGAGAGCGTGACGGTCAGTATCGCATCCGGCGGCAGCGCAATGCGCTGGCGAATGTTAACCGAACCAGTCACCGCCGGGCCCTGAATCTGCGTTTGTGCAATCGCCGCGCTTCCCGCCGTTGGAGTAGGCACATTGCCACTCTTCTGGGCACAGCCAGCCAGAGTGAGGGTTAATGCTGCAGCTCCACCTACGATTTGCCAGAGTTTCATGGATCGGTCTCCTTTTTTATTATCAACACGTTGGTGGCTTCCACCACCCCACTCATTAAAGTTAGCACAAAACACTGAAAAATCCATTTAACACTGCCTATTAATCACTTACCCTCCTAATAATGTTCAGTATTCAGCCAATTTTCTCTGTGCCATAACGCAATATATTGACGTCTTACCGTGATATTCCGCACACTGAGCAAAATGATTATTATAAGGGTAGTAACTTTATGAGCCAGGCACTGCAAAACCTCCTTGATCTGCTGGATCTGGAGAAAATTGAAGAAGGGTTGTTCCGCGGCCAAAGCGAAGATCTGGGGCTACGTCAGGTATTTGGCGGTCAGGTGGTTGGTCAGGCACTTTATGCCGCCAAACAGACGGTTCCCGCAGAGCGGAGCGTACACTCGTTTCACAGTTATTTTCTGCGTCCAGGCGACAGCAGCAAGCCGATTATCTACGACGTGGAAATCCTGCGCGACGGTAACAGTTTTAGCGCCCGTCGCGTCAGCGCCATTCAACATGGCAAGCCGATTTTCTATATGACCGCCTCTTTCCAAAGCCCGGAAGAAGGGTTTGAACATCAGAACACCATGCCGGATGTGCCGCCGCCGGAAGGACTGATGTCCGAATCGGACATTGCCCAAAAGTTGTCGCACATGCTGCCGGATAAAGTGCGTGAAAAGTTTATCGGCCAGAAGCCGATCGAAATGCGCCCGGTCAAATTCCACAACCCACTGAAGGGCAGCGTGGAAGAGCCGCACCGCTACGTTTGGTTCCGCGCCAACGGCACCATGCCGGACGATCAGCGCATCCACCAATATTTGCTGGGTTACGCGTCAGATTTTAACTTCCTGCCGACGGCGTTGCAGCCTCATGGCGTAGGCTTCCTGGAGCCGGGCATGCAGGTGGCGACAATTGACCACTCAATGTGGTTCCACCGCCCTTTCCGCATGGATGACTGGTTGTTGTACGTGGTCGAAAGCACCTCCGCTTCCGGCGCCCGTGGATTTGTGCGCGGGCAATTTTATACCCGTGACGGCGTTCTGGTTGCCACTACGGTGCAGGAAGGCGTCATCCGCCAGCGAGAAGCCTAAGCAATTCACCCTTCAATGGAATGCCAGTCAGGTTGGCTGGCATTTTTGCTTTGTGCCTTCACAAATGGGCGGGGCTCCTGCTCAGTCAAGGGTTCCCGGTGCCAAATCCGGATGATCTTTCAGCCACCCGATGACCTCAGCAGCCGCTCTGTTCGCGGGGAAAACGGGATAGAACACATGTTCAATCGTGCCATCCCTGATGATCAGCGTTAAACGCTTAATCAGCCGCATGCCCTCCACGTTCATCGTGGGTAAACGCAAGGCGTCGACCAATGCAAACTCAGCATCGCTCAAGATGGGGAAAGTCAGCCTGAGGCGGTCAGACAACTCTCTCTGATAATCCGTTGTTTGCGTGCTCAACCCAAAGATCCTGATCCCGAAGGAGGCAAACATCTCCTTTTCGGCCTGAAACGATAAAGTTTGCGCTGTACAGCCACGGGCTCCGGGGATAGCGTCCCAACCTGCCGGCAGATTGCCGTGGGGCTCGCCGGTCCTCGGATAGGCATAAACAACCGTTCGCCCCGGCAAGATAGACAAGTCTACCCTCTCACCAAACGTTGAGTGAAAACGCAGGGCCGGCATCGGCATGCCGACCAGATGATCGGCCGCACCGTCATCCACCGGGCATGGCAGGTCGTCTGGCAATAACGCGGGATTGCCCATGTGATGTGTATTCGCCATGCTCTGGCTCCCTATTCAAATGAAAATACTTCCTCATCGTTCGGCGAAGAGTTAACGCTTACTTTTTCATCACGGTGACAAAAGCATCAGAAAACTCAACCCTATTCCCTTGGTTTATGTTACTGAAATCGAGATCCCAGCAGGAATCAAACAGAACTATGACTGTTGACCCCATAGTGAAATAGCCTATCTCCTCGCCCTTCTTGTAAAACAAACAATCATTATAAAAAGACTCATGGGTGTAGAGCCGGTTATAGTTGACCTTTCCTCCCCAAGCCGTGACTATCCCCCCCACCATAAATGCGCCTACAAAAATAACGGACATCCTGCCATGCTCCGTCATAAACTCACAAATCAGCCGTTCATTACCCACATATAATTCTTTATCATTTTTTACATTCTTCTCCCTGACCGATTTAAAATCTCCGGGACAATAAATAGTATTAATCAAGAAACCGTCGAACGGCATATGTACCCTGTGATAATCCTCCGGCGCCAGGTATATATTCGCAAAACGGCCGCCATTGTAGCCCTGCGTCATTTCATTATTAAAACCGAAAAGCCTAAAGATGGAATACTCAACCCCCTTGGCTTGCAGTAACGTATTCTCTTTTATCTCGCCATGGGCCCCCATACGCCCATCACAAGGCATACAAAGCTCCATTGAATTCAATAAATTGACTTTATTCTTTGTTTCTTCGCTGAGCTCTCTGCAAAAAAAATCCTGGAAGCTGCTGTAGTCCTTGATGTTCTTCTTCTGGTAACGTGACAGATCGATTGACCTTGCCTTGCACAGGATAAAAATAAAAATATAGTGAACGTTAAAAAAACTGGCTTCACTCATCCGCTTACCAATTTTGAATAGGTTTGTACGTAGCAGCGATAAAAAATCAACGTACCCTTTCATTTTAATCCTTTTTTCCATGCAATCTTGGCGACCAATCTTCAACAGCCCCAGTGAACAATCTTTTCATAAACAGTTTCCGCCAAGAGGCAACCAAGGGTAATTCCAACATACTGGTCAGGGTTTCTTCATCAAGAGATTTGGTAAAAATAACTTTCATTATCTCCTGCAAACTCCATTTATCATTGGTCCTGTTAATCAAGGTAATTTCATCGCCCAAACCGACATTTCCCTGCTGAATCACCCTGAAATACCAACCGGTGCGGTAGTTAATTTGTAGCATTTCCGAAAAATAGGGAATGTCGAATCTGTCATTTAACTTCCAACAGGGTAATCGACCTTGTGAAACCTCCACTACTGCCGTCCCTATGCTAAAAATGTCGCCGACAAAGACCTGGCTTTCATCCAAACCGATAGTGCTAAAATTCTCGCCAAATGCGCCGGCATTCTCGAAAAAGGGACAGTCGGGAAATTCTGCCTTCCACTTTTTATAATGTTCCAATGGATAAACGTGTATCGCCTTTTCGGGCCCGCCATGTACCTTCAGGTCGCCGATCTCATCACCCTCAATGCCTTCATAACCTACTGAAACCAGATGATTAACCTCTTTTTTGAATATGCCGGTAAAGCTGTCAGGACGAGTGAAAGGAACCACTTTTCCTACGTAAACAGAATTCACTATTCCTTTCATCGTTATCTCCCACTTAATACGTATTAATACAAACAAATAAAACAAACAGTACAAACCAAGGCCATTATAGAAAAAGCACTTGATAATGCAATTAATATAAGGTCAATAAAAACAGTGCATTACTTAAAAAGGGGGAATATCGTTAAAAAAGAAAAAGGGCGATGTCTCCATCGCCCTTTCTGCATCATCATTATTTTTCGAGTTATTTAGCGCACTGCCCTTCTTCAAGGCTTATTGGTTATAGGCACTCTCACCATGGCTGTTGACGTCCAGACCTTCGCGCTCCTGCTCTTCCGGTACGCGCAGCCCGACGATAGCACCTGCCACTTTGAAGGCAATGAAGGCGGCCACTCCAGACCATACCAGCGTGATCACCACGCTCAACAGTTGGATCCATACCTGATGTCCCATGGTAACGCCTTCTGCGTACCCGGTTCCGCCCAGCGAGGCGGAGGTGAACACGCCGGTCAGCAAGCAGCCGACGATGCCGCATACGCCATGTACACCGAACACATCGCAGGTATCGTCCACTTTCAGCCATTTCTTCAGCGTGACCACGCCCCACAGACCGGCAATGCCACCGATCAGGCCGATAATCAACGCCCCGCCAACCCCTACGGTACCCGCAGCAGGCGTGATGGCAACCAGCCCGGCGATACAGCCGGAACAGGCCCCCAGCAGAGAAGGTTTACCGCGCACAATCCACTCGGCAAAAGTCCAGGAAAGAATAGCGCCTGCGGTTGCCACAACGGTGTTCAGGAAAGCCAGGGCCGCAATGCCGTTAGCCGCGCTGGCAGAACCGGCGTTAAAGCCGAACCAGCCGATATACAGGATAGAAGCGCCGGTAAATACCATCGGCAGGTTATGCGGTTTGAAAGCTTCCTTACCGAAACCAGCACGCTTGCCGAGCAGATAAGCGCCCACCAGGCCGGCACTTGCCGCATTGATATGCACCACGGTGCCGCCGGCAAAGTCCAACGCGCCATCAGCGGCCAGGAAGCCACCGCCCCACACCATGTGGGCAATCGGCAGGTAGGAAATGGTGAACCAGATAGCGGCGAAAATCACTACCGCCGAGAAGCGGATACGCTCGGCAAAGCCCCCTACCACCAGCGCGACGGTGATACAAGCGAATGAACACTGGAACGCTACGTGGATCATCTGGCTAAAGGTCCCGGTGACGCTGTCAATGCCAATGCCTTTCAGCATCGCCGTCTGGAAACCACCGAAGAAAGCATTACCTTCGCTGAACGCCAGACTGTAGCCATAAAGCACCCACAGAACACACACCAATGCGAAGGTGACGGTGACCTGGGTCAGCATGGAGAGCACGTTTTTGGAGCGCAGCAAACCACCGTAAAACAGAGCGACACCCGGCAAGGTCATGAACAGCACCAAAGCGGTGCAAATCATCATGAAGGCGTTGTCGGCCTTGTCTGCGACCGCCGGAGCGGCCAGGGCCAAAGAAGGAACCATGGTTACCGTACTCAGGCCCAACATGGATAAAAGTTTTTTCATTATCAATCCATCCCCATTACTTTACTGAGCCTGTGATTACAGTGCTGCTTCGTCTGTTTCGCCGGTGCGAATGCGAATGACACGTTGCAATTCGGCAACGAAAATTTTGCCGTCACCGATTTTGCCGGTGTAGGCCGCTTTACTAATCACATCAACCACTTCATCCAACTGATCGTCGGCGATAGCGATGTCGATTTTTACTTTAGGTAAAAAGTTGACGCTGTATTCGGCTCCGCGATAGAGCTCAGCGTGCCCCTTCTGGCGACCAAAGCCTTTTACTTCGCTAACGGTCAGCCCCTGAATGCCTACAGAGGATAGGGCTTCACGCACGTCCTCCAGCTTGAATGGTTTAATCACCACGGTCACCAGCTTCATATTGCCCCTCCACGAATTAAGCCCAAACTCACCCCGGTACGAGACTTATAAAGCAAAGGCTATGCCACAAATGGTTTTGTACGCGGATTCAGCAAATTAACCGGCAGGATGGGGATCTGGCATGCGACGAGCGGCTAATAGCGCGCGACCAACTGATGGGCTGATTAAATATTGCGCACTAATTTGGTGCGTAGCGCGTCGAAAAAGTGCAGTGAGAGGGATTTTAAACGGACTTGTGCCTGTTTGTGGTGCGTGGCGCCAAAAGAAAGGGGCCGTTAAACGGCCCCCAGCTCATGCGGGTTGTGTTTCTTCGCGATTGGCAGCGGCCAATTCTTCACCCACCAGTTGCAGCTGGTACATCTGGTAGTAACGCCCCTGCTGAGCCAACAGTTGCTGATGATTGCCTTGCTCGACCGCCTGACCCCGGTGCAGAACCAGAATGGAATCAGCATCGACAATGGTCGACAATCGGTGAGCGATCACCACCAGCGTGGTATGTTCACGAATCAAACGCAGTGCACGCTGAATCGCTTGCTCAGTGCCTGAATCGATGTTGGCGGTCGCTTCGTCGAGGATCAGGATCTGCGGCGCCTGCACCAACACCCTGGCCATCGCCAATAGCTGTTTCTGGCCCACCGACAGGTTGTTACCCTGCTCGCCCAGCCGGGTGTGAATCCCCTGTGGGAAGCTGCGTACCAGCTCAGCCAATTGCACCGTTTCCAGCGCCTGCCACACTATCTCTTCACTGATGTTACGGCCCAGCGTAACGTTGGCCAGCACCGATTCGGCGATCACCACCGGATCCTGCTGCACCATTGCCACCCCCTGCCGCAACGTACGGTGCGACAGGCTGGCCAGCGGACGACCATCGAGACGGACTTCGCCCTGATTGACCGGGTAATACCCCATCAGCAGGTTGGCCAGCGTGCTCTTGCCGCTGCCGGTATGCCCCACCAACGCCACAAAGCCCCGCGACGGCACCGACAGCGAAATATGCTGCAGCACCTTTTTGTCATCCCGGTAGGCAAAGCTCAGGTCTTCAATATCAATGCGGCCACTCTCGAGCGGGCGATCGTCCGTCCCATAGCTCTGTTGACGGCGATCCATCAGTTCGAAAATACGCTCGCCGGCCACCACCGCCTGCTGCAGAATCGACTGCTGCGACGTCAGCTCAATCAACGGCTCATTCAGACGCCCGAGGTAGTTGATAAAGGCATAGAGCACGCCCACGCCAATGCTTCCCTCACCGCTGAAACCAAACAACATCAGCAGGCCACACAGCACCAGCGCCGAAAACAGGCTGAGCAGCGGACGCAACAGGAAACCATCCAGCCGCAGAGTCTGCATACGCGCGGTGTAGTGCGAACGGCTGGCGGCGCTCATGCGTTCACCAAAGCGGATCTGCTGGCGGAACTGCTGGATCACGCCCATGCCGTTGATCACTTCGTTAAAGCCGTCGTTGATGTCTGCCAGATAGCTGCGCACCCGGCGCACAATCGGGATGCTGTAGTATTGGTAAATGCCCATCACCACAAACACCGCCGGGAAGATGCAGATCGCCACCAGCGCCATACGCCAGTCCAGGCTGAACATCGCCACCAGCATGGCGCCAATCAGCGCAGCGCTTTTCAATACGGTGGACACTACCATGACGTACAGATCTTTAATCACCTCGGTGTCATTGGTCACTCGCGAGATCAACTGCCCCACCGGCTGCGTATCAAAAGCGCTGAGCGGCTGACGCAACGCGGCGTCCATCACGTCGGTACGCAGGCGTTGAACCACCCCGACCGCGGCCTGGTTGAACAACAACGCTTGAAAATAGTGCAGCGCCGCCGCCAACAGCTCCAGCAGAATATAGGCCGCCGCCAGCCCGCAGACGATCATCAGCGGCAACTGGCCCTTAGCCACATAGTTATCGATAAAATAACTGATCAGGATCGGCCCGGCGACTTCCGCTGCCGCCGCAACCCACAACATCAACACCGCCAGCCCCAGAGGTTTGCGGTATGGCGATCCATAAGCCAGCAACCGTTTCAGCGTCGGCCACAGCTTTTGCATCTTATTCATTGGCCAGTATCTCCTCGCCGCTTTCCGGTGCCTCATCCAGCGCCGCTTCCAGTTGCTGATAGCGGTACATATCGCGGTACCAGCCCGGTTGGGCCGCCAGGGACGCATGTTCGCCACGCTGAGCCACGCCGCCGTGTTGTATCACCAGAATTTCGCTGGCTTCGGTCAGTGCCGAAAGCCGGTGTGCGCTGATAATCACCGTCCGGTTTTGTCCCCAACTGCGCAAATTGTGCAGGATTTGGTGTTCGGTTCGACCATCTACCGCCGACAACGCATCGTCGAGGATCAAGATTTCTGCATCCAGCAACAATGCACGGGCAATAGAAATACGCTGTTTCTGGCCGCCGGACAGCATCACGCCACGCTCGCCCACTTCAGTTTCATAGCCTTGCGGC
The DNA here is from genome assembly GCF_047456085.1 of Serratia sp. BNK-12. Taxonomy (NCBI): domain Bacteria; kingdom Pseudomonadati; phylum Pseudomonadota; class Gammaproteobacteria; order Enterobacterales; family Yersiniaceae; genus Serratia; species Serratia sp. BNK-12. The sequence continues at coordinate 4,072,124 of NZ_CP179896.1, forward strand.
AGGCGCATAATGTCTTCATGCACGCTGGCCAACTGGGCCGCACGCTCAATCTGTTCCTGCGTCGCGCCCGGATTCCCCAGCGCAATATTGTTGGCCACGCTGTCCGAGAACAAGAATGGCGTCTGACTCACCACAGACAATCGCGAACGCCAGTCGTCGAGCTTCACCTGGGTCAGCGGCAATCCCTGATAGCTAATCTGACCATCATCCACATCAAACTGGCGCTGGATCAACGACAGTAACGTTGACTTACCGGCACCGGTCGGGCCACACAGGCCAAGCATCTGACCCGGCTCCAGCTTCAACGTGACATCGTGCAACGCCGGGTGCTGGTTGCCAGGATAGTGGAAGGATCGGATATCGACGTCCAGGCTGCCACGCTCCGCCGGCAATGGATACTCACCGTCGGTCACTGCCGGCGCTTCCTCCAGCAGGCTGCGAATGCGACCGTATGCCGCACTGCCGCGTTCAACAATGTTGAACATCCAGGCCAGCGCCAGCATCGGCCAAATCATCAGGCCGAGGTACATCACGAAGCTGGTCAGTTGCCCAAGCGTCAGAGAGCCATTGACCACCATCCAACTGCCACCGCCGATAGCCAACAGATTGGCGGTACCGATAGCGATGTAAATCGTCGGGTCAAAACGCGCATCTACCCGCGCTACGTGCATATTTTTGGCGCCGGTTTGGGCGGCCACTTCGGCAAATTGATTGGATTGGTGATCCTCCAGACCAAACGCCTTGATCATGCGGATGCTGGTCATGCTTTCCTGCGCCTGATCGTTCAGGCTGGAGAACGCCGCCTGCGCCGATTTAAAGCGCTGATGCAACTGATCGCCGTAATACTTGATAACGATCGCCATGATGGGCATAGGGATCAACGAAAGCAGGGTCAACTGCCAGCTAATTTGGGTGCTCATCACCACCAGCACCGCCAAGCCCATTACCAGCGAATCGACCAGCGTCAACACCCCTTCACCGGCAGCGAAAACGACCCGATCGACATCATTGGTGGCGCGTGCCATCAGATCGCCGGTACGGTGGCGCAGATAGAAAGCCGGGTTCTGGCGGCTAAGCTGGCGATAGAAATTTTCACGCAGTTCGACGGCAAGCTGATAAGACGCGCCAAACAGCAACACTCGCCATACGTAGCGCAGCAGGTAGACCACCACGGCGGTGCCGAGCATCAGCCCCAGCCATGCCATCAGCACGCCGCTGGACATCTGTTTTTCGGTAATACCGTCGACAATGATCCCCACCAGCTTGGGTGGCAACAGCTGCAGAATGGCAATGATGATCAACAGCACCACTGCCCCCAGGTAGCGGCGCCACTCGCGGCGGAAGTACCAGCCGATTTGGGTAAATAGTCTCACGCAGTTTTATTCCAGGATGTAGATGTAATAGTTTTTTCTCTCGATCTGCCTCAGCAGAGTAGGATACCACCGTTACTTTGCCAATTTGGTGAACTTTTCACTCAGGAACCGGCAGGGCGGTGGTGTATTTGATTTTTTCCATCGCGAAGCTGGAAGTGACGTCGATCAGCCCAGGTACCCCGTTCACCAGACGCTTGTAAAAGCTGTCGTAGCTCTTCATATCAGCTACTTCCACCTGCATCAGGTAATCGTACTCCCCCGCCATGCGGTAAAATGCCAGCACCTCCGGCATCTGCTGGGTCAGTTGCACGAACGTCTGATACCACTCGCTGCTGTGCTGCTGGGTTTTGATCAGCACAAATGCCGTCAGGCCCAACCCGAGTTTTTCATTATCCAGCAGCGCGACCCGCCCACGGATATAGCCTTCCTCTTCCAGCCGTTTCAGCCTTTTCCAGCAAGGCGTCGACGTCAGATTGACCGCATCGGCCAGCGCCTGCAGCGGCTGGGTGCAGTCCTGTTGCAGCATGCACAGTAACTTACGGTCTGTTTTATCTAACATATCGTCAACCAGGAGAAAAATTTTCTCTCATTAAGCGATTAAACAGGAAAAATGGCAATCCTTTTTTCCCGGCGGCAGGCTATATTATGCAGCAAATAAGCCCCCTATTCTGAGGCCAGACGATGACAAACTCTTGGGTAAAATATGCTATCGGTGAAATAGAAGCGGATTTCCAACGCTCCGCCGACACGCACCTGATCCGCCTGAACCTGCCCGAATTTCCCGGTATCTGCCTGTACCTGAAAGATGAAAGCACTCACCCGACCGGCAGCCTGAAGCATCGGCTGGCGCGCTCGCTGTTCCTGTACGGCCTGTGCAACGGCTGGATCACCGAAAACACCACGATTATAGAAGCCTCTTCAGGCAGCACCGCCGTGTCCGAAGCTTACTTCGCCCGGCTGATTGGCCTGCCGTTTATTGCCGTGATGCCTTCCTGCACGGCACGCCGCAAGGTTGAGCAAATTGCGTTTTACGGCGGCCGCTGCCATTTCGTCGATCACGCGGCACAGATTTACGCGGTCTCCGAGCAGTTGGCGCAAGAACTGAACGGCCACTATATGGATCAGTTCACCTACGCCGAACGCGCCACCGACTGGCGTGGCAATAACAACATCGCCGACAGCATCTTCCGCCAGATGGCGCGTGAACCCTTCCCTGTCCCTAAACATATCGTGATGAGCGCGGGCACCGGCGGTACATCTGCAACGCTGGGACGCTATATTCGCTATCAGGGGCACGACACCCGCTTGACGGTCGTCGATCCGGAAAACTCGGTATTCTATGATTGTTTCCACCAGCGCGATCGCACCCTGATCGGCAGCTGTGGCAGCAGGATCGAAGGTATTGGCCGCCCGCGCGCCGAACCCTCGTTTATCCCGTCGGTGGTCGACAGCATGCTGCGCGTTCCGGACGCGGCCAGCGTTGCTACCATTCATTGGCTGGAAACGGTACTGGGCCGTAAAGTGGGCGCCTCCACCGGCACTAATGTGTGGGGCGCGCTGCAATTGGCGAAACAGATGCGGGAAAATGGCGAACAGGGTTCTATCGTCACCCTGCTATGCGACAGCGGTGAGCGCTATCTGGATACCTACTACAACCCTGAATGGGTGAGAAACAATATCGGCGATCTAACCCCGTATCTGGCGCAACTGGCAGACTTGTAATCGCCCCAGGCAGGCGAAAAAAAGCCGGGTAAGTTATACCCGGCCGGCTGCCAATAAAGCCTCATAATTCGGGGGAATAGGTGAGGTAAGGTGAACGCAGCCAATGTTGCAAATAGTGAGCCACCGCCTGCTGTTCGCAATGGCCGATAACCTGTAGTTGTGGCAGTGAAGACTTCAGCTGCGGCAGGGCATTGCCCATCACCACGCCGTGCCCTACCGTCGCCAGCATTTCCCTGTCGTTCATGGCATCGCCAAACGCCATGCAGTCCGCCATCTTCAGCCCCAGATGGCGGCTCAACGTATCCAGCGCGGTGCCTTTGTTACACCCCAACGGCAAGACCTCCAGGCACTCATAGGCAGAGAAACAGAGATCAACGCGTGCTCCAAACTGTTCTCGTAGCTGAATCTGTAGCTTAAGCAGTTCCACATGTGGTCCAACGAAGCACACCTTGCTGTTGCCGAAGGCCGGTAAACGACGCACTTCGGTAAGCTGATAACGGAAGCCGCTCAGATGATGAGCCCGCAACATTTCTTCCGGTACCGCAAACTCGGTCATCCAGCCTTCGTCACGGAAGACGTGCATGCTGGCAACCGTATGCCAATGGGTGTGCAGCACCTCTTCGGCTATGTCAGCAGGCAAATCGGTGGCGTGAAGTTGTTGCCCCTGATGATCGTAAACCCGCGTACCGTTGCCGGTAATCAGATAGCCTTGCAGACCCAGTTGCGCCATGATCGGCTGCGCGTCCAGGTAGTGACGCCCGGTAGCGAAGGTGACAACCATCTCCCGTTCAACCAGTTGCTTTAGCACCGCCAGAGTTTCCGGCCCGACCCGGTGATCCGGTGTCAACAATGTGCCATCCATATCAAAAGCCGCCAGGCGATACATAAAGACCTCATGAGTGTGAACGCGATTACAGTCCCTGCAGTATGAGATGGTATTTGCGGAAGTAATAGTGAACAATTCTGGAAAACTGTTCCGGATTTCGATCATGCGCCTGACCCATCGTCTCAGCCAGTATCAACGCCTGTATCAACAGCTCGGCGCTGCGCCGGTGGCCATCACCATCGGCGAACTCGCAGCCCTGTTCTATTGCAGCGAACGCCATGCTCGCACGCTGGTACAACAGTTGCAGGATCAGGGCTGGCTAAGCTGGCAGTCACAGCCCGGTCGCGGCAAGCGGGCTCGCCTGCAGTGTTTGAAAACCCCGGACGAGCTGCGCGCCGCCCACTTGCAGCGCTTGCTGCATGACGGCGACCACCAGGGCGCGTTGGAAATGGCGCAGTTGGCTCCGCAGCATTTGCAGGAGTTGCTCAGCCCGCATCTCGGCGGCCAGTGGCAAGCAGGCAGCCCAACGCTGCGTATCCCCTATTACCGCACGCTGGAATCTCTGGATCCACTGACCCTGACCGGCCGCGCCGAACAACATTTGGTTGCCACCCTGCATGCCGGCCTGACGCGATTCATTACCGGCAATCCTGAACCGCAATCCGATCTGGCCCATCACTGGCAAATCAGCCATGACGGCCTGCGCTGGCAGTTCTTCCTGCGCAGTCAATTGCGCTGGCACAACGGTGAAATGCTGACCGGCCAGCAGTTGTTGCAAACGCTGGAAAAGCTGCAACGACACCCTCGCAGTCGCCCCAGCCTGGCCAACGTTAAGGCCATCAGCCTGCCGCATGCGCTGTGTCTGCAGTTTGATTTACAGCATCCCGACTACTGGTTGGCGCATCGTCTGGCGGAATTGCCTTGCCTGCTAACCCACCCGGAGGCCGCAGGCATTGGCGCTGGCCCTTTCAAACTCACGCTAAACGAGGCGCATTTGGTACGGCTGGAACAGCATCCGTTTTACCATTTGCAGCATCCTTATCTTGAGAGCATCGAGTATTGGATCACCCCGGAGCTACAGGTCGACGCGGCTTACACCAGTTGCCAGCACCCGGTGCGCATAACCATCGGCCAGCAGGAAGAGATGGCGCTGGCACGGCCGGTGCAACGCAGCATGAGCCTGGGCTGGTGCTATCTGGCGGTCAATTTGAAACACGGCGTGCTCAACGAAGCCCAGGGCCAAAAACTGCTGATGTTGATCCAGCAATCTGGCCTGTTGGCCAATCTGCCGGTACCAAACAGCGTCATCACCCCCAGCCACGAAATGCTGCCAGGCTGGGCCATCCCTCGGCATCAGGTTGATGATGAGATAGCCCTCCCCGCCAAATTGACGCTGCTGTATCGGCCACCGGTAGAACTGGAAACGGTAACTGTGGCTCTGCAGCAGCTTTTGGCACGCCACGGCTGCGAGCTGGAACTGCGTTATTACGCGGGTAAACGCTGGCAAAGCGCCGAACAAATCGAACAGGCCGACCTGCTGCTGGCCGATAACCTGATCGGTGAGTCACCGGAAGCGACGCTGGAAAGCTGGCTGCGGCAAGATACGCTGTGGCGCGGCATTCTGCCCGACGATCGCTGGCGACATCAGCAGCAGACGCTGCAGCAGATCCAACAGTTACCTGCACAGCAACCGCGTTATGAGCAGTTGAAAGAGTATTATCAGCAGCTGATGAGGGCGGCGATCATCACGCCCTTGTTTCACTATCAGTATCAAATTAGCGCACCGCCGCGCATTCATGGGGTTACTCTGACCGCCCATGGCTGGTTCGATTTCTGCCAGGCCTGGCTGCCGCCGCCGCTGGACTCGACAGAGCCGCTTTCCCCAGACTTAATGGGCCCGGCCCAGCGGTAACCCGCTATTTCTGCTACCATTGCTGCCGCAACGCATTTTTATCCTACCGCCCGAGTGTTCATCGGGTAGGGTCTCAGCACTAAATTGAGGTAATTTTATGAAACGCGCGGTTGTCGTTTTCAGCGGTGGACAAGATTCCACGACCTGCTTGATTCAGGCATTGCAACAGTACGACGAAGTTCACTGCGTCACCTTCGATTACGGTCAGCGCCATCGCGCCGAGATTGAGGTGGCTCAAGCGCTGTCGGTGGCCCTTGGGGCCAAGGCGCATAAACTGCTGGACGTTGGCCTGCTCAATGAACTGGCGATCAGCAGCCTGACCCGAGACAATATCCCGGTTCCGGCTTACGGCAGCACCGAGGCCAACGGGTTGCCGAGCACTTTCGTGCCGGGCCGTAATATTCTGTTCCTGACGCTGGCGGCGATTTATGCCTACCAGGTCGAAGCCGAGGCGGTGATCACCGGCGTTTGCGAAACCGATTTTTCCGGTTATCCCGACTGCCGCGACGAATTTGTCAAAGCGCTGAACCAGGCAATAGTGCTGGGCATCGCACGCGATATCCGTTTTGAAACGCCACTGATGTGGCTGAACAAGGCTGAGACCTGGGCACTGGCAGATTACTACCATCAGTTGGATCTGGTTCGGCAGGAAACCCTGACCTGCTACAGCGGCATTAAAGGCGACGGCTGCGGTGAATGTGCCGCCTGTCACCTGCGCGCCAACGGCCTGAAGCAATACCAAATCAACAAGGCGGAAGTGATGGCGAGCCTGAAACAGAAGACCGGCCTGGTCTGAGTGAATAACGGCGGCAAACATTGCCGCTCGTTGCTTTAGCCTTCTTCCGACAGCGTGAGCACCTGAAGGTGTTCGCGCAGTTGCCCTTCAATCGGCAACGCCCGCTGAGTTTTCAAATCGACGCAGACAAAGGTCAGCATCGCATCCGCGACCGGCGCGCCCGTGGCATCCTGCGTCACCTTTTGGCTCAGCACGCCGCTTTTACCGTTAAGCTGCACCATCTGACTGTCGATACGCAACTTGTCCCCCAGCACCGCCGGCGTGCGGTAATTGATATTGATATTAACCACGATAAAGGCGATGTTGTTTTCCGTCATCCAACGGAAGCCCTCCTGGTTCTCCAGCCAATCCCAGCGCGCCTCCTCGAGAAATTCGAGATAGCGTGCATTGTTAACATGTTGGTAAACATCGAGATGATAACCACGGACTTTGATAAAGGTCTGATGCATAGGGAACGGCCACTCCTGCCTGGTGATTACAGAAAGAAGGAGCCACTGATGGCTCCTTCACCCGTTTGGTCAAGTCGCCAAACTGGTAAGACCTGTAAAATGTAGCAGAGGAAAAAGGGCTGCATCGGTACTTTGCCATGCAGCCGTGATAGATATCACATTTTGAGCCGCGCACGGTTCCGTTCAAACAGGGCGGGCCCAATACCCGGCACTTCCTGAAGCTGCTCAATCTGCGTAAAAGGACCATTCTGCTCACGGTAGCGCACGATGCTTTCCGCTTTCTTCAAACCCACCCCCTTCAGTACGCTGGCCAACTGCTCGGCATCGGCCTGATTGATACTGACCGATGCCTCATCGTCGATGCCGACTGCGGCTTCAGTGCCTTGCCCTGCTTTCACCGCCGGTGCTGATAACACCGGCTGACCGGTCGCGCTCTTTTCCTCAGCGGCCATCGATGGCCCGGCCAAGCCTATCAGGGCCGCGGCCAGCAAAACTTTGAGGCTGAAACCATATCCATTAACCGCTTTCATTTCTGCAAGTTGCATGCTGTATCCTCCTTGTGTTTAACAGCAAGCTCACCTTGCCGCAGCGGATGAACTTCAGCAATTGGCGGATAACAGATATGGAAAAGGCCGCGAAAGCGGCCTTTTGGAATTGCATTGCGTTGCAGAAAACTGCGGCGCGTTACTGAGGCTGTTGCTGCTCAGCGGCACCCATGGTGATTTTGGCTTCTTTACGCAAGCTGGCCAGCAGCGAGTCAAAGGAGACGCCGGTAGCGCCTTCTTCCATTTTGCTGACGAAGGTTTTCATTTCTTCCGCCGACAGGCTGCCTGGCGTCACGGCATCAAGTGCAATCAGCACTACGTTGTCCTGACGGTCTTGCGACATGCCGTATACCGGTTTGCCTTCCTGCGGGTGCGGCAGCGCGAACACGCTCTGCACCAGTTGGCTGTCTTCCGGCGCGCGTGCCATCTTCTGCACGCTGCCAAAGCTCAGGCCGGCCGCTTTCATCGCTTCGTCGCCCTTGCCCTGTTTCAGCTCAACCAACAGCTTTTCGCCCTGCAGTTTCGCTTCCTGTTCGGCTTTGTTGCGCTTGACCAATTCCGCCACGCGATCTTTTACCTGATCGAACGGCTCAATGCCTTCTGGCTTGTGGCCTGAAACGCGGATCACGAAGGCACGGTCGCCATCAACGGTGATTACATCGGAGTTGCTGCCCGGAGAGCCGCCTTCGCCAATCAGTGAACCGTCGAAAATCGACTGGACGACAGGTTTGAAGTTCAGCGCAGCCGGAATGTTGTCGCGGGTGAACCAATCGGTCTGAGTCGCTTTCACACCGGCGGCTTCTTCGGCTGAGGCCAGAGATTCGTTATCGCTGGTCGCCGCTTCACTCACCTTTTGCTGCAGCGCGTAATAGGCGTCTACCGCCTTCTCCTGCTTAACCTGCTTGGCGATGGCATCACGCACTTCGCTAAGCGGCTTCACTTTTTCCGGCTCGATGTCGTTCAGACGTACGACCAGATAGCCCACAGAGGACTTCACTGCACCGGAAAGCTGGCCTTTTTCGGTCAGGTTTGCCTGTTTCAGCTCGTCTGCCGTGGTGTCCGGCTCCAGCCAGCCCAGCTCGCCACCGGTACGGCGTGAGATGATGTCGGTGGATTTTTCTTTCGCCAGGGTGGCGAAATCGCCGCCTTTTTTCAGCTCGTCCAGCACCGCATTGGCTTCCGCCTCGGTTTTAAGCTGGATCACGCTGTAGTTTTTACGCTCAGGCTGGCCATAGCTGCTTTTGTGCTGGTCGTAATAGGCGCTGATATCCGCATCTGCTACCGTCACCTTGTCCTGCATAGAGGCGGCGTCCATCGGGATGTAGCTTACTTTGACCTGCTCCGGCGCAATGAAGCTGTTCTTGTTCTGGCTGTAGTAGTCTTTCAGCTCGTCGTCGGTCACGGTCTGCTTGGCCTGCAACGCTTTCAGATCCAGCGTAGCCAGGCGCACATCGCGCTGCTGCAGCACCAGTGACGTCATCCCTTGCGCTTCGGTTGGCAGGATGAAACCTGACTCGCCGAAGGCCTGGATCACCTGCTGATTAACCAACTGCTGACGCATTGACTGCGCAAAGTTATCGGCGGTGTAACCCATGCGGCTAATCAGATCGAGATATTTAGCGTTATCGAACTGGCCGTTTGTCTGGAAGTAAGGCGCTTTACGGATGGCTTCTTTCACCTGATCGTCACTGACGCTCAGGCCTAATTTCTTGGCATATTGGTCCAGCAGCATGTTGTCGATCAGCTGTGACAGTGCCTGATGGCGCATCTGCTGCATATAGCCTTCGTTGCCCGCCAGTACGGAGAACTGGTCACCCAACTGTTGCTGCATGCGGCTGCGTTCGCTTTGGAAAGCCTGTTCCAGCTGAGCACGCTCGATCACCTGGCCATTGACCTTCGCTGCATAATCACCGGCACTCCCCTGATAGCTGACCACCCCTGTCAAAAGAAATGACAAAATGATCAAGCCCAGGATGATTTTGAGCACGACGTGATTAGCTGCCGCGCGTAAATTGTCCATCATAGTGTGACAACACTCCGCTGTGATGTGGATTAAAAACACCCTTGTGCAGGCGCGTTCCCTGCGACAAAAATAAAAAAAGCGCATCAATCTGATGCGCCTTATATCTTACCTTACCAGCACCGTTGCGTCAGGTGATTGTTTATTGCTAAACCCTGCAACGCTAAACGGTTAGACGCAAACAATCAGTTTACTGCGTCTTTCAGCGCTTTCCCTGCACGGAAGGCCGGAACTTTGGCTGCCGCGATTTTGATCTCTTTACCGGTCTGTGGGTTACGGCCAGTACGGGCAGAACGCTCACGCACGGTGAAAGAACCGAAACCAACCAGCGCCACGTCATCCCCTTCCTTCAAGGATTCGGTAACAGATGCAATCACTGCATCTAAAGCACGCCCAGCTGCCGCTTTGGAAATATCAGCACCTGCGGCAATTTTGTCGATCAGTTGTGACTTATTCACTCTATCATCCCCTCTAGAATTCAATCGTCGCACCGGAAAATCCCTACGGTTGCGACAGCGCAGCTGTTATATCAATCCCATCGAACCTTGGCAAGCCACCGAAAGCGTGACAAAACGCGGGCCGACAGCTTTCTAACTTAGCGGTACAAAAAAAGACTGGCAAGTCCGAAATGACTTGCCAGCATAAGTTTTATCAATGGTTTTTGCGATTCGTCACTATTTTGCCGCTACCGGCAGTGCGCCGAAGGCCGGATTCTGCAACGCAAGGTTCAAAACCTCATCGATTCGCTGCACCGGATGAATCTCCAGATCGGCGATAACATTGTCCGGAATTTCTTCCAAATCGCGCTTGTTCTCATACGGGATCAGCACGGTTTTGATGCCGCCGCGATGCGCAGCCAACAGTTTCTCTTTCAAGCCACCAATCGGCAGTACCTGACCACGCAAGGTGATCTCACCGGTCATTGCCACATCGGCACGAACCGGGTTGCCGGTCAGGCAAGACACCAGCGCGGTACACATGGCGATACCGGCACTCGGGCCGTCTTTCGGCGTCGCGCCTTCCGGCACGTGCACGTGAATATCGCGCTTCTCGTAGAAATCGGCGTTGATACCCAGTTTGTCTGCACGCGCACGGACCACGGTCAGCGCAGCCTGAATCGATTCCTGCATCACTTCACCGAGAGAACCGGTGTAGGTCAGCTTGCCTTTGCCCGGCACGCACGCGGTTTCGATGGTCAGCAGATCGCCGCCCACTTCCGTCCACGCCAGGCCGGTGACCTGGCCCACACGGTTTTCGGTATCGGCACGGCCGTAGTCAACACGCTGGACACCCAGATAATCTTTCAGGTTGTCGCCGTTGATCTCGATATGCTTGATCTTCTTGTCCATCAGCAGCGTTTTCACCGCTTTACGGCACAGCTTGGAGATTTCACGCTCCAGGCTACGCACCCCGGCTTCGCGGGTGTAATAGCGGATAATGCCAATGATGGCGCTGTCGTCGACCGTCAGCTCACCTTTTTTCAGGGCGTTACGCTCAAGCTGCTTAGGCAGCAGGTGCTGCTTGGCGATATTGAGCTTCTCGTCCTCGGTGTAGCCGGACAGGCGAATCACTTCCATACGATCCAGCAACGGCGCAGGAATGTTCATCGAGTTCGAGGTAGCAACGAACATCACGTCGGACAGATCGTAATCCACTTCCAGGTAGTGATCGTTAAACGCCACGTTCTGTTCCGGATCCAGCACTTCAAGCAATGCAGAAGCCGGATCGCCACGCATGTCGGAAGACATCTTGTCGATTTCGTCCAGCAGGAACAGCGGGTTTTTCACCCCGACCTTGGCCATTTTCTGGATCAGTTTACCCGGCATCGAGCCGATGTAGGTACGACGGTGACCGCGAATTTCCGCTTCGTCACGCACGCCGCCCAGCGCCATACGCACGTACTGGCGACCGGTCGCTTTGGCGATCGACTGTCCCAACGAGGTTTTACCTACGCCAGGAGGCCCCACCAGACACAGGATAGGCCCTTTGATTTTGCTTACGCGGCTCTGTACTGCGAGATACTCAAGAATACGGTCCTTGACTCGCTCCAGGCCATAGTGATCGATATCGAGCACTTCTTGCGCTTTAACCAGGTCTTTTTTAACCTTGCTGCGCGCATTCCACGGCACCTGCAGCATCCAGTCGATGTAACCACGAACCACGGTCGCTTCCGCAGACATGGGTGACATCATTTTCAGCTTTTGCAGTTCCGCTTCGGTTTTTTCACGCGCGTCTTTCGGCATTTTCGCCGCTTCAATCTTGCGCTTCAGCGCTTCATGCTCGTCCGGCGCGTCGTCCATCTCGCCCAGTTCTTTCTGAATCGCCTTCATCTGCTCATTCAGATAGTACTCGCGCTGACTTTTTTCCATCTGCTTTTTGACGCGGTTACGGATACGTTTTTCAACCTGAAGCAGGTCAATTTCCGATTCCATCATCGCCATCAGGTATTCCAGACGTTCGGTGATATCGAACATCTCCAGTACCGACTGCTTGTCGCTGAGTTTCAGCGGCATGTGCGCGGCGATGGTATCCGCCAGGCGTGCAGCATCGTCGATGCTGTTCAATGACGTCAGCACCTCCGGTGGAATTTTTTTGTTCAGTTTGATGTAGCCTTCAAACTGATTGATTGCGGTGCGCACCAGGACTTCTTGTTCACGTTCGTCAATCGCCGGTGACTCAAGATATTCTGCCTGGGCGGCAAAGTGCTCGCCGCTGTCGGAAAGCGTAGTAATACGTGCCCGCTGCAGGCCTTCTACCAGCACTTTTACCGTGCCGTCTGGCAGTTTTAGCATCTGTAAAATCGACGCTACGGTGCCGACAGAGAACAAGTCATTAATGCCAGGTTCATCCGTTGAGGCCTCTTTCTGTGCCACCAGCATGATCTTTTTATCATGATCCATTGCTGCTTCGAGGCACCGAATCGATTTTTCCCGGCCAACAAATAACGGGATCACCATGTGCGGATAAACCACCACGTCGCGCAACGGCAAGACGGGGATTTCAATGCGTTCGGAACGCTCAGGGTTCATAGAGCTCTCTCTTAAGTTTAACTTCCGCCAGGTTGAGGGGAATCTCATGAGACGCAAGCATCAAACGTTTCATAAAATCTGGTTAATGAGTATATGGGGATGAATCTCTTACATTCAACGGCAAGAATGCAGGAAAAAGAAATGGGGGATAAAATCCCCCATTTTGACATTAACTTTCTGGTTTGACTGGCGAATTATTCGCCTGAAGCCTGTGCTTCCGGTTTGCCGTAAATCAGCAAAGGCTTGGACTGGCCGGCGATAACTGATTCATCGATCACCACTTTATCGACGCTGTCCATGGATGGCAGGTCATACATGGTGTCCAGCAACGCGCCTTCTACAATGGAGCGCAGACCACGTGCACCGGTTTTACGCGTCATGGCCTTCTTGGCGATGGCGTTCAGCGCTTCTTCACGGAATTCCAGTTCCACGCCTTCCAGATTGAACAATGCCTGATACTGTTTGGTTAAGGCATTTTTCGGCTCTTTCAGGATCTGGATCAGCGCTTCTTCGCTCAGTTCGCTCAGGGTTGCCACGACCGGCAGACGACCGATGAACTCAGGGATCAGGCCAAACTTGATCAGATCTTCCGGCTCAGCCTGCAGCAGCAGTTCGCCTTCGGTCGCTTTCTCAGCTTCACCCTTCACGGTCGCGCCGAAGCCGATACCGGAACCGGTATTGACGCGCTGACCGATCACTTTATCCAGGCCGGCAAATGCGCCGCCGCAGATAAACAGGATTTTCGAGGTATCAACCTGCAGGAATTCCTGCTGAGGATGCTTACGGCCACCCTGCGGCGGAACCGCGGCAATGGTGCCTTCGATCAGCTTCAACAGGGCCTGCTGCACGCCTTCACCCGACACGTCACGGGTGATGGACGGATTGTCTGACTTACGGGAAATCTTGTCGATTTCATCGATGTAGACGATGCCGCGTTGTGCTTTCTGCACGTCGTAGTCGCACTTCTGCAGCAGCTTCTGGATGATGTTCTCCACGTCCTCACCCACATAACCGGCTTCGGTCAGCGTGGTGGCGTCGGCCATGGTGAAAGGCACGTCCAGGAAGCGCGCCAGCGTTTCTGCCAGCAGAGTTTTGCCGCTACCGGTCGGGCCAATCAGCAGAATGTTGCTTTTGCCCAACTCGATACCGTTGCTGGTATCGCCGTTACGCAGGCGTTTGTAGTGGTTATACACCGCTACCGCCAGCACTTTTTTCGCCTGCTCCTGGCCAATGACATAGTCATCCAGGTGGTGGCGAATTTCGTGCGGCGTCGGCAGCGCACTGCGCTCACGATGCGGGGCAACTTCTTTAATCTCTTCGCGAATAATGTCGTTACACAGGTCAACACATTCATCGCAGATATACACTGACGGACCGGCAATCAGCTTACGCACTTCATGCTGGCTTTTGCCGCAGAAAGAGCAGTACAGCAGCTTTCCTGAACCGTCTTTGCGCTTATCTGTCATCAGTAAACCTCTTCTTTAGTCTTTGTCCCGCAGGAATATCACGGCGGCAGTGCGCCCAAAACGCATACCGGGAACGCCGATTATGCTCACCAGAGCGAGCTGCGCCCGCTCTGATTACTATAGCCTATCGGCTCGCACATATACCTCGCCAGCCGCGTGGTACTTACTTGCGGTGCGTCAGAATGCCGTCAACCAGACCGTATTCTACCGCTTCTTCCGCGGTCATAAAGCGATCGCGCTCGGTATCGCGTTCGATCTGCTCCAGTGACTGGCCGGTATGCTCTGCCATCAGCTCGTTCATGCGTGCCTTCACCTTCAGGATTTCACGCGCATGGATTTCGATATCCGTCGCCTGGCCCTGATAACCGCCCAGCGGCTGGTGTATCATCACGCGTGAGTTCGGCAAGCAGAAGCGTTTGCCCTTGGCACCTGCGGTCAGCAGGAAAGAGCCCATCGAGCACGCCTGGCCCATACAAATGGTGCTGACGTCCGGCTTGATGAACTTCATGGTGTCATAGATTGACATGCCGGCGGTGATCACGCCACCCGGGGAGTTAATGTACAGGTAAATGTCTTTTTCCGGGCTTTCCGCTTCGAGGAACAGCATCTGCGCCACAATCAGGTTGGCCATGTGATCTTCGACCTGGCCGGTCAGGAAAATAATGCGCTCTTTCAGCAGGCGGGAATAGATGTCGTAAGAACGCTCCCCGCGTGAAGTCTGCTCTACCACCATCGGCACCAGGGCCATGTTAGGTGCAAATTGATCTCGTTCGCCACTGTATGACATTACCGTCTCCTAATAGAAATTGCCTTGGCGGCCAGGGTTACACCCTATTACACCGATTCTACTTGAGAACGGTCATGATGACTATGCTCAAGCATTCGACCCGCGCCACACGTACCCGACGGTTTTTCTCATACCGCGCACTCTGGCAAACAGCCCATACCCATCATCTTTCAAGTCGCAGCGTTCAAATCTGTTCCCGACAGATTTGTCGCTCACCCCAGTGACTTACTCGAGTAAGCGCCTGAGGATGAGCGAGCTGGGCGCCTGACTGCGACTTGAAAGCTACAGGGTATATATACATTTTACAGATTGGGGCCGCTGACAGAATTTCAAGCCCAACTGCGTATTTTAACGCGGCCAGCATTGTCGACGATGACCATCATGCCAGACTGTCCCAAGAGCAACAGGGTAAATATAGTGCATATTGTCACGCTTAACCTGAGATTAATCAGCTACGTGGCAAAAAGAAAAGCCCGCAACCGAAGGTTACGGGCTTTTTTTACGCCGGGGCCGGCAAGCCAGCCCCGAAGGCGCGTTAGATTGCGCCCTGGCGTACAGACATTACGCCTGTTGAGTCTGGTTCATCAGCTCGCTGAAGGTAGTGGCTTTTTCAGTCACTTTCGCTTTTGCCAGCAGGGCTTCAACCGCTTGTTCTTCCAGAGCAACGTTGCGCATGTTGTTCATCAGCTCTTTATTTTTGCTGTAGAACTCAACAACTTCACTTGGATCTTCGTAAGCGGAAGCCATTTCTTCGATCAGCGTCTTAACGCGATCTTCGTCAGCTTTCAGATCGTTGGTGCTGATAACTTCGCCCAGCAGCAGGCCAACAACTACGCGACGCTTAGCCTGCTCTTCGAACAGTTCGCGTGGCAGTTCCAGCGCTTGCTTCTCGTTGCCGCCGAAACGCTGTGCAGCCTGACGACGCAGAACGTCAACTTCGCCGTCGATCAGCGCAGCAGGAACGTCGATTTCGTTAGCGCTGACCAGGCCGTCGATTGCCTGAGTCTTGATGCGGTTACGCACTGCGCCTTTCAGCTCGCGCTCCATGTTTTTACGCACTTCAGCACGCAGGCCTTCGATAGAACCATCAGCCACGCCGAAACGTTTGATGAATTCTTCAGTCAGCTCTGGCAGCTCACGCTCTTCCACTTTCTTCAGAACGATAGCGAATTTAGCCGCTTTGCCCTTCAGGTTTTCAGCGTGGTAATCTTCCGGGAAGTTAACGTCGATAGTGAATTCTTCACCGGCTTTATGACCGACCAGACCTTCTTCGAAGCCTGGGATCATGCGGCCCTGGCCCATAGCCAGTACGAAGTCAGAGGCTTTGCCGCCTTCAAACTCTTCGCCATCGATAGAACCGGAGAAATCTACGGTTACGCGGTCTTCAGCTTGCGCTGCGCGATCGCTGTCTTTCCAGGTCGCCTGCTGCTTGCGCAGGGTGTCCAGCATGGTGTCAACGTCGGCGTCGTTAACTTCAACAACCGGCTTCTCAACTTCGATGCTGTCCAGGCCTTTCAGCTCAACTTCCGGATACACTTCGAATTCAACCGCGAAAGTGAAATCTTCACCTTCTTTGTACTCGCCCGGCACGTAGTTTGGTGCGCCGGCCGGATTGATCTTTTCTTTGATGATCGCATCAACAAAGCTGCGTTGCATCGCTTCGCCCAGCACGTCTTGACGAACGGAAGCGCCATAACGCTGCTCAACGATGTTCATCGGTACATGGCCTTTACGGAAGCCATCGATACGAACGCTTTTTGCCGCGTTGATCAGCTCTTTTTTAATAGCCTGCTTGATAGTATCAGCGGGTACAGTAATAGAGAGACGGCGCCCAAGGCCTTGAGTGGTTTCTACTGAAACTTGCATCTTGTTACCTCAAAAAAATCACAGTGCTCGGTCAACTCCGTTCCAAGAACCAGGACGGCTACATTACAGAACCGAGTTTCCTGATGACAGAAGCGTCCCGAAACCATTCCGGAAAAATAAGACGCGACATTATAGCGGCGCAAGCGGAGCGAGTCGAGGAAAGCAAGGCGGCGGCGGCGCGCTAAAACTCACACTTTTACCGATTTGATCGCCAAAAGGCCGCCGAAGCCGACCCGGCCTTCGCTGCATTACGCATCGGCTATGTCGTCGTCAAAAACAGAAACGGCCCGCAGGCCGTTCCAAAATTCGTCTGTAGTAATACCCCAAATCGTGGTCAAAGTTCCACTGATACCGCAAATTTAGCCGTCAGGCCAAGGTTCCGGCCCCACGACAAGGCGGAGACGCCGGCACGGTATCCTGCAACCCTTCCCACTCTTTCAGGGTGTAGGTGTGCAACGCCAGCGCATGTACGCCATCCGCCAACTCCTCTGACAGCACGCCGTAAATCGAACGATGCCGCGTCAGGAAGCGTTCGCCAACGAAGCGATCGCTAACCAATACCACCTTGAAATGGCTTTCTGAACCCGCCGGAACGTTATGACGATAACTTTCATCAACGACTTCCAGATACGCGGGCTCAAACGCCGCCCTTAACTTTGCTTCTATTTGCTCGCGAATCATAGGATCTCCTTACTACACCGGCAGAGGACCGCCCCCATCTATTTCAATCTTAGCCGCTTTCGTCCCTTTTAGACCATTCCTCAGGTAAATTTCTCTTTTTTGCGGACAAAAAACGGTCAACATCCGCCGTCGCTTGAGGTTTATCTGATTGAGACGGCCAAAAAAGCATGTTTTTATCAACGGCAGGTAAAAATTTGTCACTCCATTGCGTTCTGCGCTTCCTCCGGCCGGCGGCGATGCTATGATGTCGACAATTTGTTGTTGGCTATCCCGCTCTGATTATTACAGAAAGCTTGCTCAAACCCGCTTCGTTAATCCTGGCAGTTTGCGGCGGCTTAAAATCCATCGAGAATGAGACAGTAACTATGTTAAAAAAACTTTGCCTTCCACTGTTGGCCGCACTGATGCTGGCCGGCTGTGCCACCAGCAGCAACACCCTGAACGTGACGCCGAAGATCGTCCTGCCGCAGCAGGATCCAACCCTGCAGGGCGTGACCATCAGCATTAACGGCGCGGATCAGCGTCAGGACCAGGCGCTGGCGAAAGTGAACCGCGACGGCCAGTTGGTGACGTTGACGCCATCACGCGATCTGCGCTTCTTGCTGCAGGAAGTGCTCGAGAAACAAATGGGCGCACGCGGCTACATGATTGGCGCTGACGGCGCAGTTGATCTGCAAATCGTGGTCAATAACCTGTATGCAGACGTCTCCGAAGGCAACCTGCGCTACAACATCACCACCAAGGCTGATATTTCTATTACTGCCCAGGCCAAAAACGGCAACAAACAGGTGAAAAACTACCGTTCAACCTATAACGTTCAGGGTGCCTTCACGGCAACCAACGAGAAAATCACTAACGCGGTCAACACCGTGTTGGGCGACGTTATTGCCGATATGGCGCAAGACACCAGCGTCAACGACTTCATCAAGCAAAACGCGCGTTAATCCGCGAACGCCTTGTGCCGCCCGAACCATCGGGCGGTGCAGACAGGGAACTCATGTCGAAACAGTATCTGAATATCTTTACCCAGCGTAATTCCGCCATCCTCCTGCTGCTGGGCTTCGCGTCGGGTCTGCCCTTGGCACTGACCTCCGGCACGCTGCAAGCCTGGATGACCGTCGAAAACATCGATCTGAAAACCATCGGCATTTTTTCGCTGGTCGGTCAGGCCTATGTGTTCAAATTCCTCTGGTCGCCCTTTATGGATCGCTACACCCCGCCCTTTCTCGGGCGGCGGCGCGGCTGGTTACTGATCAGCCAGCTGTTGCTGGTGGTGTCGATTGTGGCGATGGGCTTTATGCAGCCGGCACAGCACCTGTGGTGGCTGGCGGCATTGGCGGTACTGGTGGCGTTCTGTTCTGCGTCACAGGATATTGTTTTTGACGCCTATAAAACCGATCTGCTGAGCGCAGAAGAGCGCGGCACCGGTGCCGCCGTCTCGGTATTGGGTTACCGGCTGGCGATGCTGGTGTCCGGTGGGTTGGCGCTGTGGCTGGCGGACCGCTACTTAGGCTGGCAGTCGACCTATTGGTTGATGGCCGGTTTGATGTTGATCGGTATTGTTGCCACCCTTTTGGCGCCTGAACCCGACGACAGCATTCCGGCACCGCGCACCATGGAGCAGGCGGTAGTCGCTCCGCTGCGTGATTTCTTTGCGCGTAACAATGCCTGGCTGATTTTACTGCTGATCGTGATGTACAAGATGGGCGATGCCTTTGCCGGCAGCCTGAGCACCACCTTCCTGATCCGTGGCGTCGGCTTCGATGCCGGTGAAGTCGGCTTGGTCAACAAAACGCTCGGCCTGTTCGCCACCATCGTCGGCGCGCTGTTTGGCGGCGTGCTGATGCAACGCCTCAGCCTGTTCCGTGCCCTGATGCTGTTCGGCATTCTGCAGGCGGTTTCCAATCTCGGCTATTGGATACTGGCGGTCACCGATAAAAACATCATGACCATGGGCAGTGCCATTTTCCTGGAAAACCTGTGTGGCGGCATGGGCACCGCGGCCTTTGTCGCGTTGCTGATGACGCTGTGCAACAAGTCATTTTCCGCCACCCAGTTTGCCCTGCTGTCGGCATTATCTGCCGTCGGACGGGTATACGTCGGGCCGATTGCCGGATGGTTTGTTGAAGCACACGGCTGGCCACTGTTCTATTTATTCTCGATCGTTGCCGCGGTGCCTGGTCTGCTGCTGTTGCACCTGTGCCGTCAGACGCTGGAATATACTCAACGCACCGATAACTTCATGCCGCGTACCGAATTCCGCCAGTTTTACCGCTGGGCATTGCGCCTGCTGACGCTGGGCTGCTCCTTGCTGGGCCTGTGGCTGCTCCTGCTTATCACCAATGCGCTCGACTGGACCCTCTTGCCGAACCTGGCCGATCGGTTACTGCAGATGGGCGCCGCGCTGAGTCTGGTAGGTATTGCGATGGGGAGCCTGCTGGACTATCTGGCACTGCGTCGTACCCGGCTGGCCTGATCGAGTCGACCGGCCATCGTGCCGGTCGACAAAAACGCATCAGAGTGATGTATTTATTTAGTTAAAAAATATAATTCCTGTCCAAATTATTTTTTTATCCGAGTACGGCGCTCGGAAATAAAATTAAATTCACCTTTAAGACACAATTATTTTACATTAAATAAACCTTTCATTCGTATTTCAAAAAAGCGTTTTCACCTGAAAGATTCATCATACCTTTAGTTTTCCTTAACATACGAATTACCCGGAACGATTCAGCGCGCCAACGCGTTGTTGCCATTAGTAAATTGTCACGTAGCGTGACATCTGTGACACCCTTAACAGAAAGTGTCAACAAGGCGCTGACACTCCCTTAAGCATGTTTACAGTACTGCAACCTTCCCGTAAAATGCCCGCACACATGAAACGACAATAGAGCCTTTGTAATTGAGGTCGTTAGATGAGACTTAAGAAATACAATAAAAGTATTGGGATGTTGTCATTAATTGCCTCCACTGTAATGCTCAGTGGTTGCAATATGGTATTGATGAATCCCAAAGGAGCAATTGGTGTTGAGCAACGGACACTGATTATCACTGCAATCGCATTGATGTTGATCGTAGTGATACCAGTTATCTTTATGGCGTTCGCCTTTGCCTGGAAGTACCGTGCTTCCAACAAAGACGCCAAATACAGTCCGAACTGGTCACATTCCAACAAGATCGAAGCGGTCGTCTGGACCATTCCTATCATTATCATCGCCATCCTGGGCACCATTACCTGGAAGACTACCCACGAACTGGATCCGTTCAAGCCGATTGTCACTGACAAGAAGCCGATGACGATCGAAGTGGTGTCGCTCGACTGGAAATGGCTGTTTATCTACCCGGAACAAGGTATCGCGACGGTTAATGAGCTGGCCTTCCCGAAAGATGTTCCAGTCGAATTCAAGATCACCTCTAACTCGGTAATGAACTCGTTCTTTATTCCTCAGTTAGGTGGGCAGATTTATGCGATGGCCGGGATGCAGACCAAACTGCACCTGATCGGCAATGAAGCAGGCAAATACGACGGTATTTCAAGCAGCTTCAGCGGTCGCGGGTTCTCCGGCATGAAATTCACCGCCATTGTCACCCCAACCGAAGGCGACTTCGATCAATGGGTTGCCAAGGTGAAAGCATCGTCGAATAACCTAAACGCCACCAGCGACTTTAACAAACTGGCAGAGCCGAGTGAAAACAACCCGGTCGAGTACTTCTCCAGTGTCAAACCGAATTTGTTCAAAGAAACTATTGGCAAATTCATGGGTGATATGGACATGCACAAAGGCGCTACCGCGCACGAAGGTATGGACATGAGCCAGGGTATGGACATGGGTGAACATGCTCACGCCGGAGCCGAGGAATAAACTGATGTTGGGAAAATTAACGATTGATGCGGTTCCGTACCACGAACCGATCATCATGGTCACCGTTGCTGCAATTGTTATTGGGGGCCTGGCACTGCTGGCGCTGATAACCTATTTCGGCAAGTGGAAATGGCTATGGAGCGATTGGTTGACTTCGGTTGACCATAAAAAAATTGGTATCATGTACATCATCGTGGCAATGGTTATGTTGCTGCGTGGTTTCGCCGATGCCATCATGATGCGTAGTCAGCAGGCGCTTGCGTCCGCCGGCGAGGCCGGATTCCTGCCACCGCACCACTACGACCAAATCTTCACCGCCCACGGCGTCATCATGATCTTCTTCATGGCGATGCCTTTCGTGGTCGGTCTGATGAACGTAGTGGTACCTTTGCAAATCGGTGCGCGCGACGTTGCCTTCCCGTTCCTGAACTCCCTGAGCTTCTGGTTCTTCGTGGTGGGCGTAGTGCTGATCAACATCTCTCTGGGGGTTGGTGAGTTCGCGCAGACAGGTTGGCTGGCGTATCCGCCGCTGTCGGGCAAGGAATACAGTCCTGGCGTCGGGGTCGACTACTGGATCTGGAGTCTGCAGATTTCCGGTATCGGTACCCTGTTGACCGGTGTGAACTTCTTCGCCACCATTCTGAAGATGCGTGCTCCTGGCATGCCTCTGATGAAGATGCCGGTGTTCACCTGGGCAGCTCTGTGTACTAACGTCCTGATCATCGTTTCTTTCCCAATTCTGACCGTAACCATCGCGTTGCTGACCCTGGATCGCTATCTGGGCACCCATTTCTTTACCAATGATATGGGCGGCAACATGATGATGTACATCAACCTGATTTGGGCCTGGGGTCACCCAGAGGTGTATATCCTGGTTCTGCCGGTGTTCGGTGTGTTCTCCGAAGTCACCGCGACCTTCTCGAGAAAACGCCTGTTCGGCTATACCTCACTGGTATGGGCAACCATCGCGATTACCGTTCTGTCGTTCATCGTATGGCTGCACCACTTCTTTACCATGGGGTCCGGCGCGAACGTAAACGCCTTCTTCGGTATCGCCACCATGATCATTTCCATCCCTACCGGGGTGAAAATCTTCAACTGGCTGTTCACCATGTACCAAGGCCGCATTCAGCTCAACTCCGCTATGCTGTGGACCATCGGCTTCATCATCACCTTCTCCGTGGGTGGTATGACCGGTGTTCTGTTGGCCGTGCCGGGCGCGAACTTCGTGCTGCACAACAGTCTGTTCCTGATTGCCCACTTCCATAACGTTATCATTGGTGGTGTGGTGTTCGGTTGCTTCGCGGGCCTGACCTACTGGTTCCCTAAATCCTTCGGCTTCACGCTGAACGAAAAATGGGGTATCCGTGCGTTCTGGTTCTGGATCATCGGCTTCTTCGTGGCCTTTATGCCGCTGTATGCTCTGGGCTTTATGGGTATGACTCGTCGTATCAGCCAGAACATCAACCCAGAGTTCCACCCACTGCTGCTGGTAGCGGCTGGCGGCGCGGCTCTGATTGCCTGCGGTATCCTGTGCCAAGTGATTCAGGTGTTCGTCAGTGTGCGTGACCGTGAGCAGAACCGTGACCTGACCGGTGACCCATGGGGTGCTCGTACGCTGGAGTGGTCGACTTCGTCTCCACCGCCGTTCTATAACTTTGCCGTAGTGCCACAGATTCATGACCGTGATGAATTCTGGGACATGAAAGAAAAAGGCGTAGCTTATAAGAAACCGGCTAAATACGAACCGATTCATATGCCGAAGAATACCGGTGCCGGTGTGATTATTGCTGGCTTCAGCCTGGTATTTGGTTTCGCGATGATCTGGGACATCTGGTGGATGGCGATCGCTGCCTTCGTAGGTATGATCGTGACCTGGATTGCCAAGAGCTTCGATGAAGATGTTGATTACTATGTGCAGGTTGATGAGATCGAGCGCATTGAAAACCAACACTATGAACAAATCAGCAAAGCAGGCGTGAAACATGTCAACTGATACTCTGACTAACCATAACGCAGCCCATGCAGAGCATGGGCACCACGACGCAGGAGAGACCAAAGTCTTCGGATTCTGGATCTACCTGATGAGCGACTGTATTTTGTTTGCGAGCTTGTTCGCGACTTATGCAGTACTGGTGAACGGGACCGCTGGCGGTCCCTCTGGCAAAGACATCTTCGATCTGAAGTTTGTCCTGGTTGAAACCTTCCTGCTGTTGTTCAGCTCCATCACCTACGGTATGGCGATGATCGGCATGAACAAAGGCAAGGTTAGCAGCGTTAACACCTGGCTGTTCCTGACCTTCCTGTTCGGTCTGGGCTTCGTTGCGATGGAAATCTACGAATTCCATCACCTGATCGTTGAAGGCTATGGCCCGGATCGCAGTGCGTTCCTGTCCAGCTTCTTCGCGCTGGTTGCGACCCACGGTCTGCACGTAACTACCGGTCTGGTTTGGATCATCATCATGATGATTCAGGTCAGCAAGCGTGGCCTGACCGCAACCAACAAAACCCGTTTGATGTGCCTGAGCCTGTTCTGGCACTTCCTGGACGTGGTCTGGATCTGCGTCTTCACCGTTGTTTACCTGCTGGGGGTTATGTCATGAGTCATTCATCCCATGAAACTTCTCACGGCGGCGCAAGCCACGGTAGCGTCAAGACCTATCTGATCGGCTTTATTCTGTCGATCATCCTGACGGTGATTCCATTTGCGATGGTGATGAGCGGTACCGCCTCTCACTCAACCATCCTGGCGGTTGTTGTTGGCATGGCAGTGATTCAGGTCGTCGTTCACCTGATTTACTTCCTGCACATGAATACCTCATCGGAAGAGCGCTGGAACCTGGTGGCATTGCTGTTCACCGCTATGATCATCGGTATCGTTGTTGTGGGTTCACTCTGGATTATGTACAACCTCAACATCAATATGATGGTCAGTTAAGAGTCGAGCTGCACGTGATGATTAAGCAATACCTGCAAGTAACTAAACCAGGAATTATTTTCGGCAATTTAATTTCTGTCGTCGGGGGATTCCTGTTGGCTTCCAAAGGAAGCATCGACTATCCCCTGTTTCTCGCCACCCTGGTGGGTGTCTCGTTGGTTGTCGCTTCGGGCTGTGTGTTTAACAACTACATTGACCGCGACATCGACAAGAAAATGGAGAGAACGAAGAATCGGGTGCTGGTAAAAGGCCTGATCGCGCCGAGTGTAAGCCTGGTTTACGCTACCGCCCTGGGTATTGCGGGCTTTGCGTTGCTGTATATTGGCGCCAACCCGCTGGCCATGTGGCTGGCGGTGATGGGCTTTGTGGTTTATGTCGGCGTCTACAGCCTGTACATGAAACGCCACTCGGTATATGGCACGCTGATCGGCAGCTTGTCGGGCGCTGCACCACCGGTTATCGGTTACTGTGCGGTCACCAACGAGTTCGATGCCGGTGCGTTGATCCTGCTGGCTATCTTTAGCCTGTGGCAGATGCCGCATTCCTATGCGATTGCCATCTTCCGCTTTAAAGATTACCAGGCGGCCAACATTCCGGTACTGCCTGTCGTCAAAGGCATCTCGGTGGCGAAGAACCACATCACCGTCTACATCGTGGCGTTTATGGTTGCTACGCTGATGCTGACTTTGGGCGGCTACGCCGGCTACAAATACCTGATCGTCGCTGCGGCGGTGAGCGTTTGGTGGCTGGGGATGGCGCTGCGTGGTTACAAAGCCGAAAATGACAGCGTTTGGGCACGCAAACTGTTTGTGTTCTCGATTGTTGCCATTACCTCGCTCAGCGTGATGATGTCTATCGACTTCAGCGCTTCGGCCTCGCCGGAAACCTTGATGACTTACGTCTGGTAAGCCAAATCGTCTGTGAATGGGCCGCTTAGCGGCCCATTAAATTGATGACAAACACCCGAAAAACGTGGTTTTCGGATGTTTGGGGCAAGGCAGAGATATAACCCTTTGTTTCTATTAGTACTCAATGCATTACTACTAGCTACTGAGGTCTTTGTCCGCTCTCTATGGGCCGCTTAGCGGCCCATTTTATTTGTCTCGCAGAAAAACCGACGAACTGTAATATCTGCTAAACAACATTAGATTTACCCCCCCTGCCCTTCACACTAAAATGACGCAGTTTTAACAGAAGCTATCCCATCAGGCGTTATCACCGATAACCTGACGGAATGGCTTTTAATGAGGTTTTAATGAACGATAATGCAATGACCCCGCTGGAACGACGGGCGACCTGGGGATTAGGAACGGTATTCTCACTGCGCATGCTCGGCATGTTTATGGTGCTGCCGGTACTGACCACCTACGGTATGGCGTTGAACGGCGCCAGCGAAACGCTGATCGGTATCGCCATTGGCATTTACGGCCTGGCGCAAGCGGTGTTCCAAATTCCCTTCGGCCTGATTTCCGACCGCATCGGCCGCAAGCCGCTGATTGTCGGCGGGCTGTTAATCTTCGCGCTGGGTAGCGTGATCGCCGCCGCCACCGACTCCATCTGGGGGGTGATCCTTGGCCGGGCATTGCAAGGTTCCGGCGCTATCGCCGCAGCGGTGATGGCACTACTGTCTGATTTGACCCGGGAACAGAACCGTACCAAA
Source organism: Serratia sp. BNK-12 (assembly GCF_047456085.1). Lineage (NCBI taxonomy): Bacteria > Pseudomonadati > Pseudomonadota > Gammaproteobacteria > Enterobacterales > Yersiniaceae > Serratia > Serratia sp. BNK-12. The sequence goes on from NZ_CP179896.1 coordinate 4,098,057, forward strand.
GCGATGGCATTCATCGGCGTCAGCTTTGGTATTACCTTCGCCATCGCCATGGTGGTCGGCCCGATAGTCACCCACGCTTTTGGCCTGCATGCGCTGTTCTGGATGATTGCCGTGCTGGCATTGGCCGGTATCGTCATCACCCTGGCGGTCGTGCCTTCCGCCAGCAGCCACGTGCTGAACCGCGAATCCAGTATAGTCCGTGGCAGTTTCAGCAAGGTGTTGAGCAATTCCCGCCTGCTGAAACTGAATTTCGGCATCATGTGCCTGCATATCTTGTTGATGTCCAGCTTCGTGGCACTGCCATTAGCGATGGAAAAAGCCGGTTTGGCGCCCAGCGAACACTGGATTGTCTATCTGGTCACCATGCTGGTGTCTTTCGCCGCCGTAGTGCCGTTTATCATCTATGCCGAAAAGAAGCGCCGCATGAAGCAGGTGTTTATGGGCTGCGTGGCGGTATTGTTCTGTGCTGAAGTGCTGCTGTGGCTGTCCGGCGCGCATCTTTGGGGCATTATTGCCGGCGTTCAGTTGTTCTTTATGGCGTTCAACGTGATGGAAGCGATCCTGCCTTCCCTGATCAGTAAAGAGTCGCCGGCGGGCTATAAAGGCACGGCCATGGGGGTTTACTCCACCAGCCAGTTTATCGGCGTGGCGATTGGCGGCAGCCTGGGAGGCTTTCTGTACGGCCTGCAGGGCGCGGGATTGGTCTTTATCGCCGGGGCAGTTTTAGCCGCCATCTGGTTTATGGTCAGCAGTACCATGCAGGAACCGCCTTACGTGAGCAGCCTGCGTATTACGCTGTCGGAACTGGCAGTGAAAGACTCGGCGTTGGAAAGCCGCCTGAAGGCCCAGCCGGGTGTAGCAGAAGCGATTGTGGTGCCGGAAGAGCGCAGCGCCTACGTAAAGGTCGATACCAAGCAAACCAACCGCGGTCAGTTGGAAGCCCTGGTGAATTCGCTGTAAAGAAAAGGGTCGGCAAGCCGGCCCCCAGATTGCTGACAAAGTCCTTTGCAGTTAAAAGTCCTGACCTTGGGGCTAATAAAAACAAAGGATTATATCTTCTGATTTACCCCAAACATCCGAAAACCACGTTTTTCGGGTGTTTGTCATCAGACTAAGGGCCGGCAAGCCGGCCCCATCAATATATTCTTCTTGGCGAAAGGATCAGTCGCGGAAGTTTTTGAACTGGAAAGGCTGCCCCAGATCGGCACCGCGCACCAGCGCCATCACGCCCTGCAGGTCGTCGCGTGATTTACCGGTTACCCGTACTTCATCCCCTTGGATTTGCACCTGAACTTTCAGCTTGCTGTCTTTGATCAGCTTGACGATTTTCTTCGCCTGGGCGGCTTCAATACCCTGCTTCAGCTTGGCTTCCACACTGTAGGTTTTACCGCTGTGGGTCAGCTCCTCGGGGATCTCCAGCGCGCCGCCGTCAATGCTGCGCTTGCTGAGTTTTTCACGCAGAATATCGAGCAACTGCTGCACCTGAAAATCAGATTCGCTGGCAACCTTGATGCTTTCGTTTTTTTCGTTCAGCTCAAAGCTGGCCGGCACGTTACGGAAATCCCAACGGGTGCCAAGATCGCGCGTGGCGTTCTCAACGGCGTTACGTACTTCTTGCATATCAATTTCGGAAACAATGTCGAAAGATGGCATACTTCTTCCTCCTGAATTAGAGCCTAATGCGATAGGCGATTTCGATGCCGAGCATGATAACCGCTTTAGCGCCTCAGACAAAATTTGCCGGCCCCGCCGCGCAGCAGAAAAGTCTATAATTATAGGATAGATACTGGGCGTTCTTCCCGTTACCCCAAGGAGTCTGGATGAAAATAACTGTTCTTGGTTGCGGCGCGCTCGGACAGCTGTGGCTCTCCCGGCTTTATCAGCAGGGCCATGACGTACAGGGATGGTTACGAGTACCGCAACCCTTTTGCGCAGTGAACGTCATTGAGCCTGAAGGCCTCTCGTTCAACCGTAATTTGCCCACCAACGATCCTGAACATCTGGCCCAGAGCGAACTGTTGCTGGTCACGCTAAAAGCCTGGCAAGTCTCTGGGGCGGTTAGCGCCCTGCTGCCGAAGCTGCACCCGCGTTGCGCCATCCTGCTGCTGCATAACGGCATGGGCACGCAGGACGAACTGCCGCCGAACAACCAGCCGATACTGCAGGGTACCACCACCCATGCGGCACGCCATGACGGCAGCACTATTATCCATGTTGCCGGCGGCACCACCCATATAGGCCCGACATCTCCGGCGGCGACTTCGCTCAGCCACCTGGCGGAAGTGCTGCATCAGGCACTGCCTGACGTCGCCTGGCATAACAACATTGCCTCGGCGAACTGGCGCAAACTTGCGGTCAACTGTGTGATCAACCCGCTAACTGCCCTGTATAACTGCCGCAATGGCGATTTGCAGCGCTATCCGGAACAAATTGAGGCCATCTGCCGTGAAGTCGCCGGCGTGATGGCGATGGAGGGTTACCATACCTCCTGCGAAGGCTTACAGCAGTATGTGATGGAGGTGATCCAGAGCACTGCGGACAACGTCTCTTCGATGCTGCAAGATATCCGCACTCAGCGGCATACCGAGATCGACTACATTACAGGCTATCTGCTGCGTCGCGCACGCAGCCACGGCGTGACTCTGCCGGAGAACGCGCGACTGTTTGAATTGATTAAGCGAAAGGAAAATGAATATGAGCGTATCGGCGCTGGTCTGCCTGGCACCTGGTAGCGAAGAAATCGAAGCCGTCACCACGATAGATCTGTTGGTTCGGGCAGGCATAAAAGTCACTACCGCCAGCGTAGCCGGCGATGGCGACCTGACTATTGTCTGCTCACGCGGCGTCAAGCTGCTGGCAGATGCGGCGCTGGTGTCCATTGTCGATGAGCCCTTCGACGCGATAGTGCTGCCCGGCGGCCTGAAAGGTGCCGAGTGTTTCCGCGACAGCCCGCTGCTGGTGGAGAAAGTGCGTCAGATGCATCTTCAGGGCAATATCGTCGCCGCCATTTGTGCCGCACCCGCGCTGGTGCTGCAACATCACGATCTGTTCCCCGTCGGCAATATGACCGGCTTCCCGGGGCTGAAAGAACAGATCCCGGCCGATAAATGGATGGAACGACGTGTGGTATACGACGCGCGCGTTAATCTGCTCACCAGCCAGGGGCCGGGAACTTCGATGGAGTTTGCGCTGAAGCTGATTGATTTGCTGCTGGGGAAAGCCAAAGCGGCGGAGATCGCCGCTCAGCTGGTCTTGATTCCGGGGATGTACGACTTTCGCGATTAAATCACAGGGGCGGTTTACCCGCCCCTGGATTGATTACGGACGGTAAACCTTGACGTTGCTGTAGCCCTGCTCCAGCAAATACAGCGCCTGCAAGCGGCTCATCACGCCACGCTCACAGTACAGCAGGTAGGTTTTGCTCTGGTCCAAATCGCCAAACTGGGTGCTGAGTTTGTAGAACGGCAGCGGTTTCACCTCAACCTGATCCAGCTTCAGCGGCTTGTCTTCCTGCTCGTCATTAGAACGAATATCCAGAATCACCTCGTCAGCGCCAAACGCCGCCACGGTTTCCACTTCGGTAACCTGTTCCTGCGTCTGCTCGGCGATGGTGCGGATGTCCACGTTCTTGGCTTCGCTGACCACGCGATCGAGAATGCTGAAGTCAAAGTGGGCTTCTTCTTCTTCGATTTTGGCTTTGACCGCCTTCACCGTCGGGCTTTTCGAGATCACGCCGCAGTATTCCGGCATAGTCTTGGCGAAGTCTTCGGTGCCAATCTCACGCGCCACTTTGATGATGTGCTCTTTGTCGTGGGAGATCAGCGGACGCAGAATCAGCGTATCGGATGCGTTGTCGATCAAGCGCAGGTTAGTCAGCGTTTGGCTGGAAACCTGTCCCAGCGCCTCACCGGTCACCAGAGCCTGCACGCCGTAACGCTCCGCTATCTGTGAAGCGGCGCGCACCATCATGCGCTTAAGCACCACGCCCATTTGACCGTCTTCGACCTTCTCGAGGATCTCGCCGACCACAGGTTCAAAATCGATGGCGATAAAGCGCACCTTGTGCGAACTGGCAAAACGGCTCCACAGGTAGTGAGCCACCTGCCGCACGCCAATTTCATGCGCGGCGCCGCCCAGGTTGAAGAAGCAATAATGCACGCGGCAACCACGGCGCATCAGCATATAGCTGGAAACGCCCGAGTCGAAACCACCGGAAATCAGCGACAGCACGTCTTCCTGAGTGCCCACCGGGTAACCGCCAATGCCTTCACGGCGGGCTTTGACCAGCATCAGCTTGTCGTCTTCGATTTCCAGGTTAACCGTCACCTGCGGGTGCGACAGTTTAACGCGCGCGCTCTCAATGTGCTGGTTCAGACCGCCACCAACGTAACGCTCAACGTCCTGCGAATTGAAGTCCTGCTTGCCGCGGCGCTTTACGCGCACGCAGAAAGTTTTCCCCTGCAGTTGCTCGCGGTAGGCTTCCAGCGTCTGCTCAAAAATATGGTGGATATCGGTATAGTCGCGGTCTTCCACTTCCAGAATGTGATGAATGCCGGGAATGCGCGTTAACGCGTCGGCAATTACCGGCCGCTGGTTTTCATCTTTGGCGCGAACTTCGATATGATCCCAGTGACGGACGACCGCCAGTGTTTCATCATACTGCTTCAGGACGTTACGGATACTGGTCGAGAGGATCTTGATAAAGCGCAAGCGCACAGATTGGCTCTTGATGGTGATTTCCGGGAACAATTTAATGATAAACTTCATGGCGGTCTTTATTGTCAGAATTACGAGGGAAAAGGATTTACAATGTATATGCGATTGATAAAACCCACGGGGTTGCCGAATGTTTTATCAATCGCATTTGCGGCGCAGAGTATATCACTATCTGGTGAGCCTCGGTGCACAAAACCACACATGCGCGCCATGATTTGCCAATCAAGATCCGCTAGGATAGGCTCTGGCGCCACTGTTCACATGATGATGTAAAAAGAAAATTATGCCGAAAAAACCTGCACAATCAGACAGTACAGAGCAAAACGTCAGCTTTGAGAGCTCCCTCAGCGAGCTGGAAAACATCGTGACGCGTCTGGAATCGGGTGAGTTACCGCTGGAAGACGCGCTGAATGAATTCGAACGCGGCGTGCAGTTGGCGCGTCAGGGCCAGCAGAAGCTGCAGCAGGCGGAGCAGCGCGTACAAATTTTGCTTAACGACAGCGCCGATGATGCTGCGCTGACGCCTTTCACACCGGATGCCGAGTAATCACCATGTCCGTAACTGTCCAACAGACCGCTTTTTCTGACCAGTTGCAGGCCTTGCGCCAGCGGGCCGACCGCACGCTGCTGGATTTTATCGCACCGTTGCCATTCAACGATGGCAATATGGTGTCGGCAATGCGTCACGGTGCACTGCTTGGCGGGAAACGCCTGCGTCCGTTTCTGGTGTACACTACCGGGCAGATGTTTGGCGTATCATTGAATAATTTGGATGCTCCCGCGGCTGCGGTAGAATGCATTCACGCCTATTCGCTGATCCATGACGACTTGCCGGCCATGGATGACGACGATCTGCGTCGCGGTCAGCCAACCTGCCACATCAAATTTGGCGAGGCCAATGCCATTCTTGCCGGAGATGCGCTTCAAACGCTGGCATTCACCATTCTGGCCGATGCCGACATGCCCGATGTGGCGCTGCGCGATCGGTTGGCGATGGTTTCCGAACTGGCCACCGCCAGCGGCGTTGCCGGCATGTGCGGTGGGCAATCGCTGGATCTGGAAGCCGAAGATAAGCAGATAGGTCTGGAAGCGTTGGAACAGATCCATCGCCACAAAACCGGCGCGTTAATTCGCGCAGCAGTTCGCCTTGGGGCTCTGGCCGCCGGTGAACCCGGCCGTAAAGCGCTGCCGCAGCTTGACCGATACGCCGCCGCGATAGGCCTGGCTTTTCAGGTGCAGGATGATATTTTGGACGTGGTCGGCGAAACCGAAAAAATCGGTAAACGCCAGGGGGCGGACCAGCAACACGGAAAGAGCACCTATCCAGCTTTGCTCGGGCTTGACAGCGCGAAAGCAAAAGCGTGGGATCTCTATCAGGAAGCTTTAGCTGCATTAGACACTTTGGCAGCACAATCTTATAACACAGCGCCATTGCGAGCGTTAGCCAGCTTCATTATTGAACGCGACAATTAACGTGTGACGTTAACTCCTCTGATATGAGTATCGAATGAGTCTTGATATAGCCAAATACCCGACCCTGGCGCTAGCGGAAAATCCCGATGAACTCCGTTCGCTGCCGAAAGAGAGCCTGCCGAAACTGTGTGACGAACTTCGGCAATACCTGCTGGACAGCGTCAGCCGTTCCAGCGGCCACTTTGCCTCCGGGCTGGGAACCGTCGAACTGACGGTGGCGTTGCACTATGTGTACCACACCCCCTTCGATCATCTGGTGTGGGACGTGGGTCATCAGGCTTACCCGCATAAAATTTTGACCGGTCGCCGCGACAAGATCTCCACCATTCGCCAGAAAAATGGCCTGCACCCTTTCCCATGGCGTGCGGAAAGTGAGTATGACGTGTTGTCGGTTGGTCACTCCTCGACTTCGATCAGCGCCGGTCTCGGCATGGCGGTAGCTGCAGCTCGCGAAGGCAAAAACCGCCGTACGGTTTGCGTTATCGGCGATGGCGCCATCACCGCCGGTATGGCATTTGAAGCCATGAACCACGCCGGTGACATCGATCCGGATATGCTGGTGGTGCTTAACGACAATGAAATGTCGATTTCGGAAAACGTCGGTGCGCTGAACAATCATCTGGCGCAGCTGCTGTCCGGCAAGCTTTACTCCACCCTGCGTGAGGGCGGTAAAAAAGTGCTGTCCGGCCTGCCGCCAATCAAAGAGCTGGTCAAGCGTACCGAAGAACACCTGAAAGGCATGGTCGTGCCGGGCACGCTGTTCGAAGAGCTCGGCTTTAACTACATTGGCCCGGTCGACGGCCATGACGTTCAGGGACTGGTCGCTACCTTGAAGAACATGCGTGACCTGAAAGGCCCGCAACTGCTGCATATCATGACCAAAAAGGGCCGTGGGTACGCACCGGCAGAAAAAGACCCGATCAGCTTCCACGCGGTACCCAAATTCGATCCGGCCAGCGGTACCCTGCCGAAAAGCGCCGGCGGCCTGCCGACCTATTCAAAAATCTTTGGCGATTGGCTGTGCGAAACCGCCGCCAAGGACAGCTCACTGATGGCGATTACCCCGGCAATGCGTGAAGGCTCGGGCATGGTGCAATTCTCCCGCGACTATCCGCAGCAATATTTTGACGTAGCGATCGCCGAACAGCACGCGGTGACCTTCGCTGCCGGGTTGGCGATTGGCGGCTACAAGCCGGTGGTGGCGATTTACTCCACCTTCCTGCAGCGCGCTTACGATCAACTGATCCACGACGTCGCGATTCAAAATTTGCCGGTGATGTTTGCCATCGATCGCGGCGGTATTGTCGGCGCTGACGGCCAGACTCACCAGGGTGCGTTCGATCTGTCATTCATGCGCTGCATCCCGACTATGGTGATCATGACGCCAAGTGATGAGAACGAATGCCGCCAAATGCTCTACACCGGTTATCACTATAATGAAGGCCCAAGCGCCGTACGTTACCCTCGCGGTACGGGTACCGGCGCGCCGCTGGAGCCCCTTAGCGCGCTGCCGATCGGCAAAGGCGTTGTCCGCCGTGAAGGTGAAAAACTGGCGATCCTGAACTTCGGCACCTTGCTGCCGGAAGCTGCGCAGGTGGCGGAAGCGCTCAATGCCACGCTGGTGGATATGCGCTTCGTAAAACCGCTGGACGAACAGCTGGTGCTGGAGCTGGCAGCCAGCCATGACGCGCTGGTCACGCTGGAAGAAAACGCCATTATGGGCGGTGCCGGTAGCGGTGTTAACGAGTTGCTGATGGCCAAGCGTCGCGCTATCCCGGTACTGAACATCGGCCTGCCGGACAGCTTTATCTCACAAGGCAGCCAGGAAGAGGTGCGTGTCGATCTGGGTCTGGATGCCGCAGGGATACAGCAGAAGATTGAGGTCTGGCTGGCGCAATAATTTTCGCGCCTGATTTGACCGACGCCTCCGCATTGCGGGGGCGTTTTCATTTGCGTCGCCCGAAAACCCGCTACAGTTAAAGTTCTGTGCTGATACCGGGAGGAAAGCATGAAGTATCTGAAACTGGGCAATACCGACCTGAACGTTTCCCGCATCTGCCTCGGCTGCATGACCTACGGTGAACCCGACCGTGGCAACCATGCCTGGACGCTACCGGAAGAAAGCAGTCGCCCGCTGCTGAAATAGGCGCTGGATGCCGGCATCAACTTCTTCGATACCGCCAACAGTTACTCAGATGGCAGCAGCGAAGAGATCGTCGGCCGGGCGCTGCGCGATTACGCTCGCCGTGACGAAGTGGTGCTCGCCACCAAAGTCTATTTCCCGATGAGCAATCTCGAGTCTGGGCTATCGCGCGCTAAAATCATGCAGTCCATCGACGATAGCTTGCAGCGACTGAGCACCGACTACGTTGATCTGTTGCAGATCCACCGTTGGGACTATGAAACGCCGCTGGAAGAAACGCTGGAAGCGCTGCATGAGGTGGTGAAAGCCGGCAAGGCGCGTTATATCGGCGCGTCTTCGATGTACGCCTGGCAGTTCGCCAAGGCACTTTATACCGCCGATCTGCACGGCTGGACGCGTTTCGTCAGCATGCAGGATCAGTACAACCTGATCCAGCGGGAAGAAGAGCGAGAGATGCTGCCGCTGTGCGCCGCCGAGGGTATCGCGGTGCTGCCCTGGAGCCCGCTGGCACGTGGGCGCCTGACCCGTCCATGGGGTGAAACCACCGCGCGGCTGGTGTCCGATCAGGTCGGCAAAAACTTGTACGATGAAACCGAAGGCATTGACGCCATCATCGCAGAACGCGTGGCGAGCATTGCGCAAGAACGCGGCGTATCTCGGGCGCAAATCGCTCTGGCATGGCTATTGAGCAAGCCGGTCGTCAGTGCGCCAATCATCGGCGCGTCACGTCATGAACATCTGGAAGACGCGGTCGCTGCCGTCGATCTTGAATTAACCCAGGAAGAGATAGCCGAGCTGGAAACGGCTTATGTGCCGCATCATGTGACAGGATTTGAATAGCACAGTGAGTATCAAGGGCGCAGCATGATGAACTGCGCCCTTGTCATCAGAACAGCCCGGCAGGCCAGTGATGACCAATCAGGTAGATGATACCGGCGGAAATCACCCCGGCGACGATGTCGTCGATCATAATCCCCATGCCACCGTGCACGTTGCGATCGAACCAACGGATCGGCCACGGCTTCCACATATCCAGAATGCGGAAAATCACAAAGCCCGCGGCAACCCATTGCCAGTCGTTGACCGGCAGCGCCATCAGCGTGATCCACATCCCGACAAATTCGTCCCAGACGATGCTGCCGTGATCATGGACCTTCATATCTTTGGCCGTCTGGTGGCACAAATAAACGCCGATGCAGATGCTGAACATCACCAGCAGCGAATAGAGTTGCCACGGCAGTTGGATCAACAATAACCAGAACGGGATCGCCGCCAGCGACCCCATGGTGCCCGGTACCACCGGTGACAAACCGCTGCCGAAGCCGGTTGCCAACAGGTGCCACGGATTGCTCATCCGCAAGCGACGTGTTGCTTCATCCATGTTACGCCTGCCCTTCGCTGAAATGATCGAAACCGTGCCATGGCAGCTCAACCGCTTCATCGTTGCGATAGAACTTGATGCCTTCCGAAAGCGGGCCAATCTGACCAATGCAGGTGTAATCCGCGCCCAAATGGCTCAACGCCACTTCCAACGCGCCGCGATTGATCTCCGGTACGGTGAAGCACAGCTCGTAATCCTCTCCGCCGGTCAACGCCCAGCGTAACGCCTGTTCAGCATCGGTGTGGCTGCTTAGCGCCTGCGACAGCGGCAGCTCATCCAAATTGATGCGCGCACCGCACTCGGAGGCTTTCAATACGTGCTTCAGATCGGAAATCAGACCGTCCGAAATATCAATCGCCGAGCTGGCCAGATCGCGCAGCGCCTGCCCTTGCAGCACCCGCGGCTGGGGCCGCAGATGGCGCCCAATCAGGTAATCGCGAGCATCGGCGTCCGCCACCTGCAGGCGATCCTGCAAAACAGCCAACCCGGCGGCGCTGTCACCCAGCGTACCGGTGGTGTAGATCCAATCGCCAATACGTGCGCCGTCACGGGTCAACGCCCGGCCGGCCGGGATCAGACCGTGGATTGTCAGCGTCATGCTCAATGGGCCACGCGTGGTGTCGCCGCCAATCAACTGCATGCCGTAATAATTAAGTTGTTCGAACAGACTGTCGCTGAACGCCTTCAACCAGGGCTCATTCACTTCCGGCAGGGTTAATGCCAGTGAAAGCCAGGCTGGATCCGCGCCCATAGCCGCCAGATCGCTCAGGTTAACTGCCAACGCTTTGTAACCGAGATCGGCCGGATCGATGTCCGGCAGGAAGTGAACGCCCGAAACCAGGGTATCGGTACTGACGGCCAAAAGCTGTTTTTCTGCCACTGTCAGGAGTGCGCAGTCATCTCCAATGCCCAACTGTACGTCCCGGCGCAGACTCTTAAACCGGTCAAAATAGCGGGCAATGAGGTCAAATTCGCCACATGCCATGGTCGATGTTCCAATAGAAGAAATTAAGGCCGGGGATACCGGCCTTAATTTTTTATTTTTTCTTGCGGATGCTTGGTGCTGCTTTATCCAGCACGCCATTCACAAACTTGTGGCTGTCTTCAGCGCCGAAGGTTTTCGCCAGCTCGATCGCTTCATTGATAGCCACCTTGTACGGCACGTCCTCACGCATTTTCAGCTCAAACAGCGCAATGCGCAGAACGGCTCTTTCCACCTGGCCCAGCTCTTCGAGCTGACGCGACAGGTAAGGTGCCATCAGGCCATCCAGCAGACCTGCATTCACCGCCACGCCGGACAGCAGCTCCCGAAAATAGGCGATGTCCACATCTTTGACATCTTGCTCCGTCAGGAACTGGTGTTCAACATCGGCAATGTCATTTTTAGACAACTGCCAAGAGTAAAGCGCTTGAACAGCGCACTCACGAGCGCGGCGACGAGCAGCAGGTTTCACGGAATTCCCCTTAACTAAATTCAGGCTTTAATAGCTTTGATAACATTAATCATTTCAAGTGCGGTCAGAGCAGCTTCAGCACCCTTGTTGCCCGCTTTGGTGCCGGCACGTTCGATAGCCTGTTCGATGCTCTCGGTTGTCAGCACGCCAAAGGCAACCGGGATTTCAGTGTTCAAAGAAACACTGCCCAGGCCGGAGCTGGCTTCGCCCGCGACATATTCGAAGTGCGCGGTGCCCCCACGGATAACGGTGCCCAGTGCAATAACCGCATCGTATTTGCCGGTGTTAGCCAGCACGCGCGCAGTCAGCGGCAGCTCGTAAGCGCCCGGGACCCAGACAACGGTGATGTTGTCGTCAGCAACCTGGCCAATGCGCTTGAGTGCATCGATAGCACCTTGCAGCAGGCTGTCGTTGATGAAATTGTTAAAACGTGCAATTGCGATCGCCACACGGGCATTTGGAGTAGCAACAACACCTTCGATAACTTTCATGGGCTTTCCTTAAAAATGGGTTCAATACCCCGCAGGGGGGCGGATTCTATCACATTCTTTATCTGCCTGCGCGGGCGGTTTTGTAAAACGCTGACCGCCCCGGCTCGCGGGCATTAAATTCAGTATTTTGCCTTCAACCGCAGCCGCAAATCGGGGCCAATTTGCCGTACTTCGCTGAAAACAAACTCCGGCGCATCGGCCAGACGCTCAAGGCCCGGCAGTTGACACAGACCGCGGCCATTATCGCCCAACAGTTTTGGCGCGATGTACAAAATGAGCTCATCGACCAGCCCCGCCTGCAGCAAGGCACCGGCGAGCTGTGCACCGGCCTCTACCCAGATCGAGTTCACCTGGCGTTTTGCCAGTTGCATCATCATCACCACCAGATCGACTCCGCCGCCGTGCGCCGGAAACGTCAGTTGCTCGACGTCCTGCGGCCAGGTTTGAGCGTCCGCCTGCAGGCGTGCCAACCAGGTTGCACCCGGCTGATTAACCACCCGATGCTGAGGCGTGACGCGATTTTGGCTGTCGAGGATAATGCGCAACGGCTGGCGCAGGTTTTCACGCGGATAAATGCTTTGAGTTTCGGCGTCCAGCTCATCCCAACGAACCGTCAGTGACGGATCATCAGCCAGCACCGTAGCGCTGGTGCTGAGAATCGCGGCGCTTTGCGCCCGCAACCGCTGCACGTCCTGACGCGCCTGCTCAGAGGTGATCCATTGGCTTTCGCCAGAGGCCATTGCCGTGCGCCCATCCAGCGAGGCACCCAGCTTCAGTTGTACATAAGGGAAGCCGGTGCGCATGCGCTTGAGGAAGCCCAGATTCACCGCCTCGGCTTCGGCCAGCATCACACCGTGGCGTACGTCCAGCCCGGCCTGCTGCAGCTTATACAAACCACGACCGGCGACCTGCGGATTAGGATCTTGCATCGCCGCAACCACACGGGTAATACCGGCGGCGACCAATGCATCGGCACAAGGCGGCGTGCGGCCATGGTGGCTACACGGCTCCAACGTGACGTAAGCCGTGGCACCACGGGCTTTTTCGCCCGCCATGCGCAACGCATGCACTTCCGCATGGGGTTCACCGGCGCGCAAATGGTAGCCTTCGCCGACGATTTCGCCATCGCGCACAATCACGCAGCCGACGTTAGGGTTAGGTGCCGTAGTAAAACGCCCCAGCCGCGCCAGTTCGAAGGCGCGCGCCATATACAATTCGTCGTTATGCATCAAAGCTCCCTTAGTCCTGCAGACGGGCGATCTCTTCGCCGAATTCGCGGATATCCTCAAAGCTGCGATAAACCGAGGCAAAGCGAATATAGGCCACTTTATCCAGCTTTTTCAGCGCATCCATCACCAGGTTGCCCACCAGTTTAGTCGGCACTTCACGCTCGCCGGTGGCACGCAGTTGGGATTTAATGTGGTTAATCGCGTTTTCCACGTCGTCGGAGCTGACCGGGCGCTTTTCCAACGCTTTCAGCATGCCGCGACGCAGTTTGTCTTCGTTGAAGGGCTCGCGAACTTCATCGCTTTTTATGACCCGCGGCATCACCAGTTCAGCCACTTCAAAGGTGGTGAAACGTTCATTACAAACCAGACATTGGCGGCGACGGCGCACCTGCGAACCATCACCCACCAGGCGAGAATCAATGACTTTGGTATCAACGGCGGCGCAGAAAGGGCAATGCATAACACGTCCTGATAAACGTTTTCATAGTTAAGAACAGTTTACCCCGAAGTGCGGTCACAACAAAGGCCGTCGGTTATTTGTTGCGAGCCCCTCTTCGAAATAGCGCCCCAAAAAGCGACGAACATGACTTTCCCCACCAGCCGGGCTAAGCTGATATCAGGAGATGTTGAATAGGAAATACCCGCCATGACAACCCGTTACCCCAAAATTTGCCTGCTCAGCGCACTGGTTCTGCTGGCCGGATGCGCACAAACTCGCGAAGTGCCGAAGCTGCGTAACCAGGTGGTTGAACTGAATCAGAAACTCACCATCCTGACCAATCAGGCCACGGCGCTGGAACAGCAAAACCAGCTGAATCAGAACTCCACCAGCGGCGTCTATCTGGTGCCTGCTGCCAATAATGCCGCCCGTCTGCACAGCAATCTCGGCGAACTGAGCGTGTCACTTAGCCACGTAAAAACCGAGGCTAACGGCGCCCAGGCCTTGTTGCACGTTCGCACCTTGTCACAAGCCTCCTTGCCTGCGTTCAAGGCGGTAGTGGAATGGGGCCAGCTAGATGCGGCTACCGGTAAACCGCTGACGGCCGATGCGCTTTCACAACCTATCGCCACCGCGGACTCGCTGCTGCCAAAAACAGAATACAGCTTTGAGCTGCGTTTCAGCGGCCTGACGCCAGAGCAATTGGGCTATGTGCGACTGCACAGCGTAGAGCCCACTACGGCCGCCGTCCCTCAGCACTAAGCTTTTGAATGCCCACTCCCGGCCTTGACCGAGCGTGGGCCTACCGCTTAGCTCAACCGCTGCAGCCTTGCCGGCAACCCCTGGCGCACCGCCGCGCCGCTGACCCAATCCAGCCAGCTATTGCTGATTTCGCGGGTCGGATCGGGCAAACCGAGGTCGTTGAGATTAATGCCGGCGGCAATGCGTGCATCCGCGGCCAACGGTTGACCATCCAGTGTGTGTGTCCGCGCACCCATCTCACGATGGCCATAACCATGCTCAATAGCAATTACGCCAGGCATCACACCATCCAGCAGGCTGATCTGGGCTTCGACGCTGCCCCCCGGGGTCTGCAACCTGACCCGATCGCCATGCCGCAGCGTATAGCGTCGCGCATCGGCCGGATTCAGCGCCACCAGATTGACCGGTTTCACCGCACGCAAGCGATCGATCGGTGCCGTAGAGCTGCTCATCAGATGCGATTTGAACGACATCAAACGGAATGGCCATGCCTCTGGCGGATAGTGCTCCCCGACATCAGAGCCGTCGGCAAAACGCGGCGGGTAATAGGTCGGACAGCCGCTATAGCGTTCTCCCGTCATCGCATGGCGGTGGCGGGCCACCTCTTCATTCCAGATATTCAATCCCTTTTTCCACTGCGGGCCGGTTTCATCGCCACGCCAGGCCTGCTCATAAGGCGCAAAACGCCCACCGCGCGCCAGCAGATAGCCCACACGCAGTCGCTCATCCGCTTTCAACACGCTATCCAGCGCCGGTTGCAGGCGATCGACCCCGGTCAATCGCAGCTCGCTTTCCGTCGCCTCGGGCAGCGGTTCACCGGCAAAGGCCACGTTGGCCGCCGCCCGCAGATAATAATCTTCGGCATTGTGCAGCCCGAAGCGGTTACCCTGTAGATCCTGCAATGCGCCGTCGCCAAAGCCCGGTAAACCCATTGCTTTAGACAGCGCAATGACAAAGCTCTCCAGCGCCACCGGCTGCCCATCGGCCGTTTTCGCCGTACGTGACGGCACCACCGGCCAACGTGCAGTGCTCGCCCGCACCATCACACCGGACCAGGGGGCGGTAAAGCCCCAACTCTCGAAGTTATGCGTATCCGGGACGATATAGTCCGCCAGCGCACTGGTTTCGTTAATAAAAGCATCGATCGCAATAAACAGCGGTAGCTGCCGCGGGTCCTTCAGCCGACGCTCAACCACCTCACGCAGACCGGCCACGCCATACAGCGGGTTGCCCATATGGCTGATCCAGGCTTTTAGCGGGTAGGGATATCCCATCAGCGCCGGTGCCAACTGTTCGGTGAACTGGCCCGCCACGAACGGGTACCAAGGCCCGCGCGCCGGGTAAGGTTTTTCCCCTTGCTCGAGCTTGCGGCGATATTCGTCGGATTGTTCATACGCCTGCTTGCTGCGTGATAGCACCAATCCTTTCGGTTTCACCATGCCGGGAAACGTCTTGAGGTTATAGCGTGGCCCGTCGGCAAACTCTTTGAATTTGCCGCCGCCTACCGAAACACCGCCCTTAAGGTTCAGGTTGCCGATCAGCGCGTTGAGCATCATCACCGCCCAACTGTTATAAAAGCCGTTGCCACTCATCATGCCGCCGTGAGCAATCACCGCCGCTTGCCGTTGGTAAGAGGTAAACTCTTTGGCCAGTGCGGCAATGGTCTCGGCACTGACGCCGCAGCGCGCGCTGTATTCAGCCAGCGTAAAGCGCTCAGCCGCCTGTTGCAGACACAGGAAGCTCGAACACACCCGAACCTGCGAACCGTCGGCCAACTGTAATGGCTGATCCACCCGCAACGCCCCCTGCAGCGCCAGGTTGGCCGCTACCGGCTGACCGCGCTGCTCATCCCATACCAAAGGCGAACTCTCTGACTCTCCTGGTGTGCTGCCGTCCAGATGTGCCTGACGCAAAAACTGTCCGCACAAGGGGTGATCTTCATCGGTGACTACCAGGTGCGTGGCATTGGTCCAGCTTTTTTCACCGGCGGCCTGCATTGCCACCTCGCCTGGCAACGCCAGGTAGTCTGCGTTATAACGTTCCTGTTCGATAATCCAGCGGATCATCCCCATGACCAACGCAGAGTCTGTACCGGGCAACACCGGCACCCAACGGTTGTGATCGTTGGCCAGGGTCGTGGTCAACGGCAATGCCGGAGCCACGACCACGTAACGAAACTCGTCGCGCATGCGGGCATTGGCCAATTGGCGCCCCTGGCGCTTGAACGGGTTGCCGGACTGCGCCGGTGAAGTGCCGAGAAACAGGCCAAAGCGCAAATTATCCCAGTCCGGTTTGACGTGGGCATTGGTTTCCAAATCGCCCATTAAAGCCCCGGAACCGGCACGATAGGCCAATCCACAATAGGCACCATGATGACCGAAGTTACGTGTCCCGAAGGCGTTTTGCGCGAAACGTTTGATGAACGCGTCCCGGCCTTCATCGCCGGCATTGGTGACCAACAGTTGATTGGCCTTGGGGCCCAACAAAGGCTGAGCCGGATCGAGCGGCGTGTCGAGATCGCGGATAGCCCGCAGCCCCTCGATCGGCCCTTCGCCAAACAGATCGCCGCCCTCCACCACTTCCTGAATCAGCTGTTCAAAGCTGATGCGTTGCCACTGCCCGCCGCCGCGCGGCCCTACCCGCTTCATCGGCTCCAGCACGCGGTAAGGGCTGGTTAATCCCTCCAGCAAGGTCGCGCCCCTGGCGCAGGCCGTCGAGCGTTGTTCAAGGCCCTCATCGCCCCCCAGACGGTTGAGCGCGTCCGCCACCGGCAAAGCGTAGGGAAAGTGACGATCGTGAGACAGCGGATGGTAAGGATTACCGGCGATCCGCAAGATCTGGTGGTTCTGGCGATCCACCCTGACCCGCACCCCGCATAGCGTCCAGCAGCCAAAACATTGGGTCATCGATACTGCCTGCTGTGGGTTGGCCTGCCAGCCATCGGGGTGTCGACGCCCTTCGGTCGGCAAGGCGTTGGCGCTGATCCTGTCCAGCGTCAATTTACCGCTGCTGCCGTCGCGCAGCCCGGTAAACACCTTCTGCACCATCTCGCTGTAGCTGGCGCCGAACAGCGTCAACCCGCCCAAGGCAAGGCCGCCTTTTAACCACTGACGCCGCGTTGACTTAGCCATAATGTTTTTTCTCCATCAACTGATGCTGTAATTCACGGATCCCAATGATTAACGCTATCCACAACCCCAAAGTGCCCAGAATCGCCAACAGCCCTTCGCTGCCGAGCGGTAGCACATAGGGATTGGTTAATACGTTGAACTTAGGCAGCGTCTGGGTTTGCATCAGCAGCAGCCAACGCACACCCCAGCAGAGCAACAGCGAGACCATGCACTGGCCCAGCAACCCTTTTGCCCCCAGCGCTTGGCTGCGAACTCGCCAGGCCAGCGCCAACAACAACAAGATCGAGACGACAACGGCGATGCCGGCCAAACGCCAAACCACGCCTTGACTTGCCAAGCGATGCAACGCGGCAGAGGACGTGCTGCCATCCAGCCACCAGCCAAGGCAAGAGAAGCACAGCAACAGCAAACTCACTGCCTGATAGCCAGCCAGACGTGGCTGCCATTGCGGTTCGTACCGCAACCAGCAGGCCAACAGCGGCGGAACGGCCTGCACAGCGGTAAGCAACAGCAACCAGGGCAACCACAGGCTGTACCACAGCGGCTGCGCCCTGAGGACGGATACCTCGCGCCCGGTGTAGAGCAAGATGCTGGCTGCCGAAAGCAAGGTGGCCAGCGCCACCCAACGTAGCCATTTTTCCTCGCGCCAGGCCGGGAATATCTGCAACCAACGCGCCCAGAATGGCAAGGTTTCCGCTCTCAACCGGCTACGCATCAGCAGCGCGAAATAGCCCATCACTAGCAGGGTAAACAGCGGCAAGAACAGCGAGCCGAGCGACATCCACGACCAGGGCGTAAAGTGCGCGTAAAAATGCCAGATACGGGCAGGTTGGTGCAGATCGGCACTCAGAGCCAATGGCGCCACGGTGCCGCTCACGACTGCCAACGAGACGGCGGCCAGTTCCAGCCGGACCGTTTTATTGGGTTCACGCCAGCGCAGCCAGACGGCAATAACGACGCTGCCGCAGGCCAAACCGATGAAGAAGAAATACTGCACCGCCCAGGGCAGCCAGGCGATCTCCTGCGGACGGGCCATGATTTCGCGGATCATGCGTGCACCTCCTGCCACAACGCCGGTTGCCCCCGGACATGGCTGACGAAAGCCTCATCCAGCCCCAGATAGAAAACCTGCGGATGCGTGCCCTGCTCGGGCTTGAGTACCTTGAGCTGAGGCTGGTGCTGTTCCAAAGTGCGCCTCAACACTCCCTGACGATCGTTAAGATCGCCAATCATCCGTGCGCCCCCGACACAGGATTCGACACAGGCCGGTAGCAGTCCGGCATCCAGCCGATGCACGCAGAACGTGCATTTGTCCGCGGTTTGAGTTTCATGGTTGATAAAGCGCGCCTCATAAGGGCAGGCCTGTACGCAATAGGCACAGCCAACGCAACGGGTGTTATCGATCACCACAATGCCGTCCTGCCGCTGGAAAGTGGCCTGTACCGGGCAAACCGGCACGCAGGGCGGGTTATCGCAGTGATTGCACAACCGTGGCAACAGCACGTTGGTGGTCGATGCCTGACCCTCCAGGGTGACCTGATATTGCAGTACACTGGTGCGAAATTGCCCCTGAGGCAGTTGGTTTTCCACCGCGCAACTGACCGTGCATGCCTGACAGCCAATGCAGCGACGCAAATCAATCAGCATCGCCATGCGTTTTTCACCGTTGCCTTCGCGACGGGCCGGCTGTAACTGCCAACCTGACTGCGCCAGCGGCACCAGCGCAGCGCCGGCGGTGAGCGCTCCTAGCCGTTGTAAAAACTGACGTTTCCCACTGTCCATTGATTTCTCCCAATAAATACCTGCCGGGGAACTGATACAAGGGAGTGTAAAAAGGGCAACCGGTCGCCAATATTGTGGTTTACCACATTACCGTCGACGGCTTGATCCAGGACAATTCAGACCGGTGATGGGGATCATAAAAGCGGAGATGATGTGAAAAGAGCAGCGCTACTTCTGTTGCTGGGCAGTTGGTTGAGCTCAGCCTGGGCGGAACAATGGACGATAGCGGTGCTGGCGCTGCGTGGCGATGCCCATGCGCTGGTCCAATGGCAGCCGTTGGTCGATCACCTTAACCGCCAGTTTCCCGCAGACCATTTCCAACTGTCGCCAGTGAGCCTCAGCGGTATGAAAGAGGCCGTCCGCAGCGAGCGCGTCGATTTTCTGCTCACCAACCCGGCTCAATACGTTCAACTGGATAACCGCTATCCACTGCGCTGGCTGGTTTCACTGCGTTCAGCCCAACCCCCTCTGCAGGGCTCAAGCAACGTCGTCGGCAGCGTCATACTGGTGCGCAGCGACAGTCTAATAACTACGCCCCGCCAACTGACCGGAAAGAACGTTGGTGCCGTCGCTACCGATGCTTTTGGCGGCTACCTGCTGGGTTACAAAGAACTGCTTTCCGCGGGCCTGAACCCGGAGAAAGATCTGCAGCTGCACTTCAGCGGTTACCCGGCGGATGCTCTACTGTATCAATTGCGCGATCGGGCATTGGATGCGGTGATTGTGCCGGTTTGCCTGTTGGAAAAAATGCAGGCGGAAGGGTTACTGCGTGCCGGTGATTATCGCGCACTGCTGGCGAAGCAAAGCGACCAGCGCTGCCTGACCAGCACCGAACTGTACCCTAACTGGTCCTTTGCCGCCTTAAACCACGTGCCGGACCGGTTGGCAGACGAATTAACTCGCCAGTTGCTGCAGATGAACACCCCCGGCTTGCCGGTTTGGGGAGCCCCGGCGTCATCACGTCAGGTTAATCAGCTGCTGCAGGATCTGAATATCCACCCGACGCAGCGTTCTCTCTGGCAGGAACTGTACCTTTGGGCACAGCAGCATTGGCTGCTGCTCAGTGGCATTGTCGGGGTGATGGTATTGCTCGGCGCCAATCATCTGTGGGTAGGTTATCTGGTACGCCGCCGCGGGCGCCAACTCGAACAAATGCATCAGACGCTACGCGCCAGAGAAACTGCTCTGGCCCGGGCGCAGCGCCTCAGCGCCCTGGGCGAAATGGCCTCCGGTTTTGCCCATGAGCTTAACCAACCGCTGGCGGCGATCCGCCACTATGCGGAAGGGTGTCGTATCCGTCTGGAGCGCAGCGACAACCAACATGAACTGCTGCCAATCCTCGAACAGATTGGCCAGCAGGCACAGCGTGGTGCGGAGAGTATCGTTAACTTGCGACGCTGGGCCAGCAAAACACCCCATGACGAAAATGCACAATGGCTGTTACTGCGCCCGCTGGCGGCACACGTCATCCAATTGATGCAGATCGAACAACAATATCCGCAGTGCCGATTAACCATTAACATCCCGTCGCAGAGTCAGCTGTACAGCCAGGCGACGTTATTAGAGCAAGTGCTCACCAATCTGTTGAGCAACAGCCTGCAGGCGGGTGCCCGACAAATCACGCTGCGCCACGAAGCCGACGCACATCAGCACCGGTTGCTTATTGAAGACGATGGCGGCGGGCTCAACGCCGAACAACTGGCACTGCCGTTCGTGCCCTTCCGCAGTACCAAACAGGAAGGTCTCGGGTTAGGGTTGGTGATCTGCCAGCGGCTGTTGAAGGGCCAAGGCGCAGAGCTGACGCTGGAAAATTACTTAGCTTCCCCACAACGACAGGGGCTGCGCGTGATTCTGCACTTCCCTGTCATTCAAAAGGATCCCAGCCATGGCGCTGATACATCTGGTTGATGATGATTTTGCCGTTACCGACGCCTGCCGCTTTTTACTCGAAGGGCTGAATTATCGGGTACAAACCTGGCACGACAGTCAAAAATTCATCGACAGCATCGATCCCTATCAATGCGGCGTCGTCATGCTGGATATCCGGATGCCGGGGATTGACGGGCAACAGGTTCATCAACAGCTGCGGCGGCAAAACAGTACGCTGGCGGTGGTGATCGTCACCGGTCACGGCGATATTGCCATGGCCGTGGAGGAAATGAAGCTGGGAGCCGTCGATTTTCTACAAAAACCGATCGCCGCCGCGCCGCTGATTGAAGCACTGGAGCGCGGCATTATCCATTCGCAACGTCAGGTTGAGCAACGCCAACGGCAACAGCTTTTCGGCGCGCTGACACCGCGCGAACGCGATATTGCCCGTGCGGTAGCCGCAGGAATGACCAACAAACAGATCGCCGCACATCACTTTATCGCGGTACGCACCGTCGAAGTGCATCGGGCCAGAGTGATGGAAAAAATGCAGGCGGGTAGCCTGGCAGAACTGGTGAACGCGCTTAACCGACTAACGCTAACCAGTCTGGATTAGCGATTTTCAGGCAAAAAAATGCCGGTCGGGATAAACCGGACCGGCATCGTATTTCAACTCACCGACAGATTATGGCAAGAGAGAAGGCTGATCTGCGCCCTCTTTCTCCACTTTCTGCTGCAGCATGTGTTCACGTTTCATACCCAGCTTCAACGCCAGCGCGGACGCCACGTAGATGGAGGATACGGTACCGATAGACACACCGATCAACATAGCCAGAGAGAAGCCGTGCAGCATCGCGCCGCCGAAGATGTACAGCATCAGCACCACCATCAGGGTGGTACCGGAGGTCATCAAAGTACGGCTCAGCGTCTGGGTCAGCGACACGTTCATGATTTCGTAAGGCGTCCCGCGGCGGATCTTGCGGAAGTTCTCACGAATACGGTCGGAAACCACGATGCTGTCGTTCAACGAGTAACCGATAACCGACATCAATGAAGCGACGATGGTCAGGTCAATCTCGATATGGAACAGCGACAGCACACCCAAGGTGATGACCACGTCGTGCGCCAGCGCGATAACCGCCCCCAGCGCCAAACGCCATTCGAAGCGGAAACCGACGTAGATCAGGATACTGATCAACGCCACCAGCAGCGCCATGCCACCGTTTTGCGCCAGTTCGGTGCCCACGCTCGGGCCGACGAACTCTATGCGTTTTACGCTAGCGTTTTTGTCGACCGAATCGTTGATCACGCCGATCACTTTGTTACCCAGTTCCTGGCCAGCGGTACCGGTCGCCGGTGGCATACGCACCATCACGTCACGGCTGCTGCCAAAGTTCTGAATAACCGGGTCCTGGAACCCGGCTTTTTCCAGCGTATCGCGCATCAGATCGAGGTTGGCCGGTTTTTCCAGGCTGATTTCAATCACCGTACCGCCGGTGAAATCCAGACCCCAGTTAAAACCGCGTACCGACATAACGGCGATTGACGCGATCAGCAGCACCAGCGAGATGCCGAAGGCCACGTAATCCCAGCGCATAAAGTCATAGACTCTACGGCCGTAGTTGAGTTGTTCAACAGTATAATCCTGTGCCACAACGCACTCCTCAGATAGACAGCTTGTTAATGCGTTTGCCGCCGTAAAGCAGGTTGACGATGGCACGGGTACCGACAATCGCGGTGAACATGGACGTCGCCACACCGATTGCGGTGGTAATCGCAAAGCCCTTGATCGAACCGGTACCTACTGCGTACAGAATGATCGCGGTGATCAGGGTGGTGATGTTGGCGTCAACGATACTGGAGAACGCGCCTTTATAGCCCTCATGGATCGCCTGCTGAACGGAACGTCCGTTCTTCAGCTCTTCCTTGATACGTTCGTTAATCAGTACGTTGGCGTCGACCGCCACCGCCAGCGTCAGCACGATACCGGCAATCCCCGGCATGGTCAGCGTCGCCCCCGGCAGCAGGGACATCACGCCGACAATCAGCACCAGGTTGGCGACCAGCGCCGTGGTGGCGATCATGCCGAACTTACGGTACCAAACCACCATAAACACGATGGATGCCACCAAGCCCCACAAGCAGGCTTCCAGACCTTGGGTGATGTTCTGTTGTCCAAGGGTCGGGCCGATTGTACGCTCTTCCACAATCTGGATTGGCGCAATCAGCGCACCGGCACGCAGCAGCAGCGAAAGCTGACGTGCTTCGTTCGGGTTGCCGATACCGGTAATACGGAAGCTGTTGCCCAGACGTGACTGAATGTTCGCCACGTTGATCACTTCTTCCTGTTTCACCAGAATCGCACGGCCATTGGCGTCTTTCTTGCCGCTGTCCTTGTACTCCACAAACAGGGTCGCCATCGGCTTGCCGATATTGTCCTTGGTGAAGTTGGACATCGCAGTGCCGCCGGCACTGTCCAGCGAGATGTTCACCTGCGGTTGGTTATATTCGTCGGTGCTGGAAGTGGAGTCGGTGATATGGTCACCGGTCAGGATCACACGCTTGTACAGCACGACAGGCTGGCCTTCACGGGTGTCTTTCACTTCTGAGTCGCCTGGAACACGGCCATTTGCCGCAGCCGTGACGTCCGCATTGGTGTTAACCAGGCGGAATTCCAGCGTAGCGGTAGCGCCGAGGATCTCTTTGGCGCGAGCGGTATCCTGAATGCCAGGCAGCTCGACCACGATGCGGTCGGAGCCCTGACGCTGCACCAGCGGTTCGGCAACGCCGAGCTGGTTAACGCGGTTACGCAGGATAGTGATGTTCTGCTGTACCGCGTATTCGCGCGCTTCGCTCAGACGGGCATCCGTCAAGTTGGCTTTCAGGGTGTTGCTGCCGTTGGCAGAGAACACCATATCGCGCTGACGCGGACTGAGGTAGCTGATGGCCTGATCGCGGGCAGCATCGTCACGGAAACGTACTTCCACGCCGTTGTTGTCCAGCTTGCGGATAGACGCATAAGGAATGCCCTTTTCACGCAGCTCGCTGCGCAGGGTATCCATGGTCTGTTCCTGCAGCTTGCTCAGGGCAGTGTCCATGTCGACTTCCATCAGGAAGTGCACGCCACCGCGCAGGTCCAGACCGAGTTTCATCGGTTCGGCGCCCAGCATGGCCAACCAGGCTGGTGTGGCCGGCGCCAGGTTCAGCGCAACCACGAACTTGTCACCCAGTTCCGCCATCAGGGCTTCACGGGCACGCAGCTGAATATCAGGATTGCTAAAGCGAGCCAGAATGGCGCCATTTTCCAGCGCAATCGACTTGCTCGTAATCTTGTCTTTTTCTAATACGGTACGGACTTGGTCCAGTGTAGTTTCACTGGCGGCGACACCGCGCGCGCCAGTGATTTGTACAGCCGGATCCTCACCATAGATGTTGGGAAGCGCGTAAAGCAGACCGATGAAGATCACCACGATCAGCATCAGATACTTCCACAAAGGATAACGGTTTAGCACGGCAATTCCCTTCGGGAAAACAAAATTACAGGGCCTTCATGGTACCTTTCGGCAGAACGGCCGCCACGAAGTCACGCTTGATCATCACTTCCGTGGTGTCGTTCAGCGCAATGGCGATAATGCCGGTGTCAGCCACTTTGGTCACGCGGCCAATCAGGCCACCGGTGGTCAGCACTTCATCACCCTTGCCGATCGAGTCCATCAGCTTCTTGTGCTCTTTAGCGCGTTTCTGCTGTGGGCGCAGGATCATGAAATAGAAAATCAGACCGAACACCACCAGCATAATGATCAGAGAGTACGGGCTTCCCTGAGCCGGAGCCCCTGCGGATGCGACGGCGTCAGAAATGAAAAAGCTCATTGAAATTCCCTCATTAAGTTATCAATTATTAATTCAAGCGTTTAAAGGTGGAATCGGCTTACCGATCCGACCGTAGAAATCCGCAACAAACAGCTCTAATTTACCCTGTTCAATGGCCTCGCGTAAACCCGCCATCAGGCGTTGGTAGTGACGCAGGTTATGAATGGTGTTCAATCGGGCACCCAGTATTTCGTTGCAACGATCAAGATGATGCAAGTAGGCGCGGCTGTAATTGCGACACGTATAGCAATCACAGTCTTTATCCAGCGGAGAAGTATCATCCTTGTGCTTGGCATTACGGATTTTTACCACACCGTCAGTCACGAACAGATGGCCGTTACGGGCATTACGCGTTGGCATCACGCAGTCGAACATATCGATACCGCGACGCACGCCTTCAACCAGATCTTCCGGCTTGCCGACGCCCATCAGGTAACGCGGCTTATCTTCCGGAATTTGCGGGCAAACATGTTCAAGAATGCGGTGCATATCCTCTTTTGGCTCACCGACCGCCAGGCCGCCCACAGCGTAACCATCAAAACCGATATCCACCAGCCCTTTTACTGAAACATCACGTAAATCTTCGTAAACACCGCCCTGAATAATGCCGAATAACGCATTTTTATTATTCAGTTCGTCAAAACGCTGGCGGCTGCGCTGCGCCCAGCGCAGTGACATTTCCATCGAACGCTTGGCGTAGTCCCAATCTGCCGGGTACGGCGTACATTCGTCGAAAATCATCACGATGTCGGAACCCAGGTCATACTGGATTTCCATCGATTTTTCCGGGCTGAGGAACACCTTGTCGCCGTTGATCGGGTTACGGAAATGAACGCCTTCCTCTTTAATCTTGCGCATTGCGCCCAGGCTGAACACCTGGAAGCCGCCGGAATCGGTGAGGATCGGGCCATGCCACTGCATGAAATCATGCAGATCGCCATGCAGCTTCATGATTTCCTGGCCTGGGCGCAGCCACAGGTGGAAGGTGTTGCCCAGCAGGATCTGCGCGCCGGTCTCTTTCACTTCTTCCGGCGTCATGCCTTTTACCGTGCCGTAGGTGCCGACAGGCATAAAGGCCGGGGTTTCCACCACGCCACGGTCAAAGATCAGGCGGCCACGGCGAGCGCGGCCATCGGTAGTGTCTAATTCGTACTTCACAAAGCCTCCAGCATCAGAGAAACAGTCTGATGTCGTTAAAACAGGGCCGCGCCAGATGCGCAGCCCAGAAAATCAGGCGCCGACGGACTCTTGCTCCGCCTGCGGGTTACGGCTGATGAACATCGCATCGCCATAGCTGAAGAATCGGTACTGCTCGGCCACCGCCTGCTGATAAGCATTCATGGTGTTTTTATAACCGGCAAAGGCGGAAACCAGCATAATCAGCGTGGACTCCGGCAGGTGGAAATTGGTCACCAGCGCGTCAACCACCTGATAATGGTAGCCGGGGAAGATAAAGATGCTGGTATCGCCGAAGAACGGGGCAATTAACGCATCCTTGCTGGCGTTGGCGGCGCTTTCCAGGGAACGCACCGAGGTCGTGCCTACCGCCACCACGCGCTTGCCGCGAGCTTTACAGGCCAATACTGCGTCAACCACGTCCTGCGGCACTTCCGCATATTCGGCGTGCATGACGTGTTCTTCGATGGTTTCCACCCGCACCGGTTGGAAGGTGCCGGCGCCCACATGCAGCGTGACAAAGGCCATCTCGATGCCCTTCTCACGCAGCGCGGCCAGCAGCGGCTCGTCGAAATGCAGCCCGGCGGTCGGCGCAGCGACGGCACCCGGCTTCTCGCTGTAGACCGTCTGATAAAGCTCGCGGTCAGCGTCTTCGTCCGGGCGATCGATATAAGGTGGCAGCGGCATGTGGCCGACGGCATTGAGGATAGTGAACACATCGCGCTCATCGTTGAAACGCAGTTCGAACAGCGTATCGTGACGCGCCACCATGGTGGCGGCGATGCTTTCATCGTCGCCCAGCAGCAGGTCGGCGCCCGGCTTAGGGGCCTTCGACGCGCGAACATGCGCCAGCACACGATGGTCATCCAGCACGCGCTCGACCAGAACTTCAATCTTGCCGCCGCTGACCTTGCGGCCAAACATGCGGGCCGGGATCACCCGGGTATTGTTGAACACCAACAGATCGCCGGCTTCCAGATTATCCAGCAGATCGGTGAATACGCCGTGCGTCAGCGCCCCGCTCGGCCCGTCCAACTGCAACAAGCGGCAACCGCTACGCTCAGATTGGGGATAGCGGGCAATCAGGGACTCGGGAAGTTCAAATGAAAAATCGGCGACGCGCATGGGTATTCACTTCTTCAATTGTATATACCCTATGAATTTCAAGTTGCAGTTAGGCGGCCAGCTTGCCCATCTCCGGGAGCTTACTTGAGTAAGTGAACGGAGTGGGCAAGTGCAGCCAACAACACTGCGGCTTGAAAGGCGACGGGTATGTTGGTCATAAAAAACAGGCGGCCTAGTCTAAAGCTGTGGGCGGTCAGCGGCAAGAAATAAGGAGGATTTGCATGACTTCAGGTATAGTTGCCGGATGAATTTTCTCGCTCATCTCCATTTGGCCCAGCTTGCGGAAAGCTCGTTACTGGGCAATCTGTTGGCCGACTTCGTGCGCGGCAACCCCGCAGGCGAGTACGATCCCGAGGTGGTGGCCGGCATTATGATGCACCGCCGCGTCGACGTATTGACCGACAGCCTGCCGCAGGTCAAAGCCTGCCGCGACTATTTCTCTGCAGAACACCGGCGCGTAGCGCCAATCACGCTCGACGTGGTATGGGATCACTTTCTGGCTCGCCACTGGCAGCAACTGGAACCGTCCCTCAGCCTGCACGGCTTTACCCAGCAAGCCCGCAGCCAGATCGTGCCGCATTTGCCACTGACGCCGGCGCGCTTTCAGAATTTGAACGGTTATCTCTGGCCGGAACGCTGGCTGGAGCGCTACGCCGAACTGCCGTTTATCGGCAACGTGCTGGCGGGCATGGCCAGCCGTCGTCCACGCCTGGCGGCGCTGGCGGGCTCTTTCGCCGACGTAGAGCGCAATTATCATCAGCTTGAAACACAGTTCTGGCAGTTTTACCCCCAGATGATGCAGCAGGCAAAAGAGAAAAAGCTGTAAGGTAAAACCAAACCCATTGAAAATGCGACGCTTTACAAGAAATTGCTTTTTAAGCCTTGCCCTTTTACGGGAAAAGGTTATTTTTAAAGCTCGCTAAATTTAATCAACGACTTTGATAGGTAAAAGCTATCTCATTGATTGGTCTTTTACCCTTTATTCACCCAGTCGTGGCCCCTATACTGGCCCTTGTTTTTACATCAACCCCTTAACACCTATTACAGGAGTAATTATGGTCCTGGTAACTCGTCAAGCCCCTGACTTCACCGCAGCTGCCGTACTCGGCAATGGCGAAATCGTTGAAAACTTCAACTTCAAGAAGCACCTGAACGGCAAACCGGCCGTCCTGTTCTTCTGGCCGATGGACTTCACCTTCGTATGTCCTTCTGAGCTGATCGCTTTCGATCACCGCTATGAAGAGTTCCAGAAGCGTGGCGTTGAAGTGGTTGGCGTTTCATTCGACTCAGAATTTGTCCACAACGCATGGCGTAAAACCCCAGTCGAAAATGGCGGCATCGGGGAAGTGAAATACGCAATGGTTGCTGACATTAAGCGTGAAATTCAGAAAGCTTACGGCATCGAGCACCCAGAAGCAGGCGTTGCCCTGCGTGGTTCTTTCCTGATCGACAAAGACGGCGTGGTTCGCGCTCAGGTTGTTAACGACCTGCCAATCGGCCGTAACATCGACGAAATGATCCGTACCGTTGACGCATTGCAATTCCACGAGCAGCACGGCGAAGTGTGCCCGGCTCAATGGGAAAAAGGCAAAGCAGGTATGGGCGCTTCTCCAGACGGCGTAGCTAAATACCTGTCCGAAAACGCTTCCAAGCTGTAATTTCAGCCCGTTAGCGTATCAACCGGCCCTCGTGGCCGGTTTTTTTTGCGCCAAATTAGGGCGTATTGCCCAGTTATCGTGCTTCATTTCCTTGTTTCCGCTCACATTTCCCCGGCGGTTTTCCGCACGTATCCCTATCAGCAGCTAGTATCAATAACGCTGGCCCACTCTTTGCACGACACCGGTGGCAAGCCAAACACAATAAGAAAACTGACAGGGTAGGAATAACTATGTTTTTACAGAAATGGAGCAAGCCGCTGACCATGGCGGCGCTGCTGGTCAGCAGCAGCCTGTATGCCGCATCCAATCCGGCGGTCGAAGCCAAAAACGGCATGGTGGTAACATCGCAACATCTGGCCTCTCAGGTCGGCGTCGATATCCTGAAACTGGGCGGTAATGCCATAGACGCAGCCGTGGCTGTGGGTTACGCGCAAGCGGTGGTCAACCCGTGCTGCGGCAACATCGGCGGCGGGGGCTTTATGACGGTGCACCTGGCTGACGGCACCGATACCTTTATCAATTTCCGTGAAACCGCGCCGGCGGCGGCCAATGCCAACATGTATCTGGATGCCGAGGGCAACGTGAAGAAAGGTGCCAGCCTGTATGGCTATCTGGCGGCGGGCGTGCCGGGTACGGTACTGGGAATGGAAACTGCGCGCGTTAAATACGGCAAGCTGAGCCGCGAACAGGTCATGGCGCCGGCCATCAAACTGGCGCGCGAGGGCTTTATCTTGACCCGTGCCGACACCGATATTCTCGATACGACCGTCGCGCGCTTTAAGCAAGATCCGGAATCCGCCAAAATCTTCCTGCGCGCTGACGGCACGTCACTGCAGCCGGGCGATCGCCTGGTGCAAAACGATTTGGCCAACACCCTGACCGCTATCGCCAAAGAGGGGCCAGACGCCTTCTACAAAGGCAAAATCCCCCAAGCGGTAGAGGCGGCAGCCAAACAAGGCGGCGGTATCCTGACCGCGGCCGATTTCGCCAACTACAAAGTGACCGAAACCCCGCCGATCACCTGTAGCTATCGCGGCTATAAATTTGTATCGGCGCCCCCACCCAGCTCAGGCGGCGTGACGCTGTGCGAAATCCTCAACGTGGTTGAGGGTTATGACCTGAAAAGCATGGGCTTCAATTCGGCAGCGGCAATCCATACCATGACCGAAGCGATGCGCCACGCCTATATGGACCGCAACACCTACCTTGGCGACCCTGAGTTCATCAAGAATCCGATCGACAGGCTGGTCAGCAAGAGCTATGCCGAAGAAATCCGCAAGAAAATCGTCGCTGACAAAGCTACACCGTCGGAAAACGTACAGCCCGGCATGGAACCCCACGAGAAGCCGGAAACCACCCATTACTCGATTGTCGATCATGATGGCAACGCCGTCTCTACCACCTATACCGTTAACGGCCGCTTTGGCGCAGTGGTGATCGCACCGGGCACCGGCTTCTTCCTCAATGATGAAATGGATGACTTCACCGTCAAGGTCGGCGAGAAAAACCTCTATGGCCTGGTGCAGGGTACCGCCAACAGCATTGCCCCCGGTAAGCGCCCACTATCATCGATGAGCCCGACGCTGGTGACCAAAGACAATAAAATCTTTATGGTACTCGGCTCGCCGGGCGGCTCCCGCATCATCACCATCACCCTGCAGACCGCGCTCAACGTGATTGACCACGGCATGGCGCCGCAGGAGGCGGTAGATGCGCCACGTATCCACCATCAGTGGTTGCCGGATGAGGTTTACTACGAGCAGCGCGGCGTTTCTGCCGATACGCTTAAAATCCTTGCCGGTATGGGTTACAAGATGGTTGAACAAACGCCGTGGGGCGCGGCGGAGCTGATTCTGGTGGGCCTGCCGGGTGCCGCCGGAGTCAGCCCGGCCAACTCCGGCAACGATTCGGCAGTGTCCGGCAAGGTGCGCGAAGGCTACCTGTACGGTGCCAATGACGTTCGCCGCCCAGCCGGTTCTGCCGTGGGATATTGATCGGCTCATTGGGCGTGTGAACGCCCACTCACTGAATTAAGGGCCGGGATACCGGCCCTTTTCTGTCTTAACCCAGCCGCCGCCACAGGGTCACGGACTCTTCACCCAGCTGCAGCGCCATCGCATTCTGCGTTTCTTCCATTTCGCCCTTTCCTTCCAGCCGCTGCCATTGGCCTGCGGCCAGCAACGGCGTGTACGGCAACGTCACTGCACCGCTGCCAGCACGCTGCAATGCCACCAACACCTGTTCTTGTTGATAGAGACGCACAAATACCAAGGTCTCTCCGACCGCGTGCAGCACCTGACAGCCACCGCGACGCAGCGCCAGGCTCTGTTTGCGTAGCGCCGCCATTCGCTGGAACAAAGCCAGCAGGGGCCGATCCCAGTGGCTCTCATCCCACGGGAAGGGTTTCCGACAGAATGGATCGTTGGCGCCATCCAGGCCAATTTCATCGCCATAATATAAACAGGGCACACCGATCCAACTCATCAGCCACACTGCCGCCATCTGCATCCGCGCCCGGTTGCCCTGCAATAGCGTCAGAAAGCGCGCGGTATCGTGGCTGTCGAGTTGATTGAACTGGATCAACTGGCGGCCATGCGGCAAGCCTGCCCGGTAGCCGTCCATCCATTGTGCACACTCCGCCGCCGACATCCGCACCGGGTGATGCGCGACGTCCAATCCGGCGAGAAACCCCCTCACCGGCAGGGCAAAGCCCATGTAGTTCATCGCCGCATCTTCAACGCCGGCATGCAGCCAGCGCCGCGCATCGCCAAAATGCTCGCCCAGTACATAGGCCTGCGGATTTTCCTGCTTAACCGCGTGATAAATGCCTGCCAGATGCCGCAGGTTGCCGGTGGCCCCGCCGTTTTCACCCAGCATATGCACCACGTCCAGCCGCCAGCCGTCAATGCTGTAGGGCGGGCGTAACCAATGGCGCACTACGCTGCCCTCACCGCGATAAATCGCCTCCGCCACCTGGGGTTCGGCAAAGTTGAGCTTCGGCAGGCTGGCGTTGCCCTTCCAGTCAAGCGCACGGCCATCCGGGTAGAAATTAAACCAGCCACGATAGGGAGAATCCGGGTGGTGGCAAGCGCCGCTGTCGCCTTGCTGGTGACGATCAAACCACGGGTGGGAATCGCCGGTATGGTTAAATACCCCGTCGAGTACCAGTTTCATCCCCACCTTGTGAGTGCTCACTCGCAAACGTTGCAAGGCGACGTTGCCGCCCAAATAGGGATCGACCTGATAATAGTCTTCGGTATCGTATTTATGCACGCTGGGTGCGGTAAAGATCGGGTTCAGATAGAGCGCCGTCACGCCCAACTGCTGCAGGTAAGGCAATTTTTGGCTAATGCCGTCCAGGTCGCCACCATAGAAGGTGGACGCGGCGTGTCGGTCCTCCAGCGGCTGCTGCCAGTCACAGCGAACGACATCGCAGCCGGCGGCATGGTGACGATAGCTGCCGCTCTGAATGCCGTGTTCGCCGCCGCTGCTGGCAAAGCGATCGGGAAAGATTTGATAGAAAATCTGGTCGGCCACCCATTGCGGGCTGCTGTCGGGCACGTCGACGGCAAATTGCGTCAATTGTCCCGGCGGCGTCAGAGACTCTCCCTGTGGACCGAACCATTGCTGGCGGTCGGCCCAGACCAGCTTGAAGCAGTAACGGCGGGTTGCCTCGCCCTCATTCAGGGTCAGGCTGGCCTGATATCGCTGCAACCCGCCAACCTGCTGCCCTTTCATGATCAGCAGCCATTCTTCATTGTCCGGCTCGGCGCGTAAAAAAACCTGTTCAGGCAGTTCATTGCCCTGTAACCACAGCGTGATATCCAGGCGTTGTCCCTTCTTCACCACAAAAGGCGGGACCGGTTGATGCCAGGCGTTAAGCATGACTTTCCTCCAGCTGTACAAAACGAAATCGACGACGTTATTCAATGCCACGAACAATGCCACGTTGAGTGTCAGTCCCCCTCCTCTCTGGCCGGTAAACTCGGGGAGGAGCCGGGGGGTGGAGATAAGCAGTCAGCGCTAACCCTATGTAAAAAAGGGTAAACAGCCGCACATTATGACCCGTAACCATTAGGCTAACGTCTTTTGAGTGTATTGGATATTTTTTGCGCATTTTTTAAAGGAGCGGCAATGCAACAACAGATAACCCTGTGGCTGGAAAAATTCGGGCTGGAATTTAGCGGAGTCATGTCCCTGCTGATGGTGCTGGGACTGATCGTCCTGATTTCGGTAGTGATCCACCTGGTGTTGCACCGCGTGGTGTTGGCAGCAATCCAACGCCGTGGCCAACGGTCGCAGCGTGTCTGGCAGCAGGCGATCACCCAGTACAAGCTGTTCCAGCGCATGGCGCTGTTGCTGCAAGGGGTAATCATTAATCTGCAGGCGGTGCTGTGGCTGCACGCCGGCAGTGAGACCCAGGCGATTATTGTCACCGCCGCTCAGGTGTGGATCATGGGCTTCGCCCTGCTGTCGCTGTTTTCCTTACTGGACACGCTGCTGGCAATGCTGCGCCAAAGCCCGATCTCCAATCAGTTGCCGCTGCGCGGTATTTTCCAGGGCCTGAAGCTGGTCGCGGCGATCCTGATCGGCATCATGATCGTTTCACTGCTGATGGGAAAATCACCCTTGCTGCTGCTCAGCGGCCTGGGGGCGATGACTGCGGTGCTGATGCTGGTCTTTAAGGACCCGATCCTCGGCCTGGTGGCCGGCATCCAGCTTTCCGCTAACGACATGCTGAGCATCGGCGACTGGCTGGAAATGCCGAAATACGGCGCCGATGGCGCGGTGACCGACATTGGCCTGACCACGGTGAAAGTGCGCAACTGGGACAATACCGTGACCACCATCCCGACTTACGCGCTAATCTCCGACTCCTTCAAAAACTGGCGATCCATGTCGGAATCCGGTGGCCGTCGCATCAAGCGCAGTATCAATATCGACACCACCAGCGTGCATTTCCTGTCGGAGGAAGAACAACAGCGCCTGAACCGTAACCCGCTGCTGCAACGCTACCTGAACGATAAAACGCAGGAGCTGAGCCAACATAATCAGCAGACTGGCGTAGATCTCAGTTCACCGCTCAACGGCCGCCGCCTGACCAACCTTGGCACGCTGCGCGCTTACCTGGTGGCCTATCTGCGCGCTCACCCCGGCATTCACCAAAATATGACGCTGATGGTGCGCCAGTTGGCACCACTGCCAGAAGGTTTACCGCTGGAGATTTACGCTTTCACCAACACCACGGTTTGGGCTGAATACGAGAGCATTCAGTCGGATATCTTTGACCATATCCTGGCGGTGATTAACGAATTCGATTTGCGGGTGCATCAAACGCCGACCGGTAACGACATGCGCAGCATGCTAAACCCCCTGCGACAGGCGGCAGACATTTCCTGACGCAGGCTGACGTAACTGTTTCTGCTGGTAATTATTCTCCGCCAATTGCCAGCAGATATCTCCAGCCTCTTTTCTTGCCCACCTAAAGCGGTGTTAATACGCTCACCCAGCCACCGGAAAGAAGAGATGCCATTGCTGAAACAGGTAAAACATCGGCTGTTTACCCTGCTGGCCACGCTGTTGTTCATCGGCTGTCTGCACAGCGCTTCGCTGGATGAAAGCCGCATGAGCCGTACTCTGCAACCGTCGCTTAGCGCCCTGAGCAGCAGCATGCAGGATATTCGCGAAGTGCTGGCACGCTGTGCCGGCGAGGGGAAAGAGGAAAGGCTGAGCGACAGCAGCCTGCGTATCGAAGCGCGCGCCTTCGGTGACGACGAACCTGAGGAAAAGCATTAAAAAAACACCGGCTCATGGCCGGTGTTTTCATCTTCAATCCTGTTGCTGCGCCAGCGTCGCCAGCTTCTTCTGGCGGTTGACCTTGAAGTAATAGCCCGCCAGCAGCACCGCCACCCACACCAGCCCGGCGTACAGCGATACGCGAGTCGTTGGGAAGTAACCAATCAGACCGATGATAAACACCAGGAAGATGATCGCCACCACCGAGGTAAACACCCCGCCGCGCAGTGGGAACGCCAAGCCTTTCACCTGCTCTTTGCTCAGACTGCGACGGAAGGCAATCTGCGAGAACAGGATCATGATCCACACCCATACGGTGGCGAAGGTCGCCAGTGAGGCAATCACCAGGAACACGTTTTCCGGCATGATGTAGTTGAGATACACCGCCAGCAACAGCGCCAGCATCATCACCACCACTGTGACCCACGGGATCCCGCGTTTGGACACCTTGCTGAACATCTTCGGCGCATGGCCCTGCTCGGCCATGCCGTGCAGCATGCGGCCAACACCAAACACATCGCTGTTAATCGCCGACAGCGACGCGGTGATCACCACAAAGTTAAGGATGCCCGCCGCCACGGTAATGCCCATATGCTGGAAAGTCAGCACGAACGGACTGCCGTTGGTACCCACCTGATTCCACGGGTAGATAGACATAATGACAAACAGCGTACCGACGTAGAACACCAGAATACGCCACGGTACCGAGTTGATGGCCTTGGGAATGGAGGTTTTCGGGTCCTTGGCTTCACCGGCAGTGATACCGATAATCTCGATACCGCCGTAGGCGAACATCACCAACTGTAGCGACAGGATCATGCCGATAAAGCCGTTGCTGAAGAAGCCACCGTTAGACCACAGGTTATGGATGCCGGTCGGCTGCCCACCGTTGCCAATCCCCCAGATGATGATACCGATACCGGCGGCAATCATGATGATGATGGTGGCGACTTTAAAGAAGGAGAACCAAAACTCCAGCTCACCGAACACCTTCACGCTCATCAGGTTGATGGCGCCTATCACCAGCACCACGCTCAGCACCCAAATCCAGTGCGGTACCTCAGGGAACCACACGCCCATATAGATGCCGAAAGCGGTCACGTCGGCAATCGCGACGATCAGGATTTCAAAACAGTAGGTCCAACCGGTGATATATCCGGCCATCGGGCCCAGGTAGTCCTGTGCATAACGCGAGAACGAACTGGCCTGCGGGTTGTTGACCGACATCTCGCCCAGCGCACGCATGATGATAAAAGCGACGATGCCGCCAATCAGATACGCCAGCAAAACGCTAGGGCCGGCCATTTTAATCGCGTCCGCCGAACCGTAGAACAGGCCGGTGCCGATAGCCGAACCCAAAGCCATAAAGCGAATGTGACGGGTGCTGAGACCGCGTTTTAGCTTATTGGGCGTGGGAGCGGTGGGTGACTGTTGTTGCATGAAAATAACCCGTGTTTTTTAAACGTAAAAAAGCCACGGACAAGTCCGTGGCCCAAAATTTAGCCGGGGGATTAGGAGTGCGCGGTCACTTCGGAACGCGTACAAACCCGGTCATAAATCGCGACCAGCACCAGCATCAACAGCGAAGGCGACAACCATGCCAGACCCTGTTCTGCCAGCGGCAGGTGATTGGTCCAATCCGGCAGCACTTGCTGGAAGGCGGACGCTTTCACCGCGTCAAGGATACCAAACAACAGGCTGACTAACATCACCGGCGCGATAATACGCGGCGCGCTGTTCCACCAACGCAGGGTGAAGCTCAGCACCACCAGCACGATACACGGCGGGTAAATCGCGGTCAGCACCGGAATGGAGATTTGGATCAGATGGCTCAGGCCCAGGTTGGACACCACCATCGAGAACAGCCCCAGAATAAACACCAGCGTCTTGTAGGAGAACGGCAGATATTGGGCAAAGAACTCGGCGCAAGCGCAGGTCAGGCCAACCGCAGTCACCATACAGGCGATGAAAATCAGCGCCGCCAGGAAGAAGCTGCCCAGCCCACCGAAGGTGTTTTGCACGTAAGCATGCAGGATCACCGCGCCGTTGGTCGCGTCGGGTACCAACACGCCGCTGCCGGAGCCCAGCTTAAACAGGCTCAGATAAACCAGCGTCAGGCCCACACCGGCAATCAGCCCGGCCAGGATGGTGTAACGCGTCAGCAAACCGGCATCTTTAACGCCGCGGGAACGCGCAGCATTAACGATGACGATGCCGAATACCAGCGCGCCCAGCGTATCCATGGTCAGATAGCCGTTGACGAAGCCGGAAGAGAAAGGAACGTTCTGATAAATGTCGGTCGCCGGGATAGGCGTACCTGCCGGCCAAACCAGCGCGGCGATGCCGAGCGCGCCCAGCGCAACAATTTTCAGCGGTGCCAGTACGTGGCCCACGGTATCGAGCAGGCGGCCCGGATACAGCGAGATGCCGATCACCAACGCGAAGTACACCAGGCTGTAAATAAACAGCGGCATGGCGCCATCACCGGTCAGCGGTGCAATGCCCACTTCAAAGGAGACGGTCGCGGTACGCGGCGTGGCGAACAGCGGGCCTACGGCCAGATAGCAGACGGTAGCCAGCAACAGACCGGCGCGACGGCCAATCGGCGAGCTCAGGGCGTCAATGCCGCCACCGACGCGCGCCAGGGCGATCACGGTCATCACCGGCAGACCGACGGCGGTGATCAGAAAGCCGATAGCTGCGGTCCAGACGTGTTCACCGGACTGTAAACCGACCATCGGCGGGAAAATGATATTCCCGGCGCCGACGAATAAGGCAAAGGTCATAAAACCCAATGCGATAATATCTTTTGACGTTAAACGATGACTCATACGATGTCGTGTTGCCTGTTCAAATGAAAAAAAATGCCCGATATGGAGGTAGCGTTAAGCCCCATCCGGTTGCCGGCTTGCCATTTCATCGCGAGACCAATAAGAGCAGAAAACGCATAACGTCCGGCGTTTTGTCCTTATTCGAAAGTGACCACTCATGATGATGGGCAGAGTTTTAGGAGTTATAAATGGAGGTTTAGTCCGACAACGGAGGCTAAGTTAAACGTTTATAGCGTTGAAAGGCAAGTCGCATGACAAAAAGCAGAGCTATCGACCAGATTATCTTTCGACACCAGTCGATCATAGGGGCTATCAATAAATATACAATACATGATTTGTATCATTTTTGAGCAACGCATTCACAAAACGTGAAGAAGATGCCTCATGACCGCGCGAAACCGCCAATAAACCACCAGTTTCCGCGCGGTCTGAACCGATTTTTTGCCCTACCAAACCTGCTCGGCAATATTCACCACGCTTTGCAGTTTATTCCACTGCTGCTGCTCACTCAGGCTGTTGCCCTCTTCAGTCGAAGCGAAACCGCACTGGGTGCTGAGGCAAAGCTGTCGACGATCGACAAACTGCGCCGCCTCTTCAAGCCTTTGTTTCACCTGCTCGGGGTTTTCCAGTTCCCCGTTTTTGGTGGTAATCAGGCCCAGCACCACCTGCTGTTTGCCCGGCTTGATAAAACGCAGCGGCTCGAAACCACCGGAACGCTCATTGTCGTATTCCAGGAAGAAAGCGTCGATATTCACCTGACCAAACAGGATCTCCGCCACAGGTTCATAGCCGCCCTCGGAGATCCAGGTGGAGCGGAAATTACCGCGGCAAACGTGCAACCCGATGATCAGATCCTCCGGCTTATCGGCGATCGCCGCATTCAGCACATCCGCGTATATGCGCGCCAGAAGATCCGGATCGTCTCCACGTTCGCGGATCTGCCGCCGTTGATCGTCAGAGCACAGGTAGGCCCACACGGTGTCATCCAGTTGCAGATAGCGGCAACCGGCATCATAAAACGCCTTGATCGCCTCGCGGTAGGTCTGCGCCAGATCGTCAAAATAGGCGTTCAGATCCGGATAAACCTGGCTGTCGATGGCCTTACGCCCACCGCGAAAGTGCAGCACGCTCGGGCTTGGAATGGTCATCTTCGGCACCGCATCACCGGCGATGGCCTTCAGAAAACGAAAGTCCTCCAGCATCGGATGTTGCGGGTTGAAGCCCAATTTGCCGACCACCTTGATACTGCGCGCCCGCGTTTGTACGCCGTTAAACTGGATCCCCTGCTCCGCGTCATAACCTTCCACGCCGTCCAGCCCTTCCAAGAAGTCGAAGTGCCACCACGCTCGACGGAACTCTCCATCCGTCACGACTGCCAAACCGAGATCTTTCTGTTTTGCCACCGCCAGACGGATCTGTTGGTCTTCAACTTCCCGTAACTGAAGGGCATCAATCTCGCCCTGCAGAAACTGTTGGCGAGCGGTTTTCAGCGCCGCAGGGCGTAACAGACTGCCGACAACGTCAGCGTGAAAGGCAGAATTGCAATCGCACATAATATGACTCCCGCTAGCCGGCAAAAGCTCGGGCCTTTGCCTCAGTGATTTACAGTGTGAACTATTACGCCGGGTTATTAAATAGACTTCTAGACGTCTAGATGACTTATAATCAGCATGCTGTCACGTCGACTGACGGGCGGCAACGGAAGAATTTTCACAGGGGATGAAAGAAATTCATGTTGGGCACTCAAGGTGCCCAGAGGCAGGCTTATTGCAGGCCCAGCGCCAGGCGGGTTTTCTGCAGAGTCTGTGGCGGCAGTGGCAGATAGCCGTCGTGATTGACCAGATTTTGCCCGGTGTCCGACAGCACGCGATCGAGAAATGCCGCCGTCAGCGGCTCCAGCGGCTGGTTGGGCGCTTTATTAATGTAAATATACAGATAGCGCGACAACGGATAGCTGCCGTTACGCACGTTGGCATCATTTGGCGTCACATAGTTTTGGCCGGTCTCCGCTAACGGTAACAGCCGTACGCCGCTGGCGCGAAAACCGATACTGGCATAGCCGATACTGTTCAGCGAACCGGCCACCGCCTGCACGACTGAAGCCGAGCCCGGCAGCTCATTGACGCGCGGCATAAAATCGCCGCCACACAGCGCACGCAGTTTGAAATAGCCGTAGGTGCCGGAGGCCGAATTACGTCCAAAACGTTGCAGCGCACGCTGTTGCCAATCACCGGTCAGCCCCAGTTCCCCCCACCTCGTCAGAGGCTGGCTCTCGCCACAGCGCAGAGTCGCGGAGAAAATTCGGTCGAGCTGCTGCAGATTAAGACCGCGCAGCGGATTGTCCTGATGCACCAGCACCACCAGCGCATCGACCGCGACCGGTACCGCCAACGGCGCATAACCGTAACGATGCTCGAATGCAGAGACTTCCGCGGCCTTCATCGGGCGACTCATCGGGCCAAGCTGCGCTGCACCAGCCGCCAATGCGGTTGGCGCCGTGGAGGAACCGGCGGCCTGGATTTGCAGATTAACGTTGGGATAATGCTGGCTGAAGTCCTGCGCCCACAGCGCCATCAGGTTCGCCAGCGTATCGGAGCCGACGCTAGACAGGTTGCCGGACAGCATGCCATCCGGCTGTGCCAGCGCGCCTCGGCTTGCCAACAGCGCCAGGCAAAGCAACAGCCCTCGGGTGATTCGGATCATGCCAGCCTCTCGCGTTAATTTTTCACCGCATTCTCTGACAAAGCTGCGGGAACAATCAACCGGTTAGGCAAGGTAAAGATAAATCGGGTGCCGATGCCCTGCTCGCTAAGGATCTCCAGCCGCGCATCGTGGTGACTGAGCGCATGCTTGACGATCGCCAACCCCAACCCGCTGCCGCCGGTCTGGCGTGAACGGGCTTTGTCAACGCGGTAGAAGCGTTCGGTCAAACGGGGAATATGTTCGGCCGCGATACCCGGCCCATTATCACTGACCTGAAACTGCGCGCCGCTTGGCGTCTGCTGCCAGCTGACCTCAATATTGGTGCCTTTCGGCGTATGATTGACGGCGTTATACACCAGATTCGACACCGCACTGCGAAGTTGGTCATCGTTACCGAACACTTTCAACTGCTCATTCACCCGGAAGGTGATCTCGTGGTTGCCGCCGCTCAGCGATTGCGCCTCACGTTGTAACACCCGCAACATCAGGGGGATATCAACCCGCTCGTTCATTTCAACGTTAGGCGCCGCCTCGATGCGCGACAGCGTCAGCAGTTGCTTGACCAGTCCGTCCATGCGGCGAGTCTGCTCCTGCATGGTGCCCAACGCCTTACCGCGCAGCGAACCATCCAGCTCTTCGTCGCTCATCATTTCCAGGTAACCCTGCAATACCGTCAGCGGCGTGCGCAGCTCGTGGCTGACGTTAGCGAAGAAGTTGCGCCGAGCCCCTTCCAGTTGACGCATCTGGGTCACATCGCGGGCTACCATCAATAATTGCCCTTCGGAGTAGGGCATCACACGAAATTCGACGTAATGCTCGTTATTCAGTTGCAGCGTCAAAGGGCGGGAGAACTCCTGCTGTTGCAGATAGTGACTGAACTCCGGATAACGCAACAGGTTGAGAATGTGCTGGCCATTGTCTTCCGGCCAGCGGAAACCCAGCAAATGCTGCGCCAGCCCGTTGCACCAAAAGATATTGCCTTCGACGGTAGTCATCACTACCGCATCGGGCAGCGATTCCGCTCCGCTACGGAAGCGTTTGATCAACAGCGCCAGCTCACGGCGCCGACGACGGTTCCGTTGCTGCATCTGATACAAGCCGTAAAACAGCGGTTCCCAGCTCCAGCGGCCAGGCGGCGGCGTCATGCTGCGGTCAACCCACAGCCAGTGGGAAAGTTTGAGTTGATTGTAGAAATTCCATACCAACGCCGCCAGCACGGAGGCCAGCAGCAGCCAGGGCAGATAACCAAAAATCAGCCCCAACAGTAAGGCAGGCAGGCAGAAAAGGGCCAGCTCTAGGGCCAGCCTCTTCCAGGATAGACGTTCTAACACGGCATATTCTCCAGCGCGGCGCGATCAGTAGCGCGTTGAGAATCGGTAGCCGGTGCCCCGAACGGTTTGAACCATTTTGTCATGACCACTGGTCTCTAACGCCTTACGGAGCCGACGGATGTGCACGTCAACGGTGCGGTCTTCCACATAAACGTTAGTGCCCCAGACGTGATTAAGCAACTGCTCACGGCTATAAACGCGTTCAGGATGGGTCATAAAGAAGTGCAACAGCTTGAACTCGGTCGGCCCCATATCCAGCGCTTGTTCGTTAGCCATCACGCGGTGTGAGGAAGGGTCCAGGCTCAGCCCTTGCATTTCAATCACTTCTTCCACCGCCATCGGTGAAATACGGCGCATTACCGCCTTGATGCGCGCCACCAGTTCCTTCGGTGAGAAGGGTTTGGTGATGTAATCATCCGCCCCGACTTCCAGGCCGCGCACCCGGTCTTCTTCTTCACCGCGCGCGGTCAACATCATCACCGGAATATCGCGGGTCAGCGCTTCACGTTTCATATGTTTAATAAACTGAATGCCCGATCCCCCGGGTAACATCCAGTCGAGCAACACTAAATCAGGGAACGGCTCAGACAGGCGCGTCACGGCGCTGTCATAATCCTCAGCTTCCAACGGTTGGTAACCATTCTGTTCCAACACAAAGCACACCATCTCACGGATCGGCGCTTCGTCTTCCACCACCAGTATGCGTCTTGCCATCGTCAATCCTGCCAATGTGTTAGCGATCACAGTTGATTGCGGGCGCCATTATGCGTCAGTTTTGTGACACTTTTATGAAAAAAGCGGGCTGTTATAGGCAGTAAGCATAGCGATTATTTCCAACGTCAAAGAAAAATCATTCAGTTGTCATAATGATTGCGTCACGACAGCCGCCGCAACGCCCTTTATAATCACCGCCATTACCCTATCGTCCCGGGAGTGTCATGCGCCTGATCCACACCTCTGACTGGCATCTTGGCCAGTACTTTTTCACCAAAAGCCGCGCCGCCGAGCATCAGGCATTTCTGCGCTGGCTGATCGAACAGATCGAACAACACCAGGTGGATGCGCTGATCGTCGCCGGGGATCTGTTCGATACCGGCTCGCCGCCAAGCTACGCCCGCGAGCTGTATAACCGCTTCGTGGTGGAACTGCAGCGTACCGGCTGCCAGTTGGTGGTGTTGGGCGGCAATCACGACTCCGTGGCCACCTTAAATGAATCGCGTGAATTACTTTCCTGCCTGAATACCACCGTGATCGCCAATGCGCAGAGCGAAATCGAACAACAGGTGCTGGTGCTGAATCAACGCGACGGCCAACCGGGTGCGGTATTGTGCGCCATTCCTTTTCTGCGCCCGCGCGATCTGCTCACCAGCCGCGCCGGTGAGTCCGGGGTGCAAAAACAGCAGGCGCTGCAAGAGTCTATCGCCGACCACTATCACACCCTGTACCAGGCCGCCTGTGCGCGCCGTGATGCGCTGGGCTTGCCGCTGCCCATCGTCGCTACCGGCCATCTGACCACCGTCGGCGTCACCACGTCCGACTCGGTGCGCGACATCTATATTGGTACGCTGGATGCCTTCCCCGCACAGGCGTTCCCGCCGGCCGATTACATCGCGCTGGGGCATATTCATCGCGCGCAAAACGTCGCCAAATCTGAACATATTCGCTATAGCGGCTCCCCTATCCCGCTCAGTTTTGACGAGTTGGGCAAGGCCAAAAGCGTGTTTATGGTGGATTTCGCGGCGGGTGCCCTGCAACAGGTCAGCGCGTTGGAGATCCCAAGCTTCCAACCGATGCAGCTCATTAAGGGAGATTTGGCGCAG
Organism: Serratia sp. BNK-12; assembly: GCF_047456085.1. Lineage (NCBI taxonomy): Bacteria > Pseudomonadati > Pseudomonadota > Gammaproteobacteria > Enterobacterales > Yersiniaceae > Serratia > Serratia sp. BNK-12. Next base: position 4,141,237 of record NZ_CP179896.1, read on the forward strand.
ATCGAGCAGAAATTACGGCTGTTCGCCGATTATCAGGGTGAATTACCGGTATGGCTGGATATCGAAGTGGCGACCCAGGATTACCTTAGCGACATTCAGCGTCGCATTCAGCTGCTGGCCGATCAACTACCAGTAGAGGTCGTGCTGCTGCGCCGCAGTAAGGAGCAGCGTCGCCAGGCCATTGAACAGCAAGACAAAGAAACGCTCAACGAACTGAGCGTCACCGAGGTCTTTGAGCGGCGGCTGGCGCAGGAACCCGAGATGGCCGAAGCGCGCAAACAGCGAATGAGTCAGATGTTCCAACAGGTGGTCGAAGCCGTACGGCACCAGGATCAGGAGCCAAGCCAATGAAAATCCTCAGCCTGAGATTAAAAAACCTCAATTCGCTGCAGGGGGAATGGAAGATAGACTTCACCGCCGAGCCCTTCGCCAGCAACGGATTATTTGCCATCACCGGCCCCACCGGCGCGGGTAAAACCACCCTGCTGGACGCCATCTGTCTGGCACTGTACCACCAGACGCCGCGCCTGAATGTCACGCCAAGCCAAAATGAGCTGATGACCCGCCACACCGCCGAGTCGCTGGCGGAGGTCGAGTTTGAGGTTAAAGGCGTCGGTTACCGCGCGTTCTGGAGCCAGCGCCGTGCCAAAAACTCCCCGGACGGCAACCTGCAGGCGCCGAAGGTGGAGCTGGCGCTGCGCGATGACGGCAAAATCCTGGCCGATAAAGTCCGCGACAAGCTGGATCTTACCGCCGCGATCACCGGACTGGATTTCGGTCGTTTTACCAAATCGATGATGTTGTCTCAGGGGCAGTTCGCTGCCTTCCTGAATGCCGATGCCAATGATCGGGCCGAACTACTGGAAGAGTTGACCGGCACCGAGATTTACGGCCAGCTTTCCGAGCGCGTTTTCGAGCAGCACAAGCAGGCCAAAACCGATCTGGACGCGTTGCATCAGCGCGCCAGCGGCATTGAGTTGCTGAACGAAGAACAGCGCCAACAGCTGGAAAGCCAGCTCGTGGAGCTCAGTTCGCAGGAAAATGCCCTCAGCGAACAGACCCAGCGTCAGCAACGGGCGTTAAACTGGCTACAGCAATGGCAACAGACGCAGCAGAAACAGCAGGAATACCAGCGTCAGTTGAGCGCCGTACAACAGGAGCAGGCTGAGGCAGAACCCCAGCTTCAGCAGTTGGCGCGCAGCGAGCCGGCAGAGAAACTGCGCCCACTGCTCAACGAACGCAACCGCTGCCGCAGCGATCAACAGGCGCTACAACAGCAGATTGCCCAGTTGACGCAGCAACAGGAGCAACAGCTTGCCCAGATGACCCCGTTGCAGCAGGCAGTGGAACAAGCACGTGCTCAACTGCAGGCGCATGTCGAACACCAGCAGATCCAACAACGTCTGATCGACGAGCAGATCGTCCCGCTCGACCACCAGATAACCCAGTTGCAAAAAACGCAGACAGAACTGCAACAGGCCAGCGATGCCGCCACGCAACAGTACGCTCAGCAACAAGCGGAGCTGGAACAACTTGAGGTTTTACGAGCCCGGCTCACCGCCCAGGCCGGACAGCAGCAGGAGCAGCTTAACGGCCTCACTGCCGCACTGGCAGCGCAGCAACAGCAGCAAAATGCGCTGGAAGCCCAAGCCCCCCTAACTGCGCTGCGCCAACGTCAGACCGAACTGGCCGAGCTGCGTCCGGTGCGCCAAAAATTATTTACCCTCTCCTCGCTGTTTGGCCAGGTCAGCGAACGTCTGGAACAACAACGCAAGGAGTTCACGGCCCGTCAGACCCAGCTCAGCGAGCTTGAAAAGCAGCTTGAAGAAACACGCCAGCAGTACAAACAGCAAAAAGCACATCAGACGGACGTAGAGAAAGCCCTTGAGCTGGAGCAACGCATCGTCAGCCTGGAGGCGGAACGCGCTCGCCTGCAAACCGGCGAACCTTGTCCACTGTGCGGATCTTCCGAGCATCCGGCCATCGAACAGTATCAGGCGGTAAAACCCTCTGAGACAGCACTGCGTCTGGCCGATATGCGCGTCAAAACCGAGGCTTTGTACACCCAGGGCACCGAGCTGCGCACCCGCTGCGAAAGCCTGAAAGAGCAACTGCAGCGCCAGCAACATCTTATCGGCCAAGATGAACAACAGCTGGCCGCTCATCGTCAGCAATGGCAAAGCCTCAGCACGCCTCTGGCGTTTGATTTTGATCTGCAGGACACCGCTCGCCTTAGCCAGTGGTTAAGCGACTGCGACAATGAGGAGCGTCAGGCTCAGGCCAGTCTGCTGCAACACGAGCAGGCAGCCCAGGCGGTACAGCAGGCTAAAGACCGGTTGGCCGCACTGCAGACACAGCAGCAACAGGCGCAGCAAGAAAAGGCACTGCTGGACGAGCGTTTCAAACTGCTGGAAAAAAGCCACGCCGAGGCCCAATCGCAGCAGCAACGCCTGCAGCAACAGCGTCAAGAAGCAGAGCAAGCTCTGGGCGAACAACGTACGCAGCGGCTGGCGCTGTTTGGCGAACAGCAAATCGTGCAGGTGCGAGAACAGCTGCGTGCCCGGCAGACGGCCTGCGAACAGGCTATACAACTGGCCGCAGAGCACTGGCAGAAGGCGCAGGAACAACGCGATCGTCTTGGCGGGCAACTCACCGGGTTGCAGCAACAGCTGTTGCACCTGGCCGAACGGCTGCAACAGGCGGAGCAAAATTGGCTGCAAGCGTTGTCCACCAGCGAATTCGACGACGAAGCGGCCTTCAACGCTGCCCTGTTGAATGACGATCAGCGCCAACAATTGCAACGGCGCAAAGAGCAGCTGCAGCAACGGCAGGTTGAAGCCAGCGCCCTGCTGACCCAGGCCGTAGCCAATCTGGAACAGCAACGCCAACAGCGTCCGGAAGGGCTGGATGAAAGCCAGGCAGATCCCCAAACTCTGGGCCAGGATCTGGCCGCGCTGGCGCAGCAGCTCAAAACTCTGCAGCTCCGACAGGGTGAAGTGCGCAACCAGTTGGAAAGTGATGCCGCGCGCCGTCTCAATCAGCAGTCGCTGTTTGAGCAAATCAGCCAAAGTCAGCAACAGTACGACGACTGGAGCTACCTCAATCAGCTCATCGGCTCCAAAGAGGGGGATAAATTCCGTAAGTTTGCCCAAGGACTGACGCTCGATCATCTGGTGTACCTGGCCAATAACCAGTTGGGCCGGTTGCACGGCCGCTATCTGCTGCAGCGCAAAACCAGTGATGCACTGGAATTGCAGGTGGTGGACACCTGGCAGGCGGACGCACTGCGCGACACTCGAACCCTGTCCGGCGGTGAAAGCTTCCTGGTGAGCCTTGCGCTGGCGCTGGCGCTGTCCGATCTAGTCAGCCACAAGACCAGTATCGATTCGTTGTTCCTTGACGAGGGCTTCGGTACGCTGGATGCAGAAACTCTGGACACCGCACTGGACGCACTGGACAGCCTGAACGCCTCCGGCAAAACCATCGGCGTGATCAGCCACGTTGAAGCCATGAAAGATCGTATTCCAGTGCAGATTAAGGTGAAAAAGGTGAACGGCCTGGGTATCAGCCGGCTGGAGCCGCAATTCCGGCTGGAATAACGTGACCCTGAGCTCGGAAATGTGACCGTGGCGTCACTCCCCGGCCAAAAACATTGAGCCGCCGCTGACAAGGTTTATGATGCTATCGATAACAGGATTGTTACTGTAAATATACAGGCAAAACCTGACGCACGGGATCGCTCCTGGACGTCAGGTTTTTTCGTTTTCAGCATGCTGAAACATCCGGGAAAAACCATGAAGATCGCAAAAATACTTAATAATAACGTGGTGATTACGCTGGACGACCGTCAGGAAGAGACGGTGGTTATGGGAAAAGGTATCGGCTTTAAAAAGAAGGCTGGCGATCTGCTGGACGAAAACCTGATCGAGAAGGTCTTCACCCTTAACGGCAGCGAAATGGCCGAGCGCTTTAAAACGCTGCTGTCGGAGATCCCCCTGGCCTGCGTGACCACGGCCGACAAAATCATCACCCTCGCCCGCCAGCGCTTGCCGGGCAAGCTGCATAACATCGTTTATATCACGCTGACCGATCACATCCACTTTGCGCTGCAGCGCCATGCCCAGGGGCTGGACATCAAAAACGTGCTGCTGTGGGAAATCAAGAAGCTCTACCCGGCCGAATTTGCCGTCGGGCTGGAGGCACTGACGCTGATCGCCGAACGGCTCGGCACCACGCTGCCGGAGGACGAAGCCGGGTTTATCGCCCTGCACCTGGTCAACGCCCAGTTGAACGATGAAATGCACAACACCCTGCATATCACTCGCGTCATGCAGGAAATCCTGAATATCGTCAAATACCATTTCCGTTTTGACTACAACGAAGAAGCCCTGAGCTATCACCGCTTTATCACTCACCTGAAGTTCTTCGCCCAGCGTCTGCTGGGTAAAAACTACGTCGACAGCGATGACGACTCACTCTATTTGGTGGTGAAAGAAAAGTACCCTGACTCCTTTGCCTGCGCAGGCAAGATCAATCAGCACATCGAAAAAAACTATCAGCATCAACTCACGCGGGAAGAGATGATGTTTCTGACCATTCATATCGAACGGGTGCGCAGCGAAAGCGAGGCAAGATAGGTTTAGCGACGGGCGTCAAACACCCGAATGCCGTACGGCGGAAACCAGCGTCAGCCCTTCGGCCTGCGCCTGGGCGAGCAGCATGCGATCGAAATCTCCCAAATGCTGGCCGCGCTGACAAACACCACATCAGCGCATGGGTATCCAGCAGCAGACGCCTCATTCATCAGCTAAGTTAGCTAAAGCACAGAGCGCGTCTGGTTTTTATACGGTGAATGGATTAAAGCGCGAGCAGGCCCGCGCTTTTTTGCAACGGTTACACTTGCGGCCACAGCCAGGCTGCACCGCGTACGCCGCTGGAGTCACCGTGAACGGCTTTACGGATCGGGGTTTCACACTCGCCACCGAAAACCCAGGATTTCACCAACTGCGGCACACGCTGATAAAGACGGTCCACATTGCTCATACCGCCACCCAACACCACCACGTCCGGATCAAAAATATTGATCACGTGCGCCAGCGATTTGGCCAACCGCAGCTCATAGCGGCTAATGGCTTGCTCCGCCAGGGTATCTCCCTGCGCCACCAGCGCCATGATCTCATGCCCCTTTAGCGGATTACCGCTCAGGCGCGAATAATCGGTGGCAAAGCCGGTGCCGGAGATAAAGGTCTCGATACAGCCCTGCTTGCCGCAGTAGCAGGGAACCTCTGCACGAAAACGCAGTTCGTCATCGTCCAGCCACGGCAACGGGTTATGCCCCCATTCGCCAGAGATGCCGTTACCGCCCGAATGCGCCTGGCCGTTGATTGCCACCCCTGCGCCGCAGCCGGTGCCAATAATCACCGCAAACACCGTTTGTTTGCCGGCGGCCGCGCCGTCGGTAGCTTCCGAAACCGCCAGGCAGTTGGCGTCGTTGGCGATACGGACTTCACGCGCCAGCATCGCCGACAGGTCTTTGTCCAGAGGTTGGCCGTTGAGCCACACCGAGTTGGCGTTTTTAACCAAGCCGGTATAAGGCGACAGCGTACCGGGAATGCCCACCCCGACCGATCCCTGCTGCCCAGTATTTTCTTCCGCCAGTTTCACCAGACCGGTGATGGCCTCCAGCGTTTGCTGATAGTCATGGCGCGGCGTGGCAATACGATGGCGGAACAGTTCCCGTCCGTCGTTGGCCAACGCAATCACTTCAATTTTGGTGCCACCCAGGTCGATACCAATGCGCACGATTTTTCTCCTCAATGCACAACAACGTTGCTACAGCCTAATGTAACCGGCTTTCGGGATCACCCCATTAACGCCGAGTGTGACGGCGATGGCAATTTCCGCATCAGAACCGCACCGGCTGCCGCTTATTAATTAGCCATCGGGTACACTGGATTTTATCAGTTAACCTATTGATAACATTTTTACGCATCATAAAATTCGGAGAGCAGCGATGAAACCTGCCATATTGATCGTCGACGACGATCCCGCTATCTGTGATCTGCTTTGTGACGTGCTCAATGAGCACGTGTTTACCGTACATGCCTGCCACCGGGGCAGCGAGGCGCTGACGCTACTCAGCCAGCAGCCGGATATTGCGCTGGTGCTGCTGGATCTGATCCTGCCGGACACCAACGGCCTGCTGGTGTTACAGCAGATCCACCGCCTGCGTCCGGATCTGCCGGTGGTGATGCTGACCGGTCTCGGCGCCGAGTCCGACGTGGTGGTCGGCCTGGAAATGGGCGCCGACGATTACATCGCCAAACCCTTTAATCCACGCGTGGTGGTCGCTCGCGCCAAGGCGGTTTTGCGCCGTACCGGTGCGCTGGCGTTGGAACCTGCCGCTGTCGGCCAGACCAGAGCGGAAGGCTGGCAGTTCAACGGCTGGTGTCTGGACACCAACCGCTGCACGCTGCACAACCCTCAGCGCCAGGCTGTCGATCTGACTCAGGGCGAATACGGCTTGTTGCTGGCGCTGGTACAACATGCGCGTAAAGTACTGACCCGCGATCGCCTGCTGGAGCTGACCCACGGCGAAACGCTGGAGGTCTTCGATCGCACTATCGACGTGCTGATCATGCGGCTGCGCCGCAAGATCGAAATCAATCCGCATCAGCCCGAACTGATCCGCACCATTCGCGGGCTGGGTTACGTCTTTGCCGCCGACGTCAGCCAGCCGGTGGCTGCCGCCTGATAAAATCCTGCAGCTCCGGCAGCGGCCGAGCACCGTCGACAGCATTGGCGCACAGCAGATTGAAACGCGCACAGGCATGCGCCAGCTGCAGTGTCTCCACCAAAGGCCAGTCTTCATGGCTGGCATACAGCACGCCGGCGCAGAACGCATCACCGGCACCGACGCTGCCGACGATTTCAGTTTCCCTCACCTGCCACGAGGGTTGCCAACGCGCTTCGCCACCGCTCTCCAGCCCGTAGGCCCCTTCCGGGCAATGGATCACCACCCGCCGCCGCACACCGGCCTGCAATAATTGTTCTGCGGCCTGCGCCATCAGTGACTGCTGTAACGAGCCATTAGCCGTACGCAGCGCCAGTCCGGTAAATTCACCGGCTTCCAGCTCGTTGATCACCAGATAGTCCAGCCAGCGCAGCGCCGGCAACACCAAAGGCCGATAGCGTGGATCGCCCTGGCGCGACACCAGATCCAACGAAGTCTGGTAACCGCGCTGCTGCATTTGCGCCAGCAGGCGTGCGCTACGGGTGCCGAATTCCTCGTCCGGACAATCCAGGCTGTCGAGCAGCAGCAGATAGCCCAGGTGGAAAATTTTATGATTGCTGTGCAGCGCGTCAAAATCGCCGAGGTCCAACAACCGATTCGCGCCCGGCGCATGGAAAAAGGTCCGCTGTCCACCCGGCTCGGTCATCACCTGCGACATCGAGGTCATCGCCGTTTCGCTGCGACGCACCCGGCCGCTGTCGACTTGGTACTGCGCCAGCATTTGCAAAATATAGTCACCATCGGCATCGCAGCCGATCAGCCCCAGCGCCGCCAGCGGCAACCCGGTTTCCATACGCGCCAGCGTCAGCAATACATTAAGCGGCGCACCGCCGGTGGCACGCTGGCTATGTTCAATCTCCACCAGCCAGCCCGGCTGAGGCCAATGCGCAATTTGATGGACATGATCCACCAGCATGTTACCGGCAGAAACAATGCCACGCCGGCTCATCACAACCGCCCGGCGCTGCCGAAAATATGCATCTGCTGCTGCACCACTTCGCTGATCGAGCGCTCCACCGCCAACAGCACTTCGGCAAACTCATCATAAATCGCGTGACGCTGCGTCATCCGCTGTTCAATCGCCCCCAGCGCCGCTTGCGACATGCCGGTATAGAAGTTGATTTTGTGAATGCCCAGGCCGATGGCCCGCTTGAAGTCTGCATCGCTGATGCCGGAACCGCCGTGCAGCACCAAAGGAATGCCAGCCTGCTGCTGGATAGCCGCCAGACGTTCGAAATCGAGCTTAGGTTCGCCCTTGTATTTGCCGTGCGCGTTGCCGATCGCCACCGCCAGTGCATCGATGTCGGTCAATTCGACAAACTCGCGCGCCCGCCGTGGGTCGGTAAATTTATTGCTGTCGGCCTCGCCATACAGAGCACCGCCTTCGTCACCGCCGACGGCACCCAGTTCGGCCTCCACCGAGACGCCCACCGCATGACACATGCGCACCACTTCCTGCGTTTGACGCACATTTTCTTCATAACTCAGGCCGGAACCGTCAAACATTACCGAGCTGAATCCGAGACGCAATGCCTGCACCACCGCCTCAAAATGCAGACCGTGATCGAGGTTCAACACCACCGGAATGTCGTGCTGCGCCGCCTCACTTTTGATCGCCGCGACCAAAGACTCCAGCGACACGTACTTAAAGTGGACTTCGGCAATATTGATGATAAAGGGCGATCGCGCGGCCTGCGCCGCGGCAAACAACGCGCGCAGGAAATGGCTGTCGAGCACGTTGAACGCACCCAGCGCATAGCCGTGTTGACGCGCGTGCGCTAACCCCTGTGCCAGTGAAATCAATGCCATGGTGCATCTCCTTAATCAATAAAGCGCAAGTATTCGTTACACAGCAACCACTGGGGCGGCTGATCCTCTTCGATTTGGCTAAAGCGGCTGAGCGGCGTCAGGAAACGGTTATCGTTGTCGTCGTCATTCACCGTCGAAACCTCACCCACCAACACGTCGCCGAAACCTTCCTCGCCCCAAAAGCTGTGATAGATGCCCGGCGTCAGGCAGATGCTTTCCCCCGGCGCCAGCCGCAGGCGTGAACCGGCGGCGTGAGTCTGTCGGCAACCGTCCAGGGTCACGCTCACCGGGCTGTCGGCCAGCCCTTCCTGCGGATCGGCGTTATGCAGCTCGACGATCAGGTTGCCACCACCGCGATTGATGATGTCTTCCCGCTTGCGCCAGTGGAAATGCATCGGCGTCACCTGTGCTTCGCGGCAATGCATGATTTTCTCCGCATAGCATTTGGCATAAGGTTGACCGCCGGGCGAACCGTTTCGCAACGTGAACAGCGTCAGCCCCTTGTGAGCAAAATCCTCGCCGCCGAACGCCGTGACGTCCCAACCCAGCTTCAGGTCGAATACCTCCTGCCACGGCTGACGATCGAGCTGACGCCAAACGGTTGGGCTAAAGTGCGCAAAGGGTGGCAGATGGACGTCGAAGCGGGCAAAAAAATGCTGGGTTTGTTGCAGAATCTGGTTCACGGCGGAACGGTTCATATCGCCTCCGAAAGTGGGGATGAAATGAGGGGCCTGGCGTAGCAGACCCCGCCGATAGCAGGTTATTTCACCGTCCAGCCTTTGTAGCTGCCGATATTGTTTTTATCGATCATGGTGACCGGGATCAGCACCGGCCCGGTTGGTGCGGGTTTACCCTGCAGAATTTCGTAACCGATCTCGACCGCCTTGGCCGCCATCACCTGCGGATCCTGTGCAGGGGTTGCCACAAACAGCGAGTTGCCGCGCTTGAGCGCCTCTTCGCCATCCGGCGATCCGTCTACGCCAACGATGAAGAACTCGCTGCGCTGCGCCTGCTTGGCGGCCAGATCGGCACCGATCGCCGTAGGATCGTTAATCGCGAATACGCCGTCGATCTTCGGATTGGCCGCCAACAGCGCGGTCATGATCTCCAGTCCGCCTTCGCGGCTGCCCTTGGCGTTCTGGTTATAGGACAGCAGCTTGATCTCCGGGTGTTTCTTCAGTTCGGTCATGCAGCCTTCTACCCGGTTCTGTACCGCGGACACCGGTGGGCCGTTGATGATCACCACGTTGCCTTTCTCTTTCAGGCGATCGCTGATGTATTTACAGGCCATGGCGCCGGCCTGGGTGTTGTCCGAGGTGATGGTGGCATCGGCACCTTCGGCCGCTACGTCAACCGCCACCACCACGATGCCGGCGTCCTTGGCGCGTTTCACCGCCGGGCCGATACCCTTGGAATCTGCGGCGTTCAGGATGATCATATCGACCTTGGCGGCGATAAAGTTATCGATCTGCGCCACCTGTTGACCGAGATCGTAACCGCTCGACACCAGCGTCACGTTAACCTTGTCACCGGCCAGTTCGCGCGCTTTCAGTTCCGCACCCTTGGTGATCTGCACAAAGAACGGGTTGGCCAGATCGCCCACCGTCACCCCTATCGATTTCAACTCTTTCGCCTGCACCAACGAAGCACTGCCGAGCGCGGCGGTAACCAGCAAAGCGGTAATCAATGGTTTGAAACGCATAGTGTTTTCCTCATTATTTTCTGAGATACGAAAAACCTGCCCCGGTGGGCGCCAACCAACCTTTCTTTCTCACTCAACCTTGCCCTATGGATTTCCAGTGGCAGCGAGTGCAAGTCACAACGCTGCGGCTTGAAAGAGGACGGGTAGATCAGTGTTGATAATTGCGAGTGCGGTACTTGTCGATTAACACCGCGATGATGATCACCGCCCCTTTGATCACCAACTGCCAAAAATAAGAAACGCCCATTAACGTCATGCCGTTGTTCAGGGTGGCGATAATCAACGCCCCTATCAGCGTGCCGGTAATGGTACCGATGCCGCCGACGAAGCTGGTGCCGCCAAGAATGACTGCGGCGATCGCATCCAGCTCATAGCCCATACCGAGGTTGCCGTTGGCGCTGTAAAGCCGGGAGGCGCTCATCACCCCACCCAACCCGGACAGCAGGCCGCTCATGCCATAGACGAACAGCAGCACGGCACCGACCTTGATCCCGGTCAGGCGCGCCGCCTGCATGTTGCCGCCTACCGCGTAGATATGAACCCCCAGCGTGGTACGGCGCAGAATGAACCAGCACACGGCAATCACCGCAAAGGCAATAATCACCAACCAGGGGATAGGCCCCAGGTAGGCGTTGCCGATCCATTCAAAACTGATATTGGAATTGATGATGGTGGTGCCGTCCGCCAGCAGGTAAGCGGCACCGCGCAGTGCGGTGTAGGTACCGAGGGTGACGATAAACGGCGGCAGGCCAGCGTAGGCCACCAGAAAACCATTAAACAGCCCCATGCCCAAACCGGCCAACAGCGCCAGCGGGATCGACATTCCAGCCATGCCAGGCATCAGTGACACCGCCATCGCTACCACCGCGGTGGTGCCCAGCATCGAACCGACCGAAAGATCGATGCCGCCGGTCAGGATGATAAAGGTCATGCCCGCCGCCAACACGATGTTGATCGACGCCTGCCGGGCGATATTCAGCAGATTGGCATCGGTAAAGAAATTCGGGGCAACAAAGCCGAAAACCGCGACGATCAGGATCAATATCGGCAAGATACCGACGGTTTGCATCATATCGCCCAACAGTGCCCGTTTCAGCGTCGGATTTTTTGCGCCTGGCGGCAATGGATTCGAAGTCATGGTCGGCTCCTTGAGCGTAGGGATGGAATTATTCATGCGGTAGTCGCCTGCGGTTGGGTGGTGTCAACGCCGGTGGCCAGCGTCATGATGTTTTCCTGGCTGATCTCACCGCCGCCCAGTTCCCCGACAATGCTGCCTTCGTGCATCACGTAAACCCGGTCGCTCATGCCGACCACCTCAGGCAATTCACTGGAAATCATCAGGATCGCCACGCCCTGCTGTGCCATCTGGCTCATGATGCGATAGATCTCGCTCTTGGCCCCCACGTCCACACCGCGTGTCGGTTCATCGAGGATCAGGATCCGTGGGCCAATGGTTACCCAGCGTGAAATCAGCAGCTTTTGCTGATTACCGCCGGACAGGCCGCCGGCCCGCACCTGAGCATGTGGCACGCGGATATTCAGCAGGCCGATAGCGTCACTGGAAATACGCTGCGCCTTGCGGCGATTGAGCAGGCCATAGCGACCGTCACGTTCCAGCGTCGCCATCACGATGTTTTCATGCGCGGCCAGATCGAGAAACAACCCCTGCTCCTTGCGGTTTTCGGTGAGAAAGCCGATGCCCAGAGCAATGGCATCGCGCGGCGAGTGGATACTGGCCGGCTTGCCGTCGACTTCCACCGTACCGCCACTGGACTTGCGCACGCCGAAAATCAGCTGCGCCAGTTCGGAACGACCGGCGCCCACCAGCCCGGCAAGGCCGACAATTTCACCGGCGCGGACCTGAAGGCTGACCGGCTTCACCTTTTTGCCGTCAGTCAGGCCGTGCAGCGTCAGGCGAGGTTCCCCCACCGGGATGCCCTGTTCCTTATTGAACAAGTCGCTCAGCGGGCGGCCCACCATCATGCGCACCAACTCGCTGGCGGACAGCTTGTCGCGCATCAGGCTGCCAACATACTGACCGTCGCGCAGCACGCTGACGCGATCCGACAGCTCGTACACCTCCGCCATGCGGTGGCTGATATAAATGATTGCCATGCCTTCATCGCGTAGCCGTTTGATCAGCTCGAACAGTCGATGCGTTTCGCGTGAAGAAAGCGCCGCTGTAGGTTCGTCCATCACCAGAATGCGGCTGTTACGGTGAAGCGCACGCGCGATTTCCACCTGTTGCTGCTCGGCGATGGTTAATTTCATCACGCGATCGCCGGCGCTGAACTGCGCCCCCAAACGATCGATCACCTTCTGCGCTTCCAGCAACATCTGCCCGCGCTTCACCAGGCCGCCACGCTGGATCTCGCTGCCCAGAAAAATGTTTTCCGCCACCGTCAGATTCGGAGCCAAGTTCATTTCCTGGTAAATCAGCGTGATGCCTGCCGCCAGGGCATCTTTTGGCCCCTTGATGGCGAACGGCTGCCCATCGATAAAAATTTCCCCGCTGCTGGCGATATAAGCGCCGGCCAATATTTTCATTAAGGTACTTTTACCCGCGCCGTTTTCACCCATTAGCGCGTGGATCTCACCGCGATACACCGTCAGGTTGACGCCTTTCAGCGCATAGAACTGACCAAAACTCTTGGCGATGTTGTGCATTTCCAGAATCGGGGTCGCGCTCATCGTCATACCTCAGGTTGCGGTTCGGATGGCATGCAGTTAACCACGCATAAATAAATGCAAAATGTCAGCGCCCGTTAATCTTTGTCATATTGTTAATGGGACGGGGATTTATACTGTGAACAGTCAGTTACGGGGGATTCGATGCGCAGACTGCCTTTCCTTGCCGGCGCGCGTGGGCGCCTGTTGATGTTCAATCTGCTGGTGGTGGCGGTGACGCTGATGGTCAGCGGCGTGGCGATCTTCGGTTTCTACCATGCGGGCAAGCTGCAGGAACAGATGCAGGCGCAAACCCTGGCAGAAATGAACGGCAGCATGGCGCTGAGCCGGGATACCTCCAACGTGGCGACCGCGGCTATTCGGCTCTCGCAAGTGGTGGGTGCGCTGGAATACCAGAGCGAATCCGCCCGGCTTAAGCAAACGCAACTGGTGCTGCAAACCTCGCTCAGCCGGCTGGCAGACGCCCCGTTGGCCCACAGCGAACCGGCGCTGGTCAAGCGCATCATCAGCCGCAGCAACGCGCTGGAAAGCAGCGTAACGCGCATGCTGGATCTGGGACACCAACGGCATCTGCAGCGCAATATCCTGCTCAGCGGGCTGTATCAGTCGCAGAGCACGCTACGGCATATCGCCACCCTCAATCAGCGCAATAACCTCAACCAGCCCTCGCAGCCGCTGCTTAGCCAGATCGACCGGTTGCTGGCGATCGCCATACAGACCCCTACTCCCAAGGCCGCAGCCCAGCAGCTCGACAACGTTATGGCCTACTGGCCGCAACATAGCCCGGATGTCTTGGTAGACGAGAAAATGCGGCAGTTTCGGCTCAGCGAACAGCGCCTGCTGCCCGAAACGCTGGAGCTGGAGCAAAGCGACCTGGCCCTGGCCTATTACACCTACCATATCAAAGCGTTAGTGGCGATGCTCAACGACGATATCAACCTTTACGTGCAAAAGGTGGCCAACGAGTCGGAGCTGCGCACCCACCAGACCCATCATGAGCTCAGTTCCATAAGCTGGTTTATCGGCCTGTTCGCGTTGCTGGCACTGGTGATTACCGGCTTCGCCGGACTGTATATCTACCGCAATCTCGGTTCCAACCTGACGGCGATCGCCGGAGCCATGACGAGACTGGCGCGCGGCGAACGTGACGTCAGCGTACCGGCGCTGCAACGCCGCGACGAACTGGGCGAGCTGGCTCGGGCATTTAACGTCTTTGCCCGTAACACCGCCTCGCTGGAGCAGACCTCCCGCCTGCTGAAAGAAAAAAGCACCCAGTTGGAAACCACCTTTCTGGCGATGCGCGACGGTTTTGCGCTGTTTGATAACGACGGTCAACTGGTGGTGTGGAACCCGCAATACCCCTTGCTGCTGGGGCTCAACGAACACCAGCTGCACCGCGGTTTGCACTACCGCGAGCTACTGCAACAGGTTACGCCACCGGCGGGTCAACGTTGGGAAGCGGTGCTGGCCAACCTGTCTAGCGAACTGCCACAGCCGCAGGAACTGCGCCTGAGCGATGGTCGTACCGTAGAGCTACGCTTCAGTCCGGTACCGAACCGTGGCGTAGTCAACGTGGTGCTGGAACGCACCGAGCGCAAAGCGCTGGAAGAAGCGCTGCTGCACAGCCAGAAAATGAAGGCGGTCGGCCAGCTCACCGGCGGCCTGGCGCATGATTTCAACAACCTGCTGGCGGTGATTATCGGCAGCCTGGAACTGACCACTCAACAAACGCAGGACGCACAGACCGAACAGCGCATTATTCGGGCACTGAAGGCCGCCGAACGCGGCGCACAGCTTACCCAGCGGCTGCTGGCCTTTTCCCGAAAACAGGCGCTGCACCCGCAGGCCATCACGCTGCAATCGCTGGTGGAAAATTTGCAGGAGCTGTTGCGCCATTCACTGCCCAGCACGCTCTCACTGAGCATCGAGGCACAGCGTCCTGGCTGGCCTGCCTGGATCGATGCCAATCAGTTGGAGAACGCGCTCATCAACCTGGTGGTCAACGCGCGGGATGCGATGGAAGGCCGCAGCGGCGTGGTGAATATTCGCATCTACAACCAACGGGTGGTGCGCAGCGGCGGCAAAAAGCAGGACATGGTGGCGCTGGAAGTGATTGATACCGGCTGCGGCATGTCGGAAGAGGTGAAAGCTCAGGTGTTCGAACCCTTCTTCACCACCAAGGCGGTAGGCAGCGGCAGTGGCCTGGGGCTGTCGATGGTTTACGGCTTTGTCCGCCAGTCCGGTGGACGGGTACAGATTGAAACCGCGCCGGGCAAAGGCACGTTGGTGCGCCTGCAGCTCCCGCGAGCGCCTACGGCGGCGATAGAGGAAGTTCCCGCTCCGCAGCTCGAAGAATGCAAGAACACGGATAATCTGGTGCTGGTACTGGAAGATGAAAATGACGTTCGCCATACGCTGTGCGAACACTTGCACCAGCTCGGCTACCTGACGCTGGACAGCGCGGACAGTCAGGAAGCTTTGGCGCTGCTGCGCCAGACGCCGGATATAGACATACTGATCAGCGACCTGATGCTGCCGGGCGAACTGGACGGCGTGCAGGTGATTGGGCTGGCGCGAGAGATTAACCCACAGCTTACCGCCCTGCTGATCAGCGGCCAGGACATCCGCCGTCAGCACGAAGAAAATCTGCCAAACGTTGAACTGCTGCGTAAGCCTTTCAGCCAGCGGCAACTGGCGTTGGCGCTGCAACGAGCACGACGTTCAAACGCGGACGGCGACGCAATTCGGAGGGAATGAGGCGATTTTTCGCCTCTGATTCGTTATTATGCCGCCCTGCTTTTGATGAATAAGCGTGCCAGGTGCACGCCCAGCCAGGGATAACATTATGCTGTGGTTTAAGAATTTGATGGTTTACCGTTTGAGCCGCGAAGTTGCGCTAAACGCGGATGAAATGGAAAAACAGCTCAGCGCTTTTGCTTTCACCCCGTGCGGCAGCCAGGACATGGCGAAAACCGGCTGGGTCTCCCCGATGGGCTCCCACAGCGACGCATTGACGCATGCGGTTAACGGCCAGATCGTCATCTGCGCACGTAAGGAAGAAAAAATCCTGCCGTCGCCGGTCATCAAGCAAGAGCTGCAGGCCAAAATTGAACGCCTCGAAGGCGAGCAGCACCGTAAACTGAAGAAAACCGAAAAAGACGCGCTGAAAGACGAAGTGCTGCACAGCCTGCTGCCGCGCGCCTTTAGCCGTTTTAACCAAACCTTTATGTGGATCGACACCGTTAACGATCTGATCATGGTTGACGCCGCCAGCGCCAAGCGCGCGGAAGATACCCTGGCGCTGCTGCGCAAAAGCCTGGGCTCTCTGCCGGTAGTGCCATTGACTATGGAAAGCCCGATCGAGCTGACGCTGACCGAATGGGTGCGTTCAGGTGAACTGCCGGCCGGCTTTATTATTCAGGACGAGGCGGAACTGAAGGCGATTCTGGAAGACGGCGGCGTGATCCGCTGCAAGAAGCAGAACCTGATCAGCGATGAAATTGCGGTACATATTGAAGCCGGCAAACTGGTAACCAAGCTGGCAGTGGACTGGCAAGAGCGCATTCAGCTGGTGCTGGCGGATGACGGCTCGTTGAAGCGTCTGAAGTTCGCCGATACGCTGCGTGAGCAGAATGACGATATCGATCGTGACGACTTCGCCCAGCGTTTTGATGCCGATTTCATCCTGATGACCAGCGAATTGGCGGCGTTAATCAAAAACACCATCGAAGCTCTGGGTGGCGAAGCGCAGCGTTAAGTACACAAAGGCGCAAATCGCTGCGCCTTTGTTCCACATGAGTGGCTTCGCAACACAGATAGCATACCCAAATTAATTGGAGTTGCAGCTAGGCGGCAAGTGCGGGAATCCCCAGGAGCTTACTCAAGTAAGTGACTGGGGTGGGCGCATACAGCCAACAACGCAGCAGCTTCAAGTAAGAAGGGTATGGATTACTTGCTCAAATAACGGCACAGATAAGCGGTTGCATCGGCAACCTGCAGGTTGAACTCACTGTGGCCCGGTACGAAGAACTTCTCACCCGGCATAAACACCTGCCAGTCCGGCGAGCCCGGCAGCAGGACTTTCAACGCCCCGGTAATCACGGTCATTTCTTCCGGCTGGGCGGTGGTGAAGGTGTACTCACCCTCTTCCATCACACCGACGCTGGTAAGGCCGATGCTGCTACTATCGAAACCGATAGACTTCACTTTTCCGGCAAAATACTCGTTCACTTTCAGCATAGACTGGCACCCGCGTAATCAACTTTATGGGAAATCCATATTGGGGGATTGTGGTTGATCTGTCACTGGTTTTTCACGCGAAATGCGATCGCGACGCAGAGTAAAATTCTGCCGGGCAATGGCTCTTCAGCCTGCCACTCTGGATCCGCTGATAAAAACGCGCCAGACAGCCGCTGTCATTCGCCAGACTAAGGATTTATTCTATATTAAATCAGTTAATTAGCTCAGCCGCCAACTTGGCGACCAGCACGTTGGACAGCAGCACCGGTATTTCAAGCCGCGCCTGCAGGAAATCGCGATGCTGGCGGTGATAGCCGATGCAATCCAGCACCACCACCTGCGCCCCTTGTCGCTGCAACTCACTTGCCGCCCGTTCCAGCACCGCGTCGTCCGCCAGATAGGGACTGGCCACGGCGAAACAGGGCGGCGTCGCCAGCCGTTGCCATTTGCCTGCTTGCTGGCTGATTTGCTCCGCTACCGGCACCACAATGCCGACCCGATGCTGGCTGACAATGGCGGAAATCAGCGGCGGAATAATGCGATCCGGCTCCAGCAACAGCGCGCGTTCGGCCTGCAGTCGGCCAAATTCTCCGGTGCATAGCAGCAGGATCACTTCACAGCCCTCGGCTTCCAGCTCACGGATTTTCTGCTGCAATCCTTTTTCGACCCGCGAGGCGCCCAGCCTCACCTGCGTACCGTCCAACAAGCGTGAAACCAGCACCTTCTCACCGGCCATAGGAGCGTAGCCTTGGTCAATCTGGCCGAAGCTCAGTCCATCCAACAGCCCGACATGCCTCACCTGATCCGCAGGCAGAAAGGCCGACAGCAGCGGCATGATGTCGTTACGCGGCGCCTGGCCGATAGTCAGCGTGGCAAATGAGGCATTCATCCGGTTATTTCCTTTTTTGCAGGTGGCTGAGGCTGCCGTACAACGCCAGAAGCTGCGCGTATTCATCGGCCTGGTAAAACTGGCAGGTACCGCGTCCGAACTCTTTCGCCACTTCCACCGCGAACTTCACGGTCAGCGCAATATCCACTTCATGGCTGGCACCGGTACCGCAGCCCGGCACCACCGACTCGGTACAGATCGCTACGCCAACCACCGGCGCAGAAGTCGCGGTGGAAGGTTGCAGGATGCTGTTCAGGTGATGCACCCCATTGCCGTACGGCGTTATGTCCTGCGTGGTGATCGGGAACGTCACCGCCGGACGACCGCTGGTCATCTCCATAATCCGCAGCAAGTCTTCCGCCACCCGCAGGATGTAGCCTTCTTTCACCGTCGGCGACAGCGCGTAACCTTTGTGATTGATGATGCGGTTGCCTTTGGTGGTGTCGATAGACAAGATTGCATCGGCTTCCGCCACCACTTCATTGTCGTTCATCGTCACGTCGTCGATTGGCGAATCCATAAAATCGACCGGATCGTGCGGGCGGGTTGGCGCGTCAGGGCAAATATGGGTAGTGATAATGACATCCCCCGGCAACACGTCCCCTTTGCGCTGCATTTCTGCCAGCTTCAACGCGCTGGCAATCGCGGCAATTGCCCCGTCGCCGTCGGACACCAAGCCGATACGCGTAGGCCGCGCACCGATGCCGCCCAACCGGCCGACAATGCCCAGGGTTGGCGCATCCCCACCCTGGTTTTTACCGGCGCTGCCGGGGATATCGATGCGCACGAAATCGGTGGCGCCTTTCGGTCCGCTGGCACGCAACGTACTGCCCCGGATGCCGGGATAAGACGCAAACAGATCGACGACATCCTGACCGCTCACATAGGCATTATCTATTAATTCAAAAACCTGCAGCGTTTGTTGCAAACTCATAATCGGCTGACCTCACAATTTAACCGGGGGGTTATTTCCCTTTGCTGGAAAAAATCGAATTGAAAAAGTTGTACAACGCGTCACCGGCAATAAAACCGGCCGCCATGATTTCCATCGGCGTGCGGCCCTTGTCGCCCCAGCGACGGATAATCAGGATGCGCAGCGCAATGCCAAGGAGCACCGCCCACCCCGCCAACGCGTTGTTGATCAGCAGGCCCGTAGCTAACAGCACGCCGAGCTGGCGTTTGGGCCCGCCAATCAGCTGCACGATGGCCCCGGGAATGGCCCAGATCAGCAAGCTGAAGGCAATGCCCGGCTGCGCGCCCGCCTCGATGGTTTTGGCGTACACCCGCGCTACCGGTGGGATCAGGTCCTGCAGGAAGTAGCTGCTGTAAGCGAAGTACACCACCGGGATGGCAATAACAAAGGCGATCAAGGCGGCAAACAGTTGAATGCGACGCCCCAACAGCTCCTGCTGCAAATCTTTGCCGTAGCCGCGCAGAATAAAGCCGGCTTTCAGATCAAACCCCATGTCGGCAAACGCCGGGCCAGTGGCGGCGGTAAACCCGGTCAGCACGCACAGTGCCACCGGCGGAAAACCAATCAAAATGCCGATGATCAGGGTGATTAGCGCCACCGCAAAGGCCGGGAACCAGCCAGAGTGCATGGCGGCGATACCGACGATCAACTCATGCACAAAGGCAGCAAATGCAGCGTAAATCACAAACAACACCAGCATGGTCAGCGACATCTCGCTATACAGCCCGCCGGCCAACGCCAGCAACGCAGCGATAACGATATAGCCAACGGCTCCCAGCCCCAGCGCCTTGCTGACTTCGCTATCTGCCTGGCTGTAACCGGCGGCGTCGACGCTTTTGCTACGGATCACCTGCACCACCTGGATCAACGCCACCAATCCGGCGCCAACCATTACCCCATGAGGAATAAAATGCGCATTGATGTCGAAACCCGCCATAGGTTCTGCGTAGGCGCGCAGCAGCAGGCCGACGCCAAACATCCCCAAAGCCCAAATATTGCCGATAAATGCGGTGCCGAAGGCCGCCATCGGGATTTTAAGCATCGACCCGGCGATCCCCACCGCCACGCCCACCACCAGCAACCAGGCCTGTTTGCCCCCCGATCGCCGGCCTTGATGGCTTCCGCCGCCGCAACGCCTGGCGGCCAGGCGTTGGCGGCAGGAAAGATTTTGGTGTCAAACATGCGATACAGCAGGTAGGCGTCAAGCAACATTGCCACGGCCACACCGCAAAACATCGGCAGGATCAGCTGCGGCTGCCCCATCACATAAGGCACGGCAATGGGCATCAGCAATGAATTGGCAGCGCCAAAGGTGGCGGAGGAAATCACCGTTTGCGCCAGGTTTTGCGTATGTACCGATCGATAACGCTGGAACATTTGCAGCGGAATGCGCGCCAATAGCATCGCGAATAGCGCCCCGATGATCGACGTATTGGGGGTCACGCCCAACGTAGTGATTAGCTGCACACCGATGATCGCCCCAACGATGGACAGAATCACCATCACCAGCAGCGTACCGATATCTTTCAACGGATTTATGGTGGTATTGGATTTCATAGAGTCAATTTCCCTGAATATTCGCTGGCGCATGGCAAAGGTCATTTTTCGGCGTCAAGCTGCCGTCGTAGTTCCGGTATTTGGAACTACGATTTGAATTAATAATTTTTTGACCCGTAACCTTAAGTGAAATAACTAACGAATTCCCTGGTGTTGGCTTTCATTAATTACTCCGTGCTAGCAGAACTATTTCGATGCGTTATTTGATCTGTTGCCAATAATCATCACCGAACTTTTCCGCTAATTGCCGAGATACCGTCATCAACGCTTCTAATACGGCAGGAGAAAACGGTTGTTCGTCCGCTTGGGTGGCAAAGGATAAACAGAGCCCCACCGTCTCATTGCGGTGTTTATTGGTCACCGCCGTCGCCAGCGAACTGATCCCCTGCAAGGTTTCGTTACGCGCCAGGGACCAACCCTGCCGCCGAATTTGCGCCAGCTTGCTCAACAACGCATCCGGCGATTGCGGGGCGTTGGGCGAAGCCACGTGGTAACCCGCGGCATAGCGCGCAATAGCCTGTTCATCGCTAGCACGCGCTAAAATTGCCCTGCCCACCGACGTTTCCGCCGCCGGTGAACGGCTGCCCGCCGGCGTCACTACCTGGAGGAAGTGACGGCCCGGGAACATACGCATCACCATGATCTCCTGCCCCTCGAGCACCGAAACATAACCCGTGCAGCAAGTCAGTTGACTGAGCTGCACCATGCTGGCCGCCACGCTGTCCACCAGCGGCGTCGACAGATAGTGGCTGGAAACCGATAACAGCAAACGACCGATTTTATACAGCTTGCTGTCGGGATCGCGCTCCAGCATGCCCTGTGTTTCCATGGTCTGCAGCAGGCGCGATACGGTACTTTTCGGCAGCGCCAGTTGGTTCACCACATCGCTGAATGAAATACCGGGTTGCCCGTGCATCATTCGTTGTTGTGAAAATAACTTTAATACCGCTGCGGCATTTTCCAGGGTTGTCATGGCACGCCTTGTTCCACTATATGGAACTTAGTTCCTGTTCGATAATTAGAAACTAAAACTCGCACAACTTATCGTCAAGCAGTTTATTTTTTACGCTGCGGAAAATTAAAGAGAATGATGCTTTTGAAAATAAAATAGCGGACAGATCGCCAAAGTCATGAGGGAAATTAATTTGCACATCTACTTAAGCTGGGGGAAATATCAGCACAAGCTGCTGAAAACGCCATTCACCTGAGCAAACAAAATACGCTTTGCCACCCCAGAATCAGAAGCGAGCGTTATGCAGACTGAAATCGATCGGCACAGTTAATTCCACCACACCGTTATAGAAAGTGTCGCCCGGCAGCGTAGGCAAAACGAAACGCGTCTTCGGGATAACGTTTAAGGCGGTTGAGACGACTACGCCTGCTGCAACAACATCAGCATATGGCGTTGAAACAACGCCTGTAACTCGGAATTGGACATCTCTTTTCCCAGAAGTGAAACACCCAATGAGCGCGATAAAAATCACACAAATGATGATCAATAAAAGACTGGAAAACAGAGGCTATAGCGGGAAAAACAAGAAACCGGCTTTACGCCGGTTTCTGAGGGATAACGATTAGTCTTCCAACGCAGGGTCCTCATAGCGGTGCTTGGCATCCAACGCTTCCTGCTCGGTTGCATGCTCGCTGAGCAGCGTGTTGGGTTCTATATCGTCGGTGCGCACCTCGAAACGGTGCATATGCAAGCTGGGATCGCCCCGGTCAACGGCGACCACTCGGGCGGTTCTCGGATAGCCTGGTCGGTTATTTTCGCGCATGTTGATCTCCCGTGTGATTCCACAGGATTAAGTATAGCAGCGCGATTTATACCGACATGCGTGACCCCAGATCGCGATCGGCGTGATCGCCCTCCATCAGTTGCGTCAGTTCATCGCAGGCGCAGATTTTGCCGTCACGTACGGTGAAATGCGCCAGCACCTTAACCAGACTAAGGCTGCCATCGCGCTTTTCCACCCGCACCCTATGATGCGTCAACACCGAATCGTCCTGCCCGGCAATGGCGACCATCTCCAGCGTCATGCTGCGAGTCAACTGCTTGAGCAACGCCATATGTTGCACAAACTGCATGTAGTCCAGCGTCTTGCCGTCCACCTGTTGACGGTAATCCGCACTGAAAAGCTCAGCGATCAGCGTCGGCTGATGTTGCGGGGCGGCGACAACCTTTTGCAAGGCATCGAGCACCAGGGCTGTGGAGGTTTTCGGGGTCATGGTCGATCTCCAGAATTGAATGACGCGGAGATCATAAAACGAACAGAGCATGGCATAATAACCGCATTTGGACTTTTAATACTGCAAATCGGCCAATCATTATGATCCTGCAGAGCCAGCGACTTTGGCATGAGAAAAAACACCTGACGCCCTGGCACCAGCATGCCAGCGGACAGATCTACCTGTTGACCCACGGCATGATGGCGTTGGAAACCCGGGAGCGCCAATGGGCAATGACCGCCGGCAGTATCGGCTGGCTGCCACCCAACTGTGCGCACCAGGCACTGGCATGCGGCAACGTCATCGGCTGGAGTCTGTATCTGCCGGAGTCCTACTGTGCGACGCTGCCGGCGCAGCCGCATCTGAGCCCTGCCTCCGCATTGATTCAGGCGTTAATGGAACGTATTGCTCCTTTTGCGGGACAAGAGCTGGATCCGGCGCAACAACGCCTATTGCGGGTCTTGTTGGATGAGATTTCTGTGGAAGAGAGCGTACCGCTGCAGTTACCGCTACCGCAGGACGCCAGGCTGTTGAAAATCGCCCGCGCCCTGCTGAATGAACCCGCCAGCGCGCGTACCCAAAGTGACTGGGCCGCCTGGGCCGGGGTGAGCGTACGCACCCTCAGTCGCCGTTTTATTAGCGAAACCGGTGTGACCTTCGCCCGTTGGCGCCAGCAAGCACGGGTGATTCGCTCGCTGGAGCCGTTATCGCGTGGTGAATCGGTCGGTCGCATCGCCGGTGAATACGGTTATGACAATGTCAGCGCCTATATTGCCGCCTTCCGTCAGCGTTTTGGCACCACGCCGGGGCTGTATTTTAGTCAGCCTCAGTCGGTAACAGCGCCTGACGCGTCGCGTTAAGAAACTGTTCTGACAGCGCATCGCCCTGCGTTGCCCTTGCCAACGTCAGTGCCCCCACCAGCATCGCCATCTGCACCAGCGCCTGCTGTTGTCGTTGGGGTTGTTGTTCATCTGGCGAAAGCGACTCCAGCCGCGCCAACATGGCTTTCACACCGCTCAGGTAAGCCTGATGCACGGGTTTATCCGCCTCTTCGCGCGCCACGTCACCGGCCAGAGCGGCAACCATGCAACCTTCGCCCGGGCAGTCGCGGTGCCTGACGTTCAGATAAGCGTCAACCAGAGTCTGTAAATTGTGCTGGTCGGGCTGACGGCTGGCGGTTTCCCAGCGCTGAGCGGATTCCTCTACCGCCCTGCGGCTGGCCACCGCCGCCAGTTCGTCCTTGGAAGCAAAATGGCCATAGAAGCCACCGTGCGTCAGCCCCACGGCCGCCATCAGATCGTTAACGCTGACGCCATTCAGGCCGCGTTCGCGAAAAAGCTGTGAAGACACCTGCTCAATCGCCTCGCGATTGCGCTCCATCTGCTGCTTTGAAACCCGTGCCATGGCGTTTTCTCCTTATCAATCAGGCATCATCTTAGGCTATCCACCGACAGCGCTCAATAGATGATGCCTTTCATCCAAAGAGTCAGGCGCGCGGGGTACGCGGCGCGGCAAAGCGGGAACTGTCACCGCCCTGCGCACGCGCCAGCGTGTCGGCAATCTGCCGATGAGGCGTGCCCGGTTCAATCGCGCTGACCCGATCCAGACGCGCCATCTGCTGCTCGTCCAACGTCAAATCAAGCGCCGCCAGCGTATCCTCTAACTGGTCCAGCGTGCGCGAACCCAGAATAGGGATCAGACTGGTGCTGGAATGCGCGGCCCTGTTGCGCAGCCAGGCGATAGCAACGTGGGTCGGCAGGGCCTGGTGTTCTTGCGCAATCGCCAGCACTTCATCCAGCAACGCGGTGTCTTTTTCGCGATGCACCAGGCGCCCCAACTCACTCAATCGACCAGCATCGCTATGGCGATACTTCCCGGTCAACAAACCACCGCCCAGCGGCGACCACAGGGTGGCGGCCATCCCCAGCGCTTCGGCCATCGGCAGCAATTCACGTTCTGCGGTCCGCTCTACCAGGCTGTATTCCACCTGTATACCTGCAATGCGCGCCCAGCCACGCAATTCTGCCAGCGTATCTGCACGGGCAATGCGCCAGGCTGGGAAGTTGGACAACCCGGCATATTGGATCTTGCCGGCGCGGATCAGATCGTCAAAACTGCGAACGATCTCTTCAAGCGGCGTCAGGTTGTCGGAAAAATGCGCCCACAGCAGATCGATACGATCGGTTTTCAGCCGCTTCAGGCTGTTCTCTACCGAGGCAATCATGTTTTTGCGGCTGTTGCCGGTATAGGCAATACCCGCGTCCGGCGCTGCACCCAAGGTGTATTTAGTGGCGACCACGAAACGGTCGCGTTCGGCGGCGATAAAATCCCCTACCATCTGTTCTGACTGGCCGAATTGGTAAGTATCAGCCGTGTCGATAAAGTTGCCGCCGGCGTCGACATAACGATCGAAAACCTGTTTGGCCTGTTCTTTTTCCGAACCGTAGCCCCAGCCGGTGCCAAAGTTGCCGGTTCCTAATGCCAGTTCAGAAACGCGCAGGCCGGTATTGCGGCCAAAGGTGGTGTATTTCATGGTAAAACCTCACGATTACGTTGCATTTATCAAAATAGATGATGGTCATCATTATTTTATATATGTCACTCATCATTTATAAAAGCAAGCGCAATCTGCGGCGAAGGCAAAAACCAAGGGAAGATACGAAGAGATCGGGCACGCAGCGCGGTGCCCGAAAATGTCAGAGGGGATTACTTTACCGTTTCCAATTGCAGTACGGCGAGGATCTTTTCAACCACCTGCTGTGGGTTACCGGTGCCGTCCATCACGTAGTGTGCGGTCTCCTGATACAAGGCCTCGCGTGCGGCCAGCACTTCCAGCATCTCCTCAGCGATCGGACGACCGGTCAACGTGGGGCGTTGCGCGTCTTGCGGGTACTCTTCCAGCCGCTGCGCCAACACCTCGGCCGGTGAGCGCAGATAAATGACGGTGCCGTGCTGACGCATAAATTGACGGTTCTCTTCCGCCAGGATCGCGCCGCCGCCGGTGGCAACTACAGTTGACGGTTGGGTGACGGTTTGCAGAGCAATGCTTTCACGGCGGCGAAATCCCAGCCAGCCTTCATTTGCGACCATTTCCGCCACGCTCATTTGCGTGGTCTGTTGCATAAACAGATCGGTATCGGTGAATTGATAGCCCAGCGCCAACGCCAGTGCACTGCCCACCGTGGTTTTACCGGCGCCGCGCGCGCCCACCATGAAAATGGTTTGTGTCATTACGGGTTGTCCCTTATACGGTGACTTGAATGCGTTAGCACGCCAGAATCCAGCGTGCAGATCGTGCGATGGCGTAGTTGCTGCATCATACCGCCATCAGCCTGTATTTCAATATTTACGATAGTGTAAATTCCATGGCACAGCGGCTGCCTGCGGCAAAACCCTGCGCCACCTCTTCCGCCAACCTTGCCCTCAACGACGAGCTGAGCCGTTCGGCGGCTATCGGACTGAACCCCAGACGCCGGTAATAAGGCGCATTCCAGGGCACGTCAATAAAAGTAGTTAGCGTCAGGCGCTGCGCGCCCGACAACGCGGCCTGCGCCGCAACCTCAACGAGCAGGTGGCGCCCGATGCCCTGACGTTGCCAGTTGGCAGCCACAGACAGTTCGGCGATATGCCAATCCTGCTGTTGCGGCACGACGGCGATAAAGCCGGCGACCTCCCCCGCCGCACCTTCCGCCAGCCATTCATGCTGTCGCTGAATAAAATCAGCATGCTGCTCTGCGCTCATCACCGGACCTTCAGCGATAAAACGCCAGGCCGGTTGTTGATGAAACAGCTGCGCCGCCGAGCGCTCAACGGCTATCAGTTGAGCGATATCCTGCGGCTGCGCCAAACGGATTTGCAGGCTCATCGGGTTCTCCTTAACAACGGGGCCGGCTATTTAACCAGATTTCCCCGACGGCAGATACCTGCTCGCCGGGACGTATTCCTGTACGAAAAATCAGAAGTCGACACTGGCGCGCAGCACCACTTCTCGCGGTTCCCCTACCGCCACGCGCAAATTGCCGCCGCTGGAAGGGTAATAGGTTTTATCGAACAGATTCTTCACGTTCAATTGCCACTTCACCCGATAACCCTGCACCGGCATGGTGTAAGCGGCGAAGGCATCGGCAACGGTGTAATTATCAAGACTGAAACTGTTGGCGGCGTCGCCTGGACGACGGCCAACATAACGCGCCCCTGCGCCAATGCGTACGTTGTCGCCGCTATACAGCCCCGGGGAGCCCAGATCCTGCGTCAGGAACAGCGAGGCGGTATGGCGCGCCACGTTGGTCATCTCCTTACCCTTGTTGTCCGGGTCATCAACCACACGCGCGTCGGTGTATGCGTAAGAGCCGATCATGCTTAACGAATCAGTGATGTTGCCGGCAACATCCAACTCCACGCCCTGCGAGCGTACGCGTCCGGCGGTTCGGGTGACGGTTTCACCATCCACCAGTTCGCTGACCATCACGTTACGCTTGGTGATGTCGAACAACGCCAGGGTCCCGGTAACGCCGTTGGGCAATTCGACCTTGCTGCCGACTTCCCAGGCCTTACCCTGTTCCGGCGGCAATGAGCCAATCTGGCTGGCAATGGACGAGTTTGGCTTGAAGGACTCGGTGTAACTGCTGTATAGCGACACATAGGGCGTCAGTTTGTAGACCACCCCGGCGCGCGGCACTAATTTGCCGTCGGAGCTGTCGGTGTTGGTGACAAACGGACGCCCTTTACCGGCAAAAACGTCAAAAGCGTCATAACGCAGCCCGCCCATCACCAACCATTTATCGGTCAATTGAACGGAATCCTGCATAAACCAGCCGTAGCTGGTGAGGTTTTCACGCTGATCGCTGTCTTTGGCACTGACGGCGTTCGAGGTTGGCATCAGGCCATACACCGGATCATAGATATTGAAATCGCTGTTCTTCTTGCCACGGATCATATCGCCGCGGTAGGTACGGTTATCTTCAAAATCAAAGCCAAACAGCATCTGGTGGTTGATGCTGCCCCAGTCAACGTCACCGTTGAGCGTCAGCTGTACCGCGTTGGCATGGCTGACAGCATGGGCGGTGGAGTCGGCCTGGCGCGACAGCACGCCAGTTTCAGGATCCAAAGCCAGCGCGCGCGCCTGATTGTCACTGTAACTGTTACGGCTATAGGCGTAGGTCAGAGAGCTTTTCCAGCTTTCATTCAGCACCTGATCAACCTGTAGGGTGACGCTGTCCTGATCGCCCCGCGTGGCGTTATAACTTTCGTCGAAGCGGCGGTCGCGCGGCGTATTTACCGGTTTGCCGGTGCGCGAATCAATGATGGTGCCGCGGTCGAACGGCACCAGATATTCCATATGTTCGTAGGCAACGCGTACCGTGGTGCTCTCGCCATACCACATCAGCGACGGCGCAATCACCGTTTGGCGGTTACGGCCAAAGTTACGCCAGTAATCGGTTTCATCGTGATCGACAATCATCCGGTAGGCGAACCCGGAGGTACCAAGCGGACCGGTGACGTCCAACTGACCGCCGCCGCCCTTGAAGCTGCTGCCCCAGCCTTCCACATGGGTGTGCTGCTGCAGCTGCGGCTTTTTGGTGATCATGTTGATCATCCCGCCCGGTTCCCCCATGCCGTAAAGCATCGAAGCCGGGCCTTTCAGCACCTCAACCCGCTCAGTGGTCGGGGTAAAATTACGCGCCTGCACCGAACGCACGCCGTCACGCAAAATGGAGCCGTCGCGGTTATCACCAAAACCGCGCTTCATCACCGCGTCCTGGGTACCGCCCAAGGTGTTCGCCTGGGTAATGCCACTGACGTTATACAGCGCTTCATCCAGGCTGCTGACCGCCTGATCGGTAATCACCTGCTGCGGCACCACGTCGATTGCCTGCGGCACGTTCAGCAGGCTGGTCTCGGTTCGGGTGCCGGTCACACTGGTCAGCGGCTGATAACTTTGCACGCCCTTCGCAGAGGCCTGGCCGACCACCACCAGGGTTTCCCCTGGTTCTTTTTCGGCGGTTTTGTCGGCGCCGATCGCCGGTGCAGACGCACAGGCCGCCAGAGGCAGTGCGCACCACCAGCCGCGCTGGGTATTATTCATTTTGTAACTGACTCCAATAGGTCCCTGAAAAAGGTAACGGCAAAAATTGTTGATAGAGTTGCTTAAAGGTCTGTTGCGGGTTGATGTCAGCAAACAGATCCGGGTAAAACGCTTTGGCGAACATTTCGACCGCCACGACGTGGTACGGGCTGAGATAGAAGTTGTGCCAGATACTCCAGGCCTGATGATTTTTTATCGCTTTCAGATTGGCGAGCATCGGCTGTTTTTGCATGATCTGACGGAAGCTTTCATCCGCTTCCTGCTGGGTAACCAGCGGCCCCAGACGCAAATCGGAAAAGCGCTTACCCTGTGGACCTGCCATGCCGGTGGCAATGTAAATATCAGGATTGGCGGTCAGAATGGTTTCCGGGTTCAGTTCCCCATAAACCCCTTTGATACTGGCGCTGGCGATATTGTCGCCGCCGGCAAAGGCCAGCAGATCGCCGAGATTGCCATGAGCCGCGGTGGTGCAGCAGGTTTCACGCCGCCCGAGGTGCAAATGCAGCATGACCTTGGGCTTTGGCCCCCGATAGCTGGCCAGACGCTGCTGGATCACCGCCATATGCTGCTGGTAGAAGTCGATAAACTGCTCCGCACGCTGCTGACGGTTGAGCACCTCACCCAGCAGTCGAACGCTGGGTACGGTGTTATGCAGCAGGTCGACCCGTAAATCGACGTAGATAACGGCAATACCCGCCTTACTCAGCGCCGTTAGCAACAAATCGCTGTCGCCCTCCTCCTTCGCATAGCGGGCAAGGATCACCAGATCCGGTTTCAACTGGATCAGATTTTCAATGTTAACCTGGCGGAAGTTGCCCTTGCTGATAGAGGGTATGGCTTTGATCTGAGGAAATTTCTGCGTATACAGCTGCCAGCTTTGCGCATCGAAACGCGCCATGTCTTCCGGCCAGCCGACAATACGTTGCGCAGGGTTACCCGGCTCCAGCAACGCCAGGGTATACAGCATGCGGCTTTCGCCTACCACGATGCGCTGCGGATTATCCGGCACCTCAACCTGGCGACCAGTGATGTCGGTGACCATTTTCGCCTGAACGTTAAAAACGCCAAGCAGCAAGGAAAACAGCAGTAACATGAGGGAATTGCGCATGGGTAAGCCGGATCGGTAAAATATGCGCGCATGATAATCACTCTCATTAACACTTTCAATCACAACGCTTGGCGGATCGGTTAAATCCGCTGAATCACGCTATTTCGGCGCTGATACGTGAAAAATCGCTGTAAATGCCGTTTTATAAAGTTAAAAAATCGGTCGATAATGCGATCTGTGGCAAGCCAGATTGCAGATAATTCAGGAGGTACCGAGATGACCCAACGTATTATTCCATTGGCGGAGTGCCCACAGTTCAGCGACGTTTGCGCCGCATGGGCGTTTGGTCAATGGGGTTCGCAACGCGGCGGTTCACTGGAACGCACGCGCCAACGCTTTGCCCAGTGCGCGCAGCCGAGCGAAGATTACACCACCCTGCTGGCGATCGAGGACGAACGCCCGCTGGGCATGGCCAGCCTGTGGCCGAGCGACGATCATCATCGGATGGACCTTTCTCCCTGGCTGGCCGGCGTATTCGTCCACCCGGATCACCGTCGCCAGGGCATTGCGCAACGGCTGGAGGCGGCCATCGTGTTGTTGGCACGCCAACGCAATCACCCCGTATTGCACCTGATCACCGATAAATCCGAGGCGCTGTATGCGGGTTGGGGCTGGCAGACCATCGAACGCCGACGGCAATATGATGGCGAAGTGGTGGTGATGGAAAAAAAACTGGGCTAACGCGGCGTGCAGATGTAAACCAACGCTGGCGGGAAGTTGCGCACCACCCGCAGCCGCTTCCAGTGAAAATAGCGGGACAGCAGCTTTTCCGACAGGTGGCTGTACTGAAACAGCACCAAGGTTCCGTTGCGCGCGAGCAAACGCTGCTGTGCCTGCTGCAAAATACGCATGCTGATTTTTAGCGGGATCGACAGCAACGGCAGGCAAGAGAACACCACGTCATAATCGCCGGCCATCTCTTCAGCCGAGCGATCCATCACCTGCAGACGACGATCGTCAATTTTCCGCAGCTGATGCACAAAATGAGATTGGATTTCAAAGGCCTCGAGCGAAGCATCTGCACGCATCCGGCCTAATATCCGCTTGGTCAGCACGCCGTCCGCCGCGCCCAGTTCGGCGATCGACAGCGCCCCGGTCCATTCAACCTGATTCAACATCGCCTGACATAGCCAGGGGGAAGAAGGTGCCAGCGTACCAATGGTGCGCGGCGAAGCCATAAACTGCTGGAGGTAGGAAAAGTGGTTTTTCAGTTGCAGCCGTGTCGCGTTTAACATTGGGGCCTCCTTAGGTTGAGTAGTCACCAATCTGACCCCAATTCCTTAAGTATTCATTAACATGTTTCCTAAAACCGCCGACACAGTTGTAATAAAATGCAACCGAGCGCAGATAAAAAAGGGTGTGGACATCATCATCGGGTAATCAAGTAATTGCATTACCGGTCAGATTATTATCCACACCCGTTTATTTTATCGGCCACCTGTTACAGTAGCCGAATTTTATTTACTGCAGACGATTAACGATATATTTCTGCATTACCGCGCCAGTTGCTGGAATCCCCCGGGGTGTCCAGCCCGATAATACGAATGCTGCTGGCGCCGTCCGCCTGAGCTTTTTCTTTCAGTGCGTGAACCGCATCGCCCGGAGAACCGCTAACGCCGGAAACCGACACTACGCCAAGGCTTTGCATACCGCTGGCCTGCTCTGTATTGATCTGTTTTACCGATGACAGCGGCGCTGCAAAGGAAGAGAATGAAGCGGCTGCCAAAAGAACTGCTGCGATGCCAGGTAATAGTTTCATAATGAACTCCAGATGTTTTTGTTTATTTTCTCGTATCAGTGGAGTTAATTATCTACCAGGCAATGAAAGCAGACGTAATCCAATGTAAAGAACATCAATCATTGTGATGAAAATAAGGAGGAAGTACGTGCAGGTATGTCTCTGGCAGGACAAAGCGGGTCTATACCGTCACTCTACCCCTGACAGATGACAATTTAAAGTCCGTTTGGCCAAGGAATATAAAAACCGCCCCTTTTAAGATTCTTCTCCCCGTAACCGCGACTGAACTACGCTATTTCTGAAGGTTATCATTATGGAAGGACTCCCTATGTCGCAAACCTTACTGCGTGTTCGTGATGGTCATGGTGCTTCGGTTTCGTTTTCGGAACTGCTGTTCGATCTGATTTACGTTTTTGCCGTTACCCAGCTTTCCCACTACCTGCTGCACCATCTGACGCTGACCGGCGCGGTGGAAACGCTGCTGCTGTGGTTCGCCGTTTGGCTGGCCTGGCAATACACTGCCTGGGTCACCAACTGGTTTAACCCGGATACCCGTCCTATCCGTATTCTGCTGTTTGGCATTATGTTGCTGGGCCTGTTCGCTTCTTCTGCTCTGCCACAGGCCTTTGGCGAACGGGGGCTGACTTTTGCGCTGTTTTACGTGGCGATCCAGGTGGGCCGATCGTGCGTGGTGCTGAACCTGCTGCCCGCCGGCCATCCACTGAAACAAAACTTCCGCCGTATTCTTGGCTGGATGTGTATTTCAGCGGTGTTCTGGATCCTTGGCGGCCTGGCGGAAGGTCATAACCGACTGTTGCTGTGGGCGCTGGCAGTATTGTGCGAATACGTTTCGCCGATGTTCGGCTTCCGCTTACCGGTGCTGGGTCGCTCCGACAGCAGCAGCGAATGGACTATCGAAGGCCATCATCTGGCGGAACGCTGCCAACTATTCGTGATCGTAGCGTTGGGGGAAACCATTCTGATTACCGGTTCGACCCTTAGCGAAATGGAGTCCTGGAGCGCACCGGTGCTGATTGCCTCACTGGTGGCGTTTCTCGGCAGCCTGGCGATGTGGTGGGTCTATTTTGATACCAGTAGCAAAGCCGGCAGCCATGCTATCAGCCAGGCGGAAAACCCCGGCCAGTTGGGCGCTAACTTCCATTACGTACACGTGGTGCTGGTTGGCGCGATCATCGTCTGTGCCGTTGCCAATGAACTGGTGATCGCCCACCCTGACGGCCATATCGACAATGTGACGGCAGCAGTGCTGCTGCTGGGCCCGGCGATTTACCTGCTCGCCAACGCACTTTACAAGCGGTTGGTGTATCGTCGGTTCCCGCTTTCGCACCTGGTGGGATTGATCGCTTTGGCGGTATTGGCGCCGATAGCCTACCTCACCGATTTACTGATGGTGAATGGCCTGACCACGCTGATTATGGTGGCCGTCGCGGTGTGGGAGAGTATTTCACGCGGCAGAACGCCGCAGGCCGGCGGCGTTCACTGATAAACCAGAAAACAGGGGGCAGTGCGCTATTGAGACGTCGCCCCCTGTTGCCTTATTTACTTCAGCGGTTGCGGTAGCGTCAGCACCCACAGCTCGCTAAGCGATTCCGGTTTCTCCAGCGGTTGCAGCTCGATACGGGTGGATACCACTTTGCCGTCCAGGCTCAGGCTGCCCTGTTTATCCAGCTGATAATCGCCGATTTTCTTGGCTTTGGGTTGTGCCTCCACCAGCTTGGCCTGCAGGCCAAAATCGTTATCGTTAATCACCGCCAGGGTGCGTTCGTCAATTAGCGACAGGCCCTCTACCTTCTCCTGTTGCCAACCCAATTTACGCAGATCCACCACTTCACGTTTCTGCGCCAGCTTCACGCCGCGCTTGGCGAGATCTTTGGCATCGTCAAACTCCAGCGCCTTTCCTTTACCGTCGAAAGCCGTCAGATCGCTCGCCTGGCTGAGATCGACCAGATAGATCTTATTGATCATCTGCTTGTCTTTATCGCTGCCCTGCTCAACCAGCAAGATATGTTGGTTGTCCACCGCCACGATGTCACCCACCTTGGCGTCTTTGGCTTTTTTATAGCTATCGATATCGATCGGATAGCCGTACATGGCCGTTTTGCCGCTGGCCGGATCAAAACTGACCAAGCGCGTAAACTGCGCCTTGTTTTTACTCTTGCCGTCCACGTCGAGCGTACTCTGCACCGCAGCCAGAATGCGTCCGTCCGGCAAACGGGTGATCCCTTCGAAGCCCCGGTTCGGCTGGCGCCACTTGATGATATTCGGTAACCCGCTGGCCACTGCTTGCTCCCCCTGCTCCGGGGTCGGGCCGTATTTGGCGAGGATCTTGCCCTGATTGTCGATATGGATCAGGAACGGACCATATTCATCACACAGCCAATAGCCGCCTTTACCGTCCGGCGTGATGCCTTCGGTATCCAGCCCACGTCGATCGCTTTCCAACGTTTTCAGCGTGTCGCTCAGCGCCACTTCATTGGTTGAACCAATCAACCCCGCCGGTAGCGGTAATCCGCTGATAGGGTCTTGCTGGTCATGCAGCGGACGCAAGTTGCTGGCGACCGCCTTGCCTTCGCCAACGCGAATGTCCATCAGCAACGGCACAAACTGCGGATTAGCGAAGATTTTCGCTTCCTGATCGCCTACCGCAGGCGCGTCGGCATTCGGGCCGCGATCGGTCAACGTCGTTAACAGCAAGTCCTTACCCTCACGCCCATTGAATACCAGGCCCGATCCGATACCCACCGGTAATCCTTGCGGGAAATTCTTGGCGAATGCTCCCTGATAACTCACATGTTCGCCACCCGGAAAACTGACAATATAACGCGCCACTTCAACGTCGGTGGCAGCATAAGAAAACAGGGGGAACAACGCGCTGATTAACAGCGAAACTGATTTTATTTTCATGATGTTGGCTCAGTGTTATGGGGGTAGAGTTGGCAGCTTGCTAAGGTATTAGTCTTACATGACAGCCTGATGACAAACGGACCTAATGCTATGAATTGCAGCAATAATTAAATATGGCAAATAGGAATTAGCAATTAACGCAGACAATTCGAATGGAAAAAACAGATAGAAAATCAAATTTAACCATAGCTATTTTCCGCTAAAAATACCTATAGCAGCTAAGCTTAGGGTAAATTCTTATAACAGCGATAAAAAAAACAGCAAACGCACGAAAAACCTAAGAATAGGGATGAAGTCGCATAGACAAAATTAATTCCCGGGGATTTAATACCCGCTGTTACTCAAGGTGCATTAAGAAATTACTTATAGAAACCTGCATTAATTTAAAAAGGTGTTCTATAGTTTTTAGTGCTAACGCCCGTTAGTATTTTCCGTGGGATGGAATCTATGTCAAAGCGACTTTTTGCCGAATTTTTTGGCACATTTTGGTTGGTGTTCGGTGGTTGTGGTAGCGCAGTATTAGCAGCTGCATTCCCACAACTGGGTATTGGTTTTCTTGGTGTCGCACTCGCTTTTGGTCTGACTGTAGTCACTATGGCTTATGCCGTTGGCCATATTTCTGGCGGGCACTTTAACCCGGCCGTTACCGTAGGTTTATTTGCCGGTGGTCGCTTCGCCGCGAAAGACGTTATTCCCTACGTGATTGCTCAAGTGATTGGCGGGATTGCTGCAGCGGCGGTGTTGTATTTGATCGCCAGCGGCAAAGCAGGTTTTGATCCTACCGGCGGCGGCTTTGCTTCCAACGGTTACGGTGAACATTCACCGGGCGGTTATTCTCTGCAATCCGCGATTGTTATTGAATTGGTATTGACCGCATTCTTCCTGATCGTTATTCATGGCGTGACAGATAAACGTGCACCGGCAGGATTTGCTCCGCTGGCCATCGGTTTGACATTAACGCTGATCCACCTGATCAGTATTCCGGTAACCAATACTTCTGTTAACCCGGCACGCAGTACCGGTGTAGCAATATTCCAGGGAACCTGGGCATTGCAACAGCTTTGGGTATTCTGGCTGGTGCCATTAGTCGGTGGTGCTATCGGCGGCCTGATTTATCGCTGCCTGTTGGAAGACAAGAAGTAATTTATACCCGGTAATGTTCTGTCAGGGCAGCCGCTATATCCAATGGACTTCCGGTTATCGCTAATCACGCGGTAATCGTAAAGATAGAGGGTATATAGGCTGCCCTGAAATTATTTATCCTCTGACCGCCTCAAACATCATAATATCGCTGGTGAATGAGCCGTCCGGCTGAATGGCAAAATGCTGCAGCACCTCTTCAGAAACCCCCTGTTGCAACGCTCGGATCGCGGTAATGAAATGCTCCGGCGTACGCATACGCGCGACCCAACTGCTGAATTCCAGATATAACCTGTCCGACGTCACTTCCCGTACCAGCATCCCTGATTCAGTCAGTAACCCCAACCATTCGCCCGGCGCATAATTGCGGACATGCGAAGTGTCGCGCAGCACCTCAACGGTTTGCAGATAGATATCCAGCAGCGGATGCCCCGGTGAGACCACATCCATAAAGATCGCTCTGCCGCCCGGTTTCAACACCCGGCGCACTTCGCGCAGCGCCTGGCCGACATCATGCCAATGGTGGGCCGAATAACGGCTAATCACCAGATCGAAGCTGGCGTCCTCAAACGGCAGTGATTCCGCGACGCCCTGCTGCACCTGAATATTATTGAAACCTTTCTCTACCGCGGCCTGGCTCACTACCGCCAGCATTTGCGCCGACAAATCGTAGGCCACAACCTGAGCCACTTTCGCTGCGGCGGTAAAGCTGGCATGCCCGGCCCCACACCCCAGATCCAGCAGCCTGGCATCGGGATAAGGCTCCAGCAACTGCGCCAGTCGCTGCAGATCCTTCCCCTGTGCATGAACTGCGCTGGTCAGATAGGCGCTGGCCTGCTCACCAAATTGACGATCGACCGCATTTTTATGGCTGTTGCTGTTGCTCATATGTGCTTCCTTTTTTGTCTGGCTTGCGCCGGTGCCGGATGGCTTTTTTATTACTATAATCAGCTTAATATACGGGTACAATATGAGCAGTTATCCTAGTATAAGCAGGTACCAGCCTATGCAATCTGAAGCCTTATCCGGCCCCAAAGCCCTCGGCGCTTTCCTGCGTGCGCACCGTGAACGCATCACGCCGGAAATGCTGGGTTTACCCACCGCACCACGCCGCCGCACCAGTGGACTGCGCCGTGAAGAGCTGGCGCAAATCAGCGGTATCAGCGCCACCTGGTATACCTGGATCGAGCAAGGCCGCGAGGTATCCATCTCGCCGCATACGCTGGCGCGTATCGCCAAAGCACTGCGGTTAGGGCATGCCGAGCGCCACTACCTGTTTACCCTGGCGCGAGTCGCAGACCCCGAACAGGAACAGCCTCACGAAGCCGACAACAGCGCGGTGCTGCAAAGCGTTAACCAGGTGACGGTGCCTTGCTACCTGCTGGATATCACCTGGAATATCGTCGCCTGGAACCCGGCGGCGGAAAGCCTGTTCTGTGGTTGGCTGGGCCAAGCCGCTACGCCCAATCTGCTGCACTTTATGTTTTTCCACCCGTTAGCCAAAACGCTGGTCAGCGACTGGGAGGAACGGGCACGCCGCGTGGTCGCCGAGTTTCGTGCCGAAACCAGCCACCATCAAAATACCGAAGAGATGCGCGCTTTCGTGCGCAACATGACGCACAACAGCGAAGCCTTCCATCACTGGTGGAAACAGCATGACGTACTGGCACGCGAGGGGGGCGAGCGTACCTTCTCTCATGTGCAACACGGGGAGTTGCGCTATCGTCAACTGACGTTTAATCCATCGGAAAATAGCGGTCTGAAACTGGTGATGCTGATCCCTCTGACGTAACGGGTAACAAATTCATAAACAGGTTTACCTGCCATTTATTTATTGGTTCATCTAAACGCGCTAGGGTGACAGTTACCGATGATATCTATCATCCAGTATCGTTATTCATCTCCTAGAGGTAATCCTATGCAATCCGAAGAACAACGTCTTATCGATGGTCTGTTTGGCCGCTTGAAAGAAGCCGAGACCAAGACGGGCCAGAGGGATCTCCAGGCAGAGCAGCAAATCAACCAACACATCCGTGAACAGCCTTCCGCGCCTTATTACATGGCTCAGGCGATGATCATTCAGGAAGCGGCGCTGAAGCAGCTCGACCAGCGGGTGAAAGATCTGGAGAGCCAGATTGCCCAGCAACAGCAAAATAACGCCAACCAACAAAGCAGCGGCGGCTTTCTGGCCGGGCTGTTTGGTGGCGGTAATCGCAACGCGCCAAGCCCGCGCGAGCAGTATCAGGCGCAACAGCAGAATAACGCGGCATGGAACAACCAGCCGCAGGCGGGCTATGCTCAACAGCAGCAACCAGCCTACAGCCAACCGCAGCAAGCAGCACCTTCACGTGCCGGCGGGTTCCTCGGCGGGGCATTGCAGACTGCCGCCGGCGTGGCGGGCGGTGTGGTGCTGGCCGACATGTTGACCGGTATGTTCCGCCATTCACAACCACAGGAAATTGTTAATATTATCGATGAAACGCCGGCAACACCGGTGGATGACAGCGCGATGAATAATTTCGACGCGTCCAACAATCTCGATACCTTTAACAACGGCGGTGATAGCCGCTTCCTCAACCAAGATAACGGCTTCCAGAACGCGGATTATCAAAACGACGATAACACCGATTTCGCCGACGACGACTACAGCGACGACGATTCGTTTATCTGATCCTTCCCCCCTTTCCACCTGGAGAGGGGGGTTTCTGTTTCTTCTTCCGCACCGCTGGTCTACAGTTAAACCTGTCCAATCACAGCAGGTTACGCAAGCTATGCCGAAGATGAACCCTATCGCCCCCTATGCAAGCCCTCGCCTGTTGATGCGTCCGCCGGTGGCCGACGATTTGCCGCGTTTTTACGCCATTTTTGGCGATCCCGACACCCAGCGTTTTAATCCCGCAGGCCCCATCGCCAGCGAAGAACAGGCACGATTGGCGCTGACGGGGCGGATCGAAAATTGGGCGCAACACGGCTATGGTTCCTGGGCAATTGCACTGCGTGAGCAGCCGGAATGGGTCATTGGCTTTGGCGGGTTGTCCTGGCGGCCGCTTGGGGCTCAGCGGACGGTGAACTTGGGCTATCGTTTTGATACGCAGGTTTGGGGCAGCGGCTTGGCCACTGAGTTGGCGCAGGCCTCGCTGGAGTATGGTTTCAAGCATCTGCGGTTGACAGAAATTTCGGCTATCGTGCGCGAAAAAAATCTGGCCTCATGCCGCGTGCTGGAAAAAGCGGGGTTACGTTTGGTCGATACTCTGGATGACGTGCCCGGCGATACGCCAAGCCTGGTTTACAGCATTACGCGCAGTGAGTATCAGGGCTGCTGAACCGGCGGTTCATCATTGATCTTCGCCAGCGCCCGACGGTAGGACTTAACCTTTTGGCGCTTCTTCAACCAGGTGGTGGTTGAGACAATAAAAATTAGCCCGGACATGGTCAGCACGCCGATCGGGTGGCCGTAAAACACCATAAGGGCGAAATAAATAGCGGAGACAATCGCCACCCATTTTGCCGTATTTCCCACCGCATTCTTCTCCTGACTCAAACGGCGGATGTACTCTTCTTCACTGATCCCCATACGCGCTCCTTTTTAGCTGAACGTTCCACTATATTGGGGCGGAATGATGATAATTCAATCGATTAAAGGGTAAAGAAGCGTAAAGCTCAGCGAGATTGCTCACGACGATGGCGCAGATAACGCCCCGGCAAAACCTCTCCAGGCAACGACGTGCCAGCATTGCGGCCAAATAACCTATAGCGATTGCTCGCCACTGCATTGTAAAACCTATCCGCCAGCCGCTGCGGCAAAAAGCGCGCCAGCGCCAACAGGCGAAATGGCCAGCCAAGCTGACGCAACGCCTGAAAAAACGCCGCCGAACGCAACCAATGTCGGCCCGGTTCAAGATAGACGATGGAGTCAAAACGATCGGTGGGCAAGGCCAGCCAATTCAGAATTGCCTGACCTTCTTCGGATTGCACCGTGGCCAACAGGATCTTGCCCTGTCGATCGGCACGAATCAAAAATCTCACCAGCCCGTGACACAAATTACATTCGCCATCGAATAACAGCACCCGGTCACCGGGCTGGAGATAAGGGGGAGCGTTGACGGATTCATCCTGCCTCCTGAGGTTTACCCCAGACTAACGCGCATTCCCCTTCAGAACCAGCGGGGCCGCTTACGGCGCTGGGGACGCAGGTGGCGTATCCGGCAATGCCACTACCGAGATTCGTACTTCGTAATGCTTGGCGTTACCGGCGGGGATCACCGAAGTCAGCTTATTGATGGTTTCAGTGGGATTATCGCTGGCGGAAGTCGCACAGAACAGCTCACCGCCGTGGCAGAAGCCCGGTTTAGGCATATGCCCACCAGGGAAAGGAGGTAAGCGGAACTGCTGTTCTGCAGGGGGGACGTTTTTTTCTGCCGGAGCCGGAGCGGAAAGCGCGCTAACGCTGAACAGCGTCACGGCAGCCAGCACAGGAAGCGTCAGTACTTTGATTGCATTTTTCATGTTGTCGATCTCATTTGCCGGGATTGGGCCTAACCTACCCCGCCCCCGGCCGATGAGAAAGCCGCTTTTCACGACCTTTGCATCCCAATGATCTTTGCTTACATCCCTCCGCTAACGTGATGAAAGCTTAAGGATTGTGTAAAGGCATTAGGGAAAATTTTTATTGTTAACGCCTTGCAAGTACGTTATGAAAAAAACTCATCCCTGCGTTTTTTTCTTCTGCCTGAAGTTCTCATCATCAATACAATAATGGTAGGAGTCGATAATCAACCCCGTGAGCCGCAAGATATTCTCAGGTCGATCGATAATGATGTGCCCTCCTGCGGCAAGCTCCAAACCTGCACGGACAATTTCCGCATGTCTTTCCTCATTAATTTCCAAGGGGAGCAGAACTGTAGGCCTTTGTTTATTATCAAAATAACGAAGGATCCAGCGAGTGGTTTTGCCCTGTACCAGAATGCTGTAATAACTTTCCGTATCTTTTGCTGTTAAATCTGCACTCTCACCCAGAATCATCGCCACATTATCGAATAAAGCTCTTTCAGCATAAGTAGTAACTATCTTGCTGTTTTCTGGATCAATGATCGGCGCTAACGGGTCTGCGTTATTGTTTTGCTCACCTTCGCCGCTCTCTTCGGATAGCGCTTTATTTTCAGACGTCACAGACAGTCCAGATACCACCATAGCACTCACCGCTTTCTCAACGGCCAGACGGACCAAAGGAGTGATAGTCTCTAGAAAACGCTGGTTAAGTTGGCGTTGAACATTGGATCTGTTCGCCACATACCTGACAAAGTCCAAGTCTACGT
The DNA here is from genome assembly GCF_047456085.1 of Serratia sp. BNK-12. Classification (NCBI taxonomy): domain Bacteria; kingdom Pseudomonadati; phylum Pseudomonadota; class Gammaproteobacteria; order Enterobacterales; family Yersiniaceae; genus Serratia; species Serratia sp. BNK-12. The sequence goes on from NZ_CP179896.1 coordinate 4,182,424, forward strand.
CTCTCAGGCTAGCACTGATTGTTTTAGTGAATGATGTCAGATAAATGCTCTCCTCAGCCAGCGTCCTCAGGGCTTCCGGCTGAAATTGATCATGTCTAAATCTATAAAGCTGTTCAATATCAGAGTCGTTTAAATCATTAAAATCTATTTTTAGGAAGGGCGTATCATCCATAATATTTTTATCTTTCAGGTCGGTAAAGAAACGCCATTCTTTACCGTTGGTGATCGCAGAAACCGTGACTTCAGGTGTGGCATTAAAGTAACGTGATAGCTGCGGGCTGTGATTTGTTAAGTTTTGATTGAAGGACTTTGCCTCAATAAACATGACCGGTACGGCATGGCAAAAAAGAGAATAATCGACCCGTTCACCGACCTTAACTCCTGGAAAATCAGCACCATATTCTGCTTTTACTTTCGTGGGATCATAAGGATGGAAACCTAGGATCTCCAATAAGGGTAAAATTAAAGCCTGCTTTGTCGTTTCTTCTGTATTGCAATGCTGACCGACCGCGGACACATGATGCACATGCGCTTTAAGCTTATCTCTGAATGCATTCATCAACCATCCCTCTTGCTGTGTTAGACATTCTTCATCTCTTAAAATCAGGCCTACAGAAAGTTTTGTTCTTTCCCACAGCACGACCTTATAGACCGCTGGCTGTTTTATTTATTGAATTAAATAATTTTAAACATTAAATATATAGCAGAACACTACTGCTTTAATCAAAGGCATTAAATCAATATTAATACCGAGTTCAAAATAATCGGTCAGGTATTTTTAAACCAAAAGTATTTATAGAAATTAAATAATTTCAAACACAATTAAATTTCATTATTTACACGATATTTTTTCAAAATGATGGGCTGCAGGGCAGGATAATTACAGGACGGAAGGCGAATGAATGGGTTTATCTACTAAAAGACTTCAGATATGCATTCTCACGTAATCTGGCTCAAACGGGGCGCAGCTGTGGGCTGCGCTCCGGGGGAGTTACTTGCCTTTGGTCAGCGTGCTGTAGCTGGTCATCAGGTTGCGGTAATCGGGAATGTGGTTGGAGAACAAGGCCCCCAGCCCTTCGACATCGTTGCGCCAGTCACGGTGCAGCTCACAAGCGACGCCAAACCAGGTCATCAGTTGCGCGCCTTCGGCTTCCATACGGCTCCAGGCCGATTGACGCGTCAGCTCGTTGAAGGTGCCGGAAGCATCGGTGACTACGAACACTTCGAAACCTTCGTTCAGGGCAGACAACGCCGGGAAGGCCACGCACACTTCGGTGACGACACCGGCGATAATCAACTGTTTGCGACCGGTGGCTTTCACTGCCTTGACGAAGTCGTCGTTATCCCAGGCATTTATCTGCCCAGGGCGTGGAATAAAGGGTGCATCGGGGAATTGAGCTTTGAGTTCAGGGACCAGCGGGCCGTTGGGGCCGTCTTCGAAGCTGGTGGTCAAAATAGTCGGCAGGTTAAAATACTTCGCTAAATCACCCAGTGCCAGTACGTTGTTTTTAAAACGATCGGGATCGATATCGCGTACCAGTGAAAGCAGCCCTGCCTGATGATCCACCAGCAAAACGGCAGCCTGATCCTTATCGAGGCGTTTGTAATTTGCAGTCATGGTTTACTCCTGTGGGGTGTTGATTATTGCGGTTAAAGGTTGCCTTGGCCAAGAGGCCAAAGTGCAGAGGTAACCTAAGTGTAGAACCGGATCCGGAGGTGTTTTTCCGGATCGGCTCTAAGGTGTGCGGTGAGGGCTTAGCCGGCGTGCTTCTCTGCCGTCATGCTGCCGAACTTGCCGCCGTTGAAGTCACGGAAAGCCTGCTGGATTTCCGCGTCGCTGTTCATCACGAACGGGCCATAACCGACGATAGGCTCATCGATCGGCTCGCCGCTCAGTACCAGCAAGCTGACATCATTGTTGGCTTCGAGGGTGATTGAATCCCCTGCACGGTCAAACCTGACCATTTGGGTTTCGCGCACCACTTCCTCACCGTTAACATGAATAGCGCCATGCAGTATCACCAGCGCCAGCGTATGCCCTTCCTCCACCGTCAACGTGGTGGTATGACCGGCATTCAGCTTCATGTCCCAGACATTAAGCGGGCTAAAAGTACGTGCCGGACCGGCGTGGCCGCCGAAGTTACCGGCAATCACCCGCACCTGGCCTGCGCCGTCCGCCAGTGGAACCACCGGGATATCCGCATTCAGCAGCGTCTGATAACCCGGCTCAGCCATTTTGTCCTTGGCCGGCAGGTTCACCCACAGCTGAACCATTTCCATGGTGCCGCCGTTGCGCGAGAAATCCCGTGAATGGAACTCTTCGTGCAAAATACCCGAGGCGGCGGTCATCCACTGTACGTCACCGGGACCAATCACCCCGCCGCTGCCGGTGGAATCACGGTGCTCCACTTCGCCTTGGTAGACGATGGTGACCGTTTCAAACCCGCGATGCGGATGCTGACCCACGCCGCGGGTGCCGGAGGCAGAGCGGAACTTGGTTGGCGCAGCGTGATCCAACAGCAGGAACGGGCTCATTTCCGCCCCCAAATCGTTGTAGGAGAACAGCGAATTCACCAGGAAACCGTTGCCGACCCAGTGGGCTTCAGGGCTGTTGTAAATACCGAGGATCTTTTTCATCTTGAACTCCTGTTTCAGGTCTCACGACCTTAAGTTGATGTCAGAAGTTTAATCCTGCGGCGTTTGCCGCAGTAGTAGGCAAGATGTACACTCAGTGTTCTAGATATAGAACGATGACAAGGACGGGCGATGTTCACCGATTTGAACGATCTTTTTTATTTCGCCAGCGTAGTCGACCATCAGGGCTTCGCCCCCGCCGGCCGGGCGTTGGGTATCCCCAAGTCCAAACTGAGTCGACGCATAGCGCTACTGGAAGAACGCCTGGGCGTACGCCTGATCCAACGCTCGACGCGACGGTTTTCCGTCACCGACGTCGGTCTGAATTACTATGCGCACTGCAAGGCCATGCTGGTAGAAGCCGATGCCGCACAGCAAGCCATCGAACAAACCCGCGCCGAACCCTGTGGCACGGTGCGCATGACTTGCCCGGTGGCCATTCTGCACACTCGGGTCGGCAGCATGGTGGCGGCCTTTATGGCCGATTACCCGAAGGTCACGGTGCATCTGGAAGCGACTAATCGCCGGGTAGATGTGGTGGGTGAAGGCCTGGATCTGGCCATCCGCGTGCGGCCACCGCCGCTGGAAGACAGCGATCTGGTGCTGAAAATTTTGGCGCAGCGCACCTGGTGCGTTGCCGCCAGCCCGGCGCTGGTTCGAACCCTGGGTCCAGTGGAAAAACCGGAAGAGCTGCATAAATACCCCACCCTGGATCTCGGTCCGGCACGCGCACAGCACCTGTGGCAGTTGACCGGGCCGCAGGGAGAAAAAATGGAGTGGGAACACAGGCCACGGCTGGTGACGGACGATATGCTGATGCTGCGAACTGCGGCGATTGCCGGTGCAGGCATCGTGCAATTGCCGTCAATGATGATGCGTGACGATATGCTGCGCGGTGAGTTGGTGCAGTTGCTGCCGGGTTGGCAACCGCAGGGCGGCGTGGTGCATGCGGTTTACCCGTCACGCCGCGGCCTACTGCCGGCGGTGCGGCTGCTGCTCGACTATTTGGGGCAGCAGTTCGCCAGCATCGAAGAGGAGTGATCAGGCGGTGATTTCGATGGCGTTACCGTCCGGATCACGGATGATCGCCTCATAAAAACCGTCCCCTGTCCAGCGTGGCGCCGCCCGCAGGATCCCCTCCTGCTGCGCGCGCTGCGCCAACTGATCGACACGGCTTTCCTCTCCCACCGACAAAGCAATATGCGCCCAACCCACACGTTCACTGGCCTGCTCCGCTGACAGCAGATCCGGCAAACTCATGATCTCCAGCGTTGGCCCCGCCGCAAGGCTGACAAAGCGGGAAACAAACCCCGGACGGTTCCGGCTAACGTATTGTTCCCCGGTAACGCCGTCAAAATACCGCTGCCAGAACGTCACCTGGGCATCAATATCGCGGGTCCAGAGTGCAACATGGGCTATTTTCATCTCAGTCTCCAATGGGTGAATCGCTGTACAACACTTTGCCGCCACTGTGCGTGATCTGCTGTTCGAGCTGCGGATGACGGCCAGGCGGCGTGACTAAATAATCGACCCGATGGGCGGGCAAAAAGCTGTAGGGGGCATAGGTGTTGAGTTTGTCGCCGGTGCATAGCACCGCCAAGTTGCCTGACCGCGCCAGCAGACGCTTCTTGAACTGGGCATCCTGATAATTCAGCGCCGAGAAACCGCAGCCCGGGTCATAAGCACAAATGCCGACGAAAGCGAGGTCGAAGTAAAAATCGTCGATTTCCTGTACCGCCTTGGCGTCCACACAGCCACCAATGTCGGCATCCAGCTCGCCGCCGATTAAAATCGTGCGGATCCCCGGCTGTTCCAGCATTTTGCCGGCAATAGTCAATGCGTTAGTCACCACCGTCAGCCGCAAATCGCGCGGCAACAGCTCGGCCAAATAAAGGTGGGTACTGCCGGCATCGAGGAAAATAACCTGCCCTTCCTTGACCAATGCCAGCGCAGCCAGCGCCAGTGCCTGCTTCTCGTCACCGCTCAATTGCAGCCTTGCGCTGATAGGGCCGGTTGCCGGCGTGGGTGCCAGCGCACCGCCATAAATGCGTTTACACAGGTTTTGTGCCGCCAACTGGCGCAGATCGCGCCGAATGGTGGCTTCGGTGGTTTTCAGGCGTTCCGCCATTTCAACCGCCAGCACTCGCCCCTGCTGCTGCAAGGTAGCGAGGATCGCGTCGTGGCGCTGATTGGGCAACATTTTGGACATTCGGCTTCTCGATGGCGAACAAGTGATCACGAATGTACACAAACGTGCATAAACGTACAAATTTTTATGCAACGCTACGAAAGGGCAGCGCTGGGCTAGACTGAAACTTTACGTCTCAAATAAAGGACTATTGATGACCTCAGCCGTGCTTTATACCTTATTCCCCGCCGCAGCGACCGTCATTGGCGCCGCCATCGCGCTGTACCGCCGCCCTGGCGATGCCGCCATGCGCATCATTCATCACTTTACCGCTGGTATCGTCTTTGCCGCGGCCGCGACCGAAATTCTGCCCGACCTCAAGCAACAATCGCCCTGGGCAGTGCTGCTCGGTGGTGCCGCAGGTGTACTGATGATGCTGCTGGTCAGGCGTTTGGGCGAACGGGCTCAGGGGCCGGTGGGCTTTGTAGCAACCGTCGGCGTGGATATTTTTATCGATGGCCTGGTGCTGGGCATCGCCTTCGCTGCCGGTGCAAAAGCGGGCCTGTTATTGACGCTCGCGCTAACGTTGGAAGTGCTGTTTCTGGGGCTGTCGATCGTGGGCGATTTACGTGATTTTTTCGGCCGACGGATAAAAGCCATGCTGGCGATTGGCGGCCTGGCTCTGCTGTTGCCACTAGGCGGTATGTTGGGTGCGCCGATTGCCATGCTGGGGGCATTCTGGCTAACCGCGTTTCTGGCCTTCGGCCTGATTGCCTTGCTCTATCTGGTCACGGAGGAGTTGCTGGTTGAGGCGCATGAAGGAGGTAAAGATACCCCGCTCGCCACCGCGATGTTTTTTGTCGGTTTTTTACTGCTGTTGCTGCTGGAAGAAGGGATGGGTTAAAACTCAGGAATTTTACGGGGTTATTACCTCACCCCAAGTGATTTGGCTATACTGAGGCGAGCAAGGTTACCGCAGAACGTAACGGCTTGGGCGCTAAGGGAAAAGGATGCTGTCAAAAATTGCGAAGTGGCTATTTCAATTGCCGGGCAGGCTGTTTGGGGGCATTTTCAGGAGCCGCCTGACGATTTTTATCTTCTTTATGCTGATTGCCGCTGGGGTTTTCAGCGCCAAACGCTATCTGCGAGCCGATCAAAATGACGATGAGTTTGTCGCGACGGCTACCACAGATTACAACCGGGCCATCCAGCGTGAAATGCCGATGCGCGAAGCACGCGAACAGTGTGGTGGCCCGCTGCATGACAATGCCGGGCAACCCTGGCCTCTTTCGGCCGGCTACCTGCATCAGCCGGAAGGCAAAGCCGCCAACCCACTGCAACAACTGACACTGGATAATCAAAACAACAATTTTGCGGTGTTGGTCAAACTGGAGACGCCGGGCGCGCCACAGCGTTTGGCGGAAGTTTTTATTCCCGCAGCCGGCAGTTTTAATATCAAAACCAACCCGGCCGGGGAATACGTGATGAAAATTAAAAACATCAAAACCGGCTGTAACTTCCGCTCCAAACCTTTCACCCTGAGTCGTCATCAGGATTGGCGGCTGTCGCTGAAACTGCAAACGGACGGCAGTGTGCAATACCAACCGATCAGCGACCGCGAGTTTTAATCGCGAGGCTTATTTCTTCACCGGATGATCGCGGCGGAATAATTCCCAGCTTTCGATTTCCTGACCGTTCGGCAAGGTACAGGTGGAATACTGGCCGTCAGCATTTTGCTTGGCGTTCAGCTTGCCGCCGATCTTGGTGCAATACACGTCCGCCGGGTTCGCCATGCCAATTGGTTTTACCTGCGGCGGCGGTGGCGCATCGTTAGATTTCATGCTGCAGCCCTGTAATATCGCCATCCCTGCCAGCAGGGAAACCATCAGAATTTTTTTCATTTTTTCTCTTACCACTCCCGGTCTATTTCACGTCGCAGATAGCCGGCCCGTTTGAAATACGGCGGGGAAAGTTAAAAACGGCGGCAGCCGGAGCATACCGCCGTTCAGGCTATCAGGAAATAAAGGACGCGCCCTGTTTCAGGACCAAATCACAGGCTTTTTGCTTCACTTTTTCAGTGATTTGCGAAGTGCCCAGGCTGTTCAGATCCAGACTCTTGCCTTCGCCGGTTTTCAGCAGACCGCCCAGCCCTTGCTGGTAGTCCTGGCTTTTGGCGTTCTCCGTGCTGGTGATGCCCAATTTGCTCAGCAGTTGGTCTTTCACCGCTTCGGTGCCGTTGGCCGACAGGACGTTATTTTTCACGCAGTACTGCAAGATGCCGGCCGCGTTGGTCATGCTGCTGGAGCTCAGCGCTTTGTCGCCACCGTTCAGTAAACCGGTCAGGGAAGACAGTGAAGTGCCACTGGTGCTGCCACCCGATTTACTCAGTTCACCGGCCGCGCTGCTGAGGGAGTCCATCAGGCCGGCTGCCTGAGCGGCGCCGCAAGTCATGGCGGAAGTCAATGTCAGCGCCAGCAGTAAACGATGCTTGGTGTTCATGGGGTAAAGCTCCTGTTTATCTCGCCATCCTTTCAGCATCCCCCCTTGCCATTGGCAACAGGAGAAAGCGGATGGGCGAATCGTGTGCAATCAGCGCAATGCGCCGGGTCACCTCTTGGGACGTCACCTACGGCGACAAGTTCCTTTTAGCCGGCAATACGGCGTTTTTTCAGAATTCAGGTAATTTTTTGAGCAAGGAATGTACAGCTAGGCGCTATGGGCCGCCAAACTGGGCGACCCGCTGGGGATCAGAACTGCCAACGCAGCCAGGCGAAGAACACGTTGCCGTTATTATAGGTGCCAGGAATATAAGTGGCCTGGAAGGTCAGGCGCTTATAACCGATAGAAGCCAAAGGCAGCGGGGCCGGGATAGGAATGTAATTCCAGTTATCTCGCGCAGTAACACTGGCGGTGAAGCCCAGACCCAGTCGGAAGTCCTTGTCGTCCAAAGGACGCCAGATCTTCTCATAAGCGTAACCGCCGATCGGCTCCCACTTATTGAATGAATCTTTGAATGCCATCAGATAGATACCGTGCCAGTCACCGTCGCTGTCGTAACGCGAAATACCATAGCCGGCGCCCCAGGGGCGCTCGTTGTACTTATCGATATGTTCGTCGTCGTAAGTCCAGCGGTTATGCCAGGTGATGGCCGGCAGATAAATGTCTTTATTCGGCGAGTTGTTCCAGGTTTCCGCCACGTTATCGGTGAAACGCTGCCACAACCCCGGTTTTTCAGCCTGCGCCGCGCTGCCATTTTCTGCACCAACCTCAGCGTAAGAAGGTAGTGCAGGAAATAGCAGCGCCACTGAGCAAGCCAAAATTGTCCGTTTAAAAAACATCATCAAACTCCTGTAAAAAATAAGGCCGGCGATTCTTACCGATCGACCCATCAAGATCAAGCTGTATCTTATTTATCCAACTGCTTTCTCCTACCTCGTTGTCACTTGGTTAAGTTTAGCCGCAGATAAAGGGAAACGCGCCCGGCGGGTCGACTCCGGGCGCTCAGGCTACTGCGCTCCCTATGCACCGTCTGTCGGAATACTCCGCAATAATGCCGCTGCCGAAGTAAAACCCGGTGGCTCACCAGCCTGCTAGCGAACTTCTTTCCTGCTCTGAACGTAGCGAAATCTTTACTGCCGCCCAAAGAGCAACTGTAATGGCCGTCACGCTTTTCGTGGGTTCTCTCCCCCATTTTGCGGCAATCTCAATAAGCTCAAGGCCCTGTCAGGCGACACGACTGTAAATTTGCAGTTACAACGCTGTTTTAGAGGCCTGCAACGGCAAAAACGGATGACTTTCCACCGTCATTTTTAGCGGCAGGCAAAAGTACCGATGATCATCCCGCGCGCCATGTTCCGGCCACAGCCGCCATATTTCACATATCCATTACATTTGGTGAAAAATACCACCCACAACATCGCTGCGGTTAATCCCCCTCACCCCCAACGTAAACCCGCAAATACAACAAACTACCCTCTCATGCGCCCCGCTCAACTTGAACAAGCCGATAGTTTAAATAATTGTTAAAGCTAACGAGCATGACCCGGTCTGCAAGGGCTGAACGTTTATTGAATTGCTCATAACACAACATCGCCAGCAAGTTATTTGCTGCTCTCTGCCTGATAAAAGAAAGATAAAAAATCCGGAGAAACACATGAAAATCACTATCGGGGCATTCATCCTGCAACAGCTCCGCACCCTGAACATCGATCGTATTTATGGCGTACCCGGCGACTATAATCTGGCGCTGCTGGAATTGATCGAGCACGACAGCAATATTGAATTTATTGGCAACTGCAATGAGCTGAATGCGTCCTACGCGGCCGACGGTTATGCACGGTTAAAAGGGGCTGGGGCACTGATCACCACCTACGGCGTCGGCGATCTGGCCGCGCTGTCCGGCATTGCCGGGGCTTACGCCGAGTCCGCACCGGTTGTCTGCCTGGCCGGTACCCCGCCGCTGCACGCAATGAAAAATCATGAGCTGCTGCACCACACGCTGGCGGACGGCAATTTTGATAACGTCATGAACTGTTTTAAACAATTCACCGTCGCCCAAGCGTTGATCACGCCAGAAAATGCGGCGATGGAGATCCCTCGCGTTATTTCCCGTGCCTGGACGGAAAAGAAACCGGTTTATTTACAGTTACCTTCTGATATTTGTGATGTGGAAATTGAAATCACTCAGGCAATGGTCGCGCCGCAATTGCCAGCCAGCGACCAATATAATGTTCAGTTGGCGGCCATGGCATTGCTGGCGCGAATAAAACAGGCAAAGAAATCGATTATTCTGGTCGACCAAATGGTGGATCGCTTTCAACTGCAGCAATTAGTGATCGAGGTCGCACATAAATTTGCCATTCCCCTCACCAATATGCCGACGGCCAAATGCATCATTCCGGAAACCACGCCGGGTTGGATGGGCGGTTACAGCGGCAACCTTTCGCGCCCCGAACTCTATGAACATATGGCGCACGCCGACTGCGTGCTGAGCTTTGGCGTTCGCCTGGTGGACTCGACAACCGGGTATTTTTCGCACCAGATCCCGGCTGACGCGCAAATTGATATTCAGCCGTTCTCCGTGAAGCTGGGCACCACCTCTTACCCGGCAGTGGCGACCGCCGACCTGTTGCAGGCGCTGCTGGCACTGGGTGAAGAGGTAACAGGCCACCCGCCGACGCCCCTGCCTGAAGCGCGGCATCGGTTGGCAACGCCCAGCGATGCCCCTATCGATCAGGCTTATTTATGGCAACGCATACAACGCTTTATTCGCGCCGATGACGTAATTGTGGTGGAGAATGGCACCTCGGGCGCGGCGATTGGCGGCATGCGTATGCCGGACGGTGTTCAGGTGGTCAATCAACCGATCTGGGGCTCGATTGGCTATACCCTGCCGGCGCTGCTGGGGACCATGATGGCCGCACAAGACCGCCGGCATCTGCTGTTCATTGGCGACGGTTCTTTCCAACTGACCGCTCAGGAAGTTTCCACCCTGCTGCGCTACGACCAGAAGCCGATTATCTTCTTGATTAACAATGATGGTTACGCCATCGAACGTTATATTCTTGGCGAGAACTCGTCGTACAACGATATCGGCCCCTGGGACTACGCCAAACTGCCGGCGGTGTTCAATACCCAGGCGAAGCCGTTCAGCGTGGCGGTAGAAACTACCCACCAGTTGGAATTGGCGCTGGAACACGCCTCGCGTCAGGATCGGCTGGCCTTTATCGAAGTTAAGGTGCCGATGATGGACACCCCGCCGGTGATGAAGGAATTCTGCAACCGCTGCAATAACTTTAACTTCGGCTTGACCAACCCGCGTCGCGCTTAACCGCGTCAACATCCGCCGTAGCTCAATGCGCGGCGGATCCCTCCAGACCTTGCACCACCTGCCGCTGTAAACTTTGCAGAAGCGTGTGTTGCCGCAGGTTTAACCTGCCGAAGCGCGCGTCATGCAGCGTTGGCGCCGCTCATCCACCCGTTTGGCAAACCAGGCGGTGGTCAGCTTACGGGTGATTTTCGGGCTTTCCAACTGAATGCCTGGCAGCATTTCCCGCGGCAGTTTCTTGCCGGTGGTTTTCTCTGCCAGCGCATACACTCGCTCATACAGGTCGGTATCGGCAAATTCGGGCAGGTCCCCCTTCTCCAGCGCCCGGCGAATTGCCGAGTCGCTCATATTGAGCCGCTTGCCAAGGGTACGCACCGCCAGCTCGGTGGTGCCGGGTTTGTCGGTGCCGTAGTTAATCAAGTCGCCATCCAGTGCCAACGGAATGCCCGTCGTGCGGCTGACCGCACTTTGGAAAGCGGCGTTGCGGCTGGCGTACCAACCGGCATTGAAGTCGGCGAAGCGGTAGATCGGCTGGCTGTAGTCAGCCGGGTAACCCAACAGGTGGGCAATGCCGAAATACATGCCGCCGCGGCGGGTGAACACTTCACGGCGGATCGAGCCGTCGATCGGATACGGATAACCTTTGGCATGCGCTTCGGCAAAGGCGATGCTGACCTGCATCGGCCCGGCGGTATGCACCGGGTTCAGGCTGCCAAACAGCTTTTGCCCCATCGGCACCGAATCAATCATATCGTCAAAGATATCGCTCAGGTCTTTTTCGGTGCGAACCTTATCCAAACGCTCGCTGTAGCTCTTGCCGTTCGATGACTTGATCAGCAAAGCGGTATGCACCAAAAAGTTGGGAATATGCAACTGATCAGCGCGGCGGTCGATCTCTTTCCAGGCGATTTTGGGCAGCCCTGGCACCGGCGGATTGGCCTGGAAGGTCGACTCCTGCTCGGTTACCGCCAGCACTGAACACAGGTTTTGGTCGCTGGGCTCGATACCCTGTGCGGCAAAAGCGGCGGTGATATCGGTGGCCCAGCCCTGGCGATCGGCGGTGTTAGCCGGCATCAAGCGCACCAGTTGAGCTTTGACGTCAGCCGGGCGCTGCACCGGTGAAGTCGTGGTGGTTTTCGTGGTACAACCGGCCAGCACCAGCAGCGCGGCCAGGCTCAACGGACGCAAGGTCATCGGGTTGATAAAACGGCGAATTGGCATCTTTTCCCTGATCGTTTTGACATACACTGCAGTGACGTTAGCCCAGCAGCGGACCCCGATCCAGTCTAAATGTGTTGATTCGAAGCTGGGAGCAGGCGTCTGCCAGGAAATATACCTTAAAGGAATGACCGTGGGGTTAAGCATCTTGCCTTGCACACTTCTAATCACACCTTTCATGATCGCGGGCATTTTCAACGAGCCGATAAAGATGTATTTTATATGCAATATATAAAATCATTTTATTCGCCCACACCGGGGCAACGCAAAATTTAAGGAGAGACGCATGAATGAGCTGCTTTGTTATAAAACCCTGCCGGTATGGAACAGCGTGACGCTGCCGGAGAGTTTCCAGCAAAAGCACAACACCCAAAGCGGCACCTGGGCCAAACTCACGCTGCTGAGCGGCACCCTGACCTTTGCATTGATGACCGAAGAGGGCGAAACTACCGAAACCTGGCAGTTCAGCCCTGAGAGCCAGCCGCCGTTTATCGAACCACAGCAATGGCACCGCATCGTTTCATTTTCCGATGATATGACCTGCCAACTGGCTTTCTACTGTTCACCGGAGGATTACTACCACAAAAAGCACCAACTGACGCGCACCCATTCCGAGGTGATCGAAGCCGTGCAGCGCATAAAACCCGGCAAAGCGCTGGATCTGGGCTGCGGCGGCGGGCGCAACTCGCTCTATCTCAATCTGAAAGGCTTTGACGTCACCGCCTGGGACAAACATGGCCCGTCGATCGACAACCTCAATAGCATCATTGATAGCGAAGGACTGACGCACATTCGCGCCAGCGTGCAAGACCTCAATGCTCACACCTTCAGCGGCGATTACGACTTTATTCTTTCCACCGTGGTGTTTATGTTCCTCAGCCGCGAGCGAATTCCAGGGCTGGTGAAAAACATGCAGGACAGTACCCTGAACGGCGGTTACAACCTGATTGTCGCCGCGATGGATACTCCGGATTACCCTTGCAGTCTGCCCTTCCCCTTCACCTTTAAACCGGGCGAGCTGAAGGAGTATTACGCCGACTGGGAAATCCTGAAGTACAACGAGGATGTCGGCCAACTGCACAAAACCGACGCCGCCGGTAACCGCATTTCGCTGCGCTTTGCCACGCTGCTGGCGCGTAAACCCTAAAATCCCTTCAATTGGCGCCGCTCGATGCAGTATTGACTGGCGCCGACCTGTAGCAAAATACGGCAAACAACATGAAGTTTAATACGTTGCCAACCCGCCGCTGCGGCGTTAGGATCGCGCCCGGCTACGGGTGTAGCCAGTGTTATTGGCTGTCAGTTCCGCGCATGGAGAGGTTATTGTGTTAGAGAGTTTTGGCGTCCTGAATCTTTGGACCTATCTGGCAGGGGTGGTATTTATCATCATTCTGCCAGGCCCGAATACGCTGTACGTATTGAAGACCGGTGTGACACGTGGCGTACGTGCCGGTTATACCGCCGCGCTGGGCGTGTTTATCGGCGATGCGATCCTGATTTTCTGCGCCTATATTGGCGTGGCTTCGCTGATCCGTACCACGCCGTTCCTGTTTACCCTGGTGCGTTTTCTCGGCGCAATTTACCTGCTGTTCCTCGGTGCGAAAATTCTCTACGCCACCTTTATCCAGAAAAATACGGCGCAGCAACAACAGATTGAAGGCGGCCACAGCATCCTGCGCAAATCGCTGACGCTCAGCCTGACCAACCCGAAAGCGATCCTGTTCTACGTGTCGTTCTTCGTGCAGTTTATCGACTTCAACTATGCGCACACCGGCCTGTCGTTCACCATTCTGGCGCTGATCCTCGAATCGGTCAGTTTTATCTACATGACCACGCTGATCTTCTCCGGCGCGATGCTGGCGCACTTCTTTAACCATAAGAAAGGCCTGGCAAAACTGGGTAATGGCCTGATTGGCCTGCTGTTCCTCGGCTTCGCCACTCGTTTGGCTACCCTCAGCTCCTAGTTCGCCGCATTAACGGCTGATCCCCTCAGCCGTTTTCTCTACTCTGTCACGCACGACAAACCGAATGTCAGACAGACAAAAGCCCTCCTTCTCTGCCTGCTATAGACTTTTAAGGTTAACGATAGCGACCTTTTTTGTCTGACAGGAGGGCGTATGCCTGACAATAACGTAGCAGTGATGGACAGCGTTTCGCGTTTTCTCGATCGTCATCATGGGCTGTATATCGACGGCCAATGGTGTGGTTCCACCGCCGAAGGCCGGCTGGCGGTGTATAACCCCGCCAATGGACAACAAATCTCTTCCACCGCCGACGCCAACGCGCAAGACGTCGCACGCGCCGTACAATCAGCCCATCAGGCTTTTACCTCTGGGGTCTGGGCGCAACGTTTACCTGCCGAGCGCGAGCGTATTTTATTGCGCTATGCCGATTTGGTTGAACAGCACACCGAAGAACTGGCCCAGTTGGAAACGCTGGAACAGGGCAAGTCGATCAATATTGCCCGCATGTTCGAGGTAGGCTGCACGCTGAACTGGATGCGCTACACCGCCGGGCTGACTACCAAGATCACCGGCCAAACCCTGGACGTGTCGATCCCCATGCCGCCGGGGGCCAAATATCAGGTGTATACCCGTAAAGAGCCGATTGGCGTGGTGGCAGGCATTGTGCCGTGGAACTTCCCGCTGATGATCGGTATGTGGAAAGTGATGCCGGCGCTGGCCGCAGGTTGTTCCATCGTGATCAAACCCTCGGAGACCACACCGCTCACCCTGCTGCGCATGGCTGAACTGGCGACCGAAGCCGGCATTCCACCGGGGGTATTCAACGTGGTGACGGGTAAAGGTACCGGCTGCGGCAAAGCGCTGACCGAACACCCGCTGATCGCCAAAGTGAGCTTCACCGGCTCCACGCCGGTCGGCAAAGGCATCGCCCGCGCAGCGGCGGACCGGCTGACACGCGTGACGCTGGAGCTGGGCGGTAAAAACCCGGCCATCGTGCTGAAAGATGCCGACCCGCAGCAGGTTATCGAAGGCCTGATGGCGGGCAGTTTCCTGAACCAGGGGCAGGTGTGCGCCGCCAGCTCGCGGATTTATATTGAAGCGCCAATCTACGACACTTTGGTGGCCGGGTTCGAGCAGGCGGTGAAATCCCTGTCCGTCGGACCGGGCATGGATGCCAGTGCGCAGATCAACCCACTGGTCTCCAGCGACCACCGCAATAAAGTGGCGGCCTATCTGGACGATGCCAGATCCAAGCACGCTGAGTTGATCAGCGGCGCGACCGGGCCGGACTCGCAAGGGTTCTATATTCCGCCGACGCTGGTAATTAACCCTGACGACAAGCTGAACCTGACGCGCGAAGAAGTGTTTGGCCCGGTGGTCAATCTGATCCGCATCGCGGATGCTGAAGAAGCGTTGCGCAAAGCCAACGATACCGATTACGGCCTGACCGCCAGCCTGTGGACCACCAGCCTGCAAGCGGCGATGGCCTTCACGCCACGAATTCAGGCCGGCACGGTGTGGGTCAACACCCATACGCTGATCGACGCCAACATGCCTTTCGGCGGCTTCAAACAATCGGGTAGCGGCCGTGATTTCGGCCCGGACTGGCTGGATGCTTATACCGAATCCAAATCGGTGTGCATTCGTTACTGAACAGCGCCTTAATCGCCAGTAGCGCCCTTCAGAGCGCTACTGATACTGCTGATAAACATAAAATGTTTGTCAGCAGGCGCTAAAGGTTTTGAAAATAGATCAGGAAAATCAAATTATTGATTTTCGGCTGATAACTCAAAGGGGGAAAAACCACGCTTTTATCCCCCTTTGTCAATAATCTGAGTAGCGCCTTAAGGGCGCTACTGATACTGCTTGCGGTATTCGCTGGGCGAAACGCCAAAACGGCTTTTGAAGGCGGTGGAGAAATGGCTGTGATCGGCAAAACCCCAGTCATGGCCGATAGTGACCAACTTTTGCCGCTCAGGCGCCGTGCGTAGCGCCTGAGCGCACAAATCAAGACGGCGGTGCTTGATATATTGCGCCACCACCAGTCCCTGACGGGCAAACATCCGGTACAGGCTGCGTACCGAAACGCCCAGTTCAGCGGCGATCCACTCAGGCCGCAACTGCGGCGACTGGATATGCGTATCGATAAACGCCAGCGTTCGGGTGAAAGCCTGCGGGAAAACCTCCGCTCCCACTTCAGGTTCCACCAGCGCCGGGCGCAACAGAGTTGCCACGGCACTGAGTATCGCCTCGCTCTCCGGTGCGCTCATCTGCGCGTCCTGCATGCAGCCCAAGACCAGTTGCCGACTGAGGCGCGCCATGCTGCTTTGCCCATCCAGCCGTCGTGCGAATTGCAGATCGCTAAAACGTGCCGACCGTTCAAAATAGCTGCGCGGCATCAGTAATGAGATTTGGCGGGAGTCCTGTTGAAAGGTAAAACTGCTGGTACGTGAAGCATCGATCAGCGTGACGTCACCAGCGGACAAGACTGCCTGTCGGTCACCCTGCTCCATCAATGAACTGCCGCGCAGTTGAAAGACCGTGAAAAAATGCGAGCCGTCGCTGCGGTTAATTTCTTTTTGGGTTCGATACAGGCGGGTTTGCGTCGCATCCACCACGCTCATACGTAACGCGTGGGCACGAAACTCCTGCATCGCGCCGCTAAATCCCGGCCCCAGAGTTCGGGCGCAGAACCGGCCGCAGGCGGAGTTGATTTTCGCCAACCACTCTTCGAAGCCAACCTCCCTGACCGGTACGGAAATTGCCATGGATCCCCCCTTCACACATCAGCGATGGACGCGTTCGAACCGCAAGCGGCAATGAACAGAAAATCAACATAACAATCCAGTAACATACAAGCAATGCCGACAGTGGGATCTGGCACTGGGATCACAAATTGCGCCTTATGGCTCCAGACATGAAAAACCCGGCCGTAGCCGGGTTGATAAAAACGGGAGAATCGGGAGGATTAAGGCTGGCTATCCAGCAGATAACGCACCACGGCCGCGTATTCTTTTGCATAGCCGTCAACGCTTTGGCTCGCCATTCCGGCATTATCGATTTTGTACTTGCCGGAGACATAAAACGATGGGGTTGCCCGTACGTCCAGCGCTTTCACCGCTTCATTCTGCTTGGCAATCAAGCCCTTCACCAACAGGCTGTGGCGCGCATTTTCATAGGCCGCGGCATCTACGCCGGCGGCGGCAAACACCCGCTGAATATCCTCTTCACTGTTGATGGCGCGCTTTTTTTGCAGCTCGTCGAACAGCAGGCCTTCGATTTTATCCTCGATGCCCATCACCATCGCGATCGACCAGGCTTCAGTCAGCTCATTGCCCAATTTGCCCATCAGGCCGACATGATATTTGGTCAGCTTGGTGCCCTCAGGCAGCGCCTGGCTGACGGTGCTGCCCACATGGTAGGTTTCGGCAAACTGATAACAAGGGCCGCAATAAAAAGAGAAAAACTCCACCACCGCAGGGGCTGACGCCACCGGTTTATCCAGGCGAGAATATTGCTCGCCAGCACGGTAATCCGCCGCCACGGCGACAGCAGGAAGCAATAGCGCCAGGAGCGCACCGGCGAACAGCCGATTAACTTTAGCCAACATAACTACTCCAATTCAGATGAGAACATTGTCCCTAACGGCGGTGTTTATAATCAAATTATCGGAACAAGACCAGTTTTTATTACCTTGTGTTTATGTGGGATTGGCTCACATCAAGGGGCCATGCGGGCCGTCAGTGGCGTTCTGCGCCTCAGACGTCATGATACACAACCGCCTCAGAAGAGGCGGCAGCGAAATGAGTATGCCGTTAATTAATAACAACATTGGTGAGTATGGATTCACTGCGGACAAGAAGACTTATGCCAAGAATACGCTGCGTCAGCCTTCACTGACGCAGCGGGATCACACTCAGTTTTTTGGCAGTTGAATACGGACTACGCTTTCCGGTTTGCCGGCTTTGGTGCTGGCTCCGTCATTCTTCACCGTCACGAACAGCACGTTGTTGCTGGTGTCCAGCGCCAGGCTGTTAGGGTGCGGCGGCAGTTCTACGGTTTGCAGGCGCTTGAGGCTGTTTGAATCAAACACCGTCAACGTACCTGCGCCATGATCGACGCGGATCCCTTTGCGGTTGGCGACGTACACACGCTGGTTGCGATCGTCCAACAGCAGGCCAATTGGCACTTCATCGGTCAGTTCGCTGGCCAACACTTTGCCGCTGTCCGCATCCAGCGCAAACACCCGGTGACCGCTGCTGCGCTTCACGTAGTCACGCTCAAGGTGGGTATTGCGGTAGTTGTCGCGGTCGATCCCCTGATCCACCCCTAACAGACGGTTATTCTTCCCGTCGTACACCAGGTTCAGCAGCTGATCCGCTTGAATCTCTTTGGTGGAGGTGATCGCCAGGGTATCGGCATTCAGGGTAATCAGTTGCCCCTGCATGTTAGAGACAAATACGCGCCGTCCTTTCTCATCCAGAGTGATGCCCACCGCGTTGTAGCCGAAACCGGGGATCATTTTCTCCAGCTTTTGAGTCCGGGTGTTGACCACAAACAGCACGCTGTCTACCCCAAAACCCAACCCCGGCAAGAACAGGCGGCCGCTCTGCGCGTCATACTTCATTTCGCGGATGCGGTACTGGTAGTCTTCGGTGATCTTGAAGCGCTTAAGCTCCTTGAGCAGGAACTCCAGGCGCTTGCCGCTGATACCGGCCTCCTTGTAGGTCTGCTCCAGCATCGTTTTTTCGGTCACTGGAATGCTGTCCAGCGCACGGTTGGTGGTGGTATCCACCACGCCGACCGAGCCATTGAACCCTTGAGTCAGATACAGCCGGTGGCCGGCATCATCCAGGGCTACGCCAAACCCCTTCACCTGCAGAGGGATCTCCGCCTGCACCGCCAACGTGGTCGGATCCAGACGCAACACGCGGGATTTCGCCTCTTCCTTCCAGTCCGGTGCGCTGACGAACAGCGACTTCTGGCTTGGGCTGTAGGCCATTTCCACCAACGCCGACGACAACGGCTGACGCTTGATATCCTGCTGAGTGATCCCTGCGTCACGGGCCTGCGCCGCACCGGCCACCACCAACGACGTTGCAATCAACAGCGACAGTAAAGCGCGAGGTGTTCCTATTGTTCCAGACATCCGTTTATCTCCATGAAAGTAATAAAGTCAGTTAGGGTGAACAACGTTATTGCTGTGGCGCCGGCGGCAAGGCCGACAGTGGCATGTCCCCACCGGCCTGTTGGGCAAAGTGAGAGAACACGTGCTGAATAGTTGCAGCGATCAACCCCGCCTGTTGCGCGGTGTAATGATCGGTACGGTAGGTCATCATCACGCGCAGGGATTTCACGCCGTCGAGGTTTTCTTCCATCACTTCAAACTGCAAACCGAGCAGCGATTCGGTTTTCTCCGGCTCCACCTGACGATAGGCCACCGTGCTGCCGTCCTGCAGGGTAAATGCCCCGTTCAGCTTGATACGGCTGTGGATCTGAATGAACACTTCGAACATGTGGTTCTTGCGGTCGGCATGAGCGCCAAACAGCCCTTCTTCCACCAGATCGATAGGAATATCGGTGTAAGGCATAGAACCGTTGATGGTGTTTTTCACCTGGTCAATCAGCCCAGCGACCGTCAACTGGTCGGCGAAGCGCACCCGGTGCACCACCACCGTGGTGAAGTAGCCGATGGTGTCAAAGAACTCGGCGTCGTTACGGCCGGAGGTGGAAGTCCCCACCAGCAGATCCGTCGGACCGCCCAACAGGCGCAGCGCCGTAGTGATACCGGCGTAGACCACGTTGAACAGTGAGGCGTTGTTCTTCCTGGCCTGCGCGTACAACCCCTCAGCCACCGTTGGTGCGACGTCAAATTCCAGCCATCCGCCGTTGACGTCTGCATCGGCCGGGACTGCAGGATGGTGCGAAGGTTCCTGCTGGAACAGCGGCTGACCGACCGGCGCATCGCGCAGGTTATCGAGCCAATAGTCAAGGTGTTGCTGTGCGACGCCGCCGGCCTGCTGCTGCCGGGCAAAGGCATAAAACTGCGGCACTTCACCTTTCCACTGCGGCTTCTGCCCTGCCACACGGTGGCTGTAGGCGATGCCCAGCTCGTCCATCATCAGGTTCAGCGACCATTCATCCAGCACCACATGGTGGAACAGCAGCGAAAGCAGTTGCCGGCCGGTTGCCGCGTCACGCAGGAAGGTAGCGCGCAGCGGCAGCTCGCGGGTCAGATCAAAGCGGTGGTCGCCGGCCTTGGCCAACAGTTCGCTGGCGTTACCGGCCGGTGTTTCATAAGAGAAGTGGAACCACTCGTAATCGAGCAGTTCAGCCGCAGGCACGACCTGTTGGCAAACCTCCCCCTGATGTTCGATAAACAGTGAACGCAATACGCTGTGGCGCGTCATGACGTCGATAAACGCCTGACGCAGGGCCATTTCATCCACCGGATCGAGGAAATTGATGGCGAAAGGCAGATTGAAAATCTCGTCGTGACCGAAGGCCTCGTACACTTTCCACAGGGAGTGCTGGGCCAGCGACAGCGGTGCCTGGACGACCTCATCGCGATGCTGCGTACTGGGCGCTTGTACCGCCGGTGCCGTAACCGCCTGACGTTTGGCGTAGGCCGACAGGCCACGGGCCGTGGCATGACTGAACAAGTCGTTAATGTTGAGTTCGATACGGTGCAGGCTTAACAAGCGACCGTTGACGCGGGTCGCGACCAGCGAATGCCCGCCGCGATCGAAGAAATCTTCATCGACAGTCATGTCCGGCGCCACCAGGGCATCGCGGAATTCCGCCAGGATCAATTGGGCGATTTCATCATTTTCTTGTTGTTGTGCATCCTCTCCCGCCAGGACAGCTTCGGGCTGGGCCAACGGTTGCTCAGTGGCAGGCAGCAGGGCTGTCGTAATCGTCCGTCCGGCGAGATAAGCGACGAACTGCTCCAGCAGGAACGGCGCGACATGCGGGGTCAGGCGCGGATCCGCCACTAACTCCAACACCATCGAGTCCGGCTCGGGCAGGCTCAAAGCCAGCATCAGTTCAAAAGGCGTATGCAGCGGCGGTAACAGCAGGCGTTCAGCGTTAACCCCATCCAACTGCAGCGCCACCGAAGGATCCGCCAGCCAGCTCACCAGAAGCTGAGCCAATTCTGGGTTGGGCGCTTCCGCCGTTTGCTGCGCCAGCAATCGGCTTTCCGCCTCCGGATCCGCAGGCTGCAAGGTCAGGCGTTTCAATCGGCTAGCGCCCTGCCAGCCGTCCATGCCGTTTGCCTGTTGTGCGTCGTCGAGCGGCACGCACAACTGCACCGGTTGCCCGCCGGACTGAGCGGCGATAAAACGGCCAAAGCGAACGGCGATCGCCGCCAGTAAGGTGGTTGGGTTATCGGTTACGGGCAAAATCTTGCGTGCCACGCGGGTCGCTATACGTACCCCGGCCTGCGCCAGACGCTCGTCCTGTGCTGCCAATTGTCGGTAGTCCCGCAGCGCTGTCGCATGGCGTGGCCACGGCAGAACCAGCTCCGTCGCTTCCGGCAATGGCGTATTCAGTGCAACCGACGGCAAAGTGTCCGGGACTGGCAGGGGATCATGGCGATTATACAGCGCCGACAGCATCGTCAATAATTGTCGACACGACAGCCTTTCAGCCAAAATGTCGTGGGCAACGACGCCCAGCACCGAACCGGCACCGGTAAACAGCAGAAAACGAAGCGGCGCTTCGCTTGCCAACTCAAGAGGCGTCGCCTGCGCCTGCAACAGACGGCTTACCGCCTGCTGTTCGTCCGCGACAGGCTGAATGCTCACCGGGTTCAGCGTTGCGTTGCCGCGCAGTTTGCGTAAGCCTTGCTCATCGTCGAAATCGTAACGAACGTCCAGTTCCGGCATCAGCCGGGTCAGGGCTTCCAGCGCGCTGGCCAGTCTGCCGATATCCGGCTCGCCGCCCAGCCGCCAGGCCATCGCCTGCTGGCAACCGCCGTCGCCGCGCTGCTGGTGCATGAACCACGCCTGTTCTTCTGCTTCGCTCAATGGCTGTGAGGCATCCGCCGCCCGCTCGCCCAGCGTCTGAAACGCCAGGTCCAGACGCTGGGCCTCGTCATCGCTGAGAATATTGTCAAAATAACCGCTCACTGCTCTATCTCCTTGTGCCCGGCCATACCGGAACCTCGGGGGGAACGCGGGTCATAAACAGGGGCGTATCCACCACAGATCGCTGACAAACTCGCGCAAGCGCCAACAATCCAAGGCGTGAATACGCCCCTGCTGCAGACCGATTGCTATCGCATCAGAATGTCAGTTCCAGCGCCGCACCGATCATGCGTGGACGCTGCTGAGTCGCGGTGTAGACGTCGTTGCCGCTGACCATCACGCGACGTTCCGAGTCAAACAGGTTCTGCGCATACAGGGTGGCGCGGCCATAGGCGAAGGTGTACGCCAGTTGAGTATTCGCCGACCAGTAAGATCCGATGCGCCCGCGAGAGTCGTTGTCGTACTGCGAGTAGTAGGAGTCCGAGAACGCCACGTTGCCGCTCAGTTCCAACCCGGCCATCAACTGGTACTTGGCGCCCATGTTGGCGGTATAAGCCGGCGCACGCGCCAGTTCATGCCCATCTACGCCGCTGCCCGAGAACTTCTTGATTTTGGTCTTCAGCAGACCGACGTTCGTGAACAGTTCGAAGTCCCAACGCGGCTGCCAGGTCGCCCCCATTTCCGCGCCGTAGGTTTCTACCTTGTCGGCATTGCGGATCACCGAGGAGTTCGGCCCCAGGGAATACGGCAGCTGCATGTCCTTGTAGTCGTTGTAGAAGATGTTGCTGGTCAGGATGACGTTGGCATCTTTCAGGTGGTGACGGGTGTACAACTCATAGTTCCAGACATATTCCGAACCATAGGTGTAATTGACTACCGGCGTGCCGATGGTGATGCCTGCGCCACCGGCGTTATAGCCGCGCGCCACCTTGGCGCCGTAGGTCTGGGTATCCGTCGGTTTCCAGGCCAGATCCAGCTTCGGCAGGAATACGTCGTAGGTTTCATCGAAATCGATACGCACGGCCTTGCTGCCGCCGGTACGCTGACGGTGCTCGCGTTCCAAACGGCTGGCGGCGGTGATATCCACCTTCGGCGTAATGGCGTAGGTCAGCTCGGCAAAGGCCGAGTTGGTGTCGGTTTTATCCTTGAAGGTCGAACCGCCGAAAATGTTAACGAACTCATCCTGCTTGGAGTGGAAATAACGCAACCCTGCCAGCCCGCGCAGGCGGCTGTCTGGCCCACCAAAACGCGCCACCGGCTCCACGTGCACCTCTTTTCCGCCGATATCGGCGTACGGCAAGGCATAAGCCGTAGGACGGTTAATATTGAAGTCGGTATAAATAACGCGGTTTTCCAGCGTCAGGCTGTCGGATTGCTCCCAGGACAGATCCCAAACGCCGCTGTTGGTGTTGCTTTTAAACACCGCTCGGCGCGGATCGTGGCGCAGGCTGGTCGGGTGAACCAGCGGGTTGAGGCTCTCGTTTTGCGGCGAGGTGCTGCCAAAGTGGTTAAAAGTCAGCTTGGTGGTCAGCTCGCGCAGGCCTGCCGGATTGAACAACAGTTTGGCACGTGCGGTAGTGGCTTCAACCTCACGCGGATCGCCCACCGGCTCATAAGCAGGAAGATCGACATCGCTGCGGCGACGCTGGCGATCGACGCTGACGCGGAACGCCAGTTGATCTTCCACCAGCGGGCCTGAAACCATAGCGGACAATTGCGAAGAGTGCTGGTTGCCCGCACCGCCCTTGAAGGCACTCTCCCAATCGAAAGTGGGATCCTTACTGGCCATCACGATCGCACCGGCAATGGCGTTACGCCCCTGAATATAGCTCTGCGGGCCGAGGAACACTTCGACGCGATCCAGATCCCACAGCGACTGCGGGCCATAGGCCTGCTCGTTATAGGTCAGGGAGCGACCATCCAGAGACAAATTGAGGCGCGGACGGGTGCCGCTGAGGAAGGCGTTGGCGCCGGTGTTCGGGCCGGAGCCGTCGATACCGCGTACGGTGGGCAGATCGTTACCGATGCCGACATCCATGACGTTGGCCGTCATGCGTAATAAATCGGGGATCTGCAACGCATTGGGCATAGCGGCGATCCGCTCACTGTCGAACACCTGCACGCTGGAGCCGGTGTCGAAAATGCTGCGCTTTATCTTTTCGCCGGTCACCAGCAGGCTTTCGGAGTCCTGCCAATTATCGTTACGTTTGCTGTCGGCGGCTTCCTGCACCTTTTCGTCCACTGCGGCGGCATTAACGCTGCCCACAGATAAAGAACAAAGACCCAGAAAGAGTGAGGAAAATGCCCCAATGGCCTGCAAGCCTGCTTTTTCCTTGTTTCCTACGATTTTATGCCTTTGAGCCGCTGAATGCTTGCTCATAGATGTATTCTCCTTTCATCCCAGATGCACAAAAATATGTTTTATTTCACATAGGTAACGACGCTGATTCTCACACTGACAATGGCATTGCGGCCTTCCTGACCTTGCTATTGCATATCCCTGCCGCAGACAGCCGCCCCACCCCAGATAAACCGGGGGCGGACGCAGATTTTTTGTCTGGAAACGTAAAGAAATGTTAATAATGATAATATTTTACATTTTTTAATGCAAATCATTATCAACTAAACAAATAAACAGGATGCACAGCGGGTAAAGTGCTGAACGATAAAACGCAGTTATTGTGGGTTCTTTAAAACCAATAATTTCAATTAAAATGAATATAAAACATAATTATATCGGTATTAATATTTTCTATAAGCGAGCGAGAATCTCCCCTTTCCACATTACCCTTACGTTTTATACCAACAAATAAAAATAGTAATAATTTTCATTCCCATTAACATTGCAATATATTCTTACAGTCTCTCAATACTGATGGAAACCCGATGAAAGCGTTGACCACGATGCAGGCCGCCTACTGGGTAGGTCGGCAATCCGAAGCGCCGCTGGGGGGCGTATCCGCCCACCTGTATGCGGAATTTAACTGCTGCGACCTGGACGTCGAACGACTGAGACAGGCCGTTGCCGCCCTTTACCTGCATCACCCTATGTTGCGCCTGTGCATCACGGCCGATGGCCAGCAGACCATCAGCCCCTGCGGCCCTGAGCATGGCCTGCATCTGGACGATTTCAGCCAGTTCGATACCCACGAAGCGAGCCACCGGCTCACAGCCAAACGGCAGCAAAAAAGCAGCCAAAAACTGCCGCTGGAACAAGGTATCCCCTGCGATATCAGCCTCAGCCTGCTGCCGGGCGGCCACAGCAGGCTGCATGTTGATCTGGATATGATCGCCGGCGATGCCATGGGTTTCCGCGTGTTGATGGAGGATTTGGCGCGGTTTTATCACCAATGTCCGGCATCCCCCGCCGACAATGGCGTACCCTACTTTGACTATCTGGATCGTCACTATGCCGATACCGCGCAGCAGTCACGTCGCACTCGCGCTCAGGCCTGGTGGCGTGAACGCCTGCCTCAGCTGCCGCCGGCACCACACCTGTTGCGCACGCCGGATATTTGCCGCAGCGATCGGCTGGCGCTGCAACTGAGCGCGAGCGAAACCAAAGCGCTGGAAGATGCCGCCAGAGCGCACGGCATCACGCTGTCATCCCTGTTTCTGGCGCTGTTTGCCGTTACCGTCGGCCATGGCTGGAACATGTCGCGCTTCAGGCTCAACGTGCCGCTGTTCCACCGGGATGAAGCCAACCTCGCCACGATCATTGGCGACTTCTCTAACCTGGTGCTGCTGGGCGTGGAGCTGAACCCGGCTGAAAACTTGCCGGCTTTCAGCCGCCGCCTGATGGTCCAGCTGGCGGAGTTAATAGCTCACGCCGATTACCCCGGCGTCAGCGTGATGCGCGATTTGTCGCGCCTGCAAGGCAGCATGCAGCCTTCACCCGTCGTGTTTACCGCCGGGTTTGGCATCCGTGGCAAAGCGTTGTTTTCTGACAACGTCACTCGTACCTTTGGCCCGCTGGAGTGGGTAATTTCCCAGGGGCCGCAGGTGGCGCTGGACGCTCAGGTGGCACACGCCAACGGCGGCATTCTGATCAACTGGGACGTCCGCCTGGACGCCTTCCCTGATCGGCTGTTGCCGCAGCTGTTCGCCACTTACGGCGCCTTGCTGAAACGGGCCGCCAACCGGCCGGACAGCTTTAATCAGCCACTTTCGCAGTGGTTGGCGCAATGCTCCTCAGCGGGCCAGGCACGTCAGATGCCGGTTCGCCAACTGCTGCACCGGCTGCTGGCGCGGGTCGCGCCGGACGCCAGGCTGGGTGACGATGACGATATCCGTACCCTGCAACTGCCGCAGGACGCTCTGATGGCCCTATTGGCGGTACTTAACAAATACCTGCCGGTGGCGCTGGCGCCGAAGGATATAGAGGCGAACCCGACTCCGGCCGCTCTTGCCGCAGTGATCTGCGAGCGAGCCCCCAATGCCGCCGAGGGCGCTCAACTGTTATTGCAGGTGCTGGCACCCAAAGCCTGATACCGATCCGGGCGCGTGGTCTCATGCGCCCTGCTTTCTATTTCGTGGGTTAGTGACAATCAATAGGGAAATACCATGGAGACACCACTAAGCGCACTGCAGCAGGCTTACCTGCTCGGGCGCAGCGAACAATGGCCGCTCGGCGGCGTAGCGATGCACGACTTTCGCGAATATCGCGGTCTGGGACTGGATTTGGCCCGCCTGGAAAGCCGATTGAGCGAACTGGTGCAGCACTACGCGGCGCTGCGCACCTGCATCGATACCCAGCGTTTCACCCAACACGTGCGGGCAGAGGCCACGCTGAATCTGGATCGGCACGATCTGCGTGCGCTCGACCATCAGGCAGCGCAACGCCAATTGGCTGACTTGCGCGAGCAATATTCGCATCAGCGCCACGATCCCGCGCAGCCGTTGTGGCGTATTGCCGCCATTCAGCTCTCGGAGACGCAGGACGCCACCGGCACCCCCTACGACACCGTGATTTTCACCAGCTTCGACGCGCTGATCCTTGACGGCCAGGGTATCTCCACCGTCATTGCCCGGCTGTTCGACGACGCCCCGCTGCCGCCTGTCGTGCCGCCAAGCCCGCCGGCTGCAGCCACGGCGGAACAGCGTCAGATTGATGCCGCCTACTGGCAAGCCAAGCTACAGGACGTCACCACGCCGTCGGCGTTGCCGTGGCGCACCCCGCTGGCCAATATCAAATCCTCTCGCTATCGCCGCGCCAACCTGACTTTGCCGCGCGAGGTTCTAAAACAGTTCTCGCGCCTGGGATCCTCCCATGCCCTGCTGCGCAACAGCAGCCTTTCGGCTCTGATCCTCGATACGCTGGCGCAGTGGACCACCGATGGCGAACTCTGCGTCGGCGTGCCGGTGGCGTTTCCTGCGGCAAATGGTGCGCTCAGCAACGCCTCTACCTTTGTGGCGGTACGCTATTCCCGCCTGGGGGGCACCTTTATCAGCCGCGCCCAGGCCTTGCAGGACGACGTGCTGGGGGCGCTCGACCATCTGGCATTTTCCGGCGTTGACCTGGCGCGGCAGTTGCTAAACCTCAGCCAGGGCTCCCCGGCGCTGCCGGTGATCCTCACCAACTGCCTGGGGTGGGAGACGCTGCCTGGCAACGCGCCGGTTCGCTACCATGACGGCGTGACCCAGACGCCGCAGGTGGCGATCGATATCCGCCTGATGCAGGACGCCGACAAGAACCTGCTGCTGTGCGTCGACTACGCCGAGCAAGCGTTGGATGGCGAGCAAGTGCAGGCCATGCTGGACGCATTGCAACGTCGGGTAATGTTGATGTGCCGGGACGGCGATGTGGAAATTCCCCCCGCGCAATTTATCGATTACCAACATTACCGCCATAACCACAGCGAGACGTCATTCAGCGCTTACCCTTACCTTGCGCAGTTGGCCGACAGATTGTTTAACGATCCGCAGCCGCGCCCCGCGTTGATCTGCGACCAACTAAGCCTGACGTACCCGGAATTGGGCCAACGGGTTAGCGCAGTGATGGCAAATCTGCAACAGCGTGGCCTGAAGCCAGGCAGCGTGCTGGCCTTGTATCTGGCGCGCAGCCCGGAGCATGTAACCATTTCACTCGCCTGTGCGCTGTTGGGCATTATCTGGGTGCCGATCGACATCAACTCACCGCCGGAACGTACCGCCTATCTGCTGACCAACTGCCGGCCGGATCTGGTGGTACACAAGGGTGAGCTGGACACCTCGTTCGGGGTTACGCCAGAGGAACTGCTTGACCCGACGGCGGGCGCCGCCAAGCGGCCGGACAGCCAGACGCTGACCGAGCGCAGCGTCAGCACCGAAGCCAGTTATTATCTGTATACCTCCGGTACCACCGGCAAACCGAAATGCGTGGTGCTCAATAACCGCGCCACCGCCAACGTTATCGGCCAAACCCTGCAGCGCTGGGCGGTCACCGCCGACGACGTGATGATTTCGGTCACGCCGCCACACCACGATATGTCGATGTTTGATCTGTTCGGCTCGCTCAGCGCCGGTGCCACGCTGGTGTTACCGGCACCACATCAGGAAAAGGACGCCATCAGTTGGAACCAGTTGGTTGAGCGCCATGGCGTCAGCCTGTGGTGTTCGGTCCCCGCCATTCTGGAAATGCTGCTTACCTGTAAAACCGACGACAGCCTGCGTTCGCTGCGACTGGTGGCTCAGGGGGGCGATTACATCAAACCGGCGACGGTACAGCAATTGCGCGGTCTGCGTCCGGACATCAGCCTGTTCTCGCTCGGTGGCCCGACCGAAACCACCATCTGGAGTATCTGGCACCCGATAGCGCCGCAGGACACCGGCACCGTGCCTTATGGTCAGCCGCTGCCGGCTAACCAATACTTTATCTGCCATGACGACGGTACCCACTGCCCGACCGGCGTGGTCGGCCGCATCCACACCTCCGGGGTGAATCTGGCGCTGGGGTATCTGGAGGACGGTGATTTAAAACAACATGATTTCGTTACGCTGGAGGGGCCCGACGGGCAACCGCTGCGGGCCTTCCGTACCGGCGATCAAGGGTACTATCGTCCGGACGGCAATATCCTGTTCGCCAGCCGGGTGAACGGCTACGTGAAAATCCGTGGCGTGCGCGTTTCGCTGCCGGAAATTGAAGATGTGTTGCGCGGACACGAGGCTATTATCGATATCGTGGTAGTGGATTACCCTGGCGGTGACAATGGCGAAGCGACGCTCGGGGCGATGTACCTCACCCACGACGGTAAACCGCTGTCGCTGGCGGCGATCCGCGCTTTTTCGACCGGCTACCTTCCTTGTACCCATATCCCGACACGCTTTATTCATACCGAGTTGCTGCCGCTGTCGGGTAACGGCAAGACCGACCGTCACCGCATCCGCGCAGCCTTCAGCGCCGATCGTGCCACTCCGGGCCTGAATGCCTGTGCGGTACCGCTGCCGAGCGCGCCACCGGCGCACAGCGGCAAGATCCTGTCGATCTATTTGCAGGCTATCGGCGCAACGCCGCGCCCGGAATGGGGAGAAGAAACGGCCTTTATCAGCATGGGGTTGAAGCTGCCGCACATTCGCCAGGTGGCGGCGCAGCTTAACCAGGCCTTTGGCACCCAACTACCGCCAACGCTGTTAATCCCCTGCAAAAATGCGCGGGAAGTGGCGGCGTTGTTGGCACGTTAAACGGTTCAAACTAAAAGGGGCTGCATGCAGCCCCCTATCACCTCATTCAAACTTATATCGGGTCGAGCATGGCCCCAACCATTACGCTGACCTTTCGGCCATCAGGCGGGCACCGCCACCAGTTCGCCGAGCGCCGTCTCCAGCGCTTCTTCCCGCAACGCACGCAGTAAAAACGCCTGCAGGTCACGCCCATAGTCTTCGATCCCATCGCAGGCAAACTGCTGCACGTAAACATCGATATCCAGGTGCAGATCGCCAGCATCGGTGCGCCCGCGGAAGGTCAGGTTAGCGCCGTCGCCAGATCCTCCTGCCAGTACCCGTCGCGTACAGGTGCAGCCGCTGAAACCGGCGGGATCAAACGGCTGGACGTTGATAAACGGCGAGATAAACAAACGAGAGGCCGGCGTCACACCGCGATCTGCGGCAATGTGCCGCAGACGGTAGCCTGCGTGGCTGCGCAGCTCACGCAGCATCTTCGCCATGCCCGACAGAAAATGGCCCAAAGTCTCTTCCGCACGCAGCGATACCAAAAGCGGCAGCGTATTGACCGCCAGCGCCGGCGTATTGGTGGCCTGGCTGCTGCGGCGGTTCATCACCGGCATCCACATGGTGCGCGAATCGCCCTTGTCATGCGGCAACGGCGGCAAGGTAAAGAACAGCCAGGCGGCGGACAGGGAAAGCAACAGATCGGGCCAACCGATACCACTACGTTCCGACAGCCAACGCAACCGCTGCGGGATCTCCTCCGGCAACGGCGTGCTGGTACTCAGGGATTTCACGCCATATTCCCTGCCGCCTTTGCGCACCGTTGGCAAGGTCTGCGACGGTGGCAAATACCGCTGCCAAAAATACCGGTCTTTAGCGCAGCGTTCAGAAGCCGCATAGGCCAGTTCATGGTGCTGAAAAGCACGAATCTCGCCCAATGCGTGCCCTGCCGCGCTGTCGTCGAGGAAATGCGCATACAGCGCGGCACAACGATGTTCAACCAACGCCATGCCAAAGCCATCAATCACAATATGATGGGCGCGCATGTACCAAATAAAACGCGAAGGCCCCAGCCTGATCAACCACACCGCGGCCACCGGCTGGCTGCATAGATCCAGTGGTTGATCGACATCCGCCTGCATCAGCCGCATCGCGGTCTGGTAGGGATCGGGCTGTGCCTGAAGATCTAGGCGATTAAGTTGCGGTATTGCCTGGGGATCGTAACGCTGCTGCGGCAAACTCTCGCCAGTGCCGCCGCGAAAACGCAATGCAAACGCCTGCGTTTCCGCCATCGTCTGAGTGATAGCCCGACACAGCGCCTCTTCATCTACCGCGCCGCGTAGTTCGGTGACGTGAGCGACGGTGGAAAAAGGCTGTCCGGGATGCAAGGTAAATTCGTCCCAGAAGTCTAACTGCGCCGGTGTCAGCGGCAGCCATTCAGTAGCCAAAACAGTTTCCGACATGTTACCTACCTTTGATAAGCCATAAACAAATGTTGAAACAACGGAAGCGAAAACCCCGCTGCCGCCGATAACGGCCAAAAGCGAGGTAAATGGCGGACACGGTTGGATGACCAGCCCAAGGGCTGCCCGGCGTGATCCTTATTATTGTGTTGTGGTTGGCGTGCTTGACCTCCCTGGCGCACGTAAAGCGAGACGGCGCAGCCACCTTTTCCAAGGCCAGGGCAACGCACTGAAGATGTTTCGGTTTGGTTACAAATGAAAATGATAATAACACTTATTATCATTTTCATGAATATAGAACAACCTGTTCATGCTGCAAACTTAATTGACGGGGAGAGTGCGCCTGAGGAGTGACCGAGGGTTAAGTGGCGGAGGATGAGGGCTACAAACCAACAAAACAGGAACCTTCTGGGGCGGTAAAAACAAGTACCGCCCCGGTCTAACGGCATGCACCTGCCATTATTGGTAAATTACCGCTACGCCGTGCAGTTTATTGCCTCCGCTGGCGGAAATAATGCGGTATGAACTGGCCCCGGCCTGATCGGCTTTCTTCGCCAATTGCTTTTCCAGACCTGAGAGCGTCAGTGCTCCGCTGGCGGAGACCACGCCGAGTTTAGTCAGCCCCTGCTCGGAACTGACGCTGTTGGCCGCAAAGCTGCTGGTGGACACCACCGCCAGGATAAACGCCGCCATGACATATTTAATCGCTTTCATATAACCACCTCATTAGATTGACCAGACCAGGTTCTGCCTGGTGAGGTGATTCTAAGTGGGGGTTGCTGACCCCAAAGTGACTCGTCGATAACATTTTTGTCAGACAACCGAAAAACCGGGGTTATTTACCTAAGCATACAATTTCATCGGCTATCTTGACGCCCGGCCCGTCTGCGACCGTCGAACAATCGTCATTCCTCAGTTCCCATATTCGCGATCAATCACTTATATTTAAATTGAGGGCTGCCTGAATGCCACCGCGGCGGCAGTGTCCTCAATCAACCTGAGGGAGCCATCCATTTTATGCGTTTAAAACAAAGCACTGCGGGTCTGTTGTTGGCAGGAACCGGCCTGTTGACCACGGGCAGCGCACTGGCCGCCACGGATACCCTGGTCTACTGCACCGTAGCCTCGCCCGAATCGTTCAACCCGCAGCTTTCCAGCTCCGGCACCACCTTTATCGCCACCTCGCAGGTGCTGTACAACCGCCTGCTGACGCTGCGTGAAAGCGATAAAACCCCGGCGCCCTCACTGGCGACCGAGTGGACCATCAGCCCGGATGGCAAAACCTACACCTTTACGCTGCGCAAGGGCGTGAAGTTCAACAACAACAAATACTTCACCCCGACGCGCGACTTCAACGCCGAGGACGTGGTGTTCACCGTGATGCGTCAAAAGGACCCCAATCATCCGTATCACAAGGTGTCCGGCGGCAACTACGAGTACTTCACCGACACCGGGCTGGACAAGCTGATCACCAAAGTGGAGGCGGTGGATAACGACCACGTGCGCTTTACGCTGAGCCAGCCTAACGCCGCGTTCCTCGCCGACTGGACGATGGACTTCGCCTCGATCCTTTCCGCCGAATATGCCGATGCCATGCTGAAAAAAGGCACCCCGGAATATGTCGATAACTGGCCGATCGGCACCGGTCCGTTTGCGCTGCAGCAGTACAAACAGGACTCGCTGATCCGCTACATCGCCAACCCGCATTACTGGCAGGGCGAAGTGGCCAGCAAACACCTGATTTTCTCCATTACGCCAAACCCGGAAACCCGGCTGGCCAAGCTGAAAACCAACGAGTGTCAGATTATCCCTGCCCCGCTGGCGGAGCAGTTTGACGCCATCAAGAGCGACAAAAACCTGCAGCTGCACAACATCGACGGCCTGAACGTCGGCTATCTGGCGTTCAACACCCAGAAGAAGCCGTTCGACAACGTGTTGGTACGCCAGGCTCTGAGCTATGCGGTGGACAAAAAGGCCATCGTTGCGGCGGTATTCAAAGACAGCGGCACGCCGGCCTATTCGATACTGCCGCCGGGCATGCTGGGCTATAACGACAAACTGCCCGAATACGCTTACAACCCGGAAAAAGCGCGTGAACTGCTCAAGCAGGCCGGGCTGGAGAAAGGGTTTGAGACCGATATCTGGTCGATGCCGGTAGCCCGCCCTTACAACCCGAATTCACGCCGCATCGCTCAGATGATCCAAAACGACTGGGCGAAAGTGGGCGTAAAAGCCAAAATCGTCACCTGGGAATGGGGCCAGTATCTGGCCGGGTTGCGCAAAGGGGAACAGCAGAGCGCGCTGTATGGCTGGATGTCGGATAACGGCGACCCGGACAACTTCGCTACCCTGCTCAACTGCGCCGGCGTGCAAACCGGTGCCAACGCGGCACGCTGGTGCGACAGCAGCTACGACAAGCTGATCCAGCAGGCGATTAAGGTTAGCGTCCCGGCCGAACGTGCCAAGCTTTATCAGCAGGCACAGGTGATTTTTGCCCAGCAGGCTCCGCTGCTGCCGCTGGCTAACGGCAAGGTGTTCTACGCCACCCGCAGCAACGTCAGCGGCTATGTGGTTGACGTTAACGGCAGCGACTTTGCCAAGGCCAAGATCAACTGAGTGAAAGTGTGGCACCCGCGTTGGGTGCCACACCGGCAATCCGCCGGATGAAATTCTCATCCGGCGCTTTCCTCTCCTGTAACATTTGGTTACTCTCATCAACACTGTGATTTAACATCAAAAGGTAACCCGGTGCAGAACTCTTATATGCCGATGCAGATCCGTCTGCACTGGCTGGTGGCGATCCTGCTGGTCGTGACCTGCACGACGATTGAGCTGAGAGGGCTTGCCGTACCGGGCACCCCGGTGTGGTACGTGCTGGTGGTGACCCATTTCAGTTGCGGAGTGACGGTATTTGTTCTGATGATCGCCCGCTTGTTTCTGCGCTGGCGCCACACCAGCCCCGCTATCGAGCCGAAACCGGCAAAATGGCAAACTGGCGTAGCCCATCTGGTACACAGCCTGATTTACCTGCTGCTGCTGACGTTGCCGATTCTGGGCGTCTATTCCCGCTATTTGGGGGGAAAGAGTGGTTTTTATTCGGCTTGCCGATGCCCTTCGCCGAGATTGCCGACCGGCCGCAGGCGCGGACGATTATCGGCTGGCATAAGACGCTGGCGGCTTTCGGCTATTGGCTGATCGGGCTGCATGCCGCCGCAGCGCTGTTCCATCACTATATCGTTAAGGACAATGCGCTGGTGCGTATGCTGCCTTGGTTGAATCGGCGTTAGCCCGAAATGACAACCCCAACATTGCAATAATAAGCATATAAATATAAGCCATTGGAAATAGTCCATTGGCTTATTAATTTCCAGGCGCCAAACGGTTAGAAAAATTTATATACGCCGAGTTGTATCTATCCCGGATCTTGACTAAGGTTATTCATACAAAATATAAGCCCATGGGCTGACAGAGTTCCGTAAGAAAAAATTTTTATCCACTCATTGCATTTATCTTAAAAAACGCCAGTTGTTTTTAAAGTCTGCTATGCCATGCCCAATGACGGCACAGGGCCACATAGTGCTACCCATGATTTCATTAATTCAATTCTATCGGCTACACACACGGAAAAGTTAATCCAACTTTTCCAAACTTAAAAGTCAGGAGAAGAGTAATGAAAATAATGACTGGCGTTATTTTACCTACGATTGCTGCCATCACGATGGTCGGCATGGCTCACGCGGCAGACACTAAACAACCGGTGACTGGCAAAGTGCAGGTGACATTGGAACACGTACACGCCGTGCAACAAAACGGCAGCCCCGCCCCGCAGCACGATGCCGCCTGTATGAAAGAACTTTCCATGCCAACCTCCAAGTATGTCGGGATGAAAGTCACCAGCGAATACACCGTCAATACCAGTTCGATGATGATGTCGGCTAAATCCATGCTGCCATCGCCGATGGCCACGCAGCCGCTGGAGCTTACGGTTGATTTATCAGCACTCGGCATAGAAGGGGTTTATGCATTTGGTGCCTTCAAACCCAATGTGTTGCCTAAGGATTATGTTTATTTCACCATCGGCAAAGATTTTAAAAACCCCGTCAGCACCTTTATGATTATTAATGAAGGTAAAGAATATAACTGCGTTATTTCCAGCTCAAACAAGGCGATGAGTAAAGAAGAGCGCAGTCATCTTATGGTTAAAAAATAATTTTTATATTTATTAGAAAATAGTGGGGGTTGTGGATAACGTTTACTACCCTACCCCCATTTTTATCTGCTGTTTTCATTCTCATTAATAATAACGCCGAGTTCTGATAGAGACTGGCCGCTCTACTCAATCCTTATGTACAGCCTCAGAGTATCTTGAAGGCCATATCACTGCCGGGGGCAGATTCAAAGCCTCACCAATTAACCGCTCTCCTTTCGGCCAGTGGCGTGCCAGCGCATTGCCCAGCGTCGAGGATGCTAGCCCTGCCTCTCTGGATACCGCCGCTAACGTGGTGCCCCTCTTCTTTAAAGCGGCGATCACGTCCGCCGGGTGCCAATCATCTTTATCCATCATGCTTAATTCTCCGGGTTATCTGATGCCTTAAGTTATCCTACTTTGGGATAATCACAGCAATGGCAGATATTCGATTTTGGGATATCACTCGCGGAAAACGCTATGACTTCAGTTTATTCAACAGAATATCAATTAGTTATAAAAACACTTCGGGATTCTCGTATAGAAAAAGGCATCACTCAGGCCAAACTGGCCGAAGCGCTGGGACGCCCGCAGTCGTTTATCGCCAAGGTTGAAAACGGCGAGCGCAAGCTGGATGTGGTGGAGTTTGCTGTTATTGCCCGGCTGCTTGGGGTGGATGCTGGAGCGGTTATTGAGCGGATTGGCAGGCGATTTCATTCTTTGTGATCGAACCTACGACCTTCGCATTACGAATGCGCTTATCAGTACATATCCGGGCGCGATGAGCAAATTAGGCACTCCATAGCTATTGAAGAGTGTCACCGGTCCGGTGCATTCCCTGCCTTATAGTTGAACGCCCACCCAGAAAGCTTTGGCAGCGAAGAACGAGTTATCCAAGTGTATCTGTTTAAGGAGGAACTAATGTCTCATTCATCATCGAGGACAAGAGTTTTGGATACGGCAAGGCCCTTGGCACACAGAGCTTCTCACGCACGAAGTTGTGCTAACCATGTGGCAAACAGGTTAGGAATTACCCGCAGTGAGCTTTTGATAAAAGTTGAGGAAGATTCTGGGGCAAGTTTGGTATCACCACAAACCGAAGAAGAACTGATGAAAGCGTTCTATTATATGGAAAACCTTTAATATTGGGCCGCTATGAACGAGGAACAGACGTAATTCCGTAATATCATCTTCTTGAGTTAACGTGTTCAAATGAAGGTTCTCGCAAAAGCATTTGTCTCAGCAAGTAGCCAATGCTCAAAATTCTCTAATGCCGCTGCATTTATTCCGGTTTCTATCGGCTTTACTAAACAGAAGTTTTTGCTCAGATTGTCTGATGCAGGCCAGGGCGAAACAAGCACTCCACTTTTCAATTCATTTTCGACATACATACGCGGTATCAGTGCTACTCCTTGCCCTGCCATGACAGCTGCTATTGCCATTTCGTGAAGGTCATACCGATCTCCCTGGGCCGGGTTATCAAGGATTAAACCGCTTTCCCGGGCATACTGGTGCCATGCATCCGGATTCTGTCGGCGGTGAATTCGCGGAAGTTTATTTAACTGCTCATTTATATCCTGATTTGTTAAAAGTGCCGAATGACATACGGGTACCAGTTTTTCCTGAAACAGAAATTGCAAGCGCATGCCTGCCCATGCTGGGTGTTCAAAGTGAACTACGGCGTCAAAGCCACTCTCAGATAAGATGAAAGGATTGGTTCTGATCGCAATATTTAATGTTATGTTTGGGTATAAGGCTTTAAATCCACTTAAACGAGGGATAAACCATCGACTGGAAAAGGTCGGCAGTACGGCAATATCCAGGTTCTTGCCTCCCTCAGGCATTCCCATTATGTATTGAGTATCTCTTTCAAGTCGTTCAAGCGTTTCACGGATGTGATGTGCATAGCGTGCACCTACAGGATTAATCTTCACGCGACTTCCCATACGGTCAAACAATCGACAGTTCAGCAAAGATTCAAGACGCGCAATCTGACGGCTAATGGCTCCTTCCGTCAGAGACAGTTCCTCTGCGGCCCTGGCAAAATTACCGTGTCTTGCGGCAGCATCAAACGCCTGCAAAGAAGTGCTGCTGGGGATTTTTTTGCGCATAGTTAGCGCTCCTTACTTAGTACACAAAACGTACATTAATTGAGTTAATGTCACTAACCAATGACATATTATCGATTTAAAATCGTAAAATCAGCACGTAGCATGATAAATAGTCATTAAGCAGGTTTATTTGTTCCCTGCGATTATTCATGTGGAGATAAGTTGATGTTCTATATCGTGGAATGCTCGTACAACGATCCTCAAAGCGAGGCTGAATGGAATGCGTTTTACAGTCGGAAAAAACTGCCCGCGTTGATCTCTGTTAACGGATTCTCGACTTCTCAACGTTTCCGTGCTTTGAACCCCGGATGCCCTGCTTATCTCGCTATTCATACCATTAAAAATGCGAATGTTCTCTGCAGTGAAGATTACCGTTTGAAAGGGGGTGGCAATTTCTCCCGGTGGCAGGCCTGCATAACTGACTGGCACCGTAACCTCTATACATGTGAAGACCCGGCTCCGGCCATTTCCACAGAGGAAATCCTGCTATTTAGCTCCCGGCCAATAAGCTATTTAGAATCAGAACTCGGAAGCCGAGCATTGGAAATGCAGGCGGTAGGGCTGGATAAATCCCCCAAACGCCGTTTTGCATATATTTTACCTCGTGAAACTGCCTCGCTATTCACAGATGCTCATGGAGTGTATCTCTACCGGCCTATTACATCGCAGTTGCAAAACTCAGTTAAGATTCGCAAAAAAATTAAACCATAACATCATGCCTAATCTGACTTTTTATATTTCTGAAAATCAGTCTGACTGATTTAATGACCTTTACGATTTTATCTATAACTGCAGCGCTCTCTACTGTGAGATTCTCGGCTCAGAATTAAAAGAATGTTCATACCGTCTTTATCAACGTAAAGACGGGGTGAGTAATCGGTATATGCCGAAATTTTTTATCGCCTAGCAAAATTTCGTACGCAAGAAGTGATGGAGAATTTTATGCACCACCTGGATTTTATCATTCAACAAATTTCGGGACTGATAGCGCGCTTTCGCTATTTTGGAACGCTTGCACCGAAAACATTCCCCCAAAACTAACCCTGAGGTATTTATGAACCATCCAGTTTTCCCTTTTCGACAGATCGGTGATTTTCAGGTAACAGCTTTGAGTGATGGCATTATTTCAGCTAGTCTGGATTTGTTGTCAGGCATTGAAAACGTCGATGCCCGGGTCATCCAGTACAATGCCGGAATCTCTGAGCCCGGTGATATCCATATTAACTGCTATCTTATCCGTGGGAGGGGAAGGACTATTCTGGTTGATACGGGCACAGGATCGTTGAGCAGCACAGGAGGACAGCTCAAAGCAAACCTTGAGGCAACAGGCGTTAGCACAGACGACGTGGATACTGTCTTATTGACCCACTGCCATCCTGACCATATTGGGGGTCTACTTGATGCTGAAGAAAAAACCGTCTATAAAAATGCTGAAGTTATTCTGCATCCTCTCGAAGCGGAACACTGGTGGGATGATAAAAAATTAAAAACAGCAAATGCACGCGGGAAAAGTAATTTTAGGCTAGTCCGCAAGACATTAAATGCTTATGCGCAGAGCGTACGATTTTTTAACGAAAGCAAAATAGCAGGGAATATTCTTCCGGTATGGTTACCGGGCCACACACCTGGACATACAGGGTTCCGCATTGATTCTGGTAATAAATGCTTATTAATATGGGGAGATATTGTTCATTATCCCCATATTCAGTCAATGCAACCGAACGTTTCCGTTGTGTTTGACTTCGATCCCGCTCAGGCCGAAGAAACACGAAAAAAAGTTCTTGAGCAAGCCGTCAGTGAAAAACTACTCGTTGCAGGTATGCATCTGAGTCGTGATGCGTTTGCTAACGTTCTAAGTACTGGCGATAGATATAGTATTTCCTACGCTGAAAATGAATGAATATGCCTGAATAGGCTTCTTAAATTAGTACAAACTGAAGTCAGCAACGTCCACTCCTGGCACAGAGCCGACTTTCAGAATAGTTTCTTTGGGCCTGCAACAATGCCAGTTCTGGTATGACCCAGCATACAAAAAGGGCGCAGCATGCTGCGCCCCTACATGAAATCTCAACGCCATACTAAACGTTAACTGCGAACCAAATCGTCGCCGTAGCCGATCCACTTGTAGGTGGTCAGAGCGTCCAGGCCCATTGGACCGCGGGCATGCAGTTTCTGCGTGCTGACCGCCACTTCTGCACCCAGACCGAACTGGCCGCCGTCGGTGAAGCGGGTGCTGGCATTCACATATACCGCACTGGAGTCCACCGCACGCACAAAGTGCTCGGCGCTGCTCAGTGAACGGGTGAGGATCGCGTCGGAGTGGCTGGTGCCGTGGGTACG
Source organism: Serratia sp. BNK-12 (assembly GCF_047456085.1). Lineage (NCBI taxonomy): Bacteria > Pseudomonadati > Pseudomonadota > Gammaproteobacteria > Enterobacterales > Yersiniaceae > Serratia > Serratia sp. BNK-12. Next base: position 4,221,969 of record NZ_CP179896.1, read on the forward strand.
GATATGGTCGATGGCCTGATCGATATCGTCCACCAGCGCCACGTTCAGATCCAACGACAGCCATTCGTCGTCATAATCTTCTGCCGCCACCGCCACCACCGTTGCCGGGCCGTCTTGCAGCAGCGGCATGGCATTCTCCGCCGCGTGCAGGGTAACCCCCACCGCCGCCATTCTGGCACTCAGCGCCGGCAGGAACTCTGCGGCGATGCTGCGGTTCACCAGCAGCGTTTCCAGCGAGTTACAGGCGCTTGGGCGCTGAATTTTGGCGTTCTCTATCACCGTCAGCGCCTTGTCGAAATCAACGCTGTCATCAACGTAGGTGTGGCAAACGCCGATACCGCCAGTGATCACCGGGATGGTCGACTGTTCACGACACAGCTTGTGCAGCCCCGCGCCACCGCGTGGGATCAGCATATCGACGTAGCGATCCAGGCGCAGCAGTTCATTCACCAACGCGCGATCCGGGCTGTCGATAGCCTGTACCGCAGCCGCCGGTAGGCCGCACTGTTCCAGCGCCTGCTGGATCACTTTCACCGTCGCCTGATTGGTATGGTGGGTTTCTTTACCGCCACGCAGGATCACCGCGTTGCCGGTTTTCAGGCACAGGCTGGCAACGTCGATGGTGACGTTTGGCCGTGCTTCATAAATCACGCCAATCACGCCCAACGGCACGCGACGGCGTTCCAGTTTCAGCCCGCTGTCCAGCAGGCTACCGTCCAACACGTGGCCGACCGGGTCGTTTAAACGACACACCTGGCGCACATCGTTGGCGATCGCCGCCAGTCGCGCCGGGGTCAGTAGCAGGCGATCGAGCAGCGCTTCGCTCATCCCGCTGGCGCGTGCCTGCGTCATATCCTGCTCGTTAGCCTGCAAAATCACTTCGCTTTCGGCTTCCAGCCGGTCGGCGATGACCGACAACACCTGATTTTTCTTCGCCGTGCTCAGCACCGCCAGTTGCCAGGAAGCCTGTTTGGCGGCTTTCCCCATTTGCTCTAGCATGCTCACTCCTTAACTGACTATCATATCGTCACGGTGCACTGCCACCGGGCCGTATTCATAACCGAGAATTTCGCTGATTTCCTGCGAGTGATGACCGGCAATCATGCGCATCGCGTCGCTGTTATAGCGGCTGACGCCGTGGGCCAAATCACGCCCCGCCAGATTGCGGATGCGGATCACTTCACCGCGGGAGAAATCGCCTTTCACTTCGCGAATGCCCTTCGGCAGCAGCGAACTGCCGCGCGCCATAATCGCATCGACCGCGCCGTCGTCGACGGTGATCTCACCGGCCGGCGGTGCGCCAAAGATCCAGCGTTTGCGGTTTTCCAACGGGGTTTCCAGCGCGTGGAAACGCGTGCCCACCGGTTTACCTTCAATAACGTCCGCCACCACGCCCGGCTTGCTGCCAGCGGCAATGATCACGTCGATGCCGGCGCGACAAGCCACGTCGGCAGCTTGCAACTTGGTGCCCATGCCGCCGGTGCCCAGGCCGGAAACGCTGTCGCCAGCGATGGCACGCAGCGCATCGTCGATGCCGTGCACTTCACGGATCAGTTCCGCCTGCGGGTTATTACGTGGATCGGCGGTGTACAAGCCTTGCTGATCGGTCAGCAACAGCAATTTGTCGGCCCCGGCCAGGATCGCCGCCAGCGCCGACAGGTTGTCGTTGTCGCCCACCTTGATTTCTGCGGTCGCTACCGCGTCGTTCTCATTGATTACCGGCACGATACGGTTGTCCAGCAGCGCGGTCATGGTGTCACGCGCGTTGAGGAAGCGTTCACGGTCTTCCAGATCGGCGCGCGTCAGCAACATCTGCCCGACGTGGATGCCGTAAATGGAAAACAGTTGCTCCCACAGTTGGATCAGCCGGCTCTGCCCGACCGCCGCCAGCAGCTGCTTGGAGGCGATGGTGGCGGGGAGTTCGGGGTAACCCAAATGTTCGCGCCCGGCGGCAATCGCGCCGGAGGTGACGATAACGATGCGGTGACCCGCTGCATGCTGTTGTGCGCACTGGCGTACCAGTTCGACAATGTGAGCACGGTTAAGACGCAGCGATCCGCCGGTCAACACGCTGGTGCCCAATTTCACAACCAGTGTCTGGCTGCCGTTCATAGTATTTCTGCCGTGTATGATGAGAATAAGAGTGCAAAGGACTTTGTAGCAGGAGAGACGCGTTATGCCAACAGGCACAACGCGAAATCAGCAGAATACTTGTGGTCTAACGGGGTCAGGCGGAAAGTTTAATCAGTTTCTCTTTGAAATTCTCGGCCGGTTCAAGCGTCAGTTCCATGGTGGTCAGCAGCTCGCCCAGACGACGGTGGAAATCACGCAGGGTGGTTTCCAACTTGGTTTTCACTTCAGCATCTTTAATCTTTTCCGGCGTCCAGTGCCCATCTTTATCAAACAGGCCAAACTGATAGGCGTAGGTGAAACGCGTATCTTCGGCATGCAGTTCGATCCACCAACCCCAGAACTCGCGCTTCTCTGGAGCGGGCTTAACATTGACGCACACGGCTAAACAATCAAAGAAAAAACGGTCGTTCTCACACTGCCCTTCACGCAGGTACGGCCCCAAGCTGGCGAAACGTTTCATTAGTCGGCTTTTAGGGTGACCACTCGGTAACGTCATTCTTTAACCTCCTCAATGTAGACCACTCTTTTTAACAAACTGTTAAAATTTAGCAACTAATTAACGCATTTTATCTTTCATCCAGTGGGTCATTTGCAGCAACGCCTTGTGGAAACTGCTGTAGACAGGGGCGCGCGGTATGGCGATCAGTTTGCCGTCCAGCGAGGATGATGCGATCAGCTGCGCTTCTTCTTTCGGGCTGAGCGGATCCTGATCCCAGTAACCGGCCAGCATTGGCGTCGGGCAACGGCGGCCCAACAGCCCTTGGGTTTTCAGCGAATAACTGTTCAGCTCCACCTTCAGCACGTTATCCGACGCGTTGGCCATCCCCATCCGGCTGGCCAGCACATCCATGTACATGTCCGGCACATGCTGTTGCGTTTTGCTGTCGCACAGCAGGCGATGCACCACCGGCCCCAGACAAGCCACGCCCCGCAGCCGCTGTGGCTCCAGATAGGCCAGACGTACCGCCACGTTGGCACCAAAACGGAAGCCAAACGCGGTGACGCGCTGATGATCGACCCACGGCACCGAGGCCAGTTGGATCAGCACCTGCTGATGCAGGAAGCTGGAATCTTGCGTCAGCTTCCACTTGTATGAGGAGCCGATGGAAGGCATATCGATGGTCAGCATGGCGATGCCGTGCGGTGCCAGATAATCGCGGAACAGGCGGTGGTAGTCAGTTTGCAGCGTGTCCAGGCTGCCGCACATCAACACCGTCGGGAACGGGGCCTCACCCTTTTCCGGCAGGTGCAGGAAACCATTGATGCTGCTGCCGCCCTCAATGCGGAACTCCAGCTCTTTCAACTGATAAGGCAGCAACAGCGCGGCTTCTTCGTAAGCCCGGCAGGAGAGCGCTTCGGCCTGCTCGGCCAGTTCGTCCCCTTTCAGGTGCGGGTAGCCGGCGATGCTGTAAAAATTGGCGGCGTTGAGCCAGTGCTGACCGCCGATCAAAGGATCCTGCTGTTCCAACGCGCTCTGTTGCCAGCGCATGCCCTGGTGAACCCATTCGTAAATCCAGTTGCCGTTACGGTAACCGACCACGGTATCCAGCCATTTGTCGTTGGTGTGCTCCACATCGGCGACTGCGATGCGCGCCAGCACTTCGTTGATTTCGATCGGATCAACGCCGCGCCAGGCCCACAACAGCGGGTTAAGCATGCGATACCAGTTGCTGACGGTGTTGCCTTCCAGCGTGGAATGCAGATCGGCGCTGACTTTGTTGCGCGCGCGCATCACCAGCGTCGAGGTCTCAGGATGTTTAAATGAGGGTTTGAACAGAATTTCAGAAAGGTTGGCTTGTGCCATGGTAACAACAGCCTCCGTAAATCTGGCTATAGGCCGCAAACAGCCTAATCAACTGGAGGTAGTGTACCTAACTCTGGGGCGATAAACCAAAATAACGAAAACGCCCGGCGAAACCGGGCGTTTTAATGGAACAGCCTGTCGAACTTAACGACCGCCGATCGGTGGTACGAAGGTCACCGCCATGTCCCATGGCTGTTCGATCCAGGTATCCTGTGGGATATCAACCACATAATCGTCAACCAGCGGGCGGCCTGCCGGCTTGGCAAAGATGGTGACGAAATGCGCTTTCGGGTACATCTCGCGGATGGCTTTTGCAGTACCACCGGTATCCACCAGATCGTCGATGACGATAAAGCCTTCACCGTCGCCTTCAGCGCGCTTGAGCACTTTCATTTCGCGTTGGTTGTCATGGTCATAGCTGGAAATGCATACGGTATCCACATGGCGAATACCCAGTTCACGCGCCAGTAAGGCTGCCGGCACCAGGCCGCCGCGGCTTACGGCAATAATGCCTGTCCATTGGTCTACGGGCAGCAGGCGGTGAGCCAGTTTGCGCGCTTGCATTTGCAGCATGTCCCAGGTAACAACGTATTTTTCGCTCATAGAATGGTGTCCCAGCCAGCCAGGGTGTGGCTTATTCAGTAATCAGGGGAAAAAAGGTTGCGCGAGATTATAGAGACTGGACGCGCCGAATACCAGTTGTACCGTGGAAATCATAAGTATTTCCTCTGGTGATTGATGCTGAAAAAATGAACTGCAGCGCAGCAAACTAGTGTGATCAAGCGCTTAAACAGCACAATTCGGGACGGGCACCGCCCGGTAGAAAGTGATATTCTCTGGAGATCGTGCCAAAACAGCACAGATGCCCCTAACCCTAACCGAGCGGTATTCCCGCTATGCCGTGAATGCCGTTACAGGAGACTTATTGTGTCTGAATTGTCTCAACTTTCGCCACAGCCGCTGTGGGATATTTTTGCCAAAATCTGCTCTATTCCACACCCTTCTTATCATGAAGAAGCGCTGGCGCAGCACATCCTCGAATGGGCCAAAGAGAAAAACCTGCACGCCGAGCGTGACCAGGTAGGCAATATCCTGCTGCGCAAGCCAGCCACCAAAGGCATGGAAAACCGCAAGCCGGTTGCCCTGCAGGCGCACCTGGACATGGTGCCGCAGAAGAATAACGACACCGTGCACGACTTCACCAAGGATCCGATTCAGCCGTATATCGACGGTGAGTGGATCAAAGCGCGCGGCACCACGCTGGGCGCCGACAACGGCATCGGCATGGCCTCCGCGCTGGCTGTGCTGGCAGACGACAGCGTCGAGCACGGTCCGCTGGAAGTGCTGCTGACCATGACCGAAGAAGCCGGCATGGACGGTGCATTCGGGCTGCAGGCTAACTGGCTGCAGGCCGATATCCTGATCAACACCGATTCCGAAGAAGAAGGCGAGATCTACATGGGTTGCGCCGGCGGTATTGATTTCATCACCACCCTGCCGCTGCAGCGTGAAGCCGTACCGGCCGGTTACCAGACCCTGAAGCTGACGATCAAAGGCCTGAAAGGCGGCCACTCCGGCGCGGATATTCACGTCGGTCTGGGCAACGCCAACAAACTGCTGGCGCGCTTCCTGTTCGATAATGCCGCGGCGTTGAATCTGCGCGTACTGGACCTGAACGGCGGCACCCTGCGCAACGCCATCCCGCGTGAAGCTTCTGCCGTGGTTGCCGTACCGGCAGCTAAGGCCGATGAGCTCAAAGCACTGAGCCAGGCGTTCCTGGCCACCCTGCAAAATGAGCTGTCCGCTAAAGAGAAGAACATCACCGTTCTGCTGGAGCCAACCACCAGCACGTCTCAGGCCATGACCGCAGACAGCCAACAGCGTTTCCTGGCACTGCTCAACGGCACGCCAAACGGTGTGATCCGCATGAGCGACGCGGTGAAAGGCGTGGTGGAAACCTCACTGAACGTGGGCGTAGTGACCACCAGCGACAGCGAAGCAGAAATCATCTGCCTGATCCGTTCGTTGATCGACAGCGGTAAAGATTACGTGGTCGGCATGCTGACCGCGCTGGGCCAGTTGGCCAACGCCAAAGTGGCCCCGAAAGGCGGCTACCCTGGCTGGCAACCGGACGCTGACTCACCGGTCATGCATTTGGTACGCGAGATCTATCAGGATCTGTTCAACAAGACGCCAAACATCATGGTGATCCACGCGGGGCTGGAATGCGGCCTGTTTAAAAAGCCGTACCCGAATATGGATATGGTGTCGATTGGGCCGACCATCACCGGGCCACACTCACCGGATGAGCAGGTGCATATCGAAAGCGTGGGCCTGTACTGGAAACTGCTGACGGCACTGCTGAAGGGTATCCCAGAGCGCGCGTAATTTGCCGGGTTCGGTGTACTGAACCCTAAAAAATACCGTGCTGTGCAAGCAAGGGTGCAATATTGCATTGCGCCCTTGTTATTCCCACGGCAGCAACAGCTGGCGCTCTAGCTGCGGATCCAGCAACGTCACGTGCAAGCCTACCAGCCGCACCCCACGCCCTTCACGTCTTTCGCTCCATGCCTGACGCGCTACATTGATCAAATCGTCTTTATTCAATACTGGCCAAACGTGTTCCTGCGTTGTTTGCTGGAAATCCTGAAACTTCAGCTTTACGCCTTGGCGGGCGATATGCAGATCCGGTTTTACCTTGCGCAAGCGCATTTCCAGTTCCGGATACAGTTTGTCGACGATCAGCGCTTCGCACTCTTCCCAGGCATAAATGTCCTCCGCCAGCGTGCGTTCTACCCCCACCGACTTGCGCAGCCGCTCAGGCGAAACCTCACGCAGATCGATGCCCTGACAGCGTTCCCAAAGTACGCGGCCAAATTTGCCAAAGCGCTTTAACAACGCCGCCAGATCGTACTGCTGCACGTCGGCGCAGGTGATCAACCCCACTTCTTCCAACCGTTTGGCGGTCACTTTTCCCACGCCCGGGATTTTACTCAGCGGCAGTTGCTGTAAAAATGCGGGTACCTGCGCCGGAGTAATAACGTATTGGCCGTTCGGCTTATTCAGCTCCGAGGCGATTTTGGCGAGGAATTTGATGGGCGCGACACCGGCAGACGCGGTGAGGTTCAGTTCATCGGCTATCGCCTGGCGGATTTGTTCGGCGATCAGCGTCGCCGAGCCGTTGCACTGGCTGCAGTCAGTGACGTCCAGATAGGCTTCATCCAGAGACAGCGGTTCGATCAACGGGGTGTAGCGGGCAAAAATTTCACGGATATGCAGCGAGGCTTCCTTGTACGCCGCCATGCGGCCGGGCAGCAGCTTAAGGTGCGGGCAAAGCTTGAGCGCCATCGCCGTCGACATGGCACTGTGTACGCCATAGCGACGTGCAGGATAGTTGGCGGTGCTGATCACCCCACGCCGGTCGGCGCTGCCGCCAATCGCCAACGGAATATCGCGCAGGCTGGGATCGTCGCGCATTTCTACCGCCGCGAAGAAGCAGTCCATATCGACATGAATGATTTTACGCATCGCCCCTCCAATAATACTGTATAAGTATACAGCCAATAATGGAAAGCTCAAGCCTCGGCAAAACTCGGATCAGCTCGGATAAAACAGGGTTTCACCCAATTATCTTCGACTTGTTAAAAAAGCGTAATTTTTGAATAGTACGCTGTGGCAAATTAATTGCCTCAGTTATTGATAACAATAAACCTTGCACAGGAAGGTGCCCTACATGAAAGCATTATCGGTCTATTTATTCGCTTCAGCATTATCCCTGATATCCCTTGCCGCGAGCGCAGCCCCTGCCATTATTGCGCACCGCGGTGGCACTGCCGACGCACCTGAAAACACTCGCGTCGCAATTGAAACCGCACTGAAAAACGGCGCGGACGCCATTTGGATCACGCTGCAGGAATCCAAAGACGGCGTTATCGTGCTATACCGTCCCTCAGACCTGAAAGCGCTGACCAACCAACAGGGCCTGGTCTCCGCTTACACCGCCGAACAACTGGCGAAAGTTGACGCCGGCTGGTCATTCGCCAAAGGGGAAACGCACCCGTTCCGGGGGAAAGGCATTGGCATTCCTCGGCTGGATGAAATACTCAACGACTTCCCCAAGGTCAATTTCTATCTGGACATCAAGTCACCGGATGCCAATCCGGCCCAGTTCGGTAAAACCTTGCTGGCAACCCTGGAAAAAACCGACAGCCTGAACCGCACCCGCGTTTACTCCACCGATGCCAAATATTTGCAGGCGCTACCGCCGGCGATCAAGCGTTTCGAAACCCGCGATGAAACCCGCGACCTGCTGGCGAATATCAGCCTGTCGCACCTGTGCGAACTGAAGCCGGATAACCAGAAGCCACGCTGGTACGGGTTGGAACTGAAACGGGAAGTGGAAGTGGTGGAGAAATTTACCCTGGGCGAGGGGCGCTCCAAGGCGTTTCTGACCTGGGATAAAGAATCGATCGACTGCTTCCGTTCGCAAGGCCCAGCGCACATCATTCTGTTTGGTATCAACACCCCGGCAGACTACCAGCAGGCGCTGGCGCTTGGGGTAGACGGGGTGATGGTCAACTCACCGGCCGATGCGAAAAACTTTCGCAAGGCCAAATAACCGATAGAAAAAGGGGCGCTGCAGGTACAAACCGGTCACATAGGTAACACTTTTAACCGGTCACATGGGTAACAGTTATAGACTGGCATAGCGGAGGTAATTCACTATGCCCTGGACCGAGACCGTTACCATGAAACGCCTTGAATTTATTCATGCCTGTCAGACCAGCGGGGATTCTTTTTCCGCTGTCTGCAGGCATTTTTGTATCAGCCGTAAAACGGGTTACAAGTGGCTTAAGCGTTTTCAGCCCGATGACGTCTCCTCTCTTGAGGACCATTCCCGTGCACCTCTGACTCATTCACGGCAACATTCATCCGACGTCATTAACTGCCTCATTAGCCTTCGTCGTGCTCATCCTGACTGGGGCCCAAATAAAATTCGTCAGTGGCTTCTCAACCATGAAATCCCTTTTGACGTTCCCGCAGGCAGTACGATTGGCGATATTCTCAAACGCGAAGGCCTTGTCCCAGACAGGATAAAACGCAGAAAAACTCCCGAAAATACGCATGCGCTCACTGATATTCAGGCCGTCAATCAGGTCTGGAGTGCTGACTTTAAAGGTAAATTTAGGCTACTCAGTCAGGAGTACTGTCGCCCTTTTACACTGACCGATAACCATAGCCGTTATCTTCTGGCATGTGAGGCTAGCGCGTCAGAAAACCTGCTGTTCACTCGAGCCTGTTTTGAGAGAGCCTTCCATGAGTATGGTCTGCCAGAGGTTGTGCGAACTGATAATGGGGCGCCCTTTGCCGGAACGGGTATAGCCGGGCTGAGTAGTCTCAGTGTATGGATGATAAAGTTAGGTATTTACCCGGAGCGTATAAAGAAAGGCCACCCGGAACAAAATGGCCGTCATGAACGGATGCACCGTTCGTTAAAGGCTGGCCTAAGCCATAACAACATCCGGCAAACGATGGAAGAACAACAGGCATGGTTCAGTGATTATCGTTATGAATTTAATCATGAAAGGCCGCATGCGGCACTGGGAGGAGCAACGCCTTCTTCGGTGTGGACACCTTCACCCCGGCAGTGGGACGGACGGATACCGGAGGTCAATTATCCGGAAGGAGCCCGGTTGTACAAGGTGGCTGAAAAAGGAGATATACGGCTCGGTAAAAGACTGTTTGTCAGCGAGGCGTTACGGGGAGAATATGTGATGCTTAAAGAAGTGGGTGAAGGGTTGGATGTCGTGTTGTTCGACCGGATGATACCGGCTTATTACGACAGAGCTAAGCACAGTATTATCCGTATCGATTAGACGAAAGTGTTACCTATGTGGCCGGTCAGATCTGTAACCCATGTGGCGGTTGTACCGCATGCGCCCCTTGTAGTCAGATAATCCGATGCTTTTCCAGCTGCTGCTGGCGCAACGCCTCTTTCTCCAGGCGTTTTTTACGCGCATCGCAAGGTTCCGGACAGTCGCAAACCTTATCCATCCCCAGCGCCGTAATGCCGCCGCAGCTGCCCTGCAGGCTTTTACGTTTAAACACGTAGCCCAGGGACATACCGCCGACAATCAGCAGAAACAACACGAAGGTGGCGACAAATACCGTCAACATAGCGACCTCACGAGTGCTTGTTCAAATAGGGTTTAAACGCCTCAGAGTAGCGCTCTTCAAAACCGGTGGCAGTTTTCACAATCATGAACACCGGGATCCCCATCAGGTTCGCCAATGCCATGCCGCGTTCCGGCCCCAGTACGTTTAATCCGGTCGACAAACCGTCTGCCGCCATGCAGGTTGGGCTCAACACCGTGACCGACACCAGGTGGTGATGGATCGGCCGGCCGGTGATCGGATCTATAGTATGCGAATACCGCACGCCATCCTGTTCGAAATAGTTACGGTAATCCCCCGAGGTGGCTATCGACATCTCACCGGGTTGGATCACCAATTGCGCTTTCTGCTCCATGCCGGCGGTCGGCCGCTCAATGGCGATACGCCACGGTTTATTCTCACCGTTGTGGCCGCGAGTGCGCACCTCACCGCCAATATCGACCATGTAATTTTTCACCTGCTGCGACTGCAGGTACTGGGCAATCACATCCACCCCGTAGCCCTTGGCGATCGAGGAAAGATCGACATACAGCTCCGGAATGCGTTTGACCAACGCGTTACCCTGTACCGACAGCTTGTCGATGCCAGTCCAGGCGCGGCGCTGCTCCAGTGCGGCGGCGCTCGGCACCTTGTCCGGCCGCCCTTCCGGCCCGAAGCCCCACAGGTTAACCAACGGCCCGACGGTCACGTCCAGCGCGCCGTCGGTAACGCGGTTGATACGCAGCGCCTCCAGCACCACTTCTGCCGTCGCGGCCGACACCGGGAAGGGTTTATCCACTGCGCGACTGGCGTTGAAGCGGCTCAGTTCCGAGCCAGGACGATAGGTGGACATTTGGTCGTTCACCAACTCCAACCGTTTGTCGATCTCCGCCTGTATCTTGGCGGCGGACGGCGTGTCGTCGCCGGTGACGTAGCGGATCGAATAGGAGGTCCCCATGGTTTTACCCTCGAGATTCACCTGCTCCGGCCCGCAACCGGTCAATAACAGGGTGGCGCTCAGCACCACCGTCGTCATCCAGCTCTTCATTGCCCCTACGCGCATTTAGCCACCAAAGTCATCCAGCATGATATTTTCGTCTTCGACGCCCAGATCTTTCAGCATCTTGATCACCGCCGCGTTCATCATTGGCGGACCGCACATGTAGAATTCGCAGTCTTCCGGCGCCGGGTGGTTGCGCAGATAGTTTTCCAACAGAACATTATGGATAAAGCCGGTGTAACCCGTCCAGTTATCCTCTGGCTGCGGATCGGAAAGCGCCACGTGCCAGGTAAAGTTTTCATTCTCTTCCTGCAACCGATTGAAATCGTCCTCGTAGAACATCTCACGCAGCGAACGCGCGCCGTACCAGAAGGTGATTTTGCGCTTGGACTTCAGGCGATTGAGCTGGTCAAAGATGTGTGAACGCATCGGTGCCATGCCGGCACCACCGCCGATAAAGATCATTTCGGCGTCGGTATCCTTGGCAAAGAACTCGCCGAATGGCCCGGAGATGGTCACCTTGTCACCGGCCTTCAGCGACCAGATATAGGAAGACATAATGCCCGGTGGCACGTCAGGATCGCGCGGCGGTGGCGTAGCGATACGCACGTTGAGCATGATAATGCCCTTTTCATCCGGATAGTTCGCCATGGAATAAGCGCGCACCGTGGTGTCATTCACCACTGAGCGATAGCGGAACAGGTTGAATTTGTCCCAGTCGCCGCGGTACTCCTCCGGCACATCGAAATCGGCATAGCTGATGTCGTGCGCCGGCGCCTCGATCTGAATAAAACCACCGGCACGGAACGGCACGTCTTCACCGTCAGGAATTTTCAGCTTCAGCTCTTTGATAAAGGTGGCTTTGTTATCGTTGGAGATAACTTCGCACTCCCACTTCTTCACGCCAAAGATTTCTTCCGGCAGCTCGATTTTCAGGTTTTGCTTCACGTTCACCTGACAGGCCAGGCGGCAACCCTCTTTCGCTTCACGCTTGTTGATGTGCGACAGTTCAGTCGGCAGGATATCGCCGCCGCCCTCTTTGATCACCACCCGACATTGCCCGCAGGAACCGCCGCCGCCACAGGCGGACGAAACGAAGATCCCCTGGCTGGAGAGCATATTCAGCAGCTTGTCGCCCGCCGGAGCGGTAAAGCTTTTGTCCAAATCGCCATTCACTTCCACCGCAATATCGCCGGTGTTCACCAGCTTCGATTTGGCGAACAAGATCAGCAGTACCAGCACCATAACGATGGCGGTAAACATCGCGACGCCTAAAATAATTTCCATAAATTCTTCCCGCCTTTACAACTGAACACCGGAGAAGGACATAAAGCCCAACGCCATCAGCCCGGTGGTGATAAAGGTAATGCCCAGGCCGCGCAACCCTGCGGGGACATTGGCATACTTGAGTTTTTCGCGGATCCCCGCCATCGCGACTATCGCCAACATCCAGCCCGTGCCGGAACCGAAGCCGTACACCACCGATTCGGCGAAGTTGTAGTCACGTTGCACCATGAAGGACACACCGCCGAAGATGGCGCAGTTCACGGTGATCAGCGGCAGGAAAATGCCGAGTGCGTTGTAAAGCGACGGGAAGAAGCGATCGAGGATCATCTCCAGAATCTGCACCAGCGCAGCAATCACGCCTATAAAGGTGATGAAGTTGAGGAAGCTCAGATCAACGCCTTCCACCAGCGCGCCATCACGCAGGATCAGGTTGTAGACCAGGTTGTTCACCGGCACGGAGATACCGAGCACCAGGGTAACCGCAATCCCCAAACCAAAGGCGGTCGAGACCTTCTTCGATACCGCCAGGAAGGTACACATCCCCAGGAAGAACGCCAACGCCATGTTCTCTACGAACACTGCGCGTACAAACAGGCTGATATAATGTTCCATCGGCCATTACTCCTTTTCGATCTGCGCTGGTTTCAGGGTGCGGAGCGCCCAGATCAGCAGGCCGATGATAAAGAACGCGCTCGGTGCCAACAGGAACAAACCGTTTGGCTGATACCAACCGCCGTTCTGTACCGTTTCCAGCACCGGGATGCCGAACAGCTTGCCGGAACCGAACAGCTCACGCAGGAAGCCAACCAGCACCAGGATCACCCCGTACCCCAGCCCATTGCCGATACCGTCCATGAAACTCTCGATGGGCGGCGACTTCATGGCATAGGCTTCGGCGCGCCCCATCACGATACAGTTGGTGATGATCAGGCCAACGAACACCGACAGCTGTTTGGAAATCTCGAACGCATAGGCGCGCAGCAGCTGATCGACCACGATCACCAGCGAGGCGATAATCGCCATCTGCACGATAATGCGCACGCTGTTCGGAATATGGTGACGGATCAACGAAATAAAGAAGCTGGAAAACGCCGTAACCAGCGTTACCGCGATGGTCATCACCACCGCCGTTTCCAGCTTGGTAGTCACCGCCAGCGCGGAGCAGACGCCCAACACCTGCAGGGCAATCGGGTTGTTGTCGAACAGAGGCCCTAAAAGGACCCGTTTAATCTCTTTGGAATCAGCCATTTTTCAGCGCTCCTTCACGAACTTTTTTCAGGAACGGGCCAAAGCCGTGCTCGCCCAACCAGAAGTCAAAAGTATGCTGCACGCCGTTGGAGGTCAGCGTGGCGCCGGACAAGCCGTCCACCCCGTGTTCATCTCCCTGACGCGCCCCGCCTTTCACTACGCGGATCGCCGGTTGCCCGTTATCGTCAAACAGCTTTTTACCGACCCACTGCTGGCGCCAGCTAGCATTCTCAACCTCACCACCCAGACCCGGGGTTTCCCCTTGCTGGTAGTAAGTAATGCCTTTCACCGTGTTACCGTCATTATCCAGCGCAACAAAGGCGTACATCATTGACCACAGGCCCGTGCCGTAAACCGGCAGCACAATTTTGTTCACCGCGCCGCTGTCGTCACGCACCAGATAGATTTCCGCCTGGTTACTGCGGCGTTTGATGCCCGCCGGATCGTCAGCCGCCGGCAACGCCGCACTTTTGCTGTCATCACGCAATGCCGCAGCCAGATCGAACGCCGCTGCCTTGCCGGTAACAAACTCACCGCTGTTTAAATCCAGCAACCGGGGTTCGATGCGTTGGGTGAACAACGTTTTGACCTGCTCGCCCTCCATTTTCGGTTGCAGCAGGCCGGCCACGTCGAGGATATTGCGCTGCTTGTCGAGCAGCTTTTGTTCCTGCTGTTTGGACTTCAGACCGACGGCGGAACCCGCCACCACCACAGAACACACCAGGCACAACAGCAGTACCACCAGCAGCGTTTTACCGATGCTGTCGTTTTTAGATTCATTCGCCACGGGCTTTTCTCCGCTTGATGTTGGCCTGCACCACCAGATAATCGAACAGCGGCGCGAACAGGTTGGCGAACAGGATCGCCAGCATCATGCCTTCCGGATAGGCCGGATTGACCACCCGGATCAGCACGCACATCACGCCAATCAGGATGCCGTACCACCATTTCCCCTTATTGGTGAACGAGGCGGAAACCGGATCGGTGGCCATAAAGATCATGCCGAAGGCGAAACCACCTAACACCAGGTGCCAGTACCACGGCATGGCGAACAGCGGGTTAGTAGTAGAACCGATGGAATTAAACAGGAAGGCGGTAGCCATCATGCCCAGCATCACGCCGGCGACGATGCGCCAGGATGCCACACGACCGAACAGGATTATCGCCCCGCCAAGCAGGATCATCAGTGTGGAAACTTCGCCGACGGAGCCGGGAATGTTGCCGAGAAACGCGTCCATCCAGCTGATTGACTGGCCGGTAGCGACGTTGCTCAGACTGTGCGCCCCACCCGCGCTCCATTGCGCCAGCGGCGTTGCGCCGGAGAAACCGTCGGCGGAGGTCCACACCAGGTCACCGGAAATCTGCGCCGGATAAGCGAAGAACAGGAAAGCGCGCCCCGCCAATGCCGGGTTAAGGAAGTTGCGCCCGGTGCCGCCGAAAATCTCTTTCGCCACTACTACGCCGAAGGTAATCCCCAGCGCGGCCTGCCACAGCGGCAGCGTGGGCGGCACAATCAGCGCAAACAGAATCGAGGTGACGAAGAAACCTTCGTTAATCTCGTGCTTGCGAATGATAGCGAACAGCACTTCCCAAAATCCGCCGACCAGAAACACCACGGCGTATATCGGCAGGAAGTAGCAGGCACCCAGCACCATTTTGCTGACCCAGCCGGCGTCCGCCGCCAGAGAAGCCCCCAACCATTGCGCCAGCCGGTAGTGCCAGTCGCCCGCCAATACCTGTTGCAGCTGATCGCCGCTGTAGAGGTGATGCAGCGCCGGAATGGCCTGTTGGCCAACGTTGTACATACCCCAGAACATCGCCGGGAAAACGGCCAGCCATACCAGGATCATCATGCGTTTCAGATCGATGGCGTCGCGCACGTGCGAAGCGCCGCGTGTCACCAAACCCGGGGTGTAAAACACCGTCGTCGTGGCTTCAAACAGCGGGTACCACTTTTCCAGCTTGCCGCCCGGAGTGAAGTGATGCTCGATTTTGTCAAAAAAGTTCTTCAGGCCCATCGGTTATCCTTCCTGCTCAATCTTGGTCAGCACGTCGCGCAGCACCGGAGCGTATTCATACTTGCCGGGGCAGACGAAGGTGCAAAGCGCCAGATCTTCTTCATCCAGCTCCAGACAGCCCAGCGCCTGTGCACTGTCGCTGTCACCCGCCAGCAGGTCACGCAGCAGCAGCGTCGGCAGAATGTCCAGCGGCATCACCCGCTCATAGTTGCCGATCGGTACCATGGCGCGTTCGCCACCGTGGGTGGTGGTCGAGAAGGCGAACAGCTTGTTTTTCAGGAAATGGCCCAGCGTGGTGCGGGTGATAGAGAATTTATCCGGCGACGGCGCGATCCAGCCGAACAGCTGTTTATCACGCCCTTCTTCCAGCACGGAAACCTGCGAGTGGAAACGGCCAAGATAGGCGTTAGGGCCAGCGACGTGGGTACCGCTCAGCACCGAGCCTGAAATCACCCGGTTTTCACCGGCTTTAAGACGGCCGGCGGTCAGTTCATCGAGGCTGGCCCCCAGGCGGGTACGCAGCAGCTGCGGCAGTTCCACCTGCGGGCCGGCCAGCGCCACCACCCGATCGGTATCGAGCTTGCCGGTAGTGAACAGCGTCCCTATAGCGATCACGTCCTGATAACCGATATGCCAGACGGTTTTTTTCAAACTGACCGGTTCGAGGAAGTGGATATGGGTACCCACCAACCCGGCAGGATGCGGGCCGGCAAACTCGTTATAGGTCACCTGTGCATCCGGCTGCTTGCCCAGGTTCGCACCTGATGCGTGACAGACGTGGACTTTACCGTCGGTCAAGCGTGCCAATACCGATAACCCGGCGTTAAATGCCGCCAGCTGTTCGGTAATGATCACCAACGGATCGGCAGCCAGCGGCTGGCTGTCCATGGCGGTAACGAAAATGGCACGCGGCGTCGTTCCCGGTACAGGGGTTTTGCTGAAAGGGCGGGTGCGCAACGCCGTCCACAAGCCGCTGGCGATCAGTTCGCTTTCGACCTGCTCGCGCGGCAACATGGCCAGTTCCGCCATCGGGTAATGGGCAAACTCCAGCTGTTCGTCACCGCCATTTTCGATGGCGATCACCACCGACTGCAAAACGCGCCGTTCACCACGGTTGATGGCTACGATGCGGCCGCTGGCTGGCGCAGTGAAGAATACGCCGGGGGTCTTTTTATCTTCGAACAGCGCCTGACCTTTCTTAACGCTATCGCCTTCCTGCACCAGCATGGACGGGCGCATTCCGACGTATTCTTCCCCAAGCAGGGCGACATGCTGAATGATTGGGCCGTCATGAATTGCCTGAACCGGTGTTCCGGCAATGGGCAGATCTAACCCTTTTCTGATTTTAATCATAAGATTTATACGATGTTGGTTAGTTTCACACGTCTTACCGGCCCCAGAGGCTGGTGCTGACGATACCTGGATGATGAGACTGCATCAGCAGCCTCTGGGTTAAGCGCAACGGCATCACGCTCAACATGAAATCTTTCGCACTGACAAAATGGGGTCGCGAACATTCCGTTGATAACTCCTGGATCCATTTTTGCGCGCTAAAAACGCTGTTAATACTTTGTTGCCGCAGGGGTGATTCAATCCCCCCGAGAAGTAAGCTCAACACCTCATTCTGCGGACGTAACAGCAGATTAATTCGAGCCGGGATATTAACATTTTTCACAACATTTTTCTGCGCTGGGCAGTGACCTGAGTCAAGCAAACGCAATTAAATTTCCGCTGTTTTACTCCACCAATCGTTAAAATCTGCCTGTCGATTCACTTTTATCGAAGTTTGTAGTTTTTTTATACACATCGCATATTGCTAAAAAAGAACACGCTGGTAATCTGACGGTGTTTTAAGACCGTAAAACAATAATCAGTGGCATGTTGGCCATGTCTACATTGAGCCAGCAGATAAATATAAGCAGGAATAATAATGAGCAAAATCGCGTTGTTGTTTGCGATGCTTTTTTCTATGCCGATGATCACGGCCTGCAGCGCCAGCGAGCAGGTTCCCGAGGCGCCGGTGGTTAAGCAGCAATTAGTGGGTTCACCGGTTTATATTCAGATATTCAAAGAAGAACGCACGCTGGAGTTGTATGCCAAAATGGGCAATGAATTCCGCCTGGTGAACTCTTTCCCTATCTGCAATTTCTCCGGCGGCCTCGGCCCGAAACGTCGTGAAGGTGACTTTAAAAGTCCGGAAGGCTTTTATAGCGTCGACTCGCGCCATCTGAAACCCGACAGTAAGTATTATCGGGCAATAAATATCGGCTTCCCTAATGATTACGATAAATCACAGGGGTATTCCGGCGCTTATCTGATGATCCACGGTGAATGCAAATCAATTGGGTGTTACGCGATGACCAACACCTATATGGATGAGATTTATCGTTATGTCGAAGCCGCGTTCGCTTATGGTCAGAGCCGGATTGATATCAGTATCTACCCGTTCCGCATGACCGATCAAAACCTGAAGCGACACAGTTCGTCTAACTACATCGCTTTTTGGCGCCAGTTGAAGCCGGGTTATGACTACTTCGTCAAAAACCATCAACCGCCAATGGTGGGGGTATCCAACGGTCAGTACGTGCTGGGCCAACCGTTGATGAGCAGCAGCCAGATGACGCAGTATGCGTCAACCACGGCTCCCGCTGTCAGCACCAATCCCTTCGCTCAGGCCAAGCCGCTCACCGAAGTGAAATAACGCGAATTCGCCTGGTGCGATCTTGTGCCAGGTTTCATTCGCCGTCAGCGGTTGGGTGGCAATCACCGTGACCACATCGTTGGGTGTGGTCTGCTGCTGGAAATCAATCTCCACGTCCTGATCGAGTAACGTCGCTTTCCCGAATGGCGCACGACGCGTGATCCAATACAAATTGGTGGAGCAGTACGCCATCACAAAGCGCCCGTCCGACAGCAGCATGTTGAATACCCCTTTCTGGCGTAGTTGATCCGCCAACAGCGCGATATAGCGGAATACCGGCGGCCAACGGCTCGGAGTACGAGGGTATTTCAGGGAAAGCTGGTGCAGCAACCAGCAGAAAGCATATTCGCTGTCAGTCTGGCCGACCGGGCGGAAGTTGCCGGTTTCCAACTGGCGATAGCCTTTCAATTGGCCATTGTGCGCGTAGGTCCAGTTACGGCCCCACAGCTCACGGGTAAAAGGGTGGGTATTCTCCAGCGCCACTTCACCGCGATTAGCCTGGCGGATATGCGAAACCACCGCACAGGACTTAATCGGATATTCTTGCACCAGACGGGCGATCGGCGAGTCGAAACTCGGCTGGGGATCTTTAAACGTGCGGCAACCGTTCCCTTCATAGAAGGTAATGCCCCAACCATCTTTATGTGGCCCGGTACGGCCACCGCGCTGAACCAGCCCGGTAAAGCTAAAGCAAATATCGGTCGGTACGTTTGCGCTCATCCCGAGCAGTTCACACATCGCTTGCCACTCCTTAACCACCCTGACGCCGTCTATTGGAGCGCGACAGGCGCACCCCAATACAATATTAGCGGGGGCAGTGCGCCCCCTAAAGCCGTTAAGCCTTAACCATCTCTTTTTCGATCAGCTGAATCAAGATGTGGATCGCTTTGATATGAATTTCCTGGATGCGATCGGCGTAACCGAAGTGTGGTACGCGGATTTCCACGTCTGCGGAACCGGCCATTTTGCCACCATCTTTGCCGGTCAGGGTGATCACTTTCATCCCTTTGGCACGTGCCGCTTCGATAGCTTTAATGATGTTGCCGGAGTTGCCTGAGGTGGAAATACCCAGCAGTACGTCGCCTTCGCGGCCTACCGCTTCCACATAGCGCGAAAACACATACTCGTAGCCGAAGTCGTTGCTGACGCAAGACAGGTGGCTGACGTCGGAAATGGCAATCGCCGGATAGCCTGGGCGGTTTTCACGGTAGCGGCCGGTCAGCTCTTCGGCAAAATGCATGGCGTCACAGTGGGAGCCACCGTTACCGCAGGAAATGACTTTCCCGCCGGCTTTGAAGGAGTCGGCCAGCAGCACTGCCGCACGTTGAATGGCGTCGATATTGGCATCGTCATTGATAAATTTCGCCAGGGTATCGGCCGCTTCGTTCAGTTCACTGCGAATAAGGTCGTGGTACATGAGGAACCTCTTGTTATCGTCAATCTTCCGCCCCGCAGTGTACCGGATCGGGGAAAAACCGAGAAGCACTCTGAGTCAAACAGCGCCTTCGTTGAGGTGCCGCTGAGGTTTTTGATGATTGGTGCGGTCAGATTGTGACTTAAGTTGTAATTAAACTGTAAATGCATTGATAAAAATATGGGCTTGTACTAAAACCTATTACATACACACAACAGGTCAGACCTCTTGCCACTTTGGAGCTTCTTATGATGGTTCTTAGTATTGTTGTTTTACTGGCACTCATTGGTGTGGTGTTCTATCACCGAGTGAACCTCACCCTCAGTAGCCTTATCCTGCTGGCATACACCGCCGCCATGGGCGCCATCGGTCTTTGGACCTTCTGGATGCTGCTGCCGCTGGCGATTATCCTGCTGCCGCTGAACATCACGTCACTGCGCCGTTCGATGCTGTCTGCACCGGCGCTGCGTGCGTTCCGCAAGGTAATGCCGCCTATGTCCACCACCGAAAAGGAAGCGATCGAAGCCGGTACCACCTGGTGGGAAGGCGATCTGTTCCGCGGGACGCCGGACTGGAACAAGCTGCATAATTACCCGAAACCGCAGCTGACCGCCGAAGAGCAGGCGTTTATTGACGGCCCGGTGGAAGAAGCTTGCCGCATGGCCAACGACTTCCAGATCACCCACGAACTGGCCGATTTGCCCCCGGAACTGTGGGCGTACCTGAAAGAACACCGCTTCTTCGCGATGATCATCAAGAAAGAGTACGGCGGCCTGGACTTCTCTCCTTATGCTCAGGCTCGCGTGCTGCAAAAACTGGCTGGCGTTTCTGGTATCCTGGCGATCACCGTTGGCGTGCCCAACTCCCTCGGTCCGGGCGAACTGCTGCAGCATTACGGGACTGACGAGCAGAAAAATCATTACTTGCCGGGCCTGGCGCGCGGCGACGAGATCCCTTGTTTCGCCCTGACCAGTCCGGAAGCGGGTTCCGATGCCGGCGCTATTCCGGATGTCGGTACCGTCTGCATGGGTGAGTGGCAAGGCGAGCAGGTGTTGGGCATGCGCCTGACCTGGAACAAGCGCTACATCACGCTGGCACCGGTGGCGACCGTGCTGGGCCTGGCGTTCAAACTTTATGACCCGAACCACCTGCTGGGCAATAACGAATCACCGGGCATCACCTGTGCGCTGATCCCAACCAGCACTCCGGGCGTTGAAATCGGTAACCGTCACTTCCCGCTGAACGTGCCGTTCCAAAACGGCCCTACCCGCGGTAACGACGTGTTCGTACCTATCGATTACATCATTGGCGGGCCAAAAATGGCCGGTCAGGGCTGGCGCATGCTGGTTGAATGTCTGTCGGTAGGCCGTGGCATCACCTTGCCTTCCAACTCCACCGGTAGCGTAAAATCCATGGCATTGGGCATTGGCGCTTACGCCCATATCCGCCGTCAGTTCAAAATCTCGATCGGCAAAATGGAAGGCATCGAAGAGCCACTGGCGCGTATCGCCGGTAACACCTATGTGATGGATGCCGCGGCTACGCTTATCACCAGCGGCCTGATGCTGGGCGAGAAACCGGCGGTGCTGTCGGCCATCGTGAAATACCACTGTACCCACAGAGGCCAGCAGGCAATCATCGATGCAATGGATATTGCCGGCGGTAAAGGCATCATGCTGGGCAAATCCAACTTCCTGGCCCGTGCCTATCAGGGCGCGCCTATCGCCATCACGGTGGAAGGCGCGAATATCCTGACCCGTACCATGATGATCTTCGGTCAGGGCGCTATCCGTTGCCATCCTTATGTACTGGATGAAATGGCGGCAGCGCAAAATAACGACCTGAGCGCCTTCGATAAATCGCTGTTCGGCCATCTGGGCCATGTAGGCAGCAACAAGGTGCGCAGCTTCTGGCTGGGCCTGACCAACGGCCGCACCAGTGGTACACCGACCAAAGACGCGACTCGTCGCTATTATCAGCAGTTGAACCGCCTGAGCGCTAACCTGGCGCTGCTGTCGGACGTTTCTATGGGGGTGCTGGGCGGCAGCCTGAAGCGCCGCGAGCGTATCTCCGCTCGTCTCGGGGATATTCTCAGCCAAATGTACCTGGCTTCCGCTACGCTGAAACGTTTTGAAGACGAAGGCCGTCAGAAAGAAGATTTACCGCTGGTCCACTGGGGCGTGCAGGACAGTCTGCACCAGGCGGAACAAGCGTTGGACGATCTGCTGCGCAACTTCCCGAACCGCTTTATCGCCGGTGCGATGCGCTTCGTGATCTTCCCGTTCGGCCGCGTGCATACTGCACCTTCTGACCGTCTGGATCACCAATTGGCCAAGATCCTCCAACAGCCGTCTGCCACCCGCAGCCGTCTGGGGCGCGGTCAGTATCTGACGCCGAGCGAGCATAACCCGGTAGGTTTGTTGGAAGCCGCATTGGCGGACGTGATTGCCGCCGAGCCGATTCACCTGCGTCTGTGTAAAGAGAGTGGTAAAAACCTGCCATTCACCCGACTGGATCGTTTGGCACAGCGGGCGCTGGAAGAAGGCAAAATCAGCGCCGATGAAGCGAAGATCCTGGTGAAAGCCGAAGAGAGCCGTCTGCGTTCCATCAACGTGGATGATTTCGAGCCGGATGCGCTGGCGGCCAGCAAGCCGGAAAAGCCGCTAAAGCAGGATAAACGTCAGAAGCATACCGAAGCCGCGTAACGGCAATAAACACGTGCACTCAGGGGCGATAATCATCGCCCCTTTTTTATTTCCACTGAGAAATGCGCAGCCGTTCGCAACGTTACCAGAACGGCTAATTTAACCCTGAGGATTATCGGATAGACTGCCGGTGGGTGCTCTGGATCTTTCTGTCCGGAGCTTCAGTTTAGTCGAGGATAGAAAGAGAAAGGCCCCGAGTCGATACATCAACCCGAGGCCACTCTGAACGTCTCAACAACGTCAGGTTAGCCTCTTACCCGCCGGAAGGCAAGGATAAGGAGGTCAAAAATGCAGCAGGAACGGGTCGTTCTTAGGCTGATGATTATCTGCATAACGCTTATCGCGCTGATGTGGATCACTCGCGGTTCACTGTGTGAATTGCGCATCAAACTGGGGGACACGGAGGTTGCAGCCATTTTGGCTTACGAACCCGAACGGTAAGGCAACCCAACGGCGGGGCTCGCCCCGCCTGTTGGTTGTTACGACAGATCCATGAGCACCCTTCCTCGCCGTATCCGTCAGGCTGCTAGCCGTTTTGGCGAATGCGCGCCAGCAGTGCATCGATATGTTCGATCTGCGACGCATTAACGATCAGCGCTCGGCCAAGGCTCAATGCGTGGCGCTGGCATTCTGCACGCATCTCGGCATCGCTAATACTGTCCAGATCGGCCACGTGTGCCAGACCGATAGTGCGGCGAATCAGTTCGCTGCCACAATAACCTACCGCATCCGTCCACACCTGCTGCAGGAACTGCTCGGCGTAACCTGGCACCGCCAGCGCCGGCTCACGAGTGTATTGGTGGCACAGCGCCAGGAAGCGATCGGCAAAAATCAGCCAGAGTTCACGCACATCCTGCAGGCGTTGTTCTCGCCCGGCGGCGGCGTCACGCGGCCCTAACAACCCCGGCAGACCGCAGTAGTTCAACAACAGATTGCCCAAGGCGCTGCCGACGTCAAACCCGATCGGCCCATAGAAACCAAACTCGGCGTCTATCGCCTTCAACTTGCCTTCCGCAACAAAAATTGAGCCGCTGTGGATATCGCCGTGCAGCAACGCTTCCGCCTTGCTCAGAAAACGGTGTTTCAGTCCAGCCACCGCCAGTTTCAACGCGGAATCGCTACGCAGCTCTAGCACCTGGGGCAGCAGCACCGGGTCAAACTGATTACGCTCATGATCGATATAGGGATCGGTAAAGAAAAGATCTTCGGTGATCTGGCACAGTTCAGGGTTGGTGAAGCGACTAACTTCGGCCTTTTTTGCCTGTGCCGTCTGATAGAAATCGGAGGTATGGAACAGGGTCTGCGCCAAATATTCCGCCAATTGCCCGGCCGCCAGCGGGTAATAGTGGCCCTTGAGCAATTCACTGCGCCAGATGTGGTGGTCGGAAAGATCTTCCTGCACCATCACCGCCAGCTCGGGATCATGATGCAACACTTTTACCGTATGCCTTGGGCAAAAACCGCCGTGGATCAACAGAGTTTCCGCTTCGATCCGTGCCCGATCCAGGGTCAGTGGCCAGGATTCGCCCACGCAGCGTACATACGGCAGCGCCTGTTTAACGATCACCCTGCTCACGCCATCGCGATCGCGGATCTTGAACACCAGGTTCAGATTGCCGTCACCAATCTCGTCAGCGCTCACCAGCGCCTGCGGATCGGCTAACTGCCCGTATTGGCGAGCATACTCAACGGCATCGGCAGCAGTAAACGTACGATAATGCGACATTCCCAACCCCTCTTTCCTGTCTCTCTGACACAACGATTATTATTTTTTAGACGCAAAAGCATTTGGACGTCTATACATCTGGAAGTCATGTTGGCAGAATAGCTTTCCAGATGCAATAACTACGCAACAAGGAATTAACCGCCGATGCAAGCGCTTAACACCACCAGTTTGACCCTGCGTGACAACCGACTTTGGATCCTCGATCAGCAGGCTTTGCCGCAGGAAAAACAGTGGCGAACCTGCGACAGCGTAGAGGAACTGGTTGATCATATTCATACCTTGCGGGTGCGGGGCGCACCGCTGATCGGCCTGTCCGCCAGCCTGCTGTTGGCCCTGTTGGCAGAACGTGGGCTGCCGCGTGAACAGCTTGAGCAGGCACTGATCACTCTGCGTGCTTCAAGGCCGACGGCGGTCAATCTGATGAACAATCTGGACCGCATGAAGCTGGCGCTGGCGCAACCGCACTGGGTGGCGGCGATGGTGGAAGAAGCCTTGCGGCTAGTGGAAGAAGACCGCAAATTGTGCGATCGCATTGCCGACCACGGAGCCGAACTGGTAAAACCCGGCAGTCGCCTGCTGACCCATTGCAATACCGGTGGCTTGGCGACCGCTGGCGTCGGTACTGCCATTGGCGTGCTACTACGCGCCCATCAGCAGGGCAAAGTGCAGCAGGTGTGGGTGGATGAAACCCGGCCGCTGCTGCAGGGTGGCCGCTTGACCGCCTGGGAGCTGGGCGAACTGGGTATTCCTTATCGGTTGATTTGCGACTCCATGGCTGCCAGCCTGATGGCGCAGGGCCAGGTCGACGCCGTATGGGTGGGTGCCGATCGCATCGCTGCCAACGGTGACGTTGCCAATAAAATAGGCACCTACAGCCTGGCAGTCCTGGCGCATTACCACAACATCCCCTTCTACGTTGCCGCCCCGCATACAACGCACGACCCCCACTGTCCGAACGGCGCAGCCATCCCTATCGAGCAGCGCGCCGCAGCTGAGGTGACCGGTGTGTCGGGCAGTTTTGGCTCATGCCAATGGGCGCCAACCGATGCGCAGGTTTACAACCCGGCGTTTGACGTCACGCCGGCGAAGCTTATCAGCGGTTGGGTGTTTGACAGCGGTGTGATTACACCACAGCAGGTCAATGATGGGATCTTCCAGCGGGCGTTAGGCTAACGCCCGCGCAGTATCAGTTGAGACGCGGATAAGCATCGGCGATTTTATCGCCGGTGAAATGTGCCACCCAGCCTTCCGGGTTATCGAACACGCGGATCGCCGTGAAATTCGGCGCCGATCCCATGTCAAACCAATGGCGAGTGTCTGCCGGCACTGAAATCAGATCGTTCTTCTCGCACAGGATCTGGTAGATCTTGCCGTTCAGATGCAGACAGAACAACCCCGCGCCTTCGACAAAAAACCGCACTTCATCTTCACCATGGGTGTGTTCGGAAAGAAACTTCTCGCGCAGCACTTCGCGCTGGGCGTTGTCCGGACGCATGCTGATCACATCCCAACTCTGGTAGCCTTTTTCCGCCACCAGACGATCAATTTCATGCTGGTAAGCGGCAATCACCGCCGCCGGTTCCGGGTTGTCACCCAGTTCACGATCGGCCTGCCAGCGTTCAAAACGCACGCCGATTTGTGCCAGTTGCTGCTGAATAGCTTCGGCGTCGCGGCTCTGCCACAGCGGCTGCTGCGGCTCTTTATCGCTGAAAATCGTCAATCCACTCATGAGGCAAACTCCCCTAAATCGATGTGATCAAAACGGTTAACCTGCGGGTGCCGGCTCTGCGCATCGGCGTCGTCGCGGATCAGCTGACAGGTATGCCAACCGGCGGCTCGCGCGGCATCCAGCTCTTGATGAATATCGGAAAGGAACAGCAGCTCGTCGGCGGCGATACCGATTTCATTGGCAATATTGCGGTACGAGGCGGTTTCACGCTTGGCCCCGACGTGGGTATCGAAATACCCGCTGAACAATGGCTGCAGATCGCCGGCATCACTGTTGCCGAACAGCAGTCTTTGCGCTTCCACCGAGCCGGAAGAGTAAACGTATAGCTTCAGCCCCTGCTGCTGCCAGGCGCTTAGCTGCCCGACCACTTCAGGGTATAAATGCCCGCGGAAATCACCGTTGTGGTAACCACTGCGCCAGATGATGCCTTGCAGTGCCTTCAATGCGGTGGATTTGCGATCTTCGTCCATAAAACGGTAGAGCGCGGCAATAAGCTGCTCAATATCCGCCTGCGGTTGGTCAATCTCATGACGCAGGGCAGCCAGCGGCGCAGCCACCTCAGCCTCTGCCTGGTGCTGACGGATAAACGGTGCCAAACGTTCACGCGCATAGGGAAACAGCACCTGATGAACAAAGCGGATATCGCTGGTGGTACCTTCAATGTCAGTGACGATGGCGCGGATCATTTTGCCTCCAGTAAACGGCGTTGCAGTTCGCACTGGAACAGGAATTCCAGTCCTTCAAGGTGACGACGAGCCTCCGCAACCTGGCGGCCCCAGCAATACAGGCCGTGACCCCGCACCAGAAAACCGTACTGCAATGGCGTCACTTCGGCATAGGCCGCGACGCGTGCGGCCAAGTGCGGAATGTCCTGATCGTTGTCGAAAATGGGGATCGCTACGGTATCCAGATGAGAGCTCTGCCCGGCGAGAGATTTTTGCATCTCATAGCCCTGCAACACCAAACGCTCACTGGATTCAACGCGTGACAACACTGTCGCATTCACCGAATGCGTATGCAACACCGCGCCAATCTGCGGGTACAGCCGGTAAATCAAGGTATGCAGGCCGGTTTCCGCCGAGGGTGTGCGGCCACTCGGCACATGGTTGGTGGCGGTTTCCACCAGCAGGAAATCCGATTCGCTCAGGCTGCCTTTATCCTTGCCGGATTCGCTCACCAGACAGTGTCGGTCATCAAGACGCAGCGACATGTTGCCGCCGGTCGCCGGGCACCAGCCCTTTTCGCCAATCCAGTGACAGGCAGACAACAGCGCTGTAAGTTGCGGATTTTCGGTCATTATCGTTTCCCGGTCAGTAAGGTCGTCCAGCAGGTGAAGCTTAGAATGATTTGATTAATGATTAGATTTTTTCTTCATTTAGCCATCTAAGCGTCTTGATTGCCAAATACTAACATCGTGTTATATTGACGGCAACATAAGCGCCAGGAGTATTAGCCTGCTATGAGCACTTCAGCATTGATTCCCGAAAGCAAACTGCCCGCTCTGGGCACCACCATTTTCACCCAGATGAGCGCGCTGGCAGCGCAGCATCAGGCAATCAACCTGTCTCAGGGTTTCCCCGATTTCGATGGCCCGGACTATCTGAAAGAGCGTCTGACCTGGCATGTCAGCCAGGGCGCAAACCAATATGCACCGATGACCGGCGTCGCGCCCCTGCGCGAAGCCATCGCCGAGAAAACGGCGGCGCTGTATGGCTGGCTGCCGGACGCGACCACCGAAGTTACCGTCACGGCTGGGGCTACCGAAGCGCTGTTCGCCGCCATCAGCGCGTTGGTGCGTCCGGGAGATGAAGTAATTTGCTTCGATCCCAGCTATGACAGCTATGCGCCGGCGGTCACCTTGTCCGGCGGTACGCTGAAACGCATTGCGCTGCAGCCGCCGGCCTTTAGCGTCGATTGGCGACAGTTCGAAGAATTATTGTCGCCCCGCACCCGCCTGGTGATCCTCAATACGCCGCACAACCCTTCCGCCACCGCCTGGCAGGCGGAAGATATGCAACAGCTGTGGCATGCCATTAGCGAGCGTGAAATCTATGTGCTCAGCGATGAAGTCTATGAGCATATTTGTTTCGCCAAAGGGGGACATGCCAGCGTGCTGGCCCACCCGCAGCTGCGTCAACGCGCCATTGCGGTGTCATCCTTCGGCAAAACCTTCCACATGACCGGCTGGAAAGTGGGTTATTGCGTCGCCCCGGCAGCGCTGAGTGCGGAAGTGCGCAAGGTACACCAGTACCTGACCTTCTCGGTTAACACCCCGGCACAGTTGGCGCTGGCCGATATGCTACGCAGCGAACCGGAACACTGGCAGCAGCTATCTGCGTTTTACCGCGCCAAGCGCGACCGTTTCGTGCAGGCGCTGTCCAGTAGCCGACTGGAAATTTTACCCTGCGAAGGGACATACTTCTTACTGGCGGATTACAGCGCGGTCTCGGATCTGGACGACGTGGCATTTTGTCATTGGTTAACCGAGCACGTAGGCGTGGCGGCGATCCCGCTGTCGGTCTTCTGTGCCGATCCTTTCCCTCATAAATTGATCCGGCTGTGCTTCGCTAAACAGGATGCCACGCTGGATGCAGCTGCGGAGCGGTTATGTCGACTTTAAAAATTACCCTGTTGCAGCAACCCCTGGTGTGGCGAGATGGCCAAGCCAATCTGCAACATTTTGACGCCTTGCTGGCCCCCTTAAGCGGCCGCGATCTGATCGTATTGCCGGAGATGTTTACTACCGGTTTTGCCATGGATGCCGGGGAAAGTGCGCTGCCGGAACAGCAGGTGATTGACTGGCTGCACGGTTGGGCGAACAAAAACAACGCGCTGGTTGGCGGCAGCGTGGCGCTGAAAACCGCCGAGGGCGCGGTTAACCGTTTCCTGCTGGTGGAGCCCAACGGCCGGGTGCATGCCTACGATAAGCGCCACCTGTTCCGCATGGCGGGTGAACACCTGCACTATCAGGCAGGCAAACGACGTGAAATCTTCGAATGGCGCGGCTGGCGCATCCTGCCGCAAATCTGTTATGACCTGCGTTTTCCGGTCTGGTCTCGCTACCAGCAGGATTACGATCTGGCGCTGTACGTCGCCAATTGGCCGGCACCGCGCAGCAAACACTGGCAAACGCTGCTGGCGGCACGGGCCATTGAGAATCAGGTCTACGTGGCCGGTTGCAACCGCGTCGGCGAAGACGGCAACGGTCTGAACTACAGCGGTGACAGCCTGATCCTTAGCCCGCAGGGCGAAACGCTGGCGCAGGCGGAACCCGGCATTGCCGCAAGGCTTGACGCGGAACTGTCGCTGGAATCCCTGCAAAGCTATCGCAGTGCCTTCCCGGCCTGGCGGGATGCTGACAGTTTCCTGCGCCACGATTAAGCATTTCGGGCGCGGTACCGGTACACCGCGCCCGTTGCTTCAGGAAAGCTCTTCTTCCGCCGCTTTTTCTTCTGTCCCCCCAATGCGGTTAAACAACAGGTTCAGCAACAGCGCCACCAGGCACGAGGCACTGATGCCTGAATGCAGCAAAGTACGCACCCAGTTCGGAAACTGATCGTAGAAGGTCGGCATCACGATAGGGATCATGCCGAAGGCAATCGCCGTCGCTACCACCACCAGATTCATGTTGTCCTTATACTCAACCTTGGCCAGAGTGCGGATGCCGCTGGCGGCCACCGAGCCGAACAGCACCACACCCGCGCCGCCCAAGACCGGCAGCGGAATGCAGGCCACCAGTCGCCCCAGGACCGGCAACAGCCCCAGCAGCACCAGAATCGTCCCGCCGGCGCTGACCACAAAGCGGCTCTTCACGCCGGTGATCGCCACCAGCCCGATATTCTGGGCAAACGAGCTTTGCGGAAACGAGTTAAATACCGGCGACAGGGCGCTGGACAACATATCGGCACGCAACCCGTTGGCGATACGGCGCGCATTCACCGGCGAACCGACAATTTCACCGACGGCCATCAGCCCGGCGGTGGTTTCCGTGAGTAATACCAGTACGATCAACAGCATGGATAGCACTGCGCTCAGTTCGAAGGTTGGCCAACCGTAGGCAAAAGGCGCGGGGAATGCCAGCCAAGGCCCGTGGCCTACGGCAGCGAAGCTCAGCTTACCCACCCACGCGGCCGCCACACAGCCGACAGCCATCGCCAGCAGCACCGATAACCGTTTTAACCCCGGGGAACCCACCTTGTTCAGCAACAAAATAACCGCAAGTGTGAAAGCCGCCAGGCCAATATTTCCGGTTGATCCCCAATCTGCGGCCTTGGCGTTGCCCCCCATCGCCCAGCGTACCGCCACCGGCATCAGCGACAACCCAATCACCGTCACCACGGTGCCGGTCACCACCGGCGGGAAATAGCGAATAATCTGCGAGAAAAACGGCGCGATCAGTAACCCAATCAACGACGCCGCGATCACCGCACCAAACACCGCAGGCAACCCGCCGTCGCCAGTGACTATGGTCACCATGGTCGCGACTCCCGCAAAGGAAACGCCCTGCACCAACGGCAAACGAGAGCCGAAACCCGGCGCACCAAGCGTTTGCAATAACGTCGCCAAACCGCTGACAAACAGCGCTGCCGTCACCAGCAGGCCAATTTGCGCGGCGTCTAACCCTGCGGCAGAACCTATGATCAATGGCGGCGCTATGATGCCGCCATACATGGTCAGAATATGCTGCAGGCCGTAGGCGAAGGTTTTTGCCAGCGGCAATTTTTCATCTTCCGGGCAGCACGAAGCCGCGCCCTTATCCTGAGACAGAGCCATAGATACCTCGTCAATGCGGGTTAACCGCTAAGGGCGTTTAGCTGCCCCGGTAGGTTGAATAGGAATACGGGCTGATGAGCAGCGGTAAATGGTAATGCTGCGCCGCATCCTTGATGACAAAATCGATGATCGCCGTGGCGTATAACGTTTCACGATTGTCTGCGGTAAAGTAACCGCCCACGTCGGCATGCAGGCGGTAATGCCCCGCGGGCAGCTCATCCGGCGTTAGCTCACGGGCGCGGCCATCGGCATCGGTGGTGCCTTCGGCTATCGCCCGCCATTGCCCCTGCTGTTCCCGCTCCAGCCAGACTCGCACCTTTGCCGCCGGTTTACCCAGGGAGGTATCCAAAATATGGGTGCTGATATTACTCATCGCTCAGTAACTCCTTAAAACGCAGCATCACGATTTCGCGCAGCTGTTCGGCGGTTTCCTGCCGCTCCTGCTCCACGTCGTTGTTCAAGCGTCGTTCCAGCTCACTCAGAATGGCTCGCCCATCTCGGCCGGCGGCACGGATCAAAAACACCTGGCCAAATTGCTGTTCATAACGCCGGTTGCCCACCAGCAGCACTTGAGCCAATTCCGGATCCCGGTCATTGACCGCCGACTGTTCACGCTTGGAGAACTGCGCCTCTTTCCCCTGGCCTGCGGCACGTTCGCCAATACGCGGGTGCTGCGCCAATGCCTGGCTGACCTCTTCAGGTCGCCAACGCTGCGCCGCCTGCCAGGCCACCGCCAACGCGGCATCGCTGCTGCTGAACGGCCGGGCCGCAATCACTGAAGCTATCCAGCTCGCAATGTTCACGCAGGGCTGCAGCAATCGCTCGGCTTCCGCCACGGGCAATTGATTAAACTGCTGCAGGTTCATCGGTATTCTCCCAACTGGCCACCGTCTGGCAGTAGGCCTGAATAGCCAGCGCCACATCGGCCTGGCTTACGGCTTCGGCCGGATGATGGCTGATGCCGCGATCGCAACGGACAAACAGCATGCCCACCGGCCAGCAAGCCGCCACGGCAATCGCGTCATGCCCGGCACCGCTGGGCAAAGCCATGCTGCGCCCCTGCACCGCCGCCACGCTCTGCTGCCAACGTTGCTGCAAATCTGCATCACATTCCGTTGCGTTTATGCGATAAAACTCCTCGCTGGCAAAACCTAATCCGCGACGTGCGCAGATCTCCTGCGCCCGTTCCAACAGCTGCGTAAGCAATGCCGCCAGCGGGCCATCTTGCGGGCCGCGAACGTCCAGCGACAGTTTCACCTCACCGGGAATGACGTTAACCGCCCCCGGAAGACTTTCGATACAGCCGACAGTCGCCACCAAATGTTCATCGCGGGTACGAGTTATTGCTTCAACCGCCACCATCCACTCCGCCGCGGCCGCCAAGGCGTCTTTGCGTTGCCCCATCGGCACAGTGCCTGCATGGCCTGCCTCGCCGCTAAAGGTGCAATGGAGTCGACGCGCGCCGTTAATCGCCGTCACCACGCCCAGAGCCAGATCGGCGGCCTCCAGACAAGGCCCTTGTTCAATGTGCAATTCCAGATAAGCCAAGATATCACCTGGTGCTCGCCGCGCCTCAACCACCGCCGCCGGATCCAGGCCAAACTCGCGCAACGCCTGCGCCACGCTGATGCCCTCGGCATCAGTACGCGCCAACCACTCGGCTGGCCACTGGCCGGTAATACCCCGGCTGCCCAGCAGGGCGGCGCTAAATCGCGTCCCTTCTTCATCGGCAAAGCCAATCACTTCAACCGCCACCGGCAGACGCCGCTGCTGCTGCTGCAAATGCGCCACCACCTCCAAGGCGGTCAATACGCCGAGCATGCCGTCATAACGGCCGGCATTGCGCACCGTATCCAAATGCGAACCGAGTAACAGCGCGGGCGCACCTGGCGTTTGACCTTCGTAGCGGCCACAAACATTGCCAACGGCGTCCTGCCAGACCCGCATACCGATACTGCGCATCCAGTCGCCTACCAACAGGTTGGCGCGCCGATGCTCCGGCGACAGATAAACCCGCGTCAGCTGGCCTGGCGTAGCGCTGATCGCCGCCAGCGCGTCGCAACGCGCCATCACCCGTGCGGCCGCCTGTTCCGCCTCCTGGACGGTTAACCGCAACGCCATCACCGGCTCCCGTCGTCGTAGGTGTTCCAGGCCGCCTGCAGCGCTTCCCCCTGCTTGCTGGCGAAACCCAGACGGTTCAGCACCGCTTCCAGCGCAGTCAAGGTTTGCAGCACACAGTCTTTACGCGCGTTGTAGCCCATGGTGCCGATGCGCCAAATCTTGCCCTGCAGCGGGCCAAACGAAGTGCCAATCTCAATAGCGAAATCATTGAGCATCATCTGCCGCACCTGTTCGCCATGCACCTGCGGCGGGATCACTACGCCCAACACGTTGTTCATGCGGTTATCGAGATCGCCGAACACCTCAAGCCCCATGCCCTGAATGCCGGCCAGCATCGCCGCGCCGTGCAGCCTGTGGCGAGCGATGGTGTTATCCAGCCCCTCTTCCAGGATCACCCGGGCACATTCGCGCGCGGCAAACAACATGCTGGTGGCTTCGGTGTGGTGATTCAGACGCTCGGGGCCCCAGTAATCCATGATCATGCCGAGATCAAAATAGTTGGAGTAGATCATCTCATCGTCGCCGTCGGCATGGTCGGCTGTGCGGATCCCCTGCTCCACGCACTTGCGACGGCGGACGATCTCTTCGAACTGCGGGCTTAGGGTGACCGGCGAACTGCCGGACGGCCCACCCAGACATTTCTGCAGGCCTGCGGATACCGCGTCCAGCCCCCAGGCATCGGTTTCCAGCGGGTTACCGGCGAAGGATGCGGTCGCGTCGGTATAAAACAATACGCCGTGGCGGCGGCAGATATCCCCCAGTTGATCCAGCGGCTGCAGCATGGTGGTCGAAGTGTCTCCCTGCACCGTCAACAGCAGACGCGGACGCACCTTCTTGATCGCATCTTCAATCTGATCGGCACTGAACACTTCCCCCCACGGCGCCTCGAGGGTGTGCACTTCGGCACGACAGCGGCGGGCAATTTCACACAGCAAATGGCCAAAACGGCCAAACACCGGCACCAGCACTTTGTCGCCGGGGCGGATGGAGGAGACCAGCATCGCTTCGATGCCCGAACGGGAGGTGCCGTCGATCAGCATCGTCCAGCGGTTTTCGGTACGAAACAGCGCGCGATACAGCTCCATAACCTGATTCATGTAGCCGGTCATTGCCGGATCATACTGCCCAATCAACTGGCTAGACATGGCACGCAGCACGCGCGGATCGGCGTTGATCGGCCCTGGCCCCATCAGCAGACGGGCAGGTGGGTTAATCTGATCGAACTGGGTAATATCCAACATGTTAATTCCTTACCAGCTTAATAACTCAGTAAACTCAGAACTCAGCACACGCCTCATGGCATATCACGCCTCGGACAGGCCGCGAACTGAAGCAATAAACTGTTTTAATTCCTGCGTTTGCGGATTGGCGAACAGCGTGCGGCTGTCGCCTTGCTCCCACACTTTGCCCTGGTGCATAAACACCACCCGGTCACCGACCTCACGGGCAAAGTTCATTTCATGGGTCACCAGAATCAGCGTCATACCCTCTTTGGCCAACTGCTCCAGGACTTTCAGCACCTCGCCCACCAGCTCAGGATCCAGCGCCGAGGTGATTTCGTCGCACAGCAACACCTTCGGGTTCATCGCCAGCGCCCGGGCAATCGCCACCCGCTGCTGCTGCCCTCCGGAAAGGTTAGCCGGGGAATAATGCATCCGCTCACCCAGCCCAACCTTGTTCAGCATCTCTTCCGCCAGCTCGCGGCATTCCGCCGGGCTTTTCTTCAGCACCCGACGCGGTGCCAACATCACGTTTTCCAACGCGGTCATGTGGGGAAATAGATTGAAGTTCTGGAACACCATGCCAATGGAGCGACTGATCTCACGCGCCTGCGAATCACGGTCGGTGATGGTCATGCCACCCAGTTTGATGCTGCCTTCCTGGTACCCCTCGAGCCCGTTGATGCAGCGCAACAGGGTGCTCTTGCCCGACCCGCTACGGCCGATAATCGAAATCACCTGGCCCATATCGATATCCAGATCCACGCCCTTCAGCACGTGGTTCTGGCCGTAATATTTTTGAACCTGATTAATTGTGATGAGCGGCATGGAACTTCCTCTCCAGATAATGGCTGTAGCGCGACAGCGGGTAACACATCAGGAAATAGCCCAGCGCGACCAGGCCGAACACTTTAAAGGGTTGATAAGTGACGTTGTTTAACATGGCGCCTGCCTTGGTCAGTTCGACAAAACCAATGATCGACGCCAACGCGGTGCCCTTGATCACCTGAACTGAAAAACCGACGGTCGGCGCAATGGCAATGCGAACCGCCTGTGGCACCACTACCCGCACCAGGGTCTGGCCGAAGCTCAGCCCAAGACAGCGCGACGCTTCCCATTGGCCTTTGGGCAACGCGGCGATGCTGCCGGACCAGATATCCACCAGAAAAGCGCTGGTAAACAGCGTCAGTGCCAGTGCCGCAGCGGCCCAGGGGCTAACATCAATGCCGAACAGCGCCAGCCCAAAGAAGGCCAGGAACAGCTGCATCAGCAGTGGCGTGCCTTGAAACAGCTCTGAATAACAGCGGACAAAACGCAGCGCCCACCGGCGCTTGCTCAGGCGCAGCAATAACAGCGGCAGCGTCACCAGTGTGCCGCCAAAGAACGCCGTCAGCGACAGCAACAGCGTCCAGCGCGCGGCCAGCAGTAGGTTGCGCACAATGTCCCAGTCGGTAAAAGTCAGCATCAGTTCTGGCTCCCTAAAAAGCGGCGGCCGGCGGCCAGCAACAGTTGGCGCATCAGTATCGATAACAGCAGGTAAAACAACGCCGTCACTAAATACACCTCAAAACTGAGGAAGGTGCGCGACTGGATCAGGTTGGCGGCAAAGGTCAATTCTTCGAACGACACCTGCGACACCACCGACGAGCCCAGCATGACGATAATGCACTGGCTGACCAACGCCGGGTAAATGCGCTGCAGCGAAGGCGGTAACACGATGCGCAAAAATGTCTGGCTGCGGCTAAAGCCCAGCACCCGCCCGGCCTCCCACTGCCCTTTCGGCGTCACCTGAATGCCTGCGCGTATAATTTCGGTGCTGTAGGCGCCCAGATTAATCACCATCGCCAACAGAGCCGCCTGCCCGGCGGTCAGCTTCCACCCCAGGCTCGGCAGACCAAAGACAATGAAGAACAGCTGCACCACGAACGGCGTGTTGCGCACCACCTCGACGTAAATCCCCCAGGCACGGCTAAACAGGTTGGCTTTGCCGCTGCGGATCGCCGCCCCGAAAATCCCCAGCGCAACGCCCATCAGGGTGGCCAGTGCCGTCAACTCAATCGTGGTTAGCAAACCGGCCAACAGCTCCGGCAGATAGGGCCACAGCGCGGGAAAATTTAGCTGATAGGTCATCGGGTGCTCCCATTACGCGCCAAGATGGGCGGGCAGCGGCGCTTTCAGCCATTTTTCCGACAGCCCATTCAGGGTGTTGTCTTTCAGCGCTTGTTCAATCAATTCATCCACTTTGGCTTTCAGCGCCGGTTCGCCCAGACGCAGGCCGACGAAGCATGGCGAATCCTTCAACATAAACTTGGCCACCGGCGCTTTGGTCGGGTTCTGTCGCGCCAGAGCGCTCACCACCAGATTGCCGGTAGCAATGTATTGCACCTGACCGGACAGGTAGGCCGACAGCGTGGTGTTGTTGTCTTCGTAGCGTTTGATCTGCGCGCCCTTCGGCGCAGTGTCGCTCAACACCA
This sequence comes from Serratia sp. BNK-12, assembly GCF_047456085.1. NCBI lineage: Bacteria > Pseudomonadati > Pseudomonadota > Gammaproteobacteria > Enterobacterales > Yersiniaceae > Serratia > Serratia sp. BNK-12. Next base: position 4,258,475 of record NZ_CP179896.1, read on the forward strand.
TGTCTTCAACCGCCCCGCGCGTCACGCCAACGGTCTTGCCTTCCAATTGAGCGGCAGCGCTCAACGCGGTGTCTTTAGGGCCAAACACCCCCAGGAAGAACGGCGCATAGGCACGGCTGAAAGCGATAGCCTTTTCGCGTTCAGGGTTTTTGCCCAGGCTGGAAATCACCAAATCCACTTTGTTAGTCTGTAGATAAGGGACGCGGTTGGCACTGGTGACCGGCACCAGCTGCAACTTAAGTTTCATCTTGTCGGCCAGATACTGCGCCATATCGATGTCATAACCCTGCGGCTGCAGATCGGTGCCTACCGAGCCAAACGGCGGGAAGTCTTGCGGTACCGCTACCCGCAACACGCCGCGCTGCTGGATTTCTTGTAGTTGATCCGCCATCACCGACGTGGCCTGCGCCATCAACAGCACCGCCCCTAACGCCGCTACCCCGATTTTCTTGAAGTTCATAGACTATCCCCGATGGTGAAATGATGAAACAAAAGATTCTTTAATTATCACTTTGCAACTAATGTGCCAATCGGAAGCGGCAACCAGCTTAACCTTTGCTGTCTTTGAGTTAGGGGGCTAAGAGGAAACTCCCCTGCCATGACTGTGGCAGGAGGAAGGGATATCACGGAGAAAAATGCGCACCATCAAAGTGCGAAGGCACCAAAATGGCGCGGAAATTAGCGCTGTTCCAACTCATCCAGATCGCCATACAGATCGGCGATCTGATGGATCCGTTGGCGTCCTTGCGTCAGCGTCTCATGCAGCAAGGCATTGCTGAGCAGATTGGCCAGGCTCATGGCGGCGGAATAGCTGTCAAAAGCGGAAACGCTATCCAGCGGTGCCGCCAGGTGCCAGTTCGCCAGTGGGATCAGCGACTGCGCCTGCGGTTCGCAGACCAGCAGCGTCGGAACCTGCTGAATCTGCAACTGCGTCAGCAAGGCCCGCAACTGACGCGGCCGGCGGCGAAAAGCCACAACTACGGCCACGTCCCCGTGGTCCAAATCGACCAGCTCTTCCGCCAGCGTTTGCCCGGGCTGCGGCATCAATAACACCTGCTCACGTACCTGCATCAGTTGCTGGCGCAGGTGCATGGCAATCGGATAACTGTTGCGAAACCCCATCAGTACCACACGCCGAGCCTGCACCAGGGCGGCGATCACCGCATTGAACTGGCCGGCGTCAATATGGTTCACCCACTGAGTAAGGTTGGCCATTTCCTGCTTGTAGTGCCGCGCCAACAGGGTGTTGCCCTGCACCGCATCACGATTATCCGTCAGCGGCATACCGCTCTGGCGCAGGGTGCGCAGTTCATCACGCATTGCACGGTAGCTTGGGTAGCCCAGGCGCTTGAACAGGCGGCTGACGGTAGCTTTAGATACGCCGCTCAGGCGCGCCAACTCGGCGCTGTTGTAGCTGATCAGGTCGTCAAAGTGATCGAAAATAAAATCGGCTACCCGCTGTTCCTGCGGCGTAAGTTGCGAATATTCCCCGCGCAGGCGTTCATCGATCTGCTTCATTGCTGCTCCTGCTTGTAACCTTTGTTTCAGCGGAACATAGCACGGCCAATCTACCCGCTGGCAAGCGTTTATTACCACCGAACAAAACATGGAACGCCTCTTGCTTGTCTTTGAGACAGAAGCTGACCTCAAACAAGGGCCAAGAAATGATTAACAGCAATACCGCGCCATTGGGCATGGCCGTCACGCCTCACCACCTCGCCAGCGAAAGCGCGCTGGCGGTTCTGCGTGAAGGGGGTAACGCCATCGAAGCCATGGTCGCCGCCGCCGCGACTATCGCCGTGGTTTATCCGCACATGAATGGCCTGGGCGGTGACGGCTTCTGGCTGATTGTGCCGCCACAGGGCGATCCGGTGGCGATCGACGCCAGCGGCGCTGCCGGTTCCTTAGCCACGCTGGATTTTTACGCCGGTGAAAGCCACATCCCGCATCGCGGCCCCAGGGCGGCGCTGACCGTTGCCGGCACCGTTGGCGGCTGGCGTGAAGCGCTAGACTATTCCGGCGAGCTGGGCGGCGAACAGCTGCCGCTACCGCGTCTGCTGGCCGATGCCATTCGCTATGCGGCGGACGGCATTCCGGTTACCGCCTCGCAGGAGGCCGCCACACGCAGCAAATATCATGAACTGGCGCATGTGGAACATTTTGCCCGCACTTATTTACCGCAGGGGGAAATCCCCCTTGCCGGACAGCGTTTCTGCCAGCCACGGTTAGCGGATACCCTGATTGCCCTGGCCGAAGAGGGGTTGGACAGCTTCTATCGCGGCCGACTGGCGCAAAGCATGGCGGCCGATATGGCCCGGCTGGGCATGCCGCTCACCGCCCAAGATCTGGCGGATTATCGGCCGCGTCGGCGCACGCCTTTGCGACTTGAGCATCAGAAAGGTGAAGTCTTCAATCTCACCCCACCGACTCAAGGCCTGGTGTCGCTGGCAATCCTCGGTTTGACCGATCGCCTGCCCCTGGCCAGCAAAAGCGAAGGCGCAGTGGTGCATGGCATCGTCGAGGCCACCAAGCTGGCTTTCGGTCTGCGTGACCAATTCATCACCGATCCACGCCAAATGACACAGGATCCGCAGGCACTCCTGACGACAGAACGCCTGGATACGCTGGCCAAGCATATCGATCCTGAGCATGCCGCGGCCTGGGGCAAAGGCAAGGGGCCGGGCGATACCGTCTGGATGGGCGTGATGGACAGCAGCGGTCTGGCGGTGTCCTTTATCCAAAGCATTTACCACGAATTCGGCAGCGGCGTGGTATTGCCGCAAAGTGGCGTGCTGTGGCAAAACCGCGGAGCGTCCTTCAGCCTGGATGCCGCCCATCTGCTGGCACTGGCGCCAGGCAAACAGCCTTTCCACACTCTGAACCCCGCGGCGGCTCGCCTGTATGACGGACGCACCTTGGTGTATGGCTCCATGGGCGGCGACGGCCAGCCGCAAACCCAGGCGGCGGTGTTTGTTCGCCATGTGGTGCAGGGCCTGCCGCTGCAGCAGGCGATCAGCGCGCCGCGCTGGCTGCTGGGCCGTACCTGGGGTGAAAGCTCTGACTCGCTGAAGCTGGAAGGTCGCTTTAGCGCGGAAACCGTCGACTACCTGCGCCAACGGGGCCACGACGTGGAGTTGTTACCGGACTTTAGCGAAGCGGTCGGCCATGCCGGCGCTATTGTTCGCCATACTAACGGCATGCTTGAAGGGGCTTTCGATCCCCGCAGCAACGGCAGTGCCGCCGGCTTCTAGCCGCCATTTTTATTGGGGAGAAGTAAAATGAAAAACCAACCTGTCGTCGACTGGGCGGCCTATATCAGCCAAATGGAAGCGATACTGGCGCTGGAAATGGATGACGCGCGCCGTCAGGAACTGCTGACCCAGTTCAATCGCATTGCTGCACTGGCGGAACCCTTGATGGCCTTCCCGCTCGATCCACGCCTGGAGATCGCAGGAGTGTATCGCGCATGAATTCGTTAAGTGCCCTATCGATCGCCGAGATCCGCGCGGCCCTGAAGCAAGGTGCGATTTCTGCACGTGAGATTGCCCAACAGACGTTAGAGAATATTGACGCACGGGATCCGGCGCTGAACGCCTATACCCACATCACGCGCGAACGCATGTTGAGCGAAGCCGATCACCTCGATCGCACACGTGCCAAAGGTCTCCCATTGCCGAGCCTGGCGGCGATCCCTTACGCGGTAAAAAACCTGTTCGACGTCACCGGCGAAACCACCCTGGCGGGGGCCAGTCTGTTCAGCGATAACCCGCCGGCCAAACAGGACGCCTGGGCGATCGGCAAACTGGCCGGCCAAGGTGCCTTGCTGTCCGGCATGCTGAATATGGACGCCTATGCGTACGGTTTTACCACCGAAAACAGCCACTACGGCGCGACGCGTAACCCGCATGACACCACGCGTATTGCCGGTGGCTCCTCAGGCGGTTCGGCAGCGGCGGTCGCCGCCGGGCTGGTGACATTTTCCCTCGGCAGCGACACCAATGGGTCAATACGCGTACCCGCGTCGCTGTGCGGCATCTTTGGGCTGAAGCCAACCTTTGGCCGTCTGTCGCGCAGCGGTAGTCAGCCATTCGTCGCCAGTCTGGATCATCTCGGCCCCTTTGCCCGCCGGGTGCGAGATCTGGCAACGGTGTATGACGTGATGCAGGGCACGGATATTGAAGACCGTTTTCAGGCGGATAAACCGGTCACGCAAACCGAATCGCTGTTGCCCCGTGGCCAACAAGGCCTGCGCTGCGCGGTGCTGGGCGGGTATTTTCAGCAATGGTGCAACGATGATGCTAAAACCGCTGTAAGACAGGCTGCGCAGGCACTGGAGGCCGTGGCTGAAGTTGAATTTCCGCAGGCCGAATTGGCCCGGTCGGCAGCGTTCATCATCAGCGCCGCCGAGGGGGGCAATCAGTATCTGCCGCTGTTGCGCAGCCAGCCAAACCGCTTTGAGCCGCTGTCGCGTGAACGCCTGCTGGCCGGTGCCATGCTGCCCTCCGCCTGGTATGTGCAGGCGCAGCGCTTTCGTACCCATTTTCAGCAACAGGTGCTGCCGCTGTTCGAACGCTGGGACATCCTCATCGCCCCCGCAACGCCCTGCAGCGCCACGCCGATCGGCCAGGAAACCATGCATATCAACGGCACGGATCTGCCGATCCGCGCCAGTATGGGCATGCTGACGCAGCCGGTCTCTTTCCTCGGCCTGCCGGTAGTGACGGTGCCGCTGAAAACCGACTCTGGCCTGCCGATAGGCCTGCAGCTGATTGCCCCCCCCTGGCGAGAGGATCTGGCACTGCGTGCCGCCTATGCGCTGGAACAACGTGGCGTGGCAAGATGTGTTTTACCGGGAAAACAGGACTAAATGATGAAAAGTGAGTATATCGATCGTCCGGCGGTGCTGGCAGAGGTGAACGCCGCCTTTTACCGTTACGAACAGGCGCTGATCGGCAATGATATTGAGGTGCTGGATGAGTTGTTTTGGCACGATGGTCGTACCGTCCGTTACGGCGCGACGGAGAATTTGTACGGCATCGATCAGATCCGTGACTTCCGCCAACAGCGTCCTTCCAAAGGGTTGGATCGCCTATTGGAGAACACCGTTATCACCACCTACGGTGACGATATGGCCGTCGCCAGTACCGAATTCCGCCGCCCCGGCAGCGAAAGCGTTGGCCGCCAGATGCAAACCTGGGTCAAATTGCCCTGCGGTTGGCGCATCGTCGCCGCGCACGTGAGCTTGATGGCTTAAGGCAAACCCGGCGCACAAAAAATGGATAGTCTGGCATGTTGAGCCTTATAGTCGTCAGAGGTATTACCTTTAGCTAACTGAGGCTACTTATGACTACGGCTACATCGATAAAAATTGATGATGAGCTCAAGCAACGGGTACAACAAATCGCGGCCACGCGTCAGCGAAGTGCGCACTGGATTATGCGCGAGGCTATCCGTGAATACGTCGAGCGAGAAGAAAAGCGCGAAGCGCTGCGCAAAAGGCCGTGGCATCCATTCGTAGCAGCATCAATATCCTGGCCCATCATCCTCAGGCCGGTCGGCCCATTGAAGATATGGAAATTGAATTTAGGGAATGGCCGAACGATTTCGGCAACAGCGGCTATATTGCCCTGTATCATTTTGATGGCAGCACCGCTGTACTGCTGGCAGTGCGCTATCAAAGTGAAGCCGGTTACTGACCGGGTCCCTCAACACCAGTACGCCATAAAGTTAACGGTGGAGCGATCGAGATCGCGTTCGCCAATCAGATAACGGCGTAGCGCCTTCACCGCGGAAGACTCTGCCGCAACCCAGGCGTAGAAGCTTTTCGCCCCTTCGGCTCGTTCCCACAGCAGATCGCCGCCCAAACTGTTTTCCGCCAGCGACTGCGCTTGCGTCCGCGCCGATTCGGGAATATTTACCCGTTGGCGCACCGACTCCACCAGCAGCGTACCGTGCATCTGCTGATGCCCGACGTCACGCGGCAGCCAATAGACCTCGGCGAATGGGAAGCGATCCATGTTCAGGCAGTCGCCCGCCACAGGAACCTCGAAGAAAGCCTGTACCCGCGGCGGATTGGCCCGCTGCGCCAGCTGTTCCAGAATGCCTACCGCCGCCGGTACCGCCGTCTCGTCGGCGATTAACAGCGCCTGCTGCAGCTCGCTCGGGGGAACCCATTCGTAACCGCCGCTGTCACCGTCAAAATCGGCATTGGGGGCTACGGTTTGAATAACATCCCCCGGTTTGGCATGGGTCGCCCACGCCGAGGCCGGGCCGTTCACACCATGCAGCACAAACTCGACGTCCATTTGATTCTGTTCGGTACGCAGCGCCCGCAGCGTATAGGTGCGCATCACCGGGCGTTGATCTTTCGGTATCGCCATATAGTCGCGATACCAGTCGTCGCTGTTTTCCAGACGCAGGATCTGCCCCTCTTCGGCCGGGAACAACAGTTTGATGCGCTGATCCGGCGCCTCCAGCTTCATGCGATGGACATCCGGCCCCTCAAAAACGCAACGCAGCAAGGAAGGTGATACGTTTTCTTTTATTTTCAGTGTGATATCAAAAATTCTGTAGCTTGATGCGCCGGACATACTTGTTACTCTCCCGCAGAATTTGCACTGATGCGGTGCTGGCGCCACAGCCAGCCGCTGATACCCCCCAGCAGAACCGCCATCGTCAAAGCCGCCGCAATCAGCTGCGACTCACCATAAAATTTGGCCACCACCGGCACCATCAATGCGCTCAGGCCGTAACCCAGCGTATGGCTGGTAGCAATGGCCCCCGACCCTTTGCCGGTAGACAATTTCTCGTTCAACATCAGTTGATAACCCGGCGTCGCCATGGCTGCGCCAAAAGAGGCCAGTGCGCAACCGACATAGAATAGCGCCAAAGGCTGAGCGCACATCAGGCCCAGTCCCACTATCATCAGCACGGCGGCAATCAGCAGCAGCTGCGACGCGCTAAAACGCTGCGGGCGCACCACCAGAAACTGAGCCAACAGCGTACAGGCCGCCGCCACGCTCAGCAACACCGCAACGTGATGACTGACGGTGGTGGCGGAATGACTGAATAAACCGGTCAAATGCGGTGCCAATCCCAATTGCATCAAGCTGACCGACGCGGCCAGCAACAGTGCGCACAGCAGGTAGGGCATCATATTGAGGCGAAGTCGGTTTTGCTGATGGGCAACCGGCGGCAGCGGTGGATCGTTATGCTGGCGGCACACCACCAATAGGGCGATCAATGGCGCAAGCGCCATCAACCACAGCGGCGCCATCGGATGAATCGACAACGCCAGCGCGGCGCACAGCGGCCCCAACAGTCGCCCGCAGCTCAGCCCGGAACTGATGGTCGCCAGCGCCGACATACGCTGTTCATAGCCGGCACGCTGTAGCGCCCAGGTCTGGCTCGCTGGCACCATGCCGGACACCGTCAGCCCGTAGATAATGCGTGCCGCAATCAGGCCGCCCAGCCCCAGCGTCGATGAAAGCCAGCCAGCCGCCAACCCCCAAACCGCCAATGCCAGTAAAGCAAAACTGAACAAATACCCTGCTAACGCCATGGTTACTACGAACTTGCAGCCGCGAATTTCAGACTGCCTGCCCCACCAGGGTGACCCCACCAAAAACAGCATCGAGCCGAGCGTCAATAGCCCGGCCCAGACTGAAAGCGACAGCTGGGTCATGCTGACCAGCACCGGTAACGCCACCAGCAGGCCGTTTTGCCCGATACCCAGCAGCCCGGCGCACAACGCCAGCGGCCAGTTGGAAGGAGACGTATTCGCTATTGGCGGTGATTTAGGGGGAGATGAAATATGCATCAAACGTAAATTTACCGTTAATAAAATTATAAGGTTATGTTCAATTCATTGAAAAATTGTATCATACGACGATTGATAACAATAAATATTATTGATATAAGAATCATTCTCAATTGATTCAATAGTGAAATGGGATCATGACAATCCAGTTTGAAACCGCGACGACCGACGTGGCTGCGCAATGTTTTCTCAACGCGTTGATGCGTGAAACCCGGGACTGGCAAATCGTTCCGGCGGCCAACAACCAACAGTATCCGCAGCTTCATATTCCACTTTCGCCTTCTCAGGCTATCCGCATCACTTTACGTCACACCTCCCCCACCCAACATCACCAGTATCTGTTCCCTGCCCGCTTGCATCAGCAAGACGACGGCGCTGGTGTTGCGCTGAGCGTGGAGCAACTGGTGACCCTGTTGCTGGAAAAACCGTCGGTGAAGGGGGAACTGCCGGATGAGGTCGTTACCCGTTTCCGCCAGCGCGTACTGGAGAGTCATGACAATACCCAACAGGCGATCGCGGTTCGCCTGGACTGGCCGACGCTGCGCGACAAGCCGCTCAACTTCGCTCAGGCGGAACAGGGTCTGTTGGTAGGCCACGCCTTCCACCCGGCGCCTAAATCCCATGAACCTTTCGACGAACAGCAGGCGCGCCGTTACCTGCCAGATTTTGGTGCCCGTTTCCCGCTGCGCTGGTTTGCCGTCGATAAAAACCACCTGTGCGGCGACAGCCTGAACCTGACGTTGCAGCAGCGCCTGCAGCGTTTTGCCGCCGAAAGCGCACCGCAACTGCTGGCGCATTTTACCGATGACGTCTGGCTGTTGCCGATGCATCCGTGGCAGGCCGACCATTTACTGACTCAGACCTGGTGCCAGGAACTGGTGACCCAGGGATTACTCAGCGATCTGGGCGAAGCCGGCGAGCGCTGGCTGCCAACCAGCTCTTCCCGCTCGCTGTACAGCGCCAGCAATCGCGACATGATTAAATTCTCCCTCAGCGTGCGCCTGACCAACTCGGTGCGTACCCTGTCGGTAAAAGAAGTGAAGCGCGGCATCCGTTTGGCTCGTTTGGCGCAAACGCCACGTTGGCAGCAACTGCAGGCACGTTATCCCACCTTCCGCGTGATGCAGGAAGACGGCTGGGCCGGGCTGCGTTCTGCGGACGGGACGATTCAGGAAGAAAGCCTGATGGCACTGCGCGATAACCTGCTGTTTGAGCAGCCGGAAAGTCAGACCAATGTGCTGGTGACCCTGACCCAGGCCGCACCGGACGGCGGTGACAGCCTGCTGGCAGCGGCGGTGCGACGTTTAGCCGCCCGACTGAATCTGCCGGTGCAACAGGCCGCTCATACCTGGCTGGATGCTTACTGCCAACACGTCTTACTGCCGCTGTTCAGCACCGAAGCCGATTACGGGCTGGTGCTGCTGGCCCACCAACAAAATATTCTGGTGGAAATGCAGCAGGATCTGCCGATCGGCATGCTGTATCGCGACTGTCAGGGCAGCGGCTTTACCCGCGACGCCGGGCCGTGGTTAGAAGAAATTGGCGAGGCCGAGGCGGAAAACCGCTTCAGCGAACAGCAGTTACTGCGTTACTTCCCTTACTACCTGCTGGTGAACTCCAGCCTGGCGGTCACTGCGGCGTTAGCCGCGGCCGGTTTCGACACTGAAGAACAGCTGATGGCCCGGGTGCGCGATGCGCTGAGTGGTCTGCGTGCCAACGCCAAAAACACCCTGTGTCTGGACTACGTCCTCGACAGCAGCCACTGGAACTGCAAAGGCAACTTCTTCTGTTACCTGCATGACCATAACGAAAACACCATCGTCGATCCGGCGGTGATTTATTTCGACTTCGTCAACCCGCTGCGCCAGGGAGCCGCTCAATGATGCCGCAAGCCAAACTGACGCATGCCGGCAACGGTTTTTGCTGCGAGCAGCTGGGAAAGGCGCTGCAACTCAGTCTGGGCCTGGACGGTAGCGCGGTGTTGCACTATCCGGGGCCACTGCCGCAGGACTGGCTGGTGCAGGCGCTGGACCAGTTGCTGGTGGCGGCACCACAGCTCAGCGGTGTCACCTTGCCCTATGCGCAATGGTGCGAAGAACCGCAGGCACAGGCGCTGTTCGCGTTAGCCAGCAGTGACTATCTGGCGCGCGAAACCTTTTATCAGTTACCGCTGTGGCTCGGTGCCGAACGACACTCCGCGTCCGGGAAAATGCAGTATGACGCCGAGCGTAGCCTGTGGTTCCCACAGCGCCCCGCTCGCCCCAGCGGCGAGGTGTATCGTCGTTACGATCCGCAGCTCAAGCGAACCCTGAGCTTCCGCCTGCCGGAAGTGGCACACGACGCCGAGCAGTTCACCCGCTGGATGAATTCACCGCGCGTGGATGCCTTCTGGGAAATGAGTGGCCCGCTCGAAACCCAGGCCGCCTACCTGCAGCGTCAGTTGGACTCCAGCTACTGCTATCCGTTGCTGGGGTGCTTTGACGATCGCCCGTTCGGCTATTTCGAAGTCTATTGGGCTCCGGAAGATCGCATCGGCCGCCACTACCGTTGGCAGCCGTTCGACCGCGGGCTGCACATGCTGGTCGGTGAAGAAGACTGCCGCGGCGCGCAATACATCCGCAGTTGGCTACGCGGCCTGACGCATTATCTGTATCTGGATGAACCGCGCACCACGCGCGTGGTCGCCGAACCGCGCGCGGATAACCAGCGACTGTTCCGTCACCTGCCGACAGCCGGCTACCACACAGTCAAAGAGTTCGATTTCCCGCATAAGCGCTCGCGTTTGATCATGAATCAGCGTGATGAATTCTTCCGGGGGGCTTCAGTATGAACACCGTAGATTACGCCGACTGGCAGCGCGTAAACCGCCAGATGATCGCCAAGATCCTCGCAGAGCTGGAATATGAACGCACGCTGCAGGCCGAACAGCACGGCGAGCAATGGCGCATTCTGCTGGGCGACGCTCAGTATAGCTTCAGCGCCGAACGCGGCATTTGGGGTTGGCTGCACATCGACCCGGCAACGCTGGCCTGCGATCAATCGCCGTTAGCCGCCGACCAAACGCTGCGCCAACTGGCTCAGGTGTTGAAAATGGACGATGCGCAGGTCGCCGAACATCTGGAGGATTTGTACGCCACGCTGCGCGGCGATATGCAGTTGCTGTCCGCCCGTCACGGCATGAGCGCACAGGATTTGATTGCCCTGGATGCTGACGCGCTGCAGTGCCTGTTGGCCGGACACCCCAAGTTTATCTTCAATAAAGGTCGTCGTGGCTGGGGCCTGACCGCGCTGCATCAGTACGCGCCCGAATACCAGGGGCAGTTCCAACTGTACTGGGTGGCGGCTAAACGCGGCAGCTTTGTCTGGTGCGCCGACGAAGAGTATTCACTGGATAACCTGCTTAACAGCGCGATGGACAGTGCCGAACGCCAACGCTTCGACCGCCGCTGGCGCGAGCTGAAACTGACCCATGACTGGATCCCGGTCCCGCTGCACCCGTGGCAGTGGCAGCAAAAGATCGCTTTGCACTTCCTGCCGCAGTTGGCCGAAGGGGATCTGGTGGAACTGGGTGAATTCGGCGACAGCTATCTGGCGCAGCAATCGTTACGCACGCTGACCAACATCAGCCGCCGTTCCGCTTTCGACATCAAGCTACCGCTGACCATTTACAACACCTCGTGCTATCGCGGCATTCCGGGCAAGTACATCAGCGCCGGGCCGGCCGCTTCCCGTTGGCTGCAGCAGATTTTTACCGAGGACGATACGCTGAGCGCCAGCGGTGCCGAGATCCTCGGCGAGCCGGCGGCAGGCTATATGACCCACCCGACCTACGCCTCTTTGGCCAAAGCGCCTTATCGCTACCAGGAAATGCTGGGGGTGATCTGGCGTGAAAACCCCTCTTGCTACCTGCAGGAAGGCGAACAGGCCATCTTGATGGCGACGCTGATGGAAACCGACAACCACGGCCAGCCGCTGATTGCCGCCTATATCGCCCGTTCCGGCCTGAGCGCTGAAGCCTGGCTGCAGCAGATGTTCAGGGTGGTGGTGGTGCCGATGTACCACCTGATGTGCCGCTACGGCGTAGCGCTGATCGCCCATGGGCAAAACATCACGCTGGTGATGAAAGATCATGTGCCGCAGCGCGTGCTGTTGAAAGACTTCCAGGGCGATATGCGTCTGGTGGATCAGGACTTCCCCGAGGCAGCATCACTGCCGAAAGTGGTGAGAGACGTCACCGTGCGCCTGTCCGCCGACTATTTGATCCATGATTTGCAAACCGGGCATTTCGTCACCGTGCTGCGCTTTATCTCGCCGCTGATGAAGGCCTGTGGGGTCAGTGAAACCCGCTTCTATCAACTGCTGGCACAGGTGCTGAAAGGCTATATGGCACAGCATCCGGACATGGCGGAACGCTTTGCGTTGTTTGATCTTTTCAAACCACAAATTATTCGCGTGGTGCTCAACCCGGTAAAACTCACCTACTCAGAGCAGGATGGCGGCAGCCGCATGTTGCCAAACTATCTGCAGGATCTGGATAACCCTCTTTACTTGGTCACCAAGGAGTTTGCCCAATGAATCAGCCCCTGGATTTCATCGGCATTGGTATCGGCCCGTTCAACCTCAGCATTGCCGCACTCGGCAGTGAAGTTGCCGGTTTTAACAGTAAATTCCTCGAACGCAAGCCGCACTTTTCCTGGCATCCCGGCATGATGGTGCCGGATTGCCATATGCAGACCAGCTTCCTGAAAGATCTGGTCAGCGCGGTATCGCCCACCAATCCCTACAGCTTTCTTAACTACCTGGTGAAAAGGAAGAAGTTTTATCGATTCCTGACCACCGAGCTGCGTACGGTGTCGCGCGAAGAGTTCGCCGACTACCTGGACTGGGCCGCCAACGGGCTGAAGTCGCTGGAGTTCAGTCAGGATATTCAGAGCGTCGATTTTGACGACCAGCAGCGCCAATTCGTCGTCACTACCCAGCGTGCGACTTACCGGGCGCGCCACGTCTGCCTGGGCATAGGCAAACGCATCAAACTGCCGGACTGCGTTACCGAGCAAAACGATCGCTGCTTCCATGCCAGCGAAATGACGATGCGCAACCCGAACCTGGCCGGAAAACGCGTCACCATCGTCGGTGGCGGCCAGAGCGGTGCAGACCTGTTCCTGAACATCTTCCGCGCCGAATGGGGGCAGCCTGCGCAACTGAATTGGATCTCGCGCCGCAATAACTATAACGCGCTGGATGAAGCCGCCTTCGCCAACGAGTACTTCACGCCGGACTACGTTGACAGCTTCTATGGCCTGAACGACGGTGCCAAGCAGCGCATGCTGATCGAGCAGAAGATGACCTCTGACGGCATCACCAGCGATTCGCTGCTGGCTATTTACCGCGCGATGTATCACCAGTTTGAAGTGTTGCGCGAAAAGCCCTGGGCGCACCTGCTGCCAAGCCGCTCGCTGGCGGCAATCCAGGCCGCAGGCGATGGCTGGCAGTTGGTTACCCATCACCATCTTGATCAGGGTAAAGAAACCTTCGACACCGACGTGGTGATTTTCGCCACCGGCTATCAGCAGGATCGTCCGGCGTTCCTCGAACCGCTGGCCAATCGCCTGCTGACCACCGCCGATGACCAGTTCCGCGTAGCCCCCGACTTCAGCCTGGAGTGGGAAGGCCCCAAGGAAAACTGCCTGTTTGCCGTAAATGCCGGCATGCACAGCCACGGCATCGCCGAACCCCAGCTCAGCCTGATGGCCTGGCGTTCGGCACGCATTCTCAACCGGGCTTTAGGACGCGACCAGTTCGATTTAACGTCCACCCCGGCTGTGATCCAATGGCGTAGTCGGCAGCCGGGTATTCCGTCCCGCGCCGAGCACGTCATGCTCAATTACACCGAGTTTTAACTACACACCAATATGGGACACTCTGGAAAATAACGATGAAACGCAAACACCTCTGGGTATTAAACCCTTGCCTGCTGGCGATGCTCGCCCCTACGGCCTGGGCAGAAGAACAAAAAAGCGAAGAGCAAATGGTGGTTTCCGCCAGCCGTACGCACCGTACAGTGGCAGAAATGGCGCAGACCACCTGGGTGATTGAGAGCCAGGAAATTGAGCAGCAAGTCCAGGGCGGCAAAGAGATCAAGGACATGTTGGCGCAGTTGATCCCGGGCATGGACGTCAGCGGTCAGGGGCGTACCAACTACGGCATGAACCTGCGCGGCCGTTCAATGATGGTGATGATCGACGGCGTACGTTTGAACTCATCGCGCAGCGACAGTCGCCAGTTGGATTCGATCGATCCCTTTAATATCGATCACATTGAAGTGATCTCCGGTGCTACCTCGCTGTACGGCGGCGGCAGCACCGGTGGCTTGATCAACATCGTTACCAAAAAAGGCCAGAAAGAGCAGCAGGTTGAACTGCAGATCGGCGGTAAAACCGGCTTTGGCGGCCACACCGACCACGACGAGAACGTAGCGGCAGCGGTCAGCGGCGGCAACGACAACGCCTCGGGCCGGTTGTCGGTCTCCTATCAGCGCTACGGTGGCTGGTATGACGGCAAGGGCAACGAAGTCCTGATTGATAATACTCAGACCGGCCTGCAATATTCCGATCGCCTCGACGTGATGGGCACCGGCACCATCAATATCGATGACCACCAGCAGTTGCAGTTGACCACTCAGTATTACAAAAGCCAGTCCGATGGCGACCATGGCCTGTTCCTGGGGGAAAATTTCGCCGCGGTGACCGGCAGCGCCAAGGCGTACAACAGCAGTAATCTCAATTCGGATCGTATTCCAGGCACCGAACGCCACCTGATCAACCTGCAGTACTCCAACACCGATTTCCTCGGCCAGGATCTGGTGGCGCAGGTCTACTATCGCGATGAGTCGCTGACCTTCTATCCGTTCCCGACGCTGGCAGGCAAAGCCCCGGATTATTACGTCAGCAGCATCGGCGCTTCCCAGCAAAAGACCGACTTTTACGGCGGCAAACTGACGTTGAACAGTAAGCCGATCGAGGCCCTGACGTTAACCTACGGCATCGACGCCGAGCATGAGACGTTCAACTCCAACCAGCAGTTCTTCGATCTGGCGAAAGCGCAGCAGTCTGGCGGTATGGACCTGCAAAACGCCTATAACACCGGCCGCTACCCAGGCTACAGCACCACCAACCTGGCGTCCTTCCTGCAGGCCAGCTACGACATCAACCCTATCTTTACCCTGAGCGGCGGCGTGCGCTACCAGTACACCGAAAACAAGATTGATGACTTCGTCGGCTACAACCAGCAGCAGGCTATCGCTACCGGCGCCGCCACCTCGGCTGATGCTATCCCGGGCGGGAAAACGGACTACAACAACGCCCTGTTCAACGCCGGCCTGTTGGCACACCTGACCGAACGCCAGCAGACCTGGATCAACTTCTCGCAGGGTTACGAGATCCCGGATCCGGGCAAATATTACGGCAACGGTACCTATGCGCTGAACAACGGCCACTACCAGTTGAACAAAAGCGTCAACGTTGGCGACTCCAAGCTGGAAGGCATTAAGGTTAACTCCTACGAACTTGGCTGGCGTTACACCGGCGATAACCTGCGCACGCAGATTGCCGGCTACTACTCCCTGTCCGATAAGAGTATTTCGATCAACAAAACCGACATGACCATTAACGTCAACTCGGACAAACGCCGTATTTACGGGATGGAAGGCGCGGTCGATTACTTCTTCGAAGACAGCGACTGGAGCGCGGGCACCAACTTTAACTTCATCCGCTCCGAGACCAAGGTCAACGGCGAATGGAAAAAGCTGGTAGTGGATACCGCCAGCCCATCCAAAGTGACTGCCTATGTCGGCTGGGCGCCGGGCGACTGGAACCTGCGCCTGCAGTCACAGCAGACTTTCGACGTATCGGATGACGGCGATTACACCAAGGCCGGCTCTACCCAGGGACGTAAAATTGATGGCTACAACACCATCGATTTCCTCGGCAGCTACGCGTTGCCGGTGGGTAAACTCAGCTTCAGCGTGGAAAACCTGCTGGATAAGGAATACACCACCGTTTGGGGCCAGCGCGCACCCATTCTCTATAGCCCGACCTACGGCTCGCCCGAGCTTTACAGCTATAAAGGCCGCGGCCGTACCTTTGGTCTGAACTACTCCGTACTGTTCTGATCCATGCAGGAGTGAATCCTGCGCTCAAACATAACGAAAAGGGCCACATCGGCCCTTTTTTACTTCTTAAAGGGATGTTGTGCCAGCCAGTGGTCAGCAATATCCTGGCGTCGACATACCCAAACCCGATCGTATTGCTCGATATAGTCCAGGAATCGCTGCAGCGCGCGAAACTTGCCCGGACGGCCCAATAAACGGCAGTGCATGCCGATCGACAGCATCTTCGGCGACTCCTCGCCTTCGGCATACAGCACGTCGAAGCTGTCTTTCAGATAGGTAAAGAACTGCTCGCCGGTGTTAAACCCCTGTGGCGAGGCAAAGCGCATATCGTTGGCCTCGAGGGTATAGGGTACGATCAGGTGCGGCTTTGTTTCACCATTGGCGCACTGCACCTCGGTCCAGAACGGTAAATCGTCTCCGTAATAGTCGCTGTCGTATTGCAAGCCACCGTGCTCTACCACCAAACGACGGGTATTGGGACTGTCCCGCCCGGTATACCAACCGAGCGGTGCCTGGCCGAACAGATCCCGCAATACCGTCATCGCCTGCTGCATGTGCTGCCGTTCGGTCACTTCATCCATCTGCTGATAGTGGATCCAGCGCCAGCCGTGGCTGACCACATCGTAACCGGCATTTTTAATCGCTTCGACCACCTGCGGGTTACGCGCCAGCGCCATCGCCACGCCAAACACCGTCAAGGGCAGGCCGCGACGCTGAAACTCATCGTGGATGCGCCAGAACCCGGCGCGTGAACCATATTCGTAAAGAGAATCCATCGACATATGCCGTTCTGGATAGCTGGCCGCGCCGATGATATCGGAAAGAAACTGTTCGGAGCCGGCGTCGCCATGCAGCACGTTGTTTTCAGCCCCTTCCTCATAATTGAGGACAAACTGCACCGCGATGCGCGCCTGACCAGGCCAACGAGCATGCGGCGGACGACCGGCGTAGCCGATCAAATCACGGGGATAATCTTTATTGAACGCGAAATCACTCATCGTTGTTTCCCCTTACCGATCACCCGTTAAAATGACTGAACATGCCGGACAAAGGTTTTGCCCGCGGAAAATCCAGATCGCCGTGCTTGCTGGTGCTCAGACCGAGCGCGCTTAGCGATTCGATCATTTTTACCGCAGCGCTGACGCCGTCGATTACCGGGATCCCCAATTCCAGCGTCAGTTCGCGCGCCAAATCGGCCATGCCGCCGCAGCCAAGCACAATCGCCCCGCTGCCATCCTGTTGCTTAGCCCGGATGCACTGCTCACGCACTTTTTGCTGAGCCCGACCGCTACCGTCCTCAAGCGCCAACACCGGCAGATCAATCGCATGCAGCGCCGCACAGTGCCGCTCAAAACCGTATTGATGCAGTAAATGCCTTGCAATGACCAACGTGCGCGGCAGCGTGGTAACAATGGAAAAACGCGTCGCCACCAGCGTCGCCATGTGCATTGCCGCCTCGGCGATACCGACCACCGGCTTGTCGGCCAGCTCACGCGCGGCCAGCAAACCCGGATCGCCAAAGCAAGCAATGACATGACCGCTCACACCGGCTTCTCGGCCGGCTTTCACCTGCTGCAAAACGCCAATGGCAGCAATGGCTTCGTCAAAATGTCCCTCTATCGATGGCGCCCCTTCCTGCGGGCAGACCGCCAGGATTTCGGTGCCCGGCGCAGCCACCGCACGCGCCGCAGCGGCGATGGTTTCGGTCATTGCCTGGCTGGTGTTCGGATTGATGACCTGAATAATGCAGCGAGTTGTCATAGCGTCTCCCGCGGATCGGCGTCGGCAAAAATATGGGCGAAATCCGGCGTTTCATTCGCGTCGTGGTTAAACCGTAAATTAGCCACAATATCGTCAAAATGGCGGACCATATGATCTGCCAGCGCCGCGCTGTCTTTCCCCCTCAACAACGCCAGCAAATCGCTGTGATCGTGGCAGCGACATCCCTGCTGCCAGGGTGAACCATAAACGGCAATCGCCAGCGACGATCGCAAAGTGAGCTGCGACACCATTTCGGTCAGCACCTGATTACCGGCGATAGCCTGCAGTTGAACGTGAAACGCGGCGGACAGACGGATCGCCGCAGCGCCGTCCTGATCGCGGTGCGCCTGCTGTTCCTGCGCCACGATCTCCTCCATCGCCAGCAGATGATTTTCGTCGCAGTGGGCAAGCACCTGCGGCAGGTTGGTGCATTCCAGCATCTTGCGCGTCTGGAACACCTGGGTTGCCTCGTCCTGCCCGGGCGTAGCGACCTGTGCACCACGTTTGGGCAGTTGGGTCACCAATTGCACTGCGGCAAGGCGCTGCAGTACCCGACGGATCCCGGTTCGGCTTACGCCGAAGGTCTCGGCCAAGGCTTCTTCCGGCAATTTGCTGCCGGGCAGCAACCGATGTTCGACAATGGCTTTCACCAACGAGTTGTAAATATGATCGTCTTTATCTTCAATGAAATAAGTGGCCTGTTGCCCATGCCACGCGGCGTTGGTACCGATCGTCGTGCCGACCATTTTTCTGCTCCCCGTCCCCTTGAATAGTCAAATCGTATACAAGATGAAGATCTTTTGTATACAAAAAAGAAAAGTCTGGCCTGGATCCTGCAAAAGCCCTCTCAGCAACCTTTGCCAAAAAACAGATAACAACATCCGGGTGACGTTCTTGAGAGGAGCACGATTTATGCCAAACCCTAATGAAAACTACAGTCCCAAGCTGTGCAACGACGATCTGGCACCAACGCGTGACCAGAACTGGAGCTGGTACAACATTTTTTCTTTCTGGATGTCCGATGTACACAGCATGGGCGGCTATGTGGTGGCCGCCAGCTTCTTCGCCCTCGGCCTGTCGAGCTGGCAGGTCCTGATTTGCCTGCTGGTGGGGATTTGCATCGTGCAGTTTTGCGCTAACCTGGTGGCCAAGCCCAGCCAGCTCGGCGGCGTGCCCTACGCCGTATTAAGCCGCCAGGCGTTTGGCGTGTTCGGCGCCAATATCCCGGCGGTGATCCGCGGCATGATCGCCTTCGCCTGGTATGGCATCCAAACCTATCTGGCCTCCAACGCCCTGATGCTCACACTGCTGAAATTCTTCCCGTCGCTGGAACCGATGACCCAGCCGCATTTTCTTGGGCTGTCGCAGCTTGGCTGGGTTTGTTACATCACCATGTGGCTGCTGCAGGCGATGGTGTTTTGGCACGGTATGCAGGCAATTAAGCGTTTTATCGACATCGCCGGGCCGGCGGTTTACGTGGTGATGTTCGCGCTGGCAGGCTGGATTGTATACCGAGTCGGTTTCTCTAATCTCTCCCTTACTCTGGCGAACAAAAACCTGAGTGCCGGTGAGCAAGGCTGGCTGATGCTGACCGCCACCGCGCTGGTGGTCTCTTACTTCTCCGGCCCGCTGCTTAACTTCGGCGACTTTACCCGCTACGGAAAAAGTTTTGCTGAGGTACAGCGCGGCAATCGCTGGGGTTTACCCTTCAACTATCTGCTGTTTTCGTTGGTCACCGTGGTGATCGTTTCCGGCACCCTGCCATTGTTCGGGCAACTGATCACCGATCCGATCGAAACCGTCACCCGCCTCGACAGCGATATCGCCGTGGCCCTTGGGTTGCTGACGATGATCGTCGCCACCATCGGTATCAATATCGTGGCCAACTTTGTCTCGCCGGCCTTTGATTTTTCCAACTGTTCGCCGCAGAAGATCAGCTTCCGTACCGGCGGGATGATTGCCGCCGTCGGCTCGTTCCTGTTGACCCCCTGGAACCTGTTCCAGTCACCCGAGCTGATTCACTACACGCTGGACGTATTAGCGGCCTTTATCGGCCCGTTGTTCGGCATTCTGTTGGTGGATTTCTACATTATCAAACGCGGTGAACTGCACGTCGACGACCTGTACAATGCCACGCCAGGCGGCCGTTACTGGTATAAAAACGGCTTCAATCCGAATGCGATTTGGGCACTGGTACCCTCAGTGATTATCGGGTTGGCGATCAGCTTCACGCCGAGTTTGCATCAGGTGGCTAACTTCAGTTGGTTTATCGGGGCAGCGTTGGGTGGGGGCTGTTATCGCATCATTGCTCGCCGGGAGTGGGCAGCCAATCAGGCGGTGACCTTCGCCAAAACGCAATTGAGCAAAGATTAAAAACAACGAAGCCCTGAGTTATTGCTAACTCAGGGCTTCTAAATGTTGGCGGAACGGACGGGGCTCGAACCCGCGACCCCCTGCGTGACAGGCAGGTATTCTAACCAACTGAACTACCGCTCCGCGCCGTTCTTCTCTTGCGAGAGGAACGAGGCGCATATTACGGTTGAGCCACTATGTCGTCAATGCCTTTTTCTTACCAAATGAACCGTTTGCACAGTTTTTCAGCTAACGGAACCCAAAGGTGATAACGCCCGGTTTATTTACGGCGAAAATACCGTTATTCCACTTCCGTACGCCACAGGCAACTGCCGCCCTTTTTCGCCACCAAATCCAGACGCGCCTCATGGGCCATCACTTCTTCATCGCTGGCGTAGACCACTTTCATTGCCGTTGCCGGACGCACAATGCGCTGAATGTCCTGCGTCGAATTGTTGTTTTGCGTATCCCCTTCCATCTGGAAGGCCATTGACGTCTGACCGCCGGTCATCGCCAGATAGACTTCCGCCAGGATCTCGGCATCGAGCAATGCGCCGTGCAGCGTACGCTTGCTGTTGTCTATCTCATAACGACTGCACAGGGCGTCGAGGTTGTTGCGCTTGCCCGGGAACAGGCGACGCGCCATTAACAGGCTGTCGGTGATGGTGCAGAAGGTATCGGTCTTCGGAATGCCCTGCTGCAGCATGCGGAATTCGTGATCCATAAAGCCGATGTCGAACGCCGCATTATGGATAACTAACTCACCGCCGCGGATAAAGTCGATAAACTCATCGGCAATTTGGTCGAACGTCGGTTTATCCGCTAGGAACTCGTCGCTGATGCCGTGAACCCCATAGGCCTCCGGGTCCACCAGCCGATCCGGCTTGATGTAGACGTGGTAGTGGCGACCGGTCGGGCGACGGTTAATGACCTCGACCGCACCAATTTCAATGATGCGATGGCCTTCGTAATGCACCCCGAGCTTGTTCATACCGGTGGTTTCGGTATCGAGGACAATCTGTCTGGTGGTTGTAGTGATCATATTGCAGTGCTCACAGCGTTCGTTTATGTCAGACTTGGCTTTTATAAAACTGATAGGAAGAGTCTACCAGAGATGCTTAAACAGGTAGAAATTTTCACCGACGGCTCCTGCCTTGGCAACCCGGGTCCCGGTGGTTACGGCGCCATACTGCGCTATAAGCAGACGGAAAAAACCTTTAGCGCGGGCTTCCGCCTGACCACCAACAATCGCATGGAAATGATGGCGGCGATTGTCGCATTGGAAGCGCTGACCACGCCTTGCGAAGTGATCCTCAGCACCGACAGCCAATATGTACGCCAGGGCATTACCAGTTGGATCCATAACTGGAAAAAGCGTGGCTGGAAGACCGCCGACAAAAAGCCGGTCAAGAATGTCGATCTTTGGCAGCGTCTGGACCTGGCCATTCAGCGCCACACCGTCAAATGGGAATGGGTCAAGGGCCACGCCGGCCATCCGGAAAACGAACGCTGCGACGTACTGGCACGCGAGGCGGCCGGCAATCCAACGCAGGAAGACGTGGGTTACAAACCGGAAAACTAAGGCTGCTTGCGATAACTCTTGGTCGCGCCGACGGCGCGGCTGAGAGAAGGCTTTCGCGCCCCGAACTTCATCGGCGTTGGCGTCAACGGCAAAGTGCGCTTACGCGCCACAATCACGCTCATACACCCCAGCGCCGGTAAATGGGTGCACAAAAACTTCCCGCCCTTACGCTGCCACGGCAGCACGTGAAAACGCGACTGATGCAACACCTCATAATTCAACAGGCTCAGCCAGTCCAGCAAGCGCATTTGAGTAAACATCCGGCTGACGTAAGGCTGGCGGCGACGTAACCCTGGCACCAGTTTCCCCAACCCCAACAGACTGAACGGGTTGAAGCTGCTGATCACCAGCCAGCCGTCGTCGATCAACACGCGATCGACTTCACGCAGCATGCGGTGCGGATCGTCAGCATAGGATAGCGTGTGTGCCAGCAAACAGGCATCTACCGACTTGGCGGCGAAGGGCAATTGGTAAGCATCTGCGACTACCTGCAGGTTATCGCCTTCCAGGCTGACGTTGACCTGGTGGGAAATGGCGCATTTATCCGTTGCCAGACTGGCGCTGAGATTACCGATTTTAAGCAGGTGGAAACCAAACAGCTTCGGCCACCAGGGTTGCAACTGCCGCTCTAGCGCCTCACGATAGTATTCCCCCCACGGCAACTCGGCCCAAGACTGTGGGCTGGCGAGCTTTTGTAGAGTATGGGCTGGTTTCATGATTTATTATCTTCTTTCAAGCCGTTGCCAACGAGAGGTCCAAGATGAATCTTATCAGTATTCCCGCCTTCCAGGACAATTACATTTGGTTGTTAGATAACCAGCAGGGGCACGGCATCATTGTCGATCCCGGTGAGGCACAGCCGGTACTTGATGCGCTGGAACGCCTGAATTTGACGCCTGACGCGATTCTGTTGACCCACCATCATCACGATCACGTCGGTGGCGTAGCGCAAATTGTGGCACGCTATCCTGGGCTGAAGGTCTATGGGCCACAGGAAACTGCCGACAAAGGCGCTAACCACATCGTTCATGACGGAGAAACCCTCGAGATCGATGGCCGAAAATTCGCCGTAATCGCGGTTCCCGGACATACCTTGGGTCATATTGCATTCTATAGCGCCCCTTATCTTTTCTGCGGAGACACTATTTTTTCTGCCGGCTGCGGCAGGTTGTTTGAAGGGACCGCAGAACAAATGTACGACTCATTTCAACAACTCGCGCAACTTCCCGATAACACCTTAATTTGTTGCGCGCATGAATATACACTTTCAAATCTTAAGTTTGCGCGGGCTATTTTGCCGGAAGATCGAGGAATTGAAACATATCAGCAACAAGTTGAAGCGTTACGGGCAAAAGGCCTGCCTAGCGTCCCCACTCAGCTACAATTAGAGCGTAAAATTAACCTATTTTTACGCTGTCATGACACTGATTTACAAAGAAAATTAGGCTTTCACTCGCCACCACAGCACCTTCATTCGGTTTTTTCCGAATTACGCCTGCGAAAAGACAACTTCTGAGCTTTTAGTTGTGTTATTTGACGAAGCAAAGTATGATTGCTCGTCTTTTAAGCAACTACATTGACACACACATGAAGGCTAAAGCGATATTTCTCGCCTCAGTCTTGCTAGTGGGGTGCCAGTCGTCCAGGCAGGACGCACCGGCCCCAGAACAGCATGCACAGAGTTTGTCTTCGGCAGGTCAAGAGAGTGAAGCAGGAGAGTACACAGCGAATGGTCGAGCGAGCTCGGCGCGGTGGCTAGATAACAATAGTGGTGCCGCGCAACAGAACCTGTGGAACTTCATTAGCGACGAGCTGAAGATGGAGGTTCCGGAAAATTCCCGGATCCGTGATCAAAAAAGAAAGTACCTAAAAAGTAAGAGCTATCTCCACGATGTAACATTACGGGCAGAGCCGTACATGTACTGGATAGTCGGGCAGATTAAGAAACGCAATATGCCGATGGAACTGGTACTGCTACCCATAGTGGAGAGCGCTTTTGACCCACACGCCACGTCAAGTGCCAACGCCGCAGGGCTATGGCAAATCGTGCCGCAAACGGGTCGCAATTATGGTTTGAAAAACAACCAGTGGTATGACGGGCGACGCGATGTCGTCGCCTCGACGACTGCTGCGCTTGATATGATGCAGTATTTGAACCGCATGTTTAACGGTGACTGGTTACTGACCGTTGCCGCTTATAACAGTGGTGAAGGCCGTGTCATGCAAGCGGTTAAGGCGAATAAACGCCAGGGTAAGCCAACCAATTTCTGGGCATTGTCGCTTCCGCGTGAAACGTCAATTTATGTTCCGAAAATGCTGGCGCTGAGCGACATCATTAAAAACAGCAAGAAGTACGGTATCAATCTTCCGAAGACTGATAATACCCGTGCACTGGCGCGTATCGATGTTGGGCAGCAAATACAGTTAACTCAGGCGGCTGAGATGGCTGGGCTTTCAATCACCAAGATGAAAGCTTATAACCCAGGCTACAAAAAAGGCGTTACGGCACCCAACGGGCCCCATTACATTATGGTTCCCAAAGGTCATGCCGATCAGCTGAAAGACTCGTTGGCCGATGGCCAGATCGCAGTGACTCAGCCAACCACTCAGTTGGCGAAGAATAGCGGTTTGACAGGCGGTAGCTCGTATAAGGTTCGCTCCGGCGACACGGTATCGGGCATTGCCAAGCGGTTGAATATTAAGTCCAGCGATTTGCAGAGTTGGAACAACTTACGTGCCAAGAGCACCTTAAAAGTTGGGCAAACCCTGCAAGTGGCCAGCAACACCGGCAGTAACAGCAGTATCACCTATCAGGTTCGCAAAGGTGATTCGCTGGCCAGTATTGCACGTCGTCACGGCGTCGATATTAACGACGTGATGCGTTGGAACTCAACGCTAGCCAAGGCTAACAATCTGCAACCGGGTCTGAAATTGACCCTGTTTGTCAGTGATAAGTCGTCGCCGGATACCTAAATTTTCGGCACAAAAAAAGCACCCTTCGGGGTGCTTTTTTATTGTCTGTGACCCGTCCTGAATAGCGTTGACACATTTTACTCACGCACAGAGGAAAATGTGATGAACCAGTATGTTAAACGCACACAACGCGATTATTCTCTATCCTTTAAATTAGCCGTCGTCGAACAGGTCGAAAAAGGCGAGATGACTTACCGTCAGGCGCAAGACCGCTACGGTATTCAGGGCAGCCACACGGTTATGAACTGGCTGCGTAAATACGGTCAGTTTGACTGGCGGACCTCCCCTGCCACCAGAACGTGCGGAGACAACATGCCTAAACTCCCTCTGACGCCCGAACAGCGCATTAAGGAACTCGAACAGCAATTGGCTGAATCCGAGGTTAAAGCCCAGTTCTTCGAAGCCGTCGTCAAAGTGATGAATACCGAGTTCGGTGCCACGCTGACAAAAAAGCAGTTAGCCGCCTTATCGCGCAAACACAAACGCCGCGACTCACAGTAACGCGCGCTTGCCGATGGATGGGTATCAGCCGACAGGCGTGGTATCAGTCCCTGCAACGCGAAGCAGGCAGAGAGGAGCAGGCCCGGCATCTCATCGAACAGGTGATGGCTATCCGCTTGCACCAGCCCCGGTTAGGGGCGCGTAAGCTGCATCACCTGTTGCGACGACGCCCCGAACCAGCGTTGCATGTGGGGCGAGACCGGCTGTTCAGTATCCTGCGTTGTGCACGGTTACTGGTGATGCCCAAACGGGCGTATCACAAGACGACGCAGAGTCATCATCGTTTTTATCGCCATCCCAACTTGCTGAAGGCGGGGGATAATCAGGTAATAGCCAGCCGTCCGGAACAAGTATGGGTGGCAGATATCACCTACCTGCCGCTGAGAACGGGAACGGCGTATGTCAGCCTGATAACGGATGCCTGGTCGAGAAAAATCGTGGGGTATCACGTGCATGACAGTCTGCATACACGACATGTCGCCTGCGCGTTCAAAATGGCGCTGGCCAGCAGACGCTCGGCGCTGCCGTTGGTGCATCACTCGGACAGGGGTATCCAGTACTGCTCGCAAGAATATCAGGCGTTACATCAGAAGTATGGTGTCACTTGCTCGATGACGGACGGGTATGACTGTTATCAGAATGCGCTGGCGGAACGGGTAAACGGGATACTTAAAACGGAATACCTGCTCGGCAGGCCAGAAGACATCGCGCAGGCAAGAAAGATGGTCAGGGAATCGGTGAACATCTACAACACACGGCGGCCGCACCTGTCGCTAAAATATAAAACGCCCGATGAGGTTCATCGGGCGTTATCCGGCTGAAAAGTGTCAACCTATATCAGGACTAGTCACTGAATACGGACGATAATCACCAGTGCGGTTTGTCAGCCTCGGGATGAAACTCCACCAGCAGCGGATTATGGTCTGACGCGCTGGTCACCAGCACCGAAGCCTCCGCCACGCCCATATTGCGATAAAACACAAAGTCCAGCGGGCGGCCAAACGCCTTACGACGATGATCGTCCGTGAAGTTCACCTCACGCAGTGCCATATCGCTGGCGAACTGATACAGCGCATTGATTCGTTTGCGGCTCCAGGCATTAAAATCCCCGGCCATAATCACCGGCCCGTGGTGGTTGGCAATCTGCTCACCAATCGGCCCCAGTTGCTTACTGTAGACGTCCACGCCCAGGCTGAAGTTCACCGCATGAATATTTACGACCATCAAAAGCTGGCCGTTAAACAACGGGTAGACGGTGATTAACGCCGATTTGGCCAGCCGCAGCAGTGGTTCGCGTTCGCGTAATGGGCAGCAATACACCGGATGCGCTGCCGCCAAAGTCATCACGCCCGAAGGGTGTTGCGGCAATACAAAAGCCGGCACCTGATCGGCAGCCAGATAGTTTGACGTGGCAAAGCTCACCAGTTCAGGCGTGGTTTGCGCCTCCTGCAGCAGGACCAGTTGCGCATCCTTGCCATAGCTTTTCAACACCGAGAGCCAGTCTGCCCGTTGCTGTTTAAAGATGTTCCACACCATCACTCGCAACGCGCCGGACGTAGGCAATGCAGCCCCGGGCGGCAGCGGTTGATTAATAGCGCCAGGGAAAATTCGCTCAACTGGCTGACCTGCAACATACCTCATTGCATAAGTTCGTTTCGGCACGCTATTCGCCTATTTCCCATTAGGATGAAACTGACGGTGACATTCCCGCCAACATTGAATCGATTATACGCCTGCCCTCACCTGACGGCATGGCTTTTACGGGGTATATCCTTTCCAGTTATAGGGGCGTGAGGTAGGGATTTCAATCTTCTGACAGTATATGTGTGTAAAGGTTAGCGGTGATCGATGATAAATGCGAAAAGGCCCGCATTTTGCGGGCCAAAGAAGGGGAAAGTGTGGCTATCAAGCCAATTGCTGCCGGTACTTCTTATCCAGACGCCCGCTAACCCCCACCAGCAGCAGAGCCACCAGCACGATCAGCGCACCAATCCACGGCGTTTGCGCCAGGCCCAGCGTGGATACGGTCTGACCGCCGATGACCGATCCCAGAGCAATGCCCACGTTGAAAGCTGCGATGTTCAGACCGGAAGCGACATCTACCGCATTCGGCGTGTACTGTTCGGCTTTCTGCACCACGTAAACCTGCAGCCCCGGTACGTTACCGAAGGCGAATACGCCCATCACCACCACCGTCATCAGCGCTGCGATGCTATGGCTGGCTGTGAACTGGAACACCAGCAGCAAAACGGCCAGCGCGGCAAAGATAAAGCTGAGGGCACGGACGGCACCATGGCGGTCGGCCAATTTTCCGCCCCAAATGTTGCCAATCGCTACCGCAATGCCGTAGGCCAGCAGGATCCAACTGACCGCGGGGGCGGAGAACCCCGCCAGTTCCTGCATCATTGGCGCCAGGAAGGTGAAGGTGGTGAATACGCCACCGTAACCCAGCGCGGTGATGGCGTAAATCAGCAGCAGGCGTGGATGAGTCAGCACTTTAAACTGCTCGCCAATGCTCGCGCTGGCCTGATTTTTAATGTTGTTGGGTACCAGGATGACGCTGGCCACCGTGGCAATCACGCCAATAAGCGACACCGCCAGGAAGGTTTCACGCCAGCCAAAATGCTGGCCGATAAAGGTCCCCAAGGGTACCCCTGTCACCAACGCCACGGTCAGGCCGCCGAACATAATGGCGATCGCCGAGGCGGCTTTCTCTTTCGCAACCAGACTGGTGGCGATAGTAGAGCCGATGGAGAAGAATACCCCGTGGGCCAGACCGGTCAACAAGCGGGCCACAACCAACGACTCGTAGCTCGGCGACTGCCAGGCCAGCAGGTTGCCGAGGGTAAACAGCACCATCAGGCTGATCAGCAGCAGCTTGCGCGGTACGCGGCCGGTTAAAGCCGTCAGTACCGGCGCACCAATCGCCACGCCAATAGCATAAATGGTAACCAGCAGCCCGGCGGACGGTACTGTCACCCCCAGTTGTTCCGCGATAGTCGGGATTAGCCCAACGATCACAAACTCGGTAGTACCAATAGCAAAGGCGCTGATGGTCAATGCAAGTAATGCGAGAGGCATCTTTTTTACTCCAAATAGCGTTCAGGTTGATGGCGACTATTATCGGCCTGTGCTTAAATGATAAAAATGCTCAAAATATCAAATGAATTTTGCCAATGGAGCAACAGTGAAAGCGAATTCCGATGAGTTGATTACTTTCGTGACCGTGGTGGAAAGCGGCAGTTTCAGTCGTGCGGCCGAACGGCTGGATCAGGCCAATTCGGTGGTTAGCCGCACCGTCAAAAAGCTGGAAACCAAGCTCGGAGTCACGCTGCTCAACCGCACGACGCGTCAGATCAGCCTGACGCAGGAGGGGGAAAACTATTTCCGCCAGGTGCAGAAGGTACTGAGTGATATGGCCGCGGCGGAGAATGCGCTGATGGAAAGCCGTCAGCGTCCACAGGGGCTGTTGCGCGTCGATGCTGCCACGCCAGTCGTGCTGCACGTATTAACGCCGCTAGTGGCGGAATTTAGGGCCCTGTACCCGGAAATGTCGCTGTCACTGGTGTCTTCAGAGAACTTTATTAACCTGATCGAGCGTAAGGTGGATATTGCCATCCGCGTCGGTGAGTTGACCGACTCCAGCCTGAAGGCACGCAAACTGATGACCAGCTATCGACGCGTGCTGGCCTCCCCTGCCTATTTGGCACAATACGGCATGCCACAAAAGGTGGAAGACCTGGCGCAACACTGCTGCATCGGTTTTAACGATCTGCCCAGTTTGAATCGCTGGCCACTGGCCTGCGCCGACGGTCGGCAGTTGGAAATCACCCCGGGCCTCACCACCAACAGTGGTGAAACTCAGCGTCACCTGTGCCTGCATGGCAACGGCATTGCCTGCCTGTCCGATTTTATGATTAGCGCAGACATCGAGCGCGGCGATCTGGTGCCGATCTTGGTGGAGGAGACGCTGCCGGTCGCCATGCCAATCAATGCGGTGTATTACAGCGACAGTGCCGTCAGCAACCGCCTGCGCAGCTTTATCGACTTTCTCAGCAAACATCTGGGGCAATAAAAAAGGCGCCCGTCTGGGCGCCTCTGATGTAAAGGTACGGAAAATTAATCCCAGTTCGGTGCCAGGCCTTCGGGGCTGACCAAACGGCCATTGCTTTCCAGCTTGGCAATTTCTGCCATTTCCTCACTGCTTAACGTCAACTGCTGCGCCAACAGGTTGCTCGCCAGGTTTTCACGTTTGGTCGATGATGGGATCACCGCGTAACCCAGCTGCAGCGCCCAGGCCAGAATAACCTGTGCCGGAGTGGCATTGCGGCGTGCCGCAATCGCCTTGATGGTCTCATCCTTCAGCGCCTGACCATAGGCCAGCGTCATGTAGGAAGTGATGGCAATGCCGTGCTGCTGGGCAAACTCCACCACTTTGCGGTTTTGCAGGTAGGGCGAGAGCTCAATCTGGTTTGTGGCGATCTGCTCTGCCCCAACGGCGTCAATCGCTTGCTGCATCAGATCCAGAGTGAAGTTGGAAACGCCAATTTGGCGCGTCAGGCCTAATTTTTTCGCCTCCGCCAGTTCGGCCATAAACTCGGCAACAGGAACTTCGTCGTTCGGCGAAGGCCAGTGAATCAGGGTCAGATCAACATAGCCGGTTTGCAACTTGCTCAGGCTCTCTTGCAGGCTCGGGATCAGCTTGCCTTTCGCCAAATTGGCGATCCAGATCTTGGTGGTGATAAACAGCTCTTCACGCGGTACGCCGCTGGCGGCAATCGCCTGCCCCACCGCCGCTTCGTTTTCATAGATTTGCGCCGTATCGATCGCGCGGTATCCCAGCTCGAGTGCCGTAGTGACCGAGTCGATCACCACCTGATCCTGGAGACGGAAGGTGCCTAAACCAAATGCAGGGATGCTCATAATTTTATTCTCTCATTAGGATGTTGAAGCGATATGGGAGGATTATGGCAACTGTTTTGTTGATCAAAAACGCCCTATTGTGCATAAGACTTTTGATTAGATAGCAACAATTGCCGGAGGAAAACCTCCGGCAGTGCAAGATTACGCCCAGCGGCGCAGGATCAGTGAAGTATTTATGCCGCCGAAAGCGAAGTTATTCGACTGCACAAACTCGGTATCAATCTGACGATAGCCGCCCATGATGTAGTCCAGGTCGCCACAGGCGCTGTCCGGTTCGCTGAGGTTGATGGTAGGGGCGAAGCTGCCTTCGCGCATCATCTCCAACGTCATCCAGGCTTCCAACGCACCACAGGCGCCCAACGTATGGCCAAAATAACTTTTCAGCGAGGAGATCGGCGTTTGATTGCCGAAAATCGCCGCCGTTGCCTGACTTTCCGCGATATCACCACGATCGGTCGCCGTGCCGTGGGCACTGATATAGCCGATATCACCGATTGCCAACCCGGAAGCCCTCAGCGCCTGCTGCATGCAAATCTGCATGGTTTCCTGCTGCGGCTGAGTGATATGTGCCGCATCACAGTTGGTGGCAAAGCTGATAACCTCGCCGTAAATGGTCGCACCACGCGCCTGTGCATGTTCCAGCGACTCCAGGATCAGCGTACCTGCCCCTTCGCCAATCACTAATCCATCTCGCTGACGGTCAAACGGCCGTGGCGAAAACTCGGGGCGATCGTTCTGCTGGCTGGTTGCAAACAGCGTATCGAACACCGCCGCTTCCGAAGGGCACAGCTCTTCGGCCCCGCCGGCCACCATCACCGTCTGATAACCGTGGCGGATGCTCTCATAGGCATAACCAATCGCCTGACTGCCGGAGGTGCAGGCACTGGATGTCGGGATCACCCGGCCCCGCAGGCCGAAGAACAGGCCAGTGTTTACCGCCGCGGTATGAGGCATCATCTGCACATAGGTGGTGCCGGTAATATTGCCGGTGTGCTTCTCGGTGAGCATGGTGGCGAATTCACTGACCGGCTTGGTGCTGCCGGTCGAAGAGCCGTAGGCGATACCGGTCTCACCGTTAGTCAGCACCTTCTCGCCCAGCAACCCGGCCTGTTCGAGCGCAAGTTCCGTCGCTCGAGTCGCCAACAGCGAAACACGGCCCATGGAACGAATACGCTTGCGCGTATAGTGATCAGGCAGTACGAAATTCTCGATCGGGGCACCGAGGTGGGTGTTCAACCCCTGGTATTCTTCCCATTGCGTCATGTAACGCACCGCATTCTTGCCCTGCTTCAACCGGCTGGACACCTCTGCCCAGCTATTGCCGAACGCCGTAACGCCCGCCATGCCGGTGACGACCACTCGTTGCGTCATACCATTCCTCCATTAATGGAAATGACCTGCCGCGTTACATAGCCGGCGATATCCGACATCAGGTAGCTGGCCAACCCCGCCACCTCTTCCGCCGATCCCATACGCTTAAGCGGGATTGCCCGCATCGCTTCATCCAGCGCCGCCGGCTCGATGTCGATCATGCCAGTGTCAATCAAACCCGGGGCGATGCAGTTAACGGTAATTTTGCGTTTCGCCAGTTCGATAGCCAACGCCTTACAGGCACCGATCACACCTGCCTTGGCCGCACTGTAGTTTACCTGTCCACGGTTGCCCATGACGCCCGACACCGACGACAGCGCGATGATCCGCCCGCCCTTGCGCAGGCCAATCATTGGCATGACACAGGGGTGAAGCACGTTGTAGAAGCTGTCGAGATTGGTATGGATCACCCCATCCCAATCCTCCTCGCTTAACGCCGGGAAAGCGCCGTCGCGGGTGATCCCTGCATTATTCACCACGCCGTAGTAGGCGCCGTGGGTTTCAATATCCTGCTCCAACACCTCACGGCACTGCATGCGGTTGCTGATATCAAACTGCATCAATCGCCCTTGCCCGCCGGCACTGACAATTTGCTGCAAGGTGTGTTCTGCCCCGGTCTTATCGCTGTGGTAGTGGACTACAATCAAAAAGCCATCCGCAGCCAGACGGCAGGCTATGGCCTGACCGATCCCTTTACTGGCGCCGGTGACTAAAACGGAACGCATCATGCGTCTCCCCTTAAGGTCGTCAATTGAATAATTTCTTGTTGATCAGGTTGATAGGTGTTCAACCTGCCCTGTGCGATCGGCACATTATCGATACTGATTTCACACTCAAAACTGGCTAATTTCTCGTCTTTCAACAACTGTTGCACGCTAACCACCAGCTCGCTGCCGGCAGGAAAAGCGGGCAACTCACAGTGAATGGCCCGCCCGCCAAGCAGCATACCCAGCTGCGGCGGCTTGGCACTCTGGCGACCGTGCCAGCCACTCCAAACCCCAATCGCCTGCGCCATCAGCTCAATGCCGTACCAACCAGGAAGTGCCCCCTGCTCGTCGAGAAACGGCGCCAGCACGCTATTCGCACTGACGTTGACCGCGCAGCGTGCATGCTCTTCACCCACTTCCAGCACCCGTTCCAGCAGCACCATCGGTGAGGCATGAGGTAAGTAATATTCTGCCGTCCGGTAAGCATTCATGGAGCATCTCCCAATAACAGGCAGGCATTGTTGCCGCCGAAGGCAAATGAATTGGAGAGGATAGCGCGCGCTCCCAACGTCTGGGGCTCACACACCAGACCGATCGGCGCCAGTTCGGCATCGCGGGGAACTGCACTGAAATCTTGCTGCGGCAGCGGCAATGACTGGGTCAACAACAGCCAGCTCAGCGCTGCTTCCACCGCTCCAGCTGCCCCCAGCGTATGGCCGGTAAGATGCTTGGTTGAACTGCACGGCGTTTGTTCGCCAAACAGGCGATTCACCACCAGGGCTTCAACCTGATCGTTAAGCCGCGTGGCCGTGCCGTGCAAATTAATATAACCAACTTGGTCGGTACTCAAACCGGCCTGCTGCAATGCCATGGTCATTGCACGCTCGGCGCCTTCACCGGCTGGATGCGGTGCCGACATGTGCCAGGCATCCGAAGATTCACCAACGCCCAACAACGCCACCGGCGCAGGTTCCCGCGTCAACAGCATTAACGCCGCCGCCTCGCCGATATTAATCCCGCTGCGTCCTGTTGCAAAAGGCGTGCAGCGCTCCGCGGACAGTGACTCCAGGCTGTGGAAACCGTTAATCGGCATTTGGCACAGGCTGTCTGCCCCGCCTACAATCGCCGCGTCCACTAACCCGGCGTCAATCAGACGTTTACCGCTGATGATGGCCCGCGCGCTTGAGGAACAGGCCGTCGACAGAGTATAGGCCGGACCACGCGTCGAGATAAAAGCGCTGAGAAACTGGCTCGGATCGCCCAGCTCCTGCTGGTGATAATGGTAACCCGGTGGCCACTGTCCCGCCTGATACTGTTGCAGCGCCAGTTCGCCTTCGTGAATGCCGGAAGTACTGGTACCCATAATCACCGCGACACGATCGGCGCCGTAACGGGCAATGGCCTCGCGTACTGGCGTCTCGATCTGCGCCAAAGCGGCCAACAGCAGGCGATTATTGCGAGAATTATGCCGCTTGAGCAACTCGGGGATCACCGGTAAATCACCCTGTACGTTGCCAAACCAGGATGGCGCGCCGCCCGTCAGCCACTGCGTCTGCTGCTGCATGCCGGGCGAAATACCGCGCGCCAGGTTTTGCGCGATCTGGGGCAGATCGTTGCCCAGCGCATTCACCATCCCTACGGCGGAGAAATAGATCATTATTCGTTCCCCAGCGTTTGAATGATGATGCGGTAATGGAAGGCGGATTGAGCGATCGACACCGGCTCTCGCCTTCCGTCCATCTGCTGGTAACGGATTTCATTGATCACCGCCCCATGCTCGTCATACAAGCGACGTACCAGCGCCTGGTCTTCCAGTCGCCACCCTGCTGGCAGCAAGGGTTGCCAGTCCTTCACCGGCCAGTAGCTCAACATGATATCCGCCAGTACCTGGCCGGCTGGCGGCAGTTCCCCCACCTTGATCAATTGTTCGGTGTGGATCCCCTGACGATCGTAGGTCAGGTTAAACAGACGGATACCGAGCGGCGACATGCCCACCAGTTGCAAGTGCTGACCGTCGGCATTGAGTAGCACCAGCATCGAGTGCTGTTGCCCTTTGACTTCGGCGGTCAGCAACTGTTGCTGATTAATCGGCTGAGCCAGCGCAGGAGGTGGTAAGGTCACCTGCGTACCGGGTTTTAGCCACGCCTGCGGCAGCGTCGGATCCTGCGAACCAGCGCAGCCGGCCAGCACGACAATCCACATTAACAGCACCATTCGTAAGCCGCGCATCAGGCTTTCCCTCTTTTTCTTTTCGATACTAACGTCAGCGGTGCCAATAAAAATGCCACGGCAATTCCGCTGCTCAATACGATACCAAAACTGCTGATGGCCTGAGTGTGGCTCAGTACCAGCATGCCGAACGTCAGTTGGGTGGTGAATACCGCCATAAAAATGGCGAACATCGAGGTGGTCGGCGTGCCCCGGGGATTGGTAAAGAACAACGTATAGTTAATGCCGATCCCCAAAACCAGCACCAGCGCCAACAGTGAAAACAGATTTAGCGTATGGCCACTCAGTGCCAATACCGCAATACCGCTACCCAGTGACAATAGCGTCGGCACCATGCAGCGCAAGCCATGACGCAGACCAAAACGCCACAGGTAAATCAGCGCAATCGCTGCAACCGACAATGCCAACAGATAAGAAAGATACAGGCGATATTGACCAAACAGGTCACTGAACTCGGTTTTCCTATCGATCCAACCGGTGCCGGGAACCTGCTCCGCCAGTGTCTTCATCATCGCACTGTTCTTCACGCCGTTAACGGGCACCAGCGCCGCACTGCGCCCATCGGGCAACGTCAGCCACAGCAGACGCCAACCCTCGCTAACCACGCTGCCCAACCACTGCTGCGGGCTGACCCATTCAGGCGTTAAATCTGGTGTACTCAATACCAACTCTGCCTGCTGCAGGTTGTTCATCACCTGCGGCGCCACGCGCTGCAATAAAGCGATGTTTTCTTGCTGGCGTTGGAGAGAAGGCAGAGGCAACAGACGATAATCCGCCAGCACGCCTTGCCGTTTGGCCTCAGCCAGTTTGGGTTGCAACAACTCGATACGTTGCAACAGCTGCTCGGCATTGGCGCCGTAGACCACCAGCCACTTCTGATCGTTATGTTGGCCCGTCAGTGCGGCGATACGCTGCTCCTGCTGCTGTAACGCCACAGGTAATGCCTGCAGTTGGCCAATGTCGTCATCTACCTTCAACTGGCTGAACCCCGCGACCACCAGCAACAGCACCGCGCCGGGCAACCCATAACGCAACAGCGGCCGATGGCGCCAGGCATGCAGCCAATTCAGGATCAGCGTTAACCCCGGCGCTGGGCGTACCGGCAACCGTCGCGACAATTGCGGGTACCAGCAAATAACGGTAATGCAGGCGGCGCTCAATCCGGCAGCGGCAAATACCGCCAACTGCTGCAAACCGGGGAACGGCGCAATCAACAGCGCCAGGTAGGCCACTACGGTGGTAAGCAACGCCATCGACAATGCCGGCAACAGCTTTTGCAAACTGGCTAATGGCGTCGACTGCCGACCATGCACCATTCGCTCGGTCAGGAAATAGAGCGTGTAGTCAGCCGAAATGCCTACGATGCTGATGCTCAGCACCAGCGTCATCAAATGTATTTCGCCAAAGGCCAGCAGCGTAGCGACGGTGCCGGCCAGAGCGCCAATACCCACCGACAGCGCGCACAACACCAGCGGCAAAGGTGAGCGGAACATAAACAACACCAATAAAAACACGCCCGCCACCGACGCCAGGCCAATCGTGGAAATATCCTTTTCGGCCTGCTGGCTGGCGTAGTTGCTGTAAAACAACGTGCCGCGGCTGAGCACTTCGGCTCCCGGCCAGCGCTGCTGCAGCTGTTGCTGCAACGCTGTCAGTTTATCTACCGTTAGCCGGGCACTGCTGATGTCATAAGATGATGCGCTAAGCTCGGCGTGCAACAAATACCAACTGCGCCCCTGTGCATCACGCGCCACCAGCCACCCCTTGGACAGGCTTAGCAAGCCGCCGTTCTGTTGCTGCGCCAACTGTGAGGCACGTACCAGCATCAACGGATCGTTCGCCAGCTCTTTGCCGCTGACGCCGGCGAAAGCAGAATAGAGTTGGCCGAGGATCCACTGGCTCTGCACGTCTGCCCCCTGCTGCAAACGTTGCCGGGTGGCATCATCCAGCAGCACATTGCGATGCTGGTAGAAAAAACGCCCCCACTGTTGCTGACGTTGTGCATCCATAGGCCCGCCAACCCGCTGCAGCTCAGGCATCTGACGTAGCTGCTGCCACCACCAATCCACTGCGGCGCTATCCGCCCCTGGCGGCGGGCTGACTAGCCACATCAGTTGACGATCCAGGCGGCGGCTGAAGCCGTCGG
Source organism: Serratia sp. BNK-12 (assembly GCF_047456085.1). Lineage (NCBI taxonomy): Bacteria > Pseudomonadati > Pseudomonadota > Gammaproteobacteria > Enterobacterales > Yersiniaceae > Serratia > Serratia sp. BNK-12. The sequence continues at coordinate 4,295,009 of NZ_CP179896.1, forward strand.
CCAATTCATCCGGCACGCCAACCAGTTGCTGTTTCGGCAATAACGCCAGGACGCTGCTGTTGATTTGACTGCGCGGCAACAGCCAGCACAAGGCCGCAATCAGCAGCAGGCAAATCGCCAGCCAGCCAAATGCCAGCCGCCGATGCAGTTCAGGACGCAAAACGCTGTTGCTCCTCGTCAGTCAGCGCCTGCGGCACCGTACGTTGATTAAAGAAGCGAATATGGGTGGCGTCACTTTGCATATCGTCGATATCAATAGTTTCCAGGTACTGTTCGCCGTTGAGGGTGATGCGCTTGAACAGTTTGTCGAGCGGTGTGGTTTTCGGCGTCAGCACCAGCCGCCAGTGGTTATGCCCCAAATCGGTGAACTGCAGAGCAAAGTTTTGTTCCAGCGCCTGGCTGTCGGCATGAAACAGCGCGGTCAGCAGGTGATTGAACTGGAACATCTGCGGGTTGTTGTCCGCCGTTATCACCTGCGGCGGCTGGCCCGCCAGGGTTTGCACCATGCGTTTATCATCCAGCAGCAGGGTCAGCGGGAAAGGCTTCTGTTGCGCCCACCACAATCCTTTCTGCTGAGAAATCAACAGCTCACCGCTGGACTTTAACGGTTTTACTATGCCGCTGATACTGCGCTGCTGCTCAAATTCGGCGCGCAGCACCGGCTGTTGGCTAAACCGCTGCTGCAGCTCCGGCAGCGTTACCGCCTGCACGCCCAGACTGAAGAAGGTCACAACAACCAGTATCCAAAATTTCATTGCGCCCCCTCGATGTTATCCAACAGTACTTGCGGGGAGACAAAGCACATTTCTTTGCTGTCGGCGTCCACCGCGACCTGAATAGTATGGCCGCGGGTGGTGGTTATTCCGCTCTCTGCATCCAGAATGCGGTAGCCGATGCGCAGGCGGTTTTCATACTCTTCCAGCTCTGCACAGACGATGATGCGCTGCTCAAACAGGACAGGCGCAATATATTTCACCCGCGTATCTACGATCGGCCAGACATAGCCCGAGGCCTGCATCTGCCGGTACCCGTAATTGAACTGTTTGAGCAAGGCTTCACGAGCGATCTCGAAATAACGGAAGTAGTTACCGTGCCACACCACGCCCATGGCATCGGTATCATGGAAAGGGATGGTGATTTCAACCCTGACGGAGAATCGCGGATTGTCTTTAAGCTTCATGTCTCAGGCCCCTGTTGCGTTGGCGACGGTGCCGCCAACTGCCAGAAATCGAAAAAATTAAACCAGTCGAGCGGCGCCAGCAGGCAATAATGCTCCAGCCGGGCGGCATAGCGGTCCACCGCATCCTGCAACGCCTGTTGGCGCTGCTGCCGGGGTAATGACAGCGGATCGGCAAACGGTTCGAAATAAACGTTCAGACGCCCCTGCTGTTTGAGACCGAACATCAGGTATACCGGACAACGCAGCGCAGCGGCCAGAACAAAAGGCCCCTGAGGGAAAGGAGCCGATTGACCGAGAAAGCGGCTCCACACCACCCTCGGTTGCTCACCGCGCTGATGTTTTCCGGCCGAGGTGCGATCGCCAACGATAGCCACCCACTCGCCGGCATCGAGTTTGTCCTGCAGACGCATGGCGGTTTCAGGCCCCAGTGAAGTCACCGGTATCAGGTTAAGGTTGGCACGAGGGTTGACCTCTTTCATCACCTGATTGAAGCGCTCGGCATGCTCGGTAAACACCAGAGCATTCACCTTGACGCCAGAATCCAACTCACCCAACGCGCGGCAAGACTCGATATCCCCCAAGTGCGAGGCCAGGATCAGCGTACCTCTGCCGGAAGCGATCTGCCGTTCACAGGCCGCGGGATCTACCAGCCGAACGTCACGAAGTTCACCACGCCAGCTCGCCAGCTTGTCGAGCATCGCATCGCCAAAACGCATAAAGTGCCGAAAGCTGTTAAGCGGCGTGGGTAATGGTTGCTGTCGATTGTGGGCAAACTGCCGCAGACGTTGCAGATAATCACGCGAAGCTTCACGTTGGGCACGCCCGGTCAGCCAGAAGTAGCCAATCACCGGGTACAGCAGCCATTGAAATGCCCGGCGGCCAAACATCCGGTAGACCTGCAGCATAAGCCGAATCCCCCACAGGCCATGACGCTCCTGAGTTGCTGACCAATGCTGCGCTTTCTTCGCCCGTTGGCGTTGACGCAGTAAACGCGGAATCCGCGGCAACATGCCGAAAAACAACCGGGTGTGCATCCAGGAAATACGCAAGTTATCGCGCAGCGCATCGAAATGCGAAACGCCATCGACCGGGTAAGTAACCCGCGTCGGCAAGAAACGGCTTTGCACCCCCTGCCAATACAGCCGGACCATCACTTCGGTATCGAAATCCATGCGTTTGCCAAGCGGTTGGCGCGCCGTCAACGCCAGCGTCGGCGCTACCGGGTAAACGCGGAAACCGCACATGCTGTCCTTTAATGACAGCGACAGGGTTTCGATCCACACCCAGACGTGGGTGACGTAACGCCCATACAGGCGCGCTTTGGGTACCGAGCTGTCATAGACTGGCCGGCCGGAAATCAGACAGTCCGGATGAGCGCGCGCTTCGGCAATCATGGCCGGTATATCACTCAGTTGATGCTGACCGTCGGCATCCACCTGCAAAGCATGGCTGTAGCCCTGTCGCTGAGCCAATTGCAGACCGGCGATGACCGCTGCGCCCTTCCCCTGGTTTTTTTCCAACCGCAACAGGCTAACCCAGGGCAGTTCGGCGGCCAGCCGCTGTAGCGTTTCGGCGGTGGCAGCAGCGCTGCCGTCGTCCACCACCAGGCAAGGCAGGCCATAATCCGCCAACGATGTCAGTACCGCGGCCATCATCTGCCCGTGATTAAAACAAGGGATAAGAAGACAGGGGAAAAAGGGGCGCTTACTGACATAACGAGATCTTGCCGCTGCTGGCGATCGCCTCACCGACGCGATAGCTGAACAACAGCTTGTGCCGTTCCGGTTGCCATTCGAGTTGCAGCAACACCCTCTGCCCCGGCAGTAACGGTTGTTGGAACTTGACCACCTCGATCCCTTTGAATCCGGCCTCGATAGCCAGCAGCTGACGGGCATACTGCATGACCCAGTTCAGTTGCGTGACCCCCGGCAGGATTGGATGCTGCGGAAAGTGGCCGCGAAACCAAAACAGTTCAGCGGGCAAATGCAGCTGCAGGCTGGCATGGGTAGCATCGCTCACCTGCCGTTGCAGCACCTCAGGTTGCATCATAAGAACAGCTCCTGTAGCTCAGCATAGGCGCGCTTGCCCTGCGGATTAAGCGGAATGGCATCGATAATGCGCCAACTGCGCGGCAGAGCCACCGGCTCCAGCCAGCCTCGCAGCGCCTGGTGCAGTTCACGGGTAAAAGCCCCTTCGGACAAGCTTTGTCGGCGGAGCTCGCCGTACGGAGATAGCACGACAACGGCCACCAGCAGCGTGCGCCCTCTTTGCTGCTGCGTTAGCACGGCAGCATCGGCAACCTCCGGCAAGGCCACCAGGCGACGTTCCACCTCGGTTAACGACAACCGTTTCTCTTCCAGCTTGATAATGCGGTCGGCGCGGCCATTTAACTGGAATTGTCGACCATCCGGCGCCAGTTCGATAATGTCGCTCAGCAACGTTTTACCCGTGTCAGGTATCAGGGGTGACATAACCTCAATCCGATTGTCTGAATCCACCTTTAACCTGACGCAAGCAAACGGCTGCCACAGGGCAATGTCCCGATTTTGCCTGCGCCAGGCCAGTGAACCGGTTTCCGTGGTACCGTAGATTTCCAGTGGCAATACCCCCAGCATTTGCCGGGCAAGCTGTGCTTCCACCTCGGATAACGGGCCGCCGGCGGAAAAAACCTCCGCGCACTCGGCGAGCGTCAAACGATTATCCAAACGCTTGAGCCATGCCGGGCTGCTGACAAACACCAAACGCCGGCCCTGATGTCGGGCAATCAACTGCTCTTGGTATTGCGTCAACTGCGCATCAAACGGCAGCCCTAAAGCCAGCGGCAGAAACAGCCGGAAGCTCAGGCCATACATATGCTGATGGGATACCGATGCGACGACGCGGCATCCTCGCAAGACGTCACCAAAAGCGGCTGCCAACAGTTCGCTTTCACGGTCCATGCAGGCGACGGATTTGCACACAGCCTGCGGTTGGCCGGTCGAGCCGGAAGTGTAAAGAATAAAACGAGGATCCTGAGGCCAGGCGGGTAGCGCGATATCCTCACAACCGCCCTCGCGCACCGCCAAAACGGGCACGCCAGGATCGAGAGGCAAATCGGTCAGTAGCGCATCGTAATCCGCTCGTTGCTCTTTGAGGATAGCTTCTCGCTGGTGACCAAAAATCACCGGCAGCCTGCCGGCATACAACGACGCCAGCAAGGCGACGGCAAAGCGATAGCTATCATCAAAGCACAGCGCCCAGCGGTGCTCTTCCCTACTCGCCAGTATCGCGGCCAATGCGGCAACGTCACGGCGAAATTGGCCGAGACAGAATAGCTGATCGCCACGCCAGGCGATCGGCACCGAATCATCGCGTTGCGTGCTGAGCCAGCGGTTCATTGGCAAACTCAGGCGTGCCGGATCCTTTTCCTGACTATCCATTCAATACTCATTAATGCCCCCATCAGCAGATAGCTGATGCCGCCGTTATACAGCGTCCAGAGTGTGATATCACCGGACAGACAGGTTGTCAGCGCTATCGCACCGTTAACAATAAAGAACCCGCACCACACCTGAGTCACCCGGCGAGTATAAGCAATGCCGGCAGCGTCCAACTGCGGTTCCGTTATACGGGCCAATCGCTCCACCACCGTAGGCGGGGCAAACAGCGAATAGGCAAACAGCAGCAGCAGTATTGCGTTGACCAGCACCGGGTAGTACAGCAACCAGTGGCTCTGCTTTAACGCCCAACTGGCGAGCGCCAGCAAGATGCCCACTAGGGCCAAGGCTTTTCCCAGCCACATCTGTTGGCGCAGTTTCCCGCGCAACATCAGCAGGCGCAAGCTAAAGACTCCCACCAACAACGGTGCCAGGAGAGCGGTTCCCCAATGCATCAGGCCGACCCAAACCGCCAGCGGATACAGCAACAGCACCAGCCATACTGCGCCCTGCAGCAACCGCAACATCGGGGTCAGCCAACGACTCTCCACCTTAGCCCGCAGCCTTAGCTTTCTGACTTCAGCAGTTCATCAATGGCGTCAACCACGTCTTGTACGGTTCGCACTGACTTGAACATTTCCGGTTTGATCTTTTTGCCGGTCGTTTTCTGCAGGTGCACCACCAGATCCACCGCATCGATGCTGTCTAGCTCCAGCTCTTCGTACAAACGGGACTCTGGCTTGATATCATCGGCGTCCAGCTCGAACAGCTTGACCAGAAGCGCTTGAATTTGCAGGTAAATTTCTTGCTTATCCATGAAAACCCCTTATTGGCTACGCTGTGCAGAAACAAACTTCGTCAGCGTTTCCACGGAATAAAAGTGTTGGCGCATATCCTGGCTTTCAGCCGACAGCACCACGCCGTAACGGTTTTTTAAAGCCAGCCCCAGTTCCAATGCATCAATGGAGTCCAGACCCAGTCCATCACCAAACAGCGGCGCTTCGGCGTCAATCTCCTCCGGTGTCATACCTTCAAGATTGAGCGTATCAATGATCAATTGCTTGATTTCGGTGCTCAATAAATTCATTACGCTATTTCTCATTATTTATAGGTTCTGACTGTAAAGCGTCAGTTAAATGCTGGGTTAATCTTCTTGCCGCAAGGGCGGGCGAAACATCATTTGCATGAATGAATGCGCGGGTGTCGATCTTATCCTGAACGGTGATCCGGAATTGCGGTTTTACCGCCGGGATCTTATACCATTTGCCTTGCTTCGTCAGCATGGGGGGGTGGCAGTGGATATGCACAATGCGGATGCTACATTGACCGCGCAGCGCAATATTGGCCGCTCCTCGCTGCAGTGCCAGAGCCTTGCCTGGTGTGGTGCGGGTGCCTTCCGGGAAGATTAAGATTGTCCCCCCGGCAGCCAGCCTTTGTCCGCACTGTTCCAACAATATATCCGACTGCGCATTGGCCAGATATCCGGCGGCCTTGATCACTCCGCTGACAAACACATTGCTCAGCAAAGCCTCTTTCACTATGCAGTCGCAACGTGGCATTTGCGAAGCCAATAACACGTAATCCAACAGGCTGGGATGATTGGCGATCACCAAACAGCCGGGATCTTCGCGAAAGCGCTCCGCATTGTCGAAATGGTAGTCCAGTACGCCGAAAAACCTCGTGGTAGCCAGGAAGAAACGGAAACTGTGGCGGATAGAACTTTGCGTCAGTTGGTTGCGACGAGCAGGATCACGCACTGCAAGACGCGTAAGATTAAACCAAACACCGGACAATAACAGACCGCCCAGGCCAAACAACGAGAAACAAAAACCCGTAGCTATCACCCGCCAACAACGGTTAAACCATGAGGATTGTTCCGGCGTATTTTCTGCAGGCATCGCCTTTTCCATCAGCGTCCCCACACCCAGTCATGCCGTTGGCCGGGGACCGTGAATGCATCATCAGCGCCAAGCCAACCGCGCAAGAATGCCAGACTCTGAGGTTCCTGAATGCAAGCCTGAACCTGCGCCGATTCAGCAACCTTGCAGTGTAACGAGCCACCGTTTTCCAGCAACAGGGCGATGGCATAAGGGAATGTATTTTCTGGCGCAAAGGGCAGATAGACATCCGGTACGGTACCGTCGAAATCAATTAATAACACCCGCTGCGCACTGCCCGTAGCTAACAAGGCCTGAGCCTCTATCATGCCCTGCTGAAAACTGTCCTCGCCGGCAGCCAACGAGGTGGTTGGCAAGGTATTCTTCGCTATAATCGTTAACCATCCCGCCGCCGTGTTATGCACCGACATGGCAAAATCCGTTGGCGATAGCGGTTGTTCCTGATGCAGGTGTTGAAGAATCTTGTGCGTCCGCTCCAGTTCACCATGCCGACTGGTAAAGATCGCCATATCTGCCCGGTAGTCCTTCAATAAGATCAGCCCGCTTTCTACTGCCAAACGCGTTCCGGCGCTCATTCGGCGTAGCGACATCATGGGGATATGAGAACAGGCAGGCAACGAGCCCTGATAATCGGAGGCAAGAAAGTCATCTGATGACCATTGACGCCATGCTTCACGCGTTCCACGATCGGGAGCCATTGCCCACCAACTGAGTATATTCATGTCGCCCGCCATTAATGGTATTACCGGTCAGAAAAGTTCCGTGGCTAAATCTATTATATTTAATCCTGGATTGCATTCCCAAAATTCCTATTTTTAGTTGAAATGCGCGATTAACCGATTAGAGTTATTTATCGACATAACGCCATGAGACTTGAGCGCAGAGGGAATTATCACAATGAAAAGCCGCAATATTTGTCGAAAATCTCCCGGAGGAGTATCTTATTGAGGGTAAGCATACATAACATCTCATGTATGAATATTACACATCTTAATAACGAACACTCATGGAAAAGAGTATGAAACCTTTAAAACTCATTTTAACTGGTGTATTCGCAGCGATTCTGGTCAGCGGCTGTGCAGGCACTGCGCCAGTAAAAAACGTCAGTCAAAACGTTGCAGGTAGCCACAGTAATGCGCAGGTGCGTCAGGCCATTCTCGCCGCAGGGCTTAACCGTGGTTGGATCATGAACCCAGTCAGTGACGGTGTGATCGATGGCAAGATCTTACTGCGTGGCCATAGCGCCGATATTCGTATAAATTACAATTCGAATAGTTATCAGATTAAGTATATTGCCAGCAGTAATATGGATGCCAAAGGCGGAAATATTCACCCGAATTATAACCGCTGGGTCGCCAACCTGGATAAAGATATTCAACTGGAACTGGCCCGTCAGAATATCAAATAACGATAAAGAAAAAGACTACCCGGCGAGAATAACATTGCCGGGTATATTATTCTTTATATTGGTGCACAATTCAGACAATGATTTATAAAAGCAGATTTTCACCGCATAAATCACGTAGTGATTTGGCTTTTCTTGAATTTTGCATATGAAAAAGCCCTGAGTCATAGACTCAGGGCTTATCAAATAAGTGGCGGAACGGACGGGGCTCGAACCCGCGACCCCCTGCGTGACAGGCAGGTATTCTAACCAACTGAACTACCGCTCCACCGATTCTTTTACGTCACATCTTTCGATGTGGGCAAAACCGCGCTTGGCGATCCTGCTCATTACCAGTTGTCAGGCTGATAACGTTTATTTGATGCCTGGCAGTGTCCTACTCTCGCATGGGGAGACCCCACACTACCATCGGCGCTACGGCGTTTCACTTCTGAGTTCGGCATGGGGTCAGGTGGGACCACCGCGCTATTGCCGCCAGGCAAATTCTGTTTCATTCCAACCGCCACTCCAGCAGCCATTGAAACCAATCTCGGAACTCGCTGAAAATCTCTACAATCTCTCTAAAACACCTTTGGTGTTGTAAGGTTAAGCCTCACGGATCATTAGTACTGGTTAGCTCAATGCATCGCTGCACTTACACACCCAGCCTATCAACGTCTTAGTCTTAAACGTTCCTTCAGGGGCCTTAAAGGCCCAGGGAAGACTCATCTCGAGGCAAGTTTCGCGCTTAGATGCTTTCAGCGCTTATCTTTTCCGCACTTAGCTACCGGGCAGTGCCATTGGCATGACAACCCGAACACCAGTGGTGCGTTCACTCCGGTCCTCTCGTACTAGGAGCAACCCCTCTCAATCTTCCAACGCCCACGGCAGATAGGGACCGAACTGTCTCACGACGTTCTAAACCCAGCTCGCGTACCACTTTAAATGGCGAACAGCCATACCCTTGGGACCTACTTCAGCCCCAGGATGTGATGAGCCGACATCGAGGTGCCAAACACCGCCGTCGATATGAACTCTTGGGCGGTATCAGCCTGTTATCCCCGGAGTACCTTTTATCCGTTGAGCGATGGCCCTTCCATTCAGAACCACCGGATCACTAAGACCTACTTTCGTACCTGCTCGAGCCGTCACTCTCGCAGTCAAGCTAGCTTATGCCTTTGCACTAACCTCACGATGTCCGACCGTGATTAGCTAACCTTCGTGCTCCTCCGTTACTCTTTGGGAGGAGACCGCCCCAGTCAAACTACCCACCAGACACTGTCCTCACCCCGGATCACGGGGCCGAGTTAGAACATCAAACATTAAAGGGTGGTATTTCAAGGTTGGCTCCACGCAGACTGGCGTCCACGCTTCAAAGCCTCCCACCTATCCTACACATCAAGGCTCAATGTTCAGTGTCAAGCTATAGTAAAGGTTCACGGGGTCTTTCCGTCTTGCCGCGGGTACACTGCATCTTCACAGCGAGTTCAATTTCACTGAGTCTCGGGTGGAGACAGCCTGGCCATCATTACGCCATTCGTGCAGGTCGGAACTTACCCGACAAGGAATTTCGCTACCTTAGGACCGTTATAGTTACGGCCGCCGTTTACTGGGGCTTCGATCAAGAGCTTCGCCTTGCGGCTGACCCCATCAATTAACCTTCCAGCACCGGGCAGGCGTCACACCGTATACGTCCACTTTCGTGTTTGCACAGTGCTGTGTTTTTATTAAACAGTTGCAGCCAGCTGGTATCTGCGACTGGCTTCAGCTCCGAGAGCAAGTCTCTTCACCTACGCGCCAGCGTGCCTTCTCCCGAAGTTACGGCACCATTTTGCCTAGTTCCTTCACCCGAGTTCTCTCAAGCGCCTTGGTATTCTCTACCTGACCACCTGTGTCGGTTTGGGGTACGATTCTGTGTTACCTGATGCTTAGAGGCTTTTCCTGGAAGCTTGGCATCAACTACTTCTGCACCGTAGTGCATCGTCATCACGCCTCAGGGTTGACAAGTAACCGGATTTACCAGGTCACTCCCCCTACACGCTTAAACCGGGACAACCGTCGCCCGGCTAGCCTAGCCTTCTCCGTCCCCCCTTCGCAGTAACACCGAGTACAGGAATATTAACCTGTTTCCCATCGACTACGCCTTTCGGCCTCGCCTTAGGGGTCGACTCACCCTGCCCCGATTAACGTTGGACAGGAACCCTTGGTCTTCCGGCGAGCGGGCTTTTCACCCGCTTTATCGTTACTTATGTCAGCATTCGCACTTCTGATACCTCCAGCAACCCTCACAGGCCACCTTCAACGGCTTACAGAACGCTCCCCTACCCAACAACGCCTAAGCGTCGCTGCCGCAGCTTCGGTGCATGGTTTAGCCCCGTTACATCTTCCGCGCAGGCCGACTCGACCAGTGAGCTATTACGCTTTCTTTAAATGATGGCTGCTTCTAAGCCAACATCCTGGCTGTCTATGCCTTCCCACATCGTTTCCCACTTAACCATGACTTTGGGACCTTAGCTGGCGGTCTGGGTTGTTTCCCTCTTCACGACGGACGTTAGCACCCGCCGTGTGTCTCCCGTGATAACATTCTTCGGTATTCGGAGTTTGCATCGGTTTGGTAAGCCGGGATGGCCCCCTAGCCGAAACAGTGCTCTACCCCCGAAGATGAGTTCACGAGGCGCTACCTAAATAGCTTTCGGGGAGAACCAGCTATCTCCCGGTTTGATTGGCCTTTCACCCCCAGCCACAAGTCATCCGCTAATTTTTCAACATTAGTCGGTTCGGTCCTCCAGTTAGTGTTACCCAACCTTCAACCTGCCCATGGCTAGATCACCGGGTTTCGGGTCTATACCTTGCAACTATTCGCCCAGTTAAGACTCGGTTTCCCTACGGCTCCCCTATACGGTTAACCTTGCTACAAAATATAAGTCGCTGACCCATTATACAAAAGGTACGCAGTCACACCACGAAGGTGCTCCCACTGCTTGTACGTACACGGTTTCAGGTTCTATTTCACTCCCCTCGCCGGGGTTCTTTTCGCCTTTCCCTCACGGTACTGGTTCACTATCGGTCAGTCAGGAGTATTTAGCCTTGGAGGATGGTCCCCCCATATTCAGACAGGATGTCACGTGTCCCGCCCTACTCATCGAACTCACAATTAATGCATTTTAGTGTACGGGACTATCACCCTTTACTGTGCGACTTTCCAGACGCTTCCACTAACACAAGAACTGATTCAGGTTCTGGGCTCATCCCCGTTCGCTCGCCGCTACTGGGGGAATCTCGGTTGATTTCTTTTCCTCGGGGTACTTAGATGTTTCAGTTCCCCCGGTTCGCCTCATACGACTATGTATTCATCGTATGATAGTGCAACGAATTGCACTGGGTTTCCCCATTCGGGTATCGCCGGTTATTACGGTTCATATCACCTTACCGACGCTTATCGCAGATTAGCACGCCCTTCATCGCCTCTGACTGCCTAGGCATCCACCGTGTACGCTTAGTCACTTAACCTCACAACCCGAAGGTGTTTCCACTTTCGTGCTGCTACATTTGAGAGACTCTATGACAGGTTAATCCTTACCCCAATACATCTACGGAGGGATAAGTTTCAGCTGTCATGTTTCAATTTTCAGCTTGTTCCAGATTGTTAAAGAGCAATATCTTAAACACGACTCGCAAGAGTCATCTTTAAGATGTTTTCGGTTCCAAGAACCGGTGATAATGTCTTTCACTCATTATCGGATGGCGTCCCCAAGGGGATTCGAACCCCTGTTACAGCCGTGAAAGGGCAGTGTCCTAGGCCTCTAGACGATGGGGACACGAAAATCCGATTAAACTGACTGTCTTAATCGGTTCGTATCAGCATGAGTCAGTGACTCATTACATCAACAGGTAGCGCTTTTGCTCATTACGTTTCTATCAGACAATCTGTGTGAGCACTTCACGCGAATCAATATCATTAGGTAAGGAGGTGATCCAACCGCAGGTTCCCCTACGGTTACCTTGTTACGACTTCACCCCAGTCATGAATCACAAAGTGGTAAGCGCCCTCCCGAAGGTTAAGCTACCTACTTCTTTTGCAACCCACTCCCATGGTGTGACGGGCGGTGTGTACAAGGCCCGGGAACGTATTCACCGTAGCATTCTGATCTACGATTACTAGCGATTCCGACTTCACGGAGTCGAGTTGCAGACTCCGATCCGGACTACGACGTACTTTATGAGGTCCGCTTGCTCTCGCGAGTTCGCTTCTCTTTGTATACGCCATTGTAGCACGTGTGTAGCCCTACTCGTAAGGGCCATGATGACTTGACGTCATCCCCACCTTCCTCCGGTTTATCACCGGCAGTCTCCTTTGAGTTCCCGCCATTACGCGCTGGCAACAAAGGATAAGGGTTGCGCTCGTTGCGGGACTTAACCCAACATTTCACAACACGAGCTGACGACAGCCATGCAGCACCTGTCTCAGAGTTCCCGAAGGCACTAAGCTATCTCTAGCGAATTCTCTGGATGTCAAGAGTAGGTAAGGTTCTTCGCGTTGCATCGAATTAAACCACATGCTCCACCGCTTGTGCGGGCCCCCGTCAATTCATTTGAGTTTTAACCTTGCGGCCGTACTCCCCAGGCGGTCGACTTAACGCGTTAGCTCCGGAAGCCACGCCTCAAGGGCACAACCTCCAAGTCGACATCGTTTACAGCGTGGACTACCAGGGTATCTAATCCTGTTTGCTCCCCACGCTTTCGCACCTGAGCGTCAGTCTTTGTCCAGGGGGCCGCCTTCGCCACCGGTATTCCTCCAGATCTCTACGCATTTCACCGCTACACCTGGAATTCTACCCCCCTCTACAAGACTCTAGCTTGCCAGTTTCAAATGCAGTTCCCACGTTAAGCGCGGGGATTTCACATCTGACTTAACAAACCGCCTGCGTGCGCTTTACGCCCAGTAATTCCGATTAACGCTTGCACCCTCCGTATTACCGCGGCTGCTGGCACGGAGTTAGCCGGTGCTTCTTCTGCGAGTAACGTCAATGCAATGTGCTATTAACACACTACCCTTCCTCCTCGCTGAAAGTGCTTTACAACCCGAAGGCCTTCTTCACACACGCGGCATGGCTGCATCAGGCTTGCGCCCATTGTGCAATATTCCCCACTGCTGCCTCCCGTAGGAGTCTGGACCGTGTCTCAGTTCCAGTGTGGCTGGTCATCCTCTCAGACCAGCTAGGGATCGTCGCCTAGGTGAGCCATTACCCCACCTACTAGCTAATCCCATCTGGGCACATCTGATGGCATGAGGCCCGAAGGTCCCCCACTTTGGTCCGTAGACGTTATGCGGTATTAGCTACCGTTTCCAGTAGTTATCCCCCTCCATCAGGCAGTTTCCCAGACATTACTCACCCGTCCGCCGCTCGTCACCCAGGAGCAAGCTCCCTGTGCTACCGCTCGACTTGCATGTGTTAGGCCTGCCGCCAGCGTTCAATCTGAGCCATGATCAAACTCTTCAATTAAAAGCTTGATTTGCTTCAACTCGTGAAGCGATGCTCGAAAATAACTTTCGTAATAATTCAACTAAATGAATTACTGCTTGGTCACTCTTCAAGACTTGATATTTTTTTGAACCCGAAGGTTCTGGATATCGTCTTGTGGAGTGCCCACACAGATTGTCTGATAAATTGTTAAAGAGCAGTGAGTTAGGTTGCTAACTCGAGGTGGCGTATATTACGCTTTTCACCTAAAGAGTCAAGCTTTTTTCTTATTAAGAAACGGTGTTTTCACCGGCTTGAATCTTTCTGGCTGGGCGACTGGTTCTCGTTAGATGAGTCGTTGTTCCCGGTCAGTGGAGGCGCATTATAGGGAGTTCTCAGAAGGCCGCAACCCCTAAATGCAAAAAACTTTTCAAGCGCTCAAATAACCACCAATAAAGCCATTTTAGGATATTTATTAGACGAAATTACGGGATTTTAGCGCCATTGCCAGGGCAAACAGCTTAAACCCAACCAAAGCCGATAAAAAAAGGGAGCGGTCGCCCGCTCCCTTTTATCGTAATCACTATATAGATAATAGATAGCCGTTACTGTTTGGCGACGATATGCTCGTCTTCGACATCCAGCGTCACCGGTATACCCGGGATCAGCTTGCCGGAAAGGATTTGCTGCGCCAGCGGGTTCTCGATCTCCTGCTGAATAGCTCGTTTCAGTGGACGAGCCCCATACACAGGATCGAAACCGGTTTTGCCCAACAGCTCCAACGCCGGTTCGGTCATAGTCACTTCGTAACCACGCTCTTCCAAACGTTTGTACAGACGTGCCAACTGAATCTTGGCGATCTCGGCGATGTGTTTCTGACCGAGCGGGTGGAACACTACCACCTCATCTATACGGTTGATGAATTCCGGGCGGAAGTGGTGCGTTACCATTTCCATTACCGATTCTTTCATCTGCGTATAGTTCATCTGACCAAAGTGTTCCTGGATCAGATCAGACCCCAGGTTGGAAGTCATGATCACCACCGTATTGCGGAAATCGACGGTACGGCCTTGACCATCGGTCAGGCGGCCATCATCCAATACCTGCAGCAGGATGTTGAACACATCCGGGTGCGCTTTCTCCACTTCATCCAGCAGGATCACTGAATAAGGTCTGCGACGCACTGCCTCGGTCAGATAACCGCCCTCTTCATAACCGACATAACCTGGAGGCGCCCCCACCAGCCGCGATACCGAATGTTTCTCCATAAACTCGGACATATCGATACGCACCATAGCGTCGTCGCTGTCGAACAGGAACGAAGCCAACGCTTTACACAGTTCGGTTTTACCTACCCCGGTCGGACCGAGGAACAGGAACGAACCGATAGGTCGGTTCGGATCTGACAGCCCGGCACGGCTACGACGGATCGCGTTGGATACCGCGCTCACCGCTTCGTTCTGGCCAATGACCCGCGAATGCAGCTCTTGTTCCAGACGTAACAGCTTATCCCGTTCGCCTTCCAGCATTCTGGCGACAGGAATACCGGTAGCGCGCGCCAGCACTTCAGCGATTTCTGCGTCGGTCACCCGGTTACGCAGCAGTTTCATAGTCTTGCCTTCGGCCAGCGTGGCAGCGGCAAGCTGTTTTTCCAGCTCTGGGATCTTGCCGTACTGCAGCTCCGACATCCGCCCCAGGTCGCCAACGCGACGCGCCTGCTCCAGGCTGATTTTGGCCTGCTCAAGATCCGCTTTAATATTTTGCGTGCCGGAGAGCGAAGCTTTTTCCGCTTTCCACTCTTCTTCCAGCTCTGAATACTCGCGTTCTTTCTGCTCCAGCTCACCGCTCAGCATTTCCAGGCGTTTCTTGCTGGCGTCGTCCGACTCTTTACTCAAGGCCTGCTGCTCCAGCTTGAGCTGAATAATCCGGCGCTCAAGGCGATCGAGCGATTCCGGCTTGGAGTCCATCTGCATGCGAATGCTGGACGCCGCCTCATCAATCAGGTCAATGGCCTTATCCGGCAGTTGACGATCGGAAATATAGCGGTGCGACAGCGTCGCCGCCGCAACGATTGCCGGGTCGGTGATCTGCACGTGGTGATGCAGTTCATAACGTTCTTTCAAACCGCGCAAGATAGCGATGGTGTCTTCAACACTGGGTTCGGCGACAAACACTTTCTGGAAACGACGTTCAAGCGCCGCGTCCTTCTCTATATATTGACGATATTCGTCGAGAGTTGTCGCGCCGACACAGTGAAGCTCCCCGCGTGCCAACGCAGGTTTCAACATATTGCCCGCATCCATCGCACCATCGGCTTTACCTGCACCAACCATTGTGTGCAGCTCATCTATAAACAGGATGACGCTGCCTTCCTGTTTAGACAGATCGCTCAAAACGGCTTTCAGACGCTCTTCAAACTCGCCGCGATATTTAGCACCAGCGATCAACGCCCCCATATCGAGGGACAACACGCGCTTATGCTTCAAACCTTCCGGCACTTCGCCATTGATGATGCGCTGAGCCAGGCCTTCGACGATGGCGGTTTTACCCACGCCAGGTTCGCCGATCAACACAGGGTTGTTTTTGGTACGACGTTGCAGCACCTGAATGGTACGGCGTATCTCTTCGTCACGGCCGATAACCGGGTCCAGTTTGCCCTGCTCAGCACGCTCGGTCAGATCGATAGTGTATTTCTTCAACGCCTGACGTTGGTCTTCAGCACCTTGATCTTCCACGCTATCACCGCCTCGCATTTGCTCAATGGCCTTACTGATTTTATCGGTCGTTGCACCGGCTGCTTTCAACAGATCGGTCAAGTTACCGCGATCTTCAAGCACCGCCAGAACAAAGAGTTCGGATGAGATAAATTTGTCCGCCCGCTTTTGTGCCAGCTTGTCGCACAAATTCAGGACACGCACCAGCTCATGCGACGGTTGAACGTCACCACCGGTACCTTCAACTTGAGGCAGACGAGACAAGGCCTGTTCGATCTCGGTGCGCACGCGCCCAGCATCGATACCGGCAGAAGTTAATAATGGGCGAACCGTGCCCCCATCCTGATTGAGCAGAGCGCTCATCAGATGTAACGGTTCAATAAATTGGTTGTCGCGCCCAAGGGCTAGAGATTGGGCATCGGCGAGGGCAAGCTGGAATTTGTTAGTAAGACGATCCAGACGCATAACACCTCCAAGATTGGTCGAAATTGCTACTGGAGATTAAATGAGGTCATCCCTCAAATTTTCAAGGTTATTTCGACTGTATATTTTCGGTACTACATCATGCGCCGTTGGACCGTCCTAATTCAATAGGTTATATCAGCCAGATTAAACTTGCCAGACGTCCGGTTATTCCGTCGCGTCGATAGGAGAAAAAATGACTGATTTCGCTCACCGTACAACGGTCTCCGCCATAGATAGCATGAACCCCTGCGCGTTGTAGACGCTGACGAGCCAGTAAATAGATATCTGCGAGGTATTTATCGCCGCGAGGGGCAAAAGCCAGCTCAGCGCCGGGATCAACAGCAATAAATGCCGCGCGGACCTCCGGCCCTACCTCAAACTGCTGCGGGCCGATCGCCGGGCCGAGCCAAACGCTGATGCCTGCAGGCTGAGTGGAAAACGCCGCTAAAGTCTGCTCCAGCACGCCGTTGCACAATCCACGCCAACCGGCATGAGCTGCAGCGACTTCATCACCAGACTGCGAGCAGAATAAAACCGGCAAGCAGTCTGCTGTCATCACTGCGCACACCTGCCCTGACACATTGCTGTAAACCGCGTCCGCTTGCAAATCGACAGGCGTTTGCCCATCCAGTCGCACCACGCGCGTGCCATGCACTTGCTCCAGCCAGACTGGCATCTGCGGCAGGTTCGCCGCCGCGACCAGACGTTGACGGTTATCCGCCACCGCCTGAGTCTCGTCACCCACGTGAGTGCCGAGATTGAGCGAACCGTACGGCGGCCGACTTACGCCACCGTTACGGGTGCTGCTGCAGGCTTTTACCCCTGCAGGCAGTGGCCAATCGGGCAAGATAAGCGAATCCATTACCAGTTCATCTGATCTTTGAATTCTTCGGTATCGAGCTTCAGTGCGTTAATCAGATCGACCATATCCTGCGGCAGCGGCGCATGCCACTCCATCTGGATACCGCTGATCGGATGATATAAACGCAGCATGGTGGCGTGCAGTGCCTGGCGATCGAAACCGCGCAGTGTGGCAATGAATGCCTCCGAAGCCCCTTTTGGCGGACGTGGACGACCACCGTACAGCTGATCGCCCACCAGCGGGTGGTTAATGTGCGACATATGCACACGGATCTGGTGGGTACGGCCGGTTTCCAGACGCAGACGCAGGCGAGTGTGCGCGCGGAAGTGTTCCATAATGCGGTAATGCGTCACCGCCGGTTTCCCCATCGGGTGCACCGCCATGTGGGTACGTTTGGTCGAATGGCGCGAAATCGGCTCTTCGACGGTACCGCCGGCGGTCATGGTACCGATGGCGACAGCTTCGTATTCACGGGTGATTTCACGTGCCTGCAACGCTTCTACCAACCGGGTCTGCGCCGGAACGGTTTTCGCCACTACCATCAGGCCGGTCGTGTCCTTGTCCAAACGGTGCACGATACCGGCACGCGGTACGTCGGCGATTTCAGGATAGTAATGCAGCAACGCATTGAGCACCGTGCCGTCCGGGTTACCGGCGCCAGGATGCACAACCAGGTCGCGCGGCTTGTTGATGACCAAAATGTCGCTGTCTTCGTAGACGATATTCAGCGCGATGTCCTGCGGTTCCCAACGGGCCTCTTCTTCTATCTGTGCATCAATGGCGACCGTCTCTCCCCCCAGCACCTTCTCTTTCGGTTTGTTTATCGTTTTGCCATTGACCTGCACCCGATCGTCCAGGATCCAATCTTTTATGCGAGATCGTGAATAATCAGGGAACAATTCGGCCAAAGCCTGATCTAAACGTTGTCCGAGTTGAGATTCGGCCACCGTTGCGGTGAGTTGTACTTGTTGTGCCATATGCAGCTTCTTCGTTAACGTTGGGTTTTCACGGCGATGCCGTTTAATATAATGTGCTATTGTAACTGGTCTTTGTCGGGAGCTTAACGGACAGTCTCCCGGAATAACACCCTGAGGATAATCAAAACGTCATGACGCGTATGAAATATCTGGTGGCGGCAGCCACGTTGAGCCTGGCGCTGGCAGGTTGCTCCACATCCAAGGATGCGGTTCCCGACAACCCGCCTTCGGAAATCTATGCTACTGCCCAGCAAAAACTGCAGGACGGTAACTTTAAGGGCGCGATTACGCAACTCGAAGCGTTGGATAACCGCTATCCTTTCGGACCCTACTCTCAGCAGGTACAGTTGGACCTGATTTATGCCTACTATAAATCTGCCGATTTACCTATGGCTCAGGCATCTATCGATCGTTTCATGCGTCTGAACCCAACGCACCCAAACATCGACTACGTGATGTATATGCGTGGCCTGACCGATATGGCGTTGGATGACAGTGCACTGCAAGGCTTCTTCGGGGTCGATCGTTCAGACCGCGATCCACAGCATGCTCGCGCTGCATTTCGCGATTTCAGCCAGCTGATTCAGCAGTACCCGAACAGCCAGTATGTAACCGATGCCAACAAGCGTCTGGTGTATCTAAAAGACCGCCTGGCCAAGTATGAGCTTTCGGTGGTGGAATACTACACTAAACGCGGTGCCTACGTCGCGGTCGTTAATCGTGCTGAACAGATGCTGCGTGAATTCCCTGATACTCAAGCGACGCGCGACGCGCTGCCGCTGATGGAAAATGCGTACAAGCAGTTGCAACTGAACGGCCAGGCCGACAAAGTGGCCAAAGTGATTAGCGCCAACCCGGCATAGTCTGATGGGTAACGGCAGGAAAACAAAACGGCAGCTTCGGCTGCCGTTTTTATTTGCTGTAAATTCACCCAGACCCGGATAAATACACAAGCAAAAACACGATGTTAGCAAGACTGCAACACCGCTTATCCTTTCAATAATGCGCGTTCCGCTTCCAAGACTCAAGCGTTAGATGGCCATTTCAGATGCTGAATCACAGATTGAACTAACTTTGCAAAAAGTGACAAAAAAACGTGATTTTCATCACGCATTTCAGCAAAAAGCGGGGTATGCTGGACTCATCCAAGACGGAAAGACAGAGAGGTAAGTTATATGACATTGAACATTACCAGCAAACAAATGGATATCACTCCCGCAATCCGCAGTCACGTCGAAGACCGTCTCACCAAACTGGAAAAATGGCAGGCCCAACTGATTAACCCGCATATCGTCTTATCCAAAGAACCGAAAGGGTTTGTTGCCGACGCCACCATTACCACACCTAACGGCCCGCTGGTCGCCAGCGCAAAACATGAAGACATGTATACCGCCGTTAACGAACTGATCGCCAAGCTGGAGCGTCAGTTGAACAAGGTGCAGCACAAAGGCGAAGCACGCCGTGCCGCCGCCAGCGTGAAGGACATCGTTCCGGAAGTGGAGCCGGAACAGGAATAACCGTTTAGCGGCTGTTTCACATCAAACGCGCCTGAGGGCGCGTTTTTTGTCTGGTTTTTTTATTGACGAGATAAAAACCTGCGGTTACTTTAAAACCTGTCTCACACACTTTGGATAGTACATGGTCCGTAAACCGTTTTTCTTCGCATTCTTTTTTACCTTCCCCTGATTGGGAGGCGTTTCGTCGTGTGATAAAGAATGCGAAGACGAACAGCAAAGCCTCCTGAAATCAGGGGGCTTTTTTTATGGCTATTTTACGACGTATAAAAATATAAGGCAGAAGCTGATTATGACCGACAACCCGTTACTCGTGCTGCGCCAACGCATCAGCGCACTGGATCTTAAACTGCTGTCCTTGCTGGCAGAACGCCGTGAGCTGGCGGTAGAGGTAGGTAAAACCAAGTTGCACTCTCATCGGCCAATCCGTGATAAAGAGCGTGAACGCGACCTGCTGGACGCCCTGATCGCCGCAGCCAAGCCGTACGATCTGGACGGATTCTACGTCACCCGTCTGTTTCAACTGATTATCGAAGACTCCGTACTGACTCAGCAGGCGCTGTTGCAGCACCAGCTCAATCAAATCAGCCAGCATTCTGCCCGCATCGCTTTCCTTGGCCCGAAAGGCTCTTATTCGCACCTGGCAGCCCGCCAATACGCCGCTCGCCATTTCGATCAGTTGATCGAGTGCGGCTGCCAGAAATTCCAGGATATCTTCACCCAGGTTGAAACCGGCCAGGCGGATTACGCCATCCTGCCGATCGAAAACACCAGCTCCGGCTCGATTAATGACGTTTACGACCTGCTGCAACACACCAGTTTGTCGATCGTCGGCGAACTGACTAACCCTATCGATCACTGTGTGCTGATCGCCAGCGATACTGACCTTGATCAGATCGAAACCGTATATAGCCACCCGCAACCTTTCCAACAGTGCAGCCAGTTCATTAATCGCTACCCGCACTGGAAAATCGAATACTGTGAAAGCACCGCTGCGGCAATGGAAAAAGTGGCAAAGTTGAACTCGCCAAAAGCGGCGGCGCTGGGCAGCGAAGCCGGCGGTGCACTCTATGGCCTGCAGGTACTGGAACATAACCTGGCCAATCAGCAGCAGAACATTACCCGCTTTATCGTATTGGCGCGCAAGGCTATCGAAGTTTCCGAGCAGGTGCCCGCTAAGACCACGCTGATTATGGCCACCGGCCAGCAGTCGGGTGCCTTGGTGGAAGCGCTGCTGGTACTACGCGACAACGGCATCATCATGACCAAGCTGGAATCGCGCCCGATTAACGGCAACCCGTGGGAAGAGATGTTTTATATCGATGTGCAGGCTAACCTGCGTTCTGAGGCGATGCAGAAGGCATTGAGAGATCTGACGCCAATCACCCGCTCGCTGAAGGTGCTGGGGTGTTACCCGAGCGACACCGTGGTGCCAGTCAATCCGTCCTGAATACCATTAAAAAGGGTTCGGCATAACCGAACCCTTATCATTATTATTGGCGACTGTCATTCGCCTGACGTAGCAGCGAACGGCTTTCCACCAGGAAACGTTGCGCATAGTCGCCAAACCAATGTTCGACCTTCTGAAAGCTTTGGATAAACGCCTGTTTATCGCCCTGCTCCAACAGTTTTATTGCCTCACCAAACCGCTGATAGTAACGCTTGATCAGCGCAATGTTCTCTTCGGAAGACATAATGATATCCGCGTACAGCTGCGGGTCTTGAGCAAACAGCCGCCCGACCATCGCCAACTCCAGCCGATAGATCGGTGAAGAAAGGGCCAGCAACTGCTCCAACTGCACGTTTTCCTCCGCCAGATGCAAACCATAAGCAAAGGTCGCAAAGTGGCGCAGGGCTTGAATAAACGCCATGTTCTGATCGTGCTCAACCGCGCTGATACGGTGCAAACGCGCCCCCCATACCTGCAGCTGTTCTAGCAACCATTGGTAGGCTTGCGGTTCGCGGCCATCGCAATAGACCACCACCTGCTTGGCTACGCTGCCTACGTCTGGGCCAAACATGGGATGCAGCCCCACCACGGGGCCGCTGTGCGCCGCCAGCATGGCATTCAACGGGCGATTTTTTACCGAGGCCAGATCAACCAGAATACAGTCCGCCGGCAGCGGCGGTAACCGCTCAATCACCTGTTCGGTGACGTGAATAGGGACGCTGACAATCACCATTCCGGCATCGGCAAGCAGCGTATCAGCCTGATTCCAGTCTTCCTGGTCCAACACTTTGACCTGGTAACCGGACAGCGTCAGCAAGCGATTAAACAACCGCCCCATTTGACCGTTGCCGCCGATAATGACGATCGGGCGCAGTTGCGGATGTAGCGTTTTAAAGCCTTTGTCGTTCTCGCTGACGTAAGACTCGCGCATCACCCTGCGCAGCACGTCCTCAATCAAATCGGGCGGCACACCCAGGTTTTCCGCTTCTTGACGCCGTGAGGCCAGCATCGCCGCCTCACGCTCTGGAACATACACCGGTAAGCCGTGGTGGCTTTTAACCTCTCCCACTTCCGCCACCAACTGCAGGCGTTTAGCCAGCAGCTCCAGCAGCGCCTTATCCACTTCGTCGATTTGATCGCGCAACGCGGTCAGTTCAGCCACCATAACTTACTACTCTCCAGTGCGTGCCGTCAGCGCGGTGCCGAGTTCCTGGTGCATATGGCGCAACAGCGTCTCTGTACTTTCCCAGTTAATACAGGCGTCGGTAACAGAAACCCCATAGCGCATATCTGCACGCGGTTGCTCAGAAGACTGGCTGCCTTCGTGCAAGTGGCTTTCCAGCATGATGCCGGTGATCGAACGGTTACCCGCTTTGATCTGCTCTACCACGGACTCGGCAACCGCCGGTTGACGGCGATAGTCTTTATTCGAGTTGCCATGGCTGCAATCTATCATCAAGGACGGGTGGAGTCCCGCATCCAGCATCTGTTTTTCACAGGCCGCCACGTCCTCAGCGCTGTAGTTTGGCGTTTTACCACCGCGCAGGATCACATGGCCATCAGGGTTACCCTGCGTCTGCAGCAGGCACACTTGCCCAGCCTGATTTATACCGACAAAACGGTGTGGCATTGCTGCGGCGCGCATAGCATTGATCGCCGTGCCCAAGCTGCCGTCGGTACCGTTTTTGAAACCTACCGGCATTGACAGCCCTGAAGCCATCTCACGGTGAGTTTGCGATTCAGTCGTGCGCGCACCAATCGCTGACCAGCTGAACAAATCGCCCAGGTATTGCGGACTGTTCGGATCCAACGCTTCGGTCGCCAACGGCAAGCCCATACCAACCAGATCCAGCAGCAGGCGACGCGCAATGTGCAGACCTGCTTCAACGTCAAACGAACCGTCCATGTATGGGTCGTTAATCAGACCTTTCCAGCCGACGGTGGTACGAGGTTTTTCAAAATAGACACGCATAACGATATACAGCTGATCGCTCAATTCAGCTGACAGGGTTTTCAAATGACGGGCGTAATCAAGTGCCGCATCCGGGTCGTGAATAGAACAAGGTCCGCATACCACCAGCAGGCGATGATCGCGCCCCTGCAGAATATCGGCGATGGTTTTGCGTGCCGTGGCGATTTCATTCTCGTCGCTGGCACTAAGCGGAAACTGGTTCTTCAGCTCTTCCGGAGTAATCAGAATCTGTTCTGCACTGATATGAACGTTATTGAGCGCGTCTTTTTGCATGATGCTATTCCTGTCGTTTGCCGTTATGCGTAAGCGTTGATAGAACATTGAGCGTTTCAGGTTCTTACCCTACCACGAAATGTAAAGATTTCAATCCATTTGGTGTAAATAAAAAATTACCACAAATAAAAAGCGCTAAATAAGTCATAGAAAAACCAGAATAAATAACTTAACACAATGATTATTAATGATTTTTAAGACTCTCAACCACACGAGACTTCCTTGCACACCAAAATGCTAAAACCCGACAAAATCGTAAATAATTCGATACACTAGAAACGCAACGACCCACATGCCTCATCCACCGAACGTTCAAAAGCCTGAGGTTTACCCTTTCCACCGCAAGAACCTTAACGGGTAAATCAAATCACCTAAAAATTAAACAACTGAAACACAAATAACAAACAATAAACCGGCAATTTATTTTCAATTACTTTCATCTATTAATTAAAATACAAAAATATGAGTAAAACTTATTGAATAAATATTGCGGAACTTCACAGTTATCGCGCGAAAAATAAATAATTATGGTGCTATTCGTTCGCACCTCTTTAGGGTTAATCTGCGTAGACAGAGCCCGTGTCACCTGCATTGAGAATGTATGAGCGTTAGCTGCTTTTCATTTCTTGACAAGGGACTATCATGATCACTTTGCAGTTCTTAATTATTATAATCTGCTTATTAGTCGGCACTCGGTTTGGCGGTATGGGGCTGGGCCTAATAAGCGGTATTGGTTTATTCCTCTTATGTTTTATATTCGGGTTGGAACCAGGTAAACCTCCCGTTGAGGTTATGCTGACTATTCTTGCAGTAATCGGTTGTGCTTCAGTGTTGCAAACTGCCGGCGGTTTGAACGTGATGATGCAATATGCAGAGCGACTGCTGCGCCGCCACCCACAGCACATCACGCTGCTTGCCCCTTTCACCACCTGGACTCTGACGTTCCTGTGCGGCACAGGGCATGTGGTGTACACCATGTTCCCGATCATTTCCGATATCGCCATCAAAAAAGGGATCCGCCCAGAACGCCCAATGGCCGTGGCTTCCGTCGCCTCGCAAATGGCCATCACAGCTTCGCCGGTTTCCGTGGCCGTTGTGTCCCTGGTTTCAATCATTGCCGCAGGACATGGGATTGGCAAAGCTTACACGCTGGTAGAAATCCTTGCCGTCTCGATCCCGGCTTCATTAGTCGGGGTGCTAATGGCGGCCTTATGGAGCCTGCACCGCGGTAAAGATCTGGATAAGGACGCTGAATTCCAGGAAAAAATCAAAGATCCAGAACAACGGGCCTATATTTTTGGCAGCACCGAAACACTGCTCAATCAGAGATTCCCCAAGCAGGCTTACTGGTCCACAGCGATCTTCTTTGCGGCTATCGCCATCGTCGTACTCTTGGGGGCTTTTGCTGATTTACGCCCTTCCTTTGCCAATGCCAAAGGGGTACTGAAACCGCTGTCTATGAATCTGGTGATCCAGATGATGATGCTGATCGCCGGTGCCGTTATTCTGATGGGCTGCAAAGTCAAACCCGGCGATATTGCCAATGGTGCGGTTTTCAAAGCCGGCATGGTCGCTATTTTTTCCGTATTCGGCGTGGCGTGGATGAGTGATACCTTCTTCCAGGCACATATGGGAGAGTTAAAACTCCTGCTTGAAGACGTGGTAAAAAGTCAGCCGTGGACTTACGCGATCGTTCTGTTCCTGGTTTCCAAGCTGGTCAACAGCCAGGCAGCTGCGCTCACCGCCATTGCCCCAATGGCGCTGCAGTTGGGCGTCGACCCCAAAATGCTGCTGGCTTTCTTCCCGGCCGCGTACGGTTACTTCGTCTTGCCCACTTATCCAAGCGATTTGGCCTGCATCGGTTTTGACCGTTCTGGAACAACGCGCATCGGCAAATTTATCATCAACCACAGCTTTATTATTCCTGGCCTGATCGGCGTGCTGTGTTCCTGTATCACCGGATATCTTCTGGTCACCACCTTCCTGTAATCATTTCCCCAACGGCAACGGTATTCCCCGTTGCCGCCCACACCATTGACCACATAAATAATAATGGCAATCAGTATTTTATGCCGTTAACAGGGTTAAAAGTCAGTAGAAGAAAAGTGAATAAGTGAGGACGATAAATTAAAAACTTAAGCTAATAGTCGCTATTTTGGTCGCAATGGCGAACCGATATAATGTGACCGAAATCACTTATAACCACTCTTAACAACTGGATCAAAAATGCTCTCTTTACGCGCTCGCCGCGCTATTCCGCTGTTCATTAGCTGCTTAACGACTTTCACCAGTGTTTCAGCCCTTGCCGACAATACGCTTTTCACCGCGATGGACGATCCGGCCACCGCCAAAAAACCGTTTGAAGGCAACGTCCAGGCCGGTTACAACTCGCAGTCAGGCAACTCACAAAGCTCTACCCTGTTGGCCAATACCAGCATGACCTGGTTCAACAGCGATGCCGCTTATAGCCTGTGGGGTGCGGCCAACAACACCACATCCTCCAACGTGCGCTCGTCAGAAAAGTATCAGGCCGGCGGCCGTACCCGTTATAACCTGTCCGGTCGTAACTACCTGTTCGGTCAGGCGAGCTGGCTGAGCGATCGCTTCAACGGTTATGATTCCCGCTCGACGCTGACCGGCGGTTATGGTCGCCAAATCCTCAATGGGCCGCTTAGCGATCTGCGAGTTGAATTCGGTCCGGGCGTGCGTCACGACGAATACCATGGCGGTGGGCGTTCCACCAAAGCGCTGGCTTACGGTGCGGCCAACTATTCGTACCAATTGACCGACAATACCAAGTTCTCTGAAGGCGTTTCCGCGCTGGCGAACGAAGAAACCACGCTGAACTCCGAAACCGCACTCAGCGTCGCCATTAACGAAAAGTTCGCGTTGCGTCTGGCTTACACCGTGACTTACAACAGCAAGCCTCCAGCCTCTGCGCCAAAGAATACCGACACCACCACTTCTATCAGCCTGGTGTACGGTTTGTAATCCTTCTTACTTCTGCACCTGTTATACGACTAAGCCCATCATTGATGGGCTTTTTTTATGCCTGAAAATCAAATTTAGACATTTTGCTAAAAACATAACGTTTACTATTGACGAGTTTAGCAAATAGCTTAATACTGTATGTATACACAGTATTAATTGAATGGGTGCAGAGCATGAGAAAACTCAATCATCGCGGTTGAAGCCGTTACTACCATCAGGAGTGTCCGTTAATAAGCTGGGGTGTAACTCCCACCTAATTAGGCAGGCTGCTGATTTTGATTGTGGCTTAATGCCCAACCCGTTTTCACTTAAAATATTGCAAGGGGGTTTTTATGATGCACTGTCCACTCTGCGGTAGCGTGGCCCATACTCGCTCCAGCCGTTATCTGAGCGAAGCGACCAAAGAGCGCTATCACCAATGCCAAAACATTAACTGCAGCTGTACCTTTGCCACGCACGAGTCTGTCGCTCGCGTGATTGTAAAGCCTGGCGATATCGTTCCTGCACAGCCACATCCGGAAAAAAGCAAACAGCGCGCCGCGGCGCTGTAATGCAAAGAGCCTGCAAACGCAGGCTTTTTTATGCCTGTAAAAACGGGCGTCCTGGGAGCATTTTCGCATCTTGCAGATGCAATCCCCGATCTGCAGGCATAAAAAAAGGGGTTGGCACAGTGCCAACCCCTTCATAGCTATTAACTTTTGGATGCAGCGTTAGCCGACGCGGTTCAGACGCTCTTTGATACGAGCAGACTTACCAGTACGCTCACGCAGATAGTACAGTTTGGCTTTACGAACGGCACCACGACGTTTAACAGTAATGCTGTCGATTACTGGGGAGTGAGTCTGGAATACACGCTCAACACCTTCGCCGTTGGAAATCTTACGAACAGTGAATGCAGAGTGCAGACCGCGGTTACGGATAGCGATAACCACGCCCTCGAATGCCTGCAGACGTTTTTTGCTACCTTCAACGACCCATACCTTAACTTCCACGGAATCACCCGGACGGAATGCAGGTACGTCTTGCTTCATCTGCTCTTGTTCAATTTGCTTAATAATGTTGCTCATAATATGTCTCTTACCCTAGGTAAACTGATATATCGGTCCCGTCGAGCCAGTTGCTCAGACGTTCCCTTCATAGTCCTGTTGCTTGGCCTGATGTTCCCGTTGGAACTCAGCCAGCAACACCGCTTGCTCGTCAGTCAGAGCTAGGCTTTCTAGAAGTTCAGGTCTTCTAAGCCAGGTACGGCCCAGCGACTGCTTTAAGCGCCAGCGACGTATCTCGGCATGGTTGCCCGACAGTAAGACTGGCGGAACCTCCATCCCTTCCAACACCTCAGGACGGGTATAGTGCGGGCAGTCCAGCAATCCATCGACAAAAGAATCTTCTTCTGCTGAGGCCTGATGGCCCAGCACACCCGGTATAAAACGGGCGACTGAATCAATCAGGGTCATTGCCGGCAGTTCCCCGCCGCTGAGTACGTAATCACCGATTGACCATTCTTCATCAATTTCGGTTTGGATTACGCGCTCGTCTACCCCTTCATAACGACCGCACACCAGAATCATCTTCTGATTGGTCGCCAGTTCGCATACGCCGGTTTGATCCAGCTTACGCCCCTGAGGTGACAGATAAATCACCTTTGCTCCCTCGCCTGCCGCTGCTTTTGCTGCATGAATGGCTTCCCGCAAGGGTTGCACCATCATCAACATTCCCGGGCCGCCGCCATAAGGGCGATCGTCCACGGTACGATGCCGGTCGTAGGTGAAGTCACGCGGACTCCAACACTGCACGCTCAGCAGGCCATTTTTTACTGCCCGGCCAGTCACCCCGTAATCGGTGATTGCGCGGAACATCTCAGGAAACAGGCTTACAATACCAATGAACACAAGCCAATCCCCATACTGTCATTCCACTTGTTTCGACCGTTTGATTCGGAGGTCAAAAACCAGGATCCCAATCTGCTTCAATCACGCGAGCAGTGAGATCGACTTTCTTGATAACCTGCCCATGAAGAAACGGGACCAACCGCTCCTTCATGCCGAACGCATCTTTCAGGTTAGCTTTCACTACCATCACGTCGTTTGAACCGGTTTCCATCATATCGACGACTTTACCCAGTTCGTAACCGGTGGTCGTGACTACCTGGCAGCCCATAAGGTCTTTCCAGTAGTAATCATCACCCACCAACGGAGGAAGTTGTTCCGAATCCACCTGAATTTCGCAATTGGTCAGTAGATTCGCAGCATCCCGATCATCAACGCCTTTGACTTTGATGATCAGATCCTGACTGTGGCGCTTCCAGTCTTCCAACTCGACAAGCTGCCATTGACCCGCCCGCTGGATAAACCACGGCTGATAGTCAAAAATGCTTTCGGCGTTCTCGGTGGATGAAAATACTCTGAGCCAACCACGAATGCCGTAAGTAGACCCCATTTTACCGAGTACAATCGGCTGCTTAGGTGCTACCGGTTTGAGTTGCTTGCTCATTGCCACCACCGCGACAGATTAAGCTGCTTTCTTAGCGTCTTTGATCAGCGCGTGAACGCGATCAGAAACGGTTGCACCCAGACCGACCCAATGTTCGATGCGGTCCAGGTCCAGACGCAGTGCTTCAGCCTGACCAGATGCGATCGGGTTGAAGAAGCCTACGCGCTCGATGAAACGACCATCACGAGCATTGCGGCTGTCGGTCACTACTACTTGATAGAACGGACGCTTTTTAGCGCCGCCACGTGCCAAACGAATTGTTACCATAACATCCTCTTTAGTTAATAAAACAGCCGGGCCCCATTGAGGGAACGGAGCCGGTTGCAATATAAAAAGCCCGAAAATTTTACTCATTTTGGCGCAAAAAGCAATCTAAAGCGTAGATCAGCGTCAACTACTTTTTGCAGCCGGTAATATTCCGGGCGGTTTTTGCCGCGAACGGCAAATGCTTAAACACGCTCACCCCAAGGGGCACGCGCCTGTCAGCGGCCTGGGAAGCCCGGCGGCATCATACCTTTCATGCCGCGCATCATCTTCGCCATTCCGCCTTTCTTCATCTTTTTCATCATGCGCTGCATTTCGTCGAACTGCTTCAACAAGCGGTTAACGTCCTGCACCTGCATACCGGACCCCATCGCAATGCGGCGCTTACGCGAGCCTTTGATGATTTCCGGTTTGGCGCGCTCTTTCAGCGTCATCGAGTTGATGATTGCTTCCATTCGCACCAGAACCTTGTCGTCCATTTGCGATTTCACATTGTCCGGCAGTTGGCCGGCACCAGGCAGTTTGCTCAGCATGCTGGCCATACCGCCCATGTTACGCATCTGCTTCAGCTGTTCCAGGAAGTCGGTCAGATCGAAACCGTCACCTTTCTTCAGCTTGTTAGCCAGTTTCTCCGCCTGCTCGCGGTCAACTTTGCTTTCGATATCTTCGATCAGCGACAGCACATCGCCCATGCCCAGAATGCGTGATGCCACGCGGTCCGGATGGAAGGGCTCCAGCGCTTCGGTCTTCTCGCCCACGCCGAGGAACTTGATCGGCTTGCCCGTGATGTGACGGATAGACAACGCGGCACCGCCACGCGCATCACCGTCGACCTTGGTCAGTACCACACCGGTCAGCGGTAATGCTTCATT
Source organism: Serratia sp. BNK-12 (assembly GCF_047456085.1). Lineage (NCBI taxonomy): Bacteria > Pseudomonadati > Pseudomonadota > Gammaproteobacteria > Enterobacterales > Yersiniaceae > Serratia > Serratia sp. BNK-12. The sequence goes on from NZ_CP179896.1 coordinate 4,325,193, forward strand.
AAAGGCCTTGGCCGTGTTGGCAGCATCCTGGCCGGTCATGGCGTCAACCACAAACAGGGTTTCCACCGGCTTGATCGCCGCGTGCACCTGCTTGATTTCGTCCATCATCGCTTCGTCAACGTGCAAACGGCCGGCGGTATCGACGATCAGTACGTCGTAGAACTTCAGCTTGGCCTGTTGCAGCGCACGGTTAACGATGTCGATCGGTTTTTCTTTGACATCAGACGGGAAGAAGTCGATGCCGACGCTTTCCGCCAGGGTTTCCAGCTGTTTGATCGCCGCTGGGCGATAAACGTCGGCGGAAACCACCAGGACTTTTTTCTTCTGTTTTTCTTTCAGGAATTTACCAAGCTTGGCGACGCTGGTAGTTTTACCGGCGCCCTGCAGGCCCGCCATCAGCACCACTGCTGGCGGTTGCGCCGCCAGGTTCAGCTCGGTGTTCACTTCGCCCATCGCGGCAATCAGCTCGCTCTTGACGATCTTGACGAACTCTTGCCCCGGCGTCAGGCTTTTGTTGACTTCATGACCTACCGCGCTCTCTTTCACGCGGTTGATAAAGTCCCGCACGACCGGTAACGCAACGTCCGCTTCCAGCAATGCCATGCGCACTTCACGCAGGGTTTCCTTGATATTTTCTTCGGTCAGCCGCCCACGGCCGCTGATATTGCGCAGGGTGCGCGACAAACGATCGGTTAAATTTTCAAACATCGTCTCATGCTCAACGTGTAATGACAGGCCGCTCTGGCGACATAATTGCGGCGATTATAACACGAAGCGTAGAGGATCTCTGCCTCAGCGTTGGAGATCGGTTGGAGTGGGACGCGCTCGACGCTATACTGACAATCCAATTCACCACGTCGAAGCAAAATTAAACGCTATGCCAGTTTTCTCCATTGTGGCTTTGATCGCCTACCTGCTCAGCCTTGGACTGATTATTCCCAGCTTGTTGCGGAAGAACAGCGCATACCGTCGGCTTGCTCTCGTCTCGGCGGTGGTGGCGCTAATTTGCCACGCCATCGCACTTCAGCAGCGTATCTTTGACGTCAGCGCCGGGCAAAATCTCAGCTTGCTGAACATAGGTTCGATAGTCAGCCTGATCATTTGCTCGGTCATGACCTTCGTGGCTTCGCGCGATCGCGGCTGGTTCCTGCTGCCTATCGTTTACAGCTTCGCGATGATCAACCTGGCCTTCGCCAGCTTTATGCCGGGTGAATTTATTACGCATCTGGAAGCCAGCCCGGAACTGATGGTGCATATCGGCCTGGCGCTGTTCTCCTACGCTACGCTGATCATTGCCGCGCTGTATGCGCTGCAACTGGCCTGGCTGGATTACCTGCTGAAAAACAAAAAGCTGTCTTTCAGCGCCGATATGCCGCCGTTGATGAGCATCGAACGCAAGATGTTCCACATCACCCAGATAGGCGTCGTGTTGCTCACGCTCACGTTGTGCACCGGGCTGCTTTATATGGATAACCTGTTCAGCAAAGAGAACGTGCACAAAGCCGTGCTGTCTATCATGGCGTGGTTTGTGTATATCGTCTTGCTATGGGGCCATTATCACGAAGGCTGGCGCGGTCGCCGCGTCGTTTGGTTCAGCTTTGCCGGTGCCTTCCTACTCACGCTGGCCTACTTTGGCAGCCGTCTGATTCAGCAAGTGATGGTTCGCTAAGCTCTCAGGCACTCTTTCTCCATACATAAGGAATACCGCGTTGGAGCACGTTTCGACAGGGACCCTGATCATTATCCTGGTGGTCATGATTGTGGTTTCCGCTTACTTCTCAGCATCCGAAACCGGCATGATGACGCTGAACCGCTATCGTCTGCGTCATCTCTCCAAACAGGGCAACCGTTCCGCCCGCCGGGTCGAAAAGCTGCTGCAAAAACCGGATCGCCTCATAGGCCTGGTGCTGATTGGCAATAACCTGGTCAACATTCTGGCTTCGGCGCTGGCCACCATTGTCGGCATGCGCCTGTATGGCGATTTGGGCGTTGCCATCGCCACCGGCGTACTGACCTTCGCCGTGCTGCTGTTCGCCGAAGTGCTGCCAAAAACCTTTGCCGCCCTGTATCCGGAACGCATCGCATTCCCCAGCAGCTTCTTGCTGGCACCGCTGCAAAAGGTGATGTTCCCACTGGTGTGGCTGCTCAATGGCATCACCACGCTGATTTTACGGCTGTTCGGCATTCGCACCAATGTGCGGATCAGCGACGCAGTCAGCAAGGACGAGCTGCGCACCATTGTGAAGGAATCGCACTCGCAGATTTCTCGTCGCAATCAGGACATGCTGATCTCGGTGTTGGATCTGGAGAAGGTGACGGTCGATGACATTATGGTGCCACGCAATGAGATTGTCGGCATCGATGTCAACGACGACTGGAAGTCGATCATGCGTCAGCTTACTCACTCCCCGCACGGCCGCATCGTGCTTTACCGCACCTCGCTGGATGATGCCATCGGCATGCTGCGGGTACGTGAAGCCTACCGCCTGATGACCGAGAAGAAAGAGTTCAACAAAGAGAACCTGCTGCGCGCAGCCGACGAAATTTATTATGTGCCCGAAGGCACACCGCTGAACGTCCAGTTGGTGAAGTTCCAGCGCAACAAAGAGAAAGTCGGCATCGTGGTCGATGAATACGGCGACATTCAGGGGCTGGTGACGGTCGAGGATATCCTGGAGGAGATCGTCGGCGATTTCACCACGTCCATGTCGCCAACGCTGGCAGAAGAGGTTAATCCGCAAAGTGACGGCTCCGTGCTGATAGACGGTACAGCCAACGTGCGCGAGTTAAACAAGGCATTCAACTGGACGTTGCCGGCCACAGATGCGCGTACCATCAACGGCATGCTTTTGGAAGAACTGGAAGAGATCCCGGAGGTCGGCACCCGTGTTCGCATCGGCCATTACGACATCAGCATCCTCGACGTGCAGGACAATATGATCAAACAGGTGCGGGTCACGCCGATCAAGTCGCTGCAGTCCAGCGTTCAGCAACGCTGACCAGCCGCCAGAAAGGAAAAAAGACGCGAATATCGCGTCTTTTTTTATCGCTGTAGCCCGATGGATGGCGAACTAGATGTGCAGTTCCTGCAGCTTCTCTTTCGGCAGCGCCAGCTCTTCGTTGTGGTTCACTACGACGTCATGGTCAAGAATGTGCTTCGCGATTTCCTGCGCTTCTTCCAGCGAGTGCATATGGTAAGTCCCGCACTGGAATTCGTTCAACTCAGGAATTTTACGCTGGTCAGTCACTTTCAGCACGTCGGCCATCGCCGCTTTCCACGCATCGGCAACACGCTGCTCTTCCGGCACGCCAATCAGGCTCATGTAGAAACCGGTACGGCACCCCATTGGGGAGATATCGATAATCTCGACGCCCTGACCATTCAGGTGGTCACGCATAAAGCCGGCAAACAGGTGTTCCAGCGTATGAATGCCGCGCTCTGGCATCACTTCCAGGTTCGGCCGGCAGAAGCGCAGATCGAACACGGTGATGGTATCGCCATGAGGAGTTTTCATGGTTTTCGCGACGCGGACAGCCGGGGCTGCCATGCGGGTATGGTCTACGGTGAAGCTATCCAGCAGTGGCATTTCGTTACCTCCTCGTAAAAGAGTATTTATTTCGAAACTTTTTTATCTAACCAGGAAACCTTTTCCAACCCAGCGAGTCTGAGTATGTGAAAGACGCGCATTTGTTATCATCATCCCTGTCATCAGAGATGCATATTTGGCCACATTGATGTGGCCTTTTCTTTTTTAGCCCCCGCCGTGTTGCTTCAGGAACTCTTCAAAGCTTAGCGTATCACTGGCTTCTATGTTGCGTTGACGCTGCCACGAGGCTTTCTGCTCTTGTGCCAACTCAGCCTCCGTCAAAATCTCTAACGGCTCTTCCGTCAGCATCTGACGATACTGCTCGGCCAGCTGCAGGCCCACACGCCCCGTCCCCTCTTCCTTCATCGCCTTCAGGATACGAGCGGAAAACGTCAAATCAGGATCGTCAAACGCCGCGACCAGTTCGTCACACACCTGCTGATACTGGCGATCGCCAGCTTCGCTATCCAACACTTCAGCCACGCGACGCAGATCGTCAAACAGTGCTTTACCTACTTTTGCCAGCGGTTCACGGCTGTCATCACACCCGATGCCGATGGTTTGGCCCGGCTTACGCCCTTCCAGGATCACCCGATTCCAGTTCTTGCGCGTACACAGCAATTCATCGCTGCTCATCTCTGGCGCATCGGCCAGCACGCACCACACCAGGAACAGGTCCAGGAAACGCGCCTGAACCGCATCCACGCCGATAGGCGAGAATGGGTTGATGTCCAGCGAGCGAACTTCAATGTATTCGATACCGCCGCGCAAAAGCGCATCTGACGGCGTCTCGCCACTTTTGGTCACACGCTTCGGCCGGATTGGCGCATAGAGTTCGTTTTCGATCTGAAGCACGTTACTGTTCAGTTGCAGATAACGATCGCCATCCTTCACGCCCAGTTTGGCAAACTCTTCGGAAGGCGTGGCAATTGCTCGCTTCAGGCCTTCGACATAGCTTTGTAGATCGTTGAAGGTGATACCCAAATTGCTCTGAGATTTATTGGTGTAGCCCAGGTCACTCAACCGCAGCGAGGTGGCATACGGCAGATAACACATGCCCTGCTCGGTTCGCTCAAACGGCAACGAGGTTTCACGCCCTTTCAGGAACGAGGAACAGATTGCCGGCGATGCACCGAACAGATACGGGATCACCCAGCCAAAACGGTAATAGTTACGGATCAGGCGGAAATAGCCCGCAGAAATCTGCTCTTTACCGCTTTCGGCATCTTTGACGCCAGCCCATGCCTGCCAGAACTCCAGCGGCAATGAGAAATTGTAGTGCACGCCAGAAATGGTCTGCATCAGCGCACCGTAGCGGTTCTTCAACCCTTCACGGTACAGCGTTTTCATGCGGCCAATGTTCGACGAACCGAACTGTGCCAGCTCAATGTCCTGCTCGGCTTCAATAAAGCACGGCATGCTGAGTGGCCACATACGCTCATCACCCAGATTGCGCGCTACGTAACGGTGAATATCACGCAAGAACGTCAGCATGTGATCGAGGTTATCGTCAACCGGCGTAATAAACTCTAACAGCGCCTCAGCAAAGTCTGTGGTTATCCAGTGGTGCGTTAATGCCGCCCCCAGTTTCTCCGGATGTCCGGTTGTTGCCAGCGTTCCGTTTTCGGTGACACGCAGCGTTTCACGCTCAATGCCGCGACGGATGCCTTTTAATGCATGGGGATGGGCTTCCAACCAAGAAAGCGCCTGGGATACGTCCGGGATCAAATTGACCTCCCGCTTCTAAAAACAATAACTCGTAAGCATACTGAATCTGCACCCGAGAGAATATTGAGTTATATTCACGTCGTTAATGCCACCAGGCCATTCCCTGTAACGTTATCATAGTCAAAATGATGTAACGCAGCGCCTTTCCGATACACAGAAACAGCGCGACAGGGCCCCAGGGCATGCGCAGCCAGCCTGCCAACACGCACAACAAATCGCCCACTACCGGTACCCAACTGAGCAACAGCGCAGCCGGGCCAAAGCGTTGCATCCACCCGAGCGCTGTATCCAGCCCTCGCTGCGGTTTCAACGCCGGTAACAGACGCCCGATAATGACATTGGTCAGCCCGCCAAGGGTATTACCCAACGTCGCGGCCAACACCAGCAACTCTGGTGAGACACGGCTGTTGGTCAGCAAGGCAACCAAAACAATTTCTGAATTTCCCGGCAGCAACGTCGCACTGAGAAAGCTGCTACCGAATAACGACATGACGGCCAGCGTACTACTCACAGCGTACGGACGTCTACCACGGCCATATTGGCGCTTTTCGCTGCCTGAATACCGAAGTCTGCGTCTTCAAACACCACGCATTTCTCCGGCGGCACACCTATCAGTTCGGCGCAGCGCAGGAAGGTATCCGGTTCCGGCTTGTGGCGTTGCACGTCATCGGCACCCACAATCGCATCGAAGCAGTGGAACAGGCCCAGATGGCGCAGCAGGGTTTCTGCCATGCGATGCTCACTGCCGGTGCCCACCGCCATTGGACGGCGACCATGATAAGCTTTGACCACCTCGATTAACGGCAATGGACGCACGCTGTCCAACAGCATCGCTTCGACCGCGCGGGTTTTCTCTGCAGCCAACTGATGGGGATCGAGATCGGCTTGATGACTGGCAAGGATCGCCTGGGCAATGCGCCAGGTCGGAGAACCGCTCAATGCCACCATCGCCGCCTCATCAAACGTCATACCGTAACGGGACAGCACCTCGTGCCACGCCTTGCGATGCGTCGGCTCGGTATCGAGAATGGTGCCGTCCATGTCGAAAATAAGACCCTGATAGCGGTCGTACATCGTTACTCCATGATCGTTGAGGAAAGAAAACTACTTTAGCGTAAAGCCGGAAGGTTGTCGCTGATCGCGTAATAGCGGAATGTGCTGTGCGTGAGAGTGAAGGACCGGGGGTTCAATAATCTATGTTCGGGGCCAGAAAGCGAAAAACCCGCCGAAGCGGGTTTTTCTTAGATGGTGCATCCAGGAGGATGATTCGGCTGCGCCTCTCCCTGCGGGCCGTTGCTGAAGCAACGTTGTCTCGCTACGCTCGGCTCGAACCTCCAACCGCTCTCCTCGCGGTCGGAAAAGCGAAAAACCCGCCGAAGCGGGTTTTTCTTTAGATGGTGCATCCAGGAGGATTCGAACCTCCGACCGCTCGGTTCGTAGCCGAGTACTCTATCCAGCTGAGCTATGGATGCATTACTAATTTTTTGGTTTGTCTGCTTGAAGAAACAAGTTCGACAGAAAGAATGGTGCATCCAGGAGGATTCGAACCTCCGACCGCTCGGTTCGTAGCCGAGTACTCTATCCAGCTGAGCTATGGATGCACAGGAATTCTTTTTTGATACCGTATGGTACGTTGTTACTACCCCACCATACTGCAAAATATGGTGCATCCAGGAGGATTCGAACCTCCGACCGCTCGGTTCGTAGCCGAGTACTCTATCCAGCTGAGCTATGGATGCAAATGGCGGTGAGGCGGGGATTCGAACCCCGGATGCAGCTTTTGACCGCATACTCCCTTAGCAGGGGAGCGCCTTCAGCCTCTCGGCCACCTCACCATACGCTTCTTTCGAATTGTGCCTAACTTGCTTTGGAGAAGCTCATCGGCACTGCGTGGCGCACATATTACTTTCTCCGACTTTTAAGTCAAACAATTTTTCCCAACTCATGCGCGTTTGCACAATTCACACTCAACATGGGCGATTTCACGGCAAAAAGAGTGTTTTATCAACAGGCAACCATAGCGAAATAGCAAACAAAGTCAGGGAGGCAGCAAAAAGATTTAATCGGAGAAGTCAGGAAAGGAACGATGATAGGCACAAAAAAGCGCAGTAGCGTCTCGCTGAGCAACGAGACGCTGCTTCGAAATCAGTAAGTCGTCTGTTGAGACTTCTCTGCCTGAATGCGCTGATAGATTTCTTCGCGGTGAACTGACACCTCTTTGGGGGCATTCACACCAATACGAACCTGGTTGCCCTTGACCCCTAGCACTGTGACCGTGACCTCATCGCCAATCATGAGGGTTTCACCAACTCGACGAGTCAGAATTAACATTCTTTGCTCCTTGAAAGATTAAAAGAGTCGGGTCTCTCAGTTTCCCCGTCATTATCCATCATATGCTGTGAAAACGTAAGTCATGTAACCCACAATAAGTGTAAGCAGACTTGGTCTCACCTCAGATAATGATAAGTTTAGCCGACCTGAAAAACTTTGTTCCCGTAATTGTAACCAAATTGTGTTAGCACAGTTTAAAAACGCCATAATCAACAATGAGTTATGGCGTTTGTAAGTGCTATTTATTTATATTCACAGTTTCGAGGCCACCCAGGCTTCTACGCTGTCTAGTGCCGCCGGCAGGGCACTGACGTCTGTCCCGCCTGCCTGCGCCATATCAGGGCGTCCGCCCCCTTTGCCGCCAACCTGCTGCGCCACGTTGCCGATCAACTCGCCGGCTTTAACCCGGTCGGTCAGATCTTTGGTCACGCCGGCAATCAGGCTCACCTTATCATCGGCCGTGGTAGCCAGCACGATAATTGCGGAACCCAGTTGATTTTTCAGATCATCAACCATGGTACGCAACATTTTTGGCTCGACGTTATCAAGCTTGCTGACCAACAGCGGGACGCCGTTAACCATTTTGGCCTTGCTGGATAATGAAGCGCTCTCCTGCGCCGCCTGCTGATCCTTCAACTGCTGCAGTTCTTTTTCCAACGCGCGAGTGCGATCGAGTACCGCACGCACTTTGTCCGTCAGGTTGTTGCTATCCCCTTTCACCAGGTGCGCAACGTCCTGCAACAAATCATTTTGCTGATGCAGGGTAGCAATCGCACCTTCGCCGGTGACGGCTTCAATACGACGAATACCCGCAGCGGTACCTGACTCGCTCAGAATGCGGAACAGACCGATGTCACCGGTACGGCTGGCATGGGTGCCGCCGCACAGTTCGGTCGAGAAGTCGCCCATGGTCAGTACGCGCACGTTATCGTCGTACTTCTCACCGAACAGCGCCATAGCGCCCTTCTCTTTGGCATCATCCAGCGCCATGACTTCGGTTTGGACCGGCAGGTTGCGACGTATCTGCTGGTTCACCAAGTCTTCTACAATGCGGATCTGCTCCGGCTTCATCGCTTCGAAATGCGAGAAATCGAAACGCAGGTATTTATCGTTAACCAACGATCCCTTCTGCGCCACATGCTCACCCAGCGTCTGACGCAGTGCAGCGTGCAGCAGGTGGGTAGCGGAGTGATTCAGACGGATGCGATTGCGGCGAACGGTATCGATCTGCGCATCAACGCGATCGTTCACTTTCAAGGAACCTTGAGACAGCTTGCCCTGATGACCGATGGCCTGGCCGTATTTCTGGGTATCGCTCACTTCAAAATCGGCGCCAGCGGCTTTCAGCACGCCTTTATCGCCAACCTGGCCACCGGATTCACCGTAGAACGGAGTTTCATCCAGTACCACTACGGCTTCTTCACCGGCGTGGATCTCATTGACCGACTGACCGTCGCGGAACAGCGCGATCACGGTTGATTGCTGCTGCTCGTGGTCATAGCCGCAGAACTGGCTGGCGCCATCAACGCGGATCATGCTGTTGTAGTCTGCGCCGAAACCACTGGACTCACGTGCACGACGACGCTGCGCTTCCATCGCCAGTTCAAAACCGGCTTCATCCACTTTCAGGCCACGTTCACGGCACACGTCCGCCGTCAGATCGACCGGGAAACCGTAGGTGTCGTAAAGACGGAAGGCTGTTTCGCCATCCAGGGTATCGCCCTGCAGGTTAGCCAGTTCTTCGTCCAGCAGCGTCAAACCACGCTCCAGGGTGCGAGCAAACTGATCTTCTTCAGTTTTCAGTACCTGTTCAACCAAAGACTGTTGACGCTTCAGTTCGTCAGCGGCCGGCCCCATCACTTCGATCAACGGAGCAACCAGCTTGTAGAAGAAGCTGTCTTTCGCGCCCAGCATATTGCCGTGGCGAACAGCGCGGCGAATGATGCGGCGCAGCACGTAACCACGGCCTTCGTTTGACGGCGTCACGCCATCGGACACCAGGAAAGCACAGGAGCGGATGTGGTCAGCGATAACGCGCAAAGATTTGTTATTCAAATCTGCCGCGCCTGTCACCTTGGCCACTGCAGCGATCAGCGTACTGAACAAGTCGATTTCATAGTTGGAGTTCACATGTTGCAGGACTGCCGCAATACGCTCCAGACCCATACCGGTATCTACCGAAGGTTTTGGCAGCGGCAGCATGGTGCCGTCGGATTGACGGTTGAACTGCATGAAAACGATGTTCCAGATCTCAATGTAACGATCGCCGTCTTCTTCCGGACTGCCCGGAGGACCACCCCAGATATGATCGCCATGATCGTAGAAAATCTCGGTGCACGGACCGCACGGGCCGGTATCGCCCATCTGCCAGAAGTTGTCAGAGGCAAAAGCCGCGCCTTTATTGTCGCCAATACGGATAATGCGCTCTGCCGGCACACCAATCTGCTTCTGCCAGATGTCGAAAGCTTCGTCATCGGTTTCATAGACGGTCACCCACAGCCTTTCTTTAGGCAGGTTAAACCAGTTTTCACCGGTCAACAGTTCCCAGGCGAAGCTGATAGCGTCATGTTTGAAATAGTCGCCGAAACTGAAGTTGCCCAGCATTTCGAAGAAGGTATGGTGACGTGCGGTATAACCGACGTTCTCCAGATCGTTATGCTTACCGCCTGCACGTACGCAACGTTGTGAGGTGGTGGCTCGGGAATAGGCGCGCTTGTCCAGCCCCAGGAAAACATCTTTAAATTGGTTCATGCCGGCATTGGTAAACAGCAATGTCGGATCATTGTTAGGCACCAGGGAGCTGCTTGCTACAACCTGGTGGCCCTTACTATGAAAGAAATCGAGAAACGCTTGACGGATCTCAGCGGTGCTCTTGCTCATAATTTTCCCGGAAAGGCTAGAATAACGACACGTGAGCAAGATACGCGACATCCTGACGATGGCATCTAACTCACGAACAAAAAGTGGGGATAAGATAAATTTTCTTCAAGGGGAAGTAAAACCCCGTGTGCGTTCATTGCGCAAAATCACGGTAAATTGACTGAATTTCTTCCTGGAAGAAGCCACGATAGAGCAGATAACGCTGAACTTTGGCTTTCTCTTTCCAGTCAGTTGGCAGTTTGTCGCCAAATTTACGCTGCGCAACCTGTTTAGCCTGCTCACACCAGTCGATATCACAGTCTGCCAGGGCAGTTTGCGTCAGCTCTTTGTCTACGCCCTTTTGCATCAGTTCCGAGCGGATGCGCTGCGCACCGTAACCTTTACGGCTGCGGCTACCGATATAGCTGCGGGCAAAGCGTTGATCGTCCAACCAATTATGCTGATAGCAATAGGCAATCACCTGTTCGATAACGGCAGGATCAATCGGTTCTTCGGAAGACGGAGCAGGTGTGGAGGAGGTCGGCGTTTTGGTGCCAAATCTGGCTTTCGCCATAAATGGCTGCGCCGCAAGCTTGCGGCGCAGTTCAGCTTCACTATGATCGCGTTGCGACAGCAGGCGCATGGCGCGGCTTAGCAAGTCATTCATTATTCAAGCCTGATGTAGTCGACGCCCGTAAACCCATAACGGCATGCACAGGCGTCAGCAGCGATTAAAACTCTTCGCTGGTTTCAGCTTCGTCATCGAAGCCTTCGTCAGTTGCCGCAACCAGTTCACCGTTGCTGTGCAGCAGCAGGTCACGCAGTTTCTTGTCCAACTCAGCGGCAACCGCCGGGTTTTCTTTCAGGAAGTTACAGGCATTTGCCTTACCCTGACCGATTTTATCGCCGTTGTAGCTGTACCAGGCACCGGCTTTCTCGATCATCTTGTGCTTCACGCCCAGATCGACCAGTTCGCCGCGGCTGTTGATACCTTCGCCGTACAGGATTTGGAATTCGGCCTGTTTGAACGGCGCAGCAATTTTGTTTTTGACGACTTTCACGCGGGTTTCACTGCCGACGACTTCATCGCCTTCTTTCACCGCGCCGATACGGCGGATATCCAGACGGACTGATGCGTAGAACTTCAGTGCGTTACCGCCAGTGGTGGTTTCAGGGTTACCGAACATCACACCGATTTTCATACGGATCTGGTTGATGAAGATCAGCAGGGTGTTGGCGTTTTTCAGGTTACCGGCCAGCTTACGCATCGCCTGGCTCATCATACGTGCCGCCAGACCCATGTGTGAGTCACCGATTTCACCTTCGATTTCCGCTTTCGGCGTCAAGGCCGCCACGGAGTCAACGATAATCACGTCAACCGCGCCAGAACGGGTTAAGGCATCACAGATTTCCAACGCCTGCTCACCGGTGTCCGGCTGAGAACACAGCAGGTTGTCGATATCAACACCCAGCTTCTTCGCATAAATCGGATCCAGCGCGTGCTCTGCATCGATAAAGGCACAGGTTTTACCTTCGCGCTGCGCCGCAGCGATAACCTGCAGCGTCAGGGTGGTTTTACCAGAAGATTCCGGACCATAAATTTCAACGATACGGCCCATTGGCAGGCCGCCTGCACCCAGTGCGATATCAAGTGACAGCGAGCCGGTAGAGATCGTTTCTACGTCCATAGAACGGTCTTCACCCAGACGCATGATGGAGCCTTTGCCGAACTGTTTCTCAATCTGGCCCAGTGCCGCAGCTAGCGCCTTTTGCTTGTTCTCATCAATAGCCATTGTTGCTCCTTCGTTACGCAATGTCGGTGTTACCCCACACTGCCACTGAATGTATGTTGTGCAGGAAATGTCACTAATTATACTGTATGGTCATACAGTATCAAGCCTAATTTCACAAAAATTCGTCAAGGGCGGTTTGCAGCGCGAAAATTGTCGCCTGAAGCCGCACTGCATCACGATCGCCGGAAAATTGCATCTTTTGCGCCAGCACGCGTCCTGAGGATTCGGCAAAACCAAACCAGACCGTACCCACCGGTTTTTCCACGCTGCCACCGTCCGGTCCGGCAATGCCGCTAACCGACAGCGCCAGGTTGGCCCGAGCCGCATGCAAAGCCCCCTGAGCCATCTCGCGCACCACCTCTTCGCTTACGGCGCCATGGGCATTCAGGGTCGCTTCCGCCACGCCTAGAAGCTCATGCTTCGCCGTATTGCTGTAGGTGACAAAACCACGATCGAAATAAGCGGAGCTGCCGGCAATATCGGTGATGGCCTTGGCGATAGCCCCCCCGGTGCAAGATTCTGCACAGGTGATCCACTGGCCATTAGCCTTCAGTTTTTCCCCTACTGCAACGCTGAGTTTACGCAGTTGCTGTTCACTCATAACCTCTCCTTAGCGAATCAGGTATATGCGCCCGATAGTAGCATTTATCAAGCTTATCTGACGCGGCGATGACAGAAATGCGCGACGCTTCGCAGGCGATGCGGTGTTAAGCCTTAACCCAAACTGCTAGTATCGAATGTAACGTTCGGGTTAATGAGCGACGTTTTCTCACGAGGGATCTCACAGGGTTGTTTTTGCCGCCGGCATGGCCAGCCCATGGCAAACCAGGATAAAAGATTAGGATGATAGAGTGAAAAAAACGTTAGGCGTCTTCTTTCCGTTGTATACCACCACCCTGCTGATGCTGCTGGGTTCAGGGTTACTCACCACCTACATCTCCCTGCGTTTAACGTCTATTCACGTGACCGGCGCGTTGATCGGCGCGATTATTGCCGCCAACTACATCGGTTTGGTGATCGGCGGCAAAGTCGGCCATTTTCTGATTGCTCGCGTCGGCCATATCCGCGCTTACGTTTCCTGCGCCGGCATTATTACCGCGGCGGTGCTGGGACATGGCCTGACGGAATACATCCCCGTGTGGGTGGTGCTGCGGCTGATTATCGGCCTGTGCATGATGTGTCAGTTCATGGTGCTGGAAAGCTGGCTTAACGATCAGTCGGAATCCAATCAGCGCGGGATGGTGTTCGGCTTCTATATGGCGGCTACCTATTTGGGCATGTCGTTAGGCCAGGTGGTGCTGATGCTGCAGGCCAACCTCGGTATTACCACTTTGCTGGTGATCGCCCTGTGCTTTGCGCTCTGCCTGGTGCCTATCGCCCTGACTACCCGCACCAATGCACGCCATATGTCACCGGCACCGATGGAGCTACGCTATTTTATCGGCGCCATCCCCAAGGTGCTGGCGACCACGCTGGTCATCGGCATGGTAGTGGGATCTTTCTACGGGCTGGCCCCGGTCTATGCCAGCATGCAGGCACTGACCACCCAGCAGACCGGCTTGTTTATGGCGATATCGATCTTCGCCGGGCTGGTGGCGCAATTCCCGCTTAGCTGGCTGTCGGATCGCTATAACCGTACGCTGTTGATGCGCATCAACGCCATTTTATTGATCGTAGCCGCGCTGCCGTTGGCATTGGTACCGCACATTGATTTCCCAGTGCTATTGGTGGTGGGCTTTATCGTCAGCATGCTGCAGTTCACGCTCTATCCCTTGGTGGTTGCCCTGGCAAACGATTTGATAGAGCCTGAGCGGCGCGTCTCGTTAGCCGCCTGTTTGCTGATGGCCTTCGGCGTGGGCGCCAGTGTTGGCCCCCTGGCGGTCGGCGCGCTGATAGAGCCGCTGGGGGGGAATACGCTGTATGCCTTCTTTGCACTGTGTGGTGTGCTGCTGGTGGCCTTCAGCCGGACGGTAAAACAAGACGAATCGCAGTTTGTTCAAGATGCGCCATTGCCGCACATTCCCCTGCCGGACAGCCTGACCAGTTCGCCGCTCTCTCCGGCGCTGAACCCAACCTTTGATGAACAGATTATCCATGACACCATGCCGCCACCGGAGGCGGCCCCCGATCCGATAGAGCCGCAGGCCAGCGAAGCGTCGGGCCAGGAAGAAGCGGAGCCCCCTGTTCCGCAGGGAGCCGATCCTGAGGAAGATACCGGATTGAAAAAGGCCCACTCCATGCTTTAAGCGGCCATCGCTGTATACGATAGGCTGGTCACAGATCGAGGAAAGATCCCAGACGGTAACCGCGTTCCGCGATGGCGTTTTTCATGCCTGGTGAAGTCAGGACGTCCACTTCGGCAAGCCGCGGGTAGCAATATTTACTCGCCAAAATAGTGTTATCCAGGAACGCCGGGTGGCACATCATCTCCACCGACTTGGCACCACGTTGATCGGCACGATCTAGCACCTGTAAAAACAGCGCTTCGGATATCGATTCGCCATAGAAACCCGCATCAAACCACTCGGTACTGCGGTCATAACGCAATGGGATATCTTGCCGTTCAACCTCCTGACGCCCAATACGCAGCGGGATGGCACGGGACTGAGCAAATGCCTCGACCAGCGGGTAAATCTGCGGCAGCATATGCACGTGATGATGGCTGTCGATATGCGTCGGCGCTTTGCCAAACACCGCCATGAACCTGTCGTATTGGCTCACCAACTCATCGTGGATTTCGTCCATGCTCAGCAGCCCAGACTCTGCCCTTTCCCATAACCACTTGCCCAGCTCTCCGCGTTCGTTAACCAGCGAAGGCATGGCCGTCAATGGATGCCCGTGAGTCAGCACAAAATGCAGGCCGATCTTCAGCCCAGGATAAAGCCGGCTGAGGCTGGCGGCATGCTGTACGTCCGGGCTATTCACCATTGCCGTGGTTGAAGTGACCACCCCATAGTGAAACGCCTCAATCACCCCATAGTTCTGTCCCTTGCTCAGACCAAAATCGTCGGCATTCACTATCAGTAACTTTTCCATTTTGGCATCCATTTAACAAATTTTTGGCAAGGGAATACCGTCCGTCAGGTACGGCAATTCCCCTTCGCTTAAGCAAAGAAATTTATTTCATCAGGCTATTGGCGGCCTGAAAGGCATTCGGAATATCGGCGTTAATGCTTATCGGGAGCGGCCCTAAACAGGGCCGTAGAACTTTTTTCGGTAATTACCCGGCGTCACTTCGGTGAGTCTCTTAAAGTTTTTAATAAACAGGCTCACGTCGCCATAGCCAGAGTCGAAGGCAATATCCGAAACCGAATAGTTGGTGACTTCAAGCTGCGTTTTGGCAAAGTTGATGCGGATTTCATTGATCACCTGCATTGGCGTTTTATGGTAATAGCGTCGCATCGCCCGGGTCAGGTACTCCTGCGTTTTTCCCGACAACTCCACCATATTGAGCAGCGCCTTTTCACCAAACATGGTTTTATCATGCATGCCGGCCAGGGTGTTTTTCAGCCACTGCGGGATATCGTCCCCCTCGCCGCTCTCTTCCTTATAGTGACGAATGCGGCTGATGATATAAAAGGTCAGCGTTTCCAGGAATTCGGCAAAATCATCCTCGCGAAACTGGGGGGAACCCACCACCGACTCGATATAAGCCAGGAATTCATTCTTCAGGCTATAGGCCTGGGAGGCGACAAAACAGCGTGGCAACTGCTGCAAATAGTTCTCTTCGAAGAACACCTTGCCAACCGCCACGTTGAAGATTTTCGCGGCGCCGAACTCATAAAAGCTCTGATGGCGCGAACCAATGGGGATGAAAACAAAATCGCCCCGTTCCAGCAGCACGCGCTTGCCGTTGATCTCCTGATAACATTTGCCGCTCAGGACGATGGTGAACTCATAGTAGTCATGCTGATGCAGCCCAGTGGCGCTTTCCACCTTGTTATAAATGAACAAATGGAAATCTTTGCAGTTAAAGAAATCCTGCTCCCGAATCAGCTTAACGTCGTTCGCATTCAGCGAAACCAGGTTCTCAGACATCGCATGCGCTCCCGTTAATCAAAGCCGTTCTGCCGGGCCGTCTCGGCAAACCAATAGCCACTCTTCTTCAACGTGCGCTGTTGGCTCTCCCGCTCCAGCCGAACTAACCCGTAGCGATTCTTGTAGGCATTAAGCCAGGACCAGCAGTCGATAAAGGTCCACAAATGATAGCCTTTGCAGTTGGAACCCTCCGACAGCGCCTGATGCAGCCATTTCAGATGATCGCGGATAAAGTCGATTCGATAATCATCCTCCACCCGTCCACTAGGGCCGATAAAGGCCTCTTCACCCTCTACGCCCATGCCGTTTTCTGAAATATAGCAGGGAATGTTGCCGTAGTTTTCCTTCAGATCCATCAGGATGTCATACAGCCCTTTTTCATAGATTTCCCAGCCCCGATGCGGATTGATCTTGCGGCCAGGCATGTCGTAATAGCTGAACAGATCTTCCGGCATCGTCACGGGTGCGTCGGCCCGGTAGCCTTCTTTCGCTTTAACCCTGCGCGGTTGATAGTAATTGACGCCCAGAATATCCACCACGCCGTCGGCAATCAGCTGTGCGTCCTCCGGTGCCGTTTGTGGCAACAAATCATTGGCGCGCAGTAAATCAACCAAATCTTGCGGATAACGCCCTTTGGTCACAGGATCAAGGAAGCTTTTGTTCAGCAACAGATCCGCATGATGGGCGGCCACGCCATCTTCCTGGCTGTTCGAACGCGGATAGGTCGGGCTCAGGTTCAAAATAATGCCTATCGCGCCTTGGTGGCCCAACGCCCTGAACTCCTTCACCGCTTTGGCATGGGCCAGCACGCTGTGATAAGCCACCGCGACTGCCCTTTTAAAATCAACCACGCAAGGATAATGCAGGTCGTTCAGATAGCCCGCTTCGACCGGCACAATCGGCTCGTTAAAAGTAAACCAATGAGTGACCCGATCGCCGAACAGGCTGAAACAGGTTTTGGCATAGCGGGCATAGGCTTCCACCACCGCCCGGCTTTCCCAGCCGCCTTTTCGCTGCATGCACATCGGCATGTCGAAATGGTAAAGGTTGATAAATGGCGTAATGCCCTCAGCCAGCAGGCCATCGATAAGCGCGTTATAGAAAGCGACGGCTTTCGGATTCACCTCGCCCTCCCCGTCCGGGATCAGCCGTGACCAGGAAATAGAGGTTCTGAAGGTGTTATGCCCAAGCTTTTTTAACAGCAGGATGTCTTGCTGGAAACGGTCATAAAAGGTGGATGCCTCGGACGGACCGACCTGATGATGAAAGCGTTCTGGCGCAATGTCATACCAGTAATCGAAGATGTTCTGACTTTTGCCATCCCGTGCAGAGGCCCCTTCCGACTGCGGCGCAGAGGTCGCGCTTCCCCACCAGAAATCGTCAGCAAATTGATATTTCATCCAAACGCCCCTAAAACCGGGGCAGCAAGGGCTGCCCCAGACTGACAGTTAGAATTTCAGCGCCTTGGCGATGTCTTCTTCGCTTTCGGTAGCCTGATCGATCTGGCTCTGCGCCTTGTTGGATATCATCACAAACGGCAGGTAAATCAAGGTCGCCACGCCCAGGTTGAAGAAGCTCAGCAACATGGCGACGATACTGCCGTTGGTGTTGAAGAACGCCCCCAGGCCTACCGGCATGGTCCAGGGCGCAATGTTGGTGATAGGCGGGATCATTCCGGTGTAATAGGCCACCGTGGTGATGATCGTCAATACCGGTTGAACCAGAATGAACGGGATAAACATCACCGGGTTCATGATCACCGGCAGGCCGAACAGGATAGGTTCGTTAATCTGGAAGATGCCCGACGGGGTAGCCAGCTTGGCGACCTGGCGATAGTCTTCACGGCGCGAGGCGATAAAGATGGCGATAATCAGCCCCAGCGTAGACCCGGTCCCGCCCAGATAGATATAAGAGTCGACGAAAGGTTTCGCCCACATATGGAACTCTTTGCCGGCGGCAACGGCGGCTTCGACTGAACCATACTTGTTGTAAAGCTCTACGTTTTCCAACGCGAATGGCGTCATGATGCCGCTGTCCAGCGCGGCCAGCGCCATCGAGCCATGCACCCCGAAGAACCACAGCAGCGAGGAGAACATCACATACACCCAGCCGACCACGCTGCCCATTTTCGCCAGCGGAGCCGAGATGCTGTCCATGATGATTTGGTGGAAGTTGGTTCCCCACAGCGTCAGGCAATAGGCAATCACGCCCATGATCGACAGGATCAGGAATCCGGGGATCAGTGCGGAGAACGAGCGAGACACGGAAGAAGGTACGCTGTCGGGCAGGCTGATGACCCAGTTGCGGCGCACCACAAAGGTAAACATCTCCGCCACCACCAGGCCGATCACCATGCCGGAAATGATGTTGGCGCCGCCAAGCCAGTTAGCACCGACGGCATAAGCCTCACCGACGCTGAACGGCGTTACCGTCATAAAGGCGGCAACCGCCAGTAGCGCGGCCGCCAGCGGGTCAACCTTACGCTCCTCCGCTAAAGCCATGCTGATAAAGAAGGGCGTCATCAGGGACATAATCCCCAGGGTGCCGTTATAAACGCTGCCACCGATGGTCTTCAGGCTGTTTAGCGTTTCAATGGTGGACGCATCCAGCCGTACCCCCAATGAAAAGAAGAACGAGCCTTCGCCGAAACTGAGGAATACGTTGTTGATCAGAACGAACATCGCCCCGGTCAACGTCAGCGGCATTAATCGAATGAACCCGTTTTTGATGGCATTAACATGGGGCTGTTTACCAATTTTCACGGCAAAGGGCAGTATGACCTTTTCCAACGAGGCAATTAACGTATTCACGGCAGACCCCTTTATTGGTTAGCTTTTTTTATGGTGGCGACCGCGGCCTTCAACACCCCAAGGCCATCAAGCTTGCCGTATAAAGCGGAATCGATCACTTCGACGGGCTTATTGGGCAGCTGTTTTTGTACTTCGGCTAACGTATAGGCAATCTGCGGCCCCAGCAGGATCAAATCTGCCTCTGCGCCCTTTTCCGCTGCCAGCGCTTCGGGATAAGCGGCAATGATCACTGGCACTTCGTACTTCTCGGCCTGCGCCTTCATTTTTGAGACCAGCAGAGAAGTCGACATACCGGCAGAACAAAACAGATAGATTTTTTTCTTTTCCATACCCAATCCCTCAAGATAATCAAAAAAGCCCCGTGTCATTTGTTTGCCAGATGCAATAGCGATTGCCTCGCGCACATTCCTTATGAAAATTTCCGTTGCTCTGCCCTGGTTGCGAACAGTATACGGAGGCATCGGAGCGGACCGGTAAGCCATCGGCGTAAAGAACCGTCTCTCCTTGACCTTCCCGATTGACCCTCTTCACATTTTGCATAAAAAATTAGTGTGACCGGGCTCACAAATAACCTTAAATTACCGAATTAATTCATCGAAAATAAACAAATACCAATTATAAACAATACGTTATAAACATGCAGAGTATTTATGGATTATTCTTCTCGCGGGATCGTGCAACGGGAGATAAGTGAGCACAGAATAGTTCGCCCTTGATTAGAACTGGTCATCAAGGGAAGGCGTCGAGACCGAAGGAAAAACGGATGGGAATGGGGTGATTTCTGAGCAGATACGCTTGGTTTTTAGAGCCAGAACGGGGATTGTAACGCCTTTCGTTCATTACAACCCCAGTTTGCGTAAAGCTCCCCATTTTTACCTGTGACAGCGGATTGCCCGCTGGGCTAGTATAGCGTCGGTATAAAAGCTTATTGATCCCCATCGTCGGTAGCCGCAGCGCCCTCCGTTCCGTTTGGGACTGGTTTGATCAATGGCTTTACCTCGCCCTGCGACCGCCTGCAGGCGTGATTTTTGTAACACGGCGTGATACCTAATGATGAAAAACAACGTCAAAACTCATTTCAAATTCAATGGATTGGAAACAGTAATCTTATGAATAGCACCGACAAGCTCGATTCACACACGCCGATGATGCAGCAGTACCTGCGCCTCAAGGCTCAGCATCCCGAGATCCTGCTGTTCTACCGCATGGGCGACTTTTACGAGCTGTTCTATGATGATGCCAAACGCGCGTCCCAACTGCTGGATATCTCGCTGACCAAACGCGGTGCCTCAGCAGGGGAGCCTATTCCCATGGCCGGCGTTCCCCATCATGCGGTGGAAAACTATTTAGCCAAACTGGTGCAGCTTGGCGAATCCGTTGCCCTGTGCGAACAAATCGGCGATCCGGCCACCAGTAAAGGTCCGGTTGAGCGCAAAGTGGTGCGTATTGTCACGCCTGGCACCATCACCGACGAAGCCTTGCTACAGGAGCGTCAGGACAACCTGCTGGCCGCCATCTGGCAAGACGCACGTGGCTTTGGTTACGCGACGCTGGATATCAGCTCCGGCCGTTTCCGCGTTGCCGAACCAGCAGATATTGAGACCATGGCGGCCGAGCTGCAACGCACCAACCCCGCCGAGCTGCTTTATCCCGAAACCTTTGAACAGATGTCGCTGATTGAACAGCGCCATGGTCTGCGTCGTCGCCCGCTGTGGGAATTCGAACCGGAGACCGCCCGTCAGCAGCTTAACCTGCAGTTCGGCACCCGCGATCTTACCGGCTTCGGCGTTGAACAGGCCCATCAGGCACTGCGTGCCGCCGGCTGCCTGCTGCAATACGTAAAAGATACCCAGCGCACCTCATTGCCGCATATCCGTGGTATCACCATGGAGCGTCAACAGGACGGCATCATCATGGACGCCGCTACCCGGCGTAACCTCGAGCTGACCCAGAGCCTGTCCGGCGGCACTGAAAACACCCTGGCGGCGATCCTCGATCACAGCGTCACGGCCATGGGCAGCCGCATGCTTAAGCGCTGGCTGCATATGCCTACTCGTGACATCAAGGTACTGAATGATCGTCAGCAAGCCATAAGCGCACTGCAGGATCTGTATGCTGAACTGCAACCTTCTTTGCGTCAGGTCGGCGATCTGGAACGTATCCTCGCCCGTCTGGCGTTGCGCAGCGCACGTCCGCGCGATCTGGCACGCATGCGTCATGCCTTCCAGCAGCTACCGGATATCCATGCGCTGTTAAAAGGCGTAAATACTCCGCATGTGCAGCACCTGCTGTCCCAGGTGGGTCAGTTTGATGAACTGCAGGACTTGCTGGAGCGCGCCGTGGTGGAAGCCCCGCCGGTGCTGGTTCGCGACGGTGGCGTTATCGCCCCCGGCTACAACAGTGAGCTGGACGAATGGCGGGCCTTGGCCGATGGTGCCAGCGACTATCTCGACCGTCTCGAGATCCGCGAGCGCGAAAAACTGGGGCTGGATACGCTGAAGGTCGGTTTCAATGGTGTTCATGGCTATTACATTCAGGTCAGTCGCGGGCAAAGCCACCTGGTACCGATCCATTACGTACGCCGTCAGACGCTGAAAAACGCCGAACGCTACATCATTCCCGAACTGAAAGAGTACGAAGACAAGGTGCTGACCTCTAAAGGGAAAGCGCTGGCCATCGAGAAAGGTCTGTACGAAGAACTGTTCGATTTGCTGTTGCCGCATCTGGGTGAATTGCAACAAAGCGCGGCGGCATTGGCAGAACTGGACGTACTGGCCAACCTGGCAGAACGCGCCGAAACGCTGAACTACGCCTGCCCGACCATGAGCGAGCAGCCTGGCGTGCGCATCACCGAAGGTCGCCACCCGGTGGTGGAGCAGGTGTTGAGCGAACCCTTTATTTCCAACCCGCTGTCACTGTCGCCCCAACGCAGAATGTTGATCATTACCGGCCCTAATATGGGCGGTAAAAGCACCTATATGCGCCAAACGGCGCTGATCGTACTGATGGCCCATATCGGCAGCTACGTGCCGGCAAGCAAGGCAGTCATTGGCCCGGTCGATCGCATATTTACCCGCGTAGGTGCAGCGGACGATCTGGCTTCCGGCCGCTCCACCTTTATGGTTGAGATGACCGAAACCGCCAATATCCTGCATAACGCCACCGAACATAGTCTGGTGTTGATGGACGAGATTGGCCGCGGCACCTCGACCTATGATGGTTTATCCCTGGCCTGGGCCTGTGCTGAAAATCTGGCCAGCCGCATCAAGGCCATGACCTTGTTCGCCACTCATTACTTTGAGCTGACCACCCTGCCGGAAAAAATGGAAGGCGTGGTTAACGTGCATTTGGATGCGCTTGAGCACGGTGACACCATCGCCTTTATGCACAGCGTGCAGGACGGTGCCGCCAGCAAAAGTTACGGGCTGGCGGTTGCCGCACTGGCCGGGGTGCCACGTGAAGTGATCAAACGCGCGCGCCAGAAATTGCGTGAACTGGAAGCCATCTCCAACCACACCGCCAGCGGTACCGTTGACGCCACCCAAATGACGCTGCTGAACGAGGAAACCTCTCCGGCGGTTGAAGCGCTTGAGGCCCTGGATCCGGATTCACTGTCTCCGCGCCAGGCGCTGGAATGGATTTACCGCCTGAAGAATATGGTCTAACTCGGCGCATAAACGGCAAACGGTGAGCATCACGCTCACCGTTTTTATTTAATAAGGTTTATCGTTATTGTTACACAATGAAAGTAACAATGTTTCATATCCTGTTTTTGATTCGCCATGACTATTAGCCAATGTGTATTAATTAAAATAATCAATTGGACGTGATGCAAGTCGAAGCGAATAATTAGGTCTCAATATATCCAGTCAGTTGATAATGTGGGATCGCCCACTGCTACTGCATTGGAGACAGGACAACCTTTCCTACGGTACTCTGCACCACCACGCTGTTATTAAAATCCTTTTAAAACAGTACCGCTATAGCTGCATGTATTTAAATCAATAAAGCATTCTCACATTCACAATACCCATTGTAATGCTCACGTCAGTAACTTCATTTAATACAAACACCTATCCATCCTGTAGGAGTCATTTTATGAAACCTAAGCTTTTAGCTATACTTTTTTCCATTCCGTTCATTTCCCTGACAAGCACCGGTGCCTTAGCTGCCGACTCTCCCGATTATGCTGCCATTGTGCAATCGGCTTATCAGAAATTTAAAAATGATAATCGTGGTAAGGTGGCCGATTGTATTCCTGCATTGGCGGCTTACAGTGATAAGAATTACGCTATCGCGATTGCCACTATAGATGGAAAACTCTACACAGCCGGGGATACACAAAAAACATTTCCACTGGAATCATTAACCAAAATATTCTCTTTATCTATCGCATTAAATCAACATGGCGCAGACAAAGTACTGAATGAACTGGGCGCCAACTCAACCGGATTACCCTTTAATTCCGGCCTTGCCATCGAACTGCGTCCAGAGCGTCCGCAGAACCCATTGGTTAATGCCGGCGCCATTAGCACCGTCAGCTTTATCAATGCGAAAAATGCCAACGATCGCTGGCAGCAGATTATCGATAATATGAACGCCTACGCCGATGCTAAATTGAGCATTAATCTGGAGGTTTATCATTCCGAATCCGTGACTAACCAGCATAACCAGGCGCTGAGTCGCTTGATGATGTCTTATGGCCGCATGTACAGCAACGCAGACGAAGCGCTCGATATCTATACCAAACAGTGTTCGGTCAGTGCCACCACTGAGCAACTGGCCAAGATGGGGGCCGTATTGGCTAACGCAGGGAAATCTCCCTACACCGGCAAGCAGTTACTGCAGCAACAATACGTCCCTAACGTGCTGACAGAAATGGCGATTGCAGGTCTCTATGACGGCTCAGGCCAATGGCTATACAACGTGGGTGTCCCAGCCAAAAGCGGTGTTGGCGGCGGTATGGTCGCAGTGGTCCCAGGCCAATACGCCATTGCAGTCTACTCACCCCCCCTGGATAAAGCCGGCAATAGTGTCCGTGCACAGGAAGCAATCAGTTACGTCGCGCACGCAACCAAAGCTAACCTTTACGACTCTCACTGATCTCATTCCCGTCGTGCCTGCGCATCGGCGACTTCTAAGAATGTTCTATAGGCTGACAGAAAAAAGTTCACATTGACCCTCACCCACCAAGTCGGTGAAGGTTTTCTCTAAACACGGCCTTTATCCGCATCAGGGGTATTCGTTAGAAAAAAACGGCGAGCATTATGCTCACCGTTTTTATTTTGATGCGGTTCAACTGCCGACGTTACTCGCGGAACAGTGCCTCGATACTCAGGCCCTGCATCTGCAGTATTTCACGCAGGCGGCGCAAACCTTCAACCTGGATCTGACGAACTCGCTCGCGAGTCAGGCCAATTTCGCGGCCCACATCTTCGAGCGTCGCCGCTTCGTAGCCCAACAGGCCAAAGCGACGCGCCAGCACCTCACGCTGTTTGGCGTTCAGTTCGAACAGCCATTTCACGATGCTCTGTTTCATGTCATCGTCTTGCGTGGTGTCTTCCGGTCCGTTGTCTTTCTCGTCTGCCAGAATGTCCAGCAACGCTTTCTCCGAATCCCCACCCAACGGCGTATCCACAGAAGTGATACGTTCGTTCAGGCGCAGCATGCGGCTGACGTCATCCACCGGCTTGTCGAGTTGCTCTGCAATCTCTTCAGCGCTCGGTTCATGATCCAGTTTGTGAGAAAGCTCGCGCGCGGTGCGCAAATAGACATTCAGTTCTTTAACTATGTGGATAGGCAAGCGAATGGTACGGGTTTGGTTCATGATCGCCCGTTCAATCGTCTGCCTGATCCACCAGGTAGCGTAGGTCGAGAAACGGAAACCGCGTTCTGGGTCAAACTTTTCCACTGCGCGGATCAGTCCGAGGTTGCCCTCTTCAATCAGATCCAGCAGCGCCAGGCCGCGGTTGCTGTAACGGCGGGCGATTTTCACCACCAGCCGCAGGTTGCTTTCAATCATTCGGCGGCGGGACGGCACGTCACCGCGCAGTGCACGCCGCGCAAAATAAACCTCTTCCTCTGCGGTAAGCAGCGGAGAATAACCGATTTCGCCCAGATAGAGCTGCGTCGCATCCAATACGCGTTGGGTCACGCCTTGTGACAACAACTCTTCTTCCGCTAGATCATTCTCACTGGCCTCTTCTTCTACCAGTGCTTTTTCGTCGAATGATTCCGCTTCCGTTGCGTTCTCGTCGAAATCCGCATCATCATGTAACTCGTTAACTTTCAGCGTATTTTGGCTCATATGCTGCTCCTACCCGTGATACCGCGAGCAGAATAACAGCGTATTCTGCCCAATCTATCGCTGCGGAAGATAACGCAGCGGGTTTACGGATTTCCCCTTGTAACGAATTTCAAAATGCAAACGTACTGAACTGGTTCCGGTGCTACCCATGGTGGCTATTTTTTGACCCGCCTTCACTTCTTGTTGTTCCCGGACCAGCATTGTGTCGTTGTGAGCGTAGGCGCTCAGGTAATCATCATTGTGTTTGATGATGATTAGATTACCGTAACCCCGTAAAGCGTTGCCTGCGTACACTACACGACCATCGGCGGTAGCGAAGATAGGCTGCCCACGAGAACCGGCGATATCGACACCTTTATTCCCACCTTCTGATGAGGAAAAGTTATCAATAATCTTCCCGTCAGTCGGCCATCTCCAGGTACTTACCGGAGCGCTGTTGCTGACGGTGCTGCTCACTGGAGGAGCAACAACCGGTGCGGTAACAGGGGCTGTTGCGGTAGTTGCCGCCACTGCGCCTGCTGCAGGTAACATCTTACCTACATTCTGTTTACCCGAATTATCAGAATACGCGTTAGTTGATTGAGAATCAACCGTTGCAGTTTGTATCTGGGAGGTCGATGGCGGCTTAGGTACGCCGCCGCTGGTTGCGTCTGTCGCCGCCAGCATACCGCCATTTCCGCTAGCCGAACCATTACCAAGCTGAATGTTTTGACCCACATTCAGGCTGTAGGGTTCAGGAATATTGTTACGCTGAGCCAGGTCACGGTAATCATTTCCGGTGATCCAGGCGATGTAAAACAGCGTGTCTCCGCGCTTAACCGTATAGGTATTACCGCTGTAGCTCCCTTTGGGGATCGAAGTATAACTGCGGTTGTAAACAATGTGCCCCTCAGAGCCCACCTGCGCCCCAGCATTGCTGGATGCAGCGGCTCCGGCACCACCGCCGTCCACGCTACTGATAGGGGCCGATGTCGACGCAGTGTTTGTACAACCCGCCAACCACAAACTTACCATCGTACACACCGCAACCCGGCGTAATGTAATCATTGGGCTTCCCGTGCTCATGCTTCCCCCATGACAGCAATATCAGCGATATATCCAAAATACCCTTTACATCGTAGCTGAGCTTTTAACATTCTCTACGTTCCTACAATGAAAGGTGCCCGCGGCCGATTTCTGAACGTCAGAAAACCTCATACCGGAGCCTCAAAACAGCGCGCCAATGCTAACCACATTAGCGCTGCTGCACCATAAGACAACTGCGCAGAAAGGCAATTGTATTGAAAATTAGTTTTATTGAAACGCTAAAACCTTAACCGGAGTGAATGAAAGTGCAACAGATTTCATTTCCTGCCGAAAATTCAGACAATCGCTAGGCCAGCTCGCCCTTCACCAGAGGAACAAAGCGTACCGCTTCGACGGTATCGATAACAAATTCGTTCCCCTGACGCTGAATACGTTTGAGGGTTTGGGCCTGCTCACCGACCGGCAGCACCAAAATGCCACCATCGTCCAACTGTTCCATCAGCGCCGGGGGGATCTCCGGCGGTGCGGCGGTGACAATAATGGCATCGAACGGCCCCCGCGAAGCCCACCCCTGCCAACCGTCACCGTGACGAGTAGAAACATTATGGAGATCGAGTTGCTTCAGGCGGCGCTTCGCCTGCCATTGCAATCCCTTGATACGCTCAACCGAGCACACGTGCTGCACCAGATGCGCCAGGATGGCGGTCTGATAGCCGGAACCCGTGCCAATTTCAAGAACTCGGGAAGTGGGCGTCAGGTTCAGCAGTTCGGTCATCCGTGCCACCATATAGGGCTGGGAGATCGTTTGACCCGAGCCGATCGGCAGCGCGGTATTCTCATAAGCCTTGTGCTCAAGCGCTTCATCAACAAAGCGTTCACGCGGCACTGCCTCAATGGCCCGCAGTAATCGTTCGTCCTGGATCCCTTGTTGACGCAGTTGCGTCAGCAATGTTTGCATACGCTTGTTCACCATTCCCCGCCAACCCCTGCTTTGGTTAACCACGTTTTTACTACATCCTGGGCCGCATAAGCGGTCAAATCCACCTGCAAGGGTGTAATCGCGACATAACCCTGTTCTACCGCAGCGAAATCCGTGTCCGGCCCGACATCAAACTTATCACCCGGAGGCCCAATCCAGTAAAGGTTTTGCCCACGAGGATCCTGTTGGCAGAACACTTTGTCGGCCGGATGGCGACTGCCGCAGCGGGTCACGCGAATGCCTTTTATCTCATCCAACGGTAAGTCCGGCACGTTGATATTCAGAATTTTTCCGGTGCGTAACGGTTCACGCAACAGGGCACGCAGCACCCGGCAGGTGATCGCCGCCGCGGTTGCATAATGCTGATGACCGTTCAACGACACGGCCAGCGCAGGCAAGCCCAAATGGCGCCCTTCCATGGCGGCAGCCACGGTGCCGGAGTAGATCACGTCATCGCCCAGATTGGGGCCGGCATTGATACCGGAAACCACGATATCCGGCGCAGGTTGCATCAGGGCATTCACTCCCAGATATACGCAATCGGTCGGTGTTCCTTGCTGTACGGCGATATCCCCATTGGGCATCGTCAGGGTGCGCAATGGGGATTCCAACGTCAGCGCATTGGAAGAACCGCTGCGGTTACGATCGGGTGCCACAACCTGCACCTCAGCAAACTCTCGCAGCGCTGCCGCCAGCACCTGAATGCCTGGGGCGGTAACACCGTCGTCATTACTCAGCAATATCCGCATAAGAGGTTGTCTTCTTTTTATCTCTCAACCAGGCACCGCTCAACGCAGCCTGGGATTTAACTACTCGGTATGACCGCCCAAAAGGAGGCGCTTAATCAGCAGATATTATGTTTACTGCCCCCGCCATGTCCAGTGACCATGGGAAAAGCCCCCAATGCTACCCACAGTTCCACGGGGAAGACCTGAAGATCATCACACAATCCTTACGAAAATCTGACATTACAGTCGCACTCAAGTATAATTTTAGGTCAATGAATTCAAGGTTTATCTGCCCAATGTCAATAATAAGACTAAAATACTTAGATGGTTTACGTGGTGTATTTGCGTTAACTGTCGCGCTAAGCCATTTTTTTGGTAGCCAATATAGCTGGCATAACTATCCATTCCAAAATGCATATATCTCCGTTGATTTCTTTTTTATCCTCTCGGGTTTTGTATTGTCACACGTTTATAGCCAAGCCATATCATCAGGCTTAATGAGTGATAGAAAATTTATCTTTTATCGCTTTGCACGTATGTACCCGCTGCATATTGCCACTATGGCTATAGTTGGTATCATTTATCTGCTGACGCTACGCGGGTTTCCCTTTGACGAGCCATTTATTTCGGGCATTGCTAATATCTTTCTTCTTCAGAATATGGGTTTTGTCAACAACTGGAATTGGAATGATCCTAGCTGGTCAATCTCGGTTGAGTTTTGGGTTTCCGTCTTTTTGGTTCCCTGGTGTATCCGTCGCGTAAAAACCAATATGCTGCTATTCATTTCTTTAATGTGTTACACCGTTTTATATACATCATTCGGTTCATTGATGATCGCTCATGAAATGATGTACGGTATTGTCACCTCAGGTTTTGTTAGATGCATCGCTGGCGTCACGCTGGGGATCGCAGTTTGTCGAATGGCGCAAGGAATGAGTCAGGTAGAACTTAACCACATACAGAAATCTATCATTGGTTGCATTGACGTCATTCTTTTCGCAACCGTTGTATACCTAGTTTATCAAAAAAATCCGATTGGAAAATTCAGCTTCTTACCTATTCCACTTATCGCATTGCTCATTTTAAGTTTGGCGACTCTGAGTTCATGGTTTCATCAGGTTATCAGCAGCCGAATTCCAGCCTGGCTCGGTGATATCAGCTACTCTGTTTACCTTATACATACTCCTATTATTTTGATTATGGGGGCAGCACTCTCTCCACTAAATTTACCATTCGTAATAAAACTGCTGATCTTTGTTGCGTTGACGTTACTCCTATCACAACTTACTCATCGCTTCTTTGAGAAGCCCTGTTATGAATGGTTAAAAAATCGCTTTTCCGATCAATCACAAGCCAATGTGAAGGAAATAAAATTAAAAGAAGAAAAAAAATTTGCCAATCAACGCTAAAGTCTCAGATAAGAAACCTGCTTACGCAGGTTTGAGACAGCTGACAGACATATAATATTTGGCGGCAGGCGCTAAAGGTTTTTAAAATAGATCAGGAAAGTCAATTTATTGATTTCGGCTGATAACACAAAGGAGGAAAAACCACGGTTTTATCCCCCTTTGTCAATAATCAAGAAACCTGCTTGCGCAGGTTTCTTGATTATTACTCGCTAATATCCGCATCGCTACTGTCCTGCCGCATAATTTCACGCACCACGCTGGTGGCGAAACTGCCGGCCGGCAGCCAGAAACGAAGTTCGACGGTGGCATCGTCCCACCAGTCCCACTGCATATCTTTCGGCTGTAACAGCAAGGCTCGGCGGGCCGGATCTACGCGTTCGCGCTTTAAAAGCGACATCAGCTCCGGCTGTTCCAGCAGACACTGCTGTTCAAAGCTCAACGCTTCCCCGGCGGTGCCCGGTTCACCATCACCGGGTAAAGGAGCGGTGATCATCAGCTCACCGGCTTCCAGGCGTTGCTGCAACGCTTCCAGCTCTTCCGGTTTGGCAACAAACCAACTACCCCGACCGCTAAGCTGAAGGGCATCCCCTTCCAGCACGGTATGTTGCTGCTGGTTGGCCAATCGCCGGCTGGCGATCAGGTTAAACAGCGCGCTGCGGCTGGCAGAAAGATAAAAGCTACGCTTGCTGCGTTCTTTCACCCGGATCTCGTCATTCGCCCAACGGCGCGCCATCACTAGGTTGTTACCGCCGCGCCCAAAGCGCTGACTGCCGAAGTAATTCGGTACACCGCCGGCCTCAATCACCTGCAGGCGTTGTTCTACATCCTGACGATCGGAGATATGACGCAGCACCAGAGTAAAGGCATTGCCTTTCAAGGTGCCAATCCGCATTTTGCGCAGGTGGCGGGCGCTGGCCAGCACTTCACAGCCTTCCAGTGAGAACTGGGTAAAGTCCGGCGTCTCTTTCCCTGGCAGATGCAAACAGAACCACTGTTCGGTTACCGCATGGCGATCTTTTAAGCCCGCGTAGCTGACGGAGCGGGCATGAATACCGGCAAAGCGCGCCAGATAATCAGCGACGAACTGGGTGTTACAACCGTTTTTGCGGATGTTCACCAGCACGTGTTCGCCTTCACCATCCGGCTCAAAGCCCAGGTCTTCCACCACCACGAAATCTTCCGGGTTGGCCTTCAGCACGCCGGTGCTTTGCGGCTGGCCATGCAGCCAGGTCAGGTTAGCCATATCCATGCGCTTAGTCCTTGATCAACAAGGCAACCGCTTCGCAGGCAATACCCTCGCCACGCCCGGTGAAACCGAGTTGTTCGGTGGTGGTAGCCTTAACGTTAACGTCGTCCATATGGCATTGCAGGTCTTCCGCCAGGAAAATGCGCATCTGCGGGATATGCGGGGCCATCTTAGGGGCCTGGGCAATAATAGTGATGTCCAGGTTGCCCAGACGATACCCCTTGGCACGGATGCGTTTCCAGGCTTCGCGCAGCAACTCGCGGCTATCGGCACCTTTGAAGGCCGGGTCAGTATCCGGGAACAGCTTGCCGATATCCCCCAGCGCCGCCGCGCCCAGCAGGGCATCGGTCGCGGCGTGCAGTGCTACGTCGCCATCGGAGTGGGCTAGCAAACCTTTTTCATAAGGAATACGAACGCCACCGATCACCAACGGGCCTTCGCCGCCAAATTTGTGTACGTCAAAACCGTGGCCGATACGCATGATGCGCTCCTTAATTGTCTAACTGAGTTAAATAGAATGCTGCCAGCGCCAAATCTTCCGGCCGCGTGACCTTAATATTGTCCGAACGCCCATTGACCAGCAGCGGATGATAGCCGCAGTGCTCCAGGGCCGACGCCTCGTCGGTCACCGTCGCCCCGTCATCCAGCGCGCGCTGCAGGCACTGCTTGAGCAACGCCAGTGGGAACAGCTGCGGCGTTAACGCATGCCACAGGTCCTGACGTTCTACCGTATGAGAAACGGCCCCGTGGCCAGGCTCTGCGCGCTTCATGGTGTCACGCACCGGCGCCGCCAGAATGCCCCCTACGTCGCTATGTTCGGTAATCGCCAACAGGCGGTCGAGATCGTCGGCATGCAGACAGGGGCGCGCCGCGTCGTGCACCAGCACCCATTTTGCCTCGCCGGCCAGCTGCAAGCCGGCCATTACCGAGTCGGCGCGTTGCTGCCCGCCAATGGTAGTCTGCACGCGGGGATCCTGCGCTATCGGTAACTGATGGAATTGCTGATCGTCGGGACCTATCGCCACAATCACCTGCGAAATACGCGGATGGCGCAGCAGCGCGTGGATCGCGTGTTCGAGAATGGTTTGGTGGCCGATGGTTAAATATTGCTTTGGGCAATCAGCCTGCATGCGGCTGCCAATACCGGCAGCGGGCAGGACGGCGATCACCGATGGAAAGGTTCCTGCGGAGTGATTCATGCGTTACTTTTGTAGGTTATTTTGCGAGGCGGACGCCGCGTTGCGTCTGGATTGGTCAGGAACCAGACGATAGAAAGTCTCACCGGGCTTAATCATGCTCAGCTCATTGCGCGCACGCTCTTCGATCGCTTCCTGACCGCCGTTCAAATCGTCGATCTCGGCGAACAGCTGATCGTTACGCGCTTTCAATTTAGCATTGCTGCCCTGTTGGAGCGCAACATCCTCATTGACCCGCACGTAATCGTGAATACCATTTTTGCCCAGCCACAGTGAATACTGTAACCAACCGAGCAATGCCAGCAATAGCAGCGTAAGTTTTCCCATCTCCGCCCCCTGAAAAACCGACCAATCATCCCACAACTTTTCGTTGGACTCCACACAGAGAACGGCATTTCGCCGCCAAATTAAGAGTAGGATGATAATTTCCTGAGTTTATAACCTAAATTCACTTCGAAAGCGGCAAAAAAAACCACTTTCACCGCAGAAAAACCAACCAACGCCTCTGCATTTTTCTCCTTCAGCGTTTTTTCCGGTTATGCAGTAAGAAAAACTGGCTACCCGCTGATTTCACCAAAGCATTCGCCAGCGACAAGCATAAACTGCATATTTAACACCATTAAAAATTTCATCATCAGGTAGGAGTTGTGTTTTTATTCATTAAAGATTATTTTTATGCACTCATAGTGCATAAATAAATCCAATGGATCATTTTTAATTACCGGGGATAGCGATGTTTAAATCTTTAGTTGTGATTGGCGCCTGTCTGGCTGCCACCCTGTCGGCCTCCGTCCTGGCGGCTGAACCTACCTACGTCGTCGGCTCTGGCGGCACCTACCGTCCGTTCGAATTCGAAAACAGCAGTAAACAGCTGGAAGGCTTTGATATCGATATCATCAAGGCGGTAGCCAAGGCCGAGAGCTTTCAGGTCAAACTGGTGAATACGCCGTGGGAAGGTATTTTCGCCACGCTGAACTCCGGCGATCGTGACATCATAATTTCCGGCATCACCATTACCGATAAACGCAAACAAATGGTTGATTTCTCTGCACCTTACTTCCCGGCAGAGCAGGCTATCGTGGTCCCCAAAGACTCTGGCGTAGACTCGATTGCCGCCTTGAAAGCGCTGAAGGTCGGCGTAGTCAACTCCAGCACCGGCGACATCGTGGTGTCCGACGTGTTAGGCAAAAACAACACCGCCATCAAACGTTTCGACAATACCCCGTTAATGCTGCAAGAGCTGTATGAAGACGGTATCGGCGCGGCCGTGGGCGACGTCGGCGTGGCCAAGTTCTATATCAAAACCCATCCGGAAAAAGAGTTCAAACTGGTGTCCGATGCCAAATTCGAACGTCAGTATTTCGGTATCGCCGTGGCCAAAGGCAATGACGAACTGCGTGGCAAAATCAACGCCGGCCTGAAGAAAATCATCGCCGACGGCACCTACGCCAAAATCTACCAGACCTGGTTTGACAGCAACGTCCCCACGCTGCCCGCCGAATAATCGATCGTCGTTCGTCAACACAGCAGTCTGAAGACTTTTTTAAGAAGGATCCGACCTTGAATTTCCGTTGGGAGATAATCCAGGAGTACGCCCCGCTGTTTATGGAAGGCGCCTGGATGACCATCAAATGCACCATTATCTGCGTGATACTGGGCACCACCTGGGGGCTGCTCCTCGGGCTCGGTCGTCTGGCGCAGGCACCACACGGCATCTGGAAACCGATACTGCATTATGGCGTTCAGTGGCCGGTGCGCATCTACATCAGCGCCTTCCGCGGTACGCCGCTGTTTGTCCAGATTATGGTGGTGCATTTCGCGCTGGTACCGCTGTTTATCAACCCACGTGACGGTCTGCTGGTCACCAGCGGCCTGATGAGCACCGATTTCGCCCGCGCGTTGCGCTCCGATTACGGCGCATTTCTCTCCTGCGTGGTGGCGATTACGCTGAACGCGGGTGCTTACGTCTCGGAAATTTTCCGCGCCGGCATTCAGTCTATCGATCGCGGTCAGATGGAAGCTTCGCGTTCGCTGGGCATGAGCTACGGCAAAACCATGCGCAAAGTGATCCTGCCGCAGGCGTTTCGCCGCATGCTGCCGCCGCTGGGCAACAATGCCATTGCCATCGTCAAAGACTCTTCGCTGGCCTCCGCCATCGGTCTTGCCGATCTGGCCTATGCCGCCCGCACGGTTTCCGGCGCCTATGCCACCTATTGGGAGCCCTACCTGACCATTTCGCTGGTCTATTGGGTCCTCACCTTCCTGCTTTCGCTGATGGTGCAACACATGGAAAAGAGGTTCGGGAAAAGTGATTCGCGTACATAACCTGCAAAAACAATTCGGCGAAAGCCACGTGCTGCGTGGTATTTCCTGCGAAATCGCAGCCAACGAAGTGGTCTGCGTCATCGGCCCGTCCGGCTCCGGTAAAAGTACCTTCCTGCGCTGTATCAATGCGCTGGAAACGCTGTCCGGCGGTGAGATCCTGGTGAATGGTTTTGCCATACACAGCCAGAAAACCGATCTCAATAAGATGCGTGAGAGCGTCGGCATGGTGTTTCAACGCTTTAACCTGTTCCCGCACATGACGGTGCTGGAAAACATCATCATGGCGCCGATGGGCGTGAAAAAGCTGTCGCGCGCAGAGGCCATACTGCGGGCAGAGGCGCTGCTGCAAAAGGTGGGCCTGCTGGACAAAATCGACGCTTATCCCAACAGCCTGTCCGGCGGTCAGCAACAGCGGGTCGCCATTGCTCGCGCGCTGGCGATGGAACCGAAAATCATGCTGTTCGACGAACCGACCTCCGCACTGGATCCCGAGCTGGTCGGCGAAGTGCTGGCGGTGATGAAGTCATTGGCGCACGAAGGCATGACGATGGTGGTGGTGACGCATGAGATGGGCTTTGCCCGTGAAGTGGCCGATCGGGTGCTGTTTATCGATCAAGGGATCATTCAGGAAGAAGGTTCGCCACAGCAGATTTTCAGCCAGCCGGCCAATCCGCGCACTCAGGCTTTTCTGAGCAAAGTTTTGTAACCTTCGGCACGGCTTTGCAATGCTTCGGGCGCAGGCGACTGCGCCCTTCCCCTCACCAACCGGTCAAAAAGCTGAACACCAGCCAGAACAGGCACAGAACGATGGTCCCGGTCAGCAACAGTGTAAAAATCAACCGACCACGCAGCAGCATGCTGAGCGTGATGCCAATCAGCACCGAAACCGGCATCAGCGCCAGGAAGAACGGCCAGGTGTAGAGCAGGAAGAAAAGGGTGTTGGAGCCATAAACCAAAAACGGCACTGCGAAGGCCAGCCAGTAGAAAACAAAGCCGCAGACACCGCCCAGGAAAGAATAAGAGGGCTCCTCTTTCTCCTGGTTTGCGTCAATCAAGATAGGCGAGACATTTTGCATAGCGATCCCTGGTTATTCGGCGCGCTCTCCGGCGGGCTTAGCGTAAAAAGCGTATGGCGCAAAAACGCCACACGCTTTTCTGAATTCAGGGTTTGATAATAGCCCGACCACGCAGCACGTCTAACAATTGCGCAATCAAATTTGTTACCAATTGTTGGCCATCAAGGTGAATATCCGGCCGTTGTGGCGCCTCGTAAACCGAGTCGATGCCGGTGAAATTACGCAGCTCGCCGGCACGGGCTTTTTTGTACAATCCTTTCGGATCGCGCACTTCACAAACCGCCAACGGCGTGTCGACAAACACCTCGATAAAACGATCTTCATCCAGCAGTTCGCGCACCATCTGCCGTTCGGCGCGATGTGGGGAAATGAAAGCGGTCAACACCACCAGGCCGGCGTCCACCATCAGTTTCGCCACTTCGCCCACGCGACGAATATTTTCGCGCCGGTCGTCGTCGGAAAAACCCAGGTCGCGGCACAGGCCGTGACGCACGTTGTCACCATCCAGCAGATAGGTGCTGACACCATAGGCGTGCAGTGCCTGTTCCAGCGCGCCGGCAACGGTAGATTTTCCCGAGCCGGACAGCCCGGTAAACCACAGCACCACGCCTTTGTGGCCGTTGCGGACTTCGCGATCCGCACGCGTTACCGCATGCGGATGCCAGACCACGTTGTCATCATCCGGCCCGGTCGGCCGCAGTTGAGCGTCGGTCACGTTATTTTCCCCCAATCAGGTCGCGCGCGCCCCAATGTGGGAAGTGTTTACGCACCAGAGCATTCAGTTCCAGTTCAAATGCGCTGAAGTCGCCGGCTGATGCCTGAGCGTCCTGCAAGGTTTCGCGGATCAAACCAGCCCCCACGGTGACGTTGCTCAGGCGATCGATAAAGATCAGCCCACCGGTATCGTGGTTGCGTTGATAGCTGTCCAGCACCAGCGGTTCATCGAAGGTCAGTTCGACCAGACCGATGCCGTTGAGCGGTAAAGTGTCCGCCTGATGCTGCGCCAGCGAGTTGATTTCCACCTGGTGGCGTATGCCTTCTACCCGCGCACGGGTCTTTTTGCCGGCCACTTTGATGTCATAGCTTTGGCCCGGCAACAACGGTTTTTCAGCCATCCACACCACGTCCACCAGCGCGCTTTGCGCCGCTTTCAGGGTTTCCCCGGCATCGACCAGCAGATCGCCGCGGCTAATATCCACTTCATCTGCCAGCACCAGCGTGATCGCCTCGCCCGGCACCGCTTCCTGCAGATCGCCATCAAAGGTCACAATACGCGCTACGGTAGATTCCACACCGGAAGGCAATACCTTCACGCGTTGCCCTACGCGCACTACACCGGCGGACAGCGTGCCCGCATAGCCCCGGAAATCCAGGTTAGGACGGTTGACATACTGCACCGGGAAACGCAGCGGTTGCGTCTCGCGTTCGCTGATCACATCCACGCTCTCCAGCACCTGCAGCAGCGTCGGGCCGCTGTACCAAGGCATCTGGGCGCTTTCACTGGCCACGTTGTCGCCATCCAGCGCCGACAAAGGCACAAACTTGATGTCGAGATCGTTCGGCAACTGCTGGGCGAAGGTCAGATAGTCCTGTTTAAACTGTTCGAACACCGACTCTTGGTAATCCACCAGGTCCATTTTATTGACCGCCACCACCAGATGGCGAATGCCCAACAGCGTGGCGATAAAACTGTGCCTGCGGGTTTGATCCAGAACCCCTTTGCGTGCGTCGATCAACAGGATCGCCAGATCGCAGGTCGAGGCCCCGGTCGCCATATTGCGGGTGTACTGCTCATGCCCCGGCGTATCGGCAATAATAAATTTACGCTTTTCGGTCGAGAAATAACGATAGGCTACGTCGATGGTAATGCCCTGCTCGCGCTCGGCCTGCAGGCCATCGACCAGCAGCGCCAAATCCAGTTTCTCGCCCTGGGTGCCGATGCGTTTGCTGTCGCTGTGCAGCGTAGACAGCTGATCTTCGTAGATCTGACGGGTATCATGCAGCAAGCGACCGATCAGGGTGCTTTTGCCGTCATCGACGCTGCCGCAGGTCAGGAACCGTAACAGGCTTTTGTGTTGCTGCGCATGCAGGTAAGATTCGACCCCACCCTGCTCAGCGATTTGTTGTGCAATTGCATTGTTCATCCGGCGGCTCCTTAGAAATACCCTTGACGCTTTTTCAGCTCCATCGAGCCGGACTGATCGCGGTCGATCATCCGTCCCTGGCGCTCACTGGTGGTGGACACCAACATCTCTTCGATGATCTCCGGCAGCGTCTCCGCTTCGGAATCCACCGCACCGGTCAGCGGCCAGCAGCCCAGCGTGCGGAAACGCACCATGCGCTGGCTGATCACTTCGCCAGGCTGCAGATCGATACGATCGTCGTCCACCATCAGCAACATGCCGTCGCGTTCTACCACCGGACGCGGTTTTGCCAGATACAGCGGCACGATGTCGATTTTTTCCAGGAAAATGTATTGCCAGATATCCAGCTCGGTCCAGTTCGACAGCGGGAACACGCGAATGCTCTCGCCCTTGTTGATTTGGCCGTTGTAATTGTGCCACAGCTCCGGGCGCTGGTTTTTTGGGTCCCAACGGTGGAAGCGGTCACGGAATGAATAGATACGCTCTTTGGCACGTGACTTCTCTTCGTCACGGCGGGCACCGCCAAAGGCGGCATCAAAACCGTATTTGTTAAGCGCCTGCTTCAGGCCTTCGGTTTTCATGATATCGGTATGCTTGGCGCTGCCGTGAACGAACGGGTTGATGCCCATCGCCACGCCTTCCGGGTTCTTGTGGATCAGCAGTTCAAAGCCGTACTCTTTCGCAGTG
This sequence comes from Serratia sp. BNK-12, assembly GCF_047456085.1. Classification (NCBI taxonomy): domain Bacteria; kingdom Pseudomonadati; phylum Pseudomonadota; class Gammaproteobacteria; order Enterobacterales; family Yersiniaceae; genus Serratia; species Serratia sp. BNK-12. The sequence continues at coordinate 4,363,462 of NZ_CP179896.1, forward strand.
CGATCGCGGAATTCGTACATTTCACGGAATTTCCAACCGGTATCCACATGCAGCAACGGGAACGGCAGCGTACCCGGGAAAAAGGCTTTACGCGCCAGATGCAGCATCACGGAAGAGTCTTTACCGATGGAGTAGAGCATCACCGGGTTGCCGAATTCAGCGGCGACTTCACGGATGATATGGATACTCTCCGCCTCCAATTGCCGCAAATGAGTGAGTCGTTTTTCGTCCATAACAGATCCTTAAGCCAAATTCACGACGGCGGGCCGCGATGCCCCTTCCGTCTGCGGTTGATGCCCAAACCAGGCAATTTGATGATGCAGCTCTACCACTTCGCCGATCACCAGCAGCGCCGGCAAAGGTGCCTGTTGAGCCAATTTTTCAAGCTGTTGCAGCGTGCCGGTTTGCACCAGCTGATCCGCACGCGTGCCGCGGCTGATCACCGCCACCGGCGTGGTGGCCGCGCGTCCGTGGGCTATCAGACGCTGGCTGATGTCCGCCGCCTTCATGGTGCCCATGTAGATAGCCAGAGTCTGACGCGCTCGCGCCAAGTCTGCCCAGTCCAGCCCGTCGCCGTCGGGACGGCAGTGACCGGTAATAAAAGTCACGCTCTGCGCATGATCGCGGTGCGTCAGCGGAATGCCGGCATAGGCCGTTGCTCCGGCCGCTGCGGTAACGCCCGGCACCACCTGGAACGGAATGCCCGCGGCGGCGGCCACCTGCAGCTCTTCGCCGCCGCGGCCAAAGATAAAGGGATCCCCGCCTTTCAATCGCACCACGCGCTTGCCCTGCTGCGCCAGTTCCACCAACAGGCGGTTGGTTTCTTCCTGGATCACCGAGTGTGCTCCGGCACGTTTGCCCACGCAGATGCGCTCGGCATCGCGACGCACCAGATCCAGAATCTCATCGCTGACCAGATGGTCGTAGAGCACCACATCGGCCTGCTGCATCACCTGTAGCCCGCGCAGGGTCAATAACCCCACGTCGCCCGGCCCTGCGCCCACCAGCGCAATTTCGCCCTGGGTGCCTTCGCCGTCCTGGGCAAACTGCTGTAAATCCTGCTCCAACTGCCGCTCGGCCTGTGCGGACTGGCCATTGGCCACCAGCGTGGCAAAACGTCCGCCGAATGTTTTTTCCCAGAAGCGACGACGTTCGCCGATCGCATTCAGTCGCTGTTTTACCTGGCCGCGCCAACGCCCGGCCACCTCCGCCATCTGCCCCAGGCTGGCGGGCAACAAAGCTTCGAGTTTTTCACGCAGCATACGTGCCAGCACCGGTGCCTGGCCGCTGGAAGAGACGGCAACCACCAGCGGTGAACGATCGATAATCGACGGAAAGATGAACGAGCAGCGCGGCTGATCGTCGACCACGTTAGCCAGCACCCGGCGTTTATCCGCTTCGGCAAACACCTCGGCATTCAGCGCGCTGTCGTCGGTTGCGGCAATCACCAGGAACACCTCATCCAGTTGCTGAATGGCAAAAGCCTGCCCCTGCCAGCGGATGCGCCCCTGCTGATGCAGTTCTTCGAGTATGGGTGAGAGTGACTGCGCAACTATCCGTATTTCAGCCCCGACGCGCAGGAGTAGATCCACTTTGCGCGCAGCCACTTCGCCGCCGCCAACGACCAACACCGGGCGTTGTTTCAGGTCGGCAAATATAGGTAGATAGTCCACAACAGCCTTTTCATATATGCAGAATGATAGTGTGACTATACGGGCTGAGATTTGGCCTCTGAAATGACGAAAAGGAATGACTAGTTACTTTATGGAATATAGACCGCAGCACACGGCTTAACCGGCGATAATTGCGACTAAGGTTTGCGCATTTACGCCAAATTTAAGAGCGGGAGAAATTGTTTAATCTTGCCGACCGTCTCATACTGGACACCGCAAAAATAATCGGTCTCGTCGATATCAAAGAAGGATTTTTCGGTATGTTTTCCCGCTTTTACCTGAAAACCGGCCTGCTGGTGGCAGCGCTCGGCGGTGTTTTCAGCGTTTCTGCCGCCACTCAGCCCGCAAAAGAGGCCCCGATGGGCAAATTCGCCGCCGAGCAGACTCGCCACATCGCCACTTATTTTCCTGGCCGCATGGCCGGTAGCCCGGCGGAATTGCTCACCGCAGACTATCTGAAACAGCAGTTCAGCAAGATGGGGTATCAGAGCGATATCCGCAGTTTCAACACCCGCTATCTGTACACCAGTAAAGACGGCAAGAAGAACTGGAATAACATCACCGCCAGCTCGGTGATCGCCGCTAAAAATGGCAGCCTTCCTCAGCAGATTCTGGTCGTGGCGCATTTCGATACCTACACGCCGCGAAGCGACGCCGATCTGGACAACAATCTCGGCGGCTTGACGCTGCAGGGCGTCGACGACAATGCCTCTGGCGTCGGCGTGATGCTGGAACTGGCGGAACGCCTTAAGAACATCCCCACCGCTTACGGCCTGCGCTTTGTCGCCACCAGCGCCGAAGAACTGGGTTCGCTGGGCGCGCAGAACTACCTGCAGCGCATGAGCGACGAAGAGAAACGCAATACCCTACTGGTGATTAACCTCGACAGCCTGATTACCGGCGATCGCCTGTATTTCAACGCCGGTCTCAATACGCCGCCAAAGCTGGCGAAACAGAGCCGCGATCGCGCACTGGATATTGCCCACCGCTACGGCATCGCTGCCGCCACCAACCCGGGGAGCAAAGCACACCCGAAAGGCACCGGCTGCTGTTCCGATCAGGAAGTGTTTGATAAAGCAGGCATCCCGGTGCTGTCGGTCGAAGCCACCAACTGGTCACTGGGCGATAAAGATGGTTATCAGCAACGCGCCGTGAGCCCGCACTTCCCGCAGGGCATCACCTGGCATCGCCCGCAGTACGATAACCTGCAATATCTGGAACGCAATCTGCCAGGGCGTATCGACAAGCGCAGCCGCGAGAGCGTGCAGATTTTGCTGCCGCTGATGAAAGAACTGGCTCAGGCGCACCCACCCAAAGCACAAAAACAGAAAAAGTAGTCTCTCTGAAAACGCCAAGGGCCCAGCGAATGCTGAGCCCTTTGACGATGTTGATACGTGATTAGCCTTCGTGCAGGCCACACTCACGCTTCAGGCCAAAGAAACGGGTTTCTTCTTCACTCATGCCTGGTTCCCACTTCTGCGTGGTGTGAGTGTCCCCCACTGACAGATAGCCTTGTTCCCACAGCGGGTGATAACTGAGGCCGTGCTCGGTCAGGTATTGATAAATCTTGCGGTTGTCCCAGTCGATAATCGGCAGGATCTTGAACACCCCACGTTGCACCGCCAGTACCGGCAGATTGGCGCGGCTGCCGGATTGTTCGCGGCGCAGGCCAGCGAACCAGGTTTGCCCGCCCAGAGTTTCCAATGCGCGGTTCATCGGCTCAACCTTGTTGATCAGGTTATATTTTTCGATACCTTCAACGCCCTGCTCCCACAGTTTCCCGTAGCGAGCCTCCTGCCAGGCGGGCGACTGCTCGGCACGAAACACCTGCAGGTTCAGCTTCAGTTTGTCGACCAGCTGATCGATAAACTGATAGGTTTCCGGGAACAGATAGCCGGTATCGGTGAGGATCACCGGAATGTCCGGTTTGATCCGCGTAACCAAATGCAGACATACCGCTGCCTGAATGCCGAAACTTGAAGAGAGCACAAACTCACCGGGCAGATGTTCCAGCGCCCATTCCACGCGTTGCTCGGCGGAAAGCGTTTCCAACTGGCCATTAACTACCGCCAGTGCCAACGCCTGCCCAGACTTGGGCAGCGCATTCAGCGCCGCCAGATCGAATTCAGCCATGTTGCCAGCCTCCTGATGCTTGAATCATACCGCGCGGATCGGCCCCCGGTGAAAGCGGGGCCAAACGGCGTCAGTCCCAGAAATCCTGCGCCGAATCAATTACCGGCTTGACCACCCCGGCGCGAATAGTGAAATCACCGAAGCCTTCGCCCGCGTTACGCTCTGTGGCCCAGCGGCCCACCAGTTGGTCAATCTCTCGCAGAATTTCTTCTTCGTTGATATTTTCACGGTACATGCGCGGAATACGCGTACCTTCCCGGTTGCCACCCAAATGCAGGTTATAGCGGCCAACCGCTTTACCGACCAGGCCAATCTCCGCCAACAGCGCGCGGCCACAGCCGTTCGGACAGCCAGTAATGCGCAATACGATGTGCTCGTCACCCACACCGTGGCTATGCAGGATCCCTTCCACTTTAGTGACGAACGCCGGCAGAAAACGCTCGGCCTCCGCCATCGCCAATGGGCAGGTCGGGAAGGATACGCAGGCCATCGAGTTTTGACGCTGCACGCTGACCCCGTCGTCGATCAATCCGTGTTCACGAGCGATCGCTTCGATCTTCGCCTTCTCGCTTTCCGGTACGCCGGCAACGATCAGGTTCTGGTTGGCCGTCAGACGGAAATCCCCTTTGTGGATCCTGGCGATCTCGGCAACGCCGGTTTTCAACGGGCGTCCCGGATAGTCCAGAAGACGGCCATTCTCGATAAACAGCGTCAGGTGCCACTGGTTATCAATGCCTTTAACCCAACCAATGCGATCGCCGCGGCCGGTAAATTCGTACGGGCGGATCGGTTCAAAGGTGATACCGGCCCGTTTTTCCACTTCGGCACGGAAGGTATCAACCCCAACGCGTTCCAGCGTGTATTTGGTTTTGGCGTTCTTGCGATCGGTACGGTTACCCCAGTCGCGCTGAGTGGTTACCACCGCTTCGGCGACCGCCAGCGTATGCTCCAGCGGGATATAGCCAAATTCGCTGGCCTTGCGCGCATAGGTTTTCTTGTTGCCGTGTTCAATCGACAGGCCGCCGCCTACCAGCAGGTTAAAGCCCACCAGCTTGCCGTTTTTGGCAATCGCGACAAAGTTCATGTCGTTGGCGTGCAGATCGACGTCGTTTTGCGGTGGGATCACCACCGTGGTTTTGAATTTGCGCGGCAGATAAGTCGCCCCGAGGATCGGTTCTTCGTCGGTGGTCGCCACTTTTTCCTGATCCAGCCACACTTCAGCATAGGCGCGGGTACGCGGCAGCAGATGTTCGGAGATCTTTTTCGCCCACTCGTAGGCTTCCTGGTGCAGCTCGGACTCCACCGGGTTAGAGGTGCAAAGCACGTTGCGGTTGACGTCGTTAGCCGTAGCCAGCGCGTCCAATCCCAGACGACCCAACAGCTGGTGAACCGGCTTAACGTTGCCCTTCACAATGCCATGGAACTGGAAAGTCTGACGGTTGGTGATGCGGATGCTGCCGTACAGCGTGCTTTCCTGCGCGAATTTATCAATGCCCAGCCACTGCTGTGGGGAGATAATCCCCCCCGGCAGACGGCAACGCAGCATCATGGCGTGGCGCGGTTCCAGCTTCTGTTCGGCGCGTTCGGCGCGGATATCACGGTCGTCCTGCTGGTACATTCCGTGGAAGCGGATCAGCAGGAAGTTGTCACCGTTAAAACCGCCGGTCAGGCCGTCTTTCAAGTCTTCGGCGATGGTGCCGCGCAGGAAGTTACTTTCTTTCTTCAAACGCTCGGCATCGGCCAATTTGCCTTCGACCACCAGAGGCCCCGGGTGTTTATCACTCATCAGTAGACATCTCGCTGATAACGGCGCTCAAGGCGCAGCTCACTTAAAAATTCATCCGCCAGCTCGGTATCCATGCCACCGTGCTCGGCCACCAGTTCCAGTAATGTGTTTTCCACGTCTTTTGCCATGCGGTTCGCATCGCCACAGACGTAAATGTGCGCGCCTTCCTGGATCCAACGCCACACTTCCGCGCCCTGTTCGCGCAGTTTGTCCTGGACATAGACTTTATGCTGCTGGTCGCGTGACCAGGCCAGATCGATGCGAGTCAGCAGGCCATCTTTCACATAGCGCTGCCATTCGACCTGATACAAAAAGTCTTCAGTAAAGTGCGGGTTGCCGAAGAACAACCAGTTCTTGCCGCCGGCACCGTCAGCATCACGCTGTTGCATAAAGGCGCGGAACGGCGCAATGCCCGTGCCTGGCCCAATCATGATCACCGGAGTTTCCGGGTTGGCCGGCAGGCGGAAATTGTCGTTATGTTCGATGAACACCCGCACGTCACCATCTTCTTCCAGCCGATCGGCCAGGAAACTGGAGGCACCGCCTGCGCGGGCGCGCCCTTCGATGTCGTAACGCACCACGCCGACGGTCACGTGCACTTCGTTTTCAGTTTCGGCTTGCGACGAGGCAATGGAATACAGGCGCGGCGTCAACGGACGCAGCAGGCCAATCAACTGCTCGGCGTTAAGATCGGCTGGCGCCTGTCGCACCATGTCGACAATCGGCGTGTTGTGCGCGTAATGCTGCAGCGCGGCTTTATCCGCTAACAAACCAATCAGCTTCTCGTCGCGCGACAGAGCCGCGTATTTATCGACGATTAGCGTGGTGTTCTGCGTCAGTTCAAAATGGCTGCGTAACGCTTGCGAAAGCGGCAAGGTTTTTCCTTCCACTTCCACCGGTTCGTCGCCCTTCAGCCACAGCAGTTGCACCAGTTCATCCACCAGCGCCGGGTCGTTATCGAACCACACGCCCAGCGCATCGCCCGGTTGGTAACGCAGACCAGAATCACCCAGGTCGATTTCAATATGGCGCACGTCTTTGTCTGAGGCGCGGCCGGTAATTTTTTGCTTCACTGCCAGTTGTGCGGTCAGCGGCTGTTCTTTGCTGTACGGGCTGCTGTCGATCAGGTCAATCGCACCGCTGGCCAGCACGCCCGGTGCGGCATTTTCAGCCGGGGCGCGCGCTTTCAACACCTCCACCACCTGATTACGCCAGGCGGTAGCCAGCTCTTGATATTCCACGTCGGCATCTACCCGCTCGACCAGACGCTCAGCACCCAGTTCGGCCAGTTTGCCGTCGAAATCTTTACCCGACTGACAGAAGTTTTCGTAGGAAGTGTCCCCCAGGCCAAAGACCGCAAACGCGGTTTCGTTAAGCTTCGGCGCTTTCTTGGAGAACAGGAATTTATGCAGGGCAACCGCCTCTTCCGCCGGCTCACCTTCCCCTTGGGTGGAGGCGACGATCACCAGCAGACGTTCCTGGGCAATTTGCTTGAATTTGTAGTCGCCGGCGTTAACCAGCGTGACGCTCAGCTTGGCGGCCAACAGATCGTCGCGCAATTGTTCCGCCAGGCGGCGAGCATTGCCGGTCTGCGAGGCGGAAATCAGCGTGATGCTGGCGGCAGCGGCGGCAGGCGGCGCAATGGCTACCGCACCAGGCTGTTGATTAACCATTCCCCAGAAATAACCTGACAGCCACGCCAGCTGCGTCGGTGAATATTCACCAATCGCCGCCTGCAGGCGCGCCAGCTGTTCGGGTGTCAGCGGGAGCATCGATGTTGGAGGAGCCTGAGTCGTCATTGCAGTACTTATTTCCTATACTTGGCACCTATCCAGCCAGGTGCTCGCCAGTGTCAGTCGCTGTCTTTTCGTTCAGTCTGCGGTCCTGAAAAGATCAGGAGAGTTTGTAAGGTTACCGAGCACAATAGCAACGATTAAATAAGGGATAGCAATAATTAATAACCAAAATGACTAAGCTGTTTTTCTGGTAACGGATAGTGCTTAAAGCGCTAAGCAGAGATTTTTATCGCCCTGAAAATAAAGCTGTTTTTTTAACGTTATTTGAATGAATCGCATTTACCACTCATTACCCCAACCGATAGGTCCAGTCGCTACCAAACAAAAAAAGTGTTAACCGTGCATTGTCCACAGCAGCGGTAGACCATAGCGGTATAAATGGCAAGCAGGCTCCGTTTCCGGTAAACTTCGGCGGTTTTTGAGTCAATGAGGCCGTAATAATGGCAACCACGCTGTTTAAAGATTTTCAGTTTGAAGCCGCACACCGTTTGCCGCACGTACCTGAGGGCCATAAATGTGGCCGTCTGCACGGGCATTCGTTTATGGTGCGTCTGGAAGTAACCGGTGAAGTGGATGCACATACCGGTTGGGTGATGGATTTCGCCGAGCTTAAATCCGTGTTCTCCCCTATTTGGGAGCGCCTGGATCACCATTATCTGAACGATATTCCAGGATTGGAAAATCCCACCAGCGAAGTGCTTGCCGCCTGGATCTGGCAACAGCTCAAACCCCAGTTGCCGGAGCTGACTGCGGTGATGGTGAAAGAAACCTGTACCGCGGGATGCGTGTATAAAGGTTAAAGAAAGGGCGCCCAATGGCGCCCTGAATTTTATGCGATGTTCAGATATTTATGGGTCTGCATCGACAGGCGCCAGTTGCGCGCAATGCAGGTTTCGATGCACAGGCGAGTCGCCTCTTCCTTCTGGCTGATCGGCTGCAGCGCGATAATACGCGGCTTCTCATCATGCAGCGTCGCCAGCAGCGCATCCAATGCTTCGATATCACGCTCACGCCCAACCGGGTGCTTCACTTCATCAGCGCGCTGCAAAGCCTGATCCAACACCTTCATGCCGCCGCGCATATTCACCTTGGGGGATACCGTCACCCAGGTTTTCGCCGAACACCGGATTTCGTGGGTGCCGCTGGTCTCAATCTGGCAGCCGTAGCCGTTGTCTTCCAGCAACTGGGTCAGCGGAGTCAGATCATAGATGCAGGGCTCGCCGCCGGTGATTACCACGTGGCGTGCGGTATAACCCTGTTGACGCATCACCGCCAACAGCTGCTCGGCGTTGGCGCTGCCCCAGGCGTCGCTCTCTTCGGTTTTCACCAGGATCCGCTGCATATCGACTTCCCGATTGGCTTCCTTTTCCCAGGTATGTTTGGTGTCGCACCAGCTGCATCCTACCGGGCAGCCCTGCAAGCGAATAAAGATGGCTGGAACGCCGGTGAAAAAGCCTTCGCCCTGCAAGGTTTGGAACATTTCATTAATCGGGTACTGCATCGGTTTCTCAATCTGGAAAGGTAAAAAGGGATTATCGCAGATTCCAGCCCGGCGACCAAACGGGCGAAATTGTATTAAATTTTATCCTACCCGCCTTCGCCAGCGTATCTCACCGGCTATCCGCTTCATTTTATTTGCTTACTGAGCAATCTCCTTGTGTTTACGATGTAATCTGCTTCGCAAAAACAACATTTATTTAACGCATAAGATAAATATATTTGACATAAAGCGCCTGCGCGCAGATGTATAGACAGGCAAGCACAAGCCGGGCATCAGTTCCGGCGATTTATCCACACAATCACATCTGCGTTAGAGGTTGCCATGGCTCATTCCACCGAGTTGAATATTCAGCAGGCCATCGATGACAGCAAATTTTCGCTGTTTCACTGGACCTTGATCATTTTGGGATTCCTGATCCTGGCCATTGATGGCTTTGACACGGCGGCCATGGGGTATATCGCTCCTTCGGTCGCCAAAGACTGGGGCATTGTTAAACAGGATCTGGGCCCGGTGCTGAGCGCCGCGCTGCTGGGCCTGTCCCTTGGCGCTCTGGTCGCCGGACCGATTTCCGATCGTATCGGCCGCAAACGGGTGCTGGTGTTTTCTTGTCTGTTCTTCGGCCTGTCGAGCCTGGCTACCGCCTACGCTGGCTCGCTCAATAGCCTGACGCTGTGGCGCTTCCTCACCGGCCTGGGATTAGGGGCGGCGATGCCGAACGCCATCACGCTGATTTCCGAATATGCGCCACAACGCTGCCGTTCCCTGGCGATTAACACCATGTACTGCGGCTTCCCGCTGGGTGCGGCCGGCGGTGGTGCGATTTCGTCTTGGCTGATCCCGGCGTATGGCTGGCATAGCGTGCTGTTGCTGGGGGCGATCGCTCCGTTGGCGCTGACGGTATTGTTGATCCTGTTCCTGCCGGAATCGGTGAAATACATGGTGAACCGCGGTAAGGATGCGGCAAAAATCAAACGTATTGCCCAGCGTTTTGTCAGCCAGAATCTCGATAACGTGACGCGCTTTTATCTGTATGAAGAGAAATTGGCACAGTCCAAAACCAGCGTCGGCCTGTTGTTCACCCGCCCTTATCTGACTGGCACGCTGATGCTGTGGCTGACGTACTTTATGGGCCTGGTAATTTATTACGTGCTGCTGAGCTGGATGCCGATCCTGATGCAGGGACTGGGCTATCAACTGGAGCAGTCGGCCATTTTGACCTCGCTGTTCACCTTCGGCGGCACGCTTGGCATTCTGGTGGCCGGCTGGCTGATGGACCGCTGGAACGCCCATAAGGTGGTGTCGAGCGGCTTTGTCATTACCGCCCTGCTGATTGTGGCAATGGCGACCGAGGACAGCCATATCGTGCTGCTGGGTACCTTTATCTTCCTGATGGGCATCACCATGAACGGTGCGCAATCCGGTCTGCAAACGCTGGCGGCCACCTTCTACCCGACCCACAGTCGCGCAACCGGCATAGCCTGGATGCAGGGCATCGGCCGCTTTGGCGGCGTGGCGGGCACCATGATGGGGGCACAGTTGCTGGCCATGCAATGGGAAGTGCAGAGCATTTTGATGTTCCTGTGCGTGCCAGCGCTGATCGCCGCCATCGCTACAGTTTTCAAAATGACCCGAAGCGCGACGCTGCGACCGGCTGACAAACCCGTATAAGGGCTAAACCGGTAGGGGTCGAACATGTTCGACCCGATTTAACCCATTGATTATGCTATTGGGCGCAGCATGCGGCGCCCCTACCACAAAACAACACAGCACTCTGTCAACGGCTTCACCCCCTCCAGCGATAGGACTTTTTTATCGCTCGCCCTAACTTGTAATGGGTATGTAAATTTATTGTGATTAGCCGCTCAAAAATGACCCATTTTTAATTCATTTTTGTTGAATAGCTCACTGTTCTTCAGTGCGAGCCTAATAGCTCAGGCGTCAAAACGAAAACTATCGCATTGATTTAAAACAAAAATAACTTTCCCTTATGCCTTTTTAGCCGCTCACTGGTCGGTGTTGCATATGCTTGTACATACAAGTATATGTTAATAAACCCTACGCATTGTTATGGCGTGGTGATTCACCCCACCGCACCATGGGATCTGCACCGATACTGTTTGAGGAAAATGCTGTGACTGCAAATAACAAAGTTCGCAATGTCGATGTACGCGCGCCACGCGGCACAAAATTAAATGCAAAAAGCTGGCTGACCGAAGCGCCGTTGCGCATGCTGATGAACAACCTCGATCCGGAAGTGGCGGAAAACCCGCATGAGCTGGTGGTGTACGGCGGTATTGGCCGCGCCGCGCGTGACTGGGACTGCTACGACAAAATTGTCGCCACCCTGAAAACGTTGGAAGAAGACGAAACGCTGCTGGTTCAGTCCGGCAAACCGGTCGGGGTATTCAAAACCCACAGCAACGCGCCACGCGTACTGATTGCCAACTCTAACCTGGTGCCACATTGGGCCACCTGGGAACACTTTAACGAACTGGACGCCAAAGGCCTGGCCATGTACGGCCAAATGACCGCCGGCAGCTGGATCTATATCGGTAGCCAGGGCATCGTCCAGGGCACCTACGAGACCTTCGTGGAAGCGGGTCGCCAGCATTACGACGGCAGCCTGCAGGGCCGCTGGGTGCTGACCGCCGGTCTGGGCGGTATGGGCGGCGCGCAACCGCTGGCCGCTACGCTGGCAGGCGCCTGTTCACTGAACATCGAATGCCAACAAAGCCGTATCGATTTCCGTCTGAAGACCCGTTATGTCGATGAACAAGCGACAGATCTGGACGACGCGCTGGCTCGCATCAAGAAATACACCGCCGAAGGCAAAGCCATCTCCATCGCCCTGTGCGGCAATGCGGCAGACATTCTGCCAGAACTGGTGCGCCGCGGCGTGCGCCCGGACATGGTCACCGACCAGACCAGCGCCCACGATCCGCTGAACGGCTATCTGCCAAAAGGCTGGAGCTGGGAAGAGTATCGCGAACGTGCACAAACCGAACCTGCGCAGGTGGTGACCGCCGCCAAGCAGTCGATGGCTGAACACGTCGAAGCCATGTTGGCGTTCCAGAAAATGGGCGTACCGACCTTCGACTACGGCAACAACATTCGTCAGATGGCGAAAGAAATGGGCGTCAATAACGCCTTCGATTTCCCAGGCTTCGTGCCTGCCTATATCCGTCCGCTGTTCTGTCGCGGTATCGGCCCGTTCCGCTGGGCTGCACTGTCCGGCGATCCGCAAGACATCTACAAAACCGACGCCATGGTTAAAGAGCTGATCCCGGATGATGAACATCTGCATCGCTGGCTGGATATGGCGCGCGAACGCATCAGCTTCCAGGGCCTGCCGGCACGTATCTGTTGGGTCGGTCTGGGCCAGCGCGCCAAGCTGGGCCTGGCTTTCAACGAAATGGTACGCAGTGGCGAACTGTCCGCACCGATCGTGATCGGCCGTGACCATCTGGACTCCGGCTCGGTCGCCAGCCCGAACCGCGAAACCGAATCTATGCAGGACGGTTCGGACGCCGTTTCCGACTGGCCGCTGCTTAACGCCCTGCTCAATACCGCCAGCGGTGCGACCTGGGTTTCCCTGCACCACGGCGGTGGCGTCGGCATGGGCTTCTCGCAGCATTCCGGTATGGTTATCGTTTGTGACGGCACCGACGAAGCCGCCGAACGTATCGCCCGCGTGTTGCATAATGACCCTGCCACTGGTGTGATGCGTCATGCCGATGCCGGTTACGACATTGCGATTGAATGCGCCCGTGAGCAAGGTTTGAACCTGCCGATGGTGGCCGCGACTCAAGGAGACAAAGCATGAAAGCGCTGACTATCCGCCCAGGCCAACTGACTCTGGCTCAACTACGCGACGTTTATCAATACCCGGTGACCCTGACGTTGGACGACAATGCCTACGCCGCTATCCAGCAGAGCGTGGCCTGCGTTGAACGCATTGTCGAAGAAAACCGCACCACCTACGGCATCAATACCGGTTTCGGCCTGCTGGCGTCTACACGCATTGCACCTGAAGACCTGGAAAATCTGCAACGTTCGATCGTGTTGTCACATGCTGCTGGCGTTGGCGCGCCGACCGACGACAACCTGGTTCGCCTGATTATGGTGTTGAAGATCAACAGCCTGTCGCGCGGTTTCTCCGGCATCCGTCTGGAAGTGATCCAGGCGCTGATGGCCTTGGTCAACGCCGAAGTCTATCCGCATATCCCGCTGAAGGGCTCCGTGGGCGCCTCCGGCGATTTGGCTCCGCTGGCACACATGAGTCTGGTGCTGCTGGGCGAAGGCAAGGCCCGCTATCAAGGCGAATGGCTGCCTGCCACCGAGGCACTGGCCAAAGCAGGCCTGAAGCCGCTCACGCTGGCGGCCAAAGAAGGCCTGGCGCTGCTGAACGGCACCCAGGTTTCCGCCGCCTTCGCGCTGCGCGGCCTGTTTGACGCAGAAGACCTGTACGCCGCAGCCACGGTCACCGGCAGCCTGACGGTGGAAGCCGCTCTGGGTTCTCGCAGCCCGTTTGACGCACGTATTCACGCCGTACGCGGCCAACGTGGCCAGATCGATGCCGCCGCCGCTTACCGCCATCTGCTGGGCGAACGCAGCGAAGTGTCCGACTCGCATCGCAACTGCGAAAAGGTACAAGATCCCTACTCCCTGCGCTGCCAACCGCAGGTGATGGGTGCCTGCCTGACGCAGATCCGCCAGGCCAGCGAAGTGCTGGAGGTCGAAGCCAATGCGGTATCCGACAACCCATTGGTATTCGCAGAACAGGGCGATGTGCTGTCCGGCGGCAACTTCCACGCCGAACCGGTCGCGATGGCTGCCGACAATCTGGCGCTGGCATTTGCCGAAATCGGCTCGCTGTCCGAACGTCGTATCTCGCTGATGATGGATAAACACATGTCGCAACTGCCCCCATTCCTGGTGGACAACGGCGGCGTGAACTCCGGCTTTATGATTGCCCAGGTTACCGCCGCGGCACTGACCAGCGAAAACAAAGCGCTGGCGCATCCGGCCAGTGTCGACAGCATCCCGACCTCCGCCAACCAGGAAGACCATGTTTCCATGGCACCGGCTGCAGGACGCCGCCTGTGGGAAATGGCGGATAACGTGCGCGGTATTCTGGCCGTCGAATGGCTGGCGGCCTGCCAGGGATTGGATTTGCGCAAGGGCCTGAAAACCACCGAAAGTCTGGAGCAGGCACGCCGCGTGCTGCGCGAGCAAGTCAGTTACTATGACAAGGATCGTTTCTTCGCCCCCGACATTGAAGCTGCCAGCCTGCTGTTGGCAACCGGTCATCTGACCTCGCTGATGCCTGCGGCATTGCTGCCTAGCCAGGCATAAATAAAACCTACCACGCAGTTTGTTCTGTCCCACCGGGTGCGTTCCACCCGGTGCGGATAGCGCGTGCCTGTTCTGCCGTAAAAACTCGACGGGAAGCAACATGCATAACGAAACAAAACAACTCAGACGCGGACTAAACGCGCGGCATATCCGCTTTATGGCGCTCGGCTCGGCCATCGGCACCGGTCTGTTCTACGGCTCCGCCGGAGCCATCCAGTTGGCCGGTCCTGCGGTGCTGCTGGCTTATCTGGTCGGCGGCGCGGCGGTCTTTATGGTGATGCGCGCGCTGGGTGAAATGGCGGTGCATCAGCCGGTCTCCGGCTCCTTCGGTCATTATGCCAGCCATTACCTTGGCCCCTTGGCCGGTTTCCTCACCGGCTGGACCTATACCTTCGAAATGGTGATTGTTGCCCTGGCTGACGTCACCGCCTTCGGCATCTATATGGGGCTGTGGTTCCCGGACGTTGCCCAATGGGTGTGGGTACTCAGCATCATCATGTTCATCGGCGCGCTCAACCTGTGCAGCGTGAAAGTGTTCGGCGAAATGGAGTTCTGGCTGTCGTTGATCAAGGTGGCTGCAATCGTCGCGATGATCATCGGCGGCGCGGCGGTGATGCTGTTTGGCTTCGGTCAGACTCAGCATGCCACCGGCCTCAGCAACCTGTGGCAGCACGGTGGCTTTATGCCTAACGGCATCGGCGGCGTGGTTGCCTCGCTGGCGGTGGTGATGTTTGCCTTCGGCGGCATTGAGATCATCGGCATTACCGCCAGCGAGGCGAAAGACCCCGCGAAGGTGCTGCCGAAAGCGATCAATGCGGTACCGATTCGCATTCTGCTGTTCTACGTGCTGACGCTGCTGGTGCTGATGGCGATCTATCCCTGGAACAGCATCGGCCAAAACGGCAGCCCGTTTGTTGAGATCTTCAGCAATCTGGGGATCAGTTCCGCCGCCAACGTGCTGAATGTGGTGGTGATCACCGCCGCCATTTCCGCCATCAACAGCGATATCTTCGGTGCCGGCCGCATGATGTACGGCATGGCGCAGGAAGGTCAGGCACCCAAAAGCTTCACTCGCCTGACCGGTAACGGCGTGCCCTGGATGACGGTGCTGGTGATGTCCATTGCCCTGCTGTTGGGGGTGGTGCTCAATTACCTGATCCCAAAACAGGTGTTTATGATCATCGCCTCCATCGCCACCTTCGCCACCGTTTGGGTTTGGTTGATGATCCTGCTGTCACAAATTGCCATGCGCCGCACGCTGACGCCGCAAGAGGTCAGCAAGCTGAGCTTCCCGGTTCCCTGGTGGCCGGTCGCACCGGCACTGGCGACGATATTTATGCTGTTCGTCATCGGCCTGCTCGGTTACTTCGAAGACAGCCGCATTGCCCTGTACGTGGGGTTGGTGTGGGTAGCCTTCCTTACCCTGGCTTACTGGTTGTGGGTACGTAAAAAAGGCGGGGGTTCACCCGTCACGTCCTCACCACAGTATTAGTCTCACGAGCCCGCCGTTCCCGGGCTCTTCGTCATTAACGTGGAGTATCAACATGCAAACACGACACAAATTATGGATACCGCTGATCGCGCTCGGGCTGATGACAGGCAGCCTCTCCGCACGCGCAGCAGGCTGGTGCGAATCCGGTAAACCGGTCAAGTTCGCCGGACTGAACTGGGAAAGCGGCATGCTGCTGACCGACGTGATGCAATACGTACTGCAAAAGGGTTACGACTGTAAAACCGACGCGCTGCCGGGTAACTCCATCACCATGGAGCAGGCGGTCGGCACCAACGACATTCAGATTTTCGCCGAAGAGTGGATCGGCCGCAGTGAGGTCTGGAACAAGGCCGAGAAAGCGGGTAAAGCGGTCAGCGTCGGCGCCCCCATTGTCGGCGCAGTTGAAGGCTGGTACGTGCCACGTTATGTGATTGAAGGCGATGCCAAGCGTAAGTTGAAACCGCTGGCGCCGGATCTGAAAAGCATCCCGGATCTCGCCAAATACGTGCAGGTGTTTCGCGATCAGGAAGAGCCGGACAAAGGCCGCTTTTACAACTGCCCCGCCGGCTGGACCTGCGAACTGGACAACAGCGCGATCCTGAAAAAATTCAAGTTGGACGACAAATTCACCAACTTCCGCCCAGGCACCGGCCCTGCGCTGGATACCGCTATTCTTTCCAGCTACCGTCGCGGCGAACCTATCCTCTTCTACTATTGGTCCCCTACCCCGATCATGGGCCAGCTCGATCTGGTGAAACTGGAAGAACCGGGCGTGGACAAGAATATCCACATCAAGGTCGGCATTTCCAGCGTGTTTAACCAGCAGGCGCCTGAGCTGGTGCAGGTGTTGTCAAAAGTGAATCTGCCGCTCAGTCTGATTAATCAGAATCTGGCGCGCATGAGCAAGGAACGCATCAGCTCCCAGAAGCTGGCGCTGGAGTTCTTCAAGCAGCACCCGGATATCTGGAAACAGTGGGTCAGCGAAGACGCAGCGAAAAAAATTGAGGCTTCCTTGTAAGCGCTTTGGCATTCCGTGAACACCCACCCGTAATCGGATAGGTTTCGGGCCAGACAGGGGAAAATTTATGTTTCCAGAACGCTTTACCTTTTCCATCGCCGATTGGATCAACCGCTGGGTCGACGTGTTGGTCACCAACTATGGCGATATGTTCCGCAAGATCTCCGACACCTTGCTGTGGGCGGTGATCCACCTCGAAAGCCTGCTGCGCGCCACCCCATGGTGGGTGATGCTGGCCGTGGTCGGGCTACTGGCCTGGCACGCCACCCGTCGTTGGCTGCCAACCCTGGTGATCGTCGGCCTGTTGCTGCTGGTCGGTACCGCCGGGATGTGGGACAAATTGATGCAAACCCTGGCGCTGGTGCTGGTCGCCACGCTGCTGGCGGTGATTATCGGCATTCCGCAAGGCATATTGGCGGCGCGTAGCGATCGCGTACGGGCGGTAATGATGCCGCTGATGGACGTGATGCAAACCATGCCGAGCTTCGTCTACCTGATCCCGGTATTGATGCTGTTCGGCCTGGGCAAGGTGCCGGCCATTCTGGCGACGGTGATCTATGCCACGCCACCGCTGATCCGCCTGACCGATTTGGGCATCCGCCAGGTGGACAAGGAAGTGATGGAGTCCGTCACCGCCTTTGGCGCCAACCGCTGGCAGAAGCTGTTCGGCGTCCAGTTGCCGCTGGCGCTGCCGAGCATCATGGCCGGTATCAACCAGACCACCATGATGTCGTTGTCGATGGTAGTGGTCGCGTCAATGATCGGCGCTCGTGGGCTGGGGGAAGACGTGTTGGTGGGCATTCAGACGCTGAACGTCGGGCTGGGACTGGAAGCCGGGCTGGCGATCGTCATTCTGGCCGTGGTCATTGATCGCATCACTCAGGCTTACGGCCACACCGCCGTTGCGAGGTAACCCCGATGAACAAAATAGAAATCAAAAACGTCTACAAGATCTTCGGCCATAAAACGGCGGCGGCGCTGGCACTGAGCCAACAAGGAAAAACCAAGCAGGAAGTGCAGGCCGCGACGGACTGCGTGATCGGCGTGCACGATCTGTCGATGTCGATCGAAGCCGGTGAGATCTTCGTGATCATGGGCCTGTCCGGATCGGGAAAATCCACCTTGGTACGCCACTTCAACCGTCTGATCGATCCCACCAGCGGCCAGATCCTGGTAGACGGTGAAGATATCCTGCGCTACGACGAAAAGCAGCTTGAGCACTTCCGTCGCCACAAGATCAGCATGGTGTTTCAGAGCTTTGGCCTGCTGCCGCACAAAACGGTGCTGGACAACGTGGGCTATGGCCTGAAAGTGCGGGGGGAGAATAAAGAGGTGTATCAGGAGCGTGCGCTGCACTGGATCAACACCGTAGGGCTGAAGGGCTATGAGAAATCCTATCCGCATCAACTCTCCGGCGGCATGCGCCAACGCGTCGGGCTGGCGCGTGCGCTGGCCACCGATACCGACATCATTTTGCTGGACGAAGCCTTCAGCGCACTGGATCCGTTGATTCGCGCCGAGATGCAGGATCAACTGCTGGCGCTGCAAAAAGAGCTGCACAAAACGCTGGTGTTTATCACCCACGATCTCGATGAGGCGGTTCGCATCGGCAACCGGATCGCGATCCTTAAGGACGGCAAACTGATCCAGGTCGGCACGCCGCAGGACATTCTTAACAACCCGGCCGACGAATACGTTAACCGCTTCGTGCAACGCCGTCTGGCGCTGGATGAAAATGTGCAAAAGCCCCGCCCGATGAGGGTGGCCCATGCTTGAGGAAACCCAAATGCACTATCCTTCGTCAGTAGAGATCGACCGCCAGCCGCTGCGCTGGCAGGACGTGGTGGCGGTGGCGCGCCATAGGGTGCCGCTCAGCCTGTCTGACGCGGCCTGGGCACGTATTGAGAACGCGCAGGCTATCGTTCAGCAAATCGTCACCAGTGAACAACGCGCCTACGGCGTCAATACCGGCCTGGGCGCGCTCTGTAACCAGGCGCTGCACGGCGAACAGTTGGCACAGCTATCGCGCAATACCCTGATGAGCCACGCCTGTGGGGTAGGTACACCGCTGAGCGACGAACAGACCCGCGCCATTATTTGCTGCGCTATCGTGAACTACAGCCACGGTAAATCCGGCATCCACCGGTCGGTGGTTGAGGCGCTGCTGGCGCTGCTTAACCACGGCGTCACGCCTCAGGTGCCGTCGCAGGGATCGGTCGGCTATCTGACCCATATGGCGCACGTCGGCGTTGCCCTGCTCGGGCTCGGCGAGGTCAGCTATCGCGGGCAAATCGTCCCCGCCGCTCAGGCGCTGGCGGAAGAAGGCATAGCGCTGCCACCGCTCGGGGCCAAAGATGGCCTGTGTCTGGTCAATGGTACGCCCTGCATGACTGGACTGAGCTGCCTGGCGCTGGCCGACGCCTGGCGACTGGCGCGTTGGGCAGACGTATTGGGTGCCATGAGCTTTGAAGCCCTGCGTGGACAAATTGCCGCCTTCGACGAGGAAATACTGGCGTTGAAACCGCATCCTGGCATGCAACGGGTGGGCGCCAATCTGCGGGCGCTACTGCACAGCAGCGAAGTGATTGCCGCCAGCAAAGGTATTCGCACTCAGGATGCGCTGAGCATCCGCTCGATTCCACAGGTGCACGGTGCCTGCCGCGATCAGATGGCTCATGCCGAACGACAGATTGAAACCGAGCTGAACGGCACCACCGATAACCCGCTGCTGCTTGGCACACCGGATAATTTCCGCGTCATGTCACAGGCCAATCCGCACGGCGAATCGGTCGCGATGGCCGCCGATGTGTTGGCGATCGCTATCGCCGAACTCGGCGGTATTGCGGAACGGCGCATCGATCGTCTGATTAACCCGCTGGTCAGCGGTTTGCCGCCATTTTTGGTCAGTGAGCCGGGCGTCAACTCCGGCATGATGATCGCTCAATACGTGGCGGCATCGCTGTGCGCAGAGAACCGTCAGCTGGCCCAGCCTTGCGTAGTGGATAATTATGTCACTTCGGCGCTGCAGGAAGATCACCTCAGTCTGGGAACCGGTGCGGCATTGCGGCTGCATAAGCTGTTGGCCAACGTTAACCAGATCCTGGCGATTGAATATCTGTTGGCGGCGCAGGCCTTCGAGTTTTTGCAACCGCAACGCGTCGGCGAAGGTACCAGGCGCGCCTGGCGACTGCTGCGTCAAAGGGTAGAACCTTACCATCAGGATCGCTGGCTGGCGCCCGACATTGCCAGCAGCGCCGCGCTGTTGCAGGACGAACAGGCGCTGGCGGAGATTGCCCCTGCACTTGGCTAACGCTTGCCCCTTCCCACTGGGCGGGGGCATCAAGGCTAGCTTTGCGCCAAGGCCTGGCGGATATCGGCCTGCAGGTCGCCAAGATCTTCCAGACCGGCGGACAAGCGTATCAGCCCGTCGCTGATATGGTGACGCTGCCGCTCTTCGGGACTGTAGGCCGAGTGGGTCATGCTGGCGGGATGCTGCGCCAGCGATTCGCAATCCCCCAGGCTGACCGCGCGCAAGATCAAACGCAGCGCATTGAGGAAGCGAATGCCCGCCGCCATACCGCCTTTGAGTTCAAACGCCAGCATGCCGCCTGGCCGCGCCATTTGCCGCTGCGCCAACTCATACTGGGGAAAATCCTCCAGCCCGGGATAATAGACACGTTCTACCGCCGAATGCTGAGCCAGCATTTCCGCCAAACGCTGGGCGTTGTCGCAATGGCGTTCCATACGCAACGGCAGGGTTTTCAGCCCGCGCAGCAGCAATGCGGCATCCTGGGCAGACAGCACCGCACCGTTCATGTCTTTCAGCCCAACTAAACGGATGTCCTGCGCCAAATCCTGGCGCGTCACCACCAGTCCGGCCAACAGATCGCCATGCCCCCCGATGTATTTGGTTGCGGAGTGCACCACTATATCAGCCCCCTGTTCCAGCGGCCGTTGCAGATACGGGGTGCAATAGGTGTTATCCACCAGTAACA
The DNA here is from genome assembly GCF_047456085.1 of Serratia sp. BNK-12. Classification (NCBI taxonomy): domain Bacteria; kingdom Pseudomonadati; phylum Pseudomonadota; class Gammaproteobacteria; order Enterobacterales; family Yersiniaceae; genus Serratia; species Serratia sp. BNK-12. The sequence goes on from NZ_CP179896.1 coordinate 4,384,211, forward strand.
GCGCCTGTTGGCGGTGAGCAATTTCGGCGACTGCGGTAATATCGACCAAACGCATATTCGGGTTGGCCGGCGTTTCGCAATACACCATACGGGTCCGGGGGCCGATCGCCGCCGCCAGACGCTCCGGGCGGGTCAGGTCGACGTGAGTTATTTTCACGCCGTAGCGCGCCAATCCGTGATGAAAGTAACTGAAGGTGCAGCCGTAAATCGTCTCGTCAACGATCAGCTCATCGCCCGGATTGAGCAGTGTCCAGCAGCAGGCGGTAATCGCGCCCATACCGGAGGAAAACGCCACCGCAGCTTCGCCCCCCTCCAGATTGGCTATCCGCTGTTCCAGCAGGTTGAGGGTCGGGTTGGCGATGCGTGAATAAAAATACCCCGGCTCAGTGCCTTCAAAGCAGGCACCGCCATATTCCGCCGTCGGGAACGTAAAGGTCGAGCTCATAAACACCGGGGGACAGAGCGCTCCCAGATACTGCTGGGGATCGTAACCGTGATGGATCGCGCGTGTTGCAAAGGCTTGCCTGAAGGTGGCAGACATGACAACTCCTTACCTGAGTGAGTGAAAACAATGATGCTTAGTTCGTTCAAACGTCCGTGGGCAGTGCGCTGCTGCGCATACGCTGGCCAACGATTTGCAAAGTACGCAGCACCAGCATCAAGCCCAGTAAGGTATCCGGCTGCCGCAACAAGGCGTACAGCGCACGAAAATTGACGGGTGAGGGATCCAACTGCAACTCGGTATGCGCCATTTTCAACGCCATTCCGCCCTCCCATCCCGCAGCCACCAGGCCTTCAAAGACGCCGGAGAGTTTTTCCACCAGCGCGTTATCGGCGATATCCACCAGGTCAGACAGCAGCGACAACAGATCGACCACGTTATCGAGCCGACCACCGGCCAGCAGCGGCTGTAGCTTCTCCAGCAAAGCCGCCAGGGGTTCATGTTCAGATGCGTTCATAGGCCCTCCGTTAAATCAGCCCGCGTACCGTCGCCCAGTAGAGTCCGCGATTAAAACCGTTGCGCAGCATGCCGCCGACTTTGGTTGAAGGCGTCGGCAGCACATCGTTGCGGTAGTCGTAAACCAGCGGCATCCCGGCTTGCAGCCCCATTTGAGCAATGGCCTGCACCTTGCCGTCGTAGTGGCTAACGGTCTGGCCCAGCCTCAGTTCCGCCACGATATTGTCGGCAATCACCGGCGCCTGATTGTGGCAGGAGCCACCGGCCTTGCTGACCGGCAAATCCACCGTATCGCCGATAACATAGACCCCTTGTTGGCCATAGACCTGCAGCGTCTGATGGTCGGTCGGCAACCAGCCTTCCCCTTTATGCCCCTCGCTCAGCCCCGTGTTCCGCACCGCCTCTACCGCACGAATTGGCGGAGTCGCCATCAAAATATCGAACGGCTGTTGCTCACCTTCGGCGGAAAAAGCGATTTTCTGCTGCTCATCCACCCGGCTGAGAGTAAACCCGCGCTGATGGCGAATATCCCGCGCGGCGAAAATACCGGGCAAGGCCTCTGCGGTTGGACGCTGTAAAAACAGGCAGTTACGCAGCAACTGCGAAACACTGGGGTAGGTATAAACAATTTCAACCGCTTTACGCACTCCGCGTCGACGCAGGTAATCATCGAGCATCAGGGTGGTTTCTATCGGGGCAATACCGCACTGGTGCGGCACATTGGGCGTTTCGGGGAAGGAGACGGTGATAAAAATTCGGCCTTTTTCGATGCTCGACAGCTTTTGTGCCAGCTGGCGGGCGGCCTGATATTGGTAAAAATGATCGCCTGCCCGCGCCAACCCTTCGATACGCTCCGGCCAGGGCACGCAGCCGGTGGCAAACACCAGAAAATCATACGGGTACTGTTTGCCACTGCGGGTATGGATCACTCGCTGAGTTAAATCAAAGCGCTCCGCTTTATCGACAATAAACTGAATTTCCGGACGCAGCAGGCTTTGCTGTGAGCGGGTTAATTCCTGTTTGAAAAAAGCGTTAAAGGCAACGTACATAAAAGCGGGTTTATAATAATGAATCGGAGAATCCGAAATCATCAATAACTCAACTTTATTATTCAATATTTCCCGATGTAATTTCGTGGCCAGTAAATTGGCCAATATGGTCCCTCCGGTACCCCCACCGACTATCACAATCCTGTTTCGCATCAAGCCCTCACCCAGCCGAGTCGCGGCTCGGCAATTTTTAGGGAAACGAATGGAGGCAGGAATACAGGCTTAATTCTTCTGCCTTACTGGCAGTCTAGTAACGAAAAAATATAAAGCAATAGAAAAGAGAATATATAAAATAGGAATTTTATTATTATAATTAATACATCAAGTTAAAAAACAGATAATACGATATTAGTTCAATAATAATAAATAACTCACTATCACTTATGTAAATAACCAGTGATAAAAAAACCCGCCGGAGCGGGTTTCATTTAGCAACGAACCAAACCGTTATTACTGACCTTTAACTTCTTTCAGGCCATTGAACGGAGCGCGTGCACCCAGCGCTTCTTCGATACGGATCAGTTGGTTGTATTTAGCAACGCGGTCAGAACGGCTCATAGAACCGGTTTTGATCTGGCCAGCCGCAGTACCCACAGCCAGGTCGGCGATGGTTGCGTCTTCGGTTTCACCTGAACGGTGAGAGATCACCGCGGTGTAGCCTGCGTCTTTCGCCATCTTGATAGCAGCCAGAGTTTCGGTCAGAGAACCGATCTGGTTGAATTTGATCAGGATGGAGTTAGCGATGCCTTTCTCAATGCCTTCTTTCAGGATCTTGGTGTTGGTAACGAACAGGTCGTCGCCCACCAGCTGGATTTTGTCACCCAGCACTTTGGTCTGGTATGCGAAACCATCCCAGTCAGATTCGTCCAGGCCGTCTTCGATAGACACGATTGGATATTGTTTGGTCAGCTCTTCCAGGAAGTGAGTGAACTCTTCGGAAGTGAAGGCTTTGTTGCCTTCGCCGGCCAGGACGTATTTACCGTCTTTGTAGAACTCGGAAGCCGCACAGTCCATCGCCAGGGTCACGTCTTTGCCCAGCTCGTAGCCTGCTGCTTTTACCGCTTCAGCGATAACAGCCAGCGCTTCGGCGTTGGAACCCAGGTTTGGTGCGTAGCCGCCTTCGTCACCTACAGCAGTGTTCAGGCCTTTGGCCTTCAGCACTTTCGCCAGGTGATGGAAAACTTCAGAACCGATGCGAACGGCTTCTTTCAGGGTTTTCGCGCCAACCGGCTGAATCATGAATTCCTGAATGTCGACGTTGTTGTCAGCGTGCTCGCCGCCGTTGATGATGTTCATCATAGGCAGTGGCATAGAGAATTTGCCTGGGGTGCCGTTCAGCTCAGCGATGTGCTCATACAGCGGCATACCTTTGGAAGCTGCAGCCGCTTTAGCCGCTGCCAGGGAAACCGCCAGAATGGCGTTAGCGCCGAACTGGGATTTGTTCTCAGTACCGTCCAGGTCGATCATGATCTTGTCGATGTTAGCCTGGTCTTTGGCATCTTTGCCCAATACTGCCTGAGCGATCGGGCCGTTTACTGCAGCAACGGCTTTCAGTACGCCTTTACCCAGGAAACGAGACTTGTCACCGTCACGCAGTTCCAGTGCTTCACGGGAACCGGTAGAAGCACCTGACGGCGCAGCAGCCAGACCTACGAAACCGCCTTCCAGATGCACTTCGGCTTCAACAGTCGGGTTACCGCGGGAGTCGATGATTTCACGACCGATGACTTTAACGATTTTGGACATTAGGTTTTCCTCAGTACAAGTTAAACTAAAACTCCAGACAAACAGCGCGCATACCCTTCATACTTGAGGCTACATCTGTGTTGGCTACGTTCATTCACCCGAATCACTGACTTATGTCAGCTCATCGGGACTCAGTCTCTTGCCGCCTTGATGTAACCCCAATTATTTGGGGTAAATATACTGCGCGCCGCCTACCAAATATTTTATTTCACCTGGCGCTTCTGATACTCACCAGCGGCCTTCACAAAGCCGGCGAACAACGGATGACCATCACGCGGCGTCGAAGTAAATTCCGGGTGGAACTGACAAGCTACAAACCACGGGTGATTCGGCAGTTCGATAATCTCAACCAGCTTGTTGTCTGCGGAACGGCCGGCAACCAACAGCCCGGCGGCTTCAATTTGCTTCAACAGCATGTTGTTAACTTCATAACGGTGACGATGACGTTCAACAATGGTCGGTTCGCCGTACATCTGACGTACCAGGCTATTGTCGGTCAGGTGACATTGCTGGCCACCGACTCGCATCGTGCCACCCAAATCGCTTTCTTCGGTACGGACTTCGACGTTGCCGTCTTCGTCACGCCATTCGGTGATCAATGCCACCACCGGGTACTTACAGTCTGGCACAAACTCGGTTGAGTTGGCGTTCTCCATACCCACAACGTTGCGGGCGAACTCCATCAGCGCCACCTGCATACCCAGGCAGATGCCCAGATAAGGGATGTTGTTTTCACGCGCATAACGCGCGGTCATCACCTTGCCTTCTACGCCACGGTAGCCGAAGCCGCCTGGGATCAGGATCGCATCCAGACCTTTCAGCACTTCTACGCCGCGGGTTTCAACATCCTGCGAGTCGATCAGCTTGATGTTCACGGTCAGACGATTTTTCAGGCCGCCGTGTTTCAGCGCTTCAATCACCGACTTATAAGCATCCGGCAGTTCGACATATTTGCCGACCATACCGATAGTCACTTCGCCGCCCGGATTGGCTTCTTCGTAAATAACCTGCTCCCACTCGGCCAGGTTGGCTTCCGGCGCGTTGAGGCTGAATCGTTTACAAATATAATCATCAAGCCCCTGAGATTTCAATAGGCCTGGGATTTTATAAATAGAATCAACGTCTTTCAGGGAGATAACGGCTTTTTCCGGCACGTTACAGAAAAGTGCGATTTTCGCGCGTTCGTTAGCAGGAACTGTGCGATCGGAACGGCAAATCAGCACATCTGGCTGAATACCGATGGAAAGCAGTTCTTTTACGGAATGCTGAGTAGGTTTGGTTTTCACTTCACCGGCAGCGGCCATGTACGGCACCAGAGTCAGGTGCATGTACAGGGTGTGCTCACGGCCCACTTCCACGGCCATCTGGCGGATGGCTTCCAGGAACGGCAGCGATTCGATATCGCCGACGGTACCGCCGATCTCAACCAACACCACGTCGTGGCCTTCGCCGCCTTCGAGGATGCGCTCTTTGATCGCGTTGGTGATGTGCGGGATGACCTGTACGGTTGCGCCCAGATAGTCGCCACGGCGTTCTTTACGCAGAACGTCGGAGTAAATGCGACCGGTGGTGAAGTTGTTGCGGCGCGACATTTTGGTGCGGATGTAGCGCTCGTAGTGACCCAAATCCAGATCGGTTTCTGCGCCGTCTTCGGTGACGAAAACTTCCCCATGCTGAATCGGGCTCATGGTGCCCGGATCCACGTTGATGTACGGGTCCAGTTTCATGATGGTAACGTTGAGGCCACGGGCTTCAAGAATAGCCGCCAGAGAGGCTGCGGCAATGCCTTTACCCAGAGAGGATACGACCCCGCCGGTCACAAAAATATAATTAGTTGTCATGCTGAACCTGAGAGTTTAGGTTTAAAGACGATGGAAGAACCAAGACGGGAAAGTAGTATACCCGAACCTCTCCAGACCTACAAACGATCGTTTTACTGTCCATCATCTCTGTCACCATCAGGGGTTCATCAGGGTTTACTCTATCGGCCTGCCAGGACCTGTCTTTTTAAAACAAGGAGTTAGCACAGAAAAATTTATTTTTCCGCCCTTTCGAGACAATAAAACGCCTTAGATTTCAGTTTGTTGGCGTTTTGCTGTCGGTAAGCCACGGTTCAGCAAACTATGACTCTGAGCTTAACCGTTTCAGCTTGGGTGAACCTTGTCGCCGATCAAGATTAAGCTACTGCGGCAATCCTAGGACACCCGAGCGGCAGATTAGTTTTCCTGGCGCTTAACCTGCTGCCACGCCTCTTCCATCTGCTCCAGCGTTGCTTCGCCCATCTGCAGCCCACGCCGTTGGATAATCTCTTCTACCTGACGGAAACGGCGCTCGAACTTGCGGTTGGCTGCCTGCAACGCATTTTCTGCCTTATGGCCAAGATGGCGCGATAAATTCACCGTGGCGAACAGCAGATCGCCGATTTCCTCTTCCAGTTTCTGTTCGTCGACTACCGCCTGCTGCGCTTCATGCATCACTTCGTCAATCTCTTCGTACACCTTGTCCAGCACCGGGCCCAACGTATGCCAGTCAAAACCGACCGAAGCGCAGCGTTTCTGAATCTTGTGCGCCTTCATCAGCGCCGGCAGCGCCTGAGGAATGTCATCCAGCGCAGAATGCAGCGCTTTCTCTGCACGCTCACCGGCCTTCAACTGCTCCCAGCGGGCCGCAACGGCCTCGGTGTCGGCAGCCTCGGCTTCCCCGAAAATGTGCGGATGACGGCGTTCCAGCTTATCGCTGATGGCGTTACACACCTCGTCGAAGTCAAACAGCCCCTGCTCCTGGCCCATCTGGGCGTAGAACACCACCTGGAACAGCAGGTCCCCCAGTTCGTCACGCAGATCGCCGTAGTCCTGACGTTCGATAGCGTCCAGTACCTCGTAGGTTTCTTCCAGCGTGTAAGAAGCGATGGTGGCGAAGGTTTGTTTGCGGTCCCATGGGCAACCGACCTGCGGATCGCGCAGCGTTTTCATGATGTTCAGCAAGCGGTGCAGTGGAGAAGATTGGGTCATAAGAAAGTCTCTGACAAAAGAATCGGCGCCGGTCATTAATGTAGCGGCGCAGCGTGCTGCGCCCGGGTCAATCGGGGCGAATAGGTTCGCCCCCTACGATAACTGAAGCCACGGAGCCTGGCCAACAATGATGTGGCCCGAAAGACGCAGCTGATTTAGCTGCCGTGCAGGCGTTTGGCGTCTATCACGTCCGGCAGTTGATTGAGCTTGGCTAACACCCGGCCCAGTACCTGTTGGTTGTAGATTTCAATGTCCATATCGATGGTTGCCAGCTGTTTTTTGGTGTCGCTGCGGCTGGCGACGCCCAGCACGTTGACCTTTTCGTTGGCCAAAATGGTGGTGATGTCACGCAACAGGCCGCTGCGATCGTTGGCCATCACGCGCACCACCAGCGAGTAACCGCTGGAATAGCTTTCGCCCCACACCGCATCCACGATACGTTCCGGCGCGTGCGATTGCAGATCCACCAGTTGGTCACAGTCCGCACGGTGAATGGAGATGCCGCGCCCCTGGGTGATAAAACCGATAATATCGTCGCCCGGGATCGGCTGGCAGCAACGGGCAATGTGGTGCATCAGGTTGCCTACCCCTTCCACCACCACCCGGCCGTTGTCCTTGCTGCGGGTTGCCGGCGGCGCTTTCTGCTGCACCAACTGCCGCAGCGCTTCGCGATCCTGCTCTTCGGCGCTCGGTTTGTTGAACTTGCCCTGCAGGAAATTCACCATCTGATTCAGGCGAATATCACCGCCGCCAATCGCCGCCAGTATTTCATCCAGCGAATTCATGTTGTAACGCGGGATCAGCAGCTTCTCGGCCTCTTTCAGGCTGATACCGAGGTGTTCCAGCTCGCTGTCCAGCATCTGGCGACCGGCAAGGATATTTTTATCGCGATCCTGCTTACGGAACCAGTTGTGGATCTTGGAGCGTCCACGGCTGGTGGTGATATAACCGAGGTTCGGGTTCAGCCAGTCGCGGCTTGGGTTCGGCTGCTTCTGGGTGATGATTTCAATCTGGTCTCCCATCCGCAGCTGATAGGTAAAGGGCACGATGCGGCCGCCAATTTTGGCACCGATGCAACGGTGGCCGACGTCGCTGTGAATATGGTAAGCGAAGTCGAGCGGCGTAGAGCCGGCTGGCAGATCCACCACGTCGCCTTTCGGGGTGAATACATAAACCCGATCGTCGAACACCTGGCTGCGAACCTCGTCGAGCATCTCGCCGGAGTCCGCCATCTCTTCCTGCCAGGCGATCAGTTTGCGCAGCCAGGCGATACGTTCCTCGTAGCCTGAGCGAACCGTCGCAACCGCACCCTCTTTGTATTTCCAGTGCGCGGCGACACCCAGTTCTGCATCTTCATGCATCTGCCGGGTGCGGATCTGAATTTCCAGCGTTTTCCCGCGCGGACCCAGTACTACGGTGTGGATCGACTGATAACCGTTGGGTTTCGGGTTGGCGACGTAGTCGTCGAACTCATCCGGCAGATGGCGGAAGTGGGTATGCACAATCCCCAGCGCGGCATAGCAGTCCTGCAAGCGTTCGACCACCACGCGTACCGCGCGCACGTCAAACAGCTCGTCAAACGCCAACGCCTTCTTCTGCATCTTGCGCCAGATGCTGTAAATGTGTTTTGGACGGCCGTAGATGTCCGCCTTGACGCCTTCATCGACCATCGCATTACGCAGCGAGGCGACGAAATCGTCAATAAACTGTTCGCGATCGATGCGGCGTTCGTGCAGCAGCTTGGCGATGCGTTTGTACTCGTCCGGATGCAGGTAGCGGAAGCAGAAATCTTCCAGTTCCCATTTGAGCTGCCCGATACCCAGACGGTTAGCCAGCGGCGCATAGATATTCGAACACTCTTTTGCCGCCAGCACGCGCTCGTCTTCCGGCGCATCTTTCACTTCGCGCAGGTGAGCGATACGCTCCGCCAGCTTGATGACCACGCAGCGGAAATCCTCCACCATCGCCAACAGCATGCGGCGCACGTTGTCGACCTGTTCGGAGGCCATCGAATCGTTTTGAGTGGCTTTCAGTTGGCGGATGGCGTCCATATCGCGTACGCCATGCACCAGATAGGTGATGCCCTTGCCGAACTCTTCGGTCAGGGTTTCTTCCTGCACGATGCCGGCGTCCACCAGCGGGAACAGCAGCGCGGCGCGCATGCTGTCGTTATCCATGCTCAGAGTAGAGAGGATCTCGACCATTTCCAGCCCGCGCCACAGCAACAGCGGCGCATTAGGATGGTTCTGGGTCTGCTGCTCACAGTAACGCCAGGTTGCGGCTAATCGCTCACATGACTGCGGGTTAGGTAGCCCCAAGCTGGCAATCCACTCGTCGAGAGCAAATTCACCAGCCGTGTTCAGATGTGCACTTCTTACCGCAACCATACCCTCTCCCTACTTTGCAGCGACCTCTGGCGCAGAACCGTTAATAAACAGCGCCATTGACTCAAGATGCCCCGTATGCGGAAACATATCCAACATCCGCACACGTGCAAGACGATAACCGGCGCTCAGCAGCACTTTGCTGTCGCGTGCCAGCGTGGTCGGGTTACAGGAAACATAAACCACCCGCTCTGGCGCCAGTTTAACAATATGTGACATCACTCCGGCCGCGCCCGCACGGGCAGGGTCCAGCATCACTTTATCAAATCCTTGTGCTGCCCAAGGTTGTTGCTCAACGTCTTCTTCCAGATTTTCATGGAAGAAGCTGGCGTTATTCAGCCTATTCTTATGTGCATTATATTGCCCATTCGCTACCAGTGTGGCAACACCTTCTATGCCTACCACCGCAGCGGCGCGTCGCGCCAACGGCAGGGTAAAATTGCCCATGCCGCAGAACAGATCCAATACCCGATCATTGGGTTGAATACTGAGCCATTCAAGGGCCTGGGCCACCATTTGCTGATTTACGTGGTCATTTACCTGAATAAAGTCACGCGGGCTGAAGTCTAAGCGTAGCCCGTCGACCTGATAATACGGCGTTTCACCGCACAGTTTTTCGAGGCTATCGCTGTCCGGCGCCAAATAAATGGTTACGTTTTTTGTCCGCGCAAAAGCCTGCAAGGCCTGGCGGTCATCCTCTTTCAAGGCGTCGAGATGGCGCAGAACCAGTACCGGGCCGTTATCTGCCAGCACCAGTTCGACATGCCCGAGTCGTCTGGCGACCTGCAATGCGCTCAGACAAGATCGCAACGGCGTCAGTAATTGTTCCAGTTCAGGATGCAGCACCGGGCACCGCGTCACCGGCACCAGATCGCTGGACGCCGCCTGGCGAAAGCCCATTGCCAGACGCTGCTGTTTGGGCTGCCACAACAGCCCGAGACGGGCGCGACGGCGATAGCCGTATTGTGGACCGGCGATCACCGGCTCCTGCAGCGGCGTAACGCCGGTTTCGCGAGCGATCATTCGCACCAGGGCCGCCGCCTTGCTCTGCTGCTGCAGGCTTTCATCCGCGTGTTGCTGCTGGCAACCGCCGCACACGCCAAAGTGTGGGCAGCGCGGTTCGACACGTTGCGGGCTGCGGCTGAGCAGGCGCTTTAACCTGCCTTTGGCAAACTTGTTTTTTTCTTCCGTGAGTTGGACTTCCGCCTGCTCGCCCGGTAATACCCCCGGGACGAAAATCGCTTTGCCGTTGTGGTGCGCCACGCCCTGACCAAAGGGATCGAGGTTGTCTACCGTCAGTGTTAGCACGGGAGAATTTTGCCGGGTCGTCACGCGACGTTTCGGAGAGTAGAATTGCGCCATATTTGTCGATTGAGTGCTGGTTCATTTAAAGTAGAGATTGTCCGGCAATTCTCCCACATTGGAAACCCATGACCAAATACAGCCTGCGGGCGCGCATGATGATCCTGATTCTGGCCCCAACGCTGTTGATTGGTCTGTTGCTCAGCACTTTCTTCGTAGTGCATCGCTACAATGAATTGCAAGAACAACTGGTTGACGCCGGCGCCAGCATTATCGAACCGTTGGCAGTAGCCAGCGAGTACGGCATGACGTTCCGCAGCCGCGAGTCGGTCAGGCAGTTGGTCAGTCTGTTACACCGCCGTCATTCAGATATTGTGCGTTCAATTACGGTATTTGATGCGCAGAATAATCTGTTTGTCACCTCCAATTACCATCACAATTTTACCCAATTGCAGTTGCCGAAGGGGGTTCCGATCCCCACGGATCTGATGCTGACCCGGCGCGGTGACTCGTTGATCCTGCGCACCCCGATCCTGTCAGAGAGCCAGTACCCGGACCAGGCTGCCAGCAGCGATCTCCAGCAGGACAACCGCCTGGGTTATGTGGCGATCGAGCTGGATCTGCAGTCGGTTCGCCTGCAGCAATACAAAGAGGTCTTCGTTTCCACCCTGCTGCTGTTGTTGTGCATGTGTATCGCCATTCTGTTCGCTTACCGTCTGATGCGCGACGTCACCGGCCCGATCCGCAATATGGTCAATACCGTCGATCGCATCCGCCGCGGTCAGCTCGACAGCCGTGTCGAAGGCTTTATGCTGGGCGAACTGCATATGCTGAAGAACGGCATCAACTCAATGGCGATGTCGCTCACGGCCTACCATGAAGAGATGCAGCAGAACATCGATCAGGCGACCTCCGACCTGCGCGAAACCCTGGAGCAAATGGAGATCCAGAACGTCGAGCTGGATCTGGCGAAAAAACGCGCCCAGGAAGCGGCCCGCATCAAATCCGAATTCCTGGCGAACATGTCGCACGAGCTGCGTACTCCGCTCAACGGCGTGATAGGCTTTACCCGCCAGATGCTGAAAACAGAAATGAGCGTCACCCAAACCGACTACCTGCAAACCATCGAGCGCTCGGCCAACAACTTGCTGACCATCATTAACGACGTGCTGGACTTCTCCAAACTGGAGGCCGGCAAGCTGGTGCTGGAACATATTCCGTTCTCACTGCGTGAAACCCTCGACGAGGTCATTGTGCTGTTGGCACCGAGCGCCCACGAAAAAGGGCTGGAGCTGACGCTGGACGTGCACAACGACGTTCCAGAGCAGGTGATCGGCGATTCGCTGCGGTTACAGCAGATCATTACCAACCTGCTGGGCAACGCGATCAAGTTTACCGAAACCGGCAACATCGATATCCGTGTCGAACTGCGCGGCCTGCAAGACCGCCAGATTGAGCTGGAAGTACAAATCCACGACACCGGCATCGGCATCTCCGAACGACAACAGTCACAGCTGTTCCAGGCGTTCCGTCAGGCGGACGCCAGTATTTCACGCCGTCACGGCGGCACCGGCCTGGGGCTGGTGATCACCCAGAAGCTGGTGAAAGAAATGGGCGGCGATATCTGCTTCCACAGCCAGTTGAATCGCGGCTCGACCTTCTGGTTCCACATCACGCTCGATCTGCACGAAGGCATGCTGTCGCTGCCGCCAAGCCTGCCGGATCTGCAAGGCAAGACGTTGGGGTATATCGAAGCCAACCCGATGGCAGCGCAGGCGACGCTCAATATGCTGAACGTCACCCAACTGGTGATTACCCATTCACCTACGCTGGCCCAACTGCCGAAGAAACATTACGATTTCCTGCTGGTGGGCGTGCCAATCCCCTTCCGCGACAATATGGCCCAGCACGAAAGCAAGCTGCTGGCGGCTTTGAAAGTCGCCGACCGGGTGATTCTGGCGCTGCCTTGCCAGTCGCAAATCAACGCCGAAATGCTTAAACAACAGGGCGCCGCCGGTTGCCTGATCAAGCCAATCACCAGTAATCGCCTGTTCCCGCTGCTGCGCATGGAAACGCCGCCGCGCATCACTGCGCTGCCGGAACGTAAACGCCTGCCGCTAACGGTGATGGCGGTTGACGATAATCCGGCCAACCTGAAACTGATCGGCACCCTGCTGGCCGAACAGGTGGAAAAGACCCTGCTGTGTGAAAGCGGGGAAGAAGCGCTGCTGCTGGCGCGCGATAACGTGCTGGATTTGATCCTAATGGATATCCAGATGCCCAACATTGACGGTATTCGAACCAGCGAGCTGATCCGCCAACTGCCGCACCACAATTCAACGCCGATCGTCGCCGTCACCGCCCATGCGGTCAGCGGCGAACGCGAACATTTGCTGCAGGCCGGCATGGATGACTATCTGGCCAAACCGATTGACGAAGCCATGCTGACCCGCGTGTTGGCCCGCTATCACAGCGGCGAACCCGACCCGGTAACGCCGGCACCCGTTCCCGTTAATGAACCGCCGTTGTCGCTCGACTGGGCCCTGGCGCTGCGTCAGGCGGCCAACAAGCCCGATCTGGCCCGTGACCTTTTGCAGATGCTGCTCGACTTCCTGCCACAGGTTAGCGAACGCGTGCAAGCGATGCTCGACGGCACGCCGGACGCCGACATTCTGGATTTGATCCACAAACTGCACGGCAGTTGCAGCTACAGCGGCGTACCGCGACTGAAACAGCTGTGTTTCTACATTGAACAGCAGTTGCGTCGGGGGGTAAGCAGCAATGATTTGGAGCCGGAATGGCTGGAGCTGCTGGATGAGATTGAGCTGGTCTGCCAGGCCGCGCGCGCTCATTTGGCCTGAAGTAACAGGCAATAAAAAGGCACGCCGTAGCGTGCCTTTTTGGTAAAAACCTGGGGTCATTACTGCATCAACAGGTACAGGCTGGTGTCACCACGCAGGATATTCAGCGCCAGCACCGAAGGTTTGCTGTCGAGGATCTTGCGCAGTTCACCCAGGTTCTGGATTGGCTGTTGGTTAACGCCCAGGATCACGTCACCTTTTTTCAGCCCAATACGGGCGGCAGCGCTGCCGGCTTTAACGCTATCTACCTTCACGCCTTTCTGGTTGCCGACCTGGCCATTGCTCAGTTCGGCACCTTCAATACCGGTGTAAATATTGCCGGACTCAACCTGAGTCTGGGCGCTTTGTTCCAGCGTAACGTCCACGGTAACAGGCTTGCCGTCGCGCAGAATGCCCAGCGACATTTTGCTGCCTACCGGCAGAGTGCCGATCTCCGCGCGGAACGACGCAAAGCTGGAAATCGCTTTACCGTTCATGGTGACAATCACGTCACCGGCCTTGATACCCGCTTTGGCGGCAGAAGACTTCGGCATCACCTGGCTGACGAATGCCCCGCGCTGCGCGTCCACTTTCATCGCTTTCGCCAGTTCAGAGTTCAGTTCGGTACCCATAATGCCCAATTCACCGCGTTTGACCTGACCGTACTCGACCATTTGCGCGGTCAGGTTTTTCACCATGTTGCTCGGGATAGCGAAACCGATACCGATGTTGCCGCCGTCCGGCGCCAGGATCGCGGTGTTAATGCCGATCAGCTCGCCGTTAAGGTTCACCAAGGCGCCACCCGAGTTACCGCGGTTAATCGCCGCATCGGTCTGGATAAAGTTCTCGTAGTTTTCGATATTCAACCCACTGCGGCCCAGTGCAGAAACGATACCGGAAGTGGCTGTTTCACCCAGTCCATAGGGGTTGCCGATCGCCACGGTGTAATCACCGACTCGCAGTTGCTCGGAGTCCGCCATCTTGATCGCCGTCAGGTTCTTGAAGTCTTTCAGTTGGATCAACGCAATATCGGAACGCGGATCCTTGCCGATCACCTTGGCGTCAAATTTGCGACCGTCGCTCAGTTGAACCTGGATTTTGTTGGCGTTATCCACCACGTGGTTGTTGGTGACGACGTAGCCCTTGGCCGCGTCAATCACTACCCCGGCGCCCAGCGCCTGGAATTTTTGCTGTGTGCCCTGATCAGGCGCCCCCGGTTCAGCGCCAGCGCCGCCCTGGCACATCGGCGAGCCCTGGAATGGCGAACCGTCCTGGCAGAACGGTGAATCCTCACCAAAGAACTGTTGGAACTGCTGCGGCATTTTCGGCGTATTGACCGTGGTGCTGCCTTCAACATTAATGCTCACCACGGAAGGCATCACTTTTTCCAGCATCGGTGCCAGGCTTGGCAATTGCTGGGTGCTGGAAGACGCGGTTTCTGCGGCGACGGCCGTCATCGGGCCCATCGCCATACCAATACTGAATGCCAATGCGCTCAGAACTAATGCGGTTTTTTTCATCTGTGTGTCTCTTCTAAAGTCGATCAGAAAGTATTAGGGTCTTTGTGCATAGTGAGAGCCTATTAATAACCCGAAGTTCCGGCGCAGATTATTGGTAATAGTAAACAAATATTGTCCGTCTTTACAAAACTCCAAATAAGCTCACGGCGCCAAGCAAACTGCTTAAAATAATATTTATTAGCGGAATGAATTATTCCGCTGCCATTAATCTGCGGTATTCGTCATAGGCATAAAGATCGGTCATGCCGCTGATATAATCCTGCAGCAAACGCGCGCGGAAATAATACTCCCGGATCGCCAATTGCTCGGGTGACAGGTGCTGCAAACCTTCAATCGCTTCGATATACGCCAGACGATGTTTGGTCGAAAGCTTGTGAAACAGGCGCGTTTCTATCGGATAAGCACGATGGCTGTCTTCCTGTACCAGCCGGGTAAAGTCCGCCAAAGACATTGCCAGCAACGGGCTATAGATATCCAGCAGGCCGCTGATCACCCGGTAGCCCTGCAGCTCCAGCTGTTCGACTTCAGGATGGTTGAAGACGTGTTTGAAGGCCACATTCTTGAATATTTTCAGCAGTTGGTAAGCCGGGCTGGAATCTTCCAACAGCGCCTGATTAAAGTTTCCCTGGAAAACCGCATCCAGATTATCAATAAAACGCTGCGCCGCATGCGGGACCAAACGCGCCACGGTGAAAACTCGTAAATACATGAAGAATTGATCTTCGGTGCTGCGACGCGCCCCCCCGCGATCGATCTTGCGAAAAGCACTGGCCACGGTTTTATCAAACAGATCGCCCGGCGTTACCTCACCCCACTCCTGAGTTAAATGCTGGTAAAGCTGTTCGACGGTGAAAATGTTTTTTTCCACCGCGTCTTCCAAATCCGCCACGCAGTACGAAATATCATCAGCGGCTTCCATAATATAGGTCAGAGGGAAACGGTCGAACTCGCCCATATTCAACTCACGCCGCAACCGATCGACAAATGCCTCTTCCGCCAGATAAAAGCCCGGTTTTTTCATCAGGTAGTTGTGGCTGGCTGGAATATCGCTGGCCCAGTAGGCCGGGCGGGTATATTTCAGGATACAGCCCACCTGTGCATAGGTCAGGTTAAGCTTGAGCAGGGTATACACCAACCGGATGGCCTGGGCATTACCTTCGAAGTGGCTGAGATCGTGACGAATGCGGCTGCGCAGGCGGTTAAGATCGCTCTCACCTTCGTGCAGACGCAATACGCTGACCTGGCAGCGATCGTTACTGGCGGGCTCACTGCCGCAGCTGGCAGGATCCAGCCGCTGCGCAAACCAGTCGTTAATTGCCGACTCGCCAAAATGGCCAAAAGGCGGATTACCGATGTCGTGCATCAAGCAGGCCATTTCGACAATGCTTTCAAAAGGATCGAGCAGTTTGGTCAGGCCGAGCTCGTCGATCCGCCCTGCCTGTTTGAAACGATTAAGGATCTCTTTGGCGATATGCCGCCCTACCTGTTGCACTTCCATGGAGTGCGTCAGGCGGCTGCGCACCGCGGCGTTGCGTTCGAGCGGGAACACCTGGGTTTTTTGCTGCAGACGGCGAATGGCGGCGGAATTGACAATACGCCCGCGATCGCTCTCGAACTGCCGCACTATGTCGTATTCTTCTTCGGCTTCAATGGGGTTGCTGAAGGGCCGTTGGAAGCTGATTTTCTGCTTAAAGTCGATCCCGGACATCTGTTTCTCCGCCGTTGCGCCCAGCCCCCGTGATAACAATTCCCGACGGCATATGCAACGCATTATCTCTCTATGAGAGCCATGATAGACTATGGCGCAATTCCCACACCCAATCAGCGAGTGTTATTTATGAAAGTAGGCATCATCGGCGCAATGGAGCAGGAAGTCACCCTGCTGCGCGATCAAATCGAAAACCGTCAGACCATTCAACGCGCGGGCTGTGAAATCTATACCGGCCAGATCGGCGGCGTTGACGTGGCGTTGCTGAAGTCCGGCATCGGTAAGGTTTCTGCGGCCATGGGGACCACCCTGCTGCTGGAACACTGCAAGCCGGACGTGGTGATCAACACCGGTTCTGCCGGTGGCCTGGCCAGCACGCTGAAGGTCGGCGATATCGTGGTGTCCGAAGAAGTGCGTTATCACGATGCCGACGTGACCGCTTTCGGTTACGAACCAGGCCAAATGGCCGGCTGCCCGGCGGCGTTTGTCGCGGACGACGCGCTGATTGCCCTGGCAGAAAGCTGCATCAAGCAACTGGATCTGAACGCCGTACGCGGCCTGATCTGCAGCGGCGATGCCTTCATTAACGGCGCAGAGCCTTTGGCCCGCATTCGCGCGACTTTCCCGAGCGTGGCGGCAGTAGAAATGGAAGCGGCGGCCGTGGGCCACGTTTGCCACCTGTTCGGCACCCCGTTTGTCGTGGTACGCGCAATCTCTGACGTTGCCGACAGTGAATCGCACATGAGCTTCGACGAGTTCCTGGTGGTGGCCGCTCAGCAATCCACGCTGATGGTTAACGCCATGCTGCAGACCCTGGCTAAGCGCGGTTAATGTGACGCGACGCTTTTCAGCCCTGTTGTGGCTGCTGGCATTATGGGTGGCGCTGCCTGTCGGCGCTGCCCAGCGCGTGATCAGCCTGGCACCCAATACCACCGAACTTGCCTATGCCGCCGGCATGGGCGACACGCTGCTGGCGGTGAGCGCCTATTCAGATTATCCGCCAGCAGCCAAGAAACTCGAGCAGGTCGCCTCCTGGCAAGGCATCAATCTGGAGCGGGTACTGGCGCTAAAGCCGGATCTGATCCTCGCCTGGCGCGGTGGCAATCCGCAGCGAGTGCTGGATCAGCTTGCCGCATTCGGCATTCCGATTTTCTATGCCGACGCCACTACTCTGGATGATATCCCCCGCTCGCTGGATCAACTGGCCCAATACAGCCCGCATCCTGAACAGGCGCATCTGGCCGCAGAGGCTCTTCGTCAGCAAATTGCCGACCTGAAAAACAAATATCCTCACACTCAGCCAAGACGGGTCCTGCTGCAATTCGGCACCCAGCCCTTGTTCACCACTTCCGGTGCCACCCTGCAAAGCCAGGTGTTGTCGCTGTGCGGTGCGGAAAACATCTTTGCCGACAGCCGCATGCCATGGCCGCAAATCAGTCGTGAGCAGGTGTTGGCGCGTCAACCCCAGGCCATCGTTATTACCGGCGACCAAAAAGAGATTGCCAGCGTAAAAGCCTTCTGGGCGCCGCAACTGCAGGTACCGGTGATTGCGCTCAATGGCGACTGGTTCAACCGCGCCGGCCCCCGCATCATGCTGGCTGCGCAACAGCTGTGCAGCCAACTGGCGGAGATCCGTTAATGCTGGTGTTTTGGTTGGATATCCTGGGTACGGCGGTTTTCGCCATTTCCGGCGTATTGCTGGCGGGCAAGCTGCGGATGGATCCCTTTGGCGTGCTGGTGCTTGGCGTGGTCACTGCGGTCGGTGGCGGCACCATTCGCGACATGGCATTGGCTAACGGGCCGGTATTTTGGGTAAAGGATCCAACCGATCTGGTGGTGGCGATGATCACCTGCGTACTGACGCTGCTGCTGGTGCGCCAACCGCGCCGCTTGCCTAAATGGATCTTGCCGGTGCTGGATGCCGTCGGGCTGGCGGTGTTCGTCGGCATCGGGGTAAATAAAGCCTTTGCCGCCGATGCCAGCCCATTAGTGGCAATCTGTATGGGCGTGATCACCGGCGTTGGCGGCGGCATTATCCGCGATGTGCTGGCGCGTGAAATCCCCATGATCCTGCGAACCGAAATTTACGC
This sequence comes from Serratia sp. BNK-12, assembly GCF_047456085.1. NCBI lineage: Bacteria > Pseudomonadati > Pseudomonadota > Gammaproteobacteria > Enterobacterales > Yersiniaceae > Serratia > Serratia sp. BNK-12. The sequence goes on from NZ_CP179896.1 coordinate 4,402,819, forward strand.
TACTGCCTGTATTATCGGCGGCATCGTACATGCCACGGCCTTCGCCACTTTCGGTATGCCGCTGCAGCAGGCGATGATGCTTGGCATGGTCATCACGCTAGCCATCAGGCTGGCGGCCATTCGCTGGCACCTGAAACTGCCCGCATTTATCCTCGAGCGCTAATCCCACTCCGCCCGATACCGGGCGGAGTCTTATCACGCCCCCACTCCCTAGAGCAGAATATTCGACCAATTAATAAACAAATGTTATTATCTGCGTCTGAAAAAATCAGGGAAAACAATGTAATAAACTTTTTAAGTTCAAGTTAACCATTCTTCCGCCCTGTTAAATTTTATTAACTTTTTGCCGATAAGCCATTATGTGATTGCTTACGGATGGCTTTGTCCTAATGATGAAAAATATTATCTTATTGTTCAGCGTACTGCTGTGCAGCTCTCTCGCTTACGCCGGTACCACCAGCGGCAAAATCGGCGTCAGCCTGACCTTAATGCCTATGTGCAGCGTAGATGTCAGCGACACAGTCCCTCAGGTGAAATGCGGCAATGCGACCGACGCCCAACCTAAGGTAACCCGTAGCAGGTTACAAAACGAAAGCGGCAGTGAAACCTATCGAGAATTGGTCACCGTAGAATGGTAGCCATAAAAAAACCCGCAAACCGGTGAGGTTGGCGGGTTTAGTACTGCTGCACGCAGGATCAGACGCTGAAGGAAGATCCACAGCCGCAGGTGGTTTTGGCGTTCGGGTTAGTCACCACGAAGCGCGAGCCTTCCAGGCCTTCGGTATAGTCGACCGAGCCGCCCACCAGATACTGCAGGCTCATCGGGTCAACCACCAGCGCGACGCCCTGCTTCTCGATAGTCATATCACCATCGTTGACCTTGTCGTCAAAAGTGAAGCCGTATTGGAATCCGCTGCAACCGCCACCGGTAATGTAAACCCGCAACTTCAGATTCGGATTTTCTTCATCAGCAATCAGGACTTTAACCTTGCTTGCTGCTGCCTCGGTAAATTGCAGGGGCAGTGCTGTTTCATCACTCATACTCTTTACTCCCAACATTGTTCTGCATCAGGTCGCTACAATGGCGGCCGGATTAATGTTAATGATTATCCAATACCTGAGTGTTGCGTTCAAGTATTCACCGCATTTGTTGTATTTTCTTTACCTGTTTTATCGGCCGCCTCGCTGGCCTGCGACGCTTCCTGCCGTTGTAAGGTGCGGGCCAATATGGAGGAATACAACGGCTTGCCCCCGAGGAACTGCGCCACCAGCGTAGCACCCAGACAGGTAATTATCATTGGCAGGATGAGCTGGTAATTGTCGGTCATCTCCAGCACCAGCACGATCCCGGTCAACGGCGCACGCACCGTGGCAGCAAACAGGGCGCCCATGCCGGCAATAGCGAAGGTGCCGGCTTCGATGCCGTACTCGGGGAACAAATGCCCGCCGGCCAGGCCAAAGGCGGTGCCAAACAGCGTACCCAACGCCAGCATTGGCGCAAAAATGCCGCCCGGTGCGCCGGAACCGAAACACAGCAGCGTGGTGATCACCCGGGTGATAAAAATAAACATCAGCATGCCGACGCTATAGTTGCCCGCTGCGGCGATCGGGATCAGGCCAAAACCGCCGCCAGCGGCTTCGGGCTGGATCAGCCCCAGAATGCCGCAAATACCGCCGAGCAAACCGCCCATCAGCAAAATTTTGCGCATTTTTCCGCCGTGCAGGCGAGCGAACATATCCTGAGTGCGGAAGACCAACGCGTTGAACATCACCCCCACCGCACCAAATATTGCCCCCAGCACCAAATACAGCCAAAGGGTATTGATCGGCGCCGAGGAAAGCTTGCCCACCGCAATCACCGAACCTTCCCCGTTGAACAGCTGGAACACCACGCTCGACATGATGACGCCGATAAACACCGCTTTAATCGAAATCAGGTTGTAGCGGAACTGCGGCCGCATCTCTTCAATGATAAACAAAATGCCCGCCAGCGGGGCGTTAAAGGCCGCAGACAGGCCGGCGGCTGCACCGGTTGCCAACAAAGAATGGCGCGCTTCGGCACCGCGCATGCGGAAGATATCCAGCACCATGCGCCCGACGTTGCCGCCCATCTGCACCGTAGGCCCTTCGCGGCCCAGCACCATACCCGCGCCCAAGGTGCCCATACCGCCGATAAATTTTACCGGGATCACCCGCCACCAGCGCACCGGACGCAGCTCTTCCAATGCCCCTTCGATCTCCGGTATGCCCGATCCCCCTGCCTCAGGAGCAAAGCGACGTACCAGGTAATATCCCAACATCGCCAGCGCGGCGGAAAGAATAAAGGCCAGCGGCCAAACCAGGATCCAATAATCGGCGACCTGCGCCAGCGCGGAAAAGCGCTGCTGCTGCACCCAATCTACCGCCTTATCAAAGGCCACCCCGAGCAGCCCCGCCAGGGTGCCCACCAGCGCCGCCATAAACAGGATCGCCACCGGCGTTTTATCCCGACGTAAAAGCTCGCGCACTGCGTCACTGCGTTTTAGACGTGGGGCCTGCGCCACCCGCGGCTGTTGCTGTAATTCAGTCATAATGGGTTATTCATTAATGGAATTAAATGTAATACAAATAGGCTAGTTGATTATTCTAACCCACCCGCTAATCGATCGCCCCTCTAAATAGGTATCTGACTGTGATCGTTTCATATCGACGAACACTTCACTAGAATAGCGCGGTCAAATCATTCAAAAGAGAATCCAGGAGCCGTTCTATGAGCTTAAACAGCAAGTCCGAAAGTCTGTATGCCGAGGCAAAACAGGTAATCCCAGGCGGGGTTAACTCTCCGGTGCGTGCATTCAACGGCGTTGGCGGTGTGCCGCTGTTTATCGAACGGGCGGACGGGGCTTACCTGTTCGACGTCGACGGCAAAGGTTATATCGACTACGTCGGTTCCTGGGGCCCGATGGTGCTGGGACACAACCACCCGGCGATCCGCAATGCGGTCATTGAAGCGGCGCAGCGCGGCCTGAGCTTTGGCGCGCCGACCGAGATGGAAGTTAAAATGGCGGAGCTGGTTACCGAACTGGTGCCGACCATGGACATGGTGCGGATGGTGAACTCGGGAACCGAAGCCACTATGAGCGCCATCCGTCTGGCACGCGGTTACACCAACCGCGACAAAATCATCAAATTTGAAGGCTGCTACCACGGCCACGCCGACTGCCTGCTGGTCAAAGCCGGCTCCGGCGCGCTGACCCTGGGCCAGCCTAACTCCCCGGGCGTACCGGCCGATTTCGCCAAGCATACCCTGACCTGTACCTTTAACGATCTGGATTCGGTGCAGGCTGCATTTGAACAATATCCTTCCGAGATCGCCTGCATCATCGTCGAGCCGGTCGCCGGCAACATGAACTGCGTTCCGCCACTGCCGGAGTTCCTGCCGGGCCTGCGTGCACTGTGCGACAAGTACGGTGCATTGTTGATTATCGACGAAGTCATGACCGGCTTCCGCGTGGCGCTGGCCGGGGCTCAGGCTCATTATGGCGTGGTGCCGGACCTGACCTGTTTGGGTAAAATCATCGGCGGCGGCATGCCTGTCGGCGCCTTTGGGGGCCGCCGTGAAGTGATGGATGCGCTGGCGCCAACCGGGCCGGTCTATCAGGCGGGCACCCTGTCAGGCAACCCGATTGCGATGGCGGCCGGCTACGCCTGTCTGACCGAAGTCTCTCAGGTCGGTATCCACCAGACCCTGACCGAACTGACCGATATGCTGGCGGCTGGCCTGCTGCACGCGGCTGAAGAAGAAAACATCGCGCTGGTGGTTAACCACGTTGGCGGGATGTTTGGCCTGTTCTTTACCGATGCACCGGCAGTGACCTGCTACCAGGACGTGATGCAGTGCGACGTAGAACGCTTTAAGCGCTTCTTCCACCTGATGCTGGAGGAAGGGGTGTATCTGGCGCCTTCTGCCTTTGAGGCCGGCTTTATGTCCGTTGCGCACAGCAAGGAAGACATTCAGCGCACCATCGATGCCGCACGTCGCTGCTTCGCCAAACTGTAAGACGCATCAAGCCAATAAAAACGGGCGCCTGGCGCCCGTTTTTATTTCCATCGTGCCCCCCGCTCTGGCTTTAGAGCAAGGCTCCGTAAATGGTCAGCAGCGCCACCACCACCACGATAATCATCGTCACCTTACGCGCCAGGCTGACCGCTGCCCTTGGCGTCTGCACCGGATCCATATGGGGATCGCGCGCCAGTGAAAACTGCGCCAACCGCGTCAGCACCTGATACGACGAAGAGTGACGATCGCCCAGAGACGCAAACCACGCCGGTAACGCTCTTTCACCGTGACCAAACAACGCGTAAGCCACGCCGGCCAGACGCACCGGGATCCAGTCCAGCCAGTTCAGCAGATGATCGATGCCTGACTGCGAACGCTCCAGCGGCGTGTTATGGCGTGCCAACCAGGTCTGGTAAGCGCGCAGGAAAGAGTAGCCTGCCAGCGCGATCGGCCCGTAAGGCCCGCAGACCACAAACCAAAACAGCGGCGCCAGATAATAACGGAAGTTAATCCACAGCAGCGCATTTTGCAGTTCACGCAAGCGCAACTCTTCGCTGCAATCCACCGGCAAACCGTGGATCAACGCCAGTTCTTCCGCCATTTGATCGCTGGCATGGGCATCCCCCTGCCGAGCGGCCTTCAGATAGGCCCGATAGTGTTTACGCTTGATCCCTGCGCCGACACACAGCAAATCAATGACGATCCACAGCAACAGCGTCACTACGCCGAAAAACAGTCCCTGGGACAGCCATAAAATCCCTGCCACCACCACCATCCAGGCCAGCGTCATCAGCAGCGTTTGCGCCAGTGAAAACCGATGCAGCCGTTGAAATACCACCTCAAGGCGATGATCCAACTGCCAATGCTCACCCAGCTTGAATAAACGTTCCCACGCCAGAACCAGTAACAGCGTAAACAGCGTCATTAGCGACTCCTCTCCCTTTCCATTGTTCCAAGCATAGCGTCATCTGGCCCGCCAGGTTGTTCCAGAGATGCCAGATATAAATCCCAATCAAACGCCGGGCCGGGATCGGTTTTACGGCCTGGGGCAATGTCACTGTGCCCGGTGATATGCGCCGCCAACGTCGGATAATGCCGGATCAGCAGCGCGGTCACCGCGTTCAGACTTTGGTATTGCTGCGGCGTGAACGCCACATGATCGGTACCTTCCAGTTCAATGCCGATCGAAAAATCGTTACAGCGCTCTCGTCCCTGATACGACGATACGCCCGCGTGCCAGGCTCGTCGGTCAAAGGGCACATACTGAATGATTTCACCGTCGCGACGGATCAGGCCGTGCGCCGAAACGCGTAGTTGATGAATATCAGAAAAATAGGGGTGATCCGCAGGATCAAGAGTACCGGTAAACAGCCGATCGATATAGGGGCCGCCGAACTCGCCGGGCGGCAGGCTGATATTGTGGATCACCAGCAGCGAAGGCGCCTCCTCATTCGGGCGAAGATCGCAATGCGGCGAGACAACCCGGGTTACCCCGACAATCCAGCCTTGTTCTAACTGCATCAGACACCTCTGGGCGGTGGTACTTGTCACGGCAACAGAGTAGCATGTTCCCCCTACGATCTTACCGTCCATTTCGGAGTTTTCTATGCCGACACGCCGCTACAGTGCCGACACTCGCCGCACCGAGCTTCTTGAACGAATTGAAAGCGATATCCCCTATGCCGTTGCCCAGGCGCTGCGTGAAGACCTGGGAGGCGAAGTCGATGCCGAACGCGATATTACCGCGCAATTGTTGCCGGCCGATACCCAGGCCGAAGCCACGATCATCACCCGCGAACCCGGTATTTTTTGCGGAAAACGCTGGCTGAATGAAGTCTTTATCCAGTTGGGCAACCAGGTGAAAGTGGATTGGCTGGTGGCGGACGGTGATAGCCTGGTGCCAGACCAAGCGCTTTGCAAACTGACCGGCCCGGCACGGGTGCTGCTTACCGGTGAGCGCACTGCGCTGAACTTTGTGCAGACGCTTTCCGGCGTAGCAACCGAAGTCAGCCGCTATGTGGCACTGTTGCAGGGGACGAAAACCCGCCTGCTCGATACCCGCAAGACCCTGCCAGGGCTGCGCACCGCGCTGAAATATGCCGTATTGTGCGGCGGCGGCAGCAACCACCGTCTCGGGCTGTCCGACGCCTTCCTGATCAAGGAAAACCACATCATTGCCTCCGGCTCGATTAAAAAAGCGGTCGAAAAAGCATTCTGGCTGCATGCCGAGGTGCCGGTCGAAGTGGAAGTCGAATCGCTGGATGAACTGCAGCAGGCGCTGGACGCCGGTGCAGACATTATCATGCTGGACAATTTCAGCGTCGACATGATGCGCGCCGCCGTGACGCAAACTCAGGGCCGTGCACAGCTGGAAGTGTCCGGCAACGTGACCAGCGAAACCCTGCGTACCTTCGCCGAAACCGGCGTGGACTATATTTCTGTAGGCGCGCTGACCAAACATGTGACCGCCCTCGATCTGTCCATGCGCTTCAAATAACCCCTCTCTCCGCACCTCCCTGAACTACCGGGGAGGTGTTCTTTCATCAAAACTGCGAAGCTCGCCCCATCTCTTTTCCCCTCTGCTGCAACCTCGATCGAATGCTGTGGAACTGCGCCTAAAAACAGCCATCACCCGCTCGAAGCGTCCCGCTGGCCTGATTACTCTGGCCTCCACATTGACATGGAGGAAGCAACGGATGGAAACGCAGCGCGGTTTTACCCTGATAGAACTGATGGTGGTGATCGCCATTATCGCCATACTGAGCGCCATAGGTATTCCTGCCTATCAGCGCTATATCCAAAAGGCAGCGATGACCGACATGCTGCAAGCCATGACGCCGTATAAGCTGGCCGTTGAACTGTGCGTGCTCGACAGCGGCACGCCGACCGGCTGTAACGCCGGTAGCAAAGGCATCCCTACCGGCGACGCCTCACGTTACGTCAGCGCGGTTCAGGTCAGCCAGGGCGTGATCTCGCTGACCGGCTCGCAAACGCTGCAGGGATTGACGGTCGCACTGACGCCAACCCAAAATGCCAGCGGCCTGACGCGTTGGACACGCCTGTGCACCAGCGAAAACAGCAATCTGCAGGAAACCTGTCAGGAAGTTTTCCGTTTTGACACTACCGCCGCGGCGCCGACATCATGAGTACGGCAATCAGCGATGAAATCCATACGCTATGCCAACGCTACCAGGCATTGGCTCTTAGTGAGGATGACCAGTGCCTGAACGTGGCCCTGACGACGGAGGCACCACAAGCGCTATTATCAGCCCTGCGTTTTGCCACCGGCAAACGCATTCATCTGGAACAGTGGCCGGCAGCCAGGCTGGAATTGGAACTGAACAGGCGGCAAATGCAGGGCGATAGGCTCGAGCAGCCCACTTCGGAAGAGCAATTCGACGCGGCATCATTAAACGACGACAGTGACGCACCCGTGGTGCAGTTTATCAATCAGACGCTCCGCATCGCCATTCAGCGACGAGCCTCGGACATTCATTTCGAACCTTACCAGCAGACTCTCCGTATCCGGCTACGCATCGACGGCGTGTTGCAGGTGATAACCTCACCGCCATTCACGCTCGCGGCTCGCCTCACGGCTCGACTGAAAATCATGGGGCAGTTGGACATCGCCGAGCGCCGCCTGCCGCAGGATGGTCAGCTCAGCGTCCGGTTGGATAACGCTAGCTACTCCATGCGTATCGCCACCCTGCCCACCCTGCACGGCGAAAAAGTGGTGCTGCGAATTTTGCAAACTGAACGCCAGGAGCTGCCGTTGAATCGGTTGGGTATGGATCCGACAGCACTGGTGCAGTTTTCCTCTGCCTTATCCTGCCCGCAGGGCATGATCCTGGTCACCGGCCCCACCGGCAGCGGCAAAACCGTCACGCTATACGGCGGTCTGCGTCAGTTGAATGACGCGCAGAGTAATTTATGCAGCGTCGAGGATCCGATTGAAATTCCCCTGTTCGGTATCAATCAGACGCAGACCAACGCCAAAACGGAACTGGATTTCTCCCGCGTATTACGCGCCTTGCTGCGACAGGATCCGGACGTCATCATGATCGGTGAGATCCGCGATCGGGAAACGGCTGAGATCGCAGTAAAAGCCGCTCAAACCGGCCACCTGGTGCTTTCCACCTTGCACACCAATTCCACCAGCGAAACCCTGACGCGCCTGACTCATATGGGCATCCCGGGCTACCTGATTGCCGCCTGTCTGAAGCTGGTGATCGCACAACGTCTGGTGCGAAAGTTATGCAGCCACTGCCGCTATCAACAAAGCCTGCCCGTACGTTTTCCCGCAGCCATTTGGGCAACACCTCTGCTGCCCTGGAAGGCCGATGGCTGCGAGCACTGCTTCAGCGGCTACTATGGCCGCACCGGGGTATATGAACTGTTGACCATTACCCCAGAGGTGCAAGCCGGCCTGCTGGAGGGGGCCGCCCCCAACATGTTGGCTGAAATCGCCCGGCAGCAGGGGCAGACCACGCTGCTGCAAGCCGGACTAACGCTGGTCGCCCAGGGCGTCACCTCGCTGGAGGAGGTATACCGCATTGTAGGTGTGATTGCCGACGGCGGAGGCGCTCAGTGAAAACGCTGCGCCTTTTCCTCTGGCAGGCCATTGACCCGCACGGACAACTGCGTGAGGGTGAGCTGATGAGCGGTAAGAAGAATGAGGTCAGCCAGTGGTTGATCGAACAAGGACTGCAACCCTGCCAGATCAACAGCGGGAAACGTATTTCACCGGGTCAATGGCGCGGTGAACCCCTGATTCAGTTCACCCGCCAGTTGGCAACATTGCTACAGGCCGGATTGCCGCTGGTCAGCGGGTTACAATTGCTGGCGGCAGAGCACCCGTCAGCTGCCTGGCGCTGCCTGCTGCGGGAAGTGAGTGAACAGGTACGCCAGGGCCAGCCATTTTCTGAAGTTATCGCTGAGCAACATGCCGTGTTTCCTTTGATCTACCGCCAGCTAATCGCCATTGGCGAGCTGACCGGTCACCTGGACGAATGCTGCCTGCAACTGGCCCAACAACAGGAAGCACAGCAAAAACTGCAAAAGAAAGTCATCAAGGCGCTGCGTTACCCTTTGTTTATCTGCGCGGTGGCGCTGTTGGTAAGCATTTTGATGCTGGTGATGGTGTTGCCGGAATTTGCCGGCGTCTATCAGTCATTCAATGCGCCGCTGCCGTGGTTTACCCAAGGATTGCTGAACCTTTCCACCCTGCTGATCGACAGCGGTCCCTGGCTAACGGCGATTCTGGTCTGTATGTCATACACCTATCTTCGTCGTCTGCATCCGCAGCCTCAATGGCGCAGGCGCGAACAGGCGGCGCTGTTGCGTCTGCCACTGATTGCGCACTTGATTAAAGGCGGCTGCCTGAGCCAAATATTCCGTATTCTGGCCATGACTCAGCAAGCTGGGCTCAGCCTGGTTGACGGGTTGGCTGCGGCGGCGCTGTCGGTGGATAACCTGTTTTATCGCCAGGCAATTGACAACATCAGGCAACAGATTTCGCAAGGGCAGACTTTTCATCGCGCCCTGGAACAGCAGGCGCTTTTCCCAACGCTGTGCCAGCAACTGGTACGCGTGGGCGAAGAATCCGGTTCGTTAGATACCCTATTGGGCAAACTGGCCGCGTGGCATGAACAGCAAACCTTTGAGCTGGCCGATACCCTGGCGCAAACGCTGGAGCCCCTGTTAATGCTGGTGGTAGGCGGGATCGTCGGCACATTGGTGATCGCCATGTATCTGCCGATATTTCAGTTGGGGAATGTTTTGGGGTAAGTCCGTCAGTGATTGGGCGCAGCATTGAACTGCGCCCACAAATTGCTGGTATCGATACGCGCCGCTTACTTGCTGCCGAAGACGCGGTTTTCCTGCTCTGCAACGCGGATAAAGGTGGTGCGCTTGGTCAGCTCTTTCAGACGTTCCGCGCCGACGTAGGTGCAAGCGGAACGCAGGCCGCCAAGAATGTCGCGGACGGTGAACTCAACTTCGCCACGCAACGGCAGTTTGACAGTTTTCCCTTCGGCCGCACGGTACTGGGCAACGCCGCCGACGTGGCGTTTCATCGCCGACTCGGAGCTCATGCCGTAGAACAGCATAAATTTCTCACCGTTCTCTTCCACAATGGTGCCTTCGCACTCGTCGTGGCCGGCCAGCATGCCGCCCAGCATGACAAAATCAGCACCGCCGCCAAAGGCTTTCGCTACGTCGCCCGGCACCGAACAACCGCCATCGCTAACGATTTGGCCGCCGAGGCCATGCGCCGCATCAGCGCATTCGATCACCGCAGACAACTGCGGATAACCGACGCCGGTTTTCACGCGGGTCGTGCAGACAGAGCCTGGACCAATACCGACTTTAACAATGTCGGCGCCGGACAGGATAAGTTCTTCCACCATTTCTCCGGTGACGACGTTACCGGCACAGATAACATGTTTTGGACAGGCTTCACGCGCTTTCTGCAGGAAAGCGACAAAATGCTCGGAATAACCATTGGCTACGTCGATACAGATAAACTTCAGCTCGGGTGATAGCGCCAGGATCTGTTGCATTTTCACAAAGTCAGCGTCGGACGTGCCGGTTGAAACCATCACGTGGCGCAGCACCGATGCCGGTACGCGCTGCACAAAGGCGGCCCACTGCTCTACGGTGTAGTGTTTGTGTACGGCGGTGAGAACATCGAAGGAAGCCAAGGCCTCTGCCATGCTGAAGGTACCGACCGAGTCCATGTTGGCGGCAATGATCGGCACACCAGACCAGCTACAGCCAGAATGTTTGAAGGTAAACTGACGTTCCAGTTCAACTTCTGAGCGGCTTTTCAGCGTGGAACGCTTTGGGCGAATCAGCACATCTTTAAAGCCTAACTTCAAATCTTCTTCAATACGCATGACTTATGATTTCCTGGTTTATGGCGACGGATCGCAAAACGCAATGGCTTGAAAAGCGACGGGGTATACCCTAAATAATTCGAGTTGCAGGAAGGCGACAAGGGCGAGAGTCCCGATGAGCTTACTTATGTAAGTGATTCGGGTGAACGCGCGCAGTCAACACACCTGCAGCTTGAAGAATGACGGGTATAGATTAATGCCAGTTCCAGTGACGCTATCATACGCGCTAATAATCGCCGGACAAGACTGCGAATTCTCCTTTTTTTGCGCTACAATCCGACAAATTTACCTGCGACACCGCAGTGTGACCTCCCGCTCATTTTCCCTTTCCGGCTGCGCTTTTTATCACCGTACAGCCTAAGCGGCACGGCAAGCGCCGCCGGCTTACTTGCACTTCTGTGCGATCGCTTTATGATTCGTCTATTATTTTTTTATGAACCTCAGGTGCATTCCCTACCATGGCCTACATTGTTGCGTTGACAGGGGGTATCGGCAGCGGTAAGTCCACCGTGGCAGACGCCTTCGCTCGCCACGGCGTGACGGTGGTCGATGCTGACATTATCGCCCGACAGGTTGTCGAGCCAGGAACCCCGGCACTGGCTGCCATCGCCGAACGTTTTGGTAATGAAATGTTGCAGCCGGACGGTTCACTGAACCGTGCCGCCTTACGTCAGTGTATCTTCAGTAACCCTGATGAAAAGCGTTGGCTAAACCAACTGCTGCACCCGCTGATTCATCAGGAAACTCAACGTCAACTGGCGCAAGTCACCAGCCCCTACGCTCTCTGGGTGGTGCCATTGCTGGTCGAGAACAACCTGCAGGCGCGCGCCGATCGCGTGCTGGTGGTTGACGTCGACAGCGAGACTCAGTTGGCCAGAACCATCGCCCGCGACGGCATCAGCCGTCAGCAGGCACAGAACATACTGTCCGCACAGGTCACGCGTGAGCAGCGCCTGGCCGCTGCAGACGACATCATTGATAATAGCGGCACCGCTCAGGGGATAGAGCCATTGGTTGCCGCACTGCATTGCCGTTACCTTGAGCTGGCGGCATCAGCGACCCGACAGGATTAAACTGAATGAGTGATGTTTCCCCAAGCGTTCTTTTTGAACATCCGTTGAATGAAAAAATGCGCACCTGGCTGCGCATGGAATTTTTGCTGCAACAGCTGCATGGCCAGCGAGCCTTAAGCGAAACGGCCATCGCCCTGACCTTTTTCCGCACCATCGCCGATCTGCTGGACGTGCTGGAGCGCGGTGAAGTACGTACCGAGCTACTGAAAGAGCTGGAACGTCAGCAGCAAAAATTGCTGGCGTGGGCCGATGTTCCGGGCGTCGATATGTCGCTGGTGGATCAGTTACGCAACCAGTTGAAGCAACGTGGTGCCGCACTGATGTCTGCGCCGCGACTGGGTCAGGCGCTGCGCGAAGATCGGTTGATTAGTCTGGTACGGCAACGCCTGAGCATCCCCGGTGGGTGCTGCAGCTTTGACTTGCCGACGCTGCACATGTGGATGCATGCACCACAGCAAGAGCGAGATAACGACGTAGCCGAATGGTTGCAAACGCTGGAACCATTAAACCAGGCACTGACTATGGTGCTGGATCTGATCCGTCAGGCCGGGCCATTTCGCAATCAGATCAGCCTGAACGGTTTTTTCCAGGATAACGCCGAGGGGGCGGATCTGCTGCGCTTACGCATCAATCTGGCGCACCAGCTTTACCCACAAATTTCCGGCCATAAGACGCGCTATGCGATTCGCTTTCTGCCGCTGGACAGTGAGCTCGGCGTGGTGCCGGAACGACTAACCTTTGAGTTGGCCTGTTGCTGACCCAATGACATCAAGACCTTTCACGCGTTGGAAGGGAGTAAGGAATAGATATGACTACCGTAGTGAAATGCCCAACCTGTGGCAAAGGTGTGGTTTGGGGAGAGGTGAGCCCATTTCGTCCGTTTTGCAGCAAACGCTGTCAGTTGATTGATCTGGGCGAATGGGCCGATGAAGAGAAGCGCATTCCAAGCAACAGCGATCTTTCCGAAAGCGAAGAGTGGAGTGAAGCAGACGATCGCTGATCGTCGTTCTGATCGGCCCGGCAGCCGCCAGGCCGGTTGTATTACTGCGCGGCGTTAGCCTGCTCCACCAGCAGTTTGATAATGCTGATATTGGCCTGAGGGAACTCTTCTTCCCGCAGGTCAGCCTGCTTTACCCAGCGCATAGGCTGGCCTTCGCGACCGAAGGGTTCACCGGCCCAGGCTTCCACCAGATAGAAATTCAACGTGACGATGCGATCGCTAAACTGATGCTCAAGCACGTCCAACAACTCCGCACGCTGGGCTTCAATGCCGGTCTCTTCCAATAATTCACGGCTAAGCGCCTGTTCCGGCGTCTCCCCCTGTTCAATTTTGCCGCCGGGAAACTCCCAGAAACCGGCCATATGCGAATCGGCCGCGCGGCGGGTAATGAAGATTTCCTGCTGGGCATTACGAATGATGCCGACGGCGATATTCAGATGTTTCATCGCATCCTCCTGATTGAGTCGTTGGAACGCGGAATGCAGCCCCAAAAAACAGGGGCTCAGCACGCTGAACCCCTGGGTTTTATTCGTTAAACAGTGTCGGCTTAGTTCTGCAGACGACCGTGACACTGTTTGTATTTTTTACCGGAACCGCATGGGCACGGATCGTTACGACCCACTTTACGTTCTGCGATGGTCGGTGCATTAGGATCTTCAGTCACCAGCGCGTTTTCTTCATAGTGGCTCAGCTGCTGCTGTTTGGCCAGACGCTCGGCTTCTTCACGACGCTGCAGTTCCAAGGCTTCAACCTCTTCCGGCATCCGCACCTGAACCTTGCTCAGCACGCTGATCACTTCATGCTTCAGTGATTCCAGCATGGTAGCGAACATGTTGAAGGACTCGCGCTTGTACTCCTGCTTAGGATCTTTCTGCGCATAACCGCGCAGATGGATACCCTGACGCAGGTAGTCCATGGCCGCCAGATGCTCTTTCCACAGGGAATCCAGCGTCTGCAGCATCACGCCTTTCTCGAAGTTGCGCATCATCTCGGTGCCAACCACTTCTTCTTTACGCTGGTACTCTTCCTTGGCTTTTTCCAGAATACGCTCACGCAGCGTTTCTTCGTGCAGCTCAGGCTCTTTATCCAACCATTCGGCGATAGGCATATCCAGATCGAAATCGTTTTTCAGACGTTCGGTCAGCCCCTGAATATCCCACTCTTCTTCCAGCGACTGCGGTTGAATGTAGCCGTCGATAGTGGTTTTGAACACGTCTTCACGGATGTTGGCAATGGTTTCGCTAACGTCAGACACGTCCAGCAGTTCGTTACGCTGGCTGTAGATCGCGCGGCGCTGATCGTTGGCCACGTCATCGTATTCCAGCAGTTGCTTACGAATGTCGAAGTTGCGGCTTTCTACTTTACGCTGGGCGTTGGCAATCGCTTTGGTGACCCATGGGTGCTCAATGGCCTCACCTTCTTTCATCCCCAATTTACGCATCATGTTGGAAACGCGATCGGAGGCGAAAATACGCATCAGGGCATCTTCCATCGACAGGTAGAAGCGGGATGAACCGGCATCCCCCTGACGACCGGAACGGCCGCGCAACTGGTTATCGATACGGCGTGATTCATGACGCTCGGTACCAATGATGTGCAGGCCACCGGCTGCCAGTACAGCATCGTGACGGATTTTCCAGGCGTCTTTAATCGCCGCGATTTGCTCTTCGGTTGGATCTTCCAACTGGGCAATCTCTGCCTGCCAGCTGCCGCCCAACACGATGTCGGTACCACGACCGGCCATGTTGGTAGCGATGGTAACCGCAGAGGTCTGGCCGGCCTGAGCAACGATGTCCGCTTCCATGGCGTGGAACTTGGCGTTCAACACCTTATGGGCGATACCGGCTTTCTCCAGCTCACGCGAAACCACTTCGGATTTCTCGATTGAAATCGTACCGACCAGAACCGGCTGGCCGTTAGCGGTACGCTCACGAATATCTTCAATGATGGCGCCAATCTTCTCATGCTCGGTCATGTAGACCAGATCCGGCATGTCTTTACGCAGCATTGGACGGTTGGTCGGCACCACAATGGTATCCAGCTTGTAGATCGAGCTGAATTCAAAAGCTTCGGTGTCGGCGGTACCGGTCATCCCAGCCAGCTTCTCGTACAGGCGGAAGTAGTTCTGGAAGGTGATGGAGGCCAGGGTCTGGTTTTCGTTCTGGATTTCCACGCCTTCTTTGGCTTCCACCGCCTGGTGCAGGCCATCGGACCAGCGACGGCCGTGCATGGTACGGCCGGTGTGTTCGTCGACGATGATGACTTCACCGTCTTTTACGATGTAGTCAACGTCACGGGTAAACAGCACATGGGCACGCAGAGCCGCGGTCACGTGGTGCATCAGCATGATGTTGGTCGGTGAGTACAGTGACTCCCCTTCGTCCATGATGCCGGCTTCCATCAGCATTTCTTCGATCAGGATCAGGCCGCGTTCGGTCAGGTGCACCTGGCGCGCCTTTTCGTCAACCGAGAAGTGGCCTTCGCCCTGGAAGGAATCCGAATCTTCTTTTTCCTGACGGATCAGTTTAGGGATCAGCTTGTTAACCTTGATGTACATCTCGGAGCTGTCTTCAGCCGGGCCAGAGATGATCAACGGTGTACGCGCTTCATCGATCAGGATGGAGTCAACCTCATCCACCAGTGCATAGTGCAGTTTGCGCTGAACGCGCTCTTCCGGACTGAACGCCATGTTGTCGCGCAGATAGTCGAAACCGTATTCGTTGTTGGTGCCGTAGGTAATGTCCGCGGCATAGGCTTCACGCTTGGCCGGTGCCGGCATGCCCGGCAGGTTGATGCCGATGCTCAAGCCGAGGAACTCAAACAGCGGGCGGTTGTTCTCGGCGTCACGCTGTGCCAGATAGTCGTTGACGGTTACCACGTGCACGCCACGACCGCTCAGGGCGTTCAGATAGGCTGGCAGGGTTGCGGTCAGGGTTTTACCTTCACCGGTGCGCATCTCTGCGATACAGCGGTCATTCAGCACCATGCCGCCCAGCAGCTGCACGTCGAAGTGACGCATGCCGAAGACGCGCTTGCTCGCCTCACGCACTACCGCGAAGGCCTCAGGCAACAGGTTTTCCAGCACTTCACCCTTTTCCAGGCGCGCGCGGAACTCGTTGGTCTTGGCTTTCAGTTCGTCATCGGACAGTTTTTCCATGTCCGGTTCCATCTGGTTGATCAGCTCAACCGATTTGCGCATGCGGCGCAGCGTACGATCGTTACGGCTACCAAAAACTTTGGTCAATAATTTCACTAACATGATGTTTGATATCTCTGTCATGACGGCCAACACAGGCAGTCAACTTGATGTTATTTTTTAGGTTTTTTTGTCGCCCGAGGGGCAAGAAATCAGCTTAAGGCTGCAGGTCCGGCGCGAATGCCCTGCACTTGCGCAAGCCACAACCCGGCCTGATGCTGCGCAACAGCGGGCAGCACGGCGTGGTGAGTGGTGCGAATGATGGTCGGCGGCTTCGGCTCGTGCGTCAGCAGCGCATTAAGGGTAGAAAGCAGCGCCAGTTGCGCTACCTGCAATGGGGGTTCGGTCACCTCCGCTTCGCTTTCCTGCACCCGCGCGTAAACGGCCTGCGGCGCAAGCGCAAAAGAGAGGTGACGAATGACGGTACGAAGCGCATGCTGGTGCCAATAGTCGACGCTAAAGGTCGGACGACGGTGCGCTTCTTGCAGTAACGCCAGGCTATTGAAGGCGCCACTGGCAGAGTTTTGCCGGTTCAGGCTGGACGAGGTGCTCGGCAGAGCGGCTTGATCGGGGTTGCCGGTCAGATTGGTAGGTACGCCAAGCGTGGCCGCAACCATCCCTAAAAGGAGATGGGGCCAGAAATAACGTCTGCCAAATTGTCGCCAACGATTTAGAATACCGATCACGAGTTTATAATCCGCCGGAGCCCATTATGCGCGATAGCCGTCCACAATTATTAGATTCCCTGTTCGACGACGCGTCTGCAGAAGACAAAGGGCCACTGCATAACGTCCAACAACGCGCAGTCGCGTTGCTTAAGCTTAACCGTGCAGTTAAAGGCCTGTTGCCCGTTCAACTGCATCCTTGGTGCCGCGTCGCAAATTTCCGACAGGGTATTTTAGTGCTAGAAACGGCAAATGCCAGCTGGATGATGCGTCTACGTTACGAACAACCGGCTTTATTATCAGCACTACGAGCGCAAATTCTACCATCATTGTCGTCGATCGACATCAGGATTAATCCGGCCTTGATGGCAAAAGGGAACAACCTGGTGCAGGACGCCGCAAAAACGGCAGGAAATACGCAGTCAAGCGTGCCTATGCGTCATCTGAGTCAGGAAAGTGCTGGGGAATTAAGGGTATTAGCGAGCCGGAGCCCGGAAAAACTGCGCAAGATATTAGAACGACTGGCGTCGTTGGCCGGAGAGAGTGCCAACGCTACCAGTCGTGATAAGTAATCAGCGGTATCGACTTATGCCAATACGGTTGACGGAGCTTTGAATGCCAGTGGCATTTCGGCTTCGTCCTGGAAGGTGACGTATTCCCACGCTTCCTGTTTCGCCAGAACTGCTTGAAGCAGCTTGTTGTTCAGCGCATGACCAGACTTGTACGCGGTAAACGCGCCAATGATATTATGGCCGCACATGAACAGGTCGCCGATGGCGTCCAGCATTTTGTGACGCACGAATTCGTCTTCGAAGCGCAGGCCGTCTTCGTTCAGCACGCGGTAATCATCTACCACGATAGCGCAGTCAAAGCTGCCGCCCAGGGCCAGGCCACGGGACTGTAAATATTCGATATCACGCATGAAGCCGAAAGTACGCGCACGGCTGATTTGACGCACGAACGAGTCGGCAGAGAAATCAAGGCGGTAGCGTTGCGTACTGGCGTCGATCGCCGGGTGGTTGAAGTCGATGGTGAAGTCCAGGCGGAACCCGTTATGCGGGGACAGCTCGGCCCACTTGTCGCCATCTTCAACACGCACGGTGTCTTTCAGACGCAGGAATTTCTTCGCAGAGTTCAGTTCTTCAATGCCGGCATCCAGCAACAGGAAGACGAACGGACTGGCACTGCCGTCCATGATAGGGATTTCAGCAGCGTCAACTTCGATAACGATGTTGTCGATGCCCAACCCAGCCAGCGCGGCATTAAGATGCTCAACGGTAGAAATACGCACGTCATGCTCATTGACCAGGCAGGTACAGAGCATGGTATCACGCACGGATTTTGCATCAGCCGGAAAATCAACCGGTGGATTCAAGTCAGTGCGACGATAGATGACCCCGGTATTAGCCGCCGCGGGTCGCATTGTCAGCGTGACTTTCTTGCCGGTATGTAAACCGACACCAGTCGCCTGAACAATACGTTTTAATGTCCTTTGTTTGATCATCGTTTTATCTCGCAATGTTATCAATCCTACCAGCCAAGCATACAGCATGGCTGGCGGGACAGTTTAGCACAAAGAGCGGAGATTCCAAATTCTCAGGATATTCTTAGTCTGCCTGCTTGCGCAGGAAGGCTGGAATATCAAGATAGTCGGGCTCTTTATTAGGCTGCGCAGTCGGATCGTTAACCACCTTGGCAGCAGGTTTCACTTCCTGCGGCAGCGGCGACATGCCGTGCTGCTGGTAGCGATGATCCATCACTGGCTGGCTGGCCTGTTTATTGGTGACCAGAGTGATTTCCGGACGTTTGTCCATACCGATACCGGTCGCAACCACGGTTACACGCAGTTCGTCGTTCATTTCCGGATCCAGCGACGTACCAATTACCACGGTCGCGTTGTCGGAAGCGAAAGCACGAATGGTGTTACCCACGGTTTCGAACTCATCCAAGCGCAGGTCGAAGCCGGCGGTGATGTTGACCAGCACGCCGCGAGCGCCGGACAGGTCGATATCTTCCAGCAGTGGGCTGGAGATCGCCATTTCCGCAGCTTCTTCAGCACGGTCTTCACCACAGGCAACGCCGGAACCCATCATCGCGTAGCCCATTTCGGACATTACGGTGCGCACGTCGGCGAAGTCGACGTTCATCAGGCCCGGACGGGTGATCAGTTCGGCAATACCCTGTACCGCGCCTTTCAGCACGTCGTTAGCCGCACCAAACGCGTCCAACAGAGAAATACCGCGACCCAGAACTTTCAACAGCTTGTCGTTCGGGATAGTGATCAGTGAGTCCACATGTTTGGACAATTCTGCGATACCCTGCTCAGCGAACGCCATGCGTTTCTTGCCTTCAAAATTGAAAGGCTTGGTCACCACGGCCACTGTCAGAATACCCAGGTCTTTAGCAACTTCAGCGACGACTGGCGCTGCACCGGTACCGGTACCGCCGCCCATGCCGGCTGCAATGAAGACCATGTCTGCACCATCCAGTGCGGCGCGCAGGGCTTCACGGTCTTCTTCCGCTGAATTGCGACCCACTTCAGGGTTCGCGCCTGCACCCAGACCTTTGGTAATACCGCTACCGATCTGGATGGTTTGGCCAACTGCCGTTTTACGAAGCGCCTGAGCGTCTGTATTCACGGCAAAGAATTCAACACCTTCGATGCGCTCGCGCACCATGTGTTCAACGGCGTTGCCACCGCCACCGCCGACGCCGATGACTTTAATCACCGCGTCATTGGTTAGTTCCATTGGTTCAAACATAGTTTCTCTCCGTTTTGTGCCTGTCGCTGCGAGATCATAAAAAGATTACTCAGCATGATCTCTTTGTTGAAACATTAAAACTCTTTTCTCAGCCAGCTATTGATACGTTTAAACCAATTGCCCACCGAGGCGCGTTTTTCTACTTCTGCCTCACCGCTCAGGTGAGACTCTTTTCCATAGTGCAGCAGACCTACCGCCGTAGAGTAGTAAGGCTCCTGCGCATAATCCGTCAGACCCGTGATGTTCAAGGGTTGGCCGATGCGTACCTGGGTGTGGAACACCCGTTGCGCACAGGCTGCCAGGCCATCAATCTGGGCGGCACCACCGGTCAGCACAATACCCGCTGCCAGATGATGCTTCACCCCTTGCTGACGCAGTTGCTCCTGCAATTGCAAAATTTCATCGTTAACCAGATTCAACAGTTCGGTGTAGCGTGGCTCAATCACTTCAGCCAGTGTCTGTCTTTGCAGACTCCGAGGAGGACGTCCTCCAACGCTTGGCACCTCTACACTTTCATCCTTGCTAACAATCGACCCAAGCGCACAGCCGTGTCGAACTTTGATCGCTTCCGCGTCTGTCGGCGGCGTGCCGAAGGCGTAAGCGATATCGCTGGTGACCACGTTCCCGGCGTAAGGGATCACTTTGGTGTGGCGCAGCGCACCGCCGGTGTACACCGCCATATCCATGGTGCCGCCGCCGATATCCACTACACAAACGCCGAGCTCGCGCTCATCTTCGGTCAGTACCGCATAGCTGGCGGCCAGACCGGCGAAAATAAGTTGGTCAACTTTCAGACCACAACGTTCTACTGCCTTAACGATGTTCTTAGCCATATCGTTATGGCAGGTGATCAGGTGCACCTTGGCTTGCATACGCACGCCGGACAACCCAACCGGGTTTTTGATGCCTTCCTGATAATCGATGGCGTATTCCTGAGGGATGACGTGCAGGATGCGGTGTTCATCACGGACGCGTACCGATTTAGCGGTATGCACCACGTTCTCCACATCTTCCTGTGTCACTTCCTCTTCGGAAATAGGAACCATCCCTATTTCGTTCTGGCAGCTGATGTGTTTACCCGATAATGCGAGGTAAACCGAAGAAATCTGACAATCCGCCATCAGTTCGGCCTGATCGATAGCGCGCTGTACGCACTTCACTACCGACTCCAGGTCGTTAACGCCACCCTTATCCATACCGCGAGACGGGCAACTGCCCACCCCGATAATGTTGACCATGCCATCGGGCAGAACTTCCCCTACCAATGCGGAGACTTTTGCAGTACCGATCTCCAGTCCAACTACCAGTTTTCTGTCCGTCGACTTGATCATTGTTGTTTTGCCTGTGCCTGATTCTGTTGCTGATTACTGTTCTGCCGATCGCCTGCAGCCTGCGGGTCGATAAACACGGGGGCCCAACCTACCGATGCACCGGCCTCATAGCGTAAGTCGACATAACTGACTCGCTTGCTTTCTGCCTGTCCCTGCTGCTGCAATACCGGGTAAAGCTCGATAAAGCGCTGCAGGCGTCCGGTGCGATCGTCGCGTCCCAGCTCCAGCCGAACATCATTATCCAAAGCCAGCTGCCAGGAATGGCGGGCGCTCATGGCCGCCATTTTCAGCGTATATTTGCTGGCCGCTAACATGCTGCTCATGGTCCGGTAACCTTCAAGAACATCCTGTTCGCTCCCTTCCGGACCATACAGCAACGGCAACTTCTGTTTGCCAATTCGTTCTGCAGGCACGCTGAAGGATTTGCCTTCGGCATCTACCATGTGCAAATCATTCCATCGCGCCACCGGGACATATTCCACCAGGTGGATCTTCAGCTCATCCGGCCACTGCTTGCGCACGCTGGCCTGCTTGATCCACGGCAGGCGTTCAATCTGCTGCTGGATGATATCCACATCCTGCGTCATGAACGTCCCCGGCGATCCCAGCGCCAGGATAGCCTGACGAATATCGTCGTTGGTGGTGTAGTGACGTTCACCGGTCACCACCAGTCGTGACAGCGGCAGGCGGCTGGCGTCTTTCATCCAGCCAATCACCGCCCACCCACTCCACAGGACCGTTCCCAACACCATCAGCAGGAAAATCATTCCCGCCAACTGGGTTCCATTGCTGCGTCGCGGGTTGTTGTCCACCTCGCGTTCACGCGCATTCAGGGCAGCTTGCGACATATCAGTCGGCCAATTCCAAAATTCTCGCTACCAGCTGCGAGAAGCTTAAACCAGACTGGCGCGCTGCCATCGGCACCAGGCTATGACTGGTCATGCCCGGCGAGGTATTCACCTCAAGCAGATAGAAGCTGCCATCGCTATCCTGCATCACATCAACGCGGCCCCAGCCGCTGCAGTCCAGCCCACGATAGGCGCGTAACGCCAGAGACGCCATTTCGGCTTCCTGTTCCGCACCCAGGCCGCTCGGACAGAAATACTGGGTATCGTCCGAGATGTACTTGGCCTGGTAATCGTAAAACACGCCGGCCGGTTGAATGCGGATGGAAGGCAATACCCGATCACCCAGCATCGCTACCGTGTATTCCGGACCGCTCAGCCACTTCTCGACCAGCACGTCGTCGTCATGACGGAAACCTTCTTCCAGAGCCGCCTCAAGAGCGCCACGCTCGGTAACTTTGCTCATACCAACGCTGGAGCCTTCACGGCTCGGCTTGACGATCAGCGGCAGGCCCAAGGCCTCTACGCGCGCGATCAGCGCCTCTTTTTCTGCACCGGCATATTGCTGACGGTTCAGCGCAACATAAGGCGCCACCGGCAGGCCCATCGACTGCCACACCATTTTGGTGCGCCACTTGTCCATGGTCAGTGCCGAAGCCATCACGCCACTGCCTGTATAAGGCAGTTCGAGGAACTCCAGCATGCCTTGCAGGGTGCCGTCTTCACCGCCTCGGCCATGCAGCGCGATAAATACTTTGGTAAACCCATGTTCTTTCAACTGGGTGACCGGGAAATCACGGATATCGATGCCGTGAGCGTCGATACCGGCTTCACGCAGCCCGGCCAGCACGGCGGCACCGGATTGCAATGACACTTCACGTTCAGCGGAGGTGCCACCCAGCAGTACGGCAACTTTATCGGCCATGATGTTCCTCCTCTTTTTTCAGTGGCTGCAGCTTCAGCTCAGCCAGTTTGCGTGCGACTTTCCCCACGTTGCCTGCGCCCTGCACCAGCACTAAATCGTCCGCTTGCAGCAACCCTGCCAGGGTTTCCGGCACGGTATCCGCATCAGACACCAGAATCGGATCCAGCTTGCCGCGGCTGCGGATGGTACGGCACAGCGAGCGGCTGTCCGCCCCTGGAATTGCCGTTTCACCGGCAGAGTAAACGTCCAGCATCAGCAGCACGTCCACCTGCGACAGCACATTGGCAAAGTCGTCATACAGATCGCGAGTACGCGTGTAACGGTGCGGCTGGAAAATCATCACCAGACGCTTGTCCGGCCAGCCTGCACGTGCGGCTTTCAGCGTCGCGTCGACCTCGGTCGGGTGGTGGCCATAATCGTCCACCAGCATCGCACTGCCGCTTTTGCCATTTACCGGCTCCAGCGGGAATTCGCCGAGGAAATCAAAGCGGCGACCGGTCCCCTGGAAGCTGGCCAACGCACGCAGGATATCTGCGTCGTCAATGCCCTCTTCCGTTGCCACCGCCACTGCCGCCGCCGCGTTCAACGCGTTGTGACGACCCGGCGCATTCAGCGTCACCGTCATCAGCGGCTTGTCCTGGCGGCTCAGGGTGAAGTGGCCCTGGGCTCCAACCTGACGGTAGCTCTCGATGCGAACGTCGGCATCGTCGCTGAAACCGTAAGTGGTGATATGGCGACCCACGCGTGGCAGCAATTCACGCACCACCGGATCGTCAATACACATCACCGCACGGCCGTAGAACGGCAGGTTGTGCAAAAAGTTAATAAACGTCTGCTTCAGGTTTTCGAAGTCGCCCTGGTAGGTCTCCATATGGTCGGCTTCGATATTGGTGACAATCGCCACCATCGGTTGCAGATGCAAGAAAGAAGCATCGCTCTCATCCGCTTCCGCAATCAGGTAACGGCTGGAGCCCAAACGCGCATGAGTTCCTGCCGCTTTCACCAGCCCGCCGTTAACAAAGGTCGGGTCCAGACCGGCTTCGGCATAAATGCTCGACACCATTGCCGTGGTCGTGGTCTTGCCATGCGTACCGGCAACGGCGATGCCGTGACGAAAACGCATCAGTTCGGCCAACATCTCTGCGCGGCGGATTACCGGAATACGCGCTTCACGAGCGGCGACAATTTCCGGGTTGTCGGCAGAAATCGCGGTAGAAACCACGACTACGCTGGCATCCAGTACGTTCTCCGGACGGTGATGGAAGTAAATCGTCGCCCCGAGCGCGCTCAGCTGCTGGGTTACCGGATTCGGTGCCAGGTCAGAACCGCTGATTTGATAACCTTCATTGGCCAACACTTCGGCGATACCACCCATGCCGGCGCCACCGATGCCGACAAAGTGAATGTGCCGGACGCGTCGCATCTCGGGCACGATAGTACGTAGTTTCGCCAGTTGTTGTGTATTCATCACTCTCTCTAATCCAGGTCCGGCATGCCGGGCCCCTACATGACATTCTTTAATTCAGGCCCGGCGAACCGGACCCCTGCATATTATTTGGCGACGCGCACCAGCTCCGCAGCTACGCGTTCGGTAGCATCAGGAATGGCTACGGCACGGGCCTTTTCGGCCATGGCCAGCAGCGTAGGACGATCCCAGCCAGCCAGCAGCTCCGCCACCACATCGGCGTTAAACTGCGGTTGCTCGATAATCTTCGCCGCACCGGCTTCTTCCAGCGGGCGAGCATTCCAATACTGTTGGCGGTCTTTGTGCATGAAAGGCACGAAGATCGCAGGAAGGCCCGCAGCGGCGATCTCGCTGACCGTTAGCGCGCCGGAGCGGCACACCACGACATCAGCCCAAGCGTACGCCGCCGCCATGTCATCAATAAACTCGGTCACTTTGTGTTGCGTCTGCCCTACCCTCTCGTAGTCGCGCAACACATTTTCCAGCGCACCTTTGCCTACCTGATGCCAGAGCGTAATTCTATCGCCCAATCTCGCCGCGACTTCAGGAACTGTCTGATTCAGCACCCGGGCACCCTGACTGCCGCCAATCACCAGTACGCGAATGGGCCCTTCACGCCCCGTCAATCGCTCTGCCGGCAGCGGCAGCGCCAATACGTCAGTGCGTACCGGGTTGCCCACCACGTCCGCATTGGGGAACGCGCCAGGGAAGGCCTGCAGGACCTTCTTGGCAATGCGCGCCAACCAACGGTTGGTCAGCCCGGCAATGCCGTTTTGTTCATGCAGCACCACCGGGATGCCGCACAGCCATGCGGCCAAACCGCCAGGACCAGAAACGTACCCCCCCATTCCCAGCACCACGTCCGGTTGGTAGCTACGCATAATCGCCTTCGCCTGACGTACGGCTTGCCAGATACGCAGCGGCGCGCTCAGTTGGGCCTTCAGCCCTTTGCCACGCAGGCCGGAAATACGGATGAAATCAATCTCGATCCCGTGCTTTGGCACCAGATCGGCTTCCATTCGGTCTGCGGTTCCAAGCCAGCGCACCTGCCAGCCCTGCGCCATCAGATGATGTGCGACCGCCAGTCCCGGGAACACGTGTCCGCCGGTACCGCCCGCCATCACCATTAAACGCTTAGGTTTCCCGCTCATCCCTTACCTCTTCACAAACGCCTGGGCTTTAGCCAGACGCGTTTCATAATCAATACGCAGCAACAGCACGATCGCCGTCGACATAATCAACAGGCTCGAACCGCCATAGCTTATCAGCGGTAACGTTAAGCCTTTAGTGGGAAGCATTCCGGCAGCGGCACCGACGTTGACCAGCGCCTGGAAGCTAAACCACACGCCAATTGAGCAGGCCAAGAAGCCAGAAAAGCGCTGATCAATCTCCAGCGCACGGCGGCCAATCGACATAGCACGAAAAGCGACGCAGAATACCATTAACAATGCAAAAACCACACCGATATAGCCCAGCTCTTCGCCTAAAATCGAGAAGATAAAGTCGGTGTGCGCTTCCGGCAAATACTCGAGTTTCTGCACCGAATTACCCAGCCCTTGTCCCCAGAATTCACCACGGCCAAAGGCCATCAGCGACTGGGTCAGCTGGTAGCCGCTGCCGAACGGATCGGCCCACGGATTCCAGAACGAAGTCACACGGCGCATACGGTAAGGTTCGGCGATGATCAACAGCACTACCGCGAAGGCTCCGGATCCGATAATCGCCAGGAATTGCCACATTTTCGCGCCGGCCAGGAACAGCATTGCCAGCGTGGTGATAAACAGCACCACCACGGTACCGAGGTCCGGCTGAGCCAGCAGCAGCACGGCCAACACCACCATAACGCCCATCGGCTTGCAGAAGCCCCAGAAGTTGCTGCGCACCTCTTCTACTTTGCGCACCAGATAACTCGCCAGGTAACAGAACAGCGACAGCTTGGACAGCTCTGCCGGCTGAATACGCAGCGGCCCCAGCGAGATCCAGCGCGATGCCCCGTTTACCGAGCTGCCGACCACCAATACGATCAACAGCATCACAATCGACAACAGCAGCATGATGTTGCTGTAGCGCTGCCAGACTTCCATCGGAATGCGCAAGGTTACCATCGACAGACCGAACGCCAGCCCGAGGTACAACGCATCACGCTTGGCAAACAAGAACGGATCGTCCGCCAGGCGCTGACCGATCGGCATCGAAGCCGAAGTCACCATCACAAAACCGATAATGGCCAACCCAAAGGTCAGCCACAGCAGGGTACGGTCGTACAGCACCATATTGACCGAATCGTTATCTCGCGATCCCGCCACCCAGTTTTTAAAGAGCTCTGTCAGCCCGAAGTTCGGCAAGCGCAGTCTCATCCGCCAAGCTCCTGTGCCAAACGAGTAAACTCGTCGCCGCGTACTTCAAAATTGCGGAACTGATCCAGGCTGGCACAGGCGGGTGACAGCAGCACCATATCGCCAGGTTGCACCCGGCCGGCTATCGTCTGCATCGCCTGTTCCATAGTCTCGGTCAGCGTAGCGACCTCCGGCCGTAGCTGAGCCAACTGTTCGCCATCACGGCCGAAGCAGTAAAGGCGAACGTTATCGCCTTGCAGGTAGCGCGCCAGCGGGGAGAAATCGGCAGATTTACCGTCGCCGCCCAACAGCAGGTGCAAGGTGCCGTCCACCTGCAGACCATTCAACGCCGCTTCGGTACTGCCAACGTTGGTGGCTTTAGAATCGTTAATCCAGCGAACGCCGTTATGTTCCCAGGCCAATTGGAAGCGGTGCACCAAACCGGTATAGGTGGTCAACGCTTTCAGGCTGGAAGCGCGCGGGATGTTCACCGCATCGGCCAGTGCCAGCGCCGCCAACGCATTGGTGTAGTTATGGCGGCCAGTCAGCTTCATTTCGCGGGTGTTCAGGATTTTCTCGCCGCGCACGCGCAACCAGGTCTCGCCCAGTTGGCGGTTCAGGTGATAGTCACCTACATCGGCGCCAAAGCTGATGCAACGCTGATCCGCCCCGCGAATCGGCATCGTCAATGCGTCGTCGGCATTGACCACGCACAGGCTGGCATTTTCATAGACCTTCAGCTTGGCGGCACGGTATTGCTGCAGCCCAAACGGATAGCGATCCATATGATCTTCGGTGACGTTCAAAATGGTCGCCGCAGCCGCGTGCAGGCTGTAAGTGGTTTCCAGTTGGAAGCTCGACAGCTCCAGCACGTACAGTTGGCATTCCTGACGCAGCAGGCTCAACGCAGGCAGGCCGATATTGCCACCGACGCCCACCGCCCAACCTGCGGCTTTTGCCATTTCACCCACCAGGGTGGTGACGGTGCTTTTACCGTTGGAACCGGTAATCGCCACGATCGGTGCCTGGGCTTCACGGCAGAACAATTCGATATCGCCGACAATCTCTACGCCCGCCTCTGCAGCAGCGCTCAATGCCGGGGTCGCCAATGCCATGCCCGGGCTGGCGACGATCAAATCCGCCGCCAACAGCCAATCCTGATTCAAATCACCCAGGTGACGCTCAACGCTTTCAGGCAGCTTGTCCAGCCCTGGAGGTAAAATGCGGGTATCCATAACGCGTGGCGTTACGCCGCGCGCCATAAAGAAATCAACACAGGACAGGCCGGTGAGGCCCAGCCCGATGATGACCACTTTCTTACCCTGATAATCCGCCATAGTTACCGCACCTTCAGCGTCGCCAGGCCAATCAGCACCAGCATCAGCGAAATAATCCAGAAGCGCACGATCACGCGTGGTTCCGGCCAGCCTTTCAATTCATAGTGGTGGTGAATCGGCGCCATGCGGAAAATACGTTGCCCGCGCAGCTTGAACGACCCCACCTGCAAAATCACCGACAGCGTTTCAACCACGAACACGCCGCCCATAATCAACAGTAAAAACTCTTGGCGCAGCAGCACCGCAATGGTGCCCAACGCGCCGCCCAGCGCCAACGAACCCACGTCGCCCATGAAGACCTGGGCCGGATAGGTGTTGAACCACAAAAAGCCCAGGCCGGCGCCGACAATGGCGGTACAGACGATCACCAGTTCACCGGCGTGACGCAAATATGGAATGTGCAGGTAGTTGGCGAAGTTCATGTTACCGGTTGCCCAGGCTACCAGTGCAAAACCGGCAGCCACGAACACCGTCGGCATAATCGCCAGGCCGTCCAGCCCGTCGGTCAGGTTGACCGCGTTGCTGGTCCCCACGATGACAAAGTAAGCCAGCAGCACGTACAACAGGCCAAGCTGAGGCATGATGTCCTTAAAGAACGGCACAACCAGCTCGGTGGCTGGCGTGTCTTTACCTACGGCATACATGGCGAAAGCAACCACCAGCGCAATCACCGACTGCCAGAAGTATTTCCAGCGGGCGATCAGCCCTTTGGTGTCTTTACGCACCACCTTGCGGTAGTCGTCAACGAAACCGACGATGCCGTAACCCAGCAGCACGAACAGTACGCACCAAACATAAGGGTTGGACGGATAGGCCCACATCAGCACCGAAACGGTGATGGAGGTCAGGATCATGATGCCGCCCATGGTCGGCGTGCCGCGCTTGCTGAAATGCGACTCTGGACCGTCGTTACGCACCACCTGGCCGAAGGACATCTCCTGCAGGCGTTTGATCACCCGCGGCCCCATCCACAAGGAAAGGAACAGCGCGGTCAGCAGGCTGACAATGGCTCGGAACGTCAGGTAGGAAAAGACGTTGAAGCCGGAATAATATTTGACCAAATGCTCGGCCAGCCAAACTAACATGGTGCTTTCTCCTGTAACGCGCGTACTACCTGCTCCATTGCGGCACTACGTGAACCCTTGATTAACACGGTAATTACCGCATGTTCCGACAGTAACTCCGCCACGCGCGCGGTCACCGCTGCCTTATCCTGAAAATGTTCGCCGTTACCGGCGGCGGCAATCAGCGTTTGGCTCAATGGCCCCACGCCCAGCACCTTATCGACTCTCGCCAGCCGAGCCGCTTCGCCCACCTGACGGTGACACTCTTCGGCTTCCGCCCCCAGCTCTGCCATGTCGCCCACCACCATCACGCGGTAACCCGGCATTTCCGCCAGTACCTGTGCAGCGGCCGTCATTGAGCCAACGTTGGCGTTGTAGCTGTCATCCAACAGTAGCTTGCCGGCAGACAGGGCAATCGGGAACAAACGTCCCGGCACCGCCTGCAGTTGTTTGAGCCCCTGACACACGGCCTCGAGCGATGCTCCGGCCGACATTGCCAGTGCCGTTGCCGCCAACGCGTTGGCGACGTTATGACGCCCCGGAAGGGGCAGCGCGATAGGCGCAGTGCCGAACGGGCTGTGCAGCGTAAACTGTGTGCCGTCACCGTTGACCTGTACATCGCTGGCGAAGAAATCGACGCCTTCTGCCGCCTGCGGAGAGAATCGCCAAACGGTTTTCCCCTCCAGCATGCTCTGCCAATGCGGCCAATCGTTGTTGTCGGCGTTGATGATCGCCACGCCGTCAGCCGGCAAACCGGTAAAAATTTCGCCCTTCGCCTGGGCAACACCGGCCAAAGAACCAAAGCCTTCCAGGTGAGCGGCCGCCAGATTATTTACCAGGGCGGTCTGCGGACAAGTTAATGCGGTGGTATAAGCGATTTCGCCAATGTGGTTAGCGCCCAGCTCAATCACCGCAAAGTCGTGCTGCGGCTGCAAACGCAGCAGCGTCAAAGGCACGCCGATGTCATTATTGAAATTGCCGGCGGTATAAAGCACTTCGCCGCACTCACGCAGGATAGCGGCGGCCATCTCTTTCACCGAAGTCTTGCCCGATGAGCCGGTTAACGCCACGACTCGGGCCGGTACCTGCTTGCGTACCCAGGCAGCAAGTTGGCCTAACGCCAGACGGGTGTCTTTCACCACCAGTTGCGGAACATCCACCAATAAGCGCTTACTTACCAGCAGCGCCCCGGCGCCTGCGGCTACTGCATCAACAGCAAAATCGTGAGCGTCGAAACGCTCACCTTTCAATGCCACAAACAGGCAACCGGCGGTTACCTGACGGGTATCTGTCGTCACCTCAACGATTTGGCAATCGGCGCCGATCAGTTCAGCGCTCAATACGTCGGCCAGTGCCTGAAGGGAGACAGGGATCATGCTACTACCCCCAGCAAACGCGCGACGGTGGTGCGATCGGAGTAATCCAGACGGCGATTCCCCACCAGTTGGTAATCCTCGTGACCCTTACCGGCCACCAGCACCACGTCTTGTTCTTTCGCCTGCATGATGGCGCTGGTTACGGCTTCCGCACGACCGTGGATCACCAGAGCGCGTCCGGCATCCAGCAAGCCAGTCAGGATATCGGCGATGATCGCCTGCGGTTCTTCAGTACGAGGGTTATCGTCGGTAACAACGACGCGATCGGCGAACTGTTCGGCGATGCCGCCCATCAGTGGACGCTTGCCCTTGTCGCGATCGCCGCCGCAGCCAAACACGCACCATAATTGCCCCTGGCAGTGCAGGCGCGCGGCTTCCAACGCTTTTTCCAGCGCATCCGGGGTGTGGGCGTAATCGACCACCACCGTCGGTTTACCCGGCGCGTTGAAAACTTCCATGCGGCCACACACGGGTTGCAGTTGATTACCGGTGGCCACCAGTTCATCCAGTGGATACCCCAACGACAGCAGGGTCGCCAACGCCAACAGCAAGTTACTGACGTTAAACGCCCCCATCAGGCGGCTTTCAATCTCACCATCGCCCCAGCTTGAGCTGAAGCGAATAGTAGCGCCGTTATCGTGATAGTTAACCGCGGTGGTTTTCAGCCAGCGACCGTGGCAGCCAGGCTGCAGGTTGCCCTGCATGGTGACAGCAACCGCATCCGGCAATTGACTCAGCCAGCGCTGGCCGACTTCGTCATCGGCATTGATAATCGCCTGGCCCACTTCGTGACTGGCGAACAGCGACCACTTGGCCGCTTCGTAATTGGCCATATCACCGTGGTAATCCAGATGATCGCGGCTCAGGTTAGTGAACACCGCAGCGGCAAACGGCAGCGCCGCCACGCGGTTTTGCACCAGGCCGTGGGAGGAAACTTCCATCGCCGCGAAGGTGGCGCCGCGATCGACCAGCTCGTTTAATACGTGTTGAACATCTACCGCAGAGCCGGTGGTATTCTCTGTTGGGCAAACCTGGCCCAGCAAACCATTGCCGACGGTGCCCATTACGGCGCTGGTTTCACCCAGCAGTTGGCCCCACTGCGCCAGCAGCTGAGTGGTGGTGGTTTTGCCGTTGGTACCCGTAACGCCGACCAGACGCAGACGTTCCGCCGGTTCATGGTAAAAACGCCCGGCCAGTGCGGAAAGGCGCTGGTTGAGCTGGCTCAGGTAAATCACCGGCACGCCGTGCATTTGGGTGATAGCGCCGTCTTCGGCCTGGCCTTCAGCTTCGGCAATCACAGCGGCAACGCCCTGCGCGATGGCCTGCGGAATATAGCGGCGTCCATCCGTTTGATGGCCGACAACGGCGACAAACAGATCCCCGGCAGCCGCAATACGGCTGTCTAATGTCATTTCCCGCAGCGCGCGCCCGGGAGCCGTTGGCACCCACGGAGCGAGTAAATCGCGCAAATTACGATCTGCCACCTGAACCCTCTTTTCTGTTAGTTACAAAATCGCTTTTCTCAACGGTAGGCAACGCATCCGGTTCAACGTTCATGGTGCGCAATACGCCGCCCATGATGGCGCCAAACACCGGCGCGGAGATCGCACCACCGTAGTATTTCCCACCCTGCGGGTCGTTGATTACCACCACCAGAGCAAAACGAGGATTACTGGCCGGCGCCACGCCGGCGGTATAAGCGATGTATCTGTTGACGTATTTGCCGTCCGGGCCCACTTTTTTGGCGGTACCGGTTTTGATGGCTATGCGGTAGCCCTTGATGGCCGCCTTCACCCCACCGCCGCCCGGTAAGGCAACGCTTTCCATCATGTGCACAACGGTGCGCACCAGAGGTTCGGGGAAGACGCGCTCACCGGCAACCGGTGGGTCAACTTTAGTAATCGACAGCGGGCGATAAACGCCCAGACTGCCGATCGTTGCGTAGACTCGCGCTAACTGTAACGGGGTTACCATTAGCCCATAGCCGAAAGAGAAGGTGGCCCTCTCTATGTCAGACCACCGTTGTTTTTTTGGGTATATGCCACTGCTTTCTCCGACCAGCCCCAAATTGGTCGCTTTTCCCAATCCAAAACGAGAGTAAGTATCTACTAACGCTGAGGACGGCATCGATAACGCCAGCCGTGAAACGCCGACGTTACTCGACTTCTGCAAGATCCCGGTCAGGGAGAGTTCCGCGTAACGCGCAACGTCCCTGATTTCCTTGCCGTTGATACGGTAAGGGACGGTATTCAGCACGCTATTTTCTTTCACAATGCCGTGCTGCAATGCCGTCATGACCACCATAGGTTTTACGGTGGAACCAGGCTCAAAAATATCGGTGATAGCACGGTTACGCATGGTTTCTTTCGGCGTACCGGCCATATTGTTCGGGTTGTAAGACGGGCTGTTGGCCATCGCCAACACTTCGCCGGTATTCACATCCACCAGCACCGCAGTACCGGATTCAGCCTTGTTGAAGGCCACGGCGTTGTTGAGTTCGCGGTAAACCAATGCCTGCAGACGCTCATCGACGCTCAGCACCAGGTTATGCGCCGCCTGACTGTCCACCGAAGAAATATCCTCGATGACCCGGCCAAAGCGGTCTTTACGCACGGTTCTCTCGCCCGGTTGCCCGGTCAGCCAGCGGTCAAAGCTCTTCTCGACGCCTTCAATCCCCTGACCGTCAATGTTGGTCACGCCAATGATGTGCGAAGTCACCTGGCCGGAAGGATAGTAGCGACGGGATTCCTGACGCAGGTAAATACCCGGCAGTTTCAACTTGCGAATGTAGTCGCCGATCGCCGGATTCACCTGGCGCGCCAGATAGACAAAGCGCCCTTTAGGGTTGGCGTTGATGCGGGTAGAAAGCTGATCCAGCGGAACATTCAGCGCATCGGATAACGCTTTCCAGCGGCTATCCAGCGTGATACCACCGCGCTCATTCAGCTCTTTCGGATCCGCCCAGATTGCATTCACCGGCACACTTACCGCCAGCGGCCGACCTGAACGATCGCTGATCATGCCGCGCGCAGTCGGTACTTCCTGCACGCGCAGTGAGCGCATGTCGCCTTCTTTTACCAAGCGGTCCGGGTTAATCACCTGCAGATAAGCCACCCGCAGCATCAGCCCTACCAACGCCAGCAAAATACAGCCGCACAGCAACGCAAAACGCCAGCTTACAAAGCTGGCCTGATCTTCCTGGCGTTTCAACTTACCGGGGCGTGCTGCTTTCATGCGTTCCCTTTCTACTCCGTGTAATGATTTCAGTTAAACCATTCATTGTTTAACGATGATATTTTCCTGAGATGGATCAACATGTTGCATCTGCAGTTTTTCCGTTGCGATGCGTTCTACCCGACTGTGATCCCCAAGGGCATTCTCTTCAAGAATCAGGTTGCGCCACTCAATGTCCAGGGCGTCTCTCTCAAGAACCAACTGCTCGCGCTCGGCAGTCAGCAAGCGGGTGCGGTGCGCGGTGGTCACGACGAAAACCGCAGACACCAACGAAGCAATCAGCAAAATCAGTGGGATCTTGGCGTTACGCAGCAAATCGCCGCCAATCACGCCGACCAGACCGTGGCGTTCGTTGCCAATCACACCGGCATCCTCTCGGCAATACGCAGCACTGAGCTACGTGCACGTGGGTTTTCCGCCACCTCAGCATCCCCAGGCATCATCTTGCCCAGCGCTTTCAGCGTGCGTCCGCCCATACTGCGCAGTTGCTCTTCCGTCAGCGGGATACCAGCCGGCACCTGAGCGCCGCGGCTATGGTGACGCATGAAGCGTTTAACAATGCGGTCTTCCAGCGAGTGGAAACTGATGATCGACAGACGGCCCTGCGGGGCCAGCACTTCCAGCGCGCCGTCCAGCGCACGTTCGATCTCTTCCAATTCGCTGTTGATGTAGATACGGATCGCCTGGAAGCTGCGGGTTGCCGGGTGCTTGTGCTTATCCCGGAACGGGCTGGCGTTGGCGATCAAGTCCGCCAGCTCTTTGGTACGGGTCATCGGCTCGACGAGATTTCTTTCTACGATGGCGCGAGCGATACGCTTGGCAAAACGCTCTTCGCCGAAGGTTTTCAGCACCCAGGCGATGTCGTCTGCTTCCGCTTTCATCAGCCACTCGGAGGCTGACTGACCGCTTGAGGAGTCCATGCGCATGTCCAGTGGACCGTCCCGCATGAAGGAGAAACCGCGTTCCGCGTCATCCAACTGCGGTGAAGAAACCCCCAGATCGAGCAAGATGCCATCAATCTTCCCTACTAATTCGCGTTCCCGCACATAGTGCGACAACTCTGAAAATGGGCCGTGTACGATGCTAAAACGAGGGTCATCAATAGACTTGGCGGCTGCAATCGCCTGTGGGTCGCGGTCAATTGCCAACAAACGTCCTTCCGGCCCAAGCTGGGACAGAATCAGACGCGAATGGCCACCGCGGCCAAAAGTACCGTCGATATAGATGCCGTTACTGCGAATGTTGAGGCCGTTAACCGCCTCATCCAACAGTACGGTAGTGTGTTTATAGTTTTCCAACATGCTTATAGCGACAAGTCCTGTAGCCGCTCAGACAACGGTTCCTGAGTCGACTGTTCTGCGTCAATATCATCCTTGACTTGTTGATACCAGGTCTGTTCATCCCACAGTTCAAACTTGTTGAACTGCCCGACCAGCATCACTTCTTTGGTAAGCCCGGCGTGCTGACGTAGCGTAGTGGCTAACAGCAAACGGCCGGCGCTGTCCATCTGACACTCACTGGCATGACCCAACAGCAGGCGCTGAACGCGACGCTCGGCGGGATTCATACTCGACAGACGGGATAACTTTTGTTCAATAACTTCCCATTCGGGCAGTGGGTAGAGCAGCAGGCAGGGCTGGTGGAGGTCAATGGTGCAAACCATTTGGCCTTGCGATTGCTCGTTCAGCAAATCCCGATATCGGGTGGGTACGGCAAGCCGCCCTTTGCTGTCGAGGTTAACCATCGTTGCTCCACGGAACATACCTGAGTTACCCCTTCACGACCGTTTTCACCACTTTACCCCACAAATTCCCACATAATGGAGTTTACGGAGGGTATGAAAACCTTGTCAAGCCAGAGCGCCAGCGCTTTGGCAATATTTCTTCGGTCATTTTGGGAGCTGACTCGCGAAAGGAACGCTATTTATTAGATGATTAAAAATTAACATCATGATAAACGGGGAGAATTTTCTAAGCGGAAAGAACCTGATTAAAAACCTGACAAATTGGCGATTAATTAAGTCAATACTTCCTTCTGCAATCGATGTCTCATTTTTCAGCTCGGCAATCACATCGCAGTAACCGAGCGCGAGCCGCGCCAGACAAGGCTCGGCGTTAACTCGCCCTACAAACGAAATACGGCGTA
The DNA here is from genome assembly GCF_047456085.1 of Serratia sp. BNK-12. Taxonomy (NCBI): domain Bacteria; kingdom Pseudomonadati; phylum Pseudomonadota; class Gammaproteobacteria; order Enterobacterales; family Yersiniaceae; genus Serratia; species Serratia sp. BNK-12. The sequence goes on from NZ_CP179896.1 coordinate 4,438,508, forward strand.
AGCTATTGAGTTAATAACGTACAACGGTTATTCATCCTCAAGTCGGCCGCTATTTTACTTCAATTAAAGTGCCGCTGATAAGCCAGATGGAAAAATAAATTACTCGGATATTACGAGGCGAGTTAATTTCGATTCAAATCAATTTAGTAAGATTACTCCCAAAATACCTGTTTACAATTATGGTTTCATTTCCTTACATGTTTAATGACCACAATTTTTGCTGTGGAAAACAGCTTTATCGTCAGAAATTATGCAACCCATTGTTTTAATTGAATAGTTAGGAATAGTCCATTTTTAATCCCTTCGCGCCACATTCTGTCGTCTGTCCTCAGCACAAAAACCACCCAACGCCGCCAAATAAAAATATTAAGCTACTTATCCAACACCAACTGGCAATGTAAACTACAAATGAAAGAAAAAACCAGAATTAACAACTATAAAAAATAAATTTAACAGAACATTAACCAATATTCCGGAGATTGCACCATGCTCTCGCCTGCCACTCACTGGCGCAGTGCCGCCGCCGATACCTTTGCTCTGGTGGTGTATTGCTTTATCGCCGGTATGGCGATAGAAATTCTGGTCTCCGGCATGAGCTTTCAACAATCGCTCTCGTCCCGCTTGCTGTCGATTCCGGTGAATATCCTGATCGCCTGGCCCTATGGGCGCTATCGGGACCTGTTCATCCGCATCGCCAGGCGTTCTGATCGATACCCCTTTTTATTGCGTAACCTTGCCGATCTGCTGGCCTATGTCAGTTTCCAATCGCCGGTTTATGCCGCGATCCTGTGGAGCGTCGGTGCCGACGGGCAGCAGATCATAACGGCCGTGGCCAGCAATGCTGTGGTATCGATGGCGATGGGTGTGGTGTACGGGTATTTTCTCGAATACTGCAGAAGGCTGTTCAGGGTAACAGGCTACGTATAACGGGGAGTTTGAAACAGGAGCGCAGTTAAGCGCCCCTGCTATAGGATTATTTTCGGCTCAGACTGCCGCGGCGGAACAGATTGCGGCGAATACGCGTCAGACCCGGTTTAGGTTTACGCGGCTCATCCAGACTGGCCAGCACCAGCTCCAATACGCGTTCGGCCACGTCACGGTGACGCTGCGCAACCGCCAGCACCGGGCACTCAAGGAAGTCCAGCAGCTCATGGTCGCCGAAGGTGGCGATCGCCAGATCGGTCGGTAAGCGGCCACGCTGCTTCAAGGTCACGTCCATCACCCCTTGCAACAATGAGAATGAGGTAGTGAACAATGCCTGTGGCATCGGATGGGTTTTCAGCCATTCGGCAAACAGCACGCCCGCAGCCTCTCGCTCATAGCTATTGGCATACAGATAATCGACATGACGCTCGTCATCCTGCCAGGCCTGACGGAAGCCCTGTTCACGCAGGAAGCTGACGGAAAGCTCCGGCAACGCGCCCAGATACAGCACAGACTCAGCCGGGAAGGTACGCAGTTCCTGCGCCAGCGCGAAGGAGTCCTCCTGGTCGGCACCCACCACGCTGATGAAATGCTCGCGATCCAGCGCACGGTCCAGGGCAATAATCGGCAGCGGATCGTTGGCCCAGCGCTGATAGAATGGATGCTCTGGCGGCAAAGCGGTGGAAACGATGAGTGCATCGACCTGACGTTGCAGCAGATGTTCGATGCAGCGCATTTCGTTATCAGGCTGATCTTCCGAACAGGCAATCAACAGCTGGTAGCCGCGTTGGCGCGCCTGACGCTCCAGATAGTTGGCAATCCGGGTGTAGCTGGTGTTTTCCAGATCCGGGATCACCAGACCGATAGAGCGCGTTCGCCCGGCGCGCAGCCCTGCCGCGACGGCATTTGGGTGATAGTTGTGCTCCCTGACCACGGCCATCACTTTCTCGACGGTTTTATCGCTGACACGATACTGCTTCGCCTTGCCGTTGATGACATAACTGGCCGTAGTGCGCGAAACGCCCGCGAGACGCGCGATTTCATCCAGTTTCACGTTAACCCCTTAATGACGCTGAAAATAGAAGTGAAAACCATGCCCGGATTAACCATCGCATCCTGTGCGGTTATTCAATCCAGCCTCTGCGATCTAACAGCAGAAAACTCTGCCTAGCAACCGCTTTTGCCGAAAGGTGCCAGCAAACGGGCAAAAAACGCCGAAAAACAAAGGGCGCAGCCTGGCCGCGCCCTCAGATTACGCCAATCTCATCCCTCAGCGCATGATTTTATCGCCGCGCGATACGCCGACCACACCGGAACGCGCCACTTCAACAATTTCGGCCACTTCACGCACCGCACTCAGGAACGCATCCAGCTTATCGCTGGTGCCGGCCAGTTGAACGGTGTACAGCGTAGCGGTAACGTCAACGATCTGGCCGCGGAAAATATCGGCACAACGCTTCACTTCCTCACGCCCGTAACCGCTGGCCTGCAGCTTCACCAGCATGATTTCTCGCTCGACGTGTGCGCCCTGCACCAATTCACTGACGCGCAGCACGTCCACCAGCTTATGCAATTGCTTTTCGATCTGCTCCAGCACCTTCTCATCGCCGACGGTTTGGATCGTCATACGCGACAGCGTAGGGTCGTCGGTCGGCGCGACCGTCAGGCTTTCGATGTTGTAACCACGCTGAGAGAACAAACCCACCACACGCGATAACGCACCGGATTCGTTTTCCAGCAAGACAGATAAAATTCGGCGCATGATCAGGTCCTCTCCGTTTTGCTTAACCACATTTCGTCCATGCTTCCACCGCGGATCTGCATTGGGTAAACATGTTCGGTCTCATCGACGGTCACATCGACAAATACCAGGCGCTCTTTTTCGGCCAGCGCCTGCGCCAGTTTGCTTTCCAGTTCATCCGGCGTACGAATGGCGATGCCCACATGACCGTAAGCCTCCGCCAGCTTGACGAAGTCCGGTAGGGAATCCATATAGGACTGGGAGTGACGGCCTGAGTAGATCATGTCCTGCCACTGCTTCACCATCCCCAGATAGCGGTTATTAAGGTTCACTACGATCACCGGCAGGTTGTACTGCAATGCGGTGGAAAGCTCCTGGATATTCATCTGGATACTGCCGTCGCCGGTCACGCACACCACGGTTTCATCAGGCAATGCCAGCTTGACGCCCAGCGCGGCAGGCAAACCAAAGCCCATGGTGCCCAGCCCGCCAGAGTTGATCCAACGGCGTGGCTTGTCGAACGGGTAGTAGAGTGCAGCGAACATCTGGTGCTGGCCAACATCGGAGGTAACGTAAGCGTCGCCCTTGGTCAGCCGATGCAGGGTTTCAATCACGGCCTGCGGCTTGATGGTGCCGCTGTTCTTGTCGTAGCCCAGGCAGTCGCGCGCACGCCACTGTTCAATAGACTGCCACCAATCACGCAGCGCATCGTGATCCTGCGTTTTGTCTTCCTGCGCCAACAATTCCAGCATCTGGGTCAACACCTGCTTGGCATCACCGACGATCGGGATATCGGCATCAACCGTCTTGGAGATTGAGGTAGGGTCGATATCGATATGCAGTACGGTGGCATCCGGGCAATATTTCGCCAGGTTGTTGGTGGTACGGTCGTCAAAGCGCACGCCGACGGCAAAGATCACGTCAGAGTGATGCATGGTTTTGTTGGCTTCGTAAGTCCCGTGCATACCGAGCATGCCGACGCTCTGGCGGTGCGTGCCGGGAAACGCGCCCAATCCCATCAGGGTGCAGGTAACCGGTAAATTCAGTTTTTCCGCCAGCTCCAGCAGTTCACCGTCACAGGCCGAATTAATCGCGCCACCGCCGACGTACATAACGGGCTTCTTGGCCGAAAGGATAGTTTGCAATGCGCGTTTAATCTGCCCGCGGTGGCCCTGCACCGTCGGGTTATAGGAGCGCATGCTCACTTCCTGCGGGTAGGCATAAGGCATTCTTACTGCCGGGCCAACGATGTCTTTCGGCAGATCAATCACCACCGGACCTGGGCGGCCGGTAGAAGCCAGGTAGAAGGCTTTCTTCAAAATGCCGGGAATATCTTCGGTGCGCTTCACCAGGAAACTGTGTTTGACCACCGGGCGAGAAATCCCGACCATGTCGCACTCCTGGAAGGCATCGTAACCAATCAGCGAGCTGGGAACCTGTCCGGAAAGCACCACCATCGGGATGGAGTCCATATAGGCTGTCGCAATGCCGGTGATCGCATTGGTCGCTCCCGGCCCTGAGGTCACCAGAACCACCCCGACTTCACCGGTGGCGCGCGCATAGCCATCGGCCATATGCACTGCGCCCTGCTCATGGCGCACCAATATGTGATCGATGCCTCCGACCGTATGCAGGGCATCGTAAATATCGAGTACCGCCCCGCCCGGATATCCGAATACGTGCTTAACGCCCTGATCGATCAACGATCGGACGACCATCTCGGCTCCTGACAACATCTCCATGGGTTTGCCTCCAGGCTTACTTATTCTTGTCTGGCGCCGGAACGTAGCGCCTGCTGTGGGGCATTGCCCCAAAGTTTTTGTGGATTGGTTCTAACTGATTAACATAACGTCAGAATATTGGGCAGGCAAACAGCAAAAAGGCTTGGCAATGGAATGGTTATTGCCAAGCGGCTGGAGATCTGGGGTTTACAGAAACAATGCACTAGCCGCCAGCGGCTCGGGCTAGGCATTGTTTCAATCAGGCGAGGAATTACAGAACTATATCAGGCAAGAATTATGCTGTTTTTTTCGCCGAACAATCCGTCCGGCGACAATCTCTGACCTAATCCTGGTACATGGAGTCAATTTCACGCTGATAGCGCTGTGAAATGACCTTACGGCGCAGCTTCAACGTTGGCGTCAGCTCGCCCAACTCCATCGAGAAGGCGGCAGGCAACAAGGTAAATCTTTTTACCTGTTCAAAGCGCGACAACTCTTTTTGCATCTCACGCAGGCGGCTTTCAAACATTTCCAGAATATGGCTGTGACGCAACAGCTCGATCCGATCCTGATACTTCAGATTGATGGATTTCGCATACTCTTCCAGAGATTCAAAGCTGGGCACGATCAGGGCGGAAACAAATTTACGCGCATCGGCGATGATCGCCACCTGCTCGATAAAGCGATCCTGCGCCAGCGTGCCTTCCAACATCTGCGGAGCTATGTACTTGCCGCCAGAGGTTTTCATCAAATCCTTCAGGCGTTCGGTGATAAACAGGTTGCCGCCTTCATCCATGGCGCCGGCATCGCCGGTCTTCAACCAGCCATCCTCGGTAAAGGAAGCGGCGGTTTCCAGCGGTTTATTGAAATAGCCACGCATCACCACTGGCCCACGCACCTGAATTTCATTCTCCTCGCCGATACGCACTTCAACCCCCGGCAAGGGCTTGCCAATCGAGCCAAAGCGGAAATTGCCCTCTTCCCAACAGGAAACGGTGGCGCAGGTTTCGGTCATGCCATAGCCGTATTTGATGTTAACGCCCATAGCCTGGAAAAACAGGATGACATTGTCGTCCAGTTTGGCGCCCGCGGCCGGCAAGAAGCGTACACGCCCGCCGAGGATACCGCGCAGCTTGCTCAGCACCAGTTTATCGGCCCAGCGATGAGAAAGATCGAATAGCTTGCCCAATGGCTTACCGGCGCGCTCCTGCAGGAACTTGCGCTCACCGCAGACAATCGCCCAATGGAACAATGCCCGACGCAGCCAAGGCGCACGCGCGACCTTTTCATGTACTGCGCTGAAGATTTTTTCGTAAAAGCGCGGCACCGCGCACATCAGCGTCGGACGCACCGCCGCCATGGCTTCGCGCACCCAATCGGTATTCGGCAAGAACACGTTTTGCGCGCCAGAGTGCATGATGAAGAAGCTCCAGGCCCGTTCAAACACGTGTGACATCGGCAGGAAGCTGAGAGACACATCCTCTTCATTCACCGTCAGCCGCTCATCATGCAGATAAAGCTGCGCAGCCAGATTGCGATAATCCAGCATCACGCCCTTGGGCTCGCCGGTGGTGCCGGAGGTATAGATCAGCGTGAAGAGATCCCGCAGATCGCAATCGGCTATGCGTTGCTGCAATTGGGATGAGAACGCCGCTACGTCAACTTCACGTTCAAAGGTGCTCAGGTGTTGGGCAATCTCACAGCCATGCAGGTCGACGCTGTCATCAAATACAATAATGTGGCTCAACTGCGGACATACACCGCGCAGCGCGATGGCGGCATCCAATTGAGCCTGCTCGCCGACAAACAGAATACGGATATCGGCGTCATTGATGATAAAAGCCGCCTGGGCCGGCGTGTTGGTGGCATACAGCGGCACGCTCACACCCCGTAATTGCAGAATGGCCAAATCCGCCAGCGACCAGGCCATGCAGTTATTGGCAAAAATCGCGATACGTTCCTGCACGTCGGCACCCAATGCCAACAGCGCACTGGCGATGAGATTGATATGCGTATCGACCTGCTTCCAGGTCATTTGGGTCTCCCCCTGGGGAGACCATTGGCGAAAAGCAGTGCGATCGGCACGGTGAGTAATTTGGTGCTGTATACGGTGAGTCAAATGGTATTGCAGCAGATTATTGATCATAGCGCTCTAAGCCTGAAATGAATCAAACAGTTAGCGTAGTGTGGGATAACCTCTCCTCACAACTCAGCTTACACGTGTTTACTTTTTTTCGCGCAGTCTACCTAGTCTATAGCGGCGGGAAAAGAGATTTCAGCGTAGAAGTGTGAGCCAAAACTCAGGTTGATTACACCGCGTCTCACCGTTGGACAAAAAGGGGAGGAAAAGGTTTTATCCAGGCCACAAAATGCTAGACCGAAAGGCCCGCCCCTGGAACAGAGATAAAAACCAAATATAAATAACATTTCAGTATATAATTTTATATCGATATTTTTTAATGAAACTGTCTAACTTATTCTAAATGAACCAATCCAGAACGCTTAAATAAAGAAACCCCTTAGAGAACACCAAGATAATTCTTAATAAATCGCCAGTACATATTACCCCCCAATGGGACATTACCACCATGGGGGTAATAATAGACTGATTTACTCCGGCATATCAGACCGGCCAAGCTGGGCTTTCATCCATTGATGCCCCTTGTCGCGCTCTGCCGATTCATGCCAAGAGAGGTAGCAGGTAACTTTGTTTTCATTCCATGGCAATGGGACAAACTGCAATTGTAATGCTTCCGACTGTTGCCGGGCCAACCATGCCGGAACAATAGCAATCATGTGAGTATTGGAAACCATGTTCAATACGCTGTATAAATCTGTGCATTGCTGAGCCACGAGGCGCTGCATTGCCTCTTCTATATAGTAAGGTTGGCTAAAAGAGTAAAAACTCTCCAGCGAAACTACAGCATGCTGCTCAGCCATAATCTGTTCAGGCGTAATGTCTTTTTCAATTCTGGGATGTTTTCTTGCGGTAACCAACACTAACTCATCGTCAAAAATAGCCACACTTTTAAACTCTGTTGGATCAAAGCGGGCATAGCCAATCACAAACTCGACCTCCTGATAGCGTAATTGATTGTCGATATTATTGCTTATATAGGATTTGATTTTTAAGTGAGTTTGCGGGGCAATTTTCTTCAAATGATTGATTATTCCGGCACCCAGTCGCAGATCAAGCGGGCTGGAGATGGCGATGGAGAAAACGCGTTCACTGGTGAAGGGTTCGAACTCCGCGCCAGGCAGCTCATTTTGCACCAACTGCAAAGCCTGTCTGACGGGCCCAAACAGCTGACGAGCTCGCGCCGTCGGTTGAATACCACGTCCACAGCGCACGAACAGCTCGTCGTTAAACATCAATTTCAACCGCGCGACCGCATTGCTGACTGCCGGTTGTGACATTCCCAAAAAGGCCGCCGCCCGGGTAATGTTTTGCATCTGCATCACGGCATCGAATACGGTGAGCAAGTTCAGGTCGACACTGCGTAAATGAATATCAGCGGCATCCTTATCAATAATAATTTCTGAATTACATTCCGACATATCCCACTCCACTAAGTCCTGTGTAGATAATTCACCAGGCATAATTAAAACAACAAAATTGTGGTATTAATCACACCGAGAAGAATTAGTTATCTCTCGCCCCATTCATTTAAAATCGGGCTAAAGCATCGTCCTGTTTATAAGCATGGTTAAAAGCCAAAATCCGGTTTGCAACAGCTTTATCATTCACCTACCGGTAGAAATCCGGCAATTGTTATTTTTAATAACCTACAGTAACAAATCATTATCCATCTTCCTCTGATAAACCGCATTAAAAACACATCACCCAATCAAACAACCGTTACTTACCGGCCACTTTAGTCTTATGGCTAATTCACAAAAAACATAAACCACTGCAAAGCATTGATACCAGCAATACAAAAACACCACCTTCAATTCTGGCTAGCACGGCTCCCGTTGTTTTGCATCTTTAATTTTAACGCACTGTCCCTCAGAAGCAATTGCGAGGATATATATTCATTTCGTTTATGCTAACTGGGCCGCAAACCCGCCCTCAACTTTTCTCTGACAATGTCATTTTTCTCCGAACTATCGTCTGTTTCTCAGGGTGCGTTAATCGGGCACTAAAGGAGTACCCTCATTTTCAATCATGTGTTGACATAGTTAAGCCAATAACGTATCAAATTAGGCAACGACATTATTTTAGAGAGTTGAACCGCCATGAACCACACTTACCGTCTACTAGGCCTACTACTTAACGCATCTTGTTTGCGCGGTATGCCGGTGGACGGAGTTCAGAGCTGATTCAGCCCACCCTCATAACAAACCCGCGCTACTGCGCGGGTTTTTTTTTACCCGCTTAGCGTGAAATAAACACGATAAGGAACCACCCGATGAGCCAACAAGTCATTATTTTCGATACAACTTTGCGTGATGGCGAGCAAGCGCTGCAGGCCAGCCTGAGCGTGAAAGAGAAGATTCAGATAGCGATGGCGCTGGAGAGAATGGGTGTCGACGTCATGGAAGTAGGCTTCCCTGTCTCCTCACCGGGTGATTTCGAATCCGTGCAAACCATCGCTCGCCAGATTAAAAACAGCCGTGTCTGTGGCCTGGCTCGTTGCGTAGATAAAGACATCGACGTCGCGGCCGAAGCATTGCGCGTCGCCGAAGCGTTCCGCATTCACGTGTTCCTGGCCACCTCGACCCTGCATATTGAATCAAAACTGAAGCGCTCGTTCGACGAAGTGCTGGAGATGGCAATACGCTCAGTGAAACGCGCCCGTAACTACACTGACGACGTAGAATTCTCCTGTGAAGACGCCGGCCGTACGCCAATCGATAACCTGTGTCGCGTGGTGGAAGCCGCTATCAATGCCGGCGCGACCACCATCAATATCCCGGACACCGTGGGCTACACCACCCCGAACCAGTTTGGCGGTATTATCACCACCCTGTATGACCGCGTACCGAATATCGATAAAGCCATTATCTCCGTTCACTGCCACGACGATCTGGGCATGGCGGTCGGCAACTCCATCGCCGCAGTACAGGCTGGCGCCCGCCAGGTTGAAGGGACCTTGAACGGTATCGGTGAACGCGCAGGCAACACCTCGCTGGAAGAAGTGATCATGGCGATCAAAGTGCGCCAGGACATCATGAACGTGCACACCAACATCAATCATCAGGAAATCTTCCGTACCAGCCAGATTGTCAGCCAGCTGTGCAACATGCCGATCCCGGCCAACAAAGCGATCGTCGGCTCCAATGCTTTCGCCCACTCCTCCGGTATTCACCAAGACGGCGTGCTGAAAAATCGCGAAAACTACGAAATCATGTCCCCGCAGACCATAGGTCTGAAGGATGTACAGTTGAACCTGACTTCCCGTTCCGGTCGCGCTGCGGTGAAACACCGTATGGAAGAGATGGGCTATAAGGAACAGGACTACAACCTGGACAATCTGTACGCTGCCTTCCTGAAGCTGGCCGACAAAAAAGGCCAGGTGTTCGATTACGACCTGGAGGCGCTGGCCTTCATTAATAAGCAGCAGGAAGAGCCAGAGCACTTCAGCCTGGATTACTTCAGCGTGCAGTCGGGCAGCAGCATTATGGCCACCGCCTCGGTGAAATTGGTCTGCGGCGAAGAAGAGAAAGCCGAAGCTGCCACCGGCAATGGCCCGGTTGATGCGGTTTATCAGGCAATCAACCGTATTACCGGTTACCCGATCGAACTGGTGAAATATCAATTAACCGCCAAGGGCCAGGGGCGCGATGCGCTGGGCCAGGTTGATATCGTGGTGTCGTACAACGGCCGCCGCTTCCATGGCGTAGGTCTGGCGACCGACATCGTGGAATCCTCCGCCAAGGCGATGGTTCACGTACTGAATAATATTTGGCGCTCCCAGCAGGTAGAAAAAGAAAAGCAGCGTCTGCAGCAAAACAAACATCAAAATAATCAGGAAACGGTGTGAACATGACGAAGACCTACCACATTGCCGTCTTGCCCGGAGACGGAATCGGCCCGGAAGTAATGGCCCAAGCGCGTAAAGTGTTGAACGCAGTGCGTCAGCGCTTTGATATCCGCATCACCGAAGCCGAGTACGACGTCGGTGGTATTGCCATCGATCGTCATGGCAGTCCGCTGCCACAGGCAACCCTCGCCGGTTGCGAGCAAGCCGACGCCATCCTGTTCGGTTCAGTAGGTGGCCCGAAATGGGAACACTTGCCGCCGGCAGAACAACCTGAACGCGGTGCCTTGCTGCCCTTGCGCAAGCACTTCAAACTGTTCAGCAACCTGCGCCCTGCTCGCCTGTATCAAGGGTTGGAAGAGTTCTGCCCGCTGCGGGCCGACATCGCCGCCCGCGGTTTCGATATTCTGTGCGTGCGTGAACTGACCGGTGGCATCTACTTCGGCCAGCCGAAAGGTCGTGAAGGCCAGGGCATGCAGGAGCGCGCTTTTGACACCGAGGTCTATCATCGCTTCGAGATCGAACGCATTGCGCGCATCGCCTTCGAATCTGCCCGCAAGCGCCGCAATAAAGTAACCTCGATTGATAAAGCCAACGTATTGCAGAGCTCGATTCTGTGGCGCGAAGTGGTCAATCAGGTCGCCAAGGATTACCCAGATGTGTCGCTGTCGCATATGTATATCGACAACGCCACCATGCAGTTGATCAAAGACCCGTCGCAGTTCGACGTGCTGCTGTGTTCCAACCTGTTCGGCGATATCCTGTCCGACGAGTGCGCAATGATTACCGGGTCGATGGGCATGCTGCCGTCCGCCAGCCTGAACGAGCAAGGCTTCGGTTTATACGAGCCCGCAGGCGGTTCTGCACCGGACATCGCGGGTAAAGGCATCGCCAACCCAATCGCCCAGATCCTGTCCGCCACCCTGCTGCTGCGTTACAGCCTGGGTGCCACTGAAGCAGCGGATGCCGTAGAACGCGCAATCAACCAGGCGCTGGAACAGGGTTACCGCACCGCCGATCTGGCCGGTACCGGTAAAGCCATCAGCACCGATGAAATGGGTGACATCATCGCCCGCTTTGTAGCTCAGGGGGCATAACATGGCCAAGACCTTATATCAGAAGCTGTACGATGCCCACGTGGTGTACGAAGCGCCGAACGAAACGCCGCTGTTGTATATCGACCGCCATCTGGTGCACGAAGTCACTTCGCCACAGGCCTTTGACGGTCTGCGCGCCATGGGCCGCAAGGTGCGCCAACCTGGCAAAACCTTCGCCACTATGGACCACAACGTCTCGACCCAAACCAAAGACATCAACGCCAGCGGTGAGATGGCGCGTATTCAAATGCAGGAGCTGATCAAGAACTGTGCTGAATTCGGCGTCTCGCTGTATGACCTGAACCACCCTTTCCAGGGCATCGTACATGTCATCGGCCCTGAGCAGGGCATGACGCTGCCGGGCATGACCATCGTCTGCGGCGACTCTCATACCGCGACGCATGGAGCCTTCGGTTCACTGGCCTTCGGTATCGGTACCTCGGAAGTGGAACATGTGCTGGCTACCCAAACCCTGAAACAGGGTCGCGCCAAAACCATGAAGATTGAAGTCACCGGTGATGCCGCCGAAGGCATTACTGCCAAGGACATCGTGCTGGCGATCATCGGCAAAACCGGCAGCGCCGGCGGTACCGGTCACGTCGTGGAATTCTGTGGCAAAGCGATTGAAGCGCTGAGCATGGAAGGCCGTATGACCCTGTGCAACATGGCGATCGAAATGGGCGCCAAAGCCGGGTTAGTGGCTCCGGACGACACCACCTTTGAATACCTGAAAGGCCGTCAGTTTGCCCCAACCGGTAACAACTGGGAACAGGCCGTCGCCTACTGGCGCACCATGAAGTCAGATGACGACGCCAAATTTGATACCGTAGTGACCCTGCGCGCCGAAGACATCGCGCCACAGGTTACCTGGGGTACCAACCCAGGACAGGTTATTGCCGTTAATCAGGCAATCCCGGCGCCGGAATCGTTCAGCGATCCGGTTGAACGTGCCTCGGCAGAAAAAGCGTTGGCCTATATGGACCTCAAACCGGGCATCAAGCTGACCGAAGTGCCGATCGACAAAGTGTTTATCGGCTCTTGTACCAACTCACGTATCGAAGATTTGCGTGCGGCTGCGGCAATCGCCAAAGGCCGCAAGGTTGCCAATGGCGTACAGGCGATCGTGGTGCCGGGCTCCGGCCCGGTGAAAGCTCAAGCGGAAGCGGAAGGCCTGGATCAAATCTTTATTGAAGCCGGATTCGAATGGCGTCTGCCGGGCTGCTCAATGTGCCTGGCGATGAACAACGATCGTCTGAACCCCGGTGAGCGCTGCGCATCCACCAGCAACCGTAACTTCGAAGGGCGTCAGGGCCGCGGTGGACGTACTCACCTGGTCAGCCCGGCGATGGCGGCGGCGGCGGCCGTTGCCGGTCATTTCGCCGATATCCGTGATATTCACTAAGGGGCTAACGTGTCTAAATTTACTCAACATATTGGTTTGGTCGTGCCTCTGGACGCGGCTAACGTCGACACCGACGCCATCATTCCAAAACAGTTTTTACAGAAAGTGACGCGTACCGGCTTCGGCCAGCACCTGTTTAACGACTGGCGCTTCCTCGATGACGCCGGCCAGCAGCCAAACCCTGAGTTCGTGCTGAACAAGCCGCGCTACAAGGGTGCCAGCATCCTGCTGGCGCGCGAAAACTTTGGCTGTGGCTCCTCACGCGAGCACGCTCCGTGGGCACTGACCGATTACGGTTTCAAAGTGGTGATAGCGCCCAGCTTCGCCGATATCTTCTACGGCAACTCGTTCAACAACCAGCTGCTGCCGGTTACTTTGAGCGAACAACAGGTTGATGAACTGTTCAAGCTGGTTGCCGACAACGAAGGGGTCGAATTCGTGGTCGATTTGGAGAACCAGACGGTCAATGCCGGCGGCAAAAGCTACCCGTTTGAGATCGACAGCTTCCGCCGCCACTGCATGATTAACGGATTGGACAGCATCGGCCTGACGCTGCAACACGAAGCGGATATTTCTCGCTACGAGGCGCAGCAGCCCGCGTTTCTGAACTGATCAGCGGCTAATACCCTAAATAATTGGAGCTGCGGCAAGGCGGCAAGTAAGTAAATCCCCTGGAGCTTAGCGAACTAAGTGACAGGGGTGCGCTTACGCAGCCAACACCGCAGCAGCTTCAAGTATGACGGGTATCACCAATAACCCAGCCACTTCCACCAGGCCCCGCCAATTAACATCCAAATCAGCAGGTTAATCACGCTCATCACAAAACCGGCTTTCCACCATTCGCCCAGCGTCACATAGCCGGAACCGAAAATGATCGGCGCCGTCCCGGTACCATAGTGGGTCAGTGACATCATCAGAGAAGACGAAAACGCCAGGATCAGGCCCAACAGCGCCGGTGGCGCCCCGAGCGCAACGCCGGCGGCAAAGAAGGCGGCAAACATGGCGGTGACGTGTGCGGTGGTGCTGGCAAAGAAGTAGTGCGAATACAGATAGATGATGGTTAACAGCACGGTGCCGCCCACCCAGCTCATCCCCATATGATCAATACCGCTGCCCACGGTCTGCGACAGCCAACTAATCAACCCCAACTTGCCGAGGAAACTGGCCATCATCACCAGCGCAGAGAACCACACCACCGTATCCCAGGCCCCTTTGTGCTTCAAAACGTCTTCCCAACTCAGCACGCCGGTCGCCAACAGCACCGCCAGACCAATCAGCGCGGCCGTGGTGGGGTTAACCGCCAGCGCCGGGCCGAAGATCATCGCCGGGATACCCGCCCACAGCACCAGCAGCAGGGCAAACACTGCCAGAGTAATTTTCTCCGGCAATGTGATTGGCCCCAAAGCCTGTAACTTGTCGCGAGCGAAGCGCGGCGCGTCCGGGGTGCTTTTCACCTCCGGTGGATACAACAGATAAATGACCAGCGGCATAACGATCAACGAACACACGCCCGGCACCAGAGCGGCAATTGCCCACATTGACCAGGAGAGCTCAAAGTTGCCGTGCGTACCCTTGGCGATCAGGCTGACGATCAGCGGGTTAGGCGCAGTCGCGGTGATAAACATCGCCGACGTGATGGGGTTGATGTTGTAATTCACCAGCGACAGATAGCGGCCAATTTTACCGGAGGTGTTCAGATCGGGCCGCGAGCCGAAGCTGTCGGCGATTGACTTCATGATCGGGTGGATAATCCCGCCGCCTCGGGCGGTATTGCTTGGGGTGACCGGCGCCAGGGTGGTTTCCGCCAGCGTCAATGCATAGGCGATCCCCAACGTCTTCTTACCGAACAACGAAATAAAGTAGTAGCCAATGCGCGCGCCCAGCCCGGTTTTGTTCAGACTAAGCGAGATCATGATCGAAAAACCGATCAGCCAAATCAGCTGGTTGGAGAACCCGCTGAGCGCATCATTGAGCGCCGCGCCCGGTTTGCCGGGGTTAGTGACACCGGTTACGGCCACCAGTGCGATGGCCACTATCGAAACCGCACCAATCGGCATTGCCTTGCCAATGATGGCGATGATAGTGCCGATAAACAGCGCCAGCAGATGCCAGGCATTGGGCGCAACCCCTTCGGGAACCGGGATCACAAACCAGATAAGCAGAGCGACGACGACGGCACACAGGGAAGGGACAGGTTTGAGCGGTGTTAGTTTATCCATAACATACCCACTTTTCTAAACGGATCGGCATCTCAGCAGCAAGATGGGCGGGAGCACAGCGATCGGGCTCCGGTTTCGTTTAGCTTGGGCCGTTGGCGTAATGTTCTCAATGACATGCGTCAATATTGACGACGTTTACACTCACACTTCTCGCACGCGGGCGCTCATCCATAACGCCGCCACCGCCAGCAGTGCCGCCAACCAATACACCGCGTAATGGCCCAGGTTTTCCACCAACGCGCCCTGCAGCACCCCGGCCAGGATCACCCCGGTAGAAATACTGTTGGTAAACAGCGTTGTCGCCGCACCGGGCCGCCCTGGCATCAGGTCCTGGAAATAGAGCATGCCGATACCGGCGATGATGCCGATAAAGATGGCATTGAACAGCTGTAATACCATCAGCGCCAGCTTGAACTTGAACACCACCAGCCCGGCATAAAACAGGATGCCTGCCACCACGGCGAACAGCATCATATTGCGTTTGCCGAAGCGCTTGACGTAATAACCGGCCAGCAGCATCGCCGGGATCTCCAGCCCGGCCGCCGTGCCCATCAGCAGCCCCGCCAGGTTCTCCGGCAGGCCCAGATCGGCGGTGATATACAACGGCATGTCTATGATGTACATGGTATTGCAGGTCCACATCAGCACCGAGGCGATAAACAACCGCCTGACATCCGGGTTCCGCCAGGCGCTGACTGGGGCAATCGGTGCCGAAGGGGCTGCGATTAGCGTATCGGCAGGTTCTACCGGCGCGACACGCGGCACCGAAGGCAGCGTAAACCACACCAGCAATGCACAAATTGCAAAGGTCGCCGCGGCAATAACGAACATCACCGTAAAGCCGTAATTCAGCGCCAGCGTAAACGAAAGCGGCGGGCCAATCACCCAGGCCAACGACAGCTGCGCACGCATGACCGAACTGAACATCACCACTTCACGTGCCGAGCTGTCAGCATATTCCCGCGCCAGTGCGAAAATCTGTGGCATGGCGGTGTTGGCAATCGCCGACAGCAGCACCCCGGCCGTAATCAGCGTCAAATAGTCACGGTTGAAGGCAAAAAGCAGGCAGTTGCCGACCGCCATCAGGCAGCACACCAGGATCAGCTTGCGTCGATCGCCGCGCGTGTCCGAACGTTTGGCCAGCAGAAAACTGACCGCGATGCCGACAATGGCGTTAACGGTATAGAACAGCCCCACCCACAGCGGCCGGACCTTAACCTCGGTGGTTAAAAACAGGCTCAGGGTCGGCGCCAATAGCGCTCCGGCAATACCGGAAAGGAAAGCAATCAGCAGGAAAGCGGCAAAGACGGGATTAAAGCGGCGTGGCAGCCAATGCAGTCGTTTCATATCTTCGTCTCAGGCCCTTAATGCGGAAGACAGAACCTTAGGCCAAGGGGAAAAAATTGCAACAATATCCCCGCAGCCCACAATAAAAAAACCAGTGGGTATAACCCCACTGGCTGGTGAACAGCACCATTACTCAGAAACACTTTCGCTACCGAAGCCTCAGAGGTGCTCGCGGTATTGCTTGTCCGTCATTGACGCGATATCCCATTGGGTCAGGTGAGCCAACATCTCCAGCCGCGCCTGTTCAGGTACCAGTCCCAACCAGTCAGCATGCTGCCGGCGTACTGCGCTGAAGTAGCGCTGATAGAACTGTTTTGACAAGAAAACTTTCATCCGTCGCCCTCCCCCTTTCATTGAGGAAAATTATCGGCGTAATATAGGGAAAGATAAATTGATGGGTTACCGCCGGAGCCTTCCTCTTTTATGCCCACTTCCAGATTGCAACAGCAGTTCATTCGCCTGTGGCAGCGCTGCCATGGCGAACCGACCGAAACCACGTTACAGGAGCTGGCCGAAGTGCTCAGCTGCTCGCGTCGCCACGTGCGATCACTACTGGGCGCCATGCAGCAGCAGGGCTGGCTGACCTGGCAGGCAGAATCGGGGCGCGGCAAGCGTTCGCAACTGACCTTTCACTATACCGGTCTGGCGTTGCAGCAACAGCGTGCCGAGGAGTTGCTGGAGCAGGATCGTATCGATCAGCTGGTGCAACTGGTCGGCGATAAAAATGTGGTGCGGCAGATGCTGCTGTCCCAACTGGGCCGCAGCTTTCGTCAGGGTAAACACATCCTGCGCGTGCTCTATTACCGGCAACTGTACAATCTGTTGCCGGGCTCGGCGCTGCGGCGCTCGGAAACCCATTTGGCGAGACAAATTTTCAGCGGCCTGACGCGGATAAATGAGGAAAACGGGGAACTGGAATCCGATCTTTCTCATCACTGGCAAGCTTTAACGCCGTTGCATTGGCGCTTTTATTTACGCCCGGCCATTCATTTCCACCATGGGCGCGAGCTGGAAATGGAAGATGTCATCAGTTCGCTCAGCCGGTTGATGCCACAACCGCTGTTCTCCCATATCGAACGCGTGACGTCGCCGACGCCCTACGTGATTGACGTGCATCTGCACAGCCCCGATTACTGGCTGCCGTGGCTGCTGGGCAGCGTGCACGCCATGATATTGCCGCGCGAGTGGCAAAGCCTGCCGGAGTTCTCGCGCCATCCGGTCGGTACCGGCCCCTATAGCGTGGTGCGCAATCACCGCAGCCAGATGAAAATTCACGCCTTTGATGATTACTTTGGCTATCGCGCACTGATCGACGAGGTCAATATCTGGGTGCTGCCAGAGGTGACCGAAGAACTGGTACACTCCGGCGTACAGCTCCAGGCGGACGATACCGGGAAAAACGAGCTGGAAAGTCGACTGGAAGAAGGCTGCTATTTTCTGCTATTCGATCAGCGCTCCCCGCTGGCGGCCGATCCGGTCATCCGCAGCTGGTTATGCGAACTGATCAACCCTATTTCGCTCCTGAGCAACGCCGGCCCTGTTTATCAACGCTATTGGTCACCGGCCTACGGCATTCTGCCGCGCTGGCACCACAATCGCGCGCTGGCATTGCAGCCCAAACCGGCCGGATTGACCGAACTGACCCTGACCTACTACAGCGAACACTCGGAGTTCCACGCCATTCAGCAGGCCATCGAGCCGCTGCTGGCGCAGCACGGCATTAAGCTGAATATTCAGATTGTCGATTACGCTACCTGGCATAAAGGCGACGCGAGCACCGATTTGTGGCTCGGCAGCGCCAACTTTTACCTGCCGCTGGAGTTCTCACTGTTCGCCACCCTGTATGAACTGCCGCTGATGCAGCACTGCATGAGTGAGGACTTGTCCGAAGATGCGGCGCTGTGGCGCGCCAATGCCCTGCCGCTGGCGGATTTTTGCCAACGTCTGGTCAGCGGCCATCAATTGCATCCTCTGTTCCACCACTGGCTGCAACTGCATGGCCAGCGCAGCATGCGCGGCGTGCGAATGAACACTCTGGGTTGGTTCGATTTCAAATCCGCCTGGTTTGCGCCGCCGGAAGCATAAGCACCTTTCACCGGCGCCCGTTAGTCTTTACAATGGCGCCGTCTCAACGGGGTGCAAAACGACAGCAGCGTAATGAAAACGCAAGCGGCCGGTTTTGCTGAGAACAAACCCGTCGAACCTGATCCGGTCAATACCGGCGGAGGGATTTGAGCCCAGCGATCCGGCATCAGCCGCTTGCCCCCTCAGATACCCTTGCCCCCCTAAATTTTCAGGAGTGCAAAGTGGTCAAAAAAAGCCTGCCCTTGTTACTGTTGCTGTGCGCCGCACCGGTGTTCGCCAAGCCCACGCTGACGGTCTACACCTACGATTCCTTCGCCGCTGACTGGGGCCCTGGCCCGTCGGTCAAAAAAGCCTTTGAGGCCCAATGCGAATGCGAGCTGAAATTTGTCGCGCTGGAAGACGGTGTCTCACTGCTTAACCGCCTGCGCATGGAAGGCAAAAACAGCGCCGCCGACGTGGTGCTGGGGCTGGACAACAACCTGCTGCAGGCGGCGCAGCAAACCGGGCTATTCGCGCCAAGCGACGTCGACAGCAGCAAATTGAACGTACCGGGCGGCTGGCAAGACAAAACCTTCGTCCCCTATGACTACGGCTACTTTGCCTTCGTTTACAACAAAGAAAAGCTGAAAAACCCGCCCAAAAGCCTGCATGAGCTGGTCGACAGCAGCCAGAACTGGAAAGTGATCTATGAGGATCCGCGTACCAGTACCCCAGGTTTGGGTCTGCTGCTGTGGATGCAGAAAGTGTATGGCGATCAGGCACCGGCAGCCTGGCAGAAGCTGGCGAAGAAAACCGTCACCGTGACCAAGGGCTGGAGCGAAGCCTATGGCCTGTTCCTGAAAGGCGAAGGCGATTTGGTGCTTAGCTACACCACCTCCCCAGCCTACCATCTGATTGAAGAAAAAAAAGACAGCTACGCCGCGGCCAACTTCAGTGAAGGCCATTATCTGCAGGTGGAAGTGGCGGGCAAACTCAAGGCCAGCAAGCAACCTGAGTTGGCGGAACGCTTTATGCAATTTATGGTATCCCCGGCGTTCCAAAACGCCATTCCTACCGGCAACTGGATGTACCCGGTGATCAAGACCTCACTGCCGGCCGGATTTGACCAAATGACCGTCCCGCAGACCGCACTGCAGTACAGCGCAGAAGATGTAGCCAAACAACGCAGCAACTGGATCCGGGCATGGCAAACCGCCGTCAGCCACTGATCCCGCGTTGGCTATGGCCGGGGCTGCTGGCCGCCGGCCTGATCCTGACCATCGCCGTGCTGGCGATGGGGTCGCTGTGGCGGCACGCGCCGGACAGCGATTGGCGTGGTATATGGCAAGACAGCTACCTGTGGCACGTAGTGCGCTTCACGTTTTGGCAGGCCCTGCTGTCCGCGCTGATCTCGGTGCTACCCGCGCTACTGCTGGCTCGGGCGCTCTATCGCCGCCGTTTCCCCGGTCGTCAGTTACTGCTGCGGCTCTGCGCCATGACGCTGGTGCTGCCGGTGCTGGTGGCGGTATTCGGCCTGCTCAGCATATATGGCCGCCAGGGCTGGTTGGCAATGCTGTGTGGCTGGCTGGGCATTAACTACAGTTTCACGCCTTATGGTCTGCAGGGCATCCTGCTGGCGCACATGTTCTTCAACCTGCCGTTGGCGACACGTCTGTTGCTGCAGGCGCTGGAAAACATCCCGGTTGAACAGCGCCAATTGGCAGCCCAGCTCGGCATGAGCGGTTGGCAGCAGTTTCGCTTTGTCGAGTGGCCGGCGCTGCGCCGTCAAATCCTGCCGAGCGGCGCGCTGATCTTTATGCTGTGCTTCGCCAGCTTCGCCACCGTACTGTCGCTGGGAGGTGGGCCGCAGGCAACCACCATCGAACTGGCCATCTATCAGGCGCTCAGTTACGACTACGATCTCAGCCGCGCCGCGCTGCTGGCGCTGATCCAACTGGCATGCTGCCTGGGGCTGGTGATCTTCAGCCAGCGCCTGAGCCAGGCGCTGCCGGTCGGCAATACCCATGCCACTATCTGGCGTAATCCGGAAGACAGCCTGTGGCGACGCATCAGTGACTTTTTGCTGATTGCCGCTGCGTTGCTGCTGCTGTTGCCCCCACTGCTGGCGGTGATCGCCGACGGCGCCAATCAAACGATGGTTAGCGTCCTGCAGCAACAGGTGTTGTGGCAGGCATTGTTCACTTCGTTGCGCATCGCTCTGGGGGCGGGCGTACTTTGTGTCGTGCTGACCATGATGCTGCTGTGGAGCAGCCGTGAGCTGAAGCTGCAACAGAGACTGCGTTGGGGGCACGCGCTGGAGTTGAGCGGTATGGTGATCCTGGCGATGCCGGGCATTGTGCTGGCCACCGGTTTCTTCCTGCTGTTGAGCGACACTGTCGGGCTGCCGCAGTCGCCGTACGCGCTGGTGATCCTCACCAATGCGTTGATGGCCGTGCCCTATGCGCTAAAAGTGTTGGAAAACCCCATGCGCGACCTGGCCGAACGTTATAATCCGCTGTGCCTGTCGCTGGATATTCAGGGCTGGCAGCGGCTACGCTGGATTGAGCTGAAAGCGCTGCGCCGCCCGTTGGCCCAGGCGCTGGCCTTCGCCTGCGTACTGTCGATCGGCGATTTCGGCGTGGTGGCACTGTTTGGCAACGAACATTTCCGCACCCTGCCTTTTTACCTGTACCAGCAGATCGGCGCCTACCGCAGTAATGACGGCGCGGTCACCGCGCTGCTGTTGCTGTTATTGTGCTTCCTGCTGTTTACCCTGATCGAACGCTTACCGGGCCGCTCTGACCGATAGATTTCAAGCTGCAGCAAGGCGGCGACTGAGCGCATTCCCAGGAGCTTAGTTCCCTAAGTGACTGGGATAAGTGAAGAAAGCCAACACAGCGGCAACGTGAAAGATGAAGGACATATGCTAAAGCTTGAAAAACTGACCTACCTGTATGAACACCTGCCAATGCGCTTCGACCTGCGTATTCAACCGGGCGAACGCGTCGCGGTGCTGGGCCCCAGCGGGGCGGGGAAGAGCACTCTGCTCAGCCTGATCGCCGGTTTTCTGCCGTCCGCCAGCGGCAGGTTGCTGCTCAACGGTAGCGACCACACCGGCACGCCGCCAGCCAAGCGCCCGGTCTCGATGCTGTTTCAGGAAAATAACCTGTTCGCCCACCTGACGGTGGCGCAGAACATCGGTTTAGGCCTGGATCCCGGCCTGCGGCTGAATGAGGAGCAGAAGCGGCAGTTGGCGCAAATTGCCCGGCAAGTAGGGCTGGAAGAACATTTGCCCCGCCTGCCGTCACAACTTTCCGGTGGCCAACGCCAGCGTGCCGCCCTGGCGCGTTGCCTGATCCGCCAGCGGCCCATCCTGTTACTCGACGAACCTTTTTCAGCGCTCGATCCGGCTTTACGCAACGAGATGCTGCAACTGCTGCAGGAAGTTTGCGACCAGCGAAACCTGACGCTGTTGATGGTATCGCACAACCTGGATGACGCCGCACGCATCGCGCCACGGACCCTGCTGGTGGTGGACGGCCGTATTTTTTACGACGGCCCGACGCAGGCGCTGCTGGACGGCAGCGCGCCGGAAGCCAAGGTGCTGGGCATTTCACACAAACCGTGATCTTCCGCCCGTTTTTTATGCTGTGCAAATAAACCAGTTGTGCGAATTTTTCGCCTGTGGTTTTATAAAAACCTGACTTTTTTTACTGATGATAAGGTTCCCTGTGATCGCATCCTCGCTGACTTCGACCCTACTAATTACCGCGCTACCAGCCGCGGTGGTCGTCGTGCGTGTGGTGGTGGTCGTCGGCAATGCGCCGTAGGGTCCGAATCAACGCATCGATTCCCAAACCCCGCCGGCGCAAACCGGGCGGGGTTTTTAGTTTTAGCCCCCTGCCCAGAAAAGCAAACCGGCCTTGAGAAAGGATAGGAACATGGCAATTTCGGGCACGCCACATCAAGGTAACCGCTTCACCGGCGCAGAGTTGATCGTTCATCTGCTGGAGCGTCATGGCATCACCACCGTCGCCGGCATTCCCGGCGGCGCGGCACTGCCGCTGTATGACGCGCTGAGCCAAAGCACCCGTATTCATCACGTACTGGCTCGCCACGAACAGGGGGCGGGTTTTATGGCGCAGGGTATGGCACGCGCTAACGGGAAAGCGGCGGTTTGTATCGCCTCGAGCGGCCCGGGCGCGACCAATCTGGTCACCGCCATCGCCGACGCCAAACTCGATTCTATCCCGCTGGTGTGCATCACCGGCCAGGTTCCCTCTTCGATGATTGGCACCGACGCCTTCCAGGAAGTGGACACCTACGGCATCTCGATTCCAATCACTAAGCACAACCATTTGGTCCGCGATATCCGCGAACTGCCACAGGTGATCTGTGACGCATTCCGCATCGCTGAATCCGGCCGCCCTGGCCCGGTGTGGATCGACGTACCGAAAGATGTTCAAACGGCGGTTATCAGCCTGGACCAACTGCCGCCGATCGCCGTTCCCGATGCGGCGCCAACCTTTGAAGCTACCGCCGTGGCGCAGGCCGCCGCGATGATCAATCAGGCCAAACGCCCGGTGTTGTATCTGGGCGGCGGCATCATCTGCGCCAACGCCTATCAGCAGGCGATTGAGCTCGCTGAACGCGCCAACCTGCCCACCACCATGACGCTGATGGCATTGGGCGCCATGCCGGTGCAGCATCCGTTGTCGCTGGGCATGCTGGGTATGCATGCGGCGCGCAGTACCAACTTTATTCTGCAAGAGGCTGATTTACTGATCGTGCTGGGCGCGCGCTTTGACGATCGGGCGATTGGCAAGACCGAGCAATTCTGTCCAAACGCCAGCATCATTCACGTGGACATCGATCGCGCCGAACTGGGCAAGGTAAAGCAGGCCAATATTGCCATTCACGCCGACGTAGGCCAGGTATTGCAACAACTGCTGCCTCAAATCGAAGCGCAGCCACGCAGCGAATGGCTGAGTACCGTCAATGATCTCAAGCGCGAGTTCCCGTTCAGCATGCCTAACGCCGAAGATCCGCTGAGCCACTACGGGCTGGTGCTGGCTGCCGCGCGCTGCGTGGACGAAAACGCCATCATTACCACCGACGTGGGCCAGCATCAGATGTGGGTAGCACAAGCCTATCCGCTGAGCCGACCGCGCCAGTGGCTGACCTCCGGCGGGCTGGGCACCATGGGCTTCGGCCTGCCGGCGGCGATCGGCGCTGCCCTGGCCGAACCGCAGCGCAAGGTGCTGTGTTTCTCCGGTGACGGCAGCCTGATGATGAACATTCAGGAAATGGCGACCGCCGTCGAACATGACCTGGACGTGAAAATTATCCTGATGAACAACCAGGCGTTGGGGCTGGTGCACCAGCAGCAAACGCTGTTCTACCAGCAGCGCATTTTCGCCGCCGCCTATCCCAAGCGCACCGACTTTATCAAGATTGCCGCCGGTTTCGGGATGGACACCTGCGATTTGAATGCCGCAGAAGATCCGCAGGCGGCACTGGCCGAAGCGATCCAACGTCCAGGGCCTTGCCTGATCCATGCGCTGATTGATATTAATGAAAAAGTTTTCCCGATGGTGCCGCCGGGCGCTGCCAACATCGACATGATTGGAGAATAAGCCATGTCAGAACAACGCAATAACCCACAGGTGATCCTGGAACTGGCGGTACGTAACCACCCTGGCGTGATGTCGCACGTCTGCGGCCTGTTTGCCCGCCGCGCCTTCAACGTGGAGGGCATTCTTTGCCTGCCGCTGAAAGACGGTAAACAAAGCCGCATCTGGCTATTGGTGGCGGACGATCAACGGCTGATGCAGATGATCAGCCAGGTAGAAAAACTCGAAGATGTGCTGCAGGTAAAACGCCACAGCGAAGACGTGCGGGTGTTTGAACAGCTGGAAGCCTTCTTCCAGTAAGGTGGCAGAACACCAAACCCTATCCACTATGGATTTCACGTGACAGCTAGGCGGCAAGAGCCTGAATCCCCAGGCGCTTACTTAGGTAAGTAACTGGGGTTTAGGGACGCAGCCAACAACGCTGCCGCTTGAAAGACAACGGGGATATCAGCCAGCCAACACCTTCCACAGCAGGTGACGATAAACCGGCATCAGCGGTTGCTGGTGCAGATAATAAAAGGTGCCGATCGCCAATCCCCAGCTCAGGACGCAGGCCATCCGCAGACGTACCGGTGACAGCCACTTGCCAAGCCGGTCGGCGCTGCGTTTGCCTTCGCGCCACCATCGCCAGCTCAGCCAGGCGGCCAACCAAATCAATACCACTACCGCAAACAGCAACCACTTAAATAACGCACTGTTGGCGCTGGCAGGGATATCGATGGCTACGCCGGCCAAAATACCGGGGAAGAAATAGACTGGTGGCCAGGCAATACAGCCGATGATGTTAGGCAACGCGAATTTATACGGCGGCAAATCGAGCATGCCGGCCACCATCGGCACCAGCGGGCGCGTTGGGCCAACAAAGCGCCCAATCAGGATGGTCGCCATACTGTGTTGATGCAACGCGTGCTCGGTCTTGTCCAGCATCGCTTTGTTCTTCTTCAAGAATGACCAGCGGTGCAGCGGCCCCTTGAAGGCGCGGCCGATAAAGTAAGAAATCCAGTCACCCAACAGGCAACCCACGATGCCCGCAGCCCAGGCATAATAGAAATCTACCTGACCGCTGCCGATCAACGCACCGATACTGGCCATCATGACCGTGCCGGGCAGCAACAGCCCCACCAGCGCCAGCGATTCCAGAAACGCGACAAACATGACCACCATCAGAGTGAAAGCCAATGACTGGGTGATCAAGTGCTGTAAATAGGCTTCCATTAAACCTCTGTTCGTTATCCAAAGCGCGTGGGCGTGGGATTGTCCGGTGCGGCCGGGAGCGAGTCAACCTGTGAATTGTATGCTTTTTTGGCAGAACTGTGCGGCCATGGACAATTACTGTATAAAAACCCATACTATAATTTATCTACCAGAACCAAAGCTTTCGCAAACAGCCAACGACACCACGCCTTGAGCATCAGGGGAATACCCAATGGATTTCAAGTTGCGGCTAGGCGGCAAGAGCGAGAGTCCCCAGGAGCTTACCCAAGTAAGTGACTGGGGTGAACGCACGCAGCCAACAACGCCGCAGCTTGAAATACGAAGGGTATATGATGTCACTCCAACAGGGCTTTCTGCTCACCCGCCACTGGCGTGATACGCCTGCCGGCACCGAGGTGGAGTTTTGGCTGGCGACCGACAATGGACCGCAGCAACTTCGTCTGGCGCCGCAGATCTCCGTAGCCTTTATCCCGGCCGAACAGCGCCAGTGCGCTGAACTGCTGCTGCGTGAGGAGCGGCAACTGGAGCTGAAACCCCTGCCGTTGACTGACTTTCACCATCGCCCGGTGGTGGGGCTTTACTGCCGGCAGCATCGCCAATTGATCAAGCTGGAAAAGTTGCTGAAAGACGGTGGCGTCAATGTCTACGAGGCCGATATCCGTCCACCGGAACGCTACCTGATGGAGCGTTTCATCACCGCACCGGTGTGGTTCAGCGGCCAGGCCAACGGCAACGGCCCGCTGCAGGGCGGCCAAATGAAACCGGCGCCGGAATACCGCCCAACCTTGAAGCTGGTCTCCCTGGACATTGAAACCACCGCCCACGGCGAGCTGTACTCGATTGCCCTGGAAGGCTGCGGCCAGCGCCAGGTTTACATGCTTGGGCCCGCCAACGGCGGCAATGAACCACTGGATTTTGAGTTGGAGTACTGCGTCAGCCGTCCGCAAATGCTGGAACGGCTGAACCAATGGCTTGAGCGGCACGATCCCGACGCCATTATTGGCTGGAACCTGGTGCAGTTCGATTTGCGCGTGCTGCAAAAACACGCCGAACGCTATCAGATCCCGCTGCGACTGGGCCGTGGCGGCAACCTGCTGGAGTGGCGCGAACACGGTTTCAAACAGAATCACTTTTTCGCTTCCGCTGCCGGTCGCCTGATTATCGACGGCATTGAAGCGCTGAAATCCGCCACCTGGAACTTTCCGTCGTTCAGCCTGGAACACGTGTCGCAAACGCTGCTGGGAGAAGGCAAGTCTATCGATAACCCTTACCAGCGCATGGCAGAAATCGACCGGCGCTTTGCCGAAGACAAGCCCGCGCTGGCGCGTTACAACCTGAAAGACTGCGAACTGGTTACGCGAATTTTTGCCAAAACCGAGTTGCTGACCTTCCTGCTGGAACGCGCCACGGTTACCGGGCTGGCAGCCGACCGCAGCGGCGGTTCGGTGGCCGCCTTCAGCAATCTGTATATGCCGCGCATGCACCGGCTGGGCTTTGTGGCCCCCAACCTGGGTGAACAGCCCGAGGAACACAGCCCCGGCGGTTTTGTGATGGATTCGCAACCCGGCCTGTATGACTCGGTGCTGGTGCTGGATTACAAGAGCCTGTATCCCTCAATCATCCGCACCTTCCTGATCGATCCGGTCGGCTTGGTCGAAGGCATGCGAAACCCAGGCGATGCGGACTCGGTGCCCGGTTTTCGCCACGCGCGTTTTTCACGCAGCAAGCACTGTTTGCCGGCGATCGTCGAGCAGATCTGGCAAGGCCGTGAAGCGGCGAAACGTCAGCAGAACAAAGCCTTGTCGCAGGCCTTAAAGATCATCATGAACGCGCTGTATGGCGTATTAGGATCGAGCGGCTGTCGTTTTTTCGATCCCCGATTAGCCTCGTCGATCACCCTGCGCGGCCATGAAATCATGCGGCAAACGCGCGAGCTGATCGAGGCGCAGGGGTATCAGGTGATCTACGGCGATACCGACTCGACCTTCGTTTGGCTCAAACAACCGCATGACGAGCAGCAAGCGGCGCAAATAGGCCGAAAGCTGGTGCAACAGGTGAACCAATGGTGGCAACAGCATTTGCAGCAAGAGTACGGGCTGGAGAATGCGCTGGAACTGGAGTTTGAAACCCATTATTCACGTTTCCTGATGCCCACCATTCGCGGCGCCGAGCAGGGCAGCAAAAAACGTTACGCCGGGCTGATCGCCCAGCCGGACGGCAGCGAAGAGATGGTCTACAAGGGATTGGAAACGGTGCGCACCGACTGGACACCGCTGGCACAGCAGTTTCAGCGCCTGCTGTATCAACGCATTTTTAAACGCCAGCCCTACCAGGATTTTGTGCGTGAATACGTTAGTCAAACGCTTAACGGTGATTTCGACGATCGGCTGGTCTACCGCAAGCGTCTGCGCAGAAAGCTGGACGACTATCAGCGCAACGTTCCACCGCATGTGCGCGCAGCACGTATCGCCGACGACTATAATCGTCAGCAGGGACGACCGTTGCAATACCAAAACGGCGGCTGGATCAGCTATGTCATGACCGTGGCCGGGCCGGAGCCGCTGGAGACCCAGCAGTCGGCGATTGATTATCCCCATTATCTGGAGCGCCAGCTGCAGCCGGTAGCAGACGCTATACTGCCATTTTTGCATGACGATTTTACCACGCTGGTGACCGGGCAGATGGGACTGTTTTAACATTCCGCCCGCCAGCAGGGTTTGGTGAAGGGTTAAGAAAAATCATCGGGTTTTGCAGGTGACGAACGCGCCGCCTTCCATTACCATAGCGCCCTTCCCAAATTCTGGACCCACACACCCCCCATGTCGTCTGACGATGTATGCATGGGATGAATAGCTATTGCCCGCCATATTAAAATAAATCGGGATTAGCAGACGTTTGATACGGGTGCCGCGGCCCTCTCCGCCCGGTAACAAGACTTACTTAAAAGAATCGAGCCGACAATATATGCCTTTTACACTTGGTCAACGCTGGATCAGCGATACGGAAAGCGAATTAGGACTGGGAACCGTCGTGGCGCTGGATGCGCGCATGATTACCCTGCTTTTCCCCGCAACCGGTGAAAACCGCCTCTACGCCAGAAATGACTCGCCAATCACCCGCGTGATGTTCAACCCGGGCGACACCATCAGCAACCACGAAGGGTGGGAACTGCAGGTCGAAGAGGTCAAAGAGGATAACGGTCTGCTGACCTATATCGGCACCCGCCTGGATACCCAGGAGAGCGGTGTGGCGATGCGCGAAGTGCTGCTGGACAGCAAATTGACCTTCAGCAAACCGCAGGACCGCCTGTTTGCCGGCCAGATCGACCGTATGGACCGTTTCGCCCTGCGTTTTCGCGCGCGTAAATACCAGAGCGAGCAGTATCGCCTGCCGTTCGCCGGCCTGCGTGGCATGCGTGCCAGCCTGATCCCGCACCAGTTGCATATCGCCTATGAAGTCGGCCAGCGTCATGCGCCGCGCGTTTTGTTGGCGGACGAAGTTGGATTGGGTAAAACCATCGAAGCCGGGATGATTATCCACCAGCAGTTGCTGGCAGGTCGCGCCGAGCGCGTATTGATCGTGGTGCCGGAAACCCTGCAGCACCAGTGGCTGGTCGAAATGATGCGCCGCTTCAACCTGTATTTCTCTCTGTTTGACGACAGCCGTTACTCAGAGGCCAAACTCGACAGCAGCAACCCGTTTGAAACCGAACAGCTGGTGATCTGCTCGCTGGACTTCGTACGCCGCAACAAGCAGCGCCTGGAAGAACTGGCCGATGCCCAGTGGGATCTGTTGGTGGTGGATGAAGCGCACCATCTGGCCTGGAGCGAAGATGCGCCGAGCCGTGAATACCAGGTGATCGAACAACTGGCAGAACACATTCCCGGCGTGCTGCTGCTGACCGCAACGCCAGAGCAACTTGGCCAACAAAGCCACTTCGCCCGTCTGCGCCTGCTGGATCCGAACCGTTTCCACGACTACCACGATTTTGTTGCCGAACAGCAAAAATATCGCCCGGTGGCCGATGCCGTTACCCTGTTACTCAGCGGTGAGCGCCTGGCCGACGACAAGCTGAACCTGCTCGGCGAGCTGATCGACGAACAAGACATTGAACCGCTGCTGAAAGCCGCCAACAGCGACGGTGAAAACAGCGAGCAGGCGCGTCAGGAACTGGTCACCATGCTGATGGACCGCCACGGCACCAGCCGCGTACTGTTCCGTAACACGCGCAACGGCGTCAAAGGCTTCCCACACCGCAACCTGCACCAGATCAAACTGCCGTTGCCGACCCAGTACCAGACCGCCATTAAAGTGTCCGGCATCATGGGCGCGAAGAAAACCGTTGAGGCGCGCGCACGCGACATGCTCTATCCAGAGCAAATCTATCAGGAATTCGAAGGCGAGAACGCCACCTGGTGGAACTTCGATCCTCGCGTTGAATGGCTACTGAACTATCTGGTGACCAATCGCCATGAGAAAGTGCTGGTTATCTGCGCCAAGGCTGCCACCGCGCTGCAATTGGAGCAAGTGCTACGGGAACGTGAAGCTATCCGTGCCGCAGTGTTCCACGAAGGCCTGTCGATTATCGAACGCGACCGCGCCGCCGCTTACTTCGCCTCCGAAGAAGACGGTGCCCAGGTGCTGTTGTGTTCCGAGATCGGCTCCGAAGGCCGTAACTTCCAGTTCGCCAGCCATCTGGTGATGTTCGACCTGCCGTTCAACCCGGACCTGCTGGAACAGCGTATTGGCCGTCTGGACCGTATCGGCCAGATGCATGACATTCAAATCATGGTGCCGTACCTGGAGAACACCGCTCAGGCAGTTCTGGGCCGCTGGTTCCACGAAGGGCTCGATGCCTTCGAGCATACCTGCCCGACCGGCCGTACCATTTACGACAGCGGCTACGAGCAGCTGATCGCTTTCCTGGCTTCGCCGACCGAGCAGGAAGGGCTGGACGAGTTCATTCACGCCTGCCGCCAGCAGCACGACCACCTGAAAATGCAGCTCGAGCAGGGCCGTGACCGCCTGCTGGAAATGCACTCCAACGGCGGCGAGAAAGCGCAGGCGCTGGCGGAAGCCATTGCCAATCAGGACAACGACGTCAATCTGGTGGGCTTCGCGCTGAACCTGTTCGATATCGTCGGCATCAACCAGGACGATCGCAGCGACAACCTGATTGTTCTGACGC
This sequence comes from Serratia sp. BNK-12, assembly GCF_047456085.1. Taxonomy (NCBI): domain Bacteria; kingdom Pseudomonadati; phylum Pseudomonadota; class Gammaproteobacteria; order Enterobacterales; family Yersiniaceae; genus Serratia; species Serratia sp. BNK-12. The sequence goes on from NZ_CP179896.1 coordinate 4,469,043, forward strand.
CGTCCGACCACATGCTGGTGCCCGACTTCCCGGGGCTGCCGCAGGACGGCTGTACCGTCACCTTCGATCGTGAACAGGCCCTGTCGCGTGAGGATGCCCAGTTCGTCAGTTGGGAACACCCGATTATCCGCAACGGCCTGGACTTGATCCTGTCCGGCGATACCGGCAGCTGTGCAGTTTCCCTGTTGAAAAACAAGGCACTGCCGGTCGGTACCCTGCTGGTCGAGCTGGTGTATGTGGTCGAAGCGCAGGCGCCGAAACATCTGCAGCTGACTCGCTTCCTGCCGCCAACGCCTATCCGCATGTTGATGGATCGCAAAGGCACCAATCTGGCAGCGCAGGTTGAATTCGAAAGTTTCAACCGCCAGTTGAACGCGGTCAACCGCCATACCTCCAGCAAGCTGGTCAATGCGGTGCAACAGGATGTGCATGCCATGTTGCAACAGGCGGAAAGCCTGGTTGAAGAACAGGCTCGCGCCCTGATCGAGCAGGCCAAACAGGAAGCGGATGACAAGCTGAGCACCGAGCTGGCTCGTCTGGAAGCCCTGAAGGCGGTCAACCCGAACATTCGTGATGACGAGGTAGAAACGCTGGAGTTCAACCGCAAGCAGGTGCTGCTCAACCTGAATGAAGCGGGATGGCGTCTGGATGCAATCCGTCTGGTGGTCGTCACTCACCAGTAACCCGCGCCAGGGGAACTGCAGTTCCCCTGGCCGTTACTCTCAGCGGAGCCAACAAAATGGAACCCTACAATCCCCCGCAGGGCCCGATGCATATCCTGTATCAGGATGAGCACATTATCGTGGTCAACAAGCCAAGTGGCCTGCTGTCGGTCCCGGGCCGTGCGCCGGAAAATAAAGACAGCCTGATGACGCGCATTCAGGCGGATTTTCCGGCTGCCGAATCGGTGCATCGTCTGGATATGGCCACCAGCGGGGTGATTGTGGTGGCGCTGAACAAGGCGGCCGAGCGTGAACTCAAGCGCCAGTTCCGTGAGCGCGAGCCGAAGAAGTCCTACATCGCCCGCGTGTGGGGGCATCTGGCGCAGGATGAAGGTCTGGTGGATTTACCGCTGATTTGCGACTGGCCGAATCGGCCGCTGCAGAAAGTGTGTTTCGAGACCGGCAAAGCGGCGCAAACCGAATATCTGGTGTTGTCACGCGACGCCGACGGCAGCACGCGGGTCAAACTCATGCCGATCACTGGCCGCTCGCACCAGCTGCGCGTGCATATGCTGGCGCTGGGGCATCCTATCCTCGGCGACGGTTTCTATGCCACGCCAGAAGCCAAAGCCATGGCGCCGCGTTTACAGCTGCATGCACAAGAGCTGCGCATTACCCATCCGGCTTTCCAGACGCCGATGCACTTTCGCGTCGAACCCGACTTCTGACCGATATAAAGAGGGGCTCAGAGAATACCGAGCCCTCACCTCTTTTTACTTAAAGCCTTTCTCGCGTTTGATCAGGTCGTAGGCCGCCTGAATTTCCTGCGCTTTCTGCTTGGCCATTTCCATCATTTGCGGCGGCAAACCTTTCGCTACCAGCTTATCCGGATGGTGCTCGCTCATCAGCTTGCGGTAGGCGCGCTTGATGGTGGTCGCGTCGTCGCTGCTGCTGACACCCAATACCTTGCAGGCATCCTCCAGCGTTGGACCGCGTTGCGCCTGCTGGTAACCACCTTGCGAATAACCGCCCTGCTGACCGCCGCCAAACTGGCGTCCGCCCTCCATCATGCTGAGGAACTGGTCGAACTGCGCACGTGAAATGCCCAGCTCTTCGGCGATCACATACAGTACCTGCCGTTCGTTAGGATGCAGTGAGCCGTCGGCAAACGCCGCCTGGATCTGAATTTCCAGAAACATCCTAATCAGGTCAAAACGGCCAAAGCAGATGCTGCGGAACTGCTGCAGCGTTTCTCTCAGCGGGAACTGGCTCTGTTTGCCTTCACGAAACGCCTGCTGCGCCGCGGTACGGGCTTCCCCGTGCAGTTGCAGACGATCCATAAACAGGCTGGCGATCTGAATATCCGCCTCGGTAACGCGCCCTTTTGATTTGGTCAGGTGACCCATCACCTGAAAAGTGGTGCGGAAAAACAGCGTTTGCCGCGTTTGCTGGTCGGTAAAAAAGCCCCGGCTGCGCTTATTGCTACGCGCAGAGTCGATCATATGACCGACAATCAGCCCCAAAACTACACCCCAGAATCCCGCGCCAGCCCAAATGGCCACGATGACCCCGAGCAGTTTTCCCCAATACTGCATATACTCCTCAATTATCATGCCGAAAGCCGACTGCTCCCTTCCGTCTTAGGTAAGGGTTAAGGCGATTTTTCTCAGGATTTGGATTATCATACCTGTCATTTATCTTTGCGCCTATCGACGACGCAAGTAAACGGCCGGATTTAACACTAGCGCAACGCAGATGAGTGATATAGTCTCTGACCGTTTGCCGGACATGACGCCTCTGATGACGGAACACCAAAACCGCGTATGAAAAAAAGTTTCCCAACACTGCTGGCCACACTGATTTGGACGGCACTCTACAGTCAGCACGCGCTGGCTGACCTGGCCGAGCAATGTATGCTTGGCGTTCCTGTTTATGACAAACCGCTGGTCAGCGGCGATCCTAACAGCCTGCCTGTCACCATTCACGCCGATGATTCACGCGCGGACTATCCGAAAAGCGCGCTGTTCACCGGCAACGTGAATATTGAACAAGGCAACAGCACCCTGACCGCCAAACAGGTTGAACTGAACCAGACGCAAGACGCGGGGCAAACCGAACCGGTTCGCACCGTGACCGCTACGGGTGACGTGCACTACAGCGACAACCAGATCAAGTTGAAAGGCCCGAAAGCCTGGTCGAACCTGAATAATAAAGATACCGACGTCTATGAAGGCGACTACCAAATGGTAGGCCGTCAGGGACGTGGCGACGCCGACAAAATGAAGATGCGCGGCGCCAACCGTTACACCATTTTGGAAAACGGGACCTTTACCTCCTGTTTGCCGGGTGATAACAGCTGGAGCGTAGTCGGTTCCGAGGTGATCCACGACCGCGAAGAGCAAGTCGCTGAAATCTGGAACGCCCGCTTCAAAATTGGCGGTGTACCGGTATTCTACAGCCCGTACCTGCAATTGCCGGTCGGTGATAAGCGTCGTTCCGGCTTCCTGATCCCGAACGCAAAATATGGCAGCAGCAATGGCTTTGAGTTCATGCTGCCGTATTACTGGAACATTGCGCCGAACTTCGACGCCACTATCACCCCGCATTACATGTCCAAACGTGGCCTGCAGTTACAGAACGAATTCCGCTACCTGGTGCAGCCGGGTCTGGGCCTGATGGAATTGGACTGGTTGCCGGACGACAAGGAATACAGCAAGGACAATCCTGACGACAGTAAGCGTTGGTTGTTCTACTGGAATCACAACGGCGTGATGGATCAGGTGTGGCGTTTCAACGTCGACTACACCAAGGTCAGCGACTCCAAATACTTTACCGATCTGGATTCCAAATACGGTTCGACCACCGACGGTTATGCGACGCAGAAATTCAGCGTCGGCTACGCCATTGATAACTGGGACGCGACTTTAAGCTCCAAACAGTTCCAGATTTATGACGATACCGATCGCAGCAGCTCAGACTCCTACAAAGTTCAGCCGCAGCTCGACCTGAACTACTATAAAGAGGATCTCGGCCCGTTCGATTTCCGCATTTATGGTCAGGCCGCCAAGTTTATCAGCGTCAACCCCTATAGCCCGGACGCCACCCGTCTGCATATGGAACCGACGCTCAGCCTGCCACTGACCAACGGTTGGGGCAGTATCAATACCGAAGCCAAGCTGCTGGCGACCCATTACCAGCAGGATATTCCTGACGGTTTCGCCAACAACTACAAGAACCGCACCGGCAGCGACGCCCCCGATCTCGAAGATTCGGTCAACCGCGTGTTGCCGCAGTTCAAGGTCGACGGCAAGATGGTGTTCGATCGCCCAATGAACTGGTCCGAAGGCTATACCCAGACCCTCGAGCCACGCGTACAGTACCTGTATGTACCCTATCGCGATCAAAGCAACATCTACACCTACGACACCACGCTGCTGCAAACCGACTACTCCGGTTTGTTCCGCGACCGCACCTACAGCGGCCTGGATCGCATTGCCTCACAGAACCGCGTATCGACCGGTTTGACCTCGCGTATTTATGATGACGCGCTGGTTGAACGTTTTAACGTTTCCGTGGGTCAAATCTACTACTTCAGCCGTTCCCGTACCGGCGACAAAACGACGAATTACGACAACAATGACGACACCGGTAGCCTGGCCTGGGCCGGCGACACCTATTGGAAGATTGACGATCGTTGGGGCCTGCGTGGCGGCCTGCAGTATGATACGCGTCTCAATAGCGTCTCGTTGGGTAACGCCGTGGTGGAATACCGTCAGGATTCCGAACGCGTATTGCAGTTGAACTACCGTTACGCTACGCCGGAGTATATTGAGACGGCACTGAACACCAGACAGGTGCCGGCTTATCAGGACGGTATTTCGCAGGTGGGCGTCACCGGCAGTTGGCCAATCGCCGATCGCTGGGCCGTCGTGGGGGCTTATTACTACGACACCCGTGCCCAACAGTCCGCCGATCAGTTGCTCGGTCTGAAGTACAACACCTGCTGCTGGGCAGTGACCTTGGGCTACGAGCGCAAGATCACCGACTGGAACAACAGCAACAATACCAGCGTTTATGACAACAAAGTTTCATTCAACATCGAACTGCGTGGCCTGAGCAGCGATCACAGTCTGGGCTCCGCGGAAATGTTGCGTTCCGGCATACTGCCTTACCAGCGTGCATTTTGATACTTTGTAACACTTTGAAAACGAGAACTTTCACCCGCATTTGCGGATTACAGAATGGGAAAAGTATGAAGAACTGGAGAACGCTTATTCTCGGATTGGTGGTTTGTGCCAATACCGCGTTCGCAGCACCCCAAGAAGTGGATAAAGTCGCCGCCGTCGTGGATAACGGCGTGGTACTTGAGAGCGACGTAAACACCCTGTTGCAGTCGGTGAAGCTCAATGCGCAGCAGGCCGGTCAGCAATTGCCGGATGACAAGACCCTGCGTCACCAGATCCTTGAACGTCTGATTATGGATAACATCCAACTGCAGATGGCCAAGAAAATGGGGATTAACGTCTCCGATGCCGATCTGGACAAAGCCATCGGCAACATCGCCGCACAGAACAAAATGAGCATCGATCAGATGCGCAGCCGTCTGGCGTATGAAGGTCTGAACTACAACACTTACCGTTCACAGATCCGCAAAGAAATGCTGATCAGCGAAGTGCGTAACAACGAAGTTCGCCGCCGCGTCACCATCCTGCCTCAGGAAGTGGACTCACTGGCGACTCAGGTTGGCGCTCAGAACGGCAGCGATACCGAAATGAACATCAGCCACATCCTGATCCCGCTGCCGGAGAACCCGACACAGGCGCAGGTTGACGATGCTGAAGCCCTGGCTAAACAGCTGATGGGTGAAATCAACGGCGGCGCAGACTTCGGCAAGCTGGCCATCTCCTACTCTGCCGATTCCCAGGCGCTGAAAGGCGGCAACATGGGCTGGGGCAAGCTGCAGGAGATCCCTACCCTGTTCGCCGAAAGACTGGTTAATGCCAAAAAAGGCGACGTGGTTGGGCCAATCCGTTCCGGCGTCGGCTTCCACATCCTGAAAGTGAATGATATCCGTGGCGCCAACCAGTCGGTATCTGTCACCGAGGTTCATGCTCGTCACATTCTGCTGAAACCTTCCGTGGTGCTGACCGACGATCAGGCACGTGCCAAGCTGCAGGCGGTAGCCGAAGCCATCAAGAGCGGTCGCGCCAAGTTTGCTGACGAAGCCAAACAGCTTTCTCAGGATCCGGGTTCTGCACTGCAGGGCGGCGATCTGGGCTGGGCTTCTCCAGACATCTACGATCCGGCCTTCCGCGACGCGTTGATGAAGCTGAGCAAAGGCGAGGTCAGCCAACCGGTACACTCTTCCTTCGGCTGGCACCTGATCCAGCTGCTGGATACGCGTCAGGTGGACAAAACCGATGCGGCGCAAAAAGATCGCGCTTACCGCATGCTGTTCAACCGCAAGTTTGCTGAAGAAGCGCAGACCTGGATGCAGGAACAACGTGCTCAGGCTTACGTGAAGATCCTTGACGGTAATGCACAACAATAATCGTATCGTAATCACCCCCGGCGAGCCTGCCGGGGTTGGGCCGGATTTAGTGGCAGCGCTGGCGCAACAGGATTGGCCTGTTGAACTGGTGGTGTGCGCGGATCCGGCCTTGTTGCTTGAACGCGCCCGACAGTTGAACCTGCCGCTACAGCTGCGCACCTATCAGCCACAGCACCCCGCTCAGCCACAGCGTGCGGGTACGTTGACGGTATTGCCGGTTGCGACTGCTCATCCAGTAGTGGCTGGTGAGCTGAATGTCGGTAACAGCGCTTACGTGGTGGCAACGCTGGCGCGTGCCTGCGACGGTTGCCTGAACGGCGAGTTTGCTGCGCTGATCACCGGCCCGGTGAACAAGGGCGTGATCAACGACGCCGGTGTGCCCTTTATCGGCCATACCGAATTTTTTGCCGATCGCAGCGGTTGCGACCGCGTGGTAATGATGCTGGCGACCGAAGAGCTGCGCGTAGCGCTGGCAACCACCCACCTGCCTTTGCTGGCAGTGCCTGGTGCCATCACTCGCCAAAGCCTGTTCGAAGTCATCCGCATTCTCGACAACGATCTGAAAACCAAATTTGGCATCGCCCAGCCGCAGATATATGTCTGCGGACTGAACCCGCATGCGGGAGAAGGCGGCCATATGGGACGCGAAGAGATAGATACCATCATCCCGGCGCTAGACGCGCTGCGGACTGAAGGTATTCATCTGATCGGCCCGCTGCCGGCGGACACCCTGTTCCAGCCCAAGTATCTGCAACATGCGGATGCGGTGCTGGCGATGTATCACGATCAGGGCCTGCCGGTGCTAAAATACCAAGGGTTCGGCCGGGCGGTAAACATTACCCTCGGTTTGCCTTTTATCCGTACCTCGGTCGACCACGGTACCGCTCTGGAACTGGCCGGCACCGGCACCGCCGATGCGGGCAGTTTCAAAACGGCCTTGAATCTCGCCATTAAAATGATAATTAATTGTAATGAATAATAAAGTCCACCAAGGGCACTTTGCCCGCAAACGCTTTGGACAGAACTTTTTAACCGATCAGTTTGTCATCGATAGCATTGTTTCCGCCATTCATCCAATGCCGGGTGAAGCGGTCGTTGAAATCGGTCCCGGCCTGGGCGCACTGACCGAGCCGGTCGGCGCGCGCATGGACCGCATGACGGTGATTGAGCTGGACCGCGATCTGGCGGCCCGTCTGGCAAACCACCCGCAGTTGAAAGACAAGCTGACCATTCACCAGCAAGATGCCATGACGGTGAACTTCGCCGAAATGGCCGAGCAGGCTGGCCAACCGCTGCGCGTATTTGGTAACCTGCCGTACAACATCTCGACGCCGCTGATGTTCCACCTTTTCAGCTATACTCAGGCGATTCGCGACATGCACTTTATGTTGCAAAAAGAGGTGGTCAACCGCCTGGTTGCCGGCCCTAACAGCAAAGCCTACGGGCGTTTAACCGTGATGGCGCAGTACTACTGCAACGTTATTCCGGTGCTGGAAGTGCCACCAACTTCGTTCACTCCGGCGCCGAAAGTGGATTCCGCAGTGGTACGTCTGGTACCGCACAAGGTGAATCCAAATCCGGTGGGTGACGTGCGCATGCTGAGCCGCATCACGACTCAGGCGTTCAACCAGCGCCGGAAAACTGTCCGCAATAGCCTGGGGGATTTGTTCACTCCGGAGCAACTGACGGAATTGGGTATCGATCCGGTACTTAGAGCAGAAAATATTTCTGTGGCGCAATACTGTAAGCTGGCTAACTGGCTTTCAGCCAATCCCGCGCCGCAGCAATAAGGAGTAGTGATCATGATTGATTCGCCTCGCGTATGTATTCAGGTACAAAGTGTCTATGTGGAATCACAGTCGATACCTGAGGAAGAACGTTACGTCTTCGCTTATACCATCACCATTCGCAATCTGGGGCGTTTCAACGTGCAGCTGCTCGGCCGTTACTGGTTGATCACCAACAGCAATGGCCGTCAAACCGAAGTTCAGGGCGAAGGCGTGGTCGGCGAGCAGCCGCTCATTCCGCCCGGGGGCGAATTCCAATACACCAGCGGCGCCATTCTTGAAACGCCGCTGGGTACCATGGAAGGCCATTACGAAATGGTTGATCATCAGGGTCAGCCGTTCCAGACCGCTATTCCCGTGTTCCGCTTAGCCATTCCAACGCTGATTCACTGATTATGTCGACATATCTTATCGGCGACGTTCATGGCTGTTTTGATGAACTCAAGTCGCTATTGGCCCAGGTTGCCTTCGATCCCCAACATGACCAGCTGTGGCTGACCGGCGATCTGGTCGCGCGTGGCCCCGGTTCACTAGACGTGCTGCGCTACGTGCGCTCACTCGGACCGGCAGTACGCATGGTGCTGGGCAATCACGATCTGCATCTGCTGGCCGTTTATGCCGGCATCAGCCGCAATAAACCCAAAGATCGCATTACGTCGTTGCTGGAAGCGCCAGACGCCGATGAGCTGATCAACTGGCTGCGCCGCCAACCGGTGCTGCAGGTCGATGAGCAACTCAAGCTGGTGATGGCGCATGCCGGCATCACGCCGCAGTGGGACATTGAAACTGCGCAAACCTGTGCCCGTGAAGTGGAAGCCGTACTGAGCAGCGACAGCTATCCGCTGTTCCTCGACGCCATGTACGGTGACATGCCGAACAACTGGAGCCCGGAACTGAGCGGGCTGGCGCGCTTGCGTTTCAGCACCAATGCCCTGACGCGCATGCGCTACTGCTTCCCGAACGGCCAACTCGATATGATCTGCAAAGATGCGCCAGGCACTGCGCCTGCTCCGCTGAAACCCTGGTTTGATTTGCCACGATTGGTCGACGCCGATTACACCATTGTTTTCGGTCACTGGGCATCACTGGAAGGCAAAGGCACGCCGGAAGGCATTATTGGCCTGGATACCGGCTGTTGCTGGGGGGGCGATTTGACCATGTTGCGTTGGGAAGACCGGCAGTACTTTACCCAACCGGCCCATCGCAGCGATCTGTCCGACAGCGTACACCAGCAGGCCGCGTCATAATCCCGTCGGGGCGGTCAATGCCGCCCCGCTGTTTTCTTCTTAAGCCCCAATCACTCCACCGTCTTCACGCGTAATCATCAACACCGATGAGCGCGGACGCGGGCTATTGTTCGGGAAATGAGAATCACCTTCTTCACCCGGGTGCTGTACGTTGACGAACATCGTCTTGTAATCGGGGGTAAAGGTAATGCCGGTCAGTTCGCATGACTTTGGCCCCACCATAAAGCGGCGGATTTCGCCACTTTGCGGATCGCCCACCAGCATTTGGTTGTTGCCCTGTCCGGCATAGTCGCCCTTGTTGCTGTATTTGCCGTCGGTGAGGATCCACAGGCGACCGGTCTTATCAAAGCCCAGTCCGTCCGGACTGTTGAAAGTATTGTCGGCCGTGATATTGGGTGTGCCGCGATTCACACCTTCCGGATGGGCAATCGGGTTACCGCACAGCGCGTAAATATCCCAGTTGAATGACGCAGCAGTGGCATCACCGCCTTCATCCCAACGGATAATTTGGCCGTAGACATTGTTCGGTCGCGGGTTAGCGGCATTCAACGGCATGCCTTCTTCACCACGTTTGCTGTTGTTGGTCAGCGTGCAGTAGGCGCGCCCATCATGTGGATTGACGGCGATCCATTCCGGCCGGTCCATTTTGGTAGCCCCCACCTGCGCCGCAGCCTTGCGGGCGAAGATCAACACTTCCGCCTCATCGCGGAAACCATTTTCCGGCGTCAGGCCATTTTTACCGAACTCCAGCGCTATCCAGCGCCCGGTACCTTTCAGCGGTGTGCCGTTGGCGTCCCCGTCAAACTGCGCCACATATAAAGTGCCTTCGTCCAGCAGGCTGCGGTTGTTGGCCGGGTTAGCCACGTCAACCACGCCTTTGGATACGTATTTATAGATGTGCTCACCACGCTCATCGTCACCCATGTAGACCACCAGGCGACCATCCTTGGCGACGGTCACCGCCGCATTTTCATGTTTGAAGCGGCCCAGCGCGGTATGTTTGATTGGCGTTGAGCCAGGGTTCATCGGGTCGATTTCGACGATCCAGCCATGACGATTGAATTCATTAGGGTTCTTCGCCACGTCAAAGCGTTCATCGTAATCCGGCCAGTTACGTTCAGGTTCGCTGACTTTCAACGTATAGCGCTTTTGGTCCGCCGTGGTCTTGTAGTCAGCCTGATGAGTGCCGAAATAGGTATCGAAATTCTCTTCGCAGGTCAGGTAAGTGCCCCAAGGGGTTTTCCCGTTGGCGCAGTTACCGAAGGTACCCAATACCTTGCGGCCGCCAGGATCCGCCGCCGTTTGCAGCAGCGCGTGCCCGGCAGCCGGGCCGCTGAATTGCATCTCGGTGTTGGCGGTGATCCGGCGGTTATAACGCGATGGGCGCTCGACCTCCCAACGTTGGCTATCACCCACACGGCGTACCGCCACGATAGAAACGCCATGGGCAGCCTGTGACTTGCGCACGTCTTCAAGACTGGTGGCTTTGGTGCCGCCATGAGCAAACAGGTATTGCTCGTTGACGTATTCGTTGTTGATGGCCATCACGCCGTGATTGTCATCAATCGGGAAGAAGCTCATACCGTCATTATTATCGCCGAATTGCTTTTCCTGATCGGCAGCGCTGTTGTTGCCCTGTGGGTCGAAAGCGGCAGCTCCCTCAACCAGCGGCTCACCCCAGGAGATCAGCACCTCGGCGCGATACCCTGGCGCAATCGCCACCTCATCAGCGGTGGAAGCGGCAATCCCTTTAAAGCCCAGCAGCTTGTTCGGTGGCAAATCTTCCGCCAGAGCCTGAGCGGAAACCGTCCAAATACCGCCGCCGAGGAAACCGGCCAGGCCAACGGCACCGGCGCTGCCCAGCAACAGTTTACGGCGAGTGGGATCGGTCAGGCGATCGGCATCTAATTGCTCAATTTTGGTCGTCATAGGTTTATTTCCTTTTTAATATGGCGCCGCGATCGAGATTCACCAGAGTTGCCGGGGCGCTCAGAGTTGGGCTTCATACTAATCAGGAAGTGTGACGAAAATGTTACAACGAAAAGTCAGGGAGAGGTGGGTGGTAAAAAGACAAAGGGCGCAATCACTTGCGCCCTCAGAAGGATACGGTTAATCGCCGGCCATTAACGGCGTTCCAGGATCTCGAAACAATAGCTGTGAGAATTCAACTCGTCGGCATCGTGGAACTCGCTGAACGAGGTTTCCCATTCATCCGGCTCATAGTCTGGGAAATGGGTGTCACCGCCGACTTCGGCATCGATATGCGTCAGGTACATACGGTTAGCGCGTGCCAGGAACTGGGTATAAATACGCCCGCCGCCCATCACCATCACTTCTTCCACATCACCGGCTGCGGCCAGCGCTTCGTCCAGCGAAGTCGCCCAGGTCACCCCGGCGTCAGTGCCAGGACGGCTGCTCAACACGATGTTATGGCGGCCCGGTAACGGACGACCAATAGACTCGAAAGTTTTACGGCCCATAATAACCGGTTTATTCAGCGTGTTACGTTTAAACCACGCGAGGTCCGCCGGCAGGTGCCAAGGCATGGCGTTTTCCATGCCAATAACGCGATCCGCCGCCAAGGCAGCGATCAGGCTGATAATCATTGTTAAACCCTGTGTAGGCAGCAAAATTGCTCACACTATACGTAAAGCCCCAACGGTCGTCGATAGGCTAATCAAGCAATATGAATATATAAGATAGCTCTTATCAGTATATCTAATGCCCAACAATTTTTGGCCCATGATCCTTAAACGCCGGGACGTTTGCGGTATAACCACAGCCCAGGTAATGACAGCCCAATCGATAATGCCCCCACGATAAAGCAGGCTTTGAGGAAGTTGGTCATCATGGTGGCCATCAGCGCCTCGCTGTAACCCAGATGCGAAATCTCCACCACGCTGATCATCGCGGTATAGGCCGAGATACCGGGGAACATCGGGATCACTGCCGCCACGGTAAACACCTTCGGATGCGCCAACAGCCAGCGCGACCAATAAATACCGATGATGCCAATCAGGATCGCCGCCAGCAGCGATGACCATTCAATATTCATCCCCACATGCATCATCAGCATGCGGGAGCCGTGGCCAATCGCCCCCAACAGCGCACAATAGCGCAGTGCGCGCAGCGGCACGTTGAACACCATGGCGAAACCCAACGCCGGCACCGCCGCCAGCAGCATATCCTGCAATAAGGCCCAGAGCAGACTCATGACCACCCCCGCAGATCCCACAGCGACATCGCCATCACCACGCCGATACAGGTAGCCAGCGTCAGCAGACTGGCCATCGCCCAGCGCGCCAAACCGGTATTGACGTGGCCCTTGAACATGTCGGCCACCGCGTTAATCAGCGGGAAACCTGGCACCAGCAGCAATACGCTGGCGGCCATCGCCACGGTGGAGGTTTCGTTAAACAGCGGCAGCCGCAGCAACAGCCCGGAAACCGAGGTCGCGACAAAGGCCGTCAGGCAAAAGTTAATCAAGGGATTCATGTGGCGTGCGGTCAGCACCTGACGCACCGACATAGCCAGGCCGCTGGCAATAAAGGTGACGGCAAAGGCCTTTTGATCGCCGCCGTTCAGCACGCTGAAACAACCGCATGACAGCGCCACCATCAATACCACCAGCCAGCGTGGATAACGCAAAGGGCGGATCTTGTCGAAGCGCCGGGCAACGTCATGCACATCCGCCAGCCGATGCTCTGCCAAAATAACGATGTGCTGCACCTCCGTCACCATCTGCATATTGATGCCGCGATCGACGTTCTTGCGCGTGGTGGTCAGACACTCACCGTGGCTGATGGTGGTCAGCACCACCGCATTGGCCGAGATCGAACTTTCAACGCTGTCCATCCCCAGCGCTATCCCCAATCGGGTCGATAACTGCTCCACCACCGTGCTCTCGGCACCGTGCTGCAGCAACAGTAAAGCGCACTGAATGCACAGGCGGGTAATTTCACGCTGCTGTCGCTGCGCTTCCGGCTGGTCTATATGGGTTGTCTGATACATGAGGCCCCGTCGAGATCCCTGAGTGAATATTCATCATATTGCCAAACATTACCTCATTTGGTTGATGCGTATCAGGGGACGTGGCGTTATTATCGCCTCCATTACGCCTTTTGTGCAGAGAGTCAAATCATGCTTGAAACTTCGCTGTTCGTTGCTGGTATCGCCACCTTGGGCATGCTGTCACCCGGCCCGGACTTTTTCCTGGTGATCAAGAACGCCGCCCGCTACCCGCGTCTGGCCGCGATGATGACGGCTTTCGGCGTGATCTGCGGCGTCGCCACTCACATGTCTTACTGCGTCGCCGGGCTAGCGGTCGTGATCACCACCACGCCATGGCTGTTCAACGTGCTGAAATACGCCGGTGCGGTCTACCTGATTTGGGTCGGCATTCAGGCACTGCTGTCGCGCAGCGGCAGCAAGATGAACGTCAGTAACCTGCCGCCGCAGCAAACAAGCCTGAAAAGCGCCTTCGTACAGGGCTATCTGTGCAATTTGCTCAACCCAAAAGCTACGCTGTTCTTCCTGGCGGTATTCACCCAGGTGCTGCAAATCGACTCAGGGTTGGGCGAAAAACTGTGGTATGCGGGAATTATCCTTGGCCTGTCTGCTCTCTGGTGGCCAGTTCTGGTGTTCCTGATCCAAAGCGGACCGGTGCGTCGTGGCCTGGAGAAAACGCAAAAGGTGGTGGATAAGCTGCTGGGCGGGATGCTGATTGCTCTGGGTATCAAGGTGGCGCTGAGTTAATTCGGCCATCGTGGGCGCAGCCCGACGGCTGCGCCCATTAGGCTTATCCCTTGGCTTCCACCACCTCATCTTCCGGCGCTTTGCCATCAATACTGCCACGCCAACCACTCTGCGGTACTCGCGCCAACCGATCCTGATCCTGTTCGATGGCCGCGCTGAGCATTTCTTTCGCCCGCTGCAGGCTGGCAACGCGGAATTCGGTATCCTGATAATTATCCAGCGTGTCTTCCAGCATTTTCAGGTTATAGCGGCGGAAAGTATCCGCTTTTTCCCGCGCCTCGTAGGCGTCCAGCCCCAGCAGCTCCAGCGTTTCGCGGCCTATGCGTAGCGAGCTTTCAAAGGTTTCACGCTCCGGCTTTTCCACGCCTAACTGACGCAGCTGATACCAGTGATCGACATCACGCGCGCGCGCTACCACTTTCAGGTGCGGGAAGTGCCGTTTTGCCAACTCGGTCAGTTGCAGGTTAGCCTCCACGTCGTCGATGGCGTTGATCAACACCTTGGCGTGCTCGGCACCGGCGGCCTCCAGCAGATCGGCGCGGGTGGCATCACCATAAAACACCTTGGTATCGAACTTGCGCAGCGTTTCAATATGGTCAGGATCGTGATCCAACACCACGGTATGTACGCCATTGGCCAGCAGTAAACGGCCGGCTATCTGACCGAAACGACCAAACCCGGCGATGATCACGCTGGCGTTCTCTTCATCAATCACATCCGCCGGGCGTTCGTCTTTCGGCGTATTTTTCTCGAGCCGTGTTGCCACCACCAGCAGCAGCGGCGTCGCCGCCATCGACAGGGCAACCGCCAGCGTCAACGATTTGGCCCAGTCTGGCGGCAATACTCCGGCCAGTTGAGCGGCGCCGAAGATCACGAAGGCAAACTCACTGCCCTGACCCAGCAGGATCGCGAACATGCCGCGTTGACGCTTCGGAACCCCAAGCCAGGGGCCAATCAGCCACAGCAGCGCCGCCTTGATCAGCATAAAGCCCAGCAGCAGCGAGGCGATCAGCAGCGGGTGATGGAACAAGGTACCGAAGTCGATCGACATGCCAACGCCGATAAAGAACAGCCCGAGCAGCAGCCCCTTGAACGGCTGAATATCGCTTTCCAGCGCATGGCGGTATTCAGAGCTCGCCAGCAGCACCCCGGCGAGGAAGGCGCCCATCGCCATCGACAGCCCGGCCATTTCCAGCAGAATGCCAAAGCCGAACACCAGGAACAGCGCCACGGCGCTGAAAACCTCACGCATGCCCGATCGCGCGACAAAATGCAGCAGCGGCCGGGTCACATAGCGCCCCAGCAGTACCACTATTGCCAGCGCACCCACCACTTTGGCCGCTGACAGGGAAAACGCCGCTAACGTAGTCGTGGCACCGCTGCTGGCCAGCAGTGGGATCATCGCCACCAGGGGGATCGCCGCGATATCCTGGAACAGCAGTGCCGCAAACGCACTGCGACCAATCGGCGACGGCGTCAGGTTACGTTCGCTCATGGCCTGCATGGCGATGGCGGTGGATGACAACGCCAGCGTCAGGCCAATCAGCAGCGCCACCTTCCAGTTCAATCCGAGGAAGTAGCAAAAGGCGCTCAGCGCCAATCCGCATGCTGCCATCTGAATAATGCCACCGCCAAATACCGAGGCGCGCAGCGTCCACAGCCGTTTCGGATCCAACTCCAGGCCGATGATAAACAGCATCAGCACCACGCCGATTTCGGCAAAGGTGAGGATCGATTCGGCATCGGAGACCAGCTTCAGCCCCCAGGGGCCAATAATGCAGCCGGCAATCAGGTAGCCCAACACCGAGCCCAGCCCGAGCCGCACCGCAATCGGCACAAACAACGCGGCCGATCCCAAATAGATCAGCCCCTCAATCATCATC
The DNA here is from genome assembly GCF_047456085.1 of Serratia sp. BNK-12. Taxonomy (NCBI): domain Bacteria; kingdom Pseudomonadati; phylum Pseudomonadota; class Gammaproteobacteria; order Enterobacterales; family Yersiniaceae; genus Serratia; species Serratia sp. BNK-12. Next base: position 4,484,928 of record NZ_CP179896.1, read on the forward strand.
TGGTGATTATCCATGTTCAACTCCCTGCTCGGCGGGTTCACCGTGTTCCATCAGATAGGCTACCAGCCGTTGACGGTAGGCTTCCCCTGCCGCAATCAGCGCCGGTTCATTGCAGGTAAAGGTGTTATGCACGGCAAAATACGGTTGCCAATGCATACCGCAGTACAGCGCCGTCGCTTGCAGCGGCTGCCCGAGAGCCGCGAAGTTCGGGTAATCGCCCAGCTCGAAATGGTGTTCATCGCCACCGCTGGTCACTGCCCACAGCACATCTTTGCCCACCAGGGCATTGCCTTCATGACCATAGGCCCAGCCGTGCTCCAGCACCTTATCGATCCACAATTTCAGCAGCGGCGGTTGGCTGTACCATTGCATCGGATGTTGCAGCACTACCAGATCGGCGCGCTCCAGTGCCCGCTGTTCGGCATTGATATCGATGTTGAAGTCGGGATACAGCTCATACAGCGAGCGTACCTCCACCTCGGGAATATCCTTCACGGCCTGCAGCAGGCGGTGATTGGCATGCGAATGCCGGGGATAGGGATGGGCGTAAATAATCAGAATCATTGTTGTCGTCGTTCCTTCGTTCCATGCCAATACATCAAGCATATACCAATCACACAGGGTGACAGTTTGCTGAATGATTGATAGCGGAAATTTCTAATTCACGACAACAAATTCACTGAACAAGTTAAAAAAATAAGGGCGCTGCAATGAACTGCAGCGCCCTGGCTCTTACGGCATCATCGAATTACTTGGTGATACGCGCGTGCAACTCCTGCACCGAAGTCACCTGCTCGGTCGGATCCGCTTTTAGCGCCATCGCGGTGGCAAAGCCGCCGTTCAGGGTCGTATCGTAATGCACCTTGTACTGCAATGCGCTACGACGGATCAGCTTGGAGTCCTCAATCGCCTGGCGACCGGCGGTGGTGTTGACGATGTAGGTGTATTCGCCATTCTTGATACGGTCCTGAATGTGCGGACGGCCTTCATGCACCTTGTTGACCAGGCGTGGGTTAATCCCCGCTTCGCCGAGTACCACGGCGGTACCGTGAGTGGCATCCAGCTCGAAGCCCTGTTTCAGCAGGCTTGCCGCCAGATCTACTACCCGGGCTTTATCGCCTTCACGCACCGACAGCAGCGCACGGCCCTGTTTTTTCATGCCTGACTGGCTGCCGAGCATCGCCTTGGAGAAGGCCTCGGCGAAGGTACGACCCACGCCCATCACTTCCCCGGTAGAGCGCATTTCCGGCCCTAAAATCGGGTCGACGCCTGGGAACTTGTTGAACGGCAGCACCACTTCTTTTACCGAGTAGTAAGGCGGGATGACTTCTTCCGTCACGCCCTGCTCTGCCAGGGTTTTGCCTGCCATCACGCGCGCAGCCACTTTGGCCAACGGCACGCCGGTGGCCTTGGAAACAAACGGCACGGTACGCGCGGCGCGTGGGTTGACTTCAATCAGGTAGACTTCATTGTTCTTCACGGCGAACTGCACGTTCATCAAACCGCGCACCTGCAGCTCAAACGCCAGTTTCTCAACCTGCTGACGCATCACGTCCTGAATTTCCTTGCTCAGGGTGTAGGCCGGCAGTGAACAAGCCGAGTCACCGGAGTGCACGCCCGCCTGTTCGATGTGTTCCATGATGCCACCGATCAGCACTCGTTCGCCGTCGCAGATGGCGTCGACGTCGACTTCTACCGCGTCATCCAGGAAGCGGTCCAGCAGCACCGGGGCGTCGTTGGAGACGCTGACTGCGTTTTGGAAGTAACGGCGCAGGTCGATTTCGTCGTAAACGATTTCCATCGCCCGACCGCCCAGCACATAAGAAGGACGTACCACCAGCGGGTAACCGATCCCGGCCGCTTTCTCTACCGCCTGCTCAATGGTTGCCACGGTGGCGTTGGCCGGCTGTTTCAGGCCCAGACGGTGTACCGCCTGCTGGAAACGCTCACGGTCCTCGGCGCGGTCAATCGCGTCCGGGCTGGTGCCGATAATAGGTACGCCTGCGGCTTCCAGCTCGCGCGCCAATTTCAGCGGCGTCTGGCCACCGTATTGCACGATAACGCCTTTCGGCTTCTCGATGCGCACGATTTCCAGCACGTCTTCCAACGTTACCGGCTCGAAGTACAGACGGTCAGAGGTGTCGTAGTCAGTAGACACGGTTTCTGGGTTACAGTTGACCATGATGGTCTCGTAACCGTCTTCGCGCAGCGCCAGCGAGGCGTGCACACAGCAGTAATCGAATTCGATACCCTGGCCGATACGGTTTGGCCCGCCGCCCAGCACCATCACTTTCGGACGGTCGTTGGTCGGGTTGGACTCGCACTCTTCTTCATAGGTGGAGTACATGTAAGCGGTGTCGGTGGCGAATTCCGCCGCGCAGGTATCCACGCGCTTGTAAACCGGGTGCAGGCCATAGCCATGACGCAGCTTGCGGATTTCGCTTTCGGCGACGCCGGCCAAGGTGGCCAGACGCGCATCGGCGAAGCCTTTGCGCTTCAGGGTGCGCAGGAACTCTTTCGTCAGGCCGTTGATGCCGGTACCGGCAACCTGCTCTTCCAGACGCACCAGCTCTTCAATCTGCACCAGGAACCAGCGGTCTACGTTAGTCAGGTTGAAGACGCCGTCAACGGACAGGCCGGCGCGGAAGGCATCAGCGATGTACCAGATGCGGTCAGAACCGGCGTCTTTCAGCTCACGACGGATTTTGGTCAGTGCTTCCGGGTCATCCAGGCTCACTTTAGGGTCAAAACCGGTGGCGCCCACTTCCAGCCCGCGCAATGCTTTCTGCAGTGACTCTTGCTGGGTACGGCCAATCGCCATCACTTCGCCGACGGATTTCATCTGGGTAGTCAGACGGTCATTGGCACCGGCAAATTTCTCAAAGTTGAAACGAGGGATCTTGGTCACGACGTAGTCGATGGACGGTTCAAACGACGCCGGCGTACGGCCACCTGTGATGTCGTTCATCAGCTCATCGAGGGTGTAACCCACCGCCAGTTTGGCGGCGATTTTGGCAATCGGGAAGCCAGTGGCTTTAGATGCCAGCGCCGAAGAGCGGGATACGCGCGGGTTCATTTCGATGACGATCAAACGGCCGGTTTTCGGGTTAACCGAGAACTGCACGTTGGAACCACCGGTTTCCACGCCGATTTCACGCAGTACCGCCATCGAGGCGTTACGCATGATTTGGTATTCTTTGTCGGTCAGGGTTTGCGCCGGTGCTACGGTGATGGAGTCGCCGGTATGGATACCCATGGCATCGAAGTTTTCGATCGAACAGACGATGATGCAGTTATCGTTCTTATCGCGCACCACCTCCATCTCGTACTCTTTCCAGCCGATCAGCGACTCGTCAATCAACAGCTCTTTGGTTGGAGACAGGTCCAGACCACGCTCGCAGATCTCTTCGAACTCTTCGCGGTTGTAGGCGATGCCGCCACCGGTGCCACCCATGGTAAAGGAAGGACGGATAATGCACGGGAAGCCGACGTCAGCGGCCACCGCCAGCGCTTCTTCCATATTGTGCGCAATACCGGAGCGCGCGGTGTCCAGGCCGATTTTTTTCATCGCCACGTCGAAGCGACGACGGTCTTCTGCTTTGTCGATCGCGTCAGCGGTAGCGCCAATCATGGTCACGCCGAACTCGGCCAGCACGCCCTGACGTTCCAGCTCCAGCGCGCAGTTCAGTGCGGTCTGGCCGCCCATGGTCGGCAGCACGGCATCCGGACGCTCTTTTTCGATGATTTTACGCACCACTTCCCAGTGGATTGGCTCGATGTAGGTCGCATCCGCCATTTCCGGGTCGGTCATGATGGTGGCCGGGTTGGAGTTGACCAGAATAACGCGGTAACCCTCTTCGCGCAGCGCTTTACACGCCTGGGCACCCGAGTAGTCGAACTCACACGCCTGGCCGATAACAATCGGGCCAGCGCCGAGGATCAGGATGCTTTTTATGTCTGTACGTTTTGGCATTTTTTACTGCTCCTGATTATTTGGCGTTAGAACGGTAAGTCTCAATCAGTTCGATAAAGTGATCGAACAGCGGCGCGGCGTCGTGTGGGCCCGGGCTGGCTTCAGGGTGGCCCTGGAAGCTGAACGCTGCTTTATCGGTGCGGTGAATGCCCTGCACCGTGTGGTCAAACAAGGATTTGTGCGTGACGCGCAGTTCGGCCGGCAGGTTGTTTTCGTCTACCGCAAAACCATGGTTCTGCGCGGTGATCATGACGCAGTCGTTATCCAGATCTTTTACCGGGTGGTTGCCGCCGTGGTGGCCAAGCTTCATCTTCACGGTTTTTGCACCGCTGGCCAGAGCCAGCAACTGATGGCCGAGGCAGATGCCGAACACCGGGATATCGGTTGTCAGGAACTGCTTGATGGCGGCGATGGCGTAATCGCATGGCTCCGGGTCACCCGGGCCGTTGGACAGGAAAATACCGTCCGGATCCATCTTCAAGACTTCATCCGCCGGGGTCTGTGCCGGCACCACCGTCAGGCGGCAGCCGCGATCCACCAGCATACGCAGAATGTTGCGCTTGGCGCCGTAGTCATAGGCCACAACGTGGAACGGCAGCTCAGAGGCCGGTTTGGCTTCCGGCAGGTCGCCTTCAAGCGTCCAACTGCCCTGCTGCCAGCTGTAGGCTTCCTGGGTGGTAACTTCTTTCGCCAGATCCATGCCTTTCAGGCCCGGGAAGGCTTTGGCCTTCGCTAACGCCAAGGCGGCATCCGGCGTGTCGGCGGCGATGATGCAGCCGTTCTGTGCCCCTTTCTCGCGCAGCAGGCGGGTCAGCTTGCGGGTATCGATATCGGCAATCGCCACGATGTTGTGACGCTTCAGGTAGTCAGACAGGCCTTCTTCGTTGCGATAGTTGCTGGCAATCAGTGGGAGGTCGCGAATGACGAGGCCTTGGGCGTGTACAGCGGAGGATTCTTCGTCGGAAGCATTGGTGCCGACATTGCCGATATGAGGATAAGTAAGAGTAACGATCTGGCGGGAGTAGGAAGGATCAGTGAGGATTTCTTGATAACCGGTCATCGACGTATTGAAGACCACTTCCCCCACTGCCGTACCCTCTGCCCCGATGGCCCGACCGTGGAATTGGGTTCCGTCTTCGAGAACCAATAGCGCTGACTTAATCAAAACACCCTCCAAGGAATAATCAATCACAATATTTGCATATTAATTCAGATATCACGATCTAAATCAATGCAAAAACCGCCCTCAAGGTCAATTTTTGGCAAATTGGGCGCATTTTAATGATGAGTGCTCCGCTTGTCTACCCAAAGCGCCATTTTTTCTCTTATTTTTGCACTTCTCGGCGTTTAATGGGGTCAGTAGCCATAAAAACACATCTAAACTCGGGTGAGTAAACGGTTGCGAGCTCTAAAGACAGAAAATAACAATTCCCAGGGCACTTTTCCAGGCAAGAGATACGTTGGAAGGGGAAAAAGCATCATAAATTAAAAGTTAACCACCAAAAATAGCAATCAACCAATAAAAACAACCTCAAACACATATTTATCATGTTAAAAAAAAGGACAATAAAATTATTGTCCGTTAATCATAGCACTATGATTAATACAGCCACATCACGATGGCATACAAATCAATTATAACTGGTCTAAACCGAGCACATCACGCATATCAAACAGACCTTTATCATGGCCTTTAAGCCATATCGCAGCCTTAACCGCACCACTGGCAAAAGTCATGCGGCTGGAGGCCTTATGGGTGATTTCTACCCGCTCACCGATGTCGGCGAACATGGCGGTGTGCTCGCCGACGATATCGCCAGCGCGAATAGTGGCAAAGCCAATGCTCTTCGGATCGCGTTCACCGGTATAACCTTCACGCGCATACACCGCGCACTCTTTCAGATCGCGCCCCAGCGCGCCGGCAATCGCCTCGCCCATCGCCAAAGCCGTCCCCGAAGGAGCGTCTACCTTATGACGATGATGCGCTTCAACAATCTCAATATCGGTATAGTCGCCCATCACCTGCGCGGCTTTTTCCAGCAGTTTTAACACCAGGTTCACGCCCACGCTGAAGTTGGCGGCGAAAACGATGCCAATCTGCCCAGCTGCGGCGCGGATGGCTTCCTTACCCGCATCATCGAAACCGGTGGTGCCAATCACTACGGCTTTTTTGTGCTCAACGCAGAAAGCCAGGTACGCCAAGGTGCTTTCCGGACGGGTGAAGTCGATCAGGATATCGAAATCGTCGGCCACTTTTTCCAGGCTGTCGCTGACGGTTATGCCCAGCGCACCAATGCCCGCCAGTTCACCGGCGTCGGTCCCAATCAGGCTTGAACCTGGGCGCGATACTGCCGCCCCCAAAACCACGCCCTGCGCCTGATGTACCGCCTGGATCAATTGGCGGCCCATACGGCCGCCGGAACCCGCAATCGCAATGCGGATGGGTGAATCAGTCATACTTGCTCTCTTGTTGATTGATTTCATTACCCTAAATAATTGGAGCTGTATCAAGGCGGCAAGCGAGCTTATCCCAATGAGCTTACTTCAGTAAGTGATTCGGGTAAGTGAGCGCAGTCAACACAGATACAGCTTCAAGTATGACGGGTATATCGGTTCAGGGTAACTGCCTCGTCCTATCATCGCCAGAGGATTCATTTCATAATTAGAAAATTATGATATCCCCCACTTTTCATCAGTAATGCTGTCAATGGGTTAACAATCAGGCCGATCAACGCCCATTGACGATTGTACATAAACATGCAATTTGAACCGGTGAAATTTGCATGAAAAAACGCTCGTTTTCTTCATTCAAACCGGCACAGGTACCACCCGCACGCCGCTTAGCTTAGTATAGGGCGCAACTGCCGCTTTAATTACCTGAGAACCACGGATGAAAACCGCGCAAACCACCATATCGGAAACCCTGACGCAAGATTTGGCCCGCCGCATCATCAGTGGCGATCTGCCGCCTGGGCTGTCGCTGCCGGGGGAGAATGAATTGGCCTTGCAGTATTCGGTTTCACGCACTTCGGTACGTAACGCGTTGCAGGTGCTGGCGGCGAAGGGGTTGATCTCCATTCAGGCCAAGAAGCGCAGTACCGTCAATGCCCGCGAACAATGGAGCTTTTTGGATCCTGACGTACTGAGCTGGTTGGCGGAAGGCAGTCTCGACCAACAACTGGTCGAACAATTGATGGTTACCCGTCTGATCTTTGAGCCGAATATCGCGGCATTAGCGGCCGTTAACGCCACCGGTCATGACCTGGCCGCGCTGGAAGATGCTTGCAAACTCATGTCACAAGGGCAACAGCAGGCCAGTCGCCAACTCTTCGAGCAGGGCGATATGGCATTTCACCTTGCCTTGCTGGGCGCCAGCCACAATCCTTTTTTGCATTCATTGGGCAGCGCACTTTCCGCGGCCATGGCGCTCTCTTTCCAGCAAACGCTGGAAGAAGATATCCGGCTGACCAAAAATGCGGTTGAAGAGCACCAACAATTGCTGGAGGCCATTCGCTTCAAACAGGTAGAAACCGCACGCCAGCGCATGCGTGTCATTCTGCTCAATGCGGCCAAAAAGAATCACTGGCAGCAGCAACCGGAAATGTTCGCCCACATCCTCTAAAAATCCCTCTTTGCTGTAATTTCGATCGCCCTCACAGATCCTGAGCAATTTTCGCTCTAGCATTCTTGTATGACAAGACTGAATGATTTGTATTACCTGAATGAATAACAACTGGATTGGTATCGATTGGGGCACCACTAACTTCCGCGCTTTTTTAATGTGTGGGGAGCAATGCCTAAGTAACCTCAGCCATCCCTGCGGGTTGCTGGCCGTGGAAAAAAACCGGTTTGCCGACACCCTGCATACCTTATTACAGCCCTGGTTAGTCGAACATGGCGCTTTGCCGGTGGTCATGGCCGGCATGGTGGGATCACAACAGGGGTGGCATGAGGTTGCCTACATAACCCAGCCGTGCGGCATGAAAAGTTTGGCGGCCGAGGCCATGAAATTCACCACTGACTGGGGTAGCCCAGCGTGGATCATTCCCGGCGTTCAGGGGCTGGGGCTGGCTCAGCAGCCTGAAGTGATGCGAGGAGAAGAAGTGCAGCTGCTCGGTTTGGCCAGACGACATCCAGCGGCGCAATGCCTGGCAATTTTACCCGGAACCCACAGCAAGCATGTTCAGTTGAATCAGGGAGAAATCGGCCACTTCTCAACCTTTATGACCGGCGAACTGTTCTCGTTGCTCTGCCGGCACTCCATTTTGGGCAACGCCCTGCCGGAACAACAGGAGGACGCGCAGGCGTTCATCCTCGGGGCCGATACGGCACGCAGCGGTGCCCCCCTCAGCCACCTGATTTTCTCGGCACGTACCCGCCGCCTCAGCGGTGAAATCGCCGCGGCAAATATACACAGCTACCTTTCCGGCTTGTTGATCGGTAATGAGCTTCAGGCGCTGCCCGCGCACCAGCCCATCTGGGTTGTCGCCAGCCCCCCGCTGGTTGCGCGCTACCAAATGGCGGCGGAACCCTTGGGCCTGTCATTGCGCGCCACGGATGGCGATAGCTGCTTTATCAACGGATTAAGTCAACTGTATCCCCTACTACAAGGAACCGCCCAATGAGCCCAGAGATCTTCCTCCAACAGTGGCAGCAACAGCCGCTCCCCCTGGTCGCTATTTTGCGTGGCATCACGCCTGAGGAGGCTGAGCCCGTCGCCGAAATTCTGCTGGACTGCGGCTTCCGCTTTCTGGAGGTACCGCTTAATAGCCCCACCCCGTACGACTCTATCCGCGTGATCAGGAAAACCGTCGGCGACAGGGGTTTTGTCGGCGCCGGCACCGTACTGAACGTCCAGCAGGTTGAAGAGGTGGCCAAAGCCGGGGGACAACTGATTATTTCTCCCAATACCGACGCCGCGGTGATCGGCCATTCCCGTTATTTGAATCTGATCAGCATGCCCGCCGTGGCCACCCCTTCCGAAGCCTTCTGCGCCCTTGCCGCCGGAGCCAGCGGATTGAAGCTGTTCCCGGCAGAAAGTATTACCCCAGCGGTAACCAAGGCGCTGCGTGTCGTGCTTCCCCAAAGGCTGGTTTGCTTGCCGGTAGGGGGGATCCAACCGGATCCCCTGCAGATGCGCGCCTATATCCAGGCGGGCAGCAACGGGTTTGGGCTGGGAGGCGGACTCTATCAACCCGGCATCAGCCTGGCGGCATTACGTCAACGCGCGCTGGCCTATCAGGCCGCCTGGCAACATTGCGTGGAATAGCTATTTGCCCACTGCGACGTTGCCGATGCTTGTATAAAAATAAATATAACGCATTGAATTAAAAGGTGTTGTTATGAATAAATCATCTATTCCCGCAAAAACAAACCGCCAAACCCTGCAGGTTTGCTTTCTTGCCGCGTTAGCCGGTTTGCTGTTCGGCCTGGATATGGGGGTGATCGCCGGTGCGTTGCCGTTCCTAGCAAACGAATTTAGCCTCTCGAGCCAACAGCAGGAAATCGTCGTCAGCATCATGATGTTCGGCGCCGCGCTGGGGGCCCTGAGCAGCGGGCCTATGTCCTCCCATTTGGGCCGTAAAAAAAGCTTGTTGTTAGGTGCGGTTTTGTTCGTCGTCGGCTCGATCGGCTGCGCCGTGGCCCAAAATCTAGAAGTGCTGGTGATTTCCCGCTTTATCCTGGGATTAGCCGTGGGCATAGCCTCGTTCACTGCGCCGCTGTATCTGTCGGAAATCGCTCCAGAGCGCATTCGCGGCAGCATGATTTCTCTCTATCAGTTGATGATTACCATCGGAATTTTGGCCGCCTTCCTGTCTGATACCGCATTCAGTGCTGGCGGACACTGGCGCTGGATGCTGGGCATCATCACCTTCCCGGCGCTGGTGCTATTTATCGGCGTACTGACACTGCCGGAAAGCCCACGCTGGTTGGCGATGAAGGGGCGCGGTGAATTGGCCGGCAAGGTCTTGCAACTGTTACGCAATTCGGATGCCGAGGCTCGCGACGAACTCAACCAAATCCGTGAAAGCCTGCAAATGAAGCAACGAGGCTGGCAGCTGTTTCGCCACAATGCGCACTTCCGCCGCTCCACCTACCTGGGCGTTCTGCTGCAATTTATGCAGCAGTTCACCGGCATGACGATCATCATGTATTACGCCCCCAAGATTTTTGAAATCGCCGGTTTCGCCACCACCCGCGAGCAAATGTGGTGCACCGTGATAGCAGGCCTGACCAATGTTCTGGCCACCTTTATCGCGATCGCGCTGGTCGATCACTGGGGTCGTAAACCGATCCTCAAACTCGGCTTCAGCCTGATGGCAATCTGCATGGCGACGCTCGGTTATATGTTTTATATCGGCATCGGCAATCCCACGGAACAATACGCCGCAGTGACGGTGCTGCTGATCTTTATCATAGGTTTCGCCATGAGTGCCGGCCCATTGATTTGGGTACTGTGCTCCGAAATCCAACCGCTGGCCGGACGAGACTTTGGCGTCACCTGCTCCACCATGGCCAACTGGATTGCCAACATGATTATTGGTGCCACCTTCCTGACGCTGATCGACAACCTCGGCAGCGCCGGGACTTTCTGGCTTTACGCGCTACTCAATCTGCTATGCATCGTACTGACGTTATGTTTCGTACCGGAAACCAAAAATATCTCCCTTGAATGCATCGAAAAAAATCTGATGCAGGGTGCCTCCCTGCGCCATATAGGCAGGCCACCCCAGCCCAAGACTACCGACCATTCCTTGAATACGCCGGCATAACCCGGCTAATAAAAATAAATCAGAGGAAACCATCATGAAGCTGACCACGGAAAATCCAACGGCGGAACAGGCCGCTGAAACGCGGGTGTACGGTAAAATTACTCGCCGTCTGATCCCTTTCCTGATTTTGTGCTATTTCTTCGCCTATTTGGACCGCGTTAACGTCGGGTTCGCCAAGCTGCATATGCAGGATGCCCTGAGCTTCAGCGATACCGTCTATGGTCTCGGTGCCGGCATTTTCTTCATCGGCTATTTTATTTTTGAGCTGCCAAGCAACCTGCTGATGCAACGCTTCGGGCCGCGTTTTTGGATTGCCCGCATCATGGCTACCTGGGCGATCCTGTCCGCGGCCATGATGTTTGTCACCACGCCAACCACCTTCTATGTATTGCGTTTCCTGCTTGGCGTGGCCGAAGCCGGCTTTTTCCCCGGCATCGTGTTCTATTTAACGCTGTGGTTCCCTTCATGGCGTTCCGCCCGCACGCTGGGGCTGTTCATTCTGGTTACACCACTGTCGGTGATTATCGGCAGCCCGCTTTCAGGTTTGATCCTCAAACTGTTCGAAAATGTCGGCGGTTTACACAACTGGCAGTGGCTGTTCCTGGTCGAGGCCATTCCCTCTTTCGTACTGGCCTTTGTGGTACTGCGTTACCTGGATAACAACGTGGACGAAGCCAAATGGCTCACCGTCGAAGAAAAACAGATCGTGCAAACCGATCTGGCCAAGGATCGTGCCAACCGGGATCGGGCGGCGAACGGCAAAGCGTCCCACAGCCTGAAAGAGATGCTGGCTAACCGCTATGTCTGGTTGCTGGCGCTGATTTTCTTCAGTTTCAACGTCGGTTATTACGGCGTCAGCTTCTGGCTGCCTTCCATCATCAAGACTTCGGGTATCAGCGACGATCTCCAAATCGGCCTGCTGGCAGCCCTACCCTACGTGTTTGGCGCGGCATTTATGATATGGAACAGCCGCCATTCCGATCTGAAACAGGAACGTCGCTGGCATATTGCCATTCCGGCAGTGATTGGCTGTATCGGCCTGACGTTGAGCGCTTACTGCAGCGGCTCCACCTTCTGGATGATGACGTGGATCTGCGTAGCGATGTCCGGCACCCTGGCGCTGATCCCTACCTACATCAGCCTGCCCGGCACCCTGCTTTCCGGCACCGCCGCCGCTGCCGGTATTGCTCTGGTGAATTCTGTCGGCAACCTCGCGGGTTTCTTCGGCCCCACGGTTCTCGGCTGGCTGAAAGATCAAACCGGCCAGACCGACAGCGGCCTGTACATTCTGGCGGGCTTCCTGCTGCTCTGTGCGCCGTTGATTTTCATGCTGCCTGCCAAGCTGGTCTCCCCCGGCAAAACCCATGGCATGCATGACCAAGATGTTGCTCAGCCTGACGCTGAGGATCCTTTAAATATCACTGAGAGATTTTAATGATGAGCGGATGTGGAACCTGTGGCAGCAGCGGTTGCGGCTCGCATTTCAACCCTATTCTGGAGGGCGATGACGGCGCTCTGAAGCGTGCGCTATACAAATCCATGGGGCACAGCGACGAACAACTGCGCCGTCCGGTGATCGCCGTGGTCAACAGCTATACCAACGCGACGGCCGGCCACGCCAATCTGAATGAGCTGACGGCCAAGGTATTGCAGGGCATTGAAGAAGCCGGCGGGGTCGGCATGGTGTTCGGCACTATCGCTCCCTGTGACGGTATCGCCGAAGGGCATCTCGGCATGCGCTACATTCTGGCCGCTCGTGAAGTGATCACCGCCTCCATCGAAGTGATGATGCGTGCCCATCGTTTCGACGGCATGGTGTTGCTTGGCTCCTGCGACAAAATTGTCCCCGCCATGCTGATGGCGGCGGCACGGCTGGATATTCCGGCCATCATGGTTAACGGCGGGCCGATGTACCCGGCTGAATATAAAGGTAAACACTGGGACGGCAACATCGTCACCGAGGCCATCGGTTGGAAGATGCGTGGCGAAATCGATGAGGCGGAATTTGCCCATATCGAAAATATCGCCGAACCCGGCCCGGGCTCCTGCACTATGTACGGCACCGCCAACACCATGTGCTGCATCGGTGAAGTACTGGGTATGAGCCTGCCGGGCAGCAGCACGCTGCCGGCGGTTTCGGCCGAACGCCGCGAGTGCGCTATCGAAACCGGGCGCACCGCGGTGGAACTGGTATTGAATGGCGTCAATGCCCGCCAAATTATCACCGCCGAGTCGATCCGCAATGCGGTGATCTACCTGCTGGCCACCGGCGGCTCCACCAATGCCATCCTGCATCTGCAAGCCATTCATTACGAAGCGGAACTGGGCCATCTGCCGCTGTCCATCTTCGATGAGTTGAGCCACCAGGTACCGCTGGTTGCCTCGCTCTACCCGGCCAGTGAACATGACATGATTGATTTTTGGGAAGCGGGTGGCGTCCCGGCAGTAGAGCTTGAGATTGCCAAACTGCTCGATCTCAACGCGTTAACCGTCACCGGCAAAACCAAAGCTGAACTGCTGGCGGAAACCCGGCCAAGCCGCCGCCCGGAAGTCATCCATACCCTGGCCATTCCGGTGCGGAATGAAGCTGGCGTTGCCGTACTGCACGGTAATTTGTCACCGTTAGGCTGCGTGGTGAAGCCTGCGGCTGTGCCGGAAAATTTGATGCGCTTCCGGGGGCCCGCCGTGGTGTTCAACAGCGAGCAGGAGTCCGTCGAGGCGATTATGTCCGGCCAGATTAAACCGGGTAGCGCCCTGGTCTTGCGCTATGAAGGGCCTAAAGGTGGCCCCGGAATGCCGGAAATGTATAAGCCGATGAAATCGCTGGAAGGCATGGGCCTGGCTGACAGTTGCGCTCTGATCACCGACGGCCGTTTCTCCGGCTCCAACCGCGGGCTGTTTGTCGGCCATATCTCGCCTGAAGCGGTGGACGGCGGCGAGCTGGCATTGGTGCAAGACGGTGACGAAATATCCATCGATATTCCCGCGCGTACTCTTACGCTGCACGTTGACGAGACGATGTTGGCGCAGCGGCGCCAAAACTGGCAACCCGTGGACAAAGAAGTGCCGCGCGGCTTCCTGCGTTTATATCGTCGCTGGGCTTTACCTGCTGCGCAGGGTGCCGTACTGGCCGATCGGGAGGAGGAATAATGGGCCGTTACCAAGCTATCGACATTGAAGGGGTCAACCCTATCGTCGCAATGCCGTTCAAGGCCAATGGCGAAATCGACCCGCTGAGTTTTACCCAGTTGCTGGAGCATCTGGCAGCAACCGGCGTTCAGGGAATGACGTTGTTTGGCATCGCCAGCGAATTCCCGAAGCTCGAGGAGCCTGAGCGTGAACGCCTGGCGGAGATATTTATCAGCGAACTGGCAGGAGCCCCGCTGTTTCGCGCTATCTCGGTCACCGATCACAGCAGCGAAGTCGCCGTCAAACGCGCTCGTCATTATCAAGCTCTGGGCGCCGACGCTTTGATGCTGCTGCCCCCCTTTTTCCTTCAACCCAGCCCACAGGCGATCCAGCAGCACATTTTCGCCGTTCTGGAGGCCGTAGACATCCCGGTAATGGTGCAATACGCGCCGAGTGAAACCGGTTTGCCGATCACCCCGCAACAATTGGCCGACGTGGCAGCCCGCTATCCCCATGCGGTGTTCAAAATTGAATGTAATCCGCCGGTGGAATACACCAAAGAATTTCTGCAACTGGCTCCCCAGGCCAACGTTCTGAACGGCTATGCCGGGCTTTATATGTTGCAGATGTTGGCGGCGGGCGGCAAAGGCGTGATGCCGGGTTGCTCGTTCAGCGAGATGTACCTGCGTATTTATCGCCATTGGCAGGCCGGTAAAGTGGAACAAGCGAATAGGCTGCATCAGGCATTGTTGCCTTACATCCAACGCTGGATGAGCCACTGCGAATACATCATTCAGATCGAAAAGACCATCCTGCAACGACGCAATATCATCGCTACCGATTACTGTCGCCACCCCGGTTGGCAACTGACCGCTGATGATCACCTTATGATCGCGCAGTTTTTAAGCCAGTTTTCTCTGTAGCCAAGACGGCCGCTTGATCGCGGCCCTTTCGGAGGTCTATATGCTACCCCACCAATCCGGGCGTGTAGCCATCGTCACTGGCGCCAGTCAGGGCATAGGGCTGGCTATCGCCAAAACCTTTCTCGCTAACGGCGATACCGTGATGGGGTGCGCCTATCCCAGCCTGGAGAATGCGCCGCAGGCCCGACAATTATTGGCCGATTACCCACAGCATTTTTTCTATTCTTCGGTCGACGTCACCCAGACCGCCGAGATTAAACGCTTTGTCGCGAATGCTGAACAACAATGCGGACGCATCGACATCGTGGTTTCCAACGCTGGGAAAAACGTCTTCAAAGGCATTGATTGCGAAGAAGAAGACTGGACCCACAATTTCGATCTCAACCTGCGCTCGCACTGGTATCTGGCGAAATGCGCCCGCCCGGCATTGACCAAAAGCCATGGCGTGATCCTGGTGATCACCTCCAACCACGCATTTTCCACCATGCCTGGCTGTGCGCCCTACAACATCAGCAAACGGGCGCTGCTGTCATTGGTGCAAAGCCTGGCTATTGAGTGGGGTCCGACGATCCGCACGCTGGGTATTGCCCCTGGCTTTATCGATACCGAAGGCAATCAAGCCTGGTTCGACGCCCATACTGACGCCAAACTGGCGCGAGAGAAAACCGTTAAGAAACATCCGGTCGGTCGCCTTGGCCGCCCCGAGGAAGTCGGTGATTTATGCCTGTTTCTTGCCAGCGATGGTGCGGGATTTATCGCCGGCACCACAATTGTGATGGATGGGGGACGCAGTGCCATTATGCAAGACGACGACCGATAGCGGAAGACACAAAGAGGGGGCAAAAGCCCCCGTGATAAAAGCGACTCAAGCGGTTAACGCCGCCACCTCTTCGGCAATCGCCGCCAGCGCATCATGGCAGGCGTAATCGGCCTGAACCCATGCCGCGTGCTGTCGGTAGGCCGGTTGCGTCAGGATCTGCTGCACGGCATGACGCAGCTGCGATTCGTCCGGATTGCTGGTGTGCAGATTAATGCCACAGCCAGCTGCCACCACCCGAGCAGCCGCCTCGAGCTTGTCCTCGCCGGTACCGGCAATAATCAACGGCACGCCCTGATCCAACGCGTAGTTGATCGAACCGTAACCGCCGTTGGTGATCAGCACTGCGGCCTGCGGCAGCCAGCGTTCGAAAGAGATAAACTCCCGCACTCTGGCATTGTCCGGCAGCCGATCCAACAGCCCGTCGACCGAACGCCCCCCGGTGGTCGCCAGCACCCGTACCGGTAACTGTGCCAACGCCTTCAGCGTCGGAACAATCAACTGATGCAGATCGACATTCGCCAACGTGCCCTGGCTGACAATCACCAGCGGCCGTTGGTCCGTCTCATCCCAGAGGGCTTCGCTCGGCTGTTGTATCGGGGCGCTGCGCAACGGGCCAATAAATCGCACGCCGGCCGGCAAATCGTCACGCCGATATTCCAGCGCAGGGGTCGCCAGTTGCAAGAAACGATCGCAACCGCCGATCAAGGCATCGCTAAAGGGTTGGTGCAGCGGCCTGCCACCGGATTGCGTCATCGCGGCGTCAAAACTCTGCTGCACCTCATCAATCAAGGCACGCGTGGCGTCATCCACCAGCTGTTCGCGACGTAGCTCCCGCGGCAACAGCGCCGGAGGAATGCGCGGCCCGTAGAAGATGGAATCTTCAGACGAGAATGACAGCGGCGTTACGCCGATACCGATAACCGGAGGGCGTTCTTCCGCCTGCAGCAGCGGCAATACCCCGTAGAAACAGTTTTCCACCATCAGCAGATCGGTAGCCTCGGCGGCGATCACCGTACGCAACTGTTGATTCAGCAACGGGATTGGAGCGGCGAAAAAGTCTTTCAACGCCAGCGCCATCTGCACATTGCCCGGCGGCAGTGCAGCGCGTTCAGGAAAGTGTTCCTCGAGATAGCGATAGTCGAAATCGACCTTGGGATCGAAGGCAACAAACTTCGCCCCTATCGCCTCCGCACGTTCACGGAACAACGCGCCGGTCATCACCCGAACCTGGTGCCCTTGCGCAATCAGGTACCGGGCAATGCCCAGCATCGGGTAAACGTGACCGGGCGTTGCCACGGCGGTCATCAGAATACGTGCCATAACTCTTAAGCCTCTGCGTTGGCCGGTTTCAGCGCCAGATTGGCGCACACCGGGTTGCTCTGTATATGAACCCGTTGTAAATGGCGGGCCGAGCGGGCGGTAAAGCCTTCACGCCCGTGCAGCAGCGAGAAGTTATCTGCGATCACCACATCACCCTGCTGCCACTGGTGGGCGTAATAGTGGCGCGGATCGTAGAGATGCTGCTGCAGAGTCTGATGGAACGCTTCCTGCTGATCTTCCGGCACCCCGTGATATTCCAGCGCATGCTGGTTGAGGAATTTCTTCCCTTCTGTCGGCGGTTCGTTGTAGCGCATGATCAGCCCACTACCGCTCGGGTGCGTCACCACCAGCGGCGAACACACCTCACCACCGTAGTGCACCACCTGCTTGATACGGTATGAGATAGACACCGTCAGCCACTGAGCCAGCTGCGACTCATCGGCATTGGCCAGCAGGCGCGTAGTATCGACAAAGGTAGTGCAACCGCCTTCATCCTGCGAGGGCGCGGCTACACAGTGAAACAGCTGGAATTCCGGGATGGTCGGTTTATACATGCCGTCCCAGTGCAGCGGCACATAGCTGCTGTCGAAAATATGGTCCTTGGCGTCTGGATGTTCTTTCACATCCAGCACCGCGCCGAAGGGCCACATCATGATCTCACCCCAATTGCCGGCATAACGGGTCAATACCCGCGGATCGGTAAAACCCGAATCGAAGCCGCGCAGCACCAACAGGTGATGCTGCTGTGCCAACGTCCGCAGCGCCGCTACCGGCAGCTCGCTGATGGATTGCCCCGGGTGTTCAGGGGTCAATACGGCGCCAAAGGGGCTATTGAGTTCAATACGGCAGTTCAATTGTTGATTGTCCATCGGTGACTCTCCTTGAAGCAAATTTGCTGCTCACACGGCAACCGTGCCGTTAAAAGACGCTCGCCAAGATAGCGGGCGTAAGGTGGTGCATTACACCGCTTGAGGTTGTTCAATCAGGTAATGGCTTGGCGTACCGCGGATCGCCACCAATTCGCCCTCTAACTCCTGAGCGTCTTTGCGTTTCATCAGTACGAACTGTCCGTTGACGTTAGCCGCGACGCCGTGCCACGGTGTCAACCAGTCGTCCTTGGTTGGCATCATATGAATGCCTATTTTCAGACTGTCGGCAGGCTGCGGGTGGATCGACAAGCGGATCGCCGCCGGAAAATGCTGAGCCAGCAGGTTACCCCAGGCCCAGCTGCGTTGGATCACGCCGCAGGCCCGCAGCTTGGCGTCTTTCTGCAGCGCGGCATTCGAGCCGCTGTAGCCCGGCAGTTGACTGTCTTCATACAGGAAGCGGGTAATGGCGCGGTACAGTTGCAGCCCCTGCTCGCTTTCCATCAGCTGTTGTTTGATTGCCGACTCCGATTCGGCATAACCGTCGACCAGCAACTGGCGCAGCAAGTCGTAGTCGTCGGTGTGTTCCGCCAGCCCTTCCACGTCCCCCAGGTTGAACACGCTCAGGTGCGTGGCCCCAACCTCATGCAGCAGAGTTTCAATTTCGCGCTGATAGTGGTTGATGGCATCGTCACTGACGCGGATTAAATCGCCGAAGACATGACCATCCGAACAGATGACAATATGCGCACCCGGCGGATAATAAAGCTGAATACGCTGGCAGAGGGAATTAAGGAATATCAACGATAAGCGTTCCGCCATATCGGGTACCGCACCGATCACCTTATTAGTATTGGGTGATTTTGTCGGAAAGGCCGGCAGTACAAACTCAATCCGCCGTTGTTGTTCAATGAATGCCCGAATGCGCGGTAATTGCACCTGAGTAACGAGCAGCTCTTCCTCGGAGTTTGATGTTTCCATTCCTGGAAAACGACGCCGATATTGCAATAGCTCATGAAGGATCTTTAACGATATTTTTTCAATACGGGCACTGTCCACAATTAACTCCTGTTCAGATTATGGCGCAGGTGATTTATTCACAAACGCAATAAGACTTTTCGAAAAAAGAGGCATCACCAGGGAATAATACTCACTGCTGATATTTATCTGCTTCAGGCAATATAGAAGAGATGGTGCTATATTATTAGCCCGTATAATTAACAATCTTGGTTAAGTTGAACTTAACAAACTATGAGTAATATTCTAAAACGCATGGCCATTTTTTCTAAAGTTGTCGATTGCGGCGCGTTCAGCATGGCAGCCAAGGAATTAGGCATTACCACCTCTGCCGTCAGCCAGCATATCCGCCTGTTGGAAAACGAACTCGGCATTCAATTACTTCTGCGTTCCACTCGCTCACTGAGCCTGACCGAAGCCGGGCTCTGTTTTTATGAAGATTGCGTTTTAATGCTGCATGCTGCCGAGCGGGGGCAACAACGTATCGCCGCCCTGCGCGGCGAACTGAGCGGTGAATTGCGCGTCGCGACCTCTACCGAGTTCGCCACTCACTATCTGGTGCCTGCACTGCAAAGCTTCCTTGATGAACACCCGCGCATCACGCTGAGGCTGGAGATCCACGACGAGAAAATCGACCTGATAGGCCAGCGTATTGATCTGGCGATCCGTGGCGGTGTATTGGCTGATTCCAGTTACGTTTCTACCCGCCTTGCGCGCTTTCGTGAGGTATTATGTGCATCACCAGCCTACCTTGCGGGACATGGTATTCCCGAGAGCCCACAAGCGTTAACCCGGCATCAATGGGTGACTTTTACCCCCTTGGGCAACCCGCAATTTGTTCGCCTGCTCCACCACAACGGCGATGAACATCGGCTACGAATGACCGGGCGTCTATTTACCAATAACGGTATGGCCATGAAAGAACTGGCGCTGGCGGGCAAAGGGATCATCCGTAATTTCTTTGTCAATGTTGAGCGTGAATTACACAATGGCGATTTGGTGGAAATCCTGCCTGAATGGCGATTACCAGAGATTAATTGCTATGCAATTATGCCGCGACGGGACAGCCAACCTTTAAAAGTTCGCCGTTTGCTTGAGCATATGAAAATCCATCTGCAGCAAAAGGAGAAAAATTCTTTAAACCAGTTTCGAACTTAATTAAATAAACAGTGTCTGCAACGACAATTAATTTAGTTATTTAACCTCTCAGCCCTTTGCTGACCAACACCAGACTTTATTTAGATTGCAGACTAATGATATTAGTCTTAATAACTTTATTACTGCCTATATAAGCACTTCATTTTTCATTAACTCAAATTGTCAGAACAAATTTGACTTTAAATAACAGAAAATTTGAATTACATCCTATTCCTTCCTCTCGATCTAATATTGCCCCCCGTCCCCCGATCCACAAATGCAAAACGGGGAGCCTAAGCTCCCCGTTCATTTATTTACCACTGTGGCCTAGTCAACCTGCCGGATATCGACCCGCAGCTCTTTTGGCACTTCAAACACGATATTCTCTTCACGGCCGCTGACTTCATGGACGTTAAGGCCGCCCAAGGCTTTCAGACGAGCGATCACGTCCTGTACCAGCACGTCAGGGGCGGACGCACCGGCGGTAACGCCGATGTTACTCGCGTTCTTCAGCCAGGCTTCCTGAATATCCGCGGCGGAATCAATCAGGTAGGCCGGCTTGCCAACGCGCTGAGCCAGTTCAGCCAGACGGTTGGAGTTGGATGAGTTCTTCGAGCCCACCACTAACACCACGTCCGCATCCCCGGCCAGGTTCCGTACCGCTTCCTGGCGGTTGGTCGTGGCATAGCAGATGTCGTCCTTACGTGGCCCGATGATGCTCGGGAAGCGCTTGCGCAAGGCGTCGATCACGTCAGAAGTGTCATCCACCGACAGCGTGGTTTGCGTCATAAAGCACAGGTTGCTTTCATCCTTCACCTGCAGCTTCCACACGTCGTCCGGCGACTCAACCAGATACATGCCCCCCTTCGGGTTGCTGTACTGGCCCATGGTGCCTTCCACCTCCGGGTGGCCGGCATGGCCAATCAGGATCGCCTCAGTGCCACGACGGCTGGCGCGCGCCACCTCCATATGCACTTTGGTTACCAGCGGACAAGTTGCGTCAAACAGCATGGTCAGATCGCGCGCCTTGGCTTCCGCCCGTACCGCTTGGGAAACCCCATGCGCCGAAAAGATCAGAATCGACCCATCCGGCACTTCACCGATCTCCTCAATAAACACCGCCCCGCGCTCGCGCAGGCTGTCCACCACATAGCGGTTATGCACCACTTCGTGGCGTACATAGATAGGCGCACCGTAAATTTCCAGTGCGCGCTCTACTATACTGATCGCACGATCAACCCCGGCGCAGAAGCCACGTGGGTTAGCCAGCAATATTTGCATGCGTCTCCTCCTGCACGGGATCAATCTCCAGCACTTCAATATCGAAGCTCACCGGATGGCCCGCCAGCGGATGGTTGAAATCAACGGTAATCGAATCTTCCGCCACTTCACGCACCACGCCCGGCATTTCACTGCCGTCGACGGCGGTAAACAGCATGATGGTGCCCACATCCGGTACCCCAGTCTCCGCGAAATCGCGACGTGAGAAGTACTGGACCAGGTCCGGGTTCTCTGCACCGAATGCGGCTTCCGGCTGCAAGGTAAAGGCGCACTTGTCGCCCGCACGCAGGCCAATCAACTCCGCTTCCAGCGGTGCCGATAGGCTGCCGTCACCCAGACGGAACAGCGCCGGTTTGCCGCTGCTGCGGGTAGATTCTGCGGTCGAACCGTCTTCCAATTTCAGCGTGAAGTGAACCAGCACTGCGCTGCTACCGTTAACCTGAGCCGTCATATTACTCACCTTTACTCTTTGCGCTTTTGCTCGCCGGCGACAAGAAGCCTTCCAACACGATCATCGCCGCCCCCACGCAGATAAAGCTATCCGCCAGATTGAAGGTCGGGTAGTGCCAGTCGCCTACGTAGAAGTCGATGAAATCGACCACGAAACCGTGCCACAGGCGATCGAACAGGTTGCCGAGCGCCCCGCCGATGATAAAAGCATAGGCAATATTGTTCAGCTTTTGCTGTGCCTGACTGCGGTACATCATCACCAACAGCACCGCAACGATAGCGACGGCGATGCCGGCAAAGAACCAGCGCTGCCAGCCGCCGTGATCGGCGAGGAAGCTGAAGGCGGCGCCGTAATTGCGCGCATAAAACAGATTGAACGACGGGATCAGCGGCTGGGACTGGCCCAGCACAAAGTTACCGAGGATCCACTGTTTGCTGGCGAAATCCAGTACCAACACCACCACCACCAGCCACAGCCAGCGCAGACCGGTCGAACAGATTGGTTTACTCATTTAGGCAAACTTACGCTTTTCGCCGTCACCGGCTACGTTGATCACACAGCGGCCGCAAAGATCTGCATGCTCCGCCACCAGGCCGATATCGGTGGTGTAATGCCAGCAGCGCGGGCACTTCTCACCTTCTGCGGTGCTGAAGGCAATTTTCAGACCTTTCACCAATTCTGCTGTTTGTGCATCCGCCGGCGCATCGGCCAGTGGAGCAACGCGCGCCGCCGAGGTCAGCAACACAAAGCGCAGCTCATCCTGCAGACTGTTAAGACGTTCGGCCAGTTCGGTATCGGCATACAGCGTGACCGCCGCTTCCAGAGAACCCCCCAGGCGTTTGTCGGCACGTGCCTGTTCCAGCACCTTGTTCACTTCGCCGCGCACTTTCAGCAGCTCGGCCCAGAAGGCGTCGTTCATGCCTTCACCTTCGGCCAAACCGAAGAGACCGTCGTACCACTCTTCAGTGAACACGTACTGCGCACGTTTGCCTGGCAGGAAGCTCCAGATTTCATCGGCGGTGAACGACATGATCGGCGCCATCCAGCGAACCAGCGCTTCCGCGATGTGGAACAATGCGGTCTGGCAGCTGCGGCGAGCAACGCTGTCGCTCTTCGCGGTGTACTGACGATCCTTGATGATATCCAGATAGAAGGAGCCCATCTCGACCGAGCAGAACTGCATCAGGCGCTGCACTACTTCATGGAAGTCATAGTTGGCGTAAGCCTGTTCGATATCCTTCTGCGCCGCCAGTGCACGGCCCACCGCCCAGCGATCCAGTACCACCATGTCTTCCGGGGCCACGCAATCGGTGCTTGGCTCAAACCCGTTCAGGTTGGCCAACAGGAAACGCGCGGTGTTACGGATACGACGATAAGAATCGGCAGAACGCTTGAGGATCTCGTCGGACACCGCGATTTCACCGGTGTAGTCGGTAGACGCCACCCACAGGCGCAGGATGTCGCCACCCAGCTTGTTCATCACGTCTTGTGGACTGACGGTGTTGCCGATGGACTTGGACATCTTGCGGCCCTGACCGTCAACGGTGAAACCGTGGGTCAGCACTTCTTTGTATGGCGCCTTGCCCTTCATCGCGGTGGAAATCATCAACGATGACATAAACCAGCCGCGGTGCTGATCGGAGCCTTCCAGATACATGTCGGCACCGTGGCCCTGGAATTCCGGACGTACGTCAACCACGGAAGAGTGGGTAGAACCGGAGTCGAACCACACGTCCAGGGTGTCTGGCACTTTGACGTAGTCGGCAGCATCCGCGCCGAGAATATCGGCAGCGTCCAGATCCCACCAGGCTTGAATGCCGTCTTGCTCAACGCGCTTCGCCACTTCTTCCATCAGCTCAACGCTACGTGGGTGCAGTTGTTCAGTGTCTTTGTGCACAAACAGCGACATCGGCACGCCCCAGGTACGCTGACGCGAAATACACCAGTCCGGGCGATTGGCCACCATGGTTTCGATACGTGCCTGGCCCCATTCCGGGATCCACTGCACGCCTTTGATCTCTTCCAGCGACTGCTGACGCAGGCCTTTCTGGTCCATGCTGATGAACCACTGTGGCGTTGCACGGAAGATGATCGGCGTTTTGTGGCGCCAGCAGCATGGATAGCTGTGAACCAGTTTTTCAACGTGCAACAGTGCGCCTTTCTCACGCAGCAGGTCTACGATCAGATCGTTGGCCTTGAAGACAAACTTGCCGTCCAGCAACGGATGAGTGCCGGTCAGGTAGCAGCCGTTTGGCCCTACCGGGTTGGCAATCTCCAGACCGTATTTCTGGCTGATGACAAAGTCATCCGGACCGTGGCCACCGGCGGTATGGACCGCACCGGTACCGGCATCCAGCGTGACGTGTTCGCCCATGATCGCCGGTACGTCGAAGCCCATGAACGGGTGTTCGAAACGCATCAACTCCAGATCGGCGCCTTTGCAGCTGCCCAGCACGGTCCATGAGCTGATACCGGCGCGCTTCATCACGCTTTCTACCAGCTCAGCCGCCAGGATCAGGCACTGGCCTTCGACCTGCACCAGTTGATAAGCAAATTCAGGGTGCAAAGAGATCGCGCGGTTAGCCGGCAAGGTCCACGGCGTGGTGGTCCAGATCACCAGAGAAACCGGACCGTTGAAGCTGGTGACGCCAAATTTGGCCGCCACGGCAGCCGCGTCAACCGCGTGGAAAGCCACATCGATCGACGGCGAAGTCTTGTCGTAATATTCCACTTCCGCTTCCGCCAGCGAAGAGCGGCAGTCGGTACACCAGTGCACCGGCTTGGCGCCTTTCAGCAGGTGGCCGTTGTCGATGATTTTGCCCAACGCGCGGATGATATTGGCTTCGGTTTTGAAGTCCATGGTCAGGTACGGGTGATCCCAGTCGCCCAACACGCCCAGACGGATAAAGTCTTTTTTCTGGCCTTCAACCTGCTCAGCGGCGTACTCACGGCACTTCACACGGAATTCCGCGGCGGTGAGTTTCTCACCCGGTTTGCCGTACAGTTGCTCAACTTTCAGTTCGATCGGCAGGCCATGGCAGTCCCAACCCGGAACGTAAGGCGAGTCGAAGCCGGACATCCCTTTCGACTTGATAATAATGTCTTTGAGAATCTTGTTAACCGAGTGACCAATGTGAATGCTGCCGTTCGCATACGGAGGGCCGTCATGCAAAATGAAGGATTTTTTGCCCTTTTTGGCAGTACGAATAATCCCGTACAGATCCTGTTCATACCAACGTTGCAGCATGCCAGGTTCACGCTTGGCCAGATCGCCGCGCATCGGGAACCCTGTTTCCGGCAAGTTCAGGGTATTCTTGTAGTCACTCATGAGATTCTCGTTTCCGTTTTCGGCTATTTACCCGTCACACTTCAAGCTGCATCTTTGTTGGCTGCCCTTTCTTACCCGAATCACTTGCCTGTGCAAGCTCATCGGGGTTCGCGCGGTTGCCGCCACGATGCCACTCGAATTGTTTAGGGTAAACGATTAAACCAGTGTTTTTAACCCGAAAAACTTTCGGGCCGTCACCACATCATTGGCGATTTGCTGCTTCAGGGCATCGAGCGAAGCAAAACGCTGTTCATTGCGCAATTTCGCGCGGAGCACCACGTCTATATGGCGCCCGTAAAGATCCATTGTGACATCCAGCAGGTGGACTTCCAGCTGCTGACGCACACCGGCAACGGTTGGGCGCGTGCCGATATTGGCTACGCCAGGGAGCGGCTCAGGCCCCAGACCATAAACTTCTACCGCATAAACCCCTTTCACCGGGGCAACCAGGCGCTTCAGCGGCAGGTTGGCGGTCGGGAAGCCGATAGTGCGACCCAGCTCATCGCCGTGCACCACCCGACCAGAAATGCTGTACGGGTGGCCCAGCAGCGTCTCCGCCTGCGCCAGGTCGTCATCGCGCAGCGCATTGCGGATCGCCGTGCTGCTGATGCGTTGATCGCCCTCGCGGAAGGTCGGCGTGCTGATCACCTCAAAGCCGTATTCTTTCCCGGCTTTTTGCAATAGCGGAAAATCGCCCTGGCGGGTAGCGCCAAAGCGAAAATCATCCCCGACCATCAGGAATTTCACGCCCAGTTTTTCCACCAGCAGGTCGGCGACGAACGCCTGTGCCGTGTTGGCGGCAAAACGCGGATCAAACTTGACGCACAGCAGGTAATCAACGCCCGCCTGCGCCAGGTATTTGGCCTTGTCACGCAAACGCGTGAGACGGGCCGGTGCCTTGTCCGCTGCAAACATTTCCAGCGGCTGCGGCTCAAAGATCATGACCATCACTGGCAGCCCGAGGCGTTGCCCCTCTTGTTTCAGCTGCTCCAGCAACGCTTGGTGACCGCGGTGTACGCCGTCAAAGTTGCCGATGGTGAGCACGCAACCATGGTGGCGTGCCCGGATATTGTGAATGCCGCGAATTAGCTCCATAGCTGGCTCAAAACAGTGGAAATCGCCGGATTATACCTTGTACAGCGGTTAAGGTTAACCCGCGATTGGTGCCTTTATGTAATAGACATACCATACCGGAGATAATCTGCAGGTGAAACGCCCTAACCGCAGTTTATCCGGCGTCATCCGGGTGATTACCGACTGCGGCCAATGGGTTGCGACCACCGTGGCAAATCATTGGTGAATTTTCTCGCGAAAGACTGTATTCCCATGACCGAAGCTGGTAAAATCCTGCGCCATCACAACGTAGCAAGTGCCGCCCGTACAAACGGCGCTTATTTGCACAAATTCATTGACAAACGCAGGCTAAAAGGGCATATTCCTCGGCCTTCGAATTGTCCTCAATAGAATATATTTGGGAGTTGGACCTTGGCTAATATCAAATCAGCTAAGAAGCGCGCCGTACAGTCTGAGAAGCGTCGTAAGCATAACGCTAGCGGCCGCTCAATGATGCGTACCTACATCAAGAAAGTAGAAGCTGCTATCGCCACTGGCGACAAAGAAGCTGCGCAAGCTGCTTACGCTGTAATGAAACCAATCGTGGACCGCAAGGCTGCTAAAGGCCTGATCCACAAAAACAAAGCAGCACGCCATAAGTCAAACCTGTCGGCGCGCATCAACGCTTTGTAATAAGCATCGTGTTGTCTGCTTGAAAAAAAACCGGCTCAGGCCGGTTTTTTTACGTCTGCGCTACCCGGTCTAGTAGGCAAACAGCGCAGAGAAGTCCTTGTTGCACACCCGCTGTACCGCCGGATGCTGGATCATGCGCTCGGCAAAGATGATGTAGTACTCTTCCTGCACGCTATCAATACGTCCAATCTCCACCACGTCATCGTCGTTATAGGTATCTTGCGCATACAGCGTCGGAGCAACGAAGATCGCGTTGTGGTACATGCCAAAGGTTTTCATCAGGGCCGCATCGTCAAACTCGCCCAGGATTTCTACCTGAATGCCTTGGGTGTTAAACCAGTTAAGCAATTTACGTCCCAGCATCGAACGTCGGCCAGGGATCAACAATTTGCGCTGTTCCAGGCAGGCGGGGAACGGCAGGTCCGGCGCCGGCTGACGACAGAAGAAGCTGATGCCGCACTCACCCAGCTTGAGTGAAAACAGCCCTTCCTGCTGGCTGGAATCCACCGGGCAGTCTGACAGGATCATATCGAGCTTATGCTGGCTGAGCTGCTCCAGCAGCATCTCATGCGTCGACTCAAAGCAACGCAGGTGAATTTGCTCATTATCCACCACCACCGCCGTTTCCAGCACCTGGCTCACCAAACGCTTGGACAGCGCATCCGCCACCCCAACGTCGAACAGCAGGTTGGATTCCTTGCGATAGTTGACGATATCCAGCATTTCCTGGCTGAGCATAAACATCTTGTCGGCATAGCGGAACACCAGCTGCCCCAATTCAGAAGGCACCAGCCCACGCCCCTGCCGCTTGAACAGCTTGCCGTCCAAACGCTCTTCCAGCGCTTTGATCTGGCCTGTGATGGTCTGCGGCGTCAGAAACAACGCTTCGGCGGCGCCGACCACAGAACCTTCCTTGCAGACCTGCCAGAAGTAGTAAAGGTGATTAAAGTTGATATGCGACATCCTCACGAGGTGCTCTCCTTAACATTTCATCGCGGCGAACTTTCGACCGTGACGAGCGACTAATGTCCTTTCCCTGTTTCAGACAACCTGTTGCTGCATTCGTCCCAAACAGAACGGCCGAAGCTGCACATATTTTATACTGTGCAGCTCCGACCAGCTATTGTAGTGTGTCCCCGCAAACAGGGGATACCCTAAAGGGGTTATCTGACCCTTGGTAACGACATGCGCAACAGAGCGTACCCGACCACCGCCGCCGTAGTTGACCCAATCAGGATCCCCAGACGCGAATAGGTGCTTAGTACAACATCCGCATCACCAAACGCCAGTGACGCGATGAAAATCGACATGGTGAAACCAATACCACAGAGCACAGAAACGGCAAACACCTGTTTGAAACCAATTCCTTCAGGCAACCTGGCAATCCCCAACTTCACTGCCAACAGGCTAAAGGTGAAGATGCCCAACGGCTTACCGATAAACAGACCCGCCGCGATCCCGACCGGCAATAGCGAGGTCAGCCCGCTCAACGACACGCCCTGTAATGAAACGCCGGCGTTAGCGAAAGCAAACAGCGGCAGGATCATAAAGGCCACCCACGGATGCAGTTCATGCTCTAACGTTTCTGAAGGCGACGGGCCTTTCTTCACGTTCAGCGGGATCATAAAACCGACGATCACCCCGGCGAGCGTTGCATGCACCCCGGATTTGAGGATAGCTACCCACAGCACCAGGCCGACAATCATATAGAGTGAAGTTTTCCCCACCCCGCGCCAGTTCATAAACGCCAGTACCGCAACAGCCGCCGCCGCCACGCCCAGCGCCGCCATCGAGACTTCGTGGGTATAGAACAGCGCGATAATTACGATCACGCCCAGGTCATCAATAATCGCCAGCGCCAGCAGGAACACCTTCAGGCTGGTCGGCACGCGGTTACCCAGCAGCGCCATCACCCCGAGGGCAAACGCAATATCGGTCGCCGCCGGGATTGCCCAGCCCTGACGAGTCACCTCGTCCGCGCCGTTGAACATCAGGTAAATCAGCGCCGGTGCCAGCATGCCGCCCAGCGCGGCAATTGCCGGGAAGACCGCCTTGTCGCGCCCGGCCAATGAACCTTGCATCAGCTCACGCTTAACCTCCAGCCCCACCACCAGGAAAAAGATCGCCATCAGGCCATCGTTAATCCACAGCAGCAGCGGCTTGGCAATCTCCAGTGAAGACACCTTAACCATGACCGGTAAATTGAGGAAAGCGTGATAGATCCCCTGAGCCGGGGTATTGGCCATGATCAATGCAATAATCGCGGCGACTATCAGGATGATACCGCCCGCGGCCTCCTGACGTAAAAACTGACGAATAATGTTGGTCACAATACGTCTCTCCAGATCTGTGCGAAGCACATGGGCCCCGCAGACAAAGTAATGGAACGAGTATAGACGGCGATTTAGCTCGATAAAATACGTTTATAAATGCTTTAAACATCGTTAAAACCGAACAATTAACGATATATATCACATTTTTTATAGGGGTATTGGTGAATAAACGTCAATAAAAAACCCCGGTTTTGACACCGGGGTTATGCAGAACGCTAACGGAGACAGAAGCTTAACGCGTCAGGTCATCAAAAAACTTTTTCACGCCGTCGAAGAAACTTTTCGAACGCGGACTGTTTTTATCACCGGAAGGGCCACCCAGGCTCTCCTCCAGTTCCTTCAGCAATTGCTTCTGCTTGTCGTTCAGGTTAACCGGGGTTTCCACCACTACACGGCACAGCAGGTCGCCCTGGCTGCCGCCACGTACCGATTTAACACCCTTGCCGCGCATGCGGAACAGTTTGCCGGTCTGGGTTTCTGTCGGCACTTTCAGCTTCACGCGGCCATCCAGCGTCGGCACTTCGATCTCACCGCCCAATGCTGCCATCGCGAAGTTAATCGGTACTTCACAGTACAGGTTGTTGCCTTCACGCTCGAAGATCGGGTGAGCCTTCACCTGAACCTGAACGTACAGATCGCCAGCAGGTGCGCCGTGTTCGCCTGCTTCACCCTCACCCGCCAGGCGGATGCGGTCACCGGTATCCACGCCGGCCGGGATTTTCACCGACAGCGTTTTGGCTTTCTCTACCCGGCCGTGGCCATGGCAGCTGTTGCAAGGGTCTTTGATGATCTGACCGCGGCCATGACAGTGCGGACAGGCCTGCTGCACGGTAAAGAAGCCCTGGCGCATCTGCACCTGGCCCTGACCGTGACAGGTTGGACAGGTCACCGGCGAGCTGCCTGGCTTCGCGCCGCTGCCGTGACAAACACCACACTCTTCCAGAGTCGGAATGCGGATCTCTTTGGTCACGCCACGAACAGCTTCCTCGAGGGACAGCTCCATGTTGTAGCGCAGATCGGAACCGCGGCTGGCGCGTTGACGGCGGCCACCACCGAAGATGTCGCCAAATACGTCGCCAAAGATATCGCTGAAGTCGGCACCGCCGCCGCCAAACCCACCGCCACCGCCCATGCCGCCTTGTTCAAACGCCGCATGGCCGTATTGATCGTAGGCCGCACGCTTTTGATCGTCGGTCAGAACTTCGTACGCTTCCTTGACCTCTTTAAATCTGGCTTCGGCGTCCTGATCCTGGTTGCGGTCAGGATGGTACTTCATCGCCAGGCGTTTATACGCCTTTTTGATCTCACGTTCTTCCGCCGTCTTGGAGACGCCGAGAATCTCGTAATAGTCTTTCTTCGCCATTATTTCTGTAACCCTTAACATGCGTGCACGGGCGTAGAGTTGCCTCGACGCCCGTGCTGGTTTCCGGTAACGGCCTCTCAGCCGTTCCGTGCCCGCTTAAGGGCGATTATTTTTTGTCTTTAACTTCTTCGAACTCAGCGTCAACCACGTCGTCATCTTTCTGCGCCGCGTTGTCAGCACCGGCATCAGCACCTTGCTGAGCCTGCTGCGCCTGGGCCATTTCCAGCAGCTTGCCGGAAACCTGCACCAGAGCCTGGGTCTTAGCTTCGATCTCGGCTTTATCTTCGCCTTTAACCGCAACTTCCAGATCTTTCAGCGCCGCTTCGATAGCCGTTTTGTCTTCCGCCGGCAGTTTGTCGCCCGCTTCTTCCAACTGCTTACGGGTACCGTGGATCAGGTGGTCGGCCTGGTTACGGGTCTGCACCAGCTCTTCGAACTTACGGTCAGCTTCGGCGTTCACTTCAGCATCGCGCACCATTTTCTGGATTTCTTCTTCGTTCAGACCAGAAGAAGCCTTGATGGTGATCTTCTGCTCACGGCCGGTATTCTTGTCTTTGGCAGACACGTGCAGAATACCGTCGGCGTCGATGTCGAAGGTCACTTCGATTTGCGCCATACCGCGTGGAGCCGCCTGGATGCCGTCCAGATTGAACTGGCCCAGTGACTTGTTATCGTTAGCGCGTTTACGCTCACCCTGCAGCACGTGGATGGTTACCGCAGACTGGTTGTCTTCAGCGGTAGAGAACACCTGGCTGTGCTTGGTCGGGATGGTGGTGTTTTTGGTGATCAGCGGAGTCATCACGCTGCCCATGGTTTCGATACCCAGCGACAGCGGGGTAACGTCCAGCAGCAGAACGTCCTTCACATCACCGGCCAACACGCCGCCCTGTACCGCAGCACCCACCGCAACGGCTTCGTCCGGGTTAACGTCTTTACGCGGTTCTTTACCGAAGAAGTCAGCGACTTTCTTCTGAACCATTGGCATACGGGTCTGGCCGCCCACCAGGATCACGTCCTGAATGTCGGAAACCGACAGGCCTGCGTCTTTCAGAGCGACTTTCAGCGGCTCGATAGAACGCGCAACCAGATCTTCTACCAGCGACTCGAGTTTTGCACGGGTCACTTTGATGTTCATGTGTTTTGGACCGCTCGCATCTGCAGTAATGTACGGCAGGTTTACGTCGGTCTGCTGAGCGGAAGACAGTTCAATCTTCGCTTTCTCAGCGGCTTCTTTCAGACGCTGCATCGCCAACGGATCGTTGCGCAGGTCGAAACCTTGTTCTTTCTTGAACTCTTCCACCAGATAGTTGATCAGGCGGCTGTCGAAGTCTTCACCACCCAGGTGGGTATCACCGTTGGTTGCCAGAACTTCGAAGGTTTTTTCACCGTCAACTTCGTCGATTTCGATAATAGAGATATCGAAAGTACCGCCACCCAGGTCATAAACCGCGATGGTACGGTTGCCGACTTCTTTGTCCAGGCCGTAAGCCAGGGCCGCAGCGGTCGGTTCGTTGATGATACGTTTTACTTCCAGACCTGCGATACGGCCGGCGTCTTTGGTCGCCTGACGCTGTGCGTCGTTGAAGTATGCAGGTACGGTGATAACTGCTTCAGTTACCGGTTCACCCAGGTAATCTTCCGCCGTTTTCTTCATTTTCTTCAGCACTTCTGCAGAGATCTGCGGTGGTGCCACACGCTGGCCTTTCACTTCTACCCATGCGTCGCCGTTATCAGCAGCCACAATTTTGTACGGCATGATGTCTTTATCACGCTGTGCTTCTTCATCCTGGAAGCGACGGCCAATCAGGCGCTTGATCGCAAACAGAGTGTTTTGTGGGTTAGTAACAGCCTGACGCTTAGCAGGCTGGCCAACCAGAATTTCACCATCCTGGGTATATGCGATGATCGAAGGTGTAGTACGATCGCCTTCGCTGTTCTCCAGCACGCGCGCTTTACCACCATCCATAATTGCTACACAAGAGTTGGTAGTACCCAGGTCGATACCAATGATTTTGCCCATCTAAACGTCTCCACTAATAAATTCATATTCGGTCAGGTTGCTAACCTATATGCGGGCGAATTTTTGCTTTTCAACTGCCCGACATTTCAGACTTACCCGCGGTCAGCAACTGCGGTTGCAAATAAGATGGGGCCATACAATCCAGCATCAAGGGGCAGGGCAAAAAAAAATTCGTTTTTATCGTCACTCAGATCATTGTTTCCTGTTCTGGGGATCATTATGATGCCGCGCGCTCTGATGGAAGTTATAGGTTTTTCGGCCATTCAGACCATTTATGAATTTACCTATCCATTTTCGTTAAAATTCTGTTATCGCAGAGGACATATGCACACCAACAAGTTGGCGAATCCCGGCCCTCTCGGCCTGATGGGCTTCGGGATGACCACCGTCTTGCTGAACCTGCACAACGCGGGCTTTTTCCCATTGAACTCTTCCATCATCAGCATGGGGATTTTCTTCGGTGGACTGGCCCAGATTATGGCTGGCCTGCTGGAATACAAGAAAGGCAATACCTTCGGCATGACGGCCTTTATCTCTTACGGCAGCTTCTGGCTGAGCCTGGTCGGGCTGCTGCTGCTGCCACGCCTGGGCCTGGCTGAACCAACCGACGCCAGCGTGCTGGGGATCTATCTGGCACTGTGGGGCGTCTTCACCCTGTTCATGTTCTTCGGCACTCTGCGCGCCAACCGCGTGCTGCAGTTCGTGTTCGGCAGCCTGACGCTGCTGTTCGCCCTGCTGGCCGTCGGTAACATCACCGGCAACCCTGCGCTGCTGAAATTTGCCGGCTACGAAGGCATCATCTGCGGTGCCAGCGCCATCTACCTGGCTATGGCGGAAGTGCTCAACGAGCAGTTTGGCCGTACGGTGCTGCCGATTGGCGAACCCAGCGTCAACAATGTAGAACCTATCCGGGCAGTGGCATAAGCGTCATTGACCTGAAATGAAAAGCCCTGCGGTTGATTGCAGGGCTTTTTTTTAGCTGTAAGAACCGGCGCGTTGCGCCTTGGTTTCGCTATTCAGATCGCGATGGAGGTAAATCCCCAGCAGCAGTCCTATCCCCGACAACGCTAATACGTAGTAAGCGGGTGCTAACGGGGTTAACTTCATGATCAACGTCACAAATATTGGGGTTAAACCCCCAAAAATAGCGTATGCGACATTATATGAGAACGAAATACCGGTAAATCGCACTTCCGCCGGGAAAGCCCGCACCATCACATAGGGTACAGCGCCCACCACGCCCACGCTGAAGCCTACCAGCGCATAGCAGGCGAACAGCATTTCCGGGTGTTCTCCCACCGTCCGATAAAACAGCCAACTGCAGCCGGCCAACAGCAAACTGCCAACGATAAAGGTCTTGCTGGCACCGAAGCGATCCGCCGCCAAACCGGCGGTAATGCAGCCAGCAATCAGCATGATGGTGGCAATGCTGTTCGCCTGCAGCGACAGCGCCGGGGCAATGCCAAATTGCTTTTGCAAGTAAGTCGGGGTCATCAGGATCACCACCACGATACCGGCGGACAGCAGCCAGGTCAGCAGCATCGACACCACCACTTCCTTGCGATGGTTAAGCACCACGGATTTCAGCGGCAGCTCCTCCGCCAGGGCTTTGCGCGCCTGCATCTCGATGAAAATTGGCGTTTCCTGCAACCAGCGGCGCAGGTACATCGCCACCAGGCCGAAAATGCCGCCCAGCAGGAAAGGAATGCGCCAGCCCCCCTCGGCGATGGTCTGTTGGCTGAGCGTAGTGTTGATCACCGTCGCCACCAACGAGCCCAGCAAGATACCGACCGTCAGACCGGCGGTCAGGGTACCGCAGGCAAAACCAATGCGGCGGCGCGGCACGTGTTCGGCAACAAACACCCAGGCCCCCGGCACTTCACCACCAATCGCTGCACCCTGCAGCACGCGCATCAGCAGCAGCAAGAGCGGCGCGGCAATACCTATGCTGGCGTAGGTCGGTAACAGGCCCATGCCCAGCGTCGGTAGCGCCATCAGCAGAATGCTCAGGCTGAACATCTTCTTACGGCCGACCAAATCGCCGAAGTGTGCCATGACGATGCCGCCCAACGGGCGGGCCAGGTAACCGGCGGCAAAGATGCCGAAGGTTTGCACCTGACGCAGCCATTCAGGCATATCCGCCGGGAAGAAGAGTTCGCCCATCACCGCAGCAAAGAAGACGAAAATGATGAAGTCGTAGAACTCCAGCGCTCCGCCCAGGGCAGCTAATGTCAGAGTTTTGTAGTCTTGCCGGTTTAACCGGCGATTATTATCGTGAGGCATAGGGTACCGTCAGAGGAGACTGTTAAAATAAAAGCCAGCGGCTTCTGTAAACGAATCCTTACTATAACGGCAAAATATTTTCACACCAGAACGCTTGGGGCTTATCTCACATAACGCTGAAATTTAGAGGTTTATCTCGCGACGCGCATTCTTCGGCCTAAATGCTGCTACCACTTCAGCCTGAGTTTCCACATAAGGCCCCTCGAGCAACTGAATGCAGTACGGCACGCTGGCGAAGATACCATGCACCACCACCTCGCCCTGTTCGTCCTTGACCCCTTCCAGCGTTTCCTTGATTGACTTCGGTTGTCCCGGCAGGTTGATGATCAGCGCCTGCTTGCGGATCGCCCCCACCTGGCGTGAAAGAATTGCCGTTGGCACATAGTGTAGGCTGATTTGACGCATTTGCTCGCCGAAGCCAGGCATCACGCGATCGGCGATCGCCAGCGTGGCGTCTGGGGTCACGTCACGTCGCGCCGGCCCGGTACCGCCGGTCGTCAGCACCAGATGGCAGCCCATTTCATCCACCAGCTCACACAGGGTTTGCTCGATTAACGTTTGCTCATCGGGGATCAGGCGGGTTTCCAGTTTGAACGGCGTGGCCAGCGCGTCGGTCAGCCACGCTTCCAAAGCCGGTATGCCTTTGTCCTGGTAAACGCCGCCGGAAGCGCGGTCAGAAACTGAAACCAAACCAATACGTAATATGTCCATGCGTAACCTCTACAGCCTAATGGGGTTCGAGCGGGTTCGCTTCCCGCCCTGTTATTCATCCCGAGAGTATAAGGTGTCTGCCCGCGCCGGGGATCTGCGGGCATAAAAAAAGGCGGCCTAAGCCACCTTTTTCTGCGCTGACTGCCTGAATTACAGCAGATCGGCGATCATTTTTTCCAGCTTGCCCTGGTCTACGGCAAACTTGCGGATACCGTCGGTCAGTTTCTCAACCGCCATTGGATCCTGGTTGTGCTGCCAGTAGAACTCAGGCTCGGTCAGCGCCGCAGGACGCGCTTTCACTTCGCCGGTGTAAGCCAGTTTACGCTCCAGGGAACCTTCGCTCTCTGCCAGCTCTTTCAGCAGTGCAGGGGCGATGGTCAGACGGTCACAGCCAGCCAGTTCGATGATTTCACCGACGTTACGGAAGCTGGCGCCCATCACCACGGTTTTGTAACCGTGCTCTTTGTAATACTGGTAGATCTCGGTAACGGAAACCACACCTGGATCTTCGTTTGGCGCGAACTCTTTCTTGTCGCCGTTGGCTTTGTACCAGTCGAGGATACGACCAACAAACGGAGAGATCAGGTACACGCCAGCTTCGGCACAGGCACGCGCCTGAGCGAAGGAGAACAGCAGCGTCAGGTTACAGTTGATGCCTTCTTTCTCCAACTGCTCTGCCGCGCGGATGCCCTGCCAGGTAGAAGCCAGTTTGATCAGGATGCGGTCGTTACTGATGCCGGCATCGTTGTACAGCTTGATCAGGCGCTTGGCCTTGGCAACGCTGGCCACGGTATCGTAGGACAGACGTGCGTCCACTTCGGTAGAGATACGGCCAGGAACCAGCTTAAGGATTTCCAGACCGATGTTGACGGCCAGCTTGTCGGCGGCGTCGGCGATCTGCTGTTCGCGATCGCTGCTCTGCTCACGCGCCCAGGCAATGGCTTCGTCAATCAGTTTGCGGTATTCAGGAATTTGGGCTGCATTGAGGATCAGCGAAGGGTTGGTTGTAGCATCTTGCGGTTGATACAGCTTCATTGCCGCGATATCGCCCGTATCTGCAACCACGGTAGTGAGTTGGCGCAGGGAAGTTAATTTATCGGTCATGTTGGCATTATCTCATCGTTTGTGCATGAACTTTTGGCATCGTTCAACCATGCCCTGCCCTGATAATAACATGCGCAAGGCCCGGTGCAAGGCTGGAAAATCGCGGCCCGGCGGCGCTGGTTTTATCCTTGAGCGAGCAACCGTTTACGCTCGTATCTTTCGTCATTCCCGAGCTGAAGAAAAGGCAATAACGTGCTATCGATTGAATAAATTATGTTAAATTCGCGAAAATTGATGCAATAGGGCCAGTGATCTGAGAAAAATCTCAATTGCTCGGAACCCGACTGGTTTCAGCTAAGCTCTTGTAAAAATTAAATCAATATATCTTCACCCGCGGTGGATGCGGCGCGGTGCACAAAAAATAACAACAAGGAGGGATCCGTGACGGACCTGATGAATTTTATAAATAATATTTTGTGGGGTTCGGTACTGATTTATTTACTGCTTGGCGCAGGCATTTATTTTACCCTGCGTACCCGCTTTATCCAGGTCCGCCATTTCAGCCATATGTTCTCCGTGCTCAAGCACAGCAACAAAAGCGACAGCGCGGGCATCTCCTCTTTTCAAGCTTTATGCACCACTCTTGCCGCACGCGTAGGCACCGGTAACCTGACAGGCGTAGCCATCGCCCTTACTGCGGGCGGCCCCGGGGCCATCTTTTGGATGTGGGTGGTGGCGTTCATCGGCATGGCCACTTCCTTTGTCGAAAGCAGCCTGGCGCAGCTCTACAAAACCAAAGACGATCAGGGTAACTTCCGCGGCGGGCCAGCTTACTATATGGAAAAAGGGCTGGGCATGCGCTGGATGGGCGTACTGTTCTCCATCTTCCTGATCGTAGCCTTCGGATTAGTGTTCAATGCCGTGCAGGCCAATTCCATTGCCCAGGCCTCCGCCGTTGCCTTCAACGTGAAGCCTCTGTATATCGGTATCGGTCTGGTCGTACTGAGCGGTCTGGTCATCTTCGGCGGTATCCGCTCGGTTGCCCGCGTGGCTGAATGGGTGGTGCCACTGATGGCTGCGGCTTATCTACTGCTGGCATTCTGGGTGATTGGCCAGAATATCGAGCATATGCCGGCAATCTTGTCGCTGGTGTTCAAGAGCGCCTTCGGGCTGCAGGAAGCGGCGGCAGGTGCCGTCGGCTATGGTATTTCGCAGGCAATGACCCAGGGCGTTCAGCGTGGCCTGTTTTCCAACGAGGCCGGTATGGGTTCCGCGCCCAACGCGGCGGCTTCCGCCTCCCCTTACCCACCGCACCCTGCGTCTCAGGGCTACGTGCAGATGCTCGGTGTCTTTATCGATA
Source organism: Serratia sp. BNK-12 (assembly GCF_047456085.1). Lineage (NCBI taxonomy): Bacteria > Pseudomonadati > Pseudomonadota > Gammaproteobacteria > Enterobacterales > Yersiniaceae > Serratia > Serratia sp. BNK-12. The sequence continues at coordinate 4,522,806 of NZ_CP179896.1, forward strand.
CCATCGTGATTTGCAGCGCGACCGCCGCGATCATCCTGTCGTCCGGCGTACTGGATCAGCCGGTAGCCAATGTCAGCGGTATCGACATGACTCAGCGAGCCTTGTCCACCGCCGTCGGCAGTTGGGGATCTCCCTTTGTTGCCATCGCCATTTTCTTTTTCGCCTTTACCTCGATTATCGCTAACTATGCCTATGCCGAAAGTAATCTGGTGTTCCTCGAGCGCAACCACCCGGCCGGCCTGCTGGTTTTCCGCTGTGCCGCACTGGGCATGGTGATGTTTGGTGCGCTGGCTGAATTGCCGGTTGTCTGGAAAATGGCTGACACCTCAATGGCGTTAATGGCCATCACCAACCTGACGGCGATCCTGCTACTGTCAAAAGTGGCGCTGAAACTGGCCAACGATTACCACCGCCAGCGTACGCTGGGCAAATTGCCGACTTTCGACGCCAACCGCTTCCCTGAACTGAAATCTCAGTTGGAACCCGGCGTATGGGATAAAAACTGAGTTTTTACGGGCGCGTCTGGAACGCGCCCTGCCTATCAGACCCATTGACCCTTTTTCCCGCGCTTTTTGCTACAGTACCCCTTCTTGGATAAACAGGATCTGGCCATGCTCGTTATTATTTCACCTGCAAAAACCCTTGATTACGAAAGCCCATTGGCGACAGAACGCTTCACTCAGCCGGAACTGCTGGACAAATCTAAGCAGCTGATCAAAATCTGCCGCGAGCTGACGCCGGTACAAATCTCCAAACTGATGGGCATCAGCGACAAACTGGCCGGGTTGAACGCCGCTCGCTTTGGCGACTGGCAGCCAAAGTTCACCCCAGACAATGCTCGCCAGGCCCTGCTGGCTTTCAAAGGCGACGTCTATACCGGTTTGCACGCACAGGACTTCAGCGAGGGCGATTTTGACTTTGCCCAGCAGCATCTGCGCATGCTGTCCGGGCTGTACGGCGTGCTGCGCCCGCTCGATCTGATGATGCCTTACCGTCTCGAGATGGGCATCAAACTGGAGAACGCCAAGGGCAAGGATTTGTACAGCTTCTGGGGCGAGCAGATCACCAAAAAGCTTAACGAAGCGCTGGAGCAACAGGGCGACGACGTGGTGGTCAACCTGGCTTCCGACGAATACTTCAAATCGGTGAAGCCGGCCAAACTGCACGGCACGCTGATTAAACCGGTGTTCCTCGACGAAAAGAACGGCAAATACAAAGTGATCAGCTTCTACGCCAAGAAGGCGCGTGGATTGATGAGCCGCTATATCATCAAGAATCGCCTGACGCAGCGCGAACAACTGCTTGGTTTCAACCTGGAAGGTTACGCCTTCGATGAAGCCGACTCCAAAGGCAACGAACTGGTGTTCAAACGCCCCGAGCAGTAATCCGCCACGCCCATAAAAAAAGCCGTCGCAATGACGGCTTTTCGCTTTATGCCTCCAGCGGGATCAGGCAGGCAAGGCCATCAGGAACTTACGCAGTTCGCCAAAGCTGGCCGGCAGATTGTGGGACAACAGCGGCAAATCGGCGCGCAGCGCCAGCGCCTTGGGCAGTGGCAGCTCCTGACCGAGAATTTCCTCTACGCTCTCTTTGAACTTGGCCGGATGCGCAGTACCGAGGAACAAGCCAAACTCCCCTTCCTTCAATTGGTCACGCAACGCGCGATAAGCGATTGCCGCATGCGGCTCAGAAAGGTAGCCCAGTTGCGCCAGCTCACGCATGCTGTCCTTGGTGGTTTCGTCACTCACCGTTGCGTGCCCCAGTTCTTTCAACTGCCAGATCTTGCGACGGAACAGCTCTTCTACGCGCGGCCAGTTATTCGGCTGGCTGACGTCCATCGCATTCGAAAGCGTAGCCACCGTGGCGTGTGGCTGCCACTGACCATTCGTCAGGAAGCGCGGCACAGTATCGTTGGCATTGGTCGCGGCGATAAAACGCTTCACCGGCAGTCCCAGTGATTTGGCCAACAAGCCGGCGGTCAGATCGCCGAAGTTACCGCTGGGTACCGAAATCACCAGTTGATTACGTGCTTCCTGCGGCAGTTGCGCTACCGCTTCGAAGTAGTAGCAAATCTGCGCCAGCAGGCGGCTGATATTGATCGAGTTGGCCGAGTTCAGGTGCAGCGCTTCTTTCAGTTCCTGATCGTCAAACGCCTGCTTGACCAGGGCCTGGCAGGCATCGAAGTCGCCATCAATCGCCACGGTGTGAATGTTGCCGCCCAGGGTGCAGAACAGTTTTTCCTGCAACGGGCTGATTTTGCCCTGCGGGTAAAGGATCACCACGCGAACATTCTTCAGGCCGTAGAAAGCATGTGCCACCGCCGCGCCGGTATCGCCGGAGGTCGCCGTCAGGATAGTCACCGGCTGATCGCCTGCCACTTCCGCCAGCATTTGCGCCATAAAGCGGCCGCCGAAGTCTTTGAACGCCAGCGTCGGGCCGTGGAACAGCTCCAGGCACGCGATGTCGTCTTCCACTTGCGCCACCGGTGCCGGGAATTCAAAGGCCGCCGCTACGCGCTTATGCAGAGCCTCTTCGGAAACTTCATCGCCAATAAACGCCGACAGGATGCGGCTGCTGCGGGTGACAAAATCCTGCTCCAGCAGATGATCGATTTCGGTCAATTCAAATTCCGGCAGTTCCAGCGGGAAAAACAGCCCTTGCTGTTTGCCCAGGCCTTGTTTGATCGCCTGCGCGAAGCTGACCTGCTCGTTGTGATCCTTAAGGTTGTACAGTTTCATGCGTTATCCCAGTAGTCGTGCGCCTGCGGTATCCAGACGGCAAATATGAACAAAACCTTCGTCGTTTTGCAGATAGTGATTAGTCAGCCAATCGGCCATGCGTTGAGCCGTAGCGCCATCATCACAGACGGCGAACAGCGTCGGGCCGGAGCCGGAAATACCGCAAGCCAGCGCACCTATATCCTGCGCAGCTTTACGCGCATCGGCAAAGCCCGGCAGCAGGCGGGTGCGGTACGGCTCGGCAATCACGTCCTGCATCAGTTTGGCGGCCAAACGCGGCTGCTGGGTATGGCAGGCATGAATAAAGCCCGCCAGATAGCGACCGTGACTGATACAGTCCTGACGACGATACTGCGCGGGTAAAATCGCGCGCGCTTCGGCGGTGGACACCTTGATGCCCGGATAGGCCATCACCCACAGCCAGTCTTTAAAGCATGGCACTTCCTGGCTGATGAAGCCTTCTTCTTCCAGCATCAGTTGCAAGCCGCCAAGGTAGCAAGGCGCCACGTTGTCGTAATGCACGCTGCCGGAGATGCGGCCTTCCAGCTCGCCCATCAGGCTCAGCAGGGTCATTTTATCCAGCGGACGGTTGCAGAATTCATTCATCGCCATCAGCCCGGCAACCACCGAGCAGGCGCTGGAACCCAATCCTGAACCGATCGGCATGTTTTTCTCCAGCCGCATCGCCACCGGGATCTCACGGCCGATCTCCTGACAGAAACGCTGCCAGCACTGATAAACGATATTCTCTTTTGGATCGTCCGGCAGTTTGCTGACGAAGCGACCGGCGTTCTGAAGGCTGAACGTGGCGGCAGCCTCGACGCTGACGCAGTCGCCCAGCAAGGTACCGTCGATCGGTGACACCGCTGCACCCAGAACGTCAAAGCCGACGCTTACGTTGCCAATTGAGGCCGGCGCATACACCTTAACCATATTAAACTCCCAACTTCCATGACAGTGTGCGCAACAGATCGGCGAAGACCCCTGCTGCAGTCACATCGTTACCGGCACCGTAGCCACGCAGTACCAACGGCAACGGCTGATAGTAACGGCTGTAGAAAGCCAAGGCGTTCTCGCCGTTCTTCACTTTATACAACGGATCGTTGCCATCTACCGCATCTATGCGAACCTGACAGCGGCCATTTTCAATGACGCCGACGTAGCGCAGCACCTTGCCCTGCTCAGCGGCGTTGGCCACATTGCGAGCATACTCTTTATCCAGTTCCGGCAGGCGCGCCATAAAGGTTTCCACATCCCCGGAGGCGTCAAAGGAAGGCGGCAGCGCCGACTCGACCTCAATATCTTCCAGTTCCAGTTTGTACCCCGCTTCACGGGCCAGGATCAGCAGCTTGCGGGCCACGTCCATACCGGAAAGGTCGTCACGTGGATCCGGCTCGGTATACCCTTTAGCCTTGGCCTCCAGGGTCGCCGCCGACAGCGACATGCCCTCGTCCAGTTTGCCGAAAATAAACGACAGCGAACCGGACAGGATGCCGGAGAAACGCGTCAGCTCATCACCGGCGTTCAGCAGGTTTTGCAGGTTTTCGATCACCGGCAAGCCCGCGCCGACGTTGGTGTCATACAGAAACTTGCGGCGCGAACCGGCCGCGGCGGTGCGCAACTGTTGGTAGTAGTTCATCGACGAGGTGTTGGCCTTTTTATTCGGCGTCACCACGTGGAATCCATCCGCCAGGAAGTCCGCGTATTGATCGGCAACGGCCTGGCTGGAGGTGCAGTCGACAATCACCGGGTTCAGCAGGTGGTACTCCTTCACCAAACGAATCAAACGCCCCAGGTTGAACGGCTCTTGCGCGCCGGCCAGCTCATCACGCCAGCTTTCAAGCTGAATGCCGTGAATGTTGGTCAACATGGCACGCGAATTGGCAATGCCGCACACCCGCAGATCGATATGCTTTTGTTTCAGCCAAGGTTGCTGACGGTAAATCTGCTCGATCAACGCGCCGCCCACGCCACCAACGCCGATGACAAACACTTCAATCACCTGATCGGTATTGAACAACATCTGATGGCAAACGCGCACCCCGGTGGTCGCGGAATCATTGCTGACCACCACCGAGATGGAGCGTTCAGAAGAGCCCTGAGCAATAGCGACAATGTTGATATTGGCGCGAGCCAGCGCAGAGAAGAAGCTGGCCGAAATGCCGCGCAGGGTACGCATGCCGTCGCCGACCACCGAGATGATCGCCAACTGTTCCATTACGTCCAGCGGCTCCAGCAGACCGTCTTTCAATTCAAGATAGAACTCGTCTTCCAGCGCCCGACGCGCACGTTGCAGTTCGCTCTGCGGCACGCAGAAACTGATGCTGTATTCAGAGGACGACTGGGTGATCAGCACCACAGAGATGCCGGCGCGCGACATTACGGCAAATACCCGCGCCGCCATGCCGACCATGCCTTTCATCCCCGGACCGGAGACGTTGATCATCGCCATATTGTTCAGGTTGGTGATGCCCTTCACCGGCGTATCAGAATCCAGATTTTCGCCGCCAATCAGCGTGCCTGGTGCCTGTGGATTAGCGGTGTTTTTGATCAGGCAGGGGATTTGGAACTGAGCGATGGGGGCAATGGTGCGGGGGTGGAGAACGCTGGCGCCGAAATAGGAAAGCTCCATGGCTTCCTGGTACGACATCGATTTCAACAGCCTGGCATCCGGCACGGTGCGTGGGTCACAGGTATAAACGCCGTCAACGTCGGTCCAGATCTCGCAACAGTCGGCGCGCAAACAGGCAGCCAGCACCGCGGCAGAGTAGTCGGAACCGTTACGGCCCAGCACCACCAATTCGCCCTTGTCGTTGCCGGCGGTGAAACCGGCCATCAGCACAATGTGATCCGCCGGGATGGCCGATGCGGCGATACGCAATGTGGATTCTGCGATATCTACCGTGGACTCCAGGTAATGCCCCTGCGCCAGCAGTTTCTCAACCGGGTTAATCACCGTGACCGGGAAACCTTTGGCACGAAACACCCCTTCCATGATGGCGATGGAGAGCTTCTCGCCGCGGCAGATAATGGCCGCATTCACGCTGTCCGGGCACTGTCCAAGCAACGCAACGCCATGCAGCACCTGCTTGAGCTGGGCGAACTCCTGATCGACAAACGTCTTGAGGCGATCGTACTCAAAGCCGGGCAACGCCTGCGCCAGCCCGCTCAGCAGGTCGGCGAAGATGCGCTCTGCATCGCTCATATTTGGCAGAATGTCTTGCCCCGCTACCGTTTTTTCAATCATTGCCACCAGGTGGTTAGTGATTTTAGCCGGAGCGGACAAGACCGTGGCCACCTGTCCCTGACGTGCATTACTTTCCATGATGTCGGCAACGCGCAGAAAACGTTCTGCATTCGCTACCGAGGTTCCGCCAAATTTCAGCACTCGCATTTCTTGTCTCTCCCGAATTTAAGCCGAAAAAAAAGCCCGCACTGGTTAGGTGCGGGCTTTTTTCTTTTGTTTCCTGTACGCGTCAGCCCGCCCCGTTACCTGTGGTATCGGTGGTGGTAATAATTGTTGTGTTCAGGCTGATGTTTCGCATTTTGTCTGTCTGTCTCATTAAATACTCTGTCCCCTCTATTGGTTAAAGCAATCGCTATCCCAAGTCAAATTATTTCTTGTTTTTGCTTATTTATCGTCCAGCAGGCTAACCGGGCGATGCGAGAGATGAAAAGCCAGATGACAGAACAAAAAGACAGGCAGGCGGCAAATTTGCAGTGGATCACACTGCAAAATTAGCCATGTTTACGGGTATCACTTTGTCAGTTTTTTTTCGATATCGTGCAACAAAGTATGCAGCATCGCCGTGTCCCGCTGTTGCAGAACACCAAGGCGTTGATGCAGCCAGTCGCGCAATTTTTGATCGCCACTGACCTCCAGCGCCGCCAGTAATCCCTCGGCGCGCTGACGTAATGCCTTGAGTTGACCCTCGTTGGCTACCGGCTCTTGTGGCGCACTGACGTTCATCAGCTCTGACAGTTGATAACAGTACACCATCACCGCCTGACCGAGATTGAGCGAAGGGTAATCCGCCTGCATAGGTACGCCGGTCAGCAAATCCGCCAGTTCCAGCTCCTCATTGGTCAAGCCGGAATCTTCACGGCCAAACACCAACGCCGCCTGGTTCACCCACTGGCTGCGCTCACTCAGTTGGCCTAACAGCTGCTGCGGCGTACAGTAATAATGAAAACGCGCCCGGCTGCGGGCCGTGGTGGCCACGGTGAAATCTACGTCCGCCAGTGCCTGTTCCAGCGTGGCAAAAGTTTGCACGCCGTCGAGGATATCCCCCGCCCCGTGAGCAACCCAACGCGCTGCCGGCTGCAGGTGCGCTTCGCTGTCGACAATGCGCAACGAAGTAAAACCCATGGTTTTCATTGCCCGCGCCGCAGCGCCGACGTTTTCCGGCCGTGCCGGAGCCACTAAAACAATATGCAGCTGCATCAATACTCCACTGAATAAGGGATCGCAGGTTTTTGACCGTTCAGGATACTCTGATTATATTTACAAGTGTGCAACAATAATCCCGCGCACCACGATAGACAGGGGTAAATGCGCTATTGGCCTTATAAATGGCACGGAATACATATTATTACTTCTTATGATTTACTACTCTTATTAATCAAGGTGTTAATATAACTGCTTTATCAATAAGCCGTTAATTCTACCTCATTAGGCACAACAATGCTGAATCGTACACAGAATTTATGGTTCTGTGACTTAAGCTGGCATTTCTGTAAGTGTTTTTCACAAAACTGTTAACGTGCTACAATTGAATTTGATATATGTCAACAAAGCTTAGTTTTGTTGGGTGATGAATTCGGTACGCACTGTTATATTGCTGTTAATAGGGTTAGGATATGCGCCGTTTTGGCACCTTTGGGGATGTAAGGAATAGCACCCCCACCAAGCTAGCGATCTTGTTGACATGAGATGGAAAGTGCATCAAGAACGAGTTTACGTACTGTAGTCATTTGGTAAGAGGGAACGTGAGCGCTAATCTCTGCCCTCCGCTAAGAAAACAAAGACTTCTGTACTTCCTATTTTCTATTTTGTTGGCAATTTTAGGTAGCAAATATGCAGACCCCGCACATTCTGATTGTCGAAGACGAGTTAGTCACTCGTAACACCCTGAAGAGCATTTTCGAGGCGGAAGGCTACGTTGTTCATGAAGCCAATGATGGTGCAGAGATGCACAACATCCTGTCTGAAAATGATATCAATCTGGTTATCATGGACATCAATCTGCCAGGCAAAAATGGCCTGCTGCTGGCGCGTGAACTGCGCGAACAGGCCAGCGTTGCGCTGATGTTCCTGACCGGCCGTGATAACGAAGTTGATAAGATCCTCGGATTGGAAATCGGCGCTGATGACTATATCACCAAGCCATTTAATCCACGTGAACTGACCATTCGCGCACGCAACCTGCTGTCCCGCACCATGAACCTGGGCAGCGTCGGCGAAGAACGCCGTCTGGTTGAAAGCTATAAGTTCAACGGTTGGGAGCTGGACATCAACAGCCGCTCACTGATCAGCCCAGCGGGCGAGCAATACAAATTGCCGCGCAGTGAATTCCGCGCCATGCTGCACTTCTGCGAAAACCCGGGCAAGATCCAATCCCGTGGCGAACTGCTGAAGAAGATGACCGGTCGCGAGCTGAAACCGCATGACCGCACCGTGGACGTGACCATTCGTCGCATCCGCAAGCACTTCGAATCCACGCCGGACACGCCTGAAATCATCGCTACCATTCACGGTGAAGGCTACCGTTTCTGCGGCGATCTGGAAGAGTAAGTCTCGCGTTAAAATAGTTGGGGTTCAGTTGAACCCCAAGTCTCTTATTTTGCCTCACCCCAAGGGATGATCGGCACCGCGCTCAACGCGTTCTTCGGTGAACCATCCACCACACGGTCTGAATAGCTAAGATAAATCAACGCATTACGAGCTGAATCGTAGAAGCGTACCACCTGCAGCTTCTTGAACACCAGCGACGTTCGTTTCTGGAACACCACCGTCCCTTCAGCCTTGCCGTTTTTGATTTTATCGTTCAGCGCAATCGGCCCGACCTGCTGGCAAGAAATGGCCGCATCCGCAGTATCCTCCGCCAATCCCAGCCCGCCTTTAATGCCACCGGTTTTGGCTCGGCTGATATAACAAGTTACATTTTTAACATCAGGATCGTCGAATGCTTCCACCACGATTTTGTGGTCCGGACCGAAGAGTTTGAATACCGTATCCACCGACCCAACCTGTTCTGCCTGCGCGCTGTTTACCGTTGCGCAAACTAAACCAAACAAAAATATCCATCCTTTTTTCATTCACTTAACTCCAATAACCTGGGCGCTGAAAATAGCCGCAGGCAATTAATATTGTTTATGTTTCAGGTCACAGAATAGGGGTTTTTCCGGTCTGCACCGGTCTTTTTAGCACAGAGCGTGAAAAAAATCTTTGAGAGTCTCGGAGGAAAAAAATTGCTATTATGCGGCGTCGTTATTTCTTTGCGCCCTTTAAGGTGTGCCCCTGTCCAACTCCCGCACAACCCGCTGCGAGAGGCAAAGAGTGCTACGCAAAATGGCTCATGGATTGGTCTGATAGCGCAAGCACCAGCGTGACGAATAAACAGTTCGGGTCCCGACCCTAAAGCTCTACGAGGAAGATCTATGGATCAAGCCGGTATCATTCGTGATCTGCTTAGCTGGCTGGAAAGCCATTTGGACCAACCCTTGTCGCTGGACAACGTGGCGGCAAAAGCGGGTTACTCAAAATGGCATCTACAACGGATGTTCAAAGATATTACCGGTAACGCCATCGGCGCTTATATCCGGGCAAGGAGATTATCCAAGGCTGCGGTGGCGCTGCGTTTAACCAGCCGCCCTATTCTGGATATCGCCTTACAGTATCGCTTCGACTCGCAGCAGACATTCACTCGCGCATTTAAAAAACAGTTTGCGCAAACGCCGGCATTGTATCGCCGCGCCGAAGACTGGAGCGCATTCGGCATCTGTCCGCCAATCCGCCTGGGCGCCTTTACCCTGCCGCAGCCAGAGTTTGTCACACTACCGGAACTGCACCTGATTGGCCTGACGCAAAGCTATTCGTGCACGCTGGAGCAAATTTCAAACTTCCGTACCGAGCTGCGTTCACAGTTTTGGCGCCAATACCTGGGCGAAGCGGAGACGCTGCCGCCGGTGCTGTATGGTCTTCATCATTCGCGTCCAAGCCAGGAAAAGGACGACGAGCAGGAAGTGCTGTACACCACGGCGCTGGAACCGCATCACGTTCCGAAGGAAATTCAGGCTGGGCAGCCGCTGACGCTGCAGGGTGGCGAGTATGCGATGTTCAGTTATGAAGGCCCAGCCTCTGGCCTGCAGGACTTTATTCTGACGCTGTACGGCACTTGTCTGCCGGCACTCAAACTCACGCGCCGCAAAGGGCACGACATTGAGCGCTTTTATCCCAAGGGTGACCGTCGGCCACCCCAACCGCCGACCGAGATCAACTGCGACTATTTGATCCCGATCCGCCGTTAACGTTGCAGTTCGTCGAGTGCGGGCATGTCCAGATGCGTGATATCGCCCGCCGTTTCGACAATCCAGCCGGAAGCCAGCCAAGGGCTCTGCTGATAGTCGACACGTGACAGCGAACAGTTGCGCAAACGCAGGCGACGTTCGGCATAGGCAGGTAACCCGAGCACGGTGCTGATCAAACAACCCAACGCGATACCGTGGCTCACGATCAGCGGTTTGCTCCCCTCCGGCAGCATCAGGCAGCTTTCCAGCGCCTCGCGCATCCGCCCACCCAGCTCGCTCATGGATTCACCTTGAGGGATACGGCCGTCAGCAGTACCATCGACCATCTGCTTGCGCCACTGCTCTTCCTGCGGCGTCAGGCTGTCGATCAGGCGTTCTTCCAGAACCCCCATGTGCAATTCGCGCAAACGTGGATCGTTTATCACCTCGCAACCGCAAGCTTCTGCGATGATTTGCGCGGTGCGTCGGGTACGCCCCAAATCGCTGGTAATCACGTGCGTGATGCCGAGCTTGCTGACGCGTTGGGCAACCAGATGAGCCTGATGTTCGCCGTGGGCGGTTAACGGGCTGTCGGACTGACCCTGGATACGGCGAGCCGCATTCCATTCCGTTTCGCCGTGGCGAACGAGGTATACCTGTAACATTTTGCTTTTCCGTTATACTGCGTGAAACCTGAGTTTATCTTCGTCACAGGCCGCTTGCGCAAGCGTCTGACGTATTGAATAGGCTCTTAGCTTAAGGATGCTAAACCCGTTATGTATCATGTTGTCGCTGCAACTACCAACCCGGCAAAGATTAAGGCTATTCAGTTGGCCTTTGAGGACACCTTTGGCGTAGACCAATGCCGCATTGAATCGGTCGACGTCGCCAGCGGTGTCTCACTACAACCCATCGGCAATCTCGAAACCCGTACCGGTGCACGCCAGCGCGTCATGGAAGCACGCCAGGTACGCCCGGAGGCCGACTTTTGGGTCGGCGTGGAAGCGGGTATCGAAGAGAATATGACCTTCGCCTGGATGACGGTGGAAAACCCGTATACCCGGGGCGAATCGCGTTCAGCCAGTCTGATGCTGCCGGAGACGATTTTACAGGGAATTCGCGCCGGTCGCGAATTGGGGACGGAAATGGCGACCATCACCGGCAATGCCGAAGTGAAGCGCCAGGGCGGCGCTATCGGTATCTTCACCGATGGGCGGTTGAGCCGCACCAGCGTTTACCATCAGGCTCTGCTGTTGGCACTGGTGCCCTTCCACAACCCGATCTACCAAAACCATAACAACGCGCCGCAAAAATAAGCGCATGCGGGCGTGGCGCGACTAAGGTGCCTCGCCCAGCAATTGCTGCTCCAGCCACTGCTTCAACGCCGGCGTCGCCGCCTTCAGGCTGTTCGAACCGCGAGTGATGGTGGCAATACCGGCCCCCAGCTCGTTCTTCAGCTCACGCTGGCTCATCTCACCGCGCATCAGTTCCTGAATAATCCGCACCCGCGTCCCCAAAGCCGTTCTTTCGTCCGGCGTCAGCAGCAGTTGCAGCAGGGGTTGATGCAGATCCTGGGCGAACGAATTCTGCAGCAGCGCGACAAAGCGCAGCCAATCCTCATTGCCTTGTTCTGAAAGAGCCGGGTCGTTAAGCGATAATTGCGTCATGGCAAGCCACCATACTATTTAACTAGTACAGCAGCATACCATAGCGCCGCAAAAATCAATAACGCCTCTGCCACTCGGCATCGGTCAGCACCTTGGCCGGACGATGCATGAGGTAGCGATAAAATGCGTCATAGGCCAGTACGTTCTTCACATAAGAACGGGTTTCCGAGAACGGGATGCTTTCGACGAACGCCACCGCATCTACCCGCCCTTCGCTGTTGCCCAACCAGGTATTTACCCGCGATGGACCGGCGTTGTAGGCCGCCGATGACAGAATACGGTTACGCCCAAACTGCTGGTACACATACTCCAGGTAGCTGGTACCGATGGTAATGTTAACCCGGGGATCAAGCAGCTGGCTTGGGCTTGAGTAGCCGGGAATATTATACATCTGCACCGTATGCTGCGCGGTACGCGGCATCACCTGCATCAGGCCGCTGGCCCCTACCGGTGACTGGGCTTTCGGGTTCCAGGCGCTCTCCTGACGGGCTATCGCCATGGCGTAGCTCGGCGTGATCCCCTTGTCATCGGTCGCGGCCCGGAACTCTTGCGGCCAGGCTACCGGGAAGCGCTCTTCAAGGTGATCCCACAGTTTGCCAACGATGGTTGCCTGCACGCTGAGATCGGCCCATTTTTGCTCGAACGCATAACGCGCCAGCGCTTCCTGTTCCGGACGACTGCGGCTGGACACAAACGAGGTCCACTCGCTGCGCGCCAGATTATCCATATTCCAGTACATCAGTTCGCGTACCCGGGCAATCTCCGGTCCGTCCACCAGCGAAGCGCGAGGTTTCGCCGCCACGGCCACCATTACCGGGTAAGGCTTATTCAGTTTCTGCGCCGCCACCATTGGATAGAAACCGCGTTCGTTCATCAGGCGACGCAGGATCTCTTCACCTTCACTGCGTTTGCCTTCGTCCAGCAGCAGGCTTGCACGCCAGTAACGCCACTCGTCTTTATTGCGAGACTCCGCTGGCAGGCGAGCCAGCCAGGTAGCCACCCCCTGGCGATCGCCATTGCCCAATGCCATACGCACACGACGTTCCAGCAGAGCCGGAGACTGACTGCGCAGGATCACCTTATCGCGCCATTGGGTTTGTTCGAAGGTGGCATCGCTACCCATCAGGCGCCAGGCCACCGCCTCTTCCAACCCCAACTGCTCGCTGTCGCTCATTTTCTGCAGGCGCACCAGCGTCGGGATCATTGCGCGAGCATTTTCTACATCCTGGCGCGCCAGGCGTTCAAAAGCGATGCCGGTCGCGGCACGGGTAAAATCTGTTGGCCCTACGCTACGGGCAAAGGATTCTACCGTGGCCGGATCGTTTTGCAGACGCACCAACGCATCGCCCATGGTTTGGTAATCTGACGGCAACTGACGGTACAAGCTGTTGACCAGGCCGCTGTTGCCCTCTTTCAACGCCAGCTTCATGCGCTCCAGTACCGCCGATGGTGTCTGTTTGCCGGAGCCCTTCCAGACGCTGAACAGCTTGTCACAGGAGCCCGGTAACGATTTACCGCTCATCCAAACGTCTTCAGCACCGCTCCAGGCCGCCTGTTGATCGCCGGTGGCCCATTTGGCGTAGTAGTAATTGCAACGCGCAGCTATAGGTTTAGGCGCCTGTGGGCTAAAGGCCAACAGAGTCCGCCAGTCTTCACGCCGTGCCAGCTCGTTAACAAAGCGCGGGGCCAATGATTTGGCCGGCGGCAGCGTCGGATGCTGTTTGATAAAATCGTTCACCTCGGAGAACCCGGCCTGACTGAGATCTTGCGTCAGCTCACGGTATTCCAGATAAGGGTATAGCGGGTAATCACGCAGCGTCGGCATCAATTGCGCCACGACGTCCATCTGCTTACTGTCCCACGCCTGTTTAATCTGCAGGTAACGCTGACGCTGGGCGTCCAGCGAGTCCGCCAATGCGGCGCCTGAGAATGCCGTCAGGCACAGGCCCACAGCCAAAAACCGCCACTTGTCTACCTTGACCATACTGACTCTTTCCTCGCTAATGCTGATGGTGTTGCCAGAGCCGATTCCCCCGTTGCCGCGCTACGCCAGCAGCCAACGGACAGTGAAACGGCTCTCCGAGTGTTTCGCGCTCTGTCGTGGGATATCGCTTCATCCGGCACGCCAGAACAAAAGGAGGCGCTGAGTGACTGGCTCAGCCATCTACCATAGACAGCGCGATCGCTTATCCATTCACTACTGTAGATGAAGTTTATCGTCACGAAGGGCTTCAGGTAAAAAAGGTTTACCCTCGCTGACAAATAAAATAAAGCCGGCGCCAAAGACAGCGTATTAATCATTAACCCGAGGTTAACACTGGAAACGAGCAGCTCATTTATTATTAATAAGCGCTGCCGACAATAAGATGAAGTCATCTGAAATAATTAGTCATGCAGGATATATTTCCTGGCCGACGACAACGCCGTTGCGCAAATGCCCCAAACCTCAGGCCGGGCGGGCTAACTTTGCAGAAAACGCCTGGCAAACCCTGACGGACGTTTTTATACTATTAAAAAAAGGTAAGATAATTCTGAGAAAACGGCACATAAAGCGCGCAACCGGGATATCTTATAATACAATCCGCGCCAATAATGGGTAGATAGTGTTCATCAGGCAGTGCGATTGACAGTTTTCAGTAAGGCAATTATCCCTTCGAGCGGGTCAGGCTTCTCATTGTTATGTTGCCGCATCGGTACTGCGGATCTGGGCAGGAATGGCAGATGAAGATGGCAAAAAATGCCGTGTGGCTAGCGACCTGCGCAAAAAATTCTCTTGCGAGTTTCATTTGCGCACGTCTGGACTACGGCCGCCTGTTATCGCTGGTGCTGCTCACCCTGATGGCCTTCCCGGGTTCAGCCCGCCCCGAAACCGGTGATCCTTATCAAAATCGCATCCATGCCGTCACCACCGTGGTGGTAGGCATTATCAGCTATGCCCGCTGGCCCAGCGAACCCAATCCGATCCGACTGTGTGTGACGGCACCCACCCAGTATGCCGAAGGCCTGTTCGATCCGATCCTGCTTAGTGCTCCGCGGCCCATTAAGGCCGAACGCGTATCCTTTGACAGTCCGCTGCTGAGCACCGGCTGCGATGTTATTTATTTGGGCAATGTTAACGCCGGTCAGAAGCAGAATTTTATACAGCGTATCAGCGGCCACTCCATTCTCAGCATCAGCGAAAACGATGTTGAATGCTCGGCCGGCAGCGCGTTCTGCCTGCAAATCGAAGGGGATACCGCGAGTTTTAAAGCCAATCTCGATGCGCTGGCACGTAGCGGCGTGCGCGTTCACCCCAACGTGTTGCAGTTGGCACGCAAACAGGCGCCCCCGCTATGAAGTGGTTGCGCAAGAACCGTTCGGGTCAGTCACGCCCTACGCTGGGCCGGGTACTGCAAAGAGTACACCTTGGGCTGGCGCTGATTGCCGTGGGTACTGCGGGGATCTTCCTGACCCTGGTGGCGCTGTTTGCACTGCGCGCCTATGCCAACCATAACCTGCATCTGATCGCGCGCTCCATCAGCTATACCGTTGAAGCCGCCGTGGTGTTCGAAGACCGTGCCGCCGCCCGCGAAGCCCTGGTGCTGATCGCCTCTAAAGAGGAAGTGTCGGAAGCCAGAATTCTGAACAACAACGGCAAAGTGCTTGCGACCTGGCACCATCCCAAGGATGGCCCACTGCACGGCATGGAGCAAGTCGTGGCGCACTGGGCGTTGCCACAACCGGTGATCCTGCCGATCACTCACGAAGGCAAAGAGGTCGGCAAAGTGTGGTTAAGTGGCCACGGCGGCAGCCTGCTGCGTTTTTTGCTACGCGGTATGGTAGGCATGATCGCCTGTCTGGTGCTCAGTACCCTGTGTGCGCTGGTACTGTCGCGCCGCATGTTGCAGGGGATCGTCCGCTCGCTGGACGATATCGCTAACGTGGCGCATGCGGTACGGCGCGATCGCGCCTTTGGGCTGCGGGTGCCTTCGGCACCGATTGCCGAACTGCATGAGCTGAGCAGCGACTTTAATGGCCTGCTTGACGAACTGGAAGCTTGGCAGGCGCACCTGAAACAGGAGAATGACTCGCTGACCCACCGGGCGACCCACGACAGCCTGACCGGCTTGCCAAACCGCGCTTTCTTCGAAGGCCGACTGAGTCGCGCGCTGGGAGACATCGAGTCACCCGAAAAACTGGCGGTGCTGTTTATCGACGGCGATCGCTTCAAGGAAGTTAACGACAGCTACGGCCACGCCGCCGGCGACGTAGTGCTGACCACCATTGCCGGGCGTATCCGCGCGCAGTTACGCGAGAGCGACCTGGTTGCACGTTTAGGAGGTGATGAGTTCGCCGTACTGTTGGCACCGGTCCACACTACGGAAGATGTACTGCAGATTGCCGATAACATTATCGACTGCATGACCCAACCGGTGATGTTACCGAACGGCGAAGAGGTCATTTCCTCTTTGAGTATCGGTATTGCACTTTACCCTGAACATGCGGTGACGCCTCAGGGGCTCTTGCACGAAGCTGACGATGCGATGTACCAGGCCAAGCATCGTTATAACGGAGGCTGGCGGCTGGCAATACAAAAATAAAGCCCCGGCTATAAAATAAAACTAGGGATTTGATTATGATACAGCAAACACTAAAAAACCGTTTTTCACTGCTGACGATGATGTTTATCGCCCTGCTGGCGCTCGCCGGCTGTCAGAGCAAGCCGCAGGGCCTGACGCCCGAGCAGATTGCCCTGTTGCAGTCGCAAGGGTTCAAACTGACGGATAACGGCTGGGAATTTGGCCTGTCCGACAAGGTGCTGTTCGGCAACAACGTGGGCAAGCTGAACCCGGAAAGCACCGACACGGTACAGAAAATGGGCCGTGCACTGATGAGCGTCGGCATCACCAAATTCCGTCTGGACGGTCACACGGATAATTACGGTGAAGACAGCTATAACGACCAGCTCTCGCTGCGCCGCGCCAATGCGGTGGCCGACCTGCTGGCCAGCGTAGGCATCCCACGCGCTAACATCGAAACTCGCGGCATGGGCAAACGCGACCCGGTCGCCGATAACCGCACCTCCAGCGGCCGGGCGGAAAACCGCCGCGTCGCGATCGTCGTCACTCCTTAAGCGACCAATATGCGCCTTCACGGGCGCATAACCGGTTATACTTAGCGATCGCTGAGTGATGTCTGGGATCCGCTTTCGAAACGGGCTACACTCCGCAGCCAGACATCCTATAAAAACTGATATAGAGAGGCTAGAGCACCGTGGCTCAATACGTCTATACCATGCACCGCGTCGGCAAAGTGGTTCCGCCGAAGCGTCATATTCTGAAAAACATCTCACTGAGCTTCTTCCCTGGCGCCAAAATCGGCGTGCTGGGTCTGAACGGCTCGGGTAAATCCACTCTGTTGCGCATCATGGCCGGCATCGACACCGATATCGAAGGTGAAGCTCGCCCGCAGCAAGGGATCAAAATCGGCTACCTGCCTCAGGAGCCGCAGCTGAATCTGGAGCACACCGTCCGCGAGTCGGTCGAAGAAGCGCTGGCGGAAGTGGTCGGTGCCCTGAAACGTCTTGATGAAGTGTACGCGCTGTACGCTGAAGAAGGCGCGGACTTCGACAAGCTGGCCGCTGAACAGGGCCGTCTGGAAGAAATCATTCAGGCCCATGATGGCCACAACCTGAATACCCAGCTTGAGCGCGCCGCCGATGCGTTGCGCCTGCCGGAATGGGACGCAAAAATCGCCAACCTGTCCGGTGGTGAACGTCGCCGTGTCGCGCTGTGCCGCCTGCTGCTGGAAAAACCGGACATGCTGCTGCTGGACGAACCGACCAACCACCTGGATGCAGAATCCGTGGCCTGGCTGGAACGCTTCCTGCACGACTTCGAAGGGACCGTTGTGGCGATCACCCACGACCGTTACTTCCTCGACAACGTGGCCGGCTGGATCCTCGAGCTGGACCGTGGCGAAGGCATCCCGTGGGAAGGCAACTACTCTTCCTGGCTGGAGCAGAAAGACGCACGTCTGGCGCAGGAAGCCTCTTCCGAAGCCGCACGCCGCAAATCCATCGAGAAAGAGCTGGAGTGGGTGCGTCAGGGCGCTAAAGGCCGTCAGTCCAAAGGCAAGGCACGTTTGGCCCGCTTTGAAGAGCTGAACAGCACCGAATACCAAAAGCGTAACGAAACCAACGAACTCTTTATTCCACCTGGCGCACGCCTGGGCGATAAAGTGGTTGAAGTCAGCAACCTGCGCAAGTCCTACGGCGACCGCGTGCTGATTGACGATCTCTCCTTCGCCGTGCCGAAGGGCGCGATTGTCGGCATTATCGGCCCGAACGGCGCCGGTAAATCCACGCTGTTCCGCATGATGTCCGGTCAGGAACAGCCTGATTCCGGCAGCATCGTGCTGGGTGACACCGTCAAGCTGGCGTCGGTCGATCAGTTCCGTGACAGCATGGACAATTCAAAAACCGTTTGGGAAGAAGTCTCCGGCGGCCAGGACATCATGCGTATCGGCAACACCGAAATGCCAAGCCGAGCTTACGTCGGTCGCTTTAACTTCAAAGGCGTCGATCAGGGCAAGCGCGTGGGCGAACTGTCCGGCGGTGAGCGCGGTCGTCTGCACCTGGCCAAGCTGCTGCAGGTTGGCGGCAACGTACTGCTGCTCGACGAACCGACCAACGACCTGGATATTGAAACCCTGCGCGCGCTGGAAAACGCCCTGTTGGAGTTCCCGGGCTGCGCGATGGTTATCTCGCACGACCGTTGGTTCCTCGACCGTATTGCTACCCACATTCTGGATTACCAGGATGAAGGTAATGTCGAGTTCTTCGAAGGTAACTTCACCGAATACGAAGAGTACAAGAAACGTACGCTGGGCGCCGAAGCGCTTGAGCCGCACCGTATCAAGTACAAGAGAATCGCCAAGTAATCCGAAAGGCGCCGCATGCGGCGCCTTTTTTTATTCCCGCGCCAGTTCGCGGGCATAATCGTCAAATACCGGGTGTTGCAACACCACGTCAATAAAACAGGCGAGCGCCGGGGAATTGAGCTTGCGACTGGGATAAACCAGATAGAGTTCATTGCCTTCCGCCTGCCATTCCGGCAACACCTCCACCAGCTGTTTTTGCGCCACTACCTCGCGGCTGAGAAATGCCGGCAACAAAGTAATACCCGCGCCGTAAATCGCACATTCGCGCGCGTACAGCAGATTATCGGTGATATGCAGCGTCGGCAGTTGCCAGCGAAAATACTCATCGCCCCGGCGCAGATTCCATGCGGGCCAGGAACGATGCGCGATGCAGCGGTGCTGCTGCAACTGTTGCGGATGCAGGATCGGCGGGTACTGCGCCAGATATGCCGACGATGCCAGCAAATAGCGCGGCGCATGCCCCAAACGCCGGCCAATCAGCGAGGAGTCCTGCGGTTTGCCGGTGCGTAATGCGGCGTCAAATCCGTCTTGCACCATATCCACCATCGCATCGGATACCGACACCTCCAGTGACACGTCCGGGTATTGGCGCTGAAAATCCGCCGCCAGCCGCGCCAGCAACGTCGCCCCCAGCCCGGCAGGGGTTGAGATGCGCAACCGACCACTCGGGTTGTCACGCAGCCGTTGCAGCGCAAAATCGGCGCGTTCGGCAGCATTCAGCATCTCCTGGCAGTGTTCCAGATAGCGTTCGCCGGCAAAGGTCAGGTTGAGCTGGCGGGTGGTACGGTTCAGCAAGCGCAGGCCCAGCGTCTGTTCCAACTGGCTGATGCGCTGGCTGACGCTGGACTTCGGCAAAGCGGCGCGTTTGGCGGCGGCGGTAAAACTGCCGCACTCGGCCACCAGCGCAAACAGCGCCATATCCTGCAGCTGCTTAAACCTCATTGTTCACCTCATACGAACACTTAGTTAGTTATTGTCCATCTTATCACTCCCTCTCAAGAGGTCTACACTGAGGTTATTCATTCGAAAGGAGCACAGTCATGCCGATTAAAGCCATTGCCGTAGACCCGAAAAACCCCGCCGCCTTCATAGAGATCAGCCCGGAAAAACCCACGCCGGGTCAGTACGATCTGTTGGTGGAAGTGAAAGCGGCGTCGGTCAACCCGGTGGATACCAAGGTCCATGCCGGCCTGCAAAAAAGCGGCCTGCAGCAGCCACGCATTCTCGGTTGGGACGCCAGCGGCGTCGTGGTTGAAGTGGGCAGCAGCGTCAGCGGCTTCAAACCCGGCGATGAGGTTTGGTACGCCGGTGATATCACTCGCCCGGGCAGCAACAGCACCCAACAATTGATCGATTCACGTATTACTGCTCACAAGCCTCGCAGCCTGAACTGGGCCGAGTCTGCCGCCATGCCGCTGACTGCACTGACTGCCTGGGAAGCACTGTTCGAACATCTGAAAATTCAGGATGCGGCACCGGGGAAAACTCTGTTGATCATCGGCGGCGCCGGTGGTGTTGGTTCGCTGGCGATCCCGTTTGCGGCACAGCGCAGTCAGGTGAAGGTGATTGCGACCGCCTCTCGTCCCGAGTCGGCGGCCTGGTGTCTGGAACGGGGTGCCGATCTGGTGGTGGACTATCGCGATCTGAAAGCTAACCTGGCGCAACAGGGCATTGAGAACGTGGATTATATTCTGTGCCTGAACGATACCGACGGCCACTGGCAAGCCATCTCCGATCTGATCGCGCCGATGGGCCATATCTGCACCATCGTGGAAAACGCCCAGCCGTTGGACCAGAGCGCACTGAAGCTGAAAAGCGCCGCGCTGCACTGGGAATTGATGTTTACCCGCAGTATGTTCAACACGCCGGATATCGCTCAGCAGGGCGAGATCCTCAAGCAAGTGGCGCAACTGCTGGATGAAGGGAAGCTGAGCACCACCCTGAGCGAAACGATGCACGGGCTAACGGTGCCGACGCTGACCGCCGCGCACCAAAAACTGCTCGACGGACATATGCAGGGAAAACTGGTGATTGTTTACTGATAACCGACGGGGCGCAGCCTGCGCCCCGCAGGCTTAGACTGCAACGCCAACCAGGCGGCTGGCATCGGCCGCCAGCAGCTGTTTGACCAGTTCTACGCAGCGCAGGAAGCGCTCGTCGTAATCGCTGGACTCTACGTGTACGTATTCAATGTTGTTGGCCCGCAGCATCTCTTCCAGCAAATACTGGAATGCCTTGCGATCGTTGGGATTGCCCAGGCTGCGCAACCCATCCGCCACCCATGGGGTATTATTCTCCAGCAGGATCACCAGATCAAAGCGGTACTCGTCGATCAACGCCTGTACAAAGGGGTGCTCGCGCCCTTCGTACTTTTTGCAGAACGCCTGAGTGGTCACGAAGTCGGTATCGATAAACGCCACTTTATTGGCGTATTTCACCGCAAAATCGACGTACTGCGCCTGGCCCAGGGCGATTTTGTCATAGTCGGAATACTGTAGCGCCATCTCATCCCCGCCGAGGTGCGAGAACACGTAGTCGCGGCCATATTCCCAGGCGCTGGTGGTGTTGAAGATGTTCGCCAGCTTATTGACCAGGGTCGATTTCCCGCTCGACTCACCGCCGAGGATAGCTACGGTGCGTACAAAAAACGGCTTCACTTCGGTCGGGATATAGTCCCAATAGCGGAACGGATCCTGGCGGATTTGGCGGCCGCTGATGTTCATAAATGAACGTTCGGGATCGATCAGAATGGTTTCAATGCCCAGATGTTCGCGATAGCGCGGAGCATCCTGTGCTTCACTGGAATAGATAAAGCTCGGCACTATGGCCTTTTGCTCCAGAAAAGCTTTCACCCCGTCACTCCACACGTTCCAGCCGTGCGGATAGGGCTCGATACCCTGTTCGTCAAACGAGTGAATATGAATGTTTTTCTGATACTTGAAGGTTTGCAGCAGCCAGCGCAGACGATCGCTGACCGTCGGCTGTTGCGACATCGAGCTGTTGTCGAACAGCTCCCGATCGCGCGGTTCATCGTGACACAGGATCACGTGCAACTCATCCACCTGGCTACAGGCTCGCTGGATCAGGTAAATATGACCGGTGTGCAGAGGGTAAAATTTACCAAACACCACGCCGACCTTTTTCTCACGGCGTGGGAACTCAAGCCCAAGGTAACGGTGCAGCGCCTCCAGCTTCTGGGCGCTCGGACTTTTGATTTTGTCGTTTAACAGCTGGCTAAGATAGCCTTTGGTCATGCCACTGGCATCCGCCACCTGCTGCAGAGTGCAGTTCTTTTGCTTAATCGACGCCTTCAGGTAATCGAATTGCCGCATAGCCCCTCCGTTTAGTATGCTAAACAAAATAGCATAATCTGCGTACCGCGTGGCAATTAATAAAACTGTTCCAACACGTCCAGCGCATCCGCCAGTTTCTTCACGCCAAACACCTGCATATTGGCCGGCGGTTTTTTCGGCACGTTAGCGTGCGGCACGATGGCACGCTTGAAGCCGTGTTTCGCCGCTTCGGAAATCCGTTCCTGACCGCTCGGTACCGGACGGATCTCCCCCGCCAGCCCCACTTCGCCAAACACCACCAAATCATTCGGCAATGGGCGGTCACGCAGGCTGGACACCAGCGACATCAGCAACGCCAAATCGGCGCTGGTTTCACTGACCTTCACCCCACCGACCACGTTAACGAACACGTCCTGATCGGACATCTGCAATCCGCCATGGCGATGCAGCACCGCCAACAGGATCGCCAATCGGTTTTGCTCCAGGCCGACCGCCACTCGCCGCGGGTTAGACATCATGGAATGATCCACCAGCGCCTGAATTTCCACCAACAACGGCCGCGTACCTTCCCAAACCACCATCACCGAACTGCCGGAGGTGACCTCATCACCACGGCTGAGGAAGATGGCAGACGGGTTGCTGACCTCACGCAGGCCCTGCTCGGTCATGGCGAACACGCCCAGCTCATTCACCGCACCAAAGCGGTTTTTATGGCTGCGCAGGGTACGAAAACGTGAATCGGCGTCGCCGTCCAGCAGCACCGAACAGTCGATGCAGTGTTCCAATACTTTCGGCCCGGCCAGGGAACCGTCTTTGGTGACGTGACCGACCATGACAATCGCCACGCCGCGCGTCTTGGCGAAACGCGTCAGATAAGCCGCCGTTTCACGTACCTGCGCAACGCTACCCGGCGAAGATTGAATATCCGCCATGTGCATCACCTGAATGGAGTCGATCACCATCAGCTTCGGCTGTTCCTGCTCGGCGATCAGGCAGATCTGTTCGATGCTGGTTTCCGACAGCATATTCAGGCCGCCGGTTGGCAAGCCGAGGCGATGGGCGCGCATCGCGACCTGCTGCAGTGATTCCTCACCGGTGACGTACAGGGTTTTCATCTGCTCGGACAGTTTGCACAGCACCTGCAGCAGCAAGGTACTTTTACCTGCGCCGGGGTTACCGCCGATCAGGATCGCACTGCCCGGAACCACCCCGCCGCCCAGCACGCGGTCAAACTCGAGGAAACCGGTGGAAAAACGCGGCAGCTCTTCCAGGCTGATGTCCGACAGCTTTTGTACCTTGCTGATACCGGCATCGCCGGCGTAGCCGCTCAGACGCTCGTTGCGAGAAGAGGAAGACACAGCAGCCAGACGCACTTCTGTAATGCTGTTCCAGGCGTGGCAAGCGCTGCACTGCCCCTGCCAGCGCGGATAATCTGCGCCGCACTCATTACATACAAACGCCCGTTTTGCTGCTTTTGCCACGTATTACCTCTGCTTTATTACCACATTGCCGCTGACGGGCGTCATCGCCGGGTCAGGGGCCTACTTTAGCGTACTTCGTGTTTCAGGCTGCCGGTCAACACGCACAGCACGCCCATAAGATCGGCATGGCGAATCGACACCTGCGCCTTCTCATACACTTTCGGTTTGGCGTGATAGGCAATGCCCAACCCGGCAACCTGCATCATTTTCAAATCGTTGGCGCCGTCGCCGATGGCGACAGTTTGCTGCGGTGGAATACCCAGTTTTTCCGCCAGCGCTACCAGCGTATCGGCTTTGAACTGCGCGTCCACCACCGGTCCCAGCACCTCGCCGGTCAACTTGCCGTCGCGGATCTCCAGCTCGTTAGCCACCACCGCCACCAGCTTCAGTCTGTCACGCAGATACTCGGCATAGTAGGTGAAGCCGCCGGAGGCAATCGCCACGTGCCAGTCCATCGCCTGCAGCTTGCGCACCAGGTTGGTCAGCCCGGACATCAGCGGCAGCTCGTCACGCACCTGCTTGAGGATATTGGCATCGGCGCCTTTCAGCGTACCGACGCGCTGACGCAGGCTGGCGGTAAAGTCCAGCTCGCCGCGCATCGCGCGTTCGGTCACTTCCGACACCTGCTCACCGACGCCCGCCAGTTTGGCAATCTCGTCGATGCATTCAATTTCAATCGCGGTGGAGTCCATATCCATCACCAGCAACCCGGGGGTGCGCAGGTGGGGGATCTTGCCCAGCGGCGCCACGTCCAGCCCGCTCTCCGCCGCCAGCGTTTTGGCGCGTGCCGTCAGCGTGCCCGCCAGACGCACCACCTGATAATCCTCTACGCACCAGGCAGTGACGATCACCATCGCCGCGCCCAGCTTGCGCTGGAAATCGGTAATGCGCGTTTTGTTCAGTTCTCTGCCATATAATAGCCAACCGGTATGACCCGCCCGATAATCCAGCGGCATCACTTCGTCACCGCTCAGCGAAAGGGGAAGACCCGGCCATTGAGAGATCTCAGCCGGGAGATCGCAATAGGTCAGACTATTCGACATCCTTAACTCCTGAAAAAACACTGCATGATAAAACGACGCATCAAGCTATCCTATCGCCATTGCTTCTGGCAACATAAAGTGTCCAAGATGCCCAAGGAACCTGCATGGCCCGCGCTAAACTGAAATTCCGCCTGCACCGCACCGCTATTATCCTGATTTGCCTGGCTTTGCTGGTGCTGTTGATGCAGGGCGCTTCCTATTTTAGCCTGAGTCACCAATTGGCGCGATCCGAACAGGTGGAAGAACTGGCGCAAACGCTGACCAAACAGGTGGCATCCAGCCTGGCCCCCCTGATGGATGACGACAGCGACGTCGACAACCAACGCATCGACGCCATCCTCAAACAGCTCACCGACCACAGCCGCATTTTGGACGCCAGCGTCTATCAGTTGGACGGCTCCCTGGTTTCCCACGCCGGTGAGCAGATAAGTATACGCGATCGCCTGTCGCTTGACGGTAAACGCGCCGGCAGCTACTTCAATCATCAGCTGGTTGAACCCATTGAGAACAAAGACGGGCCGATCGGCTTTATCCGCATCACGCTGGACACCCACGTGCTGGCGACCGAATCCAAACAGGTGGATAACACCACCAACCTGCTGCGCCTGATGATTTTGCTGGCGCTGGCCATCGGCATCATCCTGGCCCGTACGCTGTTGCAGCACCGCCGCAGCCGCTGGCAGCAGTCCCCGTACCTGTTAACCGCCAATACGCCGTTGGAGGAAGGCAATACGGTGGAAGATGACGATGACGAAAAGCCGGAAGATAAGAAAGAAGAGAAGATGCACTAGGCTTGCTTTAAGCCATGCGCTGGATGTGTTCATTCAACCCTTGAACCTGCATCAACATCTGGTCGGCAAGACTACGGAATGCCTCGCTGATCAACTCATGCTGTGCCCTGCTCATCCACCTGATAGAGCGGAAAATACGTCTCCCCCCACAACCCTGCGCAATGCATAGCGAGTGGCTCGGCCTTTACCCATAGCCAGTACCGCTTCCGCCAGTACACGGATACAGCGCGACAGCGTCGGTTGGCTGATACCCAGCGCATCGGTGAGTGCTTTCGACGCGGCGGGCCCCTTACGCAGAACTTGCTCGAGGCTGGTCATAGATGAATAGAGGAGTGAATAGATTGATGAATAGAGTAATAGCGCTAATTACCTATAAGGTAAAGCATTTCAAGAAAATGAGGGGAGCACGATGAATAGATTGGCTGGGGCGCAGCAGAACGCTGCGCCCGCAGTATGATTAGGCTTTGTCGCCCAGCAGCACAGATTCCAGCGCGATAATGATCATTTCATTAAAGGTGGTTTGACGCTCTGCAGCGGTGGTCGCTTCATGACGCAGAATGTGGTCGGAGACGGTACAAATGGTCAGTGCCTTGGAACCGAATTCTTCGAACAGCTCAGCCGCCACGCCGTAGATACCGGCCGCTTCCATTTCCACACCCAGGATGCCGTACTTCTTCATCACCTGGAACATATCCGGATCCGGCGTATAGAACAGATCAGCGGAGAAGATGTTGCCCACACGCGCCGGGATACCCTGCGCTGCTGCCGCGTCTACGGCATTACGCACCATATCGAAGTCGGCGATTGCCGCGTAGTCGTGATCCTTGAAACGCAGACGGTTTACTTTTGAATCGGTGCAAGCTCCCATACCAATCACCACGTCACGCAGTTTGATATCGTCACGCACCGCGCCGCAAGAACCCACACGGATGATTTTCTTCACGCCGAATTCGGCAATCAGTTCACGCGCATAGATGGAGCAGGATGGGATACCCATACCGTGGCCCATTACGGAGATTCTGCGGCCCTTGTAGGTACCGGTGAAGCCCAGCATGCCACGCACGTTGTTCACTTCCACCGCGCCTTCCAGGAAAGTTTCCGCGATGTATTTTGCACGCAGCGGATCGCCCGGCATCAGTACTACGTCAGCGAAATCACCCATTTCAGCATTAATGTGCGGCGTAGCCATAATTATCTTCCTTCAGAAATCATATTTAATAAAAACATCAAACATCTAAGCCTTGAATTTCGAGTTGCAGCCAGGCGCGTAGCAACAATGCTGCGGCTTGAAATACGGGGCTTAGAGCATGGATTTACCGTAATCCATCGGTGACACGCCAAAGTAGCTGGCTACTGTCTGGCCGATGTCGGCGAAGGTTTCACGGTGGCCCAACGAACCTGGTTTCACTTTCGGACCGTAAATCAGGACCGGAATATGCTCACGGGTGTGGTCGGTGCCCGGCCAGGTCGGGTCGCAGCCGTGGTCAGCGGTGAAGATAATGATATCTTCATCTTTCACCAGTTTCAGCAGCTCCGGCAGACGGCGGTCGAACAGCTCCAGCGCCGCAGCATAGCCCGCAACGTCGCGGCGGTGGCCGTAAGAGGAGTCAAAATCAACGAAGTTGGTGAACACGATGGTGTTGTCACCGGCTTTTTCCATTTCGGTCACGGTTGCGTCGAACAGCGCGTCGATGCCGGTAGCCTTGACCTTTTTGGTGATGCCCACGTTGGCGTAGATATCGGCAATTTTACCGATCGACACCACTTCGCCGCCCTTCTCGTCCACCAGCTTTTTCAGCACGGTTGGCGCCGGTGGCTCTACGGCCAGATCGTGACGGTTACCGGTACGCTGGAAGTTGCCCGGCTTGTCGCCCAGGAATGGACGAGCGATCACGCGGCCAATGTTGTAACCGCCTTCGGTCAGCTCTTCACGGGCGATTTCACAGAGTTCATACAGACGATCCAGGCCGAAGGTCTCTTCGTGGCAGGCGATCTGGAATACCGAGTCGGCAGAGGTGTAGAAAATCGGCTTGCCGGTTTTCATGTGCTCTTCGCCCAGTTGGTCGAGGATCACGGTGCCGGATGAGTGGCAGTTACCGAGGTAGCCCGGCAGGTTAGCGCGCTCGACCAGCTTGTCCAGCAGCTCCTGCGGGAAGCTGTTGTGTTCGTCGCTGAAATAGCCCCAATCGAACAGTACCGGCACGCCGGCGATTTCCCAGTGGCCTGACGGCGTATCTTTACCGGAAGAGAGTTCGCTGGCGTAAGCATAGGCGCCGATGATGTCCGCATTGCGATCCAACCCTTGCGGGAAGGTGCCGGTGGATTCTTCCGCGGCCTTGCCCAGGCCCAGACGGCTCAGGTTAGGCAGCGTCAACGGGCCCTGACGACCAACGTTGGCTTCACCGCGCGCGCAGACCTCGGCGATGTGACCCAGAGTGTCGGAACCCTTGTCGCCAAAACGCTCGGCATCTTCGCTCGCGCCAATACCGAATGAGTCTAATACCATAATAAATGTACGTTTCATCATGCTCTCCTGCGTGTTTTCACGCTGTGGGCGACAGCGAAAAGGCCGCTGCCGCTCCTGATTCGTTAATTATTCCGTGATGCGCTTATAGACTACTGGCGTCACTTCCGGCGCTTTGTCGCTCAGCACCATCGCACTGCGTACCGCTTCGGCCGCCTGCTGCCAAGTCTCTTCGTCGTTGGCATGGATCACCGCCAGCGGCTGCTGGGTATCCACTTTGTCACCCAGGCGCGCCATCTCAGTCAGGCCCACGCTGTAGTCGATGCTGTCGGTTGCACGGCGGCGACCGCCGCCCAGGGACACCACCGCCATGCCCAGTGCACGGGTATCCATTGCACTGATGATACCTTTTTTCTCAGCGTAAACCGGCTTGCTGAGGGTTGCGGCAGGCAGATAGCTGTCGTAGCGCTCGACGAAATCGGTCGGGCCCTGCTGTGCAGCGACCATACGGCCAAACACTTCTGCCGCTTTACCATTGTCCAGCACTGCCTGCAGTTTGGCACGCGCATCGGCATCATCTTTCGCCAGGCCACCGGAAAGTAGCATTTCCACGCACAGCGCCATCGTCACTTCCAGCAGGCGCGGGTTGCGGTATTCGCCGGTCAGGAAGCGCACGGCTTCGCGAACTTCCACGGCGTTACCGGCGCTGGAGGCCAGCACCTGGTTCATGTCGGTCAGCAGCGCGGTGGTTTTGCACCCGGCGCCGTTGGCCACGCCAACAATCGCCTGCGCCAAATCGGCCGACAGTGCGTAGGTTGGCATAAAGGCACCGGAACCGACTTTGACGTCCATCACCAACGCATCCAGGCCTTCCGCCAGCTTCTTCGCCAGAATAGAGGCGGTGATCAGCGGAATGGAATCTACGGTAGCAGTGATATCACGGGTCGCGTAGAAGCGTTTGTCCGCCGGTGCCAGCGAGCTGGTTTGGCCGATAATCGCCACGCCCACGTCCTGAATAATTTTGCGGAAGGCATTGTCGTCCGGGAAGATATTAAAGCCCGGGATCGCTTCCAGCTTGTCCAGCGTACCGCCGGTATGGCCCAAACCACGGCCTGAGATCATCGGCACATAGCCGCCGCAAGCCGCCACCATCGGGCCCAGCATCAGCGAAGTGACATCGCCCACGCCGCCGGTGGAGTGCTTGTCGACCAGTGGCCCGTTCAGTGACAGGCTTTTCCAGTCCAGCACGGTACCGGAATCACGCATTGCCATGGTCAGCGCCACGCGCTCCGGCATGGTCATATCGTGGAAATAAATGGTCATCGCCAGCGCGGCAATTTGACCTTCTGAAACGACGTTGTCACGGATACCATTGATGAAAAAGCGAATTTCTGCTTCGCTCAACGGCTGACCGTCACGTTTCTTACGGATAATTTCTTGGGCCAGGAACAAAGCGTCCCCCTGTTTTAGCTAGAGTAGAGTGCAGGCCGGCGATTATCTCGCCTTGCCGACGTAATCGTTCAGTAACCGCTGCCGGACTGCCCGGCACTGTGGCCCAGCGTCGTCAGCAGGCTGGCTAACAGACTGGAAGCCCCGAAGCGGAAATGACGCGCATCGGCCCAACCTTCGCCCAGAATACGATCGGCAAGTTGCAGATAATGCAGCGCGTCTTCCGCTGTGCGTACGCCACCGGCCGGCTTGAAGCCCACCGTTTTGGCAACGCCAAGATCGCGGATCACCGACATCATCAGCTCGGCGCTTTCGAGCGTCGCGTTGACCGGCACTTTACCGGTAGAGGTTTTGATAAAGTCAGCACCGGCGTTGATGGCGATTTCCGATGCTTTACGGATCAGGCTGGCCTGCTTGAGCTCACCGGTTTCAATGATCACTTTCAACAGCACGTTGGCGGCCTGGCAAGCCTGCTTGCACTGTTTGACCAGTTCATAACCCACCTGCTCGTTACCGGCGATCAGCGCGCGGTAAGGGAACACCACGTCCACCTCATCGGCACCATAGGCGATAGCCGCGCGCGTTTCCGCCAGCGCGATTTCAATATCGTCGTTGCCATGCGGGAAATTGGTGACGGTCGCAATGCGGATGTCCGGCGTCCCCTGCTCACGCAGAGCCTTGCGCGCCACCGGGATAAAACGCGGGTAAATACAGATGGCCGCCGTATGGCCGGCCGGGCTATTGGCCTGACGACACAGCGCGATCACTTTTTCATCGGTGTCATCGTCGTTCAGCGTGGTCAAATCCATTAAGGTCAGCGCACGTTGCGCTGCTGCGGTTAATTCGGTCATAAAACTCTCCAACTGAGTACCTGGGTGTTGGCGAGCGGACTTGGTTCCTTGAAGATAGCGCTGGGGAACGGGTTCCCACCGCGGCAACTGAGATCCTTCTCACCGCACATAACCCTTCGCATCGCGCAGGGTCAGTAATAGCTATTTGAACACGATCGCCGGGGGCAATTCGCGCTCAGAGTCACACTATATGAAATAACACTGTAACAGGCCGGAATTATATGTGAAGAACATCACAAAATAACGCGATATCGTTCACAAATTCGCTAAAGAAACGGACGCGGGCACGGCACGCTGCGCCCGTCTTAGAGTATAGGCGGTGTCCTGCAATAGGGCTCGCGGCGCTATCACAGGACAGGACCGGGGTTACAGCGCCAGGAAGAACCCGGCGATGGTCGCACTCATCAGGTTGGAGAGCGTACCCGCAGCCACGGCTTTCAGGCCGAAGCGCGCGATGTCATGACGACGGTTCGGCGCCATGCTGCCCAGACCGCCGAGCAGGATCGCCACCGACGACAGGTTGGCAAAGCCGCACAGCGCGAAGGAGATGATCGCCTTGGTATGCGCCGACAGCACCTGCAGCCCTTCTGCCGCCACCACGTCGTCCGGACGCAGGTAAGCACCGAAGTTCATGTAGGCGACGAATTCGTTAACGATAATCTTCTGGCCAATAAACGAGCCGGCCGCCATCGCTTCATGCCAAGGCACGCCGATCAGGAAGGCGATCGGTGAGAATACCCAGCCAAGTATCAGTTCCAGCGACAGCTGCGGATAATCGAACCAGCCGCCGACACCGCCAAGAATGCCGTTCAGCAAAGCGATCAACGCGATAAACGCCAACAGCATCGCGCCGACGTTCAGCGCCAGCTGCATGCCGGAAGCCGCACCTGAAGCAGCCGCATCGATCACGTTGGCCGGGCGTTCATCTTCTGCGATCAATTTCATCGCGTCGTCTTTATCGTGGGTTTTTTCGGTTTCCGGCACCATCAGCTTGGCGAACAGCAAGCCACCCGGTGCAGCCATAAATGAAGCGGCGATCAGATATTCCAGCGGCACCCCCATCTGGGCATAACCTGCCAATACGGAACCGGCTACCGAGGCCAGGCCACCGCACATCACGGTAAACAGCTCAGACTGGGTCATGGTAGCGATATACGGGCGCACCACCAGCGGGGCCTCGGTTTGGCCGACGAAAATATTAGCGGTCGCCGACAGTGATTCGGTCCGTGAGGTACCCAGCAGCTTTTGCAAGCCACCGCCCAACACGCGGATCACCAATTGCATGATACCGAGGTAATACAGTACCGCAATCAGCGAGGAGAAGAACACGATCACCGGCAGTACGCGCAGCGCGAACACAAAACCGCCGCCGCCGAAGACTTCAAACATCTTGTCGGAAACCAGGCCACCGAAGATGAAGGAGATCCCCTGGTTGCCGTAGGCGATCACGTTAGCCACGCCCGCCGACATGCCGCCGAGAATCGCGCGACCAACTGGAACGTACAGCACCAGCGCGCCGATGGCGACCTGAAGAACAAATGCCCAAATAACGGTGCGCAGGTTAATCGCGCGGCGGTTGCTGGAGAGCAGCACCGCAATGGCGATCAGCACCGCCATGCCGACCAGGCTCATGATGAGTTGCATGCAAAGTATCCCTGTTGCGAAAAAGAAATGCATCCCTGTCAGAGAGGAACACGGGGTTGCTTTAGAGTAATTTCGGGGAGCGATTATACGGAGCGAGGTACCCCTCGTACCGATTTATGTCACAAATGCATACAACAGGAAGCAAATGAAAATCTTATAACGTGAGCATCATCACAGTTATGGCGGGTTAGACACCTAAAGGGTAAACAGGGCGTGAGTGTTGTGTTGCAACTGGGCGGCAATATCCTCGGCTGACTCGGGGCGCAAGCGGCACAGTTCCTGGAAAACTTCGGCGGCACGTTCAGGGCGGTTGGGCTGCCCCTGGTAACCGGCCAGCGGCATGTCCGGCGCATCGGTTTCCAACAGCAAGGAGGTCAACGGCAATTGAGCCATCACGCTACGGGTTTTCTGCGCCCGCTCATAGCTGATGGTGCCCCCCACGCCAATGTAATAGCCCAGGCGTATAAACGCCTGCGCCTGCGACAGGCTACCGGCAAAACCATGTACGACGCCACGGCGTGGCACTTCGCTACGACGCAGCATTGCCGCCAGCTGATCGTGGCTGCGGCGGGAATGCAGGATCACCGGCAGATCGTGTTCTTTAGCCAGTTTCAACTGGGCCTTCAATACCCGCTGTTGCCGTTCGAACTGCGGGTTCTCCATATACAGATCCAGACCAATCTCCCCCACCGCCACCAGCTTCTGAGGTCGGCTGGCCAGAAAACCCGCCAACTGTTCAAGCTCCGCTTCCTGATGCTGGGCAATATACAGCGGGTGCAGCCCGAGGGCTGCGAACAACGGCGGATAGTCGCGCGCCAGTTTTACCACCCGCGCAAAGCGGTCGGCGGTCACCGTCGGCACGATAATTCGCCGTACGCCCGCCCGTTCGGCCAACGCCAGGCTTTCAAGCTCCTGTCCGCTGAACGGCGGGAAATCGAAGTGGCAGTGGGTATCGGTGAAATCTGGGGTCACAGCAACCCCCCTTCACCCGGGGGTACGTCACCCGGCAGAATAATTTCTCTCGCGGCCAGATTGGGCTCCGGCTGCGTGGAAAGTTCGCGCGGGTGTGCCACGTCGGTGATGATCGGCGAAGGCATAACGACATTCTCAGGCTGGATCAAACGGCGCGACAGTGCTTTCTTCACCTTCATACCGTCCAGTTTGTCCTGCTCGACCAGCCAGTGCCCGACGGTCGCCAGGAAATAGCGCCCGCAGCGACGCCCCAGATGATAATCCTGATTGAGCGAGGTCAGCCGGCTGCCCAAGGCATTGCTGGCCAGCGGCTTCGGCGGGAAAATTTCAAAGATGCGCAGCTTGCCGGGCGGCTTCTCAATGAATTGCTGAATGCGGTGATAGCTTTGTTCGTGGTGTTGAAGGATGCGCACCATCTGCTGCAGGCTGCTTTCGCTCAGCCAGTGCTCCATGCGCTTCATCCACTGCGGGGTGTAATACATCTGCGAAGGCACGGTACGGATCACCACGATAGTGTCCGCGCCGCGTCGGTAGGCCTCTTCGACTGGGATCGCATCGCTGATGCCACCGTCCTGATAGCTGACGCCGTCCAAATCCACGCCCATACGGTAAAAACCCGGAATGGCGCTGGATGCCTTGATCGCCGGCAACCAGCTGGCACGCTGCGCCGGCAGGTAAGTGGGTTCAAAGTCATCGCTGCGGCAGGCGCACATCAGGAATTCACGGCCATCGATCAGGTGTTTTTCCGCCACGTCCATTGCCAGCGGCAGCTGTTGCGACGTAGTGTCGATCAGCCAGTCGAGATCGATCAAATGCCCGCCACGCACAAAGCGCAGCGGGTTAAAGAATTCAGCGGAGGTGGTGTAACGGGTGATCACCCGCCGCGCATAGCCCATCTGGCCACAAATAAAGGCCGAGAGATTTTGCGCGCCGGCAGAAGTGCCGATCATCAGATCAAAAGGATTAAAGCGGGCACGCTGAAACTCGTCCAGCACGCCGGCGGTAAAAATGCCGCGCTGCCCGCCCCCTTCACATACCAGCGCCATTTTGCCGGGCCGGTAAGGTTTATACGCCAGCGGTTCTATATTGCCGAGCGTGATGGGTATTCTGTATCCCAACCCTGCATCCTCAGTGAGACGTTTTACCCGAGGATACCTCGTCTTGCTCTCTTCCGTAATCCTCTTGCAGTATGCCAGAGAGGCAGTCATTGCTTCCCATCAGCCAGATGCAGTCATTGTCGGACCACTCCGCCAATGCCTGACACACCCGGCCCTTCAACTGTTTCCAGCGTCCGAGGATGATGTCGCTATTCATGACTGACCTCCCTGGGGTGAGAAAAGGAATTAAGCTTTGTTACACTTTGAGAGAAACAAGGCTGTGTCCCGTAATAGTGCGTGAGCTCCGCTGGCGGTCATTTGGACGCGCAACAAGGCACGGGTCGTGAGGTTTGGTGGGCCAAATAAACGGCTCGTAACACAGGGGCGCGTTCAAATGGCCCCAGCCCTTCGGGTCGCGCCCCAAAAAGCCCGTACTCCGCGTTGTCGGGCTTGAACGTAGGCCCACTATGCTCATCACCCTCCGCCTTGATTACGGGCTTTTTGGGTCTGCGACGGCGCCACGACCTATTGCGGGACGCAGCCTATGGACGTCGGCGGCCGGTAAACAGGCTGACCAGGAACAGAATGATCCCCACGACGAAGACGATTTTTGCAGCCCAGGCGGCGGTACCCGCCAGAGAGCCGAAACCTAACGCAGCAGCAATCAGTGCGATGACTAAAAAGATAATGCCCCAACGAAACATAAGCTTCTCCTTACCATAGTGAAAAAACACATCGCAACCTGTGCCCTTTTCAGGCTCATCCAGGTTGCCGGTCAGTTTCTTTTTTTGATGGTGCTTCCTGGGTTAACCTTTCAGCCAACCCAGGATTTGGTGCTTATTGTTGCTCGTACTAAAATTTACGGCTTAACTACCAGGTCGTTTTTAACGCTTTTCACGCCGTCGATCGCTTTGGCGATGCTTTCTGCACGCTCAGACTGGGCCTGAGTTTTCACTTCACCGGAAAGCTGCACCACACCATCAGTGGTTTCCACTTTCACGTTGCGTGAAGGCACGATGTCATCGGCCAGCAGTTTGGCTTTCAGTTCACTGGTGGTCGCGGTGTCACCGGCATAAGCCTTCACGGACTGTTTGCTTTCGTCTTTCACGTGCAGCTTGTCGCTGACGGATTTGACGCCTTCAACTTTACCGGCCACTTCAACCGCATGCTCAGCTTGCGCCTGGCTGCCGACAAAACCGCTCAGGGTGACGGTACCTTTTTCCGTTTTCACCGAGATATCGCTGCTGGTAATGGTTTTGTCATCCACCAGCGCACTTTTAACTTTAGCCGTTGTTGCGCTGTCATCCATGTAGCCGTCAACTTTTTTCATGGAGCTATCGATTTTGGCACCCGCGCTATCAGCGGCACTCGACGCTTTGTTGAGCAGCGTATCTTCAGCCAGCGCGCTGCCACTAACCAGAACGGAACCCAAAACAACAGCCATCAGTGATTGTGCAAATTTAGTATTTTTCATCGATCTCTTCCTTTGGTTATGGATCCAAAATGATTGCGGACCCTTCAGTCGCCATAACGCGACTCACTCAGTGAATACTTCACGATTTCTATACGTTCAAACATTCACGCTAAGACGATTGTTGCCACACCAGGAATATTGCAACGGCTGTGCCAACTTTAAAAAATCATTAAAAATCAATAACAAAATAAAAGCTGATTAATAATCGAACTAAAAACTGTCGCCTATTGACGACAACACCTGTCCGTAAAATCAAGGTTATAGCTATGTTATTGATATTAATAACATCACACTGTCTCTTATTGGCAACACTACCGAATAACTCGCTATTATCGTGGCAAAAAATAGTGAATTACGCTTGCTGGATAAATGATGCCCTATTAAATATAGACCATATGACAGAAAAAACAGGAAAGACCGGGTAAATGCTGGCAGATGCGGGGGAGACGAAACTGGTGAAGGAGATTTATTAATTAGCAGAATGGGGAGACGCAATATAACACAGGGCGCCCTAAGGCGCCCTGCTGTTCTGTTAGTGCTCGCGCGTTTTGCGGAACACCACTTCCGGATAGCGTTCCTGCGTCAGATTCAGGTTAACCATGGTAGGCGCGATGTAAGACAGGTTGTCCCCGCCGTCCAACGCCAGGTTAAGCTCGTTCTTACGCTTGAACTCCTCGAATTTCTTCACGTCGCTGCATTCCACCCAGCGCGCCGTAGAGACGTTGACCGACTCGTACAAGGCTTCGACGTTGTATTCGCTTTTCAGACGCGCAACTACCACGTCGAACTGCAGCACACCCACCGCGCCCACGATCAAGTCGTTGTTGGCGATTGGACGGAAGACCTGTACCGCCCCTTCTTCGGACAGCTGAACCAGCCCCTTCAGCAGCTGTTTTTGCTTCAACGGATCGCGCAGACGAATACGGCGGAACAGCTCAGGTGCGAAGTTCGGGATACCGGTGAACTTCATGTCTTCACCCTGGGTGAAGGTATCGCCGATCTGAATGGTGCCGTGGT
This sequence comes from Serratia sp. BNK-12, assembly GCF_047456085.1. Lineage (NCBI taxonomy): Bacteria > Pseudomonadati > Pseudomonadota > Gammaproteobacteria > Enterobacterales > Yersiniaceae > Serratia > Serratia sp. BNK-12. Next base: position 4,559,217 of record NZ_CP179896.1, read on the forward strand.
TATGCAGGCCAATGATATCGCCCGGATAGGCTTCTTCCACGTGCGAACGGTCGCCCGCCATAAAGGTCAGCGCGTCGGAGATCACCACATCTTTACCGGTACGTACCTGGCGCAGCTTCATGCCTTTTTCGTAACGGCCAGACACCACGCGCATAAAGGCCACGCGGTCGCGGTGTTTTGGATCCATATTGGCCTGGATCTTGAACACGAAACCGGTGAATTTCTCTTCCGCAGCCACCACTTTACGGGTGTTGCTATCGCGCGGCATCGGCGCCGGCGCCCAGGCGACCAGACCGTCGAGCATATGATCCACGCCGAAGTTGCCCAGCGCGGTACCGAAGAAGACCGGGGTCAAATCGCCGCTCAGGAAGGCTTCATGATCGAACTCGTGCGAAGCGCCTTGCACCAGCTCCAGCTCTTCACGCAGCTGCGCGGCCAGATCTTCGCCCACCGCGGCGTCCAGCTCTGGGTTATCCAGGCCTTTGACAATGCGCACTTCCTGAATGGTGTGGCCTTTACCAGTCTGGTAGAGGTAGGTTTCATCCTTGTACAGATGATAAACCCCTTTAAACAGCTTGCCGCAGCCGATAGGCCAGGTGATAGGCGAGCAGGCAATTTTCAACTCACGCTCGACTTCGTCCATCACTTCCATCGGATCGCGGATATCGCGGTCCAATTTGTTCATAAAGGTCAGGATCGGCGTATCGCGCAGACGGGTTACTTCCATCAGCTTACGGGTACGATCTTCAACCCCTTTCGCGGCGTCGATCACCATCAGGCAGCAATCGACGGCGGTCAGGGTACGATAAGTATCTTCGGAGAAGTCTTCGTGCCCTGGGGTATCCAGCAGGTTAACCAGGCATTCGCGATACGGGAACTGCATCACCGAGGTGGTGATTGAGATACCACGTTGCTTTTCCATTTCCATCCAGTCGGATTTGGCGTGCTGGTTTGAGCCACGGCCTTTTACCGTACCGGCGGTTTGGATCGCCTGTCCGAACAGCAACACCTTTTCGGTAATGGTGGTTTTACCGGCATCGGGGTGCGAGATGATGGCGAAAGTTCTTCTTTTCGAGACTTCGCGGGCAAATTCACTAGGAGACATGTTTTTCAGATTCTACAGTTAGTCCGCCCTGCGAAAGCATCAGAACGCGCCGCGCACGGCGCCAGGCAAAGCGGTAAATAAAAGATAATAGCCGGGCATTTTCGCTGATTTGTCAACCGGTGACAATCAATGCTTTTCCCGGCGGGAAGAAGTTAAAACCAAGACACCGGCTAAGCCAGCGGCAGCGCCATGACGATGGCGTCTTCACGCCCATTGGCGCTCGGATAGTAATTACGGCGGACGGTCACTTCGTTAAAGCCGAGATCTTCATACAACGCAATCGCCGCACGGTTGGAGGCACGCACTTCCAGCCACAACGTGACCACGCCGCGGGTTTCCAACTGCGCAATCAAGGCTTCCAGCAACTGGCGGCCGAAGCCGCGACGCTGCCAGTCGGGGTGAATGGCGATGTTGAACAGCGTGGCCTCATCCAGCACGATCTGGGTAATGGCAAAGCCCGCCATCTGCCCGTCGGCGTCCAGTTTCAGGTTAAGATAACGATCGCCCTGATTGCTGGAAAAGGTGGCTTGCGTCCAGGGAAAGGCGTGACTGGCTTGCTCAATCTTGAAGGCCGTGGCCAGATCGGCCGCGGTCAGGGTAGAAATACTGTTCATGATGACAAATCTGCTGCCAGAGTGCGCGTTTGGCACCCGCATCGAGAGAAAGCTCGGCCAGCGCCGGGCTGTGTAGCTGTGCGCCGGCCACCGCGAGCGGCTCCGCAACGCCCAACCGCCAACTGTTGCATTCGGTATCTTCAGGCAGCATCGCCACCTGATCCGGCGTCAGGCCGTAGGTTTGCGCCGGGGTCAACCCCAGGCTGCGCAACACGTCGCAAAACAGCGGATCGTTATGCTCAGGCAGTGCCTGCGCCACGATCAGCAAACGCACTTCGGGCGGCAGGCTGACCGCTACTTCGCCCTGCAACACGCCCGGGCGGCGCAATGTCCACTGCGTAATACCCAGTTGTTGTAACAGCCAGTCGCGTTTTGATGCCATGCCGATTCCTGTCAGGATCTACCCGTTGTGGTGCGCCATGCCTGCCATGCGCCGCGCTATGCTAACAAACCCGCGCGGACTGCGCCAACATCCCCTTCATCTTTCAGGCTGCAGCGGCGTTGGCTTCCCTCGCTCATCCCAGTCACTGAGTTATCTCAGCTCCCGGGAACTCTCTCGATCCCCGCCTGGCTGGAGCCAGAAAGCTATTGGGCATAAACCCGTCGAACATATCGCCACAAAGCTCTATAATCCCCGGTCTAATTTCTAGGAGCCAAAACCTGATGTCTGCATTAACCCCCGCCAGTGAAGTCATGCTGCGCCACAGTGATGAGTTTATCGAACGCCGCGTTCTGTTTGCCGGTGACCTGCAGGACGCCCTGCCGGCCCAATTCGAGGCCGCGGATGTGCGTGTCCATACCCAGCAGTACCATCACTGGCAGTTACTGAACCGGGCGATGGGCGAAAACGTGCAGTTCGGGCTGACCGTGGACGCTGCGTTTGTCGCCGAGTGCGATACGCTGATCTACTATTGGCCGAAGAGCAAACAGGAAGCGCAATTCCAACTGTGCAACATTCTGGCGCTGCTGCCGGTCGGCGCAGAAGTGTTCGTGGTCGGTGAAAACCGCAGCGGCGTACGCAGTGCCGACCAGATGGTGGAAGACTATGCCACACTGGTGAAAATCGACAGCGCCCGCCGCTGTGGCCTGTATCACGGCCGTCTGGATACGCAGACCGAATTCAACCTGGAAGACTGGTGGGAAAGCTATCAGCTGCACGATCTGGAAGTGAAAACCCTGCCGGGCGTGTTCAGCCGCGACGGGCTGGACGTCGGCAGCTCACTGCTGCTGTCGACCCTGGAAAAACACATGAAAGGCAAGGTGCTGGACGTAGGCTGCGGTGCCGGCGTGATGGCTTCCGTGCTGTCCAAACTGTCGCCGAAGATGAAGCTGACCCTCAGCGACGTCAACGCCGCCGCCGTGGAGTCCAGCCGGGCTACGCTTGCCGCCAACGGCATTGAAGGCGAAGTGATCGTCAGTAACGTCTATTCCGACATTACCGGCCGTTTCGACCTGATCATTTCCAACCCGCCGTTCCATGATGGCCTGCAAACCAGCCTGACCGCAGCAGAAACCCTGATCCGCGGGGCGTTGAAGCACCTGCCGATCGGCGGCCGTCTGCGCATCGTGGCCAACGCCTTCCTGCCGTATCCGGACATCCTGGACGCCACCTTCGGCAGCCATGAAGTGCTGGCACAAAACGGCCGCTTCAAGGTGTACCAGGCGACCGTAGCCCGTGCGCCGCGCGATACCAAGAAAAAGAAGTAACGGCGACCCGCTAACGCGTCTCCGTATCAGGGCGCAGCGTTTACACGCTGCGCCCTTTTTATTAGCCGTTGATATAGGTCATCGACTCCGCACCGTAGCGTGCCCCTGCCGCGGCCTGCAGGGGGAACACCGCCTCAATGGCCGCCAGTTCGGCAGCGCTGAGCGTCAATTCGGCCGCTGCGATATTCTCTTCCAGATAGCGACGGCGTTTGGTACCAGGGATCGGGACAATGTGCTCACCCTGCGCCAACACCCAGGCTAACGCCAACTGCGACGGCGCAACGCCTTTCTGCTTAGCCAGCTCGGTCACTTTTTCCACCAGCGCCAGATTACGTGCAAAGTTTTCCCCCTGAAAACGCGGGTTGCTGCGACGGAAATCGTCAGCGTCCAGATCTTCCGGCCGTTGGATCGCTCCGGTCAGAAAACCGCGCCCCAGCGGGCTATAGGGAACAAACCCAATGCCCAGGCGTTCACAGGCCGCCAATACGCCCTGCTCGGCATCGCGTGTCCACAATGAATACTCAGTTTGCAGCGCCGTAATCGGGTGGACTTTATGCGCTCGCTCCAGCGTGGCGACCGAAGCTTCGCTTAGCCCGATATAACGGATTTTTCCTTCGCTAATCAGGTCCGCCATCGTACCTACCACCTCTTCAATCGGCACTTCAGGATCGACGCGGTGCTGGTAATAAAGATCAATCACCTCGACCCCGAGACGCTTCAGGCTGCCCTCCACCGATCGGCGGATGTACTCCGGTCGGCTGCTGACGCCCCGCGCTGCAGGGTTGGCCGGATCGCGCACAATGCCAAACTTGGTGGCCAGAAAGACCTGCTGCCGCTTGCCCTTGATCGCTTTGCCAATCAGCTGTTCGTTGGTATGCGGGCCGTACATGTCGGCGGTATCCAGCAGAGTGACGCCCAACTCCAGCGCACGGTGCAGCGTGGCGATAGCTTCTTGTTCATCGTGAGCGGTCGAATAAAAATCACTCATCCCCATGCAGCCCAACCCCAGAGCGGAAACCAGCGGGCCAGTGGGACCTAATTTGCGTTGTTGCATTGTGTTGCCCTCTTGCGGTTTTTATCAGCGAAGATGCTGATGCAACAGAGTCTGGTTGTTTCGCCTAAAAAGATAAATAATGCAGATTGCTCATCACTGTTCATAAATCACTAACAATACGGAGCGGGCAAGATGGATCAGATCCAGGCCATGCGCATTTTTACCCGTATCGTCGAACTGGGCAGTTTCAGTCGGGCGGCGGAACGCCTGCAGTTACCCCGCGCCACGGTCAGCAATGCCGTTAAGCGGCTGGAGCAGCGCCTCGGTGTGCGCCTGCTGCTGCGCACCACCCGTCTGGTACAGGTGACCAGCGAAGGCACCCTCTATTACCAGCGTTGCGTACAGTTGCTGGGCGCGCTGGAAGAGGCGGACACCTTGTTCAGCCACCAAAAACTGCAGCCCTCCGGCAAAGTGCGTATCGATATGCCCCATTCGCTGGCGCGCGAAATCGTTATTCCGGCATTGGATGACTTTTACCGGCGCTACCCGGATCTGACCCTGGCATTGGGTGCCAACGACACCCACGTGGATTTACTGCGTGATGGAGTAGATTGCGTGCTGCGTGCCTGGGAAACCGAAGATGACAGCCTGGTGGCACGCCGCATTGCCATGTTGCCACAGCTGACCTGCGCCTCGCCTGCTTACCTGGCGGCGTTCGGCGTGCCGCAGTCGATTGACCAGCTACAGCAGCACCAGGCGGTAGGTTATTTTTCCCTCACCAGCAACCGGGATTATCCGCTGGAGTTTTGCCGCAACGGCAAAGTGGAATTGCGCGAATTGCCCGCCAAACTGAGCGTCAGCGGGGCTGATGCCTACACCAGCGGCTGCCGCGCCGGCATGGGGCTGATACAGGCAGCGCATTATTCGCTGGCACCCTGGCTGCAGAAAGGAGAATTGGTCGAAGTGTTGGCAGAAACCCCGCCACCGCCGATGCCCATTTACGTCATGTATCCCCCCGGCCGTTTCCTTGCGCCACGGGTCAGGGTGTTGATTGACTGGCTGATTTGGCTGTTTGAACGCTATCAGTCACCCAAAACGGACGTTTTTCCAGCAAACGCCCGCAAACAGGGGAAATAACTATTGACGTACCCGCCAAAATCTCTAGAATTCGCCTCCGTGGTAACGTTACTCCGGTAATGTATCTGGTATGCGAAGGTGGCGGAATTGGTAGACGCGCTAGCTTCAGGTGTTAGTGTCCTTACGGACGTGAGGGTTCAAGTCCCTCTCTTCGCACCAAATAACCACATGATTTATATTGCACAGCATCAATGCGAAGGTGGCGGAATTGGTAGACGCGCTAGCTTCAGGTGTTAGTGTTCTTACGGACGTGAGGGTTCAAGTCCCTCTCTTCGCACCAAGCTGGTGATATAAATCGAAAGCAAAACAAAGATTATCGGCTGTGCGAAGGTGGCGGAATTGGTAGACGCGCTAGCTTCAGGTGTTAGTGTTCTTACGGACGTGAGGGTTCAAGTCCCTCTCTTCGCACCAATCGATAAATCTCTTCGGAACCCCTCCAAAGCTATTCCCAATCGAAACGATAACCAACACGCGATAGCGTGATTTTTGCGTTTTTATCCCAGATTGAAATTCAGGCTGATCGCCGCCAATCCCCCAGCCAATGCCATACAGGAAGGCAGCAGCAGGTAATGCCGCCAGCGGCTGTTGAACAACATCACCAGCGTCGCCAGCATGGCGATCACAATCAGCGTACGCAGTTGCATCATATCCAGGTTGATCAATGCCAGTAACGGCATTAAAGCGCAGGGCAACAAAACGCCCCAGGCGCTGGCCAGCCGATTGCCCAGGCACCAGCTGACGCCCCACAACCCACACGCGGTAATCATGGCTGCAATCATGATAACCCTACCCTTCAAGTGATAATGATAACCAATATCATATAACACTTTTTTTCACTGCGCATCATTTTCGCCGCAACCACCAAACGCGGATGACATAACGGTGTAAAAATGATAGTTTGCCATAAGAAAATTCTTAGTCTTATTCGCATGTTAATAATCACAATCAACAACCATACAATGCGAATGTTTAATTCACGCCGATAGAATTTTTCGCCACCTTAATTTTTCGACAGATCGATATTGTGAAGAGTGAACTCCGTATGAACGCGCGTTCTTATCAGGAACTGCTGAACAGCAAACACCGCTTATCATTATTTTTATTTTTGTTAATGAACGCGGCCTCTTCCATATTTACATTATTGGTCCCATTTAATGACAAGCCAGCTTTTACCCTACCTTTATTAGGTATACCGATATTTTGTCTGGTGGCGCTGTTATTTACCTTGCAGTCTCCACGGTTATACGTCAAAAAATTGAATCTATTTTCCTGCGTGCTTGGCCTGCTGTGGGCTGCCCATATTTACGTTAAAAGTCAGTACTGTGCGCCGAACAACCAAAGTTTTCTATTAATTAGTCTGTTCAGTATGTTTTTTATCAGCGCCATTGCCTTAACCGATAACTTTATCGCTTTTTGCCTGCACGCCGTGCCTTCCGCCCTGGTTATTCTATTACTGGACGGTATGCACAATACCACCAGGATCGTATTCACCACGGTATTGCCGATTATCGCATTCTCTATTCATCATCTGATGCTCAAACGCAGCGAGCTTTTTACCCAAACGCTGGTAGCCAATCTGTATAACGAACGGGACCGGTTCAGCAATTTGAGCATGATCGATCCCTTAACCGGGCTTTATAACCGCCGGGGACTGGAAAATAAAATCAATATGCTGACGGTACCGCCGTCGGGTTGTCATTTCGTGGTGTTACTCGATATCGACCATTTCAAGGCTTATAACGATAACTATGGTCATACCATGGGCGATCAGGCGCTGGTGCAGGTTGCCATCACCATCCGCGATTCGGTGCGTTCTCGCGATATTGTGGTGCGCTACGGCGGGGAAGAGTTTCTGGTGCTGCTGACCAACGTCAGCGAGGATTACGCCACCCAGTTGGCCGAACGGGTGCGGCTGCGGGTGCAGGGATTAAAAATCCCCCATCGCTTCAACCAGTTGGAAAGCACCACTGTGACGCTCAGCGCCGGGATCTCCGCCTTGGACAAACTTGACGTATCCTCGGCGATCCGTGCGGCCGATGCCGCCTTGTATCAGGCGAAAAACAACGGCCGCAATAATATTCAGTTGGCGCCTAGCGTGCAGCCCGCCGCTGTCTGAGCCGGCGGGCCAGACTTTTAGCGACGGCGCTGCTGCAAACCGTAAACAAACACCACGCCGAAGCACAACAGCGGCAGCACATACGACAGCGCCGTACTGTATTTGTCCGCCAGCGCCCCCATAAAGTAAGGCATGATGGCCCCCCCGACGATCGCCATGATCATAAAGGAGCTGGCACGCTTGGTGTGTTTGCCCATGTTTTTCACCCCCAGGGCGAAAATGGTCGGGAACATGATCGACATAAAGAAGAACACCGCGATCAACGCCACCACCGAGACCCCATCCAGGCTGAGCATCACCACGCCACACAGCGCAATGTTAATCAGCGAGTAGATCATCAGCAACGTGGCCGGCTTGACCCGGCCCATCAGCCAGGTGCTGAAGAAGCGCCCGACCATAAAGCAAATCATGGCGATAGAAAGCAAGTAGGACGCACTTTGGTTGGACACTTCGTTCCAGTGTTCGGTGGCGTAGTTGATAAAGAATGCACCGACGCCCACTTGGGCTGCCACATAGAAGAACTGGGTGATCACCCCGCCGACAAAGTGTTTGTGCTGCCATAGCCCCTGAGCGATTTCACCGTGTTCCGGTTGCTCTTCCTCACGAATGTCCGGCAGCCGAGTGCGGCCGAACAAAAAGGCAATCAGCAGCACCAGCACGGCGATCGCCACATAGGTCATCTTCACCGCGCTCTGGTCACCGCTGCTCGCCCCTTGGGTGGCAGAGAAAAACAGCGTGCCGCCGATCATCGGGCCGATAAACTGCCCCAGACCGTTAAACGACTGGGAAAGGTTCAGCCGCCGTTCGGCCCCCTTCGCATCGCCCAGTACCGTGGCATAAGGGTTGGCCGCCGTTTCCAGGCAGCCCAGCCCACAGGCAATGACAAACAGCGCGAACAGGAACATGGCGAAGCTGTTGGCGGATGCCGCCGGCACAAATAGCAACGCCCCCAGCGCATACAGGCACAGCCCGACCAAAATTCCGGCCTTGTACCCTTTCTTATCCATAAAATAGCCGGCGGGCAGCGCCACCAGGAAGTAGGCGCCGAAATATGCCGCCTGCAATAATCCCGACTGCGCCTTGGTAACGTGCAATGTCTCCTGGAAGTGTTTGTTTAATACGTCCAACAGGCCATACGACAGCCCCCACATAAAGAACAGGCTGGTGACCAGAATAAAAGCCCAGCGCAGGTTGGCGGTTGACTTGACGCCCAGCTGTGGCGGGGCCGCACTTTTTTCAGCAAGCATTGATATATCCTCGGTAGGGTAACGATGTTATTTTTTTTGCAAAGAAAATATCTGCTCCATCTCCACCCATTTTTCGCCTTTCGGCGTCCAGGGGGTGGCGACCTGGTATTGCCACATCAGGGCTTCCCAGCGCTGCACGTGGGGGTTGCTCAGGCCGGCGGCGGCAAACCGCGCGGCATCGAACTCGGTACTAACGTCAACAATCATGAACAGCCGGGTACCCAGCCGATAAATCTCCATATCCAAAATGCCGTGCTCTCGCAGATGTGCGGCAATCTCCGGCCAGATACGCTGGTGATGGTGCAGGTACTCCTCGATCAGCGCCGGTGAGTCGACCAGATCGAGCGCCTGACAAAAGCGCCGTCCCCTGTCCGCCGCGCCACTCATGTGATCGCCCGATCAAGATGCAGATAACCGCCATCCACCGACAGCCATTGCCCGGTGGTGTGCGACGAACGCGATGAAATCAAAAACACCACGGTGTTGGCGATTTCCTGCGGCGTGGTCATCCGATGTTCGAGAGGAATGCGTGCGGTAATTTTCTCGAGCTGCTGTTCCGGCTGCTCGAAGGTACTGATCCAGCGCTGATACTGCGGTGTGATCACCTCCGCCGGAACCACCGCATTCACCCGTACGCCTTCATGGCGCAGCGACACCGCCCACTCGCGGGTCAACGCCAGCACGGCGCCCTTGGCGGCGGTATAACCGCTGGTGCCGCCCTGCCCGCTCAGGGCCGTCTTGGAAGCGATGTTGACGATGGCACCCTTGCTGTTTTGCAGCGCCGACTGACACAGGTGCGCCATCAGGTAGTAATGGATCAGGTTTTTCTCCAGCGATCCGACAAAGGCCTCGCGGCCGGCCTCCAACCCCACGCCATCGTTAACACCGGCGTTATTCACCAGCGCATCGATGCGGCCGAAGGTCTCTTGCGTTTGTGCCACCGCCCGTCGACAATCCTGCTCTTCGCATAAGTCGGTGATGATCACCGCACTCTGCGGCTGCAACTGCCGTAGCTGCGCCAGAAACTCCGCCTCTGGCGCAGCGTTGGTGACAATCACCGGGATCGCCCCTTCCTCCGCCAGCAGCAGGGTGATGGCCGCACCGATGCCGGAACCGCCGCCGGTGACGATCACCACCTTATCTTTCAGATACAGATCCATAACCAGACTCCGTTAAGCCATAAATTCGGCAGGCGGTACCGCCCCAAATCTCCGCCTGTTGCGAAGGACTCAGCGTGGCGATCGCCCGCTCACTCAGTTGATAAACCTGGCCATAGTCCCCGGCCAGCAGGCACACCGGCCAGTCGGAACCGAACATCAGCCGCTGCGGGCCGAATGCCTCCAGCGCCGCATCAAAAAACGGCAGCAGCTGCGATGCCTGCCACCGGCCACCGGGCACCTCGGTGATAAGCCCCGACAGTTTGCAGACCACATGGCCCAATGCCGCCAACGGCTTGATTTGCTGCGCCCAGTGCTTCGCGCCCAAAGCGATATCCGGTTTACCGAGATGGTCCAATACCAACCAGTAGTCGTCATGTTCAGCGGCAAACTGCGCCGCCGCCGTCAAGTGCCGGTGGGTGACCAACATGTCGTAGACGTAGCCCTGCCGCTGCAGCATCTGCATGCCGCGCCGCACTTCCGGCCGCGCCAGCCAGGCGTCCGGCTGCGGTTCATCCTGCACCAGATGACGCAGGCCACGCAGCAGAGGCTGCTGCCGCCATTCATCAAGCCGCTGCGCCAGCTGCGGCGCAGTGATGTCCAGCCAGCCCACTACCCCGCAGACGCCACGGCTCTGCTGCACCTGTGCCAACAGTTCCTGTGTTTCCTGCTCGCCGTGGCGGGCCTGCACCACTAGCGCACCGTCAAAACCGTGGCGCTGCAGCAACGGATCAAGCTGCGCCGGACCAAAGTCCTGCTGCAGCACCGCCATCTGCTCGCTGATCCACGGGTAGCGTTGCGGATGGTATTGCCAGTAATGTTGGTGGGCATCGATGCGCAGCATGGGCTGTTTCCCGTTCAACCACGGAACCGATACTGTTCGAGCGATGACGCGTGCATCTCGATCGAGTAACCCGGATGACGTGGCGGCATATAGGCCGCCCCCTTGACGTCGCAAGGGTGAACAAAGTGTTCATGCAAGTGATCGACATATTCGATCACCCGTCCTTCGTGGGTACCGGCAATGCACAGATAGTCGATCATCGACAGATGCTGAACGTATTCACACAGCCCCACACCTCCGGCATGCGGACACACCGGCAGGTTGTATTTGGCCGCCATCAGCATCACCGCCAGCACTTCATTGACGCCCCCCAGGCGACAGGCGTCGATCTGCACTACGTCAATCGCTTCGCGCATGATGAACTGCTTGAACATAATGCGGTTTTGGCACATCTCGCCGGTGGCAACCTTGACCGGATGAACCCCTTCGCGAATGCGACGGTGCCCTTCGACATCATCCGGGCTGGTGGGCTCTTCGATAAACCAGGGCTTGGCGAATGCCAGATGTTTAACCCAAGGGATGGCGTCGTTGACCTCCCAGACCTGGTTGGCGTCGATCATCAGTTGACGATTGGGGCCGATGACCTCGCGAGCAATGCGCACGCGGCGGATATCGTCTTCCAGATCGCGCCCCACCTTCAGCTTCAGGTAGGAGAAACCGGCATCGACCGCTTCCTGACACAGCCGACGCAGCTTGTCGTCCGGGTAGCCCAGCCACCCGGCGGAGGTGGTGTAACAGGGGTAGCCTTCCTCCAGCAGCCGTTCCAGACGCTGCTCTTTACCCTGCGCCCGCTGTTTGAGCAGCGTGAGCGCCTCCTGCGGCGTAATGCAGTCGGTGATGTAGCGAAAATCGATGCAGCGCACCAGTTCCTCTGGCGTCATCTCCGCCACCAGCCGCCACACCGGCTTCCCCTCGGCTTTGGCCCACAGATCCCAAACCGCGTTGATCACCGCGCCGGTCGCCAGGTGGATCGCCCCCTTGTCCGGCCCAATCCAACGCAGCTGGCTGTCGCTGGTAAAACGACGCCAAAAGGCCCCCATATCGGCGGCGATCTCTTCCAGAGTGACACCGACGATCTGGTGCTCCAGCGCGCGGATCGCCGCGCAGCAGATCTCATTGCCGCGGCCAATGGTAAAAGTCAGCCCGTGGCCGCTCAGATCGGCGCGATCGGTCTCCAGGATCACATAAGCGGCGGAGTAGTCGGGATCCGGATTCATCGCATCGGATCCGTCGAGCGCCAGTGAAGTCGGGAAGCGAATATCTTCCACCCGCAGTGCGGTAATCGTTGTCATGGCAATGCTCCCCATCAGGCCTGTACGGTTGTTTGACGCTGTTCACCCAATCCCTCGATACCCAGCCGCATCGTCTGTCCGGCTTTCAGGTAGAGAGGCGTGGGTTTCTGCCCCATGCCGACGCCCGGTGGCGTACCGGTCGAGATCACATCGCCCGGTTGCAGGCTCATAAAACGGCTCAGGTAACTGATAATTTGCGGAATGCGGAAGATCATGGTGCTGGTGTTGCCGTCCTGATAACGCTTGCCGTCCACCTCCAGCCACAGATTCAGGCTATGAGGATCGGCAATTTCGTCGGCGGTCACCAGCCAGGGGCCGGTGGGGCCAAAGGTGTCGCAGCCTTTGCCTTTGTCCCAGGTACCGCCGCGTTCAATCTGGAATTCACGCTCCGAGACGTCGTTAATCACGCAGTAACCGGCGACGTGGCGCATCGCGTCCTGTTCGCTGATATAGCGTCCGCCCTGGCCAATAATCACGCCCAGCTCCACTTCCCAGTCCGTTTTAAGCGAGTCACGCGGGATTTGTACCTCATCGTTCGGCCCGACCACCGCGCTGGTCCATTTGTTGAACACTACCGGCTCGGAGGGGATCGCCGCGCCGGTTTCCGCCGCATGGTCGGCATAATTGAGGCCAATGCAGATAAATTTGCCGATGCGGCCCACGCACGGCCCCAGTCGCGGTTGTCCTTCCACCCGCGGCAGTTGGTTGATGTCCAGCGCACGCAGTTTGTCCAAGCCCGCCGGCAGCAACGCATCTCCGCTCAGGTCGGCAATATGCTGCGACAGATCGCGGATCTGCCCGTGCGGATCCAATATTCCTGGGCGTTCCTGTCCCGGTGCGCCGTAACGTAAAAGTTTCATGATGTCCTCACTCTAAAAATGTTCCAAAGCGCCTGGCCTCAGTTGCTCCAGCCGCCATCGATAATCTGTACGGTCCCTGTGGTGTAGGAGCTGGCGTCGGAGGCCAGATACAGCGCCAATTGGGCGATCTCGCCGGTGGTGCCGATACGGCCAATCGGTTGACGAGCCACAAACGCCTGGTACACCTCTTCTTCGCTGCGTCCCTGCTCACGCGCCTGCTCGGCGATGCGCTGCCGCAGCGAAGGCGACTCCACCGTACCGGGGCAAATGGCGTTGCAACGGATGCCCTGAGTGACGTAATCCGCCGCCACCGAACGCGTCAGGCCGATTACCGCCGCCTTGGTGGCGCTGTAGGCAAAGCGGTTAGGCACTCCTTTCACGCTGGAAGCCACCGAGGACATATTGATAATCGACCCGTTTTTTCGCGCCAGCATGCCGGGCAGAAAGGCGCGGATCATGCGGTACATCGCGGTCACATTCAGATCCAGCGCAAATGCCCACTGATCCTCACTGCACTCCAGGATTGATCCGCTGTGTACCACGCCGGCGCAGTTGAACAGCACGTCGATCGGACCAAGGCTTTCCGCCGCTGCCGCAATCGCCGCGGCATCGGTGACGTTAAGCGTCATTGGCTCGATGCCGGGCAAACCCTGCAGTTGCTCGGTGTTGATGTCGGTGGCAATGACTTGCGCGCCTGCCTCAGCAAAAAGTTTGGCGGTACTGAAGCCAATCCCCTGGCCGGCGGCGGTGATCAGCACGCGTTTTCCGGTTAAATTCATTTTCGCTCCCTTGGCTTAAAGGTCTAATGGTCAGGCCACTCAGGGCGATTAAAGGTCAGGCCTTTAACATGACAAAAGACGCTTTACGCGTTATGGTTTGGTGAGAATGTTATGAGATACACTTGAAACAGCTTTTTGATTAACCAATTTTTTACACTTGAATAACGATTACTCAAGCGGTTTGACTAATAACTGTGCGCTGAATCACTTAACACGGAAAAGGCCAAGGTAAAAAATGCCGATCACCCGACTGGAAAACCCTCGTATTTACAGACAGATAGCCGACCAATTGAAACGGCTTATCGATAACAATGAATTTCCTCCCGGCAGCCGCCTGCCCTCCGAACGCGATCTGGCCCAGCAGTTACAGGTTAGCCGGGCCTCCGTTCGAGAGGCGTTGATCGCGCTGGAAGTGATTGGCCTGGTGGATGTCAAAGTCGGCAACGGGGTGATCGTCCGGGCGCAAACGCCGGTGATGACATCGCAAGAGCCGGTGATGGCCCAGGCCGGCCGGGATCAGTGGGCGGAAATCGATGATGAATTGAATATCGAGCTGGATTTTAACGCCGAGCTGCCGCCGTTCTCACTGCTGCAAACCCGCCTGTTGATCGAACCCGAAACGGCGGCACTGGCGGCACGGCACGCCACCGATCAGGAACTGGCGGGCATCCGTGAGGCCTACGAGCAAAACTGCCGTGATAACCGCGCGGGATCGGCCACCCATCCCGGCGATCGGCTGTTCCATATCCGCATCGCCCAGGCCAGCGGCAACCCAGCTTATGCCTTTATCATCGGCCACCTGCTCGGCCACCGCTACGGCAGCATGTTCCGCGTACTTCAGCGTCACTATACGCCGGATGACATGCCGCACCGTTCCGAGCAGGAACACCGGGAAATTCTGGCCGCTATCGAGGCGCGTGACGTGCGTGGCGCACGCAAGGCGATGAAAGCGCATCTGGACGAAGTGATCGCCATTTTCGCCCGCGCGCAGTAGGGCTATTGGTCGGCATCAGGGCGGTGAGAAATTTTTTCTCAAACCGCCTTTTTTCCACATGCAGCCAAGGCTCAGGCACATTACACTGACAGCATATTGCATTGCACCCTATGGCTTTCAAGTTGCAGCCAGGCGACCTGCTCGCTCATCCCCAGCTTTTGTAGGGGCGCCGCATGCGGCGCCCGCATTAATCGGGGCGAATATATTCGCCCCCTAGAGTAACTGGGGTGAGTGACAAATCTGTCGGAAACGGATTTGAACGCTGCGGCTTGAAAGACGACGGGTATAGGCCCTTTCACTGCTGCCTTTTAAAATGGATAACCATCGTTGAAGAACTCTTTCTCCGCTTCATTGCTGGCGCTGAGCCTGTGTGCCGCACCGCTGGCCGCGCAGGCCGCCGCCCCGCAGCTGGCTTCGCAAATCGTCGACCAATATGCCGAGCACATTTTCTACAACAGCGGCGCCACCGGCATGGCGCTGGTGGTAATCGACGGCAATCAGGTGGTTAACCGCAGTTTTGGCGACACCAAACCCGGTAACAACCTGCGTCCGCGCCCGGATTCCCTGATCCGCATCGCCTCGATCACCAAGCTGATGACCAGCGAAGTGATGGTAAAAATGGCGGCGGAAGGCCGGGTCAAACTCACCGATCCGCTGCGCAAATACGCCCCGTCCGGTGCCTACGTACCGGCTTATAACGCTCGCCAGCCGATCACCTTGCTGAACCTGGCCACCCACACCAGCGCACTGCCGCGTGAGCAACCGGGCAAGAAACCGCCTAAAACGCCGGTGTTCACCTGGCCGACCAAAGCGCAGCGCTGGCAGTGGCTGGAGCATGCCAACGTGACGGTACCGCCGGGCGTACGTGCCTCTTATTCCAACCTGGCGTATGACCTGCTGGCGGATGCGCTGTCACGAGCGGCGGGTAAACCTTACAGCGCCCTGCTGAAAGAAAAAATCACCGCGCCGCTCGGTATGGTCGACACCACCCTGACCCCCAGTGCCGAGCAGTGCTCACGGCTGATGGTTGCCTCAGCCGGCCCTAGCGCCTGCCGCGATACCACGGCCGCGGCCGGCAGCGGCGGCGTTTACTCTACCCCACGCGATATGCAGCGCTGGATGCAACAGTTCCTCACTTCCAACGTCTCCGGCCCACGCAAATCAACCGCGGCCAGTGAGCAGACCATGTACTTCCAGCGTAACGATCTGGTTTCGCTCAAAGGGATGGATGTGCCGGGTGAAGCCAGCGCCCTGGGATTGGGATGGGTATATATGGCGCCGAACGGCGAACTGCCGGGGATTATTCAGAAAACCGGCGGTGGCGGTGGCTTTATCACCTATATGGCGATGATCCCGCAGAAAAACGTTGGGGTATTTGTGGTGGTAACCCGCTCGGAACTGAGTAAATTCACCAACATGAGCGATCCGGTTAACCGGCTGGTCGCCGAGTTGGCGACCAACAAAAGCTAATGCCGTAACGGGGCGCAGCCCGTGCGCCCCGCCGTTTTCAGACTAACGCCGCCATCTTGTGCATCACCGGATGGAAGTTGCGTTTGAAGTAGATCAGGCCGTTACCGCCCGCACTCACCCGGATCTGGCGGATCTGCACCAGATAAACCTGATGGGTGCCAATACTCTGGATCTGCTCGATCTCCCCTTCCAGACTGGCCAGCGTGTTACGCAGCACCGGCTGATTCAGTGCGCCGTTTTGCCACTCCTCCAGACGGAAACGATCCTCCATGCTGAGTTCGGTCATACCGGCGAAGTGGCGCGCCATCAGCTCCTGCTCATGGTTCAATACGTTAACGCACAGACGCTGATTCGCCTGGAAAACCGGGTTCATCGCGCTGTTGCGGTTAATGCAAACCAGCAGCGTCGGCGGCGTATCGGTCACCGAGCACACGGCGGTGGCGGTAATGCCGCAGCGCCCCGCAGGACCGTCGGTAGTGACGATATTCACCGCGGCGGACAGGCTGGCCATCGCGTCGCGAAACAGCAAACGGTGTTCATTTTCCTGAGACATACACCCCTCCTTCAGGATCACTTGAGCAAGTTATCCAGCTGATTAATGTCACCATTATTATGCAGATGCGGCACTTTCCAACCGTGCTGGTCGTAGTCGGACAAGCATTTGTCGACCATCTCCATCATCTGGTTCATGGCGCCGGATCCCTGTGCGTTGCGCAGACACTGCAGGCGGATCTCATCCTGGCTGCCGGCGTAGTTGATCTCATACAGCTCGTGGCGACCGCCGAATTCGCTGCCGATCGCATCCCACATCAGCTTGAGGATCTTGATGCGTTCAACGTGATCCATACCGTCGGATCCGCGTACGTAACGAGCCAGGTATTTATCGATCTCCGGATTATTCATGTCGCGTACGCTGGACGGCAGATAAATCAAACCGCTGGTGACGTTCTTTTCGATAATGTGCTTCACCTTGGTGTAGGCCATTGGTGCCATCACGCGGTAAGTTTGCATCGCGGTGGAATCCGGCAGATAAGCGCCGTTTTCCCATTGGGTGGCCTCGGCGCACATCGCATCGCTCAGTGACCAGAACATATTACGCCAGGCCACCACTTCGCCAAGATCGGCCTGTACGCCACGGAACTCCAGCACGCCGGTACAGGACAGGCTCTTTTGCAGCAGCGCGGTGATAAAGTCCATCTTCACCGCCAGGCGCACACAGGCCTGCAGCGGGAACAGACGAGCGAAGCCCCCTTGCGTGCTCCAGCGACGACAACGATCGAAATCGCGGTAGATCAGCACGTTTTCCCACGGGATCAGCACATGATCCATAATCAGGATCGCATCGTTCTCATCGAAACGGCTCGAAAGCGGATAATCGAACGGGGATCCCGTTGCACCTGCCACCAGCTCATAAGAGGCGCGAGAAATCAGCTTCACCCCTTCGGCGTCCATCGGCGCCACAAACATCAACGCGAAGTCCGGGTTATCCCCCATCACCTGGGCAGAACCAAAACCGATAAAGTTATAGTGGGTCAGCGCAGAGTTGGTCGCCACCACCTTGGCCCCGCTGACGATAATGCCCGCGTCGGTCTCTTTCTCCACCTGAATGTAAACGTCTTTCACTTCGTTGACCGGCTTGTGGCGGTCAATCGGTGGGTTAACGATAGCGTGGTTAAAGTACAGGCCGGTTTCCTGAATGCGTTTGTACCAGTGGCGCGCGTTATCGGCAAACTGACCATAAAACTCGGGATAAGCCCCCAGCGCACACCCGAAGGCTGCTTTGTAGTCCGGGGTGCGCCCCATCCAACCGTAACTCTGGCGCGACCAGTCGGCGATAGCATCACGCTGCTGGCGCATCTCTTCCGGGCTGCGGGCGTAGCGGAAGAATTTGTGAGTGTAACCGCCGTTGCCGGTATCGGTGTTCCAGCACAGGCGATCCTGGCTGACCGGATCGTGCAGCGCGTCGTACAGTTGACCGACCGAAGCCGCTGCATTACGGAATGCCGGGTGAGTGGTGACATCTTTCACTCGTTCGCCGTAGATATAAATCTCACGGCCGTCCTGCAAACTTTTCAGGTATTCGGCACCGGTGAACGGGCGTTTGTTGTCAGCACGAAAGTCTTCAGGTTTCATTAAGCATTCCTCGTAATCGGCCGTATCCTTCATATTTGCAGTTGCCGCGGTGTTGACTGCGCTCCCTCACCCGAATCACTGACCAAAGTCAGCTCATCGGGATGCGTTCACTGGTCGCCTTGCTGCAACTCCAACTATTTTGGCTAGCACTAATATCGTTTGAACATTTCATTGTTAATAAAATGTTTTCTTTTGGTTGCTTAATTGAAGCTTCCAGGGCCGGTTTCGAGAAGAGACTTTTGCGGCAAACGCCGGTACTTTTCAGGCGGGTTGGCCACAATCGCCGCGAATTGTGATCCAGACAGTGTTCCGCCGTTATGAAAGGGGATGCTGCGCGGCGCGGTAGGTCGAGGGTGAACAGCCTTCCAGACGATTGAAGAAACGCGCGAAATAGGCCGGATCCTTAAAGCCCAGGCTATAGGCGGTTTCATGCACCGTACAGGCGCTGAATAGCAGCATGCGCTTGGCTTCGCGCAGCAGGCGATCGAAGATCAAACGTTTGGGGGGCTGATTGGCAAACCGTCGGCACAAATCGTTGAGCCGCGATTCGGTGACGCCGAGCGCCTGAGCATAGTCCGGCACCGCCAGGTGATCGCGAAAACGTTCGTCCACCATCTTGTTGAAACGCTGGAACAGTTTCAGCTCACCCCGCACGCCGCTGGTGGCGGTATCCTCCAGCGTGGTATTGCGCAACAGCAGGGTAAACACCGCCTGCGCCAACAGCACCAGCGTCTGTTCGCGGCCCACCAACCTCTGGCTGAACTCACGCCGGATCAGCGCCCAGTAATGGCTAAGCGCGGTCAATTCCTGCGGTGCATCCGCCAGTGAAAGGCAAATGCCCGGCATGTCCAACGCCAGATTGCTGCCAGGGTAGAGGCGCTCCAGCAAAGGCCAAATCAGCTCCTGGCGCACCGTCAGCACGTGGCCGTCGCTGTCCGGTTCGGTGAAAAACGCATGGGGTACCGAGGGCGGCGTCAGGATGAACAGCGGTGCCTGCACCGAATAGTGCTGGCTGTCCAGCTGTAGCTCTATCTTGCCGGTCTCCAGAAAATGCATCTGGAAAAACCGATCGTGCCAATGCACCTGCATATCGCGGCCAAAAAACGCGGCCAGTCCGGCGAAGGTTTCATAGTGCACTTCGTCGGTGGCGTAACGCGCATCGTACTCTTTGCAGATATCGATATTGGCGATAAAACCGGTACTTTTCTGCACATCATCCTCCATCAGCGATGAGATCAGTGATAAGCCTTTTATTAGGCGTCATTGTCGCAGACAGTTTGGCCATGGACAGCGCGCAGGAACCCGAGCGTACACGCAGTACGTAAGGGGTCCGAGCACTGCCCTAGGCCAAAATGGCAAGTAAAATAGCCTAATATCAGGCTTATGGCGTGGCCCGTGGACGCGAGCCTTGCATCGGGATCCGCCACACGATCACGGCACCGATGACCAACAACGCCGAAACGAAATACAGCCCAGAGTTAAAGCTGCCGGTCAGATCCTTAAACCAGCCGATCAATACCGGGCTGACCGCCGATCCGATATTGCCGGTGGCATTGATCACCGCGATCCCAATCGCCCTCGCCTCGAGGCTGATGGACTGATCCGGCGTAGTCCAGAAGATCGCCATCGCCGTGAACGACCCCACCGACGCCATCACGATCCCCAGCAGCTGGATCATGCTGTGATCGGTGGCCGACGCCAGCAGCCAGCCGGCAGCGGCAAACAGATACGGCAGCGCGGTGTGGTGTTTGCGCTCTTGCAGCCGATCCGATCTCTTACTCCACCACACCATGCCGGCGATGGTACAGACTTGCGGGATCGCCGCCAGAATACCGATCACAATGTTGCTACTGCTCTGGTTGAAGCTCTGCAGGATCTGCGGCGTCCAGATATTGATGGCGCTCAGGGTGTTGGTCAGACAGAAATAAGCCAGGGTATACATCAGCACAATCGGGGTGAAAATTTCCCGCCACAGGCTGCGCTGTTGCAATGCCCGATGGCTGCCCGGACCATTGGGCTGCACCAGTTGCAGTTTGTCCGCCTCCATCATCGCCTTCAGACTGGCCTTTTCCTCGTCGGTCAGCCATTTGGCCTTGGCTGGAGTATCGTCGAGGTAGAACCACACCACCACGCCCAACAGCACCGAAGGAATGCCCTCCAACAGGAACAGCCATTGCCACCCTTTGAGGTTCATCAGCCCGTCCAGCGCCAGAATATAGCCGGACACCAACGAGCCAATCGCCATGGTTACCGGCATGGCGATCATAAACAGCGCGTTGGCGCGAGCGCGGTAAAAAGCCGGGAACCAATAGGTGAGATACACCAGAATCCCCGGCAGAAAACCGGCCTCGGTAATACCTACGATCATCCGCAATAGGTACAGGCTGGTCGGCCCGGTGGCGAACAGCGTGCAGGTCGAGGCGATGCCCCACAGCACCATGATGGTGGCGATCCAGCGGCGCGCGCCGACGATCCCCAGCATGATATTGCTCGGAATGCCGAAGATCACATAGGTGACGTAGAACAAGGTTGCCGCCAGGCCGAACATGGTCGAGCTCAGGCCGAGATCCTTGCCCATCGTCAGCCCGGCGAAACCGATGTTGATGCGGTCGAGGAAAGAGAAAACAAACAGCACAAACAGAAAAATAATCAGTCGCCGAAATAACTTTTTAATCACCGATTGCTCGGCGGCGGTTAACGCTTTATGTTGCTGCGCCGGGTTGACCGGCGGCAGCGAATCGACGTTGCTCATGGTGTCTCCAATAAGATGGCGGCCTGCAACCTAATAAACGCTCGGGGACTGTACGGGCGGCCGCTCTTGTTTAAAGCGGCTGGCCAAAGATTCCGCCGCTCGCGACAGCAGGGTGGTATCCACCCCTACTGCGACAAACAGCGCGCCGGACGCCAGATAGTGCTGCGCCAG
Organism: Serratia sp. BNK-12; assembly: GCF_047456085.1. NCBI lineage: Bacteria > Pseudomonadati > Pseudomonadota > Gammaproteobacteria > Enterobacterales > Yersiniaceae > Serratia > Serratia sp. BNK-12. The sequence goes on from NZ_CP179896.1 coordinate 4,580,589, forward strand.
TTCCGGGTTGGCCGTCAGAATGCCTGCTGCCTTACCGGCGGCGCTGATGCGCGCTATAGCGTCGTCGATGGTGCGCTGCACTTCCGGCTGCTGTGGATTGCCGGAAAAACCCATGTCGGCACTGAGATCCGCCGGGCCGATAAATACCCCGTCGACCCCCTCCACCTGCAGGATGGCATCCAGGTTTTTCACCGCCTCACGGGTTTCGATTTGCACCAGTACGCACATCTGCGCGTCGGCCTGTTGCAGGTAATTCGGCACCCTGTTCCAGCGGGAAGCACGAGCCAGCGCACTGCCAACGCCGCGTATGCCATGCGGCGGATAACGGGTGGCTCGCACCGCGTCACGCGCCTGTTCTGCGTTCTGGATCATCGGGATCAGCAGCGTCTGCGCACCGACGTCCAACAGTTGCTTGATCATCACCGGATCATTCCATGCCGGACGCACCACCGGATGACTCGGATAAGGCGCGATGGCCTGCAGCTGGCCCAATACCGTTTGTACGTTGTTGGGCGCGTGTTCGCCGTCGATCAGCAGCCAGTCGAAACCGGCCCCGGCCAGCATTTCTGCGCTGTAGCTGCTGCACAGCCCCAGCCACAGGCCAATCTGCGGGCGTTTTTCCTGCAACGCCTGCTTGAAAGGGTTGGTTAACATGGTGTTCTCCATTGGTTTTTCCACTCTCCCACAGGGAAAGGGCCGATCAGACAAAGCGACAGCTGATGCAGCCCATCGGGCCATAATCCGCATGGAAGGTGTCGCCACGTCGGGCGGCAACCGGTCGGGTGAAGGAACCGCCGAGGATCACCTGCCCGGCTTCCAGCTCTACGTCGTACGGGAAAAGTTTGTTGGCCAGCCAGGCCACGCCGTTGGCCGGATGGTTCAGCACCGCTGCCGCCACGCCAGACTCTTCAATCACGCCGTTGCGGTACAGCAACGCGCTGATCCAACGCAGATCCAACGCGTCCGGTTTGATCGGCCGCCCGCCCATCACCACCCCGGCATTGGCGGCATTGTCGGAAATGGTGTCGAACACCTTGCGCGGGCGCTGAGTTTCGGGATCCACGTTATGGCTGCGCGCATCGATGATCTCCAGGGCCGGAATGATGTAATCGGTGGCGTTATAAACGTCGAACAGCGTGCAGTTTGGCCCGCGCAGCGGCTTGGCGAGCACGAAGGCCAGCTCCACCTCGACGCGCGGCACGATAAAACGGTCGATGGGAATATCGCTGCCATCGTTGAAAAACATGTCGTCCAGCAGCGCGCCGTAATCCGGCTCGGAGATCTGGGAGCTGACCTGCATGGCGCGCGACGTCAGGCCGATTTTATGACCCTTGAGTTTGCGCCCTTCGGCGATCTTCAGCTCTACCCACTGGCGCTGAATGGCGTAAGCGTCTTCAATGGTGATCTCGGGATGATCCAGCGACAGCGCGCGGATCTGCTCGCGGTTTTGCTCCGCCTGATGCAAGCGCTGCACGGCACGACTAACCAGCTCTTTATTCAACATTGACGGCCCCTTAGCCTTGGCGAAATAGCGCGTGGACATTGTTTTGCTTGTAGTTCAGCACCGGATCCAGCTCTTCCATCGTGAAGGACAGCGCCAGATAGCGCCTGGCCATCAGCGCGGCGAAATGTTCTTTGATCAGCGCAAACAGCATCTCGCCCACCTGTTCACGACTTTCCAGGCTGCGGCCGTGACCAATCTTCAATGTCATATGCACGAAGGCGTAATCGTGCTTACCGTCGGCCATCTGCCAGGTATCCAGCCAGATAGCGCGGCTGCGCACTCCGGCCAGCGGAAAAATACCGGTGTCCGCCAGTGCCTGATTGACCTTGGCGAACAACGCGGGGAGCTCGGCTTCTTCGCGGATGTTATTGGTGCATTCAGCATAAAAATGCGGCATAGCAATCTCCGGGAAACGAATTTGCGCGAACGCCTGTCCGCGCGTTGGGGGCTACAGGGTGTTACCGAGCTTAAAGCCTTTCTCTGTATCGCCTTGACGGGTATAGGAAAAACCATCCGCGCCAATGGTGACGGCCATTTCGCTTGGCGCGTTGCGTTCGATAACCGGCTGCGGCTGGCCATCGAGATCGAGCACCAGTGACCCCTCGGTGTACCAGCTTGGCACTACCGGGTTGCCCCACCAGTCGCGACGCTGGTTATCGTGCACATCCCAGCTCACGGTCGGGTTGTCAGGATCGCCGGTGTAGTAATCCTGGGTATAGATTTCTACGCGATGGCCATCGGGATCACGCAGATAGAGATAGAAGGCGTTAGAGACGCCGTGGCGGCCTGGGCCACGTTCGATCAAATCGGATTTACGCAGTGCGCCGAGCTTGTCGCAGATGGCCAGAATGTTGTGCTTTTCATGGGTGGCGAACGCAATATGGTGCATACGCGGCCCGGCGCCGCCGGTCATCGCGGTGTCGTGCACCGTGGCTTTGCGGCGCATCCAGGCGGCGTAAACCACGCCATTTTCATCCCGGATATCTTCCGTCACGCGGAACCCCAGGCCCTGGATGTATTCCACCGCACGCGGAACATCGGGCGTGATCTGGTTAAAGTGGTCGAGACGTACCAGCGCCCCTGGCGTGTAGAGATCGTAACGCCAGGCCAGACGCTCGACGTGCTGCACGTCATAGAAGAATTCGTACGGGAAGCCGAGCGGATCCTCTACCCGCACCGAATCGCCAATGCCTTTGGCGAAGCCATTCACCCGACGTTCGGTACGACAACCCAGCGCTTTGAAATAGGCTTCGGCCCGATCGACGTCTTCCGGCGTACGCACCCGGAAGGCAAAGGCCGCAACGGCAGCCACCGGTCCTTCACGCAGCACCAGATTATGGTGGATAAACTCTTCCATCGACCGCAGATAGAGAGTTTTCTCGTCCTCGGCGGTCACAACCAGACCCAGGATATCGACGTAGAATTCGCGCGCGGCTTTAAGGTTGGTGACCTGAATTTCCATATAGGCGCAGCGCACAACATCGGGAGCAGGGACAGCATCGGTGGTAAGTTTGGTCGTCATTGTTCTCATCTCCTTCTTTTTTATTATGGTTTGAGGCTTAAACGCCCCAGCGCGGGATCGGGTGGTCACCCATGGAAATGCACACGTTCTTCATCTCGGCGAACACTTCAAAGCTGTATTCCCCGCCCTCGCGGCCGGTGCCGGAAGATTTCACGCCGCCAAACGGCTGACGCAGATCGCGTACGTTTTGGGTATTGACGAAAACCATCCCCGCTTCAATATTGCGGGCCAGACGCAGCACCTTGCTCACATCCTGCGTCCAGATGTACGACGCCAGGCCGTACTCCACGTCGTTGGCCATGCGCAGGCCGTCTTCTTCCGATTTGAACGGCAGCAGGCAGGCCACCGGCCCGAAAATCTCCTCCTGCGCGATGCGCATCCGATTGTCGACATCCGCCAGCACCGTTGGGCGCAGGAAGTTGCCGTGGCTGAGGCCAGCCGGTTTGTCCGGGCCACCGGCCAACAGGGTGGCGCCTTCTTCCAGCCCGAGGCGGATATAGCCGGACACTTTTTCCCAGTGCTGCTGGCTGATCAACGCCCCAACCTGCGTGTTGGGATCCTGCGGATCGCCTACGCGCAGGCGGTTGGCGCGCTCGGCAAAACGTTTGACGAATTCCGGGTAAATGCTCTCTTGAATAAAGATGCGCGAACCGGCGGTGCAGCGTTCACCGTTGATCGAGAAAATGGTGAACAGCGCGGCGTCCAGCGCACGTTCGATGTCGGCATCTTCGAAAATCAGTACCGGCGATTTCCCGCCCAGCTCCATGGAAAACTTCTTCAAGCCCGCGTTTTCAATGATCCGGCGTCCGGTGGCGGTGCCGCCGGTAAAGGACACCGCACGCACGTCCTTATGACGCACCAGCGCATCCCCGGCGGTGGCGCCGTAACCCTGCACCACGTTGAGTACCCCGGCCGGAATGCCGGCTTCCAGCGCCAGTTCACCCAGGCGATCGGCGGTCAGCGGCGACAGCTCGGACATTTTCAGCACCGCGGTATTGCCCAGCGCCAGGCAAGGCGCGGTCTTCCAGGTTGCGGTCATGAAAGGCACGTTCCACGGTGACACCAGCGCACACACCCCCACCGGCTGGATCAGCGTGTAGTTGAGCATCTTGTCGTCCACCGGATAGGTACGGCCGTTCATCTGCTGGCAGATCTCGGCAAAGAACTCAAAGTTGTGCGAAGCACGCGGGATCAGCACGTTTTTGGTTTGGTGGATCGGCAGACCGGTGTCGGCGGTTTCCATCTCGGCAATCTGCGGCACGTTCTCGTCAATCAGCTCGCCCAGACGACGCATCAGGCGAGCACGCTCTTTCATTGGCGTATTGGCCCATTTCGGGAACGCAGCCTTGGCGGCAGCCACCGCCTGATCGATCTCCAACTGCCCGCCGGAAGCGACCTCTGCCAGTACCTCGCCGTTGGCCGGGTTGGTGGTAGTGAAATACTCTTTGCTGGCTACGTTTTTACCGTTAATCCAATGGTTGATGGTTTTCATCGCAGGCTTTCCTCGTAATCTTTTTCACTGATGATGTGGTTAACCAGACGGCCGATGCCCTCAATCTCCACCACCACTTCATCGCCCGGCTGCACGTCGGCCAGCCCTTTCGGCGTGCCGGTGGCGATCATGTCGCCCGGCTGCAGCGTCATAAATTCACTCAGGTAACTGATCAGGTAGGGAATATCGAAAATCATGTCGGCGGTGCTGCCGCGCTGGCGCAGCTCGCCGTTGACGTAGGTGCTGAGTGCCAGACGGTGCGGATCGGCGATATCGTCACGATCGACGATGTACGGCCCAATCGGCGTCAGGGTATCGCGGCTTTTCACCCGCAGATTCGGGCGGTAATAGTTTTCCAGATAGTCGCGAATGGCGTAGTCATTGCACAGCGTGTAGCCCGCCACGTATGCCATGGCATCTTCGCGGCTGACGTTACGCGCCGTCTTGCCGATCACCGCCACCAGCTCGGCTTCGTAGTGCATATAGTCGACGTTGGCCGGGCGTACCGAAACCTGCCGATGGCCGGTCAGGGTGTTCGGCGCCTTGAGGAACACCAGCGGCTCTTCCGGGGCCTTGAATTCCAGCTCGCTGGCGTGATCGGCATAGTTCAGCCCCAGGGCAAACACCGTGCCCTGCGCCGGTGGCAACCACTCGACGTCCTGCTCTGGCAACACCGTGCCGTTCGGCAACGTCACGCGCAGTTGCTCGTCGACGCTGACATTAACAATTTGGCCATGATGGCGAATACGGGCGTGTCTCATGCGGTTTCTCCTGCCTGCACTACGCGGTTGGTCAGGGTCGGCAAACCGGCGGCACGCACCCTCACTTCATCTCCAGGTTTGATCTCCACCCGCTGGTGTGGCGTGCCGATCAGCACTGCGTCGCCCGGCTGCAGGGTAATAAAATCGCTGATGGCGGCGATCAGTTCCGGCACCGAACGCACCAAATCGGCCGTCGACCAGCGATCCTGCTCTACCCCGTTGATTTCGGTGATGATCTCCACCGCATCGGTGGTCACCAATGAACCGATCTCCCCCAACGGGCAAAAACCGTCGCGGCATTTCGCTTTGATCGCCGGGCGGTAGAAGCTGCTTTCCGGCAGGCTGATGTCGTTGGCCAGCGCATAACCGGCCAGATAGTCGGCGACCCGTTCGGCCGGCACCTTACGGGCGGTGTTGCCAATCACTACCGCCAGCGTGGCGCCGCTTTGCACTTGCTCACCGGCAGGAAACGGGATCGCCCCGCCGTTGGCGAGGTGGGTATTGCGCGGTTTGATAAACCACACCGGGGTCTTCGGCGGGGTTTTATACGGCGGCTGATGAAACGCCTGATCCCAGGCGTCTATCTGGCTGCGGTGATTCAACGCGACGGAAAATACGGTGCCTTTCATGCAAACTCCTTTCAATGACACAACAGGGCAATTCGGCATTCATTAATATGTTAATGAATACTTTTATACACTGTTCAGCTTTTACGCAACGCCGGTGGATTGATTTGTGATCGTGATAACAAAATATTCACAACACATGAACACTGGCGTGATTATTCAACGAATTAATCATTTTTAGGTGATTTTTACCGCTGCGGATGCGTTTTCGCTTTATCCATCTGGGTAAACTTGGCTACTATTAAGTTATTAATAAAATCAGGATTTACCGATAGGGGTATTGCAGTGTCCGCACGGCCACCTGCTGAGCCACAACGGTAAATGCCAGAATAACGAACACCTTTATAGCCAAGGCCAAATCTATGCATGAGTCCTTAACCATTGCCCTGCTGCAAGCGCGTGAAACCGCCATGGGCTTTTTTCGCCCGATCCTGAAAAGCCATAACCTGACCGAACAGCAATGGCGCATCATTCGCGTTTTGGCCAACAGTCGTTCGATCGAATTCCACGAATTGGCAGCAGAAACCTGCATCCTGCGCCCCAGCCTGACCGGCATTTTGTCGCGCATGGAACGCGATAAGCTGATTTTCCGCCTGAAACCGGTTAACGATCAGCGCAAGCTGTACGTGTCTCTCACCCAGCAGGGTCAGGAGTTGTATGAAGTGGCGCGCCACCAGGTAGAACAGGGGTACGCTGAAATCGAAGCCGCATTTTCACAGCAGAAAATGGACCAGTTGATGACCTTACTGGACGAGCTGATCACCCTGGGGGATAAACTGCCCGCCAACGTGACCGCTCATCCCACAAAGAAATGATCCTTCCGATTATCATCCTCTGATTAATTGGCGTTGCAGCCAGGCTGCAACGTCAAGAAAGAACAGGATGAGCCTCGGGGAGTAACGCGCCGCCGTCCACCACCAGCGTTTGGCCGGTCATATAGGCGGCCGCCGGTGAGGCGAGAAACACCATCGCCGCCGCAATGTCTTCCGGCTCCCCCAATCGCCCGAGCGGCACTGCGGCCGCAATCGCCTGATTGACCGCCGCGCCCCCCAGATTGGCCATCGCCGGCGTGCGGATCATTCCCGGCTCCACACCGTTGACCCTGACGCCAGCCGCCGCCAGTTCCAGCGCCGCCGCGCGAATAAACCCGTTGACTCCGGCCTTTGAAGCGGCGTAGTGCGCCAACCCCGGATAGGCGACCCGTGGCCCGGTCACCGACGACGTTACCAAAATGCAGCCCCCGCCCTGACGTTGCATCCAGGGTAAAGCCGCCTGCGCCAGAAAGAACGGCGCCATCAGATTAACGCTCAGCGTGCGTTGCAATAACACGGCGTCAATCTCGGCAAAGGGCGTCAGCGGGAAGTAAGCCGCGTTATGGATCACCACGTCCAGCCGCTGATGCTGCTGCCCCACCGCTGCAACCAGTTCGGCAATCTGCCCCGGTTCGGCCAGATCGCAGGCCATCGCCTGGACCTGCCCGCCCTGCTGTTGCAGCGTCTCGGCGGCATCCTGCGCTTTTTGCAGCTGCAGATCCGCCATCACCACCGTCGCGCCCAACTGAGCAAAGGCACTGACGATCGCCAGCCCGATGCCCTGCGCACCGCCCGTCACCAGCACCACCTGCCCCTTGAACGCATCAGCCGCATAGGTTGCATTCATCGGACTATCCCCGTGGATGGTGGGTGGTGTTCAGCACCTGCGCATGGGCGCCTACCGCAAAATTGCTCAGCGCGCTGAAATCACTGCCCTGATAGCCGAGGATCTTGCCGTCGGTACGCATGCCCTGCAGATCGATCATGACCACGCCCAGCGTCGGCACAATCTTCTCTCGCCAGACAAACAGGTACAGCTGTTCGGCCACCTTCACGTAGTGGCAGCGATCGACATCCGCCAGCCCTTTCTCCACGCCGTCCAGGCACTGCCAGGCGTAGAAATTGTCGTTCAGATAAATGTGTTCGTAACGCTCGGTCGGGCTGTAGGTATACATGTTACGCATGCCAATCAGCTCGTCGGTGAACTGTGGCGGCGCAACATCGGCGTTATCCAGCGTGCCAAAGTGGAATTCAACGTTGACCGCCGTCAGCGGCAGCCCTTGCTCAACCCGGCTGAAGGCGTCCAGACGGGCTTGTTCCTCATCCGGCAACTGGCCATACACCGCCGTGAAATTACCCTGGTTGCGATCGCACACCAGCGTGATGCTGGCGTTCTCCTGTGCGGGATCGAGAAAATCGATAAACAGAATGCCGGGGCGGATGCTGGTGGCGCGATAAGCGATGCCCCTGTACTCCCCCCAACTCAGCGTCTGCTCATCGACAAAGTGACAACTCAGCATTTCACCGTCGGCAAAACGTAATGTCAGCGTGTTACCGCTCAACCCATGCTGCTGTTCCAGCGTATTGCTGTGCGGCGCAAAGCCTTCCGCCAGTGCGCCAACCTGAATAAATACCGCTTCTGTACTCATTTGATGCTCCTTAAAGGGAAGTAAAAGCCAATGTCGGTACGTCGACAATGGTGGAGCCGCCGTCGGCCACCAGCGCCGCACCGGTAATGATCGACGCGTCCTCCGAACAGAGAAAACGGCAGATAGCGGCGATCTCTTCGGCGCTGGCCGGGCGACGCAGCGGCACGTCGCGGCATACCCGTTGGTAAGCCTGCTCCAGCGTGAGGTGGTACTCAGCCATCAGCGGCTGCATCTCTTCATCCGCCATCGGCGTAGTGACCCAGCCGGGACACACCGCGTTGGCACGCACGCCCAGCGGGCCGTAGTCACGAGCGATGGAACGCATCAGCCCAATCAGCGCATGTTTGGCGGTCACGTAGCCGCAAACCTCCGGCCCGGCGGCCAGCGAAGCGATAGAGGCGACAAACAGCAGGTTGCCGCCGGTTTTCACCAGCTCCGGCAGGCAGGCGCGGGCGCTGGCAAAAGCACTGTTGAGGTTGCTGTCCAGCGCCTGACGCCACTGGTCATCGTTCATTTCGGTAATGCGCCCCAGCCCCATCCCGCCGGCGCTGCAGATCAGGCAATCAATGCGCCCGGCCTGCTGCAAAATGGCCGGCAACAGCTGGCTTTGCCAGCATTCACCGCTGGCCGCATCCCCCACCAATGCCTGCGCGCCAATGTCGTCCGCCAGCGCCATCAGAGGTTCACGGCGGCGGCCGATGATAAAGACCCGATCGCCCCTGCTCGCCAGCAGCCTGGCGCACGCAGCCCCCACGCCGGTGCCGCCGCCGGTAATCACCACCACTCTACTCATCCAGTTTCTCCATCAATTGGCCGATCATCAGCAGGCTGCTCAGCAGCAAGCGCCGCTGCTCCGGTTCCAGCCGCAGATAGCGGCGACCGGCAGGCAAACGGCTGACCACTTCCGAAGCGGCGAAATGTTCGATCTCCAGCCGCCAATGACCGGCCGCGACCGTCAGTTGGATACGCCGAAAATCCAGCTGCTCCAGCGTTTCGGCAATCTGCGGATAGCGCCGCAGAGCGGCAATCATTCGCTGCGCTGCGGCATCATCCCGGGTCGCGCGATAAACCACGCCGCGTCGCCGCAACCAACCGCCGGCGTTAATGCGTAGCGTCAGCGGCTCCTTCTGCGAGCACGCCCCCTGCACGCAGAAACGCTGACTAACGATATGCGCCATAAACAGCGCGCTGACCTGTTCGTTAATGTCGATAACCGGCCCCTGCGGCAAGGTCAGGCGCAGCAGGCAGGGCGAAAGGCGCTCGCAGGCATAGGGCTGCAGATTGTTCGCCAGCCGGCTGAGGGTGACGCCCGGCTGGTAGCCCGCCGGGGAGCGCTGCCAGTAGCGATTAAGTGAGGGAAGTAAGCCGATCAAACTGGGCCTCCTCGCTTTCCGCTTTGGCAAAGGCCGTTTCCAATACCTGTTCGACCGGCACCGGTTTAAACGGATTGACCTTTTGCACACACAGGGTCCAGAAGAGCGCATAGGCAGCAGTCAGGCCAATCATGATGCTGAACGGGATATAGACGGCATGCGGATCCATGCCCGGCGGGGTGATATAGATAATCGCCAGCACGATGCCCACGCTGGAGACAATTTGCGGCAGCGGGAACCAGGGAGATTTGTAAGCGCGTGGCAGATCCGGGCGGCGAATACGCAGGATCACCACCGAGCAGGTGACCAGCAGGTAGGCCACGCCCCAGGCGCACACCGCCGCCAGCACCAGCGGAATAATACGGTCGAGATTGCCCTGAATGGCAAAGGCATGCACGCAGGGGATCAATACCGCGACCAGAATACCTACCACCGGGGTTTTAAAACGGGGGTGCAGATAGGCGAAGATACGTGGCAATGCCCCGTCCAGCGCCATGCCGTAAAGAATACGCGGCACCGCCGCCATCAGCGTGTTGATGGTCGCCGCCCCGGCCAGCAGCAGCCCGATACCCAACCAGTATTTGCCGAACTCGCCCATCACCTGACCGGCAAAAGCCGGGATCGCCATCGGCGTATCCAGCAGATGAACGCCGTTGGCGGCGTCCACCACCACGTTTTCCACCTGATGGCTGAGCGCCGCGCCGTACAACGCCATGCACACCGCCACGCCACACAGCCCCAGCGACATCGCCCGTGGGATCACGCTGGCGGAGCGTTTGATCTCCGGTGCCATCGGCGTGACCAGCTCACAACCGACGAACATAAACATCGCCATGCCGATCAGGCTGAATACCGCAAAGGGATCGCTCAGGCTCAGCGTGCTGCCGAACCAGCCTTCCAGCGGTACCGCGTGCGGCGAAAGCAGCCCGGTAATGCCAAATATCACCAGGGTGCTCCACATGGCGAAGGTCAGCACGATCTCCGCTTTACCGAAGGCCTCGATGCCGAAGGCGTTAAGTGCACCGAACACGATGACCAACCCCACCCCCACTATCCAGGAGGCATTGTGGGTTTCCATCAGGGTATTAAGGTGCTCAAAATTCACCAGCGCCATAATGCCGGAGAGAATGGTTTCGGCGGTCCCGGCAAAGATATGCACGATCAGGTAGGCCGACAGCGCGCCGGTAATGGCAAAAAAGCGTCCCATACCACAGGCGATATAGTCATACACCGATCCGGAGGTCGGCAAGATCGCCGCCGCTTCCGAGAAGGTGGTGAGCTGGGCCTGCATCATGATAAAGGCGATCAGCATCGCCAGCGCGAAGGTATCGCCGCCGATGCCGAAACCGCTGGTCACGGTGAGGATAACTGGGCTGGCCATAATCACCCCGACCGAGCTGGCCAGCGTGGTGGGGAATCCGACCTTGCCCCGCTCAAGATGGGCATGAAGCCGCGACGACAGGTTCATGGTTATGTCCTCTTATAGTTTTATCGTTTGGCCCTGATGGTGCTTTTGCAGGTGTTTCGTCGCCAGTGGCGGCAATATCACTATAGAGAGGAAAAGAAAATGCTGACTATCGTCCTTAAGGACGAGGCCAAACCATAGCTTTTTCGTCTTACCTTTGGTGCCCAATCAACCGTTATGGTTTTCGTTGGCCAGAAAAGGTTTTCACAGGGAGAACAAACGGGATTAAGGCTGTCTATCGTTCTTAAGAACGAGCCGCGGGGAGCGGCATCAGCGGCGAGACTGGCCGGTGATATCGCAGGGGGTCACCACGCCGAGGGGGAAATTGCAGTAAATTCAGCAGGAAGGCCACAGGTCATTCGTTAATATATTAATAAAATATCGACACTCGTGCGGCACTGTCGCTGCCGAGGCTTCTTCGTTGCCTTGTTATTTATGTGTTTTATTGCAATCAGGCTCACGTTGTTAATATGTATTTATTGTGTTGCACAATTGCTATCACTATGCTTGTATCGTTCACATATTGACCGAATATTCCAGACCGAACGATAAAGGGAGGAAATGAATCATGCACATTGCATCGTCCGATGCCTTTATCAACAGCTGTTTGACCACCATTGCGCACCTGATCCCGGTGTCCGCAGGGGTGTTTTATTTGGTTAACCAGGACCTGCGGCCAGACCACTATATTTTGCACGGCATCTCCGATAAAACCCACCAGCAGTACTTGAACCATTTCCAGCAGATCGATCCGCTCAAGCCTGCCAACTTTCACCAGCAGGACATCAATATGGTCGGCATGAGCCCGGCGGCAATCGCCAATAACCGCCATTACTATCATGATTTTATGCTGCCCAATGATATGCGCGACATGACGGAGATCTTTATTCGGCAGCGTAAACGCATCGTTGCCGGGGTGTCCTTGATCCGCGATACGCCGTTTACCGAACTGGAACGCGGTCGCCTGCGGGCGGTGATGCCGCTGATCGAACTGGCGACCCGCGACCTGTTGCCCGACGGGGAAGCCCGCCTGCTGACCGCCAAAGAGCAGGAGATCGTCAATATGGTGCGTGAGGGCGCCAGTAATAAACGCATAGCGTTGAAGCTGGGTATTTCGCTTTCAACGGTAAAAACCCATATGCGCAATATTTTTGCCAAAACTGAAGTGGTCAACCGTACCGAATTGGTGGCCAGCAGCTTTATTGCCCACGGTTAATAAATAGAGCCATAACATCGGCTTATAGTGGAGAAAATAAGTTCGTTAATTATTCGCCATTCATGGCGCGGTTTCCGCCTGCCCAGAATACGGCAACGCGGTTATATCTGACTCAGGCTTAACCTGCGGGGATAATTATTATGTCCAGTGATTCCGTTTCTGTACCCGCTGCCGGGGCGGCTCTCCCCTGCCCGCCGCGGCTGCTGACCGCCATCATCATCTTTGCCGCCATTGCACCGGGCATCCTGATGACCGCCCCGGCGGTTGCCGCGCAACTGGCCAGCCAATGGTCGCTCACCCCCGCGCAAATCGGCCATCTGTTTTCCACCGAGCTGGGGGCCATGAGCCTCGCCACCCTGCCTGCCTGGTGGTGGATCAGCCGCGTTAACTGGCGCCGGGTGGCAACCCTGGCTGCGGGGGTGTTTATCGTCGGCAATTTGGCGTCGGCACTGGTCAGTGATTTTCACCTGCTGCTGGGGCTGCGTTTCATCGCCTCTTTGGCGGGCGGCACGCTGATGATCCTGTGTATCACCTGTGCCGGTGGCACCGCCAACCCCAGCCGAGTTTACGCCTTGTGGGTGCTGGGCCAGCTGGTGCTTGGCGCCGTTGGGCTGCTGGTGCTGCCCTTGCTGTTCGCCCATTTTGGCCTGATGGCGGTATACCTGATCCTGGCGGCCATCATGCTGTGCTGCTTGCCGCTGCTTTCCTCCTTTCCCAGCGGCTTTCACCCTGCGCAATCCACCGCCCATACCACGGCAACGCCATGGCTGCGTAAAGTCTTCGCCGTCCTGGCGGTGCTGACCTTTTATATCAGCCTGAGCGCAGTCTGGACCTTTATCGGCAGTATCGCCCACGCGGCCGGCCTTTCGCCGGTCAGCAGCGGCCAGGTGCTGGCGGCCGCTACGCTGTTTGGCATCGTCGGCGCCGGCGGTGCGGCGTTCATCAGCGCCAGGCGAGGCGGCAATGGGCTGATCTGGCTAAGTTACGGCTTGCTGCTCGCCGGCATTGCGCTGCTGTTCCACACGCCGCAGCTGCTGCGCTTTGCGCTGGCGGCGGTGCTGTTCAAGTTTACCTGGACCTTTGTGCTGCCGTTTATCCTGGCCCGCGTCGCCGGGCTGGATAACAACGGCAAGCTGATGAACAACATCAATCTGGTGATTGGCGGCGGCATGGCGATCGGCCCAACGCTGGCCGGTTATTGGATTGAGTCTTCAGGCGGTTACGACAGGCTGCTGGTCGGGGCGCTAGGCAGTGCGCTGCTGTCGCTGCTGCTGATTTCGCTGGCTTCACCGCGCGTTCAACGCGCCATTTAACAGGAGTAATAAGGTGAAAAGAAAAACCGGTTTCTTGTTTGATGAACGCTGTTTCTGGCACAGCACCGGCATGCATGCCACCACGCTGCCGGTCGGCGGCTGGGTGCAACCGCCTTCAGGGGCGGGCCATGCCGAATCGCCGGAAACCAAACGGCGGATGAAAAACCTGATGGACGTGTCCGGCCTGTCGCGACAGATCCAGCTGCTAAGTGCCGACATGGCGACGGAAGAAGACCTGTTACGCATTCATCCGGCCGACTATCTGCAACGTTTCAAACAGCTAAGTGATAACGGCGGCGGCATGCTGGGTGAGGAAGCACCTTTGGGGCCGGGCGGCTACGAGATAGCCAAACTGTCCGCCGGGCTGGCCTGCGCGGCGGTCGAAGCGGTGCTGCAGGGCCACCTGGATAACGCCTATGCGTTGTCGCGCCCACCGGGCCACCATTGCCTGCCGGATCAATCGATGGGGTTCTGCTTTCTGGCCAATATCCCGATCGCCATCGAGCGTGCCAGGGCCAAATACGGTTTGGGCAAAGTGGCGGTGCTCGATTGGGACGTGCATCACGGCAATGGTACGCAGCATATCTATTGGCAACGTGACGACGTACTGACGATGTCGCTGCATCAGGACGGCTGCTTCCCGGCGGGCTACTCCGGTGAACAGGACCGCGGTGCCGGGGCGGGAGAAGGCTTTAACATCAATGTTCCGCTGCTGGCGGGCGCCGGTGACGACGGCTATCTGTATGCCATGCGACAGATAGTGATCCCGGCACTCGAGCGCTTCAAACCCGAGCTGATCATTGTTGCCTGCGGCTACGACGCCAATGCCCTCGACCCGCTGGCGCGCATGCAGTTGCACAGCGACAGTTTCCGCAGCATGACGGCCCTGGTGCAGGACGCCGCCGACCGCCTGTGCGATGGAAAGCTGGTGATGGTGCATGAGGGCGGTTATGCCGAGTCCTACGTGCCCTTCTGCGGGCTGGCGGTGATGGAGCAGCTTAGCGGTATTCGCACCGAGGTCGAAGATCCGCTGTTGGCATTCATCCGCCAACAGCAGCCGCGAGACGCCTTCAATCTGTTCCAACGCCAGGCTATCGATGCGCTGGCACAGCACTTCATTCGCTAAATATCCTGGGGCACCGCACGCAGTGCCCCTACCCATTCTCCGCTTTGCCGCTACGCTGAATATGACCCTTCCGATGAGAAAATACGATGTCTGAACAGAAGATCAGCTTTATCAAAGGTGGGCATGGCGATATTGCCGTGCATGACTGGGGCCATGACCGACCGCGCTTTCTGGCGCTGCTGGTGCACGGTTACGGCGAGCATCTCGGCCGTTATCAGTACGTCGCTCGTACGCTGGAAGCGCAGGGTGCGCGGGTGTTCGGCCCCGATCATCTCGGCCATGGGCTTTCGCAGGGCGAACGCGTATTGATTGAAGATTATGACGCCGTGGTCGACGACGTTCGACGCGTAACGGAGCATTTTCAGCGGCTGCATCCTGGCGTCCCCCTGGTGGTTATCGGCCATTCCATGGGCGGGATGATTGCCACCCGCTACGTTCAACGTTATGGCGATGACGTGCGTGCGCTGGTGCTTTCCGGCCCCTTGATTGGCGAAAGAACCCTGATTTCGGATTTGCTTACTCTGCCAGAGATCCCAGACACGCCGCTCGATACTGCCACCCTGTCGCGTGATCCGTCGGTGGGGGAAGCCTATCAGGCCGACCCGCTGGTGTGGCACGGGCCGTTCAAACGCCCGACGCTGCGGGCGATGCAGCAGATCCTGGCAAAGATCAACGCCGGCCCGGGCTTCGGCACGCTGCCTACGCTGTGGATACATGGTGATGACGACAGGCTGGTGTTAATGGCGGAATCGCAAACCGCGATCGATCGGCTCAAGGGCAGCGATTTCGAAGCGATGGTCAATCCAGGCGGGCGACACGAGAGTTTTAACGAAACCAACAAGGATCAGATATTAAGGCGGATCACCGACTTTATCGAACGGGTGCTGGGATAGCTGAACACCCCTCTCCCGGCGGAGAGGGGCCAGTTAACGATCAGCCTTCGACGATCGCCAGGTAATGTTTTACAAAACGATCCGAAGTGATCTCCCAGCGTACCGGGGTGCCTTTTTCGACAAACCACGAATCCCCGGCCTGATACTGCACGGATTTACCGGTCTTTTCGTCGGTCAGCGTCGCGCTACCCTCCCACACCGTGGCGTGTTCGGAGAACGGATACTCCATTACAAAGGTGCCGCGCGTGCAGCTGAAAACACCGCAGTTCAGGTTATCGGTCGGCTCACCGAAAAGGCTCGCCACCCCGACGTTTGGCTCACCGGCGATCACCGTGGCGCCCAGGTTGCTGACGCTGCCAATGTCCAACAGTTCAGGCAGCGGTTGCTTAAGCAGTAATGGTTTCATGTTTCTCTCCTGTGATAAAAATTAGCGACGGCCTTTCCAGTAGCCGGACGTCTGGTGCCAAACCTTGCCGGCGGTGGTCATTACCCGTCGCAGCTTGTCTTTACCGAAGATATTGACGTGCGGAATCGAACTCATCAGATCGTAACGATCCGATCCTTCGCTCATGCCCTCTGCCAACACTTTGCAGACGATATGACTCGGCGTTACGCCAAAGCCGGAATAACCCTGCACATAAAACACGTTGTCATGCTGCGGCAAGGTGCCGATCTGCGGGAACAGGTTGGCGCTGCAACACAGCGGCCCGCCCCAGGCCAGATCGATCTTCACGTCATGCAGATACGGGAACACTTTCAGCATCAGGTTGCGGTTCCAGGCCTTAAGATCCGACGGAATGTATTCGATCAAGCGGGTGGCGCTGCCAAACAGCAGCCGGTTTTCATTGGTCACCCGGTAGTAATCGATCACCGGGCGGATATCGCTGTAGGCACCGCGGATCGGGCTGATCTGGCGGATCAGTTCTTCAGGCAAGGGTTCGGTCGCCAGTTGGAAAGCGTAGGTATTGATGGTTTTGTTGTAGATGAACGGCTCCATGCCGTTGAGGAAACCGTTGCACGCCCACAGCATCTTGTTGGCACGTACTGAGCCCATGGCGGTGCGCACCTTAATGCGCGAACCGTATTCCACGCCCAGCACGCTGCTGTTTTCGAAGATTTTCACGCCGTAGCCGCTGAGCGCCTTCGCCTCGCCCAACAGCAGGTTGAGCGAATGCACGTGGCCGCCGCCCATGTGTTTCAATGCGCAGGTATAGGCATCTGACCCCACGACCTGTTTCACCTCTGCGCCGGTGTAGAGTTCAATCTCTTCATCCGGCGATACCGCCTTGAATTCTTTCAGCCAACTGCGCAGGGTTTTCTCCTGGCGTGCATTGCTGCCGAGGTAGCCGTAGCCAAAACAGAAATCGGCATCAATCGCGTACTTCTTGATGCGCTCACGAATAATCCCGGCGCCGAGGTTGCTGATTTTGAAGATGGTTTCCAGCCCGGAGGGGCCGACGTGGCGTTTGATTTTTTCCAGATCGTGACCGATGCCGGCCATCACCTGCCCGCCGTTGCGGCCGGTGCCGCCGTAGCCCAGGTAGCGCCCTTCGAGTATGGCGATATTGGTGATGCCGCGCTCAGCCAACTCCAGGGCGGTATTGATGCCGGAGAAACCACCGCCGATGATCACCACGTCAACGTCCAGATCTTCTTCCAGCGTCGGAAAGCGCAGATCGTATTTTTTGGTTGCCGCGTAGTAGGTTAACGATTCGATATTATTGTTCACTGTCGCACTCCCGAAGACCCTATGCCATAACATCGGATTATCAGGAGGTGGGCGCGACGTCGCCATGTCCCTTTAGGGACATTCGCAACAAATAATTAACACTCAGGCGCTGCGGCGCAGCGGGGTGGCCAACAGCAGATTGAACAGTTCGGCCTGCGAACCGATCGCCAGCTTGCTGTAGATGTTCTTGCGGTGGTTTTTCACCGTTCCCAGGCTGATGAACAGCCGATCGGCGATTTGCTGCGAGCCGCAGCCGTCCAGGATCAGATCCACTATTTCGCGCTCGCGCGGCGTCAACAGATAACGTGCCTGCACCGCATGATCCGTCACCCTTTCTGGTTCTGCCGGGGCGACGACCACTTCGCCATGCAGCCGCGCGACGCTCTTGAGCAGCGTCAGCGCATCACGCAACTCAGCCAACTGCGGATAACGCACGCCCACCGACTGGCGCGCTGAGCCGAAAAACACCCCCAACCCGCGTTCCGGCGTCAGGGGCAGCAGCACGCCGGCTTCATCATGCCAGCCGGTCTTGCGGTAAAAGTTACGGTAATAATCAGTATGGTAGAAGCCGCAGGGAGCCAACTGGCGCAGGGTCAGCACCTCGCCGCCGCCGCCATCATTCAGCGCCTGGTAAAACGGATCCTGCAGGTAAGCGCCCTGTTGATAGAGCTGATTGACCGCGTCACTGTTTTCTCGCTCGGTTTTGATCAGGCAACGCGGTGCCTGGCCGCGTTCAAACGCGTAAACAATGGCGCTATCAAAGGCGAAGAACCCTTCCAGCCAGGCCAACAGGTTGGGATAGAAACCTTGGGTTGCGACTGCGTCTATCACTGCGGATAACCGTTCCACCTGAATATTCATCTTCGCCCCGCCATCATTAATAAATTAACAATCACTTTATTCCGGCTACGCCGTGGCCTGTTTGTTATAGAAAACACTCAATAGCGCCAAATGCAACAGCAGAATCGTTTACATGTTAAACAAATCACACCTTCGCCAGATTATTGCGGCGTGGCCGAACGAGGCTGGATTAATATATTAACGGAATCCCTTTCAGGCAGCGAAAAGCAGTGGTTCAGCCGCAGAGGCTGGCTTATGCTGTGGTTTTCGCGTGCCAAGGAGAGAACATGACTACCAGCCTGACCATTGCCAACCGCCAGACCTGGTTCGGCCACGGCAGCATCCGCCAACTGATCCCGCTACTGACCGCCGAGCCACAGCCGACGCTGCTGTTTAGCTGCCGATCATTCCTCAATGGCGCGGTGTATTCCTCACTGGCAGACGGATTGACGCCACTTCTGCTCGGCACCGAAATCGTCAGTCACGAGGCTTCACCGCAAGAGATAGACGCCTGGGTCGCGCGCTGGCGCGGCAAGGTAAGACGCGTGGTAGCCATTGGCGGCGGTAGCGTGCTGGATGCTGCCAAGGCCTTTGCCGCGCTGGTCGAGCACCCGTTGCCCACCCTGCGCTATATGGAAAAGATCGGCGACACAAAAATCAGCGGTGCAACCCTGCCGCTCATTGCCATCCCGACCACCGCCGGTACCGGCAGTGAAGTCACGCAGAATGCGGTGATCACCGACACCCAGGTGAGCAAGGTGAAAGCCTCGCTGCGCCATAACAACTTTGTGCCGCACACCGCCATCCTGGATCCGCAACTGCTGCAAGGGTCACCGGACAAGGTGCTGGCCTACTGCGCCATCGACGCCTTTACCCACCTGTTCGAGGCCTATCTGTCCAAAACCGCCAATACCATGACGCGCGAGATGTCGCTGACCGGCATTCGCCACTTCCTGCAGGCCTGGCCTGCGCTCAACCGCAGCGCCGAGGCTCTCGAGGCGATTATGCAAGCCTCTTACCTTGGCGGCCTGACGCTGAGCGCCGCTGGGCTGGGAGTGATCCACGGCATCGCCGGCGAGATTGGCGCCCTGCGCGATTATCACCACGGCCAGGTCTGCGGTCGCCTGCTGCTGCCGTTCCTCGAACTGCTGGCGAAAAGCGAACAACCGCAGCAGCGGGCGCTGATGGCTGAGCTTGCCGCCCGCCTGTTCCCCGAGCAGCATGACAGCCCGGAACGCTACCTGATCGACTTTATTACCCGCAATGCCATCGCCAGTTTCTGGCAGGATGACCTGCCGATTTCCGCCGACGAACTGGCAGTGACGCTGGCAAAATCCAACAGCAAAAACTCGCTGATCGACTACAGCGCGCCGCAGCGGCAGCAGATGATCGAAGGCGCATTCCGCATCGAATGATTATATAATCAGATCAAAGTAATAGCGGGAGATTGGACATGGGCATCATCAGCTGGATTTTCACCGGCATCGCGATTGGCATCCTGGTCGGCTTGCTGATCAAGATTTTTGGCAAGAAGAAAGATCAGTAAACATCAAGCTGTTCCATGAGCCGCCAGCAGGCATTCGTGGAACAGCTTGACCACCCGCTGCGGGCTGGGCGAACGCCGCAGCACGCTGGAATATTCGCAGTGATAACGGAACAGCGTCGGTTTGATGGCGCGCATCATATTTTGCGCGACAAAAAACGCCGCATAGTGGTCGGGAAGAAAGCCGACGTACTTACCGGAAAGAATTAGGGTCGCGATCGACTCCTGGGCAAACCCCGTTGCCTTGCGATGTAAATGCTGCTGCAGGCTCAGTTCCATATTCGGCGAATGGTAGCCTAATCCGGCAAAGGCATAATTGTGCAACAGATCCCAATTTAGTATTTCATGGTTAGCGGAAAATAATTCATGTTGCGCGCCACAATATAAGAACATCCTCTCATGAAATAACGAACTATAAGATAAACTTTCCGCACTGCGGTGCATGGGAATAATGCCAATTTGAAATTGGCCGTCAATGACGCCGCGTTCAATGGTATTTATCGGTTCCACATACATTTGCAAAGAGACATCCGGCGCCTGCTCGCTGAATAAGGCAATCGCCCGGCCGATATGCGCCTGAGGATTACTGACGGTATGGTCGAATATCGCCACGTGCAGCTGCCCCCCCAGGCGTTGATGCACATCATCCACCCCACGGCGAAAGGCCTCGGTCGCCGCCAACAGATTCACGGTTTCCTGATATATCAGCAGCCCTTCGTCAGTAACCGCAAACCCCTCGCGCCCACGGTGGCACAGCGTCAGGCCCAGTCGCTGTTCCAAATCCTTGATATGCTTGCTGATGGTCGAAAGGCTGATATTCAGCTCCAGCTCGGCGGCGCTCATGCCGCCACAGTCGACCACCGCCTTAAATACCCGCAGCAACCGCAGATCCATATCCGATAACTGGCCCAACAATGCGCGCTTTTTTACTTGCATAAAACCTTAAGTAAGTTTCGACATATGATTATTCACATTAGTGAAGAAGCAGAACATAGTCAATTTCACTCAACAATTCATTAACACGTTTATATATACCCTCTAGCTTTTATAGTTGCAGCCAGGCGGCCAGCTCACTCAGCACAGGTGCTTACTCAAGTAAGTGACTGGGGTGAGCTGGTGCAGATAACAACGCTGCAATTTAAAAGATGACGGGCATAGTTAATTAACCGTACCTATTCTCCCCCTCGGAGGGAAAAATGGCTGATTTAAATCAACGTGAAAATAAAGCCGACCGTGAATGGTTAGAAGCACATTGGATGCCCTTTACCGGCAACCGTAATTTTAAAGCCAACCCGAGAATGATAAGCCACGCGCAAGGCGTTTATTATACCAGCCAGGACGGTCGCAAGATTTTTGACGGGTTATCCGGGTTGTGGTGCTGCGGATTGGGCCATGGCCGCCAGGAAATTGCCGATGCCGCTCACCGGCAACTTTCCCGATTGGATTATTCCCCGGCGTTTCAGTTCGGCCATACCTTATCTTTCGAGCTGGCGAACAAAATCAAGGCCATGACCCCGGCCGGGCTGGACTATGTGTTTTTCACCGGTTCCGGCTCAGAAGCGGCTGACACTTCGTTAAAAATGGCGCGTGCCTATTGGCGAGCCAAGGGCCAGGCGGGCAAAACCTGTTTTATCGGTCGCGAGAAGGGCTACCACGGCGTTAACTTTGGCGGCATCGCGGTGGGCGGCATTGCCGGCAATCGTAAAGCCTTTGGCGCCAGCGCCGAAGCGGACCACCTGCCCCATACCCAACTGGCGGGAAATGCCTTTTCGCGCGGCATGCCCGAGCAGGGCGCCGAGCTTGCGGAAGAACTCAACCGCATCATCACACTGCGTGACGCCTCGACCATCGCCGCGGTGATTGTCGAACCCTTCTCCGGCTCGGCCGGGGTGATCGTACCGCCGGTCGGTTATCTGCAACGCATCCGCGAGATCTGCACTCAACACAATATTCTGCTGATTTTTGACGAAGTGATCACCGCCTTCGGCCGCTGCGGCGCATTGACCGGCGCCGAGGCATTCGGCGTCACGCCGGACATCATGAATATTGCCAAACAGGTCACCAACGGCGCACAGCCGATGGGGGCCGTGGTAGTTCGCCCCGAAATTTACCAGGCCTTCATGGCCACCGATGAACCGGAATATTTGCTCGAATTCCCGCACGGCTACACCTACTCCGCCCATCCGGTCAGCTGTGCGGTGGGGCTGGCGACGCTGGATATCATTGAACGCGAACAGATGATCGAACGGGTGCAGGCGCTGGCCCCCTATTTCGAACGTGCGGTGCACAGCTTACAGGGCAGCAACCACGTCAGCGACATTCGCAACTTCGGTCTGGCGGCGGGTATCACGCTGGCGTCCCGACCGGGCGAAGCGGCACGCAGGCCGTATGAAGTAGCGATGCGCTGCTGGGAAAGCGGGTTTTATGTGCGCTATGGCGGCGACACCCTGCAGTTGGCACCGCCGTTTATCAGCAGCGAGGCGCAGATCGACTCGCTGATCAACGCCCTCGGCGACGCTATCAACGCAACCGAATAATAAAGGAGCGCAAGCCATGCCAATTGCACATTGGATCAACGGCCAGTCCGCCACCGGCGGAACCCGCAGCCAGCCGGTTTACGATCCGGCTACCGGGCTGTCGCATCAGGAGGTGTTACTGGCCGACCGCGCCACGGTAGAAAGCGCTATCGACGCCGCCGAGCAAGCCTACCCAGCCTGGCGCGATACGCCACCGCTAAAGCGGGCCAGGGTGATGATACGTCTAAAAACGCTGCTGGAACAGCATGCCGATGCCATCTGCCGGTTGATCACCGCCGAGCATGGCAAAGTGCTCAGCGACGCCATGGGCGAACTGCAGCGCGGTATCGAGAATATTGAGTACGCCAGCTATGCGCCGGAACTGCTGAAAGGCGAACACAGCAAGGATGCCGGGCCGGGCATCGACAGCTGGAGCGAGTTTCAACCGCTGGGAGTGGTGGCAGGCATCACGCCGTTTAACTTCCCGGCGATGGTACCGCTGTGGATGTGGCCAATGGCGGTGGTGTGCGGCAACACCTTTGTGTTGAAACCTTCCGAACGCGTCCCTTCCTCCACGCTGTATATCGCTCAACTGGCGTCCGAAGCCGGGCTGCCGCCGGGAGTGCTGAACCTGGTCAACGGCGACCGCGAGGCGGTGGACACCCTGCTGCACGATCCCCGGGTCAAAGCCGTCAGCTTTGTCGGCTCTACGCCGGTAGCGGAGCACATCTATCACACCGGTTGTGGCCAGAACAAACGGGTGCAGGCGCTGGGCGGCGCGAAGAACCATGCGGTGGTGCTGCCGGATGCCGACATCGCCGGCAGCGTCAGTGCGCTGATGGGTGCGGCGTTCGGCTCCTGCGGACAACGCTGCATGGCCATCCCGCTGGTGGTGGCGGTGGGAGACGGCACGGCCGACGCGTTGGTTGCCGGGTTGCAGCGGCAAATGGCGGCCATGCGGGTCGGTGCCGGTAACGATAACCGCAACGACATGGGACCGCTGGTCACCCAACAGCATTATGAGAAAGTGAAAGGCTGTATCGATCAGGGTGTTGAGGAGGGAGCTACCCTGGTGGTCGACGGTCGCGAGCTGGCGGTGCGGGACGACAGCGGGCAAATCAGCCAGGGTTATTTCCTTGGCCCAACGCTGTTTGACCACGTGCGACCGGGCATGCGGATTTATCAGGAGGAGATCTTCGGCCCGGTGCTGGGGGTGGTTCGGGTCGGATCGCTGAAAGAGGCGATGGCGATGATAGACGCCCACGAGTACGGCAACGGGACCTGCCTGTTCACCCGCGACGGCGAGGCGGCGCGTTATTTTTCCAGTCATATTCAGGTCGGTATGGTGGGGATCAACGTTGCGCTGCCGGTTCCGGTGGCTTATCACTCGTTCGGCGGCTGGAAACGCTCGCTGTTTGGCGACCTGCACGCCTACGGCCCGGATGCCGTCAGGTTCTACACCAAGCGCAAAACCATTACCCAGCGCTGGCCTTCTTCCCATGACGCCCAGCATGCCACCTTCAGCTTCCCGTCCGGGCAAGGGTAATTTCATAATAATCATAATGATTTTTTAGAGGCGAAGAAATTCGCCTCGTTTTCCACGCGCTCCATTTAATCAGGCCCGGGCAGCGGCATGCCATCGCAAGGCTCTACCGTACGATCGCCGCCCGCAAAATAACCCACTAACGCGTTAATGGAGTTTTGAATGACTGAGCCCACACCAGAACACAAATTCAAAGGTAATCTCAGCGTCCTCGACGTGGTGATGATTACCGCCTCCGGCGTCACGCCCGCCAGCTCAATTTTCGTTATTGCTCCGCTGGCGATCGCCAGCGCCGGTAGCGGTGCCTTTATCTCATTTCTGATCGCTGCCTTTATCGCCGCCACTATTGCCCTGTGCTACGCCGAACTCGGTGCGGCGCATCCCAGCGCCGGGGGCGAATACAGCATTATCAAACGCCTGTTCGGCACCCTGTGCGGGCTGCAAACTTACCTGTTTATTCTCAGTGCCGCGCTGTTCGTACCGGCGGTGCTGGCCACCGGTGCCGTGCCTTATTTGAACACCGCGCTGGGGACTCAGTTCGACGCCTCTACCGCCGGGATGATCACCATCTTGATCGGCGGAGCCTGCGCCATTTTCAACATCAAGGCCAATGCGCTGCTGACCGGCACCTTTTTGGTGGTTGAAATCGCGGTGCTGGGGCTAA
Source organism: Serratia sp. BNK-12 (assembly GCF_047456085.1). Taxonomy (NCBI): domain Bacteria; kingdom Pseudomonadati; phylum Pseudomonadota; class Gammaproteobacteria; order Enterobacterales; family Yersiniaceae; genus Serratia; species Serratia sp. BNK-12. Next base: position 4,605,176 of record NZ_CP179896.1, read on the forward strand.
TCGCCTGGTTGGGCTTTAGCACCCCGCACCAAAGTGCGGACATCCTCGTCGCGCCGGTGATGCTAAACCCCGAAGGCGTGTTGGCACCGGTTTCCGTACCGCTGATCGTCGCCATGGTCGGCGTCGCGCTGTTTTCCTATAACGGCTACGGTGCCGCGGTGTATATGGCGGAGGACATGCGCGAGCAGGGCAAACCCATGGCCACCGCCATCATGCTGACGTTGGCGATCGTGGTACTGGTCGAGCTGCTGCCCTTCACCGCTTTGCTGATTGGCGCGCCGTCCCTGGCGGAAATGGCCAAACAGGCCGATCCGGTCGGCTACGTGGTCAGCCAACTGGGTGGGCCGACGCTGGCGCGGGTGGTCAGCGGCGCGATTTACCTGTCGGTGTTCAACGCCATTATCGCCATCGTGGCGCAGTTTAGCCGCATGATGTTCTCCAGCGGGCGTGACGGTTTTTGGCTGCCGCAGGTGAACCGGGCGCTGAAAATCATCCATCCGCGTTTCGGCACGCCGTGGATTGCCACTCTGCTGTTCGGTATTCCCTCGGCGCTGTTGGCCTTTTGCTCCAACCTCGGCGATCTGACCTCATTTACCGTGATCCTGCTGCTGCTGGTGTACATCATCATGGCCGTCGCCGCGCTGATCAGTCGCCGCCGCGTACGTTTCCACCACCCGTATCTGATGCCGCTGTGGCCGCTGCCGGTGGCGATCGCGCTGATCGGCTGCCTGTATGTGTTATGGACAATTTTGATCGCCAGCAGCCTGAAAGACTTTATTATCATTGCCGGTATCCTCTGCTTTGGCCTGCTGCTGAGCTATATGCGCACCCGGCAGGCTATCCCGCACGTTGAACCCTCAATTGAAGGAGAATAACCATGTCGCAGCGCGCTCAGGATTTGGGCATTAAAATCGGCCACGGCGTTGCCGGCCCGCTGAACGCCATCACCGACGTGCCCGGCGTTCGCGTCGGCCACGCCAGCATCCACGCCGATTTGCCCGACGGGCGCAGCGTGCGTACCGGCGTCACGGTGATCGAACCGCGTGCCGGCCAGGCCCGGCAATCCCCCTGCTTTGCCGGCGTGCATGTGCTTAACGGCAATGGCGACGCCACCGGGCTGGAGTGGATCCGCGAAGCCGGCCTGCTCACCAGCCCAATCGCCTTCACCAACACCCACAGCGTCGGCGTGGTACGTGACAGCCTGATCGCGCTGGAACGTGAAGCGCTGCCGGCCGACGACGCGGTGTACTGGAATATGCCGGTGGTAATGGAAACCTTCGATGGCCTGCTCAACGACATCAACGGTTTTCACGTCAAGCCTGAACATGTGCGGCAAGCACTGCAGGCGGCACACGAAGGATTACCCCAGGAAGGTGCCGTCGGTGGCGGCAGCGGCATGATCTGCCATGAGTTCAAGGGCGGCATCGGCACCGCTTCGCGCCGCCTGCCTGCCGATCGCGGTGGCTGGACGGTCGGTGCCATCGTGCAGGCCAACCACGGCAAACGCGCGTCGCTGCTGGTGGGCGGTTATCCGGTGGGCCGTCATTTGGCACATATTCACTCGCCGTTTACACCGCAGCTGCCGCACCCGGGCATGGGGTCGATCGTCGTCACCCTGGCCACCGACGCCCCGCTGTTGCCGCACCAATGCGCCCGTCTGGCCCAACGTGCCAGCATCGGCATTGCCCGCACCGGCGGCGGTACCGAAGACTCGAGCGGCGACATTTTTATCGCCTTCGCCACCGGCAATGACGGCCTCCCCCCTGCCGACTACGCCAACAAAGGAGCCTTTACCACCCCGCTGCGCATGGTGAACAACGATTACATCTCCGAGCTGTTTGCCGCAGCGGCAGAAGCGGTGGAAGAGGCGATTATCAATGCCCTGCTGGCCGCCAATACCGTTTCCGGTAATGGCCATCGGGCGGAGGGACTGAGCGCCGAACAGTTGCTGACGGCACTGGAAAAAAGCGGCTGGCGGAAATAATCCGGCAAAGCCAAGCGCAGAGGCGCAGCATTAAAAGGGGTAAATCGGGTCGAACCTGTTCGACCCTACCGGTTCAGTCTTGACGAGGATTTGCCGACAATCTCAGGACTCACCGCCCGGTTTGGGCGTCGGGTAGTCGTAATCCAGTTTCAGCGGTTCGGCGTAAAGGCTGTCCCACAGTTGGCTGTACAGCTTGTCCAGCCGCTGGCTCATGTTCACGTCGTGCAGCACAATCTCCAGATTACGCGAATTGTCCAGATAGCCGCCGGTCCAGTTGCTGGTGCCTACCCAGGCGATCTCGCCGTCGATGGTCATGATTTTACTGTGGATCACCCGGGCAAACGGGATAAACCCGCTGCTTGCCGGCGGAATGGTGACCACTTTCACCTGCACATTCGGCACCAGCGCCAGGCTTTTCAGCCAGGCGATATCCGGCTTTTTGGTATTCCAGTTAGCGACCATCAGCTCAATCTGCACACCGCGCGCGGCAGCGCTGCGCAGGGCGTTATCGATCATCGCGTAGTAAGGCCGGGTGCGGTCCGGGCCAAAAGACAACGGCGCGTAGTCCATCACCTGTACCCGCACTCGCTGCCTGGCCGAAGCCAACAGGCGCGGCAGCTCAAGCTGCGAATCAATCACGCCCGCCGGGTTGTAGGCACGCGGGCTGGCGACCAGGTAATTGCTCTGCAGCGGTTCAACCGTGGGTTGGGACGTCAGCTGGGGCACCGGTTTTTCCGCCGCCAGCAACGCCTGCGCCTGCCAGTCCTGTTCGAAGATCGCCTGGATCTGCCGCACCACACCGGCATCGCTGATGCGCAGCCCGGTTTCATGGATGTGCGCCAGCGCGCGCCAGTCAAAGTTCTGGCTGCCGACAAACGCCTGTTCACCGTCCACCAGCAGGTATTTGGCATGCAGAATGCCGCCGCTCAGCCGCTGGTAAGGGATAATACGCAGCTCCAGATTCGGGATCGCCTTAAGCTGTTCCAGCGTTTCGGGAGTAGAAATGCGGATGCCCTTCTCCTCCATCAGGAAACGAATTTTTACCCCACGTTCCCCCGCCGCTTTAAGATGCTGCAGCACGCCATCCAGCAGCGAACCCTGTTGGTTCGCCACGTAGAACTGGCCCAGATCGATGCGGGTTTTCGCCGCATCAAACATCTGCTGCCACACTTCGGCAGTGTTGCGCAGGTCATCCGCCTGCAACGCGGTTTCTACCGGTGCGGTGTACACCAGCTCGTAGCCGGGAATTTCAAAGCGCGCCGCCGCATTCTGGCTCAACATCAACAGGCAACCACCCCATAACGCAGTGTAAAGGCGGCCTAATGGCCACCGTGAATGACGGCCATTAGGCATAGCGCGGCACCTCGCTGTCAACCCGTTGCTCGCGGCTGCCGTTTTCCGGGCGGCTGCCCGGCGCACCGGCACGGATCAGCAGCACCTTCAACAGTTCGTTAATGCGCTCCATGCGGCTTTGCAGATAGTTGTTCCCCACCAGGCACAGCAGCGCGATGGCGATACCCAGTCCGGTAGCGTACAGCGCGGTGCCCATCCCGGCAGAAACCAGGCTCGGCTCGGACACTCCCGAGGCAGCCAGTGCCTTAAAGGTTTCGATAATCCCCATCACCGTACCCAGCAGCCCCAACAGCGGTGCCGCGGTAACGATAGTTTCCAGCAACCACAGGCCCCGCGCCATCAGCGGCTTGCTCAACAAATACTGAGCGTCGATCAAATCACCGATCGCCTCGCGGTCACCGGCACGGTGTTTTTGCTCCAGCACCGGTGAAATCACCGCCAGCGGCAGGCTGTTGCGCTGGGTCAACTCATCCGGCAGATCGGCCGTGCGGTGCACATCCAACGTCAGCGCCTGCTCCAGTCGACGCGCCTGGCGTTGGGTATAGGTGAAATACAACGCACGTTCGATAATGATCACCAGTGCAATCGCCAGCGCGGCGTACATCACGTAGAAAATAATGTCGTGTAGCAGATTGGCATTCATCGTTCAGTCCTCTTACCCGTCGTCTTTCAAGCCGCAGCGTTGTTACCTGCACTCGCTCACCCCAGTTACTTACTTAAGTAAGCGCCTGGGGATGAGCGAGTTGGCCGCCTAGCTGCAACTTGAAAGCCATAGGGTATAAATAGTTAAAAGGTGGCTTCCAGGGATACGCTGAAGGTACGTTCTTCCCCGACGTTGTAGTAAGGCGTGCTGGCCCTTACGCCGTTATAAGGTGCGGCGTTGAAGGTGGTGGAGCGCACCGAAGTCAGGTACTCCTTGTCAAACAGGTTGCTGATGCCGAAGCGGAGCGCCGCGCTCTTGACGATCTTCTTGTCCACCGGCAAATGCACCCCCGCCGCCAGATCGAATACCGTCCGGCCGCCAATCTTCTCGTCATTGGTCAGGTCACCGTAGAACGAACTGACGTACTTGCCGCTCACGCTGCTGTAATACAAACCGTCGTCGTAACCCAGGGTCACGTTAAGCAGGTTTTTCGGCACGTTCGGCACTTCTTTACCGCTGGTCGGCAGCGGCAGGCCGCCGTTGCTGACAATGTCGCTCTTCTGCTTGGACTCGGTATAGGTGTACGAGGTGTAGTAGTTGAAGTTATGCGGCAGTTGGCCGCTCCACTCCAGTTCCAGCCCTTTGTTCTCTACGTTGCCGATATTCATCATCTCGTAGTCACCGTCCGGATTGGTGGTAGAGATTTGACGGTCGCTGTAGCGCAAGTAGAACAGCGAGGCGCTCAGCAGCATATCTTCACGCTCGAAACGCCAGCCCAGCTCATGGTTCCAGCTCAGTTCAGGCTTGGTGCTAAGCGAATCGCCGACGTTGTACAACACGTAGTTTGGCGGGGTGCGCATATTGCGAGTCAGGTTATAGAACACCTGGTTTTCCGGGTTCAGCTTGTAGCTGGCGCTGAAGTTCGGCAGAAATTCATGGTATTTGGCATCACGCTTTTCCGGCACGTTATACAGGCTGCCCTTGTTATCGCCTTTTCGTTCAACGTACTGATAGGCCAGCCCGCCGACGAAGGTCCAGTCCGGCGTCGCGAACCAGGTGTCCTGCAGCCACACTTTTTGCGCCGGGGTAATGGTGTACTGGTTACGCCCCTGCACGGTTTTGCCGTTGGCGTCCTTCACCTGATCGGAACCGCCCGGTTTACCCGAGAGCTGCTGCGGGTTGCCGTCGTCCTTGATGCCGATAAACGGCTGGGTCTGCGACTGGCGCGCACGTTCAAACCAGTAGCCGATATCCAGGCTGTGCTGGTCGTTGATGTCCCACTTCAGCTTGGTGGTGATACCCGGCCGCCAGGTCTGGGTCCAGGAAGGACGGTAATAGGTGTTGGACTGCAAGTTGCTGAGGTCATACTGACCGGCCCGATCCGAGGTGCTGGACAGTACCGACGCGCTCTGGCCGCTGAAGCTGCCGCCGTTCCCCCAGTAGTAGTACGGCTGCAGGGTTAACGCCAGGTTGTCGCGCAGCTGCAGCTTCTGGGTGAACGTCAGGTTGAAATTCTCGAACGGATTACGGTTGAGCTTGTAATAGCGAGTCAGCTGGCCCCGGTTGTTGTAGGACGGCGTGGTGTCATAATCGCCACGGGGGTCTTCCGCGAACTGAGCCTTGCTGCGGGTGTTGTAGTTGACGTTATTTTGCTGGTTGTACTTCATGATCAGGTTGCTGCTGTTGCCGTTGCCGTCCTCATACAACGAGTTCATCTCGAACTTGTTGGAGTACAAACGCCCTTCCCCGCGCCACTTTTTGGCCTCGGTGTGCGAATAGGAAATCCAGTTGCTGAAGCCGTTGTACTCACCGGTTTCCAGACGGGCAAAGGTTTTGCTCAGGTTGTTGCTGCCCAGCGTCTGTTTGACGAAGCCGCCGAAGTCTTTAGACGGACGCCGCGTCACCAGGCCAATATTGCCGCCGCTGGAGCCGATGTGCGGGCCGTCGGCTTCCGAGGAGCCCTGGGTGACGAACACTTCCCCCAGGTTCTCCGAATCACCCAGCAGGTTCGGGTAAACCGCATAGTTGCCGGAATCATTAATCGGGATCCCGTCCATCGACAGGCCGATTTGATCGGAGCTCATACCGCGCATGGTGTAATCAACGCCGCTCAGACCGCTGGCATCGTCGCTGTTGACGTTCAGGCCCGGCGTGTATTTCAGCTTGTCGATGGCGTTGGCCGCCGCCGGCATTTTATCCATCGCCTCTTTGGTGACGGTGGAACGCGACTTGGCGCTGTCCTCCTGCACCATCATGCCTCCGCCCAGCGACTGCCCCTTAACGTTGATGGTGCCGACGTCGGTCGAGTCCGCCGCCAGCACGGCACCCGGTAACATCGCCGACATCACTGCCAGATAAATCCCAGATCGATTGAAAGATTTCATTGTTTCCATCCCATAAAAATCAAACTGTTATGCCAGGCATCAAGGCGCCTGATAATTGAACGTGGCTGAAAATCTTTTGGTTGTCTGCCCGTTGAAAGCCTCAGTTGGGAACGGCTTCACCTGGCTGATACTTTGCAAACTGCTCAGCGCCGCGCGGTTGAGCAGCATGCTGGAAGCCTTATTGGTGATGCCGGAAGAGATCACCCGACCGCTGCGATCCACCTCCAGCCACACCTCGACGTTGCCCTGCGGCCGTTCAAGCGAAGCCTGCCGCCCGCTGGGATAGCGCTTGCGCTGCTCCAGCTCATGGCGCAATGCCTGCAGATAACCGTTTTCGATTGCCTGCGCATTCACCTTCGGTGCCGCTGGAGCCGGCGGAACGGGCTGTGCGGCGGGCTTGCTGACCAAGGTTCTCGGTGCTGCCGGCACCGCGGCGGGCCTGGCCTTTTCCACCGGCTTGGCTTTCTCTTTCACCGGCTTGGGTTTGGGTTTCGGCTGTGGCTTGGGCACCAGTTTGGCCTCGACAATCGGCTCAGGTGCAGGCACCACAGGTTCAGGAAGGGGCTCAGGTTCCGGCGGCGGTGGCTCGGGTTGCGGCGGGGTTTCCACCGGCGGCTCCGGTTCCGGCTGTGGCTGAGGTTCCGGCTCGACCAATGCCAGCTCCATGGCGGTTTCGTCATAGCGCGGCTGAATTTTCAGCGCCGCCTGTTGGCTGGCGAACAGCACGCAGCCCGCGACGATCAGCGCCGGCAACCAGCTGAAAAGGTGACGTGAGCGATAGAGCAGATACATGTCACAGCTTCCGTGTGGCGATGGAGACGGAGAAGAAACCGCCCTGGCGCAGGTTATCCATCACCGCGACCAAGCGCTCTACCGCAACGCCTTTGTCGCTGTTAACGATAATGGTGGTGGTCTGGTTTTCCTGCTGCTGCTGCTTCAGCGTGCTGACCAGCGCGCTCAGCGCTATCGGCTGACCGTCGAGCTGCAGTTGTTCCTCAGCGCCCAGGGTAATGATCGCCTTCTTCTGCGGCTTCAATTGCTGAGCGCTACCGGCGGACGGCAACTGAGTCTTCAGCCCAAGGGCCGGGATCACGTTCAGGCTAATCAACACAAAAAACACCAGCAAAAACATCATCACGTCGATCATCGGGATCAGTTCGATGTGCGCTTTGTTCTTTTTCGGCTCGTTCCAGTTACGCATGACACTCCCTCCCAAAAGCAAAGCAGCCAATATAGAGAGCCTATGTTTATCTTTTGTTACGTTTGTGTGATCTTATTTTCACAATACAGAGGTTTTGAGAGTTTTTTCTCAGGCAATCACTGGTCGGAGGGGATATATAACCAATTAATTAACGGTGATTTTTTGAGGAATAATTACCAGGAAGGACTTATAGCGGTGATGTATAGGCAGGTAAGCTGTGATTATTCTGACACTCTACAGCAAGATCTCCAGACCGCGTTTTTGCACCAGAGAAAAGAAGTTTCAGCGACGGGCCTCCCGACAGTTTCCTGTCGCAATTTGGCCCACCTACAGCTTCGCGATGTCCGTTTAAGGCAACGAGAAAATCTGTTTTTTGCTAACAGTACCGGACCTTTAAAGCGGCAGCGGCAGCGGTAACGAAAAGCAAAGAACTGCGGAGGCCTGCGCAAAACGGTGTTTTTTAGCCATAAAAAAAGACGCCCTAAGGCGCCTTTTCTACAGCGACTGAATCAATCAGTTCACTTTAACCGGCATACCGGAACGGGCTTTGATTGCCGCGTCCACTTCGCTCTGGTTAACCGCCGGGTCCATCATCACTTTGCCCACTGGCGCAGAGATGGTCAACGGCACCGGATCTTTGGACTTCAGCTGTTCTTCGTTAGCAGAGAGTGGGTTGTGCACTTCAATGTAACGGGAACCGTCCGGCTCAACGCTGGCTTTGATCGGCTCGTTGATGAACTGCACGCGAGTGCCGACCGGAACGTTTTCGAACAGGAACTTGATGTCGTCAGCACGCAGACGCACACAGCCGTGGCTCACGCGCAGACCGATACCGAAGTTGGCATTGGTACCGTGGATCGCATACAGACGACCGACGTACAGCGCGTACAGCCCCATAGGGTTGTCCGGACCGGCCGGGAATACCGCAGGCAGGATCTCGCCGTCAGCAGCGTATTCCGCACGCATCTTGGCGGTTGGCGTCCAGGTTGGGCCATCTTTCTTGCGCTGCACGGTAGTGGTCCAGTTCAGCGGCGTATCTTTGCCCAACTGGCCGATACCGATTGGCAACACGATCACGGTGTTGGTGCCTTTCGGGTAGTAGTACAGACGCATCTCGGCGCTGTTGATGATGATGCCTTCACGTGGCGCATCCGGCAGGATCAACTGCTGTGGGATGGTCAGAGTGCTGCCTGCTTTCGGCAGGAAAGGATCCACACCCGGGTTGGCTTCCAGCATATTGCTCAGGCCCATCTGGTATTGAGCGGCAAAGCTCTCCAGCGGCAGCTTGCTGTCTTCCGGTACGGTGATCTGGATGTTCTCACCCACCAGACGGCTGTCTTTGGCAGGCAACGGATATACAACGGCGAAGGCAGCCTGGCTGAAAGCCACCAGTGCCGTAAACAGGGTTAGTAACGCGCGAATGCTCATTTTCATCTTCGTGTTGGTAGTGGCCACTGGCAGTTATCAATATAGGTTATGCGGCCATAAATGACCGGATGCGCATTATATGTGCACATCGGCCTAAGTGTGAAACATTACCAGCGCAATATCGAACTTTTTTGTAACCTGGTGCAGCACGAAGAGGTTTTTCTGTGAAAACTGCCGTTAAAGCACAGCGGCCGGCGGTGACGTTCGGCGAATCGGGATCAGATATTCACAGCGGATCGCCGTACCGCGTGCATTACAAACCTCTCCCTGTGCCGGGTAAAAACGCTCGATATCCTGCCCGGGACGGCGCACAGCGTTCATCATGGGCATCGCGGAGTCGTACAGGCGATCGACGAAGTTTGGCAACTCTTCGACCTGCCCCTGATAGGTAAAGCTGGCGTAATCGCCCTGCTCGATCAGGATCTGCTCCCCTTCGGCCTGTTCATCTGCCAGCGCCAGTGTATAGGCCATGCGTTGACCATCAAGCTGTCGGTTGTCCGCTTCCAGACTGGTGAGGCCGTAGACTACCGCCGGTGGCGCGACTTCGGGTTGCAGCACCTGGTTCCAGACGTACTGGCGCAGCTCATTTTTCGAATGCTGCATTTGCCCCAGAGTGCAGCTGCGGCGCTGGGTACGCCCCACCAGCTGCATGGCCGGCAGAGTGACAATACTCCCCTGAGGCAATGGGCCTTCTGCCATCCGTAGCGGCGGCTGCATGCCGTGGCTGGACCAATCCGCGCTGCGGCGATAGCCGGCCGGCGGCAAACCGAACTGTTTTTTGAAGCAACGGGTGAAGGTCTGCTGGGAATCGAACTGGTACTTATCGGCAATGCAGGCCACGCCGGTATGGGTGAGCCGCAGCTCACGCGCGGCGGCGGTCAAACGTCTGCGCCGGGCGTAAGTGCCCAGAATATGGCCGGTCAACTGCTTGAACAGCCGCTGCAAATGCCATTTGGAGTAGCCGGATTTGGCGGCAATATCGTCCAGCGTCAGCGGCTGGTCGAGGTTTGCTTCAATCCAGGCCAGCAGTTGCGCAATTACCTGTTGCTGATACATGGCGCTTCCTTATTGATTATTGTTCCCGCTGCTCGAGCAGGCGTTGTGCCAGCTCATGGGCCTGTTGCTCACTGGCCACCACCATCACCGGATAACCCCAGAAACGGCTGGCGAAATCGACAAACTCTTCCGCCGCCTTTCGGCGCATGTCGTCCGGCTCGATCAGCACCATACCTTTGACCCACTTCGCTAACGCCTCACGGTGATCGCGTTTCCACAGGGCGACCTGGGTACGCTCGTCGCGATCCTGCTCACCGCTTTCGTCCATACGACGATCGCAAAGCAGCACAAACGGCTGTTCACGCTGCAGCAAGGTGCTGAATTCGGCAAATTCGGCGAGGGTATCTTTCGGTTCGCCGGCGGCTTGCTGACGCATCCAGACCAGTGGGAAGGTTGCAGAATCTAATGACATGAGATTTCTCCTAAGAGTTCGGAAACGTGCGCTTACTTTATCGGCGGAAGCACTAGACCACATTGCACAATCAGGACATAATGTTTTTCATTTACGCCAAATTGAGAATTATTCTCATGCCTTTTGTCACTCCACCGCTTTTCGATATCGATCGGGTGCCCCGGGCGGTTTTTGCCGTGCAGGGTTCCACCGTTAACAAGGATTGGGAAGTCGCCCATCACCGGCACCAAAAAGCGCAGCTGATTTATACGATGCGCGGCATGATCCGCTGCGAAGTGGAAAACGGCCTGTGGCTGGTTCCGCCGCAGTGTGCGCTTTGGATGCCCAGCAACGTGCTGCACAACGCTCAGGGTACCGGGGCCACCGAATGTTACGCGCTGTTTGTCGATCAGGCTGCCATCGCCGGGTTGCCGACCAGCTGCTGTACGTTGGCCGTTTCGCCGTTGCTGCGCGAACTGCTGTTGCAGGCCAGCGGGTTTGATCCGCTGTATGACGAGCAAGGCGCTGAAGGGCGGCTGATTGGCGTACTCTTGGATCAATTGGCCGCCGCGCCGATTGAGAACCTGCACTTGCCAGTCTCCAATGACGCACGCATTCGCCAACTGACCGAGCGCCTGCTGGCCGATCCGGCGGACAAGGCCACCCTCAGCCAATGGGCTCAGCGCATCGGCATGAGCGAACGCACCCTCAACCGCACCCTGCAGCAGCAAATGGGCATGAGCTTTGGCCACTGGCGACGGCAACTGCACGTGATGCTGGCGCTGCAACGCCTGACCAAGGGGGAGACCGTACAGCGGGTGGCGCTGGATTTGGGCTATGAGAGCGCCAGTGGCTTCGTCACCATGTTTCGCAAAGCCGTCGGCAAACCGCCGGCACGCTATCTGGCGGAGAAAACCGCGGCGGATCGGGCGCAGGGCGGTTGGATCACCCTGTGAAATAACCAGACAAAAAAGCCGGCAACGAGGCCGGCCTGGAAAGTTTGTCAGGAGCGATCAGAAGTCGTAGAACACCGTCACCCAGGTGGAGTCCGGTTCGTTGTCGCTGCTGTTGGCCAGCGTCCGTTCCACATACACCGACAGGCCGTAGCCGATGGTGGTACCCGCCCCAAGGTAAACGTGATTGGCGTGGTACTCTTCGTCGCCCTTCAATTGCAGCGAGTCCGCGGCCACATAAGGCTGGATCGATTTCAGGAAAGGCTTGTCGATATTAAAGGTATAACCGACAAAGCCTTCTACCCCGTAACCGCTCCCGGCGAAATAATGTGACAAGGTACGTTCACGGGTGCTCGGCACATAGTCTTTGTAATAGCTGGCGGTCCCGACGATATACCAGTTATTCGGTTGCCAGGTCAGCGCGGTGCCGGACAACTGCTGGTGATACTCTTTCTCGTTATATTGATTGTCTTTGATTTTTGCGTCGGTGTAGCTGTAGGCCGCGCTGAAGGTTAATTCCTTCGTCGCCTTATAATCAAACCCCAACCCACCGCCGCCTTTACGGCGATAGATGAGATTATCCGCCGTGTGCAAATCGTCTTCCGGTAATAAATAGTTGGCGTATAAGGTAACCGGCCCAAAATCATTAGTGTATTTCAGGCTGTTCTTCGGTTTATTACCGCCGTCGTAGTCGCCGGAAATGCCAATGCCGGTGCCGCCCGCATGACCATCGTTATCCCAGACGTCGCTTTTAATGCCGACAACCGAATAATAAATGCCGTATTGGTGACCAAAGGTTAAGGTGCCGTAGCGATCATCTTTGAAGCCGCCGTACAGCTGGCGCTGATAGTCGCGTTTGCCGTCTTCGTTGTAGTGGCCGTCCCAGCTCAGCGCGTGTGCCAGATCGACGCCCCACTCGTAGTAGCCGATAACCGAGGTATCCTGCGTCAGCGCATAGTCGCCGCTGAAGCGAAAGCGCGTGCCGCCATCATGACCATTTTTATAATATCCCGGCTCCGGGCCATTATTAAATATCCACTCGGGGCGAATACTGCCGCCAACTTTCAAACTCAGCGGTGCCAGCAACACATTGCTTTGCGGGTTTTTATCCAGAATGGTGATTTCTGCCCGCGCGCCGGCGGATAACGCCGACAGCACAACGCCGCCAATGAATATTGGCGTTTTTATATATCTCATTATTACCCCTGCCCGAAAAATTATTGTTATAAATACGGTGGTCTTGAGCCACGCATAAACAATTACCCGATGTGTGCAAATGACGCAAGTTATAAAAATTCATGTCATAACCTGAGATTATCCACCACAGGATGACTTTTTCACCACAAAAGTATTCAACTGTAATTCAATGCAAGACAATGTAATTAACCGCTCACATAACGTACAAAGCAGGAGTTTTTAACCCAAAGAAACCTCCGTTATTATCGGGTTTTTATTATAAGAGATAACAAATAAATATTATTACAGCGACCAAACAATAACGCAGCTAAATTAATTATTTGTTATCTGCCCACAAGGAAAATCAGGAAACCCACGCAGCGACACGGCAACGATCACCCTTCACCCACTCTTCACATTGTGATTTTCACCCCAGCCTGGGTAGAAATCACTCCCCTCCGGCATGAATAATGATTATTATTCGCAAACAGAAGGCCCGGCGCAACACGATGCGACCGGCCGGATTTTGCTTTGAATTCAATGTTGAGCTTTTTAGCCTCTGGGCAACCGCCCTGCGGCGACAGGCATTTTAACTCCATGGAGAGGTTATGAACTCTGCAACAACGACCAGCCGCCGCTTTGGCGCACGCGCCGCTTTCCCACTGCTGCTGCTCACTTCAATGCTGTTTTCCGCCCCGCTGCTGGCCCAGGGCGAGCCGGAACTGCTGCGCAAGCCCGTCGGCAAAGGCGCTTACGAGATGGTCTACAGCCAGGGCGAGAACGCGCTGTATCTGGCCACTTCGCAAAGCCGCAAGCTGGACAAAGGCGGCGTGGTGTATCGTTTGGATCCGCAAACGCTGGATATCACCCAGATCATTCACAACGATATCAAACCTTTCGGCGCGGCCATTAACAGCAAAACCGACACGCTGTTCTTCGGCAACACCGTCAATAACTCGGTCACTGCCATCGACGGTAAAACCGGTGAGGTCAAAGGCCGCCTGGTGCTGGATGCGCGTAAACGCTCCGAAACGGTAAAACCGCTGGCACCGCGTGAGCTGGTGGCCGACGCCACCACCGACACCCTGTATATCACCGGGCTGGGTGAATCCAGCGTGGTTTGGGTGGTAGACGGCAAAGACCTGACCCTGCGCACCACCATCACCGAAACCGGCAAATACGGTACCGGTCTGGCACTGGATGCGGCCGCAAGCCGCCTGTACGTGACCAACGCCGACGGCGAGCTGGTGACTATCGACACCAAAACCAACAAGGTGCTCAGCCGCAAGAAATTGGACGAGTCCAAAGAGCACTTCTTCCTGAACATCAGCCTGGATCCTGCCACGCATCGCGCCTTTATCACCGACTCCAAGCAGGCCCAGGTGCTGGTGGTCGATACCCGCGACGGCAAGATTCTGAGCAAAATCGACGTGCCGGAATCACTGGCGGTCCTGTTCAACCCGACGCGCAATGAGGTGTATGTCACCCATCGTCAGGCAGGCCAGGTCAGCGTGATCGACGCCAAGAACTACAAGCTGCTGCAAACCATCAAGACCCCAACCCACCCGAACAGCCTGGCGCTGTCACCGGATGGCCAGACGCTGTACGTGAGCGTCAAACAGGCTTCCAGCCGCGAGAAAGAAGCCACCGCGCCGGACGACGTGATCCGTATCGCGTTGAAATAACGGCATAAGGGCGCCCCGGCGCCCTTTTTTGATCGTTTTAAACCCTAAATCCTACGTGTTTGCCATCCGGCAGTTCGATATCCAGCCGCAGTGTTCCGCCCATCGCTTCCACATACCGTTTTAATGTCGAAATCTTCAGTTCATTGCCACGTTGCTCTATAGCGGCAACAGAGGGTTGCGAAATACCGAGTTTATTCGCCAGCGTTTGCTGTGAAATATCCAGTGCCTCCCGCACCTCATATAAGCGCGTTTCCAGCAGCATCTCCTCTGCCATTTCCTCAATTCGCTGCCTGCTATCAGGGGTACGCGAAGCTAACATTTCTTTTAAAGTACCCATTTAAGTGTCCTTTCAATACAGGTGTATACTGAACGACAAATTATAGACTACAGTCTATATTTACAACGCCATTTTTAAAACTGTACCGCCAAGAACCCTGCTGCTATGGCTTTCCCGCCAGCCCGTCAGCGTCCTGAACCACCGCCTTTTTAGTGGCTCGCTGGTAAAGGCACATCTCTTTGCCCGCTTTGTTATGCATAAACGCCTGCGGATAGCGCCCAGCGATCAACAGGGCCGAGTAACCGACGTCGTCACCATAATGGATAATGCTGCCGACGGCTTTGGCCCCTTTCAAACTGCTGGCTTTCAGGCAGGCGGTTTGCAGTGCTTTATCGCCGCTGGCCCATGCCGCTTCAGAGGAGGCCTCGGCGCTGAACGCCGTCATCACGGCGGCAAACACGATAAAAACTCTGATCATTATTTTCTCTCCTGAATAACGTCGCTCTCAGCAGTATATGCAGCTATTTATTCTTCGGCCATCAGAGCCACGCCCCTTATTTACACCTTTTTTATTCCGGCTATAAATAAAGTTACGGCGTTTTTACAGACAGGTTTTAGGGGCGCAGATAACATCATTACATCGCCAATATGGCCTTACGAGACGGATGCCTCATGTGTTTATCCCCTGCCCTGATAATAATTTCCCCCGCGGCTTTAATTCATTTCGGGGGCTGCCATGCATGCTAACGTTATTGGTTTCAACCCGCTGCTGGCAGATATTCCCGCTTCGCAGGCGCGTTCATTCCACAAAGAAGTAGAACAGTATTTACAGCGCTATCCGGACACCGAACACGTCGATATTTATCTCAACGATCTGAACGGTCAATTCCGCGGGAAACGGCTGCCTGTCGCCGAGGTGTTTACGCTGGATAAAGGCTGTTATTTCCCGCTGTCAATCTACGCCATGGATCTTGGCGGCCAGGTCATTGAAGAAAGCGGGCTGGGCCAGCAGGCCGGTGAGCCGGACAGGTTGTGTCTGCCGGTGCCCGGAACCTTGCGGCCCTGCGCCCGCGATCCGCAGCACCATGCCCAATTGCTGCTGACGATGAAAAATGCCGACGGCGACGCCTGCGAACTGGAGCCGCGCGTGGTGCTGCAACGGGTGCTCAAACGCCTGCATGCCAAGGGTTACTTCCCGGTCGTGGCGGCAGAGCTGGAGTTTTATCTGCAGGATCCGCAGCAGCAACCGGCTGACGCCGGACAGTGCCCGACGCAGAGTTTTTCTGTCGATGCACCGGAGCGCCACCAGGCGTTGCTCAATGACATCGAACATCAGGCCCGGCTGCAGGCCTTGCCGCTGACCGGCGTGGTCGCCGAAGCCGCCTCCGGCCAGTATGAGCTGAATCTGCATCACAGCGCTCGCGTACTGGAGGCCTGCGATCAGGTGCTGGCCCTGAAGCGGCTGACGCGCCAGATCGCCGAGAAACACCACCAGCACGCCTGCTTTATGGCCAAGCCCTGTGCTCAGGCCGCCGGTAGCGGTTTGCATTTTCATATCAGCCTGCAGGATGAGCAGGGCAACAACCTGCTGGCCAGCCTGCCGGGCGAGTTGAGCGCCACCATGATGCAGGTGATGGCGGGCATGCTGGCGCTGATGCCAGCCTCGATGGCGATATTCGCGCCCAACGTTAACGCCTTCCGCCGCTTTCGTCCCGGTATGCACGTGCCGCTGCGCGCCTCCTGGGGGCACAATAACCGCACGGTGGCGCTGCGTTTACCCTGCGCCGACCATGCCAACCAGCGCATCGAATACCGGCTGGCCGGGGCCGATGCCAACCCGTATCTGGCCGTAGCGGCGATGCTGAGCGGCATGCTGTATGGGCTGGAGCACGCGCAACCCCTGCCGCCGGCAGCCTGCGGCAACGGCTATGAAAATGGCGACGCGGTGGCACTGCCGCTCAGCCAGCAGGAAGCATTGACGTTATTCCGGCAAACTCCGCCGTTGCAGGAAAGCCTCGGCCCGGCGTTTGCCGCGCTGTGGCACACCTGCAAGAGCGCCGAGCTGCGCCGCTTTGAAGCGCAGGTCACCGAAGCGGAAACCCGCTGGATGCTTTAACCCCCTATTCGTAACCTGAACAAGGAACGCAGCATGTCTCGTTTGGTTTTGATCTCGAATAAGCAGTGTGACGGCAAGGATCTGGCCTGCGCTACGCAGGCCCTATCGCCTGACAGCCAGAGCGACGACGATCGCGGGTTGTGGCTGGGCTGGAACGGTGACGTACAGAACTTTGGCGATGCGCCGCTGCGCCCGGTCAGTTATCAGCACCGCAGCGGCTACGAGCAGGTGACCTTTCCGTTATCGACCGAGGAGTTTCACTTCCACTATCAGGGCTACTATCACGACGGCCTGTGGCCAGTGTTCCATAACCACCCGGAGAAGGCGCATTTCACGCCGGAGAACTACCGCGCTTATCGGCAACTCAACCGGCACTTCGCCGATATCGCCTGCGAGTATGTTTGCCCGAACGACATCATCTGTATTGATGATTACCAGCTGTTGCCCTGCGGCCAGGCGCTGAAAGAACAGGGGTTGCTGAACCCCTGTGCGTTCTTCTTCCATTTGCCGTTCCCGTCGACGGCGCTGCTCAGACAGATCCCCGAGCATCACGGCTTAATCGAATCGCTGTTTTTCTACGATCTGATCGGCTTTCAGACGCTCGACGACCGCAATAACTTTCTCAGTTATCTGACCCACGAATACCCGGTCGAAATGCTGCCCGACGGCCAGCTGCAGGTTAACGGGCACATCTTCGCCACCGGCATTTTCCCCGCCGGGATCAACACCAGAAAGATTTACTGACCCGGCCCTCGGTGGGGCGTTGCCACTCCCCCTGCAACGCCCAACCGCTCACCCCGGGATTTCAACCGTTCGGCACCCTATAGCACCGTTGACTGAAATTCGCATGTCTTCCCCTGTCCCAACCCGCAATGATGAGCTGTTCCTAAACTCGTCATACTTCAAGTTGCATCGTTGTTGGCTACGATTGCTCACCCGAATCACTTACTTATGTAAGTTCATCGGGCTACGCGCCCTTGCCGCCTCAATGCCACTCGAATTATTTAGAGTTCGTACCCGAACGTTATCCGCACCGGGCCGCGTGCCTGAAACATCTTATAAGCGGGTTAACTCACTCATTTTGCAGATTTGAACTAAGGACACCTCAATGAACAGAGAGGGGATTTTAAAACACATACCCTGGATGCTGCTGGGAATACTCGGCGCGTCCTGCCTGGGCGTGGTTGCGCTGCGCCGTGGCGAACACATCAGCGCGCTGTGGATCATCGTCGCCTCGGTGGCGGTGTATCTGGTGGCTTACCGTTATTACAGCCTGTACATCGCCACCAAGGTGATGAAGCTGGACGCCTTCCGCGCGACGCCGGCGGTGGTCAATAACGACGGCCTGAACTACGTGCCAACCAACAAAAACGTGCTGTTCGGCCACCACTTCGCCGCCATTGCCGGGGCTGGCCCGCTGGTGGGCCCGGTACTGGCAGCGCAGGTCGGCTACCTGCCCGGCACGCTGTGGCTACTGGGCGGCGTGGTGCTGGCGGGGGCGGTGCAGGACTTTATGGTGCTGTTCATTTCCTCGCGCCGCAACGGCGCTTCGCTTGGCGAGATAATCAAAAAGGAAATGGGCCCGGTACCGGGGACCATCGCGCTGTTTGGCTGCTTCCTGATCATGATCATCATCCTGGCAGTGCTGGCCCTGATCGTGGTGAAAGCGCTGGCGGAAAGCCCGTGGGGCGTGTTCACCGTCTGTTCCACCGTGCCGATTGCCCTGTTTATGGGCGTTTACATGCGCTTCCTGCGTCCGGGACAGGTGGGCGAAGTGTCGATCATTGGCATCGTGCTGCTGGTGGCTTCCATCTGGTTCGGCGGCGTGATCGCCCACGACCCGTACTGGGGCCCGGCGCTGACCTTTAAAGACACCACCATCACCTATACGCTGATTGGTTATGCGTTCGTTTCCGCCCTGCTGCCGGTCTGGCTGATCCTGGCGCCGCGCGACTATCTGGCGACCTTCCTGAAAATTGGCGTTATCGTCGGGCTGGCGATTGGCATCGTGATCCTCAACCCTGAGCTGAAAATGCCGGCGATCACCCAGTTTGTCGACGGGACAGGCCCGGTGTGGAAAGGCTCGGTGTTCCCGTTCCTGTTCATTACCATCGCCTGTGGCGCCGTGTCCGGCTTCCATGCGTTGATCGCCTCCGGCACCACGCCGAAGCTGCTGGCCAATGAAAAAGACGCGCGCTTTATCGGTTACGGCGCGATGCTGATGGAGTCCTTCGTGGCCATCATGGCGTTGGTGGCGGCTTCGATTATCGAGCCGGGCCTGTACTTCGCCATGAACACCCCGCCGGCAGCACTGGGCATCACCATGCCTGACCTGCACCGTTTGGGTACCGAAGATGCGCCGATGATCATGGCGTCACTGAAAGATGTGACCGCCCACGCGGCGGCGACCGTCAGCTCATGGGGCTTTGTCATCAGCCCGGAACAGATCCTGCAGACCGCCAAGGACATCGGCGAGCCTTCGGTGCTGAACCGCGCCGGTGGCGCACCTACGCTGGCAGTGGGTATCGCCCACGTGTTCCACCAGATCATTCCTGGTGCCAACATGGGCTTCTGGTACCACTTCGGTATTCTGTTTGAAGCGCTGTTTATTCTGACCGCGCTGGATGCCGGTACCCGTTCCGGTCGCTTTATGCTGCAGGACCTGCTGGGCAACTTCGTGCCGTTCCTGAAGAAAACCGACTCGCTGGTGGCCGGTATTGTCGGCACCGCCGGCTGCGTGGGCCTGTGGGGTTACCTGCTGTATCAAGGGGTGGTCGATCCGCTCGGCGGCGTGAAGAGCCTGTGGCCGCTGTTCGGCATATCCAACCAGATGCTGGCCGCCGTGGCGCTGGTGTTGGGTACCGTGGTGCTGATTAAGATGAAGCGCACCCAATACATTTGGGTCACCGTGCTGCCGGCGGTATGGCTGCTGATTTGTACCACTTACGCCCTGGGTCTGAAGCTGTTCAGCGACAATCCTCAGTTGGAAGGCTTCTTCTTCCAGGCTGGTGAGTACAAGCGCAAAATCGCCGAAGGCGGTGCCGAGCTGACCGCTCAGCAAGTGGCTAACATGAACCATATCGTGGTGAACAACTACACCAACGCCGGGCTGAGCATTCTGTTCCTGCTGGTGGTGTACAGCATCATCTTCTACGGGGTGAAAACCGCCATGGCGGCGCATAAAAACCCGAACCGCAGCGACCAGGAAACGCCGTACGTGCCGGTGCCTGAAGAAGCGCCCTCCAACGGCGTAACTGAGGGGGACGTCAAAGTTTCACCGCAGCACTGATGGTGATTTAACGGATACCCTGCATAATGAAAGCTGTTATGCAGGGTAATTTTTTGGGGAGAAGGCGATGTTCGGAAATCTCGGCCAGGCGGGGAAATACCTCGGTCAGGCAGCGCGCATGTTAGTGGGCGTGCCCGACTACGATACCTACGTCCAGCACATGAAAGACAACCACCCGGACAAACCGGTGATGACCTATAAAGAGTTTTTCCGCGAACGCCAGCAGGCCCGCTACGGTGGGGACGGCAAAGGCGGCATGCGCTGCTGTTAATAAGGACCCGTAATGAAACCCATCGCAGTCACCATTCTGACCGGCTTTTTGGGCGCCGGTAAAACCACTCTGCTACGCCATATTCTCAACGCCGAGCACGGCTACAAGATTGCGGTAATCGAAAACGAATTCGGCGAAGTGCCGATCGACAATGCGCTAATTGGCGACCGTGCCAGCCGCATCACCACCCTGAGCAACGGCTGCATCTGCTGCAGCAAATCCAACGAACTGGCCGATGCGCTGCTGGACTTGCTGGACGGCGTAGACCAGGGCCAGTTGGCGTTCGATCGATTGATCATCGAATGCACCGGCATGGCCGATCCCGGCCCGATCACCCAGACCTTTTTCTCGCACGAGATCCTCTGCGAACGCTTCCTGCTGGACGGCATCATCACCCTGGTGGACGCCGCACATGCCGACCAACAACTGACCCAGTTCAGCATCGCGCAGGCGCAGGTGGGCTACGCCGACCGCATTCTGCTGACCAAAACCGACGTGGCACCGGACTGCGAAGCGCTGATCCAACGCCTGCAGCAGATGAACGCCCGCGCACCGGTGTATAAAGTGACGCACGGCGATATCGATCTCAGCGTACTGTTCGACATCGAAGGCTTTGTGCTGAACGACAAGCTGACCCTGACGCCGCCGACGCCGCTGTTCCGCCGCATTCCGCAAGCGCAAAACAACATTGGCTCGATCGCGGTATACCACGACCAGCCGCTGGAGCTGATGCAGATTTCCGAAGTGATGGAAGGCCTGCTGCTGGAATACGCCGACAGCCTGCTGCGTTATAAGGGCATTTTGTCAATCAAGGACGAGCCGCGCCGGCTGTTATTCCAGGGCGTACAACGGCTGTATAACGCCGACTGGGATCGCGAGTGGCTGCCGGAGGAAGAGCGCCGCAGCACCTTGGTGTTTATTGGCGTAGATTTGCCTGAGGAGGAGATCCGGGGGCGGATTGGCGGGTTGGGTTGAGATAGCGACGTTGCGTACTGCACCAACCAAAGGGTAAGCGAAAGCTTGCCCTTTTTCGTTAACGGGGCGAGGTCCCAAGGTTGGCCTCCAACAGAAGTGAATATTCAACGCCCCCGCCGGCGGTCGATACCAAATAAAATAATTTTAAAATCAATTATTACAAAGACACTTCTTGCAATATGCACATCTGCACCTGTAAAAATAAAAAAAGAAATAATTAACGAATTAACCATTAAAAAATAAAAAGACAACGCAAATATTAATGAAATGTTAAAGTTATTAACCATTCATGTTGACAATAAACAACTCAGAAGCTACTGTTATTCCGCCATCAAGGCACATAAATAAAAATATCATTCAATCAGGGAAGAATAATGGACCCCACACCATTTAATTAATAGCCAAGGGAATCCCCGCCATGATTTCACAATCAAAAAACACCCACTATCAGGTTATTCTTGATGGTGAGGACACGGGTAGCTTTTGCTCCGAGAAGTCACTATTAGATAACTTTGAGAGTAAAGGCATCGATATTCCACATTTATGTCGCGCAGGAAAATGCGGCTGCTGCAAAATGTTGTTAGTCAAAGGTGAAGTGCGTCATGGAAAACAAAGCGCCCTGGCCGAAGATGAGCTTGAGGAAAATATTATATTAGCTTGCTGTGCCTATCCGCTGTCGGATATTGAAGTCGAACTCTACTAAAGAAGGATTCTTTCCGTGAGCATAATTGAAACAACCCTGAAAAAATGGGATCGCGCTGCTATTGTCCGTTCCCGTCCGCGTCGCATACTTAATGAGCAAGATTACCAATCCCGGCAATATTTCCCTACGGAACGCCTGCCGCTTTGCATGCACCCGCGCGTGGCAGCGTTGGGTGACGAAGCACTGCGCTATATTCAGGTCCAAACGCTTTATCACTATCTGAATGGCATTGCCAACATTGAGCTGGATATTATTAATGACTCAACCTACAAACTATACAAAAATACCGCAGGCGTCGATTTCCCCGCAGATATGCGCCTGGATGCATTAACCGTCGTTGTAGATGAGTCCTATCATGCTCTGGTCGCACTGGACCTTATCAATCAGGTCGAACAGATGACGGGCATAGCGCCGCTGAGCATGCCGAAAGACACCGAAGCGTCCTTCGCGCTCGCGCTCGCGCTTGGTCAGACCCCGGATGAACACCGTGAGTTATTCCGGCTGGTGTGCGTTTCCCTGTCAGAACAGGCGTTAACCACCGATCTCATCGATGTGATCGACAATGAAAATATTTTCCCCTCCTTCTATCAGATCATGAAAGACCATGTCGCGGACGAAGGCCGACACGCCCGCTTTTCTCAACAGATACTTGGGCATATATGGCACCACAGCGATACGCATGCAAAAGAGGCGATGAAACTCCCCATCCTGACCTTTATTGAACACTATACGACGGATGCCATCGCTAAAGAATTTAGCGCCCGGATGCTAGGTCATTTGAATATGGATGCAGAAGCCATCGCCGCCGTCATTCACGACACTTACCCACCTGCCGACACCAAGCCATGGGAAACCAATAATATTGTTACGCAGCAAATGCTGCTGGCACTGGATAAAGCGGGCATACTCGAAGACCTGCCGATTTCAAAAATAACGCAGGCATAAAACAGATAAACCGAATTAAAACTGGGCATCAACACCGGATGCTCACGTTACACTATTACTAGGAAGCCAATGTGGAACTATTAAACATAGTATTCTCAGGTGATATCCATTGCGGGGAAGCGCTCACCTCAGAAATACAAGAATATGGACATCATATTTACCCGTTATATTCACCCCGCCTACCCGCCGAAAAAATCGATCTGATAATAACGACAAACAATCATCAGGAGGAATTACAACGACTGCAGAAATTATCTGAAAACGTTCTGGTGATATCGTCCAATAAAGAAATAATCACCGATATTGATAGTTTACAAAAACAAGAATACTTATCCCTGTATTTTATTCAAAAAGAAAAAATCGGCTACCTGTGCGGCAGCCTGATACCCGATGCCCGGCATAGCCAAAGAAATAACGCAGCGCAGCTGAAAGACTTAATCTGCGACATAGTGGTCTCTCTGTCACGCGGCATACCGCCTGACAATATCAGCTTGCCTCCTCGCATCGGCCAGAAATGTTATTCCGCTTCGCCAGAACGCCTGCGCGCTTTGATCGTCACGCTTTTACAGCGGCTGGGTGACCAGACCCAGGGGCGTTGCGCGACCGATCTCTGTTTCGTCACCTGGCGAAAAGAAGCTGACTTCCATACCCTTGCCGAAGATCAGGTCACGCCGGAGAATCAAAACCTGCGGCATTTCTTCTTCAATGAAACCGGCATTCTCAAACAAAACCGATACGCGCAAACCCATGCGATGATCTCCCTGACCCCCGCCGGTGATGGCGTGTGGGTCACGGTCACCGGGGACGATGCCCGTTTCCAACGCTTCACCGACTATCTGGACGCGCTGCTCACCTCTGAGGACGATCCCGCTACCGCGCCGCTGGTCATTTCGCCTGATGAAATACGCCAGTTGGCGTCCTTCAATGATACCGCGGACGCGACCCTGCTTTCCCAAGATATTGTCACCCTGTTTCGCCGTACGGCGGCGGCAAATTCGGCGCTTATCGCCTTGCATGCCGACGACAGAGAATACAGCTATGCTGAGCTCGATGACGCTTCTGACAGAATGGCTTGCTGGCTGCTCGAACACCGCGGCGACGTAGACGGCCACGACATTATCGCCGTATCCATGCAGAAATCCGCCCTGCTGCCAATCGTGATGCTGGGCATCCTGAAAAGTAATAAGACCTATGTTCTGCTCGACCCGCAGGCCCCGGCAACCCGCAATCAGAATATCCTTGATGATGTGCGGCCCACGCTGATCCTGGCCGATACCCTTCTGCAGGCGGGGAATGCGCCGTGCATTGATCCGGCAACCATTAATTACCAGGCAATGACCCTGCCGGCGTCACATCTTCCCCGGCTGTCTGATGGCCTGGCTTACCTCTGTTACACCTCGGGCACCACCGGCAAAGCCAAAGGCGTCATGATCACTCGTGAGGGGCTTGCCAATGTCGCGCAAAACCATCGCGACTTCATGCGGTTGGAAACCGGCAGTAAAGTCCTGTCGATTGCCTCTCTGGGTTTTGACGCTTTTGGCTGGGATGTTTATGGCGCCTTGATCAGCGGATCAACGCTCTACCTCGCCCCTGCGGCATTGCATACCGAAACCGATGCCTTATTCCGTTACCTCGCGCTGCACGAGGTGAACCATATCACCATTACCCCGGCCATCCTTGAGTTGCTGCCGCGTGAAGCCTGGCGCGGATTAAAATCGATGATTGTGATGGGCGATGCACCGCCGGCGGATGTGGTGGCCTGGTGGGCGGAGCAAACTCGTCTGTGCAACGGCTATGGCCCGACAGAGGCCACCATCGCCACTTCTTTGTGCGAATACCAGCCCGGCGTGGCCTGGAACTGCATTGGCAAACCGCTGAAGAATTACCGCTGCCATATCCTGGATGCGCACAATAATCTGCAGCCCCTCGGCTTCGAGGGTGAATTGTGCATCGCCGGCCACGGCCTTGCCCGCGGTTATTTGAATCAGCCCGAATTGACCGGCGAAAAATTCATCACGTTCGCCCTACCCGGCAGTCAGGGTAAAGAACGCATTTACAAAACGGGCGATATCGCCAAATGGGATAAACAGGGCAATATTATTTTTATT
The DNA here is from genome assembly GCF_047456085.1 of Serratia sp. BNK-12. Classification (NCBI taxonomy): domain Bacteria; kingdom Pseudomonadati; phylum Pseudomonadota; class Gammaproteobacteria; order Enterobacterales; family Yersiniaceae; genus Serratia; species Serratia sp. BNK-12. The sequence continues at coordinate 4,630,114 of NZ_CP179896.1, forward strand.
GGCCGCAAAGACCATCAGGTCAAGATCCGCGGCGTACGCATCGAAATTGGCGAAGTGGAAACGGCCATTCGCACCCATCCGCAGGTAGAAAGCGTGTGCGTGGTAGCCAAACCGCAGGCCGCCGGCAAAGCGCTGGTGGCGTTTGTGCAAGCGTCGTCGCCGGCGTTGACCGCCGATGGCTTGCGGCATTCGCTGGCCCCTTTGCTGCATGCCGCCGCCATTCCGACCGCTTTCGTTTTCTTGCCTGCATTGCCGTTGACCACCAATGGCAAAGTGGCGCGCCAACGGTTGGAAAACTGGGTTATAGAAGACAATGACGGCGATATGGCGCTGCCGGAAACCGAAACTGAAGTGATCCTGGAGCGCATCGTGACCGAGGCCATCGGTTGTACCCGCGCCGACGTCACGCAAGACTTTATCTGCCTGGGTGCACACTCACTTACCATGAGTAAAATCGTTTCGCTGGTCGCCCGGGATTTGTGCTGTCGTCTGAATATCGCCGACCTTTTCCAAAACAATACGATACGCAAGCTGGCGGAATATATTGAGAATAAGGCGGTTTCCGCAGACAGAGCCGTTCCCATCGGCGAGCAACGCCGGGCGGCGCTCAGCCCCCAGCAAAATTTACTGTGGTACCTGAGCGCGCTGAATCCTGATGATTGCAGTTATAACCTGCCCATTGCGGTGGAGATCCGCGGGCCGCTAAATCTTTCGCTGTTCGAGCAGGCCATCAATTTCATTTATGAAAAACATGAAAGCCTGCGTACTCAATTTGGCGAGGCTCAGGGCATCGCCTATCAGCATGCCCTGCCGCATATTCCCATTAACCTTGCCGGGCATACCCTTACCGGGCAGCATCCGCCTCTGGAAGACAGGGTGAAACAGCTTTGCGCCGTCCCCTTCGATATCACCCACCGCCCGCCGGTCACCCTGCGTTTGGTGCAGTACCATGACCAGCACCATGTGTTAGTGTGGGTGAAACACAACATTCTGACCGATGCCTGGAGTGAGGACCTCATCCTCAACGATCTTTGGCGGCAATACAATCATCTGTGCGGCGGAGGCCCCTACGCACTGCCAGCGCCAGAGGTTCAAACAATTGATATCGTCAATGATGCCGGGGAACCCCACCTCGAGAGCGATATCGCCTACTGGCAGCAAAAACTGCACACGTGCAGAGAGTTGGATTTCCCCCTGGACATGCCTCGCCCCCTGGCACCGACGCATGCCGGCGAACGCATATGCCGCCGGTTGGATCCCGCCATCGCGGGGCTGCTGGAACAGCGCGCCAGGGTATTGGGCGCGACTCCCTTCGTTGTGCTTACCGCAGCGCTGACCTATCTGCTGAGTAAATACGCCAACCAAGACGATATTGTCATTGGCAGCGCCATCGCCGCGCGCGACAACCTTTACCTCGAGCAGGTGAGCGGATTCCACGTCAATACCGTACCGCTGCGCACGGTACTGAGCGCGAGTGACACCCTGGCAACCCTGATCGGTAAAATGACGGAAACCTGTACGGGCGCCTATCGGCACCAACAGCTGTCCTTCGACCGCATTCTCCACCAGCTTGATTATGAGCGCGTATCGAACAAAAACCCGCTGTTCCAAATCATGGCTATTCTGCAAAACGCCGGGGACGTGTGTCAGGCCGGCCTCCATGACTGCTCATTGCAAAAATTGCCGGTGTCTTCGGGTTTCTCGATGTTCGACATGACCTGGAACTTCAGCCTGGCCGCAGACGGCATCAGCATTGAGCTTGATTACGCCAGCGAATTGTTCCACGCCGCCAGATTGCAGATGATGCTGAACAATTATGAACAGGTGCTGCATCAGTTGCTGACGCAATCCCCCTCGATGGCGCTTGCCGCTATCAACCCACTCAGCGAGGCAGAGCAAACCCGACTTTTACAGCTCGCAAGCAATACGACGCAGAGCGCGCGTGGGACGCTGATCGAGCAAATTCATGACCTGGCACGCAGGCAGCCGGATTCGCTGGCGGTGAGTTGCGAAAAAGAGAGTTACAGCTACGAGCAACTGTGGCGCCTCTCTGAGCATGTCGCCCATTACCTGAGCGCGCTGGACAGCAACGCGTTTTCTGTCGGCATCATGATGGAAAAGAGCTGCAGGGTGGCGGCGCTGATCCTCGGCGCGCTCAAGGCCGGCAAATACTATATTCCCATTGATGTCCATTACCCGGCGGATCGCGTGCGGTACATGATTGACGATGCGCGCACGAAAATCCTGGTCACCGACGAAGCAAACGCCGCAGTGCCGGCGGATTGCCCGCACGTGACTTTCGAGTCAATACTGTCTGCCCGCCCCGCCGTTGAGCAAACGCGTTCGAACGGAGAAAAGGATCCGCTGGCTTACATCATCTACACCTCCGGTTCTACCGGCAACCCGAAAGGCGTGATGATTAGCCACAGCAATCTGAACAATTTCACCAATGACTTTGCCGACCGGCTGGCCCTGGGGCCTGCTGACAAGATGTTGAGCCTGACGAGCATCAGTTTCGATATTTTCGGTCTGGAGCTGTTTTGCTCTCTGGCCTCGGGTGCTCATGTCGTGCTGTGCCCGCGGGAAACCGCCATGGATCCCGTCAGGCTTTATCATTTTATCGAGCAGCAGCAACCCAGCGTCATTCAGGCCACCCCTACCGTCTGGGGCACCATCGTCAGTCATTTACCGGCGGCGGGCAGCCGACCGCTGACGGTGCTGTGCGGCGGCGAGAAAATGCCCGTCGCACTGCTTTCACAACTGCGGCGCATCGCCACTCAGGTGCTGCAGGTCTATGGGCCGACGGAAACCACTATCTGGTCAACCTGCGCCGATCTGACCTTTGAGGGCGACAGCACCTGCATCGGCACGCCGATAAACATGACCGAGGCTTTCATTATGGACTCGACCGGCGGCCTGGTGCCCAGCGGCGCTTTCGGCGAGCTTTGCCTGGGCGGTGCTGGCGTATCTCCGGGCTACTGGAACAACGGTGCGCTGAGCGCCCAGGCGTTCGCCAAACGCCAGGTCCTTGGTACCGTCCATTACCTGTATAAAACCGGCGACATCGCACGCTTCAACAGCCGTGGGCAATTGGAATATCTGGGCCGTAACGATCACCAGGTAAAAATTCGCGGCCATCGCATTGAGCTCAGCGAGATCGACCTCAATTTATCCGCCATGGATAGCATCGCGCATGCCTTGAGCCTGATCGTCGGAGAAGGGAATAACGCCAGGATCGTCAGTTATCTGCAAATGGAGCCCGGCGCGGAGTTAAACGAGAAATCCGTGCGCGCGGCGTTGAAAAGCAGGCTGCCCAACATCATGATCCCCTCCAGCTTTATGGTGCTGTCCGCTTTCCCGCTGACCAATAACAACAAGATCGACGTTCGCAGGCTACCTGCCCCGACGATAACCTACTCGGCCTCCGAAACGGATTACGTGCCGCCGGCCAGCGACGCGGAACACGCCATGCAGGAAATCTGGCAAGCCGTGTTGATGCAGGAACACATCAGCGTGACGGACAGTTTTTTCAGCCTGGGCGGCAACTCGCTGCAGATCCCACGGCTATTGCACGCCATTCGCCAGACGATGCACATTTCCCTCACTATTCGCGAATTCATCCTGCACAGCCAAATTCGCGAGTTGACCGCGCTGGCGCTCACCAAAACCAGGGAGGAAGCGGATGGAGTGCATTGAGGTGACCTACCGCGGCCGGCGCCACCGAGTGCATCACCATGAGCGGATCCCACTGTCCGCCATGCTGAAATTCGGCGACAACCCAACCAATATCTACGGCGTGGCACCGGCGAGCGCAGCGCCCCTGCGCTACGGCGATTCGCTGGCCAGCGTAGAGCATGGGGGGGCATGCAATGCCTCCCGCATCTCTTTGGTGCCGCATTGTCACGGCACCCACACGGAGTGCGCCGGGCACATCATGCCTGGCGAACATAACGTGGCAGAGTTGGTTTTCGAGCCATTCATTGCCGCCACGCTGATTCGGGTACCGCTGCAAAGGGCCGGCGAGATGTCGGAAACTTATAATGCGAGCGCCCGGGGAACGGACCTGGTCATTACCCGCGCGGCGATCGACGATGCCCTGTCGCAGGTGGCGCCGCATTATCTTCAGGCGTTGGTGATCGCCGCCAAAGCGCCGAGCTGGCGGCTGGCGGATGAAATACCGCCTTATTTCAGCCACCAGGCGATGGCGCGCATCGTCGAGCTTGGCGTACATCACCTGTTGGTTGATGTGCCTTCGATTGACCGATTGCACGATGACGGCAGGATGGACAACCACCGCTGCTTTTGGGGAATGGGCCTGCCAACGGCGGAGGCGTGCGCAAGATTGCGCTGCTCCGTAACGGAAATGGCGCAGGTTTCGCCGGCAACCCCGGCCGGTAGCTATTTCCTGTCATTGCATTTGCCGGATTGTTCGGGCGACGCCCTCCCCAGCAAACCAATTTTGTTTCCGTTCTCCCAAGGGAATGACGCAGCATGAATTACTCAAGTTATTTGCAGTTAAATCAGCTACTCGCTTTGCAGCAACCGGCCTCGCCGCCGAGCGAACACCGCAACGAGAACCTCTTCATCATTACGCATCAGACGTATGAACTGTGGTTCAAACAGCTGATCGATGAGCTCCACTGCCTTATCGATCTGATAGAAAACGGCGACATAGCCGCCGCAAACAATGGGCTGATCCGCATCAACGCCATCACGAAAACCGTGGTGAACCAGATTGAGGTGATTTTCACGCTGAAATTCCATGAGTTCCAAAAATTTCGCGGTTACCTCGGCTCCGCCAGCGGATTTCAGTCCTACCAATTTGCGGGCATTGAGGCGCTGTTGGGTAAAGCGAACGGTAAAAAGTTGCAGCAGTACGGTGAAGATCCGGCCATTCAGAAAATGCTTGGCGCGATCATTCGCCCAATCTCGCTCTGGCAAGCGGTTCAGCGCCACCTGCTGCTGCTCAACGATCGCCAGGGACAGCAGGCCGAGTCCTTCAAGGCCATCATAAAAACCGTGCTGGAGGAAGCTTCCAGCGAGTCGCTGTTGCTGAATCAGCTGCTGGATCTGGACTCACTGCTGCAGGAATGGCGCTATCGGCACGTCAAGCTGGTGGAAAGAACCATTGGCCAACGTAAAGGCACCGGCGGGTCCGCCGGTTCCGACTACCTGAAATCCACGCTGTTTACGCCGATCTTTGACGAACTGTGGGAGGCGATCAACTGATCGCCTTAGCCGAAAATCCGGGGATCGCGCGATCCCCTTCCCCTTCATCCTGAACGGCGATTAACCTGCCATGCACAACATACCCTTCCGGGGAGCCGAGCGATGCCTGAAAGCGCTGACCCCCACACGCCAGGGCAAATTGCGACTGATTTGCTTTCCTCATGCCGGTGGCAGCGCCGGCACCTTCCGCGCCTGGAGCAGCCTGCTGCGCTCGGACATCGAGCTGTTCGCCATGCAATATCCCGGGCGTGAAGACCGGGCGGACGAAGCGCCGGCGTGCCAGCACCGCGGGCTGGTGGCCGAACTGCAGCAGGCGTTGGCCCCCCTGCAGGACAAACCCTGCGTCTTTTTCGGACACAGCCTTGGCGGCCGGTTGGCCCTGGCAACCGCACTCTCAGCCAGGCTGCCGCCCATAGGGTTGATCGTGTCCGCCTGCTCCACACCCTACGCGGCAAAGCACGGTCATTTGCTGCGCCTGACGCGCAGCGCGCTGATTGAAACACTTCACGAGTCCGGGCAAACGGCTGCAATCACCGATGAAAACGCCGACCTGCTTGACGCCTATTTGCCGCTGATCCGCGCCGATCTCCTGCTTGCCAGCCAGCTTATTTTCCCACGGGAAACACATTTGCCGATCCCGCTGGCGGTTTTTTATGGCGAGGACGATCTTTGGGTCGACAGGCAGGATCTGGCGGATTGGCGGTTGCTGGCCGGGGGCGAAGTGCATGAACGACGCTTCCCCGGCAGGCACCTCTTTTTGAACGAACAGCGCAATGCGGTGATAGAGGCGCTTCATACCTTGCTGGCGGGCCCGCTGAGTGCCCCGCCAACTCCCCGCTGAGGGTTACGCCTGCTCGCTGTTGCGTTTACCCAATGCGACGGTGCGTTCGCCGCGCACGACGGTCCACGCCAGCAGCAGCGCGCAGGCGCTGCTCGCCATCAGCACGATGCCCGGCCGCTGCGCCATCCCGGCTAGCACCAGCCCCGCCGCCAGCATCAGGTAATACATCAGGCCAAGAATTGCGCCCGCTGTCCCCATGCAATCCTTATAATTCCGCAGTGCCCGCGCCAGAATATTGGGGATCGCGATGCCGTACGCCATCACCACCAGCATCATCGGCAGCACGAACCACAGCTTATCTTCCAACAGGAACACCAGGCCGCCGCCGATCAGCGCCAATACGCAGGCCAGCATCAGCAGCGGTGTAAACAGCCACTGTTTGGCGATGAGAAACTTGTTGATTGCCGCGCCGATCCCAACGCCGGCGGCCAGCACCAACCCGGTATAGCCAAACCACTGCGGCGGAATGCCCAGCGCTTCAAACCGAAACGGCGCCAGTTGGTAATAGCTGAACATACAGACGTTGAACAGGGCCACCAGCCATGCGCTGCGCCAGATATCGCCGTCTTTCGCCATGCGGCCTAACGTACCGAAGAAAGAACTTTTCACCACCTGCGCCGGGCGCGTTTCCGGCAACTGCCATGCGGCATAGGCCAGCAGCAAGGCGGCCAACGCCGCCAGCCCGGCGAACACCCCCTGATAACCCCAGTAATGGGTCAACAGGGCGCCGCTCAGCACCCCCACCGCGGGGCTGACCGCCATTGCAATCCCCATCACGGAAAACACGCGCGCCAGCTCATAGCCGTCGAACCGGTCGCGAATGGCGGTCTGAGTGCCTACGGAGCCCACCGCCGCGCCAAACGCCGCCAACACCCTTGCCGCCAACAACAAGGTAAAGCCAGTGCTGAAGATGGCGATGATCGACGCCAGCAGATACAGCGCCAGACCGGCCAAAATGGTGGGGCGCCGGCCGATCACGTCACACAAACGGCCCCAAACGACGACCCCGAATGCAAAAGCGAAAAAGTAACAGGACAGGGTTTGCGCCGCGGCCTGCGCGCTGACGTGAAAACCGTCGGCAATATGCGTGAGCGCCGGGCTATAGATCGTTTCCACAATCTGGGGAAACATCATCATCAGTGTCGCCAGGGTAAGGGTCAGTCTGCGTTGCATGGTACATCCCGTCTCCAAAAAGAAAGTAGGCCACAAAGTAGCACCTTCCCCACCCTGACCATTACAATATAAAAGACAAAAAACTTATAAAATCGGACACATTTATGGCATGGCTCAGCGCACAGGACGAATTTGATCCCGATGCTATCAACAATAGCGTGTTAGGCATTGCGGCCGAGCTGGCGCAGCATGATTCCGGGCCGCACTGGCACCACATGGGGCAGTTGCTGTTCAGCCAGCGGGGCTGTATGCGCATCACGCTCAATGAAAGCATTTGCCTCCTGCCGCCGGCACGCATTGCCTGGATCCCTCCCAAGGTGGTGCACCGCGTTCAGGTTACCGGCGTGGCGGGCTATCGCTCGGTTTATCTCGACAACCAGCGCTACCCTGGCCTTTCGCCCCATCTGGAAGTGCTGTCGGCCTCTTCTTTGCTGCGGGAAGTGCTGGAGCGGATCGCCATCGCCGACTTTGCTACCCAGTGGGAAAGCGGCCCCAGCGCCAATATTCTTGCCGTATGCCTGGACGAAATACGGCATGCGCAGCGCGAACCGACCTTATTGCCGCTGCCCAAGGACCGCCGCTTACGGCAATTGGCCGGCATGGAGGAAGTGCCACCGCTCAATGAGCTGGCGCGCTACAGTGGCGCTTCGGAGAAAACCATCAGCCGCATCTTTCGCAAGGAGACCGGATTGAGCTACCAGCAGTGGCGCCAGCAATGGCGTTTGATCAAAGCCATCGAGCTGCTGGCGGAGGGATACGGCCTGTCAGATATCGCCGGTAAGCTCGAATTCTCCAGCGACAGCGCCTTCTCAACCTTCTTTAAAAATATGACCGGCAGCTCGCCGCGCGCCTATATGCTGATCCGCCGTTAACGGTCCGCCTTCTCTGCCGACAAATAAGGCCCCGCCGCTACCGAATCGCGCAGGATCAGGCTGGCCGGGAAGGTGGGGCGCTTGCTCAGCTCGCCGCCGTCCAGCATCGACACCAGCCGATTGATGGTTTCCTTGATCATGTCGGTCACCGGCATTTTCATACTGGAGAGCGAAGGGATGGTATAAGGTGCCAGCGGGATGTCATCAAAACCAATCACCGAAACGGCGGACGGCACCGGAATTTGGCGCTCCGTCAACCGCTTGATAGCGCCGATAGCCATCTCGTCGTTGCTGGCGACAATGGCGCTGAAAGCGCTGCCGCTGGCCACCAGCGTATCGACCGCCGCCATGCCGCTTTGCGCATTCCACTTCCCCTCGACAATCAGGGCGCTATTGACGGCAATACCCTGCTCCGCCAACGCGGCTTTATAGCCGGAAAGCCGCTCCAGCCCGGTGGGCGAATCCAGCGAACCGGTGATGAAAGCGATATCGCGGTGCCCCTGTTCGATCAGGTGCCCCACCGCCGCCGCGCTGGTGGCGTGCTGATCGCTGAAGATGCAGTAGCTGTCGTTCAGCCTTAACCGACGGTTGATCACCAGGATCGGCTGTTTGTGCTGGGAAATGATCTCGTCCATTTCCGCAATCGACAGAAAGCGTGGGTAGATGATCACGCCGTCGCAGCGCAGGTCCAACAGGAATTGAATGGCGGCCTTTTCTTCTTCGGCGGTGTGCTTGCCGTCCGCCAGGATCAGTTGGCGGCCGTGCTCTTCCATGATGCGCGCCGACTGGAACATCAGCTCGCTGAAATAGTTGCCGCTGTACAGCGTGTTGGTGACCACCAGCCCGATGGTCTGAGTGGTTTTGGTGGCGAGGTTGCGCGCCAGCAGATTGGGCCGATAGCCGGTCTCGGCGATGGCTTTCTCTACCCGTTCGCGCTTCTCCGGGCCCACATAGCCGCTGCCGGATAACACGCGGGACACCGTCGCTTTCGAAACGCCGGCCCTTTTTGCCACCTCAAGTATTGTTGCCATCTCTGCGCCGTCAAAATCCAGGGTTCCGCGCAGTCTACCCAAGACGCCCCGCCTTTGGAATGTTTTCGCGCCTGCCGTTGCCGCCCTCCCCAGCCTTAAAGTGACTGGCTTCACGAAATTAAAAACCAAAAAATCATAATTCTTGCCAGAGTTAAAACAGATCATCATGATTTTGTGAAACCGGTTTCTTGTGGGCGTTTCATTAAGATGGAACGGCGGATCGCCCAGGCAGTAAAAGTGAGCCTTTGGGCAATCCGAATTCATATCTTAGAGACGATATTCCATGCCGAAGAACTACACAGAGATCTCGCACGCCATCGTGGATGCGTTGGGCGGCCGCGCGAACGTCGAAGCCGTTACGCACTGCATGACCCGCCTGCGATTCGTGGTGAAAGACAAGGCGCTGATCGACACGCCAAGACTCAAAGCGATTAGCGGCGTGATGGGCGTGGTGCACAGCGGCGAGCAGTGCCAGGTGATCATCGGCAACGAAGTGTCGAAAGCCTATCAGGCGGTGCTGGCGCTCGGCATGCCGGGTAACGCCCCCGCGGCCGCACCGGCAAAGCGCAAAATCACCCTGAAAGGCATTGGCGCCGGCATTCTCGATGCGCTGGTCGGCACCATGTCGCCGCTGATCCCGGCCATTATCGGCGGTTCGATGGTGAAGCTGCTGGCGATGATGCTGGATATGGCTGGCCTGTTCGACAAAGGCTCGTCGACGCTGATCATCCTCAACGTGATTGGCGACGGCGCGTTCTTCTTCCTGCCGGTGATGGTCGCCGCGTCGGCCGCCCTTAAATTCAAAACCAACATGTCGCTGGCGATCGCCATTGCCGGTGTGCTGTTGCACCCTAATTTTATCGACTTAATGGCCAAGGCGGCGCAGGGCCAGGCGGTGGAGTTCGCCTACATTCCGGTGACGGCGGTGAAATACACCTACACGGTGATCCCGGCGCTGGTGATGACCTGGATCCTGTCGTATATCGAACGATGGGTCGATCGCATCACCCCGGCGGTGACCAAGAACTTCCTTAAGCCGATGCTGATTGTGCTGATCGCCGCGCCGATCGCCATTGTGTTGATCGGCCCGCTGGGCATCTGGCTCGGCAGCGGTATCTCGGCGCTGGTGTACACCGTGCATGGCTATTTGGGCTGGCTTTCCGTCGCCATTATGGGGGCGATCTGGCCGCTGCTGGTGATGACCGGCATGCACCGCGTCTTCACCCCGACCATCATTCAGACCATCGCCGAAACCGGCAAAGAGGGCATGGTGATGCCTTCGGAGATTGGCGCCAACCTGTCGCTCGGCGGCTCTTCGCTGGCGGTGGCATTCAAAACCAAGAACCGCGAGCTGCGCCAGACCGCCTTGGCCGCCGCCGCTTCCGCCATTGTGGCGGGCATTTCCGAACCGGCGCTGTACGGCGTGGCGGTGCGGCTCAAACGCCCATTAATCGCCAGCCTGATCAGCGGCTTTATCTGCGGCGCCGTCGCCGGCATTGGCGGATTAGCCAGCCATTCGATGGCTTCGCCCGGCCTGTTCACCAGCGTGCAGTTCTTTGACCCGTCGAACCCGATGAGCATTGTCTGGGTCGGCGGCGTGATGGTGCTTTCCGTGGTGTTGTCTTTCGTGCTCACGCTGCTGTTGGGCTTTGAAGACATTCCGGAAAGCGAAGAGGCCCCAACGACAACCGCGCCTGCGGCCAATACCGCTAACGCTATCCATTAAAACACTATTTTTTACCCTACATAATTGGTGTTGCATCACGGCGGCAAGGCCGTACATCCCCAGGAGCTTAGTCAGCTAAGTGACTGGGGTGTGCGACAAATCTGTCAGGAACAGATTTGAACGCTGCTTGCAGCGGCCCCGAAGGGGCAAGACCCACGGATGGGTCTTGAAACGCAGCCAACACAGATGCAACTTCAAGTATGACGGGTAATTGAGGATTGCATGTCTGATTCAACTTTCCCGCAAGGGTTTTTATGGGGCGGCGCCTTGGCCGCCAACCAGTCGGAAGGGGGCTATCGCGAGGGTGGCAAAGGGCTGACCACGGTTGACATGATCCCGCATGGCCCCAACCGCATGCCGGTAAAGCTTGGCCTGGAGAAGCGCTTTACCCTGCGCGAAGACGAGTTTTACCCCAGCCACGACGCGATTGATTTTTACCACCGCTACCGCGATGACATCGCGCTGATGGCGGAGATGGGCTTTAGCGTGTTCCGCACCTCCATCGCCTGGAGCCGGATTTACCCGAACGGCGACGAGCTGACGCCCAACCCGGAAGGCATCGCCTTCTACCGCAGCCTGTTCGAAGAGTGCCGCAAATACGGCATCGAACCGCTGGTGACGCTGTGCCATTTCGACGTGCCGATGCACCTGGTGACCGAATACGGCTCCTGGCGCAGCCGCAAAATGGTGGAGTTTTTCACCCGCTATGCCCGCACCTGCTTTGAAGCCTTCGACGGGCTGGTGAAGTATTGGCTCACCTTCAACGAAATCAACATTGTGCTGCACAGCCCGTTCTCCGGCGCAGGATTAGTGTTTGAGACGGGCGAGAACCCCGAGCAGGTAAAATACCAGGCCGTACACCACGAACTGGTGGCCAGTGCGCTGGCAACCCGCATCGCCCACGAGGTGAACCCCGCCAACCAGGTGGGCTGCATGCTGGCCGGCGGCAATTTCTACCCCTGGTCCAGCAAGCCGGAAGACGTGTGGGCCGCGCTGGAGAAAGACCGCGAGAACCTGTTCTTTATCGACGTGCAGGCCCGCGGCTCCTACCCTTCTTACTCTGCCCGGGTGTTCCGTGAGAAAGGCGTAAGCATCGTAATGGAGGAAGGCGACGCCGAGATCCTGAAGAACACCGTCGATTTTGTCTCCTTCAGCTATTACGCCTCGCGCTGCGCGTCTGCCGATATGAACGACAACAACAGCAGCGCCGCCAACGTGGTGAAATCCCTGACCAACCCGCATATCCCGCGCAGCGACTGGGGCTGGGGCATCGACCCGTTGGGTTTGCGCATCACCATGAACATGATGTACGACCGCTACCAAAAGCCGCTGTTCCTGGTGGAAAACGGCCTGGGCGCGCATGACGAGTTCAACGCTGACGGCGAGATAGCCGACGATTACCGCATCAGCTACCTGCGGGAACACATCCGCGCCATGGCCGACGCCATCGCCGACGGCGTGCCGGTGATGGGCTACACCACCTGGGGCTGCATTGATCTGGTGGCGGCATCGACCGGAGAAATGAGCAAACGCTACGGCCTGGTTTACGTCGACCGCGACGACAACGGCAACGGTACCCTCGCCCGCACGCGCAAGAAATCCTTCTGGTGGTACAAGCAGGTGATTGCCAGTAATGGGGGGGATTTGGGGTAATGGGGGGACATTGACGAAACACTAAAGGAGTTTGTCGCCTGGCTATGCATCCCCACTGCAAATATAGTCAGGCCAACTTAGAGTTTGAATATTGCTCTTGATCATCTCTGGTAACCAGCTTAAAGAATTTTCCCCCTTCTTTCTAAAACCACACTCCCATAATTCGAATACTCGCCACCCCGCTTCCAGCAATTGCATCTTGACGCGGATATCACGTTGTTTATTCGATGCAAGTTTTTTAATCCAAAACTCAGGACGGGTTGATGGAGTAGTAGCATAACGGCATCCTTCATGTCGATGCCAGAAGCAACCATGCACTAAGATGCACAGTTTATACTTGGGAAGAACAATATCTGGCTTGCCGGGTAAGTCCGCAATGTGCAGTCTGAACCGGAACCCTTGTTCATGAAGGTACTTACGCACGAGTATTTCTGGCTGCGTATTCTTGCTTTTGATGCCTGACATCATTCTAGATCGTGTTTTAGGGTCAACAATATCCATGATGCTTCCTGTTTGCGTCTCTTCCTGGTATCCTGGCTACCTGACTAAAATCACAAATAGAACTCATGAGTACAATTTCGTTACCGATACCAATTGTTGACCTTTTTGCAGGACCTGGTGGGCTAGGTGAAGGCTTCTCTGCGCTGAACAATGGTGAGACCTTCCAGATAGCGGTCTCAGCCGAGAAAGATCCTATTGCTCACAAAACTCTCCGTCTCCGCGCCTTCTTCCGACTTCTCTGTAGTAGTAAACCAGAGAAGCTGGATGACTACTATCGCTTCTGCAATGGTCAAACAGAGGAACCTTATAGCGCTGAGACCGAAGAGCTTTGGAATAAAGCAGGTGAAGAAGCCATGTGCATAGAAATCGGCAGCGTCGATGGAAATGCTACTCTTGATGCTTCAATTAAAACAGCATTAGATAAACGTTCCCCTGAAGAGCCCTGGGTGCTAATTGGTGGGCCACCTTGTCAAGCGTATTCACTGGTAGGTAGAGCCAGAAACAAGGGTAAAGCTGACTACAAAGCAGAAGATGATCATCGCCATTTTCTCTATCGCGAATACCTGAGGATCATACAAAACTACCAACCTGATATTTTTGTCATGGAGAATGTCAAAGGAATTCTCTCGTCGACTATCAACGGTCAAAAAATATTCCATGAGATCCTCAAAGATCTTGCCAATCCAAATGCTGCCTTGGGAGCAGCGAAAAAAGGTCAGCGCTATCACATAGTGTCACTTGTCAGTGATCAAGTATTTAGTGATGGTGATGATCCAAACCAGCTGGATCTATCGAAATATATCATTCGTGCTGAAGACTTTGGCATACCGCAGGCTCGCCATAGAGTCATATTGTTAGGGATTCGAGAAGATCGCTATCAAGGTAAGTTGCCCAAGTTGTCCTACCAAAACTCAGTATCAGTCAAAGATACTATTGGAGGTCTCCCTGCTTTGAGAAGTTTGTTAAGCAAAGAAAAGGACTCCAATACTTTATGGGCAGAGTTGGTTGGCAAGGAACTGCAAACACTGACAGAAGTCGCGTCGACATCTGACGGTACCGTAAAAGATTTAGCCCCATATCTGCAAAAAACCTCTGCCAGTATAGGTTGCGTCCTAGCAACAGGAAGTACAAGGCTGCCTAAAAAAACCGGTGTTTCTGGACAAACAGGACACGAATACCTTAATGAATGGCTATTAGACGATCGCTTAAATGTCTGGCTTAACCATGAAACTCGTGGCCATCGTATCGACGATCTGGGACGTTACGGTTATGCCGCAACCTTCGCTTCTGTCTACAACCGATCGCCCAAGGGACATAAGGAATTTAATTTGCCAGGGCTAGCCCCTGCCCATAAGAACTGGGAGTCAGGCAAGTTTTCGGACAGATTTAGAGTACAAATCAAAGATCATCCGTCGACAACGATTACTAGCCACATATCCAAGGATGGACACTATTTCATCCATTATGACCCGGTACAGTGCAGAAGTTTGACAGTACGAGAAGCTGCTCGATTACAGACTTTCCCAGACAACTACTTTTTCCAGGGTGGTCGTACCCAACAGTACCACCAAGTTGGGAATGCAGTGCCACCACTTTTGGCGAATCAAATTGCTGGAATCGTAGCCAAGATTTTGGCATAGAAGCTCCAAGACTAACCTCCAGCATTCTAGACAATTTACATATCGGCCACTACCTTAGTAAACAGCTTGCAATGGCCATAACCAATCAATCTTAATATTCGATTTTCAACCGTTCTAGCAAATATTTAAGAGCGGTTTTCTCCCCTTTGGATAGACTTAAATTACCCGCAGCAACCTTGGTTAAGGCACTTATGTTTTTTGGAGATGCAGCACCAATTTTATTAGCCTGAATGATGATGTCATTCGCTCGATGTACCAAACCAGTTACCTTAATATCGAAGTCAATATCTAATCGCCTAGCTGTTTCACGACTGCCTTGTCTTGTTTCATCATTGTAATCTTCAATAGAGATGCCGAACTGAAGAATAGAGTCGTCCGGTGAACCGATTTTTCCCTTCACATACAATTCCCAGCAAAAGTCTCGTTTTGCAAATTCCGATATGTTCCTGACGTTGTCAGGGGGAGATCTCAAAATTTTTGCAACCAGGCTCGCTTCTTTAAGCATCCAGCCAAGCAATGAGATTGGGATACTTTGTTCTCGCCATATCCGATCTAGATCTATCTGTTGGCTTCTTATACGAAACTCATTCGCACAGGCTGCGATCGTATATGTGACTATTTGGGCTTTGTAACCCCTATCCATTAGATACCACGATGACTTCTGAATGGCCTCATCAAGACCGATGAATAGTAATGCTTTAGCCATTGCTCTGCGAAACCATGTTTCACTAAGCAAGGTGCCTTCTCCAAGTTTCAAGAGTACCAATGTCGTATAGCGGTTGAAACATTTCTGAGCACCTTCACTAACGTAATGAGGGCACCCATCAAAAGACAATTCATACTTAGCTAGATCTGTCTTTGTCACGAGTCTTGTTTTCGGGTACATCAGCTCGAGTTTGTTGCGTTCAGACTTGGTTTTATAGGCAAAGAGGTTTTTGTATTGGCCTCTAGTACGCTCATAGAACCACTTACTAGTATGCAGCTCACCGGCTTTTTGTGGTACGGAGGTCTCTTTGGAAAAACGCTCAATTCGGATTTGTACTGGACTATTGGAGGCAAGATCAGCTAGAGAAACTTTATTTTGCGTGTTGGCGTACTCTGAAATTCGCGGAACGACATCAGCCAAACGCATTTCATCAACTACCGATAGCTTTACCTGAACATAAACATGGTCAAGCTTCTTACCTAAACCATCACGAGCATAGAGAAGTGATGCGGTGGTTTGCCCACCATTTACGATCTGGAAGTCCTTGATATGGGATATAGCCAATGCACCATTAGAAAGCCTTCGGGTTAGCACAGAAGATGCCGTTGCTGTAACGCCATTATTGTAGGCAAAGAACATACTTGGCTCATCTGCAATTGTGCGCAGGATACCTTTGTTGACACCAGTCTTCGCCTGAAGGTAAGTTCTGACGTTCTGCTCAAGTAAACGATTTCCAAAAGCTGCAAAAACCGCTGCTAACACCGAACCTGGGATCGCAAAGAGATAGCTCTGATAGCTATCTGCACCAACCGAGGCTGGTAAACACTCGATAGCACCATCGAAATTTTCATCAAAATCAATCTCAACAGGTTCCCCGCCAGTTGAAGAAATCCTTGAGTAGCGTTCTAAGTCAAGGACATTGATATGCATGGTAATGCCATCAAGAGCTTTCGTTTCAAAGATGCTTTTGCGGATACGCAAATGACCGTTAGTAAAAATTATGACACGAAGTCGCTTAATTCTCGTGCTGTATTGCTGAATAAGTAAAGCGAGTTGATAAGCAGGGCTAGCCTCTTCTAAGCTATCAAGAAATTTTCGACTTGTTGCAGCCTTGAAAAATCGCTCAACACCATCGACAGCACGCTCAATGTCACGGCTGTTGATTGCAGGTAGTTCTTCTACTTGGCGGTAGTCACAAACTGCCAAGTAGAGATCTCCAGACTCACTGGCTTCACTTTCTAGTATATCCAGTGCGTACCCATCAACACGGTATCCACCCAGTCCCTCCCTAAGAACTGGGCAATACTCCATATCTGGTGTATCTCCATTCTCTGCAGCAAGCGACGAGTAGATTCGAAAAAATTCCGTAATCTGAAGCTCATGATTCGCAATGCTACCAACGCAAACCTCTTTATGCAGATACAGGTATTCCTCCTGAAGTTCAACCATTTATCAGGACCTCTAATTCCGATGAAGCTATCAGGAAATCATTTATGCTTTCACAGTCGATATCATACCTAGCCTTGGCTATCCCTCGAGGAACATTACTTGGCACTAATCGCGGGAAATTCCCATCAACTCGATAGATGCTCAATCCTTCAGGCTTGAATGTCTCAGAAGCATAACTAGCATCTGGATCATATCCTGCAATAATCAACTTACGCTGGAATTCTATAAAACCGTGGCTACACGTTGCTAGCCGAGTGGAAATAGTCGAAGACAAGGATGCTAAACTTAATCCTTTACTCGATGGACTAAATCGATTGACTGTTATAAACAAATTTCGGCCATCCCAGTCCAATTGATCCAAGGATGAGATTTTCAATGACTGACGCTGAGTTGAAAGCTGCGCTTTCACTTCGACGCGTACATTGTTCAAACCTATATCATTAGTATCGCCCTCGGGACCACGCCATCCTCGTATGGCCAATGGAGCATCGACACCACACTCGTCGATTACCCAAATCAACATACTCAGTTCACCGAGAAGGCCCAGTCTCTCCTTGAACGATAGCTCATGAGTGCGTCGTCGACGCAGTAACTCTGCCCAGCGATTTAGACGTACCACAAATGTTTGGACCGCACCTTCCGCTGTTTGCGCTACTGACGACGCCTCTGCAAGATCAATACAGATAACCGAAAAGAGATCGGTTAGTCCACGATCTGTTAATCGCAAAGTCAGACGATGAATAAACGAATCATCTCCCAATTGTGCGACCATGTTCTCGAATTCAGGAAGCTCATCCACATCAAAGCTCACCTTAGAAGACTCCAAAGTAAACTCACGTTCTCCCGCAATTGAAAAACCAATAAACATGTCAAGCAGGTGATCTGGACAGACACGATAACGCCCGGCACCATGCCCTCGTTCTGATATTTCGTCCCACTTTCCGGTAAAATCACTGTTCATCGAATATATCCTCATCACTCTGCGCTTCTTCGAGTTGTCTCTCCAACAACTGAGCCATCCGAACGGAAATTGCATATTCGCGTGGTTGAGGCTGAATACTAGTATTTGGGAAAGCCAAACTTACCGTTACAACAGGAAATTTCTCATTGAATTCAAGCGATTTACTATTTCCATGCTTATCGTCAAGCTTGAAATTGAACAGATGAATCACAAGTAAAGGGCGCTCTCTGGCAAGCAAGCACGCCTTCTCGGGACTGAGTTTTGGATTATCCTCTCTAATTTTTTTGATTTTCTCATCCAATTTAGCTCTACACTCACCATACTTAAGATCATTTGGTGCGGCGTCTGCAACTACGTTTTTCTCAGTAATTTTTACAACATCAGGATCATCAGATTTAGGAAAACCGCTATGGCGATTACGACAGAAGACACCATCTGCCCCATCAATTGCGAGGGGGAAATCGAATGAACCTTTTCTTCTAAATGGAATCGCAATATCCCAAGTGGAAAGTTCGACTGCAGACCGATCAGAAATGTAGTCCAAAGCCAAACTCCTTTCTTCATTTCCTAAAGCAAACTCAAGCTGAGGCAATTTAAAATTCTGAAGCAGTTCCTTTACAACCGATACTCGGACACCCGACCAAACAAACGCGGACTCATCTCTAACACGTTTATCTGAAAAGCTTGTATTTAGAATTGTTACCAATGAATTGACAGCATCGAGATGTTTACCATTTACATCATCTTTATTGAACAACTCATATGCTTGAAGATGGCGAGCTGATAAATCCAATGCAATCAGAAGAGGTTTAGCTGCTCGCATTTTATTCGCAGCAGTGATAGCTATACCAGTAGGACTTTGGCGAACTTTAAGGCTAAATTGATCTGGGGTATGCCCCATCCTTTCCATCCGAACAAGATCATCCCGCAGTTCCTCAACAGAGTCACTAACCTCGCGGAAATGATCTAACATATCTCTAGTTGCATGGATCCGACATAACTTTTCATACCCCGGACGATAACCAAACCATCGCCCCATCTGAAGAAGAGTATCAGCAGCCCCGACATTGCGAAGAACATATGAAATCGCAAGCCCCTCAAGTGTAAGACCACGTGAAAGAGCCAATCCCCCTACAGCTATTATATGAAGCCCTAGGTCAGGAGCCTTAGTATAGTCCAATCCTCCCCCACGCATATTAACCAGACGAACTTCAACCGACGAGATAGCTTGTTTCAGAACCTCTCGTACTTCATCCCAAGTAAACTCAGAATATTTCTCATATTCCTTCCGCCAAACCTCATTTAAACAACTAAGGATTTCGGATCGTTCCCAAGTTGAACTTGCTCCCCATACATCAGCAGCAGCTTTCAGATCTTGGAGTAAACGATAGATTTCGTCATGCACTTGCTGCTGAATAGCATTAAATCTGCTTACATTCGCCAACATAGAGGAGTGGCGATCCCCTTCCCCTGCAAGAGTACGGAGACACCTGAACAAGGCATATTCGAAAACAGCATTCTTAAGGCTTTGCGGCAACTCTTTGACTTTATCTCCTGATTTATGATTGAGGCGGAGGAGATCTTTATAATCATCCGGAATAGGCCTTACACAGATATCGTAAAACTCACCTTTTTCAGAAAACAGTTTATCTGCTCCGATGTAGTTTTCTGGCGGCTCCAATGACTTGATGAAATGCTCAGGGAATAAATCATTTTTGAGCATTTCATCATTTGTATCTGGATCAATGAAAATATTCGCGAAAGGTGTTGCTGTATATCCTACGTACGATGAGCGTCGAGAACAGTCTAAAAGCTCCCGAATACGAGCATTGATTCGTGTAGTTACCCCAGGATCCTTAGCTGTATTGATTGAGGCATTATCCGCCTCATCATCAATTAACAACATTGGCCCCTCAAGCTGGCCCCCTTGGCGAAGCCCTCTCAGCCAACCAGCAAGTTGCTCAAGAACTTTCTCATTTTTTTTTGTCACAAATAATATTGGGTCAGCAAAGTTACCTTCGGCAGCTACTATTCCCGTGGCCTTCCCAACATTAAAATCGGAAACTTGCGTTGTTCCGCAATATGGATGACGAAGCTCAGAGCTTTCGCCCTCAATACCTTTGAAAGAGTAAGAAACCGGATATATAACAGATGTTACTGAGTCTCCAAGAGAAGATTTTCCTACAAAAGTCTGATCAAGCCTAACTTGTGTTTGATATCTGAGTGAATTGGTAAGTCCAGCCAAAACAATAATTACTCTGTAACCAGCATCAGCAGCTTTAGCAATAAGTGCCGAATAATTGGTTGTCTTACCAGATTGTACATGTCCCATGACAAGACCCCGGCGACGCCATGATTTTATCTCTTGAGGATCGCCAAGAAAGCCTATAATTTCATTTGTAACATTATCTACAGACCCAACAACTTGGACCGGAAGAATTGAATGATCTAACCAATATTTCTGTAATCTACGCCAGAAGTAGAAATTTATCTCTCCTTTACGCTTCGGATACCACTCCTCAAAGTCGGTTTTCAATACATGACCATCACTCTGATTAGTTCCATAGAAAGTCTCAAGGTGTCTAACCAACCGGTCAGCTAACTCCTCCCCAAGAATTTTTGAAATTCCTGATTTATCTCTCACATAATCATCGAGAAATCCTTTAGGTACAGGAATTCGTCCTTTTAAAACCTTATCTATCTCTGTACGAATAAAACTAAGCGCCGCATCAAAATCCATTTTTCATCCCCCACTTTTTGACGGTAATCTTTCGGACATAGCTTTGTGTGTATATCCATTGGCTTGTAAATGGCTCCACATCCCTGATGAAATCAAGAAAAGCGTCAACTTCAAGTATCCCTTCATTTCCTTGAATAAAATTGATGACACACTGATCAACAAGAGATTCAAATTCTTCAGTAGAAGTTGGACATTGATTAACACCTGAACTGTTAGCATCAGCAATAAATCTGTCTGTTGGAAAATAAGACTCCAGTAGCCGAAGTACGGCATCAGCATTACTTGAGACAGACTCCATACCCAATAGGCTCGCTACGATAGGGTGTTCTCGATTTACTCGATAATGAATCTGGCCATGTTTGATATAACGGAGCCAGACAGACTGGACTTTCGGGATGTCTAGAGAAACACCTTTTTTACGGTGTACAGAGAATGAGCGTAGATTGAAACGTTTGACAACGTCTTGAAGACGGCGTTTAAGAGCAACCGGAAGTTGAGCATCCGATTTATCTACAGTGATTCGCCATTCAGCATCAGCAGTATTTGGAATATCGACTTTGATCCTGGTCAACTGAGAGAGTTCACCGTGTGGAACCAACCGGAACCAAGTCCCAAAGATGATTAATCGCTTGTTTCGATATACATAAAATCCTTGATTACGAACCATTCCCTCAGAACCGCCAAGTATTACCTGCTCCTCAACAGTTAACTTTGAGAAATGCGGTAAAATATAGGGTTGAATACTAATTACAGCTCCGTTTGCTGTCTTAATAACCTCAGCATCTAAGGTCTGTGTAGCATTATGAGATATCATAAATGGATCGATTGAACGTAACTTGCGATTATTAACCGCGATTGTCAAACGCCTCTCTGCTTCCCCGGCAAGATATCGGTGAAATATCAATGAAAGCTGTTGATTGGAATGTGCAATGGCAAAAGTAAGAGAATCATCGAAAGAGGAATTGATTTCACTATCAAGCACACGATCGCAACGAGACCATATTACTTCAGTTCCTGATTTAGATGTACAGGGAACAGACAAAAGACTTTCTGCTTCTGCTCCTTCCATGATCTCCATTCCCCAATCGTCAATATCATCGATATCCCATCGAGCAGCACTAATAGCCCCATCACGCCAAGACACAACTGTGAGTATTCGTGCTTGCGAAAGAGATGCAGATTTCAACCCCCAACCAAATCTTCCAAGATCGTCCGGTTCCCTTACATCCTCTGGATTGGTGCTTGCGGGACGCATAGCCACTCTTAGCGTATCCAAACCCATACCAATCCCATTATCCCGAATCCTGACAACTACTTCTCTACCTATTTTCTCTAGTTCAAAATTGATATCAACCAGAGTAGCCTTAGCCTTGATACTATTATCAATCAGATCGGCAAGAGCTGCTGCAAGATCATAGTTGCCGAAACTTCGAGCAGTTACCATCAGATCCCTTGCTTGTGGGGGATTTGAAACCCTCATTTTCTTCTCCTCAACCCATTCTATACGCAAAAATCGCTATAAATTTTTATGGGCAAGTGATTTATAATGAAAATATAATTTCATGTGAAATTAATTAATTGCTATTAATCATGGTAGCTGCCTAAGCATCACTCACTTTATGAGTGCATCGGCTACAAGTAGTAATTACACAAGTGACGAAGAAAAACTCTCTATCTAGCCTCTAACAAAGACGACGTAACATGGCTATAACTACTTATTGGCAGCATGATCATTTCTATACCAAAAAAGCAGCTAGAAGTACTCCACGATATGAGCACATTCTGTACACACTTCACTTAAAGCAACCAACAAGATGCAAATAGGATAAGTCTTTATATAAAATTATCAATTAGAAAGCGCGCTAGTGAGATCCTAAGCATGCTGTTGCTACTAGCTACTGCCGGGGATCCCGTCATGGATAGTCATTTATAATAAAATTCAGTGAGATGAACAATAAAGCACAGATTCATAAAGTACTCGCAGACAAGGTAGTTCTGCACGTAAGAGTTTTATTTTTTATGCGGGTCCGATTCCAACAACAAATCCCTGTAAATGCATCCAGCCATATTTCATATGGATAGTAGCCAGAATATAGTCTATTTACTGCGGCAAAATCCGCAGTCAGGATTGGAACCCTGACTCCTTCATTACTGAAAAGGCTTGTGTTTTTTCAGCGCCTACGTGCACACTCAGTTCGGTGGCTCAGGCAGGACAACCGCAAGGTTGGCCGGTGATCAAAGGACCGGAGTTCCAAACCTGTCTGGGCCACCACCAAAGCTTGGAACTCTTTGGCATTGGTGATAACCATTCTTCAAGGAAATATCATCATGACCTGTACGAATTAAACTTCGACTGACAGCCCCATCGCCATTTTCCGCAATCTCATTGCCGACCTGCAATTCTGTAAACTCAACGGTATTCAGCTGTGCGATCTGAGCGCCGTCGCTTTGGAGTCTGCTGAAGGGCTCTGTCACAGCTTATTGTACCTGGCTGAATCACTTGAAAACGAAGAGCACATTTCAATAGACAATAAAGTGCAGGTAAGCGCCTGGCTCAAAGCCTCCGCACATGTACTCCCTGCCCTGTTAGAACTTAGTGAACAGGCAAACAACCACTTGTTGCGGATGCAAGAAAGCCGTGTTTATCAGTCAGAGTTGGTCCAGCCTTTTTACGCCACGTATAGAAAGTGGCATCCGAAATGCTCAGCTTGCGACAGACGTCCGGCACTGACGTACCCTGTTCAGCCTGCTTCAGGGTAAAAACAATCTTCTCTTCGGCGAATCGTGACTTTTTCATCGGCACATCCTCCGTTCAGGGGAGTCATTATCATGCCGGAATTCTGTTTCTGAATGGAGCAGGATTTTGGGTCAGGGTCAATTTAGATCTGCCCCTAAAAAAAATCCACGCCGAAACGTGGATTGAATTTCATAGCCAAGGCCTGGCATCGCTTTATTCGAAGTGAACTTCAGGGTTATCCGCCAGTGACACGAAATTCTTCGTATTTTTATCCAGCGTGCGGATCTCGCCACTTTCGATGTCGTACACCCAGCCGTGCAGACGCAGGCCGTTGTTGCGCAGGCCCACGGCAACGGACGGGTGAGTCTTAATGTTATTAAGCTGGGCGATAACGTTCTCTTCGACCATAGCGTTAACTTTGTCGATTTCGTTATCCCACGTTTTCTTCTCTACCACCGCTTTGGCGGCGTCAGCATAATGCAGCCAGTGGGCCACTGCCGGCATCGGATCAAGGCACTGGCAAGAAGCTATCGCCTTCATGGCACCACAGTTCGAGTGGCCGCAAATCACGATATCCGTGACGCCCAATGCCACAACCGCGTATTCGATGGTCGCCGACACCCCGCCCGGCTCCGGGCCAAAGGAAGGCACGATGTTGCCTGCGTTACGGATAACGAAAAGCTGCCCCGGATCTTGCTGTGTCACAAGCTCGGGTACCAGGCGGCTGTCAGAACACGAAATAAAAAGCGCTTTAGGGTTCTGGCTGGAGGCAAGGCTGCGGAAGAGTTCCTTACGCTGTGGGAAAATCTCTTTCTGGAAGCTGAGGAAACCTTCAATGATATGTTGCATAGCACGCTCTCTGAATCGGTAGTATCGATAACATGATAATCATCACTCCCGGTTAGTCCAGTAACTCTTGGATGGAAATGGGCGTTCAAGGAACTGCAGAACGTGCCTGCAAAAGTGGCAATGACCGGATGCGGCAATCTGTTAATGGATAAGTATGGGTGAGATAGGGAAAACTCGCGGGACTGGATTTCAGGCACAAAAAAACCACCTCTCGGTGGCTTCTTGTTCGCGCTGTACTAATGGTGCCGAAGGCCGGACTCGAACCGGCACGTATCTCTACGGTTGATTTTGAATCAACTGCGTCTACCGATTTCGCCACTTCGGCACTGCAAGTAGTATGCGGAAAACGGGTGCATTATACCTTTCAGCGATCCACGTGCAACACTTATCCGTTGTTCAATGAGTTAAGTGCTGAAAAAATCGTCGCCGCAGTCACGTTGGCTCGTTTTTTGGGCGAAGTAAGGCGTGTCGATTGGGGATAACGGTGGCAAACAGCACGGGCGCAGCGTGCAGCGTGCAGCGCCCCTACGGATAACATCGGGGATAGCTGTGGCAAACAACACGGGCGCGGCATGCGGCGCCCCTACGGATGACATCGGGGATAACTGTGGTAAACGGCACGGGCACAGCGTGCGGCCCGCCTACGGATGACATCGGGGATAACTGTGGCAAACGGCACGGGCACGGCATGCGGCGCCTCTACGCATATCATCGGAGATAACTGTGGCAAACAGCACGGGCGCGGCGTGCGGCGCCCGTGCTACGGATGATATCGACGATAATGTGCACTGTGCGTAGCGATATCATCAGCTGCGCGCTGCAGAGCTCCCAGAAACAAAAAAGGCGTAACCGCATGGCTACGCCTTTTTAAATCGTCTGTCGTGCCACTACCTGCGTTTTAGCAGCATATACACGCTGATCAGCAGGAACAGCATGCTTGGTAGCAACGCGCCCAGTACCGGCGGCATGTTGTACACCAGGCTCAGCGGGCCGAATATCTGGTCCAGCACGTAGAACAGGAAACCGAAGCTGATACCGGTCACAACACGCACGCCCATCGGCACGCTGCGCAGCGGCCCGAAGATGAACGACAGCGCCATCAGCATCATCACCGCAACGGAAAGCGGCGAGAACACTTTGCTCCACATGTTCAGCTGGTAGCGGTTGGCTTCCTGGCCGCTTTGTTTCAGATACTTCACGTAGTTGTGCAGGCCGCTGATCGAAAGCGAGGTTGGGTCCAGCGCCACCACGCCCAGTTTGTCCGGGGTCAGGTTGGTTTTCCATTCGCCTGTCAGCGTCTGGGTGCCGGTCACCTGCTTTTCATTGGTCAGGTCGGAGGTATCCACCTGCGAAAGCTTCCACACGCCGTCTTCAAAGCTGGCGGTGGCGGCATAGCGCACCGTCTCCAGCCTGCGCTGGTCGTTGAAGTGGTAGATATTGACGCCGGAAAGCTCTTTCTCGCCCGCCACGCGCTCGATGTAGATGAAGTCGTTGCCGTCCTTCGCCCACAGGCCGTTTTTGGTGGAAAGCAGCGAGCCGCCGTACATCTGCTGCGCACGGTAGTTGCGCGCCATCTGGTCGCCCTGCGGTGCCACCCACTCGCCAATCGCCATGGTCAACAGCACCAGCGGGATAGCGGTTTTCATCACCGAGCCGGCGATCTGCATGCGGGTAAAACCGGAAGCCTGCATCACCACCAGTTCACTGCGCGTCGCCAGTTGCCCCAGCCCGAGCAGTGCGCCCAGCAGTGCGGCCATCGGGAAGAAGATCTCGATGTCTTTCGGTACACTCAGCAGGGTAAACATCCCGGCGCTCAGCGCCGTGTACTCGCCCTGGCCCACTTTACGCAGCTGATCGACGAACTTGATGATGCCGGAAAGCGACACCAGCATGAACAACGTCATGATGATGGTGTTGAAAATCGTCTTACCGATATATCGGTCTAAAACGCCAAACATCAGGCCGCTCCTCTCAGGCGTGCACGCAGCTTACGCATCGGCACCGTATCCCACAGGTTTAGCGCCAGCGCGATCGCAAAGTACGCCGCGTTGACCACCCAAAGCCATATCATCGGGTCCAGTTTGCCCTTGCCGCCGTTGGAACGCAGCGACGTCTGCAGCAGGAAGAAAATCAAATACAGCAGGATGGCCGGCAGCATGCTCAGCACACGGCCCTGGCGCGGGTTGACCACGCTGAGCGGTACCACCAACAGCGCCATGATCACCACGGAAAGCACCAGCGTCAGGCGCCAGTGGAACTCGGCGCGTGCGTCCGGGTCGTCAGACTCCAGCAGCGTCTGCATCGACATCTGCTCGGCCTGGTTGCCGTCCACGGCGACCGTGCGGTGGCCAACCACGGCTTTATAGTCGTTGAAATCGGTAATGCGGAAGTCACGCAGCAGCGCGGTGCCTTCGAAGCGGGTGCCCTTGTCCAGCGTCACCACCTGCGAACCGTCTTTCATTTGGTTGATCTGGCCATGCTCAGCCACCACCACGGATGGGCGTTGGTTGCCGTTCGGCCGCAGTTGTGCCAGGAACACGTCGTTGAAGGTGCTGCCTTTTACGTTGCCGATAAACAGCACCGCGTTGCCGTCTTGCGAAGGTTTGAACTGCCCTTCCGCCAGCCCGGCGATGCTGGGGTTGGCTTTGGCTTCGCTGATCACCACGTCCTGATAGCGCGAGGCCATGGGCCCGGCCCAGAACACGTTGACCGCCGCCACGGCGGAGGTGATCAGCGCCAGCACCATCGCGGCGATAATCAGGGTGCGCTTACCCAGCCCGCAGGCATGCATCACGGTGATTTCGCTGTCGGTATACAGCCGCCCAAGCGTCATCAATAAGCCGAGAAACAGGCTTAACGGCAGGATTAGCTGCGCCATCTTCGGCACACCCAATGCGAGCAATGAAAGGACTAAATTTGTCGGGACATCGCCGTCCACCGCATCGCCTAACACCTTGACCAGGTTCTGACAAAAGAAGATCAGAAGCAGGATGAAAAGGATCGCGATTTGGCTCTTTAGCGTTTCCCGTACCAGATATCTTATGATGATCACGCTTATTACGCCTGTGAAAACTTGTCTTTTTGCAGGAAAATCGATAGTTTCATCGCTAATCCGCCATTTATTCTCATCATATGGCAACCAACACAGCTAAAATAGTATTACAACATCTAGCATTTGGGTGTCCTATAGGAACTTACTTATAGTCGCCAAAACAGAGCAATTTACGCCGTTCAGGTTAACATAGTTAGTTAACTCAATGGCGGGAGATCGTTACGGAGTACGTTATTCTAGCCGTAGCGCCTGCCTTTGTCTTTAAGATTCAGGAGAGTGCATGGAGTTCAGTGTAAAAAGCGGTAGCCCGGAAAAACAGCGCAGTGCCTGTATTGTAGTCGGCGTTTTCGAACCGCGCCGCTTGTCCCCTATCGCAGAACAACTCGACAAAATCAGTGATGGTTATATCAGCGCTTTGCTGCGCCGTGGCGAACTGGAAGGTAAAGTCGGGCAGACGTTACTGCTGCACCATGTGCCTAACATTCTCTCCGAACGCATCCTGTTGATTGGCTGTGGCAAAGAGCGCGAGCTCGATGAACGCCAGTACAAACAGGTGATTCAAAAAACCATCAATACCCTTAACGATACCGGCTCCATGGAAGCGGTCTGCTTCCTGACCGAGCTGCACGTGAAAGGCCGCAACACTTACTGGAAGGTGCGCCAGGCGGTGGAAACCGCAAAAGAAACGCTCTACACCTTCGATCAGCTGAAAAGCAATAAAGTGGAGCCGCGCCGTCCGCTGCGCAAAATGGTGTTCAACGTGCCGACCCGCCGTGAGCTCACCAGCGGCGAACGCGCTATCCAGCACGGTCTGGCCGTCTCTTCCGGTATCAAGGCAGCGAAAGATCTCGGCAATATGCCGCCGAACATCTGTAACGCCGGCTACCTGGCCTCTCAGGCTCGTCAACTGGCGGACGCCTTCAGCACCAACATCACCACCCGCGTCATCGGCGAACAGCAGATGAAAGAGCTGGGGATGAACGCCTATCTGGCGGTTGGCGCAGGGTCGCAGAACGAATCGCTGATGTCGGTGATGGAATATAAAGGCAACCCGAACCCGGACGCCAAGCCGATTGTGCTGGTGGGTAAAGGGCTGACCTTCGACTCCGGCGGTATCTCGATCAAACCTGCCGACAGCATGGACGAGATGAAGTACGACATGTGTGGCGCCGCCACCGTGTACGGCGTGATGCGCGTGGTGGCGGAATTGAACCTGCCGCTGAACGTGATCGGCGTACTGGCTGGCTGTGAAAACATGCCGGGCGGCAGCGCTTATCGTCCGGGTGACGTGCTGACCACCATGTCCGGCCAGACCGTCGAGGTGTTGAACACCGACGCCGAAGGCCGCCTGGTGCTGTGCGACACCCTGACCTACGTTGAGCGTTTCGATCCGGAGCTGGTGATTGACGTTGCCACCCTGACCGGCGCCTGCGTGATTGCGCTGGGCCACCACATCACCGGCCTGATGTCGAACCACAACCCGCTGGCACACGAACTGATCGGCGCGTCCGAACAGGCCGGTGATCGCGCGTGGCGCTTGCCGATGTCCGACGAGTACTATGAGCAGTTGGACTCCAATTTTGCCGATATGGCGAACATTGGCGGCCGTCCGGGCGGGGCTATCACCGCAGCCTGCTTCCTGTCGCGCTTTACCCGCAAGTACAGCTGGGCGCACCTGGATATCGCCGGCACCGCCTGGCGTTCCGGCAAGGCCAAAGGCGCAACCGGCCGTCCGGTAGCGATGCTGGCGCAGTTCCTGCTCAATCGCGCGGGGCTGAACGGCGACGATTAAATCTGAGCGGTAATTCAGGTATAATCCCCAAGGGTACAGCATGCTGTACCCTTGTGTTTTTAGTAATGCTGCACAATTTTATAAACCCAATAGCTTTCGAGTTGCAGCAAGGCGGCAACCGAGAGAATCCCCAGGAGCTTACACGGGTAAGTGACTGGGGTGAGGGAGGGCAGCCAACACGGCTGCAGCTTGAAAGATGAAGGGGTTATATGAAACAGGCTACGTTCTATTTAATTGAACATGCGGAACCGGCAGGTGCGCTCAGCGCGCATGAGGCCGTGGCCTGCGCCGTTGCCGCCGAACGCTGGCGCTCCGGCAAGCGGGTGTTGATCGCCTGCGAAAGCCAGGAACAGGCCCAGCGGTTGGACGAAGCGCTGTGGCAGCGCGATCCGCACCAGTTCGTGCCGCACAACCTGGCCGGCGAAGGGCCACACTACGGTGCCCCGGTCGAGCTGTGCTGGCCCGGCAAACGCGGCAACTCACCGCGCGATCTGCTGATCGCCCTGCTGCCGCAGTTTGCAGATTTTGCTACTGCTTTCCATGAAGTGGTAGACTTCGTCCCTTACGAAGACACCTTAAAACAGTTGGCGCGCGACCGATATAAAGCCTATCGCAGCGTCGGCTTCCATTTGACCACGGCAACGCCGCCAACTCACTGAACAACGATATAAAATGGAAAAGACAAACAGTCATCTCGATACCGCATACGACCCGAAAGAGATCGAACAGAAGCTGTACGATCACTGGGAAAACCAGGGTTATTTCAAGCCAAACGGTGATACCAGCCAGGAAAGCTTCTGCATCATGATCCCGCCGCCGAACGTCACCGGCAGCCTGCACATGGGTCACGCCTTCCAGCAGACCATCATGGACACCATGATCCGTTACCAGCGCATGCAGGGTAAAAACACCCTGTGGCAGGCCGGTACCGACCATGCCGGTATCGCTACCCAGATGGTGGTTGAGCGCAAGATCGCCGCAGAAGAAAACAAAACTCGCCATGACTATGGCCGCGATGCGTTCATCGACAAAATCTGGCAGTGGAAAGCGGAATCCGGCGGCACCATCACCCGCCAGATGCGTCGCCTGGGCAACTCCGTGGACTGGGAGCGCGAGCGCTTCACCATGGACGAAGGCCTGTCCAATGCGGTACGCGAAGTGTTTGTCCGTCTGCACAAAGAAGATCTGATCTACCGCGGCAAACGCCTGGTGAACTGGGATCCGAAACTGCGCACCGCCATCTCCGACCTGGAAGTGGAAAACCGCGAGTCCAAAGGCTCCATGTGGCACCTGCGCTATCCGCTGGCTGACGGCGCCAAAACCGCCGAAGGCAAAGATTACCTGGTGGTCGCCACCACCCGTCCGGAAACCGTGCTCGGTGATACCGGCGTGGCGGTAAACCCGGAAGACCCGCGCTACAAAGATTTGATCGGCAAAGAAATCATTCTGCCGCTGGTGGGCCGTCGCATCCGCATCGTCGGTGACGAGCACGCCGACATGGAAAAAGGCACCGGCTGCGTGAAAATCACCCCGGCGCACGACTTTAACGACTACGAAGTCGGTAAACGTCACGGCCTGCCGATGATCAACATCCTGACTTTCGACGGCGATATCCGCCAGGAAGCGGAAGTGTTCAACACGCTCGGCGAAATCTGCACCGATTACTGCAACGAAATCCCGGCCCAGTTCCGTGGCCTGGAGCGTTTCGCGGCGCGTAAAGCAGTGGTTGCCGCCTTTGACGAATTGGGCCTGCTCGACGAGATCAAACCGCACGACCTGACGGTGCCTTACGGCGACCGCGGCGGCGTGGTGATCGAACCCATGCTGACCGACCAATGGTACGTACGTACCGCACCGCTGGCGAAAGTGGCGGTGGAAGCGGTTGAGCAAGGCGAAATTCAGTTCGTGCCGAAGCAGTACGAAAAC
Organism: Serratia sp. BNK-12; assembly: GCF_047456085.1. NCBI lineage: Bacteria > Pseudomonadati > Pseudomonadota > Gammaproteobacteria > Enterobacterales > Yersiniaceae > Serratia > Serratia sp. BNK-12. The sequence continues at coordinate 4,660,992 of NZ_CP179896.1, forward strand.
ATGTACTTCAGCTGGATGCGCGACATTCAGGACTGGTGTATCTCTCGTCAGCTGTGGTGGGGTCACCGTATCCCGGCCTGGTACGACGTGAACGGCAAAGTCTACGTGGGCCGCAGCGAAGAAGAAGTGCGCAGCGAAAACAACCTGGGCGCCGACGTGGTGCTGACTCAGGACGAAGACGTGCTGGACACCTGGTTCTCTTCCGGCCTGTGGACCTTCTCTACCCTGGGCTGGCCAGAGCAGACCGACGCGCTGAAAACCTTCCACCCAACCAGCGTGATGGTCAGCGGCTTCGACATCATCTTCTTCTGGATTGCGCGCATGATCATGCTGACCATGCACTTCATGAAGGACGAAAACGGCAAGCCGCAGGTTCCGTTCAAGACGGTCTACATGACCGGTCTGATCCGCGACGACGAAGGGCAGAAGATGTCCAAGTCGAAAGGCAACGTGATCGACCCGCTGGACATGGTTGACGGCATCTCGCTGGAAGACCTGCTGGAAAAACGCACCGGCAACATGATGCAGCCGCAGCTGGCGGAGAAAATCCGCAAGCGCACCGAGAAGCAGTTCCCGAACGGCATCGAGCCGCACGGCACCGACGCCCTGCGCTTCACCCTGGCGGCGCTGGCCTCTACCGGCCGTGACATCAACTGGGATATGAAGCGTCTGGAAGGCTACCGCAACTTCTGTAACAAGCTGTGGAACGCCAGCCGCTTCGTGCTGATGAACGCGGAAGGTCAGGACTGCGGCTTCAACGGCGGCGAGAAAGTGCTGTCGCTGGCGGACCGCTGGATCCTGGCCGAATTCAACCGTACGGTGAAGGCATACCGCGAAGCGCTGGACACCTACCGCTTCGATCTGGCCGCCAATATCCTGTACGAATTCACCTGGAACCAGTTCTGTGACTGGTACCTGGAGCTGACCAAGCCGGTCGTGAGCAACGGCAGCGAAGCGGAACAGCGCGGTACCCGCCACACGCTGATCACCGTGCTGGAAGCCCTGCTGCGCCTGGCGCACCCGGTGATCCCGTTCATTACCGAAACCATCTGGCAGCGCGTGAAAACCCTGACCGGCGAAACCGCAGACACCATCATGCTGCAACCCTTCCCAGAGTACGACGCCGCGTTGGAAGACGCGCAGGCGCTGAACGATCTGGAATGGATCAAGCAGGCGATCACCGCGGTGCGTAACATCCGCGCCGAGATGAACATCGCTCCGAGCAAACAGCTGGAAGTGCTGCTGCGCAACTGCAGTGCCGACGCTCAGCGTCGCGTGCAGGAGAACCAGAGCTTTATCGAGCGTCTAGCGCGTCTGGAGTCTATCGCCCTGCTGCCTGCGGGTGACAAAGGCCCGGTATCGGTCACCAAACTGGTGGACGGCGCCGAGCTGCTGATCCCTATGGCCGGCTTTATCGATAAAGACGCCGAAATCGCGCGTCTGTCGAAAGAGATGGGCAAGCTGGATGCAGAAATCGCCTCGATCGAAGGCAAGCTGGCCAACGAAGGCTTTGTAGCGCGCGCGCCGGAAGCCGTGGTCGCCAAAGAGCGCGAACGTCTGGCAGCCTGCAAAGAAGGTAAAGTGAAGCTGCAGGAACAGCAGGCGACCATCGCCGCGCTGTAATCTTACGGTTCACTGCAACAGTTGAAAAACAGCGGGGATTTCCCCGCTGTTTTTTTATCGCCGTTGCATCAGCCATATAAATACCCAATAGATTTCGAGATGCAGGAAGGCGGCAAGTGAGCGAAGCCCCAGGAGCTTACATAAGTAAGTGACTGGGGTAAGAAAACGCAGCCAACACATCTGCAGCTTGAAAGATGAAGGGTATAGATGTTATTACAAGATATTAAAGCTGCATGGACGCCGCCGAGATATAACCCCGGCGCGTTTTTGTCTGCACAAAAAACGATATTCCGGAGCCCTTCGGGTTCTTTTTATGGCGAGTGTAACTATGACAACAGCAACCCCAGTACGTCTTCTGGTGCGCCCAATAACGGCTGACGACAATGCCGCTATTGCTAATGTCATTCGCGAAGTCTCTGCCGAGCACGGCCTGACGGCGGACAAAGGCTATACCGTTTCCGACCCCAATCTGGACGTCTTGTATCAGCTCTACAGCCTGCCACGCAGCGCTTATTGGGTGATAGAAGTCGATGGCCGGATTGCCGGCGGTGGCGGCGTGGCCCCGCTGCAGGGCGGTGACGACGATATTTGCGAATTACAGAAAATGTATTTCCTGCCGATTTTGCGCGGCCAGGGCCTGGCAAAACGCCTGGCGCTGCAGGCACTGGAGTTTGCCCGTCAACAGGGCTTCCGCTGTTGTTATTTGGAAACCACCGCCAGCCTGACGCAGGCCATCGGCCTGTACGAGCATCTGGGCTTCGAACATATCGACCACGCCATGGGCACCACCGGCCACGTCGACTGCGAAGTCACCATGCTGAAAACGCTTTAATCTTGCTGCTGCGCCCGCGGTCATCACGGGCGCAACATTCAGCCTCCCTACGCCGTTACCCTGCCCTTGATCGCCAGCTCAATCCGGCTCAGCACCAGGCTGGTCAGATAGGACACCGCAATCAGCAGCAGCAGGATCAGCGGCGTATAGCGCGGCGCAAAAATCAGCTTTTGGGTAAAGTAATAGCAGTAGAAGCTGTGGGTCAGCCACATGTACATCGAATGCTTGCCCAGCTCGCCCACCGCCCGATTCACCGTGCTGCCCAGCCCGTCTGCGGTTTTCATCATCGCGATGATAAACAGCGGCGTCACCAGCAGCAGCCCCGGATTATGGGCGACGATAAACACCGCCACCGTCACCATCAGCAAGATCAGCGGATGGGTGCGGCTCAGGGTAACAATCAGCTTCGACAGCCAGAAGTCCGCCGGCATTTGCTTGCTGCGGCCAAACACCATGCCAAAGCCGAAAGGCAGTAGCCAGGTGCAATATTCGATCAAGATTTCAGGCGCCCAGGCGAAATACTGTAGCCCTCTGCCGCACAGCGCCGCCAGAACCAGCAACCCCAGCAGAGGGTAGATATTCAGCCGCGACAACAGCGGCAGAGAAAGCACGTACAGCACATAGAGTTTGAAGAACCACCACTCGCTGTTATACGTGGATTTAATGCCAATCAGGTTTTCGAGAAACAGCGGCAGGGAAAGGCTATACCTTTCTCCGGGAAAGAAGAAAATGCCGATAGGGACAAAGATAAATAACAGTATCCAATAGCTGATATATAAATTCTTCAGCTTTCCCCAAATATAGTGAAACGACACTTCTTTTTTCAGCGAAAACCCGTAACCGGACAGAAACAGAAACATCGAAACGCAAATCTTGCCGAACAGACCAAGATACATTTCAAGATCAACGCTGTTAACAATATGATAGACCGGGATATCCGGGCTAATTCGGATCGGGTAGGCAAACAGGTGATGGATCAGCATCAATATGATGGCAATCCCTTTTAAATAATTAGATTTATTAATCGAAATGTCCATATTTCTTAATATCTTATCCAACCACAGAGTGGCTCATCATATAGCAGCATTTTTGTGCTGACATCCTCTTTCCCGCTCGGATAAATCTCATATTTAATATTTCGTTTAGAAACAATGCGCCGGATATTTATCACCGCGTATTTTTCGCTCCGGTATCGTCACGGTTGCGCAAACCACAAAAAATATTAATATGAACATTTTATTTTTTATATATTAAAATCAATTAGTTGATAAAAATTAAAAACAATTTATGTGATATTCATTAACAAATTAACGATTTGAAATTGACCTACCGCCCGCTTGCGATACTCTGCCATGACAGGCTCATGCCGTAATCGCACAGGGAGCAGTCATGTCGGAAAATGCTTTTGATTACATCATTGTCGGCGCAGGTTCCGCCGGCTGCGTACTGGCAGCGCAGTTGATCCGCCGCACTCAGGCGCGGGTGTTACTGCTGGAAGCCGGTGGCGACGACAATAATTTATTCATCAAGATGCCGGCCGGCGTGGCGAAAATCATCGCCAAAAAAAGCTGGCCCTACGAAACCGAACCCGAGCCGCACGCCAACAACCGCCGCATGCAGATCGCCCAGGGCAAGGTGTTGGGCGGCAGCAGCTCGGTCAACGGCATGATCTATATTCGTGGCCAGCGGCAGGATTACGACGAGTGGGCCGAACGTTACGGCTGCGTCGGCTGGGGCTATCAGGACGTGCTACCCTATTTCAAACGTGCCGAGGCCAACGAGAGCCTGTCCGACACCTATCACGGCAGTGAGGGCCTGCTGCAGGTCAGCGAGAACCGCTACCGACACCCGCTCAGCATGGCGTTTATCCGCGCCGGCCAGGAGCTGGACCTGCCCTACCGCAACGATTTCAACGGCGACAGCCAGCACGGCGTCGGCTTCTACCAGACCACCACCCATAACGGCGAGCGCGCCAGCACTGCACGCACCTACCTGAAAGCGGTGCGCAACGACCAACGCCTGGTGGTGAAACTGAATGCGCTGGTGCACCGCGTTGTATTGGACAACAACATCGCCACCGGCGTGGTGTATAGCCAAAACGGCGGTGCCGAAGTCACCGCGCATGCGGCAAAGGAAGTGATCCTCAGCGCCGGCGCGGTAGGATCGCCGAAGATCCTGATGCTGTCAGGCATTGGGCCACGCGAACATCTGCAACAGTTGGGCATAACGCCGCTCGCCGATCTGCCGGTGGGCAAGAACTTCCACGATCACCTGCATATGTCGATCAACGTCAGCACCCGGCAACCGATCAGCCTGTACGGTGCCGATCGCGGGCTGCAGGCGCTACGCCACGGCACTGAATGGCTGGCGTTTCGCAGCGGCGTGCTGAGCTCCAACGTACTGGAAGGCGCCGCCTTCACCGACAGCCAGGGTGACGGCCGGCCCGACGTGCAAATCCACTTCCTGCCGATGCTCGACAGCTGGGACGACGTGCCCGGCGAACCGCTGCCCAATATCCACGGTTTCACGCTCAAGGTCGGTTATCTGCAGCCCAAGGCGCGAGGGGAAGTCCTGCTGCGCAGCCGCGATCCGCGCGATCCGGTGAAGCTGCACGCCAATTACCTCGGCCATCCGGAGGATTTGGCCGGCAGCGTGCGCGCGGTGAAATTCGGCCTGCGCTTTCTGCAAACCGCGGCCCTCAAGCCGCTGATCAAAGATCTGCTGATGCCGCAGCCGGCGTGGTTGAACGATGACGCCCAGTTGGAGGAGTTTGTGCGCAACTTCTGCAAGACGGTGTATCACCCGGTAGGCAGTTGCCGCATGGGCCAATCGCCACAGGACTCGGTGACCGATCTGCAACTGCGGGTGCACGGTTTTGAGCGACTGCGGGTGATCGACTGCTCGGTGATGCCGCAGGTCACCAGCGGCAATACCAATGCGCCGACCATTATGCTGGCGGAAAAAGCGGTGGATTTGCTGCTGGGCGCACCGGCGTAACTGAGTTGCGCGGGCGCCCGGCTATCAGGCGAAGGCGGGCACGCCGCTGTGGAAGCGGAACTCGCTGTCCGGCGTTTGGATAAGCTCTGCTTCAATGCGGCCGAAATGGGCCACCCGCTCACTGATGTCGCCACCGGCTATCTGTTCGGCAAGCTGCAGGTAATCCTGATAGTGGCGCGCTTCGGAGCGCAGCAGCGAAACGTAGAAACGGTTTAACTCGTCGTCCAGATGCGGTGCCAACCGGGCAAAACGCTCGCAGGAGCGGGCTTCGATATAGGCACCGCAAATCAGCTTATCAATCAGCGTGGCCGGATCGTGGGTGCGGATCCCGCGGATCATGCCTTTGGCATAGCGGCTGGCCGTGATCTTCTTATACGGGATCTGCCGCGCCAGCATGATCTCCAGCACCTGCGAGAAGTGATGCAGCTCTTCTTTGATCAGCAACACCATCTTGTCCGCCAGATCCTGGCCGTAGGCCGAGCCGTTCTTAGGCAAGATCTTGCGGGTGAAATTGTTTTGCTGGAACAAGGCTTCCGGCACGCCCTGCGCTTCATGCAGAAACGCTTCATAAGGCCTTAGCAGCGCCAACAAGGCATCGCCGCTCTCCTTGTCTGCCACGTAACGGCGGATTAGCCACATGCCGGTTTGCGCCGCTTTCAGCTCGCACACCATATGGTCGGTCAGCAACAGCGGCAGGTTTTCCGGACGACGGGCGGCGTCTATCCAGGCGTCTGGGGTTTCGCAATGCAGGAAGTTTAAAATGGGGGCTAACAGGGATTGGTATTTCATCTGCTTCAACTGCCCTATGCATTTCAAGTTACAGCTAGCGCTGCGGCTTGAAAAACGGCGGGATAGGCGGGGCCGGCGAGCGCCGGCCCACAAGATTAATTAATGGCGTTTACCGTCGTCGTCTTCGTCGATGAAGTCACCTTCTTCTTCGTCGTCGTCACCTTCTTCGCCGTTCGGATCTTCAAAGTAGGTGCCCCAACCGTCGTAGTTGACGCCGCAACGTGCCGCCAACGCCACCAGCTGCTCTACCTGAGTGTCGATCAGCTCGGCGTTGAGACCGATTTCGCTGATCACGTCACAGCACATCACCAGGGTACCGTCTTCCACTTCCAGCTCTTCGGCGTCGGTCACTTCGTAGCCCAACTTGAAGGCTTCAACGGCGGCCTGCTCCAGCACTTCAAACTTCTCAGCAGAAAGGTGGTGTTCGATAGTGTAGAGCGCTTCCGGATCGCTGCCGTCTTCCAGCAGTTCTTCGATGATCAGGCGGGTCTCTTCACGTTGTTCTTCTAGCTGTTCGCGGTTTGCCATGCCTATATCCTCAAGTCAAATGGCCTGTATTCCTTCTATTTTCACACACCGTCGGCATTGCTTCCACGATAAACGTGAAAGATTTCTCCCACGGGGTTGAAATTGAATATTCATACATATAAAGTGAATTTTAATTCAATAACAACAATCAGGATACACGGCAATGAGTAGCATAAACCCGTTCTACAAACGTCACTTCCTAAGGTTAATGGATTTCACCCCGGCGGAGCTTCAGGCGCTGCTGCAGCTTTCGGCCGAGTTAAAGCAGGCCAAGCGTAAAGGCCAGGAAAAACGCCACCTGCAGGGCAAAAATATTGCGCTCATCTTCGAAAAAGACTCGACCCGTACCCGATGCTCTTTCGAAGTTGCCGCTTTCGATCAGGGTGCTCAGGTCACCTATCTGGGCCCAAGCGGCAACCAGATCGGCCATAAAGAGTCGATGAAAGACACCGCCCGGGTGCTGGGCCGGATGTATGACGGTATTCAATACCGCGGTTATGGTCAGGCGCTGGTGGAAACCCTGGCCAACCATGCCGGCGTACCGGTGTGGAACGGGTTGACCAACGAGTTCCATCCGACCCAGTTGCTGGCGGATCTGCTGACCGTACAGGAGCACCTACCGGGCAAGCCGCTGAGCGAGGTGAAGCTCGCCTACCTTGGCGACACCCGCAACAACATGGGCAACACCCTGCTGGAAGCTGCCGCCCTGGCGGGCATGGACCTGCGACTGGTGGCGCCGAAGGCCTGCTGGCCACAGCCGGAGCTGGTGGCAGAGTGCCAGGCATTGGCAAAACAGACCGGCGCCAAGATCACCCTGACCGAAGACATTGCCGAAGGGGTGAAGGACGCGGACTTTCTGTATACCGACGTGTGGGTATCGATGGGCGAGCCGAAAGAAACCTGGCAGGAGCGTATCGCGCTGCTGAAGCCTTATCAGGTCAATATGGCGATGGTGAAACTGACCGGTAACCCGAACGTCAAATTCCTGCACTGCCTGCCGGCGTTTCACGACGACCAGACCACGCTCGGTAAGCAAATGGCCGAACAATACGGGCTGCACGGCGGCATGGAAGTCACCGATGAGGTGTTCGAATCTGCACACAGCGTGGTGTTCGATCAGGCCGAGAACCGCCTGCACACCATCAAGGCGGTGATGGTCGCCACCCTGAGCGAAACATTTTAATCTGCATTGCCGGGGCGCAGTGATCCAGCACGCTGCGTCCTCCCCCGCCTTTTCCGTCTAATATATTTTAAGCATATCAAATAGCCGATTGGCCTTTGTCAGCCGCCGACAAAGACTCTACCGTGGCATTCTGGCGGCGAAAACGCCGTGAAAACAAACGATAACAATAATTTCTTGCCGTACATTCAAGGGAAAACATCGATGAAAGCCAAAGTCCTGCCGCTGTTAATGCTTGCCGCCCTGTCCTCCTCCGCGCTGGCCGCCACCCCGCCCAATACGCTGGTGGTCGTGCAATCGCTCGACGATATCGTCAGCCTGGATCCGGCGGAGGCCAACGAGCTGTCGAGTATCCAGACCGTCCCCAGCCTATATCAGCGGCTGGTGCAGGCGGATCGCGACGATCCGGCAAAAGTGGAACCGGTGCTGGCGGAAAGCTGGCAGGGCGACGCCGCGGCCAAAACCCTGACCATCAAACTGCGTCCGCAGGCGGCCTTCGCCTCCGGCAACCCGCTGACTGCCGATGACGTGATCTTTTCCTTTAGCCGCGCGGTGAAGATGAACAAGTCACCGGCGTTTATCCTCAACGTTCTCGGCTGGCAGCCGGACAACATCGACGCACAGCTGAAAAAAATCGACGACCACAGCCTGCAACTGAGCTGGACGGCGAACGTCAGTCCTGCGGTGGCGCTGAATATTCTCTCCACGCCGATCGCCTCGATCGTCGACAGCAAGGCGGTGCAGCCTAACGCCAAAGACGGCGACTACGGCAATGCCTGGCTGAAAATGCACTCCGCCGGCAGCGGGCCGTTTAAAATGCGCGTCTATCAACCGCATCAGGCGATTGTGCTGGACGCCAACCCGACGTCGCCGGGCAGCAAGCCACTGCTGAAAAGCATCATCATTAAAAGCGTGCCGGACTCCGCCACTCGCCGCCTGTTGATCCAGCAAGGTGACGCTGATGTGGCGCGCGAACTGGGCCCGGACCAAACCGTGGCGCTGAAAAATCAGCCGGGCGTGAAGGTGCTGGAAATCCCCTCTGCCGAGCAGAATTACCTGGTGTTCAACACCGGCAATACTGCCAATCCGCTGTTGAAAAACCCGGCGTTCTGGGAAGCGGCGCGCTATCTGATCGACTATCAGGGCATCACTAAAGACCTGCTGAAGGGCCAGTATTTTGTGCACCAGAGCTTCCTGCCGGTCGGCTTGCCGGGCGCGCTGAAAGACAATCCGTTCAGTTTCGATCCGGCCAAAGCCAAGGCCATTCTGGCCAAGGCCGGTATCACCAATGCCTCGCTGACGCTGGACGTCGAGAACAAACCGCCGTTTATTACTATTGCTCAGGCGTTGCAGGCCAGCTTTGCCGAAGGCGGCGTGAAGGTGGAACTGTTGCCGGCCGCCGGCAGCCAGGTTTATTCGCGGGTACGCGCCCGACAGCATCAGGCGGCGATCCGCCTGTGGATCCCGGACTATTTCGACGCCCACTCCAACGCCAGCGCCTTCGCCTATAACGACGGCAAGACCAGCACGGTCGCAGGCCTCAACGGCTGGCAGATCCCACAGTTGAACCAGCAAACGCTGGCGGCGGTGGCCGAAGCCGATCCCGCCAAGCGCACCGCGCTGTACACTGCCATGCAGCAAGAGCTGCAACGCAGTTCGCCGTATGTCTTTATCGATCAGGCGAAAACCGAAGTGGTGCTGCGCGATAACGTCAAAGGCTATCAGCAGGGTCTGAACGCCGACATGGTCTACTACGATCGCGTCAGCAAATAACCGACTCGCGCCAGGGAGCTCCACCGCCTGGTGAAATGATGATTAAGGGAGATTTTTCCCCTAAGGCCACTGGCAAAGTGCTCCCAAGTTTCGTAGTAAGGGCGCTGCATGCTGCGCCCTATCGCATAATCAATCGGTTAAATCGGGTCGACATGTTCGACCCCTACCGGTTTAACCCTTATGCGGGTTTGTCTGCGGTCTGAGGGTGGCTTCCCCCCCCTTTAATCGGCAAGCGTTCTAGCGGGGAATACGTGCGGCGTTATAGCAGGTGATATCCACTTCAACCTTGCAATCCACCACCAGATCGGCGACCGCGCAAATCCGTGCCGGGGGGTGAGCGGCAAAGAACTCGCGAAAGACTTTATTGAATGACTGGAAGTAACGCGCATCAGTCAGAATGACCTTAACGTGCACCACGTCTTCCAGGCCATATCCCGCTTCCGCCATAATATCCAGGCAGTTTTGGATCGCCAGGCGAGACTGATCGATAATCCCCCCCTCCACCACTTCACCGTCTTTCATCGGCGTTTGGCCGGAAATGTACAACCAGCCACCGGCTTCTACCGCGCGGGAAAAGGGCAGATGCTGCCCACCGGTCCCGGTTCCGCCGTCAATGCCGTATCTTTTGATCGTCATGCCTTGCTCCTGTCGATTGTGTTGCCCTGACGGCACAAAAACCGCCCGGCACGCAGGCCGGTCACGGCCTGATGTTGATAACTCAGTACGCCGTTCACCCACACCGCGTCGATCCCTGCGGCGGGTTGCTGCGGTTGGCTGAACGTCGCGCTGTCTTTCACTTTCAATGCGTCAAACAATACCAGATCGGCGTAGTACCCTGTTTTGATCAGCCCACGCTGCGGCAGTTGATAACGCGCCGCCGACATACCGCTCATTTTGTGCACCGCCACCGTGAGCGGGAACAAACCTTCATCGCGGCTGTAGTGGCCCAGCACGCGGGGAAAAGCGCCCCACAGGCGCGGGTGCGGCATCGGATCGTTCGGCAAGCCATCCGATCCCACCATGGTCAGCGGATAGCGCAATACCCGGCGCACATCCTGCTCGTCCATGTTGTAATAAATCGCCCCCGCCGGCATTAGCCGTTTGCCGGCCTCATGCAGGCTCATTGACCAGGCCCCGGCGATGTCCCGCAAGGATTGCCCCGCCATCTCCGGGTGCGGTTCGGACCAGGTGATGACGATATCGAACTCATCGGTGATCTGTTTTAAATCCAGCGTCGATGAACTGGCGGAATAAGGGTAACAGTCGCAGGACACGTCCTGCGTCTGGCGCACCCTGTCGAACAGCTTGAGCGTTTCCTGCGTGCGGCCCCAGTTTTTCGCCCCGGCGCATTTGTGGTGCGAAATCACCACCGGCACCCGGCCATGGCGGCCAATGTGGAATGCCTCCTCCATTGCCTCGAGTATGGGCTCAAATTCAGAACGCAGGTGAGTGGTGTAAATCCCCTGCTCACCCGCCAGCTCTTCCGCCAATGCCATCACCTCTTGCGTGGGGGCAGAGAACGCCGAGGCATACGCCAGACCGGTGCTCAGCCCCAAAGCGCCCTGTTGCAACGCGGCACGCAGCTGCTCACGCATGGCGCAGATTTCCTCGGCATTAGCCGGGCGAAACAGGTCGTCCATCTGGTTACTGCGCAGCGTGGTGTGCCCGATCAGCGTCGCCACATTCACCGCCGGCGTCGCGGCCTCGACCTGCTGACGATAATCGGCAATCGTGGGGTAAACGAAATGCGCTTTTTCTCCCAGCAGGTTCATTGGATCGGGCACGCTGGTTTTGATTACCGCCCCGGCAGCGCTGATGCCACAGTTGCCGACAATCACCGTGGTCACCCCCTGGGATATCTTCGGCAGCATCTCGGGCATGCGGATCACGTTGGTGTCGTCGTGAGTATGTACGTCGATAAACCCCGGCGACAGCACCCGCCCCCGGCCGTCGATCACCATCTCGGCTTCAGCCTCTATGGCTGGTGCGATCGCCGCAATCCGATCGTCTTTCACCGCCACATCGGCACGGTATTGCGGCCCGCCGCTGCCGTCGATCACCGTGACATTTTTAATCAGATACTGATACCGCATGAATCATCATCCTCAGGTTAGTGTCTTGGGGCAGCGACTCAGTCCCCCAGCGGCTGCCGATCTTCTCCTCCACGGTGACTGTCCAGCGCCAGCTTGATGCGGCGCAGACGGTCCCGGGACTGGCGTTTATTCGCCATGGCCAGCGCCGTCGCCAGCACGTCGACCATCGCCAACATGGCGTAGCGCGAAGTACTGGGTTTATAGATGTAATCATTTTCCCGCACCACCAGCGCCAACAGCACGTCGGCCTGCGCCGCCAGCGGCGTTCCTGCCGGCGTGATGGCCACTACTTTGGCCCCGTACTGGCGAGCAATCGCCGCGCTTTCCACCACTTCCTGCGTGTAGCCGCCCAGCGACAGCGCCACCACCACATCCTGCCTGGCCACCGCCGCCGCCATCATGCGCACCAGCAAGCCGTCGCTTTGCGCGGTCACCGGCAGCCCGAGCCGAAACAGGCGGTGCTGTACCTCAGCGGCACAAATGGTCGAACCGCCCCCCATGCCAATGGCCAGAATTTGCCGCGCGTCGCTGAGCCACTCCACCGCTTTGGCCAGCGCCGGCTCATCGATCGTCCGGCGGTTAATCGTCAGGACATTGATGATGGTTTCGTAAATCCCCTGGATCCCTTCCAGGTCCGGTTCTTCATGGATAAATCGTTGCCCCACCGCCAACGACTGCGCCAGCTTGACCTTAAGGTCCCGCACGTCACGGCAGCCCAGCGTTTTGGCGAAGCGCGTGATCGAGGCCTGGCTGACGTTGGCCTGCCGGGCCAGCTCGGCAATCGGCAAAGCGGTCACCGCGTCCGCCTCGTCCAGAATGAATTGCGCGATACGTTTTTCGGCGCTGCTCAGCTCAATAAAAAGCTCTGTAATGCGCGAGATAATGTCGATATCCACACCCATCGCCTCACCCCATAGTGATTAAATTTTGTCATTTACAATGCAAGAAAACAGTGGAAGACTACACAAAAATCAGCGTTAAAAATGATACTTTGTACCCTAAAATCAAAAAATAATATTTAAATACAATTAAAATCAAAGAAATAAATCAAGATACCCCAATTTAAAAAAGATAGAGCATCCAAAGGATAATGTTATGAAATACCAAAAAGATTTCACCGTTACCCATAAGGCCGCCGTGCTGCGCAGTGACCCGTCTGCGCCGGCAAACCTGCTTAACGAAGATGTCTGCCTGCCGGCCGCGGTGATCAAGCTCAGCAGCCTGGAAAACAATATCGCCTGGATGCAAAACTATGCCGATGCACGCGGCGTCTCGCTGGCCCCGCACGGTAAAACCACCATGACCCCCTGGATCTTCCAGCGTCAGGTAGCCCAGGGCGCCTGGGCGGTGGGCGTCGGTTCCGCCTGGCAGGCGAAGGTGGCAATGGAGGCGGGCGTACCCCGGGTGCTGATGGCCAACCAACTGGTCGGCAAGGCCAATATGCGACTCGTGGCCGAATTGAAAGCGCAACATCCCTCCACCCTTTTCCTTTGCTGCATCGACAGCCTGAGCAATGCGCAAGCCCTCTCGGCGTTTTTCAGCCAGCATGGGCAAACCCTGGATGTCCTGTTGGAACTGGGCGTGCCCGGCGGCCGCTGCGGCTGCCGTAGCGTGGCACAAGCCGAGCAACTGGCGCAGGATATTGCCGGGCTGCCAGGGCTGCGCCTACAGGGTATCGAGCTATATGAAGGCGTGATGCACGGCGACGACGCCCAGAGTAAAATCGAACGGTTCCTGCGTGACGCCGCCGGCTTGCTGCGTGAACTGCACCGGCAACGTCTGCTCAGCGGTGAAGAAGCAATCCTCACCGGTGCGGGCTCTTCCTGGTATGACGTGGTTTGCCGCGTTTGGGGTGAAGAGTCGCTGCCGGAAAACTGCCGTCGGGTGATCCGCCCCGGCTGTTACATCACCCACGATCGGGGAATTTATCAGGACGCGCAAAATGCGGTGCTGGCCCGCGATAGCTACGCCTGCGATCTCGCGGGGGAGCTAACCTCGGCATTGGAATTGATAGCGCTGGTACAGTCGGTGCCGGAGCCGGGCCGGGTTATCGTCAATTTTGGCAAGCGAGACGCGGCTTTCGACGCCGGATTACCGCAGCCGATCGCCCATTACCGCAACGGGGTTCGGCAAGACAGCGGCGTGCAGCAGTTGACCACCCAGGGGGTTATGGACCAGCACGCCATGTTAAGCTGCCCGGCAGACTTCCCGGTGCAGGTTGGAGATATACTGGTGTTTGCCACCTCTCACCCCTGCCTGACCTTCGATAAATGGAAGACGCTGTTGGTGATTGATGATAATTACAACGTTATAGAAACCATTGAGACATTTTTCTGAGCTCGGAAAAGGATATTTCATGACCAGCCTGCCCACCGACAGCCTGCTGTCGGTGCAGAATCTTTCTCTGGCGACACCAGGGAAAGCCCCGCGAATTGATCGGGCCAGCTTCAGTATTCAACCCGGTGAATCCGTTACCATTATCGGCCCGAACGGCAGTGGGAAATCCACGCTATTGCGGCTACTGACCTGTGAGCTCAAGCCGACCGAAGGCGAAATTCTCTTTCAGGGAAAGCCCCTAGCCAGCTTAAAACCCCAGCAACGCGCCCGCGCTATCGCCTTGCTGAGCCAGCACGATGATGCGGATTTACGGCTTAAGGTTAGCGAGTATGTGGCACTGGGACGACTGCCCTGGCTGGCCGATCATTCGCCATCTCAACACGCGCTGATAGTTGCAAAAGCGATGGAGGAGGTGGGTATCGGCCACCTGCAACATAACCCGCTGGGCAAGCTTTCAGGAGGGGAACGCCAGCGCGCCGGGTTCGCCAGAGCATTGGCGCAGCAGCCGGTGCTGTTATTGCTTGATGAACCCACTAACCATCTCGATCCGCTGGCCCGACATCAACTGCTGTCGCTGATCCATGAAAAAAAGATAGCCACGATAAAAGTGCTGCACGATCTCGAGCTGGTGCAACCCTTTTCCGATAAGGTGATGATCATCAATGAGGGGAAAATCCTTTGTTATGGCCGCCCTGAAACGGTGCTGGAATCGGCGCACCTGCAACAGGTGTTTGGCATGAGAACGCTGCAGGTTCGTCATCCGGAAAGCGGCGAAGCTGTGCGTTTCTTCGAGGCTTTACCGACATAATCCCCGCGATATTCGCCACAACCGACAATTGTTTGATCTAACTATATTTGTCATACGAATTATTCAGGTATGTTGCCCACGTTTCCAATAAACCGGGTTATTGACTTCGGTTTTGCCGTTTTGCCCACGGGGTTACCCGAGTGGGATGACCTTCCTCCGCCCCACTGACGCCAGGCCAGACAACCGACGGTAATGCCCAATCAATAGCCTTTCGGTGCAATGAATCTGGAGTCGATGTGAAAAAGTTAACCCTCGCCGCGTTACTGGCATTCACCGCGGCAAGCGCCGGGGCCTCTGGTTTCCCGGTTACGGTGGACAACTGCGGCCAGCCCCTGACCTTTGAACGCCCGCCGCAGCGTGCCATTATTCAAGATATCAATATGTCGCAAATGGCCTTTGCCCTGCAGCTCCAGCCTTCTATCGTCGGCGTGACAGGGATCTCCGGCTGGTACAAAAACATCCCTGAATTCACGCAGCAGCAGGGAACCATTCCAGAACTGGCCGCCAAATACCCGACGATCGAAAACCTTCTCGCTGCCAGTCCAGACCTGTTCTTCGCCGGCTGGAATTATGGTCTTCGTGGGGAAGTGACCCCGCAAGCGCTGGCAAAATTCAATATCAAAACGCTGGTGCTGAGTGAAAGCTGCATCCACGTCGACAACCATCGGCCGCGGGCCAGTATGGATTTGCTCTACGACGATATGATCAGGCTCGGCAAAGTCTTTGGTAAACAGGAACAGGCGGAAAAGCTGGTCGCAGGCTGGCAACGGCAGGTGGCAGATATCCATCGCAAAATTGCGACGCAGAAACCCGTCAGGGTGTTCCTTTATGATTCCGGCGAAGAAAAGCCCTACACCAGCGGGGCCTACGCCATGCCGACGGCGATTATTGAAGCCGCTGGGGCAACAAACGTGATGGATACCCTGAACACCAGCTGGGTGAACACCAATTGGGAAAGCGTGGCGGCGACAGAGCCTGAATTTATCATTCTGGTGGACTATCAGGCTGAGCCCACCGACAGCATCGATGCGCGGCAGCTTTTCCTTGAACAACACCCCCTGATGAAGCAAACCCCGGCAGTGGTCCATCACCGCTATTTGAAATTGAAATACCAGGCGTTAACACCGGGGCCGGTCAATATTGAGGCGATCCACAAACTGGCTCAGGCCCTTTATCCTGCCGCTGTTAGCTGATGTCGGAAAAAATACGTTTCAGGCTGGCCTGGACCCTCGCCCCGCTGTTATTGGCAGGGTTAATCTTCGCCAATGTCGCCCAAGGCAGCGTGTCGCTCTCTCTTGCCCAGGTGTTAAGCGCGCTGGGCATCGTCCCGGGTGATGTGCCCCCCATGATCAAGAGCATCGTGCTGGAACTGCGTTTGCCACGCACCTTGCTTGGGCTGCTGGCGGGGGCTGGCCTGGCGTTGGTCGGCGCACTGTTGCAAACCACAACCCGCAACGATTTGGCCGATCCCTTTCTGTTTGGCCTCTCCTCTGGCGCCTCCGCCGGCGTGGTGCTGGTGATGACCCGTCTCGGTGATAGCCTCGGGGCCTGGACGTTACCGGTGTCTTCCTTTGCCGGTGGCATGCTCTCTGCTGCCGTGGTGCTGGTTATTTTTATGACTCAATCGCAAAAAGGCACCGAAAAGCTGATTATCTGCGGGCTGGCGGTCTCTTTTTTATTCGGGGCCTTCACCAACTATCTGGTTTTTTCCGGCGATCAGCGTACCGCCAGCAGCGTACTGTTCTGGACGCTGGGCGGGCTGGGGCTGGCCCGCTGGGATAATGTGATTTTTGCCTTGATAGCGCTGCTGTTGCTGGTGGTATTGATTGCCTTGCGCTGGCGATCGCTGGACGGCTTACTGGCGGGCGAACAGACCGCCGGCACGCTGGGCATCAACACCCGCCGTTTGCGCACGGAAGTGTTTCTTTGCTGTTCGCTGGCGACGGCATTACTGGTGGCATTGACCGGGGTGATAGGATTTGTCGGCTTAATGGTTCCCCATCTGGCGCGCCCTTTTACCGGCGTACGTCACCAGCGTCTGCTGCCGTTGGTCGGGGTGTTAGGGGCCATATTGCTCTCTGCCGGCGATCTGCTGAGCCGCGTCAT
Organism: Serratia sp. BNK-12; assembly: GCF_047456085.1. Taxonomy (NCBI): domain Bacteria; kingdom Pseudomonadati; phylum Pseudomonadota; class Gammaproteobacteria; order Enterobacterales; family Yersiniaceae; genus Serratia; species Serratia sp. BNK-12. The sequence goes on from NZ_CP179896.1 coordinate 4,678,058, forward strand.
CACCGCCCCCCAAGAGCTGCCCATCGGGATCATTACCGCCGGGCTGGGCGGCGTTTTCGTTCTGGTGATTTTGCTGCGCCGAGCCCACTGAAGGTAAAATTTCTGCCATGCGGCTAAAGGCCACCAGCCAATCGATTGCGAAATGACAAAAATCGGCGTTTTAGCGCTTGCAGTGGACAAAGGCGCGAGTATAATGCGCGACAATTTGCCAGGAGAAAGCATGAAAAACGACGTTTGTTTTGTTAGCCACAACCGACAAAACCGACTGCCAATCGGCAGCCAACTGCCGTTGTTTCTCCTGTTGCTAAACCGATCGTTTCAAGCCCCTCGTTGAGGGGCTTTTTTTTGCCTGAAAAATCTGTTCAAAGTCCCGCGCCACGGGCACGAGTCGAGGAGAGTGAAAAATGACCAACCCGCTGTATCACAAACATATCATCTCTATTAACGATCTCAGCCGCGAGGATCTGGAGCTGGTGCTGCGCACCGCCGCCAGCCTGAAAGCCAATCCGCAACCCGAGCTGCTAAAACACAAGGTGATCGCCAGCTGCTTCTTTGAAGCCTCGACCCGTACCCGCCTGTCGTTTGAAACCTCGATGCACCGTCTGGGCGCTTCGGTAGTGGGTTTTGCCGACGGCAGCAACACCTCGCTCGGCAAGAAAGGCGAAACGCTGGCCGACACCATCTCGGTGATTGGCACCTACGTCGACGCCATCGTCATGCGTCATCCGCAGGAAGGCGCGGCGCGCCTGGCGACCGAATTCTCCGGCGGCATCCCGGTGCTCAACGCCGGTGACGGCGCCAACCAGCACCCGACCCAGACGCTGCTCGACCTGTTCACCATTCAGGAAACCCAGGGCCGCCTGAACAACATCAATATCGCCATGGTTGGCGACCTGAAATACGGCCGCACCGTGCACTCGCTGGCGCAGGCGCTGGCCAAGTTTGAAGGCAACCGCTTCTTCTTCATCGCGCCGGACGCGCTGGCAATGCCGGCCTATATCCTGCAAATGCTGGAAGAGAAAGGCATCGAGTTTAGCCTGCACAGCAGCATTGAAGAGGTGGTCCCCGAGCTGGATATTCTCTACATGACCCGGGTGCAGAAAGAGCGTCTGGATCCTTCCGAATACGCCAACGTGAAGGCGCAGTTCGTTCTGCGCGCAGCGGATCTGGCCGGCGCACGCGCCAACCTCAAGGTGCTGCACCCGCTGCCACGCATTGACGAAATCACTACCGACGTGGACAAAACGCCGTACGCCTACTATTTCCAGCAGGCGGGTAACGGCATTTTCGCCCGTCAGGCGCTGCTGGCGCTGGTTTTAAACGCAGATTTGGCTCTTTAAGGGGGAACCGTCATGACTCACGATAACAAACTGCAGGTTGAAGCGATCAAGTGCGGCACGGTGATTGACCATATTCCGGCACAGATCGGGTTTAAGCTGCTGACGCTGTTCAAGCTGACCGCCACCGACCAGCGCATCACCATCGGCCTGAACCTGCCTTCCAACGAGCTGGGCCGTAAAGACCTGATCAAAATCGAAAACACCTTCCTGACGGAGCAACAGGCCAACCAACTGGCCATGTACGCGCCGAAAGCCACGGTTAACCGCATCGACAATTATGAAGTGGTACGCAAGCTGACCCTCAGCCTGCCAGATCACATCGACGGCGTGCTGACCTGCCCGAACAGCAACTGCATCAGCCGCAGCGAACCGGTGTCTTCCAGCTTTAGCGTGAAATCCCGCGACGGCGACGTACACCTGAAATGCCGCTACTGCGAAAAAGAGTTCGAGCATCAGGTGGTCTTGCAGGCGGACTGAGTTCGGCCGGCTGCCGGGAGATGAGGCTGTTATTCTCCCGGTGACTGCCTATAATGGGAACCCCGTAGGGGCACCGAATACCGGGCCCGACGCTACGGAGAGCCACGCAGCCCACCGCGCTGCGATTTGAAAGACGAAGGGTATATCAGGAGAAAAAATGTCACGTAACATCAGCACTGAACTCGCCCCGGCAGCCATTGGTCCTTACGTGCAGGGCGTTGATCTGGGCAGCATGATCATCACTTCCGGCCAGATCCCGGTCGATCCGAAAACCGGCGCCGTTGCCGACGACGTTGCCGCTCAGGCTCGCCAGTCGCTGGAAAACGTTAAAGCGATCGTTGAAGCCGCCGGCCTGAAAGTGGCCGATATCGTGAAAACCACGGTTTTCGTGAAAGATCTTAACGACTTCGCTACCGTTAACGCCGCTTATGAAGCTTTCTTCACCGAGCACAGCGCGCCGTTCCCGGCCCGTTCCTGCGTTGAAGTGGCCCGTCTGCCGAAAGACGTGAAAATCGAAATCGAAGCCATCGCCGTTCGTCGCTAATACCGCGACCACGCGCCCAACGGTCAGCCCAGGCTGGCCGTTTTTATTTTTAGTATTTTTATTATTTCAATTATTTTATAACGATAGACCTATCCTCCCCACATTTACAATTCCGCATTAAAAATACGTCTATAATTATTTTCGCCCGGCCAGGCTATGATTTCTTGTGATTTATTAACCAGACTAATTATCTCAGGAGAATATCCCATGGCTCAAAGCATATTGGATTATTTTATCCAACAGGTCACTTATTCCCCCGAAGCACTGGCGATCGTCAGTGACGATCAACGTATTACCTACCGACAGTTAAATGAAGCCAGCAACCAACTCTGCGGTCAGTTGCAACGGCAGGGCGTTAGCCCCGGTGACAACGTGCCATTAGTCGCGCTGCGCACGCCGGAATTGCTGATAGGTATCCTGGCGATTATCAAAGCTGGAGCAAGTTATATTCCCATCGATGCCCGATATCCTGAAAAAAGAATTCTGGATATTGTCAGACAAAGCGGGTCAAAAGTAATCATATTGAGTAACTTATCAATTACTTTTGAAATAAATAACCCCGATGTGAAAATTATTGCCATTGATAATATTACATCAGATAAACTGGTTCCTTTTGAATTAATAAATCCCAAGAGTGATGCAACGGCTTATATTATTTTTACCTCTGGCACTACCGGCAAGCCCAAGGGGGTGATGATTGAACATCATTCACTGTTGAATATTATTCTCTGGCATAATCAAAAATTCGCCATGAGCCATGAAAGCCGTTCCACGCTGATAGCCGGTATCGGCTTTGATGTGGCCCAGTGGGAAATCTGGGCAGCATTGCTCAGCGGCGGCACGCTATATTTGCCGCAAGAAGAGACCCGACTGCAGCCCTCTGCCCTGCTCAACTTCTTCGCAGACCACCAGATCACCCATGCATTCGTGCCCACGGTGTTAGTGGCTGAAATCGTCGGCGCGCCACAGCCGGAAAACCTGGCGCTGCGCTACCTGTTTACCGCCGGGGAAAAACTCAACCCGATCGATCTCCGTGGAGTGAGTTACCCCTTGGTGGATTACTACGGCCCCACTGAAGCGACCATCTTCGCCACTTGGAATCGGGTCACTTGTGCAACACAAAACTCGGCCGCGACTATCGGTCGACCGGTGGCAGACACCGAGATTTTCATTCTCGACGATCATCTGCAACCGGTGAGTGGCCAACAGGCTGGCGAGCTTTATATCAGTGGCCGTTGCCTGGCTCGTGGTTACCTGAATGACCCACAGCTCACCGCAGAAAAGTTTATTACCCCGGTGCATTTTGCCGGTAAACGCCTCTACCGCAGCGGCGATCGGGCACGCTGGCTACCGGATCAACGCATTCAATACCTCGGGCGTCTAGACGACCAGATCAAAATCCGCGGTAACCGCGTGGAACTGGGCGAAATAGAAAGCGTTATGGTGCAGGTTGCGGGAGTGAAGGCGGCTGTCGCTATCGCCACCCAACCCCAGGATCCTGCAAACAAACAGATTGTGGCGTTTTTGGCGGCTGACAATGACGACGGCGAGTTGGTCGAACGTGTGAAGCAGCAACTGAAAGAAATGTTACCTTCATACTTCCTGCCCGCCAGCTTCCTGGTGATGGAACGCATGCCGATCAATGCCAATGGTAAAACCGATAAGGCCGCGCTGTTGGCCCTTTCCCACACGGATCAGTCTCTGGCAGCAGAGACGCTGACCGGCAGCCGGCAGATCATTGCCGCTATTTGGAGCCAGGTATTGGGGACGGCGAATATCCGCGCCGAAGACAACTTTTTCGACATCGGCGGCCATTCACTGCTGGCAGCAAAGCTGGCGACGGCCATCGATAACAAAATCGGAGTCAAAGTCTATGTGCGCGATATTTATGAATATCCGACGATAAACCGTCTGTCGCAGGCGCTGGATGAACGCAGCGGCCATGCACTGCCGACGGTGGACAGCGAACCGGTACGTGCTCTGCAAGACGACGTTTGGCTGCCTGCAGATATCACCATCAACCCGGATTATGATGTGCGACAGGTCAGCGACCCCAAAGCCATTTTGCTCACCGGCGCCACCGGCTTTGTCGGTGCGCATCTGCTGGCAGAGTTGCTCGTCACAACCCGTGCCGAGTTGTATTGCCTGGTGCGGCAGCGCAGCCGGATATCCCCGCAGCAACGACTCGACGAGATCCTGAATCGCTATCAGATTACTTTATCCGCCGAGCAGTACGCGCGCGTCCATCTGATCCCCGGCGACGTGGCCGAGCACGATTTCGCCCTGTCACCAGAGCACTTCCGTGAACTCAGCCAGCGGATCGATATCATTTATCATTCGGCAAGTGCGGTGAACTTTATCCAGCCCTATTCTTATATGAAACGCGATAATGTGCAGGGCCTGCGCGAAATCATTCGTTTTGCCGCGTACCGACGCACCAAACCACTGATGTTGATGTCGACGATTTCGGTCTACAGCTGGGGGCACTTGCATACCGGAAAACGGGTGATGCTGGAAAGTGACGACATAGATCAGAACCTGCCGGCGGTGATCACCGATATCGGCTACGTCCGCAGCAAATGGGTAATGGAGAAAATTGCCGATCTGGCGGCATCGCAAGGCCTGCCGCTAATGACCTTCCGTCTGGGGTACGCCACCTTCCACAGCCGAACCGGCGTCAGCGCCAGCTACCAATGGTGGGGACGGCTAGTCAAAACCTGTATCACCAGCGGCACCCTGCCGGTGTTGCAAGACCTGCGCGAGGGCCTGACGACGGTGGACTATATGACCCAATCCATTGCCCATATCACTCGCAACCCTCAGGCGTTAGGGAAGAAATTCAACCTGATCCACCAGCACCAGAATAACCTGACGCTGCAAGCCTTCTTCCGCCTGCTGGAGCGCGAGTGTGGCTACCGTTTCCGACAGTTGCCTTTCGATCAATGGCGAGCACAGTGGGAACACGACGCTAATGCACCGCTCTACCCGTTGCTCAGCCTGTTCAGGGACAATATGGTGAATGGGCAATCGACGGTGCAGCTCTACCAAAATACCTACCAATGGGATTGCAGCAACCTGCAGCATTTCCTGCGGCACAGCGGGATCGAAGAACCACGGTTTACCCGGCAAATGCTACTGAATTATCTGCGGCAGTCTATCGGCACTTCGCAGCAAGCATTGCAGGTATAAATACCAGGGCGGGTCTTCAGGGCCCGCCTGCGTCCTTTGCCCGGTGAGTTGCGCCATCACTGCTCATAGCCAACCCACACGCGCCGCAGTTTTGCCCCGTTTTAAGGCAGCGCCCGCTTTGGTTGCACCCAAAGCGGGCCATTTCCTGCCGCGAGCCGGCGTTTTCGCGCCATTTTCGCCCCTTTATCACCTTGGCACATTTTATGCTGGCTCTGTATACAGCCTGCAATGTCGACGAGGTGATGATGCTAAATATCGATCTGTCTGCTTCACCGTTTTTTGATGAGATGCTTCTGGCTGAGGGTAAGCACCGGGGTCACTACGAGGCTTACTGGCATTGGCTGCAACAGGCTGACCAAAAGGCCATTCAACGCAAGAGGGAAGAGGCTGCACTGCTGTTTCACCGGGTGGGGATTACCTTTAACGTTTATGGTGAGGATGATGGCGCTGAGCGCTTGATTCCGTTCGACAGCGTACCGCGCATCATACCCGCCAGCGAGTGGGCGATGCTCGATCGCGGTATTCGCCAGCGCGTACAGGCGCTTAACGCCTTTCTGCACGATATTTACCATCAACAACACATTCTGAAAGCCGGGATCATTCCGGCGGAACAGGTGCTGGCCAACGATCAATATCAACCCTGCATGCAAGGGGTCGATCTGCACCGCAATATTTACGCGCACATCGTTGGCGTGGATATGGTGCGCAACGGTGACGGCCAGTATTACGTGCTGGAAGACAACCTGCGCACCCCGTCCGGCGTTTCCTATATGCTGGAAAACCGCAAAATGATGATGCGCCTGTACCCGGAGCTGTTCGCTCAGCAACGCATCGCGCCGGTGGAGCGCTACCCGTCGCACCTGCTGCAAACCCTGCGTGAAAGCTCGCCGATCAACGATCCTACCGTGGTGGTGCTGACGCCGGGCCGCTTCAACAGCGCCTACTTCGAACACAGCTTCCTGGCGCAGCAGATGGGGGTTGAGCTGGTGGAAAGCGCCGACCTGTTCGTCAAGGACGGGGCGGTCTTTATGCGTACCACCGCCGGGCCTTGCAAGGTGGATGTGATCTACCGCCGGGTGGACGACGCCTTCCTCGATCCGCTGGCGTTCCGCCCGGATTCGATGCTCGGCGTGCCGGGCCTGCTGTCGGTATACCGCGCCGGCAACGTGGTGCTGGCCAACGCCATCGGCACCGGCGTGGCCGACGACAAGTCAATTTATCCGTACGTGCCGGACATGGTGCGTTTTTACCTGCAGGAAGAGCCGATCCTCAATAACGTGCCCACCTGGCAATGCCGCCACAAGAATGAACTGTCGTACGTGCTGGCGAACCTGGAACAGATGGTGGTGAAGGAGGTGCACGGTGCCGGCGGCTACGGCATGCTGATCGGCCCGGCGGCGACCAAAGACGAAATCGCTCACTTCCGCAGCCTGCTGCTGGCCAAGCCGCATAACTACATTGCGCAAAATACGCTGGCGCTGTCGACCTGCCCGACCTTCGTCAACGACGGCCTGGCGCCGCGACATATCGATTTACGGCCGTTCGCCCTCAGCGGCGCGGAAATCCGCCTGGTGCCAGGCGGCCTGACGCGCGTGGCGCTGGCGCAAGGCTCACTGGTGGTCAACTCGTCGCAAGGCGGGGGAACCAAGGATACCTGGGTGTTGGAGGACGACGCATGCTGAGCCGAACTGCCAGTGAACTCTATTGGATGGCCCGCTATCTGGAGCGGGCGGAAAGCATCGCCCGGGTGCTCGACGTCACCAACAAGCTGTCGATGATGCCGATCCGCGACAGCGAGGATCAGGATCTGCAGGTGCCGCTCAATCTGACCAGTACCGGGCAGCTGTATGCCGCCGCCTACCCCGACCTGACGATGGCCAATCTGGTGAGCTTTTTTGCGCTCGACAGCCGCAACCACAGCAGCATTTACAGCTGCCTGCAAATGGGCTGGAACAACGCCCATGCGGTGCGCGGCAGCCTGTCTTCCGAGGTCTGGGAATGCATCAACGCCACCTGGATCGAAATGAAGCTGATCCGCCGTCAGGGCATAGGATCGGTGGGCGCGGATGGCTTTTTCGACTGGGTGAAGGAACGTTCTCACCTGTTTCGCGGTGCGATGTTCGGCACTTTGCTGCGCAGCGACGCCATGTGCTTTATCCGCCTCGGCACCCTGCTGGAGCGCGCAGACAGCACTGCCCGTCTGTTAGGGGTCAAGAACTCGCTGATGGACAGTGACGGCGACCCGGTGCGCGAATATTACCGCATGGACACGCTGTTGCGGGCAGTGAGCGCACGCGAAGCCTACCACAGCATCTACAAGCAGCAGCTCAGTCGGGACACCATTGCCGAACTGATGATCCTGCGTAATGAAATCCCCCGCTCCCTGCTGGCCTGCGTCGGCGATCTGGTGCAACAGCTGGAGCAAATTGGCGGCAACAGTGCCAATCAGCCGCGCCGGCTGGCGCATACGCTGCACGCCGAGCTGCGCTTTAGCAGCATGAAAGATCTGAACAAGGTCGGGTTGAACGACTGGCTGGACGCGTTTCTCGGCCAGATTGGCGGCATCGCGGAGAGCATCCATCACACTTATCTGGAGGCGCAATGAAACTGAACATTGAGCACAACACCCACTATACCTATGCCCAGCAGGTGCAGCGCAGCACTCAGTATCTGCGCCTGACGCCGCAGGATTCGGAGCATCAGCGCATCATTTCATGGCAGTTGACGCTGCCGGAAGATGCCGTGTGCACCACCGATGCCTTCGGCAACGTGCTGCACGTGCTGACGCTGGATCACCCGCACCAGGCCATCAGCATTCAGGCCCACGGCGTGGTGGAAATTGAAGACGGTGCCGAAGATCAGGTGATGGGGCATTTGTCGCCGCTGGTCTTCCTGCGCCACAGCCCGCTGACCCAACCCGACAGCGCGATCCAGGCCTTCGCCCTGCGCTACTACCAACCGCAGGCGGTGCTGGACGGGCTGGAAAATCTGATGGGCGAGCTGCTGCTCAAAATGCCGTACACCCCAGGGTCGACCAGCGTCACCGACAGCGCGGCCCAGGCATTCGCGACCGGCACCGGCGTCTGTCAGGATCATACCCACGTATTTTTGGCCTGCTGCCGCAGCCTGAACATTCCGGCGCGCTATGTCAGCGGTTATCTATATAGCGAGGACTCGGCCCACGTCGCCACCCACGCCTGGGCCGAGGCCTGGGTCGACGACCGCTGGCACAGCTTTGACGTCACCAACAATACCCGCCTGCCGAATCAACACCTTAAGCTGGCGGTAGGCATCGACTATCTCGACGCCTGCCCGGTACGCGGGATGCGGCTCGGCGGCGGCTGCGAGAACATGCAGACCATCGCCGAAGTGCAGATGATGCCAACCGGCCAGTAGCCTCTTGCCGAAAACCAAGGTTTACGGCACGCTGGCGGTTGGCGGCGTGCCAGTATCGTTTTGAGGGATTGTGGTATGACCTATTGTGTGGCCATGCGCTTGTCTTCCGGGCTGGTCTTTGCTTCCGATTCGCGCACCAATGCCGGCGTGGATCATATTTCCACCTTCCGCAAACTGCACGTGTTTCAGCAGGACGGTGAACGCATGCTGGTGTTGCAAAGCGCCGGCAACCTGGCGACCACTCAGAGCATCATCAGCCTGCTACAGCGCCGCAGCAAAGATCCCGAACGCCTGAACCTGCTGAACGCACCGAGCATGTACGAAGCCGCCACGCTGGTGGGCGAAACGGTGCGGGAAGTGATCCAACGCGACAGCGAAGCCCAGCAAAGCGGCAGCACGACCGACTTTAGCTGCAGCCTGCTGCTCGGCGGCCAGATCAGCGGTGAAGAGATGCGGCTATTCCATATTTATCCGCAGGGTAATTTTATCGAGGCCACCCGCGATACGCCCTATTTCCAGATTGGCGAAAGCAAATACGGCAAACCGATTATCGATCGGGTACTGACCTACGACACCCCGCTGGAACAGGCGATGCAGTGCGCGCTGATCTCTCTGGATTCGACGCTGCGCAGCAACCTGTCGGTCGGCCTGCCGCTCGACGTGATGATCTACCCGCGCGACAGCTTTAGCAGTGCGCAGCAGTACCGTATCACCGAAGATCACCCGCATTTTAGCGCCATCCGTAAAGGCTGGGGCGAAGGGCTGGTCAGTATTTTCAAACAGTTGCCGCCGCTGCAACTGTAGGTTTTGCGGGCTCAGCATGCTGAGCCCCTACATATGCAGAGCCCTACACACGCTGAGCCCCTACATATACTGACTTACCTCATTCGATAGCGCTGGCGCGCAAAAGCGCTTCCAGCGGATAGACCGCCGCAATCACCACTTCGTCGCGTATCTGCGCCGCCGCGTCCAATTGCTGCTGTATCTGCGTCGCTTCTGCCTTGTTCAGCGGTTTGCCCTGTTGATAACGCTCCAACAGCATCAACCCCAGCGTGGACAGCGCGCCAACATCCTGCGCCACCGGTGCCAGATCCTGCATCAGCCGGTTACCGGCAATCACCGTTTTTACCGGTGCGGTATTGAGCTGCCAGCGTTGTAAACGTTCGCGCAACGCCTGCGCCGCCGCCCGATCGTTGCGGTCCTTCACCAACGCCGCAACCTGCATGACCATCTCGCGCACCGCGTTGCTTTCCGCCGGCAGTGCGTCGGCAAAACGGTTCAGCGGTTCGAACTGGTGATAGTTACCGGCTTTGAATTTCAGATGCTGTCGAGTGTAGTACTGGCCCGGCTCCACCGCTTCGGCCAGGGTTTGCAGCGGTGCTATCGTCACGCTGTTTGCCAACCGGGTGAACTCGCGCGCGGTTTCCGCATGCTGTTGCAACCCCACCGACACCACCGACCAGGCATCGACTGCCGCCAGCCTGCGGTACATATTATTTTCATCGGTCACGTCCTGCGCAGACCACAAGCGCTCCGCCACCGCGAACCCACGCGGCCAGAGCTTGAGATCGAGGATCGGCGCCCTGATGTTTTCCGCCCACAGCGCCGCCTCGCCGCCGAGAATATTGGCCTGCTGCTTCGTCTCCGGCACCACCGGCATCTTGCCCTCCGGGATCGCCGTCAGCTTGCTGCCAGTAGTCGGGTAACGCACGTTGCCCACCAGCGTATAGCCGCTGAGCTGGTCCTGGCTCAGGGTAAATACCGGGCGGGTATCCCCCATCCAGCTGTCAAGCCGGAAGCTCACCTGCTGTGGAGAACGCCAGACGATATCGTGCAACGCACGGCGCGATTTACCGTTGAAATCGATAAAACCCCGCCAGCCCTGCTTGCCTTCAATCAGGGTAAAACTGCCTTCTACCGCGCTGCCCTTCAGCCGCGGCATGCTGAACTGCCAGCTTTGCGCCTTTTCATCCGGCTGTACCTCGGTGTCGACGCCCAGCGGCTGCGGCAGGATCTCATTGCGATAGTGATAGGCCGCGCTTTGCGGTTGATCGAGGTAAAAACCGGTAGACAGAATGCCCTGGTAACCGTCCTGTGCGCTGGCGCCGAGCGAGTCCTGCCCCTGCCAGGACTGGATGACAATGCTGCGCGGCAGCGACGGATGATAGATCTCATCCCAACCCACCATCTGACGCTGATGCTGCTCGAGGATTTTCTCCAGCTTCTGATTGAAGTAGGCCTGCAGCGCATGAGTGTCCGCCAACTGGTGCTGCTGCATAAAGGCCTGAATGGTTTTGGATTGCTTCCACTGGCTGGCATCAACCTCATCACCGCCAATGTGCAAATAAGGATCGGGGAAGATCGCAGCCAGTTCGCCAATGATGGCGTCAACAAACCGATAGACTTCATCGCGGGTCGGATCCAGCGTCGGCAGATGCACACCCCACTTGCGCTCCATCGAATACGGGCCCGGCGCGCTCATCAATTCCGGGTAGGCCACGGCGATGCTGGAAGCATGGCCAGGCAGATCGATTTCAGGTACTACCCGGATACCGCGCGCGGTGGCATAGGCCACCACCTGTTGCATCTGTTCGCGAGTATAAAACTGGCCGTCGCTGGCCTGCTGTTGCAGCTTGGGATAATGCACAGAAGCAAAGCGCCAGCCCTGATCGTCGGTCAGGTGCCAGTGGAACACGTTGAGTTTGGCCGCCGCCATGCCGTCGAGCTGACGCAGAATGTCCGCCAACGGCAGGAAATGACGTGCCGAATCCAGCAGCACACCGCGCCACGGGAAACGCGGTACGTCGGTAATGCTCACCAACGGCAGGAAGGTGTTCTGCCCGTCGGTCTGCACCAATTGCAGCAGGGTTTCCATGCCGCGCAACGCGCCGAAACGGGTATTGGCTGCCAGCGTTACCCCCTGCGGCGTCACCGTCAATTTATAGCTTTCATCGCTTCCCGGCAGCGGCTGCGCCGCCACCTTATCTTTGATATTCACCTTGATGACCACGCCCGTGGCTTTTTCGGCCTGCGGCACCAGGGTCCAGCCGGTTTGCAGCTCAATACGTTGGCGCCAGCGTTGCAGCGCATCGTCCAGATCGTCCCCCTGCAGGCTAATAGACAAACGGTGATCCAACACCAGCTTGCCCGCCGGCTGAGTCAGTTCAACCTGCTGCGGCCAGGGCATCAGCGGCAGATCGCCAGCCGGCTGCGCCAGCGCGCCCAGGGAAAGCAATAACGATGAAGCCAGTAGCGTATAACGCAAAGTTCTGTGCATCAGAAATTCCTCAGAGGAAAAAATATCAATTGCTCCCCCAACGAATTTCAAATTACCGCCAGGCAGCAAGCGTCTGAATCCCTGGGAGCTTAGATTTGCTAAGTGACTAGGGTGAGGACGTGCAGCCAACAACGCGGTAGTTTGAAAGGCAAAGGGGAAGACAGCTAAGCTGTAAATAAAGACTGAGCACAGGACAGATGTCCAACGACAAGGGTGAAAAGCCGGGTTGGATCACAGATGCCCCTCTTCCAGGCGAAAGAGGGGCGCAGCGATTACTGCCAGCCGTAACGGCGCACAAACCAGCCTTTCACGCACTGGGTCAGCACCATATAGCCGGTCAGGATCAGCACCAGCCACGGGAAGTAGCCGAGCGGCAATGCCTGCAGTTGCAGGAATCCGGCCAACGGCGAGAAGGTCAGGCCGATGCCGGTAACGATGACCAGCAGGGTCATCATGCACAGCGGCCATGAAGGACGGCTCTGGATAAACGGTATTTTGCGCGTGCGGATCATATGCACAATCAGCGTTTGCGACAGCAACCCCTCCACGAACCAGCCGGACTGGAACAGCGTCTGCATTTCAGGCGTATTGGCCTTGAAAACCCACCACATCAGGCTGAAGGTCAGCACGTCGAAGATCGAGCTGATCGGCCCGAAAAACACCATAAAGCGTCCAATATCCCCGGAGTTCCAGCGTTGCGGCTGAGTAATCTGATCGTCGTCGACGTTGTCGAACGGAATGGCGATCTGTGAAATGTCATACATCAGGTTCTGGATCAACAGGTGCAGCGGCAACATCGGCAGGAAAGGCAAAAAGGCGCTGGCAATCAGCACGCTGAAGACGTTGCCGAAATTGGAGCTGGCGGTCATCTTGATGTACTTGAGCATGTTGGCAAAAGTACGGCGTCCCTCGATGACCCCCTGCTCCAACACCATCAGGCTTTTTTCCAGCAGGATGATGTCCGCCGCTTCCTTGGCGATATCCACGGCGGAGTCCACCGAAATACCGATATCCGCCGCACGCAGAGCGGGCGCATCGTTGATGCCGTCCCCCATAAAGCCGACCACGTGGCCCTGCTGGCGCAATAGCTTGACGATGCGTTCCTTATGCAGCGGCGTCAGCTTGGCGAACACCGTGGTACGCGCCGCAGCCTGCGCCAGCTGTTCGTCGTTCATCTGTTCGATTTCACTGCCGCGCAATACGTGATCCGCCGCCAGCCCGACGTCTTTGCACACCTTGGCCGCCACCAGCTCATTGTCACCGGTGAGGATCTTCACCGTGACACCGCTGTTTTTCAGCGCCGCCAACGCTGGCGCCGTGCTCTCTTTAGGCGGATCGAGGAAGGCCACGTAGCCCTCGAGGATCAAATCCGACTCGTCGGCCACGCTGTATTCATGGGCCTGGGCCGGCAAGATCTTGTTGGCCACCGCCACTACGCGCAACCCTTGCTGGTTGAGATCGTCGGTGATGCGCCGAATTCGCGCCAGCAGCGCTTCGCTGAGCGGGATCACCTCATCTTCCTGCCGCACATGGCTGCAAATCGCCAGCATCTCTTCCAGCGCGCCCTTGCAGATCAGTTCGTGATATTGCGCGTCTTTGGCCACCACCACCGACATACGGCGCCGTTCAAAATCAAACGGGATCTCATCCACTTTACGGTAATGCTGCAACGCATCCGGCTGTTGGTTTTGTTCCGCGCAGCTCAGCACTGCCACGTCGAGCAGGTTTTTCAAGCCGGTCTGGTAGAAGCTGTTAAGCCAGGCGTAATGCAGCACGCGATCGCTGGCGGCACCGAACACGTCGGTGTGGCGCTCCAGCACGATTTTATCCTGGGTCAGGGTGCCGGTTTTATCAGTGCACAAAACGTCCATGGCGCCAAAGTTTTGGATAGCATCCAGACGTTTGACGATCACTTTCTGCCTGGACAGTTTCACTGCCCCTCTGGCCAGCGTTGAAGTGACGATCATCGGCAGCATTTCCGGGGTCAGCCCCACCGCCACCGACAGCGCAAACAGCGCCGCTTCCCACCAGTCACCCTTGGTGTAGCCGTTGATCAACAAAACGATCGGTGTCATCACCAGCATAAAACGGATCAGCAGCCAGCTGACCCTGCTGATGCCGGTCTGGAAGGCGTTCGGCTGTTCATCCTGGCTGATAACCCGCCGCGCCAACTGGCCAAAGTAGGTGCCGCCGCCGGTACCGATCACCATCGCCAGCGCGGTGCCGCTGACCACGTTGGTGCCCATAAAGCACAGGTTCTGGCACTCCAACGGATCTTCTGCCTGTTCGCGCAGCTCGGCGATTTTCTCTACTGGCAGAGATTCGCCGGTCAACGCTGCCTGGCTGATAAACAGATCCTTGGCCGACAGCACGCGCAGATCCGCCGGGATCATATCTCCTGCCGCCAGTTTGATGATGTCACCCGGCACCAGTTGAGAGATCGGCAGTTCAAGGTGTTCGCTTTTCCCGGACAATGCGTCGCTACGGATCACCGTGGCGGTGTTGCTGACCATCGCCTTCAGCGCGTCCGCCGCCCGATTGGATCGCGCTTCCTGAATGAAATTCAACAACGTGGAGATCACCACCATCAGTGCGATCACCAGTGCGCCCGTCAGATCTTCCGTCGCGTAAGAGATCATGCCAAGCGCGGTCAGCAGCAGGTTGAACGGGTTGCGATAACAGTGCCACAGGTGCTGCCACCAGGCTTCTTTTTGCTGATCGTCGATGACGTTCTCGCCGCAGCGTTCGCGTACCCGTTCAGCCTCATGGGCAGTGATGCCTTCCGGGTGGCTGTGAAAACGCAGATACAGATCGGTGACGTCGGCAGCGGCGCATTCCAGCCGCTGCTGTGCCAATCCGGCGGGCAACCCTTGCGCTTTGCCGCCAAGGCTGTCCAACAGGCTATCGCGGTGCACCAAACGGCGCGGTAAATTGCGGCTGAGCATGCCCAACAGCTGACGGGGAATATTTTTCAGTTTCATTATTTTGCACCTCGTCGCCCATTGCCTCCCGGCAGCGGGTGAACGCTGGATCGCTCCCAACCGGGCTTTTGGATGCGCCAAAAAGCCTCTGCCGGGGCAGATCCTGTTTTTTTAAAAGCAGCAGGAGCGAACGACGGGCGTGCGCTACCGGTTACCGTTTACTTCACCGGTAAAACAGCAGCGCAAAGCGAGCAGGTTTTACCGGATCACCGAGTGGGTGTCTAACGGGGTCGGATCGGGATCCATACGGGTGATAACCTCCGGTAAATGAAAAGATCGAACGACAAGAGCGGCCGTTCAGCGCAGCACATAAATCCCTGCATAGCGTCAAGATCCGTTGCGGAAAATAAGCTATGCTGACGGGCATTCAGCGTAGGCCGCCAGTCTACGCCTTTTAACCTCAACGAAAAGTAAACCATGCAAAACCGGCTGACCATCAAGGACATCGCACGCCTGAGCGGCGTAGGCAAATCCACCGTATCACGCGTGCTGAACAACGAAGGCAGCGTGAGCCCGCAAACCCGCGAACGGGTGGAAGCGGTGATCCGTCAGCAGGGGTTTACCCCGTCCAAATCGGCGCGCGCCATGCGCGGCCAGAGCGATAAAGTGGTCGGCATCATCGTTTCCCGTCTCGATTCGCCATCCGAGAACCAGGCGGTACGCACCATGCTGCCGCTGCTGTATCAGCACGGTTTCGACCCTATAGTGATGGAAAGCCAGTTTGAAACCCGGCTGGTGGAAGAGCATCTGCATGTCCTTCAACAGCGCAACGTCGACGGGGTGATCCTGTTTGGCTTCACCGGCCTGACGGCGGCCATGCTCAGCCCATGGCAAGAAAAGATGGTGGTGCTGGCGCGGGAATACGACGGTTTTTCCTCGGTGTGCTACGACGACGACGGCGCCGTACGGCTGTTGATGGAACGCCTGCACCAGCAGGGGCATCGCCATATCAGTTATTTGGGGGTGCAACTGTCGGATGCCACCACCGGTTTGCGCCGCCACCAGGCCTATCTGGACGCCTGCCGCCAACGGGGTATTTCCCCCCATGTGGCCTTGGGTGAATTGAGTTATCAGAGCGGCTTCCAACTGGCTGCCTCAGCCATCAAACCACAGACCACCGCGCTGGTGTGCGCCTCCGATACCATCGCCCTCGGCGCCATCAAATACCTGCAACAGCAGCATATTACGCCGCTGCAGGTGTGCGGCATCGGTAACACCCCGTTGCTTAACTTCTTGTTCCCCGAAACGTTCTCGGTCGATCTCGGCTACGGCAGCGCCGGACTGCAGGCTGCGCAACAGCTGCTGGGCCAGCTCAGCGGCGAACAGGGTATCCGTCAGATCATCGTGCCAAGCAAACTCGCCTGACGGCGGGTGGGTTTGTTTACCCGGATAAATTCCCCAGCCTGAAATACCCTGTTGGTGCTCACACCCAGTGAGCGTCACTTCATCGCTATTTTTTTGTCTCCGCCACCACACAACAACCGGTAGTCGACCGCCTTCACCCATCAAAGTAAATTACTGTTCATACATACAGTTATCGCTGTGTGTTTTAGTGGTTTTTCAGCACACGGAATGTGTACCTCCCCAGACCTGCCATTCAGGGGCAACGGAGGTAAGGGTGAACTGCAGCCCACCGATATCGACAAGCGTTTTTACACCTATGAGATCAAGGAGCTTGAACGTTATCGTAACCTAGGTATTAACGATGGAGTCGTGCCAGATAATCAAGGAGAAGTATGGAATAATACCCATACAGCAACTCTGGAAGACTATAAAGTTAACGAGAGAAATGAACCTTTATACACACCTGAAGCATTTAGGGCTTCGGAAGAACAAACGAAGAGGGAGGAGCTATGACTGAATTCAACTCAATGCTTGAAAAAGAAAAAGTTAAGGATGTCATATCTTTCTTTGCTGGTTTAACAAACGGGATCGGTTACCCTCAAATGGATAATTTCTTTGTGCGTTAACGATTTGATGTTGTTGGTAATGGTGAGTTGTTAAAATTATTTGAGGAGCTACGGGAAGCAGGCATCGTCGAGTGGGGAGATAAAATGCTTGTTAAAAAAGGCCCCAACTGGAAAGAGCCAAAATTCGTGACCGAGAAAAAATACGGCATCGAATAACATTCTGCGTTTTACAAAAAATTAATTTTCAGCAAAGCCCAACAATTTCTCATTTGTTGGGCTTTTTAATTAATACAATCGTCTTATTCTGTCCATTTATTTATCCTCCCCATGCCGGTACCTATGTCAGACATGCGGACAGCATTGTTGTTACGACCTTCCCTGCAGACGTCGTCCAGGATTTACAGGATTTTATCTTGTGGCAGCCGGATGCGACTGAAACAGGCGTTGAAGCTCTCTATGTGATGGTCAGTGATCCACTTGACTCTGGGCGTTTTACGCGTAAACAATTGGACAAGAAATTTAAGCATGCTAGTGATTTTGGTATTGCCGACACGAAAAAAAATAGAGTAACGTTGACTCAATATCGCGACGCAATTGAAGCACACTTGAAGGATAGAGATACTGTGAAAAAAGGAACATATCGACGAAACACGAGCTCAACTGTGTATTTTAATCCGAAATCAATGAATGTCGTTATTCTTAAGGCTGATGGGAGCTTCTTGTCAGCATGGAAAATAGACCCAACGGAAGAGAACGGCAGGATATATTTAGCATCGGGGGTATTATGAGTAGAGTTAAACTAATAGAAATTGGTAAGAAATTCATAGAAAATAAAATCAGCGCCGAAACTTTCGCAGAAGAAATAGTGATTTCAAGACGTGGGCTATATGGTGTGGAAGAACCGAACAAATCTATAGATATGTGTGGTGGTGAACTATTTATTTTGGCGGATTGTTTTAACCCTGATTCTGACCGTGACAGTTATGAGTTGGACGAATCAGAATTAAAGAAAGAAGTCAAAGCGACCCTGGAGAAATTCAATCTTCTTTAATCTATCGAATGGCCTTATGTCTATGCATTAAACAAAGCCCAACAAACGAAACTTTGTTGGGCTTTGTTCATTAATAAAATATTCTTACCCTACTTACTTATCCTATTTTTGCCCCTCTCCTCTGAAGAGATAACTCGTGAAGAGGCAACCAGACTGGATAAAATTACGTTCCCAGCAATGGGAGGCGTACCTGCCCAGACCATACTGATAAATTCTGTACCGACTGGCCCTGCGGCACCGTCACATACAGGCAATGGTTCATCGGTCCCCAAGACGCCTGTGAATACCGGCACCAATGTCAGACATGCGGACAGCATTGTTGTTACGACCTTCCCTGCAGACGTCGTCCAGGATTTACAGGATTTTATCTTGTGGCAGCCGGATTCGACTGAAACAGGCGTTGAAGCTCTCTATGTGATGGTCAGTGATCCACTTGACTCTGGGCGTTTTACGCGTAAACAATTGGACAAGAAATTTAAGCATGCTAGTGATTTTGGTATTGCCGACACGAAAAAAAATAGAGTAACGTTGACTCAATATCGCGACGCAATTGAAGCACACTTGAAGGACAGAGATACTGTAGAAAAACGAACCTATCGACGGTAAAAGGGATCTAAGGTGTTCTTTAACACTAAAACAAACAATGTCGTCGTTCTCGATAAGGATGGAGATTTCATTTCTGGATGGAATTTAATCTCTGATTCCCCACAATATAATAGTTATATTAAGACAGGGGTTTTATAATGAGTGAAAAACTAATCAACTTAGCTAAAAAGCTAGTGTCATCACAACTAACTGCTGATGACTTCGAGTCACAATTCTTTAAATTATGGCGAGAAGAAGGAAAATCAGGGCAATTAGCTAAAGATAGTAAAAATGTTGGTGAGTGTGCATCTGAGATTTTCATCCTTGCAGACTGCTATACTTCCGTTCCAGATCGACGAGAAAGTGAATTGGACTCCGATGGGTTAAAGAAAGAAGTCAAAGCGACCCTGGAGAAATTCAATCTACTTTAACCCTCACCAATTTCTGAATAAAATAATTGAAACAATGCCCAATAAGCTCTAGTTTATTGGGCACTTTCATTAGTAGCTTATTTATCCCCCTCAAGGCCGGCCTTCGTAACCATCCCAGTAGGTGGCCACGGCGGAATCCAGCAAGATCTGGCGTTGTTTTTGCGGGTTATCCACTGAATATTGCTGATTGATAAATCGCCCTTTCTTCCCCATGTCACTGAGGAATTCTGGGCTGCGGAAATAGGCTTCCTGCTGCTGTGCCTGTTGTTGCGTTAAGCCCTTGGCCCGATCGGCTTTGCCCATTTGGTAAAACTGGTCAAAGAATGGGATAGCCGCTTTTATCGAGTCTGGGATTTGGGTTCGCATTTCGGGGGAGAAATCCTCACGTGCCAACTGATAAACCGCATGTTTGGCGTGGCGTTCCGGGCTACTTTTTTGACTGGTACAGGCGCTCAGGAGCAGCGCGGTAAAGACAAAAAGCAGTCGAGGCAATGTCAAAGTCATCATTCTTCCTTGAAAAAAGTCCGTGGTAATAGCACTCGTATAGCGTATTGGTTTTGAAAACACAGGCGTGAGTGCCGCTGATTTCAATCAACTTATTGATTGTTAAGGCTGACAGTATAGCCAGCGTTGCATCAGTTCAAGATAATATTACGGAATGTTTCGCCCCGCTCTCAAATTTCCCCTGTTCAACAAGTGGTCATTTTTTTATCGTTTTGTGATCCTCGCCCCAAACCGGGAACGTTCCCATTCCATAAAAAAAGCGAAATGACTAAGCTTTGATCATCACTCCAACAACACCTCTGCGGCAGTCTCATACCAAGAAAGGTATCTAATAATGGGCAAAGTAAAACAGCAGGATATCGATCGCCTGATTGTGCTGGTGGGCGGGCGCGAGAATATCGCCACCGTCAGCCATTGCATTACCAGGCTGCGTTTCGTTCTCAACGACACAAGTCTTGCCAAACCAAAAGAAATCGAAGAGCTGCCAATGGTCAAAGGCTGCTTCACCAATGCCGGGCAGTTCCAGGTAGTGATTGGCCCGGAGGTCGGTGATTATTATCAGGCGTTGATTGCCACCACCGGCGTCAACGAGGCCGATAAAGAACAGGCCAAGGTGGCTGCGCGCCAGAACATGACCTGGAGCGAGCGCGCTATCTCCCACTTCGCCGAAATCTTCTTCCCGCTGCTGCCAGCGCTGATCAGCGGCGGTTTAATCCTCGGCTTCCGCAACGTGATCGGCGACATCCCGATGTCCGGCGGCCAAACACTGGCGCAAATGCACCCGGCGTGGAAAACCATTTACGACTTCCTGTGGCTGCTCGGTGAAGCCATCTTCATGTTCCTGCCGGTCGCCATCTGTTGGTCAACGGTGAAAAAAATGGGCGGCACGCCGGTGCTTGGCATCGTGCTGGGCGTCACGCTGGTGTCGCCGCAGTTGATGAACTCCTATCAGCTCGGCCAGCAGATCCCGGAAGTGTGGAACTTCGGCTGGTTCACCATCCAGAAAGTCGGCTATCAGGCGCAGGTGATCCCGTCCATGCTGGCCGGTATGGCACTGGGCTGGATTGAAACCCGTTTGAAAAAGATCGTGCCGGATTACCTGTATCTGGTGGTAGTGCCGGTCGTTTCTCTGCTGCTGGCGGTGTTCCTGGCGCACGCCTTTATCGGCCCGTTCGGCCGCATGATTGGCGATGGCGTAGCCTGGGCGGTGAAAGCCGTCATGACCGGCAGCTTCGCGCCGATTGGGGCCGCGCTGTTTGGTTTCCTGTATGCCCCGCTGGTGATCACCGGCGTACATCAGACCACGCTGGCCATCGATATGCAGATGATCCAAAGCATGGGCGGCACGCCGGTTTGGCCACTGATTGCTCTGTCCAACATTGCGCAGGCATCTGCGGTGCTGGGTATCATCATCGTCAGCCGCAAGGCCAACGAACGTGAAATCTCGGTCCCGGCGGCAATCTCCGCCTACCTTGGCGTCACCGAACCGGCAATGTACGGGATCAACCTGAAATACCGTTTCCCTATGCTGTGCGCGATGATCGGCTCTGCCTTCGCCGGGCTGATCTGCGGCCTGGACGGCGTGATGGCCAACGGCATCGGCGTCGGCGGTTTGCCGGGCATCCTGTCAATCAAACCTCAGTTCTGGATGATTTACACGGTGGCGATCCTGGTGGCGGTGATTATCCCGCTGGTCCTGACCATGATGGTTTACAAACGCAAAGCCAGCCGCGGTGAGCTGCCGGTCTGATTAAAATGTAGGGGCCCGGCATGCCGGGCCCGTTGTCACGATTTAAAGGTATGACTATGAGCAATCCAATCCTCTGGTGGCAAAACGGCGTCATCTACCAAATCTACCCGAAGAGTTTTCAGGACAGCACCGGTAACGGCTACGGCGATCTGGCCGGTGTGACCCAGCGGCTGGACTATCTGCAGGAGCTGGGCGTCGATGCGATCTGGCTGACGCCGGTTTATGTCTCCCCACAGGTGGATAACGGTTATGACGTGGCGGACTACTGCGCCATCGATCCGGCCTACGGCACCATGGAGGATTTCGACCGACTGATTGCCGCCGCCCACCAGCGCAGCATCCGCATCGTCATGGATATGGTGTTCAACCACACTTCAACCGAGCACCCGTGGTTCAAAGCTTCGCAAGAACCGAACAGCCCCTTCCGCCAGTTCTACGTCTGGCGCGATGGCGAAGGTGATACCCCGCCGAACAACTGGCGTTCCAAATTTGGCGGTAATGCCTGGCAGTGGCATGCCGACAGCGGCCAGTATTACCTGCATCTGTTTGCCACCGAGCAGGCCGATCTCAACTGGGAACACCCGCCGGTCCGCGAAGAATTGAAGAAAGTGTGCCAGTTCTGGGCCGACAAAGGCGTCGACGGCCTGCGCCTCGACGTGATTAACCTGGTTTCCAAACAGCAGGATTTCCCGTCCGATCCCCAGGGGGACGGTCGCCGTTTCTATACCGACGGGCCGCGGATCCATGAGTTCCTGCAGGAAATGAGCCGCGACGTGTTCCAGCCGCGCGGCTTGATGACCGTGGGCGAAATGTCCTCCACCACCCTGGAGCATTGCCGGCAGTACGCTGCGCAAAGCGGTGAAGAGTTGTCGATGACCTTCAACTTCCATCATCTGAAAGTGGACTATGCCGGCGGCGAAAAATGGACGCTGGCGGCGCCGGATTACGTTGAACTGAAACAGATTTTCCGCCACTGGCAGCAGGGCATGCACAACCAGGCCTGGAATGCGCTGTTCTGGTGTAACCACGATCAGCCGCGCATCGTTTCGCGCTTCGGCGATGAAGGCGAACTGCGAGTACCGGCCGCCAAAATGCTGGCGATGGTGCTGCACGGCATGCAGGGCACGCCTTATATTTATCAGGGCGAAGAGCTCGGCATGACCAATCCCGGCTTTAGCACCATCGGGCAGTACCGCGATGTGGAAAGCCTGAACATGTACGCCGAGCTGAGCTCCCAGGGCAAAAGTAACGCCGAATTGCTGGCGATCCTGGCCACTAAATCGCGCGATAACGGCCGCACGCCAATGCAGTGGAGTGCCGCGCCCAACGCCGGTTTCACCCAGGGAACCCCGTGGATTGGCTGTGCGGAAAACTACCCGCAAATCAATGCTGAAGCGGCACTGGCCGATCTGGACTCGGTGTTTTACGCCTACCGTCAGTTAATCACCCTGCGCAAGCAGTATCCGCTGTTGACCCACGGTGACTATCAGGATCTGGCGCCCAACCATCCGGCGCTGTGGTGCTACCAGCGCCGCTGGAACGGCCAACGCCTGCTGGTGGCGGCCAACCTCAGCCGCGAACCGCTGGCCTGGCAGGCGGAAGGCGTGGAACCTTCAGCGTTGTGGCGTCCGCTGATGAGCAATTACGCCGATGCGCCTACGCAACCGCAGGCCATCACCCTGCGCCCGTTCGAAGCGGTGTGGTGGTTGTTAGAGGACTAACCCCCAGGGTGCGGCCTCAGGCTGCGCCCTACTCTTTTTTCAACAGAGCCACCACTCCGGCGGCCTCTTGCGCCAGACGCTCATCGCTCATATCAAAGACGCCCTGCACCAGATGCGGCGGCAGATAATCCATGCCGGTCAGGTTGGCCATCGCATGGAACGGACGCAGCAAATCCTCGACCGGATAGCGGTTATACCCTTCCGCCGTATAGGCCTGCTGATTGCCGCCGGTGGTGACCACCAGTTGCAAGGGCTTGCCATGCAGTTGGGTACCTTCACTGCCGTAGGCGAAACCGTGGGTTAATACCGCATCCTGCCACTCGCTGAGAATCGCCGGTGAGCTGTACCAATAGAACGGGAACAGCATCACCACCGCATCATGGTTTTGCAGCAGCTCTTGCTCACGCGCCACGTCGATTTGATAGTCCGGGTAAGCACGCATCAGTTCGTGGACAGTGACGTTAGGCAAAGGACGAAGCGCTTCGATCAGCGCTTTGTTGATGCGTGATTCGTCGGGAAAACGGTGGGCGGTCAACACTAAAATACGCGACATAAAGGATCCTTGATTAAGATTTGATAACGCATTTTTCCATTTCCAGCGCCCCGGGTGTAGGCTGTGAATCGTCACTTCAATTTCAACTGAAAGTATCAACCACTATGTCGCTGCCCTTTGACGTGCACCGCCTGCTGCCGGCCTTTCTCGCGGCCGCCCAGGTACAGAATTTCTCCGCCGCCGCGCGCCAACTGGGCGTCACCCCGGCGGCAATCAGTAAAAATATTCGCGTGCTGGAAGAAAAACTGGCGCTGCGGTTGTTCCAGCGTAATACCCACAACGTGGTGCTCACCGACGAAGGTAAGGCGCTGTTGCAGCAAGTCGCACCGCTATGGCAGGCGCTGTCCGCCACGCTGGAAACTGCCGGTAGCGCGCAGCAGGCACCTTCCGGCACGGTGCGCGTCAGCATGATCCCCGGCTTCGGCCGCCAGATCCTGATGCCGTTGATCCCGCAATTCCTGGAACGTTATCCGCAGATCGATCTCGATCTCTCACTGGATGCCCGCGTGGTTAATCTGGTGGGCGAAGGATTTGACGTCGGCATCGGCAGCCGGGTCGATCCCGACAGCCGGCTGGTGGCGCGGCCACTGTATCCGATGCAGATGGTTCTGGCGGCCTCGCCCGGCTATCTTGCGCAGCACGGCACGCCGCAGGATCCTGACGATCTGCTGCAACATAATTGTCTGCTGCACCGTAACCCGGCCACCGGCCGCAGCGTAAAATGGCCGTTGCATCGACATGGCGAAGTCAAAACGCTGGAGCTGCATGGTCGCCTGGTGGCCAGTCGGCCGGAGATGTTACTGGATGCGGCGCTGGCCGGCCTGGGCATCGTCTGTCTGGCGCGTTGGTATGCGGAGCATCACTTTGCGCAGGGTACCCTGCTGCCGGTGCTGGCAGAATGCTGGCCGCAGCCAACCCAACTGTGGTTGTACTATGCCTCGGCCGATCTGCCCCCGCGAGTGCGCGTCTGGGTTGAGTTCCTGCTCGAACATTTCCACTCTCGTCCGGCCTGAGCATTCAGGCCAAAATTAACGTCTGTACAGCTTACGCGCGCTCTTTCATTTTCTTTGTCCTACGTCAAAAGAACTCCACCAACATCTATATATAGTGCATTAAGAAACGACAGCAACTATATATAGTAGTTATCCACAAAATCATCCACACATCGCCTCAGCCCTTGCGTGCTGCGGCATTGCCCTGTGGATAAGCTGAAATCATACCGATACCCGCTAGCTTTCAGGCTGAAATCTGCAAGGCAGGGCATCAACGCTCCCTCGGGGAACAAGGAGTAACAACGTGAAACCAGTAGTGATTAAACGGGACGGTTGTCAGGTACCTTTTGACGAGGCACGTATTGGGCAAGCGATCGAGCGGGCCGCGCTGGCCGTGGGGATCGTCGATGCGGACTACTGCGCAACCGTCGCCCGCGTAGTCGCTCAACAGATATCACAGCAGCCGCGCGTCGATATCCATGAAATCCAGCGGGCAGTGGAAAACCAGCTTATGGCCGGCGAATACAAGCAGCTGGCGCGGGCCTATATTGAGTACCGTCACGATCGCGACGTCGCGCGTGAACTGCGTGGACGGTTGAACCAGGAGATCCGCGGCCTGGTCGAGCAAAGCAACGTGGCATTGCTCAATGAAAACGCCAATAAAGACAGCAAGGTGATCCCCACCCAGCGCGATCTGCTGGCCGGGATCGTCGCCAAGCACTATGCCAAGCAGCACATCCTGCCGCGTGACGTGGTGCTGGCCCATGAGCGAGGCGAGATCCACTACCACGATCTCGACTACTCGCCATTCTTCCCGATGTTCAACTGCATGCTGATCGACCTGAAGGGCATGCTGACCAACGGCTTCAAGATGGGTAACGCCGAGATTGAACCCCCGAAGTCGATCTCCACCGCTACCGCAGTGACCGCGCAAATCATCGCGCAGGTGGCCAGCCATATTTATGGCGGTACCACCATTAACCGTATCGACGAGATCCTGGCGCCGTTCGTCACCGAAAGCTTTAACAAACACCAGCAGGTCGCCGAACAGTGGCAGATCCCTGACGCGCAAGGCTATGCCATGGCGCGCACCGAAAAAGAGTGTTACGACGCCTTCCAGTCGCTGGAATACGAGGTCAACACCCTGCACACCGCCAATGGCCAGACGCCGTTCGTCACCTTCGGTTTCGGGCTGGGGACCTCTTGGGAATCACGCTTGATCCAACGTTCTATCCTGAGTAACCGCATTGCCGGGCTGGGCAAAAACCGTAAAACGGCGGTATTCCCTAAACTGGTGTTTGCCATCCGCGACGGCCTGAATCATCAGTACGGCGATCCGAATTACGACATCAAGCAGTTGGCGTTGGAGTGCGCCAGCAAACGCATGTATCCAGACATACTCAATTACGATCAGGTGGTGAAAGTCACCGGCTCGTTCAAAACGCCGATGGGCTGCCGCAGCTTCCTCGGCACTTACGAAGAAGAGGGCGAGCTGGTACACGATGGTCGCAACAATATCGGCGTGATCAGCCTGAACCTGCCGCGTATTGCGCTGGAGGCCATGGGCGATGAAAGCCGCTTCTGGGATCTGCTGGATCAGCGCTTGCTGCTGGCGAAAAAAGCGCTGATGACGCGCATTGCCCGGCTGGAAGGTATCAAGGCGCGCGTGGCCCCTATTTTGTATATGGAAGGCGCCTGCGGCGTACGCCTGAAGGCAGACGACAACATTGCCGAGATCTTCAAGAATGGCCGTGCCTCTATTTCGCTGGGTTACATCGGTCTGCATGAAACCATCAACGCCCTGTTCGGCAACGAACAACACGTATACGACGATGAAACGCTGCGCGCCAAGGCGATCGCCATCGTTGCGCACCTGCGGGCCGCCACGGAAAGTTGGAAAGCCGAGACCGGTTACGGCTTTAGCCTGTACAGCACGCCAAGCGAAAACCTGTGCGATCGCTTCTGCCGGCTCGATACCGCCGATTTCGGCGTGGTGTCTGGCGTGACCGACAAAGGCTATTACACCAACAGCTTCCACCTCGACGTAGAGAAAAAGGTCAATCCTTACGACAAGCTGGATTTTGAAGCCCCCTATCCGCCATTGGCCAACGGCGGTTTCATCTGTTACGGCGAATACCCGAACCTGCAGCACAACCTGAAAGCGCTCGAAGACGTGTGGGATTACAGCTACAGCCGCGTGCCCTATTACGGCACCAACACGCCCATCGATGAATGCTACGAGTGCGGCTTTACCGGAGAATTCTCTTGCACCAGCAAGGGCTTCACCTGCCCGAAATGCGGTAACCACGAGCCATCCAAGGTCTCCGTCACCCGCCGGGTGTGCGGCTATCTCGGCAGCCCGGATGCCAGGCCGTTCAATGCCGGCAAGCAAGAAGAGGTGAAACGCCGGGTGAAACACCTGGGGAACGGGCAGATCGGCTGAAGCAAAGATCGTCAAGCCTGCTGAGCATACGTCTGTTCATCGGGCGTGATTGTCGCCGCCAATTTACCCTCGGCCAGCGCGGAAGAAACGGAGCGTACACACAGTACGTGAGTATTCAGAGCACTGCCCGAGGGGAAAATGGCAAGTAAAATAGCCAGATGGGCAGACCTCACATGAATTATCACCAGTATTACCCCATTGATGTCGTCAACGGCCCCGGCACCCGCTGCACGCTGTTTGTTGCCGGCTGCGTGCACCAGTGCCCTGGCTGCTACAACAAAAGTACCTGGCGGCT
This sequence comes from Serratia sp. BNK-12, assembly GCF_047456085.1. Lineage (NCBI taxonomy): Bacteria > Pseudomonadati > Pseudomonadota > Gammaproteobacteria > Enterobacterales > Yersiniaceae > Serratia > Serratia sp. BNK-12. The sequence goes on from NZ_CP179896.1 coordinate 4,705,497, forward strand.
TAACTCCGGCCAGCCGTTTACCCAGACGATGGAAGATCAGTTGATTGCCGACCTGAACGATACGCGCATTCCGCGCCAGGGGCTGTCGCTGTCCGGTGGCGATCCCCTGCACCCCGCCAACGTCGCGGCGGTGCTGCAACTGGTAAAACGGGTGCGCGCCGAATGCCCCGGCAAGGATATCTGGCTGTGGACCGGCTACCGGCTGGCGGAGCTGGATGCGCAGCAAATGCAGATAGTGGACAGGATTAACGTGTTGATTGACGGAAAGTTTGTGCAGGACTTAAAAGATCCGGCGCTGATTTGGCGCGGCAGCGCTAATCAGGTGGTGCATAAGCTGCGTTAATCCTTTGAAATTGGGGCGCAATTCAGCATTGCGCCCTTTTCATAGCTATACCAACCCCATTCCTACCACGCCCGTGACGATCCCACACAGCGCAACCAACAGCGCTGTCAGGCACAGTGCCTTGGCAGAGAAAGCCTTGTTCAGCATCAGCAACGAAGGCAGGCTGACCGCCGGCAGGGTCATCAACAGCGCCAGCGCCGGGCCGGTGCCCATACCCGCCAGCATTAGAGTCTGCACAATCGGGATTTCTGCCGCCGTCGGGATCACGAACAGGCAACCGGCGATCGCCAGGCCAATAATCCACAACACGCTATTATCTATCGCCCCATCGGCATGCGGGAACAGCCAAACGCGCGCGGCCCCTAGCGCCAATACCGCCAGAATGTAGACAGGTATGGTGGACCAAAACAGCGACCACAGCGCCTTGAGCCAGCGGCCGAAAAACGGCCTTTCGTCAGCTTTATCCAGCGGCAGCAGCGGCGTTTGCAAAGCCGCCGGCTGCGGATCCCTGGCAGTGGCACGCTGCACCAGCCAGGCGATGCCCAGCACCATGATCACCCCAGCCACCAGCCGGATTGCGGCAAACTGCCAGCCGAGCACAAAGCCCATAAAAATCAGCGTGGCCGGATTCAGCACCGGGTTACTCAGCCAGAACGCCATCGCTGCCCCGCTGGACACCGACTGACGCCGTAATCCGGCAGCTACCGGCGCGGCACAACAGGTACACATCATGCCCGGCAGTGCGATCACCGCGCCCAGCAAGGTACCGGAAAAACGCGGATGGCCGAGCGTGCGCATCAACCAATCGCGTGGGATCAGCACCTGCACCAATGAGCCCAACACCACACCGAGCACCGCCGCCTTCCATACCGCCGTGAAATAGACCAGCGCGTAATGCCAGGCCGCCAGCCACGGGCTGCTGTCGTCGTTGACCAGTATCGATTTGCCGATGGAATGCGTGTCCGCCGCCAGAAAGGCCTTGCCGTAATAAGGCTGCCATTTGACGTAGTAGAGGCCGATGGCCACCACCAGCAGAAACAGCGCCGGTTTCCACCACGGCCAAGGGCGGGCGCGGTGTTCAGTTGCAGTCAGGGGATGTGGCATGGGCTTAGATTAACTCGGTTCAATCATCAATAGCGTCAGCTTAGCGCGCAGCGGCCCCCTGCGCATCATCTGCCTGTCCAAAATAGTTCATCTGTTCGCCACCGACGCGTAACGCGATTGTCATCTGACGCCTGCAAGATGATGCCAACTTCACCACGGGACCTACCCGTCGTCTTTCAAGCCGCAGGGTAAGCACTGTAAGACATGCCGATAAACCGCATATTTTTATGTCGTTATGGCCACCGAGGTTTTTTATTATGATGGACTTATCTAGACATCCGACCAGTTTTCCCACCCGCTACCAGCAAATCGCCGCGCAGCTGGAACAAGAGCTGCGCACCCAATACCGCTGTGGCGACTACCTGCCTTCCGAGCAGCAATTGGCGGAACGCTATCAGGTCAATCGCCATACCCTGCGTCGTGCAGTCGATCAATTGGTGGAGCGCGGCTGGCTGCAACGCCGGCACGGGATCGGCATTCTGGTGTTGATGCGCCCCTACGACTACCCGCTGCATGCCAATACCCGTTTCAGTCAGAACCTGTTCGAGCAGGGAAGCCACCCCACCAGTGAGCGCTTACTCGCTGTACTACGCCCGTGCAATGGGCATGTTGCCAGCGCGTTGTCACGGGAAGAAGGTGAAACGGTGATCCACCTTCGCACTTTGCGCCGGGTCAACGGCGTACCGATGAGCCTGATCGACCACTATCTGCCCGATCTGGACTGGTGGCCGGCGCTACAGCAGTTCCACAGCGGTTCGCTGCACGAATTTATCGAATCAAACATCCACCAGCCGCTGACCCGCAGCCAGACACGCATCAGTGCGCGCCGGGCCCAGGCCAAAGAGAGCCGGATGCTGGAAATTGCCACCCAGGCGCCGCTGCTGTGCGTGCGCACCCTGAACGTCTGCACCGGCAGCGACAACGTGGCGGAATACTCCGTCAGCCTGGCGCGCGCCGACATGATTGAACTGACGATGGAGCACTAAATGCAAGCCTTACAGCCGAGACAACGCTGGATGTCGGTACTGGCGCACAGCCAGCCGGCCCAGTTGCGCAGCCACTGGCAGGCGCTGAATATCAACCCGCGCTACCAGAGCATCCGTGCACCGGAGATTGGCCTGGCGCAGTTGCAGGGGCGCATGGGGGCCACTGGCCGCCGCTTCGTCTTGGGCGACATGACCGTCACCCGTGCGGTGGTCCAGCTCGAAAACGGCGGCTATGGCTACAGCTATATCGCCGGGCGCGATAAGGCGCATGCCGAACTCTGCGCGCTGCTGGATGCCCTGCTGCAACTGCCGGAGCAGGCCGAATTGCTGCAACAACAGCTGATAGAGCCGCTGGCCGCGCTGCAACACGAGCAACGTCAGCTGCGTGCAAGGGCCGTCGCCTCCAGCCGGGTGGACTTCTTTACGCTGGTGCGAGGGGATTAATCATGAGCCTACTGACAGGTTTTACCCAGCCGATCGACCAATCTCAGCAGACTTTCCGCTTAATTCTTAAGGCGTTAAGCGAGCCTGGGCATGTGGTTACGCTGCAAGGCAGCCCAACCTGGGACAGGCTGAATGCCGCCAGTACCGCTGCCTTGCTGACCCTGGCGGATCAGGAAACTCCGATCCAGCTGAGTCCTGAGCTAAAAAGTGAGCAAGCGCTAACAAACATTCGCTTCCACAGCGGCGCACCGCTGGCCGACCGCGCCGAAGAGGTGTGTTTCGCCCTGTTCGATAGCCAACTGCAGGCGACCGATTTACAGGCATTGCCGCGCGGCAGCGAAATTTCCCCCGAGTTCAGCGCTACGGTGATTGTGCAGTTAGCTAGCCTGGAACAAGGCACCGCCCTGCGCCTGACCGGGCCAGGCATCGAACATCAACGAATTATTTCACCGCAGCTGCCGCCGGCGCTGCTGGATTACCTGCTTAACCGCCCGCAGCGCTTCCCGCTGGGGCTGGATTTCCTGCTGACCTGCGGCGAATGCCTGTTGGCGTTACCGCGAACCACCCACGTGGAGGTGTGCTGATGTACGTTGCCGTTAAAGGGGGCGAAAAAGCCATTGAGGCCGCCCATCAGTTACAAGAACAGCTGCGGCGCGGCGATGACAGCGTGGCGGAACTGAGCGCACTGCAGATTGAGCAGCAGCTGGGGCTGGCCGTGGACAGGGTCATGACCGAGGGCGGCATCTACGATCCCGAGCTGGCGGCGCTGGCCATCAAGCAGGCAAGCGGCGATCTGGTCGAGGCCATTTTCCTGCTGCGCGCCTACCGTACCACTCTGCCGCGCCTGGCGATCGGCGAACCGCTGGCGACAGAAAATATGCGACTGGAGCGCCGCATCTCGGCAGTTTACAAGGACTTGCCCGGCGGACAGGTGCTGGGGCCAACCTACGATTACACCCACCGGCTGTTGGATTTCGCGTTGCTGGCGGAAGGAGAAGCCCCCCGCGCACCACAGGCGGACGAACCCTTGCCGGAAAACTGTGCCCACGTGTTTGATCTGCTCAGTCAGCAACAGCTGGCGTTGGCGGAGCGGGACGACGGCAGCATACCGGACGATATCACCCGTAATCCTCCGGTTTACCCCTGCTCACGCTCAGCGCGTCTGCAGCAATTGGTGCGCGGTGACGAAGGCTTTTTACTGGCGCTGAGCTACTCCACCCAACGTGGCTACGGCCGTACCCACCCGTTCGCCGGCGAGATCCGCACCGGCTATGTTTCAGCGGAGATCACGCCAGAAGAGCTGGGTTTCACCATTGATATCGGCGAAATCCTGCTAACCGAATGCGAGATGGTTAACGGTTTTATCGATCCGCTTGACCAGCCGCCGCATTTCACCCGCGGCTATGGTCTGGTGTTTGGCCGGGCCGAACGCAAGGCGATGGCGATGGCGCTGGTAGACCGTGCACTGCAAAGCCCCGAGTACGACGAAGGCATCGCCAGCCCGGCGCAGGACGAAGAGTTCGTGCTGGCCCATGCCGATAACGTCGAAGCCGCCGGCTTTGTTTCCCACCTTAAACTGCCGCACTACGTCGATTTCCAGGCAGAGCTGGAACTGCTTAAGCGTCTGCGCCAGGAATTTAGCGAGCGTCAGGAGGCCCGCAATGAGTGAAGTATTAACCGGCTACAACCTGGGCTACCTGGACGAGCAAACCAAGCGCATGATCCGTCGCGCCATTTTGAAGGCAATCGCCATCCCCGGTTATCAGGTGCCGTTCGGCGGCCGTGAAATGCCGATGCCCTACGGCTGGGGCACCGGCGGCATTCAGTTGACCGCCAGCGTGATTGGCCGTGCCGACGTGCTGAAGGTGATTGATCAGGGCGCCGACGACACCACCAACGCCGTGTCGATTCGCCGCTTCTTCCAGCGCGTCGCCGGGGTCGCCACCACCGAACGCACGCCCGAGGCTACGCTGATCCAGACCCGTCACCGCATTCCGGAAACCGCGCTGCGCGAAGACCAGATCCTGATTTATCAGGTGCCGATCCCTGAGCCGCTGCGCTTTATCGAACCGCGAGAAACCGAGACCCGCAAAATGCATGCGCTGGAAGAGTATGGCGTGATGCAGGTGAAGCTGTACGAAGACATCGCGCGCTACGGCCACATCGCCACCACCTACGCCTATCCGGTGAAGGTCAATGACCGCTACGTGATGGATCCGTCGCCGATCCCCAAATTCGATAACCCGAAAATGCACATGATGCCGGCGCTGCAGCTGTTTGGGGCCGGACGCGAGAAACGTATCTATGCCCTGCCACCCTTTACCAAAGTGGAGAACCTGGACTTCGACGATCATCCGTTCAGCGTACAGCAGTGGGACGAGCCCTGCGCGCTGTGCGGCTCGCGCCACAGTTATCTGGACGAGGTGGTGCTCGACGACCAGGGCAACCGCATGTTCGTCTGCTCCGATACCGATTACTGCCAGCAGCAACTGGCGCAACCTTCGCAAGAGGCGCAGCACTGATGACTTCCACCCCTCTGAGCACCACGCCGCTGCTGTCGGTGGCTAACCTGACCCACCTGTACGCGCCGGGCAAAGGCTTTAGCGATGTGTCTTTCGATATCTACCCCGGTGAAGTGCTGGGCATCGTCGGCGAATCCGGCTCCGGCAAAACCACCCTGCTGAAGTCGATCTCTGCGCGGCTGGCGCCACAGCAAGGGCAGATCCTCTATCGTCCGCAGGCCGGGCAACAGCATGATTTATATGCGATGGCGGAAAGCGATCGCCGCCGCCTGCTGCGCACCGACTGGGGCGTAGTGCATCAGCACCCGCTCGACGGGCTGCGGCCCAAGGTTTCCGCCGGCGGCAACATCGGCGAACGGCTGATGGCCATCGGCCAGCGCCACTATGGCGACATCCGCCGTCAGGCCGGGCAGTGGCTGGAAGACGTTGAGATCCCGCTGTCGCGCCTTGACGATCTGCCGACCACCTTTTCCGGCGGTATGCAGCAACGCTTGCAGATCGCCCGCAATCTGGTGACCCACCCGAAGCTGGTGTTTATGGACGAACCCACCGGTGGTCTGGACGTTTCGGTGCAGGCGCGGCTGCTCGATCTGCTGCGCACTTTGGTGGTGGAAATGCAGTTGGCAGCGGTGATCGTCACCCACGATCTCGACGTGGCGCGCCTGCTGGCGCACCGCTTGCTGGTGATGAAACAGGGCGAGGTGGTGGAAAGCGGCCTGACCGACCGGGTGCTGGACGATCCACACCATCCTTATACCCAACTGCTGGTTTCTTCGGTGCTGTCGTAACTCAAGGTAATAACAGATGACTATTCAAATCCGGGTTGAACACCTCAGCAAAACCTTTGTGCTCCACCAGCAGCACGGCACGCGGCTGCCGGTATTGCACGACGCCAACATGACGGTCAGCAGCGGCGAGTGTGTGGTGCTGCACGGCCATTCCGGCAGCGGAAAATCAACCCTGCTGCGCTCGCTGTATGCCAACTATCTGCCCGACAGCGGCCATATCTGGGTCAACCATCAGGGGGAATGGCTGGACATGGTGCAGGCCGAAGCGCGCCAAATCCTGGCGGTTCGCCGTCATACCCTTGGCTGGGTCAGCCAGTTCCTGCGAGTGATCCCTCGTATCAGCGCACTGGACGTCGTGATGCAGCCGTTACTGGAACAGGGTGCCGATCGCGCCGAATGCCGTGAACGCGCCGAAACCTTGCTTAACCAGCTCAATGTGCCGCAGCGTCTGTGGCAGTTGGCGCCTTCGACCTTCTCCGGCGGCGAGCAACAGCGGGTGAACATTGCGCGCGGCTTTATTGTCGATTATCCGATTTTGCTGCTGGACGAACCCACGGCGTCACTCGACAGCCGCAACAGCGCGGCAGTGGTCGCCTTGATCGAACAGGCCAAACGGCGCGGCGCGGCTATCGTCGGCATTTTTCATGATGAGGGCGTCCGTCAGCAGGTCGCCGACCGGTTATATGACATGCAGGCGCCACAGGCGCTGGAGATCCTCTGATGATCATCAATAACGTGAAGCTGGTGCTGGAAGATCAGGTTGTCGAAGGATCGCTGGAGATCAACGACGGCACGATCCGCAGTTTTGCCGATACGCCCAGTCAGTTACCCCAGGCACTGAACGGTGAAGGCGGCTGGTTGCTGCCTGGCCTGATCGAATTACACACCGACAACCTGGACAAGTTTTTCACCCCGCGCCCCAACGTCGACTGGCCGGCCCATTCGGCCATGAGCAGCCATGATGCATTGATGGTGGCCAATGGCATCACCACCGTGCTGGACGCAGTGGCCATTGGCGACGTACGCGACGGCGGTCATCGGCTGGAGAACCTGCAAAAAATGATCGACGCGGTGATCCACAGCCAGCGTGCGGGGGTGAATCGCGCCGAACACCGGTTGCACCTGCGCTGCGAACTGCCGCACGACAGCACCCTGCCGTTGTTCGAACAGCTGATGAACAAGCCAGGCGTGTCTCTGGTGTCGTTGATGGACCATTCGCCGGGTCAGCGCCAGTTCGCTTCGCGAGAAAAATACCGCGAATATTATCAGGGCAAATACAACCTCAATGACCAGCAGATGAGCGACTTTGAGGAGCAGCAAATCGGGCTTTCCGCTCGCTGGGCCACGCCAAACCGCGAAGCGATCGCCGCTCACTGCCGGGCACGCAAGATCTCTCTTGCCAGCCACGACGACGCGACCGCCGAACACGTAGCCGAGTCCTGTGCGCTGGGCAGCGCCATTGCCGAATTCCCCACCACCGAAGCCGCGGCCCTGGCCTCGCATCAGCAAGGATTACAGGTGCTGATGGGGGCGCCGAATATCGTGCGCGGCGGTTCCCACTCCGGCAACGTGGCAGCGCACCATCTGGCGGCGTTGGGGGTGTTGGATATTCTGTCTTCCGATTATTACCCGGCCAGCCTGCTGGATGCGGCATTTCGTATCGCGGCCGACGAGCGCAACGGCTACGGCTTGCCGCAGGCGGTGCAGATGATCACCCGCAACCCGGCGAAAGCGCTGGACTTGCAGGATCGCGGGACCATCGCCGAAGGATTACGGGCAGATTTGGTGCTGGCGCGGCCGCACGGCGAGCATATCTACGTGCAGAACGTGTGGCGCCAGGGCAAGCAGGTGTTCTGATGGCACAGCTTATCTATCTGATGGGGCCTTCCGGGGCCGGGAAAGACAGCCTGCTGGCCGCCCTGCGCGCCCATGCCGACAGTGCGCCGCTGGTGGCGCACCGTTATATCACCCGGCCGGCAGACGCCGGCTGCGAGAACCATATTGCGCTCAGTGAACCCGAATTTTTGCGCCGCCGCGCCAAAGGCCTGTTCGCCCTCGACTGGCACGCGCACCAGCATCATTACGCTTTTGGGATCGAAGTGGATCTTTGGTTGCTGCAGGGGATCGATGTGGTGGTCAATGGCTCGCGCGCTCACTTATTGCAGGCGCAGCAGCGTTATGGCGCACAGCTGCTGCCGGTTTGCCTGCAGGTCAGTACGCATATTCTCCGCCAGCGGCTGCAAAACCGCAGACGCGAAAATGCCGAGCAGATCGAACAACGATTGGCGCGAGCGGCAGAGTACCAGGAAAAACTCCCTGCCGGTTGCCGACGGTTGGATAACGACGGCAACCTTGATGACACGCTGGCGGCGCTGTTGGCGCTGCTGCCCTCTTTGGCAAAACAACCACAGGATGCCGTGCCATGAACGATGCTGCGCAGCCGAGAATCGGTAACAACGTGACGCTTAACCGCAGTCGCTTAGGCCAATATGTACATCTGGCCGACGATGCGATTCTGGAAGAGGTGGAGATGGGTGACTACTCCTATACCGCAGGACACAACCAGATTTTTTACGCCACCATCGGCAAATTCGTGTCGATTGCCTCTTATGCGCGTATCAATCCTGGCAATCACCCCAGTTACCAGCGTATCGCCCAACACCATTTCACCTACCGCGCTTCAGAGTATGACCTGGGAGAAGACGACGAAGCGTTCTTCGACTGGCGGCGCGAACAGCATGTGACTATCGGCCACGACGTCTGGATCGGTCATAACGCCATCGTCATGCCCGGCGTCAGCATCGGCAACGGTGCCGTTATCGGCAGCGCGGCGGTCGTCACCAAAGATGTCGCCCCCTATGAGATTGTCGCCGGCGTAGCGGCCAAAAAGATCGGCATGCGTTTCGACGACGCCCTGATCGAACGCATTGAGCGCAGCCAGTGGTGGCACTGGGACCACCAGACGCTGCAACAACGGTTGGCGGATTTCCGTGATATCCATGCCTTCGCGGAGAAGTATTTATAATCGGGAGTGACGACATGCAACTGACGTTTCTCGGCACCGGTGGCGCGCAACAGATCCCGGTGTTTGGCTGTGATTGTCTGGTCTGTCAGCGGGCGAGGCGCGAGCCGGCGTTTCGGCGACGACCGTGCAGCGCCATGCTCAAATTTCAGGGGGAAACGACCTTGCTGGATGCGGGATTACCGTCGTTGGAACGGCGTTTTTCGGCGGGGGAAATTCAACGTTTTTTACTGACACATTACCACATGGATCACGTACAGGGGTTATTTCCTTTGCGTTGGGGGTGCGGAAATTTTATTCCCGTCTATGGTCCGGCAGACGAGCAGGGCTGCGATGACCTGTTCAAACACCCTGGTATTCTGGCGTTTCAACCGCCGTTAACCCCCTTCGAACCCCTTGAACTGGGCGGGCTGCGCATCACACCGTTGCCGCTGCAGCATTCAAAAATCACGCTGGGCTATCTGATCCAGGCCGCTGGGGCATCGCTCGCCTACCTGACCGATACCGTCGGCCTGCCGCCCGATACCGACGCTTTTCTACGCGGAGTGCCGTTGGATTTGCTGGTGCTCGATTGCAGCCTGCCCCCTCAGCCGCAGGCACCGCGTAACCACAACGATTTGACCCGTGCGCAGGAAATTCAGCAACGCTTGCAACCTGGCCGTACCCTATTGACGCACATCAGCCATCATCTCGATTTGTGGCTGACGGACAATGAACTGCCGCCTGGCCTGGAGCTGGCGTTCGATAATCTCAGCGTACACTGCGGTAACAATGCAGCCGATCGGATTCCAGCACCCTAACGCCGTTGCCAGGGCTGAACGCCTGTTCCAGCAGGGTTTGCGCCACGTCTTTGGCACTCACCGCTCGCCATTTGCCGGGCAGCAATTTAAACAGTGGCGCGGTGAGGCGCTCCAGCAAACGCGGCGAGGGCCGTGACCCCAGTAGCATGGATGGCCGCACCAGCGTCAGGCGCGGCCAATTCTGTTCACGCAGCGCCTGCTCCATTTCCCCTTTGGTGCGGTTATAGAGGAACGTAGAGCGCCTGTTCGCGCCTAACGCACTGACGGCCAGACAATGCTGCGCCCCTAACCGACGGCCAGTCAGCGCACTTTCCACCACCAGAGTGTAATCGACATAATGGAAATTAGCGTCGCTACCGGCTTCGCGGCGGGTCGTCCCCAGGCAGCAAAACACCATATCGACCGGCTGTTCACATTCAGTCAGCAGCGCAAACAAATCATCCCCCACCGGGTTCTCTAATTTTTCGTGCGGTGGCAATGGCCTGCGCGTTGGCGCCACGATCGCCGTAACTTGCGGATCACGCTGCAGCAGATGCAACAGTGCATTACCCACCAACCCAGTTGCCCCGACAATGAATACCCTTGCCATATGCCCTCCCGCTGATTGACGATGCTGAAAAGTATAGTTTGCGGTATTCAGACCCGCGCCCAGTGAAGCTTTTTACCGAAACCGAGGGTATTGTCAGTCATCTTCACCTCCTGCAGATCCAACTGCCAGACCGGCGCCTTCATCATCTTGGATATCGGGAAACGCTTGCAGTAACGTGCCCGTGCCAACGCCTCCTGCTCACCGTTCAGCATCGTCGCTTGCGCCCGATACTGAATGCCGCGGATCAAGGCGATGGTCTTCGGTTTCGGCGCTATGGTGCCCACCACGCTGGCGTTTTGCAGCATCAGCTCACCGTGACGGGTGTGGGTTTCGGTCATCAACCACAGCGCCATCCGCTCGGCGTCAAACACGTAGAAACAATTGGCGCACCACATATCCATGCCGTTTCCCGCGCACAGCGTCAGTACGTGCTGCTTGCTGAGAAACTGTGCGATAGGTTGATGCTCATCGGTCATAGTCACTGTGAATTCTCCCCGTTAGCTTGTTTCATCTTAACCCGTGTTGTTGAGGCGGGTCACAAATAACAACAATGTCGGCAAAAATAAAAACAGAATAAACACCCAGATAAAGTGAATTTATATACAAAATATCATTATATGGACTTATAACATAATAAAAACAAACTCACTTCAATTGCGCATTATACGCCCCTCTTAAACCCAATTTTTTTTGCTATTTCTCCCACATAGGAAAAATCAGGTAGCAGAAAGGGCTATTTATTATCAATCTATTTACATGCATAATCACTCTTTAGAGGTATTCTTATGCAACTCAATGCATAACCAGTGAATAGTTATTTACTTGAAGGTGTGTATGCGTGATGTATGTCACATATTTTGCTCAAGCCTGCGTTAAAATAGCGCCATCTTTTCACTCACAAAGGTGGATTAGAAATGGAAAACAACAACAGAAAAATGGCGCATATCAGGCGCACAACCCATATTATGATGATGGCTCATCGTAGTTGCTTTAGCTTCGCTTTCTTTAACTTCAGATAACCTCCCTCCTCGTTCGTCCTTATTCCGAACGCAAGATATCATTACGACTTATTTTTCACTCTGATCAACAGAGATAAACTCCTGTTGCTTACGCAGCGGAAAATATCGTAATTCATCTTCATGGGATAAGAACGTCATCACAAAATAATAGAGTGAACTCAGGAATGCCTTCCGGCATGCCAGGTTCTCGCACACCTTTATTTTAATAAGGTATTAACGGCAGATTTAATTATTTTCCGGTGGAATACCTTTGTCTGAAGAATGAGAAAATGAAAAAGTTAAAAATTGCCGCTAATGAAAAAACACTGGGCTGCTTTGAAACAGAACGTGAAATTGTCGATGTGCATCAGAGCGATTTCAATGATGTCGCCGCCATTGTGCTGTCCGTTGAGGACGTTGCAAAGGGCATGGTGACGCATCTCGAAGAGATCGGGTTGAACATCCCGCTGTTTGTGGCGGTTTGCTGCGAAGAAGAGTTGGACAATGCCGTATTACCGGCGCTGCACGGGGTATTTGAACTCTGCGGGAAAAACACCCAGTTCTACGGCAAGCAGTTGGAGGCCGCGGCGGTAAAATATGAAAAAGATCTGCTGCCACCGTTCTTCAACACGCTGACGCAGTATGTCGAAATGGGTAACGCCACCTTTGCCTGTCCGGGCCATCAGGGCGGTGAATTCTTCCGTAAACATCCGGCCGGACGTCAGTTCTTTGATTTCTATGGCGAGACGCTGTTCCGTTCCGATATGTGCAACGCGGACGTCAAACTGGGCGACTTATTGATCCACGAGGGGGCACCCTGTGCCGCGCAGCAACACGCAGCCAAGGTGTTTAACGCCGATAAGACCTATTTCGTGCTGAATGGGACCTCGGCATCAAACAAAGTTGCGACCAACGCCCTGTTAACACGCGGCGATTTAGTGTTGTTCGACCGTAATAACCATAAATCCAATCACCATGGCGCACTGATTCAAGCTGGTGCAACGCCGGTGTATCTGGAGACCGCCCGCAACCCATTTGGCTTTATCGGCGGTATTGATGCGCACTGCTTCGATGAACGTTATTTACGTCAGCAAATCCGCGAAGTGGCGCCGGAACGTGCCAATGAAGCCCGGCCTTTCCGTCTGGCAATCATCCAGTTAGGCACCTACGACGGCACCATTTACAACGCTCGCCAGGTGGTCGACAAGATTGGGCACCTGTGCGATTACATCCTGTTTGACTCCGCCTGGGTGGGCTACGAACAATTCATCCCAATGATGAAAGATTGCTCGCCTTTACTGCTTGAACTGAATGAAAACGACCCGGGGATCATTGTGACCCAGTCCGTTCACAAACAGCAGGCCGGCTTCTCGCAAACCTCACAAATCCATAAAAAAGACAAACATATCAAAGGCCAAAGTCGCTATTGCAACCATAAACGCTTTAATAACGCTTTTATGCTGCATGCTTCCACCAGCCCGTTCTATCCGCTGTTTGCCGCTCTGGACGTCAATGCCAAAATGCATGAAGGGAAAAGCGGTCAGCGCCTGTGGAAGGAGTGCGTTCGCGTAGGGATTGAAGCCCGTAAAATGCTGCTGGAGACCTGCCAGTTAATCAAACCTTTTGTTCCAGACCAGATCGACGGCAAGCCCTGGCAGTCTTATGACACCGAGACAATGGCCAACGATTTGCGCTTCTTCAACTTTGTGCCAGGCGAGAAGTGGCATGCCTTTGAAGGCTATGCGGAATCGCAGTATTTTGTCGACCCTTGCAAGCTGTTGCTCACCACGCCGGGCATAGACACGGCGAGCGGTAACTACAGTGACTTCGGCATTCCGGCGACCATTTTGGCCAACTATCTGCGCGAAAACGGCATAGTACCGGAAAAATGCGATCTCAACTCGATCCTGTTCCTGCTTACGCCAGCCGAAGACATCGCCAAAATGCAACATCTGGTGGCGCTGATTGCCCGCTTTGAAAAACACATCGAGCAGGATTCATTACTCAGTGAAGTCCTGCCCGCGGTATATAAAAGCAATGAGCAACGCTACAAGAATTATACCCTGCGTCAACTTTGCCAAGAAATGCACGATCTCTATGTCAGTTACGATGTAAAAGAACTGCAAAAAGAGATGTTCCGCAAGAATTATTTCCCTCGTGTCGCCATGAACCCGCAAGATGCCAATACAGAATTTGTCCGCGGTAATATCGAATTGGTTTCATTGGCCAAGGCTGAGGGCCGTATTGCGGCAGAGGGTGCACTGCCTTACCCTCCGGGTGTTTTATGTGTCGTCCCTGGAGAAATATGGGGTGGCGCTGCACAGCGTTATTTCCTGGCATTGGAGGAAGGCATTAATTTACTTCCTGGTTTCTCACCGGAATTGCAGGGTGTTTATATCCAACAAGATGAAGATGGCTGGAATCGCGCTTACGGCTACGTCATGAGTAATGAATGACCTCACAAGGCGGTGAATATTATTCACCGCCCAGATCGCATCATAAAAGAGAGAATGATCATGAGTAAGTCTAATAATAAAATGGGGGTCGTGCAGTTAACGATCCTGACGGCCGTCAACATGATGGGGTCCGGCATAATTATGCTGCCGACCAAATTGGCCGAGGTAGGCACAATTTCTATTGTTTCCTGGTTGGTCACTGCGGTTGGTTCAATGGCGCTGGCCTATGCCTTCGCCAAATGCGGGATGTTCAGCCGTAAATCCGGCGGTATGGGGGGGTATGCTGAATATGCCTTCGGCAAATCGGGCAACTTTATGGCGAACTATACCTACGGCGTTTCGTTACTGATCGCCAATATCGCCATCGCCATTTCCGCCGTGGGCTACGGTACCGAGCTGTTTGGCGCCAACCTGAGCCCGTTAGGGATCTGTATCGCCACCATTGGTGTGCTGTGGTTAGCCACGGTCGCCAACTTCGGCGGCGCTCGCATTACCGGCAGGATCAGCGGCATCACCGTTTGGGGCGTCATCATCCCGGTGGTCGGGATTTCGATCATCGGCTGGCACTGGTTCAGCGGCAGCGCTTACGTCGCCGCGTGGAACCCGCATCAGGTGCCAACTTTTGAAGCCATTGGCGCTTCGATTTCCATGACCCTATGGGCTTTCCTGGGCCTCGAATCCGCCTGTGCCAATACCGATGTGGTGGAGAACCCAGAACGTAATGTGCCGATCGCCGTATTGGGCGGCACGCTTAGCGCCGCAGTGATCTACATCGTTTCGACCAACGTGATCGCCGGTATAGTACCGAATATGGACCTGGCCAATTCCACCGCGCCGTTTGGGCTGGCGTTTTCCCATATGTTCAACCCAACGGTCGGCAAGATCATCATGGCACTGATGATCATGTCCTGCGTCGGGTCGCTGCTGGGGTGGCAGTTCACCATCGCTCAGGTATTCAAATCTTCCGCCGACAGCGGTTTCTTCCCGAAAATCTTCTCGAAACTCAGCAAGGCGGACGCCCCGGTCAAAGGCATGCTGACCATCGTCGTTATCCAGAGCGTACTGTCGCTGATGACCATCAGCCCCTCGTTGAACAAGCAGTTCAACGTGCTGGTTAACCTGGCCGTGGTGACCAATATTATCCCCTACATCTTGTCGATGGCGGCGCTGATCATTATTCAGAAGGTGGCGAAAGTGCCGGAGAAAAAAGCGCGGATCGCCAACATCATTGCCGGCATTGGCGCGCTTTACAGCTTCTATGCGCTCTACAGTTCCGGTGAAGAGGCCATGATGTGGGGTGCCATCGCCACTTTCCTCGGCTGGACGCTGTACGGCCTCGTTTCACCTCGCTTTGAAATGGCGGGCAAAAAAGGCTAACCGTAATCATCCGCAGGCGGACAGGGTGGGATTACGACGGCGAACATGCCATCATATTCCCACCCTGACCACCGAAGTTGCTGCTTATTCATGACCGATACCCTCTCCCCCTGGTACCTTTACATGCTGCGTCTGCCTAACGGCATGCTGTATACCGGCATTACTACCGACGTCGAACGACGTCTGGCGCAGCATCAGGCTGGCAAAGGTGCAAAGGCACTGCGGGGCAAAGGCGAGCTGGTGTTGGCGTTTCACTGCCTGGCGGGGGATCGTTCTAAAGCGCTAAGGCTGGAATACCGGGTGAAGCAACTGAGCAAAACGCAAAAAGAGAGGCTGGTGAATCACCCGCCTCTTACTTTGGATCATTTACTGCCGGACGCTGAGATTAAAACCGGTTAAACGGCTCGGAAAACTCCACCGCCCCGCGCGCATCATCCAGAGCATTTTCCGCCAGCGGATACACCTGGAAGGCGGCTTCGCTGCCCGGCCAACGGCACTGCAGCCCGTAGGCAGCAGCCGGTTTAAAGCCAAAGCGGCCGTAATAAGCGGGATCGCCCAGCACCACTACTGCGGCATAGCTGAACTCATTGAGCGAATCCAATCCTTCGTAGATCAGTTTTTCACCCAGCCCTTGGCGACGCAGGCTTTCGTCCACCGCCAGCGGTGCCAGACCGACCCATTGGCGATCCTCCCCGGCCACGTCCACCGGACTGAACGCCGCATAACCTACCACGCCGCCTTCGTCGTCGGTGGCGACAATGCCCAGCGTCAGCAGGCCATCTTCGCGCAGTTGCTGCACCAGATCGGCCTCGTCGTCACGCCCAAAGGCACGACGCAACAGCGCGTCGATCCCTGCGGCATCTACCGGAATTTCTACGCGGATTAGCATGATACCGGCACACGGGAAGTTTGCACCGTGCCCTCCTGCAGCCCTGCTTCGACAAATTCAGCCAGTTGCAGCAGGCCCAGGCGCAATGGCGCAGGCATGGCTTCCAACTCGATGGCGTCCATCAGATTTTTTACATACAGGCCCAATTCGGTGTCCCCTTCAATCTGCAGCCGACGCTGAAAGAACAGCGTATCGGGATCTTGCTTACGCGCTGCGATAAGAATCAGATCGTTGGCGTCGCCGCTGAAGCTGACATCAGCCTCGGCATGTTGGCTGACAACCAGCTTGCCGTTTTCTACCGTCATAAACCAGTGTAGCGCCAGATCGCGGACTTCGATCTTTAACCAGCGCGATTCAAGAAATTCCAAATCGCCATCCGCCAACGCCTGGCGGAACTGCCAGCCCAGCACCTGTTCCAGAAGCTGGCGCTGCAAAGCAAACGGCGTGAATTTTAGCGGTACTCGCAGCAGCGACGGCCCCTGGCGCACAATGCGCGCTCGTAATTGTTCCAACACTGTCGTTCACTCCTTTCAACACAGATGCACTATTTTGCCACAGTGGCGCACGGCAGAAGCGCTCTATATCAACAAATAGTGCATTTCGCCGCCAGCTTTATCAATACGCCAGAAGCTGCCTCAAATCAAAGCCTGTTCAGCGCGCTTTCACTAAAATTGCCTCCCGATTAGCGTTTGCCGGTTAAAAACGGTCACCGGTAAACATTGTGACAGCCCGCATCCGCCATGGGTGCATGCTGAGTCAGGATAAATCTATGGAGCTGCTTTGTCCCGCCGGTAATCTGCCGGCCCTGAAGGCTGCGGTGGATAACGGCGCTGACGCCGTGTACATCGGCCTGAAAGATGATACCAACGCGCGCCACTTTGCCGGCCTCAACTTTACCGAGAAAAAGCTGCAGGAAGCGGTCGAGTACGTCCATCGCCACAACCGTAAGCTGCACATCGCCATCAACACCTTCGCCCACCCGGACGGCTATGCCCGCTGGCAGCGGGCGGTAGACATGGCGGCGCAGTTGGGTGCCGACGTGCTGATCCTCGCCGATTTGGCGATGCTGGAATACGCCGCCGAACGTTACCCGCAGTTGGAGCGCCACGTGTCGGTGCAGGCTTCTGCCACTAACGAAGAGGCAATTCGCTTCTACCAACGCCATTTCGACGTCGGTCGGGTGGTGCTGCCGCGCGTGCTGTCGATGCACCAGGTTAAACAGTTGGCGCGTACCAGCCCTGTGCCGCTGGAGGTCTTCGCCTTCGGCAGCCTGTGCATCATGGCCGAGGGGCGTTGCTACCTCTCCTCTTACCTGACCGGCGAATCCCCCAATACCGTCGGTGCCTGTTCGCCGGCGCGCTACGTGCGCTGGCAGCAAACGGCTCAGGGTATGGAGTCACGCCTGAACGGCGTGCTGATCGACCGCTACCGGGACGATGAAAATGCCGGTTACCCGACGCTGTGCAAGGGCCGCTATCTGGTGGATGACGTGCGCTACCACGCGCTGGAAGAGCCCACCAGCCTCAATACGCTGGAACTGCTGCCGGAACTGCTGGCTGCCAATATCGCTTCGGTGAAGATTGAAGGCCGCCAGCGCAGCCCGGCCTATGTCAGCCAGGTTGCCCGCGTGTGGCGTCAGGCCATCGACCGCTGCCAGGCCGATCCGGCCGCTTATCAGGCCGAGGCCGGCTGGATGGAGGCGCTCGGCTCGATGTCCGAAGGCACCCAAACCACCCTCGGTGCCTATCACCGCAAATGGCAGTAGCAGGAGGACGCATGAAATACGCATTAGGCCCAGTGCTGTACTACTGGCCAAAAACCGAGGTCGAGAGTTTTTATCAGCAGGCGGTAAACAGCAGCGCGGAGATTATTTATCTCGGTGAAAGCGTCTGCACCAAACGGCGTGAAATGAAGGTGGGGGACTGGCTGGCGCTGGCGCAAGAGATAGCCCGCAGCGGCAAGCAGGTGGTGATCTCTACCCTGGCACTGTTACAGGCGCCGTCCGAGCTGAACGAACTGAAGCGTTATGTGGAAAACGGCGAATTCCTGATCGAAGCCAACGATCTGGGCACGGTGAACATGGCCGCGGAACGTGGCCTGCCGTTCGTCGCCGGTCACGCGCTGAATTGCTACAACGCCTACACCCTGCGTCTGCTGCACCGCCAGGGCATGACCCGCTGGTGTATGCCGGTCGAGCTGTCACGCGACTGGCTGGCCAAACTGTTGGCGCAGTGCGAAGAACTGGGCTTCCGCCAGCAGTTTGAAGTGGAAGTGCTGAGCTACGGCCACCTGCCGCTGGCCTATTCGGCACGCTGCTTCACCGCACGGTCTGAAGACCGCGCCAAGGACGAATGCGAAACCTGCTGCATCAAATACCCGCAGGGCCGCATGATGCGTTCCCAAGAACAGCAGCAGGTGTTCGTGCTCAACGGTATTCAGACCATGAGCGGCTACTGTTATAACCTGGGTAACGAATTGAGCGGTATGCAGGGATTGGTAGACATCGTGCGCCTGTCGCCGCAGAGCACGGAGACGTTGGCTCTGGTCGAACGTTTCCGTGCCAACGAGCAGGGTGCGCAGCCGTTAACGCTCACCGATCAAGCCGACTGCAACGGCTACTGGCGCCGGGTCGCGGGGCTGGAATTGGTGTCTTAATTCGTTGAGAAAATACAAAACTGCCGGGTAGGCGTAGCGCCACCCGGCAAGTCAGCCAACAGCGACAACTACTCTTTGAAGAACCAGTATCCCTGATTGATCAGCTCGGTCAGCTCAGCCACAAAGGCCGGATTTTGCAACGCATCACCCAGCTCCGGCTGGCCCAGCTCGGTATAACGACACAGCGCATCGGCCGCACGATCGTCCACGGTGTTCAGACGCTCGCTGTTGACGAAGAAGCTGTCGCCGACCTGCAGCACACGCAGGCCGCTCAGGCGAGTCAGGGTTTCACCGCCCATCAGCGCATTCAGTACCTCTTCCGCTTCATAAGGGGGTTCCGCCATAGCGATGTCCAGCTCATGACGTGGCGTAGTGGCAAAACGGCCAAACCACTGCTTAAAGTCTTCCGGTTGGCCGATCATTTCGAACATCATTGAGCGCAGGCGCTCAAGCTCATATTCTTCAACCCGGCCCGGATGTTCACGCAGGGTTAAATCAGGATCGCTGTAATGCGCACCACCCAGATCTTTTTCCAGCGCGTAATCAGCAAAGCTGCTGATCAAGTCGCGGCCGTTTGGCCCACGGAAGCCCACTGAATAGTTGAACGCCGTTTCGTGGGTAAAGCCGTCATGGGGAAAGCCTGGCGGGATGTACAGAATGTCGCCCGGTTCCAATTCTTCATCAATGATCGGCTCGAACGGATCAACGTGCAGCAGCGCCGGGTGCGGGCAGAACTGACGCATCGGCAAGGCATCGCCTACGCGCCAGCGACGGCGGCCCATCCCCTGAATGATGAACACATCGTAGTTGTCGATATGCGGACCCACACCGCCTCCCGGCACCGAGAAGGAGATCATCAGATCATCCAGGCGCCAGTCCGGCAAGACGCGAAACGGACGCACCAGCTCGGCTGAGGGCGCATGCCAGTGGTTAACCGCCTGCGCCAGCAGTGACCACCCCGTTTCACCGAGGTCATCGAAATGTTCAAACGGACCGTTGCTGGCCTGCCATTTTCCTTCTGCGTTGCTCACCAGACGGCTGTCAACCTCCTGCTCCATCGCCAGCCCCGCCAGTTCGTCTGGCGTGATAGGATCGACAAAATTCGGGAAGGCATTTTTCAAAACAACAGGTTTTTTCTGCCAATACTTCTCTAAAAACTCGGGCCAGTTCAGGTTCAGTTGGTAAGCCATACAATCACACCAGTAAGAAAATTCACGGACGTGATTATGCGAGACAGCGCGTCTGTCCACCTTGTTAAGGGTCAAGGAAATGGTGGGGCTCCCTTGCTGGAACGTTAATTAACCTGCCGTTTGCGGAACATACTGCGCAGCGCGACGCTGTTGCGTACGAAACCTACGCCGAAGCCCAACAGGGTGTAAACAATCCCCAGCACCAGCAGCATCGCCACGTCCCCCCACACTTCGTTCAGCGACAACCCCATCTGGTTAACCCCCGCAACGGCCTTGGTTGCCCAGGTGGAGGGAATGCTGTAGGAAATCGCCCGCACCCAGCCCGGCATCGCCTGCAGCGGCCAGATGGTGCCCGAAAGATAAAATATCGGCGTCGTAATAAACGCCAGCGTCAGGTAGATCATTTCGACGCTGCGCAGGCACTCGGTCACCAGCTTGCCCAACCCCAGCACCGCCAGTAAGAACGGGAAGGTCAGCAGCAGAATTTCCGCAATGCCCGCCGTTTGCCGATAGCCCAGCACCCATGGCCACAACACAAACAGCACGATCGACAGGAACAGCCAGATCGGCAGCAACGCCGTCAGCCCCCCCAGATGCGCCGCCAGCGGCGCTTTACCCCCGGGCATGCTCTTCATGGCAATGCTGACGCGCACGCAGGCAATCAACAGCGAGTGCTGCAACAGCATCACCAGCAGGCCGGGGAAGATGATCGCCGCAAAGCTGATGCCCGGGTTGAACACATCTAGCGTCTGTCCGACGATCGGCGTCAGGATCACCTGCGCCTGGCGTTCGCTGAAACCGCTGCGTAACAGCAGGCCGTTGTTGTACTGGGTCAGCAACTGCTGATAAGCCGCCACCACATCCTGCTGGATCTGCCCGTTGGCCAGGCGGTTGGTCGCATCGCCATACACCGGCACCACGATATTCTGGCCGCTCAGGATCTTCTTCTCCAGATCCACCGGCATGATGATCACCGCGAACAGCTTGCGCCAGCCAAGATCCCGCTGCGCCTGCTCAAGACTGTCGTAGGTTTCAATAGCGATTTTGGAGGTGGCGTCCAGTTGACGGATCAGCTGGCGACTGGCGGTGCTGTGGTCCTGATCGATGACGCCCACCGGCAGATCCCATACCGTGCGGTTGGCATAGACCATGCTCATGACGCACAACGACAGGATCAACATCAGCCACATCGGCCGCTCCAGCATGCCGAGCAGCACCCGGACGAAGGTTTGCCAATAAAGTTTCATCCTGCCCCCCCTTCTTTTAACAGCCGCGCCAACAGCCGGTTACGCACCAGCAGTGCGGTCACCAGCGGATAAATCGACAGCAACGCACAGACGCTGAAGATGGCGCTGGCAGGGACTTGCCGCAGGAATACGTCAAACATGGCGTACAACGCATGAGTTAACGGCTCAATATTAGAAATAATGCGCGCCGGCAGCGGCATCGACAGTTCCGGCACCGCCATGCCCGAAAAGGTCAGCGCAATACTCACCAAAATGGCGATCAGGCTGTAGGCGGTGATGGTGCTGCTGGTAAAGGTAAACAGCAGCAGGCCAATGCTCTGCGCCGCCATCACGTAGAAGAAACCAATCATCAGCATGAACAGCGGATTGCCGCTGACGCGGGCGTCAAAAATGCCCACCAGCGCGGCAATTTCAACCATCAGCAAGCTGGTGAAACATAAGGTGTACGGCGCCAACTTGCCGAGCAGCGCCAGGCTGAACGGCCGCGCCTTCAACAAGGATTTACTGCGTGCCAACACGTAAATCATGCAGGTCACTACGAACAGCTGCAGCAGGTGGATGGTGGCGGCAAACTGTTGATAATAAATATAGCTGCCGCTGGCGTTGAATAAACTGCCGTAGGAAAGCGTCACGTCCGCCAGGGGCGGCAGTGTTTTGCCCATCTCGCCGGCGATGATGCTGCGGTAGCTGGCGTTGATTTCGGTCATCAGGCCGCTGAAGTCCTGGGTGGAATACAGCCCCGCACCGTAAAACAGCGCATTGTAGTACATCACCACGCTCGGCTGTTTGCCAGCCAGCGCGTTGGCCTCAAAATCCGGCGGCACATACAGCAGCGCGTAATCCTGCGCGCTACGCAGGCGATGCAGCGATTCTTGCAGCCCACCGGGGTAAGCCTCGACGTGGGCGTGCGAACCGGCATCCAGACGGCGCGTCAGCGATTTGGATAGCGGGCTGTGATCGCTGTCCACTACCGACACCGGCAGATCGAGCAAGGTCCCTTCCGAAAAGTTACTGCTGATCAGACCAAACAGGATCAGCGGGAAGATCCAACTCAGCCAATGCACCACCGGGCTGCGGAAGGCAAGCCGACACTCGTTGCCAAACGCATGGCAGAAGCAGCGCCAGCCGGCCCTTACTCTTTCCATAGCCATAAGCTGCTCATCCCTGGGCGCAGGCCGTCTACCGGCTGTGACGGATACAGGCGCACTTCAAACGTTTTCAGATCGAAGTCACCGGTAGCTCGGGTGGCGCGTTTGGTGGCGTAGTCGCCCAGCGGGGCGATATAACGCACTTCCGCCTCGATCATTTTGTCCTTCAGTGCCGGTACCCGCATCTGGACTTTGTCGCCCTTCCGCACGTGAGCCAAAATATCTTCACGCAGGTTAAACACGAAATAAGCGTCCGGAATGCGGATCAGCGTCAGCAATGGGCTACCCGCATTCAACAACTCGCCCACTTCTGCCGGTATTGGCCCAACTTCGCCGGTCACCGGAGCTAATACCTGCAAGTCGTCCGTCTGGGCTTTCACCTGCAGCAAGTTTTCTTCCGCTGCTCGCAGTGCCGCAGCGTACTGTTGCCGTAATTCGACACGGTCGCCGTTAATCCCTTCGTCCAGGTTGGCTTTGGCCGCCTGCACCTGTTGGAAAGCGGTATCGCGCGCGCGGCGTGAAGCGTCCAATTCAGATTTCGAAATATAACCTTTACCGGCCACGCTCAGGTTGCGGTTGTAGTCGTTTTGCGCGTTGCGATATTGCGCTTCGGACTGCGCCAGGTTGGCGCGCAGGTTGCGGATGCTTTCTTCACGCGTGCCGTGCAGCGACTGCT
Source organism: Serratia sp. BNK-12 (assembly GCF_047456085.1). Taxonomy (NCBI): domain Bacteria; kingdom Pseudomonadati; phylum Pseudomonadota; class Gammaproteobacteria; order Enterobacterales; family Yersiniaceae; genus Serratia; species Serratia sp. BNK-12. The sequence goes on from NZ_CP179896.1 coordinate 4,728,731, forward strand.
CGAGCTGCGCTTTGGCCTCATCGCGCGACGCCTGCGCGGAACGCAGTTGCGCCATCAGTTCCGGGCTGTCGAGATGAATTATCACTTGCCCTGCCTGCACGTCGTCCCCACGCTCCACCAGACGTTCAATCACTCGTCCCTTAGCTTTGGAAGCCACAATCACCTCAGGCGCATCCACTTCGCCCTGCAACAACAAATCCTGATTATGCGCGCGGAACAATATCGCCATGGCGATCGCCACCACCATCAACAGTAGGGTAAACAACGTCTTTTTTTTCATTCTCTCAGCTCCCTGAGCAGTAAGCGGCAGGTGAAATCATCATGTCCATATTTCAATAAACCCCCAAAAAAACCATTTTACTCATAAGGATATTCCGAGCACATATATCCTCTTTTATAACTATAAATTGGATTATGCTTTTAACACTAAAAGCACATTATGCTTTGTAGTTTGCAGACTTCTGCAATCGCCCTTTAAGCGATCACCTTTTGATGGACGATGCCATGACTGAAAAAACTGCGGTACCGGTTTCGGTACTGGATTTATCCCCTATCCCACAAGGGGCCAAACCACGTGATGCGTTTCACGCTTCTTTAGATTTAGCACAACATGCCGAAAAATGGGGTTATCAACGCTATTGGTTGGCAGAGCATCACAACATGACCGGCATCGGCAGTGCCGCCACCTCGGTACTGCTGGGTTATCTGGCCGCGGGTACCCAAAGCATTCGCCTTGGTTCCGGTGGCGTGATGCTGCCTAACCATGCGCCGCTGGTGATCGCCGAGCAGTTCGGTACGCTGGAGTCTTTGTACCCCGGGCGTATCGATTTGGGCCTCGGCCGCGCACCCGGTACCGATCAACGCACCATGATGGCACTGCGCCGCCATCTGTCCGGCGAGGTGGATAACTTCCCCCGAGACGTGCAGGAACTGCAACATTACTTCTGCGATGCACAACCGGGCCAGCCGGTTCAGGCGGTACCCGGCCAAGGATTGCATGTCCCTCTCTGGCTGCTCGGTTCCAGTTTGTACAGCGCGCAGTTGGCGGCACAGCTTGGCCTGCCGTTCGCCTTCGCCTCTCACTTTGCACCGGAGATGCTGTTCCAGGCGCTGAAGTTGTATCGTGATAACTTCAAAGCTTCCGAGCAGTGCCAGCAGCCGCATGCGATGGTGTGCGTCAACGTGGTGGCCGCCGACAGCGATGCCGATGCGCGCTTCCTGTTTACGTCGATGCAGCAGCAGTTCATCAACCTGCGTCGTGGTTCGCCAGGCCCACTGCCGGCGCCGGTGGACAATATCCACGCGCTATGGACCGCCGGGGAACAGTACGGGGTTGATCAGGCACTGCGCATGTCGATCATCGGTAACGAAAATACCGCGCGTCACGGGCTGCAAACGTTGCTCAACGAAACCGGTGCGGATGAGATCATGGTTAACGGCCAGATCTTTGACCATCAGGCACGGTTGCATTCGTTTGAGATTGTCGCCGGAGTAAAAGACACGCTGGCGAAAGGGTAAGTCAACGGCGGGCCGCAGGGCAATCATTTCCCTCAACGTCCGCCATGCAAAAATGGGGCAGCACACCGCTGCCCCACGTCGGTTAACGCTGGATAAGATAGCGGATGGTTGGCCCGTCCTGCTGAATATCCAACACTTTGTAACCGTGATTCCGCGCGTCGAGTGGAATGTTGTTGATCGACTGCGGGCAGTCGCTGATCACTTCCAGGATCTCGCCCGGCTTCAACTGCGGCATCGCCTCCAGCGTGGCCACTGCCGGATACGGACAAGGTTCACCCAGCATATCCAACCGATAATTTGGCACTATCGCCGCTTGCTTCATGACACACTCCTCAAATTAACCACCTGCGCATCGGGTTTGGCGCGGAAAAAACGTTTCTCCCACCACAGCAGGGCGGCAAACGCCAACGCCAGCAGCAGGTAAGTCACCAGCAGGCCGCCGATCGGCCCGAAAGTATCCAGCAGGTTGATCTTGTCGTAATCTGTGGCCAGCGCCGGGGCCAGGTCATCCCAGTAGTAAGCCAGCAGGGTCGCGCCGATGATGTTACCCAGCCCCACCCACCAATAGTGCACCTGTCCTTCCACCGCACGGTACATCCAGCCGGTTTCACAGCCGCCGGCCAGCACGATGCCGAAACCAAACAGCAGGCCGCCCAGAACCGCATTGGGGCCGGCCCACATGATTTTCGGCGCGACACCCAACTGCACATAGCTGAAAATGCCGATGGCGCTCACCGCCATGCCGATAATGATCGCTTTCGCCATGTGGGTACGCCCGGTGATCCATAAATCGCGGAAGGCTGAGGTGAAGCAGATCTGCGCACGCTCAATCAGCAGGCCAAAACCGATACCGAACAGCATGGCGATACCCAGCTTCGGCGCATCGAACAGCGTCCAAAGTGACCAGGCTACCGACAGGCAGAAAATCACCATGCCCAAACGGAAGCGGCGGCGCGCCTGCTCCGGCTTTTGCGTCAACGGGGCGGCGGCTTTTACCTTCTGTAATTTCACCGGGATGCGGAACATCGGCAACAGGGTAAATTTGGCGCCAAAGTAGGAGCCAGCAGCGGTCGCCAGTGCGAAGAACCAGGCGTGCAGCGAGAACTGAGGAATACCGGTAAAGAATGCCGCCAGGTTGCAGCCCATCGCCAGACGGGCACCGAAGCCGGCGATAATGCCGCCCAACAGCGCCTGCACAATGCGAATGCGGTGCTGTGGCTGGCGCAGCTTGATGTTATTGGCCCACAGTGCGGCAGCGATACAGCCAGCGAACATGCCGATGATCATCCTGCCGTCGATGCGCTGCAGCGGCGTGCCCTCAAGGCCGATAACCTTGAAGTAGCCCCATTGCTCAGGGTGCAGGCCGAACCACTGCAATACATGGCCACCCCAGCGGGTAAATTCCCCGGTTACCGCCCAGAAGGTACCGGTCAAACCAAAGTAGTAGGTAGATAGGATCCCTGCGGCAATCACCGCGGGTAAAGGTGCCCAAAAGCGCACCAGGTATTGAGACTTGAACTGCTGCCAACTCATGGCATCTCCCGTGCGTAGTATCCATAAGAAAAAACCTTATAAATGATACGCCATTTTCTGCCATTTAACGGTGAATTTCAGGCATAAAAAAACCAGCCCGAAGGCTGGTTTCTTAGTCCGATTAACCGCAAGCGGTCAAATCAGATGTTATGCATCACCGAAACGGCGACGTGGTGCAGCCGGAGCGGCGTCATCACGACGTGGGGCGCGTTGGCCGTCACGGTTGAAGTTACCGCCACGACGTTCGCCACCGTTGCCGGCAGGTGCAGCAGCACCGCCTTCACGACGATCACCGAAAGAACGACGGCCTGGGTTTGCCCCTTCACGACGTTCGCCGTTGAATGGACGACCACCGCCACGACGCTCGCCGTTACCTGCACCAGCACCGCCTTCGCGACGCTCACGACGTTCATGCGGCTGTGCATCGCCCAGCAGTTGCATGTTCATCGGCTTGTTCAGGATACGAGTACGGGTGAAGTGAGACAGGATCTCGCCCGGCATGCCTTTTGGCAGTTCGATGGTCGAGTGACCAGCAAACAGCTTGATGTTACCGATGTAACGGCTGCTGATGTCACCTTCGTTAGCGATCGCGCCAACGATATGACGAACTTCAACGCCGTCATCACGGCCCACTTCAATGCGGTACAGCTGCATTTCGCCAACGTCACGACGCTCGCGACGTGGGCGATCTGCGCCACCATCACGGCTGTCTGGACGTGCGTCACGACGACGGTCGCTACCGCGATCGTCACGGTCGTTGAATTCACGACGCTGACGTGGTTTGAACACGGGATCCGGTGGCAAGATCAGAGGACGTTCGCCCTGTGCCATTTTCAGCAGTGCTGCGGCCAGTGTTTCCATTTCCAGCTCTTCTTCCGGCTGCAGTTTAGCCAGCAGTGCGCGGTACATGTCCAGATCGCTGCTTTCCAGCTGTTGCTGTACTTTAGCGGCGAACTTGGCCAGACGACGCTCACCCAGCAGTTCTGCGTTTGGCAGCTCAACTTCTGGAATGGTCAGCTTCATGGTGCGTTCGATGTTGCGCAGCAGGCGGCGTTCGCGGTTTTCTACGAACAGCAGCGCACGGCCGGCACGACCAGCACGGCCGGTACGGCCGATACGGTGAACGTAAGACTCTGAATCCATAGGGATGTCATAGTTTACCACCAGGCTGATACGCTCAACGTCCAGGCCACGAGCAGCAACGTCGGTTGCGATCAGGATATCCAGACGACCATCTTTCAGGCGCTCCAGGGTCTGCTCACGCAGTGCCTGGTTCATGTCGCCGTTCAGTGCTGCGCTGCTGTAACCGCTGCGCTCAAGCGCTTCAGCCACTTCCAGAGTCGCGTTTTTGGTACGAACGAAGATAATCGCCGCATCAAAGTCTTCCGCTTCCAGGAAACGCACCAGCGCTTCGTTTTTACGCATGCCGTGCACAGTCCAGTAGCTCTGGCTGATGTCCGGACGGGTAGTGATGCTGGATTGGATGCGCACTTCCTGCGGCTCTTTCATAAAGCGGCGGGTAATGCGACGGATCGCTTCCGGCATGGTTGCGGAGAACAGCGCGGTCTGATGTTCAGCCGGGATCTCTGCCATGATGGTTTCTACGTCTTCGATAAAGCCCATGCGCAGCATTTCGTCGGCTTCATCCAGCACCAGACCGCTCAGGTTAGAGAGGTTCAGGGTGCCACGCTTCAGGTGGTCCAGCAGACGGCCTGGAGTCCCTACTACGATTTGCGGGCCCTGACGGAGAGCGCGCAGCTGCACGTCATAACGCTGGCCGCCGTACAGGGCCACAACGTTAACGCCATGCATGTGTTTGGAGAAATCAGTCATCGCTTCAGCAACCTGAACCGCCAGTTCGCGGGTCGGTGCCAGCACCAGGATCTGAGGTGCTTTCAGGGAAGCGTCAAGGTTGTGCAGCAGTGGCAGCGAGAATGCTGCAGTTTTACCACTACCGGTCTGTGCCATGCCCAGCACATCACGGCCGTTCAACAGGTGAGGAATACACTCAGCCTGGATCGGTGAAGGTTTTTCATAGCCCAGATCGGTCAGGGCAGAAATGATCGGAGCAGACAGCCCCAGGTCAGCAAAAGAGGTTTCAAGCTCAGTAGTCATGTACACGTGCCTCATTAATAATGGCAGCCAGTCTACATAACTCGTCGAGAAAATTTTCAGTCATTTTCATTGAAAAGTGTGAACCGGCTCAAATTAGATTATAAAACGAACAAAAAAGCCCTCGCCCGTTAAGACGATAACTTTGGCAAAAAACCAATGTATATCAGGCTGATAGTTGTTCGTCAGCTATTGCTGGTCCGATTCCGATAGGTCGTCTTGTTCTTGGCCTAACAGCGCCAATTCCAACAATGCATAGCGGTGCTCAACGAAGTTATGAACGTTGTTAGCGACCGTCAGTTTGAACAGCGCCGAAGCGGTGTCCTTGTCCCCCAGACTTAGGTAATGCTTACCTAAATAGAAGTCAGTTTCACTGAGATGCTCAGCGAGCGAAGTGTTATCCGTTGCATCTGCCTTGAGCCTTTCCATCAGCGTTTTTTCACTGATGTTGCCCAGGTAGAATTCGACAATATTCCATCCCCATTGCCCTCGGTTCGCTTTGTCATAACGCTGCTGGAGCGCTACGTCAGCCTTCTTGGGATCGATTTCTCTTTCCACCAGATAAAGCCACAACGAACGGAAGGGATCGTTTGGGTCGTCTTGATAAAACGCCTGCAGATCATCCTGCGCCAACGGGAAGCGGCCGCCATAATACAGTGCGATGCCCCGGTTTAAACGCGCGTAATTGTAAGTTGGATCAAGCTCTAGTACAGAATCAAACGCTTCATAGGCAGCATCAAAATTGCCTGCCTGCGTTAAGTAAATGCCCAGGTAGTTGAAAACTTCTGGCATATCAGGACGTATCGCCAGCGCTTGCGAGAAATCATTGCGCGCCAGTGCACGTAGCCCGAGGCTATCATACAGCACACCGCGCTCATATAAAAGCTGCGCACGCTCATCGTCCGTCAGTGCCCGGCTGGCAAGTATTTGTTCCATGCGCGCCAGGATCACTTCCTGCTGCAGAGTTGGCTGCAACGGGATCGCCAAAACTTCGTCTTTACGCCAATCATGGTTGCTGCATCCTGCCAGCATGAGTGCTGTCGCAACGTAACACCAGCGCAAGAAAGGCTTCATTTCCCACTCCCGAAGACAAACATTGGATGAACATCCTTTCATCCGTTTGCTAATACGCAAGCATCCTACCCGCGCGATACGAACAGCTCCCAACCCCATGGCCGGGAGCTGTAAATCTATCTATACAGTTATTCTGCTTCAGGCGCAGGTGAACCTGCTTCTGGTGCGGTCGCTTCTTTGATGCTCAGACGCACGCGGCCCTGACGGTCAACTTCCAGTACCTTAACCGGTACTTCCTGACCCATCTGCAGATAGTCGGTCACTTTCTCAACGCGCTTGTCTGCGATTTGAGAGATGTGCACCAGACCTTCTTTACCACCACCGATCGCCACGAATGCGCCGAAATCAACGATACGGGTAACTTTACCCTGGTAAATACGGCCCACTTCGATCTCGGCAGTGATCTCTTCGATGCGGCGAATAGCGAATTTCGCTTTCTCACCGTCGGTAGCAGCGATTTTCACTGTACCATCATCTTCGATTTCGATGGTAGTGCCGGTCTCTTCGGTCAACGCACGGATGACAGAGCCGCCTTTACCAATCACGTCTTTGATCTTGTCCGGGTTGATTCGGATAGTGTGAATACGTGGTGCGAACTGAGAGATATCGCCACGCGGAGTGCTGATAGCCTGTTCCATTACGCCCAGGATGTGCAGACGCGCGCCCTTGGCCTGGTTCAGTGCAACCTGCATGATTTCGCGGGTGATGCCTTCAATTTTAATGTCCATCTGCAGCGCGGTAATACCGTCACGGCTACCCGCCACTTTGAAGTCCATGTCGCCCAGGTGATCTTCGTCACCCAGAATGTCGGACAGAACCACAAAGTTGTCTTGTTCTTTCACCAGGCCCATTGCGATACCCGCAACGGCGGCTTTGATTGGCACACCAGCGTCCATCAGCGCCAAAGAAGCGCCACAGACTGAAGCCATGGAAGAAGAACCGTTAGATTCGGTGATTTCGGAAACCACACGCACCGTGTACGGGAAATCTTCTGCTTTAGGCATCATAGCCAATACGCCGCGTTTCGCCAGGCGGCCGTGACCAATTTCACGACGTTTAGGCGAACCTACCATCCCGGTCTCACCAACGGAGTACGGAGGGAAGTTGTAGTGGAACAGGAAGCTGTCGGTCTTCTCGCCCATCAGCTCATCCAGGTTCTGCGCATCACGTGCGGTACCCAGAGTTGCAGTAACCAGAGCCTGAGTTTCACCACGGGTGAACAGTGCGGAACCGTGGGTACGCGGCAGTACGCCGGTGCGCACGTCCAGGCCACGGATCATGTCTTTTTCACGGCCGTCGATACGCGGCTCGCCACGCAGCACGCGGCTACGAACGACGTTTTTCTCAACGCTGCCCAGGATGTCCTGAATTTCAGACGCGTCCAGGGTTTCGTCCTGTGCCAACAGGGTTTCAACAACGCTGTTCTTGATCGCATCTACCTGAGCGTAACGCTCTTGTTTTTCGGTGATGTGATAAGCGTCGCCCAGGCGGCCTTCTGCCAGTTCTGCAACGCGCGCGTGCAGCGCTTCGTTGACTGCAGGTGCCTGCCAATCCCACTTAGGCTTGCCGGCTTCGGCAACCAGGGAATTGATGTTCTCGATAACGATCTGCTGTTGCTCGTGGCCAAAGACCACCGCGCCCAGCATTTGATCTTCGCTCAGAACGTCAGCTTCGGATTCAACCATCAGCACTGCGCCTGCGGTACCGGCAACCACCAAGTCCAGGCTGCTTTCTTTCAGCTCGTCAGTCGTTGGGTTCAGCACGTACTGGCTGTTGATGTAACCCACGCGAGCGGCACCGATTGGGCCATTGAACGGAATACCGGACAGGCTCAGGGCTGCAGAGGCACCGATCATCGCAACGATGTCCGGGTTAACCTGCGGGTTAACGGAAACCACGGTAGCAATTACCTGAACTTCGTTCAGGAAGCTGTCCGGGAACAGTGGACGGATCGGACGGTCAATCAGGCGGGAAGTCAGAGTTTCGCCTTCGCTCGGACGGCCTTCACGACGGAAGAAGCTGCCCGGGATACGACCAGCAGCGTAGGTACGCTCCTGATAGTTAACGGTCAGTGGGAAGAAGCTCTGGCCTGGTTTGGCTTTTTTCTGGCCAACTACGGTAACGAATACGGCGGTGTCATCCATGCTCACCATCACGGCGGCGGTGGCTTGACGAGCCATCATACCGGTCTCAATAGTGACGGTATGCTGGCCATACTGGAATTTGCGAATGATCGGTGTCAGCAAAATTATATCCTTAGATTAGGCGCGCAATCGTATTGACGACTCGACACGCCATTGACTCGATTTGCCTTCTCACTACATCCTCGCGACTAATGACAATCCTTATCTCAAGCCTGAGACAAAGCCTCTCATTAGCCGCGCGAACCTCTGTAATGGAAGATCCTGTTTGGAAACATCAGTAATACATTAACCTGATTTGCTTATGCTTCCTAGAAGAAAGGGGCCCAAATAGGCCCCTTTCCACTGAAACTCGCTAGATTAGCGACGCAGACCCAGACGCTCGATCAGGCTGGTGTAACGTGCTACATCTTTACGCTTCAGGTAGTCCAGCAGCTTACGACGCTGAGAAACCATACGCAGCAGACCACGACGGCTGTGGTGATCTTTTTTGTGCTCTGAGAAGTGGCCTTGCAGATGGTTGATCTGCGCAGTCAACAGGGCAACCTGAACTTCGGAAGAACCGCTGTCGTTAGTACCACGACCGAAATCAGCTACGATTTTAGCTTTAGCTTCAACACTTAGAGACATTGTAATACTCCAGATTATAGATAATAAATACAGGCGCCGATCTCTAATTCAGCAACCCAATGCATAAGCTGCGCCATTCTACCCTTAGCGCAGTGCGATCGCAAGGCAGTGCGTTTTCTGCCCTCAGTCGAAATATTCGACGACCAGGCGGCGCGGCGCCACACGACCGTCATCGGCGATATCACCCACGCCGATAAATTTACGCTCTTCACCTTCGGTGATACGTACCATGCCCGAGGCCGGCGCACCGGCAACCTGTACGGGCTGCCCCTGCTTAACGTATCCCGCGACTACCGGCAGCAAATTCACTTCCGGGTAGTTCTCCACCGGGCTGTCCATCGGCATCAGCAGAGGATCGAGCAGCTCGCCTGGCGCGACTTCCTGTGCCTGTGCCTGCTCCAGCAATTCGTTCAGCTGTTCCAGCGTGACCATCCTTTCGATCGGATAGGTCGCCACCTGCAGACGACGCAGGTAGATCACATGTGCGCCACACCCCAGCAGCTCACCGAGGTCGTCGGTAATGGTGCGGATGTAGGTGCCTTTCGAACAGTGAATTTCCAGCTCCAGTTCGTCCCCTTCCCAGCGGATAAACTGCAGATCGTAAACGGTGATGCTGCGTGCTTCGCGCGGAACTTCGATACCTTGACGAGCATACTCATAGAGTTTCTTGCCCTGGTACTTCAGCGCCGAATACATCGAAGGCACCTGCTTGATATCGCCGCGGAAGCTGTCCAGCGCCGCATCGAGCTGCGCCTGGGTGAAGTTCACCGGACGTTCCTGCACAATCTGGCCGTCGGCGTCCGAAGTATCGGTGCGCTGCCCCAGTCGAGCAATAACGCGATAGCGTTTGTCGGAGTCGAGCAGGAACTGTGAGAACTTGGTCGCCTCACCGAGGCAAATCGGCAGCATGCCGGTCGCCAGCGGGTCGAGCGCGCCGGTGTGTCCCGCGCGGTTGGCGTTATAGAGGCGTTTTACTTTTTGCAGGGCGTCGTTAGACGACAGGCCCTGCGGTTTGTCCAGCAACAGGACGCCGTGGATATCACGGCCGCGGCGACGAGGGCGACTCATTAAGCCTCCTCGTCATCGCCTGATGCGGAACGGCGTTCGGCGTCGTTCTTCACTACGTTAGTCACCAGGTTGGACATGCGCATGCCTTCAACCAGAGAGTTGTCGTAAGCGAAGGTCAGCTCAGGTACTACACGCAGACGCATGGCTTTGCCCAGCAATGTGCGGATGTAGCCCGAAGCGTCTTGCAGCGCTTTGATACCGTTTGGCACCAGTTCCGGATCCGGGTTTTCGGTCAACACGTTCAGGAAGGTGACATAAACTTTGGCATAGGCCAAATCGCGAGAAACTTCTACACCAGAAACGGTAGCCATGCCGATACGCGGATCTTTGACTTCACGCTGCAGAATGATAGCAATCTCTTTTTGCATCTCTTGTGCCACGCGCTGACCGCGGCTGAATTCTTTTGCCATTATGGATTCTCCAGACAAATCGGGGGGCACAAGGCCCCCCAGAAAAGACTTAAGCAGATGTGCTAGCGTTAAGCGATGGTACGTTGGATCTCGATGATTTCGAAGACTTCGATCATGTCGCCGACGCGCACGTCGTTGTAGTTCTTAACGCCGATACCACATTCCATGCCGTTACGGACTTCGTTAACGTCATCTTTGAAGCGGCGCAGGGATTCCAGCTCGCCTTCATAGATAACCACGTTGTCGCGCAGAACGCGGATTGGGTTGTGACGCTTGATGTTACCTTCGGTAACCATACAACCGGCAATAGCACCGAATTTAGGTGATTTGAACACGTCACGCACTTCGGCCAGACCGATGATCTGCTGCTTGTACTCAGGCGCCAACATACCGCTCATCGCCTGCTTCACTTCGTCGATCAGGTTATAGATCACGGAGTAGTAACGCAGATCCAGGCTTTCTGCTTCAATCACGCGGCGCGCAGAAGCATCGGCACGGACGTTGAAGCCCAGGATGATGGCGTTGGAAGCGGCTGCCAGCGTTGCGTCGGTTTCAGTGATACCACCTACGCCAGAACCAACAATCTTCACTTTCACTTCGTCGGTAGAGAGTTTCAACAGTGAATCCATGATGGCTTCACAAGAACCCTGTACGTCGGATTTCAGTACGATGTTCAGCTCAGAAACTTCACCGTCGGTCATGTTCGCAAACATGTTTTCCAGTTTGGATTTCTGCTGACGCGCCAGTTTAACTTCGCGGAACTTGCCTTGACGGTACAGCGCAACTTCACGCGCTTTCTTCTCGTCACGCACAACGGTCGCTTCATCACCGGCGGCAGGAACGCTGGACAGACCCAGGATCTCAACCGGAATAGAAGGACCCGCAGAGGTCACTTCGCGACCCAGCTCGTCACGCATCGCACGCACGCGGCCGTATTCGAAGCCACACAGAACGATATCGCCTTTGTTCAGCGTACCTTCCTGTACCAACACGGTAGCAACCGGACCACGACCTTTATCCAGGAAGGATTCGATAACTACGCCGCTGGCCATGCCGCTGCGTACTGCTTTCAGTTCGAGAACTTCGGACTGCAGCAGGATAGCGTTCAGCAGTTCGTCGATACCGGTACCGGCTTTCGCAGATACGTGAACGAACTGAGCTTCGCCGCCCCACTCTTCCGGCATAACGCCGTACTGGGACAGTTCTTGCTTAACGCGATCCGGATCGGCTTCCGGCTTGTCAATTTTGTTCACTGCAACCACCAACGGTACCTGCGCTGCTTTCGCATGCTGGATAGCTTCGATGGTTTGCGGCATCACGCCGTCGTCGGCAGCAACAACCAGAACAACGATGTCAGTCGCCTGAGCACCACGGGCACGCATTGAAGTAAAGGCTGCGTGGCCTGGGGTATCCAGGAAGGTGATCATGCCGTTGTCGGTTTCTACGTGGTAAGCACCGATATGCTGGGTAATACCGCCGGCCTCGCCTGCTGCCACCTTGGTGGAGCGGATGTAGTCCAGCAAAGAAGTTTTACCGTGGTCGACGTGGCCCATGATGGTCACAACTGGCGCACGTGGCTCAGCCGCTGCACCGGTATCACGGTCGCTCATCAGCGCTTCTTCCAGCTCGTTCTCACGACGCAGGATAACTTTGTGGCCCATCTCTTCGGCAACCAGCTGCGCGGTTTCCTGATCGATGACCTGGTTGATGGTGGCCATTGCGCCCAGCTTCATCATCGCTTTGATGACCTGAGAGCCTTTAACCGCCATTTTGTTAGCCAGTTCGGCTACGGTGATGGTTTCGCCGATAATAACGTCGCGGTTAACCACCTGAGCCGGCTTGTTGAAGCCCTGCTGCAGAGTGCTTGGCTTACGCTTGCCTTTACCGCCACGGGTAACGGCGCGCGCTTCTTCACGGTCTGCTTTAGACTCGGAAAGCTTGTTGCCTTTCTTCTGCTTGGTCGCTTTACCGCCACGGGTGCGGCTGCGGCGTTCGCCTTCAACTTTAGCGTCGTTTTCGTCTTCAGCGGCACGGGCGTGCTGAGAGGTAGTCACGTGGTAATCGGCTGTTTCAACCGCAGCGCTTGCTGCTTCAGCTTCGGCCCACTTCTCACCGTTCTCTTCTGCCATGCGGCGAGCTTCTTCCGCTACGCGTTTGGCGTCTTCTTCGACCTTACGGCGTACTTCCTCTTCCGCTTTACGTTTCAGTTCAGCGGCTTCGGCTTCACGGCGTGCTTTTTCTGCCTGAGCTGGCTTGGTCATTTCGTCGGTATGTTGATTCGTCACTTTTTCTTTTTCCGCTGAATTACGCTTAGCAATCTCCGCGGCCTCACGTTTGGCTTGCTCTTCGGCTGCGCGCTTCGCTTCTGCTTCGCGTTTCGCTAGCTCTTCCGCTTCGCGCTGTGCCTGCTCTTCCGCTTCACGCTGTGCCTGCTCTGCCGCTTCAGCCTGTTGGGCTTCTGGCGTATCGCGATTTACATAAGTGCGTTTCTTGCGGACCTCAATTTGCACCGATTTACTTTTACCGCCGGTGCTCGGAATATTCAAGGTGCTGCGCGTTTTGCGCTGCAACGTGAGCTTACCAGGCGCGCTACCGTGTTCACGGTTCAGGTGCGCCAGTAAGGCTTCTTTCTCATGTTGGGTTACAGAGTCTGTCTCAGACTTGTTAATCCCTGCATCAGCAAACTGCTGTACCAGGCGATCAACTGGAGTCTGAATCTCTGCTGCCAGCGATTTTACGGTTACATCTGTCGTCATGCTGTTCCTTCCTGCTACAGTTTATTACGCGTTGTCGCCAAACCAACAGATATTACGTGCGGCCATAATCAGCTCGCCGGCTTGCTCATCGCTAAGCCCTTCAATATCAGCCAGATCGTCAACACCCTGCTCGGCAAGATCTTCCAGCGTACAAACCCCACGCGCGGCCAGTTTAAAGGCCATGCTGCGCTCAAGACCCGGAAGGTTGAGCAAATCGTCAGCAGGTTTTTGGTCGCCCAGGCTTTCTTCTTGGGCCAGGGCCAGCGTGGTCAATGCAGCTTTGGCGCGATCGCGCAACGCTTCAACCATATCTTCATCCAGACCGTCGATTTCCAGCAGCTCTTTGATTGGCACGTAAGCCAATTCTTCCAGCGTAGAGAAGCCTTCTTCAACCAGTACGGTGGCGAAATCTTCGTCGATATCAAGATACTTGGTGAAGGTATCAATGGCGGCATGAGCTTCGGCCTGGTGCTTGGCCTGCAGATCGTCCGCCGTCATCACGTTCAGTTCCCAACGGTCGTCGTCACGGTGTTGTTTTAACAGCTGGGATGCCAAACGCACGTTTTGGCCATTACGGCCGATCGCCTGTGCCAGATTGCTGGCTTCAACGGCGATATCCATAGTGCAATTATCTTCATCAACCACGATCGAGGCAACGTCTGCCGGCGCCATGGCGTTGATGACGAACTGCGCAGGGTTATCATCCCACAGGATGATGTCGATACGTTCACCGCCGAGCTCGCTCGAAACGGCCTGAACGCGCGCACCGCGCATACCTACGCAAGCGCCGACCGGGTCGATGCGTTTGTCGTTGGTTTTCACTGCAATTTTCGCACGGGAGCCTGGATCGCGGGCTGCCGCTTTAATTTCAATCACTTCTTCGCCGATTTCCGGTACTTCGATGCGGAACAGTTCTTTCAGCATCTCGGCGCTGGAGCGGCTGACGAACAGCTGGGCACCACGGGCTTCGGGACGAACGGCGTACAGGATGCCGCGGATGCGGTCGCCTGGACGGAAGTTTTCGCGCGGCAGCATGTCTTCACGGCCAATTACCGCTTCGGCGTTGCTGCCCAGATCCAGCGCAATGCTGTCACGGTTAACTTTCTTCACTACGCCGGTGACGATTTCACCTTCGTGCTGACGGAAAGCATCAACGACCATAGCGCGCTCGGCTTCACGTACTTTCTGTACGATAACCTGCTTCGCGGTTTGAGTGGTGATACGGTCGAAGGTCACAGATTCAATCTGATCTTCGATGTAACCGCCCAGCTCGATGCCTGGCTCTTCATACTGCGCAGCTTCCAGCGTGATTTCACGCGTTGGCTGAGTCACTTCATCTACGGCGACCCAACGGCGGAAGGTATCGAAATCGCCAGTTTTGCGGTCAATGCTGACGCGAACTTCGATTTCCTGCTCGTATTTTTTCTTGGTGGCGGTGGCTAATGCGGTTTCCAGCGCTTCGAAAATCTTCTCACGCGGAAGGGATTTTTCATTGGAAACAGCTTCAACAACAGCCAGAATCTCTTTATTCATCCTAGTTGCCTCATCCAAACTTTAAAAGTGGGGTACCAGGTTCGCTTTCTGGATATTGCTCAGCGCGAACACTTCATCTTTCCCTTCCACAGTAACCGTGATCATCTCGCCATCGACAGACTTGATAATGCCCTGCCATTTGCGACGGTTCTGTACGGCCATGCGCAGGACCAAGCTGACTTCATCACCGAGGAAACGAGTATAGTGTTCGGCGGTGAACATCGGGCGATCAAGGCCAGGAGAGGAGACTTCCAAGTTGTAAGCGACTGTGATTGGCTCTTCGACGTCCAATACAGCGCTGACCTGGTGGCTGACATCAGCGCAATCGTCAACATTGATGCCGTTTTCACTGTCAATATAGATACGGAGCGTCGATTGGCGCGCACGAATAAATTCGATGCCTACAAGTTCAAAGCCCAACGCTTCTACCGGTGCCGAAAGCATCTCTGTTAATTTTTGCTCTAATGTGGACAAGCCCACCCCCAAGACATAAAAAAAGGGCCTAATAGCCCAGTGATTCTGTTGCCAAATAACAAAAAACCCCGAAAATTCGGGGCTTTATGCAACTGGACCCTGTTTGCCGCTAAGCGGCTTCGGTGCAACTTTCTAACAAGTGTCATTTTCAAATGTTGATCGAGAAAAGCGGAATTCAATCGAAAAGTGTATTTGAAAATAAACACTTAAAGGAAAGTGGTTGCGGGGGCCGGATTTGAACCGACGACCTTCGGGTTATGAGCCCGACGAGCTACCAGGCTGCTCCACCCCGCGTCCGAAAACGTGGCAAATATTACGCCGATAATCGCAAAATTGCAAGTTATCTCTGGGATTTGGTACCGAGGATGGGACTCGAACCCACAAGCCCGTTAGGGCACTACCACCTCAAGGTAGCGTGTCTACCAATTCCACCACCTCGGTACTGATTCTTACTGCTAACGGCCGTTATTTTAATGAGGTAATAACAACCGTTTTCAAACTCTGTTACTGCGTGCTGCTTACTGCGGGATATCGCTGCTCGGCTTGGTTGGTGCTGCCGGCGCGGTAGTCTGCTCAGATTTCACTGGCTGACCCAGGTTTTCCCACTCGCTGCCTTTCTTGCTCTGGTTGGTGCTCAGGTTGCCCAGGATCAGACTGATGACGAAGAACAGCGTCGCCAGCACAGCCGTCATGCGGGTCATGAAGTTACCGGAACCGCTCGAACCGAACAATGTGCCAGAAGCACCTGCTCCGAATGAGGCTCCCATATCAGCGCCTTTACCTTGCTGCAGCATAATCAGAGCAACCAGCCCGATTGAGATCAGCAGGAAAATTACCAGAAGAGCTTCGTACATAGTTGTACCCGTATCCTTGCGGCTTCACCGCGTGCCAAATGCTTCACACCCCAAAGGCTTCTAATTCTATTAAGAAGTCGCAGGCGTTATATCAAACTGCCCACTGAAGCGGGTGTGAATACTAACCAAAGGCGCCAAACCACGCAAGGGCAATTTGCAGCCACCGGCGCGTTTGCGGAAAAAAACGCCAATAAAATTCGCAGGCTGTGATTTCCGAGGGCAGCGGTTGCCCCCGGACCGATCAAAAAAGCGTTAGCCAGCAGATTTCACCGCGTCGGCAATGCGATGTGCCAATGCCGTCACTTGCTGCTCGTCCTCGCCTTCCACCATCACGCGGATCAGCGGCTCGGTACCGGATTTACGTAGCAGCACGCGGCCGCGGCCGGCCAGTTCAGCCTCGACCTGCTCGGTGATTTTACGCACCTCTTCCGATTCCAGCGGGTTGTGTTCGCCGACAAAACGCACGTTGACCAGGATCTGCGGCAGTAATTTCATGCCGCTGCACAGGTCGTGCAGGCTCATGTTGTTGCGGACCATCGCCGTCAGCACCTGCAGACCGGCAACGATGCCGTCACCGGTGGTAGTTTTATCCAGCAGGATTACATGGCCGGAGTTCTCCGCACCAATGCGCCATCCCAGTTCCTGCAGCTTCTCCAGTACATAGCGGTCACCGACTTTGGCGCGAGCGAAGGGAATGCCCAGTTGCTTAAGTGCCAGTTCGAGCCCCATGTTGCTCATCAGCGTGCCTACCGCGCCACCGCGCAGTTGGCCCTGACGCAACCCTTCACGGGCAATGATGTAAAGGATCTGGTCGCCGTCGACCTTGTGGCCAAGGTGATCAACCATCATCACCCGGTCACCGTCACCGTCAAATGCCAGACCGACGTGCGCTTTCTCCTGCAGCACGCGCTCTTGCAGTTGGCGAACGTCTGTTGCACCGCATTTTTCATTGATGTTCATGCCGTCCGGTTCAACGCCGATGGCAATCACCGTGGCACCCAGTTCACGCAGCACGCTCGGCGCAATGTGATAGGTCGCGCCGTTGGCGCAGTCCACCACAATTTTCAGGCCTTTCAGGCTCAGTTCGCTCGGGAAGGTGCCTTTACAGAATTCGATGTAACGGCCGGCGGCATCGATGATCCGGCTCGCTTTACCCAGTTCGGAAGATTCTACGCAGGTCAGCGGTTTTTCCATTTCGGCTTCAATGGCTTCTTCCACATGGTCCGGCAGCTTCGCGCCATCAATGGAGAAGAATTTAATGCCGTTGTCGTAAAAAGGGTTATGAGAAGCCGAGATCACAATACCGGCTTCAGCACGGAAGGTACGCGTCAAATAGGCTACCGCCGGCGTCGGCATTGGCCCCGTGAAGGAAGCAGACAGCCCCGCTGCGGCAAGACCGGCTTCCAAAGCCGACTCAAGCATGTAACCTGAGATACGGGTGTCTTTGCCGATAATAATTTTACGAGAACCGTGGCGTGCCAGCACCTTGCCCGCCGCCCAGCCCAGTTTCAGAACGAAATCAGGGGTAATAGGACTCTCACCGACCTTGCCACGAATGCCGTCGGTACCAAAATATTTGCGCTCGCTCATGTCTCTATCATCCCTTAGCTGAAATGGTTGCCTCGACGACACGCATCGCCTCGACGGTTTCTTTAACGTCATGCACTCTGACAATCTGCGCTCCCTGCATGGCGGCGATAACCGCGCAGGCTACGCTGCCGATAACCCGCTGATCAGGGGGGACATTCAGCAGTTGCCCAATCATCGACTTACGCGACATTCCCACCAAAAGCGGCAGGCCGAAGTGATGAAACTCAGACAATCTGGCCAGAAGCTGATAATTGTGCGCTAAATTCTTACCGAAACCGAACCCGGGGTCGAGCAGCAATTTCTGATTTGTAATACCGGCGGCATTACAGCGTTCGATATGATGCTGAAAAAAGGCGTTCACATCGCCAATAAGATCGTCGTAGTGCGGTGCCTGCTGCATGGTTCGTGGCTCGCCCTGCATGTGCATCAGGCACACTGGCAACCCGCTTTCCGCCGCAGCGGCCAATGCGCCCGGCTCCTGCAATGAGCGAACGTCGTTGATCAGGTGCGCACCGGCCTGAGCCGACTCGCGGATCACCCCCGCTTTCGAAGTATCCACCGAGATAAAAACTTCAAAACGCCGGGCAATGGCTTCAACGACGGGGACTACGCGCGCGATCTCTTCGTCTTCGCTGACCTCAGCCGCTCCCGGTCTGGTCGACTCGCCGCCCACATCAATCATGGTCGCACCGGCCGAAATCAGCGCATGCGCGTGCAGCAAAGCCTGATTGAGCTGGTTGTGCTGGCCGCCGTCAGAAAAAGAATCCGGGGTCACGTTGAGGATCCCCATCACCCGCGGATGGGAAAGATCGAGAGTCATGTCTCGCACGGTTAACTGCATTGCTAATCCACCTTACTGTTGCCTGGTTCACTGCCCGCCGGGCAATAAAAAACCCCGGCATGCCGGGGTTCGATGTTATTACACAGCCAAAGTTACTTGTCTAGCTGTTCAGACATGGTATTGCCTGGGTTTGGTGTGCGCGGTTCATCAACCGGCGTCGGGGCTTTTGGTGTGCCACCGTTGTCGGAATTGCTGCCCTTGCCCACATCGTCCCAACCCGCTGGCGGACGCACGTCTTTACGGTTCATCAGATCGTCAATCTGCGGCGCGTCGATGGTTTCGTACTTCATCAGGGCGTCCTTCATTGAATGCAGGATGTCCATGTTTTCCATCAACAGCGAACGCGCTCGCACATAGTTACGTTCAATCAGGGATTTAACTTCCTGGTCGATAATGCGCGCGGTTTCGTCCGACATGTGCTTCGCCTTGGCCACTGAACGGCCCAGGAACACTTCGCCCTCTTCTTCCGCATACAGCAATGGCCCCAGCTTCTCGGAGAAGCCCCATTGGGTCACCATGTTGCGTGCAATCGAGGTCGCCACTTTAATGTCGTTCGAGGCACCGGTAGAGACTTTTTCCGGTCCGTAAATGATCTCTTCAGCCAGACGACCGCCGTACAGAGTAGAGATTTGGCTTTCCAGCTTCTGACGGCTGGCGCTGATCGCATCCCCTTCCGGCAGGAAGAAGGTCACACCCAACGCACGGCCACGAGGAATAATCGTGACCTTATGCACCGGATCGTGCTCAGGAACCAGGCGACCAATAATGGCGTGGCCAGCTTCGTGATACGCGGTCGACTCTTTCTGCGCTTCGGTCATCACCATGGAGCGACGTTCTGCACCCATCATGATCTTGTCTTTGGCTTTTTCGAACTCCACCATCGACACAACACGTTTGTTTCCACGTGCGGCAAACAGCGCAGCTTCGTTGACCAGGTTGGCCAGGTCAGCACCGGAGAAGCCAGGCGTACCACGAGCCAGTACAGAAGCATCAACATCGGGTGCCAGTGGCACGCGGCGTGAATGCACTTTCAGGATCTGCTCACGGCCACGCACGTCCGGCAAGCCCACCACAACCTGGCGGTCGAAACGGCCTGGACGCAGCAACGCCGGGTCAAGCACGTCTGGACGGTTGGTCGCAGCGATAACGATGATACCTTCGTTGCCTTCAAAGCCGTCCATCTCAACCAGCATCTGGTTCAGCGTCTGCTCACGTTCGTCATGACCGCCGCCCAGGCCGGCACCACGCTGGCGACCGACGGCATCGATTTCATCGATAAAGATGATGCACGGTGCCGCTTTCTTCGCCTGCTCGAACATGTCACGCACACGGGAAGCACCGACACCCACAAACATTTCCACGAAGTCAGAACCGGAAATGGTGAAGAACGGCACTTTCGCCTCACCGGCGATCGCTTTCGCCAGCAGGGTTTTACCTGTCCCCGGCGGGCCAACCATCAGCACGCCTTTCGGGATCTTGCCGCCCAGCTTCTGGAAACGGCTCGGCTCGCGCAGGTATTCCACCAGTTCGCTTACTTCGTCTTTCGCTTCATCACAGCCGGCAACGTCAGCAAAAGTGGTTTTGATCTGGTCTTCCGTCAGCATGCGGGCCTTGCTCTTGCCGAAGGACATCGCGCCCTTGCCGCCGCCGCCCTGCATTTGACGCATGAAGAAGATCCAGACCCCGATCAGCAACAGCATCGGGAACCATGAAATAAAGATAGAAGCCAGCAAACTCGGCTCTTCAGGCGGTTCACCAACCACTTTCACATTCTTGGTCAACAACGTATCCAGCAACTTAGGATCGTTGACAGGGATGTAGGTCGTGTATTTGTTACTGTCTTTCTTGGTAACGTTAATTTCACGTCCATTGATTCGCGCTTCGCGAACCTGATCTTGGGTCAGTTCGGACATGAAGGTAGAGTAATCCACCCTACGGCCATTCGACTCGCTGGGCCCAAAGCTCTGGAATACAGACATCAACACTACCGCGATGACTAACCAGAGAATTAGGTTTTTCGCCATGTCACTCAAGGGATTAACCTCATATTACAACTGTGTTAACAAACAGCGTTAGGGTACTACAGCTTGCGCCCTGTCGCTACAATGTACACTTCGCGCGAACGTGCGCGGGAAGCGTCTGGCTTACGAATCTTAACCTTCGTAAACAGGGAGCGAATTTCCCGTAGGTACTCGTCAAAGCCATCTCCCTGGAACACCTTCACCAGGAAACTTCCGCCTGGTGCGAGGACATCACGACACATTCCCAGTGCTAATTCCACCAGATACATCGATCTTGGAATATCGACGGCCGGAGTGCCACTCATATTCGGGGCCATGTCAGACATGACCACCTGAACCTTACTTTCACCTACACGTTCCAACAGAGCCTTGAGCACCAGTTCATCACGAAAATCGCCCTGAAGGAAATCGACGCCAACGATAGGATCCATTGGCAAAATATCACAGGCGATGATGCGGCCGGAACCGCCAATCTGGGTCACGACATACTGCGACCAACCACCCGGCGCCGCACCTAAATCTACTACGGTCATGCCAGGTTTAAACAGTTTGTCACTCTGCTGTATTTCATCAAGTTTAAACCAGGCGCGCGAACGTAGCCCTTTTTTCTGCGCCTGTTGCACATATTTATCGCTAAAGTGTTCTTGTAACCAGCGACTGGAGCTAGCAGAACGCTTTTTATTAGCCATCTCGTTTTCCAACTATCATAAAAAGAGTCTTAATGTCAGGTTCGCAGCTCATGTAGACTCACACCGATGAAGACCGATTTGGTGATATACATGAGATGGCGGTAGAATGTACCGTTTTCAATCCCAACTTAAGCAAAAAAGACAATGAATCTGAATAATAAACAAAAACAGCACCTGAAAGGCCTGGCGCATCCGTTAAAACCGGTTGTCATGCTGGGTAATAACGGTCTCACCGAAGGGGTGCTGGCTGAAATTGAACAGGCTCTGGAGCATCATGAGCTGATCAAGGTAAAAATCGCTGCTGAAGATCGCGAAACCAAAACCCTGATCGCCGACGCTATCGTGCGCGAAACGGGTGCCTGCAATGTGCAAGTCATCGGTAGTACGCTTATTCTTTACCGCCCGTCTAAAGAGCGCAAGATCAGTCTACCGCGTTAATAAGCATTGGGTTAACGAAAAGGTGCCATGCACCTGATTCAGATAAAAGGCCGCACGCGGCCTTTTTCCTTTCTTTACAAAACCCTGGCGATTTTCTGCACGATTGGAAGGTGATCAGAGATATTCAACCTTCAAGATCTCATAATCGACATCGCCACCCGGGGTTTTTATCACAACCACATCATCTTGTTCTTTGCCGATCAGGCCACGTGCCATAGGCGAATTGACAGAAATCAGATTTTTCTTGAAATCAGCTTCGTCGTCGCCAACGATACGGTAGGTCACTTCTTCTTCGCTATCCAGGTTCAGCACCGATACGGTAGCGCCAAAAATCACGCGGCCATTGTTTGGCATCTTGGTGATATCGATCACCTGCGCGTTCGACAGCTTGGCTTCAATTTCCTGGATACGTCCTTCACAGAATCCCTGCTGCTCACGCGCCGCATGATACTCTGCGTTTTCTTTCAAATCGCCGTGTTCACGGGCGTCAGCGATGTCCGCAATGATTTTCGGACGGCGCACGCCTTTCAAATATTCGAGTTCTTCGCGCAGTTTTTCAGCGCCAAACAAGGTCATCGGAATCTGTTTCATAGTATAAATACCTCTAAATCTTTCCTGTTCAAATAGCCGTCATCCTGACGTGTTCGTATGAAAAAACGGTGGGTACGTGCCCCCCGCCTCCAGGCGATAAACAAAAGAAGCCTGACTCGGAACCCTTGCCCAAGTCAGGATCGATTTTGCATTTTGATACGCATTTTAGCCTAGAGTTCCTTGAGGGTCATCGTTTACTTTTTCCCTGAATGCACCGTAGTATGACGGCACGTTATCCAGCTGTTATCCCGAGATTATGCGTTTTTCACGAATTGTCAGTGCATTGGCTTGCGCATTTGTTCTGAATGCGAATGCGGCCCCGGTTGAAGATTACACACAATATTTGCCTGATGGGGCCAACCTTGCCCTGGTAGTTCAGAAGATCGGCGCTAGCGCTCCGACCATCGATTATCACTCTCAGCAAATGGCGTTGCCGGCCAGTACCCAAAAAGTACTGACCGCTTTAGCTGCCTTGTTGCAGCTCGGCCCAGACTATCGCTTCATCACCACGCTGGAGAGCCAGGGCGACATCAGCGACGGCGTGCTGCGCGGCAACCTGATTGCTCGCTTTGGCGGCGATCCGACCTTTAAGCGCCAGAGCCTGCGCAACATGGTGGCGATCCTGAAAAAACAGGGCGTGCGCCAGATTACCGGCGATGTGCTGGTCGATACCTCGGTATTCGCCAGCCATGACAAAGCCCCCGGCTGGCCGTGGAACGACCTGACGCAGTGTTTCAGCGCACCGCCGGCGGCGGCGATAGTCGACCGCAACTGTTTCTCAGTGTCGCTGTACAGCGCCCCCAATCCGGGCGATATGGCCTTTATTCGCGTGGCCTCCTATTATCCGGTCAATATGTTTAGCCAGGTTCGCACATTGGCGAAAGGGTCTGCGGATGCCCAATACTGCGAGCTGGATGTGGTGCCGGGCGAATTGAACCGCTTTACCCTGACCGGTTGCCTGACCCAACGTAGCGAACCGTTGCCGCTGGCCTTCGCCATTCAGGATGGTGCCAGCTATGCCGGGGCGATCCTGAAAGATGAGCTGACCCAAGCCGGTATCCAGATCAACGGACACCTGAAGCGCCAGACGCAGCCGGGCCTGAAAGGCACGGTGATCGCCCAGACTCAATCAGCGCCGTTGCACGAATTGCTGAAAATTATGCTGAAGAAATCGGACAACATGATTGCCGATACCGTCTTCCGTACCATCGGTCATGAACGTTTTGGCGTTCCGGGTACCTGGCGTGCTGGCGCTGACGCCGTGCGTCAGGTGCTGCGTCAGAAGGCCGGCGTGGATTTGGGCAACAGCATCGTGGTAGACGGCTCAGGCCTTTCACGCCATAACCTGCTGGCTCCGGCGACCATGATGCAGGCGCTGCAATACATTGCGCAGCATGACAGCGAGCTGAACTTTATTTCGATGCTGCCGCTGTCCGGTTACGACGGAACGCTGCGCTACCGTGGCGGGCTGCACGAAGCCGGTGTTGACGGCAAGGTGTCCGCCAAAACCGGTGCGCTACAGGGCGTATATAACCTGGCCGGATTTATTACAACCGCCAGCGGCCAGCGTTTTGCCTTCGTACAATATCTGTCAGGCTATGCCGTACCGCCGGAAGATCAAAAGCAGCGTCGAGCACCACTGGTGCGTTTCGAAAGCCGCCTGTACCGGGATATTTATCAGAATAACTGAGGGTTATGATGAAACTGCTGATTGTGGAAGACGATGAGCTGCTGCAACAAGGGTTGGCACTGGCATTAGCCGGGGAAGGCTATGCCTGTGACTGCGCCGCCACGGCAGCGGAGGCCAATGCTCTGCTCATCACCAGCCAATACAGCATGATTATCCTCGATCTGGGCTTGCCCGACATGGATGGCGCCAGCCTGCTGCGGCAGTGGCGCCGCCAGCAGGTCGATCTGCCGGTGCTGATTTTGACCGCCCGTGACGCACTGGAAGACCGGGTCGACGGGCTGGATGCCGGTGCTGACGATTACCTGGTCAAGCCCTTCGCGTTAGTTGAACTACAGGCGCGCGTGCGCGCCCTGATCCGCCGCTATCAGGGCCACAGCGACAATCTTATTCAGTTGGACGATCTCCAGCTCAATCTCTCCAGCCAGCAGGTTTATGTTCAGCAGCAGCCGGTGGAGGTGACGCCGAAAGAATTCGCCATCCTCTCCCGCCTGATGATGCGCGCCGGTCAAACGGTTAATCGCGAGCTGTTGCAGCAGGATCTTTATACCTGGCAGGATGATTTAGGCTCCAACACGCTGGAAGTGCATATCCATAACCTGCGCCGTAAATTGGGCAAGGACCGCATCCGTACCGTTCGTGGCATTGGCTATCGTCTGGAATCCTCATCATGATCAGCATGCGCCGTCGTCTGTTGTTGATGCTGGCGCTGATCCTGTTGGTCACCCAGTTAATCAGCGCCTTTTGGCTCTGGCATGAAAGCCAGGAGCAAATCAGTTTCCTGGTGGATGAAACCCTGTCGGCCAAGGTGCGTACCGAGCGTGTCGATACGGAAATCGCCGAGGCGATAGCCTCACTGCTCGCCCCTTCGCTGATCATGATGATCGTCACCCTGCTGGCCTCATTCTGGGCTATCAGCTGGATTATTCGCCCGCTCAATCAGCTGCAGCAACGGTTGGAGAAGCGTTCCGCCGATAACCTGACGCCTCTGCCGCTCAGCGGAGACAGCCTCGAAATTATGGCGGTCACCACCACACTCAACCAACTGTTCTCACGGTTGGATAACACCATTCAACAGGAACGACTGTTCACCGCAGATGCCGCACATGAGTTACGTACGCCACTGGCGGGGATACGACTGCACCTGGAGTTAATGGAAAAACAGGGGGTCCCGCAAAGTAAGCCGTTGATCACCCGCATCGATCAACTGATGCATACCGTCGAACAATTGCTGATGCTCGCACGCGCCGGACAAGACTTTGCCAGCGGCCACTATCAGCGTTTCGATTGGGTGAGCGACGTGATCCTGCCGCTACAAGAAGAACTTGAGGAGTTGACCCGCCAGCGCGGACAAAAACTGCAATGGCAGCTCCCGGCAGCGGCCCCGATGCATGGCGATCCGGTCCTGCTTCGCCTGCTGCTGCGTAATCTGGTAGAAAATGCTCACCGCTACAGCCCGGAAGGCAGCAGCATTCAGGTGCAGCTGACACAGCAGAAACCCGGCTATCAGTTGCAGGTGACGGATGAGGGCCCGGGAATCAAAGAACAAATGGAAGGCGAGCTCACACAGGCATTCCGCCGTATGGATCAGCGCTATGGCGGCAGCGGACTGGGACTGAACATTGTCACTCGCATAGTGCAACTGCATCAGGGCCGTCTGACTCTGGAAAATCGTCGCGACACGCACGGGCTGAATGCACAATGCTGGTTACCTGAGAATGTCCTGAACAAATAATGCCGATAAAAAAAGGGCCCAGTTCTTAACTGAGCCCTTTTCTTTGCAAGATTATTTCTGGTAAATGATTTCGACGCCTTCGTCGTCATCTTCGTCCCAGTCATCATCCCAATCGTCTTCCGCTTCAGCTTCCACTTCAGCGATCTGTTCACGGTGGTAATCATCCCACATGAACTCGACTTTCTCCGGTGCGCTTTCTTCGATAGCCATGGCTTTCGGTTGGGTGTTGATGAACTTCATCACGTCCCAGCACAGCGCATTCACGCCTTCGCGATTCACCGCGGAGATCATGTAGTACTTGCCTTCCCAGCCCATGCCTTCTGCAATCGCCTTGGCGCGCTCGGCAGCTTCTTCCTCACCTATCAGGTCAACCTTGTTGAAAACCAGCCAGCGTGGCTTCTGCGCCAGATTTTCGCTGTATTGATTCAACTCGTTGATAATGACTTTGGCGTTTTCTACCGGATCGGATTCATCGATAGGTGCGATATCCACCAGGTGCAGCAGAACGCGGCAACGCTCCAGGTGCTTCAGGAAGCGAATACCCAGGCCGGCACCGTCGGAAGCCCCTTCGATCAAGCCAGGAATGTCGGCAATAACGAAGCTCTGTTCGTGATCCATACGTACCACGCCCAGGCTTGGGACCAGAGTGGTAAATGGATAGTCGGCCACTTTCGGCTTAGCGGCAGACACTGCACGAATGAAGGTGGATTTGCCGGCGTTTGGCAGGCCAAGCATGCCAACATCGGCCAGCAGCAACAGCTCCAGCAAGATGTCACGTGCTTCACCGGCGGTGCCCAGCGTTTTCTGGCGCGGCGCACGGTTAACCGATGATTTAAAACGGGTGTTGCCCAAACCGTGCCAACCGCCCTTCGCCACCATCAGACGTTGTTCATGGCGAGTCATGTCACCGAGGATCTCACCGGTGCCCTGATCCTGCACGCGGGTACCGACCGGTACCTTGATGGTGATATCTTTGCCACGCTTGCCGGTACAGTCACGGCTTTGGCCGTTCTGGCCACGTTCAGCACGGAAAGATTTCTCAAAGCGGTAGTCGATCAGCGTGTTGAGGTTTTCGTCCGCCAACAGATAGACGTCGCCGCCATCGCCGCCGTCACCGCCATCAGGGCCGCCGTTCGGGATATACTTTTCGCGGCGGAAGCTGACGCAACCATTACCACCGTCACCTGCAACGACCAAAATCGCTGCTTCATCTACAAACTTCATTTACCGTCTCCGTAAATCATTCACCGGGCTGCTTCAAAGGAGCAACCAGGCGGGTTTCTGCCCGTCGCGGCCACCAACGGTGACCAATTGCGGAAAACATGGCGCCCGCTACCACGACGAAAGCGCCGACATAACCGACAACATTCAATGTCGGGGCGGCGAATACGTGTGGCCAGGCCAGCGCCAACAAATCTGAAAACAGCAGGGTAAACAGCGGGGTCAGCGTGATTAACGCACTCACCTGCGCCGCCTGCCAGCGCGCCATGGCTTCCGCCAGTGCACCATAGCCAATCAGCGTGTTGGCGCCACAGAACAGCAAACAGGCTAATTGCCAGCCGCTGAGCTGGAAAATCACCTCAGGCTTGGCCAGAGGGAATAGCGCGATCGCACATAAAGTGTACAACATTACCAGAATTTGCGGCGAGGCTAATCGACGTAGCAACACTTTCTGCGCCACGCCATAAGTCACCCAGACCATCGCCGCACACACGCCCAACAGCACCCCCAGGGTGTAATCCGTCAGGCGGGTGAAAATCTCAATCAGGCTGACATTGAAGAACAACAGCAGCCCGCAAATCAGCATCAGTGCGCCAATCACCTGGGTGATGCGCATCCGCTCTTTTAAAACCAGCACGCTGGCAAACATCATACCGACCGGCGACAGCTGGCCGATGACCTGCGATGCGGTCGGGCTAAGGTACTGCAACGAAGAGCTGAAGAAGATAAAATTCCCCAGCAGGCCCGCGCTGGCGATGGCCAAAATCAGCAGCCAGCGTGGTTGACGGAACATGGTCACCGGCGGCAATCTGCCGCGCACGGCCAAAATGATCCCAAGCCCCAGCGCCGCGATGGTAAATCGATACCAAACGACGGTAAACGGCTCCATCACTACCAGCACTTCTTTCATCGCAATCGGCAATGCACCCCAGCAAACTGCCGTAGTTACCGCCAGGAAAATGCCAATTCCGACCTGCTGTTTCGTTTCCATCTTACCTTTTGCCAGCGCTGACGGGCCGATGCACAAGCAGCCCATAAATGTAAAAAGCCCCGCAACGAGTTGCGGGGCTTACATCTATTTCGTAAGGCTCGAAAAATTATTCAGCTTCGATGCTGATGAATTTACGATTGCTCGGGCCTTTAACTTCGAATTTGACTTTACCGTCTTTCAAAGCAAACAGAGTGTGGTCTTTGCCGCAACCCACGTTGGTACCAGCGTGGAATTTAGTGCCGCGCTGACGAACGATGATGCTGCCTGCCAGTACTGCTTCGCCGCCAAAGCGTTTAACGCCCAGACGTTTAGCTTCTGAATCGCGACCGTTACGAGTCGAGCCGCCAGCCTTTTTGTGTGCCATTAATCTGCTCCCCTAACTTAAGCGCTGATGCCGGTGATTTTAACGTCAGTGAACCACTGACGGTGGCCCTGCTGCTTACGATGGTGCTTACGACGACGAAACTTAACAATCTTAATTTTCTCGCCACGACCGTGAGCAACGACTTCAGCTTTGATCTTACCGCCATCGACGAAAGGAACGCCGATTTTGATATCTTCGCCATTAGCAATCATCAGAATCTGGTCAAACTCAACAGCTTCACCAGTTGCGATGTCCAGCTTTTCCAAGCGAACGGTTTGACCTTCGCTTACTCGGTGTTGTTTACCACCACTTTGGAAAACCGCGTACATATAAAACTCCGCTTTCCGCGTGCCCAACTGTTCAGTACAGAGCGCGCTATAAATATTCACAATAGGGCGCGAATTCTACGCAATAATCCAGCATATGACAAGAGCAGAATAAGACCAGAAGTACAAAAAAGAAGAAAAAAAGCACAGTTTCTTTCATGGCGTTTATCTGAGGCGTTTTTCAAGTACAATCAGTAGGACAGTTACCGCCATGTACCGATGTGAGCAGCGATCTCAACGCGGTGAAGAGAAACACAGCTGAAAAAAATACAATGAACCTAGAGCAAATTACCGAGTTAACCGCGCAAGATATGGCGGCCGTGAACGCAACAATTCTCGAACAGCTGAATTCCGATGTCACGCTCATCAATCAGCTTGGCTATTACATTATCAGTGGTGGCGGTAAACGCATCCGCCCGATGATCGCCGTTCTGGCGGCGCGGGCATTGCATTATCAGGGTGATAAACACATTACCGTCGCTGCGCTGATCGAATTCATTCATACCGCAACCCTGCTGCATGATGATGTGGTGGATGAATCCGATATGCGTCGCGGCAAGGCCACTGCCAATGCCGCCTTCGGCAATGCCGCCAGCGTATTGGTTGGCGACTTCATCTATACGCGTGCTTTCCAGATGATGACCAGCCTGGAATCGCTCCGTGTATTGGCGCTGATGTCCGAGGCGGTCAATGTGATTGCCGAAGGTGAAGTGCTGCAGTTAATGAACGTGAACGATCCGAACATTACCGAAGAAAGCTACATGCGGGTGATCTACAGCAAAACCGCACGCCTGTTCGAAGCGGCGGCACAATCTTCGGCGATCCTTTCGGGCGCCAGCGAGGCAGAAGAAAAAGCGCTGCAGGATTACGGCCGCTATCTTGGCACCGCCTTCCAGCTGATCGACGACCTGCTCGATTACAGCGCCGACGGCAGCACCCTGGGTAAAAATACCGGTGACGATCTTAACGAGGGCAAACCGACGCTGCCCTTGCTGCATGCCATGCATAATAGTGAAGGCGAGCAGAAAGCCATGATCCGCGGCGCGATTGAACAGGGCAACGGTCGTCATTTGCTGGAGCCGGTTTTACAGGCCATGGAGCAATGCGGCTCGCTGGAATATACCCGCCAACGCGCTGAGGAAGAGGCCGACAAGGCGATTGCCGCACTGCAGGTGC
Organism: Serratia sp. BNK-12; assembly: GCF_047456085.1. Lineage (NCBI taxonomy): Bacteria > Pseudomonadati > Pseudomonadota > Gammaproteobacteria > Enterobacterales > Yersiniaceae > Serratia > Serratia sp. BNK-12. Next base: position 4,758,504 of record NZ_CP179896.1, read on the forward strand.
TGCCGGAGTCTGCCCACCGTGCCGCGCTGGAAGGATTAGCCCATCTTGCAGTTCAACGCGATTTTTAAGAAATAATAAACGCCCTGCAGTTTCCACAGACCCGCGATGCGGGTCTGTTCATTTCCCCGGAAAGACACGCGCCAGTAGGCCGCCAATCCCTTCCCGCATCAGGAAAGCCAACATCTTTTCGCGTTCGCTCTCCGTCAGGTGGTAATAATACTCAATCCACACCGTCAGCGGATCCTTGCGCTCAACTTCATACAGCGCCGGGTCCTCTTTCAAGATCAGTAAATTGCGCGTACCGGTCGGCAAACTGTCAATGTGATACTCCAGCGCCTTTCCCTGTACGCCTTTGCGCCGGCGGCTGATCCAGCCTTCACGACGCGCCATCAAGTTTATTCCCTGTGGTGAGGAAGGTAACCCTGCCACGCCGGTCAATTCCTTGGCGGCAAACCACTCTTTTTTCATGGCCATGTTCTCTGGACAAAAGTAGGCGAAGATCTTTTTTAGGAAATTTATTGGATATTTTTTAAGAAATTTAGTGGTATCCTAGTTTCCGTATAAGCGTTTCATGTTGTTCAAACGATTAATCTTGACCTGTTAGTTATACCACTAACAGAACTTTCGCTAATCAAAAAAGGAATGCAAACATGAACTCAAGGAATAAGGATTGGCATCCGGCGGATATCATTGCGGCTTTACGTAAGAAGGGAACGACACTGGCGGCGGTGTCGCGCAAGGCAGGACTTAGCTCATCAACGCTGGCAAACGCACTGTCGCGTCCCTGGCCAAAAGGAGAATGGCTGATTGCCGAAACGCTCGATATACACCCTGCGGAAATCTGGCCGAGCCGCTATTTCGATCCCCATACCAATAACTTACTGGATCGAAAAGCCCGTATTCGGTCCTAGCTGCGGGCATAAAAAAACCGCCGGTACGTTGTCCGGCGGCCTATGCATACTCATGCACTGCTGGATGATCAGTTATTGATAAACTTTTCGCCCAGTTCGATATCTTTGTGCAGAACATCCAGCATGTCTTCCAACGCTTTCTGTTCGAACGCGCTCAGAGTGCCGATGTCTTTGCGTTCTTCAACGCCATTCTTACCCAGCACCAGCGGTTGCGCGAAGAAGCGAGCGTATTTCCCATCGCCTTCCACATAAGCACATTCCACCACGCCTTTTTCGCCTTGCAGCGCACGAACCAGAGACAGGCCGAAACGCGCCGCCGCCTGGCCCATAGACAGGGTTGCAGACCCGCCGCCGGCTTTGGCTTCAACCACTTCAGTACCCGCATTTTGGATACGCTTGGTCAGATCGGCCACTTCCTGATCGGTAAAGCTCACGCCAGGGATCTGCGACAGCAGCGGCAAAATGGTCACGCCAGAGTGTCCGCCGATAACCGGTACGTTCAGCTCTTCAGGTTTTTTGCCTTTCAGCTCAGCCACGAAGGTGTTGGAACGGATGATATCCAGCGAGGTCACGCCGAACAGTTTGTTCTTGTCATAAACACCGGCTTTCTTCAGCACTTCTGCCGCGATAGCCACGGTGGTGTTGACCGGGTTGGTGATAATGCCGATGCAGGCTTTCGGGCAGGTGGTTGCCACTTGCTGGATCAGATTACGCACGATACCTGCGTTCACGTTGAACAGATCTGAACGATCCATACCTGGTTTACGCGCAACGCCTGCAGAAATCAGCACCACGTCTGCACCGTGCAGAGCTGGAGTAGCGTCTTCGCCACTGAAGCCTTTGATTTTCACTGCGGTTGGGATGTGGCTTAAATCGACGGCAACGCCTGGGGTAACGGGGGCAATGTCGTAGAGAGAGAGTTCAGAACCTGAAGGAAGCTGGGTTTTGAGTAGAAGGGCGAGGGCCTGGCCGATACCGCCAGCAGCACCGAGAACTGCAACTTTCATCCTATACTCCTTTATTATCTTAAATATATAAAGCGCCGTGAATATGTTGGTTACGGACCTTAAATTATTACACCTTTAAAAACAATCTCTTAACAGTCTGTTTGAGAACTGGCGCAATAAAACAGCCGATGTCGCGCTCATTTTAGATTAAATAGCTTACGCATTAAGGGCATAGCGCACACTAATCAAAAATACTGCGAGGTTATTCACGAGCAAGTTAACCGGCGGTTACATTACACCCTTACACAACATCAGAACAACATCATTTTAATAACATTTTCTTTACCACCGAGGGCGGCATTTTCGGTCACCGAAAGGGCATATTCATGGGGTACGGATTTTGTTAAAATGCTGCCCTTTCCTCGTTGTCCGGGCATTGTTATTTTTTCCGGGCGTCCTTTGATTGCATAAAAATTCATTTATATGCATAATCATCACTTCTATTGTCAACATTCCACGGTGCAAAATGCGTAATCCCGCAAAGCAGGAAGATCTGATCAAGGCGTTTAAAGCGTTATTGAAAGAAGAAAAATTCAGTTCTCAAGGCGAGATTGTTTTGGCGCTGCAAGAAGAAGGCTTCGAAAACATCAATCAATCCAAAGTATCGCGCATGCTGACCAAGTTCGGCGCGGTGCGTACGCGCAATGCCAAAATGGAAATGGTGTATTGCCTTCCCGCTGAACTCGGCGTGCCGACCACTACCAGCCCGCTGAAGAATCTGGTGCTGGATGTCGATCATAACGATGCAGTTGTCGTTATCCACACCAGCCCCGGCGCCGCGCAGCTCATTGCTCGCCTGCTGGATTCTCTGGGCAAATCCGAAGGTATTCTCGGCACCATCGCCGGTGACGACACCATTTTCGTTACCCCAGCCAGCAGCTTTACCGCGCGCCAGCTGTACGAAGCCATCCTGACCCTGTTCGAACAGGAGCTGTGATGCATCACGCTAACAAAATGCGGCGAGCCGTCGCGTTTTGTTAGCGTTTCTTTAACCCCATCCTTACTTTTCCCCCTCCCCCTACCACTTTTAACGCCAGGTTTCTTTCTCTTCGCAACACATTTCAATGACATTTCCGCTTAGCTAGTGATAGCTACTGTGATCTTCCGCACTTTTGGTCAAAAGCACTTACCTTATTGAAATTACATAAATTTAACATCAAAAGATCGTTTTATAACCGCTTTTTATTCCATCTGGTTATAAAAGATAAGGATCGTCATAATAAAGTTTCACTAGAAACTGTTAGCGAACTATTAATTTTTGGCGTTACTAGATGTATACTCATTTCCGTGACGTAAATCACAGTTCACTGGAACTGATAAAAGAATACGAAAAGGTCAAATCATGAAAATTAAATCTACCATTGCAACCATGAGCGTTCTCTCCATGCTTTCTTTCGGAGCATTTGCAGCACAATCTGTTGATGCAAACCAGGCCGCAAAAATGCAATCTGCAGGCACCATTACCGTCAGCGGCGTTGCCGGTGCACCTTCAGATATCCGTCAGGCACTGTCTGAAAAAGCCGATGCCAAAGGGGCGACCGCTTACCGTGTAATCGAAGCACGCAACGAAGGTAACTTCCACGCGACCGCAGAAATTTACAAATAAGTACAAGGCGTTACCCGGCAACGGGCAATATAACTCTGGTACCGAGCACCACTGATAACAGCCTTCAAGTACAAAAACGCTGCAAAAGCCCTTCCAGGCGGTTATCACAACAGGACGCACTATCATGAACATGAAAACCACTCTCGCTGCACTTAGCCTGCTGTCTGTCGTTTCGTTCGGCGCTTCCGCCGCGACGTTAATCACTAACGACCAGGCCAATACGCTCCAGTCTGCCGGTACCATCACCGTCAGCGGCGTCACCGGCGCGCCTTCCGATATTCGCCAGGCGCTGTCTGACAAAGCCGATAAACAAGGCGCTAAAGCCTACCGCGTGATCGAAGCCTACGAAAACGGCAATTGGCACGCGACAGCCGAAATCTACAAATAACAATTCAGGGAACCCTGCTTACCGAACTGATTACCCTCGTCACTGCCACTGCCGAGTTCTATCGTAAGCACTGATTCCTTGAAGAAACTTCGTCGTCCTATCCGACGAACCCCGTTGCCCTCGCTCGCGAGGGCTTTTTTATGGGCAAAAGAAAAGGCCGTAAGCGGCCTTTTAGTTTTGCTTCAGTCACACTGAATCGACGATCAATAAGTCACTTTAGGTTCTGACTTGTGGGCCAATGCTTCCAGCAGACGGTCATGGATCCCACCGAAGCCGCCGTTACTCATCACCAAAATGTGGTCGCCAGGCTGGGCCGTTTTCACGATCATGTCCACCAGCGTGTCGAGATCGGCGCTCCAGTGGGCCGGCTGTACACAGGCTTCCGCGACTTCCGCCACCTGCCAGGGGATATGGTGCGGTTGGAACAGGAAGACCTCATCGGCACGGCCCAGAGACGGTGCCAAATCATTCTTGCTGATCCCCATTTTCATGGTATTGGAGCGCGGCTCGAGCACAGCCAAAATGCGCGCGGTACCGCCAACCTTGCCGCGCAATGCGGCCAAGGTCGCCAGGATCGCCGTTGGGTGATGGGCAAAATCGTCATACACCGTAACGCCATGAGCTTCACCGCGCAGTTCCAGACGGCGGCGAGCATTGATGAACTCACCGAGCGCGCGACAGGCATCGGCTGGCAGCACACCAACGTGGCGCGTGGCGGCAATGGCCATCAAACCGTTGTGCATGTTGTGTTCACCCACCAGCGACCACTTCACTTCGCCCACCTGTTCGCCGTCGAGGAACACCGCATAATGGCTGGCGTCCGGCGTTAATTTTTGAGCGCGCCATGCGCCCTCTTCCCCGACCAGCTCTTGCTCACTCCAACAGCCCATCGCCATCACCTGTTTCAGGTGGTTGTCGTTATCAGGCAAAATGATCTTGCCCTTGCCCGGCACCAGACGCACCAGATGGTGGAACTGTTTCTGGATCGCTTTCAGATCGTCGAAGATATCAGCGTGATCGAACTCCAGGTTATTCATGATCAGCGTACGCGGGCTGTAATGCACAAACTTGGAACGCTTGTCGAAGAAGGCGCAGTCATACTCATCGGCTTCGATCACAAAGAACGGGCTACCGCCCAGACGCGCGGAAACGTCAAAGTTGCCCGGAACGCCACCGATAACAAAGCCCGGTTGATAGCCGCAGGCTTCCAGGATCCAGGTGGCCATACCGGCGGTAGTGGTCTTGCCATGCGTGCCGGCCACGGCCAGCACCCAGCGATCGCGCAGCACATAGTCGTGCAGCCACTGCGGGCCGGAAACGTAAGGGATCCCCTGTTCCAGTACCGCTTCAACGCAAGGATTACCCCGCGTCATGGCGTTACCGATGATCACCAGATCCGGCGCCGGATCCAATTGAGCAGGATCGTAGCCCTGGATCAGGTCGATCCCTTCCTTCTCCAGCAGCGTGCTCATCGGCGGATAGACATTAGCGTCAGAGCCGGTCACCTCATGCCCAAGCGAACGAGCCAGCACCGCCAGCCCGCCCATAAAGGTGCCACAGATCCCAAGAATGTGAATGCGCATAGTTTTCTCATAGAGTACGTCGAATGTTGGCTCATTCTAACGCTCAGAATCGTCCAGAAGAAATGGATTTGCCTATGAATAGCGTTCATCTTTGGGCTACACTGCTCGCGAATACGTTGGCGGTTTGTTAACAAACCGCTACCCATCCGTAGATTCAGGGATTGTGTCATGAAAACGTTAGGCGAATTTATCGTCGAGAAACAGCACGACTTCTCACACGCCACCGGCGAGCTGACTGCGCTACTTTCTGCAATTAAACTGGGCGCCAAAATCATCCACCGCGATATCAACAAAGCGGGTCTGGTGGATATTCTGGGCACCAGCGGCGTTTCCAATGTACAGGGCGAAGTTCAGATGAAACTGGACCTGTACGCGAATGAAAAGCTGAAAGCAGCATTGAAAGCGCGCGGTGAAGTTGCGGGTATCGCTTCTGAAGAAGAAGATGAAATCGTGATATTCGACGGCGAGCGGGCTGAAAATGCCAAGTATGTGGTGCTGATGGATCCGTTGGACGGTTCGTCCAACATCGATGTCAACGTCTCGGTCGGTACGATTTTCTCTATCTATCGTCGCATTACCCCGGTCGGTACGCCAGTGACCGAAGAAGACTTCCTGCAGCCAGGCAGCGCACAGGTCGCCGCAGGCTACGTGGTTTACGGTTCATCCACCATGCTGGTGTACACCACCGGTTATGGCGTGCATGCCTTTACCTACGATCCTTCTCTGGGCGTGTTCTGCCTCTCCCACGAGAAAGTCCGCTTCCCGGCCAGCGGCAATATGTATTCCATCAACGAAGGTAACTACATCAAGTTCCCGCGCGGCGTGAAGAAATACATCAAATATTGTCAGGAACAGGACGAAGCTACACAACGCCCTTATACCTCACGCTACATCGGTTCACTGGTTGCCGACTTCCACCGCAACCTGCTGAAAGGCGGCATCTACATTTATCCAAGCACCGCCAGCCACCCGCAAGGCAAGCTGCGCCTGCTGTATGAATGCAACCCGATGGCGTTCCTGGCGGAACAGGCCGGCGGTAAAGCCAGCGACGGTAAAAACCGTATTCTGGACATCACCCCGGTGAAACTGCACCAGCGCGCACCGTTCTTTGTCGGCACCAAATCCATGGTGGAAGACGCAGAGCGCTTTATCGCTGAGAACCCGGACGAATAACGAGTTCGATGTGGGGGACGGCTTGCCGTCCCCGGCATTATAATTTGAACGCTGCCATGCTCTGCGCCAGCAACTGCGCCTGATCCTCCAGCGAGCGCGTCGCAGCCGCCGACTCTTCGACCAAGGCCGCATTCTGTTGCGCCACCTGATCCATCTGCGCCACCGCCAGGTTTACCTGCTCAATACCGCTGCTTTGCTCACGCGTAGCCGCAGAGATTTCCCGCATCAGCGCCGTCACCCGGCCCACTTCACCGGTAATGCCGTTCATGGTTTTCGCCGCCGAACCGGCCATTTGTTCGCCTTCCTGCACCCGGTTCTGCGACGCTTCAATCAACCCTTTGATCTCTTTCGCCGACTGCGCGCTGCGCTGAGCCAGGCTGCGAACCTCACCGGCCACCACGGCAAAACCACGCCCTTGTTCACCGGCACGTGCCGCTTCCACCGCCGCATTCAACGCCAAAATGTTGGTCTGGAAGGCAATGCCGTCCATCACGCTGATGATATCGGCAATACGGCGTGAGCTGTCGGTGATCGCCTGCATCTTGTCCATGACCTGACTGACCACTTCACTGCCTTGGTTGGCAATATCGGATACGCTCAGCGCCAGTTGATTCGCCTGTTCGCAGTTCTCGGCGTTCATCTTCACCGTCGAGGTCAGCTGTTCCATGCTGGCGGCGGTTTCTTCCAGAGAAGCAGCTGATTCTTCGGTACGCTGCGCCAGGTGCAGGTTGCCGGCAGCCAGTTCGCGTGAACCGGTATCGATTTGGCTGCTGGCATCGCGCACCTTGCTGACCGAACTGACCAAGGCCTGCTGCATCCGCTGCATCGCACGCACCAGACGGCCCATTTCGGTCTCGCCTTCGCCAGTGATACGGTGCGTCAGGTCGCCGCTGGCGATATGTTCCAGCTGGGCGATTGACTCATCGAGCGGACGCAGGATAATCACCCGCAGCGCAAACCAGGCCAGTAGCGCCAGCAAAATGCTGAGCAGGCCGGCAATCACGATCAGCGTAATTTTGGTGCTGGCATTGCTTTCCGCTTCATTCACCCGCTGCTGGCCAATCTTCATGGCGAAGCTGCGGAAGTCGCTGAGGTCCTTTTCAAAAGCGATGCTCAACGCGGAAATTTTTGTTTCCTGAATGTCGTAGTAATCATCAACTTTGCCGGCCTTGATGGCATCGGCCATCGGCCCAACGCCCTGTTCCAGATAGGCGCGGTAGCTGTTTTGCAAACGACCGGACAGCTCGCGTCCACGTTCGGTGACGGTACCGACGCTGACAAAACGCGCCATTTCCTGCTTCGATTGCGCAAGATAGTCATAGATACGGCCCACCGTAGCATCTGAAACCTCAATCTGGCCGATTTCCCGTTGGCGTACCGCCAGTGAGGCAGCGGTTCTGGCGCGCAGCGTCAGGTTGGAACTGCTGGCCAGCGACCCCAACTCTTCCCCCAGGATTTGATTCAGGGTGTGTAACGAGCGCGATCCTTCGTTAATCGCGTTGACGCCAATCGTGCTGACCATAATCAACAGCAGCGTCATCAGGCTCAACAGGGCAATCAGCCCGGCCTTGACCGTAATCTTTTTTAGCATGAGTTCTTCCCGGCTTCAGAAATAGTGAGATCTTACGTAGAGGAGGTAAAACGCGGAGCCAGACTTCGCCGACTCATTATTATTTGATGAAGTTATCGGCAACCCTCGAGAAAACTTAACGCCGTGGGAGGATTTATCTGGAAATTCGATGGATGGCTCTGCGCCGGGGCGGGGATGATGAAAAGGGCAGGAAATCGCAAAAGAGTCCGCTATAATAGCCGCCACTCCATTTCTGGTTTGATTAAAGGAAACCGACATGAGCTTGAACCTGGTCCCTGCTGGCAAAGACCTGCCGGAAGACATCTACGTTGTTATCGAAATCCCGGCAAACGCCGATCCGATCAAATATGAAATCGACAAGGACACCGGTGCGCTGTTCGTTGACCGTTTCATGTCCACCGCGATGTTCTACCCGTGCAACTACGGTTACATCAACCACACCCTGTCTCTGGACGGTGACCCGGTTGACGTGCTGGTGCCAACCCCATACCCACTGCAGCCTGGTTCTGTGATCCGCTGCCGTCCGGTTGGCGTGTTGAAGATGTCCGACGAAGCCGGCGAAGATGCGAAACTGGTTGCCGTACCGCACAGCAAGCTGACCAAAGAGTACGATCACATCAAAGACGTGAACGACCTGCCGGAACTGCTGCGTGCCCAGATCGCTCACTTCTTCGAGCACTACAAAGATCTGGAAAAAGGCAAATGGGTGAAAGTCGAAGGCTGGGCAGATGCTGCCGCTGCCAAAGCTGAAATCGTTGCTTCTTTCGAGCGTGCCGCCAAGAAGTAATTCTTGCCCGCCGTCCGATAAAAAAACACCGCTCAGTGAGCGGTGTTTTTTTTTACTTTTCGTCGAGACGCTTCAGCCAGTCGCCGCTGTTAATTCGCGGGTAACCGTCCACACTGTGTTTATACAGGTAGATCCACGCACTCCCATAAGGCGTCTGAATCAGCTCGCGCTTATAGTCCTTGGTGTTGCTTTTCAGTTCGTCCAGCTCAGCCAAAATCGATGAGTTGATGCGGTACACTTCGCAATGTACCGTGCCCTCTCCAGGGATCGCCGCCGGGTAATGGCCCAGATTATAAATCTGATAGCCTTCGAGCTCATGCTCGCCGAGCCATTGGGCGTTGGTCATCCAATGGCTGTTTCCCTGTTTGCGTCGTAAACTGCCGTAGACAATTATTCGCATCGCTAAAACTCAAACTGATAGAGCAAATCTAATGCCTGGTCGAGACCAGACACCGCTTCCAGATACAATTTAGGCATCAGGCGGTAACGCAACGTCAACGTAGCCAGCGAGTCGAAAATACCCACCCCATATTTTACTTGTAAGCCTGGGAGAACATAACCGCTCACGACAACCTGGGAACTGTCGCCGACACCCTGAGTATCCAGGGCCAAATTGCTTACGCCAAACGCCTCGCCGATTTTACCCACAAGTTGACCACTTTGTGCAACCCCCATCCCAATTAACATTGAGGTCATTGCGTTACCATCGGCGCCGGAACTGCCCAATCCCTGCCCGCGCAGCAGATAAGACAGCGCTTCCTGCTGAGATTTGGCCGGATCCGAGAACACTTCCAGCTTGGGTGCATCCGCCAACCCGGTAACGCGTACCCCAGCGGTAACGTCGTCTTCTGTCGATTCAGGATTACGAATGGCTTCAATATTCAGCAGCGGCTGATCCGGCGGCCCTGAGAACATCAGTTGACCCTTGCGGACGATCAAATCCTGACCATAAGCATGGAAGCGACCGGAAGGGATGTCAATCTGGCCGTTCAGGCCCAGGCCATTCTTGTCCTGCACCACTTTCAGATCGCCCTTCAGGCGGGCTTTTAAGCCAAAGGCATCCAGCCGCACATCGTTACCCACGTGGATCATCAGGTTGCTGTTGATCGGGATCCCTGCGGTTTTCGGCTGTATCGGTTTCAGTTGGTCGTCCAGCATCACTTCGTCGGAAGAGACGCCCACCGCACTTTCCGGCAACTCCTGCACCGTAATGCGCGCCCACGGAATATCTACCGAACCATTGAGCGAGAACAACTGCGGCGTGGCTTCAAACACCAGATCGGGTGAAACGTCGATGCGGATCATCGGCGGCACCGTCACCCGCAGCTTATCGCCCTTGGCGGCGATACGTGCGCGCCAGGCGTTGATGTCGCGCCAGTCAGCATCGCCCGACAGGTTAAGCTGTCCGCGCGTGGTGCTGACCAGCCCTTCCATGGTCGAGGTCATGCCGTCAAAGTTCATCACCAGGCGGCCGTCCGTCATATCAAACGGCATCCAGTGACCATCTATATCAACCTTATCCAACGCCATCCGGCCATAAACCAGAGGCTTCTGCGCACTGCCACCCAAGCGCAGATTGGCATTCAGCATGCCCGCGGCCTTCTCCCCCTTCATCAACGCCGGATTGATCATCGCCAGCGAGATATTGGTGATATTGACGTTGCCGCTGATATTACGTCGTACCTGCGGATCGGCAACCTGCACGTTACCGTCAAATTGGCCATTATTGGTCAACTTGATCAACCAGTCGGCCTGTGCACGACCGTTGGACAGGCCGGCATTAAGGTTCAGCCGATCAAAGGCGATCGGCAACGCGTTGCCCTGCACTTGCTGAACCACCTTCACGCCGTTACCCACCAGGGAAACTTTCGCGTCCGGCAGCGCACCGCCCGGTTTCCAGCTTACGTCCGCCCGCCCGGTGAACACGCCGCTCAAAGCGGTCTCCGGACCGAGGAAAGGTTTGATCATCGCCAGATCAAAGCGGTTCAATACCACGCTGGCCTGGCCACTCTGGCCTGCTTCGATGGTCTTGGGTACGCACAGTTCGGCGTTCGGGTTCTGCCAGCAGTGCGGTCCAATACTGATTTTCTGCGCGGTATTCAGGTAATCCAGCGCAATGGCGCGAGTCAATCGCCATTCGCCCACCGGGGTATCGAAACGGGTATTGTTCAGGTTGCCGCGCCAGCGCTGCTGTTGGCGATCGAAACTGCCCTGCAACGCCAACTGACCGGATACCGGCTTGCCGTCAATTTTCAACTGCAGCTGATGCTGCTTCTCACTGCCTTTGGCATCCAGTGTCAGCAGGCTGATATCCAGCGCATCCTGTTTCAGCTGTTCAACGCGCACTGCCAACTGACCCTGGATCTGGTCGCTGGAACGCACGTCGCCGTCAATCTTCACCCGGTTGATGCGCAGCGCCTGCCACTGCAGGCCGGAAGCGGTCAGGTCGGCCAGCAACTGAGGCGCTTGCAGGTTGCCCCGCAGTTTCAGCAAGCCTTTCGCCGTACCGCCCAGCCCTGGCAGAGCGCCGTCCAGACGTGGCGCGTCGATATTCGCATCCAGGTTCCAGCTTTTCTCGTCCAGTTGGCCCTTAACGTTCAGTTGGTTGCGTCCCAGCGTCAGATCGATGCCCGGGATTTTCCACTGACCGGCAGCATTGCCGCTAAGCGTGCCACGTGCAGTGACTTTGTTTTGCTTCACGTTACCATCGAGCTGCAGCACCGGCACCTGCAATTGCCAACTGCCGCCGTGCAGGCTGCCACGCGTAGTGATTTTACCGTCCAACTTCGCCGGCCATTCCGGCCACTGCTTGGCGGTATTGATGCCGCTCAGCGTCAGCTGTGAATTCCAACTGATGGCCTTGCTCCAGTCCACCAGCGCCGTCAGATCGGTATTGCCCTGCAAGGCCGCCAACCGCAGGCGATCCAGTTTGAACTGTTCAACGTTACCTTTACCGTCCAGCGTCAGCACCGCCGGCGGGAGATCCTGCCCCTTGATATTGGCCCGGGTCGACAAGGCATAATCAGTCGCCTTGCCATTGAAACGCAGGCGGAAATCGTTGACCTGATACTGAGCTTCGCCGTTCAGCGGCCATTTCAGCTGTTTGCTTTGCAGCGTCAGTGCCAGCGGTAAACCCACTTCGGCCAATTGGGTCTGTACATCAAGCTGCGCACCGACCGGTCCGGAGAGGTTCAGCGCCACTTTAAGTTCTTCGCGCAGCCCACCGCCGACGTTCAGTTTGACCTTTTCCCCTTTCAGCGGCTCGATATTCAGCGTGCTGTTAGCCACCATTTCCACCGGCCAACTGCCGGTCAGCGTCGCCTGCCCCTGCGCAGACAACGTACCCTGCGGGGATTTCACATCGAAATTGTCCAGCTTGATATGCTGATCCTGGGTACTGGCCTGCAGCAACAGGCTGGTAATCAACACCTCGGTATCACCGGTCAAGCGCAGTTGTTCCCCGCTGATCTCCTTAACCGTGATGTCCAACGGCAGGCGGATTTCCGGCAGATCCGGCAGCAGCGGCTTGGCGAACAGCTCTTTCAACGTTTCGCCCAGCGGCTTCTCTTCCGGCACCGGTGCCGGTTTCGCCGCCTTGTCGACCTGTTCACCCACTTTTTTCGCGACCTCGACAGCCGGCTGTATCGCCTCCGGCAACGGGTTCTGCGGGGTTTTCGGCAGTGCAATCAACAGGCCGCTGATTTTGGTGGGCAGCAAGGTCAACGCACGCTCTTGCCACTGCGCTCCGGTACGGAATTCACCAAGAGAGATTGCCGTGTCGTCTACGCTTACCTTAACGTTATTCAGCGTCAGCATACGCAAGGTAATAGGGTACGGCGTGCTCAGATTGGTGGTCGGCTCGCTGGTCTCTTCCACCGGCGCAGACGGCGTCATTTCTTTGGTTTTCACCACCACGTCGACGTCCTGCGCGGTCAGCGCATTGACGCACAGCGAACTGTTTTTAAAGCAGGCCAGATCGAGTGACAGATGGAATTGTCCGGCATTCACCGTGACGCCCGGCATCTGATACTTCACGCCTTTTAGCGTCAGATCACGCCAGCCACCGCTCACGCTGGCAATATCCAACCCCGGCACCCATCGAGCAGCAGCGTTGAGGGTCATATGCAAACCACTGGTGGTACCGAGCAAGTACGCCACCGCCCCGACCAGTAACAGCAAGACAATCAGGAAACCAAAGCAAATCTTTTTTATCAGGCTCATAGTTCAGGCCCCAAACCGATGTAGAACTGCATCCCGTGGGTGTCCTTGTCCCCCACGGGCGCGGCGATATCCAGCTTCACTGGCCCTACCGGCGACTGCCAGCGTACGCCTACACCGGCGCCAGTTTTGAAGTTGCTCTGCTTGATATCGTTCACCGCTTCACCGGAATCAACGAACATCGCCCCCCACCATTTACCGGTCACGTTGTATTGATACTCCAGCGAGCCAGTCAGCATTTTGGAGGCACCGGTCAACTTGCCGTCATCGTTGCGGGGGGAAATGTCTTTGTACTTGTAGCCACGGATGCTGCGATCGCCACCGGCAAAGAATCGCAGGTCTGGCGGCACTTTGTCGAAGTCGTTGGTTTCGATCCACCCCACCTGCCCGCGCGCCACGAACCGGTGCTTATCGGCCAGGGTGCGGATCCAGACGTTCTGCGCCTGCATCAGCGCGAAGTCCACGCCGGATCCCCAGGTGGTGTCGGAAACGTCGATGGAGTAGCGTTGGCTATCGCCCCAGGTCGGCATCAGGCCTCCACGCGAGCGGGTGCGGTTGAGGCTGACACCAGGGTACAGCAGCATGGTGGTATTGCTGACGTTACCCTGGGTAAAGTTATCCCAGCGCCAGGTCAGGTTAATAGCCCGCTGCCAGCCGCTGGAGAGATCCCAGTTGCGCGAGGCCACCACTTTGGAGGTTACGGACTTGGTATCGTTGAGATCGACGTTCTTGAGCCCGCCCTGCAGCAGGTAATACTGCTCCAGCGGATTCTTCAGCAACGGGATCTTATAGGTCAGATCGAGCTGCTGCTCGGGGGCCGAAATACTGGCGCTGGTTTCCAGACTGTGGCCGCGATCGTTAAGCCAGGGCTTCTTCCAGGTGCCTTTAACGCGGGGACCAACGTCGGTGGAGTAACCGACACCGGTTTCGATGGTGTTGCGAGTGCGTGGTGACACCAACGCATCTAGCGGCAAAATCTTGTTCTCTTTGGCATCTTTGAAATCAGGGGAGACCACCACCGAGTTAAACCAGTTAGTGGCGGACAAACGGCGGTTCAGTTCGGCCAGGTCTTCCGAAGTGTAATAATCCCCCTGATGAAAGGGCACCAGATTTTGCAGATAGTCTTCACGAATTTGCGAACCGGTAAACTTCACCTGGCCGAAGCGGTAACGCTGCCCGCTGTCGAAGTCGATGTCCCAATAGGCCTTATGCAGATCCTCCGCCACGCCGAGCTGGCTTTTGGTCATATCGGCATCGAAATAGCCTTTGCGCAGCGCCAGGCCGGTCAGTGAACCTTTAAAACTGTCGTATTTACCGTGATTAAGGATCTCACCTATCGTCGGTTTGCCTTTTTTGACCAACGACAGATAGTCTTCATCGGTTTTCGCACCGCCTTCCAGCACGATATTGGCCCCGGCAATGCGCACCGGTTCACCCGGATCGACCTTGGCGTGCAGCACCGGCCGCGCCAGCCCTGGCCGATCGTCCAACGTAAATTCGATGGTAGGCTGATAATAGCCAAGCGCTCTCAGCCCCTGACGAACAGCTTCATCCACGCGTGCGCGGAAACGGCCATCAGTACCGACCTCTTCCGGAGTGATGGAAGACAGGCGTACCCGGACGTTTTTTTCCAGTTCCCCGCTAAGTCCTTCAACCTGCAGCCGCACATTCGCCGAAAACGCCGCAGGCGTCGCGAGCAGCGCACACAAAAAGCACAGGGCACGGTATCGTGGCACGCGTTCTCCTTAATTTATTTTACTTTCCTGTTATAACACGCACTCTGGTGCCAGGGCATACTCCGCGCTATCAAGACGGCAGCCCTTTCAGCCTTATTCCAGACGCGACATATTACGATTTTACTGCCGCAGTAAACTGGCGCATTCTTAGCTTTTGGCGCTCTAAATACTGCGTTAATCTGATTCATAATCTGAATATGTAGCTTATTGTGGGCAAAGTTGCGGTTAGATACAACCGAACTGCCGTGTCTTAGGTCAATTCTTACTGTGACAACAGGAGTCAACCGTGGTGCCATTTTTTGATAAAACACAAACCGTCGACAAGGCGAACGCGCTGCCTGGCCGCACGACGCCCATGCCGGTTGCCACGCTCAACGTGGTCACTCACCATTCAATGACCCAGGTGCCGGAAGGCATGGAAGTGGCTATCTTCGCCATGGGATGCTTTTGGGGTGTGGAGCGCCTGTTCTGGCAACAGCAGGGCGTATACAGCACGGCGGCAGGCTACAGCGGCGGTTTTACGCCAAACCCAACCTACCGCGAAGTCTGCAGCGGCCAGACCGGTCATACTGAAGTGGTGCGGGTGGTATTCGATCCGAAAATCATCAGCTATAAGCAGCTGCTGCAGGTGTTCTGGGAGAACCACGATCCGGCGCAGGGCATGCGTCAGGGGGGCGACGTCGGCACTCAGTATCGCTCAGCAATTTATACGCTGACGCCGGAACAGCAGACCGCAGCCGAAAGCAGTCTGAAGCGTTTCCAGCAGGCCATGAACGAGGCGGGCGACCAACGCACCATCACCACCGAAGTGGTGCCGGCGCTGCCGTTTTACTATGCCGAGGATGACCATCAGCAGTATCTGTACAAGAATCCTGAAGGCTACTGCGGCCTGGGCGGCATCGGCGTTTGTTTGCCACCCCAGGGCTAACCCCTTGGTCAGCGGTAATTTTTTAACCGCTGGCGGCCCCTGTAGGGCTGCTGCTATACTATGCGGGCCGCATCTGCGGCCTGATAGCCTCCTTTCTGGTTGTTATCACTACTTTTTTTACAATGTACTACCCTTCCTCAAGAGCGCCGTCATCCCGTCGGCACGTATGGATAGATTATGTTAAACAGTATTTTACTGATTCTTTTTCTGATCGCAGTGAGTGCGTTTTTCTCACTGTCGGAAATATCTCTGGCCGCGTCACGCAAGATTAAACTGAAACTGATGGCTGACGAAGGTAACGTCAATGCCGCCAAAGTCCTTAAACTACAAGAAACCCCGGGGCTGTTCTTTACCGTGGTGCAGATTGGTCTGAACGCCGTAGCCATTCTCGGTGGTATCGTCGGCGATGCTGCCTTCTCCCCTAGCTTCCAGGTGTTGTTCGATCGCTTTTTGTCCCCAGAGATGGCGGAGCAAGTCAGCTTTATCTGCTCGTTCGTCCTGGTGACCAGCCTGTTCATCCTGTTCGCAGATTTGACCCCGAAGCGCATCGGTATGATTGCACCAGAGACGGTCGCCGTCCGGATCATCAACCCGATGCGTTTCTCGATCATGATCTTCCGGCCGCTGGTGTGGTTCTTCAACGGCATGGCAAACCTGATCTTCCGCCTGTTCAAACTGCCGATGGTGCGCAAGGACGACATCACTTCCGACGACATCTATGCGGTAGTGGAAGCCGGTGCCCTGGCTGGCGTGCTGCGCAAGCAGGAACATGAGCTGATCGAAAACGTGTTCGAACTGGAGTCACGCACCGTACCTTCGTCGATGACCTCGCGTGAAAGCGTGGTTTACTTCGATCTGCGTGAAACCGAAGAAAGCATTATCGAGAAAGTCTCGACCCATCCGCACTCCAAGTTCCTGGTATGTGACGGCAATATCGATCAGGTGGTCGGCTACGTTGACTCCAAAGACTTGTTGAACCGCGTGCTGGGCAATCAAAGCCTGGTGCTGAGCAGCGGTGTGCAAATCCGCGCGGCGCTGATCGTGCCGGATACCCTGACGCTGTCCGAAGCGCTGGAAAGCTTTAAGACGGCCGGCGAAGACTTTGCCGTTATTCTCAATGAATATGCACTGGTCGTGGGCATCATCACGTTGAATGACGTAATGACCACCCTGATGGGCGATCTGGTCGGTCAAGGCCAGGAAGAGCAGATCGTCGCACGCGATGAAAGCTCATGGCTGATTGAGGGTGGTACGCCAATCGACGATGTGATGCGCGTTCTGCACATTGATGAGTTCCCGCAGGCGGGCAACTACGAAACCATCGGCGGCTTTATGATGTACATGCTGCGCAAGATCCCAAAACGCACCGACTTCGTGAAATACGCCGGCTACAAGTTTGAAGTGGTGGACATCGACAGCTACAAGATTGACCAGTTGCTGGTAACCAAACTGAGCGACAAACCGGCGGCGGTACTGCCGAAGGCGCCAGAAGACAACGCCCCTGCCTGATCCGGACTGTAGAAACGTCAGCGGCCCCATCGGGCCGCAATTATTTCAGTTTTTTCAGCTGCTCTAATTTCCCTATGAATTTCAAGTTGCAGCTAGGCAGCCAGCTCACTCATCCCCTGGAGCTTACTTAAGTAAGTAACAGGGGTGGGTGGGTGCAGATAACAACGCTGCGGCTTGAAAGGCGACGGGTAATGCATCAACCCATCTCTGTTTGCAGCAACAACACCTGACGGTTTACCTCTGACATCACGCTGAAGTGGCGCCGGTCACGAATTTTCGGTAACAGGATTTTCCCTTCGTCGAATTCGAACGCGCCTACATCTTTGATATACAGCCGGCCACGAAACAGGGTTTTTACGTACTTCGCCACTTTCAACGGATTATAACGCTGGAAGATTCTCATTCTATTACTCTCCTCCGTTTGGTCCATGCGCTCAGCGGGCCGCCAAGGTGGCAGCCTCTAAAGTAAGAACGCAACTTGATTGCCATGTAGTAGACCTAGTAAAGACGATAATGTTCACTTCTGCACGGATATCTTCACTGGATTTACACTTTTTGACAGAATTGTATATGATAATATATAACTTTTTCAGTATATCCCTTCAAAACACAGGTATTACCGGCCAGAAGGGGAAACTGCGATCCAGCTAACAGGACAGACCTCCGATCACCACCTATGCTTTAGGCTGTCGGGTGCTGTCGGCACCGTTCCCCTTCCAAGGAGAAGGCATGAAAAAAAGTCACCTGCTTATTGTTTCCCTGCTGCTTGCCCCCTTTTTAGCCTCTGCGCACAACTTCCAACTCCAGCAACGCGTCGCGCCGGTCGGCATCAGCGATAAGGGAGAGTTGAATTACGCTAATGATAAGTTTAGCTATCAAAACTGGAATAGCGCGCAACTCAGTGGGAAAGTGCGAGTCATACAGCATATTGCCGGCCGTAGCTCCGCCAAGGCGATGAACGATCCGCTGATCGAAGCGATTAAGAAAGCTAAACTACCGCACGATCGTTACCAAACGACGACAATAGTGAATACCGACGACGCGATACTCGGCACCGCGGTGTTTGTTCGCAACAGCATTGAAGACAGCAAGAAAGAGTTCCCCTGGTCGCAGTTTGTGGTCGACAGCAACGGCAACGTGCGCAAGGCCTGGGATTTGCAGCCGAAAGGGTCGGCCATTGTGGTGTTGGATAAGCAAGGCAGGATCCAGTTCGCCAAAGACGGCGCCCTGACGCCAGAAGAGGTGCAGCAGGTCATGACCCAACTGCACCAGTTGCTGGCGAACTGATTTAGAACAGCGAAACCCTGAAGCCGGGGTTTAGGAAGGATTCACGCGGCGTATAGAGCAGAGGTCTGCCCTGCCAGTCGTGGATCTGTGCCCCGGCTGCCACGGCCACGGCATGACCGGCGGCGGTATCCCAGATATTGGTGGGCCCAAAGCGCGGATAGAGCTGCGCTTTACCTTCCGCCACCAGGCAGAATTTCAGCGAAGAACCGACGGAAACGGTCTGGTGTTCGCCCAGCTGTTTCAGGTAGTCCTTCAGCTCTTCGTCGCTGTGCGAACGGCTGACCACCACCAATGGCGGATGGGCATTGCTGACGCCAATCTCCTGCCGGTGGCCCTTTTCTTCTTTCCAGGCTTTACCGCGCTCGGCCAGATACAGCACGTCGATCGCCGGGGCGTAAACCACGCCCATTACCGCCTGCCCGTCTTCAATCAACGCGATATTTACCGTGAACTCACCGTTGCGATTCAGGAACTCTTTGGTGCCGTCCAGCGGATCGACCAGCCAGTAGCGCGTCCAATTCTGCCGCACTTCCCAGGTCGGTGGATCTTCTTCCGACAGCAAGGGGATGTCCGGCGTTAACGCCGCCAGGCCGCGCTGGATAATGTGGTGCGCCGCCAGATCGGCCGCCGTCACCGGGGAGTCATCTTTTTTTTGTGTAACATCAAGCGGTTGTTCACCGTTGTACACCGCCATGATGGCCGCGCCCGCCTCGCGGGACAGTTGGCAAATTTTTTCTAACATCATTCACCTCAGATAGACAGTTCCGTGGGCCATTTCCCCTTTCTCATTGCTAGCAGCCTAGTTTTTTTTGCATCGAATATCCATCATAACGATTTAACCTTCGGTAATGACTCGAGTCTTTGCCGTCACAACTGTGACATTTCCTCCGATACCTTGGCCGATTTTCTGCCACACTTCACAGTTTGGTGAGACAACCAATGTTACTTACATGCCCCTCTGCGATAAAACTCGAAAAATAGAATGGAGAAAGCTAAAAATGATGAAGCGTCCGCTGACGTTGTCTGTCCTCGCTGTGCTGGTTTGCGCCTCAGCGCAGGCGGCAACAGTCGATCTGCGCGTGCTGGAAACCACCGACCTGCACAGCAACATGATGGACTTCGATTACTACAAGGACAAACCGACCGACAAGTTCGGTCTGGTGCGCACCGCCAGCCTGATTGAACAGGCTCGCCAGCAAGCCACCAATAGCGTACTGGTGGATAACGGCGACATCATTCAGGGCAGCCCGCTCGGTGACTATATGGCGGCCAAGGGCCTGAAGCCCGGCGATATTCATCCTGTCTATAAGGCCATGAACACCCTGAATTATGTGGTCGGCAATATCGGCAACCACGAATTCAACTACGGCCTCGATTACCTGAAAACCGCCATCAGCGGTGCCAAGTTCCCGTATATCAATGCTAACGTGATCGACGCTAAAACGCAGAAACCGCTGTTCACTCCTTACATTATCGTCGATACGCCGGTAAAAGACCGTGACGGCAAGGAACATAGTTTACGCATCGGCTATATCGGTTTTGTGCCACCGCAAATTCTGGTGTGGGATAAGGCCAATCTGCAAGGCAAGGTTAAGGTCAACGACATCACCGAAACCGCCAAACGCTACGTGCCGGAAATGCGTAAACAGGGGGCCGATCTGATCGTGGCGATCCCGCACTCCGGCCTGTCCAGCGAGCCGTACAAGGCGATGGCAGAGAATTCGGTGTACTACCTCAGCCAGGTTCCGGGCATTGACGCCATCATGTTCGGCCATGCTCACGCGGTATTCCCGAGCAAAGACTTCGCCAATATCAAAGGCGCTGACATCGCTCAGGGCACGCTGAACGGCATACCTGCGGTCATGCCCGGCCAGTGGGGCGACCACCTCGGCGTTGTCGATCTGCAGTTGAACAACGACTCTGGCAGTTGGAAAGTAGCTTCCGCCAAAGCGGAAGCACGGCCCATCTACGACAAAGAGAACAAGAAATCGCTGGCGGCGGAAGACGCCAAGCTGGTGAAAGTCCTGGCGGAAGATCATAAGGGCACGCGCGATTTTGTCAGCAAGCCGGTCGGCAAAGCTGATGACAACATGTACAGCTACCTGGCGCTGGTGCAGGATGACCCAACGGTACAAATCGTGAATAACGCGCAGAAAGCCTATGTGGAACACTACATTCAGGGCGACCCGGATCTGGCCGATTTGCCGGTGCTGTCAGCGGCAGCGCCGTTCAAGGTCGGCGGCCGCAAAAACGATCCGGCCAGCTTCGTCGAAGTGGAAAAAGGCCAGCTCACCTTCCGTAACGCTTCGGATCTCTACCTCTACCCCAACACCCTGGTGGTAGTAAAAGCCAGTGGCAAAGAGGTGAAGGAGTGGCTGGAGTGCTCCGCCGGGCAGTTCAATCAAATCGACGTCAACAGCAGCCAACCGCAGCGCCTGATCAACTGGGATGGCTTCCGCACCTATAACTTCGACGTGATTGATGGGGTAAATTACCAGATCGACGTCAGCCAGCCTGCGCGTTACGACGGCGAATGCCAGTTGATTAACGACAAGGCGGAACGTATCAAGCAGCTGACGTTCAAAGGCAAGCCAATTGATCCTAAAGCCACCTTCCTGGTGGCGACCAATAACTATCGCGCTTACGGTGGCAAGTTCGCCGGCACTGGCGATCAGCATATTGCCTTCGCTTCGCCGGACGAGAACCGTTCAGTGTTGGCGGCCTATATCAGCGCTGAAACCAAGCAGCATGGCGCAGTCCGGCCACAGGTGGATAACAACTGGCGCCTGGCGACCTTCAGCAGCCCGCAACCGCTGGATATTCGCTTCGAAACCTCGCCAAGCGAGAAAGCGACAGCGTTTATCAAGGCACATGCCCAGTATCCAATGAAATCCGAAGGCACGGATAACATCGGGTTCGCAGTTTATAAGATTGATTTAAGTAGCAAATAAGCTGCAGGCCGGGAGGCACAGCGTTCCCCCCGGCCATCTACTCCTTTTTCTCGCTGGCGCGCCCTTTAAATTGCATTTAAAATGCATGTTATAAATTTTTCATTTAAAGAGGCACTCTCATGGATTACCGTAATCAATCCCTCGGCGCTCTCGCCATCGCTATTCCCCGGGCATCACGCCTGTTCCGCCTGAACGATTTGGATTTCTGCTGTGGCGGAAAACAAACGCTGCAACGCGCGGCCGAGCGTAAAGGACTGGATCTCGAGCAGCTTGAAAGCGAATTGGCCGCCCTCGCCGCCAGACCGGCAGCAAGCCATGACTGGCGTACTGCACCGCTCGGTGAACTGATTGATTATATTCTGCCACGCTTCCATCAGCGGCACCGTGAACAGCTGGCCGAGCTGGTACTGATGGCGGAAAAAGTCGAACGGGTTCATGCCGACAAAGCCACCTGTCCACGCGGTCTGGCGAAACAGCTGAACCTGATCCGGCTGGATCTGGAAAATCACATGATGAAAGAGGAACAGATCCTGTTCCCGATGATCAAGCAGGGTATGGGCCGGCAGGCGGCTGGGCCGATCTCGGTAATGGAACATGAGCATGACGAAGCGGGCGAACAGCTGGAAGTGGTGAAGTTCCTCACCCACAACGTGACGCCACCGGAAGGTGCCTGCAATACCTGGCAGGCGCTGTATGGTGGTATCGACGAGTTTATTGATGACCTGATGGAACACATCAATCTGGAGAACAACCTGTTGTTCCCCCGCGCGCTGAACGGCGCATAAAATAAGGGCGCCATTAAGGCGCCCAGAGAAATCTGTTAGAGAATTACAGGATTTCCAGCAGTTCGACGTCGAACACCAGCGCGCTGAATGGCGGGATGGATGCGCCGGCACCACGCTCGCCGTAGGCCAGATCGTGTGGAATATACAGCTGCCATTTGGAACCGACCGGCATCAGGGTCAGCGCTTCGATCCAGCCAGGGATCACGCCGCTAACCGGGAATTCTGCCGGTTGACCGCGCTCTACGGAGCTGTCGAACACGTCGCCGTTAATCAGACGGCCAGTGTAATGCACACGCACGCGATCCTGACGGGACGGGATTGGGCCGTTGCCCTGCTCCAGCACGGAAAACTGCAGACCGGATTCGGTCAGCGTAAC
The DNA here is from genome assembly GCF_047456085.1 of Serratia sp. BNK-12. Taxonomy (NCBI): domain Bacteria; kingdom Pseudomonadati; phylum Pseudomonadota; class Gammaproteobacteria; order Enterobacterales; family Yersiniaceae; genus Serratia; species Serratia sp. BNK-12. The sequence goes on from NZ_CP179896.1 coordinate 4,781,340, forward strand.
TTCGTCGCGCTTGGCGTTGTCTTCCAGGAATTTCTGGCCTTCAACGGCCATCGCCTGTTGACGCTCACGACGTACGGCATCCGCACGTTCGTGGATTTCGCGCAGCGCACGGTGCACCACGTCTACCGGAACCGCCGGGGCATTCCCTTCCAGCGCGTCACGCAAACCTGCCAGCAAAGCTTCCGGTTGTAAACCTTCCAGACCGGACTCTTGCAGCTGCTGGCCGACCTGTAAACCAATCCCGTAGCTCGCCTGCGCTTCAACGCTGTCAAAAGAAGGGGTTGTCATGGGGTTTTCCTTTAGTCTGTAAAAAGTCGAAAGCGCAGCATAACAGCGCCGCAATGCCGGGTAAAATCTTGTGTGGAGAATGATGACTTTTGTCGTAGAAAAAGAAACAATAACCCTCAGTTAACACCCGCTCCCGCGCGCCCAGGCGAATCGCCTGCCGCAACAGGTATGGGTTTGCTGCTGCCTTTCACTTCAATCAGTTAGCGGACTATACTGAAAACAGGGTATCGGGTCGGCGGTACACCCTTTTGTACCGTGATATTTTTACGCCGTTGAAGAGAGGTTACCATGGGCAGAATCTCGCCCAGGAGAAGGAAGACCACCCGTATCTACCAGCCGTTGTTGCGTACCTGGCTGAACTTCAGTCAGCGCCTGAAGCCCGGCTCCGCGCCAGCGTCGGTAGAAGACCCGGATTCAGAACAACCACCGGAAAGCGGTAAGGGGCAAAACATCAAAGCGTTACTGCTGAAGATCTGGCACCTGCCGGACGGCTTCGGTTGGATGGAGCCACTGCCTTATTTTCATCGTCGCTGGACCCTGATTTTCGGCATCATCCTGCTGCTGGCACTGCTGTGGCCGTATTCATCGGAAAAACAGCCATTCCCTGTCACCCAGCAGGAAAACGGCGTTCCCTTGCAGGCCGAATTGCAAAACGACACTCAGCAGCAGCACGCTGTAGAGCCGGAACCGGCGGGCAACTGGCAACGCTACCAGATCCAACCGGGCCAGACGCTGGCGCAGCTTTTCCGTGACAACAACCTGCCGGTGAACGAAGTTTTCGCCATGGCGCAGGTGGAAGGGAACGATAAGCCGCTCAGCAACATGAAGGCTGGCCAGGAAGTGCGTATCGAACGTGATACCAACGGCGTGATCACCGCGCTATCTGTCACCACCGCTGACAACAGTCAGGTGTTATTCCGCCGCCAGGCCGACGGCGGCTATCGTCGCGAGCGTTAATCCGCTAACTGCCTTAACAGAAAGTCGCGCAGCACGATGCCATGGTTGTGCTGTGTGTCTTTACTGCCATAAAGTAAGGTCAAGGGTTGCCCCTGTCTTAGTAAAGCCACCAATGGCTGCCAGGCGTCGTTTTGAGCCAGTTGCAAGCGGTAGTGGCTTTCGAACTCGTCCCACCGGTCAAGATGTTGATGAAACCACTGCCGCAGCGCGTTATCCGGCGCAACCTGCTTTAGCCACTGCACGCCCTGCAATCGTTCCTTGCTGATGCCTCGCGGCCACAAACGATCGATCAGATAACAGTGCTCCGGTGCAGGGCCGGTAAAATCGTAAACGCGCTGCAAGATAATCTCCGCCATTTCCGCTGCTCCTCATTCAAGCTGTGATAGCAGGGTAGCGCGTTTTACCGGACGCAGAAAAGCAAAACGCCAGCACGAGGCTGGCGTTTTAACTTGGCTGGCAGGAGCGATTAAGCTTCTGCAACCACAACTACATTCAGCTGTGCGAACACGTCGCTGTGTACCTGGAAGTGAACTTCGTGTTCACCAGTGGTACGCAGAACGCCGTTCGGCAGACGAACTTCGCTCTTGGCAACTTCAACGCCTGCCGCAGTAACTGCGTCAGCGATGTCGCGGGTGCCGATAGAGCCGAACAGTTTACCTTCGTCGCCTGATTTAGACGCGATGGTGACTGAACCCAGTTCGTTGATCTTGGTTGCGCGAGCTTCAGCAGCAGCCAGAACGTCAGCCAGTTTGGCTTCCAGTTCAGCACGGCGTGCTTCGAAGAACTCTACGTTTTTCTTGGTAGCAGGAACAGCTTTGCCCTGTGGTACCAGGAAGTTACGGGCGTAGCCCGCTTTAACGTTAACTTGATCACCCAGGCTGCCCAGGTTTGCTACTTTATCAAGCAGAATAACTTGCATTACCTTATCCTCTCAAAGTCGTTAATGGACAGTGGCCGATTACTGATGACGATCAGTGTACGGCAACAAAGACAGGTAGCGCGCGCGCTTGATAGCACGGGCCAGCTGGCGCTGATATTTTGCACGAGTACCGGTAATACGGCTCGGGACAATTTTACCACTTTCAGTGATGTAGTTTTTCAGCGTAGCGATGTCTTTATAGTCAATCTCTTGAACGCCTTCCGCGGTGAAACGGCAGAACTTGCGACGACGGAAATAACGTGCCATTAGGCTAGTCTCCAGAATCTATCAATTCAATCTGCTCGGCATGCAGAACCAGTTTGTTCAGCCCGTTGCGCCCTTGATGGCAGCTTACGAAGCCTTGCACGGTTATCTGACTGCCGACCGTTAATCTTTGAGTTAGTGCTTGTGACTGTTGTCCGCTGACAACCACGGGCATTCGGCACCATGCTTGCCTGCTAAATCCGGCTTCCATTTGCTGCGAACGGTGCTCTAGCACAAATTGGCAGTGGGGGATCCCGGAAGGACTCACTTTTCGAACCGGCGCCTTGCACACAGTGCCCGACAAAACCAGACGATTAGATGTCACGGCGGCAATTACTCTTCAGAATCCCCAGCATCTGCATCATCTGCGGTTTCGTTAGCGAAGTCTTCGCGGCGATCGCCACGACGTTCGTCTTTCGCTTTAACCATCGGAGATGCTTCAGTTACCGCGTGCTTAACGCGCATAACCATGCTACGGATAACGGCGTCGTTGAAGCGGAAGTTAGTTTCCAGCTCATCGATCGCTTCCTGCGGAGCTTCAACGTTCAGCAGAACGTAGTGAGCTTTGTGCAGTTTGTTGATCGGGTAAGCCAGTTGACGGCGGCCCCAGTCTTCCAGACGGTGAATCTGACCAGCAGCGTTAGTGATGGTAGCACTGTAACGCTCGATCATGCCCGGAACCTGTTCGCTTTGGTCAGGATGGACCATAAAAACGATTTCGTAATGACGCATCGAATTGCTCCTTACGGATTATTCAGCCTCCTGTCAGGGTCAACCGCGGCCCATGGAAGCAAGGAACGTGTATGTGTGTGCGGCTGAAAAAATGACGCGTAATCATACTTGCGCAGGCTGGGAAACTCAAGGACAGAAGGGTATTTATTATCGGTAATGCGGGCCCGATGCGTAAATAGCACGATTTGCTATCTGTACAACCTATGTACACAGATCCATCAGTTCAAAAAATCTTTCAATGAAATCATCACTGATTCGCAAAATTCATTCATTTTTTTTGAATAATGACATCAAAAAGCCCCCCTTTTTAATCCTGCCGGAAGGTCTAAAATTGTTGTTATACGCCGCAGACAGCGCGACGAAAAAGATTTGAGGTTATTCAATACAGACAAATAACTTTTTGCTGCACTGGCACCTGCTGTCAGGCCGTTGAAGCAAACAGTTAAGAGAGGCACTTATGAAACGCATTACCATCGCCACCGCCATTGCTTTACTGTTTTCCGCCAACGTCATGGCCGCTACCGAAATCACTTCGCATCAGGCTGACCAACGCCAGAGCGTGGGATTCGTCACGTTGAACCAGAATGTGGTATCGCCGGATGACGCCAGCAGCCAGGTGAGCAAAATAGCCGATCAGCGCGGCGCGACCGCTTACCGGATCATTGCGCTGCACGAACCGGAAAACAACAGCACCATTCACGTCAGCGCGGAACTGTATCGTTAAGCCTGCATGCAGTGCCAGGGAAGCAAGCCGCGCCCAAAAGCGGCAAATTAAAATGTGAAAATGTCGTCAGCCCCCTGCCCGCAGGGGGCTTTTTTTATAAGGTTTTCGCGAAGAACTCGGCCGTTGCGTCAAGCGCTAACGGTGTGATGCGGTGCTTAACGTCCGGTTCAGTCAAAAATGTCAGTTGCCGGTCCCAACCACTCTGGCGAAGCTCGGTTGCCAGGCGTCGACTTTCAGCCGCCGGGACCACATCGTCCGCTTCGCCGTGCCATAACAGCAGCGGACGATCGGCAATCTTTTCCAACTGGCGTTCCAGGCCATAATCCGCAAGCGCGGCAATGCGCGCATCAAAACCGCTCGCCGTTAAGGGTTTACCCTGCTCATCCAGCGGTGGGAACAGCGTCTGCGCCAGGGAACTGTAATAACCGGCCCCCATCAGGCTCGCCGCAGCTTTCACCCACGGATAACGAACAAAGCCTCCCAACGTCGTCATCCCCCCCATGGACGCGCCCGCGACGCCGATGCGCCCTTCGGCAATCAGCCCGCGCCGTTCAAAGTCCGCCTTCAACGCCGGTAACTCATCGATATTGCTGCGCAGGATCTCCCAAAAGCGGGACAACCGCTTTTGTTCATCGCCGTCAAAACGCTCGCCGTGCAAATCGGCATCCGGCAGCACCACGCGAAATCCCACCCTGGCTAACGCGTAGGCAAAGTAGGCGTAGACTTCTTTCGACGAGGTATAACCATGGTAGAAAAATACCGTCGGCAACGGCTGATGATACTGCCCCTGCGGCACGGCATGGATGACCGCAATATCTCCTGCTCGCTCGTCATAAATTTCAATCATTCATTTTCCCTCTGCATCGCCATTGCCTTCATAATGGCAAACTTGCACTAAAAAGCATTAGCTCAATCTGTTCCAATTTATAATGGGTTACACTCAAATCACGCTATCCGCTTTCTTGAGGTATCTATGAAAATGTCCCGCCTGCTGCTCTCCTTGACGCTGGTCACGCTGCTTAGCGCCTGTGGCATGATGACCACGACGCCAAAAGCGCCCCCACCGCCGACCGGACAGGCGCAGGAGATCACCCGGGCACAAACCGGTAGCCTGGAAAAAATAGGCACCACCAGCGCCCTGGTTCGCGGCAGCCCGATGGATGTGGAAGCGGAAATTCAGCAGAAAGCCAATGCCAGCGGCGCGCGCTATTATATGATCATCATGAACAGCGAAACCGTGGTTCCCGGCCAGTGGTATTCGCAGGCGATCCTGTATCGGTAACTGCTGGAGTTTTAATAAGATTTACATTGGCTTTGCACAGACTGAAGTTGGATAGAGCACACTGGCAAACAGCGCGCCGCAGCCCGCGGCCGTGAATCCAGGATCCGACGAAGGGGAACGCCATGACACGCTCCGCCGCACTCACCGCCCTCCTGCTTTCTATGGGGTTACTCAGCGCCAGCGCCCAGTCCGCTGAACTGGCCCCCGCAGACCGCGTTACACCACTCAGCGAAATTGCGGAAATCACCCTGAACAACCTCTCCGGCTCCCCTCAGGACGTAGAACAATTGATCGCCCAAAAGGCGGATGAGCATGGGGCAAGCTATTACCGCATCCTGCGAATGGAAGAACAGGCGCATCAGCCAGGCTGGCGCGCCTCCGCAATACTTTACCTTTAGTAGGTCATGCAGGCCGCATTCAGCACACCGCCACTGATCGACACACCGCCGAGGAAAATCCCGGCCGCCACGTGATTGGACTCAATCTTGTCGCTGATGCGCGGCATATAGATTTTCACCGCCGCAAACAGCAGCAGCTGTACCACCAGCGCCACCACGCCCCATAACAGGTAGTCCAACAGGCTGACGGAGTTGATCGCTGCACTCGCCAGCGGAATGACATACCCGAGACAGGCACCGACAAATCCAAAAGCGGCGGCCTGATTGTCGGCTTTGATCAACGCCCATTCGTCATGCGGCGTAATGCGGGTATAAACGAACAAAAACACCAGAACCATGGCAAAGCCACTGAAGAAATAAGAGGCGAATGCCGCCAACGCGCTGAGAATATCCATGTCATGTTTCCTGGTCAGAGGTCAGTATCCCTTACGGGCCAAGAGCTGAATTAAAAAGCTTTTCCGGCTGCGGCGCCACCGTTTTACCTAGCCGCCCATCGCGCGGGTAAACAGCGTTTCGCACAGCCTTTCCGGCAATGTCCGCTCACCACGGGCATCAAGCATCATTTGACACCAGGCTTCCGCCAGCGGTGGTGAACTGTAACGCAGAAGCTGCGCCGCCGCGAACAGATTAAACAAGGCGCCGGTAACCGCACGCCCTTGCTCTTCCTGAGGTTTGCGCATCAGTTGAAGCAACCGTCGCCATTGGTGATCATAATGGCGGTTCTGCCCTCTCACTTCACCGAGTTCCTGCTCCAGCGCCTCCTGCACCGCCGGCAGCTTGCCCCAGGCGCGCATGACATCCAGACACATAATATTGCCGGAGCCTTCCCAGATGCTGTTTACCGGCATTTCACGGTACAACCTCGGCAGTTCGCTCTCTTCGCAATAGCCGATACCGCCCAGCGCCTCCATGGCTTCACCAATAAAAGGAATGCCTTGCCGGCAGACTTCAAACTTCGCCGCAGGCGTCATCACTCGGCATAACGCCTGCTCCAGGGGCGTGCTACCTGCGCTGTCATAAGCACGCGCCAGACGCATCAGGGCTGCCGTCTGCCCCTCCAGGCGCAGGGCCATTCGCGCCAGCACCTGCCGCATCATCGGTTGTTCAATCAGCGTCTTACCAAACGCCTGCCGCTGCAGAGCATGGTACAACGCCACCGACAGTCCGCGCCGCATCAGCCCGTGGCTACCCAGTGCGCAGTCAAAACGCGTCAGCCCCCCCATTTTCAGGATATGTCGTACGCCATCCCCTTCCTCGCCCACCAGCCAGGCGCTGGCATCCTGGAATTCTACTTCGCTGCTGGCGTTCGACCTGTTGCCCAACTTATCCTTCAGCCGTTCCAACCTTATGGCATTGCGTGTGCTGTCAGGCAAAATTCGCGGCAGGAAGAAACAGGACAGCCCGCCTTCGGTCTGCGCCAGCACCAGGTGCGCATCGCTCTGCGGTACCGAGAAAAACCACTTGTGGCCGACCAAACGGTAGGCTTCTCCTGGGCCGCGTGCACCCAGCGGGCTGGCGGTGGTGGTATTACTCAGCACATCGGAACCGCCCTGCTTTTCGGTCATTCCCATGCCGATCAGCAAACCGCGCTTTTGCCCGCCGGGCAATGAATGCGCGTCGTAACGATCGGACAGTAGCGGCGTTAGCCAGGATTGGAACTCCGCAGGCAACGAGCGCTGCAGCAAAGGAATTGCGCCAAAGGTCATGGTCACCGGGCACAAAGTGCCGGCCTCGACCTGCGCATGTAATACAAAACGCGCCGCCCGCGCCACAAAAGAGCCGATTCGGGCGTCCTCCTGCCACGGCAGGTTATGCACCCGGTTGGCTATCAGCCCTTGCATCAGGATATGCCAGGCGGGATGAAAACGGACGTCGTCCAATCGCTGGCCGGTGGCGTCATAGCGCAGCAGTTCCGGGGGATTGGCATTGGCCAGCCGCCCCAACTCCAGCGACTCCTGAGTGCCCAACTGTTGGCCCAGCGAGGCCAGCACGTCCGCATCCCAACCGGCCTGCTCACGCTGAATGGCTTCATGCAATGGCGTATCGGACAGGAACAGATTACTGTTGCCCAGCGGCTTCGGCTGATTAAAAATGGTGTGTGTATTCCAGACCATTGGCTTGCTCCCTGATAAAAGCGTCAGGAGTAATTATGGTCGTCAGGGGGAATTCTGCCGCTGGCGAGATCGCAGGGTAGGCATCGAGAAAGGAATTAAGGGCGCAAAAGCTGCGCCCTTACGGATAAATCAACTGCGTTGACGCACCGCTTCAAACAGGCAGATACCGGTCGCCACCGAAACGTTCAGTGAAGAAACCGTACCGGCCATCGGAATGCTGATCAGCTCGTCGCAGTGCTCGCGAGTCAGACGACGCATACCTTCGCCTTCCGCCCCCATCACCAGCGCCATCGGGCCGGTCATTTTGCTCTGGAACAGCGTGTGGTCGGCTTCGCCCGCAGTGCCCACGATCCAGACGTTCATCTCCTGCAGCAATCGCAGGGTGCGCGCCAGGTTGGTGACGCGAATCAACGGCACATTCTCCGCCGCGCCACAGGCCACTTTCTTGGCCGTAGCGTTCAGCTGGGCAGAACGATCGCGCGGGACAATCACCGCGTGCACACCGGCCGCGTCGGCGCTGCGCAAGCAGGCACCGAGGTTATGCGGGTCGGTCACGCCGTCCAGCACCAGCAGGAACGGGGTATCCACGCTTTCCAGCAGCGCCGGCAGGTCATTTTCCTGATACTGGCGTCCTTCGCGCACCCGGGCAATGATCCCCTGATGCACCGCACCCTCGACCTTCTCATCCAGCCACTGGCGGTTCGCCACCTGGATAACAATGCCGGTCGCTTCCAGCTCGGCAATCAACGGCTGTAGCCGACGATCGTCGCGGCCTTTGAGGATAAACACTTCCAGGAAGCGTTGCGGATCGTTGTCTAACAGGGCTTTGACGGCATGAATACCGTAAATAATTTCGCTCATGATGCTCTTTTTACTGTGCGGCAGGCAAACGCCTGCCGGTGATAATGACGTGTGGCAGGTTAAGCCTGCTCAGCACCTTTCTTCTTGCCGGCGCGTTTGGCCTTGGTCGCCGCCGCTATTTTCCGGGTTTTGTCGGACACTTTCTTGGCTTTCGCCTTTTTGTCTTTCTTCACCTTGTCAGCGGGCTTGGCCTCATCCTTACGGAAGGCGCTGTCAGGCTCAAAATTGGCTGGCGGTTTGCCGCCCCGGCGTTTGCGCGGTGACGAGGTGCGGCCTGCGCCTGCGCCATCACGCAAGGTGCGCTGACCGCCTTTCTTGGCGCGATCGCGTTCAGTTTTGCCTTCACCGCGTGGTTTGCGGGTGCTGGAGACCAGAGCGAAGTCAATTTTACGCTCATCCATATGCACCGCTTCCACACGGATCTCTACCGTGTCGCCCAGGCGATAAACCACGCCTGAGGATTCGCCAATCAGACGCTGGCCGATATTATCGTAGCGATAATAATCATTATCCAGCGACGATACGTGCACCAGGCCGTCGATAAACAGATCGTTGAGACGCACGAAGAAACCGAAGCCGGTCACGCTGGCAATAATGCCGCTGAACACTTCACCGACGTGATCCTGCATAAAGTCGCATTTCAGCCAGTCGGCAACGTTGCGCGTCGCTTCATCGGCGCGGCGTTCAGCCATTGAACAGTGCTCGCCCAACTGCAGCATTTCTTCGAATTCGCTGTGCCAACCACCGGTCGGCGTCCAGCGCTCTTTCGGTTCGCCGTGCTCTTTGGCCAGTTGGTACTTGATCGCACGGTGCATCGCCAGATCCGGATAACGGCGGATCGGTGAGGTGAAGTGGCCATAAGAAGCCAGCGCCAGACCAAAGTGGCCGCGGTTTTCCGGATCGTAAACCGCCTGCTTCATCGAACGCAGCAGCATGGTTTGCAGCATTTCATGGTCAGGACGTTCGGACACTTCATCCATCAGTGTGGCGTAGTCCTTCGGCTGCGGCTTGTTGCCACCGCCCAGCGTCAGGCCCAACTCGCCCAACACGCTGCGCAGTGCACTGATGTGATCGTCACTTGGGCGATCGTGCACGCGGAACAGCGCCGGTTCGTTATTTTTCTCGACAAAGCGTGCAGCGGCGACGTTCGCCATAATCATGCACTCTTCGATCAGTTTGTGAGCGTCGTTACGCACCGTAGGTTCGACGCGCTCAATACGGCGTTCGGCGTTAAAGATAAACTTGGCTTCTTCGGTTTCGAAAGCGATACCGCCACGTTCAGCACGCGCCTGATCTAGCACCTTGTACATCGCATGCAATTCTTCCAGGTGTTTGACCAGCGGGTGATAATGCTCACGCAGCTCCTGATCGCCCTGCAGAATATGCCAGACCTTGTTATACGTTAAGCGGGCGTGAGAGCTCATGACCGCTTCATAGAATTTGGCCGTCGACAGGCGCCCCTGGGCGGAGATGGTCATCTCACACACCATGCACAGACGGTCTACCTGCGGGTTAAGCGAACACAGGCCGTTAGACAGCACTTCCGGCAGCATCGGAATAACCTGCGATGGGAAGTACACTGAAGTCCCGCGGTTACGGGCTTCGTCATCCAGTGCCGTGCGCGGACGCACGTAATAGCTGACGTCGGCAATGGCAACCCACAGGCGCCAACCGCCGCCGCGTTTTTTCTCGCAGTAGACTGCGTCATCGAAATCGCGGGCATCTTCGCCATCAATCGTTACCAAAGGCAGTTTACGCAGATCAACGCGGCCTTTTTTGGCGGATTCCGGTACCTGTTCACTGAGGTCGGCTACCTGTTTTTCCACCTGCGGCGGCCAAACATGCGGGATTTCATGGGTGCGCAGCGCGATATCTACCGCCATGCTGGTCCCCATTTTATCGCCGAGGATCTCGACAATCTTGCCAACCGCTTTGGTACGGCGGGTTGGGCGCTGGGTCAGTTCAACCACCACCATAAAGCCCATGCGCGCACCGCTGACGGCGTCGGCCGGGATCAGGATATCGAAGCTCAGGCGGCTGTCATCCGGCACCACGAAGCCGGTACCGGCGTCCATGAAGAAGCGGCCGACGATTTGACTGGTTTTCGGCACCAGCACACGGACGATACGCGCTTCGCGGCGGCCCTTGCGATCGGCAGCCATGGCCTGTGCCAACACCACGTCGCCGTGGATCGCCATCTTCATCTGTTCAGCTGACAGATACAGGTCGTCTTTACTGCCTTCGATACGCAGGAAGCCAAAGCCATCGCGGTGGCCGATCACGGTGCCGCGCAGCAGATCCAGGCGTTCCGGCAGCGCGTAGCACTGGCGGCGGGTAAAGATTAATTGGCCATCACGTTCCATCGCCCGCAGGCGACGGCGCAACGCTTCCAGGGGTTCTTCGCCGGTTAAATTCAGCTCTTTGGCCAGCTCTTCGCGGCTGGCCGGCGTTTCTCTTTTCGCCAAATGGGCCAAAATAAATTCACGGCTCGGAATGGGGGATTCATATTTTTCTGCTTCTCGTTCCAGGAATGGATCTTGTGACATTGCGGTTCCTCCGTTGTCATCAGCAGGGTGCCGCTGAGCCTTGTCTTCTCAGCGACGCTTTATTCGACAAGCAATAGCTTGTAGAGCGATGGATTGTCTTCGACCATATCGGCCAACGTGTGGTTATCCAGCTCTTCAAGGAAATTCTGTACGCCCTGTTGGAGCACCTGCTTCAGGCGGCAGGCAGGGGTTATGTGGCAAAACGTACTGCTGCAATTAACCAGTGAGAGCGGCTCCAGCGCCCTGACCACGTCGCCGAGGCGAATGGTTTCGGCCGGTTTGCCTAAACGGATGCCGCCGTTCTTACCGCGCACTGCGGTGACAAACCCAACCCGGCTTAACTGATTGATGATCTTTACCATATGGTTTCGGGACACGCCGTAGACCTCGGTGACTTCCGAGATGCTGGTCATTTTGTCCGGTGGCAGCGAGGCCATGTAGATCAACGCCCGCAGGCCATAATCAGTAAAACTTGTTAACTGCACATCTACCTCTGGGTATCATTTTACCCGTCTGATACGCCGATTTTCGGCACTATTCAAAAGATTACTTATTGGATAATAAACCAGCCAGAGAGTTCGCCGCTAATTATTTAGCGCATGTCGAGCTCGGGGACAGGTTAAAGAAAGGATTTTTGGACGTGAAACCGCAATCGGGGAAAATCAGGATAAAAACAAACCGGGACACGCCCGGTTTGTTTTATTGCAGCAAAGTCAGATTATGCGTCGAACGGGTCGCGCAGGATCATGGTTTCGCTACGGTCCGGGCCAGTAGAGATAATGTCTACCGGTACGCCAGTCAGTTCTTCAATGCGCTTGATGTAGTCCAGCGCTGCCTGTGGCAGTTTACTGTGTTCTTTCACGCCAAAAGTGGTGTCGCTCCAGCCAGGCATGCTTTCGTAGATTGGTTCGATACCTTCCCAACCTTCAGCCGCCAGCGGCGTGGTGGTCATTTCGCGGCCATCTGGCATGCGATAGCCCACGCAGATTTTCACTTCTTTCAGGCCATCCAGCACGTCCAACTTGGTCAGGCAGAAGCCAGACAGGGAGTTGATCTGCACTGCGCGGCGAACCGCTACGGCATCCAACCAGCCGGTACGACGACGACGGCCAGTAGTGGCGCCGAATTCGTTACCCTGTTTGCACAGGTATTCGCCAGTTTCGTCGAACAGTTCGGTTGGGAACGGACCTGCACCCACGCGGGTGGAGTAGGCTTTCACGATGCCCAGCACGTAATCCACGTAACGCGGACCAATACCTGAACCGGTAGCAACGCCGCCAGCAGTGGTATTGGAAGAGGTTACGTACGGATAGGTACCGTGGTCGATATCCAGCAGGGTGCCCTGTGCGCCTTCGAACATGATCAGGTCGCCACGCTTGCGCGCGCCGTCCAACAGTTCAGAAACGTCAACAACCATTGCAGTCAGGATGTCGGCGATAGACAGCACGTAATCCAGAGTCGCCTGGTAATCAACGGCTTCGACTTTGTAGTAGTTAACCAACTGGAAGTTATGATAATCAACAATTTCCTTCAGCTTAACGGCGAAGGTTTCTTTGTTGAACAGGTCGCTGACGCGCAGACCGCGACGAGCTACTTTATCTTCGTAAGCCGGGCCGATACCGCGACCGGTGGTACCGATAGCTTTCGCGCCACGTGCTTTCTCACGCGCGTTATCCAACGCAACATGGTAAGGCAGGATCAGCGGACAGGCTTCGGACAGTAACAGACGTTCGCGTACCGGGATGCCGCGCGCTTCGAGTTCACCCATTTCTTTCATCAACGCGTCTGGCGCCAGAACTACACCGTTGCCGATGATGCTGGTCACGTTTTCACGCAGAATGCCTGAAGGAATTAAATGAAGGACGGTTTTTTCACCGTTAATTACCAGAGTATGGCCAGCGTTGTGACCACCTTGATAGCGCACTACATATTGAGCCCGTTCGGTCAGCAGGTCTACGACCTTGCCCTTACCTTCGTCACCCCATTGAGTGCCCAGTACGACGACGTTCTTACCCATTTTAAAAATCACCGGTTGCTTAAAAATGGATTCTACCACCGTAATTCGTGAGTTTCAGCACTTTTAGCGTTGAGTTGCGTATTTTTTAGGCTAACCTTTAAACCCCCGTGCGACTACGCAACATGTAGTAGATCACACAGCCCGCAACCACTATTCCGCCGCCAAACCGCCGTAAGGTAGAGTCAGGCAACTGGGTCATCGCCAGTATCATTTTACGCCAGGCCTGTGGAAACAGCATCGGCCCCAGGCCTTCCAGCACCAAAACCAGCCCTAACGCCAGCCAGATCGTTGAATTCATCAGAAACTCCCAAAAAGAAAGGGCCCGCGTTTAAACGGGCCCTCGATCAATTACCTGTCGTGATTATTTGCGCGTGGAGTCAGGCGACTTCATGTAGCGGAAGAAATCGCTGTCCGGGCTCAGAACCATCACGTCCTGGTTATTGCTGCTGAAGCTGGTTTCGTAAGCACGCAGGCTACGGATAAAGGCGTAGAAGTCCGGATCCTGGCTGAATGCGTTGGCAAACAGTTTGGCCGCTTCGGCATCACCATCACCGCGAGTGATACGTGCAGTACGTTCAGCTTCCGCCAGGGTACGAGTCACTTCGTAGTCTGCGGTCGCACGCAGCTTCTCGGCTTCTTCCTGACCCTGTGAACGGTGACGACGGGCTACCGCTTCACGCTCGGCGCGCATACGCTGGTAGATCGCATCAGACACTTCCGCCGGCAGGTTGATCTGCTTGATACGCACGTCGATCACTTCAATACCCAACGCCGCCATGCTGTTCGGGTTAACCTTCGGCAGGTTGCCGGTGGTTTCCTTCTCAACACGCGCCGCGGCAGAGGCGATAGCGTCATCGGCTTCGGTGGTGGTGACTTCTTGATCGTCACCCACGGTACCGGTGTTCAATGCATCACGCACGTCTGACATCAGCTTACCGCGCGAGTCGGTGACGATGTCTTTCACGTCCAGACGACCAATCTCGGAACGCAGACGGTCACTGAACTTACGTTTCAGCAGCACTTCGGCCTGTGAAACATCACCGCCGCCGGTTGCCAGATAGTAACGGCTGAAATCGCTGATACGCCATTTCAGGTAAGAATCGACAATCAGGTCTTTCTTCTCGCTGGTCACAAAGCGGTCAGCCTGGTTATCCATGGTCTGGATACGCGCATCCAGCGTCTTCACTGATTCAATAAACGGGATCTTGAAGTGCAGGCCTGGCGCATACACCAGCGGCTTGTTGTCGCTGTCACGCAGAACCTTGCCAAAGCGCAGCACGATGCCACGCTGGCCTTCCTGAACCACGAACAAAGAAGCGTATAACGCCACCAGCACCGCGAGGACGATTACTACAAAAGACTTACGCATTGATTACTCTCTCCCTACGCGAGTGGTGTCGTCACGCTGCGCATTTGCCCGGCGCTGGTCCATGACCGAGCCGCTGCTGGTGCGCTGGCTGCTGGAGCTGGCGCCGCTGTTGGCAGACGGAGCGGGGTTGAGACGAATCAGGCTGGTGTCTTTATTGCCGTCCGCCGCCGCGCCGGTTTGGCCACGCAGCATTTGATCCAGCGGCAACACCATCAGATTGTTGCCTTTGTCATTCACCAACACCTTACGGGTGTGGCTCAGGACTTTTTCCATGGTTTCGATATACAGACGCTCACGGGTAATTTGCGGTGCCGATTTGTATTCCGGCAACAGCTTGGCAAAGCGAGCAACCTCACCCTGAGCTTCCAGGACTGTACGGTCTTTATACGCTTTGGCATCTTCCAACAGACGCTGCGCCTGGCCGTTAGCACGTGGCTGAACTTCGTTGGCGTAAGCTTCCGCTTCACGGATGTACTGCTGCTCGTTCTCACGTGCGGCAATCGCATCGTCAAATGCGGCCTTCACCTCTTCCGGCGGACGAGCGGCCTGGAAGTTGACGTCCAGCAGCGTGATGCCCATGTTGTACGGACGAATAGTTTCTTCCAGTACGCGTTGGGTATCGCTACGCACGATAGTACGACCTTCGGTCAGGATCTTGTCCATGGTGTACTTGCCGATAACGCCACGCAGGGCGCTGTCGGTAGCCTGGCTCAGGCTGTCGTCGGCATTGGTCACGCTGAACAGATAGGCTTCCGGGTTGGTCACGCGGTACTGCACGTTCATTTCTACGCGCACTACGTTCTCGTCGGAGGTCAGCATCACGCCAGACGCCGCCAATTCACGAACCGACTCCACGTTAACCGGACGCACTTCATCGATAAAGGTCGGCTTCCAGTTCAAACCTGGCTGAACCAGGTGGCTGAACTTGCCAAAACGGGTCACAACACCACGTTCGGCTTCCTTGATGGTGTAGAAGCCGCTGGCAGCCCAAATCACCACTACCGCTACCGCGGCAATGCCGATGATGCGACCGCTGAGGCCCGGGCCAGAAGTGCCGGTGCCGCCGTTGTTATTGCTGTTGGAGCCTTTGCCCCCGCCCAAACCGCTCAATTTCTTGCTCAGTTTGCGGAAGATATCGTCCAAATCAGGTGGCCCTTGATCACGACCGCCTTTGTTATTACCGCCAGAGTTGCCGCCATTGTTATTGCTGCTCCCCCACGGGTCGCGGTCCTGTCCGTTATTACCGGGCTGATTCCACGCCATGTTTTAGCTCCATATTCTGTGATTGGGTACTTCAGGCTTACGCGAAGCTCAAATGTAACAGGATATGATCATACTATAAAGTTAATCAGTTCCTGTTCCTGTTTGCAGAGGCGACGCCATTCGACGATAGGCATACGTACCACCACGCCAATGCTGCCGTCTTCTTCGTTCCACTCTTTTTCAATTGCCTGAAGCTGGTAAAAACGGCTACGAAGACGGCCTGCCTCTGGCGGTAAGCGCAGCTCATAATGCGCGATTTCCCCCGATAAGCGCTCCGTCAACGCCTGATACAGCAACGGGATACCTTCACCGCTGGCGGCGGACAGCCACACCCGGATCGGTAAGTTTTCATCGTTGCGGTCGATACGCGGGACAAAATCATCCAGCATATCTATTTTGTTCATCACTAAAAGTGTAGGGATCTCATCCGATTCAATCTCTGCCAGCACGGTATTGACCGCTTCAATGTTTTCATCGACGCGAGTATCCGCGGCATCGATTACATGTAACAGCAAAGACGCCTGACGCGTTTCTTGCAGCGTCGCCTTGAAGGCGGCCACCAGATCGTGCGGCAGGTGCCGGATAAAGCCTACGGTATCCGCCAACACGGTATCGCCCACATCGGCCACGTCAATGCGCCGCAGGGTAGGATCCAAAGTGGCAAATAGCTGGTCTGCCGCATAGACATCGGCGGACGTAATTCGGTTAAACAGGGTGGATTTTCCGGCGTTGGTATACCCTACCAGCGATACGGTCGGCACTTCAGCACGGGTACGCGCACGTCGGCCCTGTTCACGCTGCTTAGCTACCCGCTCCAGGCGGCGTAGAATCAAGCTAATGCGATCGCGCAACAGACGACGGTCGGTCTCTAATTGGGTTTCCCCTGGCCCGCGCAGGCCTATCCCCCCTTTTTGACGCTCAAGGTGGGTCCAGCCACGCACCAAACGCGTGGCAATATGACGCAACTGCGCCAACTCTACCTGCAGCTTACCTTCATGGGTACGGGCGCGCTGGGCAAAGATGTCTAGAATCAACCCGGTGCGATCGATCACTCGGCATTCGCACAGGCGTTCAAGATTTCTCTCCTGCGCTGCAGAAAGGGAGTGATCAAACAGGACAACAGATGCGCCACTGGCTTTTACCGCGTCTGCAATTTCTTCGGCCTTTCCTTCACCGACAAAGTATTTGGGATGCGGGGCTTTGCGGCTACCAGTCACCACTTGCAAAGCTTCGACACCCGCAGAGGACACCAGGGATTCGAACTCACTGAGATCTTCTGTGTCTTTGTCTTGCGAGAAATAGATATGAACCAGGACGGCCTGCTCACCGGCTTCATAACGGTCAAACAAGCGTGCAACCTCTCAAACGGGAACCCGTGAGTTTGGGGGACATAAACAGCCCACGGCTGCTTATGCTCCCCTTCATGGTTGACTCGCAACGCGCTTTATTCAGCGTCATCGCTTTCCTGCTGCGGCTGTTGCGGCGCAGACGGATTGTTACCATGGTGATAGTTACTGGTGCCGCCGCTCGGGGTATTGCTATGGTGCGAAACCGGGCGTGACGGGACAACGGTAGAGATAGCGTGCTTATAAACCATCTGGCTCACCGTGTTTTTCAACAGGATGACAAACTGGTCAAAAGACTCAATCTGGCCTTGCAGCTTAATACCATTCACCAAATAAATAGAAACCGGAACACGTTCACGACGCAATGCGTTCAGGAACGGATCTTGCAAAGATTGCCCCTTAGCCATTCTATCTTTTCCTTATTTGCTTGTTGTTTTTAACTAAGAACCTGTCGGCTCTAAAATAAACGACCTAAAAAATTTGCGCGCTGAATACTCATCAATTGTACACAATCACTCGACCTATGCACTAACAACCTGTATTACCGAGTCCAAAGCCTCTCCCGGCTTCTCGCTGTCCAGCCAATGTACCGAGTTCCAGCCTCGTAACCAGGTCATTTGGCGCTTGGCCAACTGACGTGTTGCGCAAATACCACGATAAACCATCTCATCGTAACTAATTTCGCCAGATAAATATGACCACATCTGGCGATAACCGACACAGCGAATGGAAGGCAAATCCGTATGCAAATCACCCCGTGCAAAAAGTGCACGCGCTTCCGTCTCAAAACCTGCCGCCAACATTTGATGGTACCGCAGCGCGATGCGTTGATGGATCAACTCACGGCTGGTCGGCGCTATCGCAAATTGGTGAACATGATACGGCAACGATTCACCCGAAATTTTAGTCAGTTCCGTTAAAGTTTTACCCGAAATAAAAAAAACTTCCAGTGCTCTGGACAGTCTCTGCGGATCATTAGGATGAATTCTCAATGCCGCAACCGGGTCAATCTCTTGCAACTGACGGTGTAAAACGTCCCAACCCTGCTCCGCAGCCTGCTGTTCGATACGCTCACGCACCGCCGGATCGGCAGGCGGCAGCGGCGATAAACCTTCCAGCAGCGCCTTGAAGTAAAGCATGGTGCCCCCGACGAGCAGCGGGATACGCCCGGCGGCGGTAATGGCGGCCATCTCTTTCAGTGCATCGGCGCGAAAATCCGCTGCTGAGTAAACTTCGGCGGGATCGCGAATATCAATCAGCCGGTGCGGTGCCTGCGCCAATTCCTCAGCGCTCGGTTTAGCCGTGCCGATATCCATGCCGCGATAAATCAGCGCGGAATCCACGCTGATCAGTTCCACAGGCAGGCGTTCACGCAGCGCGATCGCCAACGCGGTCTTGCCCGAGGCGGTCGGCCCCATCATAAAAATAGCAGGGGGACGTGGTGTCATTTCAGTTTCAATCATGCTTAAGGGCTGCCAGTGCAGCCTGTAAATCAACAGGTTGTAAAAGTCCGCTCGGTGGTGATTTGACCAGCTGCGGGCAAAGTCGTTCAACGTCGGTCAGCAATTGTATCGCTTGCGAGGTGTTCCACTGCTCATGTTCGCTGCCCAAGTGGCGGGCGAACCAGGTGGCTAACACCGGGGGCGACATCTCCTGATGCTCGGCCAGATAGCCTAACAGTTCGGGTATCAGTTTTTGTAAATTTTGTTGGCGTAATGGTAAAGGTACTGCGCGCAACGTCACACGCCCATGATCCGTCTGCAAATCCAATCCCATTTTGACCAGTAACGGCTGATGGCGCACACAGGCGGCCGCTTCTTGCTTATTCAGCGTCAGTTTGATGGGGATCAGCAGCGGCTGCGGCCGCAGGCCTTCTTCAGCCGGATTAAGCTGCGCCTGGCGCAACCAGCGCTCGGCCACCGGCAGGTTGAGCAACATCAATTGCTGGCGACGCTCAATCAGGGCAAAGCACGGCGGATGGATCATCAGCACCCGACCAAAACTGTGCTGGCTGCCGTCCAGCGGCACTTCTCGCTCAGCCTTTACCGGTGGGAACAGCGGTTGTTTCGGCGTTTCTGGCGCTGGCTCCACCACCGGAGCAGCCTGCATCAGATTGCCGTAAAGCTCGCCTTCGCGCTTTTGGTAGCCGTTGCCTGCCTGATAGGCCGGTTGAGGTGCACGCTCGCGCGCGACGCCCGGTTCACTCGGCTGAGGTTCACGGCGCGGCGCCGGCTGCGAGAAATGGTTGCCGCCGGCGGCGACGCGGTTTTCCGGCTGCCAGGTTGGCGCCGACGGTTGTTCCGGCTCATCGTCCAGCGGCAGCGGCGCGTTGCCGACCTGCTGCAGCACGGTAGTTACCGCCTGATAAATAAAGTCATGTACCAATCGCGCCTGATGAAAACGTACTTCGTGCTTGGCCGGGTGCACATTCACGTCTACCTGGTGCGGATCGACCTCGAGATAAAGTACGTACGCGGGCTGCTGATCGTCTTTCAACTGATCCTGATAGGCCTGGCGGATGGCATGATTGATCAGACGATCGCGCATCATACGGCTATTGACGTAGCAATACTGCATCTCGCCCAATTGGCGTGCACCGGCGGGATCAGCCACCCAGCCGCGAATGGTCAGGTCGCCATGCTGCCAGGAAATGTTCAACGCATGCTGCAAAAAAGCCGGGCCACAAATGCTGCCCAGGCGGCGCTCATAGTGGCTCTCGTCTTTGGCTGCGCGATATTGGCGGATCAGTTTGCCGTTGTGGCTGAGGTTGATCGCCACATCGAAACGCGCCAGCGCAATGCGCCGCACCACTTCATCGATATGGCCGAATTCGGTTTTCTCGGTGCGCATGAATTTGCGCCGCGCCGGGGTGTTGTAGAACAGATCCAGCACTTCCAGCGTGCTGCCTATCGGATGTGCCGCTGGTTTGACCGTCACCGCCTGATCGCGGCCTTCGGCATAGGCCTGCCAGGCTTCATTCTGTTCCGCCGTGCGCGAAGTGAGCGTCAAACGGGAAACCGAGCTGATGCTGGCCAACGCCTCGCCGCGAAAACCGAGACTGACGATGGCTTCCAAATCGTCGAGCGTGCTGATTTTACTGGTGGCATGACGCGCCAATGCCAATGCCAGATCGTCTTTACCGATGCCGCAGCCGTTATCGCGGATGCGAATCAGCTTGGCACCGCCGCGTTCGATATCAATATCAATGCGCGTTGCACCGGCATCCAGACTGTTTTCCACCAGTTCCTTTACCACTGACGCGGGCCGTTCGACCACTTCACCGGCGGCAATCTGGTTGGCAAGCTGGGGCGGTAACACCTGGATGGGCATGCTGACTCCTCTATCTAATAGTGGCGCTAGGCCTGCGGAATGGTCAGCGTCCGATCCAGCGGCGCGACGTCCGACTTCAGTTTATTCACGCGTTTCAGGTCGCTGACGCTGACACCGTAACGGGTAGCGATGGAGGATAAGGTATCACCGCGGGTCACTTTGTGCCTGGACGGCTTCTTCACACTGGGTTTTGCCTTGGCGACCGTACTGACCGTCGCGGCGGTTTTACCCGCCGGCACTTTAAGGCGCTGGCCGACCCACACGCCGTCTTTTTTCAGCTTGTTGAGATCACGCAACGCCGCCATGGTGGTGCCATAGCTGTCGGCAATGCCGGAAAGCGTTTCGGCTCGCTTCACCACGTGGATCTGCGTTTTACCGCTAATGCGGCTGCTGCCGGCCGAACTGACGATCGGCGCGGGCTGACTGACGTCTTGTGTTGAGGAGTTAACCGCCGCTGCGACGTCCAGCGGTCGGTTTTCCACCTTTGGGTCGGCTTGTAGCGGGTGCGCCAGGAAATAACTGCGCAGGCCGTTGTGGATCGCCCGGGCAATTTTCTCCTGATATGCGCTACTGCCGAGCAGCCGCTCCTCCGTGCTATTACTGATAAATCCTGTTTCCACCAACAAGGATGGGATATCCGGCGAACGCAGCACGCCAAGGCTGGCGTGTTCAGGACGACGTTTATGCAATGAGCCGACGCTCTGCAACTGCTGCAGCACTTTTACTGCGACATCGTAGCCCACGCGTTGCGAGTGACCAAACTGCAGATCCAACACCGCCTGGCTCAGGTAAGGATCCGCCTGGCTGTTGGCCAGCAAATCACCCGCACCGCCCAGCAACTCGGACTGCTTCTCATGTTGTTCCAGCCAGCCGGCCATCTCACTGTTGGCGCGGCGGTTGGACAGAACCCAAACCGAAGCCCCGTTGGCGCTGCGGTTTGGCGCGGCGTCAGCGTGAATCGAGACCAACACGTTAGCGCCTTGCTTACGTGCCACGTCAGAGCGGCCCATAACCGAGATGAAGTAGTCGCCGTTGCGCGTCAACACCGGTTTAAACTGGGGATCGGCATCCAACAATGCCTGCAGGCGGCGAGCGATAGCGATAGTTACATTTTTCTCTTTCAGGCCGTTCGGGCCAATGGCGCCCGGATCCTGACCGCCGTGACCGGCATCAATAGCCACCACCACCCGATCGCCGGAACCGGCGGATACGCGGCTGCTGCGCGGCGTGACCTCAGATGCGGTACCCGCAACCACGGTAGGCTTATTGGTGAAAGGATTGGAACCACTTGGCGCTCTACGCACCGGAGCGGGCTCTGGTTCAGGCTCACTCACCACCACCGGGGCTTTACGCGTCGGTGGGTTCACGACCACCGGTGCCGGCGTCGGGGCTTTTCGTACTGTAGTGTTTGCGCTGCCCTCGGCGGCGATGGTGAACACCACGGTATAGACACTGCCGTTCTGGCGTGTGGCTACCCGGGTCTTCGCGCGCTGGGTCAGATCAAACACCAGCCTTACGCTCTGGGCGTCTTTCGGCGCGCTGGAACGAATGCTTTTCACCAGGTTCTGGCCGCTGAAATTTAACGGTAAACCGCCCACCTTGCCTTTCTGGTTTACATCCAACACCACGCGATCCGGGCCGTGCAACGGGAAGAAGGCATAGTCCGGCGGACCGGTAAAGCTCACCGATACCGTGGCTTCGCGCTGGGCATTGGTGACTTTAATATCAGACAACGACGATGCGGCCAACGCACTGGCTGCACCCAAAGGCCCCAATACGGCGATCAGGGCGATTACGAGTAATTTTCTCAACGCATACGTCATTGCGGCGTCATTCCTGTGGCCCGTGAATACGGTCTAAAAGCTGGCTGCCGTAGGCAGAAACCGCCTGAACTTTTGCTTCGCGCCCCTGATCCTGGTAGCTGAGATGCAGCTCCAAATCAGGTTCCGGCAAGACGCCGGTCCCCTGCTGTGGCCATTCCACCAGGCAAATGGCATCCTGCGCAAAATAATCGCGAATGCCCATAAATTCGAGTTCTTCCGGATCGGCCAAGCGATACAGATCAAAATGGTATACCGCCAGCGGCTGCAGCGCATAAGGCTCCACCAGCGTATAAGTTGGGCTTTTAACGTTGCCCTGGTGGCCCAATGCCTGCAGAAAACCACGGCTGAAGGTGGTTTTACCGGCGCCCAGGTCACCGTAAAGGTAAATTACGCTGGCGCGATCGCACGCCTTGGCCAAGGCGGTACCCAATGCGACAGTCGCTGCCTCATCCGGCAGAGGTAAAACGAGTTCTTTCATTCGATAGTTTCTATTTATGCCAACTCAGGATTAACGTAATAAGGGATTTCCGGCAATAAATCGCTCGCCAGCATCCCCCTTATTCCTTGTCTTGCCGCCACGCGATCGGCAGCTGCGCCATGCGCCACGCAACCGGCGCAGGCTGCATCATACAGTGAGAGCTTTTGCCCCAGCAAACCGCCGATGATACCGGACAGCACATCGCCCATTCCACCAGAGGCCATGCCGGCGTTGCCGACGTCGGCGATCGCCATCTGGCCTTGATCATCGGCGATCAACGTACCCGCACCTTTCAGCACGGCCACGCCACCGTAATGCGTGACCAGATTACGAACTGCAAGTAAGCGGTCACTCTCAATCTCGGCGGTACGGCACCCCAGCAGACGTGCCGCCTCCCCAGGATGCGGGGTAATCACACGATTCTGACGCTTCTCGGGATTTAATGCCAGTAAGTTCAGCGCATCGGCGTCCCATAACGCCGGTTTATCACTGGCTTGCAATATTTTCAGCGCATTCCTACCCCATTCGTCCTGACCCAGCCCCGGGCCAATCACCAGCACATCCGCCCAGTCGAGCGCCTGCTGCAACCCTTCGTCGCTCAGCGGTTGCACCATCAGTTCCGGTCTGGCGGTCAGCAAGGGCCCGACATGCTCAATATGAGTGAGTACTCGCACCAATCCTGCGCCGCTGCGCAACGCCGCTTCTGCCGCCATGCGTATCGCGCCGCCAAAGCCGTGATCGCCCCCCACCACTAACAAACGCCCCTGTTCACCTTTATGTGAGCAGGGACGACGCGGTTTCAGCCACTGGGACAGCGATTCGGCAGTAAGCCGCTGAATCTGCGTCGGTTGCTTTGCCAGCCACCCCGATAATCCTAGCGTACTCTGGTGAAGTTGCCCCACCCAATCACGAGCCTGGCCGGTCAGCAGGCCAGGTTTAAGCGCGATGAAAGTCATGGTATGCGTTGCGCGGATGACGGCTCCAGGCGCGGCACCGCTTTCAGCCAGCAGGCCCGAGGGGATATCGAGTGCGATAACCGGCGCGCGGCTGCGGTTAACCGCTTCAATCAGGGCATCGTACGGCGACCGTGGCGCACTGCTTAACCCAGTACCGAGCAGGCCGTCGATGATCAGATCAACGTCTTCCGGCCAGCGGCTGTCGACCGGATGGATCTCGCCGCCGCTAGCCAACCATGCCTGTCTGGCTTCAGCCGCTTCTGGGGGCAGTGGTCGTGTGCCTTCGCAGGCAATCAGGCTGACTTTGACACCGGCCGCCGCAGCCAAACGGGCGACAACATAGCCGTCACCGCCATTGTTGCCATGACCGCACAGCACCAGCCAGTGATGGGCGGCAGGATATTGGTCGCACGCCAGCGTGTAAGCCGCCTCACCGGCACGTTGCATCAGTTGATAGAGAGAAATGCCCTGCGAGGCGGCGGCGCTTGCTTCTGCTCGCCGGATCCAGTCCGCAGACCAGACAGAGTGTGGTAAACTGTCAGAGTATCGTTTTTCACTGTGGCCCGTCATGACTCACCCCCTCGATCTCAATCAACTCGCCCAACATATCAAGCAATGGGGGCAATCGCTAGGATTCCAGCAGGTAGGCATCTGCGACACCGATCTGAGCGCGGAAGAGCCCAAGCTGCAGGCCTGGTTGGACAAACAATACCACGGTGAAATGGAGTGGATGGCACGCCATGGCATGCTGCGCGCCCGGCCACATGAGCTGTTGCCCGGCACGCTGCGCGTGATCAGCGTGCGCATGAACTACCTGCCGGCCAAAGCGGCCTTCGCCAGCACCCTCAACAACTCAGAATTAGGCTATGTCAGCCGCTATGCGCTCGGGCGGGACTACCACAAACTGCTGCGCCAACGGCTGAAAAAACTCGGCGATCAGATCCAGGCTTACTGCGGCGAACTTAATTTCCGCCCCTTTGTCGACTCCGCGCCGGTGATGGAACGCGCACTGGCCTCCAAGGCCGGGATTGGCTGGGTTGGTAAACACTCACTTATTTTAAACCGCGAAGCCGGCTCCTGGTTCTTTCTTGGCGAACTGCTGATCGACCTGCCGCTGCCGGTGGATAAGCCCCAGGAGGAACAGTGCGGCCGCTGCGTCGCCTGTATCACTACTTGCCCAACCGGCGCCATCGTCGCCCCCTACACCGTAGATGCGCGCCGCTGCATCTCCTATCTGACGATTGAGTTGGAAGGCGCCATTCCTGAAGAATTCCGGCCGTTATTGGGCAATCGTATTTACGGCTGTGATGATTGCCAGCTTATCTGCCCGTGGAACCGCTTCTCGCAACTTACCGACGAAGACGATTTCAGCCCACGCGCCGCACTGCATGCACCGCAACTGATCGAACTCTTTGGTTGGACGGAAGAGAAATTCCTGCGCATCACCGAAGGCTCCGCCATCCGGCGTATCGGCCATTTACGCTGGCTGCGCAATATCGCCGTGGCGCTGGGCAACGCCCCTTACCAGGATGCGGCAGTGGTGGCGTTGCGCTCCCGGCTGGCACAGGACGCAATGCTGGACGAACATATCCACTGGGCACTGGAGCAACAGTTGGCGCGGCGTGAGGCGCAAGGCATAGAAGTGCAGACAACGCAGAAAAAACGATTGGTACGGGCTGTGGAAAAAGGATTGCCGAGGGATGCCTGAAATCTTTCATTCAGACCCGATAGTCACTCTGTGGATTTGTGCATAAAAATAAAAATGCTTTGTCTTTCAACTGCAACAAAAAGAGCAAGTGATCGGTATAACGTTTTCGGATAAATAAATATGCATACAAATCAATGCGATAAATATTTCATTTGTGTGGCGTTGATTTTTTGAGCTGCGGGTATTATGAGCGCTACCTGTGGATAAGTCTGTTCACAACATTTCGACAGGGTATGTATAACGAGACAAAGAACCGCGCCGCTAAAGGCGTTGGACTGAGTTTAAAACGAAGAGAAAATTGGAGCGGGAAACGAGACTCGAACTCGCGACCCCGACCTTGGCAAGGTCGTGCTCTACCAACTGAGCTATTCCCGCATTGAGATGCTTTGGGCATCCGGCCATCAAACAACAACATGGCCTTTGAATTTTTTGGAGCGGGAAACGAGACTCGAACTCGCGACCCCGACCTTGGCAAGGTCGTGCTCTACCAACTGAGCTATTCCCGCGTCGCATGGGTACTACCTGATACTTTTTTTATTCATCACGCCACATCAGCAGCATTGTTGAATTTGGAGCGGGAAACGAGACTCGAACTCGCGACCCCGACCTTGGCAAGGTCGTGCTCTACCAACTGAGCTATTCCCGCCCGGCGTATCGATGTCGGAACTAAACGAAATTCTTCATCGGTACGGGGTGCGCATTATACGAGAAATCCTTTTTGCCGCAAGCCCCTGAAAGCAAAAAAACGCGATTTTTGTTTGATTGCCGATTAAAGCGCCAAACTGATTAATTAAGCGGCGGAATTGGCTGCTTTCGGCAGTAGGGCCCCGATCAAGAGGCCCGGCATTCGTTATAACTGGATGAAATGCTCGCGGTAATAGGCCAGTTCACCTACCGACTCGCGAATGTCGTCCATTGCCTGGTGGGTGCCCTGCTTCTTGAAGCCACTGAGGATTTCCGGCTTCCAACGGCGCGCCAGTTCTTTCAGCGTACTGACGTCAAGATAACGGTAATGGAAGTAGGCTTCCAGTTCGGGCATATAGCGGAATAGGAAACGGCGGTCCTGACCCACGCTGTTGCCGCAGATCGGCGATTTGCCCGCCGGTACCCACTGCTGCAGGAAGGCGATGGTGGCCAGCTCAGCGGCATGGTCGTCGAACTGGCTGGCTTTCACCCGCTCCACCAGGCCGCTGCCGGTATGGGTGCGCACGTTCCAGTCATCCATCAGGGCAAGCTGTTCATCGGATTGGTGTACGGCGATCACCGGCCCTTCCGCGAGAATGTTCAGATTGGCATCGGTGACCAGCGTAGCGATCTCGATAATGCGATCGCGTTCAGGATCCAAGCCGGTCATCTCCAGATCGATCCAAATCAGGTTATTTTCGTTTCCTGTCATGATATTTCCTGCGTAAAAGCCAAAAGATAAACAAACTGTAGGCAAGGCGGCGACCGGCGCTGGCCGTTCAGCGGCCAAGGTGCGCTGCGCGTGGCGGCTAACAACGGTTATTTAATATAAAATAGCGTGTATCATAGTCCTTTTGGTCGCCATGAGCGATAAAGCGGATTCAAGTGAGGCGCAGTGAGCAAGAACAAACTGTCCAAAGGTCAAGAAC
The DNA here is from genome assembly GCF_047456085.1 of Serratia sp. BNK-12. NCBI lineage: Bacteria > Pseudomonadati > Pseudomonadota > Gammaproteobacteria > Enterobacterales > Yersiniaceae > Serratia > Serratia sp. BNK-12. The sequence goes on from NZ_CP179896.1 coordinate 4,808,328, forward strand.
GCCGTGTACAGGCGAACCATCAACGTCGCCTGAAACGCACCGATAAAAAACCGGAACTGGATGATTCCCAACTGGGCGAGCCGCAGGACGGCATCGTCATCAGCCGTTTCGGGATGCATGCCGACGTTGAGGCAGCGGACGGCACCCAACACCGCTGCAATATTCGCCGTACGCTGCGTTCGCTGGTCACCGGCGATCGCGTAGTGTGGCGCCCTGGCGTCGGTACCCATGAAGGGGTCAAAGGCATTGTCGAGGCCGTGCATGAACGCACCTCGGTGCTGACACGCCCAGATTTCTACGACGGCGTGAAGCCTATCGCCGCCAATATCAACCAAATCGTTATCGTTTCGGCGATATTACCCGAGCTTTCGCTGAACATCATCGACCGCTACCTTGTAGCCTGTGAAACGCTGGAAGTTGAGCCGCTGATCGTACTGAACAAGATCGATCTGTTGGATGCCGAAGCGCGCAAACGGGTCGACGGCATGATGGATACCTATCGCAAGATTGGTTATCGGGTGCTGGAAGTCTCCAGCCAGACGCGCGAAGGCATGGAAGCGTTCGAACAGGCGCTGGTCGGCCGCATCAGTATTTTCGCCGGGCAGTCGGGGGTCGGCAAGTCCAGCCTGCTTAACGCTCTGCTGCCAGCTTCCAAAGAGCAAATTCTGGTAAATCAGGTTTCCGATGTCTCTGGGCTCGGGCAACATACCACCACCGCTGCACGGCTGTATCATTTCCAGCACGGCGGCGACGTGATCGACTCCCCAGGCGTACGTGAGTTTGGCCTGTGGCACCTTGAACCGGAACAAATCACCCAAGGTTTTGTCGAATTCCGTAACTATTTAGGCGGTTGCAAGTTCCGTGATTGCCGCCACGATACCGATCCAGGCTGTGCTATCCGTGCCGCAATGGAAAAAGGCGATATCGCCAAAGAACGTTTCGACAACTATCACCGTATTCTGGAAAGCATGGCGCAAGTGAAGGTTCGCAAGAACTTCACCGATGCCGCAGACTGATAATGCCGGGCGGCGTTGACGGTGGCAGAGCCAGCGTTACAATGCGCGCCCTTTACCCTGATTCAAGAGGTTAAACGTGCTGGATAGCATCAAAATTAAATTGCAGTACTGGTTACCGAAGCTGGCTCTGACCCGCCTGGCGGGCTGGGGTGCGGACAAGCAGGCCGGTTGGTTGACCCAATTGGTTCTGAAGGGCTTTGCCCGTTATTACCGCGTAAACATGCAAGAGTCGCAACATCCAGAGCTGAGCGCCTACGCCAGCTTCAACGAATTCTTTGTACGCCCGCTGCGTGACGGCGCCCGCCCGATCATCAGCGACGCCAACTGGCTGGCCCTGCCCGCAGACGGTGCCATCAGCCAGCTCGGCCAGATCCACGACGACCAAATTTTCCAGGCCAAAGGCCACAACTACAGCCTGGAAGCGCTGTTGGCCGGCAACTATGTGCTGGCAGAGCCGTTCCGTAACGGTCTGTTCGCCACCACCTACCTGGCTCCGCGGGATTATCACCGCGTACATATGCCGTGCAACGGCGTGCTGCGCGAAATGATTTATGTGCCGGGTGACCTGTTCTCCGTTAACCCATTGACCGCGGCCAACGTGCCAAACCTGTTCGCGCGCAATGAGCGTGTGATCTGCGTGTTTGATACCGCTGTCGGGCCAATGGTGCAGATCCTGGTGGGCGCCACCATCGTCGGCAGCATCGAAACCGTCTGGGCCGGCACGGTAACCCCGCCACGCGAAGGCATTATCAAACGCTGGACCTATCCTGAAGAAGGTGCGGAAGGCGCTATCGTGCTGGAGAAAGGCGAAGAAATGGGCCGCTTCAAGCTGGGTTCGACGGTCATTAACCTGTTTACCCCAGGCAGCGTACAGTTCGCGCCGCAGTTGAACAACGGCACCGTGATCCGCATGGGCGAAGCCTTCGCAGAAATCCCGGCCGCGTCTGCTGCCGTTGAAACACCGCAGATCTGAAGGAATTGACGCTGTGCGCCTGATTATCACGTTATTGCTCGGTTGCTTACTGGCTCAACCGGTGCTGGCCGCCACGGTGCCCACCGAAACACAGCTCAAACAGGAGCTGAAGCAGGCCGAGAGCAACAAGAGCGCGCCTAATCAGGCGGAAACCACTGAGGCGTTGCAAAGCGCCCTCAACTGGCTGTCGGAGCGTAAAGAGTCGCTAACGCGCGTTGAGCAATATCAGCGCGTGATCGACGATTTCCCGAAGATGACGCAGGAACTGCGTCGTCAGTTAGCGCTGGAAGACAGCAAAATCCTGCCGAACGGCGATAACCTGCCGGCCAGCGATTTGGAACAGCAAATCCTGCAAACCAGCAGCCTGCTGCTGGAACAGGCGCGTTTGCTGCAGCAAGAGCAGGAACGCACGCGGGAAATCAGCGATTCCCTCGGCCAATTGCCACAGCAGCAGACCGACGCTCGCCGTGCATTGACCGAGGTTCAACGTCGCCTGCAGGCCCAACCCGCCAACCCGACCACTCCGCATGCTCAGGCTGCGCTGGCGTTATTGCAGGCGGAAGCCGCTGCACGCAAAGCCAAAGTCGATGAGCTCGAACTGGCACAGCTGTCGGCCAACAACCGCCAGGAACTGGCGCGGATGCGCGCCGAAGTCTACAAAAAGCGCCACGAGAAGATTGACGTTCAACTGCAGGCGCTGCGCAATAACCTCAATGCCCAGCGACAGCGCGAAGCCGAACTGGCACTGGAAAAAACCGAGCAGTTGGCCGAGCAAAATGGCGATCTGCCGAAAAGTATCAGTCAGCAGTTGCAAATCAACCGTGAACTGTCTGCGGCGCTGAACAATCAGGCCCAGCGCATGGATCTGATTTCATCCCAACAACGTCAGGCCGCCGCGCAAACGCTGCAGGTGCGCCAGGCATTAAGCACCATTATCGAACAGGCCCAGTGGCTCGGCTCCTCATCGGCGCTGGGAGAAACCCTGCGTGCTCAGGTCGCCACGCTGCCGGAAATGCCCAAGCCGCAGCAGCTCGATGGCGATATGGCCCAACTGCGCGTACAGCGCCTGCAGTTTGAAAGCCAACTGGAAAAACTGTCTCAGCGCGAATTCAAACGTGACGACGGCAGTGAACTGACCAGCGCGGAAAGACGCATTGTCGACGCCCAGTTGCGCACTCAGAGGGAACTGCTGAATTCACTGCTGTCCGGGTGCGATACTCAGATCCTCGAGCTGACCAAGCTGAAAGTGGCCAACACCCAGTTGATCGAGGCGTTAAACGAAATCAAGGACGCCACCCACCGCTATCTGTTCTGGGTGCCTGACGTCAATCCTATCACCCTGTCCTATCCGATTAACGTCGCGCACGATCTGACACGTCTGCTGTCGCTGGATACGCTGTCACAGCTCGGTGGGGCCTTCATGATGATGGTGACCAGCCGCGAAACGCTGATCCCCATCTTCGGTGCCCTGCTGCTGGTTATTTTCAGCATCAGCTCTCGCAAGCACTACCACGCCTTCCTGACGCGCGCCAGCAGCCGGGTTGGCAAAGTGACCCAGGACGAATTCTTCCTGACCCTGCGCACCGTATTCTGGTCGATTTTGGTGGCACTGCCGCTGCCGGTGCTCTGGGCAGCGCTCGGCTTTGGCCTGCAAAGCGCCTGGAACTACCCGGTAGCCGAAGCGATCGGCAAGGGTGTCACCGCCACGCTGCCGATCCTGTGGGTATGTATGATTTGCGCCGCCTTCGCCCACCCACAGGGGTTGTTTATCGTGCATTTCCGCTGGCCGGTGAAGCAGGTTTCACGCGCCATGCGCTATTACAAAATGTCGATCTGGCTGATAGTGCCGCTGATCATGGCGTTGATCACCTTCGACAGCCTGAAAGAACGCGAGTTTGCCAATACCCTGGGACGGCTGTGCTTTATCCTGCTGTGTCTGGCTTTGGCCATCGTCACCAATAGCCTGAAACGCGCCGGCATCCCGCTGTATCTGGATAAAAAAGGCTCCGGCGACAACATGGTCAACACCGCGCTGTGGGGGCTATTGCTGTCCGCGCCGCTGCTGGCGGCGCTGGCCTCCGCCGTCGGCTATCTGACCACCTCTCAGGCACTGTTGGCGCGGTTGGAAACGTCGGTGGCCATCTGGTTCTTCCTGCTGGTGATTTACCACATTATTCGCCGCTGGATGCTGATCCAACGGCGACGTATCGCCTTTGACCGCGCCAAGCAACGCCGGGCCGATATTCTGGCTCAGCGTGCGCGCGGTGAAGAAGAAACACCGCATACGCCCAATAGCACCGAAGGATCGATGGACATGGATGATTCAGAAATCGATCTGGATACCATCAGCGCCCAGTCGCTCCGGTTGGTTCGTTCGATCCTGACGATGATCGCGCTGGTGTCGGTGATCGTGCTGTGGTCAGAAATTCACTCGGCCTTCGCCTTCCTGGAAAACATCTCCCTGTGGGACGTGACGTCGACGGTCAATGGCGTGGAAACCGCGCATCCAATCACCTTGGGTGCGGTATTGATCGCCATCCTGGTGCTGATCGTTACCATGCAGTTGGTGCGTAACCTGCCGGCCCTGCTGGAGCTGGCGGTACTGCAGCACCTGGATCTGTCGCCGGGCACCGGCTACGCCATCACCACCATTACCAAGTATCTGTTGTTGTTGTTCGGCGCCATCCTCAGCTTTTCCTGGATCGGTATCGAATGGTCGAAACTGCAGTGGGTAGTGACCGCGCTCAGCGTGGGGTTGGGCTTTGGTATGCAGGAGATCTTCTCCAACTTTATCTCCGGCCTGATCATCCTGTTTGAAAAACCGATCCGCATTGGTGATACCGTGACGATCCGCAACCTGACCGGTACCGTCACCAAGATCAACACCCGCGCCACCACCATTTCGGACTGGGATCGCAAAGAGATCATCGTGCCGAACAAGGCGTTTATCACCGAGCAGTTCATTAACTGGTCGCTGTCGGACAACCTGACTCGTGTGGTACTGACCGTACCGGCACCGGCAGAAGCCAACAGCGAAGAAGTGACCAAGATCCTGACCAATGCCGCCGAACGCTGTTCGCTGGTGCTTGATAATCCGGCACCGGAGGTTTATCTGGTCGATCTGCAGCAGGGTATCCAGATCTTTGAACTGCGTATTTACGCCGCCGAGATGGGCCACCGCATGCCGTTGCGCCATGAGATCCATCAGTTGATCTTGTCCGGCTATCGCGAGCACGGCATTACGCTGCCGTACCCACCATTCCAGGTTCGCAGCGAGACGCTGTCCCGCCTGACCAGCAACGGTCGCACGCCGGCCTCCACACCGGCGCCCAACACCAAACGCGAATCGGGCAGTTTGTAACCGCCGCATGCAAAAAGGGTTCGGCTATGGCCGAACCCTTTTTTATCGCAATGGCGCTGAATTAGCGGTTATGCGCGCCCGACCGGGAAGGCCAACACTTCACTCAGGCTTTCAGCGCCCAACGCCAGCATCACCAGCCGATCAACGCCTAGCGCCACACCGGAACACTCCGGCATACCGTGCTGCAGCGCATCCAGCAGGTTGTTATCAATCGGGTGCTGCGGCAAACCGCGTTCCGCTCGCTTGCGGTTATCCTGATCAAAACGCTGACGCTGCTCGCGGCTGTCGGTCAGTTCACGGAAGCCATTCGCCAGTTCAATACCTTTGAAATAGACTTCGAAACGCTCCGCCACGCGGTGATCTTCAGTGCTGATCTCCGCCAACGACGCCTGGCTGGCCGGGAAGTGATAAACAAACGCCGGTTTATCACGGCCGATGTACGGCTCCACGCCAACGGTAAACAACAATTGCAGCAGCGTATCGCGATCCTCTTCGGTATCGGCAATGTTGCTCAGATCGAGTTTGGCCGCCGCTTCACGCAGTTGTACCTTCTCCGCTGACAGCGGATCGATATCCAGATGGCGCAGGAAAGCCTGCTGATAAGACAGGGTCTCCGCACTCTCGCAGTCCAGTACCTGCTGCAGCAGATCATCCACCTCGTTCATCAGCCGGTACATGTCGTAGTGCGGACGGTACCACTCCAGCATGGTGAATTCAGGGTTGTGATGACGACCGGCCTCTTCATTGCGGAAACTGCGCCCCATCTGATAGATCGGCCCGCTGCCCGCCGCCAGCAGACGTTTCATGTGGTATTCCGGGCTGGTCATCATGTACAGCGTCATGCCATCCGCCGCACCGGGCCCGACAAAACGCGTCTGGAACGGGAACAGGTGAATATCGGTGACCGTCGCCTGGCTCATGGTTGGCGTCTCAACTTCCAGCACGCCACGATCGGCGAAGAAACGCCGGATCTCAGTCAGGATCGCTGCGCGTTTCAACAAATTGGCGATGGGTGCACTTGGCTGCCAGCTTGCCGTTTCGCTCATGGTAATTACTCCGAAATCAAACAGGGGATGCAGTCTACTCGTATCCTGGCATGCAAACAAATTCTTAACAGCTCGGCCGCTTTAACCTCGACATTACCTGATAAATAGTTGGCAAAAAGGTTAATAAAAGTTGAATAAACGTTAAATCCAACCCACAGGCAATTATCCTTCCGCCCGCCGGTTAAAAGGCAAAACAATCGATCACATCAAATTTCTTCTACTTAACTTTAGGTATAGTTAATTCCACATTATTGGTGGGAGATATCTATCCTTAAGCTTTATGCAACGACAATGAACTCAGTTAGTTAGCACCCGAAGAATATTTATAAATATTAAGCATAGATATTTAATTTGCCGTTCTTAACAAGAATATTGGAGGAATGCAGTGCAAACCTTTAACGCCGATCTTGCCATTATTGGGGCCGGGGGTGCTGGTTTACGTGCAGCAATAGCCGCAGCGGAAGCCAACCCCCAACTGAAAATCGCGCTCATCTCAAAAGTCTACCCGATGCGCAGCCATACGGTAGCCGCCGAAGGGGGATCCGCCGCCGTCACTCAGGATCACGACTCTTTTGACTACCATTTCAACGACACCGTTGCCGGTGGCGACTGGTTGTGTGAGCAGGACGTGGTCGACCATTTCGTCCACAACTGCCCGCGGGAAATGACCCAGTTGGAACAGTGGGGCTGCCCGTGGAGCCGTAAACCGGACGGTTCGGTCAACGTGCGTCGCTTCGGCGGCATGAAGATTGAACGAACCTGGTTCGCCGCCGACAAGACCGGCTTCCACATGCTGCATACCCTGTTCCAGACCTCGCTCAAATACCCGCAAATCCAACGTTTCGACGAGCACTTTGTGCTGGATATTCTGGTGGATGACGGTCAGGTCCGCGGTTTGGTCGCAATGAACATGATGGAAGGCACCCGCGTGCAGATCCGCGCCAATGCGGTGATCATGGCCACCGGCGGTGCCGGACGCGTGTACCGCTACAACACCAATGGCGGCATCGTCACCGGTGATGGCATGGGCATGGCGTTCCATCACGGCATCCCACTGCGCGATATGGAGTTCGTCCAATATCACCCTACCGGCCTGCCGGGTTCCGGCATCCTGATGACCGAAGGCTGCCGCGGCGAAGGCGGTATTCTGGTGAATAAAGACGGCTACCGTTATTTGCAGGACTACGGCATGGGCCCGGAAACCCCGCTGGGCGAGCCGAAGAACAAATACATGGAGCTGGGCCCGCGCGATAAAGTTTCGCAGGCCTTCTGGCACGAATGGCGTGCCGGTCGCACCATCGCCACCCCGCGCGGCGACGTGGTCTATCTCGACCTGCGCCATCTGGGGGAAAAGAAGCTGCTCGAACGCCTGCCGTTCATCTGTGAACTGGCCAAGGCCTACGTCGGCGTCGATCCGGTAAAAGACCCCATCCCGGTACGCCCAACGGCGCATTACACCATGGGCGGCATTGAAACCGATCAAAACTGCGAAACCCGCATCAAGGGGCTGTTTGCCGTCGGCGAATGCTCTTCCGTCGGTCTGCACGGTGCCAACCGCCTGGGATCCAACTCGCTGGCGGAACTGGTGGTGTTCGGCCGGGTGGCCGGTGAGCATGCAGCTCGTCGCTCGCTGGAATCTGGCCCGGCCAATGGCAGTGCCCTTGATGCGCAAGGGCGCGACGTCGAAACCCGACTCAGCAATTTGATGAAGCAGGAAGGCAGCGAAAACTGGTCGAAGATCCGCGATGAAATGGGGCTGTCGATGGAAGAAGGCTGCGGTATCTACCGTACGCCAGAACTGATGCAAAAAACCATCGATAAACTGGCTGAGCTGAAAGAACGCTTCAAGCGCGTCAAAATCACCGATAACTCCAGCGTGTTCAATACCGACCTGCTGTACACCATCGAGCTGGGCTACGGCCTGGACGTCGCCGAGTGCATGGCGCACTCCGCCTTTAACCGTAAAGAATCCCGCGGCGCCCACCAGCGTCTGGATGAAGGCTGCACCGAACGTGACGACGTGAATTTCCTGAAGCATACGCTGGCGTTCCATAACCCTAACGGCGCACCGCGCCTGGAATACAGCGACGTGAAGATCACCAAACTGCCACCGGCCAAACGTGTGTACGGCGCTGAAGCCGAAGCGCAGGACAAAAAGGATAAGGAGCAGGCAAATGGCTGAGATGAACACCCTGAAAATCGAGGTCATGCGCTATAACCCGGAATGCGACGCAGAGCCACATTTCGAGACCTTCGCGGTGCCTTACGATGAACAAACCTCGCTGCTCGACGCGCTGGGTTACATCAAGGATAACCTGGCGCCGGACCTTTCCTACCGCTGGTCATGCCGCATGGCTATCTGCGGCTCGTGCGGCATGATGGTCAACCGGGTACCGAAACTGGCCTGCAAGACCTTCCTGCGCGAATACACCAACGGCATGAAGGTAGAGGCACTGGGTAACTTCCCGATTGAACGCGATCTGGTAGTCGATATGACCCACTTTATCGAAAGCCTGGAGGCGATTAAGCCTTACATCATCGGCAATAACCGCAAACCGGAAGACGGCCCTAACGTGCAAACACCGGCGCAGATGGCCAAGTACCACCAGTTCTCCGGCTGTATCAACTGCGGGCTGTGTTACGCCGCTTGCCCGCAATTCGGTTTGAACCCAGAGTTCATCGGCCCAGCGGCAATCACCCTGGCGCACCGCTACAACCTGGATAATCGCGACCACGGCCAGAAACAGCGCATGGCGCAACTCAACGGCCAAAACGGCGTGTGGAGCTGTACCTTTGTCGGCTACTGCTCTGAAGTGTGTCCGAAGCACGTCGACCCGGCCGCTGCTATCCAGCAGGGCAAGGTGGAAAGTGCCAAAGACTTCATGATCGCCATGCTGAAGCCGCAATAAGGGAGAGAAACCGCAATGACAACACAACGTAAGCCCTATGTGCGCACCATGACGCCAACCTGGTGGCAAAAGCTCGGCTTCTATCGTTTCTATATGCTGCGTGAAGGGACCTCGGTGCCGGCCGTGTGGTTCAGCATCGTGCTGATCTACGGCGTTTTTGCGCTGAAAGGCGGTGCGGAGAGCTGGGCAGGGTTCGTCGGTTTTCTGCAAAACCCGCTGGTGCTGCTGATTAACGTAGTCGCCCTGCTGGCGGCGTTGCTGCACACCAAAACCTGGTTCGATTTGGCACCGAAAGCCGCCAATATCGTGGTCAACAGCGAAAAAATGGGGCCAGGGCCTATCGTCAAAGCGCTGTGGGCGGTAACGCTGGTCGCCAGCGTGGTCATCCTGGCCGTGGCCCTGCTGTAATCCGGAGGAAACATGATAAATCAAGCACCTAAACGCTCAGACGAACCGGTTTTCTGGGGATTATTCGGCGCCGGCGGCATGTGGGGCGCGATCATCGCGCCCGCTATCGTGCTGCTGGTCGGCATTCTGCTGCCACTGGGGTGGTTCCCTGGCGATGCGCTGGGCTATGACCGTGTGTTGGCTTTCTGCCAGAGCCTGATTGGCCGGCTGTTCCTGCTGCTGATGATTATCCTGCCGCTGTGGTGCGGTCTGCACCGTATACACCATGCGATGCACGATTTGAAAATCCACGTGCCGGCCGGTAAATGGGTCTTCTATGGCCTGGCGGCCATCCTCAGCGTCGTCACCGTTATCGGCGTGGTGACGCTGTAAAACACTTCTGGCGGCCAACTCCCGTTGGCCGTCTGCTTTGCCTTTCGGCTACACTGTTTATTCCAACCCGGTAAACAGGAGTAACCAATGCGTTTTCGGTCAAAGCTATGCGCGATCATTCCCGCCTTCCTTTCCGCCGCTTGCAGCGTTTCCCCGCCGAAGAACATCAAAGTAGTGAATGATTTCGACAGCCAGCGCTATCTCGGCACCTGGTATGAAATCGCGCGTTTTGATCACCGTTTTGAACGCGGCCTCGAACAGGTCACCGCCAACTACAGCCCACGCGAAGACGGCGGCCTCAAAGTGGTGAACCGGGGTTTTAATACGCAAAAACAACAATGGCAGGAAAGCACGGGCAAGGCCTATTTTACCGGCTCACCACAGGTAGCCGCACTCAAGGTGTCCTTTTTTGGGCCTTTCTACGGTGGGTATAACGTGATTGAGTTGGATGCAGATTATCGCTACGCGCTGGTTTGCGGCCCAAACCGAGGGTATTTGTGGATACTGTCGCGCACGCCGACGCTGGACGCCGCCACGCGCGACAGATTAGTGCAAACCGCGAAAAACAACGGCTTTGATACGGATAAGCTAATCTGGGTGAAACAAACGCAGCATCAGTGACTGCTGAACTTCAACCCAAGTATGCCGACAACAATCAGGCACAGGCTGAGGATGCGCGCGATATTGGTTGATTCACCAAGTAACACCATCCCCATAATTGCCGCGCCTACCGCACCAATGCCTGTCCAAACGGCATAAGCCGTGCCGGCGGGCAGCGTTTTCATCGCATGTGCCAACAGCAGCATGCTGACCACCATGGCGGCAACAGTAATAATGCTGGGGGTCAAACGAGTAAAACCATGGGTGTATTTCAGGCCAACAGCCCATACGACTTCCAACAAACCGGCAATAAGCAGAATAATCCAAGCCATGAAACAGGCTCCATAACGGTGGGGTCGTCCCCGAATGCAGATGCGTAAACGGGTCGTCCCATTTAGCGTTGTGATATGCCAGGGGATTATACCCACTGCCGGGGAGGATAACAGTACAAAGCTTTCGGCAGGAGATAGGTCAACAGGGGAAGCGGTATCCCACAACGATGCCTTTGGGCAGCTTTTCGCGGAATACCGCAAGTCAGTAAAGGGAGTTATTCCGCGCTACGCTGGATAGCCTTGCCGCCAGCCTGGATGTCCTCGCCCACGCCCTGAGTGGTGTTGCATGCGGTCAATGAGGTCAAGATCATCAAAGAGAAAATCGCGATAATACTTTTCTTCAGCATAGGAAAGTCCTTATTTGTCAGTGATGAAAAAGTACGGCTTTCTAAGCGTAGTAAATATTAGCGAGAGTTGCTGTTTAAAATGGTTTTATTTCGCACGATTACATTAGAGGCTTTAATGGTTATTAGCTGGCAGTACGCGAAATAGCGCCGCCGAGGTGCTGAACGTCCTCACCGAAACCACGGAAAGTATTACAGCCGCTAAGGGACATCAGTAACAGTAGGGAGACAACGGCTAACAGAGTTTTTTTCATTATGTAGATTCTGCCAACGAGATACGGAAGGTAAAACAAAGGAGCCGCGCAGGGCTCCTTTCTTTTGAAACTTATTTTACGCGTGAAACGTATTCGCCAGAGCGGGTGTCAACGCGAACAACTTCACCAATCTGTACGAACAATGGAACCTTAACCACGGCGCCAGTGCTCAGGGTGGCAGGCTTGCCGCCGGTACCGGCAGTATCACCTTTCAGACCTGGATCGGTGTCAGTGATTTCTGCTTCGATAAAGTTCGGGGGCTGAACCGCGATTGGACGACCGTCCCACAGGGTAACGATACATTCTGCGTTGTCTTGCAGCCATTTTGCCGCATCAGAAACGGTTTTTTCTTCAACACCGTGTTGCTCGAAAGTCTCAGGGTGCATGAAGTGGTAGAACTCACCGTCGTTGTACAGGTAGTTCATGTTGGTATCTACCACGTCCGCGCCTTCGCAAGAGTCGGTAGATTTGAAGGTTTTCTCAACGCGAGTGCCGGTCAGCAGACGACGCATTTTAACGCGCGCAAATGCCTGGCCTTTGCCCGGTTTAACGAACTCACTGGATTCGATAGCGTAAGGTTCGCCCTCGAACATGATTTTAAGACCCGGACGGAAATCGTTGCTAGAATAAGTCGCCATGATGGCCCTCTGAATATTTAAACTGGTAGCTTAGCCAAAAAAATGGCACACATTATAACCCAAAGTACGGCATATAGAGAAGATTGGTTGCATCAACTCGCCGATGTTATTACCGATCCCGATGAATTACTGCAGCTTTTGTCACTGAATATGCATCCGGACCTGCCGCAGGGCCGTGAAGCCCGTCGGCTGTTTGCATTGCGCGTACCCCGCGCCTTCGCCGCACGCATGCGTCCCGGCGACGCCAATGATCCGCTATTGCGTCAGGTTCTGACCGCCAGCGAAGAATTCATCAATGCACCCGGCTTCACGACCGATCCGCTGGACGAACAGCGTAGCGTGGTGCCAGGCCTGCTGCACAAATACCGTAATCGTGCTTTGCTGTTGGTTAAAGGCGGCTGTGCGGTTAACTGCCGCTACTGCTTCCGTCGCCATTTTCCGTATCAGGACAACCAGGGCAATAAAGCCAACTGGCGTCAGGCGTTGGATTATATCCGCCAACACCCGGAACTGGATGAGATTATTTTCTCCGGTGGCGATCCGCTGATGGCCAAAGATCACGAGCTGGACTGGCTGATCGGGGAACTGGAAGCCATTGAGCACGTAAAACGCCTGCGCATCCACACCCGTTTGCCAGTGGTGATCCCGGCACGTATCACGCCAGAACTGTGCCGCAGGCTGTCGGCCTCACGCCTGCAGGTACTGATGGTCACGCACATCAATCATGCCAATGAGATTGACCGTGAACTGCAGGGAGCCATGGCGCAACTGCGTCTGGCCGGCGTCACCTTGCTGAACCAAAGTGTGTTGCTGCGCGGCATCAACGACAACGCCGACACGTTGGCGGCGCTGAGCAATGCGCTGTTTGACGCAGGTATCCTGCCCTATTACATCCACGTGCTGGATAAGGTACAGGGCGCGGCGCACTTTATGGTCAGTGACGACGAAGCGCGCGCCATTATGCAGGCGCTGCTGAGCAAGGTTTCCGGATATATGGTGCCGCGTCTGACCCGTGAAGTCGGCGGCAAGCCAAGCAAAACGCCGCTCGACCTGCGCCTGATGCAAGATTGACTGACCGACGGAATGACAAAAACAAAAGAGGCATGCCTGGGCATGCCTCTTTTTTATGCTATGACGTACGCATTAATCTTGCGTTACGGGCACTTATAAACCTGGCCGGCCATTTTGCTGTCCAGCGGGGCAAAGCTTGAAAGCAGGTTCTGGCTTGGGCTGGTAGCACCATAAATCACGTTGCCGCCCATTGCCGCTGCCTTGTTGCGCAGATCGTTTGCCGCGCCGCGCATGGAGCTGCCTTCACCACCGTTACCGGACAACCAGTTGCTCTGGGTGCCAGTCACTTCGCCCACCAGCTGGCATTCTGCCGCCGGTTTGGTATCGGTAAATTTAACCTGCTGACCTGCGGCGGAAAGTTCATTGGTGCTGCTGCAACCTGCCAGCAGCAAGGCTGCCGAAAGACCCAGTAAGGCTTTAATCCGCATCTTGTTCCCCATCTATATTGAGAGTTTCGCAAAAGCTTATCAGAAAGCGTTGCTATCTCTTAAGCATCCGTTGCCACTGGTGCTGGCCAACGTCTTGAGCGACAGCTGATGAAAGATCAGTTTACCAGCTAAATCAGCCCGGTCTGCATAAATATCATCAAAAGCAGTGAGACAAAGCACGCAAAAAAAAGCCCCGACCAATTGGCCAGGGCTTTTGCACACGCGAACGTGGGGGATGATTACATCATGCCGCCCATGCCGCCCATGCCACCCATACCGCCAGCGCCACCTAAATCAGGTGCGTCGCTTTTTGGCAGGTCGGTCACCATGCACTCGGTGGTGATCATCAGGCCAGCCACAGAAGCCGCGTACTGCAGAGCAGAACGGGTTACTTTGGTTGGATCCAGGATACCCATCGCGATCATGTCGCCGTATTCTTCAGTGTAAGCGTTGTAGCCGTAGCTGCCTTCGCCTGCTTTCACGTTGTTGGCAATCACGGAAGCTTCTTCACCGGCGTTGATTACGATCTGACGCAGTGGAGATTCCATCGCGCGCAGAGCAACCTTGATACCGACGTTCTGGTCTTCGTTGTCGCCTTTCAGGTTAGCAATTTTGCTTGCTACGCGGATCAGTGCAACACCACCGCCGGCAACCACGCCTTCTTCAACCGCAGCACGGGTCGCGTGCAGGGCATCTTCAACGCGGGCTTTCTTCTCTTTCATTTCAACTTCAGTTGCTGCGCCCACTTTGATAACGGCAACGCCGCCAGCCAGTTTAGCGACACGCTCCTGCAGTTTTTCACGATCGTAGTCAGAGGTCGCTTCTTCGATCTGCTGACGGATCTGGGTAACGCGGCCTTGGATAGTCGCTTCGTCGCCCACGCCATCGATGATGATGGTGGTGTCTTTGTTGATCACAACGCGCTTAGCCTGGCCCAGGTCTTCCAGGGTCGCTTTTTCCAGCTCCAGACCAATCTCTTCAGAGATAACGGTACCGGCAGTCAGGGTAGCGATATCCTGCAGCATAGCTTTACGACGGTCGCCGAAACCAGGTGCTTTAACCGCAGCCACTTTCACGATGCCGCGCATGGTGTTAACCACCAGAGTAGCCAGCGCTTCGCCTTCAACATCTTCAGCAATGATCAGCAGTGGTTTGCCGGCTTTCGCTACGGCTTCCAGTACTGGCAGCATTTCACGGATGTTGGAGATTTTCTTGTCAGCCAGCAGGATGAACGGGCTTTCCAGTTCGATAGAACCGGTTTCTGGCTTGTTGATGAAGTATGGAGACAGGTAACCGCGGTCGAACTGCATACCTTCAACAACGTCCAGCTCGTCTTGCAGGCCAGTGCCTTCTTCAACGGTGATAACGCCTTCTTTGCCCACTTTCTCCATCGCTTCTGCAATCAGTTTACCCACGGTTTCGTCGGAGTTTGCAGAGATGGTGCCTACCTGAGCGATAGCTTTGGAGTCAGAGCAAGGTACGGACAGTTTTTTAAGCTCTTCAACAGCGGCGATAACCGCTTTGTCGATACCGCGCTTCAGATCCATTGGGTTCATGCCGGCAGCCACAGCTTTCAGGCCTTCGGTGATGATGGATTGAGCCAGTACGGTTGCAGTGGTGGTACCGTCGCCCGCAGCGTCGTTCGCTTTAGAGGCAACTTCTTTCACCATTTGCGCGCCCATGTTTTCAAACTTGTCTTCCAGTTCGATTTCACGAGCAACAGATACGCCATCTTTAGTGATGGTAGGAGCGCCGAAGGACTTATCCAGCACTACGTTACGGCCTTTCGGGCCCAGGGTCACTTTTACTGCATCAGCGAGAACATTCACGCCGCGGAGCATTTTCACGCGAGCGTCATTGCCGAATTTTACGTCTTTAGCTGCCATTGGTATTTCCCTTCAACTCGTTCAGTTCAGAAGATAAAGCGCACTTACGCTTCAACAATTGCCAGAATGTCGCTTTCGGACATGATCAACACTTCTTCATTGTCGATCTTCTCTGCTTTCACGCCGTAACCGTCGTTGAAAATCACGATATCGCCAACTTTCACATCCAGCGGCTGGATGTTGCCGCTTTCCAGAACACGCCCTTTACCCACCGCGACAACTTCGCCACGAGTAGATTTACCCGCTGCAGAGCCAGTCAGGACGATGCCGCCAGCAGATTTTGATTCAACTTCTTTGCGCTTGACGATAACGCGGTCATGCAATGGACGAATACTCATTGAACGCTCTCCTGTAAGAAGGTCTCTATCAGATTTAGGGTTGTCACCGGATTGTGAATACCGGCTTGTGGGATTTGAAATGGGGGCATTCCATCCCCCTTCAAGGGGGCGGCCAAAAAAATTTTCGCTTTTGATGGCAATACTGAGCTACTGATGCGAAAAACGCGGCCTGGGCCGCGTTTTTTCAACGATCGTTGCGTTTGTCATGATCGTCGGGCTGATGATCCAGCGTATAGCGATCGTCGTTTTTACGCTGGAACTCGCCGTCGAAGGTGTTGCCGTTGGCAGCATTACCGCCCTGGCTCCAACCGCCGGGGCGGTAAACGGAAAGATGCGGCATCAGTTTCAACGTCAGCGATTTTTGCACCGGGGGCAGTAACAACAACAGGCCGAGGAAATCGGTAAAGAATCCCGGCACCAGCAGCAAGAAGCCCGCTAATACCAGTGAAACACTTTTCACCATTTCCGACGCAGGGCTTTCACCTGCAGCCAGCTTTTGTTGCATCTGCATGAAGGTCTTCATGCCCTGGTTGCGCACCAGCGAAATGCCGACGCAGGAGGTGAACACCACCAGCAACAGGGTAATCGCCACGCCCAATACGGCGGCGACTTTAATAAATAGGGATATCTCTATGTAAGCCAACAGAAATATCAGCAGTAACGGTAACCAGCGCACCTGGTTCTCCTCTGGTAGATCTGCGCAACCGCACGTTGGCGACGGCGCGAAAAGGGGGCCGGTTAACGGCCAACCTAAATACAATGGGGTCTGCCGGCGTGCATTTCAACCAAAGGCCCTTTTTTATTGCTAAAGTTAATAAACGTGAAAGGGATCACAGAACCAGAAACAGGCAATTTAAGAAGGCTCAGAAGGTGATCTGGATTCAGTCATTTATTACTAACCAGCATATGATCTGGGCAGCAACGGGCACAGTGGTTAATCGTTTCATGCCTGAAGCCTTCGGCAACATAATTTGGTTCCCTGACAATTAATTAATTCGGCAGCAATACAAAGAAGGTTCACATGTCAAATAACATTCGTATCGAAGAAGACCTGTTAGGAACACGTGAAGTCCCCGCAGAAGCCTATTACGGTGTTCACACTCTGCGTGCGATTGAAAACTTTTATATCAGCAACAGCAAAATCAGCGATGTGCCCGAGTTTGTTCGCGGCATGGTAATGGTAAAAAAAGCCGCAGCGATGGCGAACAAAGAACTCAAAACCATTCCACGTAAAATCGCTGATGTCATCATCCAGGCCTGTGACGAAGTGCTGGATAAAGGCAAATGCATGGACCAGTTCCCGGTGGATGTGTTCCAGGGCGGCGCGGGCACTTCATTGAACATGAACACCAACGAAGTGCTGGCGAATATTGGTCTGGAGCTGATGGGCCACCAGAAAGGCGAATACCAATACCTGAACCCTAACGATCATCTCAACAAGTGCCAGTCTACCAACGACGCCTACCCAACCGGTTTCCGCATTGCGGTTTACGCCTCCAATCAGAAGCTTATCGACGCCATCAACCAGCTGCGCGAAGGGTTTGACCGCAAGGCAAAAGAGTTTGAAACCATCCTGAAAATGGGGCGCACCCAGTTGCAGGATGCGGTGCCAATGACGTTGGGTCAGGAATTCCATGCGTTCAGCGTGTTGCTGAAAGAAGAAACCCGCAACCTGCATCGCACCGCCGAGCTGCTGCTGGAAGTGAACCTGGGTGCGACAGCAATCGGGACGGCGCTGAACACCCCGGAAGGCTACCCGCAACTGGCGGTTCAAAAATTGGCAGAGGTCAGCAACCTGCCTGTCGTGCCGGCCGAAGACTTGATCGAAGCCACCTCCGACTGCGGCGCCTACGTAATGGTGCACAGTGCGCTGAAACGCCTCGCAGTTAAACTGTCTAAAATTTGCAACGACCTGCGCCTGCTGTCTTCAGGCCCACGCGCCGGTCTGAACGAAATTAACCTGCCGGAACTGCAAGCGGGCTCATCCATCATGCCGGCCAAGGTCAACCCGGTCGTACCGGAAGTGGTCAATCAGGTATGTTTCAAGGTGATTGGCAACGACACTTGCGTTACCATGGCGGCCGAAGCGGGCCAACTGCAGTTGAACGTCATGGAGCCGGTGATTGGCCAGGCGATGTTCGAGTCCATTCACATCCTGACCAACGCCTGCTATAACCTGCTGGAAAAATGCATTAACGGCATCACCGCGAATAAAGAAGTGTGCGAGCACTACGTCTTCAATTCTATCGGTATCGTCACCTATCTGAACCCGTTCATTGGCCACCACAACGGTGACATCGTCGGGAAGATCTGCGCCGAAACCGGCAAGAGCGTACGTGAAGTCGTGCTGGAACGCGGTCTGCTGACCGAAGCCGAGCTGGATGACATCTTCTCCGTGGAGAACCTGATGCACCCGGCCTATAAAGCCAAACGCTATACGGATGAAAATGAACAATAACAGACACACCCGGTAGCCCAAAAAGGCACGCTAAATCCCCCTGGATAGCGTGCCTTTTTACTTTCCATCGCCCACAAAATTTTAACTTTTCGTTTTCAAAAAAACTTATTTTAAGGAGTAGACACTATGTTAGCCGTAGAATTGGTTATCGTTCTGCTGGCCATTTTTTTAGGGGCCAGGCTGGGCGGTATCGGGATTGGATTTGCAGGCGGGCTGGGGGTTTTGGTCCTGGCGTTGATTGGCGTGAAACCGGGCAGTATTCCGTTCGACGTCATTTCCATCATCATGGCAGTGATTGCTGCGATCTCGGCGATGCAGGTCGCTGGCGGTATGGACTATCTGGTGCAGCAAACGGAAAAACTGCTGCGCAAGAACCCCAAGCACATCACCATTCTGGCACCGATCGTCACCTATTTTCTGACTATCTTCGCCGGTACCGGCAACATTTCGCTTTCCGCGCTGCCGGTGATCGCTGAAGTCGCGAAAGAACAGGGCATCAAGCCTTGCCGTCCGCTGTCTACCGCCGTGGTATCCGCACAGATCGCCATCACCGCCTCGCCAATTTCTGCCGCGGTGGTGTACATGTCTTCAGTGATGGAAGGGCACGGCGTCAGCTATCTGCACCTGCTGATGGTCGTGATGCCGTCTACCTTCTGCGCCGTACTGGTGATGTCGCTGCTGGTAAGCTGGCTGTTCGACTCCAAATTGTCGGACGATCCGGTTTACCTGAAGCGCCTGGAAGAAGGTTTGGTGACCCTGCGCGGCAACAAGATCATGGAAATCAAACCCCGCGCCAAAGTGTCGGTGCTGCTGTTCCTGCTCGGCGTGCTGTGCGTGGTGGCTTACGCCATCATCAACAGCCCGGGCCTGGGCCTGGTAGCAAAACCGCTGATGAACACCACCAACGCCATTCTAATCATCATGCTTAGCGTCGCTACCCTGACCACCCTGCTGTGCCGCGTCGATACCGATATGGTGCTTAATTCCAGCACCTTTAAGGCCGGCATGAGCGCCTGTATCTGTATTCTGGGGGTAGCCTGGTTGGGTGATACCTTTGTTCAAGCCAACATTGACTGGATCAAAGAGACTGCTGGCACGGTGATTCAATCGCATCCGTGGCTGTTGGCCGTGATTTTCTTCTTCTGCTCGGCGCTGCTGTATTCTCAGGCCGCCACCGCCAAGGCGCTGATGCCGATGGCGCTGGCGTTGAACGTATCGCCATTGACCGCAGTGGCTTCCTTCGCCGCCGTTTCCGGCCTGTTTATCCTGCCAACCTACCCAACGCTGGTCGCCGCGGTACAAATGGATGATACCGGCACCACCCGCATCGGGCGTTTTGTGTTTAACCACCCGTTCTTTATCCCCGGCACCATCGGCGTGATATTGGCGGTGCTGTTTGGCTTCCTGCTGGGCAGCGTGATGCTGTAATGCTTCACCCCGGGGCTGCGGCCCCGGTTTCCCCTCTCCTGCCCCACTGGCGATAAACTCGCCTTCTAGCTGACCGCCCTTCAAGGTATAGTGCCCACTGATAATCTGGATGAGAGGGCTGAAGATGTCTGATTGCGAAGCTGTCGTCATACTCTGCACCGCACCCGATGAGGCCACGGCACAAGACCTGGCGGCCCGGGTTCTGGGGGAAAAACTGGCGGCCTGCGCCACGCTGTTACCCGGCGCAACGTCGTTATATTACTGGGAAGGGAAACTGGAACAGGAATATGAAGTGCAGATGCTGTTCAAAAGCGATTGCCACCATCAAGATGCCCTGCTCAGCTACCTGAAACAACATCACCCCTACCAGACGCCAGAACTGTTGGTGTTGCCGGTGATGGCCGGAGATAAAGACTACCTGTTATGGATCAACGCCTCATTAAACTGATTTTCCTGCTTTGCAGCCTGTTCTTTCTGCCGCAGGCGGCCCAGGCTTCGCTGTTCGGCCAAAACGGCGGTAGCCAGTTCGTGCCTGTCGATCAGGCCTTCGCCTTTGATTTCAAACAGCAAGGCAATCAGCTGTCGCTGGACTGGCAAATTCGTCCCGGTTATTACCTCTATCGCCAGCAGATCAAACTGGTGCCAAAGCAGGCCACGCTGGGCGCCGTTGAACTGCCCGCCGGGCTGAGCCACAAAGACGAATTTTTCGGCGAGGTCGCCATTTTCAAGCAACAACTGAATCTGAAGATTCCGCTGCAACAAGCAACGGCAGATGCCAGCCTGAGCGTGACCTACCAGGGCTGCGCGGAAGCCGGTTTCTGCTACCCGCCGGAAACGCGCGTGATCCCGTTGAATGCCGTGAGCGCCTCCGCCGCTCCGATACTCCCTACTGCGGCAGAGCCGGTACCGGCTCCCAATGATCTGCCGTTTTCACCGCTGTGGGCATTGCTGATCGGTATCGGTATCGCTTTCACCCCCTGCGTTTTGCCGATGTACCCTCTGATTTCCGGCATCATTCTGGGCCGTGAAAAACCGCATAGCAGCGGTCGAATTTTGGCGTTGGCCGTGGTTTACGTGCAGGGTATGGCGCTGACCTATACCTTGCTGGGTTTGGTGGTCGCTGCCGCCGGGCTGCAGTTTCAAGCGGCACTGCAACATCCGTACGTGTTGATCGGCCTCTCAGTGCTGTTTATCGCCTTGGCATTGTCGATGTTTGGCCTCTATTCATTGCAATTACCGGCATCGCTGCAAACGCGTTTAGCGGGCTGGAGCAATACCCAAAAAGGAGGCTCGCTGCCCGGCGTGTTCCTGATGGGGGCTCTGGCTGGATTGATCTGTTCCCCTTGTACCACCGCACCACTCAGCGCGATCCTGCTCTACATTGCCCAGAGCGGTAATATGTGGGCCGGCGGCGGTACCTTGTACCTTTACGCATTAGGCATGGGGATCCCGCTGGTGCTCGTCACCCTGTTCGGTAACCGCCTGCTGCCGCGCAGCGGCCCATGGATGCAGTATGTCAAAGAGGCTTTCGGCTTTGTGATCCTCGCCCTGCCGGTATTTCTGCTGGAGCGTGTGATCGGCGATCTGTGGGGGCTGCGGCTGTGGAGCCTGCTGGGTCTGGCGTTCTTCGGCTGGGCATTTGCCCTTAGCCTGAAAACCTCCCGCGGCTGGGCCCGTGTTTTACAGATGCTATTACTGGCAGCGGCGGTGATTGCCGCACGGCCGTTGCAAGACTGGGCTTTTGGCGTTAACAGCACTCAGCAGGCAGCACCACATCTGAACTTTACGCAGATCAGTAATGTGGAGCAGCTCAACCTGGCGCTGCAGCAAGCACAGGGTAAACCGGTGATGCTGGATCTGTATGCCGATTGGTGCGTCGCCTGCAAAGAGTTCGAAAAGTATACCTTTAGTGATGCGGCCGTTCAGGCTAAGCTGACCAATGCCGTGCTGCTGCAGGCGGATGTGACCGCCAACAATGCCGAACAGGCAGCGCTGCTCAAGCACTTGAAAGTCCTGGGTTTGCCGACAATTCTATTTTTTAACGACGCAGGACAAGAGTTGACGGCCCAGCGGGTGACCGGATTTATGGATGCTCCAACGTTCAACGCGCATTTGCAGAAAGTAGTGCAATAAATAACACTGAAGTTCAGAACCGAATTTGGAGGGAGCACAAGTGCAACGCGAACAAGTTCTTGATACGGCACTGGGGCTGTTGGAACAACAGGGCCTGGCAACCACCACATTAGAAATGCTGGCAGAAAAACTCGACGTACAGCCGAGCGATCTTAAACGCTTCTGGCCGGATCGCGAAGCGCTGCTGTATGACTGCCTGCGCTATCACGGCCAGCAAATTGACACCTGGCGTCGTCAGTTGCTGCTGGACGAAGCCCTGAGCCCACAGCAAAAATTGCTGGCACGCTACGACGTGCTGGCAGAGTACGTACAACACGATCGCTATCCCGGCTGCCTGTTTATTGCCGCCTGTAGCTTCTTCCCGGAGGTGGATCACCCTATCCACCAGTTGGCCGAGCAGCAGAAGCTGACTTCGCTGGAACTGACCCGTGACCTGCTGCGAGAAATGGACGCCGACGATGCGGATATGGTGGCGCAGCAGATGGAACTGATCCAAGAGGGCTGCCTCAGCAAACTGCTGATAAAACGTCAGCTCCAGGACGTATCCGTTGCCAAGCGCTTGGCGGAAGACATCTTGCAGGTCGCTCAGTGCCGCAGAAATGGCGCATTAAGCTGAATGACACCGTGGCGGCGAGCGCAACCACGGTACTTTACGCCCATCTCGCGCTTTTTTTGCTCCCTTTGACTGAAAAGCCAGCAACCGGACGCGTTTTGCCTTATTTCGTTCACAAAGCCGTTGACTGACTTCGGCCAATACGGTTTAATGCTGCGCGTTGCCCGGATAGCTCAGTCGGTAGAGCAGGGGATTGAAAATCCCCGTGTCCTTGGTTCGATTCCGAGTCCGGGCACCATATTTAGAGAACCCAGCCAATGGCTGGGTTTTTGCTTTTCTGGAGTGAGACTCATCATCGAACAAGTTCGATTATTCGGCCAGAGGCCTCACCCTGCGGGCCAACGCTAAAGCGTTGTTCAATCCGGCGCAAGCGCCGGTTGTCCGAGTCCGGGCACCACTATTTAGAAGAACCCGCCTATGGCGGGTTTTTTGCTTTTCTGGAGTGGGACTCTTCATCGAACAAGTTCGATTATTCGGCCAGAGGCCTCACCCTGCGGGCCAACGCTAAAGCGTTGTTCAATCCGGCGCAAGCGCCGGTTGTCCGAGTCCGGCACCCTATTTAGAAGAACCCGCCTATGGCGGGTTTTTTGCTTTCTGAGACAGGACTCCTCATTGAACAAGTTCGATCGCACGACCTTATTGCGCATCGAGCCAGGCCGAAAGCTGCCGCAATTCTTCCGTGAGGATTTGGCGCAGCGGAATCAATTTATCCGGTGTCTGCTCCAGCTCGGAACAGGCCTCAACCGCATGCTGCATGCCCAAACTGGCACAGCTGCTTTTTAGTTTATGTGCCAAATGCACAACTCTGCGCACATCCCCCGCTTCGCTGGCCTGTTCAAGCTCAGTAACCCATAACAAGGCATGTTCTACGAACAAGGCTCGCCACTCGCTGATTTTCTCTTTACCGAACACCGCCATATCCTGCGTTAGCTGAACGAAATCCAAACTGGGAGCGAGCTGCATCGGGCATTTTTCTGCTGTTAAATAGTGCTCAATCAGTCGGCTTAATGCTGCACAGGCGATAGGCTTTTGTATCAATCCGCAGAATATTTCGCCGACGCGGAGCCTTAACGTTTCGTCGGCAACATGGGCGCTGAAACCAATAAGGGGTAACTGTGGCTGCAACGCAGCAATCAGCCCAGAGAGCGTCACACCGTCCATATCCGGCAGATCCAAATCCACCAGTACACCGCTGAATGCGCCATCAACTGCCAATAGGTTCAATGCGCTTTGGCCATCGCCAACCACCTCAACCATGGCATGGCAAGACAGCAACATTTCGGCGGTAATACGCTGGGTGACCAGGTTATCTTCCACCAGCAGCAGACGGTAACCGGAAAGATCCGTTCGTTCTTCTGCCCGATGCTGTATGGGCGTAGCCGCGATAATCAGCGGCAGACTCAGTGAAAAACAGCTGCCGCTCCCCAGCGTGCTGGTAACGCTTAAGCTGCCTTGCAGTGCCTCCGCCAGCCCCCGGCTGATCGCCAATCCCAGCCCGGTGCCACCGCGCTTGGCCGTCAGCTGTACAAAGGGTTTGAAAATCTGTGCCAGTGCTTCACCGGCAATGCCACACCCCGTATCTGCAACGTCAATTTGCCAGCGCGGCCCATCAATATGGCAGCGAATATCCACCCGGCCTTGATCGGTGAAACGCAGGGCGTTAGCCAACAAATTCATCACAATTTGGCGAATACGCCGCGCATCACCCTTGAGCCATTGCGGCAATTCGTCAGCACAAGTGAGAGCCAATGTAATCTCACGATTACGTACCCGCCCGGAGATTAACCTCATGATACTCGCCAGTAACTGACGTGGGTCGAAAGCCTCTTCGTTGAGCGTCACGCTGCTCTTACCCGCCTCGAGCGCAGAGTAATCCAGAATATCGTTGAGGATCGCCAATAGACTCTCACCGGAGTCATTGATCGCCTGTACGTAGGAGAGGTTCTTTAGCGACAGCGCCTGTTCCGACAACAGCTGAGCCGTGCCCAGAATACCGTGCAACGGGGTTCGAATTTCATGGCTCATCGCGGCCAAAAAGGCCGACTTAGCCCGGTTGGCCTTTTCCGCCTCAGCGCGAGCCTGGTGGTGCTCCATTACCATGGCTTCTAATTCTGCAGTACGTAATTCGACCTGCTTCACCAGGTCTTGGCGCTGGTTTTGTAAGGCATAGGCATTGGCGCGAAAAGCCTCCATCAACTGCCCCATGGTATTTAGCTCCCGCACACCGGAAGTCGCCGGGAATGGCGTGTTGAGATCGCCCTCCAATAACCCTTCCAGAGCCGCTGTTTGCTTCGCCAAGGGCAACGTCACCGAGCGCCACACCACGCGCCACAGGATCAATGACAGCGCCACCAACGAGAAAAAACTCAAGATAATCAGCCAGAACTTTCCCGTTTCCCGAGCCTGCCGAAGTGCCTCTAACGCCTGAGTATTACGCCGCTCGATATCGCTGACCTGACGGCTGATTTCAGTACTGAAGCGAGTAAACATATCCAGGTTGTCTTGCGACAGCGCCTGAAGCTGCGCGCGGAGATCCCGTTCCCGCTGATACAGTGCCGCAAGCTGTTGATAACGTTCCAGGGTCTGTAATTCACGCGCTATCTTTTCGCTTGTAAGGGGATCTTCGACTCGCTCCTGCCTGCGCTGGAGAATACGAACGTAGTTGCCGATACGGGAGATTAATTCTGCTGGCGCACGCTCGGCCAGCTCCTTCTCCAGCAGCAAAATCAGATGCTCAATTTGTATCGCATTGAGCCGTAGCTCGGCCATTTGATTTTGATATTCATAATCGATATCGATCAGGCGGTCTAACGCCTGCTCCGCGGCCTGATTGCGATGCTGCTCAATCAAATCGTAAATCCCTGCCTGCGTAACGCCTGCGGCCGTTGCGGCATTGTTTAACTGCCCTTTGGCCAACTCGGCAATGCGGGCCGCTGCATCCATAATTTCACGGGAAAGATCGCGCTGCTGTTTTCGCAGCGTCAGGCGCTGACCAACCAACTCACCCTGCAGACCTAAACTGCGCGTAATGTCGGACTCCTGCTGCTCTATCGCCGTCGTATCAAACCCTTGGCTGCGCAAACGTTCCAAAAGCCGGCTGATACGCAAACTTTGCACCGTGAGCATCTTTCCCTGTGCCATCCAATCGGCTTGGGTATCGGCATTCGTTAAACTTTGGGCGGAAAACAGTTCGTATGCACTGGCCTCACTGAGTTGCCGGGCCAAATTCATCGTCGGGATCACCGACCGGGTGTGGTTTTGTTCGACCTCGCCCATAAAGCGAAAACCCAACCAACCTATCAGCGAACTGATCAGCGCTAACCCTGCCATCAGCAGAAAAGCCAACCAAAGTCGCTGTGTTAACGAAGGGTGCCCCATAGGTATCCTGATGATGAAATTAAAGTTGTTTTATCAGTGACGAAACCTCTAGCATAAAGACTTATTAAATATGAGGCTATTATGCGCAGCGCGATTTTCCGTTTTCTTCTGCCGTTTTTCTGCGGCACGATAACCTGCTCGGCATTGGCTGTTTCGCAAGCTCCTCTGGTGCGCTGGCTAAACGAGCGACAATCAGAGCCGGTTGCCGCCATGCCGGTATTGCAGATGGAACGCCGTTGGAAATTGTGCGCCCTCTACCCCAGCCTGAAGGACGCTTACTGGCTCTCGATCAATTACGGCATGATCCGTGAAGCCCAGCGAACCAAAGTGCAGCTGAAGATATTTGAAGCCGGTGGCTATTCGCAGCTTGAAACCCAACGCGAACAATTAACGCTCTGTCGCCAATGGGGGGCCGATGCGATTTTGCTTGGCAGCAGCCTGGCTCAATTCCCCAACCTGGCAGCATCCGTTGGCAACACGCCGGTGATTGCCGTGGTGAATGAACTGAATTTTGCGGCGGCCAAAGCCCGGGTGGGCGTGCCCTGGTTTCAAATGGGCTACCAACCCGGCCGATATCTGGCCGAGCATCCCCCTCACCCTTCACTCCATGTGCTGCTGATGCCTGGGCCAAAGGATGCCGGAGGCAGCCGGGAAATGGTTGACGGATTTCGCACCGCGGTGGAAGGAAGTTCGATACAGATCGTTGATGTGGTTTATGGCGATAACGACGTAGAGATACAGCGCAACTTATTACAGGACATGCTGGAAAAACACCCTGAAATCAACCTGATTGCCGGGAATGCCATTGCCGCTCAGGTCGCCATGGGGGAAGCACGCAACCGTCGCCATCCCTTGGGAATTGTCTCTTTTTACCTGTCACATCAGGTATATCGGGGACTGAAACGGGGCAGAATCATCGTGGCAGCCAGTGACCAGATGGCGCTACAGGGCGAGCTGGCCGTCGATCAAGCCATTCGAGCCTTGCAGCATCAAAACGTGGACATGAACATCAGCCCGCAAATTCTGGTACTGACGCCAGCGAACATTTCCCCTGAGAAGGTAAAGCTATCCCTTTCTCCCCTGGGTTTTCGCCCGGTGTACCTGTTCCCTTCAGCTAACCTCAGCCGCGAGAAAATAACCCTCGCCATGCCTGGTGACGAACAGCTCGTGGCTCAGTTTGTTTCTCAATCTGCGGATCAGCACATCCACAGTACGGAGATCCGGCTGTTCCACCCGCTGCGATGACAACATGCGCAACAGCCGTTCGCGGCTCAACACCGTGCCCGGGTTGGTAATAAACGCCAGCAGCATTTCGTATTCGGCTCGCGTCAGGCGAATCGGCTCCCCCTCGCATTCCAGCGTATGCCTGGAAGGATTAAGGCAATATCCGGCGAACAGATAGCAGTTTTCCTGTTGCCCTTGCCTTGCTGGCGTCTTGGCCAAATCGATACGCCAAAGGAGGTTTTTGACGCGCACCACCAGCTCACGCAACTCGAGGGGTTTAGTGACATAGTCATCCGCCCCCATTTCCAGCCCTACAATCCGATCAATTTGCTCACAACGGCCGGTCACGAGAATAATGCCGACGTTTGAGCGTTCACGCAGAGATCGGGTCAGCAACAAGCCGTTTTCATTGGGCAGGTTGATGTCCAGCAGTACCAGATCCACCGGCTGAAGCAGCATAATTTCCTTCAGCCCCGCCCCGCTTTCGGCTACAGAAACCTGATAGCCCTCATGAACAAAATAATCACGTAAGCGCGCCTGTGTAACCGGATCGTCTTCAACGATAACAATGTGATGGCTCATGATTTCACGCTCGCTTCAGCCTGTTCATATCCATTCATATTCTGACTTACTCCATTCATCCAGACCGGTGACCCCATTCATATTTACTCAATATCCTACTAAAGGAGTACCCATAATAACGAGAAGGTTTATTTATGAGCAAACTTTGGCGAAAACTGACACGGCCCAGCGCCAAATGGTCAGTGCTGGCACTGTTAGGGATCGGTTGTATTCTCGGATTGGCCATCATCATCGTGCCGCACGCTGGCATTAAGCTGACCAGCAATACGGAATTCTGCGTCAGTTGCCATGCGATGCAGCCGGTATATCAAGAATATCAACAGTCCGTTCACTTCAAGAATGCGTCCGGCGTACGCGCAGAATGCCGTGACTGCCATATCCCACCAGATATTCCAGGCATGCTGTGGCGCAAGCTGGAAGCAGCCAACGATCTCTATCAAAACTTTATTGCCCATTCGATTGATACGCCTGAGAAATTCGAAGCGAAACGCGCCGAATTGGCCAAGCGTGAATGGAAGCGCATGAAAGACAACAACTCCGTCGGCTGCCGTTCTTGCCATAACTACGAGGCCATGGAGCACAGCAAGCAGCACCCGGAAGCGGCCAAACAGATGAGCATTGCGGCGAAGGACAATCAGTCTTGCGTTGATTGTCACAAGGGGATTGCTCACCAACTGCCGGACATGAGTAGCGGTTTCCGCAAGCAATTTGAAGATATGCGCCTGCAGGCCAACGAAAACAGCGACGGCAACACGCTATATACGCTGGACATGAAACCTATCTACGCGGCCAAAGGCGATAAAGAACCGGCGGGCTCTCTGCTGCCGGCCTCAGAAGTTAAGGTCTTAAAACGTGACGGCGATTGGCTCGAAGTGCAAATCGTGGGCTGGACAGAAACCGAGGGGCGCCAACGCGTGCTTTCGCTGCTGCCTGGCAAACGCATTTTTGTTTCGTCCATTCGCGATGAAGTGCAAAAACACGCCCAAACGCTTGAAAAAACCACGGTAGCCGCCACCGGTGCGGAGTGGAGCAAACTGCAAACCACCGCCTGGGTACAAAAAGGCGACCTGGTCAACGATATCAAACCGATTTGGGCCTACACCAGCGCGCTGTACACCGGAACCTGCAATCAGTGCCACGGTGCCCCTGACATTGCGCACTTTGATGCCAACGGCTGGATCGGCACGCTGAACGGCATGGTCGGCTTTACCAGCCTTGATAAGCGCGAAGAACGCACCCTGCTGAAATATTTGCAGATGAATGCTTCCGATACCGGCGGCGCAGACCAGAAGCACTAAGGGAGAATGCACATGAAATCATCACAGAAAGTCAGCTTGTCCCGCCGTCGTTTTCTGGCTCAGCTTGGTGGCTTAACGGCCATTGGCATGATAGGCCCTTCGCTGTTAGTACCCAAAAACGCCCTGGCTCAGGGAGGGTTGCAAGAAGGCATACTGACCGGTTCCCATTGGGGAGCCATCCGCGCGACCGTGGTGGACGGGCGATTTGTCGCTGCCAAACCCTTCGAAATGGATAAATATCCCTCGAAAATGATTGCGGGCTTACCCGACCATGTCCATGGCACGGCACGCATCCGTTACCCGATGGTACGAATTGACTGGATGCGTAAACGCCATTTGAGTGATACCACACAGCGCGGCGACAACCGTTTTGTGCGGGTAAGTTGGGATGAAGCACTGAACCTGTTCTATCAAGAGCTTGAGCGGGTGCAGAACACCTACGGCCCGTCTGCTCTGCTATCCGGCACCGGTTGGCAATCGACCGGCATGTTCCACAATGCCGCGGGCATGCTGGCTCGGGCGCTGGCCCTGCACGGAGATTCTGTCGGTACCGGCGGCGACTATTCAACCGGTGCCGCCCAGGTGATTCTGCCGAGGGTGGTGGGTTCAATGGAAGTGTATGAACAGCAAACTTCCTGGCCACTGGTGCTGCAAAACAGCAAAACCCTGGTGCTTTGGGGATCGGATCTGGTGAAAAACCAGCAGGCCAACTGGTGGTGTCCGGATCATGATGTTTATGAATATTACGCCGAACTTAAAGCCAAAGTGGCCAAAGGCGAAATCAACGTCGTCAGCATTGACCCAGTGGTGTCATCTACCCATGCGTTTTTAGGCCGTGAGCATGTGCAGCACATCGCTCTGAATCCGCAAACAGACGTGCCCCTACAGTTAGCGCTGGCACACACGCTGTACAGCGAGAATCTGCACGATACCCACTTCCTCAAAACCTATTGCGTTGGCTTCGAGCAATTCCTCCCTTATTTGCTGGGCCAAACGGACGGCCAACCTAAAGATGCCCAATGGGCATCGGCGCTGTGTGGTATTGATGCCGAAATCATCCGGGCACTGGCCCGCCAAATGGCAGCCAACCGTACGCAAATCATTGCGGGCTGGTGCGTGCAACGTATGCAACACGGCGAACAATGGGCGTGGATGACGGTAGTGCTGGCGGCGATGCTTGGCCAAATCGGCTTACCTGGCGGCGGGTTCGGTTTTGGTTGGCACTACAACGGCGCAGGTACACCGAGCCGCAAAGGGGTGATCCTGAGCGGTTTCTCCGGTTCCACCGCTACGCCGGCACGCCATGCCAAGGGGGATTTCAAAGGTTACAGCAGTACCATTCCGATCGCGCGCTTTATCGATGCCATGCTGGAGCCGGGCAAGGAGATCGATTGGAATGGCAAACGCGTCAAGCTGCCAATGCTGAAAATGTGCGTGTTTGCAGGCACCAATCCGTTCCATCGCCATCAGCAGGTTAACCGGATGATTGCCGGCTGGCAGAAACTGGAAACCGTGATTTCTATTGATAATCAGTGGACCTCAACCTGTCGTTTTGCCGATATCGTTCTGCCTGCTACCACACAATTCGAACGCAACGATCTCGATCAGTTTGGCAACCACTCCAATCGCGGCATTATCGCGATGAAACAGCTGGTACCGCCGCAATTTGAGGCACGTAATGACTTCGATATCCTGCGCGAACTTTGCAAACTGTTCGATCGCGAACGTGATTTCACCGAAGGCCTGGATGACATGGGTTGGATCAAACGCATTTATCAGGACGGCGCGCGCCAGGGCAAAGGACGCGGCGTGACTTTGCCTGCATTCGATGAGTTTTGGGATGGCGATGGCTACGTCGAGTTCCATCACCCCGAAATGTTCGTGCGTCACCAGGCGTTTCGTCAAGACCCGGATCTGGAACCTTTAGGCACCCCAAGCGGCCTGATCGAGATTTACTCAAAGAGTATTGCGGATATGAATTATAAGAACTGCAAAGGTTACCCAATGTGGTTTGAAAAGGCAGAACGTTCACACGGCGGGCCGCTTTCAGCGAGCTATCCACTTCATTTGCAGTCGGTACATCCCGATTTCCGGCTGCACTCCCAGCTGTGCGAGTCTGAAACCTTGCGTGCACAGTACAGCGTTGCAGGTAAGGAACCGGTATTTATCAGCCCGGAAGATGCGGATGCTCGCGGCATCAATAATGGTGATGTTGTTCGGGTGTTTAACGCCCGCGGGCAGGTTTTAGCGGGTGCGGTAGTTTCAGATCGCTATTCGCCGGGAGTGATCCGCATCCATGAGGGTGCCTGGTACGATCCTGAACGTGGCGGCGTGGCGGGTAGCCTGTGCAAATACGGCAATCCAAATGTACTGACGTTGGATATCGGTTCTTCCGAGCTGGCTCAGGCGACTAGCGCCCATACGGCACTGGTTGAGATTGAACGCTTTAATGGCAAAATCGAACCTGTTACCGCCTTTGATGGCCCATTGGAAATGGTTGCGCAATGCGACTACGTGCCGATGACGCCAGCAAACGTGCCGCAGTAAGGAGGTGGTTCCATGGAAGATAATATTTCAGCGCTGGGACATCCGCATTATGCTTGCCTCTATGCCTGGTTATCCGGCAGTTTCGCCCGCGAGCTTAGCGACCTGCAAATTGCAGAACTGACCAGCCCTGAACTCACCGCATGGCTGGCAATAATTGAACCGCTGCCGGGGCTGACAGCGCCGGTAACCCAATTCAGACAAACCGTTACGGCACTCCAACAGCGGCCCGACGCCCAACTGGAATTGGCCGCCGACTTCGCCGGGCTGTTCCTGATGACGGAGAAGTCCGCTGCGTTACCCTATTCCTCTTGTTATCAGTTGGAATCTTCGCGTTTTAAGCAGGAACCCAGCGCGCAGATGAAAGCGCTGTTGGCACAATCGGGCATGGCGGTGGAGAGTTCCTTTGGCGAACCGGAAGATCATTTAGCTCTGGTTGTCGAACTGTTGAGCCACCTGAATTTCGCATTAACAGAAGCTGGGAATGAGCGCAGAGAATTGCTTGAACTGCGAAGTGAAGCCTTGATTCACTGTCTGAGTTGGCTGCCGGAGTTTAATCAGCGCTGCCTCAGTTACGACAAGTTTGGCTTCTATGCCGCACTCAGCGGCTTACTGCTTGCCCTGATGCGCCTTGATGCCGGCATGCCCATGCAATAAATCACCGGCTTGGCCCTCATAACCTGAGGGCCTGGCGCGCCTGAGAGAATGCCTGAATAAGTGGCCACACCCACCAGCGCCGCTTAATTAGGATCGAAGCAAAGCTCGCTGGCATGGCAGAAAGCATTCCGCCCAGCATGCTCAACTGAAATACTTAATCATCAGCGCGGTACCCGAGGCCAACAAAATCACATTGATTAGCTTCAGGAATTGCTCACGTGACATTTTCAAAGTGAAATGACGCCCCAGGGTAATCCCCACCAACATCCCCGGCAGCAGCACCAATGCCAGTAGCAATAAATCAATGTCCAGATAAACACCGGCAAAGGTGAAAATAACCACCCGCGTCAGCGTACTCATCCCGATAAGCGTGGTTTGAGTCATCCGGAAAGCCTCTTTCTTCTCAATACGACCGCTGAGATAGATGGCATAGATAAAGCCGCCGCTGCCGAATAATGCACTGAAAATCCCGCCCACCAGGCCAAAAGGCACCGAAGCCTTGGGCGAAAATTGCCGATCGGGTTTTAAACCGCTGAGCGAATAAAGAGCATAGAGCACCACAAAAACGCCCAACGCCAACAAGAGGATATCCGGCCGGGTTTTCAGCAGGATCACCGCGCCCAGAAGACTGCCGATAATCATCACCGGGATCAGCCGTTTTAATTCTGCCCATTGTGCATTGCGACCATCGCGGCTGACGTTAACAATGGCCGCGCACATGTCCAGCAGCGCCAGCAAAGGAACAATTTTCGCTACCGGAATATAAAGCGCCATCACCGGACTGGCGACCAACGCCGAGCCAAAACCGGCAATGCCGAAAATGACATAGGCCACCAGCAAGGTGGCGGCCAGTACCAGATAGCTTGAGAGCGTTAAGGTTTCTTGCATATCCATTTCCGCCTACTCCATTACCCCGAAGCGAGCTGCAGGCTAAAACCTAATACTTTAGTTGATAAACGGAGGAACGCTATTTCGCGCTTAAACCAGCCAGTTGCCGATCCTGTCGACGGCCGAACAGCAACAGCCCACATGCCGCCCCCAACAGGGCACAGAACATGTCAGACTGGGTATCCCATGGGTCGCCCTGTGTTCCCAGAAACTCATCGGCACCCTGCCCTAATGCCAATGCGGCCCACCATTCGATCAGTTCATAAACCGCGCTGATGGCCAACGCAATGCAGCACACCACGAAACCCAACATTTTTCGGCCCCGGACATAATCCCCACGCAGCAGAATTTCCCGCGCCACCAGCGCAGGCACCAGCCCCTGGAAAAAATGCCCAAGCTTATCGTAGGGGTTACGCCCCAATCCCAATAACTCCTGCACGTAAAACCCGGCGGGCACGCGCGCATAGCTATACATACCGCCAAAAATCAAAATTAACGCGTGGAGAAAAATCAGCTGGTACAACAAGGGGGTTAGCGGATAACGACGCCGGGTCAGCCCCAAGACGACCAGCGCTATCACAACCGGCATGACTTCCATCAGCCAGGTCATTCGGTCATAGGGGTAAACACCGCTATAAATCAGCAATGCAATCAGCAACAACGCGGCGGTGGGTAATAAATAACGGGCAGACAAGAGGGACATGGTGAAGTTACCAGGACGGTGAAAATTATCGCATTATTATACAGTGACAAAATGAAGGCGGCATATTTCGCCGTCCAGTGAAACCACCAGGCAGCTTTTTTGACCACATAGCCGTTGATGTTACTATACGAAGATCACTATGCTCCCGCACAAGTACCACCTGGCAGCATAACTACTAAGGGCGACGACGTTTAAGGACGATATTTGAGTATGGGAAGCACATTCGCTGTATGGCGGCTGATTGCCGTGTGCGTAGTCAGTCTTGCGTTGCTGGGCTGTGGCTCCGGAAAGAAGGCCAACACCTATGACCGCGACTACGATAGCCTGGCCAGAGGCAGCTATAGCGGCAGCACCTATACCGTCAAACGCGGTGATACTCTGTTCTATATTGCCTGGATCACCAATAGTGAAGTCAGCGAGCTGGCGCGTCGCAACAAGATCCCCAAGCCTTACAATCTCG
This sequence comes from Serratia sp. BNK-12, assembly GCF_047456085.1. Classification (NCBI taxonomy): domain Bacteria; kingdom Pseudomonadati; phylum Pseudomonadota; class Gammaproteobacteria; order Enterobacterales; family Yersiniaceae; genus Serratia; species Serratia sp. BNK-12. Next base: position 4,842,670 of record NZ_CP179896.1, read on the forward strand.
AGATTGGCCAAAAGCTGGCGTTAAATAATATGACGGCGCAGAAAGGTAAAACGCGTAAAACGAAATCGACAGGCCAACTTGCGGTCGCTGCGCCGCCGATCCGCAGCAGTATCAAATGCTGGCGCTGGCCAACCCAGGGCAATATCGTCAGCAAGTATTCTACCGCCGACGGTGGCAATAAAGGCATTGATATCGCCGGTAACCGCGGGCAGCCGGTATTTGCCGCAGCCAAAGGTCGAGTGGTGTACGTGGGTAACCAACTGCGGGGCTACGGCAACCTGATTATGATCAAACACAATGACGAGTACATCAGCGCCTACGCTCATAACAACACCCTGCTGGTGCGCAACGCGCAGGAAGTGAAAGCCGGGCAAAAAATCGCCACCATGGGCAGCACAGGTACCGATAAGGTCATGCTGCACTTCCAAATACGCTATCGCGCTACCGCTCTGGATCCGCTGCGCTTCTTGCCACCGCAAGGTTCCGCACCTTCCTGTTAATTCCTCTGTGGAAAATGAACGAAAAAAAACCCGCACAAGGCGGGTTTTTTCATAAGCAAGCGCAATAGCCGTTAAGACTCGTTGACCTGCTTTACCTTGCCGGACAAGAACGCTTGTTCGTAAGCCCGCGCCTTTTTGCTGTCAAACTGGTGCTCCCATTTCGCGACCACCAATACCGCCAACGCATTACCCACCACGTTCAGCGCGGTACGTGCCATATCCAGAATACGGTCAACCCCGGCGATAAACGCCAGACCTTCCAACGGGATCCCGACGCTGCCCAGCGTGGCCAACAGCACCACAAAGGAAACCCCCGGCACGCCGGCAATGCCCTTAGAGGTCAGCATCAGCGTCACCACCAGGACAATCTCCTGCCCCAGGGACAGCTCAATACCGTACAGCTGCGCAATAAAAATGGCGGCGATGCTCTGATACAGCGTCGAGCCGTCCAGATTAAAGGAATAACCCGTCGGCACCACAAAACTGGTGATCGCCTTCGGTGCACCGTAGGCTTCCATTTTTTCGATGATACGCGGCAACACCGTTTCTGAACTGGCTGTGGAGAAGGCCAGGATCAGTTCATCCTTCAAAATACGAATCAACGTCCAGATACGCAGATTGCAGATGCGGGCAACGGCGCCCAGCACCACCAAAGCGAAGAAGGCGATAGCAAAGTACACCAGCACCATCAGCTTGGCCAAAGGCCACAGCGAGGCGAAACCAAAGTTGGCAACCGTCACTGAGATCAGACCAAATACCCCGATCGGCGCATAGCGCATGATCATATGAGTGACTTTGAACATGCTTTCGGAAACGGCTTTAAACACCTTCAGCAGCGGCTCTTTGGTTTCTTTCGGCAATGACGACAGACCAAGACCAAAGAGCACCGAGAAGAAGATGATCGGCAACATGTCGCCCTTCGCCATCGAAGCGAAAATGTTCGACGGGATCAACGACAGAACCGTGGCAACCAGGCTGTGCGATCCACTTTGCACCTGCTCAGTGGTTTTTTCATACTGCGAGATATCGACTGCGGTCAGCGTCGACATGTCGATACCGTGACCGGGTTGAAAAACATTAGCTAGCGTCAGCCCCACCACGATGGCAACAGTGGTGATCACTTCAAAGTAAATAATGGTTTTCAATCCGAGCCGACCCAGCTTTTTCGCATCTCCCACCCCGGCGATACCGACAACCAGTGTAGAAATAACAATCGGCACAACAATCATCTTAATCAGGCGAATAAATATATCTCCCGCCGGGCTAAGAATATTGCTGACTAACCACTCTCGTGATTCCGTCTGATTATGGAGTACGGCCCCAACGATAATACCCAGTACCAACGCGATCAGGATTTGCCAAGCAAGACTGATTTTTACACTTTTCATACCCAAAAAGTCCTCAAAGACTCTTTTCCGCGTATTTAAAACAATTCGCCGAAAAGAATACTTAATCATTTAATACAGGCTTATGTTGATGACAACGAAGCGCTCACCTGCCCTTAGTGTGACGCTATTTAAATCTGTACCATCTGAAAGGCATGCTCTGCAAGCCTTGTTTTATCGACCTTCTGTGCAAAATATAATCACCAATGAATTTAGTATTTAATTTCACCAAACATAATTAGTTGTTATTAAAAGCATAATTTTATGCGAGATGTATCACGAAACCACCTCATACTTTGCTTTTTTAGCCGGATGGAAGTGCGTTTATTTTCGCTAATCTTGCATATTTAGTCCATCGTACATGTTTATATTTTGTTGCAATAAAGTTTTAAAAATGAAAATATCAGAACGTTCAGGTACCGCATTTTATCGTCTATTTATTAGGATGATTCTCAAATCATTCTCTTATTAACGCCGCTGACTGACCACTCCACTATTAATATCAACATCGAATATCAAAAGGGAACTATGTTCCAAAAGGATTTAACCGAGATTTTAACAGTGGCGTTTTATATTAAAAAATGGCGATAAAAAACGGGTTTATTGTGGGATTGTTTATTCTTTTTAGTTCTTTAGATAGTGTTTTCTGGCGAAAACTTGGTATCTGAACGTTTTTTCCCGCCAAGCAGATAGATGCTCAACACAAATGGGGCAGAACTATTACAAATCAATATCTTCGTTGCGTGATCTGCCGCGCAAAAAAGAAACAAAGAATCGGAGCAAACTATACTTAACCTTCAGTTGACATATCATTAACAACTTCAAGGAGAAAAGCTATGAGCCAAGTGCATAAACACGCTATTCCTTCTGCAATTGCAGAACACGCCCTGATCAGTCCGACACAATATCAACAATATTATCAACAATCTGTGCAAGACCCAGAAACGTTCTGGGGCGAGCAGGGAAAAATTCTCGACTGGATAAAGCCTTATAGCCGGGTAAAAAACACCTCGTTTGATCCGGGCCATATCAGCATTCGCTGGTTTGAAGACGGTACCCTGAACCTGGCGGCCAACTGCCTCGATCGCCACCTGGCCGAACGTGGTGACCAAACTGCCATCATCTGGGAAGGTGACGATCCCACCCAGTCAAAAAAAGTGACCTACAAACAACTGCACCACGATGTCTGCCAGTTCGCCAACGTGCTGAAAAAGCTGGGCGTTAAAAAAGGCGACGTCGTGGCTATCTATATGCCGATGGTACCGGAAGCTGCGGTAGCCATGCTGGCCTGCGCCCGCATCGGGGCCGTGCATTCGGTCATCTTTGGCGGTTTCTCACCGGAAGCGGTCGCCGGACGCATTATCGATTCCAACTCAAAACTGGTTATTACCGCTGACGAAGGCCTGCGTGCCGGACGTGCCGTACCCTTGAAGAAAAACGTCGATGATGCGCTGAAAAATCCTGGTGTGAAAAGCGTCGCCAACGTTGTGGTGTTCAAGCGCACCGGCAAACCGGGCTACTGGCAGGAAGGCCGCGATCTGTGGTGGCATGAGCTGACCGAAGGCGTCTCAGCCGACTGCCCGCCGGAAGAGATGAATGCGGAAGATCCGCTATTTATCCTTTATACCTCGGGGTCAACCGGCAAACCCAAGGGTGTGCTACACACCACTGGCGGCTACCTGGTTTATGCCGCCCTGACCTTTAAGTACGTGTTCGACTACCACGATGGCGACGTGTACTGGTGTACCGCCGACGTCGGTTGGGTCACCGGCCACAGCTATCTGCTGTACGGCCCACTGGCCTGTGGCGCCATTACCCTGATGTTTGAAGGTGTGCCGAACTACCCTGGCGTCAACCGTCTGTCACAGGTGATCGACAAGCATCAGGTCAATATTCTGTACACCGCGCCCACCGCCATTCGTGCCCTGATGGCTGAAGGCGACAAAGCGATCGAAGGCACCAAACGCGACTCGCTGCGTATCATGGGATCGGTGGGTGAGCCAATCAACCCGGAAGCCTGGGAGTGGTATTACAATAAAATCGGCAACGGCAAATGCCCCATCGTAGACACCTGGTGGCAGACCGAAACCGGCGGCTTTATGATCACCCCACTACCGGGCGCCACCGAGCTGAAAGCCGGCTCGGCAACGCGTCCGTTCTTCGGCGTACAGCCGGCGCTGGTCGATAATGTCGGCACGCCGCAAGAAGGTGCCTGCGAAGGCAATCTGGTGATCACCGACTCCTGGCCTGGCCAGGCGCGAACCCTGTTCGGCGATCACGATCGCTTCGAGCAAACCTACTTCTCCACCTTTAAAGGCATGTATTTCAGCGGTGACGGCGCGCGCCGTGACGAAGACGGATACTACTGGATCACTGGCCGCGTCGACGACGTTCTGAACGTGTCCGGCCACCGTCTGGGCACCGCCGAAATCGAATCCGCCCTGGTCTCTCATCCGAAAATCGCCGAAGCGGCGGTAGTCGGCATTCCGCATAACATTAAAGGCCAGGCTATTTACGCCTATATCACGCTCAATCACGGCGAGGAACCTTCGCCTGAGCTTTATACCGAAGTCCGTAACTGGGTACGTAAAGAAATAGGGCCGATCGCTACCCCGGACGTGCTGCACTGGACAGATTCCCTGCCCAAAACGCGCTCCGGCAAGATCATGCGCCGTATCTTGCGCAAAATTGCCGCCGGCGATACCAGCAACCTGGGGGATACCTCAACGCTGGCGGATCCGGCCGTAGTCGACAAGCTGTTGGAAGAAAAACAATCAATGAAAGTGCCGTCATAATTTACGCCGCCTCTGGCCGATCGGCGGGAAGATAACCCAATGATCGGCTTCAAGCGCGGCGTATTCGTTCAATACCTACTGGAGACACTCTGATGAATGACACCATTTATCAAGGGATTGAGGAAAACCCGCGCTTTATCGAGCTGGTGCGAAAACGCAGCCGATTTGCCTGGCTGCTGTCGCTGATTACACTGGCGCTCTACGTTGGCTTTATTTTATTGATCGCCTTCGATCCTCAGTGGTTGGGCACCCCGATCGCCGCAGGATCTACTATTACCCGCGGGATCCCGGTAGGCGTTGGCCTGATCGTAATCTCTTTTGTGCTCACCGGGATCTACGTATTCCGCGCCAACGGCGAATTCGATCGCCTGACTGCAGAAATCCTGCGTGAGGTGAAGAAATGAAGCGTTTACTGTCCGCCGCCGCTCTGATGATGCTACCGGGCCTGGCCTTTGCCGATGCCATTGGCGGTGAAGTGAAGCGCCAACCGTTGAACATTCAGGCCATCGTCATGTTCATCCTGTTTGTCGGCGCCACGCTGTATATCACCTATTGGGCCTCAAAACGCACTCGCTCACGTCAGGACTATTACACCGCCGGCGGGAAAATTACCGGTCTGCAGAACGGTCTGGCGATTGCCGGCGATTTTATGTCAGCGGCCTCTTTCCTGGGTATTTCTGCCCTGGTGTATACCTCCGGCTATGACGGACTGATTTACTCCATCGGTTTCCTGATCGGTTGGCCGATCATTTTGTTCCTGATTGCAGAACGCCTGCGTAACCTGGGCCGTTACACCTTTGCCGACGTGGCTTCCTACCGGTTAAAACAAAAGCCAATCCGTACGCTCTCCGCCTGTGGCTCTCTGGTGGTGGTCGCACTGTATCTGATTGCCCAAATGGTCGGTGCCGGCAAGCTGATTCAGCTGCTGTTCGGCCTCAATTACCACGTGGCGGTCATTCTGGTCGGTATTCTGATGGTGCTGTACGTCTTGTTCGGTGGGATGTTGGCCACCACCTGGGTGCAGATTATCAAGGCGGTGCTGTTACTGGCCGGCGCCAGCTTTATGGCGTTGATGGTGATGAAATCGGTCAATTTCGACTTCAACACCCTGTTTGCCGAAGCCGTGAAGGTGCATCCAAAAGGCCTCGCCATCATGAGCCCGGGCGGTCTGGTTTCCGACCCTATTTCTGCGTTGTCTCTGGGGTTGGCGCTGATGTTCGGTACCGCTGGTCTGCCACATATTCTGATGCGTTTCTTTACCGTGAGCGACGCTAAAGAGGCCCGCAAAAGCGTGTTCTACGCCACCGGTTTTATCGGTTACTTCTATATCCTGACCTTTATTATCGGCTTCGGGGCCATCTTGTTGGTCAGCCCTAACCCGGCGTTCAAAGATGCCACCGGGGCGCTGCTGGGCGGTACCAATATGGCGGCGGTGCATTTAGCCAACGCCGTGGGCGGCAACTTCTTCCTCGGCTTTATCTCTGCTGTCGCCTTTGCCACCATTTTGGCCGTAGTCGCAGGCCTGACGTTGGCGGGGGCTTCAGCGGTATCTCACGATTTGTACGCCAGCGTGATTAAAAACGGCAAAGCGACTGAGCGTGACGAACTGCGCGTCTCCAAGATTACCGTGGTGATCCTGGGTATCGTGGCGATAGCTCTGGGGATTTTGTTTGAGAAACAGAATATCGCCTTTATGGTCGGCTTGGCTTTCTCTATCGCTGCCAGCTGTAACTTCCCGATTATTATTCTTTCGATGTATTGGTCACGTCTGACAACCCGTGGTGCCATGATCGGCGGCTGGTTGGGTCTGCTCACTGCGGTGATCCTGATGATCCTCGGCCCGACGATCTGGGTGCAGATCCTGGGGCATGAGAAACCCATCTATCCGTATGAATATCCGGCGCTGTTCTCGATGATTGTCGCGTTCGTCGGCACCTGGCTGTTCTCGGTTACCGACAGCTCTTTAGCCGGGCAACAAGAACGCGAACGCTTCCGTGCTCAATTTGTACGTTCACAAACCGGCCTGGGCATTTCCCAGGGCAGCTCACACTAAACGAATAATAAGTGAAAAAAGCAAACACACCCTAATCAAAGGCCCTTCGGGGCCTTTTCTCTTGGATAAAGATGATTAACGGTATTGCTGGAAAAGAGATTTGACGACGAGGAATACAAGACCCAGCCTGGCTGCGCCTTTTTCTTTTGCGCACAGCAAAAAGGCCATCCTTGCGGATGGCCTCTTGGCTTAATTGATGCCTGGCAGTGTCCTACTCTCGCATGGGGAGACCCCACACTACCATCGGCGCTACGGCGTTTCACTTCTGAGTTCGGCATGGGGTCAGGTGGGACCACCGCGCTATTGCCGCCAGGCAAATTCTGTTTCATTCCAACCGCTACTCTCGCAGCCATTGAAACCAATCTCGGAACTCGCTGAAAATCTCTACAATCTCTCTAAAACACCTTTGGTGTTGTAAGGTTAAGCCTCACGGATCATTAGTACTGGTTAGCTCAATGCATCGCTGCACTTACACACCCAGCCTATCAACGTCTTAGTCTTAAACGTTCCTTCAGGGACCTTAAAGGCCCAGGGAAGACTCATCTCGAGGCAAGTTTCGCGCTTAGATGCTTTCAGCGCTTATCTTTTCCGCACTTAGCTACCGGGCAGTGCCATTGGCATGACAACCCGAACACCAGTGGTGCGTTCACTCCGGTCCTCTCGTACTAGGAGCAACCCCTCTCAATCTTCCAACGCCCACGGCAGATAGGGACCGAACTGTCTCACGACGTTCTAAACCCAGCTCGCGTACCACTTTAAATGGCGAACAGCCATACCCTTGGGACCTACTTCAGCCCCAGGATGTGATGAGCCGACATCGAGGTGCCAAACACCGCCGTCGATATGAACTCTTGGGCGGTATCAGCCTGTTATCCCCGGAGTACCTTTTATCCGTTGAGCGATGGCCCTTCCATTCAGAACCACCGGATCACTAAGACCTACTTTCGTACCTGCTCGAGCCGTCACTCTCGCAGTCAAGCTAGCTTATGCCTTTGCACTAACCTCACGATGTCCGACCGTGATTAGCTAACCTTCGTGCTCCTCCGTTACTCTTTGGGAGGAGACCGCCCCAGTCAAACTACCCACCAGACACTGTCCTCACCCCGGATCACGGGGCCGAGTTAGAACATCAAACATTAAAGGGTGGTATTTCAAGGTTGGCTCCACGCAGACTGGCGTCCACGCTTCAAAGCCTCCCACCTATCCTACACATCAAGGCTCAATGTTCAGTGTCAAGCTATAGTAAAGGTTCACGGGGTCTTTCCGTCTTGCCGCGGGTACACTGCATCTTCACAGCGAGTTCAATTTCACTGAGTCTCGGGTGGAGACAGCCTGGCCATCATTACGCCATTCGTGCAGGTCGGAACTTACCCGACAAGGAATTTCGCTACCTTAGGACCGTTATAGTTACGGCCGCCGTTTACTGGGGCTTCGATCAAGAGCTTCGCCTTGCGGCTGACCCCATCAATTAACCTTCCAGCACCGGGCAGGCGTCACACCGTATACGTCCACTTTCGTGTTTGCACAGTGCTGTGTTTTTATTAAACAGTTGCAGCCAGCTGGTATCTGCGACTGGCTTCAGCTCCGAGAGCAAGTCTCTTCACCTACGCGCCAGCGTGCCTTCTCCCGAAGTTACGGCACCATTTTGCCTAGTTCCTTCACCCGAGTTCTCTCAAGCGCCTTGGTATTCTCTACCTGACCACCTGTGTCGGTTTGGGGTACGATTCTGTGTTACCTGATGCTTAGAGGCTTTTCCTGGAAGCTTGGCATCAACTACTTCTGCACCGTAGTGCATCGTCATCACGCCTCAGGGTTAATAAGTAACCGGATTTACCAGGTCACTCCCCCTACACGCTTAAACCGGGACAACCGTCGCCCGGCTAGCCTAGCCTTCTCCGTCCCCCCTTCGCAGTAACACCGAGTACAGGAATATTAACCTGTTTCCCATCGACTACGCCTTTCGGCCTCGCCTTAGGGGTCGACTCACCCTGCCCCGATTAACGTTGGACAGGAACCCTTGGTCTTCCGGCGAGCGGGCTTTTCACCCGCTTTATCGTTACTTATGTCAGCATTCGCACTTCTGATACCTCCAGCAACCCTCACAGGTCACCTTCAACGGCTTACAGAACGCTCCCCTACCCAACAACGCCTAAGCGTCGCTGCCGCAGCTTCGGTGCATGGTTTAGCCCCGTTACATCTTCCGCGCAGGCCGACTCGACCAGTGAGCTATTACGCTTTCTTTAAATGATGGCTGCTTCTAAGCCAACATCCTGGCTGTCTATGCCTTCCCACATCGTTTCCCACTTAACCATGACTTTGGGACCTTAGCTGGCGGTCTGGGTTGTTTCCCTCTTCACGACGGACGTTAGCACCCGCCGTGTGTCTCCCGTGATAACATTCTTCGGTATTCGGAGTTTGCATCGGTTTGGTAAGCCGGGATGGCCCCCTAGCCGAAACAGTGCTCTACCCCCGAAGATGAGTTCACGAGGCGCTACCTAAATAGCTTTCGGGGAGAACCAGCTATCTCCCGGTTTGATTGGCCTTTCACCCCCAGCCACAAGTCATCCGCTAATTTTTCAACATTAGTCGGTTCGGTCCTCCAGTTAGTGTTACCCAACCTTCAACCTGCCCATGGCTAGATCACCGGGTTTCGGGTCTATACCTTGCAACTATTCGCCCAGTTAAGACTCGGTTTCCCTACGGCTCCCCTATACGGTTAACCTTGCTACAAAATATAAGTCGCTGACCCATTATACAAAAGGTACGCAGTCACACCACGAAGGTGCTCCCACTGCTTGTACGTACACGGTTTCAGGTTCTATTTCACTCCCCTCGCCGGGGTTCTTTTCGCCTTTCCCTCACGGTACTGGTTCACTATCGGTCAGTCAGGAGTATTTAGCCTTGGAGGATGGTCCCCCCATATTCAGACAGGATGTCACGTGTCCCGCCCTACTCATCGAACTCACAATTAATGCATTTTAGTGTACGGGACTATCACCCTTTACTGTGCGACTTTCCAGACGCTTCCACTAACACAAGAACTGATTCAGGTTCTGGGCTCCTCCCCGTTCGCTCGCCGCTACTGGGGGAATCTCGGTTGATTTCTTTTCCTCGGGGTACTTAGATGTTTCAGTTCCCCCGGTTCGCCTCGTTAAGCTATGTATTCACTTAACGATAGTGCAACGAATTGCACTGGGTTTCCCCATTCGGGTATCGCCGGTTATTACGGTTCATATCACCTTACCGACGCTTATCGCAGATTAGCACGCCCTTCATCGCCTCTGACTGCCTAGGCATCCACCGTGTACGCTTAGTCACTTAACCTCACAACCCGAAGGTGTTTCCACTTTCGTGCTGCTACATTTGAGAGACTCTATGACAGGTTAATCCTTACCCCAATACATCTACGGAGGGATAAGTTTCAGCTGTCATGTTTCAATTTTCAGCTTGTTCCAGATTGTTAAAGAGCAAAATACTTCGCAGCATACTGTTGCCAGTACACTCTGAAGTATTGAAATACAGGACTATATGGTGGAGCTAAGCGGGATCGAACCGCTGACCTCCTGCGTGCAAGGCAGGCGCTCTCCCAGCTGAGCTATAGCCCCATACAGTCACGTGCAGTACCTTTTCCACTTCGAGAAGTGGTAGGCCTGAGTGGACTTGAACCACCGACCTCACCCTTATCAGGGGTGCGCTCTAACCACCTGAGCTACAAGCCTATAAAGGTATTTCTGCTCGTTACTTTTTCATCAGACAATCTGTGTGAGCACTTCACGCGAATCAATATCATTAGGTAAGGAGGTGATCCAACCGCAGGTTCCCCTACGGTTACCTTGTTACGACTTCACCCCAGTCATGAATCACAAAGTGGTAAGCGCCCTCCCGAAGGTTAAGCTACCTACTTCTTTTGCAACCCACTCCCATGGTGTGACGGGCGGTGTGTACAAGGCCCGGGAACGTATTCACCGTAGCATTCTGATCTACGATTACTAGCGATTCCGACTTCACGGAGTCGAGTTGCAGACTCCGATCCGGACTACGACGTACTTTATGAGGTCCGCTTGCTCTCGCGAGTTCGCTTCTCTTTGTATACGCCATTGTAGCACGTGTGTAGCCCTACTCGTAAGGGCCATGATGACTTGACGTCATCCCCACCTTCCTCCGGTTTATCACCGGCAGTCTCCTTTGAGTTCCCACCATTACGTGCTGGCAACAAAGGATAAGGGTTGCGCTCGTTGCGGGACTTAACCCAACATTTCACAACACGAGCTGACGACAGCCATGCAGCACCTGTCTCAGAGTTCCCGAAGGCACTAAGCTATCTCTAGCGAATTCTCTGGATGTCAAGAGTAGGTAAGGTTCTTCGCGTTGCATCGAATTAAACCACATGCTCCACCGCTTGTGCGGGCCCCCGTCAATTCATTTGAGTTTTAACCTTGCGGCCGTACTCCCCAGGCGGTCGACTTAACGCGTTAGCTCCGGAAGCCACGCCTCAAGGGCACAACCTCCAAGTCGACATCGTTTACAGCGTGGACTACCAGGGTATCTAATCCTGTTTGCTCCCCACGCTTTCGCACCTGAGCGTCAGTCTTTGTCCAGGGGGCCGCCTTCGCCACCGGTATTCCTCCAGATCTCTACGCATTTCACCGCTACACCTGGAATTCTACCCCCCTCTACAAGACTCTAGCTTGCCAGTTTCAAATGCAGTTCCCACGTTAAGCGCGGGGATTTCACATCTGACTTAACAAACCGCCTGCGTGCGCTTTACGCCCAGTAATTCCGATTAACGCTTGCACCCTCCGTATTACCGCGGCTGCTGGCACGGAGTTAGCCGGTGCTTCTTCTGCGAGTAACGTCAATGAACAGTGCTATTAACACTGAACCCTTCCTCCTCGCTGAAAGTGCTTTACAACCCGAAGGCCTTCTTCACACACGCGGCATGGCTGCATCAGGCTTGCGCCCATTGTGCAATATTCCCCACTGCTGCCTCCCGTAGGAGTCTGGACCGTGTCTCAGTTCCAGTGTGGCTGGTCATCCTCTCAGACCAGCTAGGGATCGTCGCCTAGGTGAGCCATTACCCCACCTACTAGCTAATCCCATCTGGGCACATCTGATGGCATGAGGCCCGAAGGTCCCCCACTTTGGTCCGAAGACGTTATGCGGTATTAGCTACCGTTTCCAGTAGTTATCCCCCTCCATCAGGCAGTTTCCCAGACATTACTCACCCGTCCGCCGCTCGTCACCCAGGAGCAAGCTCCCTGTGCTACCGCTCGACTTGCATGTGTTAGGCCTGCCGCCAGCGTTCAATCTGAGCCATGATCAAACTCTTCAATTAAAAGCTTGATTTGCTTCAACTCGTGAAGCGATGCTCGAAAATTAACTTTCGTAATATTCATCAGTTAAACACGTCAACTAAATGAATTATTGCTTGGTCACTCTTCAAGACTTGATATTTTTTTGAACCCGAAGGTTCTGGATATCGTCTTGTGGAGTGCCCACACAGATTGTCTGATAAATTGTTAAAGAGCAGTGAGTTAGCCGCCGTAGCTTGCTATCTCGAGGTGGCGTATAATACGCTTTCCTCTTTCAGAGTCAACCCCTAAATTTCAGGATTTTTTCTCTTCGAACCCCGGAGACTCTGTGAAGTTGTTCACATGTTCCGTGTCGATGGAGGCGCATTATAGGGAGTTCCTCGCAGGCCGCAACAGGTATTTTCGACAAAAACGATCGTTTGCTGCATTCCACAGCAAAAGCCCGCCTTATACCCTGTTGTGCACAAACTTATCCACAGAAGCCATTTGCACGGAAAATTTACGAGCGCCACGCAAACGTTTTCGCTACAATTCCCCGCGACGAAACGCTCCCCTTTTTATGGGGGCGTTACCTGAATTTGTGCCCGATACCCCCTTTATAGAGAGAAAAACCTTTCCTTATAGAGAGTAGAAGGTGGAAATTCACGTAACGCTCTTTTATTGCGACTCCAAAGCCAAGGGATAAAACCATGCAACAACCTCGTCCAATCCGCCGGGCCCTGCTCAGCGTCTCTGACAAAGCCGGTATCGTTGAATTCGCCGAAGCGCTTTCAAGCCGTGGCGTTGAACTGCTCTCCACCGGCGGTACCGCTCGCCTGCTGGCAGATGCCGGTCTACCTGTTACCGAAGTTTCCGACTACACCGGCTTCCCGGAAATGATGGATGGACGAGTAAAGACGCTGCACCCGAAAGTGCACGGTGGCATTCTGGGCCGTCGCGGTCAGGACGATGGCATCATGAGCCAACATGACATCAAGCCGATCGACATGGTAGTGGTAAACCTGTATCCGTTCGCCCAAACCGTGGCGCGCCCGGAATGCTCGCTGGAAGATGCAGTAGAGAATATCGACATCGGCGGCCCGACCATGGTGCGCTCCGCGGCCAAGAACCATAAAGACGTCGCCATCGTGGTAAAGAGCAGTGACTACGCCGCTATCATTACCGAGATGGATAACAACGACGGCTCACTGCAATACGCCACCCGTTTCGATCTGGCTATCAAGGCGTTTGAACACACCGCCGCTTACGACAGCATGATCGCCAACTACTTCGGCGCGCTGGTGCCGGCCTACCATGGCGAAACCGAGCAGCCTTCCGGTCGCTTCCCTCGCACGCTGAACCTTAACTACATCAAGAAGCAGGATATGCGCTACGGTGAGAACAGCCACCAGCAGGCCGCCTTCTATATAGAAGAGAATGTTCAGGAAGCTTCTGTCGCCACCGCCGATCAGCTACAGGGCAAAGCGTTGTCGTACAACAACATCGCCGATACCGATGCGGCACTGGAGTGCGTGAAAGAGTTCGCCGAACCGGCCTGCGTTATCGTCAAGCACGCCAACCCCTGTGGCGTGGCGATAGGCGACGATATTCTGGCAGCCTATGAGCGTGCCTATCAAACCGATCCTACCTCCGCGTTCGGCGGCATCATCGCCTTCAACCGCGAACTGGACGCCGCCACTGCGCAAGCCATTATCAGTCGTCAGTTTGTGGAAGTGATTATCGCACCTAGCATCAGCGAGGAAGCGCGCTCCCTGCTGGCCGCCAAACAGAACGTCCGCGTGCTGGCCTGCGGCCAATGGCAGCAACGCGTTGCCGCTCTGGACTTCAAGCGCGTCAACGGCGGCTTGCTGGTGCAGGATCGCGATCTGGGCATGGTGAGTGAAAGCGATCTGCGCGTAGTGTCCGAACGCCAACCTACCGCTCAGGAATTGCGTGATGCGCTGTTCTGCTGGAAAGTGGCCAAGTTTGTTAAGTCCAACGCCATTGTTTATGCGCGCGACAACATGACCATCGGCATAGGTGCGGGGCAAATGAGCCGCGTTTACTCAGCCAAGATCGCCGGCATCAAAGCCGCCGACGAAGGTCTGGAAGTCAAAGGCTCCGCCATGGCGTCCGACGCCTTCTTCCCGTTCCGTGACGGCATCGATGCCGCGGCAGCCGTTGGCATCACCTGCGTGATCCAGCCAGGCGGGTCGATCCGTGATGATGAAGTGATTGCCGCCGCCAACGAACACGGCATTGCGATGATCTTTACCGATATGCGTCACTTCCGCCATTAATCCTTTTTGCTGCGTGCGCTGCGGCGCACGCCCTTCGTGGAGCACCTGATGAACATTTTAATTATCGGCAACGGCGGACGCGAACACGCGCTGGCCTGGAAAGCAGCCCAATCACCGCTGGCGGACAAAGTTTACGTAGCACCGGGCAATGCCGGTACCGCGCTGGAACCAGGTCTTACGAACGTCGAGATCTCCGCTACCGATATTCCGGCCCTGCTCACTTTTGCCCAGAGCAACGATATCGGCCTCACCATTGTCGGGCCGGAAGCGCCGCTGGTGATTGGCGTGGTTGACGCCTTCCAGGCCGCCGGTCTGAAAATCTTTGGCCCCTCTCAGGCCGCAGCCCAGTTAGAAGGCTCTAAAGCCTTCACCAAAGATTTCCTGGCGCGCCACAATATCCCAAGCGCCGAGTACCAAAACTTTACCGAAGTCGAACCGGCGCTGGCCTATGTTCGCAGTAAAGGTGCACCGATCGTCATCAAGGCCGACGGCCTGGCGGCCGGTAAAGGCGTGATTGTTGCCATGACGCTGCAGGAAGCGGAAGACGCCGTGCAAGACATGCTGGCAGGCAACGCCTTCGGCGATGCAGGCCACCGCATCGTGGTGGAAGAATTCCTGGATGGGGAAGAAGCCAGCTTTATCGTTATGGTCGACGGTGAAAACGTAGTGCCGATGGCCACCAGCCAGGATCACAAACGCGTCGGCGATGGCGACACCGGCCCGAACACCGGCGGTATGGGGGCTTATTCCCCGGCGCCAGTGGTAACCGATGAAATCCACCAGCGCGCGATGGACCAGGTTATCTGGCCAACCGTGCGTGGCATGGCGGCGGAAGGTAACACCTATGTCGGCTTCCTTTATGCCGGGCTGATGATCTCTGCGGACGGTCAACCGAAAGTCATTGAATTCAACTGCCGCTTTGGCGATCCGGAAACCCAGCCGATCATGCTGCGTCTGCGCTCTGATCTGGTTGAACTGTGCCTGGCCGGTGCGGAAGGTAAGCTGGATGAGAAAACGTCTGAATGGGATGAACGTCCTGCGTTGGGCGTGGTACTGGCAGCCGGCGGTTATCCGGGTGACTATAACAACGGTGAGGTCATTCAGGGTCTGCCGCAGCAAGAAAGCGCCGACGGCAAGGTATTCCATGCCGGCACCCGCATGCAGGGTAACGACGTGGTGACCAGCGGTGGCCGCGTGCTGTGCGTTACCGCGCTGGGTGAAACGGTGGCTCAGGCGCAACAACGCGCTTACCAATTGGCGGATGGCATTCAGTGGACAGGCAGCTTCTGCCGTAAGGACATTGGCTATCGTGCGATTGCACGCGGCAAATGATCTGAACGCTAAAATCTCTGAGGGCTCCGCCATGCGGGGCCTTTTTTATAGCTGATCTTCTTTCGGTTCCCAGCGGCAAAAATCGTCGTTTGCCACCAGCAGCAGTTCACGCCCTTCCGGCGCATCCAACCAGGCAATATTCACCGGTTGGCTGCTGTTGCGGGCGCGACGCTCAATCCAGGCTTCGGCACTGCCGTCCAGCCCTGGTTTCAACGTTTGGCCATCGCAGGTTTGCACCGTGCCCTGTTGCCAACGCCCCTGCAGCAGTTTCACATTGCCGGCACGCAGCGCATTACTCACTTCAAGCACTCGACGCGCCTGGTATTGGTACAGCGCGATTTCATCGGCGGTCAGTTGTTCACGCCGCGTGGCCAGTTGACGCTGCATAAAGCTTACTTCGCCGTCATCGGTGAAGCGAAGTTGAATAGAGTCACGATCGCCATCGGCATCGGTGCGTTTAATCTGGCGCAGTTCGCCGTTTTGGTATTCGTACAGCGTGGTGACGGTGCCCGGACCGCGATAAGGACTGTAGACGCTCATCAGCACCTGTGGGCGATGCCGATCGTCGTCTTTGCGCCACAGGCGAATAACGCCCTGGTCGGCCACAAAGCCGCTGGCACTAAAGGCAGGGGGATCTGAATGACTGCTGCAGGCGCTCAGGACACCGGCAAGGCCGATGACCATGAGCGCCTGTCGGATAAACAAAAGGGGCGCTATTGCCCCTCTGTTTAATCTTTTCACCAACACGCAGTATTACTTAACCGCGTCTTTCAGTGCTTTACCAGAAACGAACGCAGGCACGTTAGCAGCTGCGATTTTGATTTCTTTACCAGTCTGCGGGTTGCGACCAGTGCGCTCGTTGCGGTGGTTGACCTTGAAAGTACCGAAACCAACCAATTGTACTGCATCACCTTCTTTCAGAGACTCAGTAATAGCAGCCAGGGTGGATTCCAGAGCCAGTTTAGCTTGTGCTTTGGAAAGGTCAGCCTTGTCCGCGATTACATCAATCAGTTGAGTCTTGTTCATAAGTTATCCTTACAGTGTGTTTATCGTTTGCAAAGCATCGAGTGCGACGGATATGCCGATTGACAGCACTCCCTGCATACACGCACCGATAGCCACTTTTTTTACGCCCCCCAAATGTAGACCAGACAGGGTGCGGATGTGAAGCCTTAAGGCATGACAAATCAGGCGTTAAATCACGTTTTCTTGCCTTATTGCGTTAAATTTATCCCGATATTACTCACCGCGGCCTCGCGGAGGTCAGAACGCAAGCCTTTGATCAGCTCTAAATCGCGTTCCTCACAGTCAGCCAACAGGCGGAAAATTTCCCATTGGATGTCCCATTCTTCCTCTACCGCAGGCAAAACCTTGAGCTCATCGTCGGTCATTTCTTTACCGGCCTGAGTCATTTCCAACATCGCCACGGTGCGAATTGACGTTTCGCTAATGGCGATGGCGTGCTCTAGCGTCTCCCCGCTGAGTCGCGAATGGATCAGTTCCCCTAATGCGATACAGGCGTCAATAGCCGGGTAAACGCCGTAAAGATCGTAATCTTCTGCCGAAGGTATCGCCTCTTCCAACTTCTCCAACTGGCTGTCAAAGTTGACCTTGGCGTCCTTGACCACCAGCGTTTCCCACACCAAATCCAGAATGCGGCGGTAAATCGCCGGATCGCCAAACTCGGTTTGCAGGCAGAACATCTGGTAATTCGGATACATACGCTCGCACAAACTGGCCATAAAGGTCAAATGTTGCCAGCTTTCAAGCTTTTCCAGACGTAAATGGATCGGGTTACGTAGCATTATTCACTCTCTTACGCGTTATCTGCGCCGCAGTGTACCCGAAATCGGTCATTGCGACACCTCTGGATGCTGCTGCAACCAGCGCTGGAAGGCCGGCCGGCGCGAGGCGATGGCATCGGCCCAGCGCGTAGGTTCCGGCAAACGGTAGCCCGCCATACAACGTTGTACCCAGGCCAACGCACTGTCGGCCCCGACGCGGTGGCCGGTAGAGATAAACAACGGGTTACAACGCGCCTTGCTACGCCACACCCAGCCAAGCTGCTCGCCTTTATCTTCCAGCGGCGCCAACGCGCCGGCGGCGGCGTCCAAAGGGGCGAATTTACCGCACAGGCGCTTTTTGGCGACGCCAATGGTCGGTACGTCGACCAACAGACCGAAATGGCTGGCAACGCCCAGACGGCGCGGGTGTGAGATACCATGGCCGTCGACAAAAACCAGGTCCGGCTTCTGCTGCAATTGCTCCCAAGCCGCGAGCAACGCAGGGTATTCACGAAATGATAAAAAACCGGGAATGTAAGGCAGGGTGGTCGCGACACGAGCCACCCGGTACTCCACCAGCTCCAGCGATGGATAGCGCAGAATGGCAATGGCAGCACGCGTCACCTCACCTTCCTGTTCAAAGCCCACGTCGGCACCGGCAATAAAGGCCGGCGACTCGGTCTGGAAGTCATCGTAACGAATCACCTCCGAGGCGCGCTGCAATTGCTCCGCGCGTAGGGCTTGAGTATCTATCACGTCCGGCCCTTAGCGATGGTATTTGCCCGATTGAGCGTGAACCGCCTCGACAAAGGCGCCGGCGTTTTCTGGTGGCACATCCAAATGAATGCCGTGACCCAGGTTAAATACGTGCCCTTCACCGTGACCGAAACCGGCCAGAATAGTTTCCACTTCCTGGGCAATACGCTCAGGTGACGCATACAGCATAGAAGGATCCATGTTGCCCTGCAGCGCGACTTTATCCCCTACGCGACGGCGCGCGTCAGCGATGTCGGTCGTCCAGTCAAGACCCAGCGCGTCACAACCGGTGGCCGCCATAGCCTCCAGCCACTGGCCACCGCCTTTGGTGAACAGCGTGACCGGCACGCGGCGGCCATCGTTTTCACGCAGCAGCCCATCGACAATCTTATGCATGTAATGCAGAGAGAATTCGCGGTAGTCACGGCCGGTCAGCACGCCGCCCCAGGTATCGAAAACCATCACCGACTGCGCGCCGGCTTTGATCTGGGCGTTGAGATACAAAATGACGCTGTCTGCCAGCTTATCCAGCAGCAGGTGCAGCGTAGCCGGCTCCGCATACATCATTTTTTTCAGCTTGGTGAAGGCCTTGCTGCTGCCGCCTTCCACCATATAGGTCGCCAGGGTCCACGGGCTGCCGGAGAAACCGATCAGCGGCACTTCGCCTTTGAGCTCGCGGCGGATAGTACGCACCGCGTTCATCACATAGCCCAGCTCCACTTCAGGATCGAAGGCCGGCAACTTGTCCACGTCGGCACGACAGGTAATCGGCGAGGAGAAACGCGGGCCTTCGCCGGTTTCGAAATACAGCCCCAGCCCCATGGCATCGGGAATGGTGAGGATGTCGGAGAACAGAATGGCCGCATCCAGCGGGAAGCGGCGCAACGGCTGCAGCGTAACCTCGCAAGCCAGTTCCGCATTCTTGCACAGCGACATAAAATCACCGGCCTGGGCACGGGTGGCTTTGTACTCCGGCAAATAACGACCGGCCTGACGCATCATCCATACGGGGGTCACATCCACCGGCTGACGCAGCAGCGCGCGCAGGTAACGATCGTTCTTCAACTCATTCATTTATGGGGCTCCCTTATTCATCTGCCGCTATTGTAGCGAGTTATTGCTCGCGGCATAAGGCTACGGTGTCCTCTATCAGGCGGCGCGCCACGGTGCCAGGCGGCGGCAAAAGCGGCAACCGATCGTAGCGGTACCAGCCGGCGTTAAGCAGCTCTTTCGGATCGTGACGGATCTCACCCCGATGGTAATCGGCCATAAAGGCCATCATCAGCGAATGCGGGAATGGCCAGGGTTGCGAGGTGACGTAGCGCAGGTTTTTGATTTCAATATTACTTTCCTCCATTACCTCGCGCGCAGCCGCCTGCTCCAGCGTTTCGCCGACCTCAACAAAACCGGCCAGGACAGTATGAATTCCACCGCGATGGCGCACGTGCTGGGCCAGCAGGATCTCGTCGTCACGTCGAATGGCAACAATCACGCAAGGGGCGATTTGCGGGTAGTAACGCTCGCGGCAATTGCCGCACAGACAGGCACTCTCCGTGCGACTGAGATGCATCTCATGGCCGCAGTAACCGCAGTAGCGATGGGAACGGTAGAAGTCGGCCAGTTGCACCCCGCGCCCAGCGAGCTGGAACAGTCCACGATCGAGCTCAAGCAGTTGGCGTACCGAGCCCATGTCCTGCGGCATCGCCTGACGCACCAGCCAGACCGGCAGCCCTTCCCATTCACCAATAGCCCTGGCCATCCGCCCCTGCAGGGAGAATGACGCCGCCAAACCACACGGCAATTCACCGTTTGGTAACCAAAGTTTGCTTTCATGGCTGACAATCCACCAGCCAATTTCATTACCCGTTAATGCAAGTTCCATATCGTTGTTGCACAACCTCAGCTTCACTGGCACTCTACAAATCGGCCTTGTAACATTTTAATAACTTACTGTTACGTTTTATTACTTACGGAGTCAAACATGCTCAACCGTTTGGAAAGCCTGACTCAGCGCGTTGGTGGTAGTAATGAATTAGTTGATCAATGGCTTCAGGCTCGCAAGCAATTGCTGGTCGCCTATTGCACCCTCGTGGGTATCAAACCGAATAAAGAAAAGCATACGCCGCTGAATGAAAAAGCGCTGGAGAACTTTTGCCATAATCTGGTGGATTACCTTTCCGCCGGTCATTTTCATATCTATGACAGAATTATCAAGCAAGTGGAAGGCGCATCCAGTCCGAAAATGACGCTGTCGGTAAACATCTACCCCAAACTGTGGGCAAATACCGAACAGATTATGGCATTTCACGATCGCTATACCGAAGTGGATATCGATCAGGATGTGTGCCTGGAACTCCATCAGGCATTGTCGGATATCGGTGAAACCCTGGCGGCACGTTTTACCCTGGAAGATAAGCTGATCCAACTGGCGACCGAAGCCTGGCAGCAAACGATGCCGGATAAAGCGCTGGATCAGGCACGTTAGAATTTTGTAGTTTTTTTTATTCACCCTCCTATACTGGGGGCATCTTGTCGGAGTGCCTAGCGCCTGATTTGTTCATCAAATTGGCCAGGCTGAGACCGTTAATTCGGGATCCGCGGAACCTGATCGGGTTAATACCCGCGAAGGGAACAAGAGTAATCTATCGCCACAGGCAGGTGATCCCAACAGGGATAATCCCGCCCTGTCGGCCAGCATCATTACTCCCTCCGAGCTCCAGACAAGCAACATTCCCAACCCAACACACTGGTAGGAACTTGCTATGTCTAACGTTAAAAAACCCCGTGCCCGTAAAGAGCAACGCGAAGAAGCCCAGCAGTTTATCGATACCCTTCAGGGCGTGTCCTTTCCCAATTCACGCCGGATTTATCTGCAGGGCTCACGCAACGATCTGCAGGTGCCGATGCGTGAAATCCAGCTTAGCCCGACGCTGCTTGGCGGCGACAAAGACAACCCACAGTACCAGCCCAACGAAGCCATTCCGGTATACGACACTGCCGGTCCTTATGGCGATCCGCAATCTGAACTTAATGTGCATACCGGCCTGGTAAAACTGCGTGCAGGCTGGATAGCTGAACGCGGTGATACCGAACTGCTCAATGGCGTCAGTTCCGGCTTTACCCAGCAGCGCCTGGCGGATGAAGGTCTGGATCACCTGCGTTTTGAACATCTGCCGCGGCCGCGCAAGGCGCAACCCGGCAAATGCGTCACCCAGTTGCACTACGCCCGCGCTGGCGTAATCACCCCTGAGATGGAGTTTATCGCCATCCGCGAAAACATGGGCCGCGAGCGTATCCGTGGCGATGTCCTGCGCCAGCAGCATCCAGGGCAAAGTTGGGGCGCCAATCTGCCGGAGAACATCACGCCGGAATTCGTTCGCCAGGAAGTGGCCGCTGGACGCGCCATCATCCCCGCTAATATCAACCATCCCGAATCCGAGCCGATGATCATCGGTCGCAATTTTCTGGTGAAAGTTAACGCCAACATCGGCAACTCGGCGGTGACCTCATCCATCGAAGAGGAGGTCGAAAAACTGGTCTGGTCCACCCGCTGGGGCGCGGATACGGTGATGGACCTGTCCACCGGCCGCTATATCCACGAAACCCGCGAATGGATCCTGCGTAACAGCCCGGTACCGATCGGAACGGTGCCTATCTATCAGGCGCTGGAAAAAGTGAACGGCGTGGCGGAAAACCTGACCTGGGAAATGTTCCGCGATACGTTACTTGAGCAGGCAGAGCAAGGCGTTGACTACTTCACCATCCACGCCGGCGTACTGTTGCGCTATGTACCGATGACCGCCAAGCGCCTGACCGGCATCGTCTCGCGCGGCGGTTCGATCATGGCTAAATGGTGTCTGTCACACCATCAGGAAAACTTCCTGTACCAGCACTTCCGCGAAATCTGCGAAATTTGCGCCGCCTATGACGTCTCGCTGTCCCTGGGAGATGGCCTGCGCCCCGGCTCAATTCAGGACGCCAATGATGAAGCGCAGTTCGCCGAACTGCACACGCTGGGCGAACTGACCAAAATTGCCTGGGAATATGACGTGCAGGTGATGATCGAAGGCCCGGGTCATGTACCGATGCAAATGATCCGCCGCAACATGACCGAAGAGTTGGAGCATTGCCACGAAGCGCCGTTCTACACCCTTGGCCCGCTAACCACCGATATCGCCCCGGGCTATGACCACTTCACCTCCGGCATCGGCGCCGCGATGATCGGTTGGTTCGGCTGCGCCATGCTGTGTTACGTCACGCCGAAGGAGCACCTCGGGCTGCCGAACAAAGAAGACGTCAAACAGGGGCTGATCACCTACAAAATTGCCGCCCACGCCGCCGATTTGGCCAAAGGCCACCCGGGTGCCCAGATCCGCGATAACGCCATGTCCAAGGCGCGTTTCGAATTCCGCTGGGAAGATCAGTTCAACCTGGCGCTCGACCCGGCTACCGCCCGCGCTTATCACGACGAAACCCTGCCGCAAGAGTCCGGCAAAATCGCCCACTTCTGTTCCATGTGCGGCCCCAAATTCTGCTCGATGAAAATTTCGCAGGAAGTACGCGACTATGCCGCTGCGCAGGAAGCCGCCAAACCGATAGAAGTACAACTCACCGGCATGGAAAAAATGTCGGCCGAGTTCCGTTCACGCGGCAGTGAGCTCTACCACAGCGCCGGCAACCTGCAAGAGGAACTGAGCAATGACTGATATCACCACGCCTTTCCCCGCCACTCCGCACAAGCTGGGGTTATACCCGGTAGTCGACAGTGTCGAATGGATTGCTCGCCTGCTGGATGCGGGTGTTACCACGATCCAACTGCGCATCAAGGATTTGCCGGATGAGCAGGTCGAAGAGGATATTGCCGCCGCCATTGCGCTCGGTAAAAGGTACAACGCCCGGCTGTTTATTAATGACTATTGGCAATTGGCGATTAAACACGATGCCTATGGCGTACACCTGGGCCAGGAAGACCTGGAGACCACCGATTTGGCGGCCATTCACCGCGCCGGATTGCGTTTAGGCGTTTCCACCCATGACGACACCGAGCTGGCGCGAGCCATTGCGGTGAAGCCTTCTTATATTGCGCTGGGGCATATCTTCCCGACGCAAACCAAAGACATGCCTTCCGCTCCCCAGGGCCTGGCAGAGCTGAAACGCCATATCCTCGGGTTGAGTGACTATCCGACGGTGGCGATCGGCGGGATCAGTATCGATCGCGTGGCCGACGTGTTGGCCTGTGGCGTAGGTAGCGTGGCGGTGGTCAGCGCCATTACTCAGGCGCCGGACTGGCGCGCCGCCACCGCTCAACTGCTGCAGCTGATCGAAGGCAAGGAGTAACGCCATGTTGAACGATCAAGAGTTCCTGCGTTACAGCCGCCAACTGCTGCTGGAAGATATCGGCCCGGAAGGTCAGGAGAAGCTGAAGCGTTCGACGGCGCTGATCGTCGGGCTTGGGGGCTTAGGCTCCCCTGCAGCGCTCTATCTGGCTGCTGCCGGTGTCGGTACGCTGTTGCTGGCCGATGACGATACGCTTCACGTCACCAACCTGCAGCGCCAGATCCTGTACCGCAGCCCCGACGTGGAAAAAAGCAAAGCCGCTCTGGCGCAGCGCCAGTTACAGGCACTGAACCCGATGGTTGAAGCTATTGCGCTTGTGCAACGGCTGCAAGGCGAAACCTTGCACCACGCCGTGGAGCGCGCCGATCTCATTTTGGACTGCAGCGACAATATGGAAACCCGCCATGCGGTGAACGCCGCCTGCATCAGTGCCGACAAGCCGCTTATCAGCGGCAGCGCGGTGGGCTTCAGCGGCCAGTTGCTGGTCATTGAACCGCCTTATGTCCACGGCTGTTACGCTTGCCTTTACCCGGAATCGGCAGAACCGCAGCGCAATTGCCGCACCGCTGGCGTGCTCGGCCCGGTGGTCGGCGTCATCGGTACGCTGCAAGCCCTGGAAGCGATAAAGATGCTGGCAGGTATGTCTTCACCACTGAACGGCAAACTACGGTTGTTCGACGGTAAACAACAAAGTTGGAGCACCTTGCAACTCAGCCAGGCCAGCACCTGTGCGGTATGCGGAGGGGCAGCATGAAGATCCGGCTTAATGACCAGCCGTTGGAACTGGCGCAGCCCCTGAGCGTCGATGCTTTGCTGGAGCAACTGCAACGCCACCAGCCGGGTACCGCGCTGGCTATCAACCAAACCATCATCCCGCGCGCCGACTGGGCTAACCACCAGGTGCAGGACGGTGATGACATCCTGTTGTTTCAAGCGATCGCCGGAGGCTGACATGCTACAAATCGCCGATACCACCTTTACTTCACGCCTGTTTACCGGCACCGGCAAGTTCGCCACCCCAGCGCTGATGCTGGAAGCCCTGCAGGCCTCCGGTTCGCAGCTGGTCACCATGGCGATGAAACGCGTCGATCTGCACGGCGGCAATGATGCCATTCTGGCGCCGCTGCAACAGTTGGGCGTACGCCTGCTGCCCAACACCTCTGGTGCCAAAACCGCTGCCGAAGCGATATTCGCCGCCCGGCTGGCGCGTGAGGCACTCGGTACTCACTGGGTAAAACTGGAAATTCACCCTGATGTGAAATACCTGCTGCCAGATCCCATCGAAACCCTGAAAGCGGCGGAAACCTTGGTAAAAGAAGGCTTTGTGGTGCTGCCTTACTGCGGTGCCGACCCGGTGCTATGCAAACGGCTGGAAGAAGTGGGCTGCGCGGCGGTCATGCCGCTCGGATCGCCAATCGGTTCCAACCGGGGGCTGCGCACCCGCGACTTTCTGGAGATCATTATCGAACAGGCCAAAGTGCCGGTGGTGGTGGACGCCGGTATCGGTGCGCCGAGCCATGCACTGGAAGCCATGGAACTGGGTGCCGATGCGGTGCTGGTGAATACGGCTATCGCCGTGGCACGCGATCCCGTACAGATGGCGCATGCTTTCCGTTTGGCCTTGGAAGCCGGTGAACTGGCGCGTCAGGCCGGTTTGGGCAGTAGCCAACGTAGTGCGGCGGCTTCCAGCCCGCTGACGGCTTTTCTCAGCCAGGCCGGGGAGACGTTGTGATGGCCGATGATTTCAGCCGCCGCTGGCAGCAGTTGGATTGGGACGACATCTCGCTGCGCATTAACAGTAAGACGCCGCGGGATGTGGAGCGTGCACTCAATGCGGACAAGCTGACGCGTGAAGACTTTATGGCATTGATCTCCCCTGCCGCGGCGCACTATCTGGAACCTTTGGCGCAACGTGCACAGCAACTGACTCGCCAACGTTTTGGTAACGTGGTCAGCTTCTATGTGCCCTTATACCTGTCTAATCTATGCGCTAATGACTGCACTTACTGCGGTTTTTCAATGAGCAATCGCATTAAGCGCAAAACCCTGGATGCCGCAGAAATCGAACGCGAGTGTCTGGCGATTAAAGCTTTGGGTTTTGAGCATCTGCTGCTGGTCACCGGTGAACACCAAACCAAGGTCGGCATGGATTACTTTCGCCAGCATATTCCGGCGATCCGCCGCCATTTCAGTTCGCTGATGATGGAGGTTCAACCGCTGGCGCAGGAAGAGTATGCCGAACTGAAAACGCTGGGGCTGGATGGCGTGTTGGTGTATCAGGAAACCTATCATCCCGCCACCTATCTGCAGCATCACCTCCGTGGGCAGAAACAGGACTTTCATTGGCGGTTGGCCACGCCGGATCGCCTGGGCCGCGCCGGGATCGACAAGATCGGTCTCGGCGCTCTGGTCGGGCTCTCCAACAGTTGGCGCACCGACTGCTATATGCTGGCCGAGCACTTATTCTACCTGCAGCAAACCTATTGGCAGAGCCGTTATTCCATCTCGTTCCCGCGTTTGCGCCCCTGCGCCGGCGGTATAGAACCGGCGTCGATCATGAGTGAACCGCAACTGGTGCAGTTGATCTGTGCTTTCCGGCTGTTCGCCCCCGACGTGGAACTTTCTTTGTCGACGCGTGAATCCCCGTTCTTCCGCGATCATATGATCCCGGTGGCGATCAACAGCGTCAGCGCCGGATCCAAGACACAACCCGGTGGCTATGCCGACGACGTGCCGCCTGAACTGGAGCAGTTCGAACCGCATGATGGCCGTACGCCGCAACAGGTGGCGCAAGCGATTAGCGATGCCGGTTTGCAGCCGGTGTGGAAAGACTGGGACGGCTATCTTGGACGTGGCGCGCAATAAGCTGTAATCCATTAACCATTGCAGAGAAATCCAAAGATAGACTGCGCAAAGTCTATCAACCAAGCTGGTGCCGAAAATCACACCGGCTATAGTCCCTCTGCCGGTCGCCAAACCCGGCGCCGGCCGGGGCCGTTACCTTCTCAATGGCCCCGCCTTACCCACCCCCGGATCGTACCGGATACCCTCCCGCGCGATCCGGGCCTTCCTTTTCGGTTTGCGCACTCATCAACGCGGTTCGGGGATTTTGACAAAGCCAACTGGTTGGACCACGTTTAACCTCTCACCCCCGGCGGAATAATAACCATGAACCTGTACCTGCGACTGATTTGGATCTTTATCTCGTCACGCTGGAAAGCGCGCATGTCAATGGATGACCTGACCAGCACCCTGCAAACTCGAGTATGGCTAAATGATATCGATATCAATCTGCACATGAATAATGGCCGCTACCTGACGGTGTGCGACCTCAATCGGGTGGATATGTTTATTCGAACCGGATTAATGAAGCTGATGCTCAAGCGGCGTTGGTCGCCGATCGTCAGTCAACTGAATATGAATTACAAAAAGGCGCTGCAGCCCTTCCAACGTTATCAAGTCAGTATGACCATTACTCACTGGGACGATCGTTACTTTTATGCGACTCATACTTTCAGTGTCGGCGATCGGATTGTGGCACTGGGCACGTCACAGGCAGTCGTAGTCGGGAAAGAAGGCGTAGTGGCGCCAGAAGAAGTAGCAGAAAGCGTGCGGCAATATCAACAGGCGAGCAAGGTGTGACCACCTGCGCCGCGGTGATGTGATGTGATGTGATGTGATGTGATGTGATGTGATGTGATGTGATGAGTCCCTGATGCTGTAATGGCCCTGGCGTCGGCCGTGTATCTTTTTTTGCTGCCTGCCCCTAGCTTGAAGACAGGAGCAGGCAGCTTATTCTGTGAGACAGGCAGCCCCCCCAGGAACGCGAATCGCACATATAAGAGCTAATTAATCATATCAACGATAAAATGTGAATGTCTTTTGAGTGTTTTTTTGAGTGCTATTGAGTGTAATTTGAGTTTAGTCATGAAAATCAAACGGATATCGCCGCAGCCATCCTGACTTCATCTATAATCGAGCCAGCAGGCAACCTCGGGACAGCAAATGCTCGTGGTCAACATCAGAAAAATCGAGGTGATCATGAAAAAAACGCCAAATTACGCAGAGGCAATCAGTATGTTGCTGGCCCAGAAAGGGGTAGGTGACAGAAAGCACGCATCAACCATGGCAAGCATTCTGAACCTTCAATATAACAGCGCCAAGCAGAAGCTGGACGGTAAAAGAGGCATCACTCTCGACGAGATAAAAAGAGTATTTCAATACTTCAATGAATCGTTTGAAGGACGCAGAGCCCACAACTGCGTGTTTATCATGAACAGCATACATAAACGGTGCAATATCGAGGTTGATGACAAGCCGGTAGACAGCATTGAGGACGGGGAAACCTATGCGTTCAGAAAAGACGATCTTTTTATTATTAACACCGGCAGAGATAAAAGCGCAGGCGCAGAGCTGTATAAGGTCAGGAAAATAGACTTTCTTCCGGCACCCAGAATTGCCATCCTCGACAATGACCAAGACATCCTGGAGTTGCTAAAAAAAATCACCACCCGCTACGGTATCGAAACAGAGACTTTTCCAACCGCTAAGGCGATCATCGACAGCCTGGAGCAACATACCTACGAGGCCTTTATCCTTGATTGGCTGTTAGACTTTGGCGAGACATCAGAAAAGGTCGTAGAAAAGATAAAAGACCGAGTGGATACCCATGCACAAATCATCATCCTGACAGGCCAGTTACACCACTATGAGAAAAACATCGGCGATATGATATTAAACTACGACGTACATTTGATTGAGAAACCAGCCAAGCCGCTGATTATTTCTTCACTGTTGCTTTCCCATTTGTTTTTCAACTGATTTTATTGGCAAGCAAATGAGGAATGACGAGCCTTTACCTTCAACAGATTTTACTCTGAGGGTGCCCTTCATCCTGGTCACATAGTTCTTTATAATGGTCAGGCCCAAGCCCAGCCCCTGGCGCGTCTCTCTTTCCACCCCCTGATTAAATGCTTTATATAATCTGTTAATATTTTTCACGTTAAAGCCGATACCGTTATCTTTCACCAGAAGATAAAGACGACCGTGACAAACCTTCACATTCAGAATTACCAAGCCGCAATGGGTATATTTATCGGCATTACCCAACAGATTGACGATTATTCGATATAACTTGTATTTATCGGAATGAACTTCCCCTGAATAAGACGAATACCGGACAATAAATTTATTGCGACCGTCCCCACCCACCGCAGCAACAGCATCGTCAACCACCTCATTGAGTGAAAACAGAGAATCATTGACCTTTACTTCCCCCATTTCAAGCCGTGAGTAATCCATGACCTCACGCGTTTGCTCTGCAATTTTATTGCCGTGATGCGAGATGAGCCTGGCCTCTTTTTTTAACTCATCCTGCACCAACTCATGCTCCATGATGTCTGCCGCAATCACGATGGCCTGCGTTGAGCCGGCTATCTCATGGTAAATGGAAGAAATAAAGATATTCTTATTCTTAACTATCTCCTTCAGTGAAAACGCATGCTTCAAAATCAGGAACATCATCAAGAAAATCAGCACCAGTGAAATAATAGCAAACAGCTCGGCTTTACCTGAATTATCTTTGATGATGTCTTTAACCTCGGTGAAATTCCTTATCTGTATTTTGTAGATTATCTCTTGAATATCGACCAGGGTAATTTCCATCTCGTCCATAAAGGAGAGTATATCGGCTCTGGTTTTGGTGCCGTTTAACAACTCAACGCTAAGTTGATCCAGCTCAGCATACTGCTGCTTCAAAACCGCAATGGTTTTTATAAATTCTTCATCATAATAAAAAGCATCGCTGAACGTCGAGCGCCCCTCAAGAATGGCAATTTTTGATGCAAATATTTTCTTTTTGAGCATAAAAGCGTCGTAGTTATCCTCATCGCCCAGCAGCAATGCAGTTTTTGTCCTTTCAAATGACAAAAAGAGGATTTCAGCAACGGAGTAATTATCGAGATTGGGCTCAATCTGCTTGTATCGCTCTTTCACATTGCCGAAATTTGTGGCAATCAGTAAAACCAAGAGCACCAACACTGCAACCAGAGCGACAAGCGTCCCGATAAATTTTTTGCTCATTTCACTTAACCTCTAGCATCTTTATCTGCCAAACGGTTTTTGCGTTCACATCAATATTGTTCAACTCTGGGTGGCTATCACGAGGATAGATAATCGCAAAAGGCCCTAACTGTGCGACGTCCATAAGCTCGCCATTTTTCTTATAGGCGATAATAGCCTTGTATTTAGCCAACTCAGCAACGGGCATTGAATATGAATAATCATCCCAGGCAAAAGCACGAACCTTACTTCCCGTCAGGCCATATTCCTTTGCCAGCACGCTAAACTCAACGCCGGTAAAAACGGCCTCAGGAGTGAAATTAGTAGAGGTTTTAATCGAAGAAGATGGCATCGCCTCTAATGCCTTTAGCGTAATCTTAACCTTCTCGCCATCGCTCTTTTTAAGATAAAAATAATCAACGCCAGCATAGAGTGGAGCGCTAAACAGAGACATCAGAAATAATGCTATCAATCCTTTGATTTTCATTACTTATCACCTTTACGTTTAACCAGCTCCGCCTGACCAAACTCATCCTTGCCAATGGCAACCCACCCGCGCCGCTGATAAAACGCTTCAGCCTTCGATCCCGGATCGGTAGTGAGATGGATCTCTTGAGCGCCATTTTCGAATAACCATGCCGTTACTGCATTCAGTAAGGCAGAACCAATCCCCTTCGACTGGTATTCCGGTTTAACAAACAGCCCACCGATCAAGGGTTCAGGAATAAAGAGCCCGAAACCTACGCCGGCGTAATCATCACCGCATTTGCAAATCCAACCACCACCCTGGTTAATATCATCCAGTGCCTGGGTCCTATGAAGATATTGGATCTGGTGAGGGTGAAGCGGGTTCTCTTCGACGGAGAATCTAATTTCATACAGGTAAGGCAGGTGTTTTGCCGTAAGTTTCTCGAAGGTGATCAGGCTGTCCATATCTGTACAATCCTTGGTTGTAATAGCACGCAGGTGATTTTAGCCATTATTTTGGGTTTATTCATAGTAGCAAAAATTCCCCCTGCCGGAGCGGGCAAAAAAAAACCGCCCCCGGAGGAGCGGTTTATCTGGCAAGGAACCGGCAAGCCGGATCCCGAGTGCATTCAACGATTAATCGTTGTTGCCGCCCAAGCCTGCATTCAGCAGTTCAGCCAGGTTAGCCGTTGCTTCTTCCGCGCTCACCTGCGGAACAACTGGCACTTCACCCTGTGCTTTACGGCGCATACGGTCCTGATGATAAGCGTAACCGGTACCGGCTGGGATCAGACGGCCCACGATGACGTTCTCTTTCAGGCCACGCAGTTCATCACGCTTACCGGCAACAGCCGCTTCGGTCAGAACGCGCGTCGTTTCCTGGAACGATGCTGCGGAGATGAAGGACTCGGTCGCCAAGGAAGCCTTGGTGATACCCAGCAGATCGCGTGAGAAGGTTGCCTCGATTTTGCCTTCAGCAGCAAGCTGACGGTTGGCAATCTTAACGCGTGACACTTCAGCCTGCTCGCCTTCCAGGAACTCGGTGCCACCTGCGCTGACGATGGTGCCTTTACGCAGCATCTGACGAACGATAACTTCAATGTGTTTATCGTTAATCTTAACGCCTTGCAGACGGTAAACTTCCTGCACTTCGTTGGTGATGTAGCGGGTAACCGCATGCACACCACGCAGACGCAGAATGTCGTGCGGAGATTCTGGGCCGTCAGAAACAACGTCACCACGCTCCACAACTTCGCCTTCAAACACGTTGAGCTGACGCCATTTTGGAATCATCTCTTCGTAAGCGTCGCTGCCGTCCAGTGGAGAGATAACCAGGCGACGTTTGCCTTTGGTCTCTTTACCGAACGAGATAATCCCGCTGATTTCAGCCAGGATTGCAGGCTCTTTCGGACGACGTGCTTCGAACAGATCCGCAACGCGTGGCAGACCACCGGTAATATCCTTGGTACCGCCGGATTCCTGAGGAATACGCGCCAGGGTATCACCCGCACCGATCTGAATGCCGTCTTCCAGCTGCACAATCGCTTTACCTGGCAGGAAGTATTGAGCAGG
This sequence comes from Serratia sp. BNK-12, assembly GCF_047456085.1. Taxonomy (NCBI): domain Bacteria; kingdom Pseudomonadati; phylum Pseudomonadota; class Gammaproteobacteria; order Enterobacterales; family Yersiniaceae; genus Serratia; species Serratia sp. BNK-12. The sequence goes on from NZ_CP179896.1 coordinate 4,874,303, forward strand.
CATATCAGTACCTGGGATCAACACGTCGTCGCCTTTGGCATCAACGATTTTCAGTGCCGGACGCAGGTCTTTACCGCTACCGGTACGCTCTGCGCTGTCCAGTACAACCAGAGAAGACAAACCGGTCAGTTCGTCGGTCTGGCGTGTAATGGTCTGGCCGTCAACCATATCAGCGAAGCGGATGAAACCACTCACTTCGGTGATAACTGGCATGGTGTGCGGATCCCAGTTAGCAACGGTTTCGCCGCCGTTAACTTCTGCACCGTCACCTTTGCCCATCACGGCACCATAAGGCACTTTGTAGCTTTCTTTGGTACGGCCGAATTCGTCGATCAGCTTCAGTTCGGTGTTACGAGAGGTAATCACCAGCTTTCCTGCGGCGTTCATGACGAACTTCACATTGCTCAGCTTCAGGCTACCCTTGTTTTTCACCTGGATGCTGGATTCAGCAGCCGCACGAGATGCCGCACCACCGATGTGGAACGTACGCATCGTCAGCTGTGTACCCGGCTCACCGATTGACTGTGCCGCGATAACGCCGATAGCTTCGCCTTTGTTGATGATGTGACCACGTGCCAGGTCGCGACCATAGCAGTTTGCACACACACCAAAGTCGGTTTCACAGCTCACTACGGAACGGACTTTAACGCTGTCGACAGAGTTCTCTTCCAACAGGTCACAGGTCTTCTCGTTCAGCAGGGTGTTGCGTGGCACCAGGATGTCAGCCGTACCCGGCTTGATAACATCTTCTGCTGTCACACGACCCAGAACGCGTTCGCGCAGTGGCTCTTTAACGTCACCACCTTCGATAACCGGAGTCATCATGATGCCGTTGTGAGTACCACAGTCGTCTTCGGTAACTACCAAGTCCTGCGCCACGTCAACCAGACGACGGGTCAGATAACCGGAGTTAGCCGTTTTCAGTGCGGTATCCGCCAGACCTTTACGAGCACCGTGCGTGGAGATGAAGTACTGGAGTACGTTCAGACCTTCACGGAAGTTCGCGGTGATTGGCGTTTCGATGATGGAGCCGTCCGGCTTCGCCATCAGACCACGCATACCGGCCAGCTGACGAATCTGAGCGGCGGAACCACGCGCACCGGAGTCGGCCATCATAAAGATGCTGTTGAAGGAAACTTGTTGTTCCACAACGCCGTCACGGTTAACCACGTCTTCAACCGACAGGTTTTCCATCATCGCTTTAGCAACACGTTCGTTTGCCGCAGCCCAGATATCGATCACTTTGTTGTAGCGTTCGCCGGCGGTAACCAGACCAGATTGGAACTGCTCCTGGATCTCGGCAACTTCGGTTTCCGCTTCTTCAATGATCTCCGCTTTCTTGGCCGGGATAACCATGTCGTCGATACCTACGGAAGCGCCTGAACGGGCTGCGTAAGCAAAACCGGTGTACATGATCTGGTCAGCAAAGATAACGGTCGGCTTCAGGCCCAGGATGCGATAACAGGTGTTCAGCATCTTGGAGATAGCTTTCTTGCCCAAAGGCTGGTTAACGATCGAGTACGGCAGACCGCGCGGCACGATCATCCACAGGATGGCGCGACCAACGGTAGTGTCGATGATCGAAGTCTGGTGTACAGACTCGCCTTCGGTGTTTTTGATCTCTTCGGTGATACGCACTTTGACACGCGCATGCAGAGAAGCCAGACCAGCGCGGTAAATACGCTCCGCTTCTTTCGGGCCGCTCAGCACCATGCCTTCGCCTTTGGCGTTAACACAGTCACGGGTCATGTAGTACAGACCCAATACAACGTCCTGAGAAGGAACGATGATTGGCTCGCCGTTCGCAGGTGACAGGATGTTGTTGGTAGACATCATCAACGCACGCGCTTCCAGCTGAGCTTCCAGCGTCAACGGTACGTGAACAGCCATCTGGTCACCATCGAAGTCGGCGTTGTAAGCCGCACAAACCAGCGGGTGCAGCTGGATTGCCTTGCCTTCGATCAGAACAGGTTCAAACGCCTGGATACCCAAACGGTGCAGGGTTGGTGCACGGTTCAGCAGTACCGGGTGTTCGCGGATAACTTCGTCCAGGATATCCCAAACGACAGCTTCTTCGCGCTCAACCATTTTCTTGGCGGCTTTGATGGTGGTGGCCAGGCCACGCAGCTCCAATTTGCCGTAGATGAACGGTTTGAACAGCTCCAGTGCCATTTTCTTAGGCAGACCGCACTGATGCAGACGCAGGTATGGACCTACGGTGATTACAGAACGACCAGAGTAGTCAACACGTTTACCCAACAGGTTCTGACGGAAACGACCCTGTTTACCTTTGATCATATCGGCCAAAGATTTCAGAGGACGTTTGTTGGAACCGGTGATGGCACGACCGCGACGGCCGTTATCCAGCAGGGCATCTACCGCTTCTTGCAGCATACGCTTTTCGTTGCGCACGATGATGTCAGGCGCAGCCAGATCCAGCAGGCGTTTCAGACGGTTGTTACGGTTGATCACGCGGCGATACAGATCGTTCAGATCTGAAGTCGCGAAACGACCCCCATCCAACGGAACCAGCGGACGCAGATCCGGCGGCAGTACCGGCAGCACGGTCAGGATCATCCACTCTGGCTTGTTGCCAGACTGCACGAACGCTTCCAGCAGCTTGATACGCTTGGTCAGCTTCTTACGCTTGGTTTCGGAGTTGGTTTCGTTCAGCTCTTCACGCAGCTGCTCGCACTCGGCTTCCAGATCCATGTTTTTCAACAGGGCCTGAATAGCTTCCGCACCCATCTTGGCGTCGAATTCGTCACCGAACTCTTCCAGCGCATCCAGATACTGCTCTTCAGTCAGGATCTGACGACGCTCGAGGTTAGTCATACCGCCTTCAACAACCACATAGGATTCGAAGTACAGTACACGTTCGATGTCACGCAGCGGCATATCCAGCAGCAAACCGATGCGCGAAGGCAGCGATTTCAGGAACCAGATGTGCGCAGTCGGTGAAGCCAGCTCGATGTGGCCCATACGCTCACGGCGTACTTTGGTCTGGGTCACTTCAACGCCGCACTTCTCACAGATCACGCCGCGGTGTTTTAAGCGCTTGTACTTACCGCACAGGCACTCGTAGTCTTTTACTGGCCCGAAGATACGGGCGCAGAAAAGGCCGTCACGTTCTGGTTTGAACGTACGGTAGTTAATGGTTTCCGGCTTTTTAACTTCACCGAACGACCACGAACGGATCATGTCTGGCGATGCCAGAGCAATCTTGATCGCATCAAACTCTTCGGTCTTAGTTTGCGCTTTCAGAAACTTCAATAAGTCTTTCACGGATTGGCTCCTGTCGGAGTTAAACCTGTTGGGTGCACGCTGACAAATCGCGCACCCGTGTGACCTGAACAACCACCCTCAGGCTCCCTAAGGCCGGGAGCCTGAGCCGGAAAAACGATTACTCGTCTTCCAGTTCGATGTTGATACCGAGCGAGCGGATTTCTTTCAACAGTACGTTGAAGGACTCCGGCATGCCTGGTTCCATGCGGTGATCGCCATCCACGATGTTTTTGTACATCTTGGTACGGCCGTTAACGTCATCCGACTTAACGGTGAGCATTTCCTGCAGGGTATAAGCCGCGCCGTATGCTTCCAGTGCCCACACTTCCATCTCACCGAAGCGTTGACCACCGAACTGCGCCTTACCACCCAGCGGTTGCTGAGTAACCAAGCTGTAAGAACCGGTTGAACGGGCGTGCATCTTATCGTCAACCAAGTGGTTCAGTTTCAGCATGTACATATAGCCAACGGTAACCTGGCGCTCAAATTGCTCACCGGTACGGCCATCGAACAGCGTAATCTGACCCGAGGTTGGGATCCCGCCCATTTCCAGCAGTTGCTTGATTTCAGTCTCTTTCGCACCATCAAACACCGGCGTTGCGATTGGCATACCTTTTTTCAGGTTCTCTGCCAGACGCAGGACTTCGTCGTCGGTGAAGGTGTTCAGGTCAACTTTCTGGCAGACGTCGTCGCCCAGATCGTAGGCCTTCTGAATGAACTCACGCAGTTTGGCCACTTCCTGATGCTGCTTGAGCATTTGGTTGATCTTCTCACCAATGCCTTTCGCAGCCATACCCAGGTGGGTTTCCAGGATCTGACCGATGTTCATACGTGATGGTACGCCCAGCGGGTTCAGTACGATGTCAACCGGCGTGCCGTTTTCATCGTAAGGCATATCTTCGATCGGGTTGATCTTGGAGATAACACCTTTGTTACCGTGGCGGCCTGCCATTTTGTCACCCGGTTGGATCTGACGTTTAACGGCCAGATAAACCTTAACGATTTTCAGCACACCTGGTGCCAGATCATCGCCCTGGGTGATCTTACGACGCTTGGCGTCCAGCTTCTTCTCGAAGTCGGATTTCAGCTCGTCGTACTGCTCTGCCAGCTGTTCCAGCTGGTTTTGCTTCTCTTCGTCGGTCAGGCCCAGTTCCAGCCAGCGATCGCGTGGCAATTTGCTCAGCTTTTCAGCTTCGACACCGCCGGCAACCAGCACCGCATGGATACGCGTGAACAAGCCAGCTTCCAGGATCTGCAGTTCTTCAGTCAGGTCTTTCTTCGCCTGCTTCAGCTGCATCTCTTCGATTTCCAACGCACGCTTGTCTTTTTCCACGCCATCGCGGGTGAAGACCTGCACGTCGATAATCGTACCGGAAACGCCGTTTGGTACACGCAGAGAGGAATCTTTAACGTCAGATGCCTTCTCACCGAAGATCGCACGCAGCAGTTTCTCTTCTGGCGTCAGTTGGGTTTCACCTTTTGGCGTTACCTTACCGACCAGAATGTCACCACCGGTTACTTCAGCACCGATATACACGATACCGGATTCATCCAGTTTGGAGAGCGCAGCTTCACCCACGTTAGGGATGTCGGCAGTGATCTCTTCAGGCCCCAACTTGGTGTCGCGAGACACACACGCCAGTTCCTGGATATGGATGGTAGTGAAGCGATCTTCCTGAACTACACGCTCGGACACCAAGATGGAGTCTTCGAAGTTGTAGCCGTTCCACGGCATGAACGCCACGCGCATGTTCTGGCCCAGCGCCAGTTCACCCAGGTCAGTGGACGGGCCATCTGCCAGCACGTCGCCGCGCTCGATTGGCTCACCCAGATTCACACACGGCATCTGGTTGATGCAGGTGTTCTGGTTAGAACGGGTGTACTTGGTCAGGTTGTAAATATCGATACCTGCTTCGCCCGCGTGCATCTCGTCTTCGTTAACTTTGATAACGATACGGGAAGCATCCACGTACTGGATCACACCGCCACGGCGAGCTACGGCAGTAACACCGGAGTCAACCGCTACAGCACGTTCCATACCGGTACCTACCAGCGGCTTGTCAGCACGCAAGGTTGGAACCGCCTGACGTTGCATGTTCGCACCCATCAATGCACGGTTGGCGTCATCGTGTTCCAGGAATGGAATCAGTGAGGCACCAACGGAAACAACCTGCTGGGTTGATACGTCCATATAGTCAACCTGATCGCGGCTGAACAGGCTTGATTCGCCTTTGCTACGACAGGTGACCAGGTCTTCTATGAAGCGGCCGTCTTCGTCCAGGTTGGAGTTCGCCTGAGCGATAACGAAGTTGCCTTCTTCAATAGCAGACAGATAGTTGATTTCATCGGTAACCAAACCGTCACGTACGCGGCGGTACGGAGTTTCCAGGAAGCCATACTCGTTTGTCTGTGCGTACACGGACAAGGAGTTGATCAGACCGATGTTTGGACCTTCCGGCGTTTCGATTGGACACACGCGACCGTAGTGAGTCGGGTGTACGTCTCGAACTTCAAAGCCGGCACGTTCACGGGTCAGACCGCCTGGGCCCAATGCGGAGATACGACGCTTGTGCGTGATCTCGGACAACGGGTTGTTCTGGTCCATAAACTGAGACAACTGGCTGGAGCCGAAGAACTCTTTCACCGCCGCCGAAATTGGCTTGGCGTTGATCATGTCCTGTGGCATCAGGGTATCCAAATCGCCCAGGGACAGACGTTCTTTCACCGCACGCTCAACACGTACCAGACCTACACGGAACTGGTTCTCAGCCATTTCGCCGACGGAACGGATACGACGGTTGCCCAAGTGGTCGATATCGTCCACTTCGCCTTTACCGTTACGGATATCGATGAGCTTCTTCATCACTTCAATGATGTCGTCTTTGCTCAGGATGCCCGAACCTTCGATCTCGTCACGCAGCAGAGAACGGTTGAACTTCATACGGCCAACCGCAGACAGATCGTAGCGGTCTTCAGAGAAGAACAGGTTCTCGAACAGGCTTTCGGCAGCTTCGCGCGTTGGCGGCTCACCAGGGCGCATCATGCGGTAGATTTCTACCAGCGCGCTCAAACGATCGCTTGTTGGATCGACACGTACGGTCTCAGAGATGTACGCACCGTGGTCCAGATCGTTGGTGAACAGCGTTTCAATACGCTTGTGGCCTGACTGGCTCAGTTTGGCCAGCAGATCCAGCGACAGCTCCATGTTGGCTGCGCAGATCAGCTCACCGGTATTGGTATCGATATAGTCCTTCGCGACCACTTTGCCCGCGATGTACTCGACCGGTACTTCAATACTATGAATTTCGTCTTTTTCGAGCTGACGGATATGACGAGCGGTGATACGACGGCCTTTCTCAATGTAGATCTTGCCGTTGGCTTCGATATCAAACGAAGCAGTCTCACCACGCAGACGCTCTGGAACCAGCTCCATCTGCAGCTTGTTATCACGGATCTCGAAAACTACTTTCGCAAAGAACAGGTCAAGGATCTGCTCAGTGGTGTAGTTCAATGCACGCAGAATGATGGTCGCAGGCAATTTACGGCGACGGTCAATACGTACAAACAGGTTGTCTTTCGGGTCAAACTCGAAATCCAACCATGAACCGCGGTAAGGGATGATACGTGCGTTATACAGCACTTTACCCGAAGAGTGGGTTTTACCCTTATCGCTGTCGAAGAATACGCCAGGACTACGGTGAAGCTGAGATACGATAACCCTCTCAGTACCGTTGATCACAAAGGTGCCGTTTTCGGTCATGAGCGGAATCTCGCCCATATAGACTTCTTGTTCCTTGATGTCTTTGACCGTACCTTCCGGAGCTTCACGCTCGTAGATTACCAGGCGCAGTTTTACGCGCAGCGGTGCAGAGAACGTCACACCACGGATCTGGCACTCTTTGACGTCGAAGACCGGCTCACCAAGACGGTAGCTAACGTATTGCAGCTCCGAATTGCCACTGTAGCTCTGGATAGGGAAAACAGAACGGAATGCGGCTTCTAAGCCGTACTGCCCTTCTGGATCTTGCTCGATAAACTTCTGGAACGAATCAAGCTGGATAGAAAGGAGATATGGTATGTCCAAAACTTGCGGACGCTTACCAAAATCCTTACGAATACGTTTTTTCTCGGTATAGGAGTAAACCATAGGGTTCCTCAGCTCGCTGGAAAGTCGAACCTATCTGTCCGTCCGGATATAGGACGGTTCACGCAACACCATTTTGTCGACCGGAAAGCGGGAACACTTTCCGCAATACTCGTTTCTATCACGCTTAAATCATTTCGTTGCGCTGTACGGCAGATTTTGCTGCGGCAGGGAGGGCAATATATTAAGTCGTCGATAGAAAGAAATATTGGGGTTAGTCAGTAGCCAAACAGTGTGAAACTCTACTGACGCCCTACAGCGCAAAAAGGCTGGTGACCAAAAAGTCACCAGCCATCAGTCTGTTAGTTAAAACAGACTGCACTCAGAAAGCAGTGGCTTATTTAACTTCAACTTCAGCGCCAGCTTCTTCCAGAGCTTTTTTCAGTGCTTCAGCGTCGTCTTTGCTGATGCCTTCTTTCAGTGCTGCTGGTGCAGACTCAACCAGGTCTTTAGCTTCTTTCAGACCCAGGCCAGTTGCGCCACGTACTGCTTTGATTACTGCAACTTTGTTCGCGCCGATACCTTTCAGTACAACGTCGAATTCAGTTTTTTCTTCAACAGCTTCAGCAGCAGCAGCAGGACCTGCAGCTACAGCAGCAGCAGAAACACCGAACTTCTCTTCCATAGCGGCGATCAGTTCAACGATTTCCATTACAGACAGAGCTGCAACGCCTTCGATAATTTGGTCTTTAGTGATAGACATAACAAATGTTCCTAAAATTCAGAAATAGTTTAAATACGTAAGCAAAGGCTAAGAAAGAGGGCTTATGCCGCTTCTTTCTGATCGCGCAGTGCAGCCAGAGTGCGAACCAATTTGCCGGCAGCGGCTTCTTTCATGGTTGCCATCAGGCGTGCGATTGCTTCATCGTAAGTAGGCAGAGTTGCCAAGCGGTCAATTTGTGCCGCAGGGATCAGCTCACCTTCAAAGGCCGCAGCTTTAACCTCGAATTTTGCATTCGCTTTCGCGAACTCTTTGAACAGACGAGCAGCAGCGCCCGGGTGTTCGTTAGAGAATGCAATCAAGGTAGGACCGACAAACGTGTCTTTCAGGCATTCGAATGGAGTGCCTTCAACTACGCGACGCATCAAGGTGTTGCGAACAACACGCATGTAAACGCCAGCTTCACGACCTGCTTTACGCAGTTCAGTCATTTTATCAACGGTAACGCCACGGGAATCCGCAACAACCGCAGACAGCGCGCCTTTGGCTACTTCGTTGACTTCAGCAACAATCGCTTGTTTGTCTTGAAGATTTAATGCCATTAGCTTTTTGCTCCTGGATTTAGCCGGGGGAAATCCCCAGCACTCACATCACTCAACACCTTGTGATAAATCACGCAGCGAGAGCGTTCAAACACGGTGAGCAGAATCCAGCAAAGACAATTTAAAAATTTTCTTTAGGCTCTGTCACCGTCTACGCAGGAAGGATTAAGTACCTTTCGATACACCTGCGGTCTTGGACGGAGGCCTGGATAGGCCAGGCTCCAACCGAAAAATCTTTGTTCCACTATGGCTATTGCCAATAGCAAAACCTTGGGGCATAAGATTCTAGACGAACCTTAGCCCCAAGTCAAAGCGATAATCGCAGGACGATTAGTTCGCTACAGCAGTCAGGCCGCTTTGATCGATAGCAACGCCAGCACCCATGGTGGTGGAGAGGCTAACTTTCTTGATGTACACGCCTTTCGCCTGAGATGGTTTTGCTTTTTTCAGCGCAACCAGCAGGGCTTCCAGGTTTTCTTTCAGCTTGTCTGACTCGAAATCAACCTTACCGATAGTGGTATGGATGATGCCGTTTTTGTCGTTACGGTAACGAACCTGACCTGCTTTAGCATTTTTCACTGCTTCAGCAACGTTCGGAGTAACGGTACCCACTTTCGGGTTTGGCATCAGGCCACGTGGACCCAGGATCTGGCCCAGTTGACCAACAACGCGCATTGCATCCGGGGAAGCAATAACAACGTCGAAGTTCATTTCGCCTTTCTTGATCAGGTCTGCCAGATCTTCCATACCTACCAGCTCTGCGCCAGCAGCTTTAGCAGCTTCAGCGTTAGGGCCCTGGGCAAATACGGCAACGCGAACAGAACGACCGGTGCCGTTTGGCAGAACGGTAGCGCCACGAACGTTTTGGTCAGATTTACGAGCGTCGATGCCGAGGTTAACAGCAACGTCAACGCTTTCTACGAATTTAGCGGTGGCCAGCTCTTTCAGCAGAGCAACAGCTTCGGTGATGTCATACTGTTTAGTAGCATCAACTTTGTCACGGATCACGCGCATGCGCTTGGTCAGCTTAGCCATTTCTTAATCCTCCACTACCAGGCCCATGGAACGAGCAGTACCTTCGATGGAGCGAGTCATCGCTTCAACGTCAGAACCAGTCATGTCCGCAGCTTTGGTTTCTGCGATTTCACGTACCTGAGCACGAGTCACTTTACCTACTTTGTCTTTGTTCGGCTTGCCAGAACCAGACTTGATACCAGCCGCTTTTTTCAGCAGAACTGCTGCTGGCGGGGTTTTGGTAACGAAAGTGAAGGAGCGATCAGAATAAACGGTAATAACAACCGGAATCGGCAGACCTTTCTCAACGCTGTCAGTCTTAGCATTGAACGCCTTACAGAATTCCATGATGTTAACGCCTTGCTGACCCAGAGCTGGACCAACTGGCGGACTTGGGTTAGCCATACCGGCTGCAACCTGCAGCTTAACGTAGGCTTGTACTTTCTTGGCCATTTACAATTCCTCGGTTTGGGTAATATCGCCTCAATAGAGGCTCCCCGTGTTTCACCCCGCTCAACTCAATGAGCAAGGCCTATAAAAACAAAAGGCGCGAAATTATAGTTCAATTTCGCGCCTCTGACAAGCGGCAAACGCCACTCGCTGCTGATTAATTGATCAGCCTTTTTCAACCTGAGCGAAGTCCAGTTCCACCGGCGTTGCACGGCCAAAGATGGAAACGGAAACTTTCAGGCGGCTCTTCTCGTAATCCACTTCTTCAACAACACCGTTGAAGTCAGCAAACGGACCATCGTTAACACGGACCAGTTCACCCGGTTCGAACAGCGTTTTAGGACGCGGCTTGTCACCCACCTGTTGCAGGCGGTTCATAATCGCATCAACTTCTTTATCGCTGATCGGCGCCGGACGGTCAGAGGTGCCGCCGATGAAACCCATTACGCGTGGAACGCTACGCACCAGGTGCCAGCTGGCATCGTTCATTACCATCTGGACCAGGACATAACCCGGGAAGAATTTACGTTCACTTTTACGACGTTGGCCACCACGGATCTCAACAACTTCTTCCGTAGGTACCATCACTTCGCCGAACAGTTCTTCCATATCGTGCAGTTTGATGTGCTCACGCAGCGATTGCGCTACGCGACCTTCAAAACCGGAAAACGCCTGAACGACGTACCAACGTTTTTTTGGAGCTTCAGACATTTTAGAACCTCAGGCCAGTAATAAACGATACCAGACGGACCAGAATACCGTCCAGGCCCCACAGAATCAGCGACATCACGGCAGTTACCGCGGCAACGATCAACGTGGTGTGTAGCGTTTCCTGACGAGTTGGCCAGATCACCTTGCGCACTTCAGTGCGCGCTTCGCGTGCAAACGCAACGGTGGCCTTGCCTTTGGTGGTCATCAGCGCTACAGCGCCAGCAACAGCGATAACCACTACAACAGCCAGCGCACGTAATGGCAGGCTGAAATCACGGTAGTAATAGTTACCGACAATCGCTACAACCAACAGAACGGCGACGATCAGCCACTTAGCCGTTTCCAGGCCGCGCCCGCTCCCTTGAGCCTCGGTATTCGCACTCATAAACCAACCTGTCACAATGAATTCAGAACAGACAACTTTGCCTCGCACAGCAAGACAAACCAAACCGATCAAATGCCGCTCGGCAGCATTTCGGTGTTTTACGCTATGACGTATCTCAGTCAATACGGCTTTAAGAGCCCATCTCACCAATGATTATGACTGCAAAATCGCTGATGAGATAGGTTCTAGTTCACAGCGTAGAAAAAGGGCATCAAATGATGCCCTTTTACCGCGTGTCGCGTCAAACGTTATCAGCGATTAAGCGATAACTTTGGCAACAACACCAGCGCCAACGGTACGGCCGCCTTCACGGATTGCGAAACGCAGGCCGTCGTCCATCGCGATTGGGTGGATCAGGGTAACAACCATGTTCACGTTGTCACCTGGCATTACCATTTCAACGCCTTCTGGCAGTTCGATGGTACCGGTCACGTCAGTTGTACGGAAGTAGAACTGTGGACGGTAGCCTTTGAAGAATGGAGTATGACGACCACCTTCTTCTTTGCTCAGGATGTACACTTCTGAGTCGAACTTGGTGTGTGGCTTGATTGAACCTGGTTTAGCCAGTACCTGACCACGTTCGATGTCTTCACGCTTGATACCACGCAGCAGAACACCAACGTTCTCACCAGCACGGCCTTCGTCCAGCAGTTTGCGGAACATTTCAACGCCAGTACAGGTAGACTTAACGGTGTCTTTGATACCAACGATTTCAACTTCTTCGCCAACTTTAACGATACCGCGCTCAACACGACCGGTAACAACGGTACCACGACCGGAGATGGAGAAGACGTCTTCGATTGGCAGCAGGAACGGCTTGTCGATAGCACGCTCTGGTTCTGGGATGTAAGAATCCAGGTAACCGGCCAGCTCGATGATTTTAGCTTCCCACTCAGCTTCGCCTTCCAGTGCTTTCAGCGCTGAACCACGAACAACCGGCAGGTCATCACCAGGGAAGTCGTAAGCAGACAGAAGTTCACGAACTTCCATTTCTACCAGTTCCAGCAGCTCTTCATCATCAACCATGTCGCATTTGTTCATGAATACGATGATGAAAGGAACGCCAACCTGACGACCCAGCAGGATGTGCTCACGGGTCTGAGGCATTGGGCCGTCAGTCGCAGCAACAACCAGGATAGCGCCGTCCATCTGAGCAGCACCGGTGATCATGTTTTTAACGTAGTCGGCGTGCCCTGGGCAGTCAACGTGCGCGTAGTGACGAGTCGGGGTGTCATACTCAACGTGAGAAGTGTTGATGGTGATACCACGAGCTTTTTCTTCTGGCGCGTTATCGATCTGGTCGAAAGCACGTGCAGAACCGCCGTAGGTTTTAGCCAGAACGGTGGTGATTGCTGCAGTCAGGGTAGTTTTACCGTGGTCAACGTGGCCGATAGTACCGACGTTAACGTGCGGTTTTGAACGTTCAAACTTTTCTTTAGACATCGATTGTCCCTCTAAGACACGGATAAATCGGTGGTATCACCACATCAACCAAGCATTTGCTTGTTGAATCCAGAACAGAAAGAAAATCAGGGGGCGAGATAATAAGAAGTGGTGCTGATAGGCAGATTCGAACTGCCGACCTCACCCTTACCAAGGGTGCGCTCTACCAACTGAGCTATATCAGCACATCTTGGAGCGGGCAGTGGGAATCGAACCCACATCATCAGCTTGGAAGGCTGAGGTAATAGCCATTATACGATGCCCGCATCCTGGAACTCGGCTACCTGACTTTTCTGTAGAATTTTAAGGGAGGAGAAGGATTGTTTATCGCTTAACTCTCACCCTTCGAGTTGTTTGCGCTATGCGCTGTACAACTCGAACCTTGCGAAGGCTTTCGCCTTCTCCTTCTGCAAGTCAACCGTTGCGAGATTATCGCTGGCCAGTTAACTGCCTAAGGCAAGATATGGTGGTGGGGGAAGGATTCGAACCTTCGAAGTCTGTGACGGCAGATTTACAGTCTGCTCCCTTTGGCCGCTCGGGAACCCCACCAGATTTTAACTACTGTGACTTGATTGGTGCCGGCTACCGGAATCGAACTGGTGACCTACTGATTACAAGTCAGTTGCTCTACCAACTGAGCTAAGCCGGCATCAAGTGCAGCGCATTCTAGGTAGACCGGACGACCTATGCAACAAAAAAATTGCGTTAGTTGCACTTTCGCTCACAAATCACCCAATTTTGCACGGTGTCTTGCAATTTACTGCGCGTAGCGTGCAAAGATTCATCAACTGCAGGCATCATTCTCTACAATTTAATCCACTTTTTGCAAGTATTGACCCTTTCTTTCCCCGTGCCCGTTATCTCAAATCCGTAAACCCAAAACAGGAAACTGTGAGTGATATCGATGCACCAAAAAAGGGATGAGTGCCCCACGTAATGACATCAACTATCATTATTTCTCACCGCTTTCGCTGCCACAGCACCCACCACCGCTCTGGCGCAATTATTGCTTGTCTTCATTACCCCCTCACCCAGGAGGAATGACCGATGAAAATTGTCCTGATTAATGCCGCCACGCTGCCCATTTACCGAAATGAACTGGCTCGCCTGTTGACCGATGCGGTAACGCATGGGGCCTCAGTGGGCTACGACACACTGATCCCGCATGAAGACGCCGAGAGTTACTTCCACAGCCTGAGGCCTGCCTTGGCCAAAGGAGAGCTGTTGTTGTGGATTGCCAGAGACGAGCGCGGCGTCATTGGCACAGTACAACTGGAGCTGTGCCAGAAACCGAATGGACGCAACAGGGCTGAAGTACAAAAACTATTAGTCCACAGCCGGGCACGTCGTAACGGTGTCGGACAAGCCCTGATGAAAGCATTGGAACAGTCAGCACTTCAGCAACAGCGCGGCCTGCTTTATCTCGACACGCAGGCAGGTTCCGCTGCAGAGGCGCTGTATCGCTCATTGGGCTATCGCTGCCTCGGAGAGTTACCCGACTATGCCGCCGCACCCGATGGCTACTATCACCCGACGGCCATTTACTACAAACGCCTGTTCGCGGTTAACCAAACCTCCCCTGCCATCGCCAGCTAGCATGAAAGCGGTATCATTTCCTAGCGATACCGCTTTGCAACGCCTCTGCCATCAACTGCGCGCCGCTTCTCACAATTGACATAAACTGCCGCCAATCGATAACTTTTGCGAAAAAAGTCTACGCCAAAAACGAAGCTGTCTATAATATGCAGCTTGTTTATTATCTGGAGTTGGCGTCCGGCGCCTTTCCCAACCTGCGTTAACAGGCAGAATTTGGCTTATGATAAAAAGAGATCAATCTTTAGCGACGCCCTATCTTCAGTTCGATCGTACCCAATGGGCTGCGTTGCGAGATTCGGTGCCGCTGACACTGTCAGAAGAAGAGATTGTTAAACTGAAAGGGATTAACGAAGATCTCTCTTTGGAAGAGGTGGCTCAGATTTATCTGCCGCTGTCGCGGTTGCTGAACTTCTATATCAGTTCCAACCTGCGCCGTCAGGCCGTACTCGAGCAATTTCTCGGAACCGATGGACAAAAAATCCCCTACGTTATCGGCATCGCCGGCAGCGTTGCCGTAGGCAAAAGTACCACCGCACGTTTATTACAGGCATTGCTCAGCAGTTGGCCGGAACACCGTAGCGTTGAGCTGATCACCACTGATGGTTTCCTGCATCCCAATAAAGTGTTGAACGAACGCGGGCTGATGAAGAAAAAAGGTTTCCCGCAGTCTTACGATATGCACAGCCTGGTCAAGTTCGTTTCTGAAGTGAAATCCGGCGCCAAACGCGTCACTGCTCCGGTATATTCCCACTTGATTTATGATGTTGTTCCTGAAGGAAATAAAGTCATCGAGCAGCCGGATATTCTTATTTTGGAAGGGCTCAACGTTTTACAAAGCGGTATGGACTATCCTCATGATCCGCATCGCGTATTTGTTTCTGACTTTGTTGATTTCTCTATATATGTCGACGCACCGGAAGAACTGTTACAGTCCTGGTACATTAACCGGTTCCTTAAATTCCGTCAGGGAGCGTTTTCTAATCCTGATTCTTATTTCCATAACTATTCCAAGCTGCCAGAACCTGAGGCTGTTAATATAGCCACTCAGCTGTGGAATGAAATCAATGGATTGAATTTACAGGAAAATATCCTTCCAACACGCGAACGTGCGAGCCTGATTATGACCAAGAGCGCTAATCATGCAGTCGAGAGCGTTCGTTTGAGAAAGTAATTTCATTAGCGACAAGGGGCCTAAGAGCCCCTTATTAATAATAATTTACTCTGCACTACGTAGCGATATTTCCCCGCCAATGAATGGCTTAATAACACCATTTTGCTCAAGCAATAATGCCCCTTGCTGATCGATACCGCGAGCAGTCCCGAATATTTGCTGCTCACCGATTAATAGCTTAACAGGCCGGTCAATAAAGTTATCCAACGCATGCCAGCGTGAAATAAAGGGAGTCAAACCCTCAATCTCAAACTGACGCAGCGATTGGCGTAGCTCATTAAGCAAGGTCGCGGCCAGCTCATTGCGATCGATATTAATCCCCGCTTCCTGCAGGTTTATCCAGCCTTGATTAATGGCATTGGCATTAGTTTCACGCATCGCCAAATTGATACCTGCACCGATGACCAGCTGTGCCGCATCACCGGTTTTCCCTGTCAATTCGACCAAGATCCCAGCCAACTTACGATCGTTAAGATATAAATCATTCGGCCATTTGACTCTGACATCCTGCGCGCCGAGGCCTTGCAACACTTCGGCCATCACTATACCAATCACCAGGCTCAGACCCATTGCGGCGGCAGGCCCCTGCTCGAGGCGCCAAAACATTGAAAGATAGAGATTGGCGCCAAATGGAGATATCCATTGACGTCCACGTCGACCACGTCCGGCTTGCTGATACTCAGCGACACAGGCATCACCCGACTGCAGCTCAGCAATACGCTCCAATAGGTATTGGTTGGTAGAATCCACGACCGGCAGCACGGTGACACGCTTATCTGCCAATTGGCTGAGAATACGTTCGGCATCCAGCAATTGGATTGGAGCAGGCAGACTGTAGCCTTTTCCGGGTACGGTAAACACGTCCAGGCCCCACTCACGGATGGTCTGTATATGCTTGTTAATGGCTGCGCGGCTCATCCCCAGTAATTCACCAAGGTGCTCGCCTGAATGGAAACCACCATCGGCCAGTATTGCAATCAGCTTGAGGGGAACTTTGGTATCCTTCATGACAGAACCTCTACGGCATTCAACTCGCCATCCTTACCGATAAAGCGTACTTCTGGCTCTAACCAGACATCAAACTTTTTCGCTACGGTATTACGCACATGGCGAGCCAAGGCGACCACGTTTTGACTGGTGGCACTATCCACATTAACCAGAACAAGCGCCTGTTGACTATGTACCGCCGCACCGCCAATACGATAACCTTTCAGCTCACACTGATCGATCAACCAGCCAGCTGCCAGCTTCACCTGACCATCCTGCTGTGGGTAATGCGGCATACCAGGATATTCGAGCATCAGCGCAGCGGCCTTTTCACTACTGACCAACGGATTTTTGAAGAAACTACCGGCATTACCCATCACCTTAGGATCCGGCAGCTTACTGCGACGCATGGCGCACACTGAATCAAAGACCTGACGTGGGGTCACCGTTTGCGGATCCAGTTTTGCCAGCTCGCCATAATTAAGCATCGGGTTCCATTGTTTGTTCAGGCGCAAGCCTACGCCAACAATGATGTGCCCCTTCTGAAAATGATGTTTGAAAATGCTTTCACGGTAGCCAAACCCACAATCTGACGCTGAAATGCGATCGATAGCTCCCGTACTCAGATCCAATAGATCAACGTAGTCACATACGCTTTTGAGCTCGATGCCATAGGCGCCGATATTCTGAATGGGGGCAGAACCGACCAGGCCAGGGATCAGAGCCAAATTTTCCAGGCCAGGAATGCTGATATCCAGGGTCCGACAAACCAGGCCATGCCAATTTTCACCTGAGCTGACGTGGAGGAACCAGGCATCCTTTTCTTCTCTAATATCAATGCCTTTCAATTGATTGATCATGACCGTACCGGCAAAGTCTTCAAGAAACAGGACGTTACTTCCTTCACCGAGTACCAGCAGCGGCTCTTGGCGCTTCTGCGTTTTCTGCCAAACCTTGATCATTAATTCGATAGTGTTGGCAATGACCAGATGCGCTGCGTTGACCGGGAGCGCAAAGGTATTGTGGTTTTTTAATGACGCGCCTTCAGTAGACATAACGATAAATACCTATACGGAAATGAACCTCCACCTAGTCTACTCGATTCAGTACGTCAGACTAATATTTGTTTTCATTGATATTGCTTTTATCTGGAGATCATCCATAGATGAAATATTTCTAATTGTTTTATAAGGTAATTTCTATATAAATTAATTAGGTAATACATTAGAGATAATGGTTAAGATGATTAATAAAAGTTTTTCTTGGTGGGTGCGCTTATTGTTGAGAGCCAAACCAATCCAATTAGGGCTGATTTACATTCATCTGAAAACAGTTATGTTTTTTAAACATTAACCATATTTATAATCGCGAATATAACTGGCAGGAATTTACTCGTAGGAAAGTGCAGATTATCGGCTAGCAAGACCCTGCCTGGCTGCGCCTTTTTCTTTCGCACACAGCAAAAAGGCCATCCTTGCGGATGGCCTCTTGGCTTAATTGATGCCTGGCAGTGTCCTACTCTCGCATGGGGAGACCCCACACTACCATCGGCGCTACGGCGTTTCACTTCTGAGTTCGGCATGGGGTCAGGTGGGACCACCGCGCTATTGCCGCCAGGCAAATTCTGTTTCATTCCAACCGCTACTCCCGTAGCCATTGAAACCAATCTCGGAACTCGCTGAAAATCTCTACAATCTCTCTAAAACACCTTTGGTGTTGTAAGGTTAAGCCTCACGGATCATTAGTACTGGTTAGCTCAATGCATCGCTGCACTTACACACCCAGCCTATCAACGTCTTAGTCTTAAACGTTCCTTCAGGGACCTTAAAGGCCCAGGGAAGACTCATCTCGAGGCAAGTTTCGCGCTTAGATGCTTTCAGCGCTTATCTTTTCCGCACTTAGCTACCGGGCAGTGCCATTGGCATGACAACCCGAACACCAGTGGTGCGTTCACTCCGGTCCTCTCGTACTAGGAGCAACCCCTCTCAATCTTCCAACGCCCACGGCAGATAGGGACCGAACTGTCTCACGACGTTCTAAACCCAGCTCGCGTACCACTTTAAATGGCGAACAGCCATACCCTTGGGACCTACTTCAGCCCCAGGATGTGATGAGCCGACATCGAGGTGCCAAACACCGCCGTCGATATGAACTCTTGGGCGGTATCAGCCTGTTATCCCCGGAGTACCTTTTATCCGTTGAGCGATGGCCCTTCCATTCAGAACCACCGGATCACTAAGACCTACTTTCGTACCTGCTCGAGCCGTCACTCTCGCAGTCAAGCTAGCTTATGCCTTTGCACTAACCTCACGATGTCCGACCGTGATTAGCTAACCTTCGTGCTCCTCCGTTACTCTTTGGGAGGAGACCGCCCCAGTCAAACTACCCACCAGACACTGTCCTCACCCCAGATTATGGGGCCGAGTTAGAACATCAAACATTAAAGGGTGGTATTTCAAGGTTGGCTCCACGCAGACTGGCGTCCACGCTTCAAAGCCTCCCACCTATCCTACACATCAAGGCTCAATGTTCAGTGTCAAGCTATAGTAAAGGTTCACGGGGTCTTTCCGTCTTGCCGCGGGTACACTGCATCTTCACAGCGAGTTCAATTTCACTGAGTCTCGGGTGGAGACAGCCTGGCCATCATTACGCCATTCGTGCAGGTCGGAACTTACCCGACAAGGAATTTCGCTACCTTAGGACCGTTATAGTTACGGCCGCCGTTTACTGGGGCTTCGATCAAGAGCTTCGCCTTGCGGCTGACCCCATCAATTAACCTTCCAGCACCGGGCAGGCGTCACACCGTATACGTCCACTTTCGTGTTTGCACAGTGCTGTGTTTTTATTAAACAGTTGCAGCCAGCTGGTATCTGCGACTGGCTTCAGCTCCGAGAGCAAGTCTCTTCACCTACGCGCCAGCGTGCCTTCTCCCGAAGTTACGGCACCATTTTGCCTAGTTCCTTCACCCGAGTTCTCTCAAGCGCCTTGGTATTCTCTACCTGACCACCTGTGTCGGTTTGGGGTACGATTCTGTGTTACCTGATGCTTAGAGGCTTTTCCTGGAAGCTTGGCATCAACTACTTCTGCACCGTAGTGCATCGTCATCACGCCTCAGGGTTGACAAGTAACCGGATTTACCAGGTCACTCCCCCTACACGCTTAAACCGGGACAACCGTCGCCCGGCTAGCCTAGCCTTCTCCGTCCCCCCTTCGCAGTAACACCGAGTACAGGAATATTAACCTGTTTCCCATCGACTACGCCTTTCGGCCTCGCCTTAGGGGTCGACTCACCCTGCCCCGATTAACGTTGGACAGGAACCCTTGGTCTTCCGGCGAGCGGGCTTTTCACCCGCTTTATCGTTACTTATGTCAGCATTCGCACTTCTGATACCTCCAGCAACCCTCACAGGTCACCTTCAACGGCTTACAGAACGCTCCCCTACCCAACAACGCCTAAGCGTCGCTGCCGCAGCTTCGGTGCATGGTTTAGCCCCGTTACATCTTCCGCGCAGGCCGACTCGACCAGTGAGCTATTACGCTTTCTTTAAATGATGGCTGCTTCTAAGCCAACATCCTGGCTGTCTATGCCTTCCCACATCGTTTCCCACTTAACCATGACTTTGGGACCTTAGCTGGCGGTCTGGGTTGTTTCCCTCTTCACGACGGACGTTAGCACCCGCCGTGTGTCTCCCGTGATAACATTCTTCGGTATTCGGAGTTTGCATCGGTTTGGTAAGCCGGGATGGCCCCCTAGCCGAAACAGTGCTCTACCCCCGAAGATGAGTTCACGAGGCGCTACCTAAATAGCTTTCGGGGAGAACCAGCTATCTCCCGGTTTGATTGGCCTTTCACCCCCAGCCACAAGTCATCCGCTAATTTTTCAACATTAGTCGGTTCGGTCCTCCAGTTAGTGTTACCCAACCTTCAACCTGCCCATGGCTAGATCACCGGGTTTCGGGTCTATACCTTGCAACTATTCGCCCAGTTAAGACTCGGTTTCCCTACGGCTCCCCTATACGGTTAACCTTGCTACAAAATATAAGTCGCTGACCCATTATACAAAAGGTACGCAGTCACACCACGAAGGTGCTCCCACTGCTTGTACGTACACGGTTTCAGGTTCTATTTCACTCCCCTCGCCGGGGTTCTTTTCGCCTTTCCCTCACGGTACTGGTTCACTATCGGTCAGTCAGGAGTATTTAGCCTTGGAGGATGGTCCCCCCATATTCAGACAGGATGTCACGTGTCCCGCCCTACTCATCGAACTCACAATTAATGCATTTTAGTGTACGGGACTATCACCCTTTACTGTGCGACTTTCCAGACGCTTCCACTAACACAAGAACTGATTCAGGTTCTGGGCTCATCCCCGTTCGCTCGCCGCTACTGGGGGAATCTCGGTTGATTTCTTTTCCTCGGGGTACTTAGATGTTTCAGTTCCCCCGGTTCGCCTCATACGACTATGTATTCATCGTATGATAGTGCAACGAATTGCACTGGGTTTCCCCATTCGGGTATCGCCGGTTATTACGGTTCATATCACCTTACCGACGCTTATCGCAGATTAGCACGCCCTTCATCGCCTCTGACTGCCTAGGCATCCACCGTGTACGCTTAGTCACTTAACCTCACAACCCGAAGGTGTTTCCACTTTCGTGCTGCTACATTTGAGAGACTCTATGACAGGTTAATCCTTACCCCAATACTTCTACGGAGGGATAAGTTTCAGCTGTCATGTTTCAATTTTCAGCTTGTTCCAGATTGTTAAAGAGCAATATCTTAAACACGACTCGCAAGAGTCATCTTTAAGATGTTTTCGGTTCCAAGAACCGGTGATAATGTCTTTCACTCATTATCGGATTGGCGTCCCCAAGGGGATTCGAACCCCTGTTACAGCCGTGAAAGGGCAGTGTCCTAGGCCTCTAGACGATGGGGACACGAAAATCCGATTAAACTGACTGTCTTAATCGGTTCGTATCAGCATGAGTCAGTGACTCATTACATCAACAGGTAGCGCTTTTGCTCATTACGTTTCTATCAGACAATCTGTGTGAGCACTTCACGCGAATCAATATCATTAGGTAAGGAGGTGATCCAACCGCAGGTTCCCCTACGGTTACCTTGTTACGACTTCACCCCAGTCATGAATCACAAAGTGGTAAGCGCCCTCCCGAAGGTTAAGCTACCTACTTCTTTTGCAACCCACTCCCATGGTGTGACGGGCGGTGTGTACAAGGCCCGGGAACGTATTCACCGTAGCATTCTGATCTACGATTACTAGCGATTCCGACTTCACGGAGTCGAGTTGCAGACTCCGATCCGGACTACGACGTACTTTATGAGGTCCGCTTGCTCTCGCGAGTTCGCTTCTCTTTGTATACGCCATTGTAGCACGTGTGTAGCCCTACTCGTAAGGGCCATGATGACTTGACGTCATCCCCACCTTCCTCCGGTTTATCACCGGCAGTCTCCTTTGAGTTCCCACCATTACGTGCTGGCAACAAAGGATAAGGGTTGCGCTCGTTGCGGGACTTAACCCAACATTTCACAACACGAGCTGACGACAGCCATGCAGCACCTGTCTCAGAGTTCCCGAAGGCACTAAGCTATCTCTAGCGAATTCTCTGGATGTCAAGAGTAGGTAAGGTTCTTCGCGTTGCATCGAATTAAACCACATGCTCCACCGCTTGTGCGGGCCCCCGTCAATTCATTTGAGTTTTAACCTTGCGGCCGTACTCCCCAGGCGGTCGACTTAACGCGTTAGCTCCGGAAGCCACGCCTCAAGGGCACAACCTCCAAGTCGACATCGTTTACAGCGTGGACTACCAGGGTATCTAATCCTGTTTGCTCCCCACGCTTTCGCACCTGAGCGTCAGTCTTTGTCCAGGGGGCCGCCTTCGCCACCGGTATTCCTCCAGATCTCTACGCATTTCACCGCTACACCTGGAATTCTACCCCCCTCTACAAGACTCTAGCTTGCCAGTTTCAAATGCAGTTCCCACGTTAAGCGCGGGGATTTCACATCTGACTTAACAAACCGCCTGCGTGCGCTTTACGCCCAGTAATTCCGATTAACGCTTGCACCCTCCGTATTACCGCGGCTGCTGGCACGGAGTTAGCCGGTGCTTCTTCTGCGAGTAACGTCAATGAACAGTGCTATTAACACTGAACCCTTCCTCCTCGCTGAAAGTGCTTTACAACCCGAAGGCCTTCTTCACACACGCGGCATGGCTGCATCAGGCTTGCGCCCATTGTGCAATATTCCCCACTGCTGCCTCCCGTAGGAGTCTGGACCGTGTCTCAGTTCCAGTGTGGCTGGTCATCCTCTCAGACCAGCTAGGGATCGTCGCCTAGGTGAGCCATTACCCCACCTACTAGCTAATCCCATCTGGGCACATCTGATGGCATGAGGCCCGAAGGTCCCCCACTTTGGTCCGTAGACGTTATGCGGTATTAGCTACCGTTTCCAGTAGTTATCCCCCTCCATCAGGCAGTTTCCCAGACATTACTCACCCGTCCGCCGCTCGTCACCCAGAGAGCAAGCTCTCTTGTGCTACCGCTCGACTTGCATGTGTTAGGCCTGCCGCCAGCGTTCAATCTGAGCCATGATCAAACTCTTCAATTAAAAGCTTGATTTGCTTCAACTCGTGAAGCGATGCTCGAAAATTAACTTTCGTAATATTCATCAGTTAAACACGTCAACTAAATGAATTATTGCTTGGTCACTCTTCAAGACTTGATATTTTTTTGAACCCGAAGGTTCTGGATATCGTCTTGTGGAGTGCCCACACAGATTGTCTGATAAATTGTTAAAGAGCAGTGAGTTAGGTTGCTAACTCGAGGTGGCGTATATTACGCTTTTCACCTGAAGAGTCAAGCTTTTTTCTTATTAAGAAACGGTGTTTTCACCGGCTTGAATCTTTCTGGCTGGGCGACTGGTTCTCGTTAGAGGAGTCGTTGTTCCCGGTCAGTGGAGGCGCATTATAGGGAGTTCTCAGAAGGCCGCAACCCCTAAATGCAAAAAACTTTTCAAGCGCGGTATTTTTCGACAAAACGCTGCACAAGCCAGCGTTTTCGTCACTTTTCATACTGAATATGGCCAAACTCCTGGGCAAAACGTTCCACTTGCTGCCAATCGGTGTATTCCACTTCTTTACTGCTGTCTGTTTCACCCCCGGTCATACGCATAATAAGTTGAATCATTACGCGATCGAGCCAGCGATAACGTGGATAACGAAGTGCGCCGGCAAACACGGCGCACTGTTTTGGCTGCCAAGGCGACGCAAGCAGGAACTTGCGGGTATAAGCATTGGTCTGCGGGGAACGTTTGTCCGCTTTACGGGCGGTCAGGTTGACGCTAAAGAATGCGCTCGGCATCCGGTTCAATTGTTCAGCATGGCGTTTGACGAACTTTCCCAATGTCGGATGGAAATGACCATAACGCACCGATGCGCCAATCAATACCTGCTGATACTGCGTGAGGTCAATATTATCCGCCTGCAGCAAATCGATCACATCGCAGCGCAGCGTATCCTGCAGTTTGTTTGCTATATAAGAGGCGATAGAACGTGTTTGCCCATCACGGCTAGAATAAAGAATCAGTGCCTTCACGGCGTTACTCCTTTTATCAAGGTCATTCGCGCCAGAACGTCGGCGTAAACAGAACCAGCAGTGTAAAGACTTCAAGGCGACCAAACAGCATCGTCAGAACCAGGATCCACTTTGCCGGTGCAGGCATGGTAGTAAAGTTATCCGCCACCACCCCCAACCCCGGCCCCAGGTTGTTCAGCGTCGCCGTCACAGCAGCGAAGGCAGAGAAATCATCCACACCGGTTGCGATAATGGCCAGCATGCTGACGATAAAGACCAACGCATAAGCCGAGAAGAATCCCCATACCGCCTCCAGGATCCGTTCCGGCAGTGCGCGGTTACCCAATTTTATCGTGTAAACCGCGTTAGGGTGCACCAGCCTTTTTAGCTCACGCGAGCCCTGCAAATAGAGCAACAGAATACGGATCACTTTCAGACCGCCCCCCGTCGAGCCGGCACAGCCACCGATAAAGGCAGAGCAAAGCAGCAACATCGGCAAGAATAACGGCCATTTGGAAATGCTGTCGGTAGTAAAGCCCGCCGTCGTCGCCATCGACACCACCTGGAAGAATGCCTGATTGAGCGTTTCCATACCGGTTTTGTAAACACCATGCCCCCAGAGTACGCCAGTGCAGACCACCACCAGCGTCAACTGGACGGCGATAAACATGCGAAACTCAGGATCACGCCAGTACACTTTCAGGCTGCGCCCGCTCAACAAGGCAAAGTGCAGGCCATAGTTACAACCGGAAATCAGCAGGAAAATAGCAATAATGGTGTTGATGGTGGGACTGGCGTAGTAACCGATGCTGGCATCGTGGGTAGAGAAGCCGCCAATGGCGATGGTCGAGAAGCTATGGCCTATGGCGTCGAACATCGACATGCCGGCCCCCCAGAGCGCCAACGCGCAGGCAATGGTCAGCAGAACATAAATCAGCCACAGGGTTTTAGCCGTTTCGGCAATGCGCGGGCGCATTTTGTTATCTTTCAGTGGACCCGGCATTTCAGCCCGGTACAACTGCATCCCCCCGACACCGAGGATCGGCAGTATCGCTACGGCCAACACAATGATCCCCATCCCGCCCATCCATTGCAGCATCTGCCGATAGAACAAGATGGCTTTGGGTAACGAGTCCAACCCCACCAAGGTTGTGGCCCCCGTGGTGGTCAAACCGGAAAACGACTCGAAGAAGGCATCGGTCAGCGACAGGTTAGGCCGCTCCGAAAATAAAAACGGCAATGCCCCGACGCTGCCCAGCACCGTCCAGAACAGCACCACGATCAAAAAGCCTTCCCGTGGCTTCAACTCGTGCTTTTGTTTACGGTTAGGCCACCACAGCATCAGGCCAATGGTCACCGCCACAAAGAAGGTCTGGCTGAACGCCCGCCCTGCCCCATCGCGGTATATCAATGCCACCAGACCAGGAATAAACATCGTCCCGGAGAACAGGATGACCAACAAACCCACGATACGGGTAATAGCGCGAAAATGCATTTCAGCACGATCCTTAGCAATTCAGTTGGGGGGAATTATTGCGAAATGGGGGTTAATTGCAAATTACCGCGACTGAGATCACGTAATTTATTCCCGAACGCCTCAACGCCGGTGACCGGTAAAGCCAGATGCAGCACGACGGAGGCACCATATTCCCCCTGTACAATCCGCCCTTCTGTTTGCTGCAACAGATTTTCTACCAGCGCCAACTGAGCATAGTCGCATTGCAAAGTATATTCGGCCTGCGGGATCTTGTAGCTTACGGCCAACTGTTTTAATGCCTGCTGCACCCCGCTGCCGTAGGCTCTTACCAAACCGCCGGTGCCCAACTTGATACCGCCGTAGTAACGTACCACTACGGCGGTGATTTCGCCTATGCCACTACCCATAAGCTGCGCAAGGATAGGTTTACCCGCCGTGCCGGAGGGCTCCCCGTCATCTGAGAAGCCTAATTGCTGAGAATCGGTCGGCGGCCCGGCGACAAATGCCCAGCAATGGTGCCGCGCTGCCGGGTGCTCATCACGTACCTGCTGAATAAACGCCTTGGCCGCATCAACCCCGCGGGTCGGCGCCAGCAGGGTGATAAAACGGCTCTTCTTGATTTCCTCGCTGACGCTAATGGGGCCTGCGGGGATCGGATAAGGCTGCATCAGGCCAAGTTCAGATCGCGCGTCATGTTCTCAATGCGCTTTTCATGGATCACGATATTGTCTTCAATACGGATACCACCATAAGGTTTCAGCGCATCGATACGATCCCAGGCAAAGTGATGGCTGAATTCGCCGCTGCGCCACGGTGCCAGCAGGGATTCAATAAAGTAGAGGCCAGGTTCGATGGTCAACACCATGCCAGGTTGTAATACGCGGGTGCAGCGCAGGTATGGGTACTTAGATGGCGCCGCCAGGTGAGTACCTTGTTCATCCTGCATAAAACCGGCTGAGTCGTGTACCTGCAGACCCAGAGGATGGCCCAAACCGTGCGGCAGGAATGGCGTGGTAAGCCCTTGTTCCACCATGGCTTCTTCGCTGATACCGCTCACCAGTTTGTGGCTTTTAAGCAATTTGGCGATGCGCTGGTGCATCTGCACATGGTAATCGGTGTAACGCACACCGGCTTTGATGGTTTCCATCAGCGCCAACTGCTCGTTATTAAGATCTTTAACCAACTGGGCGAAATCGCTGCCGCTCTGGCCAGCATAAGTACGAGTCAGATCGGCCGCATAGCCGTTATATTCCGCACCAGCATCGATCAAAAAGCTCAGCATTTCAGCCGGCGGTTGGTGATCCAGCGTGGTGTAATGCAGTACCGACGCATGCTCATTCAGCGCAACGATATTGTCGTAAGGCACATCGGTATCGCGATGGCCTGTCGCCGTGAGATAAGCCAGGTTGATATCAAACTCACTCATGCCTGACAGGAAAGCTTCGTGGGCAGCACGATGCCCCATAACCGCCGTCTTCTGCGCTTCACGCATGCAGGCCAGCTCGTAGCCGGTTTTGATTGAGCGATGGAAGTCGAAGTAGTTCAGCACCGCTTTAGGGTTTACGTTTTCTGCCGAAATACCGAGATCGCGAGCGCGCTGTTGCGCATAACCGATATAGCCCACGCGCTCACGCTGGGCTGGCAGCTGCTGAGCGATATCGTCAGCATTGGCCAGCGGTATCAGTTCAACAGATTTGGTCCAGAAACTGTCCGGCAGCGGCTCAACGCTATGCCAGTAATCGACCGGCGAATAGAACCACAGCTTCGGTTTGTTAACGCCGTCCACCCACAGCCAGCAGTTTGGAACCGAAGTCACCGGTACCCAGGCTTTAAAATGCGCATTCACTTTGAACGGATAACTGCGGTCGTCCTGGAATATCCGCTGCAGTTCCCCTGAGTGAATCAGCAACGCGTCCAGTTTGTTGCGCGTTAACACTTCACGCGCCCGTTTTTGCAGCTCTGCCAGGTGGTCGTTATACAAAGAAGCCAGTGTTTCCATCACAATACCCTTTTACATACCATTAGAACGGAATGCCTCATCTTAGCACACCGTTCCTGCGTACCAACCTCATCGCCTCTGGCATGCGGGGCGCTTCGCAAATCACTGTAAATGTCGTTACATCCGCAGCTTAACAATTAACCAGGCGATAAAACCTGACGAGGCGATCGCGGCGGCCCACAGACCGTGATGCTCAAGCAAAACGGCACCGGCCGCAGCGATACCCGCCAGGCACTGCTGCAGAAACCCACACAACGCCATGGCATAGGCACCCTGCTCTTTGGCATCGCTGACGGCCATCGCCATACTGTTAGGGAACAATACCGCCTGGCCAAAAATCGTCAGGCAGTACAGCACAATGAATAACGCCATGCCGGAAAGCCCCACCAGCACACCGCTCCACCACAGCAGCATGATCGCGACGGTCGTCATAGCGACAATACTCGCTCCTATCTGCATTAGCCGTTTGCCGCCGAAACGCTCCACCGTCCGATTCACCGCCATCGCCCCGGTAAAGTAAGCTACGCCGATCACCAATCCCAGCGCCCCAAAGGCCGTCACGTTCAGACCAAACCCCTGCTGCATAATAAACGGGCTCACCTCTTGCAGGGTTACCGTAGTAGCGAACCCTAATCCACCGACGCATGCCGGCCAGAAAAATCCCGGCCGACGCAAAATGCGCCAATAGGCCGTGGCCATCGGCGGACGAGGCCCCGCCCCCCTGCCAGCTTCCAACGGCAGCGTCTGCATAAGCAGCAGGATCGCCAGCCCGGTGAGCCCCATCAGTACAAAGCCCATTTGCCAGTGCGAATATTGGCTCAGCAACCCACCGATAAACTGCCCACCGCCCAACGCGGCGATAAAGGCAATCGACAATACCGAAAGGCGTCGTGCCAGCTCGTCACCGCTCCAGTTATCGCGAACAATAATGCGTGCGATGATCGCGGCGCCCCCGGCGGCAATGCCCTGCAGTGCCCTCAGCACCAATAATTGGGTGCCATTGCTGCAAAACGCCAGCAGCGCGCTGCAACTGATAAACAACGCCAACGACAACGTCAGCGGCAGACGCCGCCCAAAGCGATCGGCCGCCGCGCCCCAGAACAGCACCGGTAGCGCGGCGCCAATGACGAATATTGATATCGATAGCTCGGTGGCGCGGCGCGTCATCGACAATTCCTGCATCACCGTCGGCAACGAAGGCAGATACACCGTTGTCGCCATCTGCGCCATGAAGACCAGCAAGCAGGCCAGCGTCATGGTTCTGGCGGGAAGACTCCAAAACCCACTCTGTTTTGCACATACCGCCTTACTCATTTCGCACCTCTGGGTGTTTAGCGCTTCGCTCCGGCAAGTGTATGAGGGGTTTCCCACACCAGCAAATCACCATAACGCATAAAATATAACTTCGTTATAAATCAAAATATTAACCCAGAGTCATGTGATCCGCCCTGCAAAAATGCAATCTCTTATTTGCATATTGTTAACATAAAAACCACACTCCTCATCATCTGGTCATACCAGATCAAACGCTGATTCAGGAGATAGACATGCTCTACCAAGGCGAAACATTACAACTGCACTGGCTCGACAACGGCATCGCCGAGCTGGTGTTCAATGCCCCAGGTTCTGTAAACAAGCTGGATACCCGCACCGTTGCCAGCCTGGGCGAAGCGCTCACGGTTTTGGAAAAGCAGACCGAGCTGAAAGGCCTACTGCTGCGTTCCACGAAAGCCGCCTTTATTGTCGGCGCCGATATCACCGAGTTCCTTTCTTTATTTGCGGCTCCAGCACAAAAACTGCAGGAATGGCTGGTCTTTGCCAATAGCATCTTTAACCGGTTGGAAGATCTGCCGGTACCGACCATTTCGGCCATTAACGGCTATGCGCTCGGCGGCGGTTGCGAATGCATTTTGGCTACCGACTTCCGCGTCGCTTCACCGGATGCACGCATTGGCCTGCCGGAAACCAAACTGGGCATCATGCCCGGTTTCGGCGGTTCCGTACGTCTACCACGCCTGTTGGGTAACGACAGCGCATTGGAGATCATCGCCGCCGGTAAAGACGTCAGCGCCAAAGACGCACTGAAGGTTGGCCTGGTAGATGCAGTGGTTGCCCCGGAAAAATTGGTCGATGCCGCGCTGAAAATGCTGCAACAGGCGATCGACGGCAAACTGGATTGGCGCGCTTATCGTCAGCCAAAGCTCGAGCCATTGAAGCTTAGCCCAATCGAAGCCGCCATGAGTTTCACCACCGCCAAAGGCATGGTGATGCAAACCGCGGGCAAACATTACCCGGCACCGATGACCGCGGTCAAAACCATTGAGGCCGCTGCCAAGCTGGGTCGCGATGAAGCGTTGAAATTGGAAACCGCCAGCTTTGTGCCATTGGCCCGCTCCAAAGAGGCGCGCGCCCTGGTCGGCATTTTCCTCAACGATCAGTTTGTGAAAAGCCAGGCGAAGAAGCGGGCGTTGAATGCTGAAGCACCGAAGCAAGCTGCTGTGTTGGGGGCCGGTATCATGGGGGGCGGCATCGCCTACCAGTCCGCGCTGAAAGGCGTGCCGGTGATCATGAAAGACATCAGCGACAAATCCCTGACGCTCGGCATGAATGAAGCCGCCAAGCTGCTGAACAAGCAGCTGGAGCGCGGCAAGTTGGATGGCATGAAGATGGCCCAGGTGCTGTCGACCATTCAGCCAACGCTGGACTATGCCGGTATCGAGCGCGCACAGGTCATCGTCGAAGCCGTGGTCGAGAATCCTAAGATCAAGGCGGCAGTGCTGTCCGAAGTGGAAGGCCTGATTGGCGAGGATACCGTCCTGGCCTCCAATACGTCGACCATTCCGATTAATCACCTGGCGAAATCGCTGAAACGTCCGCAGAATTTCTGCGGCATGCATTTCTTTAACCCGGTACACCGTATGCCGCTGGTAGAAATCATCCGCGGCGAGCAGACCAGCGACAGCACTATTGCTGCGGTGGTGGCCTACGCCAGTCGCATGGGTAAAACGCCGATTGTGGTGAATGACTGCCCGGGGTTCTTCGTCAACCGCGTGCTGTTCCCGTATTTCGCCGGTTTTAGCCTGCTGCTGCGCGACGGCGCGGATTTCCGCCAGATCGACAAAGTGATGGAAAAACAGTTTGGCTGGCCAATGGGCCCGGCTTATCTGCTCGACGTGGTGGGGATTGATACCGCGCACCATGCCCAGGCAGTGATGGCTTCCGGTTTCCCTGAGCGTATGGGCAAAGATTACCGTGACGCTATCGACGTGATGTTCGATAACCAACGTTTCGGTCAGAAAAATCAGTTGGGCTTCTATCGCTACAGCCAGGACAACAAAGGCAAGCCGCGTAAAGACAACGATGAGCAAACCGATGCCCTGTTGGCGACCGTCAGCCAGCCACGTCAAACCGTCAGTGACGAAGAAATCATTGCCCGCATGATGATCCCGATGATCAATGAAGTGGTGCGTTGTCTGGAAGAAAACATCATCGCCAGCCCGGCCGAGGCCGATATGGCACTGGTCTACGGCATCGGTTTCCCGCCGTTCCACGGAGGGGTATTCCGCTACCTGGATACGCTTGGCACCACCCATTACGTCGAAATGGCTCAGCGTTACGCGCATCTTGGCGCTCTGTATCAGGTGCCTGCCGGCCTACGCGCCAAAGCCGAACGTAATGAAAGCTACTACCCGGTGGCAGCGCCGCTGTCCGATGTCTCCACTGGCCAACCGGCATGAGGTCATAAAGATGGAAAACGTAGTTATTGTTGATGCCGTACGCACGCCGATGGGCCGCTCCAAGGGCGGAGCCTTCCGCCAGGTACGAGCCGAAGATCTTTCCGCTCACCTGATGCGTGCCGTACTGAGCCGCAATTCGGCGTTGGACGCAGCCGAAATTGACGACATTTACTGGGGTTGTGTGCAACAGACGCTGGAGCAGGGCTTTAACATCGCCCGTAACGCTTCGCTGCTGGCTGAGATCCCGCACAGCGTACCGGCCGTAACCGTTAACCGGTTATGCGGCTCCTCCATGCAGGCGCTGCACGATGCAGCGCGCGCCATTATGGTCGGCGACGCGCACGTCAGCCTGATTGGCGGCGTCGAACATATGGGCCACGTGCCGATGAACCACGGCGTGGATTTCCACCCGGGGCTCAGCCGCAGCGTGGCAAAAGCCGCCGGCATGATGGGCCTTACTGCCGAGATGCTGGCCAAGATACACAATATCAGCCGTCAGATGCAGGACGAGTTCGCCGCGCGTTCACACCAACGTGCGCATGCCGCCACCCTGGCCGGCTACTTCAAGAATGAAATTATTCCCACCACCGGCCACGACGCCGACGGTGTGCTGACACGTTATGACTTCGACGAAGTGATCCGCCCGGAAACCACCGTTGAAAGCCTTGCGGCACTGCGCCCGGCATTCGATCCGGTCAACGGCACTGTGACCGCCGGCACCTCTTCGGCCTTGTCCGACGGGGCATCCGCCATGCTGCTGATGAGTGAATCTCGTGCCAAAGCGCTCGGTCTGAAAGCCCGTGCACGCATTCGCTCAATGGCGGTCGTCGGCTGCGATCCGTCCATTATGGGCTACGGCCCGGTGCCTGCCAGCAAGCTGGCGTTGAAGCGCGCCGGACTGACCGTGCAGGACATCGACCTGTTCGAACTGAACGAAGCCTTTGCTGCACAGTCATTGCCATGCATCAAGGATCTGGGCCTATTGGACAGCATCGATGACAAGATCAACCTGAACGGCGGCGCCATTGCACTGGGTCACCCGCTGGGTTGCTCGGGCTCCCGCATCTCTACCACCCTGCTGAACAACATGGAACGCCGCGATGTGCAGTTCGGTCTGGCGACCATGTGTATTGGCCTGGGCCAGGGGATTGCCACCGTCTTTGAACGCGTTTAGCTGTGTCTATTTGGCCTGACTGCGTCACACTTTAAACCGCAGCACGCCAACAAGTTTAGTTGCCGTACTTCCCGCCTGTCAGGGGCGGGTTTTTTTATGCCTGAAATCCGCAGACGGCCAATAAAAAAGGGCAGCCATTGGCCACCCCATTTTTTCCCGCTTCGCCGCTTAGATAAACGAGAAGGCGTCGCCAAACATGTGCGCTTCCAGCGCGCCACGTTCGGCACAGAAGCGTTCACGAGCGATTTTCGCCATCTCGAAACGACCGGCAATATAAATGTCGTGCTCCGCCAGCGTACCGAAATCCTGCAATACCGCACTGAGCACCGTGCCGCTACGGCCACGCCACTCTTCTTCCGGCTGTTCAACCACCGGAATGACTTTCAGGTTCGGATGCTGCACTGACAGCGCTTCCAGCTCGCTCAAATCATACAGGTGCTTGAGCTCGCGCCCGCCCCAATAGATAGAGATATCGCGGTCAGGTTGCTGCTCGAGTGCGGCCAACAGAATCGAGCGCGCATATGAGAAGCCGGTACCGCCGGCGATCAACACCAGTGGACGGCTGCCCTCTTCACGCAGCCAGGCGTCACCGTGCGGAATATCAACGGTAATCGCCTGCTCTTTCAGAATGCGATCCATCACTGCCATGGCGTACAGATTCAGTTCCGAAGCACCGATATGCAGTTCAATATAATCCTGCTCTGTCGGGGTCGATGCCAGCGAGAACGGACGCTTGTCGCGCTCATCCATCACCACCATCAGATACTGCCCTGCCTTGAAAGAAAACGGCGCCTCTGGCACCAAACGTACCCGGTAAACCGTATCGGTAATGGCCTCTACGGAGGTCACTTTACAGCTCAATATTGTCATGCGTTCCCTCTGTCGGGTCATCAATGCAAAACTGAGAACAGAGCCTGACATACCCTTCATATTTGAAGCTGCATCTTTGTTGGCTTTTCTCGCTTACCCCAGTCACTTACTCAAGTAAGCTCTTGGGGTGCGCTGCGTTGCCGCCGCAATGCAACTCCAATTATTTTGGGTACATTATAATGTCGGTTCTCTGTCACTGAAAATTGCGAGCTCATCCCAGATGTCATCGATGCGCGCACGCACCTTTTCATCCATCTCAATCGGACGGCCCCATTCGCGCTCGGTTTCACCCGGCCATTTATTGGTGGCATCCAGCCCCATCTTCGAACCCAAACCGGAAACCGGTGAGGCGAAGTCCAGATAATCGATCGGCGTATTCTCCACCATCACGGTATCCCTTGCCGGATCCATTCTGGTGGTAATCGCCCAAATCACATCATTCCAGTCACGCGCATTGACGTCATCGTCGCAGACGATAACAAACTTGGTGTACATAAATTGACGCAGGAACGACCAGACGCCCATCATTACGCGTTTAGCATGACCAGCATACTGTTTCTTGATGGTCACCACCGCCAGACGATAAGAACAGCCTTCGGGCGGCAGATAGAAATCGACAATTTCCGGGAACTGCTTTTGCAGAATGGGAACGAAGACTTCGTTCAGCGCCACGCCCAGCACCGCAGGCTCATCCGGCGGACGGCCGGTGTAGGTCGAGTGGTAAATGGCATCGCGACGCTGGGTGATGTGAGTGATGGTAAATACCGGGAAGTGGTCGATCTCGTTGTAGTAACCGGTGTGATCGCCATACGGGCCTTCCGGCGCCATTTCACCCGGCTCAATGTAGCCTTCCAACACGATTTCCGCGCTGGCCGGCACTTCCAAATCGCAGGAGAGGCACTTGACCACTTCGGTTTTGTTGCCGCGCAGCAGCCCGGCAAAAGCATATTCAGACAGGGTATCCGGTACCGGCGTCACCGCGCCGAGGATAGTGGCGGGATCTGCCCCTAATGCCACCGCAACCGGGAAACGCTCACCAGGGTGCGCCTGACACCATTCCTGATAATCCAACGCACCGCCACGGTGGGACAGCCAACGCATGATCACTTTATTTTTGCTCAGCACCTGCTGGCGATAGATGCCCAGATTCTGGCGCTCTTTTTGCGGCCCGCGGGTTACCGTCAGCCCCCAGGTGATCAGCGGCGCAGCGTCTTCCGGCCAGCAGTGCATCACCGGGATACGGCTGAGATCAACGTCATCGCCCTGCCATACTTGTTCCTGACAAGGGGCTGAACCCAACACCTTGGTCGGCATGTTCAACACTTGTTTGAACTTCGGCAGTTTGTCGAACAGATCGCGAAAGCCCTTCGGCGGCTCTGGCTCTTTCAGGAACGCCAGCAATTTGCCGACCTCGCGCAACGAGCTGACATCTTCCTGGCCCATGCCCATCGCAACGCGGTTGGCGGTACCGAACAGATTGCACAACACCGGCATATCGTACCCTTTAGGGTTTTCGAACAGCAGTGCAGGGCCGCCCGCACGTAAAGTACGATCGGCAATTTCTGTCATTTCCAGATAGGGATCAATCGGCTGGCTGATGCGTTTTAGTTCCCCTCTCTTTTCCAGCAACGAGAGGAAATCGCGTAAGTCACGGTATTTCATGCTGATCATTATAACGGCCAGTGAGGAGGGCATTATAAGCCCTCTTCACAGTTGTTGCTGCACTTTTGTTAAACACCGGTAAAGACATCGTCGGCGTTAGTGGCAGGTAAAGGGCACCAGCGGACGCAATGCCCGGGTATCGCGATATTCCTGAGTTTCCACACCGTGGCGGAACACCTTGAAACCTTGATCTCTGGCGCTAAAGTAACGCAGATCATTACCCTCAACGTGCAACAGGCTGCCCTCGCGCAGCGCCACCACGGATTCGCTCGGATTAACCGCGCAGAACTCGGCCAGGCGTTCATCACGGGTTTCCCCCATGTGGCCGCTAATATGGGCGTCGATGTAATGCGGGTTAATCTGCACCGGGAACAGGCTCAGTGCCGGCAGTACGACGCTGTTACGCACCGGCATGTCATTGGTGGTGCGAATACTTGGTGTGGCAACGTTACACCCGGCGCTCCACCCCACGTAGGGCACGTTACGTTCACGAACCGCCCGTTGAATCGGGACGATTAGCCCGTTTTCATGCAGCATCTGGTTCAGCATCCAGGTATTGCCGCCGCTGACCAAAATGCATTCTGCCTGTTCAATCGCCGCCGCGGGAGAGTCGGCGTGGTGAATACTGGTGACCTTGATGCCGAGAATTTTCGCCAGTTCCTGTGCACGCTGATCGTAATCGCTGCGGATCATGGCATAGGGGATAAATACGGCGGACGTAATGCCACGGCGCGCGATCATCGCCAGCAAGTGGCTCTTGGCATAACCCAGCAGCTCATCCTCACCGGACAGCTTGCCGTTGCTCAACAGAAATAACTCCATTTTTCCCCCTCAATCGAAAACGATGAATAACGTCACACCCGACGAAAGCAGCACAAGGCATACTCCGACGGTAACAAATTTTTAGCCCTCTGTTATACCCAAGCCGTGCGAATAAGTGTGTGACCCCTCGCTAATTGCCAACGATTCATGCAGATAGCGGCCGTTACATGCTGAAACTTGCATCACTATGTATCCGTAATGGCTTTTGATATGCTTACCGGCTGACAGAAAGGCATGTGAAATTATGGAATCTTGGTACCTACTGTATTGCAAGCGCGGCCAACTTTTACGGGCGCAGGACCATTTGGAACGGCAGGAAGTGAACTGCCTGAGTCCGATCATAACGCTGGAAAAGATCGTACGCGGTAAACGCATTGCGGTCAGCGAACCCCTGTTTCCGAACTACCTGTTTGTGAAGTTCGATCCGGAGCGCATCCACACCACCACCATCAGTGCAACTCGTGGTGTCAGCCACTTTGTACGCTTTGGTTCAACGCCGACCACTATCCCGCAGAAAGTCATCGAAGAGCTGCAGACGCATACCGGTGAAACCTACGTCGATCCGGAAACGCCACAGCCGGGTGATAGCGTGTTAATCGTCGATGGCGTGTTCGAAGGGCTGAAGGCGATTTACACCGAGCCGGACGGCGAAGCCCGTTCGATGCTGCTGCTGAACCTGATCAACAAGCAGGTCAGCCAAAGCGTGGATAACCGGCAATTCCAAAAACTGTAATGCAAAAAGGCGCCCAGGGCGCCTTTTACATATATGACTTACGCCTTAGCGCTGCATCGCTTCGTCATGCATCCACTGAGCGACTCGCTTGGCGAAGTAGGTCAGTACGCCATCGGCGCCGGCACGCTTAAAGCACATCAGCGATTCCATCACCGCCGGTTGCTCCTGCAACCAACCGTTTTGAATCGCCGCCATGTGCATCGCATACTCACCGGAAACCTGATAGGCGAAAGTCGGCACGCCAAAGGTATCCTTCACCCGACGCACTACATCGAGATACGGCATACCTGGCTTCACCATCACCATATCCGCGCCTTCCTGCAGATCCTGTGCGATCTCCTGCAGCGCTTCGTCACTGTTGGCCGGGTCCATCTGATAGGTTTTCTTGTTGCCGCCTTTCAGATTACCGCTGGAACCGAGCGCATCGCGGAACGGGCCATAGTAGCAAGACGCATATTTGGCGGAGTAAGCCATGATTTGAGTATTCACCAGGCCCTGATGTTCCAGGCGATCGCGGATCGCGCCGATACGGCCGTCCATCATGTCACTCGGTGCCACGATCTCTGCCCCGGCTTCCGCGTGAGACAGCGCCTGACGAACCAGGATCTCTTTGGTGATGTCGTTAATGACATAACCTTGTTCGTCAATAACACCGTCCTGACCGTGAGTGGTGTAGGGATCGAGCGCCACATCCGTCAGAATACCCAGCTCAGGCACCGCGTCTTTCAGTGCACGCACCGTACGCTGTACCAGACCTTCCGGGTTATAAGCTTCTTCCGCATGCAGTGACTTCAGGCCAGGTTCAATCACCGGGAACAGGGAGATCACCGGCACGCCAAGCTTGGCGATGGCTTCCGCTTCTTTGATCAGCAGATCGATGCTCATGCGCGATACGCCGGGCATCGATGCCACCGCTTCCTGACGGTTACTGCCTTCCATGACAAATACCGGATAAATCAGGTCGTTAACCGTCAGTTGGTTCTCGGCCACCAGGCGGCGGCTGAAATCGTGACGGCGCACACGGCGCATACGGCGACCCGGGAAGGTACCCGGAAATGCATAGCTCATAGTTTTCTCCTAACTCATTCCAGCCGGAATAGCCGGCGGGCGTTCTCATCGGTTTTCTGCCCCAGCCATTCGGGATCTTCTTGTCGCCAGGTAGCCACCTGCCGGACGATATGAGGCAAAAAACAGGGTTCGTTGCGGCGAGATGCAGGTTTCGGATGTAAATCCCGGGGCAACAGATAGGGTGCGTCGGTTTCCAACAACAGACGTTCGGCGGGGATCTGCGGCAACAATGCACGCAACTCCAGGCCACGTCGCTCATCACAGACCCAACCGGTAATCCCGATCGACAGGCCCAGCGACAAGCAACTTTCTAATTCTTCGGCGGTGCCGGTAAAACAGTGCACCACAGCCGCGGGCAGTTTATCCAACCATGGCGTCAACAGTGCGGCAAAACGTGCGTGCGCATCACGGCAGTGAAGAAAAACCGGCATCTCCAGCTCCGCCGCCAGCGCCAGTTGGGCGCTGAATGCCCTCTCCTGCTGCTCTGGGGTAGAAAAATTACGGTTAAAGTCCAGCCCGCATTCGCCAATCGCCGCAACCTGCTGCTGCGAGGCCAACTCGCGGATCCGCTCCGCGGTCTGCTCATCCCAACTGCTGGCCTGATGGGGATGCACACCGGCGGTGGACCAGCAATAACCAGGATGCTGCTGCGCCAGTTCACAGGCAGCCTGGCTTTCCTGCAAATCAGTACCGGTAATCAATAGCCCTGTCACGCCTGCGGCTCGTGCGCGATCCAGCACCGCTGGGCCGTCTTTGGCAAACTGTGAACTGGTGAGGTTTACGCCAATATCAAACATGGTTTTCCCAATGCAAAAGCCGCCCATCGGGCGGCTCAGGAGCAAACAAATTTAAGGTGTCGGGGGTTCGTCACCCTCGTCTTCTTCTTCCGGCTGCGGACGACGTTTACCGGTGTAGAAACGAGCAAAGAACACGCCCACTTCAAACAACAGATACATCGGAATGGCCAGCAGGGTTTGCGAGAACACATCCGGCGGGGTCAGAAGCATGCCGACCACGAAAGCCCCGACCAGAACGTAAGGACGTTTCTTTTTCAGATCTTCCGGTGAGGTGACACCACTCCAGCACAGCAAAATAATGGCAACCGGCACCTCAAATGCCACG
The DNA here is from genome assembly GCF_047456085.1 of Serratia sp. BNK-12. Classification (NCBI taxonomy): domain Bacteria; kingdom Pseudomonadati; phylum Pseudomonadota; class Gammaproteobacteria; order Enterobacterales; family Yersiniaceae; genus Serratia; species Serratia sp. BNK-12. The sequence continues at coordinate 4,913,006 of NZ_CP179896.1, forward strand.
CCAAACGCCATAAACAGCGCCATGACGAAGTCGAGATAGTTATTGATGTCGGTGGCAATCATCACCCCGGCCGGCGCGGTTTTGGCAAAAAAGCCGAACGCCAGCGGGAAGACGATAAAGTAGGCAAAGGCCATGCCGAGATAAAACAGCAGGCTGCTGGAGACCAGTAAAGGCATCATCAGGCGACGTTCATGCTTATACAACGCCGGCGCAATGAAGGACCAGACCTGGTACAAGATAACCGGTGCGGACACGAACACCGAGACGATCATCGTCAATTTGATCGGGGTAAAGAACGGTGAGGCCACGTCTGTGGCGATCATGCTCGCCCCGGCAGGCAACTGCTTGATCAGCGGCGCGGACACCAGTTGATAAATATCATTGGCGAAAAAAACCAGCACCAGGAAGATCGCCAGTATGCTGATAATCGAGTTTAACAACCGCTTACGCAGTTCTATCAGATGACTGATAAGGGGTTGGGTATCTTCAACAGCCATGTTTTAACGATCGCCACTAGGTTGGTGAGACGCTGGGGTTTTATCCACAACAGGTTCTGGGGTTGCCTGAACAGCCGGCTCGACCGGTTGTTTCACCGGTGCAATGACCGGCTGCGCAGCCTGCGGCGTTGCCGTTACAACCGGCTCCGGCACTGCAGCCGGAGAGGATGCTACGGCCGCGGCTTCCGCCGGCGTCACGCCGTCATGAATGGCTTCCGGGTCTGTGACCAGAGGGTTATGGATGGTGTGCGCAGGTTCGGTTTTGGTGCCACTGTCGCCCTGATAAGAGCGTTTCAGCGATTCCGCTGCGTCTTTCAGCTCATCCATTGACGCCTTCAGCTCCGGCGACAAATTCTGCATGCCGGCCTTCTCTACCTTTTTCAGGCTGTCCTGCAGTTCCTGCAGCTTCAGTTCCTGAGAAAGTTCGTTCTGCACCGAAGCCGCAAGCGAACGCAGCGCGCGGATCCAGCCCGAAACTGTTCTTACCGCTACCGGCAACCGTTCTGGCCCAAGTACCACCAGGCCAATCACCAGAACCAGCAGCAGTTCACTAAACCCAATGTCAAACACGGTTTATACCTGCTCTTTGTTCTTCGACTCTTCCGCTTTCACTTCCGGCTGCTTATCGGTAATAGGCTTGGCCGTGAAGTCAGCGTCATCCAGGCTGCTTTTCTCAGCCGTGTTGGTCGGCGGCGTGTTGTCATCGCCGATCGCCTTTTTGAAGCCCTTGATTGATGCACCGAGATCAGACCCCAGAGTACGGAGTTTTTTGGTACCAAACAGCAGCACCACGATCACTGCGATGATCAACAATTGCGTAATACTAATACCGCCCATTGCAATTACCTCTATTTTTACAGGGTTTTTTCAAAATCCGTCGCATTATACGGCAGATTTTACCAGAGTTTCGAATCAATTCAGGTGGTTCGCTTCCAGCCAATCACCCAGGATACGATGCCGGCAGCCATCAGCCATGCGGGAAACACTTCGACGTCCCCCAACAGCAAAATCGTACCGCTTACTAACAGTGTAGCGCCAACGCCGAACAAATAACGTGATTGCCCTTGGCGAACGCGCTGAGCCTGCATCTGGTTGGTGAGCTTATCAACGCTTTGTTGCAACAGCTTATGTTGCTGCAGGCTATCGTAAAATAATTCAGGCAGTTCGGGCAGTTTCTCCGCCCAAAACGGCGCTTTTTCTTTCAGTGCCCGGATCACCGCCGGAATACCGACCTGATCGCGCATCCAACTTTCCAGGAAAGGCTTGGCGGTAGTCCACAAATCCAACTGCGGATAGAGCTGGCGTCCCAGACCTTCAACATACAGCAAGGTCTTCTGCAATAACACCAGTTGGGGTTGTACTTCCATATTGAAACGGCGCGCGGTGTTGAACAGGTTTAACAAGACGTTGCCGAACGAAATTTCCGACAGGGGTTTTTCGAAAATAGGCTCGCACACGGTGCGGATAGCGAACTCGAAATCCTCCACGTTGGTGTCGCGTGGCACCCAGCCTGAATCAACATGCAGCTCTGCCACCTTACGGTAGTCGCGATTGAAGAAGGCGATAAAGTTTTCCGCCAGATAGCGCTTATCATCTTTGTTCAGCGAACCGACAATACCGCAGTCAATGCCGATATAGCAGGGATCTTCAGGATGCTCATAGCTGACAAAGATATTGCCGGGGTGCATGTCCGCATGGAAGAAGCTGTCGCGGAAGACCTGGGTAAAGAACACCTGTACCCCGCGTTCGGCCAACAATTTCATGTTGGTGCCCTGCTTCTCCAACGTAGGAATATCCGAAACCGGAATGCCGTAGATCCGCTCCATCACCAGCACGCTTTCGCGGCAGTAATCGGAATAAACCTCGGGCACATACAGCATCGGACTGCCGTCGAAATTACGGCGCAGTTGAATGGCGTTGGCCGCTTCGCGCAACAGGTTCAGTTCGTCCAGCAAGGTCTTTTCATATTCGCGCACTACTTCACGCGGGCGCAAACGGCGACCGTCTGGCATCAGTTTTGGCACCCAGGCCGCCAGGCGATACATCAGGCGAACGTCGGCCTTGATGATCGGCCCGATATCCGGCCGGATCACCTTCAGCACCACTTCCTGCCCGGTGGTTTTCAGCCGTGCGGTATGGACCTGAGCTATGGATGCCGAAGCCAGCGCCTGTTGGTCAAAATCATCGAACCAGGTTTCCAGTGGGCCGCCCATCGCCAATTCGATATGCTTGCGCGCCAGGGCGCCGTCGAAGGGGGCAACCCTGTCCTGCAGCAACGTCAGTTGATCGGCAATCTGTGGCGGGAACAGGTCACGACGGGTAGACATCATCTGACCAAACTTAATCCATACCGGCCCCAGTTCCTGCAAGGCCAGACGCAGACGCTCCCCCAGCGGCTTATCCACGTGGCGGTTTGGCATCCAAAACAGCAGACGTCGGCCAAAGCGCAACGGCAGCGTCAAACGCATCTTGGGGATCAGTTCATCCAGGCCATAACTGAGGAAAACGCGGACGATCAAATACAGGCGGCGTAGTTCGCCAGGGGTCATCGTTTACCCTCCAACTTGTCCATGCGAGCAATCAGCGCTTCAGCACTGCGAACGGTGGCGTCAACTTCCTCGTTAAACCACACCACTTCCAGCGGGCCAGGAGCCACACGCCACTCTTCCGTCAGGGTTTCGGCCACGTAATTCTGTTGACGCTGCAAGCCTTTCTTCAGCAAATTCGCGCCCTTGCCGAACGCCTGAGTGACGCCTTGTGCGGCAATATCGCCGATATAAGGCGCCAGCCATTCCGCCGGATCCCACTCAGCCAGATCAAGCAGGCCAACCAACTGCTGTACCACCTGAATATCACCTTCAACAATCAGCTCGCCACTGCGCATCAAGGGCGAAAGCTGTTGGCGGTCCCGCAGTTTCAACAGTACCGATATGCGGCTGCGCACCGTGCAGTCGGCGGTATCGTCAGACTGACCAAGCACATCGACTCGCTGCTCACTGAAGATGAGCACCAACGGCGAAGCAAGCTCCTGCAACTCTATGCGCAGCACCTTGCCAGCCAAGCGAAGACGGGCTGCCTTCATGCTGCGATCGCGGAACAGCAGGCTATTGAGCGATGTTTCCAGCACACCGGTCAACAAAGGGGTTAGCAGCATCGGCATGTCCATATCAGAATTTGAAGCCGCGATGCAGGGCAACAATACCGCCGGTCAGGTTAAAATAGGTCACGTTGTCAAACCCGGCTGCGCCCATCATGCCCTTCAGCGTTTCCTGATCGGGATGCATGCGGATCGACTCAGCGAGGTAACGGTAGCTTTCTGGATCCTTCACCACCAGTTCGCCGATTTTCGGCAACACGTGGAAAGAATAAGCGTCGTAAGCCTTGCTCAGCGGGGCCAGCAAGGGTTTGGAGAACTCCAGCACCAACAAACGGCCACCCGGTTTCAACACGCGGAACATGGAGCGCAGTGCCTTGTCTTTGTCGGTGACGTTGCGCAGGCCGAAGGAGATAGTGATGCAGTCAAAATAGTTGTCCGGGAACGGCAACGCTTCGGCGTTGGCCTGCACATAGCTGACGTTGCCGACAATGCCGCGGTCCCGCAGCTTCTCGCGCCCCATTTTCAGCATGGAATCGTTGATGTCCGCCAGCACTACCTGCCCCTGCTCACCGACCATGCGGGAGAACTTGGCGGCCAGATCACCGGTACCACCGGCCAGATCCAACACACGCTGCCCACGGCGCACGCCGCTGCAGTCAATGGTAAAACGCTTCCAGATACGGTGGATACCAAACGACATCAGGTCGTTCATCACGTCATACTTTGCCGCTACCGAATGAAAAACGTCTGCCACCATGGCCTGCTTTTCGTCTCGAGCTACGGTGCGAAAACCGAAATCGGTGGTTTCCTGCGGTTGATCTGCCATTGTCCTGCCTGCTATTCAGTCAATTTAGTGTGGTTGAGTGTACCAGAACCCCACGAAATACCCCACCTCGCCGCGGCTGTCATGCCTGCGATGCGGAGCGTGGTTGCTCTGCGGCGTCGTCATCCTCCGCCCCCGGCAGCGCGTCAATGTCATCTTCGCCCGCTGCCTCGAATTCTTCGTCATGCTGTGCGCTGGCCTGCTGGGCCAGCAGCGGGTTGATAGGTCTTTTCACCTCAACCCCCAGCGCGCGGAACCCCTCGGTCTGGCCGATAAGATTACCACGGCCTTCACTCAGTTTGTTCATCGCCTGGCGATAACTCCCCTGAGCCTTGTCCAGGCTCTGCCCAAGCGCCGACATGTCGTCAACGAACAACCGCATTTTGTCATACAGCCGCGCAGCCCGGTCGGCAATGCGTTGAGCATTCTGGCTCTGATGTTCATAGCGCCACAGGTTGGTGATGGTGCGCAGGGCGACCAGCAAGGTGGTTGGGCTCACCAGCATAATGTTGTGCTTGAGCGCTTCGCTAATCAATTCCGGCTCACGGTCTATGGCCAAAAGGAAAGCCGGCTCCACCGGTATAAACATCAACACGTAGTCCAGTGAACGCAGGCCGGGCAACTGCTGATAATCCTTACGACCCAGCAGACGAATATGGCCACGTAGCGAGGCAATATGCTCACTCAGCGCCGCCTCACGCTCCACTTCATCTTCGCTGTTGAAGTAACGCTCATAGGCCACCAGCGACATTTTTGCATCGATCACCACGTCCTTGCCCTGCGGCAGGCGCACGATAACGTCGGGCTGCATCCGACTCTGATGGTCCAGCCGCACGTTGACCTGCGTTTCGTATTCGTGCCCTTCCCGCAGGCCCGAGGCTTCCAGCACCCGACTTAATACCACCTCGCCCCAATTGCCCTGGGTTTTATTATCCCCTTTCAGGGCCTTGGTCAGGTTAATAGCCTCACGCGCCATTTGCGCATTAAGCTGCTGCAGGTTGCGTATTTCGTGGGTCAGCGTATGACGTTCGCGAGCTTCCTGGCCAAAACTGTCCTGCACCTGGCGGCGAAAACCGTCCAGTTGCTCACGCAACGGCAACAGCAGGCGATCCAGACTTTGCTTATTTTGCTCATCCACCTTGCGACCGCTGTGTTCAAAAATGCGGTTGGCCAAATTTTCAAACTGGGTGGTGAGACGCTGCTCGCTGTTGATCAACAGGCGCTGCTTCTCTTCCGCCGCCATACGGGTTTCCTCCAGACGGATGGTCACCTCACGCAGCTCGGCTTCCTGGGCGCTGTTCACTTCACGCTGGGCACGCAGTTCCTGGTTCAACAATTCGCACTCGTTGCGCCAGTGATTAAGCTGCTGAAGCTTTTCGTGCCCTGCAGCCAGCTGGCTGTGCAAATTGCGCAGCTCCAAATCGTTCTGCCGCATTTGCTGTTCATTGCGCAGGAGCGTCTCTTGCCGGGCTGCCGTTTCCTGCTGCGCCTGATGCAGCGATTGTTCCAGCAGCCGCAGCTCGGTTTCATGCTGCGCATGGGACTGCTGCACCCTCAGGCTGGCGATTAACCAGCCCAACAGCAGGCCTACCGTCACCCCGCCTATACCGTAAACCAAACTGGTATCCACCCTGCCTCCTGTTACACCTGACCGTTCCGGCGTTTTATCCGCCCGCTGCCCGTCACGTTAAGGGGATGCTGTATGGATGTCCAGCCTGATTTTGTCCCGACGGCGCATTATTGCGAACCGCTGCGCAAGTCAGGCAAAGATTAGCCAAACCACTGGCTTAACCACTTGATGCCAAACGCCCCCGGCGCGAGAATGCCGAACGCCCAGATCATCGCCGAAGTAATATTCGCCACCTGAAAATAACGCTGGGGCATACCGCAAATGCCACCAACCAGCGGGACCACGGCCCGCAACGGACCAAAGAAGCGGCCAATGAAAATGCCCAGCACGCCCCAGCGCTCAAAAAACGCATGGCCGCGCGTCAGCAACTGCGGATTACGCGATAGCGGCCACATGTGCGCCACGCGATCTTGATAGTGGTAGCCAATCCAGTAAGAAAGCCAGTCACCAAAGAAAGCGCCCGCAGCGGCGGCGGCCCAGATAGGCCAAAAGGCAATGCCGCTCTCGCCAATCAGCGCACCCAGCGCCAGCAAGATCACCGTGGCCGGCAACAGCAGCGACAGGAACGCCAGCGATTCGCCAAACGCCAGGAAGAAGATAATCGGGATGGCCCAGCCTTCGTGCTGACGCACGGTGTCGCTGATCCAGTGGATAATGTCATTGAGGCTCAATACGGGCTCCTGATGCGGGATTTACTGCCCCAAGGATACGCAATGCCAGCCGGCGTCGGTTAAACCCCGGCTAAACATCCACGCGGTTTACTCGAGGTAGAACGCCTGTAGCGCTGCTCGCTGGCTTTGCCCCAGCCCGTATTCCGCCTCCAGCCAACGGTCGGTAGAACCGTATTGGTCACGGATGCAACCCAGGGCAGTCATCAGGAACTCTTCTCGGGCGCTAAGCACATAGGCAAACTGCCCCAATGCCGAGTCACTTAAACGAATCGACAGTTGATCCAACATTTGTTCACGGAAGGTCGCCAACGTGGTTTCTGTCAGCAGGTAATCTTCCACCACCGTCGCCTCATCGGCACCCAGTGCGAACAATACCAACGCCGATCCGACCCCCGTGCGATCCTTACCGACTGCACAGTGCTGGACGATAGCACCGTTATCGGTATGGCTCAGCAACTGAGTCAACTGTTGGTAGGCCGGATTGCCGAACGGCAGTCGGCGATATAACTCCAGCATAAACGCCCGCGCATCAAAACCGGCCAGCGTTTCGCTGGTCAGTTTTTCCAGGTTGGCATTAACCTCATTGCTCAACGGGTTGGCAGGAAAATGATGGTAATCCGCGCCCTGCCACAGGATATCGGGCTTGGCCTGCACTTCATCGGGATCGCGGTAATCCAGGACTGAACGCACCGGTACGCCGGCCAGGAAAGCGCAGTCGTTTTCCGTCAGGCGCTCCAGCGACCCGGAACGGAACAGTAATCCTCGCTTGATGCGGCGGCCATCAGCAACGCTGTTACCACCGAGATCGCGAAAGTTAATGCCGCCATCAAGCGGTGCCAATGAAGGATGAAGCAGGATCTGGGCGGTCATAGACGTCCTCGTGTTTATTGTCTGATAAAACGCAACCTGAGAGCCAAGGTAAAACCGGGCTCAACGGGTCAAAGAGGTGGCCAGTTAAGATGGCGCTGATGATGATAACCGTAACAGATTACGGCTGAATGGAAAAACGGACCGCGTGGCGGCCCGTTGAATTGCGGAGGGATTACAGCAGGCGACGCGCCGCATCAACCACGATCTGCACCGCTTTGCTCTCGGTGTTTTTCATGGTTTCCGCGTTCGGAATTTCCTGCTGGGTACGGTTAACGATCACACCGGCAACCATACCGGCACGCAGGCCCTGGCTGGCACACATGGTCAGCAGCGTGGCGGATTCCATTTCATAGTTCATCACGCCCATCGATTGCCATTCTTCCATCGAACCTTTGAAACGGCTAACGACGCGCCCGGAGAAGGTATCGTAACGTTCCTGGCCTGGATAGAAGGTGTCGGAAGACGCGGTTACGCCGATGTGCGTGGTCGCGCCTGCTGCCTTGGCAGCTTCGACCAGTGCGGTAGTACAGGCGAAGTCGGCCACCGCCGGGAACTCCATCGGCGCGAAGTGCAGGCTGGCACCGTCCAGACGAACCGCCGCGGTGGTGACCAGCACGTCACCTACATTGATGTCTGACTGGATCGCACCGGTGGTGCCGATTCGCAGGAAGGTACGAATACCCAGCTGTGCCAGCTCTTCAACCGCGATAGACGTCGAAGGACCGCCGATACCGGTGGAACAGACGATCACTGCCTTGCCGTCCAGCTCTGCACGCCAGGAGGTGAATTCACGATGGGAAGCCAGGTGCACCGGATTTTCCATCAGCTTGGCAATTTTCTCTACGCGCTGCGGATCGCCAGGAACGATGGCAAGCTGGGCCCCTTGTAAATCGTTTTTGGTCAGGCCGAGATGGAAAACGTCAGATTGAGACATACGAGACTCCTCATAGATCATGTTTATTGGGAGGAACAAAAAAGTACTCTACTGAAAATCGCCACGCAATTTCGTGACGGCAATCACTACAGACAAAGAAACAGAATGCAATCTACATAACTCTTGTGACTAAAGTCACAAAAATTAGTAAGAAGGCCCGCCTGTTGGCCCCAATAGCCACCAGTCTAGTCGACAAATCGCCCCGCCGGTTTCCCCTGCTACTCGGAGTTTATCAAGGCGGTTTGCCAATAAATCCCCTATGCAGTCACAGAAAAATAGCCTTGGTTTGTCGGGGACTTAGCCCGAATAAGCGGAACTAACGCACCTTATGGTACTAATGCAGGTCAACTTGCGTAATAGCATGATAAAAAGACAATAAAAACGCGGTAAAGCCGGATATTTAATCGTTTTTTACAGACTTGACTGAAAATGCTCCACTCGATGCCAATAACGGGTAATCTTTCCTATAGTTAATCGCAGCGCTTTTCTCTATTGATTGCACGGAGACCGCAATGAAAACCGATCATGTGATGACATTAAAACAGGCCCAGGGGGGATTCACCCCGGCCGTAACCCCCCTGGCGGCTTCTACCATCCTCACCGACGAGCAGGGCATTCATACCGGGGAAACCACCATTCCTTCTCAGGGTGACAACCTGCCTGCCTATATCGCCAAACCGGCGGACCACAGCGGCCCTTTCCCGGTCGTTCTGGTGGTACAGGAGATATTTGGCGTACATGAACATATTCAGGATGTGTGCCGTCGTCTGGCGAAGCAGGGTTATCTGGCGATAGCGCCGGAACTGTACTTCCGTCAAGGGGATGCCCGGGAATACACCGACATCAGCGAACTGTTCCAGAATCTGGTGAGCAAGGTGCCGGATCGTCAGGTGCTGGCGGATCTGGATCATGCTGCCCATTGGGCAACGCGCCACGGCGGCGATGCCGGCAAGCTGGCGATTACCGGTTTCTGCTGGGGCGGGCGTATTAGCTGGCTCTATGCCGCGCACAACCCGCAGTTAAAGGCTGCGGTGGCCTGGTACGGTAGGTTGGTGGGTGAAAAAACGCTGAATTCGCCAAAACACCCGGTCGACGTTGCGACACAGCTGACGGCGCCGGTGCTGGGACTTTACGGCGGCCAGGACAGCAGCATCCCGCTGGAGACGGTGGAAAGCATGCGTCAGGCGATCCGCGCCGCCAACGCCAATGCCGAGATCGTGGTGTATCCCGAGGCCGGCCATGCCTTCAATGCCGACTACCGGCCCAGCTACAACGCCGAAGCGGCAGAGGATGGCTGGCAACGTATGCTGGCTTGGTTCGCGCAGCACGGAGTGCCAGGCGTTAAATAGCCTCTCGTCTTAAGGCTGCCCGATCGGCAGTCATTTGCGATATGAAAAAGGGCGCCGAAGCGCCCAGAATAATCTACACCCAAATGTCGCTATCAGACCTGCTGTTCACGCAGGCGCTGTGCGGCCAGCACCATGTTGGTCAGCGACTGACGGGTTTCCGGCCAGCCGCGGGTTTTCAGGCCGCAGTCCGGGTTCACCCACAGACGCTCAGCCGGGATGTTCTGCGCAGCTTTGCGCAGCAGCGCTTCGATCCATTCCACGCTTGGCACGTTCGGCGAGTGGATGTCATACACGCCCGGGCCAATCTCATTCGGGTACTCAAACTCTTTGAAGGCTTCCAGCAGATCCATATCAGAACGCGAGGTTTCGATGGTGATCACGTCGGCATCCAGCGCCGCGATGGAGTCCATAATGTCGTTGAACTCGCAATAGCACATGTGAGTGTGGATCTGCGTGTCGTCTTGCGCGACAGCGGCGTTCAGTTTGAAAGCCTCCACCGCCCAGTTCAGATAGGCAGCCCAGTCGGATCGACGCAGCGGCAAACCTTCGCGCAGTGCAGGCTCATCAATCTGGATAATGCCGATACCGGCTTTTTCCAGATCTTCCACTTCGTCGCGCAACGCCAGGGCAATCTGTTTGGCGATCACTTCGCGGGTCACGTCTTCACGCGGGAACGACCAGCAGAGAATGGTGACCGGACCGGTCAGCATGCCTTTTACCGGCTTGTCGGTCAGCGACTGAGCATACTTCGCCCACTCGACGGTAATGGCTTCAGGGCGACTGATATCGCCAATGATCACCGGCGGTTTTACGCAGCGGGAACCGTAGCTCTGTACCCAGCCGTTTTGAGTAAACACGAAGCCGTCGAGGTTTTCACCGAAATATTCCACCATGTCGTTACGCTCGGCTTCGCCGTGCACCAACACGTCCAGCCCCAGGCGTTCTTGTTCAACGATCGCCTGTTTGATGTGTTCGCTAATGCTGGTGCGGTAGTTATTGCCGTCCAAACGCCCCTGCTTGAAGTCCAGGCGCAGGCCGCGAATTTCCGTGGTTTGCGGGAAAGACCCTATCGTGGTGGTCGGCCAGGCCGGCAGGTTAAAGCGCGCACGCTGTGCCTGAGCACGCTCGGCATAAGGACGCTGACGTTCGCTGTCCTGCGCGGTAATCGCCGCCAGGCGTTGGCTTACCTGCGCATTATGCACGCGGCTGGACTGGCGACGAGCGCGGATTGGTGCGCTATAGGCGTCCAGTTCGGCCTGCTTTTCTGCACCCGGTGCGTTCAGCGCCGCGCTCAACAGGGCCAATTCGGCGCATTTTTGCAGAGCAAAGGCGAACCAGCTTTTCACCTCTTCGTCCAGGCGAGTTTCCACGCTCAGATCGATAGGGCTGTGCAGCAGTGAACAGGAAGTGCCGATCCACAGTGGGCGGCTGCCGACCAACGGCTGCAGGCGTTCAAACCAACTGCTCAGATCCGCACGCCAGACGTTGCGACCATTGATGACGCCCAGAGACAGCAGCCACTCTGTTGGCAGCGCCTTGTTCAATGCGTCGATATCGTCATGACCGGCAACCAGATCAACGTGCAGCCCCTGAACCGGTAGCTCGCGGACGGTGTCGAGATTATGGCCCACGCTGTCGAAGTAGGTGGTCAGCAGCAGTTTTACCTGACCTTGCAGCGCTTCGTAAGCCGGCTTGAAGGCGTTCAGCCATTCCTGCGGCAATTCCAGCACCAGTGCTGGCTCGTCAATTTGTACCCACTCCACGCCGCGTTGCGCCAATTCAGCCAGCACCTGCTGGTAAACCGGCAGGATGTCTTTCAGCAGCGACAAACGGTCAAACGCTTCGCCTTTCACTTTACCCAGCCACAGATAGGTCACCGGCCCCAGCAACACCGGCTTGATTTTGTGGCCCAGAGCCAGCGCTTCGTCCACTTCTTCCAGCAGTTGGGTCCACCCCAGTTTGAACTGCTGGCCTTTGTGGAATTCAGGCACCATGTAGTGGTAGTTGGTGTTAAACCATTTGGTCATTTCTGCCGCCGCTGCCGGTTTTCCGGTTGGTGCGCGACCACGGCCGATGCGGAATAGCGTGTCCAGATCGATTGAGCCATCCGCATTCTGATGACGTGCCGGCACGTTGCCCAGCAGCAGGCTGGTGGTCAATACATGGTCGTACCAAGCGAAATCGCCGACCGGCACCAAATCCACTCCGGCCTGCTGTTGTTGTTGCCAATGGCGAGCGCGCAGCTCGCGGCCAACCGCCAACAGTTCTTCCTGCGTTGAGTTACCAGCCCAGTAGCTTTCCTGAGCTTTTTTCAGTTCACGTCTTAGCCCAACGCGAGGAAAACCCAGTGTGTGATTTAAAATTGCCATCGTCATATTCCCCATTTAGCCGTCCAGATGTTTACACATCCATAATCCGCAGGTACTGTATTAACCACAAGCGCAATTTATTCACTGTCACTGTGAAGGACTCTCATGATCGAACTGAAACACTTACGGACGCTGCAGGCGCTGCGCAATACCGGCTCGCTGGCGGCCGCGGCGGCCCAACTCCATCAGACACAGTCTGCTCTGTCGCATCAGTTCAGCGATCTGGAGCAGCGTCTGGGCTTCAAGCTGTTCGTTCGCAAAAGCCAGCCGCTGCGCTTTACCGCGCAGGGAGAGATCCTGTTGCAGTTGGCAGAACAGGTACTGCCGCAAATCCAGAACGCGCTGCAGGCGTGTCACGAACCTCATCAGGCCACGTTGCGCATCGCCATTGAATGCCACAGCTGCATTCAATGGCTGACGCCCGCGCTGGACAACTTCCGTCAGAGTTGGCCGCAGGTGATCATGGACTTCAAATCCGGCGTGACCTTTGATCCGCAGCCGGCGCTGCAACAGGGTGAACTGGATCTGGTGCTGACCTCCGACATTCTGCCGCGCAGTGGGCTGCACTATTCACCGATGTTTGATTTCGAAGTACGACTGGTGCTGGCGCCGGATCATCCATTGGCCAGCAAGCTGCACATTGAGCCTGAAGATTTGATTGACGAAACGCTGATGATTTACCCGGTACAGCGTCAGAGACTGGATATCTGGCGCCATTTCCTGCAGCCCGCAGGCATCAGCCCGGCGCTGAAAAACGTGGATAACACCCTGTTGCTGATCCAGATGGTATCGGCCCGCATGGGGATCGCGGCGTTGCCGCACTGGGTAGTGGAAAGTTTTGAACGCCAGGGGTTAGTGGTGACCAAAACCCTGGGGGATGGGCTTTGGAGCCGCCTGTACGCGGCGGTACGCGACGGTGAACAGCGCCAGGCCGTCACCGAAGCCTTTATCCGCTCGGCTCGGCAACATGCCTGCAACCATCTGCCATTCGTGCGTGATGCTGCACGCCCAAGCGCCGGTGTCGCCAGCGTCAAACCGCTGGCTTCGCAACCCTGAATATCAGGGCAGCTCGCGCTTGGGCTGCCCGTTTATTTGCTGACTATTTTAGGCGCCACCCAACGGCGATGCACCCACAGCGAAGCGACAATCACCGCCCCGCCGATAATGAAACTTGGCCAATGCGGCTGTTGCTGCCAGATAGCCAGATTAACCAACAGTCCTGCCGGCACATGCATGTTATTCATGATGCCCAAAGTACCGGCATCCACCTGCGTTGCGCCGTAGTTCCACATGAAATAACCCAGCCCGGAAGCCACTACGCCCAGCCAGACCAGAATGCCCCACTGCAGGTTAGTGGTTGGCAGCTGCTGCGGATTGCCCCACAGGCACCAGGCGACCACCGCCACGACCAAGGCCCCCAAATAGAACCAGGAAAATGCGGTGTGTTGCGGCAGCGGATGCACTTCCATCAACCGTTTGTAACCGACCATGCCGATGGCAAAGCTGATGTTCGCCGCCTGCACCAGCAACAGCCCCCACCAAAAATGCTCGCTCAATTGATGATATCGAATAATCGCAGCGCCCAGCACCGCCAATAGCGCACTGAATACATAACCCCAGCGCAGGCGCTGTCCGCTGATCAAGTCATAAATCAGCGTAACGTACAGCGGCGTCAGCACGGTAAACAGCAGGAATTCCGGCACCGTCAGGTACATGTACGCGCGGAAGCTGAACAGATACATGATGCCAAGCTGGCAAGCCCCCACCAGCATGTACAACAGGATCACTTTTGGCTTGATGTTGCGCCAGCGCAGGAAAGGCAGGAACACCGCCGCCGCCAGGCCAATACGCATCAGCACCGAGAACCAGCTGTCGACCTGGCCCGCCAGGTATTCGCCAATCAGGCTGAAAGAAAATGCCCACAGGATGGTAGTAATCACCAGAAGCAGCACGATGGGTTCACCCTAAAGATTCAGAAAGGGCGATTGTAACGGAAGGCAGAAAGGGGTGTAGTGAAAAGAAGGTTTACATCTGAGCAAAATACAAACTTTCAGCAAAATTGCACCGCTGGGTTAGGCTTAATAAAAGACGAGGAGAACATCATGAAAAGTTATCATCTGCTCTATGGCCTGTTGCTGCTGTCCGGATTGGCCGCCGCGGCCAACGGCGTCACCGAGCTCAGCTCGCAGCAGCAGTTTCTCAACCAACGCACTCAACAGGCGCAACAACAGCGCATGCTGAATAATCAGCAGCTGGATCAGCGCCGCCTGCAACAGCAGCGGCAGTTCGATAATAACCAGCAGCAACTGCAGCAAACGGCGCCAAACGGTGGGAAGTTGTTACCCAACGGCAACCAGCCGCGCAGCCCATTTAACCGCACAGCACCTGCAGTCCCCCAGGCACCGCTGCCGGCTAGCCCCGCACGCCCATGATGGTCAGGATCAATGGCGTAGTCACTGCTGCCAGCACGGTGGACATCACCAGGCTGGTGGCGGCAGGCGCGGTCAATACGTTGAACTGGCGTGACATCAGGTAAACATTGACCCCGACCGCCATCGAACCCAGCAACACCACTACCCGGGTTTCCATCGGCGGCAGGTCCATCATCCAGGCCAGTAGCCAGATGATCAGCGGTTGAACAATCAGCTTGAGGAAACAGATGCCGCTGCTGAGGCGCCAGCCTTCGCTGATGCGATACTCCGCCAGCCCCATACCCAGCACCACCAGCGACAGCGGTGCGGCAACCTGACCAAGCATGCTGACCGGCTGGTCGACAAACGTCGGCAGCGGCAAGCCGGTCAGGCTGAACAGCGTGCCGGAAAGAATGCCGATAATCAGCGGGTTGGTCAGCACGCTACGCGCCGTTTTGATAAAGCCCTGCAGCGTCGGCGAACCATTGCGCGCCCATTCGATGGAGATAGTCACCAGCGTCCAGAGGATCAGGCCGTTAAACACCAACACCAAGGCCACCGATGGGATTGCCGCCTCGCCGAGCATGACGCTGGCGATGGGCAGGCCCAGCATCACGTTATTGGAGAAAATTCCACCCAACGCGAAAACCGATCCCGCCACTCCATCCAGTTTAAACACCCGACGCGCGGTGATGCGACCGATCACGAACACAATCAGGCAACTGCCGAAAAAGGCGATCAACAGGCGGGCATCTACCGCTGGACGCTGCGAAAAGTCGCACATCATGCGGAACAACATGGCGGGGAGAGCCAAAGAGAAGACAAAACGCGTTAAACCGTCGGTGATGGTCGCTGGCCATTTACCCCAGCGGATAAGCCCATATCCCAACACGATCAGCACAAATAGCGGCAAAGACAGCGCTATTTGATGCCATAACGAACCCATAAAAACAGACATCACATCCCTTCCGTTAGCGCGGCGGCAAAGGACTGACGTCGCAAAATTCAACAGGCGCCGACGGCTTTCTCACGGACGCAGCAAACTGCGTCCGTGGCAACGGGATCACGCGTTGGGAAAGTCCGGGCCGATCAAATCTATCCGGTCAGTGCAAATGCAGTCAACGCCCCAGTTCAACAACAAGCGCGCACGCGCCGGCTGGTTAACGGTATAAACCAGGATGCGCAGCCCTGCGGCTTTCAGCGCCGACACCCGTTCGGCCGTCAGTTCTTTATGGTTGATGTGCAACGAAACGCAGCCCAATCGTTCGGTCAGCGCCTGCCAGTTGTCGTCCCACTGATCCAGCAACAGGCCGCGCGGGAGTTCCGGCACCGTACGCTGCGCCGCCTCAAGCGCCTCAATCGAGAAAGAAGAGAGCAGCGGATCGGTCTGCCCTTGCCACAGCAAACGTGCGGCTAGCGCCACGACACGACCGGTTTCATCATCGCTGCCGGTGGTAGGCTTGATTTCAATGTTCGCCATCATGCCGTGCTGCTGGCAACGCTCCGCCACTTCGGCCAACAGCGGTAAACGTTCGCCCTTGTAAGCGGAGTTATACCAGTTGCCGGCATCCAGCTGTACCAGCTTGTCCCACGGCAGCTCACCCGCCACGCCCCAGCCGTTGCTGGTGCGATCCAGGGTATCGTCGTGCAACAGAAATATTTGCCCGTCCTGCGCCAGCTTGGCGTCGAACTCAATCATTTTATGACCGTGGCGTGCGCCGACGTCGATCGCCGCCAGGGTATTTTCCGGTGCCAGAGAACCGCCGCCGCGGTGGGCGACGATGTGGGGGTAAGGCCAGGCTGTGGTCATGATTCCATCCGTAATCCGCTATCGGTATCAAAAAAGTGCAGCGCCTGTGCAGGCAACTGCAAATATAGCGTGCTGCCCGCCGTCGGCATAGTTTCATGCGACAAACGCGCAATCACGCCGTGACCGCCCCACTGCCCATGCGCCAGGTTATCTGCGCCCAATAACTCCAGCGTTTGCAGCGCCAAGGGCACGCCCCCTTGCTCGGAGGAGGTCAGTTGAAGATGTTCCGGGCGGATGCCAAGCGTCAACCGGCGACCGCCCCACTGCGCTTTGGGTTGCGGTAAATTCAGCGTCATCCCCTCTGCCAGTTGCAGTTGGCTGCCGTCGGCGCTCAACGTGCCGGGCAACAGGTTCATCGCCGGCGAACCGATAAAGCTGGCGACGAACAGCGACGCCGGGCGCTGATAGACCTCACTGGGGGTGCCAATTTGCTCTGCCACGCCTTTGTTCATGACAATCACCCGCTGTGCCAACGTCATCGCCTCCACCTGATCGTGGGTCACGTACAGGCTGGTGGTTTTCAGCCGGCGATGCAGTTGTTGCAGTTCCAGGCGCATTTGGACGCGCAGCTTGGCATCCAGATTCGACAGCGGTTCATCAAACAGGAATACCGCCGGCTCGCGCACGATAGCGCGCCCCATCGCCACCCGTTGGCGTTGGCCGCCGGAAAGCTCGCGCGGCTTGCGTTGCAACAACGGCTCCAGCTCTAAAATGCGCGCGGCTTCCTCCACCCGCTGTTGAATATGCTGTTTGCCGAAGCCGCGAATTTTCAGGCCATAGGCCATGTTGTCGTATACGCTCATGTGCGGATACAGCGCATAGTTCTGGAACACCATCGCGATACCGCGATCTTTCGGCTCCATATCCGTTACGCGTTGACTGTCGATATAAATATCGCCGCTGGTGGTGCGTTCCAGCCCGGCCACCATGCGCAACAGCGTCGATTTACCGCAGCCGGACGGGCCGACCATCACGATAAATTCGCCGTCCGCCACGTCGAGGTCAATTTGCTTGATCACCGGTGTTTTACCGTCGTAAGACTTGGTGACTGCCTGTAGTTTTAAACCTGCCATGTGAAAATTTCTCTCGTTACTTTTCGCTATCAACCAGGCCGCGTACAAACCAGCGCTGCATCAGAAGAACCACCGTCAGCGGTGGAATTAAAGTCAGAATCATCGCCGCCATCACCTGATTCCACTGGGTCGGCGCGCCGGAGGTGGAGATCATGCTCTTGATACCCGCCACTGCGGTGCCCATCGAGGCATCGCTGGTGATCAGAATCGGCCACAGGTACTGGTTCCAGCCGTAGATAAAGGTGATGACAAACAGCGCCGCCAGATTGGTCTTCGACAGCGGCAGCACGATATCCCAGAAAAAACGCATCGGGCCGGCGCCGTCAATCCGCGCCGCTTCCAGCAGTTCGTCCGGTAACGTCATAAAGAACTGGCGCAGCAGGAAGGTGGCGGTCGCCGACGCCATCAGCGGCAACGTCAGGCCGGTGTAGCTGTCCAGCAGGTTGAGGTTGGAGATAACCTCCACCGTCGGGAAAATACGCACCTCAACCGGCAACATCAGGGTGAGGAATATCAGCCAGAAGAACAGGCTACGCAGCGGGAAACGGAAATAAACGATGGCATAGGCGGACAACACCGACACCACAATCTTGCCGAAGGTGATGGCCAGCGCCATCACCACGCTGTTCAGCAGCAGCAGCGAAAACGGCACCTTAAGGTTGCCCACGCCACCCTGCCAAATATTGCTGATGTTTTCCCACAGATGACCGCCGGGGATCAGGGTCATCGGCACCTGAAACACCTGTTTGTCGTCCAGCGTAGCCGCCACAAAGGCCACGTACAGCGGGAACAGCACCACCAGCACGCCGATAATCAGCATTACGTGGCTGAAAATGTCCAGCCCGCGTCGGTTCTCAATCATTGGTAACGCACCTTACGTTCGACAAAACGGAACTGGATCACCGTCAGGCCAATCACCAGCAACATCAGGATCACCGACTGTGCCGCGGAGCTGGACAGATCCAGACCGGCAAAGCCTTCACGGTAAATCTTGTAGATCAGCGTGGTGGTGGACTGTACCGGTCCGCCGCCGGTCGCAGCATCGATCACCGGGAAGGTATCGAAGAAGGCGTACACCAGATTCACCACCAGCAGGAAGAAGCTCACCGGCGTGATTAACGGCAGCACCAGATTGAAGAAACGCCGTACCGGGCCGGCACCGTCAATGGCCGCCGCCTCAACCAGAGAGCGAGGAATTGACTGTAGCGCAGCCAGGAAAAACAGGAAGTTATAGCTGATTTGCTGCCATACCGAGGCCAACACCACCAGGAACATCGCCTGCCCGCTGTTTTGCGCGTGGTTCCAGCTGTAGCCCAGTCCGTTGAGGAAATGGGTAATCAGCCCCAGGCCGGGGTTGAACAGGAAAATCCACAGCACTGCCGCCACTGCGGGCGCCACGGCGTAAGGCAGGATCATCAGCGTCTGGTAGATCCGGCTGCCGCGCAGCACGTAATCCACTAACGCGGCGAAGAACAGCGACACGACCAGCCCGATACCTGCCACCAGGAAACTGAAAATCAGCGTGGTGTAAAACGAGTCCAGATAGTAAGGATCGTGGAACAGTTGGGTAAAGTTGTCCAGCCCGACAAACTGGCTGGACAGGCCAAACGGGTCAAGGCTTTGCACCGAATACCACAGCGCCTCACCGGCGGGCCACAGAAAGAATATTGCGGTAATCAGCAACTGTGGCAGCACTAAAACATAGGGCAGCCAACTGCAGCCGAAACCGGGACGATGTGAACTCATCATTAGGGACTCATGAAGACAAAAAACGGGTGACTCGAAGCAGGGCGTCGCGAGCAAAGCCAGTCTGGGTGCGGACAGCGCACAGCTCCCGGAGTGGACATAAAGTCCATGAGGAGAGCGAGCACTGCCCAATCCCAGAATGGCAAAGCGCAGTAGCTGCTATTACTTAGTCTGAGACTCGAAGCGACGCAGCAACACATCACCGCGCTGTACGGCGGCATCCAATGCCTGCTGTGGCGTTTTCTTACCGGTCCACACGCCCTCCAGCTCTTCATCCACGACGGTGCGAATCTGCGGCATATTGCCCAAACGCAGCCCCTTGGTGAACGGCAATGGCGGCTTGTTCAGCATTTGACGCGTCGCCACGTCCGCCCCTGGGTTCTTGTCATAGAACCCCTGTTGTTTGGTCAGGTCGTACGCTGCGGTGGTGATCGGCAGATAACCGGTCTTCTGGTGCCACTCGGCGGCGATTTCCGGCTGCGCCAGATACTGCAGGAACTCGGCTACGCCTTTATAGGTGGCGGCATCTTTACCGTTCATCACCCACAGGCTGGCGCCCCCGATAATGGCGTTCTGCGGTGCATTTTTGGCATCGGCGTCATACGGCATCATGCCCACGCCATAGTTGAATTTGGCGTAATGCTTGATGTCCGCCAGCGAGCCGGATGAAGCGGTGGTAATCGCACAGTCACCGCTGTAGAACTTCTCGGTGGATTCGTCTTTACGGCCGAAATAGGTGAAGTCACCTTTTTTGTTCATCTCTTCCAGCAGTTGGATATGCTTGACCTGCAACGGCTTGTTGAACTCCAGCTTGGCGCTCGTGCCCCCAAAACCATTGTTCTCCGTGGCGAATGGCACGCCGTGCCAGGCACTGAAGTTCTCCAGTTGGATCCAGCCCTGCCAGCCGCTGGCATAGCCGCATTTCATGCCGGCTTCACGCAGTTTGGCGGTGTCCGCCGCCAGCTCCTGCCAGGTTTTTGGCGGCTGGTCTGGGTTCAAACCGGCTTTCTTGAAGGCATCTTTGTTGTAATACAGCACCGGGGTGGAGCTGTTGAACGGCTGCGACAGCAGGTGTCCGCTTTTGTTGTCGGTGTAGTAACCGGACACCGTAGGCACGAATACCGATTCGTCAAAGCTGATGCCCGCGTCTTTAAACACTTCGTACACCGGCTTGATCGCCTTGCTGGCCATCATGGTGGCCGTACCCACTTCATACACCTGCAGGATCGCCGGCGCTTTACCGGAGCGGTAGGCCGCGATGCCCGCCGCCAGGCTCTGTTCGTAGTTGCCTTTGTAAACCGGAACAATTTTGACGTCGGTGTGCGACTGGTTAAAGCGGTCCGCCAGGGAATCCACTTCTTTACCCAGTTCGCCCTCCATCGAATGCCAGAACGGGATCTCGGTCGCCGCCAGTGCCTGAGTGCTGACCGCCAGGGTCAACGCGACGCACAGCGTGGTTTTGCGAATAGCGTAGGTGAGCATGCCTAACTCCTGAAAAAGCTGGTGTATCCCCTGCATCTTTCACGCCGCAGCCGTGTTGGTTTCCCGCCATCACCTCAGTCATTTACCTATGTAAACTCCTGAAGATTCTGGCGGTCACCGCCTTGCTGCTACGTGAAATCTATTGGGGCAATAAGCGCGTGAGCGAAAAGAATCAGTTTTTTGTTCGGAAGCTAACATGCCATGCTCGGATGACAGAAAAATAACCGTTAGATGACAGCCATATGACGGAAGAGTGAAGTGCAGATTGCGGTTTGATGTCGGCGACGGGGAAAGATCCCCGCCGCCGTGAAGATCACAGTGAACGGCGCAGGCGGGCAACCGCTTCCTGCATTTGCTGTTCAGTGGCGGTGGCGAACGACAGGCGGAAGGTAGAACGGTCCGGATTGTCTGAGAAGAAGTATTCTCCCGGCACAAACACCACGCCCTGCTGCAGGGTGGTTTTCAGCCATTCGGTGGCGTTGAACGGCTGACGGAAACGCGCCCACAGGAACATGCCGCCTTTCGGCATATCGAAGCTGATATGGCCACCCAGCTCTTTTTCCACCAGCCCGGCCAGGATCTCACCCTTTTGTTTGTAAGCCGCGCGGATCTTTTCGATCTGCGCCGGCAGGCGATCCAGCCCCAGGTAACACTCTACGATGCTCTGCGACAATGCGCTGGCATGCAGATCCGCCGCCTGCTTGATGATTGCCACTTTATGCAGCAAAAACGGCGGCAGGATAGCCCAGCCCAGACGCAACCCCGGAGCCAGGATCTTGGAGAAGGTCGAGGTATAGATAATGTTATCGGTATGGCCCAGCACCTGCTGCGAAACCTGGTGCAGCGTCGCGTTACGCTCGTCGGTAAAACGCAGTTCGCCGTACGGATCATCCTCGATGATCAGGAAATTGTGCTCGGCCGCCAGCTTGACCAACAGTTCGCGACGCGGGGCGCTCAGGGTAATGCCGCTTGGGTTGCCGAAGTTCGGCACCACATACACGCCCTTGATGCGCTGCGTTTTCAACAGCTCGGCCAGTTCTTCGACCACCATGCCATCGCTGTCGGACGATACCGACATGATGTTGGCTTCCGCCAGTTCCAGCGTCTGCAACGCCGCCAGGTAGGTCGGACGTTCCACCACGAACACGTCGCCCGGGTTCACAATGGCGCGCATCACCAGATCCAGCGCCTGCTGGGAGCCGGCCGTGACCATCACTTCATCGGCGGTGGCGGTGACGCCGCGTTCGGCACACAGCTCGCAGATGCGTTCACGCAGCACCGGGCTGCCTTCGGTCAGACCGTACTGAAAAGCGCTTTTCGGCTGTTCGGTGATCGCCTGATGAGTGGCGATGCTCAGCCCTTCGAAATCAAACAGGGCATCAGAGGGGATGCCGCCCGCCAGCGAAATGACGTTTTCCATCTTACTGTGCTTGAGCAATTCACGGATTGCCGAGCTTTTTACTTTTACGATGCGCTGCGCGAGTAACCCTTCTGTGTTCATTTCTTATTCTTCTCGTAATCGTTAAAAATGTTGTAGGGGTCCGATACGCTGCGCCCGAGTCGCTCGGGGCGAAGATATTCGCCCCCTACCGCTTCGACGGGTATTTCAACCGCCCAGATACGCCGACCTAACTGCTTCGTTTGCTAACAATTCGGCCCCCGTATCTTCCAACACCACGCGCCCGTTTTCCAGTACATAACCGCGATCTGCCAGTTTCAGCGCCTGATTGGCGTTTTGTTCGACCAGGAAGATGGTCATGCCCTCTTCACGCAGCTGTTGAATGATGTCAAAAATCTGCTGAATGATGATCGGCGCCAGCCCCAGAGAGGGCTCGTCGAGCAACAACAGCTTCGGCTGGCTCATCAGTGCACGGCCTATCGCCAACATCTGTTGCTCTCCGCCGGACATGGTGCCCGAGCGCTGTGTACGGCGTTCCAGCAGGCGCGGAAACAGGCCAAACACCCTTTCGATGCGCTGTTGATATTGGTGACGGTCGGCAAAAAAACCGCCCATCGCCAGGTTCTCTTCCACCGTCATGCGCGAGAATACCCGCCGGCCTTCCGGCACGATAGCCACCGCTTCGCGCATGATGCGCGACGTCTGCCACTGGGTAATGTCCTGATCGAGAAAGGTGATGCTGCCTTCGCTGGCGCGGGGTTCACCGCACAGCGTGCCGAGCAGCGTGGTTTTACCGGCGCCGTTAGCGCCGATCAGAGTGACAATCTCGCCCTGCTTTATGTTCAGGCTAACCTGATGCAGCGCCTGGATTTTGCCGTAATGGGCGGATACCTGATTAAATGACAACATAAATTATTCGCCCAGATAGGCCCGGATCACGTCCGGGTTGTTACGGATTTCTGCCGGGGTGCCCTGCGCCAACGGCGTGCCCTGGTTCACCACGTAGATACGATCGGAGATGCCCATCACCAGTTTCATGTCGTGCTCGATCAGCAGCACCGACACCTTATGCTGATTGCGCAATTCGACGATCAGGTGATCCAGCTCGTCGGTTTCCTTTGGGTTCAGGCCCGCCGCCGGCTCGTCCAGCATCAGTAATTCCGGCCGGGTGACCATGCAGCGCGCAATCTCCAGCCGCCGTTGCTGGCCGTAAGCCAGATTACCCGCCGAACGGTTCGCCATCTCCAACAGGCCCACCCGTTGCAGCCAAACCGAGGCACGCTCCAGCGCATCGGCTTCGGCACGGCGGAAGGCCGGCGTTTTCAGCAGCCCGGCGAACACGCCGCTTTTCAGATGCTGATGCTGTGCGACCAACAGGTTTTCGATCACCGTCATCTCGCGAAACAGCCGTACGTGCTGGAAAGTCCGCACCACGCCCATCCGGGCGATGGCCTGGCCGGGCAACCCTTCCAGATGGCGCTCACGCAGTTTGATGGTGCCGCTGGTCGGACGGTAAAAGCCGGTCAGGCAGTTAAACACCGTGGTTTTTCCGGCACCGTTCGGGCCGATCAGCGAGACAATCTCGCCCTCGTTGAGCGTCAGCGCCACGTTATTGACCGCCAGCAGGCCGCCGAAACGCATCGACAGCCCTTCGACCTTCAGCAAAGGTTGCATGCTCATACTTGCTCCCCCTTGCCTGCTTGCATATCCGCCGCCTTCAGTTTTAGCTGTGGCCGCTTCATCGGCAGCAGCCCCTGCGGCCGCCAAATCATCATCAATACCATTAAGGCACCCAGCAACAGCATGCTGTATTCGTTCAGGTCACGCATCAATTCGCGCGACACCACCAGCAGGATCGCCGCCAGGATCACCGCGAACTGCGATCCCATGCCGCCCAAGACCACGATCGCCAACACGAAGGCCGACTCGACAAAGGTGAAGGATTCCGGGCTGACGAAGCCCTGGCGCGCAGCGAACAGCGTGCCGGCAAAACCGGCGAAGGCGGCGCTGATGGTAAAAGCGGTCAGTTTGATTCTGGTCGGATTAAGCCCCAGCGAACGGCAGGCGATTTCATCTTCGCGCAAGGCTTCCCAGGCACGGCCCAGCGGCATGCGCAGCAGGCGGTTGATCACAAACAGCGTCAGCACCACCAGCAACAACGCCACCAGGTACAAAAAGACAATGCGATCGCTCGGATCATATTTCAGGCCAAAGAAGTTATGGAAGGTATCCCAGCCGCCGTCACGCGCGCTGCGGTTGAACTCCAGGCCGAAAAAGGTTGGTTTCGGGATCTGGCTGATGCCGTTCGGCCCGCCGGTGATCTCGGTATTGTTCAACAACAGGATGCGCACGATCTCACCGAACCCCAGCGTGACAATCGCCAGATAATCGCCGCGCAGGCGCAGCACCGGGAACCCGAGCAGAAAACCGAAGAGGGCGGTGACCATACCCGCCAGCGGCAGGCTCTCCCAGAAACCCAGGCCGTAATAATGGTTCAGCAGTGCGTAAGTGTAAGCGCCAATCGCATAGAAACCGCCGTAGCCCAATACCAGCAAACCGGACAGCCCCACCACCACGTTCAGGCCCAGGCCCAACATCACGTAGATCAACGTCAGCGTGGCGATATCTACCGAGCCGCGTGAGACCAGAAATGGCCAGGCAACCGCGGCGATAATGATCGCTGCGGCCAACAGCTTCTGCCGGGCGGTCGTGCCATCGAAGCTCGGTAATACCCAGGCCGGGCCTGAGATTTTTTTCAGCCCGTGCTGCATCAGCGGGCGCAGCAGTTGGAAGAAAAACACGATGACGCAGCCGATGCCGATCCACATCCAGCGCACTTCCGCTGCGCCGTGCACCACCAGTTTGGTACCGTCCAGGCTCAGCTGCATGCCCATCAGGAATGAAGCCATCACAAACAGCACCAGGGTGGCGATCAGCGCGTTGAGCAAATTGAGTTTCATACCTTCTCAACCTCCGGACGCCCAAGGATGCCGGTAGGCATGATCAGCAGCACCACAATCAGCAGCGCGAACGACACCACGTCTTTATATTCGGTACTCAGGTAAGCCGAAGTCAACGCCTCTGCCACCCCCAATACCAGGCCGCCAATCATCGCGCCGGGGATGCTGCCGATGCCGCCCAACACCGCCGCGGTGAAGGCCTTCATGCCGGCCATAAAGCCGATATAGGGGTTAATCACTCCGTAGAATTGCCCGAGCAGTACGCCGGCGACCGCCGCCATCACCGCACCGATCACAAAGGTCAGCGAGATAACCCGGTCGGTATTGATGCCCAGCAGGCTGGCCATCTTCAAATCCTCCGCACAGGCGCGGCAGGCGCGGCCCATACGTGAATAACGAATAAACATCGTCAACGCCAGCATCGCCAGGAAAGTGACTACCCAGATAATCAGCTGCATGGTGCTGATAGTGGCGGCAAAGCCGTTGCTTTCCCCCAGCACCCATTGCCCGGTGACCAGGCTTGGCAACGCCAGGTCGCGCGAGCCCTGGGTCAGGCTGACGTAGTTTTGCAGGAATATCGACATCCCTATGGCGGAAATCAGCGCGATCAGGCGTTTGGAGTTGCGTACCGGCTTGTAGGCCACCCGCTCGATGCTCCAGCCGTAAGCGCTGGCGATCACGATCGATACCAGGAAAGCCGCGCCAATCAGCAGCCAACCGACGTCGATGCCGATCATCATCAGGGCGGCGATAACAATAAAGGAGACATAGCTGCCGATCATATACACCTCGCCGTGGGCGAAGTTGATCATGCCGATGATGCCGTAGACCATGGTGTAACCGATGGCGATCAATGCATAGGTGCTGCCCAACGTGACGCCGTTGAACATTTGCTGCAGAAAATAGAGAACCTGCTCAGACATACTCTAACCCTTGGCTGTGCTTTCTATACCCATCACACTTGAAGCTGCATTTGTGTTGGCTGCACTCATTCACCCGAATCGTTCCCTTGCCGCCTTGATGCAACTTCAATTTATTTTGGGTAAAGCAAACCTGAAATGACAATCATTAAAAACGCTTATACCCAATGGATTTCGCGTTGCAGCTAGGCGGCAAGCGGGTAAATCCCCAGGAGCTTAGTAAACTAAGTGACTGGGGTGCACCCGTGAAGCCAACAACGCTGCAACGTGAAAGACGACGGGTATATTATTTAATCGGCGTTGAAGTGCCGTCAGCATGCCATTCGAACACGCCGAACTCGAAGCCTTTAAGATCGCCTTTGTCATCCCAGCTCAACGGCCCCATCACGGTGTCCACCGGCTTGCCGGTTTTCAGGTCCTTGACGATGTCGGCCGGTTCCTGGCTGCCGCTGCGCTCCATCCCGGCAGTCAGAGATTGCAGCGCCGCGTAAGTGGTCCAGACGAACGGTCCGGTTGGATCCAGCTTTTTGGCTTTAAGCGCATCTACAACAGGTTTGTTGGCAGGGACCTGATCGTAACGTTTAGGCAGGGTCACCAGCATGCCTTCAGAGGCGGCACCGGCGATATTGGACAGTGAGGAGTTGCCCACGCCTTCCGGCCCCATAAAGCGGGTGGTCAAACCGGCCTGTTTAGCCTGACGCAGGATCTGGCCCATTTCCGGGTAGTAACCGCCAAAGTAAACGAAATCGACGTTTTCTTTCTTCAGGCGCGCCACCAGGGTGGAGAAATCTTTATCGCCGGCGGTGATACCTTCAAACATCACCACGTCGGTGCCCTGCTTTTTCAGGCTGTCGCGCACCGAGCGCGCCAGGCCTTCGCCATACTGCTGCTTGTCGTGAACCACGGCAATGCGCTTGGGTTTGATCTCGCTGAGGATGTATTTCGCCGCCGTCGGCCCCTGATCGGAATCCAGGCCGGTGGTACGCATGATCATTTTGTAACCACGGGTGGTCAGATCGGCGTTAGTGGCCGCCGGGGTGATCATGATGACGCCTTCATCTTCATAGATGTCGGAAGCCGGCTGCGTCGAGGATGAGCACAGGTGGCCGATCACATAGCGGATACCGTCATTGATTACCTTGTTGGCGACGGCTACCGCCTGTTTTGGATCGCAGGCGTCGTCATATTCCACGCCGACCAGTTTGTCGCCCTTGATACCGCCCTTGGCGTTGATATCGGCAATCGCCTGACGGGCGCCGGTGAATTCCATATCGCCATACTGCGCCACCGGGCCGGACATCGCCCCGACGATCGCCACCTTGATGTCTTTCGCCATTGCCGCATGCCCGATAGCCATCGCGATACAACCCGCCAACAGCGCCTTACCTTTTGTTAATTTCATCCGCAAATCCCCATCTGTCGTTGTGAACGTACCTGTTGTGTTTGCCGACACCCGACCCTTATTTACTGCTTTTATTCATAAGTAATAATGATTTAGGTGTTTTTGTGGCAATATTTTCTAATAAGACTTTATTTTTCATGCCATTAAACAGGAATTTTCTGCTGCAAATCAACTTACACAATCAGAAACAAGCGGTGTAAACAGCATAAAATCCGGATTAAATCTGCGCTGTTTTGCATCAGGCACAGCGCGTTATGCTGGTTCTCGATCGATTAACTACATATTTACTCGGAAAATGCGTCCTGCAAAAAACATTTTGCGCAGTAATCGTACAGAAAAACTTACACAACGCTCTGTGCAAGATCTATTACACTGTCGGCATCGATTAGCCGTTCGGAAATCCTGCATGAAACTGACTATTGAGCGATTAACCACGCTGTCCCAGCAAGACCTTATCGACCTTGGCAAAATCTGGCCGCATCAGCAGCCGGAACAGTGGCAAAGCGGGTTGAACGGCAATAAAGCGCTGTTCGCCGCACGCTTCAATGAGCGGCTGCTGGGTGCGGTGAAACTCGAGCTGGACGGTGAACGTGCCCAACTGCAGGATTTGCTGGTGCGTGAAGTCACGCGCCGTCGCGGCGTCGGGCTGTATCTGGTGCAGGACGTGCAGCGTCAGTTACCGCAGATAACGCATTGGCAGCTTTCGACCACCGGTCTGACCCCACGCGAGCGGGGCGAGGTGGATAACTTTATGCGCGCCTGCGGTTTCACTCAGCAAGGCGAACTCTGGCAACGATGAAGCGCAGGTTCCTCGCACTGTTGGTGCTGGTGCTGGCGTTAATCGCCTGGTTCGGCGGCCGCCAGCAGGCGCTGCGGATACAGCCGACCTGGGATAATCAGGTCTACGTCTGGCAACGCGTTTGGACGCCGCAGCATGTTGCCGCGCTGGCGAAAAGCCGCGATCTGTTCCCTACGCTGCGGGTGCTGGGTTTACAAGTGCACCCGCGTGAGGGCTGGCGGGAAATCCCGGTCAATCTCCCCTTACTGAAACAAGATGGCCGCCCGCTGTGGCTGGTGGCCCGTCTGGATGGGCAGTTAACGCAACTGGATGAAGTCGCGATTCGCCAACGTTTGCTAAAACAGGTGCAACGCTGGCAAGCCGCCGGGCTGCAGGTGATCGGCGTTGAAATCGATCATGACGCAGCTACCGCACGCCTGCCTGCCTATCAGCATTTCCTGCAGCAGTTGCGTCAGCAATTGCCCTCCTCACTGCAACTGGGCATTACCGCATTGCCGGCCTGGATCGGCTCAGCTGCGCTGCCCGGTGTCTTGCAACAGGCAGACAGCTCCGTGCTGCAGGTGCATGCCGTACTGTCGCCCGAACAAGGCCTGTTTGCTGCCCCGCTGGCACTGCGGTGGGTAAAACAGTACGCACAAATCACGCCAAGACCTTTCCGGGTGGCGCTGCCTGCCTATGGCATGGGTTTGGTGGGGTTCGATACGCAAGGCGCGCAGGTGGAAAGCGAAGCCTCCGTGCGCGTGGCGGGTACCTCGCGCGAGCTGACGGTCGCGCCGCAGCAGGTGGCCGATTTTCTGCGCCAGTTGAACACACGGACCACACCACACCTGCTGGGCCTGATCTGGTTCCGTTTGCCACTGGCGGACGATCGCCGCGCCTGGTCACTGGCTACGCTGAGGGCGGTAATAGAAAAGCAACCGCTCGACGTCAGCTGGCAGGTAAAATTTAGCCCTCAGGCGCTGCAAAATGGGCTGAATGATCTGATAATTCAAAATAACGGGCCGGTGGATGCACCGCTGCCGCATGAAATCGTCATCACCGCCAGCGAGTGCCTGGCGGCGGACGCGGCAGGCAACTACCGGCTGGAAAGCGAGTCTCAACGACTACGCTTTGTGCTTACCCGCAGTGACCAGCTGCGCGCCGGGCAGTCCCGGCCGTTGGGCTGGATCCGCTGCCAACAACTGACGCCAGGAGGCACCCTTGTCACACCGTAATGCACGCGCTACACGGACTCTGCGCGGCCGAACTCTTCCACTGGCTGCCCTAATCGGCTCGGCGCTGGCGATGCCACTTAATGGCTACGCCTGCGGGCCGGATTTCCCTAACCGTTTACTGGTCGATCGCAACGGCACGCTGCTGTATATGCCGGAAGGCAACTTTGCCTTTGAAGCCGGGCGTCTGGTCGCAGTGGATAAACAGCTGCCGTTGTGGAAAGCACCGCCACCGGCGATGCCACCGAAACCGATGCCGCTGTCGCCGGAAACTATCATCATCGAGAAAATGCGTGCGGCAAAAACCGTTGAAGAGGCCGATGCGGTCAATAGCCAGGGGCTGTCTGACGCGGCCCGCCTTTACCAACTGGGTGCAGTGGCCTTCGCCGGTAAAGATCCGCGCGCCAGCGAGTACTTCCAGCAGGTTCTGGCGCTACCTGCCGCAGATCAAGGTGACTGGGGGCTAAGGGCGCAGTATTCACTCGGCCGGTTGTTGATGGGCGATCACGGCACGCCGGAAAACGAAGGTGACGGCTCGAGCATCGCAGTCGAACATCCCGCGAAGCCCCAGCTCGAGCAGGCGCTAGCGGCCTTCCAGCAGGCGATTGATAAAGTGAAAGGCGGTACGGCCGATCCAGATCAACTGGCACTAAGCAGCCTTGGGCAGCAGGCCCGCATTCATTTCTGGCTCGGCAACGTCACCCAGGCAGCGAAGTTATATGCTCAACAGGCGGCACAGGGTGACCAAAATGGGG
This sequence comes from Serratia sp. BNK-12, assembly GCF_047456085.1. NCBI lineage: Bacteria > Pseudomonadati > Pseudomonadota > Gammaproteobacteria > Enterobacterales > Yersiniaceae > Serratia > Serratia sp. BNK-12. Next base: position 4,943,214 of record NZ_CP179896.1, read on the forward strand.
CACTGTCGCTGCAGTACGTCTCCAGTTACCTGGTCAATCCGGATCACTTCGATGTTCTGAAACAGACAATCGCCGATCCGCTGATCCAACAACTGGTCACCATTGAGTTGTTTGCCCGCAGCAGTAATCTGCAAATGACCGATACGGACGGCACCGGCACTCGCTCAGCACAAATCATCAGCCAAATCCTGACGCTGCTGGACGCCTCGGTGAAAAGCGGTTTCAGCGGCAGCGACCGGCTGGCGGCGCTGGCCTACCGAGCAGGACAATACCCGATGGCGGCCAGCCTGCTGAAACACGCTGGTGACAGTGGCCTGGCCTGGTGGTTACGCGCCAAAATGGCGCTGCGCGACGGGGATGTTAAAGCCGCCACCGCAGACTACGCCAAAGCGGCGGCCGCATTCCCCTCCAATGAAAGCTGGGGCGAACAGCGTAATGCGGACTTTACGCCAGAAACCATCGTGCCCGAATGCCGGGTGGCGGGGGAGCAGGCTATTCTGGCCCTGGATCGCGGCGACTATCTGCAGGCAATGGACTTCCTCTATCGCGGCAAAGATATTTACTGGGCGGACGTCGCCGACGTGGCCGAACGCGTGCTGACCATCGATGAACTGAAAGGCTTTGTTGATAAGCATGTGCCAGCCCCAGCTACGCCGTTAAAACCGGTCAATCCCGACGACTACAACGGCCAGCCGCTTACGCCGGAGGTGCAACTGCGCGAGCTGCTGGCGCGGCGGCTGATGCGCGCCGGACGCCCTCAAGAAGCAATGGCCTACTTTGATATCCCGAACTATCGTCAGGTTGCCCAACAGTACGCCGATACGCTGAAAACGGCGCAGGATAAATCCGCAGACAAGCTGGCGCGGGCCAAAGCCTACTATCAGGCGGCCACGCTGCTGCGCAGCCAGGGATTGGTGTTCACGGGTTATGAGATGACGCCGGACTATGCAATTTATGGCGCCGGTTATTCCTATCTGGGGGATGCCTTTGATACGCGCGAGCTCAAGCATAAGAGCTGGATCAGCAGTGCCGAGGCAGCACGGGCCAAAGCGGCGTTACCGCCACAGGATAATCGCTTCCTGCACTACCGCTGGCAGGCGGTTGATCTGGCGCAGCAGGCCGCCGACTTACTGCCGCCAAAAAGCCAGGCCTATGCCGCCGTGTTGTGTAATGCCGCCGGCTGGGTGATTAAACGTGACGCGAAAACCGGCCGGGCGCTGTATCAGCGCTATATCAATAACGGGACGCGCTATGCCTGGGCCAACAAGTTTGGTTATGACTGTCCGGCACCCGATTTTGCGGCGATCGCGCCGTAACGCCGAATTTCAGGCACAAAAAAGCCCGGCTAGCCGGGCTTTTTAACGCTTATGCGGGATTAGGCTTCGATCGCCATTTTCAGTTTCTTCATGGCGTTCTTTTCTAGCTGGCGTACACGCTCAGCGGAAACACCGTACTGATCGGCCAGCTCTTGCAACGTGGATTTATTGTCGTCATCCAACCAACGGGCGCGAATGATATGCTGGCTACGCTCGTCCAGACCTTCCAGCGCATAGGCCAGTTTGTCTGCGGCGTTGCTTTCCCAGTTATCCTCCTCGATGCCTTCGGCGAAGTCCGAGCTTTTATCCTGCAGATACAGCACTGGCGCCATAGACTGGCCATCACGGGCTTCGTCGTCCGGCGTAGGATCGAACGTCATGTCCTGCGCCGCCATGCGGGATTCCATCTCGCGGACATCCTTGCTGGTCACACCCAACTCGCGAGCAACCAATTCCACCTCATCCTGATTGAACCAGCCCAGACGCTGCTTGGTTTTACGCAGGTTAAAGAACAGCTTGCGCTGTGCTTTGGTGGTAGCCACTTTGACGATACGCCAGTTGCGCAGTACGTACTCGTGAATTTCTGCCTTGATCCAATGCACCGCAAAGGAAACCAGACGCACACCAACCTCTGGGTTGAAGCGGCGAACAGCTTTCATCAGGCCAATATTACCTTCCTGGATCAGGTCTGCCTGAGGCAGGCCGTAACCGGAGTAATTACGGGCAATATGAGCGACAAAGCGCAGGTGAGACAGGATGAGCTGCTTAGCGGCTTCCAGATCGCCCTGATAATGCAGCCGTTCAGCCAGCTCCCGCTCTTCCTCTGCCGTCAGCATCGGATAGGTGTTGGCGGCCCGGATATAGGCTTCCAAACTGCCCTGGGGCACTAAAGCTAAAGTTTGCATTTCTTTGGTCATTCAAACCCTCTCTTGAAAAAACAGGTCATGCAGGTGATTGTCACGGCGGGGAAATGATTGATTCTACGGCAGTTGCTATTGCAAAAGCGGTCCACACGCCGGGCACCATAACATTTTGCTGCAGATTTTGACCGCGTTCCGCCCTATTAGTTCACAGTTTTTCGATCGCATTGCCCATGACAATACGTGACGAATATTCAGGCCGATAGGGAATTTGTGCGCTAAGAAGAGACTGGATGGTGCTTAAGTTAGTGCCGGTAGCTCTTCTCCCGCAACACGCTCGGAGCAGCAGGAGAAGAGTATACCAAAAAATCTTTATTGTGGTGTAAATCGGCGTAAATGTTGCACCGTCGCCAGCCAGGCGGCGATCCAGCCGATCATCGCGGAAACAATCAGCAGCAGTAACGCCTCATCCCAACCCAGGCCGTGCAGGGTAAAGGTGGTGCCGAACACCTTGGCCACGCCGGTGACCACCGACTCCAGTCTCCACACCATCGCCCCGGACAACACCAACGACAGCAATGCGCCAAAGAAGCCCAGCATCGCACCGCCGTTCAGGAACGGCCGCAGGATGAAACCGTCGGTGGCGCCAATCAGCTTCATCACGTTGATGGTATCGCGACGGCTGAAGATGCTCAGACGTACGCTGTTGCCGATCACCAGGAACACCGCCACCACCATCAGCACGCCGATCATTGCAGCCACTTGCCCCACCAGCCCGGTCAGTGCAGCCAGACGAGCAAACCAGCTGTCGTCCATCCGCACTTCATCCACCCCCTGCACCGCCGCGACGCGATCGCGCAGGGTATTGAGGGTGTCGGAACTTTGGAAGCTCATTTTCGGCGTGATGATAGCGACCGCCGGTAACGGGTTCTCTTCCAACATATCCAGCGCGCCGCCAAAGCCGGACCAGTTGCGGAATTCGCCCCGGGCCTCTTCACGCGACAGGTAATTCACTTTCTCAACGCCAGCTTCTGCTTTGATGGCGTCGAGCACTTTCACCGCCGCGTCGTCATCCAGGGATTTATCCAGGTACACCGTTAACTGCGGCGTAGGGTACCATTGCGTCGCCGCGGTGCTGACGTTTTTCCAAACGATATAACACACGCTTGGCAGCGTCAGGGAGATGGCGATGACCATCACCGTCAGCAGCGTCGCCAGTGGCTGGCGCAGCATATCCTTGACGGCGTTCATCCAGGCGTAGCGCCATTGTTCCCGCCAGCCGCCACGCAGCGCTTTACTCTTGGCGGTTTTTGCATTATTCGCCATGATGCGCTCCTCCAGCCATGCGGCCCTGGCTCAGGCGCAGAATGCGGTAATTGCGACGGGCGATCAGCCCGGTATCGTGGGTGGCCATCAACACGGTGACACCCACGCGGTTAAACTCTTCGAACAGACGCAGAATGCCTTCCGACAGTGCATCGTCCAGGTTACCGGTAGGCTCATCCGCCAGCAGTACCGCCGGCTTGTTCACCACCGCGCGGGCGATACCCACACGCTGCTGCTCACCGCCGGAAAGCTGAATCGGGAAGTTCTTCGCCTTATCCAGCAGCCCGACCTTGTCCAACGCAGCGGAAACGCGGCGACGGATGTCTTCGGTGCTGGCGCCGGCGATGATCAGTGGCATTGCCACGTTGTCATACACCGTGCGATCCAGCAGCAGATGGTGATCCTGGAAAATCATGCCGATCTGACGACGCAGGAACGGCACCTCGCGGTTTTTCAACCGACTGATGTCATGGCCGCCAAACCAAATATGGCCGGCGCTTGGCCGTTCGATACCACAAATCAGTTTCAGCAGGGTACTCTTCCCCGCGCCGGAATGGCCGGTCAGAAACGCCATCTCTGCCGGGCGCAGATGGAAATCCACCCCCTGCAGGGCCTGCCGTCCGCCCAGATAAGCTTTACTGACCTGTTCAAAGCGAATCATCCGTATTAATCCTCTCGGGCAAAAAGTGCCTCAATAAAATCGTCAGCCTTAAACGGCCGCAAATCTTCGATGCCTTCCCCAACGCCGATATAGCGAATCGGGATACCGAACTGATCGGCAATGGCGAAGATCACCCCGCCCTTGGCGGTACCGTCCAGTTTAGTCAGTGTGATACCGGTTAAGCCCACGGCTTCATTAAATAATTTCGCCTGGCTGACAGCATTCTGTCCGGTGCTGGCATCAAGAGTCAGCATAACCTCATGGGGGGCCTGGTCGTCCAGTTTTTTCATGACGCGGACGATCTTCTTCAGCTCTTCCATCAGGTGCGCTTTGTTCTGCAAACGCCCTGCCGTATCGGCCAGCAGCACGTCGATGCCGCGGGCCTTGGCGGCCTGGACCGCATCGTAAATCACCGAGGCGGAATCCGCGCCGGTATGCTGCGCCACCACCGGAATACGGTTGCGCTCGCCCCACACCTGCAGTTGCTCTACCGCCGCGGCACGGAAGGTGTCCCCCGCCGCCAGCATCACCGATTTGCCTTCCGCCTGGAACTGGCGAGCCAGCTTACCGATGGTGGTGGTTTTACCCACGCCGTTCACCCCAACCATCAGAATGACATACGGGTTTTTACCGCCAACATCCAGCGGCTGATCAACTTTAGCCAGAATTTCGGACATTTCCTCCTTCAGCTTGCCGTATAACGCATCGGCGTCTTTCAACTGCTTGCGGCTGGCATGCTGAGTCAGAGAGGTAATGATTTTACGCGTGGTTTCCACGCCGACGTCGGCAATCAGCAGCTGTTCTTCCAGCTCTTCAAACAGTTCGTCGTCAATTTTCTTGCCGCGGAACAAGCCGACAAAACCGGAGCCCAAATTTTGCTTGGTTTTCACCAGGCTACGTTTCAGCCGGGCAAAGAAGCCTTCTTTGGTCGGACGTTCCTGCTCCTGAGTAACCGCAGGGGCCAGCAGCTCGGATTCTTTTTCTTCTTCTTCGATAATGGCCGGCGCGACAATAATCGGTTCCAGCGCCACGCTGGCCGACAATGGCTCTGGCTCTGGCTCTGGCTCTGGCTCTGGCTCTGGCTCTGGCTCTGGCTCTGGCTCTGGCTCTGGCTCTGGCTCTGGCTCTGGCTCTGGCTCTGGCTCTGGCTCTGGCTCTGGCTCTGGCTCTGGCACGATAGTAGGTTCAGGCTCAATCACTTCCAGTTCGGGCACCATCACCGGTTCCGGTTCAACCACTTCCGGTTCTGGCGCAATAATCGGCTCTGGCGTAACCACTTCGGGTTCTGATACCGCGGTCGTTTCTGGCTTAGGCTCGATGACAAATTCGGGTTCAGGCTGAACCACGGCCACAGGCACGGCAATCTCTTCCGCTGCCGGCTGTTGCTGTTCTGCCGCCACCTGTTCAGTAAGGGTGACAATCTCTTCCGCCAGCTTTTCTGCCGCGGCAGTGTGTTCGACGATGGCCGGCACGCTTTCTGCAATATGTTCGCCGGTCAGACTGCCGTCCCACTCCCCAGGCGTCTCTACGGAAGCGGCAGGTTCAGATTCCTGCGCGGGGAGCTGGTCATCCAGCTTGGGAGCGACCGGTTCAGCCGGGGTCTCCACGGCCTGATTTTCCGCCGCTTCTACCGGCGTCTCAGGTTGCTGTTGCTCTTCTTCCTTCTGGCCGAAGCCCAGCCAGGAGAAAAACCCGCGTTTCTTATCTTTTGCCATGTTATGACTCTACTCCGTACCGAAGGCTTGCTTATGCTGACAATAATTCGCCGAGTCTATCACTTTCCCTCGTTCAGCAACACGCATCCGGCATGCTTTCCACTGTGAAATCAGGCAACAAAGTTTTACCGTTTCCCCCGGCGCCTCTCACCGGTAGAATAGAGGCAACTTATCGCCAACTCATTCGGCCTCACCGCCAGAAAACAATCAAAGCAAACCTATGACAAGACTATCGCCACGGGCATCGGCAAAAAAACCGCCTCAGGCTGCGGCCGGGCAGATCCGCATTATCGGTGGCCAATGGCGCGGGCGAAAACTGCCGGTACCCAACAGCCCCGGGCTGCGTCCGACCACCGATCGCGTTCGGGAAACCCTGTTCAACTGGCTGGCGCCGGTGATCCAGGGCGCACGCTGCCTGGACTGCTTCGCCGGTAGCGGCGCACTCGGCCTGGAAGCGCTGTCGCGCTATGCCGGCAGCGTCACGCTGTTGGAGTTTGAACGCCCAGTGGCGCAGCAACTGGAAAAAAATCTGGCCCTGCTGCAGGGCAATGGCAAGGTGGTCAATACCAACGCGCTGAGCTGGCTGGCGACCCCCGCTCAGCCGTTTGACGTGGTGTTTCTCGATCCGCCTTTTCGCAAAGGTTTGCTGGCTGAAACCGTCACGCTGCTGGAGCAGCAGGGCTGGCTGGCCGATGAGGCCTGGATCTATGTAGAGGCCGAAGCCGAAAGCGCCGCCGCTGATGTCCCGGCCAATTGGCAATTACACCGTGAAAAAGTCGCCGGTCAGGTGGCTTATCGTCTTTATATCCGTTCGCAAGAGAAAACCGAAAATGCTGATTAATCTGGGTCGCCTGCTGATGCTGTGCGTGTGGGGCTTTCTGCTCTCCAACCTGTTTCACCCCTTTCCCAAGCCGCTGAAATATTTCATCGACGTGGCGCTGTTCTTTATGGTGGTGATGCACGGGCTGCAGCTGGTTCTTTTGAAGTCCACGCAACCGAAAGATCAGCCGATAAGCTACTGGCAAGAAGCCAAGATCTTCATCTTTGGCGTCTTCGAACTGCTGGCCTGGCAGAAAAAACAGCCGCCAATCAAAAGAAAATAACCCCACATGGGCACCGGGTCCGGTGCCCTACGGCTGGGCAATAAATGAGACGAAGCGCGTGCCCTGCATGCTCAACGTGCCCTGTGCGCCTTTTTCAATCGGATTATACTGCCACGGCTTCAACCGCAGCCGGATCTCCTCGCCACCGCGCTGCGGGCTAAACACCACCTCATAATGCATCGGTTCATTGACCAGCGGCTCACGCTGCGGTGCCCGGGTCTTGGCGACCGGAAACTCACGTTTATCACTCACCGTGACCTGCAAACTGCGTACCGGCGCACGATCGTTATCCGCTTCAATACGGCGCTGATTGAAATAGCGGTGCGTCGCCAATACGGCGATCAACGCGATCACAGCGATAAAAAACAGCGGTGGCTTACTCATCTTACTTCCCATCTCCACGCGGTGAAATCAGCGTAAACATAGCACACCTCCTGAACAGGTATCGCAGTTGCCCCGCATACCGGCGTTCACTCCTCACTACGCAGCTTATCATCGGCATTAGATTGAGTTACGCCGAGTACCCCCCCAAGGGGGCGTGGGGAATGTTGATGCCCGCATAGCGCAGAATGTCCAGCAGGCGGTTTTCCCCCTGATGATGAAACAGTCGCCGATCGCTACTGGCACCCAACTTATGCAAAGCCTGGACCTTGTGTGAGCTGATGGTTTTTTCACTGCGGCCCAAGCGCCGCGCCAGCTGCTTTTGCGGTTCGCCATGCGCCAGTGCACTGATAACCAAAAGCTCTTTTTGCGTCAGGTGACAGCAGACGCACATCTGAGTCCGCCGATATTCGGCCAAAAAATGCTGATGCCCAAGCCGATGGCGCAGCACCAGCAGCGAATTCAACTCGGCCGGCCCCAGCTTTTTTTGCAGGCAAACCGGCGGTTTCAGCCTGGAAGACAGGCCCGATAAGAAAGGGCCATAACCGTCGCTCCACATCAGCCAGGTCACATGAGAGAGCCTCTTGCAAAACTCCCTGCGAAAGACAAAGTAGTTATCCAGGCTTTCACCCTGACCGTGAGTGTCTGACAGCAACAGGTCAAATGGCTGTTTCTGCACCAGACCCTGCAAATCCGACAGCCGGTCAGTGACCCCGCAAACTTCAAACTGAGCCGGAAGCGAGGCAAGCACCGACAACACCCCGAGCCGAAACCAGGGATCCGGCTCCATAACCATCACTTTTAGACGCATTATTGTTTCTCCTTAAACAGGGAGCCTTAGTGGCCACCGTACGATAATCCACTTCAGCCATTCCACCCTGTGGCAAAAACAGCTGGTCCAACAGGTACCTGCCAACCTGCTGATGCAACAGCCTACAGAAGTGATACAGCTCGTAACGCTGGCGGCGGGTCAACACAGTACTGGCATCTGTGGCAGGGCCGATCCCCCATTGAGCAAACCGGTCATTCAGCGCGTGGAGATAACGTCCGGAGTGACGCGCGGGCGATGTATCGAGCGCGATCGCATCATGGCGACACTGCGCCACTATCTGCGGCAATGCGTTCTTCCGGCAGTTGCCAATAAAAGAAGTCGGCGAGCGGCCCACCCACGTGCTCGCCTCAGCCGGAGAGGAAAACAATACGCCTCCCAACAACGCCGCCGCCATCCCAACGGCGAGCGTATAGCCCTGAGGGGGTAAGCACCCGTTGATAAATTGTTTCAACAGTCGGCCAGGCCATCGCCCACCGGCCATTAAAGACCGGCAAATTTCAACGCGCACCAAATGACCCCCCACCAAAAAATGCCACAAACCAGCAACATCGCCAGCCAGGTGTAGCGACGGATACGTTTATCCCTGGCTGACGACCACATCCGGGCTCCTCCTGGCTGGGCATAGCCGAGATCCATGCAGCAACGCATGGAGTTGTTGATCGCAGCACACACCCAGTTTGCGCATCGCGCTGCGCTTATGGGCGCTCAGGGTCTTCGTCGTGAATCCGCCCGTCGGCGTAGTGAGATGTTCCAGTGCACCACAGACAAAATGACTGAGAACCTGCAGCTCGGGCCAGCTGAGCACAATATTTGCCGGCATCCGGGGAAACGAGTCGCTGTTCATAAAGGCAAGGTGGCTCATTGCCTGGCGTTTCTGCAGCAAATCATGCAGCAGATGTGGCTGCAGATCATGCGGCAGGCACAGCGGCCCTTCATGGGGAGCCAACGGGCTGAGGGTGGTTAGCAACGGCGTAAGGGGTTCGCTGTACAGCAGCCAGGTTGTATCGATGTTGAAGCGCAGATAGTGGGAATAGAACAGGAAAAAGTCGCGTAGCCTGTCGCGATGCCCGGAGAGGCCGGTGAGGATGACATCCGCTCCGCCTTGCGACAACGTCTGTCGCAGAGTCAAAAGATCGTCGACCACGGTTAACGATGCGATTGCCTGGCGGGCCAGTTCGAGTACCCGCAGGGTGCCTTCGCGCATCAACCCCGGTGCCATCATCACGACCACGCGCAAACGCGGTGGAAGGGAGGTTGCAGACATAAGTTAGTCCTCTGCAGTGGATTCAGGGTTGCTGGCTATCGGCCTGATAGCGTTGACGTACCAGCAATTGGGTGGCCGGGTGCGAACAATGCCGCTGGCGTAACTGGGCATAGCGCCGTTCATTTTCAGCCAACCAAGGGGTCTCACTGACGCAACGCCACAACTCGGCGGCCTTGCGCAAAGCGCACAACCAGTCTTCTACGCCATAAGCCATCCCGCTGAGTTGCATGATGCGCCGCTCCAAACTGGCGGCTTTGATGGCAACGGCACGGGCGGCCTTGCGGGTGAGTATCGTGGGTGCGGCCATCGCGGTTATTTCCTGCTGCATGGTGGTTTTTACTCCTCCTGTCAGATCACCTGCCGCCATTTATTTGCAAAGAAAATAGATGCGTAAAAAAATGGAAACAGGCTATTTTCTCTCCAGTAAGATCCTCATACGGCATCGGGCCGGAGAGGCTATATGGAGCCAAAATAATGAAAACTCGAAAACACCTCACTCTCGGTGAAATAAATGACATCCTGCTTGCCACGCACATTGGAAAACATCCGGAGCGTGACCGTTGTTTAATACAGATGTGCTTTATCCACGGGCTGCGCGCCAGCGAAGCCTGTCAGTTAAAAATATCTGATATCGATCTGCGCGATAACGTGATTTATATCCGCCGCCTGAAGAACGGTTTTTCGACCGTACATCCCCTGGCGCCAGATGAACTGCCGCACTTGTTGTGCTGGCTGAATTTGCGTAACAAGTGGCGCGATGCTGACAGCGAGTGGTTATTCCTGTCGCAAAAAGGCGGCCAACTGACGCGTAAACACGTGCATTACTTGATTAAACGCTACGGCGAGGCCGCCAATATTACGGTGGCATCGCACCCACATATGCTGCGACATGCCTGTGGCTATGCGCTGGCGGATTCGGGCGTCGACACCCGTTTGATTCAGGATTATCTGGGTCACCGGAATATTCGACATACGGTGATATATACCGCCAGTAATCCCAATCGCTTTATTGGATTATGGCAAAAAAAGTGAGGTGAAAAATAGGTCATTTTGGACCAAAGTGTTACATATCTTAGTTTTGTACGATTTCAAGTCAATAAGAATACCCCCCACTTTCACGCAACAATTTTATTTCCTTCAATATCAACAACCCACTAAACAAAATAAAAAAGGCTCACCGAAGCGAACCTTTGTTAAATAAATTAACGCAATTAAACAGCGAAGCAACGTCATTTTGTTTTCAGATACATACACTGACAAATCCGTCAGCACTCCACGAAAACTAAAACATTAGCCCGCGGGGATACCTAAAAACAGATTAATTATCTGAATGTCACAATTTGGTCCAAAATGTCGCATTTTCAGCACGATAAAAAAACAATGCATCACACTGAAATAAAAGGAGAAAATAAAAAAATAACTTTAATTGATATACCAAAATGAAATTCTGCATCTCTGCACCAGTTCCCTTTAAAACAGCAAAGGTAGAAATACTGGTGGATACATGCTCGTGAAGAAAATACGCAATAGTGGCGACAGATTCACTCTTGTTTTTTTCAAGTCACCCAACACGGGTTTCAGCATTAATCGAAAGCACCGGGCACAAGACAATTTATCCATGGCAAAGCCACACCAACAACTATTGATTGTACAAGGAGACAGGGGGTTTTATGAAGCTTCAGCATGACGAGAATATCACCCTGCCGGATACGGTAGCGCACCTGGCCGAACAGCCGTTATGTCGCATTGTGGCCACCTGGGGGTTGCTGCAAAACCACTATCTGAATCGCCAACGCATCATGCAGGCCTTTAACGTACCGCGCCGTAAAGCGGGTTACATTCTGCGCTATATCGTACACAGCCCTTGCATCACCTGCGATCAACACGTTTATACCCATCCGCGATCGCACCGCCAGGAACTGCGGGTCTGGATCCGCACGGTAAGCCAACCTGTGCCATTACGAACAAAGAGTACCAGGGTTCGCAATGAAGACAGGCAAAGCGTCTGGGCACAACTGCTTCAGCGGCCGTGGAGCGAACTGCATCTGTAATAACCGGCCCTTTTCGCTCCCCCTCATTGGAGAGGTTGCCTATAGACAACTTTTTCCCACCGGGGCCAAGCCGTAATGACATGAACAGCGTTGCGTCTAACCGGCCCCGACTTTTTCAAACCAAGGGGGAATGACCCTGTCTTGACCAAAAGAACCTTGTATCACCTGGAGCGGCTTGTCTGGAACCTGATGCTTACCCTCAGTGCACTGCTCTGGTGTCTTTTTGCGCTGCTGCTCTACTGGTTTTTTTAACCCCGGCACAATTTTTTCATTTGATTGCAGGAGAGATGATATGCGTTTGACCGTTAACAATCGTACCGGCTATTTCCCCGCTCCCAAGGAGCTGGACCTGCTTCGTAATATTGCCACGGCGGACAGTCTGCCCAGCATTGTTCTCAAACTGCAGCCCGCCGCCGAAAGCGCCGTGCGGCTAGAGCCCCTGCCCCATACCGGCGGCGTCAACTGGCTACCGCTGCTGTGGCAACTGGTGGTGCTGAAGTCTTGCCGGCATGACCTGGAACTGAGTCTGCAAGCACCGTTTTCCACCCCAGCCTGGCACCGTCTGTTAGGCGTGCTGAACATCTCTCCCGGTCTGGCCACCAAACTGCCACAGAGCCTGCCACTTTTGACGCTAACAGAGAGTCGTGTGTTGCTGACATTGCTTGGCGGCATGCACCCCTGGAAGCTGGCTGCCCGCATGAACCGAGATATCCGCACCATTTCCAGCCATAAAAAACGGGCCATGGACAAAGCCGGTTTGCAACATAACGGCGAACTCTATGCGCTGGGGGCGCTGCTTTACGGCCCACAGCATGCAACCGCGCAGATTGCCTTACCGGCAGCGGAACAGCAAGTGTTGGCCGCCCTGCTGCGCAACGGCAGCGTCACGGCGACCGCGCAGTTGCTGGGGAAAAGCGTCAAAACGGTGAGTGGCCAAAAACACAATCTTATGCGGCGACTTAATGTGCCCCATGAGGTGGCACTGTTTGCCGCCGCCGAACACTACCATGCCGGGCCCAAAAAAAACTGCCTCGTCCACTCTGAATAGGCCTTAAACATTAAATCAATGGCCAATAGGAAAAAAGCCATCGCTTAATTATCACGCTGTGGCCATTTCGCGCGAATTAAGCCCTGGCCGAAAGTTAAAATTCGATTCTTTTGAATCGTTGGGCATTGCTTGCGGTATAGAGTACCGTATGCTGAATATTCCGGTGGCCGAGATAGTCTTGTATCAACCGGGTATCCATACCTTTATTTGCCAGGCTATAACCGCAGGCGTGACGCAACATGTGGGGATGAGCAGGTAATTCGAGACAGGCCGCTTTACCGTAATCGCGGATCAAGCGGTAGATTTGCTGGCGCGATAGCCGGCCGCCCTTGCGCGACAAAAACAACCAGGGCTGGCCGGCATGCGGGCTGTCTTTACGGTCATCCAGCCAGCGTTTAAGCATCAGGGTCTCATCCGGTTGTAATGGGTGCTGAACCGACAGACCATTTTTCAGTCGCGAAATAAAAACCCGCCGCTCGGCGAGTTCTATATTGTCCAGCGTCATACGGCTTAACTCGCTGGCCCGCAAACCGTGAACAAAGCACATGGTGATCATACAGCTGTCCCTGACCGAGTTTAGTCCTCCCTTTATATTTTTTATCATTTTTTTTATTTCTGATTCATTCAGATATTTTCTTATTTCCAATTGCATAACTCCCCAGAAACATCATGTATCAAGCAGGACCGATGGCGGGTTTAAAAAACAGCCAAAAATGCAAATACAGTTACCAAACGTGCTAAATAGTAATGAGACTCTAAGATTAATCCTTAGCTATTATTGTCACGCGCAGCATTAATTACTAATTAATTAGCATTCGCATCGGGCAGTTATTGTTCTTAGAAAATGATTCTCGGCGGTCGAGCAGCCATTGTCAGTAAATTTTCCTGAGAAAAACCACGGCTCCCTTTCTTACTCTGCAAATAAGTTACAGTTCATCAGCAAGAAAGCATTGTCGATCGCAGAGGCGCTGCCTACACTGCAAACAGGAAGTGACACTGGTAACAATTTGGAACCGGTTGCTGTGGTTCCCACAATGAATAAGGAAGACATAATGAGTTGGCCGTTCCTTGCCGTATTCTTTTCCGGTTGGCTGTTCGTCGATGCCTCCTACCGTGGGCCTCGCTGGCAGCGCTGGGTGTTTAAGCCCATCACTCTGCTGCTGTTGTTATTGCTGGCCTGGCAAGCGCCGGTGTTGGGGCCTGCAGGGTATTTGATCGTCCTCGGCCTGCTGGCAACCTTAATCGCCGACACCTTGCTGCTGCTGCCGCGCGAACGCGTGCTTTACGCCATCGGTGCCTTTTTCCTGTCGCACTTGCTGTATACCCTGAGCTTCGCCAGTCAGATGACCTTCAGCCTGTTTTGGCCGCTGCCGCTGGCGCTGCTGATTATCGGCGTGCTGTTACTGGCAACAATTTGGACGCGACTGGAAGAAATGCGTTGGCCGATCGCCACTTATGTAGCGATGACGCTGCTGATGGTGTGGCTGGCGGGTGAGCAGTACTTTATGCGCAGCACCGATTTCGGTTTCTCGCTGCTGGCGGGCACTTCACTGCTGCTGCTGGCCAACGTGGTGTGGCTGGTTAACCGCTATCGCTGGACCTTCCGCGCCGCGGATGCGCTGGTGGCCTTCTGCTATTTCTCCGGCCATTTCCTGATCGTACGTTCGCTGTATCTGTAAGGCTGCTCAGGGCGGGTTCGACTGCCGAACCCGCTGTTGTTATACCAGCGCTTTCAGCGTCAGTCCGTCATCCGCGCCAAGCTGGTTGCGGTAAATATCGCCATCGCGCGAGAAGAACGCCAGCGTACTGCCATCCGCCCGCAGCAAAGCGATGCCGTCCGGTGCAGGGCGCCAACCGACCACCTCGGCGGTTAACACCTTTTCCAAACAGTGCTGCCGATCAACCAATGAGTAGCCGTTGATTTCACTCTGTTCACCGGCCAAAAACTCAATCTGACATTGTTGTTCGGCATTGGCGACCAGCCATTGCCCCGCCAATGATTGCGCGCTGGGAAGAACCAAACTGCTGGCCATAACTGCCCCCGTAACCATCATGCCGCCTGCCACTAAGGCGGCGTGCGCTAAGCTGCCCTTCATATCGTCTCCTGTATAACGCCCGGCCAACCGGCGCCGGGCGTTACCACCTGCACTGTTAAACGATAAAATCAGTGGCGACGTCAACCTGACCGACGATCTTCACCAGGAAGTCCGGGGCCTGATGGCCGCCGATATTCAGGGCCAGATCGCTGACGTTATTCGACGCATTGTAAGACAGCAAGGCTTCGCCCGCTGCGCCACTGAAATGATCGACGAAGTGGATCTGATCGCCACCCTGCGCGCCCTGATTGAAGAATGACAGGTCGATTTTATCGATGCCTTTCTGGAAATCCTTGATCCAGTCGGAGGCACCCGGCGCAGAATCGCTGACCGCAGAGAAGACAAAGGTGTCTTTGCCCGCACCGCCCCACAGCTCATCAGCCCCACCACCGCCGAACAGCACGTCGTTGCCCGCGCCACCTTTCAACACGTTGTTGGCCGCATTGCCGACGATCACGTCATTGCCTGAACCGCCAATCGCGTTCTCGATGGTCACACCTGCGGCAATGGACACGTTGCCTTTCAGCCCACCCACGTCGGAGAAAGATTTCTCGTTCAGATTAATACGCTGGTTAGCGGTGTAACCGGAGAAATCGAAGGTGTCATTGCCGCCCGCATCCCAGGCCGCAAAGATCACTTTTTGCGAATTGCTGGTGGTGCTGAGGAAGTCACGGCCGGTATTTGAGTTGAAGCCATACACGGTATCGCCGGTACGGGTGGTCTGGTTGGCACCATACAGATGCTGAATAGCGGAAATGTCATCCAGCAGTGGCGCCGCAGCGTAGTGCCCGCCGTTGTCGCCACCGGTGTTGGTTTCGCTCCAGTAACTCATCAGGCTGAACTCACGAGTATCTTCGGCGTAGCTGGCGTCTCTGTAGGTCGGGTTGCCTTCGCCGGCGTTGTAATCGCCCGGATGACTCAAGCCCAACGCATGGCCAATTTCGTGGGTAAAGGTCTGGCGGCCGTAGTCTTCGCTGGCCGGATGTTTCACGTTGGACTGGTTGACGTTGTACCAGGTCTGCCCGCCCAGGTTTTGGCCCTGATAAATGGTGTTCGGCAGGAAGGCGTAAGCCTGGGTATCGTAGTCATAATGGCCGGGACGATCCTGGCTGTAGTTACCGAAGGTGATATTGGCCTTCTGGCCGGCACCAACTTCGGTAAAGGTGATATTGGCCACGTCAGACCAGGACTGCAGCGACAGCTTAGCCTGCTGCTGCTGTTCCGCGCTGAATTTGCTCAGTCCGGTATCGCCGGCGACGTTGGTGGAAGAGAATTTATAATCCGGGAAAGAGAACGTTAATTTAACCGGTTGGCCAAAAACTTTATAACCGTTCCAGGTTTGGTTCTCGCGGGTAATAAACAGCCCGGCTTGTTCGGTAGAAAATGAGTCCTTGCCATTAACCTGAATCCCGTTGCCTCGCTCATGATAATGCAGCAAATCATCTACTGCATTGTAAGCGGAGCTCGCAGCCGCAAGGCTGGATTCAGTAATTTCAATTGCCTTTTTAGTAGATTGCATTGGTTCGATTCCACTCATTAGCTGATTGTTTTCAATCAGACAGATAGACATAACCTGCCAGGAAGCCACGGAGAACGAACCGTACGCTTACGGGAAGGAGTTTATGCGCCGTTGCCGGCAGTGTGTTAGAGAGAATTAATGCATATATATCAGCAAATAAGATTACCACCATAAATGGTAATCGATTCCAATTATAGGCAGCGGTGTAAAACTGCACATAAAATAATCAGCCATTTATTATCGTTTCGAAGGCGATTTATGCTGGTTTTTTACGTTCTTTACAATATTAATGAAACTTAAATGCCATGAGTTGGTAACAAACTCCAACAAAAATGCGGCCTGCAGAGCCAAGCGAATCGTGCTGGGATTTAGACGGCTAAAAGTTAAATTTTGCTAAAGAGTTATAGATTAATAACTCTTTATTATTAGCCGCCGGTACTTTTTAGTTCCCGCAGGAATAACATTTTCTTTTTTTGACTAATCACCTCGTGCCTTCCGAGTCCTTCACGCTCGTCGCCCCCTGATAAACGACATGGGAAAAAAGAAATACCCCAATTCTCCCTCCGGTGCGCCATTAGCAATAATTCTCATCCGTCGCTTGACTCTGGAGTGGACTCCAGGGTGTAGAGTTGGTTTCAAGAAGTTCATTAACTGCCCTGAGGGGGGACGTTATGCATAACCATGAAAATCACAATCATCAGGAACATAACCATGCCGAAGGTGGCTGCGGGTGCAATCACAGCCACAGCAAAACCCAGCACGGTTGCAGCAGTGAAAAACAAAACGCCGTCAACCCTGGCGAACACACTCATGCTCACGATCATGGCGCCAGCTGTTGCAGCGCTGACGATCATGGCGATCCGGACGAGGAAAGTGACAGGCTCGCTGCCGCCCCTCTCTCCGGCAGCGAGCGCTACAGTTGGAAAGTCACGGGTATGGACTGCCCCAGCTGCGCTAAAAAGATTGAAAATGCCGTTACTGCCATCCCGGGTGTCGTAAATGCACGGGTGTTATTCGCCACCGAAAAGCTGGTGGTAGACGGCCAGTCGAACCTTAGCCTGCGCATCCAGGACGCAGTGCAACAAGCCGGGTTTACCCTGCTCGGCACCCAGGCAAACCAAGCCGAGCCGCCTAAACCTTCACGCCTGGGGGAATTCGGCCCGTTGCTGCTGCTCACCGCGCTGATGATCGTCAGTTGGGCACTCAGCCTGGTCAACCCTGAGCTGAGCCGCATTGCCTTTATCGCCACCACGCTGGTGGGGTTGGCACCGGTCGCCACCAAGGCGATACGTCTGATCCGCTCCGGCACGCCGTTTGCCATCGAAACGCTGATGAGCGTGGCAGCCATCGGCGCGCTGTTTATCGGCGCTACCGCCGAAGCGGCCATGGTGCTGTTGCTGTTTATGGTCGGCGAAATGCTCGAATCCTACGCCGCCAACCGCGCCCGTCGTGGCGTGAAAGCGTTGATGGAGCTGGTTCCTGAAGATGCCCTGCTGCTGCAGGGTACCGAGCGTAAACGCGTGCCGGTCTCCAGCTTGCGTCCCGGCGATGTGATTGAAATTGCCCCCGGCGGTCGCCTTCCGGCCGATGCCGAACTGCTCAACCCGTTCGCCAGCTTCGATGAAAGCGCCCTGACCGGCGAGTCGGTCCCGGTCGAACGTCAGCAAGGTCAGAAAGTGGCGGCGGGCAGTTTGTCGGTCGATCAGGCCGCGCAGATGAAGGTGATTTCCGAGCCGGGTAAAAACGCCATCGACCGTATACTGCAACTGATTGAGGAAGCCGAAGAACGCCGTGCGCCGATCGAGCGTTTCCTTGACCGTTTCAGCCGTTACTACACCCCGGCCATTATGCTGCTGGCCATCGCGGTAATTCTGGTGCCACCGTTGATGTATGCTCAACCCTGGGATGTCTGGATTTATCGCGGCCTGACCCTGTTGCTGATCGGCTGTCCTTGTGCACTGGTGATTTCCACTCCGGCAGCCATTACCTCCGGACTGGCGGCGGCAACCCGTCGCGGCGCGTTGATTAAAGGTGGCGCGGCGCTGGAACAGCTCGGCCAGGTACAAACCATCGCCTTCGATAAAACCGGTACCCTGACGGAAGGCAAACCGACGGTGACGGATGTGCTGCCGCTCAACGGCATCAGCGAACAGTCACTGTTGATCCTTGCCGCAGCGGTAGAAGCCGGCTCCCATCACCCGTTGGCGCAGGCCATTATCAATCGCGCCGAACAATATGGTGCTCCTTTGCCGCCGGCACAGAACCGTCGTGCGTTGGCCGGCGTCGGTGTGGAAGGCATTGTCGACGGTAAAACCATGCTGATCAGTACACCGGCCAAACTGGCTGCAGGCTTGCTCAATCAGCAAGGTGCTAACCAGGTGGAACGGTTGGAAAATGCCGGTAAAACGGCGGTAGTGGTACTGGAAGATGGCGTGCCGATCGGCCTGCTGGCCCTGCGCGATACGCTGCGCAGTGACGCCAAGCAGGCGATTGCCGAACTGAATGCGTTGGGGATCAACGGCGTAATGTTAACCGGCGACAACCCTCGAGCGGCCGCAGCGATTGCCGCCGAGCTGGGGCTGGACTACCGTGCCGGTTTGCTGCCGGAAGATAAAGTGAGGGCGGTAACCGAGTTGAGCGAGCTGCGCCCAACGGCGATGATCGGCGATGGCATCAACGATGCGCCGGCAATGAAAGCCTCCAGCATCGGTATTGCCATGGGCAGTGGCACCGACGTGGCGCTGGAAACCGCCGACGCGGCGCTGACGCACAATCGGCTGCTGGGCGTGGCGGAGATGATCCGCATCTCACGCGCTACACACGCCAATATCCGCCAGAACATCACCATTGCGTTGGGGCTGAAAGGGATATTCCTGATCACCACCCTGATGGGCCTGACCGGGCTGTGGCTGGCGGTGCTGGCGGACTCTGGCGCTACCGCGCTGGTCACCGCCAACGCCCTACGCTTGCTGAAGAAACGTCAGTAATAAGAACCACATATCAGGATGCCAGCAATGGCATCCTGATTCACTTAGCCGAAAAATAACACCGGCAAGTCGCACGTAATAACCATAAAACCAGCATGCCTTTCTATATTCTTCCGCCACCTATTCCTGAAACCCGATAAGCCTACTTAACTTATCAGAGTCATGGCCGAATGAATGAAACCGCTATATTTTAAAATCCTGAACCTGATCGTCGTCCCTTTTATCCCTACACTGGCTCTGGCGCAGCAGCCTGATTCTGCCGCCACAGAGCAACTCATTGATAGCGCCGATCGCCCCCTTTTCACCACCCCTAACGCCTTACCCGCAGCCCAGCATAACGGTGCGCCCAAGGCAAAACCCCAGCCTGAGCATCGCCTGTTGCCGATTTGGGGGGATGAAGCACGCGCCCGTGGTTATGATCTGCCGGAGCCCTTCGGGATCGGCATCAACTACATGAACATGCGGCAAAATATCGATGTCGACAGTATCCAATTTTCCGGCCTCAGCCTGGGCAAAACTCCCTTGCCATCCAATTTGTTCAACATCGACGTGGGCAAAACTCGCGAGAAAAGCAAAACGGAAACCATGCGTCTGGACACCTGGGTACTGCCATTCCTCAATGTTTACGGCATCATCGGCCATACCAAAGGTAGCTCGTTGTCCCAGGTCTCCGTAGACGCCGATCCCAGTCAACAAAAAGGCTTCCTGAACAAGGTTATCGCGGGTCAGGTGCACCGCATGAATCAAAGTGGGCAACTGCGCGATCTGGATTTTAAGCTCGATTTTAAAGGCACCACTTACGGCGCCGGTTTCACGCTGGTTGGGGGATATGAGAACTGGTTCACCTCGGTCGATACCAACTACACCCGCACCAATTTCGATATCCTTGATGGTCAGATTTCCGCACTGACGGTGTCGCCTCGGGTAGGTTACCGCTTCCTGGTGCCCGGTATCAGTGGCCAAACCCATCTCAACCTGTGGGTCGGCACCATGTATCAGGACGTCCAGCAGAGGTTCAAAGGCAGCCTGAGTGATTTAAAAATGCCAACCGAACTTCAGAGCCTGATGATGATGGCCAATCAGCAGGGTGAAGGCCGTTTTGACGTGAAACAGCACCTGCAATCGCCGTGGAACGTACTGATTGGCACGCAATACGAGATCACCAGGCACTTTAACCTGTTGACCGAATTTGGCTTTAGCGAACGTAACAGCTTTATGGTCTCCGGTGAATATCGCTTCTGATGGCAATATCGATCCGCAGTTTGCCGCTGGTATTGTTGGTTCTGCTACCCGGAGCTCACGCCACTTTATTGTCACGCCAGCAAATAGATGAAATGTTGGCCCCTTTGGGGTCTGACAACCAATTCGACAGCAGCAAAGCCATCGATTGGGGAGTCTTGCCCGGCCCGTTCTATACGCCAGAACTCGGTCTTGGCATCGGTACCGCCGTCGTGGGAATATATCGCCCGGACAGCCAGGATAAAGTCAGCCAAAACTCGACGCTGGCGTTAAAGGGCTTTTTCAGCACCACCGGTGCCTTCGGCGTCGGTTTCCAAAACCACAGTTTTTTCGCTGACGACCAATGGCGTTTTTTTGCCGACGGCTCGCTGAATAATATGCCCACCTATTTCTGGGGCACCGGTTACCAGGCTGGGCATAACAACGGCAACAAAGAAAAGTACACGCAGCAGGCATTCCAGATAGCCCCACAGCTGCTGTATCGCATTGCCAATGCCACCTACGCGGGGGTGGGCTGGGATTTTTCCTCGACGCACGCCAGCAAAACTGATGAGGATGACAGTAGCCTCTTAAGGGCCCAAAAAGCCGGCGTTTCATCACTAAGTTCAGGAGTCAGCGGTTCGCTGAGTTACGATACGCGCGACTTCGTTTCTAATGCCAGCCGTGGCCAGTATCTTCGCCTGAGCGACACCTATTTTGCGCCAGAATTGGGCGGCGACAGCCGTTTCAATACTGTAGAAGGCCAGTACAATGCCTACCACAGCTTGAGTGCGAAAAGCGTGCTGGCGTTAGACGCTTACAGCCGCCTGACGACGGGCGAGGTGCCTTGGGACAGGCTGTCCGGCCTGGGTGACGACAAACGCATGCGCGGCTATTATCAAGGCCGCTATCGCGACAGAAATGTGTTCAGCAGCCAGATCGAGTATCGTCGCAAGCTGAACTGGCGCCACGGTTACGTTCTTTGGGCCGGTGCGGGAACGCTAAGTAGCAAGGCCGGCGATTTGGGCCAGGGGCCCTGGTTACCCACGCTGGGAGCGGGTTACCGTTTTGAATTCAAACCGAAAATGAACGTGCGGCTCGATTTTGGCATCGGACGTGGCAGCAGTGGATTTTACTTTCAGGTTGGGGAAGCTTTTTAATGCGCTCTGTTGTACTGCTGGTTTTGTTGTCGTTTACTTCCGCGCTATCTGCCAAACCCGTGGAAACGTTGGTGACCTCGCAACCCATCAACGAAAGCCGTATCGCCTGGCCGGTGGCTGCGCCGCTGTCCCCGCCGGATGGTTTGCGCCCCTGCTGTGCCTTTGGCTACAACCTCAAAGCGCAAGTTTGGGGTATCCCAGTCCCCTTTTATCAGTTGGGTAACCTGGTGGATGCCGACCGGCTTGGCCGTCACCACTATAACGACAGCGCTTTCAATGCCGTTAGCAACTTGATGGGACTTGGCAGCGAGCAATTGGGGGTGATGTACACCCGCCGCGGGGGATTTATCGATATCGCTCACGTACGCGACACCGCCGACAATACCCTTTTCCTGTTCAGCCAACTGCTACCCCGATTGGGCCAGCAATGGAATATCGATCTTAGCCCCGAGTTGGCAATACGCCGTATCCAGCTGAACGCCTTTACCCCACCTCAGGATGCTGCGCAGCGCTATACGCTCGCGGCGTATTTGGCAGGAGAACTCGCCTTTCAAATGGCGGCGTGGCATGAAGTGGCACAGTGGTATGGCTATCAGTCGGTACCGGGGTTTTCGGAGGAGGTCTCGGCTTTTTCACCGGAGGATTTGTATTCCAACCTGCTGGGATCACGGCTGGCGATCGATGCTATCTTGCAGGGGCAGGCGGTTTCCCTAACGGCCTACAACCAGGCCATGGAGAATTTGCTCCCCCAGGCCCTGCACCAGCTTGGCGCCGTCTCCATCAGGGCAACTCAGCGGCAGTTTGACGGGATTGACGGCGACTGGTGGGACAGCCATCGCCGGGTACCGGAGAAGTTTCTGGTCTTAAAACGGGATTACACGACCGGCAGCAATCGCCTGCCGGCTCTGCCGCCGTTCGAAAACACCGCCCCACAACGCCTGATGTTACCGCTGCAGGTTCAGGGGTTCTGGCTGGCAAAGCTGGGTGAACTGCAACTCTGGCCGACGGATGCGATGCATTCTCTGCCGGTGCCGTCCCACTATTACCGCCCGCAGGATTTCAGGGGGCTGGCAATGCATGCTCGCGCATCGGACGCACAGCAAATACTGCAAAAACGCTAGGCAAAATCGGCGATTAGCGCTCAACACCTTTGCGCAATAAATAGCGGTAAGGCGTTTTTTCAGTTTCCTGCGCCACCAGCGTGTGCTCCATAAAACGGCAAAAACCCGGAATATCGCGGGTGGTGGCCGGATCGTCAGCAATAATCAGCAGGGTTTCACCGTTATCCATATGGCGCACGGTTTTACGCACCATCATTACCGGTTCCGGACAGCGCAGCCCCAGCGCATCAAGCGTCTGGTCGGCCTGGGCAAACAAGTCAGTCATGCAATTTTTCTCGGTCAAAAGCGATCGGCGTACGCTCGCCGCATCTCATTAGCGCCTAGTTTACGCCGGTAGTTTTTCTGCGCAAGATGCGTTAACGTTTGCGTTAAATTTAACCATTGCATTGGTTGCGCAAACGCGTATCATGCGGCCGCGCAGCTTATTTCGCTGCACAGACAAGACATTCTGGGTTCCCTCACCCCACTGCTAAAAAGGCTACAACATGTATTCGTTTACCGCTCGACAGCGCCTTACCGCGTTGGTCTGGCTATCGCTGTTCCATATTGTCATCATTACCTCCAGTAACTACCTGGTGCAGTTGCCGATGTCCATTTTCGGTTTCCATACCACCTGGGGTGCGTTTACCTTCCCATTTATCTTTCTGGCAACCGACCTGACGGTGCGTATTTTTGGCGCCCCGCTGGCGAGACGCATCATTCTTTCGGTGATGGTGCCGGCCCTGTTTATCTCGTACGTCATCTCCACCGTCACCTATCAGGGGGAATGGCAGGGGTTTGCCGCACTGGGTAGCTTTAACCTGTTTGTCGCACGTATCGCCGTCGCCAGCTTTATGGCTTACGTGCTCGGTCAGATCCTCGACGTACACGTTTTCAACCGGTTACGCCAGCGCAGCGCCTGGTGGGTGGCCCCTGCCGCGGCCATGTTCCTCGGCAATATCAGCGACACGCTGTCGTTCTTCTTTATTGCATTCTACAAGAGCAGCGACGCCTTTATGGCCAACAACTGGGTCGAGATTGCACTGGTCGATTACAGCTTCAAAGTGCTGATCTGCATGCTGTTCTTCCTGCCAATGTACGGCGTGCTGCTGAATATGCTGCTCAAACGCATTGCCGCTCGCCAGGGCGACAGCAGCCTGCAACCGAGCTGACCCGTGTTATCATTGGCGGCCTACCCATCCGGAGGCCGCCATGACCGTCACCACCCGCCACGCCACCCTCGAAGAAATTCATCGTCTGTATCAGCAAATCCCCGAATTCGGCAATCTGCACAACCTCAACGATCTGCAACAGCGCATCGGCTCACTCCCGATGGCCGCACTGATCGCCGAAGTCGACGGCCAGGCTGCCGGTTTCAAGCTCGGTTATCAGCAACAAGACAGGGTGTTTTACAGCTGGTTGGGTGCCGTATTGCCGGCTTATCGCCGTCATGGTGTGGCAATGGCGCTATTGGCCGAGCAGGAAAACTGGGCACGGGCGCAGGGTTATCACCAGTTGAGGGTGAAAACCCGTAATCAGTTCCGTGCGATGCTGATGATGCTTATCAACAATCACTATCAGATTGTTCAACTGGAAAAGAAAGGCGAAGTGGCTGATTATCGGCTATTACTTGAGAAAACCTTGTGACAACATCTGCCTTGCATTTCACCCTGGAATAGGTTGCGATACGGCAGTGAAACCCTACCTGAAAGGAAGAAGGAAGCCCAATGCGTAAAGTAGCAAAATTGATGGGTATCAGCCTGTTAGTGCTTGGCCTCGCGGCCTGCGACGGCGAAACCAAAGACACCAAAGCGCCGGCGGGCGATGCCGCAGCCAGCGCACCGGCCGGGCAACAGGTAAGCTTGCTGGAGGGTAAGCTGGCGTTCACCCTGCCGGTCGGTATGGCGGACCAAAGCGGCAAGCTGGGTAATCAGGCGAACAACATGCACGTTTACGCCGACAGCACCGGCCAACGCGCAGTGATCGTGATCCTCGGCGACAAAACCGCCGACAGTCTGGAAACCCTGAGCAAGCGTCTGGAAGATACCCAGCGCGCGCGTGATGCGAACCTGCAGGTGGTCACCAACAAAGCCATCGACGTAAACGGCGTGCCGCTGCGTCAGTTGGACAGCATCATTACCAGCGGCGGCGAGAAGGCCTACTCCTCCATCCTGATTGGCACGCTGGATAACAACATGCTGACCATTCAGGTGACGCTGCCAGCGGATAACCAGCAGCAGGCGCAAAGTGAAGCCGAAGGCATCATCAAAACGCTGAAACTGAACAAGTAAACTTTTACTGACTCAGCCTATAGGGCGCAGTTCACACTGCTGCGCCCTACGCCAGGGCCTGTGCCAACAGGGTAATCGGGTGTTCGCAGCGCTTGCTGGTCGACATCTCGATTTGCCATTTACAGGTTTCGCAGTCCGTCACCACCAAATCGACCCCACTCTCCTCAATCTGGCTAAACAGCGATGCGCCAATCCCTTGCGAAGTCGCATAGTTCTCGGATTTAAATCCGTAGGTGCCGGCAATGCCGCAACACTGCGAATCTAATACCACCAGCTCCAGCCCCGGTATCTGCCGCAATAATTCCAGCGTATAGGCCGTCCAGCCCATTTTCTCCATGTGACACGGCGTATGGTAGGCCACCCGCAACGGCGTGCGCTTCAGCGGCAGGCTGCGCCCCTGATTGAGCAGGCGGTACAGATAGCGCGTCGCCAGCTCCACCCGTTCACGCACCGCCGAGGTATCCACCTCCAGCAAATGCGGGTATTCGTCACGCAGCGTAAAAGTACAGCTCGATGAAGTGGCCACAACAGGTATGCCGCGCTCCAACACCGCCTCATGCAGCGATTCGGCATTCACCTTGGCCTGTTTCTTGGCCTGGGCGATAAAGCCGTTGGCAATCAGCGGCACACCGCAGCATTTTTCGCGCTTAAGCAGCTGCACGCCGATATCCATCGCATTGAAGACTTTGATCAGATCCTTACCCAGCTGTGGATGGTTGTAATTGACGAAGCAGCCGTGGAAAAAAGCCACCTGCTCGGCGTAACGCTGTTGGGCCTGCGCTTGCTGGCGGTACCAGCGGCGGAAGGTGCCGAACGAGTATTTGGGCAGTTCGCGACGGTGATCAATTTTCAACGCCTTGTCCAGCAGAGCGCGCACCGGCTTTAACCCGGTGGCAGCGTTGACGATCGGCGCAAACGGCGTCGACAGTGAGCCCATGATATCGGTATGACTGAGGATGGCATCGCGCAGCGTCGGCTTGCTCTGGGCAAAGTCGGCACGCGCCCGCTGAATGATATCGCCAATTTTGACGTCGGACGGGCAGGCCACCTCACAGCGTTTGCAGTTGGTGCAATACTTCAGCGCTTCGTCGTACAGCGCCGGATCTTTTAACCGTAGGCGTTCGCCGTCCGGCCCAGCCTGCTTGGGCCCGGGATAAAGCGGATTCACTTTGGCCACCGGGCAATAGGTGGTGCAGACGGTGCACTTGATGCAGTTCTCAAAACTGTTGTCTTTGTGCAGGCTCATGGTTGCTCCTCCTGTGCCGCAATCTGTTGCGCGACATGCAATGCTCCCACCAACGAAACACCTGCACCGCAGCCCTGCTGCAGCGGATCGTAGCCGCCGGTCACCGCCCCTATGGCATACAGGTTACTCAAAGGCTCTCCCTGCCTTAGGGCACGCAGCTGGTTATCGGTGCGTACCCCAAACTGCAAATAGGGTTGCGGAGCAAACAGCTCGCGACAACTCCAGTCTGCACGCTCCGCCTTACTATCAACATCCAGTCCAAATACCGGTTCACGTATGCCGTCGAAGTCCGCCACCAGCCCATTACTGAAAAAACTGCCGCTGGCCAGCACCACCTGCTGCGCCACCAACGGAATGTCGGTGTGGTTACGGGTATAAACACCGGTGACTCGCCCGGCTTCAATATCCGCCCGCAGCACGCTGTCCCCCGGCATAAAAACGCCGCCCAATTGCTGTAATCGCGAACGCAGCGCCTGGTGCAACCTCATCCCCAGTACCGAAGGCGGCAGCGTCGGCAGCAGGCGAATCGGTTTGCCGACCGCCGCCTGCAGCGCCGCCAATGGCGCGTCATCCTCCAGCCCCAGACAGGCCGGCAAGAATATCGCCTCGGCGTCCACAGCCAACCGCCGAAGCTCGTCCGCCATTGGCGTCAGGTTTTCCGGCAGATCCAGTACCCTGGCGATATTTACCGCTCGGAACTCACTGGGGTTATTGCGCAGCCGGTCCAGCGCCGGCAAGTGCATATCTGCCACCTCAGCCCGAACGCCCAGGGACTGCGTCAGGGAACTGGCGGCCAACTGTGGCTGAAAATCCAAAAAGCCTTCAATGCCGATCACCGCAATGTGCCGCCACGGCAGTTCACCGCCTAACGGCGTAACGGGGATAGCCTGCGGGCTGAGCCAGGTCGCCCGGCGCGTGCCCAGCGGCGTGATGCGCAGATGATTGCGTTCGCTGTCACCCTGCAGAGCAAGCCCACAGCGCTGTAACAGCGATGCGGCTTCACCCGACAGCGCCGCCACCCGCTCGGCACCGATCAACGCATAGGGATGCCGGGGTGCCTGTGTTGCCAGTGCGGACAGCGCCGCCAATGGCTCTGTCACCGGGGTGCCGTCGGGCAGTTGCGCCAGCAGATCAAGCGAGCCGGATGAAAAATAGAGTGCACTCTGGCCAGAACTGACCACCGCACAGCGCTTGCCCTGTTCCGCCAGGCGGATGGCGCAGGTCATACCCGCCAGGCCACCGCCAATCACCACTACGTCAAATTGCATCATCGGCCTCCTGTTCCCCCCGGGCATCGAGCCCGCACAATCCCTGGTAAACCCAACTGGTAAATTCACTTTCGCGCAGCGCATCGCCCCAGGCGATAGGCCGGACGCCTTTCCAACGCTCGTTGAGGAAATGCGATAGCTGGTCGATCGACTGCTGCGGGGTGGTGACGTTAAAGCGTGTCAGCAGCCCCGCGGCACGGCAGGCGCAAAGCTCCCCCTGGCAGGTGCCCATGCCAACGCGGGTACGGCGACGCAAATCGACCAGGTTATTGACGGTGAGAGAGTTAACCGCATAACGCACCTCGCCGGCGGTCACTGCTTCGCATTCGCACACCAGGCTGTTGTCCAACCGATCCCCCGCCGGTACGCGGTTTGCACGGTCGCCGTGGCGATAAACCGCCGAGCCACGAATACTGGCAGGCAAAGACACCACGCTACGCACCGTTTCTTCCGCCGACTGACGAGAACCCGGCAACGCCTCCTGTGCGGTAGTGCAGGGGCTGTCTACCCGAAGCTTTTCGCACACTTTATCGGTCGCCCACTGCGCCATCAGCCGGTAGGTCATCAGCTTGCCGCCGGTGATGGTGATAAAGCCTTCCAGACCGTCGCGGCTGGCATGATCGAGCAGCACGATGCCACGGCTGACGTTGCGACCGCTAGGGTCGTCGTCACTGGCTACCAAAGGCCGAACGCCGGCATAAGCACGCAGAATTCGGGTTTGCGCCAATTCAGGTGCCAGCAGCGCGCCCTCGCGGATTAAAATGTCCACTTCCTGCGGGGTCACCAGCATGTTGTCGATCTGGTCATAGTCAATGTGGGTCGAGGTGGTACCAATCAGCGAGATGGTGTCACCCGGCACCAGAATGTCGGCGTCCGCCGGCTTGCGGCAGCGGTTGATCACCATGTTGTTGATGCGATGACCCAGGATCAGCAGAGCGCCCTTGGCCGGGAACATGCGAATTCGCAGATCGGCATATTCTGCAATCTGCTGACCCCAGATACCGGCGGCGTTGACCACCACTTCGGCGTGAATATCGTAACGGCGCGACGATTGATGGTCGAAAACACGCACTCCGGTAACGCGATCGCCCGTGCGTAATAAACCGACCACCTGGTGATAAGTGAGGATCTGCGCGCCATGCTCACGGGCATCGAGCATATTGGCGGCGGTCAAACGGAAAGGATCGACAGTGCCGTCCGGCACGCGCACGGCACCGATGAGCGCCGGATTAGCCGCCGGCTCCAGCCGCAACGCCAACTGCGGATCAATAGCTTCAGCGTTGATACCGGCGCTGTGGCAGGAGACAATAAACTGCTGTTGGTAAGCCAGCGAATCCTGCGGCAGGGTGATAAACAGCCCGTCGGTTCGCTCGATACAGTGATGCGCAATGCGTTTGAGGATACGGTTCTCTTCTATGCATTCGCGCGCCGATTCGCCGTCGGTTACCGCATAACGCGCACCGCTGTGCAGCAGACCGTGGTTGCGCCCGGTCGCGCCGGTGGCGATATCATGACGCTCCAGCAGTATGCAACGCAGTCCGCGGCGTGCGCAGTCACGAGCAATGCCCGCGCCGGTCGCGCCGCCGCCAATGATGATCACATCCGTTTCGTTTTCTGCTGAATGGCTGCTCATGACGCTCCCTCTGGATCCGTGGTTATTGCCCTATTGGGCCACAGTCATTGGGGTCTTTGTTTGATAAGGAACAATAACGAACTTAAAACGAAAGTAAAATGTCCACAAAAAACCACGAATGTGATCACAATCACGATTTTTAGGCGTTTTTCTATTTCATAACGTTAACGAATCGCTCAAAATCCGCCGGTGTTTCATAAAAGTGTAACATTTGCGCCATTCATCACAGCGACACCAGGCGGTTTTGACTAGGATGACGCTCGTTATGGAACAAAAAAACACCACATTCGATATCCGCTCAATCATCAAATGAACGTAAAAGATCATATTGATGTGATAACTAGATAAAGCCATCGGAGGCGCTCATGTTGAGTATTTTTAAGCCGGCAGCACACATTTCACGTGTGCCGGTCGACAAAGTCGACCCGCTGTACCGTAAATTGCGCTGGCAAATATTTATGGGGATTTTCTTCGGTTATGCCGCCTACTACCTGGTGCGCAAGAACTTCACCCTGGCCATGCCTTACCTGATTGACCAGGGCTTCAGCCGCGGTGACCTCGGTTTCGCGCTGTCCGGTATTTCCATCGCCTACGGTTTCTCCAAATTTATCATGGGGTCGGTTTCTGACCGCTCCAACCCTCGCGTGTTCCTGCCCGCAGGCCTGATTTTGGCTGCTGCGGTCATGCTGTTCATGGGCTTCGTTCCATGGGCGACATCGAGCATCGCGGTCATGTTCGTGCTGCTGTTCCTGTGCGGTTGGTTCCAGGGCATGGGCTGGCCGCCTTGTGGCCGTACCATGGTGCACTGGTGGTCGCAGAAAGAGCGTGGCGGTATCGTTTCGGTCTGGAACTGCGCCCATAACGTGGGTGGCGGTCTGCCACCGCTGCTGTTCTTGCTGGGTATGGCCTGGTTCAACGACTGGCACGCGGCGCTGTACATGCCGGCCTTCGGTGCCATTCTGGTAGCCCTGATCGCCTTTGCCCTGATGCGCGACACCCCGCAATCCTGCGGCCTGCCGCCGATTGAAGAATACAAAAACGATTATCCGGACGACTACACCGACAAAGCGGAAGAAGAGCTGACAGCCAAGCAGATCTTCATGCAGTACATCCTGCCGAACAAACTGCTGTGGTACATCGCCGTAGCCAACGTGTTCGTTTATCTGCTGCGTTACGGCATTCTGGACTGGTCACCGACCTACCTGAAAGAAGTGAAACACTTCGCGCTGGACAAGTCTTCATGGGCTTACTTCCTGTACGAGTATGCCGGTATTCCGGGCACCCTGCTGTGCGGCTGGATGTCGGACAAGGTGTTCAAGGGTAACCGCGGCGCTACCGGCGTGTTCTTCATGACGCTGGTGACCATTGCCACCGTCGTTTACTGGCTGAACCCGGTCGGTAATCCTGGCATCGATATGGCCTGTATGATCACCATCGGCTTCCTGATTTACGGCCCGGTCATGCTGATCGGCCTGCACGCACTGGAACTGGCACCGAAGAAAGCCGCCGGCACCGCCGCAGGCTTCACCGGTCTGTTCGGTTACCTGGGCGGCTCTGTTGCAGCCAGCGCCATCGTCGGCTACACCGTTGACTACTTCGGTTGGGACGGCGGCTTTATGGTGATGATTGGCGGTAGCATCGGCGCGGTAGTGCTGCTGTTGCTGACCATGATGAGCGAGAAAAAACACCACGCGGAAATCGCTGCCAACAAACGCGGTTAAGCGTCATACAACTTTCGCATTATTTAAAGGCCGCCTTGCGGCCTTTTTAATACCCCTGCACCTACAACATGGAGAACAACAATATGCGGACTCAAGTCAAAGCCCTGCTGGCAGGGATTATCCTGGCCACCTCAATGGTCAGCGCCGCACAAGCCGCCGACAAGGTGGTAATCGCCCACCGTGGCGCCAGCGGTTATCTGCCGGAACACACGCTGCCGGCGAAGGCCATGGCCTACGCGCAGGGCGCGGATTTCCTCGAACAAGATCTGGTGATGACCAAGGACAACGAGCTGGTGGTGTTGCATGACCACTACCTCGATCGCGTCACCGACGTAGCAGAGCGTTTCCCGGACCGCGCGCGCAAAGACGGCCGTTATTACGCCATCGACTTTACGCTGCCTGAAATCAAGTCGCTGAAGTTCACCGAAGGTTTTGAGATCGAAAATGGCAAGAAGGTACAGGGTTACCCGGGTCGTTTCCCGATGGGTAAATCCGACTTCCGCGTCCATACCTTCCAGGAAGAGATCGAATTTGTGCAGGGTTTGAATCATTCAACCGGCAAAAACATCGGTATTTACCCGGAAATCAAAGCGCCGTGGTTCCATAAGCAGGAAGGGAAAGACATTTCCAGCAAGGTGCTGGCGATTCTGAAACAGTACGGCTACACCGGCAAGGGCGATAACGTTTATCTGCAATGCTTCGATGCCAACGAGCTGAAGCGGATTAAAACCGAGCTGGAACCGAAAATGGGCATGGATCTGAAGCTGATCCAATTGATCGCCTATAACAAGTGGCAGGAAACCTACGAGCAGAAAGCCGACGGCAAATGGGTGGAATACGACTATGACTGGATGTTCAAACCGGGCGCGATGAAGCAAATCGCCCAGTATGCCGACGGCATCGGACCGGACTACCACATGTTGGTGGTGGCGGAAAAATCCAAGCCGGGCAAGGTGGTGCTGACCGACATGGTGAAAGAAGCGCATGCCAACAAGTTGGCGGTGCACCCATTCACCATCCGCGCCGATGCGCTGCCAGACTACGTGACCGACGTGAATCAGCTGTATGACGTGATTTACAACCAGGCGGGCGTGGACGGCGTGTTCACCGACTTCCCTGACAAGGGCGTGCAATTCCTGCAAAAGCAGGGCCAGCACAAGTAATACCAATCAGGGCGCCGCAAGGCGCCCTGTTCATATCAACCCAGGAACATTTTCCGCAGGTAATGTGGCACCGCGTCGTCGACGTTTGAGCCAATGACTTCCAGCTCAGGCAGTTTATCTTTCAAACGCTGATGCGCGTCGCGCATGATGCAGCCTTTACCGGCCATCGACAGCATTTCCAGATCGTTCATGCCGTCGCCGAAGGCGATGCACTCTTTCAACGTATAACCGATGATCTTGGCCACTTCTTCCAGCGCATGCCCTTTTGACACGCCACCCGCCATCACTTCCAGACAGGTTGGGAACGAGAAGCTGACGTTAACCCGATCGCCCCAGCGTGCATTGATGGCATCTTCCAGCGGCAGCAGCTTTTCGTGATCGTCGCAGGTGAAGTACACCTTGCACACACCGTCGGTTTCCAACAGGCCCGGTTCGAACAACTGATACTGGAAAACGGATTCCTGGAAAAACTCTTTCTGTTCAGGGCTTTCGCGGTTGATGTACCAGTCGTCGTTGCGGTAGACGTTGGTGGTGATATCGGCATCGTTATGCAGCATGCCGTAAAGGTCGCGGGCAATGTCTTCGGCCAGGTTATGGCTGAAAATCAGCTCACCGTCGGTGTTGTGCACGCGAGCGCCGTTGGACGTGATCATAAAGGCGCTGATGTCGAGGTTATCGCGGATCTGCGCAACGTCGATATGGTGACGCCCGGTAGCGAAGACGAAATGTACCCCACGCTGGGTCAGCAGCTTCAAGGTCTCTTTGGCGAACGGGGACAAGGTGTGGTCAGGTGACAGCAGCGTGCCATCTAAATCGGAAGCGACGACGTGATACATAGCGGTATGTTCTAACCTCTGATGGAGTGGTCGGCGGTAGGGGTACCACCTAAGTGTTGAGCAAAGAAACGCAGGATTGCGTTCAGTGCTTCGGCGCGCATCGCGTCCAGCTCAAACAGGATCTCATGCCGTGCGCCTTCGATAACCTGCGGTTTTTCCCCTTCGCAAGGGTGCCCCGCTTCTGACAATGCCTGACAAAAAGCCTGGTGAGAGCGGTTGTCGACCACCCGATCCTCCCCGGCCTGCAATAACAATAGCGGCGTAGTGATGTTAGCCGCCTGAGCGATGATATCCCGACCGGCCTGGAGACTTTCTCGCACCCAATGGTAAGTGGGCCCCCCCACCTGCAGCTCGGGATAGTCGGCGTAATAGCGCAAGCAGCGCCGATAACGTTCACGACTGTGGGTCAACACGTTGACCACGTACGGCAGTGGGCGCCACTGGCCGGTGCCTATCGCATAGTACTCACGCACCTTCGGGTGCTTCTCCGCCCAGTCAAGAATGCGATTGGCCATCCAACCCGGCATCGGTAAATAAATGCCGAACATTGGTGCACAAAACGCGGCGGCGTCAAAGGCCTGCGGCTGACGAGCCAGGAATTGCGCCAGGATCGCGCCCCCCATTGAGTGCGCCAGCGCAAAGCGTTGCCGGTAACCGCGTGGCTTCACTTCCTGCTGATAAAACTGGGTGAAATCGTCGACGTAATCGCTGAAGTTTATCACATGACCACGGTGCGTATCCGCCAGCAAACGGCCGGAACGGCCTTGCCCACGGTGATCTAAAATCATCACATCATAGCCACACTGGAACAGATCGTAGGCAACCTCAGGATATTTAACGTAACTTTCGATGCGGCCGGGGCTTACCACCACCACCCGCTGATGACGCGCAGAACAGAATCGTACGAAGCGGATGGGTACGCCGCCAACGCCGATGAACTCGCCCTCCTCACGCAGCCGCCAAAAGTCCAGCAGCGGGCCGGTGGCGAAAGCAGCAAACTGCGTTTCACGCGTTAACCAGTCATCGGTGCTGAGAGTAAACGACGTCATCAAATGCTTTTCCCTGAGCCGCCAGCGGTAAAAATGTGACCGCTGGCACAAGAAATAATACTAGCGTATTGTGATTCAATTCCTACAAAAACCGAATCATTTTGGCACAAATTGGCGCTTTCAGGGAGCACTGCAATGACTTTGGACTGGTGGCTAACCTACCTGCTGACAACCCTTATCCTCAGCCTGTCACCCGGCTCTGGAGCGATCAACACCATGAGCACCGGCATCAGCCATGGTTATCGTGGGGCAGCAGCCTCGATCGCCGGGCTGCAGGTCGGGCTGAGCCTGCATATCCTGCTGGTGGGCATTGGCCTGGGGGCGCTGATCTCGCAGTCGCTGATGGCTTTCGAATTGCTGAAATGGCTGGGTGCCGCTTATCTGGTGTGGCTCGGTATTCAGCAGTGGCGCGCCGCCGGTTCGCTGGACTTGCATACGCTGGCGGGCACCATGCCGCGCCGCCGTCTGTTCCGCCGCGCCGTGCTGGTGAATCTGACCAACCCGAAAAGCATCGTTTTTCTGGCGGCGCTGTTTCCACAGTTTATTTTGCCCAATCAGCCCCAAGCCGAGCAGTACCTGGTACTCGGCGTCACTACGGTGGTGGTCGATATCATCGTGATGATTGGCTACGCCACTTTGGCGACCCGTATTGCCGGTTGGCTGAAGACCCCACGCCAAATGCAACTGCTGAACCGCATCTTTGGCTCGCTGTTCATCCTGGTCGCAGGGCTGCTGGCCACGGCCCGAAAAGCCTGATGCAAAAGGGCCGAACATCGCTGTTCGGCCCTCTGGTTCACTGCCCCAAAATTAACGGGTAAAGATCAGGTGCAAGCCGAAACCGGTGAACAATACCCCCGCCAGTCCGTCGATCCATTTCGCCAGGCGTTGATAGCCCCGGCGCATTGCCGGTAGCGCAAACACCACAGCCACTAGGCTGAACCAGACAAAAGTCTCGGCGATGATCAACAGGAACAGCCCCCAGCGCGCACCGGCGCCCACGTCGTCACCGACAAACAGTGAGAACACGCTGCCGAAATAGATAACGGCCTTTGGGTTTGACAGGTTGGTCAGAAAACCGCGAATAAAGCTGCGTCCCGGCTTAGGCAAGGCCACTTTCACTTCCGGTGCTGGCGTTGATTGCGCATTCTGAGAGCGTGCGGAGCGCAGCAGCTGCCAACCCATCCAGCACAGGTAAATCCCACCGCCCACCATAATAACCTGATGCAGCCAGGCCATTTTTTGCAGGATCAGGTGCAGGCCCATCAGCGCCACGCCCGCCCAGACAACGATGCCCAGCGAGATGCCCACCACCCCCATCATCGCCTCACGGCGTGAACGGCTGGCGGCGGTTTGCGAAACAAAAAAGAAGTCCGGCCCCGGGCTCATCAGCGCAATCAGGTGCACCAGCGCCACGGTCAGAAATAACATCAGCATGATTTACTGCCCTTAGTCTTCGTCATTATCGAGATGATCGCGGATCATCGCCATAAACGGGGCGCCAAAACGCTCCAGCTTACGCTGGCCAACGCCGTTAACGCTCAACAGATCGCCGGCCTTGATTGGCATCTGTTCCGCCATTTCCAGCAGCGTAGCATCGTTAAACACCACGTAAGGCGGAATATTTTCTTCATCGGCAATCGATTTACGCAGCTTGCGCAGTTTGGCAAACAGTTTGCGATCGTAGTTGCCGCCGTAGGATTTCTGGTTGGCACTGCCACGCGATTTCAGGCTTTGAATACGTGGCACCGCCAGTTGCAGCTCCAGCTCGCCGCGCAACACCGGGCGTGCGGCCTCGGTCAGCTGCAATGCCGAATGCATGGCAATGTTCTGAGTAATAAACCCCAGGTGGATCAACTGACGCAGCACGCTGGTCCAGTGTTCGGTGGTTTGGTCGCGGCCAATGCCGTACACCGGCAGCTTTTCATGGCCGTATTCGCGGATACGCTGATTATTGGAACCGCGTAACACCTCGACAATGTAGCCCAAACCGAAACGCTGCCCGACGCGATAGACACAAGACAGTGCTTTGCGCGCATCTTCCAGCCCGTCGTAGCGCTTGGGCGGATCCAGGCAGATATCGCAGTTGCCGCAGTTCTGATGTTTGCCCTCGCCAAAATAGTTAAGCAGCACCAGGCGGCGGCAGGTTTGCGCTTCGGCAAATGCGCCCATGGCGTTCAGCTTGTGGCGCTCGATGTCCAACTGTTGTCCGGCAGGCTTTTCTTCCAGGCAGCGGCGCAGCCAGGCCATATCGGCCGGGTCATACAACAAGATAGCTTCGGCGGGTAGGCCATCGCGCCCGGCGCGGCCGGTTTCCTGATAATAAGATTCGATATTGCGCGGAATATCAAAGTGCACCACAAAGCGCACGTTCGGTTTATTGATGCCCATGCCAAAGGCGACGGTGGCCACCACCACCTGTAAATCGTCACGCTGGAACGCTTCCTGCACCTGGGCGCGGCGATCGTTATCCAGCCCGGCGTGATAGGCACCCACGCTCAGCCCACGGCTTTGCAAGCGCGCGGTGGTGTCTTCCACCTTGGCCCGGCTGTTGCAGTAAATAATGCCACTTTTGCCGCGTTGGTCCTGTACAAAACGCCACAGTTGATCGAGAGGTTTAAACTTCTCCACCAGCGTATAGCGGATGTTCGGCCGGTCAAAGCTGCTGACCTGTACCAGAGGGTCCTGCAGCGCCAGCAGGCGCACGATGTCGCCACGGGTAGATTCATCGGCTGTCGCCGTCAGGGCAATTACCGGCATCGCGGGGAAGCGTTGCTTCAACTGCCCCAAGGCACGGTATTCTGGGCGGAAGTCGTGGCCCCACTGCGAGATACAGTGTGCTTCGTCTACTGCCAGCAACGCCGGCGGACAGTGGTCGAGCAGATCGAGAAAGCTGTCCATCATCAGCCGCTCGGGAGCGATGTACAGCATTTTGATTTGGCCGCTGCGGCACCCCGCCATCACTTCGAGCTGCTGCTCACGCGTTTGCGTCGAGTTATAGCAGGCGGCGGAAACGCCATAGGCCAACAGCTGATCGACCTGATCTTTCATCAGCGAAATCAACGGGGAAACCACTAACGTCAGGCCATCCATCACCAGCGCCGGGATTTGATAGCACAACGATTTACCGCCGCCGGTCGGCATAACAACCAGGCAATCCTGCCCGCCGATCGCCGTGTTGATAATCGTTTGTTGACCCGGTCGGAATTGCTGATAGCCGAAGGTATCGCGTAATACCTGCTCTGCCAGCAACTCTTTGTTTATCACTGCTGCGGTTGACACACACTTCCCCATTTTTTGCTGCGTAGCGACGCCTGTATGACGGCCGGATTACATAATATCGTTAAGCATGACACCAACGCCAACCCGTGTCTGCCGGAAGTTGTAATCAATCAAGGATTCGCCGTAACCGCTGAAGACTTGCGTGTAGAAACGCACGTGCTTGCTGATCGGGTAGCTCCAGCCCATTTCCGCGCCGCCGTAGCCGCTGTTCCAGTTATAGTGGCTGTCGACGCTGAAGATGCTGTCACCCCAGGCATAACCGACTTTCAGGCGGTAGTAGCCCATGTATTTGGTGATATCCGGGTTATCGTCGCTGCTGCTGCTTTCCGAGAAACGGAACCAGGGCTTCAGATCCACCTGCCAGTTGCCGTTTTGCGCCATAAAGCGCGCGTAACCGCGGTTCCAACTGCGTGAGGTGGGATCAGAACGGCCGTTGGACTGGTGATTGAGGCCCACTTCCACATCGCGCAATGTCCAGCCGGCGAAGCGGTAATCGGTCGCCCAGCCGAGGAACACCTGCGGCTCGTAGTTGGTTTCGCGAAACGGCGATGATTCACCGTGGTTGGAAAGCTGCCACCAGGAGCGCTGAGTATAAGATGCACCCAGCACCGAGTTGTCGCCGGCAATGCCGCGCCACAGTGGGAATGCCAGACTAAGCTGGAACTTCACCTCGTCCTTGCGGGCGTTATCGGACCAGTTATAGGACTGGATGGCTTCTTTATTGATATTGCTGGTATCGGTATACAACACATAGTTGGTTTCATACGGATACAGCGTAAATGGGTTGTCGTGATCCTGCAGCATGTTGGCAATAATGCTGCCGCGTACCGCCGGTTTATCATGAATTTGCTGCTCTTTGGCTTCTTCCGCCTGTACCAGCAGCGGCGCGGCCAGCGTGGCCAAAACGATCCCTGACAAAATGCGCATAACGTTCCTCACCCCAACAAAAAATGACAAACTCTGAAATAAAAACAGGCCATTTTACACACAAAGGAGATTTTACAGCAGCACGGCGTGTATTTATTGGATTAGTCTGGAAAGCAACAAAATATAGGCATAATATCAACAAACGGTTAACCTGGACTGACCAGTTTACTTCCCTACGACACAGAACAAGAATGGGTATTTATGTCTACCACACCACTCACACTAGAAGCCGCACGCCAAAAAATTGGCGAAATCTTTGTTTATCACATGCCGTTTAACCGCGAGCTGGGTCTCGAGCTGCGCCGCTTTGACGACGACTACGTGGAGCTGAGTTTCACCAATCAGCCCAAGCTGGTTGGCAATGCGGCCCAGAAGATCCTGCACGGTGGGGTGATCGCCTCGGTGCTCGACGTCGCCGCCGGGTTAGCCTGCGCCGGTAGCGTGCTGATGCGCCTGGATCCACTGATCGAAGAAGAAGTCGCTAGCCGTCTTTCGCGCATGGGCACCATAGATTTGCGCGTTGATTATCTGCGCCCGGGCCGTGGCGAGCACTTTATCGCGGCGGCCAGCGTATTGCGCAGCGGCAACAAAGTTGCGGTCGCCCGTGTTGAACTGCATAACCACGATGGCCTGCACATCGCCAGCGCTACCGCGACCTATCTGGTCGGGTGATTGTATGCGGTGAGGCTCTTCAGTACACTCACCGCATCTCCGTTTTTCCCATCTGAGTAACGTCATGGACGCACAGCAAACGCGGCAGGGCATCTTCTTTGCTCTGGCCGCCTATTTTATTTGGGGCATAGCTCCAGCCTATTTCAAACTGATCCAACAGGTACCTGCGGATGAAATCCTCACCCACAGGGTTATTTGGTCATTCTTCTTTATGCTGGCGCTGATCACGCTCGGGCGTAACTGGTCGCAGGTGCGCGCCGCCTGCCACAATCGCAAACGGCTGTTCTTGTTGGCGGTGACCGCGGTGTTGATCGGCGGCAACTGGCTGCTGTTTATCTGGGCGGTGAATAACCACCATATGCTGGAAGCCAGCCTGGGGTATTTCATTAACCCGCTGGTGAACGTGCTGCTGGGGATGCTGTTCCTGGGTGAACGTTTCCGCCGCATGCAGTGGATAGCGGTGGTACTGGCATTTGCCGGCGTGTTGATTCAGCTGTGGCAATTCGGTTCGCTACCGATTATCGGGCTGGGGTTGGCATTTAGCTTTGCGTTCTACGGTCTGCTGCGCAAGAAGATCGCCATCGACGCGCAAACCGGCATGCTGATTGAAACCCTGTGGCTGCTGCCGGTCGCGGCGGCGTATCTTTTCCTGTTCGCCGACAGCCCAACCAGTCACCTGAGCGCCAACCCTTGGTCGCTGAACCTGCTGCTGGTGGCAGCCGGCATCGTCACTACCGTACCGCTGCTGTTCTTTACCGCCGCAGCCACCCGCCTGCGCCTGTCGACACTCGGCTTCTTCCAGTATCTCGGCCCCACGCTGATGTTCCTGCTGGCCGTCACCTTCTATGGCGAAACTGTCGGCCAGGACAAGCTGGTGACCTTTGGCTTTATCTGGGCCGCACTGCTGTTGTTTATCCTCGACGCGCTCTATACCCAGCGCAAACTGCGTTGAAGCAGCGCTAAGTTGAAGCCGGGGTGGCGCGGTTAGAAATGAATCGTGCCATCGCCGGGCCAGTCAGCAAGATGGTGAACAAGCGCAGCGTCTGCATCGCCATCACGAAAGACATGTCTACCCGACTGCCGGCGGCGATGATCGCCACGGTATCCAGGCCGCCCGGGCTGGTCGCCAGATAGGCGGTCATCAAATCCACCGGCAGGAAGCGCGTCAGCATCCATGCCAGCAGACCGCAAAACAGCATCAGCGCGACGATCGACACCACCATCTGCGGCAAGGTACGCAGCGCCAACAAAAAAATCGGCCGGGTGAAGCGCAGCCCGACGCTCCAGCCAATCAGGGTATAAGCCAGGGCCAACAGCCATTCCGGCACCTGTAACGCCATGGTACCGCTGGAATGCAGCGTCGCGCCGATGATCATCGGCAGCAACAACGCGCCGGAGGGAATACGCAACCGGGGGCCAAGCCAGGCGCCGACCACGGCAATGCCCAGCGTCGCCGGGAAACGCCAATCCAGTGAAGGGAACCACTCCAGCATCGCGCCGCCATGCCCCGCTTCATCACCCAACCCAATGCGCGCCACCATCGCCGCCGCGGTTGCGACAAACAGCACCCGCAGGTATTGCATAAACGCCACCAGCCGCAGGTCGGCACCGAAATCCCCGGCCATCGCCACCATCGCCGACGCCCCACCGGGCGATGAACCCCAGGCACCGGTTGGCCCCGGCAGACTGCTATAACGCACCAGACACCAGCCTGAAACTCCGCTGGCCAGCAGCGTAGCGATCAACACCAGCAGCACCAACGGCCAGTCATCCAGTAACGGTGTGAGAATAGCAGGAGAGAGACTTTGCGCGATCATGCAGCCCAGCACCGCCTGTGCGGCGATGAACAGGTAACCTGGAATGCGAACCGTGGCGCCCAGCAGCCCCATGGCCACGCCGACAATCATCGGCCCCAGCAACAGTGCAGCGGGAATATGGAATCTTTGCAGGCCAAACCCCAGCACCAGCGAAGCCAGCAGCAGGATCGACCATTGGATCAAGCGGGGAAACCTCTCCATCAAAACGCATGCCTTACGGACAGATAAGCCAAAGGGGCATTCTACCCCTATTTAGCAGGCTAAGCGTTGGTCGACAGCAGAAATATCGGGCGAACAGGTTCGCCCGTCAGCTTACAGCCAGTTCTTGCGTTTGAAGTACAGATACGGGGCCAGCCCCGCCAGGATCATCAGGCTGATGGCGCCCGGATAGCCGAACGACCACTTCAGCTCCGGCATAAACTCGAAGTTCATCCCGTAGCTTGAGGCCACCAGCGTCGGTGGCAGGAACACCACCGACACCACCGAGAAGATCTTGATGATGCGGTTCTGTTCGATATTGATAAAGCCCATCGCCGCTTGCATCAGGAAGTTCACCTTCTGGAACAACGATTCGTTGTGTGGCAGCAAAGATTCGATGTCGCGCAGCACTTCACGCGCCTGCTCCAACTGACCGGTCGGCAAACGCGCCTTACGCACCAGGAAATTCAGCGCACGCTGGGTATCCATCAAACACAGTCGCACTTTCCAGCCGATATCTTCCAGTTCGGCCAGCGTCGACAGTGCTTCGTCGTATTCATCGCCCTGATGGCCTTCCATGATTACCCGGCTGAGCTTTTCCAAATCGCTGTAGACGTTTTCAATTTCGTCCGCCAACTGCTCAATCTTGGTTTCGAACAGATCCAGCAACAGCTCGTAAGCGTTGCCGTCCACCATCGTCAGGTTACGTGCGCGCATGCGGTACAGGCGAAACGCCGGCAGCTCACGCTCACGCAGGGTATACAGACGCCCATCACGGATGGTGAAAGCTACGGTGGAGTTACCGGCATGGTCTTCCGCATCTTCAAAGTAGAAGAAGGAGTGAATATGCAGGCCGTCTTCGTCTTCGAAGAAACGCGCGGAAGCTTCGATATCATCCAGCTCCGGACGTGTCGCCAGGCTTTGGCCCAGCTCGTTTTGCACGCGTTCACGCTCGCCTTCTTCCGGCTCAACCAGATCAACCCACAGCGAGGTGGTGAGATCATCGGAGTCATCCAACTCCAGACGGGACAGGCGGCTTTTATCTAATTTAAACGCGCTCAGCATCTGCTAAAACTCCCTTAGGGTGACAGGGGTAAACAACGCGTGGAAGCACAGAAACAGAGGGGTGTTGCATCACCAGCTTGTTTCAGACCATGAAGGATCTGACTCGTAGCGA
Organism: Serratia sp. BNK-12; assembly: GCF_047456085.1. Taxonomy (NCBI): domain Bacteria; kingdom Pseudomonadati; phylum Pseudomonadota; class Gammaproteobacteria; order Enterobacterales; family Yersiniaceae; genus Serratia; species Serratia sp. BNK-12. The sequence goes on from NZ_CP179896.1 coordinate 4,985,128, forward strand.
CACTTAAGAGGTCGCCGACAACCACGAAGGCTATCAGCTCGATGGGATAGCCTTAGAAGTTGTACCTGTTGTTGTCCAGGTCAGTGAGCCAGTATCTACTGGGTGTGTCCAAGGCGTATGTCCTCATTGATAATAGTGCGCGCATGTTACGCCGAGAAGAAAAAGTCTGTCAACCGGTTAGGCCCGATAATTGCGCAACAATTCATCGCCATAACCAATGGGACAAAATCGGTTTAATCCGTGATAAAGGGTAACGAAAAAGTCGCGGGGATCTCTGACCGCGTCCGTGAATATTGCTAATATGAAGCCACGATAAGCTTGCGGACTTTAACGATGAAACAGATTACCGCCCACGACCTGACCGCCATGAGTGAGCAGGCCGCTAAAGTGGCTCGCCTGCGCGCGCACCGTACGTTACACGACGAGTTGAGCGAGCCGGTGCAGCGACTGGCGATTGCCATGGAACCTGGCACCTATATTCGACCGCACCGCCATCCACAAACCTGGGAACTGTTGACACCGCTGCGCGGCCGCTTTGTGGTATTGCAGTTTAATGAGGAAGGTGTCGTCACCCAACGCACGCTGCTGGGTGAAGAAACCAAAGTACTGGAGATGCCGGCGTTTACCTGGCATGCCGTGCTGTCGGTTGATCCCGGCGGCGTGGTGTTCGAAGTAAAACAGGGGCCTTATCAGGCGCTGTCGGAAGAGGACTGCATGCACTGGGCTCCTCCGGAAGGTGGTGAAGGCATCGAAGCTGTTATGCGCTGGTATGCCACCGCGCAAGTTGGCGATCGCTATACCCGTACGCTTTAAGCCTGAGTGCTGGGGCGAAGAGATTCGCCCCTTTGGGTTCGGCGGCTACTGCCCCGCTACACCGTTTCCAGTCTGGCATAGGCGGCCACCAGCCACTTGATGCCTTCCCCTGGGAACGCAATTTGCAGTCGACTGTGTTCGCCGCTGCCTTCCAGATTGACGATGGTGCCTTCGCCAAATTTAGGGTGACGCACTCGCTGCCCCAGCTTGTAGCCGGTATCGTTTTCACCGATCGGCGTGCCCATACGACGATGGCTCACCGGTCGCGATACGCTGGCACGCAACCGCACTTCTTCCACGCACTCCTCCGGCAGTTCACCGATAAAACGCGAAGGCCGATGGTAAACTTCCTTGCCGTACAGACGACGCGTTTCGGCATAGGTCAGCGTCAGTTTCTGCATGGCACGCGTCAGGCCAACGTAGGCCAGACGACGTTCTTCTTCCAGCCGCCCGCCTTCATCCAGCGACATTTGGCTCGGGAACATCCCCTCTTCCATACCGACGATAAACACCAGCGGGAACTCCAGCCCCTTGGCCGAGTGCAGGGTCATCAACTGCACCGCATCCTGATAGGCATCGGCCTGGCCTTCGCCCGCCTCCAGCGCAGCATGCGACAAAAATGCCTGCAGCGGCATCAGATCCTGATCTTCATCCTGATAGCTGTATTGACGGGTTGCCGTCACCAGCTCCTCAAGGTTTTCGATACGCGCCTGGCCTTTCTCGCCCTTTTCCTGCTCATACATAATGAACAGCCCCGAATCGCGGATCACCCGGTCGGTCTGTACGTGCAAGGGCATATCGGCGGTTTCATGCGCCAGGGAATCTACCAGTTCGGTAAAGCGCTGCAGCGCAGAGGCCGCACGGCCGGCCAGCACCTTGTCTTGCAGCAGGGCGCGGGTGGCCTGCCACAGGGTCAATTGACGATCGCGCGCCGTTCGACGCACTTCGTCCAACGTCCGGTCGCCAATGCCACGGGTCGGGGTATTTGCTACGCGCTCGAACGCAGCGTCGTCATTACGGTTGGCTATCAGCCGCAGATAGGCCAGCGCATCCTTGATTTCCTGACGTTCGAAGAAGCGTTGCCCGCCGTAAATGCGGTAAGGCATGGCGGTTTGCAGCAGCGCCTCTTCCAATACGCGCGACTGGGCGTTGCTACGGTAAAGGATGGCGCAGTCATTCAGTGCGCCGCCATTTTCCTGCCAGGTTTTGATGCGGCCGACGACAAAGCGCGACTCGTCGAGTTCGTTGAACGCACAGTAGATAGAAATAGGTTCGCCATCCCCGCCCTCTGTCCACAGGTTTTTACCCATGCGCCCGCCGTTGTTGGCGATCAGGGTGTTGGCTGCCTTTAGAATATTGCTGGTCGAACGGTAATTTTGTTCCAGAAGGACGCTCTGCGCACCGGGGAAGTCCTTCAGGAAACGTTGAATATTTTCCACCTGAGCGCCGCGCCAGCCATAAATCGACTGGTCATCGTCACCCACGATCATCACGTTGCTGTTATTGCCGGCCAGCAGGCGGATCCAGGCATATTGAATGCTGTTGGTATCCTGAAACTCATCTACCAGTACATTGGTAAAACGTTCGCGGTAATGGTTGAGGATATGCGGTTTGTTCAGCCACAGCTCATGGGCGCGCAGCAACAGCTCGGCAAAATCTACCAGCCCGGCGCGATCGCAGGCTTCCTGATAGGCCTGGTAGATACGCAACCAGGTTGCCTCCACCGGATTATTATAGGTCTCGACGTGTTGCGGACGCAGGCCCTCATCTTTTTTGCCGTTGATGTACCACATCGCCTGACGCGGGGGCCATTGTTTCTCGTCGATATTCAACGCCTTGACGATGCGTTTGAGCAGGCGGAACTGGTCGTCGCTGTCGAGGATCTGGAAATCCTGCGGCAGATTGGCATCCATGTGGTGCGCGCGCAGTAACCGGTGAGCCAGCCCGTGGAAGGTGCCGATCCACATGCCACCCTGACTGGTGCCAATCAGATGTTCGATACGGTGGCGCATTTCCGCCGCGGCTTTGTTGGTGAACGTCACCGCCATGATCGAATACGGCGAACAGTTCTCTACCGACAGCAGCCAGGCGATGCGGTGCACCAGCACTCGGGTTTTACCGCTGCCCGCGCCGGCCAGTACCAACAGGTTGCCACGTGGCGCCGCCACGGCTTCGCGTTGTTTTTCATTCAGGCTGTCGAGCAGATCGGAAACGTCCATAGGCACCATTAATTGGTAAGGGAAAGCGCGTCAGCGACGCGATTCCACTGGGAATTTATACAGAGTTCTGGCAGGGATTATAACAATGCTGTCAGCGATGCCAACTGCGAAATCTCAATATGTGGCAGCAGCCGGCTATCGGCAGCCTGCATCAGGCTGCGCTGACGGTCGTTGATCCAACAGGCCTGCAGGCCTGAGCGCAACGCGCCGGCGACGTCGGTGGTTAAATCATCGCCGACGTGGAGAATATGCTCAGGGGCGATGCCTAAACGCTCTGCGGCCAGTTGATACATGTCCTGATAAGGTTTGGCGCGGCCATCCGGCCCGGAGCGCAGCACAAACTGAAAGTAACCGTCCAGCCCGCACTGCGCGGGATCGGCATTGCCGTTGGTGATCGCCACCAGAGGGAAACGTTCACCCAATGCTTTCAACGTAGCGTGGGTAGCTTCAGGCACTTCGATGCGGCTGCGCCACAGCGCAAAATTCTGCATCGCCGCGTCAGCCCCTTCAGCTGCCTGGGCATCACGCAGCCCCTGACGGCTCAGCGCCAGGTGGATGGCACGCCAACGCCACTGGGTGACGTCGTGGTAAATCTCTGGATCCTGTTCACGTAACTCTTGGCGCAGGCGGTGAAAATCCGCCGACTGGAAGTGGTTCAGCCCGGGATGATAATTCTGCAGGAAAGCCACCGACTGCAATTCGGTCTGTTTGATCACCGGACGGTTGTCGTACAGCGTGTCGTCCAGATCGAAGGTCAATGCCGCCAGCGGGCGTAGCGGACGATAAAAGTGCATCAGGATTTCCCCCGTTTGGCGCGTGGATGCGCGGCATCGTACACGTTCGCCAGATGTTGAAAGTCGAGGTGGGTATAGATTTGGGTGGTGGTCAGATTGGCATGGCCAAGCAGTTCCTGCACCGCACGCAGATCGCCGCTGGACTCCAGCATATGGGTAGCAAAGGAGTGGCGCAGCTTGTGCGGATGGATATGGCTGTTAACGCCCTGCTTGACGCCCCATTCGGCAAAACGCTTTTGCACGTTACGGGTCGAGATGCGTTTTCCCTGATTGGACAGGAACATCGCATCGTCTGACGGCCCGAACAGGTCGCGCATCGCCAGCCAGTGTTCCAGCCAGGTCACGGCGGTGCGGCCGACCGGCAGCTTGCGTTCCTTGCTGCCCTTGCCCAAAACCCAAATTTCACCGGCGGCCAGATCGACGTGGCGACAGTCCAGCCCCACCAGTTCAGAAAGACGCAGCCCTGCCCCGTACATCACCTCAAGCATAGCGCGATCGCGTACCGCCAGCGGATCGTTGAGATCGATATCCAGCAGCTGATTCATTTCATCGACGTCGATGTTTTTCGGCAGATGACGGCCACTGCGTGGCGTGCGGATCCCTTTGGCGGGGTTGGCTATCAGCATGCCCTGGCTGACCTGCCAGTCGAGAAAACTGCGTAATGCCGACAAGCGTAACGCGAGGCTGGAAGACTGCAGGCCGGCGCGTTTACTGCGCGCCGCCAGCATCCGGACTTTGGCGGCGTCCAACGCCGGCCACTCCGTGATGCCCATATCCTGAGCCAGCGCCATCAGCGCCTGCAATTGGCGTGAATAGCTTAACTGCGTCAAGGGGCTGAGCTGGCGTTCCACCTTCAGATAGCGCAGAAAGGCATCGACCGGCTGTTGCAGGCTGGCCGCCAGCGGGGTCATGCGCGTTCGATCCAGCGTTCCAGCAGTTCCGGCAGCATGCGCGCCAGTTGATTAAGCATCACCGTGCCCATGCCCTGCTGATAATGTTGCGTATCGCGGCTGCTGAAAATCACCATACCCAGCTCGCCCTCATCACCCAGCATCGACAGCGCTACCGAGCCGACCAGTTTGGCCTGCGGCAGCAGCAACAACAACTCGGGGCCATTCAGGCTGCCAAGAAAGTGCTGTTGGTCGCCCAGACGCTGAATGCGCAACGGTTCAAACGAAGAGCGCGTCAGGGCAAGGTGAGTGAAATCGGAAGGTGCGCCGATTTTCCAGCTTTCGGAAAACAGGCGGATATTGGCGCCGGCCAAACCGAAACCGCGCGCCCAACGCTGCAGGCGGTTAAGCATATCCTGCAGGCTGTCGGCGGTGGCCAGATTGGCCTGCAAATGCAGCAGGCTGGCAAACAGCGTTTCGTTGGCGCTGGCCTGCTCCATCAGCAGCGTGATTTCTTCTTCCAGCCGATGGATGTGATTGCGCTGGCGAGCCAGATGCCACTCGACCAACGATACGGTGCCGCGAACGGGATGGGGAACGCGCATTTGCTCCACCAACCGCGCGTTGCGCATAAAGAAATCCGGGTTTTGCAGCAGAAACTGCATCACGGCGTCGTCATCAAGCTCAATGCCTGCGACAGCCTGGTCCTCAACGCTCTTCATAGATGAATAAATCCGTCATATACATGGGTTGCCGGACCGGTCATAAACAGCGGGCTGCCCGGCCCTTTCCAGCGAATATGCAGGCTGCCGCCCGGCAGTTCTACATGTACCTCTTCTGACAGCAATTCCTGTTGAATCCCTACTGCCACGGCCGCACAGGCTCCGCTACCGCAGGCCTGCGTTTCGCCAGCACCGCGCTCATAGACACGCAGTTTAATGTGCTCGCGACTGACAATTTGCATAAAACCGATGTTAGCCCGTTCCGGGAAGCGCTCATGCCCTTCCAGCACCGGCCCGAGCAGCTCCACCTTGGCGGTTTTTACATCATCCACCTGTAAAACACAATGCGGATTGCCCATCGACACCACGCCGCACAGCACCGTATGTTCCGCCGCACGCATGATGTAGGTCTTTTCTTCTTTGGTTGCGCGAAACGGCACTGCCTGGGGATCGAAGTTGGGCTCACCCATATTCACGCACACCAGATCATCGTCGGTCACGCTCAACACCATGCGCCCGGTCTGGGTACTGACGCGAATATCGCGCTTGTTGGTCAAGCCTTTCAGCCGTACAAAGCGGGCAAAGCAGCGAGCGCCGTTACCGCACTGCGCCACTTCACTGCCGTCGGCGTTAAAAATGCGGTAATGGAAATCCAGTTCCGGATCGTAAGGCGGTTCTACCACCAGCAGCTGGTCAAAGCCAACGCCCAAGTGCCGATCGGCCAGACGGCGGATCAACTCGGGTGAGAAATAGACATTCTGTGTAACGGCATCGACCACCATAAAGTCGTTGCCCAGACCGTGCATTTTGGAGAACTGCATATCATACTCCGCTATCCGTCTTGGGTTTGCGGTGACTCACGCCGCCGCAAACAAGGTGTTACTGGTCGCTCATCGACGGTTTTTGCTGAGAGCCAGAAAGTTCCTGCTGATTTTTCTGTACCTGATCGCCGGTCTGAACCTGGGTAGCCGGTTTCTTAGTGCTGGCCGGATCGGCTGGCGGGAAGTACAGCGGGCCCTTCAGGCCGCAGCCGGAGAGCCCGGCAAGCAGAACTGCCATCAGCGCATAGCGTAGTTGTTTTTTCATTTGCATTAATGCCTGTAATTCATGCGTCCAAGGTCTCTATAATCGCAGGTGGATCATGAAAAGCAATAGGAATTGAATATGAACGACAGTGAGTTTCACCAGTTGGCTGACCAACTGATGCTGAATATTGAAGAGACCCTGGACGATTTTGACGGCGATGCGGACATCGATTACGAAACTAACGGCGGCGTAATGACGTTAAGCTTCGAAAATGGCACCAAAATTGTGATCAATCGCCAGGAGCCATTGCATCAGATTTGGCTGGCGACCAAAACCGGCGGCTACCACTTTAACTACCGTGACGGCGTGTGGCTGTGCGATCGCAGCGACCGCGCCTTCTACCCCTTACTGAGCGAAGCGGCCAGCGCACAGGCCGGCGAAGAGGTGAAGTTTTCCTGAGAATGGCCGCATCCGTCGTCAAGGCTCAGCCTGCTGAACCTTGACGATATCAATGCAGCTGGAACTGCTGCTTCAGCGGTTGGACGGCGCTGTCGGTCAGGGGAACGCACAGGCTCGACAGCACATTGCTGCGGAACGGGATCACCTGAGTTCGGCCATCAAGATGCACTATCTGATAGAACTGCGGTAGGTTGAAGTTGATGAAGCTGGAGCCGTAGGTGAAGCGATCGTGCGAGGAAGAGTAGAAACGGCTAACGTCACGCACCAGTTCCTCTTTACTGCCTTCGCAATGGTGATAAACCTCAACCCGGTTAGACTCATCCAGAATATAGATGTTAAAACCTTTATCGTCCGTGGTGTCTTCGAAGAAGAACTGAATAATCCCTTCGCTGGCGAAACCGTCCACCACCGGCGGCAGATGCACCTGATCGGTTTCCACTTTGATCGACAGGCCGTGCAATTTGTTGTTGGAAATTGCGCCGTAGAACTCCACCGCGTTTTCCAGCTTCTGCACCGACACGCTCAGCCGTTCGAAGAACAAGCCCCAGGTCTGGCCGGCAACACGTACCGCTTTAAAACGGCCCGGCTCCAGTCGGGTGCTGGACAGGCGTAGCTCAATACACTCCGACACCAGCTGCTGTATACGGGTACGGATCAGGCCGCGCAGGTGCTGACTGTAGCAGAACACCTCGACCGATTCCGGCGGCGCGGCATCCTGGTGCATTTTGCCGAGAATGGTCTTCAACGCTTCAAGCACCGATTGCTCGCCGCTGAAATGCAAAGTACGCACTTCGTTCCAGGAGTTGCGATACAGCAGATCGATACTGCCCACCAGGCACTGCTGTTGCTGACCAAAGCTGAATACATCGAGCTTGCGGAAATCGAAATGCACCACCTGATTGCGGAAGGCGGCGGTCGGATCGTTTTCCAGATTGACGATTATCGCCAGGTGACGAATTTCGCACGGGCTGTACAGCGCTTTTGGCGTGGGGGCCGCCAGGCGCAGCGGGAAGTGGTGCGACACATCGGCCACCAGTTCCTGCAGTTTTGCGGTATCGCACAGGTTGCCGCTCTTGATGTGCAGACGGGTTTTCGGCGTCAGCAGCCCGTTGAAATAGGCCCAGGCCACCAGCTTGTTGAGGTAGCGGTTATATTCCAGCGGCTGATGGCTGACGATCGAGTCCATGGCCGGTGCCTGGTTATAAAGATACCAGCCGGTGCGGTTGGCACGGCCAATCGGCACGTGAATAAAGGTCAAGTCGTCTTCTGACAGGTCCGGCGAAATCTGTGGGTTCACCAGCGTCACCTTGCCGGGCAGCGCTTCAAACGCGGCGTACAGCTTACGGGTGAGCACGCCGATATCCTGCGGGCTGGCGCTGACGCTAAGGTTGTTGCGGCGAGCGAAGCGGATCAGGTTGCGATAGCTTTGCATCATCGCATCCAACAGTTCGTTGTGTGCTTCACGTACCCGTTCGATTTTCCAGTTGGCGCGATTATCCAGGATCGCCAGACGCTCTTCGTCCCAGCCCCATTCGCTGACCAATTGGCTGAGAATTTCACGACGCCAGCCGACGCACGCATTGGCGCGGGACAGTTTTTCACAGACTTTCAGGTAGAAACAGCGGCGGACCAGGTCGAGGCGGGTAGTGTCGTTGATTTGATTCAGATAATGCGTAACGCGTTCGAGCATCATACAGTAGGCGTCGAGACCAAAGCAGACAATCTCGCCCTGATGCAGGCGCTGTTTGATGTCCATCGCCAGCAGCTGCGTATTCGGGTATTCCCAGGAATAGGCTTCCAGCAGCAGGGTTTTCAGCACCGCCTTGTAAGGCGAGTCGATGCTTTTGTACAGTTGCCACAGGCTGGCACCGAAATATTCTTCCGCCGACAGCGTGCTCAGACCGCCGAGATCCAGCCATTCGTTCGGCGTTAACGCGCCTTGCGAGTAAAGCGACAGCACATACTCATCGTAGTGTGCTTCTTCTTCGCCCGGCACCATGTTCCACAAAATACGTTTGCCGGCCAGGCGCACCGCGGTGCGGTAAAATTCGTCCAGCAGCAGGATATGTTGGGTGGAGCCGCAGTCTTCGCCCCCTAGGCTGCCGCTTTCGTTATGACGGAAGCGGTTTTCATCGATCAGGAAGAAGCTGACTTCCACCCCCATCGACGCCGACCATTTTTCCAGCAGGCTGCATTTTTGCTGCAGGCGGTTACGCTCTTCGTTGTCCAGCCAGGATTGGTGGCACACCCAGATGTCGAGATCCGAGCTGCAACTCTGGCCGATCGACGAGGTGCTGCCCATCGAGTAAACCCCGGTAATCGGCAGTTCACCGCTGGCCATTTTGTCAAATGGGCTGCCCCATTTGTCTTCTAAATCATTGAGGTAATCTTGTTGAGTTTCATCAGGCGTGTAGAGGCAAACGCCATGGGGAACGTTACCGTTCAGGTAACCTGGCATCAGTGGGTGGTGGTGGTGCAATAAGGTAGGCAGCAGACTGTATACCCGTTGAAACGCGGGCTTCATGGCCGCTAGGGCGCGATCGATTCGTAATTGATTGATCGCATCCAGTCTCTGCTTCAGTGTCTCGATGTAGAGGTACAAGACGTCTCGCCTGATTATCCCGGTGTTTAGAAAAAAACCCGTATTCCATAAGTGCCGTTAGTGTTGGAAGAATATTTGGCAACTTATTGTTGGAAACGTGATCAATTTAACACCTTGCTGATTGACCGTAAAGGAAGTAACGCTTCACTATTATTGTAGCGCCACTCCAAACGATTTACCCGCAGTGTTAACTGCCCCAAAACACATCACACGTCCCGTTGATTCCGTTGTCCTTTCTTCGCCTGTGGCTTCTTGCACTGACAGTTTTCACACTCAGTGGTAGGATGAACGGCGAATTATAAAAACGGTAACAAGCATGTTAGACAAAATTATTCGAATTGCCACCCGACAAAGCCCACTCGCGCTTTGGCAAGCACATTATGTGCAGCAGCGCCTGATGGCCAGCCACCCCGGCCTGCAGGTCGAACTGGTGCCGATGGTCACGCGAGGCGACATTATTTTGGATACGCCGCTGGCGAAAGTCGGCGGTAAAGGGCTGTTTGTTAAGGAACTTGAACTGGCGTTATTGGACGGCCGTGCGGATATCGCCGTTCACTCAATGAAAGACGTCCCGGTCGATTTCCCCGAAGGCTTGGGTTTAGTGACTATTTGCGAGCGTGACGATCCTCGCGACGCATTTGTTTCCAATCGTTTCGCATCGCTCGATCAACTGCCGCAGGGCAGCGTGGTCGGTACCTCCAGCCTGCGTCGTCAGTGCCAACTGCGTGAGCGCCGTCCGGATCTGATCGTGCGCGATCTGCGCGGCAACGTCGGTACCCGACTGGCAAAATTGGATAACGGCGATTACGACGCCATTATTCTGGCGGTCGCCGGGCTTAAGCGCCTGGGGTTGGAACAGCGTATCCGCAGTCCATTGAGCCCGGAAGAGTGCCTGCCGGCCGTTGGCCAGGGCGCAGTGGGTATCGAATGCCGCCTCGACGACGAAACCACCCGCGCGCTGTTGGCACCGCTCAATCACGTTGCCACAGAAACCCGCGTACGTGCCGAACGTGCGATGAATACCCGGCTGGAAGGCGGTTGCCAGGTACCGATCGGCAGCTATGCCGAACTGGAGGGCGACAGCCTGTGGCTGCGAGCCCTGGTGGGCTCTCCAGACGGTAGCCAAATGGTGCGCGGCGAACGCCGCGGTCCGGCAGCTCAAGCAGAGCAGATGGGCATTGAACTGGCGGAAGAACTGCTGGCGCAAGGCGCTCGTGAAATTCTGCAGGACGTTTATCAGGGGAATCCCCCTGCATGACGATTCTGGTAACCCGCCCCTCGCCTTCCGGAGAAGAACTGGTCAGCCGACTGCGTGCGCTCGGTCGGGTTGCCTATCATGCTCCGTTGATCGACTTCGCCCCCGGCGGCGATTTGCCAAAATTGCCGCAGACGTTACAGCAGCTTAATGATGGCGATCTGGTGTTCATCCTGTCGCAGCACTCGGTGAGCTACGCCCATTCTGTGATGGGCCGCGTCGGGCTGTCATGGCCTGCCAGGCTTGCCTATTACGCTATCGGTCGTACCACGGCGCTGGCAATGCACCGCATCAGCAGCCTGCCGATAGAATACCCGCGTGAGCAGGAGATCAGCGAAACATTGCTGCTGCTGCCGGCGCTGCAGAAGCTGGAAGGTAAACAGGCGCTGATCTTGCGCGGTAACGGCGGCCGTGAGCTGCTCGGCAACACACTGAGCGAGCGCGGCGCTGCGGTCAGCTATTATGAATGTTATCAACGCAGCCCGGTGCACTATGATGGCAGCGAGCAAAGCGCCCACTGGCAGCGTGCCGGTGTTGATACGCTGGTAGTCACCAGCGGTGAAATGTTACAACAGCTCTATACTTTAGTTCCTGATTACTACCGTTCTTCGTGGCTGTTACGTTGCCGCCTGGTCGTAGTGAGTGAACGTCTGGCTACCCTCGCCCAGGAACTGGGCTGGAGCACAATTCGGGTAGCTGATACCGCCGATAATGACGCGCTGATCCGCGCGCTACAATAAACCTGACTATGGGATGTGCCACTATGACGGAACAAAATACCCCATCCGCCCCGGTTGAAGAACCAACCTCTGCGGTTGAGAGCCCCCAGCAGCCAGACGCTGAAAAGCGTAAAGGTAAAAATACCGGCCCGGTGTTGGGCGCGATCGCGATCGTGCTGGTTATCGCTCTGGCTGCCGGCGGCTATTACCATACACATCGACAGGCGCAGCAGCTCATCGCCGCCAATCAAACGCTGCAGCAACAGCTGGAAACGCTGAAACAAAGCCAACAGCAAGAAAGAAGCGCGCTGGAAGGCCTGCTGCAGCAACAGGGCAAAACGCTGGACGCCGCCGATCGCGAACAGGCAACCCTGGCGCGACAGCTCAATGAACTGCAAGAGAAAGTCGCCATCATCTCCGGCAGCGATGCCAAAACCTGGTTGCTGGCGCAGGCCGATTTTCTGGTGAAAATGGCCGGGCGTAAGCTGTGGAGCGATCAGGACGTCACCACCGCCGCCGCGCTGTTAAAAAGCGCCGATGCCAGCCTGGCTGACATGAATGACCCGAGCCTGCTCGAGGTTCGTCGCGCCATCACCGAAGACGTCAGCACGCTGTCCACGCTGACTCAGGTAGATTTCGACGGCATCATTCTCAAGACCAATCAGTTGTCCAATCAGGTGGATAATCTGCGCCTGGCGGATAACGACAGCGACGAAGCGCCGATGGATCAAGACAGCAGCGAGCTGTCGAGCTCGATCGGCGAATGGCGGCAAAACCTGGCCAAAAGCTGGCACAACTTTATGGCCGACTTTATTACCATCCGCCGCCGCGATAGCAATGCGGAGCCGCTGCTGGCCCCGAACCAGGACATTTACCTGCGCGAAAATATCCGTTCGCGCCTGCTGGTTGCCGCACAGGCCATCCCACGCCATCAGAACGAAGTGTATAAGCAGTCGCTGGAGACCATTTCCACTTGGGTTCGCGCCTACTTCGATACCACCGACCCGGCCACGAAAGCGTTCCTGGAAGAGTTGGATGCCCTGAGCCAGCAGTCGATCACCATGGACGTGCCGGATCAGCTGAAAAGCCAGCCGCTGCTGGAAAAACTGATGCAGACCCGGGTGCGTAATCTGATGGCCCAGTCCCCTGCCGCTCATCAGGAGGGATAAGCCATGTTACGCGTGCTATTTCTGTTCCTGGTGCTGATCGCCAGCGTGGTGGTTGGGCCGATGTTGGCCGGCCATCAGGGCTATGTGCTGATTCAGACCGATAACTACAATATCGAAACCAGCGTCACCGGCCTGGTGATCATGGGTATCTTGCTGTTTGTGGTGCTGCTGGTGATCGAGTGGATCCTGCGCCGCATCTTCAGCACCAGCGCCCGCACTCGCGGCTGGTTCCTGGGCCGCAAACGCAGCCGTGCGCGTAAGCAGACCAAGGCCGCGCTGATCAAACTGGCCGAAGGTGATTACAAGCAGGTTGAAAAACTGCTGACGCGCAATGCCGATCACGCTGAACAACCGGTGGTGAACTACCTGCTGGCCGCTGAGGCCGCACAGCAACGGGGTGACGATTTCCGTACCAATCAGTACCTGGAACGCGCCGCCGAAGCCGCCGACACCGACCAGCTGCCGGTAGACATCACCCGCGTGCGCATCCAGCTGGCTCAGGGCGAAAACCATGCGGCACGTCACGGTGTCGATCGCCTGCTTAACCAGGCTCCGCGTCATCCCGAAGTATTGCGACTGGCGGAAATGGCTTATCTGCGCACTGGCGCTTTTGCCTCATTGCTGGAGATCCTGCCGTCGATGAGCAAGATCAATCTGCACAGTGAGGCTGAGCTGCAGGCGCTGCAACAACAGGCCTACATTGGCCTGATGAATCAGGCGATGGCGGATGAGGGCAGTGATGGCCTGAAACGCTGGTGGAAAGATCAGAGCCGCAAAATCCGGCATGAGGTGCCGTTGCAAATCGCGATGGTGGAACACCTGATCGAATGCAATGACCATGAACTGGCGCAAGAGATCGTACTCGACAGCCTCAAGCGCCAGTATGACGAACGCCTGGTGTTGCTGATCCCGCGTCTGAAGTCCGGCAACCCGCAACAGCTGGAGAAAGCGTTGCGTCAGCAGGTGAAGCAGCATGGTGCCACACCACTGCTGAACAGTACCCTGGGCCAGTTGCTGATGAAGCACGGCGAATGGCAGGCGGCGGCCGATGCATTCCGGGAAGCGCTGAAACAGCGTCCAGATGCCTACGATTACGCTTGGCTGGCTGACGTGCTGGAGAAGCTGCACCGCTCGGATGAAGCAGCACAGATGCGTCGTGAAGGCCTGATGCTAACGCTGAAGCAGAACGGCGAATAACGCACAATGCACTGTCTTCAAGGCGCGCCCACAGGTCGCGCCTTTTTTATCTAACGTTGTTTATACCCAAGATAGTTAGAGTCACAGCAAGGCGGCAAGCTCACGAATCCCCAGGAGCTTGGTCAACCAAGTGACTGGGGTGAGAGCGCGCAGTCAACGCAGCTGTGGCTTCAAATATGATGGGTATTAGGCAAAAAAAACACTTGCCGCGGTGGCAAGTGTATAAAAAAGCAATCAGGTCTAGGACAACAGGGGCGGTGCCTCACTCAACGTTTTGCCCGGAGTGTGATGTCAGCCATTGCAAGCAACGCCGTCATCGTTCTGGTGGGCAATAGGCACCCTAAATCGGCTCTGCGTCATTCCCAGGGTTTATGAAGCCTAAGGCGAACATAAGAGGTGGAATGAGCATCTACATAGTGGATATTGCACTTGGCGTGCCAACTTTGGGAAAAACGCATCACCCCTTCAGGTGAATAGCCTAATAAGCTGAATTAAAACAGATTTAATCTCAGCACTTCGTTTCATTCCGCTCACTGCCCTTTCTGCTGCTATCACCTGACGTCTACAGATATGTCGCCTTAAAACGACGACTTAAGCCAAAGTCATTTTTATTAAATAAAATCAATATATTAAATGTCTCAAGCTGACGACAATGCGGCATGCCGATGTCGCCGGAAGCCAACACCAAGCCAAAAGCGTCCTGGCGGGATACGATAGCTAGCGGGCAGAGGCAAAACCAGAGCAGGAGGGTGTAAAGCGGAATGTCAGAAAGCAAAAAGCCCGTTCATTGCTGAACGGGCTTTTCTGAATGTGGTCGGCGAGAGAGGATGACTTGCATCTGCGATGCCGCCCTACGGGCCGTTGCTAAAGCAACGTTGTCTCGCTGCGCTCGGCTCAAACCTCCTTCGGAGGTGCTCATCCTATAAACTACAGATGTAAAAAAACCCGCTAAAAGCGGGCTTTCTTGAATGTGGTCGGCGAGAGAGGATTCGAACCTCCGACCCACTGGTCCCAAACCAGTTGCGCTACCAAGCTGCGCTACTCGCCGATTTCTTGTTGCAGATACTACTAAATTTTATCGCTTATGTCTATGTAAATATTAAATTTATTAGACATTTTGTGTGGTGCGAAGAGAGGGACTTGAACCCTCACGTCCGTAAGAACACTAACACCTGAAGCTAGCGCGTCTACCAATTCCGCCACCTTCGCACAGTCACAAAACAGCTTAAAATTCTTCACTTCTCTTAGGAAGTGGGGTGGCTAATGGGACTCGAACCCACGACAACTGGAATCACAATCCAGGGCTCTACCAACTGAGCTATAGCCACCATTACTTCTTAACTACTTCACGCGGTAATACTACCACCGCAGCTCTTGCACACAAACTTAATGGTGCGCCCGACAGGATTCGAACCTGAGACCTCTGCCTCCGGAGGGCAGCGCTCTATCCAGCTGAGCTACGGGCGCATAGCGCCGTTGCGGGAGGGGATACTACGGATTTAACCCAATCCTGTCTAGTGCTTTTTCGCAGAAATGTTGTGTTTGATTACGCTTTGCTCACTCCCGCGCAGGAAAGCGCTATCCGTAGCCCCTTTTCACCGGTTATTGCTGTGTTTCTGTCCGTTTTTCAGCCGGATGATGTTTCTTGTGCATGCCGAAAGCAAAGTAGCACAGGCTGACTGCCGCTAAGAAAATCGCCCCGACCAGCAAAGAAATTCGCGTATCCGGGTTAATTCCCATGCCGATCAGCACGCAGACCAAGAAAGCGATGGTCAGATAGTTCACATAGGGGAACATAATCGACTTAAAGCTGTGGGTTTTAATCGCTTCCTTATGGGCACGGCGGAAATACAGTTGGCTAATCAGCACCACGAACCACGGCACCATGCCCGGCAACACGCTGGCGCTGTAGACATAGACAAACACCGCCTGCGGATTGGGAATGAGGTAATTCAATCCGGAACCGACTAACAGACAGGCAATGGTCACGGCGATACAGTTAACCGGCACGCCGTTGGCGGACAGCTTGGTCAACGACGCCGGCAACTGCCGGTTTTTAGCCAGTGCGTACAGCATACGGCCACCGCTGTACATCCCGCTGTTACAGCCTGAAAGCGCAGCCGTGAGCACCACAAAGTTAATGATACCGGCGGCAGCGACAATACCGATTTTGGCAAAGGTCAGCACGAAGGGGCTGCCTGCAGTGCCAATACCGTTCCAGGGGAAGATGGTGACGATGACAAAAATGGCACCGACGTAGAAGATCAGGATACGCCACAGGATATTGTTAATCGCACGCTTCAGAGTCACCTGCGGTTTTTTGGCTTCACCGGCGGTGATCCCCACCAGTTCAACGCCCTGATAGGACGCCACAACAATACAAAGCGCGAACAGGAAGCCCTTCCAGCCGCCGGCAAAGAAACCGCCGTGCTCGGTCAGGTTGGCAAAGCCAATCGGCTGCCCGCCATTCCCGAAGCCAAAGAAGATCACCCCCAACCCCACCAAAATCATCACAATGATGGTGGTAACCTTGATCATGGCAAACCAGAACTCCAGCTCGCCGTACAGACGCACGGCGGCCAGGTTGGCCAGCGCTACCATCGCCACGGCGATCAACGCCGGTATCCACTGCGGGATTTCCGGGAACCAAAACTGCACGTAGACCCCAACGGCGGTGATTTCCGAGATGCCTACGGCAATCCACATAAACCAATAGCCCCAGGCGGTCAGGTAGCCAAAATAGGGATTCATGTATTTATGGGCATAAACGGCAAAGGAGCCCGCGACCGGTTCAAGGAACAGCATCTCGCCCATCGAACGCATAATGAAGAACACGAACAGGCCGGCAATAATATAAGCCAGCAACACCGAAGGCCCCGCCCATTTCAGCGTACTGGCCGAGCCCATAAACAGGCCCACCCCGATGGTGCCCCCCAGAGCAATCAGCTCGATATGCCGGGCTTCCAGCCCCCGGTGTAGGCCTTGCGGTTTTTCTTTGTGTGCCATAAATCCTCAATATTATTTTTTTGATTGTGTTTGCATGCCGGCCGTTACCGGTCGTTATTGTTTTAATGAAAATAGCGTAAAACCTCTCCCGCCGCGTTGGCGGACACCAGCTTGTGATGGGACGATCTTACGGTGAGAAAAACGTCGTTAAGCGCTATCACGTTTTGCGCCAACGCTCAGGGATAATTTCCGGGCGGTATCGTTTCGCATTTTGCCGCTATAAGCAAACCGCAATTTAAAACTTTATGGAATAAATACAGGTGAGTTTATGGACTGAGGTTATAGGGGTGCTGACGAATACGCCATAAAGCAGGTTATTTGAACAATTGGTTGCATCGGGGCGGGATCCTCCGCCCCAGCATCGTTCTTACATCTTGCCGCGGTAATAGTAGCCGACAAACTTCAGCAGTTTCAGTTGGCGCCCCAGGCGGCTCGGTTGGCTTAGCAGCCGATACAACCACTCCAGACCGAGGTTCTGCCAAATCTTTGGCGCACGCTTCACGTGCCCGGTGAACACGTCGTAAGTACCGCCTACGCCCATATAGAGCGCCTGCGGATGCACTTTACGGCAGTCACGCATCAGGATTTCCTGTTTCGGCGATCCCATGGCCACCGTCACAATGGCGGCACCGCTGCCGCGAATGCGTTCGAACAGTGCATCCCGCTGTTCAGGCTTGAAATAACCGTCCTGGCTGCCCACCAGGTTTACATTCCACTGGCTACGCAGCTTCTGTTCGGTTTCCGCCAGCACCGAGGGTTTGCCGCCAATCAGGAAGACCGGCGTACCCTCGCGTCCGGCGCGCTGCATCAACGCTTCCCACAGGTCGGCTCCCGCGACGCGCGATACCTCTGCCCGCGGGTATTTACGGCGGATCGAACGTACCATGCTGATCCCGTCCGCATACTTGTATTCGGCTTCATCCAGCAAGGCGTGCAGCGCAGTATCTTCTTCCGCCTTGAGGATCTTTTCGGCATTCATCGCGACCAGCGTGCCCTGCTTTACCCGGCCGCCGTCAAACAGAAAATCCAGGCATTGCGCCATATCGCGAAATCCCCACAGGCTGAAACCGCGCAGCTCATATTGGGGAACCGAAATCTTTGCTTCCATCGTTATTATTACCCTTACAGAAGGCCGTCGACCCGAACGGATGATGGCGTCGATGCCAGCGTACGCGTACGCCGCACCCGTGCCTTAATCAACCCGGCAGTGTCAAACAGCCAGTACAACAACTTAGCCATCAGCAGGCAGGCGCCAAAAATAAGGCAGAAGAACACCACTCGCGAGACAAAGGAATCTACCCCTTCGCGCGCCAACACGATGATGTTGAAAACCGCACCGAAGCAGAAACTTTGCAATATCGCGGCCTTATACCGGTTAGGTTCGCTTTTGCCCATCTCATACAGCCAGTCGAACCACTTGATGATCATCCCGACCAGTACCGCGCCAACGGGAATAAACACCGCACCGCCCATCACCACCAGTGAGCCGATAAGCGTGGGTGATATCGCCAGGCCGGAATGGTTATTCAACACTTCCCAGGTGAAATAGTTGGCGCTATTGAGCACCGTGTCCGGTCGCCCCGGCCACAGCCAGGCCGGAATGAACACGTAGAAATCGCGCACTATCGGTGCCAGGCCCTGGAAGTCAATCTTGTCGTAGTTTTGCAGCAACAGCGCCAGGTTTTCCCATGGCGAGAAGGTATCGCGCGTCAGGTAAAGGAAGGTATAGAACGCTTCGGGACCGCTGACGTCCAGGCTGTAGCGCTTTAACGCCAGCCAGAACATGCCGACGATACCAAACACGCCGGCGGCCACCAGCATCCACAACGAGATCCAGCCGTGCACGATGCCGATAAACAGAAACAGCGAGAAGGCAATAATGATATTGGCGCGGGTACCGCCAACTATCACGTAAGTCAGGATGCCAAAGGCCACCGTCGCCGCCAGGAAAAAGAACCAGGCGCGCAGATCTTGCTTCAGGAAATACACCACCAGCATCGCCGGGATGAAGAAATAGAAGAACCGCTTGAGCGCCACCCCGGAGACATCGCTGGAGAAAATTTGGCTGTAAGAGTTGAGCTTGAACAGCAGGAAACCGTTTTGCATGAAGAAAATACCGACGGTCGCCATCGCCACCAACGCCAGCAGCATCCAGGTCAGATGGGTTTCCACCCTGTTCATGGTGAACACCGGCTTACGCGGTTGCACGCTGCGCTTTCGCAGCCGGGTTTTATAGCTGACGTAATAAATCGCATAAAACGCAGTAGCGGAGAGGATCGCATAGAGTAAAAACTCTACCGGTACCACCTCGACGTCAAACTGAAACACCAGCAGACAGGTCAGCGGGAAACCGAAGTAAAACGTCAGCAAATACAGTAGCGTAAAGAAGACGTTAAAATTGAAACGGACGCGCCTAAACTCCTGGTAAGCCAGCGTCAGAATAAACAGCACGCTCACCAGATAAACGATAAACAACCCGCCAAATTGCGCCAGCGTCATACGTTGTCCCCTGCCGCCAGGGTTAATGCCTGCTGCCAGCCATCAACGTAGTTAGGGTTGAAGAAAGCGATGGCCTGTTTATCGACGGATGCCAGTTGGCGTTGCGCTTCACGCACTACCGCCTCATCCAGCGAATCGCCATAGAACAGCACCGGCAGATGTTGCTCCGCCAGATCCTGCCAGAACGGGTTCTGTCGGCTCAGCACAAAGGGCACGCCAAACTGGATCAGAAGACACAGCGTGCCTATGCCCTGCTGGCGGTTAAAAATAAAGTAACCGAGATCGCACTCGCGCAGGATATTCAGGTAATCGTCGAACGCCACCTGCTGCGTCAGCACCTGCAGGTTCCTGGCGCTGAACAGCTTTAGCCCGGCGCTGCGCACCTGTTCAATATAGGCGTCGTTATTGGCCGGGTAGCCCATCGGCAGGATCACCCGTACCTCGGCGCCAAACTGCTGATGAATCGCTTTCAACGCCTCAATATGACGGTTGGTACGATCGCCAGAGTTCCCCACCAGAATGGTCATCGGCCCGGCCAGGTTTTTCTCTACCTCAATGCCGGTTAACGCCGGATCCATCCGCGTCGGGAAATACAACAAAGAGGCCGGCACGCGGGCATGGCGCTGCTGGTAATGAATAATATCACCGCGGGTCGCGAACACGTGTCTCACTCTGCCCTGCGCAATACGGCGCAGCAAATAGAACAGGCGGAATTTCCAACTGGTGGCGTTTTCATACAAATCAGCGCCCCAGATATGCCAACTCACCTGATCGGCCTTGATTTTACCGCTCAGCAACGCCAGCCACAGCGTAGGGTTAAACTGGCCGTGCAGGAAGAAACGCTGATTGCGATCGGCCTGCGCGCGGGCGATGACCGCCATCGCCAGACTTTTCTTGTCCGGATGGCATTCAATGCTCAGCTCGGGGAACCCCCCTAACGCAGCGGCATCTTTGGCAGCCACCATAAAATGACGCGTCTGTTCGGACGGCAGGCGTTTCGCCAACACATCGTTGAAGAAACGCAGCACCGTCTGATTGTGATGCGGGATGTCAGATCCCAATACGTGAATCAGTGTCGTCATACTCGTCTACGGTAAAGAATAAATACGCAGCCACAGAGCGTGAAGTACACGATGTAGGTTGCCATGTAGGCCTGTGCCGCTCCCAGCGCACCATGCAGCGGTATCAACCAATGCGAGAACAGCGTTAACAGCAGGAACTGACTGACTTCGGTCAGGATATAAAAACGCAGCGACGCCTTGGCAATCACCAGATAGCCGAACACATAGGCGCCCACTTTCAGTACGTCCCCTACCAGTTGCCAGGCAAACAGATCGCGCATCGCGACGAATTTGTCCGTGAACAGCAACCAGATGGCGAAGTCGCGCAGTAACCAGACCGTGAAACTCGCCGCCGCTACTGCAGGCAGTACAAATTTTAATGAGCGCACAATCTCTTGAGTGATGGCGCTTTTTTCCTTCAGCCGCGACAGCGTAGGCAGCAGATAAACGGTAAACGAGGCGGTGATAAACTGCAGGTAAGCGTCGGAAATACTGCTGACGCCCTGCCAAATCCCGACCTCATCCCAACTGTAATGGCTGGCCAGCAGGTTACGCATCATCACATAGGCCACCGGCAGCGTCACTGATGTGATCAATGCCATGATGGTGAACTTGCCAAGATGGCTGGCTAACGCCTTGTCCCATGCCAATGCCAAATAGCGCAGCGGCAAGGTTTTGCGCCGCCAAAGGATAAAACCTGCGGGCAACACCACCAAGGCCGGCACCAGTGCCAACCCCGCCAGCGCGCCTTCGTAGCCGCCCAGCTTAAAGCACAGGTAGTAAGCCACCACGCCAATCAGGCTACCGCCAATCACCGCCAGCGCGTTGCCCATCGCATCGCGGTAGCCTTTCAGCACCGCCATAAACAGGTTGGCATAGGCGATACCCATCTGAATAAAGGCTACCGCCCGCACCACGCCGACATAGTCAGCATGGCCGAACAACCCGATACTGATAGGCTCCGCCGCAAACAGAAAAACCAGCGCCAACAGCGTGGAAAAGCCCAGCACGATGCTTGACGCCGTTCCAACAGCCAGCCGTAACCGCTGCGGATCCTGATGATATTCAGCTACGTACTTGGTGATGCCGTTAAAAATCCCGGCACCGGACAGCACGCCCAGCACGGTAATCAGCTGACGGAAGTTGCCCGCCTGCCCAACCCCGCTGGGGCCAAAGGCCACCGCCAGCAGTTTCACCACCAACAGCCCCACGCCAATCTTGATCAGCGTGGAGCCCGCGGTCCAAATTGATGCTTTTGCCAACGACATATCAGGCGCAGAAGCTAAGAATGGTATTGATCACCGTACGTTGAGTGACATCAGACATATTGTAGAACAACGGCAGACGCACCAGACGCGCACTTTCCTGGCTGGTGAAGCGGTCTTCGCCGGAAAAACGGCCAAAACGATCGCCCGCCGGGCAGTCGTGCAGCGCGATGTAATGGAACACCGCCATGATTTCCGCTTCTTTCAGATAATCGATAAAGGCCGTGCGATCTTCAATATCACGCAGTTTGATATAGAACATGTGCGCATTATGCACGCAGTCCGCCGGGATGGTCGGCAGCACAATACGGCCGGCGTTTGCCAACGGCAGCAGGCTGTCATAATAGGTCTGCCACAGTGCCAGACGACGCTGGTTGATGCGGTCAGCCGCTTCGAGCTGGCCCCAGAGATAGGCAGCCTGCAAATCTGACATCAGATAGCTGGAACCGATATCGCGCCAGGTATACTTGTCCACCTGCCCACGGAAGAACTGGCTGCGGTTGGTGCCTTTCTCACGAATGACTTCTGCCCGGTCGATCAGCGCCGGATCGTTGATCAGCGTTGCGCCGCCCTCACCGCCGGCAGTGTAGTTTTTGGTTTCGTGGAAGCTAAAACAGCCAATATGACCAATGGTACCGAGCGCTTTGCCCTTGTAAGTGGACATCACACCCTGCGCGGCGTCTTCTACCACCCGCAGGTTATATTTTTTCGCCAGCGCCATGATGGTGTCCATCTCGCAGGCCACCCCGGCGTAATGCACCGGCACGATAGCGCGTGTCTTATCGGTGATAGCCGCTTCGATTTTAGTCTCATCGATGTTCATGGTATCCGGACGCAGATCGACAAACACCACGGTGGCCCCGCGCAGCACGAAGGCATTGGCGGTTGAAACAAAGGTGAAGCTCGGCATGATCACTTCATCACCCGGCTGAATATCCAGCAGGATAGCCGCCATCTCCAGCGACGCGGTACAAGACGGCGTCAACAGCACCTTCGGGCTGCCAAAACGCTGTTCCATCCACTGTTGGCAACGGCGAGTAAAACCACCATCTCCGCACAGCTTGCCGCTGTCCATCGCAGCCTGCATATAGTCAAGTTCAGTGCCAACAACCGGCGGAGCGTTAAATGGGATCATGTTTTCCTCTGTATAACCAATACGAGGTGCTTTCAATAACAGCACCCTGTCGTTGATAGAGCCGTAATGCGGCGATATTGCCGAGCTGTGTCGCCACCCGCAGACGCATCCGCGAGTCTTTCCGACACTCTGCAATGGCCGCCGCCATTAATCGCGCACCAATACCTTTACCTGACGCGCCGGGGAAAGCTGCCAGCAGGCCGATTCTAACCTCTTGGCCGCCGATATCACGCAGGCTGACAAAGCCCTCCGGCTGACCGGCTTCGTCCAGTGCCAACAGGCATTGGTGATCGAAGGTTCCCAGTACCGCTTTTTCGATCCAGGCGGCATAGAAACGCCCGCTATCCTGAACGTCGTACCAAGGGGCCCGAAAACGGCTGGCGGTGAACACATTGGCCGCTGCCGCACGCAATACTGGAATATCCTCCGGCACTGCCAGGCGAATCGCTGGCGGTAGCGCACTCTGCGACGATGCACATTCCGTGCCGATATTCAGCAACAGATCGACCTCCGCCTCAACCAGTTGGAAACCCAGACCCGACAATGCGTCCGCCCAGGCGGTTTGGTGCGCCGGGATTTTAGCTTGCACCAAGGCGTAGGCTGCCAGAGCGGCCTCGGTCAACGCCGGGGCCGTGGTGGAAAAGTTGAGCCTGGCGCTGCCAAGAGCGAAAAATTCGCTTTCCCAGGCTAAGGGCTCAATATTGGCGTGGACGCGCATGCAATAAATCCAGCAGATACTTGCCGTAACCGGTTTTGACCAGCGCCTGTGCGGCACGTTTCACACCGTCATCATCCAGCCAACCGTTGCGCCAGGCGATCTCTTCCAGGCAGGCAATTTTAAAGCCCTGGCGTTTTTCCACCGTCTGCACGAAGCTGCTGGCTTCCAGCAGGCTGTCATGAGTACCGGTATCCAGCCAGGCGAAACCGCGGCCCAGCAGTTCAACGGTCAGTTCGCCACGTTCCAGATACATCTGGTTAATGCTGGTAATTTCCAGCTCGCCACGGGAGGAAGGCTTGACCTGTTTGGCAAACTCCACCACCTGACTGTCGTAGAAGTACAGGCCGGTCACCGCCCAGTTGGACTTGGGCTCGACAGGTTTTTCTTCGATCGATAAAGCGCGGAAGTTATCGTCAAACTCCACCACCCCAAAACGTTCGGGATCCATCACCTGGTAGCCGAACACGGTAGCGCCCTGGGTACGTGCAGCGACCGTTTTTAGTTTCGGGCTAAACCCTTGACCAAAATAGATATTGTCGCCTAACACCAGACAGCTCGGCTCGCCGGCCAGGAACTCTTCACCGATCAGAAACGCCTGAGCCAGACCATCGGGGCTGGGTTGTTCGGCATAGCTGAGATTAATGCCAAACTCTTCGCCGTTACCCAACAGACGTCTGAATGAAGGGAGGTCTTCCGGTGTGGAAATAATCAGAATGTCGCGGATCCCGGCTAACATCAGCACCGACAGCGGATAGTAAATCATCGGCTTGTCGTAGATCGGGAGCAACTGCTTGGATACGCCGCGAGTAATTGGATGCAAACGTGTACCGGATCCACCCGCCAGAATAATACCTTTCATACTCACTCCAGAATCCACTGGGCCACCACTCAGGCAGCCCGGGTAAACTTAGTCGGATAAACCTAAACGCTCACCCGCATAGGAACCATCCTGAACGCGACGCCACCAGGTTTCATTGTTCAGGTACCAGGAAACCGTTTTGCGAATGCCGCTTTCAAAGGTTTCTTGCGGGTGCCAGCCCAGCTCCCGGTCAATTTTCCCGGCGTCGATCGCATAGCGCATATCATGGCCCGGGCGATCCTTGACGTAAGTGATCAGATCGCGGTATTGCGCCACGCCCTGCGGTTTGTTCGGCGCCAGTTCTTCCAGCAGATCGCAAATGGTATGCACTACTTCAATATTCTTGCGCTCGTTGTGACCACCGATATTGTAGGTTTCCCCTACCACACCTTCGGTAACGACCTGATACAACGCGCGCGCATGGTCTTCGACATACAGCCAGTCACGCACCTGCGCACCGTTGCCATACACCGGCAACGGTTTGCCGGCAACGGCATTGAGGATCACCAGCGGGATAAGTTTTTCCGGGAAGTGGTACGGGCCGTAGTTGTTGGAACAGTTGGTGACCAGCGTCGGCAAGCCATAGGTCCGCAGCCAGGCGCGGACCAGATGGTCGCTGGACGCCTTGGAGGCCGAATACGGGCTGCTTGGCGCGTAAGGTGTGGTTTCGGTGAACAAGTCATCCGTACCGTGCAAGTCGCCATACACTTCGTCGGTGGAGATATGGTGGAAACGGAAGCTCTGCTTCTTCTCCGCCTCCAGCGGCTGCCAGTAATGCCGTGCCGCCTCCAGCAGGGTGTAGGTTCCCACCACGTTGGTTTCGATAAAGGCCGCCGGGCCATCAATCGAACGGTCGACATGGCTTTCCGCCGCCAGGTGCATGACCACATCCGGCTGATATTGGGCAAACACCCGATCCAATGCCGCGCGATCGCAGATATCCACCTGCTCGAACGAATAGCGTTCGCTATCAGCAATCACCGCAAGCGATTCCAGGTTGCCGGCGTAAGTCAGCTTATCCACCACCACCACGCTGTCCCGCGTGGCTTCAATAATATGCCTGACGACCGCGGAACCGATAAAACCGGCGCCCCCAGTGACTAAAATACGTTTCAACGCCATACCCCTTTGGTATCTACTACCCAGGATTGCGTGATCTCTTCCGGCCTGATTGCCTTGAATTGCTTATGATCGACCAACATCACGATCACGTCCGCCTGCTGCAACGCGTCGGCCATCGCTTTCAGCGTCACATGGCCCGCCAGCGATTTCGGCAGTTGCTCAACGTTCGGCTCCACCACCAGGGTTTCACCCACGTGCCAATCAGCAATTAAATGCGCCAC
Source organism: Serratia sp. BNK-12 (assembly GCF_047456085.1). Classification (NCBI taxonomy): domain Bacteria; kingdom Pseudomonadati; phylum Pseudomonadota; class Gammaproteobacteria; order Enterobacterales; family Yersiniaceae; genus Serratia; species Serratia sp. BNK-12. The sequence goes on from NZ_CP179896.1 coordinate 5,010,879, forward strand.
TTCCACCGCCGGGCTTTCGCGCAGGTCGTCGATATTCGGCTTGAATGCCAGGCCGAAGCAGGCAATTTTCACTTCCGACGCACGCTTATCGGTTGCTGCCAGACAGTCAGCCACTGCGGCTTTCACACGATCAACCACCCACAGCGGTTTTCCGTCATTCACCAGGCGCGCGGTATGAATCAAACGCGCCTGCTGCGGATTTTGCGAGACAATAAACCAAGGATCGACCGCAATACAGTGGCCGCCGACGCCGGGACCAGGCTGCAAAATATTGACCCGCGGATGGCGATTCGCCAGGCGGATAAGCTCCCAGACATTGATGCCCTGATCGGCACAAATCAACGACAGCTCATTGGCAAAGGCGATATTCACATCGCGGAAGCTATTTTCGGTCAGCTTGCACATCTCAGCGGTGCGTGAATTGGTAATCACACACTCGCCCTCGAGGAAAATCTTGTACAGCTCGCTGGCGCGCTCCGAGCATTTTGGCGTCATACCGCCAATCACCCGATCGTTTTGAATCAGCTCAACCATCACCTGCCCCGGCAGCACGCGCTCCGGACAGTAGGCAATATTCACATCAGCGGCCTCACCTGCCTGCTGCGGGAAACTGAGATCGCTACGCGCTTCTGCCAGCCACTGCGCCATCTGTTCGGTCGCGCCCACCGGCGAGGTGGACTCCAGGATCACCAGATCGCCTTTTTTCAGCACCGGTGCCAAGGATTTGGCGGCGGCCTCGACATACGCCAGATCCGGCTCATGGTCGCCTTTAAACGGCGTCGGTACCGCAATCAGGAAAGCATCCGCTGCCAGAGGTTTGGTCACCGCCTGCAGATAGCCGCCGTCGACCGCGTCTTTCACCACTTTATCCAGGTCGGGTTCAACGATATGGATCGCACCACGGTTAATGGTATCCACCGCATGTTGGTTAACATCTACGCCCACCACTTTTTTCTTGCGGGAGGCAAACGCCGCCGCCGTTGGCAGACCGATATAACCCAGGCCGATAACCGAAATAGTGTTAAAACTCATAGTGTCACCTGATGATTCTTCAAAGCTTCCAGAATACGCTGGCAGGCATGCCCGTCACCGTAAGGGTTATGCGCCCGGCTCATGGCGTGATATTCGTTTTCGTCCGTCAGCAGCCGGTTAACCGCATCAACAATTTTTGCTACGTCGGTACCCACCAGCCGCACCGTGCCAGAATCTACCGCCTCCGGCCGCTCGGTGGTGTCACGCATCACCAGCACCGGCTTACCTAATGATGGTGCCTCCTCCTGAATGCCGCCAGAGTCGGTCAGGATCATATATGACTTGGCCATCAGATAGACAAAGGGCAAATAATCCTGGGGATCTATCAGGATGATATTATCAATCCCTTTCAGAATGCGGTTGACCGGCTCGCTGACGTTGGGGTTGAGATGCACCGGATACACCACCTGCACTTCAGGATGAGTACGGGCAATTTCTGCCAGCGCGCTGCAAATTCGCTCGAACCCACCGCCAAAGCTTTCGCGGCGATGCCCAGTTACCAGAATCAACTTTTTATTGTCGGCATCCAGGAACGGGTAGCGTTGAGCCAGGCTGTCATGCAAGGCCGCATCACCCATCACCCGATCGCGTACCCAGAACAACGCGTCGATTACCGTGTTGCCTGTGACGAAGATATGATCGTCCGGTAACAGTTCGCGCAACAGGTTCTGTCGCGAGTTTTCCGTCGGGGCAAAATGGTACATCGCCAGATGGCCGGTCAGCTTGCGGTTAGCCTCTTCCGGCCACGGGGAGTAAAGGTCGCCGGTACGCAGGCCCGCCTCTACATGCCCTACCGGGATACGCTGATAAAATGCCGCCAGGCTGGTGGCCAGCGTGGTGGTGGTATCGCCATGAACCAACACCACATCCGGTTTGAATTCCTCAAGAACGCCTTTCAGGCCTTCAAGGATGCGGCAGGTGATCTCACTTAATCCCTGGCCGGGTTTCATGATGTTCAGATCGTAATCAGGCACTATCTCAAATAACCGCAATACCTGATCCAACATCTCACGATGCTGTGCCGTCACGCAGACTCTTGATTCAAAGGCTTCATCCTGAGCCAGGGCATGTACCAGCGGTGCCATTTTGATGGCTTCAGGTCTGGTGCCGAAAACAGTCAACACTTTCACAGCGAATCTCTTTTGGTCGGTTAACCGCAGGCGAACCTGCGAATTGGGCGCTCTCACGCCCATCAGCGAATTATTATATTATTTTTATTTACGCGGCCGACGCACCAGGGCAACACCTGCGCCAACCAAAGCGCCCATCGCGCCCCACATGATCAACCAGAATACACGACGTGGGCTGTCACGTTTTACCGGCTCTTCCGGGGTCCGCAAATAGCGGTAAGTCTGAAATTTCTCGTCCAGCGTTGGGCCAACGTTCAGGGTCGCCAGCATCGCGCGATTTTGGTCGTAGTCCAAATCAAAGGTTGGGCCCGAAGCCTGTAATCCTTCCAGACGCGCCTGCAGCATAGGCTTGCCCAGCAGGAACAAATCGGAGTCTGGCAGCTGTTCTGCCGGGGTATCGGTCTGAGTCCGGCTAATGCCCTGCGTCTCGGCAATTTTTAACGCCTGTTGGATGGTGTTCAGCTCACGCTTGTACACGGCCTCTGCCACCGCTTCCTGGCGCTTGACCTGCGCTTTCATCGACGTGGTACGAGCCGCCCAGGCACCCTGGATCTCTTCGTTTAAATGCTGAGCCGCGCGGTGGCTGGCAAACGCCACGTACTGACGCAGCAGGCGATTGGCATCTACCGCCGTTTCCGCCGTCAGTTTCACACCGTCGTTCGGCACTTTTTTGTCGTCACGCGGCGTAAACTGGATATTGTTAATCAGCTCGTCGAGCAAGGCCGCATCGGCGCCCGCGTCGCCTTCCTGGCGCTGTTTGTAATAATCGCTCTGCAGCCAGAAATCTCGGCGCGTATCGTAAGCCGCCAGCTGCATAATAAATTCATTATAGGCTTCGTCAGCGATGCCCGGTTGCTCGGTAGCCGCCGCCGGCAGAGTGCGCACATCCAGATTACGCAGGAACTGTTGCTGGGAATAATACCCCCCCAACGCATTCACCGTTGGCCGATCGGTAATCGCCGCCGCGCTCCACTCCTGTTTCACCAGGTAGGACACCACCAGCGCCACTACGGCGAACAGTACCGCAATACCGATAATCCATGACTTACCGCGCCACAGGGTACAGCACAGGCCGCGAATATCGAGTTCGTTATCCACTGCCGGGATAGTCTTGTCAGACGTTGTTTCTGGATTCATCACTGCCCAAAAGCCTCTGGTTAGGATTCTTGCTTATTGTCGTTCGAACGGCGCAGGCGCCGTTTGATACGCTTAATGTAACGTGCAACACGCCAGGCGCGCTTAATGCAGTAACCGTACAAGAAGAAGGCAAGCAAAAATAATGCCAACATTACCCATTCAGGGATAAAAGTAAGACGTTCGCCGATCACGCCGATGGCCGCCAGCAGCGCCGCCGCCAGGGTAATCAGCACGAAGGCCTGCCGTGGCGTAAAGCCAGCGCGCATAATCAGATGGTGAATGTGTTGACGGTCTGGGGAGAAGGGGCTCATCCCTTTGCGTAAGCGTCGATACATGATCGCAATCATGTCCATCAATGGAATAGCGATAATCCACAGGGCGGTAACAGGATTGATGGAATGGGCTTTACCCTGTGAACTTTGCAGCAGCAGCCAAATTGCGGTGAAACCGATCAGCGTACTGCCGGCATCCCCCATAAACACCTTGTAACGTCGGCCAAGAATGCCGAGGTTAAGCAGGATATAAGGAACGATAGCGGCAATCATCGCGAAGCACCAGAAGGCCAAATCGGAGTGGCCGCTCAGGTACAACAGCACGCCCAGCGCACCGAAAGAAACGCACGAAAGCCCGCCCAGCAGGCCATCAATGCCGTCTACCATGTTAAAGGCGTTGATAGCCGCCCAAACGGCAAACAGCGTGACCAGATAGCCGAACGGCCCCAGTTGCATTTCCCAGTCGCCAAGCACATGACCAAAACTGCGCAGGTAGAGCCCGGCAAACACCATCATCGCAATGCCGACCAATGCCTGGACCAGCGCACGAATTTTAACGCTGATATCGAAACGATCGTCGAGAGCACCAACAAACACTAATAACCCCGCACAGGCGAGGTAGAGTTTTCCGTGCGCAATCGTTTGGTCAGAGATCAAGAAAGCGAAGCACAGCCCGGCGTAAACAGAAATACCTCCGACAAGTGGGATCAACCCCTGATGACGTTTGCGGTAATTAGGTTTATCAACCAGTCCAATACGTTTTGCTGCTTTGCGAGCAACAAAGAGAAAAGCCAAGGAAAACAGGAAAACAAATAGAATTTCAGTACTCATAGTGAGTAAGTTCACAGTTAACAAGATCTCTGTAGAAGATAAGGCAGCTTAACACGGGCGACAGGTCGCGCCATGAGGTCCCGCTACCTTTCAGTCATTTCCTATGACAACAGCCATTCATTCTTATTCCAACGCTTCTGTCTGCCGTTTAAACAGTAACAATGTGCGAACGACGAAACGCCGACCGCAAATAAGATGAATTCTCAGTAAGCCATGAAAATAACTTACGTTTCCATTTCTGTTACTTATCGTATCTGCCAAAAGCAAAAAACGCCACGACTAGGCGTGGCGTTCTCTGAATTTTTTACTCAATTATGAGCGCATCGTCATTTATGAGCGCTTCATCATATCGAAGAATTCATCGTTGGTTTTGGTCATGGCCAACTTGTTAATGAGGAATTCCATTGCGTCAATTTCGCCCATTGGGTGAATAATTTTACGCAGGATCCACATTTTCTGCAGTTCTTCAGACGTGGTGAGTAATTCTTCTTTACGGGTACCGGAGCGGTTGTAGTCAATCGCAGGGAATACGCGCTTCTCGGCGATTTTACGCGCCAGATGCAATTCCATGTTGCCAGTACCTTTAAACTCTTCGTAGATAACCTCGTCCATTTTTGACCCGGTGTCGACCAGCGCGGTAGCGATGATGGTCAGGCTGCCGCCTTCCTCAACGTTACGTGCCGCACCGAAGAAACGCTTGGGACGATGCAGGGCATTGGCATCCACACCACCGGTCAACACTTTACCGGAAGCCGGTACTACGGTGTTGTAGGCACGCGCCAGGCGAGTGATGGAGTCGAGCAGGATGATAACGTCTTTCTTGTGCTCAACCAGGCGCTTGGCCTTCTCGATCACCATTTCTGCAACCTGGACGTGGCGGGAAGCCGGCTCGTCAAAGGTAGAAGCGATAACTTCGCCCTTAACCAGACGCTGCATCTCGGTAACTTCTTCCGGACGTTCGTCAATCAGCAGAACCATCAACACGCAGTCTGGATGGTTGTAAGCGATGCTTTGTGCAATGTTCTGCAGCAGCATGGTTTTACCTGCTTTCGGCGGAGCAACAATCAGACCACGCTGACCACGGCCAATCGGCGAGGCCAGATCCAGCACGCGAGCCGTCAGGTCTTCGGTTGAACCGTTACCGCGTTCCATCCGCAGACGGGAGTTGGCATGCAGTGGGGTTAAGTTCTCGAACAGGATCTTGCTGCGGGCGTTTTCCGGTTTGTCGTAGTTAACTTCGTTAACTTTCAACAGGGCAAAGTAGCGCTCGCCTTCTTTTGGCGGACGAATCTTACCGGAAACGGAGTCACCTGTACGGAGGTTAAAACGGCGGATTTGGCTGGGGGATACGTAGATGTCGTCGGGGCCTGCAAGGTAGGAGCTGTCTCCAGAGCGGAGGAAACCAAATCCATCCTGCAATATCTCCAACACGCCATCGCCGAAGATATCTTCTCCACTTTTCGCATGCTGCTTAAGGATAGAGAAGATAATGTCCTGCTTGCGCATGCGGGCAAGGTTTTCCAGCCCCATATTTTCGCCGAGAGTAATCAGCTCAGAAACCGGCGTATTCTTTAATTCGGTAAGATTCATAGTGGTGGGTTCTTAAACTCGGGGTATGTCTCGAACTTGTATCGTGAATGGTATGGCAGCGGGATATATCTTTCGTCTTTCTGGTGGTTGCCTTGGCCTTCCTTGCTTACCCCGCCACTTAGCGGACTAAGCTGCAGAGATTCGTTCGGTTGCCGACGGGCCACACCTTGAAATCCTTTGGATATTCGTGCCTGTTTACTGGACGTTCGATCGCCGGGCGCTGAGCCGTCACGGTAAGAAATGGCTTACAGAGGACGCGCGCATTGACGGTTTAAGATCGAAGGTACCTTAAAATTGATTTTGCAAAACCGTTTGATTGTTAAAACACGGGCTGAGTTCATTTTTTCTTTCAACGCCAGCGGTTCAACACAGAGTAAAGCTTTAGATTTAGACTCTTTAGATTTAAAACTTCGGGCAAGTTCTATATGCAGTATGGTTAAACTTAACACGCTTCTTGGCAGGCGTCTAGCGGTGAATTGAACATCCCCGCTAGACGCCTGTATATCCCCGCAGTCTCTCACTTCGTGGCTTTTTTACCGCGACGTCAGACCCCTTGGGCATAGGGCATCCCGCCCGATTACAGATTCGCGTTAAGGAAATCTTTGAGCTGGCCTTTGGACAGCGCACCAACCTTGGTCGCGGCCACTTCACCGTTCTTGAACAGCAACAGCGTAGGGATACCACGGATACCGTACTTAGGTGCGGTTGCCGGGTTTTGGTCGATATTCAGCTTGGTGATGGTCAGCTTGCCTTCGAACTCCTCGGCAATCTCATCCAGAATCGGAGCAATCATCTTGCACGGTCCACACCATTCAGCCCAGAAATCGACCAGGATTGGCCCTTCAGCTTTCAGCACGTCGTTTTCGAAGCTGCCGTCAGTCAGGTGAATAATTTTATCGCTCATGTTCTACTCCAAAGGATTGTGTCTACCTTGTTGGTGTAGCATTAACCAACCTAAGGTGACTTTATTTCACCGGATACGCTTTCGTAAAGCAATAGTTAGCTGATATTCTACCACACTATGAGCAAAACACACTTGACCGAACAGAAGTTTTCCGACTTCGCCCTGCACCCGTTAGTCCTTGAAGCCCTTGAAAAGAAAGGGTTTCAACATTGCACGCCTATCCAGGCGTTAGCATTGCCGCTCACGCTCTCCGGGCGTGACGTTGCAGGTCAGGCGCAAACCGGTACCGGAAAGACGCTGGCATTTTTAGCGTCTACTTTTCACTATTTGCTTTCTCACCCGGCGAAACAGGATCGCCAGACCAACCAGCCGCGCGCCTTGATCATGGCGCCAACGCGTGAACTGGCGGTACAGATCCACTCCGACGCGGAAGCCCTGTCCCAATCCACCGGCCTGAAACTTGGCCTGGCGTATGGCGGCGACGGCTACGACAAACAGCTGAAAGTGCTGGAAAGCGGCGTGGATATCCTGGTCGGTACTACCGGTCGTTTGATCGATTACGCCAAACAGAACTATATCGATCTGGGCGCAATTCAGGTCGTGGTACTGGATGAAGCCGACCGTATGTACGATCTGGGCTTTATCAAAGACATTCGCTGGTTGTTCCGCCGCATGCCTGCGGTCGATCAACGCCTGAACATGCTGTTCTCTGCCACCCTGTCCTATCGCGTACGCGAACTGGCTTTCGAGCAGATGAACAACGCTGAATATGTCGAAGTGGAACCGGAACAAAAAACCGGCCACCGCATTAAAGAAGAGCTGTTCTACCCTTCTAACGAAGAAAAGATGCGTCTGCTGCAGACGTTGATCGAAGAAGAGTGGCCAGACCGCTGTATCATCTTCGCCAACACCAAGCACCGCTGTGAAGACGTCTGGGGCCACCTGGCCGCCGATGGTCACCGCGTAGGCCTGTTGACCGGCGATGTGGCGCAGAAAAAACGCCTGCGCATTCTCGACGATTTCACCAAGGGCAACCTGGATATTCTGGTCGCCACCGACGTCGCCGCTCGCGGTCTGCACATCCCGTTGGTGACGCACGTATTCAACTACGACTTGCCTGACGACTGCGAAGACTACGTCCACCGTATCGGTCGTACCGGCCGTGCTGGCGAAAGTGGCCATTCCATCAGCCTGGCCTGCGAAGAGTACGCGCTCAATCTGCCGGCGATCGAAACCTATACCGGCCACAGCATTCCGGTGAGCAAGTACAACAGCGATGCGTTACTGACTGACCTGCCTGCGCCGAAACGCCTGGCTCGCCCACGCGGCGGCAACGGTCCACGTCGTAACTCAGCGCCACGTCGTGGCGGTGCGCCGCGCAACAACCGTAAACGTTCAGGCTGATAGACAATGCTCAGTTCCAGCGCACTTTATGCCGCTATCGATCTCGGCTCCAACAGCTTCCACATGTTGGTGGTGCGCGAGGTGGCCGGCAGTATTCAGACCCTGGCGCGCATCAAGCGCAAAGTGCGTCTGGCGGCCGGACTGGATCAGAACAACCTTCTGTCGCATGAGGCCATGCAACGCGGATGGCAATGCCTGAAGCTGTTCGCCGAACGCCTGCAGGACATCCCTCGCGAGCAAATTCGCGTGGTCGCCACGGCCACGCTGCGGCTGGCGTCCAATGCCGATGAATTCCTGCAGACCGCCGAGCAGATTCTCGGATGCCCGATCCAGGTGATCAGCGGCGAGGAAGAAGCGCGCCTGATTTACCACGGTGTAGCCCATACCACCGGCGGTCCGGACCAACGTTTGGTGGTCGATATCGGCGGCGGCAGCACAGAGCTGGTCACGGGGACCGGTGCGCAGGCCGCTCAGTTGTATAGCCTGTCGATGGGCTGTGTCACCTGGCTGGAGCGGTTCTTCACCGATCGTAATCTGGGGCAGGAAAACTTCGAGCGGGCCGAACAGGCTGCGCGTGAAATGGTGCGCCCGATAGCACCGCAGCTGCGTCAGCACGGCTGGCAAATCTGCGTCGGCGCTTCCGGCACCGTCCAGGCGCTGCAGGAAATTATGGTGGCGCAGGGCATGGATGAACGCATCACCCTGTCCAAACTGCGCCAATTGAAACAGCGCGCCATTCAGTGCGGCAAGCTGGAAGAACTGGAAATTGAAGGGTTAACGCTGGAGCGCGCCTTGGTATTCCCAAGCGGGCTGTCCATTCTGCTGGCGATCTTCCAGGAGTTGGGCATTGAAAGCATGATGTTGGCCGGCGGTGCGCTACGCGAAGGTCTGGTTTACGGCATGCTGCATTTGCCGGTCGAACAGGATATCCGCAGCCGCACCATTCGCAACCTGCAACGGCGTTATCTGTTGGATACCGAGCAGGCCGAGCGCGTCAGCCAACTGGCCGCCAATTTCTCGCAGCAGGTGAGCAATGAATGGCAGTTGGACGCTCGATGTCGCGAGTTATTGCACAGCGCCTGTCTGATCCACGAAATCGGCCTCAGCGTTGATTTCAAGCAGGCGCCGCAACACGCCGCCTACCTGATCCGCCATCTGGATTTACCCGGTTTCACTCCGGCACAGAAAAAACTGTTAGCCACCCTGCTACAAAACCAGAGCAACACCCTCGACTTGCCACTGCTGAGCCAGCAAAACGCCCTGCCGCCACGTACGGCGCAACGTTTATGCCGGATTTTACGCCTGGCGATCATCTTTGCCAGCCGTCGCCGCGACGACACGCTGCCTGCGGTGCGTCTGCGCGCCAATCATGATGACGAGCTGACGGTGATCCTGCCGCCTGGCTGGCTGGAGCAGCACCCGTTACGGGCAGAAGCGCTGGAGCAGGAAAGCCATTGGCAAAGTTACGTTCACTGGCCGCTGATACTGGAAGAGCAACGTTAAAATGACAAGGGCGCTAACCGCGCCCTTAGTCTGATGACAAACACCCGAAAAACGTGGTTTTCGGATGTTTGGGGGTAAATCAGAAGACATAATCCTTTGTTTTTATTAGCCCAAGGTCAGGACGTTTAACTGCAAAGGACTTTGTCAGCCATCTGAGGGCGCTAACCGCGCCCTTTCTTCTAGTTTCCGCCCTTGGCCTTGGCCAACTGAGCACGAATATTGGCCAGATGGCTCTGCCCTTTTTGCATCCTTTCCTGCGGACTGACCACTTTGCGCTCACTTTCCCACGCCAGGTCATCCTGCGGCAGTTCCAACAAGAAACGGCTCGGCTCCGGGCGAACCAACTCGCCATATTGACGACGCTCGCGGCACAGAGTGAAAATCAGCTCCTTTTGGGCGCGAGTGATGCCTACGTAGGCCAGGCGTCGCTCTTCATCAACGTTATCTTCGTCAATGCTGCTCTGATGCGGCAATAACCCTTCCTCCATCCCCACCAGAAACACATAGGGGAACTCCAATCCTTTGGAGGCATGCAGCGTCATCAGTTGTACCTGATCCAGCTCTTCATCGCTTTCACCGCGTTCCATCATGTCCCGCAGGGTAAAGCGCGTCACCACCTGGGTCAGCGTCATCGGCTCATCCAGCTCGCTGCCTTCCAGCATTTCCGTCATCCAGCCGAACAGCGTATTGACGTTTTTCATGCGCATTTCGGCGGCTTTCGGGCTGGGAGAGGTTTCGAACAGCCAGCTCTCGTAATCTACACCGTGGATCAGGTCACGCACCGCAGCCACCGGCTCGCGCTCCGCCAGTTGGGCGATGCCGTCCAGCCAGTGAGTGAAGCGTTGCAAAGACTCAAGCCCCCGTCCGGTCAGGTGCTGGCTCAATCCAAGATCAAAACTGGCACGGAACAGGCTTTTATTGCGTTGGTTTGCCCATTCACCCAGCTTTTGCAACGTCGCCGGGCCAATCTCGCGTTTTGGCGTATTGACGATGCGCAGGAAGGCGCTGTCATCATCCTGATTGGTCAGGACGCGCAGGTAGGCCAGCAGATCCTTGATTTCCGGCCGCGAGAAAAACGAGGTGCCGCCGGAGATCTTGTAGGGAATGCGGTTCTGCATCAGCATTTTTTCAAACAGCCGCGACTGATGGTTGCCGCGGTAGAGGATCGCATAATCGCCGTAGTTGGTTTTCTTCACGAAATGGTGAGCTATCAGTTCACCCACTACGCGCTCGGCCTCGTGATCCTCATTATTGGCGGTCACCACCTTCAGCTCTTCGCCATAACCCAGTTCGGAAAACAGCCGTTTTTCAAACACGTGCGGGTTATTGGCGATCAGAATGTTCGCCGCCTTCAGAATTCGCTCGCTCGAACGGTAGTTCTGCTCCAGCTTAATCACCTGCAGCGCCGGGAAGTCTTCCTTCAACAGCACCAGGTTCTGCGGGCGCGCACCGCGCCAGGAGTAGATTGACTGATCGTCATCCCCCACCACGGTGAAACGCGCACGGTTACCCACCAACAGTTTTACCAGCTCGTATTGGCTGGTGTTGGTGTCCTGATATTCGTCCACCAACAGGTAGCGGATTCGGTTCTGCCAACGCTCGCGCACCTCTTCATTGCGCTGCAACAGCAGGGTCGGTAACAGAATTAAATCGTCGAAATCCAATACGTTACAAGCACGCATGTGCGCGTGATACAGACCGTAGCAATGCGCGAACAGCTTGTCGCGTTCAGAGCGCGCCAGCTCCATCGCCTTCCTGGGATCGACCAGATCATTCTTCCAATTGGAGATGGTGGAAATCAGCTGCGCCACCAGCGTCTTGTCATTCTCCAGCCATTTTTCGGTCAGCTCTTTCAGCAGCGCCAACTGGTCCTGATCGTCGAACAGCGAGAAGTTGGATTTCATCTCCAGCGCGGCATATTCCCGCTTGATGATTTCCAACCCCAGGGTGTGGAACGTGGAAATCATCAAACCGCGCGCCTCTTTGCGCCCCATGGTTTGCGCCACACGTTCTTTCATCTCACGCGCGGCCTTATTGGTAAAGGTCACGGCGGCGATGTGTCGCGCCTGATAGCCACAATTATGGATCAGGTGAGCAATCTTGTTGGTGATGACGCGCGTCTTGCCGGAACCTGCACCGGCCAGCACCAGGCAGGGCCCGGTAACGAATTCGACGGCTTGTTGTTGGCTGGGGTTTAATCGCATGGCGCTTTATTGCTCGACTTTATAACGTGGAAGGGGATTGTAGCAGAAAGCGCCGATGAGATTTAACGGGTATAATCAGCGCAATTTCTGTATCGATAAAGGCAATACCATGGCAAAGACGGCGTGCGCCCTGCACATTCTGGTAGATAACGAAAAACTGGCTGAAGAACTGCTGGCCAAGCTTAAACGCGGCGTCAGTTTTGACACGCTGGCGCGCAAATACTCAACTTGCCCGTCAAAGCGCAACGGCGGCTCGCTGGGCGAATTCAACAAGGGCACCATGGTGGCGGCCTTCGATAAAGCGGTGTTCAGCATTCCGCTGCTGAAGCCCTACGGCCCGGTGAAAACCCAGTTTGGCTACCACATCATCAAGGTGCTGTACCGCAACTGAGTGAGGGGGCAAACGCCCCCTCAGCCGTTATTGTGCGCTGGTTTCCGGGGCCGGTGCGGTATCGGCCGGTTTGACCTCCTCCGACACCACGGCCGGAGCCGGAGACATAATGCCGTTATAGGTTTCCTGTAACTGCTTCATGCTCATTTCCGGTTCGCCCTTCGGCTGCATCAACACCAGCGTCGCATCCTGAGAAAGCTGAAGTTTCAGCTCCTGATTCAGCGCTTCCAGCGTCAATCCGCTCAAGAACTCCTGGCGCAGTTTCTGATACTGCTCCGGTGCGATATCTACGACGCCGCTCTGCTGTGAACGCAGGCGTTGGCTCATCAGCACGTCCGTATCGGTGCGGGCATAGGTCGCGAACAACTTGCTCAACTGATCGGTTTTCTGCGCCAGCAGGGCGTTAAACTCATCCTGCGACAGCCCGTTGTTACGCACATTAGCCAATTCGCGAGCGATAAAGCCCAGGCTGTTGTTCAGGTTGTTATTCGGCGTGTCGAGATGAATTGCGCATTGGGCACGCTGGTATTGCACGCGGCAATCAAAGCCCAGATGCAGGTTTTTCTGGTCACTCTTTTCCAGCACCTGCTGGAGATGCCAGAACAGCGCCTCGCGGGCCATATCTCCACGCCAGTAGCGGCTCAAATTCTGCGAATCGCGGATCGGGTGCCATGGCGCATCCCACATGATCGACAGCGTATCCTGCTTGACCTGCTCGCTGATCAGGCTGACCGGCTGCGGTGGCAGCGGCGTCAGCGTCGGCATGGTGGCCGGCGTTTCACGCTTGCCTTTCAGCGGCGAGAAGGCCTTGTTGATTTGTTCGCCCAGGCTGCGGCTGTCTACCTTGCCCACCACGTACAGCGTCATGGCGTCCGGGGTATACCATTGCTGGTAGAATTTTTTCAGTTGATCGACATTCACCGGTCGCTTCGGTGGCTGGGCCGGATCGTGCGCCAACAGCGTCGAGCCTTTCAGGCGGTATCGCCACCAGGCATCTTTCGGGTTCGGCGGGAAAGTGCCCACCGGATCGACATTGGAGTTTATTACCGCATGCACGGTATGCTCGTCGATCGCCAGTTTGCCGGTGGTGTCGGAAAGCCACGCCAGCGCTTCTTTCAGCAAGTCTGGGCGGTTATTCGGCAAGCTGAGATTATACATGGTGAAATCGTAAGAACTGATGGCCGGCGGCAAAGGCCGCTCAGGATCCACGCTCTGCTGCCACAGTGAACGCAACTGCGGTGGCGTAAAGCTTTCGCTGCGCGCTAAAGACAGGCGCGGCAGCAGATGGGCAAAGCCGATCTGCTGTGAGGACTCGACCAGCGAGCCGGTATTAACCATTAACCGCAGCTCTACACGGTCGCTCGGCCGCTGCGGTGTATCCAGTATCTGCCATGAAAACCCGTTGGCCAGTGCCCCCTGCTGCCAGGCAGGATCGGGTTGCAGTGCTTCGGCCTGCACGCTGCTGTTGGCTGCAGCCAACAGCAGCCCACCTACGATGAGATGAATTCTGGTGCCCTGCATGTGAACCCCTACTTAATGACTATCCAATTTCTTTATGCAAATGCGGATATTCCATTCGCCGGAATATTAGGCCATAACGCACAGCCTATAAAAACGCCCTGAGTTTCACGGTGGGGCGGAAAGCAGAAAGTGTACCATCGAGTTAGACCGCGCGCCTTTGCGGATGTCACTCATTAGGGTGAAAAATAATGGATAAGCGGTTTTTAAATGCAAGAAATCATTACGCGGGGGGATAAAACGTCACCGGCTGCGGCTGCAACCGGTGATTTGAGGATTAAATCAGGCTGAAGGCAGCGTTTTGTCGGCACCTGCCCCCGGCTTGTTGGACAGGGTGTCTTGCAGCTGTTTTTCGTCCAGCTGTTTACACCATTTAGCCACCACCACCGTAGCCACACCGTTACCGACCAGGTTGGTCAGGGCGCGGGCTTCAGACATGAAGCGGTCAATGCCCAGAATCAGCGCCAGGCCGGCCAGCGGCAGGTGGCCCACGGCAGAAATGGTCGCCGCCAGCACGATAAAGCCGCTGCCGGTCACGCCCGCAGCCCCTTTCGAAGACAGCAACAGCACCACCAGCAGCGTCACCTGATGCACGATATCCATATGGGTGTTGGTCGCCTGCGCGATAAACACCGCCGCCATGGTCAGGTAAATCGATGTGCCGTCCAGGTTAAAAGAGTAGCCGGTAGGAATAACCAGGCCCACCACCGATTTCTTACAACCCAGCTTCTCCATTTTATCGAGCATGCGCGGCAGCACCGACTCGGAAGAAGAGGTCCCGAGCACGATCAACAGCTCTTCTTTTATATAGCGAACGAATTTGAAAATGCTGAAGCCGTTGGCACGAGCAATGGAGCCCAGCACCACCACCACGAACAGAACGCAGGTGATATAGAAACAGGCAATCAACTGGCCAAGCTGCAGCAGCGTGCCCACGCCATATTTACCGATGGTGAATGCCATCGCCCCGAAGGCCCCCAGCGGCGCCAGACGCATAATCATATTGATAATGCCGAAAATCACGCGGGAGAAACTGTCGATCACGTTGAAGATTAACTGGCCTTTCTCACCCAGGCGGTGCAGGGCGAAGCCGAACAGCACGGCAAACAGCAACACCTGCAAGATGTTACCGCTGGCGAAGGCGCCGATGACGCTACCCGGAATGATATCCAGCAAGAATGGAATGATGCCCTGCTGCTGAGCCTGCTCGGCGTAGACCGCCACCGCTTTGGCATCCAGCGTACCCGGATCGATGTTCATCCCGGCACCCGGCTGTACTAGGTTGACAATCAGCAAACCGATCAGCAGCGCAATGGTACTGACGATTTCAAAATAAAGCAGTGCGATCGCACCGGTACGGCCAACGGCCTTCATGCTTTCCATGCCCGCGATGCCGGTCACCACGGTACAGAAGATCACCGGAGCGATGATCATTTTAATCAGCTTAACGAATCCGTCGCCCAGAGGTTTCATCTGTGCGCCAATGTCAGGATAGAAATGGCCAAGCAGGACACCCAGCGTAATCGCCGTCAGCACCTGAAAATAGAGGCTTTTAAAGATAGTGAGTTTCATATGGACATCCTTTGGGGGAAGACACGCACCAGGCGGTGTTATGGTTATCTCGCCTGTTCATCGCTTGCGCGGAAAATAACACCCGCCTAACAACATGGAAATAATTTGTTGCACCAATAGATACATGTTGATACGAATTTAAGAGCTGAAACGCGCCAGCCCGAATGCAAGGCTGTAAAGGATGTAACCCTTTCTTTGCACTAACGCAAAAGGGGTAGATAAAGCGGGGTATTTCAAGCCAGAGGGCCAGCGGGCAACGTGGATGCCGCCCGCCGCAAAAGGCTCAAGAGGGAAATCAGGCTGGCGGCGGGCAGAACTCGGCTTCAAATTCGCTGCGCGGCAACGGACGGGCAAACAAAAACCCCTGACCGCTATGAATACCGTGCTGCAGCAGCCAATCGCGTTGTTCGGCATTCTCGACGCCTTCGGCCATCACCGGCAGCGCCAGCACCTCGGAAATCGAACTGACGATGCGCACCATCGCGTCGTCCATCGGCAGTCCCTGAATAAAGCTCTTGTCGATTTTAATCAAATCTATCGGCAAGCATTTCAATCGATTGAGGTAATTGAGGCTGGAATAGCCCATGCCGAAATCGTCCAACGCGATGGAAAGCCCCAGATCGTGCAGTTCCCGCAGCAGCGCCAACGCACGATCGAGGTCGTCAATGCGCACCGTTTCGGTAATTTCCAGCAGCAGCTTGCGCGGGTCAATTCGATGCTGGGCCAGCAGGCTTTTCAGATGCGGGACAAAATTCTCATGCTGCATCTGGATTGGCGACACGTTTACCGCCAGCGGCAGGGTGATCCCCCGAGTCTGCCAATCCGCCAGGATGCGGCAAGCCTCTTCCAGTACCCAGTTACCCAGCGGCACAATCACCCCGAGCTCTTCAGCCAATGGAATGACGTCTGCCGGCAAGGTAAAGCTGCCGTCGTACTGCTGCCAACGAAGTAATGCTTCCGCGCCGATCACCGCGTTGGACTGCATATCTATCTGCGGCTGCAGGAACAGGGTGAAACGACGCTGCTCAATGGCATGCAAGATCTCACTTTCCTGCGTCAGACGCTTTTGGGTGCGTTCCGTCAGGCTCGGTTCGAAGAACAACACCTGATTTTTGCCTTCGCGATGCGCCGACATCATCGCCGAAGTGGCGCTACGCAACAGCTGCTCCGCGCTCTCCCCTGCGTTCAGGTAATGGGCGATACCGATACTGGCGCTGGGCCGCAGCGGCATTTCCTGCAGGCTCAGCGGCGCATTGATCTGCGCCATGATGCGGCGGGCCAACTGCATGGCGTGGAACGGCCGTTCAACGCCTTTAGCCAGAATGGCGAATTCGGTATTGCTTAACTGCGCCAGCACGCCGTTTTCATCAATGCATTCACGTAATTTCTTCGCCAGCGTCAACAACAGCGCTTCACGCATCGTCGGATTAAGTACGCCAGAGGCCTCGTGCAACGTTTCAATGCCGATTACCAGCAGATTGAAACGCTCGGGCCGCAGGCTGGAAGCAATGTGCTGTTCCAACAGCGCGGTGAACAGCGCCTGATTTGGCAACTCAGTGACCGGATGGCGAGTGCTCATGCGGCTCAGTTCGGCATAGGCTTTGGCCAGCCGCTGCTGATTGCGGTTGTAGTTACGCACCAGCAAGCCCAGCTCATCGTCCTGGTGCAGCGCCGGCAACATCAGTTGATGATAAGGCGCCTCTTCCTGGGAAATGTTTTCCAGCTCTTTGGCCATCGCGCGTAGCGGATGCACCATCAGCCGGTTCATACACCAGCTAATGGCGACCGACAAAATCAAGGCCAGCAGCAAATAGGTCGACAACATGGTCGACAGCATGCTGAGAATAAATTGATACATGCGGAACGAATCGGCCTGCAGCACCAGATAAGCCAATGGCTGCGGGTTGGCCGGCACGCGTTCCAGCGAATAGAGAGGAACGGAAATCTGGATCGGCAACTCGAACAGGCGGGCGATCATTGTCGGTACCGGACGTTCCGGCGGGAAGTTGGCGTGCAGTGCCTGAAATTCGTTCGGCAGCACGATATCCGCGCGCGTCAGGATCCCTACCGGCAACAGCGTATTCAGCACCTTCTTCGTTTCCGGCACGTCCATGCGCAGCACGGCTTCCGCCAGCGGCTGGCGTACCGAATGAGCGATATTTTCCAGTTGCTGGGCATAGTCATCCCTGCGCTGCTGCACAAAATGGAATAACTGGATCACGATAAAGATACAGATCGTCACCAGCGCCACACCGGACACCGTTGCCATCTGTTTAATCGTTAATGAGCGCCTGACCCGCAAACCTGCTCTCCGCTAATTCGGGCTGAAATAAAAAAGGGATGAATAATACCCATCCCTTGAACCGGTCTGAGTATACTCGATTGTTGACTGTTTTTATCTCTTCATGCCCAGGGCAAAACCAAGAAAAACGAGGGTTTCAGTCTTTTCCTAATGAAAGGCTGCGCGCCACAGCCAATTGTGGGACACAGCCTGTACACAGGGTAGCAAAACTCCTCTGTGCCGACACTCCGAATCTCCCTCAGCGGGGTTACTTGAAGTCGGCGTAAGGCGTCAGCGGTTGCGGCGGTAAATCCAGGTCACCCTGCCAACCGGCCAGCGAATAGCGCAGATAAATCAAAGCGTGGCTCGGGGTATAGTCTTTTGCCTGCTGGATGTCGATGCCGGCACCGAGTGTCCAGTGCGAACTGAGACGCCGTTCGACAATCGCCCGCAGGGTATAGCCGACGCCGGAAGAAGAGCTGCCATCCTCGACGGCAAACTTGTCCGGCAGCGAATCCGGGATCAGCCCCTGCAGCGGGTAACGCCGCTGGCTGTTGGTTTTCGAATGGGACAACGACACCGAACCGCCCAGCTCCCAGGACCAATTATCAGTACGTTGGCGATAGTTTACCGGTATCGCCAGCGACATATATTGCTGCGGGCTGTAATAGCCCCCCTGACCGAGAGAATAACCGCTCAAATCCTTCTGGTAGTGCCACAGCATGGTGTTCAGACCGACGGTGACGCGGCGATTATCTTCGTTGATCAACTTATAGTAATAGCCGGCCATAAAGCGCTCACGCTGATTGTCTTCAACGTTTTTGCCGGTTAACTGATGTGCGCTGAGGTCGGCCCAGACACCGTGCGCTTCGCCGCGGTCGTAACTGGCGCTAAGGCTGACCCCAGTCGCGCGCACGCCGCCCCAGGTGGTACCGGTATTTGGGTCCTTGGTGCCGCCGAACGCCAGCAATGAGCTGGAAATGGGACGGCGCGAGGCCGCCAACGTCCAACCAATGTGGTTCCAGTCATTGCTGTAGGCCAGTCCACCGACCCAGTCAACCACCTCAAAGCCCATTGGTGTGGTGCCGATATCCCCCGCCCAGCGATCGTTTTTCCATCCCACGGCCACGCTGGTGCCGGTGGTTTTCTGACGCTCATCGCCGCTGCACCCCTGAGTATTGCAGGTACCGAAGGTTTCGTAATATTTGCCGCTGCCGTCGGTGGAGAAGCTGCCGGCATCCAACTGTACGGTATCGGAACGGAAAAACGCCCGCCCGTCATACCACGGCATATCGACCTGTAACATGGTGTCATGCGCTTTGTAATCGGAGATGCCACCCGTGCCACTGGAGCTCCAATAATCATGGTCGAGGGTGACATTCACGTCTTGCTGGCGGTACAGATCCGCCGCGTCCGAACGAATGCCCCGTTTAAGCCAGTCATCTGTCGGATTGTTGCGCGTCAGGTAGGTGTAACTGTCGTTATCCTGCGGCACACTCGGGGCAATACCGCTGGCGACCATCGCCTGTTTATAATCCTGCTGGGCCAGCACCGGCTGCTGTTGATCACGTTCGAGCCGTGCCGCATCGCGATAAATCAGCGCCTTCGCCTGGCTGGGTGGCGCTAGCTGCGCCGTCGTTTTCAGCCGGGTAAAAATCTCGGTCGCTTTTTGCGATTCACCAACGGCATACCAGGCGTTAGCCACCCGCCGCCCGCTGTTGTCTGATTCGCTCGGGTCCGGCGCGGCGGTTTGCAGCCGCTGACGTGCTTCACTCAGCTTGCCCTGCGCTACATAGGCTTCTATTTCACCCAACCTGGCATCCGGGTTGTTCGGCTCACGCGTCCGTACGCGCTGATAGTCAGCCAGTGCGGCGTCATATTCACCGCGCGCCAGCGCCCAGTCGGCCAACTGGAGATCAATGCGGGTATCCGCCGGCTGGCGGCGCAGATAAGCCACCGCCCCCGGCTCATCGCCCGCAGTACGTAACCGATCGGCATGTTCCAGCGTCGCCTGCATCTTCGAGCGCTGCGCCAGTTCGCGCATATTGTCGTTCCACTGCGCGGCGGGCAGGGTATTCAGCTGTGCCAACGCCTGAGTATCACGATCGCTGCCGGAGAGATACAGCGCATAGGCGTATGCCAACTGCGGATTCGCACGCTGTTTTTGCGCCAGTCGACTGAACAGAGCATCTGCCTGTTCCGGCTGCCCGGCCTGACGCAGCGTCTGCGCATAGTGGTAAGTCAGCCAGACGTCATCAGGATCCATCTGCTGGGCACGACGGTATTTCTCCGCCGCCTGATGCCACTGCTTTTGCTGTACGAGCTGGTCGGCCTGCTGCTTGAGCATATCGAGCTGCAAACCCTCCAGCGTGCTGCGCAGCTTGTTTTGCTGGCCGCGTGGCAGGCTGTTGAGATAGGCCAGCGCCTTTTCCGGCGACTGGCGCTGATAAATATTCACCAGACCGCGTACCGCACTGCCGCTGCCGGGATCCAACCGCAGCGCCTGCTGGTAGAAACGTTCGGCGGCAGCATCATCTTTACGCGCCACCGCAACGTCGCCCAAGCCAATTACCGCACTGCTGTCACCGTTGTCTATCTGTCGCGCCTGTTGGTATTTTTGCTGTGCCAGCACCAAATTACCGGCTTTCAGCGCCTTGTCACCTTCATCCACCGCCAGCCAGTAACTGTTGCTCTTGATCAGGCTCTGCCATTTACTGCTGCCGTAGCCGCTTTTATCGGCCTGCAGGGCCTGACGAAACAGGCTCAGCGCCTGTGGACGATTACCGACGCGGGAATAGGCTTGCCCAAGCGCGCCCAGCACGTCGGCGTCGTTGGGTGAAGCCGCCAACGCTTTTTTCAACTCTGGAATGGCGGCACGACTGCCGCCCTTGTCCACCTGCGCCAGCCCGCGCACCCGCGCCTGGTAGGCAGGATCCGACAGCAGCGCCTGCTGCCGGGCCAGTTCTTGTCGGGCGCTGACCGCCTGATCGCCGGTTTCAAAAACGCCAAGAAAACGGTTAAGGGCAGCAACGCTCTGCGGACTGACCGGCATCGCTTTGACTTTCTCCAGCCACAGATCGGCGGCATCTCCGCGTCCGGCAGGATCGGCAGCTACTTTCTGCAAAAGATCATAGGCCTGCGCGTCGCGGTCTTGGCTAAATAGCATCCGCGCCAGCGACATGCGCAGCGGCACGTTGCCGGAATATTGCTGATCCAGCGTCTGTAACTGTTTCAGCGCCGCGGCTTCCTGCCCCGGCAATCGCGCGACCAACCGCCAGTATTCCACCGCCAACTCCAACGTCGGCGGATCGCCGTGGAACAGCTCGTCATACTGCGCTTTCGCCTCCGGCAAACGCCCGGCGGTCGCCATCAGCCGCGCCTGCTGCAGCTTTTGGCGGGTTTCCGGCTGGGTAAGCAGCATGTTCATTTCCGCCTGCCGATAGCTACTTGACTGCGGCGCAATCTGTTTCAGCTTATCCAACTGCTGCTGTGCCAATGCCAAATTGCCCTGTCGCAATGCCAAACGCATACGCGCGGAAATCACCTCTGGGTTATTCGGATCCATCAGTTCAAGCCGGTAGAGCGACTGGCGAACCAACTCATCTTTGTTGCCGGCCTCGCCAACCCGCACCTGCTCCAGCAGCCATTGTTCCGGCGCAACGGTTTCTGCTCCCTGCGCCTGTGGCAGCATCGCCAGGCTTAAAGGCACCAGGCCCAGCCAGTTTATTCGGAAGTTACGCATTGGCCGCCCCAGGAGGGTTGAAGTTCACCCTGCCGATTAAAACGATAACGTTGTTGATCCCATCCCTGACCAAACAGCGCCAACGAGGCGCTGAAATAGGCCCGATCGCCAGGCGGGTTTTGTTTGATACGTTGGCGCTGCACCTGCAAGGCCTCTGGCTCGTGCGCCAACATCGGCAACATCGACGCCGAGAAACCCACCGGACCATCGCCGTGGGTTTTACCGCTGGCAGTGTCGGTTTTCTCCGGCGGCACGCCTTGCTGAGCCGTTAGCTGCGCCATAGGTTGCAGTTGCTTGAGCAACGCCGCCTTATGTTCATCGTCGTCCGCCAGCATGCCGGCCCACAAATAAACCCGGATGGCGTCATAACTGCCGATATTCGGTTTGACGGTATCCGGTTGCCAGCCTTTGCCGACCTGCCACACCACCCAGTCCGGCGAAAAGCCGTGCGGCGCGGTTTCCAACCACAACCGCTGGTTGGTTTGCTGCATCTTCCGCCATGGGCCATTCAGCACGGCAAAACGTGCCAGCAGTTGCGGGGGTAAATAGCTCGGATTGAGGCGCCAGCGATCTTCCGCCACGAAGCCGACTTTGCCCGGTAACAGCATCAACCCCAGCCCCGGGATATCCGCCACTTCTTCACGAGCGATACGTTGCAACAACAGGGTGCCAAGGGTTTGATAACGGCGACTTTTCCACAACCGACCGGCTTCCAGCAAATTGTAGGCAATCCACAGGTCGGCATCGGATGCCGAATTGCTGTCTAGCACAGTCCACTGTTTTTGTTCGTTTTCGCCCCACAACCAGGCGGGCAAATGCGCACTGAGGTCGCCCGCGGCCAGATTGTTTTCCGTCCATGTCAGCAATTGATCGAAAGCAGGCCGATCGTTTGCCACCAGCGCGAAGAACAGTCCGTAACTCTGGCCTTCCGAGGTGGTGATTCGGTTAGGACTGCTCGGATCGATCACTCGTCCCTGCTCACTGATATAAAACTGTTTGTACTGTTGCCAGGCCGGCCATTCACAGGCTGCCGCCGCGCTGAATGCGCACAGCAGCAGCATGCCGATGGTCAGACGCTTCAACCTCGCAGGCATGGCAATCAGTCCCGGTCTTCAGGTGACAGGCGACGGCGGCTGAAGGCCTTCAGGCCACGCCATAACATCAGCGCCAGCACCACCACGACCACCACGGCGATCACCGCCAGCCACACCGGATGGGTCGACAGCGCGTGCCAGATACGCTCCCACCATGGCAGATGGCCAACATAATAAACGTCGCCCACTCGCAGACTGTTCACGCCTGATTCACGGATCACCGCAACCGAGCCAAACACTGCGGCACGCTTGCCGCTGTCCAGCTGCGCCGTGTTCAACAGGTCGTAACCCCGCGCGCTGTCCGCCAGCAATGCCACAATGCTGCGCTGAGCGTTAAACGGCGACTGCACGCCGATAATTGCGGCCATCGCCCCTTCAGAACTGATGGTGGTTTTGCTGTCCGGCTTGGTGTCTTCTGCCAGCACGTCCATGGTCGGCAGCGGCAACTGCCGGGTCGGTTGTTTGACCCAGCTCTGGGTGGCGTCCACCAGCAGGCTGATCTTTTTATCGTCCTTCAGCTCCGGGGGAATAGTGCCGATCATCAAAATATCGGCATCCCGATCCTTGGCCTGCGACCAGTCGTCACTCAGCGTCATCGCCAACGCCGGGTAACCGGTTTGCGCGCCAATGATGCCCATCGCGTTCAGCAAAGCGCTGACCTGCGCCGGTTGCGGCTGCTTGTTTACCAGCACCAGCGTTTGCGACAAATCGGCCAGGCGGCTGAAAGGGAAACCGGCATTGGCAAAGGCCCGCAGGTCCGGCATCGCCATAAAGTGACGGTAACCGGAGAAATCAATGGTCGATGCGCCGTCGATCACCGCATGGTTAGCGGTAAAGGAATAGGTTTCGCAACGCCCTTCCGCGCCGCTGGACAACAGCGTGGTGTAGTCAAAGTCGAAACGCAGTTGGTTGGTCGCCCCCAGACGCAGCGCCGGAATATTGACGTTCTTGTCCGAATCGATCAGCCCCTGGGTCAGTGGCAAGCGCAGCAACTGAGTACCCTGCTCATGCTCCGGCACCAGCGAGTAAGCCTGCACGAACTGGTTGTTCAGGCTGACGCTCAGCCGCGAACCGTCCTGAATGCGCGGGGCGGTATAGCGGTATTTCAAGTGCATATCGATGCCGGTACTGCGGATCAGGAACAGGTCCGGCGGCAAATTCATGGTCAACGAAATGGGGCCCGGCTCGATACCGCTGGTTTGCAATTGCTCAGCGTACTGCTGCAGCTCGGCGAAGGTCATCGGCCGATCGGTGCGCACCCAGTTAGGCGCATCATAGGGCTGACGCGGAGCCAGCTGTTCGACCTTGTCCACCGTGACGTTTTGGCCACGGAACAGAATATTGCCCTGCGCGATACCTTTCACCGCGGTGATCAAATCGTTGTCATCGCGCCCCTGCACCAGCAGCAGTTTGATGTACGGGTTATCCGGATGGCTTATCATCTCCACCGTCGGCCCGTTGACCGCCGGATAATCCCGCAGGAAATCCGGACGCTGCTTGTTGGTGGCGAAGACGATGGCGTGCTGTTCCGGCAGCTTGTTGTATAGCGTCGGGAACGACTGACCGCGCCACTGTGCTTTGCTGCCGAACCACGAAGCCAAAATGCCTGCCGCGCGCTGCTGAGTGATATCCGGCTGGCCAGCAAACACCATCGGCAAAATCAGTGGGCGGTTGTCGCGGCTGTCGAAAAACGGCTCCGGGAAATGCGACAGTTCGTTCTTCACCGGCAAGGTCTGGAAGCGCAGGTTCAACGAGCTGGATTTACTGACTTCCAACCACAAGGTCGTGCTGGCCGGGTTTTCGCAAATGTTTTGGTAATGGCCAACGAACACCAGCCGTACGCGGTTAAAATCGGTGATATAGCGAGGATCTATCGCCATTTGGATGCGATTTGGTTTACCGAGCTGCTCTTTGGCAAGGGTCGTCACCCCCATCAGCTCATCATTAAGGTACACCTTGACGTGCGATTCCACCGGGATCAGCGACGGTGACGGCGTAAACTCCAGATCAAGCATCGCCTGCGACACCACCTCATCGCTGCGCACACCGAATTCAACCTGGCCATCCGGCCGGGTACCGCGCAGGGTAAAGGTCCCCGGCGGCGGAGCAATAGTGGCGAACGGCAACTGCACATCACGAACCGGCGCATTCGGATCCACCGGCGCGGCCGATCCCATAGGGGTGGTGACCGACGCATCGGCGGGTATCGTCACCGGCGGCTGTCCGGTCGGCGCGGTGGCGGTTTCAGCCTGAGACAGGGTGCTGATGCCTAAGGCCAGGGCGGTAAACCAGGTTATTTTTCTCGTCATCGTATCATCATCAATGTTATAGCCTGGGGGCCAGGCGAGTGAGCGGGCGGTTTGCCTATACCACTGTCTCTTTTTGGCTGAAGGCCGGGGCTCTGCCAACGCCGTGTGGGATAAATGACACTACCCACGCAATCAGCGTCGTGAACCCGACCAGCAGGCGGCGCACCATCGGCGGTGCATAATCCGCCATACGTACGTAACCCCGGAAGCCCAGCGCCAGAACGTCGCGCAGGCTTTCGATCGGTTTATCTTCAGGGAACCCGTCCTGCCACAACGCCCAGGTATCGGCGCGGGCAAAGGTGCACTGAATAAAATCAATGTGTTCGCGGGTGGTCATGGAAACCATACGGATCCCCACCTTGCTGCCGAAGGCTCGGGTCACCACACACGGAAAGCTGTATTCCTGCTGCCCGCGTTTGAGCAGCAACGACACCTTGTCGCCATCTTTCAGCGCATCCGCTACGCGCATCTCAATGCCCACCCCTCCATCGGAATAATCGCGCAGCGTACAAGGGAACAGATGGCCGTCGGCACGAGCGATTGCGGCCGGCATCGCGATCTCTACCCGGTGCGCCTGACGCACCTGTTTGGCCTCTACCGCTACCGCCACCGCCCCACCGAGAATGGTCATGTTGTACAGCACCCACACCAGGCTGATGATCACCGTCATGACTTCATCGGTCGGGCCGTAACCCAGCCGCCAAACGCCGAAGAACAGCCCGGCCAGATTCAGGATCACCAGGAACATATAGGGCCGGGTGATCACCCAGTCGACGTGCTCTTCTTCCACCAGCCCGCCTTTGGCGGTGACGTTGAATTTGCCCTTGTGCGGATTGAACAGCGCCACCGTCGTTGGCCGGGCGATATACCAGGCCAATACCGTTTCGTAGATCTCGCTCCAGAAAGAGTGCCGGTATTTCCCCTGAATACGCGAGTTGGTCAGACTGGCGTGGATCATATGCGGCAACACATACAGCGCTATCGCCAGCGCCGGGGCGAAAATGATGTAGGCATGCAGCAACAGGAAAGCCAAGGGCGCGGTCAAGAAGATCAGCCGCGGAATACCGGACAAGAAGTGCAGCATGGCGTTGGCATAACATAACCGCTGCGCCAACTTCAGCCCCTTGCCTAACAGCGGGTTATCCAGCCGGAAGATTTGCACCATGCCGCGTGCCCAGCGAATACGCTGGCCAATGTGCGCCGACAGGCTCTCGGTCGCCAGCCCTGCGGCCTGGGGGATACGGATATACGCCGAGGTGTGTCCGCGGCGATGCAAACGCAATGAGGTATGGGCATCTTCGGTGACGGTTTCCACCGCGATACCGCCGATTTCATCCAGCGCACTGCGACGCAGAATGGCGCAGGAGCCGCAGAAGAAGGTCGCGTCCCACATGTCGTTGCCGTCCTGCACCAGGCCATAGAACAGCGTTCCTTCGTTCGGCGTCTGACGAAAACGCCCCAGGTTGCGCTCAAAAGGATCCGGCGAGAAGAAGTGATGCGGGGTCTGCAGCATCGCCAGCTTTTTGTCTTTGAAGAACCAACCCATGGTCAGTTGCAGGAACGAGCGCGTGGGTACGTGGTCACAGTCAAAAATCGCGACAAACTCGCCGGTGGCCTGTTTCAGCGCGTTGTTGATGTTACCGGCCTTGGCATGCTCATGAGTCGGCCGGGCGATATACTTAACCCCCACCTCTTCGGCGAACGCTTTGAATTCTGGCCGGTTACCGTCATCGAGGATGTAAATACTGACCTTCTCTTTCGGCCAGTCGATGCCCAGCGCGGCGTAGATGGTCGGCTTCACCACCCCCAGATCTTCGTTGTAGGTCGGCACCAGCAAATCGATCGTCGGCCAGGTTGCGCTGTCGGCAGGCATCGGCACCGGCTGGCGATTCAGCGGCCAGACGGTCTGGAAATACCCCAACACCAGCACCACCCAGGCATAGGTTTCCGCTATCAGCAGCAGCAGGCCGCAGGTCAGGCTGAGCGGATCGTCCCAGTTCAAGGTGGCGGTATAGCGCCACCACAGGTAGCGGCAGGAAACGGTCAGCGACAGCACGATCAGCATCAGTCCCGGCAGACGGCCTGGTACCCGGCGCACCACCATGGCAATGGCCCACAGCAGCACCACAAACACAAACTGCGCCGGCAGATCGAACGGTTGAGAAATACAGAGTATGGCGAGGATTGCCGCCAATACGCCGACAATAATAAACAGCAGACGGCGCATGCGCTGGCTCATCCGGCCAAGGCGCTCAACCGAACGCTGCTCCAGCCCGGCATTTTCCAGCCGCTGTGGCAGGGTTTGCAGCCACTGGGCGTAGCGCAATTGCAACCGCCGCCAGCCGGCGAAACGATGATGGGTTACAGGTGCACGATCGGTGCGGAACACCAGCAGCCACAACCCTTGCACCAGATAGCGCAGCGCGTCCGCCGGCCGCGGACGGCTGGAGGATAGATGGGGGAACCAATAGCTGCGCGCAGCCCGCAACCGTTGCCAGCCGGGGGATTCGAAACGCAGGAAAATCCAGCCCAGTGCCACCAGCAGCGTGGTGAAAAAGGCGGTAAACGCCGACGAACCGTGCCGTCGGTAGTTACGGTAACGCGTCTGCACCGCCTGATGGACCGGCGGCACCAGCAGCAGGTTCATCACCCGGCTCATGTCGGCGTCCCCTTCAGGTTAATCAGACACCAGTTAGCCAGCGTCAGCACTTCATCCGCAGCCAGGCTTTCCGGCCGATATTCCCCCAAAGGCTGTTTCACCGCCAGGGCTTCGGCCATCGCCTCATCGCGGTGGATAACCACCGGCAACAATCCCCCCAGCGTTTGCAGCCACAGCTGGTGTAAATCCTGCTGGAGTCGGCTGGCGGCGAAATAGTGATTAATAAGGAAACGGCAGCCTTGCGGCAACGCTTGCTGATGCAGCCGCACCTGGCAGTTTGCGTCCGGAGCAATCAGGGTAAAGACGCAATCTGCCACCGCCAGCACCGGCTGAGCCAGTGCTTCATCATCCGCCGGCAGATCCAACAGGATCCAGTTGTACTGCGCCGCGGCGTTTAGCTGCGCCAGATTGTCCTGCCAGCGGGCGGGCTGCTGCCGACAAGATTGCTGTACATTCACCCGTTCCGCCAGGGTGAGCTGGCCAAAGGGGAGAAAGTCGAGGTTTTCACAATAGCGCATCGCGCCCTGTTGCCAATCGCCGCCGGCCTGCTCGGCCCGGGCCCAACCCCGTGCCAGCTCGAATGGCATATTAAAATGCAGACGCAGCAGGTTATCCGGCGCAAAATCAATCGCCAATACCGACTCGCCCAGTTGCTGTAATGCCCACGCGAGCGCCGCGGTGACCGACGTCGCCCCCATCCCGCCTCGCAACCCCTGCAGAGCAATCACTGGCATAAACTAACGGCTCCCCGTGGTCTGCGCTAATTCGGCCAGCAGCGGCCAGTTGGCCATCATTTGCGTTAACCGCTCCTGACGTGCGATATCGACATAGCTTAATTTTGGCAGCGAAAATGCCTGACGAAGCGCCAGCAAGTCGTCCTGAGTTTCCGATGGCACCACTGCGTGAAAGCGCGTTAATTGATCATTCATTCTGCCGCCTCAAAAAAATAGGCTAATGTTAATTACTATAGCAACGCTAAAAAAAAGACATGGCCAATAAGATGATTCTCAACAAATATTAGTACATGGCTGGTTTTAATTTTTTTATTATTGTTCCCAATGACAGGATGGCCGAATAGCTATACTCAGTTGGCCGCGACGACACTTTCAACGAAAGTAGAAAAATATCCTATGGCGCAATCTTTCTCATTAGGTGTTCGGCAGATTTGGGAAGAACTGTCTGTCATGCAAGCCCCGGGGCTGTATTGGGTGAATGTCGACCGTCAAACCGATGCCAACCTGCTCTGCCAGCAAACCTTGGCTGCCCAGGCTGCAACCAGCCAGGTCGCGTTGATATGCAGCGGAGAAAAACCTGACGGGTTGCTGGCGGCACTTGTCTCCCCCGCATTGAAAAAAATCCCGCTGTACCAGCTACCCGAGAAAAAAGCGGCGCTGATGCACTTTAGCGACGACCTGATGCGCGCCCTAAAACCGCAAAATCGCCTATTGATTCTGTTGGCCCATGCCAGCTTATGGCAGACCTTCACCCGCGAAGAGTTGGGTGACTGGACCCGCGCCACCGGCGCCTGGCTGCGCCGACAAGGCTGCACGCTGCTGATCCTCAGCCACGGCGGCGGCGTGAATAAACTCAAAGGGCAACTCAGCACTCAACACCGCATCCTTAACGGGCTGGCCAGCCTGCAGTGGCAGCAGGACAGTGCACAGTATCTGGTTAACTGGTGGAGCACCGAAAACGGCATCAACGCCAACCAATTGCTGACGCTGTATGCCGGCGAACACGGCTGGCAGGGTGACGACGACAGCAATAAACCTTCTCCGACCTCCATCCGCAGCGATGAAGGGCGCTACCTGGCCCAGCAGAGTATTCTTGAAGGCGCGCCGCCGCTATCGGCCAACTGGCAACTGCTGCAAACCAATGCGCAACTGGCGCAGCACGGCATGTTGACGCTTTCGGCTACGTTGATCTTCGCCCTGTACCAAAGTGATGAAATTGATGCGCTGGCACATCAAATCCACAGCCTGCGCCGTCAGCGCGGCAACGGGCTGAAAATCGTGGTACGCGAGATGAGCGCCAGCCTGCGTTACAGCGACGAGCGCTTGCTGTTGGCCTGCGGCGCCAATCTGATCGTGCCGCACGTGGCACCGTTATCGCGCTTTTTGACCATGCTTGAGGGTATCCAGGGGCAACGCTTCTCGCGCCACGTTCCGGCAGATATTGATGCCCTGCTGGCCGGGCTGCGCCCGCTGCAACTGAAAGGTTATATGCGGCCGGACGATTTTAGTCAGGCGGTGATTTCGCTGATGGGCAACACGCTGCTGCCGGAAGACGGTAAAGGTGTGATGGTAGCGCTGCGCCCGGTGCCCGGGTTGCGCGCCGAACAGGCGATGACCCTGTGTTTTCTGCGGCGCTTTGGCGACGTAATGACCGTGGTGCAAGGCCGACTGATCCTGTTTCTCTCCACCTGCCGGATTAACGATTTGGATACCGCTCTGAAGTTTATTTTTCGTCTGCCGGTAGATGAAGCCTTCAGTAACCGGGTGGTGTGGCACCAGGACGTAGATATTATTTCTGAAATTAAACGGCTGGCGCACAACGCCAATATTCCGTTGCCTGCAGCGACCGCACAGGCTACACCGCGCCAGGCCGCCGCCGAGGCAGACCGCCCGCAGGAGCGCCGTCAACCGGTGGCTTTCACGCTGACTACCGGTGCGCAGGAGAATAAGCATGTTGAATCTTAACGACATTGTGCAACTGATTATTCTGTGCGCCATTATTTTCATCCCGCTGGGTTACGCCTTTCACCGGCGTTTCCCGCACTGGCGTCAGTACTGGCAAAACCTGTTGTTATCACCGCGCTATTTAAAATCCATCGGATTATGGGTGCGCGAAGGTTCTTCATCTCAGATTAAGCGTAAGAAACAGCCATGAAGCCAACAAACAACCCGCAATCCGACAACTCCCTGTGGCGCTACTGGCGTGGGCTGGGTGGCTGGAACTACTACTTCCTGGCCAAATTTGCCCTGCTGTGGTTCGGTTACCTGAACTTCCACGCCTTGCCCAACCTGGTGTTCATGGCATTTCTGTTGATGCCGATACCGGCGATGCGTCTGCACCGCTGGCGTCATTACGTGGCGATCCCGATTGGGATTGCATTGTTCTATCACGACACCTGGTTGCCCGGCATCAACAGCATCATGAGCCAGGGCTCGCAATTGACCGGCTTTAGCGCCCAGTATCTGCTGGAGCTGATAAATCGCTTTATCAATTGGCAGATGATCGGCGCGGCCTTCGTGATGCTGATTGCCTACCTGTTCCTGGCCCAATGGGTACGGGTTACCGTATTCACCGTTGCCGCACTGGTGTGGTTGAACCTGGTCAACATTGCCGGGCCGGCCGTCTCCCTGTTACCGGCCAGTACCAACGCTTCTACCAGTAGCACCCCGGCAACGACGCCGCTGGCTGCCGGGGGCGACAGCGCACCGGCGGACAGTGCGCCACCAACCAGCGCCAACCTGACGGCCTATCTGAATCAGTTCTACGACAAGGAAAAAACCCGCGCAACCGCCTTCCCGGCCAGCCTGCCTGCCGATGCTCAGCCGTTTGACCTGCTGGTGATCAATATCTGTTCGTTGGCCTGGGCCGACATGGACGCGGTAAAACTGGAAAACCATCCGCTGTGGTCGAAGATGGACATTATGTTCGACAACTTCAATTCGGCCACCGCCTACAGCGGCCCGGCGGCAATCAGGTTGTTACGCGCCAGCTGTGGTCAGCCTTCGCATCACGATTTGTATCAGCCGGTCAATCAGCAATGCTATCTGTTTGATAATCTTGCCAAGCTGGGCTTCAAAGAGCAGCTGATGTTGGATCACTCCGGCGTGTTCGGCAACTTCCTGAAAGAGCTGCGCGAACAGGGTGATATGCAGGCACCGCTGATGTCTCAGGCCGGGATCGGCAATGAGCTGGCCTCGTTCGATGGCGAACCGATATACAACGATTTGGAACTGCTCACCCGCTGGCTGGATCAGCAGCAGAAAGCCGGTGATGCCCGCAGCGCCACCTTCTTCAATATCATTCCACTGCATGACGGTAACCGTTTCGTCGGTTCGAACAAGAGCGCGGACTATCAACCCCGGGCGCAGAAATTGTTCGACCAGTTGAACACCTTCCTGGATCAATTGGAGAAGTCTGGCCGCAAGGTGATGGTGGTGATCGTGCCGGAACACGGCGCGGCACTGGTGGGAGACAAAATGCAGATGTCCGGCCTGCGCGATATCCCAAGCCCGAACATTACCCATACGCCGGTAGGTATCAAACTGGTTGGTATGAAAGCGCCGCATCAGGGCAGCCCGCTGCAGGTCAAAACGCCAAGCAGCTACCTGGCGCTTTCCGAGCTGGTTTCTCGTTTGGTAGACGGCAAGGCCTTCACCGCACCGAGCGTAGACTGGCAGGCGCTGACGCAGAACCTGCCGCAGACGGCGGTCATTTCCGAGAATGACAACGCCATCGTGATGCAATACCAGGGCAAGCCTTACATCCGGCTAAACGGCGGCGATTGGGTACCTTATCCCCAGTAATTGCATTACCTGATGACTCAGGGGCACGCCTTCGGGCGTGCTTAGTCTGATGACAAACACCCGAAAAACGTGGTTTTCGGATGTTTGGGGTAAATCAGAAAACATAATCCTTTGTTTTTATTAGTCCCTAAATCAGAACTTTTAATTGCAAAGGACTTTATCAGCCATCTGGGCACGCCTTCAGGCGTGCTTTTTTTTGCAGCCATCAAGCTGCGGCGGAACCTTAATCCTTAACATTGGCTTTGGGCATTCCATTCCAATCGGCGTAATAATCCGGATAGAAAAAGCCAAGAGATTAATTATCAGTGGTTTGCGAAGATTCCTAATTCAGCTTATTTCGTCAGGATTTCGCTAAGAAAAATAAGCGCCATTAATACAAATAAAAGATCCACTCAATAAACTAATTAATACGATCATAATTAAAAGCAAAAAAAATGCCGGCGTAAAAACCGGCATTTTTAGTTAATTGTCATGGATAACAAAGTTATGCCGCAGAATTTTCATCCTGATCGACCGCAAAGCAGGCCACCATCTGCTCGCCGTATTGCTTTAACTGGGGTTGCAATTGGGTACAAGGCCCGAAAGCACGGCGGCAGCGAGCATTGAATGCACAACCTGGCGGCGGGTTCATCGGGCTGGGCAGTTCGCCGGTCAGCTTGATGCGCTCGCGACGCATATCCGGATTCAGGCGCGGTGTCGCGGACAGCAACGCCTGGGTATACGGATGACGCGGGTTGTTGAAGATGGCGTCTTTACTGCCCTTCTCCACGCAGCGGCCGAGATACATCACCATCACTTCGTCGGCAATGTGCTCCACCACCGACAAATCATGGGAGATAAACACGTAAGACAGCCCCAGATCCTGCTGCAAATCCATCATCAGGTTCAACACCTGCGCCCGCACGGACACGTCCAGCGCGGAAACGGGCTCATCGGCAATCACCACGTCCGGGTTAAGCATCAACCCGCGTGCAATAGCGATACGCTGCCGCTGCCCGCCGGAGAACATATGGGGATAACGATCGTAATGCTCGGTTTTCAGTCCGACCTTGGCCATCATCTCCAGCGCTTTCTCACGACGTTCTGCGCTGCTTAACGCGGTATTGATCTGCAACGGCTCCTCAAGGATCTGCCCGACCTTCTTGCGTGGGTTGAGCGATCCATAAGGATTCTGGAACACGATCTGGATCTTCTGGCGTCGCAGCTTCTCGGCAGTGACATCCGGCTTCAGCAAATCCTGCCCCTGATAGTACAGCTCGCCGCCGGTCGGAACTTCAATCATCGTCAGCAGGCGACCCAGCGTCGATTTACCGCAGCCGGATTCGCCCACCACCGCCAGCGTTTTGCCACGCTCAAGCGTAAAGGAAACGCCATCCAGCGCTTTGACCAGCCGCTCCGGGGCAAATAGCCCCTTCTTGACCGGGTAGTGTTTCTTCAGGTCAATCGCCTGCAATAAGGGTTGGTTCTGGCTCATACGGTCGGCCTCCCCGCATCATCCAGCGGTGTGTGACATTTAACCTGACGGCCGGGAATGCTGCGCAGTTCCGGCTCTTCAGTACGGCAACGCTCATTGGCGTACGGGCAGCGTGGATTGAGCAAACAGCCGCTTGGGCGGTCATATTTGCCCGGTACCACGCCAGGCAGCGAAGCCAGGCGCGCTTTATCGGCGGCGAATTCCGGCAACGCGCGCAGCAGCGCCTGAGTATAAGGGTGACGCGGTGCGCGGAAGATTTCCGATGCCTTACCGGACTCCACCACCTGCCCGGCATACATCACGATGATGTGATGCGCCGCCTCGGACACCAGCGCCAGATCGTGAGTGATCAGCAACAGGGCCATATTTTCACGCTGCTGCAGTTCCAGCAGCAGTTCAATGATTTGCGCCTGAATGGTCACGTCGAGCGCGGTGGTCGGTTCATCGGCAATCAACAGCTTTGGGCGGCAGGCAATCGCCATGGCGATCATCACGCGCTGGCTCATCCCACCCGAAAGCTGGTGCGGATACACGTCGAGACGCGAAGCCGGGTCGGGGATACCTACCTGGGTCAGCAAATCAACAGCCCGTTGACGACGAGTGCGGCGGTTGCCGCCCTGGTGCACCTTCAACGCTTCCATGATCTGGAAGCCGACGGTGTAGCACGGGTTAAGGCTGGTCATCGGATCCTGGAAAATCATCGCCACTTCCGAGCCCACCAGTTGGCGACGCTCTTTTTCGGAAATTTTGCGCAGATCCTGGCCGTTAAACTCCAGTTTTTCGGCCATCACCTTACCGGGGAAGTCGATCAGCCCCATAATCGCCAGCGAGCTGACGGACTTGCCGGAGCCGGATTCGCCGACAATGCCCACCACCTGGCCCTGCTCCACGCTGTAACTGATGCGGTCTACCGCGCGGAAGGGAGTGCCTTCGTCACCGAAGT
Source organism: Serratia sp. BNK-12 (assembly GCF_047456085.1). Lineage (NCBI taxonomy): Bacteria > Pseudomonadati > Pseudomonadota > Gammaproteobacteria > Enterobacterales > Yersiniaceae > Serratia > Serratia sp. BNK-12. The sequence continues at coordinate 5,045,407 of NZ_CP179896.1, forward strand.
GCACCGAAAGCTTGTCTACATTTAATAACGCCATCTCTCTCGTCCTCTGTTACTGCTTGAGTTTGGGGTCGAGAGCGTCACGCAAGCCGTCCCCCATCAGGTTAAATGCAAGCACCGTCAGCAGAATCGCCACGCCGGGGAAGGTCACGACCCACCAGGCGCTTTGAGCGAACTGCAGTACGTCGGAGAGCATGGTGCCCCACTCCGGCGTTGGCGGTTGCGCACCCATGCCCAGGAAGCCGAGAGCGGCCATATCCAGAATGGCGTTCGAGAAGCCAAGAGAGGCCTGGACGATCAGCGGCGCCAGGCAGTTTGGCAAGATGTTGATAAACATTTGGCGCAGCGCACCGGCGCCCGCCACGCGTGAAGCGGTGACGTAGTCGCGGTTCACTTCCACCAAGACCGCCGCGCGCGTAAGTCGCACGTAGTGCGGCAAGGCGACGAAGGTTAACGCCAGCGAAGCGTTGACGATGGAGGGGCCGAAGATAGCCACCAGCACCAATGCTAACAGCAGGCTCGGCAACGCCAACATGATGTCGACGATACGCATGATGATTGCATCTACCACGCCGCCGAAATAGCCGGCCAGCAGGCCCAGCACCACGCCCATGATCAGCGAAAGCACCACCACCAGACAGCCGACCAACAGCGACAGCCGCGCGCCGTACATCAGGCGCGACAGTACATCACGGCCCACATCGTCAGTACCGAGGATATATTGCCAGCTGCCGCCTTCCTGCCAGACCGGCGGTTTGAGCAGCGCGTCGCGGAACTGATCCGCCGGCGCATGCGGTGCCAGCACCCCGGCACCGATGGCGATAACGAACATCACAATGATATAAACCAGGCCGACAACGGCCCCTTTATTGCGCTTGAAATAGTGCCAGAACTCCTGAAACGGGGTCATGGGCTTCGGCGCACCTTTAACTACAGACTCAGTGACTTGAGACATTAGAGCGCCCCTTATTTCTTGTGGCGAATACGCGGGTTGACCACGCCGTAGAGCACGTCTACCAGCAGGTTAACCAGAATAATCATACAGGCGACCAGCAATACGCCGCCCTGAACAACCGGATAGTCGCGACGCTGCAACGCATCCATCAGCCAGCGCCCCAGGCCCGGCCAGGAGAAGATGGTTTCGGTCAGGATGGCACCGGCCAGCATGGTGCCGACCTGCAGGCCAATCACCGTTACCACCGGCAGCAAGGCATTGCGCAAAGCATGCACCACGATCACCCGCATGCGGCTCACGCCTTTGGCGCGCGCGGTACGGATGTAATCTTCGCCCAACACTTCCAGCATTGAGGAGCGCGTCATACGCACGATCACCGCCAGCGGAATGGTGCCGAGTACGATAGCAGGCAGGATCATATGCATCACGGCATCAGCGAAATCGCCCGGTTCGCCCCAAATCAGGGTATCAATCAGCATAAAACCGGTTAACGGCAAGGTATCGTCGAGGAACACCGTGTCGCTGACCCGCCCCGATACCGGCGTCAGGTTTAGCTGCACCGAGACCAGCATGATCAGCATCATGCCCCACCAGAAAATCGGCATCGAGTAGCCGGTCAGCGAGATGCCCACCGCGGTGTGATCGAATATTGAGCCTCGCCTGACTGCCGCCAGCACCCCGACCGGGATACCCACCAGCACGGCAAAAATCATCGCGCAGAACCCTAATTCCAGCGTGGCCTTGAAGCGTGGAACAAACTCATCCCAAACGGAGATGCGGCTTTTGAGGGACGTACCCAAATCACCCTGCAACACGTTGGATACGTAAGAGAAATATTGTTGATAGAGCGGTTTATCCAGCCCCATTTCCGCCATCAACTGCGCATGGCGTTCTGCGGAGATCCCGCGTTCCCCGGCCATGATGGTCACCGGGTCACCGGGGATCATATGGACGAATGCAAAAGTCAGCAAAGTTATGCCGATAAACGTTGGGATAACTAACCCCAAACGTCGGAGTATGAACTGCAACATATCCCGAACTCTCTGTATAAAGTGCCCGGCAGCTCATCGTCCGCCAGGCTTATTAAAGCTCACACACTTTGAACAATCCTGATGCCATACGCCGGAGACTGGTCAGCAGAAGCGCAACCTGTTGCGCCCCTGCCAAGTCCATTCGTGTGTCGCCGGCTTAACGGCCAGAATTAATCTAGAGAGACATTCTCAAAGTGATGCTTACCAAGCGGATCCACAACATAGCCCTTCACTTCTTTACGCACTGGCTCGTAAACGGTGGAGTGGGCGACAATCAGTGCCGGAGCCTGATCGTGCATCACTACCTGAGCCTGTTTGTACAGTTCGATGCGTTTGTCGTGGTTCGATTCAGCGCGTGCCGGTTGAATCAGATCTTCAAACGGCTTGTAGCACCAACGAGAATAGTTGGAACCATCTTTCGCCGCCGCACAGCTAAACAGCGTGGCGAAGAAGTTGTCCGGATCCCCGTTGTCGCCGGTCCAGCCCATCATCACCGTCTGATGCTCGCCCGCTTTGGCGCGCTTGAGGTACTCACCCCACTCATAGGTCACGATTTTGGCTTTCACGCCGATTTTCGCCCAGTCAGACTGGATCATTTCCGCCATGCGGCGCGCGTTCGGGTTGTACGGACGCTGTACCGGCATAGCCCACAGATCGATGGCGAAGCCGTCTGCCATGCCCGCTTCTTTCAGCAGCTCTTTGGCCTTGACCGGATCGTAGGTGTAATCCTTCACCGCGTCGTTATAGCCCCACATGGTTGGCGGGATCAGGTTTTTAGCCGCCTGGCCTGCGCCCTGGTACACCGCGTCGATGATCGCCTGCTTGTTGACCGCCAGGGTCAACGCCTGACGCACCTTCAGGTTATCCAGCGGTTTTTTCTCAACGTTGAACGACAGGTAGCCAACGTTCAGCCCCGGTTGTTCCATCAGGTTGATGGTTTTGTCCTGCTTCATGCGGGCGATGTCAGCCGGGTTCGGGAACGGCATCACCTGACATTCGTTTTTCTGCAGCTTGGCGTAACGCACTGAAGCGTCTGGCGTGATAGAGAACACTAAGCGGTCGATCTTCGGCTTGGTGCCCCAGAAACCGTCGAATGCCTTATAAAGGATTTTAGAGTCTTTCTGGTATTGCAGCAGTTGGAACGGACCGGTACCGATGGGGTTCAGGTCAACTTTTTCCGGAGTACCGGCTTTCATCATCACGTCGGCGTATTCGGCAGACAGAATGGATGCGAAGTCCATACCCAGATCAGCCACAAACGGGGCTTCCGGACGGTTCAGCACGAAACGTACGGTGGAATCGTCCACCTTCTCGATTTTGGCAATCAGTTTCGGCATGTCCATGCCTTCAAAGTACTCATAGCTGCCGCCGGAGACTTTGTGATAGGCATTATTCGCGTCCAGCTGGCGTTCGAAGGAGAACACCACGTCGTCGGCGTTGAAGTCACGGGTCGGTTTGAAATCTTTGCTGCTCTGCCACTTCACGCCTTTACGCAGGTGGAAGGTGTAGACTTTGCCGTCTTCGCTAACGTCCCATTTTTCAGCCAGGCCCGGCTGCAGTTCGGTGGTGCCGATTTTGAATTCGACCAGACGGTTGTAAATCGGCACCGAGCTGGCGTCATAAGTGGTACCCGAGGTAAACAACTGCGGGTTGAACCCTTCCGGGGAACCTTCAGAACAGTAAACCAGAGTCTTGGCTTGCACGCTGGCCGCAACGGTCAACGCAATCAGCCCAATACCGAATTTCAGAATCCCTGTTTTTCCCAAGGAACTTGTCATCGCTAGTGCTCCATTATGTGATGTGATGTGTGTTTTACCGCCAGAGCCTGTATTTTTTATTGCGCGGCCTGTGCAGTGTGCCCGAAGGCTGGGAGGGATAATTGCGCGAGAGAGCCGGGTGGAACGCGTCCCGGTGGGGGCGTCTGAGCGCGTGGAATTCACTCAAACAACTCTCGCTCTTACCCCTGAGGCTACCAAATTGCCAACTGTTTGGGGTGTCGTCAATATAACCAGTAGGGATTTACACAGACTGTGAGAAACAGCAAACAAACATAAAAAAAACCTTTCTTTAACAGTTGCAGCATTAAAAATTATGCTACACGGTCATTTTTAGTTCGTTAGCCTGCACTGAAGAAAGTTACTGGTGTTTAACTCCGATAAAAAACTAAAAAAGTTTGTTGCTGAATGATGAATATCTGAACGGTTATTTTTGTGATCTGCGTTAAATACAGGATGAAATGCTGATACCCTACCCGAAAGAGTGAGGCACTGAAGCCCTTTTTGATCGAGGCAACACCACAATCTATGCGCCGTTAAAAAACTTTCGTCTGTAAAAAGCCGGGGGCGAAAAGATATCCCCCGGCAACGTACTACAACCGATTTAAGGCGTACCGACGCTGTTGCCCAGGCTGCTGTTCATGTTATTCAGAATATCGCCGTTGTCGGCGTCAATTTCCCATGAGAACAACCCGCCCAGCTGCTTATCCAGCACATATTTGCCCTTCGCCTGCACCGAGCGCGCATCGTCGAAGGTGATCAGATCGCCAGTGGAAGGTTTGAAGACATAGGGTGCTTCAGCGGTAGCATCGTAGCTGTACTGCCATTCGCCGCTCATAAACTCATTGGCGATCTGGCGGTAATCCACGATGCCATTTTCCCAGGTACCTTTCACCGGGCCAGTGGCGGTGCCGGTAAACGGAATGTTGTTCTGGTAACCGTTCACCCCGGTCCAACCGCGACCGTACATGGCGGTGCCCACCACGATTTTGCCCGGCTTCACGCCCTGCGTCAGCAGTGCATTAACGCCATTCACCGTGGTATACGCCGTATCCGGTTTCCAGGCCGGCGCTTTCAGCGCAGTCTGGTGGCCCAGATTTTTCAGATCGAATGCCCCATAGAAGTCGTAACTCATCAGGAAAATGTGATCCATCGAGTTTTGTGCGGTGTTGTAATCCACCTTATCGATTTTATCCTTGCCGGCGCTGATCGCAGAGGTCAGTTCATACTTACGGCCCGTTTCCGCCGAAAGCTGATCCAGCATGGCGCGCAGCTCTTTCATCAGCTGCACATAGGTTGCCCCATCCTGCGTACTGCCCAGTTTCGGGTTAGCACCCTGCCCGCCCGGGAATTCCCAGTCGATATCTACGCCATCAAAGAACTTCCAGGTTTGCAGGAACTCCTTCACCGAGCCAACGAAGCGATCGCGCTTCACCTTATCGCCCATAAAGAAGAACGGATCGGATAACGTCCAGCCACCGATCGACGGCAGGATTTTCAGGTCCGGGCGCGCCTGTTTCAACGCCATCAACTGGCCGAAGTTGCCTTTGTAGGGGTCGTCCCAGGCGGTCACGCCCTTCTGACCTTTCTGCAGCGCAGCGAACGGATCGTGGATCGATACCTTAAAGTCTTCACGCCCCTGACAGGAACGCTGTAACGCCTGGAAGCTGCCTTCGATCTCTTTCAGGCTGTCGTTGATGCCGTCACCGCCACAGATAGGGATAAAGCCGTACAGCAGGTGCGTCAGGTTCTGAGCCGGAAGTTTATCGACGGTGAAATTACGGCCGTAAACGCCCCATTCAACGAAATAAGAGCCAACCACTTTGCCGGAGTCTTGTTTATAAGGCTTATTCTTTTCCAACAAAGGTTCTTTTAAAGGTGCCAAATGGCTACCGTCGGTATCTGCCACCACAATTTCGGTTGCATCGCTGGCGGTACAGCCGTCGGCGTTGCATAACGCCACCTGCATTTGATAACGGCCGCCTTTATTCACCTTAAAGTTTGCGGTTCCCGAACTACCGGTTGAGGCACCACTCCAAACTTCTTTGCCATTTAATAATACTTTTGCCGTGGTACCGGTATCGCCATTCCATAAATTCCATGAAACAGAAACGTCGGCGGCATTTTTTACTTTCACCAGATTATTATAAGCCGTCGCCGCTTGATCGACTTCGACAATGGCGAATTTGGTATTGCCCCAGGCCAACGTAGGTTTGCCCGGTGCAGCGGCCTGCGCCGCAGAGCACAGCGTGCTGCCGATCAGCAACGCCAACAGCGGTTTATTAAATTTGCGCATAACTGATTCCTTTATTCCGAGAGGATAAACATAAAATAATTAATCATGGCCACCCATTGTCGGAACAAAATAATCCCGCAATAATCCTGGCCGATTAAAGTCAATAAATAAGCATTCATCTTTCCACGCAACGGAAATCTATCATTCCCATTTCGTGTATTCAGACTATAGATAAAATAATCATTAAAACAAGATGGCTATCAAGCGGGTTTTATTGAGCAGCGATGAATTTATTTAATAATGAATCACTGCTGCCAATAGGAATAAGGAGTGTGAATTAATTTCTGGGCAAGGATCAATATTTGTCATGTCACACAGTGTTGTCATCATTGACAACACTTAAAACATGCTGTTATTTTAAACAATATGAAGGAGATGGAAGTGCCTTCTCAACTGATCTATCAGGACAGGATCCCACTGACAAACACTGAATTTATACAATTGGTTATTTGGCATGTCGAGCCACCTGTTCACGGCAGCACTCATCACTATAAGTACCGGTTTGCCTATGTGAAAGAGGGTATTTGCCGTTTGCGTTATGACAACGAGGCAGGTAAAGGCGATCACAAACATGTGGGCAACACTGAGCAGCCTATTGTTTTTACCCATCTCATCGAGCTGAAACGCAGTTTCTTCAGTGAAGTTGCTCAACTAAGAGGAGAAAGAGAATGAACAGAGTCACCATCCGTGTTGCTTCTCTTGATGAGCTTCAATGCAACATGGAAGAAGCCCTGCAGGGCAATAAACAGCAACAGGGAAGCTATATCACTTTTTTAGATTGGGAGAGCCTGTGGAAAACCCTGTCGCCCAAGAAAATGCAAATCCTGCACACCATGACCGGCGGTGGTGAACTTTCTATCCGGGAAGTGGCACGCCGCGTCAAACGGGATGTGAAAGCGGTGCATACCGATCTTCAGGCACTGCTGAGGTGCGGCATTGTTGATAAAAGCGAACAGGGGATTATTTTTCCCTATGACGAAATCCATTTTGACTTCGTGGTCGGAAAAGCAGCCTGAAGGGCAAATAACAGGCGAAAAAAAACCTGCTTATAAAGCAGGTTTTTCGAATGTGGTCGGCGAGAGAGGATTACGCGCATCTTTGATGCTTGCCCTGCGGGCCGTTGCTAAAGCAACGTGGTCTCGCTGCGCTCGGCTCAAACCTCCTTCGGAGGTTCTCATCCTATATATAACAGGCGAAAAAAAACCTGCTTATAAAGCAGGTTTTTCGAATGTGGTCGGCGAGAGAGGATTCGAACCTCCGACCCACTGGTCCCAAACCAGTTGCGCTACCAAGCTGCGCTACTCGCCGATGCGGGGCGCATCTTACTGCTGGGGATAATACGCGTCAATCACTTTTTCAACCCAGCCCGCCAAGTGGCGATAAAAGCGTCATAAAGCGCGGTACAATGCCCTGTACCGCGCTTTTGCATCATGCCTTGGCGGTTTTCAGCGCCGGTGATTGCGCACGCAAGAACGGCAGCAGGAACAGCGCGGACAGGCAGGCGGCGATAGAGATCACCACGAAGAAACCGTTCCAGTGCCAGATTTCCATGATGCGGGCAATCGGGTAGCCGGACAGTGCCGCCCCGAGATAGGCAAACAGACCGACGAAACCGGTCGCCGCTCCGGCGGCATCCTTGTGCGAACATTCCGCCGCCGCCATGCCGATCAGCATCTGCGGGCCAAAGATAAAGAAGCCGATGGCAAAGAAGCAGGCAGCCTGCAGCAGGAAGGTCACACCCGGCATGAGCCACAGCGCCGCCACCGACAGGAAGATACCGATGGCGAAGATCAGGTTCATTGGCCCACGGTTACCGCGGAACAGCTTGTCGGAGCCCCAACCGGCCACCAGCGAGCCGATAAAGCCACCCACTTCGAACAGGGAAATCGCCGAGTTGGCGGTCATCAGCGAATAGCCTTTTTCCTGCGTCAGGTACAGGTTGCCCCAGTCGTTGATCGCCGTACGTACGATGTATACCAGCACGTAAGACACTGCCAGCAGCCAGATGTACTTGTTGGTCAGCACGTAACGCTTGATGATTTCCCGATTGGTCAGGCCCTGGCCTTCCGATTCCTGCACCAGTTCCATGGCGTCGTTGCGCCATTTACCGACGCTAGGCAACCCCATGGATGATGGCTTGTCACGCAGACGCCAACACATCAGCAGGCCCAATAACACACCGATAATGCCCGGAATGATCATGCCGTAGCGCCAGCTGAAGTGCAGCGAGATAAAACCAACCAGCAGCGGGATCAGCGCACCACCGAAGTTGTGCGAAGTGTTCCAGATAGCCCACCAACTGCCGCGTTCGGAGCGGGAATACCAACTGGTGAGGATTTTTGAACAAGGTGGCCAGCCCCAGCCCTGGAAGAAGGCGTTGAGGATCCACAGCGTACCCAGCATCAGCAACGAAGAGCTAAGCCCGAAGAAGATATTGAGCACGCCGGTCATGATCAGACCCAGGCCCATAAAATAGCGCGGGTTGGAACGATCGCTGATCATGCCTGAGATAAATTTCGAGCAGCCGTAGGTGATGTAGAACAGCGTCCCCAGGATGCCAACATCGGACATCGTCAGGCCAAGATCGCTCAGCATAGCCGGCATGATGAAGTTGAAGCTTTTGCGCGTAAAGTAAAACGCGGCATAGCCGATGTACATCGTCCACATCAGCTGGATACGCCAGTATTTATAGCTGGCATCGATCTGTTTTTGATCGGTAACCGGCGGCACATCCTGGCGGCTTTTAAGGAAAGACCACATGTGAAACCTCAGAGAATAGGAAAAGTGCCGCTATCATGCTGCGCGCGCGCGCGAATGGCTTACGCCGGATTCCCGACGCAGTTAGGAGTATTTCCTAGTTTTACGCTTCTGCCGTTGAAACTGTGGGTAAGATCACATTCAAACAGGTGCCATGCTCCGACGTCAGCCGCAGTTGGCCCCCCAGTGCGCTAATGCGCTCTTGCATGCCGCGCAGGCCGTAACCCGGCTCATGGTCGGCCAAATCGATACCGATGCCATTATCGCGAATGGTCAGCAGGATTTGCGGTGGTCGCCCTTTACGGTGACGAAGACGCGCGTCCAGCTCAATGCGGCTGGCAGCAGCGTGGCGGCAGACGTTGGTCACCCCCTCCTGACAGACCCGGTACAGGGTAATTTTCAGCGTTTCATCCAGCAGTTCATCCGGCACCTGCCACTGCATCGTGCTCACCAGCGACGTATCCTGCGGTAGCGACTCACGCAACATCGCCGCCACCGCCGCCGACAGCGGCAGGTTATTCAGGGCGGCGGGCCACAGCTGAGTCAGCACGTCGTGAACGCCGTCATACACCCGCAGCGCCAGCGTATCTATCGCTTCTGCACAGCCGATCACCGGCGGCTGTGGCGCCAGACGCTTGATAATACTGGCCTGGGTACGGATAACGGTGATGGTCTGGCCGACTTCGTCGTGCAGCTCACGCGCGACCTCCCGCCGGGTTTGCTCTTCGGCCGTCACCAGCGCGCGCGCCAACTGGCGGTTTTCCGTCAATCGCAGCCGTAGCTGCTGGTTCAACTCACGCTGGCGTTGAATGCCGGCCCCAAGCAGCAGCCCGGTCAGACTCTGGGCCAGCAGCGACAACAGCAGGTCGCGATGCGACTCGGGCTGCGGTGGCTCGTTGGCGACCAATACCACGCCGTTGAGCAGCGTCGCCAACAGCGCCCCCTGCCAACCGTAACGGTACGACATGAAGACGATCGGGATGGCCAGACAAAACGGCGCAAAGCGGCGCAGCTCGGCGGCATTCACCTGCTGTTGCAGCCAGATACTGAGCGCAAACAGCAGCAGATAGGTAGCCAGATGCCGTAACCGCAGCGTCACCGGTTTATGGATCAGGCCCGGTTCGAGCGGTACCCAGATTTGCCGCGCCAGATAGTGCCATAACAGCAGGCAGGTCGGGGCGATGGTGAAGCCACCCGCCAGCCCAAGCAACAGCGCCCGTGCGCCCTCGCCGTTCACCACCTGCCACACCAGCGCCTGCAGCAGTGCGGCGACCGCCACCACCGCGCCCTGCATCAGCGGCCATTGCCATTCGCTGTCGTTTTGTTGATGACGCAGCAGCCAAGGGGAAGCGACCAGGCTAAGCAGCACCGTCAACACCAGCACCACCACCGAAGCCCACAGCGCCGGCCCGTAACCGAACTGATCCGCCAGCAATACCATCAGCAACAGGTCGGCCAGCAAGATCCCCGGCCAGAAGCGATAAGGGCTTTGCAGCAGAATGCCCAGGCGCAGGCCGAACGGAAACAGCAGCAGCGCCTGCCAGGGCGGGTCGATCAGCGCGGTACCGATGCCCCACAGGCAAAACGCACTGGTGGCATAAATGAAAAACAGCGCCAGTTGGGTGATCAGGCGTTGCATCACAGATTCAGCATCCGCTTCGCCAGTTCGACGTTATTGTTAATGCCCAGCTTGGCGAACAGATTGGCGCGATGCACGTGGACCGTTTTCGGCGATAGCCCCAGGGCGACGGCAATCTCCCGTACCTCCAGCCCCTGGGCGAGTAACAGCGCGATTTCGCGTTCGCGACGCGTGAGGGGATCCACCTTCACCCGTGCCAGCTGTTGGGCGATTTCAGGCATCAGGTACACGCCGCCGCTGGCGACGGTGCGCACCGCGGTGATCAAATCTTCCGGCTTGCAGCGTTTGGACAAGAAGCCACAGGCGCCACGCTCCAGCGCCATTTCCACCAGCGCCGGGTTGTCATGCATCGACAACATCACCACCCGAATGCCCGAGGGAATGTCCGCCAGCAAATCCAACCCGCTGCCATCCGGCATCGAAATATCGCAGATGCAGATTTCCGCCTCCAGACCTGGTAACCCAGCGCGCGCCTGAGCAGCACTGCTGAACTCCCCCACCACCTGAATATCCGCCTCAAGCGACAGCAATTGCACAAAGCCCGATCGCACAATGTCATGATCGTCAATAAACGCCACGCGCAAGGTCATGGAAATCTCCGGTTCGAGGGGGAAAGTGCCCAAGTATACCCTATAGCTTTCAAGTTGCAGCTAGGTGACCAGCTCGTTCATCCCCAGGTATTATAGGGGCGCCGCATGCTGCGCCCGCATTAATCGGGGCGAATTTATTCGCCCCCTACAGTAACTGGGGTGAACGACAAATCTGTCGGGAACAGATTTGAACGCTGCTTGCAGCAGCCCCGAAGGGGCAAGACCCACGGACGGGTCTTGTAAGCAGGTAACAACGCTGCAAGTTGAAAGATGACGGGTATATACCGCAAGCCTGAGCCGGATTAATTGATGAAGGGAAGGTATTAACGGATTTTACCGGGCGCAGTGCGCCCGGTATTGCAGAGGTTACAACTGTGCCGCCGGCGTTTTTTCCTGCGGAACATTGCACCAGTTGTTTTTCGCCACGATGCCGCCGTTCGGCGAGGTATATCCGAGGCAGCCGAGAATGGTATCGAACAGCTCTACATGACGGTGGGTTTTACCCACGCGCTGTTGGGCCTGAAGTTGTTCAAACGCCCCGCGATGCTGAGGATCTTCCAGGAATTTATCGGATGCCCATACCATCATCGGTACGCGGAACTGCTCCGGCGGTGCCATTTCACGCGGCGTACCGTGCAGGTGCGAATTCTCGCCGATAGATTCGCCGTGATCGGACGAATAGAACACAATTGCCTTCTTCTCACGCACCTGATCAATCACGTTGGCGATAAAGCTGTCGGTATACAACACTGAGTTATCGAAGGCGTTAACCAGCTGCTCTTTAGAACAGAAATTGTCGACGCCGGTACACTCCGGTTGGTAGCGCGCGTAGCTGCGTGGATAACGCTGTGAATAGAGGTAATGCGAACCTTTAGTGTGCAGGATCACCATGTGCTTGCCCTGTGGATAGCGGGCCAGCGACTCTTTCATTTCGTCCACCAACAGCATGTCGTCAACCGATTTACCGTCATTGCGTTTCTCGGAGGCGATCATTTCGCGGAACGAATAGTTGTTCACTTCGGTATTGTTATAGAACCAGACCTCGCTCTGCATGGCGAACAGCTCCGAGGTGAAGCCCAGATCCTTCAGCACTGCAAACACGTTCTGCTCTTTCAACGTACGCTGCGGGTTGTCCGAGGTACCGCCTTCGCGCACGAACATGCAGCGCAGAGAAAGTTTGGTCGAGGTATCGCAGGATTCACCGCGGAACGCCACCAGGTTTTTCTCTTTGGACAGGCGTGGCGTGGTGTCACGGTCGTAACCCAGTATCCCCATGTGATCCCAGCGCGTGGTTTCACCGATAATAAACACCACGTAGGTATCATCGATATCGGCCGGCGGCACATAGGTAAAGTTCTTGGCCGGGTCGAACAAATTGGCCTGATCCTGGCTTTCGTCATACCGGGTATAGGCAAACAGCCCCAGCGCAGACAGCCAGTTGGATGGCAAATAGGAGTGCGCCACTACGCCACCGTAGCTCGGCAAATCCACATTGGTGATTTTTTCCTGCGCGCTCTGTTCGCTGTCCAACATACGCAGCGGCAACCACACCAGCGCCACCACCGCCACCAACACCACCAGCGGTTTCACCCGGTGCCCTGGGGTTTTCAGCTGTTCGATCAGCGTGTAGCGCAGGTTGTTTTTCCAAATGCACAACAGCGGTAAGGCGCTGAGCACCAGCATCCACAATACAAAGTGCAAGCCGACCACTTCTTTTGACAGGTCGATATCCGTGGTCATGACCGAGACCACAATGCCGTAGCCAATCACCACGTTGAAGAACGTCATGTAATAGCTGGCGGCAACGGAAATCAGCACCAGTAGCGAAGCAACGATACGGTAAAACAGCCGGCCACCAAGCGAGACCAGCCGCATGATAAAGAAGGTAAACAGCACGATAGCGATAACCTCGGTTACCGCAGAAATAACCTTAATCCCCTGAATGCCGTGCGAAAACGAATCAAAGCGACGATAGAAAACGGAAAGGTTTAAAAAGATGCCGATATAAATCGCTAACAATAACGATAAATTCTGCTGTGAAAGCGATTTAACTTTGTTCATGTAACGCGGTGGCTCCGGACGGTAACGGTTCTGAATCAGTCAGACATTCAATGCGGCTTCAGGTTCAGCCGATCGGCAATAAGCGCTATTTCGGGGGTAATAATCAAGAGAATTCTCAAGAAACGGATATTTTTTTTATTTTTGTGTGAAGTGTACAGGCGGGGCAGAACGAGAAAGGGAGGGATAATAACCCTCCCCTTTTTCCGTGACGTTGGCGAAAGTCTTACTTAACGTTAAGCGTTACATCAATATTGCCGCGGGTAGCATTGGAATAAGGGCAGACCACGTGGGCTTTTTTCACCAGGTCTTCCGCCACGCTGCGCTCGATACCCGGCAGGCTGATATCCAGTTGCACTTCGATACCGAAACCGTTGGGGATTTCACCGATGCCGACGGTGCCATCAATTTTGGCTTCGGCAGGAATTTTCACCTTTTCTTTCGCCGCAACAAACTTCAGCGCGCCGAGGAAACAGGCCGAGTAACCGGCAGCAAACAGCTGTTCTGGGTTAGTGACTTCACCGCCCGCACCACCCATTTCTTTCGGCACGCCCAGTTTGACATCCAACACGCCGTCGGATGAGGTCGCACGGCCATCGCGGCCACCGGTTGCTGTGGCATGAGCGCGGTAAACAACTTTTTCAATCGACATAAATCATTCCTTCTTTTGGTTGGAGGCATCATATCGGATCCAGTTGGCTGAACCCGATCACAGGTCTATCTTTCACGATTAAATCGTGCACTACTTAAATTACCCACTTATTTCAGTGTAGCGCAGGATCGCCGATCCTGCGTCTGGCAGCCGTTCTTCAAATCTGATCTATCAGCTTGCCGCGCAGCTTTTCGAGCTGCTGCTTGATATTAACGATTTCATCGAGGCTGCAATCGGTAGCGCACATCACGGCTTCCGGCACCGCCTGCGCTTTTTCACGCAGCGCGCGCCCGGCGTCGGTTAACGCGATAATCACCTGTCGCTCGTCGGTCGTGGCGCGGTAACGCAACAACAGCCCTGCCGTCTCGAGCCGCTTCAACAGCGGCGTCAGCGTGGCGGAATCAAGAAACAGCCGCTCGCCGATGTCCGAAACCGTGATTTCGTCACGCTCCCATAGCACCAGCATCACCAAATATTGCGGATAGGTGAGATCAAGCTGGCTCAGCAGTTTGCGATACACCTTGTGCAACGCCAGATTGGCGGAGTACAGGGCAAAACACATCTGCTGATCGAGCAGCAGCAGGTTTTTCGCTACGGGGTGTTCGGGGTTTTTACTTTTCATGTTTTGAATATAGATAGCGCACGATGTAATCGCAAGCTATTTTTTAATCGGTATGCTACCTTTTTTAATGCAGGGGATGCCACAGCAGGGTGCTGTGCCGGAGGAAAAGGATATGACAACCACACTGGTAGAACGCGCACGCCGCTACGCCACCAAGGCGCATGCGGCTATCGATCAGCGCCGCAAATACACCAATGACCCCTACATCGTTCATCCGCAGGCGGTAATGGAAATCGTCAGCAGCGTGCCGCACAGCGAGGAAATGCTGGCTGCCGCCTGGCTGCACGACACAGTGGAAGACACGCCCACCACCCTCGGCGATATCGAGAGCCATTTTGGGCCAAAGGTGGCAGAACTGGTGGCAATGCTGACCAACGTCAGCGGCACCGGCGGCGGTAACCGCTTCGAACGTAAAAACCGTGATCGACGGCACAGCGCCAACGCTTCACCGCAGGCCAAAACCATCAAACTGGCCGATCTGATCGACAACACCCGTTCACTGCTGGAATTCGACAGCCATTTTGCGCGCACTTATTTGATAGAAAAACAGCGTCTGCTGGAAGTGCTGACCGAAGGCGACCCGACGCTGTGGCGCCAGGCCAACCATATCGTCGAGCAGGGTCTGGAAAAGCTGCTGTTGCCGCCGCATAACGTCCCGGCAAGCTGGTTCGAACATGCACGCCAGCGTTACCGGGAAAGCGATGCGGCGTAATCCTCAGAAGGTCACTACGGTTTTCAACGCCGTCACCCAGGCATCCTGCGTTTCACTTACGCCCCCCGGATGATGCCAGTATTGTAGGCCCGGCTGCAGCTGCAGCCAGGGGGTGACGTTGAAGCGATAGTAGAGTTCTGCCGTAACGGAATGTCCTGGCACCGGGCGGAAATTAGGATCGTTATACGCGGTGGCGTTGTTGAGTTGATTCAGGTAACGCTGATTATCCCGGTAATGGTCGCTCAACTTGACCATTGAAACGCCCAGGCCCAGCCAATCGTCCGGCCGCGCGTCAAACAATCCGCGGTAGCGAATACCGGTAGAGGTGGAGTAATGCATATAGTTGGAACGCGGATCGGCCAATCCCAGGCTGTAGAACAGGCTCAGACCCCGATTGGCATCATCCGGATGACGCGTTAGCTGTTGGTTAAAACCACTGTACAGGAACCAGGTGCGGTCATGGCTGCGATAGCCGTTTGGATCGCTCGCTCCCGGGCCGCCGGAGACCCCCTCATACAAATCTTGTTGCCGGGTATTGGTGAACAACACTCCCAGGTTATAAACCCCCGGCAACTGATTGACCGCATGGGTTTTCAGTTCCAGCTCCATCGGCAGCAACAGGCCTTTACTGCCTTTGGTCGACCAGCTCCAGGCGTGGCTGCGGCTTGGGGCACTTGGGTTCTGCTCCATCAGGCCGGTTTTGAAGGTCAACCCGTCGGTCAGTTTGTATTGCAGCGTGGTACCCCAGTAGTGGACGTTCCAGTTATACCAGGTCAATGAGTTGGCGGACTTGCCGCCGCACAGCGTCAGCGTCTGGAAGTCACAGGGAATGATCTGATCGAAATCCTGCACCTTGTTCATCATGCCGATACGCCATTGCAGCCGACGCTCCAGAAAACTGCGGCTAAAGGTCAGCCAGCCCAGCCGGGTGATCGACTGGCCGCCGTAACTTTCCTGGGACAAATCGGTCGGATTAACGCGCGGATCCTGCAGGCGGTCGCGCGTCAGGTTGTTATCATGGTTGCGGTTAACGATATTGCCTTCAAGCGCCGCATCCGGAATGCCGGTCAGCGCCTGCAGGTCCTGGCTGAAGGTCAGCGAGAACTGATCGATATAGGACGCCTGCCTGTCGTGGTTATATCCACCGCCGGCGTTATAGGAAAGCTGGCTGAGATAACCCAGATTATAGTGAAAGCCATGATCTTCCAGGATCGGTCTGATCCCCAGCATGTCGCCCAACAACCCAGGTTGTGGCGGTTCGAACCCGAGCGCGACGCCTTGCCACTGGGCCGTTGGCGCCTCCACGTCTTTGGCGGTTTGCAAAGTTTCCGCCTGTGCGCCAACGCTGACCCACAGTAATCCTGCGCAGGTTATTGAGTGAGGTAATGGGTATTTCATTATTATATTTCTCCGCATATTACGCTGACTGCGGGCAACAGCATTCCCTGGGCGAGAATTCCCCATACATTGGCAGCAGTAGATAAAGGTCATGACCCGGTGATTGCCACCGGGTTAATGGGTAAAACCTAGGCTTTTTCTTTCAGTGAGTTACCGTTGCTTTGAATCACGTCGCGATACCAGTAAAAACTCTTTTTGCGATGGCGCTCCAGGCTACCGTTACCGGCATCGTCGCGGTCGACATAAATAAAGCCGTAGCGTTTGGACATTTCGGCTTTAGAAGCGCTGACCAGATCGATTGGCCCCCAACTGGTGTAGCCCATCACTTCCACGCCGTCCTCGATCGCTTCCGCCACCTGCACCAGATGATCGTTGAGATAATCGATGCGGTAGTCGTCGTTGATACTGCCGTCGGCTTCGATACGGTCCTTGGCCCCCAACCCGTTCTCCACGATAAACAACGGCTTCTGATAGCGATCGTACAAGACGTTCAGCAAATAACGCAGGCCAACGGGGTCGATCTGCCAGCCCCACTCCGAACTGGCCAAATGCGGGTTAGGCACCATATTGAGAATGTTGGCGCGGGCGGCGTTGTTTTGCTGTTCGTCGGTGGTGACGCAGCCGCTCATGTAATAGCTGAAGGAGATAAAATCGATGGTCTCGCGCAGCGCCAGCCGGTCTTCGGCGGTGATCTCAATCTGAATGCCGTTTTCGCGGAAGTAGCGCTGCATATAGGCCGGATAGTCACCGCGGGCCTGCACGTCACCAAAGAACAGCCAGTCGCGGTTCTGGCGCTGAGTCTCCAGCACGTCCTCCGGTCGGCAGCTCAGCGGGTAAACAATACCGCCCAGCAGCATATTGCCGATTTTGCCGTCCGGCACGATTTCGTGGCAGGCTTTGACCGCCCTGGCGCTGGCTACCAGTTGATGATGAATGGCCTGGTAAATCTCGCTCTTGCTGCTGTCCTCTGCCAGGCCAACGCCGGTAAAGGGCGCATGCAACGACATATTGATCTCGTTAAAGGTCAGCCAGTGCTTCACCTTGTGCTTATAGCGCTCGAACACCGTGCGTGCGTAGCGTTCAAAAAAGCCGATGGTCTTGCGGCTGCCCCAGCCGCCGTAGCGTTTCACCAGCCCATACGGCATCTCGTAGTGCGACAGCGTGATCAGCGGTTGAATGCCGTACTTCGCCATTTCGTCGAACAACCGGTCATAGAACGCCAACCCCGCCTCGTTCGGGGTGTCCTCATCGCCCTGCGGGAAAATCCGCGTCCAGGCGATGGAGGTTCGGAGGCACTTGAAGCCCATTTCAGCGAACAACGCGATGTCCTGCGGGTAACGATGATAAAAATCGATCGCCACGTCCTTGATGCCGCTGTCGCCGTCAACCCGTGGGACAATCGCGCCGAAAATGCCCTGCGGCTGCAAATCAGAGGTCGATAGGCCTTTGCCGTCGGTCTGATAAGCTCCTTCCACCTGATTAGCCGCTACCGCACCGCCCCACAGAAAATGGTCTGGAAATTTGCTGCTCATGGTTTTCTCCTCGGTTAACGTAATAAAGTCAGCAGCGGCGCCTGCTCCCGCACCCTGCTCTCGCCACTGGCCAACACCTCGACGTAGTCATCGCTGTTGCTGATGATGATCGGCGTAGTGGTGTCAAAACCGGCGGCGCGGATCGCTGCCTGGTCAAACTCAATCAGCAGATCGCCTGGCTTAACCCGATCCCCCTCTCGCACATAGGCGCTGAAATGCAGCCCGTCGAGCTTGACGGTATCTATACCGACGTGAATCAAGATCTCCGCACCGTCGTCCGATTCAATGCCGATGGCGTGCCGGGTTTTAAACAATGAGGCCACGTGCCCGGCGACCGGTGACACCACCCGGCCCTGCAATGGGACAATCGCTACCCCCTTGCCCAATAAACCGCTGGCGAAAGTCGCGTCGTTCACCTGCTCCAGCGGCAATACGTCACCGGCAATCGGGCTGACGACGGACTGTTTGCGGTTAAGCGGGGCTGCAGGCGCCTGCTCGGCGACCGCTTCAACGGGGACCACGCCGAACAGATAGCTGGCCACCGCCGCAAAGCAGAACGACAGCAAGGTACCGGCAATCGCGCCCCACACCGTGGCGTCAAAGCCACCGGCGGGAATAATCTGCGCAAAGGTGAAAACGTTCACCAGACCAAAGGAATAGGTGGCAGTGTGGAAATAACCAATTACCGCTCCGCCCAGCGCACCCCCGATACAGCCGAAAATAAACGGCCGCTTGTTCGGCAGGGTCACGCCATAAACGGCGGGCTCGGTGATACCAAAAATCCCTGCGCCGATAGCAGAACCTGCCAGCGCCCGAAGTTTGGCGTCGCGGGTACGCAACATCACGCCCAGCGTGGCCCCCACCTGCCCCATCACGGCCGGCAGCAGCAGCGGCACCATGGTGTCGCGGCCAAACACGCTCAGGTTGTTGATCATCAAGGGAACCAGTCCCCAGTGCAGGCCAAAGATCACGCACACTTGCCACATCGCGCCCATAAACGCCCCGGCAATAATCGGGTTAAAGGCGTAAATACTCTGATAGCCATTGGCCAGCAGATGGCTGAGCCAGGTGGCCGCCGGGCCGATCAGCAGGAAAGTCAGCGGGACGGTGATCACCAAGCACAACAGCGGCGTAATAAAGTTGCGGACCGCGCTGTGGATCACCCGGTTAAACAGCGGCTCCAGGCGGCACGAAATCCAGGCGGCAAATATGATCGGAATGACCGACGAGCTGTAGTTGATAAAGGTCAGTGGGATACCGAAGAAATACTCCCGCACCGCATCGGGCTGCTGGGCGGCTTCAAACGCCGCCATCATCAGGGGGTGGGTCAAAGCACCGCCGATCGCCATGCTGATGAAGGGGTTACCGCCAAATTTTTTCCCAGCGGTGTAACCGAGCATGATGGGCAAAAAGTAAAACAGCGCATCACTGGCAGCAAACAGCATTTTAAAGGTGCCGCTGCTCTCCAGCAGCCAGCCGCAGGCCAGGCTCAATGCCAGGAAGCCTTTCAGGATCCCCGAAGCGGCCATCACCCCCAACAGCGGAGTAAAAATGCCGGAGACCACGTCGATAAAGCGGCTGAAAAGATTGTCTTTTTTGTCACCATCTTCCGCCACCGCCTCACGCTCGCTCAGGCCGCCCACCTGATTGACCGCGTTGTAGACGTCGGCCACATGGTTGCCTACCACCACCTGAAACTGCCCGCCGCTTTCCATCACCATGATCACACCCGGATTTTTTTTCAGGGCGGCGGCGTCGGCACGGCGGCTGTCGCGCAGCTTGAAGCGCAGGCGAGTGGCGCAGTGCACCAGGCTTTTTACGTTGTCGCGGCCACCGACGCCGGCCAAAATCTCACTGGCTAATGCTTCATATTTCATCGCGATATCCTTCAATCCTGCGTTCTGCCAAATCCCACTCAGCGGTGGCCAATCGCCGCCACAGAATTCAGCGCAAAAAAAAACCTAAACCTCATGGCCTCTGCACCTACGAAGGGAACAGAAGCACGAGGTTTAGGTTTTGCCTGCCTGAGCAGTGACAACCCTAAATCGGCTGAGTTATGACGTTACCACCCGACTTTTTGTCGAGGCAAGAGCTTGCGGCGGCAAATTACCGAACTGTGATCCGCCGTACAAAACGGCGTCAGTGAGCGAAATAGTGCATGCCGCCGTCTACCGGGATCACCGCACCGGTGATATATCGCGCGAGCGGGGAACAAAGAAACGCGGCCAGATAAGCCATGTCTTCCGGCTCGCCAAAATAGCCGATCGGGATATTCTGTTCGATAAATGCCAGGCGCGCGGCGTCGGTCGGGTGCAGTTTTTCACGCACCTGTTCGCTATTAATCCGCCCGGGCTGCAGCGTATTGACGGTAATGCCCTGCGCCGCCACCTCTCCCGCCAGCCCCTTGGCCCACAGATGCAATGCGCCTTTAGCGGCAGTGGCGGCGTTTAAACTACGCGGCTCCATCGAGCCACTGATGTTGATGATCCGGCCCCATCCCTGCGCCTGCATGCCGGGCAGCAGTGCGTGGGTGACCCGACGCGCCGGCGTGAAATTCAGGGCAAAAGCCTCTTCCCAACCCGCGTCGCCTTCGTTCAGTGCGGTTGGACGAGCCCCGCCGACGGCATTAATCACAATGTCTATCGTGCCGAAGCGTTGCTGCACCTGAGCAAGCAGGCTGTCGAGTGCTCCTGCATCGGTGATATCCGCCGCAATCACGTAAGGCCGTACGCCACCGCTTTTCGCGATCTCATCTGCCAGGGCCAGCAGGCGATCTTCACGACGGGCGGTAGCCACCACGGTAACGCCCTGCGCTGCAAATACCCTGACCATACCCGCACCGATTCCTTCACTGGCGCCGGTCACCAACGCGACACGATCCTGCAGTTGCAAATTCATAAGATTACCTTATTGAATAATTCAATTTGGTTTCAAACATAACGGCATTGAATCACACCCCGCCCTGTGTGAATATTCCATAAATTTGCAACGATACTGTGCAGGAATTCACTGATGTTCGATTGGCAGGATTTAAAACACTTTGTGGTGCTGGCGCGTACCGGTTCATTGTCGGCAGCGGCGCGAGAAATGGGCTGTGATCACGCCACCGTGGGCCGCCGAGTCGCGGCACTGGAGAAAGCGCTCGGTCTGCGGCTGATCCTCCGCCTGCCGCGCAGCACACCGCTGACACAGGATGGCAAAATGATTGCCGGGCTGGCTGCCGAGATTGAAAACCAAAGCCACGCCATTGTCCGTCATGCGCGCAGCGCCGGCGAAACACCGCAAACCCAGGTACGCATCAGTGCACCGCCGTCGATAGCCGCACGGGTTATCGCACCGGAGATTGCGAGATTTCATCAGGCTTTTCCGCATATTACGTTGATACTCTCCGGCGAATCGGCCATCGCCGAACTGGACCGTGGCGATGCCGAAGTGGCGGTGCGGATGGTACGTCCGCAACAACCGGATCTGCTGGTTCAGCGCATCGGCATGATGCGCTACGCGCTGTACGCCACGCCGCAGCACGCAGCCCTGCCGGAAGCCGCACGGGCCTTTATCGCTTATGACCACCACTACCAACACCAGCCCCACCAGCAGTGGCTGCAGCAGCTGTTGCAGGGCCGCCCGGTGGTTTTTGAGGCCAGCGATCTGTTCTCGCTGCAAGAAGCCGCGCGTTCTGGGCTAGGTGCCGTGGTATTGCCGACGTTTGTCGCCGATAGCGACCCAGATCTGGTGGTTTTACCCACCCCCATCGCCGCGCCAACTCGCGAGCTGTGGCTGGTCACTTATCCCGATCTGGCGCGGTCCGTTGCCGTACGCGCAGTGATGACTTTTCTGGCGGATACCATCGAAAAAAAATGCCCATTGGCGGCATAAAACATCAGCAAGGCTAATTGATACTGGACAAAAGTCACGCAGGGGATTATTACTGATCACCGCGTAATTCACTTTAGGGACAGCTGAGATCATGACTTTGCGTACTGAGTTTGGACGAATTCTGATTACCGGCGCGGGCGGCCGGGTCGCTACGGCATTCCGTCAGTCCGTTGGCAATCGCTATCAGCTGCGGCTGGCGGAAAGAGACGTCAGCCTGTTGCACAATCTGCAGCCGGACGACGAGATCATCAGTTTTGATATCGCCGATATCGAAGCTTGCCGGGCGGCCTGCGCCAATATCGATACCGTACTACACCTGGCGGCCGATCCTTCCCCCGATGCCGATTTTTGCAATTCACTGATGGACAACAATATCCTCGGCACCTTCAATATCTTCCGTGCGGCGAAGGACGCCGGTTGCAAACGCGTGGTGTTCGCCAGCAGCGCGCAGGCGGTGGAGGGCTATCCGTTGGATTACCAAATTCGACCGCAGGACGCGCCCAAGCCGAAAAATCTGTACGGGGTCAGCAAAGCGTTTGGCGAGGGCATCGCCGCCTACTTTGCCCATCAGGAGGGGCTGTCTTCGCTGTCGGTACGCATCGCCAACTTCACCACGTTGGCACGCGGTGAACAACTCAGCGCCCGTGATATGAGCGCCTTCCTCAGCCATCGCGACGCCGCCGATCTGCTCGAACGCTGCCTGCGCATTGAAGGCGTGCACCATGCGGTGGTGCACGGCGTTTCCAACAACCGCTATAAGCGCCTGTCGCTGGAGGAAACCACCCGCCTGCTCGGCTACTACCCGCAGGACGATGCCTTCAGCATCCTCGGTTTCGACTAAAGCTTGCTATCGATGCGCTGCAGCAGGTAAGGGAAAAACGGGTTAGAGGCAATGCGCATCAGCGAATCCAGATCGACCACCAGCACCGAACGTTCGCCACGCGCTGCCAGCGTACCCAGGCTGATACCGAACTCGCCGCGCTGAGCCGGGAAGCGGCCATAAAGCGAATCGCTCACCGGGAATGGCAGCGCCACGTGCGACAGCGAATAGATATCCGCCGGATAGGTCATGCCCAGTGGCTGTACGCTTTGCGTCGTTTCTCCGGCCGCTGTCACACTGGCAATGGCTTCGCTACTCTCGGGCGAGGCGTTGGCAATCACCGTGGTTTGATAACGGCGCGGCGGCGCAGGCAACAGTTGGCTGACCGCCGCCGCCGCATTGGGTCGCAGCAAGGGTCCAAAGTTTACCGTACGATTGACGTCAAACAGCACCAGTTCGCTGCCGTTAGCCGGCAATTCATTATATAACGCGCGGATCACCGCCCGCGTACTGACGGTCGAATCCATTACCGACTGGAAGGTCAGCACCGGCGCCAATTTGTCCAGCTTGCCGTCACGCGCTGCCCGAGCGATTTGCTGTTGCAGACCGTTGCTGAGCAGGTAAGACTGACGCGCGCCGTTCACCGGAAATGAATTGTATTTGAAGGGGTTAAACTCCGGCAGGACGCCGAGCCAGGCCGCTTTGGCAAACGCCGGAAACACCGCCGGCCAGCCGGCAATACCGGCGAAACGGGCAAAACTGGTCACGCCAATCATCGGTGAGATCAACACCAACCGCTGCGGCCCCGCTAACTGCGGATCGTCCAGCGCATCCAACGCATACTTCATCGCCAGCGCACCACCGTTGGAAAAGCCCACGATATGCAGCGGCTTGTCGCCTCCGGCCTTGCTGCGCGCCTCGCGCACGGCTAAACGCGTTGCCGCCAGCCAGTCGCGCCATTCAATATCGGTCAGTGCCCCCGGCACCGTACCGTGAGCCGGCAGGCGAATACCTACCGCCACATACCCCTGCTGTCGGTAGTTTTCGGCGATATGCCGCAGGCTATAAGGCGAATCTGTCAGGCCGTGCAGCAGCACCACCGCACCACGGGGTTCGCCCTGCGGCAGCAATTCGTAGGAGCGGTTCCAGTCGTGGGCAAAATGTTCCGGGTAGACCGGGCTGCCGTCAAAATAGCGGTTGAGCGGAATGCGTTCGCTGGCGGAGAGTTTGTCCGTGACGTTAACTTTCACCTCGTCAAACACCCGGCTCTCTGCGGCCAGATAACCTTGCCAGTTGGTTTTATCCAGCTCGGCGGCCGACAACTCGTGCGGCACAAAAGTATGCCAAGGCTCCAACGCAGGGCCGCGCTGAGTATCGTAAACCCGCACCGCAAACAGCGTGAGCAAGACGGTGACGCCCACTATCGTCAGTCGTTTGGTCCATTTAATGATCGCCCTGGAAGGCATGCTCACTCCTGAATTCACGGTTATCCAGCAGCGATTATAGAAGCTAAACGCCCGCAGGGGCAGCTCACTGACCGCCAACTTCTACCCGCCTATTTTTAGAGCCTGCTCACAGAACGCGCATTTCCCGGCCTTTTTCACGGATAAAAATTGATCTGCCAACCGAATGTTTGTAGGTTTTCTGTAACGATACACTAAAACGTTACAGTTAAAGATTAAGACACAAAGTATCGTCCCGTTCCCCCTGTCCCTACCGCATTGCCCAGCAGGGGAATCATCTTCACCACCAGCATCGCAGGCTGTCTGCGATCGGGAGCCAGGCTCATGAAATCAATGACATGCCGCTTAACGCCGCGCCTGTTTATCACGTTGTTATTTATGCTGTTTACCCTGCCGTTGCGCGCCAACGCCGCCGAAGTCAACCTGCGGGTTTATTCATCGTTACCCGACGATGGCTACTCCGCACACGCTATCTGGTTCAACCGTTTCAAACAGAATTTGGAGCAGCGTCTGCCGGGTAAAATCGCCCTCAACTATTTCCCTAACGGCATGCTCGGAAAAGAAGCCGATGCGGTGCAGCAGGTGCGCATCGGCGCGATCGACATGATGATCTCCGGGACTTCCATCTGGGCCACGCTGGTGCCGGAGATCGGCGTGTTGGATCTGGGTTATCTGTTTAATGACAACCAACAACTGGGCCGGGCGCTCGACGGCCAGGCAGGCCAACTGCTGAGCGCCATGTTGGCCAAACAAAGCAACATCAAGGTGCTGGGTTACGGTTTCAGCCTGGGGGCGCGCAACATTTACAGTAAAAAACCGCTGCAGTCGCCGCAGGATCTTAATCGGATGAAGGTGCGGGTGCTGCCGGCCCCCAATTTCATCGCCACGCTGAAAAGCATGGGCGCTACGGCAATCCCAATGCCCGGCGGTGAGGTTTACTCCGCACTGCAAATGGGAGTGATCGACGGCGTGGAACACGATGCCGCCACGGTGTACACCAGCAAGTATTACGAGATCGCCAAAAACGCCACGCTGACCCGTCATATCTATAACCCGATAGTAGCCACCATCAGCCAGGCGGCTTTCCAGCGCATTCCGCAAGACCTGCGTGACGAGGTGCTGGCCGCGGCCAACGAAGCCACCCTTTATGAACGCAAAATTGCGGCGGAAAAAGAAATTCAGGCCATGGAAAAACTGAAAGCCGCCGGCGTGATTTTCAGCGAAACCGACCGCGGCTATTTCCGCCAGCAAACCCTGCCGCTGCAGGCGGCATTTACCGCTAAGTATCCACAGGCCAAAGCGGTGCTGGACGCCATTCATGCCGCAGCGCAGCCGTAACGCGCCCCGGCGGAGGATTTGCTATGACCCTTCCTGTAACCCTTGAAATGAGCGTGAAAAAAGTGGCTATTCTGACGCAGTTAAGCCGCGGCCTGACCCGCTTTACCGCCTGGGGCGGCGCACTGGCGCTGCTGGTGAACGTGGTGGTGGTATTCGCTTCAGTCGTCTGGCGCTACGCGCTGCACAGCCCGATCGAATGGGCTGAAGAGGTGGCGCGAGCGCTGATGGTGACGCTGGTGTTCTTCGGCGTCGCCACCTCCACCGGGCGCGGCAGACACATTGGTGTCGATCTGTTTCTGCGCTGGCTACCGGAAGCCACCCGGCCGTATGTGGTGCATGCCAGCCGCTGGGTTTTGGTGTTGGTGGCATTGGGGCTGACGGTATCCAGCTTCAGCCTGGTCGGCATTTCGCTGCCGCAGACCACCGAACACGGTCTGCCGCAGGCAATTTTCGTGGTGCCGGTATTTATCGGTGCCGCGGTGATGTTGGTCAGCGCGCTCGACCACGCCTGCCAGGCGCCGCTGAAAGTGGTGTTAACCAGCGCCGCCGTTGTCGCGCTGTTGGGTGCCGCGGGCTACCTTAGCTTGCATACTGCCACCGGGCTCAGCTCGCTGCCCGCCGCATTGATGCTGGCCTGCTTTATTCTTGGCATTATCTCCGGCGTGCCGATCGCCTTTACCCTCGGGATGTCCGCGATGGTGTTTTTCCTCAGCGATCCGTCGCTGCCGTTCGTCTTCTTTGCCCAACAGGTCACCGCCGGCGTCGACCATTTCGTGCTGCTGGCGATCCCGTTCTTTCTATTGGCCGGCGCGGTGATGGAAGTCAATGGCATGTCGTCACGGCTGGTTGAGCTGATCGTGCGCGGCATGGGGCGCTATCGCGGCGGCCTGAACATGACGACGATTTTGTCGATGGCGTTTTTCTCCGGCATTTCCGGTTCCAAGCTGGCGGACGTCGCCACGGTCGGCGGCGTGCTGATGCCGGCGGTACGTCGGGCTCGCCAACCTGCCGAAGAGTCTGCCGGGGTATTCGCCGCTTCAGCCATTATGGCGGAGACCATTCCCCCCTGTGTAAACCTGATCGTAATGGGCTTTATCGCCAACATTTCGATTGGCGCGCTGTTTATCGCCGGGCTGATCCCCGCCCTGTGCCTGCTGGTATTGCTGCTGATTGCCGCCGTGATATTCGGCAAACGCATCAACGTCGATGACGCCTACCCGGTACGGATGCCGACGCGCCAACTGTTGATCGGCGCCGCCGTCGGTCTGGTCATGATTTTGATGATCGGCAAGGGGGTGGTGGCCGGCATCGCCACCTCCACGGAGATCTCCGCCTTCGCGGTGGTCTACGCCATCGTGGTCGGGCGGTTGGCCTTTGGTGAGCTGACGCTGAAAGCTACCCTGAAGCTGTTTGTCGACACCGCCGCGCTGTCCGGCATGCTGCTGTTTATCGTCGCCTGCGCCACCAGTTTGTCCTTCGCTCTGACCATCGAAATGATCCCGCAGCAGTGCGCACAGCTGCTGGTCGCCATCGGCGCAGACTACGGTCCGTGGCTGTTCCTGCTGCTGTCGATTGTCATCCTGATTATTTTCGGCGCAGTGCTGGAGGGCGCTCCGGCGCTGATTATCTTTGCGCCGATCCTGGTGCCCATCGCCACCCAGCTCGGCTTCAACCCGTTGCACTACGCCATTGTGATGATTCTGGCGATGGGTTTCGGCCTGTTTTCCCCGCCGATCGGCCTGGGGTTGTACACCACCTGCGCCATCTGCGGCGTCCCGATGCAGGACGTGATTAAACCTATGGCCAAATACCTGCTGATCGTGCTGTTCGGCATCATCGTTATCGCGCTATTCCCGGCGCTCTCCACCTGGTTGCCGACGCGGCTGGGCTACTGATTTTCTCAAGCAAGGAGTCACACCATGTTCTCTGATTTAACCGACAAACGCGTATTGATCACCGGTTCCACCGCCGGTATCGGGCTGGCGACCGCCGCCCTGTTCGCCCGGCACGGCGCCAAGGTCGGCATTAACGGCCTGCGCAGTGAGCCACCGGCAGAGATCGCCACCTTCCCCGGTGAATGCGCATTCTTCTCGGCCGATCTGTCGCGCTCCGCCGGCTGTGAGGCATTGGTGGAAGCCTTTGTCGCCCGCTTTGGCGGCATCGATATTTTGATCAACAACGCCGGTGGATTGGGCGGTCGCAACGGGCTGGAAGCGATAGACGACGAGTTTTTTGATCGAGTGATAGATTTGAACTGCCGCTCGGCGCTGATGGTGACCAAATTCGCTATCCCTCACCTGCGCGCTTCGGCTCGCGAGAACGGGACGACCGCCAGCGTCATCAGCACCGGCTCCATTGCTGCACGCGAAGGCGGCGGGATCGGCGCCGGGCTGTATGCCAGCGCCAAAGCCTGGTTGCACAATATCCACCGCAACTGGGTGAAGGAGTTCACCCAGGACAATATCCGTTTCAATATCGTGTCGCCAGGCAGCATCGACACCGCCTTCCATCACGGTAAGAGCGACGAAGTGCTGGGTAAAATGCGCGCTTCCATTCCGATGGGCCGCTTTGGCCGCAGCGAAGAGGTGGCGCCCACCTACCTGTTCCTGGCCTCGCATAACTGTAGCGGATATATCACCGGGCAAATTATCGACGTCAACGGCGGTCAACTCGCGCCCTAAGGGTCTGTGACTCACTTTCGGCCGCGTGATAAAGTCGGGGTAATGGGTTAATGCAAAACGGGAATGTGATGGCGAATATACGTGATGTGGCACGTCATGCCGGGGTGTCGGTCAGTACGGTATCCAACGTGCTGAACGGCCGAGTCGATCAGATGCGCAAGGATACGCTGGCCCGTATTGAACAGGCGATGGCGGCGCTGCAATACCAGCCAAACCGCGCCGCGCAGCAGCTTAAAACCGGGCAGGTCAAAATGCTGGGCCTGCTGGTACCGTCCATCGTCAACCCCAGCTTCGCTGCGCTGGTGCGCGAAATTGAGCTGGCGGCCAAGCAAAACTATGGCTATCAGGTGTTGCTGGGCGATACCCATCGCCAACAGGAAGAAGAGATCCGTTTTCTCGACGATCTGCTGGCGTTAGGCATTCGCGGCGTAGTAGTTGCCTCCACGTTTTACGATCGCCCCCATTTTCGCGATGCCCTGAAACGCGGCCTGGTGATGATTAACTACGACGAGCGCACCCTGGCCGCCCCTGGCGAGGCGGCGCTGCCGATCGACAGCGTGTCGATGGATAATTGCGCCGCCGGCAGCATGGCGGCACAGCATCTGATAGCCCAAGGCTGCCGCCGTATCGCCTTCGCTACCGCTTCCGGCATGACCAGCAGCCGCGCCAACAAAATTGCCGGTTACCGGCAGGCACTGGAAAACGCAGGGCTGCCGGCCTGGGTGATCGAAGGCAAGGCGCAGTTCGCCTACGGCGATGCTGAAATGGCCGAGTTAGGCAAGACGCTGGCCGAACAAATTTGCCAGAGTGACCCCCGGCCGGACGGCATTGTGGCACTGAACGACATGTTGGCCATCGGCATGATTTCGGCCTTCCAGCGGCTTGGTGTGCGGGTGCCCGAGGATATTTCAGTTGTCGGCATCGATAACATGTTTCTGTCCGAGCTGTTTAACCCGGCGCTTAGCTCAGTGGCGCCGCCGCTGCGCGAGATGGCGGTGAAAATTGTCGATCGGCTGATTGGTCGGCTGGAAAACCCTGAATTGCCGGTGGAGGAATTTTTATTCGCGCCTAGCCTGGTGCGCCGCCAGTCGGTCATTAACACGTAACCTCCTGCGGGGCTACGGCTCCGCTCTCTTCCATACTGAATCCATGCTGCGCTAATGCGCGGCGGGAGCTTCGCTGCGCCCAAAACCGCGGCGGGAGAATAAAAATGAACAATGAATCCTGCGTTTACTGCCATCCAACCAATGAAATCCTGCTGTGGCAAAACCCGCTGTGCCGGGCCATTTTCATTGCCGACAGCCCTTTCCCCGGCTGGTGTCGGGTGGTCTGGCATGAGCATATCGCCGAACTGAGCGATTTGCGTGACGATCAGCGCAACAGCATCATGACCGTGGTCGCTCAGGTTGAAGCGCAACTACGGCAATTGCTGACGCCGGCGAAGATCAATATCGCCAGCCTGGGCACCGCACTGCCCCATTTGCATTGGCATATCATCCCGCGCTACCTCGACGACTCACATTTCCCGGAGCCGGTCTGGAGCCAGGCGCTACGCTCGCCAACGGCGAGAACCGTGCCGGAGAATTTTATTGAATTAATGAGGGAACGGCTGGCGATAACGCTGGGGGAATAACAAAACGCCGGGCATGGCCCGGCGTTTACTACTTAATTAAGGCTTTTCGGCAATCTTGCGCAGGTACTCATTATTTTTAAACGCAATGATGATCATTTCGAAGCAAACGCGGGTGAACACGCCGCCGATAATGATCGCAAACAGGCCGCGGAAGAACTCACCGTAGAACATCGACCCAATCCCGCCAACAATGATGCCCAGCAGGCACAGCCAGTACACGCCGGTGATGATTTTCGGCGTCAGCATCGCATCAAAAAAGAAAATGTTTTTCATTGTAAATCCTTCCTTAGGTCAGTATTTAATTATCCCAGAGGCACCGCATCAGCGCGGCATGCCTTGTTGTCACGCCAGTTATGATAGCGAGTAACGTGACGAAAAGCGCTCAGAAATCAGCAGGCCATTACATAAGGGTTGAGGATGTTTAACAAAATCGGCAACAAAATCCTGGGCGGTTTAGCGGCGTTGCTGCTGCTCAGCCAAAGCGCACTGGCACAGGAAACGCTGATCTTCGTGCGGCACGGGGAGAAACCCGCCAACGACAGCGGGCAGTTAACCTGCAAAGGGCTCAATCGCGCGCTGGCACTGCCGGACGTGCTACTGGACCGCTATGGCAAACCTGATTTTATCTTTGCCGCCGGGCCCAAAGAGAATAAGACCGGCAGTTCGCTGCGAGCGCTGTCGACCATTATGCCCACCGCGGTACGTGTCGGACTGCCGATCGGCATTCAATTCCACGCCGATGACATCGCCGGGCTGCAGCAGGAGCTGCTCAGTGATAAGTACCAAAACTCGCGCATCTTCATCGCCTGGGAGCACAAGAATCTCGATAAGGCAGTGAAGAACATCGTTGCCGCGCGCGGCGGCGACGCCAGTTTGGTGCCCGAATGGCCAGGCAGCGACTTCGACAGTATTTTTGTGGTCACGCTGGATCAGGGCAAGGTTTCGTTCCGGCAAGAACGTGAGGGGTTGACTCAGTTGGCGGAGAGCTGCCCTTTCGCGGGGTAATACCATACTGCCTTCTGGCAGCCCTGCAAGAAGGCTGAAGGTTTCACCGCCTGACCTTTCGTTTTATCTGCCCGATGTCGCCACCGGCGTAATAAGTTCCAGCTCAACGCCCCGCCGGATGGCTTGGCGAGCGTTACTGACGCCCAATTTAACCACTGTATTACCCATATGAAATTTCACCTTGCTCACGGAAATACCTGAAATAGCAGCAATTTCCCCATAGGTTTTACCCATACTCGCCCAATACAGCACTTCCTTTTCTCGTGGGGTGAAAATAGGCTTCTGTGTGTTCATATTATTTTTCTGCATGCCGGGAATTGCCGATCCGGCTAGACGATACATCTGCTCATTAATATCGATCAGTAACATCTGCATAGTCCCGAGATCGGATGAGATACGTTTTTCCAATTCCCCTTGTACGCGACTGCCTATAACGACAGATAATAGCGCCAGATTGTTCAGATGGTCATGCAACACAAAGGTCAATCCATTAACAATATTGTACCGTTTAGAGAGAGAAAATATCTTATCTGTCATCAGAGTAATATTCTCGTCCCATACAAAGGGTGAAGTGCGTTTAGACGCAATCAATACTACCGGGTCAGTGAGTTGGAAATTATTGGTTCGATAGAGATCCAGCCACTCACCCGGATAGCTTGAAATAATAAGTGAATCTGATGGATTGTTCTTTCTGAGAGCGAGGTAGGCATATTCCGGGCTACCGAATGGTAACAACTTCCTATCGATATGATCCCGAAGGGTTTCCGTTATTGTTCGATTTTCATTGAAGGCAGAAAACATACAGGCTCCGTGGCGGTCAGACTTTCCCTTTGGTGATCGAACCTGAACTTAAGTTTAGGTATAGATGGGACTTAAGTACAACTTACGGATTTGGAACCGCAACATATAATGAGTCTCGTTAGGCACTGGAAAAAAAACCTGACCTGTACGGTCAGGTAGCCAACACAGCCAACACCAGGGAAAAATTTCCGGTCAGACAGGGTATACGAAAAATCACTGCTGACCGGGATCCTTACTTTAACACTGCTAATTTATCCTTTCAAATTCATCTGCGCTGACGCTGTTGACCAGCCCCTGTTTGACTAGACGATCTAGCGTCAGTGCAAAGAATGGTGTTCGCCAGAGATAACGTCTTTGAGCCGAGTCCACTGCGCTATTTTAATTTATTATATATTGGACTATTTTATAAACACCCCAACCATTTAATAATAATCAATTAAGATTACTCATCAACATATATATAAATAAAATAGTGCAATGGAAATGATATAAATTATTTATATATCGAAACAAACAATGGCTAAATATCTTTAAATTTAGAAAATCAACTCCAGCATTCACTAATATCAAACTAATGTCTTGTATTTCACTTATGGGATTGAATATCTACAGGAACCTGTAAATATCTTTATTAGCGGTGCTAGGGTAGCGCCGCACTGATTAAGGAAAGATCATGATGACCAGATCCCCCCTTGGTACTACTGCTTCAACAGGGCAAAAATGCCCGGAAAGCGGCGTTTGGAAGGTCGTGGGCACACCATCAACCACCGCCCCCATCGCGAAAGGTAATACCATGCCGCCCTACAATAATAAGGCGGCTACCTGGAAGTTAACCCAGTACGCCTAAGCCTTAAGTTATAAGCCGCCACTTCGGGGCGGCTTTATTGCTGACGTTCAAGCCAACAAAGAAAGTCCATCATTCGCTCGGTAAACTCAGCGTCATTAGCATTATTGATAGCATGTGCCAGCAGATAATCTATTTCTGTAGCCTTATCAGGATGCCGCGCTAATAATTGCTCGGCATAATCATCAAGCGCTATCGGCCAAAACAGGCTATCAGGATCACGCAGCATATTAGTTGCTCTGATCAGCTTTCTGGCCGCTTCGCGTTTGAGTCGTTGCAGCTCAGCAACCCGAGACCCGCCCGAGATTTTCACACCATAATCTTCCAGCACGGTGCGCAGATCGGCATTTACCGCCCGCGCAATACGACGATCTG
The DNA here is from genome assembly GCF_047456085.1 of Serratia sp. BNK-12. NCBI lineage: Bacteria > Pseudomonadati > Pseudomonadota > Gammaproteobacteria > Enterobacterales > Yersiniaceae > Serratia > Serratia sp. BNK-12. Next base: position 5,078,257 of record NZ_CP179896.1, read on the forward strand.
GCCGGAACAGTGGCAATACGTTGCTTACGTCATTTCCCCAAAGACAGCGGCAATGGTGTTTCAACCAATAGCCCCAGCTATAGCGATTGGCGGGATTTAGCGCTTCATCGAGGGTGCCAATATCAAAATCCACCTTACTGACTATCGTCTGATGTTGCTGGAAATCCTCACGCCATTGCTCAATAAGCGCCAATTCAGCGTCAGTAGCCCGCCGACTCAGCAACAAGGTGATATCCAAATCGGACTCCCCCGGTGTCGCTTGCCCGCGTGCCACACTGCCATAGAGATAAATACAGTGGATCAAGTCGGGGAAATGGCTCGGCAAGCCTGCGACCAACGCTGTCAGCACAGGCGTGAACGCATCCTGCAATGAGAAGTCGGTTACCGTGGGGATAAAGCCATCGCGGCAGAAGGTCATTGGCTGCTACGAAGGGGTTTACGCTGGAGAGTGGCGGAAGATCACAGGAGTCGAACCTGCCCAGGACCGCTGGCGGCCCCAACCGGATTTGAAGTCCGGCCGCCCCACCGGGGACGAGGATCTTCCTTCGGGAGTCAGAAGCAAGAGCCTGATTATAGCGCAGTTTATCCTTAGCGCTAAGAGGGAAATAGCGGCGGCCCCCGGCAAAAATACCGGAGGCCGGCAGAATTACGGCTTCAACAGATCTTTGACGTCCAGCAGGATAAATTCATTGTCATCCGCCACGTTCGGCTGGCGGCTGGAGGAGAACGGGAAGTTATTATCGTTACCGACAATAATATGACTGCCGTCCACCACGTCGACGTTTTCAATGGTGAAGAACGGGAAGGTCAGCACACCGTTGTTCAGCGGTTTGCGTGCCAACTTGTTCGGGTCCTGAATGTTCAACAGGTCGATATAAGCCAGTTTATCGACCGGTTTGCCGACGTTGGCATCAGAAAAAGCGATTTTATATATCCGCTTGAACTTCGCCACCTGGCTGAAGCAGTTGTCGGTTGGCGCACCCGCCGCACAAGCTTTGTCCGGCGTACCTTCGCCATTATCACGCTCAATCACCAGTCCATGGGTAGCGTCGATCATATTGAAATCGCCGATGGCGTTCTGGTTGTCTTCCAGCACGTACTGCCAGCTGCGGCCAGTCCAGGCCTGCTGTTTCACGTCAAATTCCAGTACCCGTAGGTAACGTTTTCCATCGCGGTTTTCAAACTTTTCGCCATCCCACAGCGCGCCCTCAAGCAACGGGTACAGCTTACTGCCGTCCGGCGATGCCGCCATGCCCTCAAAACCCTTGGAACGCGCTACCTGGAAGTTCTGTTTGCCATCCGGTGCACCCGGTAGGGTCAGCGTCGGGTTATCCGGCGATTTGACTACCTTGCCGTCCACCTTGGTGTCGAACACCGCCAACACCTTACCGTCCAGATCGGCCTTGATCAGGTAAGGGCCGAATTCATCGCCGATCCACAGGGCATTGTCGGCGAACTGGAAGCTTTCCGGGTCGAAGTCGCTACCGGTCAGGTAACGCTGGTCGGTGCTCTCATTGACGATATGGAACGGCACTTTCTGGTCAGGATCGTGCAGGAATACCGTTTTCAGCGGCGTCACCGTGCCGTTATCAAAGTCGATTTTGTAGTGATTGAGGTACAGCATCGCATCCGGTGAGTTGGCTTTGCTGCCGAAGCCGTTGTCGGTCAACACCCAGTAGGTGCCGTCAGGCATGTGCTTGATACCGGAATGGCCCTGAAGGGGTTGGCCCGCGATCGGCAGGCCGATACCGGTCATGCGATCGGCGGATTTTCCCGCCACGCTGCCCAGTTCCGTCACGCGTTTGCCGCTGGTGTACTTACCGCTTTGTTGCAAATCGGTGGGAGCATCCTGTGGCGCCGCAATACTGGATTTTACCGCCAGTATCGCATGCCCGGCCAGCGTCGCAGACACCGGTTGGGCGTCAGCCCACAGGTTACCGCTCAGCGCCATACAGCCAGCCAACAGCGCCAGACGAGTTTTGGTGATGTGCATGTCATGGTTCCCTTTTTGTTGTTATCGCCCAGAAGTAAAAGCAACGTCACTATAGGGAGCCGCAATGACAGAAATATTATTCGGCGAACGCTCGCCGGTAGCTGTGCGGATGGAAGCACCAGGTGATGGCGATAAGCACCACCACCAGCAGTGCGTGAATTTGCCAATCGAGCACAAAGCCACCGCTGTAATCACGCAACAGGCCGGAAATGTACGGCGTCGTACCCGCCAGCAGGAAGCCGATACCCTGCATAAACGCCACCAGTCGCCCCGCCGCCGCCGGGTGCGGAATATGGTCGAGTGCCAGCACCAGACACAGCGGGAACGCACCACCCAGCCCCAGGCCGGAAAGCAGTACCCACAGCCAAGGCAGCGTTTGCGGCAGGTAGATAAGGCCGATGAAACCTGCCAACTGCATGATCAGCGCCAGCAACAACAGCGGACGGCGGTCCGAAGCGCGTGCCAAGGCGGGCAACAACAGCGCCCCCACAACTTGGCCGAAGGTCATCAGCGCCAATAGCGATCCACTGGCCTGCGGCTGCCAGCCGAGCTGCATGTAATAAGGGGGGAGCCAGGCGATCAGGCTGGTGTAGCCGCCATTAATCAAACCGAAATAGGCACCGAGCAACCAGGCGCGACGGCTGCACCATAAGCTCGGTCCGCGAGCAGTACCGGATGGCGTCAGGCGTGCCAAACCTCGGCTGACGGGCCACCAGGCGATCAACGCCACCAGCGCCGGCGCTGCCCACCAGGCCAGCGCGCTATGCCAGTCATGGCCCACACTCATCAGCCAGGGGGTAATCGCCGCCCCCAGCCCACCGCCGCCCATCAGCGCCGCCGACCACAGCCCGGCCACCAACGCCATCTGCTTGAGAAAATGATGCTTGATAATACCGGGCATCACCGCCTGGATAACGCCAATCCCCAGCCCGCCCAGCACTGCACTCAACATCAACTGCGTGCTGCCCGGTGCCAGCTCGCGCCAGGCAGCACCCAGGCCAATGGCCAGCAAACTCAGGACAACGCTGGTGCGTTCACTGAACAAACGGTTGATGGCACCGCCAGCCAACGCCATCAGCCCCATCATCAACACCGGCAAGGTAGTCAGCAGGGCCGCGCCGCCAAAACTCAGCCCGGTAGCCTGGCGCAGCGTCGGCAGCAGCGGGCCAATAGACGTCAACAACGGCCGCATATTCAAGCCAATCAGCACCAGTACCCACAGCAGGGGATTGAACCAGCGGCGTAAGAAAGGGGGAGCAATAAAATGATTTAACACGGTCTATTCCTGAACTTCCGGGGTGAAGAGTACGACGTCACAACCTGTACGCCGCAGCGTTGCATTACTCTAGGCAACGCCGCTAGTATTGGGAAATTAAATAATAAAATAGCCAGCAGTGGGAAAATGAATCGCTACCCGATGTTCAATCCGCAGTTATTGCTCAGCTTTGTCGCCGTGTGCGACAGCGGTAGCTTCACCCGCGCCGCGGACCGGGTATTTTTATCGCAGTCCACCGTCAGCCAGCAGGTGCGTCGGTTGGAAGAGATGCTCGGTAAACCGCTGTTTGAGCGCTCCTCTCATCAAGTGTTGCTGACCGAGGAAGGCGTCAAACTGTTGAGCTATGCGCGGCGGATCATCGCGCTGAATGAAGAGGCACATGACGCCCTGACCGGTATCTGGCGCGACGGCGTACTGCGGTTGGGGATGCCGGAGGATTTCGCGGCGCCAACTACGGAACTGCTGGCGGAATTCAGCCGGGCGCACCCGCACCTGCGGCTGGACGTCACCAGCGGCCTGAGCGCCGATCTGCACAGCGCCTATGCCCGTGAAGAACTGGACCTGATCCTGGTGAAACAGCGTCGTAGTCAACCTCCGCGCGCCGCCAGGCCGGAGCCGCTGCTGTGGCTGGATAGCCTGGCCTTTCCGGCCATCGAACAATCCCCGGTACCGCTGGCGGTGTTCCCGCTAAATGGCCTGTACCGAGATGACCTGTGCCAGGCGCTGGATAACCTTGGCAAGCGCTGGCGCATCGGCTACAGCAGTGCCAGTCTGGCGGCTCTCACCGCCGCATCCGCCGCCGGGTTAGGCGTCACGCTGTTGCCAGCGAGCTGTCGCTTGCCCAGCCACCGGGTGCTCGGCATCGCCGAAGGGTTACCGCCGATCGACAGCATCGAACTGGCGCTGTATTACCGCGACGGTGCCCCCGCCGCCACCCCGGCACTGGCCGAACGGCTGAAGGCGTTTTGCGGGTTGGTGTAAAGACAGCTGTGTGGCCATCGCGAATGCACCCGGCCTAATACCCGACCTCACCGTAACGCTCACGGTAATCTTTCGGCGTCATGTCGTAACCCTTCTTGAATACCGAGTAAAAATACTGCAGTGAGGGGTAGCCGCACATCTGCGAAATTTCAGCAATAGGTAGCGACGTCGCCGTGAGTAAATTACGGGAACGATCGAGCTTCTCTTCGTGGATTACATGGTGAATTGTCTGGTTCAGTTCATCCTTGAAACGTTTTTCCAGGTTAGAACGCGATATACCCACAGCATCCAATACTTGCTCTACCTTAATACCTTGGCAAGCATGGTGGCGTATATAATGCATAGCATGAATCACTGCGGGATCGCGCAAAGAGCGAAAGTCTGTAGAACGCCGTTCAATGACTTTTATTGGGGGAACCAAAATGCGCTGTAATGGCAGTACCTGCCCATTGAGCAGTTGATGCAGCAATTTCGCGGCACGATAGCCCATCTGGCGGGTACCCTGTGCGACCGAAGACAATGCCACCCGCGAAAGATAACGCGTAAGTTCCTCATTATCGATACCAATCACGCACAGTTTTTCTGGCACAGCGATATCCAGATGTTCGCAAACCTGCAGCAGATGGCGTGCCCGGGCATCAGTCACGGCGATGATGCCGGTCTGCTGCGGCAGCGTCTGTACCCAGTCCGCCAACCGGTTTTGTGCATATTGCCAATTGTCTGGCGACGTGGCCATTCCCTGATAGATAACTCCTTGATATTGTTCGGCAGCCACCAACGCCTTGAAGGCGTATTCACGCTCCTTCGCCCATTGTTTTCCACCTTCGCTTGGCAATCCGTAGAAAGCAAAACGATTAATGCCCTTTTCTTTCAAGTGAGTGAAGGCCGCCGCGACCAAGGCGTGGTTGTCGGTAGCAATGTAGTGCACAGGTGGGTATTCATCATCGCGATGGTAAGACCCCCCCACGCCGACGATAGGCACAGTGACATTTTGCAGTAGTCGCTCAATCTCTACATCGTCAAAATCAGCAATGACGCCATCACCCAGCCAGTCTTTAATATTGTCGATACGGCAGCGAAAATCCTCTTCAATAAAAATATCCCAGTCACACTGCGACGCCTGCAAATACTCGCCCACACCTTCTACCACCTGACGGTCGTACACTTTGTTAGCGTTGAATAGCAGCGTAATCCGATAGCGCTTATCGAACATATCTACCCCACTCCACGGTTGAGCTCTTTGCGTCCATATACAACACGAATGGCCATTTCGACGTTAATCCTTTGCTTTACTTGTGAGCAATATCACGTAAGTCATTTTTCATAACAGCAAAAGTAAAACCCGGAATAAACACCCTGATGCATTAGCGCTATCGTAGCACCACAATAATGACAAACGTCAAGGTGAGGTCGTGTGATGGATAACTATAACTTCAATAATAAAATATCACGCAAAGGAACTCATAGCGCCAAGTGGGAAAGCACAAGCGATGCATTACCCATGCCATTAATTCCCCTTTCCGTTGCCGACATGGATATTCCACTACCGAATAAAACAATCAATTTACTTAATGAATTCACAAACAAAGGGATTTATGGCTATACATTACTGAGCGAAAATTGGGGAGAAACCGTCACGCAATGGATGCAACGTCATTGCCACTGGCATATCAATGCTGAGCACGTGGTCTTTTGCCCGCGAGTCATACAGGCCGTATCTCTGTACATCCAGAATTTTACTGCGCCGGGAGATAGCATCGTCAGCCTGGCGCCGGCATATCATCCCATCAGCCACAGTGTCGTACTTAATCAGCGTAAACTGTTGGAAAGCGAGCTGCGCTATCATCATGGGTGCTATACCATCGACTTCGATGACCTTGAGAATAAATTTAAACATGCGCGCTGTTTTATTTTATTATCACCCCATAATCCAACGGGCACCGTTTGGGAAAAAGAATCATTAATAAAAATCGCACAGTTGGCCGAGAAATATCACGTCTTTATTATTTCAGATGATGTTCATTCTGATTTCATTTTTAGTCATCACCAGCACCAGGTAATTTCATCCGTTAGCTCCTACGTTGAGCAAAATTCTTTTATCTGCACCTCTCCGGCAAAAACATTTAACATGGCTGGTCTTGAAGTTGCCAACATTATTATTGCCAATAAACAACACCGTCAAAAATTTATACATTGTCTCGAAGCTGCGGGGATTCACAACCCCGGATACTACGCCGTCCCAGCCTTTTTAAGCGTTTACCGCGACTGTGATGACTGGCTATTCGCCTTAAAAAACTACCTTGCCGATAACCGCGCATGGTTAATCAACATGCTAAGTAAACATTTTCCTGACTGGGTGGTTACCCGCAGCACGGGAACATACATGCTCTGGGTGAATTACCAAGCAAGTCACCTCAGCGAAGATCAACTAAAGCACTGGTTCCTTAACCTTGCCGGCGTCGAAATGAGCTGGGGCTCGGGGTTTGGCGAGTCGGGAATAGGCTTTTTCAGAATCAATATTGCCACGCCACGAGATACGCTGGCTGAAGCATTAGAACGAATCATCAGTACTTCCCCCTACGCACACCAGGAGTAGTACCCCATGAATAATATAATAAAACCACGCGCACCGACGCTGACTGAATCCCTGCTGCCGATCGTTACCATGGTGCTGTTGTTGGGTATTGGCTACGCCGCTTTTGACCTACCGCCAGAACCTCTGATGGTACTGTCTACCGTGATTGCTGCACTATTGGTTAAACGCCTCGGTCACAGCTACAACGATATTCTCGTATCTATCTCACAAAAAATAGCCAAAACAATGCCCGCCTTGCTGATTCTCATCAGCGTAGGTTTGCTGATTGGTACGTGGATGGCGGGTGGCACGATTCCGCTGATGATTTATTACGGCCTAAAACTGATCAACCCGGCGATGCTGTACGTCACCGCACTGCTGGTCACTTCAGTTGTGTCCGTTTGCACTGGCACTTCCTGGGGTTCAGCAGGTACCGTGGGCGTCGCGTTTATGGGCGTCGCCATAGGTATGGATGCAAACCTGGCCGCTACTGCAGGAGCCGTTGTTGCAGGCGCATACTTTGGCGATAAACTCTCACCGCTGTCTGGCGATACTAACCTCGCGGCCATGGCGGCACAGGTCGATTTGTACGAACATATTGGCCATCTGCTGTACACCACCCTGCCATCACTCATTCTTTCCGCCGCTGTGATGTTCTTTTATGGCATGTCAGGCGATCTCGCAGGCGCCGCCATTCCAGACAAGGTCTTGTTGATTACCTCTGGCCTGGCCGGGATCTACCATTTTAATCTGTTGTTGTTGTTACCCGTAGCCATTGTGCTCTATGGCTCAATCACCAAAAAACCGACTATCCCTATCATGCTGGTTTCAGCGCTGGTAGCCATGGCCAATGCCTCATTTATTCAAGGATTTGCCTTTCATGATGTCGTCAAAAGCGCAGTCGACGGCTTTAACGTGTCGATGGTGGGTAATCAAGATATCAACCCTGTACTGAGTAATCTGCTGAACCGCGGTGGCATGAATTCCATGATGAGCACGCTGCTGATCTGCTTTTGTGCCCTTTCTTTTGCAGGCACGCTGGCACTGAGTGGTGCACTGGAAGTGATTGTCCACGCACTGCTTAAATTGGTGCACTCCACTGGCACCATGATCCTGGCAACACTGGCCTGTGGCCTGACCATGATCAGCGTCACCTGCAACGGGCAAATATCCATTCTGATCCCTATTGAAATGCTGCGTAATGCCTATATCGAGCGCGGTCTGCACCCGAAGAATCTGAGCCGAACGGTGGAAGACTCCGCAACAATCTTTGAACCTATTCTGCCCTGGACCGCCGCAGGCGCATACATGGCAGGCACACTCGGTGTCGCCACACTCAGCTATCTGCCGTGGGCAGTGCTGTGCTGGAGCGGGATATTTTTTGCCACGCTGTGGGGATTTACCGGATTCGGTATCGCCCGGCTGAAAAAAGAAGAACAGCAGCAGTTGCTGGCCCAAACCGCCGATAACCTCAAATAAGGAAGCCCCGAATGTCATATTTTGATCAGCTTGAGCAAGTGCGCTACGAAGGCCCAGCCAGCAATAACCCCCTGGCCTTTCATCACTACAATCCGGATGAACTGGTGCTTGGCAAGCGCATGGCGGAACATCTGCGTTTCGCCGCCTGTTACTGGCATACCTTCTGCTGGAACGGCGCGGACATGTTCGGCGTCGGTGCCTTCGATCGTCCCTGGCAGCAGCCGGGCGACGCGCTGGCGCTGGCCAAACGCAAAGCCGACGTGGCGTTCGAGTTCTTCCACAAGCTGAACGTACCTTACTACTGCTTCCATGACGTAGACGTCTCACCGGAAGGTGCCTCGCTGAAAGAGTATCTGCACAACTTTGCGGTAATGACCGACGTGCTGGAAGAAAAGCAGCACAGCAGCGGCGTGAAACTGCTGTGGGGCACCGCCAACTGTTTTACCCATCCGCGTTATGGCGCTGGAGCCGCCACCAACCCGGATCCGGAAATCTTCAGTTGGGCAGCCACCCAGGTATTCACCGCCATGAACGCCACCCAGCGCCTGGGCGGTGAAAACTACGTGCTGTGGGGCGGGCGTGAAGGCTATGAGACCTTGCTCAATACCGATTTGCGCCAGGAACGTGAGCAAATTGGCCGCTTTATGCAGATGGTGGTGGAGCATAAACACAAAACCGGTTTCCAGGGCACCCTGCTGATTGAGCCCAAACCGCAGGAACCGACCAAACATCAGTACGACTACGACGTCGCCACCGTCTATGGTTTCCTTAAGCAGTTCGGCCTGGAAAAAGAGATCAAGGTGAATATCGAAGCCAACCACGCCACGCTGGCAGGCCATTCGTTCCACCATGAAATCGCCACCGCCATTGCGCTGGGCATTTTCGGCTCTGTCGATGCCAACCGGGGTGACCCACAGCTGGGCTGGGATACCGACCAATTCCCGATCAGCGTAGAAGAGAACGCGCTGGTGATGTTCGAAATTCTCAACGCCGGGGGATTCACCACCGGTGGGTTGAACTTCGATGCCAAAGTCCGCCGTCAAAGCACCGACAAGTACGATCTGTTCTATGGTCATATTGGCGCCATGGATACTATGGCACTGGCACTGAAGGTCGCGGCAAAAATGGTGACTGACGGCCAGTTGCATCAGCAGGTAGCAAAACGCTATGCCGGCTGGAATGGTGAATTGGGCCAGCAAATTTTGCAGGGCAAACTGTCGCTCGAAGCCTTGGCGCAGTACGCTGAAGGCCATGCACTGGCGCCGCAGCACGTCAGCGGCCGTCAGGAACAGCTCGAAAACCTGATGAACCGCTATCTGTTCGGCTAACCGATCGCGCGGCACACGCCGCGCCTTTAAGGATCCTCAACCATGTATATCGGCATCGATCTCGGCACTTCCGGCGTAAAAGTTATTTTGCTCAGCGAGCAGGGCCAATTGCTCGCCAGCCACGGTGAATCGCTGCCCATTTCCCGTCCTCATCCCCTATGGTCAGAGCAGGCCCCGCAGGACTGGTGGCACGCCACCGACCGTGCGATGCTGGCGCTGGGCAAACAACACAGCCTGCAGCAGGTAAAAGCCATTGGGCTCAGCGGTCAGATGCACGGTGCCACGCTGTTGGATGCACGTCAGCAGGTGCTGCGCCCGGCGATTTTATGGAACGACGGCAGGAGCGCCGCACAGTGTCTGGCGCTGGAACAGGCGGTGCCGCAGTCGCGGCAAATCACTGGCAACCTGATGATGCCGGGCTTTACCGCCCCCAAACTGCTGTGGGTACGGCAGCATGAGCCCGAGCTGTTCAAGCGTATAGATAAAGTCCTGCTGCCCAAGGATTACCTGCGCTGGTGCCTCACCGGCGAATTCGCCAGCGACATGTCGGACGCCGCAGGAACCGGCTGGCTGAACGTGGCGCGGCGCGACTGGAGCGAGGAGATGCTGGCGGCATGCAGCCTGACTCGCCGCCAGATGCCACAGCTGTTCGAAGGCAATCAGATCACCGGCCAGACCCATATTGAACTGGCCAAACGTTGGGGCATGTCGCCAGTGCCGGTGGTGGCCGGCGGCGGTGATAATGCCGCCGGGGCGATCGGCGTAGGCCTGTATCAGCCGGGGCAGGCGATGTTGTCACTCGGCACCTCCGGCGTTTATTTTGCCGTCAGCGACGGTTTTCTCAGTAACCCGGCCAGCGCGGTACACAGTTTCTGCCATGCGTTGCCCGACACCTGGCACCTGATGTCGGTCACGCTCAGCGCCGCATCCTGCCTGGACTGGGTGTGCAAACTGACCAACGTCGAGGACGTCGCTACCCTACTGCGCAATGTCGAACAGGCGCCGCCAGCGGCAGCGCCGCTGTGGTTCCTGCCCTATCTGTCCGGCGAGCGTACGCCGCACAACAATCCTAACGCCAAAGGCGCATTCTGGGGCCTGACTCACCAGCATGGGCCAACCGACCTGGCGCGCGCCGTGCTGGAAGGGGTTGGTTTCGCCCTGGCTGATGGCATGGACGTACTGCACGCCAGCGGTCTGCAGCCGTCCAGTATCACCCTGATTGGCGGCGGCGCGCGCAGCCCCTTCTGGCGACAAATGCTGGCGGATATCAGCGGTCAGCGGCTGGAATACCGCACCGGCGGCGATGTTGGCCCGGCGCTGGGAGCGGCTCGCTTGGCTCAGATTGCCCTGAACCCGCAGCGCCCACTGGCTGAATTGTTGCCTGAATTGCCGCTGGAACAGGTACATACACCGGATGCCGAGCGCCACCAGCAGTACACCGCGCTGCGCAGCACCTTCCGCGAGCTCTATTCCCGTCTGTTACCGTTGATGTAAAACCAAAAGGGGGCCAAACAACGCCCCCTTATTATTGCCAAATCGAATAGTCGCCAGTGGCAAATGTCACTGCCAACCCACGCGCTCCTCTCCTAAATTGGTGGCTGTCTTTTGACGCACCTCACCTCTGGATTAAGGAATTGAACGTGGAAAAAAACCAACAACAAAGCCGCAGAGCTTTCCTCAGCCAAACCGGCAAGCTCACCACCGCCTGTGCAGTCATTGGCCTGACGGGGGGCGTGGCGCAAGCCGCCGCGCCAGCGAGCAGCGCATGTATACCAGAGAGCACACCTATGACCCTGACCGACAGCCACTACTGGCTGAGCGACGTTCGACTGGAAGACGGTTTTGAATACGATGGCGAGACGGTGATCGGCACCCGCACCGCGCTGTACCAGCTTGAAATCAAAGACGGAAAAATTGCCGCAGTTCACCCGAAAGAAGCAACGCCTCCCGCCGGGGTAGCGCGCTATCAGGCGCAGGGCCAACTGCTGTTGCCGGCATTTCGCGACATGCATATCCATCTGGATAAAACCTTCTACAGCGGCCCATGGCAGGCACCGCGCCCACGTCAGGGCAAAACCATCATGGACATGATCGCGCTCGAACAGACCTTGATCCCCAAGCTGTTGCCCACCTCGCAGCAGCGTGCGGAAAACCTGATCGCCTTGCTGCAATCGAAAGGCAGCACCGTGGCACGCAGCCACTGCAATATCGACCCGGTCAGCGGGTTGAAAAGCCTGGAACACCTGCAGCGTGCGCTGGAAAACCACCGGGCGGACTTCAGCTGTGAAATCGTCGCCTTCCCGCAGCATGGCCTGCTGCATTCCAAAGTCGACGGCTTGATGCGCGAGGCCATGCAGATGGGGGTGCAATACGTCGGCGGACTGGATCCGACCAACGTTGACGGCGCCATGGAGAAGTCGCTGGATGCGATGTTCCAGATTGCACTCGACACCGGCAAAGGCGTCGATATCCACCTGCATGAAACCAGCCCCGCCGGCGTAGCGGCAATCAACTACATGATCGCCACCGTAGAAAAGAACCCGGCGCTGCGCGGTAAAGTCACCATCAGCCATGCGTTTGCCCTAACCGTGCTGAACCCGAGTGAACTGGAGGAAACCGCTAGCCGGCTGGCGGCGCAGCAAATCACCATCGCCTCTACGGTGCCGATTGGCGGGCTGATGATGCCGCTGCCGCAGCTCAGTGAAAAAGGGGTATTTGTGATGACCGGAACCGACAGCGTGATAGATCATTGGTCACCGTTCGGCAGCGGAGACATTCTGGAAAAAGCCAACCTTTACGCCCAACTTTACCGCGGCTCCGACGAATTCCACCTCTCCCGTGCGATGGCAATCTCAACCGGCGGCGTGCTGCCGCTGAACGACAAGGGCCAACGCGTCTGGCCGCAGGCCGGGGACAACGCAGAGTTTGTACTGGTCAACGCCAGTTGCTCCGCCGAGGCGGTGGCCCGCCTGCCGGCGCGCACGGCCACTTTCCATCAGGGGCGGCTGGTCGCTGGCCAGGTCGGCAAAGCCTGATGCTGGTCCGTTGATGTCACCATGATGGCCGTTTTTGGCCTTCTGCCAGACAAAGTAACGGCGCAGTATGGCGTCATACCCATTGGCGGAGGGCCGAAAATGTCACAGAGCGCGTTATTGATCATCGATGTTCAACAATCATTCCAGCATCGCCCATTCTGGCAGGAAGAAGATCTGCCCGCTTTCCAGCAGGCACTGACACGGCTGATCGAAGGCTGTCGCCGGCAGGGCATAGCCCTGGTTGATGTTTTCCACGTATCACCGGAGGGGCCGTTTTCGCTGGCATCCGGCTGGGTAAAACCGCTGCCGTTCCTCAACCATCAGGCAGACGTCACCGTTCATAAACAGGTGCACAATGCACTGACCGAATCCGGTCTGGACGCCTGGCTGCGCCAACGGGATATCGATCACTTGATTATCTCCGGCATCCGCACCGAACAGTGCTGCGAAACCACCACCCGGGTGGCGTCCGATCTCGGTTATCGGGTGACTTTCGTCACCGAGGCCACGATGACTTTCCCGATGCAGCATCCCAATGGAGAAGTCTTTACCACCGAACAACTCAAGCGGCATACTGAGACGGCGCTGGTCGACCGCTTCGCCCAGCTCGCCAGCGTGGATGAAGTGCTGGCACAACTCTCACAGGAGTAATCATGCCGCAGGCCGTCTATTTTTTGATGTTGCCCAACGCGCTGTCGCTGGACGTCAGCGGCCCGGCCGAAACCCTGCGTTTGGCCGGGGCATTCAGCCTGCGCTACATCAGCCCACTGCCGCAGATCACCTGCTCGATTGGCATGACGTTGAGCCAACTGCAGCCGCTGCCCGCCCGACTGGAAGACGGCGCTATTGTGGTGGTGCCCGGCGCACGCGATTCACGTAGCGATTTCGACCATCAGGCGGCCGAACAGGCCCGCCACTGGCTGGCGGCGCTGCAACCCGATTTGCAGCAGCAGCGCATCACGCTGGTCTGTATCTGCTCCGGCGCCCTGCTGGCGGCGCAGGCCGGGCTACTCGACGGCTATCAGTGCACCACCCACCATGATGTGATCGAACGCATGCGTCAGCAGGCCCCGGCCGCGCAGGTGAAAGAGAACCGTATCTTTGTTGAAGACCGCAACCTGTACACCAGCGCCGGCATTACCGCCGGTATCGATCTGGCGCTGCATTTGATTAACCGCCAATGCGGTGCAATACGGGCAATGGAGATTGCCCGCGAAATGGTGGTGTATTTTCGCCGTTCCGGCGATGATCCGCAGCTCTCCCCCTGGCTGCGTTACCGCAACCATCTGCACCCGGCGGTGCACCGTGCGCAAGACGTGATGGCCGCCGAACCCGAGGCCGAATGGTCGGTGCCGCAGGTGGCGGAAAAGGCCCATGTCAGCAGCCGCCATCTGGCCAGGCTGTTCCGTAGCCATGTCGGCATCAGCGTGCGCGAATACCATGAACAGCTGCGGCTGGCGGTGGCGCAGCAGCGGCTGCAACAGGGCTATGGGCTGGAAAAGGCGGCGCTCGCGGCGGGGTTTTCCTCCGGTCGTCAACTGCGGCGTGCCCAGCAGCGCGGCTCGACCGCGTTATGACACCAGCCGCCGAGAGTCTATTTTCTGCAATCCCATCGACAACAGCAGGCTGAGCGCCAACGCCACGCCGAATACCCAGAAGATATCCAGTAACGGATGGGCGGTCAGCGTCAGGTGACGGCTGCGCATAAAATTGACGATAATGGCGTGAAAACCGTAGATTGCCAGCGAATGTCGGGAAAAAACGCCCAACCAGCCAATAGGCTCGGGCAGACAATTTTTAAACCATACCACCAGGGATACCGCCGCGATAAACACCAGCGGCCCACAGTAGATGTAATAAGTATCGGCAAAGTTACCGTTGATGAACATCTGGCTTTTGGTGCCCTGAACGATCAACGCCACGCTAGCCACAAACCCCAATATCGCCAGCCAACTGGTACCTCGCCCCTGGGTGTCCATCATGCCAATCGCCCGGCCGGCCAACGCGTACAGCAGGTAGTAAAAGGTGTCTCCGTAGATATACAGATTGACCGGCAGCAGGTGAGCGTTACCCAGGGTCAGCGAGCTGGTATTGGGATTGGCAACCACCGCCAGGATCACCAGCACGCCGGCCAGATAGCGACGTGATACCGGCTTGACGTTGATCAGCGGCGACAGCAGATAAATCACCGCGATCGCATAGAAGAACCACAGATGGTAGAACACCGGCTTTAACAATATGCCGCGCAGCGACGGCCAGAAACCGATTTTGGTAAACGCCGCGATATAAATCAGCGCGACCGCGCTGTAAAACGCAATACAGCAGCCAATGCGGATGAAATGCTTTTTGCCGGCGCTTTTCTCGCCGAAAAACAGGTAGCCGGAAATCATGAAAAACAGGGGTACCGAAACGCGCGACAGTGAGTTCAGTACGTTAGCGATGTCCCAGTTATGTTCGCCCACCGCCACCCCGCTGGTGACGTAGTAGGTGGTGGCGTGGATCATCACCACCATCATGCACGCTACGGCGCGCAAGTTATCTATCCAGCCAATTTTATTGCTCAAAAGATCGCCCGCAATATTGTCATCTTGATTTGTTAAAATAAGGTTATAGAGCGAAAGTGTGGGTGGCAACCCTGACGGCGAATATCAGAATGTGCTGAAACAACACCTTATCGTTGCTAAGGTGAACAATTGGCGGCAAAATAGCCGCCACAACTCGCTCAGATTGCGCTTCCCGCCCTGGCAGTTCCTTATTTCTTCTTTACTTTCAGTACGATAAATATGAAAACTACTTTACCACCTGCGGCTCGCTTGGGTCGACAGGCGCTTTTATTCCCGCTTTGTCTGGTGCTGTTCGAATTTGCCACCTATATCGGCAACGATATGATCCAACCTGGCATGTTGGCGGTAGTGGCCGATTTCAACGCCGGTGAAGAGTGGGTGCCAACCTCAATGACCGCCTATCTGGCCGGCGGTATTTTCCTGCAATGGCTGCTGGGGCCGTTGTCGGATCGGCGCGGGCGTCGCCCGGTCATGTTGGCCGGCGTAGCGTTTTTTATCGTCGCCTGTCTGGCTATTTTGCTGGTGACCAGCATCGAACAGTTTATCTTTATGCGTTTCCTGCAGGGGATTGGCCTGTGCTTTATCGGCGCAGTGGGTTACGCCACCATCCAGGAGTCGTTTGAAGAGTCGGTGTGCATCAAAATCACCGCGCTGATGGCCAACGTGGCGCTGATTGCCCCGCTGCTGGGGCCGTTGGCCGGTGCCGCGCTGATCCACGTCGCGCCGTGGCAGAGCATGTTCGTACTGTTCGCCGCACTGGCTGCGTTTGCCTTTTACGGCCTGTGGAAAGCCATGCCTGAGACGGCTTCGCTGCAGGGTGAGAAATTCTCGGCCGCCAACCTGTGGCGCGACTATCGTCAGGTATTGTCCAACCGCCGCTTTATCTGCGGCGCGCTGGCCATCGGTTTCGCCAGCCTGCCGCTGCTGGCCTGGATTGCCCAATCGCCGGTGATCCTGATCAGCGGCGAGTCGCTGTCGACGCTGGATTACGGTCTGCTGCAAATTCCGGTGTTCGGCGCGCTGATCCTCGGCAATCTGACGCTGGCACGTCTCACCGGCAAGAACAGCGTCCCGCGCCTGATCAAATTGGGTGCCGGGCCGATGATGGTGGGTTTGCTGATCGCGGCGCTGGCGACGATATTCTCCAGCCATGCCTATCTGTGGATGACTGCGGGTCTCAGCCTGTACGCTTTCGGCATCGGGCTGGCCAACGCCGGGCTGTACCGTTTGACGCTGTTCTCAAGCAACGTCAGCAAAGGCACGGTCTCCGCCACCATGGGCATGTTGAGCATGATGGTGTTCACCGTCGGTATCGAGCTGGCTAAAGTGGCTTACGTGTGGGGCGGCAGCGGGCTGTTCAATCTGTTCAACCTGCTCAGTGGCCTGTGCTGGCTGGCACTGGTGGCGCTGTTCCTCAGCAAACGCCGCAGCGGCGATGCAACGCCGACGCCTAACGCTGCGTTATAACAAGCGCCGAGCTAACGACACGGGAAGAGACGATATCTCTTTCCGTGTTTCAAGATTTACACTGGATTTAACTCTATCAGTCAGATGAATCAGTTCTCAAACTTATAGCCCATGCCAGTACCGCCTCATGGCTGATAAAATTCATCTGTTCAACGTCACTAAGTGCTTCTAGCGTCAAGCACCTCTGTTCTTTCTCTCGCACAAACCCGGCATACTTTTCATCATCTTTCTTATGGGCAGTGGTGATAAACCTTCAGTATTCATCCTGATGACCTCGCGACTTAATCAAAATACACGGCTATACCCAAAATGATTGGAGTTGCATCACAACAAAGCCACGGCTTTGTTGAACAGCGCTTGCGCTGGCCCCAACGGGGCTAGGCTTTGCCGAGTAACGCGGCAAGAGCATGAGTCCCCAGGAGCTTACTCAAGTAAGCGACTGGGGTGAGTGCTGGCAGCCAACGCAGAGGCAGCTTCAGGTATGACGGGTATAGAGTCCGCTGTCGCGCAGCAGGTGTTGGTTGCCCTTGCGGCGGGTAAATCCGCTGCGGTCGAAAAACTCCAGCACCTGAATGGCCAGTTTACGCCCCACGCCGAGCCGGTCACGAAAATCGGCGGCGTTGGCACTGCCCTGCGTTTCATCCAGTTCACGGATCAACGCGGCGAATTGTTCTATCCGTTGGCTTAGATAGTAACGATCCACCACCACTGCCGTGACATGGCCCAACTGAGCGGCTTTACGCAGCGTGGTCCGCACCCATGCCTCGTCCTCACCCAATTCGGCAGCCAGATCGCGCACCCACCAGGCTTCGTCGCCGAACAGCGGTTCAATACGGGCCCACAGGATTTGCTCTTCGGCGCTGAACGCCAAACCGTGCTCCGGCAGGTGCAGCCACCCGCGCGTATTACTAAGCAAACCGGCAGCCAGCAGCCGATCGATCATCATAAATGCCAGCGGCTCAGACAGTTGCGGCACAGCCATGCGCCGCAGGCGCGCACGCCCCAGGCCGAGCTGATCGCCATGCTGCTGGTGATACTCGGCCAACACCTGTAGCAGACGCTGTTGATCCAGCTGTGCATTCTCCTGCGCCAATGCCCTATCACCGGCAATCAGCAATTCATGACTCGCCAACAACTTCGCCAACGGTTTCTCGGTCAGTTGTCGTGCCCAGGCAAAGGCCGCCAGATCCAGCGCGCCCTTGGGCAAATGCAGCGCCAGCACCTGACAGTCATCGTCGGCCTGTGCCAGCGCCGCCAGCCAGGCCAAATACTCGGGTTGGCGCTTACCCCGTTTGGGCGTCGTCAAGCTCAGCACCCTTGCGCCGCCCAGGGTTTGGCGTGCGCCAATATCGCGCAGCACCAGCCGATCGTTTTCGGCCAGCCATAGCGGACGGTCAAGGATCAGTTCCGCCAGCCCATCACTGAGCAACGAAACTCGTCCGGTAATATGGCTGGCGGCATGATGTAAATGCAGCGGCTGCCAGTGCTTTATCGGCAAATCCTTATCTAACGCCACCAGAATTCGTTCGGCGGCGATCGGGGGCTTTTGCGCCAGCAACCAATCGCCGCGTGCGACCTGATCTTTGCTGACGTCACCGCTAATATTCAACGCAATACGCTGTCCAGCCTGCGCCTGCTCAGCCGGTTGGTTTTGCGCGTGCAAACCGCGAACCCGTACCGGCGCGTCGGCGCCGGTCAGCCACAGCGTGTCGCCTACCGCCACCTGGCCACCCAGTGCGGTACCGGTCACTACCAAACCAGCGCCTTTCACGCTGAACGCGCGATCCACCGCCAGGCGGAAGCGGCGCGTTACCGCATGTTCGTCAGGCCGCAACGCCAGCAAATGCGCGCGCAGTGCGTCGATTCCCTGCGACTGCGGCGCGGCGGTGACAAACACCGGTGCCTGTTGCCACCCCTGGCGCGTCAGCTCCTCGTCAAGCTGCTGTCGAACCTCTTCGACACGCGCTTCATCCACCCGATCGGCTTTGGTCAAGGCCACCGTCAGCGCCGGACGCCCGCTCAATCGCAGTATCGCCAGATGCTCGCGCGTTTGCGCCATCACGCCATCGTCGCAGGCCACCACCAGCAAGGCATGGTCGATGCCACCAACGCCCGCCAGCATATTGGCGAGGAATTTCTCGTGTCCCGGCACGTCGATAAAGCCCAACACCCGGCCATCGAGCTGCGGCCAGTAGGCATAACCCAGATCTATGGTCATGCCACGGCGTTTTTCTTCCGGCAGGCGATCCGCATTGATCCCGGAGATCGCTTGCAGCAGGGTGGTTTTGCCATGATCGACATGGCCGGCGGTAGCAATAATCATTCTCTCAGGGCCTCAATCAGCGCGTCTTCCTGCTCCAGACAGCGCAGATCGAGCCACAGCCTGCCGTCGTTAATTCGGCCGATCACCGGCTGCGGCAGCCGACGCCAGCGTTCTGCCAACGCTTCCAACGTTGCGCCACGGCCATCGAGCGGCGCAAAGGTCAGCGCATAGCTGGGCAGCCGATCGACCGGCAACGAACCGCTGCCAATCTGCGACCAGCAGGGTTCGGCACGCAGTTGGAAATGCCCGGCAAACTGTGGCGCCAGCACCTGCAACAGACGTTCGGCAGAACCCTGCATCGCCTGCTGCGGGCGGGTTAATAACCGCAACGTCGGCAGCTGTTGTGCCAACAGTTCGGGCTGTTGATAGAGTCGTAAGGTCGCTTCCAGCGCCGCCAGCGTCAGTTTGCCAACGCGTAGCGCACGCTTCAGAGGGTGTTGCTGCAGCTTGGCGATCAGCGCCTTTTTGCCGACGATGATGCCGGCCTGCGGGCCGCCGAGCAGCTTGTCGCCGGAGAACGTCACCAAATCTACTCCGGCGGCGAGCAACCGCTGCGGCATGGGTTCCGCCGGCAGACCGTATTGCGCCATATCAATCAATGAGCCGCTGCCCAGATCGGTGGCGGTCGGCAGGCCATGCTCTGCGCCGAGCTGCGCCAGTTCGGCTTCTTCCACCGCGGCGGTAAAACCCTGGATGCTGTAATTGCTGGTATGCACCTTCATCAGCAGCCCGGTCTGTTCGTTAATCGCGCTGCGATAATCTTTCAGGTGGGTGCGGTTGGTCGTGCCGACCTCAACCAGCTGGCAACCGGCCTGGCGCATCACGTCGGGGATGCGGAACGCACCGCCAATTTCCACCAGTTCGCCACGCGATACCACCACCTGCTTGCCGGGGGCGATCGCCGCCAGCATCAGCAGCACCGCAGCCGCATTGTTGTTGACGATGCAGGCGTCTTCCGCGCCGGTCAATTGGCATAATAAATCCGCCACCGCGCGATCGCGGTGACCACGACCGGCACCGTCCAGATCGTATTCCAACGTTACCGCCGCGCCCATGGAACTCGTCACCGCCTCTATTACCGGCTGCGCCAACAGGGCCCGGCCAAGGTTGGTGTGCAGCACGGTGCCGCTGAGGTTGAATACCGGTGCCAATGCCGGACGCTGCCATTGCTGCAGCTCCGCGCTGAGCGCCTGTGCCCAGTCACCGCACCAGTCGGGTAACCTTTGGTGGTGTTTAATGGTTTCACGCGCCTGCAGTTGCAATTGACGCAGTAACTCGCCAATCAGCGTTTGTCCGTGCTGCGTAACCAGCGGTTCGATAGCGGGATCGCGCAACAGGCGATCGATGGCGGGTAACTGGCTGTAAAGAAGCTGGGATTCAGTGCTCATGGTCGCTCGGTTTCAGTGTAGAGGTCTCGCATCAAATAAAACCCCGCCGCAGCGGGGTGAGGGAAATCAAGGGGGCAAGGTGCGGGCAAAGCTTTCACGGGCAAACAGCCGCTCGGCCAGTTTGATCAGCGCCGGTCGCTCGACGCACCAGTTGGGCATGATGCGGCGGAAATTCAGGTAGCCCAGCGCACAACCGGTAGCAATATCCGCCAGCGTCAGCGCTTCGGCATTGAGCAACGTTTTTTCCTGCGCCAGTTTTTCCAGCGCATCCAGCCCGTGCGTCAGCTTGTCTCGCTGGCGCAAGATCCAGTTTTCGTCCTGTTTTTCCGACGCCCGTTTGCTCTCGCGAAACAACGTGGCGGCAGCCTCCGTCACGCCATCGGCCAAGGCTTCCACCTGGCGTATGCGCAACGCGGCGGCGCGTTCGACAGGCAAAAACGCCGGGGCCACGGACAACATTTCGAGGTATTCGGCAATCACCCGCGAGTCGTAAAATACGGCGCCATCATCGGCCACCAGCACCGGCACTTTGGCCAAGGGGTTCAGCTCAACCACCCGGCTGCCCGGTTCATACGGCGGATCGTTAACGAATTCGAACGCTATCCCCTTTTCCAGCAGCATCACGGAAATCTTGCGGACAAAAGGGCTGGTGTAACTGCCAATAAGCTTCATCAGTCTTCCCCTCGCTTGCAAACCACAACGTTGTTATTGCACCGCCAGCGTGTCGATAATCTTCTGGACCAGCGCCTGGTGCGCCTCCGGCGTTTTGGCCGGCGACAGCATTTGCAACGTCACCACCCGCTTGTTGAACACCGTCAACATGATGGTAGACACTACCTTCTGCCCGCTGACGCTCTGCTCGGTATCCAGCCGATGGAACTTCTGCTTGCCGACGGTGAAATTCTCCTCTTTGGTGGTCCGAATATTTTGATAGCGATCGGCCAGTTCGGTGAGCATGCTCTGCGTCAGATCCTTGAGCATTTTATCGCTGCCGTTGAGCTTCATGCCGTCAGGCGGGATCACTTCGGAAGAGACGGTGCTCTGGCGTGATTTCCCGTCGAGGAAGCGCTGAATAGTGGACTGGCTGTCGTTGACGATGCCGCTGTTCTCAGTCTGATCGCTAAAGCCCGGCGGCAATTCAAAGGTGATCTTGCCCTTTTGCATCGAGACTTTCAGCCCCGGGGGCGTCGCTGGCGGAGTTTCGACCGCCGGCGGTGGCGGTGCAGGCTGCGTGACGGTCGGTTTGGGATCCGGCTTCGGTATCTCCGGCTTGGTATCGTCCTTGTTGTCACAGGCTGCCAGCCCTGCCGCTAAAACAGCAACCGCAGTGAATTTCGCAATGGTCTTCAACATCGTCTGTCCCTTTTCCTTTCGCTTCGCGCGTCATTGCGTAAACGTAGCAACTCGCCCGGGCGAATGCCAGAATCCCCGTCCGAAATTAATGGTATTTACGGCCTTAAAGGCGTAGCGGGCAAGGACAGTTTGAGTGCGGACAGCGCGCAGGCCCCGGAGCGTACACGCAGTACGTGAGGAGGCCGAGCACTGCCCAAGGTTAAAATGTCGCAGCCCGGTAGCCGATCATCATTCCCCCGGGAACAGGAATGGATTGATGCTGCTGCGGGCAAAGCCTTCGTCCTCCATTTTGGCGTCGAGCACCAGCGTGGCCAAATCATCAGCGACGGCCTCAACCTGCGGGTCTTTCTCCTGATACAAAATCTTCAGGTAGGTACCGCAGTCACCGCAGCTCTCCGCTTTAACCGATGCCAGCTCGGTGTCCAGCGACCAATAGTTGAGATCGCGGGTCTGCTCACAGTTGCTGCATTTGATCCGCACCACGTGCCACTCGCTTTCGCACAGGTTGCAGTGCAAATAGCGCAGGCCGCTGACGGTGCCGATATGCACCACGCTGGAAACCGGGATGCTGCCGCACACCGGGCAGAATTGACGGTGTTCGCCGTATTCGGCGCGCGCCTTGCCGGGGATAAGGCTGGCCATCTGCGCCCAATAGAGCGACAGCGCGGCCCAGATGAACGGCGCTTTTTCGCTGCCGATCTTGGCGAAATCCTGGTTAAGCAACGCATCAGCCAACAATTCCAGCTCGTGCGCCGAGGCTTTTTCCAGGTTATCCAGCACCGCCAGTATGTGCTCCGGCGCCTGCGGGCGCAGCTCGGCAATCAGCGATGTCAGCAACCGGTGCCAGTGTTGGCTACGCGGAAAAACGCTCAGATCCAGCGGCGGTTTGCCACTGTCGGCACCCTGCTGCAGGACTTCGGTAAGATCAAGCGTCAGCGGGTTGTCGTGCAACGCATGGTGCTGCGCTTCGGCCAGTTGGGCAGCAAAATTCAGGTAGTCGCCCAGCGGGTTGTCGGTCGCCAGCTTACGCAGGCGTTCAGCGCGGCGGCTGTACAGGCTTTTCAGATTAGCGAAAAGTAACGGCGGGATGGTCTCCGCCGTTGTGGACTTCTCGCGCTGTGCCCCTAACTGCTCTTTAGGAACGATGCGGATGCTCATCAGGGTTTGTCTTCCTGTTGTTTCTCGCGGACCTCTCGGTACCAGCGCGGGTGATGTTTTTTAGCCCAGGCCGCCGGCACCCAGCCTTCCACCATCGCGGTAATGGTGCCTTTTACCCACAGCGCGGCGTAAATGTGCACCATAATCACGATAATCAGACCGACCGCAGCCAGCGAATGCACCAGCAGCGCAATGCGGATCAGCGGTATCGGGAACGACGGCGCAAAGTAAGGCCGCCAGATCACCACACCGCTGGCCAACAGCAACACCAGGCTAATGATTGCCGCCCAGAATACGCACTTCTGACCGAAATTATAACGCCCGGTGTCACCCACTTCCTCGTTCATGGCGATTTTATGGATGTTTTTGGCCCAGACAATGTCCTCGCGATTGATCAGATTATGCTTCCAATAACGCAGGAACATCAGCAGGAAAGCCGCAAACATAATCACGCCGACAAAGGGGTGCAGAATGCGCGCCAGCTGCGGCGTACCGAAAATGTTCATCAACCAGTTGAAGGAGGGGAAAAAGAACCCCAGCCCGCTGATGGCGGCGAACACAAAGCAGAACGCCACAATCCAGTGGTTAATCCGCTCCGGCGCGCTGTAGCGCTGAATACGCTTTTCCTTTTTCATTTGCGCGTCTCCTCGTCATGCAGCTCGTCGTTATCTTCCTCTTCGACGCGGTTTGGTCCGACGCCGACGTAGTGGAACACGCTCGCTGCAAAGGTGGCGGCAAAGCCGATGGCCGCCAGGGGTTTCCACACGCCTTTCCAGAACGTGACCGCCGGGCTGATGCTCGGGTTATCCGGCAGACCGTGATACAGCTGCGGTTTATCCGCATGGTGCAACACGTACATAACGTGCGTGCCGCCCACGCCCGCCGGATCGTACAGACCGGCGTTCTGATAGCCACGGGTGTTCAGCTCGCTGACGCGATCGGCGGCGACCTGCTTCATCGCTTCCTTGGTACCGAAGTGAATAGCGCCGGTCGGGCAGGTTTTCACGCAGGCCGGTTCCTGGCCAACATCAACGCGGTCGACGCACAGGGTACATTTGTACACCCGGTTGTCGTCCTTGTTCATGCGCGGCACGTCGAACGGACACCCAGCGATGCAGTAACCGCAGCCGATACAGTGCTCAGACTGGAAGTCGACGATACCGTTGGCGTACTGGATGATCGCACCTTCCGATGGGCAGGCCTTCAGGCAGCCCGGGTCGGCGCAGTGCATGCAGCCGTCCTTGCGGATCAGCCACTCCAGCTTGCCGTTTTCCTCCACTTCGGAGAAGCGCATCACCGTCCACGACTTGGCGGTCAGATCGGCGGGGTTATCGTACACCCCGACGTTGTGCCCGACTTCGTCGCGAATGTCGTTCCATTCGGAACAGGCCACCTGACAGGCTTTGCAGCCGATACAGGTGGTGACATCGATCAGCTTGGCCACTTCTTCCTGGTGGTCACGGGCGCGCGGCGCCGGCGTGAAACCATTGGTGGCGGATTTACGAATGATGTCCTGAGATTGCATTGCCATAATTCGTCTCCGTTACACCTTTTCCACGTTAACCAGGAACGCCTTGAACTCTGGCGTTTGCGTGTTGGCGTCGCCGACAAACGGCGTCAGCGTGTTGGCGATAAAGCCTTTCTTGGCCACCCCTTCGTAACCCCAGTGGATCGGGATGCCGATAGTGTCGACCTCTTGGCCGTGCACCTGCAGGGTACGGATACGCTTGGTCACCACCGCCTTGGCCTTGATATAGCCACGGTTGGAGCTGACCTTGACGGTATCGCCATGCTGGATGCCCTTCTTCTCCGCCAGTTTTTCGCCGATTTCCACGAACTGCTCCGGCTGCGCGATCGCATTGAGCAACGCGTGCTTGGTCCAGTAGTGGAAGTGCTCGGTCAGACGATAGGTGGTGCCGACGTAAGGGAATTTGTCGGATTTGCCCATCGCTGCCAGGTCGTCCTTGAACACGCGCGCCGCCGGGTTGGACACCACGTTCGGGTGCAACGGGTTGGTGCCGAGCGGCGTTTCGAACGGCTCGTAGTGTTCCGGGAACGGCCCTTCGGCCATTTTATCGGTGGCGAACAGGCGCCCCATGCCTTCCGGCTGCATGATGAACGGCCCGACGTCACTGCCGGGTGCGGCGGCGCTGTAGTCCGGGATATCCACCCCGCCCCACTTGGCACCGTCCCACTCCAGCAACTGACGTTTTGGATCCCAAGGCTTGCCCTGCGGATCCGCCGAAGCACGGTTGTACAGGATGCGGCGGTTAAGCGGCCATGCCCAGGCCCAACCCAACGTATTGCCGAGGCCGGACGGATCGGCGTTATCGCGCCGCGCCATCTGGTTGCCGGCCGGCGTCCAGCTACCGGCGAAGATCCAGCAACCGCTGGCGGTGGTGCCGTCGTCGCGCAGGTGAGCAAAGGTGCTGAGCTGCTCACCCTTTTTCGCCAACACTTTGCCGTCGGCGTCGAGAATGTCCGCCAGTGCCTTACCGTTGCTCTCCATCGCCACTTCTTCGGCCGCAGGATTATCCGGCGTCAGGTAGTCCCAGGTCATGTTCAACACCTGTTCCGGCACCGCACCGCCGTCACGCGCGTACATCTCACGCAGACGGGTGAAGATGCCCGCCAGGATTTCGCCGTCGTTCAGCGCTTCGCCAGGGGCATCGGCGCCCTTCCAGTGCCACTGCAGCCAGCGGCCGGAGTTGACGATCGAGCCGTTTTCTTCGGCAAAGCAGGTGGACGGCAGGCGGAACACTTCGGTCTGAATCTTCGACGAATCGACGTCGTTGAACTCGCCGTGGTTCTGCCAGAAGTTCGATGTCTCGGTGTTAAGCGGATCTATGGTCACCAGGAACTTCAGTTTGGACAGGGAAGCCACGACCTTGTTCTTGTTCGGGAACGACGCCACCGGGTTGAAGCCCTGGCAGAAGTAGCCGTTGACCTTGCCTTGCGACATCATTTCGAAGTACTGCAGCACGTCGTAGCCTTTGTCCCACTTCGGCAACCAGTCAAAGCCCCAGCTGTTGTCCTTCTGCGCCTTGTCACCGTAGAAGCTCTTCATCAGGCTGACGAAGAATTTCGGGTAGTTGCCCCAGTAGTTCACCTGGCCCGGCAGCAGCGCCTTCGGCGTGTTGGCTTTCAGGTAAGTCTCGAGATCCGGTTGCTTATCCGACGGCAACGTCATGTAGCCCGGCAGGCTCTGCGACAGCAGACCCAGATCGGTCAGGCCCTGAATATTGGAGTGGCCGCGCAGCGCGTTAACGCCGCCGCCCGCCATGCCCATGTTGCCGAGCAGCAGCTGGATCATCGCCATGGTACGAATGTTCTGTGCGCCGACCGAGTGCTGAGTCCAGCCCAGGGCGTACAGGAACGATGCGGTTTTATCCGCCACGCAGGTTTCGGCGATGTATTCACACACCTGGAGGAAGTCTTCCTTCGGCGTGCCGCAGATGTTGGTCACCACCTCTGGCGTATAACGGCTGACGTGCTCCTTGAGCAGGTTCCATACGCAGCGTGGATCTTGCAGCGTGACGTCGCGCTTGGCGAAGCCGTTCTCGTCGAACTGGTAGTTCCAGGTGGTTTTGTCGTATTTGCGGTTTTCCGCGTCATAGCCGCTGAACAGGCCGTCGTCGAAGGCAAAGTCTTCCCGCACCAGCAGGCTGGCGTTGGTGTAGGCCTCAACGTATTCGCGGTTAATTTTGTTGTTGGTCATCAGGTACAGCAATACGCCCGACAGGAAAGCAATGTCGGTCCCGGAACGGATTGGCGTATAGAAATCCGCTACCGATGCAGTACGGGTAAAGCGCGGATCGATAACGATCAGCTTGGCTTTATTGTGAATTTTGGCTTCCATCGCCCAGCGGAACCCCACCGGATGCGCTTCCGCCGCATTACCGCCCATGACGATAATCAGATTCGCGTTCTTGATATCAACCCAGTGGTTGGTCATCGCACCGCGACCAAATGTTGGAGCAAGACTTGCTACCGTTGGTCCGTGTCAGACACGCGCCTGGTTGTCTACGGCAAGCATGCCGAGAGCGCGACTAAATTTTTGCGACAAATAACCGGTTTCGTTGCTGGCGGCAGAGGCGCACAACATGCCGGTGCTCAGCCAACGGTTGACGGTAACGCCCTGTTCGTTGGTTTTGATGAAATTGGCGTCACGGTCTTCTTTCATCAGCTTGGCGATGCGGGTGAAGGCGTCGTCCCAGCTGATGCGTTGCCATTTGTCCGAACCTGGCGCCCGGTATTCCGGGTACTTGAGGCGACTTTCGCTGTGGATGAAGTCGACCAGGCCGGCGCCTTTCGGGCAAAGCGCACCGCGGTTGACCGGGTGATCCGGATCCCCTTCAATGTGGAAAATGCTTTCTTTGGCGTTTTTGGCGCCATCACCAAGGCTGTACATCAACAGCCCACAGCCGACGGAACAATACGTACAGGTATTACGGGTTTCGCGCGCGCGCAGCAGTTTGTACTGCCGGGTTTCCGCCAACGCCACTTCCGGGGCAAAGCCCAGCGCAGCTACCGTCGTTCCTGCCATACCGCCAGCGCAGATCTTAAAGAACTGCCTTCTGCTGACCTGCATGGGGGTCTCCTTTCACTCTCGATTGTCACATTGTTTCAAATGGCGCTTTCCCCCTCGAAGCGGGAAGCGCTAAAATTACTGTTGTTTTTGCGGTGGCAATATTACCACAGCGTGTATGTGGTTGTTACAAACAGGTGCCAGTTAAGTGAACAATATAAACTCAGACCAACACATAAATGAGACCTCGCTCACAGGGGTGACCCAGGCTCAGGTTTATCAACGCGGGCAACTCGCCACCGCACAGCCGGATTGGCTGGCGGAAGAGGTTCCGGTCGCGCTGGTCTATAACGGCATCTCTCACGTGGTGATGATGTGCACGCCCAAAGATCTTGAGGCGTTCGCCCTGGGCTTTTCCCTGTCGGAAGGCATCATCGAATCGCCACGCGATATCTACAGTATAGAGATTAACCAAACCTGTAACGGACTGGAGGTGCAAATAGAGCTCTCCAGCCGTCGGTTTGCCGGTTTGAAGGAGCGCCGTCGTGCCATGGCAGGCCGCACCGGCTGCGGCGTATGCGGTATTGAACAGCTGGCAGACATTTTCCGTCCGCTGCCTGCACTGCCATTCACCCAGACTTTTTCCCTGGATAATCTCGACTCCGCATTGAAACAGCTGCGAGAAGTACAGGAAGTTGGGCAACTGACCGGTTGCACCCATGCCGCCGCCTGGTTATCTCCACAGGGTGAAGTACTTGGCGGATGCGAAGACGTGGGCCGTCATGTCGCCCTGGACAAGCTGCTCGGCGTACGCGCCAAACAGGGCTGGTCTCAGGGAGCGGTATTAACCTCCAGCCGTGCCAGTTATGAAATGGTGCAGAAGGCCGCGATGTGTGGCGTGGAGATTTTGTTCGTGGTGTCTGCGGCAACCTCGCTGGCAGTGGAAATCGCCGAGCGCAGTAATCTGACGCTGGTCGGCTTCAGCAAACCCGGCCGCGCCACGGTGTTTACCCACCCGCAGCGCCTGGTTGATCAGATTAAACCCACACTGTAAGTAGGGCATTGATAATCATTTTCAATATCATTTAAATAACTATAATGATCCGACTGCTTACGCGGTGCTCACAACATTGCGCCGCCCATACACCACTGGAGATGATGATTATGAGTTATTCACTGCCATCCCTGCCGTACGCCTACGACGCACTGGAACCGCATTTCGACAAGCAGACGATGGAAATCCATCACACCAAACATCACCAGACCTACGTTAACAACGCCAACACCGTACTGGAAGCCTACCCAGAGCTGGCGCAATACAGCGTTGAAGAACTGATCCAGGATCTGGATAAAGTGCCTGCTGACAAGCGCACCTTCATGCGTAACAACGCCGGCGGTCACGCTAACCACAGCCTGTTCTGGAAAGGCCTGAAAACCGGCACCACGCTGGGTGGCTCCCTGAAAGCCGCTATCGAGCGTGATTTCGGCAGCGTAGAGAAATTCCAGGAAGAGTTCGAGAAAGCCGCAGCGACCCGCTTCGGTTCTGGTTGGGCCTGGCTGGTGCTGAAAGGCGACAAACTGGCCGTGGTATCTACCGCTAACCAAGACAGCCCGCTGATGGGCGAAGCCGTTGCCGGCGCTTCAGGTTTCCCAATCGTGGGCCTGGACGTGTGGGAACACGCTTACTACCTGAAATATCAAAACAAACGTCCAGATTACATCAAGGCATTCTGGAACGTGGTTAACTGGGATGAAGCGGCAGCACGCTTCGCTGCGAAGAAGTAATTCGCCCCCGGTACTGAAGATGCCCGCGTAATGCGGGCATTTTTTTGCCTAAAATCCGCTAAAGTTTAACCGCCCTTTGCCGATGATTTGTTCAATTGACGTTCGCCCGGAAAGGAAAATCATTATGGCGGCATTGCAAACACTGGCAGGAAAGTTCGTTCATCTCACCGTGGGTAAAAAGCTCGGTCTCGGTTTTGGCCTGATGCTGTTACTGACGGCCATTATCGCCGGAACCGGCGCACAGTATCTGCATACCATCGAGTCCCGCGCCGATCGCATCGACTTCAGCAACAAGCTGAATGACGAGATCAATCAAGCCAAATACAACCGTGCGCTGTTCGGCCAAACCTATAAGCCTGAGTACCTGAAAAATAACCGCACCAGCATCGAGAATGCGGTGAAGATGATTAACCAGGGTCAGGACCTGGACTGGGATCCCCAAAGCCGCAAAGACCTGCAGCGTTTGATGGAGCTGATCGGCCACTACCAGCAGCAGCAAAACGCTTTCGAGAAGGCGGTAGCGGCAAAGGATGCCGTGCGCCAAAGCTGGAACATGTCGGAAGTGCAAGACAGCCTGAATCAGGTAGAGCGTCAGCTTACCAATGGCGACCTGCAGCTGGCCTTCATTCAGTTGAACCAAAAACTGACCCTGGTGCGCTACGGCGCGCGCGGCCTGCTGTTGAGCCTGAGCAGCGAGTCCGAAGCCCCGCTGGTCGCGGCGATAGATGATGCCCGTAGCGCGGCCAACGCGCTCAGCCGGCGGCTCAACGACGCTCAGCGTCCTCTGCTGCAACCGCTGCTGACCGCGCTTGATGATTACAAGAACCGTATCCAGGCCTACCTGCCGGCTTATCAGCAGGAGCAAAACATCAGCCAGCAGTTGGGCAACAGCGCGCAGGAAGTCGGTACGCTGGTCAACGCCTTTATGCAGGACGAACTGACGCAAACCCATAACGATATCAACGCCGCGCAGCTGCAAATGGGCATCACCACGCTGGTTGCCATCATTGCCGGGCTGCTGATCGCCTGGCGCATCACGCTGCAAATCACCCGACCGCTGCAAAGTACGTTGGCGCTGGCGGAACGCATTGCCAGTGGCGATCTGCGGCAAGCGCAGACCAGCACCCGTCGCGATGAACTGGGGCAATTGCTGAATGCCGTGGCGGCGATGAGCCAGAACCTGCGCGACATGATTGAGAAAATCCAGATGGGCGTCAGCCAGGTGTCCACCGCCGCTGCGGAGATTGCCGCAGGCAATACCGATTTGTCCTCCCGTACCGAGCAACAGGCCGCCGCGGTGGAAGAAACCGCCGCCAGCATGGAACAGCTCACCGCCACGGTGAAACAGAACGCCGAAAACGCCCATCACGCCAATCAGCTGGCCACGGACGCCTCACAAACCGCCCAGCAGGGGGAAAACTGGTGGAAAGCGTCGTCAGTACCATGCGCGACATCTCCAGCAGTTCGCAGCGAATCGCCGAAATTACCACCCTGATCAACGGTATTGCCTTCCAGACTAATATCTTGGCGCTCAACGCGGCAGTGGAAGCAGCGCGTGCCGGTGAACAGGGCCGAGGCTTCTCGGTGGTGGCCAGCGAAGTACGCAACCTGGCGCAGCGCAGCGCCCAGGCGGCAAAGGAGATCGAAGGGTTGATTACCGAGTCGGTCAGCCGGGTACAGACCGGCACCACTTTGGTGGAAAACACCGGCAATACCATGGAGCAGATCGTCCTGTCGGTCACCCATGTGCGCGACATCATGGCGGAGATCGCCGCCGCCTCCGACGAGCAGACCCGCGGTATTGCCCAAATTGGCCAGGCGATTGTGGAAATGGATCACACCACTCAGCAGAACGCCGCGTTGGTGGAAGAATCTGCCGCCGCAGCCGACTCGCTGGAAGAACAGGCGGAAATGCTACTGCAAAGCGTCTCGGTATTCCGTTTGGCGGAACTTTCTGCACCGGCCGCCGTGAAAGGGACGGTGGTCAAGGCACCGGCGATGAAAAAGCCCGCAGCCAGCACCGAAGCGGAAGATAACTGGACCACCTTCTAACGTTTACCCGCCCGAACCTTTCGGGCGGTTATTGTTCCCTCCGGCCAACTCAGGCTATGCTGAACCTTCGAAGCGAGACATGGAGGCGCATATGCATCACCCTGAGGTTTATATCGGTACCGTTCAACCCTACGAGGGCGGGCGGCCGAGCGGTATCGCCAAGCGCCTGGTGGACGGTGCCATCAAGCTGACGTCCCTCGGCCTGGAAGGCGATGAGCAGGCGGAGAAAAGCTATCACGGCGGGCCGGACC
Source organism: Serratia sp. BNK-12 (assembly GCF_047456085.1). Taxonomy (NCBI): domain Bacteria; kingdom Pseudomonadati; phylum Pseudomonadota; class Gammaproteobacteria; order Enterobacterales; family Yersiniaceae; genus Serratia; species Serratia sp. BNK-12. The sequence goes on from NZ_CP179896.1 coordinate 5,109,793, forward strand.
GCGCGCTGTGCCACTATCCCCGAGAACATTACCAACACTGGCGCGAACAGTTCCCGACGCAGGCGGAACAGTTCAGCGCGCCGGCCTTTGGCGAAAATATTTCCACTCTGGGGCTGACCGAACACAACGTGTTTATGGGCGACATCTTCCGCTGGGGCGACGCCCTGATCCAGGTCACCCAACCGCGCTCTCCCTGCTTCAAGCTCAACTACCATTTTGATATCGACGACATCTCGGTGCTGATGCAACAAAGCGGCCGCTGCGGCTGGCTGTACCGCGTGATCTCCGCCGGTAAAGTCAGCGGCGAGCGCCCGTTGGAACTGGTAACACGCAGCAGCGATATCTCGGTCGCCGAGGCGATTGGCATCGCCTGGCATATGCCGTTTGATGAAGAGCAATATCGCCGCCTGCTGGCGGTGGCCGGGTTGTCCGCCAGCTGGAGTAAAACCATGCTGACGCGTATCAGTGAACACCGTATTGAAGACTTTAATCGCCGCTTGCTGGGCCGCTGAGAAACAGCAGCCGGGAAGGAAAAACGTGGCGCAGAATACTGCGTTAAGCCTTTTTACCGACCTATACTGTGATGCAACCCAACCGGCAACCTCTTTCAGGCAGGAGCAAAGTTATGACCTCCCCATCTCATTCGATCCACCATGCCGCAGCCGCTGGCTATCAGGCCAATTCCGATCGCTACGTTAAAGGGCGACCGGATTACCCACCGGAAATTGCCGTTTGGCTGCGCGACACCCTCGGCCTGCATGCCGGTATGACGGTGATCGATCTCGGGGCCGGCACCGGCAAATTCACGCCCCGCCTGCTGGAAACCGGCGCTCAGGTGATCGCCGTTGAACCGGTGGCGCAGATGTTGGAAAAGCTGTCGATTGCGCTGCCGCAGGTGAAAACATTGGCGGGCACCGCGGAGTCGATCCCGCTGCCGGATGAATCAGTGGACGCCGTGGTCTGCGCACAGTCCTTCCACTGGTTCGCCACGCCGCAGGCGTTGGCCGAGATAAAGCGCATTCTCAAACCCGGCGGCAAGCTTGGCCTGGTATGGAATATGCGCGATGCGCGCGTAAGTTGGGTGCGTAAGCTGAACCAGATTGTCGACCGTCACGAAGGCGACGCCCCGCGTTTTTACACCGGAGAATGGCGTAAACTTTTCCCGTTCAAAGGGCTGGATGCGCTACAGGAGCAGGTATTTATGCTCGCCCACCAGGGTGCGGCAGAAGATGTGATTTATAACCGGGTGCGTTCCACCAGCTTTATCGCTGCCTTGCCGCCCCAGCAGCAGGAAGAAGTGATCGATGAGATCCGCCAACTGGTGGCAGAAGAAGAGGAATTGCAGGGCAAAGAAAACCTGACCGTGCCCTATCAGACCAAGGCGTATTTCACCACCAAGCTATGAAAACGGGGCGCCATCGACGGCGCCCCTGGCGATCAGAAAGCTTTTCTGGCGTAGCCGGTAACCACTTTCAGGCCCATTTCACGGCCCAGAGCGGTCATTGGGTGCACCACGATCAGGCCGCGCACGTTTTTCTTCAACGAGCCCATATCCGCCTGTTCTTTCTTGGTGATTTCACGGCTGAACGGCAGTTGGCTCAGCTTTTGCGCTTCTGCGCTCAGCTTTTCAACACGTACGCCTTTCAGGCGCTCGATTTCTGCCGCCAGCTTCTCTTTTTCTTTGGTGTGCTGGGCAATCAGATCGGGATTGCCCTGTTGGATCACCAGGGTGTCTTTGTGGTTCAGTGCGTCCAGCAGGTCGCTAAGGCGCTTAATCTCTGCCTTTTCTATCTCTTTCATGGTTTCTGGCCTGTTGTGCCTGTCGGCACGCTAATCAATGATGCCCACATTGTAGCAAAATGCGCGCGTCGTTACCCGTCTTGCGCAATGCCCGGCGGCAAGCCACTCATCTCGCAGGCTTTAGCCCCCACGCGTGCCAGCGCCTGGCTGTAGCGTGCATTAAACGGATAACAACAGGAGAGCCGCAACGCATTACGATAGCGGCCGCTGGGAGAATACAGCGTGCCAGGCGTCAGGCAGATCTGCTCCTCCAACAGCTGGTGGAACAGCGCTACGCTGTCGACCCCGTCCGGAAATTCCACCCAGAACACAAATCCCCCCGCCGGTTGCGTGGCTCGCGTGCCGCGTGGAAAGTGACGCGCAATCAACCCTCGCGCCTCATCCACCTGGGCGGCATAGCGCTTGCGCAGGTTACGCAGATGGTGATCGTAGCCACCGGTTTCCAGGAACATCGCCAGAGTTTCCGACAGCAACTGTGACTCGGACATTGACGACACCGCCTTCAGCTTGCGCAACGCATCGTTGAAACGTCCGCCGCTGATCCAACCGATGCGAAAATCCGGCGCCAGCGTCTTGGTAAAGCTGGAGCAAAACAGCACCCAACCGTCGCGGTCGAATGATTTTACCGCCGGGGAGAGTGCGCCACCGAACTGGATCTCCGCGTACAACCCGTCCTCAATTAGCGGCACCTGATGATCGTTCATCAGCCGAGCCAGGCGTTTTTTCGCCGCCAGCGGCATGGTGCAACCCAACGGATTTTGCACCGTCGGCATGGCGATCACCGCGTTCAGTCGTTTCTCGTTCAGCAACAGTTCCAGCGCGTCCAATGACAGCCCGTGTTGCGGATCGGTGGGGATTTCCAGCGCTTTCAGCCCCAGACTGGCCAGCAGCGGCAGCAGGTAAAAATAGGTCGGCGATTCCAGCCCGATACAGTCGCCCGGTTTGGTGGTTACCCGCAGCGCCAGTTGCAATGCCTCCATGCAGCCGTGCGTCAGCGTGATATCGCCCGGTTCCAGCAGCATACCCAGCGTCATCGAGCGACGCGTGATCTGCTGACGCAGCCGCAGGCTACCGGGCGGCAGCGCGTACTGACCGATCAGGTTCGGCTGGCGACGCAGCTGCGATGAAAGCATCCGCCCCAATTTCCCGCCGGGGTAAAAATCCGAGGTCTGCGGGCAGGCCAGCGAAAGGTTGGTGAATGCCGGGTTCTGCTGGGCGGCAAACACGGTGTCGATCAAGGCCAGCACATCGTCCGCCGGTGGCTCTATTCGGCTGCTGGTCGGCAAAGCGGCCTTCAACGCCGGCAGAGTGTTGCACACATAAAACCCCGACTGTGGCCGCGCCTCTATCAATCCGCGATCTTCCAGCGTGCGGTAAGCCGCGACCACGGTATTGATGCTGACGCTGTGGGTTTGCGCGCAGCGACGTACCGAGGGTAAACGACTGCCGGGCAGCAGCGTACCGCGGCGAATGGCTTCCGCCAGCGTATCCGCCAGCTGTTGGTAGCGCGTTTCCGGCATTTCATCGAGCAGGGTCACAGTTTGTCTCCAGGCAATGGGTACAGTTTAATATTGGTATAACTGTATCCATAACAATAACTGGTTTTTGGTTCTGTCACCATCCATCGGCAGGTTTTATGCTGGTTCCCTTGCTCCCCCAGCCCTGTGAGGAACCCATTATGCTGGACTCCGCCTTTATCAGTTATGTCACCGTCATGTCGATCACCCCAGGCCCCAACAACCTGCTGCTGGCGTCATCCGGCGTCAATTTTGGCCTGCGCCGCACTCTGCCGATGGTTTTTGGCATCAGCGTCGGCTGCGCAGTGCAGCTGGCCCTGACCACCACCCTGCTGGCGTTGATTTTGAGCTGGGCCGGTATGATCCGTTTTCCGCTGGCGGTGATCGGTTGTACCTATCTGCTGTGGCTATCCTGGAAGCTGTTCAAAGCGGCATCGCCGGACGGCAAACAGCAGGCGCAGCCAATGCGCTTAATCAACGGGGCGTTGTTCCAGGCGGTCAATCCCAAAGCCTGGCTAATGGCCATTAACGTCGCCATTCTGTTCACCCCGCGGGAAGGCGCCAGCCTCGGTCATACGTTGATGATTATCGCCGCCTTTACCGCGCTGAACATTCCCTGCGTCTTGGTCTGGGCGATATTGGGCGATCGCCTGCGTGATGCGCTGCGAGTGACCTGGAAACTGCGGTTGTTTAACGGCGTGATGGCGGGATTGATGGCAGCCACGGCTCTGTGGCTGCTGTTCGACGAGTGGCGCGCGGCCTTTGCCTAACTGCGGCCGAGAGGAGAGAGCCGGGACGGTTGTTTGGCGCCGATACCGGCTATCAGATCGGTGACGGAAAGCACCATAGTGGAACGCAATACCTGTTGATAGCGCTGGCGCTGCATGGCGATCAGCGACTCTTCCGCTTCGCCGGGCTGCAGGAAAGTCGGCACCGGCGGCAACGCGGTCACGCAGTGCAACTCGCCGAACGGCCCGAGGATTTCATCATCGACAAAGCGGTATTCTGTCCCGTCGTGATTCAACTCTTCGCGCATCGCCATCAGCAACTCGGCATCTTCGTATTCGTGGCGGGAGATCACTCCCAGCCCGTACATCAGCTTCAGGCGCACCGACAACTCCCCCAGCGGACCGGCACCGGACAATAGCGGTTCGACGGCATACTTCACCGCATAATCGTCCTTGCGAAACACCTGCACCACCAGTACGTTGAGCGCTTCCGCCAGCAGCTCTACCGCCGCTATCAGGAAACTGCGCACCGTCTTGCCTGCGTTCAGCCTTTCCAGAACCTTATTTTCAAATGCCTGTGCTTCTTCCATCGTCGCTTTTCGAATGGCGTGGGAGGGGTATGCTGTATCGGCCACTAATTTAATACCATAGGCGTTATTGTCGCAGCCAGTTTGCGGGCGGACAGCGCGCAGAATCCGGAGCGTACACGTAGTACGTGAGGAATTCGAGCACTGCCCAACCGTAAAATGGCAAGTAAAATAGCCTATTGGCGCTGCATGGCGTTATACACAGCAATGGCCTGTTCTACAACCTCGCTTTCCGCCGGCAGGCCGGAAATTTGCGCCAGCGCCGCTTTTGGCCCCAGTTCAGCCAGCAGTTCCACCAGCTCTTTGGCCTGCGGATCCTGCTCGCTGCGGTAGCTCATGGCGGCGGCGATGCCCTGAATCAGGTTCGCGTGCGGCAGGCCGTATTCCAAAGTGCCCAACAGGGGTTTGATCAGACGATCGCCTGCGCTCAGCTTGCGCAGCGGTTGGCGCCCCACACGCTCAACGTCGTCGTGCAGATACGGGTTCTCAAAGCGACTGAGGATTTTGTCGATATAAGCGGCATGCTTGGCGGCGTCAAAGCCATAACGTTTGATCAATACCGCTCCGCTCTCTTCCATCGCCCCTTTCACCACGCGGCGGATCGCCGGGTCCAGAATGGCATCGCGAATGGTCTGCAGACCGGCCTGCTGGCCAAGATAAGCGGTGATGGCATGACCGGTATTGAGCGTGAACAACTTGCGTTCGACAAACGCCATCAGGTTATCGGTCAGCTCCATGCCGGCGATCGCCGGTGGCTGGCCCTTGAACTGGGTCTGGTCGACAATCCACTCGCTGAAGGTTTCCACCGTCACTTCCAGCGGATCGCTGCTGCCCGCTTCCGCCGGCGGCACAATGCGGTCAACCGCCGAGTCAACAAAGCCGACATGCTGCTCGACCCACGCCTGCTCGTCCTGCGGCAACGCATCGAACACATGTTGTTTTAACTGGCTGGTGCCGCGCACCATGTTTTCGCAGGCAATGATGTTCAGCGGTTGGTTGTTGCCCTGTTGATGACGCTTGATCAGCCCTTTGGCAATAGTACCGGCAATTTTACCCAGGATCTGCGGGCCCACGGCGGTCGTCACGATATCCGCTTCGGCGATCAGCGCTACCGCCTCTTCACTGCCACTGTTCACTGCGCTGACGTTGTTGACCGGCTCGACCCGCTCCTGTTCGCCGACCACGTGAACCTGGTAGCTTTTACGGCTGTTCAACAGATCCAACACCGTCTGGTTAACATCGGCAAAAGTCAGTTCGGCCTGCGCGTCCGACAGCAGCTTGCCGATAAAACCACGCCCAATATTTCCCGCACCGAAATGTAATGCTTTCATATTCCTACCTTTCTAATGTCGAAGGGTGCAGCAAGCTGCACCCCTTAAAATGATTCTGTTATCCGGCTTTTTTGCCGCTAAGCAGGTCCAGCACTTCCTGTACGCTGGTGGTATTCGCCAGCCGCTCGATGACGCCGTCGTCGTCCAGGGCATTGGTCAGGCTGGTGATCACCTGGATATGTTCGTTGTTGCGTGCGGCGATACCGATAACCAGTCGTGCCACCTCGTCCTCTTCATCGCCAAAGCGCACGCCTTGCGGGTACTGGCAGAACACCACGCCGGTGCGCAACACCCGGTCCTTGGCTTCGATGGTGCCGTGCGGCACGGCGATTGACTCGCCCAGGTAGGTTGAGGTGAGTTTTTCACGCTCCAGCATCGCCGCGACGTATTCCGGCTCAACGTAGCCCCCTTTGACCAACTGCTCGCCGGCGAAGCGAATCGCCTGCTCCTTGTCGCTGGCCTGCAGGTTAAGGAACACGTTGCTTTCGCTCAGTTTGAACAGGTTTTGCTCGGTGGCCTCAAAGCTATCGTCCAGCGTGCTGATGACTTTCTGCTGGTTATCGGTGGTTTTATTGGCCGCCACCAGGCGCTCGGTCAGATCGTTGTACAGCTTGCTGTCGAGGAAATTGGTCAGCGAAATGTGCTGTGCCTGCGGCGCATGACGCATCGCGCGCTCAGTCAGGTCACGGTGAGTGATCACCAGATCCACATCATCCGGCAGGTTGTTGATGGCACTGTTGGTCACGGAGATATTTTTCAGCCCGGCGTCCGCCACTTTTTTGCGCAGTACCCCGGCCCCCATGGCGCTGGAACCCATGCCCGCATCGCAGGCAACGATGATTTTACGCACCGTGGTCAGGTCACCATCCACCGCTGCATGAGCCGCAGCACCGCCTTTAGACTGGGATTTCATCGCCTGTACGCGGCGAGTGGCCTCTTCCAGGTCATCCTCTTCTTTCGCTTTCGAAGTTTTCAGCAGGAACCCGGCAACCACAAAGGACACCACGAACGCTGCGGCGATCGCCGCCAGGTTGGCGAAGTAAGCGCCCTTAGGGGTCATCGCCAATACCGCCAGAATCGAACCCGGAGAAGCCGGAGACACCAGACCGCCGTTCAGCAGGGTCAGTGTGAACACGCCGGTCATACCGCCCAGGATCACCGCCAGCAGCAGGCGTGGATTCATCAGCACGTACGGGAAGTAAATTTCGTGGATACCACCGAAGAAGTGGATGATCGCGGCACCGCCGGCAGACTGCTTGGCACTGCCGCGGCCAAAGAACATGTAGGCCATCAGTACGCCCATACCCGGGCCTGGGTTGGCTTCAATCAGGAAGAAGATGGATTTACCGGTTTCGGTCGCCTGCTGAATGCCCAACGGCGAGAAGATACCGTGGTTGATGGCGTTGTTCAGGAACAGGATTTTCGCCGGCTCCACGAAGATTGACGCCAGCGGCAGCAGGTTGTTGGTCACCATGATGTTCACGCCGGTCGCCAGGATATGTGACAACCCTTCAACCAGCGGGCCAATGGCCAAAAATGCCAGAATAGCCAGCAGCATACCGATAATGCCGGCGGAGAAGTTGTTCACCAACATCTCAAAGCCGCTTTTGATTTTGCCGTCTACCCAGCGGTCAAAATGCTTGATGGCCCAGCCGCCCAGCGGACCGGCAATCATGGCGCCGAGGAACATCGGCATATCTGCCCCGACAATCACGCCCATGGTGGTGATAGCGCCCACCACCCCACCGCGATCGCCTCCCACCAGACGGCCACCGGTAAAACCGATCAGCAGCGGCAGCAGGTAAGTGATCATTGGGCCAACCAGTTTGGCTAAGGTTTCGTTCGGCAGCCAACCGGTAGGAATGAATAACGCGGTGATGATACCCCAGGCGATAAAGGCGCCAATGTTAGGCATCACCATGTTGCTTAAGAAGCGGCCAAAGTTTTGAACTTTGACTTTGATGTCTGGTGAAAACATAAAACACACCCCTATTGTTACGCGCTGACAATAAGAGCGCGTGATTATTGTTGTTACGATCCAGCCGTGTTGTTGCTGTATGCGAAATGGACTCTATCACGCAGTTTTTACCGTGCGAACTTCACGGAATTTTTGTGACAAACATCACACTAACACCCCCATTATCGGGGCACTTATAGTGATCATGATCACAGTTACTCAGTGTAAAAAAGCCACAACGAGAACAAAATTCGCCTAAAACCCAATTAAATGTGATTTGAGTCACATTTAATTGATGCACGTTTGTTTTTAAATTGTGATGGTGATCACAATCTATTTTTCAGTGGCTACCGAATCCTGGCTTGAAGAAGGTCTTCCCTGTGAGCATTCATCCCGTCGGGAAATAGCGGTGCGATGAATGAAAGAAAACTACATGTCGGAAATAGATGATTAATTGAAGTGTAGTACAGATGCGTGGTGCAAGAAGTGAGCAAGCCGTTGGAAAGTCAGAAGGGAATGGCAGAAGCCGGACTGCCGGCTTCTGCGTTTGGAGATTACTGATTAACGCTGGAGACGATTTTCTGTGCGTTAAGTAAATCCTGCTGCTTGGCCACCAGATTCGACATCATGGTGTTGTACTGCGTCGCCTGCTGGGAAGTACGGAACTGCACGCCGTTATTATTAAAGGCCACCTGATTGCCCTGGGCACGCAGGAAATCCCCCACCTGAACCAGATCCTGAACGAAGCTGGCCGTGGTCGGAATCACCGGCATCAGCGCATTGGCCGGCCCGGTAACAATCTTGTCGTACGCCTGGTTATACACGGCTTTCAGATCGTCAGGTTGCTTCAGCGCTGTCCTGGCAGTATCCGCCTGCGACTTGGCTGACTGGATTTGCTGCCCCAGCAGGTTCAGCGCCCCAACGGACTGTTGCAGCGTATCGCGCTTGCTCATGTAGTCCTGTGCGGTGCGGATCTGGTTAATCTGATCCAACGCCGGCGTCAGGCTGGCATCCAGTGATTTGGACAGTTGCTGAGAAAAACCGACCAGGATGGCGTAATCACCGGCATAGTTGCCGAACTTCTGTTTCTGATCTTCGCTCAGCGTCGGGATTTTCGCGCCGCTGCGCATCACCGTGTTCTGGATGTAATCAATAAACGCCTTGCGTTGTTCCGGCTCTTTATCGCCGCAGGCAGTCAATTGCATGACCACCAACAATGCCAATACCGGGGCCAACCAACGCGCGAAAACTCTGCTCTTGATCCCTACCGCCATGTGACATAACTCCTGTTATAAACCTGCTTTTTCATCGGACTCCGTCCCTTTTGCTGCACTCCTTGCGCCTATAAGAATAGATCAACTGAATGCGATCCGATACGCGATTCACCTTTTGGTGGTTATTCTTGGGCGAAAGGCCAACATGCAAGACGCTATACGCGCTGGCAAGGGGCTACTGTACCGACTCAGGGGCATGATACACTTTTGTATCATTTATCACCGGGCCAAGCTGCGCATGTCATCCTATCAGCCACCGTTGACCATCAGCTCACGCATGCTGCATCTGGTAACCGATGTTGGCGATCGGCTTGCGCGTTTAAAAATGCAGGCTGAGCAAGAACATGCCTTACGGCTACGCCGCATCAACCGCATCCGTACCATTCAGGGCTCTTTGGCTATCGAAGGCAATACTTTAAGTGAAGAGCAGATCACCGCCATCATCGAAGGTAAACGTATCATTGCGCCACCTCGCGATATTCAGGAGGCGCTCAATGCTATTCGTTGCTATGGAAACTTGAACAACTGGCGTCCCATGCAGGAGGAGGATTTACTCGCTGCACACCGGCTGCTAATGGCTGGCCTATTGCCAGATGCCGGACATTACCGCCATGGCGGTGTCGGGGTGATGAACGGTAAAACCGTCATTCATATGGCGCCACCTGCGGAAAGGGTTTGCCCGTTAATTCGGCAACTGCTGCTCTGGTTAAAAGAGACCGACCTACCGCCGCTGATCGCAAGCTGTGTATTTCATTACGAATTTGAGTTTATCCACCCTTTCGCCGATGGTAACGGACGAATGGGCAGACTGTGGCAAACGCTGATCCTGTCACGTTGGGAGCCCTTGTTTGCCAACGTGCCGGTTGAAAGCCTGGTACATGACAATCAGTCCGGTTATTACCAGGCGCTGAACACCAGTAACCAACAGAGTGACTGCGCTCCCTTTGTCGAATTTATGCTGGGCATGATCTTGCGAGCGCTAGAACATAGCCTTACCCCCCAAGTCACCCCCCAAGTCACCCCCCAAGTCGCCGAACTATTGGCGATACTTAAAGGCGAGATGTCACGCGAGGAAATTCAGCATGCGCTGCAACTGCAGGATCGAAAATCTTTCAGTGAGCGTTATTTACGTCCTGCGCTAAACGCGCGGCTAATTGAAATGACCCTGCCCGAAAAACCCAACAGTCGCCTGCAAAAATACCGACTAACCGCTCAAGGTGTTTCGCTGCACCGACGGCAATAAAAAAGGCGCCCTAAGGCGCCTTTTCACGACAGAACCGCTTATTGCAGTACGGAGATATCCGCGACCTGCAGGAACAGTTCACGCAGCTTGCTCAGCAACGTCAGACGGTTTACACGCACCGCCTCGTCATCAGCCATCACCATCACGTTGTCGAAGAACGCATCGACCGGCTCACGCAGCTCCGCCAACTCCACCAGCGCATCCTGGTAGCGGCCTTCAGCAAAGAAAGGCTCCAGCTTATCGCGCAGCACCACCAGGTGGGTCGCCAGTTGGATCTCAGCCGCCTCTTTCAACACCGAAGCGTGAACGCGATCGTTCAGCGTATCGGTAGATTTGGCCAGGATGTTGGAGACGCGCTTGTTGGCCGCCGCCAGCGTCGTAGCCGCTTCCAGCGTACGGAAGTGAGTGACCGCCTTAACGCGTGCGTCGAAGTCCGCAGGCTTGGTCGGACGACGTGCCAGCACCGCTTGAATGGTGTCGACGGCGTGACCTTCTTCCTGATACCAGGCGCGGAAACGGCCCAGCATGAATTCGACAACTTCGTCGACGACCTTGGCGTTGGTCAGCTTGCTGCCGTACAGGCGCACGGCCTCTTCGGTCAGGGTCTGCAGATCCAGCGGCAGGTTTTTCTCAACGATGATGCGCAGCACGCCCAGCGCGGCACGGCGCAGTGCGAACGGGTCTTTATCACCTTTCGGATGTTGCCCAATGCCGAAGATACCGGCCAGGGTGTCCATCTTGTCGGCGATCGCCAGCGAACAGGCCACCAGCGATTCCGGCAGCGCATCGCCGGCAAAACGCGGCTGATACTGCTCGTTCAGCGCAACGGCAACGTCTTCCGCTTCGCCGTCATGACGCGCATAGTGCATGCCCATCACGCCCTGAGTGTCGGTGAATTCGAAGACCATATTGGTCATCAGATCGCACTTCGACAGCAGGCCCGCGCGGGTGGCGTGGTTAACGTCGGCACCAATTTGGCCGGCAACCCAGCCCGCCAGCGCCTGGATGCGATCGGTCTTGTCGCGCAAGGTTCCCAGTTGCTGTTGGAACAGCACGGTTTCCAGACGCGGCAGATTGTCTTCCAGGCGTTTTTTACGGTCGGTATTGAAGAAGAACTCGGCATCGGCCAGACGCGGGCGCACCACCTTCTCGTTACCGGAGATGATTTGCTGCGGATCTTTGGATTCGATATTGGCCACGAAGATAAAGTTCGGCATCAGGTTGCCCGCGGCGTCATACACCGGGAAATACTTCTGATCGCCCTTCATGGTGTAGACCAGCGCTTCCGCCGGCACCGCCAGGAATTTCTCTTCGAATTTAGCCGTCAGCACCACCGGCCATTCCACCAGCGAGGCCACTTCTTCCAACAGGCTTTCGCTCAGATCGGCCTTGCCGCCAAGCTGCTGCGCAGCCAGCTCCGCATCGCGCTTGATCAGCGCCTTGCGGGTTTCATAATCGGCCACCACTTTACCGCGTTCCAGCAGGATCTGCGGATATTGGTCAGCGTTGTCGAGGGTGAGTTCGGCTTCACCCATAAAGCGGTGACCGCGAATAGTGCGGCCAGAATCGATGCCCAACACGGTGCCCGGGATCAGTTCTTCACCCAGCAACAGGGTCACGGTGTGTACCGGACGCACGAACTGCACGTCAGAATTGCCCCAACGCATCAGTTTCGGGATCGGCAGCTTGGCCAACGAATTGCTGACCATGCCCGCCAGCAGCGCTTGCGCAGGCTGGCCTTTAACATGGGCGCGATACAGCAGCCATTCACCTTTATCGGTCACCAGGCGTTCAGCCTGATCGACGGTGATGCCACAACCGCGTGCCCAACCTTCGGCCGCTTTGCTTGGCTTGCCTTCGGCGTCAAACGCCTGGGCAATGGCCGGGCCGCGCTTTTCGACTTCGCGATCGGCCTGCGCAGCGCGCAAGTCGGCCACTTTCAGCGCCAGACGGCGCGGTGCGGCAAACCAGCTCACTTCGCCATGTTCGAGATTGGCACTGTCGAGCTCGGCGGTAAAATTCGCGGCAAAGGATTCTGCCAGTGAACGAAGAGCCTTCGGCGGCAGCTCTTCCGTGCCGATTTCCACCAGGAAAGTCTGTTGAGTCATGGCTGCCTCTTAGTTCTCGTTCTTTTTGCACATTGGGAAGCCCAGCGCTTCGCGGGAAGCGTAGTAGGCCTCGGCAACGGCTTTGGTCAGCGTGCGGATACGCAGAATATAACGCTGACGCTCGGTCACCGAGATCGCCTTGCGCGCATCCAGCAGGTTGAAGGTGTGGCCGGCCTTCAGAATACGTTCGTAAGCCGGCAGCGGCAGCGGTTTCTCCAGCGCCAGCAGCGATTGGGCTTCTTTCTCGTACTGCTCAAAGCAGGAGAACAGGAAGTCCACGTCGGCGTATTCGAAGTTATAAGTGGACTGCTCCACTTCGTTCTGGTGGAACACGTCGCCATAGGTGGTCACACCCAGCGGGCCGTTGCTCCACACCAGATCGTATACGCTGTCCACGCCCTGGATATACATCGCCAGACGTTCCAGACCGTAGGTGATCTCGCCGGTGACCGGTTTGCACTCCAGGCCGCCAACCTGCTGGAAGTAAGTGAACTGCGTCACTTCCATGCCGTTGAGCCAAACTTCCCAGCCCAGGCCCCAGGCGCCGAGCGTCGGGTTTTCCCAGTTATCTTCCACGAAGCGGATGTCGTGAATGGTCGGATCCAGACCCAGCTCTTTCAGCGAGCCCAGGTACAGTTCCTGAATGTTGTCCGGCGATGGCTTAATCACCACCTGGAACTGATAGTAGTGTTGCAAACGGTTCGGGTTTTCACCGTAGCGGCCGTCAGTCGGACGGCGGGACGGCTGCACGTAGGCGGTAGCCATTGGCTCCGGCCCCAGCGCGCGCAGGCACGTCATCGGGTGAGAGGTTCCCGCGCCGACTTCCATGTCCAGTGGTTGAACGATGGTGCAGCCTTGGCGCGCCCAATAGTCCTGCAGTGTCAGGATCAGGCCCTGAAAGGTCTTGGTATCAAACTTTTGCATGTTGAATTCGCACGCGATACAAGTGGATTTAAATGGGATGGGCCAGTATACCCGTTGACCGTAAGATATACAGCCAGAATCCCGCAACAAGTGTGAATCATCAAAGAAGCGCGGTCTTTTCGCGCACTAAAACGGGGCAAATGCCCCTCTGTAGCGCCGTCTCAGCGTCATAATCCCCCCAATTCCCCGGCCAGAAGGCGTCACTCAGGCTGGCACCAACCTTGCTAGCGTCCTGATATCCCCCTTTCAGGAGATTCGCTGATGACAACCGCCTTAACCGACAGCCGCTATCGTTACCGCATTTTCGCCATGGTGTTCTTCATTGCACTGATCAACTACGTCGATCGCGGCGCACTGTCCTTCGCCGCCAACGATATCTCCCATGAATTCAACTTCAACAAGGCGCAGCTGGGCGCCGTGCTGGGCTATTTTGGCTTTGGCTATTTGTTCGGTTCGCTGTGCGGCGGTTTTCTGGCCGACCGTATCGGCACCAAAAAAGTCTGGCTGATCGCCGGGGCGCTGTGGTCGCTGCTGGAAATTGCGACCGCCTGGGCTGGCGAACTGGGCGTGGCGCTGTTCGGCGGTTCCGCCATTATGGGGTTTGCCGCACTGCGGATCATGTTCGGCTTTGCCGAAGGTCCGGCCTACGCGCTGATGAATAAAACCATCGCCAACTGGGCGCCGCGCAAAGAGCGTGGCTTTTCGCTGGGTATCGGGTTGCTGAGCACCCAGGTGGGTTCGCTGCTGACCGCGCCGCTGGCCGTGGGGTTACTGCTATTGACCGATGACTGGCGCAGCATGTTCATGCTGCTGGGCCTGTTTTCGCTGATCGCCATTTTGCTGTTTGCCCGTTTCTTCACCGACACGCCGCAGGAGCATCCTGAAGTCAACGCCGCCGAATTGGCCATCATCAGCGCCGATCAGGAAGCCGATAACGCACAAGCACCTCTGCCATGGTGGGCGTTTTTCACCAACCGCACGCTGGTATTTAACGCGCTGGGTTACTTCTCATTCCTTTACGTCACCTTTGTATTGGTGACCTGGGGCCCCAAATACCTGCAGGATACTTTTAACTACGATCTGCATTCGCTGTGGTACGTGGCGATGATCCCGTGGAGCGGTGCCTGCTTCACCGTGCTGCTCGGCGGCCGCATCGCCGATGCGCTGTTGAAACGCTTTGGCAACCTGCGGCTGGCGCGCAACCTGTTTGCGGCAGTCACCTTGTTGCTGACCGCCACCTGCTTCGTCTTGATCCCCTTTATGAGCACGCCGACCGAAATCATTTTGTTGATGACGCTGGGCAATGCGCTGAATGCACTGGTCAATAACGTGTATTGGTCGGTGGTGATAGACGTCACGCCGAAAGCTTCGGTGGGGGCTTACAGCGGCATGACGCTGGCGATCGCCAATATTGCCTCGATCACCGCGCCGATGCTGAGTGGTTGGCTGGCACAGCATCACGGCTATGGCGCCATGTTCTTCGCCACCGCCGTGGTGTCTTTCTGCAGCATGCTGTGCATGACGCTACTACAGCCGGAAAAAAAGATTATGGCAGATATCACGCTGCCCAACCGCCCAGGTATGCAGCAAACGGCCCCCTAAGCGATCGGGCATCGACACTCAAAAACGGGCGCTGACCCCGACGTTATACATAAACTGTTCGCCACTGCTCAGGCCGCCGGTCTGAGAAACGGTGGCGAACGCCGCCACCTGATCGGTCAACGGCATATTCGCCCCCAGCGTCACATCCACCCAGTTTTTATCCTGGCTGGCGCTGTCGCGAGTGAACGAAGTCTGCGTGGACTTCAGGCCACCGCCGGCACGGTAAACGTCATCACCAAACTGATGCTGATAGCTCACCTCGGCATAGGGATTAAACAGGCCGAACTTGCTGTCCAACCGCCAACCTAACGCACCGATCTGCGAATGGTAGGTCTGATCGTTAAAGCGCATGGCGGTGCTGTCATTGCCGTCTTCGCTGTAACCGGAAACGTTGCTGTAATCCCAGGCAAACTGTGCCATCGGTCCGGTGGTCAGGTAAGAGGTGACGGGGAAGTCGTAACCGGCGGTGATCCGCGCTCCCCATTGCTTGCCGTCGGTGCTGCCGGTTTCGGTACGGGTTAACGCCCCAAGCTGCATGCTGCGGCGAATATCATCGTAATTCATCGTCGCATAGTGCAAATCGGCATTCACCCAACCGTTTTCAAACAGATCAAGGGCGGTAAAGGCGGAAAATAACAGGCCACGCGCTTTGTAGTCGTAGCGGCTGGAGGGCTGTTGATCGTCATTGGAGCCGGAAATCAGCGCGCCGATCAGCCAGCCGTCGGTCAACTGGTAATCCACCCCTACCGTCAGATTATGAGTAGTGGCATTGCCGTCGCCCGCCGCCAGATTGGAAGAATAATCATAGTGTTGCCCGGCATAGCCTCCGAAAACGCCCAGCGATCCTTGCGGGTTTTCGCCACTGCGCAGCTGTTGAAAACGGCTGTCGAGGGTAGCACGGCTGTCACGCGCCATGGCCGCCGTCGCCTGATTCAGCGCCACCACCTGCGCAGGACCGTCGAGCACCGCCTGAATGTAATCGGCAATCAACAGATGCGCCTGCGGGCTGGGGTGGAAATGGTCGGCGAACAGGTAGGCCTGGCTGCTATCAAAACCCGGCATGGTAGAACGGCACACCGCAGAGGAGACGCCCGGCGGACAGGCCATGCCTGCGGTATTGGTGAAGCCAAACTGCGCCGGGTTGGCAATCGCCTCGCCAAACAGTTTGTTCACGTCAACCCGGACGATGTTCCCGCCCCCCTGCGCCAGCAGGTGGTCTTCGCTTTGGTTATAGAAATCGGTCAGTTGTGCCGCCTGCGCGCTGAGGCTGTCATAAGCGGCTATCAGCTGTGCGGCAATCGCCTGCTGCACCTGGGGGATCGCGCTGCCCTGCGCCGCTGCCGCCGTCAGGGCCTGATGGATAGCCTCGGTACGTGAAGCGTTATCCGGCGTGGCCAGCGAATTCAGGGTGGCGTAGGCCGCCTGAACCGCTGCGTTTTGCACCGGCGTCAACGCCTGCTGGATGATCAGCTCCATCAACTGCGGCGTGGAACCAATATTCGGCACCGTCGGCACGATCACCGTACCGGCACCGGCATTCAGCAATGAATGAACCTGCGCGGCCGCCGCCGCTGCGCTGTTGTAGGCTACGCCCGGCGCGGTCGTCGGGTTTAATGCCGCCGCCGCCAGGTCGTTGCCGCCAATCCAGTGTATATACAGGCCATCGCCGTCAGCCCGTCCATTGACCTGACCGAGGTAGCTCTGCACCTGATCCTGCGTATTGTCCGCCGGGTTGAGCGCCGGCACCGCCACGCCCCCGCCGGCGGCGTAGTTATTGCCATCATCGTCCGAAGCCACTAACGCCGCGCCGATGCGTTGCGCCAGTACTTCGTCGTATAACAGATGTTTATTGCTGTCGTAGGTAAAGCGGCCATTGTTGCCGGTATCGCTCAGACTGTCACCGAAGACGTAGAGTTGGTCATAAGCCAGCACCGGGGTCGTCATACTGCATAATATCGCCACTGCAAGCACCGCCGGGCGGGGCAGACAGGTTATTTTAAGAGGCATGAATAGACTCCTGAGAGCCAGCAAATGAAGGAAAATACGTTTTTATCATTGGCCTTTTTACCTGCCGGCCATCTAGTAAATATTGCTGGCTTTTCCCCCACGTCAAGCCGACTGATGATAAAACAATCAGGGGCTTGCCAAGTTCACCACTTCAGGTAATGATTACTGTAAATAAACACAGCACAAGGACAGTCAGTATGGCCAATGAACGTTGCGGTTGGGTGACGGCGGATCCGTTATATCTCGAGTATCACGACAAGGAATGGGGCGCACCAACCACCGATGCGCGCGAGCTGTTTGAAATGCTATGCCTTGAAGGCCAGCAGGCCGGGCTGTCCTGGATCACCGTGCTGAAAAAGCGTGAGAATTACCGGCGCGCCTTCCACAATTTTGATCCGCAGCGCGTGGCCGCTATCGATGAACAAGAGATAGCCGCGCTGTTGCAAGACAGCGGCATTATCCGCCACCGGGGCAAAATTGAAGCCATCATCGCCAATGCCAAAGCCTATCTGGCCATGGAAGCGGCCGGGGAAGATTTTGTCACTTTCATCTGGTCATTTGTCGACGGCGAACCGCAGCTCAACAGTTGGCAGCAACTGAACCAGGTGCCGGCGAAAACCGAACGCTCGGACGCGATGTCCAAGGCACTGAAAAAACGCGGCTTCAAATTTATCGGCTCCACCACCTGTTACGCCTTTATGCAGGCCAGCGGGTTGGTGAACGATCATCTCACAGGATGCCTCTGCTACCCAAAGCCGCAGTGATCCGCCCCTGCCACCCGGCAGATATGGAGCGGTTAATGGCCTTGTGGTTGCCGAGCACCATTGCTGCGCACCCGTTCGTCAAGGAAAGCTACTGGCAAGAAAGCGCGACGCTGGTGCGGGAAAACTATCTGCCGCGAGCGCAAAGCTGGGCCTATTGGCATCAAGGGGAAATCGTCGGGTTTATCAGCGTGTTGGATCAACGCTTTATTGGCGCACTGTTCGTTGAACAGGCCTTTCACGGCCATGGCGTAGGACAGGCGCTGATGGCGCACGTACAACAGCGCTATCCCCAGCTAAGCCTGGAGGTGTATGAGCAAAACCTGCGCGCCTGCGCGTTCTACCACAAGCTGGGGTTTCAGGTGACGCAGCGTCTGTTTAACGAAGAAACTCAGGCCTATACCTTAATCATGAACTGGCCGTCCGCAGTTTAAATCTTGCCACTTCCGGCTAAAAAAGGCGCATCCCGCACCGGGATGCGTTCAATTCAGAATCCGCTGCATGGTATTCCCTCGCTTTTTGCCGGATAACAGGCTCAAGCCCGTTATCCGCTTATATTTTGTCACGTTTTTTTCCGGAACTGCCGGAAAGTATCCGCGTCATAGTAGCGCCTCGGCACGTCTTGGCATGCCGACAACGGTTTTTTAGCGCCCCCAAATTGGATTGGCGCACCCAGATTCTGATGCCACAAAGGAAAAAAGATGAAAAAACGCATTGCGATTATTGCCGGCGCGGTGAGCGTGGCGCTCACGCTGTCAGCCTGTACCACCAACCCGTACACCGGGGAATCCGAAGCCGGTAAATCCGGTATTGGCGCAGGCCTGGGCGCCGCGCTGGGTGCCGGCGTTGGCGTGCTGTCCTCGTCGAAAAAAGACCGCGGCAAAGGCGCACTGATCGGCGCAGCGGCAGGTGCAGCATTGGGCGGTGGTGCTGGCTATTACATGGACGTGCAGGAAGCCAAGCTGCGCGACAAAATGAAAGGCACCGGCGTCAGCGTTACCCGTCAGGGCGACAATATCGTGCTGAACATGCCGAACAATGTCACCTTTGACAGCAGCAGCGCCACCCTGAAACCGGCGGGTGCCAACACCCTGACCGGCGTTGCCATGGTACTGAAGGAATACCCGAAAACGGCGGTTAACGTGGTCGGCTACACCGACAGCACCGGCTCCCGTTCACTGAACATGACCCTGTCGCAGCAACGTGCCGACGGCGTGGGCAGCGCGTTAATCACCCAGGGCGTGGCGGCTAACCGCATTCGCACCACCGGGGCAGGTCCGGATAATCCGATCGCCTCCAACAGCACGGCAGAAGGCAAGGCGCAAAACCGTCGCGTCGAGATCACCCTCAGCCCGCTGCAATAATCCCGAGCGGGGCACAATGCCCCGCCATTTTTATCCTGTCGATCCTCTTCCCTTATCCCATTCAACATTCCCGGCTATACATTCTGTGTGATAGTCTCCTTGGCAATTAACCTCAGGGGAGATCAGTTGTGAGCAGTGTTAAGGCAATACGCGCCTCGGGGCGGGCCACCATCAGCGATGTGGCGAAAACCGCCAAGACCGGTAAAACCAGCGTATCGCGCTACTTGAATGGTGAGCAGCACCTGCTTTCTGACGATCTCAAACAGCGCATCGAGCAGGCTATCCTCCAGCTCGACTACCGTCCAAGCCAGATGGCGCGGAGCCTGAAAGGGGGACAGACGCGGCTGATTGGCCTGATCATCGCCGATATAACCAACCCCTATTCGGTGGACGTGATGCGCGGCATCGAAGCCGCCTGCCGTCAGCACGGCTTTACCCTGCTGGTGTGTAACACCAACAACGAAGTCAATCAGGAACAGCACTACCTGCAACTGCTCAGCAGCTACCGGGTAGAGGGCATTGTGGTCAACGCCGTCGGTATGCGCGAAGAGGCGTTATCGACGCTGCAACAATCCATGCTGCCGATGGTACTGATCGACCGAAAAATTCATGATTTCGCCTGCGATGTGGTGGGCCTCAACAACCACGAGGCCGCGACGACCGCCACGGAACACCTGCTGCAACAGGGTTTCGAAGCCATTTTGTTTCTCAGCGAGCCCATTGGCACGGTCAATACCCGCCTGGAGCGGCTGCACGCGTTTAACCAAACCATGGCGCAACATGCCGGTCTGTTGGCCGAACAGGCCGAAGTTCCGCTGAACGACGTCAAGCTGCTGGAAGGGGTGCTCGGCGACTTCAATACTCGCCATCGCGGCATGCGCAAAGCGGTGATTTCCGCCAACGGTGCCCTGACCCTGCAGGTAGCGCGCGCCATGCGTCGACTGGGTATCCAATGGGGCAGCGATATCGGCCTGCTGGGCTTTGACGAACTGGAATGGGCCGAACTGGCCGGCGTAGGCATCACCACGCTGAAACAGCCGACCTATCAGATGGGCCACGCCGCGCTAGAGCAACTGGTGCAACGCATTCAGGGTGTGGATACCCCCATCAGCGAGCAGATGTTCCCCGGTGAACTGATCGTGCGCGGCTCCACCACCCGATAATCCCCTTCTTTCCTGCTCAGGGCGCGACATACGGCGCCCCAGCCACATCCTCCTCAGACTATTTTTTGCTCATGTTCGTGATTGCGATCATATTTTTACACTCTGTCGCTTTCGCCTGGAACCGGTACCATTTAACGTGTGGTTAACAGCAGCGGTGGGATAACGCCACCTCAGGAGCAAAAAATGACAAGAGAAATTATCGTGGTGACCGGTGCCTACGGCACCGATACCGTCCAACAGCTCGGCGGCCAGACCGCATTATTGCCGATCATTGCCGATGCCGGCGCCGACGGTGTAGAGATCCGCCGCGAACTGTTTTCTGCCCAGGAGCTGGAAAACCTGCCGGCACTGGCTCAGGCCATCGAACAACAGCAGCTGTTTGCCGTTTACTCTGCGCCTGAGGCTCTGTTCACTCCACAACATACGCTCAACCCGAACCTGCCGGCACTGCTGGCGGAAGCCCAAACGCTGAACGCGCGTCAGTTGAAACTCTCGCTTGGACATTACCAGCCGGGCTTCGACTTTACCGAACTGAAAGTGGCACTGGAGCAACATCCGGTCAGCCTGGTGGTCGAGAACGATCAAACGCCTGACTGCGGGATTTTGTCGCTGCTCAACGCCTTTTTCCACGCCGCAGAAGATAACCGTCTGCCGGTCAGCATGACGTTCGACATGGCCAACTGGCACTGGGTGGGGCAAGACGCCTTCGCCGCCGCCGATCGCCTGGCCCGCCACGTCAGCTACGTTCACGTTAAAGCCGCAACTCATAGCCTGAAAGGCTGGCGTGCCGTGGCGCTGGATGACAGCGATGGCAAATGGCGCGATCTGCTGACTCGCCTGCCGCTGGACGCACCACGCGGCATTGAATTCCCACTGCAAGGTGACAGTCTGGAAGACGTGACCCGCTACTACGTTAACCTTTTGCGCGCGGAGTAAACATCATGACAACGCTGACTACCGCGCATCGCGCGCAACTGGACGTCGTCACTCTGGGTGAAGCCATGGCGATGTTCGTGGCAACCCAAACCGGCGATCTGGCGGAAGTGGACAACTTCACCAAACGCATTGCCGGCGCCGAGCTGAACGTCGCAATCGGCCTGGCTCGTCTGGGGCTGAACGTCGGCTGGGTCAGCCGCGTCGGCAACGACACTTTCGGCCGCTTCACCCTGCAGCAGTTGAAAAAAGAAGGCATCAACGCCCAGCAAGTGACGGTGGATGCTAATTATCCGACCGGTTTTCAGATCAAATCTAAAACCTCCGATGGTACCGATCCCAGTGTGGAGTATTTCCGCAAAGGCTCGGCGGCCAGCCACCTGTCGGTCGACGACTTCAACCGCGATTACTTTGGTTCCGCACGCCACCTGCACCTGAGCGGCGTGGCGGCAGCGCTGTCCGGTCAATCGCTGGCGCTGTGCAACCACGCGGCGCGCGAGATGCGGGCGATGGGCAAAACCATTTCATTTGACCCCAATCTGCGCCCGGTGTTGTGGTCCAGCCAACAGGTGATGATCGAGCAGCTGAACAAGCTGGCGTTTGCCGCCGACTGGGTGCTACCGGGGCTGAAAGAAGGGCAAATTCTTACCGGCCAGTCGACACCGGAAGGGATTGCCGATTTTTATCTGGAGCGCGGCGTACAGGCGGTGATCATTAAAACCGGCCCGGACGGCGCCTGGTTTAAAACCGCAGCGGGCGATCAGGCGGCGGTAGCCGCAATCAAAGTCAGCAATGTGGTGGATACCGTAGGTGCAGGAGACGGCTTTGCCGTCGGGACCATCAGCGCCCTGCTGGAAGGCAAAACGCTGAAACAGGCGGTGCAACGCGGCAATAAAATCGGCTCGCTGGCCATTCAGGCCATCGGTGACAGCGAAGGGTTGCCGACCCGCGCGGCACTGGCTGAATAAATATAACAAAACAATATCAGTTAATAGCCTTCTCCGAACGGCTGATGTCTCTGGCCCTACAACCAGATCCGCCGGGAGAGCACCACGACACCACTGAAGGAATCTGAACATGACCAAAGCGACTATCGCGGCTAAACGCTGGTGGTACATCATGCCCATCGTGTTTATCACCTACAGCCTGGCCTATCTCGACCGAGCCAACTTCAGCTTTGCCTCGGCGGCTGGCATCAATGACGATCTGGGCATCACCAAAGGCATGTCATCGCTGCTGGGCGCGCTGTTTTTCCTCGGCTATTTCTTTTTCCAAATCCCGGGGGCGATCTATGCCGAACGCCGCAGCGTTAAAAAACTGATTTTCTGGTGCCTGATCCTGTGGGGCGCCTGCGCCTCGCTGACCGGCATGGTCAGCAATATCCCGATGCTGGCGGCCATCCGTTTTATCCTCGGCGTGGTGGAAGCCGCGGTGATGCCGGCAATGCTGATTTACATCAGCAACTGGTTCACCAAGTCCGAACGTTCGCGTGCCAATACCTTCCTGATCCTCGGTAACCCCGTCACCGTGCTGTGGATGTCGGTGGTTTCCGGCTACCTGATCCATGCCTACGGCTGGCGTGAAATGTTCATCTTTGAAGGCATTCCGGCGGTGATCTGGGCCTTCTGTTGGTGGGTGCTGGTCAAAGACAAACCGGCGCAGGCCAAATGGTTAAGCGATGACGAAAAGCTGGCCCTGCAGCAGCAGTTGGAAGAAGAGCAGAAAGGCATCAAGGCGGTGCGTAACTACAGCGAAGCCTTCCGCTCACGCAACGTGATCCTGCTTTGCGTCCAGTACTTCGCCTGGAGCATTGGCGTGTATGGCTTCGTGCTGTGGTTGCCTTCTATCCTGCGCAGCGGCATGGAAATGGGCATGGTGGAGGCCGGCTGGCTGTCGGCGGTGCCTTACCTGGCGGCGACCATCGCCATGATCCTGGTGTCCTGGGCTTCGGACAAAATGCAAAACCGTAAGCTGTTCGTCTGGCCACTGCTGCTGATTGGCGCGCTGGCGTTCTTTGGTTCTTATGCCGTAGGCGCCAACCATTTCTGGATCTCTTATGCCCTGCTGGTGATTGCCGGTGCGGCAATGTACGCCCCTTACGGGCCGTTCTTCGCCATCATTCCCGAGATGCTGCCGAAAAACGTCGCCGGCGGTGCCATGGCATTGATCAACAGCATGGGCGCGCTGGGTTCCTTCTTCGGTTCCTGGTTCGTCGGTTACCTCAACGGCGCAACCGGCAGCCCGGCAGCTTCGTATATGTTTATGGCCATTGCGCTGCTGGTGGCCGTGGTGGTGACGCTGATCGTCAAGCCCGCTCGCAACGAGGCTCACCCACAACTGGCTTAGTCTCGTTATAATTTATTTTCTGTTGAATATACCCAATGGATTTCAGGCTGCAGCCAGGCGACAAACGAACTTCCCCCAGGCGCTGACTTAAGTAAGTCACTGGGGGAAGTTCGAGCAGTTAACAACGCTGCAGTCTGAAAAACGAAGGGTATTGCTGGAGTAAGTGATGAAGCCTTCTATCGTGTTATACAAAAGCATTCCCACCGATCTGCGTGAACGACTGGAACAGCACTTCACCGTGCATGCCTTCAACGGGCTAAACCCGGAAAACCGCGATGAGTTACGCCAGGCGCTGCAACAGGCAGAAGGGATCATCGGTTCCGGCGGCAAAATTGATGAGGCTTTCTTGCAGCAGGCCCCCAAACTGCGCGCGGCTTCAACCATTTCCGTCGGTTACGATAATTTCGACGTTGACGCGCTTAATGCCCATAACGTGCTGCTGATGCACACCCCAACCGTGCTGACTGAAACCGTCGCCGACACCATCATGAGCCTGGTTTTGGCGACAGCTCGTCGCGTGGTAGAAGTAGCTGAACGAGTGAAGGCCGGCGAATGGCAAGGCAGCATCGGGGCAGACTGGTTTGGCGTTGACGTGCACCACAAAACTATCGGCATCCTCGGCATGGGTCGTATTGGTCTGGCGCTGGCGCAACGCGCTCATTTCGGCTTCGGCATGCCGGTGCTGTATAACGCCCGCCGCACTCATGAAGAAGCAGAGCAGCGTTTTAATGCCCGCCGCTGTGACCTGGATACCCTGTTGGCCGAATCCGATTTCATCTGCATTACGCTGCCGCTGACCGACGAAACTTTCCATATGATCAGCCGTGACCAACTGGCGAAGATGAAAAAGAGCGGTATTCTGATCAACGCTGGCCGTGGTCCGGTGGTGGATGAAGCGGCACTGGTTGAGGCGCTGAAAAACGGCACTATTCATGCCGCCGGGCTGGACGTGTTCGAAAAGGAACCGCTGCCGGTATCTTCACCGCTGTTGACGTTGCCGAACGTAGTAGCGCTGCCGCATATCGGTTCTGCGACCCATGAGACCCGTTATGGCATGGCCGCCTGCGCCGTGGACAACCTGATCGCCGCGCTGACCGGTAAGGTCACAGAAAACTGCGTTAACCCGCAGCTACTGAAGTAGTAACTTTCATGGGTGCCAGTAAGCAAGAAACTGGCATCCATGCAAAATCACCAACACCTTTTGGGCGGACGCCTGCGCATATGAAATATTCTCAGGATATGTATTTCATTGTTTTTAATTCTGTACGGGATCAGGTACGGGAAGGTTTTCATCACAATTTCCCGGGTGCCCATCACCCTGCCTGCCCTGCCGAGGGCCGGGTTTGAAACCAGCAAATTCACTAAGCGAAAAACCTCCCTGGCAAACTCTGTCGCAACCTGAGGACTCTCTTGATAAAACCAATCATATTCGTCATCAAAATTGCTTGCGGCTTTCCTTAGCCATTTAATTTTCATCGTTAACAATCACCCCCATCTTCTTGAAGCGGGCTTCCATTTCATCGTAAGAAACAAAATCTCCCTGATCCGCCTCAATAATTGCCTGCTGAGTTTCAGCAATTTGCCAGGCTTCACGGTTAATAAAATCTCGGATGGCCTGCCCGGCCAAAAACGATTTAGTCCTGCCGGTCGCTTTGGCCAAAGCTTCGAGCTGCTCACTGAGATCTTCCGATAGTCGAACGGACATCACGCTCATAGATCACCTCACACTACAATGTATACATTGTAATATAGATTAAAAAATCACCGGATAACAGCCTCACCTCCCCCTGCCTTCTCCTCCCCGAAAATCTCGCGCCGGGATGAGGCTATTTTTTCATCGTTCGTCACACTGGGCGTTACCCTACGATAAAAACGCTTCCTGCCACGCGTAAGGAGAGCCATGAAACGCCTGACCCTTCCCCTGCTGATGCTGCTGTCGCCTGCGGCAATGGCAAACTGGACGCTGCAAAGCTTCCCAGCCTTTGACGGTACTTCCGCCGACGGCTTGTTCACCAGCCACGCCACGCTGCTCAAAGGCGAACTGCCGCTGAAAATTTACCAAGACCAGCAATGCTGGCAGCCAACTGCGCCGGTCAAACTGAACCAGACGTTGTCACTGCAACCCTGCGGCGATAACCCGCCGGTTAACTGGCGGCTGTTCCGCACCGGGGAATATCAGGTGCGCATCGACACGCGCAGCGGCACGCCGACGTTACAACTCAGTCTGAAAACCGCAGCGGAAATCGCCACTGCCGCCGCCACGCGCACCTGCCAACGCTGGGACGGTAAACCGATCACCCTTGACGTCGCGGCAACCTTTGACGAAGGCGAATTGGTACGCGATTTCTATTCAGGCCAAACGGCAAAGGTCAGCCAGGGCAAAATCACCCTGCAACCCGCCGTCGGTAGCGGTGGATTGCTGTTGTTGGAATCTGCCGATAGCGAAAAACCGGCGCCCTTCAATTGGCACAACGCCACGGTGTATTTTGCCCTTACCGATCGCTTTGAGAACGGCAACCCGGCCAACGACCACAGCTACGGACGCCGCAGCGACGGCATGCAGGAGATCGGCACCTTCCACGGCGGCGATCTGGCTGGCCTGACGAACAAACTGGATTATTTGCAACAGCTTGGCGTCAATGCGCTGTGGATCAGTTCGCCGCTGGAGCAAATCCACGGTTGGGTCGGCGGCGGCACCAAAGGAGACTTCCCGCATTACGCTTACCACGGCTATTACGCGCTGGACTGGACCCGACTCGATGCCAATATGGGCAGCGAGCAAGACCTGCGCACGCTGGTCGATCAGGCGCACCAACGCGGTATCCGCATTCTGTTTGACGTGGTAGTGAATCACGTCGGCTACGCCACGCTGGCAGATATGCAGACCTTCCAATTCGGCTCGCTATATCTGAAGGAGGAAGAAATCGAAAAAACGTTGGGTAAACATTGGGGCGACTGGCGACCAGGCCCAGGTCAAAACTGGCACAGCTTCAACGATTACATCAACTTCAGCGATAAAGCGGGCTGGAGTTCATGGTGGGGCAAAAACTGGATCCGTACCGATATCGGTGACTACGATCCACCCGGCTATAACGATCTCACCATGTCGCTGGCTTTCCTTCCGGACATCAAAACTGAAGCGCCCGGAGCCAGTGGTCTGCCCCTGTTTTACCGCCATAAACCCGATACCGCCGCGCGGGAGATTCCCGGCGCCACCACACGCGACTACCTGACCACCTGGCTTAGCCAGTGGGTACGTGACTATGGCATTGACGGTTTTCGCGTCGACACCGCCAAGCACGTAGAAAAACCAACGCTGGCGCTATTGAAACAGCGCGCCACCGCAGCTCTGGCAGAGTGGAAAGCCGCCCATCCACAACAGGCGCTGGATGATGCTCCTTTCTGGATGACCGGCGAAGCCTGGGGCCATGGCGTGATGAAAAGCGACTATTACCAGAACGGCTTCGACGCGATGATCAATTTTGACTTCCAGGATCAGGCTTCCCAGGCCTTGGCTTGCTTCTCCAACATCGATGCCACCTACCGACAGATGGCCGACAAGCTGCAGGATTTCAACGTGTTGAGCTACATCTCCTCGCACGATACCCGGCTGTTCTTTGCCAGCGATGCTAAAGGGTCGCTAACGCAGCAGCAGCGCGCTGCCGATCTGTTGCTGTTGGCACCCGGTGCGGTGCAGATTTACTACGGCGATGAAAGTGGCCGTGATCTAGGCCCTACCGGCTCAGATCCGTTGCAGGGTACCCGTTCCGATATGAACTGGGCCGAGTTGCAGGGTAGCAAAGCTCCTCTGTTGGCACACTGGCAGCGGCTGGGTCAATTCCGCGCTCGTCACCCGGCGATCGGTGCCGGCACACAGCAGTCGCAGCAAACGGCACACTACTATGCTTTCAGCCGTCGGCTCGGCGACGATAAAGTGATGGTGGCCTGGGTCGGCGATCGGTCACAATAATTCAGAGAGATATGCTGCTAAAAAACCATCGGGTGAAGTTTACTCCCGGTGGTTGTTTTATGAACCGCATTGCACCGGAAATTGTCTGGCGGTATGGTGGGGTATTACCTGCTAAAAACAATACAGTTGCACCTATGACTTTTTCACTTTTCGGCGACAAATTTACCCGTTACGCGGGCATTACCCGTTTAATGGATGACCTGAACGAAGGCCTGCGCACCCCCGGTGCCATCATGCTCGGCGGCGGTAATCCGGCGCAAATTCCAGAGATGGAAAGCTACTTCAAACAACTGTGCCAGGACATGCTCGATCAGGGCAAACTGACCGAGGCGCTGTGTAACTATGACGGCCCGCAGGGCAAAGACGCCCTGCTGAAAGCGCTGGCTAATTTGCTGCGCGATGAGCTGGGCTGGCAGATCTCGCCACAGAACATTGCACTGACAAATGGCAGCCAGAGCGCGTTTTTCTACTTGTTTAACCTGTTTGCCGGGCGCTATGCCGACGGCAGCCGTCGCCGCGTGCTGTTTCCGTTGGCGCCGGAATATATCGGCTATGCCGATGCCGGGTTGGACGAGGGGCTGTTTGTTTCGGCCAAGCCCAACATTGAGCTGCTGCCGGAAGGTCAGTTCAAGTATCACGTTGACTTCGAACATCTGAATATCGGCGACGATATCGGCATGATCTGCGTGTCGCGCCCAACCAACCCGACCGGTAACGTAATCACCGACGAAGAGCTGATGAAACTCGATCGGCTGGCGCAGCAGCGCAATATCCCGCTGGTGATCGATAACGCTTACGGCGTGCCCTTCCCCGGCATTATCTTCAGCGACGCTACGCCGCTGTGGAACCCGAACATTATCCTGTGCATGAGCCTGTCGAAGCTTGGCCTGCCCGGCTCGCGCTGCGGCATCGTGATCGCCGATGAGAAAACCATCGGCGCCCTGACCAACATGAACGGCATTATCAGCTTGTCGCCAGGCAGCATGGGGCCGGCCATGGCAACGGAAATGATCGAACGTGGCGACCTGTTGCGACTGTCAAACGAGGTGATCCGTCCGTTCTACAAGCAGCGCGTCGAGCAGACTATCGGCATTATCCGCCGCTATCTGTCGCCGGAACGCTGCCTGATCCATAAACCGGAAGGGGCGATTTTCCTGTGGTTATGGTTCAAGGATCTGCCGATCACCACCGAGCTGCTGTATCAGCGCCTGAAAAAGCGCGGCGTGCTGATGGTGCCAGGCCACTACTTCTTCCCGGGGCTGGAACATGAATGGCCGCATACTCATCAGTGCATGCGGATGAACTACGTGCCGGATCCGGAGAAAATTGAACGTGGCGTGGCGATACTGGCGGAAGAGATCGAGCGTGCTCACCAGGAAGCGGGCTGATTTGAATAAGGGGCGCTCAGACAGCGCCCCAAAGCCTTACATTGCCCAGAACAGCACCGCCAGCAGCTGCGGCGACATGATGCGCAGGAACATCGCCAACGGATATACCGTGGCGTAAGACAGCGCGGCAGCGCCGCTGGTCGGGTGCAGGCCGTTAGCAAAGGCCAGCGCTGGCGGATCGGTCATTGAACCTGCCAGCATGCCGGACAGCGTCAAATAATTCATCTTGCCCAGCATCCGCGCCAATACGCCAACGCTGAGCAACGGAATTGCGGTGATCAGTGCACCGTAACCAATCCACGCCAACCCTTCGCCATTAATCAGGGTATCGACAAAGTTGCCGCCCGACTTCAGCCCCACCACCGCCAGAAATAGCACGATACCCAGTTCACGCAACGCCAGGTTAGCGCTGGGCGGCATAAACCAATACAGCTTGCCAATGCTACCGATACGCCCGAGTATCAAGGCCGCAACCAGCGGCCCACCGGCCAGGCCCAAGCGCAACGCAGCAGGAAAACCCGGAATAAACAGCGGCACAGATCCCAACAGTACCCCCAAACCGATACCGATAAACACCGGCAGCATTTGCACCTGCTGCAGCTTCTGTTGGGCATTGCCGACAATGGCCGCCACCGCCTCGATGGACTCCGGGCGGCCAACCAGATTGAGGATGTCGCCGAATTGCAGCGTTACATTGCTGCCTGCCACCAGTTCAACCCCCGCGCGGTTGAGGCGCGAGATCACCACGTCGTACTTTTGCTTCAGGTTCAGATCGCGGATTTTGCTGCCCAAGACTTTCTCATTGGTCACCACCGCCCTCACCACCTGCAGTTCCGTCCCCCGCGTTGACAGCGAGACGTCGACCTCTTCGCCAATCACCAACCGCGCATTTTCCAGACTTTCGCGTTTGCCCACCAGATGCAGATAGTCGCCCAGCTCCAGCCTCTCGAGCGGCGCCGGTACCATCAGCAACTCACCGCGTTTCAGGCGTGAACAGATAATATCCTCACCGTTCAGCAGCGGCACATTCTTGATCGCCATCCCTTGCAGGTTCGGGTTACGCACCGCGATATTCATGGTTTGCAGCAGCTCGCGCTGGTTGCCCAGGCTGCTTTCAAAAGCCTGAGCCTCCCGTTCGATATTGATGCGGAAAAACAGGCGTATCAGCCACATCACCAGCAGAATGCCGCAGATACCGAACGGATAGGCCATGGCATAGCCCATCCCCATGCGATCGACCATGGCCGGATCTGAGCCCAAATCGGTAAGAATTTGCTGCCCGGCGCCGAGTGCGGGGGTATTGGTGACGGCACCGGAGAACACGCCAAGAATGATCGGCAGCGGGACGTCAAACAGCTTGTGAACCACCGCCGCGACCACCCCGCCCACCAGCACCAGCAAAATGGCGAAGCCGTGGAGCCGCAACCCGGACACCCGCAAGGAAGAGAAGAAACCGGGCCCGACCTGAATACCTATGGTGTAAACGAACAGGATCAGGCCAAACTCCTGAATGAAGTGCAGCATGTCGCCATTCAGACTGAGCTGCCAACTCTGGGCGAAATGCCCGACGATAATGCCGCCAAACAGCACCCCGCCAATCCCCAACCCAACCCCATACAGCTTCCAGTTACCCATCCACAGCCCGAGAACGGCCACCAACGCCAACATACTGACGGTCAGGGCGATTTCGCTCATAGGTCACATCCTTGCCAGAAGTTTAACAACCGGTTTGCGGTCAAAGTCACACAATTAACAGGGATTTTGGCATAGGTAGGAAAACGCGACTGTGGGTTAAGCCACATAATGCAACGGGGGAAGCCCGTTTGGACTTCCCCCGTCGATACCTTTCCTCTTTCAGGCCGCTGTACGAACCTCTGCGGCCTGAAATGCATAGGTAAAACTATCAATTTTTCAAAGCGTTATTTTGATTCCAACCCCGGCGTGGTGCCGATGGCGATACGCTGTGGCTGCAGAGCTTCTGGGACATGACGCACCAGATCGATATGCAGCAGGCCGTTTTCAAACTTGGCCTCAGAGACCTGCAGGTGTTCAGCCAGCGTGAAGGTCAGGTTGAAGTCTTTGAACACCAGCCCCTGATGCAGATATTCCACCTGTTTTTCTGGCGGTGTCGGCTTGCCACGTACGGTCAGGCGTGGGCCTTCTACTTCAATATCCAGTTCACTTTGTTTAAACCCGGCTAACGCCAGAGAAATGCGGTAGTGGTTGTCGTCGCTTTTCTCAATGTTGTAAGGCGGGAACCCCTGTGGCTCCTGGCCGCCCATTGAACTGGCCAGTTTGTCGAAACCAATCCACTGACGAAGCAAAGGTGAAAGATCGTAATTACGCATGATGTAAACTCCTTCTATGAAGCGAGATTTTACCCGTAGCTTGAAATTCATAGGGTAAATTAAGGTATGCCCCCTGTCGGCAGGCATTAACATTTCACCAGCGAGACGTTTCGCCGATGAAATATGAATTATTTAATTTCTATACGACGCGGTTTTAATGTTTCCGGTACCAGGCGTTCCATATCGATATACAGCAACCCGTTTTCCAGTTTGGCGCCTTTAATTTGGATATGCTCGGCCAACTGGAATTTACGTTCAAAGTTTCGCTCGGCAATACCTTGATATAAGTAGGTTCTTTCCGCTGGATCGTTATTATGAGCGCCTCGGATTATCAGCAGATTGTCCTGGGTAGTGATTTCCAGCTCCTGTTCGGCAAATCCGGCCACCGCGATCGCAATGCGGTAATGATTTTCATCGACCAGCTCAACGTTATAGGGTGGATAACCGCCATTGCTTTGGCTCTGACCTGCCTCCAACGCGTTAAACAAACGGTCAAACCCAATAGCGGAACGGTAAAGCGGTGAAAGATCAAAGTTACGCATAAAACAGCCTCCTAAGGCACTTCAGCGAGGTTGAATAATTAAGCCTTCCATCATGGACAGACTAAATAGCCAGAATTCCCTTACGGCAAATTCTTAATTTGGCCTTGATAAGAAAATGGGGGTCGCTTTCACCATTTCAACCGCCCACGATCAAAAAAATGACAATCAGTTCGGCGAAAGTTTTTTTATCCCTTACAATAAAGTGAGACAACCGCCACAGAGCGGGTCCTTGCTCCTTTTAAAACATCCAGAGGATGTTATAGATCAGCAGATTTTGGGGAACAGCACCCTGCAGGATGGAAAATGAAAACGATAAGAGTCATAGCAACCAGTTGCATGCTGTTAGCGACCAACGGCTGCTCCAGCGTAATGAGCCATACCGGCCCTAATCAGGGTTACTATCCTGGCACCCGTGCCAGCGTGGATATGCTGAAGGACGACAATACCAGCTGGGCAATGATGCCGCTGGTGGCGTTGGACCTGCCATTCTCGGCGGTGATGGATACCGTATTACTGCCTTACGACTACATGCGCTCCGGCAGCGACAGTACCGCGGACTCACCTAAAGCGCGTATTTTGCGCGGCGAAGAGCAGAACCTGGCCGCCAGCGGCGATCCGGCCCATGCCGCTACGACCACACCCCAGTAAAATATTCTGATGCGGGCTTCTCGCCCGCACCCTCGATCAGACTTCAACCACAAAAATCTGGCTGAATCCGTCGACCTCGCGCATAAAGGCCACTTTGTTTCCATCCGGTGAAAATACGATAGCATCGCCCGATGGCGGTAGCGCCGTCCGCTGAGTCAGGCGCTGCATGCGGCCGCTGGCCACCTCGCACAGCATCAGGCTGTTGTCACACACCAGCGCAATCCGCCCCCCCTGTGGATGCCAACTGAACGCCGATTGGATCCCCTGTTCACCACGAGTGACCTGCCGCGGTTCACCACCGTTTGGCGAAACCGTCCACAGCTGTACCACACCCGCATCATCCTTCATTAAACAGGCAATCATGCTGCCATCGGGCGAGCTGCGCAGCCAGTGACGGGGGGCGGTTACCACGCCTGGATAACGACGCTCGCCGGTAAAGGTCAACCGCCGTTGGTGCACGCCCCGCGGCGGAGCAGGCAAGCTGTTTGCGGTCCCCTGCAGCGGCCGGGAACCTGCCCTGGCGTAATCCGCGTCATCCTGCGGCAAATCCACAATGAATACTTCCGGCAACTTTTCACCGTGATGAGAAAGAGTGTCGCCGATAAATGCCAGCGCCCAGCGCTGCTGACGCCCATCGGGCCGTACATAGCCCCTTTGCCCGACCCAGCCCTCTTCATAGGCGCGGTTAATCTGATCGCTGCCGGGTTGGGGTTGTGGCGTAGTCTCGCTCACCAGCACGCAGTAATGGCTGCCGTCATATTCACGAGGATGCTGCTTCGGCGGGTTCACTCCCTGTAACGGTACGGCCACGCCAACGTTACGCAGGTCCTGCGCCCGATCCAGTTCGTGCATGACGTGGTCGTTATAGGTAAAGCTCAGGCGGCTGCCGTCCGGGCTGAACACGTGTACGTGAGTGCCGCCACGCAGTGCACCCGGCGTATAAGGGGGAGTGATGTCCATCGCATCAAGGGTAATGGCCAGCTCACGGTCGGGTTCGCTGACGATCACCCCGCGGCGATGGTGAAAATCGTAATGCCAGACGCTGTCCGGGTGTTCAGGCCCATGAATGAAAGCATAGCGGGCGGGTTCATCCGGGCTGACGGTCACTACGCCAACGTGGGCGCCCTGTTGGGCGCGATACACGACTTCGACTACGCCGGTATCGACATTCACCCGCTCGATGCTCAGACCGGTGAAGGAGGCACCGTTCGGGCGTACGTCGTAAGCCAGCCACTGGCTGTCCGGCGTCCAGACATTAATATTGGTTAACTGATGCCCACGTGGGTCAAAAGTCAGCTGTTTTTCCCGATGGCTCATGGCGGCTCTCCTGCGCATGCTGGCACTGAGCCGCCATCTTACCGGATCACCCGACGCGTTTCACATCACCCATCGACATACTCTCCCATAGACAGATAGGGGTTTACATAAAAGACTAAAAAGTACAAACTGGATTTTAAAGTCTACATCATCTTCTTTACTGGAGCCGTCATGAGCCACTTATTCGATGCAATTGTTTCCGCCCACCAACAATTGCGCCCACAGGTTCGCGTCACCCCACTGGAACGCAGCGTACTGTTGTCGCAACGCTTGGGTTGCGAACTGTTCCTGAAATGCGACCACCTGCAGCCTACCGGCTCTTTTAAGTTTCGCGGCGCCAGTAATAAACTGCGGCTACTGAGTGAAGAGCAACGCCAACGCGGAGTGATCGCCGCCTCCAGCGGCAATCATGGCCAGGCGATGGCGCTGGCGGGAAAGTTGATGGGCGTTGAGGTCAAGGTTTATGCGCCGGAAACGGCAGCGGCGATAAAACTCGACACCATTCGCGCTCTGGGCGCCCAGGTAGAGCTGGTGGCGGGCGATGCGCTAAATGCCGAGCAGGCGGGGGAAAAGGCGGCGCAGGAACAAGGGAAGGTTTATGTCTCTCCCTATAATGACGAGCAGGTCATCGCCGGTCAGGGGACCTGCGGCATGGAGCTAGTCGAACAACAGCCGGATTTGGATGCGGTGTTTGTCGCGGTGGGGGGTGGCGGCTATATTTCGGGCATTGGCAGCGTTTTGCAGCAACTATCGCCGAAAACGCAGCTAATTGCCTGTTGGCCGGAAAACGCCACCAGCATGTACAGCGCATTGGAAGCCGGCCACATTTTCCCGGTGGAAGAGCAAGATACCCTGTCCGACGGCACTGCCGGGGGCGTGGAGCCCGGTGCTATTACCTTCCCTCTGTGTCAGCAGCTGATCGACCGAAAAGTCTTGGTCAGTGAAACTGAAATCAAGCAGGCTATGCGCCAAATTGCCGTCAGCGATCGCTGGATTATCGAAGGGGCGGCCGGGGTAGCCTTAGCCGCCGCCATTAAGCTGGCACCGGAATTTCAGGGGAAAAAAGTGGCCGTCGTCCTGTGCGGAAAAAACATCGTGCTGGAGAAATACCTCAAGGCGATCGCCGATGAAAATCCTTAACAAAAGGCAGATACTTGAAGCTTTCGACGCAGATGCCACCACGTTACTGCTAAAAGAAGGGTTTATTGCCTATTCAAAACGGCAGGTACAGCAACCGCCGGTACAACATTTTCTGTTTGAGCAGGCAGCCGGTGACTGCTGTATTAAATCGGCGTGGCTGGAAGGAGACGAGCAGTTTGTCCTCAAGGTTTCCTCCGGTTTTTACCGTAATCCAGCGCAGGGGTTGGCCAGCAATCAAGGGCTGATGATGGCTTTCTCAGCACAAACCGGTGAACCGCAGGCGTTGTTGCTGGACGAAGGCTGGTTAACCGCATTACGCACCGCTCTGGCCGGGCGCATCGTCGCCGAACTGTGCGCACCGACGGAGATCCCGGCCATAGGTATCGTCGGCTGCGGCATGCAGGCCCTGCTGCAGTTGCAACAGCTAAAACCTCTGACCGCCTGCCGTGAAGTCTGGGTATGGGGCCGCACCGAGTCGGCGCTGCAAGCCTACCGCCACAGTGCCGAGGCCGAAGGATTTCGGGTGCATACAACCCAGGATGCTGCAGAACTGGCGGCACACTGCCGGTTGATTATCACCACCACGCCCAGCCGAGAGCCGATTCTGCGGGCGACGGATATTCGGCCCGGCACCCACATCACCGCGGTAGGCGCCGATTCCCATGGCAAGCAGGAACTGGAGAGCGGTCTGGTGGCCAGGTCGGATGTGTTGCTGGCAGACTCTGTGTCTCAATGTACAGAATACGGCGAAATCGCCATGGCTTATCGGCAGGGATTGTTGGCTTCGATACCCCTCGTCGAATTAGGTACCGTTCTGGCGCAAGGAAAGAAGGTGCGCAGCGATCCGGAGCAAATCACCCTGGCCGATCTGACCGGCTTGGCGATTCAGGATGTGCAGATTGTGAAGGGAATTTTAGCGCGGTTATAACGGGATTAAGGGGCGCAACTGCGCCCCCTGATGCAAAACAACGTTAGGCATTCAGCACAAATTTCTCGATGGCGCGTGCCACGCCGTCTTCGGTATTGGTGGTGGTCACAAACTGCGCCACCGCCTTCAGTTCCTCAATGGCATTGCCCATGGCCACGCCAACGCCGGCATACTCGATCATTGCGGTGTCGTTGGCTTGATCGCCCAACGTCATCACGTTTTGCTGTGCAATACCGAGATGATCGGCCAGCATTTTAACGCCGGTCCCTTTATCCACATTCTTATGCAGGATCTCCAGGAAATACGGCGCGCTTTTCAGGATGGTATAACGCTCCCGCGTTTCAGCCGGGATGCGGGCGATGGCACGATCCAACAGCTCAGGCTCGTCAACCATCATCAACTTAGGGAAACGGATCGCCGGATCCATCTCTTCCACGCTGCGGTACTTGAGCGGAATGCCGGTCATCTCCGATTCGTGCACGGTGTATTTGCCGATATCTTTGTTCGGTGTATACAACGTATCGAAATCAAACGCCTGATAGTGAACGCCGAGTTCGCGCGCCATCTGCTCGAAGTAGAGATAATCCTCAAAGCCCAGCGTTTCCTGCAGGATGCAGGCACCATCTACCGCCTTCAAAACCAGCGCACCGTTATAGGTAATACAAAAATCACCAGGTCCCTGAATGTCCAACTGACGCAGATAGTCTTGCACGCCGACGTAAGGCCGCCCGGTGGCCAGCACCACATGCACCCCTTTGCGGCGCGCCTCGGTGATTGCCTGCTTTACCGCCGGCGTAATTTGGTGCTGCGGGTTGAGCAGCGTGCCGTCCATATCAATCGCAATCAGTTCAATAGCCATTCGATCCTCTCCCAGTGGTTTTTTTCCATGCTAACGCGTTTCAGCCCGCCGTGTCAGCGTCAAAAACGGCGTAAAAAAATCCGCGCGGGTTGCCCGGCGCGGATTTTCACAGTCATCAATGCGTTAGATATCGATATTTGCCGCTTTCAGGGCATTTTCTTCGATAAAGGCACGACGAGGTTCGACCGCATCACCCATCAGGGTGGTGAACAATTGGTCTGCAGCAATGGCGTCCTTCACGGTCACGCGCAGCATACGGCGGCTTTCCGGATCCATGGTGGTTTCCCACAGCTGCTCTGGGTTCATCTCGCCCAGACCTTTATAGCGTTGTACCGCCAGGCCGCGACGTGACTCTTTCACCAGCCACTCCAATGCCTGCTCGAAACTTTCAATCGGCTGACGGCGCTCACCACGTTCGATGAAGGCACCCTCTTCGATCAGGCCGCGCAGTTTCTCGCCCAGCACGCAGATTTTGCGGTACTCGCCACCGTGGATGAAGTCGAAGTCCAGCGCGTAATCGGTATCCACACCGTGGGTACGAATGCGCAGCACCGGCTCAAACATCTGGCGCTCGCGGTTCTCGAAGATCACCGAGTCATAGCTGCTGCCGTGCTGCTCTTTGTCGTTCAGCAGTTTCACCAGAGAATCAATCCAGGTCTTAACCTTGGACTGATCGCTCAGGTCTTCTTCCTGCAGAGTCGGCTGGTAGATCAGGTTGTTCAGCAGCGCGCGCGGGTAGCGACGCTCCATACGACCGATCAGCTTCTGCACGCTGTAGTGTTCGGCAACCAGTTTTTCCAGTTGCTCACCGCCCAGTGCCGGGGCGCTGGCGTTGGTGTGCAGGGTTGCGCCGTCCATCGCGATGGCGATTTGGTATTGATCCATCGCCTCGTCATCTTTGATGTACTGTTCCTGCTTGCCTTTTTTCACCTTGTACAAAGGCGGCTGAGCAATGAACACGTGGCCGCGCTCAATGATTTCCGGCATCTGACGGTAGAAGAAGGTCAACAGCAGCGTACGGATGTGCGAGCCGTCGACGTCGGCATCGGTCATGATGATGATGCTGTGATAGCGCAGTTTGTCCGGGTTGTACTCGTCACGGCCAATGCCGCAGCCCAGCGCGGTGATCAACGTCGCCACTTCCTGCGAAGACAGCATCTTGTCGAAGCGCGCCTTCTCTACGTTGAGGATTTTACCTTTCAACGGCAGGATTGCCTGGTTCTTACGGTTACGTCCCTGCTTGGCAGAGCCGCCCGCTGAGTCCCCTTCCACCAGGTACAGTTCAGACAGCGCAGGATCACGTTCCTGGCAGTCCGCCAGTTTGCCCGGCAGGCCGGCCAGATCCAGCGCGCCCTTACGGCGGGTCATTTCACGCGCTTTACGCGCCGCTTCACGAGCACGCGCTGCGTCGATGATTTTACCGACGACGATTTTCGCATCGCCCGGGTTTTCCATCAGATAATCGACCAGCTTCTCGTTCATCAGCGTTTCAACCGCGGTTTTCACCTCGGAAGACACCAGCTTGTCTTTGGTCTGAGAAGAGAACTTCGGATCAGGCACCTTCACCGAAACCACGGCAATCAGACCTTCACGCGCATCGTCGCCGGTGGCGCTGATTTTGGCCTTTTTGCTGTAGCCTTCTTTATCCATGTAGCTGTTCAGGGTACGGGTCATCGCGGTACGGAAACCGACCAGATGGGTACCGCCGTCACGCTGCGGGATGTTGTTGGTGAAGCAGTAGATGTTTTCCTGGAAACCGTCGTTCCACTGCAGCGCCACTTCCACACCGATGTCGTCTTTGACGGTCGAGAAGTAGAACACGTTCGGGTGGATCGGGGTTTTGTTCTTGTTCAGATATTCAACAAACGCCTTGATACCGCCTTCGTAGTGGAAGTGGTCTTCTTTGTCGGTACGTTTGTCTTTCAGGCGGATAGACACGCCGGAGTTCAGGAAAGAGAGTTCGCGCAGGCGCTTGGCCAGAATGTCGTACTCAAATTCGGTATTGTTGGTGAAGGTTTCATAGCTCGGCCAGAAACGGACCGTGGTGCCGGTCTGATCGGTTTCACCGACCACTTTCAGCGGCGACAATGGCTCGCCCATGGCATAGGTTTGCTCATGCACCTTGCCTTCACGACGGATCACCAGTTCCAGCTTCTCAGACAGGGCGTTAACAACGGAGACGCCCACGCCGTGCAGACCGCCGGAGACCTTGTAGGAGTTGTCATCAAATTTGCCGCCGGCATGCAGCACGGTCATGATCACCTGTGCTGCGGAAACCCCTTCCTCTTCATGAATACCGGTTGGGATACCGCGGCCATCATCCTGTACCGAAACGGAATTGTCGGCATGGATGGTCACCTGAATGTCACTACAGTGGCCAGCGAGTGCTTCGTCGATAGCGTTGTCCACAACCTCGAATACCATGTGGTGCAGACCGGTGCCATCATCGGTGTCGCCGATATACATGCCCGGGCGCTTACGCACCGCATCCAGCCCTTTTAATACCTTGATACTTGAGGAGTCATAAGAATTCGACATCAACGTTTCTCGCTCATTTTAGTCCTGTGGTTGAACCTCTATTTTACCTTGTTCCACGCGGAACATCTTGCCCTTTTCACCGGCCATATCGGTCACTTGTTCAGCGCTCACGGCACTGACAAAGACCTGGGCCTGGGTGGCTTTCAGGCGATCGGCCAGCAACCGGCGACGGCCGGTGTCCAGCTCGGAGGCAAAATCATCAATCAGATACAGGCAACGCCGCCCGCTCTGCCGGGTGAGAAACTCACCCTGCGCTAAGCGCAATGCGCACATCAGCAATTTAAGCTGACCGCGCGATAACAAATCCTCTACCGGCGTGCCGTCGGCACGAATGCGGAAGTCCGCCTTATGCGGCCCCACCGCGGTATAGGTTAACGCCCTGTCGCGCTCAAACTGGCGCTCCAGCAGCTCTCCGTAGTCGCTCTCTTTGTCCCAGCCGCGCTGGAAAGAGAAACTCAGGGCAAATTCGGGCAAAAACTGCGCGCACGTCGCGGTAATATCCGCGGCAATCGCGTCGCTGTAAGCTGCCCGCCACTCGCTGATGCGCTCTGCCAACGGGATCAGTTCCTGATCCCAGGCGCGGATTTGCGCATAGCGACTGACCTGGCGCAGCGCGGCATTGCGCTGCTTCAGTAACCGTTTCAGGTTGCTCCAGGCGGTGAAAAAACCGGGTTCGTTATGAAAACAGCCCCAGTCCAGGAAGGCGCGCCGGAATTTCGGCCCACCGTTTAGCAGGGTAAAACCTTCGGGGGTGATCAGTTGCATCGGCAATAACTGCGCCAGTTCAGCCACTTTGTGGCCGTCGCTGCCATCGATGCGTACCTTGCTGTCACCCTGACGGCTCTTGCTTAATCCTACGGATATTTCACGTTCTGCACCGTCAATACGGCCGTGCAAAATGAACTCCGGCTGGTCGTGGCGGATCACCCGGCCGGCCTGCAGGCTGCGAAACGCACGCCCGTGCCCAAGGGTATACACCGCCTCAAGCACGCTGGTTTTCCCGCTGCCGTTGGCGCCAACCAGGAAGTTGAATCCCGGCGCCAGCGCCAAATCCGCCGCTTCTATATTGCGGAAGTCTTTAATCAGTAAACGCGTTAATGCCATGCTGCAGTTATCTTAATCATCGAACAGCCCAGGGCGTTATTGTCGCAGACCCTTTGCGTGCGGCCAGCGCACAGCAACCGGAGCGTACACAGAGTACGTGAGGATTGCGAGCACTGCCCAATCGCAAAGGGGCAAGTAAGATAGCCCGATAAATTCTACAGCCGCATTGGCATGACGACGTAAGCAGCAGACTTACTGGCGCCGTCTTCGATCTGCACGCTGGAAACCGAGTCGGTCAGCAGCAGACGCACATCTTCACACTTGAGCGCGTTCAAAACGTCCAGCACGTAACTGACGTTAAAACCAATTTCCATCTCGGTGCCGTCGTAGCTGACATCGAGGATCTCTTCCGCTTCTTCCTGTTCCGGAT
This sequence comes from Serratia sp. BNK-12, assembly GCF_047456085.1. Lineage (NCBI taxonomy): Bacteria > Pseudomonadati > Pseudomonadota > Gammaproteobacteria > Enterobacterales > Yersiniaceae > Serratia > Serratia sp. BNK-12. Next base: position 5,150,590 of record NZ_CP179896.1, read on the forward strand.
TGTTGGCGGTGATCTTGAGCTGGTTCTGGCTAACGTACAGGCGCACGCCGCGGAACTTTTCGTTCGACAAAATGGCCGCGCGGGCAAACGCCTGCTTGAGCAAGTCGCAGCCGGCTTCCAACGTTTTGTCCGGGTTCTTCGGCAATACGCGGCGATAATCAGGGAAACGGCCGTCAACCAGCTTGGAGGTGAAGATAAAGTCACCGACGTGAGCGCGAATGTTGTTGCTGCCGATCTGCAGTTGCAACAAGGTCTCGCCACCGTCCAGCAGACGCACCAGCTCCATCACGCCTTTACGCGGCACGATCACCGAATGCGACGGCAATTCCTGGCCGATCGGCATCGAGCACACCGCCAGGCGGTGACCGTCGGTCGCCACGGTACGCAGCTCTTCCCCTTCGGTTTCGAACAGCATGCCGTTTAAGTAGTAACGCACGTCCTGATGAGCCATCGAGAACTGCGTAGCTTCAATCAGGCGCTTCAGCGTTGCCTGTGGCAGCGAAAATTCAACTTCGCTCTGCCAGTCGTCCAGGTTAGGGAAATCCGCCGCCGGCAACGTAGAAAGTGAGAAGCGGCTGCGGCCGGAACGCACCAGCATGCGCTCGCTTTCAAGCGTTACGGTGATCTCGGCCCCTTCAGGCAGACCACGGCAGATATCAAAGAATTTACGCGCGGGGACGGTAGTCGCGCCCGCTTCATGGGGCTGGGACAGGGCAACGCGCGCCACCATCTCCATCTCCAGATCGGTGCCGGTCAGCAGCAGGGAGCCTTCCGTCACCTGCAACAGCAGGTTACCCAGAATTGGCAAGGTTGGGCGGCCGCCCAGCGGGCTGCTCACCTGTTGCAGCGGTTTTAGCAGATGCTCACGTTCAACGATAAATTTCATAGCGCTAGGAAGATAATGTTCTGATTAAATTGGAGAAATCTTCTTTGATGTCGTGACTTTCCTCACGCAGCTGCTCAATCTTCCGGCAGGCGTGCAACACCGTGGTATGGTCGCGGCCACCAAACGCATCGCCGATTTCTGGCAGGCTGTGGTTGGTGAGTTCTTTTGCCAATGCCATCGCCATTTGGCGCGGGCGGGCAACGGAACGCGAACGCCGCTTGGACAACAAATCCGCGACTTTAATTTTATAGTATTCCGCCACCGTCTTTTGAATATTATCGATGGTGACCAGCTTTTCCTGCAGAGCCAGCAGATCGCGCAGCGCTTCACGCACGAAATCAATGGTAATGGCACGGCCGGTAAAGTTTGCGTTGGCAATCACGCGGTTCAGCGCCCCTTCGAGCTCACGCACGTTGGAACGCAGGCGCTTGGCGATAAAGAACGCCACTTCGCCCGGCAGACGGATATCGTTCTCGTCGGCCTTTTTCATCAGGATCGCCACGCGGGTTTCCAGCTCAGGCGGCTCGATCGCCACCGTCAGCCCCCAACCGAAGCGCGACTTCAGGCGATCTTCCACGCCGTTAATCTCTTTCGGGTAGCGGTCTGAGGTCAGGATAATCTGCTGATTGCCTTCCAACAGGGCGTTAAAGGTATGGAAGAACTCTTCCTGCGAACGCTCTTTATTGGCAAAAAATTGGATGTCATCGATCAGCAGCGCATCGACCGAGCGGTAATAACGCTTAAATTCTTCAATGGCATTGTTCTGCAAGGCTTTGACCATGTCCTGAACGAAGCGTTCAGAGTGCATATAGACCACTTTGGCGTTGGCCTTGCGGGCCATGATGCCGTTGCCTACCGCGTGCAACAGGTGAGTTTTACCCAGGCCGGTGCCGCCATACAGGAACAGCGGGTTATAGGCGCCGCCCGGGTTATCCGCCACCTGGCGGGCCGCCGCGCGCGCCAACTGGTTGGATTTACCCTCAACAAAGTTATCAAAGGTATGCTTTGGGTTAACGTTGGAGCGGTAGGAAAGTTCAGGCTGAGGAGCCGCGTTGTCCCAACTGGGGCGGGACGGCGCCACGGCGCGCGCTACCGGTGCGCTGGGTGCGCTTGCACTCACGCTGGCGGTAACGGTCTGGCTGATGATTTGGGAGATCGGTTTGCTGCCCACTTCAAAACGCAGCAAAGGGGCATCCGTACCGCAGAAATCATTCAACAGGCCATTGATATTGTTTAAGTACTTATCGCGAACCCAATCCAGCACAAAACGATTGGGCGCATAAAGCGCCAGGGTGTTGTCACTCAGTTCCGCCTGCAATGGGCGTATCCACATACTAAATTCTGTGGCAGGTAACTCATCCTGCAATCGGGCAAGACACTGCTGCCAAAGCGAAAGTGACACGGCGGACTCCACTCGAACAAGATCAATAAAAGAAAAGAATCAGGCTAATTTTTTATAACTCATGATTTTTGACACATACCCGGCATCGGCTGTTTGCCTGTGGGGGATGCGAACCGCCTTTCACGGTTTATGTCCCTCACGATCCCCGCTTGAGAGATCGCGATCGGAATGACGGATCATAGCGCAATCCGCGCAAGAGATCCTCCCCTTCATCACAGATTAGATCCATTTTATCCACAGGCCCCGGCCTGCGGCGATCTTTTCGCCAGCCACGCCAAATTGCAGGCGAAATACCGCCTGATGAACGGTATTTTTTACATTGTCAACCGGTTATACCCTGTTATCCACGTCGGATCCTTGGCTTTAACCACAAGGATCGCATCGGGATCCTTGCGATTTACCCTCGAGTCCGTATAATCTTCGCCCTACGTGTGTACCTGGTTCCTTAATGGTGTGTCATTAACCAGACAGGATTCTGCGGTGACCACGGGCCAAGACCGGATTTTACTCCGTATTGGCAGACAACCAGGTAGGCTAGCGCGATGTGAATTGACTCAGGACTGTACAATTATTACAATCCCGCTTCTTTATATATTGCGATTGAGGCGTCGGTCGTCTTCACGCCGAATAGCCAAACGCGTTTACTGATCAGTAATTATTTAAGTTTAGGTAGAAATCGCCATGAAACGCACTTTCCAACCGTCCGTATTGAAGCGCAACCGTAGCCACGGTTTCCGTGCTCGTATGGCCACCAAAAATGGTCGTCAAGTTCTGGCCCGCCGTCGTGCGAAAGGCCGTTCTCGTCTGACTGTTTCTAAGTAATAAAAGCTAACCCGCTGAGTGGTTAAGCTAGCTTTTCCCAGGGAGTTACGTTTGTTAACTCCCACTCATTTCACTTTCGTCTTCCAGCAGCCACAACGGGCTGGCACGCCGCAAATCACCATCCTCGGCCGCCTGAACCAGCTGGGGCATCCCCGCATCGGTCTTACCGTCGCCAAAAAACACGTCAAACGCGCGCATGAACGCAATCGGATCAAACGCCTAACCCGCGAAAGCTTCCGTTTACGTCAGCACGAGTTACCGGCGATGGATTTTGTCGTGGTGGCCAAAAAAGGGATAGCGGATTTGGATAACCGCGCGCTGACGGAAGCTTTGGAAAAATTATGGCGTCGCCACTGTCGCCAGGCTCCCGCATCCTGATCGGGCTGGTGCGGGCTTACCAGCTCGTCATCAGTCCGCTGCTTGGGCCTCGTTGTCGCTTCCAGCCGACATGCTCTCATTACGCAATTGAGGCATTAAGCAGGTTTGGCATGATAAAAGGCAGTTGGTTAGCATTGAAACGCGTATTAAAATGCCACCCCTTGAACCCAGGTGGCGATGATCCCGTGCCGCCGAAACCCGACGATAACAGAGAACACTAACGATGGATTCGCAACGCAATCTTCTCCTCATCGCTCTGCTGTTCGTGTCTTTCATGATCTGGCAAGCCTGGCAAACGGACAACGCTCCGCAACCAGTCGCCCAGACCACGCAACAGACTTCGAACACTGCTACCGGTGATGCCGCAAGCTCAGCAGTTCCAGCCAGTGGTCAGGGTAAACTGATTACCGTTAATACTGACGTGCTGTCGCTGACCATCAACACCCGTGGTGGTGATATCGAGCAGGCTAAACTGTTGGCTTACCCGGACACTCTGGGTTCATCGACGCCATTCCAACTGCTGGAAACCACACCGTCATTTGTTTATCAGGCGCAAAGCGGCCTGACCGGCAGAAACGGCCCGGATAACCCGGCAAACGGCGAACGTCCTCTGTTCCAGGCGGCGCAGGACAGCTACACCCTGCCGGAAGGCCAGGAAGAGCTGCGCATTCCGCTGACCTTTACCGGTAAAGACGGCGCTATCTACACCAAGACTTTCGTGCTCAAGCGTAATCATTACGCGGTTGCTGTTGACTACAACGTCGACAACAAAGGCACCACCCCGCTGGAACTGACCCTGTTCGGCCAACTGAAGCAGACGACCGAGCTGCCTAAGCACCGTGACACCGGCAGCAACAACTTCGCTCTGCACACCTTCCGTGGCGCGGCGTACTCTTCCAGCGAAGACAAATACCAGAAGTATGCGTTCGATAAGGACGAAAACCTGAGTGTCACCACGCAGGGCGGTTGGGTTGCCATGCTGCAACAGTACTTCGCCACCGCATGGGTGCCGGCAACTCAAGGCAGCAACACCTTCTATACCGCCAAGCCTGGCGATAACCTGTCCACCATTGGCTTCAAATCTACTCCGGTAGTGGTGCAGCCTGGTGCGCAGCAGCAGCTGAATGCCACCCTGTGGGTGGGTCCGGAACTGCAAGACCAGATGGCCCAACTGGCGCCGCACCTGGATCTGACCGTGGATTACGGTTGGTTGTGGTTCATCTCTCAGCCGCTGTTCAAATTGCTGAAGTTTATCCACGGCTTTATCGGTAACTGGGGCTTCTCAATTATCATCATCACCTTCATCGTGCGTGGCATCATGTACCCGCTGACCAAAGCGCAGTACACCTCGATGGCCAAAATGCGCATGCTGCAGCCAAAACTGCAGGCGATGCGTGAGCGTATCGGTGATGACAAACAGCGCATGAGCCAGGAAATGATGGCGCTGTACAAGTCTGAGAAAGTGAACCCGTTGGGTGGGTGTTTGCCGCTGGTTATCCAGATGCCAATCTTCCTGGCGCTGTACTACATGTTGATGGGCTCGGTTGAGCTGCGCCATGCGCCGTTCGCCCTGTGGATCCATGACCTGTCGGCGCAAGACCCGTACTACATCTTGCCAATCCTGATGGGCGTGACGATGTTCTTCATCCAGAAGATGTCGCCAACCACCGTCACTGACCCGATGCAGCAGAAAATCATGACCTTTATGCCGGTGATCTTCACAGTGTTCTTCCTGTGGTTCCCGTCAGGTCTGGTGCTGTACTACATCGTCAGTAACCTGGTGACCATCCTCCAGCAGCAGCTGATTTACCGCGGCCTGGAAAAACGTGGCCTGCACAGCCGCGACAAGAAAAAGACCTAAGCGTATTGTAGGGGTTCGGCGCGCTGAACCCTTGCAGCAAAAGATAAGAGGCGGTCATTAAGACCGCCTTTTTGCATATTGAATCGTCAGAGAGAATCACTATGAGCACCACCGATACCATCGTAGCCCAAGCCACCCCGCCGGGACGCGGCGGCGTCGGCATTTTGCGTATTTCCGGCCGTGGCGCCAAAGACGTAGCCCAGGCCCTGCTCGGCAAACTGCCGAAGCCGCGTTACGCCGATTACCTGCCGTTCCGTGATGCCGAAGGCGCCACTCTGGACCAGGGCATCGCGCTGTGGTTTCCTGGCCCGAACTCGTTTACCGGCGAAGACGTGCTGGAACTGCAAGGCCACGGCGGGCCGGTTATCCTCGATTTGCTGCTCAAACGCGTACTGGCGCTGCCCGGCGTGCGTATCGCCCGCCCCGGCGAATTTTCCGAGCGTGCCTTCCTTAATGACAAGCTGGATCTGGCGCAGGCCGAAGCGATTGCCGACCTGATCGACGCCAGTTCCGAGCAGGCGGCACGCTCTGCAATGAACTCGCTGCAGGGGGCGTTCTCCACCCGCATCAACCAGCTTGTGGAAGCACTTACTCACCTGCGAATCTATGTAGAAGCAGCGATAGACTTCCCGGATGAGGAAATCGACTTCCTGTCTGACGGTAAAATCGAGGCGCAGCTCAACGGAGTCATGGCCTCTCTTTCCAACGTACGCGCAGAAGCGCGTCAGGGCAGCCTGCTGCGCGAAGGGATGAAAGTGGTGATCGCCGGGCGTCCTAACGCCGGTAAATCCAGCCTGTTGAACGAACTGGCCGGTCGCGAAGCGGCTATCGTCACCGATATCGCCGGCACCACTCGCGACGTGCTGCGCGAGCATATTCACATCGACGGCATGCCTTTACACATCATCGACACCGCCGGCCTGCGCGAAGCCAGCGACGAAGTGGAGCGTATCGGTATCGAACGTGCGTGGAACGAGATCGAACAGGCCGACCGCGTGCTGTTTATGGTCGATGGCACCACCACCGCGGCAACCGAACCGGCAGAGATTTGGCCGGAGTTTATGGCACGTCTGCCGCATCGTCTGCCGATCACCGTAGTACGTAACAAAGCCGACATCACCGGTGAACCCTTGGGCATGACAGAAGTAAATGGTCACTCACTTATTCGCCTGTCGGCGCGCACCGGTGAAGGTATCGACCTGCTGCGGGACCACCTGAAGCAGAGTATGGGCTTCACCAGCAATATGGAAGGCGGTTTCCTGGCACGTCGCCGCCACCTGCAGGCGCTTGAGCAAGCAGCCCAGCATCTGGTCGAGGGCAAAGAACAGTTAGTGAGCGCTTACGCGGGGGAGCTGCTGGCCGAAGAATTGCGACTGGCGCAGCAAGCGCTGAGTGAAATCACCGGCGAATTTACCTCAGATGACCTGCTGGGACGCATTTTCTCCAGCTTCTGCATCGGTAAATAAACGGCGGTAACGTAACAAGCGACCTATTCACGGCCAGGACAAACCTTTGTTCTGGCCGTTTTTCTTTGCCCCGCTCTGCGCCTTGGCTCACAGAGCCGTCATAACTCCCTAGATATACTGGTGGGTCAGGGATCCTTCTCAGGAACGAGCAAAGATGGCATTAACCTTCAAGGTGCTGCTGGAAAACCGCCGCGCCGCCAGCGCCAATCCGTCACTGCTGGCCAAGGCAGGCTTAAGCCTGCTGCTTCAGGATGAAACTGCCAGCGTTTTATTTGATACCGGCCCTGACGGCAGTTTCCTGCACAATGCGCGGCTGATGGGCGTAGATCTCTCCACAATAACCGCAACCGTGCTCTCTCATGGCCACTATGACCACTGCGGCGGCGTCACCTGGCTGCCTGACGGCAGCCGCATTATCTGCCATCCGCAGATCGGCGACGAACGCTATGCGGCGCTGAAGGTACTGGGCCACACCCGCAAAATCAAAAAGCTCTCTTTGGATATCGATTACTCACGCCACCGCATGGAGTACAGCCGCAAACCACTGTCTATCAGCGATCGTTTTATGTGGTCAGGCGAAATCGCAGTACCCGCACCGCGCGCCTATGGCGTGATTGTCGGGGAAAATGCAGGAGTGGACTATGTCATCGACGAAGGCGTGCTGATTTATAAATCCGATCGCGGGCTGGTGATTATTACCGGTTGCGGGCATCGCGGGATCATTCACATCGTGCGTCACTGCCAGAAAATCACTGGGATCGATCGGATCCACGCTTTGATCGGCGGTTTTCATCTGCGCTGCGCGTCGCCGCGCACGCTATGGCGGGTAAGACATTTTCTTCATCAGCAAAAACCAGAGAAATTAATGGGGTGCCATTGCACCGGAACCTGGGGACGCCTGTGGTTACCGGAGGTGGTGTCACCCGCGACCGGAGACACTTTCGTGCTGGAATAAGACGTTAACAAGCCAGCTGGTTTTCGCTTCCTGCCACAGAATCTGGCAGGAAGAACCCCCGACAAACGCCTGCTTTCTCCTCCTTCTTGCCAAAATTCACCTAAACTTATCTCAGCAATTTCCATCAAAGAGATAAGAAAAAATGAATGAACCACTGGATTTACTCGGCGTCGGCCTTGGCCCTTTCAACCTCAGCCTGGCGGCGTTGGCCTATGAAAGTGGTGCACTGAATTATGCCTTTCTCGATCGCAACGCCAGCTTCCGTTGGCATCCCGGCATGCTGCTCCCTTCCGCCTATATGCAGACCTATGTGTTGCAGGACCTGGTTACGGCGGTAACGCCTCGCAGCCAATTCTCCTTTATCAATTACCTGGTCGAGCAGAAAAAAATTTATCGTTTTCTGATTACCGAACAGCAAATTATCAGCCGCGAAGAGTTCTCCGACTATTTGAGCTGGGCCTGTAATAGATTAGAAGGGTTACAGTTTTCGCAGTCGGTTGAGAGCATTGATTTTGACGATGACAAACAGCTGTTCAAAGTACGCACCCGCGACCAAACCCTGTGGGCGAAGAATATCTGTCTGGGCACCGGCCACGACCCCTGGCTGCCTGAGGAGTTTTATCCGGCGCTGGGCGAAAACTGCCTGCATGCCGCCGAAATCGGCCTGCGTAATCCGGATCTGACCGGTAAGCGGGTGGCGGTGATTGGCGGCGGCCAAAGCGGTGCCGATATTTTTCTGAACGCGCTGCGGGGGCACTGGGGCGAACCGGCACAGCTCGACTGGATTTCCCGTCGGCCCAATTTTCAGCCGCTGGACGAGTCAGCCTTCACCAATGAATATTTCACCCCGGAGTACGTCGATTATTTTTATACGCTGCCGCAGGATATCCGCGAGCGCGAACTCAAGACTCAGAAACTGCCGGCCGACGGTATTAGTAACCATACGCTACGTACTTTGTACCGGGAGCTTTATATGCGTTTCGATGTGATGCACCAGCCGCGCAACGTGCGTCTTTTGCCGCATCGCACTCTGCTGGCGATCGAGCCGACAGGCAAAGGGTTCCAATTGCGCACCCGACACGGTCTTGAAAATCGCCAGGAAGGATTCAATGCCGATGTCGTCATTTTAGCAACCGGTTATCGCCCTTCACTCCCTGCCTATTTAAACCCCCTGTTGCCACGCATTCCTTTCGACGACCAACAACACTTGCCGTTACTGCCCGATTTTAACCTCGAATGGCAGGGGCCTGAGCAGAATCGCATTTATGCGGTGAATGCCGGTATCCACAGCCACGGCAGCGCGGAAGGCGGGCTCAGCCTGATGGCCTGGCGCTCAGCACGCATTCTGAATCATCTGCTCGGTAAACCCCATTTTGATCTGGCACCAAACGCCTCGCTGATCCAATGGTGGAGCGGCGCTGCCCCGAACGAGGATATTACTCAAACAGATAAATAGGATAAAACGCATACTGTTTTTTGATGATAAATCCTCGACTTATGCTTAATCTAACTCCCCTGCGTTTTCAGCGACCCCTCAGGTATGGAGTGAATAATGGCGTGTCATTTTGCCCGATGGATCCCCACGTCCACCGCACTGGATACCCGGAGGCTCTCCGCCGAGGTCGTTGCTGCTACCACCGCTTTTTCCATTAAACGCCGCCAACGCTTTCTGCAGGGGCGCATCCTGCTCGCCGAAATGATGTTTTATCTCTACGGTCTGCCGACATTGCCCCCCATCGCTACCACACCTACCGGCCGTCCCTGTTTTGTCGACAACCACCTGCCCGATTTCAGCCTGGCCTACGCCAGCGATACGGTAGGGGTTTTGTTAAGCGATGAAGGCAGGGTGGGGCTGGATATTGAAGTCATGCGCGCACGGGGCGGGCAACAGAAAAGGCTGCAAGACCAATTTCAAACGCCGGCAGAAAGTGCCTGGATCAGTGCGCAATACGATCGGCTGGAGGCGGAAACGCAGCTGTGGAGCATCCGTCAAAGCGTGTTGAAAATTTCCGGCCTGGGTAACAGCGGGCAATCGTCGCTGCTGCTGCACCCTTTTTCCGGCCACCTGCGATCCAGCATCACCCCCCAGGTTCAGGTAATGAGCGATGCCGACGAATATCTGAGCTGGGCTTGCGCACGCGAACCCAGCCTGGAACGTCTGGTATGCTGGCAGTATGAAGCCAATAAAGGCCTGCAGAAAAACGGCGAGATCTCTCCACGAGCACCGGCCAGTTCCACCCGCTTTATCAAACTGACCAGCCTGGCACTTCACCGCTGACATCGGCCGCTTACCCTGCGACGAACCCCTGAGATAAAACTTTCTTTAACGCATAAATTCCTGCATAAAACTGTAAAGTCAGCTAAATATTCAGCAATCATCTATTCTCTCCTGCAGCTTTGCCCTACTATCTCCTGATGTTCTAAGCTGAATCTGTTCATTCGAAAGGGAGAATCACCATGTCAGACCAAGCATTAAAAATCGTTACCCTGCTCGGCAGCCTGCGTAAAGGCTCGTACAACGCCATGGTCGCCAATGCCCTGCCGGGCCTTGCACCACAAGGCGTCACCATCGAAGCGCTTCCTTCAATCCGTGATATCCCGCTGTATGATGCCGATGTGCAACAGGAAGAAGGTTTCCCTGCTGCAGTGGAAGCGATCGCAGAGCAAATCCGTCAGGCGGACGGCGTTATCATCGTTACCCCGGAATATAACTACTCGGTGCCGGGCGGGTTAAAAAATGCCATCGACTGGCTGTCCCGCCTGCCGAACCAACCGTTAGCCGGTAAACCCGTAGCCATTCAGACCAGCTCTATGGGGCCGATTGGCGGCGCGCGCTGCCAGTATCATCTGCGCCAGATCCTGGTATTTCTCGATGCCATGGTGATGAACAAACCGGAATTTATGGGCGGCGTGATCCAGAATAAAGTGGATGCTCAGGCTGGGGAGTTGATTGATCAGGGCACGCTGGACTTCCTGACCGGCCAGCTGTCCGCATTCAGTGATTATATTCGTCGACTGAAGTAAGATTATTTTACAGACGCCTTCGGCAGAAAATTGACTTAAGGCGTCATTCTTATGAGAGATCACTTTATAACCCATTAAAATTAAAGTCATAAAATTATGTATTTTCTCATTTTAGCCATATTACTGGCTTTCATCACCAGACCATTATCAGCCGCAGAAATGCGTTATCCCGCCGGAGAAGAGCCGATCGAGCTGCCGGTACATAGCCCTTTGAATGCCCAATACCCACGCACCGCCCAGGGCCAGGAAGACAAAAAGATCGCGGCCATGTCGCTGTACCTGACGCTGATGCGCGAAGACGGGCGGAACATATGGGCCCCCTATCAACTGGCGGCCTCTTCGGCGGAAAAGGGCCAAACCGAACTTGCGGAGCGCTATCTGCAGCTGAGTGCCGATCGCGGGTTGTGGTATTACTACAACCTGTTGGAGGACGACGCTTTCAATAGCATTCAGCACAGCAGGACCTATCAATCAATATTGGCGGTCACCAAAGCCCGCTACCTGCAACATGCGCATTGGTACGAAGGCAAAGCCAGCTACGCCATTCCTGAAGGCACACCGCCTGCCGGCGGCTGGCCAACGGTGGTGTACCTGCATACCTACGGCAAGAGCGCCGGTATCACCCCCGAAGAGCGTTTGTTGTTTAGCGAGATGGGCGTGGCCTATGTTGAGATCAACGGTACCCAGATGCTGTCGGAGAACAGCTTCCGCTGGTCGAATTACAGTGACGAAAGCACCCAAAGCGCGATCCGGCGGGCTTTGCAACCGGCCGCAGAACTAAAACTCAACCCGCAGCAGGTCTACCTCACCGCCCGTGGGCAAGGAGCGCTGCACGCGGCCAATCTGCTGGCCAAATATCCCCAGCTATATGCCGGCGCGATGCTGATCGCCCCCAATGGTGAGATCAAGCAGGCCCAGCAATCGCTGGCGACCAATAAGCGCTTGGTGGTGGCGTATTACGATCGGCAAAACTTCAGCGATCAGGCGCTGGCGATGCATTTCGCCAATTTGTTCAGTGAGAATAACCAGGTAGAAACGCTGCATTTTTCTCAGGGAGAGAACCCTGACGGCGGCTGGCAGGCCCGTTTTAAACGGCCTTTACAGTGGATGTTGCAGCAGGCGCCCGACGCAACGCCGGGTGCCTAAAAGATAACGGGGCCGACCAGCGTCGGCCCTTGCCGTATTAATGGCCGTCTACAAACACAATTTTCAGCACAAACAGCAGCGCCACCACCACCACGCATGGGCTGATTTCGCGCCAGCGACCGGTCCCCAGCTTCATCACGCAATAGGAAATAAAGCCGAGCGCAATGCCTTCGGTGATCGAGAAGCTGAATGGCATCATCACTGCCGTGACGAACGCCGGAACGGCTTCGGTCAGGTCATCCCACTTCACCCGCGCCAAACTTGATGTCATCAGCACGCCAACGTAGATCAGCGCGCCGGCTGCGGCATAAGCCGGCACCATACCCGCCAACGGCGAGAGGAAAATCACCAACAGGAACAGGATACCGGTTACCACAGCGGTCAGCCCGGTACGGCCGCCGACAGACACCCCGGCGGAGCTTTCAATATAGGCAGTAACCGAAGAAGTGCCGACAAAGGAACCGGCTACCGAGCTGATGCTGTCGACATACAGCGCCTGCTTCATGCGCGGGAACTTACCCTTGTCGTCAGTCAGCCCGGCCTTGTCGGTTACGCCAATCAAGGTACCAGAGGAGTCGAACAGGTTGACCAGCATAAAGGAGAAAATCACCCCGGCCAGGCCAATATTCAGCGCCCCGGCCAGATCAACCTGACCCACTACCGACGTGATGTTAGGAGGCATCGAGAATACGCCGCCGTATTTCACATCACCCAACGCCCAGCCGATCAGCGTAGTCACCACGATAGAAATCAGCACTGCCGCATGGAAGTTGCGTGAAGACAATACCGCGATGATAAAGAAGCCCAGCGCGCCCAGCAGCACGTTGTGCGAAGTCAGGCTGCCAATGGTCACCAGGGTGTCCGGGTTAGCCACCACGATACCGGCATTTTTCAGCCCCATCATGCCGATAAACAGACCGATACCGCTGGTAATGCCCACCCTCAGGCTCATCGGAATATTGGCAATCATCCAGTAGCGTACGCGGAAAATGGTCAGCAGCAATAAACCGACTGCCCCCCAGAAAATGGCACCCATGCCGATCTGCCATGAGATGCCCATTGCGCCGACCACCACAAATGCGAAGAACGCATTGAGGCCCATCGCCGGTGCCAGCGCTACCGGCAGGTTCGCCAGCAGGCCCATGAAAATGCTGCCGAAAGCGGCAATCAGACAGGTTGTCACGAACACCGCCTGCGTATCCATGCCCGCCGCGCCCAGGATTTGGGGGTTAACGAACACGATATACACCATGGTCAAAAAGGTGGTAATACCGGCAATCGTTTCCGTACGCGCCGTAGTGCCATGTTGCTTGAGTTTAAACACACGCCCAAGCAAGCCTTGCTCGACGTCAAGGCCAGATACTGGTTTGCTCATTATCAGAATTCCGAAGAGGGGAATGGACAGTCGCCAGCTATCCTATACCCAAAATAATTGGAGTCGCATCACGGCGGCAAGAACGCGAATCCCCAAGAGCTTACTCAAGTAAGTGACTGGGGTGAGCGTTCGCAGCCAACACAGATGCGGTTTCAAGTATGCCGGGTATATAACAAAAAGTCAGGGTTTTGATGCTGATCACAGGTTTTTTTCGCCGTCTTTACGGCTATAAACCCCAACAGGTTGTATTTGCTGATATTCATCGGAAAACCAGGATTCAGGAGTCGCAATCCTGCCTGATGCGGTTAAAGTGGCATTATCGCTGTTGACTCGAAGGACACTGACGCTGATGAACCAGATTGACTGTATTTTGTTTGATTGCGACGGCACGCTGGTGGACAGCGAAGTGCTGTGCAGCAAAGCCTATGTGCACATGTTTGCCCACTTCGGCATCCACCTGTCGCTGGACGACGTGTTCAGAAGATTCAAAGGAGTGAAGCTGTACGAAATTATCGAACAGGTTAATGCACAACAGGGCACCACGCTGGCAAAGGAAGAGCTTGAACCGCTGTACCGCCAGGAAGTGGCCCGCTTGTTCGATAGCGAGCTGCAACAAATCGCCGGGGCGCGTGAACTGTTGGCGCAGGTGAAGGTGCCAATGTGCACGGTTTCCAACGGCCCGGTCAGCAAAATGCAACACTCGCTCGGCCTGACCGATATGCTGCACTATTTTGATGACCGGTTGTTCAGCGGCTATGACATCCAACGCTGGAAGCCGGATCCGGCCATTGTGTTCCACGCCGCCGAAAAAATGCAGGTGCCGGTGGAGCGCTGCATCCTGGTGGACGATTCCGCCGCCGGAGCACAGGCAGGGATCGCCGCCGGGATCCCGGTGTTTTACTTCTGCGCCGATCCGCACAATAAACCTATCGATCACCCCTTGGTCACCGCATTCGATAATCTGGCGCAATTGCCGGCGCTCTGGCGTGAACGCGGCTGGCAGCTGACTAACTAGCCGGCAACGGCGGTTTGTTGCGCCACCAGCGCCATGACCGTTTTACAGCCCGGGTCTGCGGGCTGTAGCGGCGATTGATCGCATTGGCCAGCAGATCCAACGCCAGGCAGAACACGAAGTACACCAACGCGATAAACAGGAATACCTCCATCGGATACACCATGCTGCGGTTGTTGACCTGTGTCGCCAGAAAGGTCAGCTCACTGACACCAACGATATAGGCCAGGGAGGTGTCCTTGATCAGCGAAATCCACTGGTTGATAAACGACGGCACCATCATGCGCAGCGCCTGCGGCAGCACTATCAACCACAGCGTTTGCCAGCGGGTCAGCCCCAACGATAACCCGGCCTGCCACTGCCCCGGCCCGATGGCGGCAATGCCGGCTTTCACCGCATGCGCCAGATAGGCGGAGGCGATCAACGCCAGAGCGCAAACCACCGTGGTAATTTCAGGAATATCTACGCCAAAAACGATGGGCAGCAGGAAATAGGTCCAGAAAATCAGCATGATCACCGGAATTGCGCGGAAAAAGCCCAAAATCGCCGCCAACAGCCCGGCCACCACACCGCGTGACATCGCCAATGCCACCCCCAACAGCGTGCCGAGAATAGCCGAAGCCACCCCCGCCATCAGGCTGATAGCCAGTGTCAGCGCCGCGCCCCCCAGCGGCCCATCCGGCCAGGTGCCCCACAGCAGATATCCCAGGTTGTCGTAAATGATGCTGAAATCCATCTTAATGTCCTCCCAGCGGTTTACGCTGCTGCCGCCACATGCCCCAACCTTCTAATAGCGCAATGATGGCGATATACAACACCGTCGCCACGCCAAAGGCCTGGAAGGTGCGTAGCGTCTCGGTTTCTACCTGACGCGAAGCATAGGAAAGTTCAGCGACGCCGATCGCCATGGTCAGCGAGGAGTTTTTTATTACGTTCATGTATTGGCCCAGTAGCGGCGGCATGGCAATTTTAAGCGCCTGCGGCAGCACCACATAGCGCATGGCCTGCCATCCGGTCAGCCCCAGCGCGTTGGCGGCGTACTTTTGTCCGCTGGCGACACCACGGATGCCGGAGCGGATCTCTTCAGCGATAAAAGCAGTGGAGTAAAGCGTCAGGCCGAAGAAACCGGCCAGAAATTCAAATGAGGGCCACTCAAGCAGGCCGATGTGGTGTGGCGTATTCAGCCACTGCATGGCGGCAGACGGCAAAATCTGCCCGGCAGCGAAATACCAGAAGAACAGCTGCACCAGCAGCGGCGTATTGCGAAACAATGAGCTGTAACCGACCGCCAGCCAGCGCAGCACCCTCAGGCGGCTGTCACGCATCGCCGTCAGTAAAAACCCCAACAGCGTGGCTACCAGGCTAGCACAGGCGGAAAGCCACAGCGTCAGCAGGAAGCCATCCCATAACCAGCTCAGATACTGCGGCGCCAGCAGCCAGTCTGAGAGTTGTTGCAGATTCATGCCTAATCCTTGTTTTGCACCATGCGCCAAGGGCGCAGCAAGCTGCGCCCCTCCGTTCTGACTTCACGACCCCGCAGAATCAGGCCTTAGGCTGCTGATCCAGGGGTGCGATGGTGAAATCGCCGCGCGGTTGAGCCGTTTTGGTTTCCGGCCCGAACCAGCGATTGTAGATTTTCACCGCTTCGCCGTCCTTTTCCAGTTTAATCAGCGTGTCGTTAACGCTGGCGGTCAGGCGATCTTCGCCTTTGGGAATGCCGACTCCCTGGTACTCTTTGGTAATGCTGAACGGCGAGATCTCGAAGTCAGCTTTCTGGGCGGCCGGCAGGTTGCCGAGCAGGCCCACCAGCTTGGCGTCATCCTGGGTGATCGCCTGCACGTTACCGTTACGCAGCGCCACGAACGCCAGCGGGGTATCGTCGTAAGAGATCACTTTCGCCGTCGGATAATGTTCACGCAGGGTAATTTCCTGCACCGTGCCTTTGTCCGCGCCAATGCGCAGCTTTTTGATGTCTTCCGGGGTTTTCAGTACGCCTTTATGGGCGATAAATTTCTGGCCGGTGGCGAAATACGGCACGCTGAAGTTCACTTCCTTGGCACGCTCGTCGGTAATGGTGAAGTTAGCGGCAATCAGGTCGACCTTTTTCGAGACCAGCAAAGGAATACGGTTGGCCGGGTTGGTGGCTCGCAGCTCAACCTTCACGCCCAGCGCTTTGCCGATCGCATCGGCGACATCCACATCGTAACCCACCAGCTTTTTGCTTTGCGGGTCGATATAACCGAACGGCGGATTGCTGTCGAACACCGCGATACGCACTACGCCGGCTTTCTTGATGTCGTCGAGTTTGTCCGCATGCGCGGCACCGGTGGCGAGGCTGGTCAGGCTGGCTAATAAGGTTAAGGCCAAAGCGCGATGTTTCATGGGGAGCTCCTAAGGGTTGATGTCCTGCTGGCTGCTAAGCTAGCAAGACCCTCTTAGGTCAGGAAATAATATAAAAAGCTATATTTATAACCTTTTTGTCTTTAAGGGTTTTAAACAGCATAAAGGCGCAGTTTTCTGCGCCTTCAGGGGTAACTCTCGGGGGAAATTACTCTTTTTTATCGTCTTTTCCGTCGGATGACAGCAGCTTTTCCAGCGCGTCGCCACCGATATGACGGAAGTCCTGACCTTTGACGAAATAGAAGATAAATTCGCAAATGTTCTGGCAGCGGTCACCGATACGCTCGATCGAACGGGCACAGAATAACGCGGTCAGCACGCTTGGGATAGTACGCGTATCTTCCATCATGTAGGTCATCAACTGGCGTACGATGCCCTCATATTCCTGATCGACCTTCCGGTCTTCGCGGTAAATGCGGATAGCTTCATCCAAATCCATGCGCGCGAAGGCGTCCAGCACGTCGTGCAGCATCTGCACGGTATGGCGACCAAGCGACTCCAGGCTGACCAGCAGTGGCTGGTGCTGGTGCGAGAATTTCTCCAGCGCGGTGCGGCAAATCTTGTCCGCCACGTCGCCGATGCGTTCCAGCTCGGAAATGGTTTTGATGATCGCCATCACCAGACGCAGGTCGCTGGCGGTCGGCTGGCGTTTGGCGATGATCCGCACGCAGGCTTCGTCAATCGCCACTTCCATCATATTGACCTTGGCGTCGCCTTCGATCACGCGTTTGGCCAATTCACCGTCCTGATTGTGCATCGCGGTGATAGCGTCGGTCAGTTGCTGTTCCACCAGCCCGCCCATGGTCAATACCTGGGTGCGGATATGCTCCAGTTCTGCGTTGAACTGGCCGGAAATGTGCTTATTTAAATTCAGGTTATCCATGATGCATCCTATCAACCATAACGGCCGGTGATGTAGTCTTCGGTCTGTTTTTTCTGTGGCGCGGTGAACAGGTTATCAGTATCACTGAACTCGATCAGTTCGCCCAGATACATAAATGCCGTGGAGTCGGAGCAACGCGCGGCCTGCTGCATGTTGTGGGTTACGATCACCACGGTGTAGTCAGACTTCAGTTCGCTGATCAGCTCTTCAATCTTACCGGTGGAAATCGGATCCAGCGCCGAGCAAGGTTCGTCCAGCAATAACACGTCCGGACGAATGGCAATGCCGCGGGCGATGCACAGACGTTGCTGCTGGCCACCCGACAGGCTGTAACCGCTCTGGTGCAGCTTGTCCTTGGTTTCGTTCCACAGCGCCGCCTTGGTCAAGGCCCACTGCACACGCTCATCCATGTCGGCACGTGACAGCTTTTCAAAAAGGCGCACGCCGAAGGCGATATTGTCGTAAATCGACATCGGGAACGGCGTCGGCTTCTGGAACACCATGCCGACCTTGGCACGCAGCAGTGCGATATCCGAGTTGTCGGTCAGAATGTTCTGCCCATCCAGCAGAATGCCACCTTCGGCACGCTGCTCGGGGTACAGCTGATACATTTTGTTGAAGGTGCGCAGCAGGGTAGATTTGCCGCAGCCGGACGGGCCGATAAACGCGGTGACCTTGTTCTTGGCGATATCCAGCGTGATGTTTTTCAGCGCATGGAATTTGCCATAGTAGAAGTTCAGATCGCGTACCTGAATTTTGCTGCTGGAAGCGTCAGTAACCATACTCATCAAGACTTCTCTCTTTTCATCAGCGCCGCCACGGCAGCGCTCAAAATTTTATGAATGCTTTTTCTTGGCGAAAACCACACGCGCCAGGATATTCAGTAGCAGTACGCACAGGGTTATCAACAGCACCCCGGCCCAGGCCAGCTCTTGCCATTCGGCGAACGGGCTCATGGCGAATTTGAAAATGGTCACCGGCAGGTTGGCGATCGGCTGCATCAGGTCGGTGCTCCAGAACTGATTCGACAGCGAGGTAAACAGCAACGGTGCGGTTTCCCCTGCGATACGCGCAATCGCCAGCAGCACGCCGGTGATGATGCCGGAGACCGAGGCTTTCAGCGTGATGGCGGAAATCATGCGCCATTTCGGCGTGCCCAGCGCATAAGCGGCTTCGCGCAGCGTATCCGGCACCAGCTTCAGCATATTCTCGGTGGTACGGATCACGATCGGTACCTGCAACAGCGCCAACGCGATGATCCCGGCCCAACCGGAGAAGTGTTCCATCTTCGCCACCACGATGGTGTACACGAACAGGCCCACAACAATCGACGGTGCCGATAACAGAATGTCGTTAATAAAACGGATGACTTCCGCCAGCCAGGATTTACGGCCATATTCCGCCAGGTAAATCCCCGCCATGATGCCCAGCGGCGTACCGAACACGGTAGCCCACAGGATCAACAGGCCGCTACCGGCGATGGCGTTTGCCAGGCCTCCGCCCGCGGTATTCGGCGGAGGAGTCATTTCGGTGAACAGCGCCAGCGACATGCCGTCGATGCCCTTGGTCACGGTGGAGAACAGGATCCACACCAGCCAGAACAGGCCAAACACCATGGTCGCCATCGACAGGAACAGCGCCAGTCGGTTCTTCTGGCGGCGCCAGGCCTGCATTTTGCGGCGGCTTTCCAGCAGCGCTACGCTATTTTGCATATCCATAGTCGTCACGTTAGCGTCCCTCACTCTTTGCCAGGCGCATCACCATCAGCTTCGACAGCGCCAGCACGATAAAGGTGATAACAAACAGAATCAGACCCAACTCCATCAACGCGGCGGTGTGCACGCCCGACTCCGCTTCGGCGAATTCGTTGGCCAGTGCAGAGGTGATGCTGTTGCCCGGCATATACAGTGAAGCGCTGTCGAGCTGGTAGGTGTTACCGATGATGAAGGTCACCGCCATGGTTTCCCCCAGCGCACGGCCCAAGCCGAGCATTACACCGCCAATCACGCCATTCTTGGTAAACGGCAATACGATGCGCCAAATCACTTCCCAGGTGGTGCAGCCGATGCCATAGGCCGACTCTTTCATCATCACCGGGGTTTGTTCGAATACATCGCGCATTACGGCGGCGATATAAGGAATAATCATAATCGCCAGGATCACCCCGGCAGCCAGAATACCGATACCGAACGCCGGGCCAGAGAAAAGCTCACCGACAATCGGAATGCCGGACAGCACCTCGCCAACCGGGGTCTGGAAATATTCGGCAAACAGCGGGGCGAACACGAACAGGCCCCACATGCCATAAACGATACTCGGGATCGCCGCCAGCAGCTCAATGGCGATACCCAGCGGGCGCCTCAGCCAGTTTGGTGCCAGCTCGGTCAGGAACAGCGCAATGCCGAAGCTGACGGGTACGGCGATAATCAATGCGATCAGCGAGGTGACGACGGTGCCGTAGATCGGTACCAGGGCGCCAAACTGCTCAGCAGGCGCGTCCCATTCTTTGGTCCACAGAAAGGAGAAACCGAATTTCTGTATGCTCGGCCAGGAGGCGAAGATCAGCGAAACAATAATGCCGCCCAGCAACAATAGGGTAATCAGCGCCGCCAGTTTAACCAGCGCGCTGAAGATGACGTCACCATTTTTACTCGGTGCTTTAATGGTCGGCTTGTACTCAGCCATAGATCACTCTCTGTGTTAACCCTGGCAGGCCCAACCTGAATTGAGCCCTGAAAAACTGAGTGGGGCGCGCCGAATCACGCGCCCCTGCGTTGTTAGTACAGCGCTTTACCGGAACTGTCTTTTACGTTGGTTTTCCATGCTGCACGCACCTGCTCGATAACTTCGTTCGGCAGCGTGGCGTAATCCAGGTCGTTAGCCTGCTTGGCGCCGGTTTTATACGCCCAGTCAAAGAACTTCAGAACTTCAGTGCCCTGAGCCGGGTTTTTCTGCTCTTTGTGCACCAGGATGAAGGTGGTGGAGGTAATTGGCCAGGCGTTGTCACCTTTCTGGTTAGTCAGGTCCTGGGCGAAGGTTTTGCTCCAGTCAACGCCTTTAGCGGCGGCGCTGAAGCTCTCTTCTGTTGGGCTAACCGCTTTGCCGTCGGCAGAAATCAGCTTGGTGTAAGCCAGGTTGTTTTGTTTGGCATACGCGTATTCAACGTAACCGATGGAGCCAGGCAGACGCTGTACGAATGCGGCGATGCCGTCATTGCCCTTGCCGCCCAGACCGGTTGGCCAGTTAACGGTAGAACCTGCACCGATTTTCTCTTTCCACTGCGCGTTGGCTTTAGACAGATAGCTGGTGAACACGAAAGAGGTGCCTGAACCGTCCGCGCGACGAACAACCGCAATGTTCTGATCCGGCAGCTTGACGCCTGGGTTCAGCTTGGTGATCGCCGGGTCGTTCCATTTTTTCACGTTGCCCAGGTAGATATCACCCAGGGTTTTCCCATCCAGGGTCAGCTCACCGGATTTGATGCCCGGGATGTTAACGGCCAGCACCACGCCACCGATCACGGTAGGGAACTGGAACAAGCCATCGGCCGCCAGCTTGTCATCACTCAAAGGTGCATCGGAGGCACCAAAGTCAACGGTATTGGCGACGATTTGCTTCACGCCACCAGAAGAGCCGATGCCCTGATAGTTAACTTTGTTGCCGGTTTCTTTCTGATAAGAATCTGCCCACTTGGCATAAACCGGAGCGGGGAATGTCGCACCTGCACCGGTCAGGCTAGCAGCAGCGAACGCGGACACGGCGGTCAGGGAGAAAGTCGCTGCCACAATACTGGCGACGGTGGTACGCATCAGTTTCATAATCCCTCCTAATGGGATATTCAAAAATCGACTTTGAGTCGTTTTCATCAGAGTAAGTATTGCTGCAGGAGGGAAAATAGGACAGTTTGGTGACAGTAAAATGTACGAAATATGACAGTTATATTACAGTGAGAGCACGGATGTGATTACACTATAAAAATCAAACCATTAAACATAAAACCACTCAGTAATTAATCAATAAAAAAACCCTTTCCATCGCCGCTATCCGTTTGAATATGACAACTTTTATCTCCGCTGTAGCACTCTTGTCATATTTGATCCCGTTATGAAAAAAGCCGGCACAGTGGCCGGCTTTTAGAGATTAACAGCAGCGGATTACTCTACGGTGACAGACTTAGCCAGGTTACGCGGCTGGTCAACATCGGTACCTTTGATCAACGCCACATGGTAAGACAGCAGCTGCAACGGCACGGTGTAGAAGATAGGGGCCACGATTTCTTCTACGTGCGGCAATGGAATGATGGTCATGCCTTCGCTGCTGACGAAACCGGCATCCTGATCGGCGAACACATACAGCTGGCCACCGCGCGCGCGAACTTCTTCGATGTTGGATTTCAGTTTTTCCAACAGTTCGTTGTTCGGCGCCACCACGATCACCGGCATATCGGCATCGATCAACGCCAGTGGGCCGTGTTTCAATTCACCGGCCGCATAGGCTTCCGCGTGAATGTAGGAGATCTCCTTCAGCTTCAACGCACCTTCCATGGCGATCGGGTACTGATCGCCACGGCCGAGGAACAGCGCGTGGTGCTTGTCGGAGAAGCCCTCCGCCAGCGCTTCAATGCTTTTGTCCAGCGACAGCATCTGTTCGATACGCGCCGGCAACGCCTGCAGGCCGTGTACGATTTCATGCTCAACGCTTTCCGCCATGCCTTTCAGACGGCCCAAACGCGCCACCAGCATCAACAACACCGCCAACTGGGTGGTGAAGGCCTTGGTAGAGGCCACGCCAATTTCGGTCCCGGCCTTGGTCATCAGCGCCAAATCGGATTCACGCACCAGCGAAGAACCGGCCACGTTACACACCGCCAACGAACCGAGGTAGCCCAATTCCTTCGACAGGCGAAGCGCCGCCAGGGTATCGGCGGTTTCGCCGGACTGTGACAGCGTGATGATCAGGCTGCCCGGACGCACGGCAGATTTGCGGTAACGGAATTCAGACGCGATCTCGACGTCGCAAGGCACACCGGCCAGAGATTCGAACCAATAGCGAGCAACCATGCCAGAGTGGTATGACGTACCGCAGGCAATGATCTGCACATGCTGCACCTTCGCCAGCAGCTCATCGGCGCGCGGTCCCAGCTCGCTCAGGTTGATTTGGCCATGGCTGAAACGCCCTTCCAGGGTGTTTTTCAGCGCCAGCGGCTGTTCGTAAATCTCTTTTTGCATGTAATGGCGGTAAGCGCCTTTATCACCGGCGTCGTATTGCACTTGAGATTCAAACTCAGGGCGTTCAACGGCGTTACCCTGTTTGTCGAAAATGTTGACGGTGCGGCGGGTCATTTCCACCACGTCGCCTTCTTCCAGGAAGATAAAGCGACGGGTCACCGGCAGCAGCGCCAATTGGTCGGATGCCAGGAAGTTTTCACCCACGCCGCGGCCGATCACCAGCGGGCTGCCGGAACGCGCTGCCACCAGCACGCTCGGGTCGCGGCTATCCATTACCACGGTGCCGTAGGCGCCACGCAGCTGTGGGATCACGCGCTGCACCACTTCCAGCAAGCTGCCGCCCTGGCGCTGTTCCCAATGCACCAGGTGAGCAATCACCTCGGTATCGGTCTCGGAGCTGAAGTGATAGCCCCGTTCGATCAGCAATTCACGCAGCGGTTCGTGGTTTTCGATGATGCCGTTATGCACCACGGTAATGTAATCAGAAACATGCGGGTGCGCATTCGCTTCGGTAGGTTCACCGTGCGTTGCCCAGCGGGTGTGAGCAATACCGGTGCCGCCGTGCAAGGGATGTTGTTCCGCGGCTTCGGCCAGTTTATTGACCTTGCCCACGCGGCGTAAACGGTTCACGTTGCCTTCCGCATCCACCACTGCCAAACCGGCTGAGTCATAGCCACGGTACTCAAGGCGGCGTAAACCTTCCAACAGGATCTCTGCAATATCACGTTGCGCTACTGCGCCTACAATTCCACACATCAGTTGTATTCCTAATTAAACGCCTTTCGGGGCGCTTTCGATGTCTTGACCTGATTTTGCCGGTTTTTACCGTGCGTCCCCGAGCCTGTAGAGAATGGGGATTATTATGTTTTGTATTGGGCTCTACATTGGAGCGCAATACAAAACATATTCTTTCTACTACATGCTGCCGCCCAATAGATTTCGAGTTGCAGCTAGGCGGCAAATGTCAGGATCCCCAGGAGCTTACTCAAGTAAGTGACTGGGGTTCTGGCATGAAGCCAACAACGCTGCAGCTCGAAAGATGAAGGGCTATCTCTTTTTCACCGGACGCTGCCAACCCTGGATGTGCACCTGCTTAACGCGGCTCAGCACCAGTTCGTCCTCGCCGATATCACGGGTAACCGTAGTGCCAGCGGCGATGGTAGAGCCTTTGCCGACGGAGACCGGTGCCACCAGTTGGGTATCGGAACCAACAAACACGCCGTCGCCAATAATGGTTTTATGCTTGTTGGCGCCATCATAGTTACAGGTGATAGTACCGGCGCCGATATTCACATCGTCACCAATCTCGGCATCGCCCAGGTAGCTCAGATGGCCCGCCTTGGAACCTTTGCCCAAGCGTGCTTTTTTCATTTCGACGAAGTTGCCGACATGGGCGCCCACCGCCAGCTCTGCACCCGGACGAAGACGGGCGAATGGCCCCACGGTGCATTCCGCTGCCAGCACCGCATCTTCCAATACGCTATACGGGCTGATCTCGCAGTCGTCGCCAATTACGCAGTTTTTCAGCACGCAGCCGGCACCGATTTTCACGCGGTCGCCCAGCTTGACCGAACCTTCAATAATCACGTTGGCATCAATAGAGATGTCGCGACCGTGCACAAGTTCCCCGCGCAGATCAAAACGCGCCGGATCCAACAGCATTACGCCGGCCAGCAGCAACTTTTCAGATTGTTCTGCCTGATAAATGCGCTCAAGTCGCGACAGCTGCAGGCGGTTATTCACGCCTTCCACTTCACTCAGGCGAGATGGATGGACCGCCTCAATTTTCTTGCCGTCGGCATGTGCCAACGCGATGATATCGGTGATATAGAACTCACCCTGCGCGTTGTCGTTGTTCAGCATCCCCAGCCAGCGCTTCAGATCGCGCCCGTTGGCCACCAGGATACCGGTATTGATTTCATTGATCTGACGCTGGGCTTCGCTGGCATCCTTGTGCTCAACAATTCCCACCACAGTATCCTGCTCGCGCACGATACGACCGTAACCGCTTGGATCAGCCAGTTTTACGGTCAGCAGACCAATACCGCCCTGTGGCTTCGCCGCCAGCAGGCGCTGCAGGGTATCGACAGAGATCAGCGGAACGTCACCGTACAGCATCAGCACGTCTTCATCATCGGCAAAATGCGGTGCAGCCTGCTGCATGGCGTGGCCGGTCCCCAACTGCTCGGCCTGCAGCACCCAGTTCAGCGCACTGTCGGTCAGGATCTTTTTCAGCAACTCACCGCCGTGGCCGTAGACCAAATGGACGTTTTGCGCGCCCAGTTTCATCGCGGCATCAATGACGTGCTGCACCATCGGCTTACCGGCCAATGGATGTAACACCTTGGGAAGATCGGAATACATGCGTGTTCCCTTGCCCGCGGCGAGGATCACCACACTCATTGCGCTGTTCGACATAAGCAACCTGATAACTCCATTTTGATAGACGAAAGTAGAACTCTTTAGTGACGATATTACTACATATTTCTCTGCACGAACCCGGCGCAGGCCATGGGGCACTAGGCGCGCCACAGCTAACACTCAGGCAACCTCAGCCTGGGTGGAACTGTCGGCGATCGGAGACATTTTTAGCCTCTCTCGAGGGTTATACATCACAATGCCCACCGGGTTGAAACGCTTATTTTAAAGCAAAAAAAAAGCGACCAAATAGGCCGCTTTCTTAATTTTGGTTGCGTTATGCACGCGCCAAAATGTTACATCGCTCTTCTGGTGAGCTCGATAACGCGCAGTTTTGCGATCGCTTTCGCCAGTTCCGCAGATGCCTGAGCATAGTCGACATCGCCATGAGAGCTACGGATGTGCTCTTCAGCTTTACGCTTAGCTTCCAGCGCTCTCGCTTCGTCGAGGTCCGTTCCACGGATGGCAGTGTCTGCCAACACGGTGACCACGCTCGGCTGTACCTCAAGGATACCGCCGGACAGGTAGATGAACTCTTCTTCACCGTGCTGTTTAACAATACGCACCATGCCAGGCTTGATGGCAGTCAGCAGCGGCGCATGGCCAGGGAAAATCCCCAGTTCGCCTTCGCTACCTGTCACCTGGATCTTTTGCACCAGGCCGGAAAACATATGTTTTTCCGCGCTGACTACATCCAGATGGTAAGTCATAGCCATATCACCCTCCTCTCAAGGCGTTACAGTTTCTTGGCTTTTTCCACTGCTTCTTCAATGGCGCCAACCATGTAGAACGCTTGTTCAGGCAGGTGGTCATAGTCGCCGTCCATAATGCCTTTGAAACCACGAATGGTGTCTTTCAGCGATACGAACTTGCCCGGAGAACCGGTGAAGACTTCTGCCACGAAGAACGGCTGAGACAGGAAGCGTTGGATTTTACGCGCACGGGATACGACCAGTTTGTCATCTTCTGACAGCTCGTCCATACCCAGGATTGCGATGATATCTTTCAGTTCCTGGTAGCGTTGCAGAATAGACTGCACGCCACGCGCTACATCGTAGTGCTCCTGGCCAACTACCAGCGGATCCAGCTGACGGCTGGTGGAATCCAGCGGGTCAACGGCCGGGTAGATACCCAGAGAAGCGATATTACGGCTCAGTACCACGGTTGCATCCAAGTGAGCAAAGGTGGTGGCTGGTGACGGGTCAGTCAAGTCATCCGCAGGAACGTAAACGGCCTGTACGGAAGTGATAGAACCGGTCTTGGTAGAGGTGATACGTTCTTGCAGAACGCCCATCTCTTCCGCCAGCGTTGGCTGATAACCTACCGCAGATGGCATACGGCCCAGAAGTGCGGACACTTCGGTACCGGCCAGGGTATAACGGTAAATGTTATCAACGAACAGCAGAACGTCGCGGCCTTCGTCACGGAATTTCTCCGCCATGGTCAGACCGGTCAGAGCAACGCGCAGACGGTTACCCGGTGGCTCGTTCATCTGGCCGTAAACCAGGGATACTTTGTCCAGTACGTTGGAGTCGTTCATTTCGTGGTAGAAGTCGTTACCCTCACGAGTACGCTCACCCACGCCTGCAAACACGGAATAACCGGAGTGCTCGATCGCGATGTTACGGATCAGCTCCATCATGTTTACGGTTTTACCCACACCAGCACCACCGAACAGACCAACTTTACCGCCCTTAGCGAACGGACAAATCAGGTCCATAACCTTGATACCGGTTTCCAGCAGATCCTGGGAGTTGGACAAATCTTCGTAGCTTGGCGCCGGACGGTGAATCGCCCAACGTTCTTCTTCGCCGATGTCGCCTTTCATGTCGATTGGTTCACCCAATACGTTCATGATACGGCCCAGGGTAGCTTTACCTACCGGTACTTCAATTGGGTGTTCCAGATCGTTCACTTTCAGACCGCGGCGCAGACCATCTGAGGTCCCCATCGCGATACAGCGAACTACGCCACCGCCCAACTGCTGCTGAACTTCCAGCACCAGCTTCTCGGTACCGTTTTCTACCTCAAGAGCATTGTACACTTTTGGTACGGCATCCTGAGGGAACTCGACGTCCACTACGGCGCCGATTACCTGGATAATCTTTCCAGTAGCCATCTTGAATCCTCTACGTAATTCGTAAACCTAGCTTAAACCGCGGAGGCTCCCGAAACGATCTCGGTGAGTTCCTGAGTGATGCTGGCCTGACGAGCCTTGTTGTATACCAACTGCAGCTCTTTGATCAGGCTACCGCCGTTATCGGTTGCGGCTTTCATCGCTACCATTCGTGCGGCCTGCTCGCTGGCCAGGTTTTCCACGACGCCCTGATAAACTTGCGATTCCACATAGCGGCGCAGCAAGGTATCAAGCAGCACTTTTGGATCGGGTTCATACAGGTAATCCCAAGATTTTTTCTTCAGCTCACCGTCATCGGAAGGCGGCAACGGCAGCAGCTGAATAATCTGTGGTTCCTGGGACATCGTATTGATAAATTTGTTGCTGACAATGTACAGCTTGTCCAAACGACCTTCGTCGTAGGCTTGCAGCATCACTTTCACCGGACCGATCAGTTCCGACAGGGAAGGTTTATCCCCCATGCCGGTAACCTGGGCAACCACGTTGCCGCCCACGGAACCAAAGAAAGAGGCCGCTTTAGAGCCAATCAGCGCCAAATCAACTTCAACGCCTTTTTCGGACCAGCCTTTCATCTCTGCCAACAGACGCTTGAACAGGTTGATGTTCAAGCCGCCACAGAGACCACGGTCAGTAGACACCACCAGATACCCGACGCGCTTAACGTCACGCTCATCCAGGTACGGGTGCTTATATTCCAGATTACCCAACGCAAGGTGACCAATCACTTTGCGCATGGTCTCTGCATAAGGACGGCTGGCCGCCATGCGTTCCTGCGATTTACGCATTTTGGAGGCGGCGACCATTTCCATCGCTTTAGTGATCTTTTGCGTGTTTTGCACGCTCGCGATCTTACTACGTATCTCTTTTGCGCCGGCCATCTCTGCTTCTCCTCATTGCCAGACGGCCTGCTGTCTTTCAACTGCAGGCCGCTGAGCGTTACCAGGACTGGGTTTTCTTGAAGGTCTCGAGGACGGCTTTCAGTTTGCCCTCGATCTCATCGTTGAAATTGCCAGTTTGGTTGATGTGGTTCAGCAACTCAGCATGCTCGCGGTCTGCGTAAGCAACCAGCGCGGCTTCGAAGCTCACGACTTTCGCGACTTCAACGTCGTTCAGGTAGCCACGTTCTGCGGCAAACAGCACCAGAGACTGTTGTGCGACGGACATCGGCGCATACTGTTTCTGTTTCAGCAGCTCGGTCACTTTCTGACCGTGGCTCAGCTGTTTGCGGGTCGCATCATCCAGATCGGAAGCGAACTGAGAGAACGCAGCCAGTTCACGGTACTGTGCCAGCGCGGTACGAATACCACCGGACAGTTTTTTCATGATCTTGGTTTGCGCTGCACCGCCCACACGGGATACGGAGATACCCGGGTTAACCGCCGGACGAATACCGGAGTTAAACAGGTTGGATTCCAGGAAGATCTGACCATCGGTAATCGAGATTACGTTGGTCGGAACGAACGCGGAAACGTCACCTGCCTGGGTTTCAATGATCGGCAGAGCGGTCAGTGAACCGGTTTGGCCTTTGACTTCACCTTTGGTGAAGGCTTCAACGTAGTCGGCGTTAACACGCGCAGCACGCTCCAGCAAACGGGAGT
The DNA here is from genome assembly GCF_047456085.1 of Serratia sp. BNK-12. Lineage (NCBI taxonomy): Bacteria > Pseudomonadati > Pseudomonadota > Gammaproteobacteria > Enterobacterales > Yersiniaceae > Serratia > Serratia sp. BNK-12. The sequence continues at coordinate 5,179,581 of NZ_CP179896.1, forward strand.
GGAGGTAGAATACGTCGCCTGGGTAAGCTTCACGACCTGGTGGACGACGAAGCAGCAGGGAAATCTGACGGTAAGCAACGGCCTGTTTGGACAGGTCATCATAAACGATCAGTGCATCTTCACCGCGGTCACGGAAGTATTCGCCCATCGCACAACCGGCATATGGCGCCAGGTATTGCAGTGCAGCGGATTCAGACGCGGTAGCAACCACAACGATGGTGTTTGCCAGTGCGCCGTGCTCTTCCAGCTTGCGCACCACGTTAGCGATGGTAGACGCTTTCTGGCCGATAGCCACGTAAACACATTTGATGCCGGAGTCGCGTTGGTTGATGATCGCATCGATAGCCAGAGCGGTTTTACCGGTCTGACGGTCGCCGATCACCAGCTCACGCTGGCCACGGCCGATTGGGATCATGGCGTCGACAGATTTGTAGCCAGTTTGAACCGGCTGATCTACGGACTGACGCTCGATAACACCAGGGGCGATAGCTTCAACCGGGGAGAAACCGTCGTTATCAACCGGGCCTTTACCGTCGATAGGTGCACCCAGGGTGTTAACTACACGGCCCAGCAGGCCACGGCCAACCGGAACTTCCAGAATACGGCCGGTACATTTTACCTTCATGCCTTCGGCCAGATCCGAGTACGGACCCATAACCACGGCACCTACGGAGTCACGCTCCAGGTTCAATGCGATTGCGTAACGGTTGCCTGGCAGTGCGATCATTTCGCCCTGCATAACTTCGGCCAGACCGTGTACGCGGATGATCCCGTCGCTGACGGAAACAATAGTACCTTCATTGTGAGCTTCGCTCACCACATTGAACTGAGCAATGCGCTGCTTGATCAGTTCGCTGATTTCGGTGGAATTCAGTTGCATGCTCCAGTCCCCTTAAGACTGCAAGACGTCTGTCAGGCGTTCAAGACGACCGCGAACGCTGCCATCAATCACCATATCGCCAGCACGGATAATTACGCCGGCCAGTACAGACTTGTCAATTTTGCAATTCAGCTTAACTTTGCGTGACAGACGTTTTTCCATCGCAGCGGCAATATTAGCCTGCTGTTTGTCGCTCAGTGCGCTCGCAGAGAGCACGTCGACTTCGACGGTGGATTCCAGCAAGGCGCGCAGTTCGTTGAACTGCTGCAGCACGGCAGGAAGAACCAGTAAACGTCCATTTTCGGCCATTACACGGATAAAGTTCTGGCCATGTTCGTCGAGTTGATCGCCACATACCGCGATGAACGTCTTGGACAGCGTCTCTGGCGCCATAGCGCCAGACAGCAGTTCAGAAATCTGTTCATTGCGAGTGACATCAGCAGCAAACGCCAGCATATCTTGCCAGCGCTCTACGCTTTGATGCTCAACGGCAAAGTCAAAAGCTGCTTTGGCGTAGGGGCGAGCTACAGTTACAAATTCAGACATCAGCCCCTCCCTCCTTACAGTTCAGCGACCAGTTTATCAACGATGTCGCTGTTAGCAGCTTCATCCACGGAACGTTCGATGATCTTCTCGGCGCCGGCAATTGCCAGCATCGCGACTTGCTTACGCAACTCTTCACGAGCGCGCTTACGTTCGGCTTCGATCTCAGCCTGAGCCTGCGCCACGATTTTGTTACGTTCCTGCTCGGCTTCGGCTTTCGCTTCATCCATGATCTGAGCTTTGCGTTTGTTTGCTTGCTCGATGATCACCTGAGCTTCTGCTTTAGCAGTTTTCAGCTGGTCGGTCGCATTGGCTTGCGCTAAGTCCAAATCTTTTTTGGCACGTTCTGCAGAAGCGAGACCGTCAGCAATTTCTCCCTGACGCTTCTCGATGGCTGCCATAATCGGCGGCCATACATACTTCATGCAGAACCAGACAAACAGAACGAACGCGATGGCCTGGCCGAGGATTGTTGCGTTAAGATTCACAGCACAATGCCTCTTTAAAAGTTAATAGTGTGGTTTCAGTGTAGAGAAATTCTCTACTTACGCGACAGCGAACATCACGTACAGACCCAGACCAACAGCGATCATCGGGATGGCGTCAACCAGACCCATAACGATAAAGAACTGTGTACGCAGCAGAGGAATCAGGTCAGGCTGACGAGCAGCGCCTTCCAAGAATTTACCACCCAGGATGCCGATACCGATCGCAGCACCGATTGCCGCTAAACCCATCATCACAGCGGCAGCCATGTACAGCAGATCCATACTCAGGTTTTCCATGACAGTCTCCAGTTTGTTTCAGTTTAAAAGTGCAAGTGTTTTAAGAAAATCAGTGCTCTTCAGATGCCATCGAGAGATAGACAATCGTCAGAACCATGAAAATAAAGGCTTGAAGCGTAATGATCAGGATGTGGAAAATAGCCCAAGGCAAGCTCAGGACCCACTGTGACCACCACGGCAACAGGCCGGCAATCAGGATGAAGATCAACTCACCCGCATACATGTTGCCGAACAGTCGCAGGCCCAGTGAAACAGGCTTGGACAGCAGGCTGACACCTTCAAGGATCAGGTTGATAGGAATGAATACAGGGTGGTTGAACGGCTGCATGGTTAACTCTTTAACGAACCCACCAACGCCTTTCATTTTAATGCTATAGAACAGAATCAGGATAAATACGCCCAACGCCATCGACAGGGTGACGTTCACGTCAGCCGTAGGCACCACACGCAGTGCCGGCAGACCGAGCTGGGCACCGATGAATGGCAGGAAGTCGACCGGGATCAGGTCCATCATGTTCATCAGGAATACCCAGACAAACACCGTCAGCGCCAGCGGAGCAATTACCTTGCTCTTGCCGTGGTACATATCGCGTACGCTGCTGTCGACAAACCCGACGACCAGTTCCACTGCGGTTTGCAGCTTACCCGGTACGCCGCTGGTGGCGTTTTTGGCAACCCGGCGGAAAATCACCAGGAACAGAACCCCGAGGACAACGGAGAAAAACATCGAGTCGAGGTTAATCGACCAAAAACCAGTCCCGACCTGAAGTTGCGTCAGGTGGTGACCGATATACTCCTGTGGACTGTTGTATCCCTCTGCAGACATGATGCCTCTACCCTTATTTAGTTAATTTCGGTAACTGTTAATCACGGCGGGTGCGATAATTTGCACCGCTAACACCGCTAAATAGGTCAGGCCAAGCGGTATAAACTCCGCTTTGAACACCCCAAGCGCCACGATCAACAAAACTATGGTGATCAAGACCTTTAACCCCTCGCCGATGGCGAATGACCAGGCGACCCGACCGGGTGCCTGCGTCTGCGTCTGATGACGCAAGGCAAACAGCATAAACATGGTACTCGGCAACCAGGCTGCGAGACCGCCCGCCAGTGCCGAACCGCTCCATTCCAGGCTTTTCAGACCGAAGGCAGCGCTGATCAAAACAAAAGTCATTAACTGCAGAAACAGCAATTTACGAGCAACTTTTCCGCTGTAAAGGGACACAGACATGACGTTTGTTCTCTCCGTACCCCAGAGGGGGTATGCTGAGTGACGTATAAAACTGTTTTTACTGATCTGAGTCAAGCAGCAAAAAACGAGCAAATTATACGGGGCATACCAACGAATTCAATCGATAAGTAGCGAAAAGGTGAACAATTATTTAAATTCCCCCATTTCAGGCTATTTTCACAAGAAAACGGTCGGAATATAGGGCGCATTAAATTGTCTGATTATTCCAGCGTTACAGTACGAAACGTCGAACCGCTCACAATAATGCCTCTTTCTGATTTATAACTCACCGACGTGTAAACCGTCTTTAGCAAATTGAGTGATCAAAAAACATTATAAATCAAAATATTACAAGTTAACCGTTCAAAAACAATCCATCTACTCGGTAAAAACCTTTTATTGACAGCTTGTCGCGTAATATTACAACAGCCAATTAACATTAGCGCCAAAGCAGAATCGTTAACTTATCGTTGCTAACGTGACTATTTCGAATTGCAATTACTCTATTGTCGCTAATTGGCGGCTATTTTTGTGTTAATAAAAAGTAAATTAACTAAAAAAACCGCCATTTGATTAGCCTGCTTACATTTACTCTGGGCACTATCTTTTAATTCACGCTTATTTGATCAAAAACAAACTCAGTTTGCTTTAAGTATCACCAAATGACGTTCGCCTTCGAGTTCCGGCACCTGCAAGCGCACCACCGACTCGAGTTCGATACCTTCCGGCAGCTGCGTCAGCTCTTCATCAGGACGAACCCCTTTCAGCGCGTAGAAACGCCCCTGCCCTTTCGCCGGCAAATGGTGGCACCAGGACAGCATGTCCTGCAGCGAAGCAAAAGCACGGCTGATCACACCGTCAAACGGTGGTTCGGCCGGGAACTCCTCAACGCGGCTCTGTACCGGCTCAATGTTGGTCAGGCCCAGTTCGTGCTGCACCTGACGCAGGAAGCGTACGCGCTTGCCCAGGCTGTCCAGCAAGGTGAAATGGGAATCAGGACGAACGATCGCCAACGGAATGCCCGGCAGGCCGGGGCCGGTGCCTACGTCGATAAAACGGGAGCCCTGCAAATGCGGGTTTACCACGATGCTGTCGAGAATATGGCGTACCAGCATTTGCTGAGGATCGCGCACCGAGGTGAGGTTATAAGCCTTGTTCCACTTGTCCAGCATGCCGACATAGCCCAGCAATTGCTGTTTTTGCTGATCGGGAAGCGCAATGCCTGCTGCAGTGAGCAGCGAGTCTAATTTTTTCTGCACAACGGGTCCTCTGACTGGCGTGGAACGACTAGCCAAATTGGGGCTTGCCAAGAAGCCAAGCATGATAATTCAGGCACGGGACGATGTCAGCGACCGTTTGCCTATCAAGTAGACAAACGGTCGCACAAAAACAAGATTTATGCGCTGCGGCGCAGCAAACCCTGCTTTTTCAGCCAGATCAGCAAAATTGAGATCGCCGCCGGTGTGATGCCGGAGATGCGTGAAGCCTGGCCGATCGAGTTCGGCTTGTGGTCATTCAATTTGGCAATCACTTCATTCGACAAGCCGGAAACTTGCTGATAATCGAGATCCAACGGCAGCACGGTGTTTTCGTTACGCTGTTGTTTTTCGATCTCTTCCTGCTGACGAGCGATGTAGCCTTCGTATTTTACCTGGATCTCAACCTGCTCTGCGGCCTGGGTATCGGCCAACGGCGGCGCAAATGCGGCTACGGAGGTCAGCTGTTGGTAATCCATTTCAGGGCGACGCAGCAACTCTTCGCCATTCGCTTCACGCGACAGCGGCGCTTTCAGCAGTACGTTGACCTGATCGACATTCTCCGCATGCGGGTGCATCCAGATGTCGCGCAGGCGCTGACGTTCTTGTTCGATGTGTTCCAGCTTTTCGCTAAAGCGCGCCCAGCGGGCATCGTCCACCAGACCCAGTTCGCGGCCTTTTTCGGTCAGGCGCAGATCGGCATTGTCTTCGCGCAGCATCAGGCGATATTCGGCGCGTGAAGTGAACATGCGATACGGTTCTTTGGTACCCAGGGTACTGAGATCGTCCACCAGCACGCCGAGGTAAGCCTGATCGCGACGTGGTGACCAGCCTTCATCTTCGTTGGCATAACGTCCGGCATTCAGACCGGCCAGCAGGCCCTGTGCAGCGGCTTCTTCGTAGCCGGTGGTGCCGTTAATCTGACCGGCGAAGAACAAGCCTTGGATAAATTTGCTTTCCAGCGTCGGTTTTAAATCGCGCGGATCGAAGAAATCATACTCGATGGCATAACCCGGACGAACGATACGGGCATTCTGCATCCCTTCCATCGAACGCACGATCTGCATCTGTACGTCAAACGGCAGGCTGGTGGAAATGCCGTTAGGATAAATTTCGTTGCTGGTCAGGCCTTCCGGTTCAAGGAAGATCTGGTGAGCGTTACGATCGGCAAAGCGCATGACTTTGTCTTCGATCGATGGGCAATAGCGTGGGCCGATCCCTTCGATGATCCCGGCATACATCGGGCTGCGATCGAGGTTATTGCGGATCACGTCATGGGTTTTTTCGTTGGTATGGGTGATGTAGCACGCCATTTGCTCCGGGTGTTGCCCGGCATTGCCCATAAACGAGAACACCGGGATCGGTGTATCACCGTGTTGCGGCGTCAGAACGCTGAAATCGATAGTGCGTGCATCGATACGCGGCGGCGTACCTGTTTTCAAGCGATTAACGCGCAAAGGCAATTCACGCAGACGCTGTGACAACGAGATCGACGGAGGATCCCCAGCGCGGCCTCCGCTGTAGTTTTCCAGACCGATATGGATCTTGCCATCCAGGAAGGTGCCAACGGTCAGTACCACCGCTTTGGCACGGAACTTCAGCCCCATTTGGGTTACCGCACCGACAACGCGATCGTTTTCCACAATCAGATCTTCGACCGGCTGCTGGAAGAGAGTCAGGTTCGGCTGGTTCTCCAGGGCGGTGCGTACAGCCTGGCGATACAGTACGCGGTCAGCCTGGGCACGAGTGGCTCGCACCGCCGGGCCTTTGCTGGCGTTTAGTATCCTAAACTGGATGCCGGCATGGTCAATCGCCGTGGCCATCAGGCCGCCAAGTGCATCAATTTCCTTAACCAGATGCCCTTTACCAATACCGCCAATCGCCGGGTTGCAAGACATCTGCCCCAGCGTATCGATATTGTGTGTCAATAATAAAGTCTGACGCCCCATGCGTGCCGCAGCCATTGCGGCTTCGGTACCGGCATGGCCACCACCGATGATGATGACGTCAAATTGCTCTGGATAAAACATGGAACTGCACCTCGCCGTATTGCGAACGATCGTTGTTTGCCCTGGGGAGGGCGATTCTACTCAAGTTTAGTCGATCGACCAAGTGGTCAGGATCGTCGGTAATTAAAAGAAGATCTTTTTTATTTAAAGATCTCTTTATTAGATCTCTTATTAGGATCGCGATCTTCTGTGGATAAGTGACTATTCGTGATTGAGATCAGCGGATTAAGGAGGATCGTTAGCTGTGAATGATCGGTGATCCTATAGCTTATAAGCTGGGATCTAAATGGCATGTTATGCACAGGACAAAAAGCGACCTAAGGTTGTTATTGGGATAACTACCGCTTTTACCCTGCTTTTAAGCATAGTTATCCACAATCGTTCGGGTGATCTTTGAACAAATTAGAGTAAATTAATCCAATTTTTCACCCATTCCTCTGCCGGATCCTCAGGAATTTCGTGTTCAGTCACGTCGATCTCGAGCCGATCGCCGATCCTTTTCGCCCCGCGAGCGATCAGAAGATCGTCGATCCGTTGGATCGCACCACAGAAAGTGTCGTATTCCGAGCTGCCCAAACCGACTGCGCCGAACTGTACCTGGGATAAGTCAGGAAGCTGTTCTTCTATTTGTTCCAGCAGCGGTTGCAGGTTATCCGGTAAATCGCCGGCACCGTGGGTAGAAGACACCACCAGCCAGCGCCCGGACAGGGTCAGTTCATCCAATTCAGGGCCGTGCAGGGTTTCGGTCGTAAAGCCCGCAGCTTCCAGTTTTTCAGCCAAGTGCTCGGCTACGTACTCGGCGCTGCCAAGCGTACTGCCACTGATCAGAGTAATGTCTGCCATGAAATGAATGATCCCAGCCTTCTCAAAGTGGCAGCATTGTACGCTGTGAATCGGCTGGGATCTACCTGTGGATAATATGGGTATAGTAATTAATTGGCTAGGGCGTGATGGTACGCATGATGGGGTTCTGCAGCGAGATCAGCGTTTCGGTGGACTGGATCTCGTCAATGGTCTGGATCTTGTTGATAAGTACCTGTTGTAACGCATCTATTGAGCGGCACATCACTTTGATAAACACGCTGTAGTGGCCGGTGGTGTAGTAAGCCTCAACCACTTCCTCCAGGCTTTCGAGCTTTTTCAGTGCCGAAGGATAGTCTTTAGCACTCTTTAATATAATGCCGATAAAACAGCAGACATCGTAACCCAGGCGTTTAGGGTTCACGTCAACCCGTGCGCCGGTGATGATACCGGCCTGCTTCATCTTTTCTACTCGCACATGAATGGTACCGGGACTGACGGCAAAGTTCTTGGCCAGTTCGGCGTAAGGCGTGCGGGCATTTTCCATCAAAGCGTTAAGAATGCCGCGATCGAGATTATCGATCTGATAATTTTCAGCCATTTAATCCCCCACTAATTGCTGATTGTTGAATTATTACCGCATCAAAATGAACGATTAAAAGTGAAAAGGCAATATTGATTAGCGGATATTGAATTACGGTGCCGTTCTGTTGCTTAATCGTTGGCAAAAGAGACAGGTTTATAAGAGATACGGCAATGAAAAAACAGTTTATTCAAAAACAACAACAAATCAGCCTGGTTAAATCCTTCTTCTCACGCCAGCTGGAACAGCAGCTTGGCCTGATCGAAGTGCAGGCGCCGATCCTCAGCCGCCTGGGTGACGGTACCCAGGATAACCTGTCAGGCAGTGAGAAAGCGGTGCAGGTAAAGGTCAAAACTCTGCCGGAAGCCACTTTCGAAGTGGTGCACTCACTGGCGAAATGGAAACGTAAAACGCTGGGCAGCTACGATTTTGGCGCCGGTGAAGGCCTGTATACCCATATGAAAGCATTGCGTCCTGATGAAGATCGTCTGAGCGCGATCCATTCGGTCTACGTCGATCAATGGGACTGGGAGCGGGTGATGGGGGATGGTGAGCGCAGCCTGGATTATCTGAAAAGCACCGTGAGCAGTATTTATGCGGCGATTAAGGCCACTGAAGTCGAAGTGAGCCGCGAATATGGCTTAACGCCGTTCCTGCCGGAGCAGATTCATTTTGTTCACAGTGAAACCCTGTTGCAACGCTACCCGGAACTGGATGCCAAAGGCCGTGAGCGGGCGATTACCAAAGAGCTGGGCGCGGTATTTCTGATCGGGATCGGCGGTAAGCTGTCGCACGGCAAATCACACGATGTCCGTGCGCCGGATTATGATGACTGGACGACACCGGCGGCAGAAGGCCTGGCAGGTTTGAACGGCGATATTCTGGTCTGGAACCCGGTATTGCAGGATGCCTTCGAGCTTTCTTCTATGGGGATTCGCGTTGACGCCAGTGCGCTGAAGCGCCAGTTGGCGCAAACCGGCGATGAAGATCGTCTGGCGCTGGAGTGGCATCAGTCATTGCTGCGTGGCGATATGCCGCAGACTATCGGTGGCGGTATCGGCCAGTCACGCCTGGTGATGCTGTTGCTGCAACTGTCGCACATTGGTCAGGTGCAGTGCGGCGTGTGGTCACCTCAAGTGCGTGACGCGGTCGAAGGGCTTCTGTAACAATCAGCGCCGCCAGCGGCGCATCAAGCGGCTTTTTAACCCGGTATCAAAGCGCCAGATATGATCGAAGATGCGCATGATGCCGGGTTTGCCATAGCTGGACATTGCCACCGCGTGAAAGCGCTGCTGGTGGTTCTGCTGCTGCTGTTTGACCTTCTTTATGACCTCCTCCGGCAACCGCTGGGCAATAAAGTCAGAAATGATCACCGCATCCGCGTCGAACCAGCCGCTCTCCGCCATTTTACTCACCGTGGCGTTCAGGCAGGCTGCCAGATCGGTGCCGCCGCGAAACTGCTGACCGAGAAAACGCACTGCCTGTTCAATTCCGCTGGCGGCCGTAAGCTCGTAATGCACTATCTGGTTGGCAAACAGCATGATGTAGCAGCGGCGATTATCCGCCAGCGCAATGCGCAGCAGCGCCAGACAAAACGCCTTGGCGCACTGCTCATTGAACCCACCCATGGAGCCTGAGGTATCGACACAGACGATAAACGGGCCGCGTGGCTGCTGATCCTGCTGCTGGTGGGTGACCTGCCGGATCGTTATCTGTTCCTGCCAGACATCGCCCTGCAGGCGGTAGCTCAATAACTGCTTTTCCAGCAGGCGCCGGTAAAACTCAAATTCCAATTCTTCGATACCCAGCGTGACCAACTCAGGCGGCAGCAGGCGCAGAATATCGTCGCTCTGATGAATACCGCTGACCTCTTCCGGCAGCGTGGCGGGTACCTGCACCATGACGCGAAACGGCTCTGGCAAAGCATCCTGTTGCTGTACCGCTTTGGCCTGATAGCTGCGCCCAAGCTGCTGCGCCAGCTTTTTCAGCTCCGGCTGTTGCTGCAGGAAGTTGCCGTATTCCACCAGCCGTTGATAATCGCCGCGCTGAAGATGGCCTTTGCTCATGTCCCACAGTCGCCCGGCGGCGGTGTCGTTTTCCGACAGCAGCGGTTCCAGCGCCCCACTCAGTGCCAGACGCTCCTGCAGCTCTGCCATCAGCTGTTCGCGTTCCTGTTCCAGCAACTGGTGGTGCATCATGGTGGCCTGCAGCGTCAGGCTGATACGCCAGCGTTGTAAAAACAGGGTCTGGAAACTGTCGTCCAGCGGATGATTGGGCAGATCGGCGGCATCCACCAGCGAGCGAGCCTGCTCATAGAAAGGAGAAACCAGCTGGCGCAGCAGGTCCAGAGTGTCATTGAGGTTATGAAAGAACTGGGTATTGTTCTCTAACTGGCACTGTTGATAGCGGTAAAATTCTTGCGCCAGCGCAGGTGGCACCATGGCTTCATGCAGACGCTGTTTCAGTTGCAGCTTCCAGCGCGGCAGGTCGCGATCCAGCGCCCGGCGGATCGCCGGAAACTTCTTGAAGAAAATCGACAGCTGCGGGGCCGCCAGCATACCGATGATCATTTCCTCGATCAGTTCACCTTCGGTGATCGCCAGCAGCAGATCGAGCGTTTCCAGGCTGAGCATGCTTACTGACCGCGCATCTGCTGGTGCTGCTGTTTGATTTGTTCCGCCACCTGCAACAGGCTGGCCTCAATTTTTGCCAGCCTGGCGGCCGGGGTAAACAGGCAGGGCTGATGCTGACTGAACAACCGGCGCTGTTCCGCCAGACGCTGAGCCAACTGGTCCATTTCGTCGAGCATTGCCTGAGGCGTTCCCCCGGTCTTTATACCGGGCAGGGCCAGCAGCGAAGGCTGACGACTGACGTCCAGTACCGTCAGATGCAGTTTTTCGTCCACTTCCAGATCGATCTGCTGGGCAAAGCCGATGCCGTTCAGTTTGGCGCGTACGTCGCCGCCTTTTTGCAGCCAGTTTTCCAGCACGCTGTTTTCAATACTCAGATGGTTGACCTGAATATCATGCAGCTGCAGCGGTTTTTGCAGCAACAGTGTCAGGGGACCGGTGCCGAGCGGCGTGGCCAGGGCAAACTGCGGCTTTCGGCTGAACATGCCGCCTTTTTTTACCAGTGTGATCGCCTGACTGTCGCTCTGCTGTTGTTGGTGCTGCAGCCAGCGGGTGTGGATCTGTTGCAGCTGGATCAGCAGCGTTTGCTGTTGGTAGGCCGACTCGTTCAGCAACTGCTCTACTTGCTGCTGCAGCAGTTTTAGCGAGGTGAGATCGTGCCACAGGCAGTCTTTCAGCAGCAGCAGGTCGATCGGGGCCACGGCGTCGCGACCACTGAAAAAGGCGCAGGCCTGCAACAGGCGCAATGCCTTTTTCCATCGGCGATCGGAAACGTAAGGAGCATGGTCCAGCGCATCCAGCCGCTGACGCAGTTGGAATATCAGTTCGAAGCAGCTTTCAGGCAGCTTGATTTTGTCGATCTGCGATTGCCACTGGTGATACTCCTCGTCGGTGATGCTCAGGGCTTCCGGCACCGGGTTTTCATTCTCGTTCTGGCGGCTGACCAGCAACGAGCGAAAGTTCTGCTTGTCCTGCACTTTGTCCAGCCACAGGCGTATCAGCATGCGGTCGTACAGCGCTTCCAGGCTGCTGTCGGCTTCCGGTAATTCATTGGAGGCGGTGACCAGCAACCGCAGGGGGATCGGTTCCTCCGCGTTGCCGTTACGGAAGCGACGTTCGTTGATCGCGGTCAGCAGGGTATTGAGGATTGCCGGGCCGGCTTTCCAGATCTCATCCAGAAATACGATTTCCGCTTCGGGCAGGTAGCCGGCGGTCAGGCGCTGATAGCGGCCTTCGTCTTTTAACGCCTGGATGGATAACGGGCCGAACACCTCTTCCGGCGTCGAGAAGCGCGTCATCAGGTATTCAAAGGAGCGCGCATGGCGAAAGGCGAATTTTAACCGGCGTGCAATCAGGCTTTTGGCAATGCCCGGTGGACCGAGCAGGAACACGCTTTCACCGCTGAGCGCCGCCAGCAGACACAGGCGAATGGCTTCCTGACGTTCATAAAGACCGCTCTCCAGCGCGCTGCTGAGGCGGGAAATCCGTTCTGCAAGAAGTGATGATGGCGCCATATTATTGTCGTGTTGTCCGAGAGTTAGCCAATCTTGGTGGATAATCCGATGATAAACCACCATTATTTTTAATGGTATAGCTTGTTGATTAGTAAAATCTTTCTATTATCAAAAGAGCGGCCGGTTCACATTTTGTTTATTTTTTGGGTCTGATATAAGAGTAGGCAAGCAGTATAAATCGTGCATACTGTGCGCCTTTTAGTGGGCGTAACGGATCTTAGAGCCCGTATCTCTGGCTGATGCGGATGCATCGCTAACGGATGTTCTAATAAAGAAACGAATTATGAGCACAGAGCATAAACAGTCCTTATCGGCGGTAACCCTGGCGGCAATTGGGGTGGTTTACGGTGATATCGGCACCAGTCCTCTCTATACTCTCAGAGAGTGTTTCTCCGGCCATTACGGCTTCGATGTTCGTCCAGACGTAGTTTTCGGCTTCCTGTCGCTGATTTTCTGGATGCTGATCATCATTGTTTCCCTTAAATACCTCACTTATGTCATGCGGGCAGATAACGCCGGCGAAGGCGGGATCCTGACGCTGATGTCGTTGGCCGGGCGTAATACTTCAGCGCGCACTACCGCAGTGTTGGTGATCCTGGGCCTGATTGGCGGCAGCTTCTTCTATGGCGAGGTGGTGATCACCCCGGCGATATCGGTGATGTCCGCGATAGAAGGGTTGGAAATCGCCGCTCCGTCGCTCGATGGCTATATCGTTCCTCTGTCGATTCTGGTGCTGACGCTGCTGTTCGCCATCCAGAAACACGGTACCGGCAGCGTCGGTAAGCTCTTTGCACCGGTGATGCTGCTGTGGTTTATCGTCCTGGCGGTACTGGGGGCGCGCAGCATTATGGCTAACCCGGAAGTGTTGCAGGCGTTGAACCCGAAATGGGCGCTGAACTTCTTTATTGAATATAAGAAGGTTTCGTTCTTTGCGCTGGGTGCGGTGGTGCTGTCGATTACCGGCGTTGAGGCGTTGTACGCCGATATGGGCCACTTCGGCAAATTCCCTATTCGCCTGGCCTGGTTCACCGTGGTGCTGCCTTCACTGGTGCTGAACTATTTTGGCCAGGGCGCTCTGTTGCTGAAAAATCCGGAGGCGATCAAGAACCCATTCTTCCTGTTGGCGCCGGACTGGGCGCTGATCCCGCTATTAATTCTGGCGACGCTGGCCACGGTTATCGCCTCGCAGGCGGTGATCTCCGGCGTGTTCTCCCTGACCCGTCAGGCGGTGCGCCTGGGTTACCTGTCGCCAATGCGCATCATCCATACGTCTGAGATGGAATCCGGCCAAATCTACATTCCGGTGATCAACTGGACGCTGTATATCGCGGTGGTGCTGGTGATTGTCGGTTTCGAACACTCCAGTAATCTGGCGGCGGCCTACGGCATCGCCGTGACCGGCACCATGGTGCTGACCAGTATTCTGGTGACGTCGGTGGCGATTAAAAACTGGCACTGGAATCGCTTCTTCGCCGTCGGCATTCTGGTTGTCCTGCTGATTATCGACATCCCGATGTTCTCCGCCAACGCCCTGAAACTGTTCTCGGGTGGTTGGCTGCCGCTGATGTTGGCGCTGGTGATGTTCATCATCATGACCACCTGGAAGAGCGAACGTTTCCGCCTGCTGCGCCGCATGCACGAGCACGGCAATTCCCTGGAGGCGATGATCGCCTCGCTGGAAAAATCGCCACCGGTGCGGGTGCCTGGCACCGCGGTCTTTATGTCACGCGCCATCAATGTGATCCCTTTTGCGCTGCTGCATAACCTAAAGCACAACAAGGTGCTGCACGAACGCGTGGTGCTGTTGACGTTGCGTACCGAGGATGCACCTTACGTTCACAACGTGCGGCGAGTGACCATCGAACAGCTGTCACCGACCTTCTGGCGGGTGGTAGCCAGCTATGGCTGGCGTGAAACGCCGAACGTTGAAGAAGTGTTCCACCGCTGCGGGCTGGAAGGGCTGCCGTGCCGGATGACGGAAACCTCGTTCTTTATGTCGCACGAGTCGTTGATCCTGACCAAACGGCCGTGGTACCTGTTCCTGCGCGGCAAGCTGTTTATTGCATTGAGCCGCAATGCGCTACGCGCGCCGGACCAGTTTGAGATCCCGCCCAATAGGGTGATCGAGCTGGGAACCCAGGTCGAGATTTAACTCCCCCTCAAGGGCTCAGCCACCGCTGGGCCCTTTCTGTTTAACCCCGTCATACTTGAAGCTGCCTCTTTGTTGGCTGCACCAGCTCATCCCGATCACATAGTGGATTATGCTCCCGGGAATTCGCAGGCTTGCCGCCGCGATGCAACGTCAATTATTTAGGGTATCTGTTCTCGGTAACACGAGCGAAACGTTTCGATGACGATCACACTTCTGCATTATCCCGGTTGCCTTCTACTGACGTTTTTTTAAACTCCAGACACAAGCGAAACGTTTCGCTGGCGGAATGAGAAGAACAAGATGAAAAAAGGCGTGTTGCTGAATGCTGATGTCTCTGCCGTGGTTTCCCGTCTCGGTCATACCGATCAGATAGCTATCGGCGATGCAGGGCTGCCTATTCCGGCGGCCACGCAGCGCATCGATTTGGCGCTGACTCAGGGGGTGCCGACTTTTCTACAGGTACTCGAGGTCGTGACGCAGGAGATGCAGGTCGAAAGCGCCATTCTGGCGGAAGAGATCGTTAAGCAAAATCCACAGCTTCATAGCGCGTTATTGGCTCAGCTGACCGAACTTGGCCAACGCCAGGGAAAGAGCATCAGCCTGAGCTATATCAGCCACCAGGCTTTTAAAGCACAAACGGAACACTGCCGTGCGGTGATCCGCAGCGGGGAATGTTCGCCCTACGCGAACGTGATCCTTTGCGCCGGCGTAACTTTCTGAGGCACCTATGCAACCTTTACTGCAACTGAAAGGGATCGATAAAGCCTTTCCCGGCGTGAAGGCGCTTTCCGGCGCTGCGCTCAGCGTGTACCCGGGCAAGGTGATGGCGCTGGTGGGTGAAAACGGCGCCGGGAAATCCACCATGATGAAGGTGCTGACCGGCATTTATAACAAAGACGCCGGCAGTCAGTACTTTCTCGGAAAAGAGGTGGCGTTCAACGGCCCAAAGGATTCGCAGGAAGCGGGCATCGGCATCATCCATCAGGAACTGAACCTGATCCCGCAATTGACCATTGCGGAGAACATCTTCCTCGGGCGTGAGTTCGTTAACCGTATCGGCCGCATCGACTGGAAGCGCATGTATGCCGAAGCAGACAAACTGCTCGCACGACTGAACCTGAGTTACAGCAGCCACCGGCTGGTGGGGGAACTGTCGATCGGCGATCAGCAAATGGTGGAAATCGCCAAGGTGCTGAGCTTCGAATCGAAAGTCATCATTATGGATGAGCCGACGGATGCGTTGACCGATACCGAGACGGCCTCTTTATTTAAAGTGATCAATGAACTGAAGGCCGAAGGACGAGGGATTGTTTACATCTCCCACCGGCTGAAAGAGATTTTTGAAATTTGCGATGACGTCACGGTGTTTCGTGACGGGCAGTTTATCGCCGAGCGTCCGGTCAGTGAGCTACAGGAAGATTCGCTGATAGAAATGATGGTCGGCCGTAAGCTGGAAGAACAATACCCGCGCCTCAACCAGCCGCGCGGTGAAAAACGGCTGGAGGTCAGTCAGGTTTCCGGTCCGGGTGTGCATGACGTCAGCTTTACGCTGTACCGTGGCGAAATTCTTGGCGTCGCCGGGTTGATGGGCGCCGGGCGAACCGAACTGATGAAAATTCTCTACGGGGCAGCACCACGCAAGGCCGGCACGGTCAGCCTCGATGGCCGCCAGGTGGTCACTCATTCTCCACAGGACGGTTTGGCGAACGGCATTGTGTATATCTCCGAAGACCGCAAGCGCGATGGTCTGGTGTTGGGGATGTCGGTGAAGGAAAACATGTCGTTGACCGCGCTGCGCTATTTCAGCCGTGCCGGCGGCAGCCTGAAACAGGCCGAAGAACAGCAGGCGGTGGGGGATTTCATCCGCTTGTTCAATATCAAGACGCCGTCGATGGAACAGCCCATTGGCCTGCTCTCCGGCGGCAATCAGCAAAAAGTGGCAATCGCCCGCGGCCTGATGACGCGGCCAAAGGTGTTGATCCTCGATGAACCGACACGCGGTGTCGACGTCGGTGCCAAAAAAGAAATCTATCAGTTAATTAACCAGTTCAAGCAGGAAGGTCTGAGCATCATTCTGGTGTCGTCGGAAATGCCGGAGGTCATGGGCATGAGCGACCGCATTCTGGTGATGCACGAAGGACACCTTAGCGGCGAGTTCCCGATTGAACAGGCCACCCAGGAAGCGTTGATGGCTGCGGCCGTTGGCAAGCAATACGGCGTAAAGCAGGAGTAATCAGATATGAGTTCCCAGAGTGTGGCAAAGCGCTGGTTCAGTAAAGAGTGGCTGTTAGAGCAAAAATCACTGATTGCTCTGCTGGTGCTGATCGCCGTGGTCTCTTCAATGAGCCCGAATTTCTTCACCCTAAATAACCTGTTCAATATTCTGCAGCAAACCTCTGTTAACGCCATTATGGCGGTGGGGATGACGCTGGTGATCCTCACTTCCGGCATCGATTTGTCGGTGGGATCGCTACTGGCGTTAACTGGTGCGGTAGCGGCATCGATCGTGGGCTTTGAAGTTAACGCGGTGGTGGCCGTAGCGGCGGCACTGGCATTGGGGGCTGCGGTCGGCGCCTGTACCGGGGTGATTGTTGCCAAAGGCAAGGTGCAGGCATTTATTGCGACCCTGGTGATGATGCTGCTGTTGCGCGGCGTCACCATGGTGTACACCAACGGCAGCCCGGTGAATACCGGCTTTACCGACGTGGCCGATACTTTCGGCTGGTTCGGTATCGGCCGGCCGCTGGGCGTACCAACCCCGATCTGGATCATGGCGATCGTCTTTATCGCTGCGTGGTACATGCTGCACCATACCCGCCTGGGTCGCTATATTTATGCTCTGGGCGGCAACGAGGCGGCGACCCGCCTGTCCGGTATCAGCGTCGATAAAGTGAAGATTATCGTTTATTCGCTTTGTGGTTTGTTGGCGGCGTTGGCGGGCGTGATCGAAGTGGCGCGCCTGTCTTCCGCGCAGCCGACCGCCGGCACCGGCTATGAGTTGGACGCCATTGCCGCAGTGGTGCTGGGCGGTACCAGCCTGGCCGGCGGCAAGGGCCGCATTGTTGGTACCCTGATCGGGGCGCTGATCCTTGGCTTCCTGAACAACGGATTGAATTTACTGGGTGTTTCTTCTTACTACCAAATGATCGTGAAGGCAGTGGTGATACTGCTGGCGGTTCTGGTAGAGAACAAAAGCAACAAATAATCTCCCCCTACAGGAATCACGATGATGAAAATGAAAAAACTGGCAATTTTGGCTTCAGCCTTCGCACTGAGCGCCACCCTGAGCGCTAACGCGCTGGCGAAAGACACCATTGCGCTGGTGGTTTCCACGCTGAACAACCCGTTCTTTGTCTCAATGAAAGAGGGGGCGCAGCAGGAAGCCAACAAGCTGGGTTACAACCTGGTGGTACTGGATTCGCAGAATAACCCGGCGAAAGAGCTGGCTAACGTGCAGGATCTGATGGTGCAGGCGCCTAAGCTGCTGCTGATTAACCCAACCGATTCCGATGCGGTCGGCAACGCCATCAAGATGGCCAATCAGGCCAAGATCCCGGTCATCACCCTGGACCGCGTGGCGAGCAAGGGTGACGTGGTCAGCCATATCGCTTCGGATAACCGCGTTGGCGGCAAAATGGCCGGTGATTTCATTGCCAAAAAAGTGGGCGCAGACGCTAAAGTGATCCAACTGGAAGGGATCGCCGGTACCTCCGCTGCCCGTGAGCGTGGCGAAGGCTTTAAACAATCACTGGATCAGAACAAATTCAAACTGTTGGCCAGCCAACCGGCAGATTTCGACCGTACCAAAGGCCTGAACGTGATGCAGAACCTGCTGACCGCTCACCCAGATGTGCAGGCGGTGTTTGCCCAGAACGATGAAATGGCGCTGGGCGCCCTGCGTGCGCTGCAAACCGCCGGTAAAACCGACGTGGTCGTGGTAGGCTTCGACGGCACTGCCGACGGCGTGAAAGCGGTTGAAGGCGGCAAACTGGCGGCTACCGTCGCGCAGCGTCCGGATCAGATCGGCGTGATCGGCGTAGAAACTGCCGATAAAGTGCTGAAAGGCGAGAAAGTGTCGGCTACCATTCCGGTGGATTTGAAACTGGTCACCCAATAAGTCATACCAGCGCCATCAAAACGGGGCGTTTATGATGGCGCGTAATTCAGGAATCAATGCGATGGCAACAGGTAAGCTGGTGGTTCTGGGCAGTATCAATGCCGACCATATCCTTAATATTGAGCAGTTTCCTCGCCCGGGCGAAACGGTGATCGGGAAACAGTATAAAGTGGCGTTTGGCGGCAAGGGCGCAAACCAGGCGGTGGCGGCTGGGCGCAGCGGTGCAGATATCGCTTTTATCGCCTGCGTGGGTGCCGATGACATCGGTGAACGCGTACGTCAGCAACTGGCAAGCGATCGCATTGATACCCAACCGATAGAAGCTATTGCCGACAGCACCACGGGCGTCGCGCTGATTTTCGTTAATGCGGAAGGCGAGAACGTGATCGGCATCGATGCGGGTGCCAATGCCGCAGTGACCCCCGATTATCTTGCACGTTATCAGCAAAAGGTTATCGACGCCGACGCGTTGCTGATGCAGCTCGAGTCTCCGTTGGAAACCGTTATCGCAGCCGCCAGCCTGGCGAAACAGCATCAGACGCAGGTTATCCTTAACCCGGCACCTGCTCGTGAGCTGCCGGACGATCTACTGGCGACTATCGATATGATTACGCCAAACGAAACCGAAGCTCAGCGCCTGACCGGTATTGCGGTCAATGACGATAATGATGCCGCGCGCGCCGCTCAGGCGTTGCACGATAAAGGTATCGCAACGGTGATCATCACCCTTGGTAGCCGTGGCGTGTGGCTGAGTGAGAACGGCAACGGCAAATTGGTACCCGGTTTCAAGGTTAAAGCGGTCGATACTATCGCCGCTGGCGATACCTTCAACGGGGCGCTGGTCACGGCGTTGCTGGAAGGCAAAACCATGGCGGATGCGGTGCGCTTTGCTCATGCAGCAGCGGCAATTGCGGTGACCCGTCCCGGCGCCCAACCTTCCGTGCCCTGGCGCGAAGAGATTGACGCCTTCTTGCAGCAGCAGGAGTAACCCCCTTGGCCACCATGAAAGATGTCGCCCGCCTGGCGGGTGTTTCAACCTCGACGGTTTCGCACGTCATTAATAACAATCGCTTTGTCAGCGACAGCGTGCGAGCCAAAATCATGGCGGCCATAGAACAACTGAACTATGCGCCTTCCGCCCTGGCGCGCAGTCTCAAACTGAATCAGACGCGAACCATCGGCATGCTGGTCACCTCCAGCAACAACCCCTTTTATGCTGAGGTGGTGCGTGGCGTCGAGCGCAGTTGTTATGAACGTGGCTACAGTTTGATCCTGTGTAATACCGAAGAAGATGCCGCGCGTATGAACCGTAATATGGAGACGCTGCTGCAAAAGCGCGTCGACGGTTTGCTGTTGATGTGTACCGAAAACCATCGGCCATCGCAGGATGCGCTGAGTCGCTACCCGTCTCTACCAATAGTGATGATGGACTGGGCGCCGTTCGAAGGGGCTAACGACATCATCCAGGACAACTCTTTGTTGGGTGGCGAGATGGCGACCGATCATCTGATCGCTCGCGGGTATCGCAAAATTGCCTGCATCGCCGGCCCGCAGGATAAAACCACGGCACGTCACCGACTGGAAGGCTATCGCAGTGCCATGCAGCGTGCTGGGCTGGCGATCCTGCCGGGGTATGAAGTGCACTGCGATTTTGAATTTGAAGGCGGTGTCATCGCCATGAAACAGCTGTTGGCCTTGGCTGAACCACCCCACGCGGTGTTCGCCGGCAACGACGCGGTCGCGGTGGGGGCTTACCAGGCGTTGTATCAGGCTGGGTTATCGGTACCGCAGGACATGGCGGTGATGGGTTACGATGATATCGAACTGGCCAAATACCTTGCGCCGCCGCTAAGCACTATCCATCAACCTAAAGATTCGCTGGGCGAATTGGCGATCGATGCGTTGATCAACCGCCTGCAGAATCCGGAACGTGAAGCTCAGGTTCTGGTACTGACCCCTGAGCTGGTGGAACGCGCTTCGGTTGGCCGCCGCTAGCGGGTAGCTTCGGCTTCTTTCTTGCTGTCACGGCCACTGATCAGATTTCGGCCGTCCTTCCTTTTTAACAGCATAAAGACAAATGCTGAGGCCAGGGTGACAATCCCCATGGTGATAAAGGTGTAGTGGAAGTGATCGACCATGGTGCCGAGCGACATAGATTCATAGAAACGCAGCACTGCTGCGCTGATCGCCACGCCGAAGCTGATGGAAAGCTGCTGAGTAACCGCCAGCACGCTGTTGCCGGAGCTGGCATTGGCATCGTTTAAATCCGCCAGGCTGATGGTATTCATGGCGGTGAACTGTGTAGACATCGCCATCCCCAGCACGAACAGCGGCAGGATCATCAACCACAGCGGCATTCCCGGGCTTTGTAATGCAAACTGGGCGATCAGCACGCCGATAATCAACGTGATGCCAACCAGCGTTTTGCGATAGCCGAACCAGCGCAGCACTTGAGTCACGGTGGATTTCGCCATCAGTGAGCCGATGGCCGTCGGTGCCATCATGCAGCCCGCAATAATCGCCGAGTAACCGAAACCGACCTGCAGCATCAGCGGCATCAGGAACGGCACGCAGCCGGTACCCAGGCGTGAAGCGACATTGCCGGCGATCCCCACGGAGAAGGTGCGAGTCTGGAATAAATCCAAACCAATCAGTGGCTGAGGGTGCCTGCGGGCATGAGCGATATAGCCGAACAGCATCACCACGCCGCTGAGCAGAATACCCAGTGAGATATAGCTGGCCAGTACCTGTTCGCCAAACAGCTCAAGCCCGGTAGAAACCAGCACCAGACTCAGGCCAAACAGCATAAAGCCGAGGAAATCGAACCGACGCTTGGGCGTGGTGAAGTCCGGCATATATTTGCGTGCATAGAAGATGCCGAGCAGGCCAATCGGGATGTTGATAAGGAAAATCCAGTGCCAGGTGGCGTAGGTGACCAGCCATCCCCCCAGCATCGGCCCCATGATCGGGCCAACCAGCCCGGGCATAGTCACGAAGTTCAGAACCGGCAACAGCTCGCTGCGCGGGTAGGCGCGCAACAGGGCCAAACGCGCTACCGGCATCATCATCGCACCACCAACGCCCTGAATGACGCGTGAGGTCACCAACACGCTTAGCGTTGGGGAAAGCGCACACAGCAGCGAACCGAGAGTAAATAGCGAAACCGCAAAGATAAACACCCGCCGGGTACCGAAACGGTCTGCCAGCCAGCCACTGACCGGGATCAGCATGGCAACCGTCAACGTATAGCTGATTACGGCAGACTGCATCGCCAGTGGTGAGCGCTCCAGGCTTTGCGCTATCGCAGGCAACGCCGTGTTGAGGATGGTGGCGTCCAGCGCCTGCATAAAGAATGCCATTGCGGCGATCCAGGGGAGCCCTGCCATACTGCGCGCGGATTTAGTCATTATGATTCCCGGTTAACTGTCGTATTCGTCCCTTCATTATTCTTCTATATATAAGTAGGGCATGAGTTAGTCTTTCTCTCTGAGCAAGACCTGGCAGGCGGCTAATGCCCCTGCGCCGTCGCCGGCGAGTATCGCATCGACAATGGCCTGATGGTTCTGGAGCTTAATCACTTCGTTACCGGTGATGGCGCGGAAGTAACTTTGATACACCGAACTGAACAGGTTGGCGAATGATGTGAGAAACGGATTACCGCTGGCCTCATAGATAAGCTGGTGGAACTGGGTATCAACCTGGATCCAGTGCTCGCGGTCAAACTGAACATGCAGTGCCCGCATTTCCGCCATCAGTTCAGCCAACCGTGCCGTTTGCTGCGTGCTGGCGTTGGCAGCCGCCAATGAGCATGCCTGAGGTTCCAGCGAGGTTCGCAGGATAAGGAAATGCTGCATCACCTGATCGAAGTTCTCTTTGGTCATCCACCAGGTCAGTAAATCCTGATCGAGAAAGTTCCACTGGCTTTGCGGCATGACCCGAGTGCCGATGCGCGGACGGGGGAGCAGCATGCCTTTGGCGGCCAGCATCTTCACCGCTTCACGTACCGCGGTGCGGCTCACGCCAAATTGTTCCCCGAGTTCCATCTCCCCGGGCAGGATACTGCCGGCCTGATAATCGCCTGCCAGAATTTGTTGGCCGAGTTTTTCTGCAAGTAGATAAGAAAGATTGCGTTGGGCGGCCTGTTGTTGAGCATTAAATTGCATGGCTGCGAGTCCTTACTGACATTGTTACTCTTATTTTACTCTACGGATCGCCAGCTTTTGTCGCTGATTTCCGGAAAAAGTGACGAAAACGCTGGCTTGTGCAGCGTTTTGTCGAAAAATACCGCGCTTGAAAAGTTTTTTGCATTTAGGGGTTGCGGCCTTCTGAGAACTCCCTATAATGCGCCTCCACTGACCGGGAACAACGACTCCTCTAACGAGAACCAGTCGCCCAGCCAGAAAGATTCAAGCCGGTGAAAACACCGTTTCTTAATAAGAAAAAAGCTTGACTCTTCAGGTGAAAAGCGTAATATACGCCACCTCGAGTTAGCAACCTAACTCACTGCTCTTTAACAATTTATCAGACAATCTGTGTGGGCACTCCACAAGACGATATCCAGAACCTTCGGGTTCAAAAAAATATCAAGTCTTGAAGAGTGACCAAGCAATAATTCATTTAGTTGACGTGTTTAACTGATGAATATTACGAAAGTTAATTTTCGAGCATCGCTTCACGAGTTGAAGCAAATCAAGCTTTTAATTGAAGAGTTTGATCATGGCTCAGATTGAACGCTGGCGGCAGGCCTAACAC
The DNA here is from genome assembly GCF_047456085.1 of Serratia sp. BNK-12. Taxonomy (NCBI): domain Bacteria; kingdom Pseudomonadati; phylum Pseudomonadota; class Gammaproteobacteria; order Enterobacterales; family Yersiniaceae; genus Serratia; species Serratia sp. BNK-12. The sequence continues at coordinate 5,202,834 of NZ_CP179896.1, forward strand.
ATGCAAGTCGAGCGGTAGCACAAGAGAGCTTGCTCTCTGGGTGACGAGCGGCGGACGGGTGAGTAATGTCTGGGAAACTGCCTGATGGAGGGGGATAACTACTGGAAACGGTAGCTAATACCGCATAACGTCTACGGACCAAAGTGGGGGACCTTCGGGCCTCATGCCATCAGATGTGCCCAGATGGGATTAGCTAGTAGGTGGGGTAATGGCTCACCTAGGCGACGATCCCTAGCTGGTCTGAGAGGATGACCAGCCACACTGGAACTGAGACACGGTCCAGACTCCTACGGGAGGCAGCAGTGGGGAATATTGCACAATGGGCGCAAGCCTGATGCAGCCATGCCGCGTGTGTGAAGAAGGCCTTCGGGTTGTAAAGCACTTTCAGCGAGGAGGAAGGGTTCAGTGTTAATAGCACTGTTCATTGACGTTACTCGCAGAAGAAGCACCGGCTAACTCCGTGCCAGCAGCCGCGGTAATACGGAGGGTGCAAGCGTTAATCGGAATTACTGGGCGTAAAGCGCACGCAGGCGGTTTGTTAAGTCAGATGTGAAATCCCCGCGCTTAACGTGGGAACTGCATTTGAAACTGGCAAGCTAGAGTCTTGTAGAGGGGGGTAGAATTCCAGGTGTAGCGGTGAAATGCGTAGAGATCTGGAGGAATACCGGTGGCGAAGGCGGCCCCCTGGACAAAGACTGACGCTCAGGTGCGAAAGCGTGGGGAGCAAACAGGATTAGATACCCTGGTAGTCCACGCTGTAAACGATGTCGACTTGGAGGTTGTGCCCTTGAGGCGTGGCTTCCGGAGCTAACGCGTTAAGTCGACCGCCTGGGGAGTACGGCCGCAAGGTTAAAACTCAAATGAATTGACGGGGGCCCGCACAAGCGGTGGAGCATGTGGTTTAATTCGATGCAACGCGAAGAACCTTACCTACTCTTGACATCCAGAGAATTCGCTAGAGATAGCTTAGTGCCTTCGGGAACTCTGAGACAGGTGCTGCATGGCTGTCGTCAGCTCGTGTTGTGAAATGTTGGGTTAAGTCCCGCAACGAGCGCAACCCTTATCCTTTGTTGCCAGCACGTAATGGTGGGAACTCAAAGGAGACTGCCGGTGATAAACCGGAGGAAGGTGGGGATGACGTCAAGTCATCATGGCCCTTACGAGTAGGGCTACACACGTGCTACAATGGCGTATACAAAGAGAAGCGAACTCGCGAGAGCAAGCGGACCTCATAAAGTACGTCGTAGTCCGGATCGGAGTCTGCAACTCGACTCCGTGAAGTCGGAATCGCTAGTAATCGTAGATCAGAATGCTACGGTGAATACGTTCCCGGGCCTTGTACACACCGCCCGTCACACCATGGGAGTGGGTTGCAAAAGAAGTAGGTAGCTTAACCTTCGGGAGGGCGCTTACCACTTTGTGATTCATGACTGGGGTGAAGTCGTAACAAGGTAACCGTAGGGGAACCTGCGGTTGGATCACCTCCTTACCTAATGATATTGATTCGCGTGAAGTGCTCACACAGATTGTCTGATAGAAACGTAATGAGCAAAAGCGCTACCTGTTGATGTAATGAGTCACTGACTCATGCTGATACGAACCGATTAAGACAGTCAGTTTAATCGGATTTTCGTGTCCCCATCGTCTAGAGGCCTAGGACACTGCCCTTTCACGGCTGTAACAGGGGTTCGAATCCCCTTGGGGACGCCAATCCGATAATGAGTGAAAGACATTATCACCGGTTCTTGGAACCGAAAACATCTTAAAGATGACTCTTGCGAGTCGTGTTTAAGATATTGCTCTTTAACAATCTGGAACAAGCTGAAAATTGAAACATGACAGCTGAAACTTATCCCTCCGTAGAAGTATTGGGGTAAGGATTAACCTGTCATAGAGTCTCTCAAATGTAGCAGCACGAAAGTGGAAACACCTTCGGGTTGTGAGGTTAAGTGACTAAGCGTACACGGTGGATGCCTAGGCAGTCAGAGGCGATGAAGGGCGTGCTAATCTGCGATAAGCGTCGGTAAGGTGATATGAACCGTAATAACCGGCGATACCCGAATGGGGAAACCCAGTGCAATTCGTTGCACTATCATACGATGAATACATAGTCGTATGAGGCGAACCGGGGGAACTGAAACATCTAAGTACCCCGAGGAAAAGAAATCAACCGAGATTCCCCCAGTAGCGGCGAGCGAACGGGGATGAGCCCAGAACCTGAATCAGTTCTTGTGTTAGTGGAAGCGTCTGGAAAGTCGCACAGTAAAGGGTGATAGTCCCGTACACTAAAATGCATTAATTGTGAGTTCGATGAGTAGGGCGGGACACGTGACATCCTGTCTGAATATGGGGGGACCATCCTCCAAGGCTAAATACTCCTGACTGACCGATAGTGAACCAGTACCGTGAGGGAAAGGCGAAAAGAACCCCGGCGAGGGGAGTGAAATAGAACCTGAAACCGTGTACGTACAAGCAGTGGGAGCACCTTCGTGGTGTGACTGCGTACCTTTTGTATAATGGGTCAGCGACTTATATTTTGTAGCAAGGTTAACCGTATAGGGGAGCCGTAGGGAAACCGAGTCTTAACTGGGCGAATAGTTGCAAGGTATAGACCCGAAACCCGGTGATCTAGCCATGGGCAGGTTGAAGGTTGGGTAACACTAACTGGAGGACCGAACCGACTAATGTTGAAAAATTAGCGGATGACTTGTGGCTGGGGGTGAAAGGCCAATCAAACCGGGAGATAGCTGGTTCTCCCCGAAAGCTATTTAGGTAGCGCCTCGTGAACTCATCTTCGGGGGTAGAGCACTGTTTCGGCTAGGGGGCCATCCCGGCTTACCAAACCGATGCAAACTCCGAATACCGAAGAATGTTATCACGGGAGACACACGGCGGGTGCTAACGTCCGTCGTGAAGAGGGAAACAACCCAGACCGCCAGCTAAGGTCCCAAAGTCATGGTTAAGTGGGAAACGATGTGGGAAGGCATAGACAGCCAGGATGTTGGCTTAGAAGCAGCCATCATTTAAAGAAAGCGTAATAGCTCACTGGTCGAGTCGGCCTGCGCGGAAGATGTAACGGGGCTAAACCATGCACCGAAGCTGCGGCAGCGACGCTTAGGCGTTGTTGGGTAGGGGAGCGTTCTGTAAGCCGTTGAAGGTGACCTGTGAGGGTTGCTGGAGGTATCAGAAGTGCGAATGCTGACATAAGTAACGATAAAGCGGGTGAAAAGCCCGCTCGCCGGAAGACCAAGGGTTCCTGTCCAACGTTAATCGGGGCAGGGTGAGTCGACCCCTAAGGCGAGGCCGAAAGGCGTAGTCGATGGGAAACAGGTTAATATTCCTGTACTCGGTGTTACTGCGAAGGGGGGACGGAGAAGGCTAGGCTAGCCGGGCGACGGTTGTCCCGGTTTAAGCGTGTAGGGGGAGTGACCTGGTAAATCCGGTTACTTGTCAACCCTGAGGCGTGATGACGATGCACTACGGTGCAGAAGTAGTTGATGCCAAGCTTCCAGGAAAAGCCTCTAAGCATCAGGTAACACAGAATCGTACCCCAAACCGACACAGGTGGTCAGGTAGAGAATACCAAGGCGCTTGAGAGAACTCGGGTGAAGGAACTAGGCAAAATGGTGCCGTAACTTCGGGAGAAGGCACGCTGGCGCGTAGGTGAAGAGACTTGCTCTCGGAGCTGAAGCCAGTCGCAGATACCAGCTGGCTGCAACTGTTTAATAAAAACACAGCACTGTGCAAACACGAAAGTGGACGTATACGGTGTGACGCCTGCCCGGTGCTGGAAGGTTAATTGATGGGGTCAGCCGCAAGGCGAAGCTCTTGATCGAAGCCCCAGTAAACGGCGGCCGTAACTATAACGGTCCTAAGGTAGCGAAATTCCTTGTCGGGTAAGTTCCGACCTGCACGAATGGCGTAATGATGGCCAGGCTGTCTCCACCCGAGACTCAGTGAAATTGAACTCGCTGTGAAGATGCAGTGTACCCGCGGCAAGACGGAAAGACCCCGTGAACCTTTACTATAGCTTGACACTGAACATTGAGCCTTGATGTGTAGGATAGGTGGGAGGCTTTGAAGCGTGGACGCCAGTCTGCGTGGAGCCAACCTTGAAATACCACCCTTTAATGTTTGATGTTCTAACTCGGCCCCATAATCTGGGGTGAGGACAGTGTCTGGTGGGTAGTTTGACTGGGGCGGTCTCCTCCCAAAGAGTAACGGAGGAGCACGAAGGTTAGCTAATCACGGTCGGACATCGTGAGGTTAGTGCAAAGGCATAAGCTAGCTTGACTGCGAGAGTGACGGCTCGAGCAGGTACGAAAGTAGGTCTTAGTGATCCGGTGGTTCTGAATGGAAGGGCCATCGCTCAACGGATAAAAGGTACTCCGGGGATAACAGGCTGATACCGCCCAAGAGTTCATATCGACGGCGGTGTTTGGCACCTCGATGTCGGCTCATCACATCCTGGGGCTGAAGTAGGTCCCAAGGGTATGGCTGTTCGCCATTTAAAGTGGTACGCGAGCTGGGTTTAGAACGTCGTGAGACAGTTCGGTCCCTATCTGCCGTGGGCGTTGGAAGATTGAGAGGGGTTGCTCCTAGTACGAGAGGACCGGAGTGAACGCACCACTGGTGTTCGGGTTGTCATGCCAATGGCACTGCCCGGTAGCTAAGTGCGGAAAAGATAAGCGCTGAAAGCATCTAAGCGCGAAACTTGCCTCGAGATGAGTCTTCCCTGGGCCTTTAAGGTCCCTGAAGGAACGTTTAAGACTAAGACGTTGATAGGCTGGGTGTGTAAGTGCAGCGATGCATTGAGCTAACCAGTACTAATGATCCGTGAGGCTTAACCTTACAACACCAAAGGTGTTTTAGAGAGATTGTAGAGATTTTCAGCGAGTTCCGAGATTGGTTTCAATGGCTACGGGAGTAGCGGTTGGAATGAAACAGAATTTGCCTGGCGGCAATAGCGCGGTGGTCCCACCTGACCCCATGCCGAACTCAGAAGTGAAACGCCGTAGCGCCGATGGTAGTGTGGGGTCTCCCCATGCGAGAGTAGGACACTGCCAGGCATCAATTAAGCCAAGAGGCCATCCGCAAGGATGGCCTTTTTGCTGTGTGCGAAAGAAAAAGGCGCAGCTAGGCTGCGCTTTTTAACCAGTCCCCGATAAAGTCAGCGATGCACTCTGGGTCATTAAGATCCAACAGTGGGGCATTGCCAGTGATTGATCGATCGCTGGCAATGGCGATCACAAACTCGTCCAGCATATCCTCCAGTGGTTTACCCACCTCTTCACGATAGAGAATGATTTTACTGATGGGCTCATGCTTGAACCCTTCGACTAAAATGATATCCACCTTGCCAGTATCAAAACGACTCGCCAAGTATTGCAGATCCAGTGGGGGTTGTTCCGGCGTTTCTGTCATTAATGCCCAGCGGTTATTGCTGGCGACCAACGTTTGGTCGGCACCGGCTTTGCGCAGTTCATAACTGTCTTTGCCGGGGGTATCGACATCCATATCATGGTGAGTATGTTTGATCAGCCCTACGCGGATTTTCCGCTGCTTTAATAAAGGAATCAATTGTTTAAGCAGGGTGGTTTTGCCCGTGCCGCTATAGGCAGCAATGGCCAGTAGAGGGGGTTGGGAAGGGCTATTCATGGATAATTCCTTTTTCTTTTCCCCAACGTTGGCAGTCCTCAAGGGTATTAAGATTGTGGAAGGCCGATTGTTGCCCTTTGAACTCCACCTGCTGTGCACGCGCAGAGTCCAGGAACAGCATCAGCTTGCGTTCCCCGCGGGCCAGATAATCTTCCAACGGAGTCGCCAGACTGGTGTGCAATAGCGCTAGCGTTGGGTGAGCCCGTTCCCCATCACTGGCATAGGCGGCTATCGCACTTCCTTTTTGTTGCCAGAGTTTCTCGATAAGCGTTGCAGGAAAGTCAGGAACATCACAGGGGACAAAGGCCACCCACTCGGTCGTTGCGTATTTCAGGCCGGCCAGCATACCGGCGAGCGGGCCTGAAAAGTCAGGGATCAGATCGCCAATTATCGGCAGGCCACTTTCCCTATACCGTGCTTGATTGCGATTGGCGTTGATGGCTATCGGCCCGACCTGTGGCCGTAGCCGGGCAAGCACATACTGATACAGGGGGATGCCGGCAATGGGAACCAGACCTTTATCTTCCCCGCCCATGCGAGTGGCACGCCCTCCGGCCAGAATAATGCCGGTAATCTCTTCATGCATATTTCAAATTCCGCATTGTGACTAACGCCATGATTGTAGCGCTAAAGCAGGTATGGCATCAGGATTTACCTTTATTGACAAGCTGCTTCTTTCACTGTGTTGGCAAGCCTGTTACTTTGTGTGTTTATTGATTCTATTGGACAATATTGCGATGAAAACGCACCGCGTAAACGAGCTGATTGAGCTTCTGCACCCGGCCTGGCAGGAAGATCCGGATCTTAATCTGATCCAGTTTTTACAGAAGTTGGCGCAGGAAGCTGGCTTTCAGGGCAATCTGACTGAACTGAGCGATGATATCCTGATCTACCATTTGAAAATGCGCGGCAGCGCCGGCAACGAACAGATCCCCGGTCTGAAAAAGGATTATGAGGAAGATTTCAAAACGGCACTGCTACGCGCCCGTGGCGTGATCAAGGATTAGCATTCGTGCGCCGGGGTGAAGCCGTTGCTCGTGCAACCCGTCATTAATGCTACTATTTCTCAATCCCGGCATTGTGATGTCGCCCAAACGAAACCGAATGTTGTTATGAACAACTCAGCTTTTAATTTTCAGACCCTGTCGCCCGACCTGATTATGGACGCGCTGGAAGGGGTTGGCCTGCGTGTAGACTCCGGGCTAACGGCGCTTAACAGTTACGAAAACCGCGTCTATCAGTTTATGGACGAGGATCGTAAGCGTTATGTGGTGAAGTTTTATCGGCCCGAACGTTGGAGTGCGAAACAAATTGGTGAAGAACACCAGTTCTCCCATGATCTTGTTCTGGCGGAGATCCCTGCAGTTGCCCCATTAGTTCTTCAGGGCAATACGCTGCATACGCACAACGGTTTCTTTTTTACGGTTTTTCCCAGCGTTGGCGGGCGGCAGTATGAGATCGACAATCTCGATCAACTGGAGTGGGTTGGCCGTTTCCTGGGGCGCATTCATCAGGTGGGCAGCGAAAGCCTGTTTGTTGAACGTCCGACGATGGGCATCGAGGAGTACCTCACTTTACCGCGTCAGGTTTTGGCGGGCTGCGCGCTGTTGCCCAAAGCGCAGCGTGACAGCTTTCTTGCAGCGACTGACAAGCTGATTGAGGCGATCAAACAGCATTGGCATCAGGATTGGCAGCCGCGGCGTTTGCACGGTGACTGCCATCCGGGCAATATTCTGTGGCGTGATGGCCCACTGTTTGTTGATCTTGATGACGCGCGTAACGGGCCGGCGATACAGGATCTGTGGATGTTGTTGCACGGTGAGCGTCGCGATCGTTTGATGCAGTTAGATATTTTGTTGGAAGCGTACTCAGAGTTTGCTGAGTTTGATCAAAGTGAGTTGGCGTTGATCGAGCCGCTGCGTGCTATGCGTATGGTTTACTACCTGGCATGGGTTGCTCGCCGCTGGCAAGATCCTGCGTTCCCTAAAAGTTTTCCGTGGATGGCGGAGTCTGATTTTTGGTTGTCTCAGACGGCGGCATTCACCGAACAGGTTAAGCTGTTGCAGGAGCCCCCTCTGCAGCTGATGCCAATGTATTGAAGCTTTAACACAATGGAGAGTTTAGTCTTATGAAGAAAATTTGGTTGGCGCTCGTTGGCATGGTAATGGCATTCAGTGCCTCGGCTGCGCAGTTTAGCGATGGTACCCAGTATGTCACCCTGGACAAGCCAGTGACGGGTGAACCTCAGGTACTGGAGTTCTTCTCCTTCTATTGCCCACACTGCTATCAGTTCGAGCAGGTTTATCACGTTTCCGAAAATGTGAAAAAAGCGCTGCCTGCGGGCACTAAAATGACCAAGTACCACGTTGAGTTCCTGGGGCCATTGGGTAAGCAACTGACTCAGGCATGGGCTGTTGCAATGGCGCTGGGTGTGGAAGATAAAGTCAGCCCGCTGATGTTCGAAGCGGTGCAGAAAACCCAGACCGTACAAACGCCTGATGATATCCGCAACGTGTTTGTGAAAGCAGGCGTGAGCGCGGCTGATTATGACGGGGCTCTGAACAGCTTCGTAGTTAAATCCCTGGTGGTTCAACAGGAGAAAGCTGCAGAAGATCTGCAACTGCGTGGCGTACCGGCGGTATTTGTTAACGGCAAATACATGGTTAAAAATGACGGCCTGGACACCAGTTCGATGGATGCTTACGTGAAGCAATTCGCCGACGTGGTTAAATTCCTCAGCGAGCAGAAGTAACCGAAATTTAAAGTAAAAAAGCCGGCTTAGCCGGCTTTTTTTTAACTTCATTGCCGTTTCAATCTATCCAGCAATCTGTCTTTATCCTGCCACAGCGTGTTCAGCCAAAGCTGGAAACGTCGCTTGAACTGCTTATCGTTAAAGTAATCGCCATGCATGCTTTCCTCGATTGGCAGCAATTCAACCCTTACCACAATGCGTTTTAACCGGCCGCACAGCATATCCATAAAAGGCCGCTCAGTATTATCTGGATAGAGCAGGGTGACGTTTAACACCTTATCGAACTGCTTACCTAATGCACTGAGTGTAAAAGCAATACCGGCAGCTTTAGGGGCTAATAAATTACGGTAGGGCGAACGAGTTTTAATTTTCTTGGCTTCGGTAAAGCGCGAGCCCTCTACAAAATTAACGATGGTGGTCGGGCGTTTACGAAACTTCTCGCAGGAACGGCGTGTGGTCTCGATATCATTACCGCGCTTTTCCGGGTGTTTGAGCAAATAGGCGCGCGAATAGCGTTTCATGAAGGGCATATCCAGCGCCCAGCAGGCCAGACCGACAAAAGGGACCCAGGCCAATTGCTGTTTAAGAAAGTACTTATTCATTGGAATATGGTTACGGAACAATACGCACAGCACCACAATATCCGACCAGCTTTCGTGATTACTGATCAGCAGATACCAGTTTTTTCGATTCAGGCCTTCCAACCCTTCTATATCCCAGCGCAGTTGGCCGTTAATACGTAATAGCAGCGATAACCCCAGGCACCAGCACCACATCATAAAGTCGGCGAAGGCGGAGATACGCCGCCATACGGCAGGAAAGGGCACCAGTAACTTAATGACGCCGGCGATCGTAATGGGGATCGAACACAGTACGGTGACCAAAATGGCGAGCAGGCTGGAAACAATAAAAATAACAGGGGATAGCAATCTTGGCATGGTTATAGGCTGACGGTTGGTGAGAACAGCGTTACATGCCAGTATGCATGAACAAAAAATATTTTAGCGACATTATAGGGGGAAAATGCCTGCCAGCAGTAGCTGTTTTAAAGCGGAAAAAATGGGCATTTGCTGCGTTTTCGTGCAACTTGCTCATCTTGTGCTATGGTAATTGAGGCGCCAATTTTGATTAATAGTGCGATTAAAATTCGGCGCAAGTTATATCCACAAATTGTGTAAAAGTCGATAATAACCTTCAGTTAAAATAGCACTGTTTAACGCAGTGATTTCAATAGGATTTTTATTTCCCATTATAACGATAAACTCATCGTTATAATTTGTTGTCTTTTCTATGCACAAAGTTATCCACAGGCAGGATCTTGCGGATCGCTTTGCAGAATCACATGATTTTCGCCCTTAATGCACGCTAAGGTTCGTCTCAGGCGGCCAGCTATGGCATGCTTACCGTCATGTCCGATCACGATAAAGAAACGCTATGGCCCAGATTGCAGAAAACCCATTAATCCTGGTTGACGGTTCCTCGTACCTCTACCGCGCTTACCACGCCTTCCCTCCGCTGACCAACTCTGCGGGTGAACCTACCGGGGCAATGTATGGCGTGCTGAACATGCTGCGCAGTCTATTGCTGCAGTACCAGCCAAGCCATGTTGCGGTGGTGTTTGATGCCAAAGGAAAAACCTTCCGCGATGAGCTGTTCGCAGAATACAAATCGCACCGGCCGCCGATGCCGGACGACCTGCGCGCGCAAATCGAACCGTTGCACAAAATGGTCAAGGCGATGGGGTTGCCGCTGCTGGTCACGCCCGGCGTAGAAGCCGACGATGTGATTGGCACTTTGGCACTGGAGGCAGAAAAAGCCGGCCATGCGGTGCTGATCAGCACCGGCGATAAAGACATGGCGCAGTTGGTCACACCGAACGTCACCCTGATCAACACCATGAACAACACCATCCTTGGTCCGCAGGAAGTGTGCGACAAGTACGGCATTCCGCCGGAGCTGATTATCGACTTCCTGGCGCTGATGGGTGATTCGTCGGATAACATCCCTGGCGTACCTGGTGTGGGCGAGAAAACCGCGCAGGCGCTGTTACAGGGGCTTGGGGGGCTGGATGCGCTCTATGCCAACCTCGATAGCATCGCCACGCTCAGCTTCCGCGGCGCCAAGACCATGGCGGCCAAGCTGGAACAGAACAAAGAGGTGGCTTACCTCTCCTACAAGCTGGCGACCATCAAAACCGACGTCGAACTGGATCTTACCTGCGCCGATCTCGAAGTATCAGCGCTGGATGTCGATGTGCTGCAGCAGTTGTTTAAACAATACGAATTTAAACGCTGGCTGGCGGATGTCGAAGCCGGTATTTGGCTGGAAGGTAAAAAGGGTGCCGGCGTGAAAGCTGCCAGTGCGCCAAAGGCGACGGCAGTCGCTGCCGTAACAGACAAAGCACCTGCCGAAGCGACGTTATCGCAAGAAGGTTATGTCACCATCCTGGATGAAGATACTTTCGCGCAGTGGCTGGAAAAGCTGAAAAAAGCCGAGGTATTTGCGTTTGATACCGAAACCGACGGTTTGGACACCCTGACCGCCAATTTGATTGGCCTGTCGTTTGCCATTGCACCGGGCGAAGCCGCCTATTTGCCGGTAGCGCATGACTATCTCGATGCCCCGGCACAGCTGGATCGCGATTATGTGCTGGCCACCTTGAAGCCGCTGCTGGAAGACGAGAAAGCGCTCAAGGTCGGGCAAAATCTGAAGTTCGATATGGGCCTGCTGGCGCGTTACGACATTACCCTGCGCGGCATTGCCTTCGACACCATGCTGGAATCTTATGTTCTGGACAGCGTGGGCGGTCGTCACGATATGGATAGCTTGTCCGATCGTTATCTCGGCCATAAAACCGTGACCTTCGAAGAGATCGCCGGCAAGGGGAAAAAACAGCTCACCTTCAACCAGATTGCACTGGAGCAGGCGGCTCCTTACGCTGCCGAAGATGCTGATGTTACCTTGCAATTGCATTTGGCGATGTGGCCGCAATTGAAGGAAAGCGCCGAGCTGCTGAAAGTATTCAATGAGATTGAAATGCCGCTGTTGCCGGTGTTGTCGCACATCGAACGCACCGGGGTGCTGATTGATCAAAGCATTCTGGCCACGCACTCCATCGAATTGACCAAACGCTTGGCCGAGCTGGAAATTCAGGCCCATGAACTGGCGGAAGAGCCTTTCAATCTGGCGTCAACCAAACAGCTGCAGGCGATCCTCTACGAAAAGCAGAAGCTGCCGGTACTGAAGAAAACACCGGGTGGTGCCCCATCTACTAACGAAGAAGTGTTGGCCGAACTGGCGTTGGATTACCCGTTGCCTAAGGTGATCCTGGAATACCGTGGCTTGGCGAAGCTGAAGACGACCTACACCGACAAGCTGCCGCTGATGATCAATCCGGTCAGTGGCCGGGTGCATACCTCTTATCATCAGGCGGTGACGGCTACTGGACGTCTCTCCTCGAGCGATCCTAACCTGCAGAATATCCCGGTGCGTAACGACGAAGGGCGCCGGATCCGCCAGGCCTTTATTGCTCCTGAGGGTTACCGCATCGTTGCGGCCGACTATTCGCAAATCGAACTGCGCATTATGGCCCATCTGTCACAGGATGAAGGGTTACTGAAGGCCTTTGCGGCCGGTGAAGATATCCACCGTGCCACCGCAGCCGAGGTATTTGGCCTGCCGCTTGATAAAGTGACCCACGAACAGCGTCGCAGCGCCAAGGCAATTAACTTTGGCCTGATTTATGGCATGAGCGCGTTTGGTCTGGCACGCCAATTGGGCATTCCGCGTGGTGAAGCGCAGCGCTACATGGATCTCTACTTCGAGCGCTACCCGGGCGTATTGGAATATATGGAGCGTACCCGCCAGCAGGCTGCCAGTCAGGGCTATGTAAGCACGCTGGACGGCCGCCGCCTCTATCTGCCGGATGTCAGCTCCAGTAACGGCATGCGTCGCAAGGCGGCCGAGCGCGCGGCGATTAACGCCCCTATGCAAGGGACCGCCGCCGATATCATCAAACGTGCGATGATCGAGGTGGACGCCTGGTTGCAAGATCAGGAAGAGCCGCTGGTGCGTATGATCATGCAGGTACACGATGAATTGGTGTTCGAGGTGCATGAATCGGTGCTGGAAACCTCCAACCAACGCATTCGCGAGCTGATGGAAAATAGCATGACGCTGGCTGTCCCACTGAAAGTGGATGTCGGCGTGGGAGCCAACTGGGACGAAGCCCACTGATTGCGCGGCCGTTCGCTGGCCTCGTTCTTAAAGGATGGGCTAACTGGCGATAACCTAAGCAGTTTTTGTAATTAAGCTACAGGATACGGCGATTGTTTCCCCAACCTCGCCGTTATTACGCGCCAAACTGTGTAAGTAAACTACAAAAAATTCTTTTGCACTGCGAAAAAATCATGTAGAGTTACTGGCGTAGGGTACAGAGGTAAGATGTTCTATCTTTCAGACCTTTTACTTCACGTAATCGGATTTGGCTGAATATTTAGCCGCCCCAGTCAGTATTGACTGGGGCGTTTTTTATTGTAAAAACAAAGCCAAACCATAGGTTCTTCTTATTCGTCCCGCGACCTCTTTCCTTCAGATTTTCCCCCGAAATGGCCTGCTCAACGGATTCTCAATACCAAGTCATCATAAGTATTTGTGATGGATTTCAGTCAGAACTGTAATTAGATAACGAAAATAGCCTGGCGCCCGAATAACGCGCATAAAAAAGCCGATGCGTTTCCACATCGGCTCTGTTGCAGCGCAGCGGCTTTTTATTCGCCGGCGGCTTCATCATCTTCCGGTAGCACTTCCGGCGGGATCTCGTTAAACCAGGTGTTCAGTTTCTGGCTCAGTTTGTCGACGCCCATTTTTTTCGGTGAGGAGAAGGCCTCAACCTGGATATCACCCATAAACGGCACTACCGCTTCACGCACCATATTCAGTTGCGCCTTACGTGCGCCGGATGCCAGTTTGTCCGCTTTGGTCAGCAGAACCAGAACCGGCGTGCCGACATCGACAGCCCATTGGATCATTTGCTGGTCGAGATCTTTCAACGGATGGCGGATGTCCATCAGCACCACCAGGCCTTTCAGGCAGTTGCGCATTTGCAGGTATTCACCCAGCGCCCGCTGCCATTTGCGTTTCATCTCTTCAGGCACTTCGGCGTAGCCATAACCCGGCAGGTCGACCAGGCGAATGCCTTCTTCCACTTCAAACAGGTTTATAAGCTGGGTACGCCCCGGCGTTTTACTGGTACGCGCCAGGCTTTTCTGATTGGTCAGGGTATTTAACGCGCTGGACTTACCGGCGTTAGAACGGCCGGCGAACGCAACTTCAATACCTTCATCCCCCGGCAGATGGCGAATATCGGGCGCACTGGTGACGAAATGGGTCACATGATAATTGTAATTCTTGCTGGTCAAAATTTTTCGTCTCCGTGAGGATGGCTAACTGGTTGGCGATTATAACTGCATCAGCGCTAAAAATGGTGTGTTTCTCTGTTTTTAAGCGCCGGGCCAGTTGGGTGTGGCAATTTATGTGGGGCAGGCTTGTGAGACATTTGCCATTCGAATAGGGGGTAATGTCGCTTTTATTCGAAAGTTGTTTTTATTCTTTTTATTATAAAACATGATGTTAATTCTCCGATGAGTATTTTTATCAGCCTATTACGCAGCGGGTGCCTTGAGCCTGACCCCTGATAGCGTAAAGTAAGTTGCAGCACAGGGCTGTGCAGGATTAAGGAACATCCGGGAAGGGTGATAAATCTCAGGGAGAGCACGGGACGTGCTAATGAGTGCCAGGACGAATAACCGAAGGAATGGATCTATTTGCATCGGAATTTGCAAATAGCACAGGGATGGTGAAGTTACCGCAATTGGGATGCCCGCAGGAAGCAAACTCAGGAAGAGTGGACACGAACGGATTTCACCATGGACGATTTTCCCTTCAGGATGAAGGAAGTAGTGCGGCAGGGAATGCGCTTATAGCAAAAGGAAAAACCTGGATGTTGAGTGTGCGCACGGAATGCGTAGCAGGAATATCCTTCGAAAGAGGGTGCAAAAAGGCGGCGGGTTTAACCTGCCGCCTTTTTTCTTTGTTCGCTTTCTGCTAGATTCCGCCGCAATCGTATAGCATCTATCTCTATACTGAATCTACATACCTAAGAGCATACGCTATGAACCAGCCATCAAAAGCACCTCGCGCCCCACGCAGCAGCGCGGCGACGTCGAAAACCAAAAAGAAAAGCCGTGTGGAGCTCGATCAGGAAGCCCGTGAGCGCAAGCGTCTGAAAAAGCGCCGTGGTCTTGCTTCCGGTTCTCGCACCCAGGTTGAGTCTGCCAATCAAAAGAATAAGGCCGACGCGCAGACCAAAGATCCGCGCATTGGTAGCAAAGTGCCGGTAGCGCTGGTGGTTGAAGCCAAGCCAAAAGCCAAGCCGCAGCCAAAACCTAAGGCCGAAGCCAAACCACGTCTGTCCCCGGAAGAAGAGCTGGCGAAGCTGGAAAATGATGAGCGTCTGGACGCACTGCTGGATCGTATTGACGACGGCGAGACGCTGAGCGCAGAAGATCAGAGTTATGTTGACCAGACTCTGGATCGCATTGATGCCCTGATGGAACAACTGGGCATTGAGCTGGGCGACGATGAAGACGACGAAGAAGAAGAGAAAAAGGAAGATATCCTGAAACTGCTGAAAGGCGGTAACCCGAAAGACGTA
Organism: Serratia sp. BNK-12; assembly: GCF_047456085.1. Classification (NCBI taxonomy): domain Bacteria; kingdom Pseudomonadati; phylum Pseudomonadota; class Gammaproteobacteria; order Enterobacterales; family Yersiniaceae; genus Serratia; species Serratia sp. BNK-12. Next base: position 5,217,959 of record NZ_CP179896.1, read on the forward strand.
ATTTAACGCGTCATGTGGCTGATCCCGTCAATAGCCCTACTCTTGATGTGTTATCTGCTGTGGTTATTCGGTAAACTATGGCGGCTGTCTAAACGCAAAAAGCGTTTTCGCAGCGCTTCCGCGGCCAGACAGCGTAGACAACTGCCCATCTCCCGGCCCGGTAGGAAAAAATATCGGAAGGAGTGAGCATGTCAGAGCAGGCAATTGTCTGGGATCTGGCCCTGATCCAGAAATATAACTATTCAGGGCCGCGTTACACCTCATACCCCACAGCGCTGGAATTCAACCAGAGCTACGACGAAGCGGCGTTTCAACGCGCCGCGGCGCGTTATCCTGAGCGCCCTTTATCGCTGTACGTGCATATTCCTTTCTGCCACAAGCTCTGCTATTTCTGTGGTTGCAACAAGCTGGTGACGCGTCAAACGCACAAGGCCGATGAATATCTGGCGGTGCTGGCGCAAGAGATTGCTCAACGTGCACCGTTGTTTGCCGGGCGTAAGGTCGGCCAGATGCACTGGGGCGGCGGTACGCCAACCTATCTGAGCAAGGCACAAATCAGCCAGCTGGTAACGATGCTGCGCCAACACTTTGATTTCCTTCCCGATGCCGAAATGTCGATCGAAGTCGATCCGCGTGAGATTGAGCTGGATGTGCTCGATCATTTACGCAGCGAGGGTTTTAATCGCCTGAGCATGGGGGTGCAGGACTTCAATAAAGAGGTGCAGCGGCTGGTGAACCGCGAGCAGGATGAAGCCTTTATCTTTGCCCTGATTGCTCGCGCTAAAGCGCTTGGCTTTAATTCCACCAATATCGATCTAATCTACGGCTTGCCAAAGCAAACGCCGGAGAGCTTTGCCTACACTCTGCAGCGGGTGGCAGAGCTAAGCCCCGATCGCCTGAGCGTATTTAACTATGCCCATATGCCGAACCTGTTTGCTGCCCAGCGCAAAATCAAAGACGCAGATCTGCCGAGCGCGCAGCAGAAACTGGATATCTTGCAGCACACCATAGCCTCCCTGACCGAATCGGGTTATCAGTTTATCGGCATGGATCATTTCGCACGACCGGACGATGAGTTGGCGGTGGCGCAGCGCGAAGGAAAACTTCACCGTAATTTCCAGGGGTATACCACCCAGGGCGACAGTGATTTGCTGGGGCTGGGTGTCTCCGCCATCAGCATGCTGGGGGACAGCTATGCGCAGAACCAGAAAGAGCTGAAGGTTTATTACAGCAGCGTCGAAGCGCAAGGTCATGCACTGTGGCGCGGCCTGGCGATGACCGAAGACGACTGCTTGCGGCGTGAGGTGATCAAAACGCTGATCTGCAATTTCAAACTGGACTATCTGGCCATAGAACGTCAGTTCGACATCAACTTTGCCGATTATTTTGCCGAGGATTTGCAATTGTTGGCGCCGTTTGAACGCGATGGGCTGGTGGAGCGTGACGAGCAGGGCATTCAGGTTACGCCGCGTGGCCGGTTACTGATCCGCAATATTTGCATGTGCTTTGATATCTACCTGCGTCAACAGGCCCGCACTCAGCAATTCTCTCGGGTTATTTGATGAGTAAAACATCGGCCGCTTTCGCGGCCGTTGTTTTAACTGAAGAAATTAATCAGTGCGGCGCACAATACCGCAGCAACGGCTGCCTGCGGCGTGTGGCTGGCGGCAGAACCAAGTTCTGCGCCTTGAGAAATGAATGCGATTAACGAATCCAGCATGGAAGCCTCCAGGGTGTGCGCCCCGATCATACTGCGGCCTCTTCGGCTGTAAAGCCTGAAATAGCCGTTTTTTGTGCGCTTGATTGTATTTTCTATAATCAATGCCGCAAACTATTCCATTCCCAATTCTTTCAACTTACGCGTTAACGTATTGCGCCCCCACCCCAGCAAACGGGCGGCTTCCTGCTTATGCCCTTGGGTATGACGCAGTGCAGTGGTGAGCAAGGTGCGCTCCATCTCCGGTTGCGCTTCCGACAGCAGGTTTTGATGACCGGAACGCAGCGCGCGGTCTGCCCACTGTGCCAGCAGCGTGGCCCAACTGTCGGGCAGGCTATGCCCGGTCGTTTCCGGCGCAGAGGTTTCAAACAGCTCACTCGGCAGATCCTGAATCAGCACCTCCTGACCAGCGGCCATCACGGTTAACCAACGGCAGGTGTTCTCCAACTGGCGAACGTTACCTGGCCATGGCAGGCGCGTCAGTGCAGTTTCAGTCTCCGGGTGGAGGTTTTTCGCTTCCACACCCAGCTCCTTTGCCGCCACCTGCAGGAAGTAACGCGCCAGACGCGGAATATCCTCACGACGTTCACGCAACGGCGGAAGGTGCACGCGGATCACGTTCAGGCGGTGGAACAAATCCTCACGGAATTTACCTTCCTGTACCCGCATTTCCAGGTTCTGGTGGGTGGCGGCGATGATGCGTACGTCAACCTTCACCGGGGCATAACCACCGACCCGATAGAATTGGCCATCTGCCAGCACCCGCAGCAAGCGGGTTTGCACATCCAGCGGCATATCGCCGATTTCATCCAGGAACAAGGTCCCGCCGTCGGCCTGCTCAAAGCGACCCTGACGGATCTGGTTGGCGCCGGTAAAGGCCCCTTTTTCATGTCCGAAAAGTTCGGACTCGATCAGGTCTTTGGGGATCGCCGCCATATTCAGCGCGATAAAAGGCGATTTGGCGCGCGGACTGTGACGGTGCAGGGCATGGGCAACCAGCTCTTTACCGGTACCTGATTCGCCGTTGATCAGTACGCTGATCGACGAACGCGACAGGCGCCCGATGATGCGGAACACGTCCTGCATCGCCGGGGCTTCACCGATGATGTCTGCCACCGGATCGTTGGCCGGTTGGCTGCGTGCAGGCTGCTGCTGCTCCTGATAATGGCTGATGGCGCGTTCAACCAGCGCTACGGCTTCATCGATATCAAAGGGTTTCGGCAGGTAATCGAACGCCCCTTGCTGGTAGGCGCTGACGGCGGCGTCGAGATCCGAATGTGCGGTCATTATGATGACCGGAAGCATCGGATGACGCTGTTTGATCTGCTTGAGCAACGCAAGGCCATCCATACCCGGCATGCGGATGTCAGACAGCAACACGTCAGGAGTTTGCGTGGCCAGGGCTTCGAGCACCGCATTGCCACTGTCGAAGGTCACGCAGCTCACACCGGCTCCAGTGAGCGCACGTTCAAGCACCCAGCGGATGGAGCTATCGTCATCGACGATCCAGACTATCCCTCGTTGCATAGAAAACCTCACTGGCGAATAGGCAGGTAAACCGAGAATTCGGTATGTCCTGGCCAACTGTTAAATTCAATTTTTCCGCAATGCTGATCGATAAGATTACGGGCGATGGATAACCCCAGGCCGGTCCCGCCTTCGCGGCCGCTGACCATCGGGTAAAATAGCGTGTCCTGCAACTGCGCCGGCACACCGGGGCCGTCATCTTCTACGTCGATACGTGCCGCTAACCGGTAGCGGGTGCCGTGCAGGGTGATCTGGAAAGCGGTACGAGTGCGCAGCGTGATGGTGCCGCCCGTTTCTCCCAGCGCCTGCAGCGCATTGCGGGTGATGTTCAGCAATACCTGTTCGATTTGATCCGGGTCGTGCGCCATTTCAGGCAGGCTCGGGTCGTAGTCCCGCACCAGCGTCACGTTATCCGGCTTCTCCAGCGACACCAGTTGGCACACTCGCTCTGCCACCTGATGAATGCTTTGGGTTATGTGCTGCCCTGGCCGCTGCGGGCCGAGCAGGCGATCGACCAGGTTGCGCAGGCGATCGGCCTGCTCAATGATCACCTTGGTGTATTCGGTCAGCGACGGATCGGGCAGCGCTTTGGCCAGTAGCTGTGCCGCGCCGCGCAGTCCGCCAAGCGGGTTTTTAATTTCATGCGCCAGGCCACGGACCAGATCGCGGGCTGCCACCTGCTGGGCGTGCTGAAGTTGTTCCTGGCTCAAACGGCGTTGGTTATCCATTGGCGCCAGCTCGATCAGGATATAGCCATCAGGCAGCGCCTGTGCGGTCAGGGAGAGGATATGCGCACGCCCGTCAACCACCAGGGTCACTTCGTTATCGGTAAAGCCCTGACCGGCATGCAGGCTCTCACGCATCAGATCGACGTTCAGTGAGAAATAACCGAGCAAATCGGGTAACGGTGTACCGAAAAGTTTACGAGAACTTTGTGCCAGCAGTTGTTGTGCTGCCGGATTGGCGTAATGAACCGCCAGTGAGTCATCCAACAGCAGGATGCTGTTGATGAGAGAATTGAGGATCTGCCCTGCGTCGGGCAGCTTGCCAGTTGCCATATATGCCCTTTATCTTTCAAGACGCAGCGTTGTTGGCTGCTCTTACTCACACCAGTCACTTGGCAGACCAAGCTCCTGTCGGTTCGCTCGGTTGCCGCCTAGCTGCACCGTGAAATCTCTTGGGCATAGCAGACGACTGCACCTTTTTAGTGCATTTATCCTACTCCATCCGTTATGCACGCGGTATGGAATAGTTTTGCAGAAAATACGGTGGAGAAAAAAACCCATCCGAAGATGGGCTGAAAGTTTCCACGGCAACAAAAAAGACAACTAAATCTGGGCGCCGCCCGCAGACGGCGCGGTAAAACTTAAACGCTGTAGTACAGTTCGAATTCAACCGGGTGTGGCGTCATGCGAACGCGGTCCATCTCTTCTTTGCGCAGATCGATGTAAGCATCGATAGCGTCGTCAGTGAATACGCCGCCACGGGTCAGGAACTCGCGGTCTTCGCTCAGTGCTGCCAGCGCTTCATCCAGAGAGCCTGCAACTTTTGGAATTTCAGCTTCTTCTTCCGGTGGCAGGTCATACAGGTTTTTGTCCATGGCGTCGCCAGGGTGGATTTTGTTAATCACACCGTCCAGGCCTGCCATCAGCAGGGCCGCGAAGCACAGGTACGGGTTAGCTGCTGGATCCGGGAAACGGGCTTCGATACGGCGCGCTTTCGGGCTGGCAACCACTGGGATACGGATGGAAGCGGAACGGTTACGGGCAGAATAAGCCAGCATGACCGGAGCTTCGTAGCCTGGGACCAGACGCTTGTAAGAGTTGGTGGTCGGGTTGGCCAGGGCGTTGATCGCTTTAGCGTGCTTGATGATACCGCCGATGTAGAACAGGGCAGTCTCAGACAGGCCGCCGTATTTGTCGCCGGCGAACAGGTTGGTCCCGTTCTTGGACAGCGACATGTGACAGTGCATGCCGGAACCGTTATCACCGAACATTGGCTTCGGCATGAAGGTCGCGGTTTTGCCAAATGCGTGAGCCACGTTGTGAACCACGTACTTGTAGATTTGGATTTCGTCGGCTTTCTTGGTCATGGTGTTGAAGCGGGTTGCCACTTCGTTCTGACCTGCGGTTGCCACTTCGTGGTGGTGCGCTTCAACGACCAGGCCCATTTCTTCCATGGTCAGACACATGGTAGAACGGATGTCCTGTGAAGAATCGACCGGAGGAACCGGGAAGTAACCGCCTTTGACTGCCGGACGGTGGCCTTTGTTGCCGCCATCGTATTGGGTGCCGGAGTTCCATGCGCCTTCGATATCGTCGATGGCCACGTGGGAACCGCGGATGCTGCTGCCGAAACGAATGTCGTCAAACAGGAAGAATTCTGGCTCTGGTCCGAACAGAACGGTGTCTGCGATGCCGGAAGAGCGCAGGAAATCTTCTGCACGCTTGGAGATTGAGCGCGGGTCACGATCGTAGCCCTGCATGGTGCCTGGCTCGAGGATGTCGCAGCGAATGATCAGGGTAGATTCTTCGAAGAACGGATCCAGTACCGCAGTGCTGGCGTCTGGCATCAGCACCATGTCAGATTCGTTGATGCCCTTCCAACCGCCGATCGAGGAACCGTCAAACATTTTACCTTCTTCGAAGAAGTCGGCATTTACCTGATGAGCAGGGATGGTGACGTGTTGTTCTTTACCCTTGGTGTCAGTGAAACGCAGGTCTACGAATTTCACTTCATGCTCATTCAGCATCGTCAAAACGTGTTCAGCGGACATACTTAACTCTCCCGGATTTATCATTGTCGTCGTCGTGGAACGAATCTGTGAAACTGGCTTTTTTTGCCTTGAAAAGACTAAAGCGAAAACTGTGCCAACTTTGCTAAAGCGCTTTAATCGCCTTTCTGCGTGGGTTTTGCACAGAATCAGTATGCACCATCAGTGACGTTTTGCACTTAAATGGTGCAATCGGTGCGGGGTGGGGCACTGTAATGGTGCAAAAGTGCACCGGATGCTGCTTTTTGCACCGTGAAAGGGATCACATACTGACCTGTACACAGTTGTTTATAAGAGACTGTTGTGATCTTGTTTAGTCCCTCGCTTAATACGTGTACAATAGCGCGCTATTTCTAATGCCTGAGGCAAAGCTGTGATCGAAAATTTGCGTAACATCGCCATTATTGCCCACGTTGACCATGGTAAGACCACCCTGGTTGATAAGCTGCTGCAACAATCCGGTACTTTCGGAGAGCGTGTAGAAGCCACCGAACGCGTAATGGACTCCAACGATTTGGAGAAAGAGCGTGGGATTACCATCCTCGCAAAAAACACCGCCATTAATTGGAAAGACTACCGCATCAACATCGTGGATACCCCAGGACACGCCGACTTCGGCGGTGAGGTTGAGCGTGTGATGTCAATGGTTGACTCGGTGCTGCTGGTTGTGGATGCAATGGATGGCCCAATGCCGCAAACCCGCTTCGTGACCAAAAAAGCCTTCGCTAATGGTCTGAAGCCGATCGTGGTAATCAACAAGGTTGACCGTCCGGGCGCACGTCCTGATTGGGTTGTTGATCAGGTCTTCGACTTGTTCGTTAACCTCGACGCGACCGACGAGCAGCTCGACTTCCCAATCATCTATGCTTCTGCATTGATGGGGATCGCCGGTACTGACCACAATGAGATGGCGGAAGACATGACCCCGCTGTATCAAGCGATCGTAGACCACGTGTCTGCACCGCAGGTTGAGCTCGAAGCGCCATTCCAGATGCAAATCTCCCAGTTGGACTACAACAACTACCTGGGCGTGATCGGTATCGGCCGTATCAAGCGTGGTAAAGTGAAGCCAAACCAGCAGGTCACCATCATCGATAGCGAAGGTAAAACTCGCAACGGTAAAGTGGGCAAAGTGCTGGGCCACATGGGTCTGGAGCGTATCGAGTCTACCCTGGCTGAAGCGGGCGACATCATCGCTATCACCGGTCTGGGCGAGCTGAACATTTCCGACACCATCTGTGACACCTCTGCAGTGGAAGCACTGCCGGCGCTGTCTGTAGATGAGCCGACCGTAACCATGTTCTTCAACGTCAACACCTCACCTTTCTGCGGTAAAGAAGGTAAGTTTGTGACTTCGCGTCAAATCCTTGAGCGTCTGAACAAGGAACTGGTGCACAACGTGGCACTGCGCGTTGAAGAAACTGAAGATGCTGATGCATTCCGCGTATCTGGCCGTGGTGAACTTCACCTGTCGGTTCTGATCGAAAACATGCGTCGTGAAGGCTTCGAACTGGCGGTATCCCGTCCGAAAGTAATCTTCCGTGAAATCGATGGTCGTAAACAAGAGCCGTTCGAAAACGTGACCTTGGACATCGAAGAACAGCACCAGGGTTCAGTCATGCAAGCCATGGGTGAGCGTAAAGCTGACCTGAAAAACATGGATCCAGACGGTAAAGGCCGTGTGCGTCTCGACTACGTGATCCCAAGCCGCGGCTTGATTGGCTTCCGTAACGAGTTCATGACCATGACTTCCGGTACCGGTCTGCTGTACTCCACCTTCAGCCACTACGACGACGTACGTCCGGGTGAAGTTGGCCAGCGCCAGAACGGCGTGCTGATCTCTAACGGCCAGGGTAAAGCGGTAGCGTTCGCCCTGTTCGGTCTGCAAGATCGCGGCAAGCTGTTCCTGGGTCACGGTGCGGAAGTGTATGAAGGCCAGATCATCGGTATTCACTCACGTTCCAACGACCTGACCGTGAACTGCCTGACCGGTAAGAAGCTGACCAACATGCGTGCTTCCGGTACTGACGAAGCCACTACCCTGGTTCCGGCTATCAAAATGACTCTGGAGCAAGCTCTGGAATTCATCGATGATGACGAACTGGTAGAAGTCACGCCAACCTCGATCCGTATCCGTAAGCGTCACCTGACGGAAAACGATCGTAAGCGTGCAAGCCGCGGTCCTAAAGAAGCTTAATCGCCGATTTAGTCTGCAACACTTAGGGCGCGCCAGCGCCCTGAGTTTTTTCCTCTGTCTTTTCTCATTTCTGCCGCGTGCTATACGCTTTTCCATCCGCTCTCTATTCAGCCTCTGCTTTTCCCGCTACAGTAAAATCTCACCGGCCCATCAGGAGAGGACTATGCTGTATATCTTTGATTTAGGTAATGTGATCGTCGATATCGATTTCAAACGTGTACTGGGTGTATGGAGCAGTTTGAGCGGTACGCCATTGGCGGTCTTGTCCGAACGTTTTGCTATGGGCGAATTGTTTCAGCAGCACGAGCGCGGTGAAATCAGCGATAAAGACTTTGCCGAAGGGCTGAGTGCCGAAATGGGGATTGCCCTCAGTTTCGAGCAGTTCGCTACCGGCTGGCAGGCGGTGTTTGTCGCCCTGCGTCCAGAAGTGATCGACATCATGAAGCGCCTGCGCAGCGAAGGTCACCGGGTGGTGGTGTTATCGAACACCAACCGCTTGCACTGCAATTACTGGCCGCAGCACTACCCGCAGGTGGCCGAAGCCGCCGATCATCTCTATTTGTCGCAGGATCTTGGCATGCGTAAGCCGGACGCCAACATTTATCTGCACGTACTGGATGCAGAAAATACTTCGCCGGACGACGCGGTGTTCTTTGACGATCACCCGGATAACGTCGCTGCCGCCCAGGCACTTGGCATCAAAACGGTTCACGTGACCGACCGCGACGTAGTACCGGCTTATTTTGCCCAATGACCGCAAAGGGTTAAGCTTAAGGCGTACAAACTGACATCAAGGAGTGGCCATGTCGTTTTTCCGCCGCAAGAAGCTGCCCGCTTCGATCAAACCCAGCGTCACCTTTTTACGACTGCTGATTAAACGCGTCGACAGCGATGGCCTGACCATGTTGGCGGGCCACCTGGCCTACGTCTCACTGCTGTCACTGGTACCTCTGGTGACCGTGGTGTTTGCGCTGTTTGCCGCGTTCCCGATGTTCTCCGACATCAGCGTTCAACTGAAAAGCTTTATCTTTTCCAACTTCATGCCGGCCGCCGGCAACGTGATCCAAAGTTATCTGGAGCAGTTTGTCGCCAACTCCAACAAGATGACCGCCGTCGGGACCTGCGGCCTGATAGTCACTGCGCTGTTGCTGATCTCGTCGGTGGACAGCGTGCTCAACACCATCTGGCGCAGCAAGAATCAGCGTCCTATCGTGTTTTCTTTCGCCGTGTACTGGATGGTGCTGACCTTGGGGCCGCTGTTGGTGGGGGCCAGTATGGCGATCAGCTCCTATCTGCTGTCGCTTAACTGGCTGGCGCAAACCGGCGTCAACAGCCTGGTGGATCAGGTGCTGCGTATTTTCCCGCTGATCCTGTCGTGGATATCGTTCTGGCTGCTGTATTGCATCGTGCCGACGGTTAGGGTGCCACCCAAGGATGCGTTGATTGGCGCACTGGTGGCCGGTTTGCTGTTTGAGCTGGGCAAGAAGGGGTTTGCGCTGTATGTCACCATGTTCCCGTCTTATCAGCTGATTTACGGCGTGTTGGCGGTGATCCCCATTTTATTCCTTTGGGTCTACTGGAGCTGGTGTATCGTGTTACTCGGTGCGGAAATCACGGTTACCATTGGGGAATACCGCGACTACCGACAGCAAAAGGCACAACAACAGGAACAGTCATCAGAAGGGCAGTTATGATTGCGTTAATTCAACGGGTATTAAATGCCAGCGTCACGGTGGAAGGCCAGACGGTAGGCAACATAGGCCCCGGTTTGTTAGTGTTATTGGGCGTGGAGCAGGACGATAACGAACAGAAGGCTGAGCGCCTGTGTGAGCGCGTATTGGGCTACCGCATCTTTGGCGATGAGAACGACAAAATGAATCTCAACGTCCAACAGGCAGGGGGCAGTTTGCTGGTGGTCTCGCAGTTCACGCTGGTGGCCGACACGCAAAAGGGGATGCGTCCGAGTTTCTCTCGTGGCGCGGTACCGCAAGAGGCCGATCGGTTATACCAATATTTTGTTGGCCAATGCCGCGAACGCGGTATCGAAACCCAAACCGGTGAGTTTGCGGCCGACATGAAAGTCGCGCTGGTGAACGACGGGCCGGTGACGTTTTGGCTTCAAGTCTAAGAATTCTGAGAGAGAAGGCGTCTATGTATCACCTACGAGTACCGGTAACAGAGCAAGAACTGAAAGAGTATTACCAGTTTCGCTGGGAAATGCTGCGCAAGCCGTTGCACCAGCCGGTGGGGTCGGAAAAGGATGCCTACGACGCCATGGCACATCATCAGATGGTGGTGGACGAGAGCGGAAAAATTGTCGCCATTGGGCGGCTGTACATCAATGCCGATAACGAAGCCGCGATTCGTTTTCTGGCGGTAGACCCGACGGTGCAGGACAAAGGCCTGGGGACGCTGGTAGCCATGACGCTGGAATCCGTGGCGCGCCAGGAGGGCGTGAAGCGCGTAGTCTGTAGCGCCCGTGAAGACGCGGTAGATTTCTTTGCCAAGCTGGGTTTCATTAATCAGGGTGAGATCACCGCGCCGCAAACCACGCCGATTCGCCATTTCCTGATGATCAAACCGGTGGCGACGCTGGACGACATCCTGCATCGGCCCGACTGGTGCGGTCAGCTGCAGCAGGCCTGGTACGATCACATTCCGCTCAGCGAGAAGATGGGGGTGCGCATCAGCCAATACACCGGCCAGCGCTTTGTCACCACCATGCCGGAAATTGGCAACCAGAACCCGCACCACACGTTGTTTGCCGGCAGCCTGTTCTCTCTGGCCACCTTGACCGCCTGGGGCCTGATCTGGCTATTGCTGCGTGAGCGCCATCTCGGTGGCACCATCATTTTGGCCGATGCCCATATTCGTTACAGCAAGCCCATCACAGGCCGACCGCGTGCAGTGGCGGATCTCAGCTCGTTGAGCGGCGATCTGGCCCGTTTGGCCCGTGGCCGCCGCGCTCGCGTGCAGGCGGAAGTCCATCTGTTCGGTGACGATGACAAAGGTGCGGTATTTGAAGGCACTTATATGGTGTTGCCGGCCGAGCCGGAAGTGCCCCTGGATCAGGGCGGCTGTGAGGCGATAGACAGTTAATACCCAGGCCCTCTCTATGCGGAGAGGGCCTATCCAGAATTAAGGCAGTTGCTGGTTGACCGTTTGGCCATCGGCGGCAGTGGCCTGCAACCTGCCCTGCAATGAAGCCTTAAATGGCCCATCGCTGTTCAACAAACCTTTCAACTGTAATTGCAGATTACCGTCGCCTTCCAGCGGTACTGCTTGCCATCCCCATTGTTGTAGCGTATTCAGCGGTACCGAACGCCCATTCAACGACAGCGTAAAAGGCTTGCCCGGCAGTTGCTCGACGGTGGCTTTTGCATCCAACAACCCCTGCGGCATAAAGGCGCTGAGCTCGGTGACGTTGATCTGCCCGTCATTGGCGTTCAGCGCCAGCGATGGTCGGCGCACGTCAATTTTGTTGAAGGTAGCTTCACTGCCGTTCAAATTCAGCGTGCCGGACCAGATGCCCCACTGGTGGTCGCGCGCCAGCAGCAGGTTGCTGCCATAACCGTCCAGTGCGGTGATCTGGAAAGGGAAGGCCGGGTTGATATCGATGATCAGGTTACGGTTGGTGGTCAGTTTATTGACATACACCTCCGCCAGCCAGTTCGGCAGCGGTTGTAACCACAATGCGCGCCAGTCTATAGGCAACGTATATTCCAACGCAGCGACCGCGACCTCATCCAGCTGCAGGCGGTTGTTGGCACGCAGCCAGTTGCCCGAGGTGCGCAATAACCCACCTTCCCAGCGGGTGGTGAACTGCTGAATGGCGATGCCGGCCGGCGAGAGTCGCATATTCATGATCGGATCAATCAGATGGAAACTGCCATTGATCAGGTCGCTGGCGTTAAAGTTCAGCGAACCGTCCTGGCTGCTCCAGCCGCCCTGTTGGAAGGTGACATTTTGCAGTGACAGGTCGAGATCGTTAAATGCCCACTCCTTGCCTTCCAGCCGTGCATCTATCAGATCAAAACGTTTGAGCGTGACGGGGGGCAGAGCGGTAAAACGTTGCCAGAACTGTTCCAGTGTCAGGGGAGTTTGCATGCGCACGCCGCTGAGCCTCAGTCGCTCTACCTGCCAACTGCCGTCGGCGGCGCGAGTGGCTACGCCGGTCAAATCCCCCTGCGCCAGGTCGGCGCCGAAATTGCTGAGCAGCAGCTGATTTTGTTTCAGCTCGCCCTGAACCAGGACCTGAGAGGCCGGGATGCCATTGAGCGTCATCGAGCCAGCGCTGAACTGGAACTGATTGTTATCACCCAGCGGATGGCCGGCTTTGGGTTGCCATGGCGTGATGCCGGCGTTGACCTGCTGCGCGTTGAGCTGCCAGGTTTCATCGTTGGATTGCAGCGCCATATTGCTCAGTTGCAGCACGTCGGCCTGTATTGGCATTGCTGCGTCCTGCTGCTGCAGATTCAGCGTGCCGTCACGCAGCGTGACGCTATGGAAATGACGAGGTTCGGTAATTTGGCGCAGGCTGAGACCGAGGTCCAGACGTTTGGCCACCAGTGATTGAGGCTGATTTTTTTTGGCCAACTGAACGTCTTCCAGGCTGATTTGGCCCGGCTGGTTCCATGAGTGCGAGATTGCCGCCACCGACAGGCGGTAGTCGCTGTTATCGCTGACCCAGCGGCTGACCCAGCCCGCGGCCCAACGGGTTTGCCCTATGACGTACAACAGTGCAACGGCCAGCACGACCAGCAGCAGCAACGTCAGCAACAGTTTTCCGATAAATTTCATCGTCTACATCCGCGTCGGTCAAAAAAGATACCCTGTTTATGCCGCAATTGGCCGGGCATCTCAAGTGCAATGGTCTGATAGGCAATAAAAAACGGCCGCAAGCGGCCGTTTGTCACAAGGCAGTTCGATGGATTATTGTTTCTCGTGTTCCTGCGGGAACAGCAGGTTCAGCACGATGGCAGTGATGCCGCCGGCAGCAATGCCTGAGGAGAGTAATGTTTTCAGCCAGTCCGGTGCGAACTGCAAGATCAACGGTTGCTGGGAAACGCCCATCCCCACGGCCAACGACAGCGCCATGATCATGATTGCACGGCGGTTCAGACGCTCTCGCGACACGATGCGCACACCGGATGCGGCGATGGTGCCGAACATCACCAGGGTGGCGCCGCCCAATACCGGCTCAGGAATGTGTTGTACGAAGCCGGCCACCGCCGGGAACAGCCCCAGCGCGATCAGCATCAGTGCCACCACGAAGCCGACGTAGCGGCTGGCGACGCCGGTCAGTTGGATCACGCCATTGTTTTGACCGAAGCAGGAGTTAGGGAAGGTATTAAACACCGCCGACAGCATGGAGTTCAGGCCGTTGGCCAGTACGCCGCCCTTAAGGCGCTTCATATACAGTGGGCCACTGACAGGTTGTTCCGACACGTCAGAGGTCGCGGTGATATCGCCGATAGTTTCCAACGAGGTGACCATAAATATCAACATCAGCGGCAGCAGCAGATTCCAGTCAAAACCCAGACCGTAATACAGCGGGGTCGGGATGATGATCGCCGCCGTCTCGGGGGTGGGCTGGCTTTCTGGCAGCATGCCCATGGCCCAGGCCAGCAGATAACCCACCGCCATGGCAATCACCAGTGAGGCGACGCGCAGGTAGGGATTGCGCTGACGGTTAAGCAGGATAATGACCAGTAATACCGCGCCGGCCAGCAGCAGATTTTTGGGGGCGCCGAAGGTACCTCCGTTCATCGCAGCATAGCCGCCGCCGATGGAAGTCAAACCGACCTGAATCAGAGACAAACCGATAATCATCACCACAATGCCGGAGACCAGCGGGGTGATGATGCGCCGTGCCAAGTGCAACACGCGTGACAGCAGGATCTCGGTGCAGGAGGCGACCATCAGCGTACCGAACAGCGCAGCCATCATGGTGGGAACGTCCGCGCCGCCATTTTTCAGCGCCAGCCCGCCCATGATCAGCGGCGAAACAAAGTTAAAGCTGGTGCCCTGAATAGACAGCAAGCCCGAGCCGACGGGTCCCCAGGTTTTGATTTGTAAAATCGAGGCCAGGCCGGAGGCGAACAGCGACATGCTGATAATGTGCTGAGTGTCCTGCGCCGGCAGACCCAGTGCCTGACAAATCAACAGGGCCGGTGTGATCACGGCAACGAACATCGCCAGCAGGTGCTGACCGGCGGCGAACAGCGTTTGCGGCAGCGGTGGGCGATCTTCCAGGCGATAAATCAGTTCACTGTTGCGGGGAGTGGCGGATGCTTTTTGCGCAGCATCGAACTCGGCGGATGGCTGGGTCATGGTGTGGCATTTCCAGAAACGGCAAAGCAGGCATTTTAATGATTTGGCCCATAAAAGCAAACGGTTGCGCGTTAATGCTTTGTTAGCAGTATCGTCACTTATGTCGCATTTTCGTTCATTTTTTCTTGTGTTATCAGCGTTTTTTACTTCTAATCCTGCACTCATCAAGTTTTAAAAACTAAGCGGTTTTCTCTAACTTATTATTTATTAATTGGATCTTTTCCCTTACATGGAGTAACTGGATGTTTCATCTTGATACTTATGGCACGTTAGTCGCAGCAACATTGGTTCTGCTCCTTGGGGGCAAATGCGTCACCAGCATCCCCCTGTTGAGGAAATACACCATTCCCGCTCCTGTCGCCGGTGGTTTACTGGTGGCACTCCTGTTGTTAGCCCTGAAAAAGTTCGTTAACTGGGAAATCAGCTTCGATATGTCGCTGAAAGACCCGTTAATGTTGGCCTTCTTCGCCACCATCGGTTTGAACGCCAACCTGTCGCGGTTGCGCGCGGGTGGCAAGGCATTAATGGTATTCCTGTTTGTGGTGCTGGGCCTGCTGCTGGTGCAGAACGCTATCGGCATCGG
The DNA here is from genome assembly GCF_047456085.1 of Serratia sp. BNK-12. Lineage (NCBI taxonomy): Bacteria > Pseudomonadati > Pseudomonadota > Gammaproteobacteria > Enterobacterales > Yersiniaceae > Serratia > Serratia sp. BNK-12. The sequence continues at coordinate 5,233,089 of NZ_CP179896.1, forward strand.
CATGGCGAAAATGCTGGGTCTGGACCCGTTGATGGGCCTGATCGCCGGCTCGATTACCCTGTCCGGCGGTCACGGTACCGGGGCGGCCTGGAGCAAGCTGTTTATCGAACGCTACGGCTTTGAAAACGCCACGGAAGTGGCGATGGCCTGTGCCACCTTCGGTCTGGTTCTGGGTGGCCTGATCGGCGGTCCGGTGGCGCGTTACCTGGTGAAGCACTCTTCCACCCCGGAAGGCTCGCCGGATGACAGCGTCCAGCCAAGCGGTTTTGAAAAACCGGAGAGCGGCCGTTTGATCACCTCGCTGATCATGATTGAAACCATCGCGATGATCGCCATCTGCCTGAGCCTGGGGCAGTTTATCTCCGGCTTGCTGAGCGGTACGGTATTTGAATTACCCAACTTTGTTTGCGTGCTGTTCGTTGGGGTGATCCTCAGCAACACCCTGGCCTTCACCGGGTTCTATACCGTGTTTGAGCGTGCGGTGTCGGTGCTGGGCAACGTTAGCCTGTCGCTGTTCCTGGCGATGGCGTTGATGAGCCTGCGTTTGTGGGAGCTGGCTTCTCTGGCGCTGCCAATGCTGGCGATCCTGGCCGTACAAACGCTGGTGATGGCACTGTACGCAATTTTCGTTACCTACCGGGTGATGGGTAAAAATTACGATGCAGCGGTGTTGGCTGCGGGCCACTGCGGTTTCGGCATGGGAGCCACGCCTACGGCGATCGCCAACATGCAGGCGATTACCGATCGCTTCGGTCCATCGCACCTGGCGTTTCTGGTGGTGCCTATGGTGGGGGCGTTCTTTATCGATATCGCCAACGCGATTGTGATTAAGCTGTATCTGCTGTTGCCGGTGTTTCCGGCGATTGGCTGATTAACCGGTCGTAATAACGAAAAAGGCGCCTATCTGGCGCCTTTTCTCTGCCTGAAAATCAGGCGTTGGAGTAACGTGCTTTCTCCGGTAGCCAGCGTTCAATCAGGGCTCTGGCATGCTCCTGGTACTGCTGGTGTATATGGCGGGCGACGCGTTGTACTTCCGGGATCATCGCCTGATCGCGCAGCAAATCCGCCACTTTGAACTCCGCACTGCCGGTTTGGCGGGTGCCCAACAGTTCACCGGGACCGCGGATTTCCAGATCGCGCTGGGCAATAACGAAACCGTCATTACTGTCGCGCAGCACCTGCAGGCGCTTTTGCGCCGTTTTGCTCAACGGGGTTTTGTACAACAACACGCAGTGAGACGCTACGGCGCCACGACCCACGCGCCCCCGCAACTGATGCAGCTGAGCCAGCCCCAGTCGCTCCGGGTTTTCGATGATCATCAGGCTGGCGTTGGGCACGTCGACCCCCACCTCGATCACCGTCGTCGCCACCAACAGCTGCAGCTCACCCTGTTTAAAGGCCTGCATTACCGCCTGTTTCTCTTGTGCTTTCATGCGACCGTGCACCAGCGCCACTTTCAGCTCTGGCAGCGCGGTTTTCAATTCTTCCCAGGTGGCTTCGGCTGCCTGGGCTTCCAGCAGTTCGGATTCTTCGATCAGGGTACAAACCCAGTACGCCTGGCGGCCTTCTTCCATGCAGGCGCTTTTCACCCGCTGAATAATATCGGCGCGCCGGGTGTCTGGAATGGCAACGGTAGTGACGGGCGTTCTGCCCGGTGGCAGTTCGTCGATCACCGAGGTGTCGAGATCGGCATAGGCGGTCATTGCCAGCGTGCGTGGGATTGGCGTGGCGGTCATGATCAACTGATGGGCATGGAAGCCTTGTTCTTCGCCTTTCTCCCACAGTGCCAGCCGCTGGTGTACGCCAAAACGGTGCTGTTCATCGATGATCACCAGCGCCAGACCGGAAAATTGCACCTGTTCCTGGAAGATGGCGTGGGTACCGACCACCATGGAGACCTGCCCGCTGGCAATTGCCTCTTGCTGTGCGATACGCGCCTTGCCTTTTTGCTTGCCGGCCAGCCAGCCAACCTCTAACCCCAGCGGCTCAAACCACTGACGGAAGTTATTGGCGTGCTGTTCGGCCAGCAGTTCCGTCGGGGCCATTAACGCCACCTGCTTGCCGTGAGCGATAGCGCGCAGTGCTGCCAGCGCGGCCACCAGCGTTTTGCCGGAACCAACGTCGCCCTGCACCAGGCGCATCATCGGGAAGCCTTTTTGCATATCGGCTTCGATATCGGCCACTACGCGATCTTGCGCGCCGGTGGGGGCAAAGGGCAACTGGGCGAGGAATTGCTTTTTAAGCCGGTCGTCGGGCATTAACGGCAGGGCCTGATAGCTCTGCGCACCGGCTCGTACCGCCAGCATGCTGAGGTTATGCGCCAACAGTTCTTCCAGGATCAGGCGTTTTTGCGCCGGATGCTTGCCCTGTTCCAAATCCGCCAATTGGATATCCGGCGGCGGGCGGTGCAGGGTATGCAGCGCCTGTGGCAGGCTCATCAGACCGCCGCTCAGTTCCGGCGGCAGCAGTTCGGCAATAGCGCAGGTATCCAGCAACTCCAGCGCCTGATCGGTCAGCTTGCGCAGCGTGGCCTGGCGTATGCCTTCGGTGGTGGGATAAACCGGTGTCAATGACTCTTGCAGCTCAACTTCGCTGCTTTCCCCTTGAATGCGATATTCAGGGTGAATAATTTCGGCGCCGTGGTTACCGCGTTTGACTTCACCGTAGGCGGTCACGCGACGGCCGGTGGCCAGGCTGTTTTTCATCGCAGCGTTGAAATTGAAGAAACGCAGGGTGAGCAGGCCGGTACCGTCGCTGATCTGGCAGGTTAGCATGCGCCTGCGTCCAAAACTGATGTCGGTACGCAGCACTTCGCCTTCCACCGTGGCAAAAATGCCAGGCTGCAGATCGTTTATCGGGTAGAGGCGGGTGCGGTCTTCATAGCGCAGCGGCAGGTGCAGCAGCAGATCTTGAATGGTTTCCAGACCAATCTTGGCCAGTTTGCCCGCCTGGCTGGCGCCAACCCCGGAAAGCGTAGTGAGTGGGACAGCATCCAGCAGACGGCCTTTCATTTGCGTACCGTCGCCTGCATGGCCGCCCACCATTCGGCATCGGCGACCACCTGGCCCTGTTGATCGATATGAGGACGCGGCAGCTTTTTACGCTTGGCCACGTTGGCCAGCACCGGGTAGCCACCTTCAAACAGCAGACGTTGTTGTTCTTCTGCGTCGAGCATACTGTGCTCACGGCGATACAGGCCGGCATTTTGCCGCTGGCGTTGCGCTTCGTACAGGATCAAGGCTGAGGCAACCGACACGTTGAGTGACTGCACCATACCGATCATCGGAATAATGATGTCCTGATCGGCAAGCGCCAGCGCTTCTTCGGTAATGCCGGTTTTTTCCTGGCCCAGCAGGACGCAGGTAGGGCGAGTGTAATCCACTTCGCGAAAGTCTACCGCCCGGGCGGAAAGGTTAGTCGCCAGGATCTGCATGCCCTGGCCTTTCAGATGAGTTACGGCGTCGCCGATAGTGCGATGGGTTTGAACATTGACCCAGCTGTTGCTGCCGGCGGCGGAGGAAACCAGGGTTCGCATGCGTGTAGTTGGCCACACGGCATGCACCTGATGCACGCCGACAGCGTCGGCGGTGCGGATAATGGCGGAGACGTTATGCGGTTTGTGAACCTGTTCCAGGCAGACGGTTAAATCCGGCTGCCGGGTGGCCAGCATTTCACAAATCCGCGCATAGCGTTCAGGGCTCATAAGCGCTAATTTCGGTTACGGTTAACTTTAATGACATCCGGCATGATACGGATTTTACGCATAATATTTGCCAGATGGATGCGATCGCGGGTGGTCAAGCGGATAAAGGCGCTATAAACCCGGCCGTCTTTCTCTTCGGTATTCAGGCTTTGAATATTGGACTCAGCCGCATTGATGGCTGCCGTCAGGTTGGCCAGCGCCCCCTGATGGTTAAACATGTCCACTTTGATCTCGGCAATGAATTCCTGCTCGATGTCTTTATCCCACTCTACCGCCATGAACTTTTCAGGCTCTTTCTGGTAGCCGCGGATATTGCGACAGGATTCATGGTGGATCACCAGGCCTTTACCTGGGCTGACGTGGGCGATAATCGGGTCACCCGGAATAGGTCGGCAGCATTTGGCAAAGGTGATCAGCACGCCGTCTGCGCCCTTGATCGCCAGATTACGAACGCCGGAAGAGGTGCCCAGATTGGACTGATCGCCCTGCAGGTTTTTCGCGACCACGACGCTCATGGCATTGCCCAGGCCGATTTCAGCCAGCAGATCGTCCAGCGTCGCCAGCTTCATGCGATCCAACTCGTGTTGGATATTTTCCGGCGGGATCTCGGCCAGTTTGCGACTGCCGCCCAACGCATGGTTTAACAAACGGCGGCCGAGGCCAACCGAATCATCGCGCTTGAGGTTTTTCAACATCTGGCGAATTTTAGCGCGCGCTTTGGAACTGACGACAAAGTTCAGCCAGGCGGCGTTTGGCCGTGCGCCCGGGGCAGTGATGATTTCGACCGTCTGGCCGCTGGTCAGTGACTGCGACAGCGGGTATGGCTGACGATCAACCCGTGCGCCAACGCAGGCGTGGCCGATATCGGTATGCACCGCGTAGGCGAAATCGACCGGGGTGGCGCCCGCAGGCAATTCAACGATGCGGCCTTCCGGGGTGAAAACGTAAATCTCATCCGGGAACAGATCGGATTTGACGCTCTCAATAAATTCAAACGAGCTACCGGCGCTCTGTTGCAGCTCCAGCAGGCTCTGCATCCAGCGCTGGGCTCGGATTTGCGCGGTGGTGCCGGTTTCACCCTGTTCTTTTTCTTTATAAGCCCAGTGCGCGGCGACCCCCATTTCGGCCATCTGATCCATATCTTCGGTACGGATCTGCACCTCTACCGGAACGCCATGCGGGCCGATAAGTGAAGTGTGCAGCGATTGATAGCCGTTGGCCTTGGGAATGGCGATATAGTCTTTGACCCTGCCAGGGCGCGGTTTATACAGGCTGTGAGCCTGACCCAGCACGCGGTAGCAGGTATCCACCTCTTTCACGATCACCCGGAACGCATAGATATCCATAATCGAATGGAAGCGCTGTTCTTTCAGGTGCATCTTGAGGTAGATGGAATACAGATGTTTTTCTCGCCCGCTGACGCGGCAGGGGATGCCGGCTTCGGTCAATCGCCCCTCGATTTCGGCGAGAATCTTCTGGATCATCTCTTTACGATTACCACGTGCGGCTTTCACCACTTCTTTGATTACGCGATAACGGTTCGGATACAACGCCTCGAAACCCAGCTCTTCCAGCTCGGTTTTCAGGTGGTGAATACCCAGACGATGGGCCAGTGGGCTGTAGATTTCCAGGGTTTCACGCGCAATACGCCGCCGTTTGTCGGGGCGCAGCGAACCTAAGGTACGCATGTTGTGCGTGCGGTCGGCCAGTTTGATCAACACGACGCGGATATCCTGCACCATCGCCATGATCATCTTGCGGAAGTTTTCCGCCTGGGCTTCTTTTTTGTCCTGGAATTTCAGTTTGTCGAGCTTGGATACGCCCTCAACCAATTCGGCGACGCTTTTGCCGAACAGCTGTTCCATATCCTGATAGGTGGCTGGGGTGTCTTCGATGACGTCGTGCAGCAGGGCTGCCATCAGCGTCTCATGATCGAGACGCATTTCCGCCAGAATACAGGCCACAGCAACCGGGTGAGTAATGTAGGGCTCACCGCTGGAGCGTGTCTGTCCCTCGTGAGCATCACGTGCAACGAGGTATGCCTGTTTGAGGCGCTTAATCTGCTCCTCAGGCAGGTAACGTTGAATCAGCAGATTCAGGCTTTCAAACAGGTACAAGGCAGGCTCGCAGTCTAATTAATTAACGACGACCTTCAGCAATCGCGGTAACCGCTTGAATTTCTGCGGCTTCCTGCTCTTGCTGCTCCTGACGATCGCGAACATCGAGGATCTGGCTGGTGATCAGGCCTTCTTCGATTTCGCGCAGCGCGATAACGGTGTACTTGTCGTTTTCTTCCGGAACAAGTGCATCTTTACCGCCAGTCTGGATTTGACGTGCCCGACGAGCAGCGACCAACACCAGGTCAAAACGGTTACCAATTTTCTCTACAGCGTCTTGAACAGTTACGCGTGCCATATTTGTGCTACTCCACAGGTGACGAAAAGACTGGGCATAATACTGAAACTGTCTTCAGTCTGCCAATAGTTTGCTGATTAAAGCGTCATGCCGCAGTAATTGGCGGCCTAAACGCAGGCGTTCGGCGCGAATTATGGTTTTCAGATCGGACAGGGCCAGATCGAAATCATCGTTCACGATTAAATAATCATACTCCGCGTAGTGCGTCATTTCCGCCACGGCTTGCGCCATGCGTTTGGCGATCACTTCATCAGAGTCTTGTCCGCGTCCACGAAGGCGACGGCCAAGTTCTTCCTTCGACGGCGGCAAAATAAAGATGCTGCGCGCCTGGGGCATTTTGGCACGAATTTGTTGCGCGCCCTGCCAGTCGATATCCAGGAAAACGTCTACCCCGGTCGACAGCACCTGCTCAATGGCAGCGCGTGAGGTACCGTAATAGTTGCCGAACACTTCGGCGTGCTCAAGAAACGCATCCTGCTCAATCATTCGGCAGAATTCTTCTTTTGAGACGAAGAAATAATGATCGCCATGCTGTTCACCCGGGCGGCTGTCGCGCGTGGTGTGCGAAACCGAAACCTGCGTGTCGTACAGCGGTTGCGTCTTTAACAAAGCCTGAATCAGACTTGATTTCCCTGCGCCACTAGGGGCAGAGACAATATAAAGCGTGCCTTGAGCCATGATGATATTCGTTGATATGCCAATAACAGCGGATGTGTATTTTCTCCGCACAGTATACACGGCTAACGTGCCGGATGCAGCGTTAGCTCGCATTTTGCCCGCCCCTTTATGCTGAAAAAACCTCAAACAGGGTGGTTTGCGCAGCGTATCGCCAAATTTTGACGGTTTTCTGCAATGCGAGCGGGCTTTCTCGAGCCGCTGCGCAGAACGCCACATGGGCCATTGTCGTGCTTTCCTCTTCTGGTTTTACTGCCGGTTATCAGGGAGGTGAAAGATGCGCAAAAGTGTCATGAGAATAGGGATGATGCTGCTGTTCGGTTTGCTGTGCAGTGAGACTGTTCGGGCGCAAGCCTGTCCGGCGTGGCGCCCGGTGCGGATGCAACTGGAGATAACCGCCTTAAAAAACCAGCTTGAACGCTGGGACGTAGCTTATTACCAGCAGGGCAGCAGTTTAATTGAAGATGAAGTCTACGACAGCCTGCGCGAAAAGCTGCGGTTATGGCAGCGTTGCGCCGGGGCAGCGCCGGAGGAGGGGGCTGGCCCGCTTTTACCCGAAGGCAAGGTGCCGCACCCGGTGGCGCATACCGGGTTGCGGAAATTGCCGGATCTTGCCGCCGTCGACCAATGGTTAAAGGGGCGCAGTGATCTCTGGGTTCAACCCAAAGTGGACGGTGTCGCCATCACGCTGGTTTATCACGACGGAAAACTGACGTCGGCGATCAGCCGAGGGAACGGGCTGAAAGGCGAGAACTGGCTGGAAAAAGTGCGGACTATTCCTGCGGTGCCGGTCAGTATTAAGGGGGCCCCGCCAACGTTGATTCTGCAGGGCGAGCTGTTTCTGATGGTGAACGGTCATCAACAAAAGGTCAGCGGCGGCATCAACGCCCGTGCCAAGGTCGCCGGCGCGCTGATGAAAAATAAGCCTTCGCCGCTACTCCAGCAGATCGGGCTGTTTGTCTGGGCCTGGCCGAACGGTCCGCAGGAGATGGCGCAGCGTTTACGCCAGCTTGCTGAAATGGGTTTTCCTCTTGCCCTGACTTTTTCGCAGCCGGTGAACTCCTCGGCGGAGGTGCAACAATGGCGAGAGCATTGGCATAAAACCGCTCTGCCTTTCGTCACCGATGGTGTGGTGATCCATCAGGCACACTCACCCCAGGGGCTCTACTGGCAAGCCAGGCCCGGTGATTGGGCCGTTGCCTGGAAATATCCGCCCGTGCAGCAAGTGGCGAGGGTCAATGGTATTGATTTCAATATTGGTCGCACCGGAAAAATCGCCGTGGTACTGCGGCTTGAACCCGTCAGGATGGACGATAAATGGGTGACAAGAGTTAACCTCGGCTCGCTACCACGTTGGCGAAAATGGGCGGTTGTGCCCGGAGATCAGGTAACCATCAGCCTGATGGGACACGGCATTCCACATCTCAATAATGTGGTCTGGCGTGGAACGGACCGGTCGCTGCCCAGTGCGCCGTCTGCTGAACGTTACCACGCGTTGAGTTGTTTCAGTTGGCAACCGGATTGCCGTCAGCAGTTTCTTGCCCGACTGGTGTGGTTGAGCGGCCCGCAGGGGTTAAGTTTGCGCGGCGTCAGTGAATCCACCTGGCAGACGCTGATCGATCAGGGGTTAGTGCGGAATTTGCTGGATTGGCTGTTGCTGACGCCGGAACAACTGATGGCCGCGCCCGGGATCGGCGGTAAGCGAGGGCAAAGCATTCACCGGCAATTTCAGCAGGCGCGACAACAACCGTTCGCGCGTTGGCTGCTCGCTTTGGGTATACCGCTCTCCCCGCAGCAAACGATGGCGCTGACAAACTGGCATCAGGTCCAGCAAATGTCCCCCGTGGCGTGGCGGCAAATCGTCGGTATTGGTGCAAAAAGGGCACAACAGATTGCCGATTTTCTCCAGCACCAGCCAGTCTTGGCGCTGGTCAGCACCCTGGGCTCACAAGGGATTGTGGGTTTTGCCGGCGCGCCTTGATGTGATGTTCCTCTTGGAGTCCATCAACAACGGGATTGCCTATGCTGTTATGGTGCCCTTATTAATGATCCGGATGCTGATAGTTAAACACCGGCAGACCCAGCCGAAAGCGCAGAGCAATCAGTCGGGCGCTGAGGCCGGCTACCAAAGTGATGATCACCACCATATTATGTGGCAGGCTGAAGTGTTGCAGACCGATGTACAGCCAGGCGGCGGCGAAGGAGATACCGGCGTAGATTTCTTTCTGGAATACCAAGGGAATGCGGTTGCAGAGCATATCGCGCAGAACGCCGCCGAATACGCCGGTGATCACCGCGGCAATCGCGGCAATGATAGCACCGTGGCCCATGTCCAGCGCGACCTGCGCGCCGATGATTGAAAATACAATCAGCCCAACGGCATCCAACACCAGAAAAAGACGGCGCAGGTGACGCATCAAGGGGGCCAGCCAGGTGGTGACGATCGCGGCAATGGCAACGATAACGATATATTCAGGATGTTTGACCCACCCCAGGGGGAAATGCCCGAGCAACATGTCGCGTACCGAACCGCCACCGATTGCCGTGGCAGAGGCAATAATAATGACGCCAAACATGTCCATTTGGCGGCGGCCGGCAGCCAGTGCGCCAGTCATGGCTTCGGCAGTAATACCGATGATATAAAGAATGCTCAATAACATAAGATATTCACAGGGTGGGCGGGAATGAGTGTCATGGTGGCAGGGTAATAGCCGCGAGGACATAGCACCACTGAGTTTTTCTAACCGATGGCAATTCGGATTACTTTAGTTAATCCATTTTTTGTTTTATTTGCTTATCCATTGCCTTTTGTAACCTTATTTTATTCAAGAAAGCATTAGATATTTCGCATTGGTTTCTATTGCTGACTATGCTTTTTGCATGCGATCCCGAGGCCGCTTGGCGGTGAGGGATCTCTGGCTGATGATGGCGTTTACTGAGGAACATGAAGATAAATGAAAGCTACTTCCCTACTGGCGGCGGCTGTCGCTGTGACCATCCTGTTGAGCGGTTGCGTTGCGCCGGTTCAGAACACTGAGCCGCAAAAATCGGCGATCTGCCAGGTTGGCGATCCTATGATCCAAACTACGCTTTATTTTGGCCTTAATCGCCCTGCGGGGCCGGCGATCGGTGCTGCCGAATGGCAGAGTTTTGTCGATCGGCAAGTGACGCCGCGTTTTAAAGATGGGTTATCGGTATTTGATGCCAAAGGACAGTGGTTGGGTAATGACGGCAAGCTGGCGCGCGAAAACAGCAAAGCGCTGATGCTGATTCATGCGCCGGGCAAGGAAAGTGAAACCCATATTGAGGCATTGCGCAGCAGCTATAAACAACAGTTTGCACAGGATTCCGTGATGCGGGTTGATGCGCCCGTGTGCGTCGCGTTCTGATAAGCTCCCGGCCCGCAGGCCGGGATAGTGTTTACAGTACCAGTCCGGCGATGGCTGCCGAAAGCAGGCTGACCAGCGTGGAACCATAAACCAGCTTCAAACCAAAACGAGAAACCACGTTACCTTGTCGCTCGTTAAGCCCTTTGATTGCCCCGGCGACGATGCCGATAGAGGCAAAGTTGGCGAAAGACACCAGGAATACCGACAGAATGCCCAGGCCGCGCGGTGACAGCTCCGTAGCGATTTTCTTCAGTTCGATCATTGCCACAAACTCATTGGCCACCAGTTTGGTCGCCATAATGCTGCCTGCTCGTAGCGCATCCGGTGCCGGGATACCGATCAGCCAGGCCAGTGGATAGAATACATAGCCCAGGATTTGCTGGAAGCTGATGCCGAACACGGCGGAGAACAGAGCGTTTACCGCTGAAATCAGCGCAATAAAGCCAATCAGCATGGCGGCGATAATCATCGCGATTTTGAAGCCCGCCAGGATGTACTCGCCCAGCATTTCAAAGAAGCTCTGGTCTTCATGCAGCTTGCTCAGTTTCAGTTCGGGTTCATCGTCCAACTGATAAGGGTTGATGATCGACAATATGATAAAGGTGCTGAACATATTGAGGATCAGCGCGGCTACCACGTATTGCGCATCGATCATCGACATGTAGGCACCGACGATGGACATGGATACCGTCGACATGGCGGTGGCTGCCATGGTGTACATGCGACGCGGCGAGATATCGCCGATGATGCCCTTGTAGGCGATAAAGTTTTCAGACTGGCCGAGCACCAGCGTGCTGACGGCGTTGAAAGATTCCAGTTTGCCCATGCCGTTAACCTTGGACAGCAGGGTGCCGACCAGACGGATAATCAGCGGCAGAATGCGGAAATGCTGCAAAATACCGATCAGCGCGGAAATAAAGATAATCGGGCATAACACGCCCAGGAAGATAAACGCCAGCCCGTCTTTACTCATGCCACCAAACACAAAGTCGGAACCCTGTGCGGCGTAGGTCAGCAGCGTTTCAAAGAAACCGGCAACGTGCTTGATGACGCTCAGGCCGCTTTCTGAATGCAGGAAGAAATAGGCGAGTGCGCCTTCAATGACTAAAAGCTGAATAATATAACGCAGGCGGATTTTCTTGCGGTCATTACTGACCAGTAGTGCCAGGGCGATGATCACCACCAGGGCAAAAATAAATTGCAGAATTTGCGGCATAAAGAGTCCGTACGGCTAAACGGGCAGGAAAAAACACATTTAGCCACAGCTCTCCCGGCCTTTCATTACATTACGTGATAATTAGAACAAAATACTTTCGGTAAGCCGGGTAAGTTGCCGATTGTCATCCTCTCTTACTTATCGGCAGTTTTTCATAAATAAATTCAACGCGAATTTCACGGCGAGAGTCGCTTGTGAGCCGGATTTTTACGGCTGTACTATACTTCAGCCTTTGCGATGGCTTATAAATCGCAGGGTTATTTTTGGCTTCACGACACATCGCGACATCCGGTTCTATAACGGAGGCTTTATGGCCTTTTTGCTGAGGAGAACTGTATGAACCAGATTTCAGGCAAGGTTGTGATTATTACCGGCGCCAGTAGTGGATTGGGCGAGGCGACAGCTCGCCATCTCGCCGCTCGGGGCGCAACGTTGGTATTGGCAGCGCGTCGCAAAACGCGTCTTGATGCATTGGCGAATGAAATCATCGCGGCCGGGGGTAAAGCGCTCGCGGTAGCGGTAGATGTCACTCACCGTAACGACGTGGAGGCAATGGTCGATGCCGCAATAACGGAATTTGGGCGCGTTGATGTGTTGGTGAACAACGCAGGGTTAATGGCGATAGCCCCGCTGAGCGCCACCCGGGTCGACGAATGGGAACGGATGATCGATATCAACCTCAAAGGCGTGCTGTATGGCATTGCCGCTGCGCTACCGGTGTTTGAGCAACAGCAGAGCGGTCACTTTATCAATGTCGCCTCCGTCGCCGGTCTGAAGGTACTTAGCCCGGGCGGCGCCGTTTACAGCGGCACCAAGTTTGCGGTACGCGCTATCTCCGAAGGCTTGCGTTATGAGGTGGGGGCACATATTCGCACCACCATTATCTGTCCGGGAGCCGTGGATTCCGAACTGAAGCTTGGCACCTCGGACCGGGAAAGCGTGAAGTTCGTTGAGGAGTTTTATCAACAGGCCATCCCGGCGGATTCCGTAGCGCGTGCCATCGCCTATGCCATCGAGCAACCGGCGGAGGTAGATATCAACGAAATTGTTTTGCGGCCAACCCAAGAGCTGTATTAAGCCGCATACCACCGCCGCGCCTTTTCAGGTGCGGTCTTCTGCGCCATAAAAAAAGCCCGCGGGTGCGGGCTTAAGCGAATGAAGCAATGTATTACTCGATATTCTGGATCTGTTCGCGCATCTGCTCGATCAACACTTTCAGCTCGATGGCTGAAGTGGTCACTTCGGCATTGATGGACTTGGATGCCAGCGTGTTGGATTCGCGGTTGAACTCCTGCATCATAAAGTCGAGGCGACGGCCCACGGCTTCTTTCTTCTTCAGGATGTTGTGCGTTTCTTTTACGTGAGCTTCCAGGCGATCCAGCTCTTCGGCAACGTCAATACGCTGCGCCATCAGCACCAGCTCTTGCTCCAGGCGGGTGTTTTCCAGCTGCACCTGGGCTTCTTCCAGTTTGCTGACCAGACGCTCACGCTGCCATTGCAGAATGTTGGGCATTTGGGCGCGAACCTTGATTACTTCAGCGCTCACGCCTTCCAGACGCTGTTCGATCAGCGCTTTCAGTGCGGTGCCTTCGCTTTCGCGAGCCACAATGAAGTCATCCAGTGCACCATCCAGCGCTTGCATCAGCTGTGCGCTGATGGCGTCCAGATCCTGCTCTTGAGCAGACATCACGCCAGGCCAACGCAGGACGTCGATAGGATCGATTTCGCCTTCGTCGCTCTGCATTTTTACCCAGTTGGCGGCTTCAACCAGCTGCTTGGCCAGTTTTTCGTTCAGGATCATCGAGCTTTGCGCGCTCGGATCCAGCTCAAAGCGCAGGTTGCACTCCACTTTGCCGCGGGTCAAACGACCACGAATGCGTTCGCGGATCACCGGTTCCAGGCTGCGGAATTGTTCCGGCAGACGGATGTAGGTTTCCAGATAGCGTTGGTTAACGGAACGCAGCTCCCAAGCTGCGCTGCCCCATTCACCCTTGATTTCTCGCCGAGCGTAGGCTGTCATGCTGCGGATCATTGATGCGTACCCGTAATAGGAAAAGATGGAGCGATTATAGCGTTGGACCTTCGGGCAGGATAGGCATTACGTCACGAAGCCCGTATAATGCGCAGCCAATCGTTGATAAGAAGCCGGAGAGAGCCCATGCGTCCTGCAGGCAGAGCACCACAACAAGTTCGCCCACTGACACTGACCCGTCATTATACCAAACACGCAGAAGGCTCAGTGCTGGTTGAGTTTGGCGATACCAAAGTTTTGTGCACCGCCACGGTAGAAGAGGGTGTGCCGCGCTTCCTGAAAGGTCAGGGCCAGGGTTGGATCACCGCTGAGTACGGCATGTTGCCGCGTTCCACCCACAGCCGTAACGCCCGCGAGGCCGCCAAAGGCAAACAGGGTGGCCGTACGCTGGAGATTCAGCGCCTGATCGCCCGTTCGCTCCGTGCAGCGGTAGATCTGAAAAAACTCGGTGAGTTCACCATCACTCTCGACTGTGACGTATTGCAGGCCGATGGCGGTACCCGTACCGCGTCCATTTCCGGCGCCTGCGTTGCGCTGGCCGATGCGTTGAATGCGCTGGTAGCCAACGGCAAGCTGAAAGCCAACCCGATGAAAGGGCTGGTGGCGGCGGTTTCCGTCGGTATCGTTAACGGCGAAGCGCTGTGCGATTTGGAGTACGTTGAAGACTCTGCAGCAGAAACCGACATGAACGTGGTGATGATGGAAGATGGCCGTATGATCGAGGTGCAGGGCACCGCCGAGGGCGAGCCGTTCAGCCATGATGAACTGTTGGCGCTATTGGCGCTGGCCCGAGGGGGCATCGATACCATCTTCCAGGCGCAGAAAGCGGCGCTGGCAGACTAATTTTTCAAGGCGACTCAAGAGTCGCCTTTTTTACGCCCGGCGATCGGGCGGCAGTATTAACAGATCTAACCGACCAGACGAGGAGAAGCAGTAATGAAAGCCTATCAGCGCCAGTTTATCGAGTTCGCGCTTAACAAGCAGGTATTGAAATTCGGCGAGTTCACCCTGAAATCCGGCCGCACCAGCCCGTATTTCTTTAATGCCGGCCTGTTTAATACCGGGCGTGATCTTGCGCTACTCGGGCGTTTCTACGCTGAAGCTCTGATGGATTCCGGTATTGAGTTTGATCTGCTGTTTGGTCCTGCTTACAAAGGTATCCCGATTGCCACCACCACGGCGGTGGCTTTGGCAGAGCACCATGAGCGCGACGTGCCTTACTGCTTTAACCGTAAGGAAGCCAAGACCCATGGCGAAGGTGGCACGCTGGTAGGCAGCCCGCTACAGGGCCGCGTGATGCTGGTGGATGATGTGATCACTGCCGGTACGGCTATCCGTGAATCCATGGAAATCATCGGTGCCAGCGGCGCAACGTTGGCCGGCGTGCTGATTTCACTCGATCGTCAGGAACGAGGTCGTGCGGATATTTCGGCCATTCAGGAAGTTGAGCGTGACTATCACTGCAAGGTGATTTCCATCGTGACGCTGAAGGATTTGATTGTTTATCTCGAAGAAAAGCCAGAAATGGCGGATCACCTGGCGGCGGTGCGCGCCTATCGTGAGCAGTACGGGGTCTAACTCAGTATCTACGTTACCGGGCGCGTAAAATGCGCCCGGTAACGGGTTTATTGCAGCTGTGCCGCCAGCAGTGGCCAGCGGCCATCGAACTCTTGGGTTGGGCGATAGCGGAATTCAGATCGCACGTAGCGCGACAGCATCCCCTCGCAGAACGCCAGCAGCTGGCTTGCCAGCAGCGTTTCGTCCACGATAAAGCCTTTGCCTTCCCGCAGTTTTCGCTCTTTCAGTACCTGACGCAATTGCGCTTCAATGCGTTCAAACAGCTGGTTGATGCGGCCTTGCAGTCGATCCTGTTCAAACATCAGCGCATGGCCGGTCATGATTCGCGTCAGGCCAGGGTTGCGTTCGGCGAACCCCAATACCAGCAGCAAAATCAGGCGCAGACGGTTAAAGGTCTCTTTTTCATCCTGCAAAATCAGGTTGATGCGCGTTATCAGGCTGTCTTCAATAAACTCGATCAGGCTGTCGAACATCCGTGTTTTGCTGGGAAAGTGCCGGTACAGTGCAGCTTCGGAGACTCCGACGTTAGCGGCAAGTTTAGCGGTGGTAATACGTTGGCTACCGTCGCTGGACTCCAGCATCTGGGCTAATGCCTGCAGTATTTCCTCGCGCCGATTCCTTTTGATATTTTCTTTTTCTGCCATGTCTGATTAGACCCTTGCTAAAACTGCTTAGACTTTCGGAAACCCGGGCACCGGCCGTTGCAGAGAAAGCTCTGTGCGGCTTATGTGATAGCTTTTTTACGATGCTGGGGTCAGCGGCCTTAACGACCTGTATTCTCCATGCGCCCTGGTGTGCGCTGTAATCGTAGTCGGCCAAATCTTGCCATGGAGCCGTCCTTCTCTCCGGGGTAGCAAGATTTAAGGCGACAATTCCTTGTCGTCGGTCAGGTATCAGGCAGCGCTTAGTGGCGGCCGGAGTGGCCAAAGCCACCGGCACCGCGTTCGCTGCTGTCGAACTCTTCTACCAGATTGAATTCAGCCTGAACTACCGGCACGAACACCATCTGCGCGATACGTTCACCTGGCTCAATAGTGAAGGATTTCTGACCACGGTTCCAGACGGAAACCATCAGCTGGCCCTGGTAGTCGGAGTCGATCAGGCCGACCAGATTGCCCAGTACCACACCGTGTTTATGGCCCAGACCGGAACGCGGCAGGATCACTGCGGCAAGATCGGTGTCGGCAATATGAATAGCCAGGCCCGTTGGCAGCAGCGTGGTTTCACCCGGCGCCAACTCGACAGCGCTGTCCAGGCAGGCACGTAGATCAAGGCCTGCGGAACCTGGGGTGGCGTAGGTCGGTAAAGGGAAGTCCTTCCCGATACGCGGGTCGAGGATTTTAACGTCGATTTTTTTCATCATAACGGCTGACTATCTCGTCTATTAAACGTTGGCCAAGGAGTGCCTTGTCGCTCAGCGGCAGGCGCTTTTCTCCATTCTGCCAAAAAAGGTGCAAGGCATTGGTGTCACTGTTAAACCCATGCTCTGCAAGCGATACATCGTTAGCGCAAATTAAATCCAGTTTCTTACGCGCCAGTTTTTGTCGCGCGTATTCTTCCACATTCTGGGTTTCGGCAGCAAACCCCACGACAAAAGGCCGATTTTTGGTCATCGCGGCGACGCCGGCAACGATATCGGGGTTTTTTACCATTTTGAGGATGATTTCATCACCCTGTTTTTTTATTTTTTCATCGGAAATCTGCTCGGCGCGGTAATCGGCCACGGCAGCGCAAGATATAAAAATATCCTGTTGGCCGGCGCTTTGCTGGACCGCCTGCTCCATTTCCAATGCGCTGATCACATCTACACGGGTGACCGATGGCGGCGTCGACAGGTTGACCGGCCCTGCGATCAGCGTGACCTGCGCACCGCGTGCGGCGGCGGCGGCGGCGATGGCAAAGCCCATCTTGCCGGAGCTGTGGTTGCTGATGAAACGAACCGGATCCAGCGCTTCGCGCGTGGGGCCGGCGGTGAGCATAATCTTTAAATGTTTCAGATCTTGCGGTGCGGAGAAATGGCTGTTCGCCAGTTCGACGATTTCCAGCGGATCGAGCATGCGGCCTGGGCCGACGTCGCCACAGGCTTGACTGCCGCTGTCAGGCCCCCAGAGCAGCATACCGCGCGCTTGTAGCGTCTGCAGATTGGCCTGGGTGGCGACGGCGCGGTACATTTGCTGGTTCATGGCGGGTGCGGCAGCGATCGGTGCCGCCGTGGCCAGGCAGACGGTGGTCAGCAGATCGTTGGCCATTCCGGCGGCGACGCGCGCCAGCAGATCGGCGGTAGCCGGCGCCAGAATCACCAGGTCCGCCCATTTGCCGAGCTCAATATGACCCATTGCAGCTTCGGCGGCGGGATCCAGCAGATCGTCCGAGACCGGGTAGCCGGAAACGGCCTGCAGCGTCAGCGGCGTGATAAAGGCTTTCGCCGCGCCTGTCATTATCACACGCACTTCCGCGCCTCTGTCACGCAGGCGGCGTACCAGTTCTGGGCATTTGTATGCGGCGATACCGCCACTGATGCCAAGCACAATATGTTTGCCGGAAAGTCCCGTCATCATGATTGTCCGATTGAATCCGAAAGATGTGCCATTTTAGCATAACCGTCCGACAGGTGAGTGATTCCGCTGCGCCTGCAACGCGTTACATTGTGCTTTGCGCAGCACTTCGCAATGTTATCAAACACCTGTCGTGAGCTGCTTCGCTGCGTGGCATGCTGTGGCGTTTTCGGGAGGGTGTTAATGAGCAGTCAGGTAATCACCCTGTGGCAGGATACATTGGCGCCACGGGAAAAATTGTTGCGTTACGGGGCGTCGGCATTGTCCGATGCGGAGCTGCTGGCCATTTTCCTGCGCACCGGCTTTCCCGGCGTGCACGTTATGCAACTGGCAGAGCAATTATTGGCGCAGTTTGGCTCGCTGTATCACCTGATGTCGGCAGACCATTCGGTTTTTTGCAGTCACAAGGGGCTGGGTAATTCCAGTTATGCCCAACTGCAGGCGATTTCGGAGCTGGCGTTCCGCTTCTTTTCCAGTCATCTGGCACAGGAAAATGCCATGCTCAACCCCAGGATGACCCAGCATTATCTGCAAAGTTTGCTGGCGCACCATGAGCGGGAAGTGTTTTTGGTATTGTTTTTAGACAATCAGCACCGTGTTATTCGCCATCAGGAGATGTTTGCTGGTACCATCAGCAGCGTCGTCGTACACCCGAGAGAAATTGTGCGTGAAGCGTTGAAGGCTAATGCGGCCGCCATTATTCTGGCGCATAATCATCCTTCGGGTAAGGCTGAACCCAGCCACGCCGACCGTTTGATAACTGAGCAAGTGGTTAATGCCTGCCTGTTATTGGAGATCCGAGTGCTCGATCATTTGGTTATAGGTCGGGGTGAATGCGTCTCTTTTGCCGAACGCGGATGGCTTTAAGCGATTTTTTCGCGATCCTTATGGGATCTTTAGCTGTTCGGGACTTGAGCACTTACGCTTCAGAGCGTATACTACGCCACCTTTGAGAATCTTGGGTTTGGCGCAAGAGCCTATCTCAGCAGGTTTCTAACCTGATGTGTGGTTTCTGACCTGATGACGAGAGTCTCCTCAGTATGAAGTTTGCTGAGATGGGCTCTAAAAGCCTGACGAGGCGGCCATACCCTATACGAAGCTCGAGCTGATTTGATTTTTGGAGAATAGACATGTCCCGAGTCTGCCAAGTTACTGGCAAGCGCCCGGTGAGCGGTAACAACCGTTCCCACGCAATGAACGCGACCAAACGCCGTTTTCTGCCGAACCTGCACTCACACCGTTTTTGGGTTGAGGCTGAGAAGCGCTTTGTAACTCTGCGTGTATCTGCTAAAGGTATGCGTGTTATCGATAAGAAGGGTATTGAGACGGTCTTGGCCGATCTGCGTGCCCGTGGTGAGAAGTATTAAGGAACTGAATCATGGCTAAAGGTGTTCGCGAGAAGATCAAGCTGGTTTCTTCTGCTGGTACTGGTCACTTCTATACCACCACGAAGAACAAGCGTACTAAGCCGGAAAAATTGGAACTGAAGAAATTCGATCCAGTTGTCCGTCAACACGTACTGTACAAAGAAGCTAAAATTAAATAATTTTAGTGGATTAATAAAAACCCGGCCTCGGCCGGGTTTTTTGTTTTATAAAGGTAGGAAATCAACGGGAGAGCGCCAGATGCCTGAATTACCAGAAGTTGAAACCAGCCGACGCGGGATTGAACCTTATCTCGTCGGTCACAGCATTCAATATGCGGTGGTGCGGAATGCCCGTCTGCGCTGGCCGGTTTCCGAGCAAATTCTGGCGCTGAGCGACCAACCGGTGCGCAGCGTGCAACGCCGTGCCAAGTATCTGCTGATTGAACTGGACCACGGTTGGATTATCGTTCACCTGGGCATGTCCGGCAGCCTGCGCATGCTGGCTGAGGAAACCGAAGCCGGCAAGCACGACCACGTCGATCTGGTGATCAGCAATGGCATGACACTGCGCTATACCGATCCCCGCCGTTTTGGCGCCTGGTTATGGTGCGAGGATCTGGCGGCCAGCAACGTGCTGGCGCACCTGGGGCCGGAACCGCTAAGCGAAGCCTTTAACGGCGCTTACCTGTACGAAAAGTCACGCAGCAAGCGCACGCTGATCAAACCCTGGTTGATGGATAACAAGTTGGTGGTCGGGGTAGGCAACATCTACGCCAGTGAATCGCTGTTTACCGCCGGGATCTTGCCAGACCGTCCAGCGGGCTCGCTGAGCAAAGCAGAGGCGGAGTTATTGGCGGAGACCATCAAGGCGGTGTTGCTGCGTTCAATCGAACAGGGGGGCACCACGCTGCGCGATTTCCTGCAGTCAGACGGTAAACCGGGTTATTTCGCGCAGGAGTTGCAGGTGTACGGCCGTGCGGGGGAGCCTTGTCGCGCATGCGGCACGCCGATTGAGTCTGCGAAACACGGGCAGCGCAGCACATTTTTCTGCCGTCGCTGCCAGCGCTGATTAGTGTTCGGCGAGCTTTTCGAACAGTGCCTGAGTGACTACGGCCGGCAGGAAAGGTGAGATATCGCCGCCGTGCCGTGCGACTTCCTTCACCAGGGTGGAGGAGATGAACGACCACTCTTCGGAAGGCATCAGGAACACGCTTTCCAATGTCGGCATTAAATGGCGATTCATGTTCGCCAACTGCAATTCATATTCAAAATCAGAGACCGCACGCAAGCCGCGTACCAGAATATTGGCATTCTGATGGGCGGCAAAGTGTGCCATCAGTTCACTGAACCCCAGCACTTCCACGTTATCCAGATGCGACGTCACCTGGCTGGCCAAGGCTACGCGCTCATCCAGCGTGAACAGCGGCTTTTTGCTCGGGCTGGCGGCGATGGCCAGGATGACGTGATCGAACATCAAAGATGCGCGTGTCACCAAATCCAGGTGGCCGTTAGTCATGGGATCGAAAGTACCGGGATAAATGGCTTTACGGGTCATGATTCACTTCTCTGAATAGTTGCGGCCCAATGCCCAGAGTGCGGCATATTTATTGAAGGTATATTGCGCGTTGACCACGGCTAACAGCAACCCCTGTTTACCGTCCAGGAAGCCGGCACGCAGCAGCCAGGTTTTGCAAAAGGCGCCAAGGGTGTGGGTCAGTATCGACAGATAGCTGCAGCGCTTGCCTGCCTGGTGGCGTTGAATGGCCCACTCTTCGGCATAACGCAGCTGTTTGCGTTGAAAGGCAAAGAAGTCACGGCAGGTCAGGTGCAGCAGGTCGCCGCTAAGGGGCACAACTTTCGCCCCGTCAGTATTGAGGGACTCGTGCACCAGATTGTCGTTATAGCGATAACGCCGATTGGCATACAGGCGGTTGACGCGATCGGGATACCAGCCGCTGTGGCGCATAAAGCGCCCCAGGAACAGGTTGCGGCGTGCGCAGCTGTAGACCTTATTCTCATCTGGCGCGGTCAGCGCTTGTTCAATAGACTGGCGCAATTCCGGCGTAACGCGTTCGTCGGCGTCAATCATCAGAATATAGTCGTGGCTGGCGTAACTTTGAGCCAGTTGGCGCTGTTTGCCGAAGCCCTGCCAGTCGGTATGGGTGAATACTTTGGCACCCAGGCTTTCGGCAACGGCGACGCTGTCATCCTGGCTGCCAGAATCGAGCATGATGATTTCGTCTGCCCAGGCAACGGAGTGCAGGCAATCCGGCAGCAGCCCGGCCTCGTTCTTGGCGATAATCACCACCGACAGGCTTTTACGGTCGCTCATTTAATGGCTCCGAGGCGGCAGGTGCGGTTCCAACAGTTGCAGCAGGCGTTGCAGCGCTCCCTGATTTTGATACAGCACTTCCACCGCGTGGCGGCCGTAATAGCGACGATAGTCTTCGTCGGTGAGCAATGTAGCCACTTCCTTGACCAGTGATTCCTCGTCGGTCACGGTAATCAACCCTTCCGCTTGCGACAGTTTGGCGCAAATGTCCTTGAAGTTGAAAGTATGGGGACCCATCAGTACCGGAATGGCATGTGCCGCGGCTTCCAGCGGGTTATGCCCGCCGCGTTCCACCAGGCTGCCGCCAACGAAGGCCAGATCGGCAATGCCGTACAGCAGCATCAGTTCGCCCATGGTATCGCCGATCACCACCTGAGTGCCGCCGGAAGGGATTTCACCGCTGCTGCGCAGGGTGTAACTGAAACCGGCTTTCTGCACCAGATCTTTAGCGGTAGCGAAGCGTTCCGGGTGGCGAGGCACCAGGATCAACAGCAGGTCAGGGTGTTTCTCCAGCAGTTTTCGGTGTGCAGCCAGCAGAATGCTTTCTTCGCCTTCATGGGTGCTGGTGGCGATCCATACTGGGCGACGCGGCGCCCATTGACGGCGTAATGTGACCGCGCGTGCGGCCAGTTCCGGAGTAACGGAAATATCGAATTTCAGGCTACCGGTAACGGTAAGCTGTGAGCGTTTCAGGCCTAGTTCGATAAAGCGCTCGCCATCTTCCTGATTTTGCGCGGCGATCAGCGTAATACGGCGCAGCATATCGCGGACAAAACCGCCGATTTTTTTATAACCGGCGGCTGAGCGGGCAGAGAGACGGGCGTTGGCAATCACCAGCGGGATTTGGCGTTGGTGCAGGGCGTTAATCAGGTTGGGCCACAGCTCGGTTTCCATGATGATGACCAGCTTGGGATTCACCTGATCCAGGAAACGGCGCATCGAGCCAGGCAGATCGTAAGGCAGATAAACGTGGTGAACGTCTTTACCGAAGGCGGACTGCACGCGTTCTGAACCTGTCGGGGTCATCGTGGTCACAGTAATCGGTAAATAGGGGTAGCGGTGGCGTAGCGCGCGGACCAAGGGGATGGCGGCCAGCGTTTCACCCACGGAGACGGAATGCAGCATGATCCCGCCCGGCACGACTTTACCGGCGCAGAAGCCATAGCGTTCTGCCCAGCGTTTACGGTAGGCTGGAGCTTTGCGGCTGCGCAACAGTAAGCGGAGCCAGATCAGGGGTTGGATAAGGTAGAGTAGTACCTGATATAAACGCAGCAACATTCTATCAATTTCATTTATATGGGTTATTCAGAATAGTACCATAACTGGAAGGGAAAGGCGCTAATTTGGTAACCTTGGGTGTCAGTTTCAGACAACAGGCGAGAGATTTCGCTGATAGGCTTGGAATGAAGAATATTTTAATTATTCGCCGTGACAATATTGGCGATCTTGTTTGTACAACCCCGTTGATCGAAGGGGTGAAAATTGCCTATCCGGACGCCAAACTTTATCTGTTAATCAATAAAGTTAGCCAGGATGTCGTTAAAAATAACCCGCATCTGGAAAAAGTCTTTGTCTATAAAAAAGCAAAGCATAAGGCGAAAAATGAAACCACGCTGGGGGTTTATTTCGAACGGCTGATGATTTTTCTTCAGCTGCGTAAAATAAAATTCGATGCGGCCATCCTGGCCAATCCGGTACCCTGCAAGTACAGCCTGCGATTGGCAAAAATGGCCGGGGTCAGCAATATCATTGGTGCAGATTTAGGTACGCCTGATATTCATCATCCTTTCCGCAAGGCGAATTTCAGCGGAAAACATCAGGTAGAACATACCTTCAGCTACCTCTCGGCTATTACCGAACAATCCATCCCTATCCCGCCGGTGCGGGTGTTTCTGACCGCGGAAGAGCGTCAACAGGCAGCGCAGCGGTTGCAAGCCAGCTTACCGTCGGTCGAGCGGATTTGTGCCGTTCATATCAGCAGCCGCAGCCCTAAGCGGCGCTGGCCGATCGAACGCTATGCTGAAATTATCAATCGCTTACTTGCTGAACCCAACACGGGAGTCCTGATTTTTTGGTCGCCTCAGGGCACGCTGACGCCGGATGATATTGGCGATCAGAAACGGGCCGAGCAACTGTTGGCGCTGTGCCAGAACGAGCGTGTGGCGCTGTACCCAACGGCGTCAGTGCGGGAATTACTGGCCGGTTTTGATTTATGCGACAGGGTGCTGTGCAGCGATGGTGGGCAGATGCATCTGGCTGCCGCGTTGAATAAAGATATGGTGGTGTTCTTTGGCGATACGGATAAAGAATCCTGGCATCCCTGGTCCGGCCGCTATCACATTTTGCAGACCGAATCGGGTGACTGTATTGATGTGCCCGTTGATGATGTGTGGGAAAAAATACAGGCGTTCAATTAATTAAAAATAAGGCAGGGTTTCCCCTGCCTTAATTATTTTTTGAGCGATAAATATTGCTGACAAATAGGCTGTAACCCATAGCTCAGCAGCTGTTGGTGATTAATTTCCGGGGGCAAGGCATACATTTCCGCCATTTTTTCCGCCAGCGATTTTTCATTGAGCTCCGCCAATGCGTTTTCCATTCCCGCTTTTTCCAGAATTTCCGCAGGACCGCCCGGGCAACGGGTGCTGACCACCGGCGTATCGCACAGCAGCGCTTCAACCAGTACGTTGCCAAAGCCCTCACTGTCGGAGCTCAGCACCAGCAGGGATGCGTGGCGAATAAACGGGTAGGGA
Organism: Serratia sp. BNK-12; assembly: GCF_047456085.1. Taxonomy (NCBI): domain Bacteria; kingdom Pseudomonadati; phylum Pseudomonadota; class Gammaproteobacteria; order Enterobacterales; family Yersiniaceae; genus Serratia; species Serratia sp. BNK-12. The sequence goes on from NZ_CP179896.1 coordinate 5,257,103, forward strand.
TTGGCCTGGAAGCCGAGAAACAGCACGCGCTCGGCAATGCCCAACTGGTTCGCCAGTTGCTTCACCTGTGCGATATGGGATTCGCTGCCGGTGCCGATCAGCGCCAACGGCGCCTGTATACCCGATTGGGCATAGGCTTTCAGCAGGCGATCGTGCCGTTTGTGCGGATGAAAACGCCCAACGTGCACCAGGTAATCTTTGCCCGCCAACTCGCAGGGCTCTGTCGCCTGCTGCTCGATGCTGGCAATGTCGAACGGATTATTGATCACTTCCAGTCTGCTTGGCTGGATCGGCAGGTTCCGCTGTAAATCGTCCCCGACGGCCTTTGATACCGCAACGATATTTCTGCCTTGGTAAACCGCCGCGATTTTTCGCTGTTTCAACCAGCGATCCAGCCCCTTGCGGTGGCCCAGATAAGAGGTTGAAAGGATGCCGTGAATGCAAAACCACAGGCGATCTGACGAGAGCAGTTTGCTGCGGCTGACGATGCGATCGGTTTTATGCAGGTTGGAGAACACCAGATCATAGGCGCCCTGTTGGCGTTCGTTATCTGCGATGGCCTTGTCCAACGCGGCGGCGCGGCGAGACAGTTCGGTCAGTTTACGCCATGGTGAACGGCTGCTGTCCGCCACCACCTGGTAGTGAATGCCGGTAGGGGTAGGGTAGTTACAGACATCGCGCAATGAAATCAGGCTGACGTCATTGCCCATTTGCTGCATGCCCTGGCACAGCGTCAGCACCACTTTTTCTGCGCCGCCGCCGGGCAGACCGTCGATAATCATCAGAATACGCATAGTTAATCCAGCAGCCGGTTATAAAGGGATATCAGCTGTTCCGACAGGTGTGCCGGGGTAGCCGACATGATACGTAATCTTGCAGCTTCACCCATGGTGGAACCCTGAGCCTGACGTGGCAACGCGGTGATCGCCTCGATCAGCGCCGGTACGTCGAGGGCATCGGTCACAAACCCATTTTGCCCCTGAGTGATAAACTCGGCACCGCCACAGGTGGTGCTGGTGATCACCGGAAGGCCACAGGACATGGCTTCCAGAATCACATTGGGGAACGGGTCGTACAACGTCGGTAATAACAGCGCATCGGCGGCCTGGTAGAAGGGCAGCGTTTGTTTCTGCACTCCCATAAACCGCACCCGTTCGCTGCAACCGAGCGACTGCGCCAGCGCCTGATAGCGTTTTTCAGCCTTATCCTTGCCTACTACCAGCAGATAGCTGTCAGTGGCCGCGACGGCGCGAATGGCGGCGGCCAGCCCCTTGCGTTCAAAACCTGAGCCGACAAAAATCAGGCAGTGCGCCTGTTGCGGGATCTGGTATTGCTGACGTAGCTGCTGTCGCTGTTCGGCATTGGCGGGCAGAAATTTTTGATTATCAATGGCGTTGTAGATCACCGTAATTTTATCGGCGGGAACGCCGAAATCATCGATGATTTCCTGTTTAATCATTTCGGCGTTGCAGATGACCGCTTTCAGCTCCGGAGCGGCGTACATCGCCCGTTCCGCACACATAACGTAGCGGTGGTAGCGGTTGGAGAACAGCCACTTGCGGCGCCATTCCGGCAGCAGGCGCGCCCGCTGCAATAACCAGCGGCGATGTACGCCATCGCCGGCGCGATAAATATCGCAGCCCGGAATGCGCTCATGGCTTTGCACCAAATCGAAGCGTTCCTTTTGCCACAGGGCTCTGGCCGCGTCGGCAAAGCCGCGTTCACGGCTGATGCGGCCAAATTTCAGCGGATTGCACAGGTGAATGTGCCAGTTCGGGTTGGCATCACCCTGCCATTCGCGGGTGATGACGTTAAGATCCAGGTCCTGCTGTTCCAGCGCCTCCAGGGCGCGTGAGACGAAACGCTCAGCTCCACCGTCCGGGCGGTATTTTTGGCGAACGATCGCCAAACGAAATGCTTTCATGCCAGCGTGCTCCGCGCGGCTGCAATCACCGCGTCTGTAGGAATAAGGTCCAGATAACGTTCATCGGTGCCGGTATCAATGGCGTCTGGATCGGGCAAGGTGCCATAATCACCGGCCCATATCACATGGCCAATGACCTGCCATGGACGCCAGAACACCAGCTTGGAAGGGCCAAACAGCGCGACGCAAGGGGTCTGCAGCGCGGCGGCCATGTGCATAGGCACCGAATCTACGCCGATAAACAGTTTTGCGTGGTCGATCAGGGCGGCCAGTTGCCGCAGCGTCAGTTGCCCAGCCAGGGACACTACGCCCTGTGGCGGACAGAGCGCCAGAATGCGCGCCACCATTTCGCGTTCCTTTGGATCCGGGCCAGAGGTGATCACCAATGAGTGACCGTCGGCCTGCAACGCGCTGATGGTGGCGGCCATTTTTTCTTCGCTCCAGCATTTGAAGAACCAGCGGGAAGTGGGTTGCACCACAATGTAATCGCCGGTAATGCCCTGTTGCTGCAACAGTTGCTCGCAGGCTTGCCAGTCCTGCGATGGATAGCTCATGGTGACCTGCTGACTGACGCCTGGCAGGCCAAGCGGCTGTAACAGCGACAGGTTTTGTTCAACGGTGTGCAACCGGGCATGATCGCTGACCGGTACCAAATGCGTGTGGCAGTGCCGCCATAAGAAGCCCTGACGCTTGGGGAAATCGAACCCCAGCCGGATACGTGCACCGGTCAGCCGGGCGAGAATAGCGCTGCGCCACTGATCGGCCAGGTTGACCACCAGATCGTAATGCCGGGCCTTAAGCTGTCGGATCAGATTCAGTTCATGACTCAGGTGCGCTTTCGTACCCTGTTTTTTCCATTGACGATCGATCACGAAGACGTTCGACAAGGCCAGATGGCTGACCAGCATTTCCTGGGTTTCTTTATACAGCAGTACGTCGATCTGCGCCTGCGGGTAGTTTTGCTGCAGGGTATTGATGACCGGCGTGATCAGCAACATGTCGCCGTGGTGGCGAAGTTTAACGATCAAAATACGCTGTATCGAGGTATCAGGAGCAAGGGCTGGCGCGTCGTTCATCATGAGTCGCTTTCAGGGAAACCAATCTTTGATTCTAAATGACCCGATCGCATGTGGCTACTGTTGCACGGTTTTCTTGCCGTGAAGAGAAAAAATCGCCTTGGGAAGTGACAAAATGCCTTCAACGTTGTCAAAACCAGGCACTAAAGTCGTTTGCCCTGGCGAAACGCCCTGCGTAACATAATGCATTCTGTTGATATCAGGCCCGATATTTATGACCAAACCGGCATTTCTCATCACCATTGATACCGAAGGCGACAATCTGTGGCAAAACCACGATCGCATTTCGACCGATAACACGCGCTTTTTGCCGCGCTTTCAGGCGCTGTGTGAGAAATATGGCTTTAAGCCGGTGTACCTCACCAACTATGAAATGGCGATGGATGCAGAATATGTCGAGTTCGCTCGCGATGTGATTGCCCGCGGCACCGGCGAAGTGGGAATGCATCTGCATGCCTGGAACAGCCCGCCGCTGACGCCGTTGACCGAAGATGACTGGCGACACAAACCCTATCTGATCGAATACCCGGCCGAGCAAATCCGCGCCAAGGTCGATCACATGACCAAACTGTTGGAAGACAGCTTCCAGACAAAAATGCTCAGCCATCGCGCCGGGCGTTGGGCGTTTAACGAATACTATGCCGCCTTGCTGCTGGAGTATGGTTATCAGGTGGATTGCTCGGTTACGCCGCGCGTTAACTGGCAGTACTCACCGGGCAACCCGCAGGGTAACGGCGGCACTGACTATCGCCATTTCCCATCGCAGGCCTATTTTATCGATCCGGAAAATATCGCCAGAGCGGGTTCCTCATCTCTGCTGGAAGTGCCGATGAGCATTCAATATAAACATTCTGCGCTGATGAATACGCTGAAGCAGGGTTACGATCGGCTGCGTGGCAAACAACGTTCGCCGTCGGTCAACTGGCTGCGCCCAAGCGGCGGAAACCTGGAAAAAATGAAGCTTGTGGCTGAGCGCTGTTTGGCGCAGGGGCATGATTACGTGGAATTTATGCTCCACTCTTCCGAGTTTATGCCGGGTGGCAGCCCAACCTTTAAGACCGAACAGGATATTGAAGTGTTGTACCGTGATTTAGAGCAGCTGTTCGCCTGGCTGCAGCAGCGTACGGTTGGCATGACGCTGGCCGAGTATTATCAACTTAAAGTGAACTGACATGTCGAAAAAATGGAAAATTAAGGTCGCGGATTGGTTTTTGCGACGTTATACCGCAAAGTCCGGCCGTTTCCAGGATAAGGCGACTTTCGACAGTCGGCTTCAATTTGACAATATCGTCATCTATTCCACGACGGCGTTGGGCGACTTTATGTTTAACACGCCTGCGCTGCGGGCGATGCGTGAACGCTATCCGAACGCGCATATTACTCTGGTGGTTCACAAGAAGAATCAGGAGCTGGTGGAAAACGGCCGCTACTACGATCGCGTGGTGTATTGGGACAGCAAAATCAAAAGTCTACGTCCGCTGTTGAAATCGCTGCGCGAACATCAGCCGGATTTGGCGTTGATCCTGCACTCACATCTGCCGTACGACATTATCAGCGCCGTCTTATCCGGGGCTAAATACATTATCCGGGATAACTACAGCTCCGGAATTTGTGGGCTGGAACCTTGGTTGACCAACTATATCTTCCATTACTACGGCCATTTTATTCGCCGCAAGTTGGAGCTGATTTCCATTTTGGGTTGCCGCAGCGACGATCCCACCATGGAAATTCCCGCGCCGTATCAACCGGGCGTCAAAAGCAGCGAGCACTGTACGATAGGCTTTCAGTTGGGCGCGTCTACCGAATCGCGCTGTTGGCCGGTATCGCATTTTGCTCGGTTGGCCGATGAGCTGGTGGCCAAGCATGCCAATGTGCGCATCGTACTGATTGGCGGGCCTTTCGACGAAGGGAAAGCGCAGCAGTTTCTGAGCCAGGTTAGCCCTCAAACCCGGGAGTGTGTAGACAACCGCATCGGTAAAACGGGGCTGCAGACGTTGCTGACGCTGATCGACAGCTTCCATGTGTTGGTTACCGGCGATACCGGCCCACTGCATTTAGCCGTGGCGCTGAAGGTAAAAACCATCAGCCTGTTTGTCACCGCGGATTCGCGTTCTACCGGACCGATTCAGGATCCGGAGCTGCATCGGATCATTCAGGTTTCCCGTACCGGCTATACTATGCCGCTGGAGGCTGAAAGCCCGATGGGCGTGATCCAACCACAGCGTATTTACGCTGAAGTGGTGGATCATTTATCGCTGAATAAAGAGTGAGTTAGCGCTTTTTCAGTTGCCAGCGCATTTTTGACAGCCAGGTGTCCACTCGTGCGTACCGCATTTGCCGGATCTTTTTTCGCGGTACGCCGCTGTTGCTGCAGACTTCAGCCAGGCGTTTGAAGGTACGTAGTGTTTCCGGTTCATAGTGATAGTAACCGTACAGCGCTTTCGACATCGCTCTGATTTCTGAAAAACAGTTCCCGAGCATCAGAGCCGCCAGTTGGCGCAGTGGCTCGTCATCTCGGTGCTGTTCGACAAAACTCAACATTTTCCCCGTCGCAAAAAGCATGTCCTCAATATCCTTGGATTTGATATTGCGGGTGATCCCCTGACTGTTATCTCGATAGAAATAGAGCACGTGGTCGAGATGAGTAATTTTGCGCGTTTTGAAATATTGAAAAGGCGTGAAAATGACATCTTCATAGCGTCGACCGTCTTCGAATCGGTCACCTTCCAACAATGAGCGTCGATAGACACGGCTCCACAGGTGCCACATTGAGTGGGAAAATAACGGGGTGAGACAGGCCAGGCCCTGGCCAGCAAAGTCATAAGTGCTGCTGCGGATCGCGGTGCCAACAGGCTGTACCGGCGGACTGTCAGCAAACTTCTGATAATTAAAATCGATCAGGTCGTCTTCGTTTGCCAGCAGCAATGGCCGCAGAATGGCCAGATAGTCGCTGCTCAGCAAGTCGTCGCCGTCGAGGAAGGTGACATAGCGCCCGGTAGCCAGCTGCAAGCCGACGTTGCGGGCGTGGGCGATACCGCTATTTTCTTGCGAAATAAAGACCACCTGGGGATGCCGGCGTTCGGCTAACAGTTGGCGCACCAGCGAGGCGGACTTGTCGGTCGAGCCGTCATCAATGATGACCACCTCGATATCATCGCCGATCTGGTTAAACAGCGAGCTCAGGCTGGCAACGACGAAATTTTCGTTGTTGTAAAATGGCACGATAACGCTGAGCAGAGGCGGCGATGAGTTCATGAGGTTAATCCTGAGCGACCGACGTTTTTTTCACTGAAAGCACGCTGGCAACGATCGCCAGGCAAAAAATCGCCGTACCTTCAGTGCTAAAGAATATGACGTCACTGAGCCCATAAACAAACAGGCTGAAGGTCACACCCAGCAACAGTGCATTGCGGTGAGGCTTTAATGAGGAAACAAATAAGCCGATGTACAGCGCCAGTAAAAACAGGGCCCCCCAGACGCCTTTGAGCGAGTAGGTTTCCAGCAGCTCATTGTGCATATGAACATTGATATAAGGCATTACGCCATACAGTTCGGGCTGCTTGGCAACTATAGCTTTGATTTCCTCTCCGCGCTGTTCTGCCGATTGTCCCAACGGGGCCAGGTTTCCGGTACGCACCCCGATTATTTGCATCGTAAGGCGTGACATAATGGAATTGTCGATTTCTGGATTATTCGCTTGCTGCATGTTGGTTTTAAAATCGGCAATACGCTGTTCAATTTGTGGTTTAAAGATGAACCCGCAGGCGACCAACAATAAAGGTACTGAAGCTATCAGCAGGATTTTGTGCTTATGGGAAATCAGGTTTTTTGTCGCCAGTATCGACAGGCCTACCGCGACCGGGTAGACCAGCATCGCCGCCCGGGTGCCGGTCAGCACCAGCGTGGATAAGGTGACCAGAAAGCCGATGATATAGAGCGGAATGCGGTATTTCGTTCGCAGCATCAGAATTGCCTGCAGCATGACCAGATTGATGGCGGTAATCAAATAGGCGGCAACGGTAGCGCGATCGAAGTTAATCTCTACGCGGCCAATATCCAGCCACAAGCCCTGATAAAGGGAATAACCGTTGACCGCAATACCCGTCACCAACGCAATAACAATAAAGGCGCGTTGCATGCAAAGGCGTTCATTTAACGCAATCAGCAGAATAAAGGCGGTGGCGATCTGCAGCTTGCCGGTCGACATGTATGAGCGGTAAATATTGATGTAATCGCCCGGTTGTTTAAAGTGCTGCAACCAGAAAATGCTCCCCATGCCTACGCAGAAAAACAGAACGGGTACGATAAGGTTTTTTTTGTTTTTAAAGTAATACTTCAGGTTTAAACACACGGCGATAAATGAGATATAGCTGGCGACATAAAAAAGATTGCGCCCGGTGTCGGAACCGAAGGGGATAGTACAAAACGCGATAGCGCATCCCAAATAGATCAGATAACTGAAGACAGGGTGCGGTGTGGTTTCTTTGAGTAGTTGCATGGGGCTGGGTTTCCGGCTCGCATTAATGTTAAGCAGTAAATGATTTCAGCGCGTCGTCAAATTCTGTTTTGAACATAGCGTAGCTGAAATGTTCAACCGGGTAACGCTGCGCATTTTGACTCATACTTTGATATGTTTCCGGCACTATCAGCTTTTCCACTGCATCTGCGCACTCAAGATGTGACAGCAGTTTCGGCATGACCAAGGTATCGCTGAGTGGATCATAGACATCGTGAGGGAAATCCACCTTGATACCCGTTAGCCGTTGATGTTCATCAATCGTTACCGAGGGGAGCAAGCCAATACCGCAGTGCCCATCTTTGATCACCTCTGGCTGACCATCGACCTGCGGGAATATGACCGGCACGCCGAAATACAACGCTTCCATACAGGATAAGCCGAAGGGCTCGGTGATCGGCGTACTCATATAGATATGTGTGCGGTTGAAGAAATCCGCAACGTTATCCTGAAAACCGCTGAAGATGACCCGGTCGCCCAGCTCGAGCTTTTCCGCCAAGGCTTCAAATTCTGCCCTGTCGGGTCCCTTGCCTGCAATTTCCAGAGTGACATCATGCCCGCGGCACAGCAGTTCCTGCATCATCAGTAACGACACGCTGATGCCTTTCAGGCTGACCAGGCGAGAGGCGGTGCCTATTCTGATCGGCTTGCTGAGTGGTTTCAGGCTATCGCTGATACCGGAGGGCGTTTTCAGTCGGTTGATCACCACGTGATTCGGACAGGGCAAATTAAAGCGCAGTTCCATCACCCGTTTTGAGGCAAATGAAGCCGATATCACCCCGTCCAGCATGGCGAGAAAACGCAAGGTTTTGTGATTCTTCGGGTAGCGCCATGAACAACCGTGATCGTAGTAAACCAGCTTACCGCGTTTCGGTTTGGCGGCCAGACCGGGTACCAGATCCCAAACGATGACCACGTCGGCATTGGCCTTTTCGATTTTGCTTTTCAGCAGGTATTTGCGTAAAAACTGCGGGCAGCGCAGTGGCAAAGCGTTCACCAGCCGGTTGGCAAAGGTAACTTTTTGGTCAGGCATTTGCCGGCGGATCTCTTCACCGACCTCGCTACTGATGCAAATCACCTCGTTACTGCCGTCGGTAGTGTCGTTGATATACTGCAGGAACAGGCGTTCGACGCCACCCATCTTCCCTAAATTGATAACGTGCAGCTTTTTCATCCAATAACCTTTTGCAACTCGGCCCAGACTGAACCGGCGGAGAGCGTCGCCATGCTTTTTTCTGGGGAAATCAGAGAATGTTGATTCTGACCGTAACCACCGATCAATCCTGGATCGGTGGGACCAAACAGCGTGATATTCGGCCTGTCTAGCGCGGCGGTCAGGTGGCTAAGGCCGGTATCAACCGAGACCACGCATTTCGCACCGGCCAGCACTTCGGCCACCTGCTGCAGACTGAGCTTGGGTAAAACCTCGACGTGCGGGAAACCTTCCGCCAGACGCAGTGCGCGTTGACGCTCGTGCTCTGCGCCCCACGGTAGTTTGATCTTCAAACCGGTTGGCTCAGTTAACGCGATCAGATCGCGCCAGTGTGTTTCCGGCCAGTGCTTCTCATCGCGGGTGGTAGCATGCAAAAACACCAGATACTGGCCAGCATCGGCCGGCAGATGGCTGAGAAAGCGGGCCGCAATGGCGTAATCGCCGACGCTGTCGGGTTTTTCATAGCCCAGGCTTTTGGCAAACAGCTCGCGCGTACGCTCAACGGCATGTTGCTGTTTGTCGATATCGTAGCGGTGGTTGTAGAACCAGCTGGCGAAGGGCTCACGGGCGCTTTTGCTGTCCTGACCGTGTTTGCTGCCTTTGGCGATGCGAGTGATCAGCGCGGCGCTTTTGATTAACCCCTGGGCGTCGATCACCGCGTCGTAATTTCGCTCCTGCACCACGCGTTTAAAGTCGCAGCGTTGCTGGCGAGTTTCACTGCCAAACCAGTTTTTGCGCCAGCGGCGTATCGCCACTGGGATCACACGGTCCACCGCCGGATGCCAGGTGGGGATTTGGCTGAAGTTTTCCTCAACCACCCAATCAAAGCGAATACCGGGAATGGCCTGCATGGCGTCGGTGAGCGCAGGTAGCGTGTGGAGTACATCTCCCATGGAAGAGGTTTTTACAATCAACACCTGCATGCTTATTCCTCGCTGGCGGCAAGTAACGGCGTCAGCGCGTCCAACACCTGCTGTGGCTGAATATCGATCAGGCTTTGATGGTAACCCTGATCGGCATCGCCTTTGCGTATCTTATGGTAACCGCTAATTAAGCGGATCACTTTGGCCTTGTCGGACAGCGGCGGCGTGAAGTCCGGGCTGCTCGGGCCGTACAAGGCTATCAGCGGTTTATTCAACGCCGCCGCAACGTGCATCAAACCTGAGTCGTTACTGACCACGGCCGAACAGGAGGCCAACAGGATCACCGCTTGCTCCAGCTGAGTTTCCCCAGCCAGGTTCATGCAAAAGCCGCGGGCGTCGTCATCCAGCGCAGCGCGGATCTGTTCGCCCGCCTCGTTATCCTTGGCGGAACCGAACAGGGCGATTTGATAACCCTGATCGATCAGCTTCTGTGCCAGAGCGGCATAGTGATAATGCGGCCAGCGTTTGGCCGGACCGAACTCGGCGCCGGGGCAAAAGCCGATGATCGGCCGATGATCGGTCAGGTTGAAGGCGGCGGTAGTTTCGGCAATCTCTTCGTCGCTGACCTGCAGTTGCGGCCACAGTAGCGGCTGCGGCAGATCTTCTGCGCGTTGAATACGTTGCTTGTCATAGGCTAGCGCGACATAACGCTGCACCATCAGCGGGAAGGCGGCCTTGTCCAGTACGCGAATATCATTCAGCAGGCCATAGCGCATTTCCCCGCGCCAACCAACGCGCCGTGGCACCTGGGCAAAGAAGGGCACCAGCGCAGATTTGAAGGAGTTCGGCAGCACATAAGCGCGATCGTATCCGTTAGCGCGCAGGGCATGCCCGAGACGTCGACGCTCACCGAGTGCCAATGCGCCGTGGCCTAACGGCATCGACAGGGCCTGGTTGACCTCCGGCATACGCGCCAGCAATGGACGGCACCAGGCCGGCGCCATCACATCAATTTCTGCCGTCGGGTGCTCGGCCTTCAGGGTGCGGTAGAGACTTTGCGACATCATCATATCGCCAACCCATGAAGGGCCGATAACCAGTATTTTCATACCCTACGTTTGTTCCTTCAGCTTAGGCGGTGCGGTTCAACCAGGCCATGTACTCTTTCACGCCTTCGGCGACCGTTTTGAACGGTGCGTCATAGCCGGCGGCGCGCAGCTTGGTCAGGTCGGCCTGGGTAAACGCCTGATAACGACCTTTGAGTTTTTCCGGGAACGGGATGTTTTCCACTGCGCCTTTCTGATGGAAGTCGACTACCGCGTCGGCCACCGCCTGGAAGGTTTCCGCACGGCCGGTGCCGCAGTTGAAGATGCCGGAGACGCCGCTTTTCCAGAACCACAGGTTCACTGCCGCTACGTCGCCGACGTAGATGAAATCACGCTTGAAGTTCTGGCTGCCGTCGAACAGTTTCGGGTTCTCGCCGCGGTTGATCTGGCTGTTCAGGTGGAATGCCACGCTGGCCATGCTGCCCTTGTGGCCTTCGCGCGGGCCGTAGACGTTGAAGTAACGGAAGCCGCAGATCTGCGAGTCTGCCTCAGGCAGAATTTCACGTACGTACTGGTCGAACAGGAATTTCGAGTAGCCGTAAACGTTCAGCGGCTCTTCAAACTGGCGCTCTTCGATAAACTCTTCACGACCGCCGTAGGTGGCTGCAGAAGAGGCGTACAGGAACGGAATTTCGCGATCCAGGCAGTAGTGCAGCAGATCTTTAGAGTACTGATAGTTGTTGTCCATCATGTACTTGCCGTCCCACTCGGTGGTGGACGAGCAGGCACCTTCGTGGAAAACCGCGTCGATTTCACCCAGATCGTCACCGGCCACGATATTGGCGATGAAATCTTCTTTGTCGATATAGTCGGCGATGTCGAGATCGACCAGGTTGGCGAATTTGGTGCCATCTTTCAGGTTATCTACCACCAGGATATCGCGATACCCTGTGTCATTCAGCGCTTTAATGATATTGCTGCCGATCATGCCGGCGCCACCAGTGACGATAATCATTGGGTTACCCCTGTTATTCTGCCCGGTGGGACACGGTGTCCCACGCTCAATGCCGCTTATAATAGCATTTCATGCCGCTGCAAACATCGGACGGGCTCTGAATATCCCGTGATGTCGAGCACTGCAGTACTTTGCCGTGATATCTGCTGCAATTTTCATATTCTCTCCCGCTGATTCTCGTCAGTTTGGTTACAAATCAGTAAAATATGTTGAAAACAGCCCAATCCTGGAGATAACCGAATGTCCGCGTCTTTTTATCAGCAGTTGGAACAACAACTTGAGACCACCCGTAGCGAGGGATTGTTCAAAGAAGAGCGCATTATTACTACCGCTCAGCAGGCTGATATCGCCGTAGCCGACGGCAGCCATGTGATCAATTTCTGCGCCAACAACTACCTGGGCCTGGCTAACCACCCGGCGATGATCGCGGCGGCCAAGGCCGGTATGGACAGCCACGGTTTCGGCATGGCGTCGGTGCGCTTTATTTGTGGCACCCAGGATAGCCATAAACAGCTGGAAAAAAAGCTGGCCGATTTCCTCGGGATGGAAGACGCCATCCTGTATTCCTCTTGTTTTGACGCCAACGGGGGTCTGTTCGAAACCCTGCTGGGTCCGGAAGACGCCATTATCTCTGATGCGTTGAACCATGCTTCGATCATCGACGGTGTCCGCTTGTGCAAGGCGAAGCGCTATCGCTACGCCAACAACGATATGACTGAATTGGCCGCACAGCTGAAGCAGGCCAAGGCTGATGGCGCACGGCACATCATGATCGCCACCGACGGCGTGTTCTCCATGGACGGCGTGATCGCCAACCTGAAAGGCGTGTGCGATCTGGCGGACCAATATCAGGCGTTGGTGATGGTGGATGACTCCCACGCGGTTGGTTTCGTTGGCGCCAACGGGCGTGGCACCCACGAGTATTGCGAAGTGATGGGGCGCGTCGACATCATTACCGGTACCTTGGGCAAGGCGTTGGGCGGCGCTTCCGGCGGCTATACCGCGGCGAAGAAAGAGGTTGTGGAGTGGCTGCGTCAGCGGTCGCGCCCTTATCTGTTCTCCAACTCGCTGGCGCCGGCGATTGTTGCAGCGTCGATCAAAGTATTGGAATTGCTGGAAGAGGGCGATGCACTGCGCGATCGCCTGTGGGCCAATGCGAGCCTGTTCCGTGAAAAAATGACCGCGGCGGGCTTTGAGCTGGCCGGGGCCGATCACGCCATCATCCCGGTGATGTTGGGTGAAGCAAAACTGGCGCAGGAATTCGCCAATGCGTTGCTCAAGGAAGGCATCTATGTAACAGGTTTCTTCTATCCGGTGGTGCCGAAAGGCCAGGCACGCATCCGTACCCAGATGTCTGCCGATCATACCCCGGAGCAAATTGAGCGTGCTGTTGCGGCGTTCATTCGTATCGGTAAAGATCTTGGCGTTATTGCATAAGGTAAAACCATGAAAGCATTGTCAAAACTGAAAGCGGAAGAAGGGATTTGGATGACCGATGTGCCTCAGCCGGAGCTGGGTCATAACGACATCATGATTAAAATCCGTAAAACCGCGATCTGCGGTACCGATGTTCATATCTATAACTGGGATGAATGGTCACAGAAAACCATCCCGGTGCCTATGGTCGTCGGCCACGAATACGTGGGTGAAGTGGTTGCCATCGGCCAGGAAGTCAAAGGGTTCAACGTCGGCGACCGCGTTTCAGGCGAAGGCCATATCACCTGCGGCCATTGCCGCAACTGCCGGGGTGGCCGCACGCACCTGTGTCGCAACACCACCGGTGTGGGCGTGAACCGTCCAGGGTCGTTTGCTGAGTATCTGGTGATCCCGGCGTTCAATGCCTTCAAGATCCCGGATAATATCTCCGATGAACTGGCGTCAATCTTCGACCCGTTCGGCAATGCGGTGCACACCGCGCTGTCGTTTGATTTGGTGGGCGAAGACGTGCTGGTTTCCGGCGCCGGCCCGATTGGCATCATGGCCGCAGCGGTATGTAAGCACGTTGGCGCTCGCCACGTGGTGATTACCGACGTTAACGAGTACCGTTTGGATCTGGCGCGTAAAATGGGCGTGACCCGTGCGGTGAACGTCAGCAAAGAAAACCTGAACGACGTGATGGCCGAGTTGGGGATGACCGAAGGCTTTGACGTTGGGCTGGAAATGTCCGGTGCGCCACCGGCGTTTCGTTCGTTGCTCAATGCGATGAACCACGGTGGGCGTATTGCCATGCTGGGTATTCCACCGTCGGATATGTCGATCGACTGGAATCAGGTGATCTTCAAGGGGCTGTTTATCAAAGGGATTTACGGTCGTGAGATGTTTGAAACCTGGTATAAGATGGCGGCGCTGATTCAGTCTGGTTTGGATCTGACGCCTATCATTACTCACCGTTTCTCGATCGACCAATTCCAGCAGGGCTTTGATGCCATGCGTTCCGGCCAATCCGGGAAAGTGATTTTGAGCTGGGATTAACAGTAAAAAGGGCCGGAATTCCGGCCCTGATTTTATGCTTTAGGTTTGTCTGGCGTTGAGTCCGTCCAGCGTTGCCACTGACGTTTAATGAAGGTCACGGCCGGCGACTGGGTCACGCTTTCGCCGATCACACTCATGACCTTGCCCGCGTTGACTTTTTCCTTCGGCAACTTGACCTTACACTGCTTGATCCCGCCATTGAACGGGTTCTTCGGCTGCGGTTTCTGCGGTTTGACCGGTGGTGGAACATAGCTGCCGCCACTACCGCCGCCCTGTGGTTCGTTCAGCAGCGAGCTGGGTTTCACCAGCACGATGTCGCTTGGCAGCGTAGGCAGCATTTGCTGCAGCACTTTCACCGTCGCCGGCCGTGGGTGGCCAATGGCAATAGCGGAACCGTTGCGCCGTGCCAATTCGACCGCCCGGTTGAACTGGCGGCGAATATCGGCTTCGCTGGCCGTATCGTCCAGGAACACCTTACGCTTGATCACCTTCACATGGGTGCCGGCCGCCGCTCGGGTGGCCTGGCTGTTGCCGATGGTCATGCTGTCGAGGAAATAGAGCTGATAGCTGTCGAGCGCCTGCATGACTTTTTGCATACCGGGCAAGCTGGAGGTCATGGCACTCCCCATGTGGTTATTCATACCCACCGCATAGGGCACATTATTGACCGCATTGCGGATAATGCGCTGTATCTCTTCACTGCTCATGGAAGGCTGTAGCGTGTCACGCTCCAGCGGTTGCTTACTGAGCGGCGCCATCGGCATATGGATCAGTACTTCCCGGCCCTGACTGTGGGCGCGGGTGGCCATTAAGCGGGCATGGGGGGCGTTGGGCAGCACTGCAACGGAGATGGCCGTCGGCATTTGCAGCACCGCACCTTCTTCGTGCGGGCGGTAGCCCACGTCATCGATGACGATGGAGAGTTTCCCTGCCTGTGCGGCGCAGACCTGCAGCAGACAACCAATCAAGACGGCAGTACGGATTTTGTTATAGCGCAAATCTATCTTCCCAACCACGGTAGTGGGTTAACGGCCTGACCCTGGCGACGAATTTCGAAATAGAGCGACGGCGTTCCCTGGCCTCCGCTGGTGCCTACCAGGGCTATCGGTTGGCCGGCGCGCACCTGTGCCCCGACGTTGACCAGTGCACTTTGGTTGTAGCCGTACAGGCTCATGTCACCCTTACCGTGTTCGATGACGACAACCAGGCCATAGCCCTGCAGCCAATCGGCCAGCAGCACGCGGCCGTCGGCGATAGCTTTCACTTCGCTGCCTTCGGCGGCGGAGATCACCATGCCTTTCCAGCGTAGTTCACCTTGCAGCTGTTCACCGAAACCATGCAACGTGCGGCCGCGGACCGGCCAGATTGCCTGCCCATTCGGTCTGCCAAGGCCGCCGGTACGGGCCATCAATGAGCGGTCGGCTTCGCTTGGCTTATAGCTGGTGCCGGTTTTCTTCGCCTGCTGTTCTTTGACGCGAACCTGCTCGCGAACCTTGGCGGCCTCACGCGCTTCGCGTTCCGCTCGGGCACGGGCTTCTCGTTCGGCCCGGGCAATCTTGTCGCGCATGCGGGTTTCGTTCTGGCGCAGTTCCACCAGACGCTGCTGATCTTTTTCCAGCGAGGCTTCCAGCGCGGTCAGCGTTTTCTTACGTGCACCGCGTGCCTGCTCCAGCTTCTGCTGCTGCGTTTGTTGTTCCCCTAGCAGCGATTTCTGTTGGCCCTGCTTGGCCACCAGCGTGGTTTTTTGCTTTGCCAGCTCGGCGCGGGTTTGCTTCAGTTCTTCAATGGTTTGCTGACGCGCGTCGTTCAGGTAGCCGAAGTAAGCCAAAATACGCTCGCTACGCTGGCTCTCTTCACCGCTGAGGATCAATTGCACGGCGCTGTGCTGGCCCTGGCGGAAGGCGGCATCGAGCTGTTTGGCGAGGATTTCCTGCTGGGTGGATTGCTGCTTTTGCAGCTTGGCGATTGAGGCATTCAGGCCGGAGATATCTTTCCCCAGTTGACTCAATGTGCTTTGGGTGTCACGCAGCAGGCGGCTGGCCTGCGCGATGGTTTTTTCTTGCTGCTTAAGCTGATCCTGCAATGAGCTGCGCTGTTGCTGCTGCTGCTTAACCGCCTTTTCTTTCTCGGCGATGCTTTGCTGGATGTCTTTGAGCTGGGATTTATTGTCTTCCGCCGCCTGGCTGGCTAACGGCAACAACAAGACGCCAGCGTAAAATACGCTGGCGCACAGGGTGGTTAACTTCCTTGGCGCGGTGCGTTCAGGCAGCGGCTGGCTGCCTGAGTTTGCGCTTCGGGTTACCCTTGATAGTGCAAAAAACGCCTTTTCCCTCATAGGGAAGGATTATTCCACGATGAACAGCGGCTTACCAGTCATCTCTTGCGGGATTTCCATTCCCATCAGCGTCAGCATGGTCGGCGCGATGTCCGAAAGCTTGCCGCCGTTGACTGCGCGGGCAGGCTTGCCGATGTAAATCAGCGGTACCGGAAGGCTGGTGTGGGCGGTGTGCGCCTGACCGGTCGCCGGATCGCGCATTTGCTCGGCATTACCGTGGTCGGCGGTGATCAGCAGTTGCCCGTCGACGGCTTTCACCGCTTCGACGACCTGGGCGATACAGCCGTCCAGCGTTTCCACCGCTTTCACTGCCGCGTCGTAAACCCCGGTATGACCCACCATATCGCCATTTGGATAGTTGCAGATGATGGCGTCGTACTTGCCGCTGTTAATGGCGGTCAGCAGTTTGTCGGTCAGTTCGGCGGCGCTCATTTCTGGCTGCAGATCGTAGGTCGCGACCTTCGGTGAGTTGATCAGCACACGTTCTTCCCCGGCAAACGGCTCTTCAACGCCGCCATTATAGAAGAAGGTGACGTGGGCGTATTTTTCGGTTTCCGAAATGCGCAGCTGGGTTTTGTCATGCTTCATTAACCATTCGCCGAAGGTGTTGTTCAACGATGCCGGCGGATAGGCGCAGGGAACTTTGATGTCGGCCGCGTATTCGGTCAGCATCACGAAATCACCAAAGTTGATGACTTTGGCGCGTGGGAAACCGTCGAAATCCGCCTTCACGAAGGCACGAACGATCTGGCGTGCGCGATCGGCGCGGAAGTTCATGAAAATCAGTGCGTCACCGTCGTGCAGTTCGGCCGTGGCCTCCCCGGCAGTCTGGAGAACGGTCGGCTTGACGAACTCGTCGTTCTCGCCGCGCTGGTAAGCGGCCTGCAGGGCAGCAACGGCGTTGTCGGTGACAAAGTCGCCCTTGGCCTGGGTCAGTAAATCATAAGCCAGTTGAACGCGATCCCAGCGGTTGTCGCGGTCCATGGCGTAGTAACGGCCGATCAGCGATGCGATACGCCCGCAGCCGAGGCTGGCAAAGGTATCGCTAAAGCGTTGCAAGGAGGGTTCAGCACTGCGTGGCGGGGTATCGCGACCGTCGAGGAAGGCATGCAGGTAAACGGCTTTGGCACCGCGTTGCGCGGCCAGTTCAATCATGGCCAGAATATGGTCTTCGTGGCTGTGCACGCCGCCCGGCGACAGCAACCCCATGATATGCACTGCTTTGCCGGCCTGTACGGCCTTGTCGACCGCCGCCGTCAGCGTTGGGTTAACGAAGAAATCGCCTTCTTTGATTTCTTTATCCAACCGGGTCAGATCCTGATAAACGATGCGCCCGGCCCCCAGGTTGACGTGGCCGACTTCCGAGTTGCCCATCTGACCGTCAGGCAGGCCGACATCCAGCCCGGATGCGGCGATAAGAGTATGCGGCTGTTGTTGCCACAGGCGATCCATCACCGGCGTTTTGGCGTTCACAATGGCGTTGTCCTGTTGCTCCTCACGGTGGCCGTAGCCGTCCAGGATCACCAGTACCATCGGTTTTTTGTTGCTCGACATTGCATTAACCTCATTATGAATTTTAAGTTGTGAATAGCCATCTGCCCGATGCCGGAGTGATGGCTATTCACCCTAAAAACCGGCCGATTTTACAACGCCGACGGTTAAAAAGAGCCCAGAGAGATCAAAGTTGCGGTCAACAAGGGTGGCTTTTAGGCTGTGGCGCAGAGAATTTCTCAGCGTAGCCCGCAGTTTCTGCACTAGCACTTGCTTATTGGCTGTATTTGCTGCACTCGGCAGGTATACTCTGGAACCTTGAGTTATTTTTTCCTTAAACTGACGGGAGTTGTTACACCCCATGCTGCAAGAAATTATGCAATTCGTTAGCAAGCATCCCATACTGAGCCTGGCCTGGATCGCCCTGCTGGTTGCGGTGATCGTCATGACCTTCAAGAGCAGTTTCTCCAAGGTGAAAGAGATCACCCGTGGTGAAGCCACCCGACTGATTAATAAAGAAGATGCCGTTGTGGTGGATACCCGCAGCCGTGATGATTTCCGCAGAGGCCACCTGGCCAACGCCATTAACCTGACCGCCAGCGAAATCAAAAGCGGCAGCCTGGGCGAGCTGGAAAAACACAAGGCTCAGCCAATCATCGTGGTGTGTGCCAACGGCACGACTTCACGTGAGCCGGCAGAAAACCTGCACAAGGCGGGCTTTGAAAACGTCACTACGCTGAAGGACGGGATTGCCGGCTGGAGCGGGGAAAACCTGCCGTTAGTGCGCGGTAAGTAATTGTTTAACGTAGTTGAGGTGGTAATCCATGGCTAACATTGATATCTACACCAAAGCGACCTGCCCGTTCTGCCATCGCGCTAAAGCGCTGCTGAACAGCAAGGGCGCCGCGTTTAACGAAATCGCCATCGATGGCGATAATGAAAAACGCGAAGCGATGATTGCGCGCAGTGGGCGCACCACCGTGCCTCAGATTTTCATCGATGGCCAACATATCGGCGGCTGCGATGATTTATATGAACTCGATGCTCGTGGTGGTCTGGATCCGCTGCTTTAAGCGGGCCGCTACCGGTTACTGAGTGTCAATAAGGACGTTTAACCAAGGGTATTACACACATGTCAGAACAAAACAGCACAGAGATGGCTTTCCAGATTCAGCGCATTTACACCAAGGATATCTCCTTCGAAGCGCCAAAAGCGCCGCAGGTTTTCCAGCAGGAATGGCAGCCAGAAGTTAAACTGGATCTAGATACCGCTTCCAGCCAGTTGGCTGACGAAGTGTATGAGGTTGTACTGCGCGTAACCGTGACGGCGTCTCTGGGCGAAGAAACTGCGTTCCTGTGTGAAGTGCAGCAGGCGGGCATCTTCTCCGTAGCGGGCATCGACGGCACGCAGCTGGCGCATTGCCTGGGCGCATACTGCCCGAACATTCTGTTCCCGTATGCGCGTGAATGCATCACCAGCCTGGTTTCTCGCGGTACATTCCCGCAGCTGAACCTGGCACCGGTTAACTTTGACGCGCTGTTCATGAACTATCTGCAGCAGCAGGCGGAAGGCGAAGGTGCCGCACCACATCAGGATGCCTGATGAACAGCGTCAATGCTTCAATGACAGTGATCGGTGCCGGCTCGTACGGCACCGCATTAGCTATTACGCTGGCGCGTAACGGCCACTCCGTGGTGCTCTGGGGCCATAACCCCGAGCAGATTCAAAAAATGCAGCACGATCGCTGCAATCAGGCCTTTCTTCCCGACGTCACCTTCCCCGATACGCTGTTGCTTGAAGCCGATTTGGCCCGTGCGCTGGCGGCTAGCCGCGACGTGCTGGTGGTTGTGCCAAGCCATGTATTCGGTGATGTGCTACGCCAGTTGAAACCGCATTTGCGGCCGGATGCCCGTATCGTTTGGGCGACCAAAGGGCTGGAGGCAGAAACCGGTCGGCTGTTGCAGGACGTGGCGCGCGAAGCACTGGGCGAAGCCATTCCGCTGGCGGTGGTCTCCGGACCGACGTTCGCCAAAGAGCTGGCTGCCGGGCTGCCTACCGCCATTGCGTTGGCCTCTACCGATGCGCAGTTCGCCGATGACTTGCAGCAGTTGCTGCACTGCGGCAAAAGTTTCCGCGTCTACAGCAACCCCGATTTTATCGGCGTGCAGTTGGGCGGGGCGGTGAAAAACGTGATTGCCATTGGCGCTGGGATGTCAGACGGTATCGGGTTTGGTGCCAATGCCCGTACCGCATTGATTACCCGCGGCTTGACGGAAATGACACGCCTTGGCTCTGCTCTGGGTGCCGATCCTTCGACCTTCATGGGCATGGCAGGGCTGGGCGATCTGGTGTTAACCTGCACCGATAACCAATCGCGCAACCGCCGCTTCGGTATTATGCTGGGGCAGGGAAAAGGCGTGCAGGAAGCGCAGGACAGTATAGGTCAGGTGGTCGAAGGCTATCGCAATACCAAAGAGGTATTGGCGTTGGCGCAGCGGCACGGCGTTGAAATGCCGATTACCGAACAGATTTACCAGGTGCTGTACTGCCATAAAGATGCCCGCGAGGCCGCGCTAAGCCTGTTGGGGCGGACCAGAAAAGACGAAAAACACAACGCTTGACCTATAAAATAGAATGCGGGGCGGCATGCTGACCCCGGCAACTGAATTGGGCTGCCTGATTGCTATGCGATGAGGTAGCCTGTTTTGCAAGGCGGAGAGGAACCTGATGTCGTCAGAAGAGTTAGAGCAGGTCTGGAATAGCATTAAATCAGAGGCGAGAGAGCTGGCTGAGTGTGAACCGATGCTGGCTAGCTTTTATCATGCGACGTTGCTCAAGCACGATAACCTGGGCGGTGCGCTCAGCTATATTCTGGCAAACAAGCTGGCAAATCCCATTATGCCGGCCATTGCGGTGCGTGAAGTGGTGGAAGACGCCTACTTAGCCGACCAGCAAATGATCGCTTCGGCCGCCCGTGACATCCTGGCCGTGCGCCTGCGAGACCCGGCGGTAGATAAATATTCAACGCCGCTGCTGTACCTGAAAGGTTTTCATGCGCTGCAGGCCTACCGTATCGGCCACTGGCTGTGGCTGCAGGGGCGGCAGGCATTGGCGATATATCTGCAGAATCAGATTTCGGTCGCTTTCGGCGTGGACATCCACCCGGCGGCCACGATTGGCTGCGGCATTATGCTTGACCACGCTACTGGTATCGTGATCGGTGAAACTGCCGTAGTAGAAAATAACGTGTCTATTCTGCAGTCGGTTACCCTTGGTGGTACCGGAAAGACCAGCGGCGATCGCCATCCGAAGATCCGTGAGGGCGTAATGATTGGCGCCGGGGCTAAAATTCTCGGCAATATCGAAGTGGGTAAAGGCGCTAAAATCGGTGCTGGCTCGGTGGTGCTGCAGTCTGTGCCTGCGCATACGACCGCCGCGGGCGTGCCTGCACGCCTCGTCGGCCGGCCAGAAAGCGATACGCCGTCGATGGATATGGACCAGTACTTCAACGGTACCAATCACGGCTTTGAATACGGTGACGGGATTTAATCCGGTGAGTTGACGAATAAAATCGGGGGAGCTTTGGCTCCCCTGATTTGTTTCTTCGCAGGGTTAACCCTGTTTAGGGAAGTTGGTGATGTCTTTAACCATGTCGTCGATCGCTGCTTTGACGTCTTCCGCTGTTACCGGTGAGCTGTCGTTGCTGACGGTTTTACCATAGGCTTTACGAGCGACTTCCAGCACCGTTTTGCCGGTGTCCTGATCGATCAATTCACCTTCGATATACAGCGTGGTGTTTTGGGTTCTGTGACCGCTGGCCGCCATGGTGCTGGCAACCACAGCCGCGACCGGTACCACCTCATAGAATTTCATATCTTCGTTTTCTGCAGACACTGCGGTGATGGCGAGTTTAGCCACCAGCACGCGTGATCCGGCCGGACTATTGAGTACGGTAAAGCGATCTTGAAGCGCGGTTTTAATCCGCTGAGAAGCGTAAGCCTTTATTTTATTCAGCGTATCTTGGCTAACGCGCGTCGTCGGTTTTTCAGCAGGGAAATAGACTACTGGCTCAAAATACAGGCCGCGGTAGTTGGACTCTTTGTAGCTTGGGTCGATCCAGCGCAGCGTTTTGTGGCCGCTTGGTGATGTGGTTTCCTGCAGTTTGCTGTAGTCAGACAGGAATCCCGAGTACTGATCCGTTTTGGTTACTTTGGACGAACAGCCCGCCAGTAACAGGCCCGCTGCCAAAACCGCCATGGCAACGCCCAAACGTTGTTTTTTCATACGATTTCCTATGATGAATGTCGATTACCCTTACAAAACATAGCTTATTATCCTCCGGGGCAGTGAATGTTTTCGGCGCTCGCCGTGCCCTGTTTCTGCATTCTTTTGACAGTATCGTGATACGCCGCTGGTTTTAGGCACTCAGCGTTCGCGAAAGTGAAAGCAGTGCCTTTTCTGCTTGCTCCCGCGTCGTCTCCAGCGCCATTTGCCACTGCGGCAACAGCGGCCAGAGATCTTGCTGGTTTTCGGCCTGCAGGCACCAGACAAAACGATCGTGCCAATCTCCGAGTGCGCTTTGTGCCGTTTTCAGGCTGGCGACGGTTTCAGGCGTGATGAGGGAGAGTTGAGAATAGGCTTCGGCAACATAACGCAGACGCTTAACCAGCAGGCGCAGTTGGTGCCGATCGTAATGTATGTCGGCCAATGCCAGGCGTAGCTGTTTTACCTGGAGGCGCAGGCGGAGGGCAACACGACGTTTGATGTGTCGGGGTTGAGTTCGGCGGAAGGTTTTTGGCCAGATATGTAGCAGAGTGGGAAAATGGGTCAGCAACGGCTGTGACATCAGCGCGAGTTTGCGGCGGTGCAGCTCGGTTTTGCGCGTATTGGCCTGCCATGCCAACTGATGCAGTTCCAGTTCTGCGATCAGCACTTCCAGATCGCGTATCGGCGTAGTGATTTTTCCCAAGTCGGCAGCAGCGCTGCTGAGGCCAGTTACGCCGGGGATACCGCGTAATGGTCGCAGCAGGCTTCTGATACGCTGCAGGTTGATGCGTACGTCGTGCAAGGCCTCAACGTCTGAGGTGTCCTGCAAACGCAGCAGCGCCTGATTCAGCGCGCGCTCGAGCCTGCGTATCTGCGCAATAATGCTCTTAGCCAAAGCCATGCGATGTCCCCGGAGAGGCAACCTTTCAGTATTATCGTCTCCGCAGGAACGGTTGTCATTGATTAAGACTTAATCAGCGCGCCCGCGTAGTCCAACTGCCGCCAGGCTTCGTACACGACTACCGCGACAGCATTGGACAGGTTCATGCTGCGGCTTTGTGCCTGCATGGGGATGCGGATTTTCTGCTGTGCCGGCAAGGCGTCAAGGATCTCGGCGGGCAGACCGCGAGTTTCCGGACCGAACAACAGGTAGTCGCCGGCCTGGTAGCTGACTGCGCTGTGTGCCGGGGTGCCTTTGGTGGTCAGGGCAAACAGACGCTGCGGATTTTCGCTGGCGATAAAGGCGGCGTAGTCGGCATGACGTCGGATACTGGCGAATTCATGGTAGTCCAGCCCGGCGCGGCGCAGGCGTTTATCATCCCACGGGAAGCCCATTGGCTCTATCAGATGCAGTTGAAAACCGGTATTGGCGCACAGACGGATGATATTGCCGGTATTGGGTGGAATTTCAGGTTCGAATAAAACGATGTTCAGCATGTAAAAAGCCCCTCATGACGAGGGGCGCAGAATAGCAAAATCTTACCGGCCTGTCTTAGGCTATCAGCGTTGGTGGAGCGGTAACCACAGCACCAGACGCAGGCCGCCGAGCGGACTGTCTTCCGCTTTCACCCAGCCACGGTGCTGGTTAACTGCCGCCTCTACGATGGCCAGGCCCAGACCTGTCCCGCCGGATGCGCGATCGCGTGCTTCATCGGTTCGATAGAACGGTCGGAATATTTGCTCGCGATCTTCCGCGCTGACGCCGGGACCGTCGTCGTCGACCACAATGGTGATGCCTTGGTTGTCTGCGCTGAACGCCACGGCAATATGGGTGTTCGAATAACGCAGGGCATTACGCACGATATTTTCCAACGCGCTATCCAGCGCACCGGCGTTACCGTACAGGGTCCACGGGCCGGGAGGGGAGGTGATCTCCAGCTGTTTGCCCATTTGTTCTGCTTCGAAGCTGGCGTCGTCCAGCACGTCGGCCCACAGTTCGTTGGCCAGCAAGCGCTCACGCACCAACTCACTTTTCTGTTGCCCACGCGACAACACCAGTAAATCGTTAATCATCGAGTCCAGGCGCTGTGCTTCGGTTTCGATACGTGCCAGCTCGTGCCCTTCGCCGTGGCGACGGCGCATTAATGCCGTGGCCAGCTGCAAACGGGTTAGCGGCGTGCGCAACTCATGCGAAATATCGGAGATCAGCCGTTGCTGAGCGGTCATCATGCGTTCCAACGCGCTGACCATTTGGTTAAAACTGGCGCCGGTCGCCAGGAACTCTTGTGGCCCGGCCTCCAGCTCAGGATGCTGTTTCAGGTTGCCACGTGCGACATCGTCCGCCGCATTCTTCAGCTTGCGCGCCGGTTTTGCCAGGCTCCAGGCCAGCCATAGCAGCAAGGGGGCGCTGATCAGCATAGTGACGATCAGCAGCAGCAGCGGCCGGTCGAACATCAGGTTGATAAAATCGGATTGTGGGCTGTTGGCAGGGCGGATCAGGTACAGCTGGTAGTTGTCTTCACCATCCCGCACCGAGAAAGGGCCGACCAGTTCGACACGGCCATATTTCTTCTTCTTCGGATGATCGGCGTTATCGGATTGGCCGATAAAATTGCGCACCAACTGCATTTCGTTGCGCTGCATGTTGCCAATCACCCGGCCTTCGCTGGTGACCAGCAGCAGGCGCTGCCCTGGCGGTGCCCATTTTTCAATGGCGCGGAATAAGCGCCGCCACCACATCAGATCGTTGGCCGGATCGTTTTGCAACTCGGCCTCGACGTGTTGTTCCAGCATCAGCCCCTGCCGCTGTTCGCTGTCCAGCAGCGAGGTCATTTGGCGGGAGTCTAACTTGGGCACCATCAACACCAACATCAGCACCAGAGCCAATGTGAACCAGAAAATGGCGAAGATGCGTGCCGTCAAACTGTTGATCATGTTGCAGATACCATTAAGTAACCCCGACCACGCAGCGTTTTGAACCACGGATGACCGTCTTTGCGGTTCGGCAACTTACGTCGCAGGTTGGAGATGTGCATATCGATAGCGCGATCAAAAGGCGTCAGTCGTTTACCCAGTACTTCCTGGCTCAGCAGTTCGCGTGACACCACTTGACCAAGGTGCTGCGCCAGCAGGTACAGCAGGGTAAATTCGGTGCCGGTGAGATCCAGCGTTTGGCCGTCGAAGCTGGCTTCCTGGCGACCCGGGTTGAGCTGCAGGCCGTCTACGTCCAGCGTTGGTGCGCCGGTATCGACATTCTGCTGTTGTTCGCTCCAGTTGGAACGGCGCAGAATTGCGCGGATACGTGCCACCAGTTCGCGATCGTTAAAGGGTTTTGGCAGGTAGTCATCGGCGCCCAGTTCCAGGCCCAAAACGCGGTCAAGTTCACTGCCGCGGGCGGTCAGCATGATGACCGGCGTCTGGTGATGCTGACGCAGCTCTTTCAACGTATCGATACCGTTTTTCTTCGGCATCATGATATCGAGCAGCAGCAGATCGATGGAGCTGTCCAGTAGCGACAACGCCTGTTCGCCATCGTAAGCAACCACGATGGTAAAGCCTTCCATTTCAAGCAGTTCTTTTAACAGCGAGGTCAGCTCGCGGTCGTCGTCAACTAACAGAATTTTATTCATTATGTTTTACCTCCTGACGCAAAATACGTCATCAACTGTTGGCATTCCATGACTTTACGTAGTTTTACATGCACTGACGCATGTTTGCAGGTGCAGCAGTACACTGCTCCTCGTTGATTCGCAAAGTGAGAAAGCACGAGGAGTTGAAATGCGTAAGGTGACCGCATTAGTTATGGCATCAATGCTGGCAATAGGTTCTACCGCTGCGTTCGCTGCCGACACTACATCGGAAACTGCACCGACTCCCGGAAACGATGCGACCACCAGAACACCTGGCCAACACCACATGTTTGACGGTGTCAGCCTGACTGAGCAACAGCGCCAGCAAATGCGCGATTTAATGCGCCAGGCGCGCCACGATCTGCCAGGTGTCAATGTAGCTGAAATGGAAGCCATGCATAAGCTGGTGACCGCAGACAAATTTGATGAAGCCGCCGTGTATGCCCAGGCGGAACAGATGGCCCAGCAGCAGGTTAAGCGTCAGGTCGAAATGGCCCGGGTACGCAACCAAATGTATAACCTGCTGACGCCACAGCAAAAAAGCGTTTTAGACCAGAAACATCAGCAGCGCATGCAGCAGATGGAGCAACAGATTTCTGGTTTGCAGCAAACTTCTGCCCAGAAGTTAAGTACGACTGAGTAGTCCCCTGTTTTTTCCTTGCCATAGACACCATCCCTGTCTTCCCCCGCCATGATGGCGGGGTTTTTTTTATCAGTCACTTATGTGCAAGTTTTTCTAAAACAACAACTTACTCAGGTGCACAAAGGGGCTAGGGTGTGCTCTAAATTGCTTGGGTGTGGACGCGATGTGGACAGCAGTCGCGCCCATCGTTTATCAACGGCTAATATCTATTTCCTTAATCTTGTTGATAGCTTCAACAAGCTCATCAGGCTTATAGTTGGATGAGTCCAATTCTTTTACTTTCCCATCTTCGAAGACTAAACGTAGTTTTTTATCGCGCTTGAGGTAAGCGCCGATAATGGCTGCGACTGCCCCAATACCAGCTGCGGCAACCGGCACCAGAATATTTAGATATTCAGTTGTGCCAGCACCAAAACACATAAGCCGCGTTGATAAGGTACGGTGACGGTGTTGCCAGTTTGTCACGGCTGGCTAACGCGGAGTGGTGGGAACGCCAGTTGAAAGCGCAGCGCACACGCTGGCGTGAGGCGCTACTGATTGCCGCCGGTGAAGTAAACCTAAAGAAATACCCATACGCGAGCAAGCAGGCGATTAGGGATGTGCAGGCCCGGCGGCTAGCCAATATGGATTATCTGAAAGGGTGCGATCTGGAGAATGTTGCCACCGGTGAACGTTTCGACCTGATTGATAAGGTCATGGCGAGCATTTCTAACCCGGAAATCCGCCGCATGGAGCTGATGAGCACCATCGCAGGGATAGAAAAGTATGCTGCCAGCGAGAGGCATGTCGGCATGTTTATCACTATCACCACCCCGTCTAAATATCACCCGACGCGCGTTGTTGGCAAAGAAGGGGCTGAAAAAATCCAGTTTAACCACAATTGGGATGCAGAGGCTTTTTCACCGAAAGACGGCCAGCGTTATCTGGTGCGCATCTGGAGCAAAATGCGTACCGCGTTTAAAGACAACGGCCTGAGCGTTTACGGTATGCGTGTCGTTGAACCTCACCATGATGGTACGCCGCACTGGCATATGATGCTGTTCTGCGAGCGTAAACAACGTCAGGACGTCATTGACATCATGCGTCGCTATGCATTGAAAGAGGACGGCGATGAGAGCGGTGCAGCAAAGAACCGATTTGAAGCCAAGCACATGAATAAGGGCGGCGCGGCGGGGTATATTGCTAAATACATCGCTAAAAATATCGATGGTTATGCGCTCGACGGCCAGATTGACCACGACACCGGCAAACCGTTACGCGATATGGCTGCGGCGGTGACCTCATGGGCGTCAACATGGCGCATCCCTCAGTTTAAGGCTATCGGAATCCCTACCATGGGCGCTTATCGTGAATGCCGGGCCGCCTGCCTCCGCCACATCAGCCTTGCTGAATCTTTTGACGAGCGTGTCGAGGCTGTACGCGCGGCTGCCAGCGCTGGAAATTTTGCCGCCTATATGGCTGGACAGGGGGGCGCAAATGTTCCGCGCGACGTGCAGACCGTTCGAGTTGCGCGCAAGGTGGCTGATGAGCTGAACGCTTATGACGAAGAAGTGCAAAAGGTTGTCGGCATTTTTGCACCGCACCTTGGCGCGGGTCATATCCACGAAACCCGGACAACAGAATGGCGTATTGTCCGCAAGGCCGTTGACCTTGACGTTGATCCTTTGACTTTAAAAAGCGCCTCTGGCGCGCCTCGGAGTCCTGTCAATAACTGTGGGGAGGTTCAGCGAGAACCTGATCCAGATATGCGGGTAGCAACGCCTGAGTATGTCACGGCGGTGATTAATTTGATTGAGAGCGGGGATGTTAGCTGGAATGACACCGACGTCGCCAAGACGCTAAGAGACGCGATAAGGGGTCAGTCACCGAAGGATAATCACCAAGAAATCGCCCGGAATCGGAAAAAATCCCAGAACGATGCGCCATCGGCGCGCCTAACCCCGGCGGAACGGGCAAGAATTCCGCAAATACGGTTAGAGCTGGCGCAGCACGGTATCACGCCGGAGCGGTGGGAGTTGCGGGCGCTGGTGCGTGGCGCGGCGGTCATTTATGGCAAGAAAAAGTTCGCTTATCCGTCCTCTGGTGACTGGCCGGGCTTTGATGATTTCACTTGATTTATCTTTCAGGTATAGTACTGTTTATGTATACAGTAATTAATGGCAGGTGAACCGTAAGGGGTTGCAAAAGCTGGAGTTTTGGAATTCGGATATTTTAGTATAGAATATGGTAAATACTTGATTCGTTATTTCAATAACTTACGTTTCCCTGTGCTGCATTTGGGGAGGAGGGTAAATGAACAACTTAATGCTCGACATAGAAACTTTAGGAGTGTCAACGGAAGCTCCTTTGATTTCAATCGGTGCTGTGTTCTTTGAGCCTCTAACTGGTGAATGCGGGGATGAGTTTTATAGAGTTATAACTTTATCATCTGCAATGGAAAATTGTCTTGTAGAACCAAGAACTTTGCAGTGGTGGATGGCGCAAAGTGATTCTGCAAGAGCTGTTTTTAATGACCCGTCTGCTGTTGATTTATATGAGGCTTTGCAGGAATTTTCTCTATTTGTACAAAGTCGTGGGAACGATGAGGTACAGGTTTGGGGGAATGGGGCAAGCTTTGATAACGCTATATTAGCAGCGGTTTACCGTAAACATGCGCAAAAGCTCCCATGGCGTTTTCGGAATGATAGAGACGTCCGGACCATCGTTGAACTGGCTAAATGTCTCAAGAATATTGATGTTAGGGCAAGTTTTTCCATTAACGCAACTGATGCCCATCATGCACTTCGAGATGCGAAGTTCCAAGTAGCTTATGTTAGCGCTGCTTTCCGTGCATTAGTCGGGTAATCGAAAGATATGGATATCAAATTAATAGATGTAACAAGCTGGCGTAAGGATGATGAGCATGGCATTTTTCCTAGAGGGGCGAGGGATAAAAAAATGCTGTGGTCACCCAAGGATGCGCTTGAAGGGATAAAGCCTGAATGGCCTTACCTTTTCAAACTCTCAAGAGAAGCTTATCCCGACCAATATTGGATGGAAACTGTTGCCTATATTGTCGGGAATGCTATGGGGGTACCCGTTCCTAAAGCGTTACCTGCGCGAAGAGTTATGGAAAACGGTGAATACGAATACGGGGCTTTGCTCGAGTGGTTTTACGATCAAAACAGCCAGCTATTTGTCCATGCTTCTGATTTTTTTCATGTGCTCATAACCGACTTTGATGACGCTTCTGGAAGACACCATAACCTTGTTGATCTACGCTTAATTTGTAGATCTTTTAGTATCCGCAGCGTGATTTCTACAGATTGGGTACTATGGCTTTATGACATGCTGCTTTTTGATGCGCTCATCGGCAATAGTGATCGACATCAGGAGAACTGGGGGTTTGTCTTTATACCTGAATCCGCACCGGGCGTAACTCCCCCTAAAGTTAAAGGGCATCTCGCACCATATTTCGATAATGGGACTAGCCTAGGGCATGAAAGGTATGTTGAGAGAGTCAGAGGATGGACCCATCAAAAGCTAGATGATTACATACAGCGTGGCTGCCATCATTTACGGAAAAATCGTAAAGAAACGCGCGAACGATTAGGCCATATTTCTTCCATACAAGACTTGGTTCTTGATGAGCAGTCAAAAGCGCACTTAGTCCAGAAACTTGCATTCAATTTTCAGGAACTGGTCGACAAGATAGATTCACTTTGCGAGATTAGGTCCGATGTGCCGTTCACTCGGGAACGAGCGGATTGGACGATTCGTTTATTGAGGCGTAGATACCTAAGGTTATCACTGATTCTAAATATGCGTACTATAAGCAGAATAATGGAGCCTACACGGTTGCTTCTGACATGGCAGCCAACCACAGGCGGCACTCGTTATGTTGTCGGTCAGATTGATCGTCAGCAAGGGGATGCTTACGTCTTCACATACCATTTTCACTCAGATGATTATGCTAGAGCCCAAGAGAAAGGGTTCGCAGGACATCCGGCATTTAG
Organism: Serratia sp. BNK-12; assembly: GCF_047456085.1. Lineage (NCBI taxonomy): Bacteria > Pseudomonadati > Pseudomonadota > Gammaproteobacteria > Enterobacterales > Yersiniaceae > Serratia > Serratia sp. BNK-12. Next base: position 5,287,528 of record NZ_CP179896.1, read on the forward strand.
CCTGAAAAGTGAAGAACATACGAACAACGTACTTGATCCGTTTGTTCGCCGTTTGCCTCCACGGAAAAGAAAAGATTTTGCTGAATATCTGGCTCAACATTTGCTCCCATATCCTTTCGAAGGCTCTGATTTTGCGCTGTTGGGATATACAGGCGCAAAATCACCCGGTGATGGTTTTTGTTTGGTGCCGGACCCAGAAATTTTTAATGGTGAAGGAGAGCTTCTTTTTGAAGTGGCAGGAACTCGTTATCAGGAAGGACTTGATTTATCGAAAGTATTGGTCGGTGATTTGGTTGAGCTTGTTCCCGAAGTAGATAATCAGTTTGACCCTCATGCTATAGCAGTCGTACATGAGAGCGGGAGACTCGGTTATATAAACAAAGTGTTATGTAAAGAGCTGAAGCGAAAAATCACAAGACATAAAGTTTCTGCTTTTGTTGCTAAGAAGAATGGCACGGCAGAACGCCCATTAGTGTACCTTTTGGTTGAATGTAGAGCTTAGCCAATGGTGCAACATAAACCGCCTTTTTTAAGGCGGTTTTTTTTTGCATTCGTTTGCATGATTTTGCAAGCCAAGAGGTTTGCAGCGAATCACCCATAACGTTAGTACAGGGGCGGCTTTTGCTAAACGCCGTGCCGCACAGCGCTCAAACATGGCGACGGATTTTGGGTCAGGGTCAGACGCTCCACCTTGGCTGGCAAAATGCGCCACTGTTCAACAAAGGGCGCTTTACCGTTGACGAGATTGAGCACCGGGGCACGCCGGACACGCTGACCATTCGCGCCCGCTCCGCTGATTTTCGAGGTTCGCTCAATGCCCGCCGGGAGGAGTCCTATCACGACACTACGCTCAGCGCGGTGATTAGCAAGATTGCCGCGAGAAACAAACTGACGGCCAGCGTCGCGAAGGGATTGGCCGAGATTAAAATCCCTCATATCGACCAGTCGCAGGAATCTGACGCCAAATTCCTGACACGTCTCGCCATCCGCAATGGTGCGGAGGTGTCGATTAAAGCCGGGAGGTTGTTATTTATCCGGGCCGGGAATGGTGTGACCGCCAGCGGCAAGCCTATCCCGCAGATGACCATTGAGCGGGGTGACGGTGACCGGCATCAGTTTGCCATTGCAGACCGGGCAGCCTATACCGGCGTTAGGGCGAAATGGCTGCACACCAAAGACCCGAAGCCGCAGAAACAGCAGGTGAAGCTTAAGCGCAAACCGAAGCCGCAGCACCTGCGCGCGTTGCAACATCCGAAGGCTAAACCGGTTGCCGCCAAGAAAGCTGCAGCCAAGCCGAAAGAGGAGTGAGAGGGGGAATACATGACCGGCGAGGCCGATAATGTGTTTGCCATCACCACGGTTTACGCCAGCAAGGCGCAAGCGATGCGTGCCGCACTGGCGAAATGGGATAAGTTGCAACGCGGTGTTGCCGAGTTTTCTATCAGCCTTGCTATGGGGCGCGCCGATTTATTTCCAGAAACGCCGGTTGCAGTAAAAGGGTTTAAGCGTGTCATAGACGAGCAGGCTTGGACAATCACTAAGGTGACTCACTCACTCAGCGATAACGGATACACGACGTCGCTAGAGCTAGAGGTTAAGCTTTCCGATGTGGAGTACGAAGAGGAAAATAAACAGGATTGAATGATTAATAATTAATTGATATTAAAGTAAAAAAGACTAAAATCACTTATCAATGTTGACGTGTCGAGGTGATAAATTATGTTTCATTGCAATATCTGCGGAACTGCTGCACATGCCCGTTCAAGCCGTTATCTCAGCGAGAATACAAAGGAGCGTTACCACCAGTGCCAGAATATCAATTGCAGCCATACATTTGTCACCATGGAAACCGTTGAACGCACAATTATGAAACCCGGCCATGTGGTGCCGGTGTTGCCTCACCCGACACATTACGGCCAGCAAAGCATGTTGATGTAGCCAAAACGAAGAATCCCCGGAAATCCGGGGATTTTTTTCGATGTGGTCAACGTGTGGACGTTGGTAGAGATAAATCCATTTATCTCAGTCGGTTAAGTGCGATATTAGGGCACCATCCCTGTCTTCCCCCGCCATGATGGCGGGGTTTTTTTTATCCATCAATTACAGCTTGATAGCCCGCCAGGCAACTCTGCAAGGTTAAACCACAGAGTATGGACCATGACGACGTTTAGCGCCGGTCGTACGGATTGTTTGCATCGATATGGCGACATCCCTTCGCGATATGCACTGCGTTGGCGGCGGTTATCTGAAGGGCTTTTTTGCTCATCATTCCGTTATACTGGCCCTCTGAACGTTTAACCGGGATGGGTTATGGAACCGCAATATGCGCGTTTGGTTAAATCCGCCGCGTTAGCGGCCACCGTTTTGGCCTCAACGCTGTTACTGATCAAAATTGTCGCCTGGTACCGCACCGGTTCGGTGAGCCTGTTGGCCGCGCTGGTGGATTCGCTGGTGGATATTGCCGCGTCGCTGACCAACCTGCTGGTGGTACGTTACTCGCTGCAGCCGGCCGATGAGGAGCACACTTTCGGGCACGGCAAGGCCGAATCGTTGGCGGCGCTGGCACAAAGCATGTTCATTTCTGGCTCGGCGCTATTTTTGTTTCTCACTGGTTTTCAGCATCTGTACTCACCGGAAACCTTGCGTGACCCTGGCATCGGTATTGCCGTGACGATAGTGGCGTTGGTCAGCACCCTGCTGTTGGTCACCTATCAGCGTTGGGTGGTAAGAAAAACTCGCAGTCAGGCCGTCCGAGCAGATATGCTGCATTATCAGTCAGATGTCATGATGAATGGTGCTATTCTTATAGCGCTTGCGCTAAGCTGGTACGGTTTTCACCGGGCAGATGCGCTGTTTGCACTGGGAATAGGCATCTACATTCTTTATAGCGCGCTGCGAATGGGCAATGAAGCTGTGCAATCGCTGCTGGATCGGGCATTGCCGGACGACGAGCGCCAGGCGATTATCGACGTGATCTCCTCATGGCCTGGGGTCAAAGGCGCGCACGATCTACGCACTCGCCAGTCCGGTCCGACGCGTTTTATTCAGCTGCATCTGGAGATGGACGATGCGTTACCGCTGATGCAGGCGCATATTCTGGCTGAACAGGTGGAACAGGCGCTGTTGCACCGTTTCCCGGGGGCTGATGTTCTTATCCATCAGGATCCTTGTTCTGTAGTGCCCACGGGCCGGCAGGGGCGTTGGGAGCTATAATTAATGCAGGACAACGGGAACTCGCACAGCGGATAAATAATGGCATTAGCTCCGCGTGCCATGACGCTTTTTTACCGCAATATTGCGTGACTTGAATCAATTCAGCTGGGTGTTTTTGCTATAATATCCAGCAATAAAGCCGTAAAGCTGGTTTTCTGCAGCCGGAGAGGTTTCAAGACAATCGGCGAATACAGAATTCTTAAGAAATTGCATCTACAGTTCAGAGGTAGTCATGATCAAGAAAATCGGTGTACTGACGAGTGGCGGTGATTCGCCGGGTATGAACGCTGCAATCCGCGGCGTTGTGCGTGCTGCACTTTCGGAAGGTCTGGAAGTTTTTGGTATTTACGATGGCTACCTTGGCTTGTACGAAGATCGCATGGAACAATTGGACCGCTATAGCGTGTCCGATATGATCAATCGCGGCGGCACTTTCCTCGGTTCAGCCCGCTTCCCTGAGTTCAGAGACGACAGCGTACGCGCCAAGGCAATTGAGAATCTGAAAAACCGCGGTATTGACGCGCTGGTGGTGATCGGCGGCGACGGTTCCTATATGGGCGCCAAACGCCTGACGGAAGAAGGTTTCCCTTGTATCGGCCTGCCAGGCACCATCGATAACGATGTGGCCGGTACCGACTACACCATCGGCTTCTTCACCGCGCTAGAAACCGTCGTGGAAGCTATTGACCGTCTGCGCGATACCTCATCTTCTCATCAGCGTATTTCCATCGTTGAAGTGATGGGGCGCTACTGTGGCGATCTGACCCTGGCGGCGGCGATTGCCGGTGGTTGTGAATTTATCGTATTGCCTGAAACCGAGTTCAACCGCGAAGACCTGGTCTGCGAAATCAAGGCCGGTATTGCCAAAGGCAAAAAACACGCGATTGTGGCGATCACCGAACACATCTGCGATATCGATGAGTTGGCTCGCCATATCGAACAAGAAACCAAGCGTGAAACCCGCGCGACCGTGCTGGGCCACATACAGCGCGGCGGCTCGCCGGTAGCTTATGACCGTATTCTGGCTTCCCGCATGGGCGCTTACGCGATTGAGTTGCTACTGCAGGGCTACGGCGGTCGTTGCGTCGGTATCCAGAACGAGAAGATGGTGCACCACGACATCATCGATGCGATCGAAAACATGAAGCGTCCGTTCAAGGGCGACTGGCTGGATACAGCGAAAAAGCTGTACTGATCCTGCATTAATTCAGCTCGAGAAGCCTCCGCACGCGGAGGCTTTTTTTATGCCCGTGGTAGTTATATTCCATAATCGTCTAGCCCAACATTTTTTATTCTTTAATTGGCGGGAGAGTTTCTGGCAGGCTCTGATGCTAAATCAACCGATTGAGGTTGTGATTAATTTTCCTGGGAGAGCGAGTCGATGCGTATGCGTAAATGGGGTGTAGGTCTGACAATAATGCTGTTGGCGTCCGGCGCCATGGCGAAAGATATCCAACTGCTGAACGTTTCGTACGACCCGACACGCGAGTTCTATCAGGAATATAACACCGCATTCGGTAAATATTGGCAGCAGCAGACCGGCGATAAAGTGACGGTACGTCAGTCACATGGCGGCTCCGGCAAGCAGGCGACCTCGGTGATTAACGGCATTGAAGCCGATGTGGTCACGCTGGCGCTAGCCTATGACGTGGATGCCATTGCCGAACGCGGACGCATCGATAAAGATTGGATCAAACGCCTGCCGGACAACTCGGCACCTTATACCTCGACCATTGTATTTCTGGTGCGTAAAGGCAACCCAAAACAAATTCACGACTGGCCAGATCTGATTAAGCCGGGCGTCTCGGTGATCACCCCGAACCCGAAAACTTCCGGGGGTGCACGCTGGAACTATCTGGCGGCCTGGGGTTACGCACTACACCAGAACAATAACGATCAGGCCAAAGCGCAGGAGTTCGTTAAAAACCTGTATAAGAACGTCGAAGTGCTGGATTCCGGCGCACGCGGTTCAACCAATACCTTCGTTGAGCGTGGTATTGGCGATGTGCTGATCGCCTGGGAAAACGAAGCTTTGCTGGCGGAGAAAGAGCTGGGTAAAGACAAGTTTGAAATTATCACTCCAAGTGAATCGATTTTGGCGGAGCCGACCGTCTCGGTGGTGGATAAAGTGGTTGATAAGCGCGGTACCCGTGATGTGGCGACGGCTTACCTGAAATATCTGTATACGCCGGAAGGACAAACCATCGCGGCGAAAAACTACTACCGTCCGCGTGACGCGGCTGTGGCGGCCAAGTTTGCCGAGCAATTCCCGAAACTGAAGCTGTTCACGGTGGATGATACCTTCGGCGGCTGGACTCAGGCACAGAAGGTACACTTCGCCACCGGCGGTGTGTTCGACGAAATCAGCAAACGCTGATGCCTTGATGACAATAATAAAAAACCCCGGCTTGCCGGGGTTTTTTATTTAGCAGCCAGAGAAAGAAATCAGGCTTTTTTAGCAGCGGCAGCGGCTTTGACGATCACAGCGAAAGCATCGGCTTTCAGTGAGGCGCCGCCAACCAGCGCGCCGTCGATGTCCGGCTGGGTGAACAGCTCGGCGGCATTTTTATCGTTCACAGAACCGCCGTACTGGATGATCACTTCTGCAGCTACTGCAGCGTCCTGTTTGGCGATGTGATCGCGGATAAATTTGTGTACTGCCTGAGCCTGCGCAGGGGTGGCGGATTTACCGGTACCGATAGCCCAGATTGGCTCATAAGCGATAACGGCGCCTTTGAAGGCTTCTGCGCCCTGAGTTTTCAGCACGGCGTCGATCTGGCGTGCACAAACTTCTTCGGTTTTACCCGCTTCGTTTTCTGCGTCGGTTTCACCGATGCACAGCACTGGGATCAGGCCGGCTTTTTTCAGCACGGCAAATTTCTCGGCGATCGCTGCATCGGTTTCTTTGTGGTAAGTACGACGCTCGGAGTGGCCGATGATGATGTATTGCGCACCGATATCTTTCAGCATGTCGGCGGAAACTTCACCGGTGAATGCGCCGGACAGGTTCACGTCTACGTTTTGAGCGCCCAGAGCAATGCGGCTGCCGGCCAGTGCGTGTTTCGCCTGGTCCAGGTACATCACAGGCGGTGCGATAGCGACGCCACAACCGTCAACGCTGCTCAGCTCATTGCGCAGAGCGGCGATCAGTTCGTTAACCATGTGAGTGCTGCCGTTAAGCTTCCAGTTACCCATAACTAATGGATGACGCATGTTTTTTCCTCCAACAAGGGAACGCGAGAGTCGAAATAACCACTGCCGGACCGGCAGTTTACCTGCCCAACAGTATAGAGATGATTAAGCGCGAAGGCTTTGCTTTTTGTCATTAAATAGCCTGCCGTTACGGCTCGGATAACGTCAGCTTAACCGGTTCAACAGCGAAAGTTACTCCTTTATCGCCGTTGTCTGCCACTACATAGCGGATCGCACCGACCTGCTGTTGGTAAAAGCGCTGGCCTTTGCCTTTTTCCAGCAGGTTGGCCACTTTACTCAGGCTTTTTTCCACCGTCAGCGTCGGTTCAAACTGGCGCATCAACGCGGCCATATAGCTGACGGCAATGGTGCGAGCGGCTTTTTCTTCGTTGCTCTGCTGTAGCGGCAGGTGGGTAATTTGCAGCGTTTTGATTTTTCCGGTGCCTTTTTCCAGCGCGGTTGAGGCATAGAGATTTTCATTTAGCTTGCTGGCAGCGCGCGTCAACAGCGGCGTATCGTCTTCGGTGGTGGCAATAGCGCGGAATTCGCCGATCGGTAGCGTCGGGTTATCGCGGTTATATTTTTCGCGGAACTTCACCACCGTCAGATCAAACGTTGGCGCTCCGGCCAGCAGGTAGGGCGCGGTAGGCGAAGCGTTGGCGGGGGCATCCGGCGGATCGGCCCAGGCGCTGCCGATGCCCAGCAACAGGCAGGCAATGGCGATGGTTTTTCTCAGCATGGTATACACGGCATCAATGACAAAGATGGCTCCGATTAAAGCGAGAACAGAGGGGGGTGTCAAAGATCCCGCGCCATTATCGCTCGCTGACAAGAAAGCTGTGCGTTACTCCGCGTAATGCAGGGCAGAAATCTTCGCCCGGCAGCGCCTATGTTACACTGCACGGCAGAATATGGGCAGGCAAACAACGCAGGATTCAATGACAATACAACAGTGGTGTTTTTCGTTTAAGGGCCGAATTGGGCGGCGTGATTTCTGGATTTGGATGGTGCTGTGGGTAGTGCTGATGGCGGTGGCTTTTTCACTCGCCAGCAATAAGCTGGTGGATATCCAAACCATCGCCTTTTTTATCGTTGGGCTGCTGTGGCCAACGGCGGCGGTGCTGGTGAAGCGTTTGCATGACCGCAATAAAGCCGGTTGGTGGGCGTTGTTACTGATTGTGGCTTGGCTGCTGGCGGCGGGTAACTGGCAAATGCTGGCGCCGGTTTGGCAGTGGGGCGTGGGGCGTTTTATCCCGACGTTGATCATTGTGATGATGATGATCGATTTGGGCGCGTTTGTCGGCACGCCCGAGGATAATCGTTTTGGTCCGCCGGCCAAACCCGTCAAGTTCGGCGCGGATTAAAACCAGAGGCTATCAATTACCAATAGTGTTCGCTGGTGATATGGCCCGGTTTGCGGCGCAGGTGCTTGCGCATCTGGCGCTGATCTTTCAGCGTTTGCTGGGTATCGCGCACCATTTGCGGGTTACCGCACAGCATGACGTGGTCAGTTTCGGCATCGAGGGTCAAGCCTACCGCCGCTTCCAGCCGGCCATCCTCAATCAGCGCGGGTACGCGTCCCGTCAGCGAGCCGGGGACTTCTTCACGGCTGACGATGGTTTGAATGCGCAGTTTGCCATTGTAACGCTGTTGCAACTGCTGCATCAGCGGCAGGTAGCTGAGATCGCGCGCAAAGCGTGCGGCATGCACCAGCACCAGGTTTTTGAAGCGCTCCAGGCCTTTGCCTTCCTGCAGAATCGACAGGTAAGGGCCGATGGCGGTACCGGTGGCCAACATCCACAGGGTGTCGCATTCCGGCACCTCGTCCAGCACGAAAAATCCGGCGGCCTCTTTGGTCACCATCACGTCCGAACCCGGCCGTAGCTGATTGAGCCGTGGGCTCAGTTTGCCTTCCGGCACGGTTACCAGGTAAAACTCCAGATTCGGATCGCTGGGGGCGTTGACGTAAGAATAGGCGCGCTGCACGCGTTCGCCGTCAACTTCCAGCGCCAGCTTGGCAAACTGCCCGGCAATAAAGGGATCTATGGGGGCGTCGACGATAATGCTGAACAGCCCGTCGGTCCATTGTTTGACTTGCGTAACCTTGCCATTAACCCAATCAGCCATACTCTAAAGCTCCAATGGTCGAATCAAATAAGCGCAATGTCGTGAGCCGGAAATAGCATGCGCAGTACGCTCTATACGATAGCCATGGCCAAACAGGCGGTGAAACAGCTGCAGCTCCGAGTTGCACAGACTACTGCAGGCGGTGGCCGCTACGCCGATGGGGCAGTGGTTTTCCACCAGCAGCACGCCTTGCGGATGCTCAAGCAGTTCGGCCATGTAGCCATCGTGTTGCCGCAGACGCACTAACCGGGCGAGTTTCGCCTGATGACAAGTCTCTTCCGACAGCTCTTCGGCATAGCGCTGATAAAGTTTTTCTTCGCGCGCACTGAGTAACTGTTCAACCGCTTCAGTGCCAAACAGCTGATGGGCGGAATCCAACAACGTCGTCGCCAAAGTATCGTGACCATCGGCAAACCGGCTGTGTCCCTCATGGGTCAGCGACCAGTAGCGCGTCGGGCGGCCCACTTTGGTGCGCGCTTCCTCATAACAAACCAGCTCACGTTTTTCCAGGGATTGCAGATGCTGACGAATGCCCATGGGGGTGATATCCAGATGCTCGGCCAGCATTTTGGCGGAGTGTGGCCCCAGGGTTTTTAACTGCAATAAAATCAGCTCTGGTGTCTTCATAATCCAAATCCCTATGGTGTTATTTTATTTCAAGATGATGAAAATAATTATCGATTAAATGCTAAAGCTAAACTACTGAAAATTTACCCTTTTTAACCCTTAAGCGGTAGACGTACAGTTTAATTTACGAGGCTGGTTGCCTTTGCTGCCACTGTGACGCAGATCAATATCTGTCTGAAACTCGCTAAAAAAATCAGATTTGTTAGCTTATGCCGCCATAGAGGGCTGCTCGCCGTTCTGGCTGAAAGTGGGGCCATACCGGGACGCTGTGACGAGTTAAAACGTTAACGAAGATAATGAGAAAAATAGAAAACTTTCACCTGCTGGTGATGCTTATCCTGTTGGTGGCCGTCGGTCAGATGGCACAAACCATTTATGTTCCTGTTATTGCTGATATCGCCAAGGATCTGTCGGTGCGCTCCGGCGCAGTGCAGCGCGTGATGGCGGCGTATCTGATGACCTACGGGTTCTCGCAGCTGATTTACGGCCCGTTGTCGGACCGCATAGGCCGCCGTCCGGTGATCCTGGCCGGGATGATGATCTTCCTGATGGGGGCCCTGGGCGCGCTGTTGTCCAACAGCCTGACGATGCTGGTTGCTGCCAGCGCCATTCAGGGTATGGGCACCGGCGTGGCGGGGGTGATGGCGCGTACCATGCCGCGTGACCTGTATGCCGGCACTTCGCTGCGGTATGCCAATAGCCTGCTTAACATGGGCATCCTGGTGAGTCCGCTGCTGGCGCCGATCATCGGCGGGGCTTTGGCGATGGTCTTTGGTTGGCGCGCCTGTTATGCCTTCCTGTTGGTATTGTGCGCCGGTGTAGCCTTCTCCATGTTCCGCTGGCTGCCGGAAACCCGGCCGCAGCAAACCGAAAAGCGGCGTATGCTGGCAAGTTTCCGCAAGCTGCTGGCTGACGGCACGTTCAGTTGTTATCTGGTCATGCTGATTGGTGCGCTGGCGGGGATCGCCGTATTTGAAGCCAGCTGTGGCGTGTTGATGGGTGGCGTGCTGGGTCTGAGTGGCCTGACCGTCAGTCTGCTGTTTATTCTGCCGATCCCGGCGGCGTTCTTTGGCGCCTGGTATGCTGGTCGCGACGGTAAAACCTTCCATACTCTGGTGTGGCATTCGGTTATCAGCTGCCTGTTGGCGGGTCTGATGATGTGGATCCCGGGCTGGTTTGGGGTGATGAACATCTGGACGCTGATTGTGCCGGCTGCGCTGTTCTTCTTCGGCGCGGGGATGATGTTCCCGTTGGCCACCACCGGTGCGATGGAGCCGTTCCCCTATCTGGCCGGCGCGGCGGGGGCATTGGTCGGTGGTATGCAGAATATGGGGTCTGGCCTGGCGACCTGGCTTTCTGCCATGCTGCCGCAAACCGGGCAGTTCAGCCTCGGTCTGCTGATGTTTGCCATGGCGCTGCTGATATTGCTGTGCTGGTGGCCGCTGTCGAATCGAATGCAGCATCAGGGCCATACCGCATAAAGCGTGTAGGGAGTTTGATGACAAAGTGGTCTGTGGACCCGAGATACTCGGGCCTAGCGCACCGAGGGGCCATTATGGGACACATCCCTGTGTCCCACCCTACGGGCCGACTGTAAGTCGTTCCCATTTGCTCCCGGCAAATGGGTCGGCGGGCAAGCCGCTACGACCCCATCGGCACGCTCTCCCTAATAACGGGCTTTGTCAGCAGTCTGAGGGCGCCAATCGGCGCCCTGTTTCATTACAGCAGGAACTCGTGCAGCGCCGGGTCTTTGCGATCCAGATAATGGGTCGAACGAATGCGGCGGATAGTGCGTGATTTACCGCGGATCAGCAGGGTTTCCGTGGTGGCCATATTTCCCTGGCGGTTGATGCCTTCCAACAGATCGCCCTTGGTGATGCCGGTTGCGGAGAAAATAACGTTGTCGTTGCGCGCCATGTCATCCAACACCAGCACTTTGCCGGCTTCGATGCCCATCGCTTTGCAGCGTGCCAACTCTTCTTCGCCAATACGGCGATTTTCGGCGCTGTCGCCTTTCACCTGATGGCGTGGCAGCAGGCGAGCCTGCATATCGCCATCTAATGCGCGGATCACCGCGGCAGAAATCACCCCTTCAGGCGCGCCGCCGATGCCGTACATCACGTCGACTTCGCTGTCCGGCATACAGGTCAGAATAGAAGCCGCTACGTCACCGTCAGGAATGGCAAATACGCGAACCCCGAGTTGTTGCATCTGGGCGATAACGCCGTCGTGACGCGGCTTGGCCAGAATGACCACGGTCAGTTGAGTCAGCGGTTTGCCCAGGCAGGCCGCCACCTTATTCAGATTTTCCGCCAGCGGCAGGTTAAGATCGATAGCGCCGCGTGCCGCCGGGCCAACCACCAGTTTTTCCATATACATGTCCGGCGCGTGCAGGAAGGTGCCGCGATCGCCGACCGCCAGCACCGCCAATGCATTGGGCTGGCCCATGGCGGTCATGCGGGTACCTTCAATCGGGTCGACCGCGATATCTACCGCATCGCCCTGACCGCTGCCGACCTGCTCGCCGATATACAGCATCGGTGCTTCATCAATCTCGCCTTCACCGATCACGATGCGGCCATCGATATCCACTTTGTTGAGCATAATGCGCATTGCGTTGACCGCGGCGCCGTCGGCGGCATTCTTGTCGCCGCGTCCCAGCCATTTGTAGCCCGCCAGCGCGGCGGCTTCGGTAACACGGGAAAATTCGATGGCTAATTCACGTTTCATGGCAAAACCTGTCTGTGAGAAAGGAAGAAAATATCGGCAAAGTTTATCACAGCGGGCGACGGCGAGGGCGGGGCAAAAAAACGCGCCGCCCGAAGGCAGCGCGTGATCAGGGTAACAAAGCAAAACAGCGTTAGTCGTGCTCTTCCCACGCTTGTGCGCGGGCAACCGCTTTTTTCCAGCCGCTATAACGGAAGTTACGCTCGGTGGTTTCAATGCTTGGACGGAACTCGCGTTCGATAACCGCCTTGCTCTTCACTTCATCCAGGTCATTCCAGTAGCCGATAGCCAGGCCTGCCAGGAATGCGGCACCCAGCGCAGTCGATTCACGCACTTCAGGGCGCTCGACACGGGTACCGAGGATGTCTGACTGGAACTGCATCAGGAAGTTGTTGGCGACCGCGCCACCGTCCACACGCAGCGATTGCAGACGGGTATTGGAGTCTGCCTGCATGGCATCCAGCACGTCGCGCGTCTGATACGCAATGGATTCCAGCGTTGCACGGATGATGTGGTTGCTGTTCGCGCCGCGGGTCAGGCCGAAGATCGCGCCACGGGCATACGGGTCCCAGTAAGGAGCGCCCAGGCCGGTGAAGGCCGGGACCACATACACGCCGTTGCTGTCTTTCACCTTGGTGGCGAAGTACTCGGAGTCGGCCGCATCGCTGATCAGTTTCAGTTCGTCGCGCAACCACTGGATAGAAGCACCGCCGATGAACACAGCACCTTCCAGTGCGTAATTCACTTCGCCGCGTGGGCCGCAGGCGATGGTGGTCAACAGGCCGTGGCTTGAGCGTACCGCTTCTTTACCGGTGTTCATCAGCAGGAAGCAGCCGGTACCGTAGGTGTTTTTCGCCATGCCCGGTTGAACACACAGTTGGCCGTACAGCGCCGCCTGCTGGTCACCGGCGATACCGGCGATAGGAATACGCGTACCGCCTTTACCACCGATGTTGGTCTGGCCATACACTTCAGAAGAAGGACGGACTTTAGGCAGCATGGCGCGTGGGATATCCAGCGCTTCCAGCATGCGGTCATCCCAATCCAGCTCATGGATGTTGAACATCATGGTACGTGAGGCGTTGGTGTAATCGGTCACATGCACCCGCCCTTGGGTCATTTTCCACACCAGCCAGGTATCGACGGTACCGAACAGCAGCTCGCCGCGTTTGGCGCGTTCGCGGGCGCCTTCAACGTTGTCGAGGATCCATTTTACCTTGGTGCCGGAGAAGTACGGGTCAACCACCAGGCCGGTATTGTGACGGATGTACTCTTCCAGGCCGTCACGCTTGAGCTTTTCGCAGATGTCGGCGGTGCGGCGGCATTGCCAGACGATGGCGTTGTAAATCGGTTTGCCGGTCTCTTTTTCCCAGACGATGGTGGTTTCACGCTGGTTGGTGATGCCGATACCGGCGATCTGATCGGAATTGATATCGGCTTTCGCCAGCACTTCCACCAGCGTGGAGCTCTGTGATGACCAGATCTCCATAGGATCATGCTCAACCCAGCCGGCTTTTGGGTAAATCTGCGTGAACTCGCGCTGGGATACCGCAACAATGTTGGCATCGTGGTCGAGCACTACGGCACGTGAACTGGTGGTACCCTGGTCGAGAGCGACAATGTATTTTTTTTCTACAGTCATGATCTTAGTCCTGCTGTTGTTAACCGTTTTAAAACTGTGTCAATCACGCTTTACGCTGCTGGGCCTTGGCGGCGGGTTGTTCTTCGTCTACACAAACGTCACACGGCAGATTGCGGCCAATGAGCATGCGGTAGCCGAAGGCACCCAGGCAGGCACCGATGATTGGACCAAAGATTGGCACCAGGAAGTACGGAATATCACGTGCACCGGTGAAGGCCACTTTGCCCCAGCCGGCCAGATAAGCGAACATTTTCGGGCCGAAGTCACGCGCCGGGTTCAGCGCAAAGCCGGTTAATGGTCCCATAGAGGCGCCGATCACGGCAATCAGAATACCGATCAACAGCGGGGCCAGCGGGCCGCGCGGGATGCCGTTACCGTCATCGGTCAGCGCCAGGATCAGGCACATCAGGATTGCGGTAATGACCGTTTCAACCAGGAACGCCTGGCCAACGGAAATGTGCGCATTCGGGTAGGTAGAGAAGATGCCGGCCAGGGCCAGGCTTTCGTCGCTGCCGCGTACCATATGATTGGCCGCTTCGAAATCGAAGAACAGGTTGTAGTACAACCCGTAGACCAGGGCTGCTGCACAGAAGGCTCCGGCGATCTGCGCGACAATGTAAGGCAGTACTTTGCGTCCGTCAAAGCAGGCGAACAACCACAGCGCAATGGTCACGGCCGGGTTGAGGTGCGCGCCGGAGATGGCAGCGGTCAAATAGATGGCCATGGCGACGCCCAGGCCCCAAATGATACTGATTTCCCATTGGCCGAAGCTGGCGCCTGCCAGTTTCAGCGCGGCAACGCAGCCTACGCCAAAAAAGATCAACAGACCGGTGCCGAGGAACTCAGCGATGCACTGGCCTTTTAGGGTCGGACTGGTGGTTTGGCTCATAATGTTGTTGTCCTGCAAAACGGCGGTTATAGGTTTATAGGCTCGGAAGGTGTATCGATCCGTCCTAGGGGTACAGTTTTTTTCATCTCGTCCAATTATTAATTGAGGACGTGATGTAAATTTATCGTTAACGAACATAAACGAGAAATAGCGAAATCAAAATGTGTGTGCTTCGTCATAAAATTGAGCGAATTCGCGTCGTTTTGTGTTCTTTCTGCTCCATAAAACTGTGATCTGACCAGTGCTTTTATCCCCGACTGTTAACAAATCAATTTATGACCGAGAGGCATTTTCGGTTTTTGCTGATGGTGGGGGCAGGAAAATTGCAACAGACTGCGCGATGAGCCGGATGTTGCTAGACAGCCGGGGACAGGCTACTTACAATCGTTTTTATCGAAAGAAGCGTTTTATCGAGACAGGCGCGTTATTTTCAATAAAAGCGTGTGTCACTTGGCGCGATGCATATTCGCAGCAGTTGCAACCTGAGTTGCGGCCGTTACCTATAGATGTACGCCTTGCTATCATGAGGGGACTGAAGAATGTCATTTGAAGTATTTGAGAAATTGGAATCAAAAGTTCAGCAGGCGATCGATACCATCACCCTGCTGCAGATGGAAATTGAAGAGCTGAAAGAAAAAAACAATACTCTGTCTCAGGAAGTTCAGGCTGCCTCCGGCAACCAGGAATCGCTGGTACGCGAGAACCAGCAACTGAAAGAAGAGCAGCACGTATGGCAAGACCGCCTGCGCGCGCTGTTGGGCAAAATGGAAGAAGTCTGATTCCGTATTGCACGATCGAAAAGGGCGCCTGAGGCGCCCTTTTTCATGTCGGAAGATTACTCGATATCGAGCGGGTCTTCGGACAGAATAATACCGGTGTTGTCGGCATACAGATGATCGCCGGAGAAGAAGGTCACGCCGCCAAAGTTTACGCGGATGTCGCTTTCGCCGATGCTTTCACTGGCTGCGCCGACCGGAATGGCCGCCATCGCCTGAATGCCGATGTCCAGTTCTTCCAGATCGTCCACCTGGCGTACCGCACCGTAAACCACGATGCCTTCCCATTCGTTCTGGGTTGCCAGGCGCGCCAGTTCTGCGTTGATCAGGGCACGGCGAACCGAACCACCGCCATCAATCACCAGAACACGGCCGCGACCGTTTTCTTCAAGCAGCTCGAATAACAGGCCGTTATCCTCAAAGCATTTCACCGTAGTGATTTGCCCGCCAAATGAAGTACGCCCGCCAAAATTGGAGAATAGAGGTTCAACAACGTTTACCTCTTCATGATAGATGTCGCAAAGTTCGGAAGTATCGTATTTCATAGGATTTTACGTCTGTTTGCCGCTGGAATAACCAGTATATCCCTTTATCCGCCCTGTTGGCAAAATCATCAGTTCGATGGCTAACTGAGCACCACGCCAATCGCGAACAACACATTGGCCAACAGCGCCGCTTTGACCATATGTTCCAGCATCGGGCGCATGCCTGCCGGCGTTGGATCGCGTAACACGCGCAGGCCGTGGCGCACCAGTAACGGGATAGCCAGGACAAACAGCCAGCCCCACGGGCTATGCAGGTTAAGCAGCGTGAACAGCGCGAAGCAGGCTACTGCGCCGATCAGCAGCGCCACGTGGTAATAGCGTGCATTCTGTGGCCCAAGGCGTACCGCCAGCGTATTTTTGCCGTTGGCGCGGTCGCTTTCGATATCGCGCAAATTATTGATGTTCAGCACCGCGGTGGCCAGCAGGCCGCAGGCCGTGGCCGGCAACATCACGATACTGTCGAACGCATGGGTTTGCAGGTAGTAGGTGCCCGCCACGCTCAGCCAGCCAAAGAACACCAGCACCGAAATGTCACCCAGCCCCAGATAGCCATAGGGTTTGGTGCCGACGGTATAGGTAATGGCGGCGACGATAGACAGCCCGCCCAGCACCAGGAAGCCCACCACGTCGCTGGGTTGTTCGCAGGCAACGGCGATCAATGAACAGCCGGCAATCGCGATCAACACTACCGTCACCACCAGCGCGCGCTTCATTTGTGCCTGGGTGATCATGCCTTTCTGCATGCCGCGCAACGGCCCGATGCGATCTTCTTTATCGCTGCCTTTTACCGCATCGCCATAGTCGTTCGCCAGGTTGGAGAGGATTTGCAGCAGGCCAGCAGTCAGGAGTGCCAGCAGCGCCACGCCGGGTTTCAGGCTGCCTTGCCAGGCGGCAATGGCGGAACCGACGACGATCGAGGCAAAGGCCAGCGGCAGGGTGCGCGGTCGTAAACTTTCAAGCCAGGCTCTGGCCGGGGAGGTGGTAGTTGATGAGCTCATTTTTCGCTTCAGAGTTAGTGGCTGTGTCCGTTAGAAATAATTGTGGGAGGCAATGCCTCCCACAGATGACTGACTGGACATGATTGAGCGATTATAGGATAAAACGACTCAAATCTTCATCCGCTACCAGTTCATCCAGATGATTACGTACGTAATCCGCATCAATTGTAATGGATTGACCATTAATTTCACTCGCATCATAGGAAATATCTTCCATCAGACGCTCAAGCACGGTGTGCAAACGACGCGCGCCGATGTTTTCGGTGCTTTCGTTAACCTGCCATGCGGCTTCTGCGATGCGGCGGATGCCATCGGCGGTGAAGTCGATATTGACGCCTTCGGTACCCATCAGCGCTTTGTACTGCTCGGTCAGCGACGCGCTTGGCTCGGTCAGGATGCGCTCGAAATCTTCGGTGGTCAGCGCCTGCAATTCAACGCGGATCGGCAGGCGGCCCTGCAGTTCCGGGATCAAATCTGACGGGCTGGCGGTCTGGAATGCGCCGGAGGCGATAAACAGAATGTGATCGGTTTTCACCATGCCGTGCTTGGTGGAGACGGTACAGCCTTCCACCAGTGGCAGCAGATCGCGCTGAACGCCTTCACGTGACACGTCCGGGCCGGAGCTCTGGCCACCGCGCTTACAGATTTTGTCGATCTCGTCGATAAACACGATGCCGTGCTGTTCAACCGCTTCAATCGCCTGTTCTTTCAGCTCTTCCGGGTTCACCAGTTTGGCCGCTTCTTCTTCCACCAGCAGTTTGAAGGCTTCTTTAATCTTCAGCTTGCGCGGTTTCTGCTTTTGGCCGCCGAGGTTCTGGAACATCGACTGCAGCTGGTTGGTCATCTCTTCCATGCCCGGAGGAGCCATGATCTCCACGCCCATCGGCGCGGCAGCCAGATCGATCTCGATTTCTTTATCGTCCAACTGGCCTTCACGCAGTTTCTTGCGGAATGCCTGACGTGCAGCAGAAGGCTCTTGATGCTCTTCCGCCTGGCCCCAGTTGTTCTTGGCCGGCGGGATCAGCACATCGAGGATACGCTCTTCGGCCAGCTCTTCGGCACGGGTGCGGTTCTTGTCGATTGACTGCAGGCGCACCATTTTGATCGCGGCATCGGTCAGATCGCGGATGATGGAATCCACTTCTTTACCGACGTAGCCCACTTCGGTGAACTTGGTGGCTTCAACCTTGATGAACGGCGCGTTGGCCAGCTTCGCCAGACGGCGGGCGATTTCGGTTTTACCGACGCCGGTCGGGCCGATCATCAGAATGTTCTTTGGTGTGACTTCATGGCGCAGCATCTCGTTGAGCTGCATCCGGCGCCAGCGGTTACGCAGGGCGATGGCAACGGCACGTTTGGCTTTGTTCTGGCCAATGATGTAGCTGTCCAGTTCGCTGACGATCTCGCGCGGGGTCATTTCAGACATAGTATTCGATCCTTACGCTTTGGAAGGCAATTCTTCAATGGTGTGGAAATGGTTGGTGTAAATACAGATGTCGCCGGCGATGTTGAGGGATTTATCAACAATTTCGCGGGCGCTCAGTTCGGTATTTTCCAACATCGCACGAGCGGCTGCCTGGGCGTACGGACCGCCGGAGCCAATCGCAATCAAATCGTTTTCAGGCTGGATCACGTCACCGTTACCGGTGATGATCAGCGATGAGTTTTCATCCGCGACGGCCAGCAGCGCTTCGAGCTTGCGCAGCATGCGGTCGGTACGCCAGTCTTTCGCCAATTCAACGGCTGCTTTCACCAGGTGACCCTGGTGCATTTCCAGCTTGCGCTCGAACAGCTCAAATAGCGTGAAGGCATCCGCGGTGCCACCGGCAAAACCGGCAATCACTTTATCGTTATACAGGCGACGTACTTTCTTGACGTTGCCCTTCATTACCGTATTGCCCAAGGTGGCCTGGCCATCGCCACCGATCACTACCTGGCCATTGCGGCGTACGCTTACAATTGTTGTCACGAGCAGACCCTCGTTGAAGACGGAAAGAAGCCCTCGCAGCATCTGCTTGCGCAGACACTACGAGGCATATTGAGAGTATAGATGGGGGGGGATTGACGCTTTTCAACCCCCAACGGAGAGGGGAATGCAACTTGACATGCCTACGCCCTTCAGGCGCGACAGGGTTTTGTCCGCAGCAGCCCGGCTGCTGTATGGGCCAAGAACCACGCGATTCCAGCCTCCGCCGGCGGTGATACGGCTTTCGATGCCTTCAAACGCCAGGCGCGCACGTACGGATTCTGCCTGATCGGTGGCGCGGAACGAGCCGCACTGTACCATCCACTTCTGCTTCGATTCTGGCTTGGTTTCCGTTTCCTGCTTGGCCGTTTCCTGTTTCACTTCCGGTTTCGGCTGCGGTTTTGGCTCAGGATGCTTAACCTGCGCAGGCGGCGGTGTGACCGGCTGCGGTTTGGGTTGCGGCTTAGGCTGTTGCTGCACCGGCTGTGTCGTCGCACCGTTGTTAAATGGATTACGCGGCTGAGTCACCTGCGGCTGCTGTTGGACCTGTTGCTGCTGGATTGGCTGCTGTTGCATCTGCTGTTGCATCTGCTGTTGCTGCTGGCGGTTGTTACGCGCAGCGGCTTGTGAAGGGTCGTTATACGGCACTTCATTGAGCTGCGTCGGGCGCTGTTGCATATCCGCCTGCATTTGATCCAGCAGTTGGCGCTGCTCGGCGGTCAGCTGAGTCTTGGAGTTGGCTTCGCCGCCAGCCGTCGGTTCGGTCGGGGTTTGTACGCCAATCTGGCGATTCTCCAGCTCTTTGATATAACGCCAACGTTCTTCCGGCTTCGGCGGTAGGCCATTGCCCGGACGATTGGTGTGCGCAGGCAGCAGCGGCACGTCATCCGGCTTGTTGTGCGTAATGAAATAGAGGCCACCGACAAATATCACCAGAAGTGCGACGGCCAGCGCCAACACGGTTTTGGAGACCTTCGGAGAACTGCGTTTTTTACGGCTGGGGGTTTTTCGCTTAGCTCCTGCTGCGCGCCCACGGCTTACATAGTCTTTTTGTGCCACTATTATTCCGCTGTGTCCTGATGAGGGGATAAGTCCGTCATGTTACTGAACCCTAAAATGTTTGACTAGCGTTTAGGGGCAGCCGTGCTGCCTCTGATAATCAATTCACTGTCCAAAAGCCGGGAGCCGCTGGCCACGTTCTGTCCGTGCAACTGCTCCAACAGCAACAGCATTGCCTGTTGGCCAATCTGGTAGCGCGGTTGAGCCACCGTGGTTAACGGCGGATCGCAATACTGCGCCAGTTTAATGTCGTCAAAGCCGACGATGGAGAGGTCCTGCGGTACCCGCAGCCCCATTTTTTTCGCCTGCGACAGCACGCCAATCGCCATTACGTCGCTATGGCAGAAGACTGCCGTCGGTGGTTTTGGTTGCGCCATCAGCGCCGCTAGCGCCTGCGCGCCAGCTTCGTAGGTGAAATCACCTCGGGTAATATAGCTGCTTTCGACGCTAATGCCATTACGACGTAGCGCCTGAATGTAACCTTGCAGCCGATAATGGCTCAACGGCATCTGTTCAGGCCCGGCGACACAGGCGATTTGCTTGTGTCCGAGCTGATGTAAATAATGCACGGCCTCGAAGGCGGCGGTCAGGTTATCGATGTGTACCGTCGGCAGTTCCAGCTCCGGGGCAAACTCGTTGGCCATCACCATCGGCGGCAGATTGCGTTGTTCTTCCTTGCTGGCGTCGAACGGCAGGTTGGAGCCGAGCAGCAGCATGCCATCGATTTGCTTGGTGATAATCAAATTGACGAAGGTGCGTTCCTGTTGGTTTTGTTGCGCGCAGTCGCCAATCAGCACCAGATAACCCTGTTGTGCCGCGGTCTGCTCGATCCCCTGGATCACATCGGCGAAAAAGGGATCGCAAATGTCGGGGACGATCACCAGGATGGTGCGGGATTCGTTGCGTTTGATATTACGGGAGAGGGCATGAGGAGAATAGCCTACGGCCAGCACGGCCTGTTCCACTTTCTGACGCGTCGGCGTTGACACCTTTTCCGGATTCATCAACGCACGCGACACGGTTGCCGTTGAAACGCCCGCCATTTCGGCAACGTCTTTCATGGTTGCCATGGATAATTCTTTCTTGTGTTCCAACGCCTTTCTCCTTGCGTTAGCCCCATGCCAACGCGACTACTTCAGTTTGCTCACAAATTCTGGCGTGCGGTGGAGTTGTTATGATTTAGCGCCATCCGCGCTTAAACATTCGGTCACGGTAGTGCAGCGGTGACAAAATTGCCTTCACAGACATTCTAAACAGAATATGTCCTGCCTTTGTTACCTAATTTGCATAAAAAGTGTGACCTGAGGAGGTTTTTTAGCGTTCGCTCGCAATTTCAAGGGTAAACGTTTGCCTGGCAGGAACTGAATCAGACTTTTCTGGGTTCAGCTGTCTATCGGGTCGATGTCCAGCGTCCATTTCACCTTGCGTGCCTGCGGCAGGGTACCGACTAACGGCAGGGTGCTCTTCATCAGCCGTTGTAACACCTGCCGTGAAGGGTGCTGCAACAGTAACTGCCAACGAAAACGGCCGCCGCGTTTTGACTGTAGCGCGGGAACCGGCCCCATCACCCACAGGGAATCGTCCTTCAGCGGACTGGCTTCCAGCAGATTGCGCAATTGCTGCAGGAATTGCGGAGCCTGTTGGTTGTCGTGATCTTCCGAACGGAC
The DNA here is from genome assembly GCF_047456085.1 of Serratia sp. BNK-12. Lineage (NCBI taxonomy): Bacteria > Pseudomonadati > Pseudomonadota > Gammaproteobacteria > Enterobacterales > Yersiniaceae > Serratia > Serratia sp. BNK-12. Next base: position 5,308,956 of record NZ_CP179896.1, read on the forward strand.
AATGATGTGGCTGGTATAGGGTGGCAGGAATACGCTGTTGCGCTCTGCCAGCGTCTGTTTGGCAAAGGCGTCGTAGCCCTGTTGCAACAGAATTTGCAGCAGCGGATGTTCCGGATGATGGGTTTGCAGCAACACTTCGCCGGCTTTACCTGCCCGGCCGGCACGACCGGAAACCTGGGTATACAACTGGGCAAAACGCTCGGCGGAACGGAAGTCGGCCGAGAACAGCGCACCGTCAACGTCCAGCAAGGCCACCAGCGTGACATCCGGGAAATGGTGCCCTTTTGCCAGCATCTGGGTACCGATCAAAATACGCGCACCGCCGCGGTGAATATCCGCCAGGTGCTGTTCCAGCGAGCCCTTGCGGCTGGTGGTGTCGCGATCGATGCGGGTGATGGGCGTTTCCGGGAACAGCGGCGCCAGTTCGTTTTCCAACTGTTCGGTGCCGACGCCCACCGACACCAGGTGCGTCGAACCGCACTGCGGACACTGGTGCGGTACCGGGCGCTGGCTGTCGCAGTGGTGGCAGCGCAGTTGACGTTGGTTTTGGTGGAAGGTGTAGTAATGATCGCAGCGCTGGCATTCGGCAATCCAGCCGCATTCGTGACACAGCAACGCCGGGGCGTAGCCACGACGGTTAAGGAACAGCATCACCTGGTTACCGGCCTTCAAATGGTGCTGCATGCTTTTCAGCAACGGCTGCGACAACCCTACCTTCAGCGGCAGGCCTTTCAGATCGATCAGGTGCTGAGCCGCCGGTTTGGCGTTGCCCGCACGCTGGGTGAGTTTCAACTGGCGATATTTGCCCAATTGCACGTTGTGCAACGTTTCCAGCGCCGGTGTCGCGGAGCCCATCACCATCGGGATGTTTTCCTCGCGGGCGCGGAACACCGCCAGATCGCGTGCGTGGTAGCGCCAGCCTTCCTGCTGTTTATAAGAGCTGTCGTGCTCCTCGTCGATGATGATCACGCCCAGGCGTGCAAACGGGGTAAACAGCGCCGAGCGGGTGCCGATGACAATCGCCGCTTCGCCGCTGCGGGCGCGCAACCACACCGACAGCCGTTCGCTGTCGTTAAGACCGGAGTGCAGCACCTCTACCGGCGCATTGAAGCGTTCGCGAAAGCGGGCGATGGTTTGCGGCGTCAGGCCGATTTCCGGCACCAGCACCAGCGCCTGTTTGCCGGCCGCCAGAATGTTTTCCAGCACGCTGAGATAGACCTCGGTTTTGCCGGAGCCGGTGACCCCGGCCAGCAGCCAGGCGGCGAACTGAGTATCTTCGCTGCGGATGGCGCCCACGGCGGTTGCCTGCTCGGTGTTCAATCGTAACCGTTCGCCCAGCACTTCAAAGCCGGGCCGCCAGTCTTGCGTTGCTACCGTCTGGGCCCGTAAATCGACCAGCCCCTTGGTGCGCAAGGCCTGCAAAGCGCTCTCGGTTAACGCCAGTTCATTGACCTGGTGGCGATAAACCGGGCGTTGCAGCAATGCCGCCAGCGCCTGCTGTTGTTTGGGGGCGCGCTTCAGGCTTTCCGGCGGCGTGGCGCGGCCCTGTTCGGTCGCGAACCATTGCCACAGCGGGGCCGTTTCCGCCGCTTTCCCCTGACGCAGCAGGATGGGCAGCGCGTGGAACAGCACTTCGCCGATCGGGTAATGGTAATAGTCGCTGGCCCAGCGAAGAATACGCCACAGGCTGGAGGAGAATAAGGAGGCGTCGTCGATCACGCTGTCGATCGGTTTGAGCTTATCCAGCGGCAATTCGCTGGTTTCGCTGCAGCCGGTGACGATACCGATCGCCCGCTGCTTGCCCCAGGGAACGCCTACGCGCGCGCCGACCGCAGGCTGCAGGCCTTGCGGCAGCAGATAGTCGAAGGTGCGGGCGAGGGGTACCGGCAAAGCAACGTGAACAACAGGCATTGAGGTCATCCAGAGTAAAAAAACAGTCCATCAGTTTACACGGCGCATCGGCAAATGTACGGTTCCGATTGCGTGGTACTTTTAATTCTGTATAATTTGCCGCCTTTGGTATAATTCGATACCAAATTTTATTATCAACCACGTGTGGTGTCTGGCGAAACAGGGCTGGATAGCGACACGGCCTTAACTGAGGTTTCCCATGAAACAAGGTATCCACCCAAAATACGAAGAAGTTACTGCTAACTGCTCTTGCGGTAACGTGATCAAAATCCGCTCTACCGTGGGTCACGATCTGAACCTGGACGTTTGTGGCGAATGCCACCCGTTCTACACTGGCAAGCAGCGTGACGTTGCTACCGGTGGCCGCGTTGACCGCTTCAACAAGCGTTTCAGCGTGCCAGGCGCTAAGAAATAAGATTTCTTATCGTCAGATGAAAAAGGCGCCTTCGGCGCCTTTTTTCGTTTCTACCGTCTGCTTTCGCAGACCGGCGCTTAGTATTCCCAGGTATCGGGATCCACACCCAATTCACGCATCAACAGCTTCGCGGCTTCCGGGATTTCATCGCTGCGTTCTTTGCGCAGGTCTTCGTCGTTCGGCAGCGGCTGGCCGGTAAAGGCGTGCAGAAACGCTTCACACAGCAATTCGCTGTTGGTGGCGTGGCGCAGGTTATTGACCTGGCGACGGGTCCGTTCATCGGTGAGGATTTTCAGGACCTTCAGCGGAATGGATACCGTGATCTTTTTGACTTGCTCGCTTTTTTTACCGTGTTCAGCGTAAGGGCTGACATACTCGCCGTTCCACTCAGCCATGGGACACCTTAAATTTGTCAGAAAAATTACAAAATTCTAAAAACCGGCCAATTATGCCCGATCTTCACTGTTCTCACTAAATAAATGTCAATTATACGCGACCAGGGTCACTGAATGCGGACGATCAATAGGTGTCGCCTATGCATTCCGGGTTAACATCGTATCGTCATATCAAACCGGCATAATTTTAGCGGGTATTAGGGCATTGCTCAATCTATACGCAAAGAAGTTTAGATGTCCAGATGTATTGACGTCTATCCTCGCTGCGATTAATCTTTAGGCCTCATTCATCCGAATCCCGAGAGCCGAGCGACCCTATGACGCGTAAACCTGCCACGATTGCCGTACGTAGCGGCCTGAACGATGACGAACAGTACGGCTGCGTTGTTCCGCCGATCCACCTTTCCAGCACCTATAATTTTACCGACTTCAATCAGCCTCGCGCTCATGACTACTCGCGCCGCGGTAACCCGACGCGTGACGTGGTCCAGCGTGCGCTGGCGGAACTGGAAGGCGGTGCCGGTGCGGTGATGACCAGCAGCGGGATGTCGGCGATCCATCTGGTGACCACCGTATTGCTGCAGCCCGGCGATCTGCTGGTGGCGCCGCATGATTGCTACGGCGGCAGCTACCGGTTGTTCGATAGCCTCAGCAAGCGTGGCGCTTACCGCGTGCTGTTTGTCGATCAGGGGAATGAAGAGGCGCTGCAGCAGGCGTTGGCGCAAAAGCCCAAGCTGGTGCTGATTGAAAGTCCAAGTAACCCGCTGCTGCGCGTGGTGGATATTGCGGCGATATGCGATGCAGCGCACGCAGTGGGGGCCTTGACGGTGGTGGACAACACCTTCCTCAGCCCGGCGCTGCAGCAACCCATCGGGCTGGGTGCCGATCTGGTGGTGCATTCCTGCACCAAATATCTTAACGGCCATTCCGACGTGGTCGCCGGCGCGGTGATCGCCAAAGATAAAGATCTGGCGGTGGAGCTGGCGTGGTGGGCCAATAATATCGGCGTGACCGGCGGCGCGTTCGACAGCTATTTGTTGCTGCGCGGCATGCGTACCCTGTCGCCGCGTATCAAGGCGGCGCAACAAAACGCCGAAGCTATTGTCAGTTATTTACAGCAGCAACCCTTGGTGAAAAAGCTGTATCATCCTTCTCTGCCACAGAACCCTGGGCACGAGATTGCACGTCGTCAGCAACGCGGTTTTGGCGCGATGCTCAGCTTTGAACTGGACGGTGATGAAGCGCTATTGCGCCGTTTTCTGTCTGCCCTTGAGCTGTTTACTCTGGCAGAATCGTTGGGCGGCGTAGAAAGCCTGATCTCGCATGCAGCGACCATGACCCATGCAGGTATGGCGGCAGAAGCCCGTGCGGCGGCCGGTATTTCCGAGAGCCTGCTGCGTATCTCCGTGGGTATTGAAGACAGTGAAGATTTGATTGCCGATCTGGAACGTGCCTTCCAGGCGGCGGCAACGAGGTAAGCATGAATGCAATTGCGGTAGCAGGGCCGGTGAGCGGGCGTCAACTGCACAAGTTTGGCGGCAGCAGCCTGGCGGACGTGAAGTGTTATCTGCGGGTGGCCGGGATCATGGCCGAATACAGCCAGCCAGGCGACATGATGGTGGTGTCGGCTGCCGGCAGCACCACCAACCAACTGATTAGCTGGCTGAAGCTGAGTCAGAGCGATCGCCTTTCTGCGCATCAGGTTCAGCAGACGCTGCGTCGTTATCACAGCGATTTGATTAGCGGTCTGTTACCGCCGGAAACCGCTGAACCCTTGATCGCCGAGTTTATTCAGGATCTGGAGCGTCTGGCCGTGTTGCTGGACGAAAAGCTCGACGACGTCATCTATGCCGAGGTGGTTGGTCACGGCGAGATCTGGTCGGCGCGCCTGATGGCGGCGGTACTGAACAAACTGGATATGCAGGCGGCCTGGTTGGACGCGCGCGATTTCCTGCGGGCGGAACGTGCTGCCCAGCCGCAGGTTGATGAAGGCCGTTCTTATCCTCTGCTGCAACAATTGCTGGCACAGCATCCGGGCAAACGCCTGGTGGTGACCGGTTTTATTTCACGCAATGACGCCGGTGAAACCGTGCTGTTAGGGCGTAACGGCAGTGACTATTCCGCCACGCAGGTCGGTGCGTTGGCCGGTGCGGAGCGCGTGACCATCTGGAGCGACGTGGCTGGGGTCTACAGCGCCGATCCCCGCAAGGTGAAAGACGCCTGCCTGCTGCCGCTGCTGCGCCTGGACGAAGCCAGTGAACTGGCACGTTTGGCGGCTCCGGTGCTGCACACCCGTACTTTGCAGCCGGTATCCGGCAGCGATATCGATCTTCAACTGCGTTGCAGTTATCAGCCGGAACAGGGTTCAACGCGTATCGAACGCGTGCTGGCCTCGGGCACCGGTGCGAAGATCGTCACCAGCCATGACGACGTGTGTTTGATTGAGCTGCAGGTTGCCAGTCAGCATGATTTTAAACTGGCGCAGCAAGAGTTGGATTTGGTGCTTAAGCGCGCGCAGATCAAACCGTTGGCGGTAGGGGTTCATCCGGACCGCAGTCTGGTTCAGCTGTGCTACACCTCCGAAGTGGTGAACAGCGTCCTGCACACGCTGCAAAACGCGGGGCTGCCGGGTGAGCTGCAACTGCGCGAAGGCTTGGCGCTGGTGGCGCTGGTAGGTGCCGGCGTTTGTAAAAACCCGCTGCACAGCCATCGCTTCTATCAGCAACTGAAAGACCAGCCGGTAGAGTTTATCTGGCAGGCTGAAGACGGCATCAGCATGGTGGCGGTGCTGCGTCAGGGGCCAACCGCGCTGCTGATTCAGGGCCTGCATCAGACCCTGTTCCGCGCTGAAAAACGTATTGGTCTGGTGCTGTTCGGCAAAGGCAATATCGGCGCACGCTGGCTGGAGCTGTTTGCCCGCGAGCAGAAAAACATCTCCGCTCGCAGCGGCTTCGAATTCAGCCTGGCGGGCGTGGTGGACAGTCGCCGCAGCCTGCTCAATTACGACGGGCTGGACGCCAGCCGCGTATTGGCCTTCTTCGAGGACGAAGCGCAGGAACTGGACGAGGAGTCGTTGTTCTTGTGGATGCGCGCGCACCCGTTTGACGATCTGGTGGTGCTGGACGTGACCGCCAGTGAAAATCTGGCCGAGCAGTATCTGGACTTCGCCAGCTACGGTTTCCATGTGATCAGCGCCAACAAACTGGCGGGAGCGTCGTGCAGCGCCAACTATCGCCAAATTCGCGATGCCTTTGCCAAGACCGGCCGCCACTGGCTGTATAACGCTACCGTCGGTGCCGGTCTGCCGGTCAACCATACGGTACGCGATCTGCGCGACAGTGGTGACAGCATTCTGGCCATTAGCGGCATCTTCTCCGGTACGCTGTCCTGGCTGTTCCTGCAGTTCGACGGCACGGTGCCGTTCACCGACCTGGTGGATCAGGCCTGGCAACAGGGGCTGACAGAACCGGATCCCCGCGTCGATCTCTCCGGTCAGGATGTGATGCGCAAGCTGGTGATCCTGGCGCGCGAAGCGGGCTACGACATTGAGCCAAATCAGGTGCGGGTGGAGTCGCTGGTGCCTGCGGGCGCAGAGCTTGGCTCCGTGGATCAGTTCTTTGAAAATGGTGATGCGTTGAACCAACAGATGCTGCAGCGCTTTGAGGCCGCCAGTGAAATGGGGCTGGTGCTGCGCCATGTTGCGCGTTTCGATGCCAACGGCAAGGCGCGGGTCGGTGTAGAAGCGGTCCGCCCTGAGCACCCGCTGGCGTCGTTGCTGCCTTGCGATAACGTATTCGCTATCGAAAGCCGCTGGTATCGTGACAATCCGCTGGTGATCCGTGGACCCGGGGCCGGGCGCGACGTCACTGCCGGGGCGATCCAGTCAGACCTTAACCGTTTGGCGCAGCTGCTTTAATTTTCTTGTGGGCGCGCATTCGTCGCGCCCCTCGTTTTTCCTGCCATAATTCTCTGTGTTGCGAACATGAAATTCCTTCTCTTAACGGGTGAGGATTAATCATCGTATTCCCCTCACTTTCCTGTTGACTCTTTAGCCAACATGCGGCATTTTCTATCTAGACGTCTAAACGTATAGACGCTTATCAAAACAAGCAGAACAGCGATCGATAAGAGGCGGGCAGGGTATGAGTTTTTTCCACGCAAACCAGCGGGAAGCGCTGAATCAGAGTCTGGCGGAGTTAAACGGCCAGATTAACGTATCATTTGAATTCTTCCCGCCGCGCACCAGCGAGATGGAAGACACCCTGTGGCAATCCATTGACCGCCTGAGCAGCCTGAAGCCAAAATTTGTTTCCGTGACCTATGGCGCTAACTCCGGCGAGCGCGATCGCACCCACAGCATCATCAAAGGGATTAAGGATCGCACCGGTCTGGATGCGGCCCCACACCTGACCTGCATCGACGCCAGCCCGGCTCAGCTGCGTGAGATTGCGACCGATTACTGGAACAGCGGCATCCGGCATATAGTGGCACTGCGTGGCGACTTGCCACCGGGCAGCGGCAAGCCGGACATGTACGCGACCGATTTGGTGGCCTTGCTGAAGGAGGTTGGCGATTTCGATATCTCGGTTGCCGCTTACCCTGAAGTGCATCCGGAAGCGAAAAGCCCGCAGGCGGACCTGATTAACCTGAAACGTAAAATCGATGCCGGCGCCAACCGGGCGATTACCCAGTTCTTTTTCGATGTGGAAAGCTACCTGCGCTTCCGCGATCGTTGCGTCGCTACCGGCATTGATGTGGAAATCGTCCCGGGCATTCTGCCGGTATCCAACTTCAAGCAGCTGCAGCGTTTTGCCACCATGACCAACGTACGCGTACCGAGCTGGATGACCAGCATGTTTGAAGGGCTGGATGACGACGCGGAAACCCGCAAAATGGTCGGCGCCAATATCGCGATGGATATGGTGAAGATCCTCAGCCGCGAAGGGGTAAAGGATTTCCACTTCTATACGCTCAACCGTGCCGAGATGAGCTACGCCATTTGCCATACGCTGGGTGTGCGTCCGGTCGCGGCCTGATTCACTCTATTCATCATCATCGGGAAGGGCGCTGGGTCAATGCAGCGCCCTTTTTGTTGGGCGCAATTTCTTCCAATACCGCTACCGCTGCTGGGCAACCCGTTGAGATGAAGCATCCGTCAGCGAGGGATAAAAAAAGGCCCCTGCAAGCAGGAGCCGTGCTTTTGGCGCTTAACCTAGCCGGTATTGCGCATCCCGGCGGCAACGCCGGCAATGGTGACCATCAGCGCCTGCTCAACGCGGGCGTCCGGGTGCTCCTGCTGGCGCGAACGGTGCAGCAGCTCAGCCTGCAGGACGTTCAACGGGTCGGTGTACACGTTACGCAGCGCAATGGATTCGGCGATCCACGGCAGGTCTTCCATCAGGTGCGCGTCATTGGCGATGGTCAGCACCACCTTGATGTCGCTTTCCAACTGATCGCGCAGCTGCTGGCCCAGTGGCCACAGCGATTTGTCCACCAGGCGTTGGTCGTAATATTCCGCCAGCCACAGGTCGGCCTTGGCGAACACCATTTCCAGCATCGCAATACGGGTGGAGAAGAACGGCCAGTCGCGGCACATGGCTTCCAGCTGATCCTGCTTGCCGGCTTTTACCGCTTCCTGCAAACCGGCACCGGCGCCCAGCCAGGCCGGTAACATCAGACGGTTCTGCGTCCAGGCGAAGATCCACGGAATGGCGCGCAGGCTCTCTACGCCGCCGTTTGGCTTGCGCTTGGCAGGGCGGGAGCCCAGCGGCAGTTTGCCCAGCTCCAGTTCCGGCGTGGCGGCGCGGAAATAAGGCACAAAATCCGGGTTTTCGCGCACGTAGCCACGGTACATTTTGCATGAGGTGTCTGACAGCTCATCCATCAGCGTACGCCACTCTTTTTTCGGCTCTGGCGGCGGCAGCAGGTTGGCTTCCAGGATGGCACCGGCATACAGCGCCAGGCTGCTGATGGTGACTTCCGGCAGACCGAATTTGAAGCGGATCATCTCGCCTTGCTCGGTCACGCGCAGGCCGCCTTTCAGGCTGCCCGGCGGTTGCGACAGCAGTGCCGCATGCGCAGGTGCGCCGCCGCGGCCAATCGAACCGCCACGGCCGTGGAACAGAGTCAGCGCTACGCCAGCCTTTTCGCAGGTTTTGATCAGTGCGTCTTGAGCGCGGTATTGCGCCCAGGAGGCGGCCATCACCCCGGCGTCTTTCGCCGAGTCGGAATAGCCGATCATCACCATCTGTTTGCCCTGGATAAAGCCGCGATACCAGTCAATATTCAGCAACTGGGTCATCACGTCGTCGGCGTTATTCAGGTCGTCGAGAGTTTCGAACAGCGGCGCGACCGGCAGCGGGAACGGACAACCGGCTTCTTTCAGCAGCAGGTGAACCGCCAGCACGTCCGAAGGCGTGCGCGCCATGGAGATCACGTAGGCGGCAATCGAGCCTTCTGGCGCCTCGGCGATCACCCGGCAGGTTTCCAGCACTTCCTGGGTGTCGGCGCTCGGTTCCCACTTCAACGGGACCAGCGGGCGTTTGGAATTCAGTTCACGGATCAGGAACGCCTGCTTGTCGGCTTCTGACCAGCTTTCGTAGTCGCCAAGGCCCAGATAGCGGGTCAGTTCGGCGATGGCTTCGGTGTGGCGCGTGCTTTCCTGGCGAACGTCGATGCGTACCAGTGGCACACCAAAGCAGCGCACGCGACGCAGGGTATCCAGCAATTGACCGTTGGCGATGATGCTCATGCCGCAGGCCTGCAGCGACTGGTAACAGGCGAACAGCGGTTCCCACAGCTGTTCGTTATTCACCAGCAGATCGTGCGGCTTCAGTACGCGCTCGCCTTTCAGGCGGCCTTCCAGATAAGCCTGAGAGCTCATCAACTGGCTGCGTAGCTGCTTCATTATTTCGCGGTACGGCTCTTGAACCTCGTCGCCACCGGCCCGTGCGCGCAGTTCCGGAGTACATTCGGTCATCGACAGTTCGGACACCAGCACCTGAATATCGCGGGTGAACAGATCGCAGGCTTTCCAGCGGCTCAGCAGCAGCACGTGGCGGGTGATCTCGGCCGTGACGTTCGGGTTGCCGTCGCGGTCACCGCCCATCCAGGATGTGAAACGCACCGGCACCGCTTCCGCCGGCAGGCTGTAATCGATGGAGTTTTCCAACTGTTCGTTGAATTCACGCAGGAAGGCAGGCACCCCTTCCCACAGGCTGTTTTCCACCACCGCAAAGCCCCACTTGGCTTCGTCAACCGGGGACGGACGGTGTTTGCGGATCTCGTCGGTATGCCACGATTGAGCCACCAACTGACGCAGGCGGCGCATGATCTTGTTGCGCTCGTAGTCGGCCAGATCGTTATGGTCGAGCTGGCTGAGGCAGGTGTTCACCTCTACCAGTTTGTGGATCAGGGTGCGGCGGGTGATTTCCGTCGGGTGCGCAGTCAGCACCAGCTCGATAGAAAGTTGAGACACCGCATTTTGCAGCTCTTTGGTGCTGAGCTTTTTGTCTTTCAGCCGGGTGAACAGTTGAGCCAGCGCTTCCGGGTTGCTGGCGGCTTCACCGTTGGGTGAAATGCTGTGGTACTGCTCGGCGGTATTGGTCAGATTGAGAAACTGACTGAAGGCGCGTGCGACCGGCAGCAACTCGTCGTTGGACAGGTTTTGCAAGGTGGAAAGCAGCTCCTGACGGTGCGCTTCATTGCCTGCACGTGAAGATTTGGAAAGCTTACGGATAGTTTCAACGCGATCGAGAATATGCTCGCCCAGCGCTTCTTTGATGGTATCGCCGAGCAATTTGCCGAGCATACTGACATTACTTCGCATTGCCGAATATTGTTCGTTCATATAACCCCTGACCCAGTTCTGTATTTACCCTTCATCTTTCAAGCCACAGCGGTGTTGGCTTCGCGCTCTCACCCCGTTCACTTGGTTGATCCAAGCTCCCGGGGATTCAAGCGTTCGCCGCCTAGCTGCAACTTGAAATCTATTGGGTAGATGATTTTTATCTTGTAAGTAAGTTTCACATGTCAGGCGAAGAGCGCCTGTTTTATCTCGCCACGTTCCTGTCCAATCGTCAATTGACACTATTTTTAGCAAAAAAACATCAAAATCGGCGCATTTTCTGAAATTTAATTACGGCACGCCGGTTATCAGTCTGGCTTATTTCATTGGTTTAATACGTATTTTGAGGTAGGGGAAATGATAAATCATAACCCCTACTTTGTATCAGGTTTATTGACGGCAGAAATGATCGACCAGTTGGCCCAGCAGTTTGCGCGTGGGTTCGATAAAACCGGTGTCGATGTATTCATCCGGCTGATGCGCCTGGTCGATAGAGCCGGGGCCCAGCACCAGGGTCGGACAGACCTGCTGGACGAACGGCGCCTCGGTGCAATAGTTGACCACCTGTGTACGGGTGCCCAGCAGTTTCTCAATCACCGCCACCATCTGATGATCGGTCGGACACTCGTAGCCCGGTACCGAGGCATGCAGTTCTTCAATGCTCAGGCGGCCCGGCCAGCGTTGGCTGATGGGTTCCAGCGTTTGGTGCATCAGTTCGTTGATATTGTCGAGCGTCATGCCCGGCAGCGGACGGATATCCAGATGCAGTTCACAGCAGGCGCAGATGCGGTTAGCGGCATCGCCGCCGCTGATATGGCCGAAGTTCATGGTGGGATAAGGCACGGCGAATGCCGGGTTGTTGTAGCGCTCCTGCAGCGTTTTACGCAGCTCCATCAAACGGCCGATGGTGTCATGCATCAGATCGATGGCGTTCACGCCGCGCGCCGGGTCGCTCGAATGGCCAGATTGGCCGACAATGCGAATGGCGTTGGCCATATGGCCTTTGTGCGCACGCACCGGCTGCAATGAGGTCGGTTCGCCGATAATCGCGAAGTCAGGGCGGATGCTGGTCGAGGCGGCGAAGTAACGTGCGCCGGCCATCGTCGTTTCTTCATCTGCGGTGGCCAAAATGTACAGCGGCTTGGTCAGCTGGCTGGCATCGATGTCACGCACCGCATCCAAAATAAAGGCAAAGAAGCCCTTCATGTCGGCGGTACCCAGTCCATACAGCTTATTGTCGTGCTCGGTCAGGGTGAAAGGATCGCGTGTCCAACGGCCTTCATCATAAGGCACGGTATCGGTGTGGCCCGCCAGCAGCAGGCCGCCACTGCCTTCGCCAATGCTTGCCAGCAGGTTGAATTTGTTGCGGCTGTCCGGCACCGGCTGCACGTCGACGCGGAAACCCAAATCGGCAAACCAGCCGGCCAGCAAGTTGATTAACGCTTCATTACTCTGATCGAGGGCACCATCGGTGGCGCTGATCGACGGAGTGGCGATCAACGCCCGGTACAGCTCAATAAATGGAGGTAATTTCATCTTCACTGTTGACAGCCTTTGGTTAGGTTGGTATCAATATTCATGCAGTTATTGTGAATAAAAATACAGTAAGCTGGAGCGTAAGGGAACCCGATTCCCGGATGATTATAAAAACATCAACGCTCGACCTCGTGGGTGAACGGCGAAACAACGCTGGTGAGCCTGGAAACCTGAGTCGAAAACGACCAAACGCAAGTCAAGAAGGTGAAAGGCCCCATGTTGAATACGCTGATTGTCGGTGCCAGCGGTTATGCCGGAGCGGAGCTCACGGCGTACCTTAATCGTCACCCACACATGAACATAACCGCTTTAGCGGTTTCAGCGCAAAGTGCAGATGCAGGAAAATTGCTTTCCGATTTGCACCCTCAGTTAAAAGGTATCGTCGATCTGCCGTTGCAACCACTGGTTGACGTTGCGAAAGCGGCTGAAGGTATCGACGTGGTGTTTTTGGCCACGGCGCATGAGGTCAGCCACGATATCGCGCCGGCATTCCTGGCCGCCGGTTGCGTGGTGTTCGATCTTTCCGGTGCATTCCGCGTAAAAGATACCGCTTTCTACAGCCAGTACTACGGTTTTGAACATCAGCATGCCGAGCTGCTGGAGCAGGCGGTATATGGCCTGGCGGAGTGGCAGAGCGACAAAATCAAACGGGCGCAGCTGATAGCCGTGCCAGGCTGTTACCCAACGGCAGCGCAGCTGGCACTGAAACCGCTGATCGACCAAGGTTTGCTGAACCTCGACCAGTGGCCGGTCATCAACGCCACCAGCGGCGTTAGCGGTGCGGGCCGCAAGGCCAGCGTCACCACCAGCTTCTGTGAAGTGAGCCTGCAGCCGTACGGAATTTTCAACCACCGTCATCATCCGGAAATCGTCGCGCATCTAGGGGCTCCGGTCATCTTTACGCCACATTTGGGTAACTTCCCGCGTGGTATTCTCGAAACCATCACCTGTCGCCTTAAAGCCGGCGTGACCGCGCAGGATGTGGCCGCCGTTTATCACGCTGCCTATGACGACAAACCGCTGGTGCGGCTGTACGACAAAGGCGTGCCGGCGCTGAAGTCAGTGGTTGGGTTGCCGTTTTGCGATATCGGCTTTGCCGTGCAGGGCGAACACCTGATTGCCGTGGCGGTGGAAGACAACCTGTTGAAAGGCGCAGCCGCCCAGGCGGTGCAATGCCTGAATATCCGTTTTGGGTTCCCGGAAACCCAGTCATTACTTTAATAAATCACCAGCGTGGGATGTAAACAGCGATGAACCCGTTAATTATCAAGTTAGGTGGCGTGTTATTAGACAGTGAAGAAGCGCTGGAGCGTTTGTTTACCGCGCTGGACAGCTACCGCCAGCAGCATCAGCGCCCACTGGTTATCGTCCACGGCGGCGGTTGCGTGGTGGACGAACTGATGAAGCAGCTTTCCCTGCCGGTGGTGAAGAAAAATGGGCTGCGGGTCACCCCGGCCGATCAGATCGACATTATCACCGGCGCACTGGCCGGTACGGCCAACAAAACTTTGCTGGCATGGGCGATCAAACACCAGATTAATGCCGTAGGCCTGAGCCTGGCGGACGGCGGCAGCGTCACCGTCACCCCGCTCGATCCGGCGCTTGGCCACGTAGGCAACGCGCAGCCGGGGTCGCCGGCGTTGCTCAATACCCTACTGGGTGCAGGCTACCTGCCGGTGATCAGCTCTATCGGTATTACCGCCGATGGGAAGTTAATGAATGTAAACGCCGATCAGGCGGCGACCGCGTTGGCCGCCACGCTGGGTGCGGATTTGATCCTGCTGTCGGATGTCAGTGGCATCCTCGACGGAAAAGGGCAGCGCATCGCAGAAATGACGGCGCAAAAAGCGGAACAACTGATTGCCCAGGGCATCATCACTGATGGTATGGTGGTGAAGGTGAATGCGGCGCTCGATGCGGCCCGCACCCTCGGTCGCCCGGTAGATATCGCCAGTTGGCGCCATGCCGATCAGCTTCCTGCACTGTTTAACGGCGTGTCGATTGGCACCCGGATCCTCGCTTAAATTTAGAATTAAAAAGGAAAAGACCATGCAAAACCAAGGCATCAAAAAAATCGTTCTGGCGTACTCTGGCGGCCTGGATACTTCGGCCATCATTCCCTGGCTGAAAGAAAACTACGGCGGCTGCGAAGTGGTGGCGTTCGTGGCAGATATCGGCCAGGAGCGCAGCGATCTGGAAGGCGTGGAGCAAAAAGCCCTGCAATCCGGTGCCTCTGAGTGTCACGTTGTTGATCTGCGTGAAGAATTCATCAGTGATTATGTTTACCCCGTGCTGCAAACCGGTGCCCTGTATGAAGGCAGCTACCTGCTGGGGACCTCAATGGCCCGTCCGATCATCGCCAAGGCGCAGGTTGAGCTGGCGCTGAAGGTCGGTGCTGACGCGCTGTGCCACGGCGCAACCGGTAAAGGTAACGACCAGGTGCGTTTCGAAACCACCTATACCGCACTGGCGCCGCACCTGAAAGTGGTAGCCCCTTGGCGCGAGTGGAACCTGCGTTCCCGTGAAGCGCTGCTGGACTACCTGAAAGAGCGCAACATCCCGACCACGGCGTCGCTGGAAAAAATCTACAGCCGTGACGAAAACGCCTGGCATATCTCTACCGAAGGCGGCGTGCTGGAAAGCCCGTGGAATGCACCGAATAAAGACTGCTGGGTCTGGACCGTCGATCCGCAGGAAGCTCCGGATCAGCCAGAGCAGGTGACTGTCACCGTCGAGAAAGGTCGGGTAGTGGCGGTAAACGGCGAAGCGTTGAGCCCGTACAAATGCCTGGAAACCCTGAACGTGCTGGGCGCCAAACATGGTGTGGGCCGTATCGATATCGTGGAAAACCGTTTGGTGGGTATCAAATCCCGCGGTTGCTACGAAACCCCGGGCGGCACCATCATGGTGGCGGCACTGCGTGGCGTTGAGCAGCTGGTTCTGGATCGCGATAGCTTCAAATGGCGTGAGCAGCTGGGCCTGGAAATGGCTTACGTAGTGTACGATGGCCGTTGGTTCGCGCCGCTGCGTCGTTCACTGCAAGCATCTGCTGAGGCACTGGCCGAAGAAGTGAACGGCGAAGTGGTGCTGCAGCTGTACAAAGGCCAGGTAACGGCAATTCAGAAGAAATCTGCCAATAGCCTGTACTCTGAAGAGTTCGCCACCTTTGGCGAAGACGAAGTTTACGATCACAGCCATGCCGGTGGCTTTATCCGCCTGTTCTCGCTCTCTTCACGCATCCGTGCGCTGAACGAGAAAAAGAACAAGTAACTTTATTGATTATTCGGCGTGACTTGATAAGGGCGCAGCGTGCTGCGCCCTTATTCGCATAAAATTCAGGAGTAAGGTATGGCACTTTGGGGCGGACGGTTCAGTCAGGCGGCAGATCAGCGGTTCAAGCAGTTAAATGATTCTTTGCGCTTCGATTATCGCCTGGCGGAACAGGACATCGTAGGGTCAGTGGCCTGGTCGAAAGCGCTGGTGACCGTCAACGTATTGACGGCGACCGAGCAGCAACAGCTGGAACAGGCGTTGAGCGTGCTGTTGGAAGAGGTACAGGCCGATCCGCAGGCGATTGTCAGCAGCGATGCGGAAGATATTCACAGCTGGGTGGAGCAAAAGCTGATCGACAAGGTCGGCGATCTCGGTAAAAAGCTGCACACCGGCCGTAGCCGTAACGATCAGGTCGCGACCGATCTGAAATTGTGGTGCAAACACCAAATTGGTGAACTGCATCAGGCCATCGTGCAACTGCAACAGGCGCTGGTGGAAACCGCCGAAGCCAACCAGGATGCGGTGATGCCGGGTTATACCCACCTGCAGCGTGCGCAGCCGGTGACCTTCGCGCACTGGTGTCTGGCCTATGTTGAAATGCTGGCGCGTGATGAAAGCCGCCTGCAGGATACGCTGAAACGCCTGGACGTCAGCCCGCTGGGCAGTGGCGCACTGGCCGGTACTGCGTACCCGATCGACCGTGAGCAATTGGCCGGTTGGCTGGGCTTTGCGTCGGCAACCCGTAATAGCCTGGACAGCGTTTCGGATCGTGACCACGTGCTGGAACTGTTGTCTAACGCCTCCATCAGCATGGTGCACCTGTCGCGCTTTGCCGAAGACCTGATCTTCTTCAACAGCGGTGAAGCGGCCTTTGTCGATCTGTCCGACCGCGTGACTTCCGGCTCCTCGCTGATGCCGCAGAAGAAAAACCCGGATGCGCTGGAGCTGATCCGCGGTAAATGCGGGCGTGTACAGGGTGCATTGACGGGCATGATGATGACGCTGAAAGGCCTGCCGCTGGCGTACAACAAAGATATGCAGGAAGACAAGGAAGGGCTGTTCGACGCGTTGGATACCTGGATGGACTGTCTGCAGATGGCGGCACTGGTGCTGGATGGCATCCAGGTGAAACGTCCGCGTTGTAAGGAAGCGGCAGAGCAGGGCTACGCCAACTCGACCGAACTGGCGGATTATCTGGTCGCCAAAGGCGTGCCATTCCGTGAGGCGCACCATATCGTCGGTGAGGCGGTCGTAGAGGCGATCCGCCAGGGTAAGGCGTTGGAAGCCCTGCCGTTGGCTGATTTGCAGAAATTCAGCGCGGTGATTGGCGACGACGTATACCCAATTCTGGCACTTCAATCATGTCTGGATAAACGTTCGGCCAAGGGCGGTGTTTCTCCTCAGCTGGTCGCCAGTGCGATCGCCGCAGCGAAACAGCGTTTGGCTTGAGTGGCGTAAGGGCAGCCCGGTGCTGCCCTTTATCGATTATCCCGCCAGCCGTGCGCAAAGATAGCGGTTCAGGCTGACGCCTTCCTCTATAGCGTTGATCGCCAGACGTCGATGTTGTTCCGGTGTCATACGCAATACCAGTTTGCCGCTGAAAACTCTCTCGGCCAGCGCCTGTGGCGGTGTTTCACCCTGTGCCAACAGGTCATTGATCACCTCGCTGACCAGTTTTTCAATACCTTCAAGCGCTGCGGTACGCGTTGCGGCCAGCCACGACAGGGAAGGGAATTCTGTGCAGAGGCCGACATATTCGTTGTCCTCTTCCGACCAGGTGATGCGATAAGTGTAATGCTCATGCTTTTCCATGTTCATCCTCCATTTTGACCAATGCGGCAATGACCTGTTTAACCTGATATACCTTTGCCGTGCCTCCATTTCCGCGTTGTATATTAATCCGGGGATCGCCTTGCCAGGGCATGCGGTAAACGTGATGACTGCCGCCGTTCAAACGCGGTGGGCCGAACCAGCGCGTACAAATTGTTACCAACTCAGTGAATCTGATGCTGTTCTGCCGTTGTTGCAGATCTTCAATGGCACTCCTGATTCCTTTCATGCATGCACCTTATTTTAGTATCATTATTGATATCATTTCAATGTGGCGACGTAAAAATGACCTGACATGCGCTGAGCGGCAAGCAGCAAGCGACAAGAGTGGAATTCGAAGCGTAAAAAAACCGGGCACGAAGGCCCGGTGGGGATAGATAGCAGGGGGAAGAACTACTCGCCCGGACAGCGTTGGCAGCGCTCCGCCTCGGCTTCGCCCAGTTTCAGTTTTGACTGCAAGTCACGCAGTGCGGTACGCAGGCCTTCTTCGATCACCGGGTGATAGAACGGCATGTCCAGCATCTGGTTGATGGTCATTTTCTGCTGATGTGCCCAGGCTAACAGGTGAGCAATGTGCTCGACGTCCGGCCCCATCATTTCTGCGCCGAGGAAACGCCCGGTACCTTGTTCGCCGTAGACGTGCAGGATGCCTTTATTACGCAGCATCACCCGTGAACGGCCCTGATTTTCGAATGACACTTCACCGATTTCGAAACAGCCGCAGGCGCTGAATTTTTCATTCAGCTCACGGAAGGTGGAACCGACCATGGCAATCTGCGGATCGGAAAATACCACCGAGATCGCACTGCGGCGCAGGCCCGGGGTCACTTCCGGGAAGCTCCCGGCGTTGGTTCCGGCAATGCGCGCCTGATCGCTGGCTTCGTGCAATAACGGCAGCTGGTTGCTGGCGTCACCGGCGATAAAGATATGCGGCACGTTGGTTTGCATCGTCAGGCGATCGGCCTGAGGCACGCCCCTGGCATCGAGCACCAGACGGGTGTTCTCAAGACCCAGATTATCGACGTTCGGTCGACGACCGGTGGCAGCCAGGACGTAATCCACCATGATCTCCTGCGGTAAGCCGTTCAGACCCTGATAGCGGATAAAGACCTTGTCGCCTTCGCGCTGCATCATGTCCACTTTCACATCGGCATCCAGATAGAACTCTTCGCCCAACGCTTTGGCGGCATAGTTGCGTACCGTACTGTCGGTTAGCGGCCCAACGGCACCACCAACGCCAAATAATTTGGTTTCGACGCCGAGGCGATGCAGCGCCTGACCCAACTCCAGGCCAATTACGCCGGGCCCGAACACGGCCACCGAGTCTGGCAAATCAGTCCAGTTGAACACGTCATCATTGACAATCAAGCGGTCGCCCAGCGCATTCCATGCTGCCGGCCAGCTTGGGCGGGACCCGGTGGCGATAACGATGCGTTGCGCCACAATGCGGGTGTGATCGTCCACCTGCAAAGTATTGTCGTCGATGAAACGGGCGTAACCCTGAATTTTGTCGGTGGCCGGGATTTCGTCGACACCTTCCAGCACGAAGCCGACGAAACGGTCGCGCTCGCGTTTAACACGGTCCATGACTTCACGGCCGTTAATGGTAGTTTTTCCAGCGGGATACACGCCAAAACCCGGTGCCCGCTCGATTTGATGCACCGCCTCGGCGGCGGCAATCAGCAATTTTGATGGCATGCAGCCAACGCGGGCACAGGTGGTGCCATAAGCCCCGCCTTCGATCATCACCACGCTTGGGGTGGCAAGCTTGGCGGCGCGATAGGCGCCCAGACCGGCGGTGCCGCCGCCGATGACCGCGACGTCAACATTCAACTGTTTCATATCCGCTCCTGAAAGCTAAAAAAAGGGCGGGCCGAAGCCCGCCAAAAGTTCACGTTGGCTTTGTTATTACTTATAAATCAGGCTGACAGGAAGGTTTCCAGGTCATCGCTGCCGCCGATATGACGGCCGCCGATGAAGACCTGAGGTACGGTTGCGCGGCCGGTGACGGCGCGCAGGCTGACGGTGGTGGCGTCCTGACCCAGTACGATCTCTTCATACTGGATGCCACGTTCCTGCAGCATTTGTTTGGCTTTGGCGCAGAATGGGCAGCCCGGTTTGGTGAACAGGGAAACCGACTCCTGTACTTTGAATTCCGGCGCCAGGTATTTCAGCATGGTGTCGGCGTCAGACACTTCAAACGGGTCGCCCGGCTTGTTAGGTTCGACGAACATTTTTTCCACCACGCCGTTGCGCACCAGCATGGAATAACGCCATGAGCGCGGGCCAAAACCCAGATCCGCTTTCTCGACCAGCATGTCCATGCCTTTGGTGAACTCGCCGTTGCCGTCTGGAATGAAGGTGATGTTCTCTGCGTGCTGATCGGCCTTCCAGGCGTTCATAACGAAGGTGTCGTTCACTGAAACGCACAGAATGCTGTCAACGCCGTGCTGTTTGAATACGCTGGACAGTTCGTTGTAGCGCGGCAGATGGCTGGAAGAACAGGTTGGGGTAAACGCGCCCGGCAGTGAAAACACGATGACGGTTTTGTCTTTGAACAGGTCGTCGGTGGTGACGTCAATCCATTGGTCGCCCTGACGGGTGTGGAAGGTAACCTGAGGGACTTTTTTGCCTTCTTGACTGGTAAACATGAATTAACCCCTTAATTAGGAAAAATAATTTTTAGCTGTTAGCGCGGTATCGCTTCGTTGGGTGACATTATTGACGTCGGGGCTTGATAGATCTAATCGCTCATTGCTATCTTATCTATCGCCATGAGCTATCGTGGTCTGGAGGGAAACAATGAATATTCGTGATTTAGAGTACCTGGTCGCTTTGGCCGAGCACCGGCATTTCCGCCGTGCCGCCGATTCTTGCCATGTTAGCCAACCCACGCTGAGTGGGCAGATCCGTAAGCTGGAAGACGAACTGGGTGTGATGCTGCTCGAACGTACCAGTCGCAAGGTGTTATTCACCCAGGCGGGCCTGTTGCTGGTGGAACAGGCGCGTACCGTGCTGCGCGAAGTCAAAGTTCTGAAAGAGATGGCCAGCCAGCAAGGTGAAGCCATGTCGGGGCCGCTGCATATCGGCCTGATCCCCACCGTCGGGCCTTATCTGCTGCCGCAGATCATACCTACGCTGCATAAAACCTTTCCCAAGCTGGAAATGTACCTGCATGAAGCGCAAACCCAACAGCTGCTGGCGCAGCTCGACAGCGGTAAACTTGACTGCGCCATTCTGGCGCTGGTGAAAGAAACCGAAGCCTTTATTGAAGTGCCGCTGTTTGACGAACCGATGAAGCTGGCGGTGTATTCCGATCATCCATGGTCGCAGCGTGACCGCGTGGCGATGCCGGATCTGGCCGGTGAAAAGTTGTTGATGCTGGAAGATGGCCACTGTCTGCGCGATCAGGCGATGGGCTTTTGTTTCCAGGCCGGGGCTGACGAAGATACTCATTTCCGGGCGACCAGCCTGGAAACGCTGCGTAATATGGTTGCGGCGGGCAGTGGGATCACTTTGCTGCCGTCACTGGCGGTACCGCCGCAGCGTGAGCGCGACGGCGTGTGTTACCTGGACTGTTTCAAACCTGAACCCAAGCGCACCATTGCGCTGGTGTACCGCCCCGGCTCCCCATTGCGCAGTCGTTATGAGCAATTGGCCGAGGCGATCCGCGAGCACATGCAAAGCTACATGGGCACCACGTTAAAACAGGCGGTTTAAGCCGTTCAGCGCTGCCACCCGGTAGGCTTCGGCCATGGTCGGATAGTTGAAGGTCGTATTAACGAAGTATTCGATAGTATTGCCTTCACCTTTCTGTTCCATGATCGCCTGGCCGATGTGGATGATCTCTGCCGCACGCTCGCCGAAGCAGTGGATCCCAAGGATCTGCAGGGTGTCGCGATGGAACAGGATTTTCAGGCTGCCGACGTTCATGCCGGCAATCTGCGCGCGGGCCAGATGCTTGAACTGTGCACGACCCACTTCATACGGCACTTTCATCGCCGTCAATTCCTGCTCGGTTTTACCGACGGAGCTGATTTCCGGAATGGTGTAGATACCGGTCGGGATATCTTCAATCAAATGTCCGCTGGCTTCGCCGGAGGAAATCGCCTGTGCGGCAATGCGGCCCTGATCGTAGGCGGCAGATGCCAGACTCGGGTAGCCAATCACGTCACCCACGGCATAAATGTGCGGCAGCGCGGTCTGGTACATGCTGTTCACTTTCAGCAGGCCACGGCTGTCTGACTCCAGACCGACGTTCTCCAGCCCCAGCGAGTCGGTATTACCGGTGCGGCCGTTGGCGTACAGCAGGCAATCTGCCTTCACTTTCTTGCCGGATTTCAGGTGAACAATCACGCCGTCTTCGGTGCCTTCGATCTTCTCGAACTCTTCGTTGTGGCGGATCACCACGCCGTTGTTCCAGAAGTGATATGACAGCGAGTCCGACATTTCCTGATCGAGGAACGCCAGCAGACGATCGCGGGTGTTGATCAGATCCACCTTCACGTTCAAACCGCGGAAGATAGATGCATATTCACAGCCGATCACCCCGGCGCCATAGATGATGACGTGACGCGGTTCGTGGTTCAGTTCGAGAATGGAATCACTGTTATAAATACGCGGATGGTTAAAATCGACGCTCGACGGGTTGTACGGGCGTGAGCCGCAGGCAATAACGATGTGATCGGCGCGGATGGTGTCCTGGGTGCCGTCCATATAGCTGACGCTAACGGTGTTGGCGTCGATAAAGCGCGCATCGCCGGCAAACAGCTTGCACTGGTTGCGCTCATAGAATCCCTGACGCATCCGGGTTTGCTGATTTATGACGTTATCGGCGTGGCGTAAAATGTCAGGGAATGTCGCGCTGAGCGTGCGTGAATTGTTATAAAGCGGGTTCTGGTTGAATTCGATAATGCGGCTAACGGCGTGGCGGAGGGCTTTGGATGGGATGGTGCCCCAATGGGTACATCCACCGCCTACGTTATTGTACCGTTCTATCACGGCCACGCGGGCGCCCTGCTTCACCAACCCCATAGCGGCACCTTCACCACCTGGGCCCGAGCCAATGACTATGGCATCAAATTGATAGTGCTGTTGCATAGGGGAGAGACCTGTCTTATACAAAATTACAACGGTATCTTAACATCATAGCGCTGAGTGCCCAATCACCATTAGGCTTTTTGAGGCAAAGCACAAATGGTGCAGGCTGAAACTGTGACAGGGCGCGTTTGTATAAATGCTGTTGCAATAAAATTTGCTATATTGCCGGGTCTACGGCGTTAGACTGAGAAAATGGATCTTATCTGGATATGCATATGGGCGTCAGAGCACAACAAAAAGAACGGACTCGTCGTTCCCTCATCGAAGCGGCCTTCAGCCAACTGAGCGCTGAACGCAGCTTTGCCAGTCTGAGCCTGCGCGAGGTCTCGCGTGAAGCGGGCATCGCGCCGACGTCATTTTATCGCCACTTCCGTGATGTGGACGAGCTGGGGTTAACCATGGTGGATGAGAGCGGCCTGATGCTGCGTCAACTGATGCGGCAGGCGCGGCAGCGTATCGCCAAGGGGGGCAGCGTGATCCGCACCTCGGTCTCCACCTTTATGGAGTTTATCGGCAATAATCCCAACGCTTTCCGCCTGCTGTTGCGTGAACGCTCCGGGACCTCGGCGGCCTTTCGTGCGGCGGTGGCGCGTGAGATCCAACATTTTATCGCCGAACTGGCGGATTACCTCGAACTGGAAAACCATATGCCGCGCAGTTTCACCGAAGCGCAGGCGGAAGCTATGGTCACCATCGTTTTCAGCGCCGGTGCTGAAGCGCTGGATATCGACATCGATCAACGGCGTCGGCTTGAGGAGCGCTTAGTGTTGCAACTGCGGATGATTTCCAAAGGCGCTTATTATTGGTATCGCCGCGAACAAGAAAAAACTTCTGTATCCCACGTATAAAAAGGTAGAAAGCGATGGAAAAACCAGGCCGTGAGAATGGCACCTTACTGCTGGCGTTGATTGCCGGCCTTTCAATCAACGGTTCGTTCGCCGCGCTGTTCAGCTCGGTGGTGCCGTTTTCGATTTTCCCGATTATTGCTTTGGTGTTGGCGGTGTATTGCCTGCATCAACGGTATCTGCACCGCGCGATGCCGGATGGCATACCTAAGCTGGCGGCGGCGACCTTCCTGCTTGGGGTGCTGCTGTACAGTGCGATAGTGCGTGCCGAATACCCGCAGATCGGCTCTAACTTCCTGCCGGCGATTATTTCCGTGGCGCTGGTGTTCTGGATTGGCATGAAGCTGAAGGCGCGCAAGGCGCTGGATGAGAATACCCCGGCGTAAGGGGAAAACCAGGGGCGCAGCAAGCGCGGCGCCCCTGTGAGATTAAACGCGTTTTTCCAACAGTACGCCGCATTCCATGTGATGGGTATACGGGAACTGATCGAACAATGCCAGACGGCTGATTTGATGAGTTTCCTGCAACGTCTCCAGATTGGCGCACAGCGTTTCCGGGTTGCATGAGATATACAAAATTCGCGGATAAGCCTGCACCATTTTTACCGTTTCATCATCCAGTCCGCTGCGCGGCGGATCGACAAAAATGGTTTCGCAGTTATAGCTGCTCAGATCGATACCCTTCAAACGATTAAACTCGCGTACTCCGTTCATCGCCTGGGTAAAGTCTTCCGCCGCCATACGGATAATCTGTACGTTGTCGATATGATTGGCGGCAATGTTGTACTGCGCCGCGGCAACGGAAGGCTTGGCGATTTCAGTGGCCAGCACCCGCTCGAAGTTACGCGCCAGCGCCAGGGAGAAGTTGCCGTTGCCGCAATACAGCTCCAGCAGATCGCCTTTAGAGCCGGCGGTCACGTCCAGCGCCCATTCCAGCATCTGTATGTTCATCGCCGCATTCGGCTGGGTGAAGCTGTTTTCCACCTGACGGTAAATCATGTCGCGGCCGGCGACCGGCAGGACTTCATCGACGTAATCCTGATCCAGCATGATTTTCATCTTCGACGCACGACCAATCAACTGCAGGTCAAAGCCCTGGGCGCGGAGATCATCCCGCAGCTTTTCTGCCTGCTGCTGCCAGGCGTCGTCCAGCTTACGGTGATACAGCAGCGAGGCGATGATTTTGCCGCTGCGGGTCGACAGGTAATCAATCTGGAACAGCTTGCGGCGCAAAATAGGATCCGGCTTGATGGCGGCGATCAGTGCGCTCATCAGGCGGTTAATCAATTCGCTGGCGGCAGGAAACTGCTCGACGCGGATGCGTTGCTTGGTCTGCTGGTCAAACATGATGTGGTACATCTCGTCTTCATCATGCCAGATGCGGAATTCTGCGCGCATGCGGTAGTGTTCGACTTGCGAGCGGAACACTTCCGGCTCGGGTGCCGTGAACGGTGACATCAGCGTCTTCAGCCGGGCAGTTTTTTCCGCCAGTTGGTCATCGTAACGTTCAATAGGCAAATTCTCGGGCGTCATGTTTCTTCTCGTCAGGCAAATTTGATCAGCGGGGATTGTAGGGAATCAGTCCGTGAAGTCCAGTTTTGTCGTGTTTATTATTTGTAACATTGATAGCAGTCTAGACATCTATTTACATTGATCGTAGCATTGTCGTCCGGCCTCAAGCAGTGAGTGAAAAGGGAATCCGGTGTGAATCCGGAGCTGACGCGCAGCGGTAAGGGGAAGTCACGGCGATAGCGTTTTACGCAGACACTGTCCATTGCAGGACGGGAAGTCATCGCCCGGTGCTGGTAGCTAAGAGGCCGCCCGCAACTCCCAAGCCCGAAGACCTGCCGGTGTTACGTCGCAATGTCCGTGGCCGTCGCGAAATACCGGCCATGATCCTGCGGCATCCGCCAATTAAGTTTGGATGCTTTTTCATGACAATTACAAAAAATACGCTGCTGGCGGTGGTTTCTTCCGTCACGGCTTTTTCTGGCTGGGCGCAAGACAACACCACAGCGAATAACAGCGAAAATCTGGTGGTTTCCGCCAACCGCTTCCCGCAGCCGGTTTCTTCCGTGCTGGCACCCACTTCCGTCGTCACCCGTGATGAAATCGACCGCTGGCAGGCAAAAAGCCTGACCGATGTGATGCGCCGTCTGCCGGGTGTAGACGTTGGACAGAACGGTGGCCTGGGGCAAAAAAGCTCGCTGTTCATTCGCGGCACCAATTCCAGTCATGTGCTGGTGCTGATCGACGGTATCCGTCTTAATCAGGCCGGTATCAGCGGCTCTTCCGATCTCAGCCAGATCCCGATTTCGCTGGTGCAGAAAGTTGAATATATTCGTGGCCCACGTTCGGCGGTTTATGGCTCCGATGCCATCGGCGGCGTGGTTAACATTATTACCACCCGCGAAAAGAACGGCACTACGCTTTCCGCCGGTGTGGGGTCTAACGGTTACCAGGCCTATGACGCGTCTACTCAACAACAGCTGGGCGACAGCACGGTTGCCACGGTCGCCGGTAACTACACCTATACCAAAGGTTATGATGTGGTGGCCTACGGCAGCACCGGCATGCAAAGCCAGCAGGATCGCGACGGCTTTATGAGCAAGTCGTTGTACGGCGCTGTTGATCATCAGTTCAACGAGGCTATCAGCGGTTTTGTTCGTGGTTACGGTTACGACAACCGCACGGCTTACGACGCGTATTACTCTTCGCCTACCAGCGCGCTGGTCGATACCCGCAAACTCTATAGTCAAACCTGGGATACCGGCCTGCGTTATAAGGAAGGCATCTACGCGACGCAGTTGATTGGCAGCTATAGCCACAGCAAGGATTATGATTACGATCCTCGTCGCGGCATGTATGACAGCTCAGCCAGCCTGGTGGACTCCGAGCAGTACAACCTGCAATGGGGAAATACTCTTCAGGTAGGTCAGGGTACGGTCAGTTCGGGGATTGACTGGCAGCATCAGCAAATCAAGCCAGACTCCACCACGGTTAACGGTGAAAAAACCCAACGCAACGCCGGTGTTTATCTGACTGCGCAGCAGTTGGTCGGGCCGGTCACTCTGGAAGGAGCGGTTCGCGGCGACGATCATTCCGAATTTGGCTGGCATGGCACTTGGCAAACCAGTGCGGGCTGGGAGTTTATAGAAGGTTACCGTTTCATCGCTTCCTACGGCACGGCATTCAAAGCCCCTAATATGGGTCAGCTGTATGGCAACTTCGGCAATAATACCGATCTAAAACCGGAAGAAAGCAAACAGTGGGAAGGGGGCTTTGAAGGTTTGACCGGGCCGGTAACCTGGCGCGTGTCCGGCTACCGCAACGATATTGATAACCTGATTGATTCCACCGGCGAGACCAACTACGTCTATTACAATGTTGGCAAGGCCACAATTAAAGGTATTGAAGCTACAGCTTCATTCGACACGGGTCCGTTAACCCATCACATTGGTTACGACTATGTCGATCCGCGTAATGCCAAAACCAATGAAGTGCTGCTGCGCCGTGCCAAACAGCAGGTGAAGTATGAGCTGGATTGGCAGGTCTATGATTTTGACTGGGCAATGACCTATCAATACCTGGGTGAGCGTTATGATAAAGACTACAGCACCTATCCAGAGCAAAGCGTCAAACTTGGCGGTGTCAGCCTGTGGGATCTCGCAGTTTCGTATCCGGTCACATCTCATCTGACAGTTCGTGGTAGAATCGCCAACCTGTTTGATAAAGATTATGAGACGGCTTATGGCTACGCTACTCCAGGAAGAGAATACTACCTCACTGGAAGCTATACCTTCTAACACCCCTGCTACGGCCCGTCCGACGGTGCTGGTATTTGATTCCGGCGTCGGCGGGTTATCGGTGTATCAAGAGGTTCGGCAACTGCTGCCGGACCTCCACTATATATACGCCTTCGATAATGTGGCGTTTCCCTACGGCGAGAAATCCGAAGAGTTTATTGTTGAGCGCGTGCTGGAGATTGTCAGCGCGGTGCAGCAACGGCATCCTCTGGCGATAGTCATCATCGCTTGTAACACGGCCAGTACGGTCTCCCTGCCGGCCCTGCGTGAACGCTTTACCTTCCCGGTTGTCGGTGTGGTGCCTGCCATCAAGCCTGCTGCCCGCCTGACCGCCAATGGTGTGGTGGGCCTGCTGGCTACCCGCGGTACCGTACAGCGTACTTATACCCATGAGCTGATCGCCCGTTTCGCTACCGATTGCAAGATCGAGCTGCTTGGCTCCTCTGAGCTGGTGGAACTGGCAGAAGCCAAGCTGCATGGTGAAGCCGTACCGCTGCCGGCGCTGAAGAAAATTCTCCATCCATGGCTGAGCATGCGCGAGCCACCGGATACCGTGGTACTCGGTTGCACCCATTTCCCTTTATTAGCAGAAGAGCTAATGCAGGTGTTGCCTGAGGGAACTCGACTGATCGATTCCGGCGCGGCGATTGCCCGTCGTACCGCATGGCTGATTTCGACGCAGGAAAATCTGGTGTCAACGCAGGAAGAGAATCTGGCGTATTGCATGGCGTTAAATGAAGATACTGACGCTTTATTGCCCGTTCTACAGGGATATGGCTTTAAATCGTTGAAAAAACTGCCTCTTTAAGGCTGTTTTGGTTAAATGTTCAACGGTCGGAAAAAATATTGAAATTAGGGGTTGCGGCCTTCTGA